>CBDCWE010000001.1:0-1013 GCA_965223355.1 Hyphomicrobiaceae bacterium
CCGGCGCATCGCCTTGATTGGCCCCACCGCCGGGGCGGCGCGCGATGTCATGGTGGAAGGGGAGTCGGGCCTGCTGACCTGCTGCCCGCCCTGGGCGCGACCGCTCTTCGAGCCCTCCAAGCGGCGGCTTACCTGGCCCAGCGGCGCCATTGCCACCACCTATTCGGCGGAAGAGCCGGAACGCCTGCGCGGGCCCCAGCACGACCTGATCTGGGCCGACGAGCTGGCCGCCTGGCGCTACCCGGAAGCCTGGGACATGGCCATCCTGGGCCTGCGCCTGGGCGACAGTCCGCGGGCGCTTGTCACCACCACGCCGCGCCCGGGCCGCCTGCTGCGCCAGTTGATGGCCGATCCGGCGACGGTGGTGACCCGCGGCTCCACCTTCGACAACGCCGCCAACCTGGCGCCCCAGGCCTTGGCGGAGTTTCGCCGCCGCTATGACGGCACCCGCCTCGGCCGTCAGGAGCTCTATGCCGAGATCCTCGACGAAGCCCAGGGCGCGCTTTGGACCCGGGCGATGATCGAAGCGGCCCTGGTGAAAAAGGCGGCGCCGCTTACTCGGGTAGTGGTCGCCCTCGACCCGGCGGTCACCAGCGGCGAGCAAAGCGACGAGACCGGCATCATCGTCGCCGGCCTGGGCGCCGATGGCCTGGGCTATGTGCTGGCCGATCTTTCCGGGCGCCACTCGCCGGAGGGCTGGGCGCGCCGCGCCATCACCGCCTATCAGGACTGGCAAGCCGACCGCATCATCGGCGAGGTCAACAACGGCGGCGAGATGATCGAACACACCCTCAGGAGCCTGCGCGACGCCGAGGGCCAGCCGCTCGGCCAGGCCGTCGCCTTCAAGCAGCTGCGCGCCAGCCGCGGCAAGCAGGCCCGGGCCGAGCCGGTGGCCGCCCTCTACGAACAAGGGCGGGTCAAGCATTTGGGCGCCTTTCCTGCCCTGGAGGACCAGCTCTGCCAGTGGGAGCCGCTCGGCGGCAGCCGCTCGCCCGACCGCCTGGATGCCCTGG
>CBDCWE010000002.1:0-31955 GCA_965223355.1 Hyphomicrobiaceae bacterium
CATGGGCGATGCCACGAATAAAGTTGGTGCGCAAGTTGTCTTGGTCGAAGGCGAGGCCAAAGAGGTGTGGAACATCAGCCAGCGTAAGCTGATGCTCATAGAGCCCGACAAAGATGGCCGGCAACAGGCGATAGATGAGCGGCGTATCAAGGAATTCTTTGCGCCAGACCGCCTCAAAGACTGAGACAAGATCTTCAGCGATCTTACGCGGGTCAGCCCGCTGGCGAACCTCGGGTGGCACATGAAATGGATTGAGGCCCGTGACGTGCGTATCACTCGATAGATCGATGATGCGCACGGTACGTTTCGGGCGCTTCGGATCATCACCACAGTAACCTTGGGCGTGAAGCCAACGCAGCGTGTTGTTGAAGACGCTGTCCGGGCTGTTTCCCTTCGGATCGATGACGCAAAGGCCATGTCCTTGTTGGATATCATGCCGAATGCGGTGTTCCATGGCCCGGCTCTTGCCCGTGCCACTGAGACCAACGATCAGTTCATGACGCCGCCGCGCATCTAGGTTGACATAGCAGTTGACGTCGTTGACGTCGAAACCGATCGGAAGTTCGCCAGGTCGGTGAATAGGCACAGCCGCTGGTGCCGGCGTCCCGAGAACAACCCGATCACGCTCGGCACGTTCAGCGAGAATACGCTGGTCGCGTTCTTGGCGTGTCTCATGAGGCGGTTTTGACACGGCCTGACTCGATCAGTTCGTTCATGATACGGATGTAGGTGTGCAACCGAGGCTTATCGAGCCAATCGTATTCCCCAGAAGCTTGAAGCTTCTCAGCCAACGCCAGCCAATCCTCCGCTGTTACAGGCGGACTATCGGCTACGTTGATATGCCACTGAAGGTTGGTATGGATTTCGCCAAAGGTGCGGTGTTCAACACCAGGTTCCTGCGGCCGGTCGTTGAGCATCTGTCGCAACGACGCGACGAAGTCAGTGCTGGCAGCTGAGCCAGCAGCCGCGGACTGAGGGCCCTGGTCGTCACCATCGATGAGCGCAGCATCCCGCTGTAGGTTCTTCAAGTCATTCGTCAAGCGCTGAAGAGCTATCTTTAAGCGGGTTCGCTCGACTTCACTCTTGGTGTCCTTGAGCTCTTGTTCGGTTTCATCAATGGCAGCCAGAAGCTGCTCCGAGCGTTTTCTCGTCGCGGTGGCGATGTTGGCCCGGCGGGTGGCCCGCTCCAATTGCTCTGTTTGCCGGGCCTGCGCTATAGCCTCAGCATCGGCTTTGGCGCCTTTAGCTTCCGCAAGCTCTTTATCGAGCTTTGCTTCTTCGAGATCCAACTTCTTCGGTATGAGGGCGTTACGGCCGTGCGCCTCGTCGAGTCTGTTTCGGGCTTCCTGCCTGTCGGCTAACGCATCCATCGTTTCAGCACTGTAGCGAGCGACATCCGCAGTCTTCCGAGCAATCGTCCTTCCGAACAGTGCGTTGCGCAGCGAAGGTTTCCCAACCGGGATGACAGTGTCAGGAGGGTTGGCAGTCTCAGCCGGCAGGCGTTTACGGGTATCATCATCGTCGTCCTGGCCCATCACGTATCCTTCTTCTCGTCACGCGCTTTGCGCCGATTGCGTTGGTAGGCGGCACCGATAGCATCCATCGCTGCGGCGGTCGTATCGTACTGCTCTGCTAGCTTCTTGGCCCAGTAGATCTTGGTATCCGCTTCCCACTTGGCGAGGTTTGGCATCAAGATCTTTGACCAAAGCCACGGTTCGCTGGCAGTTTTCGCCCTCAGATCGGCCATTATAGCGTCGAGGTCAAAGTCCGGGTCGTTGACGATGGCGTCAATCGCCTTCGGGCGGCTCGACAGGTAGATCGCGAGCTTAATGAGCCCGATGAGCGCCAAGAAGGCCGTCAATGGAACGATAATCAAGAGCGGCAAGAAGCCGATGGCCACTGGGAAGATCGCAATGAACCCGACAACGCGGATCGAGTCGGTATTGCCAAGGGCGTCGCGCATCGCGCCCAAGATGTCACCATGACCAATCACGCTGTAGACGAAGCAGGTGAAGTAGATGCCCCCGACGAATGCCGCCGGCAGCATGGCAAAGGTCTTGCCCTCATCGAGATCAAAATCGATCTCCGGGTTTACGCCGATGTAAGCGAAGTAGGCCAGCACCGCGCCGACGCCCTGGCCAATGAGCGAAAAGAAGATAAAGCCAGACACCCCGGCCGATCCCGGCACGATCGGCGGGCCGGACATCTGGACGATCAGGTAATAAATGAAGCCGACAATGGCTGCATATATCGCTAGGTGAGACATGTTCTGCCGAGCAAAACGTTGGACGGAATGGCAACAGCGTAAGGAAGCACCAAAAAGAAACCCCCGCAAGAAACGGGGGTTGGAAGCTGTCGTCAGTACTCCAACGGCGTGAAGATCGACAACAGGCGCAGCGTGTTGTGGGCCGATGCCGGATCGACCGGCAAGGTCGGATCGTCCTCCCGCTGGTAGTCGATCTTCCAGCACACTCGTGTGCCGTCAACGGTCACGATCCCGAAGTCGTGCCGACCCCGCGGGTCGGTCTCGGGTGTGAAGCGATCGTCGGCTTGCACCGCTTGCTTGGCGATCGTCGCAAAGAGATCGCCACGAGCCCGTATCCGCTCTGAAACGGTGACTATTCCACCGAAGCCTCGCCGGCGGAACTCATCGTTTAGCGAGGCAATCCGGGCGTCGGACTGTGACTGTTTCATGGTGTTCTCCTTGATCAGTGACGCAGTGCCGGGGGTGGACTTGTCTCCACCGCCGGCTCACATCACCGACCCACACCAAGCTCGCCTTCATCCCACTGCGGCATGCCCATGCCGATAATCTCGTTCACCAGCGGTCGAACGAGCCGACGCGGGCGCGTGAATTGCCGCCTGGACGCGTTCTCGACCAGATGCCTGCGTGGTTCGTGCGTGAGGGCAGGGAAGGGATAGCACGCCACCAGATCGCCGCCGGGCCGATCAAAGCTCGTGGTGTAGGCGGTAAACGGCGGCAGCTCAGTCAAATGCCGGGCGCTCGCCGGGTGCAATTCCTTGGTAAAGTATTCGGCGTCACTCGCTCCGACACGGAACACCACCAAGGCACCCACATTGCCGGCCACGGCATCAAAGATCTCTTGGGTGGCCTGTGCCCGGTACTGTCCAGCCATGGTGAGGCTGACGCGCATTTTGCGCGCCTCCGAGAGCAGCTTGGCAAAGCTCATCGTTGTGAAATTCGAGTACTCATCGACGATCAAACCAAAGTCGGCCCGGTCGTCCTCCGGCGTATCGATCCGGCTCATGGCCGCTACTTGGATGCGGCTTACCATCAGGGAGCCGAGCAGGTTCGCCGCTTCCTCACCGATCGCGCCGGTCGCCAGGTTGGCGATGATGATCTTCCGCTCATCCATCGCCTGGCGAAAATCAAAGGTGCTCCTGGGCTGCGCGATGATGTTAGCGACCACCGGGTAGGTCAAAAACGACTGGATGCGCGTCAGCACCGGAGCGGCTGCCTCCGTGTTGTATCGGTCTGAGTTGGCCTCGAACTCGATCTGCCAGAAACGCCGGACAGCCGGGTTCTTGATCCGAGAGAGCACGTCGGCTCGAAACGCGCGTGAGGCGGGATCAAGTCCGAGCATGTACGGCACGTGTGCGAGTGACATGCCCTTGGCCTCAAGCAGGGCCAGCACCGCCTGGCGCAAGAAGCCCAACAGGCGCGGCGTGTCCTTGTATGAAAGTTCAAAGAGGTGTGTGAAGACCGCCATGACCGCGCCGGCGGTGGCATCGATCATATGCGTCGGCACATCGTCGAGCAGGTTGAGGCCGGGGCAGTGTTTCTGGTTGGCGGGATCAAAATAGATCACGTCGTTGGTGCGGTGCTTCGGGACGTAGTTGAGCAGCGCTTGGGCCAGATCGCCGTGAGGATCAAGCACACACAGACCGTCACCCGCCCGCATGTCTCGAACCGCCAAATTTGCCAACAGCGTCGTCTTCCCGAAGCCGGACTTGCCGAAGACGGCCATATGCCGGCGTCGCGAATTCAGCGACAGGTGCGATCGCCCGCGGGTCTTCTCTCCAATATAAAAATATGGCGTGTCGCTCATACTTCTGAGCTGACATCCGCGCGAACCCCGCGTAGCGGGTCTCTTGACGGCATCATTGCGTGTGGGTGCAGCAATGAAGCCACCAAGGCATCAAGCGTGCGGCTGGTTGGCCGCATGATGCGGGAGAATGCCGGCTCACAAGAAAGAACGAGCTTCTGCTCTGATTGTAGCAGTGCGATCGGCGCAGCCGATCGAGTTGTACACGGTCAACACCACAAAAGCCCGCCGAAGCGGGCTTCGTGGCAACAACCGGCAGCAGCCTATCCGTAGATGTTGAACATCAACGTCATGATCCCAGTGAGGATCGCAGTTTGACCGATGAGCAGGCCAGCCATCCACATCGTCTGACGATGTAGCTCGTCTCGTACTGAAGCGAGATCTTGCTTCGTGGCCAGCATCTGCGGTGCTTCTTCACGAGAAAGCACCGCCTGTGCTGCGGCCTTGGCCTTTTGATCTTCGACACCGACTGATACCAGGGCGTCGTAGAGTTCCATCGTTGTAAGCATACGCTGAAATTTTACCACAGATCGCTGATCGCGCCAGGTGACGCAATCAGCGAAGACGTGGTGTGATTAGCTTGTAATGCGTCAGTACTCACTGGCCAGCATGACCGTGAGAACTCGCCGCGTCTGCTCTGAATCGCTAGGATCAGTTGATCCCGCGGTCAGATCGAGATTGTAATAGTCGATCTTCCAGAACAGCTTTTCTCCCTCGATCATGAATTGACCGAAGTCGTGCTCACCATACGGGTCATTGTCCGCTGAGAAGTCAGAGAACAACCGCACTCGTAGGAGCGCATCATTCATGAACGGGTTGCCCTTCTCGGCAACGCCGGAAGTGACAACGATGTCGCCCTTCACAAGCAGTTCGCCAATCGTGGAGACGTACAGTCTCTGGCGAAATGCATCGTTGAGGCGCTGAATGCGTGCAGTTCTATCCATACGTGGTAGAATTAACTGGTAATGGCCGCGCCCTTGGGTGCGGTTTTTGCGTTAGCGAAGGCTTCTGCCTGTCGCTGCTCCTGCCAACGGCGGTTGGCAAGCTTCATCATCTCGACCTCGGTCAAGATGGTGTCAGCTGCTTCGACGAGCAGCCGCTTGGCGGCAGCGTGGTTGCAGCGATCAGCTTCGGCCGCAACGGCCTGGCCAGCACCTTCGAGCAAGCGAATGCGCTGGATGAACGATGGCTGTAATGCAGACATACGTGTTTTGTGGTTAGGGCGGATAATTTCGACCAACCGCAGCAAGCTACGGTTCGTCAAAGGAACACCGCGAGCCAATGGGCTAGTCAGAGGCGGGGTACCCAAACGGAAGTCTTCGAGCCACTACAGAAGCTGTGGGTGCCTTGACGGCTCATGCTCGTGGTACTTTGGGGAGAACCGTGCGAGCGTCCCCCTCCGCAAATCCGGAACCCACCCCGGATTTGCTTCGCGGGCCACATCGCCCGCGTGCTGCTGTAAAGATGGTAGATCGTGTCGTTACACAACTTGCCGTCTTTACAACATCGAGCGCCGGCCGCAGCCGGCGCTCTTATGTTCGTGACCGCTGATCGGTCACGTTCGCTGCCACGTCCCCGTGGCCCTTTCGCGTGGGAAGCTGCGAAAGCGTTTTGTCCCCCCATTTGTCGGAGACATCGAAGCGACGAGCGGAGACCTGAGCGGTTCTTGAACCGCGAAGGCAAGTTCGAGCCGAGCGTACCGGGCATGTCCGATAGCCCCACCGGACTATCGGACATGATCCGCTACGGCGAGGCGTGCCCGTGAGGCCGAACGCAGTGTCGGTAGCGAAGCGGCCGACCCCGTACGCCAGCCGAACCCACTACAACCACGAGGCAGCGACGACGCCATTCCGCAGCGGAGGAGCAACCGTGTGTTGTTGGGTGAGCGCCGCCAGTTCCGAATTCCGAGTTTGGTAACGAGGATGGAATGGCGTGCGGGGTCGGGCGTTAGCCCGACAAATGGGGGGACAAAAAACCAAGTCATGACAGCGCGATAGCGCTGACCGCAATTATCTGCGGGTGTTAGTTTCGGGACTAACAGCCAAACTTACAGGGAGAGAGTAGTTCGTTCAGTCGAATCCCTGTCACTATACCACGTGCGATTGATCCGTCACTTCGTGGTGTCCTTGAGCCGATCAACTCGGCCCCTCTTCCTTCTTGCAAATTTATTGAAAGGCAATCGCGCGAGCGTAATGTATTTATATTCATTAGTTCTTAATCATTAAGTTCCCGCTGCCCAAAATCCGCGATTGCATGTTGTCCTGTAACGATTTTTTCTCCTCAAGCGGTACAGGCAAAGTCCCAGGGCGGTACGGCCAACGTCCCAGTCGGGTACGGGCAAAGTCCCAGGGCACGGTACAGCCGACGTCCCAGTTATCCACAGCCCACTGGTACAGCCGACGTCCCAGATGTGAGTACGGGCAACGTCCCAGGCGCGAATCACTGTAGCTAGCTTGTCGAGCAACCCGGTACGGCCAACGTCCCAGGGTGTTACGATGGGGGCATATGCGCAAGATGGAGGAGTTTTTCGAGCCCGATACGGTGACCATCATTGATGAGGCGCCGGATAAGATCGAGCCAAGGCAAACGACCGGCAAGATCGTCCCTGTCCAGGCCGAGCTCTTTGAGCCGGAAGAGATCACTCGCCCGGAACTCAACGTCGCCAAGTTCGCCAGCCTGATCTTCGTGTCGCCGTACTCGAAGAACACCAAGGGCATTAAGACCTACCAATGGGACAAGCGGATTGGTGAGCAGACGATCAAGGCATCGCTGACCATCTCACCGATCGAAGGCCGGCGCCGGCCTACCACCACCACCTTCGCCGTGTTGCTCGCTCTGGTGCAGATCTGGGAGTACCAAGGCCAGCCGGCCGATGGGCGGATTGTGTTTTCCGGTCGCCAAGTCGCGGCGATCAACAATTGGCGATGGGGCGGCGAGACCGCCAAGCGCATCGAGCGCGAGATCGCCGTGCTGAGCGGCACCGAGATCAAATTCACCCGCGCTTTCGAGGACAAGGCCAAGGAAGCCCGCACCGAAACGCTGAAGATTTTGGGTGATAGCGAAGGCTACTTGCGCAAGGAAAGCCGCCTCAACAAAGAGTATTTCACCGCCGAGCACGTCGTCTACTTCGGCGACAAGTTCCTCCAGAACCTGCTCGCCGGCGTCACCAAACCGGTCAATCACGCCGCCTACATCTCGATCAAGAACGACAGCGCGGCCAACTTGTATGCCAAACTGGACGTCTACCTGGCCAACAAGGCCGGTCGGCCTTGGAAGCGCCGCGCGTTGCCACTCATCACCGTAGACCTCGAGCTCGCCGGCAAGCGCTACGAGCAGAAAAAGCATCGCCTCGCCAAGCTCAAAGAGCTCAAGAAGGCCCTCGACAACAAAGAGCTGGCCCACGGCAAGCTGCGGGTGCGCATCGAAGACACGGCCGACAAGCAGGACTACAACTTGGTGGCCTGGAAAGAGCCCCGCATCGTCAAAGACCGCAGCCCCAAGAAGCTCGCCAACCCGCGTGAAGACTGGGGCATGATCATCGACGCCGTGTGCCAAAAGCTCGGCGTTTCGCTCGGAAGTGGCCCCGGCTACCTGCACCAGCGCTACCTCGAAGTGCTGGTTATGTGGTATCCGAAGGAGTTACTGCTCGACGCGGCTGCCATCGCCAAAGCCGACTATCAAGGCCGCATCCGCACGCACATCACCAAAGTCTTCACCGATGAAGTCCACCGCCATGTGCACATGCGCGGTCTGGAGTGGGTGCGCAAGGAAAGTTGCGGCCCGGATTGCAAGTGGAAGAAGTCAAAGGCCGCCTAGCGGTACAGCCAACGTCCCAGGCACCCGCCAGCTTGCTGTGGCCGGCGCGAGGGCCTAAGATCGAGGCCGTATCGAGTTGGTACCAGACCTGTATCGAGTGGCTTAGCCCGGACGCGGGCAGCCAGAAACCGCTCAGAGGCTCAAAAATGAGCTCTGAGCGGTTTTGTTTTTTCAACGAGGAAAAGTGCGGCCCGACCCCTTTTTGGCCGTCCTGGCGGAATTCTGGGCGAATTACGCGGCGCTGTGATGAGCGTTGCGATCGTCGCGCCGCGCTTCGCTGCCGGTCTCGTCGTGCGTGATGGTTGCGGTGATCACATCGTCACCGCTGGCCGGATCGGACTTGCCGGCACCAAGCGCCTGGCCCTTGCCCATGCCACTTTCGATCACGTCGAGCATTTGGCTCATGATCTCTTTGAGATCCTGATTGATCCGTCGCTTGTCAATGATCTCGTCCTGCAGGAAGTCGACCTGCGTGGCGAGCTTGGCGATGGTTTCATCCTTGCCGGCGATGATCGCGTCTTTCGTACTCAGCTCGCCAGCCAGGCGAGCATTCTCGATCGCTGTATCGCTCGCACCAGCCACTGGCTCCGCCGGCGATACCGGCTCTTCGGACTTCACCGCCGGCGCTGGCGCCGTTGCTTCGGTCTCACTCGGCTGCGCGACCGCTGCGGCCACTTCTGGCCGGGCCATGATGAACGACAGCAGCGATGGTTCATTGATGAACCAACCGAGCTTGCTGTCCTTGTCGCCATCGATCTTCCCGCTCTTGCAGTAGTCCTGGAGGGTGCGCTCGGCCGGCACGGCCCGCCGGTGTTTCCGAAACAGCCCCTGCGCATCGAGGACGGTCAAGTTGTAGAACGTACCGTCAACCGCCCGGGACTGCTCACCGCGAGCTGCGGCGCTTGCGGCGTCCGCGTCGCTGGTTGCGGTGTTGTCATTCTTGGCTCGTTCATCCTCACGCGCCGCATGCGGCGTTGATGATGGTTGATCTGCGCCGCTTGCGTCGCGCTCCGCGGTCGCTGCGGCCACGCCCGGCACCACAGCTGACTGATCGTGCGGCGTCTGCGGCGCTTGCGTCGTAGAGCCAAATGCCGTCGTGCGCTGGCGGCCACCAGTGAAGGTATTCATACCGACTCATTGTATCAGCGATCCGAAGTGGCAAGCGTTGGCTTTATCCCCACGATGGGGAAGTTCTTCGTTCGTTTCGATGATCTTGCCCGCGCCAGGCGTCCTCAAGGCCACGCCGCGAAGCGGTGGCATTGCATGCCAGCCTTGACCACGCCCGTCCCGCGCAAGTGACTGACAATCAGAACGAAATGGAAAGTAGTGTAAAGAGTAAAGATATCGTATTTAGTAAAGATAGCGTATGTACATATGTGAGTGTAAAGATGCAAAGATAGCGTAAAGACACTAGATTTACTCTTTACACTATTGAACGTAAAGACGAACACTGGTACAAGTGATCAGCGAAGACGTGCGCGCGTGGAGACGATTATGCAAACCCTCAGTGTGTGCTCATCCAAAGGTGGAGCCGGCAAGACGACGCTGGCTGCGGCGCTTGCGGTCGCTGCGGCTGACGACGGTTTGCGGGTTGGCATCATCGACATTGATCCACAACAGACGCTGGCCGATTGGTGGGTAGATCGTGGTGAGCCGGACAATCCGGTGCTGCTCACCTGGCAAGCGAACCTCGGCGTGAAGTATCTGCCGAAGGCATTGGAATGGGCGCACAACAACGACCTTGATCTGGTGATCATTGATACGCCACCGGCCATCATGGGGATCATCGAGTACGCCGTTGGCGTCGCGGACTTCGTGCTGGTGCCGACCCAGCCGTCGCCAGCGGACGTTGGCGGCATCCAAGCCGTGATCGATCTCGTGGCCGACGCAAAGAAGGACTTCGCCTTCGTCATCAACCGGGCCGAGCCGCGCGGTGATGCGCTCGTCAAAGGAACGCAAGCGGCGCTGAAGGAGGTCGGGCCGATCATCCCGGCGGTGATCTGCAACCGTGTGTCGTTCCGCTCGTCGATGGGCACTGGTCAGTCGGCGGCCGAGGTCGATGGCAAGAAAGCAGGCGAAGAGATCGCCGGTCTCTGGCGCGCGGTCAAGAAGCACCTGCGCACGGTGGCTCGTAAGGCGGCGTAAGAGGGGACGCAGTGATGGTGGATGTCTCAAAAGGCGCGGGCAGCAATCCGTTTGGTAGTGTCGTCGAACGGATGCGTGGTGGCCGCAAGCGCGCGGGCAGTGAAGCCGAAGCCCGACGGCCGCGCGAGAAGGTGCTGTCACCAACCGATGGCCGCGTACTGCGCGGCAAAGGCAAGACCGTGCCGGTCAACTATCGCGTGACGCCGGAATTCAAACAGGACTTGTTTGATCTCGCCAAAGAGGACGGCATCAGCATGACGGACGTGCTCGAACGCGCCGTCGCACTCTACAAACGAACACCGAAAGGGAAGCGCTGATGGCGCGGGTCTTGTCAGCACTGGGGGTGGGGCTGGCCTCGACGATCGCGCTGGCGGCGGTTTCGTTCGTGATCGCCCTGTCGGTTTTCATGAACGGCTACTTTGCGTTCATGCGCCTCGGCGGTGAGCTGAGTACCGTCCTATCGGCCAGTACCAACGTTGCGCCGCTGATCGCAGCCGGCGTGGTTGCTTGCATCGATATCCTGAAAGCCTTCGCGCCGGTTTTTGCAGCACGTGCCTGGCGCGTCGGTGCCTACGGGTATGTGTTGATGAGCGTGGCGCTGCTTGTCGGCGGTATCACCCTCTCGGGCTTAGCGGCGTACGGCCTGATCATGGAACAGCGGTCGGGCGTGAAGAGCGAGCGCACAGCCACCAAGGAAACCGCGAGCGACCTGCTGATACAACGCAAGGATGCACGGGCTCGGATCGCTGCGCTTGGCGCGTCGCGACCGGTGGCAACGATCGAAGCGGAACTCGCGGCCAAGCGGCAGCATCGACGTTGGGACAGCACGAAGGGCTGTGTTGATGCCACGGCCGGAGCAAGCCGCCGGTTCTGTGCCGAGTACAACCAATTGCAAGGTGAGCTCGGTCAAGCCCAAGCGTTGGCGGCGGCCCGGGCAAAATTGGCGGGGATCGAAACGAAGCTGGAAGCCATTCGCGCGCGTGGTGGCGTGAGACCAACCGACCCGCAAATGGAAAGCCTGTCGAAAGTGTTTGGCTGGAGAGCGGACAAGATCGAAGTGGCGGTCTTGCTCTTGATTGCCGTCATGATCGAATTCGTCTCGGCCTTCGGCCTGTATTTCGCCCTCGGACATGGCGGCCGCACGCCACCGCGGGCCGCGCCGCAAGCGGCGCCGGAGAAGGGAACCGCAAAGACGGCGCCGGCGGCGCAACCGATCAAAGCAGCCAAGAAGCCGGTTGTCGTTGACGCGGTGGCCACAGAAGCGCTGACCGAGCCTACAGCTCTTGCCGATGCGTCCGATCCGGTAGCCGAGCTCGGCGAGTACGGCGTCGCCCGCTTGGAACGAGTGGAGGGCGCGTCAGTTGCCTTGTCCGCGCTCTACACCGACTACTGCCAGTGGTGCTCGGCGATGGCGCGCACTGCCATGGAACGCAGCGACTTCGAGCAAACGCTCTCACGCATCGCCGAGCATGTCGATGAGATCGAACTGAAAGCACGCGGTCGTGGTCGGGTGTTGATCAACATGCAGATCCGGCGGCGCCTGGCCGCGGCATGATCCTGTTCGTGTCTGCGCAAAGACACATCGGATGTCCGAAGCAGCGCAGCCGGCAGTAGCTGCTTCGCTCGCAATGGACGCCCGGCCGTGACGCTGGCGGCACGATCGCGGCGGTATCGCAATCGGGTGCGGACGTTGTTCCTCGCGTGAGGGATCGTCACCGCCAGGCGAAGATGTCGCCGGCATACAGGCCGGTGATTTCGCCACGACGTTGGCATTGCCGGCGGTAGCTTCGGGGGCAAAGCGCCTAGAGCCCGACCCTGACCGGCAAGGGCAGGGGCACGCCCCAGAGAACCACGAATGTGAATTGTGTAAACTACTGAAATTAATGTGAAAACGTATACTGCACGTATCGTTCTTTGGTAGAGCAAGGAGTATGCAGGATGCCAGCGAAACGAAAACCTGATCCCGTCCATCCGGCGTTCAAGTCGCAGTCCGGTTCGGTACAACTGGCCGTTTGGCAGAACGACGCCAACGTCGATGGTGAAGAGCGCACGTTCTACACCGTGACGATGGAACGATCGTACAAAGATCGCAACGACGAGTGGCAGAAGACCACCCAACTTCGGCAAAGCGATCTCGGTGATGCGATTGCCTGTTTGCAGTCAGCGCAACGGTTTCTGATGAAGGAAGAGACGGCGTGAGCCAGCTTCGCCGGGCGGCACCAGACGGTGCCGGCCCGGTTTTCTTTTAAGACACCCGAGCAGACCCCAAAGAGGCTAACGCGGATACGTTCATACTTGCGGGCTGCGAGGTGAAGCATCGGCAAAATCCCACATCGCCATGGCTAGATAGGAGCGGTAGGGTGCAAACGCGAGCGCTGCTTTGGCGGGTTTACGTCTGCCAATCAATCGCGAGAAGGTTTTCTGAACAGTAACATCGCCTTCTGGCCACACATCAGGGCACCGGCAATAAAAAATCGACGCCATGTCGCATGTCCACTGCCCAATGCCCCAAATGGACAACAGCCGCTCGGAGCGAAGGTCGTGATCGAGTTGGCGCAATGTCCTAGAACATAAAAGCCCGTCTTGATGGGCTGCGTGGATCGAGCAGAGTGCCTTGATCTTGTTACGAGAGACTCCACATCCTCGAAGCAATTCCACAGTGTTGGTCTCGAAGAATTCAGGAATGGCTTTGTCGACATCTAACGCAGCGGCTTCGACGCGCGCCCAGATGCTGCGAGCAGCCTTGGTTGATAATTGCTGCCCGATTACTGACCGCGCGAGGAAATATCCGAGAGATTTATCGTCCCGATAAGGGAGCGGTTTAGGGCCAACGCTTCGAATGGCTTCGGCCAACGGCAGGGCTATACGGGGTAAGCTCGGGATACGTGTAATAGGTAGTCACTTTGGCTAAACTTGCGGCGATCTCCGCAAGACAAGCTCCTCCTAGCCATCTGCTTTGCTCGTCACTCGAAACGCTTGAAAGCCGACCAGGGCTGGCTCCTTGCTGGCCTCAATTGACCTTTCTGGCCAGCCAGGGCCGCCGTCACTGGCTCCGATCCGAAGCTTGACGATGCCATCAAGCGTTATCTCTTCGCGATCTTCGGCTACGGCTGCAATCTCGGCCCCAACCAGACCGCACACCACGCACCGAAAACGATCAGTCGACATACATTGCGTCGGATCAATGCCCAGCATGTCAGCGCCGACACACTCGACGCGGCCAAAACCGATGTCATCAACGAATACTCTCGGTTCGATCTCCCGCGATTTTGGGGCAGCGGCCAGGCCGCGATCGCAGATGGCAAGCACATCGAGCTGCGCGAAAATAACCTGATTGGCGAACGGCACATCCGTTATGGCGGCTACGGTGGGATCGCGTATCACCACATCTCAGACACCTACATCGCACTGTTCTGCAACTTCATTGCCTGCGGTGTGTGGGAGGCCGTCTACATCCTGGATGGGCTGTTGGAAAACCGTTCCGACATCCAACCGGACACACTTCATGCCGACACGCACGGACAAAGCGAACCGGTCTTTGGGCTGGCGCACCTGCTCGGCATCAAGCTGTACCCGCGCATGCGAAACTGGAACGATGTCATCTTCTATCGGCCCGAAAAATCCAGCGCGTACCGGCACATTGATGCGCTGTTTGGTCAAGTCGTCGATTGGGCGTTGATCGAACGCCACTGGCCGGACATGATGCAGGTGGTTCTATCAATTCAGGCTGGCACCGTTTTGCCGTCGATGCTGCTGCGCAAGCTCGGCAGTCACAACCGCACCAATAAGCTCCACAAGGCCTTCCGAGAGCTTGGTCGCGTCATCCGCACAATGTTCCTGCTGCGCTACATCTCGGAAACAGGGTTCCGCCTCAGCATCCGGGCTGAAACGACGAAGGTCGAGTCATTCCATAGCTTCATGGACTGGATCGGTTTTGGCGGACCCATCGTCAAAAGTGGCGATCCTGTCGAGCAGGCCAAGCAGCTCAAGTACATGGATCTCGTCGCCAACGCGATCATCCTTCAGAACGTTGCCGATCTGACCGACATCGTGGCAGAGTTGGCCGATGCCGGGCACACGATCACTAAGGACCACGTGCAGCGTCTCAGTCCTTACATGCGCGAGCATATCCGGCGGTTTGGCCAATACGATCTCGATATGAACGCTCTGCCGCCGCCGCTGATGTCGCGGGAGTTGGTCGTCGCAGCGTAGCCCGGTGACCTCATAGCTGCTCAAAACGGCAAGATTTTCTTGAGAGAACGGGAAGTGGGTCAGCGATTTCAGCCAAAGTGACTACCTATTACACGTATCCCGAGCTTACCCCAGATACGGTTGATCAGCTTCGTGCATTGGAAGAGCGCTTGCTCGATCCTGACGTTCGCTCATCGGTTCAAGAACTCGACACACTGCTTGCCGACAGCTTTCGGGAAATCGGCAGCTCTGGCCGAAGCTACGACAGGGTATCGATTATCAAAGATTTGAAAGCTTCTCCGGGATTTGGCGGGCCACGCACGATCAGTGAATTTCATGCGGACCTGCTCAGCCCGACTGTTGCATTGGTCACTTATCGGATCGTTGAATCGTCGACTTTGCGAAGCTCGATCTGGCAGTTGTCATCCGGCCGGTGGCGGATGGTTTTTCATCAAGGCACTCCTGCGAAGGTTTGACGGCGACCATGACCAAGCTCACGTTCCGAAGTATCGACCTTGATAAGCACTCCAAGGAATGCGTTCGATTTCGCCGCGATTCATTTGCTTGCAGCTTCACGGATGGGGCGGAGCGCTTCGCGGCAGAGTACGGAGAAGACGGCGGCGGTTACTTGCACTGGCTCGACGCGCAAATTCAGGAATTTCCGCAGGGATGCGTACACGTATGGTCTGATGATAAACTTGTTGGCCAAATCGATAGTCGATTGCGCGACGACGGAAGCGGCAAGGTGAACCTCTTCTACCTGTTGCCTGAGCTGCGAGGTCAAGGATTAGGACGTCGGTTGAATGACTACGTCGTCGGCACATTTCGAGATGTGGGCACCACGAGGTTGCAACTCAACTGCACGATCGAGAATGAGAGAGCGGTGCGGCTCTATCAAGCGTGCGGCTGGCAGGGTGTAGGTCCTCGACCTGATCATCCAAATGTGCACACGTTCGAACTTCTCATCAGCTAAGCTATGTTACAAAATGGGGTAGCGCCGAACGCATCTGACGGATGTTACAGTTCCGGAGTTCTGTTTCACATTTGGCGGCCGAGTGTATTGAGATGGTGTTCGCCTGCGCCGTCTGCGGTCACCGCCATGCCGCGGCGGCAAGCCGGATAGATGGTCGTCGGAGCACGGAGTTTACACTTTTGTGCGCCCATGCAACCATGTGTGGCCTCTCAACATATATGGAGGATTACAATGTCTACTGAAACCAAGGAGCGCAAAATGCGATCATCGAGACAAGTCCAAAAGATCCGGAAAATTCTCATGGATCAAGGGATCGATGAGAAGACAGCTTTAGCGACAGCTATGCGAACCGAGGACAATGGCGCCATCGGATGCTGCAACGGCGTCGAAGAATAGCAATCAATCTCGCACGCGGTGCGCTTCACTTGGTGCGCCGCGTGCACACTGCGCACGACATAGATTAAGGACATACAATGAGCATCGTTAATTTAAGTAATACCGGCGATGAGTTCAAAAAAAGCTACATCAGAGCATCAAGCGAACAATTTCTCTACTTGACGATACTGCCGACCGAACGGTGCAACTTCAGATGCAAATATTGCTATGAAGACTTTAAGATCGGAAAAATGCCTTCTTCGGTCGTCAACGGCGTCACGGCATTCCTTGAAAACACTCTGCCCAACATTTCCAATATTTCTGTATCATGGTTCGGTGGCGAACCCACTCTCAATATACCAGCCGTCTCGGCAATTTCGAATGTCATAAAAGAGCGATCAGATGCCGACGATTCATTCGTGTATAGCGGCCATATGACAACGAATGGATATCTTCTCGACCGAGCCATGTTTGATGAGCTGATAGGCCTTGGCATTACACGATTCCAAATAACTCTAGATGGCGATGAGCAAGCTCACGACCAAACCCGCGTCATGGCTAGCGGGCGCGGGTCATTTGAACGGATATGGAACAATTTACTCTCTTACACAGAGTCCCCAGACGATTTTGAGATCAATCTGCGCATTCATATTTCACGGCACAACGTCGAATCCGTAGAACGCTTGTCAAAAATGCTGAAGCGACATCTCCTGATAGACGATCGTTTCAAGGTCAATTTCGAGAAGATAAAGTTCCTTGGTGATGGCGTGGCCACAAGCAATCCGAAGGATCACATACCCGAAAACGGAGACGAGCGTGTCGATGCACTCCTCGAAGAATTCAACGGAATGCTATCGAACACCATCTTGGATGTTCGGAATGGCAATCCGTATATTTGTTACGCCTCTATGCCTCGCCAACTATTGATCCGAGCGGACGGGCGGATAGGAAAATGCACCGTGATGCTTAACGATGCTCGCAACGATTTAGGCCGAATACACGAAGATGGATCGTTAGAGATAGCCGGAGAGAAAATCGACTTGTGGACAAGAGGTTTCGATTCATTGGACATGGACGAGCTTCGATGCCCGGCAATACGAATCCCAGCCCTAAGCCCAGCAAATTAAGACTATGGCATCCCCCTGTTACAAAATGGGGTAAAGTGTTTCAGAATCTGCATTGAGCGAGATCTGACCCGGCACGGTTCCTGCAAATTTTGATACATTTCCTCATGAGAAGTGTATCAGCGATGACCGAGACCATTGACCTCTTCACCAACAACGGCCTCCGTAAGTATCTGACACCTGATGAGCGGCGAGACTTCATCAAGGCCGCCAAGGCGCATCGGGACACGAAGGCACGCACTTTCTGCCTCACGCTCGCCTACACCGGCTGCCGAATTTCCGAAGCGTTGGAGTTAAACTACAAACGCGTCGACCTCGATGCAGGGCAACTCGTCTTTCGGTCTCTCAAAAAGAGAGATGGCAAAGTTCATCATCGCGCCGTGCCTGTGCCGCCGGAGCATCTCGACGCCTTGAATTTGGTGCATGACGTTAGCGCTATAAAACGGCGGGGGCGGAAAACAACGGAACGGCTGTGGCCGTTTGCCCGGATGACCGGTTGGCGGCGGGTCAGTGAAGTCATGGAGGCCGCCGACATCAGCGGTGCGCATGCCTCACCAAAAGGACTTCGACATGCCTTTGGCGTCCATGCCTTGGTGAAGGACATCCCGCTGCCGCTGCTACAGCGGTGGATGGGTCACGCGAACCTCGAAACCACGTCCATTTATTTGCAGGTCATCGGAAACGAGGAACGCGGCTTCGCGAGCCGACTTTGGGAAGACGTGTGAACTCCGGTGCGCGGAGTCAGCCACCTGACTTCTTGTTCCGGATTATTGGCGCGTGGGCGGCGCGTCGAAATCTATGGCCGCCGTATCGCGTGCGCCATGAAGAACGCGCAAGACGGTCATCGTGGTATCATCTTGGCGAAAATAGATGCAGTAGCTGCCGTGGATGGTCATGCGCAAATGCCGCGCGATTGCGTCACGCGCAACGCCGCCGTGTCCGGCATCGGCAGTGCGCTGCATCTGATCAACGAGTTCGTGGACGAAAGTCGCCGCACGGGACGGATTATCGGCGGCGATGTAATCGAAAATATCGGATAGATCGTCACGAGCGAGCGGCGCTATGATTAGGGTTTTAGGTTTAATCGCTCGCGCCCTCGCTTAATGATGTCGTCGGCAAAAGCTTTTGGATCAGTGATCTCGATGCCTTCTCCGGCGGCAATTTGGGCATCTGCAGCGGCGATGTCTTCACGAAGCGCCTTCATCTTGGCTTCGTGGTCTTCAAGCAAGCGCAAACCGGCACGGACAACTTCGGATTGGTTGTCGTAACGGCCATCGGCGATTTGGGCTTCAATGAAACCCTCAAAGTGCTCGCCAAGCGAAAATGTCTTACGTCCAGTTGTCATACTTACATCATAACAAATATTCAGATCATGTTCAAATGCTCTTCGCAGGACGGAACACACCAGTCCATGTGGGTGTACCTCATCGGAACCACGCCATTGGTGGTCATTCGGCGCTCGCGAACCACTCAAACAGGACGGCAATCATCACACCACTTTAATTGGACTGCGGAGATGGTGCCGTGAAACGGAATTTCTGTTCCGTTGCTACTCAACCCCCAATATCAACGTCCTCCCACCAGCCAATCAATGGCGAGGCGATACGAAGCTCGATGGGGTCACTCCATAGAACGGAAAAAATCGTACGCTAAGCGACTACAGTCGGCCGTAAAGCGTTTCGACAATCGGACACTCTGGAACGTTTCCACGGGAACACTGCCCGGCTAGGTCTTTTAGGGCACGTTCCAACTTCCTTAAATCGGCAAGTTTTGCCCGCACTTGTTTCAGATGATTGAGCGTTAGTGCATGCACTTCCGCGCAAGTCAGTTCGCCGCCGTCGATCAATGTGAGAAGATCACGCACTTCATTGAGGCTGAAGCCAAGGTCGCGACTGCGTTTGATGAATGCCAAGCGATTGAGCTGCGCCGAATCGTAAATCCGTCTACCGGCCTCGCTGCGGGCTGGCTTCGGCATAACGCCAATGCGTTCATAGTAGCGGATCGTCTCGATGTGGACGCCGGTCTGCTTCGAGAGGTCACCGATACTGATTTCACGCGCTCCCAACTTTGTCATCTCCTTGCGATTCAAATGTGCTTGCTCCTGTAGTCACTACAGGTGTTAAGCTACCACTTAAACGTGTCGAACGGGAGAAAAATCGTGAGCGATATGCAGGAAGTCACACTACAAACCGCGGAAGCGCCGGAACAGCGTTCGCGCGGCGAGGGGTGGCTTGCGGCAGGAGCGGTTGCCGGAGCGTTGATCGCTTCAAGCTGCTGCATCTTACCTCTCGCACTCGTGATGACAGGGGTCAGTGGCGCTTGGATTGCCAATCTCACAGCGCTCGAGCCGTATAAGCCGTATTTTCTGATTGCAACCGCCGTCGTCATCGGCCTCGGCTTCTGGCACGTCTATTTTCGCCGGCAGGTCGCCTGTGCCGATGGCACTTACTGTGCGCGACCGAGTTCCAAGTGGCTGACCAAGACGGCGCTGTGGACAGGGACGCTTCTCGCGGCGCTCTCTGCGACCATCAACACTTGGGCACCCTGGTTTTACTAACAAGCGAGCGAACGGAGATAACGTCATGAAGAAGCTCTTCACCCTCGTCGCAGGCCTTGCCGTCTTCGGACTGGCGGCGCTGATGTCGCTAGGACTGACGACACCTGCTCCAGCCGGCAATGAAGCCGCCCAAGTCGCGACAAATACGAAAACTGTGACTTTCAAGATCGCCAACATGACGTGCGCGGCCTGCCCGATCACGGTTCGCGCCGCCATGCAGGGCGTCAAGGGCGTCGCCTCGGTCAAAGTTGATTTCGCGACCAAGACAGCACTGGTTGTCTTTGATCCGGGCATGGCGACCATTGATGCGATCGCGGCTGCGTCAACCAATGCCGGGTACCCCGCAACAGCGCAAGAACCGGCCAAGGGCAGCTAAGTCCATGACAGAGAATTCGCTGCTGAAGCTCGGCATCCTAGGAACGGTCATCGCTGCATTGTGCTGCTTCACGCCGATCATTGTCATTTTGCTGGGCGTGGTTGGGCTATCGGCGCTTACAGGCTACCTCGACTACGTGCTGATGCCGGCTCTGGCGGTTTTCGTTTTGATCACGATCTATGCGCTGTGGCGCCGACAAGCGCGCTCAAGCACGCAATGAGGGAGCATTCAATGTCAGATTGTTGCGCGCCCAAAAATGGCAATGGCCGCTACGACGTCGCTGTCATTGGTGCCGGATCAGCCGGATTTTCTGCGGCCATTACGGCAGCAGGCGAAGGCGCGCAGGTCGCATTGATCGGTCACGGCACGATTGGTGGAACGTGCGTCAATGTCGGATGCGTGCCCTCCAAGACCATGATCCGTGCGGCGGAAGCGCTGCATGGTGCGCGCGCCGCCCACCGGTTTGCCGGAATTACCGGCACAGCAGAGATAACCGACTGGCGTCGCGTGATTGCCGACAAGGACGACCTTGTCGCGACCATGAGGCAGAAAAAGTACATCGACCTTTTGCCCGAATACAACTCGGTCGCTTATCTCGAAGGGGCCGCAAGATTGACAAGCGACGGCGTGGCAATGAACGGCACGAGGATCCCAGTCGCCAAGACAATCATCGCGACGGGCTCCGAGCCCAGCCTGCCGCGCATCCCCGGTGCCGAGAGCGTGCGCTATTTGACCAGCACGACGGCACTCGAACTCAACGAGTTGCCGCGATCCTTGATGGTCATCGGCGGCGGTTACATCGGTTGTGAACTGGCTCAGATGTTTGCGCGCGCCGGGACGAAAGTCACGATCGTCACGCGTTCGAGACTCCTGCCGGAAGCGGAACCGGAAATCTCGGAAGCATTGACGGGTTATTTCCGTGACGAGGACATAACGGTACTGACAGGCCTTTCATACAAAAAGATCGGCCACTCGGATGGTGAGGTGGTGCTTGCAATCGAAAAGGGCGGGCGTGGTCAGACGGTTACTGCGGAGCATGTTCTCTTCACGACCGGGCGAACTCCCAATACCGAGGGGCTGGGTCTGCAAGAAGTCGGTATCGCCCTCACCGAACGGGGCGGCATTAAAGTTGATGATCGCATGCGCACCAGCAGGCCTGGCGTTTATGCGGCGGGTGACGTTACCGGACGTGACCAGTTCGTCTACATGGCGGCCTATGGTGCCAAGCTCGCCGCTCTCAATGCGATGAATGGCGACAGTCTTGTCTATGACAATTCGGCCATGCCGTGGGTCGTGTTCAGCGATCCGCAGGTAGCTGGCGTCGGTCTGTCCGAAGTGCAAGCTAAGGCCGCAGGTTTTAGAACGAAGACCTCCGTGGTTCCCCTTGATCAGGTGCCAAGGGCCGTGGCCGCAAGAGATACACGCGGTCTGATCAAGCTTATAGCCGATGCAGAGACCGACCGCTTGCTTGGCGGCCAAATCCTGGCGCCGGAGGGTGCCGACAGCATCCAGACATTGGCGCTCGCGCTCAAACATGCCATGACGGCACGTGATCTTGGGGACACGATTTTTCCGTATCTGACGACTGTCGAAGGATTGAAGCTTGCCGCACAAAGCTTCGGCAAAGACGTCACGAAGCTCTCTTGCTGTGCGGGTTAGCCATCGAGAACCTTTGATCCGGCGTCGCGCAGCGAGCCGTCCGGTCCGACGTATCGGTATAGTGTTGTGCGCGCGATGCCTAGCTCTTCGCACAGCTCTGTGACACTGGTGTCCCGCTTGCTCATGGCAGCCTGAGCAAGCCGCACCTGGGCCTTGGTTAGCTCGAATTTCCGGCCACCTTTGCGACCTCGTGCCCGTGCTGCTGCCAAGCCGGCCATCGTTCTTTCTCTGATCAGCTCGCGCTCAAACTCGGCCAAAGCAGCAAAAATACCGAATACCAGCTTGCCGCTGGCCGTCGTGGTATCTATGTCGGCTCCCTGTCCGCTGAGCACACGGAAGCCGATACCGGCGTCGGCCAGTTCCTGCACAGTCGTCACCAGATGCTTGAGGTTACGGCCGAGACGATCAAGCTTCCAGACGACCAGCACATCGTCTTTGCGCAGTGTTTTCAAGCAGGCTTCTAGTCCAGACCGTTTATCGTTCTTGCCTGATGCCTGGTCCGTGTAGATGTGCTCCTCATTCACACCCGCTGTAATCAACGCATCCTTCTGAAGATCGAGAACCTGACTGCCGTCAGCCTTTGAAATGCGTGCATATCCGATCAGCATGCCTGTTCCACAAACGAACGTTTGAGCGACAGCCGAATTTGGGTCGTCCATCGCATGAAATTTTGTTCTTTATCCCGTACCATAATCTATGTGTATCATATGTTCCGTGATTTTGAAATGGAATAGACAGCTAACGTGCCACGCCGAACAGTCCTATCTGCATCGCAGCGAACCACTTTTGAGGCTTTGCCAGTCGAGCCCGCCGAGCTGGCGCGCCACTACACGTTGGCCGACGAAGACCTGGCCATGGTGCGCAAGCGTCGTCAGGCGCGGAACCGCATCGGCTTCGCCGTGCAGCTGTGCCTCATGCGCTATCCTGGCCGACGGCTTCGTCCAGATGAAAGACTACCGGAGCCATTCGTCAAGTTTGTTGCGGAGCAAGTGGCCGAAGCGCCGGAGGAGTTTGCAGGCTACGCCGGCAGGGAGGAGACGCGGCGCGAGCACTTCCTGCAACTGGCGGACGCGCTCCAGATCGAGACGTTCGGCCTGGACCATTATCGCCGGCTGATCCGCTGGCTGGTGCCGATCGCCATTGAGAACCCCAAGAGCGTTTTCCTCGTCGGGGCCGTGCTGAACGAGCTGCGGCGGCAGGGCGTGCTGCATCCACCTTTGGCGGTCGTTGAACGTGTCGTGGCCACCAGCGAGGCCCAGGCGGATCGTCGGGTGTTCAACCGGATCAGCGGTCGCCTGACGCTCGAATGCCGCCAGACTCTGGAGAGCTGGCTGACCGTGACGCCCGGCCAAGGGCAAAGTCGGCTTTCCTGGGTGCGCCAGCCGGTCGGACGGCCAACACCGGCCAATGTCATCGAGATCCTGGAACGGCTGAATGCCATCAAGGCGATTGGGCTGCCGCGCGACCTGGAGAAGGATCTGCCGACGGCTCGAAGGGAGATGCTGGGCCGTGAAGGCAACCGCGTCGCCATCCAGAGCCTGCGGATGTTCACGGAGGCACGCCGCTATGCTGTCATGGCGGTCGCGCTCCTGGAAACCCATCGCTCCTTGGTCGATGAAGCCATCACCATGCACGACCGGATCGTCGGTAGCCTGATCCGCCGCAGCAAGCGCAAGCATGCCGATCAGCTCCAGGACGAGGGCAAGCGGATCAGGAACGCCATTGGCACCTTGGCCACGCTCGGACGGGCGCTGTTGCAGGCGCGAGAGGGCGGTCGGGATGCCTGGCAGGTGATCGACGCCACCATCTCATGGGAAGACCTGCGCACCACGACTGAGGATGCCGAGGACCTGTCTGGGCCCCGCATGCTGAGTCATCTGCATTTTGTGGAGGCGCAGTTCCCCCAAATCCGCCGCTACGCACCGGCCTTGCTGGATCACTTCGATTTCCAGGCTGCTGCCGGCGGCAAGGACGTTCTGGAGGCAATCCGGCTTCTGCGCGACATGAACCGCACCGGCAGGCGCAAACTGCCTGACGATGTGCCAACGTCATTCGTCACCGCGCAGTGGGCACCATACGTCTGTGGGGATGACGGCCTCGACCGGCGCTACTATGAGCTTTGCGCCCTCAGCGAGCTGCGCAACCGGCTCCGCTCCGGCGACATCTGGGTGCCCGGCAGCAAGCAATATCAGGACTTCGAAGGCTATCTCCTGGGCAAGCCGACGTTTGCCGAGTTGCGCGAAAGTGGCGACGTGCCGATTGCCGTGGAACCGGATTGCACGGCCTACATGGCCGCCCGCACGGAGCTGCTGCGCTCACGGCTCGATGACGTTCACCGGCTTCTGAAGACCGGCAAGCTTGAAGACGTCACAATCAAGGGTCGGACGTTTTCGGTGAGCCCGCATCGTGGCGTCGCCGTGCCGCCGGAGGCCAAGGCATTTGTTCAGGCGGTCTACAGCCAACTGCCACGGATCAAGATCACGGATCTGCTGGTGGAAGTGGATCAGTGGACCGGCTTCACCGAGCAGTTCACGCACCTGCGCACCGGACTGCCGCCGAGCGACAAGCAAAGCCTGCTGACCGTGGTCCTGTCCGACGGCATCAACCTCGGCCTGACGCGCATGGCGGAAGCCTGCCGGGGCAGCACGTTCAAGCAGTTGAGCTGGACAGCTGACTGGTACGTCAGCGATGAGGGGTACTCTCGCGCCCTGGCTGAGTTAGTGAACCATCATCATCGCATGGAGCTGGTGGCGAACTGGGGCGACGGCACCACCTCATCGTCGGATGGCCAACAGTTCCCGCTTGGCAGCGTTGCCAAGCCCCTGGGGGACGTGAACCCGAAGTACGGCAGCCATCCCGGTGTGATTTTCTACACGCACATCTCGGATCAGTATTCGCCGTTCCACACCAAGCTGATCAACACCAACACGCGTGACGCCACCTACGTGCTCGACGGCCTGCTCTACCACGACAGCGATCTGAAAATCGAAGAGCACTACACCGACACGGCCGGCTTCACGGATCACGTGTTCGGGCTCTGCCACTTGCTGGGCTTCCGGTTCGCGCCCCGCATGCGCGACATCGGTGACCTGTCGCTGTTCCCCATCGGCACCACGAAGAAATGGCCGCAGTTCCAGGAGCTGTTCGGGGTACCGATCAGAACCCATGAGATTGAGAACCAGTGGGAGGACATCCTGCGGCTGGCCAGCTCGATCCGGCTCGGCACCGTTACGGCGTCGCTTATTATCCGCAAGCTGGCGTCGTACCCACGCCAGAACCGGCTGGCACTGGCCATGCGAGAGTTGGGCCGCATCGAGCGCACCCTCTACATTCTCGACTGGATGCAGGACCCGGCGCTTCGGGGCCGCGTGCAGGCGGGTCTCAACAAGGGGGAAGCCCGCAATGCTTTGGCTCGGGCCGTCTTCTTCAACCGGCTGGGCGAGGTCCGTGACCGCTCATTCGAAAACCAATGCTACCGCGCCTCCGGCCTCAACCTGGTCGTGGCTGCCATCATCCTCTGGAACACGGTGCATCTGGAGAAGGCCGTCGCGGCCGTCCGGGCCAGCCAGGACGTGCCGGACGAATATCTGACGTACCTGTCGCCGCTCGGCTGGGATCACATCAACCTGACGGGCGACTACGTCTGGCGGCTCGATGCTTAGCGTACGATTTTTTCCGTTCTATGGAGTGACCCCGAGTACGCTCGGAGAGCTTCACCGCTTCTACTTTGGCTAACGCCGAGAACACCCCGATCAAGATATCGCGCACCATCTCGTCGCGCGTTGAGAGCATCGGCTCGCTGTACGAGTGGAACCCGACGCCAAAGGTGTCGAGCTTTCGGAGATAATGGACGGTCTGTGCCAGCCCTTCTCTCGTCAAGCGGTCGAGTGCCCATACAACTAAAAGATCGAATTGGCTGCGAGCCGCGTCATCCATCATCTGTCGCAGCTGCGCTCGGTCGCCAGCACCCTTACGACCGCTCTCCTGGTCAACGTACTCGGCGAAGATTGTGTAGCCGTTGGCTTTGCACCAGCGGCGGAGCTCGCGAAGTTGGTTCTCTGGGTCTTGGCCTTTGTCGGTGGTCGAGACGCGGGCGTAGATCGCAGCTTTGGGTTTCGTGGTCTTAGGCATGGCTCAAAAACGGTCGTTTTCGAACCAGTCTACCACACCAGTAAAAAGCCAGGAAAATTCAGGGTCGGGTGTCCACAATTTCGATACACCCTTTTTGAACCAGCCGAACGGCTACGAGCTGGGCTTGATCCCTAGCGCGGCTTCCACTTCGGCAACCACCGCATCGACCAACCCGACGAGGTCGCCCGCGCGTTCGTCAAGCTCTAGCCAAGGAACACGGCGAACCCCGATGTCGGCTTGCGCTTCGAGCTCCTGCGGTGACCGGGCAGCAATCGTTGCGGCAATCGTCAACCCGTCCTGGTAGTCGCCGTGGACGGTGTAGAAGCGCACGCGCAGCTGGCGGCCGTGCACAGCCATGTGCCGATCGGCGCGTTCCATAGCGGCTTTGATCGCCTGCCCGACGTGCATCTTCGGTAATCCTCCCGTATTTATATGCACATACTACTGCTTTGCGTGAGGGAGGGGGAGAGGGACAGTGCCGAAAGTCAGTTGGGTCGTTGCCCTTTCAGTTCTACTGCTGGCGGGTTGCGACAGCGGCGAAACAGATGCTGAAAAGCGCGCACGGAAACGCGCCGAAGCGAAGAAGGCGTACAACACACCGGGTGTGGTCAAGCGCGCCTACGCACAGCGATGGTGCTTCGACTGGTCATATCCGCTGAAGCTGTCCGGTCGAACGATCACCTTCGATGCGCCCGGCAATATCGTCATGGCGGAGGTGCGCCGTGGTGATTTCTGGCAGAGGATCACGGTCAACAAGACATCAATGACAACTGTTCGTGGTGCCGATGCGATCCGGTTCTGCCAGATCCACAACTACTTCCCGAACAAAGGCATCCCGATCCACTGGGACATGGAAGGCAGCGCGCCGCGTCCAGCCAATAACGCTTCCGGTGTGACACAGCCCAGGGCGACACAGCAAAGACGACCCCAGTTCGGTTTCGACCTCGAGAAACTTCGAGCGCAGAGGGAGCGCTGGAACAGAGAGTACCGGGAAAAACGTGCGCGTAGAGTGCCACGAGAGCGTCGCCGAATTGACTACAGAGGCCGCACCTGCCCTCGACGCCTCACAGTCACTGATCATTTGGGCCGGCGCGTCTGTCCGTAGATGCAGTTCGCTGCGCGATGAGTTAGATGGTGGTTTTTATGTTCAAGAAAACAGAGATGTTAAGCATACGGTGGCAACAAAGCATTTGGGGGTGAGTAATGAACCTTGAGTTCTGGCTTGAGATCGCTGGTCTCGGATTGAGCTTACCCCTAGTTGGCTTTGCGGTGATGTCCTATGAATGGTGGGCGGTCGTACAAGTTAGCAATCGCCAAGCCGCAAAGTGGTCTGGCTTGCGTGGCGAATCTGCGGCGCGTACTGCATCGACTTCTGGGGTAGGCCTAGCCGAACAAATGATGGAACGTCGTGATTATTTCGCCAGTTTCGTTGACCTAGATGGATCGAAAGATCAAGAAGCGCGCGAACAATTAAGAGCCTTAGACATTAGCTCACTCTTTTTGGCGGCCTCTACTGCGCACAAACTTCGAGCAGAGGATTGGGCTCAAAGATATCTTGAGGCGATAGACTCGCTAAGCCTGAATTCATTCAGGGCAAAGGTCTTCGCCATCGGCGCCAGCATCACCGTGATCGGATTTATCCTACAATTCGCGGCCCGCATTCTGCCGGTTGCCGGGCTGTAGGTCGTCAATGGCGCTTCAAGTGCACTGCAGAGGTTACCAACCACCCAGCTTGCTGTCGGGTGCATACGATCGCAGGTGGGGCTGATGATCCGCCAGTTCTCACCGAGGACGAGAAGCCCCAGTCAGCGCGCTTGCCAACGCAATGGTAACGGATGCCCGTACTGGTCACTGAACTTGATGATGCCGGTGTTCTGAGGATACAGCGCACAGAAACGCAGCTGGCTCGTGGTGATTTGACCGCGCGCCTTCTTGTAGTCCAGCCAAACACCAAACTCATCCTTGTATTCCGCCAGTATCGGCCCTCTCGCCTGGTACCCCATGAACCGAGCATGCCTTGGCAGGGGTAAATGAGCCCATCCCGCGTCACACCGCGGTAGGGTCAAGGACTGTGGAACCGTGGCCAGCAGCGAGAGCTTCTTCTTGAGCCGGTGCGCTCGCTGTTTGGGCATTGGGCTCCAGTAGAGCGCCAGCCATTGGCCGGCCAAGTCTTCCTTACCCGAACCGGAAAATGGCTGCTTCGCGCAGAAGCGAAAATCCGTCGCGAAGTATCCCGCTTCAGTGTAGTTGCGCCAGGTGCCGGACTTGTCGCGATATTGCATGAGGTGCTGCTCCGAGTGCGCTCGATGCTGAAACACCTTACTCGGGTCTTCTCTCGTCAAATACGCCCAGCCGTCACCACAGCGTTTCAGAAGAATCCGATTGGGCAAATTCACCGCGTGCCGAGGGGCGCTTGGCACCGCGTCAGTGATCCGGCCGGCGTGCTTATCGTGCGCAACCTGTTCGCTGCCGATCATGCTGTAGGTCACGTAGCCAAGGACGCTGACAACGAGCACCAGGATAATTACGACGGGCATGCAAACCTCAAGCTTCAATATGATAGCGCTGCACGAGGATAGCAGCCGCTTCGGTGAGCGAAGCCTCTTCCAGCTCCATCACGAGGTCAAGCACGCTGCCGCCGCGTGAGCAGTCACCGAAGCAATACCAAGAGCGGCGGTCGGGCGAGACGACAAAGCCGCGATCATTTGAACCGCCGTGGATCGGGCAACGACCGACCAAACGACTGGCTTGTTGTTTGAGGGTGACACCGTAATGCGTCAGCGCGACATCAACCGGCACGCGATTTTTGATCGTAGAAAACTTTGGTGATGGGGTTGAAGGTTCCATAGTCGTCCACCTCATTCTGATGATCGGGATACCGCACGGCGAAGAGTCTGACCGTCAAGGTCGAAGAGCGCAGCGTGCCTTGACGGTCAGATGGCCGTGCTAATCTCGATGATCCAGAAGAGCGGTATAATGGAAGCATGACAACAACGACCAAGCATCGACATTTTATCGTCGGCACTGAAGAGACGCCCTACGAACAACAAGAGAGAGACCTGGCCATCGGACTGTGGCTGGCAAAGCGGCGCTTCCTCGACGCGGATCAGATCTGTCGTCTGGTTGAGAACGAAGCGGGCGGGTCGCATGCGCGTACCCGGATGCGGCTCACCAAGATGTTTCGGAACCAACTGCTGGTGAAGCCGAAGGGGCAGAAGGAATACTGGGAGGAATGTGGGCGGCGTGACCACGTCTACGGCAACAGCTCGCGTATGGGGCGCAAGCTCCAGAAGCGTGACCTGGTACCTGAGGGGCGCTTGGATTGGACACAGCGGAATAAGGCGGCGAAGAGAGATTTCGTCGAGCACGCGGTCGAGACAAGCGAGCTCATGGTGACGTTCGAGACGACGGCGCGGCGTTACGGTGGCTTACGGCTGAGGGAAGCCGATGAGTTGCTGCGCGAGCTGCCTGAGCGAACGCAGACAGTTGAGCGGCCGTGGTTCTTCGAAGGGTTGCCCCAGGGACTGCCGGCAAAGGCGAAGAAGCGCGCCTACCCTGACGCGGTGTTGAGCGTGCGCCAGGAGCACGGAGGCAAGGAGGTCGAACAGTTTTTCGTGGCGGAAGTGGATTGCACTTCGATGCCTGTGGTGCGTGGGGAGAAATTGGAGCGAGCCCTTAAGGCGGCGCTGCTTGATCTGAGAGAAGCAAGAGGAAAGGCTGCACAGAACGCTGCGAAGTTGCGGGTTGACCAGGCCCGCTTCAAGTTGCTGCAGCACAACCTCACGATCAATCAAACCGCGTTCATCCAGAAGTTCGCCGCGTACTTCTGGGCGTTCAAGAGCGGGTGGCACAAGCAGCATCTCGGTTGGCCAGCCGTCCGAGTGCTGGTGACGACGCGCAACACAAGCCATCGGGATCGTATGCTTGAGGGATTGCAGTACGTAACCGACGGCCAGGCACCTAACCTGTTCTTGTTCTCGACGTTCGATGAAATCCGGAACTGCGACGACATCTTCCGGCATGAATGGATGAACGGAGCGGGACAGCAGGTAGCAATTATGGCTAAGGCTTGATCGGCTTGACAATAACCAAAAGAGTTTTATTCTGTATACGGATTTTATTGCTAACCGATTGAACACCATCGTTTCTTCTGTGCGTCTTCGGTTGTCCGAACAGGTCGGGGAACTGAGAAGCGCACGGAAGGGAACCATGACACGCAATCTCGTCAGACAACGGGGCACACCGCTTCGACCAGTCATCGATGCGCAGACAGTCGATGTAGCGGCGCGCAAGCAAGCTGATCCAGTGGATCGATACGTCAATATGCTCCTGGAGGAATTGCCGGGTGCGCCGCGCAAGACCGTGCGGGAGAACGTCGAGCGCGATCTGAAGCGCTTAGCGGAAGGGCAAACAAGACCGACTTCGCATACGTACTACTGGTACCGCAAAAACGGTCAACTGCTGGTGACCTTGAAGCAGCCCGGCTTTGATCAGCAGTACCTGATGGCCGAAGTGTGGAACGATTTCGGCCTGGCGCCACCCAGCACGTGCGGCGCGAGGCGGTCGTTCTGGCATCGACTGTTCTTTGGTTGACCGGCAGGTCAACAGAGGCCGCGCTCAGCGCGGCCTTTTCTTTGTCAGATCATCGAACGAGATGTGGAAGTCATGACAGCGACGGTTGCGTTGCCTACCCCACCTCCCGTCATTAAGCTCTTCCCGTGTCGGCATTTGGAAGATGTCGAGACCCCGATCAAGGGTTGCGCGCAAGTGATCGTTCACGACGAAAAAGCGCGAGTGCTTACTCTTGGCCTCATCAAAGTCCCACGAAAGATCAATAGATTTTGCCTCGAACTGCGCGCGCAATCGTTCAAAATCGGCGAGTTGTTCGTCAGCGGACGTTTCATGACGCCGTGTGAGTAGTGACACGCTGGTGCGCTCGGCGTGCGTCCGGTAGCGGTCGATGGTGATGAGAAACTCTCGCAGGTTGCGCCGCTGGTGCCGATCAAGGATGTAGCGGTCGTTGAGCGTCACCGTTGTGGCATGGGCGAACATGAAACCGAAAAGATCATCATAGGTATGACCGGTTTCGCCGGCCTCGACGTCAATGCGTTCGGGAAGCTCCACTTCGTGCGAAGGAGGTTCCGGCGGCGGCCCAGTGTCCGTTGCTCGTGGTCGGAGCGGGACAACGTTGGCATCAAGTTCATCGGAACGTGGTTGGTAGGGAAGGGGCGAGATGTCAACAGGGATGTCAACGCGCCGTCCTATAGGCTCGTCGCCAGATTTGGGCCGCGTGACTTGGCGTTCGATGACAATGCGACGCTGGTTGATGTTTGCATCAGCGTCTTCAATCGGCAACGCGGCGGCATCACGATCAAATAGAGAGCGTTTGAAGGCAGCGAGTTCCTTATCGGAAAGCGGTGGAGCCGTTATCGTCGGGACAGCCAATCGGATGGCATTTTGGCGATCTACGGACAAGAAAAAGTGACGGGGAAGCTGCGTGCGGATTTCGTAAGCGGCCGCGTACTGGACATTTTGGATGGAATGCACGCCATGCACCATGTCAGCGAACAATGGCTTGAGTGCTTGGTTTATTCCAGCGCTCGATCCCGTAGAGGTTCCGCGCGTAGCAGCGAAGGACTCGCCGACGCTGGCACCGTGCGATAGACCCTCGACTTCGCCCCATCCGGTCATATCACCGAAGGCAGCAGAACTGCCGGTGACATTGTTCATGACGACGATCGGGTTGCCCTCGGCATCGAGTATCGTAGACACAGACTGACCCGAAGAAGAAATGTCGCCAAATGAACGATGCGAAGCACCGGATCGCATACGACTGGAATGTTCCATGACGATGCGGGCGCGCGTAATCGCGTCCGTGTATGACAAGTTATCGGTCTGAGACGTACCTGAAGTCCTCAGCTCAACAATCTCGAACTCACCGGTGGCTGCGGGTTTGATAGTCGCCTGGATCGGCCGCTCAAGATCAAACTTGACGATATTGCGGGCGATGGTCTCAGCCTCGTCCATCTCCAGCCCACCAAAGACGGAAACTACGTTGGGCTCCGCCAGGACGGCACTGTAGATGTCGTCGCTGGCACGCTTGGCTTGCTCCAAGCGTTGCAGCGCCAGAATGAACGACAGTCCTTCCGAGCGACATTCGTCCAAGGCGCGGGAGACCTCATCGGTCAGAAAGCTGGCCGCTTCGTCGATGTAGCAGAAGAACTGGCGGCGGGGTTTGGTCTGGCGATTTTTTGATAGACGATAGAACTCGTGCACGAGGTAGGTGCCAACCAAGCGGGCACTCTGCTGGCTGACGTTGTACGTGTCAGTACCGAGATTGCAGAGCAAGATTTCACCGTCGTCCATGATACGGCGAATATCGAGTGGCACGCCGCCACCGGAGAACATTCGGTTGATGACACGCGAGCCAATAAAGGGCTCAAGTCTGTTGAGGGGGCCCAGCAGATTAAGATCGTACTGTCTTTCGGTGGCAGTTTTGAGCGTTAACTCGTGCTGAGCTTGCAGATTGATGCGCGAGAGA
>CBDCWE010000003.1:0-2432500 GCA_965223355.1 Hyphomicrobiaceae bacterium
TAGTGCGCGCACGGTGAGCCGACATTGAGGCCTTATACCATGAGCATGCCATGAGTACGATCGCCAGCATAACAGCGCGCCTCTTCAAGATCCCGCTCGAGGAGGTGCTCGCGGATGCCAAACATGGCGATCACACGCATTTCGAACTCGTGACCGCGACGGTCGCAACCGGCGATGGCCGGCTGGGCACCGGATACACCTACACCGGCGGCAGGGGCGGCCAGGCCATCCGCGCGATGATCGCGCATGATCTCGCACCGGCGCTGATCGGGCGCGATCCATCGAATGTCGAAGCTCTCTACGATGCCATGCAATGGCATGTTCACTATGTCGGTCGCGGCGGCATTGCCGCGTTTGCCATTTCGGCCGTCGACATTGCGCTCTGGGACCTGCGCGGCAAAGCCCACAACCAGGCGCTGCGCCAGATGGCGGGTGGCGCGGCGCGCACCTGCAACGCTTACTGCGGCGGCATTGATCTCAACTTCCCGATTGAAAAGCTGATTGCGAACGTCAACGGCTATCTTGCCCGCGGTTACAATGCCGTGAAAATCAAGGTCGGCAAGCCCGATCTGGCCGAAGATATCGAACGTGTGCGATCCGTTCGCGACGTCATCGGCCCGGATCGCGCCTTGATGGTTGATGCAAACTACGCCCTCGACGTCGATCAGGCGATTGCGGCTGCCAACGGCTTCAAGCCTCACGATATCGTTTGGTTTGAAGAGCCGATCATCCCGGACGACTACCGGGGTTATGCCACCATCGCGGATGCCACCGGCGTGCCGCTCGCGATGGGTGAAAACCTGCACACCATCCATGAGTTCGAGTTGGCATTCCACCACGCGAAGCTGTCGTTCATCCAGCCGGACGCATCCAACTGCGGCGGCATTACGGGCTGGTTGAGGGTTGCCGCAATGTCTCGCAGTTTCGCGATCCCGGTGTGCAGCCACGGCATGCAGGAGCTACACGTCAGTTTGCTGGCAGCCCAACCCAATGCCGGCTGGCTGGAGGTTCACAGCTTTCCGATTGATGCTTATACCGAGCGCCCGCTGGTTGTCGAAAACGCCCGAGCGGTCGCGCCGGACGAGCCCGGCATCGGCGTCACCTTCGACTGGCACAAGCTTCAGCCCCACGAACAGATCAACTGAACCGGCCGGAAGCGGCTCAAATCCCGAAGCGGTTCAAAGAGTGAGCGCACGCGTGGCCGACGAGACCAAGCCATCAGCCCCCACCGTCGGAGGCGCCGCCGGACACCCAGTCGGACACAATGCGGCATTGTTCGTGTTCCTGACGGTCTGCCTCGATGCCATCGGCCTTGGCATAATCGTGCCCGTGCTACCGGACCTTATTCGCGCGGTCACGTCCCTCGGGCTCGATGGCGCGGCGCTGTGGGGCGGTTGGCTGTCGTTTTCCTATGCGATTATGCAGTTCGCGTTCGGTCCGGCCGTTGGCAGTCTCTCAGATCGCTTCGGCAGACGACCGGTACTTCTGGCATCACTGGGTGTTCTCACGATTGACTACATCATCATGGCGATTGCGCCATCACTTCTCGTGCTGTTCGTCGGCCGTATCATTGCCGGCATCGCCGCCGCGACCTATTCGACGTGCAATGCCTTCATCGCCGATGTCAGCAGACCGCAAGACCGGGCCAAGAATTTCGGCCTGCTCGGTGCAGGCTTCGGCCTCGGTTTTGTCATCGGCCCGGTGATCGGCGGTCTGGTTGGTGAGTTGGGCACCCGCGCCCCGTTTCTTGCGGCGGCCGGATTGGCGTTTCTCAACTTTTGCTACGGCTTCTTCGTTCTACCGGAATCGCTGCCACCGGAGCGCCGCCGCGCGTTCGACTGGCGCCGCGCCAATCCGTTCGGCGCCTTTCGTCAGGTGCGCAAGGTGCCGACGGTCGCCTGGTTCCTCGCTGCGCTGTTTCTATTCGATGTCGCCCACTTCACCTATCCGGCAGTGTGGGCCTACTACACCAAGGAGGCGTTCGCCTGGTCGAGCGCAGAGGTGGGTTTGTCGCTCGCGGCCGTCGGCGTGGGGTTCGTGATCGTGCAGGGCTGGCTGATCCGCGTTCTGCTGGCCCGGATCGGTGAGGTCAACACCGCCTTTGCGGGCTTTGCTTTCAACATCGTCAGCCTCGGCGCGTTGGGCTTGGTCAGCGCCGGCTGGATGGTTTATGCGATCCTGCCGTTGACGGCATTGAGCGCGATTTTGACGCCGGCGCTGACGGCGCTCATGGCCAATCGCATCGCCGACGATTCACAAGGCGAACTGCAGGGGGTGATGACCAGCGCTACGGCGATCACCCTGGTCATAACGCCACTTCTGATGACCCAGTTGTTCGGCTATTTTGCAAGCAGCAAGGCACCAATCTACCTGCCCGGTGCACCGTTTCTGGCGGCCTCGCTGATCACGACAGTCGCGCTCATCCCGTTCGTGATCGGGCTCAGGCGCGGCGTTGGCGCACCGGCTGCGATGGATAAACTATGAACGCAAACCTTAACTTGCGCGCGCTCGTGCGCTACATGCCTCACCCAACAGAGCATCACCGTTAAAGCATAAGAAGTCAGGCCCCACCCCGCGCGATGTCGCAACGCAAGACAGATAAGGCTGAACAAGGCAAGACACCGCCCGCCGGTGTGACGCCTTCGATGGCGCAGTACCTGGAAATCAAAACCGCCAATCCCGATAGCCTCCTGTGGTACAGGATGGGCGACTTCTACGAATTGTTCTTCAAGGACGCGATTGTTGCGGCGGAAGCGCTCGGGATCGTGCTGACCAAGCGCGGCAAGCATTTGGGCGAAGACATCCCGATGTGCGGTGTGCCGGTCCTGCGCGCCGATGAATACCTTCAGAGGTTGATCAAACAGGGCTACCGCGTCGCCGTCTGCGAACAATTGGAAGACCCGGCCGAAGCGCGCAAGCGCGGCTCGAAGGCGGTGGTTCATCGCGACGTTGTGCGCCTGGTAACGCCCGGCACGCTGACCGAGGACGCGCTGCTCGACGCCAAGGCACGCAATTTTCTGACGGCGGTCTTTCAAGCAGCAGGCGACAACGGCGATTTCGCGCTCGCCTCCCTGGATATCTCCACCGGCGAGTTCGAGATCGGCCTGGTGGCCGGCGCTGATCTGTCGGGTGAACTGGTGCGCCTCCTGCCCGGCGAACTGATCGCCGGCGAAGAAACCGCCGCCAATCCGGATATCACGCGCACCAGTGAATTGATTTCGGCAGCGCTGACATCGGTCGCGACCGCAACGTTCGACAGTCTCGCCGGAGAACGTGCAATGCGCGATTATCTCGGCGTCAGCGATCTTGGCGCCTTTGGCGAGTTTACCCGCGCCGAACTGGCGGCCGTCGGCGCGTTGCTCAAATACGTCGAACTCACACAGATCGGCCAGCGCCCCGCGATCCGGCCGCCGCGGCGCTCCGGTCGTGGTGCAACGATGATCATCGACGCTGCCAGCCGGTCCAGCCTGGAGCTCTTGAAGTCCATCAGCGGTGACCGCCAGGGCAGCCTCCTTGCCGCTCTCGATCGCACGGTAACGGGACCGGGCGCACGCGAACTCGCCAGCCGAATATCGAGCCCCCTGCGCGACATTGACCAGATCAATGCCAGGCTCGATGCCATTGCGTTTCTCGCCGATCAAAGTGTGCTTCGGGACGACTTGAGGCAGGCGCTTCGCGGCGCCCCCGATGTGGCGCGCGCGATTTCTCGGTTGGCGCTGCAGCGCGGCGGGCCGCGCGATCTGGCGGCGGTCCGCGACGCCCTGGTTGTCGCCGGCAGCTGTGGTGATGTCGTCGAGGCCGCCAGCGGCCCGATCGGAATGCCCGATGCCCTGGGCCGGATCGTGGCGGATCTGCGGGCACCGCCCGACACCCTCGAGACGGCATTATCGGACGCGCTGGTCGACCAGCCGCCGGCGCTCAAACGCGAGGGCGGGTTCATTCGCGCCGGTTATGATCAGGCGCTCGATGAGGCCAAGGCATTGCGCGATGACAGCCGCAAGGTCATGGCCAGCCTCGAGACCAAGTACGCGCAAACCTCCGGCGTTAAATCCCTCAAGGTGCGCCACAACAATATTCTCGGCTACTTTATCGAAGTGACGGCGGCAAACGCCAAGCCATTGATGGAAGCGCCGCTCAATGAGCTTTTCCGGCATCGCCAGACGATGGCAAACTCGGTGCGCTTCACAACGCCGGAACTATCCGAAATCGAAGGCCGCATCGCGTCGGCGGCCGAACGGGCGCTATCGCTGGAACAGGAGATTTTCACCAGCCTCGCTGCTCAAATTGCAGCTCAGGAACGCCCCCTGTCCGCGCTCGCAGCCGGCCTCGGCGAACTCGATTGCACGACGGCACTGGCCGCACTCGCCGTCGAGGAGGGTTATGCCCGACCGCTGGTCGATGACACGCTCGCATTCGATGTCGAGGGCGGCAGGCATCCCGTCGTTGAACAGGCCCTGCAGCGCCAACTGTCCGGACCGTTTATCGAGAACGACTGCTGCTTGATCCCGTCTCCGGCTCCTGATCGTCCGCCGGGCTTCGATGATCCCGCGGTCGGTCGCATCTGGCTTGTCACGGGCCCGAACATGGCTGGCAAATCGACCTTTCTGCGCCAGAACGCGTTGATCGCGCTGATGGCGCAGATGGGCTCATTCGTGCCGGCCCGGTCGGCCCACACCGGCATCGTCGACCGGCTCTTTTCCCGCGTTGGCGCATCCGACGACATCGCCAGCGGCCGCTCGACCTTCATGGTCGAGATGGTCGAGACGGCCGCCATTCTCAATCAGGCGAGCGAGCACTCCTTTGTCATCCTCGACGAAATCGGGCGCGGAACCGCAACCTTTGACGGACTGTCGATCGCGTGGGCGACCGTCGAGCATCTGCACGAGGTCAACAAATGCCGGGCGCTGTTTGCGACGCACTATCACGAGCTCACCTCTCTGGCCGACCGCTTGGGCGAGATTGCCAACGTCACGGTCGACGTCAAAGAGTGGAAGGATGACATCGTCTTCCTGCACAAGGTCAGACCCGGTGCCGCCGACCGCTCCTATGGCATTCATGTTGCGCGACTGGCCGGTCTGCCGGCGTCCGTGACGCTGCGCGCCAACGAGGTCTTGAGCCGGCTCGAGGCCGATCAGGCCAAGAGCCAGAGTGGCGGTGCGCTTGACGATCTGCCGCTGTTTGCCGCCGCCGCACCGGCGGTTGCAGCTGAGCCGTCCGCGTTGCTGGCCGCCGTCGACGCGATCAACCCGGACGAATTAACACCGCGTTCCGCGCTCGACTTGATATACCATTTGCGACAGATCGCACGCGATGACAACAAGTAGCTGCCATGAGAACCGACACAGTTGCACACCCGCCCTACTTTGACCCCGTCGCGCTGCGCCAGGAGCTGACGGCTATTTTCAAGGATCATGGCAGCGCCGATGCCTGTCGTGGTTCGATTGTGGCGCGTTTGAAGTCATTGACCAACGATGCCCGCGCCGGCGCCCATGACCAATTGCTGCTCGACGGCAATGGCGCGGCCTGCGCCGAGGGCTTGTCGCACTTTCAGGACGAGCTCATTCACCTGATTTTCGACTACACGGTTCACCACGTCTATTACCGGCCGACTGCCGGCTCCGATGATGAACAGATGGCGATCGCAGCGACCGGTGGTTACGGCCGCGCCATGCTGGCGCCGGGCTCCGACATCGATTTGCTGTTCCTTCTGCCCTACAAGCAAACGCCCTGGGGCGAGAGCGTCACCGAACACATCCTCTACATGCTGTGGGATCTAGGTTTCAAGGTCGGCCACGCGACACGGACCATCAACCAGTGTGTCGCGCTCGCCAGGTCCGATTCCACGATTCGAACATCCCTGCTCGATGCCCGTTTCATTCTGGGCGATGCAAACCTTTTCTCGACCTTCGAGAGGCGCTTTCGCGACGACGTCGTCGCTGGCACGGCACGCGAGTTCATCGCGATGAAAATGGCCGAGCGTGATACGCGTCATCGCCAGACCGGGGAGAGCCGCTACCGGGTTGAGCCCAACGTCAAGGATGGCAAGGGCGGGCTGCGCGATCTCCACACGCTCTACTGGTTGAGCAAATACGTGACAGGCAGCGGTGTCGGCGAGAAAACCGTGGCGGATGGAACCTTTACCGCCGAGGAGGCCGCCACCTTCCGGCGCTGCCGCGATTTTCTCTGGACCATCCGCTGCCATTTGCATTTCGAAGCCGGCCGCGCCGAGGAACGCCTGTCATTCGACATGCAGCCCGTTCTCGCGGCAAACCTCGGTTACCGCGAAGGTGGCGGGTTGCGGGCCGTCGAGCGTTTCATGCGCCACTACTTTCTGGTGGCCAAGGATGTCGGTGAATTAACCGCGATTTTGTGTGCTCATTTAGAGATCCAGCAACTGGCTCAGGCACCGCGCCTGCCGCGCCTGCTCAATCCCCTGAATTGGGCAACCCGGCGGGAAGTGCGCCGGACCACCGAATTCCGCATCGACGATGACCGCTTGAACGTCGCCGACAAGGACGTCTTCAAGCGCGATCCGGTCAACCTGCTGCGGATCTTCCTCAAGGCCGAACAGACCGGCACCTTCTTTCATCCCGAAGCCATTCGCCTGATCCGCCAGTCCTGCCGGTTGATCGACGAAAAGGTGCGCTCCGACCCCGAAGCCAATCGCATTTTTCTGCAGCTGCTGTGTTCGAGAAAATCCCCGGAAATCTCGCTGCGGCGGATGAACGAGGCAGATGTCCTCGGCCGCTTCATTCCCGAGTTCGGTCTCGTCGTCTCGATGATGCAGTTCAACATGTACCATCATTTCACCGTTGATGAGCATCTGGTCCGAACGGTCGGTCAGCTGACCGCCATCGAGGACGGTGAGCTGGCTGAGGAGCTGCCGCTCTCGACCAAGATCGTCTCCTCGATCCAGAGCCGCCGGGCGCTTTACGTCGCAGCCCTCTTGCATGATGTCGGCAAGGGACGCCCGGAAGACCACTCGGTTATCGGCGCCAAAATCGCCCGCGATGTCGGTCCGAGGCTCGGCCTCACCAGAGCTGAAACCGATACCGTCGCCTGGCTCGTGCGCGAGCATCTGACCATGAGCGATGTCGCCCAGAAACGCGATCTCGCGGACCCCAAGACGATTCGCGATTTTGCCGACATGGTGCAAACGCCGGAACGTCTGAAGCTGCTGTTGCTGCTGACGGTTGCCGACATTCGGGCGGTCGGGCCCGGCACCTGGAACGGCTGGAAAGGCCAGCTCCTGCGCGAGCTTTATTACGAAGCGGAAGTGCTGGTCTCCGGCGGCCACACCGCCGTTAGCCGCAAGGCGCGCGAGGAACAGGCCAAATCCCGTTTGCGCGAACGCCTGGCAGCCATGGATCACGCAGCGCTCGAGCAATTCATCGCCATCCAGTACGCCGACTATTGGTTGCGCACCGACACCGAGCGCCAGATTGAGCATGCCAAGCTGATGGTCAGCTCACTGGCAAGCGGCGAACAACTGGCGACCTCGTTCAAATCGGATGCCTTCACGGCCATTACGGACCTGGCCATCGTGGCGCCCAACCATCCGCGATTGCTGGCGCTGTTTGCCGGCTGTTGTGCCGCCGTCGGCGCCAACATTATCGGCGCGCAGATCTCATCGACCCGCAATGGTCTGGCGCTCGACACGTTCATGCTGGAGCGCGGCTTTGAGGATGACGATGATGAGAACCGACGCACCGCGCGCATCGGCAATACCATCGTCAAGGTGTTAAAGGGCGAAGCGCATCTCAAGACGCTGCTCGAACAGCGTCGCGTGCCGGAGACGCGCATTCATGCGTTCTCGGTCGAGCCCGAAATCATCATATCGAATGTCCTGTCGGACCGCTTCACCGTCATCGAAGTTGCCGGTCTTGATCGCCCCGGCCTGCTCTATGATCTGACCAGCGCGATTTCCGACCTCAAGCTCGACATTACGTCGGCGCATATCACGACGTTCGGCGAAAAGGCCGTCGACGTCTTCTATGTGACCGATCTCACCAACAAAAAGATCGAGGATCCGGGCCGGCAACGGGCGATCCGCCGGCGATTGGACGATGTGTTGGCAAACGCTGAAGCTGCCGCCGCATAGTGATCTCGTGGCCGCAAAGATCGCCGCGACGCGGCGATCCTTGCGGGGCTGGTCCACCCCTCGAACGCCCCGACAAGGGGATGGGTCCCCTGGCCCCCGAACCTGATCAGCGGTTGCTCAGGCGCGCCGGCCGGGCCAGTGTGTGCAACATTCGTCACTTTGCCGACCCAATCCTGCAGACAACCTGCAGACAAAATGTCAGAGCGATTAACCGTTCGTTAAGGCTTGGCGTTGAGGTTTCGGTAATAATAGAGGCGGCGGCCGGCGTTACGGTAGCCGAGTTGAGCAGTGCGTAGCGTAAAGAGTAGAATTCGATGAGCCAGATCCGGCCGCGCCGACCATCCACTACCAAACATCAAAACAAGGTCCTGATCGGTGATTGCATCGAACAGCTGGCGCGCATCGGCGATCACAGCGTCGATTTGGTATTCGCCGACCCGCCCTACAACCTGCAGCTTGACGGCGATCTGCTGCGTCCCAACAACACGGTTGTCGACGGCGTCCATCAGGACTGGGACAAGTTTAACAGTTTCGCGCACTACGACGCGTTTTGCCGGCAGTGGCTGGGCCAGTGCCGGCGGGTGTTGAAGCCGAACGGTGCGATCTGGCTGATCGGTTCCTACCACAACGTGTTTCGGCTCGGTGTTGCCCTCCAGGACCTTGGCTTCTGGATCCAGAACGATGTGATCTGGCGCAAGACCAACCCGATGCCGAATTTCCGCGGCAAGCGGTTCACCAACGCCCACGAGACCCTGATCTGGGCCGGTCGTGATGAGGGCGCACGCGTGACGTTCAACTACGATGCCTTGAAGGCCGCCAACGACGATCTGCAAATGCGCTCGGATTGGTTGTTGCCAATCTGCTCGGGACCGGAGCGCCTCAAGGACACCGACGGGCGCAAGGCGCATCCGACGCAAAAGCCGGAGGCGCTGTTGCATCGCATTTTGCTGGCTTCGACGCACGCTGGAGATGTCGTGCTCGATCCGTTTTTCGGGACCGGCACCACCGGCGCAGTTGCCAAACGGCTCGGGCGCAAATGGATTGGTATCGAGCGCGATCGCGGCTATGCGCGGGACGCCGAAGAGCGCATCAAACGGGTTCGGCCGTTGGCGCCCGACCTGGTGTCGCCGCTGCCTGCAAAGCGCAATGAACCGCGGGTGCCGTTTGGCACGATCGTCGAAATGGGCATTTTGGAGCCCGGCACCCGGCTGGTCGACGAGCGTCGCCGGTATCGCGCCGAAGTGCGCGCCGACGGCACCCTGGCATTGCGTGGGCCGACCACGATCTACGGCTCCATTCACCGGCTCGGGGCCGAGGTCCAAGGCAAGTCGGCATGCAACGGCTGGACGTTCTGGCACTTCGAAGCCGAGGGCCGGTTGCGACCGATCGATGTCTTGCGCGACGAAGCGCGCCGGCAGCTCGGTCTGTCAAAGGGCGCGCCGCAGGTGATCCTGACGGGCAGATAATACCGCCCGGTTTAAGAATGGGCGCACACGCGCTGGTCGAATGATCAACATCAAAGATGTCATGCTGGCACGGGTTGCCGGTATCCATCGTCCCACAGGCGCGGCGCTTGTCGGACGATGGGCCCCGGCGACGAGCGCCGGGGTGACGCGGAGTTAAGACCAGCCCCGCTTAAGAATTGGCGCACACGCGCTGGTCGAGTGATCAACATCAAAGATGTCATGCCGGCACATGTTGCCGGCACCCATCATCCCACAGGCGCGGCGCTTGTCGAACGATGGGCCCCGGCGAAGAGCGCCGGGGTGACGCCGAGTTAAGACCAGCCCCGCTTAAGAATTGGGGTACACGACTGCTGGTCGAATGATCAACATCACAGATGTCATGCCGGCACCTGTTGCCGGCACCCATCGTCCCACAGGCGCGGCGCTTGTCGGACGATGGGCCCCGGCGACGAGCGCCGGGGTGACGCGGAGTTAAGACCAGCCCCGCTTAAGAATTGGCGCACACGACCGCTGGTCGAGTGATCATCATCAAAGATGTCATGCCGGAACGGGTTGCCGGTACCCATCATCCCACAGGCGCGGCGCTTGTCGGACGATGGGCCCCGGCGACGAGCGCCGGGGTGACGCGGAGTTAAGACCAGCCCCGCTTAAGAATTGGCGCATACGACCGCTGGTCGAGTGATCAACATCAAAGATGTCATATCGCCACGGGTTGCCGGTATCCATCGTCCCGCAGGCGCGGCGCTTGTCGGACGATGGGCCCCAGCGACGAGCGCCAGGGTGACGCCGAGGTCGTACCAGCCCAGCTCAAGAATTGGCGCGCACCATCGCCGACCGAGTGATCAACATCAAAGATGTCATGCCGGCACGGGTTGCCGGCACCCATCATCCCACAGGCGCGGCGCTTGTCGGATGATGGGCCCCGGCGACGCGCGCCGGGGTGACGCCGAGGTCGTACCAGCCCAGCTCAAGAATGGGCGCACACGACCGCTGATTGGGCGATCAACATCAAAGATGTCATACCGGAACGTGTTGCCGGCACCCATCGTCCAACAGGCGCGGCATGTGTCGAACGATGGGCCCCGGCGACGAGCGCCGGGGTGACGCCGAGGTCGTACCAGCCCAGCTCAAGAATGGGCGCACACGACCGCTGATTGGGCGATCAACATCGAAAATGTCATGCCGGCACGGGTTGCCGGTAACCATCGTCCAACAGGCGCGGCATGTGTCGAACGATGGGCCCCGGCGACGAGCGCCGGGGTGACGCCGAGGTCGTACCAGCCCCGCTTAAGAATTGGCGCATACGACCGCTGGTCGAGTGATCAACATCAAAGATGTCATATCGCCACGGGTTGCCGGTATCCATCGTCCAACAGGCGCGGCGCTTGTCGGACGATGGGCCCCGGCGACGAGCGCCGGGGTGACGCCGAGTTAAAAGATTGCCGACGGTGGCAACTTCGCCGCTGGGTGGACCGATACGGTTTTCAGCCGTAGCGGCGAGCCACCGGCCTTGATCGGTCTAGAACTTTCACCGCCCCCGCTCAAGAATTGAGACACGTCACCGGAACTTTTTTGTGCCGCCGGCACGGCGCGTGCCGCGCTTGTGGTGCACGGACTATAAGCGCGGCACACCTGCCAGGCGCGGCCGCCTCACGCCCATGATGTGTGTCAATTCTTAAGCCTGGGCGGTATAGTACCGGCCCGCATAGATATTGATCCGTTTCATGATTTTGTGTGGCATCATCAGAGCCGGGCGCGAAAGGAGGCAGTGTGGGAGTGAATCTGCGAGACGATACGCTACATCCGACATTGACGACCACGATCGTCGCGCTCAGCCCGTTTGCTTTCGGCTATTTCCTGTCCTACCTGTTTCGCGCCGTCAATGCGATCATCGAACGCGATCTGGTAACTGAAATCGGTCTCAGTCCGGCTGAGCTCGGCTTGGTGACGGCCGCCTATCTCGGTGCCTTCGCCCTGTTCCAGCTGCCGCTCGGAGTGTTGCTCGACCGCTATGGTCCGCGCCGTGTGCAGAGCGCGCTCCTCATGGTCGGCGGCTGCGGGGCCCTGATTTTCGCGTTCGGCAAGGACGCGACAATGCTGATTGTCGGGCGGGCGCTGATCGGGCTTGGTTTCGCCGGCGGCCTGATGGCCAGTTTCAAGGCGGTCGTCATTTGGGTGAGCGAACCGCGCCGCGCGCTTGGCAATGCGCTGGTGATGTCTGCCGGTGCGATCGGCCTGCTGGTGGCGACCGCGCCGATCGAAGTGGCCAACCAGCTGCTCGGCTGGCGCGGCGTGTTTATCGGTCTTGCAGCCGTCACATTCGCGGCCGCGCTGATCATCCTCATCGTCGTGCCGGAAAAGCACACCACCGCCGAGCCCGAGCCGCTCATTCGCCAGGTATCGTCGCTGGCCGCGATCTTTTCGGACCGCGCGTTCCTTGCCATCGCCCCGCTGCTGGCGACAACGGCGGGCGTGCACGTGGCCGTTCAGACATTGTGGGCGGGGCCGTGGTTCCGCGATGTCGCCGGTCTCGATCGCGATGGCGTGGCGCTCTATCTGATGATGATGGCGATCGCCTTCTTTGTCGGCATCCTTGTGACCGGGGCGGTGGCCGACTGGTTCGTGCGCCGCGGCTTTAGCGTGTTGACCGTGATGTTCGGGTTTCTAGCCGTCTATCTCATTGCTCAGGTCGGCATCGTGCAGGGGCGCACCGACATCATGATGCCGGCAATGTGGTTCACGTTCGCAACGCTTGGCCAGGCGTCGATCCTCGCCTATCCCTGGCTTGCCAGTCATTTCGGCGCCGCGCGGTCGGGCCGGGCGCAGACGGCGGCGAACCTGCTGATCTTTGCCGCGGCGTTTGGCGTGCAATATGCAATCGGCATCATCATCGAGCAGTTCCCGGTCAACAACAGCGGTGGCTACGACCTTGCATCCTACCGCGTGTCGTTCGGTGCTGCCCTGGCCCTGCAGTTGGCCGCAGTGGCTTGGTTTGCGCTGAATTACGGCGCGTTTCGCCGCTCCGGGCCGCCGCCGGCACAAAACGCGCCCGTTCGGGTCTCGCGATAACGGCGCTTGGAGCTTGGCAGAGCTGGCTTGAACCATCGCGCGCGCCGACCCGGCCACCCGAAGCCCGTGATCTGATGGGCCGGCCGCGCCTTGGCACAGACCAAATCTGAGCGTCTGAATACGCTTTTTTTAAGTGATTGAGATCACTAGATCATCGTGCATTAAGTTGGAACCGCTATTGCGGTTCCAACTTAATGCACAAAGATGATCGCCACTTTAGAGGCGAGCAACTTTGTGCCTTTATTCGGGATCGTTCCGATTCCGAATAAAGGCAGGTTGCTCTAATGTCCGCCGAGGCCGTGGGCAATCAGTTTGCGCATGACGGACGGCAGCGCCTGGCGCTCAAGATCGCCGCGCGCGACCCAGCGGCAGCGCCTGGCATCGGCCCAGAACGTCAGTTCGGAACTGTTGGGCACGACGGCGCGGTAGACCTCCATTTCCAGCCGGAAATGCGTGAAGGTGTGCACGACGGTGCCGGGCACCGACCACCAGTCGGCGCGGACCGGGGCAACGCGCATCGCCTCGCGCGCCGGCAGGGCCCGATCGATCCAATCGGTTGACGGGACTTCGAGCATGCGCGCCAACAGGCCGGTGTCCGGACGCTGACGCAACAGCAGTTTGCCGTCTTCCGACAGTGCCACGAAAGCAATCCCGAAGCGCACCGGGCGGTCCGGTTTGACCGACTTGGCCGGCAGTTCACCGGCGATGCCGCGTCGATGAGCTTGGCACCGCGAACTCAGCGGGCAAATGAGGCACGACGGGCGCTTGGGCGTGCACACCGTGGCGCCGAGGTCCATCGTCGCCTGGGCGAAATCCCCGCATCGCCGGGCCGGAGTGAGCATCCGCGCAAGCTCCTTGAGGCGTGGCTTGGCCTGTGGCAGCGGCTCGCACATCGCAAACAGACGCGCAACGACGCGCTCGACGTTGCCGTCGACGGGCGTTGCCGGCTGATCGAACGCAATCGCAGCAATGGCGGCGGCGGTATAGGGGCCGATGCCCGGCAGGCGCGCGAGGTCCTGTTCCGTGCGCGGAAAGGTGCCGGCATGCAAATTGGCAATCGCGATGGCGCAGCGATGAAGGTTGCGGGCACGCGAATAATAGCCGAGCCCGGCCCAGGCCTGGAGCACCGCCTCCTCGTCGACCCGAGCAAGATCGGTGACCGTCGGCCAGCGTTCTAGAAACTTCTGGAAATAGGGAATGACCGCCTTGACCGTCGTTTGCTGCAGCATGATCTCGCTCAGCCAGACGCGATAGGGATCGGCCGGTTGCCCCGGACTGTAACGCCAAGGCAGATCGCGGCGCTCATTGTCGTACCAATCGAGCAGAACCGCCGCCGTATCGCGCGCGTCGTCATCTCGTTGCAACACAGCAACAGCGCTCATGCGATCGTCCTCCCGGCGCGGTGCGAATCGTTTGGTCATGTTACGCTGATGGCAGCTGTCTTGAAACGATGGAGTTGGCGCTGGCGATCAATCACCAACCTGTGCACCGAACCGGCGCGGGGCCTGGTGCCCGCGCGGTCGGCAGCTTCGTTCCGAACGTGACCCGGAAAGCGTTCGAGAAGTACGGGTTCGCGGCCGCCACCATACTCACCAACTGGGCTGAAATCGTTGGCGCGGAAACGGCGGCTTGCACGCGTCCGGAGCGGCTGAAATGGCCGCGCAAGCACGAGGCGGCACCGGACGGGGCCGATCCGACGGCGCCTGACGGGGGTGCGCGGCGGGGCGCGACGATCGTCCTCAGGGTCGAACCTTCGCGGGCCTTGGACATCCAGTACCAGTCGGCCCAGCTGCTCGACCGAATCAATGCCTACTTCGGCTATCGCGCCGTCTGGGAATTGCGGATTTTGCAGGCGCCGTTGGCGCCAGCGCCACCGGAGGCCACGCCGCCGCACACGGTTGTCAATACGCATAACCGGGACGCCGCGATTGGCGCGCGCGCACCGGCTCCGGCTGGCGGCAAACTGGCGGCGGCCTTGACCCGGCTGCAAGCCAACGTCGCACAAAGCGCGGCGCGCAGGGCGCGGCGGTAACTGAGGACAGTTGGCAACACGGCGCTATGAAATCTTTGTGATTTTCGTGCCGGCGCCAGCTGTGGAGCAACCCAGCAAGGGGCGGTCAAATATGGCAGGAAAAGCATATGTTCCAATAATTTAAGGCGTTTGTGGTGGAATTGGTGCGATCTCGGAACCGGACCGTGGTCGTTCATGGTCTCCACAGCGGGATCTATGTTGGGGGCATTCGTCGCAATTGCCTTATTGCCGGCACGAGTCAATCGCTATAACCCGTGCCGACATGTAAGTTGAGATGGAGCACATCGTGGCCGCACTTCGCGAGTTGTCGCCGGGAGCCCGACTTCGGCGTCGTACGTTTGTCGCTGGCGCGGTCGCGCTGGCCATCGCCCCCGGCGCGACCGTGCCGGTCCTCGCACAGGCGCGTGTCGACAGTGTGCCGGTCGAGAAACTGATGGCCAGCGATGAGCTGCCCGAACTTGCTATTGGCAACGAGGACGCCAAGGTGACAATTGTCGAGTATGCCTCGATGTCGTGTCCGGCGTGCGCGCGCTTTCACCAGACGACCTATCCGCTGCTCAAGCAGAAGTACGTTGATACCGGCAAGGTTCGCTTCATTATCCGCGAATTCCCGCTCAACAATCTCGCTGCCGCCGGTGCCATGCTGGCGCGCTGTGCCGGCACGCCGGAAAAGTCGATCGCGCTTATCGACGTGCTGTTCGAGAAGCAGCGTGATTGGGTGTCACAAAATCCGGTGGCGGAGTTGTTGAAAATCGCCAAGCAGGCCGGCTTCACGGAGGCGCGCTTCAATCAGTGCCTGCAGGACGATGAGTTGCTTGGCAAACTATCGCGGCGCCGGGACAAGGCCGACAAGGAATTCGGTGTCGATGCAACGCCGTGGTTTTTCATCAATGGCAAGCGGCTTGGGACGCGCAGCTTCGCCATCGAGGACTTCGATCAGGCAATCGAGCCGTTGTTGAAAGCGTCTTGATGGTCGGTGGCCGGGCATGTCGGAAGCAGGTGGCCGGGCGGGTCGGAAGCAGTAAGGCTGCGGTAACAGGTTTGTAGGCCGCCGGCCCGCGGTGGGAACTGGGCCGGCCGTCATCGATCGAACGGGCGCCGACGGGGGATCGCCGAACTGCAGGGGGAAGGCTTTGGCACAGGGGCAATTGCTGACAGCAGTGTTGCTTGTTGCGGTGGCTGCCGGCGGCTGCGCCGGCGATACAAGTTTGAACAATGCCGGTCTCCTCAATTCATCGCAGTCAGCTGCCGCGTCCGAGACAACATCATTTGATCCATTTGCCGACGGTACGGAAGCGACCATCAAGCGGCGCATGGTGATCGAAAACCCGACGCTGGCCGACGTGATGCAACCGGGACCGTTACCGGAAATGTCACTGGGCCGGGCCGATGCCCCGGTGACCATCATCAAATACGCGTCGATGACCTGCCCCTACTGCCGCCAGTTTCACATCGATACATTCCCAATCCTGAAGCGCGAATACATCGACACCGGCCGGGTCCGGTTCATCCTGCGGGAATTCCCGATTGGATTTCAGTCTGGCGCTGCAACCATCGCGCTCAGATGCGCACCACCTGAGAAATATTTCGAGCTCTATGACAAACTCATGCGCCAGCAGCGGAGCTGGGTCAGCCAGCAAGTGCGCCGCGAACCGATCTATGCCGTCGCCCGGCAGGTGGGGCTTAAACGGCCACAGTTCGATGCCTGCTTTGCTGACAAGTCGCTCAGCAGCAAGCTCAACCAGATCAAGGAGCGCGGGCGTACGCTGGGTGTCATCGGCACGCCCAACTATTTTATCAACGCCAAGCTCTACAAGCGGCGGCTGACGACGTCCGACATCCACAGGTTGGTTGCCAAAGGGCTTGCAAAACCTGTCGCCCGTGCGAACAACACGCAGTAAGCTTGGCCGGTGATTCAGATGATTCAGGTGATTCATTCGTCCGTTGCTAACGTCACCTGTCGGTCGCCACGGCGGGTTTGGTTTCGGCGCTTTGCGTTGCCGGCAATGCCGGTTGTGCGAAGCTATGCCGGCTATGCGAAGCGAAACCAAGCCTGCTAAGCAAAGCCATGGCAGCCTGACGTCGAGCGCGTCATGCCGCACACTACGGAAACCTGCGCCAATTCATGCACATCACCAGGCTCAGACTGATCGGCTTCAAATCCTTTGTTGAACCGACCGAGCTGTTGATCGAGAACGGGTTGACGGCCGTTGTCGGCCCGAACGGGTGTGGCAAGTCCAACCTGCTCGAGGCTCTGCGCTGGGTGATGGGGGAGACGTCCTACAAGTCGATGCGGGCAGCGGCGATGGACGATGTGATTTTTTCCGGCACCAGTTCCCGGCCGGCCCGCAACATGGCCGAAGTGACAATCTTCGTCGACAACTCGGACCGTCGCGCACCGGCCGAATTCAACGATCACGAGCAGATCGAGATCTCGCGGCGGATCGAGCGTGAGGCGGGATCGACCTATCGCATCAACGGCCATGAGGTCCGCGCCCGCGACGTCAAGATCCTGTTCGAGGATGCTGCGACCGGTGCGCGCTCACCGGCGTTGGTGCGACAGGGCCAGATTGGCGAGATCGTCAACGCCAAGCCCGAGCAACGCCGCCGCATTCTGGAAGATGCAGCTGGCACGGCCGGCCTTCACAGCCGGCGCCACGAAGCGGAACTGCGCCTCAAGGCGGCGGCCGGCAATCTGGCCCGGCTCGGTGATGTCGTCGGTCAGCTCAAGAGCCAGATCGACGGGTTGAAGCGCCAGGCGCGGCAGGCGCGCCGGTATCGCGAGCTGTCGGATGAAATTCGCAAGGCGGAGGCTTTGCAGCACTATCTCAACTGGTCCTATCAGCAGGCGCAGGTGGATCACGATGAAGCGGCCCTGCAAGTGGCGCTCGAAGGGCTTGGCGCTGCAAGCGCCCGAGAAGCCCAGGCGATCAAGCGCGAAGCGGAACTAGCGGACAACTTGCAGCCGTTGCGCGATGAGGAGGTGACGCGGGCGGCGGTGCTTGCCCGCCTGCAGCATGCCCAGACCAATCTGGAAAACGAACTGCGGCGCTCGACCCAGCGGCGCCAGGAGTTCGAAGCACGCTGTCAGCAGCTGACAAAGGATGGTGAACGCGAAAGGTTGCTGGTCAGCGAGGGTCAACAGCAACTGGCAAGCCTCAAGGACGACGTCGCCCGCATCACGCTGCAAGGCAGTAACGAGCAGCAGGCGGAAGCCGAACTTGCGGGCAAACTGGCGGCCGGCCAGGCGGCACTGCAGCGGTGCGAACAGGATTTGGCGGAGCTGATGACCCGGCAACGCGACGCCCTGGCCGCGCGATCAGGTCTCGAGGTTCGCCTCGAGGAACTCGAAACCCACCACCGCCGCCTTACAACCCACAACCATCATCTCGACCAGCAAGTCGCGCAGACGATCGCTGCTGCACCGGATGCTGAGAAGCTGTTTACGGTGCAATCGCAAACCGCCGACGTGACGAAGGCGCTGACAACGGTGGATGAGGAATTGACCGCCGCGGAAGGCCGGGTCGTGGACTGTCGCGATCAGTTGAGACTTGCCGTGGCCCGGCGCCGCCAAGCCGAGTTGGACCTGCGCCAACTGGAAACCGAACGTCAGACATTGGCGAAACTGGTTATGACGACAGCCGGTGATGCGCCGGCCATCGTCGACCAGATCACCGTGCAGCCGGGATATGAGATCGCGCTCGGTGCCGCACTTGGCGATGATCTCGACCATCCGATCGGCGTTGCCGGGCAGGTTCATTGGCGCCCGGCAACCGACGACCCGCCAATGCCGTCCGACGGGCCGAGCTGGGCGGGCGGAGTGCAACCGCTTGCAGACGTGGTCGAGGCGCCGCCGGAGTTGGCCGCTCGCTTGCGCCACATCGGCATCGTTCAAGATCATGACGGGCCGGCACTGCAGCGCCGGTTGATGGTTGGCCAGCGCCTGGTATCGCGGGCCGGCGGGCTGTGGCGCTGGGACGGATTGATTGCGCCGGCGGGCGCGCCGACGGCCGCCGCCCAGCGCCTTGCCAGCCGCAACCGGCTCCGGGATCTGCAATCGGCAGAAGCCGAAGCGCGGGCCGCATTCGAAGTTGCCGCGAAGTCAGCCGAAGACGCCGACAAGGCGGTCGGTGAGGCGCAGCGTCACGAACAGGATTTGCGCGGCAAACGTCGCGCGTTGGAAGGCCGCCTTGGCGAACTCAGCCGCATCCTCGCCGACATGGAGGCGGCCGCACGGGAGACAGAGGCGCGGGTTGCAGCGCTGCGCGAGGCGCAAAGTGATGGCGCAGCGCAGCTTGGCGCAGCTGAGACGGCGATCGCGGCGGAACGGGCGCGGTTCGCCGAGCTGCCGGCCCACGACCACCTGCGCGATGACGTCGACCAGCTGCAGCGCCAAACCGCCGGCGAACGCGAACGACTGGCGGAACTGAAAGTCCGCGCAGATGCCGTCATCGGCGAACGCAAACGCCGCGCCGAGCAGCTCGCAAAGCTTGCAGCGGACATCAAGCGATGGTCGGCGCGCATCGATGGCAGTATTGGCCAGCTGACCGAGTTGGAGGCGCGGCTCACGGAGGCGCAAGGCCAGTTGGCGGCGGCCCGCGCGTTTCCCGACCAGGTCGAAAGCCAGCGTCAGCGGCTGCTCGCAGAAGTGCTGGAAGCCGAGACCGCACGGCGCCGGGCGGGCGATGCACTGGCGGCGGCGGAGACCGCGTTGAAGGAGGCGAACGCAACCTTACGCGCAGCGCAGGGCGGCGTCAGTGAGCAGCGCGAAATCCGGGCCCGCGCCGAAACCCGCCTGGATGCAGCTCGGGCACGACGGGCCGAATTGGTGCGCGGCATCGAGGAGGTGTTCGCGACCACGCCGGAAGGCGTGCTGGGTATTGCCGGATACGATGACGACAACGCGCTGCCGACGCCGGCAGATGCCGACCAGCGCCTGCAGCGGCTCAGGGCTGACCGGGAGCGGCTCGGCGGCGTCAATCTGCAGGCCGGCGCAGAGCTTGAAACGCTCACGGCTCAATACGACGATCTTGCGGCGGAACGCGCCGACGTCGAGGCGGCGATTGCCAAACTGCGGGCCGGGATCGCCAGTCTCAACCGCGAAGGGCGCAAGCGATTGAAGGAGGCTTTCGTGACGGTTGACGGTCACTTTCAGTCGCTGTTTACGACCTTGTTCGGCGGTGGTGAGGCGAAGCTGGAGATGATCGACGACAGCGAAGATCCATTGGCCGGCGGTCTCGAGATCGTCGCCCGCCCGCCCGGCAAAAAGCCGACGACGTTGTCGCTGCTGTCCGGCGGCGAGCAAACGCTCACCGCACTGTCCCTGATCTTCGCCGTGTTTCTGACCAATCCGTCGCCGATTTGCGTGCTCGACGAGGTCGATGCGCCGTTGGACGACGCCAATGTCGACCGCTTCTGCAACCTGATGGATCGGATGGCGAGCGATACCGACACGCGGTTTTTGGTGATAACGCACCATCCGATGACCATGGCGCGGGTCGACCGGCTGTTCGGCGTGACGATGGTCGAGCGCGGTGTCAGCCAGCTGGTCTCGGTCGATCTGACCGCGGCCGAGGAACTGCTCGAGAGCGCCTGAGATGTGCGCAATGCTGTTCGAGCCGGCGCCGCCGTCCAGTACTGGGTCCAGGGGCTTTCCCCTGGTCGGGGTGTTTGAGGGGCTGAAAGCCCCTCAAGGATCGCCGCAAAGCGGCGATATGTTAAGGGCTCCGCCCTTAACGATCCCGCCAAAGGGCATTGCCCTTTGGAAACCCGTGACTTGTTCAGCGGGCCACTAGATCACGCCGCGCGGTGGCGCCGGGAGCTGCGGAGAAGCTTGATCCACAAGCCGAAAGTGCGCGCTTTCGCCATATCTGTTGAGGCGTTTCGCAAGCGGCCATCGGCTTGACACTCCATAGCCCCTTCCGTACGTTCCCGCCGTCTGTCAACCGGCCTTCTCCGGCCATTATTGGCGTTGGGACGCACATCTGCCATGTCGCAAACTGACAATGGAGATGGTCCGCGATCCGGCGAGCTCAGCCCCAAACAACGGGCAGCGTTTCGACAACGTTCCCATGAGCTTGGGCGTAAGCTCGACGCCGTCAAGACTCGGAGAGAGCCCCCACCTGACAATCGTGCTCGCGGCTCGGCCATGGCGCAGGGCATGCGGATCGCGGTTGAACTGGTTGTCGGGGTCGGATTCGGCGGATTTGTGGGCTGGGGACTTGACCGGTACTTCGAGACATCCGGGCCTTGGTTTTTGATCGTGTTTGTCATTCTCGGGTTCACAGCGGCCATGCTCAATGTGATCCGGATGGCAAAGAGAATGCAGGCTGAGGTCGAAGCACGCCAATTGTCGGCGCCATCCGTTGCCGATGACGAGGGCGACGAGCGAGCGTGAAATGATGGACCAGGGGGCTGAACGTGGCTGCAGGCGCTGAGGGCGGACATGGCCCAATGCATCAGTTCGAGATCATCCGCTACCTCAAGCTGGATCTGTTCGGGCTGGATGCGTCGTTCACGAATTCCTCGGCTTTTATGGTTAGCGCCGTTGTGGTCATTGTCGGGTTTTTGACACTGGCGATGAACAATCGTTCGCTGGTGCCGACGCGGATGCAGTCGGTGGCCGAGCTCAGCTACGAATTCATTGCAAATCTACTGCGCGAGAACGTCGGCAAGGACGGCATCAAGTACCTGCCGTTCGTGTTTTCACTGTTTATGTTCGTTCTCGCCTGCAACATGTTGGGAATGCTGCCTTACTCGTTCACCGTGACGTCGCACATCGTGGTGACATTCGCGCTGGCCGCGCTGGTGTTCGTGGTTGTCACCATGGTCGGCTTCATCCGCCACGGTGTCGGGTTTCTCAAGTTGTTCGTACCGGACGGCGTGCCGTTCGTGCTGTTGATCCTGATTGTACCGATCGAGCTGATCTCTTATCTCATCCGGCCGATCAGCCTGTCGGTTCGATTGTTCGCCAACATGATGGCCGGGCACACGATGCTGAAGGTGTTTGCCGGGTTTGTCGTGTCGCTGGGCACGTTTGGGTTCATCCCGTTGCTTGCGACCATCGCCTTCACGGGTTTGGAGTTTGTCGTCGCCTTCCTTCAGGCCTTCATCTTCTCAGTGCTGACCTGCATCTATCTCAACGATGCAGTCAACATGCACCACCACTAGACGGACACTAGACGGATATCGATTTCAGCGCCGATCATCGCCTGCCCGGCGGTGCCATCATCAACCTCTCAAAGACCGTTCCGAATTAACTCAAAAGGAGATCGTCATGGATCCGCAAGCAGCTAAATTTATCGGCGCAGGCCTGGCCTGTTTCGCATTGATTGGTGCCGGTATCGGCATCGGCAACATCTTCGGCAACTATCTTTCCGGTGCCCTGCGCAATCCTTCGGCGGCTCCCGGCCAGTTCACCAACCTGTTGATCGGCTTCGCCCTGGCCGAAGCGACCGGCCTGTTCGGCCTGTTGATTGCTTTGATCATTCTGTTCGGCTAGCGCCTGAGCGCGCACTCGAGGGCCCGCCTCGGCAGATGCCGCGCCGCCGGATGTGATGATTGTCGTTGGAGAACCGTTATGCTCGCTTGGTTAGCCGTCGGGCTTGCCGCAGCTGCCGGTGCCGCTCAACAGAAAAGCGGTCTGCCGCAGCTCAACGTTACGGATATGGTGCCCCAGTTGATCTGGCTGGCATTGACGTTCGGAGCGCTCTACTTCATCCTTTCCCGCATCACGCTGCCGCGGATCGCCGCGGTCATTGAGGAGCGTCAGAACAGGATTCAGCGCGACCTCGATGAAGCCGAGCGCTTGAAGGGCCAGACCGACGAAGCGCTGGCGGCCTATGAGCAGGCCTTGGCGCAGGCGCATGCGCGCGCCAACGGCATTGCCCGTGCCACGCGCGAGACGCTTGCAGCTGAGGTCAATGATGAACGGGCCAAGGTCGAGGCGGACCTTGCCGCCAAGCAGGCCGAGGCCGAGCGCCGCATTGCCGACATGAAGGCCAGCGCCATGGCGCAGGTCGGTGATATCGCGGCCGACACGGCCGGCGAAGTCGTCAAGAAACTGATCGGGGCCGACGTGTCCGGCGATGAGATGCGTGCGGCCGTGCACCAGCCGGCTCGGGAGTAAAGCCAGATGTTCGTGATGCTAGCCGGCAATGGTGGGATATTGTCGACGCCCGAATTTTGGGTCGCCGCGGCATTGGTCATCTTTGTTGCGTTCCTCGTCTACTACGGTGTGCCCGGCCTCATCGGCAAGGCGTTGGATGAGCGCGCCGATGCGATCCGGACGGAGTTGGATGAGGCGCGCCGTCTGCGTGAAGAGGCGCAGAACCTTCTGGCCGACTATCAACGCAAGGCGCGTGAGGCTGAGGAGGAGGCAAAGACCATTATCGATCTGGCCAAGCGGGAAGCCGAGGCGATGGCAGCCGAGACCCGCCAGAGCCTGCAGGAGACTGTTGCGCGCCGGGCCAGGCAGGCCGAGGACAAGATTGCGCGGGCCGAGGCGCAGGCCCTTGGTGAAGTGCGCAGTGCCGCCGTCGACAGTGCAATCGCTGCTGCTGAAAGGGTGCTCAAGACGCGCGTGGTCGGCGCGCAGGCCGATCAACTGGTCGACCAGAGCATCGACGATCTCAAGGGCAAACTGAACTAACCCGACCTCGCTGGCGAGCGGTTGATTAATGTCAGAAGCATTCATTGATGGTGGATCTCGGGCAGCGGACGCTGCTCGGAGCGGTCATTGGGACGCCGCAACAAGCGTCTGAGGATAGCCCGCACAGGTCCGGGCCGCGGCGGCACTGGTACCGCCGCAAGCCCACCCGCAGCGCCGGGCGTTTTTGGTTGCATCCATGGCGCAACTGGTCGTTAGATCCTCATGCTTTACAACCTTTGAGATTGAGGGAACCAGTGATCGCGTTCCGGGGTCCAGGGGATAATCCCCTGGTCGGGGTGTTTGAGGAGCTGAAAGCCCCTCGAGGATCGCCGCTTGGCGGCGATATGTTAAGGGCGCTGCCCTTCCTTAACGATCCCGCCAAAAGGCATTGCCCTTTGGAAACCTGTGACGTGATCGCAGGCGCCCTGGCTCTGAACGGCTCCGGGTTTTGGCCATGACCTACAAACTTTACAATCGGACCGGATCCGGTGGCTTTTCGGTTGAGGCGGCGCTGGCCGTTGGCGGCCTGGCGTACGCGGTCGTCGATGTCGCAAGCACGCCGAACACGCCGCTGCCCGAGGCGTTTCGGGACGTCAATCCGTGGCGACAGGTGCCGGTACTGGTGCTGCCGGACGGCACGGTGATGACCGAAAGTGCTGCGATACTCGTGCATCTCGTGGCCGCACATCCGGCCGCAAATCTCGGTCCTACGCCTGGCAGCACCGGCTCTGCGCGCCTGCTGCGCTGGCTGTTTTTCATGACGGCCAACGTTTACGAGGGCATTTTGCGGGTCAGCTATCCTGACCGTTTCACGACCGATCCGGCCGGCCACCCGGCGGTTGTCGCGGCCGCCCGCCAGCGCACGCATCAGGCGTTTCAGGTGCTGGAAGCGGAGATTGCTCGCGATGGCTGGCTGCTGGGCGATCGCCTGACGGTCGGTGATATCCAACTGGCGATGCTTTATGCCTGGCACATCGCGACCGATGACTGCCCCGAATGCGCGCGCATCACCAATCAGGTTGCCGCGCACCCCGTTATCGCCCCGATCTGGCAGCGCAACTTCGACCATCGCTTGCGCAAAAAATGGGGGCGGTCGACGTGAATGGGCAAACCCGCCAACCGGAGCAGATCGAAGTCGCAGCTTAGGCTGGCGCCGTCGGTGCGCAACCCGCCACCGAGCCGGAGATGGCGCGCTGATCCGGCGCCGCCGGGGTACGGGGTTGGCCCTCATCCAGCCTTGCAGCCCTGCTCGCAAGTCGTCATCGCGTGCTGGTCACCGGCACCCGTTTGTCGGCCGGCGCCGAGCCCCGCGATCGCAGCACGACCGTGCCGCAAGCCGCTGCGTCGATCCTTGCCGGGCGATGGGTCCCGTGGCCGAGCCACGGGATGACGCCGTTGAGTTGTGACGGCGCGCCGGATGGCGATGCGCGTGCTGAGGCGCCGGCGACAGATATCACCGTGGTGCGACCAATGACCGTCACAGGCGCGAGCGCTTCACAGGATCGTGCAGGGGCGGGCGCGGGCGCGACAACGCTTTTTGCCGGCACGGTTGGTGAAGCACTTCATGCTCTTGCGCTTCGACGGCCACCAGGTGTCGTACTTGGTTCCATTGATCAGTTTGGAGCTGCGCTTCCAGGCATAACGCGCACTGACGCGGGCGCCGAACATCGTGTTCTTGCGCACGCCCCAGGCCGTTACAAAGTCCTGCTTGCAGGTTCGCGCTGCGGCCGGACCGCTGGTGATCAGGACCATCGGGGCGGCGGCCAACGTGAGGGCGCACACGGTCGCCAATCCGAAATTCTTTAGCATTTCGCACTCCTTTGGGCTTTTGAAACGTTGTTCGAACCATCCCGCTCCCGGCCCGGTCGCCCCAGGTCGATGATCTCCGGCGGCGGTGGTTGGGACGGCAAGCGGGCCGGCAATGCGGATCGGCCCGCAGCCGAAGTGAACGCGTGTTGGCGCATTGTATCCAACGTCGGCCAATCGAATTTGCCCGCGCCAATCACGCACAATGCGATGTGCCATCGAGTTATGACGTCATTGTGCACAACCCGGTGAAAATTCCCGCTCATGTTGTGGCAGGATTGCGGCTGTGGACGGCGCCGCAATCTGTGAACTGCATTAGATCATCGTGCTTTAAGTTGGAACCGCTATTGCGGTTCCAACTTAAAGCACAAAGATGATCGCCACTTTAGAGGCGAGCAACCTGCCTTTATTCGGGATTGTTCCAATTCCGAATAAAGGCAGGTTGCTCTAGCCTGGACCAGACCTCGGCTATGGCGCTGTCTTGGCAATCACGTCGGCGTCCAGACGAGGCGCGGTTTGCGGGCAGCAGAGGTCTCATCGAGGCGCCGGCGCGGGGTGTGGCGCGGGGCGTTGGTAAAGCGTTCGCTCGCGCCGGCCTTGGCTGCCATGGCGAGATCGCGCAGCGTTTCGATGAACTGATCGAGGCTGGCCTTGGATTCCGATTCTGTCGGCTCGATCAGCATGGCGCCATGCACGACCAGCGGGAAATACATGGTCATCGGGTGGTAGCCCTCGTCGATCATGGCCTTGGCAAAGTCCAACGTGCTAACGCCGCTGTCCTTGAGGAAGCCGTCGTCGAACAAAACCTCGTGCATGCAGGGTTTGTCACCGAACGGCTGGGACAACAGATCACGCAGGCCGGCACGCACGTAGTTGGCATTGAGCACGGCATCTTCGCTGGCTTGACGCATACCGTCGCTGCCGTGGCTCAGCATATAGGTCAGCGCGCGCACGAACATGCCCATCTGGCCATGGTAGGCGGTCAGGCGGCCAAGTGGGTCGGCGTCATCGTCCGCGGCCGCGGCGTCATCCTCGACCAAGCGCAATTGGTCGCCGTCGCGGCGCGTATAGGGCAGCGGCGCAAACTTCGCCAGCGCCTCGGAAAAGACCACCGGCCCGGAGCCCGGACCGCCGCCGCCATGCGGGGTCGAAAAGGTCTTGTGCAAATTGATGTGCATCGCATCGACGCCGAGATCACCGGGGCGAACCTTGCCGACAATGGCATTGAAATTGGCGCCATCGCAGTAAAAGTAGGCGCCGGCGTCATGGACGGCATCGGCAATGGCGACGATTTCGGGTTCAAACAGTCCGCAGGTGTTGGGATTGGTGAGCATGATGCCGGCCACGTCGTCATCGAGGGCGTCGCGGACGGCGGCGGCGGCAACCGTGCCATCATCGCGGGCCGGCAGCGCGCGCACCCGGTAGCCCATGAAGGCCGCGGTTGCCGGATTGGTCCCGTGCGCCGATTCAGGCACCAGCACGACGCTGCGCTGTTGGCCGACGGCCTCATGCGCTGACTTGATCGCGAGCATGCCGCAAAGTTCGCCGTGCGCGCCGGCCTTGGGGCTGAGGGCGACGCCGGACATACCCGTCAGCTCGAGCAGATAGTCGGCCAGCATCTGCATCAGCGCCAGCGCGCCCTGCACCGTCGATTGCGGTTGCAGCGGGTGAATGTCGGCAAAGCCCGGCAGGCGGGCGATTTGTTCGTTAAGGCGCGGATTGTGCTTCATGGTGCACGAGCCCAGCGGGTAAAGGCCCATGTCGATGGCATAGTTCTGGCGCGACAGGCGCACGTAGTGGCGCATGGCTTCAGGTTCCGTGAGACCGGGCAGGCCGATGTCCGTGGTGCGTTCGAGGCCGCCGAGCCGATTGTGCGTTAGCGCTGCCGTCGCCACATCGACACCGGTCTTGTCGTAGCTGTCGCGGCCTTCGAAGATCAACGGTTCCTCGAGGTCGAGACCGCGATTGCCGGTGAAGGTTGCGGTGTCGTCGCGGCTCTGCGCGGCGCCTTCGCTCGGCGTGGTGGTCGGTGCCGTCGGGCGGCCCTGCTTGTTCATGCTCATGACAGCACCTCGTGCAGCGCGCCGAGAAGTGTCGCGCGGTCCTGCGGCGTGTTGATCTCGGTTGACGCGATGACAATGACGTCGGCAAGTTCGGGCTTGTCCGGCTCCAATCGGGCGGCCGGAACACCGCCGAGCACCTGGCGCTCGGCAAGGGCCTCGATCACGTCGATGGCGCTGCGACCGGCAACGCGGACGGCGAACTCGTTGAAGAATGCCGGCGTCAACAGCTCGATGCCGTCGATCGCGGACAGCTCATCGGCGAGGGCGACCGCGTTGGCGTGGTTGAGGGCGGCAAGGGCCTTGAGGCCGGCCTGGCCGAGCAGGGTCATGTGGATGGTGAAGGCGAGCGCGCACAGGCCGGAGTTGGTGCAGATGTTGCTGGTTGCCTTTTCGCGGCGAATGTGTTGCTCGCGCGTCGACAGCGTCAGGACGAATCCGCGCTGGCCCGCTGCATCCACCGTCTCGCCGCAAACCCGGCCCGGCATTTGGCGCACGTGTTTCTGGTGGCAGGCGAGCAACCCGACGTACGGCCCGCCAAAATTGAGGCCATTGCCGATCGACTGACCTTCGCAGGCGACGATATCGGCGCCCATGTCACCGGGCGGCCGCAGCAGCCCCAGCGCGACGACCTCGGTGACCACGACGATCAGCAGTGCGCCGGCGGCATGGGCCCTATCGGCGAGCGGCTTGAGGTCCGCAATATGGCCGTAGAAGTCCGGGTATTGGACGACCACGCACGATGTTTCGCCGTCGATCTGACCGGCGAGTTCGACGCCGCCGGATGGCGCCGGTGCAGCCGCTACAACGGTTGCACCCGAATGACGCGACAGCGTTTCGATAACCTGGCGATAGTGCGGGTGCAGATTGCCCGAGATCACTGCCTTCTGGCGCTTCGTGATGCGGTGCGCCATGAGCACGGCTTCGGCCGCGGATGTGGAGCCGTCGTACATCGACGCGTTGGCGATCTCCATGCCGGTCAGGCGCGCGACCTGGGTCTGGAACTCGAACAAGGTCTGCAGCGTGCCTTGCGCGATCTCCGGCTGATAGGGGGTGTAGGAGGTCAAAAACTCGGAGCGTTGGATCAGATGATCGACGGTCGCCGGCACGTGATGGCGATAGGCACCGCAACCGATGAAGAACGGCACCGAACCGGCCGCTGTGTTGGCGGCGGCAAGCAGGCCCAATTCGCGGGCGACGTCCAGCTCGCTCTTGGTCTGCGGCAGCGCCAGCGTCGTGCGCAACAGCTTGTCGGCGGGAACATCGCCAAACAACGCATCGACAGTGTCGACACCGATCGCAGCCAGCATCGCCTCGCGATCGGACCGGGCCAGAGGCAGATAACGCATCATCCGTTCTCCGCGACGAAGGCGTCATATTGTTGGCGCGACATCAGACCGGTCAGTTGGCTGGCATTGCCAATACGCAGTTTGAAGAACCACGCTGCGCCTTCCGCGTCGTCGTTGACGAGGGCGGGATTGCCTTCGAGTTCGCCGTTGACCGCGATCACTTCGCCATCAATCGGGGCAAACACGTCGCTTGCCGCCTTGACGCTTTCAACGACGGCGGCGCCTTCCCCGCTCGCCACCTTGCGGCCGACTTCGGGCACCTCGACGAACACCACATCGCCGAGCTGTTCCTGGGCATGGTTGGTGATACCGATCGTTGCCGTATCACCGTCAACGCGAATGTATTCGTGATCCTCGGAGTAATAGACCTCTGCCATATCGGGGCTCCCTGGTTGGATGTCGGTGTGGTTTGCCTCGTCGGCCTCACTCACGAGGCCTTGGTGGTGCGCTTGAAGCGGTTGGGGACGAACGGCATGTCGACGACCGTGGCCGGCATGTCCTTGCCGCGGACAACGAGCGTGAGGGCGGTGCCGGCGGCGGCGTTGGCGCGGGTCACGTAGCCCATTGCAACGGGTCCGTTGAGCGTCGGCCCGAACCCGCCTGAGGTAACCGCGCCGACGATGGCGCCGGAGGCATCCCGGATCTCAGTGCCTTCGCGGGCGGGCGCGCGGCCGTCCGGCTTGATGCCGACGCGCTTGCGGGCGGGCCCGTGCTCGAGCTCGCGTTGAATGCGCTCGTCGCCGGGAAAGCCGCCGTCGCGCCGGCGCCGCTTCTGGATCGACCACGTCAGGCCGGCTTCGATCGGGGAGGTGGTCTCGTCAATGTCGTGACCGTAGAGGCACAGTCCGGCTTCCAGGCGCAACGAATCGCGGGCGCCGAGCCCGATCGGCCTAACCCGCTCGTCGCCGGCAAGTGCTGCCCAGACGGCGGCTGCATCCGCTGCCGCCACCGAGATCTCAAAGCCGTCCTCACCGGTGTAGCCGGAGCGCGTGATATAGCAGTCGGCGCCGGCCAGCTTCGCGAAACTCGTTTGCATGAAGCCGTCGAGGGGATGCGCGTTGGCGAGGCCGGCGGCACCGGCGACGGCTTGCGCTGCCGGGCCCTGCAGCGCGATCAGCGCGCGCGGGCGGTCCGGCATTTCCAGCGTGACGCCGGCCGCCAGGTGGGCGCGGATGTGGTCGTAGTCGAAGTCTTTGCGCGCGGCATTGACGACGATCAGCAAGCGGCCTTCATCGGCTGCAGCCGGCGACCTCGAGATCATCAGATCATCGATGATACCGCCGTCCTGCGTCAGCAGTTGCGAATAGCGTTGGCGGCCGGGGGCGAGATTGACCAGATCGGCCGGCAGCAGTTGTTCGAGTGCGCGGGCAACCGTTTCGTGCTTGCCGTCGGCGGCAACGACGGTGGCTTGTCCCATGTGGCTGACGTCGAACAACCCGGCCTGGGTCCGCGTCCAAATGTGCTCCTTTAGCACCCCGTCGCGGTATTGGACGGGCATGCTGTAGCCGGCAAAGGGGACCATCTTGGCGCCGGCCGAGATATGCGCCTCGGACAGCGGCGTCGATTTTAGCTGAGCTGACGGGCTGGATTGCATGGTCTCGGCTCCCGTTGACATCACAGGCTTTCCGCACGCCTCGGCATGCAGGTGAAAGCCCCCTCTGTCGTGGAACCTGAGAGATTTCGGCCGGCGCGGCGGCGCACAGCGCACACCCACTGGCCTTGACCCCTTCGGTGGATCGCACGAACCGCTTTGCGTTCGCCGAACACTTTCCAGAGTGCCATCCGCCATTGCGGTCCGTTTGCCTGAGAGTTTCCGGGGCGGTTGCTCCTTCGGCGCCGGCTTGCTCGCAACGGTCTCCATTGCGCAGCAGCCGGTCTCTCCCGCCGGCGTCGGTTGGCAATTGGCGCAGGTTAGACGAGCCGCGGCGGCTGTCAATCACAGATTTTTCCACACCCACCCCGCCGCTGAAGCAACGTTCTCTTGGTTCTCTCGATTGTCTCGGTTCTCAAGTGGCGGTCCGCTGCGGCCTGCCGGCCGTGGGCCAGCGATCGCCAACCGGCAACAGGCGTCTGGACGCGCTAGTGGTCTCAATCACTTAAAATGGCGTATTCAGATGCGCCATTTTAAGTGATGCAGATTTAAGTGATTGAGACCACTAGCGCTCCAACTCACCTAAATTGTCGGGTACAGGCGTTTGAGTTTAATTCGCGCGTCTTCGGTGGTGAAGCGCCAATTGGCGGTTTGGGCGCGGTTGTTGCGGTGTCGTTGCCAGCGCTCAACTTTCGCTTCCAGTGAAGCCTTATCGTGAATGCGCCGGTTAAGGCACTGGCGCGCAAGGACGGACAGTTCGGCTTCGGCCATGTTGAGCCAGCTGCCATGCCTGGGTGTATAATGCCACTCGAAACGCTCGACCAGCCGGCGGGCTTGGTCAGGTGGGAAAGCTTCGTAGAGCGCGGAATGGGTGTGGGTTGACAGGTTATCCTGGACAAGGACGATCTTTTCGGCCTCGGCAAAGTGCTGATCGCTCAAGTCACACAGAAAATGCGCGTAATCGATACTAGAGCAACCTGCCTTTATTCGGAATCGGAACGATCCCGAATAAAGGCAGAAAGTTGCTCGCCTCTAAAGTGGCGATCATCTTCGTGCTTTAAGTTGGAACCGCAATAGCGGTTCCAACTTAAAGCACGAAGATCTAGTGGTCCGTGATTTTGACATGGCGGCGGCCTTCGAGCGGCGCAAAACCCATGAACAGGTTGGCGACGCCGGCCCGGCGATACTCATAATCATAGCGCACTGGCCGGCCCGGCGCCATCGGGATCGGCGTGCGTGTTTCGGCAACGAGCTGTTTGCTGGTCTCATCCAGACAGACCAGCGGTCGGCTGGGATCATGCGAGCGGGTATAAACGGAGAGCACGTTTTCCATAGCGGCAACGAAGGCGGCGTTTTGGCTCGGCGGGATCACCCAATATTTGCTGCGGTGCGGCTTGAGTTCGTTTTTTTAAGCGTCCGCGCGACCGTGTTGTGATGCACCGTCTCGACGATGCCAAGTTCGACGACCTTGTCGGCGAGCAGACGGATCGTCCATTGTGCACACCCTTCAGGCGGCTCTGAGCAAGCCAGGGCAATGAGCCTGGCTTCAGCCTCACCGTCAAAGATCGGTTGTCTCGGCGGGGTCTCACGTTGCTTGCGCCTAAACACCGCCTCGAGCCCTTCGAGGACGCACTTCTGGCGCACCCGCTCGACCATTCTGACATTGGTCTCAAGCGCCTCACAAATCGCAGTGTCGCATAAGCCTTCACCACTAGGGCCCTGATCCGCCTTCAGCAAGATCCGCGCTTTAAGGTTCGCCTGCGCCGAACACTTGCCCTTGGTGATCATTGCGCTCAAGCGCGCGCGCTCATCGTCTGACAACTCGACAATGTGTCTCTTATTGGCCATTCTGACGTCCCCCTGCCATCGTTGATGACAACCGAAGAATCACTGTTCGCCAACAAACGCAACCCGCCAGTTTAAAAAAGGCGGAACACTAGATCATCGTGCTTTAAGTTGGAACCGCTATTGCGGTTCCAACTTAAAGCACAAAGATGATCGCCACTTTAGAGGCAAGCAACTTTCTGCCTTTATTCGGGATCGTTCCGATTCCGAATAAAGGCAGGTTGCTCTAGCACTTTACTGAAAAACCTCGCGCGGTCTCGGCAATTGTGATTCTGTTTTGCGGTGGCGGCTGAATCGGAGGCAATGCGATGCGCGGGCGGTTTCGGGACCAGGGCGGTCTGTTTTCTTACATCGATCCTGAGGAGCGCATTCCAGCCAAGCACCCTCTGCGTGAGATCCGTGCTCTGGTGCGCGAAGTGTTGAGTGAACTGGACCCGGAGTTCTCCCGTCTTTACAGTCACGAGGGTCGCCCGTCGATCCCGCCCGAGATGTTGCTCTCGGCCTTGCTCCTGCAAGTGTTCTACGGCATTCGCTCCGAGATCCAGCTGATGGAACAGCTCAATTACAATCTGCTGTTTCGCTGGTTCGTCGGCCTGTCACCGGACGATCCGGTGTGGGTACCGGAAACGTTCACGAAGAACCGCGAACGCCTCCAGGGCAGCGATATCTTTCAGAAGTTCATGGCCGCCCTCCTCGCCCACAGGAAGGTGCGCGCGCTGCTGTCGAACGAACATTTCTCTGTCGATGGCACGTTGATCGAGGCCTGGGCCTCGCAGAAAAGCTTTCGCCCGAAGGACGGCTCTGACAATGGCCCAACCGGTGGCAATGGCGACAATTTTCACGGGCAAAAGCGCAAGAACGACACGCATGAAAGCACATCCGATCCCGATGCCAGGCTGTTTCGCAAAGCCAAAGGGCGTGAGGCGAAGCTGTGCTATATGGGCCATGCCCTGATGGAAAATCGCAACGGTCTGGCGGTAGCGGGCAAAGTCACGCATGCCGACGGCACCGCCGAACGGCGCGCCGGCGAGGCCATGCTGGGCGCCAGGCGCAAGGCTGCCGGGCGGCGCATCACGGTCGGCTCGGACAAGGCCTACGACACGTCCGACCACGTCGCCAATTTACGCGGCATGCAAGTGACGCCGCATGTCGCCCAGAACGATGCGGTTAACAAAAGAACCCGCAAACGCCGGCGTTCGGCAATCGACAAGCGCACGACGCGCCATGCGGGCTATGAGAAATCGCAGACACGGCGCAAGATGATCGAATGCATCTTCGGCTGGGGTAAACAGCATGGCACGATGCGTAAGACCAGGCACCGCGGCATCGCCGGCGTCAGCGCCGATTTCCTGCTCAACCTAATCTCCTACAACCTGATGCGCATCCCGAAATTGGTCGCGCTATGATGCGCGTTTCGATGTTGCATGTTGCGATTGAACGCAATGCTCAAGCTTCGCGGCCATCTTATGTGCCTAGCAGGCATGACACAAAAACCGAAAGCCAACGAACCGAACAAAAAGCGCTGCCCAGTTGGTTTTTCAGCGGACTGCTAGTGGTCCGTATCTGGTCCCTATCACCTAAAATGGCGCATTGAGATGCGCTGCTGGACGCGAGGATGCCGGCAATGTGGTTCATTTTCAAAGCCTTGACGCACCGCAGCGCAGTCAATCGGCGCCAATGTGTCTGGACTTATGAGTTTGCGGCCTAACCGATCTTGAAGTCGCGGACATGCGCTGGTTGATCAACGCTCGGCAGGTTGCGGGAATCGGGGATCGGCTCGCCGATTTGATAGCTGACCGGAATGACGCCCGCCCATATCGGCAGGTCATAGTCCTCCTCGTCATCCACAGGCCCGCCCGAACGAATTTTGGCCGACGCCTCATCGATCGGCAGCGACAAGATTGTCGTTGCCTTTTCCTCCTGTTCATTGACCGGGCGCAGCATCTCCCAGCGACCGGGATAAAGCTTGTCGATGAACACTTTCATCTGCCGCAATCTCTCCTCGCGATCCGTGACCCGTACCGCCTTGCCGAACACCATAACCGAGCGCGAGTTCGCCGAGTGATGCATGCCCGCCCGCGCCAACACCAACCCGTCCAGGATCGAAACCGTCAGGCACACGTCATTGCCTTCGGCATTGCGCACGCCGCGCCCGGCCCGAGAGGCATGCCAGTAAACGCGATCGCCGTCGCGCCACTGCATGGTCGGCATCACGATCGGCTTGCCGTCAATCAGATAGCCGACATGGCAGAGTGGCATCGTGTCGAGAATGGAATTGATCGTTTCGCGGTCGTAGTGCCCGCGTTCGTGGTAGCGCCGCAATCGCGAACGATCGGTCTTATCGAGCACGTCAGACATGTCTTACCTCTATTGTCTTGCCTCTGTTGCCGTGCATTGACGACGTGTTGAACTCATGCTGACGCCAATGACGCGCAGCTTCAAGCCGACCTTTTGTCCTTGAGTTCGCCCAACAGCTCGCCGAGCAGCGCCATGCCCTTCGCCCAGCCCTTGTCGAGGCCCGGGATGGCGCCGGCAAAACACGCGATCTCGTTGTCCGTTGGCTGGTGCGGGACCCAGGTGAGATGCAAACTCGTGCGCTCGCCGGCTGCGGCAAACGTCACGGTCGTGAGCAAGGTCCGCGGCCAGTCCGGCATCATCGGATTTGCCTTGATGTTCCAATCGCCGTCCGTGTTCGACATCAACATGACCAGACGCTCGGGCGCAACAACCTCGACGAATTCGGCCCGTTGATGGTTGGAGTTCTCGCCCCGTTTCATTTCATTGAGCCACAGCCCGCCAACGCGCACGTCGAGGCAGTGGACGACGGTTTCGACATTGGGCCCGTACCAGCGTTTGAGCAGCTCCGGCTCGGTCCATGTCCGCCATACGAGTTCGCGCGGCGCATCGAATTCGCGCGCCAGGACGTATGTCGGCAGCTCAGTCATTTTCGCAATCCCTCGTGGTCGCCTGCAGTTCACTGAGGAGGTCGTCGAGTTGATCGAAACGTGTTGACCAGAACTCCCGAAATTCCGCAAGCCACTGCACCGCGGCCCGCAACGGCTCGGGCCGCAATCGGGCCGGCCGCCGCTGCTTGTCCACCGCCCTGTCGACCAGTCCCGCCCGCTTGAGAACTTTGAGATGCTTCGAGATCGCCGGCTGACTGATGGCAAACGGGGCTGCGAGGTCGTTCACCGATGCCTCGCCTCGGGCAAGACGTTTGAGAATTCCGCGCCGGGTCGGATCTGCGAGGGCGGCAAACACGGCATCAAGCTCGCGGTCGGTATTTATATAATCAATTTGTTTCATAACCATATGGTTATGAAACTTGGAAGACGGTGTCAATTTGTGTTTGCATGCGTCATGTCGATCGGCGCAAAATTGCGCTGTAAGCGTGCGATGTGGACAGGGGACGTCAGCAGAGGGTAGGTCGCAGTCGGCAACGCGGGCCGCTTGGCACACGCGAAGTTAAAAGGAAAGGCAAATGGCGGACACAAAGATCAAACTCCTACTTGCGGGCAAGGGCAGAGATATTCACGCGATTGCGCCTGATGCTTCGGTCTTCGATGCGCTGCAATTGATGGCGGAGGTTAATGTCGGCGCACTGCTGGTGTTGGATCAGTCAAAGTTGGTCGGCATCATCAGCGAGCGCGACTACGCCCGCAAAGTCATCTTGGTTGGGCGCACCTCTCCCGATACCAAGGTCTCCGACATCATGACGTCAAACGTCATTTGCACCACGCCCGAACAAACCGTTGGGGATTGCATGGCCGTGATGACGGCCCGCGGTATCCGCCACCTGCCGGTGCTCGATAATCAGCAAGTCGTCGGAATTGTGTCGATTGGTGATCTCGTCAAGACGATCATCAAGGATCAGGAATTCGTTATCGAGCAGCTTGAAAACTACATCCAGGGACACTAGAGCAACCTGCCTTTATTCGGAATCGGAACGATCCCGAATTGGGTTTCCAAAGGGCGGGCCCTTTGGCGGGATCGTTAAGGGCAGAGCCCTTAACATATCGCCGCCCTGCGGCGATTTATGAGGGGCTTGTCCGCCCCTCAAACTCCCCGACCAGGGGATCATCCCCTGGACCCCGGGCTTGATCAGAGGACCTTTGGCTCGCAGCATTCCTGGCGTCGGCCCGCCTGAGGTGAGTGGACCCATCCGCGGCGGACATGCTCTAACCGCAGTGGGAATAGCCGCATTGGCGGCATATCCAACAACCTTCGTACTTGACGAGACCGGCGGTGCCGCACCGGGGGCACGAGCGTGGCCGCACGTAGCCTTCGATGGCCGGCCCGGCAGCGACCGGCGGGGCCCGTGCGTCGGCCGTCCGTCCGGTCGACGTCTGCGCCAGCAAAGATAACTGGGCGCCGTCTTGCGGCTGTCGAAAGCCTGTCCGTACCATATGGGATTCGATTACTTCGCCAATCGCTGCGAGCAGGCTTGGAACGTAACGTCCGTCAATCCAGCGCCCGCCCTGCGGATCGAAGATGGCCTTGAGTTCCTCGACCACGAAAGTAACCTCACCGCCGCGTCTGAAAACGGCGCTGATCATCCGTGTCAAGGCAACGGTCCAGGCATAGTGATCAAGATTTTTGGTGTTGATGAAGATCTCGAACGGGCGCCGGCGCCCGCCTCGCTCGATATCATTGATGGTGACGTAGATCGCATCGGGACTGCCCGGCCATTTGAGCTTGTAGGTGTAACCCGGTAGGGCTGCCTCACGCTCGAGAGGTTCGGTGAGCAGGATCACACCATCCGCGCCCGGTGGGCCGGCAGCGGCTGGCTGCAACGGTGTGACCGCCGGACCGACCGGCGGCGGCAGGCCCGGCGCGGTCGACGCGACGTCCGGTTTGGCATCGATGGCAGCGGCGTTATCGCCGGCGGCATTGTCGGCGGCATTGTCGGCAGCATTGTCGGACGGGCCCGTGAGCACCGAACCGGTGACGTCGTTCGGGCGGTAGGTCGTGCAGCCTTTGAGGCCGATGTCGTAGGCATCGAGATAGACCGACTTGAAATCATCGAAGCCGAGGTCCTGCGGGCAGTTGATGGTCTTGGAAATCGAACTGTCGACGTAGGGCTGCAGTGCGCCCTGCATCGCCAGATGATCGTTTGGAGCAAGCTGCGCTGCGGTGACGAAATGGGCCGGCAGACCGCCGGCTGCATTGATGTTGCGATGGAACAACGCCAAGGCATAGTCGACCACCTGTTCCGTGCGCACGGAGTTGTCGCGCTCGAGGATCCGGCGATCGTAGGCGGCGGCGAAGACCGGCTCGATGCCGCTCGACACGTTGCCGGCCAGCAGCGAAATGGTGCCGGTTGGTGCAATCGATGTCAGACAGCCGTTGCGTATGCCGTGCCTTTCGATCGCCGTTGTTACGGCGCTGTCCAGACGATGCACATTCGGGCGATTGATAAACTGGCCTTTGTCGAACAGCGGAAATGATCCCCGTTCGGCGGCCAGTTCGGAACTTGCGATATAGGCAGCCGTTTGAGCGGTCCGCATCCAGGTTGCGGCAAGTTCGCGGGCGGTGGCGCTGGCATAATGCGCGCCGCACATGACAAGTGCATCGGCAAGCCCGGTGATGCCAAGGCCGATCCGTCGTTTGGCCTTGGCTTCGCGACGCTGGCCGGCGAGCGGATAGTTGGAAACGTCGATGACGTTGTCGAGCAGGCGCACAGCGCGCATGACCGTTGTTTCGAGGCGCTCCAGATCGATGTCAGCCCCGGCCCTGAACGGTTTGCCAATCAAGCGCGGCAGATTGATCGAGCCCAGCAGGCATGCGCCATGGGGCGGCAACGGCTGTTCGCCGCAAGGATTAGTGCACGCGATCGTCTCGCAGTAAGCGAGATTGTTTTGCGTGTTGATGCGATCGATAAAGATGACGCCCGGTTCTGCAAAGTCGTAGGTGGCGCGCATGATGCGATCCCATAGCGCCCTGGCCCGCAGCGTGCGATAGACCTTGCCCTCAAACACCAGATCCCAGTCTTGATCGCGGCGCACGGCTGCGATGAAGGCGTCGGTGATCAGGACCGAGAGATTGAAGTTGCGCAGCTTGTCGGCGTCCGATTTGGCGTCGATGAAAATTTCGATGTCAGGATGGTCGCAGCGCATCGTCCCCATCATCGCACCGCGGCGGGCACCGGCGGACATGATGGTGCGGCACATCGCATCCCAGACATGCATGAAGCTGACCGGGCCGGAGGCGTCCGCGCCAATCGAGGACACCGGCGCGCCGCGCGGGCGCAGTGTGGAAAAGTCGTGCCCGATACCGCCGCCACGCTGCATGGTGAGGGCGGCCTCTTTGACATTCCCGAAGATCGAACTGAGATCATCTTCGATACGGTCCATGACGAAACAATTGAACAGTGTGACGTCACGATCGGTGCCGGCACCGGCGATGATGCGGCCGGCCGGCAGAAAGGTGAAATCGTTGAGGATCGCCTCGAACTGCTTCTGCCACTTGGCCCGGACCTTCTTGCCGCCGGTTTCGCGGGCCGCGGCAGCAACCGCAACCCGGCGCCAGGTGTCCGCGATCGTGGTATCCGCAGGAGTTGCTCCAGACGGCTCGCCCGGGGTTGGCTGGAAGCGGTATTTTTCCTGCCAGATTTGTTCCGAAATCGGAGCAATATCAAAGGGGTGTGCATGCATGTCGGACATCGAGAGCGCTTCAGAGTTAGCCCGCACCAGCCCGCTCCGGCACCCAACGACCCAAAGCCCATGATCTCATGTGCGGTTTGGGCGACGCCCGGCGGGAGAGCCGCTTCGGCGGACATGGCCTAGGCAGCCTCTAAACAAGCCCCGGGGTTCCAAAGGGTGACACCCTTTGGCGGGATCGTTAGGGCAGCGCCCTTGACCAATCGCCGTGAAACGGCGATCCATGAGGGGCTTTCAGCCCCTCATACTCCCCGACCAGGGGACATCCCCTGGACCTCGAACGTGTTCGGAGATTGCCTAGCCTCCGCGGTGTTACAGTCGACCTAATCTATGGTGTGACGACCTCATCGTCAATCAAATGTTCGATATTTGTTCAATTAATGTTTCTCATTATGGATGGTTGTAACCTTCTGCTCCTCAGCTTCTGACTGATCGCGCGCGGCGCGGGTTTCGGCGCACAGTCTGGCGGTTGCCGCTTCGATTGTCGCCGGCAGTCGTGCGGCGAAATCCCTGCGCTTGAGCCCCGGCGGGATCGGCGGCAGGATGTCAACGATGATCGTGCCCGGATGGCGCAACTGCGAGTTGCGCGGCCAAAACAGGCCGGAATTCAGGGCCAGCGGCACGCACGGAACATTGAGCCGATCATACATCATCAAGATGCCCGGCTTGTAGTCGGGTGGCGCGCCCGGCAGCCGGCGCGTGCCCTCCGGAAAGACCAAGATCTCGCGATTATCGGCAATCCGCCGTTCGGCCTCGCGCAGCATGTCGCGCAGGGCCGAGGGGCCGGTTTCGCGACGGATCGCGATCATGCCGAACTTCGATGAGAACCAGCCATAAAGCGGGATCTTCATCAACTCGGCCTTCATGACCAGCGCGACGTCGTCAAACAGCGGTACCAGGGCGAAGGTGTCCCAGGCGGACTGGTGTTTGGCGGCCACGAGGAACGGGCGATCGGGAAGATTTTCCCTGCCGCGGACCTCCATGCGCGTACCGCAAATCACCCGCAACCACCACAGACTGGCACGCGCATGTGCCCTGAGGCCGGCCATCGCCCATGCCCGCGGGGCAAACAACAGCCAGCTGCCGCAAATCAAAAAAACAGCGGTATTCGCATAGAAAATGCAGGTGAACAGTAGCGAACGCGCGAGTAGCATCCGGTCTCCCGTCCCTAGGGCCGCGTGCCGGCGTGATAGCTGTTCGGCACGGTGGCAGCGCTGGAGCGCGAATCGAACGCCATTGAAAAGGCGAACTTTGCCGCCGATGGCAGAAACTTCACGTATTCGCGGGCAAGAAGTTTGGCGTTGGCAGCATGCAGCCACCACGGCGCAGCCTTGAACTGTGCCGGTACAACCGGGTGTGCGATGAGCTCGACATCGGGCATTTTCAGGGCAAGTTCGGTGAGGCTGCGCGGCATGTGATAGGCCGATGTGACCACGATGAGGCTGCGAAACTTGTGACGGCGCTGCCAGTCGCGAGCCTCGACCGCGTTGCCGCGCGTGTTCCGGGCGCCATACCCAAGGGTCACACAGCAATCGAACAATGTCCGGTCAATTTGGGCCACACGCCTGATTGCGGCCTCGCTGGTTTTGCGATTGACACCGGAAATCAACAATCTCTTGGCACGACGCGCGCGCAACAGGCGCGCTGCTTCGCCAATGCGCTGCGAGCCACCGGTCAAGACGACGATCGCATCAGCCGCACGGGTTACTTCAGGCGCACTGCGGGTTGCAACCGAAGCAAACAGCAAAAAGCCGAGGACGAGCGATGCCGCGACAAGGCCGACCAGCGCCAACGCAAATCTGCGTATTCCTGTCCGCATTGCCTTCATCGCCTCGATCGTGGAACTCCTCGGAGTGGCAGACCATCGCGGCCGCGGTTCGCACCGGCTTGTGGTTGACGCCACGGCGCCGGCTCTCGGCAAGATTATGCCGTGTGCGGGGCAGGTCGACAAACCCATTTTCAATCAGTCAACTGGTATCGTGCTCAACCTTGATGCTGGCTTGGTGCTAGCTTAGTGAGCGCTGGCTTAGTGCTGGCTGTTGAGGACGCGAAAAACGCCAAAGCGTGACGTCAGCATGCACAGAGCGGCGATGACGGCAACAACCAGGGCGAGCAGCACATACCCTGGGATATCAAGCACACCGGAACCAACCAGGCGTTTGAGTTCGCCGAGCGTGGCCGTGCCGCCGCCCAACACCTGCATGACCAACGGCATCAGGAAGAACACGGCCATCGCCGAGCCGGCACCGACAACACCGGCGCGAATTCCAAGTGTCAGAAAGTGTTTCTCGAATTCGCGCGCAATGAAGCCGTCGGTGGCGCCGACGAAATGCAGAACTTCAATAATCTCGCGATTGGACGCCATCGCACTTCGAGTTGCAGATACGATGATAGCGGTGGTGGCGGCGCCGACCAGCAGCAGAATGGCGAGACCGCCCAGGGCAAATGACCGTGTGACCGTGCGGATTTGGTGCTGCCAACGGCGATGATCGTCCAGTGTCGCCTTGGGAAAGCGCTTGTTCAAGGCGGATCGCAGGGCCGCGAAGCCCGGCGGCGCATTGCGATCGAGTTCGATGGCGATCATGCGTGGCATCGGCAGTCCGGAAAGTTCGGAATTTTTGCCAAGCCAGGGCTCCAGCAATGCGGCCGTGTCGCTGAAGCTCAAAATGCGGGCGCTGACGATGCCCTGCTGAAACTCAATAAACGCCTTGACGTCCTTGACCATCCGGTCCGTGGCCTCGGTGGTCTTGGAGGGTTCGACCTGAACGGTGACCTCGGTCGCAATATTGCGGAGCCAGGCCGAGGCCGATTGGTTGATCAGATAGACGGCACCGGCCGTCAGACAGGCCAGAAAACACATGATGGCGATCACCAATGTCAGCGATTTGCCCGTTACCGAGCCGGCCTGAACGATCGGTGCATTGGCTTGTTCACGGCCGGGCTCGACGTCAGGCGGCGGCGCAAACAGCTGGCCCGCAGCCTCGCGACGCGTTGTCAGTTCGCGCCGCGCGGTACGGCCCGCGGTCGCCTGCGTGTGCACCAGATCGCGCGCCGGCGGCAGCGGTCTGCGATCGGTCGGATCATCATCATATGATGCGGACATGACCGTCGTATAGCTCCAGTCGTGGTGCCTCGTGTTGGCGCATCAATTGGTGATCGTGGGTCGCAATCACAACCGAGGTCCCCAGTCGATTGAGTTCGATGAACAGTCGCAGCAGGCGGCGCGCCATTTGCGGGTCGACGTTGCCGGTCGGCTCGTCGGCCAACAACAGCTCCGGCTTGCCGATCACGGCGCGGGCGATGGCTGCGCGCTGCTTCTCACCGCCGGACAGCACCGACGGAAAATGATGCATGCGATCGCCAAGCCCGACCCATTGCAGGAGATCGGTCACGTCTTCCTTGTAGTTGGATTCGCGTTTGCCGATAACGCGCAATGGCAAAGCAACGTTTTGCCAGGTCGTCAAATGATCGAGCAGTCGAAAGTCCTGAAAGACAATGCCGATCCGGCGGCGCAACTGGGCGCGCTTGGCCGGCGTGATGCCGTGCACTTCCTGATCGAACAACTCGATCCGGCCGCCGGTTGGTTGCAGCGACAAGAACATCATTCGCAGGAGCGTGGTCTTGCCGGCGCCGGAGGGACCGGTGAGAAAATGGAATGAGCCCGGGCGCAGATGAAAACTGACGCCATGCAGAACATCAATCCCCCCTCCATAGCTCAGTGCAACATTCTCAAGGCGGATCACGTTTTCTGGTTCTCCTGAACGAGCAGCGACACCGATCCGCAAGGCAGACAGCGATACGGCGCCTTTATGGTCGAACCACGGCCAACGATCAATTGATGAAAAATATGGCGCGGCAATGGGGATGGCCAGAAGGTTGTGGATCTGTGCTATCTAAACGGCTAGAGCAACCTGCCTTTATTCGGAATCGGAACGATCCCAAATAAAGGCAGAAAGTTGCTCGCCTCTAAAGTGGCGATCATCTTTGTGCTTTAAGTTGGAACCGCAATAGCGGTTCCAACTTAAAGCACGATGATCTAGCGATGATCGAGGCGACGTCAGCGGGGCAGTGGGTCAAATGCCGCACCAGTTGCAACGGCGGGACATTCGGGTCGTCTATTGCGCCGAGGAGATTGCCCGGCGGATCGCCGGTTTGGCGGGCGACATTGCCAGTTCGGGTTTGAACGACGTCCTCGTGGTTTCCGTCTTGAAGGGAAGCTTTATTTTTGCCGCTGACCTGATTCGCGCCCTGCATGCAGCTGGTCTAGCGCCGCAGGTCGATTTTCTGTCGCTGTCGAGCTATCGCACCGGCACCCGTTCGAGCGGCCGCGTCGACATTATCAGAGACGTCGATGTCGATGTCGCAGGGCGCGACGTCCTGCTGGTCGACGACATATTGGAATCGGGGCGGACCCTGCATTTTGCGAAGACCCTGTTGGTCGGGCGGGGCGCGCGCCGGGTCATGACCTGTGTGCTGCTGGACAAGCCGGTTGCGCGCGCAGCCAAAATCGAGGCTGACTTCAAAGCATTTGACTGTCCGGATCTATTCGTCGTCGGGTACGGTATGGATCTGGCCTATCGATATCGGGAATTGCCCTACGTTGGCTACATTGCAGGTGATGATGAATAGAACAATCTGTCTCAATCGGGTTGACGACCTGAAGTGCGTTCGATGAAGGGCCAAACGTTGCTCGTCGTTGCAGCAACGCACGATGATTAAGCGCGTGGGTCGGTTCGCTGCCAAAAGATCTGTTCGGCGAAAGTCAATCGGGAGTGTTTGCAGATGGCTAAAATCCTGCTGGCGGAAGATGATCCTGCCGTCGTCGAAATGTTTGAACGTGCGCTGACGGGTGATGGTCACGTTGTCGTTTCGACCGGCGACGGGCTGGCGGCGCTTGAGGCTGCTCAGGCGGACCAGTTCGATCTGTTGATCTCCGATGTCTCGATGCCGAGCATGGATGGGATCGCTCTAATCGAGCGGCTGCGCGTTGGCCAGCCGCAGCTGCCCGTGATCTTGATGTCGGCGGTTGCCGATGAGCTGACGCGCGCAACACAGCTCGTTGCCAACCATGTCCGCGTGCTCAACAAGCCGGTGACCTTAGAACAATTGCGCGCGGAGATGGGCTTGGCCCTTGCTTGATAGCTCGGCGCGCACGGGGCACCACGCCGATCACCGGCGCCGCCTACCTTTCGGATGCGGCCCGGCCGAGGGATCTTCTGATCTAGTCTCAGGTTTCCAAAGGGCAATGCCCTTTGGCGGGGTTGTTAGGGCAGAGCCCCTAACATATCGCCGCGTTGCGGCGATCCTTGAGGGGCTTTCAGCCCCTCAAACTCCCCGACCAGGGGATAGATCCCCTGGACCCCAAACTTGTTCAGAGGGCGCCTAGACCGAATAGTACATGTCGAATTCGACCGGATGCGGGGTCATGTCGCAACGTTCGACTTCCTCCATTTTCAGTTCGATGTAGGCGTCGATCAGATCATCCGAGAACACGTTGCCGACTTTCAGGAAGGCGCGATCGGCGTCGAGGTTGTCGAGCGCTTCACGCAGCGACCCGGCGACGGTCGGGATTTCCGCGAGTTCGGCCGGCGGCAGGTCATAGAGGTTCTTGTCCATCGGATCGCCCGGATGGATCTTGTTCTGGATGCCATCGAGACCAGCCATCAGCATGGCCGAGAATGCCAGGTACGGGTTGGCGGTCGGATCGGGGAAGCGAACCTCGACGCGCTTGGCCTTCGGCGACGTGGTGTAGGGAATGCGGCACGATGCCGAACGGTTGCGCGCCGAGTAGGCGAGCAGGACCGGCGCCTCGTAGCCCGGCACCAGACGCTTGTAGGAGTTTGTCGACGCGTTGGCGAAGGCGTTGATGGCCTTAGCGTGCTTCAGTATGCCGCCAATGTAGAACAGGCAGGTCTCCGACAGGTCCGAGTACTGATTGCCGGCAAAGGTCGGCTCGCCGCTGTTCCAGATCGACTGGTGGCAGTGCATGCCCGAACCGTTGTCGCCGAACACCGGCTTCGGCATGAACGTTGCCGATTTGCCGTAAGCCTGCGCGACGTTATGGATCGCGTACTTATAGATTTGCAGATGGTCGGCCATCGTCACCATGGTCTGGAACTTGATGCCGAGTTCGTGCTGCGCGGAGCCGACCTCGTGGTGGTGCTTCTCGGTAACAACGCCCATCTCGGCCATCACCGACAGCATTTCAGAGCGAATGTCCTGACAGCTGTCGACCGGCGGCACCGGGAAATAACCGCCCTTTGTTCGCGGGCGGTGACCGAGGTTGCCCATTTCGTAGTCGCGATCGGAGTTCGACGGCAACTCGGAGGAATCGAGCTTGAAGCCGGTATCGTAGGGGTCGGCGCGGAACCTGACGTCGTCGAAGACGAAGAACTCGGCTTCCGGTCCGAAGAAGACGGTGTCGCCAATGCCGGTCGACTTGAGGTAGGCTTCGGCCTTCTTGGACGTGCCGCGCGGATCGCGCTCATAGAGTTCGCCGGTCGACGGCTCGACGACGTCGCAAAATACGGCCAGCGTCTTTTGGGCAAAGAACGGGTCAATGTGGGCGGACGCCGGATCGACCATCAACAGCATGTCGGATGCTTCGATGCCCTTCCAACCGGCAATCGATGAGCCATCAAAGGCATAGCCTTCCGCGAACATGTCTTCATCGACAACCGCCGCATCGGCGGTTACGTGCTGCATCTTTCCGCGCGTGTCGGAAAAGCGGAAATCGACGAACTTGACGTCTTTGTCCGTGATGGATTTGACCAGATCGGCAGGTGTTGTCATGGGTACTCCCCCTGTTTTGATGCCGTTGTCGATGAAAGAATTTGCCGTTTGACAGTAACCGGCGGATGGTGCCGCCTCAGCGCTCTCGGATCGCCGATTTGAGCGATGGCAGTCCACATGCCGGTGAGGTGATCGGGCTAGACCGCGTCTGCGCCGGTCTCGCCCGTGCGGATCCGAATTGCTTCGTCGATGGTTGTGATGAAAATTTTGCCGTCGCCAATGCGGCCCGTTTTCGCGGCACCCTGGATTGCTTCGACGGCCTGATCGAGTTGATCGTCGGCAAGGATCACTTCGACCTTCACTTTCGGCAGGAAGTCGACGACATATTCCGCACCGCGGTAGAGTTCCGTGTGGCCCTTCTGGCGCCCGAAACCTTTGGCCTCGATCACCGTGATCCCCTGCAGGCCGATTTCCTGCAGCGCCTCCTTGACCTCGTCGAGCTTGAACGGCTTGATGATCGCTTCGATCTTTTTCATGGGCAGGCGTCCTTCCGCACGTTGTCAGCCCCGCCGGACGGCGGAACCTGTCGAGTTAACCCGCCCGTAGCAGGGCTCGTGCCAACTCTTTATCGTATTATTAACCGACTGAAAAATTTAGATAAACCCAAGCTCTGCCAAAGTTGGAGGCAACATCGCGCTGGATCGAGTGCCTAGATCTTCATCTGTTTGCACAAAAATTAGTCTGTCGCGGCAAGACGTCTGGAGTTGCGACGGCGCATGGTCTCGCAATGTTGCTGCGGATCGACAAACACGACACTGGCGGAGTTCGAGCCGCGTGCGCCCGGATCGTGGTCGGGCGCGGCGGCGACCGCGAGCCGATGATCGCATGGGTGATCGAGATGGCGGCCGGGCGGCGGCGCGGGCCGGCTGGGTGGACCCGTCTTGGGCGGACATGATCTATTGCAGTGGCGATTCCGATGCCAGCCCGATGCGAACTTGATTGAGCTCAGCCAGGATGTGTGACGCGACCATAGCCGATCCGCTCGAACTCTTAACGACGACTGAAATGGCCGCGGCCGACCGGTTGGCGATTGCCGGCGGCGTTGCCGGTCTGACCCTCATGGAGAATGCCGGTCGGGCCGTGGCCGATGCTGGCGAAGACCTGCTCTCGGATCACCGCTTGGACCACGCGGCACGGCGGGTCGTAATTTTGTGCGGGCCGGGCAACAACGGCGGCGACGGATTTGTGGCGGCACGGCTGCTGCATCAACGCGGCCATCACGTCGACGTCGCGTTGCTCGGCGCAACCGACAAATTGACGGGCGATGCCGCGGCAATGGCGCGGCGCTGGCAAGGTCCGATCCGCGATCCGGATGACGTCGATCTCGCGTCCGCGCACCTCATCATTGACGCACTGTTTGGCGCCGGACTGGCCCGCCCGCTCACCGGCCGCGCCGCTCAATTGGTGGCCCGCATCAACGCCAGCCCGGCGGCGGTCATGGCCGTCGACGTGCCGAGCGGGCTCGACGGCACGACCGGTACCGTCGGCGGCGCGGTCGTCGAAGCCACGGCGACGGTCACGTTCTTTCGACTGAAGCCCGGTCACCTGCTGCTGCCGGGGCGACAGTTGTGCGGGCGCGTCCGGGTTCTAGATATCGCCATTCCGGCAGGCGTGCTCGCCCAGATCGGGCCCCGTACGTTCCGCAATGCGCCACAGCTGTGGGCCGGGGTCTGGCGCCAGCGCGCACTGACCGAGCACAAGTATTCCCGCGGCCATGCCGTCGTTCTCTCCGGCCCGCGGCATGCGACCGGCGCGGCGCGGCTGTCGGCCAGCGGTGCGCTCCACATTGGTGCCGGCCTCGTCACGGTAGCGAGCCCCGAAGACGCCGTCGGCGTTCATGCCGCCCATCTCACCGCCATCATGATCGCGCCGCTGACATGCGATCATGACATTGCCGAGGTTCTGGCGGACGAACGCAAGAATGCGGTGTTGCTGGGGCCGGGCGCGGGGGTCGGACAGGCAACCCGGGATCGTGTCCTGCAGGCTCTGGCCTCGCCGGCGGCGGTGGTGCTGGATGCGGACGGGCTGTCATCGTTTGAAGGTCAACCGGATACGTTGTTCAAGGCCGTTCTCAACCGTGCCAACCGGGCCGAAGCCGGTCCGGTTGTGCTGACGCCGCACGAGGGCGAGTTCGCACGCCTGTTCGCTCGCACCGACGCCGATAAACTGACACGAGCACGGGCGGGTGCACGCGCATCAGGGGCGATTGTCGTGCTCAAGGGCGCCGACACCGTTATTGCCGCACCGGATGGCCGTGCCGCCATCAACGACAATGCGCGTCCGTGGCTGGCGACGGCCGGCACGGGCGACGTGCTCGCCGGATTTGTGGTTGGTCTGTTGGCCCAAAACGTGGCGGGATGGGAGGCTGCCTGTGCGGGCGTCTGGGTTCACGGTGCCGCGTCCGGCGTGTGCGGTCCGGGCCTCATCGCGGAAGACCTGCCGGGCGCCGTAAAAACCGTCATGCACAACCATCCGGCCGCATTTCACGACGGCGCGAATGACGACCGCGCCCGCCGGCCGTAGAGCTTGTCAGCGCTTGTCGGACGGCGACCCGGCAGCGGTACGGGCCCGCGCGCGAGATCGAGCAGACCGGTTCCAGCGATGCCGGAACCGGTCTGCTCGGCTCAGATCGGCTCATCGGCAACCGGGATGTCGTCCAGGAAGGCCTGCAGATGCTCGGTCATGTGGTGGACATGCTCGGGCGGCTCCGTCCAGGCGCGAATGGTTTGCGCAACCGCGTGATTGACCTTGGTCGAATAGACCAGCACCGTGGTCATGCCGAGAGCATGCGGCGCGACCAGATTGTGCGGCATATCCTCAAACATCGCCGCCCGGTGCGGATCGACGTCATGATGTCTGAGAAAGCGATCGAAGGCCTCCGCCTGCTCCTTCGGAACGAATCCGGTATCGACAATGTCCATGATATCCTCGAACAGATCGAGCACACCAAGCTTGCCCGCAACATTCTCGGCATGTTGGCGTGAGCCGGCGGTGAAAATCAGCTTGCGCCCCGGCAGCCGATCGATTGCAGCAACCAGCTCCGGGTGCCGGCAAACATTGCTCAGGTCGAGGTCGTGGACATAGTCCAGAAACGCCGTCGGATCGATGTTGTGAACCCGCATCAGACCGGCCAGCGTGGTGCCGAACTGTCGGTAGTAGTTCTTTTGCAAATGCCGCGCATAAGCTATCGGCACGCCGAGGTAGCTGGCGATGAACTCCTGCATCTTGATGTCCATCTGCGCAAACAGGTCTGTCTCCGCCGGATAGAGCGTATTGTCGAGATCGAACACCCAGGTGGTGGTGCGCTCGAACGCCTTGATATGGCCCTGCGGCGAGGGCGGGGTCGTGTTCATGCCACCTGGCGTCCCTTGAGCATCGTGCCGGCGCCGTGATCGGTAAAGAGCTCGAGCAGCACGCAATGCGGCACCGTGCCGTTGATAATGACGACGGCTTCAACGCCGCCCTCGACAACCTCGATGCAGCTCTCGATTTTCGGGATCATGCCACCGTGAATCGTGCCGTCGCGGATCAGCCCACGTGCCTGCTCGATCGTCAACTCGGGAACGAGCCTGCCGTCGCGATCGAGAACACCGGCCACGTCGGTCAGGAGCAACAACCGCTTGGCCGACGTCGCCGTTGCGAGCGCGGATGCAAACGTGTCGGCGTTGATGTTGAGCGTCTCACCGCCGCTGGTCACACCGATCGGTGCCACAACCGGGATCAGATCGGACCTGGAAATGACGTCGACGATATGTGGATTGACCTGCACCGGATCGCCAACATAGCCGATATCGACCGCCTTCATCAGATTGGATTCCGGATCCGGCATTGCGGTGATCTTGGCGGCAATCATGAGATTGGCGTCCTTGCCGCTGATGCCGACCGCCTTGCCGCCCTGGGAGTTGATGGCCGACACGATTTCTTTGTTGATGGCACCGGCGAGCACCATCTCGACGACCTCGACGGTCGGTTTATCGGTCACTCTGAGGCCGTTCACGAACTCCGACTTGATCGCGAGCTTTTTGAGCATCGCCGCGATTTGCGGGCCGCCGCCATGGACGACGATCGGATTGACCCCGGATTGCTTCAAATAGACGATATCCTGCGCGAACGCCGTTGCCAGCGCCTCATTGCCCATCGCATGGCCGCCAAACTTGATGACCACCGTTTGGTCGTCATATTGCAGCATATTTGGCAATGCTTCGGCCAGGATGTGCGCCTTTTGATGGGCATTCACCGCCTTGTCGCCGGATTTTTGCATAGCTGATGGTTGATCGGGTGAAGACATGTGTGCGCCGCCTATACTCCATGTTGAGACCGGCAATTATAACGCTACGCGCCTGCGGGCAACGGATTTCGCTCACAATTGGCTGTTAGGCCGCCCATGCCAAATTGCGCGCAGTGTGCTATCGCCCATAGAGTGGCAGGGAATCGTGCAATAGTTGTCCGATGCTGCCGGGAGTGCAGTTTGAACCGGTAATCGCAAACCAGCCAGCTACCCGCAAATCGGATCAGATCCCGTTGTATCGGTAAGCCTGAATGTCGCAACCCATGACCGAACACGACACGCGCGTTGATATGTCGGCCCATCTCCGGGACACGCTGCAACGTGCCGGCAGCTATGCCAGCGAACAGTCGCATCGGTTCGTGACGATCGAGCATATCCTGCTGGCCTTGAACGAGGACCCCGATGCCGAACTGATGCTGCAGGCCTGTTCGATCGACCAGGGTCGGCTTCATGCCGATATTTCGGCCTATCTCGGCCGGCTCGAAGACCGCATTGCGCCGGGTGAACCAGTGCAGCCGGCGCTCGATGGCGAAGCCGCCCGCATTGTCAACTCGGCCGTCATTGCCGCCCAAAAGAGCCGGCGCAGCGAAGTGAACGGTGCCATTGTCCTGGCCGCCATTATTGGCGACGGCAGAACACCGGCGGCCAACATGCTGCGCACCCAGGGCCTGACCTTCCAGGGTGCAATCGAGGCGTTGCAGTCGGCCCAGACCGCCGCGCGGTCGCACAATAACGGTCATGCGCCCGGCCTGCCCCATACCCGGCCGCGGCCGGCATCGCAGCAGTCAACGCCGCCGGCCGCCGAACCCCCCGCCCCGACCGACGGCGATCGGGGCGAGGCCGGCGGTGGCGGGCCGCAACCGAGCATCACCGAAGGCGCGCTTGCCGAAGCCCGGCGGCGTGTGGCAGCGCAGCGCGCCCAGGAACAACGCCCTCAGCCGCCACAGAACGGCACCGAAAATCAAAGCGCCGACCAGCACCCGCCGGCGCCGGCGCCGGCCGCGGACAAGCCGGCAACGCCATCGGCGCCGGCCTCACAGCCGTTGCAAACCGAAGACTCGCTGGCGCGGTTCGAACGCCGGCCACCGCCGCAAGTGCCAACGCCGCCGCAACAACAATCCGCGCCGGCCTCATCGCAACAATCGCCGCCGCCAGACCAGTCAGGCCCGCCGACGGCCCTGAAACCTGTCCGCTCCAAACCAACGCCGCCGCCCCTCAACCAGCCGCCACACGAGTTGGACCCGTCGGCAGCGCCGGCGCCACGGCCGCTAGAACCGCCGCCGCAGGCGCCACCCCCGGTCCAACCGCCGCCGACGTTCGCGGGTGAAGCCCTCCGTCGACCGCCACCGCCGGAAGCCATGCGCCCGGCACCGCCGCCGGAACCGATACCGCGGCAAAATCCGCCGCCGCCCTCCGGCCGCGCCGACAATCCGAACGCCGCTTATGCCGGACCGCGCGCGCCGCCAGGCGGCGCCGATCGCGAGCGCTCCTATCCGCCGGCCGCGCCAGCCCCGCAACCGACCAAGACGAAGGCTCGGGCCGCGCCCGGTCAGTTGATCGAGAATATTCCGCGGCGCATGTGCGCCGGCATTGCCGAGCAGATCGAGATCCGCATCGCACGCGCCAGCCTGCAAAACCTCGGCGCCGGCATGCGGGGCGCCGCCGCACACCATCACGTCGTGATGGTGACAAAGGCGATGTCGGTGCGCCTCAGGGCCCCCGATGGCGGCTTCTACATCGAGACGGCATCGCCGGAAACGCAATGGACGGACAACCATCTCGGGGTGCTCAGCGACGACTATGCGAGCTGGCGCTGGTCCGTCACCCCGCGACGTGCCGGCAGAGCCAGACTCCAGCTGATCGTCTCAGCCCGGACCATGGGCGGCGACGGCCTGATGGCGGAGACCGCATTGCCGGATCAGATCTTTGATGTGCGCATCACCACCAACTACGGCCGGCTCGCTGCCCGTTGGACCGGTTGGGCCGCAGCCGCCATTGTTGGCGGACTGCTGGCCAGGTTCGGCGAAGATTTGTTGACGTTGGGCCAGCTTGTGCTGCGCGGCGGCCTGGGCGGCTAGTTTGGGGTCCAGGGGAGATCCCCTGGTCGGGGTGTTTGAGGGGCTGACAAGCCCCTCATAGATCGCCGCACAGCGGCGATATGTTAAGGGCGCTGCCGTTGCCGATCCCGCCAGAGGGCACTGCCCTTTGGAAACCCGGGACTTGATCAGAGGGTCCCTCGGCTAGATCATCGTGCTTTAAGTTGGAACCGCCATTGCGGTTCCAACTTAAAGCACAAAGATGATCGCTACTTTAGAGGCGAGCAACTTTCTGCCTTTATTCGGGATCGTTCCGATTCCGAATAAAGGCAGGTTGCTCTAACCCGCCGCCGGCACCCGCGCCGGTCCGGGCGGCACTCAATCGGCCTGCCGCACCTTGTAGAGCGCGTGTGAGCGATTGCTCGTATGGGGACGCACCTCCGGCGCCCAACGCCCGCGCTCGACCGCCTCCGCCCACGCCGCGGACGACAACACGTCAGGGCTGGTGATCTCGTAGATCGCCGTGTAAACGGGGCTTGGTGCCGGCTTTTCCAAGGTCTCGCCGGCCATCACCATTGCAAACGCTTGTCCCTTGATCCGTGAGACAGCCTCGACACCGTCGACGTCGAGCAGATACGGCACGTGTTCGTTGTCGTAGACCTCGTTGAAAAGATCCTCGTGGGCCGGATCCACGTCCATCGAAACCATAAAGACATAGTTTGAGCTTATCGGCATTCGCGTCTCCAAATTTGTCACAGCGGCATCGGACATGGCCGCGATCGTCCAAAAACATTGGCTATTCCGACATAACAGGGACATACTAAGCCAACGGTCAACCGTCCGACGGCATAATTCACCCTGAATTGCAGTCTCCTGACCATCACCCTCGCCAAGCGCGGCCGCCAAAACCAAACTTTTCGTTGTTGGCCGGCCCGTGAGCGCGATAGACAGGGCGTAGGACGCGATCAAGGTACGGAGTGGGTAAGGTACGGAGTGGGAATGACGTCAATCATCATCATGAATGCCAAGGGTGGCGTTGGCAAATCGACCCTGACGATGGCGTTGGCGGAGACACTCGCCCATCACAAAAAGAAGTCTGTTCTTCTGATCGACGCGGACGGCCAAATGAGCCTGAGCCTGATGATGGCACCGGGCAGCCATCTCAACGAACGTCGACAGATCGATCAAACGCTGGTCGGATACTTCGCGCGCAGTGTGCTCGACAACGAACACGTTGACTGGCCGCAATACGTGATGAGCAATGTCTCGGACGTCGAAGAAACCGAGGGCCTTTACCTGCTTCCCGGCGAACTCGATCTGCCGCTCTTGGAACGCGAGATCGCAGCACAAGGCAAAATCCCCCAGACCCGGGCCGCCGCCCGCGTCATCCTCGAAGAGGCCAAGCAATACGTCGACTACGTCCTCGTCGATTGCGCTCCGGGAATATCCGTGATGACCGAGACCTGGCTGCGCGAATGCGACTATCATCTGGTCCCCGTCAAGCCTGACTTCCTGGCCGTCAGCGGGCTTGAATACCTGCGCCGTTTTCGCTCGCGCAATCCGGAGATGGGTCTGGCCGAGCACCTGGGAGTCCTGATCAATATGGTCGATCGCTTTTCGCAGGACGACAAGATCATCGAGGACCATCTGCGTGCAGACGACACCCTCAAGTGCTTCACCCAGACCATCCCGATGGCGCCGCACCTGCAAAAGGCAGCGCTCTTTAATGGCGATGAGCGCATGTACATCACCAAATATGCCGGTGACGTCGGCAAGGCGTTGTGCACACTGACCAACGAGTTTCAAGCCGCATTCCTCGATGACCAGCCGGCAGCGCTGTTGCCACCGGCGCGCCCCTCACCTGTTCCCCAAAGCGTCGAACAGGCGAGCAACTGAGCGAACTATCTCGGGTTGCACCGATCTCTTGTTTGCCGTCGGCCTGACCATCGGCAGCACCGAGGAGGGGAAACCGTGAAGATCATCGACGCGCAGATCCATGTCTGGGCCAATCCGGCGGACGTTGTCGCGCCGCATCGCTGCGAGCCTTACGGGATTGCAGAGGCGCTTGCCGATATGGACGAGGCCGGTGTCGACGGCGCAGTCATTCACCCGCCAAGCTGGGACCCGGCCTCGCATCAGCTGGCAATCGAGGCCGCCCGATCTCATCCCGAACGCTTTTGTGTTTTGGGCCGCATCGATCCGACCGCCGCCGATCGCCGCGCGCAACTTTGCACTTGGACCGACCAGCCGGGCGTCAAGGGCCTGCGTTACACATTCCTCAAGCCTGAGCAACGGCGTTGGCTCGATGACGGCACGCTGGACTGGCTGTGGCCGCAGGCCGAGCGCCTCGGCATCCCGGTTGCGCTGCTGCTGGATGGCCATCTGCATCACATGCCGAAACTGGCTGCCGCCTATCCGGACCTCAAGCTGATCGTCGATCATTTCGGCGTCCGCCGCGGCAATGTCGACGACGCGGCATTTGCAAGCCTGCCCGACGTGCTCGCGCTGGCCAGGTTCCCAAACGTCGCCGTCAAGGTCACGGGCGGACCGCAGTACGTGTCCGATCCTTATCCGTTCGCAAGCCTGACCGACCGCTACCGCGCCATCTTCGAGGCCTTCGGCCCCCAACGCATGTTCTGGGGGACCGACATTACCCGCATGCCGTGCACGTGGAAGGAATGCGTCACCGCGTTCACCGAGCATCAAACCTGGCTCGGAGCAGACGACATGTCCTGGATCATGGGCCGCGCCATCGCGGCATGGATCGGATGGGAGATCGCGCGCTAGAGCAACCTACCTTTATTCGGAATCGGAACGATCCCGAATAAAGGTAGAAAGTTACTCGCCTCTAAAGTGGCGATCATCTTCGTGCTTTAAGTTGGAACCGCAATAGCGGTTCCAACTTAAAGCACGATGATCTAAGCAACGTCTGAATAAGTCCAAGGTCCAGGGGATGATCCCCTGGTCGGGGTGTTTGAGGGGCTGAAAGCCCCTCAAGGATCGCCGCAAGGCGGCGATATGTTAGCATCTGTCTCGCTTGTCAAGGCATTTTGGGGGCCCATTTTCGGTTTTCGAAGATCAGGGTGTTGGCGAGAATGATGAGTTTTCGCATGACGGCAACGAGCGCGACTTTGGCGGGCTTGGCGTTGGCTCGCAAACGTTCGTAGAAGGTTTGCAAGTCAGCATTCACGCCACGACCGACAGCAACCATGGCCGGCATGTAAAGCAGCTTACGCACTGCTGCTCGGCCGCCGCGAATGGCACGCCGCCCCCGCATTTCGCCGCTGTCCCAGTTCATCGGCGCGACGCCGACAAGGGCTGCGATTTCTTTATCGGTGCAGGTGCCGAGTTCGCTGAGCAGGCCGATCAACCCCATCGCCGTGATGTCAGCGATACCTGGAATTGAGACAAGAATATCATAACGTCGCATCAGCGCCTCATCGCTTGCGATGATCTTGCGGATCATCGCCTCGAGGCGCGCGATATGCTTGTCGACGGCCTTGAGCTGCCTGCCCAGTTCGCGCTTGAGGTTGGCACATTGGGCCGCACCATGGCGGTTTGAAACGGCCGTTCTGTCGCCAACGGCGGCGATGCGAGCTGAGATAAGCTCTGCCAGTTTCTGGATTTTTTCAGGAGCAGGGATGGTCGCGTTTGGCTGATGCAGGGCTGCCAACTGGGCCAGTGTCATCGCATCGATCGTATCGGTTTTGGCCAACTTACCTAAGATGTCGGCAAACTTGCGGGATCGATAAGGATTGATGACACAAACCGCAATACCGGCAGCGTGCAGAGCGGCGTGGCAAGAGCGATGGTGTTTTCCCGTTGCCTCACAAACCACAAGGCCGACCTGATACGTGGCAAGGCTGGCGAGCAATTGCTTGTGGCCTTTTTTGGTGTTGGCAAACCGGAACGTCACATTGGCCGGATAGATTGCGACATCGAGCCAGTTCTTGGCAACATCGATGCCGACATATACCATGTCAGAGTCGCTTCGTTTGACCTTGCCTTGCATCCGGGACTTGCTCCCAATCATCTGTTCAGGTGAAGCGATGGGCGGGCTGGCCTAGCTAACAAACGGTGCAAATCACCCAAGGGCAGCACGGCCCCAAACCCGCCCGATCCGGCAGGGTGGCCATCCTGCCGGATCAAGCCTGAACATCGCTGATTCGCAAGAAACAGGCTCAAGATTAAGATACAAAGGGCGCGGCCCTTAACGATCCCGAACAACGCCAGAAGGTTGCTCGCTTCCAAAGCGGCGATCATCGTGCCATAAATTGAAACCGCCGTTGCGGCTCCAATTTATGGCACGATGATCTCGAGCCCGATCACTTGATCGGCACGTCGACCATCATCGCTCAAAGCGGCCAACGGTCGTGGTGGGCGGCGCGACAGCTCGGACAACCACTATGACGCAAAAGTTCTTTCAGGTATCCGTGCCGACGGACGGCCGGCTGTTCATCATGCCGCGACCCGGCCGGCATGAGCTTGGCGATGTTATTGCAGCGCTCGCCCGACGCCGGGTGACCACCGTCGTTTGCCTGATCCCCGAAGGCGAAATGACGAGCCACGCACTCGCAGCCGAACGGGAGCATTGTCTGGCCCATGCCATCGACTTCCGGCACTTTCCCATTTCCGACCTGGGCGTTCCCGACCCAGCGGCATTTACGGTCCTGACCTCGCAGCTCGCAAGTGAGCTGCAGCAAGGCCGCTCGCTGGCAATTCACTGCCAGGCCGGCATTGGCCGAACTGGAACTCTTGCCAGCTGCATTCTGAGAGAGCTCGGCCACGACGCCCTGACCGCCATGGAGCTGGTGGCCAGCGCCCGTGGCGTCGCGCACGTTCCCGAAACCGCCGAACAGCGCCGCTTCGTGATCGCATACGTGCCTGCTGCCTCCGGGTGACAGCAACATCGAGCTATGTGAGGGCTTCACGGACGTTCGTTTTGCCGGCACAATGGCGCCTCAGGAACCTCTGACCACGTCCGGGGTCCAGGGGACCCGTCCCCTGGTCGGGGTGTTTGAGGGGCTGAAAGCCCCTCAAGGATCGCCGCACAGCGGCGATTGGCTTTGGAAACCGGTGACTTGTTCGGAGGTTCCCTAAGGCTAGATCATCGTGCTTTAAGTTGGAACCGCAATAGCGGTTCCAACTTAAAGCACGATGATCGCCACTTTAGAGGCAAGCAACCTGCCTTTATTCGGGATCGTTCCGATTCCGAATAAAGGTAGGTTGCTCTAAAGAGAGAGGCAACGACGATGCCAACGCCAGAAAAGCGCAACGAACTGCGTGCCGGCACTGACGGGCGCACGACACACGACATCGGCGGTCTGGACTTCGGCGCGATCGATCTCCGGGAGCACGATCTCGCCCATTGGGAAAAGCGCGTTGATGCCATGCTGAACCTGCTTGCCTCGAACAAGAGGGCATTCAAGATCGATGCAATGCGCCGCGTCATCGAAAGCTACGGTGAGCAGCAGTACGATGCGACCGAATACTACGAGAAGTGGATTCGGGCGATCCGCAATCTCATTGTCGAGCAGGAACTCGTGACCAGGGCCGAGGTCGAAGCTAAGATCGCCAAGGCCACTGCCGCGTTTATCGCCGCCGGCCGCGGTGTTGAAGACGGTGCCGTGCCCTGGGACGATGTCGGCACGCCGGCGAAAGGTTGACGACCATGGAACAGGAAACCGCCGCGCCACCGCGCTTCAAAGTGGGCGATCGCGTACGTATCGACAATCGCGCCGTGCTTGGCCACTGCCGGACACCGAGCTTCGTGCGCGGCCACACCGGCACCATCACCGAAATCCATGGCGCATATCGCGATCCCGAGCGCCTTGCCTATCATCGCCCCGGCCTGCCGGCCCTGGTGCTCTACAAGGTCCGGTTTCGTCAGACCGATTTGTGGCCGGACTATAGCGGCTCGCCTGGCGATCGCCTTGAACTCGATGTCTATGATAGCTGGCTCACGACCGCCGATTGAATGATCGCGATCGGCTCGCAGCCCAGCGCCCGGACACCGCTTGAACAAGGATACCAACCATGCACGACGGACACGACCATTCACACCCGTTTCAGCCGGATCACGATCGCGGGCCGGCAACGCCTTACGAAGTACTCGAACAGGCGATCCGTGAGCTGTTGATCGAAAAGGGCGTCCTGACGGATGAGGAAATCGCCCAGCAAATCGACATCACCGACAGCCGGACACCGGCGCTCGGCGCCAAAGTCATCGCCAAGGCCTGGTCCGATCCGCAGTTCAAACAGCGGCTCATGCGCGATTGCCGCGGCGCGCTCCTGGAGATCGGCATCGACATTGGCGAAATCGCCGAATTTCGCGCGGTCGAGAACACCGCCAACCTCCACAACGTCATCGTCTGCACGTTGTGCTCGTGCTATCCCAAGCTGCTGCTCGGCATTCCCCCGGCATGGTATAAGAGCCTGGCCTACCGCAGTCGCACGGTTCGCGAACCACGCGCTGTGCTGAAGGAATTCGGCACCGAAATCGGCCATGGTGTCGAGGTCCGCGTTCACGACTCGACCGCGGATCTGCGCTACTTCGTCATTCCCGCTCGCCCGGCCGGCACCGAGGGTTGGAGTGAGGCGCAACTCGCCGAAATCATCACGCGCGACTGCATGATTGGTACCGCGGTGCCAAAGCCCGACCTGAAGCGGGACGCAGCCTAGAGCAACCTGCCTTCATTCGGAATCGGAACGATCCCGAATGAAGGCAGAAAGTTGCTCGCCTCTAAAGTGGCGCATTGAGACACTCAGATTTCGCCAGGGGTCCAGGGGATCCATCCCCTGGTCGGGGAGTATGAGGGGCTGAAAGCCCCTCATGGATCGCCGTGAAACGGCGATATGTTAAGGGCTCGGCCCTTTGGAAACCTGAGACTTTCAGAGGCAGCTTAACTTTCGAGCGATGTGGCCAGCAATTCCGGCGGGATGCCGTCGGCTTCGGCATTCTCGAAGTTGAGTTCGATTTTGACCCCATTGGGATCGAACAGGAAGATCTGAAACAGCCCGTGCGCACTGACTTGGCGCGTCGTGAACGCAATGCCTTCGCCCGTCAGATGGTCCAGCATTTCTCTCAATCCATCGGCGCGAAAGGCGACGTGGTCGACCACCCCGGCCCCTTCCGTTGCTTGCGAGTGCTGACCGAGATATCGCATCCGGTTGTCGTTGACGCCGGCACCTCCCGTGGTCAAGTGCAGCACGTCGTTGTCGCCTAGATGTGTATTTCCAGAAGATTGTCGCGGTTCCGGCAGGATTGGTTTACCCGGCTGCCGCCGACGCGCGCCAGGGTAGGCCGAACCGTGGCGCCGGTATCACGTGATGAAGCGCGGTGTGACGGGCACCAACGCGGCCGGCCGTATCCCGGTTCAGTTCACAATGGCGCACAATATCGTGGGCCCGCCCGCCGTTTCCCTGCCAACCGCCCGGCATTCTTTCGGCTTGTCCGGCGGCGTTCAGCTGGCTGCGGCATCGACGCGAGAGGATTTGGCCTTGCAACTGGTGGTCGCAATCGAGTATGCCGTGCCCCTGGGCCAAGCGCTGTCCACCGATCCACGTTTTGCAGCGTGTAGACAATGGGTGGCATCCTCAACATTTGTTCGGCACGCCGTTGCCGCGCCGACCGGAGGGGCCTATGGTTATGCAGAAGGGATTGATGCGGCGTAGCGGGGGTTGTTTCGATGTTGGCTGATCCCAGACAGGAAGTCCTGGCAGCAAATCGGTCGTTCTACGAGTGTTATAGATTGGCGGACTATGCACGCATGGACGGGCTGTGGTCGATCACCGAGAGTGTTTGCGTACAACGTCCGGGCGCCGACTGTATCGAAGGGCGCGAGGCGGTAATGGCGTCCTGGTATCAGTTGATGGTGCTTGCCGATCCACCGGCGGTTTATCCCAATCATGAGACGGTCATTCTGAATGGTTCGAAGGCCATTGTCTTTTGCACCGAACAGATCGGTATGGCCGAGCTGATCGGCTCCAACATCTTCGCCTATGAGGCCGACAGCTGGCGCATGACCCATCATCATGCGACGCCGTTGCCGCGGCGGATGTCGCGGCGCTGATCGATTACGAATTGGCTGACCGCGGTGTCATCTGCAGCACAGCTGATCGCGCTTGCAGTGTCGGGCAACTTTCGGCATTTAATCAGGGGCATTTTGAACCCGCTTGAATGGCGGGTCCGCCGTGCCGGCCCGCTGCCGCCCGTCCCCCACACCCGCTTGGGTACTGAGCGGACCGGGGCGCAGACTGGCGAGCGGGCCAGAGAGCGGGCCCAGAGAGCGGGCAAGAGAGCGGGCCAGAGAGCGCGATGGTTCCAGCTCATTTTCAATCGTTCGAGGCGCATGGCCGGTCCGAAGTTACAACTGCCCCCGTTTGCCGCGTTGCGCGCGTTCTATGCAGCTGCAACACATGAGCGGTTTCGCGATGCCGCCGACAGTCTGGGGATCACGGAATCCGCCGTCAGCCATCAGGTGAAACGGCTCGAGGACTATTTGCGTGTTGCGCTCATCGACCGCAGCGCCAAGCAATCGCGGCTGACCGCGGACGGCGAACGCTACCTCCAACAGATCGAGCCGGCACTCCTTAGAATTCAGACCGCCACCAATGCGATCCGTCCGCCAAGCGGGCGTGCGCTCGTGCGCCTGACATTGCCACCGTCGTTGGCGGCGGCCTGGCTGATCCCGCGCCTGAGCGGTTTCGAACGTCGTCACCCGCACATCGACCTGCAGTTGTTGACGTCGACCCGGGTTGTCGACCTGCGCCGCGACCAGGTTGATCTTGCCATTCGCCATGGCAAGGGAACGTGGCCCGGCATGCGCGCAAGCTTCTTGCTGGAGGAAGCCGCCATGCCGGTTTGCGCCCCGGGCTACGTGGCGGCTGCGAATGCGCCGGTCAGCCCGTCACGGCTTCGCGGCCTGCGCTTTATTGTCAACGCCAACTTTCCGGACGAGTGGGAGGAGTGGGCCCGGGCCCGTGCACTGACCCCGCCGCCGGCCGCCGACACCGTCGTGCTCGACGTCCAGGAGCAGGCATTGCAACTGGCTGAACGCGGGCTTGGTCTGGCCATGGGCCGCCGGCCGGTGGTCGATGACTGGTTGGGCTCCGGTCGTCTCATCGCGCCCTTCGGCGGCGCCGATCCAACCGGGGCGGCATACTATCTGTGCCGGCCCGAAGACGTCACCCTAACTGCGCCCGCCCGGCGCGTTGAAAAGTGGCTGTCAACGATTGCACGTGACTGGGCGGAGCACGCCGAACGTGCACATGAGCTTGAATAAAATTCAAGTTGGCTTGAAGCGAAATCAGTCGCAATTGCGCCTCGGACGTCGCACTTTTGGGCCATGCAGATGGCAGCCGATGATTGCGACGGAGGATATGCGAAATGGCCGAAACAGTAGCGCGCGAAGCGCCGGCAACCGTGACCGGCGGTTTGACGTTCATCATTCCACAGGACCACAAACCAGCGTTTCACAGCGCGGCTCTCACCGGTGGCGAACCGAAGGTTTTTTTCAAGACCGAAGAGCGCACGGTGACGATCGAGGACATGCGTGAGAAGGCTGTGACCTTGTCCGTTGAACGCGAGGGCTTCGAGTTGCTCAACGCGCCGACCGCCGTCGCCGACCTGGGCGACGATGCGGCGGTTGAAGGGCCCTATTACCGCGAGATCGAAGACCTTCTCACGGCCCGTTTCGGGGCCAGCAGGGTTGCAATCTTCGATGCGACCCGCCGGTCGGACGGCGGCGGTGGGGCGACCAATCCCGACGGTCAGCGCGGTCCCGCCCGCCGTGTCCATGTCGACTACACCGCCAAAAGCGGGCCGCAACGGGTCCGCGATGTGCTGGGCGAGGCGGAGGCGGAACGCCTGTTTGAGAGCGGTGCACGGATTATCCAGGTCAATGTTTGGCGGCCGATCAAAGGCCCGGTGAAGCGAGCGCCGCTGGCGCTTGCGGATGCATCATCGATCGCGCCGCAGGAGTTGGTCGCAACCGATCAGGTCTTTCCCGGGCGTGTCGGTGAGATCTATCATCTGGCCTACGCGCCAAGCCAGAAGTGGTATTATGCGCCCGACATGCGCACCGACGAAGTCATCCTGATCAAAGGCTGGGACACGTTGGACGATGGCCGCGCGCTCTATACCCCGCACGGTGCCTTCGATTTGCCCGACACGGCACCGGACACGCCGCCGCGCGAGAGCATCGAAGTGCGCACACTGGTCATCATCGAATAGCCACACCGGCACGAGCTGCGTTTGATCGCGGATCGCGATGGCGCCGAAATCGGGCGACCGGTAAGTTGTGAGCCGGTCGCCAACGACGGTGTCAGCCTCAGTTGGGCGAGGCTCAATAATACCAGGTGGCTACCGCCACACGATCAACAGGCAGCCGCTGAAAATCAGCGCGATCGCGCCAATCGTCGACCAGCGAATGCGCTCGCGCCGGAAAAACAGCCAGCCGATCAGCAGAGTGAGCACCGGCGTGGTCGAAATCAGCGGTGCGACGACAATCACCTCGCCGAAATGCAGTGCGAGGTTGAGGCCCACCAGACCGATCCCGTTCATAACGCCGCATAGACCAAACCACAGATAGCCGCGGCCGATGCGCGGCATGGCCTTGCCGCTGGCGACGTGGAACGTCAACAACACCAGCAAAGAGACGGTTGCCCCGACCAGCGCCGCGGTCATCGGACTTGGCAGTTCGCCAAGCCCAATCTTGATGACGTTGTGGGAGAAGGCCCGTGTCAGCGCCGCCCCCAACGGTATGGCTAGCGCCCAGAGCGGCCAACTCTTGGCGCCGCCGATCGAGGAGAGCGCGATGAAGCCGACACCGCCGACCACAATCGCCGTGCCAACCAGGATCTGCCCCGTCACCGCCTCTGCGAGCACGGCCACGGCGATCATCAGCGCAAACACCGGCGACGTCGACGTCAGCCCCGCGGTCAAGCCCGGACCGATCAGTTGAACGCTCCACGTGTGCAGCGTCATCGACAGCGATGGTACGATCAGACCGGCAAGCGCGAACAGCCCGACGGCCGTCGTCAGCAGGCTCTCGGGCTCCAGGAAGAACGGCGCCGCCAACCACAATAGCGCAGCCGTGGTCGCGACATTGACAACCGTTCCGGCTCGCACATCCATATGGTCGAGCGCGACGTGTTGCACGTGGTTGGACAGCGCAAACACGACGGTCGTCGAAAGCGCAATGAGGGACGCGAGCAGCAGCGGGTCGGTCACGATCAAGTTTTCCGATCGGAAAGGCGAATTGGAAGGGCTGGGAGGTCGGGTGAGCGGACATCATAGCCGAAAGGCCAGCGGACCGTGAAGCGATCGGCCCGGGCCCGGGAGAGTTTTACCACGGTCGGCCAGTGGCGGTTTTACCTAGAGCAACTTGCCTTTATTCGGAATCGGAACGATCCCGAATAAAGGCAGAAAGTTGCTCGCCTCTAAAGTGGCGATCATCTTTGTGCTTTAAGTTGGAACCGCAATAGCGGCTCCAACTCAAAGCACGATGATCTAAAGACACGGATGATCTAAGCGTCTCGGTGTTCGCCCGAACCCTCGCACTCCCCCGCCCGGGACCGAAGCGTTTGATCCGGCTGGTTTGCAGCCGATGCGATAATGTCCAGGATGTCGTCCGGCTTTGCGAGCGGTGTGAGCGAGTCGAACGTTCCTTTGGCCTTGAGTGCGTTGTCGAGTTCTAGTTGGAACCGCGAGCGGTCGATCTCGACTGCACCAAACTGGCGCAAATGCTCGGTGACAAATTGGGTGTCGAGGAGCACGAAGCCGCCGCGGATCAGTCTGGCGCAGAGATAGACCAAAGCGACCTTCGAGGCATCACGTTCGGTTGAGAACATGCTTTCGCCGAAAAATGCGCCGCCGAGAGCGACGCCGTAGAGGCCGCCGACCAACTTGCCCGAACCATCCCAGGCCTCGACCGTATGACAGTGGCCCAAGCGGAAGAGTTCACCGTATAGGGTGCGGATCCGATCATTGATCCAGGTTGACGAGCGGCCCGGCTTCGATGCAGCGCAGCCGTCGATGACCGATTCGAAAGCGGTGTCGACCCGGATTTCAAAGGGCGCTGAGCGTATTGTTCGACGCAAGCGCTTGGGAACGGTGATGCGGTTCAAGGGCAGCAGCCCGCGCGCCTGCGGTTCAATCCAAAACAACTGCGGATCATCGGCGCTTTCTGCCATCGGGAAGATCCCGCAGGAGTAGGCTTTGAGCAGAACATCTGGGGTAATTTCCAGCAATGGGTTGTCGTGTGTGGTCATGCGGTCCCAAAAATTCTGTCGTGCGCCGGCCGCTCCGCCGAGCGTTGTTGTGTCAAGGCCTGGACGCACGTGGCAGGCTTGGCTACCTGACCACTCCCGCGCCGGCTTGGCAACAGCGTCAATCCCCGAACGCGGCTCAATCCCCGCTTTCTTCGAGGCTGGACAGATAGTTCTCCATCCAGTGAATGTCATAGAGGCCGTTTGCGATATCGGGATGCTGAATGAGATCGGCGAACAATGGGATTGTCGTCTCGATACCATCGATGACGAACTCGGACAGACAGCGCTTGAGCCGCATCAGACATTCGTTGCGCGTCTTGCCTTGGACGATCAGTTTGCCGATCAGGCTGTCGTAGTAGGGTGGAATGGTGTAGCCCTGGTAGGCACCGGAGTCGACGCGGACGCCGAGCCCGCCCGGCGGGTGCCAATATGTGATCTTGCCGGGCGACGGGCGAAACGTGCGCGGGTTTTCAGCATTGATGCGGCACTCGATGGCATGGCCGGCAAACGTGACTTCGTCCTGCGACAGGCTCAAAGGTGCGCCGGCGGCAATGCGCAGCTGCTCGATGACCAGGTCGACGCCGGTTATCATTTCGGTGATCGGGTGTTCAACTTGGAGGCGGGTGTTCATCTCGATGAAATAGAATTCACCGTTCTCGTGCAGGAACTCCACCGTGCCGGCGCCGCGATAACCCAGCGCCTGCATGGCAGCGGCGACGGTCGAGCCGATTTTGGCACGTGCTTCATCGTTGAGGGCCGGTGAGCGGGCTTCTTCGAACACCTTTTGATGGCGACGCTGCAGTGAACAATCGCGCTCGCCGAGATGAATGGCGTTGCCGCGGCCGTCGCCGAAGACCTGGATTTCAATGTGGCGCGGGCGGGCGAGGAACTTTTCGATATAGACGTTGTCGTCGCCGAAGGCGGCTTTGGCTTCGGCGCGGGCGGTCGCCAGGGCGGGGCCCAGATCCGCCGCCGTGCGCGCAACCTTCATGCCGCGCCCACCGCCGCCGGCCGCTGCTTTGATGAGCACCGGAAAGCCCATGTCATGGGCGACCTTGCGGGCCTCGTCCTCGGTTCTCACCGCACCTTCGGAGCCCGGCACAACAGGGATGCCGAGCGACTTGACCGTTTCCTTGGCGGCTATCTTGTCGCCCATCGTGCGAATGTGGGTCGAGGTCGGGCCGATGAACGTCGTGTTGTGATCTTCGAGAATCTCGGCAAAGCGGGCGTTTTCGGACAGGAATCCGTAGCCGGGGTGAACCGCATCGGCGCCGGTGATTTCGCAGGCAGAGAGCAGGGCCGGTATGTTCAAATAGCTGTCGGCCGCCGCCGGCGGGCCAATGCAGACGCTTTCATCGGCCAGGCGGACGTGCATGGCGTCTGCATCCGCCGTCGAATGGACCGCAACGGTGGCGATGCCCAGCTCCTTGCAGGCGCGCTGGATACGCAGAGCGATTTCGCCACGGTTTGCAATCAGGACCTTGTCGAACATGCGGAATGGTCTCGGCCGGGGTCAGGGCGGTGTTGTTATTCGATAATCAGGAGCGGTTCTGCGAACTCCACGGGATGGCCGTTCTCGACAAGAATCTGGCGCACCGCGCCGGATCGCGGGGCCGGGATATGGTTCATCGTTTTCATCGCCTCTATGATCAGGACGGTCTGGCCCTCTTCAACCCTGGCGCCGACCTCCACGAACGGCGGCGCGTTCGGTTCCGGCGCCAGATAAACCGTGCCCACCATTGGCGATTTGACGGCACCTGGATGGTGGTGGGGGTCTGGGGCTGAGTCGGACTGGGCGTGGTGCGCTGGTTGCACCGTTGCCGGGGCCGGCGCTCGGGGGCTGCTGGGCGCGGCCGCGCCGGTGCCAAGGTCCGGCGACCGCGCCACACGAACCTTCAGACCAGAGCGCTCGATTTCGATTTCTGACAGGCCGGTTTCGTCGAGGAGGGTTGCCAGATCGCGGATCAGCTGCTGTTCCGAAAGTCCGGACTTGTCCCTGTTTTCGCGCGCCATGCGTGTCCTGTCCTCACCAGCTGCTGCACAATTGCGATCAAATCGTTACCGCGGCCTGCAACGTCCCATGAACGCGCAACATCCTATGAACGCGTAACGTCTCACAAGCTCGCAAGGTCCCATGAGCTAGCGCGGCGAGCGCGCGCCCGGACCGCCGATTCGACCGCATCAAACATAGGCTCTGACGCAACTTTGCCGCAAATCTGCAAACGAGGTGCATCGGCCCCGCCGCCCACATTCGCCGCGGGCCAACGTCTTCCAACGCACCTTGTGGCCATTGATCTAACAGGTTTGCGTGACAACGAAAAGGGCGCATTTGGGCGCCCGTCGCCGCCTCAAATTGTTCAACGGTCAGCAGAATTGTCCAACGGTCAGCAGAATTGGCATCCCTTCTTGCGGACCGCATCGACCATCTCCTTGAGCTGCTCGGCCGGGACATAACCGGGATTGATCCGGTTATCGATGATGAAGCCCGGCGTTCCCTCGATGCCAAGCGATGCTGCAATGCGCTGGGTCGTCTCAATGGCCTCGGCGTATTTCGGATCTTTCATTTCGACCTTGAGCCTTTCAACATCAATGCCGACGCGCTTAGCGATTGCGAAGACGTTGTCCTTGGTAACGCGACGCTCCTTCATCAATGCAACGTGGAAGGCCCAGTATTTGCCCTGGGGTTTGGAGGCGAGTGCGGCGCGGGCAGCAAACTCGGAATGCTCGCCGAATATCGGAAACTCCTTCATCACGAATTTAATCTTGGGGTCTGACCGGATCAGCTTCATAACCTCGCTGAGCGCGCGTTTACACCATCCACAATTATAGTCGAAATATTCGATAACGGTGACATTGGTATCCCCGTCACCCAAGACATAGTCGATATCCGAATTGAAGATCTCGTTCTTGTTGCTGGTCAGGATCTTGAGACGTTGCTCGTCCTGGCGCGCGCGTTGGCGTTTGGCCAGCTCCTCGCTGACCTCCTGAAGAACTTCAGGGTTCTCCAACAGGTAGTCGCGGACAATCTTGCCAATCTCGCGGCGTTGTGCCTCTGAAAATGAACCGCGTTCAGAGACTTTTATCAGCGCTGCCGGTTGCTCGGTTGGTTGTTGCTCGGTTGGTTGTTGGTTGTCGCCGGGGCGCAGTGTTGCAGTCCGGTCAACCGCGCCTGCAATCGTGGCGCCGGAGTTCGAGACCGCCGGATCGGCAAGTGAGAGCAGCACACCAATGCCGACGATCGCCGGTGTTATCAGCAACGCCCCCTTCGGTGTTGTCAGTGCGGATAATAGGCCCGAGATCGACAGCTTCGACATTGCATATGGCTCCGTGCGGGGGCAAGGTTTCGTAGGTCCGTGCGACAGTTCATGACACGTGATAGCGATGTGAACCAGGCATAATGATGTGACAAGTTCGGCACAGCGTTAACCGAACAGGCGAAGGTGCGTAAATCCGGCGGGCCTGCGGCCAAGTGGTCGCAGGTGTCATGTTCTTGGCTCGAATGTAGCAATTTCATCCATGCGCCGCCAGATTGGCGAGTTCTTGCGCAGCCGCGGCTGCGCCCGCTTGGCAAAGACTTTTGCCTGTTTGAAGTTGCTGACCAGGAAATAGGCTTCCGCGGTTGCAGCGTACGACAATGCCAACTTGCCAACATGATAGTAAGCCTGCCCCAACACACGGTAGGCTGAAGGTTTTTCGTCTTCGTATTTGGCGTCTTGCTTGATCGCGCGCCGGACGATCTTGATGACCTCGTTGGCGGCGCTCTTGCCGCGGCTCGCGAGCAACGCTCGGCCGAGCCGGATCTGCATCTGGGTTGCATTTGGCGACAGGCTTATTGCCTTCTTCAGCAACGGCACAGCCAGCCGCGCCCGGCCAGAGCGCTCGAGGAAATCGGCCTTGAGTTCATAGAAGTAGGGGTTCTGCGGGCGCATCCGAATCAATTCATCAGCAGCGGTCAAGGCGGCCGGCAGACCGTTGCTGCCGCCGCGAAAGAACGTCGCGATGGTACGGGCATACTTGGCGGGCAGCGAGTTGTCCCGACGCGGATAGCGATTGAAGACCGTGGCGGGGGCCTCCAGATAACCCGACAGCTTGGCGCGCATCATGTCGTGACGCAGTTGCAGTTCGGGTGGGTCGCTGCGGCCGTAGAAGGGGCTGGAGCGCACGCGCCTGCGCAAAAGGGCAAGGCGCTCGGTTGCAACCGGGTGACTGCGCACGAACGGGTCTTTTTGTTGGTCGGAGATGTATTCCTGTCTCTGAAACCGCTCGAACGTCGCCAACATGCCGCGGCCTGACTGTTTGGTGCGCTCCAGGAACGCCATGCCGCGTTGATCAGCGGCAGCTTCCTGCGCGCGCCGCTCAGCAAGAAGTGAGCGCAGCACGAGGTTGTCACCGGCCGTCACGGCGCGGGTTTCCTTGGTGGCAATCGCTGCGCCGATTCCCAAAATTCGCAGCAACAGCAACTTGGTTTGATCGCGTTTGATCCGGGCCCGCAGGGCGGCCAGGTCGCCGCCGACGATGTGTCCGGTTTCGTGCGCAATGACGCCGATAATTTCGTTCGGCGTCCTGGTGTCCATCAAAGCACCGGTGTGAATGAAAATATTGCGGCCATCGATGACGAAGGCATTGAATATATCACTGCGTACGATGCGGATCGTGACGCGACCGCCGCCGACACCCGCGACCCGGAAGATCGGACGGGCGTAGTCATTGAGCAGCGTTTCGACTTCCGTGTCGCGAATGAGCGGCAAACCTTGCGCATCGGCACGCTGGAGGGTGGCGAGGAGCGCGCAGCCAACAGCTGCCAGCGCCAGTATGAGCGCCCTGAAGCGCGGCAACGGTCGCGCCGCCAACGTCGGACGTCGCACAACTCGAAGCGCATGTGTCATGATCTTTGCCCTTCCGAACGGCCCGTTCGCCATTGCCTAAACTGTAGCTATAAAATGGCGGCACTCTGAACCATCAGTGCTGCAGATAGTAGCGGAAATTGGCCGAGATGTGGTTGTCATCCTATCATGTTGCCATTTTTGCCCCATTTCGATCTGGTCTCGAGGCTCACGCGCGTTGCGGTTTGATGATCCGTGTGAGGGCTCCTCAGAGGCCTTGATGTGGCCGGCAAGCTGGCCTCTTGCACACAACGATCTATCCGGCGAAAAGGTGTTTGACATGCTCTTGGGAAACAGCAAATGACAAATTCGGGATCGAAACGCACGACCGGTGCCGGCAACAGCGCCGAACGCTTGCATCGTGCATCCGCGAGAAGCGAGATTGCCTCGTTCATGGTGATGGATGTCATGACGGCGGCGGCCAAGGCCGAGGCGGACGGGCGCCATGTTATTCATATGGAGGTTGGGCAGCCGGCGACACCGGCGCCGGCAACCTCCCGGCGTGCTGCAATTGCCGCCATCGAAAGCGAAACGCTGGGCTATACCCTCGCGCTCGGCATGCCGGCACTTCGCGACCGGATCGCACAGCATTACAGCGCGTCTTACAACCTCGAGATTTCGCCGCAGCGCGTCGTCGTCACGAGCGGTTCATCGGCGGCGTTCGTGTTGGCATTTCTCAGCGTTTTCGATGCGGGTGATCGCATTGCCCTGCCGTCGCCCGGTTATCCGTGTTACCGCCACATTCTGACCGCGCTGGGCCAGGGCCAGGAAATCATCGAGACGGGCCCGAACACCCGCTGGATGCCGACGATTGCGCAAATCGAAATGGTGGCTGGCGACATCGCCGGCATCCTCATTGCAAGCCCGAACAACCCAACCGGCACGATGCTTGAACCCGATCGTATGGCGGCCATTGCACGCCTTTGCAGCGCGCGCGGGCTGTGGTTCATTTCGGACGAGATCTATCACGGCCTGACATACGGTCGGGAAGCGTGCACCGCACTCGGCTACAGCGACGACGTCATCGTCATCAACAGCTTCTCGAAATACTTTTCGATGACCGGATGGCGGATCGGCTGGATGGTGGTGCCGGAGTTCCTCGTTGCAACTGTCGAGCGACTTGCGCAAAATCTCTACATCTGTCCACCGGCCGTGGCGCAAAGGGCGGCGCTGGCCGCTTTCGATGGAACTGAGGAACTCGAGCGCAACCGTGCGGTCTATGCAGCAAATCGCGCGCTGCTGCTGTCGGAACTGCCGAAAGTGGGCTTCGATCGTCTCGTTCCGGCCGATGGAGCCTTCTACATCTATGCCGATATCAGCGCCTATTCGGATGACAGCCTGGCGTTCTCGCAGCGGTTGCTGGCCGAGACCGGCATCGCTGCAACGTCGGGGATTGATTTCGACGAAGCACGCGGGGGTCAATACCTGCGGTTTTCCTATGCCGGCTCAACGGCGGACATGCGTGATGCAATCGCGCGATTGTCGCGGTGGGACGGCCTCAAGCGCAACGCGTGAGGCCGCTTCGCCGCCAAGGCTTGCAACACGGGATCAAGCCGAATCACATCGCCGAGGCGCGGCCCGGCGATGTGATTCGGCCTTAATCGTCAACGTGGAAAGGACACCGGAGCGTCGCCAAGGGCTTTTCACGCGGGGGCCTTTTCACGCGGGGGTCTTTCACGCGGGAGTTACGAGCCAAACCGGCGTTGCCACCAGCCTTTGCGCGCGGGTCGGTCGGCCGTTTGCTGTGCCTCGCCTGAAGTTTCGCCCTCTGAAGTTTCGCCCTCTGAACGCTCGCCTTCTGCGCGTTCGCCATCCGCTTCAGGCGTCATCACCACGCGCTCCAGCACCGGCGCTGAAGATACCGGTTCACCCCAATGTGCGCGGCTCGGTTGGTCCTCGGTGGTGCCGGCATCCTCGGCGGTTTCTGCCCGATCCGAGGTTGGTTCCTGAACTGTCGAGGTATCGTCAAGCTCCGCATCAGGTTGGTCGTCAGTTGCGGCCAGCTCGCCATCTGTCACCGGCCCGTCGGCCTGGTTTGTCTCGCATCCGTCCTCTACGGTCGCCACGACTGTGTCGGCGCTGCTCGCGACCGGCTGGTTAGCGCCGTCGTCCTCGCCGCCGTCTTGGTTTGCGACGTCCTTGCTTGTGGTTTCGGCGTCCTCGCCGGCGGTTGTTGCGGCCTGCTCGGCGGTGATGTCGTCGCCGCCGCCGACCTCGGGCTGCGGTGCGCCCGGGGCGGAAACACCTGTTACGGCAGCACGTTCGCCACGGTTGCGGCGGCCGCCTCTGCGGCCGCGGCGGCGGCGGCGCGACGTGCGCTCATCGCCGTCTTCGCGCGCCTCGGCTGCTTCGCCGGCATCTTCCGGCTCGTCATCATCATCATCAACATCAACATCAACATCGTCGGGCATAGCAACGTCTGCCGCCTCGTCTGTGACGGTTTCGTTGTCAATGCGCCGGCCGCGGCGGCGCCGGCGTCGGCGTGGCCGGCGTTCGCCATCGTCGCGACCGGCTTCCTCGTGGTCGGCGTCGGCGATCTCATCGCCTTCAAATCCGGAATCGACATTAACGGCAGAGCGCGCAACGCGACGCGGCAACGAACCACCGCCCATGCGTTCGATGGCAAAGTCGGCCCCGTGCTGGTCGTCGCTGGCATTGATGTGAATGTCGATGCCGTAACGCAGTTCCATGTCGAGAATGAACGAGCGTTTGTGGTTGAGCAGATACATCGCCACTTCAGGCGAACAATGGGTCGTCAGCGAACGCTGCGACTGCACCATCAAGGTGTCTTCAAGGCCGCGCAGAACGGCCAGCGCGACCGATTCCGTCGAGCGGATGATGCCGGTGCCCTGACAGTGATGGCACGGCATGGTCGAGCCCTCGAGGACACCGGTTCGCAACCGCTGGCGCGACATTTCAAGCAGCCCGAAATGGCTGATCCGACCAACCTGGATGCGGGCCCGGTCATCGCGCAGGCATTCCTTCAATCGCCGCTCCACCGCACGATTGTTGCGCTTTTCCTCCATGTCGATGAAGTCGATGACAATGAGGCCGGCGAGATCTCTGAGCTTGAGCTGGCGCGACAGTTCCTCGGCCGCTTCGAGGTTGGTATTGAGGGCGGTATCCTCAATCGAAAACTTGCGGGTGGCTTTGCCGGAGTTGACATCGACGGCAACCAACGCCTCGGTTTGGTTGATGACCAGATAGCCGCCGGATTTTAGCTGAACGAACGGGCTGAACATCGCGTTCAACTGTTGTTCAATGCGGTAGCGGGCAAACAGCGGTTGGGCCTCATCGTATTTGATGACGTTCTTGGCATGACTGGGCATCAGCATGCGCATGAAGCCTTTGGCTTCCTTGTGGGCATTTTCGCCGGCAACGAGGATCTGGTTGATATCCTTTGAATACAAGTCGCGGATCGAGCGCTTGATCAGGTCGCCTTCTTCGTAGACCAGCGACGGCGCCGTCGATCGCAGCGTCAGGTCGCGGACGTTTTCCCACAGGCGCAGCAGGTATTCGAAGTCGCGTTTGATTTCCTGCTTCGTGCGGCTCGCGCCGGCCGTGCGGATGATCAGACCCATGCCGTTCGGCACATCGAGTTCCTGGGCGATCGCCTTAAGGCGCTTGCGATCCTGCAGACTGGTGATCTTGCGGGAAATGCCGCCACCGCGCGCCGTGTTCGGCATCAGCACAGTGTAACGGCCGGCCAGCGACAGGTAGGTCGTCAGGGCCGCGCCCTTATTGCCGCGTTCTTCTTTGACAACCTGCACCAGCACGACCTGGCGGCGCCTGATCACTTCCTGAATCTTGTAATTGCGCGTGCGGCGGCGGCGGCGCACCGGCACCTCGCCGAGTGCGTCAGTGTCGTCTCCGACTTCATCGATCGGCTCGTCCGGTTCGCCGGTCTCGTCCGCATCACCGTCCGTGTCGCTGTCGGGGTCGCCGTCGGGGTCGATTGCCGGGGCGCGGGCTTCGATGTCGTCGGCCGGGTTGGCATCGTGCGGATCGCGCTGGTGGTCGAAGGCCGGTTGATCTTCGCTGGCGGGCCGGTCTTGGTCTTCGGAGCCGGCCGCCGACGCGCGTTGAGCGTCGTCCGTTGCTGTGGTGCTGGTTGCCTCGCAGACGCCGTCGTCATCCAACATGACGGCAGGCACGTCGGCTTCCAATGTCGCCGCAGGCGGTAGGTCTGTTGCGGCAGTTGGCGCGGGTTCCAGTTGTTCGGTCGCGGTGTCGGCGTTCTCGACTATGTCATCGCTGACGATGCGTTCATCTGGCGGCGTCGCGGCGGCAATCGTTTTCGGTTTGCCGCGGGGGGCGTTGCCGGTCTCGGCAGCACCATCTGCGTCGGCGTCTTCGCCGGATGCTTCGTCAATTGCCGGCGCCTGCGCGATTGCCGCGGCGCCTGGGTCGGCCGGCGGGGCGGCCTCCTCGGAGCCGTCGTTCGTCTGGCCCTGCGGGTCGCCGGTTTGTTCAGCGTCGTCGGACGTTTCGGCGGTGGCAGAAACTTGTTCGCCATGTTCGATGGCAGCGCTTGAGGGTGGTGCGTGCGCTGCTATCGGCGGTTCCGGCGGCAGCAGATCGGAGACATCGATCGCCAAGGCCTCTTCGTCCGGCCCGTGCGCGACATCATCATCGCCATCATCATCATCGTCATTGAGGCTTGGTGCGAGGCTTGGTGCGGCGCTGGCTGGTGCGATTTCGCCGTCGCCGGTGTCGGCGCCGTCATCATGCTCGGCGTCGACGTCGGCGTCGTGTTCCGCGGCCAGATCGGCCTGATCCTCGTCGAGGTCTTCGGTGTCTTCATCCTGCTCCTGGTCGGCACGTTCGGCTTCGAGCAACGCCTGCCGGTCGGCATGCGGGATCTGATAGTAGTCCGGATGAATTTCGTTGAACGCCAAGAAGCCGTGGCGATTGCCGCCATAATCGACGAACGCGGCCTGAAGCGAGGGTTCAACCCGCGTTATCTTGGCTAGGAAAATACTGCCCCTGAGAAGTTTCTTCGCCGCCGATTCGTAGTCAAATTCCTCTACGCGACCTTCCCGTAGAACCACCACCCGCGTTTCTTCGGGGTGGGTGGCATCAATAAGCATCTTGTTGTTGTCGGCCATTGCCTTGTTTCCTCGGCGCGCATCGATGACCGGGCAGTGCGGGTCCCAACGTCGTAGCGGAAGGGATTGCTCATCGGTCGAGCGCGCGATCTGGGTTGTGCTGAGATATTTGTCTTGGAAAGGGGCGCGGACCAGCGGCTGATCGCATAGATCCACACGGCAGGCTGTCGGCCGGTCAAGAAGGCGCCTGTGTCACAGCCCATCGCCGGGGATGCCCGGCCGTGGTCATGAACGGCTGTTTCCTGATGTGTTGCCTTCAGCATCGTTGCTTTCATTTGGGGCAGAAGCGCTGCAAGTTTGCCTGACGCCGCTGCCGGCCGCCTCAATCGGAGGCATAATTGAGAACCCATCGGGTTCAGGTTGTCGGGAACCCATCGGGTTCAGGTTGGGCTTGGCGGGGTCCCCTTTCCGGGCCGGCCGCGCAAAGCTGGAAACTCGTTCTGCAACTGTCGAATGTCGGCCTTCGGCCCCAGTGATACACTCGGAGCCAGTGATCCACTCGGCCCCAGAGATACACTGCCCAGTTGCACAGCAGCACGCTGGTGGCGCATACAAGCTTGCGCCGGCCGGTCGATCAGACGCCGTCTGTTTGATGGCTGCCGCGCCCACCCGTCCCGTTTTGCGGCCATGTTTTCGCGCAACAGTTACGGTGAAAATCGTCGGGCGTGTGGGTGCGAAAACCCAATCAAACAAATACGTTACGATGTGGAACTGTACGGATTTGCGGGGCTGGGGGCAAGCCTGAAGTTGCCCGCACCGGTTGCCACACGACCACATCTTTCACATGATCAGCAAAATATGGCAAATAAATCCTCAATGACAATGGGTGAGTTGTTCCTTGTTGGTTGGGCGGGAGGGCGCAACTGCGGCAATCGGTGACATTTGAACGGGCCAGCAGATGTCGCGCGATCCTGGCCGTTGTCGGATCCGTCGGGGTTGTGGCGGCAGTCAACTGGGCCGGTTCGGGCGCGGTTCTCGGCGCTGAGCGCCCACAGGCGCTCGCCATATCGGTAACTGTGGCCGGTCCGATCACCAAACTGCGACTGCGCTTGTCGCGCGGCGTGCGCGTGTCGGTGTTCACGCTCGCAGCGCCGTACCGGCTGGTGCTTGATTTTCCCGAGATTGACTTTCGCCTGCCAGCCAACCAGCAATCCCGACAACGAGGAATTATCCGCGATTTTCGCACGGGATTGGTGGCAGCTGGGCAGTCACGCATGGTATTCGACGTGGCAGCGCCGTTCAAGCTGGTGGATGTGCGCGCCGAACGTCTCGACAATGATCAAAGCATCATTCATCTCGATCTCGGCCGCGTCAGTGCCGGATCCTTTCGCGCGCAGGGTGTGCCGCCCAGTTTGCCGCCGGCAGCGTCTTTGAAACAGGCCGTGTTCGAGCGTCGGCCAAGCAACGGTGCCAAGCTTCGCAAACGGCCCCTCGTTGCCATCGACCCGGGCCATGGCGGCCCCGATCCGGGCGCCGTCAGCCGCCGCGGCATCATGGAAAAGTCGGTGGTTCTGGCCGTTGCCCTGAAGCTGGCGCGCGCCTTGCGTGCCGACGGTCGATACGAGGTTGTGCTGACCCGCAAACGCGACGTCTTTGTGTCGCTGGATGACCGCGTGCTGTTGTCGCGACAGCGCAAGGCGGACCTGTTCTTGTCCTTGCATGCCGATGCGCTTGCCTCGCAAACTCTGGCCGCGAGCATTCGCGGCGCCTCGGTCTATACATTGTCGAAGGTGGCCTCGGACAAGCGCGCACAGCAAGTCGCCGATAAGGAAAACGCAACTGATGCACTGGCCGGTCTGCCAATAGCGCCGATTGCAGCGCGCGGTCGCGTCGAGGCGATCTTGTTCGATCTCATGCGGCGCGAGACGGCTGAGTTCTCGCTGCGGTTGCGTGAACATCTCGTGCGTCGACTGCAACGCGCGATCCGGCTGACGAGTTCGCCACGGCGCTCGGCCGCGTTCAAGGTGTTACGGCAACCGGACACGCCCGCCGCTTTGATCGAGCTCGGTTACATGAGCAATCCAGCGGACGTTCGCGAGATGTCGCGTGCGACATGGCAGCAGGCGGCGGCCCGGGCGATCGCGATCGCGGTCAAGGTCTATTTTGATGAACGCTGACCAGGGCGGTGCCGCGGATCGTCGAGCACGCCGCCAGAACAATCATCTGTGCGCCGCCGGACAATTCACAATCGAGCAACCTTCTGCCATTATTCGGGATCGTTCCAACTCCGATAAAGGCAGGTTGGCCCAGTGTTGGCCTAGTGTTGGCCTAGTGTTGGCCTGGTGTTGGCCTAGGAATGTATCGTGGTCACGCATGGCGGATTTGTCTGTGCGTTCATAATTCTGTTGTTGATTGATTGGTATCATCGGCCCGGCTTGTGCCACAATACGAATTAGAGTGACGTGTCCGTGCGCGTTGAGTATTGTTGCGCCCGCTGACATTTCGTCCGCGGGCATCGATGCCGTTTCGTCGAACCCATCTGGATTACAGGGCCTATGCAGCGCCAGTATCTGCCACCACCGCCTGAACGTCCAAAGAAGCGAAAAAAACGCCGGAAGAGCTTGCTGCTCGGGGTTCTGGGGTTTTTGTTTGCAGCCGGCGTTTTGGTGACGATCGGCGGTACCGCGGTCGCCGGATATTTTATTTGGAAGGCCTCGCAGGATCTGCCGAGCTATGACAAGCTGGAGACCTACGAGCCGCCGGTGATGACGCGGGTGCACGCCAGCAACGGTTCGCTGCTGGCCGAGTATGCCCGTGAACGGCGCATATTCGTGCCCGTCAATACCGTGCCGAAACTGGTGGTCGGTGCGTTTCTTTCTGCGGAAGACAAGAACTTCTTCTCCCACAACGGGTTGGATTATCGCGGCATTGCGATCGCCCTCTACAAGCATCTGGTGCTGCGTCAGCGTCTGGTTGGCGCCTCGACAATCACCCAGCAGGTCGCAAAGAATTTTCTGTTGACAAACGAGCGCTCGTTTCGACGCAAGCTCAAGGAGGCGATCCTCGCCATTCGTATTGAGCGTGCGTTCGATAAGGACAAGATCCTCGAACTCTACCTCAACGAGATTTACCTGGGCATCGGGTCCTACGGTGTGGCAGCAGCGGCGCTCAACTACTTCAATAAGGAGTTGAAGGACCTGACGATTGAGGAGGCCGCCTATCTGGCCGTGCTACCGAAGGCGCCCAGCAAATATCATCCGTTTCGTCATACCGAGCGTGCCACAAATCGCCGGAACTGGGTTCTCAAGGAAATGGCGGAAAACGGCTATATCACTGAGGAACAGTCCGAAGCCGCAATAAACAAGCCGTTGACCGTGCAACTTCGCCCGTTCGGCACACACAACTTTGCCGCCAATTTCTTCGCGGAAGAAGTGCGCCGTGCGATGTTGGCACAGTATGGCGAAGACCGTCTCTATGGCGGTGGTTTGTCGGTGAGAACGACGCTCGATCCCAAACTGCAGCGCTTTGCGCGCAAGGCGCTGATCGACGGGCTGGTCAGGTTTGATCGCTCAAAGGGATGGCGCGGCGCGATCAAGCAAGTCGACATTACCGGCGATTGGGGCAAAACGTTGAGCGAGGAGGTCGTCCCGTGGGACATCGCACCCTGGCGGCTCGGTGTCGTGTTGGCGGTCGATAGCGCCAAGATCGTTGTGGGACTGCGGCCGCTCAAGCAGCGCGACGGAACGTTGCCCGATAGCCGTGCGGCAGTGGAGATACCCCTGGCCGAGATGGCATGGGCCGGCAAATTCGTTGCCACCGACAAGTCCAAAGGGCGCAAGCCGCGCACGCCGGCGGATGTGGTTGCGATTGGCGATGTGATCTATGTCTCACCAAAGGATCCGAAAAACCTCGCCGGAGTTTGGTCGCTGATGCAGGTCCCGAAAGTCGGCGGGGGCATTGCGGTGATGGATCCGCACACCGGCCGCGTGCTGGCCGTGGTCGGCGGCTTCTCGTTCGCGATCAGTCAGTTCGATCGCGCCATCCAGGCGAAACGACAGCCAGGTTCATCGTTCAAGCCGCTTCTCTACGTGTCGGCGCTCGACAACGGCTACAAGTCGACCAGTATCGTGCTTGATGCACCGATCGAAATCGATCAGGGCGTCGGTAAGGAGCGGTGGCGACCGGAGAACTACAACAAGGACCGTTCCTATGGGCCGTCCACGTTGCGGCTGGGAATTGAAAAATCCCGCAACCAGATGACCGTTCGCTTGGCGCGCGATATCGGGATGCCGTTGATCAGCGAATATGCGATCAACCGCTTCGGCGTCTACAATGATCTGTTGCCGGTGTTGGCAATGTCACTGGGGGCGGGCGAGACGACGCTGCTGCGGATGGTGAGCGCGTATTCGGTGCTCGCCAATGGCGGGCGCAAGGTCAATGCGACCTTGATCGACCGCATCCAGGACAGATGGGGGCGCACCGTGTGGCGCCACGACGAGCGCCGATGTGCGGGCTGCAACAGTGCCGAGTGGAACAACCAGCCCGAGCCGGAAATCCCCGACGACAGGCGCCAGGTGATTGATCCCCATTCGGCCTACCAGATGACGTCGATACTCGAAGGTGTCGTGCAGCGGGGCACGGCGACGATCGTCAAGAAGACGGTGAAAGGGGTGCCGCTGGCTGGCAAGACGGGGACGACGAACGATTATAAGGATGCCTGGTTCATTGGCTTCGCACCGGATCTTGTGGCCGGTGTTTTTGTCGGCTACGACACGCCACAGCCGATGGGTAAGTCGGCGACCGGCGGTCAAGTGGCCGCGCCGATCTTTGCTGAATTCATGAAAATGGCGCTGGCCGGCAAGCCGGCGGTTCCGTTCCGGGTGCCGCCGGGCATAAAACTGGTGCCGATCGACCGCATGACGGGGCTGCGCGCGGGCGCCGCCACGAAGGACGTCATCGAGGAAGCCTTCAAGCCTTACGAAGAACCCGACGATCCGAACTCGTTTCTCGGTTATCAGAGCGCCGAAGGCGTCTACGGGGCGAGCGGCGGTGTCGGCAGCGGGCGGGGCAACGTCTATTGACAATGCACCGGCAGCGCCCGCAAGGCCGAGCGGGCGAGCCGCCCAAAATCCCGACCTGTTCGAATTCGACACGGTTTACTTCGCAGCCGCCCGGATTTATATCGCGGGGCCTGAACCACACGTGCCGTGCGATTGACGCGGCAACGACGTGTACTTGGAAGGATCAACGCAATGCGTGCGGAAGCCAGCAAGCTGTTGGATGACATCAAGGAGTCCTTTGCGATTTTGCGGAGGCATCTTTGACTGGGACACCGCGCAGTCTCGCCTGGACGAACTGAACGCACGTACCGAAGATCCAGATCTGTGGTCCGACCCGGCCGCGGCCCAGGCCGTCATGCGCGAACGCCAGTTACTGGAGAAGCGCATCACTGTGTACCGCGGCTTCGAGCAGGACCTCGAGGACGGCGTCACGCTGATCGAGCTCGGCGAGGCGGAGGCGGACGAGGCCTCCGTCGCCGAAGGTGAGGCGCTGCTGCGCGATCTGCGCGAACGGGCGCAACAGCAAGAGGTCGAGGCGCTGCTCTCGGGCGAAGCGGACGGCAACGATACGTTTCTTGAGATCCATGCGGGCGCCGGCGGGACCGAAAGCCAGGATTGGGCGCAAATGCTGGCGCGCATGTACATGCGCTGGGCGGAAAAGCGTGGTTTCAAGGTCAAGATGATCGAGGAGAGCCCCGGTGAGGAGGCGGGTCTTAAATCGGCGACCATCGAAATCAAGGGTGACAATGCGTACGGTTGGCTGAAAACTGAAAGCGGCGTTCACCGTTTGGTGCGCATTTCACCGTTTGATTCCAATGCGCGCCGTCACACCAGCTTTGCATCGGCCTGGGTTTATCCCGTCATCGATGACAGCATCGAGATCGAGATCAACGAAAGTGACTGTCGGATCGATACCTATCGGGCGTCCGGCGCCGGCGGCCAGCACGTCAACACGACCGACTCGGCGGTCCGCATTGCGCATGAGCCCACGGGCATCGTGGTCGCCTGCCAGCAGGAACGCTCACAGCACAAGAACCGCGCGACGGCTTGGGCGATGCTGCGCGCACGCCTCTATGAGTTGGAACTCAAGAGGCGCGAAGCGCGCGCCACTGCGCAAGCTGCCAGCAAGACCGAGATCGGCTGGGGACACCAGATCCGGTCCTATGTTTTGCAGCCCTACCAGCTGGTCAAGGACCTGCGCACGGGGGTCGAAAGCACCGACCCGGACGGCGTCCTCGATGGCGATATCGATGCATTCGTCGAAGCGGCGCTGGCACAGCGCATTGCCGGTACCGACGTGCTCGAAGTCGAAGACTTGGCATAATACCGCCCGAGCTATGAATTGGGGCACTTCACCGAGCGCTTTTGAGCGGCGCCAATCCTCAATGGCGCCTGATACTCAACAGGCCCTAGTGGTCAGGACACGTCCGGGGTCCAGGGGAGCTATCCCCTGGTCGGGGTGTTTGAGGGGCTGAAAGCCCCTCAAGGATCGCCGCAACGCGGCGATTTGATCAGACCACTAGATCATCTTTGTGCCTTTATTCGGGATCGTTCCGATTCCGAATAAAGGCAGGTTGCTCTAGCGTCTGGCGGCGGCCGACGCCTCTGCGGAAGCGGTCGGCGGCTGGGCATCGATCGAGGCGTGCAGCAGCCAGGCGGACGTAGCAACTCCTATTGTCAGTGCCAGTAGACCAACCGCGGCACGCCGCCACAGTGAAGCTGGCTTCAGCGACCTCGGCAGCGGTTTCGGCTTGTCAAAAGACACGGTTTGCGACATTCGGATATTCCCTTTAATTTCGCTTTATTCAATCATTTTTGGCCGGATTGATGCAGCCTCTTTTCCTGTGCTGTTGCGCCGACTGGGTCAAGCACTCCGGCGTCTCGAAACAAACTAACAATTGTGGCGTGGCGGTGATGCCGCTGTCTGCCGTCAGGGCATAACAATTGGCGCCAGCGCGGCGGCCGGCTTGCGATGTTGCCCGATGACCTCAACCAACACATTCGATGAAAGAATCATGCCAACAATTGGTTAATTTGTTGCCGGCACTTGTACTCACTTGAGTGTCATTGTTGATTCGAACCGTTGCCGTGCCAATGCTGCTATGGCTGTCGGGCAATGACCTCGACCACGAGGTCTCATCCCAGGCTGGAAGGAACGACACGCATGAGTATTGCGATCGGAATTGGCCTTGCTGACTTCCCGTTCGAGCAGGCCGGCGGTTTCTGGCGGTGGGTTGATATCTGCGAAAACAGTACAATTGACTCGATCTGGCAGACAGATCGTTTGATCAGCCCGGTTCCAATGCTCGAAAGTTTGACGGCGCTGGCAGCGATCGCCGGTCGCACCAGTCGTCTTAAGTTTGGCATGAACGTGCTGTCGCTGGCGTTTCGCGATCCGGTCGTCGTCGCCAAGCAATGCGCGACGATCGACTATCTGTCGGACGGGCGCATGCTGCCGGCGTTCGGCATTGGCAATCCGCTGGGGCCGGAATGGACGGCCATGCATTTCGACACCACCGGGCGGGGACGTCGCACCGACGAGGCGCTGGACGTGATCGGCCGGCTGTGGCGCGATCAAACGGTTGACTATGACGGGCGCTATTTTCGCCTCAGCGGCGCGCGCATCGAACCGCGGCCGGTGCAACGCCAAATCCCGATGTGGATTGGCGGCCATTCACAAGCGGCGATCCGGCGAACCGCGCGCTACGGTACCGGTTGGCAGGCCGGCCTGTTGACGCCCGACGAGATTGAACCCGTGATCGGTGCGATCCGGCAGGCGGTCATCGCGCATGGTCGCCAAATCGACGATGATCATTATGGCGCGGCGTTCCCGTTTTACTTCGGCGATAGCAATGATCCAGCACCGGCAATGGCTTTGCAGCGCCATCACGAGCGCTTCGGGACCGACGGTCGTGACTACGTGTGCATTGGCACCGCGGACAAGATATTTGCGCGGATTACGGCGTATATTGAGGCGGGGGCTTCGAAGTTCATTTTGCGGCCCATCGGCCTCGGCGAGTCAGAAATTCTCGAACAAACCCGCCTGCTGATCGGCGAGATTATGCCGCGCGTGGCGGCCGCCTGGCCAAGGCCGGTATAAGCCGGGACAGACAAGCGATCGAGAGACAGCACCAATGCCGTTACTGCACTTGCAGCATTTTCTGATCCAGACCACGGATCTTGCCGGTACCGCCAAGTGGTACGTCGACGTGCTCGGCCTTCGCGAAGGCCCACATCCCGACTTCAAGTTTCCGGTCGTGTGGCTCTATCTAGATCATCGTGCTTTAAGTTGGAACCGCTATTGCGGTTCCAACTTAAAGCACAAAGATCTGGTATTACTTTCCGGATGGATTGCGGGCCGGGCGTGAGCGATATCGCGGCATCGACAACCCCCGGAAAAGTGCGATCGAACGCAACACCAAACCGGCGCCGAAGCCGCTGATCAGTGCGATATCGCGGGGCACGCCCGCGGCCAACGATAAAACGAACACGGCCGCGGCAAGCACGGCTGCCAGAACATAGACCTCACGGCTCAAGATGACCGGCGTCTCAGCGCAGAGGACGTCGCGAATGATGCCGCCGAACGTCGCCGTTACCGTGCCCATCGTGATGGCAACGACAATACCGGCGTCCATCGCCAGCGCCTTTTCAGCGCCGATAACCGCAAACAGTGCCAAGCCAATGCCGTCCAACCACAACAGCAGGCGTAACCGGGACGCCGGGATGTGGGCTGTGAAAAACAGCACGCAGGCAACGACGACGCACACCACCAGATAGGCGGGATTGAGGACCCAAAACACGGGCAACGATCCGAGCAGGATGTCGCGCAACGTGCCGCCGCCAATTCCGGTCACTGTGGCAAGCAGCGCAAACCCGACGATGTCCATCTGCTTGCGCGATGCCGCGAGCGCACCGGTGGTTGCAAACACGACAATGCCGAGCCAGTCGAGAACGCTGGCGATATTATCAAGTGAGACGCCGTAGATCGTCATGGTCTGGTAGGCCGATCGCTCAATAGGCCGCCCGATAAATCGCCAACGCGTCGGCCTCGGTGACATCACGCGGATTGTTGACCAACAACCGGGTCTGCTTCATGGCATCGCGCGCCATCCCGGCAAGGTCGGCCTCACCAATACCAACCTCGCGCAGGCCAGCCTCCAATCCCAATCGCACGTTGAGCGCCGCCAGCTCTTCTGCAAAGCGCGCGGCGGTCTCCTGCACGCCATTGCCGCTTGCCAGATGCGGGAACACGTGGGCGGCGAGCTCCGCATAAAGTCGGGCTGCTGCCGGCGCGTTGAAGCGCAGCACGTGCGGCAGCACCAGCGCGTTGGACAGACCGTGGGGGACGTGGAAGCGGCCGCCAATCGGGTAGGCCAGCGCATGGACGGCGGCAACCGGCGAATTGGCAAACGCCTGCCCGGCAAGCATCGCACCCAACAGCATCGCGGCACGGGCCTGGCGGTCGCCACCGTTGTCGACGGCACGTTCGATGTTGGCACCGAGCAAGCACAACGCTTCGACGGCCAACGCGCGGGACACCGGATTGTTATTGGCCGACTTCGATGTGTAGGCCTCGATTGCGTGCACCATCGCATCGACACCGGTGGCGGCCGTCACGTGGGCCGGCAGAGCCACGGTCAATTCAGGGTCGAGCAGGGCCAGATCCGGCAAGATCACCGGCGAGACCACGCCGCGCTTTTCATCGTCCTCAACCGTGATGATTGAAATCGGCGTGACCTCGGAACCGGTACCGGCGGTGGTCGGCACCAGCGCCAGAGGCAGACGCGGGCCGGTGGCATTGCCAATCCCCCACGCCGCTTCAAGGTCCTCATTGCTGCCGGCCAGCAGCGCTGCCAGCTTGGCCACATCCATCGAAGAGCCGCCGCCGATGGCAAGAATGCCGGTCGCGCCGATCGCCCGCGCCCTGTCGCCCGCGGCGATGACGAGGTCACGCGCGGGATCGGCCACCACATCACAATATGTGGTCACAGTTGCACCGGCTGCCTCAAGATCGCCAATCGCGGGCGCGATCAGGCCCGCTTCGATCAAGCCGCGGTCGGTGACCAGCATGATCTGCTTGCCGAGAAAGGCGGTGTGTTCCGCGATCGCGGCGGCGGCACCGGCTGCGAACACGATCTTGGGTGTCGTGGCAAATGTGAAAGGCGTGATCGGGTCCATAACTTCGGTTCCGGTTTGCTCGGCAGGATTGGGCATTGTTGGCAGCGCGCAACATAGCCGGCTTAGCTGCGCGGCCACAGGATCATCTGCGAACAGCGAAAGTGGGCCATCGTCTTGCCGGTTGCAGCCGACGTCACGACCGCATCCCAAACCTGGGTGGAGCGGCCCTGATGCAGCGGCCGTGCCAAACAATCGACCCGGCCCTTAAGAGCGGTGCCGAGGAAATTGGTTGAAAGATCGATGGTCGTGAAGCCACTGGCGCCCTGCGGCAGCGAGCTTACCGTGCCATAACCGCAGCAGGTGTCGGCCAACGTGACGATCGAGCCGGCATGCAGAAAGCCGTTCCAGGACAAGAGCGGTTGCTTGACCTCCAGGCTGGCGCGCACCGCTTGCGGTTCAACCTGGTGAAACGTCAAACCGAGATGGCCGGGCAGATAGGCCTGCCCGCGAGCGTTCCAGTCCTCAATGGATTGCGGTATGTCGAGCTTCATCCTTGCCTCGTGAAATTGCAGCGCGTTCAACGGGTGGGCGGGGCAGACCGGTTGCCAGTGCCGCCCGGCTCGGCACCGAGGCCTGCGCCGCGATCGGCTCGATCTCAGCCGGCCTGCACGCCGGTCCGCAAACGGTATCTCGCGTCGATCTACTGGGTCGGGCCGAGGGCGCCTTGAAGTTTTTCTGCCGCGGCTTCCGGCACCCATTGACGCCAGACGTCACGATAGGTGATGAGAAAGAAGCGCGCAGCCTCATGCGGCTCGGCCTTCTTGTCCTGCATCCAAGCCAATACCTTGCCCATTTGATTGTTGGTGAATGAGACTTTGCGCATCAGTTCCGCAATTTGCGGCTCGCGCTCGACAAACGCCGTTGTTGCGATCGTCACCACCGTGCTGCCGGGATAGGCGGACTTGCCGGGCTTGGCGCAATCCTTCTTCTTGTTGCATTCGTGAGCCGCGGCATCGATCGGGCCGATATCGACCTTGACCATCGGATATTTGCCGATGACAGGGGTCGGCGCCCAATAGTAACCGAACCACGCCGTCTTGTTGGCAAATGCACTGGCAATCGACGCGGCGAGGGCTTGACCGGACTTGTGGTTGACGGATCGGATCCCCTTTGCCGCCAGCCCATGGGCGCGCACCAGATTGTCGTTGATGACCCGACAGCCCCAGCCCTCGGGGCAATTGTGAAACCTGCCGCCGACCCATTTCGGATTGTCCACGATGCCGGCAATTGTTCGCAGCTCGGGGTGCTGGTCGGCGAGATGCTTCGGGATCCACCAACCTTCGACGCCACCATCAGACAGCACCTTGGCGAGAGTTACGATTTTGCCGCCGTCCTCCAACTCCCGATAGCCGGGCGCGGAATTCACCCAAAGTTCCGTCACGATGTCGGGTTTGCCGCCGTCGCGAACTAACGGCAGCACTTTCGTCGTGGTGGTCGCGACCGTGATCACCTTGCACCCGTAGGCCTTTTCCATGATCAACGACGAAACCGCGGTGACAACGCGGGCAGAGACCCAATTCATCTCGGAAATCTCGACCTGACCGCAGTTGGCCGTCGCGGGCGGTGTCAATACCGCAAGCCCGCAAAGTAAACTCACGCAGCCACTCACTAATCTTTGCATGATCAGGCTCCCTCGGCTGAGATTGGCAACAGCGGCGACCGCATGGTGACAGCGGGCGATTTCAACCATCGCCATCGCAGCCGAGCATAGGAGCCCCGCTAGCCGCGCGCAAATCCGAATCCGGCATATCATTTAATCGATTACGCAAATTTGGTGCCGGAAACCGATCACGCGCCGGTGTTGTCGCAACCGCCAAGCGGACCGCTTGACCTCAATCATTGTCGATTGATCCGGCGCCGGCACCGCGGGCCCGTGACGCTTCGCTCGACGGCACATAGGTGCGGGCGGCGAACTGTTCCAAAACGGACCAGTGGCGCGGGTCACAAAAGGGCCGCGGGCCACGGTGCATGGCGGTTTCGCCGGCGGCATCCGGGCCGGCGTGACGCACAACCATCCCGGTGCCGTTTCGAAGGTCGACGGCTTGAAGATCTGTTGCATCGGCACCGAACACAAGGGCGGTGGCATCACCGGCCAGTTCGATCGTGATCCGATGATCGCCGGCCGTGATCAGGCCCAGCCCGACCAAAACCTTCGGATGATCGACGCCGGCAAGGGTGATTTCGCAACCGGTTCCCTGCACAATCAGTTCATCAAGTATCGACGGACCATCGCACAATGCCCGCGTGATTTGCCGTTCGAGCGAATTATCGCGGCCGCCGGCCTGGTGCCGCGACAGTGCCGCGGCCATAATCGCAACGCCGTCCCACTGCGCCCGGCATAAGGCCACGGCGGCGCGCGCGACATCCTCGGCCACGCCGACGTCGAGGCCCGCACCGACGGCCGCCTTTTTGAGCATCAGCTCGACTTCGTTGAACGAACGGCGCATCATCAAGCCTCAAGAACCGGCATCCACCAATCATCGACGATGTCCCGATCGGCCAGTTCATCAAACAGGGGCGCGCCCTGAAACAAGGTGATGCGGGTCCAACGGTCGGACTTCGGATCAAACTTGACCGCACCGAAGAACGACAACTTGCAGCGCAGCATGTCAATCGCGAGGCACGATCGGTCGGTCAGGTTGTCGCGAATTTCGGCATAGGGATGGGACTGGATGGCCTGGATGCGGCGCACGATGTAACGATGCTCGGGATGGCGTTTGAGAAACTGCGCGACGCTCTGAGCACTGCCCCGTGCCGCGACCCGTTGCAAGTCGGCACGAACGGCCTTGAAGCGTACCACGTTGTCGAGTGGCAACGCCAGCTCTGCCCCGGGTTCGTGATAGCGATTGCCAAGGCGCGGTTCGAGCTTGTCCTCGGATACGTACCAGAACTGTTCGGTGGCGGCGGGTTTCGCCAGATCGACCCGCAGTGCCCAGTCGAATTGCACATCAAGGAGCTTGATCAGGCAGGCGACCTGCATCGTCGGATCGAGAACCGGCACCGTCGGGCTCGTCATGGCGGCTGCCAGACCGTCGATGCACCTGCCGTTCGGCTCCAACACGAGCGCTACGACGAGTTCCTGACCCTCGCACGACAACTGCCGCGAAGCCTCGACAAGGCGGCGCCAGGGATAGGGCTCTGACAACCACTCCGTCGAGGCCAGCCGGGCCAGTTCTGCAAGCTCACGTCGCAGGCGGACAATGCGCGCCATCTGGCGGGTATCATCGACGTTCCACTGGGCGACGTGACGGCGGGCCCGGGCCAGCAGTTGGCGCCCGCGCCTGATCGTTGCCGGCGATGCCCGCGCGATGGCACAGACTTTGGCGAGCGCGGTTTCGCGCGCCACCATCCAATTGTTGATCAACAGGGGATGGCTGACCAGGAACGGCGCCATGCCCAGCCCGGTCGCATTGCCGATGCCGAGGTAGCGCTTGAAGTGCCGGCCCAGCGGCTGAAACCGGTTGGGGTTCTTGGCCCGTGCAATGTGCTCGACCAGGTCGATCGTAAAGCCGCGAATGAGCCAGACGGTTAACATTTCGGCCTGAAACGGCCCCTCCAGTCCCGGCCGATCAGCAATGACGTGGCGATCGGCAATGCCAAACTTGCCATTTCCGTAAACCGCGGTCGTGCGCATCAAATAGCCGATTGACAACACCGCATCGTGATCCGGTTGAACGCCGTTGCTCAGTGCATCGATGACGTGTGCAAACAAGCGTACGGACTTGTTGGCACGGCTGAGGATCAAGTCGGTTTGCTCGAAGCGGCCGGCTTCCTGTTTCGGCACATTGATCGCGAGGCGATCGAGGTCTTGCGCGGTCGCGATGCCATCGTAGAGGACATAGCTCGTATCCCAGGCTTGAGCGATCACCCGGTCGGTGCGGTCGTGATCTGCAAGCGGCGTCGCAAACGCCACCAGGCTGTAGGTGTTGCCACCCAGCTCAAGGGCATAGACGGCGCGACCGAAGCCCGCATCATCAATCTCCCAGAGCACGCGGCGGACGTCGGCCTGCTCTTCACCAAGGCGGCGGATGAGGGTGCGCATGAAGCTCAATCGCGTGGCAAAGAATGCGCCCATGCGCTCAAGGCGCATGACATCGTCGGGCGGGCGCAAGGTGAGCTGTTCCGAAATGGCGACCAACGCCTCCCATTGCTGTGGTTTTCACCGTCGGCGGCAGCGCCCTGTCAGTTGTCGCTCCGGGGCACGAGCGTGCGGCCTGCGCCTGCGACGGTGATGACGTCCGCGCCGCTTCGCGTCGCGACCGCGGTGCGCTTGCGCCGGCCGACGCCGCACATGCAGTGACCACCTCACGATAGCGCGATCCGACGTCCGCGCAAGCCGGCCGAGGCCGCGTTGATCAGCCGCTGGCATAGCCAATTCTGCCCGGCCCTCGCGATCAAAGTCAAATGCGACGGCCGGTTTCAGTTCGCCCGAACCATTGCAGTCGGTTGATGCGGGTGCGGCCGTCGTGCAGCCTTCGGTGCCACAATACCAGCCCCTGGCCGCTTTGCGCCGATCCATGAGGGACTGTCGGCCCCTCAAACACCGCGACCAGGGGATGGGTCCCCCGGCCCCGGTCGCTCTGACTTGATCAGAGGCTCGGTCGTTCTGAAAGGCGATTGAGCTTTGCTATGAAAGGTGCTCGCCGTTCAGCCCAGTTGCGCGATCATGGTCGCAGCGCTGGAGACATCATGCTCGGGCGGGGCCGCTTCGACGTTGAGGAGTTTGACGACACCGTCATCAACCATCATCGAATAGCGGTGCGAACGCACGCCGAGACCGCGCGCTGTGAGATCGATTTCCAAACCGAGCTTTTTGGCAAACTCGGCGCTGCCGTCTGCCAACATCTCGATCTTGCCGGATGCACCGCTGTCCTTGGCCCAGGCCTCCATGACGAAGACATCGTTGACGGATGTGCAGGCGACGGTCTCGACACCCGCAGCCTTTATGGCATCGCAGTGCTGGACGAAACCTGGCATGTGCCCCTTGTGACAGGTCGGTGTATATGCGCCGGGAACGGCAAACAGAACGACCTTCTTGCCGGCAAAGATATCGGCGGTTGATTTTTGTTCCGGGCCCTCCCCACCCATCACAGTAAACATCGTGTCTGGCAGCTTGTCGCCAACGTTGATTGCCATCGTCAAAATCCTTTTCTCTCGGGCCAAGTCTTAGGTTTCCAAAGGGCAACGCCCTTTGGCGGGATTGTTAAGGGCGGAGCCCTTAAAGCATCGCCGCTTTGCGGCGATCCTTGAGGGGCTTGTCCGACCCTCAAACACCCCGACCAGGGGATCATCCCCTGGACCTCGGACTTATTCAGAAATTCCTTAGCTTTCGCGGCGGCGGTTGGCGCCACCGTCTGCAGTCAAACTAGATCATTTCCGACTAAGGCGGAAATGATCTAATGCCAGTTCGATGAAAACCGTCTACGGCAGCTGGTATTCAACCTCCCGGCTGCCGGAATCGGCGACCATCGTGATCCGCAGTCTGGCACCGGTCAGCCGTTTGAGGTCGATACCATTGGAAAGATCGACTTTGAAGCGCACGATACCCGGTGCCGGCGCGCCGAGTTTGCTGGTGATCGGCAGGTAGATCTCGCGGCCCGCCTCGACAAAGAGGTCGTTGGTCTGGCTGCCGGCCGGAAACATGGCATCGAGCACGATCGCCGGCCTGACCGACTGCAATGCTGCCGTCACGGACGACAGTCGCGGCAGCACGCTGTCGCCGAGCCGGCCCCGTCGCGGAACCTGCTGCAACGCCGTTGCCAGCTGGCTCGGCATGCGGTGCAACTGCGCCGCCCGCACCCGAAGGGCGAGCTTTGCTTGCGCCGGAATGCAAATGTCGCGGCAGACGCCATACTCCAGGTTCAAGGCCAGGCTGACCGCGCGCGCGGTGTTGCGCGGCGTGATAAGCACCGGTAAAATAACGTGTTTCTTGTAGCCGATGGCATCGCCGACGGAATCCCTGAACCGCACTGGTGCTGGGAACAAAACTTCGGTCCTGGCAATGTTGTCCGACTTCGACCAGTCAAAATAGGGCGGAATCCCGCCGGCATCACCGGGATGACGCCAATAGGTCTTCCAGCCGTCAGCGAGTTTGATCTCGACACCGGCATAAACTAGAGTTCGACCGTCGGCGTGCGGCATCGCGCCGACCAGTAAACGTGCTTTGGAGCGGTGTGACTTGCCCCATTCACTTAACTGTTGCTGCGCCTGCGCCGGTGCCCAGGGCAGGCTTGCCAACCACAACACAGTGACGATCAATCGCGCGATCATCAATTGCTCTTGCCTGTATTTGCGAACCAGTGCCAACCCCGACCACTCCTGAATACCTGCAACCTGCATGATGCGCGAGACATAAAGACATAGGGACATAGAGACATAGAGACATAGAACACAATAGAGGTTTCTTCACATGATCAGGGCTTCACATCTCCATCACGGTACAGTTACTCTCTCACAATGATTGCAACAGCCGACAAAATGACCGAGCTCGACGGCAGTCTGGAAGGCCAGTTCCTGATTGCCATGCCATCGATCGCAGACGGGTGTTTCGCCCGCTCCGTGGTGTTTGTGTGCGCCCATTCGGACGAGGGCGCGATGGGCCTGATCGTCAACCTGCCGTCGGAAACCGTTGTCTTTTGTGATCTGCTCGAACAGCTCGACATCATCGATGATGAAAGCGCCGATCAAGCCCCGGCGGCGGTGCGCGGTCGGCCCGTCTACATTGGCGGCCCGGTCTCGACCAGCCGCGGCTTCGTTCTGCATTCGCCCGACTATTTCGTCAGCTCCTCAAGTGTGCGCGTCTGCGACGATATCTGCCTGACCTCGACACTGGACATCCTGAAGGCGATTGCGGGCGGAACCGGACCCGAGAGGTCGTTGTTGGCACTCGGCTATTCCGGTTGGGCGCCCGGACAGCTTGAGGATGAGTTTAGCAACAACGGTTGGCTGAACTGTCCGGCCGACGCCAAGCTGCTGTTTGACGGTGATCCACGAACAAAATATGAGCGCGCGTTGATGATCATGGGCGTCAGCTCGTCGCATCTGAGCGGCCAAGCAGGACGCGCTTGACGGTGTCGCTTGTAGATGGTGTCGCTTGATCGGGGGCGACGGGCGCGGCGCTCGTGAACAAATGGGCCGCGGCGACGCGCGCCGGGCTGACGCGGCGTTAAAGATTTGCAGCGCGGCCCAGTTCCGCCGCATGGCGGGCCGACCCGGCCTTAGAGAAACCTGCCTTTAGTTGGAATCGTTCCGATTCCGAATAAAGGCAGGTTGCTCTAGGGCCTGTTGAGTATCAGCGATTCACGAATCAGTTGTTTTCTGATTCAAGCTTCCTTTTGGAGGGAGGCTTGAATGGCTGCACGGCGTGTGATCACTGACGGTATGTGGAAGAAGATGGCGCCGCACTGCCTCGGCAAGCCAACCGACCCCGGCCGCACGGGCAGCGACAACCGCACGTTCATGGAAGCCGTCCTGTGGATCGTGCGGACCGGCAGTCCGTGGCGCGACCTACCGGAAGAGTTCGGCAAATGGAACAGCGTCTTTAAGCGCTTTCGAGAGTGGGTGAAGCTCGGTGTTTTTGAACGCGTTTTCGGTGCTTTATCCGGCGATCCTGATATCGAATATGCGATGGTCGACGGAACAATCGTCAAGGTCCACCGCCACGGACAGGGCGCAAAAGGGGGACCGGGAGCCAGGCTATCGGCAAGTCGAGAGGCGGGCTGACGACCAAAATCCTGGCGCTCACGGACGCGCTCGGCAATCTCGTGCGGTTCGAACTTCTGCCCGGCCATCGCCACGACACGGTTGGCGTTGCGCCGCTCATTGAGGATGTCGCGTTCGATGCCTTGCTCGGCGATAAGGCGTTCGATGTGAACTGGATCATCGAAGAGCTGAACGAACGCGGCGCCAAGGCCGTCATTTCGCAAATGCCGCATCGCGTTGCGCCGCTGGAGATTGACGCCGAAATCTATAAGTGGCGTCATCTCATCGAGAATTTCTTCTGCAAACTCAAAGAGTTCAAGCGCATCGCTATGCGCAGCGACAAAACTGACGCCAGCTTCAGCGCGATGATCTACGCCGCGGCGGCAATCATCAATGGCGCCTGATACTCAACAGGCCCTAGGGCGGCGGCCTAACAAATCGCCGCGTTGCGGCGATCCTTGAGGGGCTTTCAGCCCCTCAAACACCCCGACCAGGGGATCATCCCCTGGACCCCGAACATGATCCGTTGACCAGCCGCAACTGCCCGATGTCAGGATCTCGGGCCGGGTTTGGTGTTTTTGCGCGCCGGCTGGTCGGTGATCTCTTCGATCTCGTTTTCGCTCATGCCGGCAAGGCGTGCCAGACTGGCTGCAATGCCGGGCGGCAGGCTCGACAAGTCCGGACGTGAAACCGCATCTGCTGCACGACTTGCACCATTGTCCGTCGGACCGCCGTTCGCTGCCGCGCCCGGGCCGGAAACCGCCGGCCTTGTCGCTTGGCCCGGCTGGGGCGCACCATTTTCATGCGGCAATGGCGGCGGGCCGCCGGCGGCAGCTGTGCCCGACCGGGCGGCATGCGGCAGCGGCGGCTGGCCGCCAGGGCGCGGGCCGCCGCCCGGCAGTGGCGAAGTTGGCGGCCGGTTCGGGGATGGTGTCGGAAGCGGTGCAACCCGCCGATCCGCCGGTGCAGGCGGAATACCGTTGCGCTCGTTGCCGCCCGCTCCTGCGGGCGCATTGCCGCGCACCTGCCGATCTTGCTGCCGTGTCGGCGGCGGAGCGGACGGGGAGGGGGAAGGGGAAGGGGACGGGGAAGGCGGTTCGCCTTGCGGTTCGGGGACGCGCCGACGCGTGCGCATCACCGGTGAGCGAAAATGCGGAACGGCGGGCACAGCATCGCTGTCTTTGGCGGATTTGTTTGGCTGTCCGGCCGGCGGCTGAGAGGCCGGCGGTGATGGCATCGCCAGAGTGGCACTGGACGGCAATGATGTCTGCGCCTGACCGCTCGGCGGGCGTTGTTGCGGCGCTTGCGCGGGCACATTCGGTGTCGGGGGTGGTAAAGACTTGGCCGCGATCGTCGCGGCAGTCGGCCCTTGAACTTTACCAGCCTCGCGCTGCTGAGCGCGGCGGTCGCGCCGCGCACCGCCCTTGGGCTCCGATCGATCCTGCACTGCCTTGGTGCGAAAGAAACCACGGCGGTGCAGCTTGCGTTCGGACCTGCGGACAATCCTGAGTAGATCGAACACTTCCCGCGGCGACATTGGTTCGCCGTAATAGAACCCCTGGGCGTATTCGCATCCGATCGAGCGCAACAGGCTGGCGTCCGCCGGCGCCTCAACACCCTCGGCGACGACCTGCATGCCGAGTTCGTGTGCAAGCGCCACAATCGAGCGCACGATCGTCGTGCCGGACTCCGAGGTCGTACTTGCCACAACCAGATCGCGATCGACTTTGATCGTATCGAACGGGAAGCGCTGAAGATAGGTCAAAGACGAATAGCCGGCGCCGAAATCATCGAGCGCCAAGCGCGCGCCGGCCTGCTTCAGCAAATCCAGCATGTCCGCCGCCCGTTCCGGGTTCTCCATCACGAGTGTCTCCGTGATTTCAAGACGAAGAACATCGTCGGGAACGATGTTGCGCGCGATAATGTGGCGGATCTCCTGGATCAATTCGTTTCGGAACAGCTGGCGGCTGGAGACGTTCACACTGACGAACAGGGGATTGTCGAGCCGCGGCAGTTCGCGCTGCCACTTGGCGGCCTGTTCGATCGCCTCGAGCAATACGTAACTGCCAAGCTTGACAATGAGATCGCTCTCCTCGGCGACCGGAATGAAATCGCTGGGGTTCATCAAGCCGCGGCGCGGATGTTCCCATCTGACCAGCGCTTCGAAGCCGGCGAGTTCCTCGCGGGGCAAGTGAACGATCGGTTGGAACAGGACCCTGAGCTGTTTGTGTTCGATCGCCTGGCGCAACTCGCTCTCAATCAGGACGCGCTCATCCGGTTCGTTGCGCATGTCCGGCGAGAATATCTCGATCTGGTCCGCGCCCGTGCGCTTGGCGCGATACATGGCGACTTCCGCCTCACGCAACAGTTGGTTGTCCTCGCTCTCGGATGCAGCGTGCCCGTCGTAAACCGCAATCCCGATGGCGCCGGTCAGAACCACATCATGGCCGGCTATTCGGATCGGTGAGCGAATGGAACGACGCATCTCCTCCGCGGTTCGCGCCAGTCCCTCCATGTTTGGGTTGTCGGCAATCAGTACGACGAACTGATCGCCGCCGACGCGCGCCAGTGTATCGTGTTCGCCAAGCTGACCCTGCAATCGCTTGGCCACGGTCAGCAGCAGGCTGTCGCCGACAATCAGGCCGTAGCTCGCGTTAACGCTTTTGAACTTGTCAATGTCGATGTAGAGGATCGCGGGCCGGGATTTGCCGTCGGCCTCAGCGCGCTTGATGACCACACGCAGGCGGTCGAGCAGCAGCTCGCGATTGGGCAGGCCCGTCAAACTGTCGTGCACCGCATCGTGCATCAGGCGCACATGTGCCCGCTTGGTATCCGTGATGTCGCGCATCAGGCCGACACAGCGCAGCGAGCGGCGATCGGTGGTCGGCACGCTGGCAGCCTCAAGATCGAACCAACGGTAGGAGTTGTCGGCATGGCGCAACCGGAAATCGGTATGCAGCTGACCTTCGCCGCGCTCGGCGACGGACCACAACAGGACCCGGAAGCGTTCTTGGTCGGAGGGATGCAGGTATTTGAGAAATTCATCAACTTTGGTCGACAGTTCACCGGCATTGAGACCGAGCGCGGTTTCGACAATCGGAGAGACCTTGATTTCTTCGCGCCGCGCATGCCAATCCCACACCGCGGCGCCGGCACCATCCAAGGCCAGCGATCGAAGCCCTTGTTCGCTCGGAGCGACGCCGTACATCGGCTCCATCGAACCGAACGCGAACTGCGTCACGGTAAAGCCCAACAACACCACGATCAGCGTCAGACCGGCAACCAGGCTCGAGACCACGAGGTCGCCGCTGAGCTTGCCCGTCAGCGTCATCGCGGCGCCAAACAGCCAAACCAGAAACAATATCCACGTCGGCACGAGCGACAATGCACGATCCTGACCGCGCACCGCGAGAAACAAGGTCACCAGACCGCCAATCGCACCGAGCGCACCAAACGACAAACGTGCGAACGTCGAGGCCAATTTCGGATCGATGACGGCAACGAACACCAGGAACAGGGCCGCCACCACCCAGACCACGGCCAGCATCCGAATAAAGCCGTGCCAAGATCCCAGTCGCAAAAATGTGTAGAGGAAGATTGCCAGGCTCGCGGCCATCGCGGCTTCGGTCGCCGCGCGATAGACGGCGTTGTCCTCGGCCCGCAACTGCAAGAGCTTGTGCCAGAAGCCGAAGTCGACGCACAGGTAGCCAAGAACGCACCACGCAACCAACGCCGCGCTCGGAAATATCGCCTTATGGTTGGCGGCAAAGACCGCGGTCAAGAACACACCCAGCAGGCCGGTTATGCCGAGCATAATGCCGTTGAACAGCCGCCGATCGCGGATCTGCAGTTCATAGGCCAGGGGTTGCCAGAGATAGACGCGGGCAACCCGACTGGTTGCCAGTTCCGCGACATAGGTCACGGTCTGACGTGGCTCAACGGTGATGCGATAGATGTCGGCGCGTTCGTTGTCGACCTTTTGCGGCACGAAGCCGACGGATGGCGTCACCGCGCGAATACGGGCTGCATCCAGATCCGGCCAGACAACTCCTGATCCAATCAGATCGTAGCGCTCGGATGTCAACCATCGCGTCACCGGCCGATCGGTTTTGTTGCGCAATGCAAAGACCAGCCAGGTCGGATTGCTGCCGCGCTCCTGCGCGCGGACAGACATCAAGCGGCGGACGCCGTCGGAATCGGCCGCGGTATTGACGCGAAGATTGTCGCCCTGGCCGTCGACGGTTAGCGCCTTGGTCGTAATCTGGAAGCGTTCCTGACCGGCGGCAAGATCGATCGCCTCAAGCTCCTGCGCCAGCGCCGGCCCGGACGGCGCCAACGCCAGCGCCAGCGCCGTTGCGATCAACGCCAAAACCCGAAGCACGGTTGGTCGTAGCCCGGTCATCCGTCCTCGCGCTCCAGCTTGCGATAGTCTTCTTCGAGCAAGGCGAACAACAGATGGTCCTGCCAGCGGCCATTGATCTTGAGATACTTGCGCGCAAGTCCTTCGTGCGCAAAGCCGTTGCGCTGAAGCACGGCGATCGAGGCGGCATTGTTGGGCAGGCAGGCTGCCTCAACGCGGTGCAGGTGCAGGTTGTTGAATGCGAAACCCAATGCCAGCTGCACGGCTCGGGTCATGTGTCCGCGCCGCACGAACGGAAGACCGATCCAGTAGCCAAGCGAGGCAGCCAGTGTCACGCCGCGGCGAACGTTGGACAGTGTGAGACCACCAACCAGTTGGTCGGAGGCCATGTGAACAATAAAAAAGGCGTAGCCGTGCTCTTCGCGCAGGTCCTTCTGATAATGGCGCAACCGACGTCGGAAGGCGGCGCGGCTCAGCTCATCTCGGGCCCACTCCGGTTCCCATGGTTTCAAATGTTCCCGGCTGACGGCTCTCAGTTCAGCCCACTGGCCATAGTCATTGAAACTCGGAATGCGCAGCATCAGCTCGCCGCCCCTGATGGCAGGTGGCGCCTCGTTGACCAATGCTGAGCGCAAGAAGGCCATTGACTTTCCTTCTATCAGGCCGCCAGCAAGTTGCTGGCTTGTTCGGCGAACCGGTGCGATTTGCGTCCCGCGCCGACGACGGCCACGGCCGGCCTGCCGGTCGCCAATAGCCCGGCGGCGACTGTGGCGAGATCCTCAGCCTTGACATCATCGATGCGCCCGATCAACTCATCGACCTCAATCAACCGGCCAATCGACAGCAATTGCCGCGCCATCTGCTCGGCGCGCGCGGACGGGCTTTCATGGCTCATCAACAGGCCGGCCCGCAGTTGCGCCTTGGCCCGGGCAACTTCCTTTGCCGTGAGGCCGCCGTCGGCACATTTGCGAATTTCATCTGCGATGACGTTCGACAGTTCAGCCAACATGTTTTTGCCGGTTGCCGAGTGAATGGCGAAGACGCCGTTGTCTCTAAGGCCCCAGGCCGAGGAATAAATCGAATAACAAAGCCCGCGACTTTCCCGCGCTTCCTGAAACAATCGCGAAGACATGCCGCCCCCCAACAGGCCCGAAAATACCTGCGACGTCATAAAACCATCATCCGTATACGACGGCCCGGGAAAACCGAACACCAGATGACATTGTTCAAAGCCGCGGTTGGAGGTACGAATTCCGCCAACGAATTGCGCTGGCTCGCCCGCATCAGACTTGATCCGACTGAGCTCCGAAAATTGGGCCCGAACAAGGCGAACAACGGTTTCATGATCCACCGCACCGGCCGCACCGACAACCATGTTCGGCGCGCAGTAGCGGCTTGCAAGATGACGTGAGAGATCGCGTGAGCTGATTGCCTTGACGCTCGCCGGTGTACCGATCACCGGTCGACCGACACTTTGCTCAGCGAAGGCTGCATCCAGCGCGAGGTCGTAAGCAACCTCCTCAGGAATATCGTCAATACCGGCGATTTCCTGAAGAACGACCTCCTTTTCCAAGGTCAGTTCGTCCGGATCAAACACGGAGTTTTGAACGATATCTGCCAGAATGGTGATGCCGCGCGCGATGTCGTCGCGCAAGACGCGCACGTAGTAGGCCGTCATCTCCAGGCCCGTCGCAGCATTCATATCGCCACCGACCTCCTCGATCTGTTCGGCAATCTGGCGCGCTGAACGAGATGCGGTACCCTTGAATGCCATGTGTTCGAGCAAATGGCAGATGCCGTGTTCATTGCTGCTTTCATCGCGCGCACCAACACCAACCCAAACGCCGAGCGCAGCAGAATGCAAATGCGGCATGTGTTGGGTGACAACCCGCAGACCGTTGTCGAGTGTGCTCAATTCAACCGTCATGCGTGAGATCCTGTGCTCGCTCTTGAGGTGTCGCGAATGAAATCGCGAACAATCGAATAATCATTAGGCAACACATTGATGCGTTCTTTGCGCGACATCAAATCGCCGAGGCGCGCCGGCAACGCGATGCTGTCGCCGAGGATCTCACGCATCGCCTCGGGAAACTTTGCAGGATGGGCGGTCGCCAGGACAACCTGCGGTGCACCGTTGTGCCCGTCCACCTTGTCGGCCGCGATCAAGCCGCAGGCGGTATGGGGCTCGCAAACATAGCCACTCAACCCGCGCGTGCGCCGGATCGCCTCGGCGACCTCCGGCTCACTGGCCGCAGCCGCCGCAAAGCCCGCCTGAAGTGCCGGCGCGCCGCCCTTGACCTCGAACCGGCCCGACTGCGCAAGCGACGACATCTGCGAGCGCACGAGCGCTGTATCACGGCCCTGCAGTTCGAACAAATAACGCTCAAAGTTCGATGACACCTGGATGTCCATTGACGGCGATGTGGTGGCCGCGACCGTGCGCTTCTCATAGACGCCGGTGGCGATGGTTCTCGGCAGGATATCGTTGCTGTTGGAGGCAATGATTAAGCGGGCGACCTCCAACCCCATCCGTTGCGCGGCATAACCGGCAAAGATATCCCCGAAATTGCCTGTCGGCACCGAGAACGCGACCGGCCGGTAGGGCGCACCCAGATTGGCCGCAGCGTAGAAATAATAGGCGATCTGTGCGGCGATTCGGGCCCAGTTGATGGAATTGACGCCGGACATCGAGACCGCATCGCGGAACCCGGAGTCGGCAAATAGCGCCTTGACCAGCGCCTGGCAATCATCAAACGTGCCGTCGACTTCAAGGGCATGGATGTTTGTATCGCCAATCGTGGTCATCATCCGGCGCTGAACGTCGGAAACCCGCCCGGCCGGATAGAGAATGAACATATCGCTGCGATCGCGTCCGCGGAACGCTTCGATGGCGGCGCCACCAGTATCGCCGGATGTTGCCCCGACAATCGTTGCGCGTTGATTGCGCCGCGCCAACACATCATCCATCAGCCGCGCCAACAGCTGCATGGCGACATCCTTGAAGGCCAGCGTCGGCCCGTGGAACAGTTCCAGCACCCAGCGGTTGTCGCCGATTTGCACCAGCGGCGTAACGGCTGGATGAGCAAAAGTTGCATAGGCCTCTTCGGCCATGGCCAGCAGTTTGGCACCCGCGATGGCGCCGCCGGTGAACGGCGACATGACCTCGGCGGCGACCGCGTGGTAGGGCTGGCCGGCAAAGCTTGCAATCTGCGCCGGGCTGAGGTGCGGCCACGTTTCCGGCACATAAAGCCCGCCATCGCAGGCCAGACCGGCCAGCAGAACCTCTTCGAAACCCAGCACCGGGGCCTCGCCTCTCGTCGAAATATACTTCACGGCACCTCGCTGAGATCCGTCGCGCCATCACCACCCCAATTCGCAGATCACACTATCGCCGCGCACACCTCGGAACAAGCAATCCCTGGAGTTGTGCCATACTTGTTGGAAAGTTGACGATTCGGTCATGTTTTGAGCAATGCGCGTTACCCTCGATCAAGCCGCCGCGGGGCCGGCGGGCCGACCGTGAACGTCGAGGACATTGGCCGTTCGGCCCGGCCGCCAGAAGCTGATATTGTAATGCCTCAGTGATGGACAGCCGAATCGAACGGACAATCTCCTGAAAGTTCACACTTCGGGACTTCGGGGACGTTGTGCAGGTGTGCCATGCCGGCGGATGCAAACCGAAATCACACAGACGGCGCCAACGCGTGTCTTTGCCGCGCGTGCCTTTCAACCTGGACCGCCGACGCTGTCATTGCCGGCACCGATACCTGTCCCAACTGCGCTCTGCCGACACTGCGCGCCCATCCTGAACTGTTTGCGCTCGACATTGCCCATATCGACTGTGACGCGTTCTATGCATCCGTTGAAAAGCGCGACAATCCGGAACTGCGCGACAAGCCGGTCATTGTCGGCCATGCCGGCGGCCGCGGGGTTGTAACCACGGCGTGCTATATCGCGCGCCAGTTTGGCCCGCGCTCGGCAATGCCGATGTTCAAGGCGCTGCGGCTGTGCCCGCAGGCGGTGGTGATTGCGCCGGACATGGCCAAGTACAAGCTCGTCAGCCGCCAGATCAGAGAACTGATGCTGGCGCTGACCCCCAACATCGAACCTCTGTCCCTCGACGAAGCCTATCTCGACCTGACCGATGAAACCCGATTCGACCGCTCGCAACCACCCGCCGTTCTGCTCGCCGGTTTGGCGATCCGCATCAAGGCTGAGATCGGCATTTCCATCTCGATCGGTCTGGCCCCGAACAAGTTCCTGGCCAAGCTGGCCTCCGACATGGAAAAGCCGCGCGGCTTCTCGGTCATCGGCCGCGCCGAGGCCCGCGCGGTCCTCGCGCCAATGCCGGTCGCACGCATCCACGGCGTTGGTCCGGCAACCGTCCGGCAACTGGAGGCCGCCGGCATCACGCGCATCGCGCAACTGCAGCGCATGAGCGAACACGAACTGCAGACAATGTTCGGCAAGTTCGGGCGCAGATTGGCCGCCTATGTGCGCGGCGAGGATCCGCGCGCCGTCGCGACGGCAAGGGCCAGCAAGAGCGTTTCGGCGGAGACGACATTTGCCGAAGACAAGAGCGACAAACATGCACTGGTGGCCGCCGCCGATCGGCTCTGCGACCGGATCGGCGAACGTCTGGCCCGCTCAGGCCTCGCCGGTGGTACGTTGGTGGTCAAGTTCAAGACATCGGATTTCCGGACCCAAACGCGCAACCGCCGCCTTGCAGCCCCAACGCAACGGGCCGACGTTCTGCGCCGCCACACCGCCCAGATCATCGCCGATGAATGTGATGGGCGATGGTTCCGCCTGATCGGCGTTGGTGTCACCGACATCTGCCCGGCCGAGGCCGCAGATCCACCGGACCTGTTCGACGTGTGAGATTGCTCAACGTTGGCAATCGTTGATCAAGTAGCCGATCGTCAATCCGCACAGCCGCGCCGCCGATGATTGATCGCCCGCTGACCGGCCGGGCGCTGACCGACCGGGCGCATTGTTGCGATCAGCGCCAGCGTCAATGCTTGCATCGTCGCCGGCACGCACCCGCGAGCGGACGCAGCCCGACATGATGTTCAGATGGCGGGGGCCGCATGTTCAGATGGCGGGGCCGCGCGATATCCCATTGTTGATGGACAGCTGTGACCACGCATGCGATCTCAAGCGCCAATGTGGATTACAACACAACCCGAGATGACCATGGATATGCGCCGCGACGGCTCGCAAATCCGGCTGCTGTGCCCTGCCACCCCGGCGCCGGGCGACGTGCGCGAGATTGCGCCGGGGCTGTTGTGGCTGCGCATGCCGCTACCGCTGCGATTGAACCACGTCAACATCTGGCTGCTAGAGGAAAGCGACGGCTGGACCGCCATCGACACCGGCGTTCATCATCAGGCGACGCACGACATCTGGGAGCGCGTTGCATCGGAGCTGTTTTGCGGCAAACCGCTGCGCCGGCTGCTCGCCACCCACGGCCACACCGATCATTGCGGTGTTGCCGCCTGGATGGTCGAACGTTTCGATGTGCCGTTTATGATCACGCTGACGGAATGGCACTCCGCCCGCATCCGCGTCATCGATGAGGCGCGGCCGATCTCCGAGCGCACCCGCCACTTTGCCCATGTGCACGACTGCGATGCGGCCATGGTCGAGAGTTTCATCGCCCATCGACAATTAATGGCGCCGATGCTCGACCCGCAACCGCGATCAATCGAGCAAATCCGCGAAGGCGACGTCTTGCGGCTCGGCGGGCGCCAATGGCAGGTCATGGTGTGCGGCGGCCACGCCGACGAACATGCCTCGCTCTATTGTCAGGCCGACGGCATTCTGATCGCGGGCGACCAGATACTGCAACGCATTTCGCCGATGATCGGTGTGTTCCCCGATCGCCCGAAGGCCAACCCGCTGGCAAGCTATCTGGCTTCGCTGCCGCGATTTCTGGATCTGCCCGCGGATGTCCTGGTGTTGCCCGGTCACGGCCTGCCCTTCCACGGGCTGCACGTGCGCGTGGGCGAACTGCGCCATCACCACGAGGAGCGCCTCGCCGCCCTCATGTCGCATCTCGACCGGCCGCGCAGTGCCAGCAGCTGCACGCGCTTCCTGTTCGAAAAAGCTGTCGCCGAAGGCCAGGCCCGCCTGGCACTGGCAGAAACACTGGCACATCTCAACTATCTGATTGAGGACAATCGCGTCTCACGCTCCTTCACTCGGGATGGCCAATTGTCGTTCATTGCAACCTGACAACAATCGCGTTGCCCGCAGCGAAGGCGAAACCGATGAACCAAGCCAATCCAACCGACACCCAAGACGACGAGCTGGTCGCCCGGCGCCACAACGGCGTCCTCACCTTGACATTCAATCGACCGCACGCACGCAACGCTCTGACGTCAAGCATGCTGGCCGGCCTCGCGCGGGAACTGGCGGCGGCCGAGACGGACAATGCGGTCGGGTGCATTGTCCTGACCGGTGCCGGCGGCGCGTTTTGCGCCGGCGGCGACGTCAAGGCCATGGCCGCAGGCCACGCCGCCGACGGCGCCATCGACCACATGGCGCGCATGGAAAAGCAGCGCGCAAGTCACCGCGCCATATCGCTGCGCCTCTACGAAATGTCGAAACCAACGATCGCAGCACTGCCCGGGCCGGCTGCCGGAGCCGGCTTTTCACTGGCACTGGCCTGCGACATGCGCATTGCGGCCGACACCGCAGTTATGACAACGGCGTTCGCCAAGGTCGGGCTCTCGGGCGACTACGGCGGCACCTATTTGCTGTCCCGGCTGGTCGGCTCTGGCAAGGCCCGCGAACTCTACCTGCTCGCGGACCGCATCGACATGGCCGAGGCCGAGCGCCTCGGTATTGTCAACTGGGTGGTGCCTGGCGATCAACTTGCAGACCGAACGCGCGCGATTGCCGAGCGCCTCGCCAACGGCCCCCGGCTCGCCCAGCGCCTGATCAAGGAAAACCTCAATCGTGCGCTGAAATCAACGTTCGCGGAATGCCTCGATGCCGAAAGCGCCGGCATCGCCGAGGCGCGCCGCAGCGAAGACCACAAGGAGGCCGCCACGGCCTTTGCCGAAAAACGCAAACCGGTGTTCAAAGGGCGCTGAATTCGAGTGTCGTCAAGTCAAGCCCCGATACCCGTTCGGATTTGGATCGTGTCCATCGCGGGCGGGCGGCATTCGAGAGCAACCTCTGAGCACGTCGCGGGTTTGCAATGGGTAGCGCCCTTAGATCATTGTGCATTAAGTTGGAACCGCCATTGCGGTTCCAACTTAATGCACAAAGATGATCGCTACTTTAGAGGCGAGCAACCTGCCTTTATTCGAAATCGGAACGATCCCGAATAAAGGCAGGTTGCTCTAGGGCCTGTTGAGTATCAGCGATTCACGAATCAGTTGTTTTCTGATTCAAGCTTCCTTTTGGAGGGAGGCTTGAATGGCTGCACGGCGTGTGATCACTGACGGTATGTGGAAGAAGATGGCGCCGCACTGCCTCGGCAAGCCAACCGACCCCGGCCGCACGGGCAGCGACAACCGCACGTTCATGGAAGCCGTCCTGTGGATCGTGCGGACCGGCAGTCCGTGGCGCGACCTACCGGAAGAGTTCGGCAAATGGAACAGCGTCTACAAGCGCTTTCGAGAGTGGGTGAAGCTCGGTGTTTTTGAACGCGTTTTCGGTGCTTTATCCGGCGATCCTGATATCGAATATGCGATGGTCGACGGAACAATCGTCAAGGTCCACCGCCACGGACAGGGCGCAAAAGGGGGACCGGGAGCCAGGCTATCGGCAAGTCGAGAGGCGGGCTGACGACCAAAATCCTGGCGCTCACGGACGCGCTCGGCAATCTCGTGCGGTTCGAACTTCTGCCCGGCCATCGCCACGACACGGTTGGCGTTGCGCCGCTCATTGAGGATGTCGCGTTCGATGCCTTGCTCGGCGATAAGGCGTTCGATGTGAACTGGATCATCGAAGAGCTGAACGAACGCGGCGCCAAGGCCGTCATTTCGCAAATGCCGCATCGCGTTGCGCCGCTGGAGATTGACGCCGAAATCTATAAGTGGCGTCATCTCATCGAGAATTTCTTCTGCAAACTCAAAGAGTTCAAGCGCATCGCTATGCGCAGCGACAAAACTGACGCCAGCTTCAGCGCGATGATCTACGCCGCGGCGGCAATCATCAATGGCGCCTGATACTCAACAGGCCCTAGCCAATCGCCGCTTTGCGGCGATCGATGAGGGGCTTTCAGCCCCTCATACTCCCCGACCAGGGGATGGCTCCCCTGGACCCAGGACTTGCTCAGAGGTTTCCTAAAGCACGATCACCTAATCTCGCCGACGGGCGTACGGGGCGCCGAACATCCAACCGATCGTCCAGCCGATGGCCATGCCGCCAATCAGGATGGCGAGAAACGTCATCTGCTCGACATCACTTTGACCATCCGGGCTCTGGTAGGTGAACTGGCGGCTGACCCACCCGGCCAGATGACCCGCAAACAACCAGGCGGCAGCGGCTGCGCCGGCGATACCGAACACCATTGCCATTACGTATCGCATAAAATCCCCCGTTGATCATCGCACGCCGCCCCGATCCGCTCTGCCGCCCGGCCGCCCCTGGTGACCGCTGGGATCATGGCCTTCGGATCGCCGGGCGGCAGAGCGCAATGGTGCGGGCAAACTCTGAGACGCTACCGGCATTGCCCCTCAAACCGGGCACCGGGCAGGCAAACCACACCGCCGATCCCGCGGTCGACCCGGTGCCGGCCCATCCTTCGGCTCACTTGACTTCCCAGAACCAAATCTCCTTGGACTTGGCATAGTTCGAATAGTAGCCGAGCCAGGAAAACCACTCCATCAGCCATTTGGCAGACGAGCGATAGCCGTTCCAAACGTCGATATGATCGCCGGTCGGACGGCCGGGTTGATCGGTGCCGCGGTGCCAGTAGTCTTGGATGTAAATGATGCCGGTTCGCCCAAACAGCCGAGGATAGAACTGGGCCGGGCCGTCGCCGGTGATGCGTTCAGTCGGCCCGAAACCGTCGATGCGGGACCTGTGAATGGCGTTGCCCAGTTCTTCTGCCCTGATGAAATGCATGTCCGATTTGGGATGAACACCGCACGTGGTCCCGGTGATCTGACCTGGCGCAACTCCGGCGCGTTTGAGCGCTACGCCCATGCGGATGGCGCACTGATTGGGAAATGTCGGAAAGCCTTTGCGTATGGTGCCACCATAGTGCGGGCCCGATTTCGGCGAAATGCATGGCGTTTGGACGCTTTGATTGATCGGGTGGCCATACCAAAGATCGTGAAACGCAACCATCGCATGTGTCTCGCTGTAACAAGGACGCAATAACAACCATCCAGTCCTGGCGGCGAATTATACCTGCAGGGCCGGGCGCTTTCCAGCACCGGCGCATTTTCACGCGCGCGGCGGGCAAAAAGGCGACACCGGCACGGCGCCACAATGGCACAGCGCCACGATGGCATGACGCCACGACGTTAACATGTCAGGTTTGTCGGCGCCTTTTCCAGTAGGCCAGGCGCTGGCGAATGTCGCGTTCAAAACCCCGATCAGGTGGATCGTAGAACTGCTCACGGCGCATCGCTTCGGGGAAGTAGTTCTGGCCCGAAAAGCCGTCCGGGGCGTTGTGATCGTAATCATAGCCCGCGCCATAGCCGTGCTCGGCCATCAGCTTCGTGGGCGCGTTCAGAATGTGCTTTGGTGGCATCAGGCTGCCATTGTCCTTGGCCGCCCGGGTTGCGGCCTTGAAGGCGACATAGGCGGCGTTGGATTTCGGTGCCGTGGCCAGATAGATGGTCGCCTGGGCCAGTGCTAACTCACCTTCCGGGGAGCCGAGAAAGTCGTACGTGTCCTTGGCTGCAAGCGCTTGGCCAACCGCGTGCGGGTCGGCCAGGCCGATGTCCTCGATCGCCATGCGCACAAGCCGCCGCGCGATGAACAACCGGTCCTCACCGCCCTCGAGCATGCGCGCCAACCAGTAGAGCGCCGCATCCGGATCGGACCCACGGACGGACTTATGTAGCGCCGAGATCAAGTTGTAGTGGCCATCGCGACCCTTGTCGTAGACCGGCGCGCGACGGTGCACCAGACCAATCAGCGCGTCGGTATCGAAGACGGCCGGCGCCGCGCTCGACGACGACGATGCGAAAACCTCTTCAGCGAGATTGAGCATCGCGCGCCCGTCACCGTCGGCCATGGCGATCAGCTGCCGCCGCGCGGCGGCCTCCAGCGGCAGGGCACGGCCTTCGTGTGCTTCGGCGCGGGCCAGAAGACTTTCCAGCGCGGCCTGGTCCAATCGCTCAAGGACGAGCACCGAGGCACGCGAAAGCAGGGCGGCGTTCAGTTCAAACGACGGGTTTTCGGTCGTCGCACCGACAACCGTGATGGTGCCGTCTTCCATGTGCGGCAGAAAACCGTCCTGCTGGGCGCGATTGAAGCGGTGGATCTCGTCAATGAACAGCAGCGTGCCGCGGCCGGCCTCACGTCGCGCTTTGGCACGCTCGAACGCCTTGCGCAACTCCTGCACGCCGGAAAAGATTGCTGAGAGCTGCTCGAACTCCAGCGCCGTCTCATGCGCCAGCAGCCGCGCGATGGTGGTCTTGCCAGCGCCGGGCGGGCCCCACAGGATCAGGGACGGCAATCGACCGGTTGACAGCATCCGCGTCAAGGTCCCGTCGGGGCCGACAAGCGCGTCCTGACCGACGACCTCGGCCAGCGTCTTCGGTCGCAAGCGGTCGGCCAGCGGGCGCGGTGCGCCGTCATCGAGCCCGGCAGCTTCAAAGAGATTGGTCACCGCCAGGCCTCGCGCAATCGCCAACCGGAAAACAGCACTGCACCAACAAGCCCAACAACGAGGCCGGTGAGGCCCACAATAACAGCATTGCGCAATTCCGCCATCCGAGCCTCGGCGTCCTCGGCCACGACCGGGTAGCGGGCCGCATCGCCGGCGAGGTAGCGGATCTTGGCGGACGGCACCAGCAGCACGCCATCGGCAATGATCCTATCGGCATAAGCGCTGGTGATCGGAACCTGTTCCGCGCGAAGGACCACGCCGTCCTCGGTCTTCCAGGCGAGATTGATTTCGAACGTCGACCCGGCCTTGCGGGCAAATGACTGCGCCCGCTCGATAACGGCGACGGCGGAACGGCCGTTGATCATCACCTCGTCAAGGTGTGCATACCGCATCCACGACAGCGCGCCCATGGCTGCACCGGCGGCGGCCATTGCCAGACACAGCCATGCCAGATAACGGCGGAACCATTTGAGCACGACTGTCTCCCTGCGGCAGCTAACCTGGAACTTCCACCCGCAGAATACGCCGCCCACGGCGAATGGCAATGAACCAGACGCGCCGGCTAACACCGAGCGCGCGCACCAGCTGGTCAAGCGAGCGCACCTTGTCGGATCCAAGTTGGATGAGAACGTCGCCGCGGCGAAAGCCGATACTGGCAGCGATTGACCGCGGGTCGACATTGAGGATTGCAACACCGCTGTCGATGTCGCCGGCAAGCGCCAGTTCCTCGACGATCGCCGGCACCAGATTGGCCATTTGGGTGCCGTCAAAGGGATGCTCACCCTTGAGCTTGCGAATATCATCGGGTCCGGGCTTCGGCGCGCCCCGAAGGCGAAGATCGATGGTGCGTCGCCGCCCCCGCCGCCAGACCTCAAGCTTGGCGGTGCTGCCGATCCCGCGCGTGGTCAAACGATAGAGGGCCGCGCGCGCATCGCTGACCGCACGCGCATCGATCGCCACAACAACATCACCGACCCGCAAACCGGCCGTTGCCGCCGGCCCGCGGCTCTGAAGCGTTGCGACCACGGCGCCGGCAACGCGCTCCAGACCGAGACCGTCGGCGATTTCGCGCGTGACGGTTTCCAACTTGGCACCCAACCAGGGCCGCTCGATTTTGCGGCCGGACTTGGCGCTATCGACATAGAGCCTGACCAGGTTCGACGGGATCGCAAAGCCAATGCCGAGAGAGCCGCCCGTGCGCGAATAGATCGCGGTGTTGATGCCGACCAGGCGGCCGTTCATGTCAACCAAGGCACCGCCTGAGTTACCGGGATTGATGGCCGCGTCGGTTTGGATGAAGACCTGCGCATCCGAGCGCCCGAGGCCGGTCCGCGCCAAGGCCGAGACAATGCCGCTTGTCACGGTTTGGCCGACACCGAACGGATTGCCGATCGCCACAACCAGATCGCCGACTTCAAGGGCATCGGAGTCCTCAAACTCCAGAAACGGCAAATTGGGGCTGCCGCCGTTGACCTGCAGCACGGCGATATCGGTTTTGTCGTCCCGGAGCACGACTTTGGCGTCAAACTCGCGCTTGTCGGCCAACACCACCCGGATCTCGGCTTCGCCCCGGCTCTTGATGACGTGGGCGTTGGTCACGACCAATCCGGAGCGCGACACGATCACGCCGGAGCCCAGCGAGTTTTGCGTTCGATTTCGCGGCAGGCCGAACCGGCGGCCGAAAAACTCGCGAAAGAACGGGTCGCTCATGAACGGCGAGTCGACCACCCGCCGGGTCGTGCGCACATAGACGTTGACAACAGCCGGAGCCGCACGTTTGACGATCGGCGCGAACGAATAGCGCAACTGCACCTGCGATTGCGGCACCAGGCGCTGGGCCTGGGCCGGCGCGATGAGCGAAACGATCATCGCGACCGTGGCGATCGCGGTGACATGGCCAATGTCAGTCGACAGTCGATGAAACACCATCAGTTCTCCAACAATCGGTGTGCATTGCGGTTGATGTTTGCGGGTTTCGCGCAGCGGTTGCGGCGGGCGGCGGCCCGTGATCGACGCAAAAAAAGCGCCAAGCCGCAGCCTGACGCTCCCACATAATCGTCGCCGGTCTGCAGCAGAGCCGCCGCCGCGATTGCTATCCGGTGGCCGCCTCTTCGTCGGCTCTTTCCGCTGCGACGCGGGCCTTGTCCTCGGCGCCTTTGACGTCGGGATCGCGGTCGACGAGCTCGATCACTGCACGCGGGGCCGAGTCGCCATAGCGGAAACCGGCTTTCAGGACCCGGGTGTAGCCGCCGTTGCGGTCCTGGTAGCGCGGGCCGAGCGTATCAAACAATTTCTTGACCATCTTTTCATCGCGTAAGCGTGCGGCAGCCAGCCGGCGGGCGCTGAGATCGCCCTTTTTGGCGAGCGTGATGTACTTGTCCATGACGCGGCGCAGGTCCTTTGCCTTGGCCAGTGTCGTCACGATCTGCTCATGCTTAATGAGTGCCGCCGCCATATTCGAGAACATCGCCTGGCGATGGCCGGAATCGCGGCTAAAGCGGCGACCTTGTTTTCTGTGTCTCATAGCTATGACCCTTGTGGTTGTTTTGCGGGGAGGTTCTGCTGCCTCACCTCGCTGATGACAGCGGCCGGCCCGGGTCCCGCCGGTTAGGGCGGACTAGTCCCGGTGGCCGACCCGTTAGATCATCGTGCTTTAAGTTGGAACCGCTATTGCGGTTTCAACTTAAAGCACAAAGATGATCGCCACTTTAGAGGCGAACAACTTTCTGCCTTTATTCGGGATCGTTCCGATTCCGAATAAAGGCAGGTTGCTCTAGTACTGGTCTTCGAAGCGCTTTGCCAGCTCTTCGATGTTGTCCGGCGGCCAGTTCTGCACCTCCATACCAAGATGGAGACCCATTGTCGCCAGAACTTCTTTGATTTCGTTGAGCGACTTGCGGCCGAAGTTCGGCGTGCGCAGCATTTCCGCTTCGCTCTTCTGGATCAGATCGCCAATGTAGACGATGTTGTCGTTCTTCAGGCAGTTGGCCGACCGCACCGACAGTTCGAGTTCGTCGACCTTCTTGAGCAGGGCGGCGTTGAACGACAGCTCCGGATGCTGCTGTTCGACTTCCGGCTTCTTCGGCTCTTCGAAGTTGATGAAAATCGCAAGCTGATCCTGCAGGATCCGGGCGGCCAGCGCCACGGAATCCTCGGCCCGGATCGAGCCGTCGGTCTCGACCGTCAGCGTCAGCTTGTCGTAATCGAGGATCTGACCCTCACGGGTGTTGTCAACCTTGTAGGACACCTTCTTGACGGGGCTGTACAGACTGTCGACCGGGATCAGTCCAATCGGCGCATCTTCGGGACGATTGCGCTCGGCTGGCACATAGCCCTTGCCGATGTCCACCGTGAATTCCATGCGAACCGACGCGCCCTGATCGAGATGGCAAATCACATGCTCGGGGTTCAGAATTTCAACCTCTGAACTGGTCTCGATATCGGCGGCCGTCGCAGCGCCCGGGCCCTCCTTTTTCAGGACCATGCGCTTGATGCCTTCGGAATGGACGCGCAGCGCAATGTCTTTGATGTTGAGGATGATGTTGGTGACATCTTCGCGCACACCCGGGATCGAAGAAAACTCGTGCAGCACGCCGTCGATCTGCACGGTCTTGATCGCCGCACCTTGCAACGACGACAGCAGAACGCGACGCAAGGCATTGCCCAACGTCATGCCGAACCCGCGCTCGAGCGGTTCGGCAACAACCGTTGCAATGCGCTCGCGGTCACGACCCTGTTCGACACCGAGTTTGTTCGGCTTGATCAGGTCTTGCCAGTTCTTTTGGAGAACGTTCATCACATCAGGCCTCGTCTACTAAGGAGATCCACCCGCCTTCCGCCCGATCCATGGCCGGGCGCGGCCGTCTCCTGGGTTCCGTCGGATGGCCCGGGGCAATCGATCTTGCCAGGGCCGATGACGCTAGTGTTCCCAATCCGACGGATGCTACCGATCCGTCTCCACCGGAAAACTAGGCCAACCTTTGGTTTGTGTTCTGGAGCAACAGGCGCTTGACGAGTTCCACCCGGGAGCCAAGCGTTTGATCCAGAACACTAGATCGTCGTGCTTTAAGTTGGAACCGCTATTGCGGTTCCAACTTAAAGCACAAAGATGATCGCCACTTTAGAGGCGAGCAACTTTGTGCCTTTATTCCGGATCGTTCCGATTTCGAATAAAGGCAGGTTACTCTAGGAAATCGGCGATCAGACCCGGCGGCGCTTGCGCGGGCGGCAACCGTTGTGCGGGATCGGCGTCACGTCACGGATGGCCGTGATCTGGAAGCCGGCGGCCTGCAAAGCGCGCAACGCTGATTCACGGCCGGAACCGGGCCCGCAAACCTCGACTTCAAGCACTTTCATGCCGTGATCGGCGGCCTTGCGGCCGGCATCTTCTGCTGCCATCTGCGCTGCGAACGGGGTCGATTTGCGCGATCCCTTAAAGCCCATCGCGCCGGACGACGACCACGAAATGGCGTTGCCCTGTGCATCCGTGATGGTGATCATCGTATTGTTGAAGCTGGCATTGACATGCGCAACTCCGGAACTGATATTCTTGCGCTCGCGGCGGCGGACTTTGCCGCGCTGCTGATCTCTTGCCATTGTGGTTGTTACTCTCGCCGTTGATTGGTTTCAGGCAGATCCCGACCCGCACTGCGATGCGGTCGATGCGCACTCCAAACGGCGCACCACGCGGCCAAGATCTGCGAGTTGCTTAGCGGGTCGCCTTTTTCTTGCCGGCAATCGGCCTTGCCGGGCCCTTGCGGGTGCGCGCATTGGTGTGGGTTCGCTGTCCGCGAACCGGCAGATTGCGACGATGGCGCAAGCCGCGGTAGCAGCCCAGGTCCATCAGCCGTTTGATGTTCATGCCGGTGTCCCGACGCAGATCACCCTCGACCATGTAGTCGCGGTCGATGGCTTCGCGGATCTGCAGAACCTCGGTATCCGACAACTCGTTGACGCGGCGGGCTTCCGGCACGCCGACCTTTTCGCAAATTTCTTTCGCGAACTTGGGGCCAATGCCGTGGATGTACTGCAGCGAGATCACAACTCGCTTTTGCGTCGGAATATTAACGCCTGCGATACGGGCCAATTCAGGTCTCCTGATCAGATAACGATGCCGAGCGTGCCTGATAAGGAGCGCCCAACGCGTGCTATAGCCGGCGGGGTCGAACCGGCTGGCTCAAGCCGGCGCGGTCGTGTTGCAGTGGCAGGTCCCACTTTGCCTGCCACGTCATCGAAACGCCAATGGCCCAACGATTTGCCAGCCTCCCTCACGCAGGAGGCAGCGAACATTGGGTGCGTCATGAAAACGCAGTGTTGTACCTTCGCCGATCCGCCGCGTCAATGCCGTTTGACCGCGGCAAGCCGCCACGATGGCGCTACCGCCGCAGCTTGGCCCGAGCGATGATGATCGATCAGCCGAGGACCCTGTCGATCTCGGCCGAAACCTCCGCGATCGAACGCATACCGTCGACGGTTTGGAGGCGGCCTGAGCGCGCATAGTAGCGCGACACCGGCGCCGTTTGCTCGCGGTAGGCCACCAGACGCTGCTTGAAAGCCTCGGGGTTGTCGTCCTTGCGGACGTCCCGACCGGCCGCCTTGGCCTCCTCGGCGCGTTTGGCGATGCGGGCCAGCAGCGCATCCTCATCGACGACGATCTCGATCACGACGTCGAGCTGCATGCCCTTCTGCTGCAGTAGCCCATCGAGCGCTTCCGCCTGCGGAACAGTACGCGGGAAACCGTCGAGAATGAAACCGTTGGAGCAGTCCGGCTCGTCGATCCGGTCGGAGACGATACCGACAACGATGTCGTCGCTGACCAGGCCGCCGGCATCCATGACGGCCTTGGCCTGCAGCCCGACCGGTGTTGCCGCCGCAACCGCGGCGCGCAGCATGTCGCCGGTCGACAATTGCACGATGCCCCGCGTCTCGACGATACGCTCGGCCTGAGTTCCCTTGCCGGCCCCGGGTGGACCGAGCAAAATGATCTTCATTTGCGCCCCCGTGATGATGATGCGCCGCGCAGCTTGCTCTTCTTGATCAAGCCTTCGTATTGGTGCGCCACCAGATGGCTCTGAACCTGGGCGACGGTATCCATCGTCACGCTGACAGCGATGAGCAGGGATGTACCCCCGAGTACGGCGCCGAACGACGATGGAATGCCGAGGTTCGCGATCAACACTTCCGGCAGCAAACACACCGCTGCCAAGTATATCGCACCAACCACGGTAATGCGCGTCAGCACATAGTCGATGTATTCGGCAGTTTGCGCGCCCGGTCGACGCCCCGGCAGAAAGCCGCCGTACTTTCGCAGATTGTCGGCTGTTTCCTGAGGATTGAAGACCACGGCGGTATAAAAGAAGCAGAAGAACATGATCAGCACAACATAGAAGAACATGTGCAGCGGCTGACCATAGCCCACCGAGGTGGTGATGAACGTCAACCACTCCGGTGCCGATGTGCCGGCCGAGCCGGCCGAGAAACTGGCGACCGTGATCGGCAGCAACAGCAGCGATGAGGCAAAGATCGGCGGGATCACACCGGCGGAGTTCAGCTTCAGCGGCAGGTGGGAGGAATCGCCCTGGAACATCCGGTTGCCGACCTGGCGTTTGGGATATTGCACCAGCAGCCGTCGTTGGGCGCGCTCCATGAAGACGATCACGACCACCGCTGCGATCATGGTCGCGAGCAACAGCAGCAAGCCGAAGGTCGACAGATTGCCTTGGCGTGAGGTTTCGAACAGTTGGACTATGGCATTGGGCAACGCGGCCACGATCCCGGCAAAGATGATCAGGGAAATTCCGTTACCAACACCGCGCGCCGTAATCTGTTCCCCAAGCCACATCAGAAACATGGTGCCGCCGACCAGCGTAATCACCGTGCTCATGCGGAAGAACCAACCCGGATCCGGCACCACCGGACCGGTGCGTGATTGCGAGGCTTCAAGGCCAATCGCGATGCCATAGGCCTGAAACGCGGCCAGTGCGACGGTCAGATAGCGGGTATACTGGTTGATCTGCTTGCGGCCCTGTTCGCCTTCCTTCTTGAGCGCCATCAAACGCTTGTCGACCGATGACAGCAACTGCATGATGATCGAGGCTGAAATATAGGGCATGATGTTGAGCGCGAAGATCGCCATGCGCTCAACGGCGCCGCCAGAGAACATGTTGAACATGCCGAGTATGCCGGCAGCGTTGTTGTTGAAGGTCTCGGAGAAGGCAACGCTATCGACACCGGGCAGCGGTATGAAGGTACCAAAGCGATAGATCAACAGCGCGCCAAGCGTGAACCAAATGCGCTTTTTGAGTTCTTCAGCCTTTGCAAATGCACCAAAATTGATATTGGCGGCCAATTGTTCGGCGGCTGATGCCATCTCTCAGTCTCCCACGGATGCCGCAGCCGTTGCAACGACTGCGGCGGTAAACTTGGAGCAACCTGCCTGATTGAAAGCCGGTCCGCTTTCGACCGTGAGCAGACATATGCCCTCTGTGTTCGCGCCGCTCGCGTTTGTGGCCGCAATACCAATGCATCGTCAACTGCGACGACCGGCGCGGCCGGTCAACCCGTGTTGGCGCACCGATGCTTGGGCCCCGACCGTCTCGACCGCCCCCGACCGTCTCGACCGCCCCCGACCGTCTTGACCGGCCCGACCGTCTTGACCGCCCCGACCGTCTCCCGAGCCAGCCGCTTGACCGTGTTCTGGAGCAACAGACATTGCACCACCTCGCACCGGCGGCCGGCATCTGGCCCAGAACATTAAAACAACCTGCTCTCAATCGGAACTCGGAACGGCTGCGATTGAGTGCACAACGCCGCCCGACACGATAACAACGATCAAAATGGGCCCGATCGGGCGCAATCGCAAGTTCTCCGAGCCGCTGGTGTGCTCACCGCAGCCGAATTGTTCCGTCAGTTCGAGGATTTCGCTTTCTTAGCGGCCGTTTTGGCGCGCTTTTCCTCGTCGGCGGCGAGCACCTTCTTCTCAATGATCGTAATACTGCCGCCAGCGTTTTCGATCGCCGCCCGCGCCGCCGGGGTAACGTGGTTGGCCGTGATCTTGACAGCTGCTGTGATCTCGCCCGTACCAAGTACGCGCAAGCCATCCTTTGCGCGACGCAGCACGCCGGCAGCCACCAGGCTCTCGACATCGACTGGTGCGCCAACGTCGAGGCGACCGCGATCGATGGCATCCTGCAAAACGCCGATGTTGAGGACGTTGAACTGCTTGCGCCGCCACTTGCTGAAACCGCGCTTCGGCAGGCGACGGTAAAGCGGCATCTGGCCGCCTTCGAAGCCGTTGATGGCGACACCGGATCGCGATTTCTGACCTTTGACGCCGCGACCGCCGGTCTTGCCGACACCCGAGCCAATACCGCGTCCGACCCGGACCTTGCGCTTGGCGGCGCCCGGTCCGTCCTTGATCTCGTTGAGGCGCATTGTGAAAAGCCTTTCGTGGCTGTGCTTATGCCTGTTCATCCACGACGCGGACAAGATGGCTGACTTTCCGGATCATGCCGCGCACGGCCGGCGTATCTTCCAGCGTGCGGCGACGGTTCATTTTGTTGAGGCCGAGACCAATGAGAGTGCGGCGCTGGCTACCATCACGCCGCAACGGGCTGCCAGTTTGCTCGACCGTGATTGTCTTGGCGTTCGCAGTTTCCGACATCTGCCCCTAACCTTTCCCGATCCGCAAAGGATGACCTTTGGCTCAGGCTTCGGCGGCCGCCGCCTCGGTTTCACCGGTCGGCTGCTGCTGTTGCTGTTGTTGTTGCTGTTCTGTGACCGATGAGCCGTCGCGGCGACGGGCATTGATTTCGGCCGGCTTCTTGCCGCGTCGAGCGGCGACTGCGCGCGGTGATTCCTGATGCCCCAGCGCATCGAATGTGGCCCGCACAACGTTATATGGATTGGCCGAGCCCATCGACTTGGCAACCACGTCCTGCACGCCCAGCATCTCGAACACGGCCCGCATCGCACCGCCGGCGATGATCCCGGTTCCCGGCGGCGCCGAACGGATCAACACCTTGCCGGCGCCGTGGCGGCCGGTGCTGTCGTGATCGAGCGTGCGACCTTCGCGCAGATGGACCCGGACGAGCGACCGACGCGCGGCCTCGTTGGCCTTGCGAATGGCCTCCGGCACTTCGCGCGCTTTACCGTGGCCGAAACCGACCCGGCCCTTGAGATCGCCAACCACGACCAGCGCCGCGAAACCGAAGCGCTTGCCGCCCTTCACGGTCTTGGCGACACGATTAATGTGCACGAGCTTGTCGATGAACTCGCTGTCACGTTCCTCGCGATCCCGGCCGCGATCTCTTCCTGGCCCACGTGCCACGCTGAATTCCTTTCCTTAGAAGCTCAATCCGCCCTCACGGGCGCCGTCGGCAAGGGCCTTGACCCGGCCGTGATACATATATCCGCCGCGATCGAAGACGACGTCCTTGATACCGGCAGCAACGGCGCGCTCGGCAACGGCTTTGCCAACGGCCTCGGCGGCGGCGCGATCCGCACCGGTCTTCAATCCGCCGCGCAGGTCCTTGTCAAGCGTCGAAGCGGCAGCCAGCGTTCGCCCGGACTGATCATCTATAATCTGGGCGTAGATGTTCTTGGACGAACGGTAGACGGACAACCGCGGCCGGCCCTTCGATACCTTGCGCAGCTGACGCCGCACGCGCAGTTTGCGGCGGTCGAATTGCGACAGCGCACCCATGCTTCAAGTCCTTACTTCTTCTTGCCTTCCTTGCGGAAGATGTATTCACCCTGATAGCGCACGCCCTTGCCCTGATAGGGTTCCGGTGGACGATAGCTGCGAATTTCGGCAGCGACCTGGCCGACAAGCTGCTTGTTGATGCCGCTCACCGTGACGATTTCCTGCTTGGCGCCGCTGACCGCAACCTCAACGCCGTTCGGCACCGAGTGGAGCACCTCGTGGCTGAAGCCCAAGCTGAGCTGCAGCGTATCCTTGCCCTTCATCGCGGCGCGATAGCCGATACCTTGGATCTCCAGCGTCTTGGAGTATCCCTCGGTCACGCCCGTGATGAGGTTTTGCACCATCGTGCGCGACATCCCCCACATCGAACGCGACTTCTTGGTCTCATCAACCGGGGTCACGGTGATCGTGCCGTCCGCCATGTCGACCTTGACATCTTCCGGACAGCTGAACGCCAGCTCGCCCTTGGGGCCCTTGACCTTGACCAATTGACCATCAACGCTCGCCGTCACCTTGTCCGGCACAACGATCGGCCTCTTCCCAATTCGCGACATTATCCAATCACTCCGTCGAGGGCGCCACCCGACCGCGCCACTAGAATACGTTGCACAGAACCTCGCCGCCGACGTTCTCCTCGCGGGCGCGCCAGTCCGACATCACACCCTTCGGCGTCGACAGGATCACAACGCCGAGCCCGTTGGCCACCGTCGGGATGTCCTTGACCGAGGAATAGACCCGACGGCCGGGCTTCGAAACGCGTTTGATGTCGCGGATCGCCGGCTCACCGTTGTTGTACTTCAGTTCGATTTCAATTGCCGGGCGGGCACCCTTGTGTTCGACCTGCAAGTAGCCGCGGATGTAGCCCTCGTCCTTGAGAACCTCCAACACACGCGTGCGCATCGTCGACGCCGGGGTCGTCGTCTTCGAACGGCGGCGCATCTGAGCGTTGCGGATGCGGGTCAGCATATCACCGATGGGATCGTTCATCCTGTTCCCTTCCTCCGTTACCAGCTCGACTTGACCATGCCGGGAATGCGACCTTGCGCGGCCAACTCCCGAAGCTGATTTCTGCAAATCTGCAGCTTGCGATAAAAGGCGCGTGGGCGACCGGTGATCTCACAGCGGTTGCGAATACGGTTCTTGGCACCGTTGCGCGGCATCTGAGCCAGCTTCAGTTGCGCCGCGAAGCGCTCTTCCATTGGCTTGGTGCGATCCATGATAACGGCCTTCAGAGCCTTACGCTTGTCGGCATGCTGCGCAGACAGCTTACGCCGGCGCTTGTTTTTTTCGATTGCACTTACTTTAGCCATGCAGTCCTCCAGAGGCCTTTCGGCGGCGGCCGGGGTTCCTCGGTTGGTCGGTTAGGTTCGAAATGGAAAATTAAACTGGCTCAACAGTTCGCGGGCTTCGTCGTCTGTTGGCGCCGAGGTCACGACGATCACGTCCATGCCCCAGATCTCGTCGACCTTGTCGTAATTGATCTCCGGGAAAACGATGTGTTCCTTGAGGCCCATGGCGAAGTTGCCGCGGCCATCGAAGCTTTTCGGGTTGAGACCGCGGAAGTCCTTCACGCGCGGCAGTGCGATGGTCACCAGACGGTCGATGAATTCATACATCCGGTCGCCGCGCAGGGTGACCTTGGCGCCGATTGACATGCCATCGCGCAGTTTGAACGTTGCGATCGACTTGCGCGCCTTGGTGATCTGCGGGCGTTGACCTGCGATCAGGCTGAGATCGTTGGCGGCGCTTTCAACTTTCTTGCGGTCGTTGACGGCCTCGCCAATGCCCATGTTGATCACGACCTTCTGGATCTTCGGCACCTGCATCACGTTCTTGTAGGAAAACTTCTCGCGCAACGCCGACTTGATCTTGTCTTCGTAAACGATCTTGAGGCGCGGCTTGTAGCCTTCCGGCCGGGTGAACGAGCGCGGTTCTTCGGCGGTTGCTGCAGCCTCGGCCTTCTTGCCTTTGCCTTGTTTGTCCTTCGCCATCACTTAGTTCCTATCCGGAAGCAGCTCGCCGGAACGCTTGGCGAAGCGAACTTTCCTGCCATCATCCATAAACTTGAAACCGACGCGGGTCGGCTTGCCATCGTTGGGATCTTCGTGGGCCAGATTGGACAGGTTGACCGGCGCTTCCTTAGAGATAATGCCGCCTTCCTGCTGGGCCGACTGGCGCCGATGGCGGCGCACCACGTTGACGCCGCGCACGATGGCTCGGTTTTCCTTCGGCATCATCACCAAAATCTCGCCCTGCTTGCCCTTGTCGCGACCTGTGAGCACAATCACGCGATCGCCCTTCTTAAACTTCAACGACGCCATGTTCAGAGCACCTCCGGTGCCAGCGAAACGATTTTCATGTGGTTCTTGGCACGCAACTCGCGGGTAACCGGCCCGAAGATGCGCGTGCCGATCGGCTCGCCGGCCGCGTTGATCAGCACCGCGGCATTGCGATCGAAACGGATCAGCGAACCGTCGGGGCGGCGCACGCCCTTGGCGGTGCGCACGACGACCGCCTTCATGACCTGGCCCTTCTTGACCCGGCCGCGCGGGATCGCCTCCTTGATCGACACCACAATGATATCGCCAATGCGCGCATAACGACGCTTGGAGCCACCTATCACCTTGATGCACTGCACCCGGCGTGCGCCTGAATTGTCGGCGACATCAAGATTGGTCTGCATCTGGATCATCGGACCAGTCCTTTATGCTTTGCTTGCCGGGATCTCAGCGCCGTGGGTTGCGCCGCGTTCCCCTGCCGTTTGCCTCGTGCCGCCTCAAGCGGTTGGTTCTTCGCCGGTTGGTTCTTCGATCACGATCCAACGCTTGTTGCGCGAGATCGGACGCGTCTCCTGGATACGGACGGTATCGCCAACCTTGCGCCCGTTGGTCTCATCGTGGGCCTGATACTTCTTCGAGCGGCGCACAACCTTCTTGTAAAGCGGATGCGTATAGCGCCGCTCAACTTCGACGACGACCGTCTTGTCGTTCTTGTCGGACACGACCGTGCCCTGCAAAATTCGTTTTGGCATGGCTTGAACTCTTATTCCCTGGCGTCGGTGTTCTGCTTCTCGCGCGCAACCGTTTTGACACGGGCAATGTCGCGACGGACCTGGCGCATGCGTGCGGTATTCTCCAACTGGCCGGACGCTGCCTGAAAGCGCAGGTTGAACTGCTCGCGCTTGAGTTTGACGAGCTGGTCGTCGAGCTGGTCCAACGACATATCGCGGAATTGCGATGCTGACATCTCTACTCTCCCGCCTAGGTAATGCGCGTCACGATGCGCGTCTTGACCGGCAGCTTGGCAGCGCCGAGCTTCAACGCCTCGCGCGCAAGCTGATCGGATACGCCATCGAGCTCGAACATGATGCGGCCGGGATTGACACGTGCGGCCCAGTAGTCCGGCGCCCCTTTGCCTTTGCCCATCCGCACCTCCGCCGGCTTCGATGACACCGGCAGGTCCGGGAAAATGCGGATCCAGACGCGGCCGGAACGCTTCATGTGGCGCGTAATGGCACGGCGCGCGGCCTCGATCTGGCGCGCGGTGATGCGTTCAGGTTCGACCGCCTTGAGGCCGTGTGAGCCGAAGTTCAAGGTCGTGCCGCCTTTGGCCGTGCCCTTGATCCGGCCCTTGTGGGCCTTGCGGAACTTTGTCCGTTTTGGCTGCAGCATTGTTTGGTCCTCGAACTAATCCCTAGCGCCCGGCACCCGAGCGGTCGCCGCGATCGCTGTCGCGACGGCGCCCGCCGCCGCCGCCTTCCTGCATTTCAATGGCGCGGCGCTCCGATGCCATCGGATCGTGCTCCATGATCTCGCCTTTAAAGATCCAGACCTTGATGCCGATGATGCCGTAGGCGGTCTTGGCGCGGCCGTAACCGAAGTCGATGTCGGCACGCAACGTGTGCAGCGGCACGCGGCCTTCGCGGTACCATTCGGTGCGCGCGATCTCAGCGCCGCCAAGCCGGCCGGCACAGTTGATCCGGACGCCTTGGGCGCCAAGCCGCAAGGCCGATTGCACGGCCCGCTTCATGGCGCGGCGGAAGGCAACGCGACGCTCCAACTGCTGGGCAATACCCTCGGCAATCAAGGTGGCATCGACTTCGGGCTTACGCACTTCGACGACGTTGAGGTGCACCTCCGAACTGGTCAATGCTGAGAGCTGATTGCGCAGCTTGTCGATATCGGCACCCTTCTTGCCAATCAACACACCCGGGCGGGCGGTATGGACGGTGACGCGGCACTTCTTGTGCGGGCGCTCGATGACGACCTTCGAGATCCCGGCTTGGCGCTGCATTTTCATGATGTGCTCGCGCACGCGCATGTCTTCATGCAACAGCTTGCCGTATTCGCCCGTGTTGGCATACCAGCGGCTGTCCCAGGTGCGGTTGATGCCGACACGCAAACCGACGGGGTTGACTTTGTGACCCATGACTGCGGCTCCTATGCCTCTGGCAGTTGCTCACGCACGATCACGGTGATCTGCGAGAACGGTTTCATAATCCCGGCCGAGCGGCCGCGGCCGCGCGCACGGAAGCGCTTCATGATCAGGTTCTTGCCGACATAGGCCTCGGCGATGACAAGATCATCGACGTCGAGACCGTGGTTGTTCTCGGCATTGGCGACGGCCGACATCACGCATTTGCGCACGTCGACGGCGATGCGCTTGCGCGAAAATTCGAGATCGGCGAGCGCATCGGCAACCTTCTTGCCGCGGATCAGGCCGGCAACGAGATTGAGTTTCTGTGGCGAGATGCGCAGGTTCCGGACCACGGCCTTGGCCGCATTGTCGGGAAGTGTGCGCTCGCGTTTCGGCTTACCCATTTGTCTTTCCCCGTTAGCGCCTCGACTTCTTGTCGGCACCATGACCGTAGTAGGTCCGCGTCGGCGAAAACTCGCCGAATTTGTGGCCGATCATGTCTTCCGTGACCGAGACCGGAATGTGCTTCTTGCCGTTGTAGACGCCGAAGGTGAGGCCGACGAACTGGGGCAGGATCGTTGATCTGCGCGACCAGATCTTGATCACTTCGTTGCGCCCGGATTGGCGCACCTTTTCCGCCTTCTTCAAAAGATAACCGTCGACAAACGGTCCTTTCCAAACTGAGCGTGTCACGCTTTGATCTCCTTTGCAGCGCGCCTTGGTCGATCATCCCATCTGATGCCTGGCGATGGCAGATGATGCCCGGTGATGGCAGGTGCCGCCTAACTCACTTCTTCCTGTTCTGGTGACGGCTGCGGACAATATACTTGTCCGTTGCCTTGTTCTTGCGGGTGCGAACACCCTTCGCGATCTTGCCCCACGGCGTCTTGAACGTTCGCCCGCCGTTGGTGCGCCCGCCGTTCGGGTGATCGATCGGGTTCATCTCGATGCCGCGGGTTTGTGGACGCTTGCCGTGCCAGCGCGCGCGGCCGGCCTTGCCGATCACGGTGTTGGCATGGTCCGGGTTCGAGACGGCGCCGACACTCGCCATGCACTCAGCGTTGACCCGACGGGTTTCGCCGGAGTTGAGTTTCAAAATCGCCCAGCCGGCATCGCGCCCGACGAGTTGCACATAGGCGCCGGCGGATCGCGCGATCTGGCCACCCTTGCCGGGCTTCAGTTCGACGTTGTGAATGATCGTACCGATCGGCATCGCCGACAGCGGCATCGCGTTGCCCGGCTTGACATCGACGCGAGCGCCGGAGACGACGGTGTCGCCAACGCCCAGGCGCTGTGGCGCCAGGATGTAGGACAACTCGCCGTCCTGATACCGGATCAGCGCGATGAACGCGGTGCGGTTCGGATCGTATTCCAGGCGCTCAACCGTCGCCGGCACATCGGCCTTGCGGCGGCGGAAGTCGATCTTGCGGTAGGCCTGCTTGTGGCCGCCGCCAATGTGGCGCGAGGTAATGCGGCCGGTGTTGTTGCGCCCGCCAGACTTCGATTTGCCCTCGGTCAGCACCTTGACCGGTTTGCCCTTCCACAACTGCGAACGATCGACGATCACGAGGTGGCGCAGACCGGCTGAGGTCGGGCGGAATGTCTTGAGTGCCATGGCTCGGTCCTCTTACAGTCCTGTCGTCACGTCGATGGAATGACCATCTTCCAGCGTGACGATCGCTTTCTTCACATCGCTCTGGCGGCCGCGGATGCCACGGAAAACCTTGCGCTTGCCTTTGCGCAGCAGCGTGTTGACAGCCTTCACCTTGACATTGAAAAGCTGCTCAACAGCCTGCTTGATTGCCGGTTTGGTCGCCTCGCGGCGAACGTTGAAGACGACCTGGTTGTGTTCCGAGGCAACGGTCGACTTTTCCGTAATGACCGGCGAGACGATGATGTCGTATGCATCGATGCGAACCATCAGGCTGCCTCCCCTGCGGTGGTTGTTTGCGCCGTCCCGGCAGCGGCAAAGCGCTGCTCGAGCGCGGCGACGGCGGCCTTTGTCAGGACCAGCTTGTGACGGCGCAGAATGTCGTAGACATTGATGCCCTCAACCGGCAGGACGTCGATGTGCGGAATATTGCGGGCGGCGCGCGCGAACAGCGGTTCGACTTCGCTGCCGGCGATGATCAAGGCGTTGGTCCAGTCCAGTTTGCCGAACTGCGCTTTGAGCGACTTGGTCTTGCCGTCGTCTGAGCTCGCCTCATCGATGACAACCAGTTCGCCGGCCTTGACTTTGGCTGACAGGGCATGGCGCAACGCCAGCGCGCGCACTTTTTTCGGCAGACCGATGGCATGACTGCGCGGCTTCGGGCCGAACGATTTACCACCGCCGCGGAACTGCGGCGCCTTGCGCGTGCTGTGGCGCGCACTGCCCGAGCCCTTCTGGCGCACGAACTTGCGGCCGGTTGCGGTAACCTCCGAGCGGTCCTGGACGTGATGCGTGCCGGCCATCCGCTTGAGGCGCTGATAGCGCACCATGCGATGCAGCAGGTCTTGGCGCGGCTCCAATCCGAAGATCGCCTCGTTCAGCTCGATCGTGCCAGCCGAGCCGGCATCGAGATTGGTAACATTGACCTGCATTAGGCTTGCTCCCCGGCGTCAGGTGCTGCGGTTTGCGGTGCGGCCTGCGGTGCCGGCGTATTGGCACCGGCTGCGAGCGGCGGCGCGAACGCGCCCGGCGTCGGAACCCCATCCGGCAGTGGTCGCTTGGCAGCATCACGGACCATGATCCAGCCGCCCTTATGGCCGGGAACGGCCCCTTTGATCATCAACAGACCACGCTCGGCATCGACCTTCACGACTTCGAGGTTCTGGGTCGTGACACGCTCGGCGCCGAGATGACCGGCCATCTTCTTGCCCTTGAAGACCTTGCCGGGATCCTGGCATTGACCGGTCGAACCATGCGCGCGATGCGAGATCGACACCCCGTGTGAGGCGCGAAGACCTGCGAAGTTCCAGCGCTTCATCGCACCGGCAAAGCCCTTGCCCTGGCTGGTGCCGGTGACGTCGACGCTCTGGCCCGGCACAAAGTGATCGGCCGACATCGTGGCGCCGACATCGATCAGGTTTTCCGGGCTGACGCGGAATTCGACGATCTTGCGTTTCGGCTCGACATTGGCGATCACGAAGTTCTGCTGTTCTGCCTTGGAGGTTCGCGATCGCTTGCGCGCGCCGGCGCCGAGGCGCACGGCGGTATAGCCGTCGCGCGCGTCGGTGCGCTGGCCGATGACCTGGCAGGACTCCAATTTCAGGACGGTGACGGGGACGTGTTCGCCGCTGTCCAGGAACACCCGCGTCATACCGACCTTTTGTGCGATCAATCCACAGCGCATTGTCGCTTCTTCCTTCCAATCCGGGTCGTGGCGCATGCACCAGAGGACCCCAACCTTTGCCCTAAGCCTCAGAGCTTGATCTCAACGTCAACACCGGCTGCAAGGTCGAGCTTCATCAGAGCATCGACCGTCTGCGGTGTCGGGTCGACGATGTCCAGAAGGCGCTTGTGGGTGCGCATCTCGAACTGCTCGCGACTCTTCTTGTCGATGTGCGGTGAACGGATCACCGTGAAATTTTCCTTGCGTGTCGGCAACGGGATCGGTCCGCGCACTTCCGCACCCGTGCGCTTTGCCGTGTTCACGATCTCACGGGTCGACGCATCGAGCACGCGATGGTCGAACGCCTTGAGGCGGATCCGGATATTCTGGCCGTTCATTGCCTTGATCTCACTTCGCAACCTGTCCCGAGACTCAAAGTTAAAAGCGCCCGACTGGGTCGGGCGCTCACCTGTTTGGTGCTATTCGCTGATGGCGGCGACGACGCCGGCGCCAACGGTGCGGCCGCCTTCGCGGATTGCAAAGCGCAGCTTTTCTTCCATCGCAATCGGCTGAATGAGCTCAACATCCATGGTCACGTTGTCGCCCGGCACCACCATCTCGGTGCCCTCCGGCAACGTCACGACACCCGTCACATCCGTCGTGCGGAAGTAAAACTGCGGCCGATAGTTGGTGAAAAACGGCGTGTGCCGCCCGCCCTCCTCCTTCGTCAGAATGTAGGCCTCCGCCTTGAACTTCTTGTGCGGCTTGACCGTGCCCGGCTTGCACAACACCTGGCCGCGCTCAACCTCGTCACGGCCAATGCCGCGGATCAGCGCGCCAATGTTGTCGCCGGCCTCGCCTTCATCGAGAAGCTTGCGGAACATCTCGACACCCGTCACCGTCGTCTTCGTGATCTCTTCCTTGATGCCGACAATCTCGACTTCCTCGCCAACCTTGATGATGCCGCGCTCAACACGACCTGTCACCACCGTGCCGCGACCCGATATCGAGAACACGTCCTCGATCGGCATCAGAAACGGCTGGTCCTTCGGGCGGTCCGGTGTCGGGATGTAGGCGTCAACCTCGTCCATCAGCTTCAAGACAGACTGCTTGCCGATCGCCTCCTCGCGGTCTTCAAGCGCACACAGCGCCGAGCCCTTCACAACAGGAATATCATCGCCCGGAAACTCGTAGCTGTCGAGCAGCTCGCGCACCTCCATCTCGACAAGCTCCAGCAGTTCCTCATCGTCAACCTGGTCAACCTTGTTCATGTATACAACCAGCGCCGGAACACCAACCTGGCGCGCCAGAAGAATGTGCTCGCGGGTCTGCGGCATCGGACCGTCGGCTGCCGAAACAACCAGGATCGCACCGTCCATCTGCGCCGCACCCGTGATCATGTTCTTGACATAGTCAGCGTGGCCAGGGCAGTCGACATGCGCATAGTGGCGGTTATCCGTCTCATACTCTACGTGAGCCGTCGAAATCGTGATCCCGCGCTCGCGCTCCTCAGGCGCCTTGTCAATGTTCTCATAGGCCGAAAACTCAGCCTGGCCCTTCTCAGCCAAAACCTTCGTGATCGCAGCCGTCAATGACGTCTTGCCGTGATCAACGTGGCCGATCGTGCCGATGTTTACATGCGGCTTGTTACGCTCAAATTTTGCCTTCGCCATAACTTCCGGGCTCCTGTTTCGTTCTGTTCGCGCCGGTGGCACCGAGGCGCCACCGGTGTTCCTTCAACCACCTTCTGGTCAGGCAAACTTTGCCTTGACTTCGTCTGCAACCTGACGCGGCACCTCGGCGTAATGTGCAAACTGCATCGTGTAGGACGCACGGCCCTGGGTCGAGGAGCGCAGCGTGTTGATGTAGCCGAACATGTTGGCCAGCGGCACGAAGCAGCTGACAACCTTGGCGTTGCCTCGCATTTCCTGGCCGCGGACCTGGCCGCGGCGGCTGTTGATGTCGCCGATGACGGTGCCGACGAACTCGTCAGGCGTCACGATTTCGACGTCCATAATCGGCTCCAGCAGCTTGGGGCCGGCCTTCTGGCAGCCCTCGCGCAGCGCTGCCCGCCCGGCGATCTCGAACGCGATCGCACTCGAGTCGACCTCGTGGTAGGCACCGTCGATCAGCGTCACAGTGGTATCGACCAGCGGGAAGCCGATGAGCACACCTGAGTCCCACACCGACTGCACACCCTTTTCGACGCCGGGGATATACTCCTTCGGCACCGCGCCACCGACGATTTCGGAGCTGAACGCGTTGCCGGCACCGGTCTCGTTCGGCTCGATCACGATTTTGACGCGGGCGAACTGGCCGGAACCACCGGACTGCTTCTTGTGCGTATAGTCAACCTCGGCGCGCCGCGACACGGTCTCACGATAGGCGACCTGCGGTTGGCCAATATTCGCTTCGACCTTGAACTCGCGCTTCATGCGGTCGACAATGATGTCGAGGTGCAATTCGCCCATACCAGCGATGATGGTCTGGCCGCTCTCTTCGTCGGACTTGACGCGAAACGAGGGGTCTTCCTTGGCGAGACGGCTGAGCGCCATGCCCATCTTTTCCTGATCGCCCTTCGAGTTTGGCTCGATTGAGATCTCGATGACCGGTTCGGGAAATTCCATGCGCTCCAGGACCACCGGCTTGTTGGTATCACACAAGGTGTCGCCCGTGGTCGATTCCTTCATGCCAACCAGCGCAACGATGTCGCCGGCAAACGCTTCGGAGATCTCCTCCTTATCGTTCGAGTGCATCAACAGCATGCGGCCAACGCGCTCGCGCCTTTCGCGCACGGTATTCATCACCGATGCACCGGACTGAACGGTGCCGGAATAGATCCGCGCGAACGTCAGCGAGCCGACGAACGGGTCGTTCATGATCTTGAAGACCAGCATCGACAAGGGCTCGTCATCCGCGGACTTGCGCACCATTTCGGAGCCGTCCTTGGGATTGATGCCCTTGATCGCGGGAACTTCGATCGGGCTCGGCAAATAATCGACAACGGCATCGAGCAGCGGCTGCACGCCCTTGTTTTTGAACGCCGACCCGCACAGCACCGGATAGAACGAGACCTCGCACGTGCCCTTGCGGATCAGCGCGCGGATCTTGTCGTTGTCCGGCTCATGGCCTTCGAGATAGGCCTCCATGGCGTCATCGTCGACCTCGACGACGGCTTCGATCATGGCTTCGCGCCATTGCCGGGCCTGATCGGCAAGGTCGGCCGGGATATCGACAACATCCCACTTCGCACCGAGCTCCTCAGCCCGCCAGACGAGCGCTTTCATCTCGATCAGATCGACAACGCCGGTAAAGTTGTTTTCAGCGCCAATCGGCAACTGTACGGCCACCGGCTTGGCACCGAGACGGTCCTTGATCATTTCGATGCAGCGAACAAAGTCCGCGCCCGTCTTGTCCATTTTGTTGACAAAGATCATGCGCGGCACGTTGTACTTGTCGGCCTGGCGCCAGACCGTTTCGGTCTGCGGCTCAACGCCGGCGTTGGCATCGAGCAGGGCGATGGCGCCGTCGAGCACGCGCAGCGACCGCTCGACCTCGATCGTGAAGTCGACGTGGCCCGGCGTGTCGATGATGTTCAGCCGGCGCTTCTTGCCATCGCGCGCTTCCCAAAACGTCGTCGTCGCGGCCGACGTAATCGTGATGCCGCGTTCCTGTTCCTGTTCCATCCAGTCCATGGTGGCGGCGCCATCGTGGACTTCGCCAATCTTGTGGCTCTTGCCGGTGTAGTAGAGGATCCGCTCGGTTGTTGTGGTCTTGCCGGCATCGATGTGAGCCATGATGCCAAAGTTGCGGTAGTCCTCGATTTTGTATTCGCGGGCCATGATCGTTCTCCGACGGTTTCCCTTACCAGCGGTAGTGGGAGAAGGCGCGGTTTGCCTCCGCCATCTTGTGCGTATCCTCGCGCTTCTTAACGGCGGTTCCTCGGTTGTTGGACGCATCCAGCAGTTCACCCGACAGACGGTCAACCATTGTGTTTTCATTGCGATTGCGCGCCGCCGTGATGATCCAGCGGATCGCCAGCGCCTGACGGCGCTCGGCACGAACCTCAACCGGCACCTGGTAGGTCGCACCGCCGACACGGCGCGAGCGCACCTCAACCGTCGGCATCACATTCTCCAGCGCGGAATGGAAGATCTGCAACGGATCCTGTTTGGCGCGCTCCTCCGCGCGATCGAGCGCACCGTACACGATGCGTTCAGCGGTCGACTTTTTGCCGTCCTTCATGATCGCATTCATGAACTTCGTCAGCACTTGATCCGAGAATTTCGGATCGGGATTGACGTCACGCTTTTCCGCTCGGTGGCGACGGGACATTGAGCTAGTCCTTCACGATAGCTTCGACTTTCGGCAGCCGGCGACGCGCACCGGATGCACAACAAAACGGCACCGTAGCGGTTTGCTGCGATGCCGGTTGACCTCTTACTTCGGCCGCTTGGCGCCGTACTTGGAGCGGCGCTGGCGCCGTGCAGCGACGCCCTGCGTGTCAAGCACGCCGCGAATAATGTGATAGCGCACACCCGGTAGATCTTTGACGCGGCCGCCGCGGATCAGCACCACGGAATGCTCCTGCAAATTGTGGCCTTCGCCCGGGATATAGCCGATCACTTCAAAGCCGTTGGTCAATCGGATCTTGGCAACCTTGCGCAGCGCTGAATTCGGCTTCTTCGGCGTCGTTGTGTAAACGCGCGTACAAACGCCACGCTTTTGCGGGCAGGCCTGCATGGCCGGCACCTTGTTACGTTTGATCTGCTTTTCCCGCGGTTTGCGGATGAGCTGTTGTATCGTCGGCATGCGCCTGTCGGCTCCCTGGCCATTCCCCGCCGCCCGGCGGGGTATGATCAACACGATATAACCGGACTATCCCGCCAAGCGGGTCCGGTCATCCCCCAGAGGACCGCGGTCACCCGCGATCTTGACTTCGAATTTTCTCTGCAATCGGACGATAGCGTTTAGGCTGCAGCATCAAACCATGCGCAACAATAGCCTACCACCTACCGTGAGAGTTGGCGGAACATATACACACCACCTGTCATGGTCAACACTCAGAACATCCCAATCGGCAAAAAATGTCATGAATCGACCAAATGCCGCGTTTGTTCAGCCTCCGGGCCGGCCAACGCGCTCGACGGTGCAACACAAGAATGCCGGGCGCGGGGCCCGGCATATCTCGGTGTTGGGTTGGGTTGGGCTGCGGCAGGCGGGCTGCAGCAACCCTATTCTGCCGCCTCTTCCGTGCGCCGACGGCGGCGGGCGACGCTGTCGTCACCGGCGTCGCTGACCAGGGCTGCCTGTTCGGCTTCCGCCTTGGCGCGTTCGCGTGCGATCAACTCATCGCGGCGCGCTGCAACACGGCGTACACGGCGCAGCATGCCGCCCGTGCCGGCCGGGATCAGGCGGCCGACGATCACATTTTCCTTGAGACCCTCAAGGGTGTCGACCTTGCCGCCGACGGCTGCCTCGGTCAGCACCCGCGTGGTCTCCTGGAAGGAGGCAGCGGAAATGAACGACCGGGTCTGCAGCGAGGCCTTGGTAATGCCAAGCAGAACCGGCTGCACCGTTGCTGCGCGCTTGCCGGTCGCTTCGAACGCCGCGTTCTTCTCGACAAACTCGATGCGGTCGATCTGTTCCCCTTTGATAAAGTCGGTCTCGCCGGGATCCGTGATCTCCACCTTCTGCAGCATCTGACGAACAATCACTTCGATATGCTTGTCGTTGATCGTCACACCCTGCAGGCGGTAGACGTCCTGGATCTCATTGATCAGGTAGTTGGCCAGTTCCTCGACACCCTTGATGGCGAGGATATCGTGCGGCGCCGGGTGGCCGTCATAGATATAGTCGCCCTTCTCGATGTGGTCACCGTTCTGGACGGCGAGCGTCTTACCGCGCGGAATGAGATATTCGACCGGTTCGGCGTCCTCTTCAGCGGGACGGATCGCAATGCGCTGCTTGTTCTTGTAGTCCTTGCCGAACTCAATCGTGCCGGAGACCTCGGCAATGATGGCGTGATCCTTCGGTCTGCGGGCCTCGAACAGTTCGGCAACCCGCGGCAGACCGCCCGTGATATCGCTCTGCTTGGCCGATGCAACAGGAATTCGTGCCAGCACATCGCCGGCCTTGACCTCCTGGCCCGGCTCGACCGACAGCACCGCCTCATTGGCCAACAGATAGCGGGCATCGCCGCCACGTGCGACCTCGATGGGTTTGCCTTTCTTGTCTTGGACCACGATCGCCGGCTTCAACTCGGCACCCCGCGGCGAGGCGCGCCAGTCGATCACGACCCGGTTCGATGTGCCTTTGACCTCATCGGTCTGTTCGCGCATCGATGCCCCTTCGACGAGATCTTCGTAGCCGACGAAGCCGTCAACCTCGGTCAGGATCGGGCGGGTGTAAGGGTCCCACTGCGCCAGCCGCGTGCCGCGCGTGACGGTGTCGCCGTCATCGACCAGCATACGGGCGCCGTAGCTGACCTTCTGGGTGGCGAGCTCCTTACCGGATTGATCGGTGATGGTGATCGCCATGGAGCGGCCCATCGCGACCAGTTCACCGCGACCGTTCTTGACGACATTGCGGTTCTTGACCTTGACGGTGCCGTTGAAGTTGGACTCCATCACCGAGGTGTCGGTCACCTGCGCCGCACCGCCAATGTGGAACGTGCGCATGGTCAACTGCGTGCCCGGTTCACCGATCGATTGTGCGGCAATCACACCGACCGCCTCGCCAATGTTGACCGGCGTCCCGCGTGCGAGATCGCGACCGTAACACTTGGCACAAACACCATGGGTCGTCTCACAGGTCAGCACCGAACGAATGCGAGCCTCCTGGAGTTCCGCCTTCTCGATCGCCTCGGAATGGCGTTCCTCGATCAGTTCGCCGTCATCGACGAGGATCTCGCCGGTTTCCGGATCCCGGATATCTTCGGCGGCGGTCCGACCCAAGACCCGATCAGCCAAGGAGACAAGGACCTGACCGGCATCGACGACGGCCTGGACGTTGATGCCGGCATCGGTGCCGCAATCGTTCTCGCTGATGATCGCATCCTGTGCGACGTCGACCAGGCGGCGGGTCAGATAGCCCGAGTTGGCCGTCTTCAAGGCCGTATCGGCCAAGCCTTTGCGCGCACCGTGGGTCGAGTTGAAGTATTCGAGAACGCTCAAGCCTTCCTTGAAGTTGGAAATGATCGGCGTTTCGATGATTTCGCCGGACGGCTTCGTCATCAGGCCGCGCATCGCCGCCAGCTGACGCATCTGGGTTGGCGAACCTCGGGCACCGGAATGGCTCATCATATAGACCGAGTTGATCGGCCGATCGTGACCGGCATTGTCCTGCTGCACGCTGGAAATGCGGTCCATCATCTCCTTGGAGATTTGATCGGTGCACTTCGACCACGCATCGACGACCTTGTTGTACTTTTCAAGCTTGGTGATCAGGCCATCGTTGTATTGCTGCTCGAACTCGAGGACGAGTTCGTTGGTCTGGTTGACGATCTTCGATTTGGTGTCGGGAACAACCATGTCGTCCTTGCCGAACGAAATGCCGGCCTTGAACGCATAATCGAAGCCCAACATCATGATGCGGTCGCCGAAGATCACCGTCTCCTTCTGGCCGCAGCCACGGTAGACAGCGTCAATCATGCGCGAGATAGCTTTCTTGGTGAGCAGTTGGTTGACCAGGTCAAAACCGACGTTGGGCCGCTTCGGCAGCAGTTCGCCAAGCAGCATCCGCCCGGGCGTGGTGTCGTAGACCTTGGTAACTTCGTTGCCCTCTTCGTCGACCTCAGCGAACCGCGCCTTGACCTTGGCGTGGAGGCCAACGACGCCGGCCTCAAGCGCATGACGCACTTCGGCAACCGAGCCGAAGATCATACCTTCGCCGATCTCGCCGTCCTTGATGAGCGACAGGTAATAGAGGCCGAGAACAATGTCCTGCGACGGCACGATGATCGGATCGCCGCTGGCCGGATGCAGAATATTGTTGGTCGACATCATCAGGACGCGGGCTTCGAGCTGGGCTTCCAGTGACAGCGGTACGTGCACCGCCATTTGGTCGCCGTCGAAGTCGGCGTTGAAGGCTGCACAAACCAGCGGGTGCAGCTGAATAGCCTTACCTTCGATAAGCACCGGTTCGAAGGCCTGAATGCCCAAGCGGTGTAACGTCGGGGCACGGTTCAAGAGCACCGGGTGCTCACGAATAACCTCGTCGAGCACGTCCCAGACTTCCGGCTTTTCCTTCTCCACCAGCTTTTTGGCCTGCTTGACGGTGGCGGCCTGCTGCAGCGCCTGCAGACGCGCGTAGATAAACGGCTTGAACAGCTCCAGCGCCATCTTCTTTGGCAGGCCGCACTGATGCAGCTTCATGTTCGGGCCGACCACGATCACCGAACGGCCGGAATAGTCGACGCGCTTGCCAAGCAAGTTCTGGCGGAACCGGCCCTGCTTGCCCTTCAACATGTCGGCCAGCGATTTCAACGGGCGCTTGTTGGCACCGGTGATGACGCGGCCGCGGCGACCGTTGTCGAACAGGGCATCGACGGATTCCTGCAGCATCCGCTTTTCGTTGCGAATGATGATGTCGGGCGCGCGCAGCTCCATCAGCCGCTTGAGGCGATTGTTGCGGTTGATCACGCGGCGATAGAGATCGTTGAGATCGGATGTTGCAAAGCGGCCGCCATCAAGCGGCACCAGCGGCCGCAATTCCGGCGGAATGACCGGCACGACGGTCAGGATCATCCACTCCGGCCGATTGCCGGAAGCGATGAACGCTTCGATCACCTTGAGGCGCTTTGCAAGCTTCTTTTGCTTCAGTTCCGATGTGGTCTCGGCAATCTCTTCGCGCAGCGTATCACGGATCGCATTGAGGTCCATGGCGGCCAGGATCTCGCGGATCGCTTCGGCGCCGATGCCGGCGGTGAAACTGTCCGGCCCGAATTCGTCGAGCGCCTGATTGTACTGCTCTTCCGACAGCAGCTCCATGTCGGCGAAGGTCGTGATACCCGGCTCGATGACCACGTAGTTCTCGAAGTAGAGAACGCGTTCCAGATCCTTCAGCGACATGTCGAGCAGCAGGCCGATGCGGCTCGGCAGCGACTTCAGGAACCAGATGTGCGCCACCGGCGCGGCCAGATCAATGTGGCCCATCCGTTCACGGCGCACCTTGGCAAGCGTCACCTGGACACCGCACTTTTCGCAAACGATGTCCTTGTACTTCATGCGTTTATACTTGCCGCACAGGCATTCATAGTCCTTGATCGGACCGAATATGCGCGCACAAAACAGGCCGTCACGCTCCGGCTTGAAGGTCCGGTAGTTGATCGTTTCCGGCTTTTTGATTTCGCCGAACGACCACGACAGGATATCATCCGGGCTGGCGATAGAGATCTTGATTTGGTCGAACGTCGGCAGCGCCTGCTGCTGCTGCTTGAATAGGTTCGTGATCTCGTTCATTCGCTCATCTCCTCAGCAGGCGGCCGGGCGGGGCCGCCTATTGCCTGGTGAAATGCCATAGCTGGCTTGTGTTTCGTTGCGGTTTTCAATCTCCGGGCCAGACCGAAACCACATCACTCGCAGAGTTCGCACATTCCTTACTGCGCAAAATTCCCTTACTGCGCAAAATTCTCACCGACGGGGCCGGGCGGTGGGGCCGCCGCCCGCGCGCCATACTCTCAACCAGATCTATTCCGCTGCCGGAGGCAGCTGAACGCGTGGCGCTGCCTCCTCATCCTCCTCGATTGCATCGACTTCCGAGTCGATCAGGTCAACGTGCATACCAAGCGCACGCATCTCCTTGACCAGCACGTTGAAACTTTCCGGAATTCCGGCCTCGAAGCCGTCATCACCGCGAACGATGGACTCGTAAACCTTGGTGCGCCCAGCGACATCGTCGGATTTGACCGTGAGCATCTCCTGCAATGTGTAGGCGGCACCGTAGGCCTCCAATGCCCACACTTCCATTTCACCAAAGCGCTGACCGCCGAACTGCGCTTTGCCGCCCAGCGGCTGCTGGGTGACAAGGCTATAGGGGCCGATCGAGCGGGCGTGGATCTTGTCGTCGACCAGGTGGTGCAGCTTCAGGAGATACTTGTAGCCGACGGTCACCTTACGATCGAACGGTTCGCCAGTGCGCCCATCAATCAACGTCACCTGACCGCTCGAATCAAAGCCCGCCAGTTTGAGCATCTCGACGATGTCAGGCTCACGCGCACCATCGAACACCGGGGTCGCAATCGGAACCCCGCTGCGCAACTGATCGCCCAGCAATAGCACCTCCGGATCACTCAGCTTGGCGACGCCGTCCTGATCACCATAAATGGTCTTGAGATGCTGGCGCAGTGATGAGGTATCCTGGACCTCCTCGTAGCCCTGCATTGCCTCGTCGATAATACGGCCGAGACCACGGCACGACCAACCGAGATGGGTCTCCAGGATCTGACCGACGTTCATGCGGCTCGGCACGCCGAGCGGGTTGAGCACGACGTCGACCGGCGTGCCGTCCTCGAGGAACGGCATGTCTTCCTGTGGTACGATGCGCGAGACGACGCCCTTGTTGCCGTGGCGCCCGGCCATCTTATCGCCCGGTTGCAGCTTGCGCTTCACGGCGACGAAAACCTTGACCATCTTCATGACGCCGGGCGGCAGTTCATCGCCGCGTTGCAGCTTGTCGACCTTGTCGACAAAGCGCCGCTCAAGGCTCTTCTTGGCGTCTTCGTACTGCTTGTTGATCGCCTCGACTTCGCCTTGCGCGCCATCATCGGCGAGGCCGATCTCCCACCACTGGCTGCGCGGAATATCATCAAGGGTTTGCGCGTCGATATCGGTGCCCTTGCGGGCGCCGCGCGGTCCCTTTGCAACTTCCTTGCCGAGCAGCAATTGGCGCAAGCGGCCGTAAACGTTGCGATCGAGGATCTGCAACTCGTCGTCGCGGTCCTTGGCGAGGCTTTCGATCTCCTCGCGTTCGATCGCCATGGCGCGCTCATCCTTGTCGACGCCATGGCGGTTAAAGACGCGGACTTCGACAATGGTGCCGACGACGCCCGGCGGCAGGCGCAACGAGGTATCGCGCACGTCCGAGGCCTTCTCGCCGAAGATCGCGCGCAGCAGTTTTTCTTCCGGTGTCATCGGGCTTTCACCCTTCGGCGTAATCTTGCCGACCAGGATGTCGCCCGGGTGAACCTCGGCGCCAATGTAGACGATGCCCGCCTCGTCGAGGTTCTTCAGGGCCTCTTCCGACACGTTCGGAATGTCGCGCGTGATCTCCTCGGGGCCGAGCTTGGTGTCGCGCGCCATCACCTCGAATTCCTCGATGTGGATCGAGGTGAAGACGTCTTCGGAAACGACGCGCTCGGAGAGCAGGATCGAATCTTCGAAGTTGTAGCCCATCCAGGGCATGAAGGCGACGAGCACGTTCTTGCCAAGCGCCAGGTCACCAAGGTCGGTCGAGGGACCATCGGCGATGATCTCACCGCCACGCACGCCGTCACCGACATTGACCAGTGGTCGCTGGTTGATGCACGTGTTTTGGTTGGACCGCTGAAACTTGCGCAAACGGTAGATGTCGACACCCGGCTTCGAGGGATCGGTCTCTTCGGTGGCGCGCACAACGATGCGCGTCGCATCGACCTGATCGACAATGCCGGTGCGGCGCGCCGCGATTGCCGCACCGGAATCGCGCGCCACGACCTGCTCCATGCCGGTGCCGACCAACGGTGCCTCAGCCTTGATTAGCGGCACCGCCTGACGCTGCATGTTCGAGCCCATCAAGGCCCGGTTGGCGTCGTCGTTCTCGAGGAATGGGATCAGCGCGGCGGCCACCGACACCAGCTGCTTTGGCGACACGTCGATATAGTCGACCCGCTCCCGCGGGACGAGCTGCACATCGCCTTGATAGCGGCAGGTCACGAGATCGCCGGTCAGAGCACCGTCATCGGTAATCGGCGCATTGGCCTGGGCAACGTTGTGGCGCATCTCCTCCATGGCGGACAGATAGACAACCTCGTCGGTGACCTTGCCATCGCGCACGCGGCGGTAGGGGCTTTCGATGAAGCCATACTTGTTGACCCGCGCAAACGTCGCCAACGAGTTGATCAGGCCGATGTTCGGGCCTTCCGGCGTCTCGATCGGACAAATCCGGCCGTAGTGGGTCGGGTGCACGTCGCGGACCTCGAAGCCCGCCCGTTCGCGTGTCAGACCACCCGGGCCGAGCGCCGACAAGCGCCGCTTGTGGGTGATTTCGGACAGCGGATTGGTCTGGTCCATGAACTGCGACAGCTGCGAAGAACCGAAGAACTCGCGTACGGCGGCAGCCGCCGGTTTGGCGTTGATCAGGTCCTGCGGCATGACCGTGTCGATGTCGACCGAGCTCATGCGCTCCTTGATCGCGCGCTCCATGCGCAGCAGGCCGACGCGGTATTGGTTCTCCATCAATTCGCCAACCGAGCGTACGCGGCGGTTGCCGAGGTGGTCGATATCGTCGATATCGCCCTTGCCATCGCGCAGGTCGACCAGCGTCTTGACGACCGCGAGAATGTCTTCCTTGCGCAGCGTGCGCACCGTGTCTTCGGCATCGAGATCAAGACGCATGTTCATCTTCACACGTCCGACGGCCGACAGATCATAGCGTTCGGGATCGAAAAACAGGCCGTGGAACAGCGCTTCGCCAGCTTCCAGCGTCGGCGGTTCACCGGGCCGCATGACCCGGTAGATGTCCATCAACGCCTCTTCGCGGTTCGAGGCCTTATCGAGCTTCAGCGTGTTGCGCATGAAGGCGCCGACCGTGACATGGTCAATGTCGAGAATATCGAACTGCTTGACCTTCTGGTCTTTAAGCTCTGCCAACAGGTCGGCGCTGAGTTCATCGCCAGCTTCGCCGAAGATCTGCCCGGTCTTGAGGTCGACGATGTCTTCGGCGAGATAGCGACCGGACAGCTCCTCCGAGGACACGAGGATCTCGGTCAGCCCGTTTTCAGCAAGCTCACGGGCACGGCGGGCGGTGACTTTCTCGCCGGCCTTGACGACAACATCGCCGGTCTTGGCATTGACCAGGTCGGCGCTCGGAACCGCACCGCGCCATTTTTCGCGCACGAACGGCATCCGCCAACCGCGCTTTGAATCCTTGATCCGGACTTTGTCGTAAAACACCGCGAGGATCTCTTCATCGTTGAGATCAAGGGCATAGAGCAACGTCGTGACCGGGATTTTGCGGCGGCGATCGATGCGCACATAGACAATGTCCTTGGCATCGAACTCGAAGTCGAGCCAGGAACCGCGATAGGGAATAATGCGGGCTGCAAACAACAGTTTGCCGGAGGCGTGCGTGCGCCCGCGGTCGTGATCGAAGAACACGCCGGGCGAGCGGTGCATCTGGCTGACGATCACACGCTCGGTACCGTTGATGACAAACGTGCCATTGGTCGTCATTAAGGGCATATCGCCCATGTAGACGTCCTGCTCCTTCATGTCCTTGACGGAGCGTGAGCCGGTTTCCTCGTTGATGTCGAAGACGATCAGGCGCAACTTGACCTTGAGCGGCGCCGAATAGGTCATATCGCGCTGCATGCACTCTTCGACGTCGTACTTCGGCGGCTCGAATTCGTAGTGAACGAACTCGAGGGTCGACCGGCCGGAGAAGTCCGAAATCGGGAAAACCGACTTGAAGACGGCCTGGAGACCAACATCAGGACGCCCGCCTTCAGGCTCTTTCACCATCAAAAAATCATCGTAGGAACTCTTCTGCACCTCGATGAGGTTGGGCATCCGGGCCACTTCACGGATGTGTCCGAACTGCTTGCGAAGCCGACTACGACCGGTGAAAGTCCCGTATTTCTGGATTGCGTTCATGCTGGCTCCTCATCTCGCTTGCGGGGCGGCCGCCGACACCCCTAACCCGGGTGTGCCTCGGTTCGGCAGCGCCAATGCCGGGTTCGGTGAACCTGCGATCATTGTCCCGGCCTTAGAAACGGTTCACCGGAGCGCACGCATCAAGGTTGTATAGCCCTCGACATGCGCTCCGGGAAACCGTCCGGAAATTTTGCCCACAGGCACGGCAAGCGCCGCCCCTGTGGGCCTCGTCTCAGGTCAGCTCGACAGTGGCACCGACCTCTTCGAGCTTTTTCTTGATTTCTTCTGCTTCGTCCTTCGAAATGTCTTCCTTGACCGACTTGTCGCCGGCTTCGACCAATTCCTTGGCTTCCTTGAGGCCAAGGCCGGTGATCGCGCGGACTTCCTTGATCACGTTGATCTTCTTGTCGCCGGCAGCCTTGAGGACGACCGTGAACTCGGTTTTCTCTTCAACCGGTGCTGCGGCCGCAGCAGCACCAGGCGCAGCAGCCACTGCAACTGCGGCAGACGCCGAGACGCCCCACTTTTCCTCTAACATCTTGGCGAGTTCCGCCGCCTCAAGGACAGTGAGGCCGGAAAGGTCTTCCGCGATTTTTGCGATATCAGTCATTTATCAGTTCCCTTCGAGATTTGCTGTGGCAGGCTGGACCCGCCTATTGCGCACGCGGTGTGCGCACCAAAGTTGAGTTCAAAGACCCGCCTCAAGCCGCTTCATCCTGGGAAGCTTTGGCCTGAATGACGCGGGCAAGCTTGCCACCCGGCTCGTTGATGATGCGCACCAGCTTCGACATCGGCGCCTGGATAAGGCCGACGAGCGTGCCGCGCAGTTCATCGAGCGAGGGCAGTTCTGCGAGCGCTTTGACGCCATTGGCATCGAGTGGGTTTGCACCCATCGTGCCTCCGAGGATCACGAGCTTATTGTTCTCCTTGGCGAAATTGACGGCCACCTTGGCGGCAGCAATCGGATCTTGCGAATAGGACACACAGGTTGGTCCCTTGAACAGATCCTCGATTGCAGCAGCGTCGGTGTCGCGGAGCGCTAGCTTTGCCAGCCTATTCTTTGCCACTTTGACCTGACCACCCGCCTCGCGCATGCGATTGCGAAAGTCCGTCATCTGGGCAACGGAAAGGCCAGCATAGTGGGCCACGACGACGACACCGGCGTCCTTGAACACCTCGTGCATCTGGGCGACGAGCTCACGTTTTGCAGCTCTATCCACCTGCTCTCTCCTTCAGTTACAAGCCGCCGAAGCGACTTGCAGGTTGCACCATGCCGGTTATGATCAAATCCTGATCTTGCCCGGCGCTTGGCCTGTCCATCCCGCCGAGCTTGAACTCGCACGGTGCGACCTACAAAATTCAGCCCAGAAACGGCCTTGCCGCCCTTGGCAAATCTCGCGTCTCATGCAGACCGCCTCATCTTTAGCGATTAAGCCGGTGTTGGTGACAAAGTCGCCAACACCGGCGCCTGCAATCTCGGACAGGCATGAGCCAACCCGTTGGGGCTGGCCCAGCCTCCGGACCTGACGGCCCGGATCTCGTGCCCGCGCCTGGCGCTTAAGCGCCAGGCGCGGGAATTGCTCAGCTCAAGTTCGACGTGATGGTCCCGTGATCGACCTTCACGCCAGGTCCCATCGTCGATTTGATGGACACCCGCTTGATGTAGGTTCCCTTCGCGCCGGACGGCTTGGCACGGTTGACGGCCTCGACAAAGGCCTTGATGTTCTCCGCCAGCTGATCCTCGGAAAAGCTGACCTTGCCAACGCCGGCGTGGACGATGCCGGCCTTTTCGACGCGGAATTCGATGGCGCCGCCCTTGGCCCCCTTGATCGCATCGGCGACGTCCATGGTGACGGTGCCAACGCGCGGGTTGGGCATCAGGCCGCGCGGCCCGAGCACCTTGCCGAGGCGACCGACCAGTCCCATCATGTCCGGCGTCGCGATGCAGCGGTCGAAGTTGATGTTGCCCTTTTGTATCTCTTCGACCAGGTCTTCGGCGCCGACAATGTCGGCGCCGGCCGCGTTGGCCTCATCGGCCTTCGGGCCGCGGGCAAAGACGGCCACGCGCACCGACCGGCCGGAACCGTTCGGCAGATTGCACACGCCGCGGACCATTTGGTCGGCGTGTTTCGGATCGACGCCAAGGTTCAGCGCGACATCAACGGTTTCATCGAATTTCGCCTTGGCGGCACCCTTGACCAGCTTGACGGCCTCGGCCAGTTCATATTGCCTTGCCCGGTCGACCTCGTCCCGGGCCGCGCGAATCCGTTTTCCTGCGTTTGCCATGACCCTACTCCGTCACCTCGAGACCCATCGATCGGGCCGAACCGGCAATGATGCGGGCGGCCTGCTCAACATCGCTGGTGTTGAGATCGGTCAGTTTTGCAGCCGCAATCTCGCGGACCTGGGCCATCGTAACTTTGCCGGCCTTCGAGCGGCCCGGTTCCTGACTGCCGGAGTTGATGTTGGCTGCCTTCTTCAGGAAAAATGAAGCCGGCGGTGTCTTCATTGCGAACGTGAAGGACTTGTCGGCGAACACCGTGATTTTGCACGGAATCGGCGTGCCTTGCTCCATATCCTTCGTTTTGGCGTTGAAGGCCTTGCAGAACTCCATAATGTTGACACCGCGCTGGCCGAGAGCCGGTCCAATCGGCGGTGACGGGTTGGCTTGGCCGGCAGGAACCTGCAGGTTGATGTAGCCATCGATCTTCTTTGCCATTCATTCTCCCCTTGTGAGCGCTGGCGTTGCGAGCGCTCAAACTGGTGTTGGCGGAGGCCGCATCGTGGCCTCCAAGGGTTAGCGGTCAAAATGGGCCGGCTCAGCCCTCCCGCGACGGTTGAGCGCGACCGCACACTGCGTGACGGCCGGCGCCCGGATTGAGGTTCGCAAACCTCGGTGCAAACCTCGGTATGGTGCGGCCTGATCGCGGCGCCGTCCGGCGATCCGCGGGTGCCGCCGCCATATCAGCTCAACTTCTCGACCTGACCGAACTCCAATTCGACCGGCGTCGCTCGCCCAAAGATCGAAACTGCAACCTTCAAGCGCGCGCGCTCTTCGTCCACTTCTTCGACGTGGCCGGCAAACGATGCAAACGGCCCCTCGGCGACGCGCACCTGCTCGCCGACGTCAAACGTCACCAGCGGCTTCGGCCGCTCGACGCCTTCTTCAACCTGGTTGAGAATGCGCGCCGCTTCCTCATCCGTGATCGCCACCGCCTTGTTGTCGGAGCCAAGAAATCCGGTGACCTTCGGCGTATTCTTAATCAGCAGAAACGCCGGATCGGTCATCTCCATCTTGACCAGCACATAGCCCGGCAAGAATTTGCGTTCGGTCTGCACTTTGCGGCCGCGGCGCACCTCCACCACGTCCTCGGTGGGAACCACGATGTCGTCGAACAAGTGTTCCAACCCGGCCTGCTTCGCACGCTCCTTGATGGCATCCGCCACCTTGCGCTCGAAGTTGGTGTAAGCGTGCACAATGTACCAGCGCTTCGCCATCTGCTCTTTCTCGATCCTACTCGTGTTAGCCGTTTGAAAATACTGCGAATATTCGCTTACCGACCGATCGTCAGAAGCAACGAGACGAGATAGCCGAGCAGTTGATCGGCGACCATGAAAAAGAGGGCCGACAGCGTCACCATGATCAGGACGGCGATCGTCGTGACCCAGGTTTCCTTGCGCGTCGGCCACGTCACCTTGGAGGTTTCCTGGCGGACCTCCTGGGCAAATTGAAACGGGTTGAATTTTGCCATCGCCCAAACGGTTCTCAATTTCGGACCTGTTCGACAGCCCCTGTCGCGCAGCCCTGATGTCCCAAACGCCAATCATGTGCCACACGCCAGAGGCATCATCGCTCCGCGTGGCAGGGGCAGTGCTCCGCGTGGCAGGGGCAGCAGGATTCGAACCCGCGACCTACGGTTTTGGAGACCGTCGCTCTACCAACTGAGCTATACCCCTAGACTCAGAAAGCGCGGCATTGCCCATGCCTTCTGTCACGCAGAAGATGTGTGCCCTGCCGTGCCGAATTTCGCTACCAGTTTGTAGGTGCAGGTCGCCGCGCCCGACCCCGCCGCTCAAGCGAGCATGTCAAGTGTTCACCGCCCTCATGGCCCGAATTGCTCATTGAAGCCGTCTTCATAGACCATAAGCAAGCCGTGGACAACTTTTTTCTTGACTTTTTCAGATTTTGTCACATGGGCCGGCATTATGTGTTTGTTTTGAGCAACTTAATGAAATTTGCACGGCTCATGTTCAGAATCTTTTAGGCCTGCAAGCCGGCCGTTTGAACATTGTTTTCTCGGTTCATCATCTTGATTTCACTTCGCAACCTGTCGCGAGACCCCAAGTCAACAGCGCCCGACCGCGGCGGGCGGGCTTTCCCTCAAATAAGCTCAAATAAGGGGGCATCCTCGAATCGAGGTCTATGGTCTGCAGCCTTGCCGGACTGTTAGATCATTGACCTGCCCGCGTTTTCAGCGAAGAGCCCCCACATTCAGCGGAGAGCCCTGTTACCTATGTCTCCGGGTCGGACAGTTGCAGGGTGGAGCGGGTGATGGGAATCGAACCCACGTCTTCAGCTTGGAAGGCTGCGGCTCTACCATTGAGCTACACCCGCCGAACGCATTGGTGCGCGTTCGAATTGGTGGAGGAGGTTGGATTCGAACCAACGTAGGCATAGCCAACGGGTTTACAGCCCGTCCCCTTTAGCCACTCGGGCACTCCTCCGCTCGCTCCGCGCACGCTCGTGTGTCAATACCCGACGGCGGCGTCGCGACGAATAATGCCCCGTTGTCGCCAACGGGGCCCGAACTCGGTTATATCCTGTCCCGAACCGCGATTGTCAATGGGCAATCGCCGCAATCGGGCCGACGGCCGGCAGGATTGTATGTCCGGATTGAATGTCCGGATCGAGGCGAACGTGAGCAGCGCGAAATGGCGAAATCGACTAGCGGCCCGAAATCGACCACTGGCCAAGGTTCAGGGCGCCGCCCCGCCGGTCCGAACCGCAACCCCGGCGGGCGACGGCGGCGGGCGGGCGCACAACGTTCCCTCGCCGGCGCCGAGCCGGTGACCGATACAATCGAGATCTTCGGCATCCATCCGGTTGCCGCCGCCCTGAACAATCCGGCCCGCACCGTTCATCGCCTGTTTTTGACCGCCAATGCCGAGAACCGTCTCGGCGATGCGCTGGCCGCGTCTGGGCTGGTTGCGGTGCGGGTGCTGCCCAAGGACCTCGACCGCCGGCTCGGGCCCGAAACGGTGCATCAGGGCGCGCTCGCGATGTGCGATGAACTGATGCCGCCATCGCTGGCCGACGTTATCGCGCGCGCGCATGCAACAGGCCTGCCGATCATCGTGCTCGATCAGGTCACCGATCCGCACAATCTCGGCGCCGTCATTCGGTCCGGCGCCGTGTTCGGGTGTGCCGGCATCGTCACGACCCGGCGCCACAGCCCGCCGCTCGGCGGAACCGTCGCCAAATCCGCTTCCGGCGCGCTCGAATTGGTGCCGGTCTGCCTGATCCAGAACCTGGTACGCGCCCTCGCTGAGATTGCGGGTTCGGGTATCGCCACGGTCGGCCTCGACGGCGCCGGCGATGCCGCATTGGAGATGGTTGTTGGCGGCGCCGCGATCGCCGTCGTCTTGGGCGCGGAAGGCCGGGGCTTGCGCCAATCAACACACGAGACGTGCTCACACGTTGCCCGGATCAGCGCTGACGGCCAGATCACCAGCCTCAATGTTTCGAATGCGGCCGCGATTGCCTTGCACACCCATGCGCTCGCACGGCGCGGCCTGCTCGGGCTCGGACCGGCAAACGCGTTGTCCGTCGATTGAGGCTCATCACCATGACGGCCGTGTGCGGCGCGGTCCGGCCAAGCGCATCTGCGATTGGCTCACCAATGCCAACGACGGTGGCCGCCGTGATGCTTACGGTGCCACTTGCGATGGCGCCAGGAGCGCTGGTAATAGCCCCAGGCCGGATAGAAACGCGGCGCGCGAATCCCGCGGCGGCGGCGCACCTTGTGGGCCGGACGCCAGTAGTAAGACTTATAGTAGGGATAATAGCCGCGCGGCTCGAAGCGATAGGCATAAGGATCGCCGGCGGTGGCGCGCTGATGATGCCGGCCCCATGCCGATGCCGATGCCGACAGCATTGCCATACCGCCAGCCAGCATCACCACGGCGGCAAGAAATTGTTTGAAACGCATACTTTACTCCCGAACGCTCGAAGCGCTTAGCGCAACCTGCCTTTATTCGGAATCGGAACGATCCCGAATAAAGGCACAAAGATGATCTAGCAAGTTAAGTGAACTTAACTCAACCATATCGCAGTCGAAACAACGAAGGCTTTAACAATCGTGCGCGACACCGTTGCACCGTCGTTGAATAACCGCCGCGGTGCCCAGATCTGTATGTTTCACTGACGCGTTTGGCCCAGCCGGGCAATTGCGCTGGCCGGCCGATTGCCGACTATACGACCATAGAGGCGGTCCGACCGCGACCGGTTCAACGGATCGCGCCGGCGTTGTCGCGCCATCGCAAGCCGCGATAGCACAGTTGGTCACGCAGCTGATCTGCAATTGGTCAGGTCCTAATCATTTCAAGGACTTAATCGTCTATATCCTCTACCACGTTTGATCTTTGTTCCATCGACGTCTACCGGCGTCCGCGGGGGTGGTGGCTGCGAGCACGACATGGAAAGATCCCTTTCCAGCCTGCACATCTTGAAAGTTTCTGCGCATCTTGAGGCCTCGATTTGCGACCTCACGGAGCCCGCCTACGCAACCTCTGAACCAGTTTGGGGTCCAGGCGACCCATCCCCCGGCCGGGGCGGATGAGGGGCGGATGAGGAGCGGACAAGCCCCTCATCGATCGCCGCAACGGGTCGTGTGCCGAATGATCAGCACGATATCGGATTACCCAGAACCGGGCGCGTGGCCATGGCCGGTCCGGCAATTATCGATGTCACCCCTGATGACGGATTAACCACCATGACCGAGAACATCAATTGAGCCCGCCTGGCGCTGGCAAAGCAGACAATTCGCGGTGATCGCGACGGCTTGAAGCCACGGGCCAGACCCGCTTGTCATACCTCTCACGGTCGCGGCGCGGAGGAAGGGGACTTCGTGGCCAAACCGACGCAAGCTCAGCTTCCACGATCGCGGATGTCTGGATCCTCTCCCAAACCAGGCAATCAATCGCAAACAACTTACAAACCAGACCCCTTATGGCCTCGCCGAACGATCTTTTGGATTCGGTTGGTTGCCTGCAACCTTTCGTCAATACCACATGCTGCAAGCCAGATTTCATCAATGGCGCAACTTTTGAAGCCGTCGCAGTCCGGTTGTTCGTCAAACAAGGTCTTTTCGAAATCGATGCTTAAGCTGTTAGCCAGAACTATATTGGGTCTTGATCTGGCAAGGTTGTTGCTTTCCTCCTTCGCCTTGATGATTTCACACAGGAACGTGCGTCGCGAACATGCGGGAATGCCGTGGGCATTATCGGGGTTCGCTTGATAGTCACCATCGCCCTCCAGAAGGATTTGGAAGTCGTTCAAATTCAAAAGAATTTGGGGTGATTTTTCTTTTGCTTTTTCTTTGACAATATCTAGACAACACGGCGTCAAGTGGGCGGCAACACGCTTCAACGTCTTGGAGAAATTCTTCGATGAAAAGGGGTTTTGGTTCTCACAATATGCAATGTTGTGAGCACGCCGAACTGATAACTGGTGATCTATAGACTGCAGGATGTCTTCGAGGAACATCTCGTTGACCCACCACTTCGAAAAAACCGTGCACTCCGCGTAGACAACTTTACCTTCTTTTGTTGTAATCCGGATATCTGGCGCTGCCGCCTGGCCGTTGACCGGAAATGCCAGCTTATGTCCAGCATTTGCAAAGTATTCGATGCATTGAAGTAACCACAGAAACTCAAAGAATTTATTCCACTTCGTTGCCCAGTGATTTCCCTGTTGATTCCACTTCTTGAGTTCTTCTGACCAACCTTCTAGTTCTTCAGGAAGACTGAGCAATTTGTTTAGGCGTGAAAAAATGCATTCACTCGCGTCTGGATAAGTCGCCATGCGGAATGCAAGTCCGTGGCAGTGCCAGGATTTATCATTGGTCGCAATACAGGAAACATCAGGAGGCAAAAACGCGTGCTTGACGACATTTGGATACAATGCTTTGCGTCTGCAATAACGGTCTTTGTCCCCAGAAACCTCCAATGCGCGATAAATTAGTTGAACTGCTTCGGGCATGAATATATTCTACAAGTTAACTAAACAGGAGTTGTGACATCATCTATCACGCGTTGGCATAGTTTCGCATCCCAATGAGGCAGAATTCCGCTTGTCGTTTCGAAGCGGTCACTGCGGGTTGGTTACCTTCGGTCGTTCTCAATCCGGGACGAACTTACCCTCCTGGCAATCGCGTTGTTCAGGCTTGTTGCGACCAGCTTGGTGGCCATGATCGGCATGGGCTCTTCCGTTGCAGGCCCGAAACGAACTCACCGGGCCCGCTGTTCGGGGGCTGGCAACGCACGTTCACCAGTTCGTTTCGTTGAACTCACGGGGCAATCGGCATGGCTGTACCTTTCGGTGATCTTCGTTTGTCGACACGCGCGGCGGCAAGGCCGCGCTCGCCGCTTACCAGCCAACCGCGTAGGCAACGCGCCGTGGATCGGCGCCTGCTGCTTTCAGACCGGTCTCGCGGTCGTCCAAAATCATGCACATCGAACCAGCCAGCCAGGTTCGCTCCGGCCAGCGCTCAACCCTGTGGCCGCGCGCGGTGAGCGCGTTGCAGGTTGCCTCATCAATCCTGCTTTCGATCTTGAGCAGGCCCGGATGATAGTCGTGAGGTTCAAACGATGAGGGGAACGAATAGCTTGCAAAGCGCGGCTGTTCGACCGCTTCCTGCGGTCCCATGCCGAACACGGCAACATTGATGAAGGTTTGCGCCATAGCTTGCGTCTGAACATCGCCTCCGGGTGTGCCGAGTGGCAGGAACGCGTTGCCGTCACCGCGCACGCCGATCGCCGGATTGGGAGTCAATCGTGGACGTTTGCCGGGAGCAATCGACGAGGGATGCTCAGGATCGGTCCACGATTGCACGCCGCGCGGGCTGACATTCAAGCCGGTACCCGGCACGACGGCACCGTTGTATGAGCCATCAGACGGTGTTGCGGAGAACACGTTGCCCCGTTCGTCGACGACACAGAGATAGGTCGTATCGAGCGCGCCGGCCGGATGCGGTTCCGGTATCGGCGGACCGGCGATCGCAACGCTGCGCCAAGGCGTGCCGGCTGCTGCGCCGGGCGGCGGCATTTCGGCGAACGCTTCGGCCATGTTGATGCGGGCGCTTTGCGCGGCCGCATAGTCCTCCGACAACAGCTGTTCGATCGGCACGTCAACGAACCGCGGGTCACCGAAGTAGGCATCGCGATCGGCCATCACCAGCTTGGTCGCCTCAACATGGGCGTGAATGTAGTCGGGGCTGTTAAGAGCGAAGCTCTCGAGGTCGAACCGTTTCAAAAGATTGAGCTGTTGGATGAAGGCCGGGCCTTGGCACCACGGACCGCAACCAAACATCCGCCAATCGCCAAACTGCGATGATACCGGCGGTTCAAAACCGACCTCGAAGGCGGCCAGGTCGGCCATGCTCAGCCAGCCCCCGACCGCGGCGTGATAGTCCGTCATGGCTTTGGCGAGGTCGCCTTTGTAAAAGGCGTCCCTGGCAGCCGTCAGCCCGTGCTTGCGATCGGCACCCTTGGCCAACGCCGCAGCCTCTTGATCAATCATGAACTGCAGGCTTGCTGCAAGGTCGCTCTGATAGAACAACTCACCGACTTGCGGCGGCTCGCCGTCGTTGGGCAGATAGATGCCGGCCGTGTAGGGATCGCGCGCATAACTCGACGTGTTGGCGATGATGGTCTGGCGCAACAGGGAATTCATGGGGAAACCGTCGCGCGCAAAGCGAACGGCGTAGTGGGCGACATCGCCGAACGTCATCGTGCCGTGATGCGCAAGGGCTGCAATCCACGCCGCCGGTGCCGACGGGACGACCGTGCGCATGGGACCGATCGGTATGGCGCCGCCGTGATGATCGCGGAAATAGTTGATGTCGGCGGCTGCCGGCCAACCGCCGAGACCGGAGATCGTGCGCATTTGGGACGTCTCAGCATCCCACAAGATGATCGGGGCAACGCCGGCCACGCTGACGAGATCCGACTGCAACACGCCGAGCGCCAGCCCTGCCGCAACACCTGCATCGACGGCATTACCACCGGCCTGCAAAAGCTCGAAGGCGGCCTGGCTGGCATAGTAATGGCCGGTTGCGACGGCAAATCGGCTGCCTTGGATTTCCGGACGGTCGGTTGCCATGTGTCCTCCTCGATTGTGTTGGCAGCGCACCGCCGCCGGCGGCTCTTCGATCTTTGCACCAGGTTTCATGGCCGGCAACAGTGTTTCCGACACGGCGCGTTGCCGCGGCCGATGTCTCGCCGTCGCGGTGCGGTTCGCGGTCGACGAGCCCGATCTTGCCGCCGTCCCAGAAATACCACGTCCAAGGCTGCGTGGCACTCGAACGTCACGGGCCTGCCTTGTAATACCAGCCCCGCGATGAATTGAGGCACTTCACCGGAGCTTTTTTTGAGCGCCGGCACGGCGCGTGCCGCGGGCATACCGCTGGGGTGCCCTCAAACCGTGCCGCATTGTCGGCGCTAGATCATCGTGCTTTAAGTTGGAACCGCTATTGCGGTTCCAACTTAAAGCACAAAGATGATCGCCACTTTAGAGGCGAGCAACTTTGTGCCTTTAGTCGGGATCGTTCCGATTCCGAATAAAGGCAGGTTGCTCTAGGCTTCAGGCCCGTAAGCGTGCGTTGTGGGGATCGAACGGGCTTTCTTCGACAATCGTGGCATCGAAGATGTCGCCGAGGATGTCGATCCGCAGGGCCTGGCCGGGTTTGGCCAGTTCGGGGCGCACCATGGCGAGCGCGAGGCTCTTGGAGAGGCGGAAGCCGTAGTTGCCGCTGGTCGCCCGCCCGACGACTTCATCGCCGTCGTAGATGGGGTTGTTGCCGAGCGGATCAGCATCCTTGATGCCGTGCACTTCGAGGGTGACGAAGGCGTTGGTGAAGCCGTGCTGCTGCCAGCGCGTGAGGCCGTCACGGCCAACGAACTCGGCCTTGTTGAGGTTGACAAACCGGTTGAGGCCCGATTCCAAAGCGGCGTATTCGATCGACAGTTCGGCGCCCGGCATCCGGTAGGACTTTTCTATGCGCAGACAATCCATGGCGCGAATGCCAAACGGCCTGAGGCCGAGGTCCTGTCCGGCCGCCCACAACGCATCGAAAATGTGGTTTTGATACGTGATCGCGTGGTGCAGCTCCCAACCCAGTTCGCCAACGAAGTTGACACGCATGGCGGTGCACGGTGCATGCTTGATCACCACATCCTTGGTGGTCAGCCAGCGAAACGCCTCGTTTGAGAAATCGTCGCGCGAGACCCGTTGCAGCAACTCCCGTGACTTCGGCCCGGCCACAACCAGAACACCCATGGCGTCGGTCAGATTCTCGAACTGCACGGAGCCATCGCCGGGCATGTGACGGCGCAGCCAGTCGTGGTCAAGGCGCTGGTAGACGCCGGCTGAAACGAGATAGAAGCTTTGCGGGCCTTCGCGCATGATCGAGAATTCCGAGTGGACGCCGCCGCGCGGCGCCAGGGCGTGAGCCAGTGCGATGCTGCCGGTCCGCTTCGGAATACGGTTGGCGACGACATGATCGAGGAAGGTTTCGGCTCCCGGCCCCGACACGCGGCACTTGGCAAACGCTGTCATGTCGAGAATGCCGACGTTTTCGTGCACGTTGCGGCATTCATTGCCGACGTGATCGAACCAATTTGAGCGGCGGAACGACCAATGGTCGGTCCGCGGTGCAGCCTTGGGCGCGAACCAGTTCGGGCGCTCCCAGCCGAATTTCTGGCCAAAGACGGCGCCCAGGTCCGCCATGCGCTCATAACAGGGCGCGGTGCGCAATGGCCGGGCGGCGGGGCGCTCCTCGTCCGGATAGTGGACCGTGAAGACATTGGCATAGGCTTCTTCGTTCTTGGTGACCAAATACCCCTTGGTGGCATAGTCGCCAAAGCGGCGGGGATCGACGCCGAGCATGTCGATTGTCGGCTCGCCCTCAACAATCCACTCGGCCAGCTGCCAGCCGGCGCCACCGGCCGCGGTGACGCCAAAGCTGTGGCCCTCATTCAGCCAGAAGTTCTTCAGGCCCCAGGCCGGGCCGATGATCGGACTGCCGTCGGGGGTATAGGCGATGGCGCCGTTGTAGACTTCCTTGATGCCGGCTTCGCCGAATATCGGAACGCGGTGGATGGCCGATTCAATGTGCGGGGTGAGGCGCTCGATATCGCCTTGGAACAGCTCGTACTGACTTTCCGGGTCGGGACCGTCAACATAGCAAGCCGGCGCGCCCACCTCGTACGGGCCGAGGATCAGGCCACCGGCTTCTTCGCGCATGTACCAGGAGCCATCGGACTCGCGCAACACGCCCATTTCCGGCAATCCCTGGGCCTGGCGTTGCTTGATCGCGGGGTGAGCCTCGGTGACGATGTATTGGTGTTCGACGGGGATGACCGGAACGTCGAGGCCGACCATGGCGCCGGTCTGGCGCGCGAAGTTGCCGGTTGCCGAGATCACGTGCTCGCACTGGATGTCACCTTTGTCGGTCTTAACGAGCCAGGCACCGTCGCCCTGCTGCGCGATCGCGACAACCGTCGTCTCACGGTAGATCTCGGCGCCGGCGGCACGGGCCTGGCGCGCCAGGGCCTGGGTCAGGTCGGCCGGCTGGATATAGCCGTCCTGCGGGTGGCGGATGGCGCCGATCAAGCCGTCGGTAACACACAACGGCCAGTGCTCCTTGACCTCATCAGGGGTCAGGAATTCAACGTTGACGCCGATGGTCTGGGCAACGCCGGCATATTGGCGATATTCGTCCATGCGATCCTCGGTCATGGCGAGCCGGATATTGCCGACCTGCCTCAGACCAATGTCTTCGCCAAGCTCCTCGCCGAGCTGTTGGTAGAGCGCGACCGAGTATTTGTGGATCTGGCCGACCGAGTAGCTCATGTTGAACAACGGTAACAGGCCGGCGGCATGCCAGGTCGAACCGGACGTCAGTTCCTTGCGTTCGATCAGGACAACGTCCGACCAACCCTTCTTGGCCAAATGATAGAGGGTTGAGACGCCAACAACGCCTCCGCCAATGACAACTGCGCGGGCCTGCGATTTCATGTTGTGCCTCCCGGTACCAAATTGACGTCTTAACAGCCCGATCCAGGGCTATGCCGCCCTGCCGGACGGTTTGTGGAACCATTCCCAGCGCGGCTTGACGGCTCGCCCGTCGACATTCGGTGCACCGCGCCCTGCCGCAATGTCGCCGGCCCAAACCATCCGCGTGTCCAATCCAAAGCGGGTCCGGTCAGGGGTGACGGCACGGCTCGCGTGGAGATGAGCTGCAGCGAAGACCAACAACTCGCCGGGCGCGATGACAACGCCAAAACCGTCGCCGACGGGGTGCGCCGCGGTCGGCAGCAGCGGGTAGGTTTTGTCCTGGCGGCGCATCAGCGTGTCGTAATCCCAGGTTGCGCTATTGTTGGCGACCGGAACGTCAAAAAGTTCCGGCCAAATGACAATGGTGCGGCCCGGATCGATCGGATAGAGCGGCAACCACAAATTGATCTGCGCGGTGATCCCCGAACCCCAACTGTCGCGATGCGGCGGCAAGGGGCGGATGATCCGGCCGTGAATGTCGCGGCGTGAGGGGACCACGCGCAGGCGCACGCGATCAAGGTAACATTCGCAGGGCGGATAACCGATGCCTGTCAGCACGGTGAGCCAGGCCGCCGCAATGGCGTCATCGCCGGCAACGCGACGCCGGGCTTCGAGACTGCGTTTGCGAAACACAGCCGGCGGCAAAGACCGTTCCGCGACGACGGGGTTCGACGTTTCGAACACCTCTTCGACGATCCGCCGCCCGCGGGCGACGAGTTCACGAACGCCCGGCAGACCGGGAAACTTCAAAAGCGCGCCGTCAAAGAGCAGCTCGCTGGTTCGCTCCGGCGGCGGCGCGGAAGATATCTCACTCAGTTGGTCCATCGGTCCCGTGACACAACCCGGTTCATTCGCGGGATTGTCAGGCTGATTGCGGCGAACTTTGCGCAGCACCCGCCATCCAGTTCGCAGCATCGCCCAGCCCACCAAATGCGAACACATGGATGCCGTCAATGGCGCAGTGCGGTTTTTTTTGCTGGCGATAATAATCGAGATCGCGCAGCAGGGTTTCGGGCGTCCAGCGCCCGAACAGCAGGCGTGCCGTCTCGGGTTTCTGGCTGAAGGCGCGTGCCGATTTCGCGACGCCCAGCTTCATGGCAAAGCTCAACAACGTCCGCAGTTTGGCCGGTCCCGGCACACCAACGCGAACTCTTGCATCCAACCCGCTGGCGCGGATGTGGTCGAGCCAGTCGAACACCGGCCCGGCCTCGAACGCCATTTGCGTCACGAACCAGACTTCGCTGCCAGTCGCCTTGGCAAACCTCAGCTTCTCTGCCATGGCGCGATGCAACACATCGGCTGACGCGAACGGGTGGCCTTCGGGGTGGGCGGCAAAGCCGAGACGGCGAATGCCGTATTTCTCAAGGTATCCGGAGCAGACAATGTCAAGGCTGCTGTCGAACGGGCCGGCAGGTTCGGGATTGTCACCGGCGATCAGCAGAGCAGCCTCGATGCCAACCTCACCCAGGGCTGCGAGGTTGTGATCCAATTCATCGCGCGAGCGCAACGCCCGCGCCGGAATGTGGGGGACTGCGATCAGACCGGCATCTTGCGCCGTTCGGCAGGCGGCAACGGTTTCGGAAAATTCGGAGCCTGCAAGGCACGGCACATAAACCGCCGTTCCGCGAGGCAACAGACCTGCCAAAGCGTCATTGGCCCGGAGTTGGCGCGGCAGGGCTTCGACGGAATAGCCGTTGGCCAAGGTTTGAGATCCGGCCTGAGCCGCGGCCGTATCGAACAGCTGCGATGTCTCGTTCATGTCCGCGCGCTCCTGTCGATCGGCCAGCACCGCTGGTAGCCCCGTGCCGCAGATCCAACCGGCCCTGGCGGCGTTGCAGATGATCGCCACTTTAAAAGTGAGCAACCTGCCGGTAATCCGGCGCCGCTCCGATTGCGGACACCGGCAGGCCGGCCTTGTTCCAGCGACGTGCAGGCCGACTTAGAGCCGTTCCGACTGAACTCGAACGGTCCCGCGCCGCGCCCCGGGTGCCCACAGCCCATGACCTGAAAGGCCGCCGGGACCGGGAGCGGGCCGGCGATTTTGACCCGCTTGAAGAGCGCAACTAATCTGGACACCTCGAGCCCTCCACGTCTCTCAGGATGCGCGCATCCTCGCGTCACGCGGCTGTTCGGGCTTATCCGGATACGACGGTTAGTGTCGCCGAGCTGTCACGTGCGAAGTGTGTCGCCCGTGACCCGGTGCGCCGCACTGTGTCTGCTACTGGCGGACGGCGGCGATACGGGAATTGTCGCCCTCCATATCACGCAGATAGAGCTGATAGAGGACCGGCTCGAAGATTGAGTTTACCGGTGCGTCGGCAAGCCGGGCCGTATCCTTGCCGAACACCTGGGCAGCCTCGAACATGTCCTGCGTCAGATAGCGGGTCGGTACTGTGATCGGTTGCGGCACGATGCTTGCCGTCTTGCTGGCCAGGTGGAAGCCCCAGATACCGAAGGCCGGCACAGCGACGTTGTAGCTGATGGTCCTGGCAAAGATCTTGTCGATCGTCGCGGCAACGCTCCAGAAGGTGCGACGCGCAAAGAACGGCGACGAGCTCTGCGTTGCAACAGCACCGGTTCGGCTCATACGCCGCGACAGCATGGCATAGAACTCGACGGCATAGAGTTTCGAGATCGCCTCATTGTGCGGATCCGGAAAGTCGAGGATGACGCGATCGTAGCGGATGCCGGCGTCGCGCACGAAGACAAAGGCGTCGGCATTGAAGATGTGAACGCGTGGATCACTCAGGCTTGACTTGTTCAAGCGGACCAACGGGAAAAAGCTCTTGCCCATATTGGTCATGGCGGGATCGAGATCGACGAGGTCGATGCGCTTGACACCGGGGTATTTGAGGACCTCACGAACGGCGAGACCGTCGCCGCCGCCCATGATCAAGATCTTTTCGGCCCTGCCGGGCAGGTTCATCAGTGGATGAACCAGGGCCTCGTGGTAGCGATGCTCGTCGGCCTGCGAAAACTGGATGTGGCCGTCGATGAACAGCCTGAGATCGTTGCGTTTCCAGTCGCGGGTGACGACCAGGTTCTGATAGGAGGTCTGCTTCTTCCACAGCACCTTGTCAAAGTAGAGATGGTTCTGAGCATAGGAGGTCAGGCGATCACCAATGATGGTCAGACCAAGCAATAGCACGATTGTTGCAATGACTGCTGCGAGCAGTCGCTGTGGTCGCTCGAGCACGTTCCACAGAAACAGAACGGTGATCAATGCAACGGCGATGTTGATCAAGCCGACGGCAAATGACGAGCGCAAAAGCCCCAGGCCCGGCAGCAACATTAGCGGGAAGGCAATCGAGCCGATCAGGGCGCCGGTGTAATCGAGCGACATGACATTGGCGATCGATTTGCGCATGCCGCTGGTCTGCACAAGGATGCGCGTCAAAAGCGGGATTTCGAGGCCGACCAGGGTGCCGATGGTCAGGACAAACGTGAACATCGCGGTCTGGTAGAGCCCGGGTGACACCGGAAACACGAAGAACAGCGTCAGGCTACAGATGCCGCCAACCAACGCCAGCAGGATTTCCACGTAGATGAAGTTGCGCAGCAGATTACCGGTCAGAAATTTGCTGAGATAGGAGCCGATCCCCATCGCAAACATGAAAAAGCCGATCGTGAAGGAGAACTGATAAACGCTGTTGCCGAGCAAATAGCTCGACACGGTGCCAATGATGAGTTCATAGACGATGCCGCAAAGCGCAACCACGGCAATTGACATGAGCAGGATGCCGGCTTGCACCGGTGGCAGATCGGCGTAGGACTCAGTGGCGCCGGCGCCATCGCAAGGCGCTTTCTTGACCTTCGCTTCGCGCCCGTGCGCTTCGCTTGCTGCGATATCGGTCATTGCGCAGTCACCTTCAAATTGGCAGCGCGCCGTCAACCATGTGCGGCGGCCGATCGACGCCAACCGGTCTCACGCCGCGCCCGTTACCGCGGCGGGCCGCCGAGAACGCCTTGACGGAGGTCGGACGCCATGGCCGCGAACCGACCATCGCCGGCCTCAGCATTTATTTGCCGCGGAAGTGACCGCCGGAGCGGGTGCGGCCTCGCGCGCGCTGCGAACCGGCCCGCCCGCCAACGGCACGAGCGGGGCGCAAGCCGGTCCGCCCGCCAACCGCACCGGCAGGGCGCAAGGATGAAATCTTGCGGTTGGCAAATGCCTTGCGATCGATGCCGGCGGCACGTTGCTTGGATGCAAACCTGTTCATCAGGACGCCGGCAAAGAAACGACTGCCGCTGGGACGGACGGCAGCCGTTCGGCTCTCGCCGGTCGCAATCAATCGTCGGCCATGATGATCAATTTCAACTTTAAAAAGCTGTTTCTCGTCAGCATCCTTGACATTGTTATCATTGCGATCGTCAAAGCCGGTAAAGGCGGCATCCTTGCGCAACGTGATGCCGATCGGGTTGTGATAGAGTTGCGGGTCCATATTCATGACCTGACGGAGGAGGCCCTTCATCTCATCGATGTGCGCGGCGGTCGCGACCTCCACTTGGAGCTTTTGCATATAGTCTTGGTAGCTGACCAGCACTTTCGCGGTTCTGTCGAGAACGGCGCCAAGATCGGGCCCGCGGTTGACAAGACTTGGCGTCGAACTGGCACCACAGCCGGCCACGGCGAGGCCAACGCCGGCCGTTGCAGCGAGTTTAATTAGTACTTTGTTCACAACGCGCATCTCTTTATCCCGGCAACGCTCCGATCGCCTGTCCCTTGCGGATCGGGTCAAAACGGCGTGCAACACGCCGCGCACGATTGGTATGCACGATCAAGACAAACATTTTATTTATGTGACCAGGCCGCGAATGAATTTCACGCCAGCAGGGCATCTGGCCTCGGGCACGTGGCTGGCCCCGGGGCCGAGGCCGGCACGCGGCGGCGGCGAGCGCGATGACGATCTGCCTGATGGCGCCGTGACCGGGTGCGGGCGCCAATACCCGTGATAACCACAGACATTGTTCCGATTTGATGCTGGCTCAGCCGTCCAGTCGCAGTATCCAGTGCAGCTGATGCAGGCCAGGGCGATAGTAATGGCGAAGCTCGCCGGCCGGTTGGAAGCCGGCGGCCGCGAGACCGTGTTCTGCACCAGCGCGCAGGTCGGAGGGAAAGGCTGCGATGACAAAGCGGGCGGCCGTTGATTTTGCCTGCCCGATCAGGTCCGCAAGCTGCTTTGCGGGATCCTCGCCTGCCGTGTCCGGTGTGAACTCGGCCCAGGCCAACGCGGCACCGTCGGCAACGTCATCGATCGGTGCAAGAGCGTTGAACGTCAGATAGCCGGCTGGCGGGGCATCGGCTGCCGCGGCCGCCGTATCGTCCAAGTCAATGCCGTAGGTATAGGTTGCCTCTCCGGGCCCGTAGTAGTTGTCAACCTTCTGCTCGAGCAGGCCGCCCATGGCCGTATAAAAGGCCTTGGCGGGAGCGTAGATGTCGGCGCCGTCCTCGACGTAGTCACCGGTCGCGACAAAGACCTTGTGGATGCCATCATTGCGCAGGGCATCGAACACATTGGCCAGCAGTGCTCGACCGATACCCTGGCGGCGAAAGCCGTCGCTGACGTAGGTCCGAGAGAGCCAGCACGTGGTCTGCGCCTCAGCGTCAAACACGACGCCTGCAACGCCGACGACCTGAGCGTTGCGAACGGCGACGACGTGGTTCTCGAGCGATACGGCAAAGGCCTCCGCTGCGTCTTCGGCGTCGTCTTCATCATGGGCTTCGATAACGGCGATGGCCGGCTCGATGTCGGCCTCAGTCATCGGTCGGATGATGATGCCGGAACTGCCGGGTCCACTGCCGTGGTCGACCGGATCCGATTTTGACTTGTCGAAGATCGAGAACATGTCTGCCCCAGTTCAGGTCTTTTATGCGCCCGGATCGCTCGTGCCAGAGGCGACACTGCAGCGCCGGCCCGCTTCCTGCGCCCGGCGGCCCGGCATGGTTCGCGCGCAGTCTCACCGGTAACGACGCTCAATCCTTAGAGCAACCTGCCTTTATTCGGAATCGGAACGATCCCGAATAAAGGTAGAAAGTTGCTCGCCTCTAAAGTGGCGATCATCGTGCTTTAAGTTGGAACCGCAATAGCGGTTCCAACTTAAAGCACGATGATCTAGCCCGGCATCCGTTAGCTGGACGTCAACCAGTGCCGGGCGCGGCGCTGGGCTGTAGCGATCTCGGCCTTGGTGAGATCGCGTGCAATCTCCATGCGGTACGACTTTGCCGCCTCATTGCCGCGCAGCGCCGCGAGATTGAACCACTTGTGGGCTTCGATCAGATCGGTTTCGACATCGCGGCCCGCACTGTACATCAGGCCGAGTTGGAAAAGGGCTTCGCCGCCGATGCTTGATGCTGCACCGTCCTGTGCGGTCGGCAAAGAAAAATCAAGGCGCGCCATGGAACCTCCATTGCTCACAAAGGGTTGGTCGTCTCACCACGAGGCGATCCTGGCGCAGGCCGCGTGGCAGATTTGTTCCCCTGGCTACCGTGTCAGTCCAGTGCCAACAATTGGTTAATTGATCCAATTTTCTTAATATAAATCACATGGTTATAATTCTTTTACGTTTATTGACACGAATTGATCGGGCGACCGCTATGATTTGACGATCGGTTTCATGACCAGTGGCGCAGTTGGCCACAGGGCAGCAATGACCCTTGTATCTGTCCAGCAGGTCGGTATGGTCCTGGCCGGGGAGGCACCACGCGCGGTTGGTGTGGTTGCGGCGTAGACGGGGAATTCTGGCGGTGTTGAAACGTTCACTGTTGGCCATTTCGGCCTGTGTTGTGTTGAACGCGTGCGCGAGTGGCTTGCCCGATCCGGTCGTGCTGCAAGGTGCGCTGCTGAATACCAGCGCTCAAGGCGCCCCGACAACCGGGAGCGTTGCCGGTCCGGCGCAACGTTCGGTTGCTTCGCATGTGTTGTCGGCTGTCGCTGCTGAACGTGTTCTGGGCCGCCCGGTGAAAGCGTTCACGCTGCACTAGGGCAACCTGCCTTTATTCGGAATCGGAACGATCCCGAATAAAGGCAGAAAGTTGCTCGCCTCTAAAGTGGCGATCATCTTTGTGCTTTAAGTTGGAACCGCAATAGCGGTTCCAACTTAAAGCACGATGATCTAGGGCCCGTTGAAATTCGCTTGCTGACGTTTGTCAGCGCGTATGATTCCATTCTCGTGTTGTTGCAAGGACGGGCGCGATACCAAGATCCGGCGTTCGCTGTAAATCCCGTGCGACAAACACCATCGTGCGCTCTGCCAGAGCGGTGATCGTCAGCAGCGGACTGACGCCGATCGACGCGGGCGCGACCGAGCCGTCGCAGACGTAAAGGCCCGCGTGGACGCCGGCCGGCCCGTTGGTCGGGTCGAAAACGCGGCCTTCCGGCGAAACAACACCCAATTGGCTGGTCTCACCCATCGCGCATCCGCCGAGGGGATGCGCGATGATCCGATTGCCGCCAAAGGCGCTCATGGTGAACGGATTGCTTGCGAACCGTCCGCCCATCCGCTCGACCATCGATCTGACCTTCTGCTCTGCGCGCAGGCGCTTTTGGCCGTTGCTGTATCCGGGCCAATCCACAACGACGCGGTTATTGCGCAGCATCAGCCGCCCATCCGCATCATCGTGTGAGACGATGTAAAGGATTTGGGACCGGCTCATCTCATCGCCATAAATGCCCTGTTTGAGGATCTGCAACGCCGTCGGGATGTTAAACCTGAGGAGGTTATCGAGCGGAGCAAGACGTGCCATAACGGCCAGCATCGTTCCGTCGTGAACCCAGAGCGGGCCGTCTTCATCGCCAAGGTCGATGAGCGCCATGCTGTGCGGTCCGACTGGCGCCGTGCCGGCTGGCGCTTGCGGCGGGAAGCCGGTGGCAACGGCGTTGACCGGCGCCGGATGGCCGTCGGCAAAGACCAGGTCGTCGCCGTTCGCAGAGAAGTTCCGGCCAAGCCTCTCCGACAGCGAAAGACCCCGCGCACGGGCGCGCAACAACAGCTCGTTGGTGCCCATGGTGCCGGCCGCCAGCACAACGACGCGCGAGACGACGCGCCGCTTCAAACCGGCCGCCGACAGGTCCGTGACTATCACCTCCCATCCCCGCGACGACTTCGAGATCTCTTCGACCCGGCTTTCGCAGAAGACATCTGCACCGTGGTTGATGGCATCGGCGATGTAGGTAATTGCGACGGTGTTTTTGGATCCGACATTGCAGCCCGACCAGCAGTCGCCGCAATACCGGCAGGTATCCTGTGCGATGCCGGAAACATTCCGCCCCGGACGATGCGATATGGTCATGGGCGGCAGGCCAACCGGGCGCCCCGCCGCCTCGGCCAACCGGCGCATGCCTGAGAACTTGGCGAACCGCTCGGGCGCCGGCACCGGTGCAACGCCGAGCATGGTCTCGGCCCGCGCCAGCCCGTCGACCAGCAGGCCGTCGCCGACGACAGCGCGCGGCCAGCCGGCGTTGCGCAGATAGCCAAGGTCCGGGCGCAGCACGATACCGGCGTTGATCAGGGAACCGCCGCCGAGCCCGGATGCGCCGAAAACGGTCAGACCTTTGCCAACGGACAGATAATACAATCCGGCAGGATCACCGAGTGTGACGCGGCCGGTCAATCGTGCCGTGCGGCGGCGTGCCTTTGTCGTGGTCGGAAAGTCGCCTGGCTGCCACAGCCTGCCCTGCTCAAAGACCGCAGTCTTCAGCCCCATGCGAGCAAGCCGCGCCGCTGCAACGCCGCCGCCGTATCCTGAGCCAATCACGACCGCGTCATAGAACGGCATAGTCTGATCGGCTGGCTTACTGGCTATCGTCATTCTCGCGTGTCGTCCCGCACCACAACCATTAAGGAACCTCCAATCAAATCACGGCTTTCAAACAGGCCCGGCCCCGCGGTCGGCCCCGCGGTCGGCTTGTGAGCCGGAAAGTCCCTGGCCCAATCACCGTGTAGCGGCGATCCGGGAACGGCGATCCGCCCCTCAAACTTGGCCGACCAACCGCTGGTCCCGTGGCCCCGAACTTGCTCAGAGGTTCCCGAAAGATCCGTTCGACAGCGCCGGCCAAATATCGCGGTCGCGTTGACCGCGCGGTTGTCCGCGGGACTGATGATATGCTGCACGAAAGGCGTTAGCACAATTTCGTTTGTTAACTGTAAACGACAATCGGCGTCGATCCCGTACCGTGCCCGCTGCGCCAACGCCCCCCGACACGGACATCAACAGACGTCGGGTGCGTTAGAGCAACCTGCCTTTATTCGGAATCGGAACGATCCCGAATAAAGGCAGAAAGTTGCTCGCCTCTAAAGTGGCGATCATCTTTGTGCTTTAAGTTGGAACCGCAATAGCGGTTCCAACTTAAAGCACGACGATCTGGCGATCGCGTAACGCACGATCGCAAATTCGCAACAAGCAGATGGCCGGATCGGCGCGTCAGGTCGCCGGTCAAGGCCTCGATCTTGATGACGTCGGCGCCTTGGTCGGCCAGCATGGCGGCCGCCACGGAACCGGAAACCACACTCGTCAGGTCGAACACACGCATGCCTTCGAGCGGTCCACTCATGGTGCCGGCACCTGTGGCGACTGATTGGCTACGCCGGCGGCCAGATAGGCGGGCCGGGCGGCAATGCGCCGGCGATAGTCCTCGAAGACGTCGGGTAGCGAAACACCAAACCGCGCGCCCCAATCGAGACAGGTCGTCATCAAGATGTCGGCGCCGCCGAACTCATCGCCAAGAAGATACGGTCTGCCGTCGGCCAACGCCGGCGACGTCGCGCGCAGTTGCTTGAGATAATAGTCCCGGCAGCTTTGCGCGACATCGGGTGCTGCGCCGTAGATGTCGGCGAGGCCCTCGTGGCGGCGCACGACATAGAGGCTGGTCGCATCCAATTCCATTGAGATCAGTGATATCCATTCGAAGTAGCGCGCGCGCTGGTGGACGTCCTGCGGCACCAGTGTGATGTCGCGGCCCCTGTAGCGTTCACCGAGATAGGTAACGATCGCAGCACTCTCGCTGATGACAAAATCGCCGTCTTTGAGCGTCGGGATCTTCTGGCGCGGATTGAGGCGCGTGTATTCCGCAGTCAGCGTTTGCCCGGTTCGCGACCCGATTGCCGCCGTGCGATAGTCGAGGCCCAATTCATGCAACGCCCAATGCGCCCGCATCGCCCGCATCGACACGATGCCGTAAAGGACGCGCCCGTGGCCGGGCTCAGCGGCTGCCTCAGCGGCTCGCGACGACATTGCAATGACCAACTCTCTAAAACGGGGCGGACAATCGGGTTGACGCCGCCAAGCGTCCCGGCGCTGCTGATAGAATATCCGGCAAGCTTCGGCAATACTTGCACGCTCCATCGGGCCGTCGGGTGCAAAGATTATACCAGCCCGCATAAATAGTGATCCGTTTCACCGGAGCGATTTTTGTCGCCAGTGAGGCGGGTGTCGTGCCGTGGTACGCGTACCACAAGCGGTGCCCAACGCAGCTGGCGGCAAAAAGCGCCCGGCCCTACGGGTGGGTCCTGGCGGCCCATCGGGTGCGTTGCGCCGTTTGCCCGATGCACCGCATCGCGCGGCACGCCGCGCCTGCCCGAGTGAACCGCCAGGACCCATGAAACGGGCCAATATTTGTGCGGGCTGGTATTACGTCGTGATCGCCGCCGGTCGGGCCAGGCTCGCGGGCAAGACTTTGCGCAATGGCACGCCGCCCGAACTTCGCTGTGGCCAACACCGCCAGCCCGGCGCCGTCATGCAGGCTCGATCAGCGTGGAACTTCACCGACAAAGCAATGATGACAGCGCGTCATGAAGAATGTGCCGTGTGCCAGCGCTTGGGCCTTGGCCGCCCGGTACGCCTCCTGCTCGTCGGGATCGAGCTGCGACAGAGCATAGGTTTCCGGGTACGCGAGAACCGGACCATGCTGGCTCTCGCTGGCGATGCTGGCGATGAACATCCTGACCGGCATGAAACCCGCCTCACGTGCGAGATCGTAAAGCGCTGCGCTTGCGACGCCGGCGGGTCCGACCGACGGTGCCGGCTTGGCAATTTTGTCGCGAATGTCGTCGGTGATGTCCATGTTCCACCATTGGTGCAGGTCGATACCGCGCACGACCGCGCCAACGCGCCCGCCCCGCTTGACCACGCGTTTAAGCTCTGCCAGCGCCGTTCGTGCATCACACTCTTCGAGCACCGTTATCGAATAGGCGGCGTCGAACGAATCATCATCAAACGGCAGGCTTGCGGCGCTGGCCTCAATCAACGTGATCGATGATTGGATGCCGGCCGCCGCAATGGCGGCATCGGCTTCGCGCAGGAAGTAGGCGGAGATGTCAACGGCCGTGAGCGGGTTTTCGGTGCGCGTGTGTGTGACGAACTGCTTTGCGATCGCGCCGCTGCCACAGCCGACGTCGAGAACTCTGTCGCCGGCCTTGAGCGCGAGCGCATCAAAGATTGTCGCGCACATGACCCGCCAGTCAGCGAGGCCGGCACGCTGTTCGAGCAGGGCAAGCATACCAAGGTGAGGGCCCGACAGCACAACAACTCGGAACGCTCGGGCGAGCTGATCCAAAATTGGATCCCACTGCGATGCAGCCAGTGTCAGCGGCGTGAGGACGAGCGGCGGGCCGGCGCCGAATGCGCGATATCGAATGCCGGCCATTTCCCCCGCGACCTCGGGACCGCCGAGCGCAGCGACGTGGACCGCATCGCCAATGTGCGCCCTGAGGTGATCACAGATGTCGGCGCGCTCGCGCGCAATGTCGCTCCAGCTCTCGGCGCGATAGCCGGCCAGCGTCATCACCGCAGCACTCGGGAGCTGAGCGAGGGCTTGACCCGCCGTGCGCGCCAGCAGGCCGTGTTCGGGCGCAATGTAGAGCAGGTTTTCGCCGAGCTGCGCGAACGCCCCGGCATCAATCCTGGGCGGGGCGATGAGTGCGATGCGACCAACGCGATGCGCATGATCGTCTATCAATCCGGCAATGTCGGCCGGCATTTGCGTTGCGACATGCACGCGCTCAATCCCGAGATGGTCGAGCACCGCAACTATTCTTTCCGTTACCGTCAGCTCGCGCATCGCAGCATCCGATCGTGGTCGCACCTGACAAGCTAGAGCAACCTGCCTTTAATCGGAATCGGAACGATCCCGATTAAAGGCAGAAAGTTGCTCTACACTTTAAGAGCGATCATCTTTGCGCCTTAAATCGGAACCGGCTTTGCGGTTCCGATTTAAGGCGCGATGATCTGGCCCGACCCATGCATGAGCGCGACGTATTTGGCATTCAGTGCAACGGGTAGGACGGGCTCAATAGCGTCTTCCAGATGCGCCACTCAGTGTGCCGTCACTGCTTGCCGTAGAACGCGTCCGGCAGCACCGTCACGATCCCCGGGAAGAGTGAGATAATGACGATTACGATCATGTAGGTCATCAGGAACGGGATGACCGCGTAGGAGATCCTGTCGATGCCGAGGTTGGTGATCCTCGCCGCCACGAACAGGTTGGCGCCAACCGGTGGCGTCAGGAAACCGATTTCGCATGCGACAACCATCAAAATACCGAACACGATCGGATCAACACCAACGGACACCACGATTGGCAGCAGCAGCGGCGTCAGCAAGATGATCTGCGCAATCGACTCCAGAAACATGCCCGTGATGATGAGAATGATCGCGATGATCATCAACAGCAGAAACTGGCTCGATGTGAAGTCTTTCAGGAAACCGCCAATCAGTTCCGGCACGTCCATCAGGCTCATGAGTTCGCCAAAGGCCTTGGCAGGACCCAGAATAATCACCACCGTGCCGGAGATCATCGCGGTCACCTTCATGCAGTGGACGACTTTTTCCCAATCGAGTTCACGATGAATGAGGCTGCCGACGATGGCGGCGTAGAACACTGCAACAGAAGCTGCTTCCGTGGGTGTGAAGACACCGGAGTAGATCCCACCGAGGATCACGATCGGCGCGCCGATCGCCCATTTGCCATGCCACAGCGCGCGCACAACACGTGACCAGGAAAACGGAGTGGTCTCGACACCGTATCCCTTGTGTCGGGCGACCAGCCACGTGCACAGCATCAACAAAATGCTGGCGAGGATGCCGGGCAAAATACCGGCAAGGAACAGGCGCGGGATTGAGTTGTCCGACACGATGCCATAGATAATCATCAGATTGCTTGGCGGAATGAGGCTGCCAAGCGCGCCGCCGGAGGCAACGATCGCACCACCGAATGCACCATCGTATTTCTGGCGCAGCATTGCCGGTACCATGACCGCACCGATTGCAGCGGTGGTCGCGGGGCCGGAACCCGACAATGCCGCAAAGAACGTGCAGCCCAACACAGCGACAATCCCGAGACTGCCGGAGTAGCTGCCGACGAGTGATTGCGCGATGGCGACAATCCGGTCGGCCAGTCCCCCGCGCTCCATCAAGGCGCCGGCAAAGACGAACAGTGGAATTGTCATCAACGGCACCGGCTCCACACCGGTGTACATGGCCTGCGCGAGCGCAACGAACGGCGTGTCGATCAGCCAGTATCCAAACAGCGTGGCGATCGCGACTGCGATCGGAATTGGCACGCCAAGTGCGATGGTCCCAACCAGGACCAGGAACATCACGACGACTTCGTTCATCCGTGCATCTCCGCTTGTCCGGCGGGATCCGGAACGAGCGGCTCACCGTGCTTGAAGTGCCGGTAATAGACCTGCACGAGCCGCAGGGTCATCAGCGCGAAGCCAACAGCAATGACCAGATAGGGCCACTTCTGATCGATATCGAGCACGGGCGAGCGGTAGCGGCGCTCCCAAAGTGAGGCATGCAGCAGGATGCCCTGCCAGCAGATGAAGATGCTGAAGATGAACCAAATGAAATCACTGAGATAGATCAGCCAGGTCGATAGCGGTTTGGGAAAAAGCTGGACCAGGTTGAGGACGCGGATGTGCGCGCGCTCTCGCACGGCCCACGACGCCGACAAGTAAACGGACCACAGCATGCAGTAGACCGCAATCTCGTCGGACCATGACATCGGCGCCTTGAAGGCATAGCGCATGACGACCTGGGCAAACACCAGGCACGACATGATAACCAGGCCGATGCCGGCAATCAGCTCCTCGAAATGCTTATCGAGAAATCGAACCATGCTCCCTCACACACCACTGGCTTTGAACGAATGTGTACACGCGACAGACTACAACAGCAGATGACAAGCGCCCGGCCTGCTGACCGGGCGCCTCTGTCGAGGGAGCTTACTTGGCGGCGCCGTTGATGGCTTCGATAAGCTTAACGTAGTCACCGCCGCGCTTCTTGGCGAATTCAGCATGAACCTTCGCGGCCGCGCTGATGAACGGACCGGTGTCCGGCTTGGTGATCTTTACGCCGTGCTTTTCTTGCAGAAGCTTGGAGATTTCAGCTTCCTTGTCGAGCACCTGCTTGCGCGAAAACTGTGCCGCCGTCGTCGCAGCATCGTAGACGGCCTTGCGCTCCTCGCTGGTCAGCTTCTGCATGAACTTGTCGCTGACGAAAAACGGAGGGGCGAGCGCGAAATGCCCGGTCAGCGCAATATGTTTTGCGACTTCATGAAACTTCTGAGAATAGATCACGTCGATGGGCAGGTCTCCGCCGTCAACCGTTCCCGTCTGAACCGCGGTCAACGTCTCCGACCAGGCGAGCGGAACAGGATCCGATCCGAAAGCCTTGTAGGTGTCGACCATCACGACATTCTTGGGCACGCGATACTTCAGCGGGCCAAAGTCCGCGATGGTGTTGATCGCCTTCTTGGAGTTGTAGATGTGACGGAAGGAGACAAGAATGATCTTGACGAGGTGGACGCCGGCCTGTTTCGGCATGTCCTTCCAGATCATCTCGCCAATCGGGCCGTCAACGACCTCGATCGCGTGCTTGTAGTTTTGCAGCATGTACGGAAGAACCAAGAGGTCGATCTTCGGATAGAAGGGTCCGGCATTGTTCTGGGCGATAATCGTGCCGTCGAGCGTGCCGAGCTGGAGTTTTTTGTACATTTCCTGCTCGCCGCCCATCTTGAAGCAGCAAAAGATCTTGACCTTCACGTTGCCGTTGGTGCGCTTTTCAAGGTCCTTCATGAATTCGACGGCGAAGGTGTGATAAGCGTTGCCTTCCGCGACGGCATGCCCGAGCTTGAGGATTTTTGCAGCGTTGGCACTACCGGCCGCGAGCGCCGACAGAGACAGCACTGCCGCAAGCGCAATTGCGCCGGTCATCAGCTTTCTAAACATGTTTCCTCCGACAATTTTGGTTAGCGCTGTGCCCATGAGCTAGCGCTGCTTGTCAAAGCACCTGGATCGCGAAATGAGCCAAGTGCCACAGGGAACACGCCTTTGGTAATGGCGAATGCAAGCGTAATGGCGAATGCAAGTCTGTTCTCGTTGAAGGCGTATCACCCCTACTGTCAGCCTTGCAGAACAGACAGGCGATAGCAAGGAAAATGTAAGCGATTACATTGCGCGCCAGACCAAACCGTTGAGCGCAAAGATGACGATTGCGCATCGTCGATTTTGTGGCGTCGACATCGAGGATCGGCGAAGCCGGCCACCTCTATCGCGCACGACTAGATCATCGTGCTTTAAGTTGGAACCGCCATTGCGGTTCCAACTTAAAGCACAAAGATGATCGCCACTTTAGAGGCGAGAGAGGCGAGCAACTTTCTGCCTTTATTCAGGATCGTTCCGATTCCGAATAAAGGCAGGTTGCTCAAAGGGGCAATCGAACAATCAGTTGCTCCGCGGTCCGGCCAAAGAGGCCCGCGTTACGAGTTCCGGCTGGAACTCCACGCCGCTGATATCCTCCGCGCCGCTGTTGAGTGCCAACAGGACTTCGGCCGCAGCCACGCCCATGCGACGATGCGGGATATGGACCGTCGTAAGGGCCGGGTCCGTTACGGAGGCAAGATCGATGTCGTCAAACCCAACGATGGAAACATCGCCCGGAACCGACAGCCCCGCGCGCTTTGCATGCATCATGGCACCGACGGCCAGCACATCGTTACCGCAAATGACGGCTGTCGGCCGAGTTGGCAGTGCCATCAGAGTTGCCATCGCCTCGGCCGCGTCTTGAAGGTTATAGGGTGCCTCGATCAGGTGGTCCTGCGGCAACCCAAGGCGGCGTGCGCTTAGGGCCGAGCGCACGCCTTTGATGCGGTCAGCAGCCCTATCGTTACCCCGCGAAATTCCAGCAATCATGGCGATTTTCTTGTGGCGATAGTCCAAGACCAGGTTGGCGAGGTCCGCGGCAGCGGAACGATTGTCAAAGCCGACGCACGGATATTCGCTATTGGGATCGAAGGTCCACGCCAGCACGACAGCTACGCTTTGGCGAGCGAGCAGGGCATAGGTGCGCTCGGGTCGCGCCGTACCAATCAGCATCAGGCCATCGACACCACGGCTGAGAAGGGACTGGATCTGCTGATACTCTCGCAATGGATCATAGCCCGTTGTTGCGATGAGAAGCGTGATTCCGGCTTCCGCCAGTGTCTCCTGGAGCGCCTGGAGGCCACGCGCAAAGATGGCGTTATCCACCGTGGGTATCAGCGCGCCAACCGTGTTTGACTTGTTCGAGGCCAATGCCCGGCCGCCGAAGTGGGGTGTGTAGCCAAGCCGCTCAACAGCGTTGCGAACACTTTCCAGTGTCGCGCGGCTGACCTTCCCGGGTTCGTTCAAGCTGCGAGAAACCGTGGCCGTCGATACGCCGGCAAGGCGTGCAACATCATTGATCGAAGGTTTTGATTTCGTCGCCAACCTGACAGAACTCCGGAGTCTTTGGTCCGCCTCATCATACACCATGCAAGGTAGGCGTTTGCGCCAGTATATGTAAGCGTTTACATCTTTTCCAGGAAGACGCTATCGCTCCCATCGCCAGGCAAGAACCGCGATGCCGATCGAAGACCTGAAATGAGCCCCTAAACCGCCCCTGCTTAAGAATTAAGGCACGTCACCGGCGCTTTTTTGAGCGCCGGCAAGGCGCGCGACGCAGCCCGGCCCACAACAGCGTGCCGTTGTCTTCAGCATCACCTTGAGCGGATGCGGCCGGAAACTTCCCGCACTTCGTCTGCTCCTTCTTATTGCGGTGATCAAGCCTCGCCAAGCCCAACTGCATCACGGCAAGGCACCACTCGAAATCAATCCCAAGACTGTGCCATGATTTGCGACGTGTTCAGAGCTTCCCTAAGGAACCTCTGGGGTCCAGGGGATCCATCCCCTGGTCGGGGAGTTTGAGGGGCTGAAAGCCCCTCAAGGATCGCCGCAAGGCGGCGATATGTTAAGGGCTCTGCCCTTAACGATCCCGCCAAAGGGCCGAGCCCTTTGGAAACCTGAGACTTGTTCAGAGGTTCCCTTGGTCACGATCGAGAACAAGGCGTGCAAATGTATGCGATCAAAAACGGCGTGGCTTGCTGGAAAAATAGAGCCATAAAGGCCGTTTTTGAGGTCATCGCCATCAAACTCAAACCGGTCAATGGCGCCGACCCCGAGAGTTTTACCGCACTGCAAGCGCGTTCGGCTGAACAAGCAGGCAGCACCGCATCACTTCCGCGGCCTTGGGCACATTTATGGCACCGATGGTGTTACGCTCGATTTCGGAACCGCAAAGTTCGAGGCACCGGCGGATCTCGGTCTGGCGAGGGCTGCCCTCAGGATCAAATGGTATCATGACAATGAGATCAACATCCCGCCGGTTGTACTGACCGATGGCGCCCGATGCTGGGTCGCGCTCTATGGCTTGAACGGGAATTGGTTTGAATGCGAGGGCGCCGATTTCGCAACGTTGGCGCCCCTAAAACTATTTCCATGGGTTGGTTTCCAATCAGGCTAGATCATCTTTGTGCTTTAAGTTGGAACCGCAACAGCGGTTCCAACTTAAAGCACGATGATCTAACGCTCCATCATGCGCGGCATGATCTCGACGAAATTGCACGGGCGATGGCGGTTGTCGAACTGCCACTTGAGGATGGCGTCCCAGGCGTCCCGGCAGGCTCCCGGTGATCCCGGCAGACAGAAAATGTAGGTGCCGTTGGCAACGCCGGCACAAGCGCGCGACTGCACCGTCGAGGTCTTGATCTTGTCGTAGGAGATGATGTGAAAGACAACCGAAAAGCCATCGATATGCTTTTCAAACAGCGGCATCAGCGCTTCCGGCGTGACATCGCGACCGGTAAACCCGGTCCCGCCCGTCGTCAGCACAACGTCGACCTGTGGATCGGCTATCCAGCCTGCCACCGTCGCACGAAGCCGGCCGATATCATCCGGCACGATCGCCCGGCCGGCCAACTCATGACCGGCCTCCTGCAGGCGCGTGATCAGCGTCTCACCGGAGCGGTCATCCGCCAGCGTGCGCGTGTCGGAAACCGTCAACACGGCAATCTTAACCGGCACAAACGCGCGTGTTGCATCGATGTTCACCAACGCTACCTCCTGATGTCCAACCGCTGTCCGCCAGCGGCCATTCGCCATTTGCCAGCCACCAGCCGCCAGCTGCCAGCCGGATATGATCGTCGTTTACTCCAGCCTGAAGCCCTTGGCCCTGGCAAACGCGCCAAAACTCTCGCGCTCGGGTTTGGCATACTGGCGGGCCTTGTCTTCCGACCACGTATAAGGATCAGCGGCGCCGAACTCGTCGGCGGAGCGTTGCGGCCCGAGCATCGGCTGCAGCGCGTGGCGACGCCGATCGTAGGCTGCAACCTGCGCCTCGATATCCTGGTCACTGAAGCGATCGACATGCACGGTCGCAGCCAGCGGCAACCGCAGGGCGATCGGCTTGTCGCCTTGCGGCCAACCGACCGCGAGGCCGGCAACCGCAAACACGTGGTCCGGCAGCGCCAGGATGTCGCTGACCGTGGCCGAGTCATTGCGAATGGCGCTGATCGGGCAGCAGCTGAGGCCGACTGTTTCGGCCGCCGTAATAAAGGCCTGCATGGCGATGCCGGCATCGACGGCGGCGTTGAAAAAGGCATCGAGATGATCGTTCGCAAACGGCCGGTGACGCCATTCATGGATCTGGCGCTGGCGCCGATTGTTGGCGCAAAAGACGAGCAACTCGGGCGCCTTGGCGATCCATGCTTGTGCGGGAATGCAAGCCTCCAGCCGGGCGCGGATCGTGCGATCCTTGACTATGATGATATCGCGCTGCTGCATATCGCTCTTGGTCGGTGCCGTCAGGGCAACGGCGGCCAGCAACTCGAGCAACTCGCGACTGACCGGCTTGTCGATGTAGCGACGGTCCGACTTGCGCTTGGCCATGCGCAGCAATCCGTCGAGATTATCGAGGTTTTCTGCGGGCTCTCTCGGCGCCGCGCCAAACCTGTGCGCCAGCCGTTCCAACAACTGCTCCATCATCCCTCACGTCCTTTCACACATTCATAGAACCGCTGCTGCCCGATCTTGTTCCGGCTCAAATTCCGGCTCAAACATCGATTGGTGACCGGCAGACCAGGCTGGCGCTGCTTCAATCGTTGTCAAGCGCTTCACGAACCGCCAACAGATCGCGCCAGGCGAGCCGCTTTGCCGCCGGCGTGCGTAGCAAATAGGCCGGGTGAAGCGTTGGCATCACCCGGATCGGGGCGCCGCCTGCGACGCCGAACCGGCCCCACTTGCCCCGGGTTTTCATAATCCCCTGCGCGACATTGAGGATCGCTTTCGCGGCCGGTCCGCCAACCGTCACGATGATCTGCGGTGCCACCAACTCGATCTGCCGTTCGAGAAACGGGCGGCAGGCGAGAACTTCCTGCGGTGTCGGGGTGCGATTGCCGGGCGGGCGCCAGTAGACCACATTGGTAATGTGGACCTCGCCGTCATCGAGCGCGATGGCAGCCAACATCTTGTCGAGCAACTGACCGGCGCGGCCGACGAACGGCACGCCTGATCGATCCTCATCGCGGCCCGGCGCCTCGCCGATCACCATCACGCGGGCGTGTTCGCCACCACGATAAAAACAGAGGTTCTTGGCCGTCGCCTTGAGCCCGCAGCCGTCAAACCGCGCCAGGGCGTCATTGAGGGCGGCGATCGTCGTTGCGACCTGTGCGGCCTGGCGGGCGTCGGCCTCGGCGGCGTCCGGAGCGGTTGGGATAAAACCGCGATGCTGGCGCGCGTCGTGGCCGGCAACCGGCGCCGCGGCGGCCGAGCGGCCGGCGCCGGCCGGCTTTGATCGCGCCATGGTGCCGGGCGCCGGGTCAGCGCTCGCGGCGACCGGCGGCGATGGACTGCGAGCGGCGGCCGGCAACAGCCCCGCCACATCGAGCGGCGCAACACCGCCGCGCCCGGGCCAGTTGACCGACGTCTCGCAAACCGCCGCATCGACACCCATTTCACGGTACCAATGCAACAGCGCCAACCGGGCGTCACGATCAGGTGCGCGTCTATCCGAGTTGCTCATCGGCCAACCATAGCGGGCACGGGCCGAAAATTCATCCATTGACGTGACATATCCAGGATCAAACGCGAATCTTCGCCGCCCACCCCTTGACGGCTCTCGATGCGACCGGATTAATCCGCCGGAACACATCAACGAGCGGGAAATCATAAGGCATGTCCGAGAATGGCGCTACATTGCCCGAACGCGAGGCGATGGAATTCGATGTGGTCATCGTCGGCGGCGGCCCGGCCGGCCTTGCCGCTGCAATTCGACTGATGCAGCAGGCCAACGAAGCCGGCCGCGACATGTCCGTTGTCGTGCTCGAAAAGGGCTCCGAAATCGGCGCCCACATTTTGTCCGGTGCCGTCATCGACCCGGTCGGCCTCGACCGCCTGATCCCCGACTGGAAGGACCGGGGCGCGCCCATCACGACGCCGGTGAGCACCGACAGGTTCCTCTATCTCGGCCCGGCCGGCGATGTCACGCTGCCAAACATCCTGATGCCGCCGCTGATGAACAATCACGGCAACTACATCGTCAGCCTCGGCGATGTGGCCCGCTGGCTCGGCGAACAGGCCGAAGCGCTCGGTGTCGAGATCTACCCGGGCTTTGCCGCCAGCGAGGTGCTCTACGACGACAACGGCGTCGTCTGTGGTGTCGCGACCGGCGACATGGGCGTCGGGCGCCAGGGCGAGCACAAGGACACCTTCGTGCGCGGTATGGAACTGCACGGCAAATACGTGCTGTTCGCGGAAGGCGCACGCGGATCGCTCACCAAGCAGCTGATCAGAAAGTTCGCCCTTGATCGCAACTGCGAACCGCAGAAGTTCGGCATCGGCCTCAAGGAACTCTGGCAGGTCGCACCGGAACAGCATCGCCCGGGTCTCGTCCAGCACAGTTTCGGCTGGCCGCTCGACAACAACACCGGCGGCGGTTCGTTCCTCTATCACTACGGCGACAACCTGGTTGCCGTCGGCTTTGTCGTGCACCTCAACTACGCCAACCCGTACCTGTCGCCCTACGACGAGTTCCAGCGCTATAAGACCCACCCTGCGATTCGCGAGACGTTTGCAGGCGGCAAACGCATTGCCTATGGTGCGCGTGCGATCACCGAGGGCGGCTGGCAATCGTTGCCGGAACTGGCGTTTCCGGGCGGCGCACTGCTCGGCTGCGCCGCCGGCATGGTCAACGTGCCCCGCATCAAGGGCAGCCACAACGCCATCCTGTCGGGCATTCATGCGGCGGAAGCCGTCTTCGATGCGATCGGTGAAGGCCGCCAGCGCGATACGCTTGAGGCTTATTCGAGCGCGGTGCGCAACGGCCCGATTGCCAGGGATCTCAAAAAGGTGCGCAACGCCAAGCCGCTATGGTCGAAGTTCGGCACCGCCGTTGGTATCGGGCTCGGCGGCCTCGACATGTGGCTCAATACCATCTTTGCCGGCATCGGCCTCGGCTACACGCTCAAACACGGCAAACCGGACCACGCCGCACTGACCCGGGCAGCGCAGTCGCGAGCGATCGAATACCCGCGGCCGGACGGCGTTTTGACCTTCGACAAACTCACCAACGTTGCGTTTTCCGCCACCAACCACGAAGAAGACCAGCCGGTCCACTTGCAGCTCACCGACGCCGCCATCCCGCTCGACCACAACCTGCCGGAGTACGCCGAACCGGCACAGCGCTACTGCCCGGCCGGCGTCTATGAGATCGTCGAAGACAACGACGGCACCAAACGCTTCCAGATCAACGCGCAAAACTGCGTCCATTGCAAAACCTGCGACATCAAGGATCCGGCTCAGAACATTACATGGGTCTGCCCCGAGGGCGGCGGCGGTCCGAACTACTCCGGCATGTAGCGGGCGCGCCCGGCCGCGCCCGGCCGCGAGGCAATCTCTGATCACGTCCGCGGTCCAGGGGTCCAGGGGCCCAACCCCTGGTCGGGGTGTTTGAGGGGCGGACAAGCCCCGCAAGGATCGCCGCTTGGCGGCGATTGCAGCCCCGTTCGGCGCACCGTCAAATGCGGTAAACCCGCGCCGCGGTATCGTGATAGAGCGCGGCCTTTTCCGATTGCGAGTAGGACCGGGTCAGCCGCTTGAACGCATTCCACAGCACGCCGTAGCTACAGCTCAGCTTGTCGACCGGAAAATTCGATTCAAACATGCAGCGTTCGACCCCGAACGTTTCGATCATGAACTCGAAATAGCGCCGCGTCGCGCGCATCAGCTCTTCGCTGGTCGGCGGCAGATCCCGCTGGTGCCAGTGATAGCCGTTGATCTCCATGTTGAGGCCGCCGAGTTTGGCCATGACATTGGGGCACGTGGCAAGCTCCTTGATCATCGCCTGCCAGGCCGCAAACACCTCATCGGCCTTGCCCGCATAGGGGCCGATTCCGATCGGGCCGCCAACGTGATCCAGAATGATGGTGGTATCCGGGAAGGCCCGGGCAAGATCCGTCACGTCCGGGATCTGCGTATGGCAGCACCACGCCTCGAACGTCAAGTTGCGCGGGCCAAGATGTTTGAAGCCGGTGCGAAAGTCCTGGCGCAGCAACAGGCCTTGCGGCGGGTTGGTGCGGTGGTTGGTCACCGCATCGCTCGCGTGCCACAGCGCCCCGAGCCGGATGCCGCGAAAGCGACCGTTGGCAGCCGCGATCTGGGCATCGAGAACATCGCCGGCCGCCGCGCCAATCTTGAGGTCGACGGTGCCGACAATCCCGGCCGCCACACGGGTCGGGCCGTATTGGCCCGAGGCCGACATCGCAGCAATGCCGTTGACGAATTCCGTTTCTCCGATCACCCGGTAGGCATCCGGCCCATCGTCCCGGAACATTGTTCCGCATTCGATGAACACCGTCGACACCACGTTGTGACCGCTGGACAGATCCGACACCATTTCATCCAGCAAATAGCGACCTTGCACGCCGCCCTCGCGAAAGTCCCAAAGATGATGGTGCGGATCGCAGATTTTGAGTTGCGGCTCCAACGGCGCCTCCTGGACCTGCTGGAGCCATGCGTGATTGATCGATTGCGCCACCATTTTGCCGCGTCCTCATTCGTTGATACCGGGCCGTACTATAGCCGTTCGCAGTAACCCCGAACCAGCCCGCACCCCAACCTGGAACCCCGGCCCGGCACCCCAGCCCGGCACCCAACGCCGATAATCGCGTACGGGATCGGCGACGACGACGACGACGACGACATCATCGATTGGCGGTCTTGGCCTGGCTCCGGACCTTGCCAAGAAACCGACGAAAGGCCTTCAACGTCGCCTCGCTAACGTGATGCTCGACGCCCTCGGCATCGGCATCGGCGGTGTCCCGGTCGACACCGATCGCGATCAGGAAATCGCGCACCAACTGGTGGCGCGCGCGCGATGATTCCGCCAGCTCGCGGCCGGCATCGGTCAGAAAGATTGACCGGTAAGGTTTGGATCTAACCAACCCGTCGCGCTGCAGACGTTGGATGGTGTTGTTGACCGTCGCGTTCGAGACGCCGAGCCGGCTCGCAAGATCGACCACCCGCGCCTCGCCCGCATCATCGATCAAGTCGGCGATCAGTTCGACATAGTCCTCGGCGACTTCGGTTTGATGCGCATCGCGCACGCGCCGAAATCGCTCCGCCTGGCGCTGCACATCGCCCAAAGCCTTGTCGTCCGCCACTGTTCACCTGCCAGCATGGATCGATTGACGCGTTGACAACACTATTAGCAATGGCTAACTTTCAATAGCAAGTCTTAAATATCATGTCGTCCTAAAATTGTCGGCCTTGGAGGCACGCATGTGCGACAGCATGACGATGCACAAAGTCCGCGCGGCACCCGGCATCGCGCGATCGCTGGTTGTGGGCGCAGTACTGCTGGCGAGCGTGGTCTGTGGCGCCGCCAGCAGTGCGCAAGCAAAGAAATTTCGTGTCGTGACGACCTTCACGGTGATCGGCGACATCGCCCGCAACGTGGCCGGCGACGCTGCTAGCGTCGTCGCGATCACCAAAGTCGGCGCTGAAATTCACGACTACCAACCGACCCCGCGCGATATCATCAAGGCGCAGAAGGCCGACCTGGTGTTGTGGAATGGCATGAACCTCGAACGCTGGTTCGAGCGCTTTTTCCAGAATGTGCGGGACGTCCCAAGCGTTGTCGTCAGCGCCGGCATCACACCAATCGACATCGCCCAAGGCCCCTACTCCGGCAAACCCAACCCGCACGCCTGGATGTCACCGGCCAACGCACTGGTCTACGTCGACAACATCCGCAAGGCCCTGGCCAAATACGACCGCAACAACGCCGCAATCTATAACCGCAATGCGGCGGCCTATGCGGCCCAGATCAAAGCCATCGACACCCCGTTGCGCCAGCGCCTCGCCGCCATTCCGGAGCGGATCCGCTGGCTGGTGACCAGCGAGGGCGCGTTCAGCTACCTGGCACGAGACTACCAGCTGAAGGAACTCTATCTGTGGCCGATCAATGCCGATGAACAGGGCACCCCGAGCCAGGTGCGCCGCGTCATCGACACGGTGCGGCGCGAGAGCATTCCGGTCGTGTTTTCCGAGAGCACGGTGTCCGATAAGCCGGCCCGCCAGATCGCCAAGGAGACCGGCGCGCGATACGGCGGCGTGCTCTACGTTGATAGCTTGAGCAAACCCGATGGCAAGGTGCCAACGTATCTGGCGCTATTGGAAGTTACCGTGTCGACGATTGCGAAAGGTCTCAGCCCTTGACACTAATCGCTGAAGAGCGTGGCGAACGCTCGGTTCGCGACCGCAAGGGACGCCGCGCCTCCCTATCCGTTGCCAACGTGACGGTGACCTACCCAAACGGCAACACCGCCCTCGAAGATGCATCGATCGAACTGGGCCCGGCCACGATTTGCGGCCTCGTCGGCGTCAACGGCTCGGGCAAATCAACTCTGTTCAAGGCGATCATGGGCTTTGCGACGCCGTCCCGGGGCACCGTCACGATTGCCGGCGCTGCACCACGACAGGCGCAGCGACAAAACCTGGTCGCCTACGTCCCCCAATCCGAAGATGTCGACTGGAACTTCCCGGTTCTGGTCGAAGACGTCGTAATGATGGGCCGTTACGGACACATGGGCTTCCTGCGCATTGCCTCCGCCAACGATCGGCGCAAGGTCGACGAAGCCCTGGCGCGGGTTGGCATGTCAGCCTATCGCAAGCGCCAGATTGGTGAATTGTCGGGCGGCCAGCGCAAGCGCGTCTTTCTCGCCCGGGCACTCGCCCAGGAAGGCCTCGTCATGTTGCTCGACGAACCCTTCACCGGCGTCGACGTCCAGACCGAAAACGCCATCATCGCCCTGATGCAGGAGCTCAAGGCCGAGGGCCATTTGATGGTGGTCTCGACCCACAATCTCGGCAGCGTGCCGGATTTTTGCGACCAAGTGATCCTGATCAAGCGCACCGTCCTTGCCGCCGGGCCGACGGCTGCCACCTTCAATCAGGCCAACCTGGAGCGCACCTTCGGCGGCGTGTTGCGGCACTTCCATCTCGAAGGCCGTGCCCTGCACGACGACGATGACCGGCGCAGCGTGACCGTGTTGACCGACGACGAGCGCCCGGTGGTCTTCTACGGCGAGCGCCACGGCCAAGACGAGCCGGTGCCGCGCCGGGAAAATCAGACCAAGGAGCCGCAGCAATGAGCGAACTGCTGGCCCCGTTTGGTTATGACTATATGGTCAAGGCGATGTGGGTGTCGGCTCTGGTCGGCGGCACCTGCGCCTTTCTCTCCGCGTTCTTGATGCTCAAGGGCTGGTCGCTGATGGGCGATGCGCTGGCCCACGCCATCGTCCCGGGCGTTGCCGGCGCCTACTTGCTCAAACTGCCCTATGCCGCCGGCGCCTTTGTCGCCGGTCTGTTGGCAGCCCTCGGCATGGCCTTTGTGCGCCAGCAAACGCGGTTGCGCGAAGATGCCGTAATCGGCCTGGTGTTCACATCGTTCTTTGCCGCCGGTCTCCTGATCGTTTCGATCAATCCGACCGCCGTCAACGTGCAAACCATCGTGCTCGGCAATATCCTCGGCATTTCCGATGATGATGCGCTTCAGGTCGTTATCATCAGTGCTGTCACGCTCACCATACTCGCCCTCAAGTGGCGCGACCTGATGGTGGTGTTTTTCGATGAGGGCCATGCCCGCTCGATCGGCCTCAATCCGACCGGGCTTAAGATCCTGTTCTTTACGCTGCTGTCAGCGGCCACGGTCGCCGCATTGCAAACCGTCGGCGCCTGCTTAGTCATCGCCATGGTCATCACCCCGGGCGCCACCGCCTATTTGCTCACCGACCGCTTCGCGAAGCTGCTCGTCATCGCCGTAGTGATCGGAACGCTGACGAGTTTGATCGGTGCCTATCTCAGTTTCTTTGTCGATGGCGCCACCGGCGGCGTGATTGTCTCGCTGCAAACGCTGATTTTCCTCGCGGCGTTTTATTTTGCACCAAAGCATGGCGTCCTGGCCGCCCGTCGCCGGGCGCTGGACCACGGCCGATCACCGCCTGCGAGGAAAGAAACCGCGACATGAGCGAGATCTGGACCATCGTTGGCGAACCGTTGAGCTACAGCTTTATGCAGCGCGCCGTAATTGTCGCCGCCCTGGTTGGCGCAGCGTGTGCCGTGCTGTCGTGTTTTCTCATTCTCAAGGGCTGGTCATTGATGGGTGATGCGGTCTCGCACGCGGTCCTGCCCGGCATCGTGATCGCCTTCGTGCTCGGCCTGCCGCTGGCCGTTGGTGCCTTTGTCGCCGGCCTCGCCTGCGCGTTGCTGACCGGCTATTTCAGCGACAACAGCCGCGTCAAAGAAGACACCGTCATGGGCATCGTGTTTTCGGGCATGTTCGGGTTCGGCCTGGTGCTGTTCACCAAGATCGAAACCGATCAGCATCTCAACCATATCCTGTTCGGCAACGTCCTCGGGCTCACCGCCGCCGACGTTGTCGAAACCGCCATCGTCGCCGGCCTCGTCCTGCTGGTCGTCATCGCCCGCCGCCGCGATCTCTTGGTCTACTGTTTCGACCCCCAGCATGCGCGCACGATCGGATTGCCGGTCAACCTCCTCCACTACGGTCTATTGGTGCTGCTCGCACTGACCATCGTGGCCGCATTGAAGGCGGTCGGCATCATCTTGGTCATCGCCATGCTGGTCGCCCCCGGTGCCATCGCCTACCTGCTCGCCAACCGCTTCGATACGATGTTGATCATTGCAAGCGCTGCCGCCGTGTCCTCCAGCGTCATTGGCACCATCCTTAGCTTTCACATTGATGGCGCGACCGGACCGTGCATCGTGCTGACGCAAATGGTGTTGTTCTTGCTCGCCTTTGTGCTGGCACCGCGCCGCGGCCCGCCGCGCCGGCAATCCGACGCCATGCCCGGCCCCGGTGCCCGACAACGCCCGCCTGAGCAGCCGGCCACACCGTCGGCCGCCGGCAACGGACCACCTTGAACACTGCGCACGCCGACATCGGGTTTGTTCGGCCGCGCTCTGACCGGCCCCGCTCTGACCGGCCTGGGCTTCGTCAAGCGTCTCATCGAGACCGGCATAACATCGTCGGGCATAACGTCGTCGGGCATAACATCGTCGGGCACAACGTTGTCGGGCATGACGTCGTCGGTCTCGACGTCATCGCTGGCGACCGCGCGGCGGTCCTGATGCTACTGGGGAAAAATCAACCGGATTGACACCAACCTGACCTGCAAAGCCGTTTCCCGCTCGACCTCACCGCCCGGCCATGGCAAGAGGAGCGGGCTTTGCTCTGCCGGCACGGTGATTTCGCCATAGGCGGAAATGATCCAGCACTTGAACAAACGCTCTCTCACAACTGCCAGGCAACGACCATGAAAACCGACACGCCGCGCCCGATCCACCTCAAAGACTATCGCCCGTCCAACTATTTGATCGACCACGTCGACCTCGACTTCGTGCTCGATGCGAGCGCAACGAAGGTTCGTTCGCGCCTCAAGGTCCGCCCCAACCCGACTGCCGCGCCCGGCACCCGGACATTGCACCTCGATGGCGAACAGCTGCAGCTGGACCGCGTCAGACTAAACGGCAAGGTGCTCGACCCAAACGCCTTTTCTGTCACCCGGTCGGCGCTCATTCTGCCCAAACTGCCGAACGAGCAGTTCACCCTGGAAATCGAAACGACGATCAACCCCGCGGCCAACACCGCACTCACCGGCCTCTATCGCTCGAAAAACATCTACTGCACGCAGTGCGAGGCAGAGGGCTTTCGCCGCATCACATATTTTCTCGATCGCCCCGATGTCCTGGCCACCTATACGACCCGCATTGAAGCCGACGTCGAGGAAGCGGCAACCTTACTCTCGAACGGCAATCCAACCGAGCGCGGCACCCTCGCCGGCGGCCGGCGCCACTACGCGATCTGGAAAGACCCGCACCCAAAGCCCAGCTACCTGTTCGCCCTGGTTGGCGGCAATCTCACGTCGATCGCGTCGACGTTCAAAACCGCATCGGGCAAAACCGTTGATCTGCGCATCTATGTCGAGGCCGGCAAGGAAAACCGTTGCGACTGGGCGATGGACGCGCTCAAGCGTTCGATGATCTGGGACGAAAGACGGTTTGGCTGCGAATACGATCTCGACGTCTTCAACATTGTTGCGGTTTCCGACTTTAATATGGGGGCGATGGAGAACAAGGGTCTCAACATTTTCAATGACCGCCTGATCCTAGCCTCACCCGAGACGGCAACCGACCTCAATTACCTGCGCATCGAATCCGTCGTCGCGCACGAATACTTCCACAACTGGACCGGCAACCGCATCACCTGCCGCGACTGGTTCCAACTGTGCCTGAAAGAGGGCCTCACCGTATTTCGCGATCAAGAATTCACCGCCGACGAACGTGACCGCACGGTCGAGCGCATCGACAGCGTCCGGGCGCTGCGCATGCATCAATTCCCGGAAGACGCCGGTCCGCTGGCCCATCCGGTGCGCCCGTCGAGCTATATCGAGATCAACAATTTCTATACGGCGACCGTCTACGAAAAAGGGGCGGAGCTGGTCCGCATGATCCAGACCATTTGCGGCGTCGATGGTTTTCGCAAGGGCATGGATCTCTACTTCGAGCGCCACGACGGTGATGCCGCCACGATCGAGGATTTCATCGCATGTTTCGAAGATGCAACCGGCGTTGATCTCAAGCAGTTTCGAACCTGGTATAATCAGGCCGGCACGCCCGAGCTGGTTTGCAGGTTCGCCTACGATGCAGCCGGCAACAGCGCCGAACTGACCGTCGAGCAAGTCCTGATGCCGACACCGGGCGAGACCAAGAAAAAGCCGCTGCACATTCCATTGAAGCTCGGCCTGATCGGACCGGACGGCCATGATCTCGATCTGGTCCTCGCCAATGGTGATGCGGTCCCCGACGGCGTCGTCGCCATCACCCGTCGTCGCCAGAAGTTCAAGTTCAAGAACATTCCGGTGCGCCCGGTGCCGTCATATTTGCGTGGCTTTTCGGCGCCCGTGAACTTGACCGCGGTTCAGTCCGACCGCGATCTCGAATTTCTGATGGCTCACGACGGCGATCTTTTCAGCCGCTGGCAGGCCACCATCGATTACGCGACGCGCATTCTCATCCAACTCACCAAAGCCCGCGATCCCAAAAAACACACCGCGCGCATGCGCGCCTATGCCGATGCGCTGCGCAAATCACTAACCGATGACAACCTGAACCATGCCTATCGCGCCGAGCTTCTCAAGCTTCCGAGCGAAGCCGACGTGGCGCGCGAAATCGGGCGCAATGTCGACCCCGATGCCATTCTCGCAGCACGGCGCCTGTTCACCAAGACGATCGCGAGAGCAATCGGCCGTGAGCTGGAAGTGGTCTACAACACGACCGACGCCGGGTCGGAGTTTTCCGCCGATGCCGCCAGCGCCGGCCGCCGCGCCCTCACCAATGCAGCGCTGACGCTGCTTAGCGCTCGCAACACGGCAACGGACAAGGACACCCTTCACAACCACTTCCTGACCGCAACAAACATGACCGATGAGGCGCATGCCTTCGCTCTCCTGTCGGTTTACGGTGGCCGAAGACGGGCGGCCGCCCTGGACAGATTTTACGCGCGCTGGAAAGACGACCATATCGTCGTCGACACGTGGTTCAGCGTCCAGGCAACGACGCCGGCCAAAGGCACCCTGGCGCAGGTCAAGCGCCTGCTTCGCCACGAACGGTTCGCCCTGACCAACCCGAACAAGGTCCGCGCTCTGATCGGCAGCTTTGCCGGCGCCAACCTGACGCAGTTCAACCGTGCCGACGGCGCCGGTTACGCGTTCGTTGCCAAACAGGTCCTCGCCCTTGATGCGATCAACCCGCAAGTGGCCGCCCGTCTGCTCAACGCGTTCCGTTCGTGGCGATCGATGGAGGCCCAGCGCCGCGGCCATGCCCAGCAGGTTCTGACGAACCTTGCCGGCACGCCGGATCTGTCCCGGGATGTTTATGAAATTGCCTCGAAAATGCTGGAAGGATAATATTTTACAGCGATTTATTATCCTCGACACCGTTGGCGAAATCGATTGAACTGGTGTTGCGATTCGAGATTTGGGGGCTCGTTTCGCGATTGGATGGCAATAATCAGAACTTGGGGTAGAGCATGACGCGGGCGGTCGCCGTCTGTGCGCGCAAGCAGCGTGCGCGCAGCAGTTTCACATCGTTGACCGACGGGCGCCGTGATCCGCTTGCAGACCTGTCACATCAGATCGCCCACGAGTTGCGTACGCCACTGAACGCAGTGATCGGTTTTTCGGACCTGATGCGCAACGAGCTGCTCGGCCCGATCGGCAATGCCCGCTATCGCGAATATCTCCAGCATATCAGCGAAAGTGCCCAGCAGATGCTGCGCGCGGCCGATCAGACCCTCAACATCACATCGATCCTGGCGGCACCGAAACCGATTACCGAAGCCAAGCCGTTCAATCTTGCCGCGGCGCTGGCTCATGCCGCCGAACTCGCGGAGCGAACCAATGCCGTCGCCGGGCCCGCAGTCCAACTTGAGGTCTGTCCGACGATGGAAGTCTGGGGCGACGATGAAACGGTCATTGCCGCACTGGCCCATCTCGTTCGCGCCGCAGCGCTCACCGTTGAGGCCAGCGAGGCCGTACGACTGGCGGCCTCCCGCCTCAACTACGACAGCTTAGCGCTCACGGTTTGCACATCCGTGACCGCCGGCGCCCTGCCCGAGCAAGCGCCGAACAAACCACCGGAAATGCCGGAGGGCAAACTGCTCGTTGCGCTGGCCGTGTCGCTCCTCAACATGCAGGGAGCGCATGTCGAAACCCGCACGGTCAGCACCAGCGCCCTCGACGTTTCGATCGAATTCGAACTCTCGCCGCAGCAGGCTTTGGCGCTGTGATCAGATGAACTGGCCCTGTCCAGGGGATGATCCCCTGGTCGGGGTGTTTGAGGGGCTGACAAGCCCCTCAAGGATCGCCGCCAAGCGGCGATATGTTAAGGGCTCCGCCGTTGCCGATCCCGCCAAAGGGCCTTGCCCTTTGGAAACCCAGTGACTTGATCAGAGGTTGCTTTAGTCGCCGCGGCCGTGCCACCGGCGCCAGCGCTGCCGGTGATGCTCGCGCCACGTCAGAAACAGGCGCCGCTCGTCCGCCGTCATCGCTGCTGCGATGCTCGGAAAAATATCGCTGCGTCGAAGGCGCAACTGCGCACGTGCCTCGTGAAGTTTGCGATTGGCGATAGCGAATTGTTCAGGGCTGAACGGCACTTGCGCCATGGCCTCCCGCGCCGCCCGCCGTGCGGCCCGCAGATTGCGCCGCAATTGATCGAACTCCGGCCGTCGTTGCGCGAAGATCCTTTGCAAGACTTCGCGGCGCTCGGCCGGTAACTTCCGCAGAAACGCTCCGAAATGGCGCGGCGCGCCGGCTTGGCGGTAGACTTGGCCCTGGTGCCATTTCCAGATCGCACCAATGACGATGCCGACGACGATCAGGTTGAGCGCCAGCGAGCTAACAAAGCCGATCCAGAGCCACCGCGATGCGCGGCGTTTTGGAGGCGCAGTCGATGCCGTTTCCGCGCTCATAGAAACTCCTCTTCCACCGGCCCAAATCCATCATCGAGCGAACCGACGCCCTCGTGCGGCGCACCGAGCCCGGCCAGTTCCGTCATGCCGGTGGCGGCCGGTTCGACAATGCCGCTCGCACCGACGATCACGCCGAGCACCAGCGATGCGGCCAAAGCCGCTCCCAACATCCAATTTGGCGGCGGGCCATGTTGATCGCGCGCGATGGTTGCGCGCGGGGCGGGCGTGCTGCTGCGGGCCGGAAACGCGATCACGCCGGGCGTCGGGTGCTGCGCTGTTCGCTCGCGCGCAGCGGTCTGCCCGACGTGGGCCATCAGATGATCCGCGAGCCGCGCCCGCCGTGCACCCTCGCCGACCGCATCCGTCGCCGCCAGATCGAGCAGCCGGTCGAAGGCAGCGCCATGGCCGACAAGCTGCTTTGCATCCGGATCCGCGTCGACGAAGGCGCACAGCAGCGCCCTGTCTGGCGCCGGCCAGCGCGCGCTATCACCGCCGTAGGCCGCCACCACCTCCGCCAGGCGCTCCATCAATCTGTCCCGGTCTGCATCCACCGTCATGATCGGCTCCAACCAAGCATCATTTCAACCATGCTCCGCGATCGCGAGAAGCTCGCGCCATTCATCCTTCAAGACCTCACGCAGCGCCCGTCTCGCTCTCGCCAGCAGTGATTCCAGCGCCTCCTGAGAGATATCCAGCATCGCCGCCACTTCGCGCTGGCTCATATCCTCGAAGTGGAACAATGTCAGCGCAATCCGCTGGCGGTCCGGCAAACCGCCAATGGCGATTTTCACTCGTTCGGCGATGTCCTGTTCGGCAAGGTCGGTCAGTTGCGACGGACCGACGGACTGCTCCGGAATATCGTCGCTGACGTCAAGCCGGCGCCCCGCCCGCAGCCGGTCAATGGCGAGATTGGCGGCCACGCGGCGCAGCCACGGCCCGATCCCGTGACCGCCGACGTCGATCTTGGCCGCATCGCGCCACAGCCGCAACAACGCTTCCTGGGCCACGTCTTCGGCTTCGGCCTCATCGCGCAGGATGCGGCGCGATACGGACAGGACCGGGCCAAGGTGGCGCTCGACGAGGATGCGGAAGGCCGCGGCATCGCCCGCCCCGGCCCGTGCCAGCAATGCTGCCTCATCACCGCTCATCGCACCTGCCAAGCCGTTGTCGACGGCAACCGCGGCCGGGGCTGTCGCCATTGTGCTCAAAGACTAAGTCTCCTTCGCCGGAACGTGATCGCCAACTGAGGCGGTTTTGTGCGGCGGTGTCAACGTGACCGGCCCAGACGCTCAGATCATGTAAACAAGTCTCAGGCCTCCAAAGGGCAACGCCCTTTGGCGGGATCGGCAACGGCAGAGCCCTTAACATACCGCCGCGTTGCGGCGATCCTTGAGGGGCTTTCAGCCCCTCAAACTCCCCGACCAGGGGTTGGACCCCTGGACCCTCATTCAGAGGGTGCCGAACTCTGAACGGCTCAGAGCCGGCGCTCATCGCCGCCGCGATGCCGGCGCTCGTCACGTCCGTAATGGTCATAATCATGGCGGCCATGGGAACGATGCCAGCGCTTCCACTTGCGCCAGCGCCGCGGCAGCTCATCGCGCGACAGCTCGCCATCACCGTCGTAGTCGAGCCTGGCAAAGCGGTCGTTGCGGGCCTTGAGGAACTGATCACGTGTCAGCTTGCCATCGCCGGACGCGCCAAAGCGATGCAGGAACCGCCGCGCACGATAGTCGACGATTTCGGCCTTGAAGCGCGTCACGTCGGCCTCATCGACTGCACCGTCTTGGTTGCGGTCCCAACGCGCAAAGCGCTTGGCGGCGGCGGCCTGAGCTTCAGCCAGCGAGATCTGGCCGTCACCGTCGCCGTCGGCCCCGCGCAGAATGCGCAAGAACCGGCGCCCGCGACCACGCCGGCCACGATGGAAATCGCTCTTGCCGCTGAGAAAGCCGCGGCCGCGCAGCATCGGCGGCAGATCGGCGTCGGTGATCTGGCCGTCGCGGTCGAGATCAAAGCGCGCAAAAATCGTGCTGATCCGGCCTTCGAATTCCGCCTTGGTGACCTTGCCGTCGCGGTCGCTGTCGAACCGGCGTATCATGCGCCGCGCAAACCGCTCTGCGCGGTGCATTCTGCGCCCGCCACGGCGCGCCATACGCCGCGCGATGACCTGGCGCGCCTCCTCGGCATCGACGACGCCATCGCCGTTCTCGTCGATCTGAGCAAAGCGCGCGCGCGAGCGGGCATCGTAGCGCTGCTTGGTGATCGGTCCGCGCCACCACGACCGCCAGCGGCCTTCGTGGCGATATTCACCATGACCGCCATAATAGCCGCCACGATCGTCGACGTGACGCACGCCCTGCGCGGCAACCGCGGTGGCGCCGGCGCCGAGAGCAACCGCGCCCGCAATGATCCAGAACCTTTTGCTCGGCATTGATTTCTCCTTGAGATAAACGGCCCGGACTGGCCGCTCTAAGGAAACAACGATCAGCCGCGCGCAGATCCGTCGCAACTGTGCCGAGAAACGCTCAATTCACGACCCGGTCGAAGATCGCCGCACTGGCGCCCATGGCCTGGCGCATTTTCGCCTCAAGCAACGCGAAATTCGGCTCTCCGGCGGTCCGCGCCAGCAACTCCTTGAGGCCGTCGGGCGCGGTCTGCGGATCAAACGGGCCTTCGAAACAGAGCCGGGTGATCTGGCCGAGCGACTGCAGCAGTCCCAACGTTTCGAGCAGTATCGCAGCGTCGGCGCCGTCGATCAAATCGCGGTCACGCAGTTTGTTGATGGCATCCTGGGTGTTCTGGTCGAGGACGTCGGGATGGTCGAAGGCATGGACGAGTTGCAGATACTGACCGGTGAACTCGATGTCGACCAGACCGCCGCGGACCTGCTTCAAGTCCCAGATATTCTCGGTGCCCTTTTCCTTTGCGATCCGCGCGCGCATATCACGAACATCCGCCGCGATCTTTGCCGCATCGCGCTCGACCACGAGCGCGCGATGGATCGCCGCCTCGATCTTCGCGCGCAGCTGTTGCGGCCCTGAGATCACCCGCGCGCGGGTCAATGCCATGTGCTCCCAGGTCCAGGCCTGCGCGCGCTGGTACTCGACAAAGCTCGACAGCTGCGTTGCAACCGGTCCCTTCTGACCTGACGGGCGCAACCGCATGTCGACCTCGTAGAGCTGACCTTCGGCGGTCGGCGCCGAGAGTGCGCTGATCAGCCGTTGCGTGAGGCGGGCATAATACTGACTGACCGCCAGCGGTCGCGCACCGTCCGAGCCCGTCGCCTTGGGATCAAACTCGTAGACCGTAATCAGGTCGAGATCGGATGATGCCGTCATTTCGCGGCCGCCGAGCTTGCCCATCGCCACAACACCAACGCCGCCGCCGGCCACCCGTCCGTGACGCTGGGCAAAGTCGTCGTCGACGGCGGCATGTAGTTGGCGGATGAGTTCCTCGGCGAGAACGGCAAACGCGCCGCCCGCATTGTCGGCGCCAATCACCCCGGTCAGGATCCGCACCGCCACCAGGAACATTTGTTCGCCACCGATCACACGGGCCTGGTCGAGCAGCTCTTCATAGGAGGCCGCATTGGCAAGCTCGTCGGCAACAATGGCGGCAATCTCTGCCTGCTTAGGGATCGTGCCGATGATCCTGGGATCGAGCACGGCATCAAACACGCGACGGCGGCGCGACAAAATATTGGCCAGCCGCGGTGCACTGCCCATGATGTTTGCAACCAACCGCAGCAGGTCGGGATGCGCCTTGAGCAGGGCAAAGAGCTGAATGCCGGCCGGCAGCCGGCTCAAAAATCGATCGAACCCTGCCAACGCGGCATCCGGATCGACGGTGTCTGCCAGGGCCTCTATCAGAACCGGTTGGACATCGGTCAGCCGCTCACGCGTCTTTTCCGTGCGCACCGCCGGATAGCGCCCGCGATGCCATGCCCGCACCGCGGCGATCGCCTGCGACGGGCGCTTGTAGCCCATGCCCTGCAGCGCTTCGAGCGTATCGGGATCATCATCCTCGCCGGTGAACACGAGATTGGCCGATGTCGCGCTGAGCTGCGGTACGTCTTCGAAAAGTGCCGAATAGTGCGCCTGGACCCGTTCGAGATGGCCGCGCACCTCGGCGGCGAGATCATCGACGCTGGCATAACCGGCGAACGCTGCGAACCGCTTCAAGCGCTCCGGATCGCTCGGCAACTGATGCGTCTGCTCATCGGCGACCATTTGGATGCGATGCTCAAGCCATCTGAGATAACGATAGGACAGCGCCAGATCATCCCGCGCGGCTGGCTCGATCCAACTGCGCTCGACCAGCCGGTCGAGGGTGGTCAGCGTCTCGCGCGCGCGCAAATCCGGCTGCCGGCCGCCGGCGATCAACTGCTGCGTCTGGGCAAAGAACTCGATCTCGCGAATGCCGCCGCGGCCGAGCTTGATATTGTGACCGGCAACCGCGATCCGGGCAAAGCCACGGTGGACGTGGATCTGGCGCTTCATCGCGTGCACGTCGGCAATGGCGGCATAGTCGAGATATTTGCGCCAGATGAACGGTGCCAACTCGCTCAGAAACCGATCGCCGGCCGCAATATCACCGGCGATCGGCCGCGCCTTGATCATCGCGGCACGCTCCCAGTTCTGTCCGAAGCTTTCATAGTAGTGCAGCGCCGCATCCGTTGACATTGCCGCCTGCGTCGCGCCCGGATCGGGCCGCAACCGCAGATCCGTCCTGAACACATAGCCATCGCCGGTGTGCTCGGCCAGGCATTTGACCAGGTCGCGGGTCAGCCGCACGTAAAACGCCTGCATTTCGCTGGGGTCGGCCAGTTGCGCGCCATCACGGTCGTAGAACACGATGAGATCGATGTCGCTCGAATAGTTGAGTTCGAAGGCGCCGTGTTTGCCCATTGCGAGGATGAAGAAGCCCGACCGCGAGGCCGGTTCGGCCTCCTCATCCAACCACGTGCCTCGGGCTTGCGCGGTCCGAAACAACGCCGCAACCGTTGCGGCGACGGCGGCATCGGCAACGCGCGTCAAGGCGTGCGTGACGGTCATGATCGGCCAGACGCCGCCAAGGTCTGCGCACGCAATCAGCAGGGCTGCCTCGGCCTTGAAGCGGCGCAGGATTGCCATCAGGCTCTTTTGATCGCCGGCCTCGCGCAGGTCGGTGCGAAGGTCGTCGATCAGCGTGTCCAGATGGGTTTCCGGCCCCTGTCGCATGATCCGGCAGAACCGGTCGGGGTCGCGACGAATGAGGCCGGTGAGATGGGGCGAGCCTGCCTCAATCCCGCCAAGCAGCGCACGGACCGCCGGTTGATCGAGCACATCCGCGGTTCGATCGCCGCGGCAGCGCCCGGCAAGGTCGGCGATGAACGCCGCGCCATCCGCACCGTTGGCAACCCGCGGCGCGCCAACAAGCCGGTGCATGAGTGCTCGCTGCGTGTCGGCATCCATACCAGACCTCCGATCGTTGCCGTGCCAGCGTGAATTCAGTGGTCTTAAGTATAGGCCTTTGGCGCGGAAGAGAAATGCCCGTTTGCACGATCACCATCTGCGGCAGCGCCAGCGGCCGGGCCATCGTCGATCGGGGCACCGTCCTGCATTGTCGCGATCGGCAGCACGATACTGGCGATAAGTCCGGGATTGTTGTCTGCGAGGCTGATGTCACCGCCGTGCAGGCGCGCAACCGCGCGCACCAGACTGAGCCCGAGCCCGGTGCCCGGCTGCGACCGGCTGCTATCGAGCCGGCCGAACCGTTTCAGTGCCTGTTGGCGCTCGGCCGCGGCAATGCCCCGGCCGCGGTCGGCGACCCGCAGCACGGCGCCGGCGTCGGTGCGATCGACCGTGACCGCAATCGCCACGACGGCGCGGTCGTGATCCTCGGGCTGCGAACCCGCACCGTACTTCAGGGCGTTCTCGATCAGGTTGGTCAGCGCCTGCCCGAGCAACTGGCGATTGGCGGCAACGACCACACCGTGCCGGCCATGAAACGAAATGTCAGCGCCTTGATCCTCGACCATCGGCGCATAAAACTCGACCACATCGCGCGCGAATTCCGACAGGTCGATCGCCACCCGTTCGGTGTCTGCGGCACCGGCCTCAAGCCGGGCAACCTGCAGCAGCGCATTGAACGTGCGGATCAGATCGTCCGCTTCGCCGAGAATATGCTCCAAGCTCTCACGTTCCCGACCCGGCCGATTGAGCGCATCTTCCGCCCGGTTCCTGAGCCGGTTGAGCGGCGTCTTGAGGTCATGCGCGATGTTGTCGGAGACTTCGCGGAAGCCGGCCATCAACTGTTCGATGCGCGCCAGCATTTGATTGAGATTGCCGGCCAGCTCATCGAGCTCATCATTGCTGCCATCGAGCGCAATGCGCTCCGACAACCGCCCCGACATGATGCGCGCGCTGGTCGACGTGATGTCGCCAATGCGCCGCAACACCAGGCGGCTGACGAGCAGGCCGGCGAAGAGCCCGACGATCGAGATGACGAGCCCGCCGACCACAAACCACCACCGGACGCGATGCGCCAAGTCCGCAAGCGAGGTTGCATCGCGCGCGATCAATACCCGCCCGCCGTCGGCGAGGCTGCGCACAACACCGATCGCGAGTCGCTCACCGCCGGAACCGGTCTGCACCCGAAACACCTGAACATCACGATCCGCGCCAAGCCCGGCCGGCCAGCGCGCAACGTTGCCGTCCCGCGCCCCGCCGCCAGCCGCACCGTGGCCGCTAGCCGCGCCGTGATAGCGATAGAGAAACTTCGGATCCGCACCGGCCGCCTGCGCCAGGGCACCGCGCACCTCGGCTGGCGAAGCGCGCGACGACAAGGCGACCAAGCGTTGCGACTGGCGCCGCACCTGCGCCGCCGCCTCCTGGCTCAGCACGGCATTGACCTGCCAGTAGACCACCGCGACCAGCACCGCCGCCGCCAACGCAAACAACGCCGCCGTCGCCGCCGCCAGACGGAACGTCGTGGTCCGCCACAGTGTTAGGAAATCAGGCCGCACCATCGGCGTCAATCATGTAGCCACGCCCGCGGACGGTGTGGAGCAGCTGGGCATCGAAATTCTTGTCGATCTTGGACCGCAGCCGGGAGATATGGACGTCGATCACGTTCGTCTGCGGATCGAAATGATAGTCCCACACACCCTCCAGCAACATCGTGCGCGTCACCACCTGGCCCTTGTGGCGCATCAGATATTCGAGCAACCGAAATTCGCGCGGCTGCAACAGGATCGATTGCCCGCCGCGGGTGACCTTGTTGGCCAGCCGGTCGAGCACCAGATCGCCGACCACGTAGCGGGTCTCAACGTCCTCGGGCTGGGCCCGCCGGCGCAGCGCTTCGATGCGCGCGAGTAACTCGCTGAAGGCAAACGGTTTGCTGAGATAGTCATCGCCGCCCGCCTGGAGCCCCTTGACCCGGTCATCGACGGCGCCGAGGGCTGACAGAATCAGCACCGGCGTCATCGTTCCGGATTCGCGCAAGGCCCCGATCAACGACAGCCCGTCAAGTTTCGGCAGCATGCGATCGACAACCAGCACGTCGTAGAGACCGGATTTCGCCTGCACCAGTCCCTGTTCGCCGTCACCGACCAGGTCGACCGTGTGGCCGCATTCGATCAGTGCCTTCCTGATATAGTCGCCGGCTTCCGCGTCATCTTCGACGACAAGAACACGCATCTGGGCTCCTCATCAAGAATCATCGCCCGACCCAATCAGCGCCGGGCGATGGTGAACGCAAGTCCGCGGCGGCGGCGCACGTTGGCACCTAGGCATCTGGGCACGTTGGCACCGGGGCACGTTGGCACCGGGGCCAACGTGCGCCGCGCGACAATCAATCGAGCCCGACCAGTCTAGCCCGACTGGTTCAACTGCAGGGCAACGAACAAGCGCCTGTCATCGCGCTGGATGGTGACCAGCACCGCCTTGCGGCCGAGTTTCTTGGCCGCCTGCACGGCTTTGTCGACATCGCCCGGCTTGTCAACATCTTTGCCGTTGACCTGCACGATGCCGTCGCCGCGGCGCAGGCCCTTGTCGGCCGCATCCGAGTCGGGATCAACGCTGGCCACGACAACCCCGGCGCCGCCGGGCCTGGTGACCAGGTCGAGGCCCAGGTCCTTGAGTGACGTCGGCTTCGGCTTCTCGATCTTCGGCGGCACGCGGCCGGTCTTACCGCCACTCGGAAACGTTCCGAGTTTGACGTTGATCGTCATGTCCCGATCGGCCCGGCGAATCGCCACCGCGACCGTGCTGCCGGGGCTGAAGGCGGCAATCTTGCGCGCCAGATCGCGGCTGTCTGCAATCTTGTCGCCGTTGACCTTGAGGATCGCGTCGCCGGATCGCAGGCCCGACTTTTGCGCTGGGCTGTCATCGGTAACATTGCTGATGAGCGCGCCCTGGGCTTCCTTGAGACCGAGGCTTGCGGCCATATCCTCCGAGATGCTCTGGATGCCAACGCCGAGCCAGCCGCGGCTGACGGTTCCGCTCTTTTTCAGCTGCTCGATAACCTCCGTCGCCGTTGCCGCCGGGACCGCAAACGCAATGCCGACGTTGCCGCCCGACGGGCTGTAGATCGCGGTATTGACGCCGATCACTTCGCCATCGAGATTGAACGTCGGACCGCCTGAGTTGCCGCGGTTGACGGCGGCATCGACCTGAATGAAGTCGTAGGGTCCCGATCCGATATTGCGGCCTTGCGCCGACACAATACCGGCCGTCACCGTGCCGCCGAGCCCGAACGGGTTGCCGACCGCCACCACCCAATCACCAACCCGGCTCTTCCTGGTCGCAAACCTGACGTGGGGGAACTGCCGGTCGGACTTGATCTTGAGCAAGGCCAGATCGGTGCGCGGGTCGACGCCGACCAGGTCGGCCTGATACTTGGTCTTGCCATCGAAGACGACGGTGATGTCATCGCCGCCTTTGATGACGTGATGATTGGTGACCACAAAGCCGTCGGCCGAAATCACGAAGCCCGAGCCCTGGGCGCGGCGGCGACGCTGACGCGGAGCAGGACCGCCCTGGCCGCCACGGGGTAAATTGCGAAAGAACTCGTTGAGGGGATGGTCGGGCGGCAGGTCCGGGAACGGCATCGCGCCGCGCCGACGGTTGAACGGGCTGTCGCGGTGGCGGCTGAGCCGCGTCGTGCCACTGCTCGATACGCGAATGCTGACAACCGCCGGCTTGACCTTCTCAACCAGGTCCGCAAATGTCGCAGGCGCACGGCCACCGGCAAACTGGGCGGCGGCTGGGGCCGGCAGCACGGTTACAGCGACACCGAGCGTGGCGACCGCGAATGCGGACGCCAGGCGCCCGGCGCGGCGGCCGGGCACTCTATGGTGTGTTTGAATTGCCCCGGTAGATTGCAAAGACATGCGCTAGACCTTTCCCTATCTGCAGTCGCTCATCCGTTGTCGTGCGTTTGATATCAACCGTCGTCTTACGCAGGCCTTTCAATCGGATTAAATCTTCGTAATGTTAAATCATCGTGCTTTAAGTTGGAACCGCTATTGCGGTTCCAACTTAAAGCACAAAGATGATCGCCACTTTAGAGGCGAGCAACTTTCTGCCTTTATTCAGGATCGTTCCGATTGCGAATAAAGGCAGGTTGCTCTAGTGCCCCGTCATGCGAGTGTCGCAGCCGGCGCCCACATCGGTGAACACTGTAGGAGCCAATGAAACTCAAACGACAAAGTCGAGGTCGGCGGGTGCCGAGCCGGTTACTGGCGGGCATCGGCGCCGCGGTTCTGGCGCTTGTACCGGCGCCGGCGTCGGCGCAACGCGGCGGCATGGCCACGGCCAAGACGCCCGCCTCGGTGGTTCTACCGATCGCCGTTTTCGGTAAGGACACGCGCCAAAGACTGCCCAAGTCGCTGCGCGCGCTGAAGCGTTCGATCGGCCTCGTCTACAGCAATCGGGCGCGCAGCGTGTGCACCGGCTTTTGTGTTGCCGACAACGTCATCGCCACGGCGTCCCACTGCCTGTTTCGCACCGCCGGCGAACGCCGGCCCAGCCTGCGAACGTTCCGGTTCATCCTGCGCGCCGCCGACGGCCAGCCAACGTCGCCGATCGCCGGCAGCCTGACGGGCAATGGCGATCAATTCGTGATCGCAGGCAGTCGGCGCTTGCGCATCAAACCGCCGATCGATGCGACCAAGGACTGGGCGCTGGTGCGCCTCGACAAGGCGCTGTGCCGCGGTGCCAACCTGCCGATCGCGAGCCCGGCAACCCTCGACCGGGCGACGCTGGCGGGCAAACTGGAACTGCACCAGATCTCCTTCCATCATGATTATCGCAACTGGCGCTTGGCCTATTCCGACCGCTGCAGTTCGATGCCGCCCGGCAAGATGATGACACGCGAGCGGATTTCGCAGGATTTCACCTCGCCCGGGCCGCTGCTGCTGCATTCCTGCGACACCGGTGGGGCGTCGTCCGGCTCACCGATTCTGGCCGTTGAAGCCGGCAACCGGATGGCCGTCGTCGGCATCAACGTCGGCACCTACATTCAAACCCGCATGCTGGTTGAAGGCGGCAAGGTCGTGCGCCGGTTCAAGGCCCACGCCGTCGCCAACACGGCGGTCAATGCCGCAACCTTCAAGATGCTGTTGCAACAGTTTTCCGGCGCCGATATCCTGAGCCGGCCGCGGGATATTCGCGATTTGCAGAGCGAGCTTAAAACGCGGGGGTTCTATCACGGCCGCATTGACGGCGCGTTCGGCCCGGCCACGCGCCAGGCAATTCAGGCGCTCCGCGGTATCCCCGGTCTCGATATTGCAGGTCTTCCGACGCGCTCCCTGCTCACCAGCCTGCGCCAGTCAACGGCCGGCGCCAAACCGATCGGTCACCGCCACGCTGGCGAAGCTTCGCGCAACCGTCAGCGTCTGACCCGCGGCAGACTTCGGCGCAAGATCAATCCCGCTCGTCGTCCTTGAGCAGTGCATCGAGGCGCGCCTGCTCGTCATCGGACAACGCCGCCGCCGGGCCCCCGCCGCGCGCCGCCGCCGCTTGCGTGCGCCGCATCACCGCGCGAGCCAGGACAACACCGCCGATCAAAAACAGCAGCGGCGACAGCCACAACATCAGCGTGTGCGCGGCCAACGGCGGGCGCAACAGCACGAACTCACCGTAGCGCGCGACGATATAGTCGCGCACCGCCTGATCGCTGTCGCCGGCTGTGAGGCGCTCACGCACGAGCAAGCGCAGATCCCGCGCGAGCGGCGCATTCGAATCGTCGATCGATTGGTTCTGGCAGACAAGGCACCGCAGTTCCGCCGACAGCCGCCGGGCGCGCTGTTCGAGTTGGCGATCCTGCAAGATTTCATCGGGCTCGACAGCGTCCACCGGCGGGCCTGCAAGCATGCCGATCAACAGGCTGGCTGCAACCGCGATCACAACCCCCCAGGGGCCGGTCTTGCCGCGCGCCGTCATTGCGCCGGCACCATCGCAGCCTTGGCCCGCCGCGGTGCTCCGACCCGCAACCGGCGGTCACTTAAGGACAGCAGACCGCCGCAAAACATGATCACCGCGCCAATCCAAATGAAGCGCACCAGCGGGTTGAAATAAAGCCGCACCGCAAATCCGCCGGCCGCCTGGCGATCGCCGAGGACGGCATAAAGGTCGCCGCGCCAGGAGACGTGGATGCCGGCCTCGGTGGTGGTTTGACGTGATGCGATGTAGGTGCGCTTTGCCGGCCTGAGAGCCGTGAACTGCGCGCCCCCGCGGCTCACCTCAAAGGTCCCGACCAGGGCCCGATAGTTAGGCCCGGGCACCTTGCCGGCGCCCTTGAACACCAATTCATAACCGGCAAACCGGGTGCGATCGCCGGCCTTCATGACCAGCACGCTTTCGCTGCGATAGGCCGACGTTGCGACAATGCCGACGACCATCAAGCCAACACCGAAATGGGCAACGGCGGTGCCGTAAACCGAGCGCGGCAGCCCGGCAAACCGGCGCCAGCTGTCGGCCAGCGGCAGCCGGCCGAGCTTGATGCGAAACGCCAGTTCCTGCAGCGCACCGCCCATCACCCAGACGCCGAGCGCAATGGCGAACGGTGCCAGCCACGGCCCGCGCTGCAGGGCTGCCAACACGACAACGCTGAGGATCAGCGCCGCCAGCGCAGCGAACATCAAGCGCTGCGCTGCGGCGACCAAATCACCACGTTTCCAGGCCAGGAACGGACCGAACGGCAGCGCGATCAGCAGCGGCACCATCAACAAACCGAACGACAGATCGAAGTAGGGCGCACCGACCGAAATCTTGGCGCCGGTTATCGCCTCCAGGCCGAGCGGATAAAGCGTGCCAACCAACACCGTCGCGCACGCCGTCGTCAGCAGCACATTGTTGAGGATCAAGCTGCCTTCGCGGCTGATCGGTGCAAACAGCCCGCCTTGCCGCAACGCCGTCATGCGGATCGCAAACAGCGTCAGCGAGCCGCCAATGAAGACCACCATGATGGCCAGGATCACGAAACCGCGGTCGGGGTCGACGGCAAAGGCATGGACCGACGACAGAATGCCGGAGCGCACCAGGAACGCGCCCATCAGGCTCAGCGAAAACGTCAGGATCGCGAGCAAGATCGTCCACACCTTGAGCGCTTCGCGCTTTTCCATCACCAGCGCCGAGTGCAACAGCGCCGTTCCCGCCAGCCACGGCATGAACGAGGCGTTTTCGACCGGATCCCAGAACCACCAACCACCCCAGCCGAGTTCATAGTAGGCCCACCACGAGCCCATCGCGATACCGAGCGTCAGAAACATCCAGGCGGCCAGCGTCCACGGCCGCACCCAGCGCGCCCAGGCAGCATCCGTGCGCCCCTCGATCAGTGCCGCGACGGCAAATGAAAACGCCAGCGAAAAGCCGACGTAACCGGCGTAGAGAAACGGCGGATGAAATGCCAGCGCCGGATCTTGCAGGATCGGATTAAGCCCCTGGCCCTCGAACGGCGCCGGACTAACCCGCTGAAACGGGTTCGACGTGAAGATGATGAATGCGCCGAACGCCACCGAGATCGAAGACTGCACCGCAAGTACCCTCGCACGCAGGCCGAGCGGCAGGTTGGTGCCGAACGCTGCGACCGCGCCGCCAAAGCCGACCAGCATCAAGAGCCACAACAGCATCGAGCCTTCGTGATTGCCCCAGACGCCGGAAATCCGATAGATCAGCGGCTTGGCGGAATACGAATTGCGCACCACGTTTTCGACCGTGAAGTCGGAAACCACGTAGGCATGGGTCAGCGCTGCAAAGGCAACGGCAACCAACGCGAACTGCACCAGGGATGCCGGCATGGCCAGGCGCATCAACGCGTGATCGCCGACCTGCGCGCCATAGAGCGGGACCACCATTTGAACGACGCCGACCGCGACGGCCAGCACCAACGCAAAATGCCCGAGTTCAATAATCATGGCGCCAATCGCTCTGTCGATCGCATCGTAAAACGTCCACGCCCACTGTTAGGAAACCTCTGTCAAGCCCGGGTTCAGGAGATGATCCCCTGCTCGGGGTGTTTGAGGGGCGGACAAGCCCCGCATCGATCGCCGCAAAGCGGCGACGAAGTCAAGGGCGCCGCCTGTAACAATTTCGCCAAAGGGCCCGGCCCTTTGCCAACCTGAGACGTGATCAAAGGTTTCCTAGATCATCGTGCTTTAAGTTGGAACCGCAATAGCGGTTCCAACTTAAAGCACGAAAATGATCGCCACTTTAGAGGCGAGAGAGGCGAGCAACTTTCTGCCTTTATTCGGGATCGTTCCGATTCCGAATAAAGGCAGGTTGCTCTAGTGGTCTTTATCACGAGTTGGGACGGCCTAGTTGGTCGAACCGGGATGCACGGCGCCCTGGCCGAGCTTGATGCCTTTGTCCCGCAGGGACTTGGCCACCTCCGGCGGCATGTAGGTCTCATCGTGCTTGGCCAAAACGGTGTCGGCCACAAAGACGCCGGCGCCGTCGAGGCGGCCTTCCGCAACGACGCCCTGGCCTTCGCGAAACAGATCCGGCAACACGCCGTCGTAGCGCACCCGTACCGTTTCGATCGTATCGGTGACCGCGAAGCTGACCTTGGTACCCTGGCCGCGCTTGACGGAGCCGTTGGCAACCAGCCCGCCCAGCCGGAACCGCTGGCCGGACTGCAACGGCTGTGCGGCAAGATCGCTCGGCGTGTGGAAGTAGACGATGGCACCGCGCATTGCAAACAGCACCAGAACCAGCGCCAGCGCCAGCACCACGACACCGCCGCCCAACAAAAGTCCGCGCCGTTGTTTTCGAGTCATGGCTTTTCGACTCATGGCTTTTCGACTCATGGCTTCCTTTCAGCCCCGAACGCCGCGCGCGATTTTGGCCGTGCCGCCGAATATAGCTGCTCGAAGCCGACGTGACATGCGCTTTTCGGTCTCGCCCGGCCGTGCCCGAACGACAATCGTGCCGCCGATCCGATCGATCGACGGCAGCTGGCATTCGGATGATGGCGCAAGCGCAGCGCGCAGCGCGCTCCCTAACTGACGTTGCTCCAGGTCCCATCGGGGTTGCGGCACGCCGTGCCGCGCATCGCCTGGGGCTCACCGTCGATATAGATCTTATGGGTGTATTCACGGCAATCGAGCCCGTCACGCCGGAACGGCGAACTGGGGATGACTTCGCCGTAATGGCCGCTGTCGGGGTTGCGCCATTCGGTCGCCACGCCCGAGCGACCGCTCTCCAGGGCGCTGAGTTCGGCCTGTTGGGCATACCGGCGGTCAGCTTCGTCGAGGCTGCGCCCGATCTCACTGCCGACAATGCCGCCGATCACCGCCCCGATTGCAGCCGTCGCGATTTTGCCCTTGCCGCGGCCAACCGTGTTGCCGAGCAACCCGCCGGCGATCGCACCGACGGCAAGACCGGCGTCCGACTTACTCATACCGTTTGGTCCGCAGCCCGCCACTGCGAGCGCCGGCAAAGCAAACGCCAAGACAATGATGCGTTTGACACGCTTCAACTTCAACGTGATACGTCTCAATGCGAACCCCGTGATACCATGCATGCTGATATTCCCCTGTCAAAGCGCGCAGGTGCCAAAACGGCGCGCGCTGCATTACAATGTATTAATCCGGATTCGGGCAAAACTGCGTCAGGCAAATGAGCAACTATTCATGTGCCGTTTCGGCCAGCGGCAAGGTCACCGTGACCTTGAGACCGCCAAGCCCGGACGCGCCGAGCTCAAACTGCCCGCGATAGGATGCGGCAAGATCGCTGACGATGGCGAGCCCGAGCCCCGAGCCGGGTGTCGTCTCATCCAGACGAACACCGCGCTTGGCAATCCGCGCGCGCTGCGGTGCGGACAATCCCGGACCGTCATCTTCAACACAAATGTCAAACGTTGCCGCGTCACCGGCGCTGCCCTGCCGGTTGCGCGATGCCGTTAGCCGCACGCGCGCCTTGCACCATTTGCAGGCGTTGTCCAGAACATTGCCGAGCATTTCTTCGAGATCGTGCTGTTCACCGCGAAACCTGATGTCGTCCGTGCCGATCAGCGCGATGTCGACGCCCTTATCGCGATAGATCCGCTCGAGCGCGCGCTGCAGCGCCTCACAGACCTCGTGCAGCCCGGTGACGCGCCCGACGGTGCCAACCCGCGCTGCAACCCGGGCGCGGTCGAGATAGTGTGTGATTTGCGTCCGCATCACGTCGGCCTGCTCTGCGACCTTGCGCGCAAATGCCGACGTGCTGTCGTCGGCCTCGTTGGTGATGACGGCGAGCGGCGTCTTGAGCGCGTGCGCCAGATTGCCAACCTGGCTGCGGGCCCGCTCGATAATGTCCTGGTTGGAATCGATCAGCGCATTGAGTTCGGCCTGCAGCGGCTCGATTTCAAGCGGCGGTTCACCGTCGAGCTTTTCGGCCTGGCCGGATCTGATCCTGGCCAGCCCCTGCTCGATGGTGCGCAACGGCAACAGCCCGAAACGAACCTGAAAGAACGTTGCAATCAACAGCCCGAGCGCGGCCAGGCCAAGCGCCACGGCGAGCTGGAAGGCGAACGTCGCGATGCGCTCGTTCGGAACATCGAGCGGGCCTGCAACGATGTAGGAATAGCGCGGGCCCGCGCGCCGATTGCCCAGCCAACCGATTTGCTCGAATAGGCGCAACGCCTGCCCGTCGGGACCATGTCCATCGAGCATTCGCAATCCGGCGGCGATCTCGGGCAGCTGCCGCGCAAATGGTGAGGGCAATTCACCGGTCGCAAGCGAATCCGAGACGATGCGTTTGCCACGCCCGGCAACGACCGGCTGAATCTGCCAGTACCAGCCCGAGTTGGGAAACGAAAAGTTAGGTTCACCCAGATATTGGGGCTTGATCGGAACGACAGTTTCCGTGTTCTGCGCCTCGATGCCGATCAGGTAAAGCTTGAGCGTTCTGTCGAAATCCTCGAAGACGTTGTTGGCGTAATTGTAATAGATGATGAAGCCGCTGATCGGCAGGACGATCAGCGTCCACAACACCGAGGTCGCAAACAGCCGGAACGCCAGCGAGTTGAAACGGAACCGTTTCAAGCCCGCAACGGCCCGCTCTACCAGCGCTTCAAGCGTCGTCCTCATCTGCCACTATGCGATAGCCAAGCCCTCGCACCGTCTTGATGAGATCGGCCGGGATTTTTCTGCGCAGGCGCCCGATGAAGACCTCAATGGTGTTGGAATCGCGATCAAAGTCCTGGTCGTAGAGATGTTCGACCAGCTCGGTGCGTGACACCACCCGGGCATTGTGGTGCATGAGATAGGCCAGCAACCGATATTCGTGCGACGTCAGTTTGACGACCTGCCCGTCGCACGTGACCCGCGCCGACTTGGTGTCGAGGCGCAACGGGCCGCATTCGATCTCGCTCTTGGCATGGCCGGCCGCGCGGCGCACCTGCGCCCGGATCCGCGCGAGCAACTCCTCCATGTGGAACGGCTTGGCCAGATAGTCATCGGCACCGACGTCCATGCCGGCAACCTTGTCACTCCAGCGATCGCGCGCCGTCAGCAGGATCACCGGCATGTTGCGATCCGACCGCCGCCACTCCTCAAGCACCGAAATGCCATCCATTTTCGGCAACCCGATGTCCAGTATCACGACATCGTAGGGTTCGGTGTCGCCGAGAAAATAGCCTTCCTCACCATCGAACGCGGTATCGGTTGCAAACCCGGCCTCGGCCAGTGCGCCAACCAACTGGCGATTGAGATCAGGATCATCTTCAACAATAAGCGCACGCACGGTTTTTCGATCCTTGTGCTCCAACGTCCCGGCGCCGGACGCCAGTGAGCGCCAGATTAGCGCAAAAGATCGCATCCGATCAAATCGATATCGCTCAGACGGCGACGCGCGGACCAGTGCCAACGCCGTTACTTGGTCGGCCCCGCCGGGGCGAACGGGTGCTTGGCGCTGACAATCATGCGTTTGAGGGCGCCGCGCTTGTCCCTGAGCACGATCTTGTAGACGAAACCATTCTCGCCGCGGCATAGTTCGGTGCGAACCAGTTGGCTGTTGCGCTGCCGTCTGGCCAGCGTGCCAAGGACGGCAACGGGCACGAGCTTGTGGCGCTTGACGATCGCCGCTGCTTGCGACCAATCCTCAAAGCACAGGCTGGCGGCGGCCGCCGGGCCGGCGGCGACCGACGAGCCGGCTGCCGCCATCCCGGCGGCGGCGACGAGCATCGCCCAGGCCAGTACGATCACGATATGGAGCGATTTCATCATGCCGCGAGACATACACAGCGGCACCTGAACCTGCGGTGAATGCAATGTGGCAAGCACCGGCCGGTGGGCGGCGGCTCGCGCCGCACCGCACCGCGCCGACAGCGAGCCCGCCGCACCCGTCCACCGCCCAGATCAAACCGGCGCCCAGATCAGACCGTCGCCCAGATCAGACCGGCGCCAGATCAGACCGTCGCCGCCCGGCCGCTGCCGCGCCCGTAGCTCGGGCTTATCTGATAGACAATGCAGCGAACGGCCGCCGGCTGTGTACCAAAATCCGCGGTTTGCTCCGCGCTTTGATAGGTTGTACTTGGCGATGTCGTCGAAATCGTGCGCACCACCCTGGGGCCGTTCAAGATATCGACCTCGTAGCGCTCGTGCGTCTCCCCGAGCGGCACTTCGATCAGTTCCCACGAATCGCCGCCCGACCTGGTCCGCCGCACCCACGACAATTTGAGATCACCCCCGGCGGCGCGCACACCGCGCACGTGCACCGGGCTGAGCGGGCGCCGACCAAGGCCCCGGAAGGCATGCCGGCGCGCGGCGTATGACGGGTGGGCGATGTCGCGATGGGCCGGCCCGTAACGCCAGTTGAGCGGCAGTTGCAGTTGGCCCGGCGCCAGATCAAGCCGCACGAGCGTCGCGTTGAGCAGCACGAACGGTGCCCCGCTGGCAACGCCGGCCGCACGCATCGCACCTTCCGTCCCGGCCTGGCCGCGCAACAGCCCACGCAACTCGTAGGTCAAGGTGTCGACCAGCGTTGCGGTCTCGAACTGCAGGACTTCCCATTCACCGTCCGCATTGGCGATCGCTGCCGCATTGCCGCCGCCGAGCACCTTCGCCGCCGTCGCCGAATGCAACGCCCCGCTGTGCAGCTTGACCCGCACTGTCGTCGCCCGGTCCCAGCGGCCTTCCGGGCCGGCCGGCAGCGCCGATTGGGTCAAACCGATGGTCGCAGACACCCGCGCCGCACCGGCGTGGGTATAGCCGGCGCTATCGGATGACTGGTGGAGCGCCAGGCTGCCGGGCCACGGCGCCTGCGCCAGTGCCACATATCCGGCCGTTTCCGGCTCATCGCCACGCAACAACGGCAAATCCATGAAATGAGCCGTGGCCTGTCCGGCAACAACGGCCGCCGGCACCACGGGCGCGCGCTGCGGCAGCCCGGCGCTGCGCGCATAAACATCAAGGTCGATGCTGCGCGCTTCGATGTCGCGACTGCCGCGGTCGCCAATCCCGGTAATCCGGTAGGCCCGGCTGCGACCGTTGACCCGGACGTCGACCAGATCACCCGGCTCGACGGCAATCCGGCTCGGCGGCAGCACGAACCGGGCGGTATCGCGCGCAGCCCACGTTTCATGCAGCCAGCTTTCGCTGATGCCGGTTGCCTGGTCATCATCGAGCATGATGGCAAGATCGGCCTGCGCGACGCGCGTACTGGCGCCGACCGACCGGCGCGCTTCGCTGACGGCCGGGCGATAGTCACCAATCGCGGACACATAGCGCACCTTGGCGGCGGCCGGCAGTTCCGTTTCCTGGCCGCGGGTGCGGGTGATCAAGGCGTCTTTCGGGCGCTCCTCGACCACGGCATCGGGCTCCAACGTCAGGGCGAACGTGCCGCGATCACGGTGGCGCAGCGTGATCATCCCGCCGCTCTCGACGGCATCGAAAAAGAACGCGAGCTCCAACGGCTGCAGGGCATCACGCGCCGCCATGATCCGGTCGACGACATAACCCGGCACCATCCCTTCAAGACGCGAGGCATCGAAGTTGGCGAAACCGCGATCCGTCAGGATGCGGTGCACGGTTGCAGCGAGCGGACCGCTGGCCAAGCGGCCGTTGAGCCAGTGCCCGTAGCGCCAGTTCGGCGCATCGCCCCAGGTCGCCTCATCGAGCGGAAACGCCGGAAACGGCCGCGCATCCCAGGCATAGAGATAGATCCGCGAAACATCGATCATTCTGCCGCCATAGACCGCTGAAACCGGGTTGAGCCCGTCGACATAACCGGCGTGATCGGGATCGAGCCCTTCGATCAGTGCCTGCAGATAGCGCCGCTGCATATAGTCGTCGCGGCGTTGGCGGGCATAGTAGGGCAGCGCGCTCTCGGAACTCTTTGGATCATAAAAGACGTTCGGCTGGTTCGCGCCCTTGTCGACCGCCGGACAGCCGGTCTCCATGATCCAGATCGGTTTTGACTGCGGCCGCCATGCGGTTGGCGTTGCAGCCTCGCGGCCGCCGGGCCGGTTGTAGTGGACGTTCTGCCACCACGATTTCACATCCTTGTAGCGAAACACCCAGGGCTTGCCTGCACCATCCGTAATCGGCGATCTGACCTGGTTATCGCGATCGCGGCTACTGGCGTAATACCAGTCATAGCCTTCGCCGCCGGCAATGTTGGACTTGAGATAGTCGAGGTCGTAGATCGACTGCGCGTGCTCGGCGTCGCGATGGGCGCTGCCCGCGCGCCAGTCCGACAGCGGCCAATAAAGATCGATACCGATCGCATCGATATCGCGGGACGCCCACAGCGGATCGAGATGAAAGTGAACATCGCCGCTGCCGTCCGCCGGCTGGTGGCCGAAATACTCGGACCAGTCGGCCGCGTAGGTCACTTTGGTTGCGCGACCGAGCACCGACTTGACGTCGGCGGCCAACTGCACGAGCGCGTCGACGAACGGATAATTGGATCGGCGGTCGCGCACCCAGGTCAGACCGCGCAACTCGGTTCCGATCAGGAATGTATCAACGCCGCCGGCGGCCCTCGCCAGAAACGCATGGTGCAGCACGAACCGCCGGAACGACCATTCCGCCGGCCCGCTGTAGTGCACGGTGTTGTTTGCAACGGCAAAGTCGCGAACCGCGGCCGTCCCGACAAACCGCGAAATCTGGGTTGCCGCGGCCGCTGACTTGTCGGGCGAGCCGGCGACACCCGGCGCCGGATGACAGGTGATCCGCCCACGCCACGGATAGGGCGGCTGCGCGCGGCCCGCCACATAGGGATCGGCGAGCCCGTTGCCGGGCGCCACGTCCATCAGGATGAACGGCGTCAGTGCCACCGCGATGCCGCGCGCCTTGAGGTCCTTGATGGCCGCAATGACGGTTTGGTCGGAGGGTGTGCCGCCGTAGGCCGGCCGCCCATCGCGTGTGCTGACGACGTAGGCAGCGGCCCGGGTTTGGCCGCCAACGCGCCACGACAACGGCCGCGTCCGTTTGCTGGTGCCCTCGACGCCGGGCCGGATCCGGCAGTGGCCGGCGCGAAGATCCGTGCCAAACCAGCTCACCACCAGCGAGCAGTTCGCAACGTTCGCCAACGTCGCCTGCATTTGATCGATCGATGCCGCCCAATTGGTTTCGGCAAGACGGGTGTTGACGTTCTCGGGCAGCTGTTCGCCGCCGGCACCGTTGCGGGTCACCTGTTCGCCGGCATAAACGAACTCGCCGGCGCCCGGGATGATCACGGTGCCACGGACCTGGTCGGCGAAATCATCGACCGCCCGGAACACCTCGAACGACAATTGCGGCAGACGGTTGCCGAACGCCGCCAGCGCCAGGCGCTCGAAAACGACGTAGGCAACACCGCGAAAGGCCGGCGCGTTGTCGGCTCCTTCCCGGGCCGCGATCAGTGCGTCCGCGGATTGTGTTTCAGTGCCCCGATAGAAGCGGTACGTGACATTGGTCAGATCAAGTTCGGCGCCGTCGGCCCAGATCCGCTCCAGGTAGGAAACCTCTCCTTCGCAAATCGCGACGGCGATGTTGGCAAAGTAAGAATAGCTGATCTGCGTCGCGCCGCCACCGCCCGAGCCGCCGCCGCCGCCCTTGCCGGACCCGCCGACTTCCTCGGTTGTCGCTACCTCCTCGTGATCCGTCGCCCAAATCACCTGCCCACCGAGCCGCGCGCGACCATAGAGCCGGGCCAGTGCGGCACCTTCGCTCGAGGCCATGACGCGCAGGTCACTGAGCCGCGGGCCCTCGACCGTGCGGCTCTGGCCCGAGCCACCGAACAGCGCCTGATCGACGAGCCCGCCGGCGAGCGCGCCCACCTGAGACCCGATCGTCGCGCCGGCAATGGTCGTCCCAAACAGCGTAATGCCGGACGGCAGCAGCGCTGAACCGGCCGCAGCGCCGGCCGCCGAAAGTGCAAGTGTCGCCATGATCGTCGCTTTTCCGAACGATTGCTGTTTCGATCCGTTCCGCCCAGACCGTTCCGCCCAGGCCGTTTCTGCTCAGACCGTTGCCGCCCCGGCCGTTTCCGCCTATGCCGTCTCCGGCGATGCCGTCTCCGCTTTTCGAGCGGCATCACAGCGCCGGCCCGCGCCCGCCGGCACCGGCGGCGGGTCACATGGCGCGACCGGGAAACGCGAAGACGCCGGCAATGCGGCGGCGCCACCACGGCACCAGTTTGGCCTCGACGACGCCGCTGCCTTCGTAGGCGTGGACCATGCTGGCGGCGCCGACCATGATGCCGGCGTGCTTGGCCGGCAGGTACGCGCGAAACCGGAACAGGACCAAATCGCCCGGCCGGCCCGCATCGCGATCGCGTTCGGCCAGATGCCGACGGGCGGCGCCAAGCAGCGTCTCGCACCGCGTCGCCTCGGCCCAATCGGGCGAATAGGCCGGCGGCAATTCCGGCTCATGGCCGTAGAACTCGCGCCAGACGCCGCGCACCAGACCGAGACAGTCGGCGCCAATACCGCGAACGCTGGCCTGGTGATGATAGGGCGTGCCGATCCATGATCGCGCCAGCGCCACGATCCGCGCGCGGTCCGCTGCCGACGGCGCAATCACGTCGGCCTCCGCACGTAGGATGTCACGAAGTCGCTGCCCGGCATGTGCGGGAACCCGCGGAAGTTCACGACATTTGCAAATTTGGTCCGGCAGGTCGCCAGCATCTTGTCGCAACCGGCGGTCACGGTGACGCCATCGCCGAGCGCCACCGCCGCCACCGGGGCCTGCCAGAGATGAATGGCATGGCCGCCGGCGACCGGGTCGTGGGCGCGGACTTCGAACGACACATCGCGGTTGGCACCGCTTTGAAACCGCAACAGCCCGCGATCGAACCACCGCGGCGCAAATGCGCCAAGTCCGGCAACCACAAACCGGTGACCGTCGATGATCTCACCAACCGTGCCGCGGCCTTGAAACCGCGGCGTTGCAAGTCTCACCTGGCAGCGCCGGTCACCGAGCTGTGCATCGCAGGCGTATTGAAACATCCGCCCCTGCGGCTGTTGCAGATAATGTGCAAGCCCGCGCACCTCCGCCGTGAACGCCTGATCGGCGCGGCGCACTTCGCCAAGGCTGCCGGCACGCATCAGCACGCGCTGCGCCGGGTCCTGCCAGTTGACGCGAAAGATCTCGACTTTGGCATCATCGTAGATGCCGGACAGCAGGTCGCCCTCCTCGAGCCGCTCGGACGTGATCGCGCCGGCAACATCGAGATCATCGACGTTGAGGCCGATGGTGTCCTTCAGCTCGCTGGCCGTGAAGCCGGTCGTCGCCTCGAACTCGGTGCCGTCGAAATTGAGGCCGCGATCGTGATCGGTAAAGCCAAGGACCACCCCGTCACGCCGCGTCAGCCGCCAGCACCAGCACATGGTCGTGGCGCCGCCGGCCAGGTACCCGGCCAAGCCGCTCGGCAACGTCTTCATAGCCGCACCTCGACGATCGGAATTGAGGGAATGGCGCCGTGCCGGAAGCCCTGCACGTTGACGTCGAACCGGTCGGTATCAAAGCGCACCGGCACGTCGAACTCGTAGCCGGCCGTGACCGGTTGTCCCGGAGCCGGCTCGCGACCGGCCAGAAACGTCACGGCGCCGGTTGCGGTGTCGACCCCGAAGTCGGTACCGCTGACCTGGGCGACGCCGCCAACGCCGATCACCACCGTGCCCGCGACCGGTTTCGCAATCCTGCGGACCCACGGTGCGTGAGCCTGACCGTAGGTTTTGATCAGTTGGAACCGGCTGGTCGCCCCGTTACCCGTCCCGATCACCTGGTCCGTCGCCGCCGGCGTGCCTTCGGGCCCGCACGATTTCCAGTCGGTCGGATCGCGCCATCGAAAACCGTAGAGTTTGCCGCGGCGCTCTTCGAAAAACGCGATCACGGCATGCAGATCATCGAGCGATTTGATGCCGTAGCCGGCGTTGTAAACGCGCCGTGAGTCGGCCCAGCGCGCGTTGCGCTCTTCGTGGCCCGACCCAAGCACGACAACTTCGGTGCGCCGCTCCGGCCCGCCGGCCGCGCCGCGCGCGATCTCGATCGGAAACCGCACCTCGTGGAAATTCATGATCTGCTCCCGCTGGCAGGCTCGACGGTGATCGCTCAGAGCACCCGCTGACCGCGCGACACCGCCCGCGCCAGCATCGCTGCAACCTGCGTTTCGGAGCGCGTGAAGCTGTCGGCATCGGGCGCCGACACATTGAAGGTAATCGCAACGCCGCCACCGCCTGCCGCGGCAACACCGAGCCGGCCGTCGGAGCCGCGCCGCAACGGCATAATCGCCTCGGCGCCGGCCTCTCCGATCACGCCGCTGCGCCCGCCGGCAAGCGGAAAGTAGGCGGGACTGGCCACTACCCCGCCCGCTGCGAACGGCACCGGCTTGACGGCTGCACCGGCGCCGGCCGTCTTCGCCTTGGGCACGCCCAGGAAGCCGCCCACGACGTCCTTGAACAACGAATTAATGCCATCTTCGAGCGGCTTGAAGGCTGCGCTGAGTGCAATCTGCGACAGCTTTTGGCCCAGCGTTTTGAGGCTGTGGCCGAGCGACTTGAGAACGCCGTCAAAGCCGCGCCCGCGCACCGTCAGGCCATCGAATGCCGTCATCATGGATTTGGTGAATTCCTGCCCGGCCTTGAGCATTTCCGCCAGCTGGGCCTTCAGTGGATCCGTATCGGCGTTGACTTTGACGTTACATTCGCCCTGTTGGTCTGCCATCATCTCGCTCGCAAGGTTGCCTACGATTCATCTGATTCATTCGTTTCGTCAGGGAAGCGGTCCATCAGGGCCTGCAACTGCACGCGGTCCGGCGGCGTTAGGACGTCCACCGAAAGTGCCCGGCCGATCAGCGCCAGTTCGCGCGGCGTCGTCTGCCAGAATTCGGTCGGCGACAGTCCCAGCACGGCAAAGCACAAGTGCGCTACGTCGTGCCAGGGAAAGGGACCGGGGTGCCCGCCTCCCGCGGCGCCGCATCGCTATCGCCCGCCGCCGCATTGGCATTGGTGCCGGCCGCCGCCGCATCGCCGGTGTCGCCGCCGAACGTTGCCGTGAGCAATTGCGCGATGATCGCGACATAGCCCGCGGCTCCGCCCTCGCACCGCATCCGGCCAACCTCGGCATCATCGACATCATGACCGCCGCCACGCAAGCCGGCGGCGATAATCCGCACCGCGTCCTGCGATTTCAGACGGCCGCTCTCAAACCGGGCGGCCAGCGCCAACATATCGTCTTCGCCGAACGCCGCCTCCAGTTCCGCCAATGCGCCAAGCGTCAGGCACAGCCGATAGGTCTTGCCATCCAACCGCGCTTCGACTTCACCGCGATACTTGTTCACCATATTGCAGTCCTTCGCGAGCTATGCGTGCGCGTGACCATCGATGCGCCCACCGCTAGTGGTCTCAATCGCTTAATCTTGGTCAAATCGACGCCAATGTGCCCGGATTTATGAGTTTGCAGCCTAGAGCAACCTGCCTTTATTCGGAATCGGAACGATCCCGAATAAAGGCAGGTTGCTCGCCTCTTAAGTGGCGATCATCTTTGTGCTATAAGTTGGAACCGCAATAGCGGTTCCAACTTATAGCACGATGATCTAGCTCGCCTGGAACGCCAGTTGACCTGCCGATTCGAGGCCGATCTCGAAGGCAAGCTCGCCGTCGTGGCGCCCGCTCAGCTCGAGATTGACAATCTGAAAGGCGCCGGTGATCTCGCCGAAGTCCGGCACCACGATCCGCCAATTGCGAATGAGGCCATCAAAGAACACCTGGCGCATCGCGCGGTCGGTGGCGGCGTCCTTGAATATGCCGGCGCCGGTGATGCGTGCCGACTTAACGCCGGCGCCGGCCAGCAGCTCGCGCCATGCCCCCGCCGATTCCTGATGCGTGATATCGACGGTCTCCGAATTGAACGTGATCGATCGCGACCTGAGCCCGGCCACGGTCGTGAACACGTTCGACCCGCCCGTGTCGATCTTGAGCAGCAGGTCCTTACCCTTTTGTGCCGCCATTGGCGTTCTCCTTTTGATCAAGTCCGCCGGTCGGCGTGCCGCGCCGGCCCGGTCGCGCTACGACAACCGGTTCGGTGACCGCCCGAAAGCGCATCAGACCGCGCATCAGTTCGCCGTCGGCCTCGCGACGGGTCTCGGACAGTTCATGACGCAGGTTGACCAACCGATAGCCGGCCAGTGCCAACGTCTGGTCGTGCAGGCGCGCCCGGATCGCAGCGGCGATCGCCTGCACCTGCTTGCCTCCGGCAGCATCCGACCAGACATGAAACGTCAGCGTATGCTCGTGACCGTCTTCATCGCCCGTCGACCAATCGCGCTCCGAGGTCTGGGCGATCGTGACGTAAGGGTAGCGCGAGCCGCGCGGTATGTGGTCGTAGACATGGCCGCCGCCCAACAGCCTGGTGAGATCCGCATCGCCGATCAGCGCCGCGTGGACCGCGCGCTGTAGCGCCCATCCCGCCGTCTCCATCGCTCAGTCCTCACGGTCCGGTTTGCGGTCGGTTTTTCCGAGCGCACGATCGAGCCGGTCGGCCAGCGGCGAGCGGCGCTGGCGCTGGCGCGCGGCGGTGATGCGTTCGCGCAGGCGCTCAAGCTCAGCGTCCGACACCTGCCGTGCCATACCGATTAGTGACATTACCAGTTTCACGGCCCGATAACCGCGCAATAACAGACCAACCATTGTCGCCGCCCTTCCTCATCCAGGGTTGAAGTGATCTCGTAGGTGTTAGCGCCGCCGACAATGCGCATGCTGGCATCGACGTCGGCGCGATGGCGCATCACGATCCGCACCCGCCGCCGCGCCGTCGGCGTGTCGGAACGCTCGAATTCCTCGCCGCCGACATCCTCGATCCGCGCCCAAACCGTGGCGACGGCGCGCCAGGTGATGGTCGCCGCGCCGCCGTCATCGTCGGTGCGCACCGGGCGCTCGATCGTGATGCGGTGGCGTAGGTCGCCGATCCGCACCATCGTCATAGCCGCACCGATCGGTACGGTCTGATCAGCGCTGAAATCGCGTCGGGAACCGGCGCCGTGCCGGCCCCCGCAGCGGCCGGCTCGCGATGCTCGAACCAATGCGCGGTCAGCAGCAGCAGAGCCTGGCGAAGATCGTCCGGCACATCCCCTGCGCTGGCGCCGAAGCCGACCGTGAAATCAATCTCGATACCGCCGCGCCGCGTTCCCGGCGTCGGCCAATGGCCTGATGCGGGCACAATGCGCACCGGCCCGCCGGCAGCGCCGACATGGTAGTCGGCCGGATCGAGAACCGTTGCCACGCCGCCAGCATCGCGCACGCGAACGGCGTCGACGGACAACAACGGGCGCAAGGCCGGCTCGACCACCGTGTTGAGCGGCCAACTGTCCGCCGTCCAACGCCATTGCTGGCGCACGAGCGCGGCATCGAGGACCGCCTCGATCTGCATCCGAGAGCTGGTGATGAAGCCTGCGATTGCCAGGTCTTCATCGGCGTGATCGACCCGCAAATGCGCCTTTGCTTCGCGCAGCGAAACGGGTTCGAGGGCCGGCCCGCTCAACAGTTTGAGTGCCATGAGATCCACGTCCATGTTGGAAAGAAAAGCGGGCCGACACCGCGCGCGAGGGGCCGGCCCGACAAATACTTGCAGGCTCGGGAGGGCCGTGCCGGCCACACCTGCACATCGATGGCGCCGCAGCCAATGGCGTTTCAGAGCGAGCGCACACCCTGCCGTGCTGTCGCCATCGCCGTCGCCATCGTCGCCATCGCCATTACCGTTGCCGTTGCCGAACGTCCTCGCAGCCCGGCGCGGAGTGCAAACTTCGGCACGCTGCCCTACGCTGTGAAGGTCAGAAACTTGATGGCGTTGAAGTCTTGCACACCACCTCCGACCCGCTTGGTTGTGTAGAACAACACATAGGGCTTCGAGGAATAGGGATCGCGCAGCACGCGAATGCCGAGCCGGTCGACGATCAGGTAACCGCGCCGGAAATCACCGAACGCGATCGCATGGTTGCCATCGCCGATGTCCGGCATCTCCTCCGCCTCGGCAACCGCAAAGCCCATCAAGGTCGGCGCCTGGCCCGGAGCGATGCCCGGATACCAGAGGTAGTTGCCATCACCGTCTTTGAGTTTGCGCACCGTCGATTGCGTCTTACGGTTCATGACAAAGTGCGCGTTGGCCCGGTAGCCCGATCGCAGCGCATAGATGAGATCGATCAGCACATCGCCGGGATTGCTCGCGGGGAATGCTCCGGCGGCACCGGTTTTGATCGTCCCGATCTTGCCCCAGGCCCAACTGGCATCGTCAACTGTGGGGTAGGTCGTGAAGCCCTTCGGCTGGGTCGCGCCATCGCCGGTGATGAACGCCGTGCCTTCCGCTTCGGCGAAGCTGGCGCGGACTTCATCGGCAATCCACTGATCGATATCGACCGCACTGTCGTCCAGCAGTGACTGGGTTGCCGACGGCATCGCATAGATCTCCCTGGTCGGGAACTCCAGTTCGGCAAGCGTCGGCGTGTCGGTCTCGGCCCGCGTGGCTGTCTCACCAACCCAACCGGCTCCCGCATCGCTGGCAACAAACGGCTTCTTGTAGACCGACGCCGAAACCTGCCGCACCGCGGCGATCGCCCGAACGGGGGAGATGTCGCGAATTGCGCCGTTGATGGTGGTCTCCGTTTCGGCCGGCACCAGATAGCCGCCATCGGTGTTCGATGCGACCGACAGCGCTTTGGCTTCGAGATCGCGCAGCGGACCGGCATCCCCCTTTCTGACGTAGCTGTCGAAAGCAGACTTGTGCTCAAGTGCAACGCCGGTTGGCGCATTGCCACCGCCGAGAGCCGGGCGCGCGGCCTTGTGCGCGAGCTGATCGACGGTGCGTTTGTGTTCATCCAAGGCCCGATCGATGCGGCTCAGTTTTTCATTGGTCAGCACATCGGCAACCATGCGCTTCTCGATTTCACCGAGGCGCGCATCGTTGGTTTCCTTGAACGCTTCGAACGCGTTCATGAACTCATCGAAGGCGCGGGCGATGTCGCCATCGCCAAGCGCTTTGGTTTCGTAGGTTCCATCTTGCGAACCCGGCCCGTTGATCATCGCTTGATCCTTTCCATGTATTTCGACTGACGCAACAGCCTGGCGGCTTCAGCGATTTGCGCCGCCACCTGTTGCTCCCATGCCGACCCCGATCCCGCATCCCGCAGAGACTTGAGGCCGTTGAAGCCACCGCGCATCACGGCACGGGCTTCGGAGCGCGTGAACCCAGCATCCCGCGTGAGCCAGCGCTCAAACTCGCGTTGTGACGGCGGCTTGCCGGCGAACGGATCGGCCTTGACCGATGTGACACGTGCATCCGGCAGCATCGGGAACGTCACGATCGAGATTTCCCAGAGATCGACAACGCGCAGCCGGCGCACGCCATTGCGCGGGTCACGCACGCCTTTGACCGTGCGAAAGCCAATCGACAGACCGTCGATGGCACCGGCCCGCATCATCGCCAGAACCTCGCGGCCCTTGGCCACTTCCGTCATGATGCGGCCCTTGACGAACAAGCCGCGGGCATCTTCGTAGATCGTTTGCCACCAGCCGATCGGTTGGTTGGGATCGTGCTGGAACAGCATCCGGATGCCGTTCGCACCGCGCTTGCGCAGGCTTTCGCGAAACGCGCCGGGCACCACGATATCGCGGCTCAGGTCTTCCCGGTTGAACAATGACGCATAGCCCTCAAAGGCACCGTCGAGCGTGACGGTCTTGAGATCAAGCGCGCAAAACTTGACCTCCGACGCGCCGTCCTGGACGCCGGCTAGATCTTGGTTCATTCCAACTTCCCTTGTTCCTCACCACCATCGATCGGCCCATAACCAACCGCAGCGCGCTTTTCGTTGGGCGACAGGAAACTGGCCCGTTCGAGCCGCGCCCACAGCGCTTCGCGTTCCGGCGCCAACGCCTCGACGGCATCGATGTCGGCGCGCAGCACAACCGCGTCATCCCAGGCCGGCGCCAGCCACCGCGACAAGGTGCGCGCCGTGCGGTTGACCAGCGGCAGCACCGTCTGGCGCCAGAATGTGCGGTTCGCTTCCTGATAGTTGGCGTAGGTGTTGTCGCCGGGAATGCCGAGCAACATCGGCGGCACGCCGAGCGCCAAGGCGATCTCGCGCGCGGCCGCGTTCTTGGCCTCGATGAAATCCATATCGCGCGGCGTCAGCGACATTGCCTTCCAATCGAGGCCACCTTCGAGCAGCAGCGGGCGGCCGGCATTGCGCGCGCCCTGGAAGTTCTCCTCTAGTTCGCCCTTGAGGCGAGCGAACTGCTCGCCGGTCAGATGCCCGCCGGCCGTATAGACCAGCGCACCGGAGGGTCTCGCGGCGTTGTCGAGCAGCGCCATGTTCCAGCGGCTCGCCGTGTTGTGGACGTCGATGGCGGTCGCCGCCGCCTCGAGCGGGCTCAGGCCATAGTGATCGTTGGTCGGGTGGAACGACTTGATGTGCAGGACGCGGTTGACGTCCGCCACCGCCTCGCCGCGCAACACCGTCTTGGCGTGACCGACCGTGTACTCGTAGCCGTCCGGCCAACCGTCGCTGGCCGCCAGCACCCGCACCCGGTCCGGCCGCAACACGTGTAATCCCGCCAGCCGGCCACCGGCCGCAACCGCTTTGACATAGACATTGCCGGCCACCAGCAGATAGCCGTAGAGCCCATCGAGCAGACCCTCACTGTTGCCGGGAACCGGCCGTGTCACCAGCTCCAACAGCGGATGGTCGTCGACTTCGTGGTCGCCGCGATAGGCCAACAACGGCACCGAGGCGGCCGCCTCCGAGATCATCCGCACCGAGCGATAGACGATGGCATTGCGCATCATGCCATCGCGCGCGAAGGTCGCATATTCGCGCGGCGTCCAGACCGGTCTGGGCAATCCCTCGATGGCGAGCAGCGTGCCCGCGGTGGCTTTGACCTCGCGCGCGTCATTGTTCCGCCGCGGCAGCCACCGCGCCAGCTTTGCCAACATTGCTGTCTCCTTCGAGGTTTCATAGCCGCCGCGGCTATGAATTGGCGCACGTCACCGCAGCCTTTCTTGAGCGCCGGCAAGGCGGCTGCCGGCTGCTGCCGAGACGTGCCTCACTTCATAGCTGCGGCGGTATCAGAGCAACCGCGCCGACGGCTGACCGTGATGCGCGAGCATCAGCTCCGTTATCGCCCAAACCAGCGCGTCGACCCGATCCGGACTGCGCGCGGCCGCGCGGCCTGGCGTCCCGAACGCCACCATCTCGGCTTCGAGTTCGCCAAACACGCCGACGTGCACCACCCGGCCCTGCGCATAGAGGGCTGCGACGGGCTCGGCCCTGATCCATTTTCCGCGCGTCGCACGAACCTGCGAAAACGCCACACCGCCATCGACCTGGCGGATCACGGTCTCGACCAGATCACCGCCCTGGTTGACCTCGGCCACCAACCGGTCGGCCTTGAAATCGTGATAGGCAGCGACCGCCGCGCGGGCCCAGGTGGTTGGCGTGCGACCTTGAACGGATCGGTCCGCCAAGACGTAGCCGCGCCCGTCGACACCAATGCCGGCGACGACAATGCCGCAAGCATCCGATGTTGCTTTCGCCGTCACCGGCGGATCGACGGCGACGACAATGCGCTGCATCTCAGGCGCGGCCATGACCCGTTGCGCGCCGATCCAGTCCGCCCGCCACAGCGCCCCTGCCAGCGCTTCGATCAATTCGCCATCGAGTTCCTGCCGGCCCAACTGCGTACCGCCGTAGCGCCGCCGCATCTCGTCCACAAACGCCGGCGCCAGGTTTTCGGCATTGTCGCGCGTTCGCGCCCGCGACACGACGGTTGAGCCGAGGCCCAACAAGCGCGACAGGATCGCCACCGGGCGCGGCGTCGTCGTTGCCACGACCCGCGGCATATCACCCAGACGCAGCGCGAACTGCAGCATGTCCCAAACCTCATCCGCATTGCGCCACTTCGCGATTTCATCGCACCAGGCGGCATCGAACTGCGGCCCGCGAAGACTGTCGGGCGCCGCCGCCGAATAAATCTGGCCGACGGTGCCGTTCGGCCACTCAAGCTGGCCCTTCGATGCTACGAACGCCGGCCGTTCCGCAGCGGTGTGGACGGCAAGCAAACCGGACACGCCTTCGATCATGACGCTGCGCACGTCGTGGATCGTCTCGCCGACCAGTGCGATCCGCCGGGCCGGCCGCGCAGCAAACGGCGGCCGGCCGAGCGCCAGTGCGCGCACCCATTCCGCCCCCGCCCGCGTCTTGCCGGCGCCGCGACCGCCGAGAACCAGCCACGTGCGCCACGACGCACCGGCCACACACGGCGGCGGCAACTGATCATCGCGCGCCCACACTTCCCAGTCGTGCGCCAGATGCTTCAGTTCGCCAACCGAGCAGGTCGCCAGTGCCGCCAGCAGGTCAGCCTTCGCCGTCGGCGCGTTTTTCGCGCAAGCGAAGAACACGCTCCGCAATTTGCTCGCGGAGCTGGTGCGGATCGAGGGTGTCTGCCGCGCTGTCGCGATCGGACTTGCCGTCACGGCCCTGTCGTTGCGCTCCGCGCTGATCACCTTCAAGGCCTGTTACCTTCTCGAAGTTCCTTATCAGTTGTCCGAGCGCCCGCGTTTCGCGTTCGTGATCGGCAACGCTCATGTCATCGTCAGTCATTATTCGTGCCTCCATTTGTGCGAGTTTGAGGTCGATGGTGCGATAGAGCCGCTCAATGACCACCGCGGGCGGTTGCAGAGCGACCGGTCCGCGATCATTGCGCAACGCCCAGCCGTCCGCCCTGGCGCGGCGATGCAGCTGACGGCGGCTGACATCAAAGCGCCGGGCAAGGTCGCGGACCGGCTCATCGGTGTGCTCGTAGGCCAGCCGCACGTCCTCCCACACGGTCTTGGGGTAAGCCGTCATGCCGTTTCCAGTTTGTCTGCCTGAAGTGTCCTGCCGGCGCCGCAGCGCACGTCAGCGGCGGCCTGGGCAATCACCCAATTGTCGCGTTATACAGAATTTGTACTCGATAAGCGTTGCGCTGTCAATAGAAAAATCAAGTGTTCGAAATAAAAATATGAAATTTAAAAGTATATATAAGACACATATATAGTATAGATCTCTCCCAATACTATTATACCACAAGCAGACGGGCCGGGGACAACTCGTGTCACCGCCCGGCCGCGGCCGCCCGCTGTTGCGCGCGCGCGATCACGCTTTCACGGTAGGCGATATAGAAGCCGCTGCTGAAAATGATTGCCGCCCCGATCCAGGTGTGCAGCGTCGGCACCTCGGCGAACAGCCACAACCCCAGCAACGCCGTCCACACCAGCTTGAGAAAATCGAACGGCATCACGGCCGTCGCCTCGGCCTGCTTGAGACTTTCAGCAAGCAGCAGCTGTCCGATGGTGCCGCCAACGCCGATGAACAACAGCCAGCCCCAGGCCGCCGGGTCCGGCCATTGCCAGACGTAGATGGCCGGCCCGAGCGAGAGCAGGGACAATAACAGGTTGACGTAGGCGGTCACCGACACGGAGCTGTCCGTGCGCAGCAGGACCTTGATGACGATCATGGTCACCGCCCAGATCGAGGCCGAGCCGAGAACCAGCATCGCGCCGAAATCGACGGCCTCGATGCCGGGCCGCAAAATCACGAGCGTGCCGACGAACCCGAGGATCGTCGCCGTCCAGCGGCGCGCCCGCATCCGCTCGCCCAGAACAATAACGCTCAAAACCGCCATGAACAGCGGCGAGGTGAACGACAGCGCCGTCACCTTGGCGATCGGCGTGATCGACAGGGCGTAGAAGAACGAGAACATCGCCAGCATATTGAGCATGGCGCGGACCACATGGAGGCCCAGGCGGGCGGTATGAAATACGCCAACGCCGCGCTGCACGATGATCGGCAGAAACACGATAAGCCCGAAGAAGTTGCGAAAGAATGCGATCTGGAAGGGGTGCAGATCCTGCGAGACATGCCGGATCGTGGCGTGCATCACGGAAAAGAACACCGTTGACACGATCATCAGCGCAATGCCGCGGCTGGGCCCGGGCAGCGCCGACCAGAAGCTGCGAAATGTGGAGGGCATATGTTCTCTATCTTGACGGGACGCGGCAACATAGCGAGTTGCCAACCGTTCGGCGAGGCCCGAGTTTGAAGAGGGGTCGTGCCCGACCGGCCACGCGACCAATCGCGCAGCCGCCTCGGCCCGCCGCTCGACCATGATCGTGGTCGTGGTCGTGGTCGTGATCGTGATCGGGACGGAGGAGCCCGGCAGCCGACGCCGTAAACCGCAGAGCAAGCCCAATCATGGAAATTTGCATCGACGATCTGACCGGCCCCGACATCGCCCGCCTGCTCGATGCGCATCTGGCCGACATGCATCGCTGGACGCCGCCCGACAGCATTCATGCCCTCGAGCGCGACAAACTGCGCGACCGCGATATCACGGTTTGGTCCGTTTGGGACACGGGCGAGCTGGTCGGCTGTGGGGCGTTGCGGGAGATCGACGCCGGCCACGGCGAGATCAAATCGATGCACACCGCCGAGCGCCATCGCGGGCGTGGCATTGCCGCCCTGCTGCTGCGCCATATCGTGGCCATCGCCCGCGCACGAAACTACCGCCGCCTCAGCCTGGAGACCGGTGCCATGGCGCAGTTCGAACCGGCCCGCAGGCTTTACGCCGGCCACGGCTTTGCAATTTGCGGCCCGTTCGACGGCTACGGGGCCGATCCCAACAGCGTCTTCATGACGCTCGAATTGCAATAGCGAGCCGGTCAAACCCTAATCAATTCGAGGGTTTCCAAAGGGCAGTGCCCTTTGGCGGGATTGTTAAGGGCAGAGCCCTTAACATATCGCCGTTTCACGGCGATCTATGAGGGGCTTTCAGCCCCTCAAACACCCCGACCAGGGGATTATCCCCTGGACCCGATTAGGGCGCCGGCTTCAGGGCCGATGACGTTGCGAGCAGGCCCGCCAGCACCACCACGCCAACGATGACGTAGAGCTGCAGGATTGCTTGCAACGATGCCAAGCCCATGATCGCGTCGGCGGGTGCCAGCTGCGCGACGGCAAACAGGGTCAGCGCCAGGCCGACGCGGCCGCACAGGCTCTGCAGCGACAGGTAGGTGGCGCGCACACCGCTGGCGATCCGCGGATGAATGGCGGCCAACAGGAACGGCCGCGAAAACGCGCCGGGCACCATCCGCACCAGCAGCACCGCGATCGCCAGCGGATGCTCGGACACCATCATGACCGCGATCAGTCCGATTTGCATGGCGAACGAAACCAGCACGATGCCGGGCATTCCAATCCGCTTCGCCAGCGGCTCGGCCAACCGGCTGGCTGCGACCGAGACGAGCATCATCAGCGCCACCACCGTGCCGTTGACGATGCTCGTCTCGCCGCCAACACCGACGCCGGCCAGCAAGCGCTCAACAAACGGTTGGCCAAACACGAACGGCACATGGCTGAACAGATACATCGCAACCGATAGGGCAAACAGCCATGCCAAGGCTGGCTGCGCCAGATAGCCGACCAGCCGGCGCCCGTCACTGATGAGATCGCGGCGCACCGGCTCGGCGGCCGCGACCGCGGGCTCGCGGAACTGAAATGCGATCGCCAGCGCAATCAGGCCCGCCACCGCCGTCGCAAGAAAGGCGACCGAGCCGCTGGCGAGCGCCAGGACACCGCCGAGGAACGCCGAAACGGCGAGGCCCGAGAACGCATAGCGCCAGGCCTTGAGTTCGTGCTGCGTGACCTCATCCTGGCGCTCGCCAGCCACCAGGCTGTCGTAGAGCAGCGCACTATCTGTGCCGGAATTGAGGGCGGTGCCGGCCCCGAGCAGCACCTGGCCGAGCGCCAGCCACCACAAGCCGTGGCCGAGGCCGATCATCAGGCAACCGGCGATCGTGGCGATATTCGAAAGGATCAGCGTCAGGCGCCGGCCCAACCGGTCCGACAGATAACCGGACGGAACTTCCAGGGCCGATGAGGCAATGTCGTAGATCGCCGCCAGTAAAATCGCGTCGCCGGCCGACAGCACGTTCTGGAAATAGAGGAACCAAACCGCCTGCCAGAACACCAGGCTGCGGCTGGCCTGAAACCACGGATAAAGCTGGATGTTGCGTTCCAAGAACAAGGTCCGCCGTGGAGCAGCCTGGCGTCAGTCGCCATTGCAACGATCCCGAATGGCGCCAGGTTGCTCATTTCAGAAGTGGCGATCATCCCTGTGCCGAACGCTGGCGCCGCACTGGCGCCTCCAACGTCAGGCCCGATGATCTCGATCAGTGATCCGAGGCAAGCCTACACCGAAACCGTCACCGGGACTACAACCCGCTCCGATTGCATCGCCCGGCCGGTGCGCGGCGTGGTGGCGGTCATTGCGCGGCACCGCCGCTCACTGCTGCAGCACGTTCTTGATCCACGATTTGTCGGCGTCGGCCTTGTTACCGCGCCGTCGGCGCCGTTCAGCGCGGCGCTCGCTGTTCGCCGTCTGCCCCTGCGTCTTCGCTGGGCGTGTCGCGCGCGACGGTTCGACCTTGAGCTTCGGCTTGACTGCAACCGCCGTGACGCCAACTTTGATGACCGGTTTCGCGGTGACGGCGGGGATCGACCTCACGTTGGCCGGACGTGGCCGGCCGTATACGCTTGATTGTGGCGGGGTCGGCGTGGCGCCGATCACGGTCGCTTGTTGCGCATCCGCGGTGCCAACGACATGGGTTGCAAAAATCGTCGAAATCACGACTGGCAAGTATCTGACTGGCAAGTATCTGAATAACAAGTATCTGACTGGCATTTCGGGCCCATTAATCTTTGGTCCGGCCGTACCTCTCCCATCAAAGTCATTCGAGTTAACAATTCGTTAACAAGTTGCGCCGGCCCGAGACAACGCCCGAACAACTCCATCCCAGCGTTAATGAACGGCCTGATCGAATGCCGGTTCGGGGCTTGGCGCGACGGTTAGATCAAGATCTGCACGCCGATTCCGTGATAGTGTAAGCGGACAGGAGTTTCAGGCCCGAAACGCTGCCACCTGCGGGCCGCAACCGGGAGTGAGCAATGCAACTGCACAAGCTTGATCACGTCAATGTTCGCACGGACAATCTCGATGCCATGGTCCAATGGTACACCGACATCCTCGGCATGCGCTGCGGCGACCGGCCCAACTTCCCGTTCCCCGGCGCTTGGTTGTATGTCGCAGACCAGGCCGTCGTGCATCTGGTCGGCGTCGGCGAAAACCCCGGCGCCGGCGCCGAGGGCAACCTGAAACTCGAACACTTCGCGTTCTCGGCAACCGGCATGGCGGCGTTCGAGGCCCGCCTTGTTGCCGCCGGCGAGAGGTTCGAACGTCGCGATCTACCGAACGGCGCCATCACCCAGTACAACATTTGGGACCCGGACGGGAATCACATCCATATTGACTTTGCAACCGGCGACGGGAGCTGAGCACCGCCATGACATCGACCGCCACCGGATCTGCCGGCGCCAATGGCGCGCGCGTCGGTTGCGCGCGCAGTCCTCACCGTGGCGGGCGAGCGTTGCGCGTTGCGCGCACGTTGGCGGCGGCCGTCGACCAACCCTAGATCTTCGTGCTTTAAGTTGGAACCGCAATAGCGGTTCCAACTTAAAGCACGAAGATGATCGCCACTTTAGAGGCGAGCAACTTTCTGCCTTTATTCGGGATCGTTCCGATTCCGAATAAAGGCAGGTTGCTCTAGCCACGGAACCCGGTGATGAACTACATCGACAAACCGACCGCCGATGAAAAGACCAAGCAGTCGCGCGGCGCCTCGCAGCCGAAAACGCGCTCGCGCCTGATCGTGCGCCGCGCCAAGCGGTCCGACATCGACGCCCTGGCGGATCTGTCACGCAGGGTCTATGCCCCGGTTGCCGGTTATTCGCGCCGCACGCTTCGCGCCCAGTTGAACAACTTTCCCGACGGCCAGTTCGTTGCCGAATACGATGGCAAGATCGTCGGTCACTGCGCCACGTTCATCACCACCGAGGCGGTCGCGCTTGCCAAACACTCGTGGGCCGAGATCACCGGCCAGGGCCTCGCCTCCCGCCACAACGACAGCGGCGACGTTCTCTACGGCATGGAAGTCAGCGTCGACCCGAGCTATCGGCGCCTGCGTATTGGCCAGCGCCTTTACGATGCCCGCAAGCAGCTCTGTCAGTCCCTCGATCTCAAGGGCATCGTCTTCGGCGGCCGCATGCCGGGGCTTCACCGGCGCCTGAAAAGCCTCGGCTCGGCCGAAGCCTATGTCGAGGCGGTCCGCGAAAAGCAGATCCGCGACACGGTCATCGGCTTCCACCTTGCCAATGATTTCGAGATCATCGGCCTGCTGCACGATTATGATCCCTCCGACAAGCAGTCGCGGGGCTATGCCACCCACATGTACTGGCGCAATCCGCTTTACATCGCCGACGAGAGCCGCAAGCGCGACGTCACCGCGCTCGAGACCAAGGATGTCGTGCGCGTCGCCACCGTGCAGTGGCAGATGCGCGGTCTGAGCGACAAATCGGAGTTCGAGCGCCAGGTCGAGTACTTTGTCGACGTTGCCGCCGACTACCGCGCCGACTTCGTGGTCTTCCCGGAGTGGTTCACACTGCAACTGTTGTCGATCGAGGACCGACCGCTGGCGCCGGACAAGGGCATTCAGCGCATTACCGAATATGCGCCGTGGTTCCAGCGCATGATGGAAAAGCTCGCGGTTTCCTACAACATCAACATCATCGGCGGCACCCACCCGACCAAGACCAAGAGCGGCGATATCCGCAACGTCTCCTACGTGTTCCTGCGCGATGGTTCGGTTTATGCCCAGGACAAGGTCCACCCGACACCGGACGAGAAGTACTGGTGGAATATCAAGGGCGGCAGCCGCGTCGACACCATCGATACCGACTGCGGCCCGATTGGCGTGCTGATCTGTTACGATGCCGAGTTCCCGGAGCTGGCCCGCAGTCTCGCCGACCAGGGCGCCTTATTGTTGTTCGTGCCGTTCTGCACCGACGAACGCCGCGCCTATCTGCGCGTGCGCTATTGCTGCCACGCCCGCGCCATCGAGAACCAGATCTATGTCATCACCTCCGGCGTCGTCGGCAATCTGCCGAACGTCGAGAACATGGACATCCACTACGCCGAAAGCTGCATCCTGACACCCTGTGACTTCGCCTTCGCGCGCGACGGCGTTGCCGCCGATACCGCCGCCAACACCGAGACCATCGCGTTTGCCGATTTGCGCTTGTCGGACCTGCGGGTCGCCCGCCAATCCGGTGCAACGCGCAATTTTCTCGACCGCCGCTTCGATCTCTATCGTGTTGTGTGGTCGGACAAGCGCCGGCGCGGCTGACGACAGGGCTGCAAACCTGCCGGGCGCTCAGCGGTGGCCGACGGAGAAGTCGTTGCGACCGGTCCGGTCGATGCCGCGCACCAGCCACAACGGCCGCGTCGCAAAACTCACCGGAATGCCGCTTTGACCATCCGCCGGGTTGAGGTTGCGTTCAAACACACTGGTCGCCGGCATATAGCGCAAGGCGATGCCGGCGCGGCGACGCGGTGAGCGATTGGCATCGGCGCCGTGGATCATGTAGACATCGTGCAGCGACATCTGACCGGGCTCCAGTTCCAGCGCGACTTCGGTGGTGGGATCAAAGGCATCATCGGTTGTCCGCTGCATCAACACCAGGTCGTCGCGATCCTCGGTCAGATGCGCGACGAGATTGCGATCCCGATGCGATCCGGGAATGACCTTGAGGCAGCCGTTTTCGCGGTCGACCTTATCGAGCGCGAGCCAAACGGTGCAGGTTGCCAACGGCCGGATCGGCCAATAGTGGCCGTCCTGATGCCATGGCGTCTCATAGCCGGTGCCGCCTGGCTTGCAAAACACATGACAGCCCCACAAAATGACATCATCGCCGATCACCTGCGCCACCATGTCGACAATGTCTTGATCGAGAGCCAGCTCCAGAAAATCCCGAGAGCCTTTGACGCCCTCGTCATTCTGCCCTTCGATATGCGCTGAAACCAGCTTTTCCGGACGCACCCCGGGGTTGTCGGCAATCAACCGATCGAGCGTTTCGCGCAGCTGGTCGACCCGCTCGCGCGCCAGACGGAATGCCGGGATAACGTAACCGTCGCAGTGATAGTGCGCGACTTCCTGAGCCGTCAGTACCGCCATGGCCGTGTCTCCCCGCGCGCGGTTGGTTGGGCTGCCATGATGTCGCTGCCCGCGGGTGATGGCAAGGCGGGATGCCGTTCATCATCTGCGGCATTGACCGTCGCGGTGTGCGCTGGTCTTGCGCGCGCACCTCGTGCAGGCGCGACCTTCAGGTTTGACCTTGACGATAATCCGTCAGCAAATTTCGAGGCCACAGATCGGCCGGCCACGACTTCAGGCGCCGTGGATTTGCCAAGCAACTGAGCGGTCGGACTGCGACAGGCGACAATTGCCGGGCCGTTGTGATTGTCGACCCCGGTCCGACCTGCAGTGTGCTGTTAGCGCCACATCGGCGTCGCAAAATCACCTTCGAGCACGACGTTCCGCATGATTCCATTTGCCTTCTGACAAAACCGCCATTGATTCAGTCGGAGAACTGATGGATATAACAACTTAAGATTGTGATAAACGGGCTTTGCAATGTGGACGCGTAATTCGGGATGTCGCTCAATCATTGTCGCGGGAGTGTTTTCGACCGTGTTTGCAGGTTCTGCATTGGCAGGATCGCTGAAAGATGAGTGGAAAGATGAGTGGAAGGCGTCGTCCGAGTATGGGGTCACCGCTGGACTGTCAATCGGCGTGATGAATGGAGAGGCCAACGAACTGGTCTACTACCCAAATGGCTCGACGCTCAGCCATCTCATATGGACATTCGATAATGTTGCCGTGCTGACCGGTTCCATCGGTTACAAATGGAATGCCTTTTCGATTGGTGTAAAGGGTCGGATCAACCTGACGGACGATTCGACTATGGACGATTTTGACTTTCCTGGCACCGTCTGCGGCATCGCGGGGCCATTTTGCCAATCACACCACGAAAACACCACTGTCGAACATTCGCGTATGCTGGACGTTCATGCGGGTTGGCAGTTTTACCGGTCCGGCGGCCTCGCCCTCAAGGGTCTGGTTGGATACAAGTGGGACAATAACAGCTGGGTCGCTGTCGGCGGCACTTCGAACTATACTCCTCCTTTCCGGAATATTCCCGTCATAAGTTATGAGCAGTGGTGGCAGGCACCTTATCTGGGGCTCGAGGTCTCCGGCGAATGGAACGCTTGGAACGTGAATGCTCGTGTCATTGGCTCAAAATGGGTCAGTGGGCGAGACGAGGACAACCATCACTTGCGAACGTTGTTATACAAAGATGAATTTGGTGACGACAATGAAATGCTGGCGGTGAATTTGCAAGCTGGTTACCGGTTGTCGAAAAACATTCGGATGACTGCCGGTTATGACTACGAGCGTTACTTCACGGCAAAGGGCTCGACTTCGGAGCTGGATTACTCAACCGGCACAACAAGATTTTTTGCTGACGATGGCGCAGGGGGTAACAGCGAGACACACACCGTTTCTATCGGGGTCAAAGTCAACTACTAGGGCCGGCATCACTTGCTAGAGCAACCTGCCTTTATTCGGAATCGGAACGATCCTGAATAAAGGCAGAAAGTTGCTCGCTTCTAAAGTGGCGATCATCTTTGTGCTTTAAGTTGGAACCGCAATAGCGGTTCCAACTTAAAGCACAAAGATGATCTAGCCTTGTCTCGACTTACCTTTTGATGGCGTCTGGCACAAACTTCCATGTTCCATTCTGGCAAACAACATGCCCGCCAATCGCCAATCGCGAGCGCATTGGCACGGGAATCTTGGTGCCGTGTGCATATAGCTTTCCGCCGCGCCAACAGCCCTTCTTGCTTGTCATCAGGAGTACCTCAGCCTGACCAGTTGGATAAAGCGACACATTAACGGCGATGATCGCAAGCAACAGCTGTCCACTCCTCGACTTTGACTGCAGGTTTATGATCATCGAATTGTTATCCCGTATTGATCTGCCAAGATGGCGACACCACTACAACTGGCGCCGACCACATGCTCGGCAAACAAACACCAATCAGCCGACCTGCCCTAACCGAAGATAACCCGTTACGACGTCACCAGCATGCAAGTCGCAAAGCAATACAGCGATCGGCGGCGGCGATCGCGGAGTTCGCCGAACGCCGACAACTGATTACGTCGCCGTTGCAGCGATAGCGCATGATTTCCCGAGCCCGTCAGCGCCGGGTCTGTCTACGCGCGGTTGGTCAGGCCAACATGATGTCGCCGACCGACCGTGATGGCAAGGCGAGACGCTGTTCATCATCTGCGGCATTGACCAAAATCGCGTCCGCCGGGCTTGCGCACACGCCCCGTGCCGGCGTTACCATCGTGCGCGTAACGCAGCCGCACCTGCCTGACGCCAACACCGGCGCCGGCCGATCGGGCCTGACGCGGCCCGCCCGCGCACCGACCAACCATGGGAGACCACGTCCGTGCCGCTACCCGCCGTGCAATTCTATATCGACATCAAGAGCCCCTATGCCTACCTGGCCGTCGCCGATGCCGACCAACTGGAGGCCGAGACCGGCATCGCCCTCGACTGGCTGCCCTATACCCTCGACATTCCCGCTTACCTGGGTGGCGCCGAAGTCGATGCCGCCGGCAACGTTGTCGAACAGGACCGCAACGCCCACCAATGGCGCCGTGTCAGATACAGCTATATGGACTGCCGCCGCGAAGCCAATCGCCGCGGCCTCACCATCCGCGGGCCCAGGAAAATCTTCGATTCGAGCCTCGCCAACATCGGCCTGCTCCATGCCAAGGCCCAGGCCAAGACGCGCGCCTACGTCGACCGGGTCTACGAGCGCTTTTGGCAGCGCGAACTGGATATCGAGGACATCGAAGCATTGACAACAACAATGCACGCCTGCGGCATCGATCCCGACGGTTTCGCCCGGTTCGCGCAAACCGACGGCCGTCGCCAGTTGGCCGACATTCAAACCGCAGCCGAAGCCGCCGGCGTGTTCGGCGTCCCGAGCCTACTGGTTGGCGGCCGCGATCTTTATTGGGGGCGCGAACACTTCGCACACGTCCGCGAACTGCTGCTTGAACATTCCGTAAGACCTGAGGGACACCTCTGAACACATCACCGGTTTCCAAAGGGCAATGCCCTTTGGCGGGATCGGCAACGGCGGAGCCCTTAACATATCGCCGCTTGGCGGCGATCCTTGAGGGGCTTTCAGCCCCTCAAACACCCCGACCAGGGGATAAATCCCCTGGACCCCGGACTTATTCGGCGGCTCCTGAGGCTTCAAACTCAGGCCAAAGCCGGCAAAAGCTTTAGGGCCGAGAAATCGTGGAGGTCATATTCCGACGCAATATAATTCAGTTTACTGTTTTAATAATCGACGGCGATCGGTTTTCTCAATCGCCACGCCATTTCGATAATTTTTTGCTTTCTTGGTGAATCAAAGTTTTTTTATTCGTAGTCCCGTCGGGGCGGTGACGGGCGGAACGTGGCCAAGCCTTGCGCCACAGCGCCCGACTAAGCCCGCTGCAATCGTGCGCGCCCGACACTTCGCACGCCCGGATCAACCGGCAACGCGACCGTGTTTCGGGGTGCCGGCCGCAATCAACAAACGACGGAAACGAATAAAAACTATTTCGGATTGGAAAACCTGACAACACCCCTCAAAGCTAGGAATTCATTTCAAACAATTCGACGCAACAATTGCGTACCAGATTAACAGAATCTAAGTCGCTGCCATGCCATCTCATCGAGTGGCGCAAAGTGTCTTGCGCGCGAGCGAGCGCGCGTTTTGCACCCCAAGCCAAACCGAATTCACGCCAGCAATGAGCGAGGCTACGTCGATGTCAATGATTGAATGGCACAGCGGCCAGGCAGTTTCACCGGCAGCCATTGCCGCACGCACATCCGGGATTGCGACATCGCAGGTTGTTCGCGCCGCTGTGCGCCGCGCCTTCTCCGTGCTCGCGCGCGCCTTGAACCTTGGCCGCAAGTTCGTTCGCCGCCGCCGCGCCGTCGCGCGACGCAAACTGCGCCGTGCCATGCGTGCCGTGCAGCGCCGAACGCTGCGCAGAAAAGCCAGTCCGCAAGGGCCCGACAAGCCGCCGGGACCGAAGCGCAAGAAACCGCGGGACCAGGACCACGACAAGCCGCAGCGATCGGTTCGCAAGCTGATCTATCGCGTCCTCGAACCGCGCCTGGTCTTCGACGGCGCGGCGGTCGCAACCGCCGACACCGTCACCGATAGTTCGGTCAGCGCCGATGATACCGCCGTCGCCGAGCAGACCGAGACCGAGAGCACCGCCGAATCCAACGAACTGGTCGACGCCCTCGCCGAGACATCGCAAACCGCCGAGACGTCGCAAACCAACGAGATCGCCTTTGTCGATCGCGCCGTCGACAACGTCGACGCGCTGATCGCGGAGCTCGATCCGGCAATTGAGATCGTGTTCATCGAGGCCGATGAGGACGGCCTTGAGCAGATCGCCGCCGCACTCGATGGGCGCCAGGACGTCGACGCGATCCACATCCTCTCGCACGGCGATCAGGGTCGCCTGTTCCTCGGCAATGATGTGCTCGATGCCGACAGCATGCAGGGCGAGCACCTAGATGAACTGACGGCGATCGGCAATGCCCTGTCGGCCGACGGCGACATTCTGATTTACGGCTGCGATTTCACCGGTGGCGAAGCCGGTCTCGAAGCCGCAATCCTGCTCGGCTCGATCACCGGTGCCGACATCGCCGCCTCCGAGGACACCACCGGTCACACCACATTCGGCGGCGACTGGGAACTCGAAACCACGGTCGGCGAGATCGAGACGAGTACGATTACGGCGACCGCCTGGGACGGCGTCCTGGCGCCGCCGGTTGCCAACGATGACACCTTTACCGTGCAGCCCAACGTTGTTGCCAACATCGATCCGCGCGCGAATGACACCGATGCCGACGGCGATGGCCTGTCCGTTACCCACGTCGATGGCAATGCCTTGAGCGTTGGCAGCCCGGTGACGCTTGGCAACGGCGTTGTCGTCGAACTCCTGGGCGATGGTACGCTCAATGTTACGGCGCCCACCGCCATGGAGAACGCCGAGACATTCCAGTACACGCTCTCCGACGGCTCCTCGAGCGTAACGGCGACCGTCACGCTCAATCGCGACACCGACGGCGACACCGTCATCGATGTTGTTGACATCGACGATGACAATGACGGCATTCTGGACGTCAACGAGGGCCTTATCGAAGATGTCAACTATGTCGCCAACTCCTCGCTCACCGGCCCGACAGGCACCGCCGTTGCGCCGACCTCATGGACCGCAGTTGCCGGCCTAAATCCACCGACAGCACCGTCGGTCAGCCCAACGCCTGATACGTTGGACGTCAGTTTTCCAGCGTTCGCTGGCAATTCAACAACGGTCTCCGCCTCGGCATCTCCCGACGGCGGCACCTGGGTCGGATTGCTTGCAGCAGAGAACTCCAACATTGACGGGTTCTATAACGAGGCGGTCAGCCAAACCCTGACGGGTTTGATTGTTGGCCAAACCTATACGGTCACCTACTACGCGGCGAACTTCGGCGTTTCCGGTTTCAATTTCAATGAACCGGGATCGGTCGAAGCCTATGTCGACGGTGTGCTCGTCGCCTCCAGCGGTATGTTGAGCCTACAGGCCGACACCTGGACCCAGGTGACCGGAACGTTTGTCGCGACATCGACGAGCGCAACCCTCATCATGGATGCCGGTTACACCTTCCAGTCGGCCGGAGTGACGCAGGGTGCATATATGTCGTTTGACGGCATCACCATCACCGGCGACGTTAGTGTCGACAGCGACGCCGACGGCATCTCCGACCATCTCGACATCGACAAGGACAACGACGGCATCACGGACAATGTCGAGGCGCAGACGACGGCGGGCTACATTGCACCGTCCGGCATTGGCGCGGCGATGATCGATTTTGACGGCGACGGCCTCGATGACAACTATGATGCCAACAGCACCGACACATCGACGGCGGCCAGCATCGGCCTGATCGAAGTCGACACCGACTCAGACGGCACCGTCGATACGCTCGATTCCGACTCAGACAACGACGGCATCCTCGACATCGCCGAGCGCGGCGACGGCCAGCCGACATCGATCACCTCAACCACCGACACCGACGGCGATGGCCTGCTCGACATCTTCGAAGGCGCCAACACCGCCGACGGCTTCGACGTCAACGATGAAAACATCGCCGGCGACGATGGCGGTTTGGACGGCGATTATTCCAACTTCAATCTCAGCGACATTGGCGAGGAAACAAACGCCAATGAAGTGGTGACCAACCGCACCAACAACGATGCCGTGGCGTTGACCTCGGATCTCGACTTCCGTGACGTCAGCAACCCGCCGGCAGCCGTTGACGACAGCTACATTGTCAATCCGGCGACGGTCCTCAACATCGACCCGCGCATTGGCGCCGGCGCCGACAGCGATCCGGACGGCGATCCGCTCTCGATCATCGAAATCATCGACCCGACCACGCCCGGCACACCGGTCGCCCTGGTCGTCGGCACGCCGGTCACATTGGCGTCCGGAACCAAGGTGACGCTCAAAGCCGACGGCACCCTCGACGTCGAAACACCGGCCGGCCTGTCCCCGACCGACACTTTCGATTATGTCATCACCGATGGCACCGACACCGCCCAGGCCACGATCACGCTCAATATCGACACCGACGGCGACGGCGTCATCGATGCCATCGACATCGACGACGACAACGACGGCATTCTGGATGCCACTGAAGGCCTCGACCAAATAAACAACCTGTTTACGAATGGCGGTCTCGAAAAATCTGATGTGGAACTGCCGCAAACTTTCTATACGGGTCTCGATGGTACCGAATACTCGACCATTGTCGATTTTCAAGGCGGTTGGACGAGCCACGGAACGGTCGATTGGTCAGAAGGACAGTATATCAAAACATCTGATGCAAACACCAACGTGAAGGGCATTATCGATCAGTCGCCAGTCGGCGGCGGGTTTGCAATTTTCTCTGTTGCCTTGGAAGCCATCTCCTACGATTTGGCCGTGACGGTTGGCGAAACATACACCGTCGAGTTCTATATCGGCACCTTGCCTATTTATTGGGGTTCTGATCAGCTGCCGCACGACTATAATGTCGATGTTTCGTGGGGGATTACCAGCGGCGGTGAGTTGCCGGGTGGAGGCACGGTAAATTTTGGTGAAAACGACCTGCCAAACCAATATACCATGGCAGATTTCCCGGCTGATCTGACGCCGGTGCCGCCGGCAACCTACACACAACTCGATCCACACTGGCAAAAGGTTAGTTTCCAATTTGTCGCGACCGACGCGACGGCGACGTTCAAAATTACCCAGTTGTCCGCCGGCGCGGTCTTCGTAGTGGATGATTTGGTCGTGGTTGAAGGTACCCAGGTCGGAAGCCTGGATAGCGACGGCGACGGCCTCGATGACCATCTCGACATCGACAAGGACAACGACGGCATCACCGACAATGTCGAAGCGCAGACGACGGCGGGCTACATTGCACCGTCCGGCATTGGCGCGGCGATGATCGATGCCGACGGCGACGGCCTCGATGACAACTACGATGCCAACACCGCCGACACATCGGCGGCGGCTAGTATTGGCCTCACCGAAGTCGACACCGACGGCGACGGCATTGTCGACACGCTCGATGCCGACTCAGACAACGACGGCATCCTCGACATCGCCGAGCGCGGCGACGGCCAGCCGACCTCGATCACGGCGACCACCGACACCGACGGCGATGGCCTGCTCGACATCTTCGAAGGCGCCAACACCGCCGACGGCTTCGACGTCAACGATGAAAACATCGCCGGCGACGACGGCGGTTTGGACGGCGACTATTCCAATTTCAATCTCGCCGACGGTGATGGCGATACCAACGCCAACGACCCGGTTGCAAATCGCACCAGCAACGATGCCGTGGCGTTGACCTCGGATCTCGACTTCCGCGACGTCAACAACTCGCCCGTCGCCGTTGACGACAGCTACATTGTCAATCCGTTGACGGTGCTCAACATCGACCCGCGCATTGGCGCCGGTGCCGACAGCGATCTGGACGGCGATCCGCTCTCGATCATCGAAATCATCGACCCGACCACACCCGGCACACCGGTCGCCCTGGTCGTCGGCACGCCGGTCACATTGGCGTCCGGAACCAAGGTGACGCTCAAAGCCGACGGCACCCTCGACGTCGAAACACCGGCCGGCCTGTCCCCGACCGACAGCTTCGATTATGTCATCACCGATGGCACCGACACCGCCCAGGCCACGATCACGCTCAATATCGACACCGACGGCGACGGCGTCATCGATGCCATCGACATCGACGACGACAACGACGGCATCACCGATGCTGAGGAGGGAGGGTATGCCCACCTGTTGGGGTCGGCCTTCAATCTTCAGTTCAATGCGGCGGCACCCGGTGTGAGCGCCAACCCCGACAATTGGTCCGACTTCGCCAATAACGGTTCATCGGACATCGACGATGGCGATGATATCTGGGTCGCCACCGGAACCTCAATGTTTCCGAAGCCGATAGAGGACTATTTCCCGAACTCCGAACCGGGTGACCTCTATGTGACGGGCGCCTACGGCGGGACCAATCCTGCCTGGCTTCACCCGCGATTCGAGGGCAACACGCAAACGCTGACTGGTCTCATTCCGGGCCAGAGCTATACGATCTCCTTCGAGGGCGCATTCTTTCAGCGCGGCACTAACCCGATACCCGCTGAAATGGATTTCGCAATCTGGCTCGACTTTGTGCCGAGCGCGCAACCCGACCTTGCAACCGCGCTGGCCAACGATCCGCCGGCCGACACCCAGACACTGACCGTCGAAGCCGACGCCGAACTGGTTACTCTGACATTCACCGCAACAAGCACGACGCACGATCTGACGGTCGGCTACTATCCGACCGATTCGGCCGATGAAAGCTTCAACCTGCACTCCGCGATACGCGCCGGCAGCGGCTCGTTCGCCATGGTCGGAGGGCTGGATGCCGATGGCGACGGCATCTTCGACCATCTCGACATCGATAAGGACAACGACGGCATCACCGACAATGTCGAGGCGCAGACGACGGCGGGCTACATTGCACCCTCCGGCATTGGCGCGGCGATGATCGATGCCGACGGCGACGGCCTTGATGATAACTACGATGCCAACGTCGGCGACGTTACGGTGGCAGCGAGCATCGGCCTCACCGAAGTCGACACCGACGGCGACGGCATCGTCGACACGCTCGATGCCGACTCAGACAACGACGGCATCCTCGACATCGCCGAGCGCGGCGACGGCCAGCCAACCTCGATCACCTCGACCACCGACACCGACGGTGATGGCCTGCTCGACATCTTCGAAGGCGCCAACACCGCCGACGGCTTCGACGTCAACGATGAAAACATCGCCGGCGACGATGGCGGTTTGGACGGCGATTATTCCAACTTCAATCTCAGCGATATCTCGGATGAGACCGACGCCAACGAACCCGTCGCCAACCGCACCAGCAACGATGCCCAGCCGATGACGGCTGATCTCGACTTCCGCGACACGAATAATCCGCCCGTCGCCGTTGACGACAGCTACGTTGTCAATCCGTTGACGGTGCTCAACATCGACCCGCGCATTGGCGCCGGTGCCGACAGCGATCCGGACGGCGATCCGCTCTCGATCATCGAAATCATCGACCCGACCACGCCCGGCACACCGGTCGCCCTGGTCGTCGGCACGCCGGTCACATTGGCGTCCGGAACCAAGGTGACGCTCAAAGCCGACGGCACCCTCGACGTCGAAACGCCGGCCGGCCTGTCCCCGACCGACACCTTCGATTATGTCATCTCCGATGGCACCGACACCGCCCAGGCCACGATCACGCTCAATATCGACACCGACCGCGACACCGTCATCGATGCCGTCGACATCGACGACGACAACGACGGCATTCTGGACGTTGAGGAATACGTTGCCGTGTTTACAGGCACGGGCGACTGGACCTACGAGTTTTATACAACACCGCCTGGGGTCACCGCAGAAGTCGACTATCCGATCACCACCATGCATCCGGATTTCAGCCTGGAACCGGATGGAACATATTCCACCACAGCCACCCCGGACCTGACAGGCACAGTCCCCAACGGCCAGGATGCCGGACCCGGGACTCAAGGGGTGGCACAATTCACCACATATGTGGGTGTTGAGCCTGGCACATCGGTTTCGTTTGAATATCAAAATGGTGGTCGCTGGGAATGGGTCAGCATCGCAGTCTTGGACACATATGGTAATGTGCTGAGTGTATTGCCGGAGTACTTTTCAACGAGCTCAAACACCCAGACCGTTCCCGCGTTCACTGCGCCTGACAATGGCGTTGTGCAAATTGCCGTTACGATTTCGAACCCTGGGCTAACCTACAATCCGCCAAACATCACAAGCCATACGGTCCATTCTGGATATTCGTTCACGGATTCGGATGGCGACGGCCTCATCGATGCCCTCGACATCGACAAGGACAACGACGGCATCACCGACAATGTCGAGGCGCAGACGACGGCGGGCTACATTGCACCGTCCGGCACCGGCGCGGCGATGATCGATGCCGACGGCGATGGCCTCGATGACAACTACGATGCCAACACCGCCGACACATCGGCGGCGGCCAGCATCGGCCTCACCGAAGTCGATACCGACGGCGACGGCACCGTCGACACGCTCGATGCCGACTCAGACAACGACGGCATCCTCGACATCGCCGAGCGCGGCGACAGTGGCCCTGCGACCATTACAAGTACCACCGACAGCGATGGCGACGGCCTCCTCGACATCTTTGAGGACGGCGACGGCAGTGGTACGCCAGGCGATCTGACCGATGGCTTTGACGTCAACGATGAAAACCTTGCCGGCACAAACTTCTTACTGGCCGATACGGACGATGACACCGCCGCGGACGGCAGTGGTGCAATACCGCTGACCGCGGACCTCGACTTCCGCGATATCAACGATTCCGATGGCGACGGCATCTCCGACGTTTTTGATATCGATGATGACAATGACGGCATCATCGACCGTGACGAAGTCGACGATTTCCGGTTCTTCAATTTCTCTGCCTTGCCGGACATCACGCCTGCCGATTTCACCAATGCAGTGTCGAACGCATCGTTCGACCTCAACGGTATCACTGTCGACATGACGACGACGGACATTGGGTTCGGCGATGTCTTTGGCATGGGCACGCTCGGCCTCGTCGACACGAGCGGCAACAACTCGGGCGTGGTCACGCTGGACTTTTCCGCACCGGTCAATCGCTTCGTATTGGAAGTGGACGCGTTCAATGCGTCAATCGGCGAGTATCTTACAAACTTCAACATCATGCCGACTTTGGTGAGCGACACCCTGGTCATTGACAGCTCGACCGTTCGCGCAACGGGTGAAGAAAACGGCGGCTTCCTGATTTGGGAAAGCGATACTCCGTTCAGCCAAATCCAGTTCACAGCGACTGGCACAACGGCGATGGGCGGCATCCTGTTCAAACAAATGGAAGCCCAGCAGTTTACCGACGCTGACGCAGACGGCGTCTTCGATCATCGCGACATCGATAAAGACAACGACGGTATTACGGACAACGTCGAAGCGCAGACAACCGCCGGATACATTGCGCCATCCGGAACTGGTGCGGCCATGATCGATACCGCTGGCGACGGTCTTGACGACAACTATGTTGGCGTTGAACTTATCACCAATGGTGATTTCGCAGCAGACCCATTTGCTGCCGGCGGCGGCTGGAGCCGCGATCAAACCGACGGTCCGGTAAATTGGGACGGCGCCAACGAGAGAATTGTCTTCACGAGCACAGCCGTCGACGGCGGCGGCCAGGCCTCCACATCGTTGACGACCGAGATTGGGGCCACCTACAAACTGACCTTTGATGTAACGGCCATCGGCGCAGGACCGGGCCAGGTTGGTTTGAACGCGCTGTCGTACGATGGCGCACAATTGCTGACCAGCATTGAACCGATCATCACCGAGACCAGCGGTACCCAGACGATAACGCTCGAGTTCGTCGCGACAACGACCACCTCGTTCATTGCCCTCGACGCCACCTTCGATCAACTCGGGATCGACGTCGCAATCGATAATGTGAGTGTCACCAAACTCGGCCTCACCGAAGTCGACACCGACGGCGACGGCACCGTCGACACGCTCGATGCCGACTCAGACAACGACGGCATCCTCGACATCGCCGAGCGCGGCGATGGTCAACCGACGGCGATCACCTCGACGACAGACACCGATGGCGATGGCCTGCTCGATATCTTTGAGGGCAGCAATGTCAGCGATGGCTTTGACGTCAATGATGAAAACCTCGACGCGACGAACACCAACTTCCTGCTTGCCGACAGCGATAACGATACCCTGGCCGATGGTTCGGATGCAGTCGCACTCGCCAACGACCTTGACTATCGTGACTTGCCGAACGCACCAATCGCCGAGGACAACGCGGCCGCGGTCACCGAGGATACCGTCCTGTCGGATAGCGGCAATGTCATCGGCGACGATGACGGCCTGGATCACGATGCAAACTCTGTCTTCGTCGACTATGACCCTGATGGCAACACGTTTGCAGTCACGGATATCGCTGGCACGCCGGTTACAGGTCCGACGGTTGTCGTCGGCACGTACGGCACACTAACGATCCAGCCAGACGGCAGCTACACCTATGACTTGGATAACAACAATCCAACCGTCCAAGCGTTGGGCGACACAGATCAGCTAAGTGAGACGTTTACGTACACGATCACTGAGACCAGCAATGTTGTGTTCAATTCTGACTTCAGCTGGTTTGCCGCGAACACAGACCTATCGGTGATCAACTCCGTAACGCCCGATGGTTGGACAGCAACCCATCAAACGCCCGATACCATCGACGAGACGATGAACTACTTTGGTTCGACGTGGAATACGTCGCCCGATGGCGGTCCGTTCGTGCACTCTATAGCCGACCCCGATCAGTTTGGATTTGAGGCGCTTGAGCAACAGCTCACCGGCCTGGTGGTCGGGCAGACGTACACGGTTGATTTCAGCCAAACCATTGCGACCAATTCCTTCTCCGCAACCAGCGGCGAGGCGTTCTGGCGCGTAACGGTCGCTGGCCAAACCTTCGACAGTACATCGATGCTACCGCCGATCTTGGGTTCGGCTGCTGCGTGGAGCGGACAATCCTTCACGTTCACAGCGACAAGCACCACTGAAACCATCAACTTTGCTGCCACCAGCAATGAGGCGAGCGGGCGCTATCACCTGGGTCTCGACGGTGTAACCGTAACTGGCGTTGTCGCAAGCTCCTTGTCGGATAGCGCTGATCTTATCATCACCATCAATGGCACGGATGATCCTCTGGTGATTGGTGATACGGACGACCATCCGACGGTTGCCGGAGCTGATGCGGAGGTGCTTGAGAGCGACCTTGATGTTATCGGCTCGAATGCTGCGGGCGGCGGTGAGACGGTCTCTGGTGACTTCACGATTACAGCCCCTGATGGCCTTGCATCGTTGCAGGTTGGCCCCACAGTGATAACGGAAGCACAACTGTTGGCCACTGGCACGACGCCGATCACGGTGGCGGGCACCTATGGTGACCTCACCATCAATGGCTATACCGCCGCGACCGGTGTGGTTGATTATAGCTACACGCTGACATCGGCTGCGGACCAGTCCGGCGGCGATATCATTGACGGTTTTGCCTTGACGCTAGTCGATGATGACGGCGACACGCAAGCGGGAACGCTTGGTGTGTTGATTGTCGACGATGGTGCGACCGCGAACGCCGATGTTGACAGCGTGACGGAAGACGCCGGCGTTCCGGCAACGGGCAATGTTGTGACGTCGAACGACGTTGTCGGCGCTGATCAAACGGCGAGCCCGGTAACGGCCGTTGTTGTAGGTGCTGGCCCGGCGGCCGGCGGCGGCAACGTCGGTGCCGGCCTGGCTGGCAGCTACGGCACGCTGACGCTCAATAGTGATGGTTCTTACTCTTATACCCTCGACAACACCAACCCGGCGGTGCAGGCGCTCGGCTCCACAGACAGCCTTGTTGAGACCTACACCTACGAGATCACCGACGCCGACGGCGATGTCTCGGAAGCCACGTTGACGATCACCATCAATGGCGTCAACGATCCGCCGCAACTTGACCTCGACGGTAATGACAGTTCTGGCGCGACAGGATCTGACTATCGGACCGTCTACGTTGAAGATTCGCCGAGTGTACCGATTGTCGATATTGGAGACGTCTCAGTATTCGACATTGATGGCGACAACATTTCCCAGATCGAAATCACCCTCAACGGCCCGGTGGCGGACGGCACATCTGAAGTGCTCTACGCCATTACAACCTCGGCTGTCAGAAGCTTCCCGTTCACCGGGGACTCATTCGTTTCAGCAGGTAACGTCGGCGGTACTGTCTACGACTTCAATTTTGATGCAACGACGTCAACGCTGACCATTACACACCGCACATTACCGTCTATGACCACCGCCGAAGCGGCAACGGTCCTGCAGGCGTTCAACTATGCAAATTCGTCACATAATCCGACGACGGGCGATCGCATTTTCGACGTCACTGTCACGGACGTAAACGGCGCGACAGCAACGGCGCAGTCGACGGTTAATGTCGTCGCGAACGATGACGGCCCGATCATCAGCCTGGACTCAGATAACTCGTCGGGTGAGCCCAATTCTGTCAGACTTTACGATCAGGCAAGCGTAACCGGCACGACTGGGGCCCTCAACGGTATCTTGCCAAATGGCGACACCTTCACCTTAACAGGCGGCGACGTCGACATATATCTGAATGATGATTCACCCGAAAATCCGCAGTTTAGGGATACCTACTCGACCCAAGTCGATTGGCTGATGTACCCGCCAAGTACAGGCGGCACGTCACTACTGCAATTCTCAGGTGGTCCGGCGCCGGATGGCACTTTGCTGGTGATGCGCGATGTCGACGCCGGCGAAAGTGTAGTCATCACTGCCGCAGACGGTTCGACACCCGTTCATTTGGAAAATCTTGAACTCCTCTCTGGTGAGACCAGTGGCTTTCCAACCTATGATCCCGTAACCGGCCAGCTGACTTCTTCCGGTACAAATTATCGGGATGCACTCGTCGTCTTCGACATCACCGGTATGGAAGACGTCACCATCCAACGGACATCCGGCCAGTACTTCCAGTTTGCCATAATCGGCGCTGAAGTATTGCATACCGACTACCGGACAACCTTCTCCGAAAATGGCCCAGCCGTCGCGATCGCCGACACCGACACCTTGGTGTATGATGTCGATGACACCAATATGGAATCGGCAGTCATCACGTTGACCAATCCGGTAGCGGCGGAGGACCAGTTGCTCATCGATGGTGCAGTTGTCGCCGCCAACGACACCGGCACGACGACCTCTGGCCTGAGCTATACGGTCTCCGCTGATGGTTACACCATCACGCTTGCCGGCACGGCGACCAAGGCCGTCTACGCCGACACGATCGAGGCGATCAGTTACCAAAACACATCCGAAGATCCGGACACGACCAATCGCATTGTTAACGTCACGATCAACGATGGCGAAGTTGACAGCACTCCCGCGACCACCATCATCCAAATCACCGACGTTAACGATCCGCCGGTTGCCAACCCCGATGCCGTGACGACCGCCGAGGACACGCCCGTGACCCTCGACCCGGCCGCCAATGACAGCGATATCGACGGCACCATCGATCCGACCCTGACGGTGTTTGTTGCCCCGCCGGCCGGCGCTACCTTGTCACCCGACGGCAAGACCCTGACGGTGCCCGGTGAAGGCACGTATGTGATCGACGCCGTCAGCGGCGAAGTCACCTTTACCCCGGCCGCCAACTTCAACGGCGTTGCAAGCCCGGTGACCTACCAGATCACCGATGATGACGGCGCCACCGCGACCGCGACCATCACGGTCACCGTCACCGACGTTAACGATCCGCCGGTTGCCAACCCCGATGCCGTGACGACCGCCGAGGACACGCCCGTGACCCTCGACCCGGCCGCCAATGATAGCGATATCGACGGCACCATCGATCCGACCCTGACGGTGTTTGTTGCCCCGCCGGCCGGCGCTACCTTATCACCCGACGGCAAGACCCTGACGGTGCCCGGTGAAGGCACGTATGTGATCGACGCTGTTAGCGGCGAAGTCACCTTTACCCCGGCCGCCAACTTCAACGGCGTTGCAAGCCCGGTGACCTACCAGATCACCGATGATGACGGCGCCACCGCGACCGCGACCATCACGGTCACCGTCACCGACGTTAACGATCCGCCGGTTGCCAACCCCGATGCCGTGACGACCGCCGAGGACACGCCCGTGACCCTCGACCCGGCCGCCAATGACAGCGATATCGACGGCACCATCGATCCGACCCTGACGGTGTTTGTTGCCCCGCCGGCCGGCGCTACCTTGTCACCCGACGGCAAGACCCTGACGGTGCCCGGTGAAGGCACGTATGTGATCGACGCCGTCAGCGGCGAAGTGACGTTTACCCCGGCCGCCAACTTCAACGGCGTTGCAAGCCCGGTGACCTACCAGATCACCGATGATGACGGCGCCACCGCGACCGCGACCATCACGGTCACCGTCACCGACGTTAACGATCCGCCGGTTGCCAACCCCGATGCCGTGACGACCGCCGAGGACACGCCCGTGACCCTCGACCCGGCCGCCAATGACAGTGATATCGACGGCACCATCGATCCGACCCTGACGGTGTTTGTTGCCCCGCCGGCCGGCGCTACCTTGTCGCCCGACGGCAAGACCCTGACGGTGCCCGGTGAAGGCACGTATGTGATCGACGCCGTTAGCGGCGAAGTCACCTTCACCCCGGCCGCCAACTTCAACGGCGTTGCAACCCCGGTGACCTACCAGATCACCGATGATGACGGCGCCACCGCGACCGCGACCATCACGGTCACCGTCACCGACGTTAACGATCCGCCGGTTGCCAACCCCGATGCCGTGACGACCGCCGAGGACACGCCCGTGACCCTCGACCCGGCCGCCAATGACAGCGATATCGACGGCACCATCGATCCGACCCTGACGGTGTTTGTTGCCCCGCCGGCCGGCGCTACCTTAGCACCCGACGGCAAGACCCTGACGGTGCCCGGTGAAGGCACGTATGTGATCGACGCCGTCAGCGGCGAAGTCACCTTTACCCCGGCCGCCAACTTCAACGGCGTTGCAAGCCCGGTGACCTACCAGATCACCGATGATGACGGCGCCACCGCGACCGCGACCATCACGGTCACCGTCACCGACGTTAACGACCCGCCGGTTGCCAACCCCGATGCCGTGACGACCGCCGAGGACACGCCCGTGACCCTCGACCCGGCCGCCAATGATAGCGATATCGACGGCACCATCGATCCGACCCTGACGGTGTTCGTTGCCCCGCCGGCCGGCGCTACCTTATCACCCGACGGCAAGACCCTGACGGTGCCCGGTGAAGGCACGTATGTGATCGACGCTGTTAGCGGCGAAGTCACCTTCACCCCGGCCGCCAACTTCAACGGCGTTGCAAGCCCGGTGACCTACCAGATCACCGATGATGACGGCGCCACCGCGACCGCGACCATCACGGTCACCGTCACCGACGTTAACGACCCGCCGGTTGCCAACCCCGATGCCGTGACGACCGCCGAGGACACGCCCGTGACCCTCGACCCGGCCGCCAATGATAGCGATATCGACGGCACCATCGATCCGACCCTGACGGTGTTTGTTGCCCCGCCGGCCGGCGCTACCTTGGCGCCCGACGGCAAGACCCTGACGGTGCCCGGTGAAGGCACGTATGTGATCGACGCTGTTAGCGGCGAAGTGACGTTTACCCCGGCCGCCAACTTCAACGGCGTTGCAAGCCCGGTGACCTACCAGATCACCGATGATGACGGCGCCACCGCGACCGCGACCATCACGGTCACCGTCACCGACGTTAACGACCCGCCGGTTGCCAACCCCGATGCCGTGACGACCGCCGAGGACACGCCCGTGACCCTCGACCCGGCCGCCAATGACAGCGATATCGACGGCACCATCGATCCGACCCTGACGGTGTTTGTTGCCCCGCCGGCCGGCGCTACCTTATCGCCCGACGGCAAGACCCTGACGGTGCCCGGTGAAGGCACGTATGTGATCGACGCCGTCAGCGGCGAAGTCACCTTTACCCCGGCCGCCAACTTCAACGGCGTTGCAACCCCGGTGACCTACCAGATCACCGATGATGACGGCGCCACCGCGACCGCGACCATCACGGTCACCGTCACCGACGTTAACGATCCGCCGGTTGCCAACCCCGATGCCTTCATGACGGAGGAGGATACGGCGAGCACAATCCCAGTGCTGACAAATGACACGGATCCTGATGGCAATACGCTCACCGTCACCTCAATTGACGGCCAACCCGCCAGCGTTGGCACACCGATTGTTCTGACAGACGGCTCGGGCACGGCCACGCTCAGTCCCGACGGCACGATCATGTTCGAGCCGACGCCGAACTACAACGGCCCGGCATCATTCAACTACACGATCACGGATGGCCAGCAAACCAGCACAACCACCGCCAGCGGCCTTGTCACCCCGGTCAACGACGCACCTGTCGCCGAAGACGACAGCGCTGACACGAACGGCGGACAGGCTGTCACCGTTGGCGTTCTTCCCAATGACAGTGATATCGAAGGCGATCCGCTGACCGTAACTGCTGCTTCGGCAAACAACGGAACGGTTACACTCAATCCCGATGGCACGATCACCTACCAACCACGCACGGGCTTTATCGGCTCCGACATCATCGCCTACCAAATCAGCGACGGCCAGGGTGGTACGGACACGGCAATTGTGAGGATTGACGTTGAAAGTGAGCCCTTCGCCGAGACGCCCTCAGAAGATCCACTACCAATCTTGTTCGAGGATCTGGCCGTTCAAAGTATTGCTGCCGACGGCGCCGTCCTCGACGCCTTGGACGCGATTAATGCCAAATCGGCGAGCAATGGAATTGACGCCGACGGCATTGTGGTCCAAACGGCAAATGATATCGAGCCGCTCAACGGCGTCAATCGACCAGCAACTGCACTTGCTGAGAACCGACTGTGGGAGCTGGACGCGCGCTTACAGGAGGCGCACGACTTCAAGTCGGAGCCGTTCGATGTGCAGGGCCTGACCGGCTACTCGCTGCGCATGGATCTGCCATCCAGCTTTGCAGGTGCAAGCGACAAAGACCAAATCGTTATCGAATCGCTCGTCCGCGACAAGGTTCTTCTGCTGCAGCTGTCCAACACTATCGATGAAACCAAGCACGTTGTCGAATACCGCCTGACGCAGGCCAACGGCCAGCCGCTACCGGACTGGTTGTCGAAGGCAGGTAAATCGCTTTATATCGGCGAGCGTCCAGCCGATATCGAGCAGCTCAAGTTGCGTGTGATCGTCATCTACGACGATGGTTCGAGCGAAACGCGTACCGTCGAAGTCCAGGCACAAACCGGCGAGATCCAACGGTTGCTGACTGATCGCCGTGCGGCGTTTGAGCCGGACACCTTCGACAAGCAATTCGAGTCGAAATCGATACCCTCCGATCAAAGCATGGATGAGCTTGCCGATATGCTGAAGCGCAAAGCTTGAGCCAACATTTCGCGACCGGGAATTTGAAACGACCGATACCAGCTTGACTTGCGCGATGAAACGGCATGGCCTGGCAGGTTTCACGGTTGCCAAAACGGCGGCGTTTGCTTCGGCATTCTCCGAGGTGTTCACCGTTGACGGGCCGGCGTTGAAACACCTCAAGCGCAACGAGCGCGATATTTCGCCTTGCGCCGACGATCAGTCGGTTCAAGCAATCTCTGGAGCAACCTGCCTTTATTCGGAATCGGAACGATCCCGAATAAAGGCAGAAAGTTGCTCGCCTCTAAAGTGGCGATCATCTTTGTGCTTTAAGTTGGAACCGCAATAGCGGTTCCAACTTAAAGCACGATGATCTAGTCAAGCCATGGATTTCCAAAAAGCAGTGCCCCTTGGCCGGGTCGTGAGCGGCGAAGCCTCTCAAGCTCCCGACCAGGGGATCATCCCCTGGCCCCGAACTTGGGCAGGGGTTTCCTAAATCACTCCGGCTTTGGTGAGTGCGTCCACCTCATCGGACGACAGGCCTAACCACTCGCCGAACACTTCGCCGTTGTCTTGTCCGGCTCGCGGGCTTGGCTTGGTCGCAACTGCACCGGCGCCATGAATGCGCAACGGACTGTTGGGCACGACGATGCGGCCATATTCGGGATGATCGAGCCACTCGAGCATCCCGCGCGCGTGCATATGGCGATCGTTGGTCACCTCCACCAGATCACGTACGGCTGCAACCGGCAGCTTGTGCGCCCGCGCACGCTCCATGATGTCGGCACGATCCAATGTCCGCGACCACGCCTCCACCAGATTGTCGGTTTCTTGCATGTTGGCGACGCGTGCCTTGTTGCTCGTGAAGCGTGTATCATCCAGCAAGTCCTGCCGACCCATGATGGTCAGCAGCCCCTGCCAATGCGCCTCTTTCACACAGTTGATCGCGATGTGCCCGTCCTTGGCCTCGTAAACGTTGTAGGGACAAACCGACAGGCCGCCATGCTTGTTGGCGGTGCGCGGCGGCACGGCGCCGTCCTGCGCATGAAGCATGCCGAGATTGGAGGCAAACGACGGAAAGATCGCTTCCTGCATCGCCACTTCCACGAGCCGCCCTCGGCCTGTCACGCTGCGTTCATACAATGCCGTCATCACGGCAGCATAAAGGTGAATGCCCGACATGAAATCAACCACCGCCGCACCGCACTTCATTGGCGGTCCATCCGGAAATCCGGTGATACTCATCATGCCCGATGTCGCTTGGATCGTCAGATCCATGGCCATCGCATCACGATCCGGCCCGGTGAGACCGTAACCCGAACCCGATGCATAAATGAGCCGCGGATTGATGTCGCGCAGCACCTCCCAGCCAACCTCAAGCTTGTTCATGACGTCCGGTGTGAAATTCTCAAGCAGAATGTCGGCTTGTGCCGCCATGTCCTTCAGGAGTTGTTTGCCGCGCTGGTGCTTGAGATTGAGCGTTATCCCGCGTTTGTTCGAGTTCAGCATCGCAAGCGGGATACCGGCGCCCCGCGATGCGCTCGCACGCATGCGCATCGGCTCACCGCCAATCGGCTCCACCTTGACGACATCCGCACCGGCCTTTGCCATGAGCAGCGTTGCATAGGGGCCCTGATAGATCTGGCCGAAATCGATCACCTTGATCCCGGCCAGCGGCAGATTTGGCTGCGCTGCATGTGGTTCAGTCATGGCGTTCCCGTTTGCCTCCTCGTCGCCCGGCACCGAGCCGCACGACTCTATGGCGATTGACTTGGCCGATCGACTTGACCGATCTACTTAAATGATCCGCCGAGCAGGTCGCGCGCAATAATCAATCGCTGGACCTCGTTCGGGCCTTCCCCGACACGGCGGATGCGCATTTCGCGATACCAGCGCTCAAGCGGCAGATCCTTGGTCATCCCGATGCCACCGTGAATTTGCATGGCACGATCGACGACACGGCCGCCGGCTTCCGTCGCAACCAGCTTCGCCATTGCGGCCTCGGTGCGGAACGGCTCACCGCGCTCGGCCCGGTGGGCAGCTTCAAGCGTAATCCAGCGACTGGTGCGAATGTCGAGCTCGTTGTCGATGATCATCGATTGAATGAGCTGACGTGTGGCCAGTGGCGCGCCGAATGTTTCGCGCTGCTTGGCGTATTCGATCGCCATCTCCTGCGCCTTGACAGCAATCCCGATGCACGCGGCCGCGTAGGGAATGCGCTGGCGACTGAGACGATCGTTGGCGATTGCAAAGCCGCGGTTGACGTCGCCGAGAACGTTGACGTGCGCCACCCGCATGTCCTCGAACTGCAATTCGGTCGCATAATTGCTTGAGCGCAGCGTGTGAACGATACGGCGGACATGAAAGCCCGGTGTATTGGTATCGACAATGAAGCAGGTAACGCCGTTGCGCCCCTTGTCCGGCGACGTGCGCGCAAACACCAAACCGAAATCGGCTTTGTCGGCACCACTGATGAAAACCTTCGAGCCGTTGAGCACCCAGTCGTCACCATCACGCACGGCCTTGGTTTGAATAGCGCGCGCCGGATCGCTGCCGCCTGACGGTTCGGTCAGCCCGAAAAAGCCGCGTTTTTCGCCCCGCAACACGGGCTGCAGATAACGTTCCTTCTGATCGTCGGTTGCTTCGTAGAGCTGCGCCAGACCCATCGCGCCGAACACTCCGTAGCATGGCACATAGAGGCCGGCGCGATGCTGCGACATCTCAATCGCAATCAGTGTCCGCGTGACAAGATCGATGCCCGGACCGCCATATTCGGCCGGCACATCGAGCCCCCAAAAGCCCATCTCCTTGACCTTGTCGCGCAGCCGCTCAGCCTCCTGCGCCGGCAACTCGCTCGCATCGGGATCGAGCTGATCTTCGAGCGGCACGATTTCTTCGCGCACGAACCTGCGGATCTGCTCGATGATCAGCGTTTGCTGTTCTGAAGGCTCCAAATCCATCTGCCGTTGCCTGACCCGACTGTTCCTGACTTGCCTGTTAGAGCGGACTGAGGCGGCCGAGATCGGCTGGCGGATCGACCGCATTGGACGGCGGCAGGCGACCGTGATCTGCCACGTGCAGCATCAAGAGCTCGCGATAGCGGGTCTGATATTGCATGTTGACTTCACAGCGAAACTGCGTGGCACCGTGCGGCGGGTTCGCTGCCAGATCCATCAAGACGCCGCGTAAGCCGAACGGCGAACGGCCGCCGGCAAACCCGATCGCGACCACCGCCCCGTCATCGCCGGCCAATTGATAGACACCGAGCTGACCGGGAAGCTTACGGGCCTCGTCGACACTGAGCGCGGACCACGGCTTGGTCATGCGGATCGCCATCGCCTGTCTCCTCTTAACGTTCCCGAAAGTTCGGCTTGCGCCGTTGCAAGAACGCCGCGATGCCTTCCTTGGCATCTTCGCTGGTGCGCACTTTGCCAAGCACCTCATCAAGATCTTCATGCGAGATATCATCGCGAAACGCCATCTGGCGCACCAACACGGACTTGATCGCCTTGAGGGCAAGCGGCGCGTTGGCGGCCAGGCGCTCAACAATCGCCGCAACCGTTTGGTCGAGTTGGTCGGGTTCAGCAAGGTGCGAGATGATACCGAGATCGTAGAACTCTTGCGCGGACAACGGATCGCCGAGCAGCAAGATGCGTCGCGTTGCGACCGGCCCGGCCACCTCCTGAAGCTTCTTGCACAAGAACCAGCTCGGCGCGAGACCGATTTGTGCAACCGACATGCCGAACGTGGCATTCGTGCTCGCGACCACGAGATCGCAATGCAGCGCCAGTTCATTGCCGCCGGCAATCGCGGCGCCTTGCACCTTGCCGACGATCGGCAGCGGATAGGTCTCCATGGCATGCAGCAAACGTTCGAACGGTCGCACACCGCCGGCCGAATTGTCGCGCTCGCGCAGGTCCAGCCCGGCCGAGAACACCGTGCCCTCGGCTTCGACCAAAGCGAGCCGTTCGCCCTGTCGTGGCCGTTCGGAAAAGGCGCCGGTCAGGATTTCGATCATCTCCGGGTTGAGGGCGTTGCGCTTTTCGGCGCGGGTCAACCGAACCCGGCGGACCGCACCATCAACCGACCATTCCGCTAGCGCCATGACCACGTCCTTCTCCGACTTGCTCAGGGCTTGCGACCCCGGCTCCTGTGGTGAGCAAAATCAGACCAGCCCGCATTCGCGAAGGCAACCGTCGACCGCGTTCGGCGCCGAGCTTATTCGCAGCATGATCGAAATTGGATCCGCGGCCGTTGCGAGCAAACCAGCAAACCGCTTCAATCGCAAACGATCGAGATGACCAGCCCCAACACCAGAAGAACCCGGGAGAAATGACATGAAGGTCGGGCTTTTGATGACCAACCAGCAGCGGCTCTCGGCCGACATGGTGAGCGCATTTGATGATCAAATCACGATGGTGCGCACCGCGCGCGATTATGGTTGGGATAGTGTCACCTTCCCACAGCACTATCTTAACGAAGGCGATAACCAGCAGCTCCAGATGGTGCCGTTTGCAGCGCGCCTTGCGGCCGAGGCCGGCGAGATGCAGGTCTGCCTCGGCATCATGCTCCTCAACCTGCACAACCCGGTCTATACCGCCGAAACCATCGCCTCGCTGGATATCGTCTGCCGCGGCAACTTCATTTTCGGCGTTGGCCTCGGCTACCGCGATATGGAGTTCGACGCGTTCGGCGTACCGAAAGGCCAACGCGTGAAGCGCTTTGTCGCCTATCTCGAACTCATCAAACGCCTTTGGAGCGAAGAGAGTGTCAGCTACGACAGTCCGGAATGCCGTCTCGACAATGTCCGCATGAACCTTAGACCGGTGCAACAGCCGCATCCGCCGATCTGGATTGCAGCCAACAACGACCCGGCCATCCGCCGCGCAGCCCGCCTCGGGGACTCTTGGTTCATCAATCCGCACGCGACCCTGGAGACAATTCGCCGCCAGATGGGCATCTATCGTGACGAGCTGGATGCCAACGGCAAGCAATTCCCGAAGGAACTGCCGGTGATCAAAGAGGTCTTCTGCGCCAAAGACAAAGCGACGGCCATTGAACTGGCGCAGCCCTACCTCGAAGGCAAATACCGCGACTATGCCACGTGGGGGCAGGACAAAGTCATGCCCGGAACCGAAGACTTCACGCAGAAGTTCGAGGAGCTGTCGAAGGGCCGCTTCATCCTTGGCTCACCTGAGGACTGCTATGAACAGCTCAAGCCATACTGGGATGAGTTCGGCTGCAATCACCTCATCATCCGCACCAATTGGGCCGGCATGCCGGTCTCACGATCACTCTCCAGTATTCGGTTGATTTCGCAGGAGTTGCTGCCGCAGCTGCGCAAGGTCGGTCGCCCGCTGTCAAGTTTCGCAAAGGCATGACGTTATGACCAGAGCAGTGGTCGTAACGGGGGCGGCCTCCGGCATTGGCAAAGCAACTGCCGAGCGGCTTATCACCGCCGGCTGGACCGTGATCGGCCTCGACATGGCCTTCGATGGAGCAATCGCCCAGGACGATACCGGCAGGCCCAGCATCAACGCGCATTGCGACGTCGCCGATGCTGCCTCGATCGACCAGACCTTTGGTGCGATTGGCGAGATTTTCGGCCACATCGATGCACTGGTCTGCTCGGCCGGAAAGCTTGCGGCCGGTCCATTGGTCGGAATGGCCATCGAGAATTTCGATCAGCTCTACCGGATCAACACGCGCGGCGCCTGGCTCTGCGCCTGTCGCGCCGTTGAGTTAATGCGCCAACGCCCTAACCGCAACCCGTCCGCGCGCATTGTGTTCCTGGGATCGATTGCCGGTATCAGACCCAAGGTCGCCGCGGGCGCCTACGCTGCCCAGAAGGCGGCCCTGCACACCATCACCGGCGTCATGGCTGCCGAACTGGGCCCGGAAGGCATTTTGGTCAACGCCGTTGCCCCTGGCACCGTCGATACGCCCATGGTGCAGGCAATGGCGGACCAAGCCGGGACCGGCAACTACCGCCCGAGCGGGAAATCGCCGCTGGGCCGTGTGGCCCAGCCCGACGACGTCGCCGCCGTCATCGAGTTCCTGCTCAGCGCACAATCGGCTTATGTGACCGGCTCGGTCATTCCGGTCGACGGTGGAACCCGCGCCGCCTTCGTGCCACCAGGTGTTTGACGATTGGCCAGCATGAACCTGGATTACGACACCGGCAGGATCAAAACCGCGCGGAAGTCGTTGACATTGGTCAATGTCGGCCCGGTCACGATAAGACCGCCGGTCGCTTCAAAAAAGCGATAGCCGTCGTTGTTCGCCAACAGCGCCGACGGATCGATGCCGCGATCGCGCGCAAGCGCCAGGCTGTCGGGTCCGAGATAGGCGCCGGCGTTGTCCTCGGAGCCGTCAATGCCATCGGTATCGCAGGCAATGGCATGCACGCCGGCGGCCCCGTCGAGGGCCAGACCAAGCGCCAGGAGGAATTCGGCGTTGCGTCCGCCGCGACCGTTGCCGCGAACCGTGACGGTGGTCTCCCCACCGGAAATTAAGGCCGTTGCGCGACCGTCCCCAAGATGCCTGCGCGCCAAGGCGGCCTGCTCATTCGCAACGTCACGCGCCTCGCCTTCGATCGCATCGCCCAAGATCACGGGCTCGATCGCGTGCGCCTGACAAAGCGCCGCAGCTGCTTCGAGCGACGCCTGTGGCCGAGCAATCATCTCAAACGCGGCGCCGTCGAGCCGCGGATCGCCCGGTTTCGCCGACTCCGCTTGCGGTGTTGCAAGGAACGCCCGAACATTGTCGGGCGCGACAATGTCATATTTGGCCAAAACCTGCAGCGCATCGCCAACCGTCGAGTGGTCCGCAACCGTTGGCCCCGATGCAATGACCGCGGGGTCATCCCCCGGCACATCCGATATGGCGAGCGTGACAACCCTCGCCGGATGGGCCGCCAACGCCAGCCGCCCGCCCTTGATCGCCGACAAATGCTTGCGCACAATATTGATCTCATCAATCGGCGCACCGCACTTCAAGAGCTCACGGTTGATCGCCTGCTTGTCTTCAAGATCGAGGATAACCGGACCATGCGGCCCCGTTCCGCGCCCCGGCATCGTCAGCAATGCCGAGCCGCCACCCGAAATCAGGCACAGGACGAGGTCGTGTTCCGTCAATCCCTCGACCATCGACCGGATCCGACGCGCGGCGTCCAAGCCCTTCTCGTCCGGAACCGGGTGTGCAGCCTCGACCACCTCAATCCGCTGACAACGGACCCCGTGGTCGTAGCGGGTCACGACCAGGCCGCTGATTTGGCCGGCCCAATGATCCTCCACCGCCTTGGCCATCGATCCACCCGCTTTGCCGGCCCCGACGACAATCGTTCGCCCTGCTGGCAGCGCGGGAAGAAACGGCGGCAGACAATGAGCCGGATCGGCAGCCTTGATGGCAGCACGAAACAGGTCTTCGAGAAATGCGCGCGGCGCAACGGAGACTGGCATGGAGTTCTTTCCGGATCGATTGCTGCCTTCAACATGCCAGTTCCAGCGATCGCGGTCACCCGTCAATGGCTCGTGCAGACGTAAATTTGAACGCCCCTCGGCCCAGATCACGGGTTTGCAAAGGGCAATGCCCTTTGGCGGGATCGTTGAGGGGCTTCCAGCCCCTCAAACACCCCGACCAGGGGATGGGTCCCTTGGACCCCGGACATGTTCAGAGGGTCCCGAGGTATCACCTAAAATGGCGCATTGAGATGCGTTACCTTGGTTCGAAGCCGATGCCGGGTTTGGCGGCAACCGCGACGACACCGTCGCGCGACAGCGCGATATCGGCATCAAGAAACGCCTCGGGCTCCACATAGAAGGGCTCGAACTGCGCGGTGCCGGCACTGCCATCCTCAAACGACACTTGCAGGCCAACAACATCAACCGAGCGAACCCGCATTGTTCAATCCCTCACGATCAGGCCGGCGCCGCGGTAACCGCCATCGACGGCGATGATCTCGGCGGTGATGTAACTCGACTGCGCCTCATCCAGCAGGAAGGCTGCCACGCTTGCAATCTCTTTGGGTTCGCCATAACGGTTCATTGGCACGAAGCGATGGTAGAGATTGCGGTCGACCGCGGTGTGAACCGCCCTGACCATCGGCGTCTCGATCGGCCCTGGCGCAATCGCGTTGACGCGGATGCCGTACGTGGCCAGATCGTTGGCCATCACTTGCGTGAGGGTTACAACCGCACCCTTTGAAGCACCATAGGCGGCACGCCCCTTCGAACCGCGCAAGCCAGAGATCGACGCAATATTGACAATTGAACCGCGCCCGCGCGCCGTCATGAAGCCGGCCGCCGCCCTGGCGACCAGAAAGGTACCGATAACGTTGACGTCGAGGATCTTGCGGAACAGACCAACCGGCGTGTCCAGCAGATGATGGTCGGCGGCAATGCCGGCACAGTTCACAACGCCGTCAATCGGGCCAAAGCGATCCTCGATATCCCCAAGTTCACGGTTGACTTGCGCCTCGTCCGTCACGTCAACCGCGTTGACCCGCACATCCCTGTTGCCGTCGTAGGTTTTGCGGGCGCTGGCGAGGTTGGTGTTGTCGAGATCGAGAACGGCAATCTTGCGGCCGCTGTCGAGCAGATAGGCCGCCGTCGCCGCACCAATCCCGGAGGCACCGCCGGTGATCACCACCACACCGTCTGCCGAATGATCAGCCATGGCGCCACCTCACATCGTGCTGGGCCGCGAGCCACAAAGGACCGCGAGACGATCACCTGCCCCGGCCATCGCGCTGCCATCGAGATTGTGCGCCGACTGCAGCACAGCTTGCGAGCCGGGGCAAGCGACAGTGTGCCCGCAGCGCCGGCGGCTGCGATCCAGGTGGTGATTCCCTACCATCGTCAAATCCGTTAGCTTCAGCACAAAGCCGTTAGCTCGACTGGATCCGACCGCAGCGGATTTGTCAGTTTATGGCTGAGACGGCAAGTATCGCTTTATCGGCCACCACGTGGCACCACGTTCCGGAGGAAACTGTAATGGCAGCCAGTCAGTTTGATTTCGCAAGCGCAGTGCGCCCCGATCTGCCCGCACCAGCAGCGAAATGGGCGGGTTTTCCCGCTTACAATTTTGTCGGCGGTCACAATGCTCCGGAGACGATCCCGGTCGATGACCTCGTCGCAGCAACCAACGCCGTGCTCGCACGCGAAGGCCGCACGCTCGCCACCTATAGTCTCGAAAGCGGGCCGCAGGGTTATCGCCCCTTACGCGAATACCTGACCGGCAAACTCAACCGCCACGCCGGTATCGTTTGTTCACCTGACGATATTGTCCTGACTTCCGGTTCCCTTCAGGGCATGGATCTGATCAACCGCATCATGTTATCGCCGGGCGATACGGTCGTGATCGAGGAGGCCAACTACGGTGGCTTTCTGTCCAGGCTTAAGAATTTTGACGTAACACCGCTCGGTATCCCCGGTGACGATGACGGCATGGACATGGCGGCCCTCGCCAACGCCCTTGAAGAGCTCAAGACCAAGGCCAAACTCCCACGCTACATTTACACCATCCCCACCGTCCAAAACCCGACGGCAACGATCATGAGCCTGGAACGGCGCCAGCAACTCGTTGCGCTCGCCAAGCAATTCAATGTGCCGATCTTCGAAGATGAATGCTATTCGGACTTGATCTGGGACGGCGAACGCCCACCGGCCATCTACGCCCTCGACGATTCGGCGCGCACAATTTTCCTCGGCTCGTTCTCGAAATCGATCGCGCCAGCTTTGCGGGTCGGCTACGTCGTCGCGCCATGGGACGTGCTCTCTCGGTTGCTGGCGGTCAAGAACGACGGCGGCAGCGGCGCCCTCGAACAAATGGTCCTCGCCGAATACTGTCCCCGGCATTTCGACGCCCACGTCACCGCGCTCAACAAAGTTTTAAAAGCTAAGCTCGATGTTCTTGTCGAAGCCCTGAACGAGCATTTCGGCACGGCGGCGGAATTCAAACCGCCCCGGGGCGGCATATTTCTGTGGGTCAAGTTTCCTCCCGAGGTCGACACAACACGTCTTGTCGAGGTCGCGGCCGGTGAAGGCCTGCAGGTCAACCCTGGTGCCGATTGGTCGATCGAGGGTGAAGCGGCCGAACGCGCGGTGCGGATTTGCTATGCCAATCCGGCGGTCGAAACAATCAAGGCCGGCATCGCCAAGCTGGCGGAGATCTGCAACCGTGAGTTCGCCGTTCCAACCCATATCGCCAATGTTGAGCGCAGTTGAGTCGCAGCTCGCGGCCATTACGCCACTATGGCCGCCGATGGAGCTCACGTGATGACACGCCTATCCGTCCTCGACCAATCGGTGGCCGTCGCCGACCGCTCGCACGCGAGTTCGGTTCGCGACACCTTGGAGCTTGCGCAATTCTGCGAGACACTGGGCTATGCACGCTTCTGGGTGTCCGAGCACCACAATCACGAGACGATCGCCGGCTCCGCGCCCGAAATTCTGATGGCGGCGATTGCCGCCACCACATCGCAAATCCGCATTGGCAGCGCCGGCATTATGCTGCCGCATTATTCCGCCCTCAAAGTTGCCGAGCAGTTCAACACCCTTGAAGCCCTGGCGCCCGGCCGCATCGATCTCGGCGTCGGCCGCGCGCCGGGCTCAGACGGGCGCACCGCCTTAGCATTGAACCCCGACGCCGCGCGCGCCGCCGACCGCTTCCCCCAGCAGATCCGCGATCTCATGGCCTGGACGAGCGGCGGCCAATTGCCGGACGACCATCCGTTCCGCACCATCCGCGCCCATCCCGAACCCGAGACGATGCCGCAGATCTGGGTGCTTGGCACATCCAGCTACGGCGCCCAGGTCGCAGCCCACTTCGGACTACCCTATTGCTTTGCACATTTCATCACCGATGGCGCCGGCGCCGAACACGCCATTGCGCTCTATCGCGCAGCGTTTCGGGCGAACGAGCGTTGCCCCGAACCTGTCGCGTCCATCTGCGTCTGGGCGCTTGCAGCCGACACGGACGAAGAGGCCCAGTTCCAGTTCACATCACGGGCCTATGCGCGCCTGCTGCGCGAGCGCAACGTGCGCCGCCCGATCGACCCGCCGGATGCCCCACCGCCCTATCAATTGTCCGAACGCGATCGCCGCGCCCTCGACGATATGCGGCGCACGCACATGGTCGGCGCGGTATCGAAAGTCAAACATGATCTCGACCAGCTCGCCGCCGATCTTCAACTCGAAGAACTGGTGATTCTGACCTGGGCGCACGATCTTGCAGCCCGCAAACGCAGCTACGAACTGCTCGCCGCCGCCTTTGAACTCGGCGCAGATCCCGGCACGGCATCAACTGACGGTGCCGCAGCATGACCACATCGCAAGACGAGATCACCGGCATTCTCCTGGCCGGCGGTCAATCCCGCCGGATGGGCGGCGGTGATAAGGGTTTGCTCGAGCTTGCCGGCAAATCGATGCTGCAACGCGTGATCGAGCGCATCGCACCGCAAGTCACAGCGGTCGCGATCAATGCCAACGGCGATCCAGCGCGCTTTGCCGCATTCAACTTGCCGGTGGTTCCCGACACCCTCGCCGATCATCCGGGCCCGTTGGCCGGTGTCCTTGCCGGCATGCGGTGGGCTGCCGGTCACACGCCGCGCGCGCGGTGGATCGCCACCGTCTCGACCGACGCCCCGTTTCTGCCAGACGATCTCGTCGCCAGATTGCACGCCACGGCCAACGATCATCCCGGCGCCATCGCCATTGCCCGCTCGGATGGCAATCTGCATCCGGTCATCGGGCTGTGGCCGGTCGACCTCGCCGACGATCTCGCAGCAGCCCTCAAAGATGGCACCCGCAAGGTGCTGCGCTGGACCGATCGTCACGGCACACATCCGGTTGACTTCCCGAGGATCACGATAGCCGGCCAGGCTATCGATCCGTTCTTTAACGTAAATACCTCTGCGGAACTGGAGCTGGCGCGCGAATTGCTGGGCGCGATATAACCGTCTATAGCGTTTCGGAGCTAGGAACGATGCTGCTCGCCCGTCCGCCCGCCCGCCGGTCAACCAACCTCAAGCGATAAGAGTTACAGCCGATCGTGACGCCACCAACATTCAAAGCCCCGGCCCCGATCATCGGCATCGCCGGCTGGAAGAACTCGGGCAAGACGACACTCGCGGTGCGTCTTGTCGAAGAGTTCACTCGGCGCGGCTTGAAGGTTGCGACGATCAAGCACGCCCATCACAATCTGCGTCTTGACGACGAGGACACCGACAGTGCCCGCCACCGCCGGGCCGGCGCTAAACAAGTCGCCATCGTCTCCAACCGGCGATGGGCGATCCTCACGGAAAATGATGCCGACGACGAGCTTGATTTCGCAGATGTCCTGAAACGCCTCGATCGCTGTGACTTGATCATCGTCGAAGGCTACAAATCGCAGCCGATCGCCAAGATCGAGGCTCGCCGCCGCGACAGCGCCCAAGGTTTCGGCCTCGCCGAGAAGGATCCCAACGTCATCGCGATTGCCGCCGACTTCGCGATCGAAGGTGCAGCGCTGCCGGTTTTCGGACTGGACAATATCGCACTGATTGCGGACTTCATTGCAAGCCGTGTGATGGTCGCGCCCGTCACATCGGCCGCCTCAGGCGGGGCGGCAACCTAATGCGCGGCGCGCTCGCAGCCGTTGTCGCAGCCGTTGTCGTTGTGATGCAGGCGATGGGCCCGGCCGCTGCGACCGAGCCCGCCATCATACCAGGCCTCGATCCCGGTGGTGTGGCGGTCGCCGTCCTCGGTGCCGGGATCGATTACACAAAACCACAAATCGCAGCCCGCCTGGCCCGCGACGGTGAAGGTCAACTCATCGCTTGGGATTTCACCGACAATGACACCCGCCCGTTCGCTGCCGACAGCCCGTCCACCAAACATGCCGAACAGCTGATCGCGCGCAGCGGCAAGCTTCGCCTGGTCATCGTCAAAGATGCACCCGGCAACCCGGTTGCAATCGCCAGGATGATCTCGTTTGCGACCCAAACCCCGGCGCGAATTATCTATTGCCACGGGGCCGTTGCCGGCAACCGCTGGCCGCTTTTCATCGCGACCGCCCAACGCTTCGCGAACCATTTGTTCATCATCGCCCACATTGGCAAACGCCCGCCTGACCTGGACAGGATCGAGAACCTCATCAGTGTCGGCGCCGGCCGCAATGTCGACGCGGTCACCAACTCCTACAACATCGTCGCAAGGGCGGCTGAGATCCTGTCGGAGACACCCGATCGGCCAGTCAAAGGCCTTAAGCGCGCGCTGGCGGACTACCGTTGAAGCAGGTTCAATTGACATCGAACCATCCCGCTCCCCGCCCGGCCAGACGACGCCGACCCGTTTTCGGCGGCGCCCTTAACCAATCGCCGCGTTGCGGCGATCGATGAGGGGCTTGTCCGCCCCTCATACTCCCCGACCAGGGGATGGGTCCCCTGGACCCCGGACTTATTCAGAGGTTGCCTAGATTCTGCCGCCGACACTTCGCACCCGAAGTGTCGGCGGCAGAACACTAAAACATGGCCGGGAAGACGCGGTCGGGCGGGGCGTGCCCGTCCATAAAGGTCTTAATGTTGATAATGACCTTTTCGCCCATGTCGACCCGGCCCTCAATCGTCGACGAGCCCATGTGCGGCAGCGCGACGACCCGGTCGGACGCCAGCAGTTTCGGGTTGACCGCCGGTTCATGCTCGAAAACATCGAGACCGGCGCCGGCAACCTTGCCGGCCTCGATCATGCGCGCCAGCTCGTTTTCATCGATCACTTCCCCGCGCGCGGTGTTGACGATGTAGGCCGTGGGTTTCAACAACTTGAGGCGACGGGCCGACAACAGATGGTAGGTCGCCGGCGTATGCGGGCAGTTCACCGAGACGATATCCATGCGCGCGAGCATCTGGTCAAGGCTGTCCCAGTAGGTCGCCTCAAGCTCCTGTTCGACCTCTTCGGCGACCCGGCGGCGATTGTGATAATGGATCTGCAGCCCGAACGCACGGGCGCGGCGCGCGACCGCGGTGCCAATCCGCCCCATCCCGATGATCCCGAGACGCTTGCCGTAAATCCGATGCCCCAACATCCAGGTTGGCGACCACCCGCCCCAGGTTGCATTTTCCTGTTTCAGGAAGGCCGCGCCCTCGGTCAGGCGGCGCGGTACGGCCAGAATAAGCGCCATCGTCATATCGGCGGTGTCTTCGGTCAGCACACCGGGCGTATTGGTGACGATGATCGAGCGATTGCGGGCGGTCTCAAGATCGATGTTGTCGACTCCGGTGCCGAAGTTGGCAATCAGCTTGAGCTGCGGCCCGGCCTGCGCCAGAATCGCGCGGTCAATGCGGTCGGTCACCGTCGGCACCAGCACATCAGCCGCCTTGGCCGCTTCAATCAGCTCGGCCTGCGCCAACGGCCGGTCTTCGACGTTCAACCGGGTATCGAACAATTCCCGCATCCGCGTCTCGACGATTTCAGGTAGTTTGCGGGTGACGACAACAAGTGGTTTACGCGCAGATGTTGGCATGATGGCTCATCGCTCTTGTCTCGAATGTCGGCTTGCCGCCGCGGTTGGCGTTCAGCTCTCGCCAAGCCTGGTGATAGTGCCGATTGGGCGTGTCTACCAGAACGCCACGGCCTTGACAAAGACGGGCCGTAGATCATCGTAAGATTGCTCGGGATCGTGCAATTTGATTCTCATTGTCGTGATCTCGCGTTCCAACTCTGTGTCAATGCGCCCGCACCTTACATGACTTACGCCAGAGCCTGATCGCAACGCAATCGGACAAGCCGTCCGGCGCCCAAGATGGAGCCGAAGTTTGATCGACCGAGACACTCTATCCGGCGGCGGGATCACTCGCCGGTTGGCTGTCGCACTTCTCGTCTGCGCCGTAGCACAATCGCGGGGCGAGGCACTGGCGCAAACTCGCGGTGCCGACGGGCGGGCGCTGCCGCGGTTTGCCAGTCTCAAGTCGGACCCCGTCAACCTGCGCACCGGGCCCGGGCGAAAGTACCCGAAAGCATGGGTGTTCAGGCGGGCCGGGCTGCCGGTGGAGATCCTCCAGCAACATCAGGCCTGGCGTCGGGTCCGCGATTCGGAGGGCGCCGATGGATGGGTGCTTGGCGCGCTGCTTTCGCGACGCCGCACCGCTTTGGTGCTGTATGGACAATCAAGCAACGCCGGTTCGCCCGTCTACGTCGACCTGAAGACGGCGGCGCGGTCGGATGCAGCAACAGTTGCCAAGCTCGAATTGGGGGCCCTCATCTCGATCAAATCCTGTGATCGCACGTGGTGTGAGGCAACCGTTGGCACCTTTGCGGGCTACGTGCCACAGAACGTGCTGTGGGGGGTTTATCCGGACGAGGTTGTCAAATAACGGCTAACGGCTAGCAACTGACCGCGGCCACCCAAACCCCATGGTCTGATGTCTGGCCGGGGCCGGCCGGCGGAGCGGGCCGGTACGGTGGAGCCCCTTAGGCGAAAATAACCTACGTGATTGAGGCCACTAGGCCTTGACCAGTCGCACGACGACGTCGACGTGGCTGATCTTCATGCCCTCGGGCGGATGCGGCAAGCCGTCGAGCTTGATCGCATCTTCGGCAATGTCGATCAGCCGGCCGTCACTCTCGATGAAAAAATGACTGTGATCTGAGGTATTGGTATCGAAATACGCCTTGGTGCCGTCGATGGCCAGCTCGCGCAGCAGGCCCGCCTGTCGAAACTGATGCAAGGTGTTGTAAACGGTTGCAAGCGACACCTTTTCGCCGGCCGCCACCGCTTCCGCGTGCAAATCCTCCGCCGTTACGTGCCTGTCTCCGCTGCCAAACAGTAAGAAGCCGAGCGACACGCGCTGACGCGTCGGCCTCAGTTTGGCGCGCCGCAGCATCGCAATGATGCAGGCGGAATGTTCGGGTCCATTGGAAGTCATTGCCTGAAAGCGATCCGTCCACAGTTCGCCACCCCGTTGGCAGCGCAACGCCGACATTGTCCCAAACAAGCATATACCAGTAAAATTGGTGATTTCAAGCGGGCGCAAATCGTGCAAGCTAACCGCAGTGGTTGAGATCAGCGGCGAATGTCCTTTTGAAGGGCGATCCGGTCTGTGCTAGGACACTGCGAGAGTGTGCTGTGCGGAGTTCAACAAATCGCACTTCTGATCGGCAAGTAGGGGGCAATCTGCTAGCGACCATGGCTGAACGGCGTTCGAGTTACGAATACGAAGATATCCTAGCATGCGCCAGAGGCGAGCTCTTCGGTCCTGGAAACGCGCAGTTGCCGTTGCCGCCGATGCTGATGTTTGAGAAGATCACATCGATTACCGAAGAGGGCGGTGAACATGGCAAGGGGCAGGTCATTGCCGAGATGCAGATAGCCGACAATCCGCAGTGCGAGTGGTTCTTTGCCTGCCACTTCAAGGGCGATCCGGTGATGCCGGGCTGTCTCGGTCTTGACGCGCTGTGGCAAATGACAGGTTTCTTTCTCGGTTGGCTTGGCGCAGCCGGGCGCGGACGTGCCCTCGGTGTCGGCGAGGTCAAATTTTCCGGGATGGTCCTGCCGAGCGTCAAACGCATCGAGTATGTCGTCGATTTCAAGCGGGTCATTTTGCGCAGACTGAAACTTGGAATTGCGGATGGCCGTTTGCTTGCCGACGGTGAGACAATCTACACCGCAGCGGACTTGAAAGTGGGCCTGTTCGACGCCGCCGATCCGGTGCAAACTGGTTAAAAGATCTGACTTCGAGCGCGGTCACTGGTGAGGTCTGCAGGGTCGTGCGCAGAGGACATTGCGCGGGCGAAACAGTGATTGCGTGGGCCGGACGATGGATGGGCCCACAGCCAAAAGGGACAATAGATGAGACGCGTCGTCGTCACAGGATTGGGCATAGTCTCCAGCATCGGGAACACGGCGCAGGAAGTGGTTGCAGCTCTGCGAGAGGGCAAATCCGGCCTCGTACATGCCGACAAATACGCCGAACTGGGCTTTCGTTGCCACGTCCACGGTCAACCGCAGATTGACTGGAAGGAGCAAGTGCCGCGCAAGCCGAAACGGTTCATGGAAGCGGGGCTGGCCTGGAACTACATCGCGATGGACCAGGCGATCCGGGATGCCGGACTGGCACAGTCTGACGTGATCAATGAACGCACCGGCATCATCATGGGCGCCGGCGGCCCGTCGACGGTCGCCATTGTGCGCTCGGCCGAAGTCGCCGTCGAAAAGGGGCCGAAGCGGATCGGCCCGTTTGAGGTCCCGAAAGCGATGTGTTCGGGGCCATCGGCGCTGCTGGCGACCAGCTTTGAGATCAAGGGTGTCAACTATTCGATTTCCTCAGCCTGTTCGACTTCGGCGCATTGCATTGGCAATGCGGCCGAACTGATCCAATGGGGCAAACAAGATGTGATCTTTGCCGGCGGATGTGAGGAGCTCGACTGGACCTTGTCGGTGCTGTTCGATGCGATGGGGGCGATGTCGTCGAACTTCAACGATACGCCGCAAACGGCGAGCCGCGCCTACGACCGCGACCGCGACGGTTTCATTATTGCCGGCGGAGCGGGTGTGCTGGTGCTGGAAGAGCTTGAACATGCAAGGGCGCGCGGTGCAAAGATTTATGGCGAAGTGGTCGGCTACGGTGCGACCTCCGACGGCTTTGATATGGTTGCACCGTCCGGCGAAGGGGCTGTGCGGTGCATGAACCAGGCGCTTCGGGGGCTGAACGGCAAGGGCATCGGCAAGGTCGACTACATCAATCCGCATGCGACCTCGACAACCGTTGGCGACGTTCGCGAGATCGACGCAATCAAACAAGTGTTTGGCCGCGATGTGCCGGCGATTTCCGCAACCAAATCTCTGACCGGCCACTCACTCGGCGCCATTGGTGTACAGGAAGCCATCTTTTCGCTGCTGATGATGCAGAACGACTTTATCTGCGCCAGCGCCAACATCGAGCAGCTGGACCCCGAGTTTGAAGGTGTTCCGATCGTGCGCGAGCGCCGTGAAGATGCCGGTCTTAACTGTGTCATGTCGAATAGCTTCGGTTTCGGTGGAACCAATGCGACTTTGGTGTTCCGCCGGCTCGATGGTTAACCATACGTTGCGGGCCCCGCTCACGATCGATGAGGAACAGTGGGCGGTCCGCCGAAAAGGCATTTGGAGCCAGCGACCCGGGGACGTCTTCTCTGTGATCACCGAGGCGATAGGTTATGCGGCTCTACAAGGGTGGATGTGGCTGGTTCGATGTTGAGGGCCCGTTGGCGAAATCACGTTCGAGGAATCCAATGACCGAAATCGATGTCGCAAAGCCAGGACCGCTGATGGCGGGTAAACGAGGCCTCGTCATGGGCGTCGCCAACGACCGCTCGATCGCCTGGGGAATCGCGCGCGTTCTCGCCGGCCAGGGCGCAGAGCTCGCGTTCACGTATCAGGGCGAAGCGTTCGGACGCCGGGCCATTCCGTTAGCAGAATCAGTTGGATCCAACATCATCGTGCCGTGCGATGTCAGCGACCTCGAAAGCGTCGACAACGTGTTCGGCGAGATCGAGAAGGCCTGGGGTTCGATCGACTTTGTCGTTCACGCCCTGGCGTTCTCCGACCGGCGCGAGCTGCAGGGCCGCTATGCCGACACCACCCGCGAGAACTTCGTCAACACGATGATCATATCGTGTTTCTCGTTCACCGAAATCGCAAACCGGGCGGCAGCGTTGATGCCGGACGGCGGCGCGATGATCACGCTGACCTACGGCGGGTCGACGCGGTGGGTGCCGTCCTACAACGTCATGGGTGTTGCCAAAGCGGCGCTTGAGGCCTCGGTCAAGTACCTGGCGAGAGACCTCGGCGCCGACGGTGTTCGGGTCAACGCCCTGTCGCCGGGGCCGATGCGCACGCTCGCCGGATCCGGCGTGTCGGATGCGCGCGTGATCTTCAACTATACGCGCGACAACGCGCCGCTCGGGCGCACGCCAACACTGGATGAAGTCGGCGGCTCTGCGCTTTATTTGTTGTCGCCGCTCTCCGGTGGCGTCACGGGTGAGGTGCACTACGTCGACTGCGGCTACAATTCCGTCTCGATGCCAAGCCTCGATGCGCTGAAGAACCTCGAGGCCGACGCCGAGGTGGCCCGCCGAACCGTACCGAATTCCGCGGCCGAATGAACCCTGGCGACGCCGGCAGAAGCCACCCTGGCGACGCCAGCAGAAACCGTTGGCCTGACACCGTTGACCGGGTCGGCTTGATCTGCGCGCGCCCACTACGACGTGCGATGGCAGCTCAGGAGCTCGTGCAAGGCATCGCGTAGGCTCTCCAATGAGTTTGCCGCGGTGTAGACGCCGTTGGTCTTCTCGGTCAGGCAGGTCAGCGTGTCGATGCGCCGGCCGTGGAGAAAGAAGCTGATGACATGGACGCGGATCTTGGCGTTGCGTGCGCTGATCTCATCGGCCAACCTGCAGGTCCGCTGACCGCAATTTTCCACTCCGTCGGTGACCACCACGACAACACCCGGCCCGCCGCGCCGTTCGAGCTCCTGGACCGCCAATCGCACACCGTCCGAGAGCGGTGTTGCCCCATTGGGTTTGATGTTGCGAATGATCTCGATAATTTGGTCGCCGCTGGCAACGCGTGGCGTCACCTGAAGCATGACATCGGCACAGGCCCGGGCCTGACCGCCGCCGTAAGTCACAAGCCCTGTCGGACGATACCTGGTGATGTCGGGCAGGACATCGGCAGCCGCCTTGCGCGCCAGCTCGATCTTAGACCTGCCATCACGGAACAGGTCCATTGATCCCGAGGCATCGAACACCAGCATTGCGTTCTCGCGACAGGCCGTGGCCGGCACTGTCATGCCAACCTGGCCAGCCGCGAACGCAAGCGCGAACGCGGTTGCCAAACGTCGTCGGGTCGCCAGACCGGGCAATCCACAGTGTGGCATGTCGAATGTGCTCCACCATTCGAGACCGAAACCCCGGCACCCAGTTCATGACAGATTGCAGGCAATGTCCACTACCGCAGTGCCGGGGTTGAACACATTGATGTCATTGGCGCGATGATGTCATTGGCGCGATGGCCGTTGCTGTGCCATCGCCCAGCCCTGTGTCGCAACTGAACGTCCGGGTCCATCTCCGCCCCGAACGCCCGGGCCGCAGCGAAGCGGCCGGGCGGTTTGCCGCTTGAAATCAGGGCTGCGGCACGTACAGGCGGAGCGCAAACCACGGTCAAGCCCGAGCTGATACCGCTCGACAATCAGCGACAGGTTCGAGGATACGCAAAGGCGATGTCCGCCGCCGCAGGCATTGTCACCGTCGCCAGCGACAACGCCAGCGCCGGCGAGGACGGCGACGCGCCCGATCACAGGTCGGCGGCGGCCATTTGTCTAGATGATTGAGACCATTAGAGCAACCTGCCTTTATTCGGAATCGGAACGATCCCGAATAAAGGCAGAAAGTTGCTCGCCTCTAAAGTGGCGATCATCTTTTGTGCTTTAAGTTGGAACCGCAATAGCGGTTCCAACTTAAAGCACGATGATCTAGTGAATCGAGCGAGAAACCACCGGCCAGTCCACGGTTGTCCTTTGCTCGGCAAACGTTTCGTCGCGCGGCCGATAGCCCTCGACGAGTTCGCACAGGATCCTTCGGATTGTGTGTGGGTTTTCAGATTCTGTTGCGCGCCACAACGCACCCAGTTCCTCTTCGAGACGCGGCGGTTGCACGAACGGTTCGTTGTTGCGCTTGATCCGCTCATGTTCGGTCGCTTCATGTTGGCCGCCGAGATAAAGTTCCTCAAACAGCTTCTCACCCGGTCTGAGGCCGACGAACTGAATGTCGATGTCGCCGTCCGGATTGTTTTCGTCGCGGACATCGCGGCCCATCAATCGCACCATCGATCGCGCCAGATCGATGATTCTTACCGGTTCACCCATTTCCAGCACAAAGACTTCACCACCTTTGGCCATCGCGCCGGCTTGCAAGACAAGCTCGGCTGCCTCTGGAATCGACATGAAGTATCGGATGACGTTCGGGTCGGTGACGGTGACGGGCCCGCCGGACGCGATCTGCCGGCGGAATTTGCGCACGACAGAACCCGAACTATCCAGCACATTGCCAAACCGCACGATTGTAAACACCGTCTCGCAGTCCGGTTCACTGGCCTGCGCCTGCAGGATGAGTTCAGCGAGACGTTTCGAGGCGCCCATGATATTGGTCGGGCGTACCGCCTTGTCGGTCGAAATGAGCACCATGCGCTCAACCCTGGCGTTACGCGCCGCGCGTGCTACCGATTGCGTACCAAACGTATTGTTGCGCAAACCTTCTGTGAAATTGTTCTCCACGATCGGGACGTGTTTGTGGGCAGCGGCATGATAAATCGTCGAGATTCGATATTGCTTTAGAACGCTGGTCACACGCTTCTGGTCCAAAACGGATGCGAGCACGGCAATCGGCTCGGGTCTGGCATCGTCCGGTAGTGATGCAACGATCTCATCGATCTCGCTGAGGATTTCGTAAAGTGCGGCCTCTGACTGTTCCATCATGATCAGTCGCGTCGGCCGCAACCGTGCTATTTGCCGGCACAGTTCTGATCCGATCGAGCCGCCGGCACCGGTCACCATCACCGCCTTCCCGGCGATGTTCTGCGCCAACAGTTGTGCATCGGGTGTGACCGAATCTCGACCAAGCAAATCCTCGACATCCACAGCGCGCAAGTCGCTGACCGTAACGCGGCCCGACGCGATGTCCTCAAGCGCCGGCAGCAACTTGACCTGCACAGGATAATCCTGGAGCCATCTCACGATCTCGCGCCGTCTGCGATGGCCGATCTCGGGCATCGCGAGAATGACCTCGGAAACGTTCTCGCGTTCGATCAGGCGGGCGAGTTTATCCGGCCGATAAATCTTCTGGCCGCCGACGTACTGCCCCCACAATGACTTTGTTTCGTCGAGAAACCCGGCGGGGCGGGCGTGTCCGGAGCGCTTTATCGCGTCGAGCAGTTGAACACCGGTGCGACCCGCGCCGTAGATCACCACGGAAGGCCGAGCTTGCCGGGGCACGGGCACCGGTATCCCGGCGCCCACCAACATCAACGCTGCGACTTGCCGGGTTGCGTAGATCATGATGCCGCCCAGCACCCCATAGAGCAGCAACACCGACCGCGGGATACCGGAGACACCGGACAGCACAATTGCCAGCGCCCAAATGAGGATGGACAGGCCCATGCAAACGGCAATTGCCGTTGTCCCTTTGTGGCCGATATAGCGGGTCACCAAGCGGTAGATGCCAAACCAAGCGAACGTCAGAACGCTGCTGACTGGTGCCGCCAGGAAGACCAGCGCGATAACGATATCCGGCGGCACGTAATATTCGCCGTAGCGCAGTGACAGGGCCAGCCACAGGGCTAACACCAGGCACGCCAGGTCCACTGCAACAAGAATGACCCGCTTGTGGAACCGTGGCAGCCCCACAACCCACGTACTGAACTGCCGGAGACTTTTTTTCAGCCTGTCCCAAGCGCCACTATCCGGTCTGTACTGCATTGTCCCCCAGATGCACAACGCCCGCCTCGGAGCGCCGTTCCCAAACTTGCAGACTGTTTCACCTGATTGAGCCCGGCAACTAACATTCCGGACACTGATCGAACCGTTCCTACAACGCCAGTGCGGCAGCTGAATGACTCAAATTATGACCTACACAGGGCAACCGCCAGGCCATCGCTGACACGTGACGACAAGCAACTTCAAAGTACCCCTAGTTGATGACGGCCTAGCAAGACCGTTGTCAAGAAATTCACGCGTTCTCGGCCACACCGACCCGCAAACAGAGATCGCCGCCTGATAGAAACAACTACATTTTCGCAAGCTGCACGTCAGAATAAGCATAATAAATGCGAAAATTGACGAAATATTTCAAATTTTCGTCTTCGCGAGAAACTAGATTAACTGGCAGTTATCAAATTCAACGTAGTATTTCCGCAAACGAGGTACACAGAAACATTCATGTCATGTTGAACGGGTCGTTCGGCGGAAGTCGCAGCAACACTCTGCTCAGTGAGTATTCGTCAATGGTCGGCGATGCTGTACTGCGCAATCGGGCCAAATCAGCAGAGCAGATGGCGCGCCTGGAAATGGAATTGGCCAGCCGCGTCAAGTCCGATTTCATTTCCAACATGAGCCATGAACTGCGCACACCGCTCAACACGGTGATAGGGTTTTCCAAGCTGCTCTCAAATCATGCCAACAGCCCGATTTCTAACGAAGATCTGGTCCAATATGCGGAGCTGATACACAAGTCTGCCGAACAGCTCCTGGCCATCATCAACGATATCCTCGACATTTCAAAAATCCAGAGTGGCGGCTACTCGTTGGACGACGGCGCGCTTTCGGTCAACGAGATTGTTGACGCCGTTCTGGTACGCCTCGCCGGCCCAGCCGAAGAAGCCAAGGTCCAGCTCACCGCAAACAAGGACACCTCGCTGCCGGAAATGCGTGGTGATGCAGCAAAGCTCGGGCAGGCCATCGAAAACATTCTCTCGAACGCGATAAGGTTCACACCGGAAGGCAACGTGGTGGTCACAACCACCGCTAGACCCGCCAACGACGGCGTATGCATTGTCGTTAGCGACACCGGCGTCGGCATGACCCAGCAAGAGATCGATATCGCGCTTGCACCGTTTGGCCAGGTTGATGGCGCCCGCTCGCGCTGGCGCGAAGGTACCGGCCTCGGGCTGCCGATCGCCCGAGCGCTCGTCGAACTGCATGGCGGTGAGATTTCGATCTCCAGCAACAAGGGCAACGGCACGGAGGTTTCCATCAATCTGCCGTCCAAACGACACGTGCCGGATACGGCTTCGGGCGCGACCGCGCACGCAATCGGGGTTGGGCAGTCGAGCGACCACGTGTAGCGGGAAAAACAAGCATGACGGGACTGGCAGAACTACAACGACTTCCACCCGCGCGGTCGGACGATGGCTCCATTGGCAGAATTGTTTCGGTGACCGGATCGAAAGCCATCCTGTTGTTGGACAATCACGGCAACAGCCAGGCCCTGCGGCTGGGCGAACGCCCGGAGATGGGCACTTTGATGGCCATCCCGCAGAGTGAGACGACCGTACTGGCGATTGTCTCGGCGTTAAACGTGCCGGTTCCGGCCCAGGCAGAAGCCGATGTCGAGATCTGGATCGCCGAACTTGGCCTGGTTGGCGAACTACGTCACTCCGAAGCCGACTCGAGAACCAGTTTCAACCGTGGCGTGACGGTCTACCCCTCGCTTGGCGATCGGGTTTGCATTGCCTCGACCGAACAGCTGCAGTTTGCGTTTTGCGGCGATATGCAGGGTTCGGTCCGCGTTGGCGGTATCCGCCAGGACCCGCGCATCCCGGCCATGGTTCGCGTCGACGAGCTACTGGGCAAGCACTTTGCCGTTCTCGGAACGACAGGCACGGGTAAATCTTGCACCACCGCCCTGATCCTGCGATCGATCCTGTCCAAGAACCCCAACGCACACATCGTTCTGCTTGATCCCCACAATGAGTATGCGACGGCTTTCAAGGGCTGGGGGGAGGTTATCTCACCGCGCAACATGCAGTTGCCGTACTGGCTGTTGACGTTTGAGGAACTGGTCGAAGTTCTGATCGGGAGCGTGGGCGCGCGCAAGCAGGAAGTTGAAATTCTGCAGGAACTGATTCCGATCGCGAAGTCCAACTATTCCTCGAACCGCACCACCAAGGACAACCAGGTCATTCGTCGTGGTGGCGTCGACAGTTCCCGCTTCACGGTTGACACGCCCGTGCCCTACCGCTTGTCGGACGTTCTTGCGATGATCGATGATCGCATGGGGCGCCTCGAAAACAAGCGCGATATCCACCCCTATCGGCAATTGCGCCAACGTATTGAAGCGATCTCGCAGGATGGTCGCTACGCCTTCATGTTTGGCCAGCTGACCGTCTACGACGGCATGGCGCAAATCCTCGGCCGCATTTTCCGCGTTCCGGTCAACGACAAACCGATCACAATTCTCGAGCTCACCGGCCTGCCCACCGAGATCGTCAACGTCGTTGTCTCGGTGTTGTGCCGCATGACCTTCGACTTTGCGCTGTGGAGTGAGGGCCACATTCCCGTTACCTTGGTCTGCGAAGAGGCTCACCGCTACGTGCCGGCCAACCCGAACACGGGCTTTGAGCCGTGCCGGCGTGCGATTGCGAAGATTGCAAAGGAGGGCCGCAAGTATGGCGCATCACTGTGCATCGTCTCGCAACGTCCGGCCGAGGTCGACGCGACCATCCTATCACAGTGCAATACCGTTTTCGCGCTTCGTATGTCGAATGATCGGGACCAGCAGATCGTTCAGTCGGCGGTTTCCGATACGGGCTCCGGCCTGCTCGAATTCCTACCGGCATTGGGGCAGCGCGAGGCGATCGCCTTCGGCGACGGTGTCACGCTGCCGGTGAGACTGCGCTTCGATCTCTTGGAACCGGACAACTTGCCGCGATCCTCGACCGCACGGTTCAGCGAAAAGTGGCAGAGTTCACTCGGTGATGAAGAATTCCTGACCAAGCTGGTGGAACGTTGGCGCAATTCCGGTGCGTTCGGTGACAAAGCCGAAGATGCCTCCATGCTGGCAGAGGCGATGGGTCTTGGCGATCCCCAGATGGTGCAGGAACCACCGCCTGCAGCATCTGCCCAGCCAGCCCCAATTGCGCCCTCGCCAAATGCCACACCGCCGACCGCGCCAACAACGCCTGCGCGCCAACTGGCTGGGCGCATTAGCGCGACGCCTGAAGCGCCGCCGTTGCAATCGGCTGTCGCACGAAACCAATCGCCGCCTCACCCCGGCGCGCCCGCCGATCCGCGGCGAGCGCAAGCATTGCGTCGCCGCGCGGCGGCGGCCGGCCCGTCATCGCCGGACGGCGCCGCAGTATCGGGAGCCGATTCCGGCGATGCGCTGCGCTCAATTCGCGAGCGTCTAATTCAGCGCAAGCGCTGATCCGGCAACTGCCGCGCCGGTCATCAGATCGAAACCAGTCCGCCGCGCATTGGTCGGCTTCGGCAACGTCTCGGCAAGCCTGAGGATTATCAGACGGCTCTGCGTGATTTGATCGCGGCGGCCAAAGTGCCCTCGTCGAGGTAGTCGAGTTCGCCGCCGACGGGCACGCCCTGGGCCAGACGGGTGACCTTGACGTCGGCGTTCTCCAGGGCTTCGGTCAGGTAGTGGGCCGTCGATTGTCCTTCTACCGTAACGTTCAATGCCAGCACTATTTCCTCGACGTCCGGCGCGTGCGCACGCGTGATCAGCTTGGCGATATTGAGGCGTTCCGGACCGACGCCATCCAATGGCGACAGATGCCCGCCAAGGACGTGGAAGTGTCCTTTGACAACACCGGCGCGTTCAAGCGCCCAAAGATCAGCGATATCTTCAACGACAACGATCATGGCCGGATCGCGGCGCGGGTTGGCGCAGATCGAGCATGGCGAAACGGTGTCGATGTTGCCGCAGCTCGGGCAGTCGACGAGTTTTTCCGATGCAGCACGCATCGCCTCAGCCAACGGGTTGAGCAGATCTTCACGCCGCTTGAGCAGCGCCAGCGCCGCCTTGCGCGCAGAGCGATGGCCAAGCCCGGGCAGCCGCGCCAGCAGCTGCACCAGGCGCTCGATTTCCGGTCCGCCGATCCTTTTGATGCTCATCGGCCTGCCGATGCCTCGCTCTCAGTTGTGCCGGTTACGGCCGTTGATTAGCTGATTTGCAGTGCAGATGGCCGCCAGATCATGCGTTGTCAACGGCGCATCCACTGCTAATCAACGCATCGACCGCCACGTCATCGAGGCCGGCTTCCTTGAGGATCTCGCGTGTCTGCTGGCCGAGCCGCGGTGGGACATGGCGTAAGGTCTCGCCAGGAGACTTCGAAAATCGCAGGGGTGGTGTCGTGGTTTTGAGGGCGCCCTCCGTCGGATGCTCGTACACGTGAAAGAAGCCGGTGGCCTTCAAATGTTCGTCGCTTGTAAGATCCTCAAGCCGGTTGACGCGCTCCGACGGCACATCGGCCTCGGCCAGCACGACCTCCCACTCGGCCGTCGTCTTTTCGACCATGATCTCGGCGATCATGGCATACATCTCGGCGTTGCGACTGGCCCGCAATCGCGCGTCATTGGTCAGCGGATCGTCGACCATATCGGCCCGCCCGGCCGCTTTGAAGAAGTTCTGCCACTGCCGATTGTTGTAGGGCAGCACGACCATAAATCCGTCCTTGGTGCGATGTGGCCGGCGATGCTCCACGAGCACGCGCGAATAGCCCATCGCATCGATCTGCGGCTCGAACACGGCCCCGGCCATATGCTCCGCCAGCGAAAATGAGGTTACGCTTTCAAACATCGGCACCTCGACTTGCTGGCCTTCGCCCGTACGTTGGCGATGATAAAGAGCCATGCTGATCGCAGCAACCGCATGCAGACCGGAGACCTTGTCGGCCATCACCATCGGCGCGAACTCGGGCGCCGCCGCGCCCCTCTTCATCGCCAGGTCTGCGATCCCCGACATCCCCTGGATGACATCGTCATAGGCCGGTCGCTCTGCATAAGGTCCATCCGAGCGGAACCCCCAGGCCGAGCAATAGACGATATCTGGCCGCGCCCGAGCGACATCCTCGTAGCCAAGGCCAAGCTTGCGGATCGCCTGCGGCCGGATGGAATGCACAAACACATCGGCCGTGGCGCAGAGCTTGAGCAATGCAGCCCGCGCGTCGGCTTTCTTCAGGTCGAGAACCGCGCTACGCTTGTTGCGATTGATATTGAGATAGACGGCGCCCATGCCGGTCGAGCGACTGGCCGATGCAGCGCGCATGATATCACCGTCCGGCGGCTCGATTTTGAGGACGTCAGCCCCCATGTCGCCCAGCATTTGGGTCGCATAGGGCCCGAAAACGACCGAGGTCAAGTCGACGATGCGAACGCCTTGGAGCGGGCCGGTTGCTGTGTTGGTCACGGATGTCTCATTTGAAAGGGCAATGGGCGTCGATATTTATACCGAAGCGACGACCCTGCAAATCGCAACGCGGATATTCTATTGGCCGGAGGACGATGTCGGTTTCAGACGAGATTGAGGAACTCGTAGCGCGGCTGCCGCGGCTGCAGGAGTTCGGTGATGTCGCAAATGCCGCAGCCTATCATCCGGTTCCGGTTGACTGGCTGCTCGCTGTTGCCGACGTCGTCGACTCGACTGGTGCGATTGCCGCCGGCGACTACAAGTCCGTCAACATGGTCGGCGCCAGCGTTATTGCGGCGGCCCGCAACGCCCTTGGTGCTAAGCGGATGCCGTTCGTGTTCGGCGGCGACGGCGCCGTGTTCGCGGTACCAGCCTCCGGGCGCGGTTTGGCGCAACGGGCCCTGGCCTCGGTTGCCGTCTGGTCGTCGGAAGCAATCGGGCTGACGTTACGCACGGCACTGGTGCCAACGGAAGACATTCGCGCCGCCGGCCATGATGTTCGTTTGGCGCTGTTCGATGTCTCACCGTCCCTCAGTTATGCCATGTTTGCCGGCGGCGGCGTCGCCTGGGCAGAGGCCCAAATGAAGTCCGGCCACTATCGGATCGAGGCTGCCCCTGCCGGCAGCCGGCCGGATCTCGACGGCCTGTCTTGCCGTTGGCAGCCGATCAGGCCGTTGCGCGGCACGATTGCATCTTTGCTGGTCCTAAGACAGCCGGGCGCTGATCTGGACAACTATCGGACGCTGGTTCGCGACATTGTCGCCTTCATCGATCAACGCGAAATTGCGGAGGGCCGGCCGGTCTCGTTCAAGACCGCCAAGTTCGCGCTCAGTCCGCGCGCCATCGATCTTGAACTGCGCACGAGCAACCGCGGCGGCAGCTATTTTTGGCGCTGGATTAAAATGGCAGCCTTCCATGTCATGGTGCGCTGGATCTTCCGCTTTGGCATTCGGGTCGGCGGTTTTGATCCCAACCGCTATCGCCGCGAAACGGTCCGCAATACGGATTTTCGCAAGTTCGAAGACGGTCTCAAACTGACCATCGACTGTTCACCTGCAACCTTCGATGGTCTCAGCGCCATGCTTGCGCGGGCCGAACAGGACGGCACCGCACACTTCGGCATCCATCAGCAGCGGTCTGCACTGATGACATGCATCGTGCAGACGGCGCAGGAAGCCGACCACATTCACTTCGTCGACGGCGCCGAGGGGGGCTATGCCAAGGCCGCTGAACTCATGAAGGCCAAGGCATCGGACCCGGCGTCGATGCAGGTCTGAATTGCAGGCAGCGCCCGCATCCGAAGTTCCCCCGCGCTTAGCTGCAGGAGACCTTCTTCAAGTACCTCTTGTCGGCAAAGCCGCGAACGCCGGCTTTGGTTCTGACCGGACACCAGAAACCACGAAACGCGCAAAAGCGCTTCCATTTGGCGAGCTTCTGTCCCCTGACGGCAACGCCGACAATGCGCGACCGGCTGAAGGACAAGCGGCGACTGTGGAGTGACTTGGCTTTGACGACTTTGAAGCATCCGTAAGGGCTCGTCTGAGCCTGTGCCGTCGCGGTGACAAGTGCCAGGCCGATCACCGCCGAGAGGCCGGCCAACGCCATACGCCGGAAAACGCGCGAGCTGTTCATCGCAAACTCCATCCCTCAAAAAAACTTGACATTGCCCGGCAACTATGCGCCGGCCCGTATAAAGTTGTAAACTGAATAAATTCTCTCTCTCACGTCACCCGGCCAGCAGCACCGGAAACGCATCACCTGTCAGATCGTCGCCGTCGCCCAGCGTCACGTCGGGAAACGGTGGCGATGTTTTGTGGCCGTCACGGCGCACGAATTTCGCGCCATCACCGAGGAGGCGCAGCGAAAATGCCCGCCGTTGCGCGCTCGGGCTGTTGTTGACCGGTGCGCCGTGCACCGTCCTGTAGTCGAACGCGACGGCGTCGCCGGGTGACAATGCCCAGCCGCGAATATCAAACGCCGCACGATTGGCATTGATGTCCGGGACGGCTTCAAGCCCGTCATTTTCGTTGAGCGGATTGCCATTGAAAAACTGCGGCTGGAAGACCTTGCCGGAGATGTGGGATCCGGCCACGAACTCAAGCGTGCGTTCGCGCGGGACATCGTCGAGCGGGATCCAGAGGCTGACGGTTTGCCGCGCCTTGACGCAATAATAGGGCGCATCCTGGTGCCACGGCGTGACGACTCCGGCTTTGGCCTCTTTGACAAGCACGTGTTCATGAAAGAGCTGCACGGATGCGCTGCCCATCAGGTCGCGACCGATTTCAGCGGCGGGCGAGTTGAAAACAAAGTCGCGATACTGGGGTATGCGCTGCCAGTTGCAGTAATCGCTCAAGAAGCGACCGCCACCGTCCGCGCCGGTGTAGCTGCGCCCGAACGGTCCGGGGTTGGCAATGTTGAAATCGACCCCGGCGCGCAACGTCTCGACCCAGTCGACAAACGGCGCCCGGATGACGGCGACCCCGTGTTCGTGGAAATCCTTGATCGTTAGCTCATCGACTTTGAATGGCATGGCAGCAAACCGCGCTTGTGATGGGATCAGAGACCGCGAATGTGCCGCATCCTGGGCGGTACTGCAACGCCGGCGTTTCGACCGTTGCGCAAACCCATCGCTGGCGTGAGCCAAGTTGAAACGCAAACAACGAACTCGTGGTCTCAATCACCTACAAAGGCGCATTCAGCAATGGTGCATTCAGGCGATCGGCGCCGGAGTGATGCGGCGTTTAAGATTGCCGGCACCACCCACGTCCGCCGCAGGGCGGGCCAATCCGGCTCTCAGCCGCAACGGCACGCTAGATCATCTTTGTGCTTTAAGTTGGAACCGCTATTGCGGTTCCAACTTAAAGCACAAAGATGATCGCCACTTTAGAGGCGAGCAACTTTCTGCCTTTATTCGGGATCGTTCCGATTCCGAATAAAGGCAGGTTGCTCCATGGTCGACATGACGACTGCAACTGCGCTCGATCCCACAGGCAGCGCCGATAACGACCCAGATAGGCTTCTGAATGTTCACATCTACAGCGCCCGCAGCGAGACCAACTGCGGCCCTCGGCCACACTGTGCTGCAGCATTGCCTTTGCGTTTTAGCCGGCCTCGGACCAAGATCGAGCCGATCGGACCCGACAGCTGAACAGAGGCCGCCATGCGCTCCGCCCACATCATCCACACGGTTTCCTGCCATGCCGAAGGCGAGGTCGGCGATGTGATTGTCGGCGGCGTTGCACCGCCGCCGGGCGACACGTTGTGGGCACAGTCACGCTGGATCGCAAACGATGAAACCTTGCGCAACATCATGCTGAACGAGCCGCGCGGCGGCGTCTTTCGTCACGTCAATTTGTTGGTTCCGCCGAAAGACCCCCGCGCCGCCATGGGCTTTATCATCATGGAGCCGATCCACACGCCGCCAATGTCGGGCTCCAACGCCATGTGTGTTGCAACCGTGCTGCTGGACACCGGCATTGTCAGCATGAGCGAGCCGACGACCACGTTCCATCTCGAAGCACCGTCCGGTTTGGTGCGCGTCACGGCCGCGTGCCGGGCCGGCAAGGCCGAGCGTGTGACAATCCGCAACGTGGCCTCGTTTGCCGACAAGCTGGCCGTGCCGCTGGACGTCGAAGGCCTTGGCACGTTGACGGTCGACACCGCCTATGGCGGCGACAGTTTCGTGTTGGTCGATGCCGCATCCGCCGGCTTTTCGCTGCGTCCCGACGAAGCCCGAGATCTCGCCGTCACCGGCCAGCGCATCACGGCCGCGGCCAACGCGCAGCTCGGCTTCTGCCATCCCGAAAACGCGGAGTGGAACCACATTTCGTTCTGCCAGTTCACGATGCCGGTCGAGATGACGTCGGATGGGCTGATCGGGCGCAACACCGTTGCCATTGAACCCGGCAAGCTTGACCGTTCGCCCTGCGGCACCGGTTGCTCGGCCCGCATGGCGGTGCTGCATGCCAAGGGTGAACTCAACGTCGGCGAGGCCTTCATCGCCCGTTCCATCATAAACTCGCGGTTTGATTGCCGCATCGCCGCGCGCACGCAAATCGGCGCCCGCCCGGCGATCGTGCCCGAACTCACCGGCCGCGCGTGGATCACCGGCACCCACCAACACATGGTTGACCCGCAAGATCCGTGGCCGCACGGCTATCGCCTGTCCGACACTTGGCCGATGCCGGATGCGACGGGTTGACGAAGTCGGTTTGATCCGCGTCGCTGTTTCAGTTCAACCAACAGATCAGGCAATGATAGACTTTCCGACGGATGGCGGACCATGCTGTGGCACGACGATCGCGTGTCCTCGGTCATGAATTCGCTCCCGGCCGTACCGAAATGTGATGCGAAGTCCTGGTTCCTACAGCGCTGCAGAGTTAGCCGGAACCAGCCCGCTCCCGCGCCCGGCCAGCCCAAGCCCGTGATCTCAGATCGGGTTGGGCGGGGGAGCGGACCGGGATTGTGGCCCCGCCTTCGGCGGAAATGATCGATCACTAGATCATCTTTGTGCTTTAAGTTGGAACCGCTATTGCGGTTCCAACTTAAAGCACAAAGATGATCGCCACTTTAGAGGCGAGCAACCTGCCTTTATTCGGGATCGTTCCGATTCCGAATAAAGGCAGGTTGCTCTAAGGCACTCAAGGCGTACGAACTGTGTGGCTTCTCATCACGTGCACGATGGTTACGACCCTCTATGCGACGACGATCACCATCGCCAACGTGTCGTTGCCGCAGATTCAGGGCGCGCTCTCGGCCAGCCCGGACCAGGTCGCCTGGGTTGTGACCTCGAATTTGATCGCAACGGCTGTCACCATTCCCTTGGCCGGTTGGATCGCGAACCGCTTCGGGCGCCGCCGCGCAATGATCTGGGGCACGGCCGGTTTCGCTGCCGCCACCTTGATGTGCGGTCTGTCAACCTCGCTCAGCGAATTAGTGTTCTGGCGGGTCGTGCAATCGGCGTTTGGGTCGCCGATTACGCCGATCGCGCAATCGGTCGTGATCGACAATTTCACCGGCGACAGGCGCAGCCGGGCGCTCGCGATATATTCAATGGGCGTTGGCATTCCACCAACGATAGCACCGGTGCTCGGCGGCTATATCAGCCAGGAGATTTCGTGGCGCTGGGTCTTCTTCATTCTGATACCGCTAGCGCTCGTGGCCCTGATCGGCACGCTGACGGCGGTCAAACCGGACCCGCCGCAAAAGGACAGAACTAGGCTTGACTGGACCGGCTTTCTCAGCCTGTCCGTCGCGGTCGCCTGTATTCAGTTGATGCTTGACCGTGGCGAGCGCGCTGAATGGTTCACGTCGACGGAGATCATCATCGAGTGTGCGCTGGCGATCCTATTCGGCTGGATCTTTCTTGCGCACAGCCTGACCACCGACCGGCCGTTTCTTGACCCGCGCCTGTTGCTTGAGCGCAATTTCGCCTTAGGGATCGGCATCGCAGCGGTTTTCGGCATGTTGTTCGTGACACCGATGGTGTTGGTTCCAGCCATGCTGCAGCAGTTGCGGGACTTTCCCGAGTTTACCGTCGGAACACTGATTGCGGCACGTGGTGCCGGAACCGCGATTTCAATGCTGATCATGATCGCGTTCGCAAACAGCTGGGATCCGCGGATTTTGTTTCTGATCGGCTTCGGCATGCACACCTATGCCGGGCTCGAGATGGCGAATTTCGACATGAACATTTCAATGTCCGAAGTCGTCTGGGCAATGGCGGTGCAAGGTTTTGGTGTCGGCTGGCTGTGGGTACCGATGTCGCTCGTCATCTTCTCCAATCTTGACCCACAGCGTTCGGCGGAAGGTGCCGCGATGTTTCATTTCGTGCGCAGCGTTGCCTCGAGCTATTACATATCGGCCAGCATCGTGGTGGTGTTTCACACCCAGAAGATCAACTACGCAGAGCTGGTTCGATGGATCAATCCGTTCATGCCGCCGGCCGGTTTCAGCGCGCAACCGGGCGGTTGGAGCCTGGAGACCACAACCGGGCTGGCCGGCATTGCCGGCGAGGTTGCGCGGCAGGCAACCAACATTGGCTACATCAACAGTTTCAATCTTTACTTGTGGACATCGTTGATCGTGTATCCGCTGATCGCGCTCATCGTCTGGCCGCCATCGAGCGACCAGACACAATCATGACGGTGCCATGACGGTGCCAATGCGCAGGAAACGGTCTTGCGCCTGAGGGATTAGGGGCGGACCGGCGGGCCGGAGTTGCCTACCCGCCTCGGACGGCGATCATCTAAGGAGGCTTCAAACAAGTTTAGGGTCCAGGGGACCGATCCCCTGGTCGGGGTGTTTGAGGGGCTGAAAGCCCCTCAAGGATCGCCGCAACGCGGCGATATGTTAAGGGCGCTACCCTTTGCAAACCTGAGACTTGTTCAGAGGGTCCCTAACGCGTTTCGGTCCAGCTTTCCGAGAAGGCGAGCGCGCAGGTGCTGAACGGCCGGCCTTCGCGCTCCCGTGCCCAGGCCTTGCCGGCCGCCCGATTGCCATTGATCGAGAACGATGCTTCGAGCGCCGGCACGAACACCGTGCACAATCCATAAGGCCTGCCGTCCGGCGTTCCCGGCTGCGTGTGCATCATCATCGGATCGCGCATGTTCGACCACCGGCACACGATCTCATCACTGCCGGCTGTGATCGTTTCCGAATAGGCCTTCAGCGGATCGCCGGACTTTGCAAAACTGGCGTCGATAACGGCGATGCTTTGATCCTTAAGCTCAGGTGTCAGCACGCCCTGGATGGTGCTTTGCAGCCACCGCGTCATGGCAACGTTGTCGGTGTAGATGCGCCACGCATTGTCGGTCAACTCGCTGTTGGCAAACAGCACGTGACCGGGACCGGCCGGGCAGAACGTCATCCGCCAGAAACTGATCGTGGTCGTGAACTCATCGTTGTCTTCGCCCGCGAGCCGAACAAACGGGTTTTCGCCGGTCATCAGAATATGGTTGGGATCGATGATTGATGGCGGAATTGTCATGGTTGTCATGGCCGGCTCCGGGGTTCAACTGCGCAACTTGGATGGTCAAGTTAGATCATCGTGCTTTAAGTTGGAACCGCAATGGCGGTTCCAACTTAAAGCACAAAGATGATCGCCACTTTAGAGGCGAGCAACTTTCTGCCTTTATTCGGGATCGTTCCGATTCCGAATAAAGGCAGGTTGCTCTAGCATGGCGACATGGCCGCATCGATGCTTTAATGGCCGGCCAGGACGACAACCGAATGGCCGGCGAGGACGACGACCGCCAGCCGCAGCGCGCCTGTTCACGATAGCAACTGCTGATCGATCTCCTTGATCAACTTCTTTAGAATGGCGACGGCGTAGGCCTCATAGTCGTGCGCCTTGATCACGAATGCGCCGGCGCCGCCAATCACGGTTTCGCGATAATAGCGATCGAGCCACGGTGTTTCGTTGAGGATTGCAAGACCGTTGACGGTGATGCCGGCGAGCACCGCCCGGTCGCGCGCGCGTTGCGGTTCGTATCCGACGTTGTCCATGCCGTCGCCGGAAATATCGATAACGTGGCGCGGCGATTGAAACGGCGCCGACAGCGCCAAATCGGTGCAAAAGTCGATCACGCCCGAGAGGTGCGTTCGGCTGTTGAGATAGGCGCGCGGCGCGCGCAACAGATCCTGACTGAAACGGCCGGCGCTGGCAGCATCGCCGACGACGTGCCAGGGCACCGAAACGTCCTGGCGCCCGGCGCCGGCCCACTGCACCGCGACAATTGCGATGCGTTTGCGCGCGCCCCGCTCGATCGTCGCGAGCACCGCGGGGTGGACGATGGCCTGCGCCAGACCGTTGCGCTGGAGTTGGAATTCGCGATCATCGACGCTGCCGGAAACATCGAGCGCAAGGACGAGCACGAGATCGACCGTCAGTGCAGCGCGCGTTGAACCCTTGAGCGGTGCCAGGACGAGGCCGGCTGCGGTGCCGAGCGCCAACAACACCCGCAGCGGTTTGCGGCATACGGGCGTCGATGACATCCAATGCAGCATGCGGCCCGATCCTCTCTGCCGGTATCGAGAAGATCATCATGGCGCAAGACGTCTTACATGCCAACATCCGCCGGTTAGGCCGGCCAACTTGCCGATATCGCAGCCAATCCAGCTGGCTTTCAGGTTCCCGAGCCGCTGCCGCTTGCAAAACGGGATGGGATCGATCTCAGCTGAACACGCTCAAGCCAGGCTACGAGTGCGGACAGGCATCCTTGGAGATCGCCCAGGACGGGTTGTTTACGATCGATTCGCACTTGGCCATCACCAGCTTGCCTCTGTACTTCATGCACACAGACTTCCCGATCGGGACGTTCTGGCCATCATAAAGGCACGAACAGACCCGCGCGGTTGCTGGAAGTTTGGGCTGCTGCTGTGAGGGCCATTGCCGCTTCGACATTTGCCCTTCGGAGGCGGACTGCGCCACGGCCAGTTGGCTTGCGCCGGCAATGGCGAGGGCACTAACCGCGCTCAATAGCATCAGTCGAAGACGGCCATTTTGGATAAGCATGGGTCCTATCTCCTCTCGACCTACATTGCAGTTTGCCGACAACCGGAAACGGTCATGCGCCGTGCTTGACCAAACCACGCCGGCATCGGCGGCAAACCTATGAGGTTATCATGATAGAACTTCGGACAATGGGCAAGTTGCGCGGGATCAAATTGGTGACTGGCCTCGCGCCACCGGACCATCCGGCGGCCACCCGGCGACCGCCTGGCGACAAGCCGGCGATCACTCGGGGTTCGCCGGCGCGCCCGCAACGTGTTTGACAACGCGCTTGAGCCCCGCCCGGTGGGCCGACTTAAACCGCTCTCTTGCCCCTCGCAAGGTGCTCACCACAACTTGAGACCCGGCGGCAGCGGCAGCTCGCCGGCCATGTCCTTCATCTTTTCCTGATTGGCGGCATCGACCTTCGCCTTGGCATCCTGAACGGCTGCAATGACGAGGTCCTCGACGATCTCGGTTTCATCCGGTTTCATCAGCGTGGGGTCGATCTTGAGGCCGCGAATCTCGCCCTTGCCGTTGAGTGTAACGCTGACCATGCCGGCCCCGGACTGTCCTGTAATCTCCTGGTTCTCAAGCTCCTGCTGCATTTGCTGCATCTTCGCCTGCATTTCTTGAACCTGTTTCATCATGCCCATCAGGTCGCGCATTTGGTATTCCTTGTTTGGTGACAACCTCTGGTTGTTCGCTGCGAGATCATTTCCGCTGTTCAAGCGGGTCTGCGTTGCCGGCCCACTCGCCGATAAGATCATCGGCTTGGGGTTGCCAAATCGGCGCCAATGTACCCGGATTTATGAGTTTACGGCCTAATCATTGTTTGTCGTACCACCGTCACTCTCGAACGGTTGAATATCCGTAATCTCCGCATCGGGAAAGGCATCCAGCACCGCGGCGACCGCCGGATGCTGCTTGAGTTCGGCAACCTCGGCGGCGCGCTGTTCACGGCGCACCTCGCCAATCGGGCGCTCGCCCCTGTCACGTCCGACGATGGCAATCCAGCGCTCGCCGGTCCACCGCGTCAGCTTTTCGCCAATCTCGCCGGCAAGTCCCTTCGGCGCTCCCTCGACCGGATAGAACTCGATTTTGCCGGGCTCGAACCTGATCAGGCTGACATGCTCTTCGAGATGCAGTTTGAGCATTGCATCGCGCTTTTCGCCGACCAGCTGGACAACCTCGGTGAAGCTTTGCGGGCCGGCGACCGGCGGCTTTGTCGCGCCAATCGCGATTGGTTCAGCGGCTGCGCTCGCAACCGCCTGCGCGGCCGGCCCCCCGCCTGACCTGGCCGGCGCTCCGCCGTTGCCGACGGCTTGGTCGGCACGCGGCGCCTTTGTCCCGCCATCGCCGAGCGCCTTGATCAGTTCGTCCGGCGTTGGCAGGTCGGCGGTGTGGGCAATGCGGATCAGCACCATTTCGGCGGCGGTGCCCGGATTGGGCGCGCGGCCGGCTTCGTCAATGCCTTTCAACAGCATTTGCCAGATCCGCGACAGGATCGGGATCGAAAGGGTGGCTGCAAGATCGCCCGCGCGCTGCTTTTCCTGTCCTGAAAGCGCCTCGCCGCCGGCGTCCGGTCCGGCGATCTTGGTGCGTGTCGTGGCGTGAACCACATCCGCGAGATCACTGAGAACCTGCACCGGGTCAGCGCCATCGCGGTCGAGCGCCGTCAAGTGCGCGAGCGCCTGTCCGGTGTCGCCTTTAAGCAGGATCTCGAAAAGATCGAAGATCCGCCCGCGGTCGGCAAGTCCGAGCATCGCCCTGACGCCGTCGACATCGACGTTGCCCTGACCCATCGCGATGGCTTGATCGAGGATCGACAGGCCATCGCGCACCGACCCTTCAGAAGCCCGCGCGATCAGCCGCAACGCATCGTCTGTGGCTACCGCACCTTCTGCTTTGGCGATGCGCGCGAAGTGGGCGATCAGCGCGGCCACATCCACGCGCCGCAGGTCAAATCGCTGGCAGCGCGAAAGAACGGTGACGGGAACCTTGCGCACTTCGGTTGTCGCAAAGATGAACTTCACGTGCCCGGGCGGTTCTTCGAGCGTCTTCAACAGCGCATTGAAGGCGCCTTTCGACAGCATGTGAACTTCGTCGATGACATACACCTTGTAGCGCGCCACCAATGGCTTATACCGCGCGCTTTCGATGATTTCGCGAATGTTGTCGACGCCGGTGTTTGAGGCCGCGTCCATCTCGATCACGTCGGGGTGACGCGACCGGATGATATCGCGGCAATGCTCGCCGTAGCCGTCGAGATCGACCGTCGGTTTATCGGCAATTCCCGCGCCGGAATAGTTGAGCGCGCGGGCAAGAATGCGCGCCGTCGTGGTTTTGCCAACGCCGCGCACACCGGTCAGCATATAACCTTGCGCAATCCGGTCGGACGCAAAGGCGTTGCGCAATGTCGTCACCATCGCGTCCTGGCCGATCAGATCCTTGAATGATTCCGGGCGATATTTGCGGGCAAGGACGACGTATGCCGCGGCCTCATCCGCCATATCGAAGCCTGCCTGCTGGTCCTCTGACATCGACTGCCTCACGCTAGATCAAGTCCGCCAGAAGCGGAGACGGCCTGGTGGTCCGTCACCGACACTTGGTTGTCAACCACGGTCGCCGCAAAACCAGGCAACTCTTCAGACCGTGTTCCGGGCCGACCAACGCGATCCGACCGGCACCCGGAGACAAGCGTCTGATCCAGACCACTAGAGCAACCTGCCTTTATTCGGAATCGGAACGATCCTGAATAAAGGCAGAAAGTTGCTCGCCTCTAAAGTGGCGATCATCCTTGTGCTTTAAGTCGGAACCGCCATTGCGAGTCCGACCAAAGGCGGGTTGCTTTGGACCGTAAGCTCATAGACCCGGGCACATTGGCGCCGATTTGGCGATGATATGCAAGGCCCGGTACCGCCGACGGGCCGGTTGTCCGTTCGCGTCGCGCAACACTGAAGATCACAGTGCCAAACCGGCGGCCGCAGGATAGCGCCAATTTGCTGCGCTGCGCCAAGGATTTGAAAATCAACCACATCGTCGCTATCCTCGCACCTGGCAGCGACGCAAATTACCCGATACCAACGCGTCCGGAGTCATGAGTTTACGGCCTGGATCCTGTCCACTTAAGGCAGAATCACCGTACCATTTCGCTGCCCCGCCCGGCCAGCCCCCGATCGCACATGAGATCATGGGCTTGGGGCGGCCGGGCGGGAGATGGATATGGCCTTGCAACGGGCAATACTGGAACTCGGTGCCGGCACCGCACTCCATGGCGGCGACTCGACCAAAGCGGCCGTGCGCGCCGTCGATGATGCACTCTATCACAGCTCGTTGTCGTTTCTGCGCGCCCTCAACATCGACCCGGCCGATATGCACGTCACGGTCACTATCGGCGTGCAGCGCCCCGGCGAAGTCGACGTCGAGGCCGTCAAGGCGCGCCTGCCGCACGGAAAAGTCACGGTCAAAGTCGTCAAAGGCGGCCTCGACGTGCCGGATCCCGAGGCGGATGATCTGACCGTCATTGCCAGCGCCGGCATCGAAGTCCATATCGACCACTAGAGCAACCTGCCTTTATTCGGAATCGGAACGATCCCGAATAAAGGCAGGTTGCTCGCCTCTAAAGTGGCGATCATCGTGCCTTGAGGTGCACAAACACGAAGGCGAGTTCGAGGCTATGCTGCGCAACATCGAAGCCTTTCTTGGCGAGCTCTTTGACAACAAGCCCGCCGAGATTACGGACGAAGAGGAATTGAGAATTGCTTGTGCGGCGCTGCTGGTGCATTGCGCGCGCGCCGACGGGTTGCGCTCCGAGGCAGAAGACACCGAGCTTCGCCACATCCTGAGCGCGCACTACAAGCTGTCGGATGACGACGTCGAGCGCACGATCACGACGGCGCAATCACGCGAGGCCGATGCCGTCGACATCCATCGCTTCACACGCGTTCTCCACCAACGGCTCGACCGCAACGGCCGCCGGCAGATCGTCAAGTTCCTGTGGCAGGTCGCCCATGCCGATGGCAACATTGATCACGACGAACGGCGCACCGTAGCGCTCGCGGCGCAGTTGCTCGATGTCGAAGTCCGCGACAGCGTCGCCCTGCGCCAGGCAGCCGTCGATGCATCCGACGACTAGAGCAACCTGCCTTTATTCGGAATCGGAACGATCCCGAATAAAGGCAGAAAGTTGCTCGCCTCTAAAGTGGCGATCATCTTTGTGCTTTAAGTTGGAACCGCAATAGCGGTTCCAACTTAAAGCACGATGATCTAGTGGTCTGTATCACTTAAAATGGTGTATTCAGACGCTCAGATTTGGTCTGTGCCAAGGCGCGGTGGCCGTGGTGATGCTGGCGCATCATGAGGCCGCCGCAACGCCTGCATCAGGCCAAATCTGAGCGCCTCCGGTGCGCTGCCCTGGCCCGTGAGGGCGTCAGCCGTGCTCACCATAGCACACGCTATGCTTTCACACGCCTTCCTGCTCACGAACCAGGGCAGCGCATCTGAATGCGCCATTTTAAGTGATACAGACCACTAGTGGTCGGAAACGCCATTGGAGCCCGACGTTGTGGCTCCCAGCCGCACGGCAAGTTGACTGATACCAATCCATTCGGAATTATGGGTTTATGGCCCAGACTGGTGTTTCTGCCCGGTGCGAGCCATTGGTCGTTGCTGCTCGCGAGAGCCACAGACGGGGACGGCACAATCGATGTTCAAGAAAATCCTGATCGCCAATCGCGGCGAAATCGCCTGCCGCATCATCAAGACCGCACGGCGCATGGGTATTGCCACGGTCGCCGTCTTTTCGGATGCCGATCGCGAGGCGCTGCACGTCGAGATGGCGGACGAAGCGGTGCACATCGGGCCGCCGCCAGCGGCACAGTCATACTTGATGATCGACAACATCATCGACGCCTGCCGCAGGACCGGTGCCGAGGCGGTCCATCCCGGCTACGGGTTTTTGTCAGAACGCGAAGCCTTCCCGACGGCACTGGCGGATGCCGGTATCGTGTTCATCGGTCCCCATGCCGGAGCGATCGCGGCGATGGGTGACAAGATCGAATCCAAGAAGGCAGCCGCGGCCGCCGGGGTCTCGACCGTCCCCGGCTTTCTCGGCGAAATCGACAGACCTCGCGACGCGGTGCGCATCGCAGCAGATATCGGTTATCCGGTGATCATCAAGGCATCTGCCGGCGGCGGCGGCAAGGGCATGCGGATCGCCGAGGATGCCAGAGAGGTCGAGGAAGGATTTCAGCTTGCCAAGTCGGAGGCGAAATCCAGCTTCGGCGATGATCGCGTGTTCATCGAAAAGTTCATTGTCAATCCGCGCCACATCGAGGTGCAGGTGCTCGGTGACAAGCACGGCAACGTCATTCACCTCGGTGAACGCGAATGCTCGATTCAGCGGCGCAACCAAAAGGTCATCGAGGAGGCGCCGTCGCCGCTGCTTGACGAGGCCACACGCACCAAGATGGGCGAACAGGCGGTGGCACTGGCCAAGGCGGTGAATTACGATTCCGCCGGCACCGTGGAGTTCGTTGCCGGCCAGGACCGATCGTTCTTCTTCCTCGAGATGAACACCCGCCTGCAGGTCGAACACCCGGTTACCGAACTGGTCACGGGGGTCGATCTCGTCGAACAGATGATCCGGGTTGGCGCCGGCGAAAAGCTGGCGATCAAACAGTCGGCGGTGTCGCTCAACGGCTGGGCCGTTGAAAGCCGCGTCTATGCCGAGGATCCCTATCGCAATTTCCTGCCGTCGATCGGCCGCCTGACCGCTTATCGTCCGCCTCAAGAACGGGTCAGCGACGGGATTACGGTGCGCAATGATACCGGCGTCGTCGACGGTGGCGAAATCTCCATGTTCTACGATCCGATGATCGCCAAGCTGGTGACCCACGGACCAACCCGCGAGGCCGCGATCGATGCCCAGGCCGACGCGCTTGACGCCTTCTACATCGACGGCATCCAGCACAACATCCCGTTTGTCAGTGCCATCATGCAGCATCCGCGCTGGCGAAAAGGTGAGCTTTCCACCGGGTTCATCGCCGAGGAATATCCGGACGGGTTTGAACGCCAGGCACCGGCGGGCGAGGCCGTTGCGGTGCTGGCGGCCGTTGCAGCCTCAATCGATCACCTCTCGAACGTGCGCCGGCGGGAGATCACGGACCAGATGAACGGACCGCTGGTCGCGTTTGCGATCGACCGGCTGGTGCAGCTCGGCGATATCACCCAACCGGTCCATGTTGAGGGTCGGCTGGGGGAGACGACCATCGTAACTTTGTGTGACGAACAGGGCCAGGCCCAGCACACCGTCGACGTTCAGACAAGCTGGTGGCCCGGCCAGCCGGTGTGGTCCGGCAGTGTCGGCGGGCGCAACGTGTCGGTGCATGTTCGCCCGATCCTCAATGGCTTTGACCTGGCCTATCGCGGCACCGCCGTCAACACCCATGTCTATACCCGGCGCGAAGCAGAACTGATGGCGCTGATGCCGGACAAACCCGCACCCGATACCAGCAAGGTGCTGCTGTGCCCGATGCCAGGCCTCGTCAAGTCAATCATGGTGACGGCGGGTCAGGCCGTAAAGGCGGGCGATGCGTTGGCCGTCGTCGAGGCCATGAAAATGGAAAACATCCTGCGCGCCGAACGTGACACGACCGTCACGATCATCAAGGCCGAAGAGGGCGCCAGCCTGGCGGTCGACGAGGTCATTATGGAGTTTGCCTGAGCCGACAGCGCAACGGCGAATGGTAAATGTCATTCTAACGAGTTTTGCGACAAACTAACTCTTCATCAAACATCCTGGTCTATTGTTGAGGCATGTCGGGTCGCGTAGGTGGACCTTTCCATGTTTCGTTTACTTGTCACAACCTCTCTTAGTCCGCACGGACGGATCAATCGCAAGGGACTGCTGGTTATCGCGGTCGCCCTTTTCGTCGTGCAACTTGCCGTCTACGGCTTGGCGTGGAGCGGCCTTTATTCGCTTCGCGCCACCGGCGTACAAGTGTTTGAGCTGGTGGTTCTCTGGCTATGCCTGACGGCGGCCGTAAAGCGCTTGCACGACGTCGGCTTCGGCGGGATCTGGGTCATCATCGGATTCGGCTTCAAGGTTGCTCTGGCCCTGTTGCTGGTGGTCGGCGCCCTGTTGGCGTTCGGTCAACAGGCGTTGGAGACCGGAACTCCGGTTTATTGGTGGATTGTCGCGCTGACGATGGTGCCGGCCGTCGCCGGAACGCTGTGGTTGCACATCCAGCCCGGCGAGGAGGCATCAAACCGCTTCGGCGATCGGCCAGGCGCTGACGGCTACAGCCCGGCGCATCCCTCGCAACCCTCGCTGCCGATTTCCGTCGGCCCCGCCTGAGGGCGACGTCATCGCTGCGCGGCCGGCGCAATTTGCAGCAAAGTCTCTTGGCACAAACTGAGAGTTGGTGCCCTTCGGCCGTGTCGGCGCCACGCCGGTCTGTCGCGAACGGCGCACACCGCGGCGGCGGATGTCAAAGCGGGCGCCGCAGGCATCGGGCACGGCGGGCTTGATAGCTCAAAGCGATCGTTCAACGCGTGACGTTTCGCGCCGCAGCGCCGCCAAAATCGGCTCATAGGCGTCTTCGTCGCGCACTTCCGGATAGACGACATAGACCGGGTATGAGAACTTTCTGGCCCGCTGCAACGCCCTGAGACGGCCGCGGGCAATGTGCTGTCGCACGACGCGGCGCGGACAGTAACCGGTTGCCGGGTTGGCAAGCAGGTATTCGATCCCGGTTGTGCCGATGTCGAGACTAAGATCCGGATTGAGCACGTCCGGGTTCTCGGCGGCGTGTTCGAGTTCGAAATCCGGTCCCCAGTCCAGCACCACATAGTCATGCGAGCTGCGCCGCGCGCCCGGTTTGACGCTGGTGACAAGTATCAACTCTTCATCGAACAGGTGCTCGCAGACAAGGCCGGCGTATTGCATCGGGTGGTAAACCACGGCCATGTCAAGCGTGCCCTCCAACATGCCCTGGGTCACGGCCCCCGGCAGCTGGGCACTGGCGCTGACTGCGATGTCGGGAATGTTCACGCGCAACCATGAAATCCATTTCAGCAGGAAGCCGTCCCACAAGCTCATGTGGGCACCGACCGACAGGTGATCGCGATGCTTGTCGGAACCGCTGACTTCCATCTGGGCATGCTGCCAAACCCGCACCAGCGCCAGCGCATGACGGCGAAACTGTTCACCGGCGCTGGTCAGGCTCGCCCCCGACTTCGAGCGCTCGAACAGTTCCTTGTCGAGAAGGTATTCGAGGCTGCGGATACGCGCGCTCACCGTCGACTGGGTCAAGTGCATCTTGCGCGCAGCCTCGATGAAGCTGCCGGTGTCGACAACGGTGAGAAAGGTGCGGGCGAGATTGATATCCATGACCAAAAGCAGACGAGGTAAGGTCTTCAAAGTGACGCACACGACCAAGGCCAAATTGTGCGCCAAATTGTGCGGATGATGCCGCACAATGATTCACCATGCCTATCTATCGGTTTTTTCGATAACGGTCACCGGAAAATTCCGTTTGTAGTGAAGACGGAAAAACACGAGACTGCAAAGTGTTCTAGTGCCGTGGTGTTCACGCGCGGTGTTAGTTCATTCCCCACCCGGGTAAGTTAGAGGAAAGGGAAGAAGGTATGAAGGCTCCTGCAAAGAAGGCAGCCTCGAAGAAGGCACCAGCTAGGAAGAAGGTGGCCGCTAAGGCTGCAGCAAAGAAACCCGCAACCAAGAAGGCGGCGGTCAAGAAGGCGCCCGCCAAGAAGAAGGTTGCTGCCAAGAAGAAGGCGCCGTTGAAGGCTGCTGCAAAGCGTCCGGCAATGAAGAAGGCACCGGCAACGAAGAAGGCAGCGATCAAGAAGGCCGCACCAGCCAAGAAGGCGGCGACCAAAAAAGCTCCTGCAAAGAAAAAGGCCGCTGCCAAGAAGGCACCGGCAAAGAAGAAGGCGGCGGCCAAAAAAGCTCCTGCAAAGCGAGCTAGCGGGGCTCGCAAAGGTTCACTGCGAGGCTAGCCCAACATGAAGATGTCAACCGGATCGCTCAGAAATGTCATCGTTGCATTTGGTCTGACCGGCTCGGTTGGCACCTTTGTCGCACCGCCGGCGCTCGCTGCAACGCTGACCAACGCAGATACCGCTCAGCACACAATAACGATCATCGAGGGTGGCGCGCGCGTCGATCGGAAGGTCGCTTCTGGGGGAACGCTCAAACAACTCTGCACGAACGGCTGTATCGTGCGGATCGACAGTGATCCCGGACGCGACTTTATTCTTGAGGGCCGCGAGCGGGTGACGATCGAAAACGGCCTGCTCTACTATGACGGAGAGCTGCCTGCGCGGCCCGGCCCCGCTGCAAAGCCGGGCAAGCGTTGATCGTGTCGCAACGCGGTGCCGGTCGCCAACAGTCGACCCGGCAGTGGCGGGAATTTCGCATGTCAGGCTGGAACCGTGCCGCCAGGGGTTTAGCGGCACGCCGGTGCGGGCACCGGGCCGGATGGGATGAGCGGCCTCACAGCGACAACGGCGGTTCGACCTGTTCGCCGATTTGACCAACGCAGGCGTTGAATGATGCGCACAGCGCAGCATCGACCTGCCATAGCGTCATCGTTTCGAGGCCGAGATCGTGCAGGCTGGTGACACCGTGATCTGCGACCCCGCAGGGCACGATACCTGAAAAGTGCTCGAGGTTCGGGCAAACATTGATGCTCAGCCCATGAAAGCTGACCCAGCGGCGCACGCGGATGCCGATCGCCGCAATCTTGTCCTCTCGCAATGGTGACAGCCGAGGCCGGCGAACCCAGACGCCAACGCGGTCCTGGCGGGTCTCGCCGATCACGCCAAAGCCGGCGAGTGTGGTGATGAGCCAGCGCTCCAGCAGGCCGACAAAGGCACGCAAATCACCGGTCCGGCGCTTGACGTCGAGCATGACGTAGACGACGCGCTGACCGGGACCATGATAGGTGTACTGGCCGCCGCGACCGCTGCGGTGAACGGGAAAGCGATCCGGGTCCAGGAGGTCGCCGGGCCGGGCGCTGGTGCCGGCCGTGTAAATCGGGGCGTGTTCGAGGAACCAAAGCAGTTCGCTCGCCTCGCCACGGGCGATGGCGGCGACGCGCGCCTCCATGGCGGCGACGGCTGCCTCATAGGCAACGGCGCCGACAGACCGCGCCCAGGCAACCGGTTGCGCGGTCAACGGCGCCTTCGGTGCCGGTTGGCGATGCAGCTTGGTTGATGCGTTGACCATAGCATTGGCAACCTGTCCTATTTCGGCGGCCGTCGGCGCGCCGAGCACAACCATATGGCGCAAGCGCGCGGCTTGCAATTTCGCCGAAAGCTTGATATCTGACGCGGCCTTGGCGTTCGGCGATCTAAGCCGTGCCGGAATTGGTGTGCGGTCGTGGCGGAATTGGTAGACGCACTAGCTTGAGGGGTTAGCGGGGCAACCCGTGGAGGTTCGAGTCCTCTCGACCGCACCAGCTGCACTTCGGCAGGTTGCGCCATCTCAAGACAAATTGAGACATAACAAGGGATTATGCACTGAGCGGCTCTTCGTCGAAAACGGGGGCAGGTCTATGATCTGCGGCTTATCTTAGCGTTCTATCAGTTTTCCTTCTATCTCGTCACAGCTCATGCGCAGAGTGCGCGAACACGTCGACGATAGTTGTCAAAGTTGCGAAAGCCGAAGGCGCGGCGCTGGATCAGTTTCATCTGTCGGTGAAAGCCCTCGGTGATGCCGTTTGAGCGTGAGAACCGCCACATGCGGCCGATCTCCTCCTGCCAGGTTTCAAGCGTGCGACCGAGTTTTTGGCAGTTCTCAAAGCCGCTTTGTTTGAGTTCGGCGATCGCATCAAGGAGCCGGTGGGCCAGAATGCGGCACTGATCCTTGGTCTGGTTCCTGGCCGTTAGCACCGTCATCAGATCCTCCTTGAAGTCGTAAATGCTGGCAATGGCTGATTGGTTTGCAAGGTCGGCCGACAGGCGTTCTGCTTGATCGTCTTTCAGGTTGTGGCCATGCCTTTGCAGCAGCTTCGCCGTGCCACGGCGTGTGCTCAGTTCCGGATCGATCTGGCGGCAGGTTTTCAAGAGATGATAGAGCGCGAGGCGCACCACATGGAAGCGATCGGCAACCACGAGGGCTCCCGGAAAGTAGCTGCGCGCAATCGAGCGATAGCTCTCGGAGAGATCCATACAAATGATGCGAACCCGGCTTTTATCTTTTAAGTCTGATAGATACGGGCCAAGAGACGAAGCTGACCGGCCTGGCGTGACATCAAACACGCGGCGCTTCTTGAGATCGCAAAACGTCGTTGCAAACCGCATGCGACGCGAGAAGAAGTGCTCATCGATACCAAGCACGCGTGGGATCTGCAGCGTCATGAGCTTGCGGTTCTCCAGCTCGTACATGTGATCATAATAGCGCGCGATCGTGCTGTCTGACTTGTCAAAGTTCTGTGCCAGGCCTTTGCGTGAGATACCATGGCTGTGCTGGCGATAGACCTGCTTTTTCAATGCCTCGGTTGAGCGCTGCCAGGGCTGGATGCCATCCAGACGCTGGCGGAAATAACGGCCGCAACCGCGGCAGTGATACTTGCAAACCGAAAACCTGAGCAGCACCCGGCGCAGGCCGACACTCTCGTGCCAGACGTGGCGGCGCACCTTATCCTTCTTGCGCAGGTCTGAGCCGCCGCAATGCGGGCAATGAGGCTCATGATGGCCGTCGAGGTCATGCACGATTGGGTTGAAACCGCTCGTCCTGGCAATTGTGAAACCAGGCAGGTTCAGCGTAACATCAAAGTCGGGCATCCTCGGTGTGTCCTTGATCTATCAGTCCGGCAAGACTGCAAATCATAGACTGCGATTCGAGGGTGCCCCCTTATCTGATGGAGAGCCGCTTGGCCCGGCAGGCTTTTCCCTACCAGGTGCCGACGGTTGGCGCCAGAATTTACGCCGCCGCTACGCCGCGCCTACGGCTGTGACGGGCGGCGATGCCCTCGTGTGCCGTGCGCGGAAGGTGAGCCCCGCCAACAAGCGCGCACCAAAAGCCGGTGCGCCTGGCCAAGTTCGGGCCGCGATCGCATTGCGAACCCGGTGTGCGCGCAGCTGACGGCGGGCGACGTTTACGGGTGGCGCGAGCGGTGTCTCCAAGTCATCACCGCGGCCTGCGCCAACCGGGCGATCACCCTGCTGCCGGCCGGCATCGCGTCGCGCACGGCGCCTGCCAGGCGCAGCAGCCTCAGCCCCATGAAGTATGTCAATTCATGGGGCTTGAGGCGGTATCAGCGCGCGCGTGCAGACGATGTCAGGAGTTGGCGGTGCTTCGGGCGCCGCCAGTTGTTGACCGCGCCACTTCGAGAGGCGGCTGACAAACAGGAAATTTTCGCGATATGCTCGGAATTTATCCAATGAAGTGCTGGAAGGCCGCGTGGAGGAGTGTTGCGTGTCGTGGGATTGGGACAAATTCTGGAGTCGTCTGCAAGACAACGCCACTGAAAGCATGATCGCCTTCGTCATCGTCGTCGTGTTTGGCTGGGGACTGAGACGATCGTGGCCGGTGATTATGAAATGGCTGCAAAGCAAACAGAAACTGCGTGATGAAATTGAGCGTCTCGAAGGCCTCATCGCCAAATTGGAAGGGCGAATAAACACCGCGCTAGGTGCTGTGGCACGCGTCCAGGAGAACGGGTATCGGCGCGAAGGCCACGGGATCTGGCTCAAGCTGCCGATCGTCAAACCCGACGACTATTTCAGGTTCACGCGCGGCACGTGCATCCCGATCTGGGTCTTCGCCAATCTCAAGGGCGGGGTTGCCAAGACAACAAACGCAGCAAATCTGGCGGCACACTTTGCATCGCAGGGCGAGCGTGTCCTTCTCATCGACCTGGACTACCAAGGCAGCGCATCTTCGATGGGCCTGCGCGATCACGTCAGAACGCGCGTTGACCAAGACTGTCGGGCGACACGATTGATCGACGGTGGCTACCGGCCCCATGATCTATTCGATGAAAACTGGGCACCGTCGGTCGGCAAAGACGGGATGGTTAAAGTTGAGAACTTTCGCCTTGTCTCTGCAGCGTGGGATCTTGCTGCCGCCGAAAACCGCCTGATGGTCGAGTGGCTCCTCGGCGCCCGCGACGATGATATTCGGTACACGCTGGCCGAACTCCTCCATGACGAGCAGGTGCAAGAGCGCTTCAGCCGGATCATCATCGATGCGCCGCCACGACTGACCACCGCGTGCGTCCAGGCGCTCTGTGCGGCAACGCACGTTTTCATTCCCACGGTGCTGGATCAACTCTCGGTGGAAGCCGTACAGAATTTTGTCGGGCAGGTCGCAACACTAAAGAAGCACAACATATGTCCCCACATCCACATCGGCGGGATTGTTGGCTACCGATCAGGGCAGGCGCTTCGTCAAATCCCCGACGCCGAGGAGGCCATATTCAAGACGCTTCGAGACGCTCAATTGGATGAAAATCTGTATGATTCCAGGGAGACGGTGCCTCATAATCCACTTCTTGCGGAATCAGCGGGAGAAGTGATTGCTTATTTGCGCTCGGACAAGCCGAGGGAGACGAGGGACGTCAAGGCGGTTTTTGTCAGGCTTGCCCAGTCGATCGAAGAACGGATGACCAATCATGCAAGTTAGCGCCACCAGGTCCGCCATTCAGGCATACGCCGCGGATTTGCAGAGCCGTGAAGGAACACCGGCATCGCAAAGGGAAGCCGAAGCACTGACTTTGCTGCTGGATGCCTTCAAAGGAAGTCTTCGCCAACCTTTCAACGAGTTTTCCAAGATCGTAGGACGGGCGGATATCTCGCCAAGCATGGCATCTGACGTCGATACGATTTCAGTTGGTGAAGCTTTACAACCGCTTAGGCGGCTGCATCAACTGATGTCGACGATCGCAACACCATCCCGGCAAAAAGATGTGGGCTTATTGATAAAGTTATTGCTACCTTGCGAATCGGTTAGTATCGGGCAATTCGTTTCTGCCGTGCAGAGTGCGCGTCGCGGCCCCACAACGAGGCCTACGATGTCGCTCGACGAGCTGAAGCAGAACCTCGATGCGTCGCTCGGCGACGATCAGAAATTCAAACCAATTCTTGCGCAGCTGCGCCTGCTGAGCGAAGCGGACTTCGCAGAGGTGGCCCAAACGGCGCTGCGGGTTCCGTTCAAGGACAAGAAGCAAGGACTTGAGCGCCTGTCTCGCTTGCACAGATCAACGCGTGCACACCGCCTGAAGGAACGGGCAGCCGGAGATCGCTCGGCAGCGTAGAGCGCCGAACCTCAGGTTGGAACCGTTCGGTTTCATTCGAACACGCTCAAAGCAACCTCTGAACACGTCACGAGTTTTGAAAGGCCGCTGCCCTTTGGTCGGGTTATCAGGGCTGAAAGCGCTGACCTATCGCCGCTTTGCGCCGGTCCATGCAAAGCTATCCGCCCCTCAAACTCCCCGATATGGCGTCCCGATAACGTTCGGTTTCTTTCGCACAATTTGATCGCTGCTGGCGGTTCCGAATCGGGATCAGGCGGTCAGGATGGCGCTCAGCTCCCTCGGTCAAGTCAAATCCATTGAAGCGGTCATACCAGACTTACCAGACTTAACCGCAGAGTTTGCAATGGATGTCGTGCCAACCATCCGGCAAGCCTCGAGCGACATTCTCTTGGGATTGTTGTTCGACCCGTTCGATTGCGCCTTTTATTTGCGGCAAATCCAGCCATTCACCTGGAAGTTCACGACCAAACAATCCACTCATACTATCCGTGAAATCTGCACTCACATAGGTTCCTTCGAGTGGTTCCAGTGGCGGAGCTGGTAAGAATCCTTTGCCTTGGCGCACCAGCTTGAACTCGCAGTAATCGAGTGCGGTCAGTATGGTCAAGATATCTTCCCAATCGGGATTTAATTCGAAGGATAAATACTGAGGGGCATATTGTCTGTCTAGAGTTGATAGCGCGCGCCTCTCAAATCCCTCGATATCAATCTTCAAATAATAGGGTGTGCCACGCCTTTTAAGCATGGCGCTTAGCGGCTCGGTTTCTACCAGTATTTCTGAATGGCTAAAGCGTTTTGTGGCCTTCCCGACCCTAACAAACGAAGACCATTCGCTGAACTCGTTGCTATAGAATGTCAGAGTCTCAGATACGTCCGATATCCCTACATTTTCAACGACAAGTCGTCCGTCATCGACCTCTTGCGTAAATCTCTCAATCATTGCGTCGCACAGTTCTGGATTGGCTTCGATAGCGACAACGCGAAATCCTTTTGCCAAGTAAAATGCGGTGTCGTCTCCGTTATTTGCACCGACATCGAAAATCAAATGATTCTGAGTCATACGGATAACTCCTCTTTGGAAATCCACTGGAATACTCGAAATCCGTCAACCGATCACACTGGCCGCGGCTCAATCCCCTGCTCCGGCGATGTCAATCGTCTCGGCAGCGGGCGGCTAGATCATCGTGCTTTAAGTTGGAACCGCTATTGCGGTTCCAACTTAAAGCACAAAGATGATCGCCACTTTAGAGGCGAGCAACCTGCCTTTATTTGGGATCGTTCCGATTCCGAATAAAGGCAGGTTGCTCTAAGCGCGACCCGCAGTGCGGTCCTGCAGACCGTAGAGCCCGATCATCAGCGGCATAAACCACGGTTTGCCGGTGTAAAACGGGATCGATGCAGGTGGCGGCGCCTCGAATGCCGTGCGGCCGCGCTCCCTATCGCCGAGGACTTTGTAGGCCGCCTTGGCGCCGAGCCAGCGCGCCCACACGACGCCGGAACCGCAATAGCCGCAGGCATAGTAGGCACCCTCGTGCCGGAAGAGCCGCGGAAGTTCATCGCGGTTGAAGGCAACAAATCCGTTCCACGACTTCTCGAATGCAACACCGTCCAACTCGGGAAAGATTTGCACCAACCCGCGCCGAATGTGCTCGGCGTTGACGGCCGGGTCTTTGCCGAACATCCGTTCGCGCCCACCAATAATGATCCGCGTGCCATCAGGAGAGGGACGATAATAGCGATAGAGTTTGCGCGTATCACCAACGGCCCGCCCCTTCGGGATCAGATGCGACATCAGATTGGGGGACAGCTGCTCGGTCGCGATAATGCGGCTGATGACGGGCACGATTCGCCGTTGCATCCAGGCGAACGCAGCGTCCGCATAACCGTTAATCGCAACGATTAGATCGCGGCTTGTCACATCGCCCCGTGCGGTTGCCACGGAGAAGTCGCGCGCGCCCCTTGCAATACCGGTGACCGGCGTTTCGCCATGCACGATGGCCCCGGCCTCGATAGCCTTGCCCAGCATGCCGGCATGCAGCTTCGCCGGATGGAGATGGCCAATATCCGGCAACACGACGCCGCCGTGATAGAAATCGCTGCCGACTTCTTCGTGCTGGCGCGACTTTTCAACTGCATAGGCGCCGACATCGAAGTATTTGTTCAGCAACTCGGCATCTTGCGCCAGAGCCTCATAGTCCGCCGCCGTAACGGCGCCGGTGAACCGACCGTTCAAGTTGTAGTCGCAGTCGATCCCTTCCTCGCGAACGAAGCGCCCGAGGTCTTCACGCGCCGCATGGGCTTCCCGGTAAAGAGCAACGCCGCCTTGTTCACCGTACTTGGCAATGGCCTTGGCGAGGCCGGTCCGGATCGAGGCGCTGAAAATCCCGCCGTTACGCGTTGAGGCACCCTCACCGGGCCTTTGTTTGTCGAACACCTGCACCGATCTGCCCGCCCGGGCCAGCGTCAATGCCGCCGACAGGCCGGTATAGCCGGCGCCGACAACGACCGCGTCGCACGACGATGAAACCGGTGTTTGCGGCAACTCGGGCGGCTCGGCGGCCTGCCACCAGAACGGTCGGCTGAGCTTGTCATCGGACATGGCGGGATACTTTGGACATCGCTGGGTGCTTTGCTTGACAAGGTTTGACAGGAGCATTTGCTGACATCTACATGCCAGATACATCTACATATCAGAACGTTGAACCTTAAATCGAGATCAGTTTTGTTTTCAAGCGCTGCACCGGACCGGCACAAGAGTAGCGCAGTTCGCAGCATCTGTCTTTGCAGTCAACGCGGCACGTGTCGCGATCATGCGACACCGCATCAAAGTCGCCATCTTGCTGATCATACTGATCACACTGATCGCTGAAAGCTGCCAATGGCAGGACATTCGCCCTTGACCGAACAGACGGATGCTACGCCCGCCGTGGCCGAACCACGCCGTCAGATGCGGCATTATCACCTCGGCGTCAAGGCGCCGAGGCCCGCGCCGATGTCGGATGCCAAGGCATGGCGCGCGGGCAGCGTATTGGCGCAACATCGTTGAAGCGGAGGCCGCCGCCGCGGACGATCCGGTGCAACACAACGCCAATCCCAAACCGTTGCGATGGACGAAAACCGAAGGCCGCCGGGTAGCGTGGACGGTTGGCGATCAGCAGTTTCTCGTGCAACCTGCCGTTCAGAGCTAGCCCGGACCAGGCCGCTGCCCGGCTTGGCCATCCAAAGCCCATGATCTCGTGGCAATTCGGCGGGATCAGGGACATCGGGGACACCGGAAGCATCGGGGACGGCCGCACTGACGGCCGCCTGTGGAGCCTGTGATCTCACCCGATTGCAACCACACCAGTCGTGCTATAATCGCCCGCATGGCCATGAGTCGAAAGCAACCCGAGGCAGTCGCGCCCAGCGCACCGCAGCACCTCAGTATTTCCGAGCGCGCGCTGCAGGCCGGGGCGCCGTCGCCCGTGCCCACCTATCTCGAGGGCCTCAATGCCGCCCAGCAATTGGCGATTCAGTCGCTTGATGGCCCGGTCCTCGTTCTGGCCGGGGCCGGCACCGGCAAGACCCGCGTACTGACCGCACGAATTGCCCACATCCTTGCGACAGGTCGGGCCTATCCCTCGCAAATCCTGGCGGTGACCTTCACCAACAAGGCCGCGCGCGAGATGAAGCATCGGATCGGCGGCTATGTCGGCGCCGCGATCGAGGGCATGCCGTGGCTTGGCACGTTCCACGCAATCGGCGTTCGTATTCTGCGGCGGCACTATGAACTGGTCGGGCTCAAATCCGGGTTCACGATTCTCGATACCGATGACCAGATCAGGCTGCTCAAGCAGGTTATCGAGGCGGAAAACATCGACAAGGACCGCTGGCCGGCGAGGCAGCTGGCCGGCTTGATCGACAACTGGAAGAACCGCGGGCTGACACCCGACCGCGTTCCGCAGGGCGAGGCATATGCGTTCGCCAACGGTCAGGGTGCGAAAATTTATGCCGCCTACCAGGCCCGCCTCAAGGACCTCAACGCGGTTGACTTCGGCGATCTGCTGCTCGAATGCCTGCGCTTGTTCCAGCAGCATCCGGACGTGCTCGCCGACTATCATCGCCGGTTCCGCTACATCCTTGTCGATGAATACCAAGATACCAACGTTGCCCAGTATTTGTGGCTGCGCCTCCTTGCCCAGGGTTCCCCCAACATCTGCTGTGTCGGCGATGATGATCAGTCGATTTACGGCTGGCGCGGCGCGGAAGTCGACAACATCCTGCGGTTCGAGGCGGACTTTGCCGGGGCGACGGTGATCCGTCTCGAGCAGAACTACCGCTCGAGCGGACACATTCTGGCCGCCGCATCAGGCCTGATCGCCCACAATCAAGGCCGTCTCGGCAAAACGCTGTTTACCGACGATCAGGACGGTGAGCGCGTGGCCGTGACCAGCGTCTGGGATGACGAAGAGGAGGCGCGCGGCATTGGCGAAGACATCGAGGCGATGCGCGCCAACGGCCACGCGCTCAGTGAAATCGCAATCATGGTGCGGGCCTCGTCACAGATGCGCGCGTTCGAGGACCGCTTCGTCACGCTCGGCCTGCCGTACCGGGTGGTTGGCGGGCCGCGCTTTTATGAGCGCCAGGAAATCAAGGACGCTATCGCCTATTTCGAAATCACGCTCAATCCGCTTAACGACCTGAAGTTCGAGCGCATTGTCAACGTTCCCAAACGCGGCATTGGTGATACGTCGGTGCGTCGCCTGCGCGAGCTGGCCAGGGCGCGCGGCCTGTCGATGTATCACGCAGCGCGCGCAATCGTCGACACGGAAGAGATCGCCGGCAAGGCGCGGCGATCATTGGCATCCCTGTTACAGAACTTCGAGCGCTGGCATCACCAACTCGACAGCCAACGCCAGACCGATCTTGCCGAGATGATCCTCGATGAGAGCGGCTATACTGCAATGTGGCAGGCCGACAACAGCCCGCAGGCCCAATCGCGGCTGGAAAACCTCAAGGAACTGATCCGGTTCATGGATGAGTTCGACACGATGGCCGGCTTTCTCGAACACGTGTCGCTGGTGATGGATAGCGAGCAAGCCGACGACGGCGAGCGGGTCACTCTGATGACTTTGCATGCGGCCAAAGGGCTTGAGTTCGACACCGTGTTCCTGCCCGGTTGGGAAGAGGGCCTGTTCCCGCATCAGCGCGCCCTGGACGAGAGCGGACTGGCAGGCCTCGAAGAGGAGCGGCGTCTGGCCTACGTCGGCCTGACGCGGGCGCGCAAAATGGCAAAGATCTCGTTCGCACAGAACCGGCGCGCGCGCGGTCTTTATCAGTCGGCGTCACCTTCCCGGTTTGTCGATGAGCTGCCTGAACGCCACGTCGAGGTTCTCGAAAGCCGCAGTCCGTTCGGCGGCGCTTATCAGAATTTCAACAAGGGCTTCGCCAATCCATACGGTGCCAGCCGGTTCGAGCAAGGCCCTGCGGTGTTCGAAAGCCATTATGAAACACCGGGCTGGCAGCGTGCGCAAACGCAATGGCGCAAGCAGGGCGCCAAGAGCAGGCGCGGCCCGGTGCAGATCGAGGGTGAACTGGTTGCATCTTCAACGGCGGCGACGTCAGCGTTCGTGGTTGGCGCACGCGTCTTTCACCGCAAGTTCGGATACGGTGAGGTTGCAGAGGTCGACGGCAACAAGCTAACCGTCGACTTCGACGACGCCGGCCGCAAACGCGTGGTTGATTCGTTTCTCCAGGCCGCCTAGGCAACCTCTGAAATAAGTCCGAGGTCCAGGGGATCATCCCCTGGTCGGGGTGTTTGAGGGGCTGAAAGCCCCTCAAGGATCGCCGCACAGCGGCGATATGTTAAGGGCTCTGCCCTTAACGATCCCGCCAAAGGGCATTGCCCTTTGGAAACCGGTGGCTTGATCAGGGGACTTTAGTGGTCTCAATCACCTAAAATGGCGATCAGAAGGTAAAGTTATGAGCGAACGAACGATTGCCGTCATTGGATTGGGATACGTCGGATTACCCGTGGCATCATCGTTTGGACGCGCAGGACTGCGTGTCATCGCGTTCGATATCGACGACAACCGCATCAAGGAATTGCGCGCAGGAACGGATCGCACACGTGAAGTCGACCCACGCGACCTGCAGAGTTCCAATTTACATTTTACCGCTGATGAAGCCGACCTTCGCGATGCAAATTTCTTCATCGTCACGGTGCCAACGCCAATCGATAAGGCCAAGCGGCCATCCCTCGTGGCGCTGACAAGGGCCTCTGAAACCGTCGGGCGAGCGCTCAAACGGGGTGATATCGTCGTCTATGAGTCAACGGTTTATCCCGGAGCAACGGAAGAAGACTGCGTACCGGTGCTCGAACACCATTCCAAGCTCAAGGCCGGAACCCATTTCACAGTCGGTTATTCGCCCGAGCGAATCAATCCGGGCGACAAGGCGCACCGTTTTGAGACGATTACAAAGGTGGTCTCGGGACAGGATGCCGAGACGCTGGAAGAAGTCGCGCGTGTCTACGGCCTCGTGATCAAGGCCGGGATCCACAGGGCACCCACAATCAAAGTCGCAGAGGCGGCAAAGGTTATCGAGAACACGCAACGCGATCTCAACATCGCACTGATGAACGAGCTCTCCACGATCTTTGCCAAGCTCGGCATCGACACTAAGGATGTGCTTGCAGCGGCCGGCACGAAGTGGAACTTTCTGCCGTTCTCGCCTGGCCTTGTCGGTGGTCATTGCATCAGTGTCGATCCCTACTATCTGACGCATCGCGCACAAATTGAGGGCTACAACCCGCAGGTGATCCTGGCCGGCCGGCGCATCAATGATACGATGGCCGAACACATTGCGCGCGAAGGTATCAAGCTGCTCAACAAGAACGCGATTGAATCGCGCCGCGCCGTTATTCTCGGTCTGACCTTTAAGGAGAATGTCCCGGACATACGCAATACACGCGTTGTCGACATGATCCGAGAGTTCGAAGCATTTGGCCTCGAGGTTTTGGTCCACGATCCTTACGCAGACCCCGACGAGGTTTGGCGCGAATTCCGATTGGAACTGCATGATCTCGATGGAATTGAAGCGTGCGGTCTCGTCGCCATGACGGTCTCCCATGACGTCTACTTGGATCAAGGCTGGAGCCTGGTGGCCGGTTTGCTCGACCGTCGTAAGAGTGTGGTTATGGATCTAAAATCTGTCCTTGATCGTGCAGCCTGTCCGGACGGTGTCATTTTGTGGCGACCATAGGGCTTTGCAGGTCGGAACGAAGACCAACTGTGCCGCGTATCACGTGCCGCGTACCCTGTGCCGCGTGTCACGTGCTACGCCAGCGTCGGGCGCACGACAAAATCGTTCCGCCCTGAGACATCCCGCCCGCTCAGTAGGAAGATCGAGTGGTCGGACATGTCGAGGCCGCCGCGCTCGCCATGCCGGCGGCGCGCCAACGAGCGGTCGTAGACCGACGTTGTCGGCATCAATCGCAAGGTCATGCCGCGGCGCGGATCGGGCGATCGGTTTTCGTGCGAACCATGGGCGATATAGACATCGTGGAACGCCATGCCGCCGGCCGGCAATATCAGGCTCTCGGCAATGCTCTCGTCATACTCGGTCTCGACAAGTTCACGATTGAGGGTGATGTTCGGATCATCACTGACTTCATGCGCCATCAATCGAGCCTTTTTGTGTGAGCCGGGAATGTAGCGCAGGCAGCCGTTCGCTTCGTTGGCCGCGTCGACGGCGATCCAAACCGTACAGGTGGCGAGCGGCTGGATCGGCCAGTATTCGCCGTCCTGGTGATACGGCGTGCGCATGCCGTTGAGCGCCGGCTTGGCGAAGAAGCTCATGTTCCACAGGCAGATGTCGGGACCGATCAGCTGCGCGGCCATTTCGAGGATGGCGGGATCGAGCGCATAGTTCAAGAACCGCATATCATAGCGCAGCAGCGCCGGGCAGTTGTCTCGAAACTCGGGATGCTTGACGAGCAGCTGGCTATGGTCGGTGCGGATTCGCGCAAGTGTTTCTTCAGGCAGCCTGTAGTCCGGCACCACGTAACCCTTGTCATGATACTGCGCGACTTGGACTTGGCTGAGCATGCCGACACCCTTCTTCCGATCTGCCAAATTGCTGCAACGGTGTTGTCGTGTCTGTCATATCACGGTATCAGTTTGGCGGCGAGCCGGTGGCATCCGGCGACTGCAGCGCGGTCGGGACGGGCGCGATCTGCATCACCCTACAATTATCCCATGCCCGCCGGCGCGCCGGCATTTTGGACTTGTGAAGCTAGAGCAACCTGCCTTTATTCGGAATCGGAACGATCCCGAATAAAGGCAGAAAGTTGCTCGCTTCTAAAGTGGCGATCATCTTTGTGCTTTAAGTTGGAACCGCAATAGCGGTTCCAACTTAAAGCACAAAGATGATCTAGTGTTGCGCGCAGGAGGCGGCGATGGCGATGTCCGGCACGGGCTGTTTTGTTGCAATCCACGACCTGAAACAGGGGCGCGAGGCCGACTATGAAAGCTGGCACACGCACGAGCACATGATCGAGCGCGTTGCCATTCCCGGCTTCCATCGCGGCTTACGCTACCGATCGCTCAGTGATGCGCCGCGACTGTGCACCATCTACCAGGTGGAAAGCCTTGCGACGTTGACGTCTCCCGCCTACCTGGACCGATTGAACGATCCGACCCCTTGGACCGGCCAAAGCGTGCCGCTCGCCGTCGGCATGCAAAAGACGTTCTGCACCGTTGCTTCCAGCCACGGCCACGGTGTTGGCGGCTACCTGGGTATTGCTCAGCTGGCGCCACGCGCCGATCGCCGTGATCGCCTTGAGAGCCGGCTTTCGAACGATGTCTTGCCCGGGCTCGCAGGTCTCCCAGGTCTTTGCGGAGCACATCTTTTGATCGCCGACAAGGCCGCCAGCCAGATCAAGGCAAAGGAGCGCGAACTTCGCGACGAACCCGCCGCGGTCGCGGACTGGATCATTCTCATCGAAGGCTACCAAAGGTCGGCCGTTCAGGATGCGCTGTCGACTTGCCGCAGCGCCGAGGGCGTCGCGGCAAACGGCGGCGAAGACGCAGTTGTGATCGGCCTTTATCGCCTCGATTTCGCCCTTGAAGAGCGTGAAGCAAAGTCGATCTGGAAGCCATCTGCGAAACATGCCTGAGGTTGCTGCGCTCGGCACGGAGATCAACGCTTGATGGTGCGCGGGCGCGGCACGGTTCGAGCGCCATCTGAACGAGCATGGACAGAGGCGGCCCCGGCCGGGCGGGGGGAACGCGATCCCCTATCGGAGCCTCTCGATCATCGTGCTTTGGAACCGAACAACTTGCTGCCGTCAGTCGGGATCGGAACGATCCCGATTGACGGCAGGTTGCTCTAAAGACGGTTCAGCCTTGCAAGATTTGCGGCGCGCAACTGAGCCTCGGTCTGCCCGCGGTCGTAGGCCGGCGACAAGATCATTTCGGCGCCCGAGACATCAATGACGACGATGCCGACAAAGCTGGCGATGTAGTCCGCCCAGTGCGTGTCGAAGGCGGCCCGGGTCGCCGCATCGATCTTGGCGACGTCGACCAACCGGGCACGGCCTGTAACGCGCACCGCCTTTCGGGCCAGGACATCGATAAAGCAGACCTCCACATCGGGCCGTCGCTCGATGTTGGCGATCGTTCCCGGCGAGCGGATGTTGCCGAACGCCACGGTCTTGTCATCGATGACGACAAACGTCGCCTTGGGCGAGACGGCGGGCTTGCCACTGGCATCGATCGTCGCCACCATACCGGCCGTATGATGCCGGATCAGGGCCTGCATCTCTTCATTGAGCATCACATTGGTCCTTGCTGCTTGATGTCCGGTCCGCGAGACCGTAACGATATGCAAGATTGTGATCCAACCTGGTCGGCATTGGCAAGCCGCAGGCGTTGGCAACACGTGACGCGGGGACATGGAACGACCCAAAGACACGGAACGACCCGCCGACAGACAACGACGAGAGGACGAGGAACGATGGCGCTCAAGCGCGTGGCTCTGGAGATCGGCATGGGCACCGACATTCGCGGTGCCGACAGCACCAAGGCGGTGCAGCGCGCGCTAAGAGATGCACTATGGCGCAATACGCTGAGCATCGCCCAGGTCTGCGGCCAGCGTCCCGAAGACATGAAGATCACCGTCCACATCGGCGTGCCAAGACCGCACACCGTTCGACACGATGACGTCCTATCCATTCTGCCCTATGGCACGGCCAAGCTCGAAGTCGTCGACGGCGGTCTCGAAATCATGCGTGACGATGGCGCCGACTCGACCTTGATTGCGCATGCCGCCGCCGTCGTCAGCCTTGATCTCGACTAGATCGTTTCCCGCCGCAGCAAAGTCGCTCTGCCGGGCCGCTGCAAGCAGCGATTTCTTCCCTAGAGCAACCTGCCTTTATTCGGAATCGGAACGATCCCGAATAAAGGCAGAAAGTTGCTCGCCTCTAAAGTGGCGATCATCTTCGTGCTTTAAGTTGGAACCGCAATAGCGGTTCCAACTTAAAGCACGATGATCTAGTGGCTTGGCAAAAGGTACATCGAGGCGAAGCCGACGGACATTTTCACAGACCAGGAACGGCTCGATCCGCGCGACGTGCAGGGCCGACGGCACCAACTGGTTGATCTCGTCCAGGACAACCTTGCGCTTGGCGGGCTTGGTGCGCTTGGTGTTCGTTTGGTGATCAAGCCTGGCCAAGCTCCGCTGCATCATCGCACGGGGCGCGCGCGCGCGAATCGATCTCAACAGCGTGCCGCGGTTTGGAACTTGTTCGGAATTTGCCCAGATCACCTCCGCCCACGGTCGACAGCGGCTATGGGCCTGCGGTTCAACGCGATCGCGCCGGCGTCTTCAGGCCCGAAAGCCGACCTCCGGATCTGCGAAGTCCCAATAGATGCGGGTGAGCAACAACAATCCCTCGCGCATCAGCGGCGCAAGAATGTGCTCGTTCGGGGCGTGTTGCGAGCAGGCCGTGTAACTGAGCGGCAGCCATATATAGGGCACGCTCAACTCATCGCCGATAATCGCCGTCACGTTCGAGCCACCGGAGTTCGGCAGGACCGCGCAATTGCCGTCGGTGATGCGGTGCAGGGCAGCGCTCATCCATTTGACGATCGGATGGTCGGGGTCGGCGCGCGAAGCCCGGAACTTGACACCGTCGGTTCCCGACTGCGGCACGATCTCGACATTGGCAAAGCCGTGATCATCGAGATGGCGGCGCAGGCTCGGGAGGATCTGATCCGGCTCGGTGCCGACGACAAACCGCAGCTGGCAGCGTGCGATCGCGCGCGGCGGAATGGCGTTGACCGGCTTTTCCGGATTACCCGTGATCATCGCCAGCACTTCGAAGCTGTTCCAGCCGCAGATCTTTTGGGCCGGGGTCAGGCCGGGCTCGCCCCAGTCCTCGTCGATGCGCGGTGCATTAGCTTCGCTGCCGCGTTCGACGTCCTTCAACGCCGCGCGCACCCAGTCGGGGAGCGGCGGACGCCACCCGTCGACGAGAATTTGACCCTTGGCACTGGTGATCGTCGCCAATGCGTGCGCCAAGACAATGCCGGGGTTGGCCAGCACCCCGCCCCAGTTTCCCGAGTGATGGCCACCGTCGCGCAAATCGCAAACCAAATCGAAATGACAGCCGCCACGGTTGCCGAGGGTCAGGTTCGGTTTGGAAATATGCGAGCGTGGCCCGTCAGATGCAAAGAACGCGTCGCAGGCGAAATCCTCGCGGTTCTGGGCGATGATCTCCCGGAAACCTTTCGATCCGTTTTCCTCACCCATCTCGATACAGAACTTGACGTTGAAACCGAGCCGGCCGCGCGTTGCGATGACCGACCGCATGGCGGCTATCTGGGCGAGATGCTGGCCCTTGTTGTCCGCCGTACCGCGACCGTAGATCCGATCACCCTCAAACGTCAGGCGCCATGGCTCGATACCGTCGTCCCAGTGGCCTTCCATGCCCATAACGACGTCGCCGTGGCCGTAACAGAGCAAGGTCGGCAGCAACGGGTCCTCAACGCGCGTTGCCAGCAACACGGGGCCGGCGTCTTCGAACGGGTTATGGTAGGTTTTGCAGTCGAAGCCGAGCTCTTCAAACATCGGCCCGATCGCGTTGGCAAGGTAGTCGGAAAGGTGAGGGAGACCAGCGGCGTGCTGGCTTTCGGTCGGCACACTGACCAGCCTGGCGAGATCGGCAAAATAACCGTTGTCGCGATCGTCATAGTAGGACATCGCCTGTGCCAGAGCCTGATCTTTGCTCGCCATTCCCGCCTCCCAGCTCCTGCATTCGGCCCCGAACCACGTCCTTGTCAGCCGCAAACGCATAAGTCCGGGCACATTGGCGCCGATTTGGCCAAAATATGCAAGGTGCGACACCGAGAATGGACGTGTCAGCTGGCGACACCAAACCGAGCATTCTGCGCCGTCTGCCACCGGCAGCGGGTCACCATGTTCGTCGATTGTTTGCGGTGCCCGTTCACAGGCCGCGGAGCACCGGAACCGGTTTGGCGGCCAGCACTCGCCATGTGCCAAACAGACCGAAGGCGAGAATCAGGACCACCGAAACCGACAGCGCGCCGGCGACCGCCATCCATGAGAACACAAACGTTCCCTCCAACACCTGCGTGACCACCACCCAGGCGGCGAGCGTGCCGACGCCCAAAGCAACCGCCGCCGTAACCAAGGCAAGCAGGCCATATTCGGCCAAATGCGCCGTCAGCAGCTTGCGACGGGTCGCACCAATACACTTCAGGATCACCGCCTGCAGCACGCGGCGGCGCTGCGCGGTCGCCAGCGCACCGGCCAACACCAGCGCCCCGGCGATCAGGGTGATGGATGCGGCAACGCGCACCGCCACCATCACCTGACCAAACACCCCGGCAAATGCCGCGATCGCGTCCTTGACCCGGATCATGGAAATGTGCGGCAGGGCTTTGGCGATCGTGCGCCCGACCGCGGCATCGACCTCCGCGGTCGTGCCCGGCGGAAACCGCACGGTCGCCAGCAGATTGTAAGGCGCTGCCGCAAGCGTGTTCGGCGAAAACACCATGACGAAATTGATGGCAAGACTTTCCCACGCAATGTCGCGCAGGCTGGTGATCCGTGCCGTAATGTTGCGGCCAAGCACGTTGACTGTAAGCGTATCGCCAAGCTTAAGGCCGAGCTCTGCGGCCAGATCTGCAACGAAGGAGACCTGCGGCTCGCCAGTGTAATTCTTGTCCCACCACGTGCCGGCAATCAGCTTTGAGCCTTTCGGCACCTTTTCTGCAAAGGTCAGACCGCGGTCGCCGCGCAGAACCCAGGCGGCGCGCGGGTCGATTTTCGCGTCGGTTGCGAGAGTGCCGTTCAATCTGATGATGCGGCCGCGCAACATTGGTGCTGTTTCGACCGTCGTCCCGGGGGCGAGTTTCAGAATCTGGTGCTCAAATGCGGCCCGGTCCCGCTTGGCGATATCGACGGCGAAATAGTCGGGACTGTTTGCCGGCATGCGGCCCTGCAGTTCGTTCACCAAAGCCGCATCAACCAGGGCGACGGCGACCAGCAACGACAGGCCGGCACCGAGGGACAGGACAACCGAACGGGTCAGGCCGCCGGGCGCCGCCAATCCGGTCAGCGCCAGCGCAATTTCCGGCCGCCGTGGCCGCGGCATGCGTCCGGCCAGCCAGGTAATCGCGAAACCGATGCCCCAGAACAGCAGCAGAATGGCAAGTACGCCGCCAACAAAGCCGAGCGCCAAGCGCGGGCCTCCGGACACCACCGTTGCAAATCCCACCAGCAGGGCAGCGACGATCGCGATGACCATCAACATACCGCCACTCGGCAGACGTCCGCCACCCGTCACCTCATCGCGGAACAGGGCTGCCGGACGGATGCGCTCCGCCTGTCCCAACGGCCACAGCACGAACAAAAGCGCCACGAGGAAGCCGTAGGCGAGCCCGATCAGCGCATTGGTCCAGCTGAACGAGTGTCCCAACGCGATCGGCAGTGCCGAGCCCACAGCGACACTGACAACGGTGGGCACGATACTGCCCAACATCAAACCGATGGCGGTACCCAATGCCGCAATCAGCATGATTTGCGTGAGAAAGATGCCGAGCACCATGCGGTTGGTCGCACCGACACTCTTGTAGGTTGCAATCACTCTGCGGCGGCGATCGATGAAGGTTTGCACCGCATTGGCAACCCCGACCCCGCCAATCAACAAGGCCGCCAACCCGAGCAGTGTCAGGAACTGCCGCAGACGATTGAGCAGGCGGGTGATCGACGGCGACGGATTGGTGCGATCGCTGACAATGAAGCCGGCCTCGGCGAGCTCCGATTTGAGGCCCGCGCGGATCGTGCCGACCGCCGCCGCCGGGTCAATGTCGCCGTCGGGCGCTGCAATCGCATAGCGCCAGTGAATCAAGGTTCCGGGTTGGATCAGACCGGTCGCAGCCAGGGCTTCATGGGACAGCAGGATCCGCGGCCCGAAGGACAGGCGCGCGGAAATGCGGTCAGGTTCGTTGTCGATGATACCGGCAATCGGAATGTCTTTGTCGCCAAGTTTGACGGCGTCGCCAACCTTGAGCCTGAGGCGGTCAAGCAGGCTCTGCGCCACCAGCGCGCCAGCGCTCGTGCGAATGGTCGAATCAAGATCATCGCCACTTACGACTCTAAAACCGCCAAGCAGCGGATAGGCCCGATCGACGGCCTTGATCTCAACCAGGACTTGATCCGATCCATCCGGCAACCGCGCCATAGAGCGCATCGTTGCCGTCTCGCTGACCTGGCCGAGCTTTGCAAGGGTTGCGCGCTCGGCCTCTGTTGCGCGCTTGTGAACGCGGCGCAAAGTGACGTCGCCGCCGAGCAGTTCGCGGCCTTGGCGTTCAAATCCGTTGACAAGCGCATCGGTCAGTGCGCCGACGCCGGTGATCACGGCCACACCCAGCGCAATGCAGGCAATGAAGATGCGAAAACCGCTCAGGCCGGACCGGAGTTCGCGTAAAGCGAAGGTCAAGACATTGGCAACGGCAGGTTTGCGGGTCCCGGATGGTTCAAACGGCGCTTTCTCGGCGGATGTCAGGCTCATGCGACAAGCTCCGCATTGCTGGTGTCTGCAATGCGCCCGTCGGCCACACGCACGAGATCGTCGCAGCGCGCCGCCAGACCTTCATCGTGAGTAACGAGTACGAGCGTTGCATCGTTGCGCTGTTGCAAGTCGAACAGCAGTTCGACCACGTGTTCGCCGGTGGCGTTGTCGAGATTGCCGGTCGGTTCATCGGCGAGCAGCAGCTTGGGGTGAGGCGCCATGGCCCGGGCCAGCGCCACGCGCTGCTGTTCACCACCGGATAGCTGCGCCGGATAGTGATGCAGGCGCTCCCTGAGGCCAACGTCGCCGAGCAGCTTGCGGGCTTTGTCAGGCGCATCGTCGCGGCCGGTGAGTTCGAGCGGCAATGCCACATTCTCAAACGCGGTCATTGTCGCAATCAGATGGAAGGACTGGAACACGATCCCGATGTCGCGCCCTCTCGCGGCCGCCAGTTCATCCTCGCTCATGCGCGTGAAGTCCTGGCCGGCGATCACCACCGCGCCACGTGTCGCGCGTTCAAGGCCGGCCATAATCATCAGCAGTGACGTTTTGCCGGAGCCGGACGGCCCGACAATGGCGAGTGAGCGCCCGGCAACGACCGACAGGTTCACGCCCCGCAGGATTTCGACCTGGCCCGCTCTGCTCGCCAGCGTGAGTTCGACATCACGAAGATTGACGACCGGTTCGTTTGCGGCGAGACGTTGTTCCATTGCGAGGTCCTTGACGGGATTGCGATCCGGACGGGTGTTCGGTGCCGTAACACGTTCTTAGTTCAGGGCTAAGGCTGTTCGATAGTGCGCGATAGATGTATCGAAACTGTTCAATCGGAAACTCAATCGGAAATCGGATAGTGGGTACGCAGATGGGAATTGCATGGACCAGTTCAACCGCCCGCGCCGGGCTCGCAGTGGCGTTGGGCCTTATACTATCAACGGTTCTGGCCGTGATTTCTGTCGCCGGCAAAGACCGAGAACTGCACGTCGTCGCCTTTGGCGACAGCCTCACGGCCGGCTACAACCTGCCCGCCGGGATGGATTTTGCAACCCAACTTGAAAAGGTGTTGCGTGCCAAGGGTCACAAAGTCCGCATAACCAATGCCGGTGTGTCGGGTGACACGACCACTGGCGGGCTCGCACGATTTGACTGGGCGGTTCCGGAAACGACCGATCTCGTCATTCTCGAACTCGGCGCCAACGATGCCTTGCGTGGGGTCAGCCCGGCGATTGCGCGCAAGAACCTAGAAACAATCCTGCAACGGCTCAAAGCGCGCAACATCGCGGTTCTACTGGCCGGCATGCGGGCCCCGGCCAATTGGGGGGCGGACTACGTGCGTGACTTCAACGCGATCTATCCCGAACTGGCGAAGGCCTATTCGGTCACGCTCTATCCGTTTTTCCTGGACGGTGTCATCAATCGTCCCGAACTGAAGCTACGGGATGCGCTTCACCCCAACGCTGCCGGCGTTGCCGAGATCGTGCGCCGCATTCTGCCGAACGTCGAACGCGTGATCCGGCAGATCTCCAATCAGTGACGGCAGATTACGGCGACAGCGTCACGGGCGGCTTGGGTGCGTCCGGATCATCATCGCCGATCAGTTCAGATGCACCGTCGCGCCCGTAGATGTCCGGCCTGAAGGCAACCGTCCCGTCATCTTCGACCCAGGCGGTAATGTAGTTGAAGTGAACTGGTAGCGGACGGGTGAGTTGGATGTCATACTCTTTGGGCCGACTATCGCGCAGGGCGGCCATATCGGCGGTATCAATGATCTGCTCGATTGCACCCGGCTCACCAAGCACCGGCTCGAACTTTGCAATCCAGGACACCAGGTCCATCACACCTTCGACGCGCACACAGCCGGCGCTAAACGCGCGATGGCGCTGCTTGAACAACGGCTTCAGCGGCGTGTCGTGCATGTAGACGATGTCCTTGTTCGGCATGTTTATGCGAACCAGACCGAGGGCATTCCAGGGCCCGGGGTCCTGGCGAAACTTGATTTGCTTGGCATCGGCGACGCGCCAGTCAATGCTCGATGTGTCGAGTTCCGGCCCATCGTAGAAGCCCTTGGCAACGCGAATATGTTCCTTTGACAGATACTCCGGTTCGCGCACCAGGCGCGGGATCAGATCAAGGTGGGCGACACTGTCGGGGACGCGCCAGTAAGGAAAGAAATTGAGCCCCTTGATGGTCGCGGCGATCGCCGGCGTCTGGCGGTCGGGCTTGCCGACAATAACCCGATGGCGGCGTTTGACCTCGAAGCGCTCGACGGCCTCGAGCTGGAACCCTGGCACGTTGACGAGCACGTAGCGGTCAGGTTCGGGCCCTTCCATCAACGCTGCAATGCGATTGCGATTGAGGATTAACTGGTTAAGACGCGCTTCGGCGGTGACGGCAACCTGTGCGCGGGTCGGCCGGTCAAGTCGGCCTGAAATGCGCAGCCCGTGACGTTTCTGAAATTTTTTGACACCGTAGGCCAGCCATTCGTCAAAGTGATAACTGCCGGAATAATAGTGTGCCGCTTTGGCCGGGATGTCGCCGCTGATGACAAGGCGGCGGCGAATGCCGGGTATCGCCGGATCATCATCGCCGGGGCGCAACAGGCGCATCCTGCCTTCGACTCTCCAGCCGCCCGTCGCTGCAATCTTGCGGTAGTGCGCAATTGCGTTGTCGATGCGAGCCAGCATCTCGTCACTGCGCAAGGGTACGGGACCGGTGCGCAGATCATCGAGCGGTCTCGGCCTGCCCGGTTTCGTGCGCGGCCTTCTCGGCGTCGCCGAACCGGTCTTGTCGAAGATCGAATCGTACCACTTGCGGTCCTGGCCGAGCCCTTGCGCCGCGCCTGCGCTCAGCGCCACTGTGCCTACAAGGCCACCCAAGACACGGCGCCGCGACGTTACGGCACTGATTTCAGCCGGTTTATCGGCGCGGGCCTCACCGCCGACCGGTTCGTCGGACCGTTGATACCTGTTGTGTGTCCTGCTCCGACGCTTGGATATCATTGCTCAGCTCATCCATCTTTGCTGGCCGACGTGAACGGGATTGATCGGCAATTGCGTCCAACTACCGGATGATTCTTGTCACGAGTGCTCGAAAACTATTGTTTCAAGATGAGCTGCGCCAGTGCTCCAGCCATCAAACCCCCGTGAGCCCGTGAGACTGTTTGCCAGAGTGTGACGATCTGTCCGGCAACATCACCTGCTTGGGCTACACTGCGTCGGAGGCGAGTTTGTGACAATACGCCGTTGACATTAAACTCTCCTGTCGTAGAGGCAAAATCCAGCACAGGAAAATGCGATGAGTGAAGACCCGGTCCTGTGGCAGCACGATAGCCATGGTGTCGCAACCGTTCGCCTGAACAGACCCGAGCGCAATAACGCCTACGATGATCGGCTGATTCGGGGCCTTCACGATGCCATGGACGCGCTGTCGTCGGTTCCCGGATTGCGTGTTGTCGTCATCAAGGGCAACGGCCGTCACTTTCAGGCGGGTGCCGATCTGAAGTGGCTACAACGGGTTCGTGAAGGCTCATCTCAGGACAACATTCTGGCGTCCGAAGCAACGGCGCGCGCCGTTGATCGGCTCAATCGCCTACCAGTGCCGACCATTGCCCTGGTTCACGGGTTTTGCGTTGGCGGCGGCACTGGTATCATCGCTGCCTGCGACATCGTCATTGCCGCCGAAGATGCCAGATTTGCGATCTCCGAAGTGCGCTGGGGGCTGACAGCGTCGATCATCTTCCCACAACTCAACGATGCCATCGGCGTCCGCCAGCTGCGCCGCTATGGGCTGACCGGTGAACGCTTCGATGCCGACGAGGCGCGCCGCATTGGTCTCGTGCACGAGGTCGTGGCCCCGGGAGACCTCGAGGCTGCCGGCGAGCGCATGGTTGCAACGTTGCTGGAAAACGCACCGGCCGGTCTTGCCGAGACCAAGCAACTCGCTCTCAAATTCGCGTTTGGTGATGTTTCGGGTGGCGCATTACGCGGCCTGATCGAGAGCCATGCAGCCAAGCGCCAATCCGACGAAGCCGCAGAAGGTCTGGCCTCGTTTGCCGAAAAACGCTCGGCGCATTGGTAGATCATACCGGCCCGGCTTGAGAATTGAGGCACTTCAGACGATTGAAGAAAGTACACTGAGGCGAAGCCCAAGGACTTTTTCGCAGCCGTGTCAATAACGATCACCCGGAAAGATCAGGCGTCGGGTCCTGGCACGATAGATCCGTCGGCGCGGTACGTGGGATAACGTGCGCGAATAACTGCGTGCGGAATTGAAATACCGCCGGCGGCCAACAACGCCGAGCGAACGGCGCTCGATAACCCGTCGGCCCCCCCAGGATGGATGGCGGCGTGGCGAAGACCGCCGCGTCGCATAGCGGCTGTGTCTGGTGCGGCCTTTGACAATGATCCGGGTGCGTTGCAGGCCGTGTTTGCGAACCAGATTGTAGAAGCGGCGCGCATTGGCGATGGCGAGGCGAATGCAGCCATGCGACGCAGGCCGGCCGAGGCGGCTGACGAGCGTCGTACCGTGGGTCGCGATTCCCTGATTGAAGAACACCGAATAGGGCATCGGTGACATGTCATATTGTCGTGAGTACCACTTACGCGCCATCCAGCCCGGGCGAAAGCTGCCCCGCGGGGTCTCGAAACCGCGGCGACCGGATGAAATACGCCACGAATAGAGCGCCCGGCCGCTGCTGCGCACATGCATTAGCTGCGTTGCAAGATCGATTGTTGCGACCAGGGTCGGGCTGGCTCGGACCGGTTTGGCCGGGGCTGCGGCCGGCGCCGCCGGCTTGGCTGCGGCCGGCACCGCCGTTTTGGATGCGGCCTCGGTGGCCTTTGGTTTGACGTCGAGCGGTGGCTTCTGGAGAGCCGTCGTCCTGTCGGCGCCAGCCTCGGTATCGGGCCTTGGTGCAGCCTTGGCGCCAGCCTCGACCGCGGTTGCGCGTTGCGGCGCCGGCTGCGCCGCGCTCGGTACGGTTTCAGTTTCTGTTGCGAAACTGTTTGAAGATGAAACAACGATCAAGAGAGCAGCAAGGCCGCTGCCTGCACTCTGAAAACGCATAACCAAGCTCCACGCCTGCAATCTGTGGTGTCGCAGTCGACCAAGCCTCGCCCATCGCGCCACACCAAAGTCCAACGTTGGCTCGATCGGCGGCACAACACCAGACCTCTTTGCAGTCTTGCCAAACGACCGGCCCGGAAGATCGCACACGGCGGTTAGCAAATTCAGTATGTCACGTCGATTCTCGTGCGCCGCGGGCCGTGCCTGCGAACGAGGCCGAACAGCCGGGCCGCATTTCTTGGTGCCAGACGCACGCAACCGTGGGACGCCGGACGCCCCAGTTGTCGGACGTAATAGGAGCCGTGAATGGCGATGCCGCCGACAAAGAAAATCGAATGCGGCATTGGCGACCAATTGTACTTGCGTGAGTACCAGCGCCGCTCCAGGCGGGTCGGGCGAAACGAACCCGTCGGCGTCGGATATCCGCGCCGCCCCGTCGATACGCGCCAGACGTGGCGCAACGCCCCGTTCACATAGACCTGCATTCGCTGCGAACTGATATCGATGTGGACGTTGACCCGCGCATGGGCCGCCCAACTCATGGCCGCGTGCAGACCAGACATCAAAGCTAAAAATAAAACCAAACGCCGCACAATCTTCACCTCGAAATACGCACTACTTAACCACACGAGCTGACGAGGTTCTATCCTCGACCGCAAGTCTTAATTTATTGAAATGATGACTGGTCCCGCAACCGCTACAGTCACACAATCGGCTGTTTCACAACCGATTCGCGAAAAACTGCGCTGCACTGTGTTGCACGTGCCGCACACCTAGCACAGCGCCGCGCCTTGCCGGGCTTGGCCAAATCGGCACCAATGCGCCCGGATTTATGAGTTTACGGCCTAAGTTTACGACCTGACTTTGATCTGCTCGTAGGCGTGCAAGGCCCGACTTCGCGCGCCAGCATGATCGACCATTGGCTGCGGGTAGGTGGCCCCGAGCACAACACCGGCTTGGCCGAGAACACCATCGTCACACAACCACGGCGCATGGACGTGGCGGGCAGGAACATCACGCAATTCCGGGACCCAGCGCTTGACGTAGGTGCCGTCGGGATCGAATTTCCGGCCCTGTGTGACCGGATTGAAGATCCGAAAGTAGGGGGCGGCGTCGGTGCCCGATCCGGCCACCCACTGCCAGCCGGCCGAATTCGACGCCAGGTCGGCATCGACCAGACAGTCCCAGAACCACGCCGCACCGCGTTGCCAAGGGATCAACAAATGTTTGGTTAGAAACGATGCAGCAATCATGCGGACCCGATTGTGCATCCAGCCGGTCGCCCAAAGCTCGCGCATTCCCGCATCGACGATCGGATAGCCGGTGCGGCCCTGCTGCCATGCCCGCAGGGCCTGGGCGCGCTCAGCATTGTCGGGCCGCCACGGAAATCCGTCGAACCCGGATCGCAGCGCCCTATCGGGCATTTGTGGATGATGATAGAGCAGGTGGTATGCAAATTCGCGCCAGACAAGTTCCTTGCAAAACGTCTCGACGCCGGCTGCTGCGGACGGCGCGGCACAGGCAGCGGTTTGCGCGGCATGCCAACACTGTGCCGCGCTGATCTCACCGAAATGCAGGTGAGGTGACAGTCTCGACGTCGCCTGTCGGTCCGGGCGATCGCGCAACGCGTTGTAGGCTGCAACGTCGGTTGCGATGAAGGCCGCCAGGCGAGACTGGCCAGCGGCTTCTCCGGGCGACCACGCCGCGCGCAGACCGCCGGCCCAGTCGGGCGCCGTCGGGCGCAAGTTCCAACTATTCAAATCGTCGGATGGCGGCGGCGTTTTGAGGCTCTGCAATGCTGTCGGGCGCGGTCTGCAGGCACGCATTGGCAGACCGGATAACGTGCGCCAAAACGGCGTATAGATCTTGAACGGCGTGCCCGAACGGGTCATGACGCGTTGTGGCTCGTGCAGCAGCGTGCCCGCGAACCGCCGAAGCGCGCCGCCACGGCGCCTGAGGACGGTGTCGAGTTCGCGTTCCTGGTCCTGCGCCCACGGTTCGAAAGCACGGCTGCAGTAGACGGCCTGCGCATTGGTTTCGCAGACCAGCTTGGCGAGTATATCGCAGCTCGCACCACGTCGAAGGATCAGCGGCGCGCCCAGTTCAGCAAGCGCTTGTCCGAGCGCCTCTAGACTGTGGTGCAGCCACCAGCGGCTCGCACCACCAAGTGCTGCGGCGGCCGGCGCAGCCTCGTCGAGAATGTAGATCGGAACAAGCGGACAGCCGCTCTCGGCCGCGTCGCTGAGGGCCGGTTGGTCGAACGTGCGCAAGTCGTTGCGAAACCAAACGACAATCGGGCGGGTCGGGTCGGAATTTGATGATTGCGCCATCGCGTCATTGCTTGAAAGTGGCTCTTTCCTGCAATTACGTGCCGGCGGCGGGATGGGATCATACCCCGCTCAGACAAAGTTGCCGAAAGCGTCTATCAATTGCCGCCCAAGAGCAGATCGAACAGTGTCTTGGGCTTGCGCCGTCGCACCCTGTAATAGCGGCGAGTGGACCGGCGGCGCGAGCCGGTTGCGCGGCGATCGGCCCACGGAGCCCAGGCCGGGGTGCTGTCCTGCAGGCCGTTGCTGCGGCGTTGCGATGAAGCGGCAACTGCAGCCGGGCGGCGCCGTTCGAATAGGATGTGCTGGGCCGACACACCGTCGATACTGGCGATTGAAACGCGACCGTTCTTCCAGCTGATTGTCGATTCTTGATCACCGAGGCGAGAGGGGTAAAGATCAACCACCGTTTGATTGTTGAGATTGATCAGCGCGGTGTATTCGACGGCCTGTTCACCGTTGCGTCGGCGCACTTTCCCGGCCGCAAACCGCAGCACCCCAATGCCGGCATAGTCATCCTCTTTCTCCTGCCATTCAAGGATCTGCGGTTGTCCCTCAGATACCATTTCCAACGGCACGCGCAGCTGCGGGAAATCCGGATTGATTGCGTAATATCGATTTCGTTGGCGGCTGACACGCCAGGGCGCAAACTCCAGATCATCGAGATAACCACTCTGTTCGCGCACGGTCTCGCCGAGCCGCGCCAGCCCGAATTCGGCATTCTTCAGGGCAGGCTCGCGCGCCAACGCCAACCGATAGCTTTCCGCAGCCCTTTCGTTTTCGGCCAGCGCCTCCTCCAACTCGCCTTTGGCCCACAATACGTGGGCGTTGTTCGGGCTCAATTGCAGGGCCTTGCGGATTTCTTGGGCGCCAAGCTCCGGTTGGCCCCGCTTTTTGTACATCAGTGCCCGATAGGCAAACGTAATGCCGGCCTTCGGGTTCAGCGACAGCGCGCGCGCCAGGTCCCGCTCTGCCCGCTCGAATTGGTCGACGAGGACATAGGCATGGCCGCGTTCACGATAGGCCGTCGAAGCATTTGGTGTCAGTTCGATAACCTTCGTGAAGTCGCTGATCGCACCCTGGTAGTTGCGCGCTTCGAGATAAGTGCGCCCGCGTGCGAGGTAGGCTCCGGCAGTGTTCGGGTCGAATGCAATGGCGCGGCTCAAATCACGCGCAGCCTCGACAAAGTCGTCGAGATCGGCGTGAACCTGGCCGCGCAAGCGGTAGCCCAGCGCAAAACGCGTATCATTGAGCAGCGCCCGGTTGAGATCGCGCAGCGCGGCATAGGGACGGCCTTGCGCGATCTTGACGCGCGCCCGTCCGCCGAGGGGTTCGGCCTGTCCGGGAGCAAGTTTGATCGCCGTCGTATAGTCCTGAACGGCAATATGGAGCTGGCCGAGCCGGATCAATGCAGCGGCCCGATTGTTGTAGGCTGCAACGTAACCGGGGGCGAGAACGAGGGCGCGGTCGATGTCCTTCAGCGCTTCCTGAACCAGCCCGAGCGCCAGCAGAACGCTGCCGCGGTTGTTGTAGGCGGCCGCATACTCGGGATAGAGACGCACCGCCTGATTGAAATCCTCGATCGCCGCTTTGGTCTGGCCCATCCGCGCATGGACCACGCCGCGGTCGGTCAGGATGATGCTCTTGCGATCATTGGTCAGACGTCTGTCGCGAAGGGCGCCGGTGTAAAGCGCAACCGCTTCGGCCAGCCGCCCCTGGGATTGGGCAATGCCGGCCTTGCGCGCGGTGAGCAGGCCCTCAAGTTCCTCGGCGGCGAACGCCGGGTGGACGCTTGCCAGCAACCCAAACGCCAAGACCGCGAACCATTGCAGAGCGTTGCGCATTAATCCTCGCATTGAAGGCGGGTTCGGAGCCGCCGCAGTCGCACCGGCCACCCCCGAATCCGGCGCCGAATCCGGGATACCTTAGCCGCATTGCGTCGACCACCCTAGAGCAACTTTCTGCCTTTATTCAGGATCGTTCCGATTCCGAATAAAGGCAGGTTGCTCTAGCCGGCAACAATGGCAGCAATGGCATCGCCAAGCTGTTGCGTGCTGGCGCGGCCGCCCATGTCCGTCGTCAACACTGATTTGTCCTCGATGACGCGTTCGATGGCATCGACGATGCTCTTGGCCGCTTCCGCATGGCCAAGGTGCTCGAGCATCATGGCGCCGGACCATATTTGGCCGATTGGATTGGAAATGTTCTTGCCGGCGATATCCGGGGCACTGCCGTGGACCGGTTCGAACATCGACGGGAAATCCTTCTCCGGGTTGATGTTGGCGCCGGGCGCGATGGCGATCGTCCCGGTTGTCGCAGGTCCCAGATCCGACAGGATATCGCCGAACAGGTTGGAGCCGACGATGACGTCGAACCAGTCAGGATTGCGTACCAGATGCGCGGTAAGAATGTCGATGTGGTATTGCTCGGTCTTGATATCCGGGTAGTCCTTGGCAATGGCGGCGAAGCGCTCGTCCCAATACGGCATCGAGATTGATATGCCGTTCGATTTGGTTGCCGAGGTTACGGATTTCTTGCCTTCCGACTTGGCCAGCTCAAATGCATAGCGCATGACACGATCGCAGCCCTTGCGGGTGAATATCGCCTGTTGGACCGCCATTTCCAGGTCGGTGCCTTCGAACTGGCGCCCACCCACCGACGAATATTCGCCCTCGTTGTTCTCGCGCACGATCCAATAGTCGATGTCGCCGGCTGCGCGACCTGCAAGTGGGCAGGGCAAACCGTCAAACAGGCGCACCGGGCGCAAATTGATGTACTGCTGGAACTGGCGGCGAATCGGGATCAGCAGCCCCCAAAGCGAAATGTGATCGGGAACGCCCGGAAAGCCGACGGCGCCAAGAAAGATGGCGTCGGTATCCCGGATCTGTTCAAGACCGTCTGCGGGCATCATCGCCCCGGTCTTGTGGTAGCGCTCACAGCTCCAGTCGTAGTCCTTGAACTCGAAGGCAAGGTCGAAACGCGACGCGGCTGCTTCCAGTACTTTGATACCTTCCGGTACGACCTCGTGACCAATTCCGTCACCGGGGATCACGGCGATTTTCATGACGTTGGACTTGGCTTGGTCGACCATGGGCGGCTCCTGCGATACGGTTCTTGATCGTGCATGTCGAAAACTGTTGAGGTTGCTCTTAAAGCGAGTTCAACTGCAATGGAAACAATTAAATCTTGCCAACGCCGCGCCAGGGCCGGCGACGCGGACCCGCTTGAAGCGCGGAAATGGTCCGGTCGCGCTCAACGCGGGCGTTGGCCCCATCACCGCATGTTATCCCGACACGTAATCGGCCAATCGGGCACGGCATTACCAACGCATCATTGCCCGATCACGACGACGTCGAAGTAGGCGCGTTGGGCGCCGGGTTCGACGTGATCAAAGGGTTCCGGCTTGACGATCAGGCGGGCGCGGCGTTCGCGATCGCGGATCGCGCGCAACAGGGGGTCGCGGGCATTGCCGGGTTCATCGGCAAAATACATTTGCGTGATCAGGCGCCTGCGTTTCGGTGCCGCGATCCGAAAATGGATATGTGGCGTTCGTCCAGGGTAGGGTGCCGGTCTGATGGTGCGGAAACGATAGCTGCCATCCGAGGCGGTCACGGTCCGGCCGCGCCCTTGGAAGTTTGGATCGCGGCGGCGACCGTTGCGCCGGTCATGCGGATGGCGGTAGATACCGCGCTGGTCGGCCTGCCAGATTTCGACCTTGGTGCCGGGCAATGGCTGGCCCGCAGCATCCATGATGATGCCATGGAGATGCAGCACCCGACCCATCGCCTTGGCATCCTCGCCTTTGACGACAACCAGATCGTTGTCGATGTCGCCGTACCAGCGCAGCGGATAGAAGGGCCCGCGTGCTTGGCGCGGTGTTGCAACCAGGCGATCGGCTGCGTGGGCGAACTCACCGACACCCGGCCCGACAGCCACTGCGAGCGAGCCAAGCAGCATGGATCTGCGATCGAGAAGTTGTTTTGAACCAGGCGGCATTGCCAAAACTCACCTCTAAACCATGCCGTTGTCCTTATTCAGCCGGCGCCGGTGCAGTTTCGGCATCGGCTCGCGGCTCGGTCAGTGTCAGGCGCAGCAGCGGCGGCACCAGCAGCAACGTCAGGATTGCGGAAAGTGCCAGACCGCCGACGACGACGGAACCAAGGCCGCGATAAAGTTCGGAACCGGCGCCGGGAAAGACCACCAGCGGCAGCATGCCGAACACGCTGGTCAGCGTGCTCATAAAGATTGGCCGAATCCGGTTGCGGGTCGATGCCAATATCGCGTCCGTGACGCTCATTGCGTCGACACGCAGATGGTACCGGGCCTGATGCACGAGCAGAATCGCGTTGTTCACCACGATCCCGATCAGGATCACAAAGCCGAGCAGCGTCAGCATGTCGAGCTGTTGCGGCTGGAACTGATTGAGAAGGGCAAGGCCGGCAACACCGCCGGCGCCGGCCACCGGCACGGAAATCAGAATGACCAGCGGCAGAACAAAACTCTCGAACAGGACGGCCATCACCAGAAACACGATGATCAATGCCAACAGCAGATTAATCTTGAGGGCGTTCCAAGTTTTGGTCAGCTGGTCGGCGGCGCCGCTCAGACCGAGCCTCACACCCGGCGGCAGACCCTGCTTGACGACCGGGTCCATCACCTTGGTGCGCATGATCTCCAGCGCTGTTTCAAGCGGCAAATTGCCAGCCGGGCGCACTTCGAGGGTGATCGTGCGCAAGCGTTCGCGGTGGCGGATCGAAACCGGACCGGCGGTCAGCTTGACATCGGCCAGTGCGGAAATCGGGATGATGCGCCCGTTCGGAGCCACAACCGGATAGGCGCCAATGTCCTGGGTGCGCCGGTTTTCGCTAAAGGCAGCAAGGCCCTTGAGCATCAAGTCGACGCGATCGGTTCCGATCGTGATCTCTTTGATGCGGACGCCGTCGTTGTAGGCATCAAGGGACAACGCCAACGTCCGGGCATCGACGCCGGCATCGGCGAGGCGGACCCGATTGGGAACCGCCCGCACCTCAGGCGCGCCGAGTTCGAGGCCGGGTTGCGGGCGAAACTGGTTGCCGGAGCTGCGCGGCAGGTGGCGCGCGATGTTGCCGGTCAGGCGCAGCGCGACACCGAGAATATCTTCAAGCCGGTCGCCGGAGACGTTCAGCTCGATTGCGCGGCCACCGCCAATGCCGCGTCCGAACAGCGAGCGCTGATTGATAAAGCCGAACGTGCCCGGCTCGGAAAAAATCGGTCGCGACAACACCGGAATGAGTTCGGCGACACGGCGCGGATCCTTGGAAGAACCGCCCAGGAAGGTCGTGCCGCGGAACGACACGAAAAAGAAATGGCGCATCGCCGGCGGTTGCGCAGGATTGCCGTCTTCCTGCTTTTGCCAGAGCGGACGGGCAATGTTTTCGATGCGCTCGGCAATCTTGGTGGTGGTCGGCAGGTTATAGCCCGGCGGCGGCAGGATAATGCCAAACACCAGATTGCGATTGCCCTCGGGCAGATATTCCAGTTTGGGCAGGAACGTGGCGGCGCCCCAAATCGCCGCGGCCGTAATCGCGCTGACGCACAGGACGCCCAACAACCGGCTGGCGACCGTCAGGCGGGCATAGCCGCGCACCAGCCAGGCAAATAGTTTGCCGAAGTGGTCGACGACCGGCACCGGCAAAATGCTGAGTTTGGCCTGCTTGGGGCCGAGCAGACGGCTCGACAATGCCGGAATGACGGTGACGGCGACGATCAGCGACAGCATGACCGAAACAGAAATCGCCACGGCGATGTCGCGGAACAGCTGGCCGGCTTCGAGTTCCATGACGAGAATGGGGATAAACACCATCACGGTCGTCAACGCGGAGACCAGGATGGCACCCCAGACCTGGGCGGCGCCGTGATAGGCGGCATCACGGGCGCCCATGCCCTGCTGGCGCAAGCGATAGATGTTTTCAAGAACGACAATCGCCGCGTCGACGACCATGCCGACGGCAAACGCAATCCCGGCCAACGAGATGACGTTGAGCGTACGGCCCAGCGCCGCCATCGCCACGAATGAGGCAACGATCGAAACTGGAATCGCCAGTGATACGACCAGCGTCGCGCGCGGCGACCTCAGAAACAGCAACAGGATGATGGCGGCCAACAAGCCGCCGATCCAAATGTTCTGTATGACCAGCTCAATGGCGCCGTCGATATAGACCGTTTCATCATAGACCTGGGTCAGCGTCAGCTTTGCTTGCACCAGCGGCCCTTGACGCAGATCCTTGATCGCCTGCCTTATGCCCTTCATGACCGTGATCACGTTGGCGCCGGTCTCGCGCACCGCGTTGATCGCGATCGCCGGCTCGCCCTTGTGGCGGATGCGGGCAGCCGGCTCTTTGAAACCAAAACGAACTTCGCCAATGTCATGTACGAATACGCGGCCCATTTGTGCCTGGCCGGGGTTGGGCATGGCCGCGCCGAGGTTCGTGTCATCGCCGATCGCCCGCCCGGCACCCGCCGCGCCGCTGCGCAACACGACGTTGCGCACAGCCGCCAGCGTATCGAGTTCGCCTTCAACCCGCACCACGTAGCGCCGTTTGCCTTCATCGACGTTGCCGGCGGACACCGAAACGCTTTCGCGGCGCAACTTGTTCAGCACCTCCGGGACGGTCAATCGGAACTGGGCGAGACGTTCCGGGTCAACCAACACCTGCAGTTCGCGATCGACGCCGCCGTAGACGTTGACGGTGGCGACACCGTCGACGCGCTCGATGCGTTCCTTGATGACGTCCTTTGCAAACGGGCCGAAATGGGCCATTTCCTCGGTCGTATTGCCGGGCGCGCGTTTGAGAATGATCCACGCAATCGGATTGTCGTCGGAACCGGAGGTTCTCAGGGTCGGTTCGCTGGCTTCATCGGGATAGCCAGTCACGCGATCAAGTCGGTTCGAGACCAGCAGCAGCGCCCGGTCCATGTTGGTGCCGATCGCAAACTCGAGCGTGATACGGGCGCGGCCCGTGTCCGAGGTCGACAGCATCGTCGCCAGACCATCGAGGCCCTTGAGTTCCTCTTCTTGGCGATTGACGATTTCGCGTTCGATTTCGGCTGGCGCCGCACCGGCCCACAGCGTCTCGATCTGGATCACCGGTTTGCGCACGTCGGGAATGAGCTGAATCGGGATGCGCGCCAACGCCAGGACGCCGAACAAAACCGCCATCATGACCGCAGCAACGACTGCGATCGGGCGTTCGATTGCTAACTTGATCGGATCCATCGTCGATCACCCACTCCCGGACGGTTCAATCAGCCCTGGGGCTTGGTCCCGCCGGCACCGACCTGGCGTGGCTTGACGAGCTGGCCCGGTCGCAGGCGCTCGTTACCGCGCACCACGACGACATCGCCGGCTTTGAGCCCCGACTTGATCTCAATGCGATCGTGCACGGACTGGCCAAGCTCGACCGGGCGCGGCTGCGCCTTGTTGTCAACCACAACGTAGACGATCCAGCCGCCGCGCCCCTGCAACAGCGCATCTTTGGGGACGGAGACCGCTGTGCGCGGCGCACTGACCGGCATGTTCAGGCTCACCGTGCTACCAATTGCGATATGCGAACCGCTCAACTTGTTGAGCTTGGCGACAAAGCGAACCGGCCGGGTTCGTGTCGACACGTTCTGTACCGGCACGATTGTGCGAACGGAAACCTTATGGCGGCTGCCGCCGCCGAAGACCGCCGACACCGTTGTTCCGATGCTGAGACCGTTGGCAATCTCGCTCGGGACATCGGCCTCGACTTCCAGGTTTGAAATATCCAGCAGCGTCGCAACCGTGCCGCCCTGGTTCATATACTGGCCGGGTTGTGCCTGGCGGGCGATAATGATGCCGTCAAAGGGCGCTTTGATGACGGCGTGCAACAGCTCGTACTCGGTGCGATCAAGGCTGGAACGGGCGGTCTGCAATTGCGCTTCAGCCCGGGCCCGTTCGCTGCGTGATTGCACGGCGGTCTGCTTGAGATCATCGTAGCGGCTGCGCGAAAACGCCGTCGACTTGCGCAGCGCCGCCTGGCGCTGAAACGCCTGCTCGGCGAGTTTAAGTTTGGCTTCGGCAATCTGGATGCCGGCTCTGGCGACACCGACCGCGGCCTCCGCCGCGCGCCGCTCGATGGCGATCCTGCTCTTGTCGAGGGTGACGAGCACCTGGCCTTTGCGAACACGGTCGCCGACGTTGAAGCTGACGCCCTCGATCACCCCGGCAATGCGGGTCGCGACTGCTGCGCGCCGGGTCGCGACCAGCTGACCAATGACGGTCTGGGTGTCGCTGATTTCGCGCTCATCGACAACGTCGACCAGCACGCCTGCCGCGCGTCGCTGGGCCTCAGCCGGTATCGGTGCTAGGACCAAGCCAAGGCATAGCAGGCCGAAGATGAAGTTTCGGTACATTGTGCGATCCGTTCGCTATGCATGCGACTGAACCAACCGGCCGCATTGCTAGATCATCGTGCTTTAAGTTGGAACCGCCATTGCGGTTCCAACTTAAAGCACAAAGATGATCGCTACTTTAGAGGCGAGCAACTTTCCGTCTTTATTCGGGATCGTTCCGATTCCGAATAAAGACAGGTTGCTCTAGTTGAACGGCGAATAGTCCTAGATGCGATCGCCCGTTCTGTCGAACAACAATTTGTTGCACTTCCTTCAATGCCGGCCGGACAAATGCCTGGATTTCGGGGATTTACGCACGATAGACCCCCGTACCATGCCTAACAGCGGCTCACGTTTCGGCCTGTCCCGCGGCCTTGAGGGCAGCCAGAACGCGTTGCGGCGTCATCGGCATTGTGGTCATCCTGACGCCTGTCGCCCGCGCCACCGCATTGGCGATGCAGGCACCGACCGGGACGATTGGAACTTCGCCAACGCCGCGCACACCGTAGGGAACATCCGGCACGGGTGTTTCGATGATGACACAGTCGATCGCAGGGACATCCAAGGCGGTCGGCATGCGGTAGTCCAACAGGCTGGCATTGCGCGCACGGCCATCGTCTGCGTAATCGATATGCTCCATCAGGGCCCAGCCAAGACCCTGGACGACGCTGCCTTGCATCTGCCCCTCGACCGCGGTCGGATTGAGGGCGCGGCCGACATCCTGAAACGCCGTATACCGCAGCACCGAGACAAGGCCGGTGCCAGGATCAACCTCGACATCGCAAACGTGCGCGCCAACCTCAACACCGAGCGGCAGCTTGACGGATGTCCCGCGGCCAACCACGGCGCCCTGCGTCAGCGTCGCCTGCATAATTTCGGCCAAGGAAATCGACGCGCCGCCGCGGGCCGTGCGGAACGCGCCCTTGTCGTAAACCAGGTCATCCGGTGCAGCCTGCAGCGCCTCGCCGGCGCGCGTGCGAAGTTGACCGAGCGCATCATCACAGGCCTCGACCAAGGCCGCAGTCATCGTGCGCGCCACGCGGCTGCCCGCGGCACCGTCGCTGTAGCCGACGGACTTTGAATCGCCGATCTGGACGAAGACGTCGTCGAGGCCCATGCCAAATTGCTCCGCCGCCACTTGCGCCATGGTCGTACGCGTGCCGGATAGATCGACCGCACCGAGGGTGACCATCGGTCGGCCGTCGCCGGCGATGGTGACATGGCAGGCAGACGTCATCGACGTGCCGCGCCAATAGCCGAGCGCGAACCCGCGCCCGCGCGGTAAATCGCTCGGCGCCAGCGGCTCGGTCCAGCACGGATGCTCGGCGACACGGTCGAGAATGGTGGTCAGGCCGATCGGCGGGAACGGTGTGCCGATCGGCATGCGGCTGCCCGTGACCGCGGCGTTGCGGCGACGGAACGCCACCGGGTCCATGTCAAGCGCCAGGCACAGTTCATCCATGGCCTGCTCGACACCGAAATAGGTCTGGATGCCGCCGGGGCCCCGGTAGGCCTCGGTGCGCGGCTTGTTGGTGACAACATCATAGCCCTCAAGGTCAAGGTTCCGGCATTGATAAAGGGCGGCACCTGCCTGCATGAACAGCGATGGGCTGAGCCCCGGCAAGCCGCCTGCGTCGACGTGGAACACGCCCTTGAAGGCAGTGAGCTTGCCGTCCGTGTCAGCGGCGACATCGATGGCGACGTGCATGCCGGCGGTGGGGCCCGAACCACCCTGCAGAACTTCTTCGCGGGTCAAAACCAATTTGACCGGCCGCCGGGCCCGTTCCGACAGCTTGGCTGCCACCGGTTCGCCATGGGTCGTAATCTTGCCGCCAAAGCCGCCGCCGATCTCCATTGGCACAACCCGGATCTTCGACTGCGCGATGCCGAGCGTGCGCGCAATCATGAGTTCCGTCGTGAACTGACCCTGGGTCGAAGCCCACACCGTTACAAAGCCGTTACTGTCAACGTCGGCGACCATCGCCTGCGGTTCGAGATAACCCTGATGGGAGGTGTCAATCCTGACCTCGATACGCGCGGTTTTGGCCGCGCCGGCGAGGGCGGTTTGCGCATCACCGTGTGTGATGATTGTGCGTGAGCAAATGTTCGACGGTGTGCGGGCCGGCTGGTCGAGCCCGGCGGTCAAAACGTGGTCGTGCAGGATCGGGGCATTGGCGGTCATGGCAGCTGCAATGTCGACCACTGACGGTAAGATCTCGTAGTCGACGTCAATCAGCGCGAGTGCCCGTTCGGCCGTCGCGACGTCGCTCGCGGCGACGGCGGCAACCGGTTGACCGACCCAGTGGACCTTGTCTCGCGCCATGTTGATCTGCGCGACCATCCACATGTCATAGCCGGCTTCACCCATCGGAATGCTCGCCCCAACCGGAATGTCGACAAAGTCGCGGCCGGTCACAACGGCATGGACGCCGGGCAGGGCCGCGGCCGCGTTGGTCGCAATCGAGCGAATGCGGGCATGCGCGTGCGGGCTGCGCAACATGCGCGCGTGCACCATACCCGGCAGATGCAAATCGGCCGGGTATTTGGCTTCGCCGGTTGTGCGTTCGCGCCCGTCGACGCGCGGCGCGCGCCGACCGATGACATCGACGTTCTGTTCGGCGGCGTGGCTTGGATGCGGCGGTGTCACTGGGCCGGTGCTCCCATTCGCTCGGCGGCATCGGCGATTGCCCGCACGATTTTGTCGTAGCCCGTGCACCGACAGAGATTGCCGGCGATGGCATGGCGGATCGCGGCGTCATCGGGGCGCGGATTGTCGCGCAGCAGCGCCACCGCCGACAGGACGATGCCGGGCGTGCAGAAACCGCATTGCGTGCCGCCATGTTCGACGAGTGCAGCCTGGACCGGATGCAGTCCTGCCGACGTGGCGACGCCCTCAACCGTCGTAATGTCATAACCGGGCGCTTCGGCTGCCATCATCAGGCAGGCGCAGACGGCTGCGCCGTCGACCAGCACGGTGCAGGCACCGCAATTGCCGTTGCTGCAGCCTTCCTTGGTGCCGGTCAGATTAAGCCGGTCGCGGAGCAATTCCAGCAAGGTATCGCGGGGATCGGCGAGGCAAACGTGGTCCTCGCCGTTGATCCGGCATTCGATTGGTATGCGTTTCATCTACTGACCCTTGATAACGTTCAGGCTGTGGCGCAACGTGCGCAGCGTCAAGGTGTGAACGAGATCCCGTCGATAGTCCGCAGACCCACGGGTATCGGAGATCGGCGTCGCCGCCTCGGCCGCCGCCTCGGCTCCAGCCCGGAACGCTGTGTCACCAGCTGCCGAACCAATCAGCTGCTGCTCGGCCGCGCCGGCGCGCATTGGTTTGGGTGCAACCGAGGCCAGGGCAATGCGTGCATCGGTGATGCGGTTGTTCTCATCAACTGCGATCCAGGCGCCGACGCCAACAACGGCGATGTCCATTTCCCGGCGCGGGGTAAAGCGCTGGTAGGTGGCGGCGCTCAGCGGTCGCGATGGCGGCAGGCTGATGCTCCGCAGAATTTCGTCGTCGGCCAACCGGGTGCGGCCCGGCCGCTCAAACAGATCCTCGATTGCCAGACTGCGCGGGCCCGAGGGGCCGACAACGGTGCAGCGCGCACGGTAGCAGATCAGCGGCGGCACGGCGTCGGCCGACGGCGCCGCATTGCAGATATTGCCCCCGAGTGTTGCGCGGTTCTGGATCTGCTTGCTGCCGATCATGCCCAATGACGTCGCCAGTGCCGGATAGCGCGTGACCAGACGCTGATCCTGCGACAGGGCGCTTGCCGAGGCCGCACTGCCGATGACCAGGCTACCATCCTCAGCATCATCGAGGCCGGTCAATTCCGGCACGTGTTTGAGGTCGACCAGGACGCGAGCCGCGCGCCGGCGCTCGCGCAACTGCACGATCAAATCAGTACCGCCGGCGATAACGCGCGCACCCGGCTCGGCCAGTGCCGCGCGCGCGGCATCCAGCGATTGCGGTCGTTTATAAACTATTGCGTCCACGTGGCTCCCCGACGAGTTTGTTCGGCGGCTCAGCAAAGCGCCGATCGCGGCCGCCCGCTGGTGAGGTTAGCAGTTGCGGCGACGCCAACCAAGCCATGCCGTCGCCAACCGGGCCGTTCGAGAACAAAATTCGACCGCAGATCAATCACCTTCATCCTCACGCCCGACCAGGGCAAGCGCGCGAGCCTTGATGCCCATCAGTTCAAGTTGGCGCACCAACGCCTCTTCGCGGCCGTGCGTGACCCAGACTTCCCGGGCGCCGGTTTCTTCGATGGTGCGGATCAGTTCGGGCCAGTCGGCATGATCAGAGATGACCAGAGGCAATTCCACGCCCCGTTGACGTGCCCGGGCGCGCACGCGCATCCAGCCCGATGCCAACACCACCAGCGGATCCGCCATCCGCCGTGACCAGCGGTCGGCCAGCGCCGAAGGCGGACACAGCACAATTTCACCCGCCAGACTGTGGTCCGCCTCGCCGACCATGCGAAGGTCTCCCAGGTCAATGCCCAACCCAACGTAAAGATCACACATCGCCTTGAGCGCGCCGTGCAGAAAGATCGGACGGTCGAAGCCGGCCGCGCGCAGTAGCATGATCATGCGCTGGCACTTGCCCAGACTATAGACCCCGACCAGGTGGGTGCGCTCCGAGGCCAGGTCGAGCGATGTCAGCAGCCGGCCGATTTCGCGGCCGCAATCTTCGTGCCGGAAAACCGGAAGGCCGAACGTCGCCTCGGTAACGAACAGATCACAGTGAACAACTTCGAACGGTTGGCAAGTCGGATCAGGGGTCCGCTTGTAGTCACCCGACACGACAACTCTGCTCGCAGCATGGTCAATGACGACCTGGGCACTGCCGATGATGTGACCGGCCGGCACCAGTTGCACGGTGCAGCCGGCAAGCGACAGACGACTGCCGTAGGCTTCGCCCTGAAACCGTCCGGCGGCCGCCTCCCCCAACCGCGTTTGCATGATCTTGATGGTTTCGGGCGTTGCGAGCACGTGTTCGTGACCGGCGCGGGCATGATCGGCGTGGCCGTGGGTGATGACAGCCCGTGCAACGGCACGGTGCGGGTCGATATAAAAGTCGCCGGCTGCACAGTAGAGGCCGTTGTCGGTCGGATAGAGCCATTTTGAAATGGTAGATGGCGTGTTCGCGGTCATGACCGACGAACAATGCATGACCAGCCGCCCCGCGCAAGCACCGCCCAGCGCGCGCGTGTTGTCATACCACCCCGGCTCGACGCCGTCGCGGGCCGGGCAAAGCCCATGGTGCGTTGCAGTTTGTTGGCGGACATACCGTTTTTGCGCGCGGCGATTTCGAACGCGGCGCGGAACCAGACCTTGAACGGTTTCTTGATCCCTTCCACAATCGTGCCGAACATCGGGCTGGTCTGATGCTGCATTCGGCGCATTCAAACAGCCGCCCGCCACGCTCTTGCCAAACCGGCATGCTCTGGCAGCTGGCACCGGTCGGCATGCCACCTGGCACCTGGCACCTGGCACCTGGCACCTGGCGCCGGCGTGCCACCTGATCGCGCTTCGATCCAATACGCCCGGCAATCCTCCTCGGTCCGAAACCGCGCCTCGCACGCAATCGCGGCGATACTCAAGGCCATTCACGCCATAATACCAGTCCGCATATATATGCCTCCTCGCTGAACTGAGTGGGTCGTTTGAGATCGAGTTTCCCGGCGACGAGATCGGTGATCGCCTTGAGGTTGCGCGGTGTGCGGTAGCCGCGCGCCTTTGCTTTGGCGGCTTGGACGAGGGAGTTGATCCCTTCGATGAGGCCGTTTGCGATGCGGCTATCGAACCACGCAAGAATGCCGTCGCGGCGGCGCATGAGTGTGGCGGCGACTATAAACTCCAAAGAGCAAGCGATGCGGATAGGACAAGAAACGTTGTGCCGCAAAGCCGATCAAACCACACGACAGCAGAAGATTTAAGTAGAAGAACAATTCTGCTTCCGAAGTAAGCATATGCAGCAAGGGCAAGAATATCGGTTACGACGACAATTAGTGTCATCAGAAGATATTGAGTAATTTGTGGGTGGTCTGGAGATACGAATTGCGGCAGCAAGGCTGCAAAAAAAGATAATTCTTCGGGTTACTTAAGGCAATGGTGATACCTTTTAGAAAAGTTGCTTGACCTGATTCTGAATCTCTTCTTTCGACTGTTGCGCCGAACTCGAGCGTCCCACTCGTTTGGAAAAGACGAACACCGAGATAAGCAAGATAAGCGACTCCAATCCATTTCACCATATTGAACAAGCTCCGCGACGCGGTAAAAATCGCGCCGAGGCCCGTCGCCACGATGGCAATGAGCAACATGTCGGCGACGACACATCCCAAAATACCCAACGAAGCTCGTTTCAGACCAAAACGCGAGCCATTTGACAGCGCCAACAGCGTATCAGGGCCTGGCGTTGCGATACTCACCACAGCAACAACGATGAATGCAAAACCAAGCTGCAGATCCAATTCAAATCTCCATGACGGCTTAAACTTACAAAATAACACGAAACAGGGGAATTATATACTTGACTGAACAGAGATGCGTGAGCCAGCGTTCTGACTCAGTCGGTTACCCCAAGCTTGATGTGATCGAGTTTGTCCTTGGCGCGGGCTTGTTTGTGGAGGATTGCCGTTGCCGACTTGGTCCACACGAACGGCTTCGGGTCGGCGTTATGTTGGTCGAGATGGTCATGGATCGCGCCTTCGAGTTCATCAACGCTGCGAAAGACGCCGCGCCGGATGCGCTTCCTCGTGATCTCGGCAAAGAAGCGCTCGACGAGGTTCAGCCACGATGCGCCGGTCGGCGTGAAGTGCAAATGAAAGCGCGGATGCTTTTTCAGCCAGGCCTTGACCTCGGGCGTCTTGTGGGTCGCGTCGTTGTCGACCACCAGGTGGATGTCGAGCTGCTTCTTGACCACCCTGTCGATGCGTTTGAGGAACCTGATGAACTCCTTCGCGCGATGGCGGGCCAAGCATTCGCCGACGACGAGGCCGGTCGCAACATCGAGGGCGGCGAACAGCGTTGTTGTCCCGTGCCGCCTGTAATCGTGCGTCATGGTCCGGGCCCGACCCTTCTTGAGCGGCAAGCCCGGCTGGCTGCGGTCGAGCGCCTGGAGCTGGCTCTTGTCATCGACGCTGAGCACCAGCGCCTTGTCCGGCGGGTTCATGTAACGACCGACTAAAGAGCGACGACGTCGGTGAGCTTCTCTTCAAACAGCGGATCGTTGGAGATCTTGAAGGTCTTTACCAGGTGCGGCTTGATCGAGGCTTGATCCCGGCCGCGCGCCAGATGCGCTGAACACTCGTGTGTGAGATCCCCATTTCCCGGGCCATCGAGCGCACCGACCAGTGGGTCGCGCCCGCCGGCAGTTCGGTGACCGTTTTGGTCAGCACCTTGGCCTTGATTTCGTCTGACAAAGGCGGCGTGCCGGGCTTGCGCGTCTTGTCGCGCTTGAGCCCTTCGATGCCCTCCTCGCAGTAACGCCGTTGCCAGCGCCAGATCGTCATCTTGTCCTTGCCGGTCTTGCGACGGATCGCGCTCGTGCCAAGACCGCGCGCGGTTGCAAGTACGATCTGCGCCCGCCAGACGACCTTAGATCATCTTTGTGCTTTAAGTTGGAACCGCTATTGCGGTTCCAACTTAAAGCACAAAGATGATCGCCACTTAAGAGGCGAGCAACCTGCCTTTATTCGTGATCGTTCCGATTCCGAATAAAGGCAGGTTGCTCTAGCCGGCGTGTTGGGCTTCGCGACGAGCGCCTCGACGGCGCGCTGATCGCCGCGGCTAAGGGTGATTGTGCGTGTGCCATTCCTCATGGCCTGCACTATAATTGATTTGGCAACTCAGTTGGTGGCAAATGTCAGTGACGGGACAGTAAGTATCCCCCGAAGCCGGGGGCTTTAGTTCATGAACCGCTCAAAGCGGATTGACGGGGTCGCTTCGCGGCCCCTTGGGCTTTGATGGCCTGAAGGCCGAATGATCAGCGCCACAAATTCATTTGGTCAAGCCGGGCATCCTCTCTTTCCTGGTTGCGTATGTAGTCTCGGATCATCACTTCGTCGCGACCGACGGTGGAACCGAAATACTCCCTGGCCCAAAAATGCTGCCCGACGAAGTTGCGCTTACGCTCGCCGTAGACGCGCGCCAGATGAACGGCACTCTTTCCTTTGATGTGACCGACCACCTGCGAAACGGCGTACTTGGGCGGGATCGAGATCATCATGTGAACGTGGTGGACCATCAGATCGCCTTCCTCGATCCGGCTTTCCCGCTGTGATGCCAGTTGATGGAAGACCTCGCCGAGGTGTTGCCTCAGTTGTAAATAAAGTGTCTTCCTCCGGCATTTCGGGATGAAGACGACGTGGTATTTGCAGTCCCATCGGGTGTGACTTAGGCTCCCGTACTTGTCCATCGTTGGAATTCCTTTCGCGGGCGTGGTTGCTCACGATTGAAATTTCCTCGATGGACTGCCGGAAACGTCAAACTATTGCTGCCACCCCGGCAAAGCCGGGGGGCCTCCCGCTTTCGCTAGGCTAGTACTGCCTTGGGAAAACGCATACTGAGGCGAAGCCGAAGGACTTTTCTCGGACGGCGACAGACAGGGACGCGGAAATGATCTTTAGCCCGACTGAGAAACAACTCTTCGCACGCGATCAACGCGGATCGACCGGCCGCGCCTGTTGCCGCGCTTCGATCGCCGCCAAACTCGCGCGCGCCCGTTTGAGCGCCAGCGCCGCGGCGCTTTCCGTGTCTCGCGTATTTCCAGGATCGGCCTCGGCGCGGGCGATCATGTCACGTAGCGCGGTTGCGAATGCGTCGCCTTCACCTTCGATCTCGCCTGCCGCCCAGGCCGCGTCATAGCGCACCCAAACAGCCGGATCCTGCATGCCTGCGATGATCCGCCGATCAACGTCGGTTGGCAGATAATCGCGTCCCGCTTGCCCCATGAAGCGCAACGCTGTCATTGCTACCCGCCGTACGAAGGCACTTTCACTGTCGAAGGCCATCGGCTCGAGCACTGCAAACGTCTCGTCGCGATCGCCATGCTCGGCAAATCTGCGGGCCAAAGAGAAGATCTGTACGGGCATGGCGGTGGTCTGGGCCTCCAATGTGATGACGTCACCGATCAGCGTTTGGATTTCCTGTGACAGCACGTTACCCTCGCTCCGGTTAAGCCGTTGCGGCGTCTCGATGACACGGATGACCAACGTGAGCGCGCTGCCAAGCACGAGAACAGCAATCGCGATTGCCGAGTCAAAATTTGTGAGAGCCGCAGCACGTGGCCGGTCGTCTATAAGCGAGCCGACGCCGAAACCAATCAGATAGAGGACGGCCACAAGCACACATTGGATCGGGACCGTCAACGCGAGCGACCACAGCATCGGTGGTCCGATCACGCGCCAATGCTCCCACCACTGTTCTAACCTACCGAGAATATGGAGAACGGAGAACACAGCCCCCAACGGCAAAATGATCCACGGGGAGCGATGCAGATAGCCGGCAAAGATCGGCACGAATGCGATGATCGCTACCGCCACACGCCCCACGACCGCACTCGTTGTCACTATCTCCCTACCCTCAGCTTAGATGCCATTGTGATGCTGTCTAAAATGATGTCCAGAACGTCGGCAAGCGGCACCATCGTGAAGATTAGCGCGGCGACACACGCGAACCGACCGGTTGGTAGTCGGCAAATCAGGGCCATAGTCTTTCAGACTTGGCTCGAACCATCCCGCTCCTCTACGCGGCCACCCGAAGTTCATGATCTCATGCGGCGCCGGGGCGCGGCCAGGCAAGGGAGCGGGTCGGCCGGGCGGCCCCCGCCAAAGGCGGACGATCCCGGGCTCGGTCAACAGCGTTTTCAACGCCTCATCGTGCGACGCAAACTCAATTCCTAAGGCAACCTGCCTTTATTCGGGACCGGAACGATCCCGAATAAAGGCCGAAAGTTGCTCGCCTCTAAAGTGGCGATCATCGTGAAAACGTCCCTCGGCTACGCTCCGATCATTTCATCGCCCGGGCTCGCGTGGCGCCCAGCATGCATCAGGCGTCGGCAAAGCGCCTCTGGTGACAATACACGGCACGATGACGCAGTTGCCGCGATCTTGTATAAGGTCGGACTGGAGGAGTTCAGTCCCAAGACGCTGACCGAGCCGCAGCGACTATTCGAGGAACTCGCACGGGTTCGTAGGCAGGGCTGGGCAGTTGACGATGAGGAGCGCAACATCGGCATGCAATGCGCACCCTCTGCAAGCTAAAACGAGCATCGCGAGGCCGTCGCAGCGCTGTCGATCTCAGGTCCGACGAGCCGCATCACTGATGAAGGGCTCGGCGAGTTGGGCCCGCTTGCAAAGCGCGCGTGCGTCGAAATCACCGCATCGATCGGCGGGCGCCGACCAGGCGCGGCCATGTTCGGTCCTTCAATAAACAACCATCCGGTATGCCAACATGACGAGTTCGATCGATCAACTTGCAAATCCGCCTGACAACGCAGACGGTAAAGATTCGCCTTTACGGGACGACATTCGACTGCTTGGCAGCCTGCTCGGCGACGTTGTACGCGAGCAGGAAGGCGACGAGATCTTTCAACTTGTCGAAGATATCCGTCGATCCTCTGTCGCCTTTCATCGTGATGACGATCTCGTCGCCCGCGCAGAACTCGAGGCGCTCCTTGACCAACTGTCACCAGAACAGTCGGTACAGGTGGTCCGCGCGTTCAGCTACTTCTCCCACCTCGCCAATCTTGCCGAGGACCAACACCATATCCGGCGCAGCCGCAGTCATGAGATGGCCGGCACCCCACCGAGGCGCGGTTCGATTGCACGTGCACTGCGCGATGCTGCCAGTGCCGGGCACAGCTCTGGGAAGTTGAAGGAGTTCTTTGATGGTGCCGATATTCGGCCGGTTCTGACCGCACACCCGACGGAAGTTCGGCGCAAAAGTACGATGCGTCGAGAGATTGCGATCGCCGAACTCCTTGACGAGCGTGGCCGCGGACCGCACACGCCGGACGAGTTGTCCGAAATTGATGACAAACTGCGTCGAGCCATACTGGTGCTCTGGCAAACAAACATGCTGCGTCAGACCCGGCTGAGCGTTGCCGATGAAGTTGCCAACGGCGTATCGTACTTCGATTACACGTTCTTTCGCGAAGTGCCGAGGCTTCATTCCAAAATCGAAGGAGTTCTGTGCAAATCCGAAGATGCCAATTGTTCGGCCCACCTGAACACGTTCCTGAGAATAGGCAGCTGGATCGGGGGCGATCGGGACGGCAATCCGTTTGTCGATGCCGATGTCATGCGCAACACGCTGCAACTGCAAAGCAGCGAGGCACTCGATTTCTATCTTGATCAACTGCACAAGCTCGGCGACGAGCTGTCGATGTCGACAACTCTCGTCAACGTTACCAATGCGCTAGCTGAGTTGGCCGCACGTTCACCCGACACGTCCGAGCATCGAAAGGTCGAGCCCTATCGGCTTGCGATATCGTTCATATATGCCCGCCTGGCTGCGACGCAGATTGCGTTGAACGGCCGGCGGCCTATCAACTCAGCGGCTCGCGAGGCGATTGGTTCAGCCGAGGCCTATCATAATTGCGCCGAACTACTTGCCGACCTCGGCACGATCGAAGCGTCGCTTAGGTTGAACGGATCTGCGGCGCTGACATACGGTCGATTGCGTCGACTGCAGCGCGCCATCGATTGTTTCGGCTTCCATCTGGCCAGTCTGGATATGCGACAGAATTCGGATGTCCACGAGAGCACGATCGCTGAATTGCTTGGCGCCGTTGACCCCGCTACGAGGTTCCTGGAGCTTGATGAAGATGCGCGCATCTCACTGTTGTCGGACGAGCTTTCCAATCGGCGACCATTGCTGCGCACCAACTGGCCATACTCGGAACAAACCAAGAGGGAACTCGCAATCCTTCATGCTGCCAGAGAGGCGCATGATCGCTACGGACCGGACAGTATCGCGACTTCGATTGTCTCCAACACGCACGGTGTGTCCGACCTCTTGAGCCTCGCCATCCTCTTGCGTGAGGTCGGTCTGGTCAGCGCTGAAGGTAACAGCAGCATCGATATCGTTCCGCTGTTCGAGACGATCGAGGATCTGCGCAACAGCGTCGACATCATGGACCGCCTGCTGTCTGTCCCTGCCTATCGCCGCCTCGTCGATAGCCGCGCCGGACTGCAGGAGGTGATGTTGGGCTATTCCGACAGCAACAAGGATGGTGGCTACGTAACTTCGGGTTGGGAGCTATATCGCGCGGAAGTCGGCCTCGTCGCACTGTGCAAGCAGCACGGTGTTCGCCTGCGCCTGTTTCATGGTCGCGGCGGCTCGGTCGGCCGCGGTGGTGGGCCAAGCTATGATGCCATACTGGCCCAGCCGCCAGGTGCGGTCGACGGCCACATCAGATTGACCGAGCAAGGTGAAACGATCTCGAGCAAGTACACGAACCCGGAGATCGGCCGTCGCAACCTGGAAATCCTCGCTTCGGCTACACTCGAAGCATCACTGATGCATCCCAATGCGCAGCCCGTTCCAGAGCACTACATCACCGCAATGAACGACATCTCTGAGCGCGCATTCGCCTGCTATCGCGAACTTGTCTATCAGACGCCGAACTTCAATTCCTACTTCAGATCATCCACAGTTATCGATGAAATATCGACCCTCAACATCGGTTCCAGACCGGCTTCGCGTAGAGGCTCTGGCAGGATCGAGGATCTGCGCGCCATCCCTTGGGTGTTCAGTTGGTCGCAATGCCGGGTAATGCTACCGGGCTGGTACGGCTTCGGAACCGCTGTTGACGGATGGTTGGCGGACCCATCTCACGACCGCGGCCTGACCGTATTGCGCGATATGTACGCTAGGTGGCCATTCTTCCAGGCACTTCTTTCAAACATGGATATGGTGCTTGCCAAGACCAACCTGGCAATCGCCTCCAGATATGCGCAACTCGTTTCGGACCAAGATCTTAGAACAAGAGTGTTCGGCCGCATTTCGCAAGAACGTTCGGCGACAATCTCAGCGCTGCAACGGATCACCGGCACGGATCGACTGCTAGCAGGCAACCCGCTCCTGGAGCGCTCGATCAGAAATCGCTTCCCCTACATCGATCCGCTCAACCATCTTCAAGTGGAACTTCTCGAAGCGCACCGGGCCGGTACTGAAAACCCCAAAATCCTGCGCGGACTGCAATTGACAATCAACGGTATCTCTGCGGGCCTGAGAAACAGTGGATAGTGGCGGAAGTTGTCCTAAAGCAACCTGCCTTTAGTCGGAATCGGAACGATCCAGAATAAAGGCACAAAGATGATCTAGCGAACGAAACTTCCCGGGACCGGGCTCAGTGCGGTTGCGCCCCAGACGCCGATCGTATGGGCGGCATCTTGATCGAGTTTGATGCCGCCTTCTGAGCGGTTGTGCGGCATGCCGTCGTCGGTCAGGCCAATGGCGGCGAGACCATCCTTCGTATCGGGCTCCTGCAAGGCGCGCGCGAGCATGGTCGCGTCTCGCAAAGTCCACCGGCCGCCTTCCATCCTTGCGTAAACGCGGCCGGAGTACCGGTCGGCAAAGTTCACCGCGCTCAAAAGCTTTGTGCAGCGCTGCAAAAAATCCGCGTTGTCGGCGGGTGCCAGGCTGTGGCCCGTGAACACGTCCTGCGGGCGACCGGCGCGAACGTTGACCTTGCGAAATCGGTCGATATTGATCAGGCCGCTGACGTCGAGAACGTTCATTTCTCCATTCCAGCCGTACGCGATCGTTCGCGGCCGGCTGCCGAGCGGAACGTCGTTATCGAGGAATTCGAAGTGCACTTGCCTGTCGGTTCGGAGCGCCCACGTGAAGAACAGCTCGGGCATTCCGGAATAGGCTTCAATGTTATGCGCGAGGAGATCGTCCACCGCCTTGTAGCGGCCGACAATCTGGCCGCGTCGCCAGGCGCGCTCGACCGTGGCGGCAGGCGGCGTCACCATGAAGAACATGTAAACGAGATCGCCGAACCTGGTTAGCAATCGCACGGGTTGATCGGCATCCGGTGTGAAGCTGTCAAACCGAAACCGATCAATCAGGAGATGCGACATTGATCCGGCGGCGGCTTTCTCTGCCATGTACGCGTCCAGTTTGCGGTCGATGATTTCGATTTCATGCCCGCACAGCATGCCCGCATATTTGAACTCGGCCCCGAGCGAAGCATAGTCGAGCAAGAACTTGCGCCAGATGTCGGGACTGATGAGCGCGAAGTCTTCCCAGTCGACACCAATACGGTCTGCCAGCTTGTGCTGATAGGGCCGCATGGTGCTCTTGCCCGACGCGGAGGCACCTTTCGTGTTCATCACAACCGGCTTGTGCTGCGTTGGCAGGCGACGGAAGTTTTCCGGGGCGATTGCACGTTCGATCAGCGGTTCGATGGCTTTGCCGAGCAGCCGGCTGCCATAGTCGTTCGAAGCAAGATTGCCGGCAATCCCGCAGACAAGATCGATGTCTCCAACAATCCGTCCATGTTTGCGCGCGATGCCGCCGACGACCCGTTGAAGGGCATTGAGGCAGGCGACTTCCGAGTGGTCGTTCGATTGACTTTGCCGCCGTTCCCAGCGTTGAAGAACGTCGTTGACATCAAGCGGTGGTAACACCGGCAAAGCGGCGGGTTTGCGATCGTTGCGGCTGCCTCGAAAAAACCGGCCGACAAATGACTCTCGCCGGGCAGGGCAATCGTGTTTCTCGATCGCAAACAATGAACTTTTCAGTTCGTCCCTGATTGTCTCCAGCATCTTTGCAACGCTGGCTTCGAACGTCTCCTGCAATTCTTCGAAGTTCGGCATCACGTACTGATCGAGGATGACCGACGCGATGCGACGCAGGTTGATCCCGAGGTCCTCGTACTGGCGCCCGTCATAAATCGCGAGATCTGCCGAGACGCGAATGAGCACTTCATGAACGATCAGGCGTTGCGGGCGAAACGCAACCAACTCGTGAGCCTCAAGGCCGCAGAAGTTCCTAAGTTCCTGTGCCTCTGACGGTCGTGTTGAGACATTCTCCGGCCGGAACACCGTCGCAAGCGGCAGCAAATGGCGCGGTAAATCCGAACTGATGCCGGGGTTCCAGGGACCGTATTCGTCGATTGATGATCGATCAGCTACTGACATGTGACAAACCCGCCTTCTCAACCACGCGGTCATTCAACGCTCGCATATTGGCATACATTATACCAACAATCCAACCCAACGGTGTCGTGCCGCCAACGGACAAAGCGGGCATTCGAGATTGGCGATGAGCGGCGGAGACAAGACCGCTTGATCATTTCCGCCGTTGAGTCGGCGATCGGGCCCCGTAAACGCCACGGCCTTTATCGCATTTCCGCCTAAGGCGGGGCCGCCGTGTCGACCGCGTGCCGGTCAACTGATCGGGCCAGGGGATCCGTCCCCTGGTCGGGGTGTTTGAGGGGCGGACAGCCCCTCAAGGATCGCCGCACAGCGGCGATATGTTAAGGGCTCCGCCCTTAACGATCCCGCCAAAGGGCATTGCCCTTTGGAAACCTGTGACTTGATCTGAAACTCCCTAGATCATCGTGCTTTTGAACCGAGTAACCTGCCTTTGGCCGGGATCGTTCCGATCCCGGCCAAAGGCAGGTTGCGCTAGGATCGGTGATAGGGGTGACCGGCAAGGATCGTCGCCGCCCGGTAGAGTTGCTCCACCAGGACAATGCGGGCCAGACCGTGCGGCAGCGTCATCCGCCCGAGCCCGAGCGTTGCCCGGGCGGCATCCCTGACCGCTGCACCATGCCCGTCCGGCCCACCAATGGCAAAGCACAGCTCTTGCGTCCCCGCATCGCGCCGCGCACCGATCATTTGGGCGAACCGTTCGCTCGAATACTGCTTGCCGTTCTCATCGAGCACTATCAGGTCGGCGGTGTCCGGCAACTTCGTCAGAATATGGTCGGCTTCCTCATTGCGCCGCGCGGTGGCCTGCGCAGCGCGCGCTTCGGCCAGTTCGACAAGTTGCAACGGTCCAAGCGACAGCGCGCGGCCAACGCCGGTCAACCGGTCGGCATAACGCTGATAGAGATCGCGGTCAGGCCCTGCCTTAAGGCGGCCAATCGCGATGATTGAAAGGCGCATTGCTGTCCTGCCCGGCCAAACCAAAGCGGCAGCCTAGAGCAACCTGCCTTTATTCGGAATCGGAACGATCCCGAATAAAGGCAGAAAGTTGCTCGCCTCTAAAGTGGCGATCATCGTGCCGGCCCGCTCCCCCGCCTGGTTGCCACGAGGCACGAGCGAGCTTGCGGGCGGCCGGCGGCAACGGCGCAGCTGATCACTCCAGACCGAGCATCAGCTTAATGTTCTGCACGGCGGCACCGGATGCGCCTTTGCCGAGATTGTCGAGGCGGGCGACGAGGACGGCCTGGCCGTGAGTGTCGTTGCCGAACACACGCAGCTCGAGCTTGTTGGTATCGTTGAGGGCTTCGGGGGTGAGGCGGCCGGCAGCTGCCTCGTCATCTTCAGAGCGCGGGACAACACCGACCCACTGCGAGCCCTGGTAATGCCGCGCCAAGAGGTCCTCGAGATCGCCGGCCGACGGCGCGCCGTTGAGGGTGTCGAGGTGAAGCGGCACCGAAACCAGCATGCCCTGGCGGAAATTGCCAACCGAGGGCACAAAGATCGGACGCCGGCTGAGCGCCGCATACTTCTGCAACTCCGGCAGATGCTTGTGCTCGAGGCCCAAACCATACAATTCAAATGGCGCCGCCGTGCCCGCCTCGTGGGCCTGGATCATCGATTTGCCGCCGCCGGAAAACCCGGACACCGCGTTGACGGTGAGCGGATAGTCGGCTGCCAGAACGCCGGCGTCGACCAGCGGCCGGATCAAGGCGATGGCGCCGGTGGGATAACAGCCCGGATTGGCGACGCGCTCAGCCAATCTCACGGCGTCACGCTGGGCATTGTTCAGTTCCGGGAAACCATAGGTCCAGCCGTCGGCAACCCGGTGCGCCGTCGATGCGTCGACGAACTTCGGCGCGGAACCGTTAAGACCGTCCGCCAGTTCGACGGTTTGACGGGCGGCGGCGTCCGGCAAACACAGCACCACCATGTCGACGTCAGCCATCAGGGCCTGCTTGGCGGCCGGATCTTTGCGGTCTTTGTCTGCGAGAGAGCGCAGCTGGACGCCGGACACGGCGCTCAGACGTTCGCGAATTCCGAGCCCCGTCGTTCCAGCCTCACCATCGATGAATATCGTCGGTGTGTTGGACATTGCAGGTCAATCCTTTGCTGATGACTGTTGAAAAGTGTTGCGCAGTGGCGAGAGATGATGGGATTGGGCGAGATTGTCAATCGGCATCGACCGTGACATTGGTTTTGTGCGCCAAACTGGAGTTAAGGAACCTCCGGGCAAGCTTGAGATCCAGGCGATGATCCCTCGATCGCGGCGTTTGAGAGGCGGACAGGCGCGCACCGATCGCCGTCAATCGGCGATTGGGTCAGGGCGTTCAATCCGGACAACCCAATCAACAAGGGGTTGCCGTTTGGAAGCCTGTGACGTGTTGAGGAGTTCCTTAAGGTGGCGGGCGAATGTGGTCCGAATTCAACAGAAGGCTGAGACATGAGCCATTACCGCGTGATTTTCGACCTCGACGACACGCTTTATGCCGAGCGCGAGTTTGCCTGTTCGGGCTTCCGCGCGGTCGGGCGGTGGGCGGCGGATCGTTGGGGTACTGAAGGTCTCGCCGAAGACATGATCCGCATGCTCGATGACGGCCATCTCGGGGCGCTGTTCAAGATCGCCTATGATCGCCATCGTCCGGGCCATAGCGAGGCCGAATTTGCCGAAATGCGCGAGGTCTACCGAACCCATGCGCCGAAGATAGAACTGTTCGCGGATGCGGTCTGGGCGCTTGAGCATTTCGGCCGCCAAGGGCCGCTTGGTTTGATCACCGACGGCACGACCGCGGTGCAGCGGGCCAAGGTTCAAGGCCTCGGAATCGCGCACCATTTCGACGAAATCGTATTCACGCATGACGGCGGCGGCCGCGCCTATCATAAACCGCATCCCTGGTCGTTTGAGCACATGGAGATCCGGCTGGGGGGGCCGGACAGCCGCTTTGTCTACGTTGGCGATAATGCGGCAAAGGATTTCATCACACCCAATGCGCGGGGATGGGTGAGTGTTCAGGTTCGGCGTGAACGCCCGATCCACGATCAATCGCAGGTCGCCGACGGCGGTGAACCGCAGCATGTCATCGATTCTCTCCACGAACTGGACGAGATCCTGAAGTAGCCGGCCGGCGGTTTCATCGCTGGTCTGGTGTAATACCAGCCCGCATAAATATTGACCCGCTTCCTGGGTCCTGGCGGCTCACTTGGGCAGGCGCGGCGTGCTGCGCGATTGGAACCGGGCGCAGGTCTATCAGCGCACAATCGCGGTGATGGCTGACCGGCTCTGTTGATTTACCGACGTCGCTGCCGGGCATAGGCCAGCTCGCGGGCATCGTTGCCATTGAGCGGAGCAGGCCCCAGATACCGGACCCGGACCCTAGTCGTGCCGGCGTGCTTGAAGCCGAGCAGTTCGGCTGCCCGCGCGGATAGATCGACAATGCGGCCAGATATGAACGGTCCGCGATCGTTGGCGCGCACCAGCAACGACCGGCCGTTATTGAGGTTGATCACCTCAAGATATGAGGGCAGCGGCAGCGTTGGGTGCGCGGCGGTCAACCGGCGCATGTCGTAGACCTCGCCGTTGGCCGTTCGACGACCATGGAACTTTGCCCCGTACCACGACGCGGTGCCGACGCGGTTGTAACCGGGGTTCGTGGCCGGATAATACCATCTGCCATGGGTGAAATAGGGCTTGCCGACGACATACCGTCCGCCGCCCTTTGGCGTCGGATGGGCAACGGGATAGGACGGCCTGCGCGTTGCTACGGACTGGTAGGTGATACCGCTGCAGGCCACGAGGCCCAGTCCTATCAATACCAGCGACAGGGCAATCGTGATCCATCCACGCATCTGCTACTCCATGTTACCCACGACGCGCATTACCCGGAATGTGGTGAACGAACGGTTAATACCGCCCCCGCTCAAGAATTGAGGCACTTCACCGGCGCTTTTTTGGGGCGCCGGCAAGGCGCGTGCCGCGCTTATGGTGCATATATCCATAAGTGGTGCGCACTGCAGCCCGGCGCACAAATGCGCGCCGCCCCGCGGGTCGGCTTGAGGCGGCGACCTGGTGGGTTGCGGCCATTGCCCGATGCCCCGGCATCGCGCTGCGTGCTGCGCAAATGCAGCACGTTGACCCGCCAAGCCTCGTGCGGGTGGTCCTTGAGGAGCCGGCGGATGGTCCCCTTATCGGGGCGTTGGCGGGGCCGAACGACGAACCGAACGCAACCACAAACGCAAATGCGACAACGACGACCGACATCACGGCAGTACCGTGTATCGCAGAATAAGTCTTTCAACTGTTTGGAATTTTAACTGATCGATCCCGGCGGATAATGTGCCCGGCAGTACTCATTGAGGAGATTAAGGTATGTTTGACCCCAAACAACTACTTGAAATGCTTGTTAAAGGCGGCCATGAGCCCGCGCCTTCCCGACAACCGCAGTCCGGTGCCAGCAACGAGTTGAGCGATCTCTTGCGCCAGTTCACGCAAGGCCGGTCAGCCGGTTCCGATACCGCGTCAGCACAGCGTGCGGCGGCTAGTGAACGTGATTCAGGTTCGCCCTTCGGCGGCAGCCTCGATGATCTTCTGGGCGAACTGCAGCGGCGCGCCGGCAGTGCCGGCAAAACCGCCGGTGACGCCTTTGGTCAGGCGACCGACGGTGTCCGTGAGGGGGCCGGCAAAATCGGCCAGGCAACAGGTTTGGACGAACTCATCGGCCAGCTCAGCGGCGGGCGTTCGCCGAACGAACTGCTCGAGCAGGTCCAGCAGTATATGCGTGACAACAAGATGCAAACGGGCGCCATCCTCGGTGGCCTCGGCGCCTTGATCCTCGGCACACAGTCCGGCCGCTCGATTGCCGCCAGTGCCGCTAAGATCGGCGCGCTCGCTTTGATCGGCGGATTGGCCTACAAGGCCTATCAAAACTACCAGCAGGGACGTCCGTTGATCACCGATCGCTCGCAAACTCCCGAGGCCGCGCCGTCCGGCTCCGGTTTCGATGAAGGATCGACGAGCAACCAGGCCGCGACAACCTATATCCGTGCGATGATTGCCGCAGCGGCGGCAGATGGCCGGTTGGACCAATCAGAGCAGCAACGCATTATTGGCAGTCTCAAGGATCAGGGCCTTGATGCCGGAGCCGAAGAGTTCCTTGCCGGCGAACTCAACAACCCGGCGACGATTGCGAGTCTCGCCGCCGGCGTTACGGGACCGGCCGAACGTATACAGCTTTACACCGCCGCCCGCATCGCCATCGAGCCCGACACCGCCGCCGAGCAGAACTTCCTGGCCATCCTTGCCGACCAACTGGGGCTAGAAGGCGAACTCGTCCAACACATCAACGCGACGGCCAGAATCGCGAGCGCCTGATCGCCGGCGGACTGGCACAAATACGGGCCCGGGAGTACGGGCCCGGGAGGCGCCGGACCATGCGCGTCATTGTTTGCGGAGCTGGTGTGATCGGCGCGGCCACGGCTTACTGCCTCACCGGCCGCGGCAGTGATGTCACGATTGTTGAACGCTGGCGGGTGGCGGGTTGCGCGTCGGGCAAATCCGGAGGTTTCCTAGCGCGCGACTGGTGCGATGCAACACCGGCCGCCGCTTTGGCGACATACAGTTTCGACCGGCATGAGATGTGGGCGGACGAACTGGGCAACCCCTACGGTTATCGCAAACTCGACACCTACAGCGCCGCGCTCAGCGCCCGGCGCGACGTGGCCACCTCGGTGGGCTCAGATCATGTCACCTGGCTCGCCGAGGGCGCCGGTCACCGCCGGCGGCTTGGCAGCACCGCAACGACCGCCCAGCTCGATCCGCAGCTTTTCACCGAGACCCTGGTGAACGCTGCGATGTCACGTGGCGCTCGGCTGGTATTCGCGGCGGTGGCCGGCCTGACAACGTCAGTGGATGGTTCGCGCGTGACCGGTGTTGCCTCGGCGGCCGGCGACAAGCTCGAAGCGGATGCCGTCGTGCTCGCGATCGGACCCTGGTCGCTGCTTGCCGCGCGCTGGCTGCCACTGCCCGCGATCTACGGTCTCAAGGGCCACAGCGTGATTTTCAAACCGGACCAAGCGCTGCCACCGCAAGCGATTTTCGCAGAGTTCGAGGATGCTGACGGTCAGATCCTGACGCCGGAAATCGTGCCGCGGGCGGATGGCACGCTCTATGTTTGCGGGCTGTCCGGGGATGCGCCACTGCCGATTGATCCCGCGCAAGTCGCACCGGAACCGGGTGGCTGTGAACGATTGCGCGATGCCGCTGTGCGCCTGGTGCCGCAGCTTGCAGGCGCCGACGTGATTGCCGAGCAAGCCTGTTATCGACCGGTGACTGGCGACGGCATGCCGATCATTGGGCCGATTGGCGGCTGCGATGGTGTCTATGTCGCGACCGGACATTCGGTCTGGGGAATGCTCAATGCGACCGGCACCGGTGAAGCCGTCGCGGACTTGATCCTATCGGGCACGTCGAAGGCCGTCGATCTTACGCCATTTCGCGCCGACCGGCTTGCGGTGCTTGATCCTCAAAATCTCGACGTGCGCCAGAGCCGGCTCAACGGAAATCGGAGCAGTTCAGACGGTTCAGGCGGTTCAGGCAATTCAGTTTGAAGGATTGGTTGATCGCAATGAACCAGTGCGGTCCGGCCGTCATTGGCCCTGGTCGCCACGCTTGGTCCAGATGTTCCGCAGTGTCTTGGTCAGGGATTTTACATCCATGTCGAGATCAAATTCATCACCGTACGGATCAAGCCCCATGGATGCATAGACGTTGCCGAAGGCGTTTTGCAGCCTGGCATAGGCGATATCGAATTTGACGTCAGCCACCAGCGTGTTCATTTCTTCCCGAATGAGCGTCTGCTCGCTGATGCGTCCGGCGGCATGTTCGACACGCATGTTTTCGACCAGCCGGCGCTGAACGCCGAAGTATTCGCGCGCCGTCGTCACTTCACGGGCAAACTGCTGGAACCGCACGCGGCTCACGTGCACCTGGGTCATGATCGCCATCGTAAGTGCCAGTGCCCGCTGTTGGAGCAGTTCGTCCTGATCTTCGATGACCTGTTGGCGGGCCGGATACTCGACAACCTTCAACAGGTGCCAGGTCGCTTTGGCGCCCCATCCGAGCCAGTAATTGTTCAAAAGGAAGCGGTTACTGTCGTAGTTGGTGTTGGCAAACAAGCGGAAATTCGGCAGCAGCTCGAGCATCGCGGCGTCCGCCTCGTGCGTGTTGATGCGCCGGCGGTAGGCGATGGTGCGCATCTCGTGGCGGTTTTCCAATGCCGTGTGGATCATGTCGCGGACAGAACGCTTGAGGCGCAGGCCGCTGCGATGCCGCGTTGGCAGGCGCAACCGGAAGTGCACTCCGGGTTTCACGTTCATCAACGCGGCCAACTGCGCCTTGGCAACGCTGAGATCACGCTGCAGCTCCTGAACCGCACGCTTGATTTCGACCAGTTCGCGCTCATAGGTGAGCGCGGTAATCGGCGATGACTGACGCTCGGCCGCCAGAGATCGCGCATTGGCCAACGCGCGCTGGGTCCGGCCCTCAAGGACGCGTAAGCGGGCGATGAGCCGGTCAGCACTGATCGCCCGCCAGTAGGCGGTCCTGACATCCTCGGTAACGCGAACAATGACCTTGCGCTTGTTTTCTTGCGCGATCAAGACCTTGTCGGCGGTTTGGCGGGCCCGGACATAGGACAACCCGAAGTCGAGAATATCCCAGCTGATTTCGAGGTCGCGGTTGCGCAGATGCTTGTCGCGTGATGTCGAGGCGCCAAAGTTTGGGGTCTGGCTGACAAGGTTGAAACTGCTTGATGCATCAAACTTGTTTCGGCGCGTAAAACCAGCGTTGCCAATGATTTGCGGCAAAAGCTTATAGTGCGACAGATCCAGTTCTGCGGAACGCAGCGCCTTTTCGTAGACTTCGACGCGGTAATCGAGATTGTACTTGAGTGCCCGCGCCATGGCCTCGTAAAGATCGATGGCGCCACTTATCGGTTCCTGTTCGCTGGTGACCTTCGCAAGGTTTTCGCCGGCCAGATGGCTCAGTTCGCTGTCGGTGAGCGGTTTTGGCGTGATCGCACAGCCGGCAAGCAAAAGCATCGCGACGACAGCGACAAGCGTTCCCGGTCTGCATGCTCCTGGCATGTGATTTTCCCTCTGGTTTCGGTCTGCGACTAGAGCCCCCGCTCGCCGCCGAAATCTCGCCAAGGCATGAGTGGTCCAACCCGGCCGTGCTGTTCGGCTGGGAGAACCACGCAGAACTCAAACTTTGGACAATGGTCGTAACAATACCTGGAACGGCAATCCGCGATCGGATTCCGCAGTTTGTTTGTATACCATGTACGCAAAAAAATGTAGTGGAAAATCAGTTGCAAAATACAACGGAAAAGCAGAAGTAGCACATTAGTCACAAGAATCTAGAATTGGGCCTATAATTTACATCCAATATTAACTTGGGTTAACCGATCATTAAGATCTGATTCGATTTGATGCGTCAATATTCAAAATCTGCTTTCTCTTCCATTAGCATCGTGTGGGCCGCACCCACGAAGCACGTCCGGTCGCTCTCAGGTGTCATGTCGGCGCCGGTGATTTCCGCCGGGGGCCAGCGGTGTTCCGGGCGCTAACGCGGACCGTCACTGCCCGGCTGGTTTGCGGGCCGACAGCGCATAAACCGGCACGCTTCGGGGACTTTGGCATGAGGCGCGCTTGTGAATTTGCCGCCTTGACGTATGGTGTCGGCAAGCCCGGTGACAAATGAGGACAATTGCCATGCAGAACCATGTCGCACAGGCAGAACAGACCGACGGATCAACGGCAACGGACGGCGATGCCGTCATCCTGACAGTCGATGGCGCGCTTGCCACCCTGACCCTGAACAGACCCGCGGCGCGCAACGCGCTATCACTCGGCATGCTCGCGGCGCTGACCGACGCCATCCACCAGGTCTCGAACGATCGCAGCATTCATGCCGTCGTTCTGACCGGCAACGGTCCCGGCTTCTGTGCCGGGCACGATCTCAAGGAGTTGACCGCCCGGCGCGGCGATGATGATCGCGGCCGCGCGTTCTACGAACAAACCATGCAGGCTTGCGGGACGATGATGCAAAGCATCGTCAACTCGCCAAAGCCGTTTATTGCTGCCGTTCACGGAATTGCAACGGCAGCCGGCTGCCAACTGGTTGCAACCTGTGATCTTGCCGTCGCTGCCAAGGACGCCAGATTTGCCACGCCGGGAGTGAACATCGGTCTGTTTTGTTCGACCCCGATGATCGCTCTATCGCGCAACGTGTCGCGCAAACATGCGATGGAGATGCTGTTGCTCGGCGATATGCTCGGCGCTGAAGATGCCAAAACCTACGGTCTCGTCAATCGTGTCGTGGCACCGGAGCGCGTGATCGGCGAAGCGCAAGCAATGGCCCGCCAGATCGCGGACAAGTCGCCACTGACGGTGGCGATCGGCAAGCAGGCATTCTATGCGCAACTCGAAAAGCCGTTGGCCGAGGCCTATGATTATGCCGCCAGCGTGATGGTCAAGAACATGCTGACGCGGGATGCGGAAGAGGGCATTGGCGCGTTCATCGAGAAGCGCGCTGCGACCTGGCGCGGAGAGTAGCCGGTGCTGGCGCAACGTATCAGTATGGTGACCCTGGGGGTGCGGGAGCTATCTCGTGCCCGTGCGTTTTACGAAGCGCTGGGCTTTGCACCGGCAGAATTTCCCGCTGAGGGCGTCGCATTCTTTGATATGAACGGCATCGTTCTCGGGCTTTACGGTCATGACGCCCTGGCGATGGATGCCGGTGTTGCCAGCCACGGTTCAGGTTTTCGCGGAACCGCCATCGCCCTTAATCTGGAGGGTGAGGCCGAAGTCGACCGTGCGCTTGCTCACGCCAAACAGTGCGGCGCGACCATCACCAGAGCCGCCCAGAAGACGTTCTGGGGTGGCTATTCGGGTTACTTTGCCGATCCGGACGGCCACCTGTGGGAGATTGCCTTCAATCCTCATGCGCCCTTGAACGATGATGGCCACATGACCCTGCCACCACCCCGGCAACGACAATGAACCCAGCGAAATGAACCAAGTGAAATGAACCACGACCACTATAGCGACGTCTACATCACCAGCATTTTGGCGCGTGTGAAAACCATTGCCATGGTCGGCGCCAGTGCCAATACCAACCGACCAAGCTACTTCGCGATGGGCTACCTGCTCGGCAAGGGTTACACCGTCTACCCCGTCAATCCCGGGCTCGCCGGCAGCCAGATCCACGGCCAAACGGTCTACGGCGATCTCAAGGATGTGCCGGGTAACGTCGACATGGTCGATATCTTTCGCAACGCGCAAGCCGCCCTTGCCATCACGAACGATGCCATCGGGCTCAAGGACAAGCTCGGCATCAAGGTCATCTGGATGCAGCTCGGCGTGCGCAATGATGCAGCAGCTGCTGCTGCCGAGGCGGCCGGCATGCGGGTTGTCATGAACCGGTGTCCGAAGATCGAATACGGTCGTCTGGCCGGCGAGATCACCTGGGTCGGCGTTGACCCGGGCATGATTTCCTCGAAGCGCCCCAAACTGGCCGCGAAGGGCGTTCAAAGTCTGATGATTAATCCGCGCCGGCAAGCCAAGCCGCAGTGACGCGGAGGTTCGCGCTGCTCAGAAAATTCGCCGCCGTTATTGTCACGCTCAACACCGCGGTTGCGTTGCCGTCGGTTGCCGGCGACCAGCGGTTGATCGCGGTTCCCGAGCCCGCTCCGGTCTGGCGGCGCATTTTTGCGCGCCCGAAGACCATACCAACGCCGCCCGACAATCCGATGACGCCGCACAAAGTGGCGCTCGGTGCCCGTCTGTTTCACGACAATCGTCTTTCCGGCGCCGCAAATCGCAGCTGCAGCACCTGCCACAACCCTCGGTCCGGCTATTCGGACACCCGCCCGCAACCGGTTGGGATCAATGGTCGTGCGCTGCTGCGCAACGCGCCGGCGCTCTGGAACCTGGCCTGGGCCAAGCAGCTTTACTGGGATGGCCGGCAGCCGACACTCGAACGCCAGGCGCGGGTGCCAATCGAGCATCCCAACGAAATGGCCGGTGCCCTGCCGCAAATCGCCGAGCGTCTCAACCGGGACCCTGACATGCGCGGCCTTTTCAAACGCGCATTTCCCGAGCCGGGCAGTGCCACGTCGACCACCATCCTAAAAGCGATCGCCACGTTCGAGCGTTCCCTGATTTCACCGATCACGCGGTTCGACGAATGGATTGCCGGCAATGCGGCGGCGCTGCGGCCGGGTGAGTATCGCGGCTTCCAGCTGTTCACGGGACGCGCCGGATGCTTGGCCTGCCACGGTGGCTGGCGTTTTACCGACGACAAATTTCACGACATCGGCCTGCCGAGCGATGATCCCGGTCGCAGCGCAATCGATGGCGGGCCCGCTGAGGCGCGCCGCTTCAAGACACCGGGCCTGCGCGAACTGGTGCACTCGGCGCCCTACATGCACGACGGATCGAAGGCGACGCTCAGAGACGTCATTATCCACTACGCCGGCGGCGCCCGCCAGCGTTCGACCTTGGCCCCGACCCTGGTTCGCAATTTGAAACTCGAGGCCGGCGAAATTGACGATCTGGTCGCGTTTCTCAAAACCCTTTCACGCTAGTGATCGAGACCACTGGTGTTCCGGCGGCGGCGGATGCTAAGGCCGGAGCCCTTAACGCATCGCCGCGTTGCGGCGATCTATGAGGGGCTTTCAGCCCCTCATACTCCCCGACCAGGGGATCGGTCCCCTGGACCCCGGACTTATTCAGAGGTTTCCCAAAGCTGCAAGACAAAGCAAATTGCCCTGCTGGGCCGCCGCAAACAGCAGTTCTTCCATAGGACCTTAGCAAGAAGCACACTGCGGCGGCGCCGGGCAACTTTTCACAGACGGCGGAAAACGCCGATCCGGGCACGGCGTGACCGTTGCCCAAAAAGAGCGGTTGGCACCGCGCCGGCATTGTCTCAATCTCTGGCAGGCCGCGGTGCGTTGCCGGCGCCGCGGGACCAGTCCACGTCGCGGGTTGCAAACATCACCACCGCCAGTAACGCGAAGGCGGCAATCGAGCCAATCAGCAAGGCATAGTCCTCGATCCGGAGCAACAGGTAGAGCAGCGCATAAATGACGGCCAAAATCGCTGCAAGAACGAGGCCGCGCCTCAACGACCTCACCACCGTGCCGAAATATGTTCCAACCAATGTACTGGTCGCTACGGCAGCCAACAGATAACCAGTGTCAAAGCCAATGTGCTCAGCGGTACTGATCAACACGAGATAGAAGATTACGAGCGCGAGGCCGACGAACAGATACTGAATCCAGTGAACCCGGGTGCGCGCCTGCATTTCCATGACGAACACGGCCAGGAAGATGATGCCGATGAAACCGACGGAATACTTCAAGGCGCGCTCGGCAAGACTGTAAAACCCGACCGGCTGGTAGAAGTTGACGCCAAAGGCCTTCGAGCTCATCAAATGTGTTATGCGCGAAAGCTTGAGCGACTGGCCCTGGCCGCGGGCCAGGCGCGGCACCGTCCACGTTGCTTTGAAACCGGCATCGGTGATCGACCATCTGTCGGGCAGGAATGCGCCGGCGAAGCTCGGGTGCGGCCAGGGCGATTTGACGGTTACCGTCGTCTCACCACCGGCCGGGACAAACCGCAAACGGTTGCTGCCGTTGAGCTCCAAGGTGAATGCAAAAGCGAAACCGGACCGCGCCTGTTCGGCCGATATGGGCGAGTGGATGCCTTGCACATCTGCGTTTGCACCGGGTCCAACGCCAGCGCGGAACTTGATTGGTGCTTGACCATTGCCAAGAGAAAGTTCCGCGGTTTTCTTGATGCCTCTGACGTCGACGACGGTGAGAACAAGCACGGCTTCATCCCAATGCAAGGTGGTGCCGTCCTTGTCAAACCCCTGGGTCACTGGTTCGATGAAGCGGCCATCAAACTTTATTTCACTGCGGTAGACCGGGACCTCAAAAATTCCGCGCTTGCGGGTTTCGGTTTTGACGTTGCCTTCGATGTTCAAGATCTCGGGTAGGAAGACGGCGAACTGGCGTATCGTCTGCTGTTCGGTGCCATCTTTCGTGCGAACCTCGCGCAGCTGCGATGTCGGAACCACAACGTAGGGACCGCGCACGGTTTGCGCTCCACCCCACATGTTGCCGACCTCGCTTCGCGCTGTGCGGGCATAGCCTTGGCGTTCGGACACCAGCAGTCCAACGAACAACAGCGGGATCATCAAGGCAAGAGTGAGAAAGATGACCAGCACAAACTTGAAGGCCGGTGAATTGACAAGGCTACGCAAACCATCTGCAACACTCATGGAACTATCCGGGTTTCACTGTGAATTTCAGGCGACGCCGCCGAACGGTAAAGTGGCGATCGGCCGTCTGCAAACTGATCGCCAATTGGTGTCAAAATATGACCGAGGCGGATGGTCAACGTGCACGGCGCCAACATGCGTTGGCCGGTGCTGCCATCACCTACGTGCTACATTTTGAGCACCGGTTGCCGATGATGTTTGCGGGCCCCTAGAAAGCCAGGATAGGACAGGCAAACTGTCGCTCAGACCGCCGCGATCAATCTTCACAAAACCATTGAGTATGGAGCCATCATGAACGGTGCCGAAAGTCTGGTCCGAACGTTACTGGCCGGCAATGTCGACGTTTGCTTCACCAATCCCGGAACATCCGAGATGCATTTCGTGGCAGCGCTCGACCAGGTGCCCGGCATGCGCTGTGTGCTGTGCCTGTTTGAGGGCGGTGCAACCGGCGCCGCCGACGGTTACTATCGGATGGCCGGCAAGCCCGCTTCGACGCTGCTGCATTTGGGACCCGGCCTTGGCAATGGGATCGCCAACCTTCACAACGCCAAAAAAGCCAACTCCGGCGTCGTCAACATCGTTGGTGAACATGCGACCTACCACATCGAACTCGATGCGCCGCTGACCGCAGACATTGAGGGGCTGGCCAGACCTGTTTCGCATTGGCTGAAGACGTCGCTGTCGGCCAAGGAGGTTGCACAACACGGTGCGCAGGCCATCGCGGCATCGATGGTCCCGCCCGGCCAGATCGCCACGCTCATTCTGCCCGGAGATACGGCCTGGAACGAGGGCGGCGGGGTTGCGCAGATTCCGGAATTCGAGACGCGCAAGCCGGTGGACGGAGAAAAGATCGATGCCGCAGCCGCAGCACTGAAGGCCGGTGACAGGACGCTCTTGCTGCTGGGCGGGGCGGCCCTGCGCGAAGACAATCTGCAGCTTGCCGGCAAGATCTCTGCGGCAACCGGATGCGGGCTTCTGACCGAGTGGTCGAATGCCCGGCTCGATCGCGGCGCCGGACGCATCGAGGTCAACCGCATTCCCTATGTGGTCGAGAAGGCACTGGCTGTGCTGGATGGCTACGAGACCATCGTACTGATGGGCGCGCGGGCGCCGGTCGCGTTCTTTGCCTATCCAAACAAGCCAAGCCGTCTGTCGCCGGAGGGGTGCGCGTTCGTCGACGTCGCCGACGTCGCCGAAGATATCGGCGCCGCGCTTGACGCCTTGGTTGATGCGACCGGCGCGCAAAAGGCGCAACCGAAGGGCGTCGTCGCGCCGTTTCGCCCGGATGTTCCGGATGGCAAAATCGACCCCTCGGGGATCGCCGCGGTACTCGGTGCCCTGCTGCCTGAAAATGCCATCGTTGTCGATGAATCGGTGTCGACGGGACGCGAGTTCTTCCCGCTGACGGCGGGCGCACCGCCGCATGTCTGGCTCAATAACCGCGGCGGCTCGATCGGCTACGGTTTGCCGGTCGCGACCGGCGCGGCGATTGCACAGCCCGACCGGAAGGTGATCGCACTCGAAGGTGATGGCAGCGCCATGTATACGGTCCAATCACTGTGGACGATCGCCCGCGAGCAGCTCGACGTTACGGTGTTGGTGTTCTCCAACCGGAGCTACAACATTTTGCGTGGTGAGCTGACCAACGTTGGTGTCCGAAATCCCGGGCCGCGCGCGGTTGACATGTTGTCTTTGACGCGACCGAACCTCGACTGGGTGAAAATGGCCGCCGGCATGGGTGTCGATGGCTGCAAGGTCGAAGACAACAAATCGCTGGTAAAGGCGTTTGAGGCGGGCCTTGCCTGCGACGGGCCTTATCTTGTCGAGGTCGAGTTTTAATCCGCTCTGTTGACCAGCGCGGTTGTCACGGGGAGGGCACAATCATGTCCGTTCAACAGATCGATGACTTTCGCGCAGAAGCGCGTGAACTGGCAGCCCTGCTCGAACCGCTGACCGAGACGGATTGGGATGCGCAGACGACGTTCAAGTCGTGGACCATCAACGACGTCATCCAGCATCTCTTTTTCGCGGATTATATGGCGCTGCTGTCGGCCACGGATCTCGACGCCTACACCAACTTGCGTGCCGACGTGACGGCGGCGCGGCAGGGCGGCAGTTCGGTGCTGCAGCTGACGCGCGAGCGCGTCGGTCACATCCGAGATCAACGGCTGCTGGAGGTGTGGCGGGATCACTGGACCGCGCTCTGCGATGCGCTGGCAGACATGGATCCCGATACACGGCTCAAATGGATCGGCCCAGACATGGGTTTGCGCATGTTTGCAACGGCTCGCCAAATGGAAACCTGGGCGCACGGGCAGGCCATCTACGATGTTCTCGGCAAGCACCGCACGAACAACGACCGGATCAGGAATGTCGCGGTCATGGGAGTGCGGACCTACGGCTGGACATTTGCCAATCGCGGGCAGGAGCCGCCGGGCCCGCCGCCCTACGTGCAATTGACCGCGCCGTCCGGTGCGCTGTGGGACTTCAATGAACCAAGTGCGACCGAACGCATCCAAGGACCTGCCGTCGATTTTTGCCAGGTGGTCACGCAGGTGCGCAACATCGAAGACGTTCAGCTGAACGTCATCGGCGATGCGGCGCGCCAGTGGATGGCCATCGCGCAATGCTTTGCCGGCCCGCCGGAAAACCCGCCGGCGCCCGGCACGCGCGTGGCCGCCGGAGCAGCCGGCGGATAGATAGGGTGACACCTGGTGTCGCCGGTTGCGCTTCGATTTGGTCGGTTGCCTGCCAGCAGGCGGCCTTGTAAAATCAATCGCTGGATCGGTTGTCTCGGCTGGCCTGCACACCGGGTCCGATAGATCGCTATCAGCGATTGGATTTTCGCTAGAGGAGGACACGATGAGCATGACGCTTGAGCAGTTGGTGGGCGAGATTCGTGCTGCCATGACCGCTGACCCAACGCCTGCGGGCAAGCAGGAGATCTGCAAAATTGTTTCCAAGGCGCTGTTGGATCAAGACTTCGTTGCAACCCACTTGCAGGATCGCAAGGCCGGAGATGATCCCCGCGAAGTTCTCTACGAGGACCCGGAACTGGGCTTTTGCATTTGCGGCCATGTCTACAGCGGCTCGGCCCACGGTGCGCCGCACGATCACGGTTCGAGCTGGGCGATTTACGGGCAGGCCACCGGTGTCACCGAGATGACCGACTGGAAGATCGTCGATGCCGGATCGGCCGACAAACCGATCCTTGTCGAGCAGGAGCGCACCTACACCCTCAATCCCGGCGATTGCCATTTCTATGATGTTGGCGCCGTGCACTCACCGTCGCGCGACAGGCCTGTCAAGCTGATCCGCATAGAGGGCGCCAATCTGGATCACGTTCAGCGTTCGAACATCAAAGCCGCCTGAGGTTTTGTACTCGGCGATCAAAGACGGGCGCGAACAGCGCACCTGACCTCGGCGAGCATGCGCTGTTGTTTTATTGTGGTGCACGCCGAGCCGGATGGTTCCAGTTGACTCTGAAACGCCATTGAGCAGCTGGATGATCCGGTGCTCTTAACGATACTTCGCGTTGCAGCGCGCAAGGCTGGCCGGCTGCGCGATCGCCGGCGAAGACGTGTGCCACCGTCAATCGTGCGCGCGCAACGGGCCGCGGCTCACTTGCACTTTCCACGACAATTTGTCTCGTCTTTATGGGAATGAGAAGAACCAAATTTAAACAATTTTGGCTTCTACCCCGCATAGAGTCTTCAGGAAATGGCCACTTAGTTGTCCGCGCCACGGGTTGGAAGATGCAATCATGATGTATAGCTTTGCGTTGGTGGGGCTGGGCGTAGTTTTGTTCAGTAGCGTTTGCCAGGCGGTCGAGTTGCCGAAGGAGGTCACGCCGGCTATTCGTGCGGCCTGCGAGAAGGACGTTCGCCGCCTTTGCGTGCGCAAGAACTCGACCTATTCATCCATCAAGTCCTGCATTAAAAAGAAATTTGGAAAGCTGAACCGGCAATGTCAGTTCCGGCTCGTCCAGGCCGGTCTGTAGAACCCAAACCTCAGCGACAATCTGCGATCTGCACCTAACCGGGCGTTGATCGTTTGCCGGTAGCAATCGGGCGCGGTTGCGTCGCCGGGTCGGGTTGTCAGGGCTGAAGGCCTCAACTTAGCAGGCCCCAACTTAGCACGCCCTGACTTAGAAGGCCCCGACTCGATCGTCGCTTGACGGCGATCCAAGCGCCGCCATCCGCCCGTCTTGGCGTTCGAGGTGCAGCATCATTCGCGAAAAGGTGCACGACCGGCATAGACGGGCTTGGGCTCCAGTGGGGCGGAATTGCCGTGCCGATCATCGATCGGAATGAACGAGCCCGGCTGTTTCACCATGACTGGTCGCGCCGTGACTGGTCGCGATTGAAACTCCGGCCAAAATTCTTCTGTTAACGGAAAATTAGTTTCAAAATCGATTGCCTGGTCGGTGTTCGTCCGTAGGGTGATCAAATTAATTTGCGCGTAACAAATTGCTGCGAAGTTTTGCTTTACCGAGCGAGCTGAAGAGCGCTCCTCAACGGTAGAACATGACAATCAATGGATCGGAGTACTAAAATGGTCGCAATTACTAAGCGCTTCCTTCGTGATGAAAGCGGTGCAACGGCAATCGAATACGCTTTGCTGGCGGCCCTGATCGCCGTCGCTCTGATTACCAGCCTTGGAGAGGTGAGCAACTCAGTCAAGAATACGTTCAACAAAGTGAAGAACGAACTCAACAAATAACCCGTTAGGCCATTTTCGCCTGAGGCAGGTCCGCGTCGCCTGCCCGGTCGCCGATGACATCGTGCTCTTCGGCGGCCGGGCGGGGAAGCGGCATGGTTCCAGCTCAATCTGACAGGCTATAGCCCGTCAATCCGAGGCCTCCGTCATGTTGGCCAGGGTCGCAGGGTCATAGTTCTCGCCGGCAGCCATGGCACAAATTCGTGAGATGTGGACGTACGGCAGGCCGGTCTCATCGGCCCATGCATTGAACTGCGCCTGAACCTTGGCGAGATCCCGCTTAGACTTGATCTGCGGTGCGATTTCGACACCGGCTTCGCGTAGGCAGGCGATGACGTCCTTCGATGTGACGAACCCATCCCACCCCAAAAATCGCAGCAGCATTTGGCCGCTGTTGCCGCCAAGCCGACTGCCGCGTTTGGCTAATACATCGAGCAGTCCGACCTGGTCACTCGACGGCCAAACACTCAAAAACTTACCAAAGCTTCCGTGCTCGGCGGCAATCTCGTGAACAAAGCCGGCGTTGGCGCGAACGGACATTATTTTTGCCGCATTGCGCACGATTCGAGTATCCGTTGTCAGGTTATCCCAGTATTCGTCGGGCTGGAACAATAATTTCGCCGGATTGAAATTGAGAAATGCATCTTCAAATCCCGGCCATTTGTTTGCAATGACACTCCAGGCAAAACCGGCCTGAAAAACGCGCCGGGTCATTTCGGCGAGCACACGGTCGTCGCCGAGTTGCGCCAACGCTCTGGGCTTTGGTTTCGGTGGCAGCAGGCGCTGCAAGTTCTGAGCACCGCCCTTGCGCTGTTCGGCGCGCGCTCGGATTGTCTTAAAGGAGGTCATGTGGCGTTTGCCGTGCTAAATGATCCGGCCGCGCCGATTGTCCGTGGCGCGGCAACCGATTTGCCATCGACCCGGACGCCGCCGCCGGTTTCGCCGCCGATGTGATGCTTGCGAGCGCGGCCGTCGACATCGCGCTGGAGCTTGGTCGATGCCAGCGCCTGCCGGCCGGTGGTATCGTGCGTTGCCACGGCGGCTTTGGGCGGGATTTCTGCTATGGCCATGATCATGGTCCGGGCTCCCCGTCGACCTGCAATCGGGATGCTAACCCGGTGACGGCAGCCGATACCGACACTGCAGTGCCGGCCCGCCGGTTCGTCAGCCAGTCTTCGCCCAACACGATCGCCGTCACGGTGTCCCGAGATTATCAGCGGTCCATCGCCGCGATGTCAAGGCTCAGCCCCGACACCAAACCTGCCGGATTGGCACGTGCCTGCCCGGGCGCAGTCAGATGCCGGCATAACGTCTTTGGTGCGCGCTGGATGATGTTCGCTTCAGGCGAACCTGATCTAGAGCAACCTGCCTTTATTCGGAATCGGAACGATCCCGAATAAAGGCAGAAAGTTGCTCGCCTCTAAAGTGGCGATCATCTTTGTGCTTTAAGTTGGAACCGCAATAGCGGTTCCAACTTAAAGCACGATGATCTAGCCGGTGCTCGGTGCCGGCACGCGATCGACGCGCGGCGCCCTGGGCGGTGACATCGGCAGCAGCACGGCCGCAGCGACGGCGAGGATGGCAGCGGCGCCAAACAGCGAATAGAGCAAGGCAAAATCACCATGACGATCGAACAGCAAACCGGCGAGATGCACCGTCACGCCGCCAACGCCGAGCGCCAGCACGAACTTTGCGCCGTACGCCACGGCCCGCCACCGGAACGGCGTGTAGCGCGCCACCAGCATGTTTTCGGCGGCTGTGAACGCCAGCATGCAGCACATCACCAGCACAATCGCCGTCATCAAAACGAAGTCCGAGAGGTAGACCAGCGTGAACAGCAGCGGGATCTGCAGTGCCCAAAACACAATATAGATCGAGCGGGCCGAGTAGCGATCCGCCAGCCAGCCGCCAACAACGCTGCTGAAGGACGCAAGCCCTGAAACGATACCGACAATGATGCCGATCTCGGTGTAGCTGGCGGCCAGCGTCTTGTTCAGCCCCATTTCGAGCAACTTCGGCATTGTGTTGGTCAGGCCGGCGTAGACAAAACCGGTACATGCCATCGTAACCGTCAAGACGAAAAACACCCGAAGGAAGGCGTCGGTGTCGTGTGCGCCGATGGTTGCCCGGTCACGGGTTACGTCACGGATCAAGCCCATCCGCCAGACAATCAGCAAACCAAGACCGGCGATTATCGACAGGATACCCGGCACAATGAACGCCGCCCGCCACGTGACGAAATCGATCATCACGCCGACGAAGACCGGTGCCACCGCGTTGCCAACGTTACCGAACAGCCCGTTGATGCCGAGCGTCATCCCCTGCTTCTTTGCCGAGGCCACCAGCCAGGCAATGCCGACGGGATGATAGATCGATGCAAACAGACCAATCAGCGTTAGCCCGATGAAAAGTTCCTGCGGGCCGTTGGCGACGCCGACCACGATGGCGCCGGCGCCAATGCCGACAAAGAAGATCACCATCATGCCAATCTGGCTCCAGCGGTCACCGAGCCAGCCGGCCGGCAGGGCGCCAACGCCGAACAGCACCAGCCCCAAGCTCGACAGGCCGAGCAGTTCGCCGTAGGCCATGTCGAACACCTTTGGCAGATAGAGAACGGCGGTCGCATAGAGCACCGTGAACAAATGCGAGAAACTGTGGCCGACATTCGAGAAGATCATCGCGATCCAGGCCTGTCTGTTCCCGCTCACTTGGCTCATGCGCGTCTTGCCTCAGTCGTTGAATTGTAGGTCCCGGGTTTCCAAAGGGCCGAGCCCTTTGGCGGGATCGTTAAGGGCAGAGCCCTTAACATATCGCTGCTTTGCGGCGATCCTTGAGGGGCTTTCAGCCCCTCAAACTCCCCCAACCAGGGGCTGGCCCCCGGACCCCAGGCTTGCTCGGCGGTTTCCGATACCGCATTTTGTGCGTGCGATCTATTCCGCGGCACTTTGCAGGCCGGGCGTGAGATGTGCGACCTTCGGCCGGACCTCTTTCGCGAGCAGTTCGAGTGAATGGCGCCACGCCGTCGGATTGTCGACATAGTCGAAGCCAAACACCAAGAGCTGGCCGAAACCGCCAACGTCATCGTAAATCTTGGCGATCTTCTCGGCGACGGTATCCGGTGAGCCGATGATCCAGTTGTGCTTTGCACAGTACGCCGGCGTGATGTCGGAATCGGGTACGGACTGGTCATGTTTGAGAAACTCGAAGAAGCCGAAATTTTCGAGCAGCGGCAGGAAATATTCACCCATCATCCGGCCCATATTGGACTCGACGGAAAGTTTCCACGCCTCTTCGTCGGTGTCGGCAACGAACACTTCTCGGACCAGCCGCCAGTCGGCACGGCTCGGCGTAAGCCCCGACACCTCGGCCCCAATCTCGACCGATTCCCAGTGACTTGAGACATAGGCCGGATTGAGGTTCAGGCTCATCGGCAGGTAGCCCTTTTCGCCGGCCAGCTTGAGTGTGTCGGAGCCCTTCGAGAGGCCGGCGACACCAATCGGGGGGTGCGGTGTCTGCTTGGGTTTGAGGTGCGGGCGCAGGAAGCCGAACATCTCCTCGGGATTGCGCACCGTCCAGAAGTAGCCCGCATATTCGAACGGCTCATCCGTCGACCACATCTTGAGGATGATATCGAGCGCCTCTCGCGTCATGGCGCGGTTCTGGCCCGACATGCCATCAACGTTGAACATCGACCAGTCGCTCGGCAGACCGCTGGCGGCCACGCCGAAATTCAGCCGGCCGTCCGAAATGTGGTCGAGCAGGGCGACGCGGTTTGCCAGTTCGGCAGGGTGATGATAGGGCAATAGGAAACCGCCGGGACCAAGCCGGATGTTCTTGGTTTCACGGAAGCCGGCAGATACCAGCAAGTCCGGTGCCGGATGCGGTTCCCAGGGTGCCGTGTGATGCTCGCCGATCCAGGCCTCTTGATAGCCCAGTTCATCGAGCCAGCGGATGACATCGAGATCGAATTCAAAACCTTGCTTGAGATCGCGTTCCGGCGGATGCGATGGCATTGAGAAATAGCCGAGTTCCATAACGCTTGTCCTTAATTGATGTGATCTCCTCCCCCCCGAATTGGTCAGCCTAAAGCGCGATTGGTCGGCGTCAACCCTGGACCAACTCCTGATGGATGATGCGGCAGTCCATTTCAAAGTCGAGACCTTCAACGGGTGGGCGGGCGAAGTGCCAGGTCAGGCCGGGCCGACCGATGCCTGATCGCGCCATATTGGCGACCGCCCCGTGAACGTCATGGACGGAGTAGATCTGCACCGCCGTGGTATCGCGCCAGGCAAAGCCCAGCGCCGCGAGCCGGCGCGCCATTTCAGCGAGAACGAACCCGGCTTTTTCTTCGATGGCATCGTCCGAGGTCTCGCCACGACGCACAATCGTGTCGCGGTAGGTCTCATGCGCGGATTGCGGTTCGCGTGCCTCGCCGCTACCGGCGATTATACCGCTCGGTGGTTGTGATGGTGCTGGCACGGTGTAGGCAAAGGCATGAAAAACCGGCTCGCTCGGAGCGTTCCACTCCGGACAAACATTACTGCGCGCCACGGGGTTGATCGTGTCGTCCTGCACGATCGCCCAATCGCGCAAGGTTGCGACATAGGCCTGGTTGAAAGCGCGAAACCCGGCTTCGGAAAATTGCCCCGGAGACCGCAACTCGCATGCACAAAAGCTCTGCAATGGGCGGCCGAGCGCGCGCAGCCGATCGCCAATGTGTTGAAAGCCGGCGGCGACCGGCAATGGCTCCGTCAAGGTCTCTCGCACGATCTGGTAGCCCGGCAGGGCCGCGACACCACCGGAATATTGAAATACGCTTGGAATGTAGCGATAGCCGCCGTCAGCAAGATCGCGCGTTTTATACACCGGCACCTCCGTTGAGCTCTCGTTACCATCGACTTTCCATCGACGTCATTGCACGATGCCTGTCATCACCCTCCAGATATGCGCGCCGACCGTCGTCCGGGTGTGCTGCATTGGCGCGCAATTAGTTGACAGGCTGTCGCACCGACGGCTTCAATGACCACATAATCAAAAAACACGACCCGAACAACGATGGAGGAAATCCCATGCGAACGCGACGTGCCATCCAGCAGACGTTCGCAGCTTTTACGCTCGTATTTGCTGCGCTCGCGTTGACCTTCGGCGCGCAAGCTGCCGACAACAAGATCAAGATCGGCGTGATCTATGACTATACCGGGCCGTTGGCCGGCGGCGGCTCGGATCTGCAGGCGCTCGGCGCGAAGATTATGATCGATCACATCAATTCCCAAGGCGGTGTGGAGGGCTACAAGATCGAGGCGATCTACGCCGATGCCCAGTCGAAACCTGAAGTTGCCATTAACGAAGCCGTACGCCTCATCGAGCAGGAAAAAGTCGATATGCTGCTCGGTTTCTATTCGAGTGCCCAGTGCGTGCCAGTGGCGGCGAAGGTCGATGCGCTGAAAAAATTCATGTGGATCACCACGTGCATCTCGCCGGCCGTCCTCAAGGACCGCAACCTCAAATACGTCTTCCGCCCGCAAGTGCATGGCGGCATGTTCGGCGCCCTGTCGGTCGATTTTCTTCATGCCAACGCACAAACCAAGATGGGCGTCGATCCGAAAAAGCTCCGCCTCGCAATCATTCACGAAGATGGCCCTTACGGCTCAGGCGTTGCCGGCGGCAATGCGGCAAAGGCCAAGGAGCTCGGAATGAACGTTGTGATCAAGGAGGGCTATTCGGCAACGGCACCGGACTTGTCGTCTTTGGTGACCAAGCTGAAGCGCAAGCGCCCGGACATCATTCTGCACACCGGCTACAACCCGGACATCACGCTGTTCCTGCGCCAGGCCAAGGAGCAGGGTCTGCGCTTCAAGGCATTGATCGGTCACGGTGCGGGCTATGGCGTCGCCGACAAGCTTTACGATGCGCTCGGCAACGACGTCGACCACTTCTACAACGTCGACCCGGTGTCGATCTGGCTGTTGAGCGCAAAGTCGCTCAAGCCGGGACTTGGTGAAATCACCGCCAAGGTCGGCAAGGAATACGAAAAGGCCAAGCCGAACGTAAAGGTGAAGTCGGCCCACGTCGGCATGGCGGCATCCAATGCGCATGTCTTTTTCACGGACGTGCTGCCGCGCGCGATCAAGAAGTACGGCGGGATCGATGCCGAAGCCCTGCGCAAAGCAGCGCTCGAGACCGATATCCCTGAAGGCGGTACGCTGCTCGGTTTTGGCGTCAAGTTCCCGAAACCCGGCGAGTCGGACATGATGGGCCAGAACACCCGCGCCTCGCCGGTCGTGATGCAGTATGTCAAGCGCAAGGTCTACGTCGCCTGGCCGAAAGCGCTGCAAACCATCGATCCTGTTCTGCCTCTGCCGAAGTCGTCGCCTTACGCCAAGTGAGTTTGCGGCGAAGGATGCCGTCGGGATCGAAAGGTTGAGCCGTGCTCGTCGTTCAAGGATTGACTAAGCGTTTTGGCGGCTTCACGGCGGTCAGCAATGTCGACTTCTCGGTCGAAAAAGGTGAAATCGTTGGGCTCATCGGGCCCAACGGATCGGGCAAGAGCACGATCTTCAATATGTTGTCCGGCGCATTGGTGCCCAATGCCGGAACCATAACCTTGGAGGGGCGCGAGATCGGCGGCCTGCCGCCGCACCTGATTTGCGGCATGGGCGTTGGCCGAACGTTTCAGATACCGCGCCCGTTCCGGCGGTTGTCGATTCTCGAGAATGCCGCACTTGCGGGCTTTTACGGTCACGGTGGCGCGGCCTCGCGCGCCATCGCGTGGCGCAACGCAGCCGAGGCACTGGAACTGGTCGGCCTGCCGACCGACCCCGGAGCGGCCGTCGACACGCTCGGCGCGGCGGGCCTGAAAAAGCTCGAACTCGCCAAGGCGCTCGCCACCAAACCGGACTTGTTGCTCGCCGATGAAAGCCTCGGCGGTCTCGACCACACGGAAATGGATCAGGCCGCCGACATGCTCGGTGCAATCCGCAATGAACTCGGCATCACCATAATCTGGGTTGAGCACATCATGGGTGTGCTGATGCGCGTCGTCGACCGCGTCATGGTGCTCGACCACGGCGAAAAAATTGCCGAAGGCGTGCCGCATGCGGTCGCCACCGATCCCAAGGTCATCGAAGTCTATCTCGGCTCGGATGCGGAAGCGACAGCGGCAGCGGCTGCGCGTTGACAGTTATGGCGTACGAGGAAATTTGCAAATGCTGACACTTCGTAACGTCAATGCCGGCTACGGCAACTTCCAAGCGTTGTTCGACATCTCACTCGAAGTCAATGCCGGAGAAGCAGTGGCGGTGATCGGCCCGAACGGTGCCGGCAAGACCACGCTCATGCGCGTCATCTCCGGTCTCATTCCAGCAACCCAGGGCACGATTGTGATGGAGGGAGCCTCGGTTCTCGACACACCGGCACACAACATCGTCAACCTCGGCATCGCCCACGTTCCGGAAAACCGGCGGCTGTTTCCGCGCATGACGGTTGAAGACAACCTGCGCATGGGGGCCTTCGCCAAGCAGTTTCGTGCGCGCTTTCAGGAGCGGCTGGAGTTCGTCTACGATCTCTTCCCGCGCATGCGCGAGCGCCGTCGTCAGCTGGCCGGCACGATGTCCGGCGGCGAACAGCAAATGTGCGCGATCGGGCGCGCCTTGATGTCGGACCCGAAGATCTTGCTGATGGATGAACCATCAGCGGGACTTGCGCCGGTTATCGTCCAGCAGGTGTTCGAACTCATCAGCCGCATCCGGGCCGACGGCCTCACCGTTTTGATCGTCGAGCAGAACGTCAAGCAGGTGTTGAACATCGTCGACCGCGCCTACGTCATCGAAGCCGGAACATTGCGCATGCAGGGCCGTGCGAGCGAACTCCTGCAGAGCGAAGACATACAAAAAGCCTTCATGGGCATGTGAGGACATTAAATGGCTGAGTTTCTCGAGGCGCTATTGAGCGTGTTCTTTATCGAAGCGCTGATCAACGGTGTGCTGCTCGGCGGCGTTCTGGCGCTGTTGTCCCTCGGCCTCAACCTGATCTTCGGTGTCGTCGACGTGGTCTGGATTTGTTACGCCGAAATCATCATGATCGGCATGTACACGATCTTCTTTTTGTACAAGGCCGGCGTGCCATTGTTTGCAGCAGTGTTGGCCGGCATCGCGGTGACGAGCATTCTCGGCTGGCTGACCCATCGCATCGTCATTTCCTACATCCTCGATGCCGCGCCGATCAATCAGTTGCTCGCCACCGGCGGGTTGCTGTTCTTCTTCCAAGGCGCCGCGATGGTGGCGTTCGGCATCGAGTTCCGCAATCTCGGCATCAGCCTCGGCAGCATTGGCGTGACCGAGGACATCTATCTGTCGTGGACACGGCTCGCATCGTTTGTCGTTGCCGCCGTCGTTGTCGTCATCATGTACATCTTCCTGTCACGCAGCTACCTCGGCGCCGCGATCCGGGCCATCAGCCAGGACCGCGAAATCATGACCCTCATGGGCGTCGACACCAAGCAGCTCTATTTGCTGACGTCGGCGATCGGCGGCGGTTTGGCCGGGCTGGCCGGTGCGTTGCTGGTTCTGCAATACGATGTTCATCCGTTCATCGGCCTGAGCTTCGGTCCGATCACCTTCATGGTCTGCGTGATGGGCGGCCTTGGCAACATGGTCGGAGGTTTCTTGGCGGCGTTTGTGTTTGCCGAACTGATCACCATCGGCGGTTATTTCGCCGAACTTGAGTGGGGCTATGTTCTCGCCTTCGCGTTCTTTGTCGCAACGATGTTTGCCCGCCCCGAAGGCCTGTTTGCGAGGAGATCATGAATAGCAACATCTTGATCGGGGCCATTGCGCTGATCTTGTTCGCACTGCCCTTCATCGGTGTCGACAGCTATCCTCTGCATCTGATCATCGTCATTTTGATCTGGTCGTTTGCCTACACCAGCTGGTCGGTCATGGGCCGCTTCGGCCTCGTCTCGCTGGGCCATGGCGCGTTCATGGCGGTCGGCGGCTATACCACCGCACTGTTGTGGAACAAGCTGGGCCTGACGCCGTGGATCGGGATCCCGGTTGCACTTCTCGTGTCGGCGGCGCTGGCGATCATCATCGGCTATCCCTGCTTCCGATTTAAGATCATCGGTCACTATTTCGCGCTCGTCACGCTGGCGCTGTCCGAAGTCGTGCGCCAGGTGATCATTGCCACCCGTGATCATACCGGCGGCTCGCTCGGCTATACACCTGAGCGCCATGGCGACGGCATATCGATCATGGCGCTGCAGTTTTCCGACAACCGCATCTACTTTTATTACATTGCCCTGATCGTGTGGATTGGCGGCATCCTGATCTGGCGCATGGTTGACCAATCGATGTCGCGATATGCGCTCGAGGCGATCTCGGAGGATGAAGACGCATCGGCCGCCGTCGGCGTCCAGGTCACGCGCGAAAAGCTCAAAGTGACCGTTCTCAGCGCGGTCATGACGGCCTTTGCCGGCGCCATGTACTGCCAGTACCAGATGTTCATTTCACCCGACACCATTGGCGGCATCGGCATTTCATTGCAGATCGTCTTCGCGGTCGTGGTCGGCGGCATCTATAACGCGTTGGGCCCGACCGTCGGCGCCATTATCACGCTGCTGCTCGCCGAGGTGCTGCGCATCGGCATCGGAACCGGCAATGTCTGCTTGACGGATCAGATCTGCCTCAATGCCGCCGGTGTTCCGTTGCTGATCTACGGCATTATGCTGGTGGCGTTCATCATCTTCCTACCGAAGGGGGTGGTCGGCGGTATCTATGATTTGTGGCAGAAAAACAACACGCCGGCGCCGGTCAGTACGGCCGGGCGCAAGGCGGAAATGACTTAACAGGCTAAATGACCTAACAGGCTGAATGACTTAACAGGCTGATGCAATTCGCGTGCCGGTGGTTGCCGGCGACGCCCCCGACTTAGTCGCCGTTTGACAGCGATCCATGCCGGGCTGTCCACCCCTCAAACACCGCTCGCCGCGAACCTGTCCGAAGGCCGGTGCTACGGGCAGATCGGGGTCCGCTTGTTGACCGGCGCCACCTGGCTGTGCCGTGATGATTAACCGGTGAGTGCGGTGCGCGCCCAGTCATGAATGGTGCGCACGGGATGCTCGGAATTGACACCGCAGTTCGGGTCGAGCACCAGCGGGCCGGGCCGATAGCCGCTGTTGCCAAGGCCACGCTGGACGGATTCGACCAGGTGGATGTCTTCTTCCACGGTGGTTGCGCGGTCCTGGGCGGCCAGCCGTGTGATGACATCGGAATCGATGCCGCCGAGCGTATACCAACCGCGCCAAACGACGACCCGATCAACGCTGACCGGGCGCCACAGGTAGGTGTTTAAGACGTTGCCGGGATAGACCTGGAACGAAAACGTTGGCCACAGGAACCAGGACGAATAGCACGTTGCATAATCATTGGCCTGCGGGTCGATCAGATAGGTCATCTGATCGAGGTTCTGGCATTCGGTGGTGTGGCGCAGGCAATAGCCTTGGGGCTGAATGTCGTAGGTTTCCGGGCGGATGACACCGGTCGCGAAGGTCGGATGATTGAGCGCACAATGATAACACTCGGAATAGTTCTCGACTGACACTTTCCAGTTGCAGTTCTCGGGGATTTCGATCCATTCCAGCGGCTGCAAATCGTCGATCACCGGGACATGGGCACGTAGTTCCTCGCGCACGCCGGGAAACCAATCATCCATCGGCTTGGCGTCGGCATCGAGGTTGACGAAAATGAAGCCGTTGAAAATCTCGGTCCGGACATCGGTCAGGCAAACATCTTCGCGCTTGAAGCCAGCAACAGTCTTGACGTTCGGGCCGGCTCTGAATTGACCGTCCAGTTCGTAGGTCCAGGCATGATAGGGACACACCACAAGCTTGCAGTTGCCATCGCCGGAAACGAGTTCGTGGGCGCGGTGCTGGCAGACGTTATAGAATGTGCGCAATACGTCATCGCGGCCGCGAATGCAAAACAGGCTCTGGCCGGCAATCTCGAAGGTGAAGTAATCGCCGACATTTTCGACCTGGCAAACGTGCCCGGCATACTGCCAGGTGCGCGCAAACAAAGCTTGGCGCTCACGCTCGAAGATGTCGGGGTTGGTATAATAGTGTGCCTCGAGTGAGCGGACCGGTTCAGCAGCCACGTTCATTCAAGCCTCTCCCGTTTCCTCGCGATAGATCCCGAGCGCATGCCGGCGCGCGTGGAACCGCGCAATGTTGGCCACAACGTCCGAGCCCGCCTCGGCAATCACGAACGCAATTAGGGTTTCGAGGAAGGCCGCGGTGGCAAAAGTAGATGTGAAAAACTGGGGCGTGTCTGTCTGCACAACGAACCCGTGTTTGCTGCCGGCGACAATCGGCGAGGCCGGGCTATCGGAAATGCCGATGATCGTCATGCCGAGTTCACGTGCGAGCCGGACGGCGTCGATCACCTCGGTTCGGTAGGGCTTGAAGGTCATCGCCAGCAACACATCGCGACGCGTCGCCCGCGAAATGTCGTCGATCGCGAGGCTGCCATCGCGCGGAATGGCGAGCACGTTGTCGACGGCCATGTCCGCCAGATAGGCGAAATTGCGCGCCATGGCATGGTTGACGCCGACACCGAGCACAAAGGTCTTGTGCGCCTTGACGACAGCTCCGGCCGCGGCCTTGAGGCGTGGGGCAGCGGCGGCGGCGAAGGTCTGCTCGATATTGGCGATGGCGCTTGCCGCCATCTCGGCATAGAGCTCGCCATGCTTGCCGCCGCGCGACAGCGATTGCAGCCAGCGAGCCCGGTCGGGAAAGTCGAAACCGCCGCGACGGATCGCTTCGCGAAACGGTTCGCGAAAGTCTTCATAGCCCTCGAAGCCGAGTGCCCGCGCCATGCGCACCAGCGTATTCGGCTTGACGCTCGCCGCTGTTGCCATTTCGCGCACCGAACTGATGCCAATATCGTTGGGGTTCTCCAGAATATAGGCACCGGCCTTGCGCAATTCCGGGGTCAGGTCATCCAGTTCGTCGCCGAGCCGGCGCAGAACCGACGTCGGCGAGATTTGCGGCAAACCTGGTACATCCATGTGATTCATGGTTGACGATGGTACGTTTGTACGATTTTGTTGTCCATAGCAAATCAAGTCAGGGGTAATGCTGCCGAGAGGACTGTCGTGAGCACGGATCAAGCGAGGATGAAGTTGCCGACGGCGGCGCGGGTGGTCATCGTCGGCGGTGGCGTCATGGGCTGCGGGCTTGCCTATCATCTGGCGCATGAAGGCTGGAGCGATGTGGTCCTGCTTGAGAAAGCCGAACTCACCTCGGGCTCGACCTGGCACGCGGCCGGCCAGATCACGCACTCGACGTCGAGCTTCGGCCTTGGCAAATGCGTCGACTACAACATCGGGCTTTATTCCGGAGCCCTGGAACGGGAGACCGGTCAATCGGTAACATGGCACGGCTGCGGGTCGCTTCGGCTGGCCTATAGCGAACATGAAATGGACTGGTTGCGCCAGACTACGTGCGTTGGCGCGGCCCTCGGGTTCCGGATGGAGCTCGTAAGCCCCGCGCGAATTCGCGAATTGCATCCGTTCTACAATCTCGACGGCGTGACGGGCGCTTTGCACACGCCCGACGATGGCCACGTTGACCCGTCCGGAGTGACGCAGGCTCTGGCCATCGGCGCGCGCCAGCTTGGCGCCAACATCATCCGACGCTGCCGCGCCACCAACATCGTGCAGTTGGCGAGCGGCGAATGGCGGGTATCGACCGAGTACGGCGATATCGTTTGTCAGCACGTGGTCAACGCCGGCGGCACCTATGCGCGCCAAATCGGCGAGTGGTCGGGGCTCACGCTGGCGATGACATCAATGAGCCACCACTATCTGGTCACCGACACGGTGCCGGAGTTTCTGGAACTTGATAAAGAGCTGCCGGTGGTGCGCGACGATCGGCTCGTGTCCGGTTATGTGCGCATGGAACAAAAGTCCGCCCTGATCGGCATCTATGAAAAGGTCAATCCCAATCCGGTATGGATCGACCATTGCCCGTGGGATGCCGAGAACGAACTTTTCGAAGCCGACTATGAGCGCATCATGCCGTGGCTCGAAAATGCCATGGACCGGATGCCGATCTTGGCTGAACTTGGCATCAAACGCGAAGTGCACGGTGCGATCTCGCATCCGCCGGACGGCAATCCGCTCATTGGTCCCGCTCCCGGTGCCCGCAACTACTGGTGTTGCTGTGGCACGCAGATCGGCATTGGCTGGGGGCCGGGGCTGACCCGTGAGCTGGCACGCTGGATGGTGCACGGCGCCGCCGACATTTCGATGCGCGAGTTTGATCCGCGCCGCTTCGGTCGCTATGCAACCAAGGACTGGCAGGTGATCAAGGCCAAGGAAGACTATTGCCTTCGCCACGAAATTCCCTTTCCCCATTTCAACCGCCTCGATGGCCGCCCGGTCAAGCCAAGCCCGCTTTACGAGCGCCTCAAGGCCAAGGGCGCCGTCTTTGAGGAGGTTTACGGTCACGAACGCCCGCGCTGGTTTGCGCGTGATGGCGTTGCGCAGGAAGATCACTATTCGTTCCGCCGCACCGCGGTGCATGACATGGTCGCCCACGAGGTCCAAGCCGTGCGCGAGCGCGTCGCGCTGATGGACATTTCGGCGTTTTCCAAGGTCGAGTTGGTTGGTCCGGACGCCGCCGCGATGCTCGATCGCCTGGTCGCCAACCGGTTGGCGAAGTCCGTCGGCGGCATCACACTGACGCACATCCTCAATCGGCGCGGGCGCATCGAGTTGGAGTTGACCGTTGTGCGCATGGCGGCGGACCGGTTCTATCTCGTGTGTGCCGCGTTCTTCGAGCAACGCCTGATCGACCATCTCAATCATCATCGCAACGGCGCCGACGCCGAAGTGATCAACCGCTCCAACGACTGGTCGGCGATCGCGCTGCAAGGCCCGAAATCGCGCGCCGTGCTCGGTGCCGCGACATCTGCTGTGCTCGACAATGCCAGTTTCAGGTGGCTCTCGGCACGGGAGATCGACATCGCCGGCCACCGGATGTGGGCGTTGCGGCTGTCCTATGCCGGCGAACTGGGCTGGGAAATTCATGGCCGCCGCGAACACATGCTCGCGGTTTACGATGCGCTGTGGGCGGCCGGCGAAGCGCACGCCATTGCAGACTACGGTTCATTTGCCATGAACGCGATGCGGATGGAAAAGGCCTTCAAGGGCGCCGGCGAATTGACCAACGAGGTGACCCTGGCGGAAGCCGACGTGATGCGGTTCGTCAAGTTGGACAAGGGCGAATTCCTCGGCAAGGCTGAAACCGCGGCCAGCGCTGCCGGCACGCTTGCCTGGATTTGCGCCTATCTCGAAATCGAGGCCGACGGTGACGTCGACGGCAATGGCTCTGAAGCTGTGTTGTGCGGCGGCCAACCGGTGGGGCTGACAAGCTCGCTCGCCTACGGCCACACGGTCGGCAAGATCCTCGCCTTCGCCTATGTCAGGCCGGAAGCCGCCGTACCGGGCACCGAAGTCGACGTTGTGCTGCTCGGTGAACCGCGTAAGGGACGGATCCTCGGCCAACCGGCCTACGACCCGGCCAGCCTGCGGCCAAGGGCAGATGCATCATGAGCACGCGTTACCAAATACCTGCGACGATGGCCGCCATGGTCCTGACGGGGCATGGCGACCTCGACAAGCTGGTTTGGCACGACGACTGGCCGACGCCGAGGCCGGCGGCGGGCGAAGTCCTCATCAAGGTTCATGCCTGCGGCCTCAACAACACCGACGTCAACACGCGAACCGCCTGGTATTCGAAGGGCGTCAGCGATGAAACAACGGGTGGCGCGTTCGAGACCGCGCAAGCCGACGATGCAACGTGGGGTGGCGCTGCGATCACCTTTCCGCGCATTCAAGGCGCCGACGTTGCCGGCACGGTCGTGGCCGTCGGCCAAGGTGTGGACGACGCGATGATCGGCAAGCGGGTGCTCATCGATACCTGGCTGCGTGATTGGAATGATCCCCTGAACTTCGACAAGTGCGGCTATTTCGGCTCCGAATGCGATGGTGGATTTGCCGCCTACACGAAAACTGACCACCGCAATGTTCATGCCGTCGAGAGCGGTCTGACCAGCGCCGAACTGGCAACCTTCGCGACGGCCTATATCACGGCCGAAAACATGCTGAACCGCGCCAACGTCGGCAGCGGCGACCGCGTCCTGATCCCGGGCGCATCCGGCGGCGTCGGCTCGGCCTTGATCCAACTCGCCAAGCGGCGTGGGGCGCTAACAATCGCAATGGCAAGCGCAGCCAAGCACGATCAGCTTCGCGCCCTCGAACCGACGGCGATGCTGCCGCGCGCACCGGTTGATCTGACGGCCGCGCTCAAGGCGGCGACCGGTCAGGAAACTGTCACGGTGGTCGCCGATGTGGTGGGCGGCAAATCCTGGCCGGCGCTGATCGACGTGCTGGCGCGTGGCGGGCGCTATACCTGTGCCGGGGCGATTGCCGGGCCGATGGTGGACTTCGACCTGCGCACCTTTTATTTGCGTGATCTCACGTTTACCGGTGCCACAATCGTGGCCCCCGGCACCTTTGCGGACCTTGCCGGCTACATTGAACGTGGCGAGGTGAGGCCACTTCTGGCAGGCACCTACCCGCTCGACAAACTGCGCGAGGCACAGCAGGCCTTTATCGATAAGCAGCACGTCGGCAACATCGTCGTGAGCGTTGACGGTTCGCCATGAAGATAACCCGTATCCGCATCTTCAAGACGCACCTTCCTTATGTGGGTGGCGCCTACGGATGGGGGGCGGGCAACGCGATCAAGGTGGCCCAGACGTCGGTGGTCGTGATCGACACCGATGCCGGGATCGCGGGTGCCGGCGAATTCTGTCCGTGCGGCGAGAACTACATGGTTGCCCATTCCGAGGGCGTTCAAGCCGCCGGCCGCCTGCTGGCGCCGCGCCTCATCGGTGCAGACCCACGCCAGGTTGCGCACATCGAACGCGTTATGGACCATACCATCCAGGGCCACGGCTATGCCAAAGCGCCGTTCGATGCGGCGTGCTGGGATATTCTCGGCAAAGCCACAGGTCAGCCGGTGTGGATGCTGCTCGGCGGCAAGCTCACCGACGGGGCGCCAATGTACCGGGTCGCGCCACAACGGGCCGCTGGCGAAATGCGCCGCGAAATGGACCAACACCGGGCGGCCGGATACCGCCAGTTCCAGATCAAGGTCGGGGCCGACTGGGCGGGCGACATCGATCGTATTCGCGAGACGGTTCCACAGCTCAAGCCCGGCGAACAGATATTCGCCGATGCCAACAAGGGCTGGCGGGTCGACGAAGCCCAGCGCGTCGCGCGCGCAACCCGCGATCTCGATTACTATTTTGAGCAGCCTTGCCTGACCTACGAGGAATGCCAACAGGTGCGGCGGCGGATCGACCTGCCGATGAAGCTCGATGAATGCATTACAGACATTCGCACGGCCCATCGCGTGGTCGAAGACCGGGGGGCAGAAGTCTGCTGCCTCAAGATCTCGAACCTCGGCGGCCTTTCGAAGGCGCGTCGGGTGCGGGATTATCTGGTCGACAACCGCATCGCGGTGGTCTGCGAAGATACCTGGGGCGGCGAAATCGCCACGGCAGCAGTCGCCCACTTCGCGGTGTCGACGCCGCAAGAATTCCTGGTCAACAGCACCGACCTCCACAACTACAACACGCGCTCGACCGGTGCGCCCGGACCGGCAACCGCCGACGGCAAACTTTATGCGCCGGACACGCCCGGTCTCGGCGTCGAGGCCGATTTCGACAGCCTCGGCCCCGCCGTCGCCCACTACGGGGAGGGCTCATGAAAATTGCGCGCATCACCGTTTGGCAGTGCGACCTGGCGCTTCGCAACCGCTATTTTCTGTCGGGCGGGCGCCTGCGCTTTGACCAACTCGACACGACGTTCGTGCGCTTGGACACCGATGACGGGCTTAGGGGTTGGGGCGAGGGGTGCCCGTGGGGACATACCTATCTGCCGGCACACGGTGCCGGCATCCGTGCCGCGCTGGCGCTGCTGGCACCGGCGCTGATCGGCCGCGACCCGCGCGCGCTCGATGACATTAACCGCATCATGGATGTGACCCTGCCGGGCCATCTCTTCGCCAAGAGCCCGCTCGACATTGCCTGCTGGGATCTTCTGGGCAAGGCTTCCGGAATGCCGGTCTGGCAGCTACTCGGCGGCGCCGAGCCGACACCGGTTCACGTCAATTCGTCGATCTCGACCGGTACGCCGGAAGAAATGATCGCGCTGATCACAGCCGCGCGCGCTGCCGGTTATCGGACGCATTCCGCCAAGATCGGTGGCGCGGACGCGGCCGCCGACATCGCCCGGATCGAGGCCATCACCTCGGCGCTAGCAGCCGGCGAGACCGTGACGTTCGATGTCAACCGGGCCTGGACGCCGGGCGTCGCGCTCCAGGTGCTCAACAGCGTCGCGACCACGAGCTGGGTCGAACAACCCTGCGAGACATTGGAGCAATGTGCCTACGTTGCTCACAGGGTCCGCCAGCCGGTCCTGCTCGATGAGTGTCTCACCACCTTTGGCGATCACCTCAACGCCTGGTCGACCAACTCCTGCGCGGGTCTCAAGATCAAACCCAACCGGCTCGGCGGCTTGACCAAGTGCCGGCAGGTTAGAGACTTTGCGCTGTCGGTGGGATGGCAGATGCACATCGAGGACGTGGGTGGGTCCGTGTTGGCCGATACCGCCGCCATTCACCTCGCGGCATCGACGCCACCGCCATTTCGCATGGACAGCTGGCTCAGCCACGATCATCTGACCGTCGATCCGGCGCCGGGACAGGGCGCGCGCAACATCGCCGGGCGCGCGACGCCGCCGAGTACGCCAGGCATTGGCGTCGAGCCGGATCTCGACGTGCTCGGCGAGCCGGTCGCCATCTATGAAGCCGGTGCACCATGAAGGTTGCCCGCATCACGCTATGGCACGTGCCGTTGACCAGCCACACGCCCTACTACATGGCGGCCGGCAAAGCCTGCGATACCGTCACGTCCGTGGTCGTGCGTTTGCAGACGGATTGCGACCTGGTGGGCTGGGGCGAGGTCTGCCCCATCCCGCACTATCTGCCGGCCTATGCAGGCGGAGTTATTCCGGCGATCGAAGAATTGGCACCTGCGATCCTGGGCGCCGATCCGATTGGCGCGGAAGCCCTGATGGCTAAGCTTGACGCGCATCTGCACGGCCACCCCTACGCCAAATCCGCCATTGACATCGCGCTGTGGGACCTGACCGGGAAGGCTGCAAACCTGCCGATCGCCACGCTGCTCGGCGGGCGTCAGGCCGACCGTCTGGCGCTCTATCATTCGGTGACCTGCATCGATCCGCACGAAATGGCGCGCATCGCAACGGACGCGCAACGCCAGGGTATCAAACAGTTCCAGATCAAGCTTGGTGCCGACAATGACTGGCAGGCCGACGTCGCGCGCCTGACGCTGGCCCGCGAGGCGGTCGGGCCCGGGCCGCTGGTCTACGGCGACTGGAACTGCGGTGCCAAGCGGCTAGAGGCGATCCGCGTCGGCCGTGCCGTCGCTGACCTCGACGTCATGCTCGAACAGCCGTGCGCGACACTGGCAGAATGTGCAGCCGTCAAGGCGGCGACAGCGTTGCCGATGAAAATTGACGAATCCGCGCATGATACAGCCTCATTGATGCAGGCCGACGCGCTCGGCTGTATGGACGCTGTTGCGCTCAAACTGTCGAAGTTCGGTGGCATCGGGCCATTGCGACGGGCCCGCGACCTGTGCCTCCATTTCGGAACCCGCATGTGCATTGAAGATACCTGGGGTTCGGATATCGCGACCGCGGCGGCCCTGCAGGTTGGTGCAGCGACACCGCCCGCCGGTGTCCTCAATGTTTGCGATCTTGCCGGATATGTGAGCCCGCGCATTGCGCACGACGGGCCGACGCGCGATAACGGCGCAATCGCCGTTCCGACCGGACCCGGGCTCGGCATAACGCCGGATCCGGAGATCCTCGGCAAACCCGTTGCACAGTTCGACTGATCTGGATCAGTGCCGACCCGTGACAGCGGCGGCAACCGTGTGAGGACGAATGAACGAGATCGAGCGCATTGTCATCGTCGGTGGCGGGCAGGCTGGCGCCAGCGCCGCGGCGCGGCTGCGCGGCCGTGGGTTTGGCGGCACCATCACACTGGTGTGCAGGGAACCGATCGCACCCTATCAGCGCCCACCCTTGTCAAAGAAATATCTGATTGGCGAGATGGATCGCGACCGGCTGTTGATCAAGCCCGCGGCCTTCTACAAGGATAGCGGGGTCGACTTGCGCACCGGTGTCGAGGCAACGGCCATCGACCGAGACAGTCGGGAGATTACGCTCTCGGACGGCAGCGTGCTGGCCTGGGACCGCCTGCTGCTGTGCACCGGCACCAAGCCGCACATGCTGCCGACAGCGATGACGTCGGGCCTCGAAAACGTTCACACGATCCGCACCATCGAAGATGTCGACCAACTCCAAGCGAAGCTTGCAACTGCCAAGCATGTGCTCGTCGTCGGCGGTGGCTATATCGGGCTCGAGGCGGCGGCGGTTGTGCGCCAACTGGGCATCGCGGCTAGTATCGTCGAGGCCGGTCAACGCATTCTGCAGCGCGTCGCGGCGCAGGCAACCTCGCGCCGGATCGCGCAGTTGCACCGCGGCAACGGCGTCGAGATCTTTACGCAAACCGGACTGCAGTCTTTGGAACCGCTGCCGGCCGGCCGCTGCCGGGCCCGGCTCGATACCGGCACCGAACGGGTCGTCGAGCTCGTGATCGTCGGGATTGGCGTCGCGCCGGAAACGGCGCTGGCGGCGGCTTGCGGCCTGACCCTCGACAACGGTGTCGCCGTCGATACGGCCTGCCGGACATCGGACCCCAGGATCTTTGCAGCCGGAGATTGCGCGTCGTTTCCATGGCGCGGCGAGCGCATTCGCCTCGAGTCCGTACAAAACGCCATCGATCAGGCCGAGGCTGCCGCCGACAGCATGCTCGGCCACGATGTTTGCTATGACCCTGTGCCGTGGTTCTGGTCGAATCAATTCGACGTCAAGCTGCAAATTGCAGGGTTGAACCGCGGTTATGAGCAGGTCGTCGAACGGCCGGGCCGGCGCGAGAGCACCGGTTCAGTGTGGTATTTCGCCGGCGATCAATTGCTGGCGGTCGATGCCTTCAATGATGGCGCCGCCTACATGACCGGCAAGCGGCTGCTGGAGGCCCGCCGTTCGCCGCCCGTCGACCAGATTGGTGATCCCGCCAAGCCGCTGAAAGGCTTCTTAGGTTAGATGTGAACTTTCAGGTCGATGGCATTTCAGAGTTGGCCGGAACGATCCCGTTTTCCCGCCCGGCACCCCAAGCTGCCTCGAGCCGCCTCGAGCCCATGAAGTGTGTCAATTCATGGGCTCGAGGCGGTATGAGGCGAAGCCGGAGAACTTTGTCACGGACGATCAATGGCCGGCGGGTTTCTGATCGACGGGATCGCCAAGCACGTGCATCAAACGGTTGGCCCAGCCGAACAGCGCTGCCGACAGGATCAAATCGAGAATTTCCCCGGTTGCCAGGCCAGCATCCTTGAGCGCCCGGATGTGCTGCGGGCTGGCCCGGCTCGGCGTCTTCGACAATGCGACGGCGAAGTCGTAGATTGCCTGGTCGCGCGGCTCAAGTCTTGCCGCCTCTTCATCGGCAAACACCGCACCAACAACCGCATCACTCTTGGTCAGCTGCGCGTGGCGATCAGCGTGAACGGCAGCGCAGTAGATGCAGCGATTGACAACCGAGGCGGCCAGCGCGCCAAGCTCACGCTCGGCGCGGCCCAGACCACCCTTGTGATACATGATGGTGTTGAACAGCGGTGAGCGGACTTTCAAGATCTCGGGGTCGTGAGCGAGAACCAGAACGTAGTCCGACACCTGCTGATTGGAAGGTGTGATCTGCAGGGCATCGCGTTGTTCGCACGTCGCCGTCTCGAGGCTGACCGGCTCGATCCGCGGCTGCCAGTGCGGAACGGATTTGGTGAAGGCGTGAATGACATCGCTCATGACAAGTCTCCGCTGAGCAGCGACAGTCCGGCGACGAGACGGACCTGGTAGGATAAAAACGCGACGAGTTCGGTGAGGCGGACGATGTCGGCATCCGAGACCCCGGCCGCCCGCAACGTTGCAATGTCACTTGCCGTGATCTCACGCGGGGCGGTCGCAACGGCGTCGATGAAGGCGACCGGCGCTGCGATATCGGGCGCGACGTCGCCACGATGCGGGCGCGCGATCGGGACATAGTCCGGCGATTGCATCATGGCGCGATACCTTTGTGCCAGCTCGTCAGCGCCGTTGAGCGCTGCAACCCTGGCGGCAAGCGCTGCGCGCAGGTCGTGCGGCCAGGAGCCCGGCGCGCTCGGCTTCAAAACGGCATCTTCTGCCGTTTGTGTCATGATGAATATGTCGGCGCGCTCGGTTGCGGCGGCGCCGGCCGGTGATGTTTCCGCGACCGCGCTGCCGGTTATTGCCGTGGTGCGCCAGAGATCCGAAGCTGCGCTCATCCATCTTGTCCTTTCGTCGGCAGATCGCTTGCCACCCATTCGTCGCCGTGAAGCTCGGGCGTGTCGTAGGCTTGCAGATGCCGCCAGTGTGCCGCGATATCCTCGCGGTAGAGACGGGCGCTGAGTTCGCGGGCGAGCCACGCGGCACCATCGGAAACGCCGGGGATATCGCCGCTGACCTTACCGAGGCTCGCAGTCGCGGCGTAGTTGAAACAGTGCACGTGCTCGAGCCACGGCGATCGGTCGCAGTCTTTGCCGCGAAACGAGAAGTCCTCACCGAGATACGGAAAGCGGCCGAGCGCGGCATTCTCTTCACCGGCGGGCGGAGCGTAAACGTCCTGCCAGAGCAGGATGTTTTGGGCTGCTGCGCCGAGCTCCGAATGAGCGCGTGGATCGATTGAAAACCCGGTCCCGAGGATCACGTAATCGGCGGCGAGGGACCTGCCGTCTTGGAACGTGATGTTGAGCGCAGCCCCCGTCACGTCGATGGCCGAGATCGTCAATCCGAAATGAAAATGGCCGTTGGCGTGGCCGGCGACGCGCTGCATTGATCCGCGCGGCGGCGGCGTTTGCTGCTTGAAGGCGTATTGCAGAAACCGCCAGCGCCACGCATCCGGCAGCTTGGCAAAGCCATTGACGAAGCCGCCGCTGCCGATGCCCATCAACTTGTTGATGGTCGGCAGATGGGTGCGGCGCACAAGCAGACGCACGTCTTTGGCGCCGGCTTCCAGGGCCTCGGCGGCGTTCTCGACGGCCGACGCGCCGGCGCCAATGACCGCCACGCGCTGGCCGCGGAGCCGCGCGAAGTCGATCGGGTCCGCCGAATGGGCCCAGAACTCACGCGGCAGTTGGTCGACGAAGTGAGGGATCGTCGGCCGACCTGAGCCCTCGCGGCCGGTGGCATAGACGAGTTTGCGTGTGAAGATCGAGCTGTCGCCGGGACCTGCGACGGTCAATCTGAGCACCTCGGCGTCGGGCGCGACGGCCACCAGTTCAACGCCGTTCTCGACCGGAATTTCGAGCACCTTGCGGTACCAATGCAAATAATCCATCCACATCGTGCGCGGGATCTTATCGAGTTCATCCCACGCCGCATCGCCGAAACTTGCACGGTGCCAGGCCTGGAAGGATAACGCGCCAATGCCGAAGGCCGGGCCGGTCAGATGCTTGGGTGAGCGCAGGGTGTCCATGCGCGCATATGTCAGCCACGGACCTTCCAGGCCGGGCGGACTGCGGTCGATAATCCGCACGTTGCGAACTCCGGCCATGGCCAGCGCCAACCACACGACCATGCCGCACATGCCGCCGCCGACAATCACGACATCGTGGACCGACCGGCCGGCCGCCGCGCGGTTGGGCGTCCAGGTCTTGGGTGGATAGCCGAGGCAGGCAAGATCCAAGCGCAGGCGCGCTTCAAGCGCGGCCAGTCCTCCGCTCGTTTCCGGCGGCGCTGGTGGTGCTGGTGGTGCCGCCTCAACCATAGCCATCAAAACTGGCAACGTGCCGCCCGGCCCGGGACCGGCACCGGTCGGCCCGTGTCCGACAGGCTCTCACGCCGCAGCCCCGGCAATGGCGGTTTCGACGGCGGCCGCGAGTTTGTCGACCAGTTCACCGATTTGGTCATCCTCGATGATAAACGGTGGCGCGATGAGGACATGGTCACCGCGTTTGCCGTCAAGCGTTCCGCCCATCGGATAGCAGATCAGTCCGCCCTCGAACGCCGCGGCCTTGACTTTGGCATGGACGCGATGGGCCGGATCGAACGGTGCTTTGGTTTCGCGATCGGCGACCAGTTCGATTGCACGGAACAATCCGCGGCCGCGGATGTCACCAACATTGGGGTGCTGGCCGAACCGCTCGTTGAGCGCTGCCTCCAGCTTTTCGCCCTGGCTCATCACCCGCGGGATCAGATTGCGCTGCTTGAAGGCGGTGAGGACGGCGAGGCTGCCAGCGCACGCCGCCGAGTGGCCGAGATAGGTGTGGCCATGCTGGAAAAAGCCCGAGCCGTCGGCGATCGCGTCGTGGACCTTGGCGGTGCACAGCATCGCACCGATTGGCTGGTACCCGGCACCAAGGCCTTTGGCGACCGTAACGATGTCCGGCGTCACGCCATCTTGTTCACAGGCAAACAGCGTTCCCGTCCGCCCCATGCCGCACATCACTTCATCGAGGATCAACAAAATGCCGTATTGATCGCAAATCTCGCGGATCCGCTTGAAATATCCCGGCGCCGCCGGGACGGCGCCAATTGTGGCCCCGACCACCGGCTCGGCCAGGAACGCCATGACGTTGTCGGGCCCCAGGCGCTGGATTTCCGTTTCCAGTTCGTTGGCGGCGCGCAGTCCGTAGTCCTCGAGTGTCTCGTCATCGCGCTGTTCGCGATAGGCATAGCACGGCGCAATGTGTGAACTCTGCGTCAGCAACGGTGCAAACGGTTCGCGCCGCCACATGTTGCCGCCGGCACTCAATGCCCCCAGCGTGTTGCCATGGTAGCTCTGAAGCCGGGCGATCAAACGGTGGCGGGACGGCGCGCCAATCTCAATGCAGTACTGCCGCGCCAGTTTGATCGCGGATTCGACCGCTTCGGAACCGCCGGAGATGTAGTAGACCTTGTCGAGGCCGGTCGGCGCCATGTCGATCAGCATGTCGGCCAGCCTTTCGGCCGGCTCCGAGGAGAAGAAGCCGGTGTGGGCGTAGGCGAGCTGGTCGATCTGCGCCTTGATCGCCTCCCTGACGGCGATATCGCTGTGGCCGAGACACGACACCGCCGCACCGCCGGAACCGTCAAGGTAGCGCTTGCCGGCTGCATCGATCAGATAACAACCGTCGCCAGCAACCGCGATCGGCGGGTGCGCCTTGGCATGGCGATGAAAGATGTGGCTGGATGTCTGCGCGTTGGTCATGGTGTTGGCGCCTCGATGGCCGGTTCGAGTGAGAGTGGTGGTGCCAAGTGTCAGACGGCGCCGGGCGCCATGCAAGGGCAAATTTGCCAGGGCGGCGTGATGTCCGGGCGCAATTCGGTCGCTCGTGGAACAATTTTGTCGGTTGCAGGCGTGCCGTCGCCGGAATTGTGCTGGCAAACGAAAGCCGGATGGGCAAGACCCGCGATCACCACCCTGTTCAAGGTCGGATCACCATGCGCGAAGACACCCCGGCAGCCGCTGCTGTCAAATCGCCGGACAACGCGCCGCGGCTGGCGCTGACCCGGCGGGTGCGCGCGACACCGTTCACGGAGCGCGTCAACGCTGCTGGCGTCAAGGCCTACACGGTTTATAATCATATGTTGCTGCCGGCCGTGTTCCGATCGCTGGAGCAGGACTACTGGCATTTGCGCGAACATGTGCAGCTGTGGGACGTCAGCTGCGAGCGCCAGGTCGAAATTTCAGGTCCCGATGCCGGCCGGCTGGTGCAGTTGATGTCGGCCAGAGACGTGACCAGCAAATTCGACATTGGCCAGTGCAAATACGCACCGTTGGTCGACGTTGACGGCGGCATCATCAACGACCCGATCATCATCCGGGTGGCGGACCGCAAATTCTGGTTGTCCACTGCCGATGCCGACGTGCTGTTGTGGGCGAAGGGACTGGCCTGCGGCTTCGGCCTCGACGTCGAGATCTGCGAACCGGACATCTTCCCGCTCGCCGTGCAGGGACCCAAGGCCGAGGATCTTATGGCCGGGGTGTTCGGCGAGGCGGTTCGCAACATCCGCTTCTTTCGCTGTGCCTACCTGTCCTTCAAAGGTCGGGAGATGTTGGTGGCGCGATCCGGCTGGTCGAAGCAGGGCGGATTTGAGATCTATCTCAACGCACCCGAACTTGGCGAACAGCTTTGGGATGCGCTGTGGGCGTGCGGCCAGGCCTACAACGTCGATGCCGGTTGTCCCAATCTGATCGAGCGGATCGAAGCCGGACTGTTGTCATACGGCGCCGATATGACGCGTGATCATACCCCGCTGGAATGCGGTCTCGAAAAGTTTTGCGCGCTCGACGGCGACATCGACTTTCTCGGCAAGAAAGCGCTTCTTGCGCAACGTCGCTCCGGCATCACGCGCAAGATATTCGGCCTCCTCATCGATGGCCCGCCACTGCCCGCCAGCAATCGGCCATGGCAGGTTTTTGCCAATCAAGATTTGATTGGTGAAGTGACCAGTTCGGCGTTCTCGCCACGCGTGCAAAAGAACCTCTGCTTTGCAATGCTGAAATCAGATGCGAGCGAAAGTGCAAGCGGTGTTGACGTCGATTGCCACGTTGGCGCGCGCCAACCGGCCACGGTGTGCACCTTGCCATTTGCGATCTAATCGGGGGCGATGACCGGCGCACATTTCGCCATTGTCGGCCGGGCTAGATCATCGTGCTTTAGAGGCGAGCAACTTTCTGCCTTTATTCGGGATCGTTCCGATTCCGAATAAAGGCAGGTTGCTCTAAGGCCGTGTGAAGAAAGGCTTCACAACCCGGCAAACCGATTTTTGCTGCCACAAAGTCACGTCTGACGGTTGGCGGCTGGCCGTCGGCGCAGTATTGTCCGTCTCATAACAATAGAAGTGTCTGTCATCGGGAAATGCGAATGGCCGATTTGTTGCGTGTGGAGGACCTGCGAGTTGCGTTTTCCCTACATGGCCATCCGCTGGAAGTCATCAAAGGCGCCAGCTTTCGCATCAAGCCGGGCTCGGTTGTGGCCCTGGTGGGCGAATCCGGCTCCGGCAAGTCGGTCATCTCACAGGCCATTTTGGGTATCCTGCCGACGCTTGCCTCGATAACCGGCGGGCGCATCACGTTCAGCGACCCAACACTGGGACGCACCATCGACATCGCCAAACTGGACCGCAACAGTGCCGACATGCGTGCGCTGCGCGGCGATCGCATGTCGATGATTTTCCAAGAGCCGATGAATTCGCTGTCGCCGCTCTACACGATCGGCAATCAGGTTCAGGAAGCGCTCGATATCCATGTGCGGCGCAGCGCGTCGGAAGCCCGCGAACACACCGAACACATGCTGAAACTGGTCGGCTTTCCGGATCCGCAACGCGCCTACAACATGTACCCCTTCGAACTTTCGGGCGGACTTCGCCAGCGCGCGATGATCGCCATGGCGTTGATCTGCAAGCCGGCGCTGCTGATTGCCGACGAGCCGACAACGGCACTGGATGTCACGATCCAGGCTCAGATCCTCAATCTGCTGCGTGAGCTTCAGGCCGAACTCGGCATGGCGATCCTAATGATCACGCACGATCTCGGTGTGGTCGCAAACATGGCCGATGAAGTGGTCGTGATCTATCACGGCGAGATCATGGAGGCCGGTCCGGTCGAGCGGATCTACCGCAGTCCGCAGCATGCCTATCTCAAGGCGCTCATGCGGGCCGTCCCGCATTTCGACATGAAACCTGGTGAACGGCTGGCGTCACTGCGCGATGATCCGGTCGCCAGTACCGCGGCCGTGGCCGAGCGGAAAATCGAAATCGACACGCGTTCGCCACCATTGCTGTCGATCGAGAATGTTTCCAAGTCGTTCGCTGCAAAGAAGCAACGAGGCTGGTTCGCCGGCGGCGACAGCGAGATGGTCAAGGCGGTTGACGGTGTCAGTCTGGAGGTTCGACGCGGCGAAAGCCTCGGCCTGGTCGGCGAGAGCGGGTGCGGCAAGACGACATTGTCCAAGATTGTCATGCGGGCTTTGAGGCCGGATCAGGGCAAGCTGATTTATGACAACGGCGAGGATCGTTACGATCTTCTCGATCTTTCCAAGCGTGATTTGCAGGCCTTTCGGACCCGTATCCAGATGGTGTTCCAGGATCCGGTGAATTCATTGTCGCCGCGTATGACCGTACTCAATATTCTCCGTGAGCCAATGGAAATTCACGGGCTGGGCACGCGCGCCGAGCAGACCGAACGCGCCGTCCAACTAATGCAGGCGGTGGGCCTTGATCCGCGCTTCCTCAACCGTTATCCGCACAGCTTTTCCGGAGGCCAGAGACAACGGATCGGCATTGCCCGCGCGCTGGCGCTGAAGCCGGATATGCTGATTTGCGATGAGCCGGTCTCGGCGCTCGATGTCTCGGTGCAGGCACAAATCCTCAATTTGCTTTGGGATCTGCGCCGCGATCTGGGTCTCACATATGTCTTTATTTCCCACAATCTGGCGGTGGTCGACTATATCGCCGACCGCATCGCGGTGATGGCCCGCGGGCGCATTGTCGAACTGGCGCCGCGCGAGACGCTCTTTCGAGATCCGGTCCACCCCTACACGCGCGCGCTGTTGAAGGCGGTCCCCTATCCAGATCTCGATCGACCGCTCGACTTCAAGACCCTGCGGCTGGGCGATGCCTCGGACCCGCAGAACTGGGGCCCGAGGTTCCGCCACAGTTCTGCAGCACCGCTGACGTTGGTGGCACTTGGAGATGATCATTTCGTGCTCGCCAACGAAGCAACCCATGCGAAGGAGTTGACGCCATGATGTTGCGGGCGGGTCGCGCTCTGTTGGCCTCGGCCTTGCTGGCCATCTGTGTGTTTGGCTCAGGCTCGCCCGGCACTGCCGGTGATTACAAGGAAACGCCGCTGTTACGATCGCTCGTTGCCGTCGGACAACTGCCGCCGGTGACCGAGCGCATTCCGCAACTGCCGAAGGTGATAGACTTACCGAGCCAGGGTCGAGAAATCGGCCGACACGGGGGCCGCATCCGGATGCTGATGGGCCGCAACAAGGACGTTCGCATGGCCGTCTACTACGGCTATGCGCGACTGGTGGCCTACAATCACGAGCTGAAACTCGAGGCCGATATCCTGCGCAGCTTCGATGTGCGGGATGGCCGCGAATTCACGCTCTATATCCGCCCGGGGCACAAATGGTCGGACGGCCATCCGTTTACCGCCGAAGATTTCCGGTTCTACTGGGACGATATCGCCAGCAACAACGAGATCAGCCGCAACGGCCCGCACCGCCATCTGCTGGTCGAGGACAAGCCGCCGAAGTTCGAAGTGCTGGATGAATTGACGGTGCGCTATACGTGGCACGCCCCGAACCCCTATTTCCTGCCGGCACTGGCCGGCACCCGGGCGCTCTACATTTTTGCACCGGCACACTACTTAAAAAAGTTTCATGCCAAGTATTCCGAGAAGACGCTTAACAACAAGTGGGCCAAGACGTTCCGCAAGCGTGCGCGCCTGTACCAGCCCGCCGATCCCTACATGCCGACGCTCGAAGCCTGGCAGCTGCAAACCAAACCGCCGTCATCGCTTTACGTCTTTGCGCGCAACCCCTACTTCCATCGCGTCGATACCGCCGGCCAGCAGCTTCCCTATGCAGATTCGATCACCATATCTGTCGGCTCGGCGGCGCTGATCCCGGCCAAGACCGGCAGCGGTGACAGCGATCTGCAAGGTCGCTACATTCGCTTTGACGATTATACCTTCTTGAAGGCAGCTGAAAAAAATAACAGTACGAGCGTCAAACTTTGGAAGTACACGGTCGGCTCGGCGCTCGCGATTTTCCCGAACCTCAATACCAAGGACGCGGCCTGGCGCACGGCCTTCCGCGACGTGCGGGTGCGCCGCGCGCTATCAATGGCGATCGACCGACATGAGATCAACCAGGCCATATTCTACGGCCTTGCCAAGGAAAGCCAGAACACGGTTGTGCAGGAAAGCCCGCTCTATCGCGCCGAATACTCCAGGGCTTACGCCGAGTTCGATCTCGAAGAGGCCAACCGTCTGCTCGATCAAACAGTCCTTGCAAAGCGCGGTTCGGACGGCGTGCGCCTGTTGCCCGATGGCCGGCCGGCGGAGATGATTCTCGAGACCACGGGCGAAAGCACGATGCAGACGGATGTGCTATCGCTGATCCGCGACAACTGGCGCAAAATCGGCATTGTCATGTATCCGCGCCCGACCCATCGCGATCTGTTCCGCAACCGGGTTTATGCAGGCGACACGGTGATCTCGGTCTGGCCGGGATACAACGATGGCCTGCCGACGCCGGACAGCAGCCCGATCGACTTTGTGCCGACCTCCAAGCAGCACTACCAGTGGCCGCAATGGGGCGACTACTACTGGACCAAGGGCAAGGCCGGAACCGCGCCGGATCTGCCTGCGGCAAGAGAACTGGTCGAGCTGCTCGGAAAATGGGAACGCTCGTCGAGCACGCACGAGCGCGGCCAGATCTGGCACCGGATCCTCAGGATCCACGCCGAGCAGGTGTTTTCCATCGGTACGGTCAACGGTGCCATGCAGCCGATCGCGCACTCACCAATGCTGCGCAACGTTCCGAAAGTCGGGATCTGGAGCTACACACCGTCCGCGTACTTCGGGATCTATATGCCGGACACGTTCTGGTTTGCAGATGAGCGGTAAGGGGCGCGGTCCGTCATGATCCTGTATATCGTGCGACGCGTCCTGTTGATGATCCCGACGCTGTTGATCATCAGCGCGTTGGTGTTCACGCTGATCGAGCTGCCGCCGGGCGACTATTTCGAAAGCTACATGGCCGAACTACAGGCGCAGGGCGAAAACGTCGACCAGAAGCAAATCGACGAACTCAAGAAGGAGTATGGCTTCGACAAGCATCCGGTTGAGCGCTACTTCGTCTGGGTTTCAGGCCTCGTGCAGGGCGACCTCGGCTATTCCTTCGAGTACGAGCAACCCGTCAACAAAGTCGTCGGCGACCGCTTGTTCCTGACCATGCTGGTTGCCTTCGTGACGATTATCGTGACCTGGCTCATCGCGTTTCCGATCGGTATCTATTCGGCAACCCACCAATACAGTTGGGGCGATTACGGCCTGACGTTCCTCGGTCTGCTCGGCATCGCGACGCCGAACTTTTTGCTGGCGCTGTTGTTGATGTATCTCGCCAATGTCTACTTCGGTACGTCGATTGGCGGCCTGATGGACGAGAATTTCGTCAACCAGGCGATGAGTTGGGCGAAGTTCGTATCAATCCTCGAACACCTTTGGATCCCGGTGCTGGTCATCGCCACGGCGGGAACGGCCGGCATGATCCGGACGTTGCGCGCCAACCTGCTCGATGAACTGCAAAAGCAGTATGTGACGACCGCTCGGGCGAAGGGTCTCGCGCCGTTCCGGGCCTTGGTCAAATATCCGCTCAGGATGTCGCTCAATTTTTTCATCTCGGACATCGGCAAGATCCTGCCGCAGATCGTTTCCGGGGCCGAGATCGTTGCGATCGTTTTGTCGCTCGAGACGACCGGACCACTACTGATCCGCGCGCTGCAAAGCCAGGACATGTACCTCGCCGGGTCGTTTTTGATGTTCCTTGCGTTTTTGACCGTCATCGGCGTGCTGATCTCGGACATCCTGCTGGCCGTGCTCGATCCCAGGATCCGTCTGAGCGGGGGAGAGACGAAATGACGACCTCGGCGTTGCCGGCACCGGGCGGCGATCTTCATCACTACGTCAATGACAAGCGGTTTGATCCGCACTCGATCGAGCAGCTGACCCCGGCGCAGGAGACGGTCTATCTTGCCTCGCAATGGAAACTGATGTGGTGGAAGTTCTGCCGCCATCGCATTGCTGTTGCCTCGGCGGTTTTTCTCGGCGTGATATATTTCGTGATCCTCATCGCCGAGTTCCTTGCACCCTACAACTATCAGAGCCGGCACATCGCGCACATTTATTCGCCACCGCAGGCCGTCCACCTGTTCCATGAGGGTCGGTTCGAGGGCCCGTTCGTCTACGGCCTAAACTATCGCCTCAACATGGAAAACCTGAAGCGCGAATACACGGTCGACAGGACCAAGATCCAGCACCTGCGATTTTTCTGTCGCGGCGAATCCTACATGTTCTGGGGGTTGATCGAAGCGGACTGGCACCTGTTCTGCCCGGGCGTGGGCAGCCAGGCGTTTTTGCTCGGCACCGACAAGCTCGGTCATGACATGCTCTCACGCATTATTCACGGCGCCCGGATCTCGCTGACCATCGGCCTGGTTGGCGTCGCCGTGAGCATCGTCCTCGGCGTCGTGCTCGGCGGGCTTGCCGGCTATTACGGCGGCGTGACCGACGTTCTCGTACAACGCCTGATCGAAGTCCTGCAAAGCCTCCCGTCAATCCCGTTATGGCTGGTGATCGGCTCGATGGTGCCGATTACGTGGAGCGCACTGACGGTTTATTTCTTCATTACGATCATTCTCGGCATGATCGAATGGACCGGCCTGGCGCGCGCCGTCAGATCGAAACTGCTGGCGCTGCGCGAGGAGGACTATGTCCTGGCCGCCCAACTGATGGGCGCCAAGCCGGGCCGGATTATCGGGCGCCATCTGATCCCGGGCTTCACCAGCCATCTGATCGCGTCGGCCTCATTGGCGGTGCCAAGCATGATCCTCGGCGAGACGGCGCTGAGCTTTCTTGGTCTCGGCCTTCGAGAACCGATCGTCAGCTGGGGCGTGCTGCTGACGCAGGCCCAGAACATCAACGCGGTCGCGCTTTATCCATGGCTGATGCTGCCGGTGATACCCGTCATCCTGGTTGTGCTGGCGTTTAATTTTCTGGGTGACGGCCTGCGGGATGCAGCCGATCCCTACAAATAATACCAGCCCGCATAAATATTGACCCACCCCGCAGGGCCGGGCGCTTGTTGCCGCCAGCTACGTTGGGCACCACACGGCGCAAGCCCATCCAATGACACCACCCCCGGGGCGGCGACGGCACGATCAGCGATTGTACCGCAGCCGATACATTCTACGTTCAACTCGAAATCACGCCTTGACGAACGGGGGGCGGATCTGGTTGGTCTGAATGTGAGACGAATTGAACGGACCGGCGGGATGGATTGGTCTATAGCTCTTGTTCAGCGTTAGCTCAAACCATCGCGCTCCCGCGCCCGCTCACCCAAAGCCGATGATCTCGGCGGTGATTGAGCGGCGGCGCGGGCCGGCACGATGATTGCCTGAGGCGAAAATGATCTAGGAGAATGTTTGATCCGATCACGTCAACACCACGCGGTCGCAGCGGACGCCGAATGGCCGCAAGGCCGGGACAAATACGCCGAGCGATGGCGGTCCAGGTGCCGGTGACGTGATCGGGTTTGTCGACTTGACACCCACCAACGATCAACCGCGCCCACGGACGCGCTATGATGTCACGATCGATTGACGCCGGGTCGTGCACGGACCGGGTGGGGGTTGAAGAACAGCGAACTTTGCGGGCCCTGAGGCTCGACACAATCGACGATAGAGCAACCTGCCTTTATGCGGAATCGGAACGATCCCGAATAAAGGCAGAAAGTTGCTCGCCTCTAAAGTGGCGATCATCTTTGTGCTTTAAGTTGGAACCGCAATAACGGTTCCAACTTAAAGCACGATGATCTAGCGATCCTGCGACGAGCACGGCAAGACGGGTTGAGACATGGTCCTGATGCGGCGCAATCGGCATATTCGTGTGCTGATGTACAGCCATGACACATTCGGCTTGGGGCACCTACGCCGCTGCCGTGAAATTGCGCATGCGCTGGTCGAGCACTTCAAAGGCCTGCATGTCCTGATCGTATCCGGATCGTCGATTGCCGGCGCGTTCGATTTCCGGGCCCGCGTCGACTTCATCAAGATTCCGAGCGTCATCAAGCTCTACAACGGCGAATATACGTCGCTCTCGAAACACATCGATCTCAGCGAAACGCTGGCAATGCGCCGCTCGATCATCGAGCATGCCGCGACGCATTTCCGTCCCGACATTTTCATTGTCGACAAAGAACCGCGCGGCTTGCGAGGTGAGCTGGAACCATCCCTGCCAGCTCTGCAGAAGCAGGGCTGCCACATTGTGCTGGGTTTGCGCGAGGTGCTCGATGAACCGGAGGCCGTCGCGCGGGAGTGGGATAAGCATGACGCCTTGCACTGGGTCGACAAGTATTTCGATTCCATCTGGGTTTATGGCTCGGAGGATTTCTGGCACCCGCTGCAAGGCCTCGACCTGCCGCGCGACGTCGAGGAACGCATGCGCTATGTCGGTTTTCTGGGGCGCCGCGTGTCACGGCTTAAGAAGTCGTCCATCCAGAATCTACCAGAGCAGTTCATATTGGTGACCGCCGGCGGCGGCGGTGACGGCAGCCAGCTGATGCGCCAGATCCTCGCTGCCCGCGAGATCGATCGAAAGACAACGTTTCCGCTGGTCATGCTGCTTGGCCCGTTCATGTCCTCGCGTGACCGTTCCGAGATCGCGCACCGCGCTCGCCGCCTGGAAGACGTCCACGTTTTCGATTTTGACAATCAGATTGAAAGCGTCATGGACCGGGCAACGGCGATCATCGCGATGGGCGGCTACAATACGTTCTGTGAGATTATGTCATTCGACAAGCGGACACTGCTGGTGCCGCGAAGACATCCGCGGCGCGAACAATTGATCCGTGCCGACAGAGCGGCGCAATTCGGGTTGGTGGATGTTCTCGATCCCGACCATGCCAGCGACCCGCATCGGATGGCGGCGGCACTGGCGGCATTGCCGCGGCGTAAGCGGCCCTCGGAGTGCGGATACCGAATCGACCTCGATGGTCTACAGCGCATCGGCAAGATCGTCGGACGCATTATTCGGCGGCGCGATCGCGGCCTGCGGGGCGACCGGCCGAGCCGACGTGTGCGGCAGCTGGCAACGGTCTAGATTATCTTTGTGCTTTAAGTTGGAACCGCTATTGCGGTTCCAACTTAAAGCACAAAGATGATCGCCACTTTAGAGGCGAGCAACCTGCCTTTATTCGGGATCGTTCCGATTCCGAATAAAGGCAAGTTGCTCTAGGAAACCTCTGAACACGTCACGGGTTTCCAAAGGGCGGGCCCTTTGGTCGGGTTGTCAGGGCTGAGAGCCCTGACATATCGCCGCGTTGCGGCGATCCTTGAGGGGCTTGTCTGCCTCTCAAACACCCCGACCAGGGGATCATCCCCTGGACCCCCGGACTTGGTCAGAAGGTGCCTGGGGTTCGGACCTGATGGGTGTTGGAGCCGGTGTGTGGCAGAGCCGGCTGCCAGTTTTTGAGCAGGGAGAAGAGCGATGACCGGGATAACCGCCGTCATACTCAAGGGCTATCCCCGCTTGTCGGAAACCTTCATTGCTCAAGAGCTGCGCGGCCTCGAACGATTGGGCCACGCGCTGGTGCTCTACCCCATGCGCCAGCCACGCGATGCCACGCGCCATCCCGTGCACGACGAGATCGAAGCGCCCGTACACTATCTGCCGGAGTATCTGCGGCGCGAACCGGGGCGTGTGATCGGCGCCGTGCTGAGGCTCGCCTGGCGGCCAGGGTTCTGGCGCGCGGCGTTGACCTGGCTCGGTGATCTTGCTCGCGAACCAACCCGCAACCGCATTCGCCGGTTCGGGCAGGGTTGCGTCCTTGCAGCGGAGTTACCAGGCGAGGTTACCCGGCTCCACGCGCATTTCATTCATACGCCGGCGAGCGTCACGCAGTACGCCAGCATGATCACCGGCCTGGAGTGGACCTGCTCGGCCCATGCCAAGGATATCTGGACCTCGCCGGACTGGGATCTCCGGCCCAAGCTCAGATCGGCGGGCTGGGTTGCAACATGCACGGCCGTCGGCCATGCCCATCTGCAAGGTTTGTGTGATCAACCGGGCAAGGTGCATCTCGTCTACCATGGTCTCGACCTGCAACGCTTTGGCCATGACGAGCGACCAGCTTCTCGGCGCGACGGTCATGATCGCCAGGCGCCAGTGCGGCTGATCAGCGTCGGCCGAGCGGTCGAGAAGAAGGGGTTCGATACGCTGCTCGATGCCCTCGCTCGCCTCCCCGCGGATCTGCATTGGCGGTGGACGCATATTGGTGGCGGCGACAAGGCGGCCGAGCTCAAACAACACTGTGCGACCCTCGGGCTCGACCACCGCGTTGCCTGGCTTGGTGCGCAGGACCAGGCGCGTATCATCGCTGCCTATCGCGCGTCGGACCTGTTTGTGCTGCCCTGTCGGATCGGCGCCGACGGTGATCGCGACGGTCTTCCCAACGTGCTGGTTGAAGCGCAAAGCCAGGGTCTTGCCTGTATCTCGACACCGATCTCGGCAATCCCGGAACTGATCAGCCCCGAGGTCAACGGTGCACTGGTCGCGCCCGATAACCCGGACGAGCTGGCCGCGGCCATGGCCCGATTGATCCGCAACCCCGGCCTGCGGGACGCGTTCGGGCGTGCCGGTGAAGCACGCGTGCGCAGCGCCTTCGACCATAACGTCGGCATCCGCCAACTCGATGCTCTGTTTCGCTCCGGCGCGCTTGATACCGTCAAGCCGACAGAACAGCACGTCGGCGACGGCAAGCCGGTTGCCGGGGCAGTGCGGTGAGCCTCAGCATACTGATCTATGTCATGCATTTGCAGGGCGTCGGCCACGTTGTCAGAGCTTCACGGATCGCCGAACGCCTGGCGGGCGAGGGTATCGACGTCGTGCTCGTTCTCGGCGGCATGCCGCTCGCGGGGTTCCATCCGACCGGTGTCGAGACCGTGCAACTGCCGGCGTTGCGCATTGCCGGTGACAGTTATCGGACGCTACGCACGGCCGACGGGCAACCGGTGGACGCGGCTTACCGGCGTGCGCGCTTTGCTCGGCTTGAACGGGCGTTCGCGGCGAGCCGGCCGCAAATCGTTATGATTGAGGCCTACCCGTTCGATCGCCCGCAAATGGATTTTGAGCTCGTGCCGTTCCTGGATGCGGTTGTGGCGGTGCGGCCGCGGCCGTTGATCGTGTCGTCGATCCGTGACATCCTGCAGCGCAAGGACAAGCCGCAACGTGACGCCAGGGCACTTGAGCTTCTCAAGACTTACTTCGATCACGTTCTCGTTCACGGCGACCCGCGCTTCGCAGTGCTTGACGATAGCTTCCGCCACGCTGACGAGATCGCCGCGATTGTGCACTACACGGGTATGATCGCAGCGCCAGCGCTACCGCCCATTGCCGCGCCCCGCTATGATGTGATCGTCTCGGCCGGCGGCGGCACGACGGCCAAGCACGTCCTCACCGCCGCGATTGCGGCCAAGCCGCTGACGCCGTTCGCAAACGACCGTTGGGTTGTCACGCTCGGCCACAACATTCCGGACACGACGATCGCGGCAGTGCAGGCGGCCGGCGCTGCTGCACAGATCGACGTCGTCGATTTCCTGCCCGAGCTGGGCCGCCATCTGGTCAGCGCCAAGCTGTCGATTTCGCAGTGCGGTTATAACACCGCCGTTGATCTCCTGAAGGCCGGCTGCCCGGCCGTGCTCTGTCCTTACACCGGCGCCAATCAGAACGAGCAATTGCGCCGGGCCGAGCTGATGGACGGGCGCGGACTTGCCGTGTTGCTGCGTGAGGATGAGCTGTCGCCGACAGCCCTTGCCCAGGCCGTCGATCGGGCCGTGGCCCTGCCCCCTGCAAGCCTCGACATCGACCTCGACGGTGCCGCCAACACGGCGCGCGTCCTGCGCGAAATCGCCGACCATCAACCCGCCTGATCGCAGGTGATCGTGGCGCAGACATAAGACCGCCTCCGCACCGACAAGACATCTCAACACTCCCAAAAGATGACCATTGCCGTCAACGGTGAAGCCTTGTGCAGGCCACTACCGCGCTCGGCAGCGCTGCACGATCACGCCGGACATGAACGCGCGCCGGCATGCGTCGCCATAACGCCCACGCCCACGCCCACGCCCCCGACCCCGGCCCCGGCGGCAGGGCCGGGCGTCCGAGTGCGTGCTGAAAAAGGCACGCGGATGTGGCGTTTGCACCGTAACCGCACAAATTGGCTTGAGCAGACGGTCTGCCCTTCATACTGTCCGATTGGAATTGAAATTCAGCAGTCCAATGGAATCAACGCAACTTGGCGCTACCGCAACGGCGGTGGAGGCGAGTTGGGGGTGGTTGATATGCATATCTTGATGTCGATTTTGGGAGCGCTCGGGGTCTTACTTTTGATATTGTGGCGCATGCAGCAGGCTGCACATGTCGCCCGCGGCCTGGGAGACGCGGCCGCGGACGCGCGCGGTTTGTTCCGCCGTTGGCAGTGGCGGCGAAAAGCGCAGGTTAATCCACTCGATTTGATTTCTGATCCGCGCGAGGCGGCTACGGCAATGATGGTGGCCGTGGCTCAGGCCGATGGCCTGCTGAGCGAAGTTGAACGCGACGTGATAATCAACCAAATCCGTAGCGCCTTTAAGGCGACCGAAAGGCAGGCTGATGAGTTGCTTGCCGCGGCGCGCTGGCACATTCGTGAAGGCGTTGATCTGGCAGAAATCTTCCGCCGGCTAGCGCCGTTGATTGTCCGTCAGTGCACCGAAGCAGAACAGCGGCAATTGATTTCCATGTTGGACGCGGTCGCAAACGCAGACGGTCAGCCAGACCCGATCATCGCGCAAGACGTCGCGCGCCTTGGCCAGGCGTTTCGAGGATAACCGCCGTCGTCCGTGCGCGGTGCACTGTGCCCGGTGCTGCGCGCCCGCCTCGCCAGCCAACGACACGATGATCTAGGCGGAAGCGGTGAAACGCGGCCAGCTGCCGGCGAACGGTTGCTGGAGAGCACGTTCAACCATCTCCAAACGGTCCTGACCGTAGAACATGTCGCCGTCAACGAAGTAGGTCGGCGAACCGAACACCGAGCGGGCTATGGCTTCCTCGGTGTTGGCGAGGAATTGCGCTTGGATGTCGGCGTTACGGGCCCGGGCGAGCAGCGCTGCAGCGTCGTAACCGCTGGCGGTTGCAAGTGCTGCCAAGGTTGCAGGATCGGCGTGATCGGCATCATCGCGCCAGTGAGCCTCGAGGATGGCGTGCGCCAGAGCATCGCCGTTTTGGCCGGCATCGACGGCGGCGATGATCATGCCGCTCGATAGCGATAGATCATTGTCGTGGTGAGTGGGGCGAAAGCCGACGGCCGGTACGCCGCGATATTCGGACCAGCGCTCGATTTCGCGGCCAAAAAAGTAGGCACGGTGGGCGTCGGAAAAGCCCGAGAAACCTTCCCCGCGCGCTGCCTTCATCACCGGGCCGAGGTTGACCGGGCGGTGCACAATCCGGCGGCCGGCGGCCATCGCAATCTCCATCAGGCGGGCCGAGCCAAGATAGGCGAAGGCGGAGTGCGTGGAATAGAAGTACTCGATTGCGGACATGGCGAACCTTCCCTTTGAACTTTTGTAGCGTTTCAGAGTTAAGGATCCTCTGATCAAGTCTCAGGCTTCTAAAGGGTCCAGCCCTTTGCAAACCTGAGACGTGTTCGGAGGTTCCTAGATCATCGTGCTCCCCGGGCTTGCGCCTCCGGTCGCACCCGCCTCGACCAGGGGTGCCAGTATCGCAGGTCGTGGACCACGGACATGCAGGCGACCACGCGCCCTCAGTATGCTACGGGTCATGCCGTTGTCTATGCCCCCGGGGGCCGACCAAACCAACCGAAATCATTGCCGCAATGGCCTCCCTCACATGATCGCTGCGAACGGTCATGCCGGCCTATCATGCCGGCAAAATCTCAGATCGCGACAACCAAAGCGTGACTGACCGCACCTTGCGACCTATATCGGAGGCAACACATCATTGTTCTTCACACTCATTGACGAGGCCAGCACCGTCATGAATGCACCGCAGCGCCAGGATCAATTCATCGCCTTCGACAACAGTTATGCGCGGTTGCCGGCACGGTTCTATGCGCGCCTCGCTCCGACGCCCGTCAAAGCGCCCGGCCTGATCAAGGTCAATCATGGCCTTGCACGCCATCTCGGCCTGGATCCGGATATGTTGGAGAGTGAAACGGGTATCGAAATTCTCGCCGGCAATCGCCTTGCGCGGGGCTCTGATCCAATCGCCATGGCCTATGCCGGCCATCAGTTTGGTTCCTGGGTTCCGCAACTCGGTGATGGCCGTGCCATCCTACTCGGCGAGGTGAGCGACCGGGGCGGACAGCGTCGCGATATCCAACTCAAAGGTGCCGGCCCGACGCCGTTCTCGCGGATGGGCGACGGTCGCGCGGCGGTCGGGCCCGTCCTGCGCGAATATATCGTGAGCGAAGCGATGGCCGCGCTGGGCATTGCCACAACCCGGGCCTTGGCCGCCGTGACGACGGGCGAGCCGATCGTGCGCGAACGGCTGCTGCCCGGCGCCATTCTTGCCCGCGTTTCGAAGAGTCACATTCGGGTTGGCACCTTCCAATTCTTTGCTGCACGTCAGGATACCGAGGCACTGCAGCTGCTCGCCGATCACGTTGTTGCCCGCCACTATCCTGATCTGGTTGATGCCGACCAGCCCTATCATCGCCTGTTGGAGGCGGTGATGGATCGGCAGGCACAACTCGTATCGCAATGGATGGCGGTCGGCTTCATCCACGGCGTGATGAACACCGACAACATGTCGATCGCCGGTGAGACGATCGACTATGGACCGTGTGCCTTTATGGATACATTCCACCCCGATACGGTCTTCAGCTCAATCGATCAGATGGGGCGCTATGCCTATCGCAACCAACCGCGGATCGCGCAATGGAACCTGGCCCGATTCGCCCAATGCCTGTTGCCGATCCTCGATGATGATGCCGACGCGGCGCTGGAATTTGCCCAGCATGCCATCGATCATTTCCCGCAGCGCTACCAGCCGCGCTGGCTCAAGATCATGCGGCGCAAGCTCGGTTTGCAGCAGGTCTTGGATGGCGATCTGGATTTGATCGAGGACCTGCTGGCGTGCATGGCGGACCAACACGCTGACCACACGTTGACGTTGCGGGCGCTATCACGGCTGGACGGCGCGCCCGCCAGCGACAATTCCCGCGTCAGCCGACATTTCGCTGATCCCGCAGCTTTCGATCAATGGGCCGAAAACTGGCGTCAGCGCCTGCAAGCCGAAGCCAGCAAAGACCGTGATCGCAAAGCCGCGATGGCCAACGTCAACCCTGCATTCATACCGCGAAATCATCTGGTCGAGGAAGCGGTTGCGGCCGGACAGGTTGGCGACTACGGCCCGTTTGAAAGGCTCATGGAAGTCCTTTCAAAACCCTATGAGGATCAGCCCGGTCGCGAGCGCTATGCCCGCCCGCCCAAACCGGACGAGATTGTCAAGGCGACATTCTGCGGGACATAATGCTAGAGCAACCTGCCTTTATTCGGAATCGGAACGATCCCGAATAAAGGCAGGTTGCTCGCCTCTAAAGTGGCGATCATCGTGCTTTAAGTTGGAACCGCAATAGCGGTTCCAACTTAAAGCACGATGATCTAGATACCAGCCCGCATAAATCCCGCGTAAATATTGACGCGCTTCATTGCTGGCCGGTTTTGATATCGATCAAAGATGGTCTGGGCCAAGCTCACCAGACTGCGGCCGGGAAAGCCATCGAGCAAGCCGCAGGACGAGCGTGCACGATGATGACCGTTGTCGCGGTCCGGAACAACGCCCCGCATTTGATCGGAAGTTTTCCCAGCCCGACGACAAGCAGATTGCCCGAAGGGCTGGCACAAGGGGACGGGAATGTGACTGCAGCAACGCGATCCGGAGCCGGTACACCGACCATCGCAGGCATCACGATCCGTGATGTTTCAATCGAAGCGCCGTGGGACTGGCTCAATGCCGGCTGGCGTGACATGTGGGTCCATCCTCACGTCAGTCTGCTTTACGGCGTTCTCTCTTTCGTGGTTGCCATCGCGCTACTGGTTGGCATTTCATTTGCGGGGATGCAGTCCTTGATCCTGGCGCTGGCCGGCGGCTTCCTGCTGATCGGGCCAGCAATCGCGGTTGCGCTTTACGAGATCAGCCGGCGGATTGAAACCGGCGAGCGCGTGACGGTGTTGGCGACGCTGTTGGTTGGCGCCAAGGCACCGGGCCAGCTCGGTTTTCTTGGCGCGGTGCTGGCCTTCTTCTATTTCGTGTGGCTCGAGACGGCGCTGTTGCTGTTCATGTTGTTTATGGGCGGCAACGTGACCTTTCCGCCGGCCAGCAAGTTCGTATCAATGTTGCTCTATGAGCCCAATGGATTGGGGCTGCTTGTGGTCGGCACCTTCGTCGGTGCGGTTCTGGCAGCGAGCGTGTTTTCGATGTCGGTGGTGTCCGTGCCGCTGTTGATGACTCAGCGCATCGATACAATCAGTGCGATCTACATCAGCGTCGAGAGCGTGCGATTGAATATTCGACCAATGGCGCTATGGGCCGCACTCGTTGCCGCGACCACGGGGGTCGGACTTGTCACCTGCTTTGTTGGCCTGATTGTCACCTTCCCGCTTTTGGGCCATGCAAGCTGGCATGCGTTTCGCGACGTCATCCAAACCGACTGAGGCGCGCGGGCCTTTCAGACTTAGAGCAACCTGCCTGTGGTCGGGTCGATAGGGCTGGCGCCCCTAACTTGATTGCCGCCGTGCGGCGATTGGGTGATTTGCACCGTTTGTTGGGCCAGCCCGCCCATCACTCCACCTGAACAGATGATTGGGAGCAAGTCCCGGATGCAAGGCGAGGTTATACGAAGCGAGTCTGACATGGTCTATGTCGAGCTATCCGCAAAAGTTGGAGACGGCGTGAATCGCTGAGCCAGCGCATCGTCAGCGTTCCAAGACATGATACGTCGAGAAAACGCGAGCCACGCGGCGAGATCTCAGCCACACCTCTGTTGATCTGGTCGAACGCGGACGTCAGACTGGGAAGAAGCCGCTTGCCGGCCTCTGTCAGCGCGAGGCGATTGCGCGGTCCTTCGAGCAGTTTGCACCCGAGTTGGCCTTCAAGCATTTTGATCTGACGACTGATTGCCCCATGTGTGACGGCGAGTTCCTCCGCCGCGAGTGTCATGCGACCCAGGCGTGCTGTTGCTTCGAAAGCTCGTAACGCATTGAGCGAGGGCAGACTGTTCATTTTGTGAGATTACCTCACATACGTTGTCGAATTATATCGATTTTATAAAGCCGTTGAAACAAGCAATGTGAGTCATGCGCGTCGTTTGGTTCAACCGCGTGCCCATCGCAGGGCATTTGTCTCAAGTCATCCTGATGCGCCTTGGCCTTTGGACCAGGCGGCGACGGACAAGAAGGCGTCTGCGCTGGCTGGACCCGATACTATTGGCGGACGTCGGCATCTCGCGTGAGGCTAGGAATCGAGAGTGCGCCAAACCCTTCTGGAAGTGAGACCATGGACAAGACCGTTTTCCTGGCGGTTCTCGGCGCCGCTGCAATGCATGCCGGCTGGAACGCTGTCGTCAAAGTCGGGCTCGATAGATTCTCGTCCATCCTGCTTCTCGCTCTCGTACAGGCCGTGATTGCGATTCCGATCCTTCCCTTTGTCGATCAACCACTCGTCGATGCTTGGCCATGGATCGTTGCGTCTGCCGCACTCCACACCGGCTACAAGGTTTTCCTGGTTCACGCGTATGCTCATGGTGACCTCAGCCAGGTTTGTCCGCTCGCGCGCGGGTCTGCGCCGATGCTCGTCGCCATCTACACCGTGATCATCCTCGGCGAGCCAATGCCGGCGACGGGGATTGCGGCGGTTTCTGCTATCGCGCTCGGTGTCATCCTTATGTCCTTTAGGGGCGGCGGCGCGCGTGATCGGATGTATCCCATTGCCGTGCTCTATGCACTCGGCACCGCTGCCTTCACTGCAAGCTATACGCTCGTCGATGGAATTGGGGCCAGGGCTGCCGGCACAGCATCAGGGTTCATCCTTTGGATGGTGATTGGTGATGCCGTGGGTATGCTAACCTATGCCGCCATCGCGCGAGGTCGAGATGCCATCTCCGGCTTGCAGGCCGCACGGCTGACGGGGCTGATCGCGGGAGCGCTCTCACTCGGCTCCTATTGGGTTGCAGTATGGGCCATGACGAAAGCGCCGATAGCACTTGTCGCCGCGCTACGCGAAACCAGCGTATTGTTCGCAATGATGATTGGCGCAGTTTGGCTTCGCGAGCCATTGACGCGCTGGCGTTGGCTCGCGGCGATCCTCATTGGTGCCGGGGTCATTGCGATGCGGATCTGAGTCACACACGACTTCCGTTTAGGGTCAGGGAACGAACCTGCTTACGCGGGAGGGGGCTGCGCGCGGGCTGCGGCACGAGGTGGGTGCAGAGCCACCAAGTGATGGAACGACGATAACGGGCCGGGCGGCCCGGCGCTGCAAAGACTACTTGCGGCCGGATCAACCGACCGCGCGCACCAATCACATGCCGGAGACATCGCCGTCCCACGCATGCGCCAATCAACGCCTCTCATGCGCCTCTTATCCGCCTGTCGCAGCGCCGAACACAGTCACGCCCCAACCGAGCCGCATCGCCAAATCCCCATAGAGATCGTGGCACGACCGTCGTACGAACGCCCGCGGGTTCCTTCCCTGAGGACTTTCGAACGCCGGCCCCGGTGCGCGTGGCGAGATCATGCAACGGCCGGCATCCGAAACTCTTCACATGGCATCTGAACATGTCCGGGGTCCAGGGACCCATCCCCTGGTCGGGAAGTATGAGGGGTTGAAAGCCCCTCATCGATCGCCGCCAAGCGGCGATTGGTTAGGGGCGCCGCCCTAACCATCCCGCCAAAGGACGTTGCCCTTTGCAACCCCGTGGCTTGTTCGGGGGCTTCCCAGATCATTTCCGCTCTTCAAGCGGATCGCCAGCGCCGTCGGTTCACAGGCGCCGTGCCAAGTAGGCTAGCGCTTTCCCCGGCGTAAACGCGCGGAACTGCGCCTGGTCCGTTTCGACCGGGTACCAGATATAGGTTCCGACGGACTGTCTGATCCGCCCGAGTTGTTTCCCACCCCGACTGACAGCGATTGTATCACTGCCAATGTAGTCGGCGCGCAGGCCAAGTTTTGTAAAGTCGCCGGGCGGCAACATCTTCTTGAGATGGCTTCGCTTTCCCTTAAAAAACATCATCGTGTTGACCTTGCTAGCCTTCTAGCCTTGGACGTTAACAGCTGGTTCAGTCTATATGGTTCGTTAAACTGCGACCAATCGCCAATTACATTCAGGGTGAGCGGATCGTTAAACTTGACGGGAAAATTTCGAACTGTGTCGATCGGCCGTCGGCGTTTTTCCTGCGCGCCTGTGGACGATCCGCGATCAACTCCGGGCACTTTGTCAACGGGTAAGCGAATGAGCGTCGTATTTAATGGCCGGTGTCATTGTGGAGCGGTTCAGTTCGAATCTTCGCATGAGCCGATTTTTCAAAGGAACTGCCATTGCGACGATTGCCGCCGACTGAGCGGCAGTGCCTATGCCAGCTACGTCTTCATACCGGCTGAAGCCTTGGCGGTGTCGGGCACCGTCCAGCAGTACCAACACAAGAGCGATCGCGGGCGCACCATGACGAAGTACTTTTGTGGGAACTGTGGTACGCAACTCTTCAACGCAAACAGTGCACATCCACAACGCAAGGGCGTCAGAGTCGGCGCGATCGACGATGCGAGCTGGTTCCGACCCGATGCCAACGTCTATTGTTCGAGAAAGCTTCCGTCCACACCGCTTGATCCGTCCATTAAGGCCTACGATGAGATGCCCGAATGATCGAGTCGTCTGTGAAATAGCCTTTCGGTTTCGGCGCAAAGGCTTGCGCAATCGGCTTCGGCGCAGAGGCTTGCGCAACGGGATCAAGCCAAATCAAATCACCGGGCCGCGCAGGCCGGCTCAAACCGCAACCGGCGCCTTGATGTGGGGATGCGGATCGTAGCCGGCCAATTGGAAGTCGTCGTACACGAAGTCGAACACGTTCAGGACATCCGGGTTGAGCGCCATCGTCGGCAACGGCCGCGGTGCGCGCGTCAACTGCTCGTCGGCCTGCGCGAGATGGTTGAGATAGAGGTGGGCATCGCCAAGCGTGTGCACGAACTCTCCCGGTTGAAGCTCGCACACCTGCGCGATCATCATCGTCAACAGGCCATAGCTTGCAATGTTGAACGGCACGCCGAGAAAGATGTCGGCTGAGCGCTGGTAGAGTTGGCACGACAACCGGCCGTCGGCGACGTAGAACTGGAACAGACAGTGGCAGGGTGCCAGCGCCATGGCCGGCAGGTCGGCCGGGTTCCAGGCGGTGACGATCATTCGCCGGCTATGCGGTGTCGTCCGGATCTGACGGATGACCTCGGAAATCTGGTCGATCGCAGCCCCATCGCGCGCCGGCCAGGACCGCCATTGACGGCCATAGACCGGGCCGAGATCGCCGGTTTCATCGGCCCACTCATCCCAGATCGAAACGCCGTTGGCCTTGAGATAGGCGATGTTCGTATCACCTTTGAGAAACCACAAGAGTTCGTGGACGATCGATTTCATGTGGAGCTTCTTGGTCGTCACCAGTGGAAAACCGGCGCCCAGATCAAACCGCATTTGGTGCCCGAAAACGCTGAGCGTTCCGGTTCCGGTGCGGTCGGTCTTGCGTGCACCGGCGTGGCGAACGCGTTGCATCAAATCGAGATACTGCTGCATGATCACTCCCGGAAATGCCGGACATCAACGGTCAGGCCGGCGCTGGTGCGGGAAGCAAAACGATAACCGCGAGCATGGTCGCGTTGTAGGCTGCATGGAGAAACATCGGCACCCACAAGCTGCCAGTTCTCCACAGCAGCCACGACAACAATAGGCCGACAACGAACACCTCGACCAGGCCGATGGTCGAATATCCGACGTGCAGTAAGGTCCAGCCGGCGGTGGCGACGATTGCAGCGCCGGAAAACTGCAACCGGGTGTCGGCCAGCTGGTTCATGAGGAAGCCCCGAAACAGGATCTCCTCCGAAACCGGCGCGCCGATCACCAGCGCAATGATGGCCACCCACATTGGTGTGTCGCTGACCAACTGACGCACGAACCCGAGATCGCGCATCGCGTCCGCGTAGAAAAATGTCAGCGACAGCCACGACATCGCCGCCAGAACAACGACGAAGATGCCAAACAACTTGAGCAATTCCTTGAAGCTCACGCGCGGCGGGGAGAGCGCAAAGGTAAACATGATGCGGCCCGGTTCGCGCGCATGGATAAGCAAAACGATCAACACCGTTACGGTGATTTGGAAGACGATCAGGCTGCCCCATGTCGCGGCTTTGGAGAGCTGGCCGCGGCTGTCGACCTTGAGCGCATCTGCCGGCAGGATCGCTTCAATGGACAATGCCGACAGCAGAATTGCCGCGGCAATTGTGCAGCCAACGATGATGCAGGCGCTGAGAATGCGCCAAATGTCGGAGCCCTGGTCGTGGGGTCGGTGGTTCAAACCACGGTTCGATGTCACCTTGACCTATCCTTTGCAACACTGGAAAACCGCAAACTGCAAGCAATGACCGATGCTTCTTTGCGGACCTGGTTCCAGGACATCCCACGATGCGTGAAACGCTACGCAATCTCTATCGCGGAACGACGACGCAGGCGCGCGCCTTCCGGTTCGCGCTTCTCGCGTTCGACGTTGTAACCATTCTGTTCTTCATTGTCTCCTCTGTCATGAAGGACCAGCTGTGGATCTACGTCGTCGATGCGCTCGTGGCCCTGGTCATTGCCGCCGATCTTGCCGCCAGGTACTCGATCGCGGCGCGCAAGGACCGCTTCCTGATGGATGCAACGACCTGGGCCGATATGATCGTCATCATAACGTTGCTGTTGCCCTGGCTGGTGGAAAGTCTGTTGTTCCTCAGGGTCATTCGCGCGTTACGACTATTGCGCTCGTACCGGGTCCTGAGGGATCTCCGCGAAGAGTTCGGTTTTTTCCGACGCAACGAGGAAACCGTCCAGAGTGCGATCAATCTGGGCGTGTTCGTCTTTGTGATGACGGCGTTGGTCTACGTTCTTCAGGTCAACTCCAACCCGAAGATTACGAACTACATCGATGCGCTTTATTTCACCATAACGGCGCTGACGACCACTGGTTTTGGCGACATCACGCTGACGGACACCACCGGTCGCCTGCTCTCGGTGCTGATCATGGTGTTCGGTGTCGCACTGTTTCTGCGCCTCATTCAGACGATCTTCAGGCCCTCGCGGGTGATTTATGATTGCCCCGATTGCGGCCTGCAACGCCACGATGCCGATGCCGTCCATTGCAAGCATTGCGGTCGCACTCTCAATATTGCAACCGACGGTGTCGACATGTGAGCGACCGGCCGCGTTGACCAGCGTGGTGGGCGATCACGGCCAGACTTTGCTTTCGCCCGCCCAGTCACTATATTCGCAGAGTCGAACTTGTTCGACTATGGCGATAAATGGCCATCGGAATAAGCCCATCGGACCCGGGGGCAGTACCCGGCGCCTCCACCAAAGCCCATCTCGTCGTGCTCTGATCGCGTGTCTGAGGTGGATTTCGGCGGGGGCGAAATAGGATCGACGAGGGTGTAAAGGGTGCGCTTTTGCCCGGCATGATACCGCCGTTATCGGGTCACCCTAATAGTTGCAAACGACAACTATGCTGAACCACAGGCCATCGCTGCCTAAGCGATGTCTTAAGGTTCGAATAAAGTCCTAGGCGCTAGCATGTCTAGGCGGGGTTCGGGAGGCACCTGGCAACAGAAGCCTCCCATAGCCTCCCGGAACGGGATTTTCCGACCACAACAACGTGTTGCGGGGTTGAAAGGCTTGTGATTCGTCTATTTTGCTGGATAATCGCGAATTGTGGGCTCAGCCTATTTTTAGTCGACCGCTGGCGTCGACCGTGACAGCTCAGCCTGCAGCCAAGGATGCGGCGACATTTGCGTCGCAGGTAGCAAAGCCGGAAAGATAAAAGGCAGGCATGTCGAGCGAAGCGACGATCGATTACGAGGCCCTGACCCAGGATGCGATGCGTACCGTGGTTCGGCGCGTGCTTGAAGATACAGTGCGCTATGGGCTGCCGGGGGATCATCATTTCTACGTTTCATTCGACACGTTGGCGCCCGGTGTGATCCTGTCCAAGCGCCTGCGCGACAAGTACGCCGAGGAAATGACAATCGTCCTCCAGCACCGCTTCTGGGATCTGGCCGTCGGCGAGGACTACTTCGAAGTCAAGCTCACGTTCGACGGTATTCCGGAGCGGCTTGTCATTCCCTTCAAAGCCATCAAGGTCTTTTTCGACCCGAGTGTGCGCTACGGCCTGCAATTTGAGACCGTAGACTTTTCCGATGGCGGACCACCATCTCCGGTTGTTGTCGAGCGCGGCGATCTCGATCCGGTTGCGCCGCAGGACGGTGCTCTGGCCCGCCCCGATCATCCGCCGCCGGCAGAACCCGCTACATCGCTCGAACAGCCTGTGCAGAAGGACGAGCCGGCGCCTGCTCCGTCAATGCCGCTGGTCGCCTCCGCTGAAACACTCGCAGAGTTCTCCGAGCGACCTGATGGGCAAGAGGAACCAGGCGAAGAACCCGATGATGGCGACAGCCCCAAGGTCGTCAGTCTGGACGCTTTCCGCAAGAAGTGATCGTGAAGAAGTGATCGTGGCTGTGCATTGCACCGCACGCGCTGGCCGGCCGGCATTCTCTGCCTGCTGGTCAATACACGCGGTTCGTGGCAACATCGGGCCCGGCGCTTCGCACGCCAAACAGCCGCATTGATGTGCTGAACGCAAATCACACAGCCGCAAGGACAACCACCCATGCTTTATGAGCTTCGGATCTATGATTGCGCACCAGGCCGACTACCGGCCCTGTTGAATAGATTTGAAAACACGACGCTCAAGATCTGGGAGCGGTTCGGCATTCGCCAGGCCGGCTTCTGGACGACCGTAATCGGTGAGTCCAATCAGCAGTTGATCTATTTGCTGCAATGGGAGTCGTTGGCCGAGCGCGAACAGAAATGGAATGCGTTCCAAGCCGATCCGGACTGGCAGAAGGCGCGTGCAGACTCGGAAAGGGACGCCCCGATTGTTGCCAACGTCTCCAGCCAGATCATCACGCCGACGGCGTTTTCAAGCGTGGCGTAGGCCTGCAAGGCAGCCGCTGCGATCGCCGCGAGGCCTGGTGCGAATTGACAGCCGCTTAGAGCAACCTGCCTTTATTCGGAATCGGAACGATCCCGAATAAAGGCAGAAAGTTGCTCGCCTCTAAAGTGGCGATCATCTTTGTGCTTTAAGTTGGAACCGCAATAGCGGTTCCAACTTAAAGCACGATGATCTAGTGAGCCTCTGGGCAAGTCCGGGGGCCAGGGGATGATCCCCTGGTCGGGGAGATCTGAGGGGCTGACAGCCCCTCATCGATCGCCGCAACGCGGCGATTGGTCAAGGGCGCAGCCCCCAACGATGCCGCCAAAGGGCAGTGCCGTCTGAAAGCCCGCGACCTGATCGCAGGCGGCCTAATGCGTTGGCGCCAGCGCTGCAGCGTGCTAACTCCATCATGAGTTTCGCCACTTGCATAACGAGAGGTCCACGATGAGCGCCACCCGCACGGAAACCGATACTTTCGGGCCGATCGAAGTCGCCGCCAACCGCTATTGGGGCGCCCAGGCACAGCGTTCGCTCGGCAACTTCAAGATTGGTTGGGAAACGCAACCGCTTGCGATCGTGCGCGCATTGGGCATTGTCAAGCGTGCCTGTGCGGAAGCGAACATGGAACTGGGCCGTCTTGATCGGGATCTTGGCAAGGCGATCGTCGCGGCAGCCCAGGAGGTCGTCGAAGGCAAGCTCGACTGTCATTTTCCGCTGGTGGTCTGGCAGACCGGCTCGGGCACGCAATCCAACATGAACGCCAACGAGGTCATCTCGAACCGTGCGATCGAGATGCTCGGCGGCGAGATCGGCTCGAAGCAACCGGTGCATCCCAACGACCACGTCAATATGAGCCAGTCGTCGAATGACACCTATCCGACAGCCATGCACATCGCCTGCGCCGTCGAGATCAATCGGCAGTTGCTGCCGGCCCTGCAAAAGCTCCGCAACGCCTTGAACGACAAGGCCCAGGCGTGGGCCGACATCATCAAGATCGGCCGCACCCACACCCAGGATGCAACGCCCCTGACGCTCGGACAGGAGTTTTCCGGCTATACCCAGCAACTCGACAACGGCATCGGGCGGATCACGAGCACCCTGCCGGCGCTGATGGAGCTGGCGCAAGGCGGCACCGCGGTCGGCACGGGGCTTAACGCGCCGGTCGGATTTGCCGAGAAGGTCGCCGAGCGTGTCACAGCCATCACCGGCCTGGCGTTCACCACGGCACCAAATAAGTTCGAAGCGCTCGCCGCTCACGATGCCATGGTCTTCAGCCATGGTGCGATCAACACGGTGGCAGCCTCGCTGTTCAAGATTGGCAACGACATCCGCTTCCTTGGTTCGGGGCCGCGGTCGGGGCTCGGTGAACTGGCATTGCCGGAGAACGAGCCTGGCTCATCGATCATGCCGGGCAAGGTTAACCCGACCCAGTGCGAGGCGTTGACCCAGGTCTGCGTCCAGATCTTTGGCAATCACGCCGCGTTGTCATTTGCCGGCAGCCAGGGCCATTTCGAACTCAACGTTTTCAATCCCGTGATGGCCTACAACTTCCTGCAGTCGGTGCGTTTGATGTCCGATGCCGCGATCTCGTTCACCGACAACTGCGTCAACGGTATCGAGCCGCGCGAAGACAATATCAAAGCCGGCCTCGAGCGCTCGCTGATGCTGGTGACCGCGTTGGCGCCCAAGATCGGTTACGACAATGCTGCCAAGATCGCCAAGACCGCGCATGCCAACGGCACGACATTGCGCGAGGAGGCGGTCGGCGGCGGCTACGTCACGGCGGCCGAATTCGATGCAACGGTTCGACCGGAAAAAATGATCTCACCGTCGTGATGCCAGCGCGGTGATGTCGTGAGCGACAACGTCGTCAACCTGCGCCGGCGATCCACGCGACAATGGCAATGATTATGACAATGGCAACGGCAATGGAGACGAAAACGAAGACAATGATGGCTGACGGCGATGAGCGCGGTAACGCAGATGCGACCTCGGAAGCGGTCATGCCGACACGCCCCGTCAAGCGTTCATTCTCGATTTCCGGCCACCGGACATCGGTTTCGTTGGAGACCGCATTTTGGACCGCGCTCCGTGACATCGCCGACGATCGGGGCCGGCCGTTGGCCGCACTGGTCGCCGAAATCGACCGCAACCGTGGCGATGCCGGCCTCTCGGGTGCCATCCGCGTTTATGTCCTCGCCCACTATCGGCGACTGTGCGCCGGTGAACGGCCGGTTTAACTTAGAAAAATGAAGTGCACGAATTTGCAGTGCGGCTCTTGTCCCTGTTCTTGTTCGGGCGATTCGATCTTTAACGGTCCGGCGCGTGCAACCCAGAAAACGTTGCCGTTGGCGCCCCTGATATAGATCATTTCCGCTCTGCAATGGCTGTTCGCCGCCAACACTGTGGGCGCGTTGGCGGTGCTTTGCGCGCGCAGGAAATAATGATGAAATTCTGGTTCAGGACACATGGGAACGATATAAGCGCGGCATGAACTGGCACGGAAATCGGCGCGGACGGCGCGGTTATCATCACGGCAACCTCCGCGAGGCATTGACCGAGGCCGCCCTGTCGCTGATCGGCGAAAAGGGCCCGGCAGGTTTCACGTTCGCGGAGGCGGCGCGCGCTGCCGGCGTTTCCGCAGCGGCGCCCTACCGTCATTTTCGCGACCGTGATGCCCTGCTCGCCGAGGTTGCAAAGCTTGGTTTCGAGACCTTCGCTGAACGCTTGAAACTGGCTTGGAACGACGGCGCCCCGACGCCGCAAGCCGCCTTTCGTAGTGTCGGCCGCGCCCATCTGTCGTTTGCGCGCGAACATCCGGCGTACTTCTCGGCCATGTTTGAATCGGGCTTGGCGCCGGCGGACTATCCGGAGCTGCGCGAGGCCAGCGACCGCGCCTTTGCCGTTTTGCGCGACGCCTGTGAAGAGGTCACGGCAACATTGCCAGTCGAAAAGCGCCCGCCGGCATTGATGATGGCGCTCCACATCTGGTCGCTGTCCCATGGCATCGCGTCGTTGTTTGCGCGCGGCGATCGGGCCCGCCGCCCGATCCCGATGGAGCCCGAAGACCTGCTCGAAGCCGCAACGCTGATCTACATGGACGGGCTGGACGTTGAGCGCTAGGGACCCTCTGAACAAATCCCGGGTTTCCAAAGGGCAACGCCCTTTGGCGGGATTGTTAAGGGCCGAGCCCTTAACATATCGCCGCTTGGCGGCGATCGATGAGGGGCTTTCAGCCCCTCAAACTCCCCGACCAGGGGATCATCCCCTGGACCCTTCCCTTGGGCTGCAAACTCATAAATCCGGACGCGTTGGTATCGGTCAATGGCACGCGCGCGTGGACCAATTTCGTTCTTTGCAAACCCGATTGATCGATTGTATGGCATCATAAGCGGCAGCCGACGCCGACGCGGCAGCTCCAAACCGTCTTGGGATGATGCCATCGTCGACCATCAGATCGTTCGATAAACGCGCACTCGGGCCGGATGGTTGCCGCTCGGTCTGAGCAGCCACAGTCCGCTCACGACCTCGCCGAGGGGCAGAATGCACATTCTGGATCTGCGACTCCACAAATTGGGTTTGATTGCGCTCGCGGCGCCCGGGTTGGCTGCAAGCGGGCTTGCTTTGGCGCTGTTCGTGGCCGTTGTCGGTGCATCGCGGCTCACGATCGATACCTCGCTTACGCGGCTGTTTCACGGTGGCACGACGGAGTATCAAAAACTCAGTCGTTTGGCCAAGGCCTATCCGGCTTCCGAGTACGACGTCACGATACTGATTGAAGGTGAGACGATCTTCGAAGCGGGCAAACTGGACGCCATACGCGATCTGCATCTGGAAGCAAGGCTGATCGGCAACGTTCAATCGGTCGTGTCGATTTTCAGTGTGAGGGCGCCGCTTCGGGCACGGGGCGAACCGGACCTGATCGTGCCGGACGATCTGACAGACGCCCTGTCGCTGGCCGAGCTCGAAGCCGAGTTGCTGGCCAATCAGTTCGTCAAAGGCCGACTGCTGTCGCCACGCTCGAACGGTCGCCAGGCCACGGTCATCGCCGTCTCGTTCAAGTCCGGGTCCGGTGTCGCCAATCGGCGCGACCGGGCGCTTATGCAGCTCAGGGCGGCGGCCGGCACGCTCGATCGGGTCGGCCTGAAGTGGACCATAGGCGGCGTCCCCATTGCCCGGGCGGAGATGCTGAGCTCGATCGAAAATGATTTCATCGTTCTAAACAGTGCCGGGTTCGCAATCGGACTTTCGATCTGCTTCTTGTTTTTCCGCCGTCCCCGCTATGTGTTCATCGCCGGCATTTGTCCGTTCGCTGCAGCCTTACTCAGCGGCGGGATAATGGGTCTGGCGGGTATCAAAATCAATCCGCTGATGACCGCAATACCGTTGCTCATCATGGCCGTGACATTCACCGACGCGATGCACCTGCTGTACGCCATCAAGAGCCGGCTTGAAGACGGTGCGGATTGCTCGGCGGCCGTTGATGCGGCTGTTCGGGAGGTCGGTCCGGCCTGCGTGCTGGCTTCGGCGACGACGTCAACGGCGCTGTTTTCCCTGATGCTTTCAAACTCACCGTTGGTCATGACTTTCGGCCTGTGGGCTGGCATCGCCAATCTGGCGAGCGTTACGAGCTTGCTGCTGCTGCTGCCGCTGTTGGCCAATTGGCTGTTGCGATCCCGTGCCGTCGAGCCATCGCCGGCCGCGCCGCGCCGGCGCCGGCAACTACCGGACGTGCTCAGCTCGTCGGCCGCCCAGCTCACGATGCGATGGCCCCGGTCAATTGTTGTGCTTTCGATGCTCGCCACGGTGTTGCTGGCATGGCTGTACGCGGAACTGACCCCCACCTACCGGCTGAGCGATCAACTGCCCCGGGGCGGCGACTTTCGCTATGTCACAGCCTCACTTGACCGGCACCTGGCCGGCGCAAACCAGTTGTTCGTGTTGGTCGACGCCGGCCCGTCGTCGGGCCCTGCAACACCCGCGATCATCCCGGCATTGCGCGCAACACACGCGCTCCTGGCGGCGAACTACCAGCACAACTCGGTGCTCTCGGCGTTAACATTGTTTGGCGAGGCCGGCGATCTGGCCAAGCTCGATGATCAACAGATCGCGGCGCGGCTGCGACAGTTGCCACCAGGTGTGTTATCGCGCCTGATCGATATGCAGGCGGGAACTGCTGTTATTTCATTGCAGTTCAAAAACTTGGATGCGCACGCCATTTCAACGTTTGCAGCCGAGATTGAGGCAACGTTGCGCCCGGTCGTCGACCAATCCGGCGCCGTCAAGATCAACGTCACCGGGATGCCGTTGTTGCTCGCGCGCGAGGCGCCGAAGATCGTCGCCGAGATCAATCAGGCTTTGCTTGCCGCTTTCATCCTCGTGTTTGTTCTGATCGGGCTGGCGTTTCGGTCGCTCAAGATTGCCGTCGTATCCCTGATCCCAAACTTGCTGCCTGTTCTTACCGCCGGTGCACTTGCCTATGTTGTCGTCGGCGGGCTTGATTATGCCAGTGTGATCGGATTGACCGTCGCGTTTGGTCTGGCTGTCGATGATTCGGCGCATTTCCTCAATCGGTTCGTGATCGAGTCCGGTCGTGACGACGACGTCCGGCGCGCCGTCAAAAACACGATTGAAGTCGTTGCACCGGTTTTGATCGTCACGACCATCATTTTGCTGTGCGCGCTGGCAGTCACCGTGTTCAGCATGATGCCGCCGACCGAAACGTTCGGATTGACCTGTGTTGCGACGTTGCTGGCTGCTTTGCTGGCAGACCTCTTTGTCCTGCCGAGCACGATCCTTGTTGCACAAGGATGGAGCGCAAGCATCAACGGCAAAGCGACGTCCGCGCGATAATCCCGGACACGATCGACCGGCTATCTGCCGATCCGTTTCATGCGAATTGAGATCCTGGTGATCGTGCCGACACGCCCGGATACCCTGACATTCTGCCGTGTCGTTGTCGCGGTCGTCACGATTGAGGCCGAGACATCGGGCCCGCCCATGGTGAGCTGCAATCGATTGCCTTTCAGGACCCCGTTCAGACTGCCCTGGCTGCCGATGACCTGTTCTTCATAGCTTCCGGAAACCTTGATCCCCGACAGCGACAAACTGCTTCGGACAATGATGTCCCGGCCTGTGCTCGCGCATTGGATCAGTTGCCGGGCCCGGCGGTTTTCATCGCTGGTCTTGACCGACATGCGACAGAGAATGCGCTCCGTCTTGCCGTTCATCAGTGTCAGGCTGCCGCGACCACGCCAGTCTCCGGAGAAAATCGACAATCTGCTGCCGGCCATCACGTCGGGCGCGGTAAGCATGGCGACCGTGACGATCGTGACGAACACAGCCGCATAGCCAACCGCGATCGCCGCCGCCGATTGCAATCCAAATCGCACGAACTTTCCCCTGTGTTGCATGTCGTGACCCCCAAACCGTCGACCGATCGCGGCTTGGCAGACCATAGCGGAATGACCTGCGCCGACCAAGGTCGTGGCGCATAAAATCATCGGTGATGTTTGGGTATGCATCTGATTTATATGAAATTTTGAGGTTGAACACCCGAGATCCGCCGGCCGCCCCTCAAACACCCTGATCAGGAGATGGTCCCGCGCGCGCTGGCCTGCGCACCACTTTGCAGACCATTTCGCCGAGCGCCTCGAAGTCCTTCGAACGCGGCGAGCTGGCGCGCCAGGCCAAACCGACAGATCGGCTCGGTTCAGGCGCCTCGAACGGGATGACATCGACATCACCGCGTCGTCCTTCGACGGCGAGGCTGATTTCCGGCAGCAGCGTGAGGCCCATGCCGTTGGCCACCATCTGCACGAGTGTCGACAGGCTCGAAGCGCCAAACGTGTCGAGATTATCGATCTGGCGCAACCGGCAGAACGTCAGCGCTTGATCGCGCAGGCAGTGACCTTCTTCCAACAGCAACAATCGTCCGCCTTCGATCAGCTCCGGGCTGGCGCGTACTTCCGGTTGCCGCCGCGACTTTCGACTGTTCGCCTTTGCCTTGCGCCGCCGATGCCACCAGCCGGCCGGCGCGACCAACAGGAACCGATCTTCGAACAACGCCGCGGTGATGAGTTCGGGATGCGTGATCGGCAGCGCCAACAGCAGCACATCGAGCTGGCCGTCAACCAGCTCTTCGACCAGCGTATCCGTCACCGTTTCGCGAATGCGCAGATCAAGGTTGCGATATTGTTGGCGCAGGAGCGGCAACAGCGGCGGCAAAACATAGGGCGCCAACGATGGAATGACGCCCAGACGAAGGCCGCCCGCCAGCACGTGTTCATGGTGATGGGCGTAGTCTTCAAGATCGCGCACAGCAGTCAGAATGCTTTGACTGCGCTTGAGAATTTCGAGACCGCAGTCCGACAGGTGCACACCACGTTGGCGCCGCTCGAATAGGCGCAAACCAAGTTCGTGTTCCAGGTCGCGGATCTGCATCGACAGCGCCGGCTGCGTGACGTTGCAAAATTCAGCCGCTTTGCCAAAATGCCCAGACCGGGCGACGGCCGCGAAATATCGCAGTTGCTTGAGAGAAATCAATGCCCAGACCCCCAGACCCCATGTCAAACATCAGAAATTCTTATTGGGTAGTAAACCTAATACGATTGGCACTGATGGTAAAACATGACTAGTCATGGCGCTACCGGTTGGAACCTCTAATTGCACAGGATTGGAAAGACTATGGACGGCGATAGCAAGTGTCCGGTAACGGGCCGGATTCACATCACCAACAAGGACTGGTGGCCCAACCAGTTGAACTTGAGCATTTTGCATCAGAACTCGTCCAAGTCTGATCCGATGGGCGAGGCTTTCGATTATGCCGAGGAATTCAAGAAGCTCGATCTCGATGCCCTGCGCAAAGATATATTTGAGCTGATGACAACCTCGCAGGATTGGTGGCCGGCCGACTACGGCCACTATGGTCCGCTGTTCATTCGCATGACCTGGCACGCCGCCGGCACCTACCGCATTTCGGACGGCCGCGGCGGCGGCGGCACCGGTCAGCAGCGCTTTGCGCCGCTCAACAGCTGGCCGGACAACGGCAATCTCGACAAGGCCCGCATGCTGCTGTGGCCGATCAAGCAGAAGTACGGCAGGCAGATATCCTGGGCCGACCTGTTGATCTTTGCCGGCAATTGCGCGCTGGAATCGATGGGCTTCAAGACCTTCGGTTTCGCCGGCGGCCGCGCTGATGTCTGGGAGCCGGAAGAGGAGGTCTACTGGGGCTCGGAGCGCACCTGGCTCGGCGATGAACGCTACACCGGCGATCGCAATCTCGAAGATCCGCTCGGCGCCGTGCAGATGGGCCTGATTTACGTCAACCCGGAAGGCCCGAACGGCACGCCCGATCCGGTCGCCTCCGGCCGCGACATCCGCGAGACGTTTGCGCGCATGGCGATGAACGATGAAGAAACCGTTGCACTGACGGCGGGCGGCCATACCTTCGGCAAGGCCCACGGCGCCGGTGATCCCGGCAATGTCGGGCCGGAGCCGGAAGCTGCCCCGATCGAAGCGCAAAGCCTGGGCTGGCTGAGCAGCCATGCCAGCGGCAAGGGTGTCGACGCCATCACCTCCGGCCTCGAAGGCCCGTGGACCCCGACGCCAACGACCTGGGACAACAGCTATTTCGACATGCTGTTCGGTTATGAGTGGGAGCTGACCAAGAGCCCGGCTGGCGCGAATCAGTGGGGCCCGAAAGATCTCGCCGACAAGGACCATGCACCGCAGGTCGACGGCTCGGACAATAAGGTTCCGCTGATGATGACCACCGCCGACATGGCGATGCGTATGGATCCGGCGTACGAGCCGATATCACGGCGCTTCCATCAAAATCCGGACCAGTTCGCCGACGCCTTCGCCCGCGCCTGGTTCAAACTCACGCATCGCGATATGGGACCGCGCGCACGCTATCTCGGCAACGAGGTGCCGGCAGAAGAACTGATCTGGCAGGATGCGGTTCCGGCCGTCGATCACGACCTGATCGACGACCGCGACCAAGCCGATCTGAAAGCCAAGATCCTGGCCTCGGGCTTGACGGTCAGCGAGCTGGCCTCGACGGCCTGGGCATCGGCCGCCACGTTCCGCGGTTCGGATATGCGCGGCGGCGCCAACGGTGCTCGCATCCGCCTTGCACCGCAGAAGGACTGGGACGTCAACCAGCCGGCCCAGCTCGCCGCAGTGCTTGGCAAACTTGAGGCGATCCAGGCTGCGTTCAATGGTGCCCAGTCCGGCAACAAGAAGGTCTCGCTGGCCGACCTGATCATCCTCGGCGGCTGCGCCGCTGTCGAGCAGGCTGCAAAGAATGCCGGTCACGACGTCACCGTGCCGTTCTCCCCGGGCCGCACAGATGCCACCGACGCACAGACCGACGCCGATTCCTTTGCCGTCCTCGAACCCAAAGCCGACGGCTTCCGCAACTATCTGAACGGGCGCGATGTGCGTTCAGCAGAAGAGTTGTTGGTCGACAAGGCGCAACTGATGGGGCTGACGGCGCCCGAGATGACGGTGCTCGTTGGTGGCATGCGCGTACTTGGCACCAACGTCGGCGGCGCGCAGCACGGCGTCTTCACCAAGCGTGTCGGAACGTTGACGAATGACTTCTTCGTCAACCTGCTCGACATGGCCACGACCTGGAAGGCAACGTCGGAGGCCAGTGACGAATTCGAAGGCCGTGATCGCGCCAGCGGCGAGGTCAAGTGGACCGGCACCCGCGTCGATCTGATCTTCGGCTCGAACTCGCAATTGCGCGCGCTGGCCGAGGTTTATGGTTGCGGCGATAGCCAGCAGAAGTTCGTTGCCGACTTCGTTGCAGCTTGGGCCAAAGTTATGAACCTCGACCGCTTCGACCTGGCATAGTCCGACGGCGCGGCCGCCGGCTCGGACACGGATGACGGCGTTGCGGGCAACCGCGGCGCCGTTGTTGTTTTGCAGCAGCGAGCCGGCATTGTCGCGTTTCAGAGTCGCGTTTCAGACCGAGCCCGGACCATCGCGCTCCCGGCCCGGCGGACCCGCCGCAGGTGGGACCTGGTCTGCGACGTCGAGACGGCCGACATCAAGACAACTGGGCCATACCGCGCACCGGCGGCGACAAATACTCGGCACCGTCGGCGCCGATAACGATGTTTTCCTCGTGCACGATCAGGCGTCCGGCGCGGGTTTCGATGCTGGGCTCCAACGTCAGGACCATGCCGTCTTCAAGCACCGTATCGTCAGTTGCGATCAGCGACGGCCATTCGGTCAGTTGCATGCCGAGGCCGTGTCCGAGGCGGCCGCCATCGTTGCCGCCGCGGCCGCCGGTCAGTACGCGGTCCATTGCCGCGAAGAGATCGGCGGCGGTGGCGCCGGGCTTGGCTATGTCCAAGGCAGCATCGTTGGCGGCGAGCAGGCGATCAAACGCTGCCGCCGCCGTCGCCGCGTCGGCGGCAACCACATAATTGCGATCAAAATCACAAAAATAACCGTCCCAAACCAGACCGGTGTCCAGCATCAGGATATCTCCGCCGGCAAGCGGTGTCTCATCGGCCGGCGATATAACGTCTTCGTAGCCGTCCGGGCCGGCGCCGCCGGCGAGATAGGGCACCCAATCGGCGCCTTCTTCGAGGCACAACATCTGGAAGCCGCGAAAGACCTCGGACAACGCGGTTCCGTGCCGCGCAATTTCCGGGACTCTGGCAAAGGCGCGCCCGGCGATGGCGCAGGCCTGCCGGATCTTGGCGATCTCAGCCGGTGATTTGATCATGCGCAAGCGGCGCATGATGCCGGCATCGCCGACCAGGCGGTCAGGACCGAGACAATCGGCAAGGCGATCGAAATCGGCAAGCGGCATGCGCAGGTGCGATTCATGCCCCATAGGGATCCCGATCCGGCCGTCGCGGCCGGCAATCTCGCGCAGCGTGTCGGCCAGCAAGGAAACGCCGTCATCGTGGAGGTCGGGCGATCGCCAGGTGCGAATGTCGCGGACCCAGGTTTTGCACATCAGGGCCCGACCGATCGCCGGGATAACAGCAATCGGTGAGCCGGCTGATGGCACGACGACAAACCAAGGGCGGGTCGGGCTCTCCCAGAACCGGGTTAGAAAGCCGGTGAAATAGCGCACCTCCGGTTCGGTCGACAGCCACAGCGCTGCGAGGCCGGCCCGGCTCATCATCTGTTGTGCTCTGGCGAGCCGGCGCTCGAACTCCTCGACGGCAAAGCCGCGAGCCGGCGCTGATGCTTGGTGGGGTGTCGACATGGCTCAGGCCTAGTGGTCTCAATCACTTAAAATGGTGCATTCAGACGCTCAGATTTGGTCTGTGCCAAGGCGCGGTGGGCGTGGTGATGCTGGCGCATCATAAGGCCGCCGCAACGCCGGCATCGGGCCAAATCTGAGCGCCTTCGGTGCGCTGCCCTGGCCCGTGAGGGCGTCAGCCGCGCTCACCATAGCACACGCTATGCTTTCGCACGCCTTCCTGCTCACGAACCAGGGCAGCGCATCTCAATACGCCATTTTAAGTGATTGAGACCACTAGTGCTCTGTATTACCGTCTATCTGCGTTCCGGCATACCGTCGTCTTTCGGCAGGTCCGGGTCCATGATGTCCCAGGGCTGGGCGCTGCGAACGAAGATATCACGGCTCGGATTGTACCAGCTCGGATCATCCAAGCTGCCGGCATATATCACGATGACCGCCGGGTTGGCGTCGTTCTCAAGCAGAAGCGGTGAACCACACTGCTGGCAAAATCCGCGTCTCATGGTATGACCTCGGTCGGCCTGGCGCGCGAACCACGTCGGCACGCCCTGGTCCAGCTGGAAATCGGTTGCCTGGATCAGGACTGCGGGGAAGTAGGCCGCGCCGGTGGCTTGCTGGCAATCGCGGCAGTGGCAATTGCCCATGTAGAGTGGCTCGCTGCTGGCGCTATAGCGGATGGCACCACAGGCGCAGCCGCCGGAATAGGACGTCGGCATGTTATTCTCCTTTGCTGGCTCCCTTGCTGGATTACGTTCGGCTAGTCGGTTTTGTCGCCTGTCGTTGCTTCGTTCATGTCCAACTAAAATCGAAGCAATTCCATTTCGCAAGCGGCGCGCTGAGACAGCAGGAGGGTGATGTCGCGCTGGAAGCGCGCTTTTGACCGGTGCGCTGGAAGCGCCTTCGATATCAGGCGTCGGCGGGTTGCGGGTCAATCGGCCATCACCGTCCGCCTGATCGCACTGGCGGCCCAGACAACAGGATGCTTGCACTGCGCCATGCGACATCCGAAAATGCCATGAGAGAACAAAACGCACCGACCGAGGCCCTGAGCGGAACAATCACCATGCCGATCCCACTTGCCACCCTGCAAACAACCGCAGAGGAACTGATGGCGAAGGCCGCCATTGAAATTCCGGACGACTATCTGAGCGGTCTCGAGCAGCTCGCTGATACCGAAAGCGGCGAACTGTCAGCGTTCGTGATCAAGGCGATGCTGGACAACTACAAGGCCGCCAAGGAAGACCGTCGTGCGATGTGTGGGGATACCGGCGTGCCGAGATGGTACATCAAGATCGGCAATCAGGCGCAAATCGAAGGCGGTCCGGTCGCGCTTGAGACCGCACTGCGTACGGCGACCGCCAACGCCACCCACAGCATCCCGCTGCGACCCAATCGCGTTCACCCGCTGTGGCGTACGGACCACGACAACAACGTCGGGGTCAATGCGCCGGAGATCGAATATAGCTTCCACCCGGACGCCGACTGGGTCGATCTGACCACCGTTCACAAGGGCGGTCTGTTCGGCAGCGACTACCGGATGCTGTTTCCTGGCGACGGCATCGACGGCATCAAGCGGTTCTATCTCGACACGCTGGTTGCCTTTGGCAAGCGTGGCCTTGCCTGCCAGCCAGCGATCGTCGGCGTTGGTCTCGGTGGCTCCAAGGATACCTCAATGGTGCTCGGCAAGCAGGCTGCATGCCTGCGCACGGTGGGCTCGAAAAACCCTGACCCCAAGGTTGCCGCCCTCGAAGACGAACTCAAGCAGCTCGGCAATGCCACCGGCATGGGTGCGATGGGCTTTATGGGGTCATCGATGGTGGTCGATTGTCATATCGAGGTTGGCTACTGCCACACCGGCGGCATGCCGATGAGCGTACACATGTTCTGTTTGTCGTCACGGCGGGCGGTGGCGCGCGTCCATGGCGACGGCCGGGTCGAATATCGCACGGACCCGATGTGGTTCACCGACTATTCCCGACGCTCGACCCCCGATTGGGCTGCACCGCAACGGGTAGCCGCGGAGTAGGAGGCGAACGATGGCAGGACCTGATCCCATCAACACCGACTTTCTCGATCCACGCGCGCCATCATTTGTTGTCAGGCCCTATCCGGCATTGGCACATTTCAGGTCCACCAACCCGGTGCATTGGAGCCCGGTACTCAAGGCCTGGGTGGTAACACGCTACGACGATGTCAGAGCCGTGCTGTTGGATGGCGGCCTGTCCTCGGATACCGTAACACCCTTCTATCGCGCTCAACCGAGCGAAACACAGGCCGAGATCGCCTCACTTGTGCGCTATCTCGGCAACTGGCTGGTGTTCAAGGACCCGCCCGACCACACGCGCCTGAAACGGCTCGCCTCGCGGGTGTTCACGGCCAATGCTCTGCACAACGTTCGCCCGAATATCGAGGCGATCGTTGCGCATTTGCTGGCGCGGCTGGAGGGCCAGCGTGAAGCCGACATCGTTGGCGACTTTTCCAATCCGCTCCCGGCCTACGTGATCATGGATATGCTCGGGATTCGACGTGATCGCCTGGCGCAGGTCAAACACTGGTCCGACGAGATCAAACTGTTCATCGGCGCCGCCCAGAACACGCCCGACAAATATGCGCGTGCCCGCGCCGGCGCCGAGGCGATGGCGGCGATGTTCGAAGACCTGATCGCAGCGCAACGCCGTCAACCCGTCGACAACATTCTCGGCATGCTGGTTCGCGCCCATGATGACGTCGACGGCCGGCTCTCCGACGATGAACTCATTGCAACCTCCATCCTGTTCTTGTTCGCCGGCCACGAAACAACGACCAATCTGATGTCGATGGCGACATTGCATCTGATGCACAATCGTGACCAGCGCGAGATCTTTGTCGGCCTCGACAAGCCGGCCGCCATCGCGGTTGGCGTTGAGGAGTTTTTGCGTTTCGACGGGCCGACGCCGTCGATGGTTCGCATCGCCACACGCGACCATGACATTGCTGGCGTCACGGTGCGCGAGGGCGAACGCGTCTACGCCATGATCGCCGCCGCCAACCATGATCCGGCGATCTTCACCGAACCGGACCAACTCGATATTGCGCGCACCCCCAACCCGCACGTCACGTTTGGATATGGCGCCCATTTCTGCCTCGGTGCGCCGCTCGCCAGAATGGAAGCAAATATCGCACTGCCGGCATTGCACAAGGCCTATCCAAACATGCAGCCTAACGGCGAGCCGACCTGGGCCGACGGTCTGACGCTGCGCGGGCCGACATCGCTGCCCGTTAGTCTCGCCTGACGACAAGCCACGATTTTTTTGGGAGCCACCCATGGCGTCTGCTTCACTGAAAACTGTCAGCCTCACCCTGCCGGCGCCAACCGAGGAATTGCGCAAGCTTGAGATCGCAACGGTCGTCTATCTGACGGGGCGCGTGTTCACGGCGCGCGAGGGCGTCTACAAGCGGGCGGTGGAAGACGGTGTAGCGCTGCCGGTTCCGCCGGCCGAACTGGGAACGGCGAATTTTCACTGCTCACCGGCTGCAACGATTGAAAGTGACGGGACGCTCAACGTCGGTGCCGTGACGGCCACGGCATCGTTTCGGTTCGCAAAGTGGCTCGATGGCTGGTTCAAGATCTCCGGCTGCAACGTCATCATCGGCAAGGGCGGCATGTCGAGTGAGATCTACAAGACGGTGTTCGTGCCCAACAACGCCATCTACCTGACCACCGTCGGCTACGGCACCGGCGCACTGCTTGGACGCGGCATCAGGCATGTCGCCGCCGCCCACTGGGTGGATGAGCTTGGGCTCGCCCAGGGCATGTGGGTGCTGGATGTCGAGAACTTCGGGCCGTTCCTGGTTGATAGCGATCTCGACGGCAATTCGTTGTTCGAGCGTGAGAACGAAAAGATCGCCGCCAACATTGAACGACTTTACGAAGGCACAAAACCGGCAACGCTGCGCCGCTACGGCGAAACCGACAACAAGACCGACGAAGTCATTTGAGCGGGCGACGTCATCTGAGCGGGATATGTGCCGGATCGGTGCTGCGCGCCGGCACCGGCGCACCTGCTGCGGATTGTCCGGGCGATCGTGAACGATGCTGGGCGGGCACCTGATCACGATGTTTCAGACCTCGACGGCGAGACCGGCCGCGGGGAGGCGGCGTGGTTCGAGCTCACGAACCTTGGATCTTTGATCAAGTCCCGGGGCCAGGGGATCATCCCCTGATCGCAGTGTTTGAGGGCCGGATAAGCCCCGCATGGAGCACCGCACAGCGGTGACCAGGTTAGGGCTTTCAGTCCGACCGGCCCGACCACAGCAGTTGCCCATTGGAACCTGCACCTTGTTGAATTGGTTGGCCGGCATTGCACAGGCCCAATCGACGTGCCGTGCAAATGAGGCTTGCAGGCGCCGGGACCGGTGATAAGCTTCGTGCGCAGCAGAATGTTTGCTTGCGGCATGGCGCTGATCGCAGCGATGCCGCGGGCTCATCATCCCGCGTTGCTTGTTTCAACAGCTCTGAGCAATTGACAATTGCCAGAGCACTCACAGGAGGACGCTTTCGTGTATTTGCGCAGTAGACTAGCGATGGCCGCGATCGCTTGTACGATTTGGACGGCCGGTCCGGTCCAAGCTAAGGAACTGACGATCGCTCTGGCTTCAGAACCGACGTCGATCGATCCGCACTTCCACAATCTGGGTCCCAACAATTCACTTGCGAGCCACTTTTTCAATGGTCTTGTGCTGTTCGACGAGAAGCAGCGCGTGCAGCCTGGCCTCGCCGTCTCTTGGAAGCCGATCGATGATTTGACCTGGGAGTTCAAGCTGCGCGAAGGCGTGAAGTGGCATGATGGTTCGCCGTTCACGGCCGATGATGTGGTCTTCACGATGAACCGTGCCGGCAACGTGCCGAACTCACCGTCGAGCTTTTCCACTTACACGAAAGGCAAGACGGCCGTGAAGGTCAACGACCTGACGGTGCATATCAAAACCACGACGCCGTACCCGTTGATGGTCACCGACATGACGACCATTCACATCATTTCCAAGAAGCATGCTGAAGGCGCGACCACCGCCGACTTCAATTCCGGCAAGGCAGCGATCGGCACGGGTGCCTACAAGTTCGTGGAGTACGTTGCCGGCGACCGCATCGTGATGAAGGCCAACCCGGACTTCTGGGGCAGCAAGCCGAAATGGGACAAGGTGACGATGAAACCGATCAAGTCCGGTCCGTCGCGCGTCGCCGCGCTGCTGGCCGGCGACGTTGACGTGATCGAGCAAGTGCCGACCGCGGACATCCCGCGCCTGAAAAAGGACCCGAAGCTCGAACTGTCGAGCGGGATCTCGAACCGGGTGATCTATCTGCACCTCGACCACGATCGCGATGCCTCGCCCTACGTTAAAGCGATGGACGGTGGCAACATCTCAAATCCGCTCAAGAAGTTCAAAGTGCGCAAGGCAATCTCGAAGGCGATCAACCGCCAAGCGATCGTCGACCGCGTGATGGAGGGGATCGCGATCCCGGCCGGGCAGCTGTTGCCTGACGGCTTCTTCGGCGTTTCACCGAACCTGAAGCCGGAGCCGTATGATCTTGCGGGCGCCAAGGCGCTGCTCAAGGAAGCAGGACATGAAAAGGGCTTCCAGCTGACGCTGCATGGTCCGAACGATCGCTACATCAACGATGCCAAGATCGCCGAAGCCATCGGTCAGATGCTGACCCGTCTCGGCCTCAAGATGTCGGTCGAAACGATGACCCGTTCGGTCTACTTCAAGCAGGCCTCGCGCGGTGGTCCGAACAACACGCCGAAGTTCAGCTTCATCCTCGTGGGCTGGGGCGCCGGTACCGGTGAAGCATCCTCACCGCTGAAGTCGCTGCTGCACACCTATGACAGGTCGCGCGGGTTCGGCGCATCCAACCGCGGCCGCTATTCCAACCCCAAAGTCGACGAGCTGTTGGAGAAGGCGCTGGAGACGGTTGACGATCAGAAGCGTCAGGATCTGCTGGCCAAGGCGACCGAAGTTGCGATTGGCGATCTCGGCATCATTCCGTTGCACTATCAGGTCAACACCTGGGCTGCCAAAAAGGGGATGGCCTACACGCCACGTACCGACGAGCGTACGGTTGCGATGATGGTGAACTAGCACACGTCCGCCTGAGGCGGGTCCGGATCGCCGGCCCGCTCTCCGCCCGGTCGCCGCTGACAACACATGCGACCGTGGCTGTGGGCGGCCGGGCGGCGGAGCGGGCTGGTTACTCGCCTCTACAGCACGATGATCTAGTCTGAACGGCTTTTAGGATCCATCGTCTCATACTTTGACGTGCCAGGTGGTTTGTTGCCGATCGCTTGGCGCACCTGCCGGGCCCCACCGCTTGGGGCCGGTCTCACCGCTAACCGGGACAGCCAACGTGACCGCTTTCCTCATTCGACGACTGATGCAGAGCATCGTGGTGGTTTTCATCATGTCGCTTGTCGTGTTCTTTGGCGTCAACGTCGTCGGCGATCCCGTTGACATGTTGGTCAGCTCTGATGCGACGCAGGAAGAAATCGACGCGGTCATCAAGTCGTTCGGGCTCGATCGCCCGGTCTGGGAACAATACTGGCGGTTTGTCGTCGGCGCTGCGACCGGCGACCTCGGCAAATCCTTCATTCACGGTACGCCGGCGCTGCCGTTGATCCTGGAACGCATGCCGGCGACGATGGAGCTCGCGTTTTCCGCGCTCATCATGGCGATCGTGTTCGGCATTCCGCTGGGCCTCTATGCCGGGCTGAAGCCGGACGCGATGTCGTCGCGAACGATCATGGCCGGGTCAATTCTCGGCTTCTCACTGCCAACGTTCTGGGTCGGCCTGATGTTGATCATGATCTTCGCCGTCATGCTCGGCTGGCTGCCGTCGACCGGACGCGGGCCAACCGCGGAGTTTCTGGGGATCGAGTCCAGCCTGTTCACGTCGGACGGCCTGCGCTACGTGCTGCTGCCGGCGTTGAACCTGGCGCTGCTTAAAATTTCGCTGGTCATTCGATTGACGCGGGCCGGCACACGAGAAGCCATCCATCAAGACTACATCAAGTTCGCCCGCGCGAAAGGACTGTCGCCGCGCCGCGTGATCGGGCTGCACTTGCTCAAGAACATCATGATCCCGGTGGTGACGGTGCTGGGTCTGGAGTTCGGTAGCCTGATCGCCTTTTCGGTTGTTACCGAAACGATTTTTGCCTGGCCGGGGATGGGCAAATTGCTGATCGACTCGATCCAACAGCTCGACCGTCCGGTTATCGTCGCCTATTTGATCATTATCGTTTTGTTCTTTGTTTTCATCAACCTGGTCGTCGACATTCTGTACTCGATCCTTGATCCACGCGTGCGCCTTGGAGATCAAAAAGCATGAGCACGACCGTCAACACACCCAAACAGGTGGTCGGGCAGGCCGAAGCGGCGGCCACGGCTGGCGTCAACGGCAGGTCAGCTGCGGGCGCGGTTGAAACACCGCTCCGCCGGTTTGCTTCGGAGTTTCTTGAGAGCCCGGTTGCGGCCGTGGCCTTGATCATGCTGTCGGTCATCGTTGTGCTGGCCTTGTCCGCGCCGCTGATCTCACCGCAGAACCCCTACGATCTCGGCCAGGTCGACATTCTCGATGCACGATTGCCGCCCGGCGAAAGCAGCGCATCGACGGGCATGATGTTTTGGCTCGGCACCGACGGCGCCGGTCGGGACATGTTCTCCGGCATTCTTTACGGCTTGCGCATTTCCCTCGCCGTCGGCGTATTTTCCGGTTTCCTCGCGATGGCGATCGGTGCGGCCGTCGGCCTGATTGCCGCCTACGCCGGTGGCCGGGTCGAAACCTTGATCATGCGGTTTGTCGATCTGCAGTTGTCGTTCCCGGCCATTCTCATCGCCTTGATGCTGGTTGCCGTGTTGGGCAAGGGGATCGACAAAATCATCATTGCGCTCGTTGTCGTACAGTGGGCCTACTACGCACGCACGGTCAGAGGTTCGGCGCTCGTCGAACGCCAGAAGGAATACGTCGAAGCGGCACGCTGCCTCAACCTCAGCCACAGCCGGATCCTGTTCCGCCACATCCTGCCGAACTGTCTGCCGCCACTGATCGTTGTCGGTACCGTGCAGACGGCGCACGCCATTGCGCTCGAAGCGACACTGTCGTTTCTAGGGGTCGGCCTGCCGCAAACCGAGCCGTCACTGGGTCTCTTAATTTCAAACGGTTTTGAATATCTGCTGTCCGGCAAATACTGGATCAGCACCTTCCCCGGTGTCGCGCTGCTGTTGACGATCATGTCGATCAACCTGGTCGGGGATCAACTGCGCGACGTGCTCAATCCGAGGCTGCGGCGATGAATGCAGATCATGCAGAGCCGACGCTCAAAGTCGAAGACCTGTGCACGCACTTCTTCACCAAGGACGGTATCGTCAAGGCCGTCGACGGGGTCAGCTTCGATGTCGCCCCGGGTGAGATCCTCGGCCTGGTGGGCGAATCCGGTAGCGGCAAGTCGATCACCGGTTTCTCGATCATGGGGCTTATCGATCCTCCCGGCAGGATCGTGTCGGGCAGCATCGTGTTTCAGGGCCGCAACCTGGTCGATCTCGACGAAGAGGCCATCCGTGACATCAGAGGCAATCGGATCGCGATGATCTTTCAGGATCCGATGATGACCCTCAACCCGGTCCTGCGCATCGACACGCAGATGGTCGAGGCGGTGCAGGCCCACCGCAAGGTCGATCGCCGCGAGGCGCTCGCACTTGCAACCGATGCGCTGACCCAGGTGGGTATCCCGTCGCCGGAACGCCGGCTCAAGGCCTATCCGCATGAGTTGTCGGGCGGCATGCGCCAGCGCGTTGCCATCGCGACCGCGTTTATCAACCGGCCCGATCTGATCATTGCCGACGAACCGACAACCGCACTGGACGTGACCATCCAGGCGCAGATCCTGTTTGAAGCGCAGCAACTTTGCCGCAAGACCGGCACGGCGATGATCTGGATCACGCACGATCTTGCGGTGGTCGCGGCGTTGGCCGACCGCATCGCGGTGATGTATGCCGGACGCATTGTCGAACAGGGACGTACGGATGATGTGATCGATCGTCCATTGCACCCTTACGCGGAAGGGCTGCTCGGTTCGGTGCCAAGTCACAACAAGCGCGGCAGTCGCCTCACCCAGATCCCCGGCATGACGCCGTCGCTTCTCAATTTGCCGGACGGTTGCGCATTTAGAACGCGCTGCCCTTATGCCGATGTCGCGTGCATGTCGTCGCCGGAGATGACAGCTCCTGCGGGCGGGCGCCAGGTGCGCTGTTTCCATCCGCTGCAAGCCGAGGCCGCCGAATGAGTTCCACCGTTGCAAGCCGGCCCGCAGCTTCGGGCAGTGTACCGATCGTCGAAGTGCGCGGGCTGACCAAGAACTTCGTCAAGAAGCTGGACCTGGCCGGGCGCATTGCAGCCCGCCTCGGATCGGACCTGCGCGATGAGACGGTGCATGCCGTCGACAACGTCGACCTTGCCGTCAGCAAGGGTGAGGTCGTCGGTCTGGTGGGTGAGTCGGGCTGCGGAAAGTCGACCCTGGGGCGCATGATTGCCGGGCTGTTGCAGCCGACCGCGGGCGACATCCTGTTCCATGGCCGCAACCGGGACGCGTTGGAGGCCGGTGAAGCCGCGCACGAACGGCTTGCCATTCAGATGATCTTTCAGGACCCTTACGCCTCGCTGAACCCGCGCATGCGTGTCGAAGGGATTGTCGGCGAGGCGCCACTGGTGCACGGCCTGATCGCCAAGGCGGAGTATGGCGATTATATCGCGCAGATGTTGCGCAACGTCGGCCTTGATGCCGATTTCCGCAAGCGCTACCCGCACCAGTTTTCCGGCGGACAGCGCAGCCGCATCGGAATTGCGCGCGCGCTCGCGGTAAAACCGGAGTTTTTGGTTTGCGATGAGGCGGTTGCCGCTCTCGACGTCTCGATTCAGGCGCAGGTCATTAATCTGTTCATGGATTTGCGTGAGCAGTTCGATCTGACCTACCTGTTCATCAGCCATGACTTGAGTGTCGTGCAGCATATTTCCGACCGGATTGTCATCATGTACCTCGGGCGTGTGGTCGAATCCGGCAAGACTGAAGAGTTCTTCGCGAAGCCCAATCATCCCTATGCAACGGCCCTGCTAGCGGAAATTCCACGCCTGGATCAGCGCAAGCGGACATTCCATCCGATCAAGGGAGAAATCCCGTCGCCGTTGGACCCACCGCCCGGCTGCCACTTTCATCCACGATGCCCGCACGCGTTCGCGCGCTGCAAATCGGAAGTTCCACGGCTTCGCGAGGTGGCGCCGGGACGCCTGTCAGCCTGCCATTTGAACGATCAGAACTGAAGCTGTTTGGCACAATCTGGCTTTATACCGCCGCAGCTGTGAATTGAGGCACTTCACCGGCGCACAACAGCGCCCGGTTCTTGCGGGTCGGCTTGGGGCGGTATCAGTCGGACTGAGAATGCTTCCGATCCTCAGCGCAAGGTTGCCCGCCGCGGCCACAACGATCATCGTTTGAGACGGCCGGCGCTGGCATTTTGCCCGCGGCAATCGCCGGCATGTGATGGGCCAGGTCCGCTGCCTCCTGCAAGATCGCCGCCATCAGGTCGGCGGCCGTCGGTTCATCCGCGATCATGCCGGCAATCTGTCCGGCCGCCGACTGACGCCGTTGATCCTTGGTCTGGGTGTTGCGCTGGGCACGCACGGCGCGCTTGAGTTCGAGCAGTTCGCGATCCGGTGCGGCACGTGCGACCGCGTCCTCGTAGGCGGCAATCTCCGGGGTGCGAATGCAGCGAACCGTGGCGCCGGTCATCGCGCGGGTGACCAGCGTGTCGGTCTCATGCATTTCGATCAGGCGCCGACGGCCCCAGGCGTTGAGATCCGATTCGGCCGTCGCCATGAAGCGCGTGCCCATCTGGACGCCGACCGCCCCCAGCGCAAAGGCTGCCAAAAATCCGCGGGCATCGCCGATCCCGCCGGCTGCAACAACCGGTATCGAAACCGCATCGACGACCTGCGGTACGAGCGGCAGCGTTGCAACGCAGCCAACGTGGCCACCGGCCTCCGAACCCGAGGCAACAACGGCATCGACGCCTTCGGCTTGCATGCGCACGGCATGCGCAACCGTCGGAATGACGGAAACCACTTTGATGCCGGCGTCCTTTAACTTGCGCACCGCTGCCTCGCCCGGGTCGGCGCGCCCGGTCGTCACGATCGGCACGCCAAGCTCAATGCAGGTCGCAACGCAGCGTTCGGTAATGCCGCGGCCCATCGGCATAATGTTGACGCCGAACGGCTTTGCCGTGCGTTGGCGGACGCTCGCAATATCCTCGCGCAGCTGTTTGTCGGTGCCGCCAAAGGTCGCCAGCACACCGAGCCCGCCGGCCTCGCTGACGGCGCCAACCAACGCGACCCCGCCGCCGCCCTGCATTGCGCCCTGCAGGATCGGCACCTCGATGCCAAGAAGATCGCAAATCACGGTTCGGAACATCCCTGAGCCTACCTCAAAGCACACCGGTTACGCTTTGCGGCCGGTGACCCGGCTGAGCGAACCTGGAATAAAGTCGATGATCTCGACATCGACAAAGCCGGCCTGTTCGAAGTAGCCGACAACGTCGGCTTCGGAATGGGCAAGGCCTTTGGAGTCCGAAATTGCCTGGCCCAATCCCCAATAGGCCGGTCCCCACGGGCCGGTTCTTTCGTTGTTGGTCATTTCACCGAGAAGGTGCATTTCGCCGCCGGGCAGCAGCGCCTCATGCGCCTTGGCGATGACCAATGCGATGGTCGCGCGGTCATACATCGGCAGGTTCGACGCCATTATCGCGACATCGCAATCGATCGGGAACGGGTCCCTGGTGAAATCGCACGGCGCGGCCGTGATCCGATCGGCGACGCCGTTCTCGGCGAGGAATTCGCGCGCAACCTCGCAGACGACGGCAAGATCGAGAACGACGCCGCGAATGGAAGGGTGCTCGTTGGCCGCCGCAATCAGATAGGCGCCGGAGCCGCCACCAATATCCATAATCTTCGTGCGCGCCGCCAAATCGACATGGCGCACGAAACGACGGCCGGCACCGAGGCCAATGGCATAGGTCGCCTGGTGGTAACGGCGCGCGTCTTCAACCGTGAAGCTCTCAAGAGCGCCCATGTCCTTCAGGTCGGTGTTTGTGATGTGGTCGCCCAGCCGGCCCCATTCGTTCCATTGCGGCTTGGTGAATGTGATCCACTGACCCATGTATCCGGGCTTGCCCTCAACCAGGAAGCGCTCGGTATCTTCGGCGTTGATGAGGCGGCCGTTAACGCTGTGCACCAGACCGGCAGCGCACAACAGCACGATCAGTCTTTCAGCGTTTGTCGGATGAATGCCGAGGGCTGCGGCGACCGCCGCGAAGCTATCGGCACCATTGGAGATCGCTGTGAAAACGCCGATTTCGACGGCCGCCATCAAAGCGGCCGACTGACCATAGGATTGGGCGATGTTCTGAAGGCGAACGGTTGTCACCGGCGCCGGCGTCGTGCTGGCTGTTTCGTTTGTCATGCTTGAATACCCGGACCAAACTGATCGGCGGGTAGTTTAGATCATTTCCGCGCAAGGCGGAATCACTGTGCCGGCCGGCGGTCAAATCGACCGCCGGTGCGGCGACAGCCGGCCCGCTGTCGCGATCTTGCAGTGCGCGGGCTTACGCCGATTTTTGATCGACGGCGTCCAACCAGGACTTAGCCTGGCCGAATTCAGCATCGGCTCTGAAGGCCGCGGACGGTGCGAAGCCATCAGCTTGCGCGATCGCGCAAGCGACGAGCTTGCGAAACTCGGGCACCTCGAAATACGACGTATGGATCAGCTCCTGCCAACTGAGATAGTTCAAGGTCGACGCGAATTGTCCGTCGCTGGCCTGGCTGAGGGCAAAGTCGCTGATGGCCGCGCGAATGCGAGTGATCGACGCGGCCATTGCCATGTTGCTGTGGTCCGAGATGGCGTGACTGACGATCGGCGGCAGGTAGGGACAGGCGGCCTTGGCCCAGGGCGGTGACGGCAACGTTCCGACGGTATCCTCGGTTTCGGTGTCGTTACCCAGAGCCGCGCGACGAATTTCAAACCATGTCCGATTGTCCAGCCGACGGCTGGCCCACCGACCGAGCATTCCGCCGAAGTACTGCACGACGAGAACAAAGGCGATCGCGGCGAGGCCAAACACCACCGGTACGAGCAACGCGACCGCGACCGAACGCAAAATCCACCACCAACGACCACCGCCATACCCGGGTTCGATCACCCAGCTCGAGACCTCGTCGTGGACCAGGTGGAACAGCAACTTGGCATTGATGTAAACGCTCTTACCTTGGCCGCAGAGCTTGAGCTCGCCATTCGAGCAAGGTGACCGCGTTCCGTCCTCCATTTTGGTCCGGAGAAAACGGCGTTCAAAGCGCCGTGCACGGAAGCACTGCATGAGCGTCTTCGGGTACTTAGCATGCAATCTGGCGCGCAGGTCCTTTCGCTTGGCGCGCAGGTCCTCGAGTTGGCGCTGTCGCTCGACGTCCGTGCCGACCTCTTTGGGCTGCTTGCGAATCCTTCGGATTTGGCGGCGCACGTTGCGTAGCGGTCGGATCTCCTGCGCCGTCGGACACCTGGAGTCGCGCTTGAGATACTCGACCTTGTAGACGTCGGTCTTCAGATAGTCGGCGATTTTGACCATCAGGTCGGCGGAGGTCACAAGCCAAAGGTAGATCAATGGCAACAAGAACACCGAAAACCAGCTCAGAAGTCGAACGGCAAAGTCCTTGTGGAAGATCTTGAACTTAATGTTGTCAAGGCTGGCAAGACCACGGACCGCCTCATCGTCCTCATGGGTTAGCGGCAGCCAGCGCGCGGCGAACGCTGCGTTGGCGCGCCGCAGATTGCGGCGCCGATAGAAGAACAGCCGGCGGCTGTCGAAATACCAGGCAATCACATAAAACGCGATGACCGGCAATGCGGTGAGCACGGTCGAAATCATCATGCGCTGGTTGCGGCGTTCGTTGGCAAAGTTGAAATCCCCGCCGAGGAGTTCGCCCGACATGTAAAACAGATACATGAAGAACAGCATCCAGGATGCCACGAACATCGCCCTTAAAAGCAGCGGCAACCGCGTAAACAGCCAGCGTTCCCGGCGCAGTTCAATGAACGGCGTGCCAACGGTGAACCAGCGCTGCAGACCATCCAGCTTGATGCCGCGTGATGCACTCTCAAGTAGCGCGTCTGACACCACGGAGCCGCCATGGCTGTGCGCGAGAATGCAATACTTTTCGCCGTGCGCTTCGAGGGCTCTCAGCTCCGTCAGCAATCTGGAGCCGGCCTTGCGGCGCGCAGTCACGGAATTGTCGCCGTTCCATACAAAGGGTTTGAAATCAACGGCGCTGGCCGGCGCGCTGGACGATCCGTCACTGTCGACCAAACGCTTGATCTGGGTCTCGAACTCGCTGCCGGGCTGCCACCATTGCCGGGTCGGGCTGGCGGCCATTTCGGCCGGATCAGAGACCGTTTCGATATGCGCAAACGTACCGTGAACCGTAACGATCTTGGCCATTGTTGCCCGCTCCGTTCACCTGACTATTGATTGCCCCCCAAATCGCAAGCACCCCGGGCCGGTCGAGGCTAGCGCAACCCGGACATGGTTGCGCAACGGTGGTCGCGCATCACGGCGAAAATTCGGCCTGTGCTGCCGAATTGCAACGTTTGAGAGAGCCGGCACAGGAACGGCGGCGGCGCAGACCACTAGCCTCTGAACAAAGTCCGGGGTCCAGGGGATGATCCCCTGGTCGGGGTGTTTGAGGGGCTGAAAGCCCCTCAAGGATCGCCGCCAAGCGGCGATATGTTAAGGGCTCTGCCCTTAACGATCCCGCCAAAGGGCCCTGCCCTTTGGAAACCTGAGATTTGATCAGAGGTTTCCAAGTGCACGTGAGGTGAAGCTGCAGGATTTTTCAAAGACGACGCGTTAGCTTGAACCGGTCTACCGAGCGGGATTTGGTCCGGGGTCGGGCGGAGCGGCGAAGGATGCGGCGGCGCCACATCTCAGAAGTCGGTTGGCACGCCGCCTTCGCGCTTGCGGCGTTCGACGTAGTCACCAAGCTCTTCGCGGATGGCTGCGTCGATGGGCGGCGGTTCGAAGTCCTGCAGGATCTTTTTCCAGATCCGGTTGGCGCGCTCGGGCGTTTCAACGGCGCCGGCCTCACGCCAGGCTTCGTTGTTCTGCCAGTCGGACAGGAACGGCTGGTAGAACGCTGTCCTGTAGCGCGACTGGGTGTGTTCGGCACCGAAAAAGTGATTGTGCGGGCCAACTTCGCGCACGGCTTCGACCGCGAGATCTTGCTCGGTCGTGCCGACAGGTGCGAGGTAGGCGATCATCTGTTGCAGGGTTTCGCAGTCGATGACGAATTTTTCATAAGAGGCGCAAAGCCCGCCCTCCAGCCATCCGGCGGCGTGGTAGACGAGGTTGGCCTTGCCGGTGACGCAACCCCACAGCGAGAATGCGCTTTCCCAGGCTGCCTGTGCATCGGGCGGGTTGGCAGTGCAGGCATTGGAGGCGCGCAGCGGCAAACCGTAGAAGCGCGCAAGCTGGCCGGATATCTGTGTCGCACGCATGTATTCCGGGGTGCCGAAGGCCGGTGCACCGGTGCGCATGTCGACGTTGGAGGTAAAGGAGCCAAACACGACCGGCGCGCCGGGCCGAATGTATTGCAGCAGGGCCACGGCTGCCAGGCACTCCGCGGTTTGCTGGGCCAGGGCGCCGGCCAGCGTTACCGGTGCCATCGCGCCGGCCAGGGTAAACGGCGTGATGCTCACCATCTGGCCGTGTCGGGCGAGGCGCATCGCGCCGTCAAGCATCGGCCAGTCGTGCTTCAGCGGTGAGGACGAGTTGATGTTGGTAAACATCCGTGGTGCGCCATCGAACTCCGCCTGGGCCAGGCCGCCGGCGATACGAACCATCTCCATGGCGTCAATCACGCGGCCGCGGCCAAGGGCGTAGGTATGGCAGACCTTGTTTGTGAGCGTGAGCTTGTCGAACAGGCAGTCGAGATGGCGGACCGATGCGTGGATGTCGACCGGTTCGACCGGATAACCACCGACCAGATGAATGCAGTTGAAGTATTGCGACAGCTTGATCAGGTCCTGATAGCTCTCGTGGGTGCCGGGGCGCCGGCCGCGGTCCAGATCCATGACGTTGGGTGGACTTGAGACGTTCATGAACAGCATGGCGTCGCCGCCGACCGAGATTGCGCGCGCCGGATCACGCGGCGTGACCGTAAACTCGGATGGCGCCTTTGCGACCATCTCCATGACAAAGGCGCGGTCGAATTTGACGGTGTCGCCATCGTTGGTGACGTTGCAGCCTGCCTGCCTGAGGATCGCCCGGGCCTCCTCGTGGAGAAATTCGATACCGATTTCCTCCAGGATGCGCATGGCGGCGTCGTGAATGGCGAGGATGCCTTCGTGCGGGACCGGCTCGACCGGGGCATCGCGATTTTGCGGAATCGTCCAGTCAAGCTGCGCGATCGCCGGCGCCGCGACCTGGCTCCGATCGGCTTGATCCGATCGTCGCCGCCGACTGGTTCTGCGTGGGCGTCCGCCCTGTTGCGCCATTGCCGTTTCCTTCAGATCTGGAAGGCCGCACGGGCCAGGCCGGGAAATTCCTGTTACTGCGCGCCGTCAGGTTAACTGTCAACATGCACGTTCGCCCGTTTCTTTGTTCGAAGCGACATACACTCACTCCGCCTAGTCCAACTGCGTCACTATTAGGCTGATCGATCGTTTGCAGGATGGACATCGGTGGTCGTTGCTCGCCAGGTCGGCAGCGATATTTAGTCTGGCGGTTGTCAGTGATGTTGCGACATGACGCTCAAGCCCACCCGCAGCGCCCGGCCCTGCGGGTGGGCTTGAGGCGATTAAGTCAGGGGCTTTGCCGCGTTGGTTTAACACCGCCCTAACGGCTGTCCCGCGATTGGTTCAATTTTAAGCGATAGCCCGCAAAAGTCTGATTAACCGATCCGGTCAACCGAACTTAAAGACTGTACATGTCATGGCTGGTCGCGAAATTATTTGCAGTTATCGACGGCCGGAGAATTGACAACGCAATCCGCGAAGCAGGATGCTGCAACGCCTGAACAGTGCGCCTGTTCAGGACAGCACCGGCATGGCGCAAGGACGTGGATCAGCAAAGGATCCGCCAATCTCCTGGTCGGTGCCCGTCGAGCGCTGTCACGACTGCGGCCGAAATCGACCACCCAAACCATACGTGTTGCAGCTTGGACGGGCTTTGCCGCCATTCTGCTCGGCTTAACATTGGCGGTGAACGACACGGCATGGGCCGGTGCCGTAACCGCCGCCGGCGCATTGATGACCTCGATAGCCCTGACGATCGCGAGCAGCCGCTGGTTGCCCGCCGCCGACACTGAAGCATGGGACAGCGCTTCAATCCTCGGCAGTCGGATCGAAAAGCGCATCGAAGATCTCGAAGACGCACGTTGGCAGGTCAGGGATACGAATGAACGCTTGATTGCGGTTCTGGATGCCCAGGATGACGTCATTCTGCGCTTTGATCCGCAAGCGCGCCTGTCATTTGTCAATCGCTCGTTCGCGGAACGATTTGCGATTGCCCCGGAAGACGTCCTGCACACCGAGTTTTCGGTCAACGCGCTCAAGGCTGATGGCCAAGCGCCGGCAACGCACGGCTCGCCGGCGCGAACCACCGCAGATCGCATTGACCAGCCGACACTCGTTGCAACCGTTGATGGCGAGCGTTGGTACGATTGGCGCTACACACAAATTCCGTCTCCTGACGGCCTGTCGTTCGATCGCCTCGTCATTGGCCAGGATGTCACCGAACGGACCCGCCACCAACGCGAACTTGCCACCGCTCGTGACCAGGCCGAAGCCGCCAACCAGGCAAAATCGCGCTTTCTGGCTTCGATGAGTCATGAGATCCGCACGCCGATGAACGGCATCCTCGGCATGGGCGGCTTACTCCGGCAGACCAGTCTCACGGCGGAGCAACAGACCTATGCCGACGCAATCGACCAATCCGCCCGAACGCTGCTGTCGTTGATCGACGAAATTCTCGATTTCTCACGCGTGGAATCCGGTCACCTGGTTTTGAAAGAGGCGCCGTTTTCACTGGTCGACTGCGTACAGAGCGCTGTCGAGCTGCTCGCCACGCGCGCCCACGAAAAACAGCTGGAGCTGACCTGGATCGTCGAGCGCCGGGTTCCTCGGCTGGTGTTTGGTGATCAAACCCGGGTTCGTCAGATATTGCTCAATCTCATCGGTAACGCCATCAAATATACCGATCGCGGCGGTGTTTGCATCGAAGTTGCCTCAACCCAGTTGACGGCAAACCGATGTCAGATTGCGGTCGCCGTGAGTGACACCGGCGACGGTTTGAGCGATGAGAAGGTGGCGCTGATTTTCACCGAGTTCGAGCGTGCGGGGGCGGAGGCTGCCGGCCGCGAAGCAGGTACCGGCCTCGGCCTGGCAATTGCGCGCCGGTTGGCCCGTGCAATGGACGGCGACATTGATGTCAAGACCGCTCCGGGCAAAGGCGCGACATTTACGGTCATGATCGAGCTTTCAGTGGCGGCAGGCTGTGCATCCGATGCGCGTTATTCAGTCGCTGCGGAAGGGCGGACTGCACTGCTGGCGTTCGATCGCTTGATTGAGCGCAGAGCACTGTCGCGGATGCTTCGTCAGTGGGGGGTCGAAACGATTGAGATGAGTGACATTTCAGATGAGGCAATCGTCTGTCAGATCCTTGAGCAGACAAAGCAGATTGACCTTCTTGTCGTTGATGCAGGGGACGACCCGACTGCGGCTGGCCGCCTGCTGCGTCGCATTCGCGAGGTCGGCAACGGCGGCGATGTCAACCCGGTGGTGCTGATAACACCTGCCAGCAAGGACGCCACCGCCGCCTTTCGCGAGCAGGGCTTCACCGGGCACTTAACCCGACCTGTGCGCCCGACTTCAATCCTCGATCGCCTCGACCGGTCACCGCGTGCAGATCTGGACAGATCTGGTCGTGAAACCCGGCCGCCGCTGCTCGTTCGCGAGCCTCAAGTCAGCGCGCCGTTGGCAGACGCCGGCAACGGCAACGGCAGACCTCGCGTATTGCTCGCCGAGGATAACGACATTAACGCGCTGCTGGCGATAACGATGCTGAAGCGCCACGGCTGTCCGGTCGTGCATGTTTCGAATGGCAACGACGCCATCATCGCGGTGAAGCGATCGGTCGAGCAAAATATGCCCTTCGACCTCATTATGATGGATCTTCATATGCCGGAATTGGATGGCATTGCGGCGAGCGCCCGCATTCGAGCATTCTGTAGCGAACAAGGTCTGGCCGCGCCGAGCATTGCCGCGGTAACGGCAAATGCGTTCCCCGAAGATCGGGAACGCTGCCTTGAGGCCGGCATGAACAACTACCTTTCCAAGCCGTTTGACCGCGAGGAACTGGCCATATTGCTTGCCAGCTTGCGCGACAAGCCGCGCAAAGCCGTCGTTCTCGAACAACAGCGCGAGTGATAACCGCGGCCAGTGCCGGCGCGGCCGTTGGCATTCCCGAGACCTGTCCGGCACTGAAGCTTCAAGCTTCAGGCAACCTCTGAACAGATCACGGGTTTCCAAAGGGCGAGCCCTTTGGTCGGGTTGTCAGGGCTGAAAGCCCTGACATATCGCCGCTTGGCGGCGATCCTTGAGGGGCTTGTCCGCCCCTCAAACACCCCGACCAAGGGATCATCCCCTGGACCTCTTGCCGATTATTTCGATTGTAGCAGGTCGATTTTGCTTAACGTGCGCCCGGTCGTAAGATCCAAAACGACAATGGCCGAGGCTTTCGCGTCGCCGCCGGCTGCATAGTGAATTGCAAGACGGCCACCATCAAGCGCCATGCGCTCAACCTTTGCTCGTGCCGGCAGCGCCAACGACATACGGGGCTTGAAGGCCACAGACTTTGGCGCCGCTTGCGTTTGCACATTTGCCGCCGCGGTCGGCTGGTTGGCGGCCAGGTAGAAAATGCGCCCGATAACGACGGCGACACCGACAACGATCATGACGGCCATGACAATGACCGCAACTTTCAAGGCTTTGACGCCAGCAGGAGACAACGGACCGTGGTCAACTTGTCGGCTGTCGGACGGGCGGCTTTCTGGCACTGTCTTTCTCCTTGGCGCGGGCTGGCGTGGCGGATCAAGTCTCGCGCAATTGCAGCGCGCAGTTTAACGATACTTGCATCGTGTTCAATTTCAGCAGATTGTCCCTGGCGTCCTTGCATGCAACCATCTGGATGCGACCGCCTGTCGGGATCGGGCGGAACCATTGTCTGGTGCTGATCGATTGAGATCAGTTCCGACTTTGGCGGGGCTGCGGTCGCATCGCGCGCTGCCGTCCGGTTGCCCGACTGCCGCCAGAGAACACATGAGATCATGGGCTTCGGGCAGGACAGCGGGCCGGTTCCAGCCAACTCCGAAACACGATAAGTCTGAACGGCTACAGACATCGACCGCGCGGCCATCGCTGCTGCGGTCAGGGCCTGTCAACGCGGCGCCGATCATGGAGGTCGTGCACATGTCGGATAAGCAAAATGCGATCATTCGGTTGGTTGTTGCGGCAACCTGCGACGGTGTGCGTCTCGACCGGTTCGTCGCCGGAGCCGCGACCGATCTCAGCCGCCAGCGGATCAAGGCATTGATCCAGGCGGGCAACGCCACGGTGGATGCTGTTTTGTGCACCGAAGCGAACCGCAAGGTCCGCGCCGGCCAGACCGTGACGCTGGCGTTGCCTGCGCCTGAGCCAATGAACGTTGCCGGCGAACCCATTCCACTCGACGTCGTCTACGAAGACGACGACTTGATCGTCGTCGACAAGCCGGCCGGCCTGGTCACCCACCCGGCACCCGGCCACGCCGCGGGAACGCTGGTCAATGCCCTCATCGCACACGCTGGCTGCGGTCTGTCCGGCATCGGGGGCGTGATGCGACCCGGGATCGTCCATCGATTGGACAAGGATACCTCCGGTCTGATCGTGGTTGCCAAGTCAGATATGGCGCACCGCGGCCTGGCCGAGCAATTTGCAGCGCACGGGACTGACGGGCGCATGGAGCGCTCATACACCGCCATTGCCTGGGGCGGCTTCGATCGGCCGAAGGGAACGATCAACGCCGCGCTCGGACGCAGTGCTACCAATCGCCGCAAAATAGCGGTTGTCGATGCGGCGATGGGACGGCACGCGGTCACGCGCTATCAGGTCGAAGAGCGGTTCTCAATCGCCGGCAACGTCGTTGCGTGCCGGTTGCGGCTCGTATTGGAGACCGGGCGCACGCACCAAATCCGGGTGCATCTGGCCGCCATTCAACATCCGCTGTTGGGTGATGCCTTGTATGGTGCCGGCTTCAAATCCAGTGCGACGCATCTTCCGCTCGCGGCCCAGGCAGCACTCAAGCGTCTCGGCCGCCAGGCGCTCCATGCTGTTTGTTTGGGCTTTGAACACCCGCGCACCGGCGCGCGCCTACGGTTCGAAAGTGAGTTACCGCGCGACATCGCCGAATTGCTCGAAGCTCTGCGTGCCGGTTGCCGAAGCGAATGATACCGCCCGAGCTCAAGAATTGTGGCACTTCACTGGCACGATTTCGAGCGCCGGCTGCGGGTGGGCTTGAGGCGGCCACGTGGTGCGTTGCGCTGCTTGCCCGATGCTCCGGCAGCGACGGAAATGCGGCGCGGCGGCCGTTAACATATTTCAATGCCTTGTCTTGAAGGGTCGAAATACCCATATCCGGACGCTAAATGATCGTTGTTCACACGGCCGCGAGGACAGTTGTTAAGTTGAACACGCGAATGTTTGTGGTCGAATGCCTGATGTCCAGCGTATGTCAAGATATCGCCAAGCTTTTGGAGAGCATTAAGTTTCGAACCGAGGATAAAGGAGGCCCGGCACGCGCCGTTGACGCACAATCAGGCCGGGTTCGCAAAGATGAGCACAAGAGCACTTCCGACCGTTGCCGAAGGGTCAGGCGGCCTCACGCGGTATCTGGAGGAAATCCGGCGGTTTCCGATGTTGGAGCCGGATCAGGAATATATGCTGGCCAAGCGCTGGCAACAGCATGGCGATTCAGATGCCGCGCATGAACTCGTGACGTCCCATCTGCGCCTGGTTGCCAAGATTGCCATGGGATACCGCGGTTACGGCCTGCCGATTGGTGAGGTCGTGTCGGAAGGCAATGTCGGCCTGATGCAGGCGGTCAAGCGGTTTGACCCGGACAAGGGTTTCCGGCTTGCGACCTATGCGATGTGGTGGATCCGCGCCTCCATACAGGAGTATATTCTGCGCTCCTGGAGCCTCGTGAAAATGGGCACCACCGCCGCCCAAAAGAAGCTGTTTTTCAACCTGCGGCGCACCAAGGGTCAATTGCAGGCGCTGGAAGAAGGGGACCTGCAGCCCGAGAACGTCAAGAAGATCGCGAAGCGGCTCGGCGTCTCCGAAGAAGACGTTGTGTCGATGAACCGTCGCCTCGGCGGCGATGCCTCGCTCAATGCGCCATTGCGGGCCGATAGCGAGTCCGGTGAATGGCAGGACTGGCTGGTGGATGATACACCGGACCAGGAGGAGAGCTATGCCGAGCAGGAAGAACTCGGCAAACGTCGCCAATACCTGCTTTCGGCAATGGATAAACTCAACGATCGCGAACGCCGGATCTTCCAGGCCCGGCGGCTGTCGGATGAACCGCTGACGCTCGAAGACTTGTCGAGCGAGTTCAACGTCAGCCGCGAGCGCATTCGCCAGATTGAGGTCCGGGCCTTCGAAAAGGTGCAAAAGGCCGTGCGGCAGGCTGCGCGCAACGAAAATGTGAGTGTCGGCGCCTGATCCGGGCCGCAGCCCGGCGCTCACCGAAGCGCCGGCGCGACACGGCCTAGATCATCGTGCTTTAGAGGCGAGCAACTTTCTGCCTTTATTCGGGATCATTCCAATTTCGAATAAGGGCAGGTTGCTCTAGCCAAACGGATACACGACAAAGTGTTACGCAACGATGGCACGAATCACTTACGCTAGGTGCAATGGGGATGATACCTCCCATGGCCCGCAGTGATACCAATTTGGTGATCATCGGGCGGTGCAGGCGTTAGCGGATGACAGGCAACCCTTGACGCATCTGCAAAATTGGCAGCACTCGGCCGGCCTCGATCATCGTGCCTCAAGTCGCAACCGCCATTGCGGCGCTGACTTAAGGCACAAAGATGATCGGCTCTCTAGATCATTTCCACCTCAGACGGAACCACATTGCCTGCCCGCTCACCGGCCCGACCGCCCATCAGACAGTGGCTTTGGGTGGCCGGAAGGGGGAGCGGGATGGTTCGCGCTCATTCCGAAAAGATCTAGAATCGAGCGACTTTCCACCTGTGATCGGGATCGTTTCGATTGCGACCACAGACGGGTTGCTCTGGCGCCGGTCAGACGCGAGGCGGCGATGGATGAAACCGCCGTGATGAGCGTCACGCGCAAGATACGCGCGAACGTGCTGTTTTTCATCCCAAACCGCTTACCCAACATCATTCCCGACCAGGACGCAGTGACCGGGTGTGGCTTTGCTCAAGGCGCACAGGGGGGGCGTGTCGTCGTGGGGAGTGACCGTCGGAACACTGTCAGGCGGAGTTTGGGACAGCAACGGAACGACGATGGAGTGGCTTATGCACAAGCGCCGACATCACAAGTTCGAACGTTCTCCTGGTACCTTTTTCGATCATTCGATTTGGGAGCAGTGCTCCAACCAGCATTGGTTGCGCAAACTGCTCTGGCGTCTCAAACCTCCACATCCTCCAAGTAGGAGCTAAATCGGCTTTTGCCGGGGTATAATCCATCCAGCAATCAACAGGGCAAACCCGCCACCCCGGCCACGAAACTCGAGCCGACCCCAGTGGTCGGCTCTTTCAATGTTCGGGTAAGCGGTCACTCGATGGAACGGCGCAGCTAAAGTTGCTAGATCATCTTTGTGCTTTATTCGGGATCGTTCCGATTCCGAATAAAGGCAGGTTGCTCTAGAATTTGAGCTGACCGAGAAGTTCCAGCGCGATCAGCGCGAGACCGACGATCGACACCGCCCACACAGCGGTGCGCAACCAGGGTATGCCGATCAGATAGACCACCGCATAAACCAGACGAGCAACAAAGAACAGCTGGGCGCCGAGCACCGTCATTGCCGTCGACACGCCGGCGGCCTGTGCCGCAAGAACAAGAATTGCAAACAGAATAAGGCTTTCGAGCATATTCGCGTGGGCGCGCAACGCCCGCCCGCACAACCCTTCGGGCTTGGCCATGCCCTCGCGGTTGCCGGCCAGTGTCGGCAGGCCGAACTGCGCCGTCGCCGCCAACGCCGCAATCACCACTTGCACAAAGGCAAGCACGGCCGAAAGCACCAAATACGAAATCTCGGGCGTCATCTGTCGGTCTCCTCCTCAACGTGATCAAATGCAATGATGCCAAAACGCAGGTCGGTTATGACCCGCGTTCGCGCATGCGCCATGACGGACATCAATGAACGCAATGCGTGCCTCGCACAACTATAGGCGTTTCAGACCTACATCATTCCGTCCTGACCAGAATCACATCGCTGGCCCGCTCGCCCGCCCGGTCACCCGGAAAAAGCGCGGCTTTCGGCGGGCGGAGCAGCGGGACGGTTCGAGCCGACACGCAAAGGCCGTAGGGGCCCTCTGATCAAGTCTCAGGTTTCCAAAGGGCAATGCCCTTTGGCGGGATTGTTAAGTGCCGAGCCCTTAACGCATCGCCGCCCAGCGGCGATCCTTGAGGGGCTTTCAGCCCCTCAAACACCGCGACCAGGGGGATCATCCACTGGAGCCTGGACGCAGTCAGTGGTTGCTTAGACCGTTTGCGCTCTTCCAGCAGGGCCACCGTACCATCGCGCTTCACCCGTCCGGTCATACCAGTCGCCTGTCCCGGACAGATCGCTATTTCGCCCGGCGCTCGGCAAACATCAGCGGCATCGCCGTCGTATACTTGATCTGCTCCATCGCGAATGCCGACGACACCTTGGTGATATCGATCCTTGTAATCAGCTTTTTGTAGAACTCATCGTAGGCGGCGATATCCGGCACAACCACGCGCAGGAGATAATCGACTTCCCCGCTCATACGATAGAATTCAACGATCTCGGCAAAGCCTGCGACAGCCGCGTGAAACTTCTCGAGCCAGTCGATGGAATGCTGATCCGTCTTGATCGACACAAACACCGTGACGCCGGCCGATACCTTTTCGGCATCAACAATTGCAACCCGGCGTTGAATGACACCGGTCTCCTCCAGCTTTTGAATGCGCCGCCAGCACGGCGTTGTTGACAGCCCGACTTCCTTGCCGATTTCGGCAACCGGCCGCGTACAGTCCTGTTGCAGAATGTGGAGGATCTTGATGTCCGTCGCATCCAACATTGGCATTCCCCGATTGATCGACAAATGGAGACGAATCAACCTCCAAAGGCGCAGAACTTAGAAGAAGTTTCCTCCGGCCGCTCCAGCAGTGGATTACAACGCAATATCATTCCAATCCAGGAACTGCTAGGCCGCAAACTCATAAATCCGGGCACATTGGTATGAGGCAACTTGCTTCGCTGCTGGACGCGAGGATGCAGACAATGTGGTTCATTTTCAAATCCTTGGCGCAGCCCAGCGAAGCAAATTGACCATATCTTGCGGACGCCGATTTGGCACTGCGATCTCAAGCGTTGCACCACTGGACTGGGCAACCAGCCCATTCTCGGTGCCGCGCCTTGCTTAATCTTGGCCAAATCGGCGCCAATGTGCCCGGATTTATGAGTTTGCGGCCCAACACTTTACTGAAAAACCTCGCTTTGTCTCGCCAATCGTGATTCCGTTTTGGAATGGCACCTGAGTCGGAGAGCGGGACATGCGCGGGCAGTTTCAGGATCAGGGCGGGCTGTTTTCATACATCGATCCCGAAACGCGCATTTCAGCCAAGCACCCGTTACGCCAGATCCGTGAGCTGGTGCGCGAAGTTCTGGGTGAACTGGACGCGGAGTTTACCCGCCCCTATCCCCGCGATGGGCGCCCGTCGATCCCGCCCGAGATGCTGCTCTCAGCCCTGCTCTTAGATCATCGTGCTTTAAGTTGGAACCGCTATTGCGGTTCCAACTTAAAGCACGATGATCTAGACAAACAGCACCGCCACGTTAGTTTTTCAGGAGACTGTTAGGCCCGCAACAGTTCTGCGACAGATTTCCGCCTCAGGCGGGTCGCTAAGCCGTGGCCGGTTTCGCGGCCTTCTGTTCCATCATCTTGTCCGCTTCCGGCAACCGGCCCGGCAACATCATGACTGCCGCGAGAATTGCGATGGCGGCACCGGCCATGATGTAGAACAGCATGTCGAAGCCCCAGTTGTGGTGAACGTAGGCGATCAACGGTATCGTCGCAGCCAGCACCATGAAACTCACGACATAGCGCGCGCCGTAGACCGACGCCCGCAATTCCGACTTCGCCATTTTACCAATCATGTAATCATTGATCGGAATCTGACCGAACGCACCCAGCATGAACGCCAGTGCGACCAGCACCGCCGCCCAATCACGAAGCCCCGGCATCATCAGGAAGAAGCAGATCTGAATGATGCACACCACGCCAAACACATTGCGCGGCCCATAGAGATCCAGCATGCGGCCGACGACCAGCTGTGCCAACGATGCAATCGCAAACACAATGAACGCCATCCAGCCGACCAGCGTTGCCGTGTTCGCAATGCCGCCAAGACGCTCCTCAAATACGCGCGGCAGCGCGAACGTCGTGCCTTGAAACACCAGGCTCGATACCGCCGCGGTGAAGAATATGATCAAAGAGACACGGATCAGCAGCGCCCTCATATCACCGCTGAGTGCGCCCCGGGCGCCGTCGCCATCAGACGTAACGGCCTGTTTATGGCGATTGTTTCGGGTCGCGACACGCGCCCAGAAGAAATAGGCGTAGGCCAAACCCAACGCGACCGAGATCGCACCCGGCACGACGAATGCCGCGCGCCAGCCGCTCAGGTCGATCATCAGACCGGTGAGCAATGCCGCGCTGCCGACGCCAAGGTTGCCCCAGACGCCGTTGATCGCGATGGCCATGCCCATTTTGTCCTTCTGCTCGGCGACCAGCGCGAGACCGACCGGGTGATAAATCGCAGCAAAGATGCCGACGACGAACAGCCCGATCCCGATCTGCACCGGCGTCATCGCGAACGCGGTGGCGATCGATGCCAAACCGACGCCAATGAAGAACACCGCAATCATGCCCTCGCGGCTCCACTTATCGGCGAGCCAGCCCATCGGCAGCGAGAACAACCCGAAAGCAACGAAGCCCGGCGTCGCGTACGGAATCAACTCGGCATAGCTCATGCCCCATTCCCTCGCCAGCACCAGCGCCGCAACCGTCGCGAAAACCAACGTGAACAGATGATCGAGAAAGTGACCAATGTTGAGGAAGAAGAAGTGAAGCCGGTTATTCATCGCACCAACCTTGATGTTGCAAGCCGCCCAGATGCCGACTACGCGTTCGATTGTCAGTTGTGGCCCCGCCACGACGGTCTGATCGACCTCGCCGGCGCCCGGCCCGATCAAAGATCCGCCAATCGACAGTCCGTTCAGCGTACTTTGATCGCGAGGTTCAGTTTGCTTTCCGAGTTTCAGTTTATTGTTGGCGTCTGAGCGATGTTGCGTCAAAGTTCGTCGAATCTACGCCAAAACCATCAACTCTGCGATAGGTGACGAAAACCGCATGGCAAACCGGCGATCAAACCGCAATGACAGCGCCGACCGGCGTTCGACCGATCCGGCCGACTATCAGGACGTCTCGGCGCCGGTCGCTGCAATGCAAAAGACGTTCCCCGACAAGAGCACAACCGGCCGTCATTACCATCGCCGCCATCAGCTGATTTATGCCGCTCAGGGCACGATGAGAATTGACACCGACGGCGAAAACTGGGTGGTGCCGCCGGCGCGTGCGGTGTTCATGCCGGGACACTGTCAGCACGATGTCAGCGCCGTTGGCACAGTCGACATGTGCACGCTCTATATTGAACCTGCTGCACTCGCAATGGCGCGGGCAACGCCGTTCGTCATTCTCGTAACGCCGCTACTCAGGGAATTGATCCGGGCGATCCTGGCCGAACCGGTTGCCTATTCGCCAGACTCACGCGGCGCCAAGCTTGCCGGTCTCATTCTCGATGAGATCACGCGCAGCAAGCCCCTCAACCTCAGCATTGCGATGCCGTCGGAGGAGCGGTTGTTGCGGGTTTGTCGCCACATCATCGCCGACCCGTCGGCGGCGCGCAGTATCGATGACCTCGCCGAAGCTGCCGGCGCTTCGACCAGAACGCTGACAAGATTGTTTCGCCGCGAACTGGGCCAGAGCCTGAGCGAGTGGCGCCAGCAGGTCCGGTTCCACTTTGCGCTCGGTGCCGTCGCGCGCGGTGAGCCGATCGGCAAAATCGCAGCCGACTGCGGCTATCGCAGCCCCAGTGCATTCGCGGCCGCATTCCGCAAGTCCTTCGGCGTGCCGCCGAGCCAGATCGTCGGTTCCGTGATCGCGGATGTGGCTGACAATTGACCGGGCCCGTCGGCCCGACGCCGACCAGCAGCCCGGTCGACCCGTCCCGGCGACTGCCGGCTACGCTTTGCGATGGCGAACCACGGCCGTGCGGGCGAGTGCCGCCTTGATCAGCGGTTGCAGTTCAAGCCGGCTTCCCAGCAACTGCAAAAACCGCCGTTCCTCGGGACTCGAACGTTGATCAGATGCCGCGACTTCCGCCGCCAGCGCATAGGCCGTCTCGCGCATATGGGCCGGCAGGGCGGCGGCGATCATGTCCAACACGGTATTCAAGCCATCCGGGGCCGAGACGACACGCGCGCAGCCTTGCGCCTCAACGATCAATGTGTCGGCGTCAAATCCTTCGAACGCCGGCAACTCCTTGACGATCCAACCGATCCGAGCGAGTTCGACATCCGTCATGGCATTGTCCGATGCAGACGTTGCAATCATGGCGTAGATCAGGGCCTGTTGCGGTGTCAGTTGCATTGTCATTGTTGCCTCGCTGTCCAGCTCACAGGGATTGTGTCCCAAATTCGCCCGCTATGCACTGGTTTGGCCATGTGGCGCAAGTGCGGCGGCCGGAACCATGCCGACCAATCGCCGTTGAGTTTCTTTGCGATCGGGTTTGACGCCGCCGCCCACTCGCCGCTAGATCATGTCCGCCGGTGGCGGGATGGTCCAGCCCAGCCTGACAGGCAATCGACCGTGGCGCGCTGCTGGCGGATCTCACAGTCACCGCAGCCGAGGCATGATGCCGCCGCGACATCCCGGAAAGCGATCATACCCAGAAAGCGATCAAACCATGACTTCTGCCGTGACCGCCAGTGCAAATGCTCCTGAACTCGTGGAACTTGCCCACAGTTCCAGGGCCTGGCCGTTCGAAGAGGCACGTCGATTGATGAACCGGCTTGGGCGTGTGGCCGACGGCAAGCACAAGACCGTCGTCTTTGAGACCGGTTATGGCCCCTCGGGCCTGCCCCACATCGGCACGTTCGGCGAAGTCGCACGCACGTCAATGGTCCGCCACGCCTTCGAGGTTTTGACGCAAGGCCAAGTCAAAACGCGCCTGATCTGCTTTTCCGACGATATGGATGGCTTGCGAAAGGTGCCGGGCAATGTCCCCAACCCGGAGATTCTTGCCCGGCATCTCGACAAGCCGTTGACCAGTGTGCCGGATCCGTTTTCAAACGAATACGAGAGCTTCGCCCACCACAACAATGCGCGCCTGCGTCGGTTTCTCGATCAATTCGGGTTTGAATACGAATTTTACTCCGCCACCGAGTGCTACAAGTCCGGCTTGATGGACGCCACGCTGCTGAAGATGCTGGCGGTCTACGACAAGGTTATGGACATCATCTTGCCGACCATCGGAACGGAGCGCCAGAAGACCTATTCGCCGTTCCTGCCGGTGTGCGAGCGCACCGGCAAGGTGTTGCAGGTGGCGATGATCGCACGCGACGTCGCGGCCGGAACGGTCGTCTACGAAGATCCGGAAACCGGTCGGAAGGTCGAAACTCCGGTGACCGGCGGCCATGTCAAGTGTCAATGGAAGGCGGACTGGGCGATGCGCTGGACCGCGCTGGCCGTGGACTATGAAATGGCTGGCAAGGATTTAATCGATTCCGTAGCATTGTCGTCGAAGATCTGCCGTGCGCTTGGCGGCACCCCGCCGGAGGGCTTCAACTACGAACTGTTTCTCGATGAACGCGGCGAGAAGATCTCAAAGTCCAAGGGCAATGGCATCACGATCGAGGAATGGCTGACCTATGCCTCGCCGGAGAGCCTGTCGCTCTACATGTTCAGCAAGCCGAAGGCGGCAAAGAAGCTCTATTTCGACATCATCCCGAAGACCGTCGACGACTATCTCACGTTCCTCACGAAATATCCGTCGCTGGAGCCGGCAAAGCAACTCGACAGCCCGGTCTGGCATATCCACGGCGGCACACCGCCGCCGGCGGAGTTGCCGATCAGTTTTGCGCTGCTGCTCAATCTGGTGTCGGCCTCCAATGCCCACGACAAGGACGTGCTGTGGGGCTTCATCCGGCGGATCGCCCCCGCAGCCGGCCCCGAGAGCCATCCCTTGCTCGACCATCTCGTCGGCTACGCCATTGCGTATTTCGAAAGCTTCGTAAAGCCAGCCAAGACATTTCGTGCACCAACGGATATCGAGCGCGCAGCACTGCAGGTTCTGGACCGACGCCTCGGCGAGGCAGCGAGCAATGCGACGGCGGAAGACCTGCAGGCCATTGTCTATGACGTCGGCAAATCAAACGGCTTTGCAGACAACCTGCGCGACTGGTTCAAGGCGATTTACGAGGTTTTACTTGGCCAGTCCCAGGGCCCGCGGTTCGGCTCGTTCATTGAGCTCTACGGGATCGATGAAACCCGCCAGTTGATTGCCAAAGGCCTATCCGGCGAACTGTCGTCCGCGTGATGTGAGCTGCCGGCGCGTCGGTTCGAAATGAACCTGCCTTGACGCGACAGCGGCGGACCAGGTTTGCGGGAGAGCGATCCGGTCAGGCGGAATTGATCGCGCGCCAGTCCGTGCAGATCGCATCTACGTCGGCGTGCTTGCGCAAGTGCTCGCGCACCTCGCGCCAACGAAACCGGATCGAGTTCACTATGATCTCTCGATCGTCCGCTTTGAACGCATCTGTGACCGGCGCTGAGCGAACCAGTTGGCCGGGGCTGCGGGTAAACGCGTTCGCACCATCGCCAACGGTCTGCCAGTCGGTTTCAGCAAGGCGCGCTGCAAATGCCGGCACGGCGACGTTTTTGGCCGGCCGCGCATCGCTGTCGCAAAACGCGCTTTCGATCGCATGATCAAAGATTGCGGCGGCAAATGATCCGGCTTCCTCCCGCGCCAGCGCGCCCGACAAAACGCAATGGCCGGCGGCAAACACCGTCAGATCCGACAGGCAGGCTGCGCAAACATCCCACTTGGCGCGGTTGATTGAGACGACGAACGCGTCGTCCTGAAACATTTCAGGATATCGCGTTCCCATGCGCGTCTTGAGATAACCGTAGAGCGACGTCTGGGCGATGAAGGCCGATCGCGAATTGACGAATTCGACAAGGTCGCCAACCGCAACGATTGGCTCGTCGCGACGAGCGGCCGGCAGATAGCTGCGAACATGGCCAAGCACTGTGCGCACGGCGTTAAGGTCAGGCAGCTTCACATCCGACTCTCCGATAGGGCAGCGACGCTAATGCCGCGCGTGAACGAAGTCAATCCGTTGCGCCTTAGACTTAATGTCAATTTTAAGGCGCCGGTTTCGTTGCCAGCATGATGCTGCATCAATGCCATAGAAGCAGGTCGATGCCGTCGACCTCGAGGTCGCGGGGAAAGCGGAATTTTCGAGAAAAAACAAGCGTTAGAAGAAATCAAGAGCCAATGATCTGCACTCAACGGGATGATCGCCGAGCGCGCAGAGCAACTTGGAGGACAATACATGGCTGAACCTTCTGAAGCCGCAAAGCGCCATTGGAGCAGTACGTTCTGGCTGACCATGGTGGTTTTGCTGATCTGGTTCATATTCTCCTTTGTCGTGCACTGGTACGCGAAGGAATTGAACACAATGACGTTTTTGGGCTTCCCGCTTGGCTACTACCTGGCGGTGCAGGGCTCGTTGGCGGTGTTCGTGATTCTGATCTTCGTCCAAAACTGGGTCCAGGACGCAATCGACAGTGCGGCCGGCTTTGACGGCGACAATCACTCCTAGACGACGCCCTCACGACAGCAACGTTTGGCGCACTGCAACGGCGCCAACATCGATCGTAGCATTCAACATCTTCGAGGATAGGAAATGTCCGATACAGGTAGTGGCGGAGGCGGCAAAGCCTTCATCGACAACCTGCCCAAGATCTACGGGATGTATACCGGCGGCTTTATCGTCTTCATCCTACTTATGGCAGTGTTGGAACAGCTGGGCGTCAGCGCAGCAACCATTGGTATTCTTTTCGTCGCCTTTACGATTTTCATCTACGCCGCCATTGGCTGGTTGTCGCGCACGATGCAGGTCTCGGCCTACTACGTGGCCGGCCGCGAAGTGCCGCCGGTCTTCAACGGTATGGCGACCGCGGCGGACTGGATGTCCGGCGCCTCGTTCGTCGCCCTTGCCGGCGGCATTTACTTTGGCGGCCATGGCTATCTGGCCTTCGTGGTCGGCTGGACCGGCGGTTACGTGCTTGTCAACTCGTTGATGGCACCTTACCTGCGTAAGTTCGGCTGCTATACCGTGCCGGATTTCATCGGCACCCGCTATGGCGGCAACACGGCGCGGCTGTGCGCGGTGATCATTCTCGTTGTTGCATCGTTCACCTACGTGACGGCACAGATCAACGCGACGGGCACAATTGCCGCCCGGGCCCTGCAGATCCCATTTGAATTCGGTGTCTGGTTCGGCCTGCTCGGCATTCTGCTGTGCTCGATGCTCGGTGGGATGCGGGCCGTGACCTGGACCCAGGTTGCCCAGTATATCGTGCTCATCATCGCCTACCTGGTGCCGGTGATCTGGATGTCTAACAAGCAGGGCTTCGGGATCATCCCGCACTTTTCCTATGGCGATGCCGTGCAGCGCATTCAGGAACTTGAAGGCACGCTCAACGTCGGTGCCAAGCCGGCGGAAGCTTTTGCCGGTCTCAAGGTTCTGACCAGCCTGCACAATGCGCCGGGCGAACCGGGCTCGATGGCCAGCTGGAAGTTCGTGACGCTGGCACTCAGCATGATGGCCGGTACGGCTTCGTTGCCGCACATCCTGATGCGCTATTTCACGACGCCGTCGGTGCGTGATGCACGCAAATCGGTCGCCTGGTCACTGTTCTTCATCTTCCTGCTCTACTTCACGGCGCCGGCCCTCGCGACGCTGACGAAGTTGCAGCTGTTAGACCCGAACCTGCCGACCGCAATCATCGGCAAGTCGTTCCAGGACGTGGCCAACATTGAATGGGTCAAGAACTGGTCCAACGTTGGCTTCTTGAAGATCATCGACAGCAATGGCAACGGAATTCTCGACATCAACGAGTTCCACATGCGCACGGGCATCGTCGTGCTGGCAACGCCGGAAATCGCCGGTCTGCCATACGTGATCTCAGGTCTCGTGGCGGCCGGCGGAATGGCTGCTGCGATGTCGACGGCCGACGGTCTGCTGCTCGCGATCGCCAACGCGCTCAGCCACGATCTTTACTACAAGATCATCGACCCGAAGGCGGAAACCCGGACACGCTTGATCGTTGCCCGCATTCTCTTGATCGTGATTGGTGCGGCGGCAGCGGCCGTGGCGAGTTTGAAGCTGACCGGCATTCTGGGTGCTGTGGCCTGGGCCTTCTGCTTCGCCTGCTCCGGCTTGTTCTTCCCGCTGGTCCTGGGTGTCTGGTGGAAGCGCGCCAATGCGGCAGGGGCCGTGGCAGGTATGGTGTTCGGCTTTGCCGCCGGAACGATCTATCTCTACCTGATCTACAACAAGATCATCGATCCGATCTGGGGTCTCGACGGCTTGCGCTTCGGGATCATCGGTATGCCGGTCAGCCTCGTTGCCATGGTCGTCGTCAGCCTGATGACCGAAGCTCCGGACGAGGAAACCCAAGCGATGGTCGATGCCGTGCGCATACCATCCGGCAACACCATTCTGGATGAGTCGCACTAAGCAACCCCTGAACAAATTCGGGGTCCAGGGGATGGATAATCCCCTGGTCGGGGAGTATGAGGGGCTGACAAGCCCCTCATCGATTGCCGTGAAACGGCGATTGGTTAAGGGCGCCGCCCTAACCAATCGCGGCAAAGGGCCGAACCCTTTGCAAACCCACCAGTTGCACACCCTTCGGGACTTGGCCATTCCATGACGGCATCCTTCCCCATCTGGGTCATCGTGATCGACTATGGTCTCGGCATGGTCATGTGGACCCTGATCGGCCGCGCCGCCATGAACTTGTTCTTGCCGACCGATTCGGACTTTTTTTTCATGAAGGCCTTCGTGCGCCTGACGGACCCGATCATCAAGGTCTTTCGGCCGCTCACACCGAGCTTTCTGATCGAACCGGTGGTGCCGCTGTTTGTCGCCTGGTTCTTCTATATGTTCCGGTTCTACGTCATGCCGTGGCTGCTCGGATACTCCGTGATGGGCATGTTGTCGTTCCCGCTGGAAGGCGAGATCGCCCGCGCGCTTTACCATTGGTCTAAGTAATACCGTCCCCGCTATGACTTGAGGTACTCGACCGGCGCGCCTTTGAGCGCCGGCAAGGCGCGTGCCGCGCGGTGATGCTTGTCACCCGGACCCGTTTTTGCTCAGGCGCGGAGCCCGGCTATTGCAGCACGGCGACGGCGCAAACCACACCGGCGGGCCCTGCCGGGTGATGGCTCCTGGCAACGGGTGCCGGGATGACAGTGCGAGCAAGCAAGGCAACGATCAGCTCGTTGCGGCTCTTCAAGCAGGCCCGCACCGCCTGCGCGCTCGCCGCCCCGGCGCTCTCAACCAGACCGGAGATCATCGGCGTTGGGCGGCCGGACGGAGAGCGCAGTGGTTCGAGTTATACCCGACAGGCCATAAAGTCTGAAAGCTGCCGGTTGGTTTGCCGGCGACTTGAGCGGATGCGGGCAGCCATCGCCAATCTCAGGACAACACGGCGATCTTGTTGCGTTCGATCAATTCGAAGTCGATCTGCGCACCAATTCCGGCAACATCCGGGCAATGCGCAAGTCCATCTCGATCGATCTCGATCTCGTTGATGACGCCGTATTTGTGGGCGCCGTGCGGCAACAACACCTCGAAGTAGGTGGTATTTTCCAACGCGCATGCGAAATGCAGCTGCGCCATGTTGTTGAGTGAATTTCCGCCGTGATGCACTTCGTAGTTCATATGGAATGCCTCGGCGAGATGGGCGGTCTTGAGCATGGTCGTCAAACCGCCTTTCACGGGAATATCGCCCCTCAGCGCATCGGTCGCCCGCTCGGTCACCCAGACGCCGTAAGTGCCCAGATCGCCTTGCGGATACTCCGTTGCCAAAATCGGGATATCGAGCTTGTCGCGCAGCTTGACGTAACCGTAGATGTCCTCCTCGTTGAGCGGGTCTTCGAACCAGCGAAATCCGAGCCGCTCGGCGGCACGCCCGACCTTGAGCGCGTCCGGATAAGAATAGCTCCAAGTCGAATCGAGCATCAGTTCATAATCATCGCCAACGCCCGCCCGCACGCTTTCGCACACGGCAATGTCCTGGGCAGGGTGTTGCGGTGGATGAATTTTGTAAGCCTTCCAGCCATCCGCTTTGAACCGCAGCGCCTCGTCGCGATAGGCTTGCGCAGTTGCGAGGATCTGGCTCGAGGCATAGGCACCAATCGACCTGCGGCCGGCGCCCAGAAGTTTATAGAGCGGCAGGCCGGCGGCCTTGCCGGCCATATCCCAGAGCGCCGTGTCGCAGGCCCCGACGGCGCGCAGTCCGATGTTGCGCTGTCGTGCGCGCAGTGCTTTGTGCAGGCTCTCGCGGGCCAGTGGGTCCTGGCCCATCAACACCGGCTTGAGAAATCGAATGAGGCCGCCGGCATCGGTCTCTGCCGGATTGGTCGCCGATCCGAGAAACGCGTGGCCCTCAAGACCAGCATCGGTCTTGAGGGTCAACAGTCCGAGACTGCTGCGTCCGCCCTGGTTCTGCGAACCGGCATGATACGTGGTTGGAGGAATATCGTTCCATGCAAAGAGCGTGAGTTCGACTGCATCGATCTTCATGACGTCCCCTTCAACAGCCTTTTGCACTCCGGCTTGTAGTGGTCTGTATCACCTAAAATGGCGTATTCAGACGCTCAGATTTGGCCTGTGCCAAGGCGCGGTGGCCGTGGTGTTGCTGGCGCATCATAAGGCCGCCGCAACGCTGGCATCAGGCCAAATCTGAGCGCCTACGGTGCGCTGTCCTGGCCCGTGAGGGCGTCAGCCGTGCTCACCATAGCGCACGCTATGCTTGCGCACGCCTTCCTGCTCACGAACCAGGGCAGCGCATCTCAATGCGTCATTTTAAGTGATACAGACCACTGGGACGCCAGTTTTCCACGGCAACACCGGCGCTGGCAATCCGTAATCAACGGCTCGCGCGAGCGAACGTGTGCCGGATGCGCCGATGAGATTGGGGCGCGGGCTATTGGCGGAACGGTTCGGGCGAACTTTGAAGCGCTACCGGCGGCAGCGGCCTAAGCCTTGATGCGTTCGCGTATCACATCATGCCACGTGCGAAATGGAAGCTTCGTAAGGCTCCGGTTGTAATAGCGTGGATCGTGCGTAACTTCTTGCCCGATCCAGCTCGGCAGTTCGACAACCTGCCGTTCGTGCTCGAGCTCGATCTCGGCCAGGACCAGGCCGGCGTTCTGCTGTCGGAAAACGTCGACTTCCCAGCACAGCGACCGCCAGGGCACAATGAACCTGGTTTTCACGATCGTGGCGCCGCGACAAAGGTCGATCATTTGCTCGGCATCGTCGAGCGGAATATCGTACTCAAATTCCTGTCGCTTGAGACCGGCTTTGCTCGATTTCAGCGTCAGTGTGCTGGTCATCCCGTCAATGACGCGCACCCTCACGCTGACGCTGTCATCGCGTAGGAGATAGGACTGCGAGATGTCCATTGACCGGACGGCCAACGCCCGCCAATCGTCGCCGCAAACAAGAAATTTTCGCTCGATTTCGATCGCCATGACGCACCCGGCTTCAGGCCGGATTGCCGAAGACAATCAGCAGCCCACTGCAACAGATTTGTAAATATCTACGGCCAGTTACGACACTTTGGTGACGCTTTCAACATTTGTCCATTGGAGTTGTTTTGGTACCGCGCGTTTTCCCCATCATTGGCGTTGTGCGAGTTGGCGGCCCGCGGTGCGGAAGTTGTACCGCCGGTCGATCAGGCCGTGGCGCGGGTTGTAACCGCGATCGACATCGACGAACGTATCGAGTTGCACTTCGACGTTTGCTAGTTGTTCGGCCAGATCGGCGGCAGCAAGGACGCGTCGCGCAATCGCCTGATCATCGAAATGGGCAACGGCAGGGTTGGCGTCGGCAAGGCGCACATTGACAGCCAACCGCACGGCATTGTCGGTCGCAAACCGCGCCGCCTCGCGCATGCGATGAGTGAGACTGTCCGTCAGATTGAGTTGGAAAACGAGGCCGTTAACGCGCTCGAAGTCAGCCAGACGCCGACCTGCGGCAAGCACCTCGTGGCGGTGTTCCCACAAGAAGCCATAACTCACCGCGTGCGAAAACCTGCTGCCCTGCCTGGCCTCGTGTTTCGAGGAATGCGACTTGCCAACCAGAATTGGAAATTCACCCAAACCTTCGAGCCGGTCGAGGCGGCCGTCAAGATCGGCGAGTTGGTCCGATCCGGTGACCAGCTCAAGTTGCCCGACCAGGCTCTGATGGTCACGAATGACGGCCGCCTCGCTGTCGCTTGGCACGCCCAGACAAAAGAAACTGAATCGGATCCCGGCGCAACGATAATCCTCAATCCGGCGCCTGACGTCGCCATCCATCAGATCGGCAAGGGGGGTGCGAACCGTGGTGATTCCCATTTGCTGCAGGCGTAGCAACGTATAGTCGTTGCGCGCCCGCTTGCGCGAAAACTCCTCCATGGGCCCGTTGTAGGGCAGATCGGTCGGCGTCGCCCAGGCATGGCGCAGGTGGACGGTCAGCTTGGTGTCCGGATTGGCGGCCCAGGTGTTGTCCTGAGCCGACAGGGTCTCAGCCTTGCCGAGCAGCTTGCCGTCGGTTGGATACACCCTGAGACGGTGCCCGTCGGCATAGACGTCGACGAGCGCATAACTGAACTTGCCCGTATCGTTGCGCCCGTACTGATCGGCCGGTTCGACCCGATATATTTCCGCGTAGTCCTGGCGAATGAAACTCGTCGGCGGCAAACAATAAAGGCAGGTGTTGCCGACCCGGTTGAAAAAGAACTGATGCACATGACCGGAAAACAACGCTTCGATGTCGTGGGTCTTGAGCAGATCAACGAGCCACGATCGGCCCGGTTCGGCGTAGTTATCGTAATGGCTCTGCTCGCCCCGGTCGAAAATGTAGGGCGGATAGTGTGAGCACAGGAAGGTCCGTTTGCCGCTGCCGGCAGCGAGCACACCTTCGAGCCAGCTGCGCTGTGCTGCTTCGTCTTCACTGCCGCTGTTGACCAGCGATGAATTGATCATCACGAACAGGCAGTCATTGAATTCGAAGCTTTGATAGCTGGGTCCGAACGCACGCTCGAATTGCGCAATGGCGTGCCGGTCGGCCGGCGCCGCCGGTGCATCCGGCATCGGCTTGTCGCCAATATCATGGTTGCCGGGCATGAACCGCATGCGTTCGATCAATGGCGCGAAAATCGCCTTCGCCTCGGAGCAGGCATCGCCGTAGGTCGGCAGGTGCGGCAACGGATGCACGAGATCACCGAGGTGCAGGACCAGGCCCGGCTCATGCGAGGCAATCGCAGCGATCGCATAGCGCGCCCGGTCGTTCGCCAGATCGTTGACCGGAAACGGCGATGAATCATCCAGAATTGCCGGCCGGATGTGCGTGTCGGTTATAATCGCAAACGAGAATAGTGGTGGTTCGTCGCTCATCCCAGGGTCCTTCCGCCCACGCGCATCACCATCAATCGCAATTCAGCGCCCAACGCAACTGATTGGCGGCGACGATGACACCAAATCACCATCGCGACATTCAGCATCGCGAAAACCGCTTGCATACCGGGAGATAGGTCAGGTATGCTGTCCTTTGTTTGTCGGCCCTGCAATTCTGGCAGGCCAGGCATAAGACAATTCGGCGCGTTGAGCCGTCAGTCCGACGGGATCAGCCGGTTGCATTTGTTTGTGCGTTGCTGGATGTCCGCAGATAACACCGTTCAAATGTCGCGGCATCAGATCTGCTCCGGCCAATCACCGGGATTATCGGCACGAGGAGCTATCCAAACGGCCGCTTATGCGCCTAAAACATGGCGGGGTCGCGCGGGGCGCGGGACGCTCAGCAGGTTGCCGACGCCGCGATGAACTCTTCGGATGAGGCGGCACGGGCAAACTTCGCCGTCCGCCTCGCTCCACCCACAACGGACTGGCGCTGCGATCGGCTTCGCCACCACGAGGAAACTGGCAATTGATGAGGCTGCCTAACATGACCACTGCGCGCGCTTCCTTGAACACGCGTCCACTGAGCCAGGCTGCAGCGGGCCTCTACGACCCCGAATTCGAGCACGATGCCTGCGGCGTTGGCTTCATTGCCGATTTGAGTGCCAGGAAATCCCACAAGATCATTGAAGACGGCCTGCAAATCCTCGTCAATCTCACGCACCGTGGCGCGGTTGGTGCCGACCCGCTGGCCGGCGATGGTGCCGGCATGCTGCTCCAGATCCCGGATGAATTCTTGCGCACGGAATGTCGCCAGTTGGGCATCGAGTTGCCGGACGCCGGCGACTATGCAGTTGGCCACGTATTTCTGCCGCGTGACAAGCGCTTCCGGCGCGAGTGCGAAGCCCAATTTGAACGCAGCTGCAAGGAAGAGGGCCTGACGCTGCTCGGCTGGCGGGACGTGCCGACCGACAACAGCTGTCTGTCGGACCCGACGATTGCCGTTGAGCCGTTTCATCGCCAGATCTTCATTGGCAAGAGCGAAAACAGCGTCGCTGACGAAGTCCAGTTCGAACGCAAGCTTTACGTTTTGCGCAAAGTGGTCAACAACGCGATCCACGCCAAGTTTGCCGATATCGGTCTCAGCGACAGTGATAATGAGTTCTACATCGTCTCGCTGTCGAGCCGCACGATTGTCTACAAGGGGATGTTCCTCTCGGACCAGCTCGGCGCCTATTACACTGACCTGCGCGACCGGCGCCTGACATCCGCCCTCGCCCTCGTCCATCAGCGTTTTTCGACCAACACGTTCCCGTCTTGGAAACTCGCCCACCCCTATCGGATGGTGGCCCACAACGGCGAGATCAATACGCTGCGCGGCAACGTCAACTGGATGGCGGCGCGCCAGGCCTCCGTCTCCTCGCAGCTGTTCGGCGACGACCTGCAAAAGCTCTGGCCGATCTCCTATGAAGGCCAGTCGGATACCGCCTGTTTCGATAACGCGCTCGAATTCCTGACGATGGGCGGTTATTCCCTGGCGCATGCGGCGATGATGCTGATCCCCGAGGCCTGGGCCGGCAATCCGCTGATGGATGCCCGGCGGCGCGCCTTCTACGAATATCATGCGGCGCTGATGGAACCGTGGGATGGCCCGGCTGCGGTTGCCTTCACCGATGGCCGCCAGATCGGCGCCACGCTGGACCGCAACGGCCTGCGTCCGGCGCGCTATTTCGTCACCAAGGATGGCATGGTGATCATGGCGTCCGAAGCCGGCGTCTTGCCGACCCCGGAACAGGACATCGTCGAAAAATGGCGTCTGCAACCCGGCAAGATGCTGCTGATTGACCTCGAACAGGGTCGCATCATTTCCGATGACGAACTGAAGGCCGAACTGGCCGCCAAGCATCCCTACCAGTCGTGGCTTGATCGCACCCAGATCAAGGTCGGTGATCTGCCGAAGGCCTTCAGTGAGCCACCGAAAACCAACGCCAGCCTGTTGGACCGCCAACAGGCGTTCGGCTACAGCCAGGAAAGCCTGAAATTCCTGATGGCGCCGATGGCCCATACCGGCCAGGAAGCGGTCGGCTCGATGGGCACGGACACTCCGATCTCGGCGCTATCCGACAAGGCCAAGCTACTGCACACCTACTTCAAGCAGAACTTCGCGCAGGTCACGAACCCACCGATCGATCCGATCCGGGAAGAACTCGTGATGTCGCTGGTCTCGTTCATCGGGCCGCGACCGAACATTCTCGATCTGGCCGGTTCATCGAAACTGAAGCGTCTGGAAGTCTATCAACCGATCCTGACCAACGACGAACTCGAGCGCATCCGCCAGATTGGCGCGGTGCCGGACAACCAGTTTCGCACGCTGACGCTGGACATCACCTATCCGGCCGAGGCCGGCGCTGACTGGATGGAAAGCGCGCTCGACACGATCTGCAGTCAGGCTGAAACGGCGGTCGCCAAGGGCTATAACATCATCGTTCTGTCCGATCGCTGGGTCGGCGCGGATCGCATACCGATCCCATCGCTGCTGGCGACGTCCGCCGTCCACCATCATCTCATCCGCGCCGGCAAGCGTACATCCGTCGGTCTGGTGGTTGAAACCGGCGAAGCCCACGAAGTTCATCAGTTCTGCACGCTGGCCGGCTTCGGCGCCGAGGCGATCAACCCGTATCTGGCATTCGAGACGATCAACGACTCGCTACCGGACCTCGATCAAAACCTGACCGCCGATGACGCCATCAAGCGCTACATCAAGGCCATCGACAAGGGCATTCTGAAAGTGATGTCGAAGATGGGCATCTCGACGTACCAGTCCTATTGTGGCGCCCAGATCTTCGATGCCGTCGGGCTGCATCGTTCGTTTGTCGAGCGCTATTTCACCGGCACGCACACCCAGATCGACGGTGTCAGCCTCGAAGAGATCGCGCGCGAAACCGTTGAGCGTCACCGCCAGGCCTTCGGTAACGTTCCGCATCTCGACGGTGCGCTCGATGTTGGCGGCGAATATGCGGTGCGCGTGCGCGGCGAGGCCCACAGCTGGACCGCCGCCGTCGTCGCCGACCTCCAGCATGCCGTGCGCGGCAATCTGCCGGACAAATACCGCGCCTTTGCCCGGCAAGTGAACGAGCAGTCCGAGCGCTTGATGACCATGCGCGGCCTGTTCCGCATCCGCTCGGCTGAGGAACTCGGCCGTGATGCCGTTGCGCTGGCGGAAGTCGAACCGGCTGCCGCGATCGTCAAGCGCTTTGCGACCGGCGCCATGTCGTTCGGCTCGATCTCACGCGAGGCCCATACCACGCTGGCGATCGCCATGAACCGGATTGGCGGCAAGTCGAACACCGGCGAGGGCGGCGAAGAGCCCGATCGCTTCCAACCGATGGACAACGGCGATTCGATGCGCTCCTCGATCAAGCAGGTCGCATCGGGTCGCTTTGGCGTGACGACGGAATACCTCGTCAACTCCGACATGATGCAGATCAAGATGGCGCAGGGCGCCAAGCCCGGAGAGGGCGGCCAGCTGCCCGGCCACAAGGTCGACCTGACCATCGCCAAGGTGCGCCATTCCACCCCCGGCGTCGGATTGATTTCGCCGCCGCCGCACCATGACATCTATTCGATCGAGGACCTGGCTCAACTGATCTACGATCTCAAAAACACCAATCCGGACGGTGACGTCTCCGTCAAGCTGGTCTCCGAGGTTGGCGTCGGCACCGTCGCCGCCGGCGTCTCCAAGGCGCGCGCCGACCACGTCACGATTTCCGGCTTCGAGGGCGGCACCGGCGCCTCGCCCTTGACATCGATCAAGCATGCCGGCTCGCCCTGGGAGATCGGTCTCGCCGAAACCCATCAGACGCTGGTCCTCAATCGTTTGCGCGGCCGCATTGCCGTGCAGGTCGACGGCGGCCTCCGAACCGGACGCGATGTCGTCATCGGCGCGCTGCTCGGCGCCGACGAATTTGGCTTTGCAACGGCGCCGCTGATCGCCGCCGGCTGCTTGATGATGCGCAAATGCCATCTCAACACCTGCCCCGTCGGCATTGCTACGCAGGATCAGCGATTGCGCGCGAAGTTCCGCGGTCAACCGGAACACGTCATCAACTATTTCTTCTTCGTCGCCGAGGAGGTCCGCGAGTTGATGGCGGCCATGGGCTTTCGCACGTTCGATGACATGATCGGCCAGTCCGATGCCCTCGACAAGGATCGTGCCATCGACCATTGGAAAGCGAACGGCCTCGACTTCACCAAGCTGTTCTATAAGCCCAAGGCCGGTAAGGGCGTCGCGATCTTTAACAGCGAGCGCCAGGACCACCATCTCGAGGCGGTGCTCGATCGCAAGCTCATCGAACTTGCCGAACCGGCGCTGAACAACAGGCAACCGGTCGCAGCACGATTGGAGATCAACAATACCAACCGCACCACGGGCGCCATGCTGTCGGGCGAAGTCGCCAAACGGTTCGGCCATGCCGGTCTTGCCGAAGACACGGTCTGGTTCACGCTCACCGGCACTGCCGGCCAAAGCTTTGGCGCTTGGTGTGCCGCCGGCGTCACGCTCGATCTTGTCGGCGAAGCCAACGACTACGTCGGCAAGGGCCTGTCCGGCGGCAAGTTGATCGTACGCCCGAACGAAAACTCCGGCATCACTCCGGAGCACAGCATCATTGTCGGCAACACGGTGCTCTACGGCGCGATCACCGGCGAATGTTATTTCCGCGGGGTTGCAGGCGAACGCTTTGCGGTGCGCAATTCAGGTGCCATCGCGGTCGTCGAGGGCACCGGCGATCACGGTTGTGAATATATGACCGGCGGCATTGTCGTCGTGCTCGGTCCGACGGGCCGCAACTTTGCTGCGGGAATGTCGGGCGGCATTGCCTATGTTCTCGATGACGTCGGCGATTTCGAGCAGCGCTGCAACATGACCATGGTCGACCTCGAACCAATCGAGGCGGAAGAAGAGATCATGCAAAAGCTCTCCAACCAAGGCGGCGATCTTGAAAGCCACGGCCTTGTCGACGTCATGTCAGACATGACCGGCTATGATGCAGAACGCCTCCACCAGCTGATCGAAAAGCACGCACGCTATACCAATTCGGCCCGCGCCCAGCAGATCCTTGCCAACTGGTCCGAATACCTGCCGAAGTTCCGCAAAGTCATGCCGGTGGAATACCGCCGCGCACTGTCGGAAATGGCCAAACACCAGGAGGCAGATCCGACCGGTCTCGAAGTCATCGAAATCGGGCTGCAGCACGTCAAGGGGAAATAGCGTGGGCCACGTCGTACCCGGCCGCAAACTGATAAATCCGGGCACATTGGTATCGGCCGATGTGCTGCGTGACCGGACACGAGGATGCGGGCGGGACAACGGTCGCAATGCGTTTGACGGTATTGGCCTTGGGCGCTCCGGAGCCCGGCGCAACCGGTTCGGTGCAGGTCGACCGGCGTGCGCTCAGGAATAGGAAAGAACAACCATGGGCAAAGTTACGGGGTTTCTGGAGATCGAGCGCGATGAGCGCATTTACCGACCGGTCGAGGAACGCCTCAAACATTGGAACGAATTCGTGGTGCCCCTTGGCGAGGACGGCACCAAGCAACAGGCCGCGCGCTGCATGGACTGCGGCATCCCCTATTGCCACAACGGCTGCCCGGTCAACAATCAGATCCCCGACTGGAACGATCTCGTCTATCACGGCGAGTGGCTGCGCGCTGCACGCAACCTGCACTCGACCAACAACTTCCCGGAAATCACCGGTCGCATTTGCCCGGCACCGTGCGAAGCCTCGTGCACGCTCAACATCGAAGACGAGCCGGTGACGATCAAAACCATTGAATGTGCGATTGCCGACCACGCCTGGCAACAAGGTTGGGTCGCACCGCAACCGGCCGAGATCAAAACTGGCAAGAAGGTCGCCATCGTCGGATCCGGTCCGGCCGGCATGGCGGCCGCCCAACAACTGGCGCGGGCCGGCCATGAGGTTCACGTGTTTGAAAAGAACGCCCGTCCCGGCGGTCTGATGGTCTACGGCATTCCCGACTTCAAGATGGAAAAGCATATCGTTGCGCGGCGCGTCCAGCAGATGGAGGCTGAAGGCGTCACGTTCCACTGCAACGTCCACGTTGGCATCGACAAGCCGACCGCGGAAATCGAAAAGGCGCACGACGCGGTCATTCTGGCCGGCGGTGCCGAACATCCGCGCGATCTGCCGGTCCCTGGCCGCGATCTCGCCGGCATCCACTTTGCAATGGACTTCCTGCCGCAACAGAACCGGCGCATTGCCGGTGAGCCGCTCGGCCAGGGCACCGATGAACTGGCCACGGGGCGCGATGTCGTCGTCATCGGCGGCGGCGACACCGGCTCTGATTGCATTGGCACATCCTTCCGCCATGGCGCCAAATCGGTGACCCAGATCGAGATCATGCCGGCCCCACCCGAACACGAGAACAAGGCGCTGACCTGGCCGCACTGGCCGATGAAGATGCGCACCTCCTCCTCGCAGGAAGAGGGCGCCAAGCGCGACTTCGCGGTCATGACCAAGCGCTTCGAAGGCGATGCCAACGGCCGCGTGGCGCAGCTGGTGTGCTGCCGTGTGCAGTTCGTCGACGGCCAGCTTGCGGAAATCGAAGGCAGTGAATTCGAGATCAAGGCCGATCTCGTGCTGCTGGCGATGGGTTTCACCAACCCGGTCCACGACGGCATGATCACGGAGCTTAGCCTTGACCGCGACGAACGCGGCAACGTCGCAGCCGACGACCGCGACTATGAGACCTCGAAGCGGCGCATCTTCGCGGCCGGTGATATGCGCCGCGGTCAATCGCTCGTAGTCTGGGCCATTCGTGAAGGTCGCCAGGCCGCGCATGCCGTCGACAGGGCGTTGATGGGACGCACCGATTTACCACGCTGACGGCGCGGGCTGGTTTTAGGTCTCGATTTGCAGTTGCGCGCCAACGCGTATGATCTGTTCTACTCAGCCGCTGTCACAGCGTTGGCGCGCGCCTGATGGCGGGCGAGCCAAAGCGCTGCCAGCATCACGATCGCCATCATCGGCAGCGCCGCAAGATTGACCATCATCCAACCGACCTGGGCATGAAGGACCCCGGACAAGCCGGCGGCGGTGGCGGTCGTCGCATAGACGATGAAATCGTGGCTCGCCTGCACCTTTGCGCGTTCGGCCGGCCGGTAGGATTTGGTCAACAGGGCCGAACCACCAATATAGGTGAAGTTCCAGCCAAGGCCGACCAGAATATTGGCGATGAAGAAATTCGTGAACGCGATGCCGGACAGGTTGACCACCGCACAGCCAATCTGAATGAATGCGCCAAGCGCAATTATCGGCAGGACGCCAAACCGCGCGATCAGATGGCCGGTGAAGAACGACGGCAGAAACATGGCGACCACGTGCGCCTGGATGACCGTGGCGCTGGCATCGAACTGGAACCCGCACGCCAGCATCGCAAGCGGCGTTGCCGACATCACCATGGTCATGACGCCATAGCCGAACATCGACGAGACAATCGCGACAACATAGGAAGGCTGGCGGATGATCTCGCGCATCGGCCGACCGCCGGACTTCAATTCTTCGGCACTGAGTTTCGGGATGCGCAGTCCCTGCACGAACAGGAAAGCGACCGCCGAATAAACAACGACCATCACGTAAATGCCGGCGAAGGTCATCGGCGCGAACCAGTCGAGCGCATACTTGGCGGTTTGTGGACCGAGGAAACCAGCAACGACACCGCCTGCCATCACCAGCGAAATCGCCTTCGGCCGGAAGGCTTCATCAGCGGCATCGGCGGCGGCAAACCGATAGTACCAGGCAAAGGCACCGGAGCTGCCCATCAGCGTTGCGCCAACGCACAACCAGAAAAAGTCCTGCTGGAATATCGCCGCGGTGGAAATCAGTCCCGAGACGACGCTGAGCAGCGCGCCGACTGAAAACCCGGCGCGCCTGCCAATCCGCGCCATCAACAACGAGGCGGGAATTGTCGTGATCATTATCCCGGCGTGGTAGAGTACCAGCGGCAGTGTTGCCAACGTCTTGTCGACACCGAGCAGGGCATGTCCGGCCAACGGCGTTGCTGCAATCGCCATCGTCGTAACGCACATGAACAGTGCCTGGCAGGCCGCCAGCAGCAACACGTTCTGGCGCACGCGCGTCGACGCCGATATCTCGCCGGCTTCGGCAGTCGTCATGTCTGGCCCTGACATTTTCGAGGTTTGGTGAATTGGCCCGAGTCTAAGGCATATTGGCGGCGCCGGCACTGGTCAGATGATCGCGGACGGGATATAGCTCGGCCGATGGCGCGATAGGGCTGGGACAATCGACCGATTGCGGATGGTTGCGAACGCTCCGAGAGCGGAGGAGATCGCGGAATGCGGGCACGGGACCTCTTGAGCGAACAACAGTTGGCGGCCGTGCGTGAGCGTCACGACTGGAAGGCGGCGGCGTTGATCATTCACGCCTGGGCGATGATTGCCGGCGCGATGATGCTGTTTGCCTGGTCGCCCAACGTTGTGACCTTCATCGTTTGTGCAGCAGTGGTCGGCTCACGCCAGCTTGGACTTTCAATCCTGATGCACGATGGCGCACATGGATTGCTGTTCAAGAATGACCGGATCAACCATCTTGCCAGCCAATGGCTGCTTGCATGGCCGGTCGGCGCCGACATGCGGGCCTACCGCAAGTATCACCTTAAGCATCACGCCCGAACCCAGCAGGCGGATGATCCCGACCTTGTGCTCAGTGCACCGTTCCCGATTACCCGACCGAGCTTCTATCGCAAGATCTGGCGCGATATGTCTGGTCAGACCGGCTATGCGCAACGCGCAGCACAGCTGGCAGCCGGTGTTCAGCGGCGCACCGCTGGCGACGATCTCCTGGCCTGGTGGCGCCATTTCAAGGACAAGCTGGGCGGCCCGATGGCGGCCAACGCGATCCTTTTCGGTGTCCTCGTGCTCACCGGTTACTGGTGGCTTTATCCGTTGTTGTGGTTGGTGCCGCTGCTGACTTTCTTTCAGCTGTTCCTGCGCCTGCGCAACATTGCCGAACACGCGATGGTCGGCGATAAGGACGATCCATTCCGGCATGCCCGAACCACGCTGACCGACCCCGTTACGGGCACTTTTCTCGCGCCTTACTGGGTCAATTACCACGTCGAGCACCATCTTCTTATGTGGGTGCCGTGTTACAACTTGGCGAAGTTTCATCGCTATCTCATGAGCGGCCCCCACCGTGACCGGTTGCTGGTCAGCCCGAGCTATTGGCAGGTGTTCCGTTTGGTGACATCACGCACGCGCGAGGATGATGATCGCGGTGCGCGGGTGCAAACCGAGAAGCGGCGTTATTCCGGCATCGTCATGGAGGAAGAGACAGCTTAGAGCAACCTGCCGCAAGTCGGAACCGGAACGATACCGACCAAAAGGCACGATGATCGAGGGACCCTCTGATGAAATCCGGGGTCCAGGGGATGATCCCCTGGTCGGGGTGTTTGAGGGGCTAAAAGCCCCTCAAGGATCGCAGCACAGCGGCGATTGGTTAAGGGCTCGGCCCTTTGGAAGCCCGTGACGTCATCAGAGGATCCCTAGTTTTCTGGCGGAGACACTTCGGGTGCGAAGTGTCGAAGTGAGAAGACCAGTCCGATTACTGAACGGTTTCATAAAGGGTAAACTCACCGGACCGGATGCGATCGCCCAGTCCGGCGGCCAGGTCGGCCACGTTGTCTTCCCCGAACACCGCCACGAGATCCGATAGCGCCGCATAAAGTGCGGCATAGGCCATCAATTCAGAGGCGATGCCACAATCCGAGGCCTCTTCCCAGGCTGCAACAATTAGGCTGAGCGCCTTCATGCGTTCACAATCGAGCTGTTGCGCGCCGATGTCGTTTATCATTTGTTATTCTCCCAGCTCGGAACCAATACCCCCAACCAAGTTGGTTGCCTTAGCACGGCGCGACCAACGCGCGGGAAAAACAACACACTAATCGTAAATGACTTGGCGACGCTGCGAACACATCACCGGTTTCCAAAGGGCAATGCCCTTTGGCGGGATCGTTAAGGGCCGAGCCCTTAACCAATCGCCGCCAAGCGGCGATCCTTGAGGGGCTTGTCCGTCCCTCAAACACCCCGACCAGGGGTTGGTCCCCTGGACCCCGGACTTTATTCGACCACAACCTAACAAGGCTCACCAGAGCCGCATGAGCCAACTCATATGCCCCCAAGTCAACCTATCTGGACCGGCTGCTAGCACTATGGCTCGATTCCGATTTCGCCGAGAACTTCCGCGGTATGTTGACCGAGGGCTGCAACGCGTGGTGTCACCGAAACATCGCAGCCCGACATGCGGAATGGTGGATTTAGCACTTTCAGAGAACCGCCTTTGTCGGTCACGTTTGCAAACGCGCCGCGGTGGATGATCTGCGGGTCCGCCATTGCCTGGCGGACCGTGCGGTAAGCCGCCGCCGGCACGTTGTTTGCGCCCAGCGTGGCAAGGCAATCCTCGCTTGATACCGTTCGCGACCAGGCTTCGAACTCATCCATCAGTTCACCCCAGTTCCTGCGCCGGTCGATATACTTGGCGAACCGCGCATCGCCCAGCCAGTCTTCGCGGTCGGCCGCCGCCGCCATGCCGTGGAAGGTGCGCTCGCTCGCAACCGACAGGTTGATATAGCCGTCCTTGGTTTCGACCGGGCCGAATAGCGGGCGCGACGGTTGCGGCGGCATTTCGAATTGGGCGCCCATTATTTCCGTCAATGTCAGCGACATCATCGCTTCCATCATTGAGACGTCGATATATTGGCCCTGGCCGGTTGTGCGACGCTGGTCGAGGGCTGCACCAATCGCACCGAACGCGTAGGTGCCGGCGAGCACATCGGCAATGAAGACGCCGCAGTAGTCGGGTCGCTCGCGGCCCGGTTGCAGCGCTATATGGGCAAGATCATAACCGGACGTTGCATGGATGACCGGTGCATAGGCCGGTTGATCCGCTGCCGGGCCGGTTTGCCCATAGCCGGAGATCGAGCAATAAACCAGTCGGTTGTTGAGGGCTGCGAGCGCCGGATAGTCGAGCCCGAACTTCTTCATCACACCGGGCCGGTAGTTCTCGACCACGATATCAGCGGTCTCGGCCAGCCGCTTGATCGCAGTGACGGAGGTTGGCGACTTGAGATCGAGAACGACGCTCCTCTTACCGGCATTGAGTTGTCCGAACATGCCGCTGGCACCGTCGCGCAACGGCGGGCGGGTGCGCATCATATCGCCGTCGGGGGCTTCGATCTTGATGACGTCGGCGCCGAGATCGGCGAGCATGCGCGTGCAGTGCGGGCCGGCAATCGTGGTCGAGAAGTCAAGCACGCGGTAGCTTGCGAAAGCCTTGGACATGATGTGTGGGCTCCAACAGCGATTGATAGGCGAAGAGATTGAAGAGATTAATGTATCCGCATTGGCCAAGCTAGCCCGATCACTTCACTGCGACGTCGAACCGGTGGTGCGGTCGACCACATCGAACGGCGGGCTGCGCCGCGCCTGCCCGATAGCGCGAGCGGCGGCGTTGATGAGGCGCTGGCGGATGGGTTGCCGACCTTGCCGGCCGGCGGCGGTCGGCAAGCTTTGGCGCGGGGGATGTCAACTTTGCCGCCGGTGCCCAGCCGAAACTGGCTTGCCGGCGCCTTGGCGTTGCTTTGATCGGGATTATTGCGCAGCGGCCGCGAAGATACTCTTGTTGGCAATATCAAGCCGTTGAGTTGGCATTGCGCGATGATGTCGCCTCGAAATTAGAATTAGAATTATTACAATTATAAACTACTGAAATAATTGAAGAAAATTAACTTTATGCTTGACGTTCTCAGTACTGTTTTGCTATTTCGAAAAAGCTCGGCAGGCTGAATTGATCGCGTTTAAACGCTGAGCGCTAAACGCGAGCACACCAAATGCGTTGCGGGGCAATGGGCAGGCGAACTTACCGAGTTTTGATATGAACCGAGTGACAGCAATTGGCAGGCTGCCGGCTCGTGACCGCGCCGGTTCGCGAGCGACAGCCCAACGCGCTGCCCTGCAGGGGTCATGCCGCAACAATCGCCAAAAACTGGCAAGCGGGGTTGGCCGAAGCAACCTAAAAGTCCGCAGGCTCCGTCTACAAGGAACGGTCATCTATCTCATATCTCAGGCCGTTCGCAGAGGCGTTCTCAAGCCTCATCTCATCCATTTCGAAAGGTCTCACAGCAATGCAGGGATTGCGCTTGTCTTCAACCACGACCCGGCTCGCGCTTGGCGCCGTTTGGTTCGGCGCCGGACTGGCCGCGTTTGCGACTGCACCCCGGGCGGGCGAACTCAACATTTACTCCCATCGCCAGCCATTTCTGATCAAGCCGTTTCTCGCTGCCTATACCAAGCAGACCGGCACGAAGATCAATGTCGTCTACGCGTCAAAAGGATTGGCGCAACGCCTGCAGGCTGAAGGCGAGCAAAGTCCGGCTGACGTGATTCTGACCGTCGACATTGCCAGACTGCACGTCTACGCCGACAAGAAGCTTCTCGCAGAGGTGAATTCGAAAGTTCTGAAAGACCGCATTCCCGCTTATCTGCGCGATCCTGAAAACCGCTGGTTTGCGTTTTCCAAGCGCGCGCGCATTATCGCCGTTGCCAATCGCGCCGACGATGCCAAGAGGATACGAAGCTACGAAGAACTTGCAGATCCAAAGTGGAAAGGCCGGATTTGCTCGCGCCCCGGAAGCCACGTCTACAATCGGGCGCTGGTTGCGTCGCTCATTCATGCGCGCGGTGTTGATGGCGCCGACGCCTGGGCGAAAGGCGTCGTGGCCAATCTCGCCCGTCGCCCGCAAGGCAACGATCGGGCGCAGGTGAAGGCCATCTACGAAGGCGTCTGCGATATCGCCATCATCAACAACTACTACTTTGGAAAGCTGAAGCATTCGAACAAGGCCGCCCAACGCCAGTGGGCAGCCGCAGTGACGCTTATCTTTCCAAATCAAGGCGACCGAGGTTCGCACGTCAATATTTCAGGCGGGGGCATCGCCAGGTACTCCAAGAACAAGGCCGAGGCCAAGCTGTTCCTGGAGTTCCTGACCTCGCACACAGCGCAGCAGCTTTACGGGACGATCAACTTCGAGTATCCGGTCAACCCGGCCGTTCCGGTGCCGGCAGAACTCAAATCCTGGGGTACCTTCACCGAGGACAAAATGCCGATTGCCAGAATTGCTGAGCTGGCGCCCGAGGCGCAGCGTGTGGTCGATCGAGCTGGATGGTAGCAAGCACGGCAAACTGGGCGAAGGGCATCCCGTTGCGCCTCCCGTCGATTTGGACCTGCGTGACGGTCTTGCTCGTCGCGATCTATTTGGCGCCGATCATCGCCGTTTTCTTTGCAGCACATGGTGACAGTGGCGGCTTGTGGGACCACCTGTTCGAGACGGTGCTGCCAAGATACATCACCAATACGCTCGTGCTGATGGCCGGAGTAGGTATCATCAGCACCAGCTTTGGCGTTGCCTGCGCGTGGATCGTCTTTCGTTATGAATTTTGGGGTCGGCGCGTTCTGGAATGGGCGCTGTTGTTGCCGGCTGCCGTCCCGGCATATCTCGTTGCCTATACGTACACCGACTTTCTCGAGTACGCCGGGCCGGTGCAGTCGGCACTGCGCGACCTTTTCGGTTGGCACAGCGCGCGCGATTATTGGTTTCCCGAGATCAGGTCGATGGAAGGGGCTATCCTGATAATGGCAGCAGCACTTTACCCCTACGTCTACCTGATGACCCGCACGGCATTCGTTCTCACACCGTTGTCGCTTTACGAAATTGGCATGGTAGCTGGTCGAAGCCTGTTTTGGACGGTTGCGCTACCGTTGGCTCGGCCGGCGATCGTTGCCGGACTCGCTCTGGTTTTGATGGAGACCATCTCTGATTTCGGCACGGTAGAGTACTTTGCAATTGAGACGCTAACGCTCGGCATTTTCAACGTCTGGCTGGGTATGAACAGCCTGGCGGCAGCGTCGCAAATTGCAGTCTTTGCCTTCCTTTTCATCATCGCACTGCTGGTCGTTGAACGCATGGCCAGGTCAAACCGGCGCTATATTGATACGACGAGAAGAGCAAGGCCGATGCCCGCCAAGACAATTGCGGGATGGCAAGCCTGCATTTGCATCCTGGTGTGCATGGTGCCCATTGCTGTCGGATTTCTATTGCCCGTTGGTGTGCTGTTTGGCTTTGTAGTTTCCGGCCAGTCACTGAGCTTTGAGACAGCCGCCGTCGCAGCTGCGTTGAATTCCCTGAACGTTGCAGCAGCTGTTTCGGTTGTTGTCATGAGCGTGGCGGTCGTGATGGGTATTCTCACCGCCTACGGCAGCAGCAGGGTGCTGCGCCAGTCGGTGACGCTGGCCTCGACCGGCTACGCCTTCCCTGGAACAATCCTCGCAATTGGCGTTGTTACCGCGGGCGGTGCGGTTGATGCTGGATACGCCGGCATTGTGCATTGGCTATTTCGAACCAGCGGTGGTGCCCTGCTGGCCGGCAGTGTCGTGCTTGTTGTCCTGGCGTGCGCGATCCGCTTTCAGGCAATTGGCTACGGGGCGGTGACGTCGGGACTGCAGCGGCTGCCGCCAAATCTGATGGAGGCCAGCCGCAGTCTCGGGCGCACATTCGGCGAGACCCTGCGCGAGATCGTGTTGCCGCTTCTGCTGAAGTCGATACTCGCCGGCGGATTGCTTGTATTCGTCGATGTCATGAAAGAGCTGCCGATGACGCTGCTGCTGCGGCCGTTCAATTTCGAGACCCTTGCCACCTACGTCTACCAATTTGCAAAGGACGAACTGCTCGAGGAGGCCGCCCTGCCGGCGTTGCTGATCGTTGCGACCGGCATCATACCGGTCGTCGTCATGAACTCTGCTTTGAGGAACCTCAAGCGTTGAATTTCACAGGTGATCGCTGGGCCGCGCGGAACAACGCGGTGTTGCTCGCTGGCCGTCAATCGAGCCGGAAAAGCTCTTTCAAACGGGACGATCGACCTTTGGCCAGTAGGGGGCCTTGAATTTGACATAGGGTATGTTTGCAAATTCCGGTGGAATTGCTCCTGGCGCCGACACGTATTCAACGCGGGCCGCGCGCGGTGCAAATCCGGCGTAAAAGTGCTGAATCGATTTGACGATGACCGCGCGATAATCATCAAGGCGGATGCCGAGCTGCTCGAACCCATCGGGGTGGAAGACTTGGACGCGTGTCGACGTCGCGACCAGATCGATGCCACCATCGGTTGCAAGCCAGACCGCGGTTCCCATTGGCTGCAGCCCATCGCCATAGGACTGCACCGCATCTTCAACAATCCGGTTGACGGTGACACGCAAATCCAGCGGATCGCCGGAAGTGGGACCACACTTGCCGCCCAGCCGCAGGTCGATTTGTGCACCTTCACCCGCCTCTTCGCAAAACCGCACGGCAACCGGATCCCAATAGTATCCGTTTAGAAAACCTGTAACGCCGCGTTTCATGGCCTCGGCAAGAATGAATGTCGAGTCGGAGGGCGCCCCGCCGCCGGCATTGTCGGCGACGTCGGCAAGCACCAGCAGGCCGTCAGGCGCAGCCTCAATCAAGTCGAGCGCTTCACGGATTGTCAGTAAATCAGGCGAAGTCTGGCCGCGCAGATCCCAGATGCGTTCAGCAAATTGCCGCGCGGTTGCGGCGGCCCTACCGCTGTCCCCGTCGGCGACGGCAAGCATTCTGGCGCTCGCATCCGGCACATCGCCCCACGGGAAACCATGGGCGAAGGAAACAGACAATATGCCGTCCTTGCCTTCCGCAGCCTTCATGGCGTCGACGACCGATTTCATCGGCTCGACCGGCGTGCGCCACATGTCAATCATATGGCAATCGTGAACCGCCATAACCGGGCGAACCTCGCCGGCATGCGCCCGTCTGCAGATCTCATAGAGCTCCTCTGCCCGCGCGGCGATGTCGACATGAGGATACTCCTTATAGATGACAACAGCATCGGCGTTGTCGACGATGGCATCACTCAAAGAGCAATGCAGATCGAGTTCAACACCGATAATCACGTCCGAGCCGACGATCTCGCGCACGCGTTTCAGGGTATCGCCTTCGCAATCATCATAACCGTCGGCAACCATGGCGCCATGCATGCCAAGCAGCACGATATCGAACGGCCCCGCCGCCCTTATGTCATCCAGAATCTCGTCGCGCAGCTGTTCGTAGACGCGACGGGTCGTGATGCCTCCCGGTTGGGCGAATGCGGCAAGCCCTTCGGTGATCTGATCCTGTCGTTGTTCGCCAAGCCGCCGCCAGACATGCAACGGCACCGAAAAGCTGGTTGGCGGGTGTTGCGTGGCATCGCCGCGATACAACAGGGTTTCCTCAAACGTCACCATGCCGGTCGGCATTGATGAGAACGTGTTGGTCTCTGTCCCGAAACATGCGATGAACAATCTGGCCACGATCACTCTCCGGCTGCAATGACGTCGGTCGGCCTCAAACGCCGGCCCGGCAAACGTCGGTTTACTCTCGCGCGAACAGATGTTGAGCCATGACACCGACGCGCTGCTCGACGGCTTCGAGCGCTTCGAGGATCATGTCCTCGCGAAACCGGCGACCGACGATCTGTACGCCCACCGGCAGGCCATCGTTGTAGTTGGCCGATACATTTCCGGCAGGCAGCCCCATGAAGTTCATGGCGATCGAATACATGCCGGCACCCAACACCTCGACAACGCCGTCTAAACCCTCAGTATCTCGGTCCCACTTGTATGTCGGTGACGGTAGAAACGGTGTGAGAACGAGTGGGTATTCAGCAAGGAACAGGTTCCACTGGCGAATATAGTGCGCGCGTCGTGCCATGCCCTGCAACAGCGCGTCCCCCTCATAAGGTGAAAAGTACGCGTAGTAGTGATCGAAAATCCGGTTGATCGTCTCGCTGCCGTGTTTGCGAATCTCCGCTTCAAGCAGCGATCGCACTTCACCAAACAGGCAGCGGGAACCCTCGCGGGCTGCTTCCGGCACCAGCGGCGGCTCTTGTTCGACGATCTGATAGCCAGCGTCGGCCAGTGCATCGCGGGCGGTGTCGAGTGCATCAGATACGGCCGGGTCGAGGTCAAACTCAAATGTGTTCTTGGTGAAGGCAACTTTGACTTTTCCTTGATGCTTAGGGCCTTGCCACGGCATCGGAACCATCCAGGGATCATGCGGATCGTAGGCAATGATGGATTGCATCGCGAGCCGCACATCGCGCACTTCCCGGCAGATGACGCCTTGCACCGACATTAGCTGTGCCAGAAGACCACGTTCCACCGCCGCTGATGGGTTATAAGCGGGCGTGCGGCCGAGCCCCGGCTTAATCGTTGCAGCGCCGGTCGCGGCGGCTGGATAGCGAAGCGAGCCGCCGATGTCATTGCCGTGGGCGATGGCTCCCATTCCCGACATCACAGCCGCGGCAGCGCCGCCTGATGAACCACCGGCCGATGCCCAATCGTTCCACGGGTTCAATGTTCGCCCGTGCAGTTCGTTGTCGGTTGTCGCCCGGAATGAGAACTCAGGTGTGTTGGTGCGGCCGATCACGACGGCGCCCGCGGCCTCGAGATTGCGCACAATCGGTGCATCATCGCTCGCGATGATGTCGGCGTAAGCCTTGACACCATTGGCGGTTGATCGGCCCTTCTGGTCGACGTTTTCCTTGATGGTGACGGGGATGCCATGGAGCGGACCAACGGGCCCAGAGGATGATCGTAGTTTGTCGAGCTGCGCCGCCCGGATCTGGGCGGCATCGCCAAGATCGTCGACGACAGCGTTGATCTTGCCGTTGCACTGCCGCATGCGCTCGACCGCTGCTGAAATACTCTCAGCGGCCGAGACATCGCCGGCCGCTATCAGGGCTGATAGCTCGCATGCACTCAGTTGCCATAGCTTTTTCTCGCTCATCGGAACCTCCTGGATCGCTGTGTGCACATGCCGCCCGACCAATCGCGTTGACGAGCAATTATTGACAGAACTTGCACCTCCCGTATTCTGATTTCTGTCTGCTGAAACAATTTGGCCATCGTAATTCCTAGGCGGCGCATTCAGGAAACTTGCGGCAGGCCGAACCTGATTTTTTCCGGGAGGAACTCCATGAAGCTTATCAGAAATCTGCTGGCGGGCTCGGCAATCCTTGGCATGGCGGTGTCGCTGCAGATCGCACCAGTTCATGCCGAAACGGTGTTAAAGGTCGTCCCGCACTCGGGCCTCAAGATCCTCGATCCGATTTGGACCACCGCGTACATCTCGCGCAACCACGGATACATGATCTACGACACACTTTTCGGCCTGGATGCCAAGGGCACGATCCAGCCGCAGATGGTCGACAAGGTGACGACCTCGGACGACGGCAAGACGATCACGATGACCCTGCGCGACGGTCTGATGTGGCATGACGGCAAGCCGGTTACCGCCAAAGACTGTGTCGCCTCCATCAAACGGTGGGGCTCGAAGGATGCAATGGGACAAAAGATGATGTCCTTCGTGTCCAGCCTGGAAGCCAAGGATGACAAGACCATTGTCTTCAAGTTGAGCGCAAAGACCGGCCTCGTAACACTTGCGCTTGCCAAACCGTCTTCGAATGTCCCGTTCATGATGCCGGAACGGATCGCCAAGACGCCGTCCAGCAAGCAGATTTCGCAGTTCATCGGATCAGGGCCGTTCGTCTTCAAGAACGATGAATGGGAACCGGGCGCGAAGGTCGTCTACACCAAGTTCAAAGGTTACAAGCCGCGTTCAGAACCACCTTCGGGGTTTGCCGGTGCAAAGATTGCCAGGGTCGACCGGATTGAGTGGCGGCCGATCCGTGACCATCAGCAGGCTGTCAACGCCTTGATTGCCGGCGAGATCGATATGATCGAGGCACCGCCGCACGATCTCTATCCGATCCTGCTCAAGGACAAGAACATCCACACGTTCAACACCAATCCCGCCGGGCTGCAGTACACCTTCCGCTACAATGTTCTGCATCCTCCGTTCGACAATCCGAAGATGCGCCAGGCCCTGCTTTATGCCTTCAACCAGGAAGACTTCCTGCAGGCCGTGATCGGTAATCCCGACTACTACAAAGAGTGCAAGGCTCTGTTTGTTTGCGGCATGCCGTTCGAGACGACGGCGCACATGGACGGCCTGCTCGAATCGAACTTCAAGAAGGCGCGCGCGTTGATCAAGGAAGCCGGCTATGATGGTACGCCCATCGTGCTGATGCATTCGACCAACCTGGCCGTGCTGACCAACCTTGCACCGGTGGCCAAGCAGTTGATGGAAGAGGTCGGCCTGAAAGTCGATATGCAGTCGATGGACTGGTCGACACTTGTTGCTCGACGTGCAAAGAAGGACAAGCCATCTGCCGGCGGCTGGAACGCCTTCATTACGGCGTGGACGGCCGGTGACCTGTTCAACCCGGTGGCGATGGCGTTCCTTAATTCCAGCTGCGACAAGGCGCTGTTCGGTTGGCCTTGCGACAAGCAAATTGAAGATCTTCGTGACAAGTTTGCCCGGGCCGGCAGCAAGGCCGAGCAACTGAAAGTCGTCAAAGCGATCCAGAAGCGCTGGCGTGAGTATCCAACCCACATTCACCTCGGCCAGTGGAACCAGCTGACGTTTGCACGCAAGAACGTTACCGGCATGCTGTCTCCTGGTGTTCCGGTGTTCTGGAACGTCGCCAAGAAGTGACCGCGACTGCGATAAACTAAGCTGCGCCCCCTGTTCCCGTTGCTCGGGAGGAGGGGGCTGATAGGCGGGCCATGATCGCTTACCTGCTACAGAGACTTCTGGCCACAATTCCAGTTATGCTGTTTGTCGCAGTTTTCATCTTTTTGATGCTGCGGCTCACGCCGGGCGATCCGGCGGTCATCATCGCGGGCGACTATGCCAATGATGAGCAGGTTGCCCAGATTCGCGAGAAACTCGGCCTCGATCAGCCGATGTTGCAGCAGTTCTTCATCTGGATGGGCAACGTCCTGGTCGGCGATTTCGGCGAAAGCTACTATTACAAGAAAACTGTTTCTGATCTCATCTTGGCGCGGCTCGAACCAACGCTGTCACTGTCGTTGTTGACGATCCTGCTGACCATCGCAATTGCGATCCCGCTCGGCGTTTTTGCGGCCTACAAGCAAGGCAGCTGGATTGATCGGATCATAATGGGCTTTTCCGTTCTCGGCTTCTCGATCCCGGTGTTTGTCATCGGCTATGCGTTGATCTACGTCTTTGCGATCGAGTTGGGCCTGCTGCCGGTGCAGGGCTATCATAAGATGGGCGATGGTATCGGAGCCTGGTTGCAGCACCTGCTTTTGCCGGCACTGACGCTGGCGGTGATCTTCGTTGCGTTTATCGCGCGCATGACACGGACCAGCGTCTTGGAAGTCCTCGGTGAAGACTACATTCGCACGGCCCGGGCTAAAGGCCAGACCGAATGGTTGGTTGTCATGCGCCACGCTCTTGGCAATGCCGCCGTGCCGATCATCACCGTCATCGGCCTCTCGATTGCAATCCTGATCGGCGGCGTGGTTGTTACGGAATCCGTTTACACAATCCCCGGGCTCGGCCTGCTGACGGTTGATGCGGTGCTGAACCGGGACTACCCGACCATACAGGCGGTCATTCTGTTGTTTTCAGTCACGTATGTCATGATCAATCTGCTGGTGGACGTCAGCTACACATTTCTTGACCCGAGGATCAGGTACTGATGACCGATGCGGTAACTCACGACCGGCAAACCACCTGGCAGGGCATCGTGCGGAACCCTTCCGTGCTGATCGGCGGCGTTGTGCTGCTGCTTATCATTCTGATGGGCGTGCTCGCACCATTGCTTGGCACCCGCGATCCCGCGGAGATCAATCCGCGCTATCGCAATAAGACTCCCGGTTTCGAGGCAACCGTCCGCAACGATGAAGGCAAGAAAGTCCCTGTCGTATACCATCTCGGCACGGACAGCCTCGGGCGCGATATCTACAGCCGCGTTGTTTACGGTGCCCGCGTCTCACTGATCGTCGGCTTGACAGTTGCGGTGCTGTCGGTCGTGATTGGATTGGTGATCGGCCTGATTGCCGGCTACATTCGGTGGGCCGACGGTTTCATCATGCGCATCATGGACGGGTTGATGGCAATCCCCGCCATTCTGCTTGCCATCGCTCTCGTGTCCTTATTCCGAGCCGGACTGTTGAGCGTGATCGCCGCCATTGTGGTACCTGAGATTCCGCGTGTGGTCCGGCTCGTAAGATCCATCGTCCTGTCGATCCGCGAAGAGCCCTATGTCGAGGCCGCGATCACGGCCGGAACCCGTACCCCGACGTTGCTAGCTCGCCACATTCTGCCCAACACACTGGCACCGCTGATTGTTCAAGGAACCTTTATCTGTGCGGCGGCAATTATCATCGAGGCGATCCTGTCCTTCCTCGGCATCGGTATTCCGCCGGAAGTTCCGACCTGGGGGAACATTATGGCGGAAGGTCGCTCACTGTTCCGGATCTATCCGCATAACATTCTCTATCCCGGTGCAATCCTGGCGATAACAGTGCTGGCCATCAATATGCTTGGCGATGGACTGCGCGATACCCTGGATCCGCGCTTTGCCAAACGGTTGTGAGGTCGACATGGAGGCCACTGCAACGCCCCACACTGGCGGCGCGCCCGGCACGCCCGGGGATCGGCCGGTGCTGGAAATCAGCGGTCTGACGGTGGCTCTGCCCCGCAACGCAGATCGTGCCAATGCCGTCGAAGACATCTCGTTCTCGGTGCAGTCCGGAGAGATCGTTTGTGTTGTTGGCGAATCCGGATCCGGCAAGTCGGTTACCGCACAGGCGGTGATGGGCCTGCTGCCACGCGAACTCACCACAACCCGTGGCGAGACACGGCTCGACGGTGAGGACACACTGCAGGCAACCAAGCCCCGCTTGCGCGATCTGCGCGGTACACGGATGGCGATGATCTTTCAGGAGCCGATGACCGCGCTCAATCCGGTTATGCGGGTTGGCGACCAGATTGGCGAGGTGCTTTCGATCCACACCGATCTCGGTGGGCGTGAACGGCGTCAGCGTGTGCTCGACATCATGGAGGCTGTCAATCTACCCGATACTCGGCAGATGATTGACAGCTTTCCGCATCAGCTCTCCGGCGGTCAGCGCCAGCGCATTATGATTGCGGCCGCCCTGGTCCTCGATCCGGTGCTGCTCATCGCTGATGAGCCGACGACGGCGCTCGATGTAACGACGCAGGCACAGATCCTCAAACTCATTAAGGACATGCAAGAGCGCCGCGGCACCGGCGTCTTGTTTATTACGCATGACTTCGGCGTCGTCTCGGAAATTGCCGATCGCGTCGTCGTGATGCAGCACGGCCGCGTGGTGGAGCAGGGGGCCTGCGCGCAGATTTTGGAAGCGCCGCAGCAAGACTACACGCAGATGCTGATCGGGTCGGTTCCAAGCATGACGCCGCCACAGCGCCATCCGGTCGAGGGTGGCGAAGTTGTCCGCACGCGCCAACTCGACAAGGTCTATCGCAGCGGCGGCCTCTTTGGCGGCGGCCGGGCGGTTCATGCCGCCGCGCAGGTCGACTTGTTCGTACGTCGCGGCGAAACCCTCGGGATCGTCGGCGAGTCCGGCTCGGGCAAATCGACGGTGGCACGCTGCATTGCCCGTCTGGTCGAGCCCACAGCGGGATCAATCGAGATTGACGGCGTCGACGTTTCCCATCTTGGCGAAGGCCGACTTCGGCCGCACCGCCGCAAAATGCAGATCGTCTTTCAGGACCCCTATCGATCACTCAATCCGCGCCGTACTGTCGGCCAGTCAATCATCGAAGCGCCGATGAACTTTGGCATATCGCGGGCGGATGCCATGGTCAAAGCCCGTAACCTGCTGGCGCTTGTCGGACTTCCTGCCGATGCGCTGGATCGCTACCCGCATCAGTTCTCTGGCGGTCAGCGCCAACGCATCTGTATCGCACGGGCGTTGATCGTCGAGCCCGACCTGCTGATCGCTGACGAAGCGGTTTCTGCCCTTGATGTTTCCGTCCAGGCCCAGGTGCTGACCTTACTGGATGATGTTCGCGAGCGCTTCAAACTCGCCGTCCTGTTCATCACGCATGACCTCAGGGTTGCAGCGCAGATCTGTGATCGAATCGTGGTCATGCAACGCGGTAAGATCGTGGAAGTGGGCCCGACGGCGAGCGTTTATGCAGCACCGCAGGATGATTACACGAAGCTGCTGTTGGATGCGGCACCAGGACGGCGCATGGTGGGCGCTACCAGGGTTGTTGCGTCTCAAACCTAACTGGAAGGGGATCTTTCGCCATGGAACTTTATCCCGCAATTGTCGACCTTCATGATGAGATGACCGATTGGCGCCGAGACCTCCATGCACATCCCGAAACCGCATTTGAAGAACACCGAACGTCTGACTTTATCGCAGACAAACTGACGGCTTTCGGCGTTGACGACGTTGTCCGCGGGCTGGCCGGAACCGGAGTGGTCGGCGTCGTGCGTGGCCGCCATGGCGGTGGCGGTGCGATTGGTTTGCGCGCTGACATCGATGCCCTGGATATCTTAGAACAGACCAACAAGCCTTATGCTTCGAAAATCGAAGGCAAGATGCATGCCTGCGGTCACGATGGTCACACGACGATGCTGCTCGGGGCTGCCAAGTATCTCGCCGAAACCCGCAACTTTGCCGGCACGGCCTACCTCATCTTTCAGCCCGCCGAAGAGAACGAAGGCGGTGGACGGGTGATGATCGAGGATGGCTTGTTCGAGAAGTTTCCGATGGAGCAGGTTTACGGTCTGCATAACTGGCCCGGTGATCGGGTTGGTAGGTTCAGCATGAGAACCGGTCCGGTTATGGCCTCCTACGACATCTTCGAGATCGCTGTGGAAGGCCACGGCGCTCACGGAGCAATGCCTCACCAAGGCATCGATCCAGTCGTTACGGCGGCCCAGATCGTGACAGCCCTGCAGTCGATTGCAAGCCGTAACGTTGATCCGATCGAATCGGTGGTCGTCAGCGTCACGCAGATCCACGGCGGTGATGCCTATAACGTCATACCGGAAGTCGTCGAGCTCAAAGGCACGATACGCACGTTCAAGCCGAAGGTGCAGGATCTGGCCGAGAAACGTGTTGGCGAGATCGCGACAAGCATTGCACAAGCGCACGGCGCGCGCGCAGAAGTGCGCTATGAAAGACGCTATCCACCGACCGTCAATGCAGCACAAGAAACGGAGATTGCCGCCGGTGTTGCTGCGAAGATTGTTGGCGAAGAGATGGTGCAGACGGATGTTGCGCCGGTCATGGGCTCGGAAGACTTCGCGTTCATGCTCAACGAGAAACCGGGCAACTACACATTCCTCGGCTGCGGCGAGCACGTTTCCAATGTCCATTCACCGCAATATGACTTCAATGACGAAATACTGCCTATCGGAGCAACCTACTGGGCCAAACTCGTCGAGGAGACGCTCATCCCAAGGTGACGTGTGCAGAGTGCGTGAGTTACCCAACGCCTGTCCCGCTTCGATCGCCGGCGCGGTATAAGGGTCCTCTGATCACGTCTCAGGTTTCCAAAGGGCAATGCCCTTTGGCGGGATCGTTAAGGGTGGAGCCCTTAACATATCGCCGCTTGGCGGCGATTTGTGAGGGGCTTTCAGCCCCTCATACTCCCCGACCAGGGGCTGGCCCCTGGACCCCAGGCTTGTTCGGAGGTTTCCTAACGCACTCAGACCAAAGGTCGCCTAATCAGAGTTTGGTGCGGCTGCGGAGCCGAGCCCCTCAGCACAACCACGAGCGGTCGCCCGCGTGCCAAACAGCGATGCTACGATCACCAGCACAAACATTTGCGCTGCGATGATGGCCGGCCAAACGTGCGCGAACTGCGGGTCGAAATATTTCTGCGGCCCGAATGACACCAGCGCGCAAAGGCAGGCGAGCACCGACCAGATCCTGCCGAACACCGAGCCCACCGGTCCGACGCTGATCGCGGCAGCGGTGACCGCTAACGACGCGCCCAGAAACGGTGCCAAGGCAAATATCGCGACCGCCACGGGCGGATGCGGTTGCGAACGCGTAATCAGCGCCGCCAGCATGACGGTCTGCAATACAGCTAATCCGATCAACGCTGCTCGCTGCGCGGCTTCGTCGGGTAAGCGCATGGTGATGCCTTTCCGTAATTATGTTCCGTAATTATGTGTACGCTTGCTGATTTCCGTAACATTGTGTACGGTTTTTTGTCAAGTCGAGAAGGAAACGATATGCGGGGCGAGGCGCGGCGACGGCGGGAACAGCAAATCGAGGCGGCTGCCTACGATTTGCTTGATGAGCGCGGCTATGCAGGCCTGTCGATGCTGGCCATCGCGCAGGCTGCGAAGGCGTCGAACGAAACGCTTTATCGCTGGTACGGCGAAAAGCGGGGATTGTTCAAAGCGCTGGTGCGGCGGAACGCAGATCAGGTCCGACAGTTGCTCGAAAAGGATCTGGCCAAGCAGCGCGCGCCATTCCAAACCCTGCGATCGTTCGGTCCGCTGCTGCTTGAGCTGCTGCTTGGCCCCAAAGCCATTGCGCTCAATCGAGCGGCCGCAGCCGATCCCAGCGGCGAGCTTGGCTCAGCGATCGCGGAGGAGGGCCGCAAAGCCGTGATGGCGCTGCTGAGCGCCGTCATTGCGCGCGCGCAAGCCGACGGCGCCTTCACGGGCGGATCATCTGACGAAGTCGCCGACGTCTATATTCGACTGCTGGTCGGCGACCTGCAAATCCGCCGTGCCATCGGATCGATCGATGCGCCAAGCAAGCCGACGCTGAAAACGCGCGCCGACCAAGCCTTGGCCATGCTCGAACGCCTTTACGGCGGGACTAGAGCAACCTGCCTTTAATCGGAATCGGAACGATCCCGATTTAAGGCGCGATGATCTAGCGCGCGGCCACGTACGCGCGCATGAGCGGTTGTCGCCGGATGGCGGGCCATCGTGCCCGGAGAGGTCGCAGCGCGTCTCGGTCTGGCAGATGCGCGCCGGGCCGATCACCGACCGACGCCAGCCGGTAGGGGTTTGGGCCGTAAGGCGGCAGACAAAAACTGGCTGAGGCTGAGAGGACGAAATCAACTGCCGAAAGTCATCACCGGAATGGAGTTCGCCGATGGCCAAGAAGTCGTGCAGGAAAACAACGACGCAAACCAAGACGCCGCCTGAAGAGCAGCATCACCAACTTTTGCGCTCAGCCCTGGCTCTCAAGCCACCTCTGAACTTGTGTGCATCGTCGCCATCCGGCCATCAGATGCTTGTTTCTCAGCCGATGACCTTTCGCAGAATATGACGGCGGTTGGTTGTAAATGGGCGAACCTCGGTCGGCCAACGCCCACGCTCGCCCGCCTCGGCCCATTCCGAACTGAGCAGCACGTCCGGACTGACGATTTCATAGGTCACGCTGTAGCGCGGTTCATCACCCGGATCCATGCTGCGACGTTCTCCGGCCAGCATCATGGTAAGCGGCTCGCGAACGGACCGTGTCGCCGAGATGACGCCCGGGACTGACGTCAAGAACGGGACGTGCTCGCGATCATAAACCTCATTGAACAAGTCCTCCTTGTCTGGCTGCACGTCCATGCTGACCACAAAAAGGTACTTTGAGCGCCTCGTCATGCCGGTCACCGGTCGCTATTTGATGGGCGAGAATGGTGCGGCCAACATGAGTTTAGTCTTCTGGCGGACAACCGGACTATCTCCCGGTGGCGGCCAGATTCCTTCTGACTTTGCCTTGTTGCGAACTGCCATCCGCTCGTCGAGGCTCTTGTACGCCCAGATGTGCATCCAGGTATTCTCATGGGTAAAGACACCAACAAGTGGAGAGAGTTTCAGTCGACCGGGAAGATACTCGGCCCAGCGCTCCGCCATCTGCGGCACACTTCCCGGCTTCAACGTGTAGAGCCTCATCTCAAAATAGGGGCCGACTTGGCGCGGCTCCAGGGCCGGCGCGATGGGCTGCGGGTCGAATATCTCGGATTTCACTTCGGCTATGAACTCAGACGTATTCGGCGGCCAGACGCCGTCAGCTATAGCCTGTGCACGAATCTTTCGACGTTCCAGCTCGTCGGCATAGGTCCAGACGTGGATCACCTGGTTGAGCGGTCCGAACTCCGTGTACCAAAACGCTGCCAGGGGCGAATAGGTCAAACGCCGCTCAAGTTTTCCTTCGAAGCGTTTGAGAAATTCCGGCAAGGTGCGCGGGTGCAGAGTATAGGTGCGAAATTCAACGATCATGGGAGCGTCCTCCTGTTGTTGCCGGTAGCATACTTGCAGAAGCTGCGACCGGTCTCAAAGAACAAAACGAGAGCGCGGCAGCGTGCTTGTTGAACCGCCCCGGGTTTGTCGGAGGCTGTTTCGTTTGAGACAGGCGGCGATGTTCGGCTCCTCCCGGCTGGCATAGCAAGCGTCTTCTGCTTCGGCGGGCGGGCTATTGCCGATCGATGATAGCAAGCGCTGATTGTTGAACCAGTCGACCCATTCCGGCGTTGCGAACTCGACTGCCTCCAAAGACCGCCACGGATCGCACTTTGTAGCCTGCCTTGTAACCCATGGCTTTCATGAGCCGCTCAACCGGGCAGCGCGCTACCTCGAAGCCGTCGCGCTTAAGTTGGCGCCAGACTTTGCGAACGCCGCAGACTGACAAGGTCTCATCGAAACCCCTTGGGAACTCAGGCATCAGCACAGCGTCACGCTCAAGACGAGGCGGTGCCGTGTCAGGATTGCTGCGGCGGTGCGCATGGGCGTGGTCGGTCGACGGGGCGACCTTGATGACACCGCAGATCGGCTCGATCCCGTACGCGGACCGGAACTCATCGACCAAGCTGATCATGTCTTCGATCGGCGCTCGAGTTCCGCTTGCGCAAATTCGAACGACACGCTCGCGTACTGCAGGCGCATATCTCGGGCTTGTCTTCTTTGGATGGTTCGTCATAGCTCCAGTCTCTTAAGAGTTGGAGCTTCCAGGACGGTCGGGGTGGTTCAGCGATCCCCTTATCGCGGTGTTTGAGGGGCTGGACGCCCCCTCAAAAATCGCCGCACCGCGGCGATGCGTTAGGGCTTTCAGTCCTAACAACCCGACCAAAGGGCGGTGTCCTTTGGAAGCCCGTGATGTGGTCACGGGCTCCTTAGGCGGGTCCCACGGGCGGTTGCAGGTCCGCTTGACGAGCGGCAATGATCTAAGCCCGGACAAGGCCCTTTAGCATCTCATCCAAATATTCATCGGCAAGCGCGCGAAGCTCGTCGTCGGTGCGATCCTGGATCGGATGCGGCACGAATACATAGACCGGGTCGGTGCCGAGCGCCGTTGCCTGGGCCGCTGCGGCCTGCTCAAACTCCGTCGTCGCAATCCCGACGGTTGGAATGCCGCGGCCTTCAAGGTCTGCCATGTCATGCGTACAGCACGACGTGCAGGAGCCTCAATCGCTCAGCGCCTCGATGACGACGTCAACCTCGGTTGCGATTTGTTGGGCAAGCGGCGTCGGTGCCGGCCGAGTGTTGGTCGGCTTGGCGTAGCGCCTGACCTCGAGGCCGCGCTCGGTCAACCGCTGCGCGATGCGATCGAGGAAAACATCGCCCTTAGACTTCGCGATATCGAGGAGGCCGACGCGCAATCCGTCGAGGCTTTCAGGCCGGGCCAATCGCGGCCGCGCCGCGATGTTGCGCTCGGCCGTCGGGTCTAAGATGGTGGTCAAGGTTTGATCTCCTTTGTCACTGGTGCAGAACCTTTTTCGCCGCTGGCAATCCAGCCGCCAATGATGCCGCTGAACATGCCGGCACCACCCCCGGCGCGCACGATCATCAGGCCGCCGTCGCGGAATTTGTTTGCCATGCCGCCGGTTGGCAGGCCGGCCGTTCCTTCCGCGATGCCGCCAACGCCGGGCAACACGTCGTCGGCTAAGCGCTGCGTGCGGGCATAGAGTTCTTGATAGAGGCGGGCCTTGCTCCAGCCGGCTTCGCGAAAGGTGCGTTCGTGCTCCGGCGAGACAACCACCAGGGCATCGCCACCGGGATAGAGTTTGGGATGCGAGTTCGCCTTGAGACATTCGGCAAATGTCTGCGCAAGGCTCTGCGCTGTGCGCGACTTCTGGTCGACGATGCCCTGCAGGCCGTAGCCCGCAAAAACGGTGACCGCGCTCTTGCCTTCGGCAATGCCGCGCTCTGCGGCGAGCGACTCCCAGCACGAGCCTTCCTCATCCTCTGCAATGCAATAAGACAGCTTACCGGGATTGCCGAGGGTCGCGCGATCAACCTCCTGCGGGCGGCCGCCGCCGACGTTTCTGATCACCAGCTGCAAGGCACGCCCGATGGTAGTGTTGGCGCGGCAGCCCTGGCCCAGCGCATTACCCTTGGCGTTCATGGCGATGGCGCGGCGGATCGGGCCGTTTACGATCACCACCGGCCCGACGTACATGGTCGTTGCCAACACGCCATGCATGGCGAACGGCTCGTCCAGCACCGCCTCGACGGCGGCAATAACAACCGGCAGATACTCCGGCTTGCAGCCCGCCATAACCGCGTTGATCGCCACCTTCTCGACGGTACATTCGGCAAGATCACTCGGCACGTTTCCGATCACGTCTTGCGGATCGCGGGCGGTGCCGGCCAGCATTCTGAGAACGCGCGCCTCAGTTGGCGGCACCAGCGGCAGGCCATCGGACCAACCGCGCGCGAACATCGCTTCGATCTCGTCTTCCTCGGCGCCGAGTTCGATCCGTCGGCTTTTAAGACCGGTCTCACCGTGCCGCACCAACAGGTCTTCGATGATACCGGGCTCGATGTTCTTGGCACCACAGCCGGGACGCAAGTCTGGCAGGTCCTCGCCAAGACTTGAAATGCCGGTAATCTGGCGCCATTCGGCCTTGTGCCAGCCGCAGGTTCGCGCGATCTCACGCCCGCCTTGGCGCCGGATCAGGGTCGGGACCGCCTCGATTCCGAGCTGGTGGGAGATGTCCAGCGATGCATCGTACTCGTGCGGCACGCTTTGCGGAAAGTCCGGATCGTCCTGGCTGTAAACGGTCAGCGGCCCAGCATCCGCAAGCGCCGCCAGCACCGGCTCCGTCAGCTCGCACGTCGGGCAATCGCGCTTGACGACGGCGATCAGACCGGTGTCCGGTAAGCTCATTCCCACAACTCCCTACAATGCGGCCGCAAACTCAGTAAGTCCGGCACATTGTGACGCGGCCGGTGCAGCGGAGCCAAATGAAATGGCATCGAAACGGCCTTAATCTCCCATCTGATGCCACCCCGCCGGCCGGCCTGTGTAAGTTAGGGCGAGCCTGAGAAACCACCGCGCGAGCCGAGCAAGGAGGGCCATGTGAGCACCAGCGAACGCATCATTCCGCAACCAACGCCGGAGACGCAACACTTCTGGGACGGCGCCAACCAAGGCGAACTGCGCCTGCAGAAGTGCTCCAGTTGCGCGCACACCTACTTTCCGCCACGCCCGTTCTGTCCACAGTGCGGTTCGCGCAACGTCGAGGTCATCAAGGCCTCGGGCAAAGGCCGCCTGTTCAGCTACATCATCAATCACCTTCCAGCGCCGGGCATGACGCCGCCGTTCACCGTTGCGGTCGTCGAACTGGAAGAAGGCCCGCGCATGATGTGCAACATCCTTGGCTGCGAGCCGACGCCGGAAGCACTGCAGCTCGATATGGCGCTCGAGGTGACCTTCGAAAGGCTGACCGACGACATCAGTCTGCCGCAGTTCAAACCGGCCACCGCCTGACACGCAGGAGCGAGAGATGAAACAGAACGCTGTCGCCGTCGTCGGCGCTGCCGAGACCACAAACCTCGGCAAGATCCCGAACATGTCGCAACTGCAGCTCCAAGCCGATGCGACCCTCAACGCACTCGCTGACTGCGGCCTTACGATCAAGGATATCGACGGCATCGCCACCGCCGGCCATGACACGACGGAAATCACCCACTATCTCGGCCTGACGCCAACGTGGATGGACGGCACCTCGGTCGGCGGCTGTTCGTTCATGGTCCACGTCCGCCACGCCGTGGCAGCGATCGAGGCCGGGCTGTGCACCACGGCCCTTATCACCCATGGTGAAAGCGGTCGCCACCGCATTGGCCAGTTCGGACGGCCGGTCTTTCCCTCGCTGTTCCAGACCCAGTTCGAGCAGCCCTATGGCGTCACGTTCCCGCCGACCCGCTTCACGATCCCGGTGATGCGCTATATGAAGGACACGGGCACCACCGAGGAACAGATTGCGATGGTCGCCGTCGCCCAGCGTGAGTGGGCGGGCAAACATCCGCGCGCGACGTTCCATGACCCGATCACCGTCGAGGACGTGCTGTCCTCGAAGATGATCTGCTATCCGTTCCGCCTGTTGATGTGCTGTCTGGTCACCGACGGCGGCGGCGCGCTGATCCTGACCGCAGCGGATCGGGCCAAGGATTTTCCGACCAAGCCGGTCTATATCCGCGGCACCGGTGAGAGTGCGGAGACGCCGCTGATCAGCCAGATGCAGGATTTCACCTCGTCACGCGCCTTCCGGGTTGCCGGCGAAACGGCATTCCGCAACGCCGGCATCAGCCATGACGATGTCGATCACCTGATGATCTACGATGCCTTCGCGCATTTGCCGCTCTATGGGCTCGAAGACCTCGGCTTTGTCGGCCGCGGCGAAGCGGGCGCGTTCATCGCGGACGGCAATACGCGCCCCGGCGGCAAGCTGCCACTCAACACCAACGGTGGCGGGCTCTCCTACATGCACTCCGGCATGTACGGCATGTATGCTCTGCAGGAAAGCGTACGTCAGATGCGCGGCACCTCGCCGGCCCAGATCGAGGGCGCGAAGATCTCGGTCTGCCACGGGGTCGGCGGCATGTTTGCGGCCAGTGGCACGATCGTGTTTACGAATGAGACCTGATGCCGGCGCAGCGGCGCAGGCCAACAACCAGGCGGCCATTAACGCGGCCGTCTGCCCGCTGTCGTCTGGAAAAAAAGTCCGCTGAGGTGAAGCCGAAGGCCTCTTTCACAGACGGCTACGTCGTCCCGGCCTGACGTCGCAAGCGCTCGACCTCAGCTTCCAACTCCGCGATCCGGGCCGAGAGCCTGTCGACAGACCTTTCGACGAGTTCGCGGTCAACTTTCTGCGGAATGTGCTGCGGGCAATTCACGTCCCAGGCGGCGACCTTGAACAGAAATACCCGCTCGGGCCGGCCTCCATAGTCCCGCGGTGCCAGCGCCTTCAGCAGTTCCGCGTTTTTTTCGACAACGGCAAGTCGCCCCCACAATTTGAGACGGCGGCGGTTGAAGTAGTCCATCAGGAAGATGTAGGCCTTGTCGTTCTCTGCGGCGTTGCCGACGGAGATATACTGGCGGTTGCCGGCAAAGTCGGCAAAACCCAGCGTTTTGTCATCCAGGACCTTCAGGAACCCCCGCGGCCCGCCGCGATGTTGAACGTAGGGCTGGCCGTCAGCGCTGGCCGTGGCAAGATAGAAGCTGTCGCGATCGGCGATAAAGGCCCTCAGATCATCATTGATGCGGTTGGGCCAGTCGCTGGTTTCAACCCGGCGTTGATAGTTGGCACGACTGCCGCGCGCTGCTTGAGCCCGTTTTACGGACGGCGTGAAGGCAACGTCGGCAATGAACCTGCCTGCTTGATCCTTGCTCATGTTCGTTCTTTCTCAAGAAGCCAACCACGGCTATGTGAGTTGGCATCGACCGAGTATCAACCGTACTCTTGCGATTGTGAAGGGTTGTGTTGCGTGCGAACCGGCGGGCCTGCGCGGGCGTCGGCCCGATTATTCCCACTCGATCGTGCCGGGCGGTTTTGAGGTAATGTCGTAGACGACCCTGTTGATGCCCTTGACCTCGTTGATGATGCGCGTTGCGGTGCGGCCCAGAACCTCGTGCGGAAAGGGAAAATAATCGGCCGTCATGCCGTCGGTGGATGTCACCGCCCGCAATGCGCAAACATGATCGTAGGTTCGCGCGTCGCCCATAACACCGACGGTTTTGACCGGTAGCAGTACAGCGAAGGCCTGCCAGATGTCGTCATAGAGGCCGGCCTTGCGGATCTCATCGAGATAGATTGCATCGGCTTGACGCAGGATATCGAGCTTGCTGCGTGTGACATCGCCGGGAATTCGGATGGCGAGGCCGGGGCCCGGAAACGGATGCCGGGCGACGAAATCATCGGGCAGGCCGATTTCGCGGCCCAGCTCGCGCACCTCGTCCTTGAAGAGTTCGCGCAGCGGTTCGATCAGCTTCAGGTTCATGCGCTCCGGCAGGCCGCCGACGTTGTGGTGGGATTTGATCGTCACCGACGGACCGCCGGTGAATGATACGCTTTCAATAACATCCGGATAGAGCGTGCCCTGGGCGAGAAACTCGGCGCCGCCGAGCTTGTCTGCTTCGGCTTCGAAGGTTGCAATGAACAGGCGGCCGATGATTTTTCGCTTGTGCTCCGGATCGCTCACCCCATCGAGTTCATCGAGGAATGTGTCGGCGGCATCGACGTCGACCAGCGGGATGTTGTAGTGGCCGCGAAACAGCGAAACGACTTCGTTTGCCTCGTTGGCGCGCATCAGACCATGATCGACGAAGATGCAGGTCAGCTGATCGCCGATCGCTTCGTGGATCAGCACGGCTGCGACGGCGGAATCGACACCTCCCGACAATCCGCAAATGACGCGTCCTTTGCCGACCTGGGCGCGGATTTGCGCAACGGCATTGGAGCGAAAGTGTGCCATCGACCAGTCGCCGGCGAGGCCCGCGATGCGATGCACGAAGTTGGACAGCAGTTTGGCGCCGTCGGGCGTGTGGACGACCTCGGGGTGGAACTGCACCGCATAAAGCCTGCGCTGTGTGTCTGCGATTGCAGCAAACGGCGCACCTGACGAAACGCCGACGATTTCGAACCCGTCCGGAAGACGCGTGACACGGTCGCCGTGGCTCATCCACACCTGATGCCTGTCGCCGGCGCGCCAAACCCCGTCGAACAACGGATTGGCAGCGGTAACCTCCAACTCGGCACGTCCGAACTCGCGGTGATGGCCAGCCTCGACGTCGCCGCCGAGCTGCGCCACCATCGCTTGTTCGCCGTAACAGATGCCGAGCACGGGAAGCCCGGACGTGAACACCCAGTCCGGTGCGCGCGGTGTCCCCATCTCGGTGACGCTGGCCGGCCCGCCTGACAGGATCACCGCCTTGGGTTGCAGGCGCTCCAGCGCACCTTCGGCCGCGTTGAACGGGACGATCTCGGAATAAACGCCGGCTTCCCTGACGCGCCGGGCAATCAGCTGCGTCACCTGGCTGCCGAAATCAATGATGAGGACGGTATCTGTCATGGCAACGCGTTACGATAAGTCGGCCGTCGGTGCAACGGCGTAAATCAACCGTTCAACCGCCAAATTTCGAAGTCGGGCGCCGCGGCAAAGCCGGCCCAGGCAGGACCGGGCAGAAACAACTGAACGGCGGGCAAGCGAACCGGCAACGCCGGTGCAACATGGTGGGCGATCGCAAGCCACGGCTGGTCTAGATCATCGTGCTTTAAGTTGGAACCGCTATTGCGGTTCCAACTTAAAGCACAAAGATGATCGCTACTTTAGAGGCGAGCAACTTTCTGCCTTTATTCGGGATCATTCCGATTCCGAATAAAGGCAGGTTGCTCTAAGATATCGGCCGCGATGTCACACCGGGTCGGACTGGCGGTGGCGCTCGAAGGTCGCAATGAAAAAGCCGTCGGTCCCGTGGCTGGCCGGTGTGAGCAGCAATGTCGTCGTGCTGCCGTCGGCGGACAACGGCGGCTCGCCGGGCAGCGTTTGGCGCCAGCGCGGCGCAACGGGTTGGAGCGCAAAGTGCGCTCGCTCGCCGATAAACCAAGCGACCTGATCGCCGTTTTCTTCCGGCAGAACCGAGCAGGTAACATAGACCAGCCGGCCGCCCGGGCGCACCAACTCCGCCGCGCTCGTCAAGGCGCGCTGTTGTTCGCCAATGCGGGTTTCTAGATTGGCCGGTTTGACGCGCCACTTGGCATCAGGGCGCCGGCGCCATACGCCGGACCCGGTGCACGGCGCGTCGACAAAGACGATGTCGAACCGCGGCCCGAGTGCTTTGAGCGCCGCCTCGTTGCCGGCCTCCAAGACTTGCGCGTTGCGAACGCCGGCCCGCTGCAGGCGCTCGAAGATCGGCCGCAGCTGGTGTTTGTCAGCATCGTAAGCGTAAATCTGGCCGGTGTTGTGCATCGCCGCCGCCAGGGCCAGGGTCTTACCGCCGGCCCCGGCACAAAGGTCGAGCACCTGCAATCGCGGGCCGGCCCCCGCCAATGCGGCGGCGATCTGGCTGCCTTGGTCCTGGACCTCGAACCAGCCGCGCCCGTGCGCCGCCTCTGCCTCGACATTGGGCGTGCGGCCGGCGCCAGCGGGCGGCGCAATGCGCACCGCCAGCGGCGTGTATTGGCCGGCCGCCGCACCGGTCTTTGCCAGTGCTTTGAGAACCTGTTCGCGCTTGGCCTTGAGCGCGTTGGTGCGCAGGTCAAGGGGCGCGCGTTGCGCCAGTCCGGCGCCTTCAGCCGCCGCGCGCTGTCCGAAGGCACGCGCAAGCGACGGCGCCAGCCACTGAGGCAAATCACCCCCGACCCATGCCGGGAGGGTGTCATCCGGCCGGCATTCCAGACCGGCAATCTCAGCCGCCGTCAACGGTGTCAGGGCGTGGCGCGAGCCGTCGGCCATTCGCCGGAAATCATCGGCCTGAAGCCCGAGCGATTTGGCCGCCGCCGCGATGATCAGCGCGCGCGGTGCATCATCGCGCATTTGGGCGGCAAGGGATTGGCGGCAACGCAGCGCATCATAAACCAGATTGCCGATCGCAGCCCGGTCGCCCGAGCCGGCAAAGCGGCTGGCCCGGCCCCAATCCGCGAGTGCTTGGGATGCCGGACGGTGGCGTTCCAGAACCTGGCCCAGGACCTCGACAGCGGATGCAAGGCGCGCACCGGGTTTCACGTTTAACCGTTACCTTGATAGTTCGGGCTTTCGCGCGTGATTGCCACGCTGTGTGGGTGGCTTTCGCGCACGGCAGCGGGCGAAATGCGTACAAACTGCGCGCGCGCCTGCAGCTCGGCGAGCGATGCGGCGCCGACATATCCCATGCCGGCCTTGAGCCCGCCGACCATCTGATGCAGGACGCCGGACAGCGGCCCCTTGTAGGGCACCTGTCCCTCGATACCTTCCGGGACAAGCTTGAGCGCATCTTTGACTTCCTGCTGGAAGTATCGGTCGGCCGAACCCCGGGCCATGGCGCCGACCGATCCCATACCGCGATAGGACTTGTACGTGCGCCCTTGATAGAGATAGGTCTCGCCGGGCGCCTCGTCGGTCCCCGCCAACAGGGAGCCGACCATCACGCAGCTGGCGCCGGCTGCAATCGCCTTGGCAATATCGCCCGAATACTTGATGCCGCCGTCGGCAATGATCGGCGTGCCGGACTTCGAAGCCGCCTCGGCACAGTTCATAACCGCGGTGAATTGCGGCACCCCGACACCGGCAACCACCCGCGTCGTGCAAATCGATCCCGGGCCGATGCCGACCTTGATCGAATCAGCACCGGCATCGATCAGTGCCAGCGTCGCATCGGCTGTCGCCACATTGCCGGCGATCACCTCAACGCTGTTCGAGAGCTTCTTGATGCGGGTCACAGCCTCAAGGACACGCGTTGAATGACCGTGTGCGGTGTCGACGACGATCAGATCGCAACCGGCATCAATCAATCTTTCGGTCCGCTCATAGCCGTCTTCACCAACAGTCGTTGCCGCCGCCACCCTGAGCCGGCCCTGCTCGTCCTTGCAGGCGTTGGGATAGGTCTGCGCCTTTTCGATGTCCTTGACCGTAATCAGGCCGACGCAGCGGTAGTTGTCGTCGACAACCAGCAGCTTTTCGATACGATGATGATGCAGAAGACGCTTGGCTTCATCGCGAGAAACAGAGGTCGAGACCGTGACAAGGTCCTTGGTCATCAGCTCGCAGATCGGCTGTTTTTCGTTGGTTGCGAACCGCACGTCACGGTTGGTGACGATGCCGATCAGCTTGCCGGTTCCACTGGCCTTCTGTTCAACGACGGGAATGCCGGAAATCTTGTGTTCCGACATCAGGGCGAGCGCATCGGCGAGGCTTGCTTCCGGCGCAATTGTGACCGGGTTAATCACCATTCCGCTCTCAAACTTTTTGACCCGCTCGACCTCTTTTGCCTGTGCTTCCGGCGCAAGATTGCGGTGGACGACGCCAACCCCGCCGGACTGCGCCATCGCGATTGCAAGATCGCTTTCCGTGACGGTGTCCATCGCCGATGATAATATCGGGATGTTGACGGAGATGGTCTTCGTGACCCGGCTGGCCACTTCGACATCCGTCGGCAGAATTTCGGATGCCTGGGGTACGAGAAGGACGTCATCGAATGTCAGCCCGACATTCGATACAATATCGTTCGGGCGCGCTGCCATCGATCTTCTCCAGTGCTGAACACGATCAGTGATTCTGAACGAATTCGCAGTGCGGATAGCATGATGGCCGGGCCAGGGGAAGAGGGTCTGGTGTCACGTGAACGTCGCTGCGCAAGCGCGTGCATCTGCTGGTTTGTTTCGACGACCGCGCGAGGGCGACAAAGGGGCGTTGCCGGTGACTTATCAACAGGTCGAATTCGTCTGCGATATCATGTGGCGCGATCCTGTTGTGCGCGATGTGCTGTTGACTGTACGCGCGCTTGAGCTGCGCGATTGGGCGATTGGAGCGGGGTTCGTGCGCAATGCGGTTTGGGACCACCTGCACGGGTTTGCCCGTCGCACCGCGCTCGATGATATTGACGTGCTCTACTTCGACAGCACGCAAACCGATCCGCAAGCCGATCAAACGATCGAGCAGCAGCTTTGTGGCCTGCGGCCTCGGTATCCGTGGTCGGTGCGCAATCAGGCCCGCATGCATCTGAGAAACCGCGACCGGCCCTACCGGAGCACATTGGATGCCCTGCGATTTTGGTTGGAATTGCCAACATGTGTGGCCGTTCGCCTCGATTACGACGATCGCATCGAGGTTCTGGCCCCTTACGGTCTCGGACATCTGCTCGCTATGCATGGCGCGCCGACGCCCAGCGGTCGTGCCAAGCCGGCGCAGTATAACGCACGCATGGCTGCCAAGAACTGGCCGGCCACCTGGCCGCAGGTTCGTGTCGACCATCTCGAGGCCTAAATGTCTGCATCCTGCGCGCCGCCGTCGGGCTTGCTGGACCCGGCCTCGCGGCCGCGGAACCGGGTGGCCAGCACATAGAGTTCCGAGCTATCGGATCGGCTCGCCGGCGGCTTCACGTGGCGGACCGCGGCGTAGTCGCGCTTGAGCGCACTAAGAAGATCCTTTTCGGTGCCGCCCTGGAAAACCTTGCAAACAAGGCTGCCGCCGGGACGTAGCACTTCGGCAGCGAACTCCGCTGCGGCTTCGGCAAGCGCCATGATGCGCAAATGATCCGTTCGCGCATGGCCGGTCGACGGTTCGGCCATGTCCGACAAAACGACATCCGCGCCGCCGTCGCACAAAAGCTCCCTGATACGATCGGGCGCGCTGTCATCCATGAAGTCCAACTGCAAGACGTCGGCGCCGGCCACAGCGTCCATCTCCGAAATGTCGAGCGCGACCACCTGGCCGCGGCCGTCGACGGCCTTGACGCGCTCGACGGCGATCTGGGTCCAACCGCCGGGCGCCGCGCCCAAGTCGACAACCGCCAAGCCCGGCTTCAGGATATGGTGGCGGTCGTCGATCTCGATCAGCTTGAAGGCCGCGCGCGATCGATAGCCTTGCCGCTTCGCGGCCGCGACGTAGGGGTCGTTCAGCTGCCGTTGCAACCATTTCGTGGACGACGTCCGTCGGCCGCGGGCGGACCTGACCCTTACGGTCAGATCGCGCTGCCCGCCGCGTCCGCCTTTGCCTGATCTTCGCGCCATCGTTTCACTGCGGTTCCTAGTGGTCTCAATCACCTAAAATGGCGCATTCAGACGCCCGACAGCTTTGCCCCGACGGCCTCGGCAACGCACCGCTCGAAATGCGCCAGCGCCGGCTCGTTGCGACCGTAGACGACGCTCTTCATCAGACCGCTCGACCACGCCATCTGGGCCGCTTCGCCCGTTGGAAAATCTTCCACTTCGACGGTGCGCACCACCAGATCCATGTTTCGGTCCCAATGGCCGCGGGCCTTGTCGGTCTCGGCCGGCTCGGGAATATAGAACTCGAGATCGACCTGACAGCGGTCCGGGCGTTCCAAATCCGGAAACACCCGCCAGACCTCGGCGTGATCGGCCTGCATGACAAAGGCGGTATTGGGAAAGAAGACGTAGACGATTGCCGAGTGGGTGATGAGATCCCATTCGCTCTTTGCTGCCGTGCGCAATTGTTCGATTGTTCGGCGCGCAAACGTCTCTCTGAGGTGGCGAGCGAAGGGGTCGAAAAGGCACAGGCTCGGAACGAAAATCGGGGCAACGGTATCATTGTGCAGCGGCGTAAAATGATAGGGCTCCAGAAACGTGTCGATGACCGCCTTCCAGTTCATATCGCAATTTATGCGGCGCGTTTCGTAATGATGATACCCGCCGAATTCGTAATTTGCGATTTCCTTGGCAAGCCCTGCCAGGTGGCGCTCACCGTCAATCGCCGGGCCCCCACCGGGGCGCACCCAGATGAGGCCGTGCTGTTCGAGAAGCGGCAGCTCCGTCAGGTTGCAGGCGGTGAGATCAAAACCGTCGAAGCCTTCGCGTTGCGGCACAACCGCCAGTGAACCGTCAAGGTCGTAGGTCCAGGCGTGATAGGGACAGACGAGCCGCGGCCGTGCGGTTCCGGCACCGTCGAGCAATCGGCTGCCGCGATGTTTACAGGCGTTGAGAAAGGCGCGGGCCTGGCCGTGCGCATCCCGCACCAGAAGTATCGGCACACCGGTTTTATCGTCGGTCAGATAGCTCCGTGGCCCAGCCAGCATGCACGACAATCCCATCAGGATCGGTTCCGCGCGGATCATGTCCCATTCCCGTTTGAGCCGCTCGGGACAGGTGTAGGACGTAACGGGATTGACCGTGACCTCGTCGAGCATATCGGTCGTACCGGCGTCGAGATGGGCAAAGATACGCTCGGTCAGGGCAACCTGTGTGTCGTGGTGCATCGTGGCGGCTCCAATGACAGGGGTGTTGGCGGATCGAGGTCCGATGCACCGAGCATCGGCGCGCAGATTAAAGGCAAATTACAGGAAGACGGTTCCGCCATCGACCATCAGCGTCTGGCCGGTCACAAACTTGCTGTCGTCACTGAGCAAAAATCGAACGGTTCCGACGAGATCGTCGGTCTCAAGATTGCGCTGCAGGCTCTGACCGCTGGCGATAATCTGTTTCGCCTTGTCCAGGCGCTCTCCGAAAAACTCCGACGTGCCTTCGGTCATGACCGCCGACGGCGCGATCGCGTTGACCCGGATCCAGCTCCGGCCCAGTTCCCGCGCCAGGGAACGGGTCATGCCGATAACGGCGGCTTTGGAGGTCGAATAGTGCAACGCGTTCGGCAGACCATAAACCGCGGCCAGCGAAGCGACATTGACAATGCTGCCACCGCCGTTTTCGCGCATGTGCGGGATCACCGCCTTGCAGCAGCGCCAGACGCCGCTGACGTTGATGTCCATCACGCGCTGCCACTCTGCCTCCTCGAGCGCGTCAGCTTTGGCGCTGGCAAGCCCGCCGTAAAGAGCCGCATTGTTGATGATCCCATCGACGCACCCAAATGCGTCGATGGCCTGCGCCGCCATGGCATCGCACGATGGCGTGCGGGCGACATCCAGTTCGATGCCGATCGCTTCGCCGCCGGCGGCGCGAACGGCTTGAACGGTTTCACCGCAGTCGCGCACATCACCGGCAACGATCTTGGCGCCGGCGGCGCCGAGCCGTTCGGCGTACGTGCGTCCCAGTCCGCGGGCCGCGCCTGTTACAATGATGACCTTGCCGTCAATGGAAGCCATGCCGTCCCCTTCGTCGACCTGTCCCAAAGCCCAATCCCCGGGCCCAATCCTGGAGCCCAATCCTGGGGCCCAATCACCGGATCCACCTCTGCAAATCCACCTCCGGGAAAGAGAGCCTGGATGTTGATCGAGCCATGCTTCCATCCCGAGCGGCCTGGTGCAAGGCTTAATACCAGCCCGTATATATATTGACCCACCCCTGAGCGCCGGGCGCTTTTTGCCGCCGGCTGCGTTGGGCACCGCTTGTGGTCCGTGGACCACGGCACGACACCCGCCTCACTGGCGACAAAAATCGCTCCGGTGAACCGGATCAAGTTTTATGCGGGCTGGTATAAGGTTGTGTCCGATTGCGATGATTGCATCGACAATTGATGCTTAACTTTGCCGCTCGTTAAGCACTCCGGTTGGGTCCTCGTGGTATAGTCTCAAGCTTCACCGGTCGGGGCCAAGACAATGCAGCAGCAACGCGTTCTTCTGATCATCGGCGGCGGTATCGCCGCCTACAAATGCCTTGATTTAATCCGGCGCACCAGAGAGCGCGGCCTTGGCGTGCGCGCCGTTATGACCACCGCCGCCCAGCAGTTCATCACACCGCTATCGGTCGGGGCGCTGACCAACGATCGCGTGTTCTGCGATCTGTTCGATCTCAACGACGAGCGCGAAATCGGTCATATCCGGCTGTCGCGGGAGGTCGACCTGATCGTCGTTGCGCCGGCGACCGCTGATCTCATGGCCCGGATGGCGGCCGGTCTTGGCGATGATCTGGCGACTTGCGTACTGCTGGCGACAGACAAGCCGGTCCTCGCTGCGCCGGCGATGAACCCGCGCATGTGGCAGCACCCGGCAACCCGGCGCAATGCTGAACAGTTGGCACGTGACGGTGTTTGCTTCATCGGCCCGAACGCCGGCGAGATGGCGGAATCGAATGAAGTCGGCATCGGGCGCATGGCCGAGCCGCTGGAGATATTGGCCGCAATTGAGCGGCTCTTGCAGCCGCCCACGGGCAGTTTGCAGGGCCGACACGTGCTGGTGACGGCCGGCCCGACCCACGAGCCGATCGATCCGGTTCGCTATATCGCCAATCGTTCGTCCGGCATCCAGGGCTACGCGATTGCCGCCGCGGCGCATCGGCTGGGCGGACGGGTCACGCTGGTGAGCGGGCCGACCGGCCTGCCCCGACCGGCCGGGGTTGAAAGCATCGAGGTTGAAACGGCGCGCGAGATGTTGGCTGCGGTCGACGCGGCGTTGCCGGCCGACATTGCATTCTTTGCCGCCGCGGTCGCCGACTGGCGCGTTGCCAATGCTGCCGGCCAGAAGCTGAAAAAGTCTGCCAAGGGTCTGCCGGTCCTCACGTTCGAGGAAAATCCCGACATCCTCAAGACCATTGCGCGGCGCAAGCGCGAACGCCCGCCATTGGTGATCGGCTTTGCCGCGGAGACCGAAAACGTGATCCGGCACGCCAAAGACAAGCTCGCCGGCAAGAAGTGCGATTGGATTGTCGCCAATGACGTATCGCCCGAGACCGGGGTCATGGGTGGTCAGCGCAACGCGGTCCACATCGTCTCGAAGTCGGGTGTCGAGAGCTGGCCGGAAATGGACAAGGCACAGGTCGCCGACCGGCTGGTCACGCGCGCGGCAGAGGAGTTCATCGCCCGCATGGACAGCGAATGAGCCTCGTAAGCGCGGCGCAGGTTCTGACTGGGCAACCGCTGTGGTCGGATTGTTAGAGCTGAAAGCCGTGAACGCCCCGGAAGGCCTGGAAGCCCGGGAAGCTCTGACTCAGTCGTCGTTTGACGGCGATCCGGGAGGGGTTGTCCCGCAAACGCTCACCCTGATAAGGCGGCCATCCCGGCGCCGTCGGACCGGCCTCGAGGGAGCCTAACAGAGCGCTGAACACCGCACCGTGTCGACCTTGACAGCGATCGTCGTTGACCAATGGCAGCCGGCCGTCTATAGGATTGAGCAAAGCCGCTCGGAGTGTCGCTTCGGGCGGCGCTTGTATTGGTTGAGCGGCTTCGGATCTGCCGAAGGCAACGCACCATAACAATTGGATCAACGCGACACCATCCAACGGGATCTCGAACACATGGCAAATACGTCCTCGGCCAAAAAGGCTGCGCGCCAGGCGCTCCGCCGCACCGAAATCAACAAGACCCGCCGGACGCGGTTGCGGACCGAAGTGCGCAAGGTCGAGGAGGCAGTCGCTGCTGGCGATCAGGAAGCCGCCAAAGCTGCGCTGCGCGCGGCACAGCCCATTATCGCACGCACGGGCCAACTGGGCGTGCTGCACGCCAACGCCGCGAGCCGCAAGATTTCACGGCTGTCAAAGCAAATCAAATCAATGGCATAACCGTCCAAGACATGATGTCTTGGACTTTGTTGCAAAACTGTTACATAGCGCGCGGAAATTCAGTCTCCGGCCGCCCGCTATTCTGTCGGTTCAACGCTTTGGAATCCGTGATTTTTCGCTCAGCAGAGCAGCTCGTGCGGTGCTGACGAGGCCATTGAGTCGGGCGTTTGCGGACTCAAAAAACACCTCTGTTGATGGCGATCAATTTCTCCGCCACATTTTAAACACTTTTGAGATTCGCAAGAATTCTTCCATATATTCTATTGAGTTAGGCGATCGCCATGCCATATCTCGGTGCTGCTGAAGCGAAGTTTTGCACAGCGGCGGGCGGTGGTCGTGGCGCTGAAATCTGTGTCGCAGGCGCTTGCGGACTAGAGCCACCCCATATAAGGTTAATAAATTGCCAACGAGGCGCGGAAAAGGGCACCATGCGGGCACGACTCGGCTAAGTTGCTGGGCAGGCTCACCGAGGCGGTCCGCGTAGCGCTGGTGATTCAGTATCGCGTTTCTCGTGATGTTATCAGTCGGCGACGGCACCTTAGCGGGGGCTTCAGTCAAAGATCTGGTATTCGGAAGTCTGATGGTCGCCCGACGGCGCGGGCAGCCTCTGGATTTCGTTTTAGAGAGGGCGAGTTAGTGGGGAGTACATTGATGCCTTGTAGATGTCGCGCCCGTCAGGGGGCGTCGGGCAATTTTGCCTTCCAAACTCAAATCATCGTCACCGACAACGGTCACAAAGGATGCCGCCCTTCGGGGCGTCAAACTGCGTTGCCTTGGCGGTGCCGGGTTCGGGCAAGCGGCGGTACTGCAATCGCTACGTGACTGGCATGCGGCAGTCATGAGGGCCTGTTTGGTTTATGTGATTGCCGGGCGCTTTTAGGGCAAGCGCCACCATTTAGCCATTCGTTGATATCGGCCACCGGCTTTTGGTGCGGAAAGTCGGAACGGGAAGGGTGCGTGCGTCTGGCTGGCATACAACATCACTACAAGTGCGGGGTAACAACAAATGAGTGATGGCAATCATTTCAACGCAAGAGCGTCGGGAGCGGGCGTCGGCGCGCGCCACGGCAGGACTGTTTTGAATCGGACGATAAAAGGTCCGTGCAAGGCAGAAGCGCCAATGGACCAGCCTCAACTGGATGCCAAATGGCAGAAGACTCGCAAAATATTGCGCTCAATGCTGGGCGAGGAGGTTTACGAAAGTTGGTTCAATACATGCGGGGCAGAACAGTATAGCGAAGGGACCCTGGTGCTGTCGGTGCCGGTCAAGTTTCTGCGGAGCTGGATTCAATCGCATTACCTTGAGGAGGTGCTGAACTGCGCCCGTGCTGAATTCAAAGACATCGAGCGGGTCGAAGTCGAACTGCGAGAACCTGGCGGCGTGCGCGGTCAACAGGAGGCGGCTGCCAACGTTGGCGAGAACCTGCCGAACGCTGTCGCGCAACCATTGGCGCAAAGCGGTGCGCGCCCGCAATCGCTGGCGGCAAACGCGCTGATCGGCACCCGCTCGCCAACGCAGGCGGGAGGATTTGAAGGTTCACCCCTTGATTCCCGCTACACCTTTGACGCCTTCATTGTCGGTGCTGCAAACCGCATGGCGCATGCCGGCGCCAGCCAGGTCGCAGAAACATTGTTTGCCGCAGCCAAAGGCTTCAACCCGCTTTACATTCATTCGGCGGTCGGCCTCGGCAAAACGCATTTGCTGCATGCGATCGCCTGGGAAGTTCGCCGCCGCATGCCGCAGGCTCAGATCCTGTACCTGACCGCCGAGCGATTTCGGTTCCGCTTTGTCGAGGCCCTGCAAAGCCGTGAAGCACTGGCGTTCAAAGATCAGTTTCGCAGTATCGATATGCTGCTGATCGATGATCTCGAATTCCTGCACGGCCAGCACACCGAACAGGAATTCGACCACACCATCAACGCGCTGCTTGATGGCGGCAAGCAAATCGTCGTTGCCTCCTCACGCCCGCCGAACCAGGTCGACAAACTGAGTGATCGAATGCGGTCGCGTCTGCAGCGCGGACTGGTGACGGAGATCACGGCGCCGGATTATGATTTGCGCTTGAAGATCCTGGATCGCCGAGTGCAGGAAAAGCGCGTTGCCGATCCATCGTTTGAAGTGCCGCGGGAGGTGCTCGAACTGCTTGCCGAGCGTCTGACCGAAAACGGCCGCGAGCTGGAAGGCGCCGCAATTCGCCTTCATGCCCAGTGGCAGTACATGCGCACCGCGATCACTCAGGATCTGGCCGAAAACGTCATCCGCGACCTGCTGCAGAACGCCGAACCGCGGCGGGTGCGCATCGAAGACATCATCAAGGCCGTATCGCGCCATTTCGGCATTTCTAAACCGGATATCCTGTCCCAGCGTCGCCATCGTTCGGTGGTGTGGCCACGGCAGATCGGCATGTATCTGGCCAAGCAGTTGACAGCACGGTCATTGCCGGAAATCGGGCGGCGGTTCGGCAACCGCGACCACACAACGGTGCTCCACGCCATCCGCAAGATCGAAGGCGCACTCGATGGCGATCAACGCCTGAGGGATGAGATCGATGATCTCAAGAAACTACTGAGCAGCTGAGTTTTCGGCGTCTCGAGAACGTGCCAACCACCCTGTGCCGGAGCCATAACCAATCTGGCATAGGGACCAGCTGATCGCGTCCCCCGATCCCCGCTCGGGATAGCGTCAGCTCATTGTCGCTGAGATCATTTCCGCTCGTCAGGCGCAATCACCTTGCCGGCGCACCGGCCGGCCCGCGCGCGCCGAGAATTCCAGAGAACTCCCAGAGAACCCCAGAGTATCCATGACGTCGTGGCTTTGGATGGCCATGTGAAGGAGCGGGACCGTGCGGGTCAACTCTGAAAAGCTATCGCCCACGGTCCTGCGCCGGCGATGATGAGCTGCACTGAAATCGGCAGTGGTGGGGCGTTGCGATGGCGCTCCAACGACGGTCGGAAGCAGGCAATTAAACGACTGCAATACTTGCCAAATCACGTCTTTTGCTATGTCATTGCCGCAGGTGCGAATCAGGCTAGAGCAACCTTGCTGCCGTTCGTCGGAACCGGAACGATTGCGACCATCGCGACGAACGGCAGCAAGGTTGCTCGATTTCAAAGAGCCGATCATGTTTGCACCTTGAGTTGCAGCCGTGGCCGTGGTTTCAACCTAAGGTGCGATGATCTAAGCCTTGACGCGTTGTCAGGATCTCGGGTCGGAGCGCCAGGCCCGTCGTCCTATACAACCCTCTCGATTTGTTCGTGCGGTTGCGCTACAACCGCCAACCCTGCAATCGAGGTACTTTTCAGGAACGGCAATGAAGCTAGTCATTGAACGAGGCGAGCTGCTCAAGGCATTGGGCCATGTAACGAGCGTGGTTGAGCGAAGAACGACGATACCAATTCTTTCCAACGTAATGTTGCGCGCATCCGGCGCCAGTTTGCAGTTCAATGCGACCGATCTCGAGCGCGAAGTGGCAGAGCAGGCGGATGCCGAACTTATGCAGGAAGGCGCTGCGACCGTGCCGGCGCATTTGCTGCACGACATTGTTCGCAAACTTGCCGACGGGGCCCAGGTGCTGCTGGAACGCGATGTGGAAAAGGAGCGCGTGTCGCTCTCGTCCGGCCAGTCGCGGTTTGCGTTGCAATCGCTGCCGGCCGAGGACTTCCCCGACATTGCCGCTGGCGAGATGGCGCATCAATTCACGCTCGCTGCACACGAACTCAAGCGCCTGATTGAAAAGACGCGTTTTGCCATTTCCACCGAAGAAACCCGTTACTATCTGAACGGCATTTATTTGCACACCGCGAGCGACGGCGACGACCAGCCGACCTTGCGCGCGGTCGCAACGGATGGCCATCGTCTCGCGCAAATTGAACTGCCGCAGCCAGCCGGTGCCGATGGCATGCCGGGGATCATCATACCGCGCAAGACCGTGCATGAACTCCATCGTTTGCTTGAGGATGGCGGCAAGGAGGTCGTGATCGGCGTTTCATCGAGCAAGGTGCGCTTCGAGATCGGCAGCCTCACTTTGACCTCGAAGTTGATCGACGGCCAGTTTCCCGACTACGCCCGCGTCATCCCGCAAAACAACGACAAGGAAATGCGCGTTTCAAACGCGGAGTTCACGAGTGCGGTCGATCGCGTGTCAACCATTGCCAGCGAGCGCGGGCGCGCCGTCAAGCTCAATCTGTCCGGCGAACAGCTGGTTCTGTCAGTCAACAATCCGGAAGGCGGCAGCGCCACCGAAGAGTTGTCCATTTGCTACGGCGCAGAGCCCTTGGAGATCGGCTTTAACGCACGCTACCTGCTGGATATCGCAGGTCAGCTGGAAAGCGATCAGGCAACGTTCCTGTTGGCGGATCCCGGCTCGCCGACGGTTGTGCGCGATAGCGAAGATGCCAGCGCGCTCTATGTCCTCATGCCGATGCGCGTTTAGATCATTTCCGCGCTTCAAGCGCGATCACATCGCCCGCTCGCCGGCCCGGCCCGCGCCCCGAGCAGCGTGGTTTCGCCGGGCCGGGCCGGCGAGCGGGACGGTTCGAGCTAACTCTGACTAACTCTGACTAACTCTGAAAGGCTTTAGGCGGAAACTTGGATGGCGTGGACGATATCGCCGTGGCCGCCGGCGCGGCGCAGCAGCCTGTAAGTGGCGCTGCCGATCGGGCTGACGGGCTGTGGGTCGAACGACTGTCCGTGACCAACTTTCGCAACTATCACAGCGCGGTTTTGACGGCGGATCGCCGTCCGGTTGTGCTGCTCGGTGCCAACGGCGCCGGCAAGACCAACATCCTGGAAGCTGTGTCGATGCTGGCCCCGGGCCAGGGCTTGCGGCGCGCCGCCTATCCCGATCTGGCGCGCCAGTCCGGTCAGGGCGATTGGGCCGTCGCCGCCACCGTGCACAGCGGCGCAGCTGCGGTGATGATCGGCACTGGCCGGCAGCCTGCGACGGCACCGGCCCGCAGCGGCCGTTTGGTGCGCATCAACGGCGCGCCGCAGTCCGGCTCCGGCGCCCTTGCCGAACATATTGAGATGGTCTGGTTGACACCGACGTCCGACGGCCTGTTCACGGGCCCGGCAGCCGATCGCCGTCGCTTTCTCGATCGACTGGTTCTGTGTTTTGATCCGACCTATCGCAATCGCATTTCGCGGTTTGACCGGGCCATGCGCCAGCGCAATCGCCTGCTCGACGATGGCCAGCGCGGTGAGCGCCAATTCGAAGGCCTGGAGATTGTGATGGCTGAGACCGGGGTTGCGATCGCCGCCGCCCGTGTCGAGGCCGTCGCGGCCCTGAAGGGCGAAATGACCGCACGCCGCGAACGCCAACCGGCCTCGTTGTTTCCATGGGCGGATCTGGCGCTGGCGGGGACCCTGGAGGAGGCCATCGCGGCTTGCCCCGCCGTTGATGTCGAAGACGGGTACCGTCAGCAATTGGCACACATGCGCGAGCGCGATCGCGCAGCCGGCAGAACCCTGCTCGGGCCACATCGCAGCGACCTCGAGGTCGCCCATGGCGCCAAAGCTATACCGGCCCGAATCTGCTCCACTGGCGAGCAAAAGAGCCTGCTGATCAGTCTCGTTCTGGCCCATGCCGAGATATCCGCCGCGCGTCGCGACGGCATCACCCCGATTCTGCTGCTCGACGAGATTGCTGCGCATTTGGACGGCGAGCGTCGCGATGCGCTGTTTCGTGATCTGTTGCGAATTGGCACCCAGGCCTGGATGACCGGAACCGACCGGTCGCTGTTTTCCGGCCTCGCCCAAAACGCCAAATTTTTCGCCGTTGCGAACGGTGATGTGACCGAAACTTGACGGGCGTTAACCCGATTACCGCCTCGACCACAACGCCGCGGCTAGATCATCGTGCTTTAAGTTGGAACCGCAATAGCGGTTCCAACTTAAAGCACAAAGATGATCGCCACTTTAGAGGCGAGCAACTTTCTGCCTTTATTCGGGATCGTTCCGATTCCGAATAAAGGCAGGTTGCTCTAATGGTGTTGAAATTCATAGAAAAAAAGACGGTGATCATTGCGTCGCAGTTGGCGCAAAGGCCCCCATTGTGCAGCGAAGCATGCTATAACTCGATCAGCCGTTTCCGAACCGAGGACCAAGTCCGCAATGACAGCCGAACCGCACGCCGATCACAACGGATCCAGCGCCTATGGCGCCGAGAAAATCAAGGTCCTGAAGGGCCTTGATGCCGTGCGCAAGCGGCCGGGAATGTACATTGGCGACACCGATGATGGATCCGGCCTCCACCACATGGTCTATGAGGTTGTTGACAACGCCATTGACGAGGCGCTCGCCGGTTTCGCGAGCGAAGTTCACGTCATCCTCAATCCTGACGGCTCGTGCACCGTGGCGGACAATGGCCGCGGAATTCCCGTCGATCTGCATCCGGAAGAGGGCATCTCCGCGGCTGAGGTCGTGATGACCCAGCTCCATGCCGGCGGCAAGTTCGGCGAAGGTGAGGATGACAACCCCTACAAGGTGTCAGGCGGCCTGCATGGCGTCGGCGTTTCCGTCGTCAATGCCCTTTCGAAATGGCTGGAACTGCGCATCTGGCGCGATGGCAGCGAACACTTCGTGCGCTTTGCTGACGGTGTCTCAGAGGCGCCGTTGCAGGTTGTCGGTCCGGACAACGCGAACAGTGGAACGCAGGTCACCTTTCTGCCGAGTCTCGATACCTTCCACAATATCACCGAGTTCAACTTCGAAACCCTCGAACACCGCCTCAGGGAGCTTGCGTTTCTCAATTCGGGGGTGAGAGTAGTGTTGAGCGATAATCGTCACGCCGACCAGCGCCAGGAAGTTATGGTCTACGAAGGCGGCCTTGGCGCCTTCGTCCAATATCTTGACCGCGCCAAGGCCGCCTTGATCGAGGCGCCGGTGATGATGCGCGGCAATCGCGATGGGCTGACCGTTGAGGCATCACTGTGGTGGAACGATTCCTATCATGAGAACGTTTTGTGCTTCACCAACAACATTCCGCAGCGCGACGGCGGCACCCACATTGCCGGGTTTCGAGCCGCCCTCACCCGCATTGTCAACAAGTACGCCGAAGAAACCGGTGTGGCCAAACGAGAGAAGGTGTCGATTACCGGCGATGATGCGCGCGAGGGTTTGACATGCGTCCTGTCGGTGAAAGTGCCGGACCCGAAATTTTCCAGCCAAACCAAGGACAAGTTGGTCTCCTCAGAGGTTAAGCCGATTGTCGAGAGCATCATCGCGGAACAGCTTTCGGTGTGGTTCGAAGAGCATCCGCGCGAAGCCAAGCTGATCATCACCAAGGTGTTTGAGGCCGCTGCCGCGCGCGAGGCTGCCCGCAAGGCCCGCGAACTGACCCGCCGAAAGGGCGCACTCGACGTCAACAATTTGCCCGGCAAGCTGGCCGAATGCCAGGATCGCAATCCGGCCAACACTGAGATGTTCATTGTCGAAGGCGATTCAGCCGGCGGTTCGGCGAAACAGGCGCGCGACCGCGAGTTTCAGGCGGTTCTTCCGATTCGCGGTAAGATCCTGAACGTTGAACGCGCGCGCTTTGACAAGATGCTCTCAAGCCAGGAAATCGGCACGCTGATTACCGCCTTGGGTACCGGCATTGGCCGCGAGGACTTTAATCTCGAGAAGTTGCGCTACCACAAGATCATCATCATGACCGACGCCGACGTTGACGGCGCCCACATTCGTACGCTGCTTTTGACGTTCTTTTACCGGCAGATGCCGGATCTGGTTGAAAAGGGCCATCTCTACATCGCCCAACCGCCGCTGTTCAAGGTCACCAAGGGCAAATCGGAGTCCTATCTCAAGGACGAACGGGAACTGGAAAACTATCTGATCGATTCCGGTCTGGTTGACACCAAGCTGACCCTGTCAAACGGCGAAGACCGCGCCGGTCCGGATTTGCGTGATATTGTCGAACGCGCGCGCACGACCTCGCGCCTGATCGACGACATGCATTCGCGATACACCCGCTACGTTGTCGAACAGGCAGCCATCGGCGGCGTCTTTGATCCGGAACTGCTGTTGTCGGCAGAGCGCGCCAACCGGATTGCGCAGAACATCGCAGCGCGCCTCGACATCGTCTCGGAAGAAACCGAGCGCGGTTGGACCGGCCGGTTCGGCAACGACGGCTTTGTGTTTGCGCGCGAAGTCCGCGGCGTCGCCGAAGCGCATGTGTTGGATCGCGCACTTTTGGGCTCGCTCGAAGCGCGCCGCCTGCATGAACGCCATCCGCATTTGCAGGAAATCTACGACGGCCCGGCAAAGCTTGTGCGCAAGGACACCGAAGAGGCGATTTTCGGGCCGCGAGGGTTGATCGAGGCGGTATTTGCCGCCGGCCGCAAAGGCATCTCGCTGCAGCGCTACAAGGGGCTCGGGGAAATGAACCCGGACCAGCTTTGGGAGACGACCCTCGACAAGGACGCCCGCACGCTGTTGCAGGTCAAGATCGGGGACCTGTCGGAAGCGGACGATATTTTCTCCAAATTGATGGGCGACGTCGTTGAACCGCGTCGCGAGTTTATCCAGGAAAACGCGCTCGCCGCCAGCGTCGACGTCTAGCCCGGATCATGTCACCTGAACGTCGATCATTATCGCGACTAGAGCGTCACTCGGCAAGGTGAACAGCGACAAGCGGATGCTGTCATGGGGTTGCGCCGGCCAACGCCGCCGATCGACTGGCGAACGCGGCCGCGCCGGCGCCGCCACAGGCCCAAAACGCGGCGTCGACTTTAATACCAACCCGCATCAATGTTGATGCGGGTTGGTATTAATGCAGGTCTTCACCTCAACTGCCGTCATCGTGCGCCGGAATTGATTAGCAAACGCTTGTAACGCACACCTGATTGTCGGTAGTGTGTCGGCGGGTCGAACAACGCGTCATCAACGCATTGGGCGACTGGTCTAACGATGTTACCGATACGACATTTGCGGCCGATCATGTTGTTGAGTTTCACATGAACCGCGGACGCGTGAACCAGAGATCGGTCGAACGAGGCCGGGCTTTGAAACTGCGACCGGACCCGGATTGCGGGCAGATCGCAGACGCCCTATAGTTCCGGCAATATTCGCAATGGTTTGCGCAGAATGCGGACATTTTTTTGCAGAGCGTCATGTATCGTTTCACGATGTTGCTGAGTGTTATTGCGGTCCTTGCGGTGCTTGAGTCCATTGCGTTGCCGATTGACAAAGCGTCGGCGCAAAGCCGGTATTTCGTTGGCTCCGAGTTGCTCACGTGGACAGACGCGCGGGCGTATTGTCAGCAGCGCGGTGGAGATCTGGTGGTGATCGAATCGGCCGAAGAGAACGAAGTCGTCAGAAAGCTAATCGAAGACTACGCGATAAATCCCCAAGGCTGCTGGATTGGCGCTTCTGATGTCGCAAGTGAAGGCGTTTGGCGCTGGGTCAACGGCGCCAGGGTGACCCGGTATTCCAACTGGAAGCACTGGGAACCGAACAACCTGTGCGGCGGCGAGCACTACGCGCATATGTGGTCCTACGGCAAGTGGAATGATCAGAAAAATGACGGCCGCTGCAATGGCTACGGCTTGATGCAACCGGTTTGTGAAGTCGCAGGCGGTGCCACATCCAAGGTCCAGGGGATCATCCCCTTATCGGGGCGTTTCAGGGGCTGAAAGCCCCGCTAAGGATCGCCGCAAGGCGGCGATATGTTAAGGGCTCCGCCCTTTCAATCTCAATCTTGAGCCTGTTTCTTGCGAATCAGCGATGTTCAGGCTTGATCCGGCAGGATGGCCACCCTGCCGGATCGGGCGGGTTTGGGACCGTGCCGCCCTTGGGTGATTTGCACCGTTTGTTAGCTAGGCCAGCCCGCCCATCGCTTCACCTGAACAGATGATTGGGAGCAAGTCCCGGATGCAAGGCAAGGTCAAACGAAGCTAGATCTTTGTGCTTTAAGTTGGAACCGCTATTGCGGTTCCAACTTAAAGCACAAAGATGATTGCCACTTTAGAGGCGAGCAACTTTCTGCCTTTATTCGGGATCGTTCCGATTCCGAATAAATGCAGGTTGCTCTAGCCGGCGTGTTGCGCTTCGCGACGAGCGCCTCGAGGGCGCGCTGATCGCCGCGGCTAAGGGTGATTGTGCGTGTACCATTCCTCATGGCCTGCACTACAATTGATTTGGCAACTCAGGTGGTGGCAAATGTCAGTGACGGAACAGTAGGTTGAAGATGAAGTTCGCTACAGCCGGCTGACTCCAACTTCAAAAGATTGTATGCTGATTGGCGATAAATCTTTCGGAGGGGGGGACAGATGCCGAAGACCATACTCATTCTTCTATTGGGAGTATTGGGAGCGCTTCTGCTCACGGGCTGTAAGGCAACAAACGTCGATCTCAAGATCAGTGACAAGATGGTGTTGGCGGCACTGTCGGGAGAGGAGCAGAGGGCAGAGTTCTTGGCTGAATTTAGCCTGATCGGACAGTTCGACGATGAAAGAAAATCTCAAATGGCACGCGTGCAAGCCATCGTTGAGAGTGCGATGGAAATAGAAGACTTCGAAGTGCTCCGAGACAATTATGGCGTGAAAATTCAGATGGAAGGCACGCTGCCCGTCGTTAAGGCGACGACTTCGGGAGCGATATCAGCAGAGTCTCCATGGGCTGTTGTTGTTCGCGAGATCGATTTCACTTGGCTGCCTCAGCACAAACTGGTGGTGGCGGTGGAACCCACTAAGGCGTTCGAAAATTTCCGGTCTCAGCTGTCAGGCGTGAGCTTCCTTCTTGCGCCAAGACCGTTCCAGCCTTTGCGAATAAGGTTGCGCAATCGATCTGGGAAGAAACTCAGCGTTGTGGCGCCAGCATCTGAATATGATGGGCGAGTGCATGCGTTAGGCGTGACGGGTGTGCCAAAGAAGAAGAACTTTAGTTTTCGCGATGGCGCATACGACCATACTCCTGCGTCCTTGTTCCTCAGCTTTGAGTAGCACAACGCAAGATCGACTCGCAAAGTCCTAGAGTGCACGCTTGACCGTATCCCGTAACGCGATGGGCTTGGGTGATTATGGATCGAAAATTTGCAGGTCCCGTGCGGAGAGACGAACGGCTGTTGCTAATGAACCTTTGCAGAATGTACTTTGCGCGACCCGCCTGATCGAGACGGAATCGACGCGGAATGTCCCGTGATGGGCTTTTCAGAGCGGCTTTGAGCCAAGAACGATCTGTCCAGCCACTGAACGACCGGGAGCATACCTGACAATTTGAACCGGCAACATGCCTGACACTATTCCATGTTTGTTCCGCCGCGGAACGTAGCCGCGCACGCGGCGGAGCGAAGCGGTGGAACCGGCCGTCGCGATTGATGATACCGAGGTTCCGTCGCTCAGCAGGATAGAGTGAACCGCCCCGGGTTTGTCGGAGGCTCCAACTCTTGAGAGACTGGAGCTATGACGAATCATCCAAGAAAGACATCGCCAAGGTATTCGCTGGAGGTGCGTGAGCGCGCCGTGCGGATGGTTTTCGATCAGACCGGCGAGCATACGTCGCAATGGGCGGCGATCGAATCCATTGCAGCCAAAATCGGATGCGCGGCGCAAACGTTGTCCACCTGGGTTCGCCAAGCCGAGCGTGATCGAGGCCTAAAGCCCGGGCCAACCAGCGAAGAGCGCGAGCGATTGAAACAGCTTGAACGGGAGAACCGCGAGCTGCGTCAGGCCAACGAGATCCTGCGCAAGGCGTCGGCGTATTTTGCACAGGCGGAGCTCGACCGCCGGTCCAAGACATGATCAGCTTTGTCGATGAGTAGCGGTCTGCGTACGGGGTCGAGCCGATCTGCCGTGTCATCAAGATCGCCCCGTCGACCTACCACGCGTATGCGCACCGCCGCATCAACCCTGACACGGCACCGCCTCGTCTTAAGCGTGACGCTGTGCTGATGCCTGAGATCCAAAGGGTTTTCGATGAGAACTTTCGTGTCTACGGCGTGCGCAAAGTCTGGCGCCAACTCAAGCGCGAAGGCTTCGATATCGCGCGCTGCACGGTGGAGCGGCTCATGAAAGCCATGGGATTACAAGGCGCGATCCGTGGCAGGCAGGTGCGTACGACAGTGCCGGATAGATCGGCGCCCTGCCCGCTTGATCATGTCAACCGGCACTTCAAGGCACCGAGGCCCAACGTGCTGTGGGTGTCAGACTTTACTTATGTCTCCACCTGGGCCGGCTTCGTGTACGTCGCCTTCATCATCGATGCCTATGCCCGCCGCATCGTCGGCTGGCGCGTCAGCCGGACGGCACATGCCGGCTTTGTACTCGACGCCCTGGAGCAGGCTTTGCATGATCGAAAACCTGTTGTCGGCGGCGGCCTTGTCCACCATTCGGATCGTGGTGTGCAATACGTCTCGATCAAATACACGGAGCGGTTGGCGGAAGCCGGCCTGGTGCCATCGGTCGGCAGTGTTGGCGATAGCTTCGACAATGCACTGGCCGAGACGATCAACGGGCTTTACAAAGCTGAAGTGATCCATCGGCGTGGACCATGGAGATCGCCTGAAGCAGTCGAGTACGCGACACTTGAATGGGTCGACTGGTTCAATAACCGCCGCCTGCTCTCATCGATCGGCAACATCCCACCCGCCGAAGCAGAAGATACCTACTACGCCAGCCTGGAGGAGCTGAAGATCGCCGCCTGACTCAAACTAAACAGCCTCCGGCAAACCCGGGGCGGTTCAGAGCGACGGATTCCTAACATGTTGCCCCTGCGCAACCAATTAATTTAAAACAATTTCTCAGGGTCTGAATCGCGAGTAAACGATAAGTGAAATTTACCACCCCACTGCATCCTCCCACTTGATTGAGATGTGGACATCGTCGCTGTGTCCTGCAAGACTAACAGTCCAACGGCATGGTCCCGTAGTTCAGATGGATAGAACGTCGGATTCCTAATCCGAAGGTCGAAGGTTCGAGTCCTTCCGGGATCACCACACTTTCCCTGTCCGACCCGGAGACATAGGTAACAGATCGTTCCTAAGACATGGGTGACACCCTCGAGCCGAACGGGGTATCGATAGTTTGCAAGGTTTTCTGTTCTAAGTCTATGTATCCGAGATCGTAGGCCATGAAGCTTACGAGCCAGATGCCGTCGTCGACTTCCTTTATTCCAAGCCTCTGTCCGGCCATGACGGTTGAGATGTTGATCTTCTTGCGGTGCATGCAGATGCGTCCGCATGACGTCACGAGCACGTCGCGATCGTGCAGCGGATAGTCGATCTCCGGCAGGCCCTGGTAGGGTCGCGGCGCTGCGCGATAGACGTCTGCAGGTATTTTCATGTCGAGTGCTTCGTGAGGGCGTTCGTCATTGAACTCGCTCATAAATTCATCGAAGCGGGCCTGCTGCTGAAGACTGTTTGCGGCAGCGGGGCGGCATGCCTCCTTCTTCAAGGTCAGATGCATGCGCTCATGGCGGCCGTTCTGGTGCGGGTTGCCGGGTTTGATGCGCTCGATCGCGATGCCGAGACGCAGCCACCACACCGATAGAGCATTTTTCGTTTATACGGAGTCACGAAAAGTGCTCTATCTGTTTGTTTTCACGCATATTCTTATCCAAAAAGTGCGCGCACTTTTCGGGAATATGCTCTAGCCTGGAGAGATTGTAGAGCCCGTTCGGGCTGGCGAAGGGGAGGCCGTTGTCGGTGCGGATAGCATCCGGCAGGCCGCGCTCCTGGAACAGGCGCACGAAGGCGTCGAAGGCGCCGGCCTCTTTGGTCGATTGCAAGGCTTCGCACATCAGGATGAAGCGCGAGGCCTGGTCGGTGACGGTGAGGGGGTAACAGTAGTTGCGGTTGGCGAGCTTGAACTCGCCCTTGAAGTCGGCGCACCACAACTGATTGGGCTGGGCGACCTCGGTGAGCGCGGTGCCCTTGGCCTTGCCGCGGCGGGTTTTGGCGCGTTTGACCAGGCCGTAGCGGTCGAGGACGGCGTGGACGGTGGATTTGGCGGGCACGCGGATGTCGCCGGCGAGCCGCCGGACGAGCAGTTCGCGGATCTTGCGTGCGCCCCAGTTGGGCTTCTCGCGCTTGATGCGCACGATCAAGGCCTCGACCTGGGCCGGCAGCTGGTTGGCGTAGCGCCACGGCCGGCGCGAGCGGTCGGTCAGCGCTTCAACGCCGTGCTCCTTGTAGCGGTTGAAGATCTTGTAGCCGGTTTTGCGGGAGATCGCGAACTCGCGGCAGACGTCTGACATTGCCTCGCCTTCGAGGATGCGGGCAACGAAGCGGACACGTTCGTCCATCACCGAACTCTCTTTCCACGGCATCAACACCTCCCGCAAAATGCGGAAAGTGTTACCTATGTGTCCGGTACGAAGTGTCACCTATGTCTCGGGTCGGGCACCCTCCAAAACCACTAACTCCCGCATGTAAACAGGTATTGATTTAGATCAATGAACCAAATCATTTACCAACACCCTAATACGCCTTTTGTAATGGCCCCAGAGGCAGGTAGAAAATGAACTAGCGCGTTCACTATGACAGAATGGGACGAGAAACAGGCAGCACTGTAATGTATACTCAAGAAGATCCACTACGCGGACTTCTCCTGTGGATTGTCCTGATATCAGGTTTTCCGTTACTTATACCTAGCGCAGTACTGGGAACTCTGGTTGCATACACCACAACTGAACTTGATTGGCATTTAGCGTTCATACCTATCCCCACAAATCGTTGCTGTGTTCTGTCATGCCGGTCCTCCTGCATGGCGAACATATCGCACAGAACTTTGCCGGATTTGTGGGGATAGGTATGTTCTATAAGAGTGTGCTAGAATTTTTTAACTCGATCGCCTCTAACTTACGAAAGAGATAGTCATGTGTTGAGTTTATTTGAATCGGAACCAATGCAACACACCGTCAAGAATGCAGAAGATACGGGATCATAAGAAACAATCGATCCGAATTTTTCTGAAAACAACTCCCGGAATCCCCAACAGACGATTTCTCGTACTGCTGCATGATGTCAATCTGCATTTGAGACCCTCTTGATCCCCTCGACCCCAGTAGCCACCGAACATATGATTGTGATCACTCCGCCAATCGTCGAACTTGACATCTAGCACCGCACCCCGTGACAGATAGGTAGTGTTGTCTAATCGTGGTTTCCACTGTCTGTCGTTACCTTGCCGGGAGCTGTGTTGTCTTCGCAGTCGCGTTTGGTTGCTGCGCCATGGTGGTCGCTTGAGGTCAATCTCCTTATGTCCAGAACGCAGTCGCATGATGCGTTGCCACACTACCCACAGGATGATTGTGCCTCGCCCCGGCAGGGGTCCGATTTCAGGCGATTGGTCCTGCCTGGTTATCTGCCTATTGTTCGTCGATCCTCCTCACTTCTCAATTTGAGCCCTATTCTTTTGTTTGGCCTCACCAGAGGCCATTCTTCTGCCTCGACCCCATTCTTCCGCCTCGACGGTAGACCGGCGACGCCATCGCGCACAGTGGCGGTCAGGGCTTGCCGCTTCTTCAGCGGCAACCGAAGGCTTGGCCTTGACGGCCGCGAGCACGTTGGCATGCTCGAGAGAGACGGGACTTTGATTGTACGTGAACTTAGAGCAACCTGCCTTTATTCGGAATCGGAACGATCCCGAATAACGATCCCGAATAAAGGCAGAAAGTTGCTCGCCTCTAAAGCACGATGATCTAGAGCGTGTTCAATTGAAATAGAAGCAATTCTATTTCTCAAGCGGCGCGCCGAGCCAGCAGGAGGGCGATGCAGCCCGTAGCGGCGCTACGGGCAAATCGCACGACGCACTGGGCGGCCGCCGCTTGGAAACCCGGAGGGCCGGCGGGATTTGCCCCGATCTCTGCGCGTCCCGTCTCATCCGTAGCGCCGCTATGCATTTCACCGGTCCGCTTGATCTCGGATCAAATCCCGCTCGGTAGAATGGTTCTATTTCAATTGAACACGCTCTAGTCATGCCGGTATACTTTCGCGTTTCCAGTCGAACGGTTCCTGGCTGATCCAGATCCTGTGAAGAACAACAGCGAGTTTTCGGGCAAGCGCGACCTTGGCCTTCTTGGGTCCGCTTCTTTTCGCCAGATGCATGGCCCAATCCTGCAGCGCGCATTTTCGTTTGACACGGGTCAGCAGAACATTGGCAGCTTCAAAAAGATAGCTACGCATCAAGCCGTCACCGCATTTCGAGATGTGACCCGTCACATCACACTCGCCAGATTGATACCGGCGCGGCGTGAGCCCGAGGTAAGCACCAACAGATCGCGATCGTCGGAACCGATGAGGGTCTTCGATCGTCGCGATGAAAGACAGAGCCGTAATGAGCCCAACACCTGGCACCGTCATCAACCGCTGGCATACCTCAGATTGCCGGGCGATCGACGACAACCTGGCATCAAGGCTGCCAATCCGCTCTCCAATTGTTCGCCAGACATGCAATAGAGGCATGATGACATCGCCAAGATCCTGGTTATCGTCAAGCAACTCAAGACACCGCTTGTCGAACAGGTTACCCCCTGCCGGACCAACGACAACGCCGAATGTCTTGAACAATCCTCTGATCTGATTGCTGAGATCGCGGCGCATATCCACCAGACTTGCCCTGATACGAATGAGAGCTCGCACTCGATGGGTAGCATAGCTCTTAACTGAGACTTCACGATACCAACCTGTGCGGACAATCTGAGCAAGACCGTCAGCGTCATTGCTGTCGGTTTTGTTGATCTGAAGCGATAGAGCCGCATGGGCATGGCGCGCTTCAAGACAAACGACCGGAAGGTTGAGCCGCCGCAACTCTAACGTAAGCCAGGTTGACAACGGTCCGGTTTCAAGACCAATACGATGAACCATTTCGAAACTCGAAATGGCTGATGCAATTCTTTCGGGCGTCGTTAGACTCTGTCCACGCCAAACAATCTCGCCATCTCGATCAACAACTGAAATCGCCGTTTTGGCCAGCGACACATCCAAGCCGATGTAATAGTCCATCATTACTCTCCATCAATTCGTCTAGCCGGTTAACAGAGAGTGGCCACGATAGAGCGATTACGCCATGTCCAGAATCTTTCGCACTTTCGATTTTCGCGCTTACTCCGCGGTTTTCATATTCGTTTGCAGATCGCGACACGGTCCGGCCGCCAGCAACAAGGTTCAAGAAGTTCCGGCCAGCACTGCCGCCGGCATTCGTGTTTGGCTCGACGTAGCCATGCATAACCCACCGTCCGGCGTCCCGTGGGCCGATTTTTAGTGTCTCGCCATCAAACGTTGAGTCGATAAAGCGATCGGTTCCGATGATGTCGGTCATGCCTGTGATTGAGGTGAGTGTACTTTGAGGGATGACCTGCGGCGCAGCACTTTGTCGGGTAATTCCAGTACGGCAGTTGATCAGGGTGTCGATTGCGCGGAATAGGTTATCGAACGCCGAGCAGTCATAGTTGAAGCTGGCGTCGCATGCCTCAGCCTGATTCATGATCGTTGTCATTTCTGACAACAGATGGTTGAACGCTCGCGGGTCGATGCGCTGCGAGCACCTTTCATCATAGTAAGTGATGTCACAGCCGGTGTTCATCGACGCCGTCAGCGCAACGCCATTATTGCGCACACCCGGCGCAAGACCATTGTCGGGATAAAAGCCGGTCATTTATCGGTTCCTTAAGGCTCGATTTTCACTCTGATGCCCGGCGGGGCAAGTGATTTGACGATGCATTCGGCGGCCAGCACGCCGGGATAGATGCGCCCGACGTCGCAGGTCTCGGTTGCGTTGCGGGTCTCGAAGTAGGCCTGCACCGGGTTGCCGGGATGGATCGCGCAGGCGGTCACGCGATCGGCCGGGATCGGATCGTGGCGCTGGCAGGCATCCGGGCAGTTCGCCAGCGGCGCCAGGATGGTATCGGTGTCCGGGCTGACGCGATAACAGAACTGGCGGATGAGCGGACCGCACGTGCCGCCGAGCGTGAGGCTGTCGCAGGCTTGGGCAGGGCAGCGATAGGCTTCATCCGGCGGTTCGCAGGCGCCTGGCTCAGGTTCCTCAAAGCAGTCAACCGCGGTCCAGCCATCATCAATCCAACAGCGCCTGGGATCGAGCGGCACGTCGCGAAAGCATTGAAACGTCAAGCGCGCGCCAAGCTCCCTGATCACAAAGTTGATCGCGTCGACGTTACGAATGATGCCCTTGTTGATGCGCCACAGCGCGATCGCGATACCGCGCTTGACCGCGCGTTGCAGATCCTCGGAGAACTCAGGCGCACAACACACGACCCGTTGTCGGCCGTTGATGGTTCGCAGCACCTCTAAGGGTCCGAGCCCACTCTCATCGTCGCAATCGCGGCAGCCGCAGCGATAACAGTCCTGCCAGCCGAGCCGATCGAGCCATTCGTCAAGGGTGTAATATGCCGTGTAAGGGCTCTGCTCGCGCAGCGCCGGATAAAGCGCACCGTGGATGCGATCGAACAGCGTATCGGCGGTATAGAGCGCGTGGCCGACGACGCTGACACACGGGCCGCAGTCGGGGCAGCGCTGGTTGTGACATGTGGCGCACTGCGGATCGTGGCAATCATCACAATCCGATTGCGGTCCGATGAAAGCCTGCGCCTTGGCGCGGTCCCACATCGGGCCGGACGGCAACAGGTCGACCAGATTGCAGCGCAGATCGCACAGATCAATCTCGCAGATTTTCGGCGGGCAGCAGCGATCGCGATCGATTTCGCCGACACAGACGTGGCCGTCAAGGCCAAGCCGCGGACACGGGCAACCAACACTGTGGCTCATCACTATTCGCTTTCGATCGTCACGTTGCCGGCGACCAGCGCCACATCACAGCCCGGCTCGTAATAATCGCACAGCGCCAAACCGTCCGGGTCGGATCGCAGCACCATGTCAACGCTCATGTTGCAGCCGGCCGTCTCACCGAGCAGTTGCGTTGCAACCGAGATAAACGCGCTCGGGCAGATCGGATCGCCGGGGCAGAAATTGTCAAACACACCGGCAAGGCGTTGGCGCAACACCTCGCTCGGGTTGTCGGCAAGGCACGGCACGCCGCGCAGGTTGATGTCCATGACTTCGACGCTCGGCACGAAAATGCCGCCGACAATGCCCCATTCGGCGCGGCCGCGGCCGGCGCCGACGGGGGTGCCGAAATACCAGTTCGAGATGTCGTCGGCGATCTCGGGCGGCGGCACGCCATGATCGAACGTGTTGTCGAAAAACACGTAGTATTCGAGCAATCCGATCTCGGGGCAGCACGTGCAGGTGCGGCGGCAAACGCGCGTCGCGCAAGGGTATTCGAGCAGATCCTGTTCGATGCGTGCAAGATCGAAGCGCGGCTTGAACTTCATGCGCTCGAGATAGCGCTGACGGAACGCTTCGCAGTCTTCGGCTTTGCTGCCGCCGCAAAAGTTGCCGCCCGCAATCGTAATCGTGGTGTCGAGGCCGGCCGGCGGATTGGTGATTGTGCCGGTCCGGGTGCCGGCGATGATGTTGCCGCTCTCACCCGGGGTTTCGGCCGTGACGCGGACGGTCACTTCGCCTGCGCCCGGCATCACCGCTGGATAGATGGTCGTGTTGTCGATCGCGTACACGTTGTCGTCGACGGCGAACTGCAGATCCCTCGGGATCGCGGTGTCGCTGCGCCCGGTGATCGTGACAAAGCCCTGCGCATGGGCCGCCGGGCGCGGATAAATGCCGTCGAACGCTGCGATCTCAATCAGGTTATCGCAGCACGCATAGCGCGGATCACGCTCGCGCCATTGCTGGTCGGCCAGCGAATAGAAGAATTGCTCGGCCGCCAATTCGTTGGTGGCGACGTACCACTCCGGCGTCTCGGGGACGACTTGCGCGCCACCCAAAACGTTAACCGACAGGCGGTTGCGAATCCGCTCAAAGGATTCCTGCACCGTCGGCCGTCGAACTGCTGTGCTCATCGCTGCGGCTGTGTCTCCCAAATCCAGGCGCCGGCCAGGCGGGCGCCGCGGACGCCGACGGTGATGTTCTCATGGAATGCGCGGATCAACGCGGTTGCAGTGAAACTGCCGCCGCCGTCGTAGTCGGCTTCGACGTCGATCTCGGAGGCGACACCCCACACCACCATCTTGTTTAAGTCTTCGCGCAGCGCGGTGCGGATATGCTGCAACGTCTCTTGAACATTGCAGCCGACCGGCAGATCGCGAATTGTCGAGCCGGACGCGCGACCATCGCCGCGCAGGCAATCGGCCCAGTGTCCGCCACGTCGGCCGGGCCGGGCCGGACAATGGTGGGTGGTGCGCCGGTTGTCCGTCATCAGGATCGACAGCGCCAGCGATCGGACATAATTGGCAACGTCGATGGTGCCGCCAATGTCGTTACCGGCGGCGTCCTTGATGTCGTTGAGAACGTGCGCGGGAATGGCGCAGTCCTCACCGCACACACCCTCATCGTGCGCGCAGTGCTGCTGGAACGTCCAGAACAGCCGCCGCCGACCGGCCGGCGCGACATCGCAATGATGTGACATGAGGTGTCCTCAGAGCTTCGGTCCTTGAATTGGAACCAATGCTGTTTGCAAACGATGCTTGGCGGCGGCGGTGCTCGCGGCGGCGGAGCTGGCGACGACGGCGGAGCTAGCTGGCCGCCACACCCTCTCAGGTGTCATCCCGTGGCTTGTCCACGGGACCCATCTCACCGCCGGCGCCGAGCGGCCGGCAAGCAGCCAAGACCATTTCACCGCCGGCGCCGAGGCATCGGCAAGCAGCGCGACCGCGCCGCACGCCGCATCGGCGGTCCCGGCCGCACGATGGATCCCGGTGACGCGCACCGGGATGACGGTTGAGAGGGCAGCGCACCGCTCGCCGCCGCGGAGCTGGCGACGACGGCGAGGCGGTGCTCGCGGCGGCGACGGTGTTCGCGGCGACGGCGGAGCTAGCTGGCCGCCACACCCTCTCAGGTGTCATCCCGTGGCTTGTCCACGGGACCCATCTCACCGCCGGCGCCGAGCGGCCGGCAAGCAGCCAAGACCATTTCACCGCCGGCGCCGAGGCATCGGCAAGCAGCGCGACCGCGCCGCACGCCGCATCGGCGGTCCCGGCCGCACGATGGATCCCGGTGACGCGCACCGGGATGACGGTTGAGAGGGCAGCGATCCGCTCGCGGCGGCGGAGCTGGCGACGACGGCGGAGCTAGCTGACCGCCACACCCTCTCAGGTGTCATCCCGTGGCTTGTCCACGGGACCCATCTCACCGCCGGCGCAGAGGCATCGGCAAGCAGCACGATCGTGCCACAAGCCGCACATGCGGGGGCGGCCGCACGATGGATCCCGGTGACGCGCACCGGGATGACAATCGAGGGGGCAGCGATCCGCTCGCGGCGGCGGTGCTTGACGGCGACGGCAGCGGTGCGCGTTCTGCGCGACCGGGGCGTATGTGGAAGCCTAACCCGTCGACGCGCTAAGCGCTAAAGCCGGGTATGACGGCGGCCGGTGCACCGGGCGCGGGTCCGCTGGCGGCACGCACGTTGCCGCTAACATGCAATTCGCCGCGGATGTAGACGTTGTTGCCGACAACCTCGATGGCGCCGTTCGATCCAACTGCAAAATTATCGTCCGTCGCGTGCGTGCGCTGGCTGTTGAACTCCACCGCTTTGCCGGGGTCGTCGAACTTCTGGATGCCGTTGGTGCCTTCGCGCCATTGGCGTTCCTTGTCGTGGGGAATGTGGATCAGCGCCAACTTCAGGTTGGTATCCGAGCCAAGGCTGATCAACGTTACCTCAGCGTCGGTGTCCTTCGGGTAGTGGCCGAGCATGCCGGGATTGTAGACGATGACTTCGGGGTCCTCGGTGCCGGTCCCCTTGACCTTGACCTCATGGCCGCCGCCCTCGACATACTTGATCTCGACGAACGTGTGGCGTTCGTTGGCATCTTGCAGATCGCGGTTGCGGTCGGGATGTTGATGGTGGGTTGTCATGCGAGCACCGTCACAAATTGGAGGGCAGGCGAAGCGGCGGTATGGGCTTCGCCCGGTCAACCGCGATGCCGTCGACGCCACTGTTGCCAAGGTCGAAGTTGGTCACGATCTCGGCCGATGACCAGTTGTCGGGATAGCGCCCGTCGGAGGCGGCCGTGTTGAGCGCGCCGCCGGAGGCGGCTGTGTTGAGCGCGCCGCCGGCCGCGACATTGGCAAGTGCGGCCCCCGGTGTGGCCGTCGCCGCGGCTGAGCGCGGCGGGTTCAAGGTCAGCGTCGTGGTCAGCTCGCCTCTGGCGCTGACGTTATAGACAAGGCGCGTGCATTCCATGATGTCGGCCAGGCCTTCCGGCGGCACGATGACCTCGTGCAACTGCCCGATATCCCAGGGCGCGCCGGTCCGCGACTGGACATGAAACACCTTGACCGTGACGTCCTTGGCTTGGGCTGCGAGCTGGTCCAACTCGAAGCGGCCGCGGCGCTCGAGGGCTTTATCCGAAGCATCCGTAAAGTGCTGAACGATCAGCGGCGAATAGTTGCCGACCCACTTGTCGGCGAAGACTTTCTCGCGCTGAACCGCGGCCCGGCCTCGGATCTTCTTAACCGTGCGTTGGCCCTTGACCTTGACCGAACTGTTGGCGCTTTCCTCGTCCTGGGACGCTGAAAACTCGAGGATATTGTCGCCGAGCACCAATGCCTCGCCGGTTTCAGGTCCGGACCGGTCCGTTACCCGCAGCCTGCCGTCGCGGGTTTCGAACATATGATAGCCGTACTCGGCGGCAATGCGGCGCAGCTCGTCGCTAACAACGATGCCGTCGCGAAACCTGATCTTGTCCATGTCGAGATCTTCGCCGCGCCAGTCGAGCACGACACCGAAGTTTTCGATCAGCTTTTGGGTGGCGCGCTTGGTCTTGGCGCCAAGCTCGGTTGAGGTCGGATGGTCCTGACTTGAATTGGCCAGGCGCTTGGTCTGGCCGCGGCCGGTCAGCGTCACGGTATAGGACGATTTCGTGATCTGCGCCTGGCGTGCGATCTTGAAGCCGTCGCCCTTGCGCGGTGCATCGCTGCCCTGACGGCGGTCAAGCGAACCGAACAGTGCCAGGTGACCGCCAACATAGATCGCACAGTCGGCACCGCGGACGGCTTGCGCCAGAACCGGCTGGTCCGGGACATAGGAAAAGAACAGCTGAACGGAAAAGTTGCCGGTCAGGTTCTGTTTGTCCCGGGTCAGGTTGAAGGTCGTCCAGCCTTCAAGCTCCTGGCCGCCAATGAAGATCCGGACAGGCGCCACCGGCGGATAGGTCATTTCAATCTCCGCGAGAAACCCCGTCGTTCACGGCGGGGAGAAAGGCGTTTCGGGCATCGACCCGAAACCTGCTGCCGTTGTTGTTCGACGTTCAGCCTTAAACGTCTGCCCCGCCTTGCAGAACAGTCGCGCAGAACGCGCACCGCCGCCGTCGTCGTCGCCAGCTCCGTGGCCGCGAGCTGGTCGCTGCCCCCTCAACCGTCATCCCGGTGCGCGTCACCGGGATCCATCGTGCGGCCGGGACCGCCAATGCGGCGTGCGGCACGGTCGTGCTGCTTGCCGATGCCTCGGCGCCGGCGGTGAAATGGGTCCCGTGGACAAGCCACGGGATGACGACTGAGAGGGTGTGCCCGTTGCCGAGGTGTTGCTCCAAGACCAAACTCCACAACCGTCATCCCGGTGCGCGTCACCGGGATCCATCGTGCGGCCGGGACCGCCAATGCGGCGTGCGGCACGGTGGTGCTGCTTGCCGATGCCTCGGCGCCGGCGGTGAAATGGGTCCCGTGGACAAGCCACGGGATGACGACTGAGAGGGTGTGCCCGTTGCCGAGGCGTTGCTCCAAGACCAAACTCCACAACCGTCATCCCGGTGCGCGTCACCGGGATCCATCGTGCGGCCGGGACCGCCAATGCGGCGTGCGGCGCGGTCGCGCTGCTTGCCGACGGCTCGGCGCCGGCGGTGAAATGGGTCCCGTGGACAAGCCACGGGATGACGACTGAGAGGGTGTGCCCGTTGCCGAGGCGTTGCTCCAAGACCAAACTCCACAACCGTCATCCCGGTGCGCGTCACCGGGATCCATCGTGCGGCCGGGACCGCCAATGCGGCGTGCGGCGCGGTCGCGCTGCTTGCCGATGCCTCGGCGCCGGCGGTGAAATGGGTCCCGTGGACAAGCCACGGGATGACGACTGAGAGGGTGTGCCCGTTGCCGAGGCGTTGCTCCAAGACCAAACTCCACAACCGTCATCCCGGTGCGCGTCACCGGGATCCATCGTGCGGCCGGGACCGCCAATGCGGCGTGCGGCACGGTCGTGCTGCTTGCCGATGCCTCGGCGCCGGCGGTGAAATGGGTCCCGTGGACAAGCCACGGGATGACGACTGAGAGGGTGTGCCCGTTGCCGAGGTGTTGCTCCAAGACCAAACTCCACAACCGTCATCCCGGTGCGCGTCACCGGGATCCATCGTGCGGCCGGGACCGCCAATGCGGCGTGCGGCGCGGTCGCGCTGCTTGCCGACGGCTCGGCGCCGGCGGTGAAATGGGTCCCGTGGACAAGCCACGGGATGACGACTGAGAGGGTGTGGCGACCAGCTAGCTCCGCCGTCGCCGCGAACACCGTCGCCGCCGCCGCGAGCACCACCGTCGCCGCGCAACCGATAGTTGATAGCCCTGCCGCGAGCGCACCATACTGCGGTGGTTTGTGATGTTCCGAGTTTGCTAAACCTGACTTAGTAAAATCAAGAATCGTTAAACTTGCTATTGGTTTAAGAATCCGTTATTTTACTAAGTGTGACTAAGCAAAATGAAGAAAAATTAAACTGGCTGCAGCACCACCTACCCGAGGGCCTTATCGTCGACGCGGCCTGGATGACAGTTCACGGCTACTCAACGCCGCTGCGTACACAGTATGTCGCCGCCGGTTGGCTGAGCCAGCCGGCGCGGCGGGTGTATCAGCGGCGCGATACCCCTCTTTCCTGGCATCAAATCGTCGTCTCGCTGCAGACCCTGCTTGAGCGAAACCTCATCGTTACCGGTATGACGGCCCTGGAACACCACGGCTTCGGTCACTTCCTCAATCGCGGTCAACCGACAGTTCACTTGTCTGGGCCGGACCGAGCGCCAACGTGGCTCAGCAAGCTTCCAACCAACGCCACATTCACCGTCCGAAACGACACCACGCGGTTTAAGCGTTACCGTGCGTCGACTGCTCCGCATTGTCTTGCCAACAACGAACCGCCTGCGCAATCTCCGGCGCTCCACATCGAGCCGTGGGGGCCGTGGAACTGGCCGCTCGTCTACGCCTCGCCCGAGCGCGCCATCCTCGAAGTCATGGCCGAGTTGCCCGACCATGAGAGCTTTCACCAGGTCGACGCCGTCATGGATGGGCTTTCGACATTGAGCCCCCGAAAACTCACTCCCCTGCTCGCCGATTGCCAGAGCATCAAAATCAAGCGGTTGTTCCTGTTCTTCGCTGAGCGTCACAACCACGCCTGGTTTAAGCATCTCGACCACAGCGCTATCGATCTTGGTCGCGGCAAACGCCAGATCGTCAAGGCCGGTCGCTACGACACGCGCTATCAGATAACCGTGCCCGGAGATCTCGATGCCGTTTGATCCTCGCTTCCGACAGCAGGTCGCGTTGTTGCTGCGGGCAATCCCGGCAATCAACGGGGAAACGTGTTTCGCACTGAAGGGCGGCACCGCCATCAACCTGTTCGTGCGCGATCTCCCGCGCCTGTCGGTCGATATCGATCTTACATACCTCACCGTCCTGCCGCGTCCGCGCTCGCTCGGCGCCATCGACAAGGCGATGAAGCGCATCGAGGGCCGCCTTACCAAGGCCATACCGCGTGCCCGCATATCCCAGACCGTCCGCGAAAACACCATCACGCGCCTGATGCTCCAGGAGGGTCGCACGCAGATCAAGATCGAGGTCACACCGGTCCTGCGCGGATGCGTCTTTGAGCCCGTCAGTCACCCGGTCTGCGCCAGAATCGAGAAAGATTTCGGGTTCGCTGAAATGCGCGTTGTCTCATTTGCCGATCTCTACGCCGGCAAGATCGTTGCCGCCCTTGACCGCCAGCATCCACGCGACCTGTTCGATGTGCGCGACTTGCTCGCTAATGAAGGCGTAACCGATAACTTGCGCGAAGCCTTCCTCATCTACCTGATCAGCCATAACCGGCCGATGGCGGAACTGTTGGCAACGCCGCGCAAGGACATCGCCGCCGAGTTCGAGAACAATTTCGTCGGCATGACCGAAGAGGATGTCCCGCTCGATGATTTGCTCGATGCGCGCGAGCGCATGTTTACTGCTGTCATCGCCAATATGCCCGCCCACCATCGGACGTTCCTGGTCGACTTCGAGGCCGGCAACCCCGATTGGTCCACGTTGAACGTGCCCAATGCCGCAAAACTGCCCGCCGTGAAATGGCGACAGTTGAACTATGACCGCCTGGATCGCAATGTGCGCATTGAGAATGTCCGGGCGCTAGCCGGTGTTCTCGGTATCCGGCCGAAACCGGCCCAGCTGTCGCTGTTTGCGGAAGAGCGAGCCAAGCCTGCAAAGAAGGTTAAACCTCCCAAGGCTAGGCAAGGCGGGCGGCGGTCGAAGGCGGCCAAGACATCAAAGACATAAGCCAAAAGTGAGAAATTGGGCGACTAGAGGATCACTTCGACTGTCGCCTTGCGACGGGCAACGCGGCCGATCCGCGAGCGGTGTGTCGCCAGCGCCGCGGTGCGCTGCCCCCTCAACCGTCATCCCGGTGCGCGTCACCGGGATCCATCGTGCGGCCGGGACCGCCAATGCGGCGTGCGGCACGGTGGTGCTGCTTGCCGACAGCTCGGCGCCGGCGGTGAAATGGGTCCCGTGGACAAGCCACGGGATGACGACTGAGAGGGTGTGCCCGTTGCCGAGGCGTTGCTCCAAGACCAAACTCCACAACCGTCATCCCGGTGCGCGTCACCGGGATCCATCGTGCGGCCGGGACCGCCAATGCGGCGTGCGGCGCGGTCGCGCTGCTTGCCGATGCCTCGGCGCCGGCGGTGAAATGGGTCCCGTGGACAAGCCACGGGATGACGACTGAGAGGGTGTGCCGGTCAGCTAGCTCCGCCATCGCCGCCAAGCACCATCGCCGCCAAGCACCGTCGCCGCCGCGAGCACCATCGCCGCCAAGCACCGCCATCGCCGCCGTCGTCGCCAGCTCCGCGGCCGCGAGCGGTGCGCTGCCCCCTCAACCGTCATCCCGGTGCGCGTCACCGGGATCCATCGTGCGGCAGGGGTGGCATGTGTGGCGTGCGGCGCGGTCGTGCTGCTTGCCGGCCGCGCGGCGCCGGCGGTGAGATGGGTCCCGTGGACAAGCCACGGGATGACGACTGAGAGGGTGTGGCGGCCAGCCAGCTCCGCCGTCGCGAGCGGTGCGCTGCCGCCTCATAGGTCATCGGTTGGTTCCTTGCGGTGTCGGGGCGATGATCTGCGGCCCGATCAGCCATGGTAGCGCATTGCGGTTGTGCGTCTCGATCGTGACGTTGCGGTCGGCGCAACCGTAGATCTGGAAGGAGGCTTCGAGCGAACTCATTGCCCGGCCGAGATCGTAGACGATGATCGGCGGCGCGGCATAGGCGCGGGCCAGCATCTGCGCATCGGCGTCAGCTTTGAAATTGTGCAGAACCAGATGCAGATTTGAATCGCAGTCTTCGATTGCCAGTTCGATCTCGCTTTGCAGAATGGCCGCGACAACGTCGTAATCCATCAGGCCCTGCTGCAGCGACGTCGCCGGCTTTTCCAGCGCGGCGCGGGTCATGTAGGCTGCCGCCGATGAGCGGGTCAGCATGACAACGGCGTTGCGTGTCTGCTGCGCGAACGGCTTGGTCGGGGCGCGCGCGTGATCAACCGCCCAGTTTGCCGTGGTGCGAAACGACTGAAACTTGGCATCACTGGCGCGGCCATAGCGGTCGATGGCGGCGAGGCCGCCGGTGATGGCCCGGCGCACCTCGCCGGGTGTGTCGAGCCGGCCTCTGTCGTCTGCCACTGACGCCATGTCGCTGGCGATGTGGTGCGCGGTGTCATCACCGTCCGTCAGGCCAACGACGCCGAGCAACTCATCATGGATGAAGGTCACTGCACCGGACGCGATCCGGCGCACCTCGTCGATGGCATAGAACGGCACATCGCGCGGGTTATAGCGGCTCTCGAAGATGTCGCCCAGCGCCCCGACCGCGGCGCTGACATCGAGACCGAACAGCGAGCGGCCAAGCGCGATGCCACCGACCAGCCAGTCATTGGCCTCGACGAACTCGACACGGCCCGTGGTGATGCCCTTGCCGTCGAGGATCTCATCGCGAAACGATGCCGAGCGCACCGCCGCCTGGACCTGGCCGCGCGTCGGATGCACCAGCAGCCCCGGGCCCGGCGACTCGAGCACCGCAATAAAGTTCTGCACATCCTCGATGTGGGTGTTCTCGACAAACCGAAACTCGAGCGGGTAGACGCGGATTTTGCGGCCCATGTCGGCGTAGGCGGTGACCTCGGAGAACGGAAATTCACCTTCCGCACCGCGCCGGCCGTGGTTCGATTCGGCGACCGTGCAATCAAAGGTGAAGCCCTTGAATGCGGCCGTCAGATACTGCGGAACATAACACGCACGTGCCATCGTTCGGGCCTCACTGCAGGGTCGGGCAAATCAGGATGGTGGTCTGGTTGTCGGCGCGGGCTGCGATCTGGATGTACTCGGTAAGCGCAACCAGTGCGAATGTCGCCGCCTGTGCGGTTTCTGCGATGTGTTCGAGATCGGCGCTATCCGGCTGGCCGGAAGCCGCGGCAAGAGCACCGAGCGCCTCGGCAAAGCAATACGCCGAAAGGTCGGCGTTTTGGCGCAACCGCGCCAGCGTTTCATGATCGATCAACGAGGCCATTGGGTCCTGTTTCCGCTCGGTTCCGAGATGCGCCACTGCACCGACGGTTCGGTGCGAAGTGGGGCCGAACGACTGCTACACAATTTTCAGCTTGCCGAGTATATGCATGCGCGCGATGGTGGCGCTGGCCTACGTCGACTGGGCGTTCGCCGTTCACAGCCGAGGCGCGGCGAAGAGGCTGACGATCGCAAGGCTGGTAATTAGGATGCCCGCGCCCGCGGATCTGGCGGCTCCATGCTGGCGATAACCTGCACCAGCTCCGGTCGCTCACGCAACAGATTGAGCAGCACAATGACCGGCCCCGGCACGCGTGACTGATTGAGAGCCCACTTGCGCACGGTTCGATCGTGAACGCCGATCAGCTTGGCAAACTCAACCTGGGAAAACCCGAGCGCGGCCAACGCCAAATTGAACTCGCCAGCCGTCATGTCGGATGCTCCAATAGGCCTGTTTTTCCAAACTACCGGAGAAACCTCCCTCTGCATAGGCATAAGTCCGGCTTGGGCGCTTGCTCATCATAGACGGCCAGCAGATCTTCCCACTTCATCACCGTGTCGGATATCCCTGCTTTCATTGCAGGTGTCACGCGACGTGACTTGTGAATACGGATGAAAGATGAGGTTTTCATGATCTAACCTATTGAAAATATTGAAAATGACGCTCAATTGTTGACTAACCCTCTTCAAGGTGTCATTTTGTTGAAAATCAAAAGGTTAGACATGAATAACTACATCCCGCTCAGTGATGAGCAGTCGCGGCAGCAGATCGAGACGCAGCAGGCCTATCGCGTGTGGCGTGAGGCCGCTCGGCAAACTTGGAACGGTCACGATGGTGAGTTCACGGCGAGGCTGTCGTGGCGTCGTGTGAAGGGTCGTGAATACCTGGTTGAGCGCAAGCTAAGCTATCAAAAGCACCTTGGAATCCGTTCACCAGAGACGGAACAACAGCGCCAAAACTATATGGCCGAGCGCGAAGCCGTGATTGAGCGCATGAAATCGACGCATGCGCGACTCAAGCAATTGGCGCCGGTTAATCGAGGTTACCGCCTCGGGCGCATGCCGCGCTTGACGGCTGACATCCTTCGCCAGCTCGACGAGCATGGGCTCCTCGGTGGTCGCATTAAGGTGGTCGGCACCAATGCGTTGTATGCCTATGAAGCACTGGCGGGTGTGCACATCGCTCAGCCGCTGATGGAAACCGGCGACGCTGATCTGCTTTGGGACAGCCGCGAGCGTTTGGTCTTGCGGATCGACAAGGTGCCGAGGCCTGCGGTGATTCAACTGTTGAAGCGAGCTGACAGGAGCTTCGATGTTTCTCGGCAGTACGGCATCGCTGCCGAGAACAAGGATGGCTTCATTGTCGAGCTTCTGGCAGAGGATACCGGCAGTATTGATGAGACCGACATGCCGGGCGACATCTCAGTCAATCCAATGGCTGGGATGGCGGAGCTTCTTGTGCTGAAGCCGTTCGAGGCGATCGGCATCGACCGGCGGGGCATGCCCTATCGAATTGTTGTGCCTGATATTCGGGTGTTTGCACTGCTCAAAGAATGGGTATCCAAGCTGCAGTCCAGACCACCTGAGAAGCGTCGACGAGATCGCGAGCAGGCCAAGGTGTTACGAGCGCTGACAACCAAAGAGATGGGGTTAAGCTTCTCGGCAGAAGAACTGTCAGATGTTCCACAATACCTGACAGGCACCTAACAGTCTCCTGAAAAACTAACGTGGCGGTGCTGTTTGTCTATCAGTCTGTCGGACTTTAGCTAGATCATCGTGCTTTAAGTTGGAACCGCAATAGCGGTTCCAACTTAAAGCACGATGATCTAAGCCTAAAACGCCGAGGCTGCCGTCGACGCTGATGGCACGCAATTGGTATTGTCATCGCATGTCACCAACTCAGCCAACGACAAGAACGAACTCTTGCCCGCAGTGGCCGGCATTGATGCTGCGCTCGGGCAACCGCACACGCTGCTTGCTGACAGCGGCTTTGCCAACGGAGCGGCGGTCGCCAAGCTTGAAGAGCAAAACATGAACGTACTTGTCGCCACCGGCACCTCGCCGCCGCTCCACTGGCCCACTTTCACTCCGGAATTGACACGCCGCTGGAGATTGACGCCGAAATCTATAAGTGGCGTCATCTCATCGAGAATTTCTTCTGCAAACTCAAAGAGCTCAAACGCATCGCCACGCGCAGCGACAAAACTGACGCCAGCTTCAGCGCGATGATCTACGCCGTGGCGGCAATCATCAATGGCGCCTGATACTCAACAGGCCCTAGGTCTTGTCGAGCTTTGATTTGATTTCGGCCTGGCGCTTTCTGCGTTCCTCGCCGACGGCTCGAAGCCGTTCCCGTTCGGCCGCATCAACCCGGCCGTAACGCTGCCGCCAGTTGGCGCTGTCCGGCCACCTGTGCTCAGCCCTGAGCGTCGTCCGCGCTGCGCTCGCATCGATCAACAGCGATGCCGCCGTCTGGACGATGTCCAATTGCATTGCGCTCTGCCAGGGCGGCCCGCACGGGTTGCCGAGCGGAAAATCGGTGAACAGGTAGCGTGGAACGCCGCAGTGTTCGACAATATCCAGCGCCGAGCCGATCACCACGGTCGGAATGCCTTGCGCTTCGATATGACGGGCAACCAGACTCACGGTCTGGTGACAAACCGGTCACAACGGCACCAGCATCACGGCATCGGCACCATCCTCCTTGATCCGGCGCCAGATCTCCGGCGCATCCTTCTCGATGGTCTGGCGCTGGCTGTAGACGGTCGGCACCCCGTGCACGCGCGCGCTCAGGCCGCCGATCACGCCGTTCGCCACCAGCTCGCCAAGCCTATTGATCGGCAGAAAACTTTCACGATCCCGCGTATGTGTTGATTCCTTGTCCCAGGCGAGATGGTCGGTTGCCATGCGCTCTGGCATATCCCGTGTCGCCCGTGACCACAGCTGTTTGCCGCCGATTGCGTTGGTGTCGACCAGATCCGGCGGCAGCGACGTTGTCACGACCCCGAGCCGGGCCTCGGCGAGCGGTTTACTGAGCCTGGCGAACGGCACATCGTCGAACGTTGACCAAATGTAATCGGACTTGTAGCCGAGCGCGCGGTAGTAGATACGCGTGCGTTCCATGTAGCCAATCGGTTCGGTTGAGACTGCAGTGGTCATTGGCAAATCCGCATTTTTGCATAGGCTCGTCCCGGCGAGCCGTTGAAACAATGCGCAACTGGGTCGAGATTGTCCAGGACGGTCGGGACGAGCTGACATTGAAAGCACAAAGGTGATGGCATGGCGGACGATCTTACGATTGCAGCGTATGATGCCCGTGTTGCGGACTACGCCGAACTTGTCGACGGGGAGGAGCCGCCTGCTGCGCTGGTCGAATTCGTGGAGCATTTGCAGCCGGGCAGCCTGGTGCTCGATCTCGGCTGCGGCCTCGGCAACGCCGCATCGTTCATGCTCGCGTGGGGCCTGCGGGTCGACGCCGTCGATGCATCACGGGAAATGGTCCGGATGGCGCAGCGAAAATACGCGATAGCTGCCCGCCAGGCCAATTTCGAGGACGTCACGGGCGAGCGCGTTTTCGACGGCATCTGGGCGAGTTTCAGCCTGCTCCACATGCAACGCGAGAACTTTCCCGGTTATCTGCGAACACTGGCCGTTGCGCTCAACGATCAGGGTGTTTTGCACCTCGCCATGAAACTCGGCGAAGGCCACGCGCGCGATGCACTGGGCCGCTACTATGCCTACTACTGTGAGGCCGAACTCAGAGGCTATCTCGCGGACGCAGGCTTTGATGTGATCTCAACAACGCGCGGTGAAGGGCGCGGTCTTGCAGGCACGGTCGAGCCGTGGGCTCAGCTGCTGTCACGGCGACGCGACTGACGGGCGGTCCGACCTGGCAAGCGATGATCCGGCCGCGGATATCAGCGGATATCAAATGGCCGCTGCCATGCCGTCGCCGGAGGGGTCGGCGCCGCCGTCCAGAACGCCGTCGCTGATCCGGATGGTGTGGACCGTCGGCGTCATGTAGCTCAGCGCATGGCGCTTGGTCGGATATCCTCGCGCCTGCAACTCCTGCTCCGTTGCCCGCAGGATGCGGTTCGTCACCTCGATGGTATCGGACGTCGTCGTGAAGCGCGGCGCGGCAACGGCCTCCTGCGCCGTCATGCCAAAGTCGATAACGTTCAGGATCGCCTGCAAGTTGCCCATCGTGATCGTTGTGCCGCCCGGAGCACCGACCAACAGGTAGGGGGTGTCGCCCTTGAAGACGATGGTCGGAGACAGCGCCGAAAATCGTGCTTTGCCCGGCGCGAGCGAGCCGGCGCGGCCGGGCCGGGGGTCGAACACCATCATGCAGTTGTTGTACATGAAGCCGAGACCATCCGTGACAACGCCGGAACTTGAACCGAGCGAATGCGTCATCGACACCGCGTTGGCCTTGGCATCGGCGACGCAAATGTGGGTTGTCTCGCGGCTTTCATAACCGCCGCCGTTCACGCGCGGAACATGGGTTTTTTCGCCCCGCTTGATGCGCTCGGCCATCTCCCGCGCGTATGATTTAGATGTCAGCAGGTCGATGGGAACGTCGACAAACCGCGGGTCGCCGGTGCGCTGGTCCTTGTCGAGCGTTGCAATCTTCATCGCTTCCGAGACCGTCGCAATATAATCGGCCGAGTTATGGCCCATCGCCGCCAGATCGAAGTTCTCGAGAACGTTGAGCATCTCGACGATCATCAGCCCGCCGCCCGGCGGTGGGTTTGTGGCGACGCGATAGCCGCGGTAATCGGTCCACAGCGGCTCGTTCAGTTCGATTTCGCACTGGGCCAGGTCATCGCGCGTTATCATGCCGCCATTGGCGCGCATGTCGGCATCGATCTGGCCGGCAATCTCGCCGGTGTAGAAGATGTCGATGCCGTGTTCCGCAATCGCGCGGTAGGTCCGGGCCATGTCCGGGTTGCGCAAAACTTCCCCGACTCCATAGAGCGAGCCGTCGGGCTTGGTATAAATTTTGGCGGTTGCGGGATCGTCGGTGAGGCCGCGCCGGCGCGCGATGCGGCCGTTTTCAGCCCCGCGCGTCCAGAAGCCATAAACATGGGGGCGCACGGCAAAGCCGTTCTCACAGTAGCCGATGGCCGGCTGCATCAGTTCGGCCAATGGCCGCGAGCCGTAGCGGTTCAACGCCTCGTCAAAGGCTTTGAGTGTCAGCGGCGTGGTCATGCATTGGTAGCCGATTTCGTTGACTTCGCCGTGCAAGACAAAGCCAAAACCATCGTCACACTCGCGAACGATCAGGTCCTGCCACATGTCCGGGCGCGTCGCCAGGGGCGCCCGGCCGTGAAAGTCGATAAGCTTATGAACCCCCTGCTCGGCGAGATGGAGATGCATGGAGCCGAAGCCGGCAATGCCGCACATTTGCGGGTCAACCGCGGTTTGCACGAAGGCTGCACCGATTGCTGCATCGACGACGTTGCCACCGGCCTTCAGGATATCCAGTCCGGCTTCGACTGCTTCCGGCTGCGGCGCCGACACCATCGCTTGGGTCATCTGTTCGGTCTCACTGCTGCTTTCCTGGGACGCACGCAAAGGTGCCATTGCGACGATCGACGTCAAGCCTTTCTTAGTTTCGGCAGCGCGTCCGTTGCAATCTTCTCGAACACGCCAACCTGCTCCGGCCGGGTCGGATAGTAGAGGCAAAGTTCGCTGAAGCCAGTTTCCATCACCCGTCCGGCCATCTCCTCGAAGGCAGCGACGGATTGATAATAGGCATAGGCGCCGCCGCTGGCACGGGCGGTCGGATCGAACATCAGGTAGGAGCGGCGCAGCGATTGCGGGTCGCGGCCAATCTTGGCGCACGCTTCATCGATGGTTTTGACCTTTTCGGCCACCTCAGCAAGCTGCTCTTCGAAGGTCTTGGCAAAGCTCATCGTGTTCCAGGTGTCGGCAACGCGCGCCGTGAAGCGCAGCATCACAGGACCGAGCGCGGCGATGACCAGCGGTGGCCTGGGCTGCTGCACCGGGCGCGGCTGCATGATCGCACCGTTGATCGTGAAGTAATCGCCGCAATAGCTGGTCGTTTCGTTGGCCAACAGCCGGTCGACGATCTCGGTATATTCCTTGAAACGCACGACCCGGTTCTTACCGTCCCAGTTCGCCAATCCCAACATGTCGTAACTGGGATCGATGTCGATGCCGGTGCCGAGGCCAACCTCCAAGCGGCCGTTGGAAATGTGGTCGATCGTCAACGCCTGGCGGGCGAGCATCGCCGGATGGCGCAGTGGAAACTGGCTCACGTAGGTGGCAAGGCGGATGGTTTTGGTCGCCATCGCAATTGCCGCCAGGGCGCACCAGGCTTCGTGCCAGGGTCGCGTCGGCTCGGTCCAATCGACAAAATGATCTCCGGTGGTCAGGATCTCAAACCCAAGGCGCTCGATGTGAAGCGAACGTTCAAGGAATACTGACCAATCCGTATTCGGCAATGAAATCACGCCAAAGCGCGGTGTAACAGACATCGTAATCTTCACCTCTTTTGGATCCACGGCTGACAAGGTGCAGCAGTCGGTACAGCGAGGCAAGCCGGGGCAATGTGGGCCCGGTGTGTGGGCCCGGTGTGATCAACCAGCAACCGGCATCACCTTGCCGGACGTCCGCGCGCGAAGCCCTGGTTCTCCGGTCACCTGCCCAGGCGCCAATGTGCCCCGCAAGGATCGCCGCCAAGCGGCGATTGGTTAAGGGTTCCACCCTTAACGATCCCGCCAAAGGGCGTTGCCCTTTGGAAACCTGGGACGTGATCAGAGGTTGCCTAGAGCGTGTTCAATTGAAATAGAAGCAATTCTATTTCTCAAGCGGCGCGCCGAGCCAGCAGGAGGGCGATGCAGCCCGTAGCGGCGCTACGGGCAAATCGCACGACGCACTGGGCGGCCGCCGCTTGGAAACCCGGAGGGCCGGCGGGATTTGCCCCGATCTCTGCGCGTCCCGTCTCATCCGTAGCGCCGCTATGCATTTCACCGGTCCGCTTGATCTCGGATCAAATCCCGCTCGGTAGAATGGTTCTATTTCAATTGAACACGCTCTAGATGTCAGCGATCAAAGGTAGGTTCATCAGCAGGTTTTGCGGCTTGAACCGCAACCGCTTCGCCGTTGACATTGCCAGGCCGAGGTAAACCGGTTTGCCGGCAACGTCCGCACGCACGCGAGCGCGATCGCGGATGTCCATGCGATAGAGCGCAAGAATGCGCTGCAGGTCCGCCGCCACATCATCGCCATTGTACAAGGCATTGAGGATTGCGGTCGCGTCGCGATCAAGTCCGATATGCCAACGCCAGGCCTCATCCGTGATCGCGCGGACCGGTTGTACACTCACGTCAAGATGCAGGAAATGCCGCAGCCAGGCTTCGATGACCCGCGCCAGGGCATTGTTGGCCGGCCGCGCGTGACGCAGGTCGACAACCGTGTCGAAGCGTTCGCAGCGCTGCCAGTAAATGGCACCGTTATCATCATCGAGGACATCCAGTGTAACTGCTTTGCCGGGCGTCCCAGCCTCGGCGAGCAACTGTCCGAGAGCACCGCCGCCCGCTTGCGCTTGCATCTCGACAACTTCCTGATCGGCAAGCATGATCTGGCCGTCATCGGTATTGACGGACTGCTCGCGAAAGAACAGTTCGCCCGCGCGCAGCCGCACCGGATCCGTGCACTCGCGCAGGATGTTGGCCAGGATGACGTGGGTGAGCTGGTCGAAAAATACCGGTGGAACCATGATTTCACCGGATCTGATCAATGCCAGATAGGCGCCTTCAAGGGTGCCCGTGCGCGCGAGCACATCGCGATACCCGAGCACGATCCGATAGCTGTCGATGGCATCCGGGTCGGCGATTTGCAGCAACTGCTGATCGCAAACCGGGGCGAACGGATCGGCCATCAACCGTTCGAACAGCGCCATTTCCCGTGCGCACGAGCCTGCCACGGGATGCACCTCGGGTCGAGTCAAATAGGCGCGCAGAAAGTCAGCGGTGACCTTGAGCCAGCCCTCCTCGTTTCGCGCAACAAGATGCAGGCCGGAGGATCTCCAAAACCGCGGTTCGTGATCGCGTGTCCTACCCTCGGCCATCGTCCAGCTCCCAGGCCTTTGCGTAGATCGGCCCGCCGTCGAGACGTTGTTCGATCCTGCGAAACTGCTCGTGAATTTGGCCGGTGTCATCGAAGCTGCGCGTGAGCGCAAAGATCGTATTGACCGGTACGTCTGCAACGAGATCGCAAACAAAGGCGACCTCCTCGCGCGCGACCGGCAGGGCTTGGCGGCGTGATGGCGCGCCATGGTCTGCAACGCAATGATGCGCCAGGCGCTCGGTGGCGTCGGCGAGCGCATCATCATCGATGTCGGCGACACACGTGAACGTTGACCGGCCGAACGACGTCAGGCCGAGAAACCCATTGGCAAACGCCTGACGCGTCTTGCCTTTGATCTCATCGCGCGTCACCCGGACAAAGGCGAACGCGCCCGACACGGCCCATTCGTCGGCGTTCGCGGCCCTGTCAAAGACGAACGCGTCGGTCCCGTCAAACCGGATTGTCCGCAGAAATCGACGTGCACCCACCATCTCTCAGGCCTCATCCCGCAGCATTGTGAGCGCGTCCAACAGTTGCAGCGATCGCATGTGCCCGTCGGCGGCCTTGATCAACAGGTTGCCATCTTCATCGAGACCGCTCACGAGAACCGGTTCGGCGCTGCCGGCCGCGCTGAGCACAACTGGCTCGTGCCGCCCTTCGGCCCGATCAAGCCAGCTTTGGTGCACGGGCCTGAAGCCGTCATCCTGCCAAAGGTTCAGCCAGGTCAAGAAATGTCGACTGCATGAGCTGATCAGTTGCGCCGCGGTTAGCTCGCCGCATCCCTCTTCGGCCAAGGCCGTCACGTCACCCGCCAAGTCACCAGGTTCCATGCCGTCATCATCATGGCGCAGCCTGAGACGAACGCCGGCAACCATCCAATCCGGCACGTCATCTGCAACACAACTGGCAACGGCGAGCCTGACACAGCCCGCACGGGCGCCATTGACGAGCACCGTTGCCGGCCAGCGGAACATCAAACCAACCTGCGGCGGCGCAAGCACACCGACGCAGTCGCCAACCGCACACATCGTCACCGGCAAGATCTGCGCGGCAAGCCGAAGCGGCACGTCCGGCTCAAGCACAATCGCAAACGCAATCACGTTTGGATCGTCACTCCAAAGCACGTCACCTGCGCCAAGCTCCGCGCGCGCCGCCGCCCGCATCGCAGCATCAAGCACGGACACTCCCTGAACAACACGCCGGCCCTTAAGCATCGGCGGAAAGTCGGGCTCATCATATTGACCGGCGGCCGCGTCAACCAAGCTCAATCTCACCTTCGACGACGTGATTGAGGTCCGTGCCCTGCGCTGTCAGAACCATGCGGACCTTGAGCGCGCCTTGGCCACCAAGACCGCCTTCACGCACCGCCTTTTCAATCTGCTGCTGCGACGTGACGCCGACCTGTTTCAGAAACTTCCGCAGCGACATGTTAAACTTTTCTTCGTCCATGAGTTTTGCCGTCCAATCATAATGCGATCGAGCGAGAACGGTCCCGCACGACCATCAACGGTGACTATCGCACCCGCACGTTTCCCTGCTCCGACGAGAACTTCTTCTCTGCGGACCAATTCAACGCTTCGAGCGAGAACGCCGCGGCAAACGCGATTGCGACCATCACCACGATACTCAAAAAAATCTCTCGCATTTCACTCTCCCGGCGTTCCTTCACTCATCGTCTCGCTTGGCGGTGATCATACTCCGTTAGTTGCGCCTTTGAACACCGTTGACGGGCCTTGTATGGGCTTGGAGATAGCTGATCAGAGCATCGCGCTTGGCCTGGTCGGTGATCCGCTGCAACGGCATTTTCGAGCCCGGGGTGTATTCGTGCGGTCCCAACGCGAACAGCTTGGCGATGGTCGCCGCCGTCCAAACGATTTGTAATGATTTCAATGCCTTGGAGTAGGGATAGTCGGGCAGGCTCCCGGCCCGACGCCCGAACACTCGGTACAGTGTCGGGCCCGCTCGATTGGCATCATCCGGCTGCAGCGTATGGCATATGCTGCACTTGCGCGCGAACTGGCGTTCGCCCAGTGAGATGTTGTCGGCGACCTGGAACCGGCGCGGAAACGTCGACGGCACCGCCTCAAACGGTTGGCGCGGGCGAACCTGCCAGGCAATTGCAAAGTCATCGAGGCTGCCGAAATAGATCCGGGCACCACGATCGACGAAGGCCAGCGCCCAGACCGGGCCCAGCGTGTTGTGATGGGTCTCGAGGAGTTTGAAGTCGCCTTGGCGGTAGACACGAATTCGCCCGTCGCCGGCGCCGGTTGCAACCAGTCCCGGCTGGTCGAGAACAGCCAACGCCAGAACCGGCGCCTCGTGCCGCTTTAGCTTGTCCGTGACCGCGTTTCGCGCGAGATCAAACACCGCTGCCGTGCCATCCAGGCCACCGAACAGGAACCGGTCTTCGCCGCCGAAGCGCTGCAGCACGTTGATGCCCCAGCCATGCCGGTAGGCGACGCGCTCCAGCGCACCGGTTGCAACCCGCCAAATCCGGATCGTGCCGTCATGGCCAGCGGACAGCAACCGGCTGCCGTCGCCCGTAAACGCAACGGCATTAACCGGCCCTCGATGTCCGTTGAGCACGGCCACGGCTTGGCGCTTGCCAAGGTCCCAGATTCGAACCGTACGGTCCCAGCTCGCCGTGGCCGCCAGCCGGCCGCGTTGATCGATGCTCAGCCCCAAGATCTTGGCCTTGTGATCACCGACAAAGCCCAACTTCCGGCCGCTCACAAGATCCCACAGGTGCAAGCCGCCGTCATCGCTGCCGGCCAGCGCGCGGCGTCCGTCGGACAGGAAGGCCACGGCACTGACGGCACCGTCGTGGTCATCGAAACGCTTGAGATGACGCGCGCGTCCGTCTTCGCCAAGCTGCCACAGCATCATGGCATAGTCGAAACTGCCGGTCAGGATGCGCCCGGTGCCGGGATCGGCGGCAATCGCCCGGATCGGCCCGCCATGGCCGACCAAATGACCAGCGGCAATCCGGGCGGCGTCTTGCTTGTCACCGGCCAGCGCCAACGGAACGCCGCCGGGCGCCAGCCACAAGGCTGCAATCACGATCGACAATCGTCGCGCGAGTTTGAACCCGCCACGTTGCGATGATCTCGATCGGCCGACCATAAACCATCAACCCAGCGACAACGAAAGCAGCATCGGCGCAGCCTCATTCAGCGGGCTGGACGCCGGCATTGCGCGGTGCCTCGCCGGCATTGCGCAGTTCCTCCTCGATCCACAGATCGTGATGTTCCCTTGCCCAGTTCACATCCACCTCACCTGTCGTCATGGCATCGATCGCGCCTTCCATCCCGAGCGAACCAATATAGATGTGGGCCAAGATCACGCAAATCAGGAACACTGCGACGACGGCATGCCACAATGACTGATATTGCATTTCCTGAATTGGCGAGAGCTCCGTCGGCAAATCGGTGCCGAACAGGTTGATGAAGGCAAATGTCTTCGCAAAAATTGTCGTCTGGAACGGGAACATCAGCGCCAAGCCGGACACACTGATCGACACACCGCCAAGTATCACCAGCCAGAAAACGATCTTCTGGCCGGCATTGAATTTCTTGGATGACGGATGAACGCCTTTGATCAGAATGCCGCCGCCCTTCACAAACCACATCAGGTCTCGTGGATGCGGCAGGTTATGTGCGACCCAGTTGATAAAGATCATCACCAAGCCGATCATGAAGGCAAAGGCCACGTAGTTATGGACAAGCTTACCGGCATATGCGACCGCGGCATAGGACTGGCCACCAAGCAGCGGGATCATCACATGCCGGCCGTAAAGCATATTCAAACCGGTCAGCGCCAATACGATAAACGATATCGCCAACAGCCAATGGCCGAGGCGTTCCATTGATCCGAAACGCAGGATCCTGTGGCCCGACAAACCGTGCTCCACCCTGATGCGCCCGCGCACCAGAAAGAACAGGACCAACAACAACAGCGTCGCGCCCATCGCATAGCCGCCATAGGTTGCAAGCGGCCCCTGGCGGAACAGCACCCAGGACATTATCGAGGTCGGACCGCCTCTTTGCGCGGCTGCACCGCGAATGTCGGCCTCGCTGGAAAGGCGCTGTTGGTTGCCGCGGATCAGCTGTCCGGCCTTCTTGTCCGGGATCGAGACACTGCCCTCGGCACCATCGCGCAAGGTGCGCCAGATGTCGGCCTGCGAACGCACACCGAGAGACCCGCCCGGCACGGCGCCTTGTTTGAGTTTTTCTGGCGCAATGGTCCTGCGCCCCGGAATGCCACGCGATGTTCCCGGCTGCGGCACAGCATTGGTGGTCGCCCCCGCCGGCGGTCTTACCGAAGATTGGGCATGTGCGACGTCAACGCCGCTCAAGCTGGCGAAGGCCATGGCGGCCAGAACCGCGAACAGCGCCACGACAGCACAGACCGGTCGGCGGGCCGACAGCGCACACCGCAACAATTGGTCGGACCACACTCCGAACCAAATCAATCCACGCCCAACCATTTGTGAACTCTCCAAATCACTCAACCGCCTGTGTCACTCAACCGCCTGTGCAACGCCGAATTGGCGCCGGCATTCTCGCTCGCAAACGCTCATCGCGCCAACGACGTTCCGTCTCCCAACTTCGCCAGTTCCCAGCATTGCCAGCGGACCCGAGCAAGGTGCCGGAAACCATCACTCAAAGGATCACCAGACTCAAGGGACACCGGATCACCGCCAGCTCATCAGCACGCACAGCGGGAACAGGCTTGAGCCCGACCCGCTGCCAAATTGAGGACGCGGACCGATCCCGCATCCCACTGTCATGCGCCGCGACTAGCCGGCCTTGCCCTGATAGGCCTTGCCCCAACCCCAGGCCCCGGAGCCAAAACCACGCGCGACGACGCGCTCGCGGTAGATGTTGGAGACAACATCGCCATCGCCGGCCAGCAGCGCCTTGGTCGAACACATCTCGGCGCATAGCGGCAGTTTGCCTTCCGCCAGCCGGTTGCGGCCGTACTTCTTGAATTCGGCCGTTGACATGTCGTCTTCCGGTCCGCCGGCACAGAAGGTGCATTTGTCCATCTTGCCGCGGCTGCCGAAGTTGCCGACCTGCGGGAACTGCGGCGCGCCGAACGGGCAGGCATAGAAGCAGTAGCCGCAGCCGATGCACAGGTCCTTCGAATGAAGAACCACGCCATCTTCGGTCTGATAGAAGCAATCGACCGGGCACACCGCCATGCACGGCGCATCCGAACAGTGCATGCAAGCAACCGAGATCGAACGCTCACCTGGCTTGCCGTCATTGATCGTGACGACGCGCCGGCGGTTGACACCCCACGGCACCTCGTTCTCATTCTTGCATGCAGTAACGCACGCGTTGCATTCGATGCAGCGCTCTGCGTCACAGAGGAACTTCATCCGAGCCATGTGTGCGCCTCCTTATGCGCGCGTGATCTTACACAGGGTTGCCTTGGTCTCTTGCATATTCGTGACCGAATCGAACCCGTAGGTTTGTGCCGTATTGGACGCTTCACCCAGCACGTAGGGATCTGCACCCTTCGGATACTTGTCGCGTTGGTCGACACCCTGGAAATGACCGCCGAAGTGGAACGGCATAAAGGCAACGCCTCTGCCAACCCGCTCGGTGACCATCGCCATGACTTTGACCTTGCCCTTTTCCGGACCTTCGACCCAGACCATCTCGCCGTCCTTAATGCCGAGATTGTTGGCGTCGACCGGGTTGACCTCCACAAACATGTTCTGCTGGAGTTCGGCGAGCCATGGGTTCGAACGCGATTCATCGCCGCCGCCTTCGTATTCCACCAGCCGCCCCGACGTCAGGATCATCGGATAGTCTTTCGAATAATCCTGCTCCTGGATCGAAGCATAACGGGTCGGCAGACGATACATCCTGCGATCCTTGTAGGTGGCATACTTGTCGAGCAGATCGCGTCGGTTCGTATAGAGCGGTTCGCGATGCGTCGGGATCGGATCCGGGAAGTTCCAGACCACGGTGCGGGCCTTCGCGTTACCGAACGGTGCGCACCCGTGCTTGATGGCAACCCGCTGGATGCCGCCGGAAAGGTCGGTCTTCCAGTTGGTCTTGTCACCTGCAATCGCTTCGATTGCCGTGCGCTCCTCAGCCGTCAGATCACCGTCCCAGCCGAGCTTCTTGAGCATCGCCATGGTGAACTCCGGATACCCATCCTTGATCTCGGAGCCGACCGGATACGATCCTTCGGCGAGCAGGTTCTCGCCGTTTCGCTCGACACCGAAGCGGGCACGGAAACACAACCCGCCCTCGGCAACCGGCTTTGATGGATCGTAGAGGTTGGGCGTGCCGGGATGCTTCATCTGCGCGGTACCCCATGCCGGCCACGGCAGACCATAATAGTCGCCGTCGGCCGGCCCGCCCTTGGCCTGCAGCGTCGTCTTGTCGAACGTATGCTGGTTGGCCATGTGCAGCTTGATGCGCTCCGGCGACTGGCCGGTATAACCGATCGTCCACATGCCGCGATTGAACTCACGGGTTATGTCCTCGATCACGGGCTCATCATTGCCCTTGGCATCTTTGTCGAGCTTGATGTGCTTGAAGATCTCCTTGTCGAAGCCGAACTTCTTGGCAAACATCGCCATGATCGTATGATCCGGCAGCGACTCAAACAGCGGCTCGACGACCTTTTCACGCCATTGCAGAGACCGGTTGGATGCCGTGACCGAACCATGCGTCTCGAACTGCGTCGAAGCCGGCAGCAGATAGATGTTGTCCTTCTTCTCGCTCATCACGGCCGACATCGTCGGATAGGGATCGACGATCACCAGCATGTCCAGCTTTTCCATGGCCTTGGCCATTTCCGGCAAGCGCGTTTGCGAGTTCGGAGCATGGCCCCAGAACACCATCGCCCGGACATTGTCAGGCTGATCGATGTTGTCCTTGGCTTCGAGCACGCCGTCGATCCACCGTGACACCGGCATGCCGGCGGTCTGCATCAGCTTCTTGTCCTTGAAGCGGGCGAGCATGTAGTCGTAGTCGACATCCCAGACCCGGCACCAGTGCTTCCATGAACCGGTCTTGATCCCGTAATAGCCGGGCAACGTGTGACACAGCACGCCGAAGTCGGTGGCGCCCTGCACGTTGTCGTGACCGCGGAAGATGTTAGCGCCGCCGCCGGTGCGCCCGATGTTGCCGAGCGCCAGCTGCAGCACACAGTAGGCCCGCGTGTTGTTGTTGCCGTTGGTGTGCTGGGTGCCACCCATGCACCAGATCAGCGTGCCGGGCTTGTTGGTCGCCAGCGTGCGCGCGACGCGGCGCAATTGCGAACCAGGAACGCCGGTGACCTTTTCGGTCTCCTCCGGTGTCCACTTGGCAACCTCGCCACGAATTTGATCCATCCCCCAGACCCGCTGGCGGATGTACTCTTTGTCTTCCCAGCCGTTCTCGAAGATGTGCCAGAGAATACCCCAGATCAGCGCAACGTCGGTGCCGGGGCGGAAGCGGACGAATTCCGTGGCGTGGGACGCGGTCCGCGTAAAGCGTGGATCACACACGATCATCGCCGCATTGTTCTGCTCCTTGGCCTTGAGCAGATGCTGCAGCGCAACCGGATGCGCCTCCGACGGGTTGGATCCGATCAGGATCATGGCCCGGGAATTGTGGATGTCGTTGTAGGAGTTCGTCATCGCCCCGTAGCCCCAGGTGTTGGCAACACCGGCAACCGTGGTCGAGTGACAAATGCGGGCCTGGTGGTCGACGTTGTTGGTACCCCAGAACGCGGCAAATTTGCGGAACAGATAGGCCTGCTCGTTATTGTGCTTGGCAGATCCCAGCCAGTAGACCGAATCCGGTCCGGATTCCTGGCGGATCTTCAGCATCTTGTCGCCGATTTCGTTGATCGCATCGGCCCACGACACCCGCTTCCACTTGCCCCCTTCGAGCTTCATCGGATAGCGCAGGCGCCGCTCACCATGGGCGTGCTCGCGCACCGAGGCGCCCTTTGCACAGTGCGCACCGAGATTGAAGGGGCTGTCAAACCCCGGTTCCTGGCCGATCCAGACACCGCCCTGAACCTCGGCCAGAACCGTACAGCCCACCGAGCAGTGCGTGCAGACCGATTTTTTGATTTCAATCTTGCCGTCACCGGCACCTGCCGCTTTGGCCGTCTCCACGCGCCCACCGCCGGAAACGGTCGCGGCAGCAGCCAGGCCGCCAATCGCAAGACCTGAAGATTGAAGAAATGATCGACGGTCCACCGTCGCTTGTGCCAGCTCACCAATGGCAGATGTCAACCGGGGGCCTTTCGCAACCCCGCGCATCTTTTTCCTGAGCATCGTATTCTCCTAACGGGTCGAGAACGACCATGGAAGTTTGAGATTTTACTCGCGCTGCTTCACCGACGTCGGCTTCCCAATAATCTCGACTGCATCGCGAGCGAACCTTGGAATTGTATTCCGGACTAACAGACACGGCTCCGGCTGCTACCGAAGGCCGGCGTCTGAAGCCAGAACACCAATGTTCTAGAAGCGTGAAAGCTCGTAGACGCGGCGAACGTGATCGGTTTCCCGATACCGCCCCTGATCGGTGTCGACGACTTTGGTTTGCGCCTGCGCGGCGCCGCTCCCGACGGCCGCCGCACCGCCCAGCACGGCACTGGCGCCCGCAAGCTTGAGGAAGCTGCGGCGGTCAGCGGTGACCTCACCCTTCTCCCGTTTCATATCGTTTCTCCCTTTCCACTTATGAGGGGCCGAGTGCTACCCTCACATTTCCTCCGGCAGCCAGCTGTCGATCGCCTCAATCCATCTTGAAGGCCTCGGTCTCGATCTCTAGAAATCGCAGACCGACGTCGGCAAGCGCTGCATAGAGCACGGACGACGATGCCCCGGCCAGATCCCGAAAAAACACGGGCATCCAGGATCCGACATGGTCATCGAAAAATTCTTGCTGCTGTTCCACGGCCGCCGGCTCGCCATATCGCCCGACGATAAGGCCGGCCATCACCTCCAAGATGCTGGCGGCGTGATCCTCGGGCTCGCTCACATCCGCGCGGCCCACAACGCCGAATGCAGACATGTCACGGCGCAACTTTGCCAATGGTTTTTCGTGCAGGAATCCGGTCAGGTAATAGGACGCATAGGGCAGCAATTCGCCGCGGCCGAGGCCAATGAATAAGGCGTCGTACTCGTCGCGGCAGGCGGCCTCGTCCGAGCCACGCGCAATCCGTGCCAGCGCCGACACAGCTGTACCAAGACGCGTATCACCGCCGGTCAAATTGCCTGCTGCGGCAAGATCTTGCGTCGTCGGCGGCGCAGACAGCAGTTTTGCCAGAAGGCCGTAGACCTGGGCACGTTGGATATCTTCGTCCGATACCGCGTGTCCGTCGGCGGAGGCAGCGATTGCTTCACTACCCATCGAGTGCTTTCCCCAGTGAGTGCGTTCCCTAGTTAAGTGCGGTCCCTAGTTCCCAGTTAGGTGAGTTCCCCAATGTTCTTGATTGTTGGGGTTCGTTTAATGACACTCCGATCAAGTCACGGGCTTGCCCAGGGCTCATTCCGTTGGCGGGCCGTTGGCGGGCTATTGACGGCCCGTTGGCGGGATTTCAAAGGGTGCAGCCCTCGACGTGATCGCCGCCTGGCGGTGGCCCACAAGGGCTTCTCGGCCCCTCTCACACCCAGACCAGGGGATAAGCCCTGGACCCCAAACTTGTTCAGAGGTTCGTTAACGCATCAGCATAATTGCAGATCGCACTTCGGGCAACTGCCAGTACGCAGATATGTTGCCTGCATTTCAACTACTTGAAATATTCATTTTTTCGAATTTGTCCGACCGGCGATAGCGCGCCGGGCAGATGCCGGTCACCGGTGGTCCGGGTCGGCATCGAGCTTGATCGAGCTTCATCAGGACATGATCGAGCGGTACCGGGTGACCTGGCGCCGCAACGTTCAAGCGACGTTCAATCTCGACCAATCCGGGGTCGGCAGCCCGCCGGCCATGCAGGCGGCCCGCACGGTGTTGGCCAGCAGGCAGGCGATGGTCATCGGTCCCACTCCACCCGGTACCGGCGTAATTGCGCCGGCGATCTGCCGCGTCTCGGCAAATGCAACGTCGCCGACCAGCCGCGACTTACCATCCTCGCCCGGGACCCGATTGATGCCGACATCGATGACCGTTGCACCGGGTTTGACCCAGTCGCCGCGGACCATCTCGGGCCGGCCGACCGCCGCCACCAGGATGTCGGCATCGCGACAAACCGAGGGCAGATCATCGGTCCGCGAATGGGCGATCGTAACCGTGCAGTTCTCCTGCAGAAGCAGCATCGCCATCGGTTTACCGACGATGTTCGAGCGCCCGATCACGACCGCATGCTTGGCGCTCATGTCACCGAGATGGTGCTTGAGCATCAGGATGCAGCCGAGCGGCGTGCATGGCACGAATGCCCGCGCCATTTGTCCGCTGCCGAGCAGGCCGACATTGATCGGGTGGAAGCCGTCGACGTCCTTTTCCGGAGCAATCGCGCGCAGCACCTTGTTCGAGTCGATGTGATCCGGCAGCGGCAGCTGTACGAGTATACCGTTGACGGTCGGATCGCCGTTGAGTTCTGCGACCACGTCGAGCAACTCCGCCTCGCTGGCGTTCTGCGGCAGCGCCCGGTCGAGCGCTACAATGCCCGCCTCTCCGGCCTGCCTCGATTTGCTGCGAACATAAACCTGGCTTGCAGGATCCTCACCGACAAGCACCACCGCGAGACCGGGTGTCACATCGTGACACTGCTTGAGGCGGGCGGTCTCGCCGGCAACGCGCCGCCTGAGCCTTTCGGCAAACGCCTTGCCGTCAATCAGTGTTGCAGAGGTCATGTCGACTCCAGCGGTTGGTCCTGGCGGCCGCGCAGGCCGGACGCCGATGGCCCAGGAATTGAACAGTGCCGCACGTATCATCGCGCTGTGACGGTCAGGCTGTCGCCAAGCCGACGGGTAGTTGACCGCGCTCGCCAAAACACATGCTGACAGGCCTTCACCCACCGCCATCGTACCGCCGCACGCGCTGCAGGCTCGCGAGCAGGTCATCGGGCTCACCGGCGAACCGCTCCAGATTGATGCACACCACACTATCACGACTCATCGACCACGATCACGACTCATCGACCATGGCAACTTCACTAACAGTCGATGCCAGGGTAACGACCGCCAATCCGCGATCAACGCACGTCGCAATCCACGCGACAGCTGAAGGTGCAGCTCGCCCACCAATTGGTTAAACAATCGGCAGAACGGCCCTCGTCGCACCACGCTTCAACGGCGATCTGAGGCGATCTGAGGCAATCTGAAGCCCAAGGACCAGGCACCGATCGAACCCGGCAGCACCAAACGTTGCCGTGACCGCAGCGATGAACGCGGGCGTGATGAGCGGTCGTGCAAACCCACGGCTCCGTTCGCGCGGACCACACCCTCTCGACCTTTCCGCGTCAGACGGACAGTCCAGTGAACATCCGGGCAACGTGTGATCAAGCCACAGGTTTCCAAAGGGCAATGCCCTTTGGCGGGATCGTTAAGGGCGGAGCCCTTAACATATCGCCGCTTTGCGGCGATCCTTGAGGGGCTTTCTGCCCCTCAAACACCCCGACCAGGGGATGGGTCCCCTGGACCCCAAGTGGGGGGTGGCGGCGGTTAGCGGCGATCCATCGGTGAACGGACACCAGGCGCGGTTTTGCCTTACATGCGGAAGCGGGCATGCGCAAACGGTGCCAACAGTTCCGGGCGCTTGCCGCTCATCCCCCACGTCGCGAGCAGCTCGGAGACGACCGGCGCAATCGCCCAGCCGTGGCCGCACCAGCCGGTCGCGTAAATCGCGTTGGCTGCGCCAGGAACCCGATCGATGATCGGAATGTTGTCGATCGTAACCGTCTCGAGATGATCAGCATCGGCGCAATCAATCGTTGCCCCTTCGAGCGCCGGGAACACGGCGCGCGCATCCGCGAAGTTCGCCGAAATCGATGGCTCGATCGCGACCCCGGTTTCGGTATCTGGATCCCAGCGGCCGGGCAGGCCGCCGGAAATCATCACGCGATTGCCCGCCTCCGCCTTCAACGCGAGCGTGCGGCTGGCATGGCCGATCAAATGTTTCACGGGCTGGTCGGCCAGCGGGCCGGTCATAAGAATTTGGAACGTGCGGCTCCACATCGGCAGCTCCAGGCGACCGCCCAGCAAGGTCTGGACGCCGGCATTGGCGAGGATGAAAAGTCCACGCGATACTGCGATGTACTCGCCTCTGGATGTTTCGACGCCGACGATGCGGTCGCCGTCAAATCTCAACGTTGCCGCCTTGGCCCCTTCGTGCACCGTCGCGCCTGCCCGTGCGGCCGCCGCAGCAAATGCCGCGGTGGCCGCCGAATGATCGGTGGCGCCATCGCGCGGGCAATAGAGCGCGCCGATCACCGCGTCGCTGACACCGGGCTCGCGTTCGCGAACATCGCCGGCGCTCAGCAGGTGGGTTTCGGTACCGTGCTGGTTCTGCATCAGCGCCCGCGCCTTGCAGGGCTCGAGATCGGCCTGCCGCTCGATGAGCAGCAGGTGGCCTGTACGCTCGAAAAACGGCTTCGATGCCAGCCGCTCATGGAGTGACGGCCACATCTCGTGCGCCAGGCGGACGAGCGGCAGTTCACGAACGTCGCGGCCGTTGGCGCGCGTGCCGCGTCGCCCCGGGCCGGCAGACGCGCCATTGCCGATCTTTCTGGCTTCCAACACATGGACATCCGCCCCTTGGTCCGACAGCCAGTAGGCGACGCCTGCCCCGTAAACGCCGCCGCCGATGATCACGTACTCAGCCATTGTTGCTCTTTCTTGCCAACTGCATTGTGAGGACCTGCGCGGTTTGCCGACCCGACCGCCGCCGCTAGAGCAACCTGCCTTTATTCGGAATCGGAACGATCCCGAATAAAGGCAGAAAGTTGCTCGCCTCTAAAGTGGCGATCATCTTTGTGCTTTAAGTTGGAACCGCAATAGCGGTTCCAACTTAAAGCACGATGATCTAGCCGAAGCGCTCGATGCCGTAGGGTTTGATGTCCATGTTGGGCTCGACGCCGCGCACCAGATTGGCCACCAGCCGTCCGGTTTGCGGGGCCATGCCGAAACCGTAGTGGCAGTGCCCGAACGCGGCAAACAGGTTGCTGTGGCCGGGGATCGGTCCGATCAGCGGTAGGCTGTCCGGAAACGATGGCCGCGTCCCCATCCACGCATCGGTGTTGTCGGTCTTGATGTCGGGAAAGAGCCGCTTGGCCAGACCTTTGAAGACCTCGGCCCGGCGGTAGTCCGGCGGTGCATCGAGACCGGCAAACTCCGCGGTTCCGGCACAACGCACGCCCGCCAGCATCGAGCTGGCGACGAACTTACGCTCGGTATCCATGATCGAGTTGTTGATGGTCACGCCGGGCTCGCGCAGCACCAGATGGTAGCCGCGTTCGGCCTCGAGCGGGACCTTGATATCGAGCGACCGCAGCAGCCGCGCTGACCATGCCCCGGCGGCGATGACCAAGACTTTGGCGGCCATATCACCCTGGTTGGTAACCACGGCCCAGCCGGCATCACCGGCCGGTTTGATCGACAGCACGGTCTTGCGGTGAAATACGGCGCCCATCGATTGCGCCTTTTCCGCCAGCGCACGACCGACGCCGCCGGGGTCCACTGAGCGCGCCTGGTCCTTGATCACGACCGCGGCCCGAAACTCCCGTGACAGCGCCGGTTCGAGCGCCCACAGCGCCTCGTCGCGCACGACCTCGAGAGGCACGCCGCGTTCGCTCCGCAAGCGCCAGCCGACCTGGTTGAGATCGATCGCGTCGGGATCGCGATAGACGTGAATATAGTAGGAATCGCGGATCAGATCCTCCTTTCCCGTGCCGCTCAGATGATGACGGTAGAGATCAATGTTCGGCCGGTTCAACGCGCTCATCGCATCGGCAATCGCCGGCAGACGATCAACCTGGCCGGCGCGGATGAAGCGGATCGCCCACGGTATAAAGTGCGCGACGTGGCCCCATCTCACGGCCAGCGGTCCTTCCGCGTCGATCAGCCAGCGCGGAACCGATTTCCAGATACCGGGCAGCGATTGCGGCACGCACGTCCACGGTGAGACGACCCCGGCGTTGCCATGGCTGGCACCTGACGCCGGCGGATCGCGATCGATCAGTTCGACAGAAAGACCTGCTTCAAGAATTGACAGCGCCGAGGCGATACCGACCGCACCCGCGCCGATGATGGTTACATCTTTCGCCATCGTCTGCCGCCTAACTCGCCGCCTCATTTCTGTGACCCGATCGCTCACGATCACGATACATGATCTGATGCGCCATCACCGGCACGAGCAGGATCAATGCATAGATATCGCTCTTCATACCGGGCGCCACCAACAGCACACCGGCCAGCGCCATGGCGAGGCGGACCGGCCCCGGCATATGGGTGAGGAAGTAGCCGGCCACGGATGTTGCCACCATGAACACGCCGGCAGCGCAGCTGAGCGTCGTTGTGATGAAGGCCTGCCAGGTGAAATGCGACTTGACCACGATCAGCATCGCCGGTGAATAGACGAACACCATCGGGACCATCAACTTGGCGATTCCGAGGGAGAACGCGGAAATGCCTGTTCGGAACGGGTTGGCGCCGGCAATACCCGCCGCCGCATAGGCGGATGCGCAAACCGGCGGCGTGATCTCGGAAATCACACCGTAGTAGAGCACGAACAGGTGCGAGGCCAACGGCGGCACGCCGAGCGCGCCGAGCGCCGGCTGCGCGACGGTTGCCAGCATGATGTAGAGCGCCGTTGTCGGCAGACCAGCGCCCATCAGGATGCAGGTCACCGCGATCAACATCAGCGACACGAACAGGGTGATGCCTTCGACATCGAACTGCGCCAGCGGCAACCACGCGATCAATGGCACAATGCCTTCGGCAATGGTTCGCGCACTGTTCGTGACCATGAAGCCAAGTCGAAATCCGAGGCCGGTTGAATTGACGACACCGACGACAATGCCGATTGCCGCGCAGACCGCCCCGACCGCAAGCGCATACTTCACCCCCATCACGCTGGCTTCAAACACGTCGCGAACGGTGATGCGATGCATCGGGTTGATAAAGCCGATGATCAAGGCTGACGTGATCCCCCAGAACGCCGCCATGTGCGGCGAATACCCGCTGAACAGAACGTAGATCAGGACGACCAGCGGCACCGCCGTTGGCCAGCCCCGTGACAGCACCGTCCAAAGCCGCGGAATTTCAGCTGCCGGCATGCCTTTGAGCCCGAGCCGCTTGGCTTCGAAGTGGACGATGGAAATAACGCCCAGATAGTGCATCGCGGCCGGCACGATCGCGGCCAGAACGACGGTCGTGTACGGCACTTCGAGAAACTCGGCCATGACGAAGGCGGCGGCCCCCATGATCGGCGGCGTAATTTGCCCGCCGGCACTCGATGCCGCCTCAACACCACCGGCAAAGTGGCCCGGATATCCCATGCGCTTCATGTTCGGGATGGTCAGCGATCCAGTCGACACGGTATTGGCGATCGAGGAGCCGGAGATCGTGCCGAAAAACGCCGACGACACGACACTGACCTTGGCAAGCCCGCCGGTATAGCGCCCGGCCATGACGGCGGCGATATCGACGAAGAACTGTCCGAGCCCCATGCGTTGCGCCAACACCCCGAACAGCACGAAGTGGAAAACGACCGTGGAGACGATCCACAGCGTCACCCCGAATATGCCTTCGGCCGGGAAGTACATGTTGTTGATGTACTGCGCCCAGCTGATGCCGGGATGCTGCAGGACCTGCAACGGCATGTACTTGCCGAACACCGCGAAAGCGGTGAACAGCAAAATGATGATGGGGACCACGATCCCCAGCGTTCTGCGCACCGCTTCCAACAGCACGATGATCAACACCGTCCCGAACACGATGTCGATGGTCGCCGGATTGCCCTGACGCAGGACCTGCTCTTGCAGTCGGTATTTTTGTCCAAGGAATTCGAAGCTGATTTCGTACCAGGTCACGCCAATGTAGAGCGCGCCGGCGATACCGGCCGCAATCAGCAGCCAGTCCCAGAGCGGCACATTTCCGATCCGCCACCACGCATTCGGCTGCAACTGCAGGGTGTCGGCGGCCTTGAACGCCGGATAACCGATAAAGATCAGGATGATGACGCCCGACATGTGCAGGCCCATGTGCCAGTAGTCGACAGGCACGCCAATGCCGGCTGTGATGTAGTGGTAGCCGGCAAACAACAGCGAGAACAGAAATGTAAACTGCATCAGCCACGGCGAGGTCGCGCGGGTGTGGAGACCGGAGTCATATTTGCGCTCGAGTTCTTCCGCCTTTCGCACGTCAAACTCGCGCAGGTCCGGCTCATTCTGTTCCACCATTAGAATTCGGCCTCATCCTGTTACCGGCAGCTTGCAAAGGCGGGCGGTGAGGCCCGCCGTTGCAGAACGGTTGGCGATCTACTTCGCCATACCCTTTTCCTTGTAGAACTTCTCGGCACCGGGATGCAGCGGAATGAGGACGCCCTTGAGCGCGGTTTCGAGCCGGATGGCCTTGCCCTTGGCGTGGCCCTTGTCGAGCAGCTTGCGCGTGTTCTTGTTCCAAAGCGCCTTGGTGATTTCGTAGACCAGGTCGGCGGGCTGGTCGACGGACGTGATGAGCTGACCGTTCACGGCGACGGTCGGGACATCGTATTTGATGTTCTCGTAAGTGCCGGCCGGAATCATCGATTCGACATAGTACGGGATGATCTTGTTGATCGCTTTGCGCTCGTCGTCCGAAAACTTATAGAGTTCGAAGCCTTTCGTCGAACCGAGCTGGATCAGTGCAGCGAACGGCGTCCCTCCGGCATAAAAGAAGGCATCGAGCTGGCCGTCGGCAAGGCGTTGCGTGCTTTGGGCAAGACCAAGCTCGGCTTCCTTCGCCTTGATGCCGTAATGCTTCAGGATCATGCGCACGGAGACCTGCGTACCGGAGCCGGCGGCCGCAACCCCAATGCGCTTGCCGTTGAGATCCTTGAGGGACTTGATTTGCGCGCCCCGGGGCAGAACCAGGTGCATGTCTTCCGGATATAGGTTGGCGATGACGCGGATCTTGTCCCTTTTGTTGCCAACAAACTTGCCCTGGCCGTTGTAGCCCTGGGTGACGCTTTGGGCACCAGCAAGTCCGGCGTCGAGCTGGCCGGCATGGATGGCGTTGACGTTGGCCACCGAGGCGTTCGTCGAAACGGCGATTGCGACCAGATCCTTAACCCCGCAAGCACCGCCCTTGTCGCACGGCCGCGATCCCGGCGGGTTCGAAATCGCGTTAGCGATCAGACCGCCGATCGGGAAGTAGGTGCCGCCGGCACCACCTGTGCCGATCCGCCAGAATTTCATTTGCTGGGCCTGGGCGATGCCACCGGCGATGATGAGGCCGGTAAGCGCTACCAGTCCAGCCTTGAAGAATACTCTCATCTTGAAACCTCCTGTCAAAGGTCAGAGTTCCCCTGTGCGCGCTGCTCCTCGACCGAGGACCAGGCACCATAGCCATCCTAAGCGACCGGCCCCCGGTTGCAATTTGATACACGGCAACGTTCCAAGGAAACACAATCGCGTGCTGACCAGTAATGCGATCAGCGCAGTACTGCACCAATCATATTGCACACGATGCGCGCGGTTGTCAGCGCCGAGATGTTGGCAATGTCGCGCTCAGGTACCAGTTCGACAACGCTGCATCCGGCAATGGTCGACCTCTCGGCGAGGACCTCCAATAGTTCGATCATCTGCCAATAGGAGAGCCCGCCTGGAACGTGCGCCATGACCCCCGGCATGATCGATGGGTCGAAGGCATCGCAGTCCAGTGCGATGATGATCCGCGCATCCTGCGGCACGCCGGCGAGCGCGCTGGCAACGCCGTCGGTCAATAGCTCCCGTGCGGTCGTGATCGCGGCGCCCCAGCGGCGGGCCTCTTCAACATCACTGCGCCGCGCGCTGCCGACGCCGCGAGCGCCGACCTGGATGATGCCGTCGACCCAACTCATTTCTGAGGCACGGCGCATGGTGCTGCTCCAGCCCATCGCCTCGCCGTACCGCTCTCGGCGCCAATCGATGTGCGCGTCGACCTGCACGATCCAGATCGGGCCATGGTCTTGGTAGGCTTGAAATACGGGAATCGGCACCGAGTCGTCGCCGCCGAGAACAAGCGGAACCGCTTTCCTTTCCAGAACAGACGCCACGCTGGCGCGGATTAACTCCCGGTTTGCTTCCGGCGTATCCGGCCGGCAATCGAGATCACCAAGATCACGCAAACGCGCACGATCGCCGGCCAACAACTCGCCGCCCCTGTCGAAGTCATAGTGATCGTGCCAAGTTGCAAACCTGTGGCTGGCCGCCCTGATCGCGTGCGGTGCATTGTGCGCGTGGCTGGGCTTTGCCGCTTCGTAGGGCGTTGCGTGTGGCGCACCGACAACCACCACATCGCCGGCCGCAATGTGCGCCATCTCACTCAGTTCCAGACCCAGAAATCCCGACCCACCCATCTCCAACCTCAACGCATTTGCCAACGACGTTCCACGCTTGCAATGTTAGAGCAACCTGCCTTTATTCGGGATCGTTCCGATCCCGAATAAAGGCAGAAAGTTGCTCGCCTCTAAAGTGGCGATCATCTTTGTGCTTTAAGTTGGAACCGCAATAGCGGTTCCAACTTAAAGCACGATGATCTAGGGAACCGCGGCGCTCGGGTGGGGTCAAGGGGTTGATCCCCTGCCGCAGACCTGATCGGGGGGTCCTTGGCCCGAACCGGCCTGCGCCCGGGAGGCAAGCGTTTGATCCACAACACTGGCACTGCCGGTCAGCCGATCACAAATGAGGTGCGCGATGTTCGCTTGGCTGATGCTGCTGGCTACGATACTGTTGGAGGTGGCCGGCTCGACGATGATGAAACTGGCCAACGGATTTACCGAGTTCTGGCCGTCGGTCGGCGTGTTCGTGTTTTATTCGGCAGCGCTTGCGGGCCTGACGATAGTACTGAAATATATCGATCTATCGATAGCGTATGCGATTTGGGCCGGAGCCGGCACCGCACTTGTCGCCGTTATCGGCATCGTTATTTTCCGCGAGTCGGTCACCGCGCTCAAGCTTGTCAGCTTGCTGTTTGTCATTGTCGGGGTCGTGGGGCTGCAGTTGTCGTCCGGACAGATCGAGTGAACGCTGCGGGGCGGCGATGAGCTGAGCAATGCAGATATTCGGTGTTTCCGAGCCGCTGTTGCGGTTGGCGGCGTTCATGGCCGTGTTTGTGGTGATGGCCGGGCTGGAAGTGCTGCGGCCGCGGCGCACGGATCATCAACATCGCCTGCGCCGGTGGACAACCAACGTGGCGATGGTAACGCTATCCAATCTGCTGGTTCGCGCGATCGGTGCGGGGCTGGTGCCGTTGCTCGCCGTCACGGCTGCGATTGCAGCTGACAGTTGGGGTGTCGGTCTGCTGGCGCTTATCGCCTTGCCGGACTGGCTTGAAGTTGTCATTGCGCTCGTCGTCCTCGACTTTGCAGTCTGGCTTCAGCATCTTCTATCGCACAAGGTTCCGCTGCTGTGGCGGTTGCACCAGGTCCACCACGCGGATCCGACAATGGACCTGACCACCGGCATCCGGTTCCACCCGATCGAGATTGCACTGTCGATGATCTACAAGGTCGTTTGGGTTCTTGCTCTTGGTCCCGGTGCGCTGGCGGTCATCGTGTTTGAGGTGCTTCTCAACGTCGGGTCGATGTTCAATCACGCCAATGTTGCACTTCCAGGTTGGCTGGACCGCATATTGCGACGGCTGATTGTGACGCCGGATATGCACAGGGTCCACCATTCCGTACTGCGCGATGAGCATGATATGAACTATGGTTTCATCCTGTCGATCTGGGATCATTTATTTGCCACATATAAGGCGCAACCGAGGGATGGTCATAGACGCATGATGATCGGTCTCGAAAACTTCCAGAGCGAACAACCGACAAGGCTGCTGAGCGCATTGATGATACCGTTTGACGGGTCCGACGGCAGCAGGTGATCCGGCCAATTTTTGATGGCGGCTGGAAGTACGACATTCAGGAGCATCTCGGCACAATGGTTCGCGCGGAGGCAGAATGACCCTGAGGCACGCATTTTTTGCGGCGGTGTTGTGCAGTTGGGTGTCGCCAGGGCTGGCAACACCGCCGCTGCCTGAGCAAAAACCGCTGGCGCTGGCACAGCGCATTACCAAGCTTCGCCCGCCGCCGGCGCGAAAGTTATTCAAAGCGGTCAAGGTCGGCGCGGCGCTGCAGCCGGCGTCATTTGGCTATTACACGCGTGGGTGTTTGGCCGGCGGTGTCAAGCTTGAGGACGATGGGCCGTCGTGGCAGGCGATGCGGCTGTCGCGCAACCGCCACTGGGCCCATCCCAACCTGATTGCGTTGATCAAACAGCTGGCTGCAACAGCCAAGGCTTTTGACGGCTGGAATGGCCTGCTGGTCGGTGATCTGTCGATGCCGCGCGGCGGGCCGATGTGGCCGAGCCACTCCAGCCATCAAGTCGGCCTCGATGCCGACATCTGGCTGACACCAATGCCGAACCGGCGCTTCACGCGAAAAGAACGCGAGACCATGTCAGCGACGTTCATGCTGACCAAGGACCAGTTGTCGGTCAATCGATCCCATTGGACGGCGGCTCATGCCAGGCTGATCAAGCGGGCCGCCTCGTTCAGGCAAGTCGAGCGCATCCTGGTGCACCCCGCGATTAAAAAGGAGCTTTGCGATACCGCCGGCACCGATCGTGCCTGGTTGGGGAAAATCAGGCCGGTGCGCGGACACAACTATCATTTTCACATTCGCATTCGCTGCCAACCTGGCAGTTCCGGTTGCCGCCCGCAAAGGCCGCCCGGGGGTGAAGACGGTTGCGGTGCGGAGTTGGATCGCTGGTACAAGTGGCTGCATGCGCGGCTCAAACCGCGCCCCAAGCCGACAAAGCCGCGCAAGCCACGCAAGAAACGGCGGCTGCTGACGATGGCCGACTTGCCCAAGGCATGCCGAACGGTGCTGCTCTCAGACGATCAGCTAGAGCAACCTGCCTTTATTCGGGATCGTTCCGATTCCGAATAAAGGCAGGTTGCTCTAGCTCGCGTCACCGCCAACTGCCGGCTTGACGGGCAACCAACCTGTTCGTCGGTCCCGTCCACGCGCGCGCAGATTTCCGTTGCCAGCTGATTTATGGCGCGTGCCTCGGAGCGACGCCCGAGCCTCGTTAGGTTGACGCTGAGATTGGCCAGCGTCGATGCCAGGACAGGCAGAAAATCCTGCGGGGAACGTTCCGCGAGCACCACGCGGATCTCGGTTGCTTCGCGATTAGCCGCCAACGCATCGTCAGCACGGCAAAGCCGCACGAGGCAGCTGCCGTAATTGTTCAAACTCACGGCCAGATCTTGAAGGTAGAGTTCCGGCCGCCTGCCGGCCAGCACCCGGCGAATGGTGATCGATTGCGCGATTGCTGCGCAAGCTTCGTCGAGTTGGCCAAACCCCATGAAATCAACGCCGATGTTATTGAGACTGGCCGCCAGGCCGGGCAGATGGACGCCCGGCTGTTTCTGGGCCAGCAGGCAGTAGAGCCGGACCGACTGCATACTGGCCGCCAGCGCGCCGCGACGATTGCCGGCACGATCAAATTCGATACTCAGTTCCGTCAACCGCGCGGCGACGTCAGGCAGGTCGTCTTGCGACAGTGCGGGTGCACCCGGCGCAGCTTCTGTGGCGGGTGTGGCGGGCGGCGATGGCTCATGACCGCCAACTGCGATTGCAGTTTCTGTCGCGGACCTCCAGCGGCGTGCGCGTGCCAACTCCAGCACGAGCGTTGCAGATGTCACCTGGTCGCCATCGAGATCCGCGCTGAGCCGATCGAGCACGGCTGGCGGCAAGGCGCGGGCAAGCGCATCGGCAAGTTCGCTCATGCGCTCGGCCACCCGACCGATGGTGTCGTGTGTGTCGGCTGCCACAGCTATCCCCCGAGCGCGCCGATAACGGTGTTGACGTTTGAAACGGCGGCCACGTTGGTCAGCGCGTAGTTGATCGACGCGCGATGCCAATCGGCGTTCATAGTCGAGCAGGCGTCCTCCGGCACGATCATCACATAGCCCTTGTCGGCGCCGGTTCGTGCGGTGTGTTCGATCGACATATTGGTCCAGGCGCCCGTCACAATTATCATGTCGCGGCCCTCGGCCTTCAACGTCGTCTCAAGTGTCGTCCCTTCCCAGGCGCTCATACGGATCTTGCGCACGATGTGGTCGTCCGGCTGCGCTTCCAATCCAGGTACCGGCTCGGCACCCCAGCTGCCTTCGATTAGTCCGCCCGATTCGATCAAGCCCTCGAACAGCGGTGCATTGAGCGTTATGCCTTGGCCGCCAGGCGGGCGAACGAACCAAACATGGATAACGGGTACGCCGATGCGGCGGCAGTGATCGGCGAGCCGGCGCGCGTTCTCGATCGCGTTCTGCTCGCGGCAATGGGCTGGCGCACCTGAATCAGCGAATGCGCCGCCGTCCATGACGACATCATTCTGCATATCCTGGATGATCAGGGCACAGCGTTGGCGATCCAGGTTGAGGCTCGATGATGGCGCCGTTGCCGCCTGCGATTGCGGCACCGCGGCGCCAGAGTGTTGCGGCGCCGACGAACCGGCGGTCCGCCTGCCGCCAGCATCGGCGCGCATGAACGGCTCATTGCGCGGGCCGACCTTGGTCTCGACCGCATAGAGCGAGGTCGACGCGCAAATAAAAAGCGTGCGCCAATCCTCACCTCCCCAATGCATGTTGGCTGCCAACTCCGGCACGCTGACTTTGCCAACGAGCTGTCCCTTCGGGTCAAAAACCCAAAGACCGCCGGGCGCGGTGACCCAGACGTTGCCGCGATGATCGCACTTCATACCGTCCGGTACGCCGGGCTGCAACGCGCTCTTGATCCCGCTCGCAAAGATCCGGCCGTTGCTAAGTGATCCGTCACCTGCAACATCGAACACACGGATGTTGGTTTGCTCGGTATCATTGACGTAGAGCAACGACTCGTCCGGCGAGAAGCACAGACCGTTGGGCATCGTGAACAAATAGCGCTCGACCAGCAGTTGCGGGTCTGCGCCGGTTTGGCCCGGTGGAATGCGAAAGACGCCCTGCCAGCCGAGCTCACGGGGGCGCTCGACGCCGAAGCCCGGCATGCGCCCGTACCAGGGATCGGTGAAATAGATCGAACCATCGGTGCGCACAATCACGTCGTTGGGGCTGTTGAGCTCCTTGCCCTCGAAGTGAGAGGCCAGCACGGCCCGCGAGCCGTCGGGGCCGAGCCGTGTGACCGCAGATGTCGCATGCTCACACACGATGAGGTCGAGGTTGCGATCGTAGGTCATGCCGTTGCCCTTGTGCGACGGGCTGAGAACCTCCCGCACGCCGGCCCGGTCCCAACGCCTGCGCACATCGCCCGGCATGTCGGAAAACAGCAGATAGTGGTGGCGCGGGTGCCATATCGGGCCTTCGGTGAACGTGAAATCGGTGCCGAGCTGGCGCATCGGCGCATACTCGTCGATCAGCTGGCGAAATTCCGGCCGGACTGCTTCGTGTGCCATTGCAGACTTCCTGATCGTTACGCCGGGAACCAATTGCGGCGCGGAACAGTCTCGGTGATCGGGCCCGGCACCTCCATCGCCAGTCGGCCGGCGATCTGGCCGCGTTCAACCTTTGCCGGGCGATCGTGCACGGGTAACAGGAACCTGGAACTCGACAGCAGCTTCTTGATGGCAGCTTTCTCCTGACGCTTGGTCGTCGAGTGGTTGCCAGTAACGCGCGGTTCGTGGGCATGGATCTCGTTAAGCGGGTCCACGATCTGGTCGTTGATATCATAGATGACGTCGCCGCAGATGGTTGCGCGGCCTTCGGCGGTTTCCACATGGATGTTCATCGAGCCCTCGGTATGGGCACCAGCCCAGTCGACCGTGACGCCGGGTATCAGCTCGATCTCACCGGTGATCTCGGTATCCTCAAAACGCAGCGCACCGGGGCTGTGCAAACGCTCGACCAGATGCTGAATGTCGGGCTTGGGATATTGCGGATGCATCAGGCCCGAAACCGAATGCTCCATTTCCCGACGGTTGAGCACGACCGTCGTCGTCATCGGGAAATGATCGTCCTTGCCGGCGTGATCGATATGCAGATGCGTATGGCAGACATAACGAATATCGCCGGGGCGCAGACCATGCCGATTGAGCTGATTCTCGATCATGTTCTCGTGGAACTGCAGGCCGCGCATGCCGAGTGTTTCCATGATCGCATTGTCGCGATAGCCGGTATCGACCACGATCGGATACTGGCCGCCGACAATCAAAAAGCCGTAAACCGGTACGCGCCGTATCCGTCCGCAGTCGCGCCCGAGCACCAGAAAGCTCGACTCGAGTTCAATGTCACCGTAGTCAAGCACCTTGATTTCAAGCGCCATACTTGCCTCCTCGCATTAGAGCATCTCAGAGTTAGCTCGAACCGGCCTCCGAGCGAACGACAATACCTCGGCGACGAGTTGGGCCGGCGGGTCACCGGGGCCCAATCGGTCGACGAATGGCAGCACCGCCTGCAGCGCCTCGGTTTCCAGCGTAAATCGACCATCGACCGCCAGCGGGTTAAGCCACAGCACCGACCAGGCAAGACGTGAGAGGCGCTCGACGCTCGCGGTCAGCTCGTTGCTGTCGCCGCGTTCGAGGCCGTCGGACAGGACGATGACGAACGCGCCGCGCGCAAATGCTGCGAAGCGAGGCACATCGAGGAAGGCACGTAGCGCATCACCCAGGCGCGTACCGCCATCCCAGTCGGCAACCAACGTCGACGTCAGGCGCAACGCCTGGGCGCGGTTGCGGATCTTCAACGCGCGCGTAACACGGGTGAGCCGCGTGCCCAGCGTGAACGCCTCAACACGTTCGCCGCTGCGCACCAGGCCGTGAGCAAACCGCAGGTAGCCATTGGTGTAGGCCGCCATGGAGCCCGACACGTCGATCAACAGCAGAATGCGTCGCTGACGCTCGCGGCGGCGCAGGCTCGCGAGCACGAGGACCTCGCCATCACATCGCACCGCTGCCCGCAGTGCACGGCGCATGTCGGGACGTCTGCCGGATTTTGAACGATGCCAGCGGCGCGAATGCTGTTGCGGCAGATCGTTCGCCGCTCGACGATGCAGGGTGCGCAAAGCCGTCGTCTCATCTGTCACCGCCAGGTTGCGCGTGGCCAGGCGCTCGGCGGCGGTTGCTTGCCGGCCGGCCTCCCGGTCCTCGTCAAGCTCGACGGGTTGCATCGCACCGGCGCCGGCATCAAACGCTTCGACATCATCCTCATCGGTTGCAGCAGAGGATGGAGCTGCCAGTGTGTGGCCGAGGAACACGAAGCGGAACAATGCATCGAACTCGCTTCGGCGTTCGGGCGGCGGTGCAAATATTGCCACTGCGGCGCGGTGAAGGTCGTCAAACCCACGCGGGCCGAGCAGGCCGACAGCGGCGATAAAGTTTTCCGTCTGATCCGGCGCGGCAAGGAAGCGGTTAGCGCGAAGCACAGCGGCAAACCTGATAAACGGTTCCAGCGTGCGTGGCAGGAGAGCTGGATCGTTCATGCGACCGCCTCCGCGATGACCTGGTCGATCCTATCGCCCATGAAAACCAAATCATCCTGATCCTTGAGCGCGACACCGATCGCGCGCTTGAATGCAGCCGGCCAGTTGGTGCCTTGGTTGTGAAGCAAGGTTGCCGCCTCAGCCCATTCGACCGTCTCGGCGATGCCCGGTGGTTTGGCCAGCGGCTCGCTCCGCAGCGAGCCAACGGCCTGCACCACTGCTGCAGCCGTCTCGTGCGCGACGGTGCTTGCTCGGATCATGACGATTTCAGCTTCGCGGGCCGGATCGGGGAAATCGATCCAGTGATAGACGCAGCGGCGCCGGAGCGCTTCGTGCAGCTCACGCGTCCGGTTCGAGGTTAGGATGACCACCGGTTCGCGGTCGGCCCGGACCGTGCCGCGCTCTGGGATAGAGATCGTGAAATCAGAGAGAAACTCCAGCAACAGTGCTTCGAACTCGTGATCGGCGCGGTCAACCTCGTCGATCAGCAGCACGGTACCGGTAGGGTCCTGCAGCGCCTGCAACATCGGACGTGCGACCAGGAAACTGTCGGCGTAGATGTTGACATACTCCTCGCCCGCCTGACGGATGGCCAGCATCTGGCGGGCGTAGTTCCACTCATAGAGAGCCGCGGACGCGTCAATCCCCTCGTAGCATTGCAAGCGCACCAGCTCGCGCCCGAGTATCGACGCGATGGCCTTGGCCGCTTCCGTCTTGCCGACGCCCGGCGGCCCCTCAAGCAGCAGCGGTTTGCCGAGCGCCAGACCGAGATATGCCGCAGTCGCCAGTTCATCGCCCGACAGGTATTGCGCCGCCCGCAGCGCCGTCGTCAATGCCTCAGGGCTATCGATGCCGACAATGGAGCGATTGACGGGCACGACCCTCTCCTCAACGCCGTGTCTGCGGTTGTGCACCGCCATTTGCACGCAGGCCCCGAAGGACCTTTTCAGGTGTTACGGGCAAGTCATCAATGCGCACGCCGACGGCGTTGAACACGGCATTGACGACGGCGGGCAGCACCGGATTGGCGCACATCTCGCCCGGCCCCTTGCCGCCGTACGGCCCGTCTTCCGCCGGCCGCTCGAGCACTGCGATATTGTGCCGTGCGATGTCACCCGGGCCAGGCATGAGGTATTGATTGAAGTCGATGGGGCCGTGTTCGCGATCGGGATAGTAAGGCTCCGTGGTCTCCCAGGCAGCATGGCTTGCGCCCATCCACGCACCGCCGATCAATTGCTGCTCGACGAGTTTGGGATTGAGGGCGCGGCCGACCTCATAGGCCGAGTTCATTTCGAGGACTTCGACCTCTCCGGTCTCGTCATCGACTTCGACTTCGACGACCATCGCGGCATGGGCAAAACAGGAGACCGGCGTCATCTCACCAGTATCCGCATCAACGTCCGATAGCGGGATCAGGAAAATGCCGCGCCCGGAAACCGAACGGCCCTGCTTGAACTGGGCGGCTTGGCACGCCGCCATGACGGTGATCGAGCGTGACGGCACGCCCTTGACGTGGATATTACCCTGGCCATCAGTTGTCAGGTCGGCGGCGTTGACTTCGAGTTCCTCGCCGGCAGCTTCGAGCATCACTGCGCGGGCTTCTTGCGCGGCCTGGATGACGGCATTGCCGACGCGATGGGTCCCGCGCGATGCAAACGAGCCCATGCAATGTGGCCCGGTGTCGGAGTCGGCGGTGTCGACGTACACATCGTCGACCGGCACACCAAGCGTTTCGGCAGCAATTTGGCGCGTCACCGATTTCATGCCCTGGCCGAGATCTATCGATGACAGCGCAACCATGAACTTGCCATCGGGATTCGAATGAACCAGCGCCTGGCTCGGGTCGCCGCCCAGGTTCATACCGATCGGATAGTTGATACAGGCAAAGCCCTTACCGCGATGACGGGCCATATCAGCGCCTCCTCAGGCCGGAGACCGACGAAAACCGTGCCGGCGCGCGGCGCGGCTTGGTCGGCTTGGATTGTGATTGGCCGGGCGGCAGGGTGGCCGCGTTCTGCTCGCCAGGTTGTGGCGGCGGAGGCGGCGCAGGTCGTGATGGAGCCGGCGTGCGCGGGGCAGTAACCGGCTCGCGGCGTTGCGAGGGCGGCGTTGACTGCGGTGTTGACTGCGCACGCGGTGAAGCAGGCCGCGGCACGGGAGACTGAGGCACGGGAGACTGAGGCGCGGGCGTCTGTGTTGTGCCATATCCGCCGCTCGACACGCCCTCGACGCGGCCGTTCTCATCTGTTGCGGTCGTCGCTGGCAGTTGCGCTCGTTCGCCACCGCCGCCGGTCAGTGAGTTCTGCTGCCGGGCCCAGTCGGCAATACGCCAGTTTGCCTTTTCACCCGCGACCTGACAGCACTCGATCAACGCGCAGTTCTTTGCAAGCCGGCGATGGGCCTTCATGTCGCCGTCACGATAGGCATTGCGGATACGCAGTTCGATCGGATCCATGCCGATTTGATGCGCGACCTTGTCCATGTGGGCTTCGATCGAGAAATCGACCCCGGTAATCCCGAAACCGCGCATCGCCGTTGCCGGCGTCCTGTTGGTAAACACGCAATAGACATCGGCATAAACGTTTGGGATCGTGTACGGGCCTGGCAGGTGGCCGACGCATTTGACGACACCATAGCTTGTCAGCCGTGTGTAGGCGCCGGAGTCGAAGTAGCCGATGAGGCTGCGCGCGGTTATGCGCCCGTCGTTCATGACGCCGTCCTTGAGGTACCAGCGTTCGGCACTGCGCGGAGAACCGACCTGCATCTCTTCGGCGCGATCGAACTGATACTTGACCGGCCGGCCGGTCAACATCGCGCCGAGGATCGCAAGCGGCTCGTGGAGCGAATCGACCTTGCCGCCGAACCCGCCGCCAACCGTGCCGCCAATGAAGTGGAGACGCGCTGACGACTGATCGAGAAGCTTGGCAGACGTGCCGAGCGAAAAGAACAACCCCTGCGTGCCGGTATAACAGACCCATCGGTCGTTGGTTTCCGGCGCTGCAATCGCACCGCACGTTTCGATCGGCGCCTGCTCGATCGGCGACATCTGATAGCGGCCCTCAACGACGTGATCAGCTGCAGCGAACGCGCGCTCCACATCGCCAAAGCGCAACTTCTGATGGTCGTATTTGCTGTGATAGACGAACTTGTTTTGCGGGTAGGTCTCGTTGACGACCGGCGCACCGGGCGCGATCGCCTCCTCGACATCGAGCACATGCGGCAGCACCTGCCAGTCGACGCGTACCTTTGCAACCGCATCGCGCGCCTGCTGTTCCGTCTCGGCGATCACGGCGGCGACCGGTTCGCCCCTGTAGGCGACCTTGCTCTCGCTCAGCACCGGTTCGTCGTCGAGGCCAAAGTCTAAAAGGCTCAGCAGCGTGTTGAGATTGACCGGCACATCACGCCCAAGGATGACGCGACGCACGCCCGGCATGCGCTCGGCCTCGCCGGTATCAATGGACAGAATTCGCGCGTGATGATGCGGACTGCGCGCGCAGCGCAGATGCAGCAGACCGTCGAACAGATGATCATCGTAATATGGGGAGCGCCCGGTGACGTGGCCCAGAATGTCCTGTCGACGCGTCGGCTGACCGATGACGTTGAGATTGTCATCGCGTTCGTCTGCGAACAACTCCTTGCGCAATTCAACGGTCATGGCGTCACCTCATTCTCCCGCCGTGGACACCGCTAGCGCCGACGCTGCGCGATGCATCGAGGATTGCCTCGATGATCGGCTCATAGCCAGTGCAGCGGCAGATGTTGCCCGCGATTGCTTCGACAACGTCCGCGCGGCTCGGCCGCGGGTTCACATCAAGCAGCGCCTTGGCCGCCATCAGCAGGCCCGGTGTGCAGAACCCGCACTGCGCCGCAAAATGGCGCATGAATGCTTCCTGTAACGGGTGGACGCCGCCGCCGCCCAGCCCGCCCGTCGTCTCAACGTTCAAGCCGTCAGCTGCCTCAGCGAGCATCAGGCAGGACAGGTGTGGTGCACCATCAATGAGCACGGTACAGGCACCGCACGTGCCCTGTCCGCAGCCGAACTTGGGCGTCAGGTCTCCGACTTCACGACGGAGAAAGTCGAGTAGATTTTGGCCATCTTCGGTAAATGCCGCCCTGGCCTCGCCGTTGAGCGTGAACTGCACCGGTTTCTTTGCCATTGCCTGCTCCCTATGTGGTGCTGCCAAGCAGCAGACGTTTCAGATGAACCGGTGCTACCTCACGTCTATACCACGCCGATGACAGCGCGTCCGTCGGCGGATCGAGGCCCTCGGTGGCGGCGGCCACGGCCGGCGCAATCCCCTGCTCGGTGAGAACAGCTCGCTCCAGCGCTCGCTCCACCGCCGCGACACGCAATGGTGCCGGCCCCATGTTACCGTACGCGACGCGTGGCGCGATGCCGCGCGGCAGGTACGCCGCCATCGACATGACGGCGACACCTTTCGGCTTGATCCGGCTGACCTTCAACCAACGCAGTGCGCCGGCATCGCGCGGGCTCTCGACGACGATGCCGCGGACCAACTTGTCGCCATGACGATCCCGGTCACGCAGGAAATCATCGATTGCAATCGATGGCGATGACGGTCCTGCGATCAGCACGGTTGCGCCGAGTGCAAGCAGAGCGGTTGCAAAATCGCCGTAGGGTGGCGGCGCCAAGAGATTGCCCGCTACAGTTGCCATATTGCGCACCGCCGGGCCGCCGACCGAGCGCGCCGGCGCGGCCAGAAACGCCAGCTCCGGCGCGCGCAATACGTCGGTCATGGTAGCCATCGCGCCGATGACAATGCGGCTGCCTTCGTTGCGGATCTGGCGCAGCGCCGGATCTGTGACGCGGATCACGATGCTGATTGACTGATCGCCCGCATTGACATCGCGCATGAGAACGGTGCCGCCGCCAAGCATGCGCGCACCACGGTGGGCTGAGAGTGCGCGTGCAGCCTCATCGGTATTGGTGAAGCTCATGATGGTTACGGTCATTCAGCACCTCCCGCCACGGCCGTGGTGTCGTGCGCGTGCGCCAGGTGGCGGCGAATGGCCGCGAAGCCGGCATCGTAGATCTCCTCGGATACCATGCGCTGCAGTTCAGATTCGCGTCCTTGCGGCGTGTCGAACCGCGATTGCCACTGCCAGAAGGTATAATCCTGATCCGTGACTGGCAGGAGACGGACGTGGGCGACGTAGTTCAGCAGCGGTACCGGCGTGTCGAGCAGGCAGTAGCTGAACGCCAGGTCCATATCTGACAGGGTCAGGAGCTGCTCTCGCAATTCCGAACCATCTGCCAGCCGGAAGCGCCGCACGCAACCCACCTTGTCGCTGGACTGGCCCCGCTCGATCTCGCTTTCGGCAACCGCTGGGTGCCAGCGGTCGTGGCCGTTAAAGTCGCGCAGCACCTCCCACACCGCCTCGACAGGGGCCTCAATAACGGTGCTGCGGACGACTTTGACCATCTTGGACTCGCGCCTGATCACTTCACCTTAACGTCGATGACATCGATAACGTCGATCGTCATCGCGTTCGCCGGCGCCACGCGGCCAGGCAAACGGCGATACGTGTATGGTGTCATCCGGTTGCACCGCCCAACCCCGCCGATCGAGTGGCGAGCACGACCGCGCCGGCTGCGCCCGCAGCACAAAATACGGCATCGAACCCGTGCTGTAATCGACCACATCGAACGGTGTGTTGCGCCTTGCCCGTTGTGCATTTCGCCTCCGTGTCGACCACGTGCTGGTGACGTCATCGTGCTAGCTCTCGAAGTGACGCTTGAGCGCATCAAAACCGGCCTGAAAAACGTTCTGAGCAATGTTGCTAACCAGATCGTCCGCCGCTTCCGCCGCGCACTCAAATTCCGCCGACCATTCGGCAAAGGTGCGGTTGCCGTCGGTGACCGGTGTCAATCGTAGAGTTGCAACGTAGTCGGTTAGCGCCATGGGGCTTTCCAAAATCGCATACGTGCAGAAGTAGTCGAAATCAGAAAGCCCGAGCAGTTGCTCACGGATACGATCGCCGTTCTGAAGTCTGAAGTCACGGATGCAGCCGACCTTATCGGCGGGCTCGGCATTTTCTATTCGACTCTCGCGGATCGCCGGGTGCCATCGTGGCAACGCGTTGAAATCCCGTACACGCTCCCAAACCCTGTCTGCGGCTGCCGGTATCACGCTTGATGTGTAAACACGCGGCATTGCTTAGCTCTCACTGTTTTGGTTCTGACCGTCACGACCGGCCGATTGGGCCCCGTCATTTGCATCGCTTGGCTGATCGCCGCCGCCGCCACTACCACTGCCGCCGCTACCGCCACTGCCGCCGCCTTCGCTGCTGCGGGCAATGCGCTGCATGTCGCTGGCTTCGCGGATCAATCCTCCCATCTTAGAGAGATTACCGCCTTCGATGCCGATATCGCGAAGGAGGTCATCGATCAGCGGTGCCTGAACCCGATACCGCAGTGCCGCATTGATCACGTCATCGGTTGCATTGCGGCCGCCGCCCTGGCCGCCATCACCACCACCTGCGACGCCGTCAAGTTGCATAATGCGGATGTCGTTGATCTTCTCAAGCGGGCGCACCGAAGCAGCGACGATGCCCTCGACATGCTCAAGCAGTTTACGTCTGAACAGCGAGAAGCGCGCTTCGTCGCTGAGCACGTTCTCGGCCTCGTTAATGAGGCGTTGTGCCTCGGCGTCGACGGCGTGGCGCACACGGCTGGCCTCCGCCGATATCTTGGTTTCATCCGCCAGTTTCTCAGCCAGCAGCACGTCGACCACCCGGCGACGGTTCGCTGCTTCGGTTTCGCGCGCCGTGATGAGACGCTCGGCCGCCTCCGTTGCCGCAACGCGGGCCCTGTCGGCTTCGGCACGGGCCGCCGCTTCCTCTACCGATTTATTGCTGAGGGCGATGGACTTATCGAGGCTGGTCGTCTCGACATCGCGCTCGCGATTGATCTCGAGCTGCCGGCGCATCGTTTCATGCTCGACACGAGCTTGATCGATACCGCGCTCGGAGGCAATGCGCGCGCGCTCCAGTTCTTCCTGTGATGCGATCTGTGCCTCGCGCAGCGCCTGCTGAATGGCAATCTCAAGCTGCTCGATGGCGCGGCGGCGCCCGAGCCTTGCTTCCTCGACATCACGCTCGCGCTCGACCTGTGATCGTTCAACACTGGTGTCGGCCTTGATCTCGGCCTGGCGAACTTGCGCTCGAGCACCGGCCGCCTCCGATCTCGCGATCGCAACTTGCACGTCCCGTTGAGCCTGGGCCTGATCAACTGCAACCTGCCGTGTGATATCGCTAACTTCGCGCTCACGCTGTGAGGCGATACGCTCCTTCTCCAGATTGAGCTCGAGGCCGATTCGCTGCTCTTCTATCAGTTGGCGGCGCGCGATATCGGCGGCCTCGACCAGTTTCTCGCGCTCGATCTCGCGTTCACGTGTGTTCTGTTCGGCTGCAATGCGCTCGGCATCGATCATTCTCTGTTGCTCGATACGGGCCGCTTCGGTTGCCTGATGGGCTGCGATCTCGGCCGTTTGAATGAGCTGCTGGCGCTCGATTTCCATTTCCCGGACCCGGCGGTCGGTCGCGATGCGCTCCTGGCTGACGTTCGCCGATTCGGCAATGCGCAGCTTCTCGGTTGCTTCACGTGCTGCGATTTCGGCGGCCTCGATCGAGCGCGTGCGCTCGATCTCGCGCTGGCGTGCAGCTTCCTCGGTCTCGACCCTGGCCTGGGTCAGCGCCAGTTCCTGGGCCAGACGCACCTTTTCGGTTTCCTCCCGCGCCGCGATCTCGGTTTGCTGCAGGATGCGCTGGCGCTCGATGTCGCGCGCTTGTGTTGTCTGTTCCTGCGCGATACGCGCTTCCGTCAACGCTTGTTCCTGGGCAATGCGCGCGCGCTCTGTTGCTTCGCGAGCCTGGATTTCGGCCTCTTCGATGGCGCGGGCTCGCTCGATCTCCTTGGCTTGTGTCTCACGCTCATTTGCAATGCGCTGTTCTTGCACGTTGCGCTCTTGCAGGATGCGGGCTCGCTCGGTCTCCTCGCGCGAGGCGATCTCGGCGGTCTCAATTGCCTTCTGACGCTCGATATCGCGCTGTCGTACATCGCGTTCCGATTCTATCCGGGAATGCGCGATCGCCTGCTCGTGCGCGATACGGGCCTTTTCGATCTCCTCACGGGCGCGGATTTCGGCCCGTTCGGCCTCAGTGTCGCGCTCGGCCCGTTCCCGGGCGACCTCGGCGCGTTGCTGTGCACGACGAACCTCGATCTCGCGTTCCTGAAGAAGACGCGCCTCCTCGCTTTCACGTTCGATATCGAGAGACTGCTTCTCGGCCTCCAGATTTCGGGTTCTGATTTTGATCGAGGCGTCTTGCTCGATGTCGTTGCGCAGTTTGCGCCGTTCTTCGATATCGCGAATGAGGGTGGTGAGACCTTCGGCATCGAACCGGTTGGACGGATTGAAATATTCCAGACCGGTCTGATCGATGTCCTTGATGGCGACGGCTTCCAGCTCGAGACCGTTGCGCGACAACTCTTCCTGTGCGGCATCCTTCACGCGGGCGACGTAGACGCCGCGCTGCTCATGCATTTCAGCCATCGTCATCTCGGCTGCCACGACGCGCAAGGCCGACTCGAACTTGCCGGCCAGTAAGCCGTGCAGATTTGACGTGTCCAACGTACGCCGACCCAAGGTTGAGGCGGCAATCGACACGGCTTCGCGGGATGGCCGCACGCGAACATAAAACTCCGCATCGACATCGACGCGCATGCGATCCTTGGTGATCAGGGCATCCTCGCGCTCGCGTGTCACATCGAGCGTCAGCGAGTTCATGTTCACGGGCGTGATGTCGTGAATAATCGGCCAGACGAACGCGCCGCCATCGATCACCACTTTCTCACCGAGGAAGCCGGTGCGCACAAACGCCACTTCCTTGGTCGAACGGCGATAGAGCCACTGCATCACCCAGTAGATGATGGCAATAACAATGACCGCGAGGATGATCCAGAGAACCACCTGTCCAATGAGTTGTCCCGCCATCAGGCTCGCCCTCCTACGGGTCCGGATTGTTGCGTTTGCGCATCCGCTTTTCTGCCGATCCGGCGGAATTTGCGGGTCTGCTCGACCAGAGCGATTTCGGTTGGCAACCGTTCCATTGACGATGCGCCGTAAAAGCCGTTGCAGAACTTCGTATTGGCGAGAATATATTCTGCGTCATCGGGCATCGCGACAGGGCCGCCGTGAACCAGAACGATCACATCCGGATTGACGGCAAGTGCCGCCTGTGCCCAGGCATCGACGAGAGGCGGACAGTCCGCGAGCGAGAGCGCCGTCTCAGCACCGATAGACCCGCCGGTCGTCAATCCCAAGTGACACACGATGATGTCGGCACCGGCACGCGCCATCGCTTCGGCATTGGCCTCATTGAAAACGTAGGGTGTCGTCAGCATGTCCTTGGCGGCCGCCTTGGCAATCATGTCAACTTCCAGCGCAAACGACATGCCGGTTTCTTCGAGGTTGGCACGAAACATACCGTCGATCACGCCGACGGTTGGAAAGTTCTGGACGCCGGCGAACCCGATCCGTTTGAGTTCATCCAGAAAGGTGTCCATTACGCGAAATGGATCGGTGCCGTTGACGCCGGCAAGAACCGGCGTGTGTTGGACGACAGGCAGCACCTCTGCGGCCATTTCAACGACGATCTGGTTGGCATCGCCATAGGGCATCAGTCCGGCCAATGATCCGCGCCCGGCCATGCGGTAGCGACCCGAATTGTAGATCACGATCAGATCAATCCCGCCGGCTTCTTCGCACTTGGCCGAGAGGCCGGTGCCCGCCCCGCCGCCGATGATCGGTTCACCGCGCGCGATCATGGCGCGGAACTTTTCAAGTATGTCTTTACGGTTCATGTCTTATCGCTCAGGCCCATTGCGTCATTTTCGGTCGGTTCGCAGTCGTAGACGGTCTTGGTGGACCGCTGCGGTCTCCCTGGAGGATACGGAAGCTGCGGACCAGTTCCGCAGAAAACTCCGGATCGTTGATATTGTACGGCACGCGGATCAGTTGCCGATCCGAGGTTGTTGTCACCGTCGTTTCAAGCGCATCGAAGAGTGCGGCATCGGCCGCCGGGTCGTGAAACGGTTGGCCCGGTTGGTCGAGCTGCGAAACGCCCTTCTCAGGGATGAAGAAGCGCACCGGACCGGTCATTTGATTGAGCCGCTCGCCAATCCAGCGGCCGATGGCTGCGTTTTCCTGCGGCGTCGTGCGCATTAGCGTGATCTGAGGGTTGTGCTCATAGAGGCGGCGACCACGATATTTCTCCGGTACCGTATCGGGGCTCGCGAAATTCACCATATCGAGAGCACCGCACGAGCCGATATATGGCACGCGCGTGCGAACAATTGCACCAAAACGATCTTCGGTTGCGGGAAAGGCGCCACCCATCATCATGTCGCCGACCTCGGTCGTGGTGATGTCGATGACGCTCTGGATGAAACCAGCCTCGACCAGGCGCTCCATCGATTGACCGCCAATACCTGTCGCGTGAAACACCAAACAGTCATAGTCGGTCTCAAGTTCCGCCTGGACCTGCTGCACACACGGCGTCGTGACCCCGAACATCGTCAGGCCGATGGCCGGCTTGTCGCCGGCCTCGGCATCTGGTCCGCCGGCGTCGCGCGCTCCGCTCACCATGCCGGCCAACGCGTCTGCTGCGTTGCGCAAAACCCGCCGCGTGATCGAATTGAGACCTTGAATATCGGCAATTGAATACATCATCATCATGTCCGACGGTCCGACGTACCGACGTACATCACCGGAAGCCACCGTCGAAACCATAATTTTCGGAACCCCGATCGCCAGCGCGCGCATTGCCGGCGCAATCATCGCCGTGCCTCCCGATCCACCTAAGCCAATGATGCCGGCAACGCCGGGCTGGCGCGCAATCCAGCGCTCGAATGCCATTGTCATACCGGCCACCGACGTGCCGCGATCGCCTGTGAAAACACCGCTGGCACCGCGCGGATGGAAGGCGGCGACCTGGTGGGCCGGCACTTCGGCGCCGGAATGGCCGCCCGTCGTCGACAGGTCGACCAGGCGCGCGGGGAGGCCCTTGGCGCGGATGATATCGCGGACAAAGCGTAGTTCCTCGGCCTTGGTGTCGAGCGTGCCGGCGACCAGCACGATCGACTGCCCGGTGCTGGCAAGCGGGCGCAATTCGGCCTTGTGGTCGGTGCGTGGCCGCTCCGCCGCACTGCGCGTGTGGGACACGATGCGCGCGGTTTGTTCCAGCAGGCGCACGGGAACCGGCTTTGACCAGCGATGCGGTGTCTTCGGGTTGGAAACATAGATGCGCGTTGGCCCGTTGGCAGCCGGCGCCTCTATAGCGGCGGCCGCCTCGCCGTCCGGCATCGGTGTGTCATCGTGGGCGTGACGGCCAACCCCCAGCAAGCGCTGCTGCAGGTCACGATCCGCCGCCAGGGTATTGGCATCGATAATCCGATTAACACGACCGTTGACCATGATCGCGACTTGCGGCGCCACCGCGGTCGCAACCGCCGAATTCTGCTCAATGACGAGGATGTCGATATCTTCGTCCTCGGTCAACTGAACCAGCAACGCCTCGACCAATTCGACAATGACAGGTGCCAGACCCTCGGTCGGTTCATCCATGATCAGCAGACGTGGATTGAGCAAGAGTGCACGCGATATCGCCAGCATCTGCTGTTCACCGCCCGACAATTGGCCGCCGCCATTGCCGCGTCGCTCGGCGAGCCGCGGAAACGTCGAATAAATGCGCTCGATCGACCAGCTTCCCGAATGGCCGGCGCTGACCATGCGCAGGTGCTCATCAACCGTCAGCGAGCGCCACAGCCGCCGGCCCTGTGGCACATATCCGATCCCCAGACGGGCGATCTCCGCCGGCGCTCGGCCACGCAATTCCTCGCCGAGAAAACGGATCGAACCGGAAGCCGCCGGCACCAGTCCCATGATTGTCCGGCACAGCGTCGTCTTGCCCATACCGTTGCGTCCGACCACCGACAGGGCGCCCGATGTCAGCGTCAGATCGACCCCTTGCAGCGCGTGCGAGGCGCCATAGAAGACATTGAGGCTGCGAACATCAAGTGTCGGCGCGCTGGTTCGTTGTGAGCCTTGAGGGCGATCGGCCCGGTCTGATCTAGCCATGGCCGCCTCCAAGGTAGAGTTCCTGAACCTCTGGATCGGCTTCGATTTCGTGTGGGCGGCCCTCTTTAAAGATCGCACCGTTGTGCATCATCGTCACGCTTTCCGAGACGCGCAGGGCGACGTCCATATCGTGCTCGATGATGATGTAGCCGATATGGGCGGGCAGGCCGGACAGGATCTCGATCAGTTCCGTGCGTTCTGTCGGCGAAAGTCCTGCTGCAGGTTCATCAAATAGGATGAAGCGCGGTGCCCCTGCGAGCGCGAGCGCGATTTCAAGCTGGCGCTGCTGGCCATGTGACAGCTCGGCAACGAGCGTATCGCGTGCTGCGGTCAGGTGAACGGCATCGGTCAACTCTTGCGCGGCATGCACAATCTCATCGTTGCGACCGGGCCTGAACAGTGAAAAGCGATGGCGTGAAACGCCGCGACAGGCCAGGTAGACGTTATCGATAACGCTCATGCCAGCGAACAGAAGCGAGATTTGATAGGTCCGGCGCAGACCACGGCGGATGCGATCGTGGGCCGGGAAATTGGTGACATCCTCGCCGAACAGCCGGATCGTGCCCGCCGTCGGCAGAAAGTCGCCGGTCACGCAGTTAAACAGCGTCGTCTTGCCGGCACCGTTCGAGCCGAGCACCGCCCGACGCTCACCGGGTCGCACCGTCATTGTCACATCGCTGAGTGCACGCAAGGCACCGAAGTCGCGGGTCACGCCTCTCAGCTCCAACGCATTGGCCGATCCTGCTGCAACAATCCTGTGGCCAAGTTCCGGGCCATTGCCGTTATCAAGCGTCATGCGCCGCCCCTTGGTTGACCAGTAAGCGGGTCCTTCTGAGCGATACGATCGCGCCACTTTTGCCAGAGGCCCAGCACACCGTCCGACGACCAGAACACGATGACAAGAAAGCCAAGGCCGATCAGCAGGCGAAAACGCTCACCGGAGAGCCCCACCGAAACCAAGGCATCGAGCGCAAAGGTTCTCAACAGCACATATATGAGCGCCCCGATGAACGGACCGATCGGATGGCGGATACCGCCAACCACGGCGATAATGAGAATGTCGATAACCGGGCCGACAGAGACCGCGCCGGGTGATATCTGGCCATTGAGCCACACCAGCAGAACGCCACCGATCGCAGCGATAAGGCTTGCAAACGTATAGGCTGCGATCCGGTGTGCCGTGACGTTGAAACCGAGCGCTTCCATTCTTCTCGGATTGTCGCGTACACCCTGGAGGGCGAGACCGAAGGGCGATCGCGAGACGTAGAGCACCGCAAGATAGGATGCCGCCGCCCAGAACAGCGCGAGGTAGTAGAAGGCGACCGGGTTGCGCCAGTTGACGCCAAACACGGTCGGTGGGAGCACCTGGTTGAAGCCGCTGAAGCCGTTGAACAGGGCGTAGTTCTGGCGCGCGAAGTAAAAGAACGCGGTCGCGATCGCGAGTGTGATCATGATCGTGTAGATACCCTCGGTGCGCACCGCGAGTGCGCCGGAGAGTGTACCGAAGATCATCGCGACGATGATCGCGGCCGGCACAGCAAGCCACCACGGCCCGCCGAGCGAAATCGTCGTTATTGCGCTGCCACCGAGGATCGCCGTCATATAGCCGGCAACGCCCGCGACGGTCAGTTGCACGAGCGAGACCATGCCGCCGTAACCGGCAAGGAACATCAGCGACAGCGCGATCATGCCAAGGATGTAGGCCCAGCCGAAGATCTGGAACATCACGAAGTTGCTCGAGACCGCCGGGATCAGCAGCAGTATGATCCCGACCGCCCAGTAGATCAGCGGGATCCGCGCCGGGCTCCACCGATGCGCGTGCGCGGCCGCCGAGGCCACCGAGGCCGTCGTCATTGTTGGGTGATCGATCGAGGCCATGCCGCTAGCGCTCCGTTGCAATCAAGCCCTGCGGGCGGAAGGCAAGCACGACAACCATGATCAGGAACGTCAGCACAACAGCATAGGTCGGGAAATAGACCGAGCCGAACTGCTCGGCCAATCCGATCAGCAGCGCGCCAAGGGCCGCCCCTGGAATCGAACCCATACCGCCGACGATCACGACGACAAGCGATGCGAGCAGAAAGCGAATGTCTTCGCCGGGTGCCAACGATTGGAAGGTACCGCCGACAACGCCGGCCACTCCCGCGAGACCAGCGCCCAGCGCAAACACCGCAACGAACACGCGCTGGATGCGCACACCGGTTGCCGTGAGCATGTCGCGGTCATCGACGCCGGCGCGGATCAGCATGCCGAACCGGGTCCGGTTGAGAGCCAACCACATTGCAATGCCAATGACGATGGCGGCGAGTAGAATGACCAACCTGACGATCGGATACTTGATGTAGACCGCTTGGCCGCTACTCTTGATGACGGAAATGATTGGCAGCTTGACCGGACCGGACAACCATTCCGGCGCAAGGATCTGGTAGAAGTCGCCACCCCAGATCCACAACATGATGTCGGCCAGCACGATCGAGATGCCGATCGTCACCAATGTCTGCTTGAGGTCGTGACCTTCCATGCGACGGAAAACGACGTACTGCAGCACTATGCCAAGTGCACCAACCGCGACGAACGCCACAACAAAGGCAAGCAGCCAGAATCCAGTCGCCTCAGCCACCTCGTAGCCGAGATAGCCGCCGAGCATGTAGAGCGAGCCGTGCGCCAGGTTGACATTCTTCATGAGGCCGAAAATCAGCGTAAAACCGCTGGCGACAAGAAAATAGAGAGCACCGAGCGTAATACCGTTGAGGAAGGCGTTGATGAAGACCTTCTTGCGTCCGACCACGTCGGTCAGCCAGGCCGGCCACGGCGCAACGATGGCCCACACGACAAGTGCGAAAACCAGGAACACAATCAGTGACCACAGCGGCCGACGCTCGATGAAATCCCGCATGTCACTTCGATCTTTCGATTTGCAGCCGATTTCTGGTTACCGTTTCCGGGCCAACGCTATCATCTTAGCAACGATTCGGCTGCACAGAAGGCGGCAGCGAATCAGACCGGCAGTGGCCGGCTACAACTTTCCCTTTTCAGCTCGACCCGCATTGAAGATCATCCCGGTATCCCGACACTTTCGAGGGTGGGGAGTGCGAACCCGCTGCCCACAGAGTAGAGGTGGGCGAGGCCAGCATCGTAGTTGCGTTCGTACGTCGTGCCATGGTCGGTCCGCCGTAAGATAGCGCCCCGGCGTGATCGCGGTCCACACATAGGTCAGGACATGACGATGGACCGCCATCTTCCCGCCGGGCCTGAGCGTCATGTGCCAGACCCTGACGCAGTCGTTTTCGAAGACGAGGTCGGTGCCGATGCGGCCGTTGAACGCATTCGTCTGAAACTGCCGCCTGATCCCGTCCGACCAACCCTCGAAACCGCCGGTATGCAAACGACTTATACCACCGCATCGCGTCATCGCTTCATCGCGCGTCGGTAAAGCGCAGCACCACAAAGCGCTCATGCCCGGTCTGGCCCTCGATGATCTTGGTGGGTTCATTGACGGCCTAGGGATCCTCTGATGAGGTCCGGGGTCCAGGGGACCCATCCCCTGGTCGGGGCGTATGAGGGGCTGAAAGCCCCTTATCGATCGCCGCCAAGCGGCGATTGGTTAAGGGCACTGCCGATTGCAAACCCGCGCCTTGGCACAGACCAAATCTGAGCGTCTGAATACGCTCTTTTTAGGTGATCGAGGCCACTAATCCATTGAAAGTAATAAGATCGAGACAAGAGAGTTTCGACATCGTTTTAAAGCGCCAGCGAGTGTTCTAGCGTTTTCAGAGTTCGCCGGAACCATCCCGCGCCCTTCCCGGCCACCCACAGCTATGATGTCATAGGATCGCGACCGGCGGGCAGCGGGCCGGCATGGCGAGCCGCCTCAGGCGAAATGTTGCCAGTCTCCTGAGCCGTGAATTCGAGCCGTGAATTCGCACCCAAACTGCAGCACCCGCCGTCGCGAATTCATCGCTCAGGATGGACACTGCAAACATTTTTCTTGCTAATGTGGTCGAGAACCAGGAGTTCGCTGCCGCACGTGCGGGTAAGTGATGCGAACTCCTGGTTCATCGCACTGGTCTGGAGTAGTTTTCAATGGGCGATCTCAAGCCCATCACCAAAGGGAGGAAATACGTGAAAATTCGATCCACTTTGGCCGCCGTCGTTGCGGTGGCCGTGTTCGCCGGCGCTGCGAGTGCGGCAGACAAAATTAAGATCGGTATGATGGCGACACTCGAGGGCACCTACACGGTGCTCGGCCAGGACGGTCAGCGCGGCTTCCAAGTCGCTCTGAAGAACGCCGGCTACAAGGCCGGCGGCCGCGATATCGAGGTCATCGTCGGCGCTACCGATGCCAGTCCGGAAAGCGCTCTGCGCGCGGCACGCAAACTGGTCGAGCAGGACAAGGTCGACATCATCATCGGCCCGCTGTCGGGTTCCGAGGGGATCGCCATGCGCGACTACTCGAAGACCCAGCCGCAGGTAACCTTTCTCAACGGCGTCTCGGGCGCGCAGGAAACCACCTACGTGACACCGTCGAAGAACTTCTTCCGCTTCAATCTCGATGGCGCACAAATGTCGGCCGGCCTCGGCACGTACGTCTACGAAAAGAAAGGCTACAAGACGGTCGCAACGATCGGGGAAGACTACTCGTTTGTTTACACTCAGGTGTTCGGGTTCGCGCTCGAATATTGTGCGGCTGGCGGCAAGATCACCGAGCGCTTCTGGGTTCCGCTGGGAACCAAGGACTTCGCTTCGATCATTGCAGCTCTGCCCGATGATGTGGATGCGATTTACCTCGGCCTCGGCGGCGGTGATGCCGTCAACTTTCTGAACCAATATCAGCAGGCCGGCGGTGAAGCGAACCTTATCGGCGGTTCGATCATGGTTGACGGAACCGTGCTAAACTCCAAGGGCAGCGCCAAGAAGGCCTTGATCGGCGTACCGTCGTCGGGACCACAGGCAGACACGTGGGATAACCCGAAATGGAAGGCCTTCGTCAAAGCCTATCAGGACGCGTTCCCGCCGGACAAGCGGTTTCCGTCGCCGTCTCTGCTGGCGACCGGTTACTACAATTCAACCTCGGCTGCGTTGCAGTGCCTGAACAAGGTCAAAGGCAACCTGGCAGACGGACACAAGGCATTTCGGTCCTGCTTGTCGACGCTCGAATTGGATTCTCCGACCGGCAAGATCAAGCTCGACAAGAACCGTCAGGCGATCGCCTCCGTGTTTGTCACCGAAGTGACCCAACAGCCGGACGGCAGTTTGGCCAACAAGTTGGTCTCAATCTCCGAGAACGTGAACCAACAGCTCGGCATCGATCCGGCAAAGTTCGCCAAGATCGGCCTGCCGTCGCGCACGGTTCCGGCCTGTAAGAAGAGCTACTAGCTCCAGACGTTGCGGTCTGCCGGTCCTGGCACCGGCAGACCATCACCGGTTTGTTGACGGGGGTTTGCTCGTGAACAGGCGCACCGACCGGACTATGACCGCGAATGTCGGCGGCCCGCCGCGGCCGGATGGCGTGATCGAAGCAACGCGCAAGCGCATCGAACACCCCGAGCTGATCGCTGAACGCAATAGGCGTTACGCCGACATCGTCGGCTCCGATCTCGCGGCTGCCGACATCGCATGGCATAAACGTGCCGCCATGGCGCAAGGTGCTGGATTTGTTTCTCAGGAATTGTGGTAGGTCGCGACGGAAAGCGGATCCGCCTCGACGACATCCATCGTGATACACCGTGATCCATCGTGAATACTTCGACTGCCGTTATCGACAAATATAATCAATGGAGGAAAGAGCATGCCGCATCTCGTTGACGTCAACAAACTTGACCAAGCGGAAGACCTTTCATTCAACGCGCCGGTCCCGACGCAAATTGTTTCGAACGGTGAATTTACGCCGCAGCCGCAATCGCAGCAACAAAAGCAGGTTGAAGAGCGGGTCAAACAACTGGCCGACACCTACGGCAAGGCACAGGGCCTCAGTCGCCGCCGCTTCCTGGGAACCGCGGCAGGACTGGCCGCAGGTTTCGTTGCCATGAACGACGTGTTCGGCCCGGTTTTCAATGTCACCGAGGCAGAAGCGGCAGATCGCGACATGGCACAAGAGCGAGCACAGCGCCTTGCCGGCCAGTTCATATTCGACGATCAGACCCACATGGTTCATGACGGATTTACCCAGGAAGGTCTGCTTGGACTTGGAAATTTCGCGGCCGAGAATTGGAACCCGGCATTGAAGAAAGAAGAGCTGACGCTCGCATACTATAAATTCGACAACTACATGCGCCAGATCTTCATCAATTCCGACACCAAGATCGCGTTGCTGTCGGGGGCACCGTTCGATGATCCGAGTTGGACGATGATACCGAACGACCATATCATCGACACCGTTGACATGGTGAACAAAATCGCCGGCACGCGGCGCATGCTGGGCCACTTCGTCATGACGCCGGGGCAACCGGGCTGGATGGAAGCCATAGAAAAAAGCCTCGAAGAGGGCCGCCATGACGGTTGGAAGGCCTACACCATTGGCGATCCATTGTCGCCGAAGAGCGAACATCCTTATCGACTCGATGATGAAAAGCTGATGTACCCCTTCTACGAGAAGGCTTTAAAGGCCGGCAAGCGCAACATGGCCATCCACAAAGGTTTGATGCCGGCCGATTATGAAACCTCATGGGCCGGCAAGTGGCAGTATAATACTGCCTGGGATATCGCCAAGGCGGCGAAGGACTGGCCGGAGATGAACTTCATCATCTACCACAGCTGCATGCGCCCGTTCCTCGAACCGTCCGAAATCGCGTTGAAGGAATTTGAGGAGACGGGCGAATTAAAGTGGGCCAGCGATCTCGCGCGGATTCCCCAAGAGCACGGCGTGAGCAACGTCTATGCCGAACTCGGCACCACGTTCGCGAATTCAGCGGTCACCGATCCGCGCCTTGCAGCCGCTCTTCTCGGCACGCTGATTAAGGGGATGGGTGTCGATCACGTGGTGTGGGGGACGGACTCTGTCTTCTACGGCTCCCCGCAATGGCAGATCGAGGCGCTGCGGCGGCTCGAGATCCCGGAAGATATGCAAAAGAAGCACGGCTTTACGCCATTGGGTGCCGCCGACGGCTTTGTCAAGAACACGATCTTTGGGCACAACTCGGCGCGGCTCTTCAACATCAACCTGCGCGCAGATCTGGACCCGATGCACAATGACGGCATTTCCAAATTAAAGAGCGATTTCGCAAGCCTGGACGGCATGCGGGACAATGTGCGCTATGGTTGGGTGGCGCCTGCGTAGGTGAAATAGACGATTGGGAGCTGGATCTGGGAGCCGGACCTTCCAGCCCCCAAACCTGTTAGGGGACAGTTCACGATGGCCGGTCTCTTCAAGCAAGTGGTCTGTTCGCTGCTTAACGGCACCATTGGTCTGGCGTTGAGCGGCGGATCAACGGTGACGGCCGATGAGGAGATCGGGCGTGCAGTTTACGTCGAGGTTTGCCAGCGCTGCCACGGTCTCATCACCGAGCAATCGACCATGATCGGCGGGCGTATCGTGCCTGTCGTCGGTCTGCCGCCCGGTCCCAACCTGAGTAATATCGTCGGCCGCCCCGTCGGAAGCATCAAGACGTTCCGATATTCCAACGCAATGAGGACCTTTGCAGCCACCGGCGCTGTTTGGGACCGACAGACACTGGATCAGTATCTGATCGATTCGCAGCAATTCGTGCGCGGCTCATACATGTTCCTCAAGCTCGCACAACCGAAACGCAAACAGGTGATTGACTACCTTGATCGCGTTGCGCGTTATCGTAACTGAAACCGGCCCGCAAACCGCATCGCGTCACAAACTGCGACGCGCAAATTGGCGTCAAACGCTCAACTTTGACTGTCTCGCGGTTGATCAGCGCGGGCGCGGGCCCATGTTCGACCCTGCCTTACCGGGTCGGCGGCGATGTCAGCGATGCGTGTTTAGCCAGTCCATCATAATACGATTGAACACACCGGGATGCTCGACGTTCGGGAAATGTCTTGCCTCGGCGATTTCCTCGTATCGCGCACCGGGGATCAGTAACGCGATCTGCTTGTTGGCCGCAGGCGGGGTACCTTCATCGTCCGATCCACAGACGACAAGTGTGGGAACCGTGAGATCCGGCAAGCGATCGACGAAATCGAAGTTCAGGATCGCTGCAGCACAGCCGAGATAGCCGGCCGGCGTCGTGCCGGATATCGTTGCGTGTATCTGGCTCCAACGGGCCTGATTGTTCGGTCTGAACGCCGGCGTAAACCAACGCTCCATCGTAGCGTCGGCAAGCGGTGCCAGTGAGTTGGCGTCTTTGACGGCCTGCCGGCGCTGGTTCCAAGCCTCGCGCCCGCCTTCGGGCGTGGCCGGCAACGTGTCACACAGCATTGCCGAAATCAGGCGGTCGCCATGATTGAGTGCAAAGGCCTGGCCGATCATGCCGCCAATCGAAAGGCCGATATACTGAACGCTTTCAATGCCAAGAAAGTCGAGGGCCGCAGCAACATCCCCGGCCAGGGCGTCCATGGTGTAATCGCCGGCGACCGGGTCACTGCCGCCGTGTCCACGCATATCAAGACGCAGGATGCGATAGCCGGCGGCCGTCAATTCCGGCATTTGCTCGGCCCACATGCCGCCGTCCGACGACAGCGAGTGGGTGAAACAAACCACTTGGGCGTCCTGCGGACCGGTCAGATCATAATAGATCCGCCGTCCGTCGAGGTTGATTAACATGGCGTCCTCCGTCGTACATGGTCCAGTTCAGTGTTGCTTGCGCTCAGACCTCAGTGCGAAATTAGCGCAGGCATCGGCGCGCGCCTAGATCATCGTGCTTTAAGTTGGAACCGCAATAGCGGTTCCAACTTAAAGCACAAAGATGATCGCCACTTTAGAGGCGAGCAACTTTCTGCCTTTATTCGGGATCGTTCCGATCCCGAATAAAGGCAGGTTGCTCTAACCGCCGGCAGCGCCCATCACTGATTTGAACATTTCCAGACCCGCGGGGAATTGCTTTCCGGTTCGACTGGGCCGAAAGTATATTGCTGTCAGGTGCGCCTCGCGGTTCGCGCATGCAAAGCTCACTGACGCATTTGAACGCGAGACATTGAGGTCACCGGCAACCGAAGCGCAATCGAGATCTTGAGCAGCTAAACCAAAACAGGGAGCACGTTGTGCTGAAGCTTGGCTATAAAGCATCGGCCGAACAGTTTTCGCCGAAAGATCTTCTTGCCTACGCCGTCAAGGCGGAAGACTGTGGCTTTGACTCGGTCTTTGTCAGCGATCATTTCCAGCCCTGGAAGCACACCGACGGGCACGCGCCATTTTCCTTTGCATTCCTCGGCGCGCTCGGCGCCAAGACTTCGCGCATCATCATGGGCACCAGCGTACTCACCCCAACCTTCCGCTATCACCCCTCGATCGTGGCACACGCTTTCGGCACGCTCGGAGCTCTCTATCCAGACCGCGTCGTGCTTGGCATTGGAACGGGAGAGTCGCTCAACGAAGTCCCAGCGACCGGGATGGTGTGGCCGGCAATGAAAGAGCGTTTTGCGCGGATGCGCGAATCCGTCCGCCTCATTCGCAGGCTTTGGACAGAGGACCGCGTCGACTTCGAAGGGGACTATTATAAGACCGGGGCGGCAACGATTTATGATCGTCCCGACACCCCGGTGCCGATCTACGTCGCGGCCGCCGGGCCGATGGTCGCCAAGTACGCCGGTCGCATGGGTGACGGTTTCATCTGCACCAGCGGCAAAGCGATGGACCTCTATACGGAAAGATTGCTGCCGAATGTCGCGCAGGGTCGCAGCCTCAGTTCCCGCGACGTGCCCGACTACGACATGATGATCGAAGTCAAGGTCTCATTCGACACCGATATGCAGCGGGCGATGCAGGACACCCGCCACTGGGCCGCGCTCGCCTTGTCACCGGAAGAAAAGATGTCGGTCGAGGACCCCTTGGAGATGGAACGGTTGGCCGACGCGTTGCCGGTTGAGCGCGCCGCATCGCGGTGGATCGTGTCGAGCGATCCCGATGAGCATGTCGCAAGGATCAAGACCTACACCGATCTCGGCTTCAATCATCTCGTCTTCCATGCCCCTGGTCCTGACCAAGCCCGCTTCATGGATCTTTACGCAGAACATGTTCTGCCGCGTCTTCGCGCGCAACGCGTCTAGACCTGCAGATACGTGTGCGATTGGATGCAAGGCGAGGGTTGCACGCAATGCCGACGAGCCGCATGGAACTTGTAGCCCTCGAACCTGTTCCGGCGATCCGGGAGGGCGATGACCTGGCCGGCGTCGTGATCGAGGCTTGCGCGCGCTGCGAACTGGTTCTGCAGTCGGGCGACATATTGGTTTTGGCCCAGAAAATTGTTTCGAAGGCCGAGGGCCGGCTGGTGCGGCTGCAGGATGTCAAGGTCAGCTCGCGGGCACGGCAATTGGCGGTGGCGAGCGATAAGGACCCGCGCATCGTCGAACTGATCCTCTCGGAATCGCGCAGTATCCTCAGATCCCGACCGGGCCTCATCATCGCCGAACACCGCCTTGGGTTCATCATGGCAAACGCCGGCATCGACCAATCGAACACCGGCGGCGAACCGGCAACCGAAATGGCGCTGTTGTTGCCGGTCGATCCCGATTGCAGTGCCGCTGCTCTGCGCACACAAATCAACACGCGCACCGGGGTTGAGATCGGGGTCGTGATCAACGATAGCTTCGGCCGGCCCTGGCGGTGCGGAACCGCGGGCGTCGCGATCGGCGTTGCCGGTCTGCCGGCACTGATCGATCTCAGGGGCGAGAAAGACCTCGACGGGCGCGAACTCGAGGTCTCAATCACGGGCTTTGCCGATGAAGTTGCAGCTGCAGCGTCGTTACTGATGGGCCAGGGTAATGAGGGCCGGCCGCTGGTCGTCGTGCGCGGGCTCGCGTGGGACCGGCCCGCGGGCCGGGCGAGGGACCTCATACGTGCAGCCGAAGGGGACCTGTTTCGATGAGCACCACGCACGGCAAGATCGTTGCTCTGTCCGGTGGCATTGGCGGTGCCAAGCTGGCGCTCGGGCTGAGCCGTGTCATGGCGCCGGAATTGCTCACTGTGATCGCGAACACGGGTGATGACTTCGAGCACTTCGGTCTCACTATTTCGCCGGATGTCGACACGCTGGTCTATACGCTTGCGGGGATTGCGAACCGGAAGCTCGGCTGGGGCCGCGCGGGTGAGACCTGGACCTTTATGCAGGTCTTACGTGAGCTTGGCGGCGAACACTGGTTCAACCTCGGTGACGGGGATCTTGCGGTTCACGTCATGCGAACCAGCCGGCTTGCCAACGGCGACCGGCCGACCGAAATCACCCGGTCGCTGGCGCGCGCCCTCGGCGTTAAGTGCCACATCCTGCCGATGGCCGACACGCCGGTGCGCACGTTTGTCGACAGCGACCAGGGACGGCTCGCCTTCCAGGATTACTTTGTGCGCCGCAAATGCGCGCCGAAGGTCCTGGGCCTGGAGTACGCTGGCGCCGACCGCGCAGAACTCAGTGCCGAGATCCGCGAGGTTCTTAACGCCCCCGATCTCAACGCCATTGTCATTTGCCCGTCCAATCCGCTGATCAGTATTGATCCGATTCTCGCCGTGCCCGGTATGCGTGAAGCTCTGCGCCGCGCCCGCGCACCGATCGTCGCCGTTTCGCCGATCATCGCCGGCAGGGCGGTCAAAGGCCCAACCGCCAAGATGCTCGACGAGTTGGGGTTCGGTGCAACCGCAACGGCAGTTGGCGCGCACTATCGCGGATTGATCGACGCGTTCATTGTCGAAACTGAGGATCAAGCCGCGGTTGTTGGTGCCGGGTTCCCGTTTTCGGTTCACGGTGCAAAGACCATGATGACAACGTTGGCCGACCGTGAAGCATTGGCGCGTACGGTGTTGGAGGTTGGTGCGGCAGCACGCCACGCCGGCGGGCACCGTTTGAGCCGTCGCGAACCGGCAGAGGTTGTCGAGCCATGACGATGACCCCGATTGTGACGATCATTCCGGTCAAGGACACACGCTATTCAAAGCAGCGCACGGCAGCGAAGCTCGGCGCGGCCGAACGTCAGCAACTGGCACTGACAATGCTCGAGGACGTCCTGGCGGCCGTGCAACCAACCGGTCGACGCGCCCAGATGGTGCTGGTCACGGTCGATCCCGCGGCGATCGCGCTGGCCGAGAAATACGGTGCGACGACCACTGACACCGGGGCAGACGATGGCCACACGGGCTCGGTTACGGCGGCCGCCAAGGCGATGGCACGCGCCGGCGCTGCGGGATTTCTGACCTTGCCGGGCGACATCCCGCTGGTTGCGACATCGGAAGTCGAGCAACTCCTCGACGCCCATCAGGTTCGAGAACCCGCCTTCACCATTGCACCCTCACACGACAAACTGGGCTCCAATGCAGTCGCCTGTTCGCCGGTCGGGGCCGTGGCGTTGCGGTTCGGCGATGACAGTTTCGGGCCGCACCTTTCCGCGGCCAGGGCCAATGGCATCGAGCCGACAGTGCTCGAACTGCCGGGCATCGCCCAGGACATCGACACGCCGGCAGACATCGAACGGTTTCTCACACTCCCGCAAGCGCGCTATACGCGGACATACGCCTATCTCATGCAGCGACCGGCACCGGTTGCACCATCACTTGAAGGCCAGGTATGACGACAACAACGAACACCAAGATTGTGGCTGGCGCACTCGATGGACGGTTGCCGACCGCGGCCGAGGCCCGTCAACTGGCCCATGAAACCGATCTTGCAAGCCTCACGCACGCGGCCCGGCGCTTGCGCGATCATGCCCACGGCGATCTCGTGAGCTATTCGCGCAAGGTGTTCATTCCGCTCACCCAGCTGTGCCGGGATGTCTGTCACTACTGCACGTTCGCCCATCCGCCGCGACCGGGCCAACGCGCCTACCTGACACCGGACGAGGTCTTGGCAATCGCCCGGGCCGGCCGCGATACCGGCTGCCACGAAGCCCTGTTCACACTCGGCGATAAGCCGGAATTGCGCTACCGCCTGGCGGCCAACGAGCTGCGCGATCTCGGTGCCGCCTCGACGCTCGACTACCTTGAGAAGATGGCAGCGCTGGTGACACGGGAAACCGGCCTGCTGACGCATCTCAATCCGGGTATCATGAGCGGCGAGGAAATCGCGCGGTTGCGCGCGGTCTCGATCTCACAGGGCATTATGCTGGAAACGGCCGCCCCGAGACTGTCGGAACGCGGCGGCCCGCATTTCGGCTCACCCGACAAGGAGCCGGCCGTGCGCCTGGCGACCATCGATGCCGCCGGACAGGAAAACGTGCCGTTCACCAGCGGCATTCTGATCGGCATTGGCGAAACGCGCGCGGAGCGTGTCGAAGCCCTGCTGGCCCTGCGCCAATCGCACGAACGCTACGGGCATATTCAGGAGATCATCATTCAGAACTTCCGCGCCAAGGCGGGCACCAAAATGGCCGATGCCGCCGAGCCATCGCTCGATGATCACCTATGGACGATTGCGATCGCGCGGATTTTGTTCGGTGGTGAGATGAACATTCAAGCCCCTCCCAACCTTCAGGCGGATGGGTTGAAGGACCTGATCGATGCCGGCATCAATGATTGGGGCGGTGTGTCTCCCATCACTCCCGACCACGTCAACCCGGAAGCGCCGTGGCCACATCTCGACGATCTCGCCGAGCACACCGCCGGCGCCGGCAAGCAGTTGGTCGAGCGCCTCGCCGTCTACCCCGCCTATGCACACGATAGCGCGCGTTGGATTGCACCGGCGATGCGCCACCACGTGCACAACCTGATCGACGGCCGCGGGCTGGTCCGGCGTGAACAATGGATGGCGGGCACATCCCAACGGGTGCCGTTCGAGATAGCGCCGGCAACGCGCCGGCCCAACGCGGTGCGCGCGACATCGGATGTTTCGCGCCTCATCGACAAGGCGGCCAGCGGCCGGCGGCTTGCCGAGAGCGATGTCGTGCGCTTATTCGAGGCGGACGGGCGCTCCTTCGATGCCGTTGTCGCGGGCGCCGATAATCTGCGTCGCGCCGTTGCCGGCGATACCATCACCTACGTCGTCAACCGAAACATCAACTACACCAATGTTTGTTATTTCCGCTGCCAGTTCTGCGCCTTTTCAAAGGGCAAGATGAGCGAGAACCTGCGCGGCCAACCCTATGTGCTCGACCTTGAAGAGATCGCGCGGCGGACCCGGGAAGCGTGGCAACGCGGGGCAACCGAGGTTTGCCTGCAAGGCGGCATCCATCCGAATTATACCGGCGATACCTATCTCGAGATCTGCCGCCACATCACATCGGCGGTGCCGGGTGTGCACATCCATGCCTTTTCGCCGCTTGAGATCCGGCAAGGCGCAGCAACCAACGGCGTTTCGGTATCCGAGTTCCTGAGTGAACTTAAATCCGCCGGCCTGCGCTCGCTGCCCGGCACGGCTGCAGAAGTGCTCGATGATGAGGTCCGCGCCATTATCTGCCCTGACAAGATCAATACCGCGCAGTGGTTGAGCGTCATGGCGACCGCGCACGGGCTCGGGCTCGGTTCGACCGCGACGATCATGTTTGGTCATGTCGACAAACCGGTAAACTGGGCACGACACCTGTTGAGGATACGTGATCTGCAGGACCGAACGGGCGGCTTCACCGAGTTCGTACCGTTGCCGTTCGTCCCATTGGAGACGCCGATCTATCTCAAACAGCGGGCCCGGCCGGGCCCGACATATCGTGAAGCAATCCTGATGCACGCCGTTGCAAGGCTGGTTCTGCACCCGCTGATCCCCAACATCCAAACCTCGTGGGTCAAGATGGGACCGGATGGCGCGCGTTCGTGTCTCAATGCCGGCGCCAACGACCTTGGCGGAACATTGATGAACGAGACCATCACACGATCGGCCGGCGCCACGCACGGGCAGGAAATGTCGCCCGAAAAAATCGAAGACCTGATCCTAGGCATTGGCCGGATACCGAAGCAACGTACAACGACCTACGAACAACCGGGCGCAGCTCGGACAAGGCGATCATTCGGTGCACCGGCGATCACACCGCCACGCAATATGCCGGCCAAACAGTTCGTGCGTGATCGCGGCTAGAGCGTCGAGCCTTTAAGTAGAAACATATCCTGCATGTCTGAAGAAGTTCCAGCATTCTTTGGGTTCGAAGAGTTCGCAAATATTGCCCGCCGCGCCATAGGGCATCATAGGTTCTGGCGCCGGCGGTACGGAGGTGGGCTTTGAGTTTCGCGAACGCCATCTCGATTGGGTTGAGATCGGGAGAATAGGGCGGCAGAAACAGGAACCAAGCACCGTGTTCGGCAAGTGCGGCTTTGGCCCTGGCAGAGTCGTGCACCTTGAGATTATCCAGTATCACGACATCACCTGGCTGCAACGTCGGGGCGAGCCTTGTTTCGATATAGGCATCGAAAGCTGCACGGTCCATTGCGCCGGGAATGATCCAGGGAGCGGTCAGGCCAGACCATCTCAGTGCGGCAATGAAGGTCTGGCTGGCGCAATGGCCATGCGGTACGGCGCCCGTTAGAGCAACCTGCCTTTATTCGGAATCGGAACGATCCGGAATAAAGGCAGAAAGTTGCTCGCCTCTAAAGTGGCGATCATCGTGCTTTAAGTTGGAACCGCAATAGCGGTTCCAACTTAAAGCACGATGATCTAGGCGTGCCCCTTTCAGCGCGCGTCCTCTGAGCCATGTGAATTTGGTATTGGTCGAGGTTTCGTCAATGAACACCAACCGATGTGTCATCTCACGCATGATCGGCTGGCGTCGGTGGATCCAGCTACGGCGTTGTCTGGCGACGTCCGGACGCTGGCGTTCTGCTGCGATCAGCGTTTTTTTTATAGGTAAAGCCGGCCTTGCACAGAAAACGCGAGAGCGAGGCGGGATGTGCCACGATGCCATGGACCTCTTCGAGGCACGCCGCCAGCTCCGGCATGGTGATGTCCGCCTGAGCCGTGACAGTATCGATCAGGAAATCGCGGTAAGGTTCGAGCTTGCCGCTGCCTCGCGGCCGGCCAAGCGTATCGGGTTCGATCGTGCCCGCCTGGCGTTGACGCGTTGCCAGCTTCACCGCACAACTTGGACTAACCCCATAAATCTCGCTGATCTGGCGACACGACTTTCCCTCTTGGTGCGAAGCGAAAATCCGTTCACGCAGATCCATCGAATAAGGTCCAGGCATGATCCACCTCCTGATACGGTGACTCACAATTCGCCTGATTTGGGAATCCCTTCCGATTCCGAATAAAGGCAGGTTGCTCTAATGTGCGGTGTCCTCGCCGGGACGTTCGGCCAGCCACATCTTTTCGAGGTTATAGAACTCGCGGACCTCAGGGCGAAACACGTGGATGATGATGTCACCGGTATCGAGCAGGACCCAGTCGCAGTTCTCGGTCCCTTCGACCCTGACCGTGCCCTGACCGGCGTCTTTCAGCTTGCGCCGCAACTGGTCGGCAATGGCGCCAACATGGCGCGCCGAACGGCCGGAAGCGATGACCATGAAGTCACCGACCGACGACTTTCCAGCAAGATTGATCGATACGACCTCCTCGGCCTTGGCGGCCTCCAGCCATTCGAGGATCTGGTCGACTACGCGTTCCGAATCCTGTCCCTGCGACACAGATTCGTGGCGAGGCATGTGAGAAAACTCACCCTCTTGTGTGGTTGGCATGTTTTGGTGCAGTTCCTTCGGCCATTCGGTGCATATATGGCGCTGACCCGGCTGTGATACGAGATCAATTACGACAGTCCCGGATCGGCATGTTCAAAGCTTCAACATCTCCACAACGTCGGATATTGTCGCATATCCGTTGCGCAGCGACAACTCCCTCCTCGGCACGTTCTTGTGGCCGGGATGTGACAGTTAATGCTCTTCAAACTTTTGCGATTTCAGCGGGCTGATGACGCTCTTGCGCCGATTTCTGATCTCGGTGGACGAGAGCGGCGAGAGCGGGCCCGTTATAAATGTCCACGCCGGCGCCTCCATCATCGCCAGGTTTTTGGCCCGCAGTTCGGGCACAAAGCCGCCTTGCATGAACCGCGCCGCCCGGCTCGCGACAGACGGCAGGCGCCAGCCCGGCCTGTCGACCACGGCAATCGGCATCAGCCTTGCGATCTCCCGCCAATCCTGCCAGAGATGAAACGATGCCAGATTGTCGGCACCCATCAACCACACGAACCGCACCGTCGGATAGCGAAGTTTGAGGAACGACAGCGTTGCCGCAGTATAGGCGCTGGGCAGATCGACCTCGAATGCGCTGATCTTGACGTTGGGGTTCGCCACCAGTTGTCGGCACTGGGCCATCCGCTGCGCCAACGGCGCCAGCTCGTTGGGCGACTTGAGCGGATTGCCGGGCGTGACAACCCACCAGACCGCATCGAGGCCAAGCCGCCGCCGCGCCGTTGCGCTCATCAGGCGATGCGCATCATGGGGTGGATTGAACGAGCCGCCGAGCAACCCGACGCGCTGCCCCGCACCAACCAGCGGCGGCTTTGGCTTGAGCGAACCAAACCTGACCGGAGCGGACCTTCGCGACAAGACGACACCCTATTGTGGCCGCGTCTGACCGCAACCGCGGACGACGTACTTGAAGCTCGTGAGCTGCTCGAGGCCGACCGGGCCGCGCGCGTGCATCCGCCCGGTTGCGATGCCGATTTCGGCACCCATGCCGAATTCTCCGCCGTCGGCAAACTGGGTGGATGCGTTGTGCAGGACGATCGCGGAATCGACACGCTTGAGGAAGTGTTCCGCCGTGCCGTAACATTCGGTTAGGATCGCCTCGGTGTGCTGCGAACCGTACTTCGCAATATGCGCGATTGCCTCATCGACACCGTCGACGGTTTTAACGGATATGATCTTGTCGAGGTACTCGGTCGACCAATCGTCTTCGGTGGCCGGTTGGACGCGACCGTCAACCTTAAGCGCTGCCTCATCTCCGCGGACCTCACAACCGGCATCGAGCAACGCCGTGACGACCGCCTCTAGATGACCTTCGGGCGCCGCGCGGTCGACCAACAACGTCTCGACCGCACCACAGATGCCGGTGCGGCGGAGCTTTGCGTTGAGCACGATCGCCAGCCCATCGTCAATGTCGGCGCCGCGGTCCCAGTAAACGTGGCAGATCCCCTCCAGGTGGGCAAACACCGGCACCCGCGCCTCATCCTGCACGCGCGCGACAAGGCTCTTGCCACCACGCGGCACGATCACGTCGATGGCGCCGCCCAGCCCCCCGAGCATGTCGCCGACGGCCGCACGGTCGGTCGTCGGCACCAGCTGGATAGCGGTTGCAGGCAGCTCTGCCGCCGTCAGGCCGGCCGCGAGACAACTGTGAATGGCACGGCTCGAATGGAAACTGTCGGAGCCGCCGCGCAGGATCACGGCGTTGCCGGCCTTGAGGCACAACCCGCCGGCATCCGCGGTCACGTTGGGCCGGCTCTCGTAGATCACGCCGATCACCCCGAGCGGCGTGCGCACCCGCTCGATCTTCAGATTGTTGTGCGGCTGGCGCCATTCTGCCATGGTTGTACCAACCGGGTCATCGAGCGCGGCAATCGCCTCAAGCCCGGCCGCAATGCCCGCAACCCGCTGTTCGTTGAGTGACAGGCGATCGACAAACGCTTGGGGCCGGCCAGCGTCGCGCGCGGCGGCAAGATCGAGGGCATTGGCTGCGATGATATCGCCGGTTGCAGACCGCAGCGCGCCGGCGGCACCTTGCAGCGCCCGATCCTTTGACGAACGCTCAGCGATCGCAAGCTGGTGCGCAGCTGCACGCGCTTGCCGCCCCAGTTCGAGCATCAGGTCAGCCCTATTTTCGGTCATGCGTTCAGGCTTGTTCATGTCGTTTGTTTCCGCGCCAAAGCCATATCGTCACGATGAATCAATTCCGACCGCCCCTTGTGACCGAGGATGCCGGCGATTTCACTCGACTTCTTGCCTATGATACGGGCTGCATCGCCGTTCGCATAGGCCACCAGGCCGCGGCCCAGTTCACGCCCATCGAGCGCCCGGATGACGACGACGTCGCCGCGATCGAAATCACCGTCGACACGCGTAACTCCCGCTGGCAGAAGACTTTTTCCAAGTTCCAATGCCCGCGCCGCGCCCTCGTCGACGATTACGGTTCCGGCCGGCTCCAATTGGCCGCCAATCCAGCGCTTTCGCGCCGTAACGGGATCGGACGGGGCCAGAAACCAGGTGCAGGGCCCACCTTGCGCGAAGGTTGTGAGAGGGTTGAGCACGCGACCGCTGGCGATCACCATGTTGGTCCCAGCCGAGCGCGCGATCTTGGCGGCTTCGATCTTGGTTACCATACCACCACGGGAAAGCTCGGTGCCGGCACTTCCCGCCATAGCCTCGATTTCGGGCGTGATTTCGCGTACTTCATCGAGGCGATGGCTGTCGATGCCCGCCCCCGGCGGTGCCGTGTAAAAACCATCGACATCCGATAACAACACCAGGCAATCGGCGCTGATCATGCCGGCCACGCGCGCCGACAGGCGGTCATTGTCGCCGTAGCGGATTTCGGCGGTGGCAACGGTATCGTTCTCATTGACGACTGCAACCGCGCCGTGATGCAAAAGCGTGTCGATGGTCCGCCGCGCGTTCAAATAGCGTCGGCGCTGTTCGGTGTCACCCAACGTCAGCAGCACCTGCGCGGTGGTCAGCCCGCGCTGACGAAAGACATCTTGATAGGCATGTGCCAGACTGATCTGGCCGACCGCAGCGGCCGCCTGGCTCTGCTCGAGCTCCAATGGTCCGCGGGCAAGGCCCAACAGGTTGCGCCCAAGCGCGATCGAGCCCGACGACACAACCACTACATCGCGCTGTTCACCGCGCAGCACGGCAATTTCGTCGGCCAGCGAGTTTAGCCAGGCCGCCTTGAGTTTGCCAGTCTCGCGATCGACCAGCAGCGCCGATCCGATTTTGATCACGACCCGCCGTGCCGCGGCCCATTCTGGCCGTACAGCGCCTGGTTTCGATTTCGCTTGAACTGACTTCGTCATCAACGTGGGCTCATGGTTGGTCGACGATATGGGCTGCGAACCCGAGCTTATGTCACGGCCGTGGCGCGACGGCCACTGCAAACGGTGATTGCATTACTTGCTCCGGATCACGGCTGCCATGCCGGCCCGCCTTGCGCGCGCCCTTGCGCTTCATCTTCGTCCTGTTGGGCTTCATCGATGATCCGCGCCAGCGCAAACAATGCTTCGCGCACGCCTTCACCGGAGGCCGATGACAGCAGGATTGGTTTGCTCCCGGACGCCCGCCCGAGGTCACCGGCCCGCGCCTGACGCGCCGCCTGGTCGATCGCATCACATTTGGACAGCGCGACGACCTCGTGCTTGTCTAAAAGATCGCGATCGTAGGCCGCGAGTTCCTGTCGCACGGTTTCGTAGGCACCGACCACGTCCTCACCGGTCGCATCGACCAAGTGCAGGATGACCCGGCATCGCTCGATATGGCCGAGAAATCGGGTGCCGAGGCCGGCCCCGTCATTGGCACCTTCAATCAGCCCCGGGATGTCGGCCAAAACGAAATCCCGATCACCGGCGCGGACCATGCCGAGGTTTGGATGCAGTGTCGTAAACGGGTAGGCCGCCACTTTTGGCTTCGCCGCCGACACCGTCGCCAGGAATGTTGATTTGCCGGCATTGGGCAACCCCACCAGCCCGGCATCGGCAATCACTTTCAGCCGCAGCCATATGGTCAGTTCCTCGCCGGGCAAGCCGGGATTGGTGCGGCGCGGCGCCTGATTGGTTGACGACTTGAAATGCGCGTTGCCAAAGCCGCCATTGCCGCCCTTGGCGATGCGCGCGCGCTCACCGGCGACCTGCAGATCGCCTATCAAGGTGACTTGATCTTCATCGTAGATCTGGGTGCCGGGCGGCACTTTGATAACGCAGTCGTCGCCGCTAGCGCCGGCCCGGTTCTTGCCCATGCCGGGGCGACCGTTCCCGGCCTTGAAATGTTGCTGATAGCGATAGTCGATCAGCGTGTTGAGGTTGGCGACGCATTCGACCCAGACATCGCCGCCCCTGCCACCATCGCCGCCGTCGGGGCCGCCGTATTCGATGAATTTCTCGCGCCGGAACGACAGGCAGCCATCGCCGCCCTTGCCGGACTTGATGTAGATTTTCGCCTGATCGAGAAACTTCATAGCTGCATCGCCTCATAGCGTTGCCGGGTCAGCTGCGTGTCGACATGGGGCATGTTCGAGCCGTGCGCAACGGCGAATTTCTCACCGTGTCCGATGACCTCGAAGCCGAGCTTTTCCTGGACCTTCAGGGACGCGGAATTGCCCGCGAAGATACCGCTGAAGAGCACGTTATCGCGCTGCGAACTAAAAAAATGGCAAACAACCATTTGCGCCGCTTCGCTCATGAGGCCGCGGCCCCAATAGGGCTCTCCAAGCCAGTAACCGACGCTTGCCTTGCCGTCCTCGTCACGAGTGTAGCCGATGTTGCCGATCAGTTCATCACCCGCGGTGACCGCCCAATTGAACTGGGTGGGATCATTGCCCCGCGCGGCGTCTTGCGACAGGTAGCTCTCAGCATTTTCCAGGCTGTAGGGGTAAGGTGGGCCGGCGAGCGTGCGCACGACGTTCCAGTTGTTCATCAACCGGGCGATCGGCGCGGCATCACTCGCGCGCAGCCGGCGCAGGACCAGACGCTCCGTCGCGAGGCGTTGATCTGCCGAAGTCGGTTCCATTGACGGGAGCTCCTCAACAAAACAAAAGGGGAGATGGCCACCCATCTCCCCTTTGCGATCATTGCGTTGCGCGGTCGCGATGAGCTATTCAGCGGCCTCCGCAGCAACCGGGTCCACGGAGATAAAAATGCGGCCGTTGCGCTTGGTGTCGAACCTGACGTGGCCCTCGACCTTGGCGAAGATCGTATGGTCGGTGCCGATACCGACGTTGCGGCCCGGATGCCACTTGGTGCCGCGCTGCCGGCACAGGATATTGCCGGGGATCACCAGTTCACCGCCGAACTTCTTGATGCCAAGCCGTTTGGATTCTGAATCGCGGCCGTTACGCGACGAGCCGCCTGCCTTTTTGTGTGCCATCTCTTAACAAGTCCTTCCAACTCTCGCCGGCGGCGCGCGTGCCGCCATTAGGCTTCAAGCACCCTGGATCTCGGTGATGCGGACCTTGGTCAGATCCTGGCGGTGTCCGATTTTGCGTCGCGAGTTCTTTCTGCGCCGCTTCTTGAAAACGATCACCTTCGGCCCGCGCAGTTGCGCGACAACCTCACCGACCACCTTGGCACCGTCAACGGTTGGCGTTCCAATCTTGACGTTGCCGCCGTCACCGACCATCAACACCTCGGCGAATTCGATGGTGGCGCCGGCATCCCCGTCCAGGCGTTCGATTTCGAGCACATCGTCGGTTGCGACACGATATTGCTTGCCGCCTGTCTTTATGACTGCGTACATATCTCGTTCCTTGTTGTCGCCGCGCCCTGTGGCGTTGCAGTGGCCTGCAAGCTTAAAGAGAACTTGACCGTGTTCCCCTCGACGGGTGCCGGTGGCCTCGGGCAGCGCAATTGGCGTGGCGGCGCCAGCCGTCACGCGAAGGCTGGTTTATGATGCGATCGCCGGATAATGTCAATGGTTTTCGGCACGCGTCGGTGAGATCGGGCCGGCCCGGTGAAGAGCAGCGCAGACATGCAAAAAAATGTTTCGGATCAATTGCCTGAGATACCCGTCATAGCAACCGGTGCCGATTTTCCGATGGCGACGCTGCTGGCGGAGGAGGCGCGCGCGCATCAACTCATCGACGGCGCGATAGGGCTGGCGCCCGGCCAGGCCCTGAAGGCGCTCGATGCCGTGTCACGGCGCTGGCTGGCCAGGTGGAACAACGCTCATCTCGACGAAATCGACCGGATCGCCGCCAGGCTCGACCGCCCGGGCGCCTACTATCTTTCCGTCAACTATGAATGGGGCTGCACGGTTGCGGTCCATGCCGCGCCTCAGGCCGCATCCGCGCGGCTCACCCGCGTGCTCGACTGGCGCACCCCCGGTCTCGGTCGCCACATCATCGCCGCCACGGTCACGGCTGCGGTCGGGCCGTTCGTCACCATGACCTGGCCCGGGTACACGGGCGTGCTGCAGGCGATGGCGCCGGGTCGGTTTGCAGCAGCGCTCAACCAGGCACCAATGCCAAGGCGCGGCGGCGGTGTCTACCCGTTCGACTGGCTCGCCAACAAGATCACGGTTTGGCGCACGCCACATGCAACCCCCGCCCACGTGCTGCGCGATGTTTTCGAACAGGCGCCGGACTTTGCCGCCGCCCGCCGGCATCTCAGTGCAACGCCGATCGCAGCACCGGCGATTTTCTCGCTCGCCGGCACCACCGCCGACGAGCTGTGCGTCATCGAGCGCACGGAAGATGGCGCACACGTTCACGATGGCGCCGGGGCCGCGGCCAACGCCTGGCAGGCGCCGGGTTGGGACGGGCGCGAGCGCGGTCATGACAGCGCCGGGCGCGCCCGCCAGATGATGCACGACGTGGTTGACGCGGAGTGCGACTTCGACGAGCGCTTTTGCTGGCTGAAACCACCGATCCTCAATGACCGAACACGGCTTGTGATGCAGTGCGATGCCGAGCATGCGACATTGCTGGCCCAGGGCTATGAAGCGGATGGACCGGCAACGCTGCCGCTCAGGCTGTCAATCTGAAAGTCCGGACAACGTGGCACCGTCACGACATCGACCTCGCGAAATGAGGTTGAAGCCGTTTCCTTGAGATCACAGCTGCGGGCGCGGCTTTTAAGGTTGCATCGACGATGAACCTCCACCGGACATTGACTTCGATACCTCGCGCTCTGACCGACGTGAATGCTCCACCGAGTGAATGCTTCACGGGCTGGAATAAAGCCGGTCGCTTGCGGTTGCGCCTGGTTGGCGGATCACGGCGCCGGCGGGCGGGACTTGGCCCCGGTCGGAAATCTCTATTCAGTCGCTCGTGAAAAAGTCCCGCCGTTCCGCTGCGACAGGGATAACGTCGCGCGCTTGGAACTCTGCCTATCAGGGGGAAAAATCATCGCTCAGAATATAAGCGACGAGAGCCATTCTCTCCTGCATGGTGTAGGCATCCTTCCAGGCCGGCATTTTCTGAAAGCCATTGGTAATGCGATCGAACACGAACGCCGGCTTGTAGCGCCACGGCTTGAGTTTGGGCGCCTTGCCGGGATAGGCCGAAGCGCCGTGGCAATGGCGGCATTGTTCGGCCCAGATTTCTTCTCCCACCTTTTGATGCTTAGTGTCATCAAGATAGGCTTTGGAAAACGTTGGCGGTATTTCTTCGGCTTTGCTTGTCTCGCTCGCCAATGCCAATACTGCAGCCGTGATCAACAATCCCAACCCGGCAATCCCTGCCATTGGCGCAAGCCGCATTGCTCTGAACTCCAAATATCATGGCACCGCGCAACATCACAGATCCACAGATCTCAGAAAACCGCCGCGGGCAGGCACCAATCCCGCGGCAGCAGTTGTTTTGTTGTTTGGATCAATTGGCCGGAACGACCTTATAGATGGTGTCGAGGCTGCCGTTCGGTCCTGTCGTGATCGACGTCAGCGCATAAACCTCACCTTTGGCATCCTGGGCAAAGGACAGTATGTACGGCTTTTTACCAGACATGTTGGTGATGTTGGCCACTTCCATGGACCATTTGCCATCGCCGCCTTTGGAGCCAAAGAAGATCTGGCCGTCCATAGTGGCGAAGGATTTGGACCAGTCACCGAAGATGTACTTGCCGTCCCACGCTTTGGCGCTGCCACGGTAAACATAGCCGCCGGTGACCGAAATGCCCTTACATCCTTTCGGTTTTGCGGTGCAGTTTTGGTACTCGAGGATTGGCAGGACCAAGCCGTCCTTCTTGCATGATTTCGGATGCTCATCCGGCTTGGTGTAATCGAAGCAATGGGTTGCTTCCATGGCACGCCAGCCGAAGTTGCCGCCCTTGGTGATGATGTCCACTTCTTCGTAGCTGTTTTGCTGCACGTCGGCGCAGAAGAGTTCGCCCGAGCCGCCCATGTCGAAGGCGCAACGCCATGGGTTTCTGAGACCATAGGCCCAGATCTCCGGGCGCGCATTCGAGTTGCCAACGAACGGATTATCAGCTGGGATCGCATAGTTGTTGCCATCGGCGCTGCTATTGACGTCGATGCGCAGAATCTTGCCGAGCAGCGTGTTCAGGTCCTGGCCGTTACCAATCGTAACGTTGTGGCCGATGCCCCAATCGTTGGCGTAGCCACCGTCGCCGGTCGAGATGTAAAGGTAGCCATCTTTGCCGAAATCAATCCAGTGGCCATTGTGGTTGAACTGCGGCCAAGCGATTGATGTGATGATGCGCGCCGAGTTCGGGTCCGCGGCGTTCTTGTTGACCTTTGAGATCGTGTACTCCGCAACCACATTGGAGTGGCTGTACCACAGCATCTGAGCGAGGTCTTGCTGGTAGTCGAGATGCGCACTGTAGGCAACGTAGAACTTGCCGTTGTTCTTGAAGTCTGGATGGAAAGTGAGACCGAGCAGACCTCTTTCATCAAAGTCGTGGTGCAGCTTGACGATCTTGCTGCGAATATCGAGGAACGGCTCGGAGCGCACCTTACCGTCCTTGATGATCTTGATGCGGCCGTTTTGTTCGATGACGAACATGCGGTCATCACCCGGCGGCTGCACCATCATCAGCGGTGTGTTGATGCCTGAAACGAACGGCTCAAGTTTCACTTTGACCTCCGCCTCGGCCACGCTCGCCGACATCCACGCCGTGCCCGCCGCCAAAGCTATAGCCAGCCTCCTCAATTTCATGGCATTTCCTCCTTTGTTGAAAACCCTATTCGGCAATAACACCGGAGCCAACAAGGCGGCCTCCGGATCCCTGATTATTCGATAATTAGATTATCTGGATCACGCCGGATAGCGATATCCTCGACTTTGGGTTCACGACCGCCGCGGAGAATTGAATTGCCCGCGAACATATTGCGCTGGTCGATCGGTGGCGGGTTGAGCCAATCATCTTCCTTCATCTGGCCACTTTGACCGTAGGCATCCAAGGCATTCTGATAAGTCGCCAGACGCACCTGCTCTTCCGGGATACCTTTCTCGAGTGCCAGCTTCGCGGTCTTGGCGACACCCAACGGTTCGGAGATCCCCCAGTCGCAGGCCGAGTCAACAATGATCCGCCCAGCACCATATTCGCGCAGGATCTCAACCATGCGCGTGTTGCCCATCTTGGTGCTCGGGTAGATCGAGAATGCAGCCCAATAGCCGCGGTCCAGCACCTCTCGCACGGTCTCTTCATTGTTGTGGTCGACGACGACTTTTGTCGGATCGAGACCGTGTTCCTCGCACACGTCCATCGACCGCGTCGTGCCTCGTTTCTTATCACGATGCGGTGTGTGGATCATGACCGGCAATTCGAGCTCCTTGGCGAGTTCAAGCTGCAGGCGAAAATATTTGTCCTCCAAAGCGGTCTGTTCATCGTAGCCGATTTCACCGATCGCAACGACGCCTTCTTTGAGCGCGAATTGGGGAAGAATATCCATAACCGCTTCGGCGAGCGGCGCATTGTTGGCCTCCTTGGAGTTGAGACCGATGGTGCAGTAATGGCGGATCCCGAACTGGCCAGCGCGAAACCGCTCGAAGCCGATGATGGCGGAAAGATAATCAATGTAGGTGCCGACATGCGTACGCGGCTGACCAACCCAGAAAGCCGGCTCGATGACCGCCACGACACCCGAAGCCGCCATCGCCTCATAGTCATCGGTGGTACGCGAGATCATGTGCGTGTGCGGGTCGATGAACATCATCGTTTAAATGTCCTCATTGCAAATTCTCGATCAAAGCGTCTGTGCCAGGCTTGACCAGGTCAATCGCTCCTCTTTGATTTCCACGCATTCCGCCGGCAGCTGTTTGAGAAGCTCACGTGCGCCCGGCAACCGGGCGGATGTCAATGCGAGCGCGCCAGCACGCCTTTCATTCGCCTCGCCGCTTGCGACAAGCCGTTCGAAATCGGCGATACCGTCGGCGTCGATGTAGGGCCCGACGCAGCGCCACAATTCCGGGGTGACGGGGCGCGATGCCGCCCATCGTTCATGCGCATAATCGCGAAGTATTCGGGCCAGTTCGGGATTGGCGCGTTCGTCCAGGCCCTGGATCGGATCGAGCTGACTGTCCACGAACAGGGCTTTGAGGACCATGTGATTCCAACGGTTCTCATCGAACTGCTCGCGTGGGTAAGGGTTGTGGTGCGCAATCGCTTCGAAGATTGAACGCATATTTGTCCGCAGCCCTTCGCCGGCCTGCGTCTCCAGTTGCTCGGGAACCGGAAACAGGGGCAGTCCGCGATAGAGGGCAACGACTTCGGCAACATCGCCATAGCGGCACATCTGGCTGAAGAGATCGGCGAACGAGTTTAACTTGCTGCCCGCAATTCGTAGCAGCAGCACCCGCGCTGCGATGTCGACACTCCAACCAACCGGGTTCCATCCCGGCCTCGCCTTATCGGCAGCTTCAAAATCAGCCGGTTGCAGCTCTAGATCGGATTTGCCCAACCTGCGCGGCGCCATCCCAAAAGCGATCTGTATCGCCCGCGCACCCGGCTCACCGGCGAGCTTTGCTAACTGGTCGTCCAGCCAGTTAAGTTGATCATCAGACAGTTGCCGAACAAGCCAGCCGCGCAACAATTCTGAAACTTCGTCAGCCATGCGACCACCATGTCTGCCCTCACACTGACTAATGTTTGCACTTCGCTAGCACCATTGCAAGCGAACTGCTAAAGCAAACGGAAGGTGCTTTGCGCCGGCCCGTTGGCCCTATGCTAGATGTGAACTTTCAGAGTTGGCCGCAACCATGCCGCTCCTCCGCCCGGCCTTTCAAAGCCCATGATCCGATTGGCGGCCGGGCCGGCGAGCAGGCCGGCAATGTAGAACCGCGGTAGAACCGCTTGAAGAGCGCAATTCGTCGGGAAACAGAGTGCGGCATCGATGAACAAGACACTTGTCATACTCGTGGTTGGGCTGTCACCGGCTCTGATTGGTCGTCATACGCCCAATATTCAACGCCTCATTGCCCGCGGCGGCATGCGCCCGCTCAAGACCGTAACACCGGCGGTCACCTGCACGGCGCAATCAACGCTCGTAACCGGTTTGCTGCCCTGCGAGCATGGTGCCGTCGCAAACGGATGGTACTTTCGAGATCTCTCGGAGGTCTGGTTCTGGCGTCAATCCAATCATCTGATTGCCGGGGAAAAGATTTGGGAGGCCGGTCGCCGCCTCAATCCGGATTTCACCACGGCAAAGATGTTTTGGTGGTACAACATGTACGCCTCGGCCGACTGGAGCGCGACGCCGCGGCCAATGTATCCGGCAGATGGCCGCAAGATTCCGGATCACTATGCATTTCCCGCCGAGCTGCACGATGAACTGGACCAGCGGTTCGGCCAATTCCCGCTGTTCAAGTTCTGGGGCCCGGCGACTGACATCACATCCAGTGAATGGATCGCGCGCGCCACGCAACAGGTCATCGACACGCGCAATCCGACGTTGGCGCTCACCTACCTCCCGCATCTCGACTATAACCTACAGCGTCTCGGACCGGATCTCACGCATCCGCGCCTGATCAAAGACCTTGAACAGATCGACGCCGTTTGCGGCGAACTCATCGAGGCCTGCGATCGCGAGGGACGCGGCGTTCTGATCGTTTCAGAATACGGGATCACACCTGTCACCAATGCGATCCACATCAACCGGGCTCTGCGCGAAGCCGGGCTCATTCGAGTCCGCGTCGAAGAACATGGACGCGAGCAACTGGACGCCGGAGCATCCGATGCATTCGCCGTTGCAGATCATCAACTCGCGCACGTCTATGTGCGGCCCGGCACGATTGCTGTTGAGGAGGTTAAGGCCCTCATCGCGAAGCTCGACGGTGTGGAGACCGTGCTCGATGAGGACGGCAAGCGCGCGCACGGCCTCGAACACGCGCGCTCTGGAGAACTGGTCGCGATCAGCCAGGCCGACCGCTGGTTCAGCTACTACTACTGGCTCGATGATGCCAAGGCACCGGACTATGCCCGCACCGTCGACATCCATCGCAAGCCGGGCTACGACCCGGTCGAATTGTTCATTGATCCCGAGATCCGTTGGCCGATGCTCGCAGTCGCCTGGCGTCTTGGCAGACGTAAATTGGGAATGCGCTCACTGCTAGATGTGATTTCCTTGAACGACACCAAGCTCGTGAAGGGCTCGCACGGCCGTGTTACGGATGACCCCAACCACGGCCCTCTTGTCATTTCCTCGCGGCAAGATCTGCTGCCGGAAGGCGACGTCGCGGCAACTGCGTTCAAGGCTCTGACATTGGCGCACGTCTTCGACAAATAGTGCAGCGGACTTCAAGTTCCGGATATGTATCGTTGCAGGACCAGCGTGAACGCAAATCCCACTGCTGCAAGTAGCGCGACCGCGAACTGGCCTGTTGCCGCGATCAGCAGGCCATCGAGCAGTGAAATACCGGCGATCAAGCTGATGACGGCGCGCGGAATATCGCCGGGCCGCCGGCGCCCGACCAGCCACACGGCATAGACGATCCAGGCCGCAAGCGGAATCAGAAACAGGACGATCATCGGTTCAGTGCCAAGATGCATCAAGCCGTAGATCAGCGGTGCGCCGAGGAACGCGAGCGGCCAGAGGTTCTCGACGCGGCCGAAATTCTCCTGCTTGGCAACATAGGTCAGGCCGATCAGGTAACACAGCAGCACCAGCGCGCCGATCCACAGAGCGGCGGGCAGGACCGTGACAAAACAGAGCCCCGAAGTGGCATAAACCAGCATGCGGCACAGGCCCATGATGAAAGGGCTCAGCGGATTGCCTTTATGATGCCAGTTGTAGAAAACGATCATTGCCGCCAGGGCGAGGCCGCTCAACACCGGCCAGTAACCACGGCCGGCTTCGTGCAGCGTAGCCATTGACGTCACCAGCAGCGTGGCCGCGATCAGCATCCCGAATCCGGCACCGTAGACGGTGCTGCGCGCCACCTGCCCGGCGGGGATCGGCCGTTCCGGGCGCTCGACGGCGTCGATCTGGGCATCGAATGCATCGTTGAGATACATGCCGCCAACATAATAAAGCGACATTGCCCCGAACAGCAGCCACAGGCGCCAGTCACTCAAGCCGGCGCCGACCAGAACAGCAGCGGCCAGCGCGTTGGTCCATACCGTCGGCAGGTTCGATACCCTGCCGAGTTGAAGTGCGGTTTGCCAGGTCATGGCAGCAGCTGTTCACGGACCCAGTTCATCTCGCGCGCGATCGCCTCACTCACATCGGCCTGACGATACTGTTCCGGCAACACATCCCACGTGTAGGTCTCAACTTCCAAATGTCGCGAGATAGGGTCTGCTCGATGCATTGCGAGTATCTCGCGCAGGAAGAATTGCGTTGTGTCGAAATGCTCAAGGCGATCGAGAAAGATTGGCACATGAAAGTGAATGCGCCATTCGAGCCCGGCCGCCATTTGAGCTGTTGCAAACGCATCCGGCAGATCTTTGTGGCGGGTGAGGCCCGTCGCTCCGTGCTCGATCACCTGGTGCAGGTAAACCGGTTCATCGAAACCGCGCAGAGCCGTGAGCGATGCGTCGTTGACACTGGCAATCCTTAGCGCGCAACTGAGCTGCAGCTTGAAGATTCCTATGCCGGCCGCCCTGAGATCTGCAATGCTGGTGCGCGGATCTTCAAACTCCACAGCGGCGTGGCAAACATCATAGCAAAGCCCGATGTGTTTGCGCATGGCCTCTTCAGCGTCTGATTGTGACAGGCCCGTTTCACGAGCAAGCAGCCCGACGCCGCTGGTCGAGAACATGTGCTCTTTGAAGAACGCGATCGATTCCGCAACGGTCTCGAGCATACAGCAGGGTTCAGGCTCAAGCGCGAGCATGATGATCTTGCCTGTCCGGCGGTTGAGATCGACGAGATGAGCGACGTGCGCGATCATGTTTCGCGCAATGGTCGCGACATTGCCCGGCGCCCAATCCTTAAACGTGCCGGGAACGGTGCTGATGCTGCCTGCCTCACCTTCGGGTAACAGCACACTCATCGTGTCGGCGAGCTCGTTGGTGTAGGAAAGGCGAACAGGGTCGGCCCAATCCGGCCGATAGACATTCGCCTTGACCTGGGTGCCGTGGAAGGCGCCATAGGGAAAGCCGTTGAATGTCACGATCTCGGCGCCGGTTTCGGCTAGGAATGCCTTGAGCTCCTCAATCGCAGCGGTTTCGCGAAGCGCCGCAGACGCGGCGCCGCCAACCCGCAGGCCGATCCCGACATTGCCATCAGGGCTAACGGACTGTTTGATCGCCGGCACGTTGCGGCGTAGCGATGTCATGACATCGTGCCACGCCTCGCCGGCATGAATGTTCGTGCAATACGTGAGGTGGCCGAGCCGCCGATCTTGATCAAGCCACATCAGACGACCTGCCTTTCTTTGAGCCAGGCGATCGATTGGGAAACGAGAGCGACATCCATGTCGTGGACTTCGACACCCGTTCCAAGGTCGCTCAGCAGTGTGATCGTAAGCTCACCACCAAGGTGTTCCTGGAAGTCGCGCAGCCCGCCAATGATGACCATTTCCCCGGTTGGGGACACGCGTTCGATCGCCGGCGACCAGAGCTTGAAGCCGATATGTTCCAACAGCACGCAGATGCGCTCTTCGAGCCCTGGTGCGAGCCGCCCTGACAGCACGGAATAGCGCGCGTCAAGCGCAATACCAATAGCTACCGCCTCACCGTGACGAATGTGGTAGTTGGTCATACCTTCAAGTTTGTGAGCGGACCAGTGGCCGAAATCGAGCGGCCGCGCGCTGCCCGTCTCGAACGGATCGCCACCCATACCGATCTGGCGCATATGCAGCTCCGCGCACCGCCGGATCATCTTGGCCATGGTCGGACGATCGAAAATTGCCAGTTCATCGCTGTTCTTCTCAAGCCACTCATAAAACGAACGATCCCTTATCAAAGCAACTTTGACCGCCTCGGCCATGCCCGCAATCTTATCGCGTTCACCAAGGCTCAGTGCAAAATCGAGATCGTTGAGAACGGCGAAAGGGGGCGAGAAGGTGCCAACGAAGTTTTTCTGACCGTAGTGATTTACGCCGTTTTTCACGCCGACCCCGGAATCGTTTTGCGACAGTACGGTGGTTGGAACCCGAATGTGGCGCACGCCCCGATGAGTCGTGGCTGCGACAAGCCCCACGGCATCCAGAACGGCACCGCCGCCGACCGCGATCACGTAGGAGTGTCGATCGATGTGATGCTCGCAGAGTATGCGCTGCAGGTCTTCCACGAAATGAAGATTGGACTTGATCTTCTCGCCGCCGGGCACCACGACGGGGTCGGCAACCAGATCCATGCTCTCGCGGTTGGTTGCTGTGTACGTTTTGATGCTGGCGATCAGATCCGGATGAGCTGAAAGCACCCCCTGATCAACGAAGAATAGGCAGCGGTGCCGCTTGTCGGGCTCAAGCCGGCAGACGGTTTCACGCAGGATCGCATTGTCGGGATGAAACAAATTCTCGGTAAAGACGACCGGAAATTCGAAGTTTACCGCGAACCGTTGCAGGTAGGAAATGTCATTGACGACTTTAGCTGAAAGAAGTTCCGGATCAGCGATGTTCGCAGTCATTGCTCCATCCATTCGTTGGTACTTAAAGTATCAGAGTAAAATTCCCTTCGGGCTGCGCGGCTGTGAGTTGCGACATCGCACTGGCCATGCATAAGTGTTCACGCTCTGATTGACCAGTCCTGATGGGGTTTCGCAATGAGATATCTCCTGCTTGCACTGTGCGCGCTTATGGTGCTGTTTGCCGCCGTCCAGTACAACGATCCCGACGGGCTGTGGTGGGGCTTGATCTACTTGATCCCGGCTGCGTTTGCGTTGATCGCTGCATTGTGGCCGACCGCGCTGGGTGGCGGGGCCGGCCAGCTCATGATCGCGGTGGCGATTGCAGCGGCGGCTGGCGGAGTGGTCTACTATTGGCCGCAAACGCGCGAGTTTTGGCGTATTGATGTTTGGTGGCAAACCGAGACGGCGCGCGAGGGCATGGGCATGATGATCGTGCTTGGCGTTCTGGCGCTATCATTTATCGGCGCGCGCGCTGCCTCACGCGGCCGGTAACGCTGGCACTCTTGGCCTCAATCGCTTCCCCCTCAGGCACGTTCACGGTGTCAGGCGGGTTCACCGTGCCGGCCCGCTTCACCGACGCTCGGTTGCCAACCGTGGCCGCCGGAAAACCAGGCAACTCTTCGATAGGGCTCCGCAGTGACGGACCCGATCCGACTTGCACCCCGAGACAAGTATCCGATCCGGAACACTGGTTCACGACACCGGGCAAACCGCGACCGAGCCTGCCCCTAGCCGTGACGATCGTGGCTCACAGCATAGTCACATTGACGTGCCATTAGACCACATGCGACTTGGAACCAATTTCCGGGGGATCAATGCGTTTCGATGTGATATCGGCCAGTGCGGTCGCCAGCTTGTTGTTCGCCATTTACCCGTTGCCGCAGCAGACGGCGCTGGCGGCAGATCCGAAGCCCGAGGACGCCAAGAACGCCAAGGTCGCTCCGATCAAGCTGACGCCGCAAGAAATCGCCGAACGCGAGAGCCGAAAAGCCTGCAAAATTGAAATTTGCCGCGCCTTTCGTGCCCAGACGCCGGGCGACAATATCGCCTGCAACATTACCAAATCCTGGCGTAAGGAACAGCTTAACCGCATGGTCAGGAAGGCGCGCGTCAGCTGGCCCTGGGGCTCGGTCGTGTGCACCACCGCCATCAAGCTCAACCGTAACGATCTCGTCAAATCGATGACCGAGCCGAAGTTTGACCTGGCGCTCGAGAAACACACCGTCTCGTGTCAGGTTGCCCGCGACAAGGAACCGGCCAGCATCAAGTTCTCGTTTGCGCCGAAAGTGCAATTCAAGAAGGGGGTTGCCAAGGCGGCGGCGCTCAACTGGGGAAAGATCGAAGCGCCGACACTTATCAAGGGCGCGATGTGGACGGCGACCGCGACCGACAACACGTTCAACGTGCTGCAGTCGACATTGGTCGAAGACATCAACGATTTCATCACCAACAAGTGTGACGAGGTCAAAGCCGCCTGGCAGAAATGACGCTTTTGCCGGTGCGTTCGAACACGCTTGTCGGATAACGCTCGTCATCCGGCGGATCGCTCCGTCGCCGACCCGCTCCAAGGCCACGACCGCATGTGCGGATCGGCGGCCGGGCCGGGCGCTGTTGGGCGCTGGCTGCGTCGCGCGCCGTTTATGGTCCATGCACCATAAGCGCGGCGAACTTGGCACCGATGGAAATCTTAACGCCGCATCGCCCCGCCAACACGTGCCGGCATGACATCTTTGATGTTGATCACTCAATCAGCGGCCGTGTGCCTCAATTTACAGCCCGGGCGGTATAACTCTCGAAGTTCTGGGTCAACGGCGAACAATGGCTGATCGGGGCGATGCTCTATCTCGTCACACCGGTAATGACCGATGCAGCAATCAGGACGGACGGATCGGGCCGCCAGATGTGATCATGTCCGGCATCAAACATCCGCTGCGTGAAGTCAGAGCTGACACCTCGCGACAGAAAGTAGGCGAGATCCCGCTGCTGCTCTGCCAGTGGGTCGATTGTTTCGACCTGCAACCGGCCTTGAAACGCGTAGCGGTGAAACCCGAGCCGGCCGTTCGGCCCAAGGGTGCGTTTGCGCCCTGCCATGAACGCAATCGTGCAGGCCGAAAAGCAGCGGTTGTCGACATGGGTGTCGAGGCCGAGCTTCTCGATCTGATCCGCTATCGCGCGCGCCGCGAAAATCTGTCCGCCGGCGCTGTCGAGGATCAACCGCCTGATCTTGGGGCGCTGCGTCAAATGATCGGTGATTGCCGCCAGCGATGCATAGTTGAGCTCTCCCCGGATCGTCGCCAACCGCGCCGCCTCATCGAGTATCACGGCATACGTGTTGCCGCGCAATGCAGCCTGCGGCACCGGCTTCGGCAAGTGCCGCACAACACCATCGAGCATCTTAAGCCCGACGAAGACGACCGCCACCAGTACCGTCGCGTAACCACCCCAAACCGACCAGGGTTCCGACGGCGGCGACAAACTGGCCCGAACCGCCCGCAACGTCCCCGTGATCTGCCATGTTAGCAGCAGCACGCCGGTGGTTATCCAAATCGCGATCGCAACGCCGGGTCGTGTCAGCGGCATTTGCCACAGTAACGCGCTGTACATCGTTGTCGCCCCGAGCACGCTGACAATCAGTGTGAGCGGCCAGGCATGGCGTCCCTGCCAATGATCAATGGCCGGCTGCAGCGCGCGTTTGGACAGGCGAACGATCATCGCTCAGTTAATCGCGCTCCGCCTCGACAAGTCAATGGCCTTGGCCTGCCCGCCCGGCTGTGCGCGGCGTTTCGCTTGGTATCATCGCCCAAACACTATTCGTAAGCCCGCTCGACGTTGGTGTAGAGACAGAACGACAGATGGTAAGTACTGGCATACTGGCTCTTAGGGCCGCGTTCGCGCCAATCGATCACACCGCAATTGTCAGACATGATCGGCCGACAGCCAACCTCGACGCCGAACACAGTGTAACCCTTTTGCGGCACGCAGCCCGGGCCGATCTCGCCCCAGGCATCGAGAAACGAAACAAAGAACTTTCGATCGATACTGCCCGCATTGCGCACCGCTGCGCGATAGTCGAACTGGCGCCCGTTCACCCAAACCGCCGAGCCGTCGCAGGCCTCGCCATAGGCGTGGCGACTGTTTCTGTTACCTTGTCGTGTCTTGCGCGGGCTATAGATGCCAGCCTCACAACCCAGCGTCGCCGACGTTACCGGATCGGAAAATCCGGCAGCACGGTAAGCATCGCCAAACGCGTGCGCGCGCGAATTGAGATGATTGAGCCATGACCTTGCAACGCGGCTGCAGGGCTTGATCTTGAGCGAACTGCCGGCGCAGTCCGCCATCACGAGCGGCTCGCCGTTAGCATAGCCGGCACTAGAGCGAACCTTCAGATGCAGTCCACCTGCCGCTTGGCAGGCAGCCGCGGCTGCCAACAGCAATGCCAGAACCGCCGCCCATCCGCCAACCCACCGGCGCACCCTATGCCAGGCCATCATCACCACTCGTTTGCCACGCCCGTTGTTTTGCTCAACCCGCTGCCCCGTCAATAGCGTTTCAGAGTTGGCCCGTACCATCCCGCGCCGCCGCCCGCAGCAATCCGCGAGGCCTGCCGCATCGCGCCGATCGGTGTTGGCGCGATCACCGGGTTTGTTGGGGTTCAGTGACGGGGCTGCGACAATGCACCGACACCCGAAGCTCTCGATCAACCGATGTCGGCCGCACCCGGTTGCTCCCAATTTTCAGCAAAGGGATGGCGAAACGATAGCAAACTGATAGCAAAAGGTCACCCGGTCATGCTTTAACACCAGCCCGGCAATACCAACCCGGCGGCGAGTTGGCGGATCGCCTGCGGGGACGTGTCGCCTCCGACGATTGCGCACATCACTGCTTCGCCCGGCTGCCACGATCACGGTCGCGACAGCATTGCGCAATTTCGAGGTATCGATCCCAACCAAGATTTCGCTATTGTCAGTCCCGACCCACTCCGTTGTAAGTTGTAATATGGCTCCGCTCAACGTTCCGGCAAGCGCAATGGTTCGGACTAGATCATCGTGCTTTAAGTTGGAACCGCTATTGCGGTTCCAACTTAAAGCACAAAGATGATCGCCACTTTAGAGGCGAGCAACTTTCTGCCTTTATTCGGGATCGTTCCGATTCCGAATAAAGGCAGGTTGCTCTAAGGAACCTGCGAACACGTTTGGGGTCCAAGGGATCATCCCCTGGCCGGGGTGTTTGGTTAAGGGCGCTGCCCTTTGGAAACCCGTGGCTTGTTCAGAGGTTCCCTAACTCTGAAATGCTATAGTGCTATAGTGTGATGAACCAAGACACGCACGATCGCCCAATGGGCGCGTTTTCAGCCGAATGGCTGGCGCTGCGCGAGCCCGTCGATCACATCGCAATCAATGTCGATGTCAGGCGTCGCCTCCAGGCGTGGGCTGGCGACCGAGCGCGCGTGATGGTGGTCGATCTCGGATCTGGTACCGGCTCCAATTTTCGCAGCCTTGCAGGCGATCTACCTTGTCAACAGAATTGGCTTCTGGTCGACCATGACGCGGCGCTGCTGGCAACGTGCCGGGACCTGCTGGGCACTGCGTCGGCAGTTGGAGAGCGTGTCAGCATTGCGGTCCGGCAGGCGGATTTGTCGGCCGGCGATATTGATGATCTCGTTGCGCGATGCGACCTGGTGACCGCCGCAGCCCTGTTCGATCTGGTTTCACCGGCAGTGATCGAGCGGATCGTGGCGGCTGTCGCGCAGCATCGTGCCGCGTTCTATGCGACGCTGATCTACGATGGTGTGGCGGCCTGGTTGCCCTTCCATGACCTCGATCGGCGGATGCTTGCGGCTTTCAACGCGCATCAGCGGACCGACAAGGGTTTCGGTTGCGCCGCAGGGCCTGACGCCGCCAAGCTGATCGCCGGCGCCTTTGAGACACGCGGCTATGCGGTGTGGCGGCGGCCGAGCCCCTGGGTTTTGAGCGATGATTGCAGTCAACTGCGGATCGCCACGGATCGCGGCTGGGCACAGGCCGCACGCGAGACCGACCAGATTAACGACAACCAGCAGGCCCAATGGCTGGCATGGCGCGAGGCGGCCGATCAGCCGGTGACGATCGTCGGGCACCAGGATGTGTTGGCGCTACCGCCGGCAACGTGAGGCACCGCGCTGTGCACCAATCTACTGCGCGCTGCCCCTTTTGGTTGGCCACATGCGATCGACAATGCCGTCTTTGAGAACAAAGTAGTGCACCATTGCGCCTGCGATATGCAAGGCGATGAGGATCACCAGAACATCGCCGAGCGTTTCGTGGATCTCGAACATCCATTCGGCGGCGGACCGGTTTGGGGCTGCAATTGCCGGCAGCTTGAAAGACCCGAAAACGTCAAGGGCCGGGAACATCGATGTTGCCAGCCAGCCGGTTAGCGGGATCGCGAGCAGCAACGCGTAGAGCAGCCAGTGGACGGTGTGGGCTGTGACCCGTAGCAGTTTGGTCAGACTTGGCGGATCAGCCGGTGCGCCGAACAGCAGCCTGTTGCCTAAGCGAAGGCAGACCACGGCGAGCAGAAAAAGCCCCAAGGATTTGTGCAAGCTGTAGAGCGTGTTGGTCGTCGCATCCCACAACTCCAGCTCGTCGCCGCGATAAGTCATCCACAGACCGGTCGCAAACATCACCGCGACCAGTATGGCGCTCAGCCAGTGCAGGGCCCTTGCCGTCGCTGAATAGGCCTCGGAGGCCGGCATATGATTGCTCATTTCGGTGCGGTGCAGTTGCGCATGTCACAATCGAACAGCACTTCGCCGCCGGGCAGCAAATGCGGTGTGGTGTGCGGGCGCCGGGCCGCGGACAGCCGGTCGATCGGCTTCAGTTCCAACCCGGGCTTGCCCGAACCGATTAACACCGGTGCCATTAGGATATGCAATCGATCGACGGCGTCGGCATCGATAAACGCGGAAATGGTTCGCGCACCGCCCTCGATCAAGATCCGGGTCATGCCCTTCTCGAAGAGGCTGCCGACAATGGCGATCGGGCACAGGCCCCGTTCCCCGCGCGGCAGGAAGATTGTTTCGGCGTCCTTTGATGCGCGGGCGCCGGCACCGCGTACGATGATCCTGCGCGCGCCATCATCGCGGAGGCATTTGGCGCAGTCCGGCAGGCGAGCGTTGGGATCGACAACAACGCGGGTTGGTTGGCGGCCGGCAACCCTGCGCACGGTCAACTGCGGATCATCGCAGATGGCGGTTCCGACGCCGACGACGACCGCATCGACGTGAGCGCGCAAGGCATGGACGTGATCGAGGGCGGCATCGCCACTGATCCAACGGCTATCGCCGGAAATCGTTGCTATCCGGCCATCGAGCGACTGGCCCAGTTGCGCGACGACAAAAGGTTGATCATTCGGCGCATTTTGAATGATTGCAAGCGAACCAGCAGCGGCGGCGCGGCCGGCCTTCGGCCGTGCGGTCCGCTCGGGAATATTGCCTGTGCGCAGGGCTTCGAGCAAAGAACGATCTCCGTCTGGTCACGCCCAGAATCACGAGTGGTACTCTTTTGCCGTCGCTTTAGGGCGCGACCGAGGCAATGGCAAGATGGTATAGGGCCGTTTCCTGCAGCAAAACCAAATCCGTTAGCAAGTTTTCGTGATGGCATATCAACACAACGCCAACCTGCATCTGCCGCCTAGCGATCACAGCTTGGGCGCCGAAGCTGACAAATGGTCGTTCTGGCCGGTGGCCGGCGCGTTCGGTTTGGCCTGGCTGGCATTTTGCTGGCCTTGGTTGCGTGGCCACGTCACCATTCCGTGGGATGCAAAGGCGCATTTTGCCCCGCAAGTGCAGTTCATGGCGCAAAGCTTTGCGCGCGGCGAACTGCCTTGGTGGAACCCGTTCGTGTTCAGCGGACACCCGCAGATCGCCGATCCGCAGTCGATGATCTTCTCGCCGCCAATGCTGGTCCTGGCACTGCTCAATCCGTCCCCCAGCCTGTGGGCAATCGATGTGACGGCGCTCGCCATGCTGCTCGTCGCCGGGCTTGGCGTATTGATTTTGGCGCGTGATTGCGGTTGGCACTGGGCCGGTGCGCTGGTGGCGGCAATCGCCTTTGCTTTTGGGGCGGCGATGGCCTGGCGCCTGCAGCACTTCGGTCAGGTCTTCAGCCTCGCCTATTTTCCAATTGCCCTGCTGTTGCTGCGGCGGGCGCTGGCGCATCGTTCGCTCTGGTATGGTGCCCTGGCGGGACTGATCGGCGCGGTCATGGTGCTCGGCCGTGATCAGGTGGCGCTCATCTCAGTCTACATGCTGGTCGGTTTCGTTGCTTGGTATTGGAGTTCGATGAGGTGGCAAACGGCAGCAATCGTACAGACGTTGCCGGCGTTGGTGGTGTGTGCGGTCGTTGGCGCGGCGACGGTCGCGCTGCCGATCCTGATGACCGCCGAACTTGCGGCAGCCTCGAACCGCCCGTTCATCGACTATCAGGGCGCCGGAGCTGGTTCGCTGCATCCGGCACTGCTGGTCACCGCGGCAATACCGCATGTGTTTGGTTCCGCCGGCGAGATGGCGAACTTCTGGGGGCCGCCAAGTTTTACTTGGGAGGGAACGGGCCTGTTCATCGCCCAGAACATGGGGGTTATCTATGTCGGCGCGGTCTCATTCTGGCTGATCGCGATCGCAGTGCTGCGCGGTTACGTCTTTGAACCGGGCTTCGTGCGCTTTGTCGGGGTCGCGTTCGTGCTCGTACTGCTCTATGCGCTGGGCTGGTACACGCCGGTCTTTCGCGTGTACTACGAACTGCTGCCGGGTGTCGACCTCTATCGCCGGCCGGCGGACGCCGTGTTCGTCATCGGCGGGCTTGGCGGGCTATTGGCGGGCTATGCCGCGTCGCGATTGATGCAACAGCCACAGGCTGGTCCGGATCGCGCGCAACTCATCGCCCTGCTGGTCATGGTGCTGTGTCCGTTTGTGCTGGCCGCAGCGTTTGCGATCGCATTCGATCGGCTGGCGTCGGCGTTGCCTGCGCTGATCATGGCCGTGTTCTGGTTTGCAGCGTCGGGCGCTGCCATCATGGCGGCAACGTGGTTGCAGCCGATCAGGCCGCTCGTTGCAGGCCTGTTGCTGGTTGTACCGCTGGGTCTCGACTTGTCGGTTAACAACGGCCCAAACGGCGCATCGGCGTTGCCGGCAAAGGCACTTGCAATGTTGGAAACGAACGCCCCGAACCCAACCATAGAGACGCTCAAGTCTGCCATCGCAGCCAGGTCCGATGCGGTCCACCGCCCGCGCGTCGAACTGGTTGGTCTCGGCTTCCACTGGCCCAACGCCAGCCTCAGCCATCGCCTTGAGCACACGCTCGGCTACAATCCGGTGCGGTTGAAAATCTATTCCGAAGCGCTTGGTGCGGGCGATACCGTCGCCGTGCCGGAGCAGCGCAAATTCACGCCCCTGTTTGCATCCTACAACAGCCTGCTTGCCAAAATGCTGGGCCTGCGCCTGATTGCCAGTGGTGTCGAGATCGAGACCATCGACAAGCATTTGAAGCCCGGTCGGCTCCGGTTTCTTGCGCGCACAGACGATGCCTTTATCTACGACAATCCCGACACCTTGCCGCGGGTCATGTTCGCACGGCGCGCGCGGCGCGCTGACTTTGCCGATATCATCAAGACCGGGATCTGGCCGGGCGGCTTTGATGCAACGACGACGGTCCTGTTGGAGGCAGATGTGCCGCTTGGCGTTGCAGGCGCCGCCGGCAGGGTGAGGTTTGTCGCCTACACGAACAATGAGATTGTGATCGAATGTCTGAGTAAGGACGGCGGTTGGGTGGTATTGAACGACATCTGGCACCCGTGGTGGCGGGCGACGGTAAATGGTGTGGAACAGCCGATCAGACGCGCAAATGTGCTATTTCGCGCGGTCCGCGTCGGCGCCGGCAGACAAACGGTGAGGTTTCGCTTTCGCCCGATCCGCGCGGTCGTTGATCGGCTGTTCAACTGATGGAAGCATCATCGCGCATGCAGTTGTTCGATGTTTATCGCCGCGCACTTATGCTGCTGCGCGACGAGTGGCGGGTTGGTCTCGCCCTCGCGTTGGCCAACACGGCCATCGGACTGGCGCAACTGATCGAGCCGGTGCTGTTCGGAAAGGTCATCGATGCGCTGACACGGAGCCAGCCGACGGGATCGCTAATCGGTGCCTGGGCGGTGTTGGGCGGCTTCAGCATTCTTGCCGGGGTCGTCGTCGCGGTTGCCGCCGACAGGCTGGCCCATCGTCAGCGCCTGGCGGCGATGTCCAAGGCGTTCGAACGTGCAATCACACTGCCCATCAGTTATCACGCCGAGCGCGGCACCGGTGCGGTCGTGCGTACGATCATGGCCGGTGCAGCGTCGCTGTTCGGGACCTGGCTGACGGTGTTGCGCGAGCAGATCTCGGCACTGACAAGCATAGCGTTCTTGGTCCCCGTCGCATTTTGGATCGAGTGGCGCCTTGCCCTTCTCCTGCTTGGCCTAGCGCTGATCTATGCCATCCTCAACGTATTGGTCATTCGGCTGACATCCGACCGGCAGGCGGCGGTCGAGGATTATCATGTCGCCGTGGCCGGCAGGGTCGGTGATGTTGTCGGCAACGTCTCGGTCGTGCAGAGCTATGCACGGCTGGTCACGGAGGCCGATCAGATGCGTGGCGCGATGCGGCAATTGCTGGATGCGCAGTATCCGGTTCTGACCTGGTGGGGAGTGCTGAACGTTCTCAGCCGCAGCGCCGGCACCGTGACCATGATCATGATCTTTACGACAGGCTCCTATCTGGCCGCTCGCGGCGAGATCACCGTTGGCGAGATCGTCAGTTTCGTCGGCTTTGCCGGCTTGGCAATCACCAAGCTTGATCAACTGTCCGGCTTCATATCGCGATTGTTCATGGAAGCACCGACGCTTGGAACCTATTTCGCATTGCTCGATCAAGACCTCGAGCTTGAGGAAAGCCCCGATGCACCGCCACTGTCATTGACCAGGGCAAGCGTGACGTTCGACGGCGTGAGTTTTCGCTTTGGCGACAGCCTGCAGGGCGTGTTCGATATCGATATCTGTGCCAAGCCGGGCGAAACGGTGGCATTGGTCGGGCCGACGGGCGCCGGCAAGACCACCCTGATGGCGTTGTTGCAGCGCCTGCGAGATCCCGATGCGGGTCGAATTCTGGTTGACGATCAGGACATCCGGCATGTGCAGCTGACCAGCTTGCGGGCGGCGATGGCCGTCGTTTTCCAGGACGCCGGATTGTTCAACCGCAGCATTATGGAAAACATTCGCATCGGCCGCCCGGCCGCCACCGACGCCGACGTCATGGCCGCCGCCGAGCTCGCCCAAGCCCGCCAATTCATTCTCGAGAAGCCCGGCGGGATGGCGTTTACGGCAGGCGAACGTGGCGCGTCGCTCTCAGGTGGCGAACGCCAGCGGATTGCGATCGCCCGCGCCATTTTGAAAGATGCGCCCATTCTCGTTCTCGACGAGGCAACGAGCGCGCTTGACACGCGCACCGAAGCACAAATCAAGCGGGCGCTGGATGATCTGCGCAAAGGGCGCACGACATTCATCATTGCACACCGCCTGTCGACGGTTGCCGATGCCGACAAGATCATCGTACTCGACCGCGGACGGGTCATCGAACAAGGCCGGTTTGGCGAACTGATCGACAAGGGCGGCCTGTTTGCCCGCCTGGTCGACGATGGCAATTTCACGAAGCCGAAAACGAACGAACCGCCGCTCGGAGACTGAGCGACGATTGCCGGCAGAAACAATTCTCTGGCCCTATGGCGTTTCAGCTCAGTCTGATAGCGCCCCAGCGCGGCGGTTTGGCCTGGCCGGCGCGGTGCGCAGCGCGATGCCGGGGCATCAGGCAATGGGCGCAACGCAGCGGGCGACCGCCCCAAGCCCATGACAGTGGGTCAATTCATGGGCAGGAGGCGGTATGAAAGGCCATCCGGCGTCAAAGTTTGTGCGCCATGCGCTCGCGTTTGGTGTCGAGATAACGCTGGTTGTGCTCGGATGGTTCGGTGACCGTTCGGCATTGCTCGACAACGGTGATGCCATAGCGCTCGAGGGCCTCAACCTTCAACGGATTGTTGGTCAGCAGTTTGATTTCCGTGCAGCCCAAGTCCTGGAGGATTTTCGCCGGCAGTTCGTAATCACGGGCATCGACCGGGGCGCCGATCGACAGGTTTGCATCGACGGTGTCGAGGCCGCGATCTTGTTCGGCATAGGCCTTGATCTTGTTGACCAAACCGATGCCGCGACCTTCATGGTGGGGCAGGTAAACAATGATGCCGAGCTCGGAGCTGGTGATCATTTCGAGAGACAACTGCAATTGGGCGTAGCAATCGCAGCGCAGCGAGTGGAAGATATCACCGGTGACGCAGCCGCTGTGGACGCGAACCAGCGGCACGGCCTGGGCAGCATTGTTGCCGCGATGGACCAGCGCCATCGCCTGATAGGACGCGCTATCGTCCTCATAGGCGTGCGCCTCGAGCATTAATTCCTCGCCCCGGAATTCGATTGGCAAATTTGTGCGGGCGATATCCCGGAACATGTCTTTATTCGGTCCCTCGCGGGTTGTATCGGCATGAGAGCTGGCCAACGGCACCGAAAATACCGCCGCCGCACGTTGCCGCACCGTCCTCACATCATTGGATTGGCCAGGAGTTTGATCGTTGTCCTCAGCCAGCGGCAAAGGCGAATTGCTCATTTATAGCCTCATTTTGCTCATTTGCAGCCCGGTGGTTCTGCCGACTGCCGGATCATCTTGTTTTGCTCGGGTTCCAGAACCGCTGAGTTATGAAGTTCCGCAGATGGTAAACGTTGCCGACCGGCATATGGTTTACGCAACCGGCGGTGTGAACCTGCGGTTCGGTAATTCAAGGATAGAGACGCAACAGTATGGCGCCATTAGGTTACTTCGGTGTGGCTGCGGGTTGGCTGGCGGAGCTGCGGCGATGGCTCGAATTGTGATCGACGAAGCATTGAACAAGGTCCTGAATTCCTTGAGTTTTCACGAATTCGACGAATTATAACAGTTCTGCACCTCACGGTTCAACAGATCAAATGAACTGTTTTGAGGATCGCAACACGGACGCTCACACTTGTGTGAAAGCGGATGCTGCAACACCAAGCGCAGATCATGCGATTTGGCCGCCCAGTTCGTCCTCGATATGGGCTTGAATGATCTCTTCGAAGGACGTTTCCGCCCGAAAGCCCAGTTCCGTGGCGCGAGCTGCGTCAAAGCGCCGGGCCCAGCCGCCGACCATGTCGATGATCATCCGGTCCGGTTGTTTCTTGATTCGCGCGATCACGGCGTCGCCAGCAACGCTGCGAAGCGCCTCGATCTGCTCGCCAACTGTGACCGATACGCCAGGCATGGTCAGATTTCGTCGCGGGCCAACCGCCGAGCCGTCGATTGTGGCGGCGTGAACCAAAAAGCCAACAGCAGATCGCGGCGAGGCATGCCAATGTCGGACGTCTTCCGAAACCGGAAGGATGGCGTCTTCGCCGACCAGCGGTTCGCGAATGATGTTGGAAAAGAAGCCGGACGCGGCCTTGTTGGGTTTGCCCGGGCGAACGCAGATCGTCGGCAGCCGAATGCCAATGCCATCAAAGATACCCTTGCGGGTGTAGTCGGCCAGCAGCAGCTCGCCGATCGCCTTTTGCGTCCCGTAGGAGGTCAGCGGCGTCGTGTGGAACTCATCATAGATCGGATCGGGAAACGGTGCTCCGAAGACCGCGATCGAGCTGGTGAACACAATACGCGGGCCGTAGCCCGCCTCGCGTACGGCATCGAACACGTGGCGGGTGCCATCCAGGTTGATGCGATAACCCTTGTCGAAATCGATTTCCGCCTCGCCGGAGACGATCGCGGCGAGGTGGAAGATCACGTCCGGTTTCGCGGCAACCAGCTTTGCTGCCTGGCCGGCTGCAGGAAGATCGCCGGTCAACGTCTCGACCGGAAAGCCCGCACCGGGCGGCTGTGGTGGCGGGACGACATCGTAGAGCGTCAACGCCGATATCGTCTTGCCGTCCAGGTCGCCATCCTTGGCCAGTCGCTCTGCGAGTTTGCGGCCGACCATGCCGGCAGCGCCGATTATCAGGACTTTCATCGTTTGCGCTTTCTTATGGTTCGCGATGTTCCGAATTGGGTTGAGGTCAGGTGAGAGCGACGCCGCAATTGGCAGCCCATGCGAGGCCGTCGGTTGTCGACCCGCGGGGTTTGTATTCGCAGCCGATCCAGCCGCCGAACCCGGTGGCGTCAATTTCCTTGAACAGGAAGCTGTAGTTCATTTCGCCATCGTCGGGTTCGCCGCGGTCGGGTGGGCTGGCGATCTGATAGTGCAGCGCCAGCGGGCCGAATTCGCGAATGGCACGGGCGACGTCGCCTTCCTGGATCTGACGGTGGTAGAGGTCGAACTGCAGGCCAATGTTGGGTTCTGCGACTTCGAAAATCGCGGCTCGCGCGACAGCCGTGGTGTTGAGAAAGAAACCGGGGATGTCGCGCTCGTTGATCGGCTCAATGATGATCGAAACGTCCCTTTGTGCCGCGCGTTTTGCGGCCATCCTGAGGTTCTTGATGTAGGTTGCCCACTCGGCGCCGTGGTGGCGCAGGCCCGGCATGACGTGGAGAAGTTTGCAGTCGGTGGCGTCGGCATAGCTCAGCGCTTTGGTGATTGCCGCCTCGAAGTCGGCCTCGCGCCCCGGTAGTGCCGCCAAGCCGCGTTCGCCGCGGTCCCAATCTCCGGGCGGCAAATTGAACAGCGCCTGCGTCAGGCCGTTGGCCCTGAGCCTGGCGGCCAGATCATCTGCTGCGTAGTCGTAGGGAAAGAGGTATTCGACCGCTTGAAAGCCAGCCTTGGCCGCAGCCTCAAAGCGGTCGAGGAAGTCGACCTCGTTGAACATCAACGACAGGTTGGCGGCAAACTTGACCATGGCTGAGCCTCACAATGGGGTTTGTCGGTCATTGAGATGTTTGGCCAGATGTTTGGCCATATGTGTGATTGACCGATCTTCGAGGGTTTCGAGCCGCTCGATGCGATAGCCGTGGCGCTGATACCAATCGATCAGATGCTTGAGCGTTGAGCCGGTATAGAGCCGGATCACCGAGTGCCCAAGCTGGCGCGCACGTCGTTCTGCTGCCAACAACAGTTGGCGGCCGAGGCCCTTTCGTTGGCTGCCGGGATCGCTGGCGATCGACCAGATGAGGAGATCGTCGGTCCGGGTTTCGATGATGAGGGCTGCGACCAGGCGATGATCAATGCGATGGATCCAGACTTCGTGGGTGCCGAATATTTCGGCGTAGTCGGCAAGCAACGGCAGCGGTTCCAGGCCCAAGAGTTGACGATTGTGAGCGTAGGCGGCGGCCTGCAGGGCCATGACGGCCTCAATGTCGCCCCGGTCGGCACGCTCAAGAGTGATCGCACCATCCAAACAGCTCGACGTCAGGGCGCTCGTGGTCATAACGTAAAGCCGCCGTCGATCATTGTCGTCGTACCGGTGGTAAACGCGCTCTCGTCGGAGGCGAGGTAGACGGCGGCGGCGGCCACTTCTTCAGCGGTTCCCAACCGGCCCATGGGCTGGCGGTCGACAAATGCCTGGCGGACCTCAGCTTCGGATTTGTCCAGCGCTTTGGCCTGTTCGGCGATACGCCCGTCCAGCGACGGCGACTGAACGGTACCCGGGCAAATGGCGTTGCAGCGAATGCCGTGGCGGATGTAGTCGGCGGCAACAGCCTTCGTCAGGCCGATGACGGCAGCCTTGGTCGCGCCGTAGACATATCGGTTTGCAACACCGAGCACGGAGCCCGAGACCGACGAGATGTTGACGATTGAGCCGCCGCCCCGCTCAAGCATACCCGGCAAGAAGGCCGAAATCGTGCGGTGCATCGACTTGACGTTGAGGTTGAACGAGAACTCCCAGTCCTGTTCGGAGCACTCCAGTATCGTACCGTGGTGAACGAAGCCGGCAGCATTGAAGAGGATATCGACGTCGCCGACCTGTGACGCCGTGCGGTTGACGGCGTGGGTTGAGGTGACATCGAGAATGTGGGTTTCGGCAATGCCGTCCTGCGCAAGTCCCTTGAGGCTCGCCATATTGATATCGCTGGCGATCACTCGGGCACCTTCGCGGGCAAACGCGATGGCGGTCGCCCGGCCAATGCCGGCGCCGGATGCCGTACAGAATGCGGTCTTGCCTGCTAGTCGGCCCGTCATTTTTGCTCCCGTTTTAGAGTTGCGGCGAGACTGCTTGCGCTCGCTGCATTGTTGAGCGAGGCAAACGTCCCCTGGTCTTTCATTTCGGTTGCCGCCGCCAGCAGCGCCCCCGAGGCAACGCGCGCAAGCCAGCCTCCGAGACTGACGCGGCGCACGCCCGCCGCTGACAGATCCGCCATCGCGAAATGCGGCAGGGTCAGCACGTTGACGGGCCGATTGACCGCGCCAACGACTTTGCGCACCTCCTCAATCGTGGTCAGGCCCGGTGCGTAGAGGACGTCGGCGCCGACCTCCTCAAATGCTTTGAGGCGACGGACGGCTTCGTCGAGATCGTGGATCTTGCGCAGAACGCCTTCGGCCCGGGCCGTGACCGTGAACGGAAACGACAAAGCCTTTGCCGCCGCGACGCCGGCCTTGACGCGTTCGACGGCAAGGCCGAAATCATAGATCGTGGGTCCGGGTTTGTCGGTATAGTCCTCGATCGAGCATCCAACCAACCCCGTTTCGGCCGCCAGTTTCACGGTTTCGGCAACACCTGCTGGTTGATCGGAAAAGCAGTTTTCGAGATCGGCGCTGACCGGGATGTCGACAGCCCCGGCAATCGCGCGGCAGTGCTGCAACTTTTCGTCACGGCTCACCTGGCCATCGAACCGGCCCAAGGTTGTTGCAAAGCCGGAGCTGGTCGTCGCCAGCGCCGCAAACCCCATGCCCTCGAGAATGCGGGCCGTGCCGATGTCCCACGGATTGGGGATGATGAAAATGTCGTCCTTGTCGTGCAAGGCGCGGAAAGTGGCGCCCTTTTCGGCCTGGCTGGGCATGGCTTGGATTTCCTTCTGGCATATCGGCGTTGGTTGGACCTGGGGGATCGGCCACGATCACCACACATTAGGGCTGTGTGCGCCGTCAGTCGAGTGGCGGCTTGCGTGAGCGCAGGCGCTTGATTTCGCCGCGCCGGTCCTTCGCTTTGCGACGGCGCTCGATAGCGGCTCTGGAGGGGCGGGTGCGAATGCGCGGGCGCGGCGCAACCGCGGCGCGGCGGATCAAGTCGAACAACCGTTCGCGGACGTCATTGCGATTGCGCTCCTGCGTGCGGAAGCGGTCGCTCTTTAAGACGAGCACACCGGCGTTGGTCATCCGGCGGCCGGCCAGCCGGCGCAGCCGTGCCTTGACGGGCATGGTCAGGTTGGGCGAGTTCGCCACGTCGAAGCGCAGTTCCACCGCGGTTGCCACGTTGTTGACGTTTTGGCCGCCGGGCCCGGACGCGCGAACGAAACTCTGTTCGATCTCGTCGTCGTCAATGGCAATGGTGTCGGTTATCTGGATCATGGTGTGAATTCTCGACCGGCTAAAGCCGGTGGCTTCCCGTTACGGCTAATACCAGTCCGCATAAAAATCGCTCCGGTGAAACGGATCAATATTTATGCGGGCTGGTATAATGCCCGCTCTCCCTTCGATCGCCGTCGAGATCATGCCGTTGCGGCGCCGGTTGGATCAGATCAGAAAATGCCTTTGGCGCGATTGCGCCCGACTGAGCCGTCAGGCAGCGCCGGATTGAGCCCGATGAGCTCGCCAGGCGTTAGTCCGGGCAGCCCGACCACCAGCTCAAGAAACCTCTCGATTTCGGCCGGCGCCAGGATGTCGCCCGTCAACGTCTGGAACTTGGCGATGTAATCGCCGCGCCGATACGGCGCCGCGCCGGCCGGGTGGGCATCGGCAACGGCGATTTCATCTTCCAGCACCTTGCCGTCTGCCATGGTGATGACAACCCGCCCGCCAAACGCCTTTTGATTTGGATCGCTGGCGTGATAGCGGCGTGTCCATTCAGGGTCTTGCACGGTCGAGATTTTGTGCCAAAGGCGGACGGTATCCGGTCGGCGCGCGCGTTCGGGCCGGTACGACTCGATGTGGTGCCAGCGCCGATCCTGCAAGGCGACCGCAAAGACATACATGATCGAGTGGTCCAGGGTTTCGCGGCTCGCTTCGGGATCCATTTTCTGCGGATCACCGGCGCCGGTGCCGATCACGGCGTGGGTGTGATGGCTGGTGTGGATCACGATCGATTGGATGTTCTCGATGTCATCGATGTGGCGGGCCATGCGAAAGGCGAGATCGATCAGCGCCTGTGATTGGTATTCGGCCGAGTGTGCTTTGGTGTAGGTCTCCATGATGGCGCGCTTGGGCTCGCCCGCGTCGGGTAGGGCGACGGTGTAGGTGGCAGCGAACGGATCATCGCCGCGTTCGCGCGCCGTGCGCCCGTTCAAGATGTGGGCCAGAAAGCCGTCTTCGCCTTCGTAGATCGGGCTCGGCGCACCCTCGCCACGCATCGCCCGGTCGACAGCCTCGATGGCGGTTTTGCCGGCATAGGCCGGAGCAAAGGCCTTCCATGACGAGATCTCACCTTTGCGGGATTGGCGCGTGGTCATCGTACAGTGCAGTGCCTGCTGGACGGCCTGATAGATGACGTCGGGTTCGAGTTTCAGGAGCGTGCCGATGCCGGCGGCGGCGGCCGGGCCGAGATGGGCAATGTGATCGATCTTGTGGTCGTGCAGGCACATGCCTTTGACCAGAGCGACATGGATTTCGTAGGCGGTTGCAATGGCCCGGACAACGTCTTGGCCGGTGCAGGCGCATTGCTGTGCGACCGCCAGAATCGGCGGAATGTTGTCGCCGGGATGGGAATAGTCCGCGGCCAGGAACGTATCGTGGAAGTCAAGCTCGCGCACGGCGGTGCCGTTGGCCCAGGCGGCCCATTCCGCGCAGACCCGCGTTGCCGGCGCCAGCCCAAACAGCGTTGCCCCGCCGCCCCGTGGATGCGCCAGCGCCATCGCGCGGGCCGATGCCACCGGTTGCCGGTTGATGGCGGCGATGGCAACGGCGGCATTGTCGATCACCCGACTGATGATCATGTTGGCCACGTCGTCGTCGACGGCCACCGGATCGCGGGCGACCTTGGCGAAATGCCAGGCCAACTGCGCGCTGTGCGGCAGTTGCTGTTTCGAGGGAACCGCGTGAACAATGTGGTCAATCATCGGTGGCGGGCTCGCTGATGTTGGAGGGATCGTCTCACCGTCGCGCCGGCGTGCACCGACCGACGGCCTGTCGGTCCGGGATGGTCAATCGGCGGGCCGTCCGCCCTTGCCGCCGACGGGGCCGGGAAATCGCGGCAGGTCATCTGCAAAGCGAAGGCCGGGCAGCATCGTGGCCGCGTAAGCGTGACGTTCGACATTGACCTGGTCAGGATGATCAAGGCTGCCGAGGGTTATGAAAACGAGGCCGTCGGCTTCAAAGGTCAGCGCGCTGGCGCAGGTGGCGCAAAACCGTCGTAGGACGTTTTCGGACGACTCATAGACGGCCGGCGTGCCGTTGGTCCATTCGAACGTACCATCGCCAAATTCAACAAAGCCCATGAAGGGCGCCCCCGAGACCTTGCGGCACATGCCGCAATGGCAGTAGCTCGCCCAGGTCGGTGCAGCGCTGGCGCGGTATCGGATTGCGCCGCACAGGCATCCACCGGTCCAATCCATCGTGTGATCCTAGTGGTCTCAATCACCTAAAATGACGCATTCAGATGCGCTGCCCTGGTTCGTGAGCAGGAAGGCGTGCGAAAGCATAGCGTGGGCTATGGTGAGCACGGCTGACGCCCTCACGGGCCAGGACAGCGCACCGAAGGCGCTCAGATTTGGCCTGATGCCGGCGTTGCGGCGGCCTTATGATGCGCCAGCATCACCCACCGCGCCTTGGGGCCACCGCGCCTTGGCACAGACCAAATCTGAGCGTCTGAACGCATCATTTTAGGTGATTGAGACCACTAGCACTGTTTGATTGTTGCAGGCATAGACCGCTGCCGGCGGTTTGTCGATTGCAACCGGCGCGCCACTTCGAACGGGGCGGCCCCGGCTCTCAAAAAAGGACAGACGTCATCCCGTGCACAAGGTGCGGGATGACTGTTGAGAGTAGGGCTGGGTTGGGGCGAAGCCGGCAACCCCGCGTTCTTGGCACAGCGCCACAGTCTGAGATCTGACGGCTCAGACGCCGGCGCCGAGGACGACGCAAAAGATGAAGCGGCGCGGGTAATTGCTGTCCGGGCTGGCACTGCAGACGTGGGTGCGGGCATCGGGGCTCGATTGCGGCAGGATCTTGTGCGGCGGCACCCAGGTCCACTCGCCGTCGACCATGACCTCAAGCTTCTGGTCAAGATGGCGGGCGATGGTTGGGCGGCAGTCCTGCATGTTACAGCACGGCCGTCCCTTCCAGTCCTTCAGGGTCAAATACCAATGGTGCATTTCGTCGTGGCCCTGGCCATGACGGCCCTGGCCGAGCGCAGAGGCAGCGCCGCACAAAAGCGCGAACATCATGCCTAATACCGCCCCAGCTATAAATTGAGACACTTCACCGGAGCCTTTTCTGGCGCCGGCAAAGCGCGTGCCGCGCGGTGGTGCATGGACCATAAGCGGCGCGCAACGTAGCCGGCCCACAACGGCGCCCAGCCCTGCAAGTGGGCTTGAGGCGGCCATCCGGTGCGTTGCGCCCATTGCCCGATGCCCCGGCATCGCGCTGGCGACCCAGCCTGCCGGGCTCGGCCGACTCAACCCCATGACGTGTGTCAATTCACGGCCGGGGCGGCATAAGATGGTGGTCGCAACGCAACGTGCTCGCCCGGTCATTGCAGCGATCCTCCACAGTTTCAAACCACAAGTGTCAAATCATCAATTTCTCAAACCCTCTGGGCGTGGCGCGCAGCTGTCGTTTGCCGGTCGTTGACTGGCGGTCAGAAACGCTTGGATAAACTGCGCAGCATTGACAACACATTGACCCGCCCGGCGCCGTGAACGGCCAATCCGTCCACGCCGACGCGTCGGGCCGTTCGAGCGGGCATGTTGATGTTTTTGATAACAGGTGTCTAGAGCAACCTACCTTTATTCGGAATCGGAACGATCGCGAATAAAGGTAGAAAGTTGCTCGCCTCTAAAGTGGCGATCATCTTTGTGCTTTAAGTTGGAACCGCAATAGCGGTTCCAACTTAAAGCACGATGATCTAGCCCGATCGCGGCGCCGGCATGCCGGCTTTCAGCAATTGATGCGCATCATGGCCGGTCCCCCGGCACTCCGACATCCGGCTGCTGGCTGCTGGTTCAACATGGCATTTGAGCCGACGTGCGGGTTCTGCTAGGTGGATCTGGACATCCTTCCAACTTGCCGCCGTGCGGCGGACCAAAAAATCATGAGCCCGAATTATGCCGAGTCTACTGTTTTCTCCGATCAAACTGCGTTCGCTTGAGCTCGCCAATCGTGTCGTCGTCGCGCCGATGTGCCAGTATTCGGCGCACCAAGGCACGGCCTCGGACTGGCATTTGATGCATCTGGGCCAGTTTGCGGTTTCAGGCAGTGCCCTGGTGTTTGTCGAAGCCACCGGTGTCGAACCGGAAGGGCGGATCACGCCGGGCTGCGTCGGCCTCTACAGCGATGAAAACGAGGCGGCACTGGCGCGCATCGTCAAGTTCTACCGCGACTACGGCAGCGCCAAGATCGCCATTCAGCTGGGCCATGCCGGGCGCAAAGCCTCGGCGCGGTTGCCCTGGCAGGGCGGCACGCCATTGGCAGCGCAGGACGGGGCATGGCAGACCGTTGCGCCGTCAGCCATTGCCTACGGTCCCGGCTGGCATACGCCGGAAGCGCTCGACGGTGACGGCCTCGCACGTGTCAAGCAAGGGTTCGTGCAGGCAGCCGAGCGGGCGCGGCGTCTCGATTTCGATGCGCTCGAGCTCCATGGCGCGCATGGCTATCTCCTGCATTCGTTCCTGTCACCGATCTCGAACCGGCGCACCGACGACTATGGCGGGTCGCTGGACAACCGCATGCGGTTCCCGCTCGAAGTGTTCGATGCGGTGCGGGACGTCTGGCCCGAAGGTCGTCCGCTGGGCGTGCGGATTTCAGCAACCGACTGGATTGGCGGCGGCTGGGATGTGGAAGGCTCGGTTGCCTTTGCGCAGGCGCTCAAAGCCCGAGGCTGTGATTTTATCGACGTGTCGAGCGGCGGACTTGCACCGCAGCAGCAGATTAATTCGGCGCCCGGTTATCAAACGGCGTTTGCCGCCGAAGTCCGCCGCGCAACCGGCATGGTGACGATCGCCGTCGGGCGGATCACCGAAGCCCATCAAGCCGAAACCATCCTGCAGACCGGGCAGGCTGACATGGTCGCGATGGCGCGCGGTATGCTCTATGATCCGCGTTGGCCGTGGCATGCGGCGGCTGAATTGCGCAGCGATGCGACCTTCCCCGCCCAGTATGCGCGTTCGCATCCATCGATGCAGGGCGAGCCGGTGCCCGGCAATCCGCCAGTGCCGAAGGACTGATCGGTGAAGCACTGATCGCTAACGGCAGGTGAACGTTTCTATTCACTTTCGGGTGCCGGTCGGAGCGACTATAGTTGCGACGTGTTTCACAGATGCCGCCGCGGCGCGGCTCATCACCCCGGCGTGCCCGGCGTGATGGTGTACAACGCGGCCACGATATGCCCGGGGACGCGGGCGGGAGCCAAGCCATGGCAGAAGCAGAAGAAATCTGGACCTACTTCGAAGGCGACTGGCACGAAGGCCGGGTGGCGGTGATCGGCCCGCGCACGCATGCCTTCTGGCTGGGTTCCAGCGTGTTTGATGGTGCGCGCGCCTTCGAAGGCGTGACGCCCGATCTTGATCGTCACTGCGAGCGGGTCAATGCATCGGCCAAGGCGCTGCTGCTCAAACCCGACGTGACGGTCGAAACCTGGCTCGGCCTCGCCAAGGACGGCCTCAAAAGGTTCAAGAGCAAGGAGGCGATCTATATTCGGCCGATGTATTGGGCCGAAGAAGGTGGCTACATGGGCGTGCCGCCGGATCCGGATTCGACCAAACATCTGCTCTGCCTGCACACCGCGCCAATGATCGCGCCGCAGGGTTTTTCGCTCGGTCTGTCGCCGTTCCGCCGCCCGACGCTGGAGACCGCACCGGTCAATGCCAAGGCCGGCTGTCTTTATCCCAACAACGCTCGGGCGATCATGGCAGCAAAGGACCGCGGCTTCGACAATGCCCTGGTGCTCGATATGCTCGGCAACGTTGCCGAGACCGGCACCTCCAACATCTTCATGGCCCGAGACGGCGTCGTCTATACGCCGCAACCGAACGGATGCTTTCTTAACGGCATTACCCGGCAGCGCACAATTCAGCTGCTGCGCGATGCCGGCCTGCAGGTCGAAGAGACGACCTTGCAGGTCGAGGACTTCATGACGGCGGATGAGATATTCTCGACCGGCAACCATTCAAAGATCATTCCGGTAATCCGCCTGGAGGACCGGGATCTGCAGCCCGGGCCGATTGGCAAGAAGGCACGCGATCTTTATTGGGAGTGGTCGCACGCCTGATTTCGACCTCGTTCGGGCGAAACGCAAAGGGGGCCATTGATGGGCGAACATTGCCTCCATTGTTGGTGCCAGTCCGGCAATGCCGCCTCGGTGGCGCTGGGCCTCAAATGCGCCGGCCGCGACCGCCAGCCGGTGTTTGTCGATGTTGGCACTGTGTCGCGCGCCCAACCGTCATTGCTCACAAGGACCCTGAGATGCATTTTGCGCTGACCGAGGAGCAGACCGCCGTTCAGGACATGGCGCTGCAGTTCGCCAAGGATCGTATCGCGCCGGATGCCAATGACTGGGATGAGACCGGCCACTTTCCGGTGGATGTCATCCGTGAAGTGGCACCGCTCGGCATGGCCGCGATTTATGTTGCTGAACAGCATGGCGGTTCCGGCCTTGGCCGCCTCGACGGCGCGCTCATTCACGAGGCTCTGTCCTATGGCTGCCCGACGATCGCCGGCTACATCTCGATCCACAACATGGTGACGTGGATGGTATCCAAATACGCAAGCGATGCGCAGCGCGAGCGTTGGATGGAAAAACTGACATCAATGGAGTGGCTTGCAAGCTACTGCCTGACGGAGCCTGGCTGCGGTTCCGATGCGGCGGCGCTCAAAACACGCGCCGAACGGCGCGGCGACAGATACGTTCTCAACGGCTCCAAGCAGTTCATCTCCGGGGCCGGAACCTCGGATTTCTACTTCGTGTTCGCACGGACCAGTGATGCGGGCGCACACGGCATCTCGGCATTCGCTCTCACATCGGACACGCCCGGCCTGTCGTTCGGGGCGAATGAGCGCAAGATGGGCTGGAATGCGCAGCCAACCCGGCAGGTGATTCTGGACAACGCGGAAGTTCCCGCCGACAACCTGATCGGGCGTGAGGGTGAAGGTTTCCGGTTCGCGATGAGCGGTCTCGACGGCGGGCGGGTCAACATCGGTGCGTGCTCGCTTGGTGCTGCCTGGTCGGCGCTTGACAGGACGCGCGAGTATATGTTCGAGCGCAAGGCCTTCGGACAAGAGCTGGCAAACTTCCAGGCATTGCAGTTCAAGATCGCGGACATGGCAACCGATCTCGAAGCCGGCCGCCTGATGATCTATCGCGCCGCCGACGCGCTCGACCGGGCGGATCCGCAGGCGACGATGTATTCGGCCATGGCCAAACGCTATGCCACAGATCTCGGCTTCGAGATCTGCAATCAGGCGCTGCAGGCGCACGGTGGCTATGGCTATCTGAAAGAGTACGGCTTGGAAAAACTTGTGCGCGATTTGCGCGTGCACCAGATTCTCGAGGGTACGAACGAAATTATGCGCGTTGTTGTTTCGCGGAAAGTCTTGGGTGGCAATCGCGGATGACAGAGCAGGAGGCCGCCACAGCCACAGACCTGATCGTGCGCAAGGTCGGCCGCGCCGGCCGGATTACGCTCAATCGGCCGAAGGCGCTCAATGCCCTGACCTACGATCAGGTGATCGCCATAGATCAAACCCTTGATGAATGGACGGTGGATCCAGAGGTTCAAGTGGTCGTTTTGGACGGCACCGGCACGCGCGCAATGTGTGCGGGTGGTGATGTGCTGTCGCTCTATGAAAGCCGCGGCGATGGTGGTGAGTTTGCCAGCCGGTTCTGGCGTGATGAATACCGCCTCAATGCCAAAATCGGCAGATATCCTAAGCCGTTTGTGGCGATTATGGACGGCATCGTGATGGGCGGCGGCGTCGGGCTTGCCGGTCATGCCAGCCACAGAATAGTTACCGAACGCTCGATGTTGGCAATGCCCGAGACCGGGATCGGGCTGGTGCCCGACGTCGGCGGGATGTGGCTTTTGGCCCATGCGCCGGGACGACTTGGCGAATACCTCGGTTTGCTCGGCGAGCGCATGGCGGCGGCCGATGCGATCTATGCAGGCTTCGCCGACACCTTCATTTCGAGCGACCGGCGCGAGGACTGCGTCGCGGTGCTCGAAGATCCCGACGGCGGTCCGGTCGGCGTGACGATCGCTGCGTTCGCCGCGGCGCCACCGCCGCCCGTTCATGCTGACCGGCAGGTCGATATCGATCGCATTTTTGCCGGCACTTCGGTGGAAGCCGTTATGGATGGGCTCGGGGCGAGTGATCAAGAGTGGGCGGCACCGCACCTCGAGGCCCTGCGCCAGCGATCGCCCCTAGCGCTCAAAATCGCGCTCGCCGCCGTGCGCCAGGTCCGTTCGATGGCAACGCTCGAGGACGCCCTCAATCTCGAATACCGCCTGACGACCCGGCTTTTCGAGCATGGCGAGTTTACCGAAGGGATCCGGGCATTGCTGGTCGACAAGGACAAGTCCCCGAAATGGAACCCTGCGACGCTGGCCGGTGTCAGTGCCGATCTGGTATCGGAATTTCTGGGCCCGCTCGCATCGCGCGAGGAACTTGGCCTCGTTGCGCCCTAGCTCTTCTCGAGGATGGCAGGATGAACCAACCTGAACGTAGTGGTCCGCTGGTCGGCATGAAGGTGCTGGATCTCAGTCATGTTATGGCTGGTCCGGTTTGTGGGTTGATGCTTGCGGACATGGGGGCTGACGTCATCAAGGTCGAGAATATCAACGGCGGTGATGATACGCGGCGAATGGTGCCGCCGCAGATCAACGGCGAAGCGGGTTCCTTCATGATGATGAACCGGAACAAGCGCGGCATCGCCGTCGACCTCAAGGCGGATGCCGGCAAGGCGGTCCTCAAGCGGCTGGTCAAGGACGTCGATGCTTTGATCGAAAACTATCGCCACGACACCATGCAGCGACTGGGCCTCGACTATGAGGTTCTCTCGGCGATCAATCCGGGCCTGATCTATTGCTCGGTCTCCGGGTTTGGCCGGTCTGGGCCGTTCGCCACACAGGGTGGTTTTGATCTCGTTGCGCAGGGCATGTCGGGCCTGATGTCGGTGACCGGCGAGGCGCCCGGGCGTCCGCCGGTCAAGGTCGGGCCACCGGTCACCGACATCACGGCCGGGATCTTGGCCGCGATGGGGATTTGCGCGGCTTATACACACAAACTTAAAACCGGGCAGGGCCAGAAAGTCGACACATCACTGTTCGAGGCCGGCATCACCCACACGTACTGGCAATCGAATATCGCGTTTGCCACCGGTGTGTCGCCCGGCCCGATGGGATCGGCGCATCCGATTTCGGCACCTTATCAAGCTTTCGAAACGGCCGACGGGTGGTTGACCCTGGGCGCGTCCAACCAACGGACGTGGCTCAGTTTTCTCAACATCCTCGGAGATGATGAGATTGCCGGCGACGCGCGCTTCAAGACCAACGCCACCCGCATGGCAAACCTTGATGCGCTGGTCGAGGCACTCAAACCGCATATGAAATCGCGCACCACCGCGGCATGGCTGCAGGCGCTTGAGGCGGCCGGCATTCCGGGCGGACCCGTTCTTTCGATTACCGACATGCACCACCATCCGCAAACCATCGCCAGAGATATGGTCCCCACGGTTCACCATCCCGTTGCCGGCGACGTCCAGACGATCGGCCTGCCGGTGAAGTTCAGCAAGACGCCGGGCGGGGTCAAACATGCAGCGCCGTTGCTGGGCGAGCACACGCATAACGTGTTGGTCGCTTGCGGATACACGGATGACGAGATCAATGCGTTGATCGAAGATGGTGTCGTCAACGGCAAGCGCTAGAGCAACCTGCCTTTATTCGGAATCGGAACGATCCCGAATAAAGGCAGAAAGTTGCTCGCCTCTAAAGTGGCGATCATCTTTGTGCTTTAAGTTGGAACCGCAATAGCGGTTCCAACTTAAAGCACGATGATCTAAGGATGGCCGAACCGCTCGTCACCGGGTACGCTGTTAGGCGGTCAGATCCAGAATTGAATTTGCCCTTCAATTTGATTCACATTAAGGATTATCAAGGCTTCGTACATCGTTGTGAACGCTAAGCGAATTGTCTATTGGTTTGTCCTTCTATAGCGCGTTCGTCGCGGTGGTGGTCGCCACCGTGAGCGCGAGCGCGGGTGTGGCGGTGTGAACATAGTGAGTAACAGGCTCCTGATCATCGGAGCGGGCCCGGTCGGCCTCGCGATGGCAAACGCCCTGCGCCTGCATGACCTGCCATACGACCACGTTGAGGCGAAGAGCGGTGTCGGCGGCAACTGGCATTGCGGCGTCTATCAGGGCGTTCATTTGAATTCGTCAAAGCGATCAACGGAGTTCGGCGATTTTGCGATGCCGGACAACTATCCGATGTTCCCAAGTGCGGAGCAGACGCGCAAATATATCGAGGCTTACGCGCGCGCAAAGGGGCTGGAGCCACGCATTCGCTTTAACACCATGGTGGAACGGGCCGAACCGCTCAAGGATGATCGATGGCAGATCACGTTCGCGTCCGGTGCGCGCGCGGTCTACAAGGGTGTCATCGTGTGCAACGGCCATCACTGGGATCCGCGGATGCCAAAGTTGCCGGGCCGGTTCGCCGGAGAGATGATCCATTCGAAGGCGTATCGATCGCTCGGGCAACTGGCGGGCAAACGGGTTCTGGTCATCGGTGCCGGGAATTCGGCCTGCGACATTGTCTGCGATGCCGCCCGGGTCGGCGCGGCCGCCGACATCAGCATGCGCAACGGGTACTGGTTCCTGCCGCGCCTGGCGTTCGGGCGGGCGTTGCACGACTTACCGATCTGGTCGCTGCCGGTGACGCTGCAGCGCTGGACTATGCGGTTCATCATAGCAGCGACGATCGGTGATTACCGTAAATTCGGTCTCGAGTGGCCCAATCACCGCCTGTTCGACCGGCATACCGCATTTGGCGCCGAACTGATCGACAACATCACCAAGGGCAAGGTGACGCCGCGGCGCGCGATCGCCGGCATCTCGGGCACTACGATCACGTTTGCCGATGGGGCGGCGGGCGAATACGATCTGATCGTGGCCGCGACCGGTTTCGAAATGAGCTTCCCGTTGCTCCCGGCGGGGCTGATCACGGTCAACAACGACGTCGTACAGATTTACGGCAATGCCTTTCCGGCCAACGCCAAAAATCTGTATCTGATCGGCGCCAGCCAACCGCGGGCCGGGTTCGGCTATCTGCTGACGCCGCTTGTCGATCTCTATGCACGGATAATCAAACTGCAGGACGAACTGGAACATCCGATTGGTGCGGTTCTTGAGTTCATGGGTGACAAGATCCCGAAAACGCATCTCGTCGATCCCGGCGGCGCCTATCGCGAGATCATGCTGTCGCGCATGATGCTGCCATACGTGAAATGGCAGGGCCGGCGATTGGCCAAGCAGCGGCCTCACCTTCCCTCACGCTTTGCCGTCGATGCCGACGATGGCGCCGAGCCGGCCGCATTGGTGCCAATTGCGGCGGAGTGAACCCATCGCGTTTCCGAGTTCGCGCGAACTATCCCGCGCCCCTGCCCCCGTTTTCGACGAAGAGCCGCCCATGATCTCATGTGTGGTTCGGGCGGCGGCCGGGCGCAGGAGCGAGCCGGCCGGGTGGGCCCGGCTGCGGTGGAAATGATCAAAGTCATTGAACATTATGGTGGGCACGCTAGGGATCGAACCTAGGACCGTCCGATTAAAAGTCGGATGCTCTACCGCTGAGCTACGTGCCCTCACCCGTCAGAGACGGCGGAACTTACGGATGCTTGCCGCCGTGGTCAAGTCGCTCGGATGATTTTCCTGACGGAGGTTGGAATAGGTGGCGTGGCCAACGCAGCCGACCAAAATTCCGTTTGAACAGGACACCTTTTGCAGCCTGGCAGACCACTAGATCATCGTGCTTTAAGTTGGAACCGCTATTGCGGTTCCAACTTAAAGCACGAAGATGATCGCCACTTTAGAGGCGAGCAACTTTCTGCCTTTATTCGGGATCGTCCCGATTCCGAATAAAGGCAGGTTGCTCTAGCACTGCGCGGGCCAAGCCGTATCAGTCGGCCTTTCGCTCAGGGTAGAGCCGCAACAGGCCGGCGCGGCTCGCCTCGGTGACGCCGCGTTCGGTGATCAGGCCGGTCACCAAACGGGCTGGGGTAACGTCGAACGCCGGATTGTCCGCCGGAGAGCCCGGCGCCGCAATCTCAACCGAAACGACATCGCCGTTCGCCAGCCGTCCCGTCATTTTCAGCACCTCGTCCGCTGCGCGTTCTTCGATCGGGATTGCCATGCCATCGTCCGCCGCCCAGTCGATCGTCGAGTGGGGCAGCGCCACGTAGAACGGGATGTCGTTGTCCCTGGCCGCAAGTGCCTTCAAATAGGTGCCGATCTTGTTGGCAACATCGCCGGTCGCCGTGGTGCGGTCGGTGCCGACAATGCACACATCGACGTCGCCGCGCTGCATGAGATGGCCGCCGGCGTTGTCGACGACAATCGTATGCGGCACTCCGTGACTGCCAAGCTCAAAGGCCGTCAACGATGCGCCCTGATTGCGCGGGCGGGTTTCATCGACCCAGACGTGGACGTCGATGCCCTGATCGAATGCCTGATAGATCGGCGACGTCGCCGTTCCCCAATCAACCGTCGCGATCCAACCGGCATTGCAATGGGTGAGTACGTTGACCGGCTGGCCGGCCGGTTTGTTGGCAGCAATATCCTTAATGATTTCAAGTCCGTGTACGCCAATCAGGCGGCACGTCTCGACATCGGCATCGCAGATCTCCGCCGCCCGCCGATAGGCCGCCGCAACGCGCTCTGCGCGTGGAATATTTTGCAGTGCCGTGCGCATCTCTTCCAGCGCCCAGTGCAGATTGACCGCTGTCGGGCGCTGCTGCGCCAGATCGTCGATGGCCCTGTCCAGGGCATCGTCTGACGCGTCGACACGCACTTGCAAACAGACGCCGTAGGCAGCTGTCGCGCCGATCAGCGGTGCACCGCGCACCTGCATTGTCTTGATGGCGCGGGCAGCGTCATCGACGGTCTCAAGTTTGGCAATCACAAACTTGTGCGGTAGCAGCGTCTGGTCGATGGTGCTGACCGACCAACCATCGTCGTTGACCCAGATTGTGCGATAGTGGGTGCCGTCTATGTTCATGCTCTGACCTCAACCGCCCATGGGTGGCGCCAATGGAATATGGATTGCTTCGGACAGCCCGCAAGCGTCACAGTCGAGTTGATACCATTCCGCGTGCGGACGCGCCGAGCGATCCGCGATCCTGAGGCCGCCGCCGCCGCACACCGGGCAGTTGGATGTGATGTCCGGTTCAAGGCGCTGCGTGCGCAGCAGCTTGACGGCGCGCTGCCATTGCTCCTGGTTCATGGGCATCTCGCTCAACTCATATAACCGGCCCGCGCGTACGTCCGCCAGGCAGGCCGTGCAACCTCCGATAACATAGCGCCGCAGTGCGGCGATCGATGAGGGCTTGTCCGCCCCTCAAACACCGCGATAAGGCGATCACCCCCGGGACCCCGAACGTGCTCCGAAGTTCCCTTAGTGGCCCTCGAACTCCATAATTGTGTGGCATTTTACACCCATGGCTTCGAGCTTGGACTTGCCACCGATTTCCGGCAGATCGATCACAAAGGCGGCACCGACGATCGTACCGCCGACCTGCCTGATCAATTTGATCGCGGCCTCCGCCGTGCCGCCCGTGGCGATCAGGTCATCGACGATCAAAATGCGTTCACTGTGCGCAACTGCATCCGCGTGGACCTCGATCGTATCGGTGCCGTATTCGAGTTCGTAGGTCTGGGATATGGTTTTAGACGGGAGTTTTCCCTTTTTTCTGACGGGGATAAAGCCGCATCCGAGCCGCTCAGCCACCGCGCCACCAAGAATAAAACCGCGCGCCTCGATGCCAACGACAGCGTCGACCGGTTCCGCGCGGTACGGTTCAACGAGCCGCGCAATGGCTGCCTTGAAGCCCTGCGCATCCGCAAACAGGGTCGTGACATCACGAAACATAATGCCCGGCTTCGGATAATCGGGGATGGTTCGAACCAGCTTTTTGAGGTTGTCCACTGCTACATCCTTTTGTGGCGTCAAATTCACGGCGCAAAATAGCAATAATTCTGATCAGGTTGTAGACAAGGGGGACCGCCTGCGATTGACCGGTCGATGCTGCTGGCATCGACACGGAAAAGGGAGTTTGAAACCATGGCCGAGCCCAAATTTTCGATGACGGCCGATGATGACCTGCCGCGCACGCTGCGACGAGAAAAGGAGGCGCGCGCACGAGACGCCCACGGGCAACAGCTATCCGACCCAACTTTTCAGTCTGCCGGCCCGGCCCCGATGGCCGCCGACCACAGCTATGGCGATGCGGATTATGAAGGCGACGTGGTTGCGGTCGGCTATCTGCAAATTCCCTTCTTTCACCTCATGCTGTTCTTTATCAAGGCGGTGTTTGCGGCAATTCCGGCGCTGATCATTCTGGGGGCGCTGCTGTACGGCATGGGGCAAGTGCTCAAGGCCTATTTGCCATGGTTGATCCAGGCTGAGATCCTGATCCGGCTGCCGAACGGATAGGGCGCACGCCGCCGAGCGGTGCGGTCACGGGTTGAGTACGCGCCCGGCAACGGCGTCGAGTTTCGCAACCAATGCCGGATCGCGGGCCTGCGGCGCCGTAATCACGGCAACGTCGAGCGCCTTGTCGGAACCGATAGGGCAGGGCGGATGCTGGCGTGGAAACGACTTCGCGAGTGTCAGGACAAAGCGCTGCGCTTTGGCGGTGTTGTCGTGCATGACCTCGATGACGCGGGCGACATCAACATGTTGGTGATCATCGTGCCAGCAGTCATAGTCAGTCACCATCGCGACAGTGGCGTAGCAGATCTCTGCCTCGCGGGCGAGCTTGGCCTCCGGCATATTGGTCATGCCGACGACGGCGCAGCCCCAGGACCGATAGAGCTCGCTCTCGGCGCGTGAGGAAAACTGCGGGCCTTCCATCGCCAGATAGGTGCCGCCACGCTGATGCGGAATGGCTTCGGCCTTGAGTGCCCGCTGTGCCTCGTCGACGACGGTGGGGCTGACCGGATCGGCAACCGAGACATGGGCGACAAGACCGGCTCCGAAAAAGCTCTTGTCGCGCGCAAACGTGCGGTCGATAAACTGGTCGACGAGCACGAAGACACCGGGCGCCAGCTCCTCGCGAAATGACCCGCAGGCCGAAATCGATACAAGATCGGTCACGCCGGCGCGTTTCATGGCATCGACATTGGCGCGGTAGTTGATGTCGGTCGGCGACATCCGGTGGCCGCGGCCGTGGCGCGGCAGAAAGCGGATCGGCAGGCCCTCGATCTCAGCGAACAGGATTTGATCCGAGGGCTGGCCCCAGGGGCTCCTGACGGTCTCCCAGCGCGGGTTGTGCAATCCCGGCAAGTCATAAAGGCCGCTGCCGCCGACAATACCCAAAACGGTTTGCCTCATCGCATCTCCTCCGTCACTTGGTCCGAACGTCTCTCAAATAACAAAAAAGGCCCCGAAAGCGAGGCCCTTATTGATGTCGCTGCTGTCGCCGATATCGCTGAGATCGCTGCGGCCAGTTTGGCACCCGACGCTCGCGTTCGTTGCAATCCGCCAATCAGTGGTCGATGCGCGCCCAAACCCGACGCTTGGCGATGTAGAGCAGGACCGAAGTGATCAGCAGGTAAATCAGCACCTGCCAGCCCATTGTCTTGCGCTCATTGAGAGTCGGGTCGGCCGCCCAGGACAGGAATGCGGCGACGTCTTTGGCATAGTTGTCAACGGTTGCTGGCGTGCCGTCTTGGTATTCGACCTGGCCGTCGCCGGCTGCAAACGGATTGGCCATCGCGATCTGGTGACCGGGGAAATATTCGTTGTAGCTCATGCCCTCGCTCATCTCGACCTTATCCGGAGCTTTCTTATATCCCTTCATAAGTGCGACGAGGTAATCGGCGCCACCTTCCTGATAGCCGCTGACAATGTCTTTCAGCATCGCCCACGGATGCAGATACCATGGCCCGACATAAGGTGCGCCGCGTGCCTTCGCGATGACCGACAGATCCGGCGGCAGCGCACCGTTGTGGATCGCTCGTGCGGCGTTCTCATTGGCATAGAGCGGCGGAAACTTGTCGGACAGTTTCGCCGGGCGCTTGACGACCTCGCCCTCGTCGTTGGGCGCGGCGTCGACCTCATACTCCTTGGCGAGCGCCTCGACAGCATCCGCAGGAAACTCAGGCCCGCCGGTCTGGACCAGGTTGCGAAACGACAGCCTGTCAACGCCGTGGCAAGACGCGCATACCTCGCGATAGACCTGAAAACCACGCTGCAACTGGTTCAGATCATATTGGCCGCCAAGGCCGCCGAACGACCACGTATTGCGCGGAATTTCAACTTCACCACCGGCGGCAAACGCCGAGCCCGCCGAGACGACGACGGCGGCCACTGCTGCGATGACTGCGCGGGTCATAACCATTGGTCCTAATTCTCCCCGTGTTCTGACCAGCTTTAGCGTTGCTCTGGTGCTGCGGTTGCTGGCGCGGCCGCACCGCCGCCGGCAGCCGCTTTCTCGGCCCCGTCCTTGCCGAGCACAGCCTCGGTGATTGATCCCGGCATGCGGTTCGGCGTTTCGATCAGGCCGACGATCGGCATCACCAGCAGGAAGTGGGCGAAGTAGTAGAACGTGAAGATCCGAGCCCAGGTGACATAGCTGCCCTCGGCCGGCTTCGAACCGAGATAGCCCAGCGCCAAACAGCTGATCACGAACAGCCAGAAGAACCACTTGTAGATCGGCCGATACTTGGCAGAGCGCACGCGCGAGGTATCCAGCCACGGTACGAACACCAGGATGAAGATCGCCGCGAACATCGCGATCACCCCGCCAAGCTTGGAGGGAATGGCGCGCAAAATGGCGTAGAACGGCAGGAAGTACCATTCCGGCACGATGTGAGCCGGCGTCACCAGCGGGTTGGCCGGGATGTAGTTGTCGGCGTGCCCGAGATAGTCCGGTGCGAAAAAGATGAACCAAGCGAACGGGATCAGGAATAGCGCCAGGGCGAAAAGATCCTTCATGACCGCAAACGGGCTCATCGGAACGGCGTCCGACTTGGTTTTGATCTCAATACCGGTCGGGTTGTTCTGGCCGCTCACGTGCAGCGCCCAGACGTGCAGCACGACCAGCCCGAAAATCACAAACGGAAACAGATAGTGGAGACTGTAAAACCGGTTCAGCGTGGCACCGGTTACCGAATATCCACCCCATAGCCAGGTCACAACCGCCGTGCCGAGACCAGGGATGACCTCATCAAGCGACGAGAACAGGTTGGTGATCACCGTCACGCCCCAGAAGCTCATCTGCCCCCAAACCAGGGTGTAGCCAAGGAAGCCGGTCGCCATCATGACCAGAAAAATCAGCACGCCCAGGATCCACAGCACCTCGCGCGGCGCCTTATAGGACCCGTAGTAGAGGCCGCGAAACATGTGAATATAGACGGCGATAAAGAACATCGATGCGCCGACCGCGTGCATAACCTGGATCAGCCAGCCGTAGTTGACGTCCCGCTTGATGCGCTGCACCGAATCGAAGGCCATGTCGGCGTGCGGGACGTAGTGCATCGCGAGAATGATGCCGGTGACGATCTGGGCGACCAGACAGAACGTCAGAATGCCGCCGAACGTCCACAGATAGTTCAAATTGCGCGGCGTCGGAAATTCGACGAACTGACCATGCATCATGCGCATAATCGGGAGGCGTTCATCCATCCACTTCGAGAACGGGCCGCCTGGCTTATAGGTGTCTTCGTGGGCCTGCATGCGTTTCGGCGCTCCTTGAGGACTTGTCCGGCAGTCTCGGCCTAGCCGATCTTAATCTTGGTGTCGGACAGGAATTGATACGGCGGCACTTCAAGGTTGCGCGGTGCCGGGCCCTTTCGGATGCGGCCCGAGGTGTCATAGTGCGAGCCGTGGCAGGGGCAGAACCAGCCGCCGTAATCACCTTTGACATCCGCCAGGCTCTGGCCCTTCGGAATGCAGCCCAGATGCGTGCAGATGCCGACCATGACGAGCCACCTTTCGTGCCCGTCCTTGGTGCGTGCCTGATCGGTTTCAGGATCGGGCAGGTCGTCAAGCGCAACGTTGGTTGCTTCTTCGACTTCGGCGGCCGTGCGATTGCGAATGAACACCGGTTTGCCGCGCCACATCACGGTAATCGCCTGACCTTGCGCGATCGGTGCAAGATCAACCTCGATCGAGGCCAGCGCCAGCGCGCCGGCGTCCGGGTTCATCTGATCGATAAACGGCCATAAGGTCAGGGCGCCGCCGACAGCAAAAAACGCCGGACCGGCCAGTATCAGGAAATCGCGCCGTGTTGCATGATCTGCTTCGCTCGCCAATCAACCCTCCATCCGATTACAGACTGCGGGCAAAGTTCCGGGAGCGTGCACGCCCTTCTCTGCGGAACCGCTTGTCAGTGCTGATATATTCGTCTTCCCCGGCGGCCAGAACGGCGCGGAATGCCACGCAATGTTGTGGCACCCTTTCCCAACCCTCTCAAGGCGTCACTGAAGCACTGGCCGTGGGCAATTTGGCGCAGTTGTGAACACTGGCGACCTTGAAAACACCGGGAGACACCCCATGCGACTGGTTCTCTACCAACCGGATATTCCGCAGAACACCGGCACAATTCTTCGGCTTGCGGCTTGCCTCGGGGTCGGCGTCGACGTCATCGGACCGGCCGGCTTCGACCTGTCGGATCGCGCTTTGCGACGCGCCGGCCTCGATTATATCGCGCATGCTGACCTGGTTCGCCACGATGGCTGGCGGCGGTTCGACGATGTTCGCCGGTCGCAACGCGCACCGGGCCGTCTCGTGCTCGTGACCACCAAGGCGGCGGACAGCTATACCAGTTTGGCGTTTCGCTCTTCGGATTATCTGCTGCTGGGGCGGGAAAGCGCCGGGGTGCCGGACGCCATTCATCAGATGGCCGATGAACGGGTGGTGATCCCGATGGTGGCGGGAATGCGCTCCTTGAATGTTGCCGTGGCGGCTGCAATGGTTGTTGGCGAGGCGCTACGCCAGACCGACGGCTTGCCACGTATGGTGCATGCGCTGTGAAACAGCGACGGAGAGACCGGCATGCGGCTAGAGGGTAAAATCGGGATCGTTACGGCGGCTGCGTCCGGCATGGGCCGGGCCGGCGCCATCCGGTTCGGGCGCGAAGGAGCAGCCGTCGGAGTTGTCGACGTCGACGAAGACGGCGTCAACGCGGTGGTTGCCGACATCGAGGGTAACGGTGGCAAGGCCATCGGCATTGTCGCCGATCTCACACGGGACGCCGACTCGCGACGGATCGTCACCGAAACCGCGGCGGCCTTCGGTGGCCTCGATTTCGTTTGGAACCACGTCGGACATCCTGGACCCGCGGCCGTCGAAGGCCTTGATCTCAAAGACTACGAACTTGCCTTGGACCTCAACCTGCGCACCGTCCTGATAACGACGGAGGCGGCGTTACCGCAGCTGCGGGCCGGCGGCGGCGGTGCACTGCTCTATACGGCCTCGACGTCGGGCCTGCAGGGCTCACAATTCAGCCCGGTTTATTCGGCCGCCAAGCATGGGGTCGTGGGTTTCGTCAGGGCACTGGCAAAGCGCTATGCCAAGGACGCCATTCGCGCCAATGCGATCTGTCCCGGTCCGATCGACACGCCAATGCTGCGCACGTTCGTTGCGCGCCCCGACCAGCAGTCGACCATGGGCATGGACAAGGAGGAACTGGTCCGCTCACGTGGCGGTCAGGCACCTTTGGGGCGGCCGGGCAGGCCGGAAGAGGTTGCCAACGCAGCCTTGTTCCTGATCTCCGATGAGGCCTCGTTCGTCACCGGCGTCGCGTTGCCGGTCGATGGCGGGATGACGGCGTGAATTGGCCGCCGGCGACGGCCGCTCGCTGGCCGTGCCGGTATGGCGTCTCGAGATTTCCGGGCACGCGGTCAGCAAGCCATGCCTGAGGTTCGATACCGCATCATCGTCCCAGGCTGCCAAACGGCCGTGGAGTTTGAGCAACCCTGATCGGGGCCCTGGGCCGAACGCGTCATAGGCACCGAACGCGTCATAGGCAATGCACCGTCCTGTCGACCGCCAACGAGCGCTCACCTGCAATTCGGCCCGATCTTTTTGCCAAACGTTAATCACAACAGCCGATCGCGTCGACATCGTGCGCCCAGGAAACATCGAATTAATGGGCGGGTGCTAACCTTTCCGCAGTCTGATCAGCGGAGGAAGGTATTGTGTTAACGACGGTATTCATTGTTCTCGGGATTGTCGGCGCCCTGGCTGCCTGGGGCGTGGTCATCTACAACGGGCTGGTGGCGCTGCGCCAGCGCATGAAGCAGGCCTATGCCGACATCGATGTGCAACTCAAGCAACGGCACGACCTGATCCCCAACCTGGTCGAGACGGTTCGCGGATTTGCAAAGCACGAGAATGAAACGTTGACCGCGGTGGTTGAGGCGCGTGGCCAGGCCGTCAATGCGGCGGGCCCGGCTCAGGCGGCGGTTGCAGAACGTGGCCTGGCGGGTGCCCTCGGCCGCTTGATGATGCTGCAGGAAGCCTATCCGGATCTCAAAGCCAACCAAAATTTCCAACAGCTTCAGACCGAGCTCGGCGACATCGAAAACAAATTGGCCGCGTCGCGTCGCTTCTTCAACAACGCCGTCAGCGAATACAATAGTGGAATCGAAATGTTTCCGGCGGCGCTGTTTGCGGGAGAACTTGGCTTCCGCAAGGGCGAGTTCTTCGACGTCGGTGAGGACCAGCGTCAAGTCCTCGATGTTACCCCGAAGGTTCAGTTCGGCTGATACGAGCCCGGCGCGGTTCCGCACACCGGTTCCGCGCCGGGACCGCGCCTTCGAGCCGGGCGCCGAGAAGCTTAAGCGAGGAGCGGTGTCGAGATGCAACCTGCGTTCGGGCTCTATACGCACATCTGGGCCAACGCGTTTCGCTCTGTGTTGTTGATCGTCGGCCTGTTTGCACTGATCTACTGCCTGGCCTTTGGTTACACGATGATCCGGACGGCGGTCTTCGATGGCGGGTCGTTCGGCTACATTGTTGATCACTCCGCCCGATCGGTTCTGGCTATCACGCCCCACATTACGGCAGCGGCGCTGACGTGGATTGTTATCGGCTATTATTTCAACAAATGGATCGTCGGCGCCGTGACCGGTGCCCGGCCGGTCACCCGCAAGGACGAACCTGAACTCTACAACTTTCTGGAAAACCTATGTGTTTCTCGCGGCATGCCAATGCCGACGCTGTCGATTGTCGAGACCCCGGAACTCAATGCGTTCGCCTCCGGCCTGAGCGAGAAGCAGTACACCGTGGCGGTCACGCGCGGGCTCATCGAACACCTCGACGACGATGAAATCGAGGCCGTTCTGGCCCACGAGCTAACCCACATTCGCAATCACGATGTGCGCTTGATGGTGATCGCGGTGGTCATTGTCGGCATGATCGCGATGTGCATCGAAATCATGCTGCGCTACGTGTTCTATTCCTCCGGCAATCGCAACGCCGGACGTGGGTCGAACGGTGCGCTGCCTGCCATTCTGGTGGGTATCGCGATCATCATCGGCGTTTGGTTCTTGTCGCGGCTGTTGAACTTTGCCCTGTCGCGACGGCGCGAGTTTATGGCTGATGCCGGGGCGGTGGAACTCACCAAGAACCCCGATGCCATGATTTCGGCGCTGCGCAAGATCGAAGGCCACAGCGATGTCGAAGCGATGCCGACCGGTATGATGGAGATGTGCATCGACAATCCTCGCTCGGACTTCACGAGCTGGTTTGCAACCCACCCAAGCATCGATGATCGCGTTGCGGCGCTGAAAAAATTCGCCGGCGGTCGGGACCGTGCGCCAGGGCGCGTGGCAGCGCGCCGACGCATTGCCCAGCGCTCGAGCGGTCAGGGAGCGGCACCGCGCGACAATCCTTGGACCGACGGCCGAAATCAGGCATCTGTCGACGCACCGACGGCCGCCAAATCGGGCCCCAATCCGTGGTCTGTAGAGGACCTGGTCGTGATCGGCAGCGTCCTGGAAGCGGAAGCGGAAGCGGACAGGCCCGGCGCCAAGCGCCGACCGCGCCGGCCGGCACCTGCGCCCGACCCGAAGCCGGCGCCGGATCCGCCGCCGGCCCCGGACCACGCGCCCTGGACCGCCGGCAACATGAAGAGCACGCCAACGGCCGGTTTCGCCCCCAAGCATCACGCGCAACGCCCAACCAATGCCGTCGATCAGGTCCGGCGCGCGCCGTCCCAGGCAGCGCAACCACAACCGCAACCACCACCACAACCGCAACCGCAACCGCAAGAGCCAACGGCTGCGAGCGCGGCTAGACCCTCGCCAACGCCGGCCGGCACACCGTCGCCCCCGAGCCGTCCAGCCAAGCTCAAACGCGCCCTCCAGCGGACCGAACCGCAGGGTTTCGGCAAACGCGGTTCTCAAAGCACCAGGGGCTTCGGAAAACGTTCAGCGAAGATCACGCGCAAGGCGAAAGCGCCCACGGTTTCAAACTGAGCCCGCGGCATTGCGCTCCGCGGCCGACCCGCCGTAGCCGCTCATCATTCGGCTGCTTCCTTGGCGAGGAAGCCGCCGGACTGGCGCGTCCACAGGTCGGCATAGAGACCATCCTTGCGGATCAGCTCCTCGTGCGATCCCATCTCGACGATCTGGCCGGCGTCCATGATCACCAGGCGATCCATGGCGGCAATCGTCGACAATCGGTGAGCGATGGCGATCACCGTCTTGCCCTGCATCAGATTGTAGAGCTGCTCCTGGATTGCCGCCTCAACCTCGGAGTCGAGCGCGCTCGTTGCCTCGTCCAGGATCAGGATCGGCGCGTCCTTCAGAAGAACCCGGGCGATCGCGATGCGTTGGCGCTGGCCGCCCGACAGCTTGACGCCGCGCTCGCCAACATGCGCGTCATAGCCGGTGCGCCCGCTGGCATCCATGAGTTCCGGAATGAACTGGTGCGCCTGAGCAAGCTCGGCGGCGGCGATCGCTGCGTCACGCGTCGCCGACAATCGGCCGTAGAGAATGTTGTCGAGGACCGAGCGGTGCAACAGCGAGGTGTCCTGGGTCACCATGCCGATTTGCGCGCGCAGACTGTCCTGCGTGACGCCGGCAATGTCCTGACCATCGATCAGAATGCGACCGCTGTCGAGATCGTAAAACCGGAGCAGGACGTTGACCAGCGTCGACTTGCCGGCGCCAGAGCGCCCGACCAGGCCAACCTTTTCGCCGGGCGCGATCGTCAACGACAACCTGTCGATAATGCCGCCATTTTCCTTGCCGTAATGAAAGCCGATCGCATCATAGACAATGCCGCCCGCGGTGACCTTCAACGGCGCCGCGTTGGGTGCATCAACAACCGAAAGGGGCTGCGAAATCGTCTCCATTCCCTCTTGAACATTGCCGATATTTTCAAAGATCGCCGTAACCACCCAAATCACCCAACCGGACATGTTCACGATGCGGATGGTCAGCGCGACAATCAGAGCGATCGCGCCGATCGTCACGAGACCGCTGCTCCACAGGGCGATGGCAAGACCGCCGCTGGCGACGATCAGCAGACCGTTCGTGATCCAGATCGTAACGTTCATCAGGGTGATCATGCGCAGCTGACGATTGTAGATGTCGAGATGTTCGCTCAGCGCTTCACGGGCGTACTCGTCCTCGCGGTCGGCATGGGCGAACAGCTTGACCGTCAGAATGTTGGTATAGCTGTCGACAATGCGCCCGGTCAGCGTGGAGCGGGCGTCGGCCGTTTCCGCAGCGCGCTGCTTGATGCGCGGCACGAAATAAATCATGACGCCAATGTAAAGCGTGATCCAGGCCACGATCGGAATGGTCAGGCGCCAGTCGGCGGCTGCAAACAGAACGATGGCACTCGTCGTGTAGACGACGACGAACCAGATTGCGTCAAACAATTGGGCGACCGATTCGCGTAAAGACGGCGCCGTGTTCATCACCTTGTTGGCAACCCGGCCGGCAAAGTCGTTCTGGAAGAAGCTCAGGCTTTGGCGCAGAACATAGCGGTGCGTTTGCCACCGGATCCGTGTTGAGACGGCGCCGGCAATCATCTGACTGGCAATCAGCTCATCGAGACCGAACACGACGGGCCGCGCAACAAGCGCGATGAAGGCAATCCACAGCAGCAAACCGCCGTGATCACCGAGGAAACTTTGCGGTGTTTGGGACGCGCGCATCAGATCGACGATCTGGCCGAGGTAGGCGAAGAATGAGACCTCGATTAGCGCTGCGACAAAACCGGTTGCCGCCAGCGCCAGCCAATAGGGCCAGATTGGCGATATAAAATGCCAATAGAAAGCGGTCAGTTTCGATGGCGGGCGAACCAGGCGGCCCGCCGGAAACGGCTCGATTCTCGTTTCAAACCACGGCACCATCTCAGCACGCTGACATCCTCTTTCGCTGGCCTGCGTGCAAGTGCCAAAGCCGTAGCGTCGCGAGCGGACCTCGCGCCGTCGGTCTTTGCAATGACAGGCTGTGTTTCCTGTTAAGCGGCCAGGAGTTGATAAAGATCAATGTCTCGGCCGGCCACAAAATAGCATTTCGCAGGCCGATATACCCAGTTCGCGACAAAACCGTGACATCGGCTGGCCATTGTGCGAAACCGCGGCCGAATGGACACACCTGTTGTGCCCCTGGGGCCGCAACCTTCCCGCGCTTTCACAGCGACGCTACACGGACAACACCATGACGCTTCCCGACCACATCGAACAGTCAAAGGCCCAGGCCGAGACCTGGTTTCAGACGCTGCGCGACGACATCACCGCTGCGTTCGAAGAGCTGGAGGCGACATTGCCGGCGACGGCACCGCTGCACGAGCGCATGCCCGGTGCGTTTGAACGCACACCCTGGGATCGCACCGACCACACCGGAGTTCCTGGCGGCGGCGGCGTTATGAGCCTGATGCGCGGCCGCGTTTTCGAAAAGGTCGGTGTTCATACATCGACCGTTCACGGCGAATTTGCGCCCGAGTTCCGCCAAACCATTCCCGGGGCGGAAGACGATCCGCGGTTCTGGGCGTCGGGAATCTCGCTGATTGCCCACATGCACAACCCGCACGTACCGGCCGTGCACATGAACACCCGCATGGTCGTCACAACCAAGTGGTGGTTTGGCGGCGGCGCCGATCTGACGCCGGTTTTGGCCGTCCGGCGCACTCAGGAAGACCCCGACACCAGCACCTTTCATGGTGCTTTCAAGGCCGCGTGCGATCAGCACGCGATTGCCGATTACCAACGTTACAAGGACTGGTGTGACGAATATTTCTACTTGCCTCACCGCAACGAAATGCGCGGCGTTGGCGGCATTTTCTACGATTATCTGACCCCCGCCGACAACGATGGTGGCTGGCCGGCGGCGTTTGCGTTCACGCAGGATGTGGGGCGCGCCTTTCGTGACACCTATCCAGAGCTTGTCAGACGCAACTGGCAACGGTCTTGGTCCGACGCCGAACGCGATGAACAGTTGATCCGGCGCGGACGGTACGTGGAGTTCAACTTACTCTATGACCGTGGCACGCTGTTCGGCCTCAAGACCGGCGGCAATGTCGATTCGATTCTCTCGAGCATGCCGCCGGCGGTGAAGTGGCCGTGACGGGCTGCGGGTCGGCGCTCATGACTACTTCTCAACGGCCGGAAACTGCATGCGCGGGCGCGCTTCGCGATCGGACGGCACGACGGCGGACCGCGGCCGGCGAACCAATGCGGGTCGTGGCGGCGAAATACTTGTCGGAACGACGTGGCCGTGCTGCTGGCGCACGGCGATCAACTCATCGAACACGGCAAGGAACTGACGCGAACCATCTTTCTTGAGGTTGGCATCCATGCGCTGGTTGAGGGCAACGATCAGACCCTTCGACGTTCGTCCGCGCACGATCGAATTGCGGTAATAGGCCCGGCGCGAGAAGAAATTCGTGGTCGGCTTGTCGCGCGCTACCTTTTTCATCATCTCCAGCCCGGTGCCGGGCCCAGCCAGGTTCATCAATTCGAGCTCGGCGCCGGATAGGTTGTGCAAGCCCCTGCTTGCTGCCAACCGCTTGATGTCGGCCAGCTTAGTGACCTGCATCCAGGGGCCGATCAGGCCGTCGATGTTCAAGGGGTGAAGCCCCATGCCGCGCGACGTCTTGGCCAGGGCGCGCTGGCGCGACCACTTATAGGGAATCGACTTCGATGTTTTGAGCATGGCACGCAGTGCGGCAAGCTTCTGCGACAGTTGCTGGCGCCGTTCGGCAACCCGCTCACGCTTTATGATCCCCTTGAGACGCCGAACAAACGCCGGGCCGTGCTTGGCCATAACATTGATCGAGTTGGCCGCCAGCAACTGCGCATAACCAAGCGCGCTCGAGATTGGTCGTCCCTTCTTGGAAATTGGATGAATGCCGGCCTGCATGTCGGCCGTACCGTTACCGCCCGTCTCCAAGGCAAATACGCGCACAACCTGGTCTTTTGTCAAACCGAGGGACAGTGCTTCACGTGCATATCGGCGCTTGTATTCGCGCTCGGGAATGCGCTCCGGGGTGAAGTTGTAATGGCGTTTGGCCGCCGCGAGGTAGTCGCGCACGCCGGGCAGTTGCGGCCTCGTGGCTGGTCCTTTTGCGTCTTTGTCGCGAAACCTCCGCCACCGGCGCAACAGTGATTTCTGAAGCTTCGGGCCGTTGTAGACGGGCGGAAACTTGACCGCATAGTCCTTCGCCAACAGGCGCTGTCGCTGTCTTTTTTTACGCCGCCGCCGCTGGCGCAGACGATCGATCGTGCGCCAGTAGGATTCAACCGCACTACGATGGGCAATCTGGGCAACATACCAGGCCTCGAAGGCCCGCCGCTCCGCACCATCCAAGTTGTTTGAGAAGTCTCTCGCCTTGGAGCTTGCAAGCAAATTGGGACTGACGAGCACGAGCGGCAGAACCGCAGCGAGCGCGATCATCAGCAGCTTGCGCAATGTTGTCGCCATGCGCCCCCCAATGGAACCGCGGACCGCGGTCGAATCGGCCTTTTGCTCAGGCGTTGAACTTGTCGCACACGAACCGGCTCGAATGATGGCAATAAGTGGGAGATTCAACAACAGTAGCATTAGAGGAGATGACCGCAGACGACCTCGACACCGCACAATTCTGACACCGATATGGCGGATCAAAGGGCGTGCGTCCGAAGCCGTTCGTCGCCGGTCCCGAGCGCTTCGCGCAGCAATATTCGATTGGCCAATAAGACTGAAGGTTTTGGAGCGCGCGGCAATCTGCTATGACCAGAAGCGGGCCGAGATTGCATGAGCCACAGCGTCCGGATCGCTCGGTCCTGGTGTGTTTTGGGCGATTGTTTCTGTCGGCCATCCGATGCTTGAGACCAATTCAAACTGCATGACAAACACCGTGCCAACTGAGCGGGACGCATGGGATGAACAGCGCTTTCGCAACCTCGCGACGCTTGCTCTGCATGCCGCACCGCAGGAAACACCGGCCAATCTGGCCAAGCGTGGTGCCCGGATTCGCAGCGACTTTGAACTTAATCCGGATCACCAGGCAGTTCGCGAAATCGCCAAGGCGCCGCGCGCGGCAGCTGTGCTGGTGCCGATCGTCGTGCGCGAAGACCTGACCGTCCTGCTCACGCAGCGAACGGAACATCTGCCGAGCCACGCCGGCCAGATCGCATTTCCGGGCGGCAAGGTCGAACAACACGATGCCAGCCCGTTGGCAGCGGCCCTGCGCGAGACGCAAGAAGAGATCGGCCTTGAGGCGCGGTATATCGAACCGCTCGGCTATCTCGACGGCTATCTCACAGGCACGGGATTTCACGTCGTTCCGGTCGTCGCTTTGGTCGAGCCTGGGTTTTCACTGACATTGGATTCATCAGAAGTTGCAGATGCATTTGAAGTACCATTGAGCTTTTTGTTGGACGAGAAAAACCACCGGACACACACCCGCGAATGGCGCGGTCAATTGCGATCCTACTATGCCATGCCCTACTGTGATCGCTATATCTGGGGGGCGACTGCCGGCATGATCAAAAACTTGCACGAAAGGTTCTGCGAGACATGATCCGTGTCGTTCTTCAAAACATCGTTTTACTGCTGTTGCCGAGTGTTGCCTATCTTGCATTCATGATCTTGCGCCGGCGCGAACAAAACCTGGCGGGCGTCGGCAAAATCCTGCACGAAGCGCCGATTGCGTGGCTGATTGGATCGGGAACGGTTCTGATGCTCGCCGGCCTCGCCTACTTCGGATCCGATGCCGGTGGGCGGCCGGGTGAAACCTATCAGCCGCCGGTATACCGCGATGGAAAGATTATTCCCGGACGAGGAAAATGAGCGGTCTGACACGGCAGCCCGGCAAAGCCTCGGTGCCGTCGCTGGCGGATGCTGACTGGCTGGTCGCGCCGGCAACACAAACGGTCCTGCGCACATTGGAAGCGGCCGGCCATGAAGCCCGTGTCGTCGGCGGCGCCGTTCGCAATGCGCTGATTGGCAGGGCGGTGCATGATCGCGATATCGCCACGACGGCACGGCCCAAGGAGGTCATCGCAATTTGCGATGGCGCCGGATTGCGCACGGTCCCGACCGGGTTGAAGCACGGCACCGTTACCGTCATCGTTAACGGCGAGGCCCTGGAAGTTACGACCCTGCGCGAAGACATCGCCACCGACGGTCGCCATGCCGAGGTGCGCTTCACCACGGTTTGGGCGGCCGATGCGAGCCGGCGCGATTTCACGATCAACGCGCTTTATTGCGATGCCGACGGCACCATTCATGATCCGCTCGGCGGCATCGCCGATATCATTTCACGAACAGTTCGCTTCATCGGCAACCCCGATGATCGGATCAGGGAAGATTATCTCAGGATCTTGCGGTTCTTCCGGCTGTTTGCCGAATACGGTTTAGGCCGCCCGGACTTACCGGGCTTGAGGGCCTGTGTAACGGGTCGCCGCGGTCTCAGACGCCTGTCCGGTGAACGGCTGCGACAGGAACTGATGAGGCTGTTTGCTGCCCCGCGTGCGCTGGCGGCAGTCGACAGCATGTTCGATCAGGGCATCTGGGGCGAAATCTTTCCGACGGTGCCGCGGCTCGGCCATCTTGCCAGGCTGATCGGTGCTGAACCGCATTCGCGCGCCATTCTGCGGATCGCTTGCGCGACAGTCATGATCCAGGAAGATGTTGCGCGCATTGCAGAGTGGCTGCGGCTTTCCAATGTCGAACGTGACGCCTTGCGAAACGTTGCAGCGGCCGGCTTTGGCCACGAACCGCCGCCAATGGCACACGCCAAACGACTGTTGTATCGGCTCGGCAAACAGCGCTACCGCGACCTTGTCAGCTATCGCTCGACAGCATCTTATGCCAGCCTTTCGCAAGCCGGCTGGCTGGATGCCAAAGCGCTCATCCGAAATTGGCAGCCGCCCGAGTTTCCGCTGAGCGGCCGCGATGCCTTGTCGATGGGTCACGCACCCGGCCCTGAGATCGGTGCGGCGCTCGCTCTGGTCGAAAACCAATGGCTGGAGCATGAATTTTCATTGAGCCGGGAACAGCTGTTGGAAATGCTGCGGACAGCGCTCCACAACCAGGCCCGCGTATAGACGTCGGCCTGCCGAAGTGTTCCGGTTTGCTTCGCGACCGGATCGCTTCCTGCCAAAGCCATCAGGACCGGCGAAACATATAGCGCTGCTCATTCCGGGACCAGTATCAGAATTGCCTTCTGCAAGGCCCGTCAACCGGCGATCTGACTGGTTCCGGCAGGGCCTCCACTGTCGATGTCGAACAGCGGCTCAATGGCGAAGGCTAAATGGCGAATTGTTCGACCTTTGCGCCCTTTGCCAATTTGGCGACCAGCCACTTCGGCTTACGACCGCGGCCGGTCCAGGTTTCGGCCCGATTGTCCGGGTTTACGTATTTCGGGGCCACCGTACGGCCTTTCATTGCACCACGACCGCGCGTGAACAGCTCGTCAACGGAGAAGCCTGATTCCGTCGCCAGATCTTCGATCTTTTGCTTGAGTTCCATGCGCTCACGCTCTTTGGCGGTTGCGATTGCCTTCTGAACTCGGAGCTCCAGGTCCAAAAGGTCCTTCAATGACATCTTGTCGAGATTTGGCTGTCGCACTGTGATTCCCTTCGTCGCTGCCGATTAGTGCCACGAAACAGCATGGTTCGCAATTCGCTATTTCATTGCAGCAATTTAGCATGATTGACCTAACACTGTATTAATAGTCAATTTTTCAATGATAGTTATTGTTGAGCCCCGAATAAAGAACCTGCGTAGCTATCGTGGCTACTCATCGACCAACCATTCAAGTTGTGCGCTGATTTTCCAATTCGGGCTAAACCTAACGTTCTAATGCTATTATTTTTGCACAGTCGTCATGCACCATAACAGGATGTCAATTCGACGCATACTGTGATCGCGACGCAATGATTGTGGCAAGGACAGCCTGAAACCACCAGCAAATTTCACTCCACATCGGCTGACAATCACCTGTTTCGTGCAGCACCCGGACCCTGTGCCAAACGCCGATTTGGGCCAATGAAATATATGGTGGGAGTGAACAAAACAATCGATCCTGTGTGCAAATCCCGCGCGACAGCGCATATCTTCGTTTGCTTGAGAGCTTGTGGTTCCAGGCCGGGGCCTGGAACCACACCGGCGCAGCCATTACAACCTTCTTGACCAGCGACGATTGACGCATTCGCCATTGTCGGGGATGTGGGGCACTTTTTTCAGATAAAAACCACGCGGTTCTGATCGGCTAGTGTTCTGGATCAGACGCTTGAGTCCCGGGTGGAACTCGTCATGCGTCTGTTACTCCAGAACACAAACAAAAAGTTTGCCTAGTGTTCCGGCGGAGACGGATGGGTAGCATCAGTTGGATTAGGAACACTGGGCCGTAAACTGATAAATCCGGGCACATAGGTATCAGTCAATTTGCTTCGCTGCCGGACGCAAAGATGCAGACAATGTGGTTCATTTTCAAAGCCTTGGCGCAACCTAGCGAAGCAAACTGGCGATATCCTGCGGACGCCGATTCGCCACTGCGATCTCAAGCGTTGCACCGCTGGAATGGGCAACCAGCCCATTCTCGGTGCTGCGCCTTGCTTAATCTTGGCCAAATCGGCGCCAATATGCCCGGATTTATGAGTTTACGGCCTCGGCCATCACTTTCCGGCCGCAGCCCAACTCAATTCGCGTACCGGTTCACAAGACGCCGGGCGGCCAATTAATAGTGGCGCAAAGAACATAAGCTTGGCACGGTGGGCGTAAATTGCGGACCGAGGTTCAGGTTGTTGGAAACCCGACGAAGTCATGACACACTCAAAGTATTGCTGACATCGACACGCGCTGTGTCGTCCGTCGGCGAAAAACTCGACGTGCCAATGACAACCGCCAACTCCCCGGAAAGGCTCGGTCGTGGACAATAACCGAATTGACCGCGCTGCGATTGCAGAAGTTTATCATGTTATTCGTGGACATATCCGACGAACTCCGACGATTGACATCGGTCCCGGCGACCTCGGTTTGCGCCAAGCGGGCACGATCACGCTAAAGCTCGAGCATTTGCAGCATACCGGCTCCTTCAAGGCACGGGGCGCATTTGCCAACTTATTAACGAGCGATATTCCGCCAGCCGGTGTGGCCGCAGCTTCCGGCGGCAATCACGGCGCTGCCATTGCCTATGCCGCAGGAAAGCTTGGCCATGCGGCACGAATCTTCGTGCCGGATTATGCAAGCGAAACCAAAGTTGAGCGCATTCGCACGTATGGCGCGCAGGTTGAGAAGGCCGGGGATCGTTTTGCGGACGTCCTCAGCGCTTGTACGGCGTACGTCGAGGAAACCGGTGCGCGCAACGTTCACGCTTATGATCAGCGAGAAACGCTATGGGGACAAGGTTCGATCGGTCTGGAGCTTGAAACACAGTCGCCCAATATTGAAACACTTCTGGTTGCGGTCGGCGGCGGCGGACTGATTGGCGGCATCGCGGCCTGGTACCAGGAGCGAATCGGCATCGTCGGTGTCGAGCCGTCGACATCATGTGCGCTTTTTGCAGCGTTGGATGCCGATCAGCCGGTCGACGTCGACGTCAGCGGCCTGGCGGCCGACTCACTCGGTGCCCAGCGCATTGGCGACCTCGGGTTCGCGCTGGCCCGCACCTTTGTCGAGCGTGTCGCGCTGGTTGATGATGATGCCATTGCCGCAGCGCAGTCGTTACTTTGGGACCGATTGCGCATTGTCGCCGAACCCGGCGGGGCAACGGCGCTGGCAGCGCTCATTGCCGGCAGCTACGTGCCACAGTCGGGCGAACGGGTCTGCGTCCTGGTTTGCGGCGGCAACACCGCAGCCGTCGACTTTTCCCGCTCGACCGTTCCGCCTTAGAGCAACCTGCCTTTATTCGGAATCGGAACGATCCCGAATAAAGGCAGAAAGTTGCTCGCCTCTAAAGTGGCGATCATCTTTGTGCTTTAAGTTGGAACCGCAATAGCGGTTCCAACTTAAAGCACAAAGATGATCTAGCGCATCGGTGTTGGTCGAGAGGTTTCAGGTTGCCATGCTCGGTTGTCGCGCAGCAGTGCGCTGGCGGTGATGGCGACGTGGCCGGACTTGCCGCGCTTGCCGGCAGCGATGTCGCAGATCCCAGGTATGGGGCAAGAGCTGCAGGTGGTGCTGCGGCTCCGGGTGTTCGGCCAACAGCGCCGCAACGGCAGTTTCGATCGCATCCAGCTGCCGTCTGGTCTGATCTGAGCCGGACGCTCTCGGGTGTGGTGCGTGAGCGACAGCTGTGTGAGCTGTTCTTGGCCGGTTTTGGCGCCGCCGCAATCCGTGATGACGGTCGTGCGGGCAGCGTTCAACTCTCTCGGTTCGCCCGGTTGTTTGTGATGTTTCGCCGTCGGCCTGGATCCTCATCCGCCGCCGGCGGACAGATCTCGTCGCCCACGACGCCGGGCAACGTCACCCGCCGCATGGTGAGGTTGAAGCGGCCAGGCCCGTCGATCAGGTCCGAAGTTCCTGCAACAATACGGTCGATGCCGTGGTAGGCGAGCCGCGCGGGGCCAGCGAGAATGGCAACATCGCCGGACTTGAGTAAAACGCGTTCGCTCGGGTCCCGGCGCTTCGGCCCACCGACACGAAACCAGGCATCATCGCCCAGCGAAACGGAGATGACAGGTGCCTGTGTCGCCGCTTCGTCGGCGTCGACGTGCAGGCCCAGTCGGGCCCCGGGGCCGTACCAGTTGACCAGGCAGGCCTGCGGCGCGTGCGGATAATCCGAAAGGTCTCGCCAGATGTCGTGAAGCATGTCGGGCATGGCTGGCCACGGGCTGCCCGCGACCGGATGAAGCGCCTGGTAGCGGTACCCAGCGTCCTTGCTCGAGACCCAACCAAGCGCGCCGCAATTGGTCATGCGCACCGAAAACGGCTTGCCCGACTTGGGCATCGTCGGGCAATAGAGCGGTGCCGCGGCGGTGATGTCCGCAATCAGGGCGAGCAGCCGCTGCTGCTGCTCACCGTCGAGATATCCACTCAGATGCCGAAATCCCTCGATCACGCGTTCACCTCAGGATTTGTAATTTCATTTCAGATTTTTGCAAAGCGGTCGCTTCAATGCGGCATTGATGACGCATTTCTTAACCAGTCAACCCGTTGCAGCAAAGATTCCCGGCCCCTATATACCGTCCGAATAACCATCACCTGAACTCCAGGGGACTGCGTCTCCGGTTCCACCCCGTGACCAGGAGCAGGTCGAGCGCCGCATGCGGGCTCGCGTAGTCTGCCGCCAAAAGAGAGGAAAACGGAATGTCTAAAGTAATCGGGATTGACCTCGGCACGACCAACTCCTGTGTCGCCGTGATGGATGGCAGTACGCCGAAGGTCATCGAAAATGCCGAGGGTATGCGCACGACACCATCGATCGTCGCGCTTGCCGATGACGGCAACGAGAAGCTGGTTGGCATCGCCGCCAAGCGCCAGGCTGTGACCAACCCTGAAAACACGTTCTTTGCCATCAAGCGCCTGATCGGGCGCCGCTACGATGATCCGACCGTCGAGAAGGACAAGGCCCTCGTCCCCTACGAGATCGTCAAGGCCGACAACGGAGATGCCTGGGTTGAGGCGTTTGGCAAACAGTATTCGCCATCGCAGGTCTCCGCCGACATTCTAATTAAGATGAAGGAAACCGCCGAGGCGCACCTCGGAGAAGCGGTCACGCAGGCGGTTATCACGGTTCCGGCCTATTTCAACGACGCCCAGCGCCAGGCCACCAAGGACGCCGGCAAGATCGCCGGCCTTGAAGTCCTGCGCATCATTAACGAGCCGACCGCGGCCGCGCTCGCCTACGGGCTGGACAAGAAAAACAACGCCAAGACAATCGCCGTTTACGACCTCGGTGGCGGCACCTTCGATATCTCGATCCTCGAAATCGGCGACGGTGTTTTCGAGGTGAAATCGACCAACGGCGATACCTTCCTTGGCGGCGAAGACTTCGACATGCGTCTGGTCGAATACCTCGCGGCCGAGTTCAAGAAGGAAAACGGCATTGATCTGAAAGGCGACAAGCTGGCGTTGCAGCGCCTGAAGGAGGCTGCCGAGAAGGCCAAGATCGAGCTGTCGTCGTCGGCCCAGACCGAGGTCAATCTGCCGTTCATCACCGCTGACCAATCCGGGCCGAAGCACCTGACCATGAAGTTGACCCGCGCCAAGCTGGAAAGCCTGGTCGAGGATCTCATCAAGCGCACGGTAGGGCCCTGTGAGGCCGCCCTCAAGGATGCCGGTCTCAAGGCCGCCGAGATCGACGAAGTCGTTCTCGTCGGTGGTATGACGCGGATGCCCAAAGTTCAGGAAACCGTCAAGAACTTCTTCGGCAAGGAGCCGCACAAGGGGGTCAACCCGGACGAAGTTGTCGCCGTTGGCGCCGCCATCCAGGCCGGCGTTCTGCGCGGCGACGTCAAGGACGTTCTGCTGCTCGACGTCACGCCGTTATCGCTCGGCATCGAAACGCTCGGCGGTGTCTTTACCCGCCTGATCGAGCGCAACACCACGATCCCGACCAAGAAGAGCCAGGTGTTTTCGACTGCCGAGGATGGCCAAAGCGCTGTGACCATCAAGGTCTACCAGGGCGAGCGTGAGATGGCGGTCGACAACAAGCATCTTGGCACGTTCGATCTGGTCGGAATCGCACCGGCGCCGCGCGGCGTGCCGCAGATCGAGGTGACGTTCGACATTGACGCCAACGGCATCGTCAACGTCTCGGCCAAGGACAAGGCCACGAACAAGGAGCAATCGATCCGCATTCAGGCCTCAGGCGGGCTGTCGGATGATGATATCGAACGCATGGTCAAGGAAGCCGAGCAGCACGCCGGCGAAGACAAGAAGCGGCGCGACCTTGTCGAATCTCGCAATCAGCTCGAGGCCCTGATCCATTCGACCGAAGGCCAGGTCAAGGAAAACGGCGAAAAGCTCGACGATGCAGCCAAGGCCGAGGTCGAGACCGCGATCACGGCTGCCAAGGAAAAGCTTGAGTCAGAGGATGCCGAAGACATTAAGGCGGCAACCCAGACCCTGGCCCAGGCGGCCATGAAGATCGGCGAGGCGATCTACGGCGGTCAGGAACAGCCAGACGCGTCCGAGGGCAGTGGTGATGCGGCTACGGCGGCCGATAAGACCGCTGATGACAACGTCGTTGACGCCGATTTCGAGGAAGTCAAGGACGACGACAAAAAGTCGGCCTGACGCCGATCGGAACGATGTCCCGGCCGCCGTCAGCCGGCCGGGATCATGCGGGCTCGGAATTCGCTCAAGACTAGCCAAACTACCAAAATCGGCATAGATCCAGTTCAATCGGCAGCTGTTCTGCCGACCTGATGCAAATCAGGCTGTCCTTGCGCCGTTGAATTGGCGGCTCAGTCTGCATTGAGCGCCCGAACCGGGGATGTGGAACGGCTATGGCCAAGCGCGACTATTACGAGGTCCTGGGCGTCGAAAGCGGTGCCGATGACGCCGAGCTCAAATCGGCCTATCGCAAACTGGCCATGAAGTATCATCCGGACCGCAATCCGGGCGATGTCGAGGCGGAGCAGAATTTCAAGGACGTCAACGAAGCCTACGAGGCGCTCAAAGACCCGCAAAAACGCGCCGCTTACGATCAGTTCGGCCACGCCGCCTTCGAAGGCGGTGGTGGGCCCGGCGGCTTCGGTCCCGACTTTGCGCACTCGATGGAGGATATCTTCGAGAACTTTTTCGGGGATATCATGGGCGGGCGCCGCGGCCAGCGTGGCCGTTCGGGTCGTGAGCGCGGGTCCGACCTGCGCTACAATCTCGAGATCACGCTGCAAGAGGCATTCACCGGCAAAACCGCCCAGATCCGGGTGCCAACCAGCGTCGCCTGTGAGGACTGTACGGGTTCGGGCGCCAGGGCCGGCTCATCGCCGCGATCGTGTCCGACCTGCAACGGTTTTGGCAAGGTTCGCGCCAGCCAGGGCTTTTTCACGATCGAACGCACCTGTCATACCTGCCAGGGCCGTGGTGAGGTGATCGATGATCCGTGCACCAAATGTTCCGGCTCCGGCCGCGTCAGCAAGGAACGTACGCTCTCGGTCAACATTCCGGCAGGTGTCGAGGATGGTACTCGCATTCGCCTCGCCGGCGAGGGCGAAGCCGGTCTGCGCTCCGGTCCGGCCGGTGACCTGTACATCTTCCTGACCATCAAACCAGACACGTTCTTCCAGCGCGACGGTGCCGACGTCTTCTGCCGAGTGCCGATCTCGATGGTGAAGGCGGCGCTTGGCGGCGACGTCGAGGTGCCGACGGTCAAGGGCTCGCTCTACAACGTCAAGATCCCTTCGGGCAGCCAAAGCGGTACGCAACTGCGCCTGTCCGGCAAGGGCATGCCGGTGCTGCGCTCCAAGATGACGGGTGATATGTACGTTCAACTGGATGTCGAGACCCCGAAGAAGTTGACCAGGCGTCAACGCGAGCTGCTGCAAGAATTCGAGAAGGAAAGCCGCAAGGAAACTTCGCCGGACAGTCACGGTTTCTTCGATCGCGTGAAGGAATTCTTCGGCGACAAGTAAGGCGCATCGCACGCCCGGCCACGCCGTGGCGTCAGTTCGGTGCTTTAGCGTCCCCGATCGGGGATCCCTAAACCCAAGGCTGTTGGCGGCATGGAGCGGCGATATGGCAGGGAAAGTCAGGCGTGGATTGGTGACAGCGTGACCAGCCTCTCGAGACGTCATAGCGGCACGTGCCGGCACCGGCCGGCCCTGGCACCGGCCCAAGTGCTGGCCGGGGTTGCCGGCAGCGATTGTGCCGCGGGCGCGGCGCTTGTCGACAAACGGAGCCCGGCGACGCGTGCCGGGCTGATGCGCAGTTCAAGCTTTTCGGCGGTGCCAAGTGCGCCCAATGGCGCAGTGATCCGGCGTTCAGCCGTAACGGAAAGCCACCGGCTTGAGCCGGTCGAGTAGTCACAGGGAGGCTTAAGCCTTGCCAACGCCTACACATTTGCTGTTTCTTGCTGGTTCGGCACGTCAAGGTTCAATGAACAAGAAGCTGGCGCGCGTGGCAGCCGATATTGCCGATGCCAACGGTATTGCCGCGACCTTCGCGGATCTCGGCGATTATCCGATGCCGTTATACGATGGTGATCTGGAAGCCGCCGAGGGCCCGCCCGACAATGCGCGCAAGTTGCATGCACTGTTTTGCGCCCACGGCGGCATTTTCATCGCGGCGCCTGAGTACAACGCCGGTATCACGCCCCTGCTCAAGAATACGCTCGACTGGATTTCGCGTGTCAGGATCGAAGGTCAGGCCCCGCTCGAGGTCTATAAGACCCGCGTTTTCATGCTTGCTTCGGCGGCACCTGGCGCATTCGGCGGGATGCGCGGGCTGATGATGCTGCGCCATACCTTGACGTTGGGCCTCGGTGCGCTCGTCCTGCCCGATCAACTGGCTGTACCTCAGGCCGGCGAAGCCTTCGACGATGATGGCCGCCTGCAGGATCGCGGCCATCTTGAGCGACTCAAAGATATGGTGCAAAAGCTTTCTCGCGCCGCTAAAGCGCTGCACGGAGCGGGCTGAGCCGGTTCTGCGTTAAGCCGAGTTGTATTGCCGGCCCGCGCCCGGCCGCGCTTGGTCGCGCCTGGTGAGATCGTGACCCTAGAGCAACCTGCCTTTATTCGGAATCGGAACGATCCCGAATAAAGGCAGAAAGTTGCTCGCCTCTAAAGTGGCGATCATCTTTGTGCTTTAGGGTGGCCGGCCGGGGACGCGGCATGGTTCAGCTAAAGTCTGAAAGGCTCCAACCGTATGGCCCTTGATAACTTGGATGTTCGTGATCGACTGATCGTTGCACTCGATACCCCGACCGTTGACGAGGCTCGGTCGCTGGTTGACCGGCTGGGCGATCATGTCAGCTTCTACAAGGTCGGACTAGAACTCGTCATGCAGGGCGGACTGGATTTCACGTCCGAGCTGATTGCTGCCGGCAACAAGGTCTTTCTCGACATGAAACTGCTCGACATTGAGAACACGGTCGAGCGTGCGGTCGCCAATGTCGCCCGATCCGGTGTGTCGTTCCTCACGATCCACGGCACTGATCGCAAGACCCTGCGGGCCGCAACCCGAGGCGCGGCCGGAACGGATCTCAAGATCCTGTCGGTTACCGTGCTGACCAATCTCGACGAAACCGATCTTGCTGATCAGTGCATCACCGCCATGTCACCGGCCGACCTTGTGGTGCATCGCGCGCGGCTCGCCAAGCAAGCCGGATGTCATGGTGTCATTGCCTCCGGCAACGAGGCAGCGGCAGTCCGCGCGGCGGTCGGTCCTGAGTTCTTGATCGTCACGCCGGGAATTCGCTTTCCATCGGATACCGCCGGCGACCAGGCACGGGTCGCGACGCCGCAATCGGCAATCCGCGATGGCGCCGATCATCTCGTCGTCGGCCGACCCATTACCGCGGCCGACGATGTCGCTGCCGCCGCCGATGCGTTTATCGAGGCCATCACCGCAGCGTAATCCAGAAGAACAGCGCCACCAGCACCAGGCTCGACAAACCGAGACCGAGCAACAGGCGCACCCACCAGGTCGTGAACCGGCGCCAGAGTACGGCGATGCACCCACAGCAGATGCCGATTTCGATCGCATTGACGATCCTGCTGTGGTGGTCTGTATCCCAATACGACAGAGGTGAGTGAAACCGCCAGTCCGTCAGCGGCCAGAAGTGCCTGTGCGCATCATCGGCATGAACCGGCAAGTCAAGCGCCAAATGAATGACGACCGCCGCCGCGAACACGGTCATGAGCGTCGAGCGCACGGCGAGACCCAACACCAGCAGCGCCCCCCAGATCGGAAACGAGTTTGATATGGCGCCGAGCGTCTGCCACGGTTCGTGCCAATAGAGCTTGCGCCAGATCTCCCACTGCGCCACGCCCTGCAGCTTGGCCCAGCCGAACAGCACGAATATCGAAAGATCGGGGAACACGCCGCCGAGCACGGCAGCGGCATTGCGATAGGGCTTGTCGCGTTCGCTCAGGATTGCCGCCGCCGTCAGCATATGGGTCGATGTGATCAAATCCGGCCTCGGGTCATCTCGTCGTTATTGCCGATGGGGTGAACAAGTCGGTCGCAGGATCATGCTATGGTGAAGAGTTAGAGTGAAGCGAGTGAAGACATTATCTGTTCATGACGTCGGCCATTTGTCGGGTCATACTTCGGTGACCGGTGAGTTTGGATGGGAGTGTGTGATGGCGAAGGGGTACGTGATTGCCCGGGCGATCGTGACGGATCCGGAACGCTGGGCCGAGTACGGTGCCAAAGCTGGGGCCGCCGCCCACAAGTACGGCGGAACCTATCTGGTGCGCGGCGGGCGCTGTGAGGTGGCCGAGGGCGAGGCCCGCGCCCGCAACGTCGTTGCCGAATTCGAAAGCTTCGAAGCAGCCCGCGCCTATGTTCACTCGCCGGAATACGCCGAAGCCCGTCGGCTGCGCTCCCAGGCCGGCGTCATTGACATGGTTATTGTCGAAGGCACCTGAGCCATGCTCAATCAACCGCAAACCGATGGCGCCTGGCACGCCACAGTCGTAACGCTGTTCCCGGACATGTTTCCGGGCCCGCTGGCGCATTCGGTTGTCGGCACGGCACTTGCCGACGGTAAATGGCGGCTTTCGACCGTCGACCTGCGCGACTTCGGTGTTGGCCGTCATCGTGCGGTCGATGACACGCCGGCCGGCGGCGGCGCCGGTATGGTGATGCGTTGCGACGTGGTTGCAGCGGCAATCGATCATGCCCGCCACGACACCGATCCCGACCTCCCGGCGCTCTATCTATCGCCGCGCGGCGAACCAATGTCGCAGCAACTGATCCGCGAGTTTGCCGCCGGGCCTGGCCTGATCCTGCTGGCCGGCCGCTTCGAAGGCGTCGACCAACGCGCCATTGACGGCCGCGCTCTGCGCGAGGTTTCGATTGGCGACTATGTGCTGTCAGGCGGAGAATTGGCCGCCATGGTCATCATTGATGCCTGCGCCCGCCGCTTGCCAGGCGTGTTGGGAGCCGATCGCTCTCTTGACCAGGAAAGCTTCAACGACAATCTGCTCGAATATCCGCATTACACGCGCCCGCGGGTGTGGGAGGACTTGGCCATTCCGCCGGTCCTGTTGTCGGGCAATCATGACAAGATCGCACACTGGCGCCAGCAGCAGGCGGAGGCGCTCACCCGCCAGCGCCGCCCTGATCTATTGCGTCGCAAACCCCGCCGATGATCCGTTTTCCTGTCGACATTTTTGCCGTCTTGCGATATGAGATCGCTTTCGATTTCCCGACATCGCGAGCCCCGCGAGGGCACGCACGAACCGCTATGGCGCGCGACCGCGGCTGGCCGGCAGGTTCCTCTGCGAAGACATAAACGAAGGAAAATGACCAAATGAACATCATTCAAGAGCTCGAAAAGGAGCAGATGGAGGCCATTGCCACCCAACGCGCCGTGCCGGAATTCGGACCGGGGGATACGGTCCGCGTCATGGTCAAAGTGATCGAGGGCAAGAACGTGCGCAATCAGGCCTACGAAGGTGTGTGCATTGCCCGTTCCGGCGGGGGCCTCAATGAGAATTTCACCGTTCGCAAGATTTCCTACGGTGAAGGCGTCGAGCGGGTCTTCCCGATTTATTCACCGCTGATCACGGATATCGAAGTTGTCCGCCGTGGCCGCGTTCGTCGCGCCAAACTCTATTACCTGCGCGGTCGCCGCGGTCGTGCCGCGCGCATTGTTGAGCGCACTGATGCCCGCGCCAAGCGCCTCAATGCCGCCTTCAAAGGCTTCCGCAAGCCGAAGGGCGACAAGGATGATCTCAAGCTCATTGAAACGATCGCACCTGATCTCGAGACGATGTTGAACAAGCTCAACATCATGAAGTTCGAGCAGATCGCGGCGCTCTCCGATGATGACATCGCCAACATCGACGATGCATTGAACCTCAATGGCCGCATCGAGCGCGAAGACTGGGTCAGCCAGGCTCAGCGGCTGATGGCGGAAGCCACCGTCGAAGAAGTGCCGGAGCAACCAGACGAAGCGCCCGCCGCGGACGACGATGGCGCAGCGAACGCAGGCGATGCCGGAGCATCGACGGCAGACGGCGAAACCAAGGACAGTTGAGCTGCATCGCGAGGTTGCTTCTGGCGACCGACAGGCAATTCGCCCGCCGGTGCGGCACCCGCGGCAAGCATCGCGCCGCACGCCGCGCCTGCCCGAGCGAGCCGCCAGACCCCATGAAACGGGTCAATATTTATGCGGGCTGGTATGACAGCCGTCAGGGGCGCTCGTAGATCATGAACCAGCTTGGCCCATCGACCGGATCATCCCAGATCCGTTTCCAGCGAAAGCCGATCTTCTCGTAGGCCCGCACAGCCTGTTCGTTCTCGATTGACGCAAATACGCAAACGGCAACGGCCAGGGTCGTCGAAAAGACTTCGTCACGCAGCAATTCCAGCGCCCGTGGCCCGACCCCTTTGCCGCGCATCGCCGGCTCGGCAATGAAGATATCGAGATCCCAGGTGCCAGCATCCAGGTCACTCGGCAAATCGGCGCCCCAAACGGCTGCATCGACCGCATGGCCGTAGCCGACATCCTGGCCATCGAACTGCACCATCCGCGCAATCGCCAGGTCAGACCCGATGGCGGTGATGACTTCCGCTTCCGAGGCCGCGTTCGGTCCCCACCAACGCTGGATGTCCGGCAGCGCCAACCAGCCGCGAATCACGTGCCAGTCGCGGTCGAAGGCCGGGCGCAGGCCAACGCGATCCGCCGGCAGTGAGTGGGGGGCGACCATTTTTGCGCTGCGATCCTCTGGCTCAGTGCCGGAAGTGGCGGTGGCCGGTGAAGACCATTGCGAGGCCTTGTTCGTCGGCCGCTGCGATAACCTCCTCATCGCGCACCGAACCACCCGGCTGGATGACAGCCGTCGCCCCCGCCCGGGCCGCCTCGAGCAATCCATCGGCAAACGGAAAGAATGCATCCGAAGCAACCACCGATCCCTGGGCCAGCGCCTCGTCATGACCGGCTGCGCAGGCTGCATCCGCCGACTTCTGAGCGGCGATCCTGGATGCGTCGACCCGGCTCATTTGACCGGCTCCAATACCGACCGTCGCACCATCCTTGGCATAGACGATCGCATTCGACTTCACGTGTTTGGCGACGCGAAACGCAAACATGAGATCGCGCATTTCCTGCGGCGTCGGCTGACGTTTGGTGACGACCTTGAGGTCCATGTCATCAACCGAAACGTTGTCCCGCGATTGCACCAGAAGACCGCCGGCGACGCTTCGCAGCATCACACCGGCGCCGCGCACATCGCTGAGATCGCCGGTTGTGAGCAGCCGCAAATTGGCCTTCCCGGCAAATATTTCCTTGGCATCTTCACTGGCAGCAGGTGCAATCACAACTTCCGTGAAGACCTTGGTCATCTCCTGCGCGGCCTCGGCATCGATGGTTCTGTTGAGGGCAACGATGCCGCCGAACGCGCTCACCGGATCACACCTGAGCGCCAGCTTGTAGGCTTCCGTGAGACTCGGACCTAAGGCGACGCCGCACGGGTTGGCGTGCTTGATGATCGCCACCGCGGCGGTTTCCGGTGCAAACTCCGACACCAATTCAAAGGCTGCATCGGTATCGTTCAGATTGTTGTAGGAGAGTTCCTTGCCTTGATGCTGCACGGCCGTGGCAACGCCGGGGCGTTGCTCCGAGGTACGATAGAATGCGGCCCATTGGTGTGGATTTTCGCCGTAGCGCAGCTCCTGGTCGAGACGGCCGGCAAACGTGCGAAAGCTCGGTGCACGGATCTCAAGTTGATCCGCGAACCAGGCGCTGATTGCGGCATCGTAAGCAGATGTGCGCGCATAAGCCTTGGCGGCGAGATAACGGCGCAACTCATGGCTGACGTTGCCGCCAAGCTCGTCGAGATCGTTGATGACGGCAGCGTAATCGTCGGGGTCCACGATTACCGCGACGCCGGCATGGTTCTTGGCAGCAGCCCGGATCATGGCCGGGCCACCAATGTCGATATTCTCGATGCAGGTGTCGAACTCGGCCCCTTTCGCGACGGTCGCCTCGAACGGGTAGAGGTTGACGGCCAACAGGTCGATTGGCGCAATTCCATGCTTGGTCGCAGCGCTTTCGTGCTCGCTGTTGCCGCGGATTGAAAGCAAACCGCCGTGCACCTTCGGGTGCAGCGTCTTGAGACGCCCGTCCATCATTTCCGGAAAGCCGGTGTGGGTTGCAACGTCCACAACATCGATGCCCGCGGCGGCCAGCGCCTTCGCCGTTCCGCCGGTCGATAAGATCTCGGCGTCTTCGTGCTCAAGTGCTCTGGCAAGGTCAATCAGGCCGGTCTTATCTGACACTGAAAGCAGGGCGCGGCGAACGCGAATGGCTTCTGTCATGGCTCGTCTCTTGTTTGCACTGCTAATGCACGGGCCGAAATCTGCTGCCACGCGCTATCACGTTTTGGCGCCGGGAAGAACTGACGTTTTAAATGACAGGCACCTACCCGACACGTTGCAGACGCCAGCTGATCGACCTGTCGCCAAAGCAGTTGCCCCGCAGGACGATCTGGTGCGATCGAGATGGTCCGATGTGATCTGCATAATAGATGCTGTCTTCCACGGACAATGTGGCATCCGAAGCGGTAAACTCCCAGATTTGCCCATCCACAAGTTCAATCTCGAGTTTCACCGGCGAGGCTTCGGGCAGGCAGCGCACGTCGGGATGAAGATGGAAATGCACGGAAAACGGGATATCCCGTGGCAATCGCATTTGTCGTCCGGCGGAGGAAATCTGATCCTGGCCCGCCAGCCACGCACCGGTTTTGGCAAGTCTCACCCGGCGCTTGTGAAGCAGGCCGAAGCGCTGCCGGTAACCGTCGTGCTGTCCTGCCACCAAAAGCGCGTCGTTATCGCCGGTGGCAGCAAATGACACATCTTCCGGCATCCGGATCGGTGCGCCGCCGACCAGCCATTCCAGCGTCTTGTGTCGAACAATCTTCGATGAAGATACCGCGCCGAGAACCAGCGTGTTGTGTGAGGCTGTCGCCCGCGATTGTGCGAGCCAGTCCTGATCGGCGGGCCCGGGTGCCCCGCCGTTGACGATGACCGGTAGATTGGCGACGGAAAACTCGAACGACAGGCAGCTGGCGGTCGCGGTGGCACCGAAGTCCAAAGGCGGCGGCCCTTGACCATCGAACAACACCACCGCGCCACCGCGCGACAACCGCGCATAGCCCGTCTCCAACGCGACATTGAGCGGCTGCGAATCATCGCTGACATAGGCAGCCAGCGTCGCCAGCGCATCGAACGGCGGCGCGCCTGCACCGTGGAAGCGGCCGAGACTACCATCGCCAAGCCGCATGTACTGCACGAACCGAAGCATCCGCGGAATTGCAGCCTCGACGCTTTCAGGCATTGCTCGCTCGCGGGCCTGGAAGCAGGTTCGCAGTGGTAGAAGATCGAGCAGCAGTTCAACCACAGCCGCCGGATTGCGGCTCTTGTGGCCGCCGTCAGTGTTGAGTTGTCGCTTGATTTCGTTGGCAAGGTCGGCTGCCACCCGGTCACCCAGCCGGTCGTGCCCGGCGACACACAGCGTGCCCATCATCAGACCGATGAGGGCCGTCAGCCGGTTGAGGCCACCTGCCGCTTCGCGCCAGTGGGCCGAGAGGTGGATGAGATGCGCGCCCAAGCTGTCTGCAAGGCGGTCGTAGAAGGCCGGGTCGGCGTCCTTCAACAGCAGTTGCGTGTTGGCCAACCACGACAACACGCGGCGTCCAGCGACGGCGCCCGCCCAGGCAGCGCCGGCCCGGCTCGGATACCTGCCGATCCATTCTGCAACCGCCTTTTGCGCGAACTGTTCCGCTGCTGCGGACTGAACGGCCGACAGGTGGCGAAGCCATCCGAAGCCGTGAAGGTCCTGTGCCCAGGCCTCGCTCGGCGGCGTAATATCGAACACCGAACCATCGCCCAACGATGCAACGGTGCCGCCAAGACCGAACATCCCCATCTCGATTTCGCGCGCAAAGCTGCCATCCCCGGTGCGCAGTTCTTGCGGCACGAGCAGCAGTTCATCGGCGACCGGCGCGCCGTATCGCCACCGCAAAATCGGCGAATGCAGGATCCGTGACACGGCCGACCGCTTCAGTCGGTCGGCCAGCAATTGCGATATTTGCCGTCGTTCCTGCAGAGTGAGCGATGTCATTCAGGTGACCGGTAAATGGCCATTGGCCGCTTCCAAGTTAGGTTGTCGAAAGGGATAGCGGGCTCACGGTGTGGAAACAAGGCGCCAAGCATCGCGGGTTCCACCACTAGTGATGTCTCAATCGCTTAAAATGGCGCATTGAGACCACTAATTTCCTCGTCGCAGGCGGCAGATATAGAAGCCGTCAAGCCCGGACAACGCCGGATCATGGTTTGCCAGCTGGGTGGGAAATGTGCGCACATCACCGGCCGGGGAGATTGCGCCCGCCAAGTTGCCGACCTCATGGGCCGCGACCGGCTCACGGTGGAACTCGGGCCTGTTGCGGAGCAAATGTTCGATTTGGTCCTCCCCTTCTTCGGGCTCCAGCGAGCACGTGCAGTACACCATGACACCGCCCGGCTTCAAGAGTTGGGCGCCGTTTGCCAGAAGCTGTTCCTGCAACGCGCGCGGGGCGGCCATATCGGCCGGCCGTTTCAGATGCAGGATGTCGGGATGCCGCCGGATCGTACCGGTCGCCGTGCACGGAGCATCGACCAGAACGCCGTCGAACTGACGCCCGGCAGACCAGGTTCTGGCGTCGGCCTCGATCAAGTCGGCCGTGAGCGCCAATCGGCTGAGGTTATCGCGAACCCGTGCGAGCCGGGACTTTGATACATCGACCGCCGTCACGATGGCGCCGCCCGCTGCCAGTTGGGCCGTCTTGCCGCCCGGTGCCGCACACAGATCTGCAATCGCAAGTCCGTCGACGTTGCCGAGCAGCCGGGCCGGAATTGCCGCCGCCGCGTCCTGGACCCACCATTGCCCGTCGCCGAACCCGGGCAGCTCCTCGATGCGGCCTTTGCTTTGGCAGCGCAGCGAACCGGTCTCCAGCCGGATGGCATTGAGCTGGTCGGCCCATTCATCCGGTTTTCCCTTTACGGTAAGATCCAGCGGCGCTTCATTGAGCGAAGCAACGGCAATCGCGCGTGCCTCGGCGGCGCCGTAGGCTGTGATCCAACGCGACAGCATCCAGTCCGGAAAATTCAGCGCCGCTGCATCTTGTTCGGCAAGCAGCGATCGGCCGTCTCGCGCTATCCTGCGCAACACCGCGTTGACCAGCTTATCGAATCGCGCCGAGGTGCGCTGTTGCCGGCACAGGTCGACGGCGGTGTTGATGACGGCGTGGGGCGGCGATCCCAGAAACAGCAGTTGCGCGGCCCCGAGCATCAGGACGAGTTCGGCGCGCCGGCCCGATTTCGGCAATGCCTTCTTGAGATGGCGTGCAATGATCTGCTTGAGCTGTCCGTGACGGCGCAGCGTGGTCATGGCCAGCAAGCGTGCAAAACCGCGATCTCGGTCATCGACATCACCGGTGCGCAAAGCCGTCGCTTTGGCATCGTGGGCGGCGGCTAAGGCCTGATCGAACGAACGCCGCTGATCGATGACGCCGGAAATCACAGAGAGTGCAAGATCCCGGGCGACAAGACCCGACGCGACCGGCGTTGGCCGCGGTTTGGCACGATCGGGTGTTGGCGGTTTTGAGTGCCGTTTCGGCGCAGTTTCACGCATCAGCGCATGCTACGATGATCTGCGATGCGCACCAAACTCAACCCCACGGCCCTCGCGATTGCCGAGCCCACGGGCGGGCGCCTTGGGCGCGGTTATCGTCAGGGTGATGGCGGGGCTCCCACGGTGCACGCGGGCCAGTCATGCCGCCGGAAACATTCATCTCCCGGGCCAGTTCCTGCAGCGCCTCGATCCGGTTGTTGGTGTTGGGATGCGTCGAAAACAGATTATCAATGGTGCCGCCGAATAGCGGATTGATAATGAACAGATGCGCACTGGCCGGCACCCGTTCAGCACTATCCATCGGAATCTGGCGCGCAGCGCCCGCGATCCGGTTCAGGGCCGAGGCCAGCCACAACGGATTACCGCAGATTTCGGCGCCAACGCGATCGGCGACGTATTCGCGTGACCGGCTGATCGCCATCTGAACCAGCATCGCCGCCAGCGGCGCCACAAAGATCGCGATCAGTGCGCCGATCATGCCGAGGCCGCGCCCGTCGTTACCGCGCCCGCCGCCAAACAGCATGCTGAACTGCAGGAAGTTGGCGAGCATCGAGATCGCGCCGGCAATGGTTGCAGCGATCGTCATGATCAACGTATCGCGGTTCTTGATGTGCGCGAGTTCGTGCGCCATCACGCCGGCGATCTCCTCCCGGCTCAGCATCTCCAAAAGCCCCGTCGATGCGCAAACCGCCGAGTGTTCGGGACTGCGTCCCGTGGCAAAGGCGTTGGGCTGGGCGCTGTGCATCACGTATACGCGCGGCATCGGCAGCTCGGCACGCCGGGCCAGATCGGCCACCATGTTGTAGTATTCCGGCGCACTTTGGGCATCGACTTGCTGCGCGCCGTGCATCCGCAGCACCATCGTGTCGGAGTTCCAGTAGCTGAAGGCATTCATGGCAACGGCGATGGCAAACGCGATTATCATGCCGGTCTGTCCGCCGATCAAAGCTCCCATCGCGACAAAAATCACGGTCATCACCGCGAGCAATAAGCCAACTTTCAGTATGTTGAACGACATCGATTGACCTTGGTCAGCAAAACAATGGTCGGACCGGCGCAGCCTTTTGGCAAACCGATCCTGTTCCTATATCGTATCGCCACCGGCATGATTTCAATGACGAAGTAGCATCAACATGGCGACAACGCGTAACCGAGCACCGGACGTCCGTGGCGGACAGGCCGAACAGCCGCGCGACAGGCGGTTGTCGCCGGCCGCCCGGCGCGCCCTTGCCGAAGCCGCCGAGCGCCGGCGGCTGGCCCAGTTGCAACACACCAGTGGGGTCACGGAACTCGGTGGCCGCGACGGTCCCGATCCCGTCCGCTATGGCGATTGGGAAAAGGACGGCATTGTTTCTGATTTCTAGAAATAATATCTCGGCCTAGGAGCCCACCCAGACCTTATCTGGACCGGCTCCGCTTGTTCCTCGAAGACGGCCGCATCGAGATCGATACCAACACCGTCGAGCGAGCAATCGGCCACTTGCACTCAATCGAAAGAACGCACTCTTCGCCGGTTCCGATGAGGCTGGCGCCAACTCGGTGATCATCGCCTTGCTCATCGAGACGTGCAAATTAGCTCAATGGCTTTCGCGCGAGCTGGGATGAGGTTCGTATAGACTTGTTCCGCAAAAAAATTGCAATCGCACAGGATATTACATACTACCTGGGCGAACCGCTCGGCAGAGCATGGAGCATATGGAGCCCGTTCATGCCCAAGACCATGAATCTCAATGTCCGCATCAGCGGCGACCTCAAAGCCCACGTTGAAACCAACGTGGGCGAGCAGGGTAGCTACGAGAACACGAGCGAATACATCCGCTCGCTGATCCGGGAGGACAAACGGCGGTCCGAGGCGGAAGCGTTTGATCGGCTGAAAGCGGAATTGCAGGCGGCCTTTGCTGCACCTGACAACGGCTTCCAAGAAGTCTCGGCTGACGATGTCATCAAACGTAACGCGCGCCATCGCTAGCATGGCCAAATATCTGCTCCAGCCCGCCGCCGATCACCGGCTAGACGAGATTTACCTCTACACGCTGAGAACCTGGGGTGAGGCACAAGCGGATGACTACATCCGTGGCTTGTTCGGGCATTTCGAGGCGATTGCAGATCGTGAAGTGGTGTGGCATCCGATCCCGGCCGGATTTGAGGTCTGCGGTTATTTCAGCCGGTATCGGCACCATTTCATTTACTGGAAGCAACTTTCGGACGGTCGCATCGGCATTGTGACCATCCTGCATGAGCGCATGCATCTGGTTGGCCGACTACGTGACGACTTCTTTGGGTAATGTGCGTGCCTAGAGCAACCTGCCTTTATTCGGAATCGGAACGATCCCGAATAAAGGCAGAAAGTTGCTCGCCTCTAAAGTGGCGATCATCTTTGTGCTTTAAGTTGGAACCGCAATAGCGGTTCCAACTTAAAGCACGATGATCTAGCGAATTGGTGCGGGGAACAAATTGGTGGGCGTACCGTCTAAGTGCTGCTAGCCGGATGTTATGTCGGCGACGACCTGGGCGAGACTGTTGAAATAGAACGCATCGTCATGGCGATGGATGGTTGGGTCGTTGAGGAGGCGCTCGCGGCTGGTGCGCAATGTCGTGTCGGTATCGTGGATGGTGAGCACGTAATTGCTTGTGGTGGCATTGTATTTGTTGGCAATGGCTTCGGCATCAAGGACGTGACGGGTGTTGGCGGCGAGCCATTCGATATTGGTTTCGACGACGTTTGCAGCATCATTCTCGAAGTCGAAGCGGCGATTGAAGCGCCATTCGTAGGCAGCAAGATAGCGCTCGGCGTGTTGGGGATCGCAGGAGCGACAGGTGCCGAGGATCGCGTTCTTGACGTTGCCGAGGCCGGTGTTGACCCACTTGAGCAATGGTTTGTTCGGGCGCCCGCCGCCGGTTGCGATTGCGATGTGGCGCATGCCGGCCTCATCGGAACCGGCGAAGAGTGCGTTCTTTCGATTGAGTGCAAGTGGCCTGATTGCTCGCTCGACGGTGTTGGTATCGATCTCGATATCGATCAATGCGGTTTCAATGCCATTATTCCCGACGTAGGACGTTGTGCGATCTGAGATAGAGCGGTGCGCCGCGCACCGATACCAGCCGCGCCAGCACCTCGATCACACACGCCGAACGGATCGAGCCTGAAACTGCAATCACACGCCCCTCCTTGGTCCATTCCTCGGTGACCCTCAGACACTTGAGCCGTTGGCGGCCGCCCGCCGCAGCCGGAGCCGGTAGGGACCTCCAAAGCTCATGGGCCAGCCGTCGCGCGCCAGAAAGATGGCAATGCGCCGGTAGCCATCGCGCGGAGACTGCGCCGACAACCCCGGTTGCCCGCTGGAGCTTCAGTCAGTACACAGAACATGGTTCATTTGACGCCGCCGCCGGACCGCAAGGGCAGCGCGTTCATCATTAACGCAATTACGATGTGCGAGCGCAATTGTTCTAGCGATAAAACTCCGTACACGTCTCTTGAGATGTTGTGGATAAGGTATTTCGCTCAATTGAGTTAGATGCAGCCAACCGAACTGCACCCGTCGGGTTGCGTGCGGTAATATTGAAGGCATCTGCCATGGAACGTCAGTCGATGATCGAGAACCCGTTTAGGCCTGGCGCCGGCCACCTGCCGCCGGTACTCGGCGGGCGCCAAGACGAGCTCGACTTTTTCCGACGGACTTTGCGCCAGAAAGTGATAACTGAGAATGTTCTGATTGTCGGATTGCGCGGCTTTGGCAAGACGGTGCTTGTCGAACATCTCAGATCAACCGCAGACGAGCAGTATTGGCTGTGGGCCGGCGTTGATCTGTCGGAGTCGTCGTCGCTGACCGAAGAGCGCCTTGCTTTACGGATTTTGACCGACGTTGCCGCCTCTTTGGCGCGCTCGATTAGCATCGAACGGCGCGACAGGCCGGCCATGCAACCGACGGCCGTCGATCGATCTGTCGAAAGTACGATGGATCATGCCGAAGTCTTCGACCTGCTCAAGGGCATCTACGAGCGCGCACCGGGACTTCCGAGCGACAAATTGAAGGCTGCCCTGTCGACGGCGCTGGCAATGATCGCAAAGTCGAAAATGAGCGGGCTGGTTCTCGTCTATGACGAGGCGCAGTGCCTGTCCGATCATGCCGAAGACAGCCAGTTCCCGATGTCGATGCTGATCGAAACGGTCGCCTCGCTGCAGAAGTCCGACGGCATTGCTCCGATCATGCTGGTCTTGAGCGGGCTGCCGAGCGTTCACGATGCCCTGATCACAACGCGGACCTATACCGAGCGCATGTTCCGTGTTCTGCGGCTCGAACGGCTGACCCGCACCGAAACGGCAACTGCCATCATCAAGCCGCTCACAAAACTGTCGCCACCGCTTCATCCATCAAAGCAGGTGATCGCCAAAGCCATCGAACTTTCCGGCGGCTATCCCTACCTGATCCAGTTCTTCGGCAAGGAACTGGTGGACGGGCTCCTGAAGAATGGCGGCGTGTTGTCCGACGACAGGTTTCCCGAAGACGACGTCGTCGAACGCCTTGACGCGGGCTTGTTCGGCGCCCGCTGGAACAGGACGACCGAACGCCAGCGCCAGTTTTTGCGCGTGGTGGCGTTGCGCCCGGCCGATGAGGCAAAGGACTTCTCGGCAGGTGAGATTGCCCACATCAGCAACTTCACCAATAGCCAGGCCAGCCAGATGCTCCACGCCCTGACCGAAAAGGGCCTTGTCTATCGCAGCCGCCACGGACGATATGCGTTCACGGTGCCAATGTCCGAGAAAATGATCTTGAACCGCATGCAAACCCAAGACGAACTTGAGCAGAGTTGGCTGGCCGACGTCAGCGATGCCTCCGAGCAATTCCTCAAGACCGCCAAGAAAAGGCGGTGGCGCTGGTTCTAGTGGTCTCAATCACTTCAAATGGTGCATTGAGATGCGCCATTTGAAGTGATTGAGACCACTAAGCAACCTCTGAACAAGTCCGGGGTCCAGGGGATCCATCCCCTGGTCGGGGAGTTTGAGGGGCTGAAAGCCCCTCAAGGATCGCCACTTTAGAGGCGAGCAACTTTCTGCCTTTATTCGGGATCGTTCCGATTCCGAATAAAGGCAGGTTGCTCTAAGGGCGCCGCGCTTTGGACGCCTAAGACTTGATTCAGAGGTTTCTTAGATCATTTCCGTCTAAGGCGCGGAAATGCCAGCAGTCCGTTGACTAGTCGAGTTGGCTGTTTTCGGCTTCGGTTTCGGTGTCGGGCCGGGGGCTGTCAACTCTGCCGTCGGCCGTTCAACCGGTCGGCCCGTGCAGGTCTGGAGCGCAAGCGCGAATTGCCGCTTCGAAAGTTGCCTTGGCGCCGGCGCCCCGGGCAAACGGCGAGATGATCGGCACGTCGATCCCCGAGCGGCGATAGGCCTCTAATCGGGCGCGGCAGTAATCGGCAGTTCCGGCAACACTCGTGGCATCGATCATGTTGTCGGTGACGGCCCTGACCGCGCCGTCCTGATCACCGCTCGCCCAGGCCCGCGAAATGTCCATGGCTTCGCCTTCGAAACCCTGGTCGGCGAGCAGCCGGTTATATCTCGGAAACAGGCCTGCATAGAGTGCCAGGCCGGGCCGAATGCGTGCCCGGGCCGCTTCCATCGTATTCGCAACGGCTGTTGGCAACAGCGTCGCAACGCCAATATCGCCGACCTGACGGCCTGCACGCCGAGCACCGTCGGCCAGGTGTTGACGCGCGTTGGCGGCCGTATCAAGGGTGCTGCGCGTTAGGATCACGCCGTCGGCGATCTCACCGCCCAAAGCGGTCATCTTCGGAAACACCGCCGCGATGTAGATCGGCAGTCGCAGACGAAGCGGCGAGAACCACAGATCGAACCTCTCAATTGTGAAAGTCGTGCCCTCGAACTGCAGTTTGCCGGTTGCCATCAACTGGCGCACGGCCTCGACCGTCTCTCTGACGCGCGTCAGCGGCTTGGCGTACACAACGCCGTGTTCGGGACCAACCTGCACCTTGTGACTTGAGCCGACGCCGAGAATAAACCGGCCCCCTGAAAGCTGATCGACCGTCAGGGCCGCCATCGCAATCGTTGGCACCGTGCGCACAAACACGCTGGTGATGTTCGTACCAAGTTGAATGGTGGATGTGCCAACCGCGCACGCCGACAATACTGCAAACTGGTCGCCACCGTGACCTTCCGCGACCCAGGCGGACTCGTAACCGAGCTCTTCAGCAAGCTTCACACATTCAACGATCTCGCTGGCGTTCGGTCCGCCGGAGAATCCTATGCCGATACGTTGGCGCACGGTCCCACCTCATGCCCGTCTTATACCCGTGTTATACTCGTCTTATGATCGTCTGTTGCCCATTTCTGGGTTGTATCTTGACCAACAATGATGGTGAGATGCCAATATAGTCAACGCGCGTAAGCAATAGAGCATTTGAGATTTGCACCGTCGGATCGCATCGCCAATCTTCGAGCCGGCCGAAACAACCTGGCAGCCAGCGGTAATCCCGGAGCCGTTCAACATGACCTCATCATTCCCTCACGAATTCCCATACGAGTTGCGCGACGATGCTCGGCGCCGTGCGATCATCGGCCTCCTCGTCCTGCAGACCGACGAAACGCTCGAATGCGACACGCGCCATGACTTGCCGGCCGAGATCGCCGATGTCTATGTCAGCCGCGTGCCGAACGCTGCCGACGTCACCCCGGACACCCTTGCCGACATGGCCGCCGTGATCGATGCTTCGGCTCAGCTCCTGCCACGCTCGATTGCCTTCGATGTCGTCGGATATTGCTGTACGTCCGGCACGGCGGTGATCGGCGCCGCGCAGATTGCGGCGCTGGTCCGGTCCGGCTGCCGCACCAATCACGTCACCGATCCGGTTTCTGCACTGATTCACGTGTGCCGCGATCACGACATCCGCCGGCTGGCGTTGCTGTCGCCCTATATCGAAAGCGTCAGCGCCCGATTGCGCGAGACCCTTGCCGAGGCCGGCATCGAAACACCGGTGTTTGGCTCGTTCAACGAGGCCGACGATGCCAAAGTCGCGCGCATTGATCCGCAATCGACCAAGACGGCGGCCATCGAACTGGCGCGCTCAGCACCCGTCGATGCCGTTTTCATGTCGTGCACCAACCTCCGGACACGCGCCATTCTCGATCAGGTCAAGGAGGCGACCGGAATTCCAGCTTTCTCCAGCAACTCCGTGCTGGCCGCCCATCTCGGCCACCTGGCAGGCGTGCCGACGCACTGAGCCGTTCGCGCCTGCGGCGGAAATGGTCGGACGGTCGGGCCATGTTACGTTTGACTGTGATCGGCGGTTCGCCAGTCACACTACCATGCGAGGCGCTGCGACATGGAACTGAAGTGGATCGAAGACTTTCTCAGCCTCGCCAGTACGTGCAGTTATTCCAAGTCGGCGGCCGAGCGCAACACCACACAGTCGACTCTCACCCGCCGCATCCAGCTGTTGGAAGCATGGATGGGCGTGCCGCTGATTGACCGCAGCACCTATCCCGTCACCCTCAATCGCGCCGGCGAGCAATTCCACAAGGACGCGATTACCATCGTCCGCTCAATCTATCGCGCCCGTGCCGCATCGCGTGCCCGTGGACTGCAGACGGTTGCACCGTTGCGCTTTGGCGCTCAACACGTGCTCGCACGCCATCTGCTGCCATCGCTGTTGCGGCGGATCGAGCAACACATGGAAGTGGGCGGCGTCCACATTCGCTCCGACAACCTCGCCAACTGCATCGAGGACCTGACCAGTGGCCAGATCGATTTCCTGATCTGCTATTACGACCCGTCGCTGCCGGAGTTCATTGATCGACAACGATTTCCCTCCGTCCCCATCGCGACGGAAACTTCGATTCCGGTGTCCGTGCCCGACCGCGACGGCCGCCCGCGGTTCGCCCTACCGGGCAGCCAGGACGCGCCCCTGCCGCACATCGGCTTTTCCCCTGACGTTCCGGTCGGCTGGCATCGCCATCCCACGTTGGCAGCCGATCACCCGCAGTTGCACATCGACCCGTTGCATGAAGCGACCATGGGCGAGGTTATTCGCGAGATGGTCCTTGAGGGCCGCGGGTTTGCGTGGTTGCAATCCGTTTTGATCAAGGATGACCTGGCACACGGCAGACTGGTCCCGGCCGGCGACGACAGCTGGACGCAGGAAATCGAGGTCCGCGTGTTTCGCACGTTCGGCCCGGGTCGCGCCCGTCTCGAACAGGCGTGGGAGGTGCTGAGAGGGGTGGCTCCCGATTAGCCCACAATCTATGCAGAATTTGCATAAATATTTGCGAATAATTCATTGGCGGCGGCGTCGACACGAACGTAAGGTCTTATCCTATTCCTTAACACATTTAATCGCATCAGAACCGAACGAAAAGGCAAGCCGGCCGTACGCACATCGTACCGTGGATTGCGCGGTCGTGACGGCTCCGGCTTCCACCTGGGAGGAAGATCTTGTCTGTATTCGATAACCGCATGAAACGCTCTGCGGCGGCTGCGCTTACCGGGCTTGCCGTTGTGTTCGCCGGCAGCGCTGCTGGCCTCGCTGATAGCCCGAAGCAGGGCGGCACGTTGGTGTTCGGCTTGCAGGGCACACCACGCCATCTCGTACCGGCAGTGCAGTCCGGTATTGCGACCGCTATTCCGGGAACGCAGATTTTCGCAACGCCGTTGCGCTTCGATGCCAAGTGGGAGCCGCAGCCCTATCTGGCCGAAAGCTGGCAGTTTGCCGATGACGGCAAGAGCCTGACGCTGAAACTGCGCAAGAATGCGAAGTTCCACGACGGCAAGCCGATCACATCGGAAGACGTTGCCTTCTCGATCGCGACGATCAAGGCCAATCATCCCTTCAAGACGATGTTTGCGCCGGTTGAAAGGGTCGACACCCCGGACCCGCACACGGCGGTTCTGCGCATGCGCCATGCTCACCCGGCGATCCTGCTGGCGATGTCGTCGGCCCTGTGTGTGATCATCCCCAAGCACATTTATGGCGATGGCCAGGACCCCAAGTCACATCCACGCAACCTGACGCCGGTTGGCTCCGGCCCGTTCAAATTTGTCGAATACAAGAAGGGCCAGCATATCGTCCTCGAACGCAATCCTGATTTCTTCCTCAAGGGCCGCCCCTACCTCGACAAAATCGTGATCAAGGTCACAAAGGAATCCAACACCTTGGCGCTGGGATTGGAACGCGGCGACATCCATATCCGCCCGTTCGCAAGCAAGCCGCACGAGTTGCGCCGCTTGAAGCGCAAGCGCCATCTCGTTGTGACATCGGACGGCTATGCAGCGGTCGGCGCGATTGGCTGGCTGGCGTTCAACTTGAAGCATCCGATCCTCGGCAAAAAGCAAGTGCGCCAGGCGATCGCCCACGCCATCGATCGCAAGTTCATCAACAACGCGTTGCACAGCGGCTTCTCGAAACCGGCCCTCGGGCCGATCTCCATGGAAAGTCCGCTGGCCGACCAGGACGCCGAGCGCTACGACCTCGATCTCGCCAAGGCCAATGCGATGCTCGATGCGGCCGGTTTGCCGAAAAAGGCAGACGGCATGCGTTTCAAGGTCAAGCTCGACACGCTGCTCTCGCAGCGCGACGTCGCCGAGTATCTCAAGCCGCAGCTCAAGAAGGTCGGTATCGAGGTCGAGTTGCGCATTCCGCCGGATTTCCCGACATGGGCCAACTGGGTCAAGAGTCACGAGTTCGACATGACCATTGATGTTGTCTTCAACTGGGGCGACCCGGTGATCGGCGTACACCGCACCTACATCTCATCCAACATCCGCAAGGGCGTGATCTGGTCGAACACCCAAAGCTATGCCAACCCGCAGGTTGACGCCGTGCTTACAGCCGCCGGACGCGAACCGGACGCTGCCAAGCGCAGGGCCCACTACATCGAGTTTCAGAAGATGGTGACCGAAGACCTGCCGGTCTACTGGCTCTACAATCTACCCTATCACACCGTCTACAACAAAAAGGTGGGAAACGCGCCGCTGACGATCTGGGGCACGATGGCGCCAATGGACGAGGTCTATCTGAAGTAGACCTGGACGCCTGACCGGGCTCAGGGTGGCGTGGTTGCGCGCACGCACCGCCGCATACAAGCAACCATTCCCGCCCGTCCCGCCCGGTCCGGCTCAGCGGCCTGCCAGGGCATTCGTGGCCCGTTCCCGTAGCCCTTTCTCGTTGGTCGTTCCCGTTGTCATCGTGCCGCCGCCATCAGTCGTGTCGCCACCACCAGCTGCCGGATCTTTAGACCATGCGTACATTGGGCATCATCGCCGAGCGTCTCGCCTACGCCGTCGGCCTCATCTTTGCAGTCTTGATTCTGAACTTCTTCCTGATCCGGATGGCACCGGGCGATCCGGCCGAAACCATTGCCGGCGAATCCGGCGGCATCACGCAGGAAATGCTTGATGCCATCCGCCGCGACTACGGCCTCGACAAACCGCTGTTGGAGCAACTGTGGATTTACCTTGGCAACGCCGTCCAGGGTGATCTCGGCCACTCCTATTACTTTAACTCACCGGTCGTCGATCTGATCCTGTCACGCATGGGCGCGACCGTGCTGTTGATCTTCAGCGCCACCGTTCTGGCGCTCCTGATCGGCACCGTCATGGGCGTTCTGGCCTCGCGCAAGCCCGACGGCTGGTTCTCGAGCTTTTTGACCATCTTTTCGCTGATCGGCTATTCCGCACCGGCGTTTTGGACGGGCATGATGCTGATCATCCTGTTTGCGTTGGTCATACCGATTTTTCCCGTCTCGGACATGTATGACGTGACGTTGACGGTCGGCCCCATTGGCCGTGCGCTGGACATCGCCCACCATCTGGTGCTGCCGGCCTTCACGTTGGCGATCATCTACATTGCCCAATACAGTCGCCTGGCACGTGCGAGCATGCTGGAAGTTTTGGGCTCCGACTATGTCCGCACGGCCCGGGCCAAGGGCCTGTCGGAGCGCGTCGTCGTTTTCAAGCATGCGCTGCGCAACGCGATCCTGCCGATCATCACTGTCACCGGCCTTCATTTCGGCAATCTGTTGTCCGGTGCGGTGCTGATCGAAACGGTCTTCAACTGGCCGGGGCTTGGTACGCTCGCCTTCGATTCGCTCCTGCGCCGCGACTACACGACCATCCTGGCACTGCTGTTCTTCTCGGCGCTGATGGTGATCATCGCCAACCTGCTGACCGACGTTTGTTACCGCATTGCCGATCCACGCATCAAAGGAAAGCGGAGCTGATCGCCATGGCCGAGACCGATACCAGACCAGCCACCACGATCAAGGCGCGCAGCCCCGCCGCCGAGGCATGGAGCATGTTTCTGCGCAACCGCTCCGCCATTCTCGGCCTGGCGCTGCTCATCATGATCATCCTCGTCACCATTTTCGGGCCGATGATCTACCCGGTCGACCCGTTTGCCGTCGTTTGGGCACCGTTCACGCCGCCGGGCGTGGAAGCGACCGTACCGCTGGGCACCGATCATATTGGTCGCGACATGCTCGCCGGCATTGTCAATGGCGGCCGCGCCACACTGGCCGTCGGCGCCGCGGCGGCGATCATGACGATCGTGATCGGCATTGTCATCGGCGCACTGGCCGGCTTCTACGGCGGCATTGTCGAAGAGATCCTGATGCGCATCACCGAATTCTTCCAGGTCCTGCCGCCGCTGATTTTGGCGATGGTGCTGGTCGCGGTCTTCACCCCGTCTCTCTACACCATTGCCATTGCCATCGGCCTGGTCAGCTGGCCCTCCACGGCGCGCCTGACCCGGGCCGAATTCCTGCGCATTCGTGAACTCGAGTATGTCAAGGCCGCCCGCACCATCGGTGCCCGCGACGGCCGCCTGATCTGGCAGGTCATTCTGCCGAACGCCCTGCCACCGCTCATCATCTCGGCCACCCTGGTGATCGGCGTTGCAATCCTGTTCGAGGCCGGCCTCAGCTTCCTCGGACTGGGTGACCCCAACGTCATGAGCTGGGGCCTGATGATCGGTGCGAGCCGTGAATACATTATCGATGCCTGGTGGTTCGCCACATTCCCCGGCTTTGCGATCTTTCTCGCCGTCTTGAGCGTCAGCCTGATAGGCGACGGGCTGAACGATGCACTCAATCCGAAACTTCGGGAGCGCTGAGCATGAACGAACAGGCTGCGGCACAGACGATCCTCGAAGTCGACGACCTTCGCGTCGACTTCAGAACACGTGCGGGAACGGCACATGTTCTCGACGGCATCAACCTCCAGCTGGCGCGTGGCGAAGTGCTCGGCATCGTCGGCGAATCAGGTTGCGGCAAGAGCATGACCGCCCTGTCAATCATGGGACTCATCCCCAACCCGCCGGGCCGGGTTGCCGGCGGCGCCATTCGCTTCAACAACGAAGATCTGGTTCAGGCCACCGAGGCGCGCATGCGCCAAATTCGCGGCAACCGCATTTCGATGATCTTTCAGGAACCGATGACATCGCTCAATCCGGTCTACACCATCGGCGATCAAATCTCGGAAGCAATCATCCTGCACCAGAAGTTGTCGCGCAAGGATGCCTTGGACCGTGCCGTCGAACTGTTGCGTTCGGTGCACATTCCAGCGCCCGAGCGCCGCGTTCACGAATACCCCCATCAGCTTTCCGGCGGCATGCGTCAGCGCGTGATGATAGCCATGGCACTTGCCTGCGAGCCGGACGTGTTGATCGCCGATGAACCGACCACCGCGCTCGATGTCACGGTCCAGGCCCAGGTCTTCGATCTCCTGCTCGAACTGCAGCAGCACAGCGGCGCATCGATCATTCTGATTACACACGACATGGGCGCCATAGCCCAGATGGCAAACCGCGTCGTCGTGATGTACGCCGGTCGGATTATCGAGACCGGCCAGGTCGATGAGATCCTCGAGGCGCCCAAGCATCCCTACACCCGTGGCCTGATCTCCTGTGTCCCGCACCTCACCGACGACCCTGCCGAAATGCGCGAGCCACTGACCGAGATCCCGGGCGTCGTACCACCACTGACCGAACTGGGCCGCGGCTGCGCGTTCGAACCACGCTGCAATGACCGCCTGCATCGCTGCACATCCGAACGACCGAATTCGTTCCGTGTCAGCCATCACCAGAGCGTCGCCTGCTGGCTGCTGGAAAAGGAACCTGCATGATGACAGAAGCTGGCGAACGCGCCATCCTGCAAGTCAATGACCTGAAGGTGCATTTCAAGGCCGGCGGCGGATTTCTCGGCAAGCCGTCCGTGGTTCATGCGGTTGACGGCATCTCGTTTGAGGTGCCGCGTCGCTCGACCTTCGGCATCGTCGGGGAATCGGGTTCGGGCAAGTCGACCACGGCGTTGGCCGTGATGCGCCTTGTCCACATAACACAGGGTGAGATTCGGCTCGACGGCGAGGATCTGGCATCCGCCGAGGGCGATGAACTGCGCACTCTGCGCCGGCGCATCCAGATCATCTTTCAGGATCCCTTCTCGTCCCTCAATCCACGCACGCGGGCCGGTGACATTGTCCGCGAACCGATGGACCTCATGAACGTCGGAGATGCGGCCTACCGTGATGATCAGGTCGCCGATCTGTTTGACAAGGTCGGATTGCGCCCCGAACAGCGCGCGCTGTTTCCGCATCAGTTCTCGGGCGGGCAGCGTCAGCGGATCGGTGTCGCGCGTGCACTTGCCAGCCGCCCGGACGTGATCGTATGTGACGAGCCGGTCTCGGCTCTGGACGTTGCCATTCAGGCCCAGATTCTCAACCTGCTGAACCGTCTCCAGGACGAGTTCGGCCTCACCTACGTCTTCATTTCGCATGACCTCGGCGTCGTCCAGTACATTTGCGATGAGATCGCCGTCATGTATCTCGGCCAGATCGTCGAACGCGCGGACCGCATCTCTTTGTTCAAGCGCCCGCTACACCCCTACACCTGGGCGCTGCTGTCAGCGGTGCCGTCAGCCGACCCGAAACGCCGACACCAACAGGGCCGCGTTCAGCTTGAAGGTGATCCGCCCAGTCCCATCAATCTGCCGCCCGGATGCCGCTTTGCCGGCCGTTGCCCGTTTGCCGACGACACGTGCCGCAGCACACCGCCTGTCGAGCGCCGCATCACGTCGAACCATCTCGTTGCGTGTCACAAGGTCAGCGATGCCGGCGTGCCGCCCCATGCGGCCTGACTTTCCACCATCGGCCACAGGGCGAAACAGTGATTACCATCTACAAGGCAAAACGCATTCTCACGATGAACCCCAGCCGGCCGTTGGCCAGCCATGTCGCCGTCCGTGACGGTCGTATTCTGGGCGCCGGTGAGCGCGATGAACTCACGGGCTGGGGCGATTATGAACTCGATGATCGTTTTGCCGACAAAGTCCTCATGCCGGGCCTGGTCGAAGGCCATAGCCACGCCATGGAAGGCACGTTCTGGCGCTACGTCTATTGTGGGTATTTTGACCGCCTCGACCCGGACGGCAAGACGTGGACGGGCGCAACCTCGATCGACATGGTCATCGCGCGCCTCAGGGACGCCGCCGCGGCCCTTCCCGGCCCCGACGATCCGGTCGCCGGCTGGTCGCTCGATGCCATCTACTACGGCGATCGCCGGATCGACCGCCACGACCTGGATCAAGCCTCACAGACACACCCGATTGGTGTGCTGAATGCCTCCGGCCATATCCTCAACGTCAATTCCAAGGCGCTGGAGCTTGCCGGTTTGCTGCGCACCGGGATCAACCATCCGGGTATCCCGCTTGGCCCCGACGGCAAGCCCACCGGCGAGTTGAAAGGCCCCGACGCCATGACCCCGGTCGGCGTCCATGTCGGCTTTGACCGCGAACTTCTCGCCTGCGATGAACACGGTCTGCGCCAGTTCGCACGCCTGTGCGTGCGCCGCGGCGTCACCACGGCGGCCGACCTTGCCAACCTGCTGCCGGATGATGCCGTCAGCATGATGCTGCGCGTTACCGGCGAGGACGACTTCCCGGCGCGCATTGTTTCGCTGCGCCGCCTGCAAAACATGACGGTACCGCAGATCATCGAACGCGCCCGTGCGCTCGGCAAGATGAGTACCGACAGGTTGCGGCTTGGTATCATCAAGGTCGTCGCCGACGGATCAATCCAGGGCTTCTCAGCCAGACTGCGCTGGCCGGGCTACTACAACGGTGCGCCGAACGGACTGTGGTACGTGCCGCCGGAGCAGTTGCGCGAGATGTTTCGTCTGGCGCTAAAAGAAGGTATCCAGGTCCACACCCATACCAATGGCGATGAAGCGACCGAGTTGGTCCTCGACTGTGTCGAGGACGCCTTGCGCCATCATCCCGCGCCCGATCATCGCTTCACGCTGCAGCACTGCCAACTCGCCGACGCCGCGCAGTTCCGCCGGATCAAAGCCCTCGGCATGTGCGTCAACCTGTTTCCCAATCATCATTTCTATTGGGGCGATCAGCACTACGCCATGACCGTCGGGCCCGAGCGCGCGGAACGCATGAACGCCTGTGCAACGGCGCTTCGAACCGGTGTTGCAATGGCGATCCACTCCGATGCGCCGGTTACGCCGCTGGGTCCGCTGTTCACGGCCTGGTGCGCGGTCAACCGCAAAACCGCGTCCGGGCGCACGCTGGGTGCGCACGAACGCATCGATGTTGCCGACGCGCTGCGCACCATCACGCTCGGCGCCGCCTACACCTTCAAGATGGACGGCGAGGTCGGCTCGATCGAATGCGGCAAGCGCGCTGACCTGACCGTCCTCGAAGACGATCCGACCACGATTGGCGCCGAACACCTCAAGGACGTCGGCATCTGGGGCACGGTCCTGGGCGGGCGCATCTTCGCGGCATCTGAGATTTAGGGAACCTCTGAACAAGTTTGGGGGCCAGGGGATCATCCCCTGGTCGGGGTGTTTGAGGGGCTGAAAGCCCCTCATGAATCGCCGCGCAGCGGCGATGCGTTAGGGCTTTCAGCCCTAACAACCCGACCAAAGGGCATTGCCCTTTGGAAACTCGGGACTTGATCAGAGGTTACCTAGATCATCGTGCTTTAAGTTGGAACCGCTATCGCGGTTCCAACTTAAAGCACAAAGATGATCGCCACTTTAGAGGCGAGCAACCTGCCTTTATTCGGGATCGTTCCGATTCCGAATAAAGGCAGGTTGCTCTAGCGTGTCCGCCTTAGATCACGGCGCCTTACGTCGAAACCGCCATTGCGGTTCCGACGTAAGGCACAACGATGATGGCCGCGTCAGGACAGAGCAACCTGAAGCGTCTCGACCAAAACGGATACTCTAACCGGTAAAGCCGTCGGCAAGGGCAAACATGAAAATTGTTATGCCGGCACCGACGACGAAACCGAACACTGTCGGCCAGATGCCGTAGTAGGCGGGCAGATCACGATCTTCTTCTTCGACCATTCCTGTCACTCCATTTGACGAGGCTGCGCGGGTTGTGCCGCGCCAACCTTAGGCAACCTCTGATCAAGTCCCGGGTTTCCAAAGGGCAATGCCCTTTGGTCGGGTTGTTAGGGCTGAAAGCCCTAACGTATCGCCGCTTGGCGGCGATCCTTGAGGGGCTTTCAGCCCCTCAAACACCCCGACCAGGGGATGCTCCCCTGGCCCCCAAACTTGTTCAGAGGTTCGCTAGCCCTCCGTTTCCCGGTTCTTTGCCAACCGCGCATCGACCAGACGCACGGTTGCATCGACCGTGTCGGACTGCATGCCGTTTTGCGATGAGATCGTCTTCACCAGGCAATCGACGCGTTCGATATTGGGTGCTCCGGCATAAAGGGCCCGCGCTGCCGACGACGGCTTTAGAAGGTTGCTTGCCGCGTTTGCATACTTCTCGAACGGAACCTGGTCCGCCGGCGCTGCACCCATCGCCCGGCACAGCTCATTAACCCAGTTGTAGACCGAGCGCGACATCTCAAGATCGGAATGCACCGCGTCCTTGATCGAGCGGGCATCGCCATCCTGCACGCAGCGGTAATTGCCGGTCAGCAACATCGCCCACTTGGCCAACGGCACGAACACCGAATCATGCACCTTCAACTTGACCGGCAGTTCGATCTGCTCGCCGTCGACCTCATAGCGCGCGGCCTCGATATCTGCTTGCATGTCCCGCAGCATTTGCGTCGCGCCATCGTCATCGAAACGCGCCGCCTTGAAGTTGGTCGGCAGCGTTACCTGGAGAACGTTGACCGGCTCCTCCGGCGGGCGGAAGGCCTGCGGGTCGGGGCTGCACAGCGTCACGGTCTCGGGATCGAAGCCGGCCCACACTGACGCATCCGTGTAGCACTTTTCGATGGCCGCGGTATCGAGGCCCGGAATGCGCTTCATGTAGGGCAGCGGCGGCATATTCATAATCGACATGCAGGGCTTGCCGGATTTGGCGACCGCTTCAAGCAACTCGCGCACGCCGGCCGAGCGATATTGCGGTTCCTGCATCGCAAGGCAGATCAAATCATAATCCGCCGGCTCGACGTCGCCGGTTGCAGCCGCCTTGATCGAACCGGGAAGGCCCTTGGAATTAACTTCCACGAGCCCATCACGCCCGCGGACCGGAAAGCGAACCACCGCCCCATCGCGATTGAAGGCCTCGACCTCTGCCGGCAGGCACACCATGGTGGCCGCGTGCCCGGCCAGCGCCAGTTTGGTGGCCAGCAGCGAACCGTAGGATGCCCCCAACAGCAAAACGTTGTACTTCTTCGACATGACCGCGACCTTTTTGTCTTTCAATTCACTGCGCTAGATCATCGTGCTTTAAGTTGGAACCGCTATTGCGGTTCCAACTTAAAGCACAAAGATGATCGCCACTTTAGAGGCGAGCAACTTTCTGCCTTCATTCCGGATCGTTCCGATTCCGAATAAAGGCAGGTTGCGCTAATGCGACGTATTGCCTGGCACCGGCTGCCCGCCTCGCAGCCCGCCCAGCGCCGGCCGCAGTGAAGCCGCGCGACGGCACCGAACCGATGCTCGCACAATAACTGCCGTATGCCGCATCACCAACTCCCGGCTCAAAAATGCCCCGTTCCCAGCAAAAGTTGCAGGTCACCAACTTGAACCCGGAGTTCGTCCCCAAAGATGCCGCAAACAGGCCTGAGCATTTGCGCCAGGACACTAGACTTTCGTAGAATCCAATGCAACGCCGACGATATTCGTCCGGCCGAAACAAGCTTCGATCTGCGACAACCGATCCGCTCTCACAGGCTTTTGATCGCCGCTTGCCCCGAAGATGAATTATTCGCATATAAGATCGGTTCACGGACAGGATCGGACAGAGATCGGACGCAGAGATGTTGCAGATACCAGGCCTAACATTGATCCACAGAGCAATTCGCACGGGGATCGCCGCGCTGCTGATTGTCTGCGCACTGACGGTGAGCGCCGTCGCCGTGCAGAAGATTGAATGGAAAACGCTGCTGCCGCAGCTGCCACCGCTGCAAGACCCTCTTGCCGGCCTCACCCAGGACGAACGCTTCGACATCGAGACCATTGCTTGGGCGCGCGGTCTTAAGAATGAAGACCGCAACCTGGTCCAGAACAAGCAGGGCATCAAGGACGCCAAGAAGTACGAGGAACGCTTCGCGGCAGCCGGCATCAACGTCGATGATCTGCTCAAGAAGTATCAGATCTGGCAGAGCGACGTCGAAAAGCGTCAAAGGCAGGTCAATGCCTCGCTAAACGGCCAGCAGGTCCGAATGGCCGGTTATCTGTTGCCACTTGAATTCTCCGAGCAGGGTGACACTGATTTCCTGTTGGTGCCTTATGTTGGCGCCTGCATTCACGTTCCACCGCCGCCGGCCAATCAGATCATATTCGTGCGCCTGCAAAGGAGGTACAAGGTTTCAGATCTCTATACGGCGGTCTGGATTACCGGTACGATGAAAACCAAAGCTTCGAGCAAGGCTTTAACCCTGATCGACGGCACCGCCGACGTCTCCGTCGGCTATCACCTCGATGGCACATTGGTAGTCCCCTACAAGCAGGAATAGGCCGGCACCGCGCGGCCACGGCCAGCCTCAATCATCCGCGACCTCAATCATCCGTGAGCTCAATCATCCGCGAGGATCTGAGCAACGCGTTGCGGTGCAATGCGCACCTCGACGCCTGCGCGCTGTTCCTGCAACAACATTGCCGCGCGTGAATCTCGCCCGCCCCAGCCGCGATTGATGGCCTCCGTCATTTCCATCAACGTGAGTTGCGACAATCGCATTGGCACCTCGAATTCCCGGCCCACTTCACAGGCGAGCGCGACATCCTTGCGCGCCAGTGCCAAAGCGAAGTCGGGCGGGTCGAACCGGCCGGGCAAGTATTGCCGCGCGACTGAATCGAACATCCGCCGGCGCCCGAGTGCGCCTTGCCTGACGGCCGCCCAGAGTGCATCCGGCTCAAGTCCCGCCTTGACCCCCATGGTCAAGGTTTCGGCAAGCGCCGTTTGGATGATGTAGCCACTGAGATTGTGGACCAGCTTGGCGATTGAACCGGCCCCGGTCGGGCCGACATAACGCGGTTTGTCGGCAATCGACTGAAGCGCTGGCAAAGCACGGGCATAGGCGGCTTGGCTGCCGCCGACCCACACCGCCAGCTGGCCCGTCCGCGCGCCATCGGGCCCGCCACTGACGGGCGCATCGAGAAGTTCAACACCCTTCGTCGCAAACTTTTCTGCAACCCGGCGGACAACGCTCGGTGAGTTCGTCGTCAGGTCGAGTATAACCTGACCTTCCGTTGCGGCCTCGAACAAACCGTTGGTCCCCAGGGTCACGACTTCGAATTCCGCCGGCCCCGGCAACGACATCATCACGACTTCGGCGCCTTGCGCTGCCGCCGCAGGTGTCATTGCCCACTCAGCACCCGCCTTAAGGTGCGGGGCGCCGGCGGCTTCGTTGAGGTCGTGCACCGTCAATTTGTGCTGGCCCTTGATGGCGTTGAGCGCGATGTTGGAGCCCATCGTGCCGAGCCCGATAAAGCCGACCTTCATTATCTTCCCTTCCCTGTTTGTTTCCTTCCTTTGCTTGTTTGAAGCAACACATCGTCAGGCAACCGGCGCGACGTCGAGCCGTGCAACAATGCCTTCGAGATCAGGGTGTGGCGCCGGATATTTTGTCAGAACCAAGGGATCGTGCCCCGGGATGATGTGATCGTCACTGGCTGCCAGCTTGCGGATCTTGCGGAAACTCTCCACCATCTTGAACATGTTCTCGTGGGTCATGAACGCGGTCTCGTCCGTCAGGCTCTCGTAGTAATGCGCGCCATCCGATGCCACGACCACGGTTCCGCGCGCCGTACTGACCGTCAGCGACTGTAGTCCGCGCGAATGGCCGGGCATCGGATGCACGTTCACGCCCGGCAGAATTTCATCCTCGCCATCGTGAAACGCGACGCGGTCACCATAAACCAAACTCACCATGTTCAGGACATCAGGCAGCGCAAACGAGTGGCGCAGGCGTTTGTGGGTCATCGCCCGGCCCGTCACGTAGGCCATTTCGTCATCCTGGATGTGAAAGCACGCATTCGGGAACAACGCGAGATTGCCGGCGTGGTCATAATGCATGTGCGTGATGATCACGTTTCGCACCGTGTCGGGATCGACCCCGATCAGTTTAAGACCGTCGCCGGGGCAGCGCAGAAACGTCCTCCCGCGCCGCTCACCTTCCTGCCGGCTGAAGCCGACATCGACGACGGTCGCATCCGCGCCATGGCGCAACACCCAAACGAAGTAATCCATCGCCAACGGCGCATCATGCGGGTCGCCGCCAACGAACGTCTGGCCTCGCGTGCCGACCCGTTCGCCGTACTTGATGGCGTAGATTTCGTAGTCGGGCGGTGCCATCGATGCCCCCTTCCTCGCGCTCATATCGGGCGGTGATACCATCGGGCCGTGATGCCGGCGCTCACGCGTCGTCGCCGAGCACCTCGACGGCAACGCGTCCGGCATTCACCGCCGTCGGCCAACCGGAATAAAAGGCAATGTGTGTGATCAGGCCCTTCAGTTCATCTTTCGTCACACCGTTGTCGAGCGCGCGCTGCATATGCCCGCGCAACTCCTCGGTGCGATAGTGTGAGGCAAGGACCGCGACAGTAATCAGACTGCGATCGCGCTTCGATAAGTCCGTTTGCTCCCAGACGTCTCCAAACAGTACGTCATCGCGCAACTGTCCGAGCTTCGGAATAAACTCATAAGGGGTTTGCTTGACCATATTCGCCTCCTTTCAACGTCAATTGCATCAACAGATCACCAATACCGCAGCGGTCCACCCTGACCCGGCAGGCATGTCGAAGCCGTGCCTGAGAATGCGCCCGACAACCAACATCAGCTCGCGAACGATGCCGGCGCGAAACCGAAGAGTTGCTCGAACCGTTGGGCGTATTTGGGCCAGACTTCGGGATTGACCGGGCGCGGCGGCACCCGCCCACGCAGCACGTCAACCAGTTGATCGCTGGCGAACCGCGCCATTTGCGCGCGCGCCTCATGCGTCACGCCGGCGGTGTGGAAGGTTGAGACGACGTTGTCCAGATCGAGCAACGGGTAGCCGAGCGGCGGCGGCTCCTTGTCCCAGACATCAAGCCCGGCGCCGCCAAGATGACCGCTTTGCAGGGCCTGCAAGAGCGCCGCCTCGTCATGAACGCCGCCACGGCAGGTCGTCAGGAACACCGCCCCCTTCTTCATCTTGGCGTAGGCCGTTCCATCGATCAGCCCTATCGTCGAGCTATCACGCGGGCAGTGCAGCGATACGAAGTCGGATTGTGCCAGCAGTTGATCGAGTTCAACTTTCCGCGCACCGCGCTTGGCAACCGTCGCTTCGTCGACATATGGATCGGTGGCCAGCACCGTCATGTCGAACGCCTTGGCAAATTTGGCAACCCGCGTGCCGACGTTGCCGATGCCGACAATCCCCAGCGTGCGCCCCGAGATTTCGTGCCCCATCAGCTCTTCGCGCGGAAAGCCGCGCGGTCGCGACCGCATTGCCCGGTCCGTCTCGGTAATGCGCTTGTAGATGTCGAGCATCATGCCGATTGTGTGCTCGGCAACGGAGACGGCGTTGCCCCCGGTCTGGTTGACAACGAGCACGCCGGCCGTGCTGCAGGCTGCAACGTCGACCGTATCGTAACCGGCGCCACCGGTCGAAATGCACAGCATTTGCGGCGCCTTCGCCAGAAACTCGCCGTGGACATGCCAACGCTGTTTCAGCTCATCGCGTGACGACTGCACCTGGTAAGCGTGCGCTTCGGCGATCACCGGCCAGGTCGCCGCCTCATCGTCCTGATTGACAACGACCAGATCGATGTCGGCCTCATTGTCGAACCGCGTCAGGAACTCGGGGTGGACCCAGGTATCAAACCGGACGATCGTCTTGCTCTGATCACTCATTTGGTATCCCTCCCGGCCCAATGGCCGGGCTCTTTTCTCCCGCAGTCTTGAACGTCATAGTCATTTTTGCAGCGCGCCCAGCCATCCGCCTCCATTTAGGGGGATAGCCGGGATCAGCGTCAACGTTTTGCGCGCGCAGGGAGGGCCGCAATGGCAACGACGGTTGAGGTTATCGCGGATGCGATGAAGACGGCGGGCACCTCGTTCATTGCCGGTCACCCGGGCGGTGAGTCGGTTGAGCTGATGGATGCAGCGCGCCAACGCGACATGCGCTTCCTGTTCTTCAAGCAGGAAACGGCGGCGGCGATGATGGCGGCAACCTGGGGTGAGATTACCGGATCACCGGGGTTGTGCCTGTCGACCCGCGGCCCGGGCGCAACCAACATGGTCAACGGCGTTGCTTATGCGTCGCTTGACCGTGCACCTTTGATTGCGATGACCGACCAGTACGGGCCGGCGACCTATGCTACGGGCCTACGCCAGCGCATCGACCAAACCGCACTTTATGCCCCGCTCGTCAAATGGAGCACGACCATCAATGCCAAGTCGGTGCGCCAACAAATGTGGCGAGCAATGCGCACTATGACGGCCGCCCCACCGGGGCCGGTGCATTTCGACATGCCGCAGTCGCAAACCACGCTTGAGGCCGGTGAACACGTTGCCGAACCGCCATTGATCCCCGATATCGTCAGCATCGAGCCCGATCGCGACAGTCTGAAGAAACCACTCGACATGCTCGCCAGCGCACGCCGGCCGATCATCTTGGCCGGGCTCGGCACCTTGTGGGCCCGCGCGTCCGAGGCGTTGACGAACCTCGCCAGCCACCTCGGTGCACCGGTTCTGGTCACTCCGAAATGCAAGGGTGTGATTGCCGAAGACCATCCCTTGCGTGCCGGCTGCATCATTGGCGGCATCATCGAGCGACGTCTGATTTCGGAGGCGGATCTGATCGTTGCCGTCGGCCTTGATGCGATCGAACTGCAACCCAAACCGTGGCCCTACACCGCGCCCGTACTGGCAATATCCGCAGTGCCAGATCTCAACGCCGCGGTTCCGGCCACCACCGAAGTTGTTGGCCCGCTCGGCAAACTACTCGATCGCTTGGCGCAGTTCTCCACCGGCGCCAGCACCTGGGGTGAGGCAGCCGCCAGAACATTTCGCCAGACCGTGGTCGATGCCCTGAACACGCCAAGCACCGGCCTTTCACCGCAGCGCGTCATGGACGTGGCCCGCGCCGTCCTGCCGCGCGAGACGATCGCGACATGCGATGCCGGCGCCAGCCGTCTGCTGGTTGTCCAGAAATGGCAGGCCTACGGACCACGCGAGTTTCTCGGCTCGAACGGTCTTGGGTCGATGGGTTACGCCGTTCCCGGCGCGATGGCGGCCAAGATGGCGCATCCGGGGAAACCCGCCGTTGCCTTCGTTGGCGATGGCGGCTTGCTGCTTGCGGTCGCTGAATTGCAGACATCGGTACGCGAAAACCTGCCGATCATCGCCGTTGTCTTCGATGACGAAGAGATCGGTCTCATTCGCGTCAAACAGCAGATCAAGCAGATCCCGCAATTCGGTGTCGGCATTGGCGGCATCAACTGGGACAAGCTCGCCCAGGGTTTCGGTGCCGACGGAACGATTGTCACCAGCGAACAGCAACTTGAACGCGCGTTGACGGCGGCACTCGCATCGAACCGCACGACGGTGATTGGCGCTAAGATCGATGGCTCAGGTTACGTCGACCAATTCAATGCCCTGCGCGAACTGTAGGGCAACGCCGGCACAACCAACGGTGCCGCCCGCCCACGCTCGGCAGCGCCGGTATGCGCTGGCGTTGTGGACCAAACGCTTGCTTCCCGGGTCAAGGTCGTCGAACGTTCATCACTCCGGAACACAAACCGATGCGTTGGCTCGTTTTGCGGCCGAGCCCTTGACCTCATCGCCGCTTTGCGGCGATCCATGGTGGGCGGTCAGCCCCTCAAAACGCCCCGACCAGGGAATCATTCCCCGGACCTTGAACCCCCGGACCTTGAACTTGTTCGCAGGTTCCCTAGATTGGCGACCAAACGAAAATGGATAACTCAGAGGAACGGCTGATGGATGGCGCACCAACGATCGGGCATTCCGCGTGCCCGCACGACTGCCCGTCGACGTGCGCGCTTGACGTCGAACTGCTCGCCGACGGCAGCATTGGCCGCATTCACGGTGCACCGGACAATTCCTACACGGCCGGCATCGTCTGCGCCAAGGTCGCGCGCTATGCCGAGCGCGTTCATCACCCGGACCGCCTGACCCATCCGTTGCGGCGCAAGCCCGATGGCGGTTTTGAGCGGGTCAGCTGGGACACTGCCCTCGACATTACCGCACAAGCACTGCTGTCGGCTGAAGAAAGGTACGGGCCGGAAGCGGTATGGCCCTACTACTTCGCCGGCACCATGGGGCTTTTGATGCGCGATGGCATTCATCGCCTGCGCCATGCCAAGCGCTATTCCCAGATGCACGCTTCGATCTGCACGACGCTTGCCTGGACCGGATGGGTCGCAGGTACCGGCCGCCTGGCCGGCGCTGATCCACGCGAAATGGCCAAGTCGGACTGTGTCGTGATCTGGGGTACGAACCCGGTCAACACCCAGGTCAACGTCATGACCCATGCGGTGCGCGCGCGCAAGGAGCGCGGCGCCAAGATCGTCGCCGTCGACATCTACCACAACGCCACCATGCAACAGGCCGACCTCGCCTTGTGCCTGCGGCCCGGCACGGACGGCGCCTTGGCATGCGCTGTCATGCACGTGTTGTTTCGCGACGGCCATGCCGATCGCGCTTATCTTGACAAGTACACCGATTGTCCACACGAGCTTGAGGCCCATCTGCGCGACAAGACGCCGGAATGGGCGAGTGCGATCACCGGCCTGAGCGTGGCTGAGATCGAGGCGTTCGCCGGTCTCATCGGCACCACGCCGCGCACGTATTTGCGACTGGGCTACGGCTTTACCCGCCAGCGCAACGGTGCCCACGCCATGCATGCCGCACTGTCGATTGCAGCCGTCAGCGGGTCCTGGCAATACGAAGGCGGCGGTGCCTTTCACAACAACGGCGCCATCTTCCACTGGGACAAGACCTTGATCGAAGGTCTCGACGTCAAAGACCCGGACGTCCGAGTCCTCGACATGTGCCGGATCGGAGCGGTTCTAAACGGCGACAAACGTGATCTCGGCGATGGCCCGCCCGTAACGGCACTGTTCGTCCAGAACCAGAACCCACTCGAGGTGGCACCCGATCAAAGCCTGGTCAGACGCGGTTTCGAGCGGGACGATTTGTTCGTCTGCGTGCATGAGCAGTTCATGACGTCGACCGCGAAGATGGCCGATATCGTCCTGCCCGCCACGATGTTTCTCGAGCACGACGACATCTATCAGGGTGGCGGCCATCAGTTCATCATCTTCGGTCCCAAGTTGATCGAGGCACCGGGCGAATGCCGCGCGAACCACGATGTCATTTGCGAGCTTGCCGCGCGGGTCGGAGCCGCGCATCCGGGCTTCAACATGACGGCCCGGCAGATCATCGACCACACCCTTCAGTCCTCGGGCTGGGGCACGCTCGACGAGCTTCAAGCCAACAAGTGGATCGACTGCCAGCCGGATTTCGAGACCGCCCACTATCTCAATGGCTTTGCCTATCCGGGCGGCAAATTCCGGTTCAAGCCGGATTGGTCGAATGTACCCGTCGACCGCAAGTTCGACTGGGGCATCGCACACACCATGCCGGCATTGCCCGACCACTGGGACGTCGTTGAAAACGCCGATGAGCACCATCCGTTCCGTTTGGCAACATCGCCGTCCCGCCATTACCTGAACTCGTCGTTTAACGAGACGCCGGGCAGTCGCCAGCGCGAAGGCCGACCGACGATCATGGTCCATCCCGACGATCTCGCGATGCTCGGGCTTGGCGATGGCGATCGGGTGCGGGTCGGCAATGAGCGCGGAGAAATTATCGTGCACGCTGAAGCCTTCGACGGCATTCGGCGCGGTGTCACGATTATCGAGTCCGTCCCGCCCAACAGCTTCTTTGAAGGCGAAAATGGCCTCAACACGTTAACCAGTGCCGAGCCGGTCGCCCCTTACGGCGGCTCAGCCTTTCACGATAACCACGTTTGGATTGCCAAGGCCTGATCATGACACCGACTTTGGAGCGGATAAAATTCACAGACATCGAGGCGGCAAGTGCTGTTATCGATCCGGTCTTTCTCAACACGCCGCAAATCTCCTTCCAACCGCTGAGCGAGGCGGTTGGCGCGGATCTCGTGATCAAGATTGAAACGCTCAACCCGATCCGCTGCTTCAAGGGCCGCGGCGCCGATCTGCTTGTCGCAAACGCGGTAGCCAGCAATGATCGCCGCCCCATTGTTTGTGCCAGCGCCGGCAATTTCGGCCAGGCGATGGCCTATTGCGGTGGCCGCCGCGGCATGGCGGTCACCGTCTACGCGGCGGAGAACGCCAGCCCGTTCAAGGTTGATCGCATGCGTGCCCTGGGCGCTGAAGTCCGCCTGTTCGGCGCCGACTTCGATACCGCCAAGAGCGAAGCCAAACGTGTTGCAGCCGAAACCGGTGCGCGCATGGTCGAAGACAGCAAGGACGTTGAAACGGCGGTCGGTGCCGGCACCATCGGGCTCGAACTGGTCGAGCACACCGACGACCAGCTCGATGCAGTGATCGTACCGCTCGGAAACGGCGCCATGATCAATGGTATTGCGACCGCGATCAAGGCCCGCGCGCCGGCAACCCAGGTCGTTGCCGTGCAGGCCGAAGGGGCCCCGGCGATGATCGAATCCTGGCGCACCAACACCTTCATCCAATCAGACTCGATCGACACCATTGCCGATGGCATCGCGGTGCGCGTGCCGGTTCAGGAAGCACTCGATGACATGCGGGGCATTGTCGATGATGGCGTGCTCGTCAGCGATGCCGACATCATTGCAGCGATGCGGACGATCCATCACCACGCCGGGCTCGTCGCCGAGCCAAGCGGCGCCATTGGCGTGGCTGGTGTGCAAAAGTATCGGGGTCGCTTTGCGGGCAAGCGGGTCGCCACGGTCATATGCGGCAGCAACCTGACCAGCGACCAGATGCGGACCTGGCTGTTTTAGGCCGCAAACTCACAAATCCGGGCACATTGGCGGGCACATTGGCCATGTCCTGCGGACGCCGATTTGGCACTGCGATCTCAAGCGTTGCACCACTGGAATGGGCAACCAGCCCATGCTGCATGCCGCGCCTTGCTTAATCTCGGTCAAATCGGCGCCAATGTGCCCGGATTTATGAGTTTACGGCCTGGATCATTTGCGCTCTTCAAGCGGGTCTCATAGCGCCCAAGCTATGAATTGACACAACGTCATAGCTGGGGCGGTCTAAATCGCCGGCCCGCGCGCGCCGAGATTTGACTATCCCGTGATCGTCAACGTCGAAAAGAACACCGCAGCGCAGCCGCAGGACTTTTCACGAGCGACGATCGAGGCGACTACTCTCGATGTCACAGCCCGGCAGACCGCACCCGGCTCGAAACTCCGAGATATTCTCGGCATGTGTTCGGCCCGTTGACTACACGGGGGCAACCACTGCACGGGGCAACCGGTGATCGCTCTTCGCGTTGTGATCAGGTCCACACTCAGTCCCGCCCCGGCAGCTCGTCCGGTGCGATCGTGGCAACGATCGATCGGTCGAGGGCTTCGAAGTCGTGATAGCCGATCGTCGCGTAAAGCTGCTTGCGGGTCTGCATCTTATCGAGCATGCGATGGGTGCCGCCGTCGCGGCGGATGGCGGCGTAGAGTTCGGCCTGGGCTTTCGCTGCAACCCGGAACGAACTGACCGGCCAGATCACCATCTTGTAACCCATGTCCTCGAACTCTTGAGCGGTAAAGTAGGGTGTGCGACCGAACTCGGTCATGTTTGCAAGCAACGGCACGTCGATTTGGTTCGCGAACGCGCGAAACATGTCGGCACTGTGAAGCGCTTCCGGAAAGATCGCGTCGGCGCCGGCTTCGATGAACAGCTTGGCGCGGGCAACGGCACCGGCAATGCCTTCGGACGCCGCCGCATCGGTTCTGACGATGATGTAGAGATGGCGCCTGGCCTTGCGGGCGGCAGAAACCTTGGCGGCCATATCGTCAGGATCGGCCAGTTTTTTATCGTTGAGATGCCCGCATTTCTTGGGCAGCAGCTGGTCTTCGATCTGGACCGCGCCGGCACCGGCATCTTCGAACGTGCGCACCATGTGCATCACGTTCAATGCCTCACCGTAGCCGGTATCGCCATCGACAAGAACCGGCAGCGCCGATGCCCTGGCCAATTGGCGGATGAAGAACGCCACTTCGTCGACGGTGATGAAGCCGAGATCGGGAATGCCCATCGAAGCGGTCATGGCGGCGCCCGACAGGTAGAGCGCCTCGAAGCCTGCCGCCTTGGCCTGCAACGCTGCCATACCATTATGGGCGCCAGGGATCTGCACAATGCCGGGCGTTTCCAGCAGTTGGCGAAAGCGCGTTCCGGCGGGTTCTGGCGGCAGTTGTGAGGCGATGAGATAGGTCATGGGGCAGCCTGCGTTACGTTGAAACCGGTTCCGCGCATTTGTTGCCGGATATTTTAGGCCATAGACGCATAAATCCGTAAGACCCGCATCAGAAGCCGCAATCGCGCACCCGGCCGCGCGATGGGTCCCGGTGACAAGCACCGGGATGACGGTTGCAAAGTGTTTATTCAACAGCAGGCTCTGCGCAGGCCGGAAGGAGAACACAGCCGTCATCCCGTGGCTTGTCCACGGGACCCATGGCACCTGGGGCACAGAGCGTTCGGCAAGCAGCACGCGCCGGTGCCGCAAGCCGCAATCACAGGCCCGACCGCACGATGGATCCCGGTGACGAGCACCGGGATGACGGTTGCAAAGTGTTCATTCAACAGCAGGCTCTGCGCAGGCCGGAAGGGAACCGCAACCGTCATCCCGTGGCTCGTCCACGGGACCCATGGCGCCTGGGGCGCAGAGCGTTCGGCAAGCAGCACCGGCCCCTGCCGCAAGCCGCAATCGCGCACCCGGCCGCGCGATGGGTCCCGGTGACAAGCACCGGGATGACGGTTGTTAAGGTCTTTATTCAACAGCAGGCTCTGTGAAGGCCGGAAGAGAAACACAGCCGTCATCCCGTGGCGCGTCCACGGCACCCATGGCGCCTGGCGCGCAGAGCGTTCGGCAAGCAGTACCGGCTCGTGCCGCAATCCGCAATCGTGGACCCGGCCGCGCGATGGGTCCCGGTGACAAGCACCGGGATGACGGTTGTTAAGGTCTTTATTCAACAGCAGGCTCTGTGAAGGCCGGAAGAGAAACACAGCCGTCATCCCGTGGCGCGTCCACGGCACCCATGGCGCCTGGCGCGCAGAGCGTTCGGCAAGCAGTACCGGCTCGTGCCGCAATCCGCAATCGTGGACCCGGCCGCGCGATGGGTCCCGGTGACAAGCACCGGGATGACGGTTGTTGAGGTCTTTATTCAGCAGCAGGCTCTGTGCAGGCCGGAAGAGAAACACAGCCGTCCTCCCGTGGCGCGTCCACGGGACCCATGGCGCCTGAGGCGCAGAGCGTTCGGCAAGCAGCACCGGGCCGGTGCCGCAATCCGCAATCGTGGACCCGGCCGCGCGATGGGTCCCGGTGACAAGCACCGGGATGACGGTTGTTGAGGTCTTTATTCAACAGCAGGCTCTGTGCAGGCCGGAAGGAGAACACAGCCGTCATCCCGTGGCTTGTCCACGGGACCCATGGCGCCTGAGGCGCAGAGCGTTCGGCAAGCAGCACCGGGCCGAGCCGCAAGCCGCAATCGCGCACCCGGCCGCGCGATGGATCCCGGTGACGAGCACCGGGATGACGGTTGTTGAGGTCCTTATTCAGCAGCAAGCTCTGTGCAGGCCGGAAGAGAAACACAGCCGTCATCCCGTGGCGCGTCCACGGGACCCATGGCGCCTGGCGCGCAGAGCGTTCGGCAAGCAGTACCGGCTCGTGCCGCAATCCGCAATCGTGGACCCGGCCGCGCGATGGGTCCCGGTGACAAGCACCGGGATGACGGTTGTTGAGGTCTTTATTCAGCAGCAGGCTCTGTGCAGGCCGGAAGAGAAACACAGCCGTCCTCCCGTGGCGCGTCCACGGGACCCATGGCGCCTGAGGCGCAGAGCGTTCGGCAAGCAGCACCGGGCCGGTGCCGCAATCCGCAATCGTGGACCCGGCCGCGCGATGGGTCCCGGTGACAAGCACCGGGATGACGGTTGTTGAGGTCTTTATTCAACAGCAGGCTCTGTGCAGGCCGGAAGGAGAACACAGCCGTCATCTCGTGGCTTGTCCACGGGACCCATGGCGCCTGAGGCGCAGAGCGTTCGGCAAGCAGCACCGGGCCGAGCCGCAAGCCGCAATCGCGCACCCGGCCGCGCGATGGATCCCGGTGACGAGCACCGGGATGACGGTTGCAAAGTGTTCATTCAGCAGCAGGCTCTGTGCAGGCCGGAAGGAGAACACAGCCGTCATCCCGTGGCTTGTCCACGGGACCCATGGCGCCTGGGGCGCAGAGCGTTCAGCAAGCAGCACCGGCCCCTGCCGCAAGCCGCAATCACAGGCCCGGCCGCGCGATGGGTCCCGGTGACGAGCACCGGGATGACGGTTGTTAAGGTCTTTATTCAGCAGCAAGCTCTGTGCAGGCCGGAAGGGAAACACAACCGTCATCCCGTGGCTTGGTGATTGGCGCGCAATGGCTCGGCCCCGGATCGGTTTCGGCCCACCTGCCGAACGCCCGGGCGCTGGCCGCGACCGCTGATCAGGGATAGACCCGCCAGCGCCAGTTGAGATTGATCGGTTGACGGCTGTCGTCTTTCGGCAGCGTTGGCAGGTGCGATGTATCTCCGGCTCCGCCAGCGCCCACGGATAACTCCTCGATGCCCATCAACCGCAGCAGCAACGCAAAGATGAGCAGGCCGACTGCAAACAACATCGCATCGCGTGCAAATCGCAGATAGGTTTCGCGCAGGACGCCACCAATCAGCTTCTGGGCGACAGCGGCCGGCGGTCGATGGTCCCTCGGCAGGATCAACCAGGTTTCCGTGCGCTTGTAGGGGCGTCGCGGCGCTGTGACGCCGTAGAGCGAGAACATCGCTGCCGCCAGCATGCACAGCAGGCCGCCGATCAGTGCCGCCAATGGTGGCGCAAAACTGAACGAAAACACGATGCAGACGATGGCAAGGCCGGTGAACCCGAAGGCACGGCCCACGGAAACAAATGCGGCATGCTCGATTGCTTCCATCGGCAGGGACCCAAAATTGTTCAGCTGCGCTACGGCGAATTGATGAGACCACGCAACTGCCAGCTGCGTGACACCAGCTCGCGGCCAAACCCGCCGGCCCGTTTGCGTGCCAGTTCGAGATCGGACCTCGCCAACTCGCGATCAAGCAGCTTTGCTTCCGTCTCGAACTCCCTTGCAAAATCCTCCGCGTCAATGGGTCTGGCGAGTTCGCCCAAACGCTCGATGCCGCCATGGGTGACGTGCAAGGCCCCTTCGGCAAAGCCGCTGGCATAGGTTGCAGCAAGCAAGAAGCGCAACAACAACCAGCCCACAAAGAAGATCAAGAAGCCTGCAAGATACTCCAAGGCGACATCCTCCGCCGCTCAACCGGAATACCAGTAATATTCGGAGCGTGACGGCGAAACTTCAAGGGCCACCGCCGGATGCGTCAATTGCCAGGCGCATCGGACCTGGGGAACCTCTCAACAAGTTTGGGGTCCAGGGGATCCATCCCCTGGTCGGGGAGTTTGAGGGGCTGAAAGCCCCTCAAGGATCGCCGCAACGCGGCGATATGTTAAGGGCGCGGCCCTTAACGATCCCGCCAAAGGGCAATGCCCTTTGGAAACCTGAGACTTGATCAGAGGTTCTTAGGGCACAATGATCAGTAAAACAGGCTGGAAACGCTTTCTTCGCGGCTTGTTCGTGCGATTGCCTCGCCGATCAACGGGGCGATCGGCAGAATTCGGATATTGTCGACGTTGAGGACGTCGTCGGTCGGCTTGATCGAATCCGTCACCACCAGCGATTTCAGCTCGGAGCCGGCGATGCGGGCACAGGCGCCGCCCGACAGCACACCGTGCGTGATGTAGGCTATCACGTCCTTAGCGCCCTGGTTGAGCAGCGCATTGGCAGCGTTCACCAGAGTGCCTCCGGAATCGACAATGTCATCAACCAACACGCACGTCATTGCCTTGACGTCGCCGATGACGTTCATCACTTCACTTTCGCCGGGCCGCTCGCGCCGCTTGTCGCAGATCGCGATTGGCGCGTCGATCCGCTTTGCCAACCCGCGGGCGCGAACAACGCCGCCAACGTCGGGCGAGACGACACAAAGATTGGACAATTCGAGGTGGTCCTTGATATCCCGCACCATGACCGGGGCGGCAAACAGGTTGTCCGTTGGAATATCGAAGAAGCCCTGGATCTGGCCGGCGTGCAAGTCCATCGTCATGACGCGGTCGGCCCCGGCCCTTTCGATCAGGTTGGCAACCAGTTTGGCGGAGATCGGCGTGCGTGCACCGACTTTGCGGTCCTGGCGCGCATAACCATAGTACGGCATGACAGCCGTGATCCGGCGCGCTGACGCCCGCTTCAAGGCATCAATCAGGATCAGCAATTCCATGAGATTGTCGTTGGCCGGGTACGACGTCGACTGGACAACGAAAACATCTTCGCCGCGCACGTTCTCCTGGATCTCGACGAAAACCTCCAAATCGGCAAAGCGCCGGCAGATACTCTTGGTCATCGGTACGTCGAGATGCCGGCCGATCTCTTCGGCAAGCGAACGGTTTGAATTGCCCGCAACCAACTTGATGCGCAGCGAGTCCGATAGCTGGCTCATTCGTCGCCGATCCTGCTCAAACGTTCACCGTCCCGCCCAACACAGCACTCGCGCGGCTTCTAACAATTGAACCCGGGCGTGTAAACGGCCCGGGTCAACATTCATGTCAGTATTGTGTCAGCTGAAGCCCGGTCTCGGCCGCGCTTCCGGTCGCGAGTGCCAGCGCGCTGTGAAGATCCTAGATCATCGTGCTTTAAGTTGGAACCGCTATTGCGGTTCCAACTTAAAGCACAAAGATGATCGCCACTTTAGAGGCGAGCAACTTTCTGCCTTTATTCGGGATCGTTCCGATTCCGAATAAAGGCAGGTTGCTCTAAGAGCGTTTGGCTGCATTCTTCGGCAGCAACCGGACTATGCCTTGTGCCGCCGCCGCCGCTGCCGCACCCGCCGTCGGTCCCCATTCACCGTTAAGCGATCCGGCCGGAATCTCGTTGTTTTGCGAGACGGTCCCAAGCTTTACGCCGCTCGGATCCTTAACCACCCAATCAATACTGATCGGTTGCTTGCCGGCCTTGGCAGCACCGACCAATACCTTGCCTTCAACCCGGTGAGCGCCGGCGACAGTGCGCCCACTGGCCAAGGCGATGCCGCTCTTGCGCAGCTCGTTCTGCAGCGCCCGGGCCAGGGCGGTCGGACCATCGCCCGGCGCGCCCGCGACGCGCGGCACCGCCACCGCCAGCGTTGGCGCCGCGGTTGGTATGCTGCCGGTCTTGGTCCGCGCGCCCGCCAGCGGCGGCGTTGCCAGTGCGGGCGAGCTCGCAGCTGTCCGCTGCGATTGGGTTGAGCGACCGGCCACGGCTGCCGGTGCGCCGGTCTCAGGCATAACCCCGGGCCGGTTCGGCATCCAGCCCGCAATCGCAACGGCCGTGCGGTTTGCAATGCTGGTCATCACCTGCGGCGTGACGGTGGCCCACGGACTTGTTCCCGCTGCCCCCCTGACGACTTCTTCGCCGGTGATCCGGTGGACGCGAACCCCGGACGGATTGGTCAAATCCCAGATGTAGGACACCTTGGTGCCGGCTGCTTCGCGAGCCGCAACAACGTAACCGCGGATGGTGTAGTCACTCTTGACCGCGCCGGCCGCTGTCGGTACGACCTGGACGCCATTGCTGGCGAGCTGGCTGCCGAGCGTTGCGGTCAATTGCCTTGAGACGGCGTCGGGCGGGCCGATTAACGGCGCGATATTAACGCTGCCCTTGATTGGTGCGGCGGGCGCTTGTGCGGTGCTCGTATTGGCCGCGGACTGTTGGCCCAGACCATCAAGCAAACCACCCCCGTTGCCACTCGAACAGGCGCTGACGCTCAGCGCAACAAGTGCTGCAATTGCAGGATAAATAATCGATCTCTGTACGTTTTCTGCCGCAGCAGCATCGATGGTGGTCACGATGACGCTCCCCTCTCAATGTCCCGCTGTTCTCCGGCGGCCGACGTACTAACCCTGCGGCCCAAACATGTTAACCGGCACTCCGCATCCTGGTCTACTGACTAGCATATCGTGCGTCTAGAAGGAATTCCGAGAAATTCGCATAACTCCCTAACGTTGGGAGGTCGGTTCTGGTAATTCTGTGGATGAATTGCTTAAACAACGACGATGGCAGACATTTGGCGACCGAAATCGGCATCTCCGCAATGGGTTTTGCGCCGATAGGAATAAAAAAGCGAATCGTCTGCGTACGTACATCGGCCAAGCGATTCGGCCTCAGTGACGGCCGCGGCCTGCAGTTTCTCCATGCAAAAACCCGGCAAATCAAAGTGCGGTCGCGAGGCCGATGAGGTGCGATTGAAAAACTTTCTATAGGCAGGGTCCCGGGCCACGAACGCGGCCTCGAACTCTGGTCCGACTTCGTAATTCGGCTGATGGATGGTCGGCCCGACGGCGGCACGGATCCGCTGGCGCCGAGCACCGATCTGTTCCATCGCCGCGACGGTCGCCTCGATAATGCCGTCCAGCGCGCCGCGCCAGCCGGCATGGGTGGCCGCCACGACCCCGGCCTCCGCGTCGGCAAACAAGATTGGGGTACAGTCGGCTGCGAGCGCGCCGACAGCCAGGCCGGGCGTGCGCGTGACCAGCGCATCGGCTTGCGGCACCTGGCCGGCGACAAACGGGCGATCGATCACCTCGGCCTTGGCGCTGTGCACCTGGAAGGCCGTTGTAACGCCGTCTTCGATCTCACGTGCTCCAAGGTGGGCGGCAATCCGGCGCCTGTTTTCGAGCACGGCTGCGCGATCATCATCCGAGCCCAACCCACAGTTGAGAGACCGATAAACACCACTTGAAACCCCGCCCTCGCGCGTGAAGAAGCCGTGACGAACGCCGGCCAGACCACTCAACATCGGGGCCGTCAGAACTGTGCCTGCAATCATCTTCACTCTCCGAGGCGACGGTCAACAAACTTGGCAGCCGCAACCGGTTGCCAGCGATTGGGCGGCCCGGCCACAGTTCACGGCGGCCGCTCCTCCAGGCCCGGCAGCGCCCCGGCCAGCCCCTTGCTCGCGCCCAGCACCTTGAAGCGGGTCCCCATTGCGTTGGGCGCCAGCAGGCGCAGTGTGGCGGCCTCGATAGCGCCGGCGCGCTGCGGATTGGCACTCATCAGCCGTGATGTGCGCTCGACAATGCCCATGCGCCCGAGGAACTCCGCTTGTGTCACGGGACCATGCACCGCCAACCCAACTTGCGACAACCTTCGCAGGCAGTCACCGAAATCAACGTGCGCGGACAGATCTGCCTCGCCCGGTGACGTCAGCACATGTTCATAGCGATGCCCGCGCACCGCTTGAAGCGTGTCGCCTCTCGCAGCGTCGATGTGCCCGTAGTCGATGAACAGTGCTGCCAACGCGCGGTTGCGGCCGCTGAACCTCGCCAGAAACGGTGCAATCGAGTTCCTGAGCGCCGGGTTAATCTCGAAAATGTCGCCATCACGCCGGATTGACGGCACGTCACCGACATCGGCGTCCAGGTTGACCGGTGGGCCGACATCGAAGGCCAAACATCCTTGCTCCGTCAGACCGACGACACGCTCACACCACACGCCGTCGCGGGCGACGAGCTGGCGCACGCCAAGCGCATCGAGGAACTCGTTGGCAATCACGACGGAGCAGCCGACATCGTTGATCTCGGCGCGATGTTCGAAGTCGTTGAGGCTGGCGTACTGGTCGATCTGGAGGCCGTGGCCTGCGAGTGTGCTGCGCTGCAGGTCACGAAGACCGGGATTGGTGTCGATCAGCCGTACGCGCGCGGCACCTGCGAGCCCGGGCACTTTGCGGATTGCGCGCCAGATGTCCGCCATCAGTGTTCCGCGGCCGGGACCAAGTTCAACGATCTCGAAGATCTCGGGCGCGCCCATGTGCTGCCATACGACAGCCGCCCAGACACCGATCAGTTCGCCGAAGATCTGGCTGATTTCCGGAGCCGTGACAAAATCCCCGGCAGCACCGATCGCCGGTTGGCGGACGTAGTAGCCGTCGTCGGGATCATGCAGACAGGCCGCAACGTAGGCGCTGACCGTGATCGGCCCCGCCCGTCGCAGGCGGTCGGTCAGTTTGACCGACAACGGCGTCGTGCGCCGCTGCGCCGGGTCGTAGGTTGCATTTGCATCATCACGAGCAGCCATTCAGTATCCCGATCCGGTTCGCTTGCGCGCCGGGCGCTCACGAAGCCTGGGGTTCGTCCAGGCGGCACCCCGGTGCTTGCGTCTTCGAACAAACGAGCGTCACAAACATCTCCCGCCTCGACGTCACGGGTTCACCGTTCTGGCTTGCGCCGAGCGAATGAACCAGATGCCGAGCAGGACCATCGGCACGGAATAGACGATACCCGGCGTCAGTCCATAGGTTGAAAATGCGTGCTCGGGATCGAACTGGCGAAACAGTTCGCAAAACGACCGCGCGATGCCATATCCGAGCAGGAACACACCGGTCACCAAGCCCGGCGATTGCAGTCCGCCGTGGCGGTGGGTCAGCAGCCGCAGCAACAGGAAGAGGGCCAGGCCTTCAAGCGCGGCCTCGTAGAGTTGGCTCGGATGGCGCGGGACCGGCGCGGCGTCGCGGTGAAAGATCTGGGCTTGCGGAAACACCATGGCCCACGGCATCTGGGTTGGCCGACCCCAGAGTTCGCCATTGATGAAATTTGCCAACCGCCCGAAGAACAACCCGATTGGCACCGCCGCGGCACAGGCATCCATTGCGCTCAATGGATTGCACTGGTTGCGTGCCGAGAACGCCCAGATCGCGAGGCCGCAGCCGAGCAGGGCGCCATGAAAGGCCATGCCGCCCTGCCACACCGCCGGGATCTCGGCCGGGTTCTGAATATAATAGCCCGGTTCATAAAAGAAGACGAAACCGAGACGTCCGCCGAGGATCACGCCAACGGTCATATAGATGAGCAGATCATCGGTCTTCGCGGCTGCGAACGGCGCCGTTGCCCGCGGCCAGAGCCTTGATTGCGAGACCAGGTTGCGAATGTAGAGCCAACCGAGCAACAGGCCGACCATGTAGGACAGCCCATACCATTTGATCTCGATCGGTCCGATGGCGAGTGCTACAGGATCAATGTTGGGAAACGGCAGTGCCAGCATCAGGTGTCTCGCGGTTCGTTGCTGCCAGTTGTGATTGGGCCGGACGTTGTGTGAATTCTGCCGACGCTGTCAAGGTGGCGTCCGGCTGCCGCGCTCGGTGGTCCGGTTCGCGGTTGTCGTTTTGCACCCGGTTTCACTATATAATGCTATATCGCCACAGTGTTCGCGGCACCGAGCCATTGCCCTTGCCAACCAAGGATGATCGCATGACCCAGACCAGCAACCGCTTTTTCGATGAGCTGGCCAAACTGATGACGGATGCAGCCGGCGCCGCGCAGGGCGCACGCCAGGAAGTCGAAACCTTGATGCGGTCTCAGGCCGAACGCATTCTCGGTGATATGGATATCGTTCGTCGTGACGAATTTGAGGCCGTTAAGGCCATGGCGCAGCAGGCACGCGAGGAAAATGAGCGCCTCTGCGAGCGACTTGCGGCGTTGGAGGCGCGAATGACCGGGCATGATGACGGCGCTTGAGTTGGCCGTGTTGGCCGCAGCCAAATGCTTGCGCCAGCAACATGAATCGCAATTGTGGTGATGCCGCCCGCGTCCAGCGAATTGCCACTGTCCACAGTGCTATCCCCACCTGATCCACAAATCCTCCCCGAAACCTGAGAATTTCACGGTTTGACCCGATCACGGCCATTTTGGCCGTGGACAATGATCGACGTTGGTTGCGCTGATTGCTGCGATTCATGTTTCGTCACGCGCAAACACCGGGCAAGTGTGTGCCGGTTGGCTGTTACGAGTTGTTCCGTGACAACTTCAATCTGGCGCGCAAGATCACTAACGAGCGCCTTGCTTGGCAAATACGAGGGGGCTTATGGCAGTTGCAAAACAACCCGGTTACGAACGTGTGACCAATCCTGTGGATTTGATCGAGCAGGTCGCGCACGACAATGATTGGGCCCATGACCGGCAGAGCGATGACGAACTGACGATGATCGTCGAGGGCAGTTGGTCGGAGTATCATATGTCGCTCAATTGGCGCGACGATCTCGAAACACTGCACGTTGCTTGCGCGTTTGAACTGAAGGTTCCGCAATCGCGCCTGAACGAAATCTATCGCCTGTTGGCACAGATCAACGAGCAGCTGTGGATTGGCCACTTCGACTACTGGAAGCGTGAAGGCTTGATCATGTTCCGACAAGGGCTGCTGCTCAACGGCGCCATCGCCACGCGCGGCCAGTGTGATGCTCTCATTCGTTACGCATTGGAAACCGGCGAGCGCTACTATCAAGCCTTTCAATTTGTCGTTTGGGCCGGCAAGCCCAGTCGTGATGCGCTGGCATCGACCATCTTCGAGACCGAGGGCTGCGCCTGACCGGGTGGTCTCCGGTTGCCTTTCAGATTGAGCTGGAACCCGCGTTCCGGCCTGCCGGGCATACCTTTCAATGCCGTGCCTGTCGGCCGGCGGCGGCGGCGGGGCACGGTCAGTCCGCCAATTTTGATCGCGTGGCTGCTTGCCACAGCGGATTTTGCGCACCGGCCACAGCCGCCGACTGCAGACCGTGGGCCGGCCGTGATAGATCCAAACGCCCGCAAGTGTCCCGGCCCGGCGTCGCCATGCATTCATGCATTGAAGAGTTCGTCAATCGTTACTGTCATCGCTCAATTCCTTAGAGCAACCTGCCTTTATTCGGAATCGGAACGATCCCGAATAAAGGCAGGTTGCTCGCCTCTAAAGCACGATGATCTAGCGTTGCGCGAGCGAGGTCGCCGGCTTTGGTGACACTTCGGTGAAATCCCTCGGCTGAAACCACTTGCCTCCGACAACCAGCCTCGCCAGACTTGGCCACAACAGGGAGGTGAGCCAATGAAGGAACTGCTGAACGGACGGCTGGTGCTGGCGGGGGCCGGCAAGATGGGTGGTGCGATGCTGACGGGCTGGCTCAGCGGCGGCCTGCCGCCGGCTCAGGTCGCGGTTCAGGACCCCGGCCCGCCGCCCGAAATTGCCGAGCTGTTGGCCGCCCACGGCATCGAGGTCCACGGCGCGCTCGACGGCGTGTTGGAAGCACCGCCGGCCGTGATCGTGATGGCCGTCAAGCCGCAGGTCATGGACGAGGTCTTCCCGCCGATCGCCAAACAGGCCGGGCCCGACACGCTCGTTCTGTCGATTGCGGCCGGCAAGACGCTGGCCAGTTTCGAGCGGCATTTGCCGGCCGGCACCGCCGTTGTGCGCACAATTCCCAATACGCCGGCTGCAATTGGACGCGGTATCACCGTGTGCGTTGGCAATGACCACGTCGCAGCCGAACAGCGCCAGATCTGCGATCAGCTGCTGGCGGCCATCGGCGCGGTTGGTTGGGTTGAAGAGGAAGACCTGATCGATGTTGCAACCGCAGTTTCGGGGTCGGGACCGGCCTACGTTTTTCTGCTGGCCGAATGCCTGGCCGAAGCCGGCGTTGATGCTGGCCTCGAGCCGGAACTTTCGCGCCGCCTCGCCGATGCCACGGTGTCGGGCGCCGGTGAACTCCTGCACCGGTCGCAGGAGGCGCCTGCGACCTTGCGCGAGAATGTGACCTCGCCGGGCGGTACGACGTTTGCCGCCTTGCAGGTGCTGATGGCCGACAATGGCCTGAAGCCGCTGATGCGCAAAGCCGTTGCCGCCGCCACCGCGCGCAGCCGGGAACTGGCGGGTTAGGGGTCCAGGGGATGATCCCCTGGTCGGGGTGTTTGAGGGGCTGAAAGCCCCTCAAGGATCGCCGCCAAGCGGCGATTGGTCAAGGGCTCCGCCCTTAACGATCCCGCCAAAGGGCGTTGCCCTTTGGAAACCTGAGATTTCTAACCGGCCGTCCAGCCGCCGTCGATCAGCAGCGATGTGCCGGTCATCATGGCCGACGCATCCGAAGCAAGAAACAGGATCGGGCCCATGATGTCTTCCAGTTCGCCCAAGCGGGCGAGCTTGATCTTGCTCATCACCCAGGCGCGCTTGTCGGGATCCTTGAGCGTCAACTCCGCCAGCGGGGTGCGGATGAACGTCGGTGCCAGGGTGTTGACGCGAATACCGTGCGGCCCGAGTTCGATGGCCATTGCCTTGGTGAGACCTTCGAGGCCGTGCTTACCGGTGCAATAGACCGCGCGCTCGATGCCGCCGATATGGCCCATTTGCGAGGACGTGTGAATGATCGACCCCTTGATGCCGGCGGCGATCATTTTCCTGGCGACGGCCTGCGCTGTGAAGTAGGCGCCCTTGACGTTGACGTCCATGACGGCATCGTAGTCGTCCTGCGTCGTCTCAACCATCGGCGTGTGGCGGGTGATGCCGGCATTGTTGAAAAGGATGTCGAACGGATCCTGCCGGTCGACCAGGTGCCGCACCGCGCCGACATCGCCGACATCGACCGCCACACCTTCGGCGGACAATCCGGCATCGCGAAGCGAGCGGGCGGCGGCCTCGATCTCGTCCGGCGTGCGCGAGGTCATGACGACGTGCGCGCCGGCATCGGCCAGCGCCACCGCCCCGGCAAAACCGATCCCGCGGCTGCCGCCGGTAACCAGGGCGCGACGCCCGTCAAGGCGGAACGAGGGGGTGCGTGGCAGCGTGGTCATTCCGCAGATCCACCATAGGGAATGTTCCGCCCGCCGTAGCGGCGCACCCGGATGTTGGCCTGTTCGCCGTGGCCGATAAAGCCCTCCAGCGTGCACAAGCGCGAGCAGTATTCGCCAATCATTGCCGAGGCTTCATCGCTCATGACCTTCTGATAGGTATGCGTCTTGATAAACTTTCCGACCCACAGACCGCCGGTGTAGCGGCCGGCTTTCTGCGTCGGCAGCGTATGGTTGGTGCCGATCACCTTGTCGCCATAGGCAACATTGGTGCGCGGTCCGAGGAACAAGGCGCCGTAGCCCGTCATGTGGTCGAGGAACCAGTCGTCGCGATCGCTCATCACCTGGACGTGCTCGGAGCAAATCTCATTCGCAACCGCCAGCATTTCATCGTAACCCTCGCAGACGATGACCTCGCCATAGTCTGCCCAGGCCTGGCGCGCGATGTCGGCGGTCGGCAGGATCTCCAGGAGCCGCTCGACCTCCGCCATGGTCGCGCGCGCGAGCTTTTCCGAGTTGGTCACCAGCACTGCCGGCGATGTCGGCCCGTGCTCGGCCTGGCCGAGCAGATCCGTCGCGCAAAGCTCCGCATCGACGGTCTCATCGACGATCAACAGCGTTTCCGTCGGGCCGGCGAAGAGATCGATGCCGACCCGGCCGTAAAGCTGACGCTTGGCCTCGGCCACAAAGGCGTTGCCGGGCCCGACCAGCATATGCGCGGGCTCAATCGTCTCGGTGCCGAGCGCCATCGCGCCGACCGCCTGGATGCCGCCAAGGCAGTAGATCTCATCGGCGCCGCCGAGATGCTGCGCTGCCACGATCGCCGCTGCCGGTCGGCCCTGATAGGGCGGAGCGGCGGTGATGATGCGCGGCACGCCGGCCACCTTGGCGGTGACCACCGACATGTGGACCGAAGCAATGATCGGATATTTGCCGCCCGGCACATAACAGCCGACCGACTGCACCGGAATGTTCTTGTGACCGAGAACGACACCCGGCAGCGTTTCCACTTCGAGATCACTCAGGCAGGCCTTTTGGTGCTCGGCAAACTTTCGGACCTGCTCCTGGGCGAACTTCAGATCGGCGATATCGCGTGCCGGCACGGCGGCGATAGAGGCCTGGATTTCGGCATCGCTCAGGCGATAGCTGTCGCGGTCGAAGGCATCGAACTTGTTGGACAGCTCGCGGACCGCGGCATCGCCGCGCTGTTCGATGTCGGCGAGGGTTGCCTCGACGATCTCGCGCACCTTGGCGCCCTCGGCGGCACGAATGTCGGCATCTTTTCCACGCTTGAGATAATTGGCCACGTTTCCACCTGCAATCGAATGTTTGTGTGTTCGCACTCTACCCTACCAACGGCCTGTGGCACCAGCATGGGCCCCGCCTACGTCTGGGCGCACCGCCCGAGCCACGCTACAACGCACCGAACTCCCGCGCGATTGCATTCTGGTTCTGATCAAATTGGATATCTCATGAGCAACAACGACAGCGCCGTTTTCAAGGCCTTGCGCTCATCGGCCCAGCGCCTGCCAGCAAGCGGCATTATCGAAGTGTTCAACTATGGCCGCACCAAACCAGGCCTCATCCCGCTGTGGGCGGGCGAGGGCGATATGCCGACACCGGAACTGATTTGCTGGGCCGTCAACACGAGCCTGGCCGACGGCGAGACGTTCTATACCCACCAACTCGGCATCCCGGAGCTGCGCACCGCACTCGCCAACTATTTCGCGCGCCTCTATGGGCGCCAGTTTACCGGTGACGAATTCTTCATCACCGCCGGCGGCATGCAGGCCATACAGCTGGCCGTGCAGATGACGGCCGGCGACGGTGATGAAGTCATCATTTTGTCGCCGGCCTGGCCGAATTTCGAAGGCGCGGTGATTGCCCAGGGCGCGGTCCCGAAGTATGTCAGTCTCGATTTCGATCGGCGCGGCTGGACACTGGATCTTGACCGCCTGTTCGATGCCTGTACGCCCAAGACCCGCGCGATTTGCATCAATTCGCCCGCTAATCCCAGCGGTTGGACCGCCAGCGAGGGCCAACTCCGGGCGATTCTGGAGTTTTGCCGCGCCCGCGGCATCTGGATTATCGCCGATGAGATTTACGGCCGCTTCTATTTCCCCGAAGACGGCACTCAGGGGCGCATGGCGCCGAGCTTTCAGACGCTGCGGGACGGCGATGATCTGATCCTGTTCTGTCAGACCTTTTCGAAGAACTGGGCGATGACGGGATGGCGTATCGGCTGGCTGCAGGGGCCGCCGGCGCTTGCCCAGGTTGTCGAGAACCTCATCCAGTACAATACCTCGGGCGTGGCTGTGTTCATGCAACGCGCCGGCATCGCAGCGCTCGAACAGGGCGCGGCCATCGCCGTTGAGCAAATCGAACGTGCCCGCCGCGGCCGCGAGATCGTGTGTGCGGCGCTTGACGGCTCCGACGGCGTCAATTTCACGTGGCCGGCGGGCGCGTTTTACCTGTTCTTCGGCATTGCCGGTGCGCGCGATTCGATGACGACGGCGCTGCGCCTGGTCGATGAGGCCAACATCGGCCTGGCGCACGGGTTCGCATTCGGGCCGGCCGGCGAAGGCCATTACCGGATTTGCTTCCTGCGCTCGCCCGAAGCCCTGCAGGAGGCCATGAACAGATTAACGGACTGGCTTCGCCGGCAATGACCCCGATCGAGCAACATCACCGGGATGCGGCGGCAAGCCGGGTCTTGCTGGCGACGCTCGTCGTTTTGGCGTTATGCATGAATACCTTGGGCCGCGGTGTCACCGAGACCTTCACCGTGTTCCTGCTGCCTGTCGAAAAGAGCATGGGCGCGAGCCGGGCCGAGATGACGCTCGCCTATTCGATCTACATGATCGTCAACGGCCTTTCCGCGCCAATCGCGGGACAACTGATCGATCGCCACGGCGCGCGCTTCACCTACGGCTTCGGCCTGTTGTTTCTCGGTAGCGGGTTTTGGCTGGCAGGCCTCGCCAGCCAACTCTGGCACTACTATCTGTTTTACGCCGTCTATGGCGGCTTCGGCGCGGCCATGCTCGGCATGGTCGCGGCCACAAGTCTCCTGAGCCGATGGTTCACCAAACGGCTCGGCAGCGTGACCGCGGTTCCCCATGCAGCGACCGGTTTTGGCGTTTTGCTAATTCCACCGACAGCGCAATACCTGATGCAGTTCTACACTTGGCAGCAAACCCACCAGATCATCGGATTGTTCGTGCTGTGCATGATCCCGGTCGTCCTGGCCCTGCCGTTGGGCACAATGACCCGCGGCTCCGAGCTGTGGCGCGCCCAGCGCCGTGCCCAGCGCCGCGCCGGCGAGCGCATATGGACCGCGGCGAGGGCCGTCAAAACCGAAGCTTTCCGGTCGCTGTTTGCGGTCTTTTTCTTCACGTCGGCAGCGGCTTACGCGGTGATCCCGCAGTGCGTCGCATTTCTTGTTGATCGCGGCTTTGATCCGCTGTTCGCGGCCAGTGCATTCGGGATCTCCGGGGCATTCTCCAGCGTCGGCATTCTGGCATCCGGCTGGCTTTCAGATCGCGTCGGTCGCCTCGCAATCGTGACGATCACAAAGATCATGACCATCACGGGCATCCTGTCACTGCTCGCGGTGGCCTGGATGCCAAGCCTGCTGTTTGTTTATATGTTCGTCTTTATCTTCGGTATCGTGCAGGGCGCGCGCGGGCCGATCATTGCAGTGTTGGTCACGGTGTTGTTCCGCGGCGGCTCGGTCGGCGCCATTTTCGGGACGTTATCCCTGGCCATGGGCCTGGGGGCCGGCAGCGCTGCATGGCTGTCCGGCGCATTGCACGACTGGAGCGATGACTACATCGCCTCGTTCACGCTCGGTGCCGTGTGCTCGGCGCTTGGCCTGGCTGTGTACTGGATTTCACCGAGTCTCAGAACCGAAAAGCCGGCGATATTGTAAGACCGCCTCAAGCCGACCCGCAGGGCCGGGCGCTTTTGCGCGCCGGCTGCGTTGCGCGCCGGTAAACTGCCTCAATTCACGGTTGGGGCGGTATCACCGCGGGTGACGAACAGCGTCAGCGCAACGTGGTCAATTGGCCATGAAAACCGGCAGTTCCGCGCAAGCCAGGATGTGGCTGGTCGCACCGCCGAAAATCATCTGGCGCAATCGGCTTTGCGTATAGGCGCTCTTGACCAGGAGATCGCAGCCCATCCCGGCGGCTTCCTCCAGGATCGCAGCACCGGGCCTGCGGCCCTTGGCCGAGGTCGTCAGTTCCCGCGCCGCAATGCCGTTTGCTGCCAGGCATGCACAGGCCTGCGCACCGGTTGGCCCGGCAACGCAGGCTTCCTCGATTGTCAACACGTTCACCTGTTGTGCACGTTGCAGGATCGGCATTGCAAACGCCAGCGTTCGCGCAGCCTCGGTGCTGCAGTTCCACGATACGACAATGTTCTTGCCGAACGGGGCAGGCGACTTGGGTGGCGCGATCAGCGTTGGTCGCCCGCCGTCAAAGAGGACCGATTCCAACGTCGTCATGCGGGCGCCACCGTCACTCGACGACGGCCGCCCGACGACCGTGAGATCATAAACACGCGCCAGCGACCCCAAACCGACATCGTCATAGGCGGCGGCCCCGCTCCAATCAAACGCCGCCGCGCCCGGCGCCCGGCGTTTAGCAGTCCGTGCATCGAACAGACTGCGGCTCTTGGCGATGGCGTCTTCATCGTCCTGATCCGCCGGCGGAAAACTGACGGCGACAATAGGTTCGGCACCAACCACCTGAAACTGCATGGTGCGCAACGCCACTCCCGTCACCGTGCCGGCCAGTAGATCGCCGGCGAGTGCGGCGGTGTCGATCACCGAGTCGATGGCGTTGTGGTCCTCGACCGGGACCAGAATGGACTTCATGACGGCCTCCACCTTCAATGTCCGCTGTTGACCAGCGTTTGCCATAGTGTGACAGAATCGCACGGCAGGCGAAAGGTTTCATCGCAAGTGTGATGATCTCAGGAACTTCCGATCGGATCACGGGTTTCCAAAGGGCCGGGCCCTTTGGCGGGATCGTTAAGGGCGGAGCCCTTAACCAATCGCCGCTTGGCGGCGAACCGCGAGGGCTTTCAGCCCTGCAAACGCCTCGATAAGGGGATCATCTCGGTCGTTCACCCTGGACCTTGGTCTGGTTCGGAGGTTCCCGCGACCAGTTCCCGCCCGAACCGGAAGCACAGCGCCAGTCCGCACCGCCGGCCGCACCCCGACGACCTCCCAGCGCTCCGCAACGATCCATGAGATCATGGCCTCGGGGTGAGCCGGCGGGCGCGCGGGATCGTTCGAACTCAGCCTGACGGGCTCTAGTTCTTGTGGACGCCACGATCGGCGCCGCTGGCCGACCCGCTGATATGGTCCTTGCTCGGATAGGGGGATTTGCCCCCGACACCGCCAGTCCGAAACAGCACATCGATCTTGCCGGCCCGTGCGAACGTCAGCGTTACATTGAAGTCCTGCCCCTTTCGCAGCGGCTTTTTCAGGCCGATGAACATCAGATGATAGCCACCGGGCTTGAGCGTCACCGCGGATCGTCCGCCGATCTCGAGACCACCGCTCAACTGGCGCATGCGCACTATGCCGTTTTCGATCTTCATGCTGTGAATTTCGACCCGCTCGGCAACATCGGACTTGGCACCGACCAATCGGTCACCGGCTTCCGCGATGTTGACAACCCCGACATAGCCGGCAGCGACCGTGGCGCCCGGCGGCGTCGCGCGTGACCACGGATCCTCGATGATAATGCTGCCAACCGCGATATCGCCTGCCGCGGCGCCGAACGGACCGAGCATGGCGAATGCCACGGCAATCAGACCTGAAACAACACCTCTCATCAACAGCCCCTCCCATGAACTATCCCGTCCTCTGCGCGCATATTTCACGTCTAGATCATCGTGCTTTAAGTTGGAACCGCTATTGCGGTTCCAACTTAAAGCACAAAGATGATCGCCACTTTAGAGGCGAGCAACTTTCTGCCTTTATTCGGGATCGTTCCGATTCCGAATAAAGGCAGGTTGCTCTAGTGCGGGACTGTGCAATGCGGCTACTTTGACCGGTGAGGGTCTTGAGCGTTAGAACAACCCGACCGTCGGGCTGGGCCGTTTGGCAGCCCGCGACGTGATCACACGGTCCCTAAACCGATTGGCGATGGTCTGTTCGACTGCCCGGTGTCAAGATTGCACTAACATTAACGACGATGCGCGCGTGGTAAAGCCGGCACCATTGCAACCATTCACCCACAATCTTCAGGCGCTGGCGCACTATTGAATTCCACAATCGCAACTTCGGCGCTAACATTTGCCTGAGTCCAACCGAAGTAGGACCGGGGCAATACCGAGGCAAGACCGAGGCAAGTGAGACAAAGACATGTGGATGGCCGCTCCCTCCAGACCAATCGCAGGATGGGCTATCGCAGTGACGTTGAGCGCTGTCATAGCGTTGGCGACTTTGGCAACCGCTGCGCTCGCGCGAAGCAAAGCGAACATCAAGCGGTTTTCAAAATCCGGCAGTTGGATCATTCACGTTGTGTACTCCGACACCGGGTCCTTCAGTCATTGCACGGCGTCGGCCAGGTACCGCAGCGGAACGCGGGTTGCGTTTACAGCCTTTGAATCCGGACTGTGGCTGCTGCAGTTCTACAAGTCCGATTGGCCGCGGCGGGTCAGAACAAAATTCCCAGCCCGCCTCAAAGTTGACGGACGAACCGTTCTGCGGGGCAATGGGTTCTTTCGGGGCCGCAGTGCGTTTATCAACCTTGGTCGTTCTGCCGATCGCGTGACGGCGCTCATGCGCGGCCGGGTTATGACGATCCGGACACCGTCCGGCTCGTCATCGTTCCGGCTCGACGGAACGTTTAAGGCAGCCGGTCAGGTGGCCAGATGTTGGAATGCAAAGCGCAACACCAACGCGGATGCGTTCGCCGGCAATAATCAAGGCGCGTTTGGCCGTGCACCGCGCTCCGGCGGTGCCTTTGGTGGATCGGGATCGTCGACCGGAACCGGTGCAAAGGTGCTCTCGCGCGGCAAAACTTTGGATATTGCAATCCGTTATTTGAGCTGGGCTAATCGGCCCTACACGATTTTGCCCAGCGGCGAAAACGTGCTGAAGCAGTTTCCGGTCAACTGGAAGTACACTAACGGCCTGATTGGCGGCATGAAGGCTTACACCGGCACCGGCGTAACGCCGCAGTCGGCGTTGCAGCGGCTGCTGGCGCAGCAGGCCGCCGACTGCAACGGGCGCAGCACGATCGAACGCCAACAACCACTGACGCTCAAAAGCGGACGCGTGGTTAAGCGCGCCCGCGGAATTTGCACGCTGCAATCCGGCAACATGCTGAGCATGCACTACCGAGCCACCAAGCTGACGAGCGATACGCTGGCAGTCATCGTGCTGCTCGACACCAACCGGCAGTTTGACGACCACCGCGCAGATGCGTGGCCGGGCCCGAATGAGCTGTGACAGCACCGCAACTGATAGCGCTGTGTGGGACGGCCCGGTCATCATCGACCGGACAGGCTCGTGCGCCTTCGAGCGACAACCGACGACGAACGCTGCGGCAGTGAAGCGATGATCAGGGCCGATGACGTTATCAGCCTGCTGGCACTCGAGCCCCATCCCGAAGGCGGTCATTTTCGCCAGACCTTTCGTGATGAACGGTGCGATGGCGCTGGTCGGGCGGCGAGTACGGCGATTTACTTCCTGCTCAGCGCCGGCGAGGTTTCGGCATGGCACCGTGTTGACGCCGTCGAGGTTTGGCATTGGTATGCCGGCGATCCACTCACGCTTTCGATCGCGGAACGCCCGGGCAAGAGCTTTGACGTCGAACTCGGCGCCGATCTGGGCGCCGGGCAGCGCCCGCAGGCCGTCGTCCCTCGGTTCGCATGGCAGCAGGCCCGCTCGCGTGGCGCATGGACGCTTGTCGGTTGCACCGTTGCGCCAGGCTTTGAGTTTGACGGTTTTGAGATGGCGCCCCGCGATTTCGATCCGCGCCGTTGACGCGGTCGACGCGCACAGCCGGTCGATATGAATCCGGGCCGACCGCGCCCGCGTCCGACACCCCGCGGGATCACGACGCGGGAAGCAGCACGCACTCTCGGCCGCGACAGGGGTTGGTTTTCCACCGCATATTCCATCGGCTGGGCGCAGATAACACATTGATCTGCAAGCGAAACGAACGTCACTGAGGAGACGATGCGGCGGCGCGCTTGCGACTATCCCGCGACTCGTCCAATTCTGGGTTCCGATTCGGAGAGTACAGCGACGTAGCGGGGGGGTCGTTTCAAAATGCACAAAGAGTCTGCCGAGCCCATCTTGAGCGCGGTTTTTGTCGACTATGACAATGTCTACCTGTCGCTCAAGCGCAAGAGCGAAGAGGCTGCGAAGCGCTTTGCGAAGGATGCAACCGGCTGGATCGCGGCGATTGCCTCAGGTCAGCTGATCACGCCGACCAATGCTCTGCCCGGCAATGTCAACCGTCGTCTGGTGATGAACCGATGCTATGGCAACCCGGTTCCGCGGCGCAACACGTCGGACAACACGACCGACATGAACTCGTTTGCATTCGTGCGCCATCACTTTCTCAGGTCGGGCTTCGAGATTATCGATTGTCCGCCGCTCACCGCGCAGCTGAAGAACTCTTCCGACATCCGCATGGTCATGGATATTCGCGACTATCTGGACCACAAGACGAACTTTGACGAGTTCATCATCCTCTCAAGCGACGCCGACTTTACCCCGGTGCTCCATCGCTTGCGCTCTCACGCCAAGCGCACGGTGATTTTCGCCAACGACAACACGGTCGCGCCTTATACGGCACTGAGCGATGGCGAGGTCCGCGAAGCAGACTTGATTGCGCATCTGCAGGGCGACCGCATGACCATGGATCACCGCACGGCGTTGCCCGCCGGCGCGGACACCCTTGCCAATCGTGATCTCATCATTGACCAGGTCGTACAAGCGGTGCTCGAAGCCGATCGACCGGTACCGCTCGAAGCCCTGGCCGAGCGTGCCACGCGGGTTCTTGGCCATGATCGCACCGTCGGCTCGGCATGGGCCGGGGCCGGCAGTTTCCGTGAGCTGCTGCTGGCTGAACTGCCCGGGTCGATCAAGCTCACCAATGAGCCGCCCTATCTGGCGTTCGAGGCGGCGCGCGCCTTGTCGAACCTCGTGCCCGAAACCGTTGCACCGCCAGCTGCACCACCGCAACCTCTGCCTTTGGCCGCGCAACCCGCGCCCGAGCCGGCCATCCCCGCCCAGCAGCCATCGCCCGCCGCGGCCGCGACACCGGCGGCTTCGTTGCCGCCAGCGCAGCCGCCGCTCGAAACCTCCGTGCCGGCCGCTGCCGGTGCGGCGGCTGCGGCGACACAGCCTGAACCGCAGATCGAGCAAACGGACCAAATCGTTGCGCAGGACCTGCACCAGTCGATCTCGCGCATTCATGCGGCATGTGCGGCGCCGCCGTTCTCGCCGCCGGAATATCGCGCGTTGTTTGCCATTTTCGCGCAGGAGATCTCAGACAACCAGCTGCAGGGGGTCACGACACTGGAGAACGTGGCTGCGCGCGCGGCAGAGATCGGCATTAGCGTTGCTGCGGAGGATGCACGGTACGTGCTCGACGCCATCAGCGATGGCGATCCGTGGTTCGAGCAGGGCGCAACCGCGGCACTGTTTGCCGGCCGTTTCCGCAATTACGTTGTCGGGCGCTGTCACAAGCACGGTCTCAACCTGTCGGTGGCCGAACTCGATCTGATCGACGCTTGGTTTGCGGCGTCGCCGAAAGTGGAAAGCCCGCAATCCGATTTGCTTGTCGGAGAGGTTGAACCAGCACGATCGCGGGCCCAACAAGGCTCCGCGATGCAGCCTGCGACGCCGTCTGCAATGCCGGTTGGTCAGGCCGTACAGCCACCGGCCGCACCACAACCCGCCGCATCGCCCGCCGCCCGACAGTCACCGGCGATGGCGGTCCAGCAAGGTCAGCCCGGCGGGCCTGACTGGTGGCGATCCGGTGGCGACCAGCCGGTAGCTGCCGGCCAGCAGCCCGCCGCTGCGGTGCCAGGCCAGCCGCCGGCACCGGCAACAGCGGCCGGCGTATCGGCCGATCCGGTGCTGCAAGGTGCGGATGCGGACGATTTCCCGCGCATTGTGCGCAATCGCCTGAGGGGTTGAACAGGCCAGCCGGCCCGTGGTCAACGCCAATAAAGTGCCAAAACCCCGACTGTCTTGCGTGTCGGGGTTTTGGCCGTCGTTGCTGCCACCGCGCAGCCGCCACCGCGCAATCGCATCCGATCGCCGGCGATGTCGTCGATTAAATCAGATACTGGCCGCCGTTGGCGCTCAGCGTTGCGCCGGTAATAAAACTGGCGTCATCCGAGGCAAGAAACGTGACACAGCGCGCGATCTCTTCCGGCTCGCCGAGGCGCCCGACCGGAATTTGCGGTAGAATGGCTTTGTCCAAAACGTCCTGCGGAACGGCGCGCACCATTTCCGTGCCGATATAGCCGGGGCACACGGCATTCACCGTTATACCCTTTCGGGCGCCTTCTTGTGCCAGCGCCTTTGTGAAACCGATGTCGCCGGCCTTGGCCGCCGAGTAGTTGGCCTGCCCGACCTGGCCCTTCTGGCCGTTGACCGACGATATGTTGATAACGCGGCCGAAGCTCCGGTCGCGCATGCCTTCCCAGACATGGCGTGTCATGTTGAACAGACCTGACAGATTGGTCCCGATCACCTGGTCCCAATGCTCTTTGGTCATTCTGTGGAACATACCGTCCCGCGTGATGCCGGCATTGTTGACGAGAACATCGATGGGACCGACGTCGCGTTCGACTTGCGCGATGCCGTGCCCGCAGGCCTCGAAGTCGGCAACCGACCATTTGTAAACCGGAATGCCGGTTGCGGCCTGGAACTTCTGGGCTGCCTCATCATTGCCGGCATAGTTGGCAGCGACACGATAGCCTTTGTGCTTCAGGGCCATCGAAATAGCCTCACCAATTCCACGAGTGCCGCCGGTAACAAGTGCAACGCGTGACATGAAGTTTCTCCCTGTTGTTTGGTGTCCAGCAACGCCAATCACACACGGCCTAGCCTGGCGGTTGTCGCTGCGAGCAGATCAATAAACACCGTGTTAAAAGACTGCGGAACCGGCTTTGCTCAGTTTGCATATCGATGTCAACGCGCATCCCGCGCCGACGGCTGGGCTCACCTTATCATTGCTGCGAGCGCCGCAGCGAACGCTCAGGCTGCCATTGATACGACGATACGACGTCATTGACACGAAGTCACCGGCATGTGCAACGGGTGCTGGCAATCGCGTGATTGTTGGGCGCTAGGTCCAACGGTATTGCGGGTCGGGCCCCGATGCGCGCCGGGGCCCGACAACTGTATCAGGGTCAATCGCGTTCAACGCACATTGCAACGCCCATGCCGCCGCCAATGCACAACGTTGCAAGACCTTTCTTGGCATCGCGGCGCTGCATTTCAAACAGCAAGGTGTTGAGGACGCGGGCGCCCGAGGCACCGATCGGGTGGCCGATCGCGATCGCACCGCCGTTGACGTTGACTTTGTCGGGATCCCAGCCGAGGCCTTTGTTGACCGCACAGGCCTGGGCAGCGAAGGCTTCGTTGGCCTCGATCAGGTCGAGATCATCGACGGTCCAGCCGGCACGCTCCAGAGCCTTTTTGGAGGCCGGGATCGGTCCTGTTCCCATGATCGAGGGATCAAGACCAGCATGTCCCCACGACACGATCCGTGCCATCGGCGCGATGCCGCGCCGTTTGGCCTCGTCAGCACTCATCAAGACGACCACAGCGGCACCGTCATTGATCCCGGATGCGTTGCCGGCCGTGACTGTACCCTCGTTGCGATCGAATGCCGGGCGCAGTTTGGCCAACGTTTCGACCGTGACGCCTTCCTTGATGTATTCATCGGCGTCGACGACGATCTCGCCTTTCCGCGTCTTGAGGGTGACCGGCGTGATTTCGTCCGCGAACTTGCCGGCTTTCTGCGCGGCTTCGGCTTTGTTTTGAGATGCAGCGGCGAAACTGTCCTGCTCTTCGCGTGTGATCTGCCACTGGCGCGCGACGTTTTCCGCGGTGTTGCCCATGTGGTAGCCGTTGAAGGCATCGATGAGGCCGTCTTTGAGCATCGAGTCGACGAACTTGGTATCACCCATCTTCGTGCCTTCACGCAGATGCGCAACATGCGGCGCCATGCTCATGTTTTCCTGGCCGCCGGCGACGACAATGCTGGACGAACCGTCGACGATCTGCTGCGCGCCGAGCGCGACTGCACGCAAACCCGATCCGCACAGCTGGTTCATGCCCCAGGCCGGTGCTTCCACCGGAATGCCGGCACCCAGCGAGGCCTGCCGAGCCGGGTTCTGGCCCATGCCGGCGGCCAGGATCTGACCCATGATTACCTCGGAGACATCGCCAACTTCGACGTTGGCCCGCGCGAGGGCGGCCTTGATCGCCGTTGCGCCCAGGTCGTGAGCAGAAACGTTCGCAAAAGCACCATTGAACGATCCGACCGGCGTGCGCGCGGCGCTGGCAATGACAATCGAATTTTCGGCTTGGCTCATAACGCGTCTCCTGAAGTTGCAGCAGTGGGCTGCGTGAACCATGTCTGCTGATAACGGGGCGGACACGGGCTGACACGGCGAAAAGTTCGCCTTTCGAACATCTGTCCCCATCACCTATCAGCACGATCCAACGGCCGCAATTCGGCTTTCGGCCGGCCCGGCATCATCGCTGCCGCCGCCGCCGCGACAAAACGTCTGGTTCGCCCGGTCTTTGAGTGTTACTATTCCGCAATGCACAATGTTCGGCAAGGCTGTGTGCGGTGAAAGAGAACAAGGGCATGACCATCATGGTGGACAACAACGATCGCTCAGCCGGATCGGTCGAACCGGTCGTCATCAAGAAGTACGCCAACCGCCGTCTCTACAATACGGAAACCAGCTCCTACGTGACGCTTGATGACTTGGCCCGCATGGTCCGCTCGGACCGCGATTTCGTGGTCCGCGATGCAAAGTCGGGCGAGGATCTGACGCATTCGGTACTCACCCAGATCATTGTCGAACAGGAAGGCAAGGAAGGCGGTCCGACGTTGCTGCCTATCCCGTTTTTGCGTCAATTGATCCGCTATTACGACGATAACATCGGCAAGATGGTGCCAAGCTACCTGCAATTTTCGATGGATGCGCTGGCCAAGGAGCACGAACGGTACCGCGCGCAGTTTGCCAACTGGGGTCCCAACGCCTTCGAGGTTTATCAGGAACAGGCCCGCAAAAACCTCGCCATGTTCGAACAGGCCTTTGCGATGTGGGCACCTGGTGCGGCCGGTGACACCAAGTCTGAGCCGTCACAATCAGACGATGCTTCAACGGCGCCAACTGGGGAAGCGCCCGCGCCTGTGGCAGCACCAGCGAATGGCGCCGGCAGCCATGAGCAGCCCCATAAACAGCCCAAGCGGGAACCACAACCGATATCGGAAATCGATGAGCTCAAGGCCGAACTGGCAGCCATGCAGGCCAAGATCGAACGGATTTCGCGCTCGTCCTAGAGCAACCTGCCTTTATTCGGAATCGGAACGATCCCGAATAAAGGTAGAAAGTTGCTCGCCTCTAAAGCACGATGATCTAGCACCGAAACGTTATCGGCGTCGGCGAGCGCGCACCGACAGGCTGCACGTCAACCGAGTTTGTTGCGATACCCGAACCGCCGGCGTTGATCGAGCGGCAACTGCGGACCAGCCGCCACGCCAGGCTGGCACGTTGCAGCCAACGAGAGCGAACGCTGGCGCAATGCTTCCGGGTCACCGTAGGACGATGAAAACAAGCCGCCGGCGGCAACCGCCAGACGTTCGATGTTGCGGTCGCGAATGCCCAACTCGCGCAGGTGTTCACTGGAGTTGACCAGGTATTCGATGTTCGCCCCCGACAGCCCGCGCGCACTGCGGATGATTGCAACTTGATTGGCGAAGGGTAGGTGATGGGCGTAGCTCGGATGGGCACGTTCAACCACGTAGGTGACGGCCGACACCGTCTCGTTCCTACCACCGAACAACTGCAACGGAGCCTGAAACTCGCGATAGACGCCGTAGACCTGCTCACGTTCGCGCAGATAGTGGAGCGTCTCCTCGCGCCGTTCCGCCGCCACTCGGTAGGCCACGCCGTCGCACACGCCGCCGCGATCGAGCCCGAGGACCAGCCCCGGCCGGGCCTCGGTTCCGCGATGAAAAGTGGAATAGACGCAAAAGGCCCGCCGAAATCCGACCAGCCTCGCTGATTGCTTGTCTTCAAACGCAAAGCCGGGGCGCCAGATTAACGATCCATATCCGAACACCCACAGATCATTGCCAGGTTCCAACGCCCGCCCTCCACGCGCCGCTGCGCGGTAGTATTACAGCCTTAGGGCCCGGCCCTGTAGTCGGGTTGTTGGGGCCGGAAACCCTGACTTATTCACCGCCTTGCCGCGATCGATGAGGGGCTGCCCGCCCGTCATCCTGCCCGCCCAAGGGACCATCCCCTAGCAGCCCGTCCAGGTAGAGCCGCTTTGAGGTTGGTCGCTTTGAGAATAGCTCATTTGTGCAGCTGCTGCGAGTTTGGTGAGGGTGTGGGCGGTGCAGATTAGGGCCATTCGGCTTTGACTTTGTCGACGCCGCGGACAAGAAACCGACGAAATTCTCTAGGGCCTGTTGAGTATCAGCGATTCACGAATCAGTTGTTTTCTGATTCAAGCTTCCTTTTGGAGGGAGGCTTGAATGGCTGCACGGCGTGTGATCACTGACGGTATGTGGAAGAAGATGGCGCCGCACTGCCTCGGCAAGCCAACCGACCCCGGCCGCACGGGCAGCGACAACCGCACGTTCATGGAAGCCGTCCTGTGGATCGTGCGGACCGGCAGTCCGTGGCGCGACCTACCGGAAGAGTTCGGCAAATGGAACAGCGTCTACAAGCGCTTTCGAGAGTGGGTGAAGCTCGGTGTTTTTGAACGCGTTTTCGGTGCTTTATCCGGCGATCCTGATATCGAATATGCGATGGTCGACGGAACAATCGTCAAGGTCCACCGCCACGGACAGGGCGCAAAAGGGGGACCGGGAGCCAGGCTATCGGCAAGTCGAGAGGCGGGCTGACGACCAAAATCCTGGCGCTCACGGACGCGCTCGGCAATCTCGTGCGGTTCGAACTTCTGCCCGGCCATCGCCACGACACGGTTGGCGTTGCGCCGCTCATTGAGGATGTCGCGTTCGATGCCTTGCTCGGTGACAAGGCGTTCGATGTGAGCTGGATTATCGAAGAGCTGAACGAACGCGGCGCCAAGGCCGTCATTTCGCAAATGCCGCATCGCGTTGCGCCGCTGGAGATTGACGCCGAAATCTATAAGTGGCGTCATCTCATCGAGAATTTCTTCTGCAAACTCAAAGAGTTCAAGTGCATCGCCATGCGCAGCGACAAAACTGACGCCAGCTTCAGCGCGATGATCTACGCCGCGGCGGCAATCATCAATGGCGCCTGATACTCAACAGGCCCTAGAGCAACCTGCCTTTATTCGGAATCGGAACGATCCCGAATAAAGGCAGGTTGCTCGCCTCTAAAGTGGCGATCATCATCGTGCTTTAAGTTGGAACCGCAATAGCGGTTCCAACTTAAAGCACGATGATCTAGTGGCCGGTATCAGACGCTTGGTTCCCGGGGGGAACGCGTCAAGCGTCTGTTACTCCAGAACACAAACAAAAGGCGAGCTTAGTGTCCGCCGGCGCGCCGGGCGATGATGATGTGTGTGTCTGCATAGCGGCGGCGATCAAGTTCGATCAGGCCGTCGGGCAGGTCGATTGCAGCATCGGCGTGCTGTTCGATGACGACCACGGCGCTGTCGGCAAGCCAGCCACCGGCCAGTGCGCTGGCAATCGCGCGCGCGGCGAGGTCACAGCCATAGGGCGGATCGGCCAACACCAGATCGAACACCACGGACTGTGTTGAATGTCCGAGGTCTGTCGCGTCGCGGCGAAATATGCGCGCCGCGCCGCCGAAGCCAAAGGTCGTGATGTTGTCCTGAATGAGCGCCCGCGAGGCCGCAGCGTTGTCGACGAAAACGCACGATGCAGCCCCGCGCGACAAGGCTTCGAGGCCAAGTGCACCGGTACCGGCGAAAAGGTCGAGAACGTGTGCGCCGGCAAGCGAGAAGTCCGCGAGGCCGTGATCCAGAACGTTGAACAGCGCCTGCCTGACGCGGTCCGACGTCGGGCGCACGTCCTGGCCTTTGGGTGTTGCCAACCGGCGGCCCTTGTGTGTGCCGGCAATGATCCGCATGGCTTCGGGCTCGCCTACGTCTTGGACGACTTGTGCGTTGGTTTCGATTGGTTGCGGCGAGCCGCGCCCGGTTGTCGTGTTCGCCGTGATGGCGATTGTGTGGTCTGCGGCCCGGCCGCTGACCGGCCCGGCCGCGCTGGGCGCGCTGTGGCTGGTCGCTCGAGACCAAACTGGGCGGCGACGTCGCGGCCCAGTTGTTCACCAAGCACTCCACGCTTTACCGGCTCAACCGCGCCGGATGGTAAATCGAGCAGCTGAAACGGGCCGAACGCGATCCGGATCAGTCGGTTGACCGCGAGATCGAGACTGGCAAGGATGGTGCGCACTTCCCGGTTCTTGCCTTCCCGCAGGCCAACCGTCAGCCACACATTGCGGCCCTGGCTGCTGCTGTCGCGTGTTGCTTCGACCGGGCCGTAATTGACGCCGTCGATCGTGATACCGTCCCGAAGTGCATCGAGTTGGCCCTGTGTCACCTGACCGTGGGCGCGCACCCGGTACCGGCGCATCCATCCTGTCGCGGGCAGTTCGATATGTCGGGCAAGGCCGCCGTCCGTTGTCAGCAGCAGCAGACCTTCCGTATTGAAATCGAGCCGGCCAATCGAAACGACCCGCGGCAAATCCGCAGGGAGGCTGTCAAACACCGTCGGACGGCCTTGCGGATCGCGGTGCGTCGTCACCAAACCGCGCGGCTTGTGATACCGCCAGAGCTGCACCGGAGCTGCCAGCGGCAGCGGCCGGCCGTCGACAACAACCTCGTCGCCGGGACCGACGAGCCGCGCCGGCGTGGTAAGCGTCTCACCATTGACGACAACGCGTCCTGCTCCGATCCATCGCTCGGCATCGCGCCGCGAACAGAGCCCGGCACGGGCCACGGCCTTGGCGATTCGCATCGTCTCGCCTTGCTCTGCCGGTTGCGCGGACCTCGCCGGCCGGTCCCCGGTTTTAGATGCACGAGGCCGCTTGCGGCCGGCGCCCGCGGGGCTTCTGTCTTGACCTTGTGCGCGATTACGCATGACATTCCTTTCGACAGTGGAGAAGCCTGATGACATCACCCGTGCCGCCCAGCCATATGGCGGTTGCTCTCAAAGAGGCGCAGCTTGCCGCCGGACGCGGCGAGGTGCCGGTTGGCGCGGCGCTGGTCGCACCAGGCGGACGCATTGTCGCCTCCGATGGTAATCGCACCCGCGAGATGAACGATCCGACGGCCCATGCTGAGATACTCGTGATGCGCCAGGCCTGCAAGGCGACCGGCAGTGAACGGCTTGCGGGTTTCGACCTCTATGTAACTTTGGAGCCCTGCACAATGTGTGCGGCGGCAATCTCCCTGGCCCGGATCCGCCGGCTCTATTTCGGCGCCGAGGATGCCAAAATGGGCGGTGTCGTGCACGGCGTCCGGTATTTTTCCCGGGCAACCTGCCATCACGCACCGGACGTTTACGACGGGATCTCGGCAACCGCGGCGGCAGATCTCATGCAAACCTTTTTTCGCGAACGTCGTTAGACATCCGGGCCACACGACGATGCGGTCAATGCAGGGCCCAATCACATGTTCGTTGCCGCGGGCATGTAAGCGCCCGATTGACGCAGCCGGTCAAACTCCGCACCCTGCCTGCCGCAGACAGGGGGAGCTGACGTCCGGCGATATGCTGGCTGGGGGTGCAAAGTGTCGCCTGGCACGCAACCAACGGCCGGGGAGATATTTGTGCGCTCAGCGCTCGCTATTTCGGTGGGCAAGCGGCGCAACGCACCAGGTGGCCTCCTCAAGCCGACCCGCAGGGCCGGGCGCTTTTTGTGCGCCGCCTTCGTTGCGCACCGCCTATGGGACATGCACCATAAGCGCGGCACGGAGCTGGCCGGCGCTCAAAAAAGCTTCGGTTAAGTGCCTCAATTCTTAAGCAGGGGCGGTATTCTCCCCGGAACCGGTTGAACCCATATTGAGTTCGCACGTGAGACGGGAAGCTGCCGAGGACATCAAGCCATGGCGACCGGGCCGCAAGTCAAAGCTTTGTCCGGCACACTTGCCGAACTGCCGCAGCCCTTACCGCGCATCGGTCTGACGCTCGGCGGCGGCGGTGCGCGCGGCCTTGCCCATGTGCTCGTCCTCGAAGTGCTTGACGAGCTTGGCATTCGTCCAAACGTTATCGCCGGCACGTCGATCGGGGCGTTGTTGGGTGCAGCTTACGCATCGGGCCTATCGGCCATCTACATCCGTTCGCTGGTCGAAGAAACGCTGAGCGCACGATTTGATCTCATTCGCCAACTGTTTATGGCACGCAGTCCGCCGCTCCGGAAACTTCTCAATGTGTTGCCGCTGCGCTCGGCCTTGCTCGATCCAGCCGCCTTGCTCGATCTGGTCCTGCCGCAAAAAATGTCTGGCACGTTTGAAGAGCTGGCAATCCCAATGCACATCGTGGCGACAGATCTGAGCCTCGGTGAGGAGTACGTCTTTGCCGAAGGTGATCTGCGCCAGGCGATTGCCGCAAGCATTGCCATTCCCGCACTCTTCTCGCCGGTAATCGTGGACGGCAGACCGATGGTGGACGGCGGCATCGTCGACCCGTTGCCCTATTCGGTATTGCCGGATGAAGTCGATGTTGTCATCGCAATCGACGTCAGCGGTGGCTCCCGCAACGTTGTCTCTGGCCCGCGTCCGTCGATGGTCTCTGTCCTTACCCAGTCGGTCCTGGTGCTGCAAAAGACCATAATCAATGCGCGTTTACGTCAGAGCCGCCCGGACGTCTATGTCGAAGTCAAGTTGGAAGGGTTCGGCGGCTTGCAGTTTCACAAGGCCGCGGACATCCTGACAGCCGCCGAACCGGTCAAGGACGAGTTTCGAACAAAGCTCATGCGGGTGTTGGCCAGCCGGAAGGTCGATTGATACCTGCCCACATAAATATTGACCGGCTTCATGGGGCCGATCAATATTTGTGCGGGCTGGTATAACCTCGCAATCAAATCATTCGTCCGCTTGGTTCTGACACGGAACAGGGAAGATCGACGTGAACACCTAGCCCGCCAAGTGGGGACCTGCTGAATTCCAATCGGCCGCCAATCTGATCTGCAATGTCGGCAGCAATCGATAATCCCAAACCGCTGCCTGATCGAGTTTCATCGAGGCGCTTGCCGCGCAGAACGATGCCGTCTACTTCGTCTTCTGGAATGCCAGGCCCATCGTCGAATACGTCGAGCCTTATACAATCACCTCGAGCTGTCGCCGATATCAAGACGTTACCATGCGCCCATTTTCTTGCGTTATCCAGCAGGTTCCCGACAATCTCCCCGAGCGTTGTTTCGTCAATCCTAACCGACAACGAGTTGCCAATGTCGACGGCCCAGTTCAACCCGCTACCGCCGGGTAGGCGCTGCATCGTCTCAACGAGCCGGCTCACGAACTCGCCAAGCACGATCACGGGTGCGCAAGCTTGCCCGTGTGCACTGCGGGCAAGAGCAAGTTCGTGCTCAACGTGGCGCTGCATGGTCGCCACGTGCGCCTGCAGTTCTTCCCCAAGTTCTCGCTCACCTTTTCCCGTCAATTCCTCGGCCATGACCAACGCCGCCGTAAGTGGTGTCTTCAATCCATGAGCTAGGTTGCCGGCCCGGGCCTTCGCGCGAGCGAGCATCATCTCCTGCTGCTTCAGGAGTTCGTTGAGATCGCCGACAATAGGTTGTACTTCGCTCGGGTAGGTCCCGGTCAGGCGCAAAGCCTTGCCAGATCGCAAATGCGCAAGGTCCCGGCGCAGCAGGTTGAGGGGGGCGAGACCAATGCTCAGCGCCATCCAGAAAGCAACCAACAGCGCCAATCCAAGCGCAGACGACCCGACGATCAAGTCTGTGCGAAAGGCCTTAACGGTCAGAACCTGGTCCTGGAGATCCACCGCAACTGTCGCCCGGAAGACGTAAGTCTTCGCGCCGCGCGTTACCGCAATCGCGCGCTCTACCGCCAAGAGTTCCTGGCCAGTTGGGCCACTGATCTTATGTTCGTGATAACCGCCGGTCGGAAGAATATCATCCGGAAGAGAGAGCTCTTCGTCCCATAGCGAACGTGATTTCTCCAGTGGTTGGCCATTTCGAAGAATCTGCCAATAAACACCGCTAAGTGGTTGGGTGTAGCGTTGGTCAGCCAGTGGTCTGCTAACGACCAGCTGACCGTCGCCGGCCACCTGCAGCCCTCCCAACAAGGCATGCAAATCGGTTCTAAGGTCCTCTACAGCACGGCGTTCAACATGCCTTTCGAAGAGCCTTTCGAGGCCCCAACCAGAGGCCGCCAGAGCAAGGCCGATTGCTATCCCCGCTGCCACGAGCAGACGAAACCTGATCGAGAACCTATCCATCCTGGTCAGACGTCACCGCCCGCTCTGCGTCGACAATGTAGCCGTAGCCGCGTCTCGTTTTGACCAAGTCGACGCCTAGCTTCTTGCGGACTCGTGCGATCAAAACCTCGATGGCATTGCTGTCGCGTTCGACGTCCTCGCCGTAAACATGCTCGGTCAACTCAAGCTGTGAAATCACCCGGCCCTTGTGGTGCATCAGATAACTCAGCAGCCGATACTCCAGCGGTGATAGGTCAAGTGTGGCACCGTCGACTGATACCATCATCTGGCGTGTGTCCATGCGCACGGGACCGATGGTGATGACCGGCTGACCTCCTCCGGTGGATCGGCGCAGGAGCGCGCGCAATCGCGCCTTCAACTCCTCCATCTGGAACGGTTTGGGAAGATAGTCATCAGCGCCAGCATCTATGCCTTCGACTCGCTCCATCCAATTGCCGCGTGCAGTCAGGATAAGAACCGGCATGTTGCGGTCCGCCTCGCGCCATCGCTTCAATATCTGGATGCCGTCCATTTGCGGCAGACCGAGATCGAGCACAACGGCGTCGAAGTTCTCACTGTCTCCTAGGAACCAGGCATCCTCGCCATCACTGGCACGTTCGATGATATAGCCGGACCTTTGCAGAGCGCGCTCAATCCGCCGTGCAATGTCATCCTCGTCCTCAATCAGGAGAATGCGCATTACCTGCCCTCGATCTTCAGAACTTTATTGGATTTGGCATCCACATAAATCTCGATGTAGCGGCCATCTTCGGCAATCATCTTTATCTCATAGACCCAATGACCGTCCTCCTTTTCGAACTCGATGCCGACGACCTTTCCCTTGATTGATTTTCGAACGTTGTCCAAGACATCACGCAGCGGAACGATGTGACCCGCGCGACGCGCGTCGTCGGCATCTTCATAGTCGTGATCATAATCGGGCTTGCGTCCCCTGCGATGTTTACGGTCGGCACGTGCTTTCCGATTGGGCAAGCAAGCAAGGGTCACTAGAGAAACCATTATTTGCCTGCGATTGATCTGCATTCGTCCCGCTTCGCTTCAAAGAACAGCAGTGCATGGTCGGATTTGTGCCTGTGTACCCTACCGCTTCCAAGCTTGCAGTTCGCTTACAAAACCCTTTCGCGACGCTGACGGGAGCCATCAGGGGCCTGTAATCGAGACCCTGCTAGCGTCCACGGCAGGCTGATGATGGGTCAGCCATAAACGCCGCGGATCCTCAAGGGGATGGCGCAGAAGGAGACGAAAAATGAAAAAACTGACATTTGCATCCATGGCGATCCTGGCCTCGTTGGCATTCGCCCCAAACATGGCAGCTGCAAGCGACGACGATGTCCGGTGCGGGCAGACTTCTCAAAGCCAGTGGCGCACAATGGATGATGCGCGCGCGGCCGCCGAAGCACTTGGCTACAAGAATATCCGAAAGATGGAGATGGAGGACGGCTGCTACGAAGCCTACGCATTCGACAAGGACAACCGTCGCGTTGAGATCTACATGGACCCTGTCTCGCTCAAGATCGTTCGCGTGAAGGTCAAATCCTGATGTCATCCGCAACCGGAGAGATAAGGGAGGCCGGCGGCGTTGCGCTGCCGGCAACCGTAAAGGTTTGGGACCTGTTCGTCCGGGTCTTTCACTGGAGCCTCGTTGCCAGTTTTGCCATCGCCTGGATCACTGCCGACGAATGGGATCGACTTCACGAATGGGCCGGATATGCAGCTGTTGCACTCGTGGGTTGCCGTATTGTCTGGGGCTTTATCGGAACCAAATACGCCCGTTTCAGCGATTTCGTCCGCTCGCCTTTCGCAATGTTCGGCTATCTCCGAGATGTCCTTCGTGGCCAAGAACGCCGCTACATTGGTCACAATCCGGCCGGTGGAGCGATGATCCTTGCCTTGCTCGCAGGCATCATCGGCCTTGGGCTGACGGGATGGATGATGACGACCAATGCCTTCTGGGGTGTCGAGTGGGTGGAAGAAGTCCACGAAGCACTGGCGAACGGAATGCTGGTTCTTGTCGGTTTGCATGTTGTCGGTGTTCTGGTCGCCGGTCTGCGACATGGCGAAAATCTCGTAGCAGCCATGTTGACCGGTCATAAGCGACAAGACTGAGATGGGTCGGGATATGGAACTTCGAACAAGAACATCGCTCGGTAATATGGTCGCGCTCATCGCCATCTTGGCTGGTTCTTGTATCGCCTACGCCCAGAGCCTCGATCCGCATCGGCTCTACAAAGAGCGATGCGCCAAATGCCATACCATTCACGCTGGCGACTTCATCCACGAAAGCCTTATCCGTTCTGGCGGCAAAATCATCGGATGAAAAACATACGTGTTCCGTGTCAGAACCAAGCGCACGAATGATTTGATTGCGGGCTGGTATGACGTGCCAACCGGCCGGCCGCTGTCGGGTCCGTCAGGACTGTAGAAATTCCAGGATTGCCGCGGCCGTCGCTTGCGGGTTCTCTTCCGCGAGGAAGTGTCCCGACACGATCTCTTGTCCGGCGACATCGTTACACCAGCGCTGCCAGGTCTCGAGTGTCGCGACATTGCCGCGCCCGAGATAGTCCGATCCCCAAAGCACGAGCGTCTTGGCGGCAATCTTCCGGTTATCCGCACGATCGGCCTGATCGGCTTTGCGGTCGTAAGTGGCGCCGGCACGATAGTCCTCACAAACGGCGTGGATGCGCCGGGGATCGGCCAACAACGCTCGGTAGTGCACCAGCGCGTCGGGGTCGATCGCAGCGAGCGTCTTGTCCCGGGTCCAGCTGGCGATCGTGTAATCGAGATAATAATCGCCATTGCTGCCAATCAGCGTCTCGGGCAACGACCGGGGCTGCGCCAGGAACTGCCAGTGATAGGTCGTGAGTGCCCGATCGGCGTCCATTGCGTCCCACTGCTCGATGGTCGGCACGATGTCGAGCAGGATCAGCCTGTCGACCGCCGCCGGCGTATCGAGTGCCAAACGATAGGCAACTCGACCGCCGCGGTCATGGCCCATGACATGGAACTTGTCGTGGCCGAGCTTGCGCATGACTTGCACGCCATCGCGCGCCATAGTGCGCTTTGAGTATTGCACGTGGGCGGTGTCGGATGCCGGCACCGAACTCTGCCCATAACCTCTCAGATCCATGGCGAACACTTGAAAGTGGGGGCTGAGAAGCGGTGCCAGTCGATGCCAGCAAACGTGGCTTTGCGGGTAGCCGTGCAAGCACAGCAACGCCGGACCGCTGCCGCCCACCCGAACGTGAAAGTGCAGCCCGTCGATGTCGACCATGTGGGTTGCAAAACCTGGGAAGAGATCAGCTCGGCCAGCCATGCGGTGGGTCCTTAACGATCGCGGCGCAACGGCGATTGCGCCGACGTTGCGCGTGATCAAGAGCGGATGGTTTCGCGCTGCACCGCCCGCCAACCGATGTCGCGTCGGCAAAATCCGTGTGGCCAGTCGATCAAATCGATGGCCGAATAAGCCAGGGTTTGTGCTTCCGACACGGTCTTGGCCCGTGCCGTAATGTTGAGCACGCGCCCGCCGTTCGCCATCAGGCGGCCGTTCAATTGCGCCGTACCGGCGTGAAAGACCGCGACGTTGTCATCGCCAATAAGCTCGAGGCCTTTGATTTCCGTACCCTTCTTGGGCGCCTCGGGATAGCCTTCTGCGGCCATCACAACGGTGAGCGCGGCCTCGTCATGCCAGCGCAGTTCAAGGCCGTCGAGACCCCCGTCGCACGTTGCAAGCAGAGCCGTCAACAGATCCGACTTTAATCGCAGCATCAAGACCTGACATTCCGGATCGCCGAACCGCACGTTGTATTCAATGAGCTGTGGTCCGCTGTCGGTGATCATCAGGCCGGCATAGAGCACGCCGCTAAACGGTGTGCCATCGGCCGCCATCCCGCGCACCGTCGGCCAAATGATCTCGTCCATGACCCGCGCGTTGAGCTCCGGCGTCATGATTGGTGCAGGCGAATAAGCGCCCATGCCGCCCGTGTTGGGTCCGTTTTCCCCATCTCCGACGCGTTTGTGATCCTGCGCGGTGGCCAGCGCCACTGCGTGATTGCCGTCGACGAGGGCAAAAAAACTCGTCTCCTCCCCGATCAGAAATTCCTCGATCACCACTTCCGAGCCGGCGGCACCGAACGCACCGTCGAAACAGGCATCAATCGCTTGCGCCGCTTGGGCCTGGTCTTGTGCGATGACAACGCCTTTGCCGGCCGCCAGGCCATCGGCTTTGACGACAATGGGAAAGGGGTGATCTGCGGCGTAGGCCTTGGCCTGGCGCGCATTGCCAAAGCGTGCGTAAGATGCGGTCGGTATCGCGTGCCGGCTGCAGAAGTCCTTTGTAAAGCCCTTGGAGCCCTCCAACCGTGCAGCGGACTTGCTGGGTCCGAACACTTTGATGCCGGCGCTGCTAAGCGAATCGACCACCCCTGCAACCAACGGTGCTTCGGGCCCGACAACCACAAGTGCAATGGAATTGGCATGGCAAAACCGGGCCAGTGCCGCATGATCGTCTAGATCGAGCGCAACGCAGGTTGCCAGCTGGCCGATGCCGGCATTGCCCGGCGCACAGTAGAGCTTTTGCAGCAGCGGGCTGGCACTGATCGCCCACGCCAGCGCATGCTCGCGGCCGCCGCCACCGAGTATCAAGACATTCATCGTCCCTACCCCCAACTCCAGCGCGTTCCGAACAATCACCTGTCAGACTAAACTCGAAACATCCCGCGCCGGCCACCCAAAAACCATGATCTCACGGGTTCTCAGGCGGACATGAACTAAATAACAACCATGGCCGGGCTGTGATCACCGCCATCCTCTGTCCAAAACCTTGTGGCACGTGCTGCAACAAGTGCCCGGTGCTGTATCATTGCAGCATCTATCACACAACGGATCCGATTCGTGGCTGATACTGTACCTGAGACAACGCACGACCCGTCGGGGCGGTCAAATGCGGCGGAATTTTCCGTCTCCGAACTGGCGTCCGCCATCAAGCGCATGCTGGAGGACGGCTTCGGTTACGTGCGCCTGCGCGGCGAGATCTCCGGGTTCCGGGGGCCGCATTCGTCGGGCCACTGCTACTTCGGCTTGAAAGACGAGCGCGCAAAGATCGACGCGGTGATCTGGCGCGGTGTTTACGGCAAGCTCAAGATCAAGCCCGAGGAGGGTATGGAGGTCATCGCCCGGGGGCGTATTACAACCTATCCCAACTCCTCCAAATACCAGATCGTTATCGAAGCGCTTGAGCCGGCCGGCGTTGGCGCGTTGATGGCGTTGCTCGAAGAACGCAAGAAGACGCTTGCAGCCGAAGGCTTGTTTGACGACGACCGCAAACGACCGTTGCCGTTTCTGCCGCGGGTGGTCGGCATTGTCACCTCGCCGACCGGTGCCGTCATCCGCGATATGCTGCACGGGTTTCACGAGCGCTTCCCCGCCCATGTCGTGATCTGGCCGGTGCGCGTGCAGGGCGAGGACAGTGCGGCCGAAATTGCAACCGCGATTCGCGGCTTCAATGCCTTGACGCCGGGTGGGCGCTTTGCCAGGCCGGACGTATTGATTGTCGCGCGCGGCGGCGGCAGTCTCGAGGATCTTTGGAGTTTCAATGAAGAACGCGTCGTACGTGCCGCTGCCGACAGCGAAATTCCTTTGATTTCGGCGGTCGGCCACGAGACCGACTGGACCCTGCTCGACCTCGTCGCCGATGCCCGCGCACCAACTCCGACTAAGGCGGCGGAGTGGGCGGTGCCGAAGTTCGGCGAGTTGATGGGGCAAGCGGAGGAGTTAGGCCAGCGCTTGAAGACCGGCGCGCGCCGGTGCCTCGAGAGTGCGCGAGCGCATTTGCGCGCTGCCGCGCGTGGTCTGCCGCGGCTTGGCGATCTTGTGGCCCTGCCCCGGCAGCGCTTCGATGCCGTCGAGCGTCGCTTGGCACAGGGCCTGCTTGGCAATACGCGTGCCCACGGCCTGGCGCTGAGCCGCGTTGCAAGTCGTCTGCGCCCGGGCCTGCTGTCTGCGAAGTGCGCCATGACCCGCGCGCAGATCGACCTATTGCACCGGCGCAACGCCGATAGCTTCGCCCAGTCGACCAACCGTCACCGCGCGCGCCTACTGGCAACCGGCGGGCGGTTGCGTCTCGACCTGATCAACAACCGGTGTGCGCTGGCAAGAGCGCGCCAGACCACCATCGCGGCCGACTTCGGACGGGCCTTCCGCCAGCGGCTCGGTGACTGGCGAACGCATCTCGATGGGACTGCCAAGCTGCTCTCGACGCTGGGCTATCATAGCGTGCTGGCGCGAGGGTTTGCGGTGGTGCGTGATCGCAGCGGGCAGATGGTGCGCACACGGGCCGAGATCTCGCCCGGCATGGCCCTCGAAATTGAGCTGCGGGATGGAACAATCGACGTCCAGGCCCGCGGCTCCGGTGCCGATGCTGGCGATGGCGATGGCGGTGGCGACAAGCGCAGACCGCAGGCACGACCCAAACCGGGAACGGTCCGCGCCACCGTCAAGATTGGCGACAAATCAGGCAGTGGTCAGGGCTCGCTGTTTTGAGTATCAATCGAGCGAAGGCGACGAACGAGGGTTGCAATGAACCGGATTGAGCGACCGCTGGGGTTTGCGAGCGAAGCGCGCATCAAATATCGCGATTCCGAGTTCCAGGTGTTGGCGCCCGGCGACTTTGTCAGATGCGCGGTGACCGCCAAACCTATTCCGTTGTCAGAGCTCAAGTATTGGAGCGTCGAACGCCAGGAACCCTATTTCTCTGCCGAGGTTTCGGTGCAGCGCTTTGCGGCGTTGAGAGCACAACGTTGACATCGCCGTTTTAGCCGTCCGATCGCGCCTTGTCAGCGCGGTCGCGATGGCGTGCGACCGCCGCCCCGACCAGGTCCAGCAAGCGGTTGTCATGGCGCTCCTCGAATGCCAGCCGGATTTTGAGCACCCGTGTTGCCGCGGCCAACGTTGCCGCATGGCCGGTATGGCCGGCAAGGCGCGCGAAATCTTTCTCCGTCGTTACCAGTGCGGCGGCGTGGACGCGGGCTCTCGTCAGCAGCCGCTCGGCATCGTCCTGTGAGAACGGATGGTGGTCGGCAAACGCAATTGTTTCGACCAGTTCGCCGCCGCCATCGCGCAGTAGGGCGAAAAAGCGCTCCGGGTGACCGATCCCGGCAAAGGCCACAAGCCGCTGCGCGCGCAGCCAGCCCAGATCACCGACCGGTTCCGGCGCAGCGCGCATGACCGGGCAGGAGGCGCCCTCCAGACCTGCCGGCAGGCTCTGTCGCCCGCCTCCGATCAGCACGATCGCGCCGACCAGCCCGAGCTGCTCGTATAGCGGTGCGCGCAGCGGGCCGGACGGAATGACATGACCGTTGCCGAACCCGCGCGCGCCATCGACAACCGCGATCGACAGGGTCTTGGCAAGTTTCGGGTTTTGCAGTCCGTCATCCATGATGATGACGGTCCCCAACTGCCGCTGTTCGATAAATCGCGCTCCCAATACGCGATCGCGGGCGATGACGGTTGTTTGGTGTTGCGCCAGCAACAGAGGTTCATCACCGGTTTGCGCTGCCGAACTGCTTTTGGGGTCGACCAGATGCGGACCTCTGAGGCTGCCGCCATAGCCACGCGATAGGACGACCGGCGTCTCGCCAGATCGGCGCAGGCGATCACCGAGCATGACGGCAAGCGGCGTCTTACCAGTGCCGCCGGCGGTAAAATTGCCAATGCAGATGACCGGCAACTTGGAACGGTACTTCGGGCCGTCGCGCAAGCGTCGCGCAGCAACCGCACCGTAGATCTGGCTGAACGGGCGCAACACGATGGCGGGCCAGGCGTTGCGCACGTCATACCACCATGACGGCTCGTCAAGAGGCACAGCCCACACCCTGGTCGCCCGCGCGCAGCAGCGGGGCGAGCGCCTCGACAGTGCGCTCCAGCCCGCCCGCCAGTGCAGCAATCGCATCGTTCGCGCCGCGCAACAGTTGGCGCCGCTCTGCGTTGTCGCGCAACAGCATCATCACGCTGCCGGCAAGCTCGATCTCGTCGGCCACCTCGATTGCGCCGCCCCGCTCGAATAGCATCCGGTATTCATTGGCGAAATTCGAATGCTCCGGGCCCGTCAGAACGGTCGTTTCGAACCGCACTGCTTCAATCGGATTCTGGCCACCGCGCCCGCAGAGCGAGCGTCCGATAAAGGCGACGGGGACCACCGAATAGACGAGGCCGAGTTCGCCGATGGTATCGAACACATAGATGTCGGTATCTTCGACGGGCACGTCGCCGGCGCTGCGCTGCCCGACGTTGAGGTCGGCGTCGCGCCCGAGGGCGGCAATTGTGGCGCCGCGATCGGGATGGCGCGGTGCAATGATCGTCAGCAGGCCCGGATGGTCGGGTTTGAGCCGCGCATGCGCCGCAATCACGACGTCATCTTCACCGGCATGCGTGCTGGTTGCCGACCATACCGGACGGTCACCAATCACCGCAGTGAGCGCTGCCCGGTCATCCTCATCCACCGGCAGTTTCGGCGCATCGACCTTGATGTTGCCGGTCGAGCGCACATCGCGCGCACCAAGCTCGCGAAATTTCTCGGCCAGATCCTCGTTCTGCGCCAAAACCAGGCTGAGACGGTTGAACAGCGGCAACGCCAGGCTCTCGTTACTGGACCATCTGCGGAACGACTTTTCCGACAATCGCCCGTTCACAATGGCCAGCGGGATGCCGCGCTCATAGCAATCGAGGATCGTGTTCGGCCAGATCTCCGATTCCGTCAGCACGGCGAGGTTCGGGCGCCAGTGATCAAGAAACTGGCGGACATATTGTGGCGCATCAAGCGGTGCAAACTGATGAATATGGGCGGCGGCGAGACGTTCGCCTGCCAGCTTTGCCGATGTCACCGTGCCGGTCGTCATCAAAAACCGCACATCGGGATGCGCGCCATGCAGCTGATCGATCAGCGGCAATACGGCGTTGGTCTCGCCAACGCTGGCGGCGTGGATCCAGCACAGCGTTCCCTCCGGTCGGCCAACCGAGGCGATGCCGAGCCGTTCCCCCCGTCGCTGCGGGTCTTCCTTGCCGCGGCTCTCGCGGTGACGCAGGATCAGCGGCGCTGCCGGTGCCACCAAGCGCGTGGTCATCCGATAGGTCGCAAGCTTGAGCCCTGTCTGTTCGACAGCGGCGCTGCCGGGACGAGCGGTCTCGCCGGACTTCTTCATCGCAATCGCACCAACACTCCTGGCAGCTTACCTGGCAGCTTAATTTCGCCTCTTCGTTTAAGCACTTTCCTTGAACCTGTCGACTTACAGCGGTCGTCTCGCGTTCTGATCGTCTACCGTGATCGATTGAACGCGCCCTGACGATCCTAACCATAACAGGTGGGGCTTTCGGACGCATCGCCATTGCATGACGCATCTCGCCAGATAGGTGGCGCAATCAACAGAAATCGATCGGCTGGCGTGGCGAAGATCGCGGATTGGCGGGTCAATGGTTGAAGGCGGCGGCAAGAGCGGATAAGCAGCGCCTACCAATTGGCGAGATTAACGAATCAGAAGCACTCTGCACGAGCAGTTCCGCGCAATGGCAGGTAACCATCTACAAGGCTGAATGGCGAAGTTTGCAAAACCATTGCGAAGTGCTCTGAAGCGGGTTGGCGTCAGCGCCCGGCGCGGCGCCGTGGCGCACGCGCCAGACTGGTTGAAGCGCAGCCTCGGCCCGGTCGTCAGCTATCTCGACATGCTGTTCGTCGACCACGGAATATTCCGCGTCATCTACCTGAACAAGCACCGCATTGCCGGCACCGACGGCTGGCGCGCAGCCCAACCCACGCCGCATCAGGTTGCGCGCCTGGCGCGGTCTGGTGTCAAAACGATCGTCAATCTCAGAGGCGAGCGATTGTGCGGCAGCTATTGGCTCGAAACCGCCGCCTGTGCACGCCATGGCGTCAAGCTCGAGAACTTCCAGGTCCGCTCGCGCGCTGCCCCGACACGCGCCGAGCTTCACGGCGCACGCGATCTGTTCGAACGGATTGAATACCCCATGTTGATGCACTGCAAGTCTGGTGCAGATCGTGTCGGCATGATGAGCACGCTGTTTCTCCATGTTCGCCATGGCGTTCCGATCGCCGAGGCCACTGCGCAACTGTCACTCAAATACGGTCATATCCGCCAGGCCGACACCGGCGTCCTGGACCATTTCTTTGAATGCTATCTCGATTACAACGACAAAACGCCGATCAAGTTTTTCGACTGGGTGGACACCGTCTACGATCCGCAAGAGGTCGGCCAGACGTTTAACGCCAACGGCTTTGCGAACCGGATCGTCAACTCGGTGTTACGGCGCGAATAGAATAGAAAGTCTCCTCAAGCCTGCCTGCGCCGCGTCGCGGCGCATCGGGGCGCTATGAATCGGCCGCCAGCAGCTGTGACCGACACAGCTCGGCATAAATGCCGTTGTGTGCCAGCAACTCGCCGTGCGTGCCGGTCTCGACAAGGCAGCCGTGGTCCAATACGCAGATCATGTCGGCGTTCTGCACCGTTGACAGGCGATGCGCGATCACCAACGTGGTGCGGTTGCGGGCGAATTTGGCCAGTGCGTCCTGCACCAGGCGTTCAGAGTGCGCATCGAGCGCGCTCGTCGCCTCATCGAGCAGCAGGATCGGAGCACCCTTGATAATCGCCCGCGCCAGGGCCAGGCGTTGACGTTGACCACCCGATAGCCGTTGTCCGCGATCACCGATCTGCGTGTCATAGCCGTTGTCCTGGACGGCGATAAACTCGTGCGCCGCCGCCGCCTGTGCAGCGGCCGTGATCTCGTCTGCGCCCGCCCCAGGTCTTCCCAATGCGATGTTTGCGGCAATGCTGTCATCAAACAGCGTCACGTCCTGGCTGACGATGGCAATCGCATCACGCAGGCTTGCAACCGTGACATCACGAACATCCTGGTCGTCGATCCTGATCGCGCCGGTGTCGACATCGAACAGGCGCGGTACCAGGTTGATCAAAGTGGTCTTTCCCGCCCCTGAACGTCCAACAAGCGCCACTGTCGAACCACCTCGAATATCGAGTGTGACGTCGTGGAGCGCTGCCGGTCTGTCATCATCACTCGCACTGCCGCGCGGATAGGAAAACGACACATTGTCGAATGAAATTCGGCCTTCGCGAACCTCAAGCGGACGTGCTTCGGCCGGGTCGACGATCTGCGCACGATCATCGATCAGCTCATAGAGGCGTTCGGTGGCGGCCAGCCCTTCATTGAGCCGTGCGGTCAGGCTACCAAGGGCCCGCATCGGCTGGGCCGCCAGCAACAGTGCGCTGACAAACCCCATAAAGTCGCCGACAGTTGCAACCTCGGTGGCGATCCGCCAATAGGCGAGGGCAATGACCCCGGCGACCGCCAACCCGCCAAGCGCCTCGAGGCTCGGATCGAGCTTGGCGCGTGCGCGCACCGCCTTCATGCGCAGCGCATAGATGTCCTCGAAGCTCGCATTCAGGCGCCCGACGGCATAGGTCTCGAGCCGAAATGTCTTGATCAGGCGCGCCGCCGACAATTTCTCGCTGAGCAGCGCCGTCATGTCACCCAGTTCGGCCTGGGTCCTTTTGGCAACGTCGCGCAGGCGCTTTGAGATCAAAGCAATCGGCCAGGCTGCGATCGGATAGATGCCGAGAACGACCAGCGACATAATCGGGTCGAGATAGATCATCGTTGCGACCAGCACGAGGATTGACAGGGTATCGCGTACCGCAGTGCTCAAGGCCGCCTGAACTGCAGCCTGGACCACCAACACGTCGTTTGTCAGGCGTGACACACGTTGCCCGGGGGCCTGCTCGGTCAGTCGTGCGAAGTCAGCATCCATCAGTTGCGCGAACACCAGCTTCTGGATGTTGGTGCCCACCCTGAACACGATTTTGTTGCTGGCAACCACTTGTAGATAGAGCAGGATGCTGCGCCCCAAGGTGACGCCGATCACCATCAACAGCACCAGCAAGACGGCATCCTGTTGGCCGGCCAGGATCGTGTCGAACGAATACTTGATGATCAACGGATAGCCGCCCGTCGCCGCGGCGAGGCCTGCCGTCAGGACCAGTGCCAGCAGGATCTGGCGCCATTGCGGCAACACAAACTGAGCGGAAAAACGGCGCAGCAGCCCGCGGCGGTGGTCGGCGGCTGCGGGCGATGTGCCATCGGCGCCGATTGGCGATGTCTCGTGCAGGCCTGTCGGGCGTTCGTTCAAATCGGCTCCTGATTGTCGTTGCCGGTGGCAAATCGCCGTCGGCGCTTCTCGCGTTGGTCAGGCATCGCCTAGGGACCCTCTGAACACGCTTGGGGCCAGGGAACCGATCCCCTGGTCGAGGTGTTTGAGGGGCTGAACGGCCCCTCATCGATCGCCGTCAAACGGCGATTGAGTCAAGGGCTCTGCCGTTGACGATCCCGCCACCGGGACCAGCCCTTTGGAAGCCTGACACTTGATCAGAGGTTCCCTAGATCATCGTGCTTTAAGTTGGAACCGCTATTGCGGTTCCAACTTAAAGCACAAAGATGATCGCCACTTTAGAGGCGAGCAACTTTCTGCCTTTATTCGGGATCATTCCGATTCCGAATAAAGGCAGGTTGCTCTAGTGGTCTCAATCACCTAAAAAAGCATATTCAGACGCTCAGATTTGGTCTGTGCCAAGACGCGGTGGCCCCAAGGCGCGGTGGGTGATTCTGGCGCATCATAAGGCCGCCGCAACGCCGGCACCAGGCCAAATCGGCGCCAATGTGCCCGGATTTATGAGTTTGCGGCCTAGGTCTTCGCTACGTCCTCTTGCGGTTCCAGCAGGCGATGCATGTGGACGATGAAATAGCGTGTTTGGGCGCTGTCGACAGTGCGCTGCGCCGCATCCCGCCAGGCATCGTAAGCCGTTGCATAGTTCGGGAAGATGCCGACGATATCGAGCTTGTCGAGGTCCTTGAAAGTGACGCTGGCAACGTCCTCAAGCTCGCCGCCGAAGACGAGATGCAACAATTGTTTCGGTTCGTCCTTCTGGTCCATGGCCTACGCCTCGCTTGAATGGGGTCGCAATCAGACGCTCGCTTACAGGTTCGCTAGATCATCGTGCTTTAAGTTGGAATCGCTATTGCGGTTCCAACTTAAAGCACAAAGATGATCGCCACTTTAGAGGCGAGCAACTTTCTGCCTTTATTCGGGATCGTTCCGATTCCGAATAAAGGCGGGTGGTTCTAGTGGTCTGTATCACTTAAAATGGTGCATTCAGACGCTCAGATTTGGTCTGTGCCAAGGCGCGGTGGGCGTGGTGATGCTGGCGCATCATAAGGCCGCCGCAACGCCGGCATCAGGCTAAATCTGAGCGCCTTCGGTGCGTTGCCCTGGCCCGTGAGGGCGTCAGCCGTGCTCACCATAGCACACGCTATGCTTTCGCACGCCTTCCTGCTCACGAACCAGGGCAGCGCATCTGAATGCGCCATTTTAAGTGATGCAGACCACTAGGTGGCACCAGGCTGCACAGCCATGCTGGCGATAAGGCCACCAAACATGATCCAACCGATATAGCGGTTCGCCTGGAAGCGCACCAAACAATTGTCGGCATCATCGGTATCGAGCGTTACAATCTGCCAGCTAAAGTGCAGGGCCGTCGCGGCAAGGGCGATATAGAAGATCGGTCCTGCCCCGACCAGAATTGCCGCCATGACCCACGCCAACATCGCCGCGCCGTAGAACCTGATCAGCCATGGCGCCGTTGCCTTGCCAAACCGCAGGGCCGTCGATTTCAGCCCCAGCACGGCGTCATCGTCTTTGTCCTGATGAGCATAGATGGTGTCGTAGCCGATCGTCCAGCACACGCATCCTGCATAAAACACCAGCGCGGCGACAGCGAGGCCACCTTGAACGGCCGCCCAACCGACCAGCGCGCCCCACTTGAACGTCAGGCCCAGAACCACCTGGGGCCAGTACGTGAAGCGCTTGGCGAACGGGTAGAGGGCGACAAGGCCGAGCGAGGCAATCGCCAGCCAGATCGTGAAAGTGTTGAACTGAAGCAGCACGAGCAGGCCGATCAGGCACAAAACCACGGCAAACACCAGCGCCTGGGTTACGCTGACCTGACCCGATGGGATCGGCCGCAGGGCGGTGCGCTCGACCTGACCATCGTAGTGGCGGTCGACAATGTCGTTCCACGTGCACCCCGCACCGCGCATCACGAACGCACCGATCGCAAACAGCACGAGGAACCACAGGTTGGGATAGGCCTGGCCGGCATCGAGATGGGCAAGCGCCTGGCCCCACCAACTGGGAAACAGCAACAGCCAGGTGCCAATCGGCCGGTCGAAGCGCGCCAGTTTAAAGTATGGCTTGAGCCACGCCGGCGCGTACCGGTCGACCCAGTTGTCCGGCCTGGCATCGGCAATCACGGATGAACGTTGCGAGTTATCGGACATCGCTGTTGGCGCTTTCCGGCGACCGCGTTGACTTCAGCGTGATATATAGGCCACGACGTCGCCGGTTTCGCCGTGGTCGAAGGTCTCGGACACGGCCCCGGGGCAACCATGCGTTCGATACGAGGAGCTGATGCCAGTTCATGACTTCAAGGCCCAAAGGCTCTATTGCGACACGGATCTGGCCGCGGACCTCGATGTCGTCTGCACGCGCGACCAGACACACTATCTCGTCAATGTCCTGCGGCTCGGATTGGGCGATCAGATCCTTGTCTTCAATGGTCGTGATGGCGAGTGGCGGGCCCATCTCTCAGGGATGTCGAAGCGCACATGCAGCCTGACCATAGACTGCCAGATTCGCACGCAAACCGGTGGTCCCGATGTTACCTACCTGTTTGCCCCGCTCAAGCGGGCGCGATTGGACTATATGGTCCAGAAGGCGACGGAAATGGGTGTTGCCTGCCTGCAGCCGGTGCTCACACGCCACACAATTGCCGATCGCGTCAATCTTGAGCGCATGCGCGCCAACGTGATCGAAGCGGCCGAGCAGTGTGGTGTCCTGCGCCTGCCGGACGTCCGCGAACCGCGCAAGCTGGCAGCCGTCCTCGCTGACTGGCAGCCGGACCGCGTGCTGATCTTTGCCGATGAGGACGCCGAGATTGAATCGCCCGTACATGCACTCGAACGTGTCGCCCCGGGCCCGCTCGCCGTCCTGATCGGACCAGAAGGCGGTTTTTCCGTGCCGGAGCGCGATTTCCTCCTGTCCAAGCCGTTTACGCGGCGCCTTTCGCTCGGACCACGCATCATGCGGGCTGACACGGCGGCGATTGCGGTTCTTGCCCTGGTCAATGCCACATTGGGCGATTGGAAAGTGCCTTAGGTAAAGACGTGGACGGTCGGGCAGGACCGACAATCGGGATCGGTTCGGTGAAACGCTTTCTGCGGCACGCCAACTCACCGCTCAATAAGGGGTTGTGTCGTGCTCGTCTGATCGCAATGATCGATCCGAGCACACAACAGCGTCCCCCGGAGACCTCGCCATGTCCACCAAAGAGCCCGGCGCGGCGAGCCCGCCTATCGAGGCCTATGCCGATCTCGTCGCGTGGATCGCAGCCGGCGAGAAACCGAAATCCGATTGGCGCATTGGCACCGAGCACGAAAAGTTCGTCTTTCGCACCGCGGATCGTATGCCGGTTGCCTACGCTGGCGAGGCTGGCATTTGCGCCCTGATGCAGGCCATGATCGACGAGTATCGCTGGGAACCGATCAAGGAAGGCGAGACGATTATTGCGCTCAAGCGGTCCAACGGGCGCACCACCGAAACGATATCACTTGAGCCGGGCGGTCAGTTCGAACTCTCGGGTGCACCGCTGACTTCGCTGCACGAAACCTGCGCTGAGGCAGGCGAGCATTTGAGTGAATGCCTCAAGATTGGAGAACGCTTGGGGATTGGCTTTCTCGGTGTCGGATTTGCGCCGACCTGGCAGCGGTCCGAGATGCCGACGATGCCGAAAAAGCGCTACGCCGTCATGACCCGTTACATGCCGCTGGTCGGCACGCATGGTCTCGACATGATGTATCGCACCTCGACCATCCAGGTGAACCTCGATTTCGCCAGCGAGCCTGACATGGTCAAGAAGTTGCGCGTGTCGTTGGCCCTGCAGGCGATTGCGACGGCCGTTTTTGCGTCATCGCCGTTCAAGGAAGGCCGCCCCAACGGTTTCAAGTCGCTGCGCAGCGAGGTGTGGCGGGACACCGATCCGGATCGCACGGGCCTGCTGCCGTTCGTGTTCGAAGACGGTATGGGCTATGAGCGCTATGTCGAATATGCCTTGGACGTACCGATGTATTTCGTCTACCGGGACGGAGAATACATCGATGTCGCCGGCGCCTCGTTCCGCAACTTTCTCGATGGCAAACTCGAACAGCTGCCCGGTGAAAGGCCAACGGTCGATGATTGGTCCGATCACCTGACAACGTTATTTCCCGAGGTTCGCCTCAAGCGCTTTTTGGAGATGCGAGGCGGCGATGGCGGACCGTGGCGGCGTATCTGCGCGCTGCCTGCATTCTGGGTCGGGCTGCTCTACGATCAGGCCGCTCTCGATGCGGCTTGGGATCTCGTCAAGGATTGGACCGCCGCCGAGCGCCAGGACTTGCGCAATGCGGTGCCGCGCGCGGGACTGGCAGCGCCGTTCCGCTCCGGTTCGGCCCTGGATGTGGCGCGCGAGGCCGTGAAGATCGCAGCGCTCGGCCTCAAGAACCGGCGCATGTTGAACAGTCGCGGTGAAGACGAAACGGGATTTCTGGAGTTTGTTGAAGAAGTCGCCGCAACCGGGCGTACGCCGGCCGATGAGCTGCTCAATCGCTTCCACAATTCCTGGGATGGCAACATTGATCGCGTGTTTGATGAGTATGCCTTCTAGGCTGCAAACTCATCGCTCGGGGCCAGGTGGCGATCAGGCTGGAGTGTTTTCTTATATTGATGTTGAAGAGCGGGTCGCTGCCGGGCATCGGCTGCGCCCGGTCCGTGTGCTGGTGCGTGAGGCATTCGCCGGGATGAGCGAGCAGTTCGATCGCATGTACGCGCTGGCAGGCGCGGTCCGTCGATCCCACCGGCGCAGTTGCTGGCAGCGCTGCTGCTTCAGGTCCGGGGTCCAGGGGATCATCCCCTGGTCGGGGAGTATGAGGGGCGGACAAGCCCCTCATCGATCGCCGCCAAGCGGCGATTGGTTAAGGGCGCTGCCCTTTGCAACCCCGTGATTTGATCGCAGGAGCCCTAGGCGAGGTGCGCAGTGGCCTGTATATGGGCTTGTGAATGAGGAGGCATCGCCGCTGCCGAGACGATTGGCGCCGCCGGAACCGGGGATTGAGCCGCGGCAGGTGTGATCGGTCGACGGATTTTGGGCATCTTAGCGGACTGTTAGATAGGGAGTGAGACGATGGCGCGGGCCGATGATCCTTTGTTGCAACCCTACACGATCCGGCATCTCAAACTGCGCAACAGGATCATGTCGACGGCACACGAGCCGGCCTATTCGGAGGACGGTTTCCCGAAAGAGCGCTACCGCCTTTATCATGCCGAGAAGGCAAAGGGTGGGATTGCGCTGACGATGACGGCCGGCTCGGCGGTGGTGTCGGCGGACAGCCCGGCCGCGTTCGGCAACCTGCACGCCTATGACGATGGCATCGTGCCGTGGCTCCGGGAGCTGTCCGACAGCGTCCACGAGCACGGTTCGGCGATCATGATGCAGATCACCCATCTCGGCCGGCGGACGAACTGGAACAAGGCCGACTGGTTTCCGGTGTTGGCGCCGTCATTGTTTCGCGAACCGGCTCACCGCGCCTTCCCGAAGGTCGCCGAGGACTGGGACATCGAACGCGTGATCAACGATTACGCCGACGCTGCCGAGCGTATGGCCGAAGGCGGGCTCGACGGCATCGAGATCGAATGCTACGGCCATTTCGCGGACCAATTCTGGTCGCCCGGAACCAACACGCGGACAGATCACTACGGTGGCAGCCTGGACAACCGGATGCGCTTTTCGCTGCGGGTTCTCAAGGCCGTTCGCGACCGCGTTGGCGCGAAGTTCATCGTCGGCGTGCGCATGGTGGCGGATGAGGATTGGGACAAGGGCCTCAGCCGCGAAGAGGGCGTCGAGATCGCCCGCCGGTTGGTGGCATCCGGCCACATCGACTTTATCAACCTGATCCGGGGCAGGATCGAAAGCGATGCCTTGCTGACCAAAGTGATCCCCATCCAGGGCATGGCGTCGGCGCCGCACCTCGACTTCTGCGGTGAGGTTCGCGACGAGACGAAGTTTCCAATTCTGCACGCAGCGCGCATCTCCGACGTGGCAACGGCGCGCCACGCCATTGCCGAGGGCAAGCTCGATGTCGTCGGCATGACGCGGGCGCACATTGCCGACCCCCACATTGCCAGAAAGGTTGCCGCCGGACACGAGGATCGGATCCGACCGTGTGTTGGTGCAACCTACTGCCTCGACCGCATCTACGAGGGCCATGAGGCGCTCTGCATTCACAACCCGGCGACCGGCCGTGAAGCGACGATGCCGCATGTGATCGCCAAGGCCCGCGGTAAAAAGAAGACGGTCGTCGTGGTCGGCGCCGGGCCGGCGGGGTTGGAGGCAGCCCGTGTCGCGGCGGCGCGCGGCCACAACGTGACCGTGTTTGAAGCGGCGAGCGAGGCCGGCGGCCAGGTGCGCCTGATTTCGCGCATTCCGCGCCGCCGCGAAATGATCGGCATCATTGATTGGCGGATGGCGGAATGCGAGCGCGACGGGGTCGCGTTCCGCTTCAATACCTATGCCGAGGCCGACGACGTGGTCGGCGCCGGACCGGATGTCGTCTTCATGGCAACCGGCGGCATTCCCAACACCGCGATCCTCAATGACGGCAATGATCTCGTCGTGTCCGGCTGGGATGTGCTGTCAGGCGATGTCAAGCCGGGCCAGCGCGTGATCCTTTATGATGACAATGCCGCGCATGCCGGTTTGGTCGCAGCCGAGTTCGTCGCACGCTCGGGGGCCGAACTGGAGATCGTCACGCCGGAGCGGTTTTTCGCGGCCGATATCGGCGGTCTCAACCACGCGGGTTATGCGCAGGTTTTCGCCGACCACAACGTGCGCATTACGATCAATTCGCGGGTGGTTGGTGTCAGGCGGGACGGCAATCGGCTGTCGGCCACCATCGGCTCCGACTATTCGCAGCTGACCAGCGCGCGCGAGATCGATCAGGTCATCGTCGAACACGGCACGCTGCCGCTTGACGATCTCTATTTCACGCTCAAGCCGCAATCGAGCAATCTTGGCGAGATCGACTATCGGGCATTGCGTGATGGCCGGCGCCAGGCCATCCGCCGCAACAAACATGGCGCCTTTCAGCTGTTCCGGATCGGCGATGCGGTAGCGTCGCGCAACATCCACGCCGGCATTTACGACGCCTTGCGCCTGGCCAAGGATATTTAGCTGTGATCTTTCAGGAGGTCGTCCAATCGGGCCGGACGACAGAAGCTACAGAAGCTACAGAATCTGATGTCGCAAGACAGCGGCGCGTTGTTGGTGGATCGAACGGACGTCCATGACAATGCCCGTCCGACACCGAAAGTCGAGAGGCAATGGTTGGTGCCGTGGTGGACGAGGGGCTGAGCACGCCAGAAGCTGCACGCCGGTTTCACGCCGCCGCAAAATCCGTTGCCAGTGCGTCGCGCGTTGCAAAACTGAAGGCCTGGCCGGCTTGCAGGACCGTTTCTCCCGCCCCCGTTCATGGCCAAGCCAAATACCGCTTGCCACACGCGACGCGATCAAGCCTGTTGCTTTGATCGCATCTTTGCAGTGGTTATGAGACGGCATCACCGGTCGAATGACGCGGCGATGTATCGGACTTTTCCTTTGCGGCGTGCCCGCGCGCGGTCAGGGTCAAGCCGACTGCCACGGCTGCCACCATCAAACTGACCACGCCCGCAACGGTCAGCATTTCTTCAAACAGCACCCATGCCATGACCATCGTGACGGGCGGCGACAGGTAAGTGAGACTGGCCACCTGCGCTGCGGGGAGGCGCCGCAGGAGTACGAACATCAGGCCGTAGGCCGCCAAGGATACGACCAAAGCCAGCCAAGTTATAGAAAAGACAAGCTCTACGGACCATGTCGCCTTGAGCCCTTCGAGACCGATCGCAAGAGGTGTCAAAACAATCAGCGATGCAGCGCAGTGCCAGAACGTTACGAGCGCAATGGCAACCGAATTGTCTCCGTCAATTGTGGCGTTGCGATCGATCAACGTGGCAAGCGTGATTGCTATCACAGCCACAAATGGCAACAGATAGGCGGCCGCAGAGCCACCGAGTGCCAGCCCATCGCCTATAACGATGGCAACAGCCAGGAGCCCCAGCGCTAGGCCCACCCATTGCCAAGCCAGCACCTTTTCACCCGTCATGCGAGCGGACAGCGCGCCGGTCATAATCGGTTGGAGGGCCGTGATGAAGGCCGCCAATCCTGCAGAAAGGCCCAAGTCAATTGCGCCGAGCACAGATGCCAACCAGATCGCATGCGCTAGCGCGCCAACGCACATGTGACGGGCAAGACTGCGCTTGGGAATAGACTGCCACTGGCCGGCAAGGGTCACGACGGCCGCGAGAACAATGACGACGATAAGATAGCGCCAGAACAAAATGGTGAAGGTTCCAGCGTAGTCGAGGCCGAACTTGGCCCCAACAAAGCCTGAGCTCCAAAGCACGACAAACAGGCCGCACAGGAGTGGCGTCGAATGGCGGCGCCCCATCATCGCGCTCCGCCCTGACCTTCTGCAATCCGGCGGAAGCCGGCCAGATCATCGAACTCCATATAAACCTGCTGGAAGTGCCGCATGCCCTGCCCGTCGTCGAAGGCATCGCGTCCATGCAAAACACGATGATTGTCGATCAGCAGCAAGTCGCCGGGCCTACAACGATAAGAAACTCGGTTGTCCGGCGCATTGACGCGCTCGGCAAGTGTGCGCCATGCCTCATACCATTTCGGCACCTCGTCGAAGGGCACGGTTCTGAGCGGCTGTATCGTCCAGTTCGCATAGCGCAAGATTGCAAGGTTTGCGTTTTTGTCCAGAATGATAGGCGGGCATGTCGTGAGGGTGTCCGCCCGCTTCGACCACAGACGAAACTCGACATCGTACTCAGTCAATAATCGGAATGCCTCCGGCGCACGCGTTCGCAATTGCGCAACGACCTGTGCGCCATCGACATATTGTGATGCTCCGCCCGCAACATCGTTGACCAGACAATGGAACACCATGACATTGGGTGGCCTTGAGTACCCGGAGCAATCCGTGTGAAGCGGCAAGGCGGCGTTCGTGAATCCCAAGGTGTCGGGGTCGGCGGCAACCTTGATATCGGCGATCCGATCGAACGCAATCTCTCGGACATATGCGAAACGGTTTGCAAAGCGTTCGACTTCGCCGTTTTTGGTGGTAGCTCCAATCAGCCTAATCAAACCACGGCATTGAAATGCCGCTATCATGACGCCAGCGTCAATATCACTGGTCATGACGTCAGCGTAGTTGAATGTTTCTAGTTCATCACCATACTCAGCGCCCCACAGCCTTCGATCGTGGTTATCTTCGATGGTTGCGCTTCGATCATAGATGTTGTTGCGCAACCAAGCGCCGTCAAAATAGCTTTCTGCGGTATCGTCCGACCAAGCGAGGCGTATTCGACCCGCAGTTAATGCCGCCGCAGTTACCTTGACGTTTTTCGGAATATTTTCAGTGAGTGATGGGCGCTCGCCGGTCCTGGCATCAAAGCGTCCCGGGGAACGGCAATTGTCACGCAACCACTGATAATGAAACCGAGCTGTTTTGCCGTCAGCCCAAAGAACCGACAGATAGTCCTGGTTCAAATTGATTGAAACGATACCATCTGCTTGATTTAATCTTTCGTGTTTTCCCATGCCGAGCACTCCTTAGTGCCTTATCAGGTTTGGCTCGAACCATCCCGCTGCCCGTCGCGGCCACCCAAGGCACGAGGTCGTGTGTTGTCAGGGGGCGTCCGGATTTGCGGGTTTACGGCCTAGCCAACGACGAGAGCTAACTTCGGCAATTCAGGGTGTTCACAGAAGATACAAACTATGCAACACCCTCTTGCATCTAACGCAAAGGGCACAAATGGATATTTTTGGAGACCTCGTCCTTTTCGAGGAGCTTGCCGAACACGGCAGTTTCTCTGCTGTGGCCCGAATGAAGGGGCAGGCTGCTTCGAGCATTTCACGTCGGCTTGATCGACTTGAGTCTCAATTGGGACAGAGACTATTCAACAGGGCACCCACCGGTCTTTTTCTAACCGCTTGGGGCGCGCACAAGCTGGCTGAGGCACGCACCCTGACACGCGCCGCAGATAGCTTTCTCAAGAACCGAGACGACTCGGAGGCATTGTCGGGCCACATCGTCGTATCTGCGCCATCACGATTGGGTATGGTCGCAGTTGCACCGGTTGTCGCAGATTTTCTGAGTGAGAACCCAGGCGCGGCACTGGATCTGCATTTGACCGATACGATCCAAGATCTCGATCGGGATCGGATTGACATGGCAGTTCGAATAGGCGGATCAGCGCCAGACCACTATTTGATCCGACGGATCGCCCACAACACCCGCATGCTAGTTGCCTCGCCCGGCTACCTCGCTCAAAGGCAAGGGTTTGAAACTGTCGAAACCTTGGATGAGTGCGAGGGCTTGATACTTGGTAGTGCGCGAACTTGGACGCTACGGTCGCGAGCGGGGCGCCTATACAATGCGCGTCCCAAGGCGCGTGTGACGTGCGTTGCCGGTGATGCACTTTTGGCGCTCTGTGAGGCGGGCCTCGGCGTCGCTCTGAAATCGGTATGGGATGTTGCCCCAGCACTTGGCGACGGTCGCCTGGTTCGCATACTGCCCGACTGGGAACAAGCCGACACGTCCGATATCATGATAACCATGCCGGATCGCAGGCTTCAGTCGCCAACGTTACGTGCCTTCGAAAAACGACTAGAAAAGCATCTCAAGACTTTGATGTCGCTCGTATAATACCGCGCCAGCTTAAGAATCGAGGCACTTCACCGGCGCACAAAAAGTACCCGGCCCTGCGGGTCGGCTTGAGGCGGCAGGGACGCATCAGCGCACGGACGCATGGCGGTCCCAAAACTCTGCCGCCGCCGCGTACTTTGCTTGATCGAGGCCAACGCCGGAACCACCATGGGCGGTACCCAGCGCGTTGCGCATCTGGGTAATCGGCGGCATTGGCGGCTCTTTGGCTTCCAGCGTGCCAATGACGCTGACGATCCCCCAATCGCAGTCGGGCACGTCTTCGTCCGCGGGAAACGCGTCAGATTCCGTCAGCAACTGCGCGCGGCTATAGAGGATAACATCGAGGTAGCTTGCGACGGGAGCATCGAGGCCCTCAAACCAGCGCTCAAGCACGGCCAGTTCGCCGTCGCGGCGGCGGCGATAGCCGGTTCGCAACAGATGCGCATTGGCATCGGTAATGGGCGCAAAGCCGCAACGGGTCGGCGTCCGGTTCTCAACAAAGAGATGCTTGCAGAACGGGGCATAGCCTGCGACCAGCTCAGCGCCCGATTGAACCGCCCTGTTACATCGTTCGACCAGCTCCGCCGGTGTCAGACCAACGATGGTTGTTGCGCTCGCGCCGGGCTCGAAATTCCGCAGTGCGAACGGAGTGATGGCGATCTTCATGTTTGCCCTCGCAGGTCTCAGGTTTGTGTCACAGCTCTGCCATGACAGGGATCAATTCTCCACCCGGCGAAAACCGGTGGCTTAGAGCAACCTGCCTTTATTCGGAATCGGAACGATCCCGAATAAAGGCAGAAAGTTGCTCGCCTCTAAAGTGGCGATCATCTTTGTGCTTTAAGTTGGAACCGCAATGGCGGTTCCAACTTAAAGCACAAAGATGATCTAGCGTTACGGCTGAACGCCGGATCGGCCCGCGCCCTTAACCAATCGCCGCAGTGCGGCGATCGATGAGGGGCTTGTCCGCCCCTCATACGCCCCGACCAGGGGATGATCCCCTGGACCCCGGACTTGTTCAGAGGTTTCCTTAGGGCGGACTTGGCCGGGGCCGGTATAACGCTTCGAGCGGCTGGTCACGCTTGCAACAATCCATGCCTGAAGTTCCCGGCGATATCGCCTTGCCACGCCGCCTCAAGGCCATCGGGTTTGCCGATCCTCTAGCGGCGCCTCTCAACGCCACCGCTGCACGAGACTTGTGCGCGAAACCGGCCCGACCTTCAAGCATCATGCACGTCTTCGCGCACGCGCTACCATAACCGCCGTTCCTCTCGGACCGTCGGTCATGGACCTTGATGCGCTTATAGCCATAGCCACACCGGACCACGCTGGTCGAACACGAAGCGCGCCACAACGTGCTGCCGGCGATCGCCACCCGACGCGCGGCAATTGTGTTTGCCGGCGCAGCGATGTAAGCGATACCGCTAACCCTCCAACCATTGCCCCGTCATGATCGCAGAAAGATGACCGCGCCGGTGACAAGGATGAGCTGCGCCGAAAACAACAACTGGCCGCAAATCCTCGGCGTGTTTGCCGCCGGCGTTTCAGCGGCATTTCTGGTCGGCAAGGCGCCGGCAGCGCTGCCGGTGCTGCGCGACGAGTTACAGCTGACGCTGTTTGAAGCCGGTCTTGTCGTTTCGATGTTCGCGTTGATCACGGCGGCGGCCGGCCTGTTTCTCGGGGCGCTATCCGATCGCCTCGGCCCGACCCGCATCGCCGTCGGCGGCATCTTGCTGGCAAGCGCTGCCGGGATTGTCGGCAGCACGGCGGCAACCGCGTGGTTCCTGATTGCGACCAGAGCGATCGAAGGCGTCGGTTTCTTCATGATGTCGGTGACCTTGCCGGGCCTCATCATCCGCCTTGCCAATGACCGCAACCGACCGACCGCGATGGGCGTTTGGGGCGCCTATCTGCCGCTCGGCGCGGGCTTGATCTTGCTGGTTGGCGGTTTTGCAATCGCGCATGTCGGATGGCGGGCGCTGTGGCTGGCGATCGCGGCCGTTGGATTGGCGATGCTGACGGTCCTGATGTGGGCGGCGCCGAAGCAGGCCACACCCAACACCGCGCACCCGGCTGCGCAAGGCGGTCACATTCGGGCGGTGTTGTTGACGCCGGGCGCCGTGCTGCTGGCGATCGTGTTCGGGGCCTATTCTGGCCAGTACATGGCCGTGACGTCATTCGTGCCGCTCATTCTGGTCGAACGCGCAATGTGGTCATTGCCGGCAGCAGCAGCGGTCGGCGCCCTGGTGATGGTTGCCAACACGACGGGTAACGTCGCCGCCGGTCTGATGCTGAACCGAGGGTTCGGGCGTCGCGACCTTCTGCTGCTCGGTGTGTTGGCAATGGCAAGCGGTTCGCTCGTTGTCATGAGCGAAGGGCTACCGATCGCCCTGCGCATTGCCGGAGCGCTGTTGTTTTCGAGTGTCGGCGGGCTGATCCCGGCCGCTCTCTTTGCCGGCGTCGCGCTGCACGCGCCAAGCCCACGACACATCTCGACGGTCAACGGGCTGATGCTGCAGTGCGTCGCCATTGGACAACTCGTCGGTCCCGCGGCAACCACCTATCTTGTCAACCAGGGCGGCGGGCACTGGGAGTGGTCGCTTGCCTACTTGTTGCCGATGGCCGGTCTGACGGCGCTGGCAGCGGCTTTGCTCGGGCGCATCGAAAGTCGGTAGCGGGTCGAACTGAGCCCGAACCGATCCGCTGCCCGCCCGGCCAACGGCCATGATCCCATGGATGGTTGGGCGGCGCTTGGGCGTCGGTTGGGCGGCAGCCGGGCAGGGACCGGATCGGCGGGCGAGCGGACCGGCGCTGTGGACCCGCTTGAACAGCGGAAATGATCTAACGCGCGCTTAATAATGTGCCAGACCTTATCTGCAAACTGTCAGGTCTCCGGCTACCACTCGCTAAGTGACTCACACGATACTTCGCGCCCGTTAAAACGTTGGATACCAAGTCGCGAAAGAGTGCGCAGCGCTTACTCGAATAGGACCCGTGTGCTCAAATAGGATCCCTGTGCATGGTGCAACAGCCGACCGCGATCGCCAAGCCTGTCAAAGTCTGCAGGCTGTGGCTGGCGTCTCCTCTTTGCAAGCAAATCGCAGCACAATTTCGCCGCAGCGAACACGGCTCGGTGGTGATGGTGTTTGCGATCGCCTTGATGCTTTTGACCACGGCCGCTGCCGGTGCAATTGACTTTGGTCGATGGCTGAAGGCGAAGAACGCGACCATCAACGCCATGGATGCCGCGGTGCTTGCGGCCGGCCGGGTGCTGCAGCTGCCGGGCAGCACAAGTGCCGACGCCTTAGCCGCGGCGCAACGCTATTACGATCAAAACAAAGCCGGCCTTCTAAGCCCGGATTCGGTTGACTTCACCGTCACATCGACCGGCCGGGAAATGACCGCCAGCAGTGCCGGTTCACTGGTCAAGACCCCGTTCCTCGGCCTGCTCGGGGTCAAAGGGCTGCCCGTCAACGCCATCAGCAAAGCGGTGCTGGCCGCCAACAGCAACAGCGGCTCGCACGTCGAGCTGGCGATGATGCTCGACACAACGGGCTCGATGAGCGGCCAGAAAATGCTTGATCTGCAAACCGCGGCCAAAGACCTGATTGATATCGTCGTCTGGGAAGATCAGTCCAAGTTTACGTCGCGGATCGCGCTGGCGCCGTTCTCGCGCTATGTCAACGTCGGCAAGAAATTCTACAGCCAGGTCACTGGACGGACGCTGAGCGGCTCGGGCAGCACGCGCGCTTGCGTCAAGGAACGCAGTGGTGATAATCGCTACACCGATGCCGACCCGGCAACCGGTGGCTTCTTCGACCGCTTCACCGGCGATTATACATGTGAGCCAACCGCGCGCATTGTGCCGCTGACGAACGACAAGCAGAAGCTCAAGAACAGGATCGATGCGTTCCCGACATCGGGCTCGACGGCCGGTCACCTGGGGACGGCCTGGGCATGGTATCTGATCTCGCCGAACTGGAGCTCGATTTTTGACGGCGAGAACAAGCCGCAGCCTTACTCATTGATCTTTCAGCTGAACGAGGCCGGCCAGCCGAACCTCTACAAGATTGCGCTGCTTTTGACGGACGGGTCTTACAATCAGCAGTATTCCGGCGCCAGCTCGACCACGCAGGCCCGCGCCATCTGCGATAACATCAAGGCGGCCGGCGTCATCGTCTATACCGTCGGCTTCGATATCCCGGACGGCAGCACGCCCGACATCACGATGCAGCATTGCGCGACATCGCTGTCGCACTACTACCGCGCCTCCGACGGCAATGCGCTAAAGCAGGCGTTTCGCGACATCGCACTCAAAATATCGACCTTGCGATTGTCTCAATAGTGTTATAGCGCCCCAGCCCTGAATCGACGCACTTCACAGGCGCGATATTGCGGTCAGGCACTTGGCGCAACCATCCAACTCTGCTTAACTCCGGCGCATGTCATTCACCGCGCCAAAGCTTTGCGTCATTTCGGACGAAACCGGTCCTGATTTCGAGACCTGCCTGACCTTCGCGGCCGAGGAAGGTCTCGATGCGATCGAGATCCGCCAGATCGACGGCAACAATCCGCTATCGCTGACGCCGCCGCAGCTCGCGCGAACGGCCCGTCGCATTTCGCAGGCGGGTCTTGAAACCGCCGGCATCGCAACGCCGCTGTTCAAGTGGGCGCCACCCGGGCGCACTGTCGCCGACCACGGCGATCAGTTCGGCTTCGACAGAGCCGGCCGCAGCGATCAGCAGTTGTTCGAGGACGCCGTTCGTATCTCCGATGCGTTTGAAACCCGCAACCTGAGGATCTTTTCGTTTCTGGCTTATGACGGCTTCAAGCCCGACCACCTCAGGCCCGGCTACGAAGCACTGCTCGAACTGGCCGAGCGCCATGATAAGGTGCTGCTCGTCGAGAACGAGCATGTCTGCAATGTCGCGCGTATGGATCAGTTTGCAGACCTCTTGTCGGCCTTCGACACCGATCGCCTCAGACCGTTGCCGGATATCGCCAACAGTGCCTCGATCGGGGAGATACCATCGACCGAGACCATCGCCAGCGTGATGCAGACGGCCGAGCATATCCACTTTAAGGATTATTCCGCCCGGACCGGCGGCTTCGTCGCGCTCGGCCAAGGCGACGTCGATATCAAGGCATACGTGAAAACCATGTTTGAACATGCAAACACGCGCCGGCTCACCTTCTCGATTGAAACGCATGCATCGTCGGAACCGCTTGAGAACACACGCAGGTCGCTCAATTATCTGCGCAGCGTGATCGCTGAGCTGAACGGATAGACTTGACCCTGAGCACCGGAGGTTTCGTTGCCGCGCATTGAACCCAAGACCCGCTCGGACATCCCCGATCATCTCCAACCGCTGTGGGACAAGATGCTTGGATACGGCGATTTCGCCGACCAAGCCGGTGTAATGGCCTATCGCATGGCGATCTTCGAGAAGGGCTGGGGCATGCTGGTCGCGCTCGCCGAAGAGGCGCACACGCCTAAACGCTACATCGAACTGGCGATCGTGACGGTCTCGTTGCTCAACGACTGTCCCTACTGCGTCTCACACCATGCCCCGAAACTGGCGGTGGAGGGGATTTCCGAACCCGGCGCCGCCGGATTGCTGGACTATGAGACCCATCCCGAACTCGACAATGTCGACAAGCTGGTGGTTGAATACGCGATTGCCGTGACGACCAAGTGGAACCGCACCAGGGACGAGATCTTCACGCGCCTGCGCGCGCACTTCACCGACGCTCAGATTGTCGAAATCACGTGGCGCGCGGCGCTTTGCGGCGCGTTCAATCGCTTCAACGACATCTTGCAGCTGGACAGCGATCGGGCCGACGCGGCGGCGGCCGCGTTTCAAAGCTAGGGAAGCCCTGAACACGTCCGGGGTCCAGGGGATGATCCCCTGGTCGGGGTGTTTGAGGGGCTGACAGCCCCTCAAGGATCGCCGCAGGGCGGCGATTAATTGAGAGCGCTGCCGTTGCCGATCCCGCCAAAGGGCGATGTAGGTGAAATTCCAATTTCAGCCAAAGGCATTGATGTCACCCGCGTCACTCGCCTTCTGAATCGTCCGAGAACGGCCACGGCGAAAGGTCCGCAACGCCGACATCCGGTCCGGGCGGGCGTCCAAATCCGCGCGCCTCAGTCACGCGAAATCGTCTCGATCGGCAGCTTTGTTGTCGAGATCAGCTCTTCCATCGAGAGCAGCGATGTCACGTTGAAGATCGAAACATCGGCGGTGAGCGCGCGGTAGAAGGCATCATAGGCCGCCGCATCGGCGACACGCACCTTGAGTATGTAGTCGACGTCACCGGCAAGGCGATGAGCCTCCAGTATCTCTGGCCGCCGCTTCAACGCCGCCAGGAACTGCTCGATCCATGCCGCCTCGTGCTGGGCGGTTCGGACCAGCACATAGAAGCACATTGCCAGTCCGACAGCGTTCGGGTTCACGATGGCAACCTGCCTGTCGATGACGCCGCGCGCCTTCAACTTCTTGATGCGGTTCCAGACAGGCGTCTTCGAGGAACCCACCGAGGCTGCGATCTCCTCAAGCGATTGCGCCGCATCATGCTGCAGCGCCGCGAGGATTTTCCGATCGAGTTCGTCAAGTCGCGCCATTGTTCTGTTTCTCACCGTTCAGAGTTGCTGTCGTTCGAAGACTGCGAAGAAATATAGGACATCATTCCTATTTTTCTGATCATATGGACAATTGCCAGGAAAATTTCCTACATCAGGCGCATAGGTTATCACGATGAGGTGGGGCTGTCCCGTGCGCTATATTCCGGTTTTCGTCGACCTTGAAGACGTCAACGTCATCGTGTCAGGCGCTGGTGAGATCGCCGTTGCCAAACTGCGGCTGCTGCTTAAGACGCCCGCACGCATCACGGTGTTCGGTGTCGGGCCGGTTCCCGAGATTACCGCCTGGGCAAGCGAGGGCCGCCTCACCCTGTTTCAGCGCACAGTGGAGGCCGACGATGCGATCGGCGCGGTCCTCCTTTACGCAGCCAACAACGATGCGGCGCAAGACGCGCGTGCGGCGGCCATCGGCAAAGCGGCCGGCGCGCTGGTCAACATTGTCGACAACATCGACGCTAGCGCGTTCATCACGCCGGCAATCGTCGACCGCGAGCCGGTCGTCGTTGCGATCGGCACCGAAGGTGCGGCGCCGGTACTCGGCCGGCGCATTAAAGCGGAGGTCGAGCAGCTGTTGGCCAGCAGCACCGGAACGCTGGCGCGCATTGGAAAACGTTTCCGGCCGGCCGCCACCAACATCGCCCATGGCCGGGCGCGCCGCGCATTCTGGGCGGACTATTACGATCGGGTCGGCCCGGCGGCGTTGGCACAAGGTGGTGAGGCCGCTGTCGATCGCGCCCTCGAAGAGCTGTTGCGCTCACACCTCAACGAATGCGTGGCTCCTGGCGCCAACAACGGCAAGGTCTGGATTATCGGCGCCGGACCCGGTGATCCGGAATTGCTCACACAGAAGGCGCGCCGCATCCTGCATGATGCGGACGTCATCATGACCGACCGGCTGGTGAGCAGCGACGTTCTCGAACTTGCGCGTCGCGAAGCAACCTTTGTCGAGGTCGGCAAAGTTCCCGGCCACCGCAGCTGGGCACAGGACGACATCAACGCCCTCATGATCGAACACGCGCTGCGCGGTGCGCAGGTCGTGCGCCTGAAATCCGGTGACCCGACGATCTACGGGCGCCTCGATGAAGAAATCGACGCGCTCGACAAAGCAGCCGTCGATTTCGAGATCGTGCCGGGTATCACGTCGGCGCTCGCTGCTGCCGCGCGGGCGAAGGTGTCGCTCACGCGGCGCGGGCGCAATTCCGAGTTCCGCTTCCTGACGGGCCAGGACATTGCCGGTTTCGCCGAACATGACTGGCGCGCCTTGGCGCGGTCTGGCGCCGTTGCTGCGATCTACATGGGCGTGCGTGCGGCCCGTTTCGTCCAGGCCCGGCTGCTGATGCATGGCGCTGATCCCGGCACGCCGGTCTCGATCATCGAGAATGTTTCGCGAGGAAGCGAGAAGGTGGTGGCAACGACCATCGGTGGCCTGGAGACGGCGCTCAAGGGCAGCGCCATCCAGGGGCCGGCGATCATCTTGGTGGGGCTGTCGCCGCGCGACACGCAACGTGCCCGAGCGTGTGCATCGCACCCGGTGAAGCGCCTCGACACGCTCAAGACCGTGGGGGCATAGCCATGACAGCGAGCAACCAGGTGATCAGCGCCAATGACCTTTGGGACGGCGATGTAGTTTATCTCGACGCTGACGGCGGGTGGACCCGAACGCTCGCGGGCGCGGTGCTGATTGGCGACCGGGATGAGGCCGAGGCATTGCTGCGCGCGGTCAAATCGCAGTCCGGCAAGATCATCGATCCCTATTTGCTCGATGTGGCCATCGATCGCGATCGTGTAACCCCGTCACACATTCGCGAGCGCCTGCGCGACAGCGGCCCGTCATTCCGCCCCGATCTGCAACGCACGCCATTTCAGTCGGCCCGCTGACACCGGGCTGGTTCCCAATACACCCCAAAATCGAGAGAACTCAGATGTATCGCTACGATGAATTCGACGACACCTTTGTGCGCGACCGCGTCCGGCGGTTCCGCTCGCAGATCGAGCGGCGCATTGCAGGCAACCTCACCGAAGAGGAGTTCAAGCCGCTGCGTCTGCAGAACGGCCTCTATCTGCAACTGCATGCCTATATGTTGCGGGTCGCGATCCCCTACGGCACGCTCAACAGTCGGCAGATGCGCCAGCTTGCGATGATCGCGGAACGATGGGACCGCGGCTACGGCCACTTCACGACACGACAGAACATCCAGTTCAACTGGCCAAAGCTCGGCGATGTCGGCGACATTCTCGACGCGCTCGCGGATGTCGGCATGCATGCCATCCAGACCTCCGGCAACTGCATCCGTAACGTCACTGCCGACCATTTCGCCGGCGCGGCTGGCGATGAGATCGAGGACCCGAGGCCGACGGCCGAACTGCTCCGGCAGTGGTCGACGGATCACCCTGAATTCGCATTTCTGCCGAGAAAGTTCAAAATCGCGGTGACGGGATCTGCGAATGATCGCGCCGTCACCAAGGCGCACGATATTGGCCTGCGTATAGTGCGAAACGCGGCCGGCGAGGCCGGCTACGAGGTCATCGTCGGCGGCGGTCTCGGTCGGACACCGATGGTCGGCAAGGTCGTCCGGTCGTTCTTGCCCAAACAAGACCTGTTGACGTACGTCGAAGCGATCATGCGGGTCTACAACCTGCTCGGCCGGCGGGACAACAAGTACAAGGCGCGCATCAAGATCCTCGTCCACGAAACCGGGCTCGATCAATTCACGACAGCGCTCGAAGACGAGTTCAACCAATTGATCGGCGATGGCAAAACCCGAACGGCCCCGGTCGATCCCGCCGTCGTCTCGCGCATTGAAGGCTATTTCGCGCCACCGCCATTCGCGTCCTGCGAGCCTGCCGACCGGCGCTTTGAAGAGCGTCTTGCGATCGACCCTGATTTCCGCGCATGGGCCGAGCTAAACCTCGCTAACCATCGCCAGCCGGGCTATTCGATCGCCACCATATCGCTGAAGCCGATCGGTGGCGTGCCGGGTGATGCTTCGGCGGATCAGATGCGTGCGATCGCTGATTTGGCGGAACAATACGGGCATGACGAGATCAGGATCAGCCACGAGCAAAACGTGGTGCTGGCGCATGTCGCGACCAATGATCTACCGGACATCTTCGACCGGCTTCAGCAGGCCGGGTTGGCGACCGCCAACGTCGGTCTGATCAGCGACATCATCGCCTGCCCAGGCATGGACTATTGTGCGCTGGCCACGGCCCGCTCGATCCCGATCGCTCAGGAGATCGCCCGTCACTTCGCCGATCCGGTCTACGCTCGAACGATCGGCGAGATGAAGATCAAGATCTCCGGTTGCATCAATGCGTGCGGCCATCATCACGTCGGCCATATCGGCATTCTCGGTCTAGACCGCCGCGGCGTTGAGAACTACCAGATCACGCTTGGCGGTGATCACACAGCGACGCTAAGCCTCGGCGAGCGTGCAGGGCCTGGCTTCGATGCCGAAGAGATCGTGCCGGCCTTGCAGCGCCTTGTCGATGCCTATCTCGCGCTCAGAACAGGGCCAGAAGAAACTTTCCTGATGGCTTACCGCCGCCTTGGCGCGCGCCCGTTCAAGGCAGCCCTTTACGAAGCGGCGCACCCGGGACCTCCGCCGGGTTCGGGTGAATTCGTCAGTTTTGCCGGCATCGCCGGCTAGTGTTCCTAATCCGATGGATGCGACCCAGCCGTCGCCGCCGGAAAATTCGGCTGACCTATTGTTTGTGTTCTGGAGCAACAGATGCTTGACGAGTTCCACCCGGGAACCAAGCGTCTGATCCAGAACACTAGATCATCGTGCTTTAAGTTGGAACCGCTATTGCGGTTCCAACTTAAAGCACAAAGATGATCGCCACTTTGGAGGCGAGCAACTTTCTGTCTTTATTCGGGATCGTTCCGATTCCGAATAAAGGCAGGTTGCTCTAGAGGTGCCGCCGACCAATCGACCAGACCAACAACAAGGATACCAGCAATGCCGCTCGTGACCCCAAACGGCTTCAGGCCAGCACCCCCGTTCGCGTCGGTCGCTGCCAAAACAGAAACTGCGCAGGGATCGCAACAGTTGCTGCTTTCACCGGACGTCGACGTTGAAAGCCTGGGTGCTCGATTGGAGGATCTGGAACTGGTCAGTATCGCGTTTCCAACGTTTTCAGACGGCCGCGGCTTTTCGCTGGCGCGCCGGCTGCGTGCCGCCGGCTACAAGGGACATTTGCGCGCCAGCGGTCATGTGATTTCGGACCAGTTCCGCTATGCGCTTGACTGCGGCTTCGACGACGTCGAAATCAGCGACGAACTTGCAGTGCGACAACCCGAGGCGGATTGGATTGAAGGCGCTTCACAGGATGTGGGCTATCGCGACCGGCTGCGCGGATTGCCCCGCCCAGATGATGTAGCGATGGATCCATCGGCCGGCAGATACCGGTCACAAGACGGCGTCTTCGAGCAGCGCGTCACGCACGTTGAACACTTCACCGACGGCCTGTTCGGCTTTCGCATCACGCGGCCGGCGAGTTTTCGCTTCCGTTCCGGCGAGTTCGCCATGATCGGTCTGCCCAATGCCGCCAAGCCGGTCTTTCGGGCGTATTCGATCGCAAGTCCGGCCTGGGGCGAAGAACTGGAGTTTTATTCGATCAAGGTGGCGGGCGGCCCGCTGACCGAGCACCTGAAGCGCATTCGCCACGGCGATACGGTGCTGCTCAAGAACAAGGCGACCGGCACGCTCGTCGTCGATGCCTTGCTGCCGGGGCGACGTCTGTTCCTGTTCTCAACCGGCACCGGCATTGCCCCGTTCGCATCGATCATTCGTGATCCTGAAACCTACGACAAATTCGACCAGATCGTGCTGACCCAGACCTGCCGCGCCGAACGGGACCTCGCCTACGGCCGCGGCATCATCGCCCGGACAAAGTCCGATCCGCTGGTTTCGGAACTGGTGGCTGATGGTCGCCTGCGCTTCGTCACGTCTCTGACACGCGAACCGCATCCGCTAACCGGCCGGATCACAACCCTGCTCGAAACCGGACAGCTGTTCGATAGTCTCGACATCGACGGCATCGATCCGGCCGGCGACCGGGCGATGATCTGTGGGTCTTTGGCGATGATCAAAGATACGCGCGGCATCCTGCAAAACTCAGGCTTTGTAGAAGGCAGCAACGCCCGCCCCGGTACCTTTGTGGTCGAACGAGCTTTCGTGGCTTAGATCATCGTACTTTAAGTTGGAATCGCTATTGCGGTTCCAACTCAAAGCACAAAGATGATCGCCATTTTAGAGGCGAGCAACTTTCTGCCTTTATTCGGGATCGTTCCGATTCCGAATAAAGGCAGGTTGCTCTAGCCAATCGCCGCGTTGCGGCGATCCTTGAGGGGCTTTCAGCCCCTCAAACACCCCCGACCAGGGGATCTCCCCTGGACCCCAAAATTGTTCAGAGGATCGCTCGATCATTTTCGCTCTGCACGCGCAATCAATTCGCCGGCCCACTCGTAAGCCAACGAGGCGAGCGCAAAATCGCCCAAGGCATGTCCGCGGAAGATGAAGGCCGTGCGCATCGATGCGGACCGGCGGCCACTGACGTTGCCCAGCACCAAGCCCGCAAGGTCGCCGGCCACCAATTCCAAGGACACCAGCCTGGTGGTCACGGCCTGCTCCTGGGCGAGGTCGTCGACAATGATGGTAGCGAAGTTTTCAAGGCTGTCTTGATGCCACTGGGCGCCGAGATCGGTCAGTGCGGCAAACGCGCCCGGCGCCACGCCGGCGGCGTCGATAAAGGGCGCGATCGCCGGATCCCGGGTCACCGATGAGATGACAATATCGGCGTCGGCCATGGCCTCTTGCGCGGATCCGGCGATCGTTGCCGTCAATCCCATATCGTCGGCCAAGCGACACAGCGTGGCAATGTTCGCCGACCCGCGACCGCATGCGACCACCCTTTTCAGCGGAAATAACTCGGCAAACGCTGCCAGGTGGTGGCGGGCCTGCAAACCGCAGCCAATGACGGCGATGGTTGCCGCTGCCGGCTTCGCCAGTCGTTTTGCGGCCGTAAGACTCAGTGCCGGTGTTCGCAGTGCCGTTACCCAGTTGCCGTCCATCGTCGCCAGCGGCATACCGGATCGCGCATCCTGAACGGTGACCAGGGCATTCATTAGTGGGTATCCGGCGGCAGGATTGGCCGGATTTAAGAGCAACGATTTGACGATGAGATAGGGCGGATCACCTGCCGCCGCCATCGTCGACATGGCATAGCGCCCGTCCGGGGTTTCAAACGTTGCCTTGGCAGCACTCCAGAGCTGGCCGCGGGACTGTGTTGCGATCAGATCTTCAATACGCGCGACGATATCAAGATATCCGATCCCGAGTGCAGAAAGATCGCGGTGCGTGAAGTGGGGGACCTGTGATCGTTCGCCCATATCCGGTGCCGTTGTCAAAGCTCGAGAACCCGCAGGTTATTGGTCGAGCCGGCAACACCGAAGGGCACGCCGGCAACCACCACCAAGCGATCACCTTTGTTTGCCAGTTTCTCGGTCAACGCGTGGTTGGCGGCCTGTTCCGACATGTCCTGATAGCTGTCGATGGCGCGCGCACGCACGGGGTGAGCGCCCCAGGTCAGGACCAGCTGGCGCATGATCTGTTCGCTCGGCGTCAAGGCCAGGATCGGCACATCGGGACGCATGCGCGCGATGCGCGACGCGGTTGCTCCCGAGGAGGTGAATGCGACGATCGCCGCGGCGCCAATGGTTCCTGCGACTTCGGCAGCCGCCGCCGAGACGGCATGGTGGACGGTCGGCTCGACCGTCGGTTCGAGTGCCGTCACGATCGAGCGGTAATCCTTATGATGCTCGGTCGTCTTGATAATGCGATCCATCACGGAGACGGCTTCGACCGGATACTGACCGGCAGCCGATTCGCCGGACAGCATCACGGCATCGGTGCCATCGTAGATTGCGGTGGCGATGTCGGAGGCTTCCGCGCGCGTCGGCATCGCCGCCTGCATCATCGACTCCAGCATTTGCGTTGCAACGATGACGGGCTTGCCCGCCAGCCGGCAACTACGGATCAGTTCCTTCTGGCGTCCGGGAACCTCTTCCGGCGGCGTTTCAACGCCGAGATCTCCGCGCGCGACCATGATTGCATCGCACAGTGCGATGATGCTGTCGATCGACTTCAGTGCCATCGGCTTTTCGATCTTGGCCATGATGCCAGCGCGCTCGCCGACAATATCGCGGGCCTCGAGGATGTCACCGGGCTGCTGCACGAACGACAAGGCGACCCAATCAACGCCGAGTTCAAGACCGAAGCGCAAATCCGCGTGATCCTTATCCGTCAGCGGCGATAACGGCAGCAGAGTATCCGGCAGATTGACGCCCTTGCGATCGGTTAAGGTGCCACCATAGATCACCTTTGCGTCGATCGCCGTCTTGTCAACGCCGATGACTTCAACCCGCCGGCGCCCGTCGTCGAGCAGCAATTGGTGGCCCGGAGCGATCGCCTCGAAGATCGGCGGGTGCGGCAATGGAATCGAACTGGCGTCGCCGGTGCGATCGTCGAGAACGAAGCGAACGGTCGCGCCGGGAGCCAGTTCAACCGCGCCGCCAACCAATGCGCCAATCCTGATTTTCGGGCCCTGCAGGTCCTGTAGAACGCTAATCGGATGGTCGACTTTGGCCTCCAGTTCCCGGATGAAGCGATAGCGCTCTGCGTGATCGTCCTGGGTGCCGTGACTGAAATTCAGCCGGAACACATCGACGCCGGCGCGGAACAGCGTTTCAATCTGCTCCGCGGTCGAGCTGGCGGGGCCTAACGTTGCAACGATTTTTGCTCTGCGATCACGCTTCATCGGTCTACTCTTTCCATGCTGTGCAAATCGGCTCCTAATTGGCCCAGGCTATACCACGAACAGATGTCCGTCGGACAACGCAGGCCGCGCCGACCGCACGCCGGTGACGTGATCGTCCCCTTGGCCCAGGACTTGACCAGGATCTGACCAGGACTTTATCAGAGGTTCCCGGGCTGGTTACTGGATGCGATACTCGCTGCCCACCAACTTCAACTCGGCCGGCGACACTAATCCCTTATGGGCGACGATGACTTTGTGCAAATCCGCCTCAATGTTGGCGGCCCAATAGTCGAGAAATCGATTGATTCGCGGAAATTGTGGATGCAGATCGTAGCACTGCCAAACAAAACTCTGCAGCAAAGACGGGTGATCAGGCATCCTGTAGAGGACTTCGGTCGTGATCAGACGGTAGCCCAAGAGCTGGTTGGCCAAACTGCGATCTGACATGCGCGCTCCATGGTCTGTTGGCGTTGATGGTAGACGGCAAAATGGTACCCAGCATTCGCGCACACGCAATATTTTTATTATAAGTCAGAGTATTAGCAGCGAACCGTGTTGAGTGCTGCCAAACTGCGGCAGGCCCGATGGCGCGTTAACGATGCGCTTGGTTTTCCCGCGACCGTGCGTGATCACCACATCAGAACGGCAACCGAGCGGCCGGATGGCGGGCTGTTGACGTTGCGGCGAGGCGGGCTGGCGTATCGCCTTTCAGACTGAGTTCAAACCCTCCCGCTTGAAGAGCGGAAATGGCGAGTGGTCTCTATCACCCAAAATAGCGCCTTCGGTGCGTGTGCCCCGGCCCCGTGAGGACGTCAGCCGTGCTCACCATAGCGCACGCTATGCCATGCCACGCCGTCCTGCTCGCGAATCAAGCCTCCGCACGAACCGGGCCTCCTCACGAACCAGGCCAGCGCATCTCAATGCGTCATTTTAGGTGATTGAGACCCCTAGAGCAACCTGCCTTTGATTCGGAATCGGAACGATCCCGAATCAAAGGCAGAAAGTTGCTCGCCTCTAAAGTGGCGATCATCTTTGTGCTTTAAGTTGGAACCGCAATAGCGGTTCCAACTTAAAGCACGATGATCTAGCCCGCCATCTTTTGCAGCGCCTGTCTGATGTCGGCGATGATCTCGCGGGGCTCTTCGAGGCCGATGTGCAGGCGCGCCACCGCGCCGCCGCTCCAACCCGGAACTTGCGGGTAGACCATCACGAGGCTTTCAAAGCCGCCCCACGAGGCGCCAAGGCCGAACATTGCCAGCGAGTTTGCGAAGGTGTTGGCCTGCTCTTGGCTCGTCCCGTCCTGGAAGACGATGGTCAACAGCCCGTTGGCACCGCTGAAGTCGCGCTGCCACAGATCGTAGCCGGGATCGCCGGCGAGCGCCGGATAGAGCACCTGCGCGATCTGCGGGGCATCCTTGATGGCGTCGATCACTTGCAGCGCGTGGCTTTGGTGCATCGCCAGCCGCGCGGCCACGGTGCGAAGACCCCGCAGAGCCATGTAAGCCTCGTCCGGTGACACGATCTGGCCGAGCAGGCGGGCATCCTCCTCCAAGTCCGGCGCGGCGCGCGCGTTGGCGGTCACCGAGCCCATCATCAGGTCGGAATGGCCGGCGATGTATTTGGTAATCGCAATGATCGAGATGTCGGCGCCAAGTTCGATCGGACGGTAGAGGCCGGCCGCACCCCAGGTGTTGTCGACGGCAAGCAACGTATCGCGGCCTTCGAGCAGTTTTGCAATCGCCGGAACATCTTGAACGTCGTAGATGATCGACCCGGGATTATCGAGATAAACCATCCGGGTGTTGGGCCTGAGGTGTTTGGCAATCCGGTTGTGACCACCCGAATAGAACTCGCAGTCGATGCCGCGTTGGGGCAGAAAGTCAGTCGCCAGCGATCGGGCCGGCCGGTAGACGCTGTCGGCCAGCAGCAAGTGATCGCCGGGCCTGAGCACGGACACGAACACATGCGCGATGGCGGCGAGGCCGGTCGGAAACAGCATCGTGCTTTCGCCGCGTTCGATTTCGGTGATCGCGTCCTGCAGCGCGAAGGTCGTCGGGGTTCCACGCGAGCCGTAGCGCAAAACGCGCTCGCCGGTATCGCTGCGCCGGCGCAGGTCCGCCATCTTGTCGACCGTGCCGTAGAGGACGGTCGATGCGCGAACGATCGGCGGGTTCACCGTCGTCGGCGCATCGTGGCTGTCGGGCCGTGCCATTTGCACGAACCGGGTCTTGTCGTTTGGCGCCATTGTTCCCCCCAATTGTTGCCCGTATCAGTCGATGGTCAGGTGTTGCGAGCATCTCAAGTCTTGACGCGGCCCGTCGCATAGCGGGCCTCACGCTGCCTATGGTAATGCTTGGCGCGCGAAAACAGAAACTGAGGAAACGCCGCATGACAGCGCCCCTGTCGCACATCCGTGTGCTCGACCTGTCCCGCATCCTGGCCGGGCCCTGGACCGCGCAGCATCTTGCCGACATGGGCGCGGAAGTCATCAAGATCGAGCGCCCGCAGTGGGCGATGATACCCGCGGCTGGGGGCCGCCGTTTGCCGTGGAGGCGACCGCGGACCGGCCCGGCATCTCGGCCTATTTTTCGTGCGCAAACCGCGGCAAGAAATCCTGTGCGGTCGATATCACCACGCCGCAGGGCCAGGAAATTGTGCGCAATCTGGCGGTTCAATCAGATGTTTTCATCGAGAACTTCAAGGTCGGCGGCCTCAAGAAGTACGCTCTCGACTATGACAGCATCAAGGCCGCCAATCCGCGGATTGTCTACTGTTCGATTACCGGGTTTGGCCAATCCGGACCCTATGCCAACCGCGCCGGCTATGATTTTCTCCTGCAGGGCATGGGCGGCCTGATGAGCGTCACGGGTGAGCCTGATAGCAACGGCGGCCAACCCGTGAAGGTCGGTGTTGCGATTGCCGATCAGCTTACCGGCATGAACGCCCTGGCCGGGATCCTGTCCTGCTTGATCAAGCGCGACAGAACCGGCGAGGGTGATTATATCGACGTCGCACTCCTCGATTCAACGATCGCCGGTTTGGTCAATCAAGCTTCCACCTACCATATTGCAGGCACGGTGCCGGGCCGCATGGGCAATGCGCATCCAACGGTGGTGCCCTATCAGGTCTTCGAGACCGCCGATGGGCACATCATCCTCGCGGTCGGCAACGATGGCCAGTTTGCTAGGTTCTGCGAGGTGATCGGCCTTCGGCATCTGGCAACCGACGAGAACTATGCGACCAACCCGCAACGCATCATCAACCGCGAAAGCCTGATTGCCCAATTAAGCGAGCCATTGAAGTCGCGTTCGTCGGCCGCGTGGATCGAAGTGTTGGAGGCCGCCGCCGTCCCGTGTGGTCCGATCAACACGATCGACCAGGTGTTCGCTGATCCGCAGGTCCGCCATCGCGACATGCAACGCCATCTTCCGCAGGCCGATCTCGGGACGCTGCCGGTGACCGCCAATCCGATTCGGCTGTCCGCTCACGATACCACCGCCCAACTGCCGCCACCCCACCTCGGCGCCCACACCCAGGACGTGCTTGGCGGCATTCTGGGGCTCTCGGCGCATGAAATCGACGCACTTTGTCAAGCTAAAATTGTCGAAGTACGCTAGACTGGTTGCAAACTGAGATCAGTCGATGACAGCCGCCTGCATGGAGGGCCTACATGCCGCAAGAAGATCTTCGCCGCAGCGCCATCGCCTATCACGAGCAAAACCCGCCGGGAAAGATCGCGATCCAGCCGACCAAGCCCGTCGTCAACCAGAATGATCTGGCGCTCGCATATTCGCCGGGGGTTGCGCACGCCTGCACCGCCATTGCCGACGATCCCGCGATGGCCTCCCGTCTTACCGCCCGCGGCAATCTCGTCGGCGTCGTTACCAATGGCACCGCGGTTCTCGGTCTCGGCAACATTGGCCCGCTGGCCTCCAAGCCAGTGATGGAAGGCAAGGCCGTCCTGTTCAAAAAGTTCGCCGGCATCGACGTTTATGATATCGAAGTCGATGCCACCGATGTGGCCGCGTTCGTTGAGGCGGTGGCCACGCTCGAACCGACGTTCGGCGGTATCAACCTGGAAGACATCAAGGCACCGGAATGCTTTGAGATCGAGCGCCGCCTCAAGGAGCGCATGGCAATTCCCGTGTTCCACGACGATCAGCATGGCACTGCGATCGTCGTCGCAGCCGGAATTCTCAACGGCCTAAAGGTTGTCGACAAGGACATTGGCGACGTTCGCCTGGTCTGCAGCGGCGCCGGGGCGGCGGCTCTGGCCTGTCTCAACTTGCTGGTGGGGCTCGGCCTCAAACGCGAGAACATCACGGTCGCTGATATCGAAGGCGTCGTCTACAAGGGCCGAACCGTGCTGATGGATGCCTATAAGGAACCGTTCGCGCGGGACACCGCGGCGCGAACGCTCGGCGAAGTCATGACCGGAGCGGACGTCTTCCTCGGTCTCTCAGCCGGCGGTGTTGTCAGCCGCGACATGGTTGCCGGCATGGCCGAGCGCCCGCTGATCTTCGCGCTTGCCAACCCGACGCCGGAAATCATGCCGGAGGAGGTTATCGCGGTCCGCAGCGATGCCGTGATGGCGTCGGGGCGCACGGACTATCCGAACCAGATCAACAACGTGCTGTGTTTCCCGTTCATTTTCCGCGGCGCCCTCGATGTCGGCGCGACCCAGGTCAACGAAGAGATGAAGCGCGCCGCCGTCGTGGCTCTCGCCTCGATCGCTGAAAGCGTCCCCTCCGACATCGTGCTCTCGGCCTACGGCGAGGACAGCCTGGTGTTCGGTCCCAACTACATCATCCCGAAACCGTTCGACCCGCGGTTGATTATCGAAATCGCACCGGCGGTTGCAAAGGCGGCGATGGAAACCGGTGTTGCGACCAGACCGATCGACGATTTCGCAGCCTATCAGGCCAAACTCAACGGCTTCGTCTACCAATCCGGCTTTGTCATGAAGCCGATTTTCGATCAGGCTCGACGCGCATCAGCCGACGGCAAGAAACGGATCGTCTATGCCGAGGGCGAGCACCCCTACATCCTCCAGGCCGCACAACAGGTCGCCAGCGAAGGCATCGCCAAGCCGATCCTGGTTGGCAATGGTGAAAGTATCAAGCGCTGGATCTCACATTTGGGCCTGCGGTTGCGCGATGGGGTCGATTGCGAGATTTTCGATCAGCGCAAGGATCCGCGAATTCCACAGTTGTTTGAAGAGTATCACCGTCTGGTCGAGCGGCGCGGCGTTAGCCCCGGTCATGCGCGGCGGGTGCTCAACAACGGTTCCACGGTAACCGCCGGATTGCTGCTTAGGCGCGGCGATGCCGATGCCATGATTTGTGGCGCCGTCGGGCGCTATCACACGCAGTTGCGCCACGTCTCCCAGGTGATCGGGCGGCGCGGCGGGACCCGCGGCTTTGCCACCGTCTCCGGCCTGATCCTGCCGGACGGCCCGCTGTTTATGGCCGATACCAACGTGAGCTATGATCCCACGGCAGAACAACTGGCCGAGATCACGTTGCTGGCGGCCGACGTTGTGCGCGGCTTCGGCATCGAACCAAAGGTGGCGCTGCTTTCGCACTCGAACTTCGGCACCAGTGACCAGCCGTCCGCGATGAAAATGCGCGAGGTCCTCGCGGCGCTGAACGACTGGTCGCCGGATCTCGAAGTCGAGGGCGAAATGCATGCTGACGCCGCCTTGTCGCCGTTCATTCGCGAGGAAATCTTCCCCAACTCCCGCCTCACCGCACGCGCCAACCTACTGATCATGCCGACGCTCGATGCAGCAAACATTGCCTTCAATTTGCTGCGCACCGCCACCAAGAGCATTGTGATCGGGCCGATGCTCCTCGGCGCCGATCGCCCGGTCCACATCGTCACACCGTCGGCAACGGTCAGAAACCTTCTCAATATGAGCGCCATCGCGGTTGTTGACGCCATTCGCGAGAATGCGCAGTTGGTCAGCATGGCGGAGCGTAATGCCGCCGAGTAGTTGGCGTTGACGCCAGAGCGCCCCGGTTTCGGAGGTTGCAAAATGCCAATCAAACAGGCGGTCGCGATTGTCGCCCTGACGTTTGCTGTCGGCCTCAGTGCGTGGAGCCGGCAGCCGGTACTGGCGCAAGCCGAGGGACCGGTGCAACTGGCCCGCCAGACAACATCAGAACGTCGCGCCGGTCCGGACAATAACAGGCGCGCTGGCAAACAGCATTGCGCTGTCGCCTATCACACAAGCCTGCAATCGATTGGTGCTGGCGCCGGTGCACGGCTGCAGAAGGCGGCCGGAATTGCCCGCCGCGGCCGGCCGTTCCTGCCGGGCTATTGGCTGTTCTGGCAACCCGAGCGCACGCCGGTCCGGCGCCGGCGGACGCGCATCGGCGCACCGTCCGTGATCGTCGTCGAAGATCGCATCTGCACACGCAGCGTCCTCGGCCGGGGCGGTCGTATCCGCTGTTTGCAGTGGCAACCAAAGCCGCGAAACTTCAGACCGCCAAAGCCGCGCGTTGTCGTTTCTGGCCGGCCAATCGAGCCATCGGCCGCGCCGCCCGACCTTGCGCGTCTCAAAGCGCTGACCGCGGTCGTGCGATCAGGCGGCGCCGTCGAGGACCTGCGCAGGCCGGGCCGATTGCACACTCTCACCAAGCGCGCGGGCGGCGAACTGCTCGGCTACCTCGGACAGGAATTCCGGCCCACCATCTGCACCGGCGGTCCTGCAATGATTGACTTTTATACCCGCCAGTTGACGCCACTGACATTGCGGATCAAATCGGCCGAACGGATCGCACGGGTTAGCGCAAAGGCGGCGCGCGCGGCCGTTGCGCGGGCTCGCGATGCCTGGCACGCACACCCGCAATCGGCCGACAGCCCAACGCTGCCGACCCGTCCCGACACCGTTGCCGTCAAATCGACCGACGGGCCGCACGTGGCGCCGGATCTGTCGAGCATCCCAACATCGCTTGGAGAGATGGTGTTGGCAAACGCCACAGTGATGTTGCCGCGCGAATTGATCGGCCACATTCGCGACGAGCCGCACGCATTTGCACGGCTGGTGCGCGCCCGCGAAGCAATGACGGCCGCCGCCGTCTCGGAAGCGCCGCCGCGCGTTTTTCAGGCGGTGTTCGCGGCGTTTCGTGGAATCGAGATCGCCTACTACGCCAAGCTCAACCACGACATGATCAGATCGTACGGCGCCGCAATGGAGACGTTGATGCGCGCCATCAGCGAAAGCCATCGGACGAACTGCATCTGTGATTAGGCCGCAATACCAGCCCGCATAAATCCCGCATAAATATTGACCTACCCCTGAGGGCCGGGGCGCTTGTTGCCGCCAGCTGCGTTGGGCGCCGCTTGTGGTCCGCGTACCACGGCACGACACCCGCCTCACCGGCGACAAAAATCGCGCCGGTGAAACGGATCAATAATTTTGCGGGCTGGTATGATTAATCGATTGGTCGCACCGCGATGACGGTTGCGTTGTCTTGATAAGGATCGCGGGCATTCTCGATGGCCCGTACCAGTGCCTGACAAACGGCGAGCGGCCCGTCGGCCTGATAACCCTTGATCAGTCGAACCATCTCTGAGGTATCGAGCGTGTGAATTCCGTCGCTCGCGACAATCACGTAATCGCCCGGCCAAAGTTGCAGCGGCTTGCGCGAAAAATCGACGAGATCGAGGTCCTCGCCGGTGATCGCAGAGCGCAGCATGTGGCGGCGAGGATCGGTCTTTGCCTGCTCGCGCGTAATCTTGCCCTCTTCGGCGAGTTTATCCAAGGCCGGCGCCAACGAATGATCTTCATTGAGCAATGCGATTTGTTCGCGCCGATAAAGATAAAGCGGACTGTCGCCGACGCTGATCCACTCCAAGCCTCGATCAACGAACACCGTGCCCACAAGTGTCGATCCCATTCCGGACAGCGCGGGCTTGGCCGACACGATGTCGGAAATGCTGTCATTGCCGGCCTTGAGGGCCGATATCAGTCGGTCGCGGATGTCGCGGGCGCCGCCGTTGTCGTGGCCGACATCGTTGCCGCCAGCCTTGCCGCCGGCCTTGCAGTTGTCGTCGTCCTTTGCCCGGACGGCAACTTCGCCACGGTCCTGATCTGCGTCTTCGCAGCCGTCGCGATCCTTGTTGCCGCGACCTTTCAGGCGACCACCGCCATCGTGTTTCTCGCCAGCATCTTCGCCGCCGTCCACAACCGACTGTGGTTTCGACGTCGACCGCCCACCGCTGACCCAATGTTCGATGAAGGATTGGCACACCGACCGGGCTGCAAGGGCGCCGCCCGCGTGGCCGCCCATGCCGTCTGCCAGCACCGCAACCAGCTCACCCGCGCTGGTCGTTGGCAAGGCATCCCCATCCCACGCAAAGGTTGCTTCAGGGGCGTTGGCGATTTCGATCTGTGGCGGCCAAACCAGCGCAGCATCTTCCTGGTAGCTGCGTTGGCCCCTGGTGGCAAAGAAGCCATACTCGAATGGCGTCATCAGCCCTTGTTCAACTCCTGCAGCTCGGCCCAGTCAAAGTCCTGCCCGCAGAATGCAACAAAGACCAGCTGCGTCTTGCCCATTCTGATGACATCCTTGGTGTGCAACGGCACAGCCGACGTCGGCTGATCGTCATTGACCGAGACGATGTTTGTCTTTGACATGTTTGGCACGAACAGGAAGTTACGGCTCGCGGAGTCGTAGCGGATGTAGGCCTGTTCTTCCGATGAAATCGTGTCGTCACCGAAGTCGATGGCAACGCGGTTCGCGCTGCTGCGCCCGATCGTGTTGTTGCCTTCATAGATCGGCCGGAAAGCGCCGATGCCGGGTCCGCCGACGACCACCAGCCATCCCGTCACCGGGTCCTGTTGGAATTCGCCGCGTTCGACCTGCGGGCGCCCGCGCACCAACCGGGTGCGGGCGGGTTGGCTCGGAACGGTTGCCGCGGCCTGGCGCACAACACCGGTTGTCGGCGGCGCCTCGAATTCGACATGGCGGTCTGCCGGGTCAGCCACCGGTGGAATGTTCGGTGTCCCGCCCCGCGCGTCGCGGGCCGCCTCCGCGGCCGTGGGCAACGGCGGCGGGCCGTCGGTTTCTTGCTGCGCTGCCAGCGGCGAACGGGCGCCGCCTTCCAGTTCCGTTTCAGAAGCCATGTTTGCTGCCTCAAGATGTGTGGTTGCCGCCGCACCGGCAGTCGGTTTCGCCGAAGATTTGTTCCGTGTCGTATCATCGCGACTGGCCGCCGCCAGCGCATCGCGCAGCGATCCGATTATGCCGCTCTGTCTGCCGCTGCCCTCGCGGTCATGTTCGTTTGACAATGTCGTCTCCCAAATCCAAACGTCTTCTGCCGCATCCAACAGCCGCCGCCCAAATACTCAGCGCTCACGTCATCGACGGCGCTACCGGGTCAATCCCGTGCCGCCGCCAGCTGAAACCGCAATCGGGCCTTGCCCAGTTCAATCACCTCGCCGCCGCGCAGGCGCGACCGTTTAACCTTGCTCCCGTCAACCCGGACGCCGTTGCCGCCGGCCCCGCTGACGTCTGTGACGTAGAATTCCGCATCGCCCGTGCGTTCAAACACGGCATGGTAGCGATGGACGGTGTTATGCATGAGGCGAACATCATTGTCGTTCTCGCGCCCGATTCGGACCAATCCATGGCCGACTTCGTGAACTTCCCCGCGACTGTTTGCAACGACCAGGAGGCCCCGCGTATTCCAACCGCTGAGCGGGATCGAGCGGTCGTCGGCACGTTCGGCGGTCGTGTCATCGTTGGCGCGACGGCGCAGCAGCAAACCGATGATCGCCAGAAGCGGCACCGTCAGGGCCAATCCGGCGCCGACAATGATTTCGGGCGTCTTGTCGAATCCATCGCTAATCCAGATGATGATACCGTGCGCCGTGTCTTTCCAACTGCGCGCGCCCCAACTGTGCTCGCCGGCAGTTGGGCCCGCCGTTTGGGCCGCCGACGGCGTCGCGATCGCAAGCGCGATGGCCGCGCAGCAAGCCAACGATTGCACCGCTGGCAGTGATATGAACGACATTCGGCCGCTTGGCGCCTGCCATCTCATCGCGGAAGCCCATTCATCAAAGATCAATCTGATCCTGTTTGTTAGGCGGCCCGACTGCCATAAAGTTTCGACATAATTCCGGCACGCGCGCATGTGATAGGCTTGAGGCGCAATGTCATGGTGGCCGCGGACACGTCTGCAGGGCTCTGCAGGGCGCGTGGGAGGCAGGCGCGGCGATGCTGCTGTAGGGATTGGATGTCAAACCTATTGTCGCTACCGGCCGAGACAATCTTGGCTGGCGACTACAGAATCGAGCGGGTGCTTGGCGCCGGCGGATTTGGTGTGACCTATCTCGCTCGAGAGATCGAAGTCGATCGCTACGTCACCATCAAGGAATACTTTCCAACCGACTTTGCCGTGCGATCTGACGATCTCATTGCGGTGCCGCGATCGCGGGGCAGCAGCGAGGACTATAACTGGGGTCTGGACCGCTTCATCGACGAGGCACGAGCCCTCGGCAAGTTCGATCACAACAACATTGTCCGGCTCTATCGGTATTTCCGCGAGAATGATACCGCCTACATGGTGCTCCACTTCGAGGAGGGCCGGAGCCTCAAAGCCTGGTTGCAGTCGCTCGGCCGCAGGCCTCGCCAGCGCGAGCTTGATCAGATTATCGAGCCCTTGCTCGATGCACTGAGCCTCATCCATCAGACCGATTTTCTGCATCGTGATATTGCCCCGGACAACATCATTGTTCGCTCCGATCACTCGCCGGTGCTGATCGATTTTGGCTCGGCACGCGGCGATATCGCAAAGCACACGCGCACCATCAGTGCCCTCGTCAAACCCGGTTACAGCCCCTATGAGCAATATGCCGAGACCGGCGCCAAGCAGGGGCCGTGGACCGATATCTATGCGTTTGCCGGCACGCTCTATCATGCCGTAACCGGCAACCGGCCGCCGGATGCACCATCACGGATGATCAAGGATGAATTGCGCCCGGCCGAGCAAACCGCGGTTGGTGCGTTCCGCAAGCGGTTTCTCGCTGCCATCGATCGCGGTTTGCGTCTCGATCCCGACCAACGTCCCCAATCGATCGCGGAGTGGCGTGGTGATTTGCTGGCACCGGAGGTGCGCTCGCAAGGCCTGTTTGCACATCGCCTGGGCGGCGGTGGCACTCATGACGCGCAGGTTGGCGATGACGTCGCCGAAGGCGCTGCCTCGATGCGCAAGCCAACTGTGCCGTTGTCGCCGCCGCCGCAGCCCGACGTGCCGGGCCGGGACGGCAAGTTTGTCGATTTCCTCGACCGGCTGAAGGGGCAAGATGAGCGGGCAGCGCCCGGCGCAGCAGCGCCTGCGAGCGCAGCACCACCAATGCCCGGACCGCGGCCTATGAGTTTGCGTGGCCGTCTCAGGTTGGGGTGGGGGGCGGCATCGGGCGATGGCAACGCCAAGGTAGATGGCAACGCCAAGGTAAAGCTACAGGTAAAGGCAAAGACAGAGGCACAAGCACAGGCTGCTTCGAAGCCGAAGCCCGCGCGCCCAATCGAACCTGCTGGTGAGGCCGCCATTGATCAGGCGCCATCGCCTGCTCCCGGCGGCATCAAGCCGGCGCCGAAGGTGCCGCGAAACAATGCGCGCCCGCGCCCGATCCGGACGTGGTCGGGGCCGAAGTTGCGTTCGCTGCTGTTCAAACTGCTGATCGGCATTGGCATTGCTGCCGGCGCGGTTGGTCTGCAGGACCGCATCCCGACGTTCGAGTTGCGTTCAAGCGGTGCCGTGTCGAGCGCGAGCAAGCAGGCCGACAAACCGCGCATCGTACCGCCGGCGGCCGCGCAAAAGGCACGCCAGCCTGCGGTGCGCAGAGCGCTGCTTCTCAACCGGTTCGCAGCGCACAGCAGTGCCATTACGAAGGCGCGGTTTGCCAAGAACGGCCGCATCATCGTGTCGGCCGGTGCCGATGGCACATTGAAAATCTGGGAGACCGAAAGCCGCGTCTTGCTCCGCACTCTCGAATTCGACGACGGCCCGGCAACCGCCCTGGCAACGCGCGGGAACCTCGCCCTGACCGGTCATTCAGAAGGTGTCATCGCGCTTTGGGATCTGGACACAGGCGCCAAGCAGCGATCGTTCAAGCGCAATGACGCGACCATCTGGGCGCTCGCCTTTGCCGGCGCTAACGAGCGCTTCTGGGCCACCAGCCATGACTGGACGGTTGCGCTGTGGGAGATCGCCACGCCATCGACACCGCTGCAGGTGCTTGAGGGACATCAAAGTGCCGTGCAGGCCATCAGTTTCTCGCCGGTCAATGCCTTGCTGGCGACCGGTGGCGCCGACAAGGTCGTGAAGCTTTGGGATGGCGCCAACATGAGCGAGATCCGCAGCTACAGCAAGGCACGCGATTTCGTAACCGCATTGGCGTTTTCGGCCAGTGGCGAGACGCTCGTTGCCGGACTGTTGAACGGCCAAATCAGGATCATGTCGACCGCGCGTCGCCGATACCGGACCATCAACGCCCACAAGGATGCCGTGATCGCCCTGCGCTTCGGCCCGGGCGGCCAGTTTGTCTCGGCCGGCAAGGACGGCACGCTCAAGCGTTGGTCGACACGCCGTAGACGTCCGCTGGCAGCCTTCGGCTCATCCGGCAATGACGATCAAGTGGCAATGGATTTGTCGCCCGATGGCAGCCGCATCCTGACCGCCGACAACAAAGGGTTCGTCACGATTTGGCAGTTGAAAGAGTAGGGCTTGTATCACTAGATCATCTTTGTGCTTTAAGTTGGAACCGCTATTGCGGTTCCAACTTAAAGCACAAAGATGATCGCCACTTTAGAGGCGAGCAACCTGCCTTTATTCGGGATCGTTCCGATTCCGAATAAAGGCAGGTTGCTCTAGACCCAGGGGACGATCCCGCCAAAGGCCAATCGCCCTTTGGCAGCCTGAGACGTGCTCAGAGGACCCTTAAAGTCTCCTGAATGTCGATTGAACCTCGTCGTTCTAGCTCAGTCCCACCGCCACTACGCTCTGCCGAGCAGAGCCTTTCTGAACCGCTCCTTCGAGCTGCTTGCCTGTAGGCTGCGTTTGATCTCGGACTTGGGTGGCGGTGTATCATTGACCCGCAACAACACGAACGACGGTCCGTTTGACTGCCGCAGCACCGTCGCGGCGTCTGCGATTTCCGCTGCCGTCGTCGCCTCACGTGTCGTGCCAATCCCGCACCCCGACGCCACCACCGCCAAGTTGATCCCCATCCCGGTGTGCGACGTCTGCCCGCCGGTCTCCTGGTAAAGCGAATTGTCGACACACACGATCGCGAGATTTGACGGCTGAACCGCGCCAACGGTTGCCAGCGAGCCAAGCGACATCAGCAGATCGCCGTCACCCGTCACGCACAACACGCGGCGATCCGGCTGCGCAATCGCAAGTCCCAACGCCGCCGGCACGGCGCCCCCCATTGCGCCTGCGAAAATGAAGGCATTCTCCCCGTCTCGGGTCAGCGCGCCGATATCCTTGGCCGGTCCTGCAAGACCGGCGACAATCAGGAAATCAAGCGCATTGCCGATCAGCGCCGGCACCGCTTCGGCCCGGTCAAGCCGTTTCGATGTGTCATCCGCTTTCGCCATCTCTGCCTCCTCAGAATGCTTTCGCGCCAAGCAGGCGCTGCGACAGCAGCACGGCAACCGACTGCTCAGATTGAAAGGCCATGGTTACGGCCGCGGTCGTCGCGCGTTCGACTTCTGCCGGATTGGTCACCGTCAGACATTGCACGCCCATCGCGCTCATGGTCGGCTCGACAGCCTTGCCCATCGCAAACTGCCACGGATTGCCTTCACCGAAATCGCCGCGCATCGAAATGTAGGTCAGAAACGGAAATCGCCCATGCTGGATCAGCGACAGCATGTTGATGCAGTTGCCGGCGCCGCTGCTTTGCATCAACAGCACGGCGCGCGCACCGCCGAGATGTGCACCGGCCGCCAGTCCGACGCCTTCCTCCTCGGTCGAAAGCGTCACCGAGGTGACATCCGGATCGGCAATCGATCGATCGATCAGGATCCGGTGCCCGGCGTCCGGCACATAGGAAAAAATTGAAACGTCCGCGGCACGCAGCTGCTCGTAGAGCTTGTCCTGCCAGCCATCATCATATCCCTTGACCGACACGTTTCCTCCTTCTTCCAGGCTGCGGCCCGGACCTGTGTTCCTGTTGTCGCCAACCAGTTGGCGGCTTCGACGCTTGGATTTGACGAATTCAAAATCCTAAGGGCCAATGCGCGCGCGGGCAATGGATCAAGCCATCCCCCTTGCGATTGAACGCGCGGGCGTGGCACCGAACGTGGCTCCGCGCTGGCCGGCATGCCGGACGTCGCACCACGGGCTGCTGGCCAGCTGGGAATACGTCCACATCGCCATTGATGATCACAAGCCGCGTTGCCTGCTCGGAGATCTTTCCGAATGGACGATAAGGACAGTGCCATCGCCCACCTCCAAGCCACCGTTGCCCATTGCAAAAGCCTCGGCGTCAGTGTCGACAATCGAAGAGGCACGCGCCATCATCGAAGACTGGCGGCTCGACGAAAATGACAACCGACCGCATTCTTCGCTCCGCTATCGAACCCCAAACGCGTTCGCCGTTAACGCGTGCACCCCAGCAACCGCAAGGCCCGCCAGCGCCCCCGCCATGTGGGAGCCCGCACAACCAGCGCTTGCTCACGCCGCATGAAAGTTGCAAAGATGAGCGCTGGCGGGCTCTCAGCATGAATGGCCCTGAAGGCGGGGTAGGTCAATGGCGCACAATACCATTACGGGCAAATCGGCTTTTCTGTCATTGTTGAAGGACGAAGGCGTTAAACATCTGTTTGGCAATCCCGGCACGACCGAACTGCCGGTGATGGACGCGTTGCGTGATCATCCCGACCTTGGCTACGTGCTCGGCCTGCAAGAATCGATCGTCGTCTATATGGCGGATGGCTATTCGCGCGCCTCGGGCGAGCTGGTTGCCTGCAACGTGCATGTCGCGCCCGGCCTCGGCAATGCGATGGGCGCGCTCTATGGTGCCAAGTTTGCCGGCACGCCGATGATCATTACCGCCGGCCAGCAGGAACTCGGCCACGGCCTGACCGAGCCGCTGCTCTATGATCCGCTGGTGCCGATTGCCGAACCAATGGTGAAATGGGCCGTTGAGGTGCACCGCCTCGAGGATCTGCCGCGGATTGTGCGGCGCGCCGCCAAGGTTGCAACCACGCCGCCGACCGGCCCGGTGTTCATCTCGCTGCCGGGCGACATCCTGAACCACGAAGCCGGCATTGATCTCGGTATGTCCAGCCGTATCGATGCTCGCGTGCGCCCCTCGGACGAGGCTCTGCAGGCGCTTGCCGATCGCATCCTCAGGGCCGAGCGCCCGGTGATCATTGCCGGCGATGAGATCGTCAAGAGTGATGCCCTGGCGATTGCCGCCACGTTCGCAGAGACCGTCGGTGCGCCGGTCTATCAGCAAAGCGTGCCCTTCGGTGCACATTTTCTGTCCGAGCATCCCTGCTTCATGGGTGCGCTGTCGCGGGACCAGCGCCAGGTCCGCGATCTGCTCTCGGCGTACGATCTGATGATCGCCCTCGGCGGCGATATTCTGCGCATGTCAGTCTGGAGCGAAGTCGACCCGAAACCGGCTGACCTGGCGGTTGCTCAGATCGGCCTGGTCGACTGGCATATCGCCAAGAACGATGCGGTGGAAATCGGCCTCAAAGCCGACGTCGGCCTGACGCTGGAAGCGCTGGTGGCGATCTTGAAGGAGCGCGGCGGACCATCGCGGAAAAATCACGCGCAAACCGTCGTCGCCGGGCTCGCAGACAACAACTGGAGTGCCAAGCGCACCAGCCTCGTCGCAAAACTTTCCGAACTGTCGGCGGCGATGCCGATTCATCCCGATTGGCTCTGCCTCCAGGTCGCCGAGGCGATGCCGGACGGCGCGATCATGGTCAACGAGGGCCTGACGTCCGCGCGCTATCTCAATGACCTCGTCGCCTACCGCGATCGCTACGGCTTCCACGGTCTTGCCGCCGGTGGCATTGGCTGGGGTGTGGCGGCAGCGGTTGGCATTGCACTGGCCCAGGACGGGCGCAGAGTGTGCTGCTTTTCCGGCGACGGCAGTGCGATGTACTCGATCCAGGCGCTGTGGACGGCGGTCAACAAGAAGCTGCCGATCACCTATGTCATCGCCAACAACGGCGGCTACCGCATTCTCAAACAGCGCCTGCTCGCCTTCCATGGTAATGATCACTACGTCGGCATGGACATCGATGACCCCGTCATCGACTTTTGCGGCCTTGCCAAGTCGATGGGCATGCGGGCCAAGAAGATCGAGTCCCCGGACCAACTGCGCCCGGCACTCGACCGCTCATACCAGGACGACGGGCCGACATTGTTGGACGTTGTGACCGACGGCAGCTTCTAGAGCAACCTGCCTTTATTCGGAATCGGAACGATCCCGAATAAAGGCAGAAAGTTGCTCGCCTCTAAAGCACGATGATCTAGCCCGGCCGCTGCACCAGCCCGGCCACCGTGCCCCGAGAACCGTTGAGATCACGGCCTCGTGGCGGGCGGGGAGCGGGATCGGTCGAGTTCGGTCTGACGAGCTATAGCCTGATCCACGTGCTGATATCTCGATTGGCGCGGCGCCGTGCGGCGCCGGCACGCCTATGCCTTGCGTGACCCATCCGATACGATCCGTAAAGCGCAAATTGCATGTTCTTTTCGATTGTGAAACGGAGGGCCTGAGGCTTTGAGCGATGCCACGCAGAGCATTGTCGTCGAGACGACGCGGCGCATATTCACCGACCTTTGCGATCCTCAGGCGGTCAACGCGGCCGAAGACGACAGTTGGAAATCGACCCTTTGGACTGCGCTCGAAGACAACGGTTTAACCCTGACCTGGATCCCCGAAGACCGCGGCGGTGTTGGGGCGAGCATGGCAGATGGCTTCGACGTTATCCGTGTTGCAGGCCAGTTTGCCGAACCGATCGCGCTCAGTGAAACGCTGCTTGCCAACTGGCTACTTGCGCGCGCCGGGACAACCGCGGCGGGCGGTGCGCGAACCGTCGCGCCGAACCGCTACGACGATGTCATAACGTTGGCGGGCGGCACGCTCAAGGGCCGCGCCGCCGCGGTGGCGTTCGTCGGCGAGGTGGCGGAAATCATCGTTTATGTGGAAACCGGCGATGGCGGTAAAATTGCCACCGTCGCGCCGGATGCCTGTCAAATGGTCAAGCGCCGCGCCGATCTTGGCGGTGAGCGCGGCGATGTCGTCTTTGATGGCGTCGTTCCCGCCGCAATCATCGATGCGCCGGCTTGGTTGACCCGCGACGTGGTCAACTGGATCGGTGCCAGCGTGCGCGCCACCCAGATGACGGGGGCGCTGGAATCGATCCTCGCGATTTCCACTCGGTACGCGCAGGAACGCGAGGCCTTTGGCCGTCCGATTGGCAAGTTCCAAGCCGTGCAGCACAATCTCGCCCAGCTTGGCGGTGAGGTGGCGGCGGCGTTGGCGGCATCCGGTTCGGCAAACGACACCGTCGACAAAGAGGCGGACAATCACGACGCTCTGTTCCTTGAGATCGCCAGCGCCAAGATTCGCGTTGGCGAGGCCGTCAAGACCGGCGCTGCAATCGCCCACCAGGTCCATGGCGCGATCGGCTACACGGGCGAGCACGTGTTGCAGCGCTATACGCGGCGGATGTGGGGTTGGCGCGATGATTTCGGTAGTGAATCGGAGTGGGCGGTGGAACTCGGACGCAAAGCGGCCGCGGCTGGCGACGATCAACTTTGGCCGATGCTGACCACCCGCTGAGTGTCAGCTGATCGTCGACCGAGTGTCGATTTGAACGCCACGGGATCAATTCGAGAGACAAAAGAATGCAAACAGCTATTCAGTTCGACGCGCTGCGACTTCCTCCGGCAACAAAGAAACTACGCGAAGAAGTGCGCGCTTTCATTGCCGAAGAGGTTGCCGCCGGCACGTTCAACCCGCAAGTCGGTTTGCGCAACCGCAGCTTCGATCGCGCGTTCTCCAGAAAGGTCGGCGCCAAGGGCTGGATCGGCATGACCTGGCCAAAGCGCTACGGCGGTCAGGAGCGCTCCTTTCTCGAGCGTTATGTAGTCACGGAGGAATTCCGCGCGGTGACGGCGCCGACCTGGGCACACTTCGTGGCCGACCGCCAAAGTGGTCCGGTGATCCTCAAGTACGGCGATGAAGATCTGAAGTCGTCGATCCTGCCGCGCATCTGCAAAGGTGAGCTGGCGTTCTGCATCGGCATGAGCGAGCCGGGTTCCGGCTCCGACCTGTTTGCCGCCGCCGCGCGCGCCGACAAGAGCGCTGACGGCTGGGTCCTGAACGGCGCCAAGATCTGGACATCCAATGCCCATCAGTCCGATTACATGATCGGTCTGTTTCGCACATCGCCGCCGACCAAGGACAATCGCCGCCACGGCCTCACGCAGTTTCTGGTCGACATGACGTGGCCGGGGATCACCATCAACCCGATTTTGCAGATGAGCGGTGAGCACGATTTCAATGAGGTCGTGTTTGAGAATGTCAAGGTGCCGCACAACCATCTGCTCGGCGAAGTCGACGGCGCCTGGCGCCAGGCCACCAGTGAACTCGCTTACGAGCGCAGCGGGCCGGAGCGGTTTCTGGAAACGATGTATGTTCTGATAGCCCTGATCAAGAAGGTCGGTGCCACGCCCGATACGCGCGAAGCCGAAGGCATCGGCCGGATGGTTGCCCAGCTTCACACCTTGCGCCGGATGTCGGTCTCGGTTGCCGGCATGCTGGAGAACGGTAAAGAACCGGTCTTGGAGGCATCGATCGTGAAGGATGTCGGGACGCTGTGGGAGCAGGCACTACCGGCCAAAGCCCGCGACCTGGCGGCCTTTGCCAAGTCGGATCCAGGCAACGAGGCCGACTTCGACGACATATTGGAGTTTGCCACTCTGATCGCTCCCAAGTTTACGATTCAGGGCGGCACCACCGAGGTCTTGCGCGGTATCATCGCGCGCGGGCTCGGCTTGCGATAGTCGTCTGTAGTGGTTGAAGGAGATTGCAGCGGTGCCGGACATCAGCAAACTGCTTTGGCCTGATACCGTTGCCGTCATTGGTGCTTCGCCAAATCCGCAGCGCTTGCGCGGCTTGATTTTGAGTGTGTTGCTGAGCCAGCCATTCGCCGGCGAGATCTATCCGGTCAACGCCAGCCACCGCGAAATCCAGGGCCGCAAGGCCTATCCCACCGTTGCCGACATCCCGGCAAACGTCGACCTTGCCGTGTTGATCATTCCGGCCGAACTGGTGGTCGATGAATTGCGCCGTTGTGGTGCAGCAGGTGTCAAAGCGGCCGTCATCATCACATCCGGTTTTGCCGAGCAGGCCGGCGCCGATGGCCGGCGCATGCAGGATGACCTCAAGGCGATCATTCACCGCTACGACATGGCGGTGATCGGGCCCAATGCGCAGGGCTTCGCCAATTGCGCAGCATCGTTGTGCGCGACCTTCAGTCCGGCCCTTCGCAACCCGGACTTACCGCTATTGCCCCGGTGGCACACGCATGGCGGCCGCGTTGCCGCGATCGCCCAGAGCGGTGCGCTCGGGTTTTCCTTCTACGACCGCGGCCGTCTTGCGGAACTGCCGTTCCGCTATGTCGTCACCACGGGCAACGAGGCGGGTTTGCATGTGTTTGATCTTGTCGACTACATGCTCGACGAAGGCGAGACGGACGTCTTCGTGCTGTTTCTCGAAGACATTCGCGACCCGGATGTGTTCTGCCGTGTCGCCGAAAAGGCATTGCGTGCCGGCAAGCCAATTGTTGCCACCAAGGTCGGCGCATCGGAAGCCGGCCGGCTGTCGGCGGCCTCCCACACCGGCGCACTGGCCGGTGCCCACCGCGTCAATCAGGCGATGTTCGACCATTACGGCATTATCACCGGACGCGACCAGGATGAAATGATCGATTTCGCGGCGGCGTTTCTGGCCAACAAGGACCGTCTCCCCAAGGGCCCGAACGTTGGCATCAGTTCGGGCACCGGCGGCGGCGCCGGCTGGCTCTGCGATGCCTGCCATGCCAACGCCCTTAACGTTCCCGAACTCGATGCTGCAACCCGCGCCAAGATCGATGCGATCCTGCCGCCCTACGGCTCGTCGCGAAATCCCGTCGACGGTACCGCTCAGGCGATCCGTGAGGTCGGCTATTCGACGCTGGTCGACCTGGTTGGCCAGAGCGACCGCATTGACGCCTTGGCCATGATTACCTCGGCCAGATCGGGCGAGTCATATCTCGTTGAAAAGGAGAATTTTTTCCGCGTCGGGCAGCAGTCGGAGAAGCCGATCGTGGCGTGGACCTATACCTGGCCAAAGCGGGAGACCATCGAGCTGTTCGCGGCGGCCGGCTACCCGTTGACCAACAACATGTCGAATGCAGCGCGCGCCATCGCGGAAATGATCAAGTATCGCGAACGGCGCGAGGCCTTTGTCCGCCCGCTCTCGGCCGCCGCCCCCGAAACGGCGTCTGGGCCGGCAGCGCTGACGGAGTTTGCAGCCAAGCAACGCTTGTTTGCCCACGGCATTGGCCAGGCGCCCGGCACACTGGCCACGTCGCGCGAGGCCGCCATCGCTGCTGCAGTCGGGCTCGGCCGGCCGGCTGCCTTGAAGGTCCAATCCCGCGACATCCTGCACAAGACCGAGGCTGGCGGCATCGCCCTCAACGTGACCGGCGCCGATGCAGCGGGTGCAGCCTACGATCGGCTGATCGCCGCTGCCGATCGGTTCGATGCCAAGGCCGCGATCGAAGGTGTCCTTGTCGAAGCGATGGCGACGCCCGGTCGCGAAATGATTGTCGGAATAACGAGGGACGCGGCATTCGGGCCAATGCTGCTGGTCGGCCTTGGCGGCGTTTACGCGGAAGTGATGGACGATGTCGCGCTCGCCCCGCTCACCGACTGTAAAGCAGCCGCGTTGCGCCAGATCCGGCGTCTCAAGGGCGCCAGACTTCTCGACGGCGTACGCGGTGAGGGGCCGGGCGATGTCGAGGCGCTTGCTGAATTGATGGTGGCACTGTCGCTGTTTGTCGCCCAACATGGCGCCGATATTGCCGAAATCGATCTCAACCCGGTTCTGGTCCACGCACGCGGTGCCGGCGTCACGATTGTCGACGCCTTGATCACCATGAACTGAGCAGTTAACGGAACACACTCATCAAACATCGAGGAAACCGACATGGCGAACACCCCCGATCTTGGCACCTCCCTCAAAGACCTGGTCGCGACTGTCGAAATCCAGCGCCCGCCGCACAATTTTTTCGACTACGGTCTGATCCAGCAACTCGCCGACACCTTCGAGGAACTCGACCACAACGATGACTGCCGCGCCATCGTGCTTTGTGCTCAGGGCAAAGCCTTCTGCGCCGGCGCCAACTTCGGTGACGGCCGCCGCCTCCAAAGCAGCGGCAGCGCCGACGGCGCACCGAGCGGCGGAACCGCCGGTCACCTCTACGTCGAAGCGGTCAGATTGTTTGGCTGCAAGAAGCCGGTTGTCGGCGCCATCCAGGGCGCCGCCATCGGCGGCGGTTTTGGCTTGGCGCTGGTGCCGGATTTGCGCGTTGGATGTGCCGAGACGCGGTTTGCCGCCAACTTCACCCGTTTGGGCTTTCATCCGGGCTTCGGCCTGACGGCGACGCTGCCGCGCGTGATTGGCGAGACCAAGGCTGCCATGATGTTTTACACCTCCCGCCGCGTAAAGGGCGAGGACGCCTATCGCATGGGTCTGCTCGACGAGTTCGTGACGCTCGAAAACGTCCGTCAAGCGGCCTGGGACCTTGCCCGTGAGATCGCCGTTAACGCTCCGTTGGCCCTGATCTCGACGCGTCAGACGATGCGCGGGGATCTGGCCGAGTTGGTCCGCAAGGCAACCGATCACGAACTCAAGGAGCAAAACTGGTTGCGCCAGACCGAAGACTTCAAGGAAGGCGTGGCCGCCACGTCCGACCGGCGATTGCCGAATTTTGCGGGGCGATGACGCCCGCCGCGACCATATCATCACACAACCCGCGCCCGCTTGCCGTGCTCGCGGGCACTTTTTTCTCGCAGTGGATCGCAGGTTTCGGCTTCATCACCTTTAGCCTGCTGGCACCCAACCTGGCGGCCGAGACCGGGCTTAACGAACGTGATTTCGGCCTCAGCATCACGTTCTTTTTCATCGGTACGGCGCTATCAAGCCCGTTGACGGGGACCCTGGTTGCCAATCTCGGCAGCGTCGCAACGCTGGTCATGGCGCTCACGTTCATGGCCTGTGGCTTCCTCGTCTGCCTGGTCGGCAACTGGGCGGCTGTGATGTTTTCCGCGTTCCTGTTCGGTCTCGGATACGGACCGCAGGGGCCGGTTGGCATGACGGTCGTAACGCAACGCACGCCGGCCAGATATCGCGGCTTGTTTCTTTCAATCCGGCAGTCCGCCCAACCCCTGGCCGCCGCCATTGCCGGGCGCACGTTGCCGCCGATGATGGCCTTTGCCGGCTGGCAGGCCGGCGTCATTGCAACGTCAACATTGCTGGCGATCGGGGCGCTGTTCGTCGCCTTTGCCCAGCCGCTTTACCGGGTGCGGCGGTGGCGCCAGCGCGGCGATGTGGGAAACAAGCGCCGGCCCTCACGATTGCTGTCCGGCATCGTCGGCGCCGTTGTCATCCCGCGCGGTTTGCGCCTGCTCTGGAGTGTCGGCTTGATCATGGCGATGTCGCAAATGGCGGTCATGATCTTTTCCTATCTCTATTTGCTGGAAGTGGTCGGGCTATCGCCGATTGCGGCCGGCATCTTTGTCTCCAACCAACAGCTTGCCGGCATGTTGGGGCGTCCGGTCTTCGGCTGGCTGTGCGATGCGAGTGGGCGCTCGACGCAGGTGCTCGGCCTCATCTGCGTGACCACGATCGCAACGATTGCGGCTCTTCTGACCGCAGCGCCACAAACGCCGACCTGGCAGTTGACGCTGTTGGCGATCGCGACCGGCATCGCCGGCCAAACCTGGAACTCGGTCTTTACGACCGCCATGAGCTACCGTGTAAAGCCGGAGCAACTTGTCGAACTGAACGGGCGCGCTTTCGCGTTTTTATCGTTCGGCTGGATGGCCGCGCCGCCGTTTTTCTGGATATTGATTGAGTGGTCGGGTGGGTATGCGTTGCCGTTCGCATTGATCATGGCGGCAAACGGGCTGGCTGCCTTGCTGTTGTTTGCGTTTGGCCACCGCGACAGGTGACGGGAAAGGAACTGGACAAGAACAAGGCTTGTTTGGAGGACATACTTGTTTGGAGGACATACAAGATGCGTGATGTTGTAATCGTCGATCGCCGGGCCGAAATCGCGGTCCTGACATTCAATCGCGAGGCCTCACTCAATGCGATGTCGCTGGCGCTGGCCCGCGGAATTGCCGCCACGTTGATCGCGTTGGAAGACGATGACAGCGTCAAGGGCATCGTTCTGACCGGTGCTGGCAATCGCGCGTTTTGCGCCGGTGTCGATCTTGAGGAGGGGCGCAAGGTCCAGGTTGCCGAGGTTGAGGAATGGTTCGGCACCGTTTGCAACGTCTACCGTCAAATCCTCAAGACATCGAAGCCGGTCATTGCTGCGATCAACGGCGTTGCGGCCGGAGCGGGGTTTCAAATGGCTCTGGTCAGTGACATGCGCGTTTCACATCCAACGGCGCGCCTTGGTCAGCCGGAAATCAATGCCGGTATCCCAAGCATCATGGGCTCTTACTGGATGAGCCTGCATCTCGGCTGGTCGATCAACCAGGAGCTCTCGTTTACCGGTCGGCTGATGGACGCCGAGGAGGCTGCCGAGCTGCGCTTGATCAATCACCTGGTGGCGCAGGACCAGGTCGTTGCCAAGGCTTGTGAGGTCGCGGCCGACTTCGCAGCCAAACCGTCGGTTGCCTGGCGACGCACCAAGGCGCGGTTCGCAGAGATTGCGCTGCGCGGCTTCGATGAGGCGTTGCGGCTCGGTGTCCTTGGCCAGCAGGAGGCATTCGCCAAAGGCCAGCCTCAGGAGATCATGGCAGCGTTTCTCGCCAGCCGCAAAGGTAATACCAGCCCGCATAAATATTGACCCGCTTCCTGGGTCCTGGCGGCTCACTCGAACCGTCCCGCGCGCGCGACCCGCCGCAGGCACAAGCGGCCTAGGCAATCTCTGAACAAATTTGGGGGCCAGGGGATCATCCCCTGGTCGGGGTGTTTGAGGGGCGACAAGCCCCTCAACGATCGCCGTAACGCGGCGATTGGTTAAAGGCGCCAAAGGGTCGGGTCCTTTGCGAACCCGTGACTTGATCGGAGGATCCCTAGATCATCTTTGTGCTTTAAGTTGGAACCGCTATTGCGGTTCCAACTTAAAGCACAAAGATGATCGCCACTTTAGAGGCGAGCAACTTTCTGCCTTTATTCGGGATCGTTCCGATTCCGAATAAAGGCAGGTTGCTCTAGCTCCGCAACGCCGTGCGGATCTCGTTTTCGAGAACGCCGGCAAGTCTGTGGCGTTCCTTGTGGCCAAGCATTTGTGCGAAGGTAAAGTCCTCGCCGTGCGATCGAAGTCGGAGCCGATTGCTCCCGAACGGCTCTTCGTCGAGGGCAACCCGGACACTGTCGGTCTGGAAGTCAAAGCGCCTCAATTGGCCACGTGCGGTGTTGCGTGTCACGGACAAGGTGTCGGGCGTCACTTCGATGGCTTCAAACTCCCGGACCGCACAGTAGTTGGCGCGAAAGGACCAGTAGATCAGCGCCACATCGAGCCACCACAAGCCGACGACAAACAAGATCCCGACCAACGGCCAGTAGACAACAATCACAACAGCAAATAGGAAAGCGACGCCGGCCGTAAAGCTGACCACAACGATAGTCGCCATCAAGATGATGAAGCCGATCGGGCCCAGCGAGCGGTTGGGTGTCAGCACCGTGCGAAAAGTCACCGACCTGACCGGGGGGTGTTGGTGCCCGGCCGGGCGCGGAATTTGTGGCTCACCGGATGGGCCACGTGCGGTGTTGCGCGTCACGGACAAGGTGTCGGGCAACACTTCGACGACTTCGAACTCGCGGGCCGCACAGTGGTTGGCGCTAAAGGCCCAGCAGATCAGCGCCACGTCGAGCCAGAACAAGCCCATTATCAGCCACGCGCTAAACGACGAGAAGCCGAACGGCATGAATACTAAGCCGATCACAAAGCTGCCCATAGCGATAATCGACATCGAGATGATGAAGCCGGTCGGGCCCAGCGAGCGGTTGGATGTCGGCACCGCCCCAAAAGTCACCGGCCCGACCGGATGGTGTTGGTGCCCGGCCGGGTGCGGAATTTGTGGCTCATCGGTACTCAAATCCAAACTCCTTGGAGGATGCGCATTGCCTTGATCAGCCGTGACAGAATAACGTAGCCCAAATTCAAACGGACCGCGAGTTCAACCAGATGCCGCCATCCCAACCTGCCGCCAAAAAGAAGACCGCGCCACAGTCCGCAACCAAAGCGGCGCCGAAAAAGAAATCGGCCAAGCGGCCAATGCGGGTCAAGATTTCGAAGGCGACGATCGCAGAAATCTTTGCGCGCTTTGAAGCCCAGGAGCCCGCGCCCAAGGGCGAACTGGAACATCATAACGCCTATACGTTGTTGGTTGCGGTGGTGCTCTCGGCGCAGGCGACCGATGCCGGCGTCAACCGCGCGACACGTGAGCTGTTCAGGCTGGCCGACACGCCGCAAAAGATGGTCGCCCTCGGCGAGGACACGGTGCGCGACTACATTAGGACGATCGGGCTTTACCGTAACAAGGCCAAGAACGTGATCCAGCTTTCGCAACAGTTGATCGACAAGTTCGACAGCGAGGTTCCGGCCGACCGCGACCTCCTCGAGACGTTGCCGGGTGTCGGGCGCAAGACCGCAAACGTGGTCATGAACGTCTGGTTCAAGCAACCAACCATGGCCGTTGATACCCATGTCTTTCGGATCGCCAATCGATTGGGGTTGGCGCCGGGCAAGACGCCACTGGATGTCGAGGAAAAACTGCTCAAGGTGGTGCCGCCGGAATATGGTGTGCCGGCCCATCACTGGCTGATCCTGCACGGGCGCTACATCTGTACGGCGCGCAAACCTGCCTGCCCGCGCTGCACTATCCGGGATTTGTGCATCTTCAAGGATAAAACGCCCGAGCCGGCGTAACAGAAAGCGCGCGGCGACGGCCGCCAAACCGATCGTCGACGACGCGGTTGCAATCGTCCCGGTTGGCAGCGTTGCGGGCGACGATGGGCCATTATGCCGACGTGCCGGACTTTGAGCGCCGGACCGGTGCCGATGTTGGTGCCGTTTGCACAACCCTGTCGCATGCGCGAGTTTCACGTCGAGGACCCTGACCGCCGCCCGCTCATGCCTCATCAAAACGCCGCGCCAGCGCGGGCAGTGAGCAACACCGACGAATTGACTGATGGATCAGCCCGTCCGGTCGTGCTTAGCTGGGGACAAGCTGACAACCGGGTTCGTTATGACCTCAAAAGACACGCCTTTCGGAGCGCCGGCAGAGCCGCTGCATGTTGGTCTGTTCGTCACCTGTCTGGTCGACGCCATGCGGCCAACAATCGGCTTTGCCACGTTGAAACTGCTGGAAGACGCCGGCTGCCGCGTAGACGTGCCGCTGACGCAAACGTGCTGCGGGCAACCAGCCTTCAACAGCGGCGCGGACGATCTTGCGCGCGACATTGTCAAGCAGGTGATCACGGCTTTCGAGGCGTTTGACTACGTCGTGGTGCCATCGGCCTCGTGCGCCGGCATGCTCAAGGTTCACGCCGGCGAGCTGTTCGAGAATGAGCCGGCGTGGCAGGCCCGACATCAAGCGCTGGCGGGTAAGACCTTCGAGATCATGAGCTTTCTCGTCGACATTGTCGGCCATCAACCTCGGCCGCGGGAATTTGCGGCCATCGCGACCTATCACGATTCCTGCTCCGGCCTGCGCGAACTTGGCATCCACGATCAGCCGCGCCGCCTGCTATCGCACATCGACGGGCTGACGCTCGTACCACTGCCCGGCGAAGATGTGTGCTGCGGCTTTGGCGGTACCTTTTGCGTCAAGTACCCGGACATCTCCGACCGGATCGTGGCCGACAAGGCCGGCGCCATCGCAAATACGGGCGCGGACACGCTGCTGGCCGGAGACCTTGGCTGCCTGATGAACATGGCCGGCAAGCTCAGCCGTGACGGCTGCGCCGTCAAAGTCTATCACGCGGTCGAGGTGCTGGCCGGTATGGCCGACGGGCAAGGGATCTGCGGGCCGGAGCGAGAGCGCCAATGAAGCAGACGTCACACCGCTTCAAAGCCAACGTCAAGACGGCGCTGGCCGAACCCAGTCTGAGGATCGCGCTCGATCGCACGACCAGTCTGCTGCAAAGTCGCCGCGTCGGGATGCTGGCCGCATTCCCGCAATACGACGCAACCCGCGATGCCGCCACCGAGATCAAGGACCATACGCTCGCGCATCTCGACCACTATCTCGAGCAATTCGAGAACAACGCGATCGCATCGGGCGCCAAAGTCCACTGGGCCGGCACGCCGAAAGAAGCGACCGATATCATCGTCGGGATCTGCAAGGCCCACAACGCTACGTCCGCGACACGCGTCAAATCGATGCTTGGCGAGGAGATCGGTATTGCCGAAGCCCTGGCGCAAGCCGGCATTGAACGGGTTGAAACCGACCTGGCAGAACACATTATTCAACTGGCACAGGATCCGCCGTCGCACATCGTCATGCCGGCAATGCACAAGACACGCGAAGACGTCGAGGCCTTGTTTCGAGCCCGCCATCGCGAGGTGATTGCCGACGGCGAAGTTGCGACGCTGGTCGAAAGCGCCCGCCGGGAACTGCGGCCCAAATACATGGCAGCCGATGTCAGCATATCGGGCGCCAACTTCATCGTTGCCGAAACCGGTTCGGTGGTGACGGTGACCAACGAAGGCAACGCGGAACTGACAACAACGCCGCCGCCGGTTCATATCGTCAACGTCGGTATCGAAAAGCTGGTGCCGACAATGGAGCACTGCACCGTGTTCGTGCGGCTGCTGGCCCGGGCCGCGCTTGGCACCGAGATTACGCAATACACCACCTTCCACAACGGGCCGAAGCGCGACGGCGACAAGGACGGGCCGGCGGAATTTCATATCGTGCTGGTCGACAATCGGCGCACGCAGATGCTCGGCAACTTTCTCAAACCGATGCTCAGGTGCATTCGCTGCGGTGCCTGCATGAACCATTGCCCCGTTTACGGCGCCGTCGGTGGTCATGCCTACGGCTATGTCTATCCCGGCCCGATGGGTGCGGTTCTCACCCCGGCCATGACCAGCCTCGAACAGTCAGGCGATCTGCCCAATGCCTGCACCCTCAATGGCCGTTGTCAGGAGGTCTGCCCGGTCAACATTCCGCTGCCCGATCTGCTGCGCAAATTGCGTGAACGGCAGTGGCGCCAGCGCCTTGTCGGTCGGCCTTATCGGTTTGCGCTCGGGCTCTGGGGGGCGATCGCCAAACGGCCCTGGGCCTACCGGCTGCTATCGCGGGCGGGCGTGCGCATTCTTGAGATCGCGGCCGGGCGCAGCGGGCGAATTTCGCGATTGCCGGGTGCCGGCGGCTGGACCCGGTATCGCGATCTTGCCGCCCCTGAGGCCGGAACCTTCATCGATCAATACAGGCAGGGGCGACGGCGATGACCGGCGCACGCGAGGCGATACTCGGGCGCATTCGCGCTTTGCGCTCGCAAATCAACGTGGACCCGGATGCTATCGCGCGCGAGGCGGCGGCGCTGCTGCCGGCCAAGGGTGCGATGCAGCCGCAGTTTCCCGAACTGTCGAACCGCGAAAAAATGATTGAGCGGCTGACATCGCAACGTCTTACAGCGAGCGTCGATCAGGTCGACAGCTGGGCGGGTGCCGTGCCAGCAGTGCGCACTTATCTCGACAGGGAAGGCCTCGCTCGCAGTGTCGCCGCACCACCTCTGGCGCGCTTTAGCGCGCTCGATTGGGGAGACATCAGCGTCGACAACACGATTGCGCCCGATCAAACCGTGGCCGTCGGCCTTGCCGACTATGGCATTGCCGAGACCGGCACGCTGGTGTTTACATCCCGCCCCGACAGCCCGACCCTGTTCAACTTTCTCGGTTTGCATCACGTGGTGCTGGTCGAAGGCGACAAAATTCTCCGTTACATGGAGGACTATTGGCGTCTGGTGCGCTCATCCGGCAACCAACATCCGCGCAATATCAATTTCATCACCGGCACCAGCGGCACGGCCGACATCGAAGCCAAAAACACGCGCGGCGCCCACGGCCCGCGGTTTCTGCACGTCATCATCGTTGGCGGGGAGCGGGTCGGCGATGCAGCCCCGCTTGAAGAGCGCAACTGATGTGCATTCTCCGGCGGCGAAAGCTGGTGGCGTGCCGTGACGGTTGAACGCCGGATCGCCCGGTCCCGCGGCGAACCCGCGGCGAACCCCAGTCCCGCCGAAAAGCTTGAATGCCGTATTGCCGTCCCATGCCGCCCGAGGGTGTGAGGTTTGTGGGCTCGATGATCGCGGACACTACACGATGGCTGCGACAATCGCGGCTTTGAGTTCGCCAAGCCCGGTCCTCTTTTCGGATGATGTCGCCAGCACGATCGGAAATGCCGCGGCATGTTGCGCGATGCCGGCTTCGACACTGCCGGCGACGTTGTCGAGCGCGCCGCGCTTTAGCTTGTCGGTCTTGGTCAACACCATCTGATAGGGGACCGCGGCGTCATCCAGCAGTGTCATAATCAATCGATCGACGTCTTTGAGACCATGTCGCGAGTCGATCAAAATGTAGCAGCGCCGCAATGTCTGGCGGCCACGAAGGTAGTCGCGGATCAAACGCGTCCAGGCTTCAACCTTGGCTTTCGGTGCTTTGGCGTAACCGTAGCCGGGCATGTCGACCAGGTAGAATGCGCCGTCCGCGGGCATGAAAAAGTTCAGCTCCTGCGTGCGCCCCGGCGTATTCGACGTCCGTGCCAGACTGCGCCGATTGGTCAGCGCGTTGATCAGGCTCGATTTGCCGACGTTGGAACGTCCGGCTACCGCGATCTCGGGCCGGTCGGCTTCAGGCAGAAACTCGAGCGACGGCACGCCGCGAACGAACTCCCAGGCCTGAGCGAACGTCCGCTCGCCAGCCGCCGATTGTTCCGGCGTGTCATTGGACTGGTTGTGGTTCATTTTTCGACCTCACGCTGCTGTTCCTCGGCTGCGCCTCGGGCAGCTCCGGTGGGGCGCCGCAAGGCGGCGGGTCGCGGTCGCTCCCGAACAGGTCATCGCGAACCTCTAACCATCCGTCAACGCCTCGGCCTCACACTGCCCGTCCTCGGCTGCGCCTCGGGCAGCTCCGGCAGGGCGCCGCAAGGCGGCGGAGCAGTACGGTCAGTTCTTGGGCTTGGCGCGCCCCATCAAGTCGCCGAAGAGTTTGCCGATCGCAGCGAAATTGCGGCGCATATTCTCCATCAACGGAACATCGACCCCCTGGCGTTTCATGATGACGTACTGTTGCGCCAGCGAGAGAATATTGTTCCAGGCCCAGTAGATGACCAGACCGGCCGGGAACGATGCCAGCAGGAACGTAAACATCACCGGCATCCAATTGAAGATCTGCTGCTGGATCGGATCAGGTTGCTGCGGATTGAGCTGCATTTGGATCCACATCGTAATTCCCATGATCAGTGGCCAAACGCCAATGACCAGGAAGTCCGGCACCGCGAACGGTAACAGGCCGAACAGATTGAACAGCGATGTCGGGTCTTTGGCTGAGAGATCCTGGATCCATCCGTAGAACGGTGCGTGGCGCATATCGATCGACACGAACAGCACCTTGTAGAGCGCAAAGAACACCGGGATCTGGATCAACACCGGCAAACAGCCAGCGAGCGGGTTGATCTTCTCCTTCTTATAGAGGTCCATCAGCTCCTTTTGCTGTGCCATCTTATCGTCTTTATAGCGCTCACGAATGCGCTCCATTTCCGGCTGCAGTTTCTTCATCTTCGCCATCGACTCATACGATTTGTTGGCGAACCAGAAGAAGCAGGCCTTGACGACCACGGTCACCGCCAGGATTGCCAGGCCGAAGTTGCCGAGCAGGCCGTAGAACCAGTCGATCGCGTAGTACAGCGGCTTGGTGATGAAATAAAACCAGCCCCAATCAACCAGATAGTTGAACTCCGTGATTTTCAGGTCCTGTTCGTACCGGTTGATCAGTTCGACTTTCTTGGCACCGACGTAGACGTGGGACGTGGTCGACTGGCTGGCGTTGGCCGGCACCGACATCGCCGGCATCAAGTAGTCGGTCTGAAATGATTCCTGGCGGCTCTCGACCTGCTTTTGCGGAGCCTTCATGTTGGCGACGAACGGTTTGGTCTGATCCGGAATGAGTGCCGCCGCCCAGTACTTGTCGGTAAAGCCAAGCCAGCCGCCGGTGATGTTTTCGTAGCGCTTGCCGCCGCCCTCATCGAGGGCTTCCGAATAATCGATTTCTTCGAGTTTTTGCTCACCGAGGAAACCAATCATGCCCTCATGCTGGACGAAGAAACCCTCGATTTTCGGCGTCCCGCGCCGATAGACGCGGCCGTAGGGAAACAACGCGACGGGCTTAGACGTCTTGTTCTCGACCGCATCGACAATCTCAAAGACATAGTTTTCATCGACCGAAATTGTGCGCTTGAAAACGAGATCTTCGCCGTTGTCCCAGGTCAGCGTGACCGGTCGGCCGGGGGCCAGCGCGGTTTGCCCGGACGCCGGCGTCCACCGCGTCTTCGGTGACGGCACCTTGGCTGAAACGCCGGGACCCGGCACCCAGCCGTGTTCGGCAAAGTAGGTGTTCGGCGCGTTCGCTGGAGAAAACAAAATCACGTTCGGGCTGGTGCGCGCGACCTTCTGGCGGTATTTGACGAGCGCTATGTCGTCGATCCGCGCGCCGATAAGGTTGATGGAGCCACGTAACGACGGTGTCTCGATCGGCAGGCGCGGCGTTGCCTTGAGCGCGGCATCGCGCGACAGCGCAATCGCGGTTGGAGCGCTGCCCGCTGCGCCCGGTGCCCGCGCACCCGGTGTTGGCGCGGCACCTGTCACGCTGCCGGGAGTGGTTGGCGCGGCACCTTCACCGCCGGGTGCGCCGGGGCCCTTGTTCGTGACCTGTTCCGCTGCCGCACGCTGGCGGCGTTCGGCCTCCTCCTTAATCTTTGGCGAGGCGTAAAAAAACTGCCAGGCAAGCATCACGCCGACGGACAGCAAGATCGCCAAGAGGAGGTTCTTTTGATCGCCGGGATCTTGCGAGAACATGGGGTAAGTCCTGGATTGGCTGGATTGAGAGGTGACGGCGTTAACGTTGACGTCCTGTTTGCCTAATTTATCTCGGTTAGAAAAGTGTCACCGGGTCACGGTCGGCGTTTTGGGGCGGCGCTGGCAGTTGTTCGCGCCCGACGAGGTTGGCGATGCAGCCGATCAAAACCGGTGCGCAAATCGCGCAGAAGCGCTGCGAACGGGCGATTCGACGCAGGTTGCCGGGCGAGCAGGACATAGTCGTATGTAGGATTGGCGCATTCCGGCGCAAGCTCGCAGACGGCGGCCTTGAGCCGTCTGCGCATGCGGTTTCGCACCACCGCGCCGCCCATTTTCTTGGTCACGATGAAACCAAACCGTGGCCCCGTGCTGGTGTCAGCGCCCGTGCGCGCCCGGCCCTCGAGCAAAAATGCAGCTGTCGAATGTCTGTTGCCGCCCCGCACACGTAGGAATTCGCGACGCGTCTTGAGCGTGGTGTTCGCCATGAACTGCGGCCTCCCGTGCGTTTCGTTGTGGCCTGCAGGGGAGTGAGGTCGACCCGTCAGCGATAATCGGTGTTGATATTGATATTGTTATTGTCAGGCGGACAGGCGCTTGCGGCCCTTGGCGCGGCGCCGGGCCAAAATCCGCAGTCCGCCCTTGGTGCTCATGCGCGCACGGAAACCGTGGCGGCGCTTTCTGACCAGTTTACTCGGCTGATAGGTTCTTTTCACGGATCCGGCTCCAGATGCGGTTCGGGTCGCGACACACTCGGTTCCGGCAACGGCACTTTCGAGCCGGCCTCCCGCAGCTGTCGGAAGATGTTGCTTTAGAAGTCGGTGTCTATACGCAGGCTGGCCCGCGAAGTCAATGTGCCCTGCCACGCAAACCGCCGCCGTCGTCCGGGAACATCGGATTGATCGCTGTTCACAGAGCTTCGCGATCCTGCTCCTTGCGGGTGTTGGCTTGCTCGTCGCGGTCACGCTGGATGGCATCACTAAAGGCCGATGCGAGAATGCCGGCCGGCATGGCAATCAATCCAATGCCGGTTATGGCGGTCAGGCCGGCAAAGATCTTGCCGATGACGGTAATCGGATAGGTATCGCCATAGCCGACCGTGGTCAGCGTCGCGATCGACCACCACATCGCGCGTGGAATGCTGCCGAAGGTGTCAGGTTGCAGGCCACCCTCGACCGTATAGAGCAAAGTTGACGAGGCAATGAGCAGGATCACTGCAATGGCGAAACTCATCAGCAGCTCGAAGCCGCGCTCGCGGACCGCCGTCTGAAAAATTGCCATGGCCTGAGAAAAACGGCCGAGACGCGCCAAACGCAGGATTCGCAACAGGCGCAGGATCCGCAGAATGAACGCCTCGCTGCCAAGGAACATCAAGAATGCCGGCAGCAACGCCAGCAGATCGATAATCGCCATCGGTGTGAAGGCAAACCGGATGCGGCCCAGGATGCCGGCGTATTCAGCCTGTTCGCCGGCCGCCCACAGCCGCATGACGTATTCGGTCAGGAATATCAGCGTGAAGGCAATTTCCAGCGCGCGAAAGAACCCTTCATTGCCTTCGTAAACCAGCGGCTCGCTTTCGAGGATGGCGACAACCGTTGCGATCAAGATCAGGGCTGCGACGGCCAGATTGACCGGAGACAATCCCGGCCGTGGCCAGGCTACCGGCTCCAGCTGACGGTGGACGGCGGCGCGCAGGCTCGAAGATGTTTCAGGCACCGTTCCTCCAAATTCCCGCGACAGGATTGAGAGCACCGAGACGGCAATGCCGGCGGCTAAACCAACGCTTGGGCATCTTCTGCCACCCCAGCTGATGCCAGTCCAGGAGCAGCCACGACCAACATGCCGCTCGCATCGGTTTCAACACCCTTGTCCTTCAGACCGGCAACGAGGAATTGCCTAAAGCCGAACAGACAAGCCAATGGGACTGCAATAGCCAGTAGTCGGTTGCCTTCAAAGGCCGCAGACCATCCAACTGCAATCGCTGCGGCTGCCAACAGAACCCAAGACAGGCGGCGCGCGAGCGTTGGCGGCTCACTGGTGACACCAATAAAGCCGGACTTCGACAGAAGCTGTTGGCAACACCCCACGAGCAAGACCGATAGCAAAACGCCGACCTGGGTATGGGCGACCAAGAACTCGGCCTCGGTGGGGTAGCCCAGCCGGATGACGCACTCAATAAACGGAGTGACGGCAAGAATGTAGAGATTGATGCCCAGCAAAATCGGATGATGAGAGATTTTATTCCGCGCAAATCCAAGGAACATGATCAAGGCGGCGAACGCGCCTGTCCATCCGGCAATTCGCAAATTACCGGTGGTTTGAAGCACGCTGAGAAATGCAATCGTTGGCGCATTCTCGATAACGCCAATCAAGAGCTTTTTCTGGTTCGATCCAAACATAGCTTCTCTCGTCCAACCCATCCGTTCGAACAGCCGAGTGGCCTGTATCACCTAAAATGTCGTAATCAGACTCTCAGATTTGGTCTGTGCCAAGACGCGGTGGCCCCAAGGCGTGGGGGGTGATGCTGGCGCATCATAAGGCCGCCGCAACGCCGGCACCAGGCCAGATCTAAGCGCCGTCGGTGCGTGTGCCTCGGCCCCGTGAGGACGTCAGCCGTGCTTACCATAGCACACGCTATGCTTGCGCACGCATTTCTGCTCGCGAACCAGGGCAGCGCATCTGAACGCGTCATTTTAGGTGATACAGGCCACTAACGAGTTTCTGTTGCGATAGGAACTATCAGCCCAACTGATCGGCGGCCGGCGTCTGCCAGATCAATTCCGATACATCGGCAAAACGGCGCAGACGATCAAGCTCAGCATCCATTTTCTTGCGACGCGCGCCACCCCATCGTGTGCCAGGTTCAGGCCAGAAATTGAGGACGACAAGGCGGTCGTTGGCACGGTCAGCCTTGACTTCGATGCGGCCGACGAAACGGTCACCTTCCAAAATCGGAAAGACGTAATACCCCCACTGGCGCTTGGCGGCCGGGACAAAGATCTCGATGCGGTAGTCGAAACCGAAAAAGCGCGCAAGCCGGGCCCTGTCGCGCACCAGCGGATCAAACGGATTGAGAACGCGAAGCCGCGAGGTCGGCGCCGGCGCCGCGGCAAGGCGCGCCTCGATGTCCGCTGGTGCAACGGCTTTAAAGCAACCGCCCTGCGCGCATTCAACTTCAACGTCGACCAACTCGCGATGGGCGTTCGCGGCCCAGGCCCTGACTTCCGGCAGACTTGCCGCTTCCCAGAACCTCATGATTTCGCCCGATGTGGCAAAACCCAACCGATCAAGGGCCGCGCGGCACAGCCAATCGAGCCCGTCGGCGTCCGCCAGTTCGATGTCGCGCACATGGTCGGGAATGACGCGCTCCGTCAGGTCGTAGAACTTGGTGAAGTTGTGGCGATGAGAGGTCGTCAGATCGCCGGCATACCACAGGTAGTCGAGGGCCAGTTTATGCGGCGGCCGGCCCCACATCTCGGTCTTACGGCTTTGCGAATCGAAGGCATGGGTGGAGAGCGGGCCCTCGCGTTCAATTCGGGCCAGGATTTTGGCGCGCTCGTTTTCGTCCGGCATTGCTGCGAACCAGGCCGAGTTGGCCTTTTTCGCCTGCATCCGTTTGAACTGGCGGCGCCAGTAGGGATAGGTCTCCATCGGCAACACCGCGGCATCGTGCGTGAAGTGCTCGAACAGACGACGCTCGCGCGACATCGCCCTGTCGAGCATCGCCGCGCGATAATTCTGGTTGCGCGACCACAGGATGTGATGATGGGCGCGTTCGACGGCCCTGATCGTGTCGAGCTGGACAAACCCGAGACGCGTTATCAGCCGATGAACATCGACCGGGCCCACCGGGGTTTCGGCCAGGCCGGCCGCTTCGAGCCAGATCCGGCGCACATCGCGATTGTTGATCCTAACAACCATGCCAGTTGGGTAGGATGGAACCGACGACTATTCCAAGCACAAATTGCATTCCTCAACAGTAACCATAGCGACTTCATCGCCGCCAGTGTTCGGGATTGGTCGATTGCCTTCGCAGGCAGACGGCACAACGGCCGTTGGTCCAGACCACACGAACGATGATCGTTGTCGCAGTGTCGGACAACTTTGTTGCTTATTTATCAGGGCTCACAGCATTTCAACTCTCCGCCTGGATCTTCACGAACGGTTGAAGACGGCTTCCATCGCGCGCCGGTTTCACGCACCTACTGGTCAACGACGCAAGACTATCGCTCGGTCCAAGGAGTTAGACATGCCAAAATCCGTCATCGTCGCGCTGGTTTTAGCGGTGACCCTGACGACAGCCGCGGCGGCTGCCGCCGCCTCGATCACGGAGACCTTCACCAAGCACAACACGGGATCCACAAAAACCGTTGACCATAGCGCCTGGGACAAGCTTCTCAAGCGTTACGTTAGTGCCGGAGCCGATGGTCTCAACAGAGTTGACTACGCCGGTTTCAAATCCAAAGGCCACGGCGCCTTGAAGGCCTATGTCAGGCACTTGGAGAGCACCGACGTCGATGAGTTGGACAAGGCCGAGCAGTTTGCCTTCTGGGTCAATCTTTACAACGCGAAAACCATCGATGTCGTGCTCGACCACTACCCGGTGGACACAATTCGCAAGATCAGTATTGAGACGAGCCTGATTGGCTTTATCAAGAATAGCGTCGGGGTCGGCGGTCCGTGGCGGGCAAAAATCATCAACGTTGCGGATCGAACGCTCAGCCTCGATGACGTCGAGCACAAGATCCTGCGGCCGATATTCAAAGATCCACGCGTCCACTACGCGGTCAATTGCGCGTCCATCGGCTGCCCGAATTTGCGCATCAACGCCTTTACGAAGGCCAATCTCGAAGACGAGCTCAATCAAGGCGCGATCGCGTACGTCAATAGCCCACGCGGATTTGCCGTTGTCGACGGCGCGATCAAGGCCTCGTCAATCTACCGATGGTTCCAGGTCGACTTCGGCGGCAGCGAAGGAGGTGTGCTGGCGCATGCGCGCAAGTATGCCAAGCCGGCGCTGAAGGCCAAGCTCGCAAACGCCAGCAGCATTTCCGAGTATGCCTATGATTGGCGCCTCAACGACGTCAAGAACTAGCGGCTGCCGGTTTGAAACAGGGACACCAAATACAATGTCGGGTAAACAAGACAACAGCTCCAGAACGAGCGGCATCGGACGCTGGTTGCCATTGATTTTTATGGCCGCGCTGGCAGTGCTGGTGTTCGCCATGGGATGGCACCGCTATCTCTCGTTCCAAACGATTGGGCTGAACTACGAGGCGCTGCAGAGCTATATTGGCGGCAGCCTCATCTTGGCGTTGCTGCTCTATATGGGCGCCTACATCGCGGTCGTGGCATTGTCGTTGCCCGGTGGACTGGTCATGACCCTGGCGGGCGGGCTACTGTTTGGCTGGCAGATCGGCGTGCCGGCCACGGTCATCGCGGCAACCATCGGCGCGACGTTGATCTTTCTGATCGCCAAGACGTCCGTCGGAGAGACGCTGGCGGCTTCGGCCGGTCCCTGGGTTGGCAAGCTGCGGCAGGGGTTCCAGGACAATGCTCTGAGCTATCTGCTGTTTTTGCGCCTGGTACCGGTGTTTCCGTTCGCAATCGTCAATCTGGTGCCGGCGTTACTGGGCGTGCCGTTGCGAACCTACGTTGTGGGCACGTTGCTCGGGATCATCCCGGGAACGGCGGCCTACTCGTTTGCCGGAGCCGGGCTTGGCAGCGTCGTTGAAGCGCAGAATAAAGTGTATAGTTCGTGCGTGGCCCGCAAAGGTGAGGGCGGCTGTGTCTATACCATCGACTTTTCGCAGTTGGTGACGACCGAGTTGGTGATGGCCGGCGTCGCGCTCGGTTTCGTTGCTCTCATTCCGGTAGCCTACAATTGGTACAAGAAGAGGACGAACAACCATGCAGCTGCGTAACGATGGCGCCGCCGTTGATCCAGCACGCGGAATTGCGGGCGGCACCGAGACGATCGAAACGGATATCTGCATCATCGGTGCCGGCTCCGGCGGCCTGTCGGTTGCGGTTGCAGCATCGGCCTTCGGGCGCAAGGTCGTGCTCATTGAAAAGCACAAAATGGGGGGCGACTGCCTCAACTACGGCTGCGTGCCCTCCAAGGCCCTGATCGCAGCCGCCAAGCGTGCGCACACCATGCGCACCAGCGCGCCGTTCGGCATTGCGCCCGTTACGCCGGCGATCGACCACGCCAAGGTTCACGACCACGTCAAGGCGATCATTGCCGCCATTGAACCCAACGACTCGGTCGAACGCTTCACCGGTCTCGGTGTTCGCGTCATCCAGGCGGCCGGCAAGTTCATCGACAAGTCGACCGTGCAGGCGGGCGATGCGCTGATCAAGGCACGGCGGTTCGTGATTGCGACCGGCAGTTCGCCAGTCGTACCGCCGATCCCAGGTCTCGACGAGACACCCTACTTCACCAACGAAACGCTGTTCGACAACACCGAGCGGCCTCAGCATTTGTTGATTGTCGGCGGCGGCCCGATTGGCATCGAGATGGCGCAGGCGCATCGGCGGCTTGGCTCGCAGGTCACCGTCATTGAAGGCCTGAAGGCGATGGCTAAGGATGACCCGGAGTTGGTCGGCGTTGTCCTCAAGCAGCTCACGGCGGAAGGCGTTGTCATCCGCGAAGGCGCCATGGTCGAGCGCGTAGAAGGAGACGCCGGCGCCATCAAGGTCACGATCAAGACGACGGACGGCGAAACGACGATCGCGGGCAGCCATCTGTTGTTAGCGGTCGGGCGCAAACCGAACATTTCCGAGCTCGGCCTGGATGCCGCCGGTATCAAGTACGAGCGCGGCGGCATCACCGTCGACAGCGGCATGATCACGTCCAATCGCAAGGTCTTTGCGATTGGCGATTGCACCGGCGGTCTGCAGTTCACACACGTTGCCAACTATCACGCCGGTATCGTCATCCGCCGCGCCCTGTTCCAGATGCCGGCTAAAGTCGACAACGGATTGGTCCCGTGGGTGACCTATACCGAGCCGGAACTCGCCCATTGCGGTCTGACGGAGGAGCAGGCGAAAGCCAAGCACGGCAAGGTCAACGTGCTCCGATGGCCGATGCACGAAAACGACCGCGCCCAGGCTGAGCGCCAGACCGAAGGCCTGGTCAAAGTCGTCACCGACAAGCGCGGGCGCATTCTCGGTGCATCGATCGTCGGAGAAAGCGCCGGAGAATTGATCCAGATGTGGTCACTTGCCATATCCCAGAAGATGAAAGTCAAGGCCATGACGGAGTGGATCTCGCCCTACCCGACCTTAAGCGAGGTCAATAAGCGTGCGGCGTATCGATACTTTGGCGCGGCGGCCGGCAGTGCTACAATTCGCACAGTAATTAACTGGTTGACAAAATTGGGTTAGATGAGCTCGCTCGACAAGCTCAAACGTTCGGTCGTCAGTTGGTGGTTGCCAACCGCTGCACGCCGCGACGTAGCACAACTTCGCGCTTCATCCGGCGACCGCCGCGGCGTTCGAACCGGCTGGTCGGAATTCGGACTGCAATCAAAGCTGCTGGTCTTGACCGTACTGTTCGTGATGCTGGCGGAAGTCCTGATATTTCTACCTTCGATTGCAAATTTCCGGGTCAACTGGCTGACCGTACGCCTGACATCGGCGCGGCTGGCGGCTCTGGCCGCAGATGCAGCCGAGCAGCGCCAAATCCCACCGATGGTGAAGCAGGAGCTACTGGACACCGCCCAGGTCAAAGGCGTGGCCATCAAAAAAAACAATGTCCGCCGCCTGGTTCTGCCACCCGACGATCCGGTCGTGGTCTCCGCCAGTTACGATCTCAGGAAAATGCCGAACATCGCCACGACGCCATGGTTAATGTCGCAGTTCGGCCTGATTGGTGACGCGCTGATGGTGTTCATGCATTCCGACGACCGCATCATCCGCGTCTACGGTCGCGCCGAGGCCGGCCTCGGCAAGCCGCCTGATATGAGCGAATTCGTCGAGATCGTGATGCCCGAGGCGCCGCTGCGCCAAGCTATGTTCCGGCATGCGCGCAATATCATGATCTTGTCGATCATCATTTCCGTCATCGCCGCCAGCCTGATCTATTTCTCACTTAGTCGCGTGATCATCCAGCCGATGGTACGCCTCTACGACAGTATGGTCGAATTCAGTCGCAACCCGGAAGATGCGAGCCGCAGGCTCAACCCGTCCGACCGCCGCGATGAAATCGGCACCGCCGAACGCGAACTCGCCAATCTCCAGCACGAGTTGACCGGGCTTTTGCAGCAGAAAAACCGTCTCGCGCAGCTGGGTCTTGCGGTCTCAAAGATCAATCATGACCTGCGCAACATGCTGGCCAGCGCGCAGCTCATTTCAGACCGTCTGGCCGATCTTCCCGACCCAACGGTGCAGCGGTTTGCGCCGAAGCTGATCGCATCGCTCGACCGCGCCATCAAGTTCTGCAACGATACGCTGAACTTCGGCCGTGCGCAGGAAGAGGCTCCGCGACGCGATCTCTTTGCGCTCAAGGTTCTGGTTGGCGAAGTTGCCGACGGTCTCGATCTGCCGCGCGCGGGCATCGCCTGGCAGGTTGATATGCCGGATACAATTCAGATCGACGCCGACCGCGACCATATCTATCGCGTCTTCAACAACATTTGCCGCAACGCGGCGCAGGCCCTCGACGCCCAACCGGGCGACAACGACAATACCATAACCGTTCGAGTCAGACGCGAGGGCTTGAAGACGGTTGTCGAGATTGCCGACGACGGGCCGGGAATTCCGGCCAAAGCCAAAGAACACCTGTTCCAGGCGTTCCAGGGCGGCGTTCGCAAGGGTGGAACCGGACTTGGATTGGCGATCTCTGCGGAACTGGTCCAGGCGCATGGCGGCACGCTGGAACTCATCGATGGCGACGGCGGCGCCACTTTCCGCTTCGATATTCCCGACCGCAGTGCATAATCCAAGCTCATCGTCCAAGCTCGTTATCCAAGCTCATTGGCACAACCGGCAGGGAGCATTGAATGTCTGAAAATGTGGATGCAGCAGCCGTCATCGGGCTTGGCTCGATGGGCTGGGGAGCAGCGGTTTCGCTGCTCGGCGCCGGCATCGCGGTGCATGGTGTCGACCTCCGTCAAGAGGTTTTGACAGATCTCGAAGCCGAAGGCGGCATCGCGCAGCCCAACCCTGCCGCTGCGGCGCGTGAGGCTGGCGCAGTGTTGGTTTTCGTCGTCAATGCCGCCCAGACCGAAAGCGTGTTGTTCGGTGACAGCGGCGCGGTCGCGGCGGCCCGGCCGGGAACGGTCTTCCTGACCTGTGCGACCACGCCGCCGAGCTTTGCGGCGGATATCGCACGACGCCTCACGGACGCCGGCATGCTCGCGATTGACGCGCCGGTCTCGGGCGGATCGGCGAAAGCGCTCAGCGGCGAGATAACCGTGATGGGTGCTGGCACGGATGCTGCCTTCGTCAAGGCCGGCCCGGTGCTGGATGCAATTGCCGGCAAGGTCTACCGGCTTGGCAGCGAGCCCGGCATCGGGTCGCAGGTCAAGATGATCAATCAGCTGCTGGCCGGCGTCCATATTGCTGCGACCGCGGAGGCGCTGACGTTCGGAATCCGGTCCGGCCTTGATCCCAAAACGCTCTACGACGTGATTTGCGACAGTGCCGGATCATCCTGGATGTTTCAGAACCGCGGCCCGCATATCATCACCGGCGACTACGCGGCGCATTCGGCCGTCGACATATTCATCAAAGACCTCGGCATCGTCACGACCGAGGGCCGCTCGGCGGACTTCCCACTGCCGTTGGCCGAAACGGCACTCGCCTTGTTCCGTGCCGCGCGCGAGGCCGGCAGCGGCGGTGCGGACGATGCCGCCGTCGCCAAGGTTTACGCAGCCCGCGGCAACGTCACGTTGCCGGGGCAGGATTGAGGGGAAGGTCCTGGCGTTCGCCTGCGACCGCGCCGACGGCTGCATCTGCACGGTTCCAAGTCGCCGCGCAATGATCTAACCTGCGCGACAGACCTGCGCCGCGATCGCGGCCTGTGACAACCACTCTCCCGGTAGCTCCATGGCGTGGAACGACGAAGTCGAGAAGATCTATGAACGGCGCAAACTTGCCAAAGCACAGGGTGGGCCGGCGGCGATTGCGCGCCAGCACCAGCACGGCCGGCTGACCATCCGCGAGCGCATTGATGCCGTTCTTGATCCGGAAACGTTCGATGAAGTGGGCATCGGCGCGGGCGATGGCGAACTTGACGAGAACGGCAACATCATCGGCTTCACGCCGGCGAACTTTGTGCTCGGGTTCGGGAAAATCGACGGTCGGCGCTGCGTTGTCGGTGGTGAGGATTTCACCCTCAAAGGCGGTTCGCCCTCACCTGCGGGATTGCGCAAAAGCGTCTACACCGAGCAGCTTGCAGTTCAATACCGCCTACCGCTGATCCGCCTGCACGAAGGCGCCGGCGGCAGCGTCGGCTCAGCGAAGACACGCAGCCTCAGCGCGCCCGTTTACGAGCCCGCCCGGTTTCGCTCAGTGGCAGAAGCGCTGGCCAGTGTTCCCGTTGCAAGTGCCGCGCTCGGCGCCGTCGCAGGCCTGCCCGCCGGGCGACTGGTCGCCTCGCATTTCTCGGTCATGTCGCGATCGACGGCGCAAATTCTGGTCGCCGGGCCGGCCGTGGTGCAGCGGGCCATGGGCGAAGTCAAATCCAAGGAGCAACTCGGCGGCGCCGATGTTCACGCGCGCAACGGCACGGTCGACAATGCCAGCGAGGATGAAAAAGAGGCGCTCCAGCAAATCAGACGGTTTATGAGTTACCTGCCCGCCAACGTCTGGGAGCTGGCACCGGTTAAAGATTGCGACGACCCGGTCGACCGGCGCGAGGACGAACTGCTCAGCATCGTGCCCAGGCAACGCAGACAGGCGTTCGACATGCGCCGCCTGTTGTCGTTGATCCTTGACGAAGCGACGTTTTTCGAGATTGGCGCCGGATACGGTCGCAGCCAGATTACCGGGCTTGCGCGCATCAACGGCCAGCCGGTCGGGGTTTGGGCGAACGACGGCCGCCACTTGGCCGGTTCAATGACGGCGAATGGCGCCCAGAAAGCACGGCGGTTCATCGAGCTGTGCGAGGTTTTCCACCTGCCGATCCTGAGCTTTGTCGATGAGCCGGGGTTCATGATCGGCTCGCAGGCCGAGCGCGACGCTACGATCCGTCATGGTGCCAGCGCGGTGCTCACCGCCGCCATGAGCCGGGTGCCGTGGGCCTCGGTTGTGATCCGCCGATCGTTCGGCGTCGCCCAGGTGGCGCACTATGGGCCCGCAAGCTACGTGCTGGCGTGGCCATCGGCGGAAACCGGGCCGTTGCCGGTGGAAGGCGGCGTTGCCATTGCCTATCACCGCGAGATCGCCCAGGCCGCCGACCCGGATGCCAAGCGACGCGAACTCGAAGAGCAGCTGGCCGCCAAGCAGTCGCCATTTCCGCGCGCCGAGGCATTCTCAGTGCACGAACTCATCGATCCGCGCGAAACCCGCCCCATGCTGTGCCGCTGGATCGACCGCATCCAACCACTGTTGCCGCCGCTGCTTGGGCCGACGGGTTTCGGCATTCGACCATAATCGGGCACCGTTGCAAGCCGGGAGGGACCACGACAATGACCACGCAGATCAAGCTCGAGACGGGTGGGTCCGTCTGGAAGGTCCTTGTTGGTGAGGGTGATGATGTGCAAATGGGTCAGACGCTGTTTATCCTGGAAGTGATGAAGATGGAAGTTGCCTACGATGCGCCGAAAGCTGGCCGGGTCGCGGCTCTCAAGATCGCCGAAGGTGATGTGGTCGAAGAGGGCCAAGTGGCCGCCATTATAGCCATTGTAGAATGACAACAAACGGGTCGCGATGCGCCGGCCCGAGTGAGCCGCCAGGACCCATGAGGCGGGTCAATATTTATGCAGGCTGGTATTAAACCGGAAGCCAACAGAGAGAGGCCATTTGCAATGCGTGATCTGCCAACCCGGTATCAGAGTTCATGTCTGCGCTCGTTCGAAGATCTCGACCTGCATTATGCGAACCCGAGCGCGGCATCGCTGGTCAAGGAAATCGACTATATCTCCGATCACTACCGTGCGTTTATCGAAAAGTGCCCGTTTGTCGTGCTGGCCAGTGTCGGCCCCGAAGGCGTCGATTGCTCGCCGCGCGGCGATCCGCCGGGTTTTGTGCGGGTGCTCGATGATACGACCGTGGCGATGCCCGACCGGCGCGGCAACAACCGCATCGACACGCTGCGCAATCTGGTCCGCGATCCGCGCTGCTCACTGTTGTTCCTGATCCCTGGTGTCGGTGAAACGTTGCGTATCAATGGGCGTGGCTACATCGTCACCGACGAGGCGTTGCGCCAGTCATTCGAGATGAACGCCAAGGTGCCGACCAGCGTGCTGCTGTTCAAGGTGGATCGGGTCTATTTTCAGTGCCCGAAGGCGCTGATACGGTCCAGGCTGTGGCACCCAGACAGCCAGGTCGACCGACGCGAACTGCCGTCCAGCGGCGAAATCCTGTCGGCGCTCAGCGAACAGTTCGATGCCGCCGAATACGACCGCAATTACCCGCAACGGGTCAAGGAGACGATCTATTAAACCGTCGGATCAGCGCCAACGCGGACTTGAAGTTTGCCGAAGTTTTCGCCGCGCAGAAGGCCGATAAACGCGCGTGGAGCATTTTCGAGCCCGTCGACAATATCCTCGCGGAACTTGAGCTTGCCCTCGCGCACCAATTTGCCCAGGATGCGGCGTGCAGGCTCAAATTTGGCGGCGAAATCCGATACGATGAAGCCGCGCATCGTCACCCGGCGACCGACAAAGAACGCCGGCAATCGCGGTGCCAGTTCGGGCTCGGCGGCGTTATACTGTGAGATCGCACCGCACAGCACGATCCGCGCCCAGGTATTGAGCTGCAACGTCACGGCATCGCTAACGCGGCCGCCGACGTTGTCGAAATAAACGTCGATCCCGTCCGGGCAGGCATCGCGCAGGGCTGCGTCAAGATCGGCTGCGGCCTTGTAGTCGATGCAGGCATCGAAGCCCAACTCGCTGGTGACGAACTCACATTTGGCCGGGCCGCCGGCAATGCCGATAACGCGGCATCCGGCGATCCGGGCCAGCTGGCCGACAACCTGGCCAACCGCACCGGATGCTGCCGAGACCACGACGGTCTCACCAACCTTCGGCGCCCCGATTTCAAACAATCCGCAGTACGCGGTCATGCCCGGCATGCCGAGAACACCATTGGCCGTCGAGATCGGTGCCAGGGCCGGATCGATGCTGCGCATGGCAGGTGAACCGCCGAGCGCATATTCCTGCCAGCCCAGGCGCTCCTCAACGATGTCGCCAACGCGGAAATCCGGATGGTTCGAGGCGACGATCTCGCCAACCGTGCCGCCGGTCATCACCTCACCAATGCCGACCGGCGGGGCGTAGGACGCCGCATCACGCATGCGCCCGCGCATGTATGGATCAAGCGACAGGTAAATGATGCGGACCAGAACCTGATTGGGCCCGGGCCGCGGTGTCGCGACCTGTTCGAGGCGAAAGTCCTCGACTTGCGGTTCCGCCGCCGGTCGGCTGGCAAGGACGATGCGGCGGTGAGTGTCGGGGATCACAGGGCCCTCCAATCGGCTGCTATTCGGCTATGAACAACGGTATCTTGCGCGTGGTGCGTTGTTGATATTCAGCATAGTTTGGGAATGCCGCAACACATATCTGCCAGACCCTCGCCCGTTCCTCATCGTCGACGATCTCGCGTACCGTCATCGTCCGAACGGACGTTTGATCGCGAATTTCAACGGTCGGATTGGCCCGTAGATTGTTGACCCAGTAGGGGTTGTCCGGCGCCCCGCCCTTCGATGCGACAAGAACATAACGGCCGTCGTCGACGACGCGCATGAGAGGCGTTTTGCGGACTGCGCCGGTTTTCCTGCCGGTGTGCGTCACGATAATGCAGGGCAGACCAGTGTCGCGCAGCGTCGTACCTTTGGTGCCACCGCTGCCTTCGTAAACTTCAACTTGCTCGCGCACCCAAGCGCGCGGATCCGGGATGTAGTCGGGCATGGCCCTCTCCGTCGTTCAGAGTGATGCGACTTTGGCTTTGAGCAACGCCATGACGTCGGTCGCGAAACGCTCGATGTAGTCCGGCCGCGGCCCGCCGGGTGGCGGTGTCGGAACCGGATGCGGGATGATCATCTCGATGTTGTATCCGTATTGCAGCACGCCAAAGATCTGTTCGCAAATCATCTCGGGTGGCCCGTAGACGGCAAAGGCGTCCGCGATCTCGTCCGACAGGAATGAGACGGCGCGGCCGGATGCTTCAAGATCGTCGGCATGGTGGAAATCGGGCCAGACCTGTTTTTTGAGTTCTTCGATGTCGGGACCATCCCAGGTAAACCCCGGCGGATCGAACAACATCGGCGAATATTCGTAATAGCCGGCCGCCATCGAGCGGCTCATCAGGGCGGCTTTGTTCATATCATCGGTGAGGATGGTGTGCAGAATAATGGCAATCTTGACATCGTCGGGATTGCGGCCTGCCTCAACCGCGCCCGCGCGCACTTGGTTGATCGATCTTTCGAGGTTGGCCTGGTGGCGCCCGACGCGAATGAATACCCCGTCGGCAACGCGGCCGGACATGCGCAGCGTTTTGGGCCCACCGGCGGCAATCCAGACCGGAACCGGCCGGGCAAACGAGAGACGGGCGGGCCTGGCGGCACCGACATCGACGTCTTCGCCGGCCAACAGGCGCCGTGTCAAAATTGTTGCTTGTTCGAGTTCGGCGACCCGCGCCGGCCGCTTGCCGAGCAGGCGGACCGCCGTGTCGCCGACACCATACCCCAACAGCGTGCGGCCGGGAGCGAGGCCCGCAACCGTGGAAATCGACGAGGCCATGACGGCCGGATGGCGCATCACCGGGTTCTCGATCAAGGGACCGAGACGGATCCGCGATGTTTCGCGTGCGGCAAAAGCGAGGTTGACGTATGGATCCTGCCTGAGCAGCGCCGAGGAGGGAATGAACGCATAATCCCAGCCCAGCTCCTCGGCGCGGCGCACGTCGGCGGCGAACGCCTCAGGCGATGTCGGGTCAAAGCGGTTGAGGCCGAATGCCGGCAACTTCATTTCGATTTCCTCCGGTCGCAGTTCGTCCCCAGTATCGTTGCGCGAGCTAGTGGTCTCAATCACTTAAAAAAAGCGCATTCAGACGCTCAGATTTGGTCTGTGCCAAGGCGCGATGGGTGATGCTGGCGCATCGCAACGCCGCCGCAACGCTGGCATCAGGCCAAATCTGAGCGTCTCCGGTGCGTGTGCCCTGGCCCGTGAGGGCGTCAGCCGTGCTCACCATAGCACACGCTATGCTTTGGCACGCCTTCCTGCTCACGAACCAGGCCAGCGAATCTCAATGCGTCATTTTAAGTGATTGAAACCACTAGCAGGAACAATAGACAGATGCCGCGCAACAGAGAATACTCGCGCTCCAAATAGCCGATTGGCGATAATTCACGTCGAACGGTCGTGGTTTCGATGAATTCCGGGAGTGTGCGAATGCGCTGTGAGGTCGTTGCGATCGGAACCGAGCTGTTGCTCGGCATTATCAACGATACCAACTCATCGTGGATCGGCGAACAGCTGGCGTTAAGCGGCATCGATTCCTATTTCCAGGTCAAAGTGGGCGATAACTTTGAAAGGATCGCGGCGTGCCTGCGCACCGCACTGGAGCGATCCGACGCCGTCATTTGCTGCGGCGGGCTTGGCCCGACCCAGGACGACATCACGCGCGATGTCATCGCTCACATCATGGGCAACGGCATGGCGCGCGATGCGGCGATTGCAGCGGAAATCCAGCGCCGCTTCGAAGCACGCGGTCGGCGGATGTCGCCGAACAACCTGCGCCAGGCGGATGTGCCGGTCGGAGCTCACACGATCGCGCAGATGCCCGGAACGGCGCCGGGATTGGTCTGCCCGATCGGCAACAAGGTGATCTATGCTGTTCCCGGTGTGCCGAGCGAAATGAAAGTGATGATGACAGCCACCGTCCTGCCGGATTTGAGACATCGTGCCGGCACCGACAGTGTCATTCGCTCACGGGTCTTAAAGACCTGGGGGATCAGCGAGTCCGGGCTCGCCGAGATATTGAACGACCGGATCGCGGCACTGGACCGAGATGGGCACGCGACCTTGGCCTTCCAGGCCAGCGGCATTGATGGCATCAAGGTCCGCATTACGGCCAAAGCCGACGATGAGGCGACCGCACTGCAGGCGTTGGCGAGGGAAGAAACCGAGATCCGGGCGCTGCTCGGGGATGCCGTCTTTGGCGCCGATGATGACACCATGGAAACGACGGTGCTCGATATGTTGCGCCAGCGCGGCCGGACGCTGGCTGCGATCGAAACATTGACGGGTGGTATTCTGTCGTCGCGTTTGACGGCCGCAGATGCCGACATGGACACGTTCATCGGCAGTCGAATTCTATCGTCGCAACACCTGCCCGCAGCCCTCGCGCAGGCCCCCCTCGATGCCCGCGTCCTGGCCTATGCGGCACTCGCGCGGGAGACGATGACGGCCGACGTCGGAATTGCGCTGATCACGCCCGAACCGCATGATCAACAACCGGCCGGGACGGTGGTGATGGGCATCAGCTGTGATGATTTCGAGACCGCGAACACAACTGTGCTGCAGCCGGACCGCCATCGCATGCGCAGCTACGGTGTCATTAGCGTGCTCGACTACTTGAGAAAGTCGCTGACCGCCATCTAACCTGAATTGTTGACAACGGCGTTGCAACTGAGTTGATGGGCGGCGAATAGGCCGTGGGCCTGGCTTATACCAGCCCGCATAAATATTGACCCGCTTGATGGGTCCTGGCGGCGATCCATGCGACGCTTTCAGCCCCTCAAACTCCGCGACCGGGGGGCATCCCCGGGCCCGCGGACTTGCGCGGAGGCTCTCTAGAGCAACTTTCTGCCTTTATTCGGGATCGTTCCGATTCCGAATAAAGGCAGGTTGCTCTAGGCCCGCATGCGTTCACCGTTCGGATCGAACGGCGGTTCAAGGGCGATGCGCACCGGCCGCCGCTCGCCCAGGATCTCGATCTCAAACAATCCGCCTTCGCCACGCTCAGCCAACGCTGCCGGGACATAGCCCTGAGCCATCGAAACATTGGAGCCATGCGCGTAGCCGCCGGACGTCACCCAGCCGACAACCTGCCATTCGCCCTCTCTCTGGGCATCTGCCTTGGCCACCTCATGACCGGCTGCATCGAACCGGCGGGCGCCGAACCCGTGCGGCGCCTCGACACTGTCAAAATTGCCCTCAAGGCACGTCCAGATCGGCTCGTCGCCCATCACATCCGCCGTCCCCTCACCAATCAGCAATGACACGCGCCGCAGTTTCGGCCCGTCGGCCCTTTCCTTCGCCGCCGCCTGACGGCCGATAAAGGAGTTTTTCTCGAGTTTGACGAAGCGATCCATGCCGCCCTCATAAGCACCATAGATCGGCCGAAGCTCCGCGAACCAGGTTGGAAAGTTTTTCTCAAGCCGCATCGAGAGCAACGCCCGCATCCCGAAATCGCGAATCCCAAAGTCCGCTCCGGCCGCCTTGAGACCGGCATAGACCTTACGCTGATACTCGGGCGCCATCCAGATTTCGTAGCCGAGATCTCCGGTATAGCTGATCCGATTGACCATGCACGGCGCGCCGGCAACGTCCATCTCCCGAAAGTCCATGAATCGGAACGCGGCATTCGAAACATCCGCATCGACGAGCCGTTCAAGCACCTTGCGAGCGTTCGGGCCGGCGATTGAAAGGCCGTGCAAGGTCATATCGAAGCGACGCACGCGAACCGAACCATCGCCCGGCAGGTGTTGCTCGAACCAGCGCATGTGGTAGCGCGTCGCCGCCAGCGATCCGAACACCACGAACCGCTCGTCGTCGGCCTTCGCGATGGTGAAGTCGCCAATCAGCTTGCCGCGTTCGTTCAACATCGGTGTCAGCACAATGCGGCCGGTGTTCGGCATCGTGTTGGTCATCAGGTTGGAGAGATATGCCTGCGCCCCGCCGCCCGTGACCTCGTACTTGGCGAAATTGGAGATCTCCGTAACCCCGACGCTGTCGCGAACCGCCCGCACCTCGGCTGCAACATGATCGAAGTCGTTGGCATGGTGGAACGATAGGACATCGTGTGCCTCGGCCGCCGAAGGCGCAAACCAAAGCGGCGTCTCAAGCCCCCAGGTGTCACCCATGACGGCGTGATTGTCGCGCACCATGACGTCGTACAATGGCGTCGTCTGCTGCGGGCGTGCGGCGGCAAGTTCTTCGTTCGGATAGCGAATTGAGAAGCGACGGGAATAGTTCTCGCGAACCTTAGCATTGGTGTAGCGCAACGTCGCCCACTCGCCGAACCTGGCAACATCCATGGCGAAGATGTCGTGGCCCGGATCACCGTCCACCATCCAGTTCGCCAAGGCGAGGCCGACGCCGCCGCCCTGACTGAAGCCGGCCATCACCGCGCACGCCGACCAGAAGTTTGTCAGTCCGGGAACCGGCCCGACCAGCGGATTACCATCCGGCGCAAACGTGAACGGGCCGTTGACCACCTGTTTGATGCCGGCCCTTTCGAGTGCGGGAAAATGCCTGAACCCGATCTCAAGCGACGGCGCGATACGGTCAAGGTCGGGCGCCAAGAGTTGATGGCCGAAATCCCACGGCGTTGCCAGCGGTGACCACGGCTTGCAGGCCCGTTCGTAGGTGCCGAGCAGCAGTCCGGTGCGCTCCTGCCGCGTATAGATCTCGCCCTTGAAGTCGATGACACCAACGAGTTCACGACCCGTCGCTTCGTTGAAGGCGACGACTTCGGCGATTTCCTCGGTGAGCAGATACATGTGCTCCATGGCCAGGACGGGTAACTCGAGCCCGACCATGCGCCCGATTTCGCGCGCCCAAAGGCCGCCGGCGTTGACCACGTGCTCACATTGCACCGTGCCGCCCGGCGTCACCACGCTCCACGTTCCGTCGCTGGCCTGGGTGATCTTGACCACCGCGGTGCGCAATTCGATTTGCGCGCCGAGCTTGCGCGCGGCTTTGGCATAGGCATGCGTCGTCCCGGACGGATCCAGATGCCCCTCAACCGGGTCCCAGAGCGCACCGACGAAGTTGGTCTCGTCCATCAACGGGAACATCGCCTTGGCCTCGGACGGCGTGATCAGTTCCGTCTCCATGCCAAGGCATCGACCGCGCGCGTGCGTGAGGCGCAAGAAGTCCATGCGCTCGGGGCTGTCTGCCATCATCACGCCGCCGGTCAGATGCAGCGAACACGACTGGCCGGACAATGTTTCCAGCTCATCGTAGAGCGAGACCGTGTAGGCCTGCAGCTTGGCGACGTTGGGATCACCGTTGAGCGTGTGAAACCCACCTGCGGCATGCCACGACGAACCGCTGGTCAACTCTGAACGTTCGATCAACAGGGCATCCGTCCACCCTGCCCGGGCAAGATGGAACAATACGGAACAGCCGACGACCCCGCCACCGACTACAACGACCTTGGCATGGCTCTGCATTCATCACCTGATGGTTGGAAGGCTCGAAATTCTCGACGCTTGGATCATTGTGCCTTTGGAACTGCGCACCTTTCAGCCGGTCGTCGGGAGCGCACCGGTCCGGCGACAGGCAGGTTGCTTTCGCCATGCCACTCTGCGGCCAACGCCGCCGCGACGCAACCGCCCATTTTGGTCAGGTTCCCATTGGCGCAGCGCCACCCTCCGCCTTGCGCCGGGCCACAAAGTCATCGAGTTCTTCGAGCCGGCTCTCATCGATCCGCGGTGCCTCGAAAGCGGCCAATCGTGCCTTCCAGATGTCCGTGGCGCGCTGATCGACCGTCGGCATGCCGGCCTCGACCCACTGGCCGACGTTGGAGCGGTCGGACACCAACGGCTCATAGAACGCCGTGCGATAGCGCGCCATGGTATGCGCCGTTGCAAAGAAATGCCCGCCCGGCGCAACGTCGGCTAAAGCCTCGAATGCCAGCTCACCGGCATCGACCTTGGCGGTGTGGCAAAGCTCCGCAAGCCCTTGGACCATTTCGATGTCCAAAATCATTTTCTCGTAGCCGAATGTCAGTCCGCCCTCCAGCCATCCGGCACTGTGGATGATGATCGTCGCACCGGCCATCATGGCGGCCCAAGCGCTCATGTGGGTTTCATGCGCAGCTTGAGCGTCGGCGGTGTTGGCACCGGTCCCCGCGGACGCTCGCCACGGCAGCCCGAGACGGCGCGCGAGCTGGCCGGATCCCAAGGTTCCCATAACGTGTTCCGGCGTACCGAACGCCGGCGAACCCGATCGCATATCGACGCTGGAACAGAAACTGCCATAGACAACCGGGGCACCGGGCCGCGCCAGTTGCGCCAGTGTAATTCCGGCCATCGCTTCTGCGTGTTGCAGCGTCAGGGCCCCCGCCAGCGTGATCGGCGCCATCGCCCCGGCCAGGCAGAACGGGGTGATGATGCTGATCTGCCCGCGCCGGGCGAAATCGATAATGCCCTGCGCCATCGCCGCATCGAGTTGGCGGGGTGAGTTTGTATTGATCACCGTATAGGTGAAAGGCGCTGCCTCAAACTGCGCGCGCGAAATACCACGCATGATCCTGATCATCTCGAAGCAGTCGTCCGACTGGCCGCTGCCGCGCGCATGAACCACAGGCGCCTTGTTGCTCACGACAAGCTTGACGCGGGTTGCATCGAGATGGCGGAGTTGGATCGGAATGTCTTGCGGCTCGACGGTTCCGCCCTGGAACTGCAAGACGTCGAAACCAGCATTCAGCCGCATCAGTTCATCGTAGTCTTTGAGTGCCCCCGGCCGTCGCCCGCGCTCCCTGTCAAAGACATACGGACAGCCGCCGCCGGGCGTGAAGCTGAGGCGACCGAGCTCCAGGACCAAATCGGTTTGCGGACCGGCACCACGAAGTTTGAAGGACTTCGGCGCACAACGAAGCGCGTTCGCGACGATGTCTCGCCCGATCCGCACGTGCTGGTTATCGCCATCGACCAGGGCGCCCGCGCTTTGAAACAGATCACGCGCCTCGGGCAGCAGGATCTTGAGGCCCAGTTCTTCCAGAACGCGGAGCGCGTTGGCGTCAATGGCTGCAACCTCATCATCGGAAAACACCGACTGCGGCGTGAACGGATTTGTCAGGTTGTGATAGTCGACCGATCTGGTTGAGGAACCATCGGCATGTGCGAGCCTCCGGCGGCGGGAACGGCGGCCCTGATTTACTGTCTTCTCGGTCATGTGCGGAACCTGCCACATCCCGACAGCGACCGAAACTCCTATCGCCTTTCGGACCGGACTGGAACCATCCCGCGCTCCCGCCTGCCCGCCGCAGCGGCTGCAAACGTTGCTGACGATTTGAACCGTCATCATGCATAAAAACAGACATCGCGGATCACGGCGCGCGAGCGCCTCGAGCCGGCGGCACACTTACCCGACAACAACGCGCCCCGCAAGACGGCGTAAGTCATATCCCGGTTCGCCAGGACCCGGCGCTGTGATCTGCGCGTCCCGCCCGGGGAGCGGCCCGGATGAACCTCGCAAACGGCAACCGTGCGACCGATACAAGAGGGTTCGGTCAATTTGTGAATGGCAACTTTTGCATTCATTCAAGTCAAACTTTGGGAGCCGGTTTAGCGGACTGTAGAACGCTTTATGCGCAGTGTTGTCCAAAACCTTGAACCGTGCTCTGCGCCCTGGCTGGCGCGCAACTCGGAATATGTGCCGCAAATCCAGCGCGTAGGAAGTATCATGGGTACGCCATCGGGCCGTGACAGCGCCGACCGAGTTGCGCAGATAGGTGGCTGCGGCATTGCTGCCGCCGACTGTGCCATCGCCAATGCCGTACAACCGCTTCAGCGTTTCGTCGTTGCGCTTAACAGCATCGGAACCGGCCTCGGTCTATACGATGCAAACGAGCGGCTCATTTTTTGCAATAACGGTTATAAGGCCATCTATGCGCTGCCGTCGAAACTGACAACGTCGGGCGCGCGCTTTCGCCAGGTGATGGACTATCTCGTTGCACAGGGCAACTATCCCGGCATCAAAACATATGCGCAACTGCTCGAGAAGCTGCCGTGCTACAACCGCCGCGTTGACGAAACGTGGATTGATGAATTCACCGATGGTCGGGTCATCTATGTTGCACGTACGATGATGCCGGACGGTGGCTGGGTTGCAACCCACGAAGACATCACGAAGCAACGACGGATCTCCGAGGAGTTGAAGGACCAAAACGGTCTGCTTCAACGACAGGAGCGGGAGCGTCGCGAGCAGAACATTCTGTTCGAGGCTGCTTTGGACAACATGAACCAAGGGCTGGCGATGTACGACGGCCGCAAGCAACTGCTCGTCGCCAATCGCAACTATCGTGAACTGTACGGCTTGAGGGAGACTGACGTTCAGCCCGGAACGCCACTTTTGCAGCTTGTCGAGCGGGCCATCGAGAATGGACTGCGCATTTCTACGAGCGCGGAAGATTATGCCAACCGGCAGATGCTGAAATCCGACGGTCCATACGCCGTTGATCTTGAATTCAGCGACGGCCGCCAAATCCACGTGTCCGTGCAGCCGATGTCCGGCGGAGGTTGGGTGACGGTTCATCAAGACATAACCGAACAACGCCTCGCCGAAGAGAAGATGGCATACATGGCGTTGCATGACTCACTGACGGATTTGCCCAACCGCCTGGCCCTGATGCAGCGGCTGGAGAGCAGTCTCGCCCGCGTCCGTCGCGGCCAGTCAATTGCATTGATGATGCTCGATTTGGATCGCTTTAAGGACGTCAACGATACGTTTGGCCATCCGGTCGGCGATCAACTGCTGTGCCGGGTTGCCGACAGACTGCGCGCCAACGTCCGTGAAACGGATGTCGTCGCGCGCATGGGCGGCGACGAATTCGCAATCATTGAAAGCGATGTGAAAACCTCAAACGACACGGTGCCGTTGGCCGAGCGCATCATTGCAGCACTCAAAGAGCCGTTTATGGTCGACGGTCACCAAGCCGAAATCGGCGTCAGTATTGGCATCGTGCTGGCACCAAACGACGGCGTGACGTCCACTGAACTCATGAAAAAAGCCGATCTGGCCCTGTACAAACGCAAGTCGGCCGGTCGCGGCGGCTATGGCTTCTTTGACCACAAGATTGCCGCTGATATCAAGTTGCGAAAGCAGATGCAGCGAGCACTTACCGAGGCCTTGGCCGGCGACCAGCTGCTATTGCACTACCAACCCATTTTCAACGTGGCAGAGCAACGTATCTGCTGCTGTGAGGCGCTGCTGCGATGGCACCATCCCGAGCGCGGCCTGATCCCACCTTCGGAGTTCATCCCGATCGCCGAGGAACTCGGCATGATGGTGCCGATCGGCGAGTGGGTCCTCCGAACGGCCTGCAAGACCGCGGTCGGTTGGCCCGACAACGTCAAGTTGGCAGTTAATATTTCTCAAACCCAACTGCGCCCCGGTCCGTTGCGCGACTGCATCGTCCAAGTGTTGTCCGACACCGGCCTGCCGCCGGACCGCCTCGAGCTTGAAGTCACCGAAACCGCCTTGCTGAAGAACCGGCAGACCGCTGCCCAATGCCTCAATGAGTTGACCGAATTGGGCGTTCGCATCGCCCTCGATGATTTCGGCACGGGTTACTCGTCCCTGACTTATCTGCAAAGCTTTCCCGTGAGCCGGATAAAAGTCGATCGCTCTTTCGTCCAACAAATGCTCGAGGAGCGCAACAGCGAGCAAATAATCCGGGCCGTGGTCGGATTGGCGCACAACCTCGCAATGGATGTCACAGCCGAAGGGGTCGAATCCGCCGAGCACGTCGACGCCTTGAGCAAGCTTGGTTGCCATGACCTGCAAGGTTTCTTCTTGAGCAAGCCGGTGCCGGCGCGCACGATAAGTCGCATGATCAAACAGCGCGGCGAGCTGATCGACATCAACGCCAACGGAGCAACAAACGCGGCATGATGCCAGCCCGCGTAAATATTGATCCGCTTGATGGTCCCTGGCGGCTCACCCGGACGATGGCCGCCTGCTATCCCGCCCAGCTTGCCCGGCGATCTGGCCCGGTGATCTACGGCCTAGTGGTCTCAATCACTTAAAATGGCGCATTGAGATGCGCTGCCCTGGTTGGTGCGCACGACTGACACCGTCACGGGGCCGGGGCACACGCACCAACGGCTTCAGATTTGGCCTGGTGCCGGCGTTGCGGCGGCCTTATGATGCGCCGCATCACCACGGCGATCGCGCCTTGGGGCCACCGCGCCTTGGCACCGACCAATTCTGAGCGTTTGAATGCGCTTTTTTAGGTGATACGGGACCACTAGTTCCAACTTTGATTACCACTTACCGGCAGCCGTAACTCGCGTTCGCCGGCCCATTGCCAAATAAGACATTGAATTGTCCGAGGGAATTCCGCAGTGCAGTCCAGGACACCCTTAAGGAAAGCAAGGTTTGGCCGACTGACAAAGTTCGGTCTCCTGTGTGCCGCGCTGATGATCGGTTTGTTCGCCGTTGGCAGCGCTCTACTGGTCAGTCCGCCGTTTGACGGGCTGCGCCGCAATCTCGCCCAATGGGCGCTCAGAAACCTTGTCGATGCGCGCATCGAGGTGCGCGGCGGCGTCGAGTTTTCGGTTCTGGACGCCGGGCGTGTGCGCATTGGCGAAGTGAGCATCGCCAATCCGTCCTGGGCGGGGCAACGACACCTTTTGCGGCTGCAATCGCTTGACGTCGGGTTCCGATTGAGCCGCCTGCTCATGGGCGAAATCGGCTTGCGCCACCTGCGCATGCAGTCGGCTGAATTGAACGTTGAAACACGTGACGATGGCACTTCCAACTGGCCGGCGACTACGCCCGCACAACAGCCGGCGCGCGCCGCCAAGAGCTTTGCTTTATCCGCACTGGCCGACCTTACCGACATCGCCATCACCAACGCCTGGTTCAGACGTATCGACAAGGCCCACGGGTTCAATGCGAGCTTGCGCCTCGACAGCCTCAAATCACGCCCGGACCCCGATCGCCACGGCCTGTTGGTCAGCGGTTCCGGTGCCCTCAACGATGAGCCGCTGGAAGTTGACGGCCGGCTGCCGCTGATGGCCAGCTCCGCGGCCCGGCAGACCGGCGATGCATCGCTACAGTTGTCGGCGTCGAGCCGGCATTTTCGCCTCACGATGCAAACCATCAACGCTGGCGCGGCACCGCCGGCCGGCGGCAATAATAAATATGCGCTTGATCTGCGGGTTTCATCGTTGGGCCGGTTCCTGGAGGTTCTCGGCGCGCAAAGATCGTTCGATGGCCAAGGTCGGGCAAGCGGAACTCTGGTTGTCGGCTCTGACAAGCTCGCACTTGACGATTTCACGTCGGAGTTGACGACGACGGACCAAGACTATGTGGTCGTTTCCGGCGCGGCGGGAGACTTGGCGACGGGGTCCGAGCTTGCCTTCGAATTTGGTGTTCGGCTGGCGACGGGCGCGACCGATTTCTCTTCCTCCGCGGCCCAACATAACGATGACTTCAGATTCAACTTCACCGGCCCTCGACAACAGGACGCAGCACAAGACATGGTCGGCGCTTTTGAAGGCCTGAAGTTGCGCGAACTATCGGGCCGCGTCTCCGGCAGTTTCGACGACCTTCGCGTCAGCGCCCTCAAGATTGCAACAACTGCATTGGAGCCTGAAATCAAAAGCATCGGTCCGATCAGTGTCGGTGCCTTCCGTCTCGACGACAGCGGACGACTGCAACTGCTCGACATCAATGCCATTGCCGGACCCGAGCACAATCCAACGATTCGCGCACGAGGAGACATCAAGGATCTGCTGCGCCTTGCAGATGCCAGGTTGGAAGGCGTCCTCGCAGTCCCGGTTGCCCGGATGTTCGCGGCCGCGCCGGCCTCATCGGCGGCGCAGCTCGGGGTTCTGCGCGGCCGGTTCCGACTGGCGGACGCCAATGGACGACTGTTCCTCGACTATCTCGACGCGGAAACCAAGCAGACAGACCTTGTCCGGGTCAAATTGCGCACGCATGCGAGCCTGGAAGAACGCCGGCAAGGCACGGCCCTGGAGGTGGCCATCGAGGTTCCCAAGTACCGGGACCTGGCCCGGGCGATAGGTGCGCCATCACATCAACTCGGCCGCCTCAAACTCGAAGGTCAATGGCGCGCCTCGCCCCAAACAGCGAGTGTCACTGCCCGCATCCACGTCGGTCAATCGGCCGTCGCCGTCGATCTCAGCGCGGCACCCGGTCGGCTGCGGCCGATTACCAAGGGCGAGATCGCGGTTTCGCGGTTGAGACTGTCGGACCTGCGCGCCGTGCATCTGATATTTGCCGGCGGCGACACGCCACCAACTCAGGTGCGTGGCACAACCGGGAACAGAGGGCGGTCCGCCAACACCGCCACATCACGCGATTGGTGGCGGGCGGTGCTCAACGCAACCGATCTCGACCTGAAGGCGCGCATTGGCGAAATCAGCGATGGACGAACCCGGATCAGCGAACTGAACGGGCGACTCACGGTTGTCGATCGGAAGCTCACATTGGATCCGTTCAAACTGACCTATCTCGGGGCGCGAATTGGCCTGCGCGGCAGTGTTGACGGCCGCCAACAACCCGCCCGGGCGCAGCTGAAGACGAGGCTCATCGGCTGGCAACTCGACCGCGTGCTGCGCGAACTGGCCGGCACCAACCCGGCGCCGATCAGCGGTCGGCTCAACGCCGACATCGCGTTGCAGGGGCAGGGAGATACAACCGCGGCGTTATTAAAATCCATGCATGGCCGCGCCGCTTTGGTGCTGTCCGGCGGGCGCATCAACTCCAGTCTCGTCGCTCTGACGGGACTTGATCTCAGTGGCTATCTGTTCTCCGATGCGGCCGCAAAGGGTTACACGGCGGTGCACTGTCTGATTGCGCGCTTTGGCATCAAGAACGGCATTGCAACGACATCCAACGTCCTGCTCGACACGCCCGATATCCGAATGACCGGTCGCGGTACGATCAATCTCAAGAGCGCCTCGATCAAAATGCGTTTTGAGCCATACCCCAAACGGCGCAAGATCGTCGAACTGACGACGCCGTTCTCGATCGTCGGCCCGCTGAGCGCACCAAAGCTGCTGACGCACGGAACTGCCGAGCGCGCGATTGGTGAGATTATCTTTAGCGACGTCAACCTACTGGGCTCACTTGTCGGTCTGATCGCGGATGACGGCAAGACTGCCGCCAACCCGTGCCTGGGCCGCCGTCCACCCCGACGCCAACGCCAACGCCAGCGCTAACCATACAGCCACGTACGAAGATGAGACCGGTGGTCGGTTGAACCGACGGTTGTGGTCGATTGCTCCGTCTCAGAACCAGGTGGACAGGCGATCTGATTGACGGGGAGAGGTGTCCCCGGCGCATCGCAACAGTCCCGCTTAGGATGACGATGGCGGATAGAGACCGGCGCTACCCCGAAAGGCCATAAGGAACCCCGGAACACGGCGCGGGTTTGCAAAGCGCAGCGCCCTTTGTCGGCATCGGCAACGGCGGCGCCTGCCAGGCTCGGCCGCCTCAAGAGCAACCTGCCTTTATTCGGAATCGGAACGATCCCGAATAAAGGCAGAAAGTTGCTCGCCTCTAGGGCCTGTTGAGTATCAGCGATTCACGAATCAGTTGTTTTCTGATTCAAGCTTCCTTTTGGAGGGAGGCTTGAATGGCTGCACGGCGTGTGATCACTGACGGTATGTGGAAGAAGATGGCGCCGCACTGCCTCGGCAAGCCAACCGACCCCGGCCGCACGGGCAGCGACAACCGCACGTTCATGGAAGCCGTCCTGTGGATCGTGCGGACCGGCAGTCCGTGGCGCGACCTACCGGAAGAGTTCGGCAAATGGAACAGCGTCTACAAGCGCTTTCGAGAGTGGGTGAAGCTCGGTGTTTTTGAACGCGTTTTCGGTGCTTTATCCGGCGATCCTGATATCGAATATGCGATGGTCGACGGAACAATCGTCAAGGTCCACCGCCACGGACAGGGCGCAAAAGGGGGACCGGGAGCCAGGCTATCGGCAAGTCGAGAGGCGGGCTGACGACCAAAATCCTGGCGCTCACGGACGCGCTCGGCAATCTCGTGCGGTTCGAACTTCTGCCCGGCCATCGCCACGACACGGTTGGCGTTGCGCCGCTCATTGAGGATGTCGCGTTCGATGCCTTGCTCGGTGACAAGGCGTTCGATGTGAACTGGATCATCGAAGAGCTGAACGAACGCGGCGCCAAGGCCGTCATTTCGCAAATGCCGCATCGCGTTGCGCCGCTGGAGATTGACGCCGAAATCTATAAGTGGCGTCATCTCATCGAGAATTTCTTCTGCAAACTCAAAGAGTTCAAGCGCATCGCTATGCGCAGCGACAAAACTGACGCCAGCTTCAGCGCGATGATCTACGCCGCGGCGGCAATCATCAATGGCGCCTGATACTCAACAGGCCCTAAAGTGGCGATCATCTTTGTGCTTTAAGTTGGAACCGCAATAGCGGTTCCAACTTAAAGCACGATCATCAAGCCCATGAAGCGTGTCACGTCATGGGCTTGAGGCGGTATCAGACGTCGCCATTGGCAGAACCATCGGCGCGAGCTCGTTCGTACTGCGCCCGGCCCAATCGCGTTTTGCCGTCGCCGTCATCGCGCGCTGCTGGGCTTCCTCCAACGCCATCGCAGCGGCGGCAAGATCAATCTGGGTTGGCCGGCCATCACGGACGACCGCGACACCGTCGACGTAGACATCGCGAATGGCGCGCTCGCCGGCAGCATAGACCATGCTCCTGATCGGTTCGCGCAACGGCATCATCGCCGGATGCTTGGTGTCGACAACGATGATGTCGGCCTTGGCACCGACGGCCAACCGGCCGATATCCCGGCGATGCAGCGCCTTTGCGCCCCCCAGTGTCGCTGCACGGTAGACATCGCTGGTGTTGAGATCGTCAACGGATTGTGCGACCGCGCGCGCGATCGTCAGCGCATTGCGCATCTCCTCGATGAAGTTGTGCGGATAGGTATCGGTGCCGAGCCCCATGTTGATGCCGGCGCGAACGTAGCCGCCGAAGGTGTGCAGGGCGATGCCGCGTCGCATGAACACCGTCGGGCAATGGGCAACGGTGGTGGCGGTGTCGGCGAGAATTGAGAGGTCGTCCCGCGTCGTCCAATGCAGCCACGGGTGATGGTCCAGGAAGATCCCATGGCCGATGATCGAGCGCTCGCCCAGAGCACCGATGGACTGCAGCCACGCAATCGGCGTCTGGCCGTACCGCCGATAGATTTCGAGGAACTCATTGACGCTTTGCGCGGCATGGATCTGCAATGGCAGATTATACTGCGTTGCATAGTCGTGGGCGTCTTTGATCAGTGCCGCCGAACACGTGTCGATTTGCGCTGGGCAGACCATGCCGCTAAGGCGGCCGGAGGGGTGCTGGTTGGCCAGATTGATCGCCTGGCGGGCCGCATCAAACGAGCGTTGCCCGGCCTGGCTGTCGCTCTCGTAGCGCAGTTCGTGCCCGTTTGTCGTGAACCATCGCGCATCGCGAAACATCGGCGCCGCCACAGCCCGGATACCGGAACCGCCGAGGGCATCAAGCCAGCCGTCGAAGGGAAACGAAAGATCGACAACCGTTGTCACGCCGCTCATGAGGAGCTCGGCCAACGCAACGTTCGTCGCCGCAATCATGCCCTCGCCATCATTTCCGAAGACCGGCAGGAACTCATAGAGCGAGCTGTGCCAGAACCCGGGGCTGCGCGTTTCGTCGGTTATGCCCTTTCTCAACGGTTCGCTGCTCGGATGGGTGTGGATGTTGACAAAGCCCGGCAACAGCAACCGATCACGACAATCGATCTCGGTCTCGACCGGCCCCGTATAGCCGTTGTCGAGATGCACGATCCTATCATCGCTGATGACAAGGTCGACGTTGCGTCGATAGACATGTCCGTCGCTGGCCTCATCGTAAGCCACGAGCCAGTCCGCATTGCGCAAAACCGTTGTCGCCATGATTGTGTTACTCCCGCGCTGAATGACGGACGCCCGAACCGCGTGAGGCCCAAACGTCCGCCGTGTTCGCCCCGGCAGCCATGATCGCCTCCATTGCGCGGTTTGATCAACTCTTTAAGAGGGACTGGTTGATGTGCGTTTCAGGCGATAATGTCGACCAATGTCAAAATGCCCATCAATCGAGCAGCTCATCACTTGGGTCTACACCCACGACCTTGAAGCGACTTGTGAGTTCTATGCGGCCAAGCTCGGGTTCGAACAGATCCGCGACGGCGGTGCAGCACGGATCTTCCGGGTTTCCAAAAGCGGGCTTGTCGGTGTCTGCGAAGCCATCGACTGGCGGGTCGTCGAGCCCAACGGCAGCATGATAACCGTTGTCACCGATGACGTTGACGGCTGGTACCGTCGGCTTCGGGATGCCGGCGTCGCCTGCAGGGGCCGGCCGAAGAACATCGAAGCGTTCGGCATCTACGCCTTTGTCCTCGAAGATCCCAACGGCTACCTGATTGAGTTCCAGCAATTCCTCAAGTGAGGCAACCGGTGCAAAACGGCTTCGACATGTCATTGCGCGCTCGTCGTGTTATCTTGCCCGTCGAACATCGAAAGTCCCGCGCATGAAATGGCAAATCGGCGACGTCACGATCACCAAGATCGTCGAACTGGAAACCACGGGCGGCAGCCGCTTCATTCTGCCCCAGGCAACCCGCGAAGAAGTCCAGAAAATCGCGTGGCTGTGTCCGCATTTCGCCGATCAGGACGGCCGCCTGCGGATGAGCATTCATGCGCTCGTCATTGCAGCACCGGGGCGCCGGATTGTTGTCGACACCTGCCTGGGCAACGACAAGCAAAACCGCAAGATTGCGACCTGGAACAATCGTCAGGGGCGCTTCCTTGAAGATCTCGCAGCGGCTGGTTTTGCGCGCGAGACGATCGACACGGTGTTGTGCACCCACCTCCACGTCGACCATGTTGGCTGGAATACGATGCTGGTTGACGGCATGTGGCAGCCGACGTTTCCCAACGCGCGTTATCTTTTCGGGCGCGTCGAATACGAGCATTGGATGGCCGAGACCGCGCGCGCAGACATGGTGCAGATTTTTTCGGACAGCGTGCTGCCGGTCTTTGATCGAGGCCTTGTCGATCTTGTCGGGTTCGACCATCAGCTCTGCCCGGAGGTGCGATTGATGCCGAGTGTCGGCCATACGCCGGGCCACGTCAGCGTGTTGATCGAGTCCCGAGGCGCGCGCGCCATGATCACCGGTGATTTTGCCCATCATCCTTGTCAATTCGCGCGCCTCGATTGGTCGTCGACCGCCGATTCGGACCCGGTCCAGGCGGCCGCAACGCGGCGCGAGGTGCTCGGCGGCGTTGCCGGTGAGCCGGTGTTCGTCATCGGCACGCACTTTACCGGCCCGACTGGCGGTCATGTCGTGCGTGACGGCGACGCCTTCCGGTTGCGCGTCGAGGGTGACTGACCGCCAGGGCGACAGCGATCTCGGCCGTGTCCGCCAGATGGCGCGATAATCATCCGATCTCGACCCGGTCGAACCGGCGTTCGCGAGAATGAACACGCTGCCGCACCAGGCCCGGACCGGCACGGCGGACCCGCCTGAGGTGGACATGATCTAAGCAACCTCCGATCACACTACTAGATCATCTTTGTGCTTTAAGTTGGAACCGCTATTGCGGTTCCAACTTAAAGCACAAAGATGATCGCCACTTTAGAGGCGAGCAACTTTCTGCCTTTATTCGGGATCGTTCCGATTCCGAATAAAGGCAGGTTGCTCTAGGTTTTGGCTGCAACCCCTGCCGTCGGGCGGCGGCGCTGATACCAGATCACCATGACTTCCATCGCCAACAGCGAGACCAGCGCAAATCCGAACAACACCCATTGACCGAGTTCATAGCCGCCCCAATCGACAATCAGGGCAAAGGCCAGTGGAGCAAGCGCGTTGATCAACAGGTAAGGGGTGGCGAGAATACCGAGGATCTGGCCATAACCGTCCGCGCCGAACAGCGCCAAGGGCAGTGACCCGCGCACGATGGTGATCAGCCCGTTCGCAGCCCCGAAGCAAAGCGTGAAGATCAGGGCGGGGGTGATGCCGCCGGCAAACAGCATCAAGATGATGAACGCAAACGGCATCAGCCAGACGGGCACGCGCGCCAGATGCATTGGTTTCATGTTGCGTGCGCATATGATTTCCCAAAGGCGCCCGGCGACCTGTGCGACGCCCTTGAACGAGGCGAGCGTGACGGCGGTCGCAACAGCAACGCCGCTGGCTGCAATGAGATTGACCAAATGGACCGAGGTGGCTCCGAATATGAACGCATAGGAAGATGTCGCGATCGAAAACAGGACGATTGCGATGACACGCTCGGCGCCGACGAGATAGGTCTCCTGCGGTTGCGGTGCTGTCGACGAAGCCGCCGGTGCGGTTTGCGCGCCATGTGATGGTTCGGCGATACCATCATCTTCCCGGCGGGCAAGGCCCCACCAGTTGAGCGGCAGGCAGCACACGATGTTGAGCGCGGCGAAGATCAGGCAGGTCTCGCGCCAGCCGACGGCCTCGTTAAGATAATGTCCAATCGGCCAGAACACCGTGGATGCAAACCCGCCCCACAGCGTCAGATAGGAAATCGCGCGGCGTCCGCGCCGGGGTGTGACCTGTACCAGCGCTGCAAACGCTGCGTCATAGAGCGTGAACCGCATCGAGATGCCGAGAAAGGCCCAACTGGCCAAGTACATCCAAATGTCGGTCGCAGAGGCGAGTGCAACGAGACCGATCGCGTTCAACACGGCACCGACGGCCATCACCGCGCGCGCACCCTTGTTGTCGATCAGCCAACCGGTCCAAGTCGAAATCGCGCCGGAAACGAGCAAACCAACGCTCAGGCCACCGAACACGACACTGGCGCTCCAGCCGGTGTCGGCGATGATCGGCTGTGCGAGAACGCCGAGAGCGTAGAGCGTCGTCCCCCATGCAACGATCTGCGTGATCCCGAGTGCGTTGACGGACACTCCCATGGGCGAAAGCATCCAGGCGAACAGGTTGCGTAGAAGTCCCATCATATGGTCCGGTTGATCCTTGTTGTCCGGCTTCTCGTTGATTTCGATGACCGATGAGGTTGCACGGGGCGGGACGCTACGCCGCTGGACGCAACGCCTGAGCGTACCGATATTAAGCCAAGGCGTCAGCAACAGCGTAAATGAGCGCTTCGGGTGAGGGCAACGACGAAATCATGGCCGATGATCAAAAGGATGGCGAACAAAACCGCCTTGCAGCGCGCGCCTCGCGCTATCTGCGGGTCGGCGGTAACGTCGGCTCGATTGCAGCCAAGGTTGCAGGCCAGCGCCTGTTCGGCTTCGAAGCCAATTCGGCCAAGGATGCAGCCGACCTCGCACGGGCGCTCGGCGGTCTCAAAGGCCCCATCATGAAGGTCGCCCAGCTGCTCTCGACAATCCCGGAAGCACTGCCGAGTGAATACGCGCGCGAACTTGCCCAGCTTCAGGCCAACGCGCCGGCCATGGGCCCCGCCTTCGTCAAGCGGCGCATGACCGCCGAGCTGGGTTCGGATTGGAATCGGCGGTTCGAGACGTTTGCGACCAGCGCGGCTGCATCCGCATCGCTGGGCCAGGTCCACCGCGCGGTCGCCGTCAACGGTGACATCCTCGCCTGCAAGCTCCAGTATCCGGATATGCAGTCGGCCGTTGAAGCCGACGTCAGTCAACTCGGCATCATCTTTTCAATCCATGCGCGCATGAACCCGGCAGTCGACACCCGCGAGATCCTCGAGGAAATCGCCGCCCGGCTGCGTGAGGAATTGGACTATGAGCTTGAGGCCAACCATATGGCGCTTTACGGCCGCATTTTTGCCGACGAGGCGATAATCCGCGTGCCGGAGGTTGTTCGTGAACTCACAACCAGGCGCCTCTTGACCATGTCCTGGCTCGAGGGCGCCCCGCTGATGGCCTTCAAGGACCACGCGTTGGAGGATCGCAACGCCATTGCCCGCGCCCTGTTCCGCGCCTGGTGGTTTCCGTTCAGCCATTACGGCGTTATCCACGGCGACCCGCACCTCGGCAACTACACGGTGTTTGAGGATGATGGCCGCCCCGCCGGCATCAATCTTCTCGATTACGGTTGCATCCGCACCTTTCCGACACCGTTCGTGCAGGGCGTAATCGATCTTTACAACGGCCTGCGCAATGATGATCGCGATCTCGTCGTTCACGCCTACGAAACCTGGGGCTTCGTGGGCCTCACCAACGAGTTGATCGAGGCCATGAACATCTGGGCCCACTTTATCTATGGTCCGTTGCTTGAAGACCGCGTGCGCACGATCGCCGAAGGAACCACTCCGGCCGAGTACGGGCGCCGGGAAGCCTTTAGCGTGCACAAGATCCTTAAGGAGAAGGGTCCGGTAAAAGTGCCGCGCGAGTTCGTTTTCATGGACCGCGCGGCGATCGGTTTGGGCGGCGTGTTCCTCCATCTCGACGCCAAACTGAATTGGTACGAGCTGTTCAACGAAACGATCGAGAACTTCGAACTGGCGGCGGTGACACGACGCCAGCAGGCAGCATTTGCCGAGGCCGGTGTGCCGCTGCCGGTCGCCGGACGATAGGCGGAAATGATCTAGGGATCTTCTGATCACGTCATGGGTTTCCAAAGGGCAATGCCCTTTGGCGGGATCGTTAAGGGTGGAGCCCTTAACATATCGCCGCGGTGCGGCGATCTTTGAGGGGCTTGTCCGCCCCTCAAACACCCCGACCAGGGGATCAACCCCTGGACCCCGTTCAGATAAGGTCTGGGCGGGCGGGTTGATTGACGACCGGTAATAGCGCGTCTTGGGGTGCCAATCAGGTGCGCTGGCGGGCGCTCTCGCCAATCATCTTGCGCAGTTCTGAAAGTTCCTCGTGCAGGGCATCGAACCGTTCGTGAATGCGGGCTTCTTCGGCGTCCAGGACGCTGGTCACGGCCTCGGCATTGGGCCCGTCGTTCAGGCTCTGCATCGAATCGACAATGATCCCGATAAACAGGTTGAGGACGGCAAAGCTGGTGATCACGATAAACGGCACGAAGAACACCCATGCGTAGGGGAAGAGTTCCATGGTCGGGCGCACGATGCCCATCGACCAGCTCTCAAGCGTCATGACCTGGAACAAGGTGTAGGCGGAAGCGCCCACCGATCCGAACCATTCCTGCATGCGTGGGTCCGGGTGCTGTCCGAACAGCTTGGTCGTCAGCACCGCCGAGATGTAGAACAGCAACGCCAGCACGCCGATCACCGACAACATGCCCGGGATCGATTGCCCGATCGCACTGATGACCCGGCGCATTTGCGGGACGACCGAGAGCAGGCGCAGCACGCGCAGAATGCGCAAGGCGCGCAAAATAGCCAGCGGTCCGGCGGTGGGGAGCCACGCGATGGCGACGATGGCAAGGTCAAAGACGTTCCAGCCCGAGCGCAAGAAGGCCAGGCGATAGGCGTAGAATTTCAGCGTCAACTCAAACGTGAAGACAGCGAGAATGGCGGCATCGATCAGACCCAGCACACCGCCGAAACGCTGCGTTAGGACCTTGTCTGTTTCGCAGCCCAAGGTCACGGCGTTGATAACAATAAGCACCGTGATGAAAGTGATAAACCGAGGGTTTTCGACGATCGCCGCAGCGGCCCGTCGCGTGCCCGTCAGTTCCGCCATAGGATCCGGTCGAACCACGCCACCCCCCAATGCCGGCAGTCTCCTACGACCCGCCGGCGCTTACGTTCAACAAGAATAGTGGTCTCAATCACTTAAAATGGCGCATTGAGATGCGCTGCCCTGGTTCGTGAGCAGGAAGGCGTGCGCAAGCATAGCGTGGGCTATGGTGAGCACGGCTGACGCCCTCACGGGCCAGGGCAGCGCACCGGAGGCGCTCAGATTTGGCCTGATGCCGGCCTTGCGGCGGCCTTATGATGCGCCAGCATCACCACCGCGCCTTGGGGCCACCGCGCCTTGGCACAGACCAAATCTGAGCGTCTGAATGCACCATTTTAAGTGATTGGGACCACTAGTGTGGCAATCGATATGGCGTCGTCACCGCCGAACTTCCAGATGCCGAGCGGCGCATCGGCGCATGCGACGCAGGGCCCGTCCTCGACGGGACGACTCAGCTCTCGATCATGTTGCGGTCCGCCAATACCGAAGTGATTTCATCGAGAATAACCGGGTCGTCGATGGTGGCCGGCATCTTCCACGCCGTACCGTCGGCAATTGCGCGCATGGTGCCACGCAGAATCTTGCCGGACCGCGTCTTGGGCAGGCGCTGAACGGTCATGACGTTCTTGAAAGCCGCGACCGGCCCGATCACCTCGCGCACGAGCTTGACGACCTCGCCTTCGATTTCGCTTTGTTGCCGATTGACGCCGGCATTGAGCACGATGAAGCCGGCCGGGAGCTGTCCCTTGAGCTCGTCCCTGACGCCGATAACGGCGCATTCGGCAACGTCTTTATGGGTTGCAACCACCTCTTCCATCTGACCGGTGGAAAGGCGGTGGCCGGCGACGTTGATGACGTCATCCGTGCGCGCCATGACATAAATGTAGCCGTCGCTGTCTTTGTATCCGGCATCGGACGTTGTGTAGTAGCCAGGCAGTTCGGACAGGTAACTGGCACGGAACCGTTCGGTCGCGTTCCACAGCGTCGGCAGGCAGCTCGGCGGCAACGGCAGCTTGATCGCAAGTGTGCCGGTTTCGCCGGGAGCGACCGGCTGCGCGTTGTCGTCGAGCACCTGCAAATCGTAGCCCGGCATCGGAACCGTCGGAGAGCCGTGCTTGACGGGCATGCGCCCGAGCCCGACCGGATTGGCACAGATCGCCCAGCCGGTTTCCGTCTGCCACCAATGGTCGATAACCGGAACGCCAAGCTTTGCCTCCGCCCACTGCAACGTGTCCGGGTCAGCGCGCTCTCCGGCCAGGAACAGGACCCGGAATTCGCTGAGATCGTAGTTCTTGATCAGCGCCCCTTCCGGGTCCTCCTTCTTGATGGCACGAAACGCCGTTGGTGCCGTGAACAACGTCGCAACCCGATGTTCGGCCATGACGCGCCAAAACGCGCCGGCATCAGGGGTGCCGACTGGCTTGCCCTCATAGATCAAGGTCGTGCAGCCGTGCAGCAGCGGCGCATAAACGATGTAGGAGTGACCGACCACCCAGCCGACGTCGGATGCGGCCCAGTAAACTTCGCCGGGATGCGTGTTGTAGAGGTTCTTCATCGACCATTTGAGCGCCACCATGTGACCGCCGTTGTCGCGCACCACGCCCTTTGGCTGGCCCGTGGTCCCGGATGTGTAGAGTACGTAGAGCGGGTCGGTCGCCTTGACCGCCACGCAACCGGCCTTGCGCCCCTCAGCCTCGCTCCGGGATGTCAGTTCGGCCCAGTCATAATCGCGCCCCGATACCAGCGCGGCCGCGGCTTGCGGGCGTTGCAGGATCAAGGTGTTTTGCGGCTTGTGTGTCGACAGCTCAATCGCCTGGTCGAGCAACGGCTTATACTCGACGATCCGGCCCGGCTCGATGCCGCAGGAGGCGGCAAGCACAGTTTTGGGCTGGGCATCATCGATACGGGTCGCCAGTTCGGTGGCTGCAAAGCCGCCGAACACGACGGAATGAATAGCGCCGATGCGCGCACAGGCCAGCATTGCCATCGCCGCTTCCGGGATCATTGGCATGTAGATGATCACGCGGTCGCCCTTCTCGACGCCGAGATCTTTGAGAACGCCTGCCAATGTCGCCACTTTGTTGGTGAGTTCGCTGTACGTCAGGACCGACTTGGTGTCGGTCACCGGGCTGTCGTAAATCAGCGCCGGCTGATCACCGCGGCCCGCCGCGACATGGCGATCGAGACAGTTATAGGCGGTGTTGCATTCGGCACCGGCGAACCAGCGGCCATATTCGCCCATGTATGGATCGAACACCTTGTCCCAAAGCTTGTACCAACAGATGTCCTGGGCAGCCCTGGCCCAGAACGTCTCGGGGTCGCTTTTCCAGCTAGCGTAAACTTCGTGATAGCGTGTCATCTCGGTTCTCCGGGCGGCCCACATGTTCCGAGAGAGTGTTGTGCCCGTCAGTGCGGGTGCGATCAAGTCTGCGCGCCTCGTTCATTTGGCTAAGTCGCGTGGCCAAATCACGTGGCCAAGTCACGTGGCTAAGTCACGCCGCCACCAGGCTCGGATGATGATCGCCACCTTGGTGCCGGGCAACTTTCTGCCTCTATTCGGGATCGTTCCGATGCCGAATAGAGGCAGGTTGCTGTGGCCGCGCCTGTCTTGGAACCAGGCGGCCGTGCAATCATTCGTTGCGCAGGTTGGTTGCAGCCGAACGTCCCTGCCGGTCCTGTTCGATGTCGTAGCTGATCTTGTCACCTTCGTTCGGGGCCGTCATGCCGGCGCGTTCGACGGCACTAATGTGAACGAAAACGTCCCTGCCGCCATCATCGGGCTGGATGAAGCCGTAGCCTTTGGTTGTGTTGAAGAATTTCACTGTTCCGCTCGGCATTATGAGTACCTCCTTTAGCCAGTTGGACGGGTTGTGATGGGGGGTGCTGCGAGGCCGGCGCTGGTGCGTGCCAATTGCTGGCTGCGCGCCAAGGCGCGGTTCAGCTGCCGCCTCGCTGTGATTGATCTGGTCTCATTTGATGCCGCGTCGTCTGATGCCGCGTCATCGTCAGACACGACTGCGGGCAAGGTCGCGATCTGGTCTATCACACAGATTGTCGTTGGCGGTTTTCCAATCGCAGCTTGGCCGCAGCCGATCAGGCGCGCAACGTGCCAAGTAACTGCGCTATCTGCGCCCCAAACCTGGCGACTGCTTCCCTCGGTTGCATGTTGGCCCGGCACCGTGCAAGCAGGGCAGGGCATCGCGTCGCGCGATAAAGATCGGTCAGTCAATGTCAGAAAGTGCCTAGTTCTCGCAACAAATGATACGCGCTGACGTTCCTATGTCTGCCGCTGGGCCCTCGCCGTGCGCAAATTGCGAAGACAGGTTGGTGAGTTTCTCCATGCGGCCCGAAGCGGAGACGATCCGATTCAAGCGCAGGCCGCCCGTTCGTACTGAGCGGAATATCGGTGTCGCACAGCCAAAAGTCAATTCGCAAACTGTCGGAACGTGAATGCGCGTTGATGTGTTCGATGCGGCTGTGGCGACGGGCTGCGATTTTGCGCAATCGTCATTGCTCGTTCGCCAACCCTGATCTAGAGTTCTCACTCCGACACTGCGCACCCGAGGCGTTTGCGCCAGACCTCTGGCTTAAGTTTTTGTTAGTGTTTTGTTTTAGCAAGCGTTGCTCGGCTTATCACCGGCGCCAAGCGCTTGCTCCAGAACACATGCTTGGTGGTAAACCAGCGATGAACGCGAAGTCCAGTCCGATGTTAACCAGCCCCTATGATCAAAATCTCGAGAAGGTTGCAGCCAACTATCAGCCGCTGACACCGTTGAGCTTCCTGGCGCGCGCAGCCACGATCTCTCCTGATCGGATCGCAATCGTTCACGGTGCGCTACGCCATAACTATCATCAGCTCTACGAGCGCAGCCGGCGGCTTGCCTCAGCGCTCGCCGCCAAGTCGATTGGTAAGGGCGATACCGTTTCGGCGATGTTGCCGAACGTCCCGTCGATGATCGAGGCCCACTACGGCGTGCCAATGGTTGGCGCCGTCCTGCATTCGATCAATACGCGTCTTGATGCCGAAGCTATTGCTTTTCAACTGGATCACGCTGACTGCAAAGTCGTCATCGTCGACCGCGAGTTTGCCACCGTCATGAGCGCGGCTCTCAAGCTCGCCAAGTGCGCACCGCTTGTCATCGATTACAACGATACCGAGTTCCGGCAACCAGACGGTCCGATTTCTAAGATCGACTATGAAGCCTTCCTAGCATCCGGTGATGCAGACTTTCGCTGGCGGTGGCCGGACGATGAATGGGAGGCGATTTCGCTGAACTATACCTCGGGCACTACCGGCAATCCGAAGGGCGTCGTCTATCATCACCGCGGCGCAGCATTGATGTGCTATTCGAACATTTTGGCCGCCGGCATGGGCAAGCATCCGGTCTACCTTTGGACCCTGCCGATGTTCCACTGCAACGGTTGGTGTTTTCCCTGGACGCTGTCCGCGGTCGCGGGAACCCACGTCTGTTTGCGTTGGGTCCGGGCAGCGGCGATGTTCGAGGCGATTGCCGAACATCGTGTCACGCATTTGTGCGGTGCGCCGGTCGTTATGTCGACGCTGCTCGATGCAACGCGCGAACAGCAGCGCACCTTGCCGCATACCGTCGAATTCATCACCGCAGCAGCGCCGCCGCCAGAAGCGGTGCTGGCGGCGATGGCGGCTGCCGGTTTCAACGTCACGCACGTTTACGGCCTGACCGAGACATATGGTCCGGCAGTGGTGAACGAATGGAACGCCGACTGGGACGCCCTGTCGGCTGATCAGCAAGCCGCCAAAAAAGCCCGTCAGGGTGTCCAGTATGCCGCGCTCGAAGATCTGGCCGTGCTTGATCCCGAGACGATGGCGCCGGTGCCGGCAGATGGTGAAACACTGGGCGAGGTCATGATGCGCGGCAACATCGTCATGAAAGGTTACCTGAAGAACCCTGACGCGAGCGCACAAGCCTTTGCCGGCGGATGGTTCCACTCCGGTGATCTCGGCGTGATGTGTCCGGATGGCTACATACAGCTCAAGGACCGTTCAAAGGACATCATTATCTCGGGCGGCGAGAACATCTCATCAATTGAAGTTGAAGATGTGCTCTATAAACATGCAGCGGTGGCGGTTTGCGCCGTTGTCGCAAAACCTGATGAGAAGTGGGGTGAAACGCCGATCGCCTATATCGAACTGAAGCCGGCGGCATCGGCGACGGCCGAAGAAATGATTGCGTGGTGCCGGCAACACCTGGCAGCATTCAAATGCCCGCGCTATGTCGAATTCATCGAAGTGCCCAAAACATCAACCGGCAAGATTCAAAAATTCAAGCTGCGGGATCGGGCCAAAACGGCCTGAGGACCCTCTGATCACGTCATGGGTTTGCAAAGGGCCGGGCCCTTTGCCGGGATCGTTAAGGGCAGCGCCCTTAACATATCGCCGCTGTGCGGCGATCTTTGAGGGGCTGTCCGCCCCTCAAACACCCCGACCAGGGGATAATCCCCTGGACCCCGGACTTGTTCGGGGATTTCCTAGAAAAGCAATAAGGCGGATATGATCTAAATCAGATTACCTTGTGCGCTGCGATCCGCTGGGCAGGTCTTTTCCGCTCCAATGCCTGCCCGACGGATCAACGTCCTGAGCGCTAATGCTCGGTAGGCCCGTTCTTCAATCGGACCATTGCGTCTTTCAATTTCAGCTTCTCGCGTTTGAGCTGGCTGATCGCCAGTGTGTCGACTGATGGATGCAGGAGAGCTTCTTGTATTTTCTCTTCCAGCATCCGGTGCCGCTCTGTGAGTTCTGCAAGATGTGCTGAGATTGCCATCCATTTCCTCCTTTAGGTTGGAGTCGCAAACGGCTAAAGTGTGACAGAAGGACGACACCATGTCTAACAAATTTCGTGTTCCAATGAAGCGCCGGTTACCTCCCGCGGCCAACTTTGAGCGATGGGTTTGCGATGCAAGCAATTCGGGAGACTGGCAAAAATCGCCGAGTTGACCGGTCGAACGCTTGTCAACACTCGATTTCGGGCCGATAGTCGAGGTATTGGATACCGGATTCGGGTGGTCACCCATCATGAATGCCAGCAGCGAACGGGCAGAGCGCGAACGGCTAACCGCCCTGCGGCTTGAGCACCGCAAACTCGACGAGATGATTCGCGAGCTTGAGGCGCAGCCGGTTCCCGATCAGCTTCTGGTGACGCGACTAAAGAAGCAGAAGCTCACCCTGAAGGATGCTATTACAACCCTCGAAGACCGTCTTTTTCCCGATATAATTGCTTGAATTGGCGCCCCAGAGCTTGCCAAATTGCGCGTCGCTGGCTAGGCCGGTTTCCCCTTTTGAGCTTTTGCTGCGATGTTTCGCCACCAGAGCAGGGCTTGTGGAGACGGGCATGGCAACAGCGCACGCCAAGATTTCGATCGTGATGGGCAGTCAGTCCGACTGGGCGACCCTGCGCCATGCCGCCGACGTCTGCGAGCAACTCGCGGTCGCGTTTGAAACCCGGATCGTCTCAGCCCACCGCACCCCCGATCGGTTGATAAACTACGCCAAGTCGGCCGGCGAGCGTGGCATTTCCGTCATCATCGCGGGCGCCGGCGGCGCCGCTCATCTTCCTGGAATGGTTGCCGCGATGACCACAGTTCCGGTGTTGGGCGTGCCGGTTGAAAGCAAAGCGCTGGGCGGCCTCGACAGTCTCTATTCCATCGTGCAAATGCCGGCGGGCGTGCCGGTCGGGTGCCTGGCGATCGGCACCGCCGGGGCGACCAACGCCGGCCTGCTGGCGGCCCAGATCATCGCGCTTTCAGACCCGCAACTTGCCGAGCGCGTTGCACAGTGGCGGCAGGCGCGGACCGCCAGTGTCGCCGAAGAGCCGTCTGATGATGATTGACGACAGGCGCCGGCCGACGTTACCGAAACCGCTCGAGCCCGGCAGTACGGTCGGCATTCTTGGCGGTGGCCAACTCGGGCGAATGCTGGCGATGGCAGCAGCCCGACTGGGGCTGCGCTGTCGAATTTACTGCGATGCCGAGACCAGCCCGGCAGCCGAGGTTTCGGCCGCTGCAACCATCGGCGCCTACGACAACACCGAGACGCTGGCGCGCTTTGCCGGAGCCGTCGATGTGGTCACCTACGAATTTGAGAATGTTCCGGTTGAGACCGCGAAGTTCCTGGCCGCAATCACGCCCGTCTACCCGCCGCCGACGGCATTGGACGTGGCGCAAGACCGGCTGACGGAAAAGCGGTTCATTGCCGGCCTCGGTATCGCCGTTGCCCCGTTTGCGCCGGTCGATGATGAGCACGCGATCGACACCGCCGCCGCGACGGTCGGCCTGCCCGCGATCCTCAAGACGCGCCGCTTGGGCTATGACGGCAAAGGCCAGGTCCGCCTCGCCGCAGCGGCCGAACTGGCCGCGGCCCGCCGCGAGATCGGATTTGCACCGGCCGTGCTCGAGGGCGTTGTCGCGTTTGCGCAGGAGATTTCCGTGATCCTGGTTCGCGGCCGTGCCGACATTGGCGCCAGTAGCAGCGGCGGCGGCATCACCGAATTGGCCTATGACGTGCCCGTCAATACCCACAAGAACGGCATCCTCGATCGTTCACGGGTGCCGGCACAAATCAGCCCTGCCAAGCGTCGCGAAGCCCTGGAAATCGCGAGCAAGATTGCACGTGCGCTCGACTATATCGGGGTGCTGGCGGTCGAGCTGTTCGATCCGGGGCACGACGCCGGTGATGCCTTGATTGTCAACGAAATCGCCCCCCGGGTCCACAATAGCGGCCATTGGACCATGGATGCCTGCTTTGCCGACCAATTCGAGAACCACATCCGCGCCGTTGCTGGCTGGCCGTTGGCGCCGACCGAGCGTCATTGCGATGTTGAAATGCGCAACCTGATCGGACCGGACGTGCTGCACTGGCGTGAGTTGCTGAGGCAGGACCACACGGTTCTCCATCTCTATGGCAAGCGCGAAGCCCGTGACGGTCGCAAAATGGGCCATATCAATACCCTACGCCGGCATTTGACCGAGCAATCGTGAGCGCCGCCGTCACGGTGGACTTTCACCAACCAAGATGCTATGAAAAGACCGCTAAGTTTTAACCACGGTGGAAGTCTGCTTCTCGCCGCGGTGTTTGTTATTCTAACGAAACGTTAACAGGCAGGATATCGAACGCGTGCAAGTCCTCGTTCGCGACAACAATGTCGACCAAGCTCTCAAGGCGCTCAAAAAGAAAATGCAGCGTGAGGGTATTTTCCGCGAAATGAAGTTGCGGAACTACTACGAAAAGCCATCTGAGAAACGCGCTCGTGAAAAGGCTGAAGCGATCCGCCGGGCGCGCAAGCTCGCCCGTAAGCGCGCGCAGCGCGAAGGCCTGCTGCCGGCAAAGGGCGGATCGAAGGCGAAGGGCGGGCGCAGTCGCTGAGCCATTGCCGGCCAGCCGGGTGCGTTGCGCTCCGAGCCGCGGCGCGGACTACGGTTGGCGCCGCGCTGATCATGACGTCACGCATCACCGATCCGTTCGCGGTTTCGACCGGCGCTGAATGTCTCCACCTCTGAAACGCCCCTGATGCGCGATCGACATGCGCGATCTGCGTCGGCCGCAGTAATACCGCCCCAGCTTAAGAATTGACGCCCGTCACCGGCGCTCAAAAGCCCGGCCCTGCGGGTCGGCTTGAGGCGGTATTACTGGCGCTCCGGGTCAGGTGCCCGTCTGATCCGCTCGATCCACTTTTGAACCGCCTGGAACGACCCGAATAGATGGTGGTCGGAGTGGCCGGCCTCGGCGAACGCAGCGAAATCCTTGGGTTTGGGTGCTGCTGCGAACAACCGTCGTCCCATCTCGAACGGGACAACGACGTCACGCTGTCCGTGCACGACCAGCAGAGGAGCGCTGATCGCGCCGATCCGCGACAGCGAGTCGTAGCGGTCGCTCAGCGCCAGATCAACAGGCAGATAGGGATAGTGATGCTTGCCGGCATCGACCAACGACGTGAACGGTGCATCGAGGACAATCCCGGCCACGTCGCGCTTGGTTGCAACCTGCACAGCGACGGCAGCGCCTAGCGATTCACCGTAGAGTACGATATCGCCGGCCGCTACACCGGCCGCGGTGAGATCGTCATAGGCGGCCAACGCATCAGATATGTTGTCGGCCTCCGTCGGTCGCCCGGTCGAGCCGCTATAGCTGCGATAGCTCATCATGTAAACGCCGCGCCCTGCCTTCAAATAGGCCGCGATGCGTTCCGCTCGGTTGGCGAGATTGCCACCGTTACCGTGAAAATAAAGCAGCGTTGGTTGACCGGCACGGGCTCTGCCATACCAAGCCACAACCAATGCCCCGTCGGGGCGCTGCAACACGCGCTCTTCCACGTTCACCAGCCCGAGGGCGGCCGGTGCAACTCGCGTCGCATCGGGGAAATAGATCAGGGAGCGTTGATTGAACCACAGATAAGCAAGCAGCGCGATGATCGTGCCACCGGCGATTGCAGCAAATTGGATCACCATGCCTCGCAGCGGTCGCTCTCCATTCAGCCAGTGCTGCATCTGAGTTGCATATTAGCGCCACTATGAAAAGGGCGCGCATGCATCAATGGGCGCGGGATGTGCAGGTCTGATCCCCTCTGCTAATAGCATTGTGGTGATTTGAGGACCGCGCGACGGGTTGCGCTGCGCTGGCGGGAGCAACCAAAGCGAAGTCGTTGCTCGTGGTGGAGTACTTGAGCCATGCTGCCCGGGTCGAAGGTATTTGTCGCAGTTCTATTTCTGGCGTTGGGATGCTCGTTTTGGGCGTTGACGGCCTGTCTCTTCTGGGAGTTCGCCGACCACACCAAACCGGTCGCCTTCGAAGGTGAGTTATGGTTCCTGCTGCTGACCCACTACAGTGACTTGTTCTTATTCTTCCCGCTGTTTGGCAGTGTCGCGCTGATTGCCTTCTTCATTCCGGCGACCGTTTTCGTCGACATGTACTGGAACCCGGATCGCCAGGGCAGCAAGCCGATACCGAACCGGCGGGTGCGGTTTATCGGCTGGTTCGTGATCGGCGCATTGTTCAGCCACGCCGCCGCCGACGGTACGCACAGCGGCTCCGAGCGCAGCATTTGGCAACTCAAACGCGATGTCGTGATTAACGACCGCGGCGAGGGTTGCAGCGGCAAGGACTGCACAGGTCGCGTATCATTGGTGTCAGGTCTCGAGAACGTCCGCCGATTGAGCCAGCAACGGCGCGACATAACCGGTTTGTCGCGGCGCTGTGAACCCGACTGGTTCATCGGCCCGCGCGCCAACCAGCCGCCGGCGCCGCGCTACTGTGCGGCAACAACCATGTTCACAGGCAACGGCGCCGATCTTGAAGGCCGCTGGCTCGGCGATGCCGCATGCTGTCAGGCGCAACAGCGGTTCGATGCCGCCGTCAAGCTGCAGTTCAAAGAACCCGCCAACCGCTCGGTAACCAGTCAATTGCAGCGTTGGCTCTGGCCATTGAACATATTCTTTCTCGTCATTTTGTTGGTGCTCAGCGTGTTGTTGGCGCTGCGCCGTGGCCGCATCGAAGAAAACTACCGCGATTGTGCGCGCAGCATTGACCGCGGTGTCGTCATTGGCGTCATGGCGGTCGCATTCCTGGCCCTCACACACAGTGGTTTCCTCGAGGCAACGCGTCTGCTGCACGGCTCGCAAGCCACGGTTTCCGCCCATCGCAGTCCCGACACGTTCATCGCCCTGTTTGCGATCTGGGCGCTGCTCATCCTGTTTTCATTCGTCCATCCTGAAAACAAACAGGCAGAACTTGTCTCGCGCTTTGTTGGCGTGATGTTCAGTGCGCTTGCTGTCTTTAACATGGATGTCGTGATCAATTTCGGCGTTCGCCTTGCAGGTGCAGGTGCCGAGTGGTGGGTCGTCGCTCTCCTGTGCCTCGTGGCCGTGGCGCTGGTCGCCTTGCTCGGGCTCCTCAGGATCACGAATTTCATGAGGGATGAGGGCTCGGGCGATGCTGCTGGCGACGCTGGCCTCGATGCCGTCCAGATCGGCTCGCAACCGCGCTGAAGCAAAACCGGTTGCCAACCCCTTCACGCGGCCCGTGCAGCAACCCGTGCAGCAACGGTCCAAGAGCGCACCGGCAAACCCGCGTGGGCGCTAAGGACGCGCCGATGGCGGACGTCACCGGCGGCGCTTCGGCCTAGATCATTGTGCTTTAAGTTGGAACCGCTATTGCGGTTCCAACTTAAAGCACAAAGATGATCGCCACTTTAGAGGCGAGCAACTTTCTGCCTTTATTCGGGATCGTTCCGATTCCGAATAAAGGCAGGTTGCTCTAGCAGCAGTTTTTCGATAGGGCCTTGGCAAAAGGTCCGCTGAGGCAAAGCCGAAGGACTGTTTCACGAACGACAACAACCGGATGCGGCGGCGGCCCGGTGCGCTGTCCGCTCGGATCAATCCATCGCCTTGACGATTTCCTCGGTCATCTTCTTGGCATCACCGAGGATCATCATGGTGTTGTCGCGGTAGAACAGCGGATTGTCGATGCCGGCGTAGCCCGAGGACAGCGAACGCTTGTTGAACATCACCGTGCCGGCCTTCCACACCTGCAGAACCGGCATGCCGTAAATTGGCGAAGTGGGATCATCTTCTGCGGCGGGATTGGTAACATCGTTGGCGCCGATGACGTAGGCGATATCGGCCTGCGCGAACTCGTTGTTGATGTCCTCGAGTTCGAACACTTCGTCGTAGGGCACGTTGGCCTCGGCCAGCAGCACGTTCATGTGGCCCGGCATCCGCCCGGCAACGGGATGGATCGCATACTTGACCTCGACACCTTCGCCCTTGAGCGTATCGGCCATTTCGCGCAGTGCGTGCTGGGCCTGGGCAACCGCCATACCGTAACCAGGGACGATAATGACCTTGGACGCGTTTTGCATGATGTAGGCTGCATCATCGGCGGCGCCCTGTTTGATCGTACGTTGGATGCCGTCGTCGCCGGCGGGACCGGCGGTTTCCCCGCCGAAGCCGCCGAGGATCACCGAGATGAACGAGCGGTTCATGCCCTTGCACATGATGTAGGACAGGATCGCCCCGGACGAGCCGACCAGCGCGCCGGTGATGATCAGCGCGATATTGCCGAGCGTGAAGCCGATCCCTGCGGCCGCCCAGCCCGAATAGGAGTTGAGCATCGAGACCACGACCGGCATGTCGGCGCCGCCAATCGGAATGATCATCAGCACGCCGAGCAGCAAGGCGAGCACGGTGATCGCCCAGAACGTGGTCTGGTCTGCAGAAAAACAGAACAGATAGATCAAATAGACCAGCAGTACGGCGAGGGCGATGTTGATGGCGTGACGCATCGGCAGGATGATCGGCGCCCCCGACATGCGGCCTGAGAGCTTGGCAAAGGCGATCACGGATCCGGTAAACGTCACCGCGCCGATGGCGGTGCCAAGCGACATTTCGAGCAGGCTGATGGGGGCGATCTGGCCAGACCTACCAATGCCGAACGCCGCCGGCGCATTGAGCGCTGCGGCAGCAACGAACACGGCCGCCATGCCGACCAGCGAGTGAAATGCCGCGACGAGTTCCGGCATCGCCGTCATCGGAATGCGTTGGGCGATGTAGGCGCCAAGGCTGCCACCAATGCCGATGCCGGCGATAATCAGCAGCCAGGTCACGACGCTGTCGGGCGCATCAAGCTGCAACAGTGTCGTGACGATCGCGATCGCCATGCCGATCATGCCGTAGATGTTGCCCATCCGCGAGCTTTCGGGGCTCGACAGCCCCCTCAGCGCCATGATGAACAAGACACCAGAAGCAAGATATAAAAGTGCGACAATGTTCGCTGACATGGGGCTGCCCTTGATCCGCTCGACGCGCGCCTTGGAGTGGCCTAGCGCTTGGTGTCTTTCCGTTTGTACATGGCCAGCATGCGCTGGGTGACGAGGAACCCGCCGAAAATGTTGACGGACGCCATAACCAGCGCCATTAGGCCGAAAATCTTGGCCAGCCAGCTGCCCGATGCAGCGAGCGACACGCCAACCGCCAGCAGCGCACCGACGACGATCACCGAGGAGATCGCGTTGGTGACCGACATCAGCGGCGTGTGCAAGGCCGGCGTCACGCTCCAGACGACGTAGTAGCCAACGAAGATTGCGATCACGAACACCATCAACCGGTAGACCGCCGGATCGACGCCGGCATCATCGGCCGCCAGCGCCGGCACCGTTAACGCGGCCAGCAGCCCAGTCGCTGTCGCCAGCAGAGCAAGCCTCGCCATGTCAGTCTCCCTCGTTTTGGACAAGGTTGGGATGCACGATCTTGCCGTCCTTGGCAACCAGCGTGCCTTGGACGATCTCGTCGTCCCAATCGATCTTCAGCGCCTTGGTTTCAACATCGATCATCGGTTGCAGGAACGTCAAAAGGTTGCGGGCATAAAGCGCGGAGGCGTTGACCGGTACGGTGCCGGCCAGGTTGACGGGACCGACAATGCGCACACCCTTGTGGTCGACGACTTCGCCGGCCTTTGTCAGTTCGCAATTGCCGCCGCGCTCGGCGGCAAGGTCGATGATGATTGCACCCGGCTTCATGCTCTCGACCATGTCCTTCGAAATCAGGCGCGGCGCCGGACGGCCCGGGATCAGCGCCGTCGTAATGACGATGTCTTGGCCCTTGACATGGTTGGCAACGAGCTCGGCCTGCTGGCGCTGATAGTCTTCAGACATCGCCTTGGCATAGCCGGCTGCGGTCTGGGCCTGCTCGAACTCCTCGTTTTCAACTGCAATGAACTTGGCGCCGAGGGACTGCACCTGCTCTTTCGTTGCCGGCCGCACGTCGGTTGCAGTGACAATCGCGCCGAGGCGCCGCGCCGTTGCGATCGCCTGCAGGCCGGCAACCCCGACACCCATGACAAACAGCTTGGCCGCCGGAATCGTTCCTGCCGCGGTCATCATCATCGGCATTGCCTGCTCGAACAACGATGCTGCATCGACTACCGCCTTGTAGCCGGCAAGGTTTGCCTGCGAGGACAACACGTCCATCGATTGCGCGCGCGTGATGCGCGGCATGAATTCCATCGCGAACAAGGTCGCGCCCGTGCCGGCGGCAGCTGCCAGTTGCGAGCGCTCGCCGAACGGATCGATCATCGCGGCAACGATCGCGCCGGTCTTGAGCTCGGTCAGTTCCTTGAGGCTCGGACGGCGGACTTTGAGCAGCACATCAGCATCCGCGATGGCGGCATCCGCAGTCGGGGCGATTTCGGCCCCCTGCGCTGCCAGCATGTCGTCGAAAAACCGCGAACGTTGTCCGGCCCCGGCCTGGACGACGACCGTGCAACCCAGGCCGACCAGTTTTTTCACGGTTTCGCCGGATGCAGCAACTCTCGGTTCGTCTGCGCTTTCAGCCGTAATGGCAACCTTGACCATGTCGTGATCCGCTATTGTGGGCACAAGACGCAGACGCTGCGTCTGCAGGTGCTGGCGCCAGATCGCGACAGCAAGGTCCGACGCCTCTGGAACGTCGTCGTGCGGCACGTCACCGAGCGTACCGGCAAACCCGGCCCGGCCCCGGCAAGCGCTGCGCGCGCCAACAGGGTTAAGTCAAGAAAACTGCCATGCCGATCAGGAGCAATACGATCGCGACAATGGAGATCTTCGTGAACTGCATAAATCCGTTGTAGGTCCGGATATGCTCCTTGTAGTCCATGGCGGGATGGCCGCCCGAGGTATCGACACTCATTGGAAACTGCCTCCTGTGCCCGAAACTGCCAGGGCTTCGTAGCCGAGGCGATGGCGCAACACAATGGCCGAACGACAATTGTGCGCAGCGCGAAACGCCGCGTTCTCCACAGCTCAACGTCCGATGTCGGGGTCCGGCATCGAGACGTCGTCGCCATGCCATCTCGCCGACGTATTCCTGAGACAAGCCACGCGCGTCATTCGCGGGCGATCGAGCAAGGAGGGAAACCGCCGATGTCTAAGCAAGGCTTGATGATCGGGATGCGGGGCGGTTTTGCCGGTTGGTTGGCAACGGTTCTGCTGGCTGGACCGGCGCTGGCGCTTGATGCGCCGGCTGACGAGAAGCAGAAGCTCAAGGCTTGCGAACAGCGGCTCTGTGCAATTGTCCTGAAAAAACAGTCGTCCGGCCCGGATCTTACCTGTCAGATCGGACGCACCTGGCAGAAGTCCAAGATTGTCAACGGTGTCAAGCAAAAGAACATCCGTTGGACCTTCGGTGATGCGCGGTGCACCATCGACATCAAGCTCGACCGGGCCGGTATCGTCGCGGCGCTGACCAAGCCAGCCCATAGCCTCGTGCTCGACAAGCACGCGGTCAAGTGTCAGATCGAACGCACCGAGGGCCTGACCGATGTCGCCATCGACATCGCGCCAAAAATGTCGTTCAAGGGCGGCAAGGTCGAAAAGATCTGGTTGAACGTCTCCAACATCGACGCTCCGCCGCTGATCAAGGGCGCGATCTGGACGGTCAGCAAGCTCGAACAAAACGTTGGTCTGTTCCACGGCGAGATGATCTCTGAGACGAACGAATTCCTGCACGAAAAGTGTACCAAGCGCTATCGGCAATAGGCTCTCCCGGTGATACGGCAGCGGTCAGGCCGGCCACGATGCCGATTGTCGGTGCCTGCCGGAACCAGCCGCCGGTCCACGCCACGAGTCCACGCCGCGGGTCCACAGTGGTGCTTGCAAACCAGCCTTGCCAGTGCGCGTTGACGCGCATACTTTGGAATGATTCCAAAGTGGAGCCATTATGATCCCAGGTCTATCCAGCCGACGCCGCTTTTCCGATTTGAGTGAGCAAGAGATCATCGCACTGGCGATCTCGTCCGAAGAAGACGATGCGCGGATCTACCGATCTTATGCCGAGCGACTGCGCCAGGCCTACCCGGATTCGGCGAAAATGTTTGTCGGCATGGCCGCGGAGGAAGATGAGCACCGCCATCGCCTCATAGCGCTGCACAAATCGCGTTTCGGCGACACTATTCCACTTATTCGCCGCGAGCACGTCGCCGGCTTCTACGCACGCAACCCGGTCTGGCTGGTCGAAAACCTCGGCCTCGAGCGCATCCGCGAAGAAGCTGCCAGCATGGAAGCGGCCGCGCACAAGTTCTATCTGAAGGCGGCCGCGCGCACGCGCGATGCCGACACCCGCAAACTGCTGGGCGATCTGGCGTCGGCTGAAGCCGGTCACGTCGCGGCGGCCGACCGCCTTGAACAGGAACATCTGCCGGAAGACGTCCTTCGGGATGAAAATCGCCGGGCCCGGCGGCAGTTCATTCTGACCTGGGTCCAGCCCGGGCTGGCCGGCTTGATGGACGGGTCCGTCTCGACGCTGGCACCGATTTTTGCGACGGCGTTTGCAACCCAGGACACCTGGACGACGTTTCTCGTCGGGCTTGCTGCCTCGGTCGGCGCCGGCATATCGATGGGCTTCACGGAAGCAGCATCGGACGACGGTGAGCTTTCCGGGCGCGGCTCGCCGGTCAAGCGCGGCTTTGCGTCCGGCATCATGACCACGATCGGCGGTCTCGGTCATGCCCTTCCCTATCTGATCCCCGACTTCTGGACCGCCACCACCATTGCCATCATGTTGGTGTTCGTCGAATTGTGGGCAATCGCCTGGATCCAGAACAAGTTCATGGACACACCGTTTTTCCGGGCCGCGTTTCAAGTGGTGCTGGGCGGCGCGCTGGTCTTTGCTGCGGGCATTTTGATTGGCAGTGCTTAGGGCAACCTGCCTTTATTCGGAATCGGAACGATCCCGAATAAAGGCAGAAAGTTTCTCGCCTCTAAAGTGGCGATCATCTGATCAAGTCTCAGGTTTCCAAAGGGCATTGCCCTTTGGCGGGATCGTTAAGGGCCGCGCCCTTAACATATCGCCGCGTTGCGGCGATCCTTGAGGTGCTTGTCCGCCCCTCAAACACCCCGACCAGGGGTTGGACCCCTGGACCCAGGACGTGATCAGAGGGTCCTTGAGCTCGATCGGCGTGACAATCGCATCTCAGCCTAGTGGTCTCAATCACTTAAAATGGCGCATTGAGATGCGCTGCCCTGGTTCGTGAGCAGGAAGGCGTGTGAAAGCATAGCGTGTGCTATGGTGAGCACGGCTGACGCCCTCACGGGCCAGGGCAGCGCACCGAAGGCGCTCAGTTTTGGTCTGTGCCAAGGCGCGGTGGGTGATGCTGGCGCATCATGAGGCCGCCGCAACGCCGGCACCAGGCCAAATCTGAGCGTCTGAATGCACCATTTTAGGTGATTGAGACCACTAGTCTCACAGGACCGGCCGATGCCTACTCGGACAAACTCCCCGTGTTCCGATCCAACAGTTCGACACCGAGCCTGGCGCACGTGGTCAACGAACTTCTGATCCATCTCACCTGAGCGTCAAGTGTCAAGTGCGACCGGCGGCAAAAACGCTGGCATTGTCAACTTCCAGGCATAAAAATTTTTCCAAATCGTGATGCAATGCTTCGGCAACAGTTAATGATGCCATCGATTTAATCGACAGTTACATCAAACGATATGGTTCGATTTGTCCCCGTGAAACGGGGATTTGCGGCTGAATATAGTCGGCTTTTGACAGAATTTGCACCGTTAATCTCACCCTACTGAACATATGCGATCAGTTGCAGACTTCATTCATCTCAACTTCAGGTAATTTATTCTGTTAACGCCCAATCAACCGAAGCGATCCTTTGCTGTGCCAAACGCGATAGGTGAGAGGCGCAACATGTCCAGTTTGAAAAAACCGACCGACAGCAGGGTCGGAACCAGTGCCAAAGGCGGGTTTCTGGCCAGGTTTCGCTCGGATCGGCGCGGTGTCGTGGCGATTATGTTCGCAGGGGCGTTGCTGTTTTTGATCATGGTGGTCGGCGGCGCCATTGACTACGCGCGCTGGTCAATCGCACGAAGTGAAACAATGAACGCTTTGGACGCGGCGGTTCTTGCTGGCGGTCGCGCTATGATATTGCCGGAAAAGAGCGCAAGCGATGTACAGGGCGCAGCCAGAAGTTATTATGACAATAACAAGTCAACCTGGCTGTCCGTCGACAATACGGTGTTCACGGTTGGCCTGGCTGAGGTTGTCGGGAAGACGACGTCGAATGTCAAGACGCCGTTCCTAAGTTTTGCCGGCATCAAAAACCTGCCGGTCAATGTCACTGCAAAAGCCTTGGCCGCCCCGGCGTCGCACGTCGAAGTTGCGTTGATGCTCGACCTATCCGGTACGATGCGGCGCGATGGCAAGTATCGGGATTTGAAAGCGGCTGCAAAGGATTTGATTGATATTGTCGTTCGTGACGATCAGTCGGTTGTGACCACGCGCGTCGGACTCGTGCCGTTTGCCCATTACGTCAAGATTGAAGCGAAATACTTTGAAAAGGTGACCGGCCACAAAGCTCCCGATGTTGATGATCCGATAAAGAGGACATGCATAAAGGAGCGCATTAATGGCAATCGGCATAGCGACGACGCACCGGGACCTGGCAAATACTTCGGCTACCAGGGTGACGGTCAACGCGATTCCGGACGAGATAATTATAAACCCATTCGCCAGTGTGAGATTCTGACTGAGGTTGTGCCGTTGACGAGCAACAAAACCGATTTAAAGAATAAGATCACCAATATGGTCACTGATGACGGGAAAACAGCAGGCCATCTTGGCACGCAATGGATGTGGTACTTGTTGTCGCCGAACTGGTCGTCGGTTTGGCCGGCAGCCAACCAGCCAAAGGCCTATGCCTTGACCAGGGAAAAGAACAAGGACGGCAACCCGAAGTTATACAAAATCGCAGTGCTGATGACCGACGGCGAGTTCGACGCAGAGTACAGCAACCAAAGCTCAGGAGAACAGGCAGAAATACTCTGCAAGGCAATGGCATCGGCCAATATCATAGTTTATACGGTTGGCTTCGATATCACAAAGGGTAGTATAGAGGATAAAATGTTGGCCAAGTGCGCGTCGAAGCCTGGCAATTACTACTATGCGGCGGACGGTGCGGCACTAAAGGCAGCCTTTCGCGAAATTGCGCTTAGAATTTCGAAACTGCGATTGTCCGAATGAGACGATGCGCAACAACGTGTCAATCCCATAGGGGCAGCAAATGCGCTGCCCTTTGCTGTTGTCGAATTCTGCTGCTGCTAATCAGGAAAGCTAATTGGATGACAAATTTGAATTGATTCCGGTATGACTTGTCAGCGCTTGCTTGAGTAAAAAATATTTTCAATTTTGCATGTTAGTGTTCCGGCAATGATCCGCGGTCAGGTTCGCCGTCACATTTCAGTGACGTGAGGCGAGAGATGACCCAAAGCCACGCTCCATGGATCGATTACATGGCACAAGCGAAGCGCTCGGCGCATCGCGCAGTGGCACGCAAACTGCTTCGGTTCAGCGCCGATCAGCGCGGCATTATGGCGGTTGCGTTTGCAATAATGGCAGCCTTGGCAATCGCGACGATCGGCGGCGCGATCGACTATGGTCGCTGGCTGTCTGCCAAGAGCAAAACCTTGAATGCGATTGATGCAGCCGCGCTGGCCGGTGGCCGGGTGTTGCAGCTGTCCGACAAAACCGAAGCCGACGCCCTCGCGGCAGCCAAGAGTTACTACGCGCAGAACAGATCGGCTGAGCTATCGGTCGATGATACGAGTTTCACGGTCAAGAACAATGAAATCGTGGCGACGTCGAACTCGGCCGTCAAGACGCCGTTCCTGAAGATTGCCGGCATCGACAGTTTGCCGGTCAAGGTCGGCTCGAGGGCGGTTATCATGGCCGGCGGCGGCAACCATCTGGAAATCGCGTTGATGCTCGACACCACTGGCTCGATGGGCGGCGACAAGATGAAGGATCTGAAGATTGCCGCCAAAGACCTGATCGACATTGTTGTTTGGAAAGACCAATCCGAGTGGACGTCGCGGGTCGCGCTGGCGCCGTTCTCATACTACGTCAACGTCGGCAGCAAATACTTCCATGCCATTGCCGGGCCCGATGCCGGCGTCTACGACATCAATACGACCGAGGAGGTGGAAGAGTTTGTCCCCGTCCAGGAGAAGGTTTGTACCGATGTCACCGTCCAGATCCCGAAGACCACATGTCAGAAGCAGTGGGTGAACGGTGTCAGGACAAAGGTCTGCACGACCACCTACAAGGACAAAAAGGTCGAGCAGTGCACCACCGAGACGGTCATGAAAGAACAAACCGTCACCAAAACCATCACGACCCAGTTCGATATCGTCTCCAAAGGCGACAAGTACACCTGCATCAAAGAGCGCTCGACCAGCGATCGCTACACCGATGCGAAGCCGGACGTTGCCAACTATTTCGGCTACTTCGGTGATGTCGGCAGCGAGCAGGACCACATCCTGAACAACCATAGTTCCTGCGATCCGAGTTCGACGATCACGCCGCTAACGAGCGATAAGAGCGTTCTGAAGAGCAAGATCGACGCGATGCCGACGACAGGTATGACGGCCGGCCACCTCGGCACGCAATGGGCGTGGTATCTGATGTCGCCCAAGTGGAACGATGTTTGGCCGGACGCAAGCAAAGCAAACCCCTATTCGATGTTGAGTGAAAAGACCGAGGATGGCACGCCAAAGCTCTACAAGATTGCCGTGCTGATGACGGACGGTTCCTACAACCAGGACTATTCCGGCAGCAGTTCGACCACCCAAGCACGCGAAATCTGCAAGCAGATGAAGGAGGCCGGCATCACCGTCTATTCCATCGGCTTTATGATCGCCAACGGCAGCACACCGGACGAGACGATGCAGCAGTGCGCGTCTAATCCATCCAACTACTACAACGCCTCCGACGGTGAAGCCTTGAAGCAGGCCTTCCGTGACATCGCGCTGAAGATCTCGGAACTTCGCCTGGCCGAATAAGCCGACCTCAACGCAAACTGGCCGAGGCAATCGAGCGACCTTGAAAGGGGTGTCCCAGCGGGCGCCCCTTCTTTGCATGGGCGCCCGGTATTGCTGGCGACGGCCGGCCAGTGCTATCGCTTGCACTCAACGCGATAGCGGGAACCGCGCCAATGGGCATTGAACGCTGCTACAACATCGAAGACTTCCGTCAACGGGCGCGCCGCCGCCTGCCCGCGCCGCTGTTCCACTACATTGATGGCGGTGCCGACGACGAGATTACGTTGCGCGCCAACACCGAGGCCTTTGATGGTTGCCGCCTGATCCCCGATGCCCTCGTCGGTCTCGACCGGCTCGACCTGTCGACGACCGTCCTCGGCCAACGGATTGGCTGGCCGGTCATCCTGGCGCCGACCGGTATGAGTCGCCTCTTTCACCATGATGGTGAACGCGCGGTGGCGCGGGCAGCGGGCCGCGCCGACACGATCTATTCATTGTCGACGATGGCGACGGTGTCGATCGAAGAGATCGGGGCGCTGACATCCGCTCCGAAATGCTTCCAGATCTACATCCACAAGGACCGTGAGCTGACCTACGAGTTCATCGAGCGCGCTCGCGCCGCCCGGTTTTCGGCCTTGGCCCTGACCGTCGATACACCGGTCGCTGGCAATCGCGAGCGCGACCATGTCACCGGTATGGTGATGCCGCCGCGTCTTACCCTGTCGAGCCTTCTCAGTTTCGCGACCCATTTCGATTGGGCCTTCAACTATCTCACCCACGACCGGTTTGAACTCGCCAATGTCTCAAGCCGCATTCGCACCGGAACCGACCGCCTCACCTCGGTCATCGACTACGTGAATAGCCAATTCGACCACACCGTCGGTTGGGCCGATGCGGAACAACTGATCGCCAAATGGAACGGTCCGTTCGCAATCAAGGGCATCATGTCGGTCGCAGACGCACGCCGCGCCGCCGATGTCGGTGCAACCGCCATCATGCTCTCGAACCATGGCGGGCGCCAGCTTGATGGCGCAGCGGCACCGTTTGAAGTTCTGCCGGATATCGTCGATGCTGTTGGTGACCGGCTCGAGATCATTCTCGACGGCGGCGTTCGGCGCGGCAGTCATGTCCTGAAGGCACTGGCTCTCGGCGCCCGCGCCTGTTCCATCGGCCGCGGTTATCTTTATCCGCTGGCGGCCGGCGGCGAGGCCGGCGTCGAGCGGGCGTTGTCGCGCCTGCGCGCCGAAATAGAGCGCAACATGATCCTGATCGGCTGCGCGAAGCTGTCGGACATCGATCGCGGCAAGATCATGTTTGCCAAGCATGGCGGCACCACGACGGCGGCCGGGTTGCACGGCTCGGGCATGCGCGTTGTCGCGTAGTCGGTTTGCGCTGCAGACAGGGGTTTGCATCGCCGGCACGTGATACCGAACCGTCGGTGAGGGACAAACGATCGAACGGGACCAATAGGAGTGGGTTGATGTTGCTTGCCGGTAAGGTTGCGATCGTAACGGGGGCCGCCCAGGGCATTGGCCGGGCAGTTGCCGCGCGGTTCGCCAAGGAGGGGGCCAAAGTCGTGCTCGCCGACACCAACGATGTCGAAGGCAACAACGCCGCCGCCAACATCGCGAGCGACGGCGGCACCGCCAAATTCGTGCACACCAACGTTGCCGAGAAGCTCGACGTTCACAATTTGATGGCGGCCACAATTGAGGCTTATGCCTATCTCGACATCATGGTCTGCAACGCCGGCATCGTTGACGATGCGCCGGTGCTCGACCTCGACGAGGCCGAGTTCGACCGCGTCCTGCGCACCAATCTCAAAGGCACGTTCTTGACCGCCCAGGCCGCGGCCCGCCAGATGCTGCGCCAGATCGCGGCAGCGCGGGCGCCCGGCGCGATCGTCGCCATGAGCTCGGTCAACGCGGTGTTCGGGATGCCGGATCACGCGGCCTACGCAGCCTCCAAGGGTGCCATCTCCCAGTTGATGAAGTCGATGGCGATCGCGCTCGGTCCGCACGGCATTCGCGTCAATGCCATTGGTCCGGGGTCGATCGAAACGCCGCTGATCAAGGACGTCGTCAAGGATGAGGCTTCGCGTGCCAAGGTCCTCTCGCGCACGCCGCTCGGTCGCTTTGGCCAGCCCGACGAGATTGCCGCCATTGCCGCCTGGCTGGCGTCGGATCAGGCGAGCTACATCACCGGCGAGACGATCTATGCCGACGGCGGTCGACTGCCCTTGAACTACCTGATGCCGGCGCCGCAACAATAGATCGCCGCAACAATAGATCATTGTCGCCAATGTGCCCGGATTTATGAGTTTGCCGCCTTGAGCAACTTTCTGCCTTTACTCGGGATCGTTCCGATTCCGAATAAAGGCAGGTTGCTCTAATCTTTGGGCGGGTCGCCGTCGTCGGCTTGCTGTTCGCTATCGCTGCTTGCATCGGCGCTGGCCGCGCTCTCGCCGGCCTCGCCATCAGCGCCCCCTTTCGGCTGCTCTGACATCTCCTGCAACCGGGCAAAAACGCGTGCGGCTTCGTCGAGATTTCGGGCTTCTTCGCGATCCGGCTCGACCCGCTCGGACGCCCCGAAAACGGTTTCTGCGGAAAACGCGGCCGCATCACCAATGTCGGGCTGTTCAGCGCCCGGCGCACTGAGCGGATTGTAGTCCGTCGTCTCAGTGGTCGGCAGCAATGTGCCGGCCGGTGCCTGCGCCGGGATCAGGCCGGATGCACGCTGCTCCTTTTCACGCTGCTTGACGGCCTTTTCCACCTCACTGTCGAGATCCATTTGCTTGCACAGACCGAGGGTCACGGGGTCCTGCGGCACGAGATTGGACGAGTTCCAATGTGTGCGCTCGCGGATCTGCTGGATGGTCGGCTTGGTCGTGCCGACCAGGCGAATTATCTGGCTGTCCTTCAACTCGGGATGATGACGGAGCAACCAGACCACGGCGTTGGGCCGGTCCTGACGGCGCGAAACCGGAGTATAACGAGGACGCTTTTTGGTCTTGATGTCCGGCAGCTTGACCTTTGAGGTCACCAGTTTCAGGCGCTTGTCGGGATCAGCTTCGGCATCGCTGATGTCCTCGCGTGTCAGTTCCCCGGCCGTTACCGGGTTTTTGCCGCGAATGCCCTGGCCAACGTCGCCGTCGGCGATGCCTTTCACTTCGAGCAGGTGCATACCGCAGAACTCGGCGATCTGCTCAAACGTCAACGATGTGTTGTCGACCAGCCAAACGGCGGTCGCTTTCGGCATCAGCGGGGTGGTCGCGCTCATCAATACTCTCCTTTCGACCTGGGACGGCCAAGCCGCGCGTCCGCAGGCGCAATTCACTTAAATTGAAAGGGAATCCGGACGACATATAAGCCGATCGATCGCTGCGCGCAAGTCCGCAACCGAGCCGACAGATCACGGAGTACCGGTGCCCGGGTCGCGACCAAATTGCGCGCGCGTGGCGACTTGTTCACGTCTGCAGCCATGATAGGTGTTGGGCGGCATGAGGTCAGGGTAACGCGCTATCTTTGTCGAAGTCGACGGCAGATGGTCCAGCGTTTGGAGGACTGATGGTGGCTGAGCCACAATCCTACTGTTTCGAGGATCTGGAACTCGGCATGCGGGCGCGGATGTCACGCACCGTGTCGGCGGCCGATATCGCCTCGTTCGCCGCGGTCAGCGGTGATCACAATCCGGTCCATGTTGACGCTGACTACGCCGCGGGCACCATGTTCGGCGAGCGCATCAGCCACGGTATGCTGACGGCCAGTTACATCTCCGCTGTGTTCGGCATGAAACTGCCCGGCCCCGGCGCGATCTACGTGTCGCAAACGCTAAACTTCAGGCGCCCTGTGAAGATTGGCGATGAAATTGAGACGATTGTCGAAATCTACGATCTGTGGCCGGAAAAACACCGCGCCCGGTTTACCTGTCAATGCGTGAACACCGCCGGCAAGACGGTGTTGGAAGGTGAGGCGATACTGCTGATACCGCGTCGCAACACTTCTGGGGAAGCGTGAGGCAGTTAGACCAATGCGCGTTCTCAGAGACCTGCAAACCATTCCGGCCGAGTTGACGGGCGCCGTGTTGGCGCTGGGCAACTTCGACGGCGTCCATCGCGGCCACCTCGCGGTTCTGCGCAAGGCCCAAGTGATTGCCCAGGGGTGCGGTGCGGCAACCGGCGTTTTGACGTTCGATCCCCACCCGCGGGCCTATTTTCAGCCCGGCACGTCGATGTTCACGCTAACGCCGATGGACCGCAAGCTGGTCCTGCTCGAGGCCGCCGGCATCGAATTCGCCAATGTTCTGAGTTTTGATGCCGAGCTTGCCGGCATGCGCGCTGAGGCGTTCGTCGAGAACATCATCAAGGCCGCCTGGCAGGCCCGCCATGTGATTGTCGGCTACAACTTTTTCTTCGGCAAAGGCCGCGGCGGCGGTCCGCAGCTGTTAGAGGATATGGGCCGGCAACTGGACTTTGGCGTCAGCGTCATTGAACCGGAAACCGGCGATGGCGAGGTCTTTTCATCCAGCCTGGCGCGCGATCTCCTGCGCGCCGGCAAAGTCCGCGAAGCCGCCGACGTTCTCGGCCACTGGTGGACGGTCTCGGGCTCGGTCGAGCGCGGCGCCGGGCGCGGCACCGGCATCGGCTATCCAACGGTCAATGTCATGCTTGAAGCCGGCCAGGCACTGCATCACGGCATTTATGCCGCCCGCGTCTGGGTGGACGGGTACCGCTTTGATGGCGCCGCCTACAACGGCCGCAGACCGACCTTCGACAACGGCATCGCGAAGCTCGAAGTGTTTCTGTTTGACTTCAACGAATCACTCTACGGTCACCAGATTGACGTTGAGTTGATTGACTTTATCCGCCCGGATAAGGCATTTGAAAGCGCCGAGGCGTTGGTCGCGCAAATGGACCTCGACTGCGCCCGCGCCCGCGAGATTCTGGCTGAGATCAACACCGCTGACCCAATGCTGAAGTATCCGATAGGTAGGGCCATAGCTGACAGCATTATCACCGCCCGCGCCTGAGCGCGGGCCCGCACGGGGCGTGCCGCCCTGCCTAAACCGGGCCGCAGCCCGGTCCACCACGCACCATGGCGCCAACAACGAGCGCAAGCGAGAACCTGTCGAGAAGAGATCAAGCAATGGCTGATAAAACCGCTGCCAAGGAGCAACCCGGCCGAGCGACGACGGCGGCCGGCGAAGGCCGCGACTGGAGCGAAACCCTGTTCCTGCCGAAAACCGAATTCCCAATGCGGGCCGGACTGCCGAAGATGGAGCCGACCCTGCTGCAGCGATGGGCCGAGATCGACCTTTATGCCAGACTGCGCGAAGCGGGCAAAGGCCGCGCCAAGTTCGTGCTGCACGATGGGCCGCCCTACGCCAACGGCAACATCCACATCGGCACCGGCCTCAACAAGATCCTCAAGGACGTCGTGGTCAAGTCACAGCAAATGCTTGGCAAGGATTCCAACTACGTGCCGGGCTGGGATTGTCACGGCCTGCCGATCGAGTGGAAGATCGAGGAGGACTACCGCGCCAAGGGCCGCGACAAGCCGGACTTTTCCGATGCCGACGCGATGCGCGGCTTCCGCCAGGAATGCCGCGAGTTTGCCGAACACTGGCTCGGCGTTCAGCGCGAGGAGTTCAAACGCCTCGGCGTCGTCGGCGATTGGGACAATCCCTATACGACCATGGCCTATCGTGCCGAATCCTGGATTGCCAGGGAATTGATGAAATTCGCGATGAGCGGGCTGCTCTACCGCGGCTCGAAGCCGGTGATGTGGTCGGTCGTCGAGCAAACCGCGCTGGCCGAAGCCGAGGTCGAATACCACGATTATCAGAGCGACACGATCTGGGCGAAGTTCCCGGTGGTCGCCCGCGCGGGACAAGGTCAAGGACGGACCTCGCAAGAGGCGCAGGCAGGTGTCGATGAACAGTGGGATCTTCTGGAAGATGCATCGGTTGTCATTTGGACGACGACGCCGTGGACCATCCCCGGCAACCGAGCCGTCTCCTATTCGTCGAAATTGAGCTACGGGGTCTATCGAGTGACCGCTGCTCCCGAGGGAAACTGGGCGCAGCCGGGCGACAAAGTTGTTATCGCTGACAACCTGGCCGATGACGTCAAGCAAGCCAGCAAAGTAGAGCAATGGGAGAGACTGGGAGATGTAACAAGGCACATGTTGCGCGGGTCGACCCTGGCCCATCCGCTCCGCGGTTCGGGTCTCGGCGGTTACCAGTTCGACGTGCCGATGCTCGACTGCGATCATGTCACCGATGATGCAGGTACCGGTTTCGTGCACACCGCTCCCGGCCATGGCCGCGAGGACTTCGATGCCTGGATGGAATGCGCCCGCGAGCTTAATCAGCGCGGCATTGACACCGCGATCCCGTTCACCGTTGGCGCCGACGGCAAGTTTACCGCCGAGGCGCCGGGCTTCGAAGGCGGCGCGGTGATCACCGACAAAGGCAAGAAGGGCGACGCCAACGCGCTGGTTATCGCGGCGCTGGCCAAAGCCGGGGCCCTGATCGCGCGCGGGCGCCTCAAACACCAGTATCCGCACTCCTGGCGCTCGAAAAAGCCGGTCATCTTCCGCAACACGCCGCAATGGTTCATCGCCATGGACCAGGGCTTTGCCGTCGAGCGCACCAGCGGCAACCAGACCTTGCGCGATCTTGCCCTCGAGGCGATCTCGGAAACCGAGTTCGTGCCGGCCTCGGGCCAGAACCGCCTGCGCGGCATGATCGAGGCGCGACCCGACTGGGTGCTCTCGCGCCAGCGCGCCTGGGGCGTGCCGATCACGGTGTTCGTGCACGAGGACGCCACCGTCATTCCGAGCGCGGACTTTCCCGGGTCGAGCGAACTGATCGAGCGCATCACCACGGCGATCGAAGCCGGCGGCGCGGATGCCTGGTTTGCGGTCGGCGCCAAGGCTCAGTTCCTCGACGGGCTGGTCGACAATCCGGACGATTGGGAGCAGATTACCGACACCCTCGATGTCTGGTTCGATTCAGGTTCGACGCATGCTTTGACGATGGGGGATCCCGAGGCCTTTCCGGGCCTGGCCGGCATCGCCCGCAAGGTTGACGGTGGCGCCGACACGGTGATGTATCTCGAGGGCTCCGATCAGCATCGCGGCTGGTTCCATACCTCGCTGCTGGAAAGCTGCGGTACCCGCGGGCGGGCACCCTACGACATCATACTCACGCATGGCTTCGTGCTCGATGAGAACGGCCAGAAGATGTCGAAATCGCTCAACAACACCACCGCGCCGCAGGACGTCATCAAGCAGATGGGCGCCGACATCTTGCGCCTGTGGGTCGCCGCGTCCGACTACACGGATGACCTGCGGATCGGCCCCGAGATCCTCAAGACGTTCGTCGAGACCTACCGCAAACTGCGCAATTCCATGCGCTGGATGCTGGGGGCATTGCATCACTACGATCCGAAGCTGGCCGTCGCGCACGCCGACCTGCCGCCACTTGAGCGTTTCATGCTGCACCGCCTGGCAGAGCTCGACGGCGACATCCGTAGTGCCTACGAGAGTTATGAGTATCGCCGCGTGGTGGCCGCCCTATCGAGCTTCATGAACGCGGACTTGTCGGCGTTCTACTTCGATGTGCGCAAGGACGCGCTCTATTGTGAGCCTTATTCGTCGCAAAAGCGCCTTGCGGCCCTGACCGTGATTTCCGAGATTTTCGATCGGTGCGCGATCTGGTTGGCACCGGTTCTGTGCTTTACGGCCGAGGAGGCGTGGCTTTGCCGCTACCCGTCTGAGACCGGATCAGTGCACCTGGAGATGCTGCCGCAACAGCGCTCGCAGTGGCTCGACCATGGCCTCGCAGACCGGTTCGCGCGCATCATGCGCGTGCGCCGCGTGGTCACAGGCGCGCTCGAGATCGAACGTCGCGAAAAGCGCATCGGCTCGAGCCTTGAAGCGTCACCGGAAATCTACATCGCGGACGAAGCGCTGCGCGATGCGTTCGATGGCCTTGATGTTGCCGAGATCATGATCACCAGTGGCGCAACTTTGAAGTCCGGCAATGCGCCGGCTGCCGCATTTCAGATGCCGGACGTTGCCGGCATCGGTGTCGTGCCGGCGTTGGCTGAGGGGCGCAAATGCGCCCGCTCGTGGCGCATCGTGAATGACATTGGCTCCGATGCCGAGTTCCCGGACCTGTCGGCGCGTGATGCCGCGGCGGTTCGCGAGTTTGATACCAAGAACGCCGAGGCGGCCGAGTAGTCGGGCCGCAGCGCATCTCGGCAGGCAAATGTGGCCGTCGCGCGCAACGCGGCACCGGAATTGCCGCGTTGTCACACAACCGTTGTCGTACAATAAATAGATGGACGTGGCATGACCGAAGTCAGTGGAACACCGCGCGCCTGGCTCTGGGGGCAGTATTCCTGTCTTGGAATGCTGGTTGCCGTGTGTGCGTTGATTGGTGATCAGCTCCATAAGTGGTGGATGCTGAGCGTTGTCGAGATCGCACAGGGCAACCAGATCGTGGTCACCTCGTTCCTCAATCTGGTCTACGTCAGCAACAAGGGCATCAGCTTCGGCATGTTTCAGCAGGACAGTAATGGTCAGTTGTTTCTGGCGGCTTTTTCATTTTTCGTCGCCCTGGTCCTGATGATCTGGCTTGCACGGGCCGGCAATTCCAATCTGATGGCCGTGTCCGTCGGCCTCATTGCCGGCGGTGCCGTCGGCAACGCCATTGATCGCCTGCACCTTGGCGGGGTCGCTGATTTCTTTGATTTTCATATATTTGCCTATCACTGGCCGGCATTTAACATCGCCGACGCGGTGATTGTTGCAGGCGTGCTAGGCTTGCTGTACGACTCGTTTGTTGCGAGTCGCAATGGTGCCGCAAATCGGGCTTAGCGGTTAGGCGGACAACGGGGTGCGGATCGGAGCCGTTTTGGGAATGTCCGGACATATCAAAAGCTTGGCCGTCTGGTTCACGATGTTGCTCACGGCGGCCGGGCTTGGCGGCTGTGCCGGCTACGATGTTGAATTCAAAGGCGGTCTGTTCGACCTCGCCGGTTTGTCCAGCATTGGCAAGCGCAAACCGGAACCGCGCATGAAAAAACGAACCGGTCTGGTGGTGCCACCGACAACCGCGAGTTTGCCGACCCCGGGCAGCGGGGCCGCGCAGTCAGCACCGCCCGCGGTTGCCGCCAACGGCCAATCATGGCCGGTTGATCCGGAGCAGAGCAGAGCCGAAAGAACCGCTGCCATCCGTCGCCAGCACGAAGAATTCTGCGCGCGCGCACGTCAACGCCGTGATTCGAAAATCGACACGACGATGCCGTCCGGCCCACTTGGCAGTTGCGAAGAATCCGTCTTGCGCAACATCACCGGCAAGCGTGTGACCGAGTCTCCCGCCCAGCCTCAGCCCCAATAGCCTCAGCCCTGGCAGCCTCAAGCCCCGGCAGCCTCAAGCCTCAATAGCCTGAAGCCCCGGCCAAGGCCGCCGCCGACAGCTGCGGGCTGGCGTCCCGAGATGTGAAAGTTTTGTCATTTGACATGCGCTGTTGGATTTTCCAGTTATGGCGCGATGACACGTCATGTTCACTGATGCCTTTGTCGGTGCGATCACAGCGTGCCGCTCAACGCGTGGCACAGCCTCGTGATTGCGCACATCTGGCGGGTCGCAACTCGTGGATGTCGTTGGAGCACGCACGGTGATTATGAATTGTAATCTGCGCTGTCTCGCACTCTCATTTTGGGTGGTCATATCGATGCTCGGAAGTCTCGAAGCCGGAGCGGCGGCCGCGGCGCCACGCGCAACCAGCTTTAATCTCGACAACGGCATGCAGGTGGTCGTCATTCCCGACCATCGGGCCCCCGTTGTCACGCACATGGTGTGGTATCGGGTTGGCGCTGCCGATGAGGGTGCAGGCCAGTCTGGTGTGGCGCACTTTCTTGAACACCTCATGTTCAAGGCCACCGACAAGCTGCCCTCCGGTGAGTTTTCCAAGATCGTGTCGCGCATGGGTGGTCAGGACAATGCCTTCACCGGTCAGGACGTTACCGCCTATTTTCAACGTGTTGCGCGCGATCACCTGGCGCAGGTCATGAGCATGGAAGCCGACCGTATGACCGGCCTTCGCCTTGAAGAGCACGAAGTGCGCACCGAACGTGACGTCGTCCTTGAGGAGCGCCGTTCACGTGTCGAGAATAACCCGAACGCCATCTTGCAAGAACAGCTCAACGCCGCGCTTTATCAGTCTCACCCTTACGCGACGCCGATCATTGGCTGGATGCACGAGGTCTCCGCGCTGTCCCGCGATCAGGCCCTCGCCTTTTATCGTCGGTTCTATGCACCGAACAACGCCATTCTCGTCGTTGCCGGCGATGTGACGGCGGATGAGGTCCGTGCACTTGCAATGGCAAGCTACGGCCGGTTGCCGGCCAATCCGGATGTTAAACCGCATGTGCGCCCGCGGGAACCGGCAGCACGCGCCGCGCGCCGCCTGGTCCTAAAGGATCCGCGTGCCGGCCGGCCGATCATGATGCGTTATTATTTGGCACCGAGCTATCCAACCGCCAAGGCCGGCGAAGCCGAGGCCTTGGATTTGCTGTTCAAGATCGTTGGCAATGGTGCGACCAGCCGCATCTACCGCACCTTGGTCAGTGAACAGGCAATCGCATCACATGCCGGCGGGCGCTACTCCGGCGGCGCACGCGACTACGGCAAGATTGCGCTCTATGCGGTGCCGGCCGGCGGTAAGTCGCTCGAAGCGGTCGAGGCCGCCATCGACAAGGTGCTTGCCGACGTCGTTGCCAATGGCGTTACGGAGGCCGAACTGGAGCGCGCCAAGAGGGTCTACTTGGCCGAAAGCATTTATGAGTCCGACAGCCAGACCGCGCGCGCTCGCCGCTACGGCTTCGGCCTTGTTACGGGCCTGAGCATTGCCGACATCGAAAGCTGGCCCGCGCGCATCACGAAGGTCACGACGGCCGACGTTGCCGCCGCCGCCCGGGCGCACCTCGATATCCGGCGCTCGGTGACCGGATATCTCAAACCCGAAGCACCGGATCAGCCCGCTTCAAGCCCGGCCAAGGCGGCGCAATGACGGGATTGGAGCAGAGCCCTATGTCGCGTTACGGCGGAATTGTCGGCGATCGCAGCTACGCGCGCATAGCAGGCGCAGTGTCGGTGTTGATCGGGCTCATATTGGTTGCATTGGCAGGCCCGACACACGCCGGAAAGGTGAAGCACGGAATGAAAATCCAGGAGGTCAAAAGCCCGGGCGGGATCACGGCATGGCTGGTGGAAGAGCCAAGCGTTCCGCTCATCGCCCTGCGCTTTGCCTTCGAAGGCGGAAGTTCACAGGATCCGGACGGCAAACCCGGGGTTGCGAATTTTCTGACCGTGATGATGGATGAAGGCGCCGGCGACCTCGATGCCCGGGCCTTTCAAGAGCGTATGGAAGATATCGCCATGCGCTTGAACTTTAGCGATGGCCGAGATGCGTTATATGGCGGTCTGCAAACACTGAGCGAGCATCGTGACGAGGCTGCAGCGCTTCTCAAGCTCGCCCTGACCAAACCGCGCTTCGACAGCGATGCTATTGAACGCATGCGCAAGCAGTTGCTGTCCAATCTTGCCTTTGCCGCCAAAAATCCCGACCGCGTCGCCCGCAACGAATGGGGCGCGCGGGCCTTCCCCGGCCACCCGTACGGCCTGCCAACGACCGGTACGCTGGAAAGCGTGCGCGCCATCAATGCCGATGATCTCGAAGACTATCGCCGGCGGCTATTTGCGCGCTCCAATCTCAAGATCGCGGTGGTCGGTGATATCACGGCCAAGGAGCTTGGTGGTTTGCTCGACAACGTCTTTGGCGACTTGCCGGCGAAACCAGCACTGCGCCCGGTTGCGGCGACCGCGATTGCGAGTCCCGGCAAGACGACTGTCATCGAGATGCCCGTTCCCCAATCCGTCGTCGTGATGGGGCTGGACGGCATCGCGCGCGATGATCCGGACTTCGTGCCCGCCTATGTCATGAACCATATCCTCGGAGGCGGTGGATTTGCTGCGCGGCTGATGAGCGAGGTCCGTGAAAAGCGCGGACTTGCCTATTCGGTGTCGAGCCATCTGATCATCAACGACAAGGCCGCCACCGTCCTCGCATTTGTGGCAACCAAGAACGAGAAGGTGGCCGAGTCGATTGATGTCATAAGCACCGAAATCCGGCGCCTGGCCGACAACGGTGTCAGCGAACAAGAACTGAACGATGCCAAGAATTACCTGACCGGCTCTTATGCCCTCAGGTTCGATACCAACTCGAAGATTGCCAACCAACTTCTTGGCATTCAGATGGAGGACCTCGGCATTGACTTTGTCAACACGCGAAATGACATGATTAATGCGGTAACGGTCGACGACATCAAGCGCGTCGCAAAACGTTTGATGCTGGCGGACCGGCTCTCGATTACGGTCGTCGGCCAACCACAGAACCTTGCATCCGGCGGATAAGTGTTCGAGATTGCGGCGCGATAACGTGTTCCCGGGGCGTTTGCTTGGGCGTTTTCCTGCCGATCTGCCAACATCATTCCGCCCGTCGCGATTCCGCCCGTCGCCAAGATGCCATCGGGCCGATCGCCCGGCCAGCCCGATTGGGAGAGGACATGCACGCCAGTGAGATCGAAGGGGCCTACCGCCAATCCGTCGAGGGCTGCCTTGAGGGTGCAGTCGGCGAGGCCGGCCTGACCGAGGCGCAGCTCGACAGCTGGTTGTCGAAGACGGACAATGCCCTCGTGCGGCTGCATCAATCGTATCAACGCGGCGAGCTTGAGCTGTTCGATGTTGCAACCGCGCTCGAGGACAAGGTCGCCGCCGTCGAGCACGCCTACCAGAAGCTATCGCAAAGCGCGCGCACGATGGTATTCTTCGGAACCGGCGGATCGACGCTCGGCGGCCAGACTCTGGCCCAATTCGGAGGCTGGTCCATTCCAGGGATCGCCGGCAAAGGCCAGAGCGGTCGACCGATAACCCGGTTTTTCGGCAATCTCGATCCGGCAACCATGCAGGGCGTCATGGATCGCGATGATCTCGCCGCCCATCGGTTTGTACTGATTTCCAAGTCAGGCGGTACCCCGGAGACGTTGAGCCAGGCCCTGGCCGCGATCGCAGCTGCACGCACTGCCGGTCTCGCCGATCACATCCCAAGCATGTTTCTGGGCATCTCGGACCCGCCGCTCGCCGGCCGGCGGAACGGGCTGAGAGATTTGTGCGCCCGGTATTCAATTCCCGTGATCGATCATCCGCCGGGCATCGGCGGGCGCTTTGCAATCCTCACCGCCGTTGGCTTGCTGCCAGCCGTGGCCCGCGGCCTTAACGCGCGCGCGCTGCTCGCCGGTGCCAAGGCTGTCATCGACAATGCGCTTGGCAATACGGCGGCCGACAAGGTCCCCGCCGCCATTGGCGCAGCCGTCGTAACAGCGCTTTATCGGGAGCGCGCAAAGCGTGTGCTGGTCATGATGCCCTACGCCGACCGCCTCGCGCAGTTCGCACACTGGTATGTGCAGTTGTGGGCCGAAAGCCTCGGCAAGGACGGTCAGGGCACAACGCCCTTGGCCTGCCTGGGCCCGCTCGATCAGCACAGCCAACTGCAGTTGTTCATGGATGGTCCCAATGAGCACATGCTGACATTCGTACGGACCCCGTTGGCCGGTGGCGGACCAACGATCCCCGGCGATCTGGCGGCGCTGGCCGGCCTCGATGCCATGGCGGAACGCACCATCGGTGACCTTGTCGCCGCGCAAACGGTGGCGGTTCCGGAAGCCTTGCGCCAGGCCGGACGCGCGGTGCGCACGTTCGATATTCCGCAATTGGGCGAGTACGCCCTCGGTGGGCTCGTGATGCACTTTATGATCGAGACGATTCTCGCCGGCGATTTGATGGGCGTTGATCCCTTCGGCCAGCCGGCCGTGGAACTTGGAAAGCAGCTGACACGGCAACATTTGGCCGGTCTCGCCTAGGGATTGTCCGATCAAGCGCCGGTTTCCAAAGGACACCGCCCTTAACCAATCGCCGCTTGGCGGCGATCCTTGAGGGGCTTGTTAGCCCCTCAAACACCCCAACCAGGGGATTATCCCCTGGACCCCGGACCTTATCTGGGCGGGGCCCGGCTGATATTGAGCAACGAACTTCTGGTCCACCTCGCTGAGCGACTCGGTTAAATGTCATTGTTGGCGTCTGGCCGTTGTCCGCCGCGGGCGAGGCCCGCCGCATCTGTCTTGACCGGAGTTCGTGTTGATGACGATACGTCAGCTGCAACCGCAGACCATCAACCGCATCGCGGCCGGCGAAGTGATCGAGCGGCCGGCCAGCGTGGTGAAGGAGCTGGTAGAAAACGCCATTGATGCCGGCGCGCGCAACATCGAGGTCGTGGTCGCAGGCGGCGGCATCTCGCTCATTCGCGTTAGCGACAACGGCATTGGCATGTCGGCGGACGACCTCGAACTTGCGGTTGAGCGCCATGCGACGTCCAAACTGCACGATGACGACCTCCTCAACATCAACACGCTGGGGTTTCGCGGCGAAGCATTGCCGTCAATCGGCGCCATCGCGCATCTGGCGATTTCCTCGCGCGCGCGGGGGGCGGGCGATGGCCACGAAATGATTGTCGATCGCGGTCGCAAAGGCGGCGTCCGTCCGGCGGCCATCAACGCCGGCACCCGCATCGAAGTGCGCGAACTGTTCTCTGCGACGCCGGCCCGCTTGAAGTTCCTGAAATCAGAGCGCGCCGAAAACATCGCCATCACCGATGTCGTCAAGCGTCTGGCCATGGCTCATCCCGAGATCGGATTTACGCTGGCGATCGGTGAGCGTCGCAGTTTGAACCTGGCACCGGCCTCGCGCGAACCGCAGGATTTGCTGCATCGCCTCGGCCGCATCATGGGCCGCGAATTCGTCGATGACGCGTTGCTGCTGGACGGCGAACGTGACGGCGTGAGATTGCGCGGCTTTTGCGGTTTGCCAACCCTCAATCGTGCCGACGCGGCAATGCAGTTTCTGTTCGTCAACGGCCGACCGGTGCGCGACAAGCTCCTGGTTGGCGCCGTTCGCGCAGCCTACGGTGACCTCGTCCCGCGCGGTCGCCATCCGCTGCTCGCCTTGTTTGTCGATCTCGACCCGCACGCGGTTGACGTCAACGTTCATCCCGCCAAGGCCGAGGTCCGCTTCCGGGACGCCGGCGCCGTCCGCCATCTCATCGTTGCGGGTTTGCGCAACGTGTTAGAAGAAGCCGGCCACCGCGCGAGCGCCAGTGGCGGCGCCATGGCGCTCGACCGTTTCGCAACAGCACCGCCGGCCAGTGGGTTTGCCGGTGGTCGCGGTTTTGCAGGCCGCCCACACATCGATCGCCCGACGCATCTGCGGGGCGGCTTCGGCGAGGCGATGCAGGCCCCGTTTGCTGCGGTTGATACGCCGTCGGGCGATGCCCGCGCTGCTGGCGAAGACGCGGTGCAAAATCCGGCCCAGACGCTGCCGTTGGGCGCGGCCCGCGCGCAGGTGCATGACAACTATATCATTGCACAAACGCAGGACTCGGTCGTTATTGTGGACCAGCATGCAGCCCACGAGCGGCTGGTCTATCAACGCATGAAGGCGATGCTGGCCAGTGGCGGCGTTGCACGTCAGGCGCTGCTGATCCCTGAAATCGTGCCGCTTGATGCAGACGATGTTGAGCTCCTGTCGGCTGCCGGCGAGGCACTCGCGGACTTGGGCCTGGTGGTCGAGACGTTCGGTTTCGATGCCATCGCCGTTCGTGAAACGCCGGCCCTGCTTGGGACCATGGACGTCAAGGGACTGGTGCAGGACCTGGCCGCCCAGTTGCGCGCCGAGGGCAGCAGCGACGTTCTGCGTGAGCGGCTTGAAGCCGTGTGCGCGACCATGGCCTGCCACGGCAGTGTCCGCGCCGGCCGCCGTCTGACACCCGAGGAAATGAACGCCCTGCTGCGCGACATGGAGGCAACGCCGGGCTCCGGCCAATGCAATCACGGCCGGCCGACCTACGTTGAGCTAAAACTGACGGACATCGAAAAACTGTTCGCGCGCCGTTAGAGCAACCGGCCTTCATTCAGAATCGGAACGATCCCGAACAAAGGCAGCAAGTTGCTCGTTCCAAAGCACGATGGCGCAGATCACGAGGCCGTCGGTTCGCAACCGGCAACTCGTTCCGGTCTCGCCGCACCGCCATTTTGGGCTCAGGCGCCGGCCCGTTCGTGCGCCGACTGCTGCGCAAAAAACGATGTCTTCGGATACTGCGGACGCGCCACCTCGTAGCTCTCGGACCGGATCCGGCCGCGGTCTTCACCGCGCACGAACAGGCCCTGATGCTCCGTCGGCACGGGATTGGGCGTCAACGGCACCGCATCTCCGGCGGAATAGACACAGATGAACAGCGTACGCGGCGCCTCCGACAGGTTTGGTGCCGAACCGTGCGCCAGGCGTGTGTGCATCAGGCAGACGGCGCCGGCCGCGCCCAGGCACTTGACCGAATTGGCCTGCATCTGCTGTGCAAGACCGTCTTCGACGGCGCCGGTGAAGGTCCCGTTCTGCCAGATCGCATGGAGCTCGCCCTGGTGCGATCCGGGCAGCACTTCCAGCGGGCCGTTGGCGTCGGTCACATCATCGACCATCAACAACGCGGTGATGATGTCGCTATTTGAATGCGGCGTGAACAGGAAGTCCTGGTGCCATTTCACTTCGGTGGCCGCACCCGGCAGCTTCGAGTTGATCTTGGTGTGATGCAGCTTCACGTCGGGCCCGATCAGGTCCGCCACCATGTCGGTCATGCGAGAGTTGGCCATCACATCGTAGTAGGCCTCGGAAACCTCCGTTGGCGCCTGCACGCGGCGCAGGGCCGGCTTGGCGGCCGAGTGACCGGGCTGCAGATCAAAGCGGATCCGCCCATCCAGGCATCGCCCGTAGGGCGCCGTCTCGGCCTTGCTCTCCTCCAACCACTGATCGAAATCGCGCCGCAGCCCGGCCAACTGTTCCGGGCTAACTGCATTGTCGACGGTCAGCACGCCGTCTCGCCAGAACTGGTCGATCTGGGTCTTCGTCAGGACTGCCATCATACTCTCCTCGTATCACGCGCCGCACCGCACCCTGAATGACCACGGTGACCCAATTCACGCGACCACGCAAGTCGAAGGCTAAGCCTTAGCCTTTGATCGCATCTTCGACCGGCCAATGCGCGTGATCAAGGCTTTCGGCAACCGCTGCATGCGTGACGCGGCCGCTATGGACGTTGAGGCCGGCACGAAGATGCGGATCATCCTGCAGGGCCTGGCGCCAACCTTTGTCGGCAATGGCGAGGACGAACGGCAATGTCGCATTGTTGAGTGCACGCGCAGACGTCCGCGGCACCGCCCCCGGCATGTTGGTCACGCAGTAATGGACCACGTCATCGAGGACGAACGTCGGTTCGTCATGGGTCGTTGGCCGAGAGGTCTCGAAACACCCACCCTGGTCGATCGCGACATCGACAACCACCGAGCCGGGCTTCATCTGCTTGATCAAATCGGCCGAGACGAGCTTCGGGGCCGCCGCGCCGGGCACCAGCACCCCACCGATTACCAGATCAGCCTCGATACAATGGCGTTCGACGGCATCGCGCGTGGAAAACACCGTGTTCAGCGGCCGGTCGAACTGCTGCCACAGCCGCCGCAGGACATCGACGTTGCGATCGAGCACCCAGACATCGGCGCCCATCCCGAGCGCGATATGCACGGCATGCGTGCCGACCACGCCGCCGCCGATCACCACAACCTTGCCCGGATCAACACCGGGCACGCCACCGAGCAACACACCGAGGCCGCCATGCGCCTTCTCCAGATGATAGGCGCCGGCCTGGATCGACATCCGTCCCGCCACTTCCGACATCGGAGCAAGCAACGGCAGGCCGCCGGTCGCGGAGGTCACGGTTTCATAGGCAATGCAGGTGGCACCGCTGGCGATCAGGTCGTCGGTCTGCGCGGGGTCCGGTGCCAGATGCAGGTAGGTGAACAGAATCTGGCCCCTGCGCAGCAGTTTGCGCTCGGGCGCCAGCGGTTCCTTGACCTTGACGATCATGTCGGCCTCGTCAAACACCGCTTCCGGTGTCGGCACGATCTTGGCCCCGGCAGTCTCATAGTGGGCATCCGCCATGCCGATGCCGGCCCCCGCTCCGGTCTCGATCATCACCTCATGACCGTGGGCAACGAGTTCACGCACGTTGGCTGGAATCAGCCCGACCCGGTATTCGCTGACCTTCGTCTCTTTCGGCACACCGACTTTCATTCGACTTCCTCCACGATCTGACCTGTCATCGTTGCAACGTGAGCCAATCCTGTAACGTGTGGACCAAAGAAATGCACCAGCTTTGCCGACAACTTGTCATTGTGCGCGACGATTTTCATCCGCCAAACGACGGGTTCGCCAAGATTGCGCCGTACAACGCCTGGACATGCTCCAGCGACCCGACCAAGGGGCGGTATGCGGTATCAGGGGATCCTTAGGCCGCTTTCAACGCCGCTTCGATCATCGCGGCGGCTTGGACGACGACGGCGTCACCCCGTTGCGGACCGATGACCTGGATGCCGAGCGGCATGCCGCGCGAGTCCTTGGCGCCAGGCAGGCTGAGACCGGGCAGGCCGGCGAGATTGACCGGTACCGTCAGGACATCTTCGAGGTACATGGCGACCGGGTCATCCATGTGGGCACCGACGGCAAAGGCGCCGGTCGGAGTGGTCGGCGACAGGATGACGTCGCAGTCGGCAAAGGCGGCCTCGAAGTCATTGGCCACCAGGCGGCGGACCTTGAGCGCCTTTTGATAATACTGGTCGTAGTAGCCGCTCGAGAGTGAGAACGTACCCATCAGAATGCGGCGTTTGACCTCGGCACCGAAACCTTCCGCGCGGGTGCGCTCGTACATGTCGATGAGGTCAGCGAACTGCTTGGCGCGATGGCCATACCTGACGCCGTCATAGCGTGACAGGTTGGAGGAGGCCTCGGACAGCGCGATGACGTAGTAGGCCGGCAAAGCGCTTGCAAAGTGCGGCAGGTTGATTTCGCGCAGGTCGGCGTTCAACCGGCCGGCAACACCAAGGATCGTGTCCCAGACAATCCGGGCTTCGGGAGTGGTCTCGCCGGTGATCAACTCCTTGACAACGCCGATGCGCATGCCATCACGCGGAGTGTTGGCTGCGGTTTCAAGGGCAGGTGCGAAATCCTTGATCGATGTCGAATCCTTCGGGTCGTGGCCGATCATGACATCGAGGAGAATGGCGACATCCTCGACCGTGCGCGCAAAGCCGCCGGCCTGATCGAGCGAGGATCCGTAGGCGGCAATGCCCCAGCGCGAACAGGCGCCGTAGGTCGGCTTCATGCCGACAATACCGCAGAAGCTGGCCGGCTGGCGAATGGACCCGCCGGTATCGGAACCGATCGCGCCAAGGGCGAGGCCGGCGGCAACCGCCGCCGCCGAACCGCCGGACGAGCCGCCGGGCACGAGACCTGTCAGCCCCAATGCCTCGCCAACCGGGTTCTTGGTGACGCCGAAATGGCTGTTTTCGGTCGACGAGCCCATCGCAAACTCATCAAGGTTGGTCTTGCCCACGCAGACGGCGCCGGCGCCGAACAGGCGCTCGGTTATGGTCGATTCATAGGTCGGGACAAAGTTCTCCAGGATGCGCGAACCTGCCGTGGTGAGAATTCCGTCGGTGCAAAAATTATCCTTGATCGCCAGGGCAATGCCGTCGAGCGCACGCGGCTTGCCGGCGGCAATGCGGTGATCGGCGGCCGCGGCCTGGGCAGCGCCTTTGTCGAACGTCTCGGTGATGAAAACGTTGAGATCACGTGCCGCCATCGCCCGCGATTTGATCTGCTCGAACAGGTCACCGGCGGTCAGATCACCGTCGCGCAGGCGCTGTCGTGCTGCGGCAAGAGTGGGAAGCCCACGGCCTGTTGCATTTTGATCTGGCGGGTTTGACAACGGCCTTGTCCTATCACGTCTGATGGATTGCGCGAGCGTGTGCCCTGACGGACCCTCGATTGCGGTTTGTCGGACGAACTCGGTTACCTACCTTTGCGATGGCGCCAGCGCAAGCGCCGTGCGCGCCAAGGTCGAGGTTGCCGCGGCGTCCCACGGTATTGTCTGCGGAACCAGCAAGCGATGCCGGATGCACAGACCATGAGCAAGGTCGATCACGCCAACATTCACTGTCTCTCATACCGGCCGGACATGCGGCATGGCGCCGGTGATACGCGAACTCTGAAACGCACGATAGTCATTGTTGCACCATCAGGCGACATCGTGCTTTTCATCGGTGGTGTTTTGATACTGATTGCGGCCGGGCTGGACTGGCGGCGATGACGACGGCGATTGACCCGCTCACGAGCATTGCCTTAGGGTTCGGCCCTGCTTTCAGGGCGGGCAGGGGCGCCCGGATTGCTGCGGCTGTGACGGATCCTTGAGGGTGACTGTCGCGCGGCCGCTGCGCTGATGCACGACTGTGGCGAGGGAAATCATGGCTGATCGGGACGACAAGACAGCGCCAATCACGTTCGACGATTTTCTTGCTGTCGACATCCGTGTTGGCACCGTGATCGATGCGCAACCCTATCCGGAAGCGCGCAAGCCCGCTTTCAAGCTGTGGATCGATTTCGGCGATCAAATCGGTATCAAGAAGACCTCCGCACAGATTACGGTCCACTATACCCTGGACAATTTAATCGGTCGTCAGGTCGCAGCCGTTGTCAACTTCCCGCCGCGCCAGATCGGCAAGTTCATGTCGGAAGTGCTGACGCTCGGGTTCTCGGACAGCAACGGCGATATCGTGCTGTTGCAGCCTGAGCGCCCCGTCCCCAACGGCGGCCGCATGCACTAGGCAACCTGCCTTTATTCGGAATCGGAACGATCCCGAATAAAGGCAGGTTGCTCGCCTCTAAAGCACGATGATCTAGGCAACCTCTGAATAAGTCCGGGGTCCAGGGGTCCAACCCCTGGTCGGGGTGTTTGAGGGGCTGAAAGCCCCTCAAGGATCGCCGCGTTGCGGCGATATGTTAAGGGCTCTACCCTTAACGATCCCGCCAAAGGGCGCCGCCCTTTGGAAACCTGGAACCTGTTCAGAGGTTCCTTAGATTGTCTCGGACCGAGTGGCGACCTTCAATTTTGCTGCAATCCAGTCTGCGACGACCCGAACACGACGCAGCTCCAAACGGCGACGGTGAACAAGCAACCAGATCTCCCGGGTCAATGTTGACTCGATGTCGGACAATTTCCGGAGCCGCCGGTCACGGTCAGCGATGATTGTCGGCAGCAACGAGCGACCGACGCCGGCTGCGGCGGCTTCCAACGCTGTCTCTACGTCGATGACACGGAGCCCAGCCCATTCGCCGCCGTCCCGTTTGACTATTCTGTCGATCCAGCCGGCTTGCGGCAGGTGTGCCATCGATTCATCGTAACCAATCCACGGCAACTGATCGCAAACTTGTTTGGTTCGTTCGCGCGCAGCATACGGTGCAAACGCCAACGCGCCGACCTTTCGTGCAATCGTCTCACGGCCGCCCGCGCGAGGTCGTGAAAATCGCAAAGCTATGTCGGCTTCGCGCAAGGTCAGATCGAAATCACGACGATCAGGGTGCAGCTCGAGACTAAGTTGAGGGTGGTCCCTGAGCAGGTCTTTGGTTTGCGGCGTCAACCATTTGTTGATCAAGAATGCGACGGAGGTCACGCGGACGCTACCGGCACACGCGTTTGCTATACCACGCGCTTCTTCGCCGATGGTCAGCGTTGCGTTCTCCATCGCCTCTGCATGCGCAAGTATGGTTTGACCCAATTCGGTCAGACGGTGAGTGCCGTCTCTTTGCCGAAGGTAGATGTCGCCACCGAGGACAGATCGCAGCACATTAAGACGCCTTGAGACCGTTGTGCCGTCAACACCCATCAACCGTGCAGCACCAGCGAGCGAACGAGCGCGATGAAGCGCCAGCAGGTAGCGGAGATCATTCCAATTTAGACTCTGCATTTCTGCAGATTACACCTGCAAGCACCCCACTTCAATCTGCACATTTATAGAAGTAAGAGGGGACATGTCGATAGCGGAGGTGGAAATGAAATTCGCAGTGTTGTTCGAGGACGACCCGGTTCGAGGTCCAGAAGCGAGAACCCGGCATATGTCGGAGCATTTGCAGTTTCTTCAGCGCCATGCCGAGGAAATCGAAGCGGCCGGGCCGTTGATTGATGAATTGGGAACCCCCACTGGCGGGCTTTGGGTGGTCGAGGCAGCGAACTTTGAGCGGGTCGAAATACTCGTGAGAGATGATCCGTTTTGGCCCTCGGGGCTGCGCAAATCAGTGCGCATTCTGAATTGGAGGCAGGTTTTTGTCGATGGTCGACAGTTGCCTTAGAACGATTTCGCACTAGTGTTCCGCCTTTTTTAAACTGGCGGGTTGCGTTTGTTGGCGAACAGTGATTCTTCGGTTGTCATCAACGATGGTAGGGGGACGTCAGAATGGCCAATAAGAGACACATTGTCGAGTTGTCAGGCGATGAGCGCGCGCGCTTGAGCGCAATGATCACCAAGGGCAAGTGTTCGGCGCAGGCAAACCTTAAAGCGCGGATCTTGCTGAAGGCGGATCAGGGCCCGAGTGGTGAAGGCTTATGCGACACTGCGATTTGTGAGGCGCTTGAGACCAATGTCAGAATGGTCGAGCGGGTGCGCCAGAAGTGCGTCCTCGAAGGGCTCGAGGCGGTGTTTAGGCGCAAGCAACGTGAGACCCCGCCGAGACAACCGATCTTTGACGGCGAGGCTGAAGCCAGGCTCATTGCCCTGGCTTGCTCAGAGCCGCCTGAAGGGTGTGCACAATGGACGATCCGTCTGCTCGCCGACAAGGTCGTCGAACTTGGCATCGTCGAGACGGTGCATCACAACACGGTCGCGCGGACGCTTAAAAAAACGAACTCAAGCCGCACCGCAGCAAATATTGGGTGATCCCGCCGAGCCAAAACGCCGCCTTCGTTGCCGCTATGGAAAACGTGCTCGCCGTTTATACCCGCTCGCATGATCCCAGCCGACCGCTGGTCTGTCTGGATGAGACCAGCAAACAGCTCGTTGCCGAAACACGCACGCCGATCCCGATGGCGCCGGGCCGGCCAGTGCGCTATGATTATGAGTATCGCCGGGCCGGCGTCGCCAACCTGTTCATGGGTTTTGCGCCGCTCGAAGGCTGGCGCCATGTCAAAATCACGGACCGGCGCACCAGTATCGATTACGCGCATTTTCTGTGTGACTTGAGCGATCAGCACTTTGCCGAGGCGGAAAAGATCGTCCTTGTCCAGGATAACCTGTCAACCCACACCCATTCCGCGCTCTACGAAGCTTTCCCACCTGACCAAGCCCGCCGGCTGGTCGAGCGTTTCGAGTGGCATTATACACCCAGGCATGGCAGCTGGCTCAACATGGCCGAAGCCGAACTGTCCGTCCTTGCGCGCCAGTGCCTTAACCGGCGCATTCACGATAAGGCTTCACTGGCAGCGAAAGTTGAGCACTGGCAACGACACCGCAACAACCGCGCCCAAACCGCCAATTGGCGCTTCACCACCGAAGACGCGCGAATTAAACTCAAACGCCTGTACCCGACAATTTAGGTGAGTCGGAGCACTAGAGCAACCTGCCTTTATTCGGAATCGGAACGATCCCGAATAAAGGTAGAAAGTTGCTCGCCTCTAAAGTGGCGATCATCTTTGTGCTTTAAGCTGGAACCGCAATAGCGGTTCCAGCTTAAAGCACGATGATCTAGGGCCCTGATCCGCCTTCAGCAAGATCCGCGCTTTAAGGTTCGCCTGCGCCGAACACTTGCCCTTGGTGATCATTGCGCTCAAGCGCGCACGCTCATCGCCTGACAACTCGACAATGTGTCTCTTATTGGCCATCTTCACGTCCCCCTGCCATCGTTGATGACAACCGAAAAACCACTGTTCGCCAACAAACACAACCCGCCAGTTTAAAAGAGGCGGAACACTAGGAATTATCGGCGTTGTTGAGGCGGGCAATGAGCGCGGACGTATCCCAGCGCCCGCCGCCCATTTTCTGGACCTCCGAATAGAATTGATCGACAAGTGCCGCGACCGGCAGGCTGGCATTGTTCTGGCGTGCTTCGGCGAGTGCGATGTCGAGGTCCTTGCGCATCCAATCAACCGCGAAACCAAAATCGAACTTGCCCTGCCCCATGGTCTGCCAGCGGTTTTCCATCTGCCACGACCCGGCCGCACCCTTGTCGATCGTGGTCATGACGGCATCCAGATCGAGCCCGGCCTTCTGGGCAAAATGAATACCCTCCGACAGCCCCTGAACCAGGCCTGCGATACAGATTTGGTTGACCATTTTGCAGAGCTGGCCGGCACCCGGTTCACCAATCAGGGTGACTTGGCGCGCATACGTGTCGATCACCGGAAGAGCGCGATCGAAAACCGGCCGCTCACCGCCGACCATGACGGTCAACACGCCGTTCTCCGCTCCGGCCTGGCCGCCAGACACCGGCGCATCGAGGAAATCGAACCCGCTGTCCTTGGCTGCGCCGGAAAGCTCGCGGGCGACGTTGGCCGATGCGGTTGTGTTGTCGATGAACACCGACCCCGACGCCATCGCGTGAAAGGCGCCGTCCGGACCTGTTGTCACCGCGCGCAGATCATCGTCGTTACCAACGCAGCAAAACACAAAGTCAGCACCGCGCGCGGCATCCTTCGGTGTTGGGGCGGCAGTGCCGGCACCGTATTCGGCGATCCATTGCTCGGCCTTGGCCGCCGTCCGGTTGTAGACCGTGAGTTCGTGCCCGCCCTTTTTGAAAACATGGCCGGCCATCGGGTAACCCATCACACCAAGTCCAATCCACGCCACCTTTGCCATCGAGTGCTCTCCCTTCAAGTTTAAGTCGGCCGTTGCAGGGGTTGTAGCGGACTTTGCGCGCGACGCACAGGCGTCTCATCGCGTCCGGAAAACCGTGCAAGAAACCCCCCGAACAAGTTTGGGGTCCAGGGGAGAGATCCCCTGGTCGGGGTGTTTGAGGGGCGGACAAGCCCCTCATCGATCGCCGCAACGCGGCGATTGGTCAAGGGCGCTGCCCTTTGCAAACCCGTGAACAGACCACTAGGCGTCCGAAATCGGCAGTGCGTTTGAATATTTGACCTGGCCCAGGGCGAAGCTCGACTCGATGTTGGCGATGCCGCTGATGCGCGTCAGCGTGCCTTTGACAAAGCGCTCATAATCGTCGAGATCCTGTGCGACGACCCGCAGCAGGTAATCGCGAGGTCCCGTCATCAAATAGCATTCCAGAACTTCCGGGCAGCGTCTCACAGCGGTCTCGAAGCGCTCCATCGCCTCCTCGCTCTGGCGCTCAAGTTTGATCGAAACAAAGACACTGACGGGCAGGCCGACCCGGGCCTGGTCGATCAGCACCGTGTAGCCGCGAATGACGCCGGCATCTTCGAGCAAGCGCAGACGGCGCAGGCAGGGACTGGTGGTGATGCCGGCGCGATCGGCCAGGTCGGTGGCGGTGAGGCGGCCGTCTTCCTGCAATGCTTCCAAGATGCGCCGGTCAACGGCATCCAGAACGCGCTTAGCTGATATTGTCATCATGTCCTAATATTTTGGCCAGGGTTTCTAATTTTACGCCTATATTTAGGGAGTATGGCAAAATTCGCTGCTCTGTTTGGTGTAGTGTATTGCCGAGACGGAAGCAAGAAATGGCGCGACGGCAACCGCAAAATCCGACGACTGTGACGTTTGCGGATATCATGCAGGCGCGCAACGTGCTGCGTGACAACACACATTTCACAGCGTGCAATCAATCGCGCACGTTGTCCGACGTTCTCGGCTGCCAGCTGTGGCTGAAATTCGAGAACCATCAATTCACGGCATCGTTCAAAGAGCGCGGCGCACTGAACCGCCTCAGCGCGCTTGTCGAAAGCGACGCACCATGCCGCGGCGTGATCGCGATGTCGGCGGGCAATCATGCGCAGGGTGTGGCTTATCATGCCGGCCGGCTCGGATTGGCGGCAACGATCGTGATGCCGGTCGGCACCCCGAACGTCAAAGTCGAGAATACGCGACGCTTTGGTGCAACCGTCATTGTCAAGGGCAGCACGCTCGAAGAGGCGTCCGAATTTGCGCGAGAACACGGCCGCGCCGAGGACTTGACATTCATCCATCCCTACGACGACCGCCTGGTCATTGCCGGGCAGGGCACAATTGCGGTTGAAATTCTCGAGCAGGTCGACGGGCTCGATGTTCTGGTCGTGCCGGTTGGCGGGGGCGGACTGGCGTCGGGCATGGCGATCGCCGCCAAGACACTGCAGCCCGAGATCGAAATCATCGGTGTCCAGGCCGCGCGCCATCCGTCAATGTACAATGTCCTGAAGGGCACTAGTCTCGAAATGCGCGGCGACTCGCTTGCCGAAGGTATCGCGGTCAAGCAGCCCGGCGAGCTAACCCGGGAGATCTTGTCTGAATTCCTCGATGACATCGTGCTGGTCACCGAGGAGCACCTCGAGACCGCCGTCAGTTTATTGATCAACATCGAGAAAACGGTTGGCGAAGGCGCCGGCGCGGCGGGCATTGCCGCCATCCTCAGCGACCAGGAGCGGTATCGCGGGCGCGCTGTGGCGACGGTGATTTGCGGCGGCAACATCGACACCCGCCTGTTGGCAGGAGTGTTGACCCGGGCGTTGGCACGTGAAGGCCGTCTGTCGCGCCTCGCCATCGAAATCGTCGACCAACCCGGCCATCTGGCGCAGGTTACCAGAACGCTCGGAGATGCCGAGGCCAACATCGTTGAAATTGCCCATCAACGCGTGTTTTCGGATCTGCCGGCGAAAGTTGCGATGCTCGACGTCGTGATCGAGACCCGCGACCGCGGCCATCTCAACGCGACCGTCCGGCAGCTGCGTGCGGCGGGCTTTGCCATTCATTTGACCCCGGATGGAGACTGATTTCATGGATGCAACCCCACAGCGCCCCGGCGGCTATGACAAAGCGACATTGGCCATCCTGCGCGACCTGGAACGCAAGGTGCTGTGGCTGTCGTCTTATCTCATTCATTACGCCAACCATGAAATAGACCGTGGTGACGGGCTCAAGGTTGGCGGCCATCAGGCCTCGTCGGCATCGCTGTGCACCTTGATGACGGCGCTTTATTTCCACGTTCTGCGACCTGAGGATCGTATAGCGGTCAAGCCGCATGCGAGCCCGGTGTTCCATGCCATTCAGTATCTGCTCGGCAATCAAAGCGTCGACAAGCTGCAGAATTTCCGCGGTCTTGGCGGTGCGCAGAGTTATCCATCACGCACCAAGGACGACGATGACGTAGACTTTTCGACCGGCTCCGTCGGGCTCGGTGTCGCAATCACCGGATTTGCCAGCCTCATCCAGGACTACGTTCATGAGAAGGGCTGGGCCAACGAATGGGCGAAGGGGCGCATGGTCGCGCTGATGGGTGATGCCGAAATCGATGAGGGCAACATTCATGAAGCACTGCTGGAATACTGGAAGCATGGGCTGACCAACACTTGGTGGGTGGTCGACTACAATCGTCAAAGCCTCGATTCGGTCGTCTCCGACCAGCTGTTTATGAAGGTTGCCGGCCTGTTCGAAAACCTCGGCTGGGAAGTGATGCTGATCAAGTACGGCAAGCTTCAGCAGCACGCGTTCAGCCAACCCGGCGGCGATCATTTGCGGCGCTGGATCAACAACTGTCCAAACCAGCTTTATTCCGCGCTGGTCTTCCAAGGCGGCAAGGCCTGGCGGGCGCAACTTGAAGAGGACCTCAAGTATCAAGGTGATACCCTCGACCTGATCGCCGGCTATTCGGATGAGCAACTGGCCCGCCTGATGACCAACCTGGGCGGCCACGATCTCGAAGAGATCCTGGATGCGTTTGAGCGCGCACCAACCGACAAACCGGTTTGCTTTATCGCTTACACGATCAAGGGGTTCGGTTTGCCGTTTGCCGGCCACAAGGACAATCACGCCGGTTTGATGACCAAGACGCAGATGCAGGAGTTTCGCGCCGCGCAGGGCATCAATCAGGGCGAGGAGTGGGACAGCTATGCCGGCCTCGACAGCGATCCCGAACTCCTCAAGCGGTTCCTCGACAAGGTGCCGTTCAACGCCCGGGGCCGGCGCCGGCTCGATGCGCCGACGGTTGCCGTTCACGATGATGTGGAAGTCGAAGCCACAGGCGAGATCTCAACACAGGCCGGCTTCGGGCGCATTCTCGACAAGATCGCAAAGAGCGATACGGTATTGGCGGACCGCATCATCACGACGTCGCCGGATGTCACGGTGTCGACCAATCTCGGGCCCTGGGTCAATCGGCGCGGCCTGTTTTCGATGCAAACCCAGGAGGACGTGTTCAAGGAACGGGGCCTGATGTCGCCGCAAAAGTGGGAGATGTCACCGCAAGGTCAGCATCTCGAGCTCGGCATCGCGGAAATGAACCTGTTTTTGGCACTGGGGGCTGCCGGGCTTTCGCATGCGCTGTTCGGCGAACGCCTGATCCCGATCGGGACCCTCTACGACCCGTTCATTTCCCGCGGGCTCGATGCGTTGAACTATGCGTGCTATCAGGAGGCCCGGTTCATCCTGGTTGCAACGCCGTCCGGCCTGACGTTGGCGCCTGAGGGCGGTGCGCACCAGTCGATCGCCAGTCCGCTGATCGGCATGTCGCAAGACGGTCTGGTTTCCTTCGAGCCTGCCTATGTCGATGAGCTTGCGGCAATCATGCGCTGGTCGTTCGATTACATACAGCGATCGGGCACGGCCGGCAGCCATCCGGGTTGGTCGCGAGATGACACCGGCGGTTCGGTTTATCTGCGGCTGTCGACACGGCCGCTGGAGCAACCGTCACGGCCGATGACGAGCGCTTTTCGCCACGAGATTATCGAAGGCGGGTATTGGCTGCGCCAGCCGGACCCGGCCTGTAATCTGGCGATCGCATACATGGGGGCGGTGGCTCCGGAGGCGATCCGTGCGGCCGGCCTGTTAAGCGAAGACGGGCGCGGTGTCGGCGTCTTGGCAATAACCTCGCCAGACCGTTTGTCGGCGGGCTGGCATGCAGCCCAGCGCGCGCGTATCGCCGGCCGGATAGAGGCGACGTCTTATGCCGAGCAGCTCATGTCGCATTTACCGCGTGATGCTAAGATCATCACGGTGTGTGATGCCTATCCGGAGAGCCTGTCGTGGCTCGGCGGTGTTCACGGTCATCAGATTTGCGCCCTCGGGGTCGAGCATTTCGGCCAGTCGGGTTCAATCCAGGAACTCTATCGCACGTACGATCTCGATACCAACGCCATCCTGGCAGCTGCCGAGGCGGTCGGCGGGCGCAAGGTTCGCTATCGAACCTAGAGCAACCTGCCTTTATTCGGAATCGGAACGATCCCGAATAAAGGCAGAAAGTTGCTCGCCTCTAAAGTGGCGATCATCTTTGTGCTTTAAGTTGGAACCGCAATAGCGGTTCCAACTTAAAGCACGATGATCTAGCGGTTCTCGGGGTCCAGGGGATGGATCCCCTGGTCGGGGTGTTTGAGGGGCTGAAAGCCCCTCAAGGATCGCCGCAAGGCGGCGATATGTTAAGGGCTCTGCCCTTAACGATCCCGCCAAAGGGCATTGCCCTTTGGAAACCTAAGACGTGTTTAGAGGTTTCCCCGGGCGCAAACTCTGAAAGGCTCTGAGCGCGGGCAGATCACTCTGCCGCCTCGGCTCGGCGCTTCTTTGCAGCCGACTTTTTGCGCGCGGTTTTCTTTGCCGGCGGTTTGATCTTGGCGGCGGTCTGTGTCCCGATCTGGGTGCGGCGTTTGAGGAGTTCGCGCAGGAAGGCGCCGGTATAACTTGCCGCCGTCGCCGCAATCTCTTCCGGCGTACCGGTGGCAACGATCCTGCCGCCGCCGTCGCCGCCTTCCGGACCGATGTCGAGGATCCAGTCCGCGGTCTTGATCACTTCGAGATTGTGCTCGATGACAACCACCGTGTTGCCGGCGTCGACCAGCTCGTGGAGGACTTCGAGGAGCTTTGCGACATCGTGGAAGTGCAGGCCCGTGGTCGGCTCATCGAGGATGTAGAGCGTACGCCCCGTTGCACGCCGCGACAGTTCTTTGGCAAGCTTGACGCGCTGCGCCTCACCGCCCGACAATGTCGTCGCCTGCTGGCCGACCTTGATATAACCTAGGCCGACCCGGCGCAGCGTCTCCATTTTATCGCGAATGGCCGGCACCGCCTGGAAGAAACCGCAGGCGTCCTCAACGGTCATGTCGAGCACATCGGCAATCGACCTGTCGCGGAACTTGATCTCCAGTGTTTCGCGATTGTAACGCGCGCCCTTGCACTGATCGCAGGTGACGTAGACGTCGGGCAGAAAGTGCATCTCAATCTTAATGACACCGTCGCCCTGACAAGCCTCGCAGCGCCCGCCTTTGACGTTGAAGGAGAAGCGGCCCGGCAGATAGCCGCGCGCCTTGGATTCGGGCAGGCCCGCAAACCACTCGCGGATCGGCGTGAAGGCCCCCGTATAGGTCGCCGGGTTTGACCGTGGCGTGCGCCCGATTGGCGACTGATCGATGTCGATGACCTTGTCGAGGTGCTCGAGACCTTTGATTTCCTTATGGCCGGCGGGCTGTTCGCGGGCGTTGGTCAGGCGCCGCGCGATGGCCTTGTACATCGTGTCGATCAGAAAGGTTGATTTGCCGGATCCGGAAACGCCGGTGACGCAGGTGAACAGGCCGAGCGGGATCGCGCCGGTCACGTTCTTGAGGTTGTTGCCGGTGGCGCCGACAACACGGATCTGGCGGTTCGGCTTTGCTGCGCGGCGCGCCGCCGGCAGCGGGATCTGGCGCTTGCCGCTGAGATACTGCCCGGTCATGCTCTCGGTTGCGGCCATGATTGCAGCCGGTGTTCCCTGCGCCACGATCTGGCCGCCATGGACGCCGGCGCCGGGACCGATGTCGACAACATGATCGGCGCTCAGGACGGCGTCTTCATCGTGCTCGACCACGATCACGGTGTTGCCGAGATCGCGCAAGTGGCGCAGCGTGCCGAGCAGGCGCTCGTTGTCGCGCTGATGCAGGCCGATTGACGGTTCATCGAGGACATAGAGAACCCCGGTGAGGCCCGAGCCGATTTGCGAAGCGAGGCGAATGCGCTGGCTTTCACCGCCGGACAGCGTGCCGGACGAGCGCGACAGCGTCAGGTAATCCAGGCCGACGTCGTTGAGGAATTTCAGCCGCTCCTTGATCTCCTTGAGGATGCGCGTCGCAATTTCGGATTGCTGCTTGGTCAACCCCGCGGGCAGCTCATCGAACCATGTGCCGGCACTGCGAATCGACAGATCGCAGACCTCGCCAATGTGCCTGTCGCCAACCTTGACGCACAGCGCCTGCGGTTTGAGACGATGACCGCCGCACTCCGCACAGGGATGATCACCCTGATAGCGCGAAAGCTCATCGCGGACCCACTGACTGTCGGTTTCGCGCCAGCGCCGCTCGATGTTACCGATCACACCTTCAAACGGCTTGCGGGTCTTGTATTTGCGCAACCCGTCTTCGTAGACAAAGGTGATCTCTTCGGCGCCGGAGCCGAACAGGACGGCCTTCTGGACGGCGGCCGGCAGTTCGTTCCACGGCGTCGTCATCTGAACCTTGTAATGACGGGCCAGCGCCTGCAGGGTCTGTTCGTAATAGGGTGATGTCGCACCGGTCTTGGCCCAGGGCTGAATGGCACCTTGCCGCAGCGAGAGATTGCCGTCGGGCACGACGAGATCGGCTTCGAACTGCAGTTCGGTGCCGAGGCCGTCGCATGTTGGGCAGGCACCGGCCGGCGAGTTGAACGAAAACAGCCGCGGTTCAACTTCATCGATGGTGAAACCGGAAACGGGGCAGGCGAACCGTGCCGAGAACACGATGCGCTCATGCGTATCGTTCTTGGACTTGTTGGCACCCTTGGTGGCCGAAGCCGGCAGTTCGCGATCGGCGAATTCGGCAATGGCGATGCCGTCAGCAAGTTCGAGCGCGGTTTCCAGCGAGTCGGCCAGACGGGTCGCGATATCTTCACGGACGATCAGGCGGTCAACGACGACGTCGATATCGTGCTTGTATTTCTTGTCGAGCTTGGGGGCGTCCGGGATCTCGTAAAACTGGCCATTGATCTTGACGCGCTGGAAGCCCTTCTTCATCAGCTCGGCCAGATCCTTGCGGAATTCTCCTTTGCGGCCCTTGACGATCGGTGCCAGCAGATAGAGCCGGGTGCCTTCGTCCAGGGCGATGATGCGGTCGACCATCTGGCTGACCGTCTGGCTCTCGATCGGCAATCCGGTGGCGGGCGAATAAGGCACGCCGACCCGCGCAAACAACAAACGCAGATAGTCGTAGATCTCGGTGACCGTGCCAACCGTCGAGCGCGGATTGCGGCTTGTTGTTTTCTGCTCGATCGAGATCGCCGGCGACAAGCCTTCGATGTGATCGACATCCGGCTTCTGCATCATTTCGAGGAACTGACGCGCGTAGGCCGACAGGCTCTCGACGTAACGGCGCTGGCCCTCCGCGTAAATCGTATCAAAGGCGAGCGAGGATTTGCCGGACCCGGACAGACCGGTGAACACGATCAGGGCGTCGCGCGGGATCGTCAGATCAACACCCTTGAGGTTGTGCTCGCGGGCGCCGCGAACCTGAATCACCTTTGTGTCGTCGCCCCGGGAACGCCGGGGTCCACCGTTCGATTTTGTCATGGCTTTGGTCTGGCCCGATCACTTCACCGGCACGTCGATCGTCATCGTGTTCGCCACCGTCATTCGGCAAGGCGAACGGGGAGAAGCGTTATGGTATCATAGGGTTACACCGTTCAATGCAGCCGATCGACCGGTGAATGCGGCCGCGCCGGCCGGGCCACATGCACAAAATGCGGCGTCGAGCCAGTTGTGCGACCGACCACATCGAACGGCGTGTTTCGCCTGGCTTGTTGTGCATTTGGCCTCCGTGCCGACCGCGAACTGGCAACGTGATCGGGCTAGTGATGTCAATCACCTAAAATGGCGTCTTCGGTGCGCTGCCCCGCCCGACCGCCTCCCGACAACACATGAGATCATGGCCTCTCGGTGGCCGTGCGCGGGCGGGATGGTTCGGGCTAAGTCTGCAAGGCTATAATGGATGTCGGTTGTAAGAACAATGCGGTGTGACCGCTTGGTGCACAGGCAGATTGGCGCCGGATGCGTTCGGGCAGGATCGCGCTGCGGTGACGGGCGATCATGGACGACGCTGCGAATATTTTTCTTGAGCATAGTTCACAACCCAAGGAACCTCTGAACAAGTTTGGGGGCCAGGGGACCCATCCCCTGGCCCCCAAACTTGTTCAGAGGGCCCTTAGACCATTTCCGCCCATTGGCCTAGATCTTTGCGCCTTTATTCGGGACCGGAACGATCCCGAATAAAGGCAGGTTGCTTTAGGCGGCTTCGACGTTGGCTGCCTCGGCGGCTTCTTCGGCCGCCCGGCGTCCCTTTGCGCTCTTCGCCAGGACCTCGGTGATCCGCTGTACGGCGCCGCGCTCATCGAGCTTCTCGACCGCCGCCAGTTCGCGGGCCATCCGATCGAGGGCCTGCTCGTAAAGCTGGCGTTCGGAGTAGGACTGCTCAGGCTGGGTTTCAGAACGATAGAGATCACGCACGACCTCGGCGATCGAGACCAGATCACCAGAGTTGATCTTGGCTTCATACTCCTGAGCGCGGCGGCTCCACATTGTGCGCTTGACGCGCGCCCGGCCCTTCAGCGTGGTCATCGCCTTTTCCAAGACATCGCTTTCGGCCAGTTTACGCATGCCGCCGTTGCCGTGCTTACCGACCGGCACTTTGACAGTCATCTTGTCCTTTTCGAAGGTGATGACAAACAACTCCAGCGTCACCCCGGCAATCTCTTGCTCTTCGAGAGCAACGATCTGGCCGACACCGTGGGCCGGATAGACGATGAATTCGTTAACCTTGAATCCGTGTCGCTGATTGGCCGGCTTTTTGGCTGCCAGCGCCGCGGCCGACTTGGCCGTTGGCGCGGCGATCGGTGTCGATTGCTTGGCAATCGGCTTGCGTACAGCTGCCGCAACCGCCTTGAGGTTCGGTTTTGACTTTGTATCACGCGTGGCCTGGCCGGTTGCAGCCGCCGGTCTGGCGCGCCGCGCCGCGACCGCGCTCGCCGACTTAGTTCGCGATGCTGCCGCGCTCTTGGCAACCGGTTTCACCGCAGTCTTTTTGGCTGCAGGCTTGGCCACAGCAGGCTTGGCCGCAGCGACGCGCTTGGCCGCCGGCTTCTTGGCCGCGGTGGCTTTCACGACCGGCTTGGCATTGGCAGCCGTCTTCTTCCTGGCAGCACCGGTCGCCGCAGTTGCAAGGCTCGTCTTTGCGACCGCGGTCCTGGCGGCCTTTTTCAGCGGCCTGGCGGCGCTCTTCTTGGCCACAGCACTCTTCTTCTTAGGCACAGACGACTTGTTCGGCGCAGCGGACTTGCGCACAGCGGTCGTTGCTTTGGTTCTGACAGTGGTCTTGGTTTTGGCAGTGGTCTTGGCGTTAGACTTGGACTTTGCAGCCGTGGGAGCCTTTGCTGCACTCTTTACCGATACACTTTTCTTAGAAGCCATGAAAATCGTCTCACTTTCTCATGCTACGCGACACACCGCATTTCCCGGTGAAGTGCGTCAACCACTCATCATCAGCAGCCACACTGCAGTTGCCCGGCACCGAAATTGGCGCCGAGACCATTGCCCCCAAAGACTCAAGAGAACCGTCCCGCCAGAAAGTATCCGGCCGGTCAGTACGTCCATATGTATGGCTTGCTGCATGCATAGCGGACTTCTAAACCCGCACGCGAATCTGCCCGATGTGTTCAATCCCGGGCGAATGCTTGTTCTTTGTTTGTCCAGCGATGCCAACGCGTTATCTATAACACATGTAGGGGAGTTTTAGAAGAGGCAACCTGGATGAACTTTGATCACAGCTGCTGGAAGGTTAACCAAAGCCCACACCAGCAGATAGGGAAACTACAAATTATGGTTAAATATCAACGACGTTAGTCTCCGCTGCCCGGCTCCGGAGAAAAATACTTTGCAAACTTTTCTTTTTCATCCCTGAACTTGTCGGCTTCGGCCGGCTGATCTTTCTTGGCCGTGATGTTCGGCCACTCATCGGCGTACTTTCGATTGAGCTCTAGCCACTGTTCGATGCCGGGATCGGTATCCGGCTGAATGGCATCAACGGGGCACTCAGGCTCGCATACACCGCAGTCGATGCACTCGTCGGGATGAATGACGAGCATGTTTTCGCCCTCATAGAAGCAGTCGACAGGACAAACTTCGACGCAATCCGTGAATTTGCATTTGATGCAATTCTCATTGACGATAAACGTCATGTCCGCTCCGAATGTTCTTGTTGCGCTGCTGTTGCAGGCGCGCGGCGAGGCTGGTTTGTGTCCAGTGTCCGGGCCCAGACAAATTCGCTCCGTTCGAGCGCGCCTAACTAAGCCCACCAATCGCAGGCGGTCCAGTCGCTCGGTCGGGTAAAACCAGGGGCGCGTTGTCGCAAGAACGGCTTGCGCACCACAACCCAGCGGTCGTGGCACTAGAGCAACCTGCCTTTATTCGGAATCGGAACGATCCCGAATAAAGGCAGAAAGTTGCTCGCCTCTAAAGTGGCGATCATCTTTGTGCTTTAAGTTGGAACCGCTATTGCGGTTCCAACTTAAAGCACAAAGATGATCTAGTGGTCTGTACGAACCAGGGCAGCGCATCTCAATGCGTCATTTTAGGTGATACGGGACCACCAGAGCCATCTGCCCTCTATCCGCGGCAGAATGCTGCCGGATCAGCCATTCCGTACGATGATGACGGCCACCATCGTCGATAGCGGCACGCTCGTGAGTTCAGTTTCGGCGATCGCCACTGCTTGCGCGGTGCTGTCGAGGCCGGACAGGTCCACCAGGCGATCTTCAACCAGTAAAACCAGGTCGCATGTTTGTGCAGCCGCCGGCGATGACTGTTGTCCGATGGCCGATACCAATGCTGCAACCGAGCCGGCTGCGACCAGTTTTGTTTCAGCCGCGCTGCGGCGCAGGCGGATGCTGCCGGATTTATCGACGACCCGCAGTCGGCCCGGTCCGGCGCCGCGCTCGCCAAACACCCGAAAGCCTGCCGTCTCGGCCACCAATGCGACGCTGCCGACCGGCAATTCCAGCGCGACGGCGGCAATGCGCCGGGCTTCGTGTTGGTGAATGCGCGCGCTCGCGTCCGTGACGTGCAGTTCGGCCGCGCCCATGGCGGTTGCGCGCACGCGGTGGGTTTGGCGATCGACTTCGACGGTGACTTCGGTCGCCCGCTGGTGCGCGCCCAGGCGGACGGCTGCCCGCAGTGCCTCGGCCCGGATTGCCTGCAGGTCTTCGGGCTTGGGATGTGGGATGACGCGTTCAATGACATCACACACGAGCGCAAGGCCAACGCCGATCGACGAAATCACTTCGGCATCCTTCGAGATCTCGAACGGATATCCCGTGCGATGTGCTGCAAACGGAACCAGGGCTCCGGCACCGCCACCCTCGCCAATCAACATGCACTGATCCCGATCCAGCTTGTATGCGCGCGTGAGATCATCAAGCACCGGCAGCAACTTGTCGGTTGCGCGCTCCAGCACCATCCGGGCGGCGCTGTCGGTGGTGATACCGAGGTAGGATGCCAGCGCTGCGAATGCCTGTCGCGCGGTGGCGGGATTGCCATGGGCGTGCATTCCCGGCCGGGTATAGCCCAGGGCGTTGGCCGCACACGTGGTTGTCAGGGCAAAGCGCTCACCACTTGCGCATCGCACCAAAACGTAGTCATCACCGTCCCCCGGCCTCGGTTCAAATGTTTCGATGATCGGATCGGCGATCGCACCTGGTTCGGCGAAGGCGGAATAGGCCAGACCGGCGATATGGGCGCTGCGCGGCCCGACGTCAACGCGGCCGCCGGGACCGGTGCGCACCAGGCTGCCGCCGGCAATGCCGACGACGCGGACGTCCAGCGAGTTGACGTAGGTTTCATGGCCACCGACCCGGGCGTACGCGACCGTCGGCCGGCCATTCCTGATGACGCCGATGTTGGTCGATGTGCCGCCGACCTCGAAGTAGAGCCCGTCCGTTACGCGCAGGTGCATCAAGGCGCCGGCAACACTTGCCGCCGGGCCTGATAGCATGGTCGTCGCCGGCCGCTGGCGCATCTCGCCAATGTCCATGACGCCGCCGTCGCCGCGCATGATCATAAGCGGTGCACAGATGCCGGCCTCGCGCACGCTGGCCTCCGTCAATTCAGCCGTGGCGTTCATGCGTGGCAGGATGGAAGCGTTGATTACGGCCGTGCGCGTGCGCGTGGTCAGGCCATAAAGGCGGCTAATTTCATGACCGCATGTGGTCAGAAGACCGGCCTCGTGTGCAAGCGCGCGCGCCTGCTGTTCGGTTTCGGTGTTGTCGACGCCGAACGCGCTGGATGCAACGATGACCCGGGCACCGTCTGCCACCAGTTGCCGGATGGCGTCCTCGATTGCCGCAGCGATGCATTGTCGGAATTGACGAACGTGTTCGCGGTCTCGAGCGTGCGGCCGGGAGCCAGTTCGATCGGGTCAATGTGCACTTGCTGTTCGGCCAGCTTCGCCGCGCTACCGCCGGCCATGCCAAGAACGCCGACCTTGGCGACGTCGCCTTCGAGCAGCGCGTTGGTCGCCTGGGTCGTGCTATGGGCGATGAAAACAACGTCGCCGGGGCTGACGCCGCTTCGCTGCAGCACGTTGCGGAAGACGTCGACAACACCTGCTGCGACGCCGCGGGTATCGTCATGGGTGGTCTTGACCGAATAACGTCCGACGATCGCGCGCGTCGCATTGTCGATCAGCACCGCCTTCGTAAACGTGCCGCCAACATCGATGCCAATGCGATATTTGCGTGGCGCCCCGGCTTGATCACGCATCGCCGGGTGCTCCGTCAATCTGCTGCCTTGATCGCCCGGCACAGCACGGCCATGTCAGTTTTATGCTCATTGGCAGTTCCGCTCATCGTTGCCGCGTGATAACCGCCGCACCGGCCACAAGACAATGTGCTGCGTCGTCCCTCCCCGACCAACCGGCATCGCCAGCGCTTGACGGCGGGCGAACAATGCGTGTTAAAGGTCGTCAGATCCGCCGCAGGCGATCGGCAGAGCCGGCTTTCGGGGGCCGGCCTTCGGGAGCCGGGTAGGGAGCGGTATGATTCGGGCCTCATCTGCAAAGGCTACAGGAGACGCCGTACGATAGGAGACACCGTACGATAGGAGATACCGTGCGATGGAAAAGTTCACGACACTGACGGGCGTCGCCGCGCCAATCAACATGATCAACGTCGACACCGATATGATCATCCCGAAGAAGTATCTTAAGACGATCAAGCGATCCGGCCTCGGTAAAGCCCTGTTTGCCGAGATGCGCTATGATGAAGGCGGCGCCGAGATCGGCGATTTCGTGCTCAACAAAGACCCTTACCGCAACGCCAAGATCATCGTTGCCGGCGACAACTTCGGTTGCGGCTCAAGCCGGGAACACGCGCCCTGGGCGCTGCTTGATTTCGGTATTCGCTGCATCATCGCACCGTCGTTCGCCGACATCTTTTTCAACAACACCTTCAAGAACGGCATCCTGCCGGTGAAGCTCTCGGAAGACCGGGTGAACGCGCTGCTGCGCTTCCTGCTGGAGCTGCCCGGTGCCGAGATCACCGTCGACCTCGAAGCGCAAACCGTGCTCGGGCCGGACGGCAAGTCGACTTCATTCGACATCGACGCGCACCGCAAGCACTGCCTCCTCAACGGCCTCGACGATATCGCGCTGACGATGCAAAAGGACAGCGCGATCGCGGGCTACGAAGCAAGGGTGCAGGCCGCGCATCCGTGGGTTTGAGGCGCGGGCCGGCAAGAGCCATGGTTGCCGATAGCCTGTCAGAGCTAGGAAACCTTTGACCAAGTCCGAGGTCCAGGGGATCATCCCCTGGTCGGGGTGTTTGAGGGGCCGAAAGCCCCTCAAGGATCGCCGCACAGCGGCGATTGGTTAGGGGCGCTGCGCTTTGGAAGCCTGACACTTGATCAGAGGATCCCTAGGCCGCTCCGCCGCCCACCCAAAGCCCATGATCTCATGTGCTCTCGGGCCGCGGCCGGGCTTCGATCGTCAACGCTGACAGGGCCAAGTTGAACGGCGTCGTGCCGGCACCTGTTGCCGGTGTCCATCGGCCCGCAGGCGCAACCCCAGTTGAGAAACGGGGGCCGGTGACCGGCACCGGGTCAACCGGAGATTTGGCCTGATGCCAGCGTTGCGGCGGCGTTGCGATGCGCCACATCACCCATCGCGCCTTGAGGCCACCGCGCCTTGGCACAGACCAAATCTGAGCGTCTGAATACGCTTTTTTAGGTGATTGAGACCACTAGTTTTTCGCGACCGGTTTGGTGATGCCGGTCCCCGGCAGCGCCCACAGTACCTTCGAGCCGGCGTCGCCGCCCATGAAGGTTGTCGGAAAGGTGCCGCCCCAGCGCTCGACCTTCTTGTACTCGACGACGAGCGGGTGCTTGGCGAGGGCTTCGCCCATAATGCGGATCGCTTCGGCCTGAGCCTGGCCCTGGACCTTGATCTCGTAGGCCTTGCCGTCGGCGCGGGCCTTGTCGGCATCGCGCTGGGCTTCCGCTGACTGGGTCACCTGCGTGCTGGTCAGGCGCTGGCGTTCGAGCACGAACTTCTCGGTCTCGGCCTGTTCGCGGGCAACCTGTTTGGCACGGATCGCCGTGGTGTACTCCGGCGGAAAGCCGATGTTGACAATCGAGAAACCGGTCACCTCGATGTCGTCCGGCATGCGCGCCTTGAATTCGGTCTGTGACAGGTCGCGGTATTCGGAGCGCTTGCGCAGTAGATCATTGACGGTGTAGCGGCTGGTGACGCCCTTGACAGCATCGTTGAGGCGCGGGCGGATAATGCGCGCTTCGAACTGCTCCAGCGATCCGAACTGAATATAGAGGTCCTGGACTTCGCTGCGCTTGACCAGCCAGTTGACGGTGACGGTGACCGGGATTTCGAGCGGATCCTGGGAGGCTGCCTCAAGCTTCATCTCGAAGGCGCGTTCGCGCACTTCCATTTCTTCGACCGTGTCGGCGTAGGGGATCTTGACGTGCAGGCCCGGGTCGACGACGTCGATGACGTTGCCGAAGCGTTTGACGATGCCGACGTGGCCGGCGTCTATGCGGTAGATCCCCATCCATAGGGTTGCAAGTGCGAGCAACACAATGATGCCGCCAACACCGGACAGCGCTCCAACAAAGGGGACGCGCGAGAGTGAAAACTGAGGGGGCAAGCGTTGTGCCATGTCAAACACCTCCGCAGGCCGGCGGTGAGCCGGGTTCATATAACAATTCAGCCCGAATTGGGCCCACGAATCAGGATACTAGGGATAAATGCCTACGTTTTGGTTTAGACGGTTAAGAAGGTGATAACCGTTCAACGAAACTTGCAGGGATCAGCTGCGGACACGTGTCGTTAAGTCGTCGCTTGGATCACCGCCGGGCCGGTTGCGAGCGCCCGCTGTGGCGGGATGGGATCGCGACACGGCTTGGCCGTCGCTGAGCTTATGCAGATGGTTGTGCCCTGCTCAAACTTGCTCGGCCCAGCAGCACGACGACCAGGGCAACCGTCTGCACTGCCGCGATCAAGGCAAACGGCACCGTGTAGGTCGTCGACATATCGCGCAACGCCCCAACTACCGCCGGCGCAAATGCAAAGACGGCCTGGTTGATCGCGACGATGAGCGCAACGACCGTAACGACGTCCTGGCGATTGAACTCCTTCTGAACGATCAAAGGGGGAAGCGAAGTGAGATTGCCGATGCCAAGCCCAAACAGCAGACAGCCGAGTGATAAGAGTGGCCAGCCGCTGCCGAGGATCAGCAACAACACGCCAATGATCTGTATTGCAAAGTTGGCAGCGGCGGCGATCCGCCGGTCGCGGTCGCCAATCCACCACCCCGCCAAGGTGCGACCGATGACGGCGCAGATTGTTGCCGCACTCACGAGCAATCCGGCTATTTCCACACCAACCTCGGGTGCAAGACGCACGATGAGATGGGCCAGCAAACCGATCTGAGCGAAAAGGCCGAGGGAGAATGCCGCCGAGAGTGTCAGAAACTTGGGCATCCTCAGGATTTGAACGCGGGACAAAGTTGCCCGTTCGTTGACCTGCAGGTTAACAGCCGTTGCCGTTGCTGACGTGATGTCGAGGTCTTGCGGCGACCGCCGGAAGTATTTGAGGCTGAGTGCACCAACAACAAGGACCGTCACCGCGCCGACCATTACAGCGGAACTGCGGAAACCAAACTCTGCGATCAAAAAGATCCACAGGGGAACGAAAAGCACACCGCCCACGCTTGCTCCATTGAAGGCCAATCCTATCGCCTTCGGCCGATCACGGTCGAACCATCTGGCGACAATCGCATTTAGCGCGGCGCCACTTGTCGTAGCCCAGCCGACAGCACTGGGAACCGCGGCTGCAAACAGATGCCAAGGTTGCCAGGCCGACGACCAGCCAAGTAGGCCAAGAGCCGCGAATACGGCGCCCGCGAACGTCGTCGTGGCGATGCCGTATCGCCTGTGAATGTTGGGCAGGGCCGTGATCAAAACGGCACTCAAGAGAAAATGAAATGTGATAGCGGCGGATATCTGCGAAACTTCCCAACCCCGGGCTGCATGGATCGTCTGCAGGAAGACCGAGGGTCCGTAGAAGCCAATGCCCCATGCAAATACGGCGAGTGTGAATGCGGCCCAGGCGACCGCCCAGCCGGACGCGTTTTTTTCGTCGCACATTGCTTGATCCGTTTCCTGCGATAATCTCCTGTTCAACTATCACCCGGAGGTGACAATGGCTCGCCGGAATCGGACTCCATCCTCGATACTGAACACCGACGGCGTACTGGATGCAGCGTCATGCGAGCGCGCACGCGTTGCTCGTGATCGACGATTTGATGGGGCGTTCTTCACGGCTGTCAGGACAACCGGGGTTTACTGCCGTCCCGTCTGTCCGGTTCGCCCTGCAAAGGCGGCGAACGTCACCTTTTATCCGACCGCGGCGGCGGCGGAACTGGCTGGATTTCGACCGTGTCTCAGATGCCGCCCGGAGGCGGCGCCTTTTTCTCCAGCTTGGAAAGGTTCGCTGACGAGTGTCGAGCGCGCCGTAAAACTGATCCGGGAGGGAGCCTTGGATGAGCACGGCGTCGGCGATCTGGCGGCGCGACTGGGGATTGGCGCTCGCCATTTAACACGACTGTTCAAGCGCCACCTGGGGGCAAGTCCCACCCAGGTGGCGCGTACCCAGCGGGTGCAACGGGCCAAGCGTCTATTGGACGAGACCGACCTGTCGATGGCCGCGATCGCTCATCGGGCCGGATTTGGCAGTCTGCGACGGTTCAACACGGTGTTTGCGCAGGTCTACCGGCGGCCGCCGACGGCCATACGACGGGCAAGTCGCGTGCGCACACATGGCAACTCACCGCCGTCTGCTTGATATCCGAAACGCGCATATTGGGTCCACAGTTCGCGGGCCGGGGATGGCCCCCGGTTCATACCGAGCGCTGCGTGTGGGGAGCGGCTAGATCATCGTGCTTTAAGTTGGAACCGCCATTGCGGTTCCAACTTAAAGCACAAAGATGATCGCTACTTTAGAGGCGAGCAACCTGCCTTTATTCGGGATCGTTCCGATTCCGAATAAAGGCAGGTTGCTCTAGCCCCGCATCGATCACCGTCAAACGGCGATTAGTACCAGCCTGCATAGATATTGACCCGCTTATAAATATTGATCCGCTTCATGGGTCTTGGCGGCTCACTCGGGCAGGCGCGGCGGGCCGCGCTTATGGTGCATCTCCCATAAGCGGTGCGCAACGCAGCTGGCACACAACGGCGCCCGGCCGGTTTTCTCGGCGGCCCAATCACGCGATGGCGATGGTGGTGTCCGCCCACCGTTGCGCAATCACGTTGTCGTGCGTGACAAATACGACCGAAATTTCAGCCTGAGCCGTCTCCTCCGCGATCAATGCCAATGTTTCGCGTTGCGTAATCGGATCGAGGCGGGACGTCGGTTCATCGGCGAGAAGGACGGATGGCTTGACGGCCAGAACACGGGCAAGCGAAATGCGCTGCAATTCTCCGCCGGAGACCGCATCGGGCCGGCGTTGCAGTAACTCCGGGGCGATATTCAATCGATTGAGCAAGCCCAGCAATCTGCTCCATGACATCCCGTGACGGCGCGAGACGTCCTGTAGCGTGCGACCGAGCAAGATGTGCGGCGGGAAGGCACTTGGTGGGTCCTGGTAAATTTTCTGAATTCCAGTCCGTCCGATGCGCGCTGAGCGCGTGATACGCCCGGCAGTTGGCACCAGAAGGCCGGCCATCACGTCAAGCAATGAAGATTTGCCAGACCCGCTGGGTCCGGTAATCGCGATGCGTTCGCCCGCGTGCAAGGTGAAATTAAATCCTTCGATGAGCTTCTTGTTTCCGCGTGAAACGGTGAGCCCTTCCGCCTTGAGCACTTGGTCGCCGTGGTGAAGCGAGGAAGCCGCCGGCCAAACCGCTGGATCGGATCCCAACAAAGCCCGGCCATAGTCGCTCGCGGGCTCGGACAAGATCGTGGCTGTTGGTCCTTCCTCGACGACGGCCCCATCTTTCAAGAGGAGGAGGTGGCCACCCAAGCGTCGCGCAACCGTTATATCGTGTGTGATGGCAAGCAGCGTCCCACCATGCTTGCTGACGCCGGACAGAACATCCGTGACCACGTCCCGACGCTCGGCGTCCAGTCCTTTGGTAGGCTCATCGGCAAGTAGTATAGGCGCGCCGCCAGCCCGCGCGGCAGCGAACGCGACGCGTTGGGCCATCCCGCCTGAGAGTGCGCCTGGGAGTTTGCGCTCGGCCCCAGTCAAACCCAGTTCCGCAAAGTCGTTCTGCATAGCGCGCCGTGCCTGACCGCGACGTTGGCCGGCAACCAACCGGTACGTCTCGCTGACGTGCTCGCCGGCAGTTTTGAGTGGGCTCAGTGCCCGCCACGGTTCTTGCGGAAGCATCGCCAGGGTGCGGCCCCATAGGCCTGCACGTTCCGAGCCGGCGAGCGTATCGATCCGTCGTCCGTTGAGTGCAATTTTCCCGGCCGCGCTCAATCCCGGTGGCAAGGTTCCAAGAATGGCTTGTGCGAGCAGGCTTTTGCCGGCGCCGGTCTCACCCATCGCGATCAAAACGCCGCCTTCGGTTACTGCAAAACTGATCGGGCCAACGAGCCGGGCAGGCCCGTAGGAAACGACCAGGTCCTCGACTTCCAGCGCGCGCGTCATTGCCGCTCTCCCGCACCAACCACCAGGTGCAACGCCAGCACCGTGATGATGAGGCACCCAATTGGCTGAAGGATCAGCCACGGTGCCTCGCGCCAGTAGGGGAGAAGCTCGGTCATCATCACGCCCCACTCTGCTGTTGGCGGGCGAATGCCGACACTCACGAAGCCAAGCGCTGCCATCGCGGTAACGGCGGTCGCTGCACCAAAGGCCGCGATCGTCAAAAGCCCCGGACCCAACTCCGGCAGAAGGTGACGCTTCACAATGTAGATGCTGCCAAAACCAAGCAATTGCGAGGCTTCCACCGCAGGCTCGGCAAGCACGATGCGCGCGCGTTGTCGTGTGTAGCGAAAATATTCGACCCATAAGGTCAGGGAGATGCCAGCATAGAGCGCCCACCACGACCCCGGTGCGATGGCAGCAAGCATAAGCACCAGCAACAGTCCGGGAAGCGCGAGGACGGCATCGGCCAGTATCGAGAGCAACCGGTCGGTCCAGCCGCCGACCCACGCCGCGATGATCCCGAGCGAGCAGCCCGGTAGCGCGGCCGAAACAACCGACAGTGCTGCCAACGAAAGTGAGAGCTGGGCGGCCGATAGCAACCGTGCTGCCATATCGCGCCCGAGGTGATCGGTACCGAGAATGTGGGCTCCGTTGGGCGCAAGGAGTGTGTCTGTCAACGATTGCTTGGCCGGATCAATGCCAACCAAACTGGCGCCGAAAATTGCACAGATTGCGAGCAAGCCAAGCAGCAACAGGCCAAGCATGCGTGCGAGAGGAAGTCGTTTTGCTTGCCGCGCTGTTGTCGTCAACGCGGCAATCTCCTCGCTCGTCCGGCTCATGTTTTTGTCCGCGGATCAATGACGCGACAACAAAGGTCGATCGCAAAGTTCAAGACGACGTACAAGAGCCCCAACGTGAGCGCGGTCCCTTGCACCATCACGATGTCGCGGCCAAAGACGGCGTGCACCAAGGCATGGCCGATGCCGGGCCAGGCGAAGACCGACTCGACGATGACAACGCCCTCAATCAGGTACGCCAGCTGGACACCGACATAGGCGACAACCGGTAGAGAGACGTTGCGCAGAACATGGCGGAGCAGGGTCGATTGCGCCGACAGGCCTTTGGTGCGGGCAAACTGTCTCCATTCTGCCGACATGGCCGCAACCACCGCATCGCGTATGACGCGGTTTGAAACAGACGCCAGGCCAAGACCAAGTGTCAGTGACGGTAAGATCAAGTGGCGTAGTTCACCGGCGCCGGCCACTGGCAAAAGTTTGAGTTGGACGGCGACGATCAGTATGAGCATGACGCCAAGCGCGAAAGCGGGAACGGCACGGAGTAAAATGGAGACGGACAGCGACAGGCGGTCGACAATGCCGCCGGGGTTGAGGCCGGCAAGCGTTCCAACCGGAATTGCAACGATGAGCGAAACAAGGACGGCGCAGCCGGCTAACGTTAAAGAGTGGCCGAGCTGATATGCAATCTCTTGCGATACCGGCTGACCCGACACCAGTGATCGGCCGAGATCGAATTGCACGAGCGACCAAAGCCAGTCAACGAGTTGCGCCGTCCACGGTCGGTCGAGGCCCAGCTCGGCGCGGACGATCTCGGCCGAGGCCGCATCCATCATGTCATAGCCGTAGCGCGCTGCGGCAATCCGGTAAGCCGCATCGCCTGGCAACACGTGCATCATTGCAAAGCTGATGACGCCAACGACGACTGCAACAACAACGCACTGCAGCGCTCGTGTCGCTAGCGCCGCGGTTAAGCCGGTTGCCCGCGACGTCATTTGGACAGCGAGGCGCGGTCGAGGCCGTAGCTCCGTTCCAGCGGATCAACGACGATGCCATTGAGGCCCTTCGAGATCGCCACCGTTTGTTGGTACCAAACGATCGGGATGAGCGGCAGCTCGTTGTGGATCGCCGCTGCCACACCTGCGATGAGTGGTTTGCGGACACTTGGGTCGGCTTTGGCGGCAATCATCTCGAGTGCCTTGGCAACGTTAGGCGCGCTCCAGTTCATGGCACCCCAGTCTCCGCCATGCTTGCCAAAATCAGCCAGGACGGTCCCGATTGGGTCGGGCGTCAGGCCGTAGTTGCGTGCATAGAGTGCGACATGCAGCGAACCATCCTTATGACCAGCGGGGATCTGCGAATAGTTGCTCACGCTCACCTTCAGTTCCACACCGATGGTACGCCACTGATCCTGTAGTGCCGCTGCGATCAATGGCAATTCGGGTCGATCCGGGAATGTGCGCAAAAGGATAGAGAAGCGCTTTCCGTTGCGCTGGAGAACGCCGTCTGCACCCTTGCTCCAACCCAGGCCTTTGAGCAGTTCTTTCGCCTTGTCGGGTGCGTACTCAAGGGCGGGCAGCGCGCGGTCGTGCCATGCCCCCAGTGCCGGCGGGAAAAGCTGCGTTGCGGCCGCTTCCGGGAACCGTGTAATGCCGGCTGCAATGCCTCTACGGTCAATCGCCAGGCTGAGTGCGCGCCGGGCCACGGCAGCAGCGAGGAACGGATGACCGGCGTTGACCTTTAATGTGACAACGCGCGGTATAGGCACGGCGACGACGTTGACGCTTGGAACGGACTTCAATCGCGCAAACCCGGATGGGTCGAGCGTGAAAACCAGATTGGCATCACCACTTTCGGCCATGAGGGCGCGCGTTTCGGCTCGGCTTGCAGCCATGTATTTGGCCGCTGTGATCGCCGGCTTGGTGCCCCAGTAGTTCTCGAACATCGCGGTGTCAAAGCCTTTCGGCGGCGCAAATTTTTCGATTTTGAATGGCCCGGTTCCGATCGCTTTGACGGATTTACCGGCCGCGTCAACCGAGGCGGGTGCGGCTATGATCGTCGTGGAATGCGTCAACAGTGCCGGCAGGGCTGCGAACGGCTTGGTCAGCGTGATTATCACGCCTTTACCGGCGGCCTCGACCTTGGCAATCGGCGCTTTCTTCAAGATCCCCGGTTTTTTCAGAGCCCGGTTGAGAGCGGCGGCGGCGGCGGCCGCATCGAAGCTTGAGCCATCATGAAAGGTGACGCCGTCGCGTAGTGTGAAGCGCCAACTGAGACCGTCGCTTGATGCCGCCCAAGCGGTGGCGAGCCCGGCTTTCAAATTGCCGTCCCGGTTGACCTCAACCAAGGTTTCCATCACGCCCATGCGCAGGAAGGCAAAGCCGGATTTCGATGGATCAACACTTGTCACTTCCCAGGGTGCGGCCACGGTCGCACGTTGGTCTGCGGCCTGGCCGACGCTAGCTGCCGCTAGTGATACCAACGCAGCACCGATGGCTCGCAGCGTCCGTCTCATTTGCATTTCCCTCAACCGCAATGTTCTTGATTTATGTAACGTTATATTATGCCACTTACAGTGCAACCTTGTCTGAATGTCAAGTTGGCCAAAACGTGTGCGAGGCCTGTCCGGCCACTGCTCATCGGGCCGGATTTGTGCAGTCTGCGAAGGTTCAACGGGGTATTTGCGCAGGTCCCCGGCGGCCGCCGACGGCCATACGACGGGCAAGTCGCGCGCGCACATGGCAACTCACCGCCGTCTGCTTGATACCCGAGGCGAGCAAATTGGGGCCACAGTTCGGGGGCCGGAGGATGGGGGCCCTCGAGCGCTCGATTTGGGGAGGGGAGCGGATAGCCTCGCATCGCTCGCCGTCAAACGGCGATTGAGTCAGGGCTTTCAGCCCCAACAACCCGACCGCCGGGCCCGGCCCGTCGGAACCCTGTGATCGTGTGCCGAATGATCAGCACGATATCGGATTACCTTGAACTGGGCGCGTGGCCACGGCCGGTCCGGCAATTATCGATGTCACTCCTGCATAACGGATAAAACCACCATGACCGAGAACATCAATTGAGCCCGCCTGGCGCTGCCAAAACAGGCAATTCGCGGTGATCGCGACGGCTTGAAGTCACGGACCAAGCCCGCTTTTCATACCTCCCACGGTCGCAGTACAGAGGAAGCTGCCGTGGCCGAACAGCATGTCTTAGAGCCGGCAATGACTGCTTTCACCAGCTTCGGACATCGCTTGTGCAGCGTGGAAGATCACTTTTGACCCTAGGCGGACCAAACCAGATGTTGTGCATAGCTTGACGACTTGTCTGCTGCTGGCGATATCGGACTTGCAACGATCTGGGTGCTGGCGAAGTGATGCGCGGGCCAACAGGTGTTGCCACACGGTAAAAAAAAGCGCGCTCGCGGCTCCGGCTAACCAATGAGTATCGATATGAACCGCCCCGGGTTTGTGGGAGGCTCCAACTCTTGAGAGACTGGAGCTATGACGAATCATCCAAGAAAGACATCGCCAAGGTATTCGCTGGAGGTGCGTGAGCGCGCCGTGCGGATGGTTTTCGATCAGACCGGCGAGCATACGTCGCAATGGGCGGCGATCGAATCCATTGCAGCCAAAATCGGATGCGCGGCGCAAACGTTGTCCACCTGGGTTCGCCAAGCCGAGCGTGATCGAGGCCTAAAGCCCGGGCCAACCAGCGAAGAGCGCGAGCGATTGAAACAGCTTGAACGGGAGAACCGCGAGCTGCGTCAGGCCAACGAGATCCTGCGCAAGGCGTCGGCGTATTTTGCACAGGCGGAGCTCGACCGCCGGTCCAAGACATGATCAGCTTTGTCGATGAGTACCGGTCTGCGTACGGGGTCGAGCCGATCTGCCGTGTCATCAAGATCGCCCCGTCGACCTACCACGCGTATGCGCACCGCCGCATCAACCCTGACACGGCACCGCCTCGTCTTAAGCGTGACGCTGTGCTGATGCCTGAGATCCAAAGGGTTTTCGATGAGAACTTTCGTGTCTACGGCGTGCGCAAAGTCTGGCGCCAACTCAAGCGCGAAGGCTTCGATATCGCGCGCTGCACGGTGGAGCGGCTCATGAAAGCCATGGGATTACAAGGCGCGATCCGTGGCAGGCAGGTGCGTACGACAGTGCCGGATAGATCGGCGCCCTGCCCGCTTGATCATGTCAACCGGCACTTCAAGGCACCGAGGCCCAACGTGCTGTGGGTGTCAGACTTTACTTATGTCTCCACCTGGGCCGGCTTCGTGTACGTCGCCTTCATCATCGATGCCTATGCCCGCCGCATCGTCGGCTGGCGCGTCAGCCGGACGGCACATGCCGGCTTTGTACTCGACGCCCTGGAGCAGGCTTTGCATGATCGAAAACCTGTTGTCGGCGGCGGCCTTGTCCACCATTCGGATCGTGGTGTGCAATACGTCTCGATCAAATACACGGAGCGGTTGGCGGAAGCCGGCCTGGTGCCATCGGTCGGCAGTGTTGGCGATAGCTTCGACAATGCACTGGCCGAGACGATCAACGGGCTTTACAAAGCTGAAGTGATCCATCGGCGTGGACCATGGAGATCGCCTGAAGCAGTCGAGTACGCGACACTTGAATGGGTCGACTGGTTCAATAACCGCCGCCTGCTCTCATCGATCGGCAACATCCCACCCGCCGAAGCAGAAGATACCTACTACGCCAGCCTGGAGGAGCTGAAGATCGCCGCCTGACTCAAACTAAACAGCCTCCGGCAAACCCGGGGCGGTTCAGCACCATCGTAGGCGAAGTCACCGCGCAAGCCATTCGATTGGCGATGCAAAAGGATCAGCTTGAGCGAGCGAAGCGCCAACTTGAAGCTCAGCGATCAAGGCTCGAACAGCGCCCCAGTGAAGCGCACCGAGGGCTCGATCAAACCGATAGGAACGTTCGCACGTTCCGCCAGGCGTTCAGCAGTTTGGATTGTCCATTGGGTGCGCTGCAGTTCTGACTCATTTCGGGAAAACCGACAAACCTCGAGACGCTGCCCGTTTCGCCTTGTCAGCAATGTTGGCGCGGACGACCGGATCGAGCGGTCGGGCAATGATTTTGTCGATCAGCATGTCTGTCAAGCCGAGGTTCCGGAGCCGGAAGGCGATATAGAGCTCGTAGTGGGGATGGAGCCTGACGGCCTTCCCGTCATCTGACAATCGCAGCAACGCGAGCGCAACCTTGGAGCTTCGCGTTCGTGCAAGGTTGTGGATCAAACGCCCCACACCGGAATACACCCTCTGTACCGGCTTCGGAAACCGCCCTATCGGGTTGTAAAAGTTTTCTCTTCGGCTCCAAAATGGACGAAACTCAAGGTCAGCTTCAGCGACATCTTTCAGTGCGCGCTTAATCGACCGTAGGTCTTCGCACAAACCGAGGCTCGTATAGTAATGCTTCGACATACTGGATCTCCAGCTAAGCCCTTTCAACTCGCCGGAGAGATGTGGTGGTGCATCAGGATGGGCTGTTGCGAAGTTGTCGCTCAGCAATGTCAATGCGCGACTGCAATCCCCCCGCTCGATAGCCTGATAATAATGCGCTAGTTCGGCAGCATCTAGAATTTGCTCCAATGGCTTGGGTTGAAAGAGGTTCCAGAACCGAAACGTACATAACTCTCGCTTGCTGGAGAACTTGAGCATCTCCTTGCTTTCGTCGTACCCGAGCGCCTTGGCGCGTTGACAGATTTCCGGATCGGTGTCCGATGCCTGTGCGGGTAACATCGCAAATATCGCAGCTACAAGCAGCCCTGCAGCACATGCGTGTAGGCTCTTTCGTGTAATTGCCGGTAATATGGAAAGCTCCAATTTCGAATCCTGCAGTAGTATATCAGTTTGCTGACACTATAGGACAAAGTTGAAGCGATGCTAGTGCTCGGTTCACATAGGCCCGATAAGGCATGTCCGCTGTCGATCGAAGCAGACGATTCGAGCATCATGCACCATGTCTGGCACACTTCCGCTCATGGCCCATTTCGACAGGCCCGTGCTGCACTGCAACGGCTGCTTCCACCAGCTTCGGACATCGCTTGTGCGGCGCGCCAGCTCACTTTTGAACCCGAGCACACCTCTCATCGGAGTGAACCTATTTTGGGGGCATATGTGATCATGGCGCCTTCTGTCAGTACCGGCGAGGCAAGCGCGGTGCTGACAAGGCAAGATATTTTAATTAGCCTGCAATGCAGACCGTCAAGATGGGGTAGGACAGAACAGGGTCCACGAGAGGAAATCGATGAGCACAGTAAAAAGCGTTCTGGCCCAGAAGAATGGTGCCCTGATCCATGTTCGTTCCGGCGACATGGTCATCGAAGCCTTGCGCCAGATGCGCGATAAACGGGTCCGGGCGGTGCTGGTAATCGACGACGGCGTGCTGGTCGGTATCGTGACCCTGGGTGACTGCGCCATCAAAGTGCTACTGCCCGGGCTCGATGCGAAGCAGACGCCGGTGGACCAAGTGATGACGGGCAACCCGATGACGGTCAAGCCGGACGATCCGCTGGAAGGCTGCATGGCAGTGATGGCAGAGCGCGGTTACCGCCATCTGCCGGTGCTGGACGCGGGCAAGGTTGTGGGCGTGATCTCGATGGGAGAACTCGTCAAGAACATGATCCGGGATTTGGAGCTAAACGTGAACGACCTGATGGGCTACGTCATGACGGACGGCCCCGGGGGCTGACAGACGAACCGCGGTGTCGTTGCCCGTCGTCCGCGATCCTGCGGCGGCCAGCAATGTGTCAAGCGGACACCGCGACCGCCGCTTCACCGCCGTCGCATGCCACCACCTCGTTAAGTGGTCTGTTGAGAGATGATTGCTTGTTGGCCCATTTCGACAGGCCCGTGCTGCACCGCAACGGCAGCTACACACCAGCTTCGAACATGTGTTGTGCGGCGCGCCAGCTCACTTTTGACCCGAGGCGGCCTCGAGAGGAAAGCTCTCCGTGAACTTTCGTTCTCCTGTCGGAGAGAAAGCAATCACGCGAGAGTCTGCAATGCGACGCGCCCACTTGAGTTCTAAAAAGCGAACCAACAGCGCCGTTCCGAGAGCGCCAGCGAGATGCGTCCGACGATTGCTCCAGTCGAGGCATGATCTGCACATCGGGCGACGTGATCGGCTCAATGCATCAATATCGATCCCGAATTCCGTCATTCGGCTCCTTCCGGGACCGGTCAGCAATGTTTCCTCCCGCTCCTCGACGACAATGCCTTGTGCCAACAAACTGTCGAAGAGGTGCACACCGAACTCTCCCGCGAGGTGATTGTAGCAAATGCGCGCCTTTCTCAGTGCCGGGTCTTTTGGGCCGGTTCGCGTGCGCGTGTGTCCGTTCTTGGCTGCCAACCCCATCATGGCTTCGAGAACGCTGCCAACCTCGTCATCGGCGAGGGTGAAGTAGCGGTGTCGCCCCTGCTTGCGCCGTTTGAGTAGTCCGGCGCCCTCCAGTTTTGCGAGGTGCGCGCTTGCCGTCTGGGCCGTGATACCTGCTTCAACGGCGAGTTCCCGCGCAGTCAAGGCCTTGCCGCTCATCAGGGCGGTGAGCATGTTGGCGCGGGCGGGATCGCCGATCAGCGACCCGAGCAGGGCAATGTCCGGACCTTCTTTCATAGTTCGACCGTAACCGAATCATTGATCGCAGACTAGGCGTCATAGTGTCATCGCCATGTCGGGAGGTTCAGCCATGATCACATGCTTCATCCGCTATCACATCGACCCTACCAAGCGGGATCACTTCATCGAGTACGCCCGCAACTGGGGACAGGCTATTCCGCGCTGCGGGGCCGAGCTCATCGGATATTTCGCACCGCATGAGGGATCATCCACGCTCGCCTTTGGCGTCTACTCCGTTGAGTCGCTTGCCGCATACGAGGCTTATCGAACACGGCTGGCAGCCGACCCTCTGGGACAAGAAAACTACGCATTCGCCCAACAGGAAAAGTTCCTACTCCGCGAAGACAGAACATTCCTGAAGCTCGTCTCGACGCCGCATGCGGAGGCTGTGAAGGCATGATCGCAATCATATTTGAAGTCACGCCTAGGGCAGGCCGCAAGGACGATTACCTGGACATCGCCGCACAGTTGCGCCCGCTCCTGGATGAGGTCGAAGGATTCGTTTCAGTCGAGAGGTTTCAAAGTCTCAGCGACCCAGACAAGATTCTGTCGCTCTCGTTCTTCGAAGACGAAGATGCTGTCGAACGGTGGCGTATGCTGAGCGAACATCGCGGTGCACAACGGAGCGGTCGCAACGGAATCTTCAAAGACTATCGGCTTCGCGTCGCACATGTCTTGCGTGACTATGGCATGCATGCTCGCACTCAGGCTCCTGCTGACAGTAGGCAGGAGCACCAAAAATGAGACAATCCAGTTCATCAATCCCAAGCATGGAGTTCGCACTCCTGGGTGTTTTGGCGCTGCTCTGGGGCTCGTCGTATCTCTTCATCAAGGTTGCCGTCGCCGAAATCCCGCCAATCACGCTGATCGCCGTACGCGTCGCAATCGCGGCAACATTCCTTCTGTGCGTGTTGGCCTGGACAGGAGACGCACTGCCGCGTGACGCGCAAAGTTGGCGCATGCTCCTCGTTCAGTCGTTCTTCAACAGCATTGGTGCCTGGACGATCCTTGCCTGGGGTCAGCAGCATGTCGACAGTGGCCTTGCAAGTGTTCTCAACTCAACCTCTCCTATTTTCGTTTTCTTTTTTACGTTGTTGGTGACGCGGCATGAGCCAACGGACGCACTTAAACTCTTCGGCGCATGTCTTGGTCTTTTTGGGGTAATTTTGATTGTTGGGGTCGATACGCTCGCCGGTCTCGGTCAGCAGGTCGCGGGTCAATTGGCGGCCCTCGCAGGCGCAATACTCTACGCATGTGCAGCCATATACGGAAAGAAATTCACCCATCTTTCGGCGACCGCCACAGCCACTGGGACGATGCTCTGGGCTTGCGCTTTCCTCGTGCCAGCCAGCCTCGTCCTGGACCAACCGTGGACATTGTCACCGTCGCTATCTGCAGTAGCGGCGAGCGGTGTGCTTGGTTTGCTTTGCACCGGTATTGCGTTGCTCATCTATTTTCGGCTCGTCAAAACTATCGGGTCGATGGGGGTTGCCAGCCAAGCCTATCTGCGCGCGGGCGTGGGTGTTGGTCTCGGGATCCTCATCCTTGGCGAACAGATCACACCAATCGTGGGCATGGGGCTGCTCGCTGCCGTACTCGGGGTGGTCGCAATCAACATCCCGAAGCGAGCGCAATGACCGCTCCTTTGCAGGTTTCTCGGACGCGCCGTGGCGCAGGCGATGATGTTATGGCGCCGGCTCGCGTCGAAGAAGCGCCAAGGCACGAAATCGCTGGAATGTGGGGCTCAGGCGGTGCCGCGCGCTATGGGTATTTGGGCTGAGCGCGGGTGAGGGTGCGGCTGGCTTTGGCCTCGGTGGCGCTGTTGCAGGGCGTGCCCGGTGACACGGTCTGGCGTTTGTGAAGGCCGGTTTCGGCCGATTGGACACGATCGTTGCTTATGAAAGGCGCGATATTCCAGCCATCAGATGAGCACCTTTGCCGCCATGACCTGCCCCGCGTTTAAGGCCACGGACTACGCATTATGAAAACCCGTCAGCTTACTTTTTGCCGGTTTTACGCGGCGAGAGCAAGGGCCGGCTGCGCGCCAGCTCCACATAGCGGGAGCGCAGACGGCCGTTGCGGGCGGTACACCGTGCGGGCAGCGGCAAACTCTGCCGGTGTCCGATAGCCAAGCGAGGAATGCGGCCGGCGCTCGTAGTCGTCGACGCGCCGGTCTTCGATGATCGCACGCGCCTCTTCGAGCGAGGTGAACCCGTGCCGGTTCAGGCATTCCTCTCGAAGCCGACCGTTGAAGCTCTCGATGGAGGCGTTTTGTGTCGGCTTGCCGGGATCGATGAAGGTAAGCTCGACGCCACGATCCGCTGCTCAGCCATCAAGTGCGCGGCCTCGGAGTTCAGGACCATTGTCGACAAGGCGATCCGGATAACCGCGCGCTCTTGCGACGCGCCCCAACATGTCAACGACACGTGTGCCCGGAATCGACAGTGCCACATCGACAGCGCCACATCGATCGCCGGGCATTCGCGGGTGCAGCCGTCCTTGAGATTGCAGCTGCGGAACTCGACACCATTGGCAAGGCCGTCTTCGGTAAAGTCCAGCGGCCAGCGTTGGTTCGCACGGATCGCACACCACGCTCCTTCGCGCACAAGCTTTGGAAAGCGCTTGCGTGGCCGCCGGCGCAGACACGCGTGGCGGTCAGGCCTTGGCTGATAGCCATTGACCGAGCGCGAGATGCCAACGAGCCGGCAGGCACGGCGCTCGGAAAGCTGATGCGCGTCGCGTACGATCGATACAGCTTCCCGGCGGGTTTCGGGTGGTGCCACTTTTTTGCAAGAAGCGTCTTCGAAGCGTCTTCAATGCATCGTTGTCGACCGTGCTTTCAGCCGGCAGCTTCTTGAGCTTGGTGTTGTCGTCCTCGAGTTCCTTGAGGCGCCTGACTTCGGACACCTGCATATCGGCGTACTTCGCCTTCCACTCCTAGAACGTCGCCAACGACATGGCGTGCCGCCGCGTCAATTCATCGACCGTGGCGCCGGCTTCCTACTCCTTGAGGATGCCGACGATCTGCGCTTCCGTAAACCGAGACTTGCGCAGCTTCCGTTCTCCTTGCGTGCCAGAACACAAACTGAACGGGTTCTCGTTTCACGTGGACCGGATCAACGGGGGTAGGTCAGTTCAGAGGCGGTCTGCCTGATCGGTGGATCATCGACAATTGGCATTGATATAGTTGATGGCGTTTTGGATATCCCGCTCGACAATTCGTATCGTGTCCGTTTCATGCTTCAGCGCAAATTCGTCATTGCTGATCTGGCGCCGCAGATTGTCCAGTCTCTGGCTCTCACGGGCGGCCAGATTTGCAAGCTCACTGGCCAGCGCGGCGCCATCGCGTGTGATGTTGGAATGATTACGACTGAGCAAGCTGCCCGCGAATGCGACGATGCCTAGATCATCGTGCTTTAAGTTGGAACCGCTATTGCGGTTCCAACTTAAAGCACAAAGATGATCGCCACTTTAGAGGCGAGCAACTTTCTGCCTTTATTCGGGATCGTTCCGATCCCGAATAAAGGCAGGTTGCTCTAGGCCTACTTCTCGCGTGGCCACTTCGATCCTCGAGAGCTTATTCTCCGCCTCACTCACCTCGCCGTTCTGGTGCCGAATGCGTTCTTCCAATCGCGACTTTTGCGTCCGCCGTGCCTCCCGCTCACGGCGAAGTTCTTTGAGATTGTCTTGTGTCTCCATGCAGCGCGCAGCTTGACTGAAACCTGCCATCTCTTATCCTCATGGTGCTGATTGGCGGCTAGGATAAGCGCCGCAGAACCAGCGAGGATAAGTTCGATGTTTGCTTTGCGTATTGGCTTGATGGCAGTTTTGGTCGCGGCTCTAACCGGGCTGGCGTGCCGGGCCGAGACCCTAAGAGACGGCGCCCGCCATCTGACGTACGATAAGAACAAAGATTTTGCACCATTCGAGAGTAAGCCGGCGCGCGAGTTAATGACACCAAAGGAATTCGAGGACTATGACCGGGCGCTCAAAGAATGGGATTGTGCGGCCGCCAATCGGGTATTGAACAAAGCCTTTGTTCGCCATTATCCGCTGTTTAAAGATGCGTTGATGGTCTCACAATGCCGAAGGTCACCACACTGTCACCATTGGAGAATGTATTCACAATCTCAGTTTAGAGAATATGGTTTTTGCGTGACAATGACGGGATTCCGAAAAGCCGAGGATGAAATCCGCCGCCAGCGTATTCCGCAACAGAAATTCAGGATGAAGGCCGGTTGGCGCGAAGAAACGGTTTACGACAATACTTCGGTCGAAGCCCGAGATCACAATATTAACGTTTTGATAAGCAAGGCGCGACTGAGTTACAGGCCGGCGCTGGTCAAGTTGGCCGAGTTGGTCAGGCGCGGCGATCTTTTCAACGCGGGCGAAGACGTTGAGTATTATCTCCGCAAGCGGGCCTGCATTGTGGGTGAGCATTGCCGACAGCCAGATCAACGTATGGAAGAGCTGCGCACGCACATTGGTGCAAAGCGTGTTGCTGCGATCGACAAGATGGCCGAAGCTGAGATCGCGGCCAGGCCGAATTTGCACAAGATGCTGCTGGGTGAGGCGTTTTGATCGCTCTTGCCTGTCCGCGACGATGGTTTTTGCAGCAGCGGCTGTGTCGCGTATAGCGCGACAATCTGGGGGGAACGCCGCGTCAATCAGGATGAGAACTGGCGGCCAGTTCTGATGATTGTCGATTGGCTCCTGTATGGCAAGCAGCATTCGACTTTGACGGCTTGATTGTCGTTGAGCGTCAATCAGAACTCGACTTGATTGTCGCCGGGCACCTCGCCGTTCTGGTAACGAATGCGTTCTTCCAACCGCGACTTTTGCGTCCGCCGTGCCTCCCGCTCACGGCGAAGTTCTTTGAGATTGTCTTGTGTCTCCATGCAGCGCGCAGCTTGACTGAAACCTGCCATCTCTTATCCTCATGATGCTGATTGGCGGCTAGGATAAGCGCCGCAGAACCAGCGAGGATAAGTTCGATGTTTGCTTTGCGTATTGGCTTGATGACAGTGTTAGTCGCGGCTCTAACCGGGCTGGCGTGCCGGGCCGAGACCTTAAGAGACGGCGCCCGCCATCTGACGTACGATAAGAACAAAGATTTTGCACCATTCGAGAGTAAGCCGGCGCGCGAGTTAATGACACCAAAGGAATTCGAGGACTATGACCGGGCGCTCAAAGAATGGGATTGTGCGGCCGCCAATCGGGTATTGAACAAAGCCTTTGTTCGCCATTATCCGCTGTTTAAAGATGCGTTGATGGTCTCACAATGCCGAAGGTCACCATACTGTCACCATTGGAGAATGTATTCACAATCTCAGTTTAGAGGATATGGTTTTTGCGTGACAATGACGGGATTCCGAAAAGCTGAGGATGAAATCCGCCGCCAGCGTATTCCGCAACAGAAATTCAGGATGAAGGCCGGTTGGCGCGAAGAAACGGTTTACGACAATACTTCGGTCGAAGCCCGAGATCACAATATTAACGTTTTGATAAGCAAGGCGCGACTGAGTTACAGGCCGGCGCTGGTCAAGTTGGCCGAGTTGGCCAGGCGCGGCGATCTTTTCAACGCGGGCGAAGACGTTGAGTATTATCTCCGCAAGCGGGCCTGCATTGTGGGTGAGCATTGCCGACAGCCAGATCAACGTATGGAAGAGCTGCGCACGCACATTGGTGCAAAGCGTGTTGCTGCGATCGACAAGATGGCCGAAGCTGAGATCGCGGCCAGGCCGAATTTGCACAAGATGCTGCTGGGTGAGGCGTTTTGATCGCTCTTGCCTGTCCGCGATGATGATTTTTGCAGCAGCGGCTGTGTCGCGTTGGCGATGCGGCCCACGACACAGATGCCGGTTGCCTTTCAGACCGGCGGCATGGTTCCGGCGCGGTCTGCAAGGCGCCAATTCAATTGGTCTCGTTGAAGTTCAGCTTCAGGCCGGGTTCCGGCCATTGCAGTCGTCCGACGCGGCCGCTATCCGACAGCGTCACGTAGGCCGTGCACATGTCATCGCCGCCAAAGCAGATGTTCGTCGGGTAGCAGTCCGGCATCTTGACTTCGCGGACGATCCGCCCGTCCGGGGCAATCTCGATGACGTAGCCGGTGTTCAACGTCGCCACGCAAATGTTGCCGCTCGCCATCACCGCCAAACTGTCGAACCGTGCCGGCCCGCCGAGCCCGCAGATCAGCCGACCGCTGTGCGGCGCGAACTGGTCCTTGGCCTTAAGTTTGCCGGGCCCGAGCACATCAAAGGCCCAGAGCCGCGCGCCTTCCGTGTCGGCCGCGTAGAGCGTTTTGCCGTCCGGTGACAGCCCACAGCCGTTCGGGCTCAGCATCGGATAGGCAACCGCTGCGATGTTGGTGCCGTCGGGTTGGGCGTAATAGACGCCGCCGTTGTCGCGATGGCGCGCGTAGCGTTTGCCGAGGTCGGTGAAATAAAACCCGCCTTCCGTGTCAAACACCAGGTCGTTGGGCGCCGACAATAGATGGCCGTCGACCTCCTTATAGAGCAACGATGCCTCGCCGCTGGCCGGGTCAATGCGCGCGATATAGCCGAATTCGTAATCGGGGTGCGGCCCCATGCTCATCGAATGGCCTTCGAGATACGTGCTGCCGCCGTTGTTGCACAGATAAAAGTAACCATCGGGCCCGATGGCCAAGCCGTTCGGCCCGCCGCCGCAGTCCGAAAACACACTGACTTGACCGTCCGGTAAAATGCGCGAACACCGTTGGTTGCGGATTTCGACGATCACGAGCGAGCCATCGCCGCACAGGACCGGCCCTTCCGGAAACCCAAAACCGCTTGCAATGATGTCGACCTCAGCCATATCTCGCCACTCCTCATCACGGCTACTTTGGCGCTGATCATCGCATCAAAACGGCCGACCGCGCCAACGCGTCGGTGATAATTGGCGTCACCGCCGCCGTTGAGACGGACGAGCCGAGAATGCTGATTGCCGGAACGGATGGTGATGACCGCCTCGTGTCATCACCAGTGGATGACAAAATTTGGGGTCGCAATAATGGTCACGATACGGCCTTGTTCTCCGGCGGCACGACGGCTGCAGCATCGCTGACAACGGCAACGGTGCTGTCAGATTATGGGCCAGCTCCGACCGCGCGTCGGCTTTGCCAGAAAATGCGTGCCAAATATTGCGCAACCTTTCACCAACAACGCACTAAACCGAGCAAATGCTCCTGCAACAAAATTTACAAACGGCCGGCATAAATACCAGCCCCGCAACACGCGTTGAAGAAACGAGTGGACATGCGAATTTTCTGCATAACCGTTGTTAAAAATGAAGCCGACGTGATCGGCCAAACAATCGAGCACGCACGTCATTGGTCGGACGGTATTTTTGTCGCCGATAACGGATCCGACGACGGCACCGCGGACGTCGTGCGGGTTCTGTCGGAACGCCATGACAATATCCATTTTCTTGGGGTTTTCGACGTTGCATTTACCGATGCTATTCGCGGCGAAATTTTCGCGCATGTGCCCGACGTTTCACGGACGGGCGACTGGTGGTGCCGGCTGGATGGCGATGAGTTTTACATTGACGACCCACGCCAGTTCATCGCCGCCCTGCCTGATGATGTCGATAGTATTTGGGGCGGCTGTTATCAGTTCTATTTTACGGACCTGGATTATCTGCGCTACTGCGAGGATCCGATCGGCTTCGAACAGATGCCGGTGATGGATCGTCTGCGCCATTATCAAGGCAACCGGGCGGAGATGAAATTCGTCAAGCACACGCCTTACTTCCATTGGCCGACCGATCAGCCGTGGCCGGTTTACACGCTGAACCCGGCCGACAGGTACATCCGGTTTCGACATTATCAACACCGTTCGCGTGCGCAAATCGAGAAGCGACTTGGCATTCGCCTTGGCGTCCTGCACAGGACCAACGCCACCGTGGTCCCGCATGTCGTCAACAACCCGCAAACGCGGGAGCTTCAGCTTCGGATCGGGCTCGATCCCGACCTGCCGATGGAAAGCAGTGACTTTCGCGTTGTCATCAAGGACCACAGGAAGCTGGACTATCTCAGTGACGACGACTGGTGTGCGCCGCATCACACCATGCCCCGAATAACATTGAAACCCGATTGGCAACCGTTGTGGTTGTCCCTGTCGCTCGCGCAGCTCGGCTATCACGCACGCAAGTTGGCGCGCAAGTACCGCGATCGGGTTCGTGCGATTTGCCGCCCGTCAGGCAAGAACCGGATTAATGCGCCACCATATGCACATTAAAGGGAAAGCATTTTGTATCTGTCACATTTAATCATGCAACTTTTCGCAAACCCTATCGTTTTACATCTTATACCGCCCGAGCTTAACAATCGACGCACTTCTCCGGAGCTTCTTTGAGCGCCGGCAAGGCTCGGCCGCCTCAAGCCCATGACGTGTGTCAATTCATAGCTGCGGCGGTATGAGGCCACGATCGCAGCGCCCTTAGCCAATCGCCGCGTTGCGGCGATCCTTGAGGGGCTTGTCCGCCCCTCAAACACCCCGACCAGGGGACGATCCCCTGGACCGCAAACTGGTTCAGAGACTCCTTAGGGTCGATCCCATAGACCCAGAGCGGCGATGATCTAGCGACGTGCCGACGCGCGCACCAGCAACTCCCACGGGCTCGCTTCTTCCTCCGGATCGACGACGACTTCGATCAGGGCCGGCTTGTCAGCGGCGATCGCCTGACGCAATGCCGGGCGCAGGGTCTCAGGACTGTCGACGCGGTAGCCCTGAACGGCGAAGCTTTGAGCAAGGTCCATGAAATCCGGATTGCGCAGGGTGGTGGCAATCGAGCGGCCCGAATAGAGCCGCTTCTGATCGCGCCGAACGTTGCCGTAGCCTGAATTGTTGAACACCACGGCAATGACGCCGATATCCTCCTGTACGGCCGTTGCCAATTCCTGAACGGCGAACATGAAACCGCCGTCACCCAGGATCGAGAGCACCGTCTTGCCGGGATTGGCCACCTTCACGCCAAGCGCGGTCGGATATCCGTAACCGAGCGTGCCTTGATACCCGCAGGTCACATAGGTGCGTGGTTCATAAGCGTGCCAGCCGAAGTAGCCGGTGTAGACGACCTGGCAAAGATCATCGACGAAAAAGCCGTCGCGCGGCAGCTCGTCACGCAGAACACCGAGGTAGGCCATTTGCGGCTGCACGGCCTGGATCCGGTCGTGCACCGCCGCGCGGGCATCCCTGATGCGCTTGGCGGTGCCGGTCTTAGCCTTGACGTTGGAGAGCGCCCGCAGCACGGCGCGGGTGCCGTCATCGGCATCGGCAACTATCGGGACATGCGGTTTGAGGCGCCGCATCTCGGCCGCATCGATATCGATGCGGATTACGTGCGGCGGCGCCTCGGTGCGGTGGATCATGCGTTGCATGCCCGTCCAGCGCATGTATTGAAGCTCGAGACGGGTGCCGATCCCGATCAATACGTCGATGTCGGGCCAAAGTTCGTAAGCCGCGACGATGTCCATCGACAGACGGTGGTCGCCGGGTACTACGCCCTTGCCGCTGCGATGGGAGACGACCGGGCAGTTGAGCCTTTCGGCCAGTTCCAAAACCGCCTCACCGGCGTGCTGGGCACCGCCGCCAACCATAATCATCGCCCGTTTGGCGCGGGCGATATACTTCGCTGCAACCGCAATCGCCATCGGGTCGATCGCCGGCGCGGCGTCGGGCTTCACTTTCTTCGGCGCCGGCAATTCGGCGGCCATGGTCATCGTGTCCCAGCACATTTCCACCGCCACCGGTCCCTGCCGACCCGATGTCATCGTGCGCCAGGCCTCGGCAAACGTACGATGGGCATCTTGTGGATGCTCGATCCGATAGGCGGCCTTGATGAAGGTTGAAAGCATCGTTTGTTGATCGGCGAGTTCGTGCAGGTGGCCGCGCTCACGCCCGAGAAACTCCGATGGCACCTGTCCCGTTAGGCACAGGATCGGGGCATTGACCCCCATGGCGGTACAGAGCGCCGCGCCGGTGTTGAGCACGCCGGGCCCGGGCACGACGGAATAGACGCTCGGCCGGCCTGTCGACTTGGCATAGCCAAGCGCCATATAGGCCGTGGCCTGCTCGTGGCGCGCTGAAACGGTTCGGATCTTGTTAGCGTTGCGTGCCAGCGCATCGAAGATCGGGTAGGTCTGCACGCCCGGCAGGCCGAACACGGTGTCGACGCCGTTGGCGATCAGATTGGCGACGATATGGTCGCCGGCGTTCATTTTCTCGCTCATGATCAAACTGCCTTGCGCTGCTGCTGCTGCCGACCGCGCCTGCCAGGCCCGGCCGCCTCAAGCCCATGACGGGTGCCAATTCATAGCTGGGGCGGTATGAGGCCGCAAACGCATAAATCCGGGCGCATTGGCGCCGGTTTGGCCAAGATTGAGCAAGGCGCGGTGCCGAGAATCGACTGGTTGCCCGCTCACGTGGCGCAACGCATAAGATCCCAGCGCCAAACCGGTGTCCGCAGGAGATCACCTGTTGGCTTAGCTACGGTGCGCAAGGCTTTGAAAATGAACCACATTGTCTACATCCTCGCGTCCGGCATCGCACCGAAGGCGCTCAGATTTGGCCCTGGTGCCGGCCGTTGCGGCGGCCTCATGATGCGCCGCATCACCGATCGCGCCTTGGGGCCACCGCGCCTTGGCACAGACCAAATCTGGGCGTCTGAATACGCTTTTTTTAAGTGATTGAGACCACTAGCCCTGCAGTTGGTGGCCCAGTTCTGTCTTGATCCAGTCGGTTGCCCGATTCAGGGCTCGTTCAAGGGCATCGAAGGCTTCGTTGATGCCGCCTTCATCGATGATCAACGGCGGGCAGAGGCCGATCGTGTCACCGCCAACGGCGCGACAGATCAAGCCTTCCTCCTCGGCCAGCGCCGCGACCTTGGCGCCGACGCCATCCTTCGGGCTGAAGCTCGCTTTGGTCGCCTTGTTCTGCACCAGCTCGATGCCGCAAATCAGACCCGTGCCCCGGGTTTCACCAACCAAAGGATGATCGTCCAATGCCGCCAGCCGGGCAGCGAATGTCGGTGCAACCTTGCGGACATGGCCGACGATATCGATACGCTCGTAGATTTCGAGGGTCTTGACGGCAACCGCGCAGGCCACAGGGTGGCCGGAATAGGTGAAACCGTGGGCGAACATGCCGATCTTCTCGCTCTCGCCGAGAAGGGCGTCATAAACCTTGTCGGAGACCGTCACGGCGCCGAGCGGCACATAGGCGGACGTGATCGCCTTGGCCATCGAAACCGTGTCCGGCTCGATGTTGAAGGTTTGGCTGCCGAACCAGTTGCCGGTGCGCCCGAAGCCGCAAATCACTTCATCGGCAATGAACGCGATATCGTGCTGCTTCAGCACGGCCTGGATCTTCTCGAAGTAGGTCTTGGGCGGCAGGATGACGCCGCCGGCGCCTTGAATCGGTTCGGCGATGAAAGCGGCAATCGTTTCAGGGTTCTCGCGCTCTATCAGGTCTGCCAGATTGCCTGCCAGGCGACTTGCGAACTCTTCCTCGGTCTCGCCGGGCTCGGCATTACGCCAGTGGTGCGGACAGTCGACATGAAGGAAACCGGGCAGCGGTATGTCGAAGTCGGCGTGGAACACCGGTAGTCCGGTCAGACTTGCAGCGGCGATTGTCACGCCATGGTAGCCGCGCTGGCGTCCGATGATCTTCTTCTTGTTCGGCTTGCCGCGCGCATTGTTGTAGTACCAGGCTAGCTTGATCTGGGTGTCGTTGGCCTCGCTGCCGGAGCAGGTAAAGAACACTTTCGACGTTGGCGCCGGCACGAGTTCTTTCAGTTTCTCTGCGAGTTCGATCGCCGGCTCGTGGCTACGGCTGCCGAACAAGTGGGTGAAGGAGAGCTTGGCCATCTGTTCGCGGGCGGCTTCGACGAGTTCGCCATTTCCGTAGCCGAGCCCTGTGCACCAAAGTCCGGCCAGGCCCTCGATATATTTCTTGCCGTTGGAGTCCCAGACGTGAACACCTTCCGCACGCTCGAGGATCAGCGGGCCGCGCTGGCGGTGGGTCGCGAGATTGGTCGTTGGGTGGAGCAGCGCGTCGACGTCGCGCATTTCGTAGTTGGTCAGCTGTGTCATCGGGCAACCTCGATCTTGCACTTGCCACATTTGGCGTTGAATTCATTTTCCGGTATGGGACCACATTGGGCAGCATCTGTCACGCACGCTTAGTCGACCAGGCTGTCGGTGGGGCGTTGCGGTCACTGAAATTCACAGCAATCCCGATTGATGGCGGGGGCAGGCTATGAGGGATCAGGCACGCGCAATTTCGTCGAGCGTCTGGACAGTTCGTCTGGCATTGTTGTCGTTGGCAATATTGTTGCTGACAATTCTGTTCCATCGCCTCCTTGGCATGAGCACCCTGGTGGCCCTCAATCTCTTTCGATTGTCGTTTGCAGGCGCACTACTCGTTCTTTTGATCGGACTGTTTGCCTTGGTCAGGATCTGGCAACGGGGTTGGCGCGGTGGTTCAAATGCCGTTGCGGGGATGGTGATCGCGCTGGCGATACTGGCCTGGCCCGCGAGTCTGCTGCCGACCTTGCAGCGCTATCCGGCGATCAACGATATCACGACCGATCTGCAAAATCCGCCGCAGTTCGTCCATCTGGGACGGGTGCGCCCGCGCGGTGCAAATCCGATCACCTATCCCGGTAAGGCGTTTGGTGATCTGCAACGCGCGGCTTATGGCGATCTTGGCCCGGTGCGGGTTGAGCGCTCTGCGACCGAGACCCTGGAATTGGCACGACTGGCGCTCAGGAAGCTGCACATGACGATCCTCGCAGAGGTGCCGGTCGACACAAAGGGTGGCGGCTGGGGTCAAATTGAAGCGGTCGATCGGACCTTGGTGCTGGGGTTTTACGATGACGTTGCCGTACGTGTCACGCGCATAAGCGGCGGCGCACTCGTCGATGTGCGATCGGCATCGCGATTCGGGCGGTCCGATTTTGGTCGAAATGCGCAGCGTATCCGTGAGTTCCATAGCGAACTCGCAAATCAAATTCGGGCATCGGTTCCCGGCGTCCGGTACGCGCCTAGGCGACAGACAAAGCGGAAGTGAAGGTGATCGGCGTCTCGGCGTTGATGGTGTTGCGCGCCGCCATGTGTTCGATGTGCGCCAGGACGGAGAACGAGGCCGCCTTGACCAGGCGCGGATCGAGATCTCTGTAGACCTGGGCGACGACCTCTTCGATGTTGCGGCGGCCGTGTTTGATCGCTGCCAGAATGGCCTGTTCGCGGACCCTGCGGTGGACGAGGTAGGCCTTGGCGAAGCGTTGGGGATCGCCGATCCGGCCGCCGTGTCCGGGGAAATAGACGGTGTCCTTGCGATCGAGCAGCAACGTTAGGGAGGCCAGATAGTCGGCCATGTTGCCTTCCGGCGGTGCAATGACACTGGTGTTCCAGCCCATTACGTGGTCACCGGAAAACAAGACGCCGGTGCCATCGAGCTGGAAACTCAGGTGATCGGGCGCGTGGCCGGGCGTGAACACGCTGGTCAGGCTCCAGTCGCTGCCGACGACGCTGTCACCATCGCGCAATCGGATATCCGGGGTGAAGGTTTCATCGAAGAATTCATCGCCGGCGGGGCTCAACCGGGTTTCACCGGGTTGGCGTGCGGGGCTGCGCCCAAAGCCGCAGACTCTGGCGCCGGTGGCCGCAGCCAATCGCGGCAGGCCGTCGATATGATCGCGATGGGTGTGGGTGACCAAGATATGGCTGACGGTATGGCCCGCAACCGCCCGCATGATGGCATCGAAATGCGCATCATCCTCGGGACCGGGATCGATCAAGGCGCGGTCGCCACTGCTGCCGACAATATAGGTGTTGGTGCCCTTGAACGTGAAGACGCTTGGATTGTTGGCAACGATCCGTTGCACGCCCGGCACAAGCTCGCGCGCCTCGCCGTAGGCAAAATCCATGTCGGTCCTGAAATCAATGTCGCTCATCGGGCGCCGGTTCCTTTTCGTCTGTGTTGCCGGCAAGCTTAGCAGGTCCGGGCTGTGAATGAACAGGTACCGGCGGGGCGCAAGCTGTTGGTGCCGGCAGATCACCAGGTCGCGATCCGAGCGAGCGGGTCTCTGCCGATGCAGACGCCTGACGAGCAGCACTGATCTAAAAGCGCACCCAGACTGCCACGCGTGCGGTCGCCGGCAGACTTTGCAGGGCCCGTCGACCGAGTTCGAACTCAAGCCCTGCGATCGGTGCGCGCTGTGCGAGTTCGACGGTTGAGTGCCAGCCTTTGGTGGTCCCCGCCACACGCTGAACCATCCCGCCATTGGGTCTACCGGCAAACCGGATGTTGAGCTTGGCCCGCTTCATTGCGCCACTGGCACCTGTCACGCGCAGCTCACCAAAGCCGCCGCGATTGCGGGCAACGGGAAGCCGGCCGCCGGATCGCGCGAGATATTGCCCTTCGCGTGCTGCCAGCAGCAGCCAGCCATCGTTCAAGCGTGCGCCTTCGCTGGTTGGCAATAGCCAGTGATCGGCCAGTGTCGCGTAGAGCTGGATACGGATACCGCGCCGTCGAATGCCGTCGACGGGGCGATGATTGAATAGCACCGATCGAACGAAGCGCTTCGGGTCGATGGCGATCCGGCGCGACGTCGTATTGCGAAACAGTGAGACGCCGAACCGCGCGCTTGCACGTGTTTCGTCATCGTAGGTGATGGCGACGTTCTCCAGGAACAGATTGGCGCCGGTCGGGCGCAAGCGCAGTTGCGCGAACTTGGCGAGCGGCTTGTCGAAAACGATCTGGCTTTGCGTGGCCTGGGCCTCGATCGGGAGCGCGCCGATCAACACGGTGGCGCCGTTCGTTGGTTGTCCGAGCACCACCGCAGACAAGTGCTTTGCCTCGTTGGCAGCTGTTGCAGTGTTGGCGATGCGGCGTCGCGTGCCGTGTTTGCCCGGTTCGTCCGGTTCGCCCGCTCGGCGGTTGTCCGTTTCATGGTCGAGCGACCTGGCGTTGGCGTCCTTCGTTGCGGCCGCCTGCTGCGCTTTGGCGTCCGTCTTGCGAGCGGGAATTGGTGCCAATTCGCCTGACGTGTTGCTAACATCTGCATCGCCGGGTCTGCGTTGCATATCGTCATCGTCTTGGAGACCGAGGATCTCGACCCGGATGCGGTGGCGCCGCGGTGCGCTAATATCGGGAACGAGGACGATCTGCTTGACAAACTTGCCGGGTGCAGGAACGTCGATGACCGCCGACGTTTGCCCGCTGAGCAGCCTGATGCGTCGGCGTACCGGTTGGGTCTGGCCGTCGCCGTAGACAACGCGCACGCTCGAAAACGTCATCCTGCGCCCGCGCGTTCTGATCTTCAGTCCGCGCACGAAACGCAACGGCCGGGTCAGGTCGATGCGTTGAATTTGACCGCGAAAGACAAAGTCCCCGGCTGCGATTTGGCGCCAGCTTTCCGCCGCCATCGCGCCAACGGTTGGCGCCATACAGCAAACCAGCGCCCAGATCACGAACGCCCCTCTGTGCCTGGCGGCCTCCGGTGGCACTACCGACCCGATGGTGACAGACCTTCGCGCGATCGCCGGCGACTGTGGCGCGCGCCGTGGTGGGGTACTGAAACGTCGGCCAGATTGCAATCGGCTGGGGCCCGGCATAGCATCCGCTCCAAATACTGCGCGGCGTGTTTGATTTCGAGCACACGCCGAGGACGTCAATAGAATTAGGAATCGACCAATGGAAGCCGTGTCTCAATGCAAAACTGCAGACAATGTTGCAACTGCTATTGGTATCCTGCGCCAGCGCTTTGCCGATCGCGTGCAGACCGGTGAGGCCATCAGGCGCCAACATGGACACACCCTGACGTGGATTGAGAATCAACCGCCCGACGCTGTCGTGTGGCCAAACAGCACCGAGGAGGTCGCCGAGATCGTCGGCATTGCCGCGACCCACGCGGTGGCGATCATTCCGTTCGGTGCCGGCACGTCATTGGAAGGCCACGTCAATGCTCCGAACGGCGGGATTTCGCTGGACTTTGCCAATATGAGCGACGTCATATCCGTTAACCACGAAGATCTCGACTGCGTGGTCCAACCCGGCATCTCGCGCAAGGCGGTCAATGAGTATTTGCGTGACATGGGCCTCTTCTTCCCGATCGATCCGGGCGCGGAGGAGGCAACCCTCGGCGGTATGGCGGCGACCCGCGCCTCGGGGACGAACGCCGTTCTCTATGGCACCATGCGCGAGAATGTCCTCAACGCGACCGCCGTCATGGCCGACGGTTCGATTGTGCACACCGGTGGACGCGCCAGAAAGTCGGCGGCCGGTTACGACCTCACCCGGCTGCTGGTCGGCTCGGAAGGCACCCTCGGCATCATGACGCAGCTGACTGTGCGCCTCTACGGCATTCCCGAAACCATTTTGGCGGCCGTCTGCCCGTTTAAAACGCTGGAGGGCGCTTGCAGCACTGTCATCCAGGCCATTCAACTCGGCCTCGGGCTCGCGCGCGTCGAGTTGCTTGACGAGGTTCAGATCCACGCCGTCAATACGCATTCGAAGATGTCCCTCGAAGAGACCCCGACATTGTTCCTCGAGTTCCATGGAACCGCGGTTGGTGCTCGCGATCAGGTCGAGCAATTTCGGGCAATTGCAGAGGAAGAAGGCGCGATCCGGTTCGACTGGGCCGAGCGCGAAGAAGATCGTCGCAGACTATGGAAGGCCCGCCACGATGCCTATTGGGCGGTCCGCACCACCTGGCCGGCGCGCGATACTTTGGCGACCGACGTTTGCGTACCGATCTCGCGCCTGGCCGAATGCATCCTGGAGACCAAGCGGGATATCGAATCCCTCGGCCTGGTGGCGCCGATCGTCGGTCATGTTGGCGATGGCAACTTCCACACATCGCCCGTGTTCGACCAGAACGATCCGGAAGAGCGCAAGAAGGTCGAGGGCTTTATCGGCCGGCTGGCAGACCGCGCAATTGCGATGGAGGGAACCTGCACCGGTGAACACGGCATTGGCCAGGGCAAGATCAAATATTTGGAGTCGGAAATCGGCGGCGGTGTCAACGTCATGCGCCAGATCAAGCTGGCGCTCGATCCCAAGAACATTCTCAACCCCGGAAAAATAATTCCCGCCACCGGACCGTGCTGACTAGATTATCTTTGTGCCTTTATTCGGGATCGTTCCGATTCCGAATAAAGGCAGGTTGCTCTAGATGCTGACTACGTGCTGACTGTATGTGAAACCTCAATGGCCCGTCACACCACTCAGCTCGAACCATCCTGCTCGTCCGTCCGTCAGGCGGCGGATTCGAGGATGTGAATGACCCGGTTTGCCAGCATGTCTTTCACCTTGCCGGCATATTCGGCCATATGCGGCGCCTTGGCGTGCGCCTTGAGCGCATCGGCGCTGGCCCATTTCTCGATCACCATGAACGTGTCCGGTCCGATCGCGGTTTGAAAGCCACCAAAACCGTCCGCGTCGACCACGGGGCCGTACTCAATGCAGCCGTCCTCGCCGTGAACCGCCGGCATGTTGGCGCGAAACGCCTCCAGCACCTTTTCGCGCATACCGGGTTTGGTCGTGATGACGGCAACAACGTGGATCATGTCGGGTCTCCTGAAACTGGCCAGATCATCGTTCGCTGATCATCCTTGAGACTAACGTTCTTCCAGCACCAGGTCACCATTCGTGCTGAGCAAACGGATCGCATTGGCGATATCAGGGGCAACGGCAATGCCGTTCTTGGCAGCGTTCTCGCGAAGCAGGCGGCGGCGCGAGCCGGGCATGCGCACGTCAGGGTCCTTCGCATATTCCTGGGCGAGTGTTGCAAACCGCCGTGCAAATGCGGCGCCGCCGGCAAATCCGTCGGGGTCGATCGCGATGACAAACTGCCCGACGCCGGGCGGTTCGCCGACAGCATCAAAGAATGAGGAGGCCTCGAACGCGAAATTGGCACCGGTCAGCGCTGCGGCAAGCACTTCCACCATGAAGGCCAGCGCCGCCCCCTTGGGTCCGCCGATCGGCAGCAACGTGCCATTGAGGGCAGCTTGGGCATCGGTAGTCGGCCGGCCGGCACTGTCGGTCGCCCAATCATCCGGTATCGGGTCGCCACTTTGAGCAGCCGTGAGGATTTTGCCGCGCGCAACACGCGATAGCGCCAGGTCAATAACCACCGGACAGCCGTCCGGCGACGGGGCAGCAAATGCTATCGGGTTGGTGCCGAACAGGCGCTTGCGCCCGCCCCAGGCGGCCATGGCCTCGGGTGTGTTCGCAAACACCAATGCGACCAGGCCCTTCTGAGCAAGGCGTTCGGCATGCCAACCGAGCACCCCGCAGTGATGGGAATTCGTGATTGCCGCCGCCGCAATACCGGTTTCCATCGCACAATCGGGAAGCAGATCTATCGCCGCTTGAAAGGCCGGATAGGCAAAGCCGTTTTGTGCATCAATCAAAACCGAGCCAGGTCGCCGTTGCACGACCTTCGGTTGCGCGTAGCCATCGACCTTGCCGGCCGCCGATTGCGCCATATAACTCGCGATGCGCGCCAGGCCGTGCCCTTTCTGGCCATCAACTTCGGCCTGAACGAGGGCTTCGGCCACACTCCAGGCATTGTGTTCGCTGGTTTTCGAAGCAACGAATGCGCGCTGAACAAGATCGACAAGATCATCCTGGCAAAATATCTCGGTCACCGGTTACTCCTTGAAGCAATCCTCTATGAATCTGTATTCGCGCCTTCAGGCTGCGGTTTGAACGAACGCATGTGTTCTTAAGTCAAAGCGATCAGATCATCGACCGGTCAATTTCCAAACGAGCCGTCAGGTCATCCATCAGCTTCGCGCGCAACTCAATTCCGATACCCGGTGTTTCATGCAGACGCACATAGCCGTCCACAATTGGGATCTCATCGGCAAATCCGCCATAGGGCTGAAACACTCCGGGATAGCTTTCCGATCCACCAAGCTGCAGGCCCGCAGCCATGTTGAGGCCGAGCTGATGGCCGCCGTGAGGGACCGTTCTGCGGCGCGCCCACCCCATCCCCTCGGCGAGATCGAGAACCCGAAGCGCTTCGGTAAGTCCGTAACAGAGCGAGGGGTCCGGCTGCAGCCAATCGATATGGGGTCGCAGGCCGGCGTGGCGCAGGAGGTTCTTGAAGTCTTGGGTGGAGAACAGGTTCTCGCCTGTCGCGATTGGCACGGAAAGCTCCTGCGCCAGCACCGCATGGGCCAGGAAGTCGAGCGGATCGCACGGTTCCTCATACCAAATCAGCCCAAGTTCGGACGCGATGCGGCCATACGCGAGGGCTTCTTCGAGCCCGAGCCGCCCATTGGCGTCAACCGCCAGCTTCGCGCCGTCACCGGCCACTTCCAATGCCCATTCGATGCGTTTGCGATCAGTGTCAATATCAGCTCCGCCGATCTTCATTTTGAGGATCTGATAGCCGGCCTCTCGACAGCGCCGCAACTCGTCCTGAAGGCCGGCTTTTTGTTTGCCCGGATAATAGTATCCACCACCCGAATAGACCAGCACTTGTGCGTCATATTGACCATTGTTGAAGCGCTCCGAAAGAAGCTTCCAAAGTGGTGCTTCGGCGATTTTTGCGACGGCATCCCAGACCGCCATGTCGATTGCGCCGGCGGCGACTGCGCGGTCACCATGACCACCGGGTTTCTCATTGCTCAACATCGCTGCCGAGATTGCAAACGGATCGAGATTGTCGTGGTTCTCGTCGACCAGCAGTTCGGCATCGGCTTCGAGGATGCGCGGGGCCAGACGCTCGCGAATAATGCCGGACTGCGCATAGCGGCCGTTCGAGCAGAAACCAAACCCAATCACGTTGTGCCCGTTCCGAAGCACATCCGTCTCGACGGCAACAACACTAACCGTCATGCTATCGAACGAGATTGCTGCATTCCGCATAGCGGACGGAATTGGTGCCACCGCGTCGCGAATGCGCGTGATTTTCATCGAGTACTCCCGTGGCCTCTGGCACTGGTGACATTGTGAATGAGATTACAATCACCAATTAAGGCAGACAATAATCTTCATTTATGAGAAAATTTCTCCGTGTTCCTACCAAATGCGCGGCTTAGATTGCGGCTTTACCGTGTTTGAGCGAGGATTCGGAACGAGCGTGGCCAAATGGTTAACATTGGTTAACATAAGTCTCAGACTGGTTTGCGTGCGCTGCTGATAAGTCCGCCGTCATCGCCTTTCAGGACTGAGTTGAACCGATCCCGCTCGCCGGCCCGGCCAGCCAAGGGGCCGACTGCTACAAAGTAAACCGCAGAAATCCGGATTGGATTAGGGCAAAGCCCGTTATCCAACGTTCGTGCCGGGAAGCGTTGGCTTGCGCGCCGGCGGCTGATCCAACCGCCAGCGTCGTGAGCATTGTCGCAGACCTGCGAAATACTGGACGTCCAGCACCGGCCGCCGTTGGCCGGGCCGGCGCGCAGGCAGGCAATGCCGACCCGCATAACGCCCGGCGCGCTATGCGCTGCGATAGAGTTTCGTCATGACAAATTCTCGGTGACCGAGGGCTTCGGCAGCCGTAACACGCCCGTTGGATGTTCGCACGATCATGTCGATCAACGCATCGCCGGCATCATCCAGTGTCATTTCGCGACGCAGAATGCCCGAAACGTCGAGATCGATGTGTTCCGGCATCGTACGAACGGTGTGCGGGTTGGCGGAGATTTTGATGACCGGCACGATCGGATTGCCGATGATGTTGCCCTGACCGGTCGGGAAGGTGTGGACGACATAACCGCCGGCCGCCATCAGCGTGACGCACTCGGCAGCGGCCGACGATGTGTCCATATAGTAAAGGCCGGGACCTTTGCGCGGGGCTTCGGCGGGTTCGAGAACGTCGATGTATCGGCAACGGCGGCCGATCTTTTCGAGGTTGCCGAGCGCCTTTTCCTCGATCGTCGACAGGCCGCCGGCAATGTTGCCCTTGGTTGGCTGGCTTTCGGACAGATCGTCGACCTTGTGGGCTTCGATCACGTCGTCCTGGTAGGCCTGCCAGGTCTTGAACCACTTCTCGGCGATCTTGTCGTTGACGGCACGCGCTTTGCAGATGTGTTCGGCACCCGTGATTTCGCTGGTTTCGCCAAACACCCCGGTAACGCCTTGCGGGATCAGTTTGTCATACATGTTGCCGACGGTCGGGCACGATCCGAGGCCGGTGGTCGTATCGCTTTCGCCACATTTGGTCGACACCCACAAATCTTTGATACCGCATTCCTCGCGCGATAATTCCGAGGCCCACTGCAGGTAATCCTTGGCGACCCGCGATGCCTTGGCAATGGTGCCGATATCGCCGGTCCCTTCGATGCCGAACCCGGTCACCGGTTTGCCGGCCTTGGCAATGCCGTCGACCACGCGCTGGGTCCAGCCGTCTTCAATCCCGATCACGACGACAGCCGCGACGTTGGGATTGGAACCGATGCCGATCAACGTGCGGAAATGCAGATCGAGATCGGCACCGAACTGCAGCCGCCCGTAGGCATGCGGCAACGCCAGTGTGCCCTTGATCGTGTTGGCCACCGCCTCGCAGGCTGCATTCGACAGATCGTCCAGTGGCAGCAGAACCACGTGATTGCGCACGCCGACGCGCTTGTTCTCACGCCGCCAGCCCATGAACGACAGGTTCGACTTTCTCTTGCTTGATTTTCCGTTGGATTTGGCCATCGCCACTTGCCTTACATTCGGGTGTGGTTATCTGCAGCGACGTTCGCCGCCGGTCGTCGGCGCCGCGTCCGCCTTGAACGCTCGATTACCACCGCTTGGTCTTCAGATTGTGGACGTGGACGTGTTCACCCTTCTTGGCGTCGGCAACCATCCTGCCGATATCCTCGCCATACTTGATGATCGTCTCGCCGGCCTTGAGATTGACGAGCGCGACCTTGTGCCCGATTGGGATGTCGTCTTTGGACGTGACGCTCGTGGTGCTGTCATTTTCGGTGATTACACCGCGCATCCGTGTGCCGGATCTCAGTTCTTCGACGACAACGACACCGACATTGTCCTTCGGACTGTGAACGAGAAAGTGGGGAATCTTGGCCAACGCTGTTACTCCACATGCCAATACGATCAGGACCGGCCAACCGCCGGCCAACCACTAGCCTTGCGCACCATTCGCGCGCAGTCTTATATAAGATATAAGTATTCCCGTAAACCTTTCAGCGCGGCAGGCTGTATGCGAAAGTTCCGAGCGGCCGATGAACGATGCAAGCCCGAAGCCCGATGCCAGACCGCTTTACGAACAGGTTCGTGAAGTGCTCCTTGAGCGCATCCGAAATGGTGAGTGGCCGCCGGGAGCGATGCTTCCCAATGAATTCCAGCTGGCCGACGAAATGGGGGTCAGCCAGGGCACCGCGCGCAAGGCCGTCAACGCGCTAGCGGCCGCGCAACTGGTGGTGCGCAAACAGGGCCGGGGCACGTTCGTTGCCGAACACACGCCGGATGAGATTTTGTTCCGGTTCTTTCAGTTTTACGACCGCGACGGACAGCGTGTCAGCCCCGAGAGCCGCAATGTCGAGACCCGCCGCGGGCGCTCAACCCGGGCCGAGCGCCGGCGCCTGGGTCTCGCCAAAGACGCGCGCGTCATTCGCCACACCCGGGTCCGCCTCAGTTCAGGCCGGCCGTTTATCTTCGAAAGGATCATCCTGCCCGAGCAGCCTTTCGCGGCGCTGGGCAGAGACGGCGCCATCCCCAACACGCTTTACGACCTGTTTCAGAGTCAGTTCAACGTCACGGTCGGTCAGGCCGACGAGCGGCTGACGGTGGAACAAGCCGATGAGGCGACCGCGAAACATCTGGGGCGGCGGGCCGGACATCCGGTCCTGTGTGTCGATCGGCTGACCTGGTCGATCGATGACAAGCCTATCGAGTGGCGTCTCAGCCATTGCGATTTGGATGATTTGCACTATGCCGTGCGGTTGCGATAAAGCCGGCAGGCCGGAACCGCCATCGCACCTGGCAGGAATTTCCGGCAACATTTGGAACGCGGTCAAGACTGACAACGCATTGGAGGGAGATGAGCCGTGACTGATGCTGCAGGCGGCGCCATGTTTTCGCTGGTCGGCCGGTCGGCCCTGGTCACCGGTGCCTCGTCCGGTCTCGGCCGTCATTTTGCCGGCGTCCTGGCCCGGGCCGGCGCCAAGGTTGCCCTTGCGGCACGGCGCATCGACCGGCTTGAAGACTTGGCATCGCAATTGCGCGACGGCGGCCATCAGGCCGTGGCCGTCACCATGGATGTGACCGACCGCGAGAGCGTTGAGCAAGCCTTCGCCGCAGCCGAGGCCGCGATCGGGCCGCTGTCGGTGATCGTCAACAATGCCGGTATCGCGGACCCGGTTTTTTTCACGCGCATGTCCGAGGACAGCTGGCGCAGTGTCCTCGATGTCAATCTCGACGGCGTTTTCCGGGTCGCCCAGGAAGCTGCGCGGCGCATGGAAAAGTCGGGCGGCGGATCGATCATCAACATCGCCTCGGTGCTCGGCCTTGGCGTCGTGAAATCGCTTGCCCACTACTGCGCTTCAAAGGGCGCGGTCATTCAGTTGACCAAAGCAATGGCGCTGGAGCTATCGCGCAGCGGGGTCCGGGTCAACGCCATCGCGCCCGGTTACATTTCAACCGAGATGAACGCAGACTTCCTGGTCAGCGAGGACGGCAAAAAACTTTTGTCGAAAGTGCCAATGGCCCGGGCCGGCGCGCTTGGCGAACTCGACGGTCCGTTGTTGCTGCTCGCCTCTGACGCCGGTTCTTACATGACCGGCACGGTCGTCGCCGTTGACGGCGGCACCCTTCTGTCGTTGGGTTGATCGCATGACTTCCGGAGCGCGAGCGCGCACGCTTGCTCCCGACAAGCTCGGGCGGTTGGAGAGCTGGTTGGGATCGGCGCTGTCGGCGGCGGGCGTGGCGGTCGAGGAGGCAGCTCTGTTGAGCGGTGGCGCCGTCCAGGAGAATTGGCGCTTGAGCGTTGCCGTTGATGGCGGGCCGCAGGCGGGCAGGCACGCATGGGTGCTGAGAACCGACGCCGCCGCGGTCATCAGCGTCAGTCTCGATCGCGCCAGTGAATTTGCCGTGCTCGAAGCGGCCTATGGCGCCGGTGCGCCGGTTGCAAAACCGATTGTGCACTGCGGCGACAAAGACGTGATCGGCGCGCCATTCCTGATCCAGACGTTTGTCGCCGGCACCGCCCAGGCCCGTCGCATCGCTCGAGATCCGTCATTACCTGAGTTTGGCGCGACGCTTGCTGCAGAGCTGGGACGGGTCTTGGCCGTGATCCACAGCGTCCGCAGCACCACCACGTCGATTGCCCCGTTGCCTGTTCCGATCGGAAACCCGGCAAAGATCGAAGCCGCCAAATACCGCAAGGCCATGCTTGCGGCAGCTGAACCGCGCCCTGCACTGGCCTATGTGCTGGCCTGGCTCGCGCGCAATGCGCCGAGCGCCAGCGGCGACTTCGCACTGGTTCACGGTGATTATCGTACCGGAAACTACTTGATCGACGACTTTCAGCTGGTCGCGGTCTTAGACTGGGAGTTTGCCCATTGGGGTGATCCCGACGAAGATATCGGGTGGTTCTGCGCGCGCTGCTGGCGCTTTGGCAACACTGCGCTGGAGGCCGGCGGCATTGCGCCACGCGCGGCGTTCTTGACGGCCTACGAACAGGCGGCGGGTCGTAAGCTTGACACCCGACGCATCCGTTACTGGGAGGTTATGGCGGCTGCCAAATGGGCGACGATTGCCCTGCTGCAGGGCGACAGATATCGCACCGGCGGCGAGACCTCGGTCGAATTGGCACTGACCGGATTGATGGTGTCTGAACTCGAATTGGAAGCGCTCGACGGCCTCAAGGTGGCCGCGGCCGAACAAGGATCCTGATCCCATGCGTCGCATCACTGCCGAAGCGCTGATCGAACTCGCGGTCCACACATTGCGCAGCGACATTCGCGCCAACGTGTCGCCCGACGCGCGCTATGCTTTGGCAATGACCATCAATGCCCTCGAGATCGCCGGCCGCGAACTCATGATCGAACCGGAAGCGGCGCAGTGGAATCTGCTGGATCATGTCTATGATGACGGCGAGGGCAGCCTTGCCCAATTGACGAAGGACATCGCAGCCGGCACCGTGAATGATGAATCGCATCCAGAATTGCGCCGCCGCCTCGAGCGCCTGTTGGTTGCCGAATTGGAAGTGCGCAATCCTCGCGCATTAAGCGAGCGCGCCGACACCACGGCCGGTTGACTGTCGACTAAGCGCGCGGCTGCGCGGCACAGGCGAACTAAAAGGGAGAATGCAGCGCATGAACTGGGATCGCCCGGAACTCGCCAAGCGTGATGCCAACTTCGTGGCATTGACGCCGATTAGTTTCCTTGAACGTGCAGCTACTTTCTTTGCCGAGCGCAAGGCCGTCATCGATCGTGATCGCCAGTTCACCTATCGTGAGTTTTATGCGCGCAGCCGCCGGCTTGCCCACGCCATGAGCAAGGCTGGCATTGGCCGTGGCGACACCGTTGCCATTCTCGCCGCGAACGTGCCGGCGCTGCTCGAAGCTCATTACGCCGTGCCGATGCTGGGTGCGATCCTCAATCCGATCAACATTCGCCTCGACCCGGCGACAATCCGGTTTTGTCTCGAACACGGTGAAGCGAAATTGTTTTTCGCCGACCGTGAGTTTCACGCTGCCATTCAACCGGCCCTCGACGGCATGGCGCAAAAGCCGATTGTGGTCGACATTGCAGACCTCGAAACCACCGACATGCCGCGCTTCGGAAACATTGAATACGAGGCCTTTCTCGCCGCGGGCGAGCCGGGCTTTGTCTATGCGGGTCCGGACGATGAATGGGATCCGATTTGTCTGCTCTACACCTCCGGCACGACCGGAAACCCGAAAGGCGTCGTCTATCATCACCGCGGCGCCCATCTCAATGCGTTGTCGAATGCCATCGCCTTCAAGCTCGACCATGAAAGCCGCTACCTTTGGACGTTGCCGATGTTCCATTGCTCCGGCTGGACCTACACATGGGCCATCACCGCGGTTGGCGGCACGCATGTGTGTTTGCGCAAGGTCGATCCCGCCCGCATCTTCGATGACATCATCGCTCACAACGTCAGCCACATGTGTGCAGCACCGATTGTCCTCAACATGTTGATCCACGCACCGCAAGCCGCGAAACAGCCATTGCCGCGGCCGACCCGGGTTATGACCGGCGGTGCCGCCCCGCCGTCGCAGGTGATCAGGGACATGGAGGCGATGGGCTTCGAAGTCCTCCACGCTTACGGTACCACGGAAAGCTACGGGCCATCGACGACCTGCGTGTTTCCGGCCGAATGGGACCAACGCCCGGAAGCGGAGCGTTACGGCCTGATGGCCCGCCAGGGTGTCGCAATGCCGCTCGTCGACCGCATGATCGTCGCCGATCCGGCGACACTGGAGCCGGTCGCCCGAGACGGTGAGACAATGGGCGAGATCATGCTCTGCGGCAACACGCTCATGAAAGGTTATCTCAAGAACGAAACTGCCACTGACGAAGCGTTTGCCGGTGGTCTCTATCACTCCGGCGACCTCGCCGTTTGGCATGGCGACGGCTATATCGAGGTCAAGGATCGCTCCAAGGACATCATTATATCTGGCGGTGAGAACATCTCCTCGCTCGAGGTCGAGGAAGTCCTTTACAAGCATCCGCGGATCATGGACGCGGCCGTGGTTGCCAGGCCGGATGAAAAGTGGGGCGAGAGCCCGTGCGCGTTCATCGCCGTGACCGCCGACGGCGGATCCTTGACAGCCGATGAGGTTGTGGCCTTCTGCCGCGAGAACATGGCCGCCTACAAAATCCCGAAGACCATCGTGTTCGGCGACCTGCCCAAGACATCGACGGGCAAGATCCAGAAATTCGTGCTGCGTGAGCGCGCGCGCAGCGGCGAGGTTTAGAGGCCCCGATTGAGGATCCGTAAACCCTTCGCCTTGAGGCGCGATGGGACGGCGCGATGGGACGGCACTATTGCAGGCAAAATCAGGCGTGGATCGGTGTCAGCGTGCCGAGCATCTCGGGCCGTCATAACGGCCCTTGCCGGCGCGGGTCTCGGCATCGACGTTGACGCTGGGCTGCTCGGCGCTCCACTGTTCAGCGCAGGCGCCTGACCGACGGTGTTGTTCGACGCTTCCAGCCCATCCGTTGGCGAAAAATTCACTATCGGGAAAGGTGGTTCGGCATAAGCTTGCCGCGTGCGCAGAAGTCTTAACAGCGTACCAACAATTGTTTGGTTTGGTGACGGATCCGCCCGCGATGCATGAGCCCCAGGTCGCTCTCGAAATCTCCGATCTCAGAAAAACTTTCACGGCCCCGGCCGTCGACGGTCTGACGCTAAGGATCAGGGCAGGTGAATTTTATGCGCTGCTGGGCCCCAACGGCGCCGGCAAAACAACGACATTGCGGATGGTTACCGGCCTGCTCAAGCCTGATGCCGGGTCGATCCGCGTGTTCGGAATTGACGCCCTCAAAGCACCGAAAGCGGCCAAGCGGATCATGGCCTGGGTGCCGGACGAGGTGATGATCTACGAAAGATTGACGCCGATCGAATATCTCGAGTTCGTCGCCGGACTGTGGCAGGTGGAAAGTGATCGTGCCCGCTACCGGGCCGACCACATGGTCGAACTGCTCGGCCTCCTTGATGTCGCCCATGAGCGCTGTCAGGGACTGTCGAAGGGCATGCGCCAGAAGGTGGCATTGGCCGGCGCGCTGATCCACGAACCGCGCCTGATCATCCTCGACGAGCCGCTCACTGGTCTTGATGCCGGCTCCGCACGACAGGTCAAGGCGGTGCTGCGAGACCTCGTCGCCGGCGGCGTAACCGTCATCATGACGACGCACATCTTGGAAGTGGCGGAACGGATGGCGGACCGCATTGGCATCATTGCCAAGGGCCGGCTCGTTGCCGAAGGCTCGCTCGAGGAATTGCGCAAGCTGGCCGGTGTTGACGGTACGACGCTGGAAGACATTTTCCTGGACATCGTCTGCGAGGGCGAGCCGGCCGTGAGCGGCATGTTTGGCGCGGACTGTACAGGCGCAGGAGTGGCGGCATGAGCCAGGTCGCCACGCTTGGTTGGTTTGCACGCCATGAACTACGCCTGATGTGGCGTGACTGGTCGGGCTTTTTGTACGACCGCCGATGGCTGAAGAAAGCTGCCATTATTGTCGGTCTTATGGTTCTTGCGGCCGGTATGCATTTCGTCGTCTATGCCCTCGTTCGCAATCATTTCGCATCGGACATGATACTGAACAAGGCCGTGCTGGTGATGTTGATGGGCGGTATCACACTCTCCTTCACGATGATGATGTCGCAATCGCTCGAATCGGTGACCCGCGCGTTCATGACGCGCGATGACTTTGACTTGCTGCTGTCTTCACCGGCGCCCGCACACCAGTTGTTTGCCATCCGCCTGTCGATGTTGGCGTTGACCAACGCTTTGATGATGGCCTTGATGGTAGCCCCGTTTGTCAACGTCGCGGTCTGCCTGGGCGGTGCGCAGTGGTTGGCCGGCTACGCCGTCGTTGTGGCGTTGTCGGCGGCTGCGACAGGCATCGGCGTTCTGACCACGATCGCGCTGTTCCGCACCGTCGGCCCGAAGCGCACGCGGCTGATCTCCCAGATCCTGGCTGCTGTCGTCGGCGCATCGCTGATCGTTTGCATTCAGGTCGTGACGATTTTGTCTTACGGGACGATGAAGCGTTGGTCGATAATGAATTCGGACTCCGTGGCATCGGTTGCGCCGGCTGCCGACAGCCCGGTTTGGTTCGTGGCCTGGGCTGCCAGCGGCGAGATGTCGGCGCTGGCGATGCTGGTCGCAATATCCGCCGCCGCATTCGGCATCGCCGTGTGGGTCGGCGCAACACAGTTCGCTGACATCGTGGTGGCGGCTTCGGTTGAAACGGACAAGTCGCGTAACCGGGTTGTAACACGGCAGCTGTTCAAGCCGACGTCGCTGTCATCGGTTCTTCTGCAGAAAGAATGGACACTACTGTGGCGTGACCCGTGGCTGATTTCGCAGTCCTTGATGCAGATCCTCTATCTGGTGCCACCGGTTGTTATGCTGTGGGTGAGTTTCGGAGATCGCCCCGAGTTGGCGGCGGTGCTGGCGCCCGTGGTCGTGATGGCGGTCGGCCAGCTTGCCGGCGGTTTGTCGTGGCTGTCGATTTCCGGCGAAGACGCCCATGATCTGGTCGCAACCGCGCCGATCAGCCCACTGCAGTTGATGCTGGCAAAGACAATCGCGGTCTTGGCCGTGGTGTTGACGGTTTCGGCACCAATCGTGCTCGCACTGGCGCTGTTGACGGTCTGGGGCGCGTTCGTGACGCTGGTTTGCATCTTCGTTGCTTCGACCTGTGCGATCACCATTCAAATGTGGTTCCGCAGCGAGTCCCGCCGCTCGATGTTTCGCCGTCGCCGCAGCGCGTCGAAGGCATCGACGATCTGCGAAGCGTTTGCCTCGATCCTGTGTTCGGCCATGGCGGTGATGGCTGCGACCGGCAATCCCGCGGTTGTCGTTGCGCTCGTGCTGCTGGCGATTGTGATGGGTGTTGCCTGGATGCTGAGCCCGCCCCGCGAGGCGTGATGCTGGTTTCCTCAGCACATCTCCCCTTGCGCGCTTTACCGGTAGCGCCCATGCTTGCCAGATCATTGGCAGGATGGACGATACCAATGGCCGCCAAACCCACTGTACTGCAACGCTCGGACTGGGCCGTCGATGATGATCACTGGCGCGGTCGCTTCGAGGGCAAGGACATCGGTACCAACATCACCGTGCTTTTCTTTTCCAGCGAGAAGGTCGGTAGCGGACCGCGGCTGCATGTCCACCCCTATGACGAAGTGTTCATTGTTCGCAGCGGCCGCGCCCGTTTCACCATTGGCGATGAGATCATCGAGGCCGTCGCCGGTCAGATCCTGTTCGGGCCGGCCGACATTCCCCACAAGTTCGAGAACCTTGGCCCCGGCCGGCTGGAGACGACCGACATTCATTTGAGCGAACGGTTCATCCAAACTGACCTCGAATGACTTACTGCCGGACGTAGTGCAGCCCCTGAAACTCGGCGCGAAGCCGCCTGGTGCGCGCGGCAACCGGCGCCGGATCGTTGGTGCGCAGGCCGTCGGCAATGAGTTCGGCCAGCTGCGGGGCATGCTCGGGGCGCACGCCGCGGCGCACGAGTTCCGGTGTGCCGATCCTAAGCCCGTTCAGATCACCTGTAACGGCACTGACGGGCAGCCCGATACCGCAAGCCAGAAAGCCTGCGCGCCGAAGTCTCTTCGACGCTGTCTGGCCCCCGCCAAAGGCCGCGGCTTCGATGGCAAACTGGTGGGATTGGGTGATGCCGTGCGCGACGGCAAACACCGGCAGGTCGTGCGCACCAAGCGCCGTGGCCAGCGCCTTCGATAGCTCGACCATGGCCGCCGCGTAAGGTCTGCCAAACTGGCGCCAGTCGAGCAGCGTCAGGGCGAGTGCGGCCGATTTCGCGGCATCGAAGTTCGCGGTCATGCCCGGAAAAGCGATGGCATCGAGACGCTCGGCAATATCGGCATCGTTGGTGACAATCAGACCGCCGGCCGGTCCTCCGAGGCTCTTGTAGGTACTCATGGTCATCAGATCGGCGCCTTGCGCCAGCGGGTTCGGCCAGGCATCGCCGGCGATCATGCCGCACTGGTGGGCGGCATCGAACAGCACCTTGGCGCTAACCTCGTCGGCAATCTCGCGAATTTCGCTGACCGGGTGCGGAAACAGATTGAGGCTGCCGCCAATCGTGATCAGTCGCGGGTGCACGTCCCGGGCCAGCCGGCGCAGCTTGTCGACGTCGACGGTATAGCCGTCGGCGCTGACCGGTGCCGGGTGCGAGACGAGGCCATAGAGGCCGGCGCAGCCGGCGCCATGATGGGTGACGTGTCCGCCGACGGCTGCCGGCGGTGCTATGATCGCATCGCCCGGCTTGGCCAAAGCCATGAAGCCGTAGAGGTTAGCCATGGCACCGGAGGCAACGCGGATTTCGGCGTATCGTGCCTTGAAGATCTCGGCTGCCAGCTCGGCTGCGATTACCTCGATCTCTTCGATTGCTTCGAGGCCCATTTCATATTTGTCGCCGGGATAGCCGAGCGACGGCCGGCTACCGAGGCCACGCGCGAGCACCGCTTCGGCGGCCGGGTTCATCACGTTGGTGGCCGGATTGAGGTTGAAGCACTCGTGATCGTGGATCTTGAGGTTGTTTGCGACCAGCGCTTCGATACGATTGCCAATCGCGTGGGTTGGTTGGCCGGCAACCTCGCCCGCGATGTGCTGCACGCGCGCCTCGCAGTGCTCGGGCACCCAGTTGCGATGGGCGAGATGTGCCATTTCTCTGTTCCTCCTATCACATCATCCGTGGACCTTGGGCAATCTCCGAATAAGTCCGCGGGGGCCGGGATAATCCCTCGGTCGACAAGTTTGAGGGGCACAAGGGCCCTCATCGCTTGCCGTCAAACGGCGATATCTCAGGGCCTTTGGCCCTGACAACCCGACCACGGACTTTCAATCGGCACTGGAACGGCATAACCTGCAGCCAACAACTAGCCAAAGATTGTCAGGGAGGGAAGCTGCCATGTCGGGATTGTTGGACGGCCATCGCGCCGCGATAACCGGCGCCGCATCGGGCATCGGCCGGGCCATCGCGGTTGGCTACGCACGGCAAGGCGCCGAAGTTATTGTGTTGGACGTCGACGCCGACGCGGCTGCCGAAACAGTGGCGCTCGTCGCGAGCGCTGGCGGCAAAGCCCATGCCCTGACGCTCGATGTCACCGACCGAGAGATGTGCGTTGCGATCGCCGGGAAAATCGCAGCCGAGATCGGAGCGATCTCGATCCTCGTCAACAACGCCGGTATCAACCGCCGCAACCCGATGACCGGCGATGCCGACGCCGTTATCAAGGACTGGAATGACATTATCGACATCAACATCAAGGGTGTGTTCAACGTCACCCATGCCTTTCTCGACCAAATTCGTTCGAACAAGGGTCGCATCATCAACATCGGCTCGATCCAGTCGTTCGTGCACGTGCGCACGCCGAACTCCGCCGCCTACACAACCTCGAAGCACGGTGTGCTTGGCTTCACCAAGGCGCTGGCAGCGGAACTCGGCAAGGACGGCGTCCGCGTCAACGCCATTGGTCCCGGCCTGATCAAGACCCCACTCAACGCCGAGGCGCGCGCCAACAATCCGGATCTGGTGAAAATTTTCCTTGACCACACGCCATTGGGCCGCGCCGGTAAACCGGAAGACATCGTTGGCCCGGCCGTGTTCCTGGCCTGCGACCTCTCCCAATACGTGACCGGCGGCATCATCATGGCCGACGGCGGTTACCGCACGATCTGATGGGATCGCGGCGGATCATCGATCGGGTTATTGCGTTTCAGAGTTCGAGCAACCTGCCTCTAGTCGGAATCGGAACGATCCCGACGAATACCAGCCCGCGCCAACAGCGAGGCATGATGCAACCCGCCCGGCCGTCATCCCGTGCCTTCTGCCCGGGACCCATTTCTGCGCCGGCGCCAAGGTGTCGGCAAGTCGTAGACCGTACCGGTAGACCGGGCCGCAAGCGGCATGTGCGGGCCCTGCCGAAGGCAGGCTTGCAAGGACGAGCAACGAAGATTTTGAACGGTCTCATCCGAGCGCCCTCGCCCTAACCGGCGAGGAACGCGGTCATCTTTTGTCTGGCCTGCGGCGTGGTCGCGAGCTTGGCAAAATACCGGCTCTCGATCCGACCGGCGGCATCGAAGCCCGCCGCACAACCCTCGGTGGCGGCCGCCAGGATGGCGTGCGGCGCCGGCTCCCGGCCAACCGCCTTGAAGGTTTGGGCGAACGTGGCGAAGACGACATCGCTCAACGCTCCGACGTAGGGTTTGCCGCCCGGCACGACTTCGCGTTTTTCATCCCACGGCTTGGTCGGTTCGGGATTGTCCGCGATGAACGTGCGCGCTGCCGCAAACATCTCCCCAGGCGTGTCGACCACGACATCCACCCAGCCCTCCTTGCGGGCCGCGTCGGCGTCGATCCGGGTGCCCTGCATCAAATAGGGCAGCGCTCTCTTGAGGCCGCACATGCGCACCAGCCGCGTCACGCCGCCGGCGCCGGGCAGCAGTCCGAGCCCAACTTCCGGAAAGCCGAATTTTGCCTTGTCATGTCTGAGTGCGACGCGGCCATGACAGGCCAGCGCCAGTTCGAGGCCGCCGCCCAGTGCGGCACCGTTGAGCGCGGCAACAACCGGCTTGCCCAACGTTTCCAGGCGGCGCAGGCAGCGCTTGAGGTCCTCGGAAAGGTCGTAAGCTTCGCCCGGCGTGGCGATGGCGTTCAGCATGTTGATGTCGCCGCCCGCGAGGAATGTCGACTTCGCCGAGGCCATGATCACGCCGTTGAGGCCGTCTTCGGTCGCGAGCCGGTCGAGGATTTCATCCATCATCGCCGCGAAATGCGCATCCATCAGGTTGACCGGCCGGTCGGGCTTGTCAAGCGTCACGGTGACGATACCATTGTCGTCACGGTCGTAGCTGTAGCCATCCATGATCCGGCTCCTCACACGCGCTCGACAATCGTGGCGATGCCCATGCCGCCGCCAATGCACAGGGTTACCAGACCGCGCTTGAGATCGCGCCGCTCCAGTTCATCCAGGAGCGTGCCCAGCAACATCGCGCCGGTCGCGCCCAGTGGGTGGCCCATGGCGATCGCACCACCATTGACATTGACCTTGTCGTGGGCGACGCCCAGTTCCTTCATGAACCGCATCGGCACCGAGGCGAAGGCTTCGTTGACCTCGAACAGGTCGATGTCATCGATTGTCAGGCCGGCCTTATCGAGCGCTTTGCGGGTTGCCGGCGCAGGCCCGGTGAGCATGATCGTCGGCTCGGAACTGGTCACTGCGGTTGCAACCACCCGGGCGCGCGGCTTGGCATCCATGCGCGCTGCCATTTTCTCAGAACCAACGAGCACCGCCGCCGCTCCGTCGACGATGCCCGATGAGTTGCCGGCGTGATGGACGTGGTTGACGGCCTTGTAATCCGGGTACTTGTCAAGCATCACGGCATCGAAACCGATTTCGCCAAGACCGCCAAATGACGGTTTCAGCTTGGCCAGGCTCTCGAGCGATGCATCGGGGCGCATGTGCTCGTCACGCGCCAGCACCACGCGGCCGATCTCGTCTTCAACGGCGATGATCGACCGCGAAAAGCTGTTGGCCGCCCAGGCGTCCGCCGCCCGCCGTTGCGAGGCGAGCGCATAGGCATCAACGTCTTCGCGCGAATAACCGTCGATCGTGGCAATCATGTCGGCACCAATGCCCTGCGGCACGAAATTGTTGCGCAGCATGGTGTCGGGATCGCCGATCCACGCCCCGCCGTCCGATAGGATCGAGACCCGCGACATGCTCTCAACGCCGCCGGCAACGACCAGATCCTCCCAGCCCGAGGCCACCTTCTGGGCCGCTAGGTTGACCGTTTCGAGACCTGAACCGCAGAACCGGTTGAGCTGAGCGCCGCCGACGCTCTGAGCGTAGCCGGCCCGCGCCGCCGCTGCCACCGCGATATCGCCGCCCTGTTCACCGACCGGCGACACGCAACCCAACAGGACATCGTCGACAAGCTCGGTGTCGACGCCATTGCGATCGTGCACCGCCTCCAGCACCGTCGCGGCCAAGTGTACGGGTTTGATTTCGTTCAGCGCGCCGTCCGGGCGGCCTTTGCCGCGCGGTGTGCGCACTGCATCATAGATCATTGCTTCTGTCGCCGGCATGCACGTCTCCTCACTGCTTGGCGCCGAGCGCAATCGGCGGTATCGGGCTAGCGCTTGTTGCGCATTTCAAGTGTTCTCAGCCGCAGGGCGTTGAGCTTGATAAAGCCTTCGGCGTCCTGCTGGTCGTAGGCGCCGCGATCATCTTCGAATGTAACCAGCTCGTTCGAATAAAGCGACTGCGCACTGGCCCGGCCGGTGATGATGACGTTACCCTTGTAGAGCCTGAGGCGCACGGTTCCGGTGACACGCTCCTGGCTCTTGTCGATCAAGGCCTGTAGCATTTCCCGTTCCGGGCTGAACCAGAAGCCGTTGTAGATCAGCTCCGCGTAGCGCGGCATCAGTTCATCCTTGAGGTGGGCGGCACCGCGGTCCAGTGTTAGCGATTCCATTGCGCGATGGGCGTTCAACAGGATAGTGCCGCCCGGGGTCTCGTAAATGCCGCGCGACTTCATGCCGACAAAGCGGTTTTCGACCAGGTCGATGCGCCCGATGCCGTTATCGCGCCCAAGGTCATTGAGCGCCGCCAGCAGGGTCGCCGGGCTCATCGCCCGACCATCGATACTCACAGCATCCCCGGCTTCGAACCCGATCGTGATTTCCGTCGCCTTGTCGGGCGCCTGTTCCGGGCTGATCGTGCGTTGATAGACGATGGCCGGTGGCTCGATGTCGGGGTCCTCGAGCACTTTGCCCTCGGACGAGGAATGCAGCAGATTGGCATCGACCGAAAACGGTGCCTCGCCTTCCTTGTCCTTGGCGATCGGAATCTGGTGATTGCGCGCAAACTCCAGCAATGCGTCGCGCCCGGTGAACTCCCATTCGCGCCATGGCGCGATGATCTTGATGGCCGGCTCCAAGGCATAATAGCCAAGTTCGAACCGCACCTGGTCGTTGCCCTTACCGGTCGCGCCGTGACAGACGGCGTCGGCACCGGTCTGACGTGCGATGTCGATTTGTTTCTTGGCGATCAGCGGCCGCGCAATCGAGGTTCCGAGCAGGTAGATGCCCTCGTAGAGCGCATTGGCACGAAACATCGGGAAGACATAGTCGCTGACAAACTCTTCGCGCAGATCCTCAATGAAGATATTCTCCGGCTTGATACCCAAAAGTTCAGCCTTGCGCCGCGCCGGTTCGAGTTCTTCGCCCTGTCCGAGATCGGCTGTGAACGTCACAACCTCGGCGCCGTAGGCCTCCTGCAGCCATTTCAGGATGATGGACGTGTCAAGCCCGCCCGAGTAGGCGAGCACCACCTTGTCGACCTGTCTGACCTGATTTTGTGCTGCGGCGTTGCTGGCCATGGGCGCATTCCTTAATCCTTGCGAAGATCTGCAACTATAGGAAGTTCTGTGCGCGGGCAACAACGCGCGGCGACCGGAAGCAGACAACGGAAGCAAACCAATATGAACGTCAAACAAAATCAGCAAGCAATCAACCAGTTCAATGATCGTTGGCAACGCCTTGCCAGGCCGCTCGGCGCGGTGCTGGTCGACAGCTTTCACTATCTGGGGCTGTTTGCAATCGGCTTTGCGACGGTTTGGGCGGCGGCGGCAACGTTCATCGACATTGTCGCCACCAAGCATCATGCCTCTGTCGAAGATCTGCTGCTGCTGTTCATTTACCTGGAGATCGGCGCCATGGTCGGCATCTACTTCAAGACCAACCACATGCCGGTGCGGTTTTTGATCTACGTCGCGATCACCGCTGCGACACGCCATATGATTGCGGTCGTTAACCATCACGGCATGCAGCAAACGGACCTGTTGATCATTGCCGGCGTCATATTCGTGCTGGCGCTGTCGTCGTTGGTTGTGCGCTTCGCCTCCCACATGTATCCGGCGGTTTCCTCGGCGGCGGATAACGCGGAGTTGGCCGACGCTGAGCGCCGGCAGTCCCGCTCCTGATCGCGCGGCGCTTTGCCCTGAAAGATCTGTTGCGGCCGGCTGCACGAGCGATTATGTCGGCGTTATGACCGGATTTCCAAAGGCTCTTCTGACAGGCTACAAACAGTTCAAGCAGGGCAGCTTCGCCGACCAGCGAGACCGCTATCGCGCGCTCGGCGAACTGGGCCAGACGCCCGCAACGATGATGATTGCGTGTTGCGATTCGCGTGCTGCACCCGAGATTGTTTTTAACACCTCGCCAGGCGAAATTTTTGTCGTCCGCAATGTTGCCAACTTGGTCCCACCCTATCGACCGGACGGCGAATATCATGCGACCTCGGCGGCACTGGAATTCGCGGTTCAAAGCCTCAAGGTCAAAAACATCGTGGTCCTCGGCCACGGCCGCTGCGGCGGCATCAAGGCCGCACTCGATCCCGCATCCGAGCCGCTCTCGCCCGGCGACTTCATCGGCCGTTGGATGGATCTGCTGACGCCGGCCGCCAACGCCGTCAACGCCAACGACTGGATGACCAGCGGCGAACGTCAGACTGCTCTTGAGCGCATTTCAATCCGCCATTCCGTCGAAAACCTGCGAACATTTCCCTGCGTTTCGATCCTTGAAGACAAGGGAAAATTGACACTGCATGGGGCCTGGTTCGACATCTCGACAGGTGAGCTGTGGATCATGGATCGCGCAACCGGCGATTTCAGGCGCCCGGAGTTTGAGGCGGCTTGAGCCCGATGCCCGCAGATCAAGGCAGATCGAGCCGGTCGCGGCTGATGCGGAATATCTGTTTGAGGCAAACTAGGTGGCCAGTGAGGCACGCGGCATTACGCCCAAATATGGCCACGGGCGCACGCCAAACATCCTGATAATGGCCGCCGGGGCGGCCCGCTCCCCGGCCCGGCGGTTGCCTGAGAACGCATGAGATTACGGCGTTACCGGCAAGACGCGTCCGGCGATCGGCTTTGGCCTTGCAGCCTGCCGGACGGGCATGAGCATTGCTTTGTGCCGCCGGTTGGCAGCGTCAGCCAGCCGGTCGTGGCCCTTGACGACAAATGCCGAATGCGCCGGACGATCAAGCAGATATGCTGCGGGCAACCGGCAGTTGCTGTTACTCAAAGTTATTGACGTTTGCTATCGGGTCGGGCCTGCGATATGTTACTAACTTTCTGATTGAATTGCGTTGCCGATATTTTGTTTACTGCGGAATATTATTCGATGAGCACTGAATATATTATAGGCGTTGATGTGCCTCACGACCTCAGCCGCATTTTTTCTGCGCAGCAGTTCTGCTCGGCGCCTAAATTGCAGCATCTACTACGCTATATCGTCGAACGCTCTGTCGATGATCCAGCAGGGTTGAACGGCAGGGCCATTGCGGTTGATGTTTTCAAGGAAGGCAGGGACTTCAACACATCATCGGACTCTCGTGTGCGCGTAGCTGTCAATCGATTGCGATCGGCTTTGAAGTTATATTATGCCGAGTCCGGTCGGTTTGATCCGGTAATCATCGAAATTCCCCGAGGAAGTTATGTTGCCCGGTTTAACGACTCATCTAAGCTTCAGCCAAAACATAACCAATCCAAAGCAGCGTCCGGCGGCAATTTGGAAAGAGATCATATTCTAAAGGAGTACTGGAATCATCAACATAACGCGTCATCTTCTACCAACGCCTCGCTGTTAAGAGCGACAAGATCCTATCTGATGCGGGTTCCAGATGATGTCGAAATGCTGGCCATTCAGGCGGAGGCTGAACTTGAAAGTGGCGTCCTCATAGGGCGAATCGAATTGGATCAGGCGGTCGATCTGGCGTGCGAAACGGTTGAACGTGCAATAGCAATTGAACCAGGAAATACGCAAGTTTCGTTGACTTGCGCTTTTTTGGCTCTCAATCTCGGCGACAATGCGAAGGTTCTTGAACACGCAGTTGCGTTGGAGAAAGATAATAATGCGCTGTTGTCCGCTGTCGGCCTTTGGTTTCGCGGCGTCAGCTCGTCAAAGGCTTTGGACGATCGTTCTCTCGCACGCTTAAGCGCAATGTCCGACAATCTCAGCTGGCTGAGTCACGTCCCCTTTTTGTCAGCTTATCGAGATGGCAATTATGATTTGGCGTTATCGCATGCAATTCGGTTTCAGTCACCGAATCAGATTTGGGGGCCGTTGAGCCGGGCCGTTGTTTTGGGGCAGCTGGGATTGCGCAACAGCGCAGAAATCGAACTGCAAACTGTTATTGCCCTGAACCCGAGGTTCGGCGACCAGCCGCGGCAGCACCTGGGCTGCTTCCTGCCATGTCAAGATGATGTCGAGCACTATATGGATGGCCTGGCGCGGGCCGGGTTTCGGACGTGAAACCTCGTTATGCGCAGGCCGTGACAGTATGGAGCTTTCTCGCTCGTGTTCCGGACCAGCCACATGCCTCCGGTGACAGCTGCTGGTCGGCCTGTTTGAGGCGCCGAAAGCCCGTCAATGGAGCGCCGCACGAGCCTCCGACAACAATGACAACAATCCCCAACGCGTCAACCGGCGTCCCCGAAACCGCACGCCGTCAATCCGCCCGATGTCACCCGGCGCAAACACAACTGCCGATCATCGGTTCGACGTCGTGCGGCACATCGACCGATTTGGGACGATCTCACGGCCGCCGGGGCGCCCACGTCGCGGTGAGGTGGACCCGGTCAGCCGAGCTTCAGGTTGGCGATCTCGGGGTCGGTGTAGCCGAGGGCGTGCAGGACCTCGCGGGTGTGTTCGCCAAGGCGCGGCGGCGCACCGGGCGAGGTCGGGCCATCGGTGTCGGCGACAAAGGCGGCCGCCGGCATCCGCAGCGTCGCGGCAGGGTTGGACGGTTCCGGCACGGCGGCAAGGATGCCGCGGGTTTCGAGTTGCGGGTCGCGGCAGACTTCGCCGACATTGCGCACCTTCGCGACCGGCAGCTTGTAGGGCTCAAGTATCTCGACCCATTGATCCGACGTGCGCTGTTTCATGATGCCGGCGACCGCGGCGCGGACCTCGTCCCTGTTGGCGATGCGGCTGGCATTATCCTTGAAAGCCGGTTCTGCGAGGCGATCGCCGAGACCGATGCCCTTTAGAAAACCCTCCGTCTGACCGGATGTTGCCGTGGCCACCAGCAGGTGGCCGTCGGCGGTCTCAAAGGTATCGGACGTTGGAATGCCGGACGGGGAAAGGTTGCCCCATCGCTGCGGCTCCGGTCCGCCGGCCAGGAAGCGCGCGTAATGGGATGACAACAGCGTGATGGCGGTATCCTGCATGGCAACATCGAGGTATTGGCCTTCACCGGTTTGGGCCTTGCGATAGAGGGCGCTGGCAATCGCGAACGCCGCCGTGATGCCGGTCGAGACGTCGATTGGAAAGGCGCTGACGCGGGTCGGGCCGGTCTCGGCATAGCCGGTGCTCGCCATCATGCCGGACGATGCCTGGATGGCGGGATCATAAGCGCCCTTGTGCGCGTCGGGCCCGGTCTGGCCGTAGCCACTGATCGAACAGTAGACGACGTCCGGCTTGACGCGACGGATGTCATCGTAAGCAAAACCCAGTTGCTTGATCACGCCGGCGCGGAAATTCTCAACGACGACGTCGCAGGTTGCAGCCAACTTCAAGATGACCTCTCTGGCATCGGGCGCCTTGAGGTTGATTGCCACGCTCTTCTTGCCGAAGTTGTAGGCCATGAAGGGCGGCGAGACATCGGGATAAGCTGGCGCTTCGAGATGCAGCAGGGAGCGCATTTGATCGCCGACACCGGGCTGTTCGATCTTGATCACGTCGGCGCCGAGCATGTTGAGAAGCTGTGCTGCGAACGGTCCCGCAATCACCTGGCTGAAATCTAGGATGCGGATGTTCTCGAATGCTTGCGTCATGTTTGCTTCACAGGTTCCTTATTAAGGGTTGGCTTATCCTGCCCGAGCCACGTTTATCTGACAATCGCGGACGGCGATGCCGGCAACCGATATCAAAGGGACCATGAACGATGCTGACGATCGATGCTCAAGTCCATGCCTACGAACGCGATCATCCCGGCCGTCCCTGGACGGCGCGCCTGCATGGTCCGGCCGAGGTTACCGGCGATGATATGGTCAGGGCGATGGACGCCGTCGGGGTCGATGGTGCGCTGCTGGTCTCACCATGGACGATGTATCGCTACGATGCGAGCTACGCGCTCAACGTGCACCGTGACCATCCCGACCGCTTCGGTTTGATCAAGCCGGTTGATCCGGCCGATCCGGCGGTCGAAGAGGTAATCGCCGAGTGGGCTGCGACCGAGGCGGCGGTTGCGATACGGCTTATGATCGCCAACGATTTCATGAGTGCAGGGCCCGGCGCTGGTGTCGAGCGCGTATTGACGTGCGCCGCGCGTCATGACCTGCCGGTCAATATGCTGTGCTGGGGCAATCTCGACTATGCGAAATCGCTTGCCGCGCAACATCCCGACACCTGCTTGGTGATCGACCATCTGGGTTTGAAGCAGCCGTTCGAGCCGCCGGTGCCGGCAGCACCGTTTCGCGAGCTGCCGGCCGTTCTGGAACTTGCCGCGTTCGACAACGTGGTCATCAAGATCACGGGCGCCTGTACGCTGTCGAAGCGACCTTATCCTTACGATGATATCTGGGCGCCGCTTGGCCGGGTCTTCGATGCTTTCGGATTTGATCGCTGCATGTGGGGGACCGATTGGACGCGGGCGGTCGAGCTGTTGACCTACGAACAGGGTGTCGCAGCGTTCCGGGACACGCAAAACCTGAGCGCGAGTGAGCGGGCAGCCTTGATGGGCGGGACCTTGACCAAGGTTTACAAGTGGTCGCCCGCGGTTTGATCACGCCGGCCCAGACAACTATAACAACACTGACCGGACAGTGGAAATGGCCGCCAATATTGCCAAACTCGTCTACTTCGAGAAGTTCTTTCATGACAGCGCCGTCGGCATTCTCGATCAGATCGATGTGATCGATTTAGTGCGGTTGGAACAGGCGGCCGGACCCGCGGCCAACCACGGTGCACTGACGTCGATGCATGGCTACCATGTGATGCCGCGCACCGAGATCCACGACGAAAATCTACCGGATCGGGCCTTCATCGAACGCATGCCGAACCTGCTCGCGATCAGCTCGACCGGCGCCGGCTTCGATATGATCGATGTCGAGGCCTGCACGGATGCCGGGATCATCGTCTGCAACCAGTCCGGCACCAACAAAGAAGCGGTGGCGGAACATGCCATCGGCTTGATCCTGGGGTTGTCGAAAAAGATTGTGCAAGCCGATCGCGGCATGCGCTCGATCGATCGCATGAGCCGGGCGGGGGTCATTGGCAACGACATCTTGGAAAAGACCCTCGGCATTGTCGGCATTGGCGAAATTGGCACGCGGACGGCCAAAATCGCGCAGGCGTTTCGGATGCGGGTGATTGCGTTCGACCCTTACCTGTCGGCGGCACAGGTGCAGGCGCGGGGCGCGGAGAAGGTTGATTGGGAAACGTTGTTGGCGCACAGCGATTTCATCTCGGTTCACTGTCCGCGCAATGCCGAAACGCTCGGCATGATTGATGCGGGCGCTTTCAAGCAGATGAAACCAACCGCCTATTTTGTGACCACGGCGCGCGGCGGGGTCGGACCGGATCTCATTTCTGATCGGATAGTTGCGATCGCGACCTTTCTTGCTCGCCAGGTCTGCGCTCAAATACATGGAAAGATCATTTCCGCCTGAGGCGGGTTTGTTCCAGATGGGTCCGAAAGACGGCAGCTCAACAGATCAACAGCTCAAGCCGGGTGTGCTGACATGGATTTTGGTACGTTTCTTCTGCTGCAGTCGCCAACTGCACAAGATCACGGCGCGGTCTTTGCGCGCGGCGTTGAGATCGCGCAAACCGCCGATCGTTTGGGGTTTGACAGCATTTGGTGTGCAGAGCATCACTTTTCGACCTATGGCTACCTTTCGCGGCCATTGATGTTTGCCACGCACCTGGCTGCGCGGACGGACCGTATTCGTGTTGGCTCGGCCGTCGTGGTGCTCCCCCTGCACCATCCGCTGATCGTTGCCGAAGAGATTGCAACGGCCGATATTCTGAGTGGCGGACGCCTCGACGTCGGACTTGGCCGGGGCTATCAACCTTATGAGTTCGCGCGGTTGGGGGCGACGCTCGATGAAAGCCGGGCCAGGTTCGAAGAAGCCGTCGACATCTTGCTCAAGGCCTTCACCGGCGAGCCGTTCAGCTATCACGGCGCATTCTACAACTTTGACGAAACCAGCGTGTTTCCGGTTCCGATACAACGGCCGCGGCCGCCGATCTGGGTGGTCGGCCAGAGCACGGAATCGATCGTCGCGACGGCCAAACGCGGCTTCAATCTGGTGTCGGGCGGGTTTGGCGTGCCGCTTGAGCGGTTGCGTGAGTTTCGCAAGAGTTTCGATGCAGCGATACCGGATGCAGCGCAAAGGGAAAACATTCGGATCAGCACGCAACGGCCGGTCTACGTCACGCGGGATGCCTCCGAGTTGCCCGAAATCGTCGAACAGGCGCGCTGGAACATGCGCGTGACACTCAGTTTGCGCCAGGGCCTGGAGCGGGTCGAGAAGGGTCGTGCCATAGCGGTCCCCTTCGAGACCGAGCCGACGACCGAGCAGCTGCTGGAGCGCTATTTCGTGATGGGCACGCCGCAGACCTGCATCGAGCGCATCAAGACCATTCAGGCGGCGACGGGCATCAACCACTTCAATGCCAGTTTCTGGTTCGGTGATCTCGCGCAGGACAAACTGCTGCGGTCGATGAAACTTTTTGCCGAAGAGGTGATGCCGGCCTTTCGGTAGACGGCGATCTTGCCGGCGGCAGTCGCCGGCGCCGCGCACGCCGATGAAACGCACCGCCAACGGGTCGAACCGCGCCGGGTCAGTCGGCGCCGGATCGCCGCCGTTTGAGGTTGATGATGTCGCACCGAAGGAGAGTTGCGCGATGAGCGATCCGACAGTTTCAACATTGGCGTTGCCGGGCGCGCTGAGCCTCGCTGGCAAAACGGTTTGCGTGACCGGTGCGGCAAGCGGCATTGGTCGTGCGACCGCGCATGTGGCGGGTGAGCTTGGCGCGACGCTGCTCTTGAACGATGTGGCACCGCTGGACGCCGTGCGCTCGGAGCTGGAGGCGGCCGGGGCCGCGGTCAACGCGCTTGAGGGGGATCTCGCGGAAATCGGCTTTGCCGACAAACTCATTGCGCACGGACCGGTCGACTGTCTGGCCCATTGTGCCGGCATTCTCGTGCGCGCACCGCTCCAGGATGAGGCCAATATGCGTGACCGCTTCCTCCATACCATGGACGTCAATGTGCGGGTTCCGGTTGAACTTGGTCTGGTCTTTATCGAGCACATGGCGGCGCGTGGTGGCGGAGCGATCGTGATGATCGGCTCGGCCGCCGGGCGCACTGGCGGGACGTCACTGTCGACGCCCCTCGACTATGCAGCGTCAAAGGGCGCGGTGCACGTAGTCGTGCGTTGGTTGTCGCGGCAGGCGGTCGGTCGCGGCGTTCTGATCAATGGTGTGGCGCCGGGCCCGATCCAGACGGCGATGACGGCGGGCTCGACAATCGATCCGAGCGCATTGCCGCGTGGCCGCATGGGCCGGCCGGACGAAGTGGCGTGGATGATCATGATGTTGCTGACGCCGGCAGCCTCCTACATGTCGGGCGCCGTGCTTGATTGCAATGGCGGATCGTACGTCGGCTAGAGCAACCTGCCTTTATTCGGAATCGGAACGATCCCGAATAAAGGCAGAAAGTTGCTCGCCTCTAAAGTGGCGATCATCTTTGTGCTTTAAGTTGGAACCGCAATAGCGGTTCCAACTTAAAGCACGATGATCTAGAACAACCTGGCGTGGTTCAGGATTGTTCCCAGTCCGAACCACGGCACGTTGCCTGAGCCTCATGCGCTGCGATCTCGGATACTTCGCCTGCGAGAGAGAACGCATGCAGCTGATCGCCGACCCGTTCGGCGCAAAACTGTTACCTATGTCTTTGGGATAAACTGTAACCGATGTGTCCGGAACGGACAGGCTGGGCTCTCCATCAGATAAGGGGGCACCCTCGAATCGAAGTCTATGATTTGCAGTCTTGCCGGACTGACAGATCAAGGACACACCGAGGATGCCCGACTTTGATGTTACGCTGAACCTGCCTGGTTTCACAATTGCCAGGACGAGCGGTTTCAACCCAATCGTGCATGACCTCGACGGCCATCACGAACCTCATTGCCCGCATTGCGGCGGCTCAGACCTGCGCAAGAAGGATAAGGTGCGCCGCCACGTCTGGCACGAGAGTGTCGGCCTGCGCCGGGTGCTGCTCAGGTTTTCGGTTTGCAAGTATCACTGCCGCGGTTGCGGCCGTTATTTCCGCCAGCGTCTGGATGGCATCCAGCCCTGGCAGCGCTCAACCGAGGCATTGAAAAAGCAGGTCTATCGCCAGCACAGCCATGGTATCTCACGCAAAGGCCTGGCACAGACTTTGACAAGTCAGACAGCACGATCGCGCGCTATTATGATCACATGTACGAGCTGGAGAACCGCAAGCTCATGACGCTGCAGATCCCACGCGTGCTTGGTATCGATGAGCACTTCTTCTCGCGTCGCATGCGGTTTGCAACGACGTTTTGCGATCTCAAGAAGCGCCGCGTGTTTGATGTCACGCCAGGCCGGTCAGCTTCGTCTCTTGGCCCGTATCTATCAGACTTAAAAGATAAAAGCCGGGTTCGCATCATTTGTATGGATCTCTCCGAGAGCTATCGCTCGATTGCGCGCAGCTACTTTCCGGGAGCCCTCGTGGTTGCCGATCGCTTCCATGTGGTGCGCCTCGCGCTCTATCATCTCTTGAAAACCTGCCGCCAGATCGATCCGGAACTGAGCACACGCCGTGGCACGGCGAAGCTGCTGCAAAGGCATGGCCACAACCTGAAAGACGATCAAGCAGAACGCCTGTCGGCCGACCTTGCAAACCAATCAGCCATTGCCAGCATTTACGACTTCAAGGACGATCTGATGACGGTGCTAACGGCCAGGAACCAGACCAAGGATCAGTGCCGCATTCTGGCCCACCGGCTCCTTGATGCGATCGCCGAACTCAAACAAAGCGGCTTTGAGAACTGCCAAAAACTCGGTCGCACGCTTGAAACCTGGCAGGAGGAGATCGGCCGCATGTGGCGGTTCTCACGCTCAAACGGCATCACCGAGGGCTTTCACCGACAGATGAAACTGATCCAGCGCCGCGCCTTCGGCTTTCGCAACTTTGACAACTATCGTCGACGTGTTCGCGCACTCTGCGCATGAGCAATGACAAGACAGGAGGAGAGCTGATAGAAAGCTAGAAGAAGCCGCAGATCATAGACCTTGCCCCCGTTTTCAGCGAAGAGCCGCCGGCTGGAGATGGCTCCGCGGGCAGGATTCGAACCTGCGACCAACCGGTTAACAGCCGGTTGCTCTACCGCTGAGCTACCGCGGAACATCGACCATGTCGAAGGCCGGCTGATAGCAGATTGCAGGCCGCCGCGCCAGCGAAAAATGCGACTGTTGCAGCCCTGGCTGCAAACCTCTCACCGGTTTCCAAAGGGCGTTGCCCTTTGGTCGGGTTGTTAGGGTTGAAAACCCTAACGTATCGCCGTTTCACGGCGATCCTTGAGGGGCTTGTCCGCCCCTCAAACTCCCCGACTAGGGGCTCATCCCCTGGCCCCCGGTCGAACGCGCCGCCGGCCCGATCGGGCGGAGCTGCCTGCCGGTGATCCGGCCTCAGATCGTTCCTGCATCCCGCATCTTGGCGATTTCGCCATCCGTCAGTTCGAGGACGTCCTTGAGAACGTCATCGGTGTGCTGGCCGAGCAGCGGCGGGGCATGGCGATATTCGACGGCCGATCGCGACATGCGGATCGGGCTTGCAACCATGGCAATGGGTTTCGTGCCGGTTGCCGGATGCGGCATCTCCAGGCGCATGCCGCGCGCTGCGACATGAGGATCGCAGAACGTCTGATCGAGATTGTTGATCGGGCCGCAGGAGATCGCGTGGCTTTCCAATTGTTCAAGCCAATAGCGCGATGGCTTCGCCTGAAATATCGGATTGAGTACTGCCACCAGTTCCTGGCGATGGGCAAGGCGCTGCTTATTGACGACAAACCGCGGATCTTGCGCAATGTCCGGCCGCTCCATGATCTCGCATAACCGTTGAAATTGCTGCTCGCTGCCGCAGGCAACGATAATGTCGCCATCCGCCGTCGGAAACACCTGGTAGGGCGCGATGTTGGGATGCTCGTTGCCAAGACGCGGCGGTACGCTGCCGCTCGCCAGAAAGTTCAATGCCTGGTTCGACATCATGGCAATGGTGGTGTCGAGCATGCCGATGTCGATGGCCTGACCTTGGCCGCTGATTTCGCGGTACCGCAAGGCCGCGTTGATCGAGACCGCAGCATACATGCCGGCCATCAGATCGGACACCGGCACGCCGCACTTTTGCGGCTCGCCATCGGCCGCGCCGGTCACCGACATCAATCCGCCCATGGCCTGTATGAGGACATCATAGCCCGGGCGCTTGGCGTAGGGGCCGGTGTGACCAAAGCCGGTGATCGAGCAGTAGACCAAGCCCGGATTGCGTTCTTTGAGGTCATCGTAGGCGAGGCCGTACTTGGCGAGGCCGCCAAACTTGAAATTCTCGACCAGCACATCGGACTTGGCGATCAGTCTTTTCAGCAACGCCTGGCCTTCCGGCGCGCTGATGTTGACGGTGACCGATCTTTTGTTGCGGTTGGCGCAGGTAAAGTAAGCCGACTCGTTGGTCTGCTCACCGTTGTCGTCCGACCAGAACGGCGGCCCCCAGCGCCGGGTGTCATCGCCCGTTTCGGGCATCTCGATCTTGATCACGTCAGCGCCCAGATCCCCGAGAATTTGAGTGCAGCTTGGCCCCGCGAGGATGCGGGTGAGGTCGACGACGCGTATTCCCGACAATGGTCCGGCCATAGTCTCATTCTCCGTTGTTCCCGTTCCGGTCCTGTGTAGCGCAGGCGGTGAGCCCGTTGAACACCGGGAATCGATAAATTCGCGGCCTATGCAACCGTATGAACACTGATCACTCGCGCCGCTGTCAAGCCTTCGTCTCAATCTTTACGAAATATCGATTTTCATTAATCATGCGGTACCATAGTTTTGCGACATTCGTCGCAAGATGCGATATCGCGTAAGTAAAACAACGGACAATGGAACGAGTGTCATCCATGAGCGCGACGACTCTTAATGAATTGCGAAATGGTGCTACCTCCCAAGCCTTAGCCGATGAAAAAATGGATCAGGTTAGGGAGTTGTTGATTGGTGACTACGAGCGACGCAACGCAGCGCGCGTAAGTGTGTTAGAAGACCGTATTCAGAACCTCGAGCTCGCCCTTCACGGCCGCCTTGATGCCCTTCAGGCCCGGCTCGAAGCGATGTCCGCCAAGATGGACGCCAACCAGCACCAGACACTGGACGATATTGGAACCGGGCTGCAGGAGCTGGGCGCGAAGCTGAAGCAGGCTGTTTCAGAGTGACGACCAGAGGCCTATCGACACGATCATCATGAGCCGGCAGGAAGATAAACCGGCAGGAGACCAAAAGCCGATGACACAAGGTGTGGCACGGCTCAAGGAACTGCTGTTCGACGACGAAAGCGAAACGCTCTCCGATCTCGGTCAGCGGCTTGAGCACGCACTCGCTCGTGTGCAAACGCTCGAGGGCACAAGCCGTCAGGCAACGGCGGAGCACAAGGCGCTGACGGAACGTGTCGATCGCATTTTCGATACAGCCGGGACCAGAGAGCGCTTGAGCAGCAGCGTCGCTGCTACTCTCGATGAAGCGCTGCGCCAGGCAGACGTCAACAATCACAAGGACGTTTCGGAGGCCATGGCACCGTTTGTTGTCCAAACGATCCGCTATGAACTGCGCAACAGTCAGGATGAACTGGTCGACGTTCTCTATCCGATCACCGGCCGGATGGTGAGGTCTTACGTGGCAACCGCCATGAAGGACCTGGTTCGCGATCTTGGCCGACGCGTTGAACGCAACGGAATGATGCTGCGCATCCGCAGTCTGTTCAGCGGCAAGTCGGTTGCCGAGCTCGCGATCGTGGAAAGCCAGCATCTCAAAGTCGAAGAGATCTTCCTCATCAAACGCGGCAGCGGCCAGCTGGTCGCACGCTGGCCGGCGGGTCGCCAGTTGTCAAACAGCGACATCCACATGAGCGGCGTGCTGTCGGCGATCAACGACTTTGCCAGCCAAACGTTCCAGTCGGACGGCGGCAATTTGCGGACGTTCGAGTTGGACGATTTCACGGTCTATCTCAGAGCGTCGCCGGTATATCTGGTGGCAGCAAAATGCCGAGGTTTGGCGCCGTCCGGCGTTGCCGCGATCTTCGATGAGGAATTCCTCAACTTGCTCGACCGCGTCAGCGTCAAGGACACGACCGAGAACACTGGCGCTGAGACCGAAATCTCGGCCCGCAATCTGGCTCCACTCGCCGGCGACGTGGAACAGAAAACAGCAGCAATATACGCAAGAAACGAGCGGGCCGGCCTGGCATTCAGTCCACTCAAAGCGCTGTTTTTCATCATTGCGATCCCGATTTTTGCCGGGCTCTTGTGGTGGGGCTACACGTGGCTGGAATGGTCGCGGACGGTCACTCAAGCCAAGTCGGTTCTGGCGAGCATACCGGAGCTCGAAGGCTATCCGGTCAATCTCGACGTCGGCTTCCGTGGCCGCGACGTCCGGGTCAGCGGCCTCGCCCCGAACAAAGCGATCCGGTCTCGTCTGCAAACCAAGCTTGCAGCGGCTTTGCCGGCCTCGCAGGTCAATGCCAAGCTTGCGATTATTCCGCATCAGAATGCCGTCGATCAATCGCGTTTGCTCGCCAATCTCAAATCTGAGATATCAGCGGCTGAAATCGAGGCGAGACGCCAAGGTGTGCAGAAGGCCCTTGAGCGCACCAATCAAAGACTGGCCGAAGCAAAGCTGGAATTCGATCGCATCGAAGCGCGACTTAAAAGCGAAGCGCAACGCGGTAGGCTGCAGTCAATCAGGTCGGAAATGGCGCGTTTGACGCGGCAACTCGGCACCTATACAACGCTCGCACGAGCCAACGGGCGCGATCTTGCCGCGTTGCAGAACCTGAACAAGCCGCTCTATTCCTCGTCGCTGTCGATCGGTAAAACCGCAACCGATGTTGCCTCGCTGGTCGATCAAAGCGTGAAACCGGTACCGCCATCCCACCAGGCATCGCCACCTTCTGACGTCGGCGCAACGGCCGAATACCTTGAGGCACAAGCACAAAGATTGGCGACGACAGCGATTGCCGTGTCGCAGGCACTGCTGGTTCGGCCGGCCGAACAGGTATCGGCACAGGTATTGGCGAAGATCACGGATCTCGAACGGCTCGAAGAGTTCGTTGAACGCAATGCGATCTTCTTTGCCAACGGCACGGACTATCGCGATCCGGCCGCGGCTGATGCGATAATCGATCGGCTCGTCAAAATTTTCACGAAGACCGATGTGACCATCAGGGTCGCTGGTTATACCGACGAAACCGGCAACTCCGACCGCAACAACCCACTGGCCCAGTCGCGTGCGGACAAGGTGGTCGAGGAGCTGGTGGCGCGTGGCGTTGCGCGCGATCGCATTGTTGCCGTCGGTCGCGCTAACGCGGTCAATCTCAGCAATGTCACGGGCCCCGAAAGTGCGAACCGGCGGGTTCAGTTCGAGATTGCGCTGACCGGAGAAGTCGGCGGCAACTGAAGCAAGAACGGTCGATGTGAGATGTGTGCCCTCCCCTTTGCCGAACGCCACGGTCGGTTGCATCATGTCCGCCTCAGGTCGGCCCGCCACGCCGCCGGTGCTCCGAGAGATCATGGGCGTTGGCTGGCCGGACCGGCGCGCGGGCTGTTTCCGGCTAACAACTCCGAAAGGCTATCGTTTCAAGTGGGCGCGACCAAACAAGCTGAGCCGTTCTCAGGACAAAGACCTTGAACACTTGCAAAATACTGCTGTTGGGAGAAGTGGGCGTTGGTAAATCATCGCTTGCCCGGCGCTTGGTGTTCAAGGAATTCAGGGGTGAGTTCAGGTCGACCATTGGTGTCGATATACTCACCTATGACATCCCCAACGGCCCTGGCGGGGAGCCGTTCAAGTTCCTGATTTGGGATACCGACGGCAGTTTCGGTCAATCATTTCTCGATACGGTTTATATGCAGGGCGCACACGCCGCCTTGTTGATCGGCGATGTGTCTCGCGCCAACACCGTCGCCTCGCTTGCGGCACTCGCACACCAATTCGACAGCAAGCTTCCCGGCCGGTTTTCGGCAGTGATCCTGAATAAGGTCGATCTGCTCGGTGAAGGCGAGGAGGTCCAACTGCCGGACCGCCTTGTTACGCCAATGCGAAAGGCGGTGCGCACCAGTGCCAAAACCGGCGAAGGCGTGATTGAAACCTTCGAAGAAGCGGCCGCGACCATTGTCCGGCGGGGACTGCTGACATGACGGACAATAAGGTGATCGCGTCAGATGCTGAACATGCAGCCGTGCGCGTGCTGGGCGAGGCGGGATTTCTCGGTATCATTTGGGCCGATGAGAATTTCATTGCCGAGACGGTCTATGGCAATCCGACGGATTGTGTGCAGGTCGGCGCCGATATCTGTCAATCAATGCCGGCGTTATTCGGATTGGAGGTCAAGCTCCGGCAGTTGCGCCAGTCCGCGGCGGAGCCCCTGAAGCTGCCGAATGTTCGTCTGGTGAATTCACCAACTGCTGGGCAGCGCGTCAGCTACTTGGTGACGTGGCAGGCACAACGCAGGCAGTATCTGGTCGCGATCATACCGGCGATCGCGGTCGATGAAACGACCGTCGAGCGGCAACGCGAATCGCGCCGAGGACGCCTCGCCGAACAACAACTGTTGCAGCAAACCGAAGCGATCCACGCCGCCAACCGAACGCTCACGGAAGCAAACAACAGCCTCAAAGAATTCACGCACATCATCTCGCACGATCTCAAGGCACCGATGCGCGCGATGCGCTATTTCACCGAGGACCTCGAAGCCGCTCTCGCCAGGGACAATGATGCTGACGCGAGCGCTTACGTCAGCCGCTTGAAGGCGTTGTCGCAACGAATGTCTTCGATGATTGCCGGCCTCCTCGAATACTCGCGATTGGACCGTGCCCTGCGCAAAGACATGGAATGCGGGCCGACCGCCACCAAAGCTATTCTCGGTGAGATACTATCGTCCTTCGATATTCCACGCGCGTTTACGGTTCAGATCGCCGATGACCTGGCACCGCTACCTGTTCCCGTTGCGATTTTGGATCTAATCCTTCGCAATCTCATTGAAAATGCGATGACGCACCACGACAGAAACGATGGCATTGTATCGATTTACACGACCAGCAACGGTGATGAGGTTCGGCTGATGGTTGCGGATGACGGACCCGGTATACCGCTGGAGTTGCAAGATGCGGTGTTCAAGCCGTTTACGAGCCTCAGAAATAGTGAAGATGGTGTCGGAATGGGGTTGACTTTGGTTCAACGCGCCGCACATGCAGCAGGTGCCGAGCTGGCGTTGATATCGGATCCCCAGCATTGCCGTGGGACGAAATTTGTCCTGACCTGGGCGATTACAAAAAAGGCGAAATGACGCCGCAACTTTTCGTTGCTAAAAATTCAGCTATACTCAGTCTACAAGAGATCCGATCTGTATATTGGCGGACGTCGTTCAACCTATGAGAAGGCTGTGCTTCCATGTCCTCAACGAGCGCACCAACTGGTGGTGACATTCTGGCAAGACGCAACGATGCCAACTGGTCCAAGCAATCATTGCCCGACATCAAAGATGTGCTGATCGTCGAAGACGAGGCCTTTGATGCCGATCGCCTGCAGGCAACGCTGAGCATCATTCTCGGCCGGGACATTGAAATCCGCCGCGCCCACACACTGGCGGTCGCACTTGACCGGGTCTTGGAAGCTGTTCCCGATATCGTCTTCCTCGACGACTATCTGAAACCCAATGACAACGCTGCCCAAACCATCCCGCTCGTCAGGCGCGCCGGTTATGAAGGCCCGATCGTGATTGTCAGCGGCGAAGTCGACCGGCGACGTGCAGCCGAACTCAAGGCGCTCGGGGCTGCCCACACGCTGCACAAGGAAGACGTCGACAGCGGCAGTGTTACCGAGGCCCTCAACGCCGCGTTCGGATCATGGTTGCAGATTAAGCATTCGGGTGAGCGGGCCAATGATCGGGCGGACGGATGATCAGGTGGACCAGATCCGCAGGCGGCCTGGCCGGACCGGATCTGATCACGGCGCCGGACGACGAAAGTCCGTCGTGAAATAATACCGCCCCAGCTGCGTTGTGCGCCGCTTATGGTCCATGCACCACCGCGCGGCACGCGCGTGGCCGGTGCTCAAAATTGCTCCGGTGTGCTTTTCCACATTGACGAATAGGGCAAACTCAAATCTCGGCGCGCCCGGCCCGGCAACTTGAGGTTGCTTGACCGTGACGCTGCAAGACGACGCTGCAAGACAAAGCAAAAATGCTCTGCCGGGCGACCTCCAGGAGCAATTGTGCCATAGGGCCTTGGCAAAGAACACACTGAGGCGAAGCCGAAGGACTTTTCACATTTTCACAGACGACTTAGGAATTGTAGTCGCGCACGTCGTCGATGACTTTGCCGTCGTTGGGCAGCGTGTCCGGTGGGGTCAGTTGAACGCCGCCCTTGAGTTTCGTGACCTCCTGCAGCGAGTGCGCAATGGCTTCGACCAGGTTGGAATCGTGATTGGTTGATTCTGCCTTTAATACCATGGTGTCCTGTTCGCCGTCGCGGTCGACCACGAGGCGGACACGGCCCAGCTCCGGATGACGGCCGGCAACCGCTGCAACCTGCTCCGGGTGAACGAACATACCCTTGACCTTGGTGGTCTGGTCGGCGCGCCCCATCCAGCCCTTGATTCGCATATTGGTCCGTCCGCAGGGGCTGGCGCCCGGCAGCACTGCTGAAAGATCGCCGGTGGCCAGACGGATCATCGGATAGTCACGGTTGAACGTGGTCACCACCACTTCGCCAACTTCGCCGGCCGGAACCGGCTCGCCCGTGCCCGGCCGGACGATCTCGAGAACCACGCCCTCGTCGACGATCATGCCTTCAAGCGCTTCGCTCTCATAGGCGATGTTGCCGGCATCGGCGGTGCCGTAGACCTGGAACACGGTAATGCCGCGATCCAGATACTCCTGGCGCAGCGACGGAAACAGCGCGCCGCCGGACACCAGCGCGCGCTTGAAGGATGAGGCATCCTTGCCGGCCGCCGCCGCCTTGTCCAAGAGGATCTTCAAATAGTCGGGAACGCCGACGTAGGACGTCGGGCGCAGGTGAGCAATGGCTTCGAGTTGTTGTTCGGTGTTGCCGGGGCCGGCCGGAATGACCGTGCAGCCCAGCGCTCGGGCGCCGGCATCGACCAGCCAGGCACCAGGCGTGAGGTGATAGGCAAAGGTGTTGTGGACGACGTCGCCGGCGCGGAAGCCGGCGGCATAGAATGCCCGGGCGGATCGCCACCAGTCTTCGCCGCGCCCTTCGGGTTCAAAGATCGGGCCCGGTGACATGAACGCGCGCTGCAGAGCCGGCAGGTCCGATGTTGCAAACCCGCCAAACGGCGGCGACAGTGCCTGTAGTTCCTTCAATGACGACTTGCGGAATACGGGTAAAGCTGCAAGCATCGCACGGGAGACGACGGCCTTGGGATCGACGCCGCCGAGATGCCGTGCCCAACCGGGGGCTGTCTCCATCACGCGCGCAAGAAAGCCTGGCATCATGTTGAACAGCGCGCGTTCGCGCTGTTCTGGATCGCGCGTCTCGAGCTGATCGAAATGCGTGAGATCATTAGTCATTGGGGCGGTCCTGTCCTTGAATGTCGATGCAGTTGTGGCTGGCAACCGTGATAGGCTGCAGCACTGGCACGGTCAATCATCCGTTGTCGAGGTTTGTTTGCCAACTGACAGGGCGTTGCGCACAGCGCCGTGGTCCTGCGCCAGAAGCATTCCTTGATGCTCAATCTGTGCCGTCGGAGCGGATCGCGAGCGGAATGGTGCAGGCTGCATCAGCCGACAGCGTGCCATTGAGACGCGGGTCTTCAATCAGTTCGACCTGCTGCTCGTAGGGCACAAAGCCCGAGTAGCAGTAAAAGCCGAGCGCGCCGGGATGATCCAGCGTACAGGTGTGCACCCAGAAACGATCGATCGGCCTGGCCCATGCGAGGTTCTGAGCTTCCGCCATCAACCAGCCGCCGACGCCGCTTCCGATCAACCTTTCCGAGACGCCGAAAAACGCCAGCTCGCATTCACCCGCGCGGCGAAAGTCGAGCTCCAGCAGCCCTTCGGCCCGACCAGCGGATGTCACGGCATAGACGTCGACGTCGGCGTCGTTGACGATGCCGGCAAGGTCAGCATCGGATATGCGCAATCTGGAAAACCACAGCCAGGGCTCGCCAACATGGCGATAGAGTTCGCGATAAGCACCAATGTCGACGTCCGGCCAATGCTCGAGTTCAACGCCATCCGGTTTCGCGCGACGGGCAACTTGCGGACCGCCGGACATGTCGAGCGATGTGACCACGGTGGCAAGTTTGCCGGCCGCAACGCTATAGAAGCCAGGCGTCTCGAGTTTCATTGCCGCCCCGCTGCCGCCACCGCCGGCGCCCACGCCCGTCCGCCTTGGCCGTAGCGCGTTTCAGAGTTAGCCCGCACCATCGCGCTCTTCCGCGCGGCCCCCAAAGCCCGTGATCTCATGCGCCACCAGGGCGGCCGCGCCGAGGCAGCGCACCGTAGACGCCATTTTAGGTGATAGACACCACTAGGCAAGCCAGCGCTTGCGCCGCTTATAGCTCTTTACTTCGCGGAAGTTCTGCTTATCGCCGCCCGAAATGCCGAGGTAGAATTCCTTGACATCCTCGTTGTCGGCAAGATCCTTGGCAGCGCCGTCCATCACCACACGGCCGTTCTCGAGGATGTAGCCGTACTGCGCGTAGCGCAACGCGACCGTCGTGTTTTGTTCCGCCAGCAGCACCGACACGCCTTGTTCCTGGTTGATCTTCTTGGTGATTTCGAAGATCAGTTCGACCAGCTGCGGGGCAAGTCCCATCGACGGTTCATCGAGCAGGATCATCTGCGGGCTCGACATCAGCGCGCGTCCGATCGCCGTCATCTGCTGTTCGCCGCCCGAGGTATAGCCGGCCAAGCTCTTCTTGCGTTCGGCGATGCGCGGAAAATACGAATAGACCATCTCAAGGTCACGTTTGACCGCGGCATTGTCGCTGCGCGTATAGGCGCCGGTCAGAAGATTTTCCTCAACCGTCAGGTGTTCGAAGCAGTGGCGGCCCTCCATCACCTGGATACAGCCGCGCTTGACCATGTCGTTGGGGCTGAGGCGGTCGACGCGCTCGCCGTTAAAATGTATCGAGCCCTTGGTTACGTCGCCGCGCTCGGCACGGAGCAAGTTGGACACGGCCTTCAGCGTGGTCGTCTTGCCGGCACCGTTGGCGCCGAGGATGGCGACGATCCCGCCCTTCGGCACTTCCAGCGAAACGCCTTTGAGAACCAGGATCACGTGGTCGTAGATCACTTCGATGTTGTTCACCGACAGAATTGAGTCCGGTGCGCCTGCGGTTTGCGCCTGTTCAGCAACGACGGTGTCGACGGCCATTCTCGGATGATCCCTTTTGCGTTTGCCGGCTGCGTTTGCCGGCGCGGGCGAACTGCGGTCCCAGATCTGAGCTAAAGCCCCTGGCGCCCGTCGCCGAGCATGGTTCATGGAAGTCAAGGATAAACGTCGGCCGGCGCAAGCAGCGCCGACCGCGGTGTTGTGTGCTGGCCACCTGCGGCCTCAAACGACCACAGTTACCGGAATCGGATTAGCTGCACTTCTGGGTAACCCAGTCCTTCTTGTCAGCAACGTACTTGGCGGCAGCCTCTTCCAGCATCGGGCGGACCTTTTCGCGCATCGGCGTGATCCAGTCGGATGCCTTCTTCCAGCTCTTGCCGTCCCAGCGCTGCACGAACATACGGTGGGCGCCAGCGTGATCCTTGCAGGTGATCTTCATCGAGTCGACAAAGCCTTCCAGGCCGGCTTCCTTAATACGCGCAGGCGTCAGCTCGAGCGTTTCGAGACCCTTGCGCATATCTTCGCCGTTGATCACTTTTTTGCCGGAGATCTTTTGCGCATTGCGGATTGCTTCGGCAACGATTGTCGCGTTGAAGACGCCGCGCAGGTAGTAGATCTCTTCCACTGCCTTGGCATCTTTGGTCAACGTCTTACCCGGTCCGTTGATGACATGCTTGATGATGTCCTTCAGTACGGGGAAGTCGGGGCTGGCGCCATGGAACGTCATGGCGTGGTAGCCGATGGCACCCTTGCCGGCCGGAATGACGTCAACCTGGCTGCCCGACCACCAGACGCCAATGAAGTTTTCCATGTTGAACTTGATCTTGGCGGCTTCCTTGAGCGCCGTCGGTGTCATGGCACCCCAGCCCCAAATGATCATGTAGTCGGGCCGCTCCTTGCGCACCTGCAGCCAGTGCGAAGCCTGGTTCTGCATTTCCTTAACGCCGACCGGCAGCAGGAACAGCTTGAAGCCCATTTCCTCGGCCAGTGCCTTGAACAGCGGGATCGGCTCACGGCCGTAGCCAACGTCGAGGTAGGTAAAGCCGATCTTCTTGCCCTTGAGGCTGCCCTTGTTGCGGCTCGCCAGATACTTGATCACACCGGATGCCTGGCTCCAGTAGGTTGCCGGCGCATTGAAGACCCACGGGAACTTCTCACCAACAGCCGCGGCCGACAACCCATAACCCATCGACAGAACCGGGATCTTATCGATCGGCGCCTTCGGGATCAGCTGCAGCGTGATGCCCGTCGAATAGGGGTTAAACACGAGTGCGCCTTTGCCCTTCATGGCTTCGTAGCATTCAACACCCTTCTGTGCCTTGTAGCCGGTTTCGCACTCTTCAACTTCAACCTTCACGCCGCCAATGCCGCCGTCGCGTTCGTTGAGCATTGTAAACAGGTCATGCATGCCGTTGGCATTCGGCGTGCCCGAACCGGCAAACGGTCCCGTGCGATAGGTCAACAGCGGGACGAATAACTTGTCTTCAGCCTCAGCCTGTAGGGCAAAGCCGGTTGTCAGCATCGCGCCAGCGGCGAGGCCGAGAATTGCCTTCGTTAGTCTCATAAGGTGCTTCCTCCACTTGTTAGCCCTTCAGTATCTCAATGTTGGGGGCGGATGACCTCCGCCGCCCCATGAGCCATTATTGTCGCAGCCAACCCAGAGAGCAATCCATTTCCGCTCTCTTTGACAACTGCTGTGCCGGCTGGCTGGCCCGTCACCAGGCCGGTTGGTGCCCCGCTACGTGCCCCGCACATGTCGCCGGGCCCACCTGTTGATCGCTAATACGGGAACGGCCAAAGTCTGAGTTTCTCTCTTGCAAGTTGCCACAGCCGGGCCAGGCCGGCCGGTTCAACGATAAGGAAGAAGATGATCAGCGCGCCGACGATCATGAAGCGAATGTGCTCAACCGTCGAAGAGGTAATGTCAAGTTCAAGGGCCCGCGGCACCGTCGAAATGATGATCGGCAGTACGACGATGAAAGCGGCCCCGAGGAACGAGCCGATGATGCTGCCGAGCCCGCCAATGATGATCATGAACAGAACCGGGAATGAGGCGTTCAGAATGTCGAACGATTCAACTTCGGCCGCGCCCAATGACAGGAACACCAGCATCGCGCCGGCAACGCCGCAATAATAGGACGAAATCGCAAATGCTAGCAGTTTGGTCGGCAGCAATCGGATGCCGATCAGCTCGGCGGCGATATCCATGTCCCGGATCGCCATCCATTGCCGCCCGAAGCGTCCGCGCACCAAGTTGACCGCAATGATCGTCATGAACACAACAATGGTCAAAACCACCAGATACTGAAACCACGGCGCGCCGTAGGGTTCAGTTAGCGGAATGCCGAACAGGCTGCGGTTGATGGCATCGATGGCGCCGGAGTCGTTGTAGTTATAGAGCCAGGCAATCCGACCGAATGCCCACTCCAGGAAGAACTGCGACGCCAGCGTTGCAACCGCGAGATAGAAGCCCTTGATGCGCAGACTGGGAATGCCGATGAAGACCCCGATTGCCGCTGCAACGAAACCGGACAGGAAGATGTGAATGACGATGTTGACGTCGGGAAAGATGCTGGTCAGCTTGTAGCAGGCGAATGCGCCCACGCCCATGAAGCCGCCGGTTCCGAGCGAGACCAGGCCGGCATAACCGGTCAGCAGATTGAGGCCGAGCGCCGCCAGCGAGAAGATCAGTGTCGGAATAACAATGGTGTTGAGCCAGAAATCATCGGCGATCAACGGCACAGCCAAGTACATGAACGCAAGCAGAAAGTAGATCGCATAGCGCTCCTGAGAAATCTGCAGGACGACGGAATCGTCGCGATAATTCGTTTTGAGATCGCCTACCTCGCGATAGAACATCTGCCGCTACCCTTCTAAATTCGTTCGATGATCTTTTCGCCAAACAGGCCTTGGGGACGGAACCAGAGGAACACCAGGGCGACGAAATAGGGCACCCAGCTCTCGATCGAGCCGCCGAGCATCGGCCCCCAGTAGAACTCTGCAATCTTTTCGGTAACGCCGATGATCAGGCCGCCGATGATCGCGCCGGGGATCGAGGTAAAGCCACCGAGAATCAGGACCGGCAACGCCTTGAGCGCGACGATCTCCAGGGCAAAGGACACATCCGACCGCGCGCCCCACATGATGCCGGTCACCAGCGCGACGATCCCGGCCGCGAACCAAACGGTGACCCAGATCTGCTGCAGGGTGATGCCGACCGACATCGCGGCCTGGTGATCATCGGCAACAGCGCGCAACGCCCGCCCGATTTTCGACTTGTTGAAAAACACCGCGAGCCCGGTCACCATCAATGCGGCGATAACGGCGGCAGCCACGTCGATGTGCTGGAAAATAACCCGGCCACCCAGCATTTCAACTTCCGTGGACCCGGTCGGCAAACCGATTTCACTGGTAATCATCGTCTTCGGTTCACCACCAAAGATGGTTTCACCAAACCCGATCAGGAAGGTGTTAAGGCCGATCGCCGCCATGAACAGGATGATGTCCGGCTGGTTGACCAGCGGCCTGAAAATGACCTTTTCAACCGCGACCGCCAAAACGAACATCATCGCGATGCACAGGATCAGCGACAACCAGGCCGGTACGCCAAGTTCGTACAGCGTCACGAGACCGAGCGCTGCAAACACGACCATGATGCCCTGGGCAAAATTGAAGATGCCGGATGCTTTGAAAATGAGGACGAGCCCGAGTGCGATCAGGGCATATAGAATTCCGGATACGAACCCTTCCCAGATCACTTGAACCAAAAGGTCGGGCGCGCCGCCCATCTCAAGGAAGGGTTGGACGAAAACTTGATGCAGTATTTCCATACTTTCGGGGTCCTAGTGCTTAGTGCGAGACGCCGAGATAGGCATCGATCACGTCCTGGTTTGATTGAACGTCCTGCGGCGTCCCGTCGGCGATCATCTCGCCGTGGTCGAGAACGACGACGCGGTCCGACAAATCCATGACCACGCCCATGTCGTGCTCGATCAACGCAATCGTCGTCCCAAGCTGTTCATTGGCATCTATAATGAAGCGGCTCATGTCGCGCTTTTCCTCGAGGTTCATGCCGGCCATTGGTTCATCGAGCAGCAGCAACGTTGGCTCCATCGCCAAGGCACGGCCCAACTCGACGCGCTTTTGCAAACCATAGGGCAGGCGGCCGACCGGTGTGCGCCGGATCGACTGGATCTCGAGAAAGTCGATAATGTGCTCGACAAATTCGCGATGACGGAATTCTTCCTGTTCGGCTGGACCTTTGCGAAGTATCTGCCAGAACAGTCCGGCCTTCATTTTCAGCGTGCGGCCCGAGATGATGTTGTCGAGGGTCGACATCCCGCGGAACAGCGCCACGTTCTGGAATGTGCGGGCAATGCCCTGGGTCGCTGCAATGTAGGGCTTCATACGGCGGCGGGTCTGCCCGAGATAGGTGATCGTGCCTTCCTGCGGGTGGTAAAAGCCGTTGATGCTGTTCAGCATCGACGTCTTGCCGGCGCCGTTGGGGCCGATGATGGCGCGGACTTCGCCTTTCTTGATATCAAACGAGACGTTGCGGATCGCCTTGACGCCGCCGAAGCTCAGCGAGACGTTGTCCACTTGCAGGATGACTTCATCACTGATCCGGTTCTCGGCCGACACCGGCGCAGTTTCGCCCAGGACCTGATTCATTATTCAGCGGCCTCCCTGACCGGCTCAGCCGTTGACGGATAAGTCTCCATGTCAACAATGCGGACATCACCCTTGATGGTGCCTTTGCGGCCGTCCTCAAAGGTCACCTCGGCCTCCAGGTGGCAGACAGTCGATCCGTCATAGAGAGCCGTGATCAGCGGTGCATAGCGCTCAGAAATGAAGCTGCGCCGGACCTTCTGTGTTCGGGTCAGTTCGCCGTCATCGGCATCAAGTTCCTTGATCAGGATCAAGAAGCGCTTGATTTGCGAGCCGGCCATGCGCGGCTCGTCCTTGAGCGATTGGTTCAGTTCATCAACACGGCGCTCAACCATTTTGTAGACTTCCGGGTGACCGGCAAGTTCCTGGTAGCTGGCGTAGATGACATTGTTGCGTTCGGCCCAGTTGCCGACGGAGACCAGATCGATGTTGACCATCATGGTCGCAAAATCACGGCCGTCGCCAACGGCGACCGCCTCGCGGATTTCCGGGAAGAACTTGATCTTGTTTTCGAGGTATTTCGGAGCAAACAGCGAACCATCGTTGAGGCGCCCGACATCCTTTGCCCGGTCGATAATGACCAGGTGTCCGCGCGTGTCGATGAAACCGGCATCGCCGGAATGCACCCAACCGTCGGCCGTCTTGGTCGAGCGCGTCGCCTCCTCGTTCTTGAAGTATTCCTGGAACACGCCGGGGCTGCGGTAGAGCACTTCGCCGTTGTCGGCAATCTTGAGCTCGACGTCGCGGGACGGTTTGCCGACCGTGTCGGCATAGATCTCGCCGTCCGGCTGGGCGGTGACGTACACCGAGGCCTCGGTCTGTCCGTAAAGCTGTTTGAGATTGATGCCGATCGACCGGTAGAACTTGAACATCTCCGGCCCGATCGCTTCACCGGCGGTATAGCCAATGCGACAGCGCGACAGGCCGAGCTGGTTGCGCAACGGACCGTAGACGAAAATGTTGCCGAGCCAGTACATGAACCGATCGTACGGATTGACGGGCTTGCCTTCGAGAATGCGCTCCCCGCAGCGCTCGGCAACGCGCAGGAACACACCGTAGAGCCAGCGTTTGAAGCCACCGGCGTCCTGCATACGCACGGTGATATCCGTCAGCTGGTTTTCGAAGCCGCGCGGCGGCCCGAAGAAAAACGTCGGTCCGACCTCGCGACGGTCGGCCTGGATGGTCTCAGGGCTCTCGGGACACGACACACAAAAGCCTGCATCATAGGCCTGCGCAATCGAAAAGATATTGTCGCCAACCCATGCCATCGGCAGATAGGCGATGATCTCGTCGTATTCGTTCAGTTTGTCGAACGCATTGGCATTGCGCGCGGAGATAATCTGATTGTCGAACGTGAGCAGGACGCCTTTCGGACGCCCGGTGGTGCCGGACGTATAGAGCATGACGCAAACGTCAGAACCTTTGCCGGCCGCGATTTCGTCGCGCCACCATTGCTCTTTGCCCGGCTCCGCCTGCATCGCCTCACGGCCGAGCTGCTGCACGTCGGTGAAGTCGTGCAGATTGGTATGGTCGTACTTTTGCAGCCCGCGCGGATCGACGTAGATGACCTTTTCGAGGGCCGGGAGCTGGTCCGCAATGCCGAGCAGTTTGTCGACCTGTTCCTGATCTTCGACCACCGCGAACTTGACCGCGGCGTGCTCCAGGACGTAGGCCATCTCGTCGGCAACGGAGTCTTGATAGACAGGTACAGGAACGGCACCGAGACTTTGTGCAGCGGCAAATGTTGCGTATAATCGCGGGCGATTGTCGCCGACGATCGCAATCGTTTCACCGCGCTTTAGGCCGAGCTGGTTGAGGCCGATTGAAAAATCCCGGATTTGGTCACGGGTCTCGCGCCAGTTCCAGGTCTGCCAAATCCCAAGGTACTTTTCTCGATAAGCCGGGCGGCTCGCAAACGACGTGGCGTTGCGCAGCAACAGCTTCGGGATCGTATCTAACGCCGCGTTCTGCGGACGAGGCTCATTGCCCCCGCTCACTGGCACACTCCTCCCCTTGCCGCCATGCGTGGTCCACACGGCAAATTACTTGTTGTCGCCATTTCTAATCTTGCTTGTAGCCACGGCGCAAGAGTGACCACGATCGTTCGGACTCATGTGTCCGTTTTGTCGCAAGAATGGTTTGCATGTTCACGGTTCACCAGGCGCCGGGACGCCGTGTTATGCACAAATACGGGATATCTGCGGTTATTGTCGTGGTTGGGCCTTGTCGGACCGCGCTCGGAGGCCTGGACCGGCAATGTCGGGGGGCAAACGTTTCAGGTAACGTCCTAACATGCTATCACGGTCGCGGTGGCGATAGCGATAGCGAAGAAGGACTAGGCATGTCGATCATCAGTCACATAACTTTAGGCACGAACGACATAGCGCGGTCGGCACGCTTTTATGACGACGTGCTTGGATCTTTGGGATTTTCGCGGCTGCCGAAGCCGCCGGATAAGCCGTTAGCCTATGACAGGAATGGCGCAATGCCGACCATCTACATCTACCTTCCGGTCGATGGCAGACCGGCAACCTGGGGCAACGGAACGCACATCGCGTTTGTCGCCGACACCCGGTCTGAGGTTCGTGAGTTTCACAGTCGCGCATTGCAACACGGGGGAATGTGCGAAGGCGAGCCCGGGCTCAGACCACACTACGGTCCGAACTATTACGCCGCTTATGTGCGCGATCCCGACGGCAACAAGCTGCAAGCCGTTTGCTATGAGCCGCAGTGACCGACTGGGTTGTTGGGCCTGGGGCTTTGGTTCGCCAGACAGTGACGATGATGTGCGCTTTGTCTACGCACGTGATCTGACGGATTACTTACAACTGTTGCCGGGGCGAGATGTTTGGGCGAGATGTTTGCGGGGCCGGTCCTGACCAACATGCAATCGATCTCGGTGGGTGGGATGTCGACAACGCCCTGCAGCTGTTGATCAGATCCAACCCGACGCTCTGCGCGTGGTTGGTCTCGCCGATCGTCCATAGTGACGATGGCCGATTTGCCGATCTGGCACGGGCGATTTTCGCCGAGACCGCCGACCGTGTCACGCTCGCTCATCACTATCAAAGCAGCGCCAAGCGGCAGTGGCAGCGCGCGATTGCCGGGCGCGCAGGACCGCAGCGCCGAACAGGACCGGATGCGGCGGTCACAGACTCTGTTTCAGACCACGATCGGACTGACCGGCAAGGATGCTCATCCCGCGCCGCCGATCCGTCGTCGTCTGTGATGCAACGGTCCGGCCCATAACGAACCCTATCCAACTGGCAAGAAGGCGTGCTGGTGATGTTCTTTGTAGCCTCGAAGGTGGCCTTCTTCCTGATTGCGCCATCGCATCTTTGCCTGATCGGCTTTGCGATCGGACTTGTGCTGTTAAGCCGCCGTGCCACGCAGAAATCGGCGCGCCGGGTGTTGATGATCAGTTTTGCCGGCTTCGTGCTGGTTGGGTTTTCCCCGCTTGGCAACGCGCTGATTTATCCGCTGGAACAGCGTTTTCCGGTGCCCGCTGTCGATGCCGGGGACGATTATTCCGGTATCATTGTGCTGGGCGGTTTTGAGAACGCCAACGTGAGCCACGCGCGCGATACGCTGGCATTAATCGGTTCCGCCGAGCGCATCAGCGAAACGGTGCGGCTCGCCAGGCGGATACGGCGCGCGCGCGTGATCTTCACCGGCGGTGCCGTGGTCAAGCTGCAACGCGGCCACAGCGGAGCGCCCGCCGTCGGCGCCTACCTTCGCGATGTCGGGATCGGCGATCACCGCATCGTCTTGGAGGGCGCATCGCGCAACACCTGGGAGAATGCGATCTTCACAAAACGTTTGGTGCAGCCCGCAAAGTCCGACCGGTTTTTGCTCGTCACGTCGGCTTGGCACATGCCGCGGGCCATCGGAGTGTTCCGCAAAGCCGGCTACAATGTCGTCGCTTATCCTGTCGACTATCGTACAACCGGCGCATCCGATCTGGCGGTGCCGTTCTCATATTTCGCAAAGGGACTTCGGCGAACCGACAAGGCCGTGAAAGAATGGATTGGCTTGCTGGTCTATTGGTGGACGGGCCGCTCCAGTGAGCTGTTGCCGGCGCCGTGATGCACCGCCATCGAGGCTCAACGAATCTGCCATTTGTCGCGTTCGCCCGGCGACAGCTCCGTCGCGATATCGTAGGTCGCACAACCAAGCTGGCCGAGCCTGTTGTTGTAGGCGGTGAGCACGGCGAGGTCATAGCGACCGCCCAGGGCCGGGGTCTTTCTGTGCCAGCCCGGGATGGAATTTGCGGTCGAACGTATCGCGCGCGACACCAGCGTCGGCTGGCGCTTGGTAGCGCGGTCGCGAATCTCGAGCACCCGCAATTGGATCCGGCCGCGCAACCGTGAACACGGCAGCTTCCGCTCGTGTGCGGAGAGGACATATCTGCCGCCATTCGCCATCTTCGGCGTCAGGGTCGTGTTCGATGTGTCCGGCAACAGGCCCGGCGCCGCGCAACCCAAGAGCGCCGGGGCGAGGCTCATCACGGCACAGATCGTTCTTTTGCTGAGCAAGTGCAACACCTCGCGACTCGATCAATCTCCGTCCTTTTACCACGCCTGTGCAAACGACGGTTGTTGCTGATCAAGCTCGCTCTCTGCTAGAGCAACCTGCCTTTATTCGGAATCGGAACGATCCTGAATAAAGGCAGAAAGTTGCTCGCCTCTAAAGTGGCGATCATCGTGCTTTAAGTTGGAACCGCAATAGCGGTTCCAACTTAAAGCACGATGATCTAGTGTTCCTAATCCGACGGATGCTAGCCATCCGTCTCCGCCGGAAAACTAAGCTAACCTTTTGTTTGTGTACTGGAGTAACAGACGCTTGACCAGTTCATCCGCGAATCAAGCAACTGATCCAGAACACTAGATGGAAATGTTGGCAATTAAGTGGAGGCGCAATCATGGTGCAGAATATCACGAAAGGCGCGCGGGCGCTGGTCGAGGAAGCTCGCAAGGAAATCAAGGAATATTCTGTCGCAGAAACACTGGCGCGCCGATCCGATGACAACGTCGTACTGGTCGACATCCGCGATCCGCGCGAACTGGATCGCGAGGGTCGGATCGAAGGCGCGTATCACTGCCCGCGCGGGATGTTGGAGTTTTGGATCGATCCGCAAAGCCCCTATCACAAGCCGGTGTTCGGCGAAGACAAGGAGTTCATCTTCTTTTGTGCCGGCGGCTTGCGTTCAGCGCTCGCAGCAAAGACGGCGCAAGACATGGGCTTGGCGCCTGTTGCGCACATGATCGGTGGCGTCGGCGCCTGGAAAGAAGCCGAAGCTCCGATGGCGCCGCCAAAGCCCAGATCCTAGATCATCGTGCTTTAAGTTGGAACCGCTATTGCGGTTCCAACTTAAAGCACAAAGATGATCGCCACTTCAGAGGCGAGCAACTTTCTGCCTTTATTCGGGATCGTTCCGATTCCGAATCAAGGCAGGTTGCTCTAGCCCGGCGTGGATCGCCGCCCGGCTTTGAGGTTGTTTGCGCGGGCGAGCTTTGCTATCTGCGCGCGCGCCTTCTTTGGCTGACTGCGCTCGCGCCTTGGCGGCGGGGCGCCAGCGCTCCGGCTGCCGGTCAACCGGTCGGGCTGGACTCCGAGCGCAAAGTAAGCTTTTGATCCGGTTGCAATCACTGGCGTCTTATCGCAGGCGCCGATACGGGGACCACATGGCCAAGCTCGCGACCGCGATCAATCCAACCTCCGACGCCTTTCGGGCCAACCGAGAGGCGATGGACGCGTTGGTCGGCGATCTCACCCAGCAGCGCGCTGTCGCCGCGCTCGGTGGGCCCGAGCGCGCCCGCGAACGACACGTCGCGCGCGGCAAGCTCCTGCCCCGCGACCGGGTGATGGGGCTGATCGATCCGGCCTCACCGTTTCTGGAACTGTCGCAACTCGCCGCCCACGGCTTGTATGGCGGCGATATTCACGGTGCCGGGCTGATCACCGGCATCGGGCGCATTGCCGGTCGCGAATGCCTGATCATCTGCAACGATGCCACGATCAAGGGCGGTACCTACTATCCGGCCACCGTCAAGAAGCACATTCGCGCCCAGGAAATTGCCCGCCAGAACCGTTTGCCGTGCATTTATTTGGTTGATTCGGGCGGCGCCAACCTGCCGCATCAGACCGAGGTGTTCCCGGACCGCGATCATTTTGGCCGCAGCTTTTTCAATCAAGCCAGAATGTCGAGCGAAGGCATCCCTCAGATCGCGATCGTGATGGGCTCGTGCACCGCCGGCGGCGCCTATGTGCCGGCGATGGCCGACGAAAGCATCATCGTTCGCCGCCAGGGCACGATCTTCCTTGGCGGCCCGCCATTGGTCAAAGCGGCGACGGGCGAGGAGGTCAGCGCCGAGGATCTCGGCGGCGCCGACGTGCATGCGCGTTTGTCGGGCGTGGTTGACCACTACGCCGTCAACGACCAACACGCATTGGAAATCGCACGATCAATCGTCGGCCATTTGCCACAGCCCGACAAAGCAGTCGTCAACCGCAGGCAGTCGCGCCCGCCGGCCCATGATCCGGCCGAACTCAACGGTGTGGTCCCGACCAATCTCATGACCCAGTATGACAGCCGCGAGATCATCGCACGGATTGTCGACGGATCCGAGTTGGACGAGTTCAAGGCGCTCTATGCAACCACCTTGGTGACGGGCTTTGCTCATATCGAGGGCCTGCCGGTCGCCATTCTCGCCAACAACGGCATACTTTATTCCGACACCGCCCAGAAGGCGGCCCATTTCATCGAGCTGGCCTGCCAACGCGCCATCCCACTACTGTTTTTGCAAAACATCACCGGCTTTATGGTCGGCCGTGAGGCCGAAGCCGGCGGCATCGCACGCAACGGCGCCAAGATGGTAACGGCGGTGGCTTGCGCCAACGTGCCGAAAGTGACGGTCATTATCGGTGGCAGCTATGGTGCCGGTAACTATGCGATGTGCGGTCGCGCTTATGATCCACGGTTTCTGTTCATGTGGCCGAATGCGCGCATCTCGGTGATGGGCGGCGAACAGGCCGCGAGCGTCTTGGCAACGGTCCGGCGCAGCAATCTGGAGGCCGAAGGCAAGCACTGGCCGGCCGACGCGGAAGCCGCCTTCAAGCAGCCCATTCTCGATCAGTACGAAAAGGAAGGTCATCCCTACTATGCGACCGCGCGCATCTGGGATGACGGGATCATCACGCCGCAGGAGACCCGCCGCGTCGTGGCACTGGCAATATCGGCAGCGCTTAACGCGCCGATCGAGGAAACCAAATTCGGCGTGTTGCGCATGTAGCGAACAGGCGCAGGAGCCAGGCGCAGGAGCCAAGCGCAGGAGCCAAGCGCAGGAGAAAGTCGTCATGAGGCGAACCCACACCTTCGAGGCGTATTGCGCCGTCATCTATGTGAGCTGTCTCCTTGCGGCCGGTTCGGCCGCGGCCGCCAACGGGTTTCGTTGCAGTTTTCCGGGCGGAACCGTGAACACCTTTGAAAACGACGTCTTTCAGGCCGCGCCTGCATCAGCGCTGGCGTTTGAGATCGGCGACGTCGATCTGCGCCGCCAGCACGCGGCACTTGTCACGAGCAAGGGCAAGGGTGACTTGAAGATCGTGCGCGCGATCGGGGCCAATCACTTCCTCGAAGTGATTACCGAGGGCTACCTCAACATTACGACGATCTACGGCGAGCCGGCGTCGGATGGTTCCTTTCCGGCGGTCCATTCACGCCATTTCGGGCTGTTCGGCCAGCCGGTGGTGTCGCAGTATCACGGCACGTGCAAACGCACCGGCCCGTAAACATGACCGATCGCCAAAAAGCATAACCAAATGGCTGTGTGCAGCATGCGAGTAACGATTGCGGCGCCAGCAAACTCCGGGCAGAACCGTTAGATGTTCGAGAAAGTCCTGATCGCCAACCGTGGCGAGATCGCCTGCCGGATCATCCGCACTGCCAATGCAATGGGGATCGCGACGGTCGCCGTCTATTCGGAGGCGGATGCTGCAGCCCTGCACGTCCAGATGGCCGATGAAGCGGTGTTGATCGGGCCCGGCCCGGCATCCGAGAGCTACCTTCGGATCGACAAGATCATTGCAGCAGCCGAGCAGACCGGCGCCGACTGTATTCACCCGGGCTATGGCTTTCTCGCTGAAAATGCGCGGTTTGCGGAGGCCTGCGACCAGGCCGGCATCAAATTCATCGGGCCGTCGGGCGATGCGATGCGCGCACTCGGCGGCAAGGCGCGAGCCAAGACCATTGCCATCGATGCCGGTGTGCCGGTTGTCCCGGGCTATCAGGGCCAATCCCAGGACCCGGCAGTGTTGCAGGAACAGGCAAACGCGATCGGTTATCCGGTCATGATCAAAGCGGTCGCCGGCGGCGGCGGACGCGGAATGCGCCTGGTCAACGCGGCCAACGAATTCATCGAGGCTCTGGAAAGCGCACAGCGCGAGGCCGCCGCAGCCTTCGCCGACGCCCAGGTGCTGATCGAGAAGTTTGTGGTCAAGCCGCGCCACATCGAGGTCCAGGTCTTTGGCGACAGCCACGGCAACGTCGTCCACTTGTTCGAGCGTGACTGCACCTTGCAACGCCGCAATCAGAAGGTCGTCGAAGAGGCGCCGGCGCCGGGCATGTCTGCCGTTCTCAGACGCAAAATGACCGACGCCGCGGTCGCGCTTGCAAGGTCCGTCGGCTATGAGGGGGCGGGCACGGTCGAGTTTCTGGTCGAAGGCGGGCTGCTTGGTCCCGAAGCGCCGTGGTACTTCATCGAGATGAACACCCGCCTGCAGGTCGAGCACCCGGTTACCGAAGAAATCACGGGCCTGGATTTGGTCGAATGGCAGTTTCGGGTGGCGGCCGGTGAACCGTTGCCATTGGAGCAGGATGACATTGCCTTTGGTGGCCACGCGGTTGAAGTTCGCCTGTGCGCGGAGGACCCCGCCAACGGCTTTGCGCCGGCGCTCGGCACGCTGCTTGAGTTTGACGCGGTCGAAGACGACGGGCTTCGGATTGAGACCGGTGTCGAAGCCGGTAGTTCGATCTCGCCATTTTATGATTCGATGATTGCCAAGCTGATCCGGGTTGGCAGCGACCGCGAGGCGGTGCTGGACACGCTGAGCGAGGACCTGCGTGACGTTGCCGTGATCGGCGTCAAGACCAATCTCGCCTTCCTGCATCGCCTGATAACGGACAGTGCGGTCTATGGCGGTGAAATGCACACCGGCCTGATTGGCGAGCGACTGGATGGGTTTGTCGATGCCGAACCGGCGCCGCTGGCGCTTGCCGAAGGCACACGTGCACTGCTCGTGAACAACGCCTACCGTGACGGTCGCGACTTCGATCATGAACTCGCCGAGCCTTGGGACAGGTCCGACAGCTTCCAGCTCGGCGGCGAGCGCAAGATTGCGCGCACGGTCATGGCCGACGGCCGGGAGCATGCGGTTAGCATAAGTTGGCACGATGCCAGAACGCGGTTTGAGGTCGATGGTGTGCCCGTCGCCGTCATCGTTGGCGATTTCATAACCGGCGAAATGCTGCCCGAGGATGATATCGAACCGGCCTTCTGTCTGACCGATGCCGAACGCGCGTATGTGCTGCACGACATGAAGCACGTCACCGTCAGCCTGCCGAACTATGACATCGACGCGATCGAGAATGGCGATGCCGGAGATGTCGTGCGCGCGCCGATCAACGGTCGGGTTGCCAAGCTGTTTGTCACCAGCGGGGTTGAGGTTGCGGAGGGCGACAGCATTGCAGTGGTCGAAGCAATGAAAATGGAGCATCTGCTGGTCAGTCCGCGGTCCGGAACGATCGACAAGGTTCAAGTCGCGCCGGATGCCCAGGTCAACGAGGGAGCGGTGATTGCGTCTTTGCGGCCGGAGGCGGGCGATTGAGTGTTAACATCATAAAGCTCTGTGTCGGCGTCGATGCCATTGAAGATCTGGCTCGCTGGCAGCGGGCCAGGCTTGAGGCAACGACGCGGGACGTCGGTACGCCACGCCTTTTCCATCGCACGCGCATGGTGCCCAAACGCCGTGATGAGATCCTGGATGGCGGTTCGATTTACTGGGTCATTCGCGGTGTCATTCAGGTGCGCCAGAGGATTGTCGGGCTCGAACCCGGCCGCAAGGACGATGGCACGAAATGCTGCCTGTTCCATCTCGACCCGAAACTGATCGCCGTGCGGCCGACACCGCGGCGCGCCTTTCAGGGCTGGCGCTATCTGGAACCGGCCGACGCGCCAGCCGACATGACAGCCAATACCGACAGCGATGTTGCCGACATGCCGCCGGCGATGCGCCGTGAACTGGCGGAACTATGCTTGCTTTAAGCCGATCCAGCAGGCAACAATTGTCACCCGTTTGTCTGATCATGTGTGCCTGCCTCGTCGGTGCGCGGGGCGCATGCGCGCAACACCTACTTTAGAGCAAACCATGTCCAGTCCACGCTATACGAACATCATCCAGGACCTTCCCTCGACCGTTCCGTTCGTCGGACCGGAGGCCCAGGAACGGGCACGCGCGGCGCCGTTCAAGGCGCGCATTGGCGCCAACGAAAGCGTGTTCGGACCTTCACCTCAAGCCATCGCTGCCATTCAAGACGCCGCCGCAGACAACTGGAAATACTGTGATCCGGACAACTTTGATCTGAAGACGGCGATTGCGGCGTTTCACGGTGTTGGCGTCGAAAACGTGGTCATCGTCGAAGGCATCGATGGCGGGCTCGGCCTCACCAATCGCATGCTGGTCGAACCGGGCGACGCCGTCGTTACGTCTGACGGGGCATATCCGACATTCAATTTTCACGTCGCAGCCTGTGGCGGCCGTCTCACCAAGGTTCCCTACAAGGACGATCGCGAGGACATTGGCGCCCTGCTTGATGCGGCCACGGCATCGGGCGCAAAGATCCTGTATCTGACCAACCCCGACAACCCGATGGGCACGTGGTGGTCGGCCAACGAGATACTGGCGCTCATTGACGCCCTCCCCGATGGCACCACCTTTGTGCTCGATGAGGCCTATTGCGATACCGCACCAGCCGATGCCCTGCCACCGATCGATGTGAGCAATCCAAATGTCCTGCGGTTTCGAACGTTTTCGAAAGCCTACGGCTTGGCCGGCGCGCGCGTTGGTTACTGCATTGGCGAGGCCGGCGTGATCTCGAACTTCGAGAAGGTGCGCAATCACTATGGGGTAAACAGGCTGGCCCAGATCGCAGCTCGCGCCGCGATCGGCGACCAGGCTTACCTGCGCGACACTGTTGCTGCGATTGCCGCCGCCCGCGCGCGCATTAGCGCCATCGCCCAATCCAACGACTTGTCTGCGATCGAATCGGCAACTAATTTCGTTGCCATCGATTGCCTGCGTGACGGCGCATACGGCCAACGCGTCATGGCCGAACTGCTCAACCGGGACATCTTTGTCCGAATGCCGGGCGTCGCGCCCCTCAACCGCTGTATCCGCATCAGTGCCGGCAAGAAAGCCGATCTCGACTTGTTTGAAGCAGCCCTGCCCGAGGCACTGGCCGCCGCGCGATAGATCATCGTGCTTTAAGTTGGAGCCGCAATAGCGGTTCCAACTTAAAGCACAAAGATGATCGCCACTTTAGAGGCGAGCAACTTTGTGCCTTTATTCGGGATCGTTCCGATTCCGAATAAAGGCAGGTTGCTCTAGCTGCAGAAAATAAGCGCCGGCAATGCAGGTCCGCCGCAGGCAAAATGACCTGGATGAACCGAACCGATCCAATTTGAGTGCCGGCGATCCGCCTGGTGACGACGTGATCGGATTGGCGCAACGGTTACAAAACCGCATACTCGAGCGGATAGCTACAAATCCGCATACCGAGTGGCGCACATACGTTCGCGCATGCATAACTCACAAAAAGATGTAAATACAATAGATTGTTCGGATAACTGAAGAAGCAAAAGTCACACACGCCGACGATTGCAAGTCCGACATATGCGAATTGAGTCGACTTTCCGACAAATTTGTGTGCTGAATAAGAAGCGGTGACTGAGCCGAGTTCACGAGGCGGCACCACAGCGTACGACTTTCAGTTCGGTGAAATGGTGCTGCCGTTCGGTTATGCAGTTGCCCTGCTGTCGCCGCAGGACGCTGGCCCGTGCAGTTGCAGGTGCTCGTTCATCGTTGCCTAAAATCGACGTTGGAATTGGTACAATGATTTCTTCTTGGGCGCGAACGGTGCGGACGGTGCGAACGGGATGCGTGACAATCGCGGTTGCCGTGGCGGCCGGATCAAGTTCTGCGGCGTTTGCAACCGATACGACCAAGGCCAAGCTGAACCTCGAGATTGCCAGGCTCAAGCGCGAGGCGCGCTTCACCGAAGCAATCGCTTTGCTCGATCGTCACGTTGCGACACTGGCCAATCCCGGCGCCAAGCCCAATCCACAAACCGGGCGGATGCTCAACCATCTGGCCGAGCTCCACCGGCTGAACGATCAGCTCGCACGGGCCGGCGAACTCTACCGCAAGGTTGTCACCGAGTTTGCCGAACTCGAGGGCGCCGATCGCGATGTGATCCGTACCGCGCTCGGAAATCTAACCCTGATCTACATGTCACAGGGCAACTTTGCCGAGGCCGAAAAGTTCACAAGGCTCATGAACGAGGAGGTGCGCCGGGCCGCCAGCAACACGAACACGCCAGCCGAGCCGTCAACCGAACGCGCCACGCACAGCTTCGACCAGACCAGTGCAAGCGAGCGCAAAACCGGTGCCGTTGTCGGGCGTAACGCCAAGTCAACCGGCGATCGCGATCGTTCGGGCGCCGACGCGCGGGCAGGTGACCGTGGCCGCCAGCACGTCTTTCTGCCGCCGCCCGATGCCGATCCGGCTCCGGAAGCACCGCATCAGCCCAGCGCGGCGGGCGAAGCGAAGACGCCGGTGGCGGCCCGGCCAACCGGCCGGACGGTCAGCGACCAGACTGCTCTCGCATCATCTGTGAAGACCCCGCGCTCGCCGCAGCCGACAAGGCCAAACCGGCCGCGCAAACCAGGCGGCAGCGCCCAGACCGGTGCGCCGGGCGCCGGGCGGCCATGCCCTGATCCCTCGATCGCGGTCGTGGCCCGCGCCAACACCGGGCAGCTGGCGATCGCAGTTGTTTCGCCGTGCCGTGCTGGCAAAGGCTTCCGTTTGACGTACGCGGCAACAACCTTCGACTACGCTCTCGACCCGAGCGGCAGGCGTGAGGTCGTGCTCGATCTGTTTTCAGGTGTCACGGCCAAGCTGTCACTCGCGTTCGACGGCGAGCCTGCCAAATCAATCGCGATCCCTGCGCTCGAGATGGCGAACCTGACGAAGGTTGCGATCGTCTGGGACGCGCCGGTAAATTTGGATCTTCACGTCAATGAATACGCAGCGCGCCCGGGCAGTGACGGTCACGTTTGGGCCGGCAACAATCGCACCTATGGTCAGGTTGCAAGTCTTGTCGCGGTCAACAAGCGCGCGCACGGGTGGATTTCGCGGATCGGCAACGCCAATGACAAAGGCACGAAGGCGGAAGTCTTTACTTTGATCCGCTGGCCGGGCCAGAAATTTGGCGCCATAAGTCTTGCTCTGGATTTTCAAAGCCGGGGTTCCGAGCTGTCACCTCCTTACTGCGGTGATGCGCCGATGGCGATGGTCCGCTTCAAGGTCTTCAGATTGGATGGCACGGCGCCGTTGACCGTGCGGCGCGGCCTGATCCCCGCTGGCAAGTGCGGCACTCGACTGGACAATGCCGCGCGCTATCTTTGGTCGGCGGTCAATGACATTCGCATCCGGCGTTAGGCGTCGATGTGCAACGAACGAAAGAGCATCGAACTTTGGACGGGAGAGAGCACATGCTGCGGGCCGTTGGGTTTTCGAGTTTGAGCGACATTTGCAGTAGACTGAACGTTATGGCCGCAGTATTGCTTGTGTTTGCCAGCCCGGTCGCGGCGGCTGACATCACGCTCGCACTCAAAGGCGGCGGGGGCTTTCAAATCAGCGGTGAACTTCGTGCATTCGACGGCAAACGCTACACCATTATAAACCCCTCATTCGGCAAGATGGAAGTTGACGCAACCCGGTTCAACTGTATTAGCGACGGATGCCCGTCCCGGCCTATCAAGCCGCAGGTCTCGCTTGCCGGATTGTTTACACCAGGGCGGACGTCACAAGTTGCGCTGGCCGGCTCAAACACAATTGGCGCGCAGTTGATGCCTGAGGTTATTCAGGCCTATGCAGCAAAACTCAAACTGCAGTCGACAGTGGTCAGCAGTTCCAACCCGCTCAATATGGCGTTTCGGCTGTCCGATCTCAGCGGGCGAGAAGTTGCACGCATCTCGTTGAGGCGGCAGGGCTCGAGCGCAAGCTTTCGTTCGCTGCGCCAGCGGCAGGTGGATATTGGCCTGTCGTCGCGTCCGATCAAGGACACCGAGGCTGTGGCGCTCAATGCGGCCGGATTGGGAGATATGCGCTCCGCTACCAACGAACACGTGATCGCTCTGGATGGCCTTCTGATTGTAACATCGGTCAATAATCCGGCGATCTCGATGTCGCTCGATGAGGTTGCCAAGGTCTTTTCCGGTCAGGTGACGGACTGGTCGCAAGTGGGCTATCCGCCAGGCGCAATCAACGTCTACGCGCCAACTTCGGACTCCGGCACCTGGGAGACGTTCAACACGCTCGTCCTCCAGCCGAGAAACCTCCGCCTCGTCAACAGCGCAAAGCGGACGACAAATCACTCCGAACAGTCCGACTGGGTGGCGGCGGATCCGCTCGCTATCGGCGTGGTCGGGTTTAGCTATCAGCGCAGCGCCAAACCTCTGAACATCGAGGCCGGTTGCGGACTGATCACGCCACCATCAAATTTCGCCGTCAAGACGGAAGAATATCCGCTGTCACGTCGGCTGTTCCTTTACACGCCCGGTCGCCCGACTCAACCTCTGGCCGCAAACCTGTTGGACTTTGCGCTTTCCGAAGAGGCACAACCTGCCATTCGCAAAGCCGACTTTATCGACCAGTCTGCCGACCTTATCAGCTTCACCGATCAAGGCAGCCGCGTCGCCTATGCGCTCAACGCACCACAACAGGATTTCGACCTGGACCTGATGCGCACCTTCCTGCAGGACCTGAAGGGGCATTCGCGCCTGACCTACACCTTTCGCTTCAGAAGCGGTTCGTTCGCATTGGACAGCAAGTCGAAGCAGGATGTCGCCAAGCTGAGCAATCTCCTCCTCGCCGGGAAGTTAAAGGGCAGGGCCATCAAGTTGATCGGCTTTGCTGACGCCGGCGGTTCGTTCCAGACCAACCTGGCGCTGTCGATCTCACGCGCGCAAGCGGTGCGGGCTGAGCTGCTGGAAGCCTCCGATAACCGCCTTCAGTCCGGCGGCCTCGAAATCAAGGGCTATGGTGAGTTGGCACCAGTGGCCTGCAATGACACGTTGCAAGGCAAGGCATTCAATCGTCGTGTTGAAGTCTGGGTGGCCCCCACTCAATAACGGGCTCCGGGGCCGCACTGTGAGCGCAGCGATGCGAGGTCGACCTTTGCGTTTGCAGGTGGCAGACATCGTTAGCGGCAATGTCAGCGGGATCAAGATGTGAGCGGGATCAAGATGTGAGTGAGATCGAGATGTGAGTGAGATCAAATGGTGGGACGCAAACAACCAGTGAGCGCGATGCTTGCGATCGCATGCACGCTGACAATGGTTTGTGGGACGGCGCGCGCGCAATGGCAACCGACCCAGCCGATAACGTTCATCGTCATGGCCGGCAAAGGGGGAGGCGCCGACAAGGCAGTGCGCTTTCTCGTCAAGACGATGATGGAACGAAAGCTGGTCTCGGTGCCGTTCGAAGTCATCAATCTCAAAGAGGGCTCAGGCGCCCAGGCGATGAGCGAACTGCAACGTCGCGCCGGCAACAATCATACCTTGATGTTCACGCTCAACAGCTACTACACGACACCGCTGCGCCGGCCTGACCTTAAAATTGATATTGCCAAGTTCACCCCGATTGCGCGCATGGCCGAGGATGCCTTTGTGCTCTGGGTGCATTCCGATCGTAAGGACATCAATACGGTGGGCGAGTTCGTCAAGGCGGCCAAAGCCAAGGGCCGTGCGTGGGTTATGTCCGGAACCGGCAAGGGCGCAGAAGACAACCTGTTAACTGATTTTCTCAACGCCACCTATGGTCTCAGAATGACCTACAGGCCGCTGAAGGGCGGCGGTGCGGTTGCCAAGCAACTGATCGCGCGGCAGGCGGATTCGACCGTCAACAATCCGTCTGAGCAGAACCAATACTTTGCAAAGGGCCTGTCCAAGCCAATCTTCGTCTTTACGCAGCGCCGGCTGCCGGCTTACGCGCGCGCGCCCGCATTGCGCGAAACCGGGATGGATTTCCACTACTTGATGCAGCGTTCCGTTGTCGGTCCGGCGCGCATGGCCCCGCCAGCCGTCGCCTACTACCAGAACCTGTTTCGATCCCTGTTCGATAGTGCCGAATGGCAGCAATATCGAGCGCGCAACAGTTTGCAAGGTGCATTTTTGACCGGTGCCGATCTGCGTGCCTATTGGGTCAAGGAACGCGAAAAGCACCTGCGTTGGACAATGGCCATCGAGATTATGAAGCCGCAGTAGGCCACCGGCCGCACACCGCGCACTCAAAACGGCCAACAAATAGACCTTGCCCCCGTTTTCGACGAAGAGCCATCGCCGCGTGCGACGGGGGCGAGGCCAGCCTCTGACCAAGTCCGAGGTCCAGGGGTTGGTCCCCTGGTCGGGGTGTTTGAGGGGCTGAAAGCCCCTCAAGGATCGCCGCCAAGCGGCGATTGGTTAAGGGCTCTGCCCTTAACGATCCCGCCAAAGGGCAGTGCCCTTTGGAAACCCGTGATTTGATCAGAGGATCCCTAGGTTCGAAAGGCTAAAGCTTTTTACACGGGCCTATCGCCTTTGATGGTGACGCGATTGCCGGAACGCACCAGCGGGAAGTAATCCCACATCGCAATGTGTTGGACGCAGCGATTGTCCCAGAATGCGATCGAGTTCTCGCGCCATTTGAACCGCACCTGGAACTGCGGTTTGTTGTTATGCTCATAAAGGAACCGCAGGATGGCATCGCCCTCATCATCGGGCAGGTCACGAATGGCGATCGTGAACACCGGGTTGACGAATATCGCCTTGCGCCCGCTCACCGGATGCGTGCGGATCACCGGATGGCTGGCGCGCGGGAACTCGCGTTTGTCATCCCTGCCTTCAATCGCGGCCCGGCGGCGATAGTTCGGTCCGCCGTCATGCACGGCGACGAGCCCGTCGAGATATGCTTTCATCTTGTCGGACAGCGCATCGTAGGCCGCATACATGCTGGAGAACAACGTGTCGCCGCCGGTCGGTGGAACGGTATGCAGATGCAGGATCGAGCCCATTGGAGGTTCGGGATCGCACGACACATCGGAATGCCATCTGTGGCCGGCCACCTGCTTGGAATTGGCATCCGCATGGATCGGCAGGATTTCGGGATGCCCGTCCGGTCCCTTGCGGCTTGGATGGATGTGAAGCTCGCCGAACAGGCGGCCAAAATCCTTCTGTTGGTCAAGTGAAATGTCCTGGTCGCGAAAGAAGATGACCTGGTTTTCGATCAGGGCGTCGTTGACCTCTTGTGATTGACGATTGGACAGCGGTTTGGACAGGTCGATACCCAAGACTTCTGCGCCGAGTGTCGGGGTTAGTCGGTTTACCTGAATTGTCTCATAGCCCATTGCAACCATCTCCACTGCGAGCCGCAGGACCTGGACCTGACGGGCTCAGACAACCTCTGTTCTGCACCCATCCGCACCACACCGGACCCAGGCCGCAGACAACTCAGCCGGCCGATACGTCTGATGGTCGATCAGTGTCGGCCGTGATCGAATTGTAGCCGCCAAACGCCCCAAATTGCGATCGCATACGGGATCGAGGGTTCGACAGACCTGTCATTCCGGTTTGCGCATCGCTAGCCTGTGTGGTGATAATCCAAGCGACACTGACAATGGACGACCAGGGAACAACAACATCGGCAATATACGAATGGCGGCCGAATGGCGCCAACGCACTGGCGCGGGCCGCCACCGGCGGTTGTCGCCAGCGTCCAGCCCCAGGAGCCGTTGATGAACAAACGCCCGCACAAGCGCCCGCACGGCACAACTCGGTCAAACATCGAGTCCGATCGCGCTACGCCGTCGGGTCTTCAATCGCAAACCGAGCGTTTAGACGGCGGCCCGCCGGCCAACGCGAGTTGAGATGCAACACATGCCCAAGTCCGATTTGATCGCCGGCATCATCCTCACGGTATTTGGACTAACGAGCCTGTTTGTGTTGATCCCAACGCAAACCAGTGCGGCCGGAGATGCTACGATTTCCCCGGCCTTGCTCCCGCAAATCTGTGCAATCGGCATTACCGGGCTGGCGATATTGCTGACGCTGCGCGCGGCGGGACGGTTGCGCCGCGGTCTGCCTGCCGGCCAGGTCGTAACCAAGGAAGAGTGGTTGGCATCAGGCGCTGTTGTCGGCGCCGTGCTGGGCGCCATTGCACTTTTCAAGTTTGTCAATCCGATGGTTGGGGCTGACTTTCTGATCGTTGGTCTGATGATGTACATGAACGAGCGCCGCATTTGGGTTCTGATCGCCATTCCGGCCCTGCTGCTGATTGGTGCGTGGGTGCTGTTCTATCGCGTGCTCGGCACGGCAATCGTCTGAGGGGATGGTATGGACTCACTCTTAGCTGTTGCTGGAGATGCGCTCGCGCCGGGCAATGTCGCATGGGTCTTGTTTGGCGTAACGCTCGGCTATCTGGTCGGCGCCCTGCCGGGGCTTGGCAAGGGAACGGCAACCGCGGTCGCGATTCCGCTGACCTTCTATCTTTCACCGCTGTCCGCCATCGCGTTCCTTGTCGGGATCTCGAAGGGCTCGACGGCCGGCAGCGCCGTTTCCGCGATTTTGCTGAACACCCCGGGCGAGCCGTCTTCGGCGCCGACGGCGATGGCGGGCTATCCATTGGCGCGCGCCGGCCAGGCGCAAAAGGCGCTCAAGATGGGGCTCTTTGCCTCCGTCATCGGCGACCTCTTTTCGACCATCGTGCTGATCCTGATCGCCCAGGAGTTGGCGGCCTTCGCGCTTGGCATCGGACCGGTGGAACTCACGGCCATATTGGCGTTCTCGATGGTCTTCATCGCCGGCCTCTCGGGCAACTCGATGATCAAGGGATTGATCGCCGGTCTGTTCGGCATTTTGGTTTCGTGCATCGGGCTAGAAGTCGAGACCGCGTCGCCGCGGCTGACCTTCGGATTGATCGAACTCTACGATGGTCTGCCGCTGATCCCGGTCGCCATCGGCATGCTGGCGCTGTCGGAGATGATGATCCAGATTGGCCAGCAACACAGGCTCGTTGCCGAAGCCGGTCTGCTGGCAGGTTCGTCCAATCGCGAAGACCAGATCGTAACGCGCGATGATTGGCGCCGCTGCCTGCGCCCGATCGTGCGCGGTTCGCTCATCGGCACGGTCATCGGTATTCTGCCGGGCCTCGGAGCCAGCGTCGGCTCGTTCCTGTCCTATGGTGCCGAGCGGCGCGCTAGCGGCCGCGGCACCGACTTCGAACAAACCGGCGCAATCGAAGGTGTTGCCGCCGCCGAAAGCGCCGACAACGCCGTTGTGCCGGCGTCGCTCGTGCCGCTGTTTGCGATCGGCATTCCAGGCAGCGTGATCGCGGCGATTCTAATCGGCGCCTTCACCATCCAGGGCATCACACCGGGGCCGTTGCTGTTTATCGAGAACCGGGACCTCATTCTGGGTGTCTACGTCTCGATGTTGGCGGCGAGCCTCATTCTGCTGGTGATCGGCTATTTCGGCCAGAACGTGTTTGCGCGGATCGTGCAGATATCGCCGGCGCTGGTCATGCCGGTGGTGGTATTCCTGTGTTGTGTCGGCGCCTACCTTCAAGGCGGCGGCGTGTTCGGCATTGGCGTGATGGTGATCTTCGGCGTGATCGGCTTTTTCGCGAAGAAATATGATTTCTCGTTCGTCACGTTCCTGATCGGCTTCGTCATCGGACCGTCGTTCGAGTTGTCGCTGCGCCAGTCGTTGGGACTTGTGAAGACCTTCAACGAACTTTTGGATCATCCGGTTGCGCTCGTGTTCGGTGTTCTTGCGATCATAGGCCTTTGGCGACTAACAGTGCTGCAGCGCCAGCAAATGGCGGAAATGTCGAAGCGCGAGGCCGTGGCCGCGGCGCATTCTGAAACAGTGGTTGCATCCAGGGAGAAGACGACATGAAGGATATCGTGACAACAGTCATTGGCACAGCTGCCGCCGCGGCGATGGCAACGCTCGGTTGGGCGGCGCCGGCCTCGGCTGCCGACTGGCCGACCAGCCCGATCACGATGTTGATCGGGTACAAGGCAGGCGGTGGTACCGATACCAAGGGCCGGGTCCTCGCCAAAATTCTGGCGCGCGAACTTGGCCAGCAGGTCAACGTCATCAACCGGCCGGGCGGTGGCCAGGCGGTCGCGCTCGAAAGTTTCAAGAACGCCGAGCCCAACGGCGACATGTTCTTCTTCGGAGCGGTGTCGGGGATCACCTTCAACCCGCAGGTCAACTCGGCGCTCAAATTCACCGCTGACGACTACGTCTATGCCGGCGGCCTGACCGAGTTCCAGGTCTCCATGGTTGCCCCCAAGAGCATGCCGTTCGATGATATGGCCGGCTTTATCAAGTACGCCAAAGAGAAGGGCTCGGTGAAGTATGCGGCCCTCAGTCCGGCGGCCAAGATCATGATGCAGGCGATCGCCAAACAGGAAGGCATAAAGGTCGACTACATCCCCACCAAGGGCGGGCGCGGCATGGTCCAGTTGGTGATTTCCAAGCAGGTCGAGTTCGCCTATTCCGGCGGCATCCAGTCGCGCTATCCGGATCAGATCAAGACCATTGCTGCAACCTCGACCAAGCGGCTCGGCAACTATCCGGATATCCCGACACTCGATGAGCTCGGCTACAAGGGCGTCGCGGTCGATGCACCGACCGTTGTTGCATTTCCGAAAGGCACCGATCCCGCCATTGTCAAAAGGATGGAAGCCGCATTGAAGGTTGCCTCCACCGATCCGGCGATGATCAAAATCAGCAAGGCCATCAAAATGCCGATCGTCTATATGACGGCAGCGGAGGCAACCGAACTGACGAAGACCTCAACAGCGGCGATCGCCAAGATGCTGAAAGCGATCAACTACCAGCCGAAGTGAGCGGCGGCCGGGCGCGGACACGGCGTTGGGCCGGCAACCTGTCGGCCTGAACGGCCATGGCCCGGGCGGCCATTGACGGGGCGGCCATCGACGGGGCGGCCATCGACGGGGCGAAACGCATGGCGGTCGTTTGATGACAGGTGATGACATGCACTCAATTCCATCGATGGCACGCATGTCGGCGGCATCCGCGTTGCGCTTTACTAGGGTCTCAATCACTTAAAATGGCGCATTGAGATGCGCTGCCCTGGTTCGTGAGCAGGAAGGCGTGCGCAAGCATAGCGTGCGCTATGGTGAGCACGGCTGACGCCCTCACGGGGCCGGGGCAACGCACCGAAGGCGCTCAGATTTGGCCTGGTGCCGGCGTTGCGGCGGCCTTATGCTGCGCCAGCATCACCCACCGCGCCTTGGGGCCACCGCGCCTTGGCACAGACCAAATCTGAGCGTCTGAATGCACCATATTAAGTGATTGAAACCACTAGGTCGAAACGGACGTTGCCAACAGCATCAGGCAAGGAAACTGCGCATGACCGACAACCCTCAGGCCGCGCCAACCGTGATCGAAGCGGTATCGGTGCCAATCCAGGCCAAGTCAACGAACTATCCCGAGCCGTTCGCAAGCCGCATGACCGGCAGACAAAAGCGCCGTCTGGGAGAGGTCTTCGGGCTAAGGAATTTTGGCGTCAACCTGACCCGGCTAATGCCCGGCGGGCAGTCAGCGCTGTTCCATCGTCATGCCCGACAGGACGAGTTCATATACGTGTTGGAGGGCGCGCCGACGCTCGTCACGGAGCATGGGGAAGTCACCATGGGGCCGGGCCAGTGTGCGGGCTTTCCGGCTGCGGGAACGGCCCATCAGCTGGTCAACCGGACCGCTGCCGATGTTGTCTATCTCGAGGTCGGAGACCGCACGCCCGAAGACGGCGTTGAATATCCGCGCGATGACATTCAAGCGCTACTCGATGCCGGCGGCAAATGGGTCTTCACGCACAAGGACGGCACGCCCTACTGATCGTTCTTGCAGAGCAGGGCAGCCTGCCGCCCAATCGCCATCAGACGCTCGGCGCGCCGGTCAGCTCAAAGCGCTGTTTGATTCTGTTGAACAGCGCATCACGAACGGACCGGTAGCTCTGCAGCACCTGTTCCCGGCTGCCCTGGTCTGCCATGATCGATGCATCGAAGGTCGGCCAGTACTCAACGTCGACCGCCATGGTCCTGGTCATTTCCAGCGCCTGGTGGTGGGCCTCCGGCGACAGCGAAATGATCAAGTCGAAGGTTGTATCGTGGAGGTCGGCCAGCGTATGCGGTTGGTGGCGCGACAAATCGATCCCGATCTCCTCCATCACAGCCGCCACGAACGGATCCGCCTCGCCTTCGCGCACGCCGGCGGACTCAACATATATGCGCCGACCGGCCAAATGCCGGAGCATGGCGGCGGCCATCGGTGAGCGAACGGCGTTGAGCGTACACGCAAACAACACTGCATTTGGCAGATCGTTTGCGCCGAGCACCGAACTACACCTTCTGATGCAGCGAGCAGATCAGAGTGAACAACCGCCGCGCGGTATCGTGATCGACCTCGATCTTGCCGCGCAGTCGTTCCGCGAGAACCCTGCTGCCGTCATCGTGAAGTCCACGCCGCCCCATATCAATCGCCTGAATGCGCGACGGAGGTGCTGATTTGATTGCCTCATAGTAGGTATCGCAAACGATGAAATAGTCGCGAATGATCCGCCGCAATGGCGAAAACGAGAGAACGTGGGCGACAAGCTGTTCACCTTGTTCGTTGTGAACATTGAACACCAGCCGGTCGTTCAACGTCCCAAGAACCAGCCGATAGGGCCCGTCGTCCCGACCGCTCAGTGCGAAGCTGTTGTCATCGATCAGGTCATAGATTGCGACCTGCCGTTCATGATCGATGTTGGGATTGGCGCTGCGCGCAATCGAGTCGGGATCAAGGGTTACTTCGATCAGCCGTGCCCGTCCCGGCCCTGGTGTGAGCGGTGCGTCCGTCATCATTCGCCACCATCCGCACGCGCGTCCGGCAAACTGCTCAATCGGATTTCGACCGAGCGGCGATGCCCATCCAAGCCCTCCGCGCTCGCCAGCGTCATCGCCGCCGGAGCCAGCGCCGCAAGCGCATCCGGCGTCAGTTTCAGAACCGATGTCCGCTTCATGAAATCAAGCACGCTGAGACCGGAGGAAAACCGTGCGCTTCTGGCCGTCGGCAAAACATGATTTGAACCGGCGACATAGTCTCCGATCACCTCCGGAGTGTACCGGCCGATGAAGATGGCGCCGGCGTTGGTGATCCGCGCAGCAAGCCGCTCGCTATCTGCGGTGGCGATTTGCAAATGCTCAGCCGCAATGCGATCGGCCAGCAATACCGCCTCATCGAACCTGTTGAGCAAGATAATCGCGCCGAAGTCGCGCCAGCTGGCGGCTGCAATTTCTGCGCGTGCCAGAGCCGCCAGCTGCCGCGCAACCGCTGCCTCGACCGCGTTGGCAAAGGCTGCATCATCGCTCATCAGAATCGATTGCGCCGCCGTATCATGCTCGGCCTGCGCCAGAAGGTCGGCGGCGATCCACTCGGGATTGTTGTCGCCGTCAGCGATAACCAGAACTTCGGAGGGCCCGGCAATCGAATCGATCCCGACGGTACCGAAGACCTGACGCTTGGCAGCGGCAACGAACGCATTGCCGGGGCCCACGATTTTCGCGACCGGCGCGATTGTCGCCGTGCCGTAAGCCAGAGCCGCCACCGCCTGCGCCCCACCAATGCGATAGATTTCATCGACGCCCGCAATGCGGCCTGCCGCCAGCACCTGCGGGTTGAGATTGCCGTCGGGCGCAGGCACCACCATGACAATGCGCTCCACGCCGGCAACTTTGGCAGGCACCGCGTTCATCAACACCGAACTTGGATAGCTGGCAAGTCCGCCCGGCACGTAGAGCCCGACGGACTGCACTGGCGTCCAGCGGTATCCGAGTTCGGCGCCCAGCGGATCACGATAGCGGTCATCACCGGGACGTTGGCGCACATGATGGGCCGTAATGCGTTGGTGGGCGAATTCAAGTGCCGCGCGGATGTCCTTGTCGCAGGCATCGTAGGCGCGATCGATCTCGGCGCCGGTAACACGCAGCGTTCCGGGCCCCAGCGACTGCCGGTCGAACCTCTCGCTGAGTTCGATGAGCGCATCATCGCCGCGCGTTGCGACATCCGCGATGATCTCACGCACCACCGCGTCGACATCGGCGGACACTTCGCGCTTGTGTGACAGGAAATGCGCGAACGCAGTCTCGAAATTGTCGTCCGCCGTGGCGAGCCGCAGTACCATCAACCTGTCCCGTCCTGCATCATCGTGCCAACGCTTGCCACCGCTCACACCGGGTCGGCGAACGGCACAAGGGCGATTTCCTGTCAACGGCCGGCCAACACCCGGCTCGGCGCCGGGATGATATCAGCTTCAGCCTGAATTGGTCTGCCGCAGCGAAACGATGCGCGCGTCGCGGTCGCAGCCAACGCCCATCCACCAGCCATGACTTCAACACCCACGTCAATCGGATGAATTGTCGTCAGGGTGTTGCGGCTGCGATGATGCCGCCCACACACCGCCCATATCACGCAGTTCCAGCTCGACACACTCGACAGCCAGGCGAATTGCGCCGCCGCCGGAAAAATAGAGCGTGATGTGACCTGCGGGATCGTCCTCGGCAGTGCGCTCGTATTGGATTGCGAGAAGTGACAGCACCCGCCCCTTGTCGGTCAGGTCCAGCGCTTGGACCTGGGCAGCGGTGACCCGTTCAACGCGAATTGCAGCCCGGTGCCGTGTCATCGGTTCGTTGCCGTCGCGTTCCGCGAATACGCCCGTCCAGTTGAAACGATTGAGCAACGCGGCAAATCGGTTCTCGCGCGGCAGATAGGCGATGTCAGCCACCTTCAACACCGCATCCTGAAGGTGGGCTGAGACGATCGCCAGATCTTCCTCATCGAGGGCGACGAGTTTAAGCTCCGACATATCCGCAAATCCCGGGTTATTCTACCCTGGTGTTAGCGAGCCTAAGGCCACGGGGCAAGTTCGATTATTTCGGACTAGAGCAACTTTCTGCCTTTATTCGGAATCGGAACGATCCCGAATAAAGGCAGAAAGTTGCTCGCCTCTAAAGTGGCGATCATCTTTGTGCTTTAAGTTGGAACCGCAATAGCGGTTCCAACTTAAAGCACGATGATCTAACCGGAACTCAACCGCTCGATTTCCGCGCCGCACGCCGACAATTTTTGCTCGAGGCGCTCAAAGCCGCGATCGAGATGATAAACCCGATTGATGGTCGTCTCACCGTTCGCGACCAGACCTGCGATGACAAGCGAAACCGACGCACGCAGATCGGTGGCCATCACCTGCGCACCCTGCAGAGCGCCAACCCCTTTGATCGTCGCCGTGTCGCCATGGAGCGCAATTTCCGCGCCCAGCCGCACCAGTTCCTGGACATGCATGAAACGGTTCTCAAAAATCGTTTCGCGCACCACGCTGGTCCCTTGTGCGGTGGTCATCAAGGCCATGAACTGGGCCTGCAGATCGGTTGGAAACCCGGGAAACGGCTGCGTTTCGACGCTGGTCGACAGGATTGCGCTGCCATTTCGTGACACCCGAATGCCGTTTTCGGTTTCGTTGATTGTTGCACCGGTCTGCCCGACGGCATCCAGGGCCATGGAAAGCAGTTCGCGCCGTGCGCCGACGAGTTCGACCGCGCCGCCGGTGGCCGCCGCCGCCATCGCATAGGTGCCGGTTTCGATGCGATCGGGCAGCACGGTATGGGCGGCGCCTTCCAGTGCACCTTGGCCCTGCACGTGTAGCGTCGAGGTTCCGATCCCGTCAATTCTGGCGCCCATCTTCACGAGGCAGTTGGCAACATCGCCGACCTCCGGCTCACGCGCCGCGTTTTCGATAACGCTTTCACCCTTGGCCAGCGCCGCCGCCATCAGCACATTGTGGGTCGCCCCGACGGAAACCTTGGGAAACGTCACCCGGCCACCGCGCAGACCTTTGGCAGCGGTGGCGACCACGTAGCCGCCGTCGGTATCGATGTCGGCGCCCAACGCCTTGAGCCCCATCAGATGCAGATCGACGGGGCGGGTTCCAATCGCGCAGCCTCCCGGCATTGACACCCGCGCCGTGCCCATGCGCGCAACCAGCGGACCCAGCACCCAGAAGCTGGCCCGCATGCGCGATACCATCTCGTAGGGGGCCGTTGTGTCGACAATGTCACGGGCCGTGAAATGCATCGTCTCGCCGGTGTACTGGCTCGGATTGGCGCGCTTGCCGTCGACCGAATGGTCGACGCCGTGGTTGCGCAGGATGCGCGCAAGCAGGTTGACGTCGGCGAGATTGGGAATGTTGCGCAGCGTCAAACGCTCAGGCGTAAGCAGACTGGCGATCATCAACGGCAGCGCCGCGTTCTTGGCGCCGGAAATCGGGATCCGCCCACGAAGCTTTTGTCCACCGACGATTCTGATTCGATCCATTCTTCATCCGCCCTGTCATGGTGCCCGATGGTGTTCGAAGACGCGCTCTGTCACCCTCCGGCAACGCCATCGGTGTCCAACGCGCCGGTGTCGGCGGCGTCGGCCTCTGTACCAATGCGTTCGCTGTCCGCAGCTGATGTCGGCGCCGCCGACCGCGCACGCGCTTGGGCTTTGCGTCGCTTCAGATTGACGCGCAATTGTGCCGCCAGCCGTTCGGCCCGTTGTTTGCGATTGTCCGCCATCGCGACTACCCATTCACCGTTTGGAGGCGTTTTGCAACCCGAACGAACCGTGCGCGCGCAATCGCCGAGGGCGCACCGCCGCCAGTCTGGCGTCATGATCAGCCGCCCGCAAACACACCGTCCGCCCGCCGGCATAGCGTCTCGCCTGCATAGCGGCCGCTGGCAACCACACCCGGCGGCCCGGCCCTGCCGACGCTGCGCCGTGCCAACGCCATTGCCCAGTATCTGCGCACCTTACCACAGCTCTGCCAGATTATACCCGCATCGATTGCCAACGACGTGTCGGTGTTGGAACGCCTAGAAGGAAACGCCCGGAAGGAAATGACCGGTGCGCCGGCCCCGTGACAACGATTCGCTGTTACACTGAACCTGCATGACAACCCCTTCAACTGGCGCGGGACAACAGAATGTTCACGGTCTTTCCAACCGGTACGACAATCTACAAGCCGGACAAATGCTTCAACGGTTACACGCTCTATCCTTCGATGAAGGAGGGTGTCGGCGCCGTGTTGATTGATATGAACGGCAACACCGTCAGAACCTGGCCGAAGTTCGAGGGTTTCATGATCAATCTGCTGCCTGGCGGGACGCTGCTCGGCGGGCAGGTCGGGCGGGTCTGCCAGCACTATGATCACAACCGGGGCGCCGACGATGTCGTTCAGGAAGATTGGGACGGCAACGTCCAATGGCGGTTTACGAGGGCGGATCGGATCGATGCGGGATCCGGACCAGCCTGGTCGGCGCGCCAAAACCACGACCTGGTGCGCGAAGGCTGTCCGGTCGGCTATTTCGTGCCGGCACTGACGCCGTGCGCCGAGGGTGGACGAACGCTGATGTTGAGCTACCGGAGCGGGCATTGGCCCGAGGTAACACGTGATTACCTGCCACGCGCCACACGGATGATCGAGGTGACATGGGCGGGCGACATTGCTTGGGAATGGATGCCGGCGGAAAACTTCGAACAGTTCGGGCACAGCGAAGCCGCCAAGAACGCCATTATGCGCCGCTGCCGCAATCAGCACGCGGTATTCCAAAATACCTGCTCATACGTCGGGCCCAACCGCTGGTTCGACGACGGTGATGAGCGGTTCGACCCCGACAATGTTATCACCGATGATCGCGGTACCATGGTCTACATCATCTCCAAGCGGTCAGGCGAGATCGTCTGGAAAATCGGGCCGGAGTTTTCGACCGACCCGAAACTGCGCGCGCTTGGATGCATCATCGGTCCGCACCATGCCCACGTCATACCCAAGGGGCTGCCGGGGGCGGGCAATATCCTGGTGTTTGACAACGGTGGCGCGGCAGGCTTCGGCGAACCCAATCCCGGCGCGCCGGACGGCACCTGGAATGCGCTGCGGGACTGCTCCAGGGTTCTCGAATTCAATCCGATCACGTTGGAAGTCGCATGGGAATTCAACGCACTGACGCATGGTTATCCGTGCAATGGCGAAGACATGAGCCGCTTTTACAGTCGATACAAGAGCGGCGCTCAGCGACTGCCGAACGGCAATACACTGATCACCGAATCACACTGCGGACGCATTTTCGAGGTGACGCGAGACTGCGAGATCGTGTGGGAGTTTATCAACCCACACAATCTGGCCGAAACCGAGGGCCTGTTCTTCAGTGACGTCTTTCGTGGTTACCGCTACCCCTACGATTGGGTGCCGCAGCTCGGGCAACCGGCGGAACGGGCCGTCATGCCGCCGGCACACGGTGAGTTCCGAATTGCGCCGGTTGACGGCGCCTAAAGCCGCTCAGACGTATAGCGTTTCAGAGCTTGCTTAAATCATCCCGCTGCCCCGCCCGGCCGTCGCAAGACCGTGATCTCATGCATCATTGGGAAACGGCTCGGCCGGGCATCGCGCCGGCTAGCGGGACCCGCCTAAAGAGCGGCAGTGATCCGGACCGAATTTAAGCGCCGTGCCGGTTGCCGAATGGCGCGCTTGCTGCCACATTCAACGATCGACCGGAGCGGCTTGTCCGCACCCTCCCAGACCGAACAACGCCAGCGCCGCCATCCTGAGGCCAGCGCCAACTCGCGGCACGCACCCGACACCGGACCACTGCAAGGATAACCGGAACATGTTCAAGATCTTACCGTTCGATACGGATGTCATGCTCAAGGGATTGCGGATGTGGGTCGAATGCGAAAGCCCGACCTACGATGCGGTGGCCGTCAACCGCATGATGGATCTTGCCGCATATGACCTTGCAGCGGCGGGTGCGGAAATCGAACGGATTCCCGGGCGCATGGGATTTGGTGGAAGCGTGCGCGCCCGCTTTCCACATCGCCACTTTGGCAAACCCGGTATTTTGATTTCCGGTCACCTGGATACGGTCCATCCGATTGGTACGCTTGAGAAGAGTCCGTGGCGCATAGAACAGGGCCTTTGCTATGGTCCCGGTATTCAAGACATGAAGGGCGGCAACTTCGTCACCGTCGAAGCGCTACGGCAGTTGACGCTGGCCGGCATTGAAACACCATTGCCGGTCACGGTGCTCTTCACCCCGGACGAAGAAGTCGGCACGCCATCAACGCGCGAACTGATCGAGATGGAGGCACATAAGAACAAGGCCGTGCTGGTGCCCGAGCCTGCCAAGGACGATGGCGGGGCAACGACCGGGCGATTTGCGATCGCACGTTTCAACGTCAAAACAATCGGGCGCCCAAGTCACGCCGGCGCGCGGCTTTCAGAAGGCCGCTCTGCGATCGCAGCCATGGCCCGGAAGATCCTCGAGATCGAGGCAATGACCACGCAGGACTGCACCTTCAGCGTTGGTGTCGTGCATGCCGGCCAGTGGGTCAACTGTGTGTCGTCGGCATGTGAAGCCGAAGTCCTTTCGATGGCCAAGCGACAGGAAGATCTTGACCGCGGCATCGAGCAGATGTTGGCGCACGCCGGCGAGGCGAACGATGTGACAATTGAAGTTTCGCGCGGCGTAACGCGGCCCGTTTGGGAGCCCGATGCGGGCACGATGGCGCTTTATGACCTCGCCAGGGCGTTGTGCGATGAGCTTGGCTTTGATCTCACTCACCAGAGTTCCGGTGGCGGGTCGGACGGCAATTTTACGGGCGCCCTTGGCATACCGACTTTGGATTCCCTCGGCGTCCGCGGCAGCGGCGCCCACACGCTCGACGAGCATATCGAAGTGTCCAGCCTGATCGAGCGGGCGCGGTTGATGGCCGGCCTGCTGACCCGCATCACGTAGCCGTCGATCAGGCCGAAGAAGCCGAATTGTTGTCACCGCGATCATTTCCGCTCTTCAAGCGGGCCCCGCCACCGGCCTGCTTGCCGGCCCGGCTGCCCATCAGATCACGGGCTGTGGGTGGCCGCGCAGGGCCGCAGGATAGTTCGGTTCTAAAGCACGATGATCTAGCTGCGCACGGTCATGCCGTCGGCCAGCGAGTGCTGATAGGCACGCAATGCCGGCAGCAAACCGGCAAGCAGGCCTGCGACAACAATTGCTGCGAGAGCGGCGAACTCGGCAAACGACGGCACGGAGATGTCCAGATGCAGTCCGTAGGCGCTGTCAACTGCAGGGCGTAGGGCGAACAGCAGTGCATAGGTCGTCATGACGCCGACGATGACCCCGGCAAGTGTCAAGATGCCGGCTTCTGATACGAGCAGGCCGACGACGGTGCGAGGCCCGGCACCGACTGATCTCAAGATTGCGATCTCTCGGCGCCGCTCGTTGAGCGTGGCCAATATCATCGTGATCATGCCGAGAATTGCGGTGACGACGACCATCAATGAAACCACCATCAAAGCCGTCTCCGCGGTCCCAACAAGCCCCCACAATTCATAAAGTGTCGCGCCGGGGAGAATGGCCGACAGCGGTTCCGATCGATAGGTATTGACGTAGCGCTGCAACTTGAAGATCGCGAGCTTCGATTTGAGGCCGACCATCGCGGCTGTCACCGCCTTGGGACGCAGTTTCATCTGGCGAACTTCATCGGCCGTAACAGTCCGGTCCGTTCTCCGCGCACCGCCTTGCCAGTCAATATGTATCGCTTCGATGGCCGCCAGACTGACATGCACGGTTCTGTCGACCGGAGTTCCTGTCTTGGCCAGCACACCAGACACGCGAAACGGCTTGTCATCATGTTGGTTGAGCCCGATGCGCCCCAGGCCATGCGCGACAACGATCTTGGAGCCGACGTCATAGCCGAGGGTCTCGGCGACGTCGGCACCCACGACGGCATCGAACAGGTCATCAAAGCGCCGGCCCGAAGCAAAGGCGAGGCCGCGGCCCCGGCGGAATTGATAGCGATCGAAATACGCCTGGCTGGTACCGAGAACCCGAAAGCCGCGATGGCTGTCGCCGAGCGAGAGCGGGATCATCCACGCAACTTCGGGGCGACGGCGAATGTCTTCGTAGCTGCGCCAGGTCATATTGTTCGTGGCATTGCCAATGCGAAACACCGAATAGAGCAGCAACTGGATGCCGCCGCTGCGTGCGCCGACGACCAGGTCGGTACCCGAAATCGTGTTGGCAAAACTCGCTTTCGCACCGGTGCGCACCTTCTCGACACCGAGCAGGAGGACGACGCTGACGGCAATGGCGAGCACGGTCAAGAGCGCCGTCAGCCAGCGATTGCGCAGCGATTGTAGGGCCAAACGGACAACTGTCATGCGCGACCTCGCAACGCTATAACATCATCGAGTTCCGCGACCTCGTCGAAGAGCGTGCCCAAACGCCGGTCATGGGAGACCATGAGAAGGGTCGTTCCGGCCGCTGCCATTTGCCGGAACAGCAGATCGAGGAAGAGTTGCTGATGATCATCATCGAGTGCGGATGTTGGTTCGTCGGCCACGATCAGCTCCGGCGTGCCGATCAGCGCCCGTGCGGCAGCGACGCGCTGTTGTTGACCAACGCTGAGCGCCGCAGCCGGCCCGTCGAACAGCGCGCTATCGAGGCCGAGCCCGCCAAGAATGCGCCCGGCCTCTTGCCTGGCATCACCGCCATGCGCGACGCGCGCGCGCCGATCCGGCGAGAAACTCAAAGGCAATAGGACATTGTCAAGAACGGAGCCATAGGGCAACAGGTTGAACATCTGGAAGATGACGCCGATGTGCTCGGCACGAAATCGATCGCGTGCGGCATTTGAAAGTGCGGCAATGTCGGTGCCGAGGATCGAGATTTGCCCGATTTGCGGCACAACGATCCCGCAAAGCAGGCTCAAGAGTGTTGACTTGCCGCTTCCCGATGGTCCCACAAGCAGAGTTTTCGACCCCGGTGACAGTTTGAAATCTTCAATCCTGATCGCAAACTTTCTCGGGCCCGGCCACGCAAAACGAACGCCCGACAGTCTTGCGATGTCGGGCGCATCAACGTCCTTACGGTTGTGACTTCGCTCGTTCAACAACGAACACTCAATTCCTAAGTGTTGTGGGTCAAACACATCACTCCCGGGCGCAGGTCGGGAAGCGCTTGTTACTCCAGACCACTAGATCATCTTTGTGCTTTAAGTTGGAACCGCGATTGCGGTTCCAACTTAAAGCACAAAGATGATCGCCACTTTAGAGGCGAGCAACTTTCTGCCTTTATTCGGGATCGTTCCGATTCCGAATAAAGGCAGGTTGCTCTAGATGATGCCACCGAGATTGATCTTGGCAGACTCACGCTCGACCTCAAACTTCTTTTGGGATTTGGGGCCGGCAACACTGACCTCAAGCTCCTCGGCACCCTTGAAATTCTTGAAGTAGGGAAACTGAATTTCCACCAGCCTGTCAGGCGACGCGCAGGTCAGCTGGTATTCTGCATGAAACTCAGAATGTGATTCTTCCTTGGCTTCCGTCTTTGCTTCTTTCTTGGCGTGCTTGTCGTCGTCGTGATCATCGCCTTCGATGTGTAGTTCGACGCTCGCCTTCTTGAGCTTGCAGCCAGCGGCGGCCGGCAGACCAACGACATTGGCGATGTTCTTCAGCCTTTTCTCGGCACTCGAGACCGCGGCTTTTTGTTCCTTGGTGCGCGCCTCATGCTCAAATCCAACGATGTCTGCGCCCGGCGCTTCGAGTTCCATGCTCACCCGTTTGCCGTCAATGGCGATGTTGAAACTGCCATGGCCATGCTCGTGGGCACTCAGTTGGCGATGTTTGTCCTCTGCCACTGCGGCGACGGAGAGCGGCAAGCATACTAGTCCGGCAACGAACCAACGTTTCATGACGTTATTCCTCAAGTTGTCAGCAACCAAGACGCTATTCGTTAGAATGTTATAGAGTTACAAGTTAGACCGGTCAATCCGCGCATTGCCGACATCGCCCGGAAACCTCAACGTGGAACTGATCGACTTGGAAGCCCTGTTCGGCAGCCTGCTTCATCACGGTCCGCTGAATCGCCCGGGTGCCGACCTCGATGATGTTCCGGCAGTCCTGGCAGATCATGAAGGCCGGCGGCTCCACGTGATGATCCTGGTCGCAGTAAACGAAGGCATTGAGGCTCTCGATGCGGTGGACCAGACCGGCTTCGATTAACTTTGCAAGGGCCCGATAGATTGTCAGCGGCGCCTTCAAGCCCTTGGCCCGGACCGTATCGACATCCAGGATCTGATACGCACTCATCGGCGCTTTGGCCTTGCGCAGGGTGTCCAGCACGACCTGCTGGTTCTTGGTCAGTTTTTGAGTTGTCATTGATGTTCTGCTTATCGTTGACAGATGTACTGCGCGTAATGCTATAACACTCGGCCTTAGAACTACTCGCTTCAGCGCAAATTCTTGAGTTCGCACCAAACCTAACAGAACCATGGCCAGATTGAAGAGTACAGCCACGGCGGTCAGCTTGCTTGCCGAACTTTCACACGTATTTTGCTGCGGTCTGCCGATTTTTGTGGCTGTTATGAGCGCCGGCAGTCAGGTTGGTTTTGGCGGTGCGTTCCTGATTTTCCACAGCCTTATCCACGCCTACGAAGTGCAGATCCTGGTCGGTTCGGGGCTGCTTCTCGCCGTTGGACTGGGCCTGCACTATTTCAGCTTCTGGCTTGATTGCCGCAGGACGGGCTGCAGCCACGACGATTGCGAGCCCAAGAAGTTCGGCGTCGGCTGGATCTTCACGATTGCGCTCATGCTTTATGGCGCCAACCTCGCCTTCTATGTCATATCGGGCCACGGTTACGAACCGCCGCGGTTTGGCTAGAGCAACCTGCCTTTATTCGGAATCGGAACGATCCCGAATAAAGGCAGAAAGTTGCTCGCCTCTAAAGTGGCGATCATCGTGCTTTAAGTTGGAACCGCAATAGCGGTTCCAACTTAAAGCACGATGATCTAATGGTCCCGCGCCGGCGGAGACGGATGGGTAGCATCCGTCGGATTAGGAACACTGGGGATCCTCTGATCAAGTCTCAGGTTTCCAAAGGGCATTGCCCTTTGGCGGGATTGTTAAGGGCCGAGCCCTTAACCAATCGCCGCGTCGCGGCGATCCTTGAGGGGCTTGTCAGCCCCTCAAACTCCCCGACCAGGGGATGGGTCCCCTGGCCCCCTGTGCCTTGGGAACACACACTGAGACGACACCGAAGGACGTTTTCACAGACGGTTTTTCGCCTCTAGGCGCACCCCGCAAACCCCCACTCACCGCCCGACCGTGAACCAGCGCGCTGCCAATGTCGCGCGCGTGGTTGGCGTTGCGTTTTTCCTGTTAGTCAGCTCAGCATCCGTGGCCATGCGCTCAGCGGCGTATTCGAACGGGCTGTTCTCCAATATGCCAGAACAGATCGTGTCCAATCCGGGATCGCGGCCGGCTTCCAGCTGTGACAGTCGGTCCACCTTGATGGTAAAAGGCGGCCAGCCGGCGGCTTCAATACTGGCACCAACCGGTATCATACGCCTGAAAAAGAAATGATAGGCATAACGCTCGGCACGCTGGACCACGCCTGTCATGTCGGGCGGATCATCGGGCAGCTTGTCGAGAAGTGCAAAATATCCGCCTTCATCATCGGCCTCACCAACCATTCCCTTACCGCGGACCCAGGCCTCTCCAGCGGCGATCACCGGTATGCCCATGGTGAGAAGCTCAATGCCGGTCTTGGTCGCATAGATGATGCAGGCCCGGCAATGCGTGGCGATCACGTAAGTACTGATCGGGTCTTCCGGACCAACAAAAAAGACGTTGTCAGGCAACTTGCCAATGTCATCGCCAAGTATCGATGCTGCGGTTTCACGCGCCGGCATCGCTCCGGTCACCTCCGCCGGGTGCGCCCGAATGATGAGCTGCATGTCCGGCCGATCTGCGAAGTACCTCACGGTCCCGATCAGCCAGTCCCGCATCGATCCGAAGGAGTTCGCCGGATAGTGCAGCTGAGCATCCCAAAACACGTTGGTCAGCAGACCAATGATCGGCTTCGACCGGTCAATCCCCTTGGTGCGAGCGAACGCTTCGAAATCCAGCTCGGGGCGCTTGTTGAAGCTGATCCAATCGTTCGCACCATCCCTGCGGCTGGTAAGATACGAGCGCAGTTTGGCGAGCTGGCGGTCGTCGAGTTCAAGGCCCTCCCAGCGCGATGCCGGCTCGGTTAGCATTGTGCGGTGGTAGGTATCGTCGTGGCTAAAGACGAAGCAACGCTTGCGATACGCCGGAAACCAGGTAACGATTCTCGCATTGGCGGCTCTCAGCACGCTTGCGGCGGTCCCCTGCGGTACATAAATGCCGTGGTGAAAGACGCCGATATCGTATTCGCGTTCGGCGGCCAATTGCTGATATGCAAGCTGAGTGAGGCGCGCCGCTCTCAGGTATGCCCTGAGCACGGGGTAGGCCGCTTCCGGCAGCGTTCCGCTCGCAAGAAAGCGCAGCGTGCCGGCCAGCGCTGCTTCTCCGATCGCCAAGCCATCAACGGTGAGGTCGCGAACTTGCCGCGGGTCTACTGTCGAAACCCAGTCATCGACCGCGTCACGATCGGCTTGGCTGATGAACTCGCTCAGGCGGTTGATCCTCAGGCCGAGCGGCGACAGCCGATCTGCGGCCGGCCCAAAGCATGTTGAACAGATATCCCGCTTCGGTCCGACGTCTTCAAATTGGCCAAAGTCTCCAAACCAGCTTTGATCGGCGGCCATACATGCCGGCAGAGCCTGGTCGCAGAGCGCGTACTCAACGCGTGCGCCGCGCAATGTCAGGGCGACCGCCAGCAGGCTATCCATTCGGGAGGCGGCGAAATTGACGCCGACATTCGTGCCGATCAGGACGCGCGGACCGTCGGCCGTCGCCAACGCTTCGTTCCAGCGCCCGCCGGAAGCTGCGAGCACCTTTGACCAGTCCACATGGCCGCCCCCTCGTGCCTCGCGACGCAGCCGTGCAAGCCGCAGCGGCCGCGCCCAGCTGTGTTCGCGCAGATCGCGGCGCAGTTCTCGTTTGAAACGCCCCCGTAACATGGTCTTGTGTTCAATCGTTTCGACCGAGCATCACAGAAATTTTCCCGGTTACGGTTTTTTTAAACAACGTTTGCAATCGCCTCGGCGAGGGCTGCCGCATCGAGCCGGTGATGCGACAACACCTCATCGTTGGTTCCGCAAACCGGTATCTCGGTGAGACCGATGGCGCGAACCTTCGGTGCGCTATTCAGCCCCAGACGCGCAATGGCGGCCGCGATTGCGACACCCTGACCACTATCAACATAGTGATTATCGAGGCTCACCACCAGATTCGTTTGATCCAGGACCTGCGCCAGCCATGTCTCGTCGATCCGGTTGATCCACGGCAACGCGATGATCCGGGGCGCCGCCCCGCCGTTGTCGCTGAGGATGCGCGATGCACTGATCGCAGCTGGCAGCATGACCGGGCCGTATCCAAATACCGTGACATCCGGGCCGGCGCCTTCGCTCACCGTCCAACCCCGGCCAGCTTGCACTTTGTATTGCGCCGGCAATGAATATGGAACGGCCACGGGGATCGACACCAGTCGAATGTAGGCCGATCCCGGCAGTTCGTCGACGACATAGTCCAACAACGGCCCGACTTCGGCGGCACAACTTGGTTCGGCGATGGCAAGGCCCGGCATGCCGGCCATGGCGGCGAAGTCACGCACAGCCTGGTGCGAGTGGCCCGGACCGCCGGGGACGACACCTGCCAGCGAGCCGACATAGACAACCTTCGTGCGCTCGGTGGCGTTGGTATAGATCTGCTCGTTGGCCCGGGTGCCAAGGAAGCACGCGAACGAATGGGCGATCGGAAGATAACCTTGCAGCGCCAAACCGCCGGCCTGCGAGACCATGTCCTGTTCGGCAATTCCGCATTCGATGAAACGATCAGGATAGGTGTCGCGAAACGGAATGAGGCCGGTGTCAAGGACGAGGTCAGCGTCGAGGGCGACGATCTTGTCGTTGCGCTGGGCTGCCGCAAGGAGGGCATCCGTGTAGGCCGGGATAAGACGCTCGGTATCCGCCGCTGTCGGACGCTCCGGCAACTCCTCGATTTCGAGCTCAAGCGAACCGGTCCCGACACTCCCGAGCCTGTCGTTGATACGCGTGATGAGTTCCCCGATCGCGGTTTGATAGTTGGTCGAATCTGGTGCGCCACTGTGGAACCGGTACATCTCCGCATCCGACTCCATTGCGGTGTGCTCCATGAACGGCACGCCTCGGCCTTTGACAGTGTCGGCAATGATGACCTGCGGCTTGCTACGTTGCTCCCGGCACCGCCCAAGCGCCTCCGACAGCGCGGCGAGATCGTGTCCGTCGATGCGCTCGACGTGCCAACCGAAGCTCGCGAACTTTGCGGGAAGATCGCCAAGGTCGCTGGTTTTCGCCACCGTGTAGTCGGACTGCAGCTTGTTGTGGTCGACGATCACCGTAATATCATCGATCTTGTCGTTGGCGGCCGATACCAGCGACTCCCAGATTTGACCCTCCTGCAGTTCACCGTCGCCGGTCATCACGAACAGGCGGCGTTTGCGACCCGACAGGCGGTCGGCCTTGATGATGCCTTTTGCCTTGGAAATTCCCTGACCGAGGGAACCGGAATTCACCACCATTCCGGCAACGCCGACGTCGGGATGGCCCGGCAGCCCGCTCAACCGGCGCAAGCCATGCAGCTTCTCAAACGGCAGGCGGCCGAGGGCGATTAGCACAGCATAGAGGCCCGGTGCATCATGCCCCTTCGAGGAAAAATAGAGGTCATCGCCCTGCATCTCTTCGAGATGGAGCCAAGCGACAATATCCATGCTTGAGAAACTGGAACCGATGTGTCCGGAGCCGGCTCTTGCAATCATGTAAAGCGTGTTGAGCCGCACCACATCGGCAAACAGCTGGACCCGGTCGCCGACGCTGGCCTCGTTCAGTGTTCGCAATCGGTCAGTTTCACTCTTGGCGGCATAATAGAGTTTTCCGGCCACCGCTGTACCGATTTGCTCACCCACCGGATATCCCTTTCATGCCCAGCCATGCTTGTTGCACGGGACCAGCCGCAATCCGCGATTGTTAGCAGATGCCCGTTTCTCTGCGCAAGGCGGCACAACCGACCAGCAACTGATGACTGCAGCCGTGAGGCCTTTCGCCTGCAAAATCCGCCATCATCCGCCCGTCGTCGCCTGAAATGCGTTCATTGAAGATCAGCATAGTGGCAGACAAGCTACACTGTTCCGCGCCCTCAGGTCCGCTCAACGCCCGGCCACGCAACGATAACCGAGAGGCAGGCAACCAGCCCCCGCGTGTGTTGGTTGCGGAACATGCGTCAATCTATCACGCGACCGGGAGAGCGGTCCGAGATCGGGCGGTCTCAGCCGCCGGTAGATGTCTGACCTTGGTAGGGCGCGGTATCGATCTGCGGCAACTCGGCATCACCGCGCGCCAGCATCGCCTCGCAGAGATCCCAGTCGTATTGGTTATTGATATCGAAGCCCTCGATGTCGGTGGTGATAAACGGCAACAGCACGACCCCGGCGATATTGCCACCGTCCGTTATCAAGCGTGTCCAGGCAATTTCCAAACTCGCGTTCTGCACCCATACTTCCGGCAATGCCGCCATCTGCGTTGAATGCCACGGCTGTTCGGCCGGCGAGAGCGGCATCAATGGCAACATCCGTTGGCCGCGCACGACCCACATCTTACCCGGATGCTGGGAAACTTTTTCAATTGCCCGGAGGCTGTCGATACCCTCCTCGGCGCAGAATTCGATCCACGCCCGACGGATCGTGTCGACACCGCGGAACGGGCTGGTCGGCCTGAGAATTGCAAAACAGTCGTACTGGTCACCTTGATCCTTGAGATGGGCCAGCATATGGCGCACCCACTCAACATCCGGCGATGTCGACGTCGCGATCTCGGGCGGGCGCAGACAGGGCACCTCGGCGCCGTAGTGACGCGCGATCTGCGCATACTCGACACTATCAGTCGAAACGATGATGCGATCGAATACACCGGACTGAACTGCCGTCGAAATGGCGTAGGCGATCATCGGGTGTCCGCCGAGCCGCCGCACATTCTTGTCAGTCACGCGCTTTGAACCGGAACGCGCCGGAATAAGCCCCACTACGCTCGGCATGTTTGCTCCCCCTTTCCAGCGGATGCACCAGGCCTGTTGGCAGTGCTCGAGGTTTGCCGCGACCCGAGAGGACAACGGGCAGATTTCTCAAAGTGCGGAAAAGCCGCCGTCTGCGACAAGGTTCGAGCCCGTGATGTATGATGCGGCATCGGACAGCAGGAAGTGTATGATGCCGTTATATTCCTCGACATTTGCCATACGCCCCAGTGGCACCTTGGCATTGTAGCGCACCAGAAATTCTTCGTCTTGGTTCGCGAACACGCCGCCGAACGAGACGGTGTTGACGCGCACGTTCTTTGCTCCCCAATACCCGGCGAGATATCGCGTGAGATTGTAGATTGCAGATTTTGAGGCCGAATAGGTCACCGGCTTGAAAAAAACCTCACCGCGATCGCGCCGGTACTGGTAGAGCTGCTGGTCCGGCGACAGCATGCCGTAGATCGAGGCAATGTTAATGATTGAGCCGCGCCCTTGTGCCGCCATCGGACCTCCGAACACCTGACAACACAGGAACACCCCCTTGGCATTGACGGCCATGATCCGGTCCCAGGACGCTTCCGGGTAGCTCTCAAACGGACCGTTTTCTTCAGCAGCGGCATCGGGAGGCGCATCGATGGCGGCCGCATTGACAAGGCCATGCGGTGTCCCCAGTTCGCGTTGGATTTCGACCAACGCCTGTTCCAGCGATGCACGATTGGTCACGTCCGCTTCGACGACGAAGCAGCCATCCAGCTCTGGTGCGGCGTTGAGGTCAAGCGCAACGACCCGGGCGCCAGCGCCAGCAAGCGACCGAGAGAATGCGCTCCCGAGTTGACCGGCCGCACCGGTCACAACGATGATCCTGTCAGAAACATCAAAAAGACAATCTTGTTTCGCGCTTTGCAACCCGGGCTCTCTTCTCAAGTTGGTTCAAGCTGTCGAGGCGACTGCGACAGCCGGTCTGCTTCGCCCTCGCGCTTGGCCGCGATCCAGTCGCAGACCTCGCGCACTGCACCTTCACCACCCCGGCAGGTCGTAATGTGCCGGGCAATCGCCTTCACCTCGGGATAGCCATCAGCGACCACCATCGGCAGCCCAACAAGCGACAGAACGCCGAGATCGTTGACATCGTTGCCAACGAAGCCGACCTGTGAGCGGTCGACGTCGAACTCGGTGCAGATCTGCGCCAGCGCCGCCGCTTTGTCCTCGCAACCTTGCCGGCACCGGATCTTGAGCTTGTTCGCGCGGGAGGAGACGACCCGATTGACTTCAGTCGACAGGATCATGGCCTGCACGCCGCTGCGCTCCAGCCGCCGCAATCCGATCCCGTCCGCGCGCGAGCAGCGCACCACCTCGCGACCGTCTTCAAAGACATAGACCATGTTATTCGTGAAAACCCCGTCGAAATCCAGGAGCAGCAGCCGCAGCCCGAGGATGAGTTCGTCAAGATCAGCATGTTGACTATCGCCGGAACCCACCGCTACGTCTCCATCACAACTGCGAGGCCGCGTTATGAAAATCCAGCCAACCGTCGGCAAACCTGAAGCCGGCGGGGCTGCGTGTCGAATACTCAATTGCCGCGCGACGGTCAATTCGCGCGCGCGGCGATCATCGCGAGTCGCGGTTGTAGACGTCTTCGAGGCGAACGATGTCGTCTTCGCCAAGATAAGAGCCGACCTGCACCTCGATCAACTCGAGCGGGATCTTGCCGGGGTTGACGAGACGATGCACGCAGCCGAGCGGCAGATAGACCGACTCGTTCTCCTGCACGGTCTTCACCGTTTGATCAATGGTGACCTCGGCTGTGCCGTGCACTACGACCCAGTGTTCGGCGCGGTGGAAGTGTTTTTGCAGTGACAGGGTGCCACTGGGTTTCACGACGATCCGTTTGACCTGGTATCGCTCGCCGCTGTCGACCCCCTGGTAGTAGCCCCAGGGACGGTAAACGCGCCGGTGCTCGACGGCTTCGTGATGCCCCTTTGCCTTGAGGGACTCAACCAGCGATTTGACCTGCTCGCCATTCGATCGCGCCGTAACAAGAACGGCATCGTTGGTTGTCACCACCAGCACGTCGTCGATCCCGACGACGGCGGTCAAGATCCCGTCGTCGCTGCGCACGAGAACATTGGACGCGTCCTGGACCAGCACCGGACCCGACATCACGTTGCCGTTGTCGTCCTTTTCCGACAGTTGCCACAGAGAATCCCAACTGCCGACGTCCGACCATCTGAACGATACAGGCAGGACCGCGGCCTTATCGGTCTTCTCCATAACGGCATAGTCAATCGAGATCTTCGGCGCCGCAAGAAATGGTTTGGCGGACAGCTGCAGGAAATCGAGATCACGCACCGCTTCCGCGACACTGGCCGATGCCGCCTCGGCAACCGCCGGCTGCAGGCGGGCGATTTCATCGCGCATGATATCGGCACGAAACAGAAAGTTACCGCTGTTCCACAGATAGCCGTCGGCAACATAGCGCTCGGCCGTCGCCAAATCCGGTTTCTCGACGAACTCTTCTAGTTTTCGGACCCCGCCGCTATCTAAATCGGCGCCGGGTCTGAGGTATCCGTAACTTGTCGCCGGGCCGGTCGGCTCGATGCCGAATGTCACGATATAGCCCGCCTCAGCGGCGGTCCGAGCATCGCGGCAGGCTTGCTGGAAGTCCGCGATATCCGGCATGGCATGGTCTGCCGCCAGCACGATGACGACGGCGTCGGGTGAACTCTTTAATGCCAGATTGGCAGCAACGCCAACAGCTGCTGCGGAGTCGCGGCGCTCGGGTTCGAGAACCACCTCCGGCGCTATGCCGATTTCACAGGCCTGTTCCGCGGCGAGAAACCGGAAATCGCGATGGGTTAAAACGATGGGGCTGGCAAACAGCGAGCTGTCGCTGACACGCGAGAGTGTGTCTTGGAATGAGGAATGCTCGTCGAACAGCGGTATGAACTGCTTCGGCATGGTTTCGCGTGACGCAGGCCACAGTCTGGTCCCGGAACCGCCGGCCATGATGACGGGAATGATCATGTGTCGTTGCCTCTTATGTCGTATCCGCCGGAAATTCTCCGGCCCCTTTGCAACTGCCGAGCGCGCCGGCCTGGTCCCGATCGGCCGGACGTCAACATCATCGATCCACCCGGCAAACCGCATGCGACACGGCTGCCGAAACAAAGCTTTTCATCGAGCGTTGTCGCGCCGACTGCACGAGATTGGCGCAGGTTGAACGATAAAACTGCGGATCGCACAACAACCGCTTCGCGGCCCCGGCAAGTGCGGGCGCATCGATGCTGTCCGCCAGTACACCGGTGATGCCGTCCTGGACCTGCTCGACGAGGCCGCCGACGGGGGTGGCGATCACCGGCGTGCCGGCACCGAAGGCCGATGCGGCAACGCCCGACTGACTTGCTTCCGTGTGCGACAGCATCACCGCGTGATAGCGCGCCAGTGCATCGGCAAGCTCTTCCGCGCCCAGCCAGCGGTTGACCACTTCAGCGTCCATCCGGCGCAGGCGATCGGCATTGGCGCCCAGCGGTCCTTCACCGAAAACTCCGACCTCAACCGACAGGCCCGACCGGCGAAGCTCATCAACGGTCTCGATAAATAGATCCAACCCTTTGTAAGGCATGATGCGCCCGAGAAAGAGAAGTCGCAGCGGGGCTCCTGGCATCGGCGCTTGCCGGCGTTCGATCTCGCCGCCGGAGCTGTGGGTCATGTCCGGATGAAACAGGGTCACGAGTTTGCTTGGAGGGAACTTTCCGGTCGCCAACAAGCGTGTGGCCACGGCCGAACTCAAGGTCAGCACGAGGTCCGCCGACAGCGCCGCTCGATCGATCAGCGGTTTTACCAGGCTGGTGCGATCACCCGGATGGGCGGCGGCGTCATGAACGATTGTGCAATAGCGCGCGCCGGCCCGTCGCACAACCGACATCACCAGTGGCGACCAGACATGCGGCATCAACTCGATGACCGCCTGGATACGGTCCCGGCGCAAGCGCTGATACAGGCTGCGGCGCAGCAGCGCGATCCGATCGACCCGCAACAATGCCCCGGCATTGCTCTTGAACGTATCGACGGCCAACAACGCACCTGCGAACTCCGCGAAACTTGCAAACCTCTCGTTTTGTCGGGAGACGGAGACAGTCGCCGCAATCTGCGGGTCGGCGCGGATAATGCGGCCGAATTCAAGCGTGAATTGCGTTAGTGCCCCGCGACGCCCCCAGAATGTGATCATGACGCGGTCCGGCTCCGAAGGCACAATTCCATCTCGCTCAGACGTCACGATGTGCACTCCACGAAGGCGCGAGCGCCGTCAATCGTGCGTGGCCGCGCTGCTGCGATCCCTGCTATGCGCCGAGGCATGCCGCAGACCGCCATGTGACCAACACGCCGCGCAATCGCTTCGAGCCGGCATCGAACAACCTCTCGATCGCGTACTGAGTCGAGAAATTGATTGCTCACAATATCTTAGTAGAACCCCAATACCTGTTCAAGGCGCCCGACCAAGACGTAACGCAAGCTTACCTCTGGGCTCGGCTGCAGCGAAAGTCAAGCCGCTCACAATCGCGCCTGACGCTGCCCCGAACGTACCCTCACTCATAAATGAGCTGTGCTGTGATTGAGACCACAAGATCTTTGTGCTTTAAGTTGGAACCGCTATTGCGGTTCCAACTTAAAGCACAAAGATGATCGCCACTTTAGAGGCGAGCAACCTGCCTTTATTCGGGATCGGAACGATCCCGAATAAAGGCAGGTTGCTCTAGTCGGACCGGCTGGCAAACTCCGCGGCCGCCAGCCGTCAGGCCGCCGAGGCCGGTGTGGGCCCGCCCGCCATTACAGTCGCGGTGCTGAGCGATGCAGCTCCCGGCAAACGCATTGTGCAGTGGTTTGCCCGGCGCGATGTCGTGCCGTTCAACTTCAAGCTGCGTGCGCGTGGCATCAATCGAGCCCCGGCCGCTCGACCTTGATGACGTGCGCCCCGAACCAGGCCGATAGTTGGGTACACGTCGGGCCTGATTGAACGTCAGTGAAGTCAGGAATTCTGGCACCGTCCAGCGCTTTGCCTGCCATCGTGGCCCTTCTTTCCAGCTCACGGGTTTGCAAAGGGTCCAGCCCTTGGGTCGGGTCGTTAGGGGCAATACCCCTCCAACACCGCGACAACGGGATCCATCCCCTGGACCCGGAACGTGTTCAGCGGTTCCTTAGCACTTGATGGCGGTCAATGTGCTCTGAACACAAAAGCTGCGGATTCGGTGTCAGCTTGAGAGAGCTCAAAAAACGGAGGCTTGGAAAATGGCAATCAAACAACTGCTCATCGGCTTTGACGGTAACGAGGCGTCCAGGAGTGCGGCCTGCCAAGCCGTCCAGATGGCGAAGAAATATGATGCGTCTTTGACCGGCATTCATGTCTTCCGGCACGAGACATTCGAAAGCCACATCCGCCGTTGGATCCCCGACTCGGTCGCTGGTCAAATGGAGCAGGTAGCGCGAAACGCAGAACGGGAGATCGAGCAATCGTTCCGGAATGTCGTCCACGAGGCCGGTTTTTCTGGTGCCACCGACTGGATTACGGCTGAAGGTTCCGCAGTCGTCATGATCCCGCGCTATGCCCGCTATTTCGACATCCTGTTGCTCGGCCAATTCACCCAAGTCGCGCGAACAGAGAGACAATCGTTACCACCAGAGGACCTGCTGCTGAGGGCTGGCACGCCGATCATTCTTGTCCCGACGAACTATGACGTCAGACCCTTCAAGGAACAAGCAGCAGTCGCGTGGGACGGGAGCCGGTCCGCCGCACGTGCGCTGTCGGATGCCATGCAAATTCTCGAAACGAAGAACAAACTCGATGTGCTTCGTGTTAACGGTCACGGACAGGGAACCGACAAGATCCCTCCTGAACTCGACATAGTCGACCACTTGGCCGCACACGGTGTGACAGCTCAAACGATCGATCTATCGCCGTCGGGCGAAGGGGTCGGAGCAGCAATCATCAAGCATTGCCGCGATACCGACCCCGATCTTCTGGTTATGGGTGCCTACGGACGCGGCAAGTTCGTTGATATGCTGTTTGGCGGCACCACGCGGTATGTTCTCGAAAACATGCCTGTACCCGTCCTGATGTCGCACTGAGCTGGCTGTCAGCGGGATCATTGCCGCCTGAGGCGGGCGCCGCCGGCCCGCTGCCCCGCCCGGGCGCCCCGGTGCTCCAAGACATCATGGGCTTTGGGCGGCCCGGCGGGGAACGCCATGGTTTGAGCTAACTCTGAAGCGCTATAGAACAGTATCGATCGTCGGCGTTTCCACCTGGATAAACAACGCCAGTGGGTCAATTCCTGATCGCGTTAGAGAGCCAGTTTCTCGTGTCGCCTGACGCTATGAAGCCACGCAGCGCGGTATAGTACCAGCCCCAACTTCGAGCCTGATGGCCTTTGAGTGAGGTTTGCAGGGCCGGGCCAGGATGAGACGTGAACGTATCTCGGACTGAGGGACGACAAGCGCTAACCCGCCGCGGTTTGCCGGTCTGCTCGACGATCTGTCTGCTCGACTGTCTGATTGTCGAAGCGAACATCTGTCCGCTGGTATCGATGTTTCACTTACCAGGCAGACAATGGGGTCATGTCCGGTAGGTCCGTTGATTGATGTCTAGCGCCTGCACCGCATTCAAGATTTCATCGCCAAACAGTTTCTCCGCTCGATTCTGACGGGCGTTGGGGTCACGCACGAAATAGATGTCGATGGCAGGCGGCGACTCGTATAGCGGCAACCGCCAAAGCAGACCGTCGGCGACGTCCCGCGTCGCCACGTGGATTGGCAACGGGCCGATACCAAGACCGCAAAGCACCATGCGCCGCACCTCTTCCAGATGCGACGAGTGACCAATGATTGTCTGTTCAAGGCCGAACCGCTGGCGCAACAGTGCAACGGGCCGCAGTGCATCGTCCGGCTCATCGGTGTCGAACGAAACTGCAGAGTGGCCCTGCAACGACTTCATCGTGAGATCCGTGCGGCCGAAGAGGGCGTGCGGTGGGCCACAGAAGAAGCCGAAAAATTCGCGATAAAGCAGCGTGTATTCCAGTTTCGGAATGCGCTTTCTGACGAGACAGATGCCGAAACTCGCGCGATGGTCGAGCACGGCGCGTGCGACGTTGGCGCTGGTTTCGATGCCGATCCGGTAGGTGACGCTGGGGTATTTGTGGTGAAACTCCGTTAGGATGTCATCCAGGAGTGGCGTGACGACGTGGCTCGCGAGGGCAATGCGAACCTGCCCTGTCACCTCGCGCAATGCCAGATCTGCCACTTCCGGCAAGCGGGCAACACTGCGGAAGATATCAACGCACTCGCGATAGAGTTCGCGTCCTGCGGCCGTAACCCTGAAGCTGCCGCGACCACGGTCAATGAGCCGGGTCCCGATCTGTGCTTCGAGCCTCTGGAGCGCCAAACTGATCGTTGGCTGGCGCAGCATCAGCCGATTGGCAGCGGCCGTTATGCTGCCCTCCTCGACGATCAGCGCAAATGTCCGCAGCAGGTTCCAATCAAGCTTTTTGACAAAACGCTCCGTATCACGATCCAGCACACGCTCAACCTCGCATAAATCTCAACAATGCATTCTATACAAATTATCAATTTGAACAATTGTGGCGCCTGCGATTTACTCTGTCCCGAGCGCGTCCTTGGTCTTCACGAATTTCGTTGGCTGAGCAAGTAAGAAGGTATGGCATGTCAGACGCCACAGCATTTGATCCGCGACCCTGGCGACTGCTGACGCCGGCATTGCTCGCGATCGTGCTGCTCGTCGTCATCCCGATGGCATTTATTCTCGTCTACTCATTCTACGAGAACATCGACCTGGCCGTGGACGTGCCAGCATTCCAGTTCGGCAACTGGCAGGAATTTTTCACCGACGGCTACTATCACACCGCAATCTGGAAGACGTTGCGCCTCTCGCTCATCGTCACTGTCCTTGCGGCGGTGCTCGGATACATCCCCGCCTACTTCATCGCCTACACGACATTCCGGCACAAATGGCTGCTTTTGCTCCTGCTGATCCTTCCGTTCTGGGTGAGCTTCATTATCCGTACGTTGAGCTGGATCCATATCATGGGCAATCAGGGCGCCATCAACGGCGCCCTTCTCTGGCTTGGTGTGATCGACGAGCCTATCAAGTTGATGTTCAGTGAGTTTGCCGTCATCGTCGGCTTCATTCACGTTTTTCTCCCCTACATGATCCTAAACATCTACGTCAGTTTGGACGGGATCGATCGCAATCTGGCGCCAGCCGCCCGCACGCTTGGTGCAACGCCGTGGCAAGCGTTTCTGGAGACGACACTGCCGTTGTCGCTGCCCGGTCTTGGCGCCGGGTGCCTGCTTGTTTTCATTCTCACCGCCGGCAGTTATGTGACGCCATTGATCCTCGGCGGACCTGACGATTTCCTGTTCGGCAATCTGATCTACGACGCCGTGCTTTCAGAGTTGAACTGGCCGATGGGCGCGACGCTGTCGTTTGCGTTGCTGGTGCTGCTCGGCACCGTCGTCATCCTCTACAGTCGTCTGATGGGGCTCAATCAGCTCCAGAAGGCGCTCGGATAGGGCAGGGCAATTCGATGACCACTTGGAGCTGGCTTAGAGCATATACCGTGGCCGTCTACGTGTTCATGTTCGCGCCGGTGGCGGTCGTTTTGCTGCTGGCGTTCAACAGCTCACAGTTTGGCGGCTTCCCTATCGAGGGCTTCAGTCTGCGATGGTTCGAAAAGTTGGCTGAGAATGAGGCAATCGTTCGCGCCTTTCAAACATCGTTCCTGCTCGGCATCCTGACGGCGATTATTGCAACTACGCTCGGAATTCTCGCGTCGCTCGCTTTGGTTCGCTACGACTTTCCCGGCAAAAACGGGATTTCCACAATGTTGATCTCGCCGATCCTGGTACCGGAGACGGTATTAGCGGTCGGGCTGCTTATTTTTCTGCGCTGGCTCTCGGTGCCGCGCAGCTTCGTACTCTTGCTGCTGGGGCATACCATCATTGCTTTGCCGTTCGTGGTGCTCGTTGTCCAGGCCCGTCTGATCGGGATTCGCAAGGACTATGAGGAAGCAGCCAAAAGCCTTGGTGCGGGTCCATTGCAAACATTCCGCGAAATCACACTGCCGTTGCTTTTGCCAGCGGTATTCGCGGGCGCCCTGTTCGCCTTCACCATCTCGTTCGACAATATCACGGCCACGATCTTCTGGCGCCCATCGGGCAGCGAAACCGTCCCGACGCAGATTTTTGGAATGCTGCGGAACTCCGTCAGCCCCGAGATCAATGCACTCGGTTTCGTCATGATCACGGTGACGCTTGGTGTTCCGCTGGTAGCCGGAGCGCTCGCCCGGGCATTTGCTCGCCCGCACTCATAACCACTGCATAGGGAGACCCTGGAATGGACAGCACAAAACGCTATGAACAACTCAGAGAACGCATCGGCAACGGCGACATCGAGCGTCGCACGTTCCTCCAGCTTCTTGGATTTTCCGGCCTCGCTTGCGGCGTCAGCGGCGGCGCCATGACTGCGCTCACTCGCCACGCCATCGCTTCCGGCACCGAGCTGCACTTCGAAGGCTGGGGAGGCGTTGTCAGCGAGGCCCTGCGCAAGCACGCCTTCGATCCCTATGAGGAAAAATCGGGCAACAAAGTCGTCGACGCGACGTTTGGTGGCGAAGCAGAAGTCCTTACTAAGATCAAGGCGTCCGGCGGAACCGATGGCCACAACATACTGCACTCGTCGGGTGTGAGCTGGTACAAGCGTTGGGTCGACAACGGCTATGCCAGCAAGTTGAACGAAGCCAATATCCCGAACATGGCGAATGTTATGGATGCGATTATCGCTCCATTTCGCGCCATCACGCCCGACGGCCTGTCAGCAGTGCCATATGACTATGGCACCACAGGCATCGCCTACAATACCAAGCATGTTACCAAGGAAGAAGCCGAGGCGCTTGGTGCCAATTTGCTGTTGAAGAAAGAACTGAAAGGCAAAATTGGCGGTTGGGGCGGCGACTGGGCCAACCGGGCGTGGTATGGCGCACTGCAATCGGGTCAGGATCCCAACAACATCAAGGATTGGGACGCAATTTGGAGCAAGGTCCGCGAACACCGTGATCTGGTGCTCAAATATTGGGGGTCCGGCGCCGAGCTCATGGATCTTCTTGCCAAGGGAGAGATTTACGTCACCGAGGCGTGGTCTGGGCGCGTCGCCGCACTCCAGGCGCAAGGACACCCGATCGCCTACATGGACCCGACGAACGGACTGGCCTGGATGGAGAGCATGTTCGTTTTGAAGGGCTCGCCGATGGCGGAAGCCGAGGAGTTGCTGAACTTCATGCTCGCGCCGGAAACCGCCATCGCGGTCGCCGAGGGACAGAAATATCCACCGTCACTCGATCCGACCAAAGTCAAAATGACCGACGTGATCAAGGGCCTGCCAGCCTTCGATCCGACCGGCAAACTCGATGGCCTCGTGTTTCGCGATCCCGCGGTCTGGAACCCGGTCGAAAAGAAACAGAAAAAGCAGTGGAACCGTATCAAGAAGGGCGCTTGATCGCCGCTTGACTGCACGCATCGCGCCGCGGCCCGTGCCGGCCGCGGCCCACGAATTGGGACTTACGGATTTGGCTCGCGTCGAACTCTCCAATGTCATCAAAACATTCGGCGACGTTACTGCCGTCGCAGGCGCACACTTGGATTTTCAGGAGGGATCCTTCACCACTCTCCTGGGCCCGTCTGGTTGCGGCAAGACCACCATATTGAGAATGATCGCAGGCCTCGAGTCTCCGACGTCGGGAGACATATCAATCGGTGGATGCAAGGTGAACGACGTCCCGATCCACAAGCGCAACATCGGGCTTGTGTTTCAGAACTATGCCCTGTTTCCGCACAAATCGATTGGCGACAATATCGCGTTTGGCCTGAAGTATCGCGGTGTCAGCAAGGCGGATGCGCGTGATAAGGTGCGTGAGGCACTCGAGATCGTTCGGCTGCCAGGTGTTGAGGACCGCTATCCCTCGCAACTCTCCGGCGGCCAACAGCAACGCATTGCTCTGGCCCGCGCCATTGTCATCGAGCCCGACGTTCTCCTCCTCGACGAGCCGTTGTCCGCACTCGATGCAAATCTGCGCGAAGAAATGCGGGTGGAACTCAAGGCCATCCAGCGCCGGATCGGCGTGACAACCATCTTCGTGACGCACGACCAGTCGGAAGCACTGGCCATGTCCGACCGTATCATCGTCATGAGTGCCGGGCATATTGAGCAGCAGGGGCGCCCGGAAGACGTCTACAACGCTCCGGCCTCGTTGTTCGTCGCCAACTTCCTCGGTGCAGCAAACCTTCTGGATGCCACTGTCACCAACGTTGACAGCGATTGCGTGCGCCTTGATGTGGCTGCCTTCGGGTCCCTGGCAGTGCCACGACGCCAATCAATGCGTATCGACACAGCAGGTCCTGCAAAGCTGGTGGTGCGGGCCGAGAAACTTTACCTCCACCTACCGGGCGAAAGGGATGGCAGTGATGCCGTAGCCGCCGGCACCGTCAAGGCGGTGGACTACCAGGGCCAGGTCGCGCGATATTTCGTCGAGGTTGGCGGGCTCGAACTGCAGGTCATTGACATGATTGAGGGTCGGCCATTTGAGGCGGGGGCTGACGTGTCGGTGCGTTTGCGGGCTCCGGAATGTGCTGCACTGCCGCTGGAGGCATGAGTTGGAGCGCGCCCCGAGCAATCTCTTCTATCAGACCCGCAGGCGGCGGCCGCTGCTTGACCGCGCTGAGGGCATCTACATGTGGGATATGGAGGGCAATCGCTACATCGACGGGTCCTCTGGCGCGATGGTTTGTAATATCGGCCATTCCCACCCTCACGTACTAGCGGCGATGCGCGCTCAACTGGAGCGCTCCACGTTCAGCTATCGCCTGCACTTCGAGACCGAGGCCGCAGAGACACTGGCCCGTCGAACAGCCGAGCTGGCCCCGGCGGGATTGGATCGGGTTTTCTTCGTCTCGGGCGGTTCGGAAGCCGTGGAAAGCGCGCTCAAGCTCGCGCGCCAGCATGCGCTCGCGGTCGGTGAGGCACAGCGCTGGAAAGTCGTCTCTCGGTATCCGAGCTATCATGGCTGCACGCTTGGTGCCCTCGCAGTCACCGGCTATGCACCACTGACCGCACCGTTCGACCCAATGGTGCGGTCGATGCCGAAGATCGCTGCCCCGCGGGCTTATCTCGACGGCCTGGACCCCGATGACCCTGCAACGGGACACCACTACGCCGACCTGTTGGAGGCCAGTATTCTGGCCGAAGGACCGGAGACCGTACTTGCGTTCATCGTCGAGCCGATCGGCGGCGCATCCACAGGCGCCTTGGTGCCGCCGACGGGCTATCTCGAACGCATCCGGGAGATTTGCGACAGCTACGGAGTGATCCTGATCCACGACGAAGTCATGACCGGCGGTGGCCGCACTGGGCGGTTCTTAGGCGCAGAGCATTGGGACGTCGCTCCAGACATCATTTTGCTCTCCAAAGGCTTCGGCGCGGGTTACTGCCCACTAGGTGCGATGATCGCGCACAACCGGCTGGTCGAAGCGGTGCTTGATGCCGGCGGCTTCCGCCATGGCTTCACGTATGCGGGCAACCCACTTGCCTGCGCCACTGGCTTGGCCGTACTCGAAGCCATCGAGGCGGACGGAATGATCGATAACGCCGCGACAATGGGGGCGCTCCTGAAGTACCAGCTGACGCAATTGAAGGATTTATTTCCGTTCGTCGGCGACGTGCGCGGCAAAGGGCTCTTGCTTGCCTTCGAACTGGTTGAGGACCGTGAGACGATGCGGCCGCTGCCAAAGGAGCTCAACGCCTTCGACCGTCTGGTGGAAATCGCCTACGACGAAAAACTGATCATCTACTCGCGACGCACCCGAGGCGGGATCGACGGCGATCATTTCCTCATCTGTCCGCCGATGATCGTCGAGGCGGAACAAATTTCCGATATCGTGGCACGACTGGAGCGCGCGCTACGCCGCTTCTCATCGGAAACGCGCCTGAAGGTGGCGAACTGACGACGAAGCGAAGTGGTCACGCGCAGATGGTCTGTCGGCGCCGAGCCGGGGGATCCCAACACCTCAACACAGAGGATCCCAATACCTGTTACGGAACCGGTTCAACGCAAAACGACAACGCTGCAATTGGCGTGTCGGACAACGCGCGCCGCTGTCGATCCCAACAGGTAGTCCGACAGGCCCGGCCGGTGTGATGAAACAATGATGCAATCGACTTTGTTGTTCTTCGCCCAGTCCAAGATCGAGTTCGTCGGGTGACCTGTGACAACGTGGGTGCTAATGCTTTGCGAGGCAATTGCAGACTTTAGCGCGTCTTCAAATTCAGAAATGCTTTCCTGCATTTGCTCCTTGGGAAAGTACGACTCCACAAACGACGGAATTTCCTCAAGAACGGTCAAAACCGATATGCTTCCTGCCTCAGCCAAAAGGTTGCGAGCAACATCGAGTGCCTCGGAATACTCCGTTATGTGATCGGGTGCTACTGGAACGAGAATGTGTCTGAACATCTGGTCCTCCAACCTATTTCAGGATGCTGGGCAGCCAGGTGGCGATCTGTGGAAACATGAAGATCAGCGACAGGCCAATGAACTGAAGCACGACGAACGGCCCAACAGAATTGTAGACATCGCCCATGCTGACATCCCTGGGCAGCACGCCCTTTAACCAGAACAGAACAAAGCCGAATGGCGGCGTCAGATACGCGATCTGGATGTTGACGATAAAGAGCGCGCCGAACCATAACTTGTCGATCCCAAGCTGATCGACGATCGGAATAAACAGCGGCGTGCAGAGCATGATGATGGCCCAATCGTCCATGACCATACCCAGCACCAGAACGATGAGCATCATCATCAAAAGGATGCCATTGGTGCCGCCCGGCATCGCCAACACGAGATCGGTCAAAAGATCCTGACTTCCCAACGTGTTGAAGACGTTGAGATAGACCGTTGCACCAATCAGGATCCAAAGCCCCATGCCGCTTAATTTCAGGGTGGACTCGAGTGATTCGCGCAGCACAGCCCAGGTCAGCTTGCCGTACAGCAGGTTGATGACAAACGCCCCGGCAGCGCCGAACGCGGCGGCTTCGGCCGGAGTTGCAATACCACCCCAGATCACACCGAGCACGATAGCGATCAGAACGGCGAACGGCCAGATCGCGACCAGCGACGCTAGCTTTTCCTGGCGCGTGAATTTCTCATCCTCAGGCAGGGCCGGCCCGAGATGCGGCTGAAGCCGGCAACGAACCCCGATGTAAATGACGTAGAACGTCGCCAGCATAAGTCCCGGTAAAACGCCCGCCATGAACAAATCGCCAATGGATACCTTACCCAACAGGCCGTAAAAAATGAACGGGACGCTGGGCGGTATCAATGCTCCGAGCGCGCCGCCGGCCGCGATCGAGCCGATTGCAATGGAGCGATCATATTTGTAGCGAATCATCGAGGGATAGGCGATCTGGCCCATCGTCGTGGTCGCCGGCGGCGTAATGCCGGTGACGGCAGCGAAGACGGTGCAAACCTGCACCGTACCCATCGCCAGTCCACCGTGAATATGTCCGATCAGCTTATAGACCGCGTCATAGGCCGCCTCGGCTATTCCGGAGAACCTTATGAGCGATCCCATGAACAAGAACAGTGGCACCGTCACCAGAACCGAATTCCACGGTGTCGAATAAAACGCGCTGGGTACCGACAGAAGTGCCCTTGGCTCGATGAGGAGCGCAAACAAAACCGCAGTTCCACCCAGCCCGAATGCAACCGGGAGCCCCATGAAGAGAATGACAAACAAAACAATGAAATAAAGCGCGGTAATGAGTTCGAGGCTCATGATCCCTTGTTCCCCTTTTCCCTTACTAAGAGACCATTCGCGAGGGACAGCGTAAGTCTATTAGTCGACAATGTTTTGAATGCTGACTAGTTCACCGCGGAGGCTGCCGCTGGCCGATCGATCCGGCCAGCAGCGGTATTTGTATGAGGCGGCAGCGCCGCAACGACACAGGGCCTAGTTGGACTTACTTGGCCTTGTCGGCGAGGAATTTTTTGTAGATCGCCACGCCCTTGGCATTGCCGGGAGACGCTGCAGCAACCTTTGGCCAGACTTCCGCAATGGACTTCTCACGCATCCGCGCGATTTCCTTGTCGCTGAGTGTGATCACTTCGCCACCAGCTTTGCGCAGAATCTCCAACGCCCCTTTCACACCTTCCGCGTGCATGCGGCTGGTTTCGAAATAGGTCTCTTTGAAAATTCCGTCGATCTGCTTGCGCTGCCAATCAGTTAGAGCATTCCATCTGTCGAGATTAATAAAGATTTCCTGATGCTGGGCCGGGTTCCAGCCTGGCATGATCGCAAATTTGATCACCTCATGGAACGACATGTCGTCGATGCCGCCGGTATCCCAGTAGGTGCCATCGATCGTACCGAGCTTGATGGCAGTGTAGATTTCACCACCGTTCATTGAGACCGCGGCACCGCCCATTGTTGAGTGGAAGATCGCTTGCGGTCCACCGGCACGCATTTTGCGCCCTTTCAGGTCCTCCAATCTTTCAACTCGGAACTTGGTGAACATCGCATTCGGGCCCTGATTGCTCCAGCCGGCCCAATGCAGATTGCGTGCATGTGCCGCCTTCTGAACGATATCACCAACGCGGTATTTCGGGTTGCCCCACATGACCTCCCATGCTTCCTCGGTATTGTTGGCACCCATTGCCATGCCGAAGGCCAGCATGCCTTCGGGCATGTCACCGCCGTATACGGATCCCCAGCCGGCATATCCATCCGTCTGACCTGCAGCGGCGGCCGCAAAGGCTTCCGCACCGCTGACCAACGCACCGGCCGGCTCGACGCGGATCTTAACCGTGCCTTTGGTTGCCTTTTCGACAGCCTTGACCCAAGGTATTAGACCGTTATCCCAACCGGCATCGGTCTGGTCGAATGCTGGTTGAAATACCCATTTGGTCACCTTCTTTGGCGGACCGTCTTGCGCGGCAGCACCGCTTGCAATCACTGCAACGGCTCCCGCCAGCAGTGTCGTCTTCATGAAGTCAAGAGCTTTCATTTGGCATCCTCCTTGCTACTTGCTAATGGATATTAGTTTTTGGTTTGAGCTTGAGACTTGAGAGTTCGAGAGTCGATCCGCCGATCCAAGCTAGTCCGCCGACCTGCCTCCAAAGATGGTTTGCAGGTCGCGGAGAAAGTGCTTCACGACAATCAACAGGACGAGACCGCCGCAGACGGGTATTGCAAACTTGATCGGGTAGATCGGGATAGGAACCGAGGTCGGAGTCCATTGGTTGAGCCTGAGCGACAAGGCTGCCGCATCATAACCCTTCCAAATCAGTGCACCGAGAAACAACACCGCGATTGGCGCTGTCAGCACGTCCAGGATCGCCTTTGATCGGGTGCTGGCGTTCGCGTAGAACAGATCGAGTTTGACAAAGCTATCGTGCTGGAGCGAGTAGATGCCGCCAGCACCGGCCAGAAGAACCATCGCTGCCTGCAATGTGGTGCCAATCCACTGCGATGGTGTGTTGAGCACATAGCGCAGAAACACATCCGTTACACCGAACGCCATACAGTACAGGATCAGGGCCCAGCCGATGATACCCATGACCCCTGAAATACCGCTTGTTAGCTTTTCCAGTCCGCGCAGTAGCATCCCGCATCTCCCCTTTGACTTAAGTGGCCCTGATCCATCAAAGGAGCAGCAAGATTTGCGACGGTGCCGAAAGACCGAATCGCCCCATAGCCGTCCACCCCTCTCGCCACTATTCAGTTGCCCGGATTGTCCTTTGACACACGGACGTCCAAGACAATGTCAGCAAACAACATGGTATTCCAATGAAGTAGACACAGTTGTCTTTTTTCATTGATACAGATCGGTCCAGCCTAGTGGTTTGGCTCAATGCCTGCAATCCAACTTCGGCGACACACCCAGGATCAGTTTCACAGGCGCTGATCGTGACCGCCAGATCGTTGGGCGCCAGATGGTTGGGCGCCAGATGGTTGGGCGCCAGATGGTTGAGCGATTGCGCAGGATCACCACAGCTCGCCCGGCGTCGAGCACGAGATGATCGACACCCAACGTGTAGAGCAGCAGGCGCGCCCGCGGAAACTGTGCCCTTCCGTGCGTGAAACTGTACCTGTCACAAACCCATCGAAATACATTACCAGTAGGGACCGGAAAGAAACTTCGGGTCTCGTGATAGCTCGAGGCTTGACCGCGCGTTGTGCAATCCCGGGACAATTGCGTCCTCGGACTCAAAACGCTCAACCTATGGAGAGCAACATGCGCCCACTTGGCCACTTCAAGTCCAGCAAACCCTGGTCCGGCACTTCGGACCGTATTGGAGAAATCCGCAACCCTGCAACCGGCGCGATCACGAGCCAGGTCTTGCTCGCGAACACGGCGGACGTCGACGAAGTGGTTGAGGTCGCCGCGCGCGCCTTTCCTGAGTGGGCCGCCACCCCTCCGGCGAAGCGCGCCATGGTCATGTTTGAATTCCGCGATCTGTTGAAGAAGAACGTCGACGAACTGGCCGCGTTGCTGTCAGCGGAACATGGCAAGACCTTACCCGATGCAAAAGGAGAGATTGCGCGCGGCATTGAGGTGGTCGAGTTTGCCTGCGGCATCCCGCATTTGCTCAAGGGCGACTATTCCGAAGCCGTGGCCCAAAGCGTCGACAGCTTCAGCGTGCGCCAGCCGGTCGGGGTTGTTGCGGGCATCACCCCGTTCAACTTTCCAGCCATGGTCCCACTGTGGATGTATCCGGTCGCCATCGCTTGCGGCAACACATTTGTTCTAAAGCCGTCTGAGAAAGACCCGACCGTGGTGTTGCGCATTGCCGAGTTGCTGGTCGAGGCCGGCCTTCCCGACGGTGTGTTCAATGTCGTGAACGGCGACAAGGAGGCCGTCGACGCGTTACTTGACAATCCAAAGGTCGAAGCCGTCAGCTTCGTCGGCTCGACCCCGATCGGTCACTACATCTATTCACGCGGTACCGCCAACGGTAAGCGCGTTCAGGCGCTGTGCGGTGCCAAGAACCACATGGTCATCATGCCCGACGCCGATATGGAGCAAGTGACCGATGCACTAATCGGCTCGGCCTATGGTTCGGCCGGGGAACGTTGCATGGCCGTTTCGGTCGCCGTTCCCGTGGGAGAAGAAACCGCCGATCAGCTGATCGAGAGGTTGGAGCCGCGCATCCGCGCGCTCAAGGTCGCCCCCTACACCGATCCCGAGTCCGAATTAGGCCCGGTCATCTCGAAACAGAGCTATGACAAAATCCATAGATTGATTGCCGACGGCATTGATCAGGGAGCCAACTTGGTGGTTGATGGCCGCAACATTTCGCTGCAAGGCTACGAGGACGGTTTCTTCATTGGCGGTTGTCTGTTTGACAACGTAACCACCGACATGTCGATCTACAAAGAGGAGATCTTTGGTCCGGTCTTGTCCGTTGTGCGGGCCGGCAACTACGACGATGCAGTGCAGATGGTCAACGACCACGAATACGGCAACGGCACCGCTATCTTTACCCGCGACGGCGATGCTGCGCGCGATTTCTGGGCGCGGGTGCGCATCGGCATGGTCGGCGTGAACGTGCCGATCCCGGTGCCAGTGGCCTATCACTCATTCGGTGGCTGGAAGCGTTCGCTGTTTGGCGATCATCATATCCACGGCATGGAAGGCGTCCGATTTTATACCCGCCTGAAAACCATGACCACCCGCTGGCCGTCCGGTATCCGCACTGGCGCCGAGTTCAACTTTACCAGCGGCAAGGACGTCTGAACCCAGGCCTTGAACGCCATGGGCGGCGCGATTGTTTCGCCCATGACGCCGCTCTTCAATAGCATTGCCGGTTGATGTACGATGGGCCGCTCAACCAGGCCAAACGCAGCGTGACCCAAAGACTGACCATCGACAAATCACGATCCAACAGCCTGCGCGATCAAATCGTATCGCAGATTTCGAGGCTTGTCTTCGAGGGTCTGATGCCAATCGGGATGAAGCTGTCGTCCTGCCGTGAGCTGGCCCGCGAGCTTGATATCTCGGTCAACACGGTGGTAGCGGCCTATCGAAAACTCGAGGAGGAACAGCTCATTGAGGCACGGCCCCGTTCGGGCTACTTCGTATCTTCCGATCGGGGTGTTCGCTCAGATTCTTGCGGGCGCCAACAGCGCATCACAAAGCAACGCGCGCCTATTGCCCGCAGGCTCAACAAGTTGCGTCGGACGGAAGATGTCGAGACCATCTTTCGGCCTCACGATTGGTACACCTACAAGTACCCCTTTGTTTGCAACCAGATCGACGAAACCGGTTTTCCGGTGGCCGAATGGCGCGAATGCACCCGGCTGGCAATGAACCGCAAGAACCTCAGGTCTTGGTCGGCCGACGGTCTTTATGCAGACAGTTCTGATTTGATTGAGCAGGTCGCTCAACGCATCCTGCCGCGCCGGGGCATATTCGAGCCTGAGAACTCTATTCTGGTCACGTTAGGATCACAAAACGGGCTGTTCATTACCAGCCTGTTGTTCGGAGGGCGTGATCGTCGAGCTGCCATGGAGGATCCAGGCTATCCAGATGCCCGCAAAATTCTTCAGGCTAATTTCGGATCTCTGCATTTTCAGCCCGTTGATGAAGAAGGCCTGGTTGTCGATGAACGCTTGCGCGATGTCGATCTGGTATTCGTAACACCAAACCGGCAGTTTCCAACCACGGTGACAATGTCCGAATCTCGCCGCCGCGCGCTTTTGCAAGCGGCCGAGGAGTATGACTTCTACATCGTCGAAGATGACTACGAATGCGACGTGGATTATCGACGATCGACGCCGCTGCCACTTCGAAGTCTCGACAATACTGGTCGCCTTATCTACCTGGGCTCCCTGTCCAAAGGGCTTTCACCGGGCTTGAGGCTGGGCTACATGGCCGCCTCAATGGAGTTCATCGATGCCGCACGCGATGCCCGGGGCATGATGATGCGGCATCCGCCCATGATCCTGCAACAGACGGCAGCCGCATTCCTTAGGTTGGGTTACTACGATGGATTGCTTCGCCGACTGCACAACGATTACAAGCAACGTTGGCATCTGGCTGATACGCTGATCAGAGACAAGCTAGCGGGTTTCCTGAAACATGGTGAATTCGGCGGCACAACGTTCGTCCTGGCTGACCACCACGCCAGGCTGACCGCCAAGGCTGTGTTCGAGGAAGCTCTGAAACATGGTGTCATCGTCGAACCCATAGCGCCTTGTTTTTCGAACGAAACCGAGGGTCAATACTTTTATCGTCTTGGCGTCTCATCCATCCGTCGAGACCTGATAGCAGGCGGTATTGACCTGTTGTGCGAAGTCATTCGTGATTTGAAGTGATTGAATCACAGATGGTGGTCGGCTTCGATGTCGGGCAACAACGCCGCTGCACGGCACCGATAACGATCTCGCCGACAGCGACCGCAATGCCGCGGTTGAGCTGCGCGTACCACGCCACGACACCCGCCTCACTGGCGACAAAAATCGCTCCGGTGAAACGGATCAATATTTATTGCGGGCTGGTATTAACCGCTATTCCTTCACCGCACCCGTCATCGCCGACACGTAGTGCTCCACAAAGAACGCGTAAAGAATGACCAGCGGCAACGAGCCGAACAGGGCACCGGCCATTATCGAACCCCACCTGTAGGCATCACCGTCGGTGAAAGACGTGACGATGGCGACAGGCACGGTCTTGTTGGCGCTGGAGGACAAAAACGTCAGCGCATAGATGTACTCGTTCCAGCACAACGTGAAGCAGAAGATGAACGCAGAGATCAGGCCGGGCACGGCCAGCGGCAGGATGATCTGGGTCAGGATCTGCCAACGTGATGCACCATCGATTAACGCGCATTCCTCCAGTTCGAACGGAATGGTCTTGAAGTAGCCCATTAAAAGCCAGGTTGAGAACGGAATGAGGATCGTCGGATAAGTCAGGATCAGCGCGAAGGGCGTGTCGAACAGGCCATATTGAAAGACCACGGTCGAGAGCGGGATGAACAGGATCGAGGGCGGCACCAGATAGGCCAAGAAGATCAGGCCGCCAATTGTTTGCGAGCCCTTATAGCGCAGGCGCACGATAGCATAAGCCGCAAAGACACTGGCGATCAGTGACAAGATGGTCGCGACGATCGACACGAACATCGTGTTCCAAAGCCAGACCGGATACTGGGTCTCGAACAAGAGCGCGTAGTAGTGTTTCAGGGTCGGTGCGGTGGTCCAGAAAGGGTTTACCGTTTCAAGATCGAGGAGCTGAGTGTCGGGTTTGATCGACGTCAGCGCCATCCAGTAAAACGGAAACAGCAACACGAACATGATGATGCCGAGTGGCATATAGGTCGTAACAAGCCGCCTTGGAAACGTTTCGAGGTAGGACATGCCTTCGCTGGCATCGTCTTGAGCGATGGACGATCGAGCAGCCGTCTTGGCAATCGGGTTGGTCGTTTCAATCATTGCCTTCTCCGTGCTGCCATTTCCGTCGCTGCAGGCCGAACCACGAGATCAGTATGCAGGCGAGCAGGAACGGGATCATCGCGACGGCGACGGCTGCCCCCTCGCCGAGCTTGCCACCGAGGATTCCCCACTGATAGCTGAGCGTCGCCATCAGGTGGGTTGCGTTCACGGGGCCGCCGCGCGTGAGCACCCAGATCAGCTGGAAGTCCGTAAAGGTGAACAACACCGAAAACGTCATGACGACCGCGATGATCGGCGTCAGCAGCGGATACGTGATGTGGCGGAACATCTGCCACGGCGTTGCCCCGTCCAGCGTTGCCGCCTCGTAGAGCGAAGGCGATACGGTCTGCAGGCCGGCAAGCAGCGTGATGGCGATGAACGGCACGCCGCGCCATATGTTGGCAAAGATCACGGACCAGCGTGCATTCCACGGCTCGCCGAGGAAGTCGATGTTGGTTTCGATCAACCCGAACTGGCGCAACGACCAGGAGACAATCGAGAACTGCGGGTCATAGATCCACCAGAACGCGATCGCAGACAGCACCGTTGGCACAATGAACGGGATCAAGACGACGGCACGAATGATCGCCTTAAACGGCATGTGCTTGTTGAGAAGAAGCGCCAGATAAAGCCCGATAGCGAATTTGATCACGCTCGCTACGACGGTATAGAGCATGGTGTTGAACACCGACAGCCAGAAAATCGGATCGTCCGACAGCCATTGGTAGTTCTCAAGTCCGATGAATTGACCGGACCTGCCGATGCGCACGTCGGTGAAGCTCATGTAGATGCCGAGCACCAGCGGGTAGGCAAGGAACAGCAACAGGAACGCCATGGCCGGCAGCATGAACCAGAACCCGAGCCAGTTCCGGTCATGTTTGATGCGCTGCCAGAGCCCTGCTGGAGCGTTTGCATCGATTGGTTTGTCAGCCGTGCCGTCGGTCATCGATCTAGTGGTCTATATCACTTTAAATGGCGTATTCAGACGCTCAGATTTGGTCTGTGCCAAGGCGCGGTGGCCCCAAGGTGCGGTGGGTGATGCTGGCGCATCATAAGGCCGCCGCAACGCCGGCACCAGGCCAAATCTGCGCGCCTCCGGTGCGCTGCCCTGGCCCGTGAGGGCGTCAGCCGTGCTCACCATAGCACACGCTATGCTTGCGCACGCCTTCCTGCTCACGAACCAGGGCAGCGCATCTCAATGCGCCATTTTAAGTGATTGAGACCACTAGATCATCGTGCTTTAAGTTGGAACCGCTATTGCGGTTCCAACTTAAAGCACAAAGATGATCGCCACTTTAGAGGCGAGCAACTTTCTGCCTTTATTCGGGATCGTTCCGATTCCGAATAAAGGCAGGTTGCTCTAGTCCGAGTTGGGTGAGCATGCCCGACGCCACCGGCCTTCGAGAAGGCACGGGTGGCGCCGGACGACAGAGCCCTCGGTCTCCCCCATCAGCGATAGATGCGTCCGGCCTGGCGAGCTGCCTGCTTGATGGCCTCATCGATACTGACACGGCCGGAAGCGTAGTTTGCGAACATGTCGACGACAATAAAGTCAGCCAATGCCGAAGCCGCCCGTTCACCGATCGAGCCCGGATATCCGAACGGCAGGGTCCGGTTGCCGCCATCACGGAACACACGACGCTTGGGATCCTCCGTCCAGACCGGGTTGGCGTCGTAAGCCTTGAGCGTGTGCGTGACGTAGCCGACGGCGCCCTTGAGCCAGGCGTTATACTGCTCAGCCTCCATCCAGTAGGCGAGGAAGGCTTTCACGGCGTTCGGATACTTGGTGTAGTTCATCCCCATGATTGGGAACACGGCCTGGAATTCCGTCGGCTTGCCGACAGGTCCGATCGGATAATAGGCGTGATCCATGTCGTTGGCGATTTCAGCGGCCTTGGCGTCGCCTTTCTTGGCATTGCGCTGGGCAGCAGCGTAGATCGAGATGCCATTTCCAGTAAGATGGATCTGACCGGACAGGAACGCCTTGTTGTTGAAGCTGTCGTTCCACGAGATGGTGCCGGGCGCGAATGCCTCATAGAGCTTCTTGCAGTATTCGAGTGCCGCGCGCGTTTCGGCCGAGTCGATCGCGATCTGGTCATTTTCGTCGACAAGGCGGCCGCCATGCGACCACAACAGCCAGTGCGTCCATGCATTGCCATCACCTGAAGCGTGACCAAGCGCAAATCCACCCGGTGTCCCCTTGGCCTTCATTGCCTTCAGGAGTTCAAGGAAGCCGGCCGTGTCCTGCGGCACCTCCTTGAAACCCGCCGCCTCGATCGATGACCGCCGGAAATTGATGTAGTTCGCGACAATCCCGACCGGCAGACAGATCCACTTGTTGCCGGCCTTGCCGTAGACCACGGCGGCATCGACCCAGCCACCATATTTCTTGCCGAGATAGTCAGCGACATCGGAGATGTCCAACGCCTTGGCCGGGAACAGATGCGGGAACGAATAGATGCCCCAGAACATATCCGCGCCCTGACCAGTATTGGCCGCCACCGAGGCTTTCGGCTGGATGTCATCCAAGCCTTCTTCGACGATCGATACTTTGCACCCGGTTGCCGAGCTGAACGATTTGACGATGGCACGGAAGGCATCGTCTTCCGATTGCACGAAACGCTTCCAGCGTGTGAGCTGCAGCGATGCGCCGGCTTCCGGTTTGAATGGAGAGGACGCCGCCCATGCCTGGGCGAATGAGAACAGATCAGTCATCGATCCGGTTGCGACCACGGCTGCCGTTGCGGTCGTGCCTGTGAGGAGCGATCGCCTGTCGAGTTTAAATGTCATTGCTGATTTCCTCCTATGAGTCGGGTTTGAATCGGACCGTTGTCGGCTGCTTCTTCTTGGGAGACCAAGCAAACCTTAAAGACGAAGGCCGGTCTCCGAATCGAAAATCTTTACGGTTTCAGCCCGGGGCCGGAGCCGCACCGTCTGGCCTGGTTTGAGGTCGTGACGTTCGCGAAACACGGCAACGACCTCCTGTCCGGCCAACCGGACGAACAGCTGGGTTTCCGATCCCGTCGGCTCGATCACGATGACTTCAGCTGCAACGCCATCGTCGGCCAGTTCGAGATATTCGGGACGTACGCCGTAGATGACGGGCCGACCTTCACCGCCTGGTTGTGCGTCGGCGAGCGGCAATGAAACACCGTCAGCCGTGGTCACACCGGGCGAACCGCTCAGCGTGATCGTGCCGGGGATGAAGTTCATGGCCGGCGAACCAATGAAGCCGGCAACGAACATGTTGTGGGGATCATCATAAAGTTCGAGCGGAGCACCGATCTGTTCGACATTCCCGCTGTTCATCACCACGATCCTGTCGGCCATTGTCATCGCCTCAATTTGATCATGCGTGACGTAGACCGTGGTTGTGCGAAGGCGTTGGTGGAGTTCCTTGATCTCGGTGCGCATTTGTACGCGCAGCTTGGCATCCAGGTTCGACAGCGGCTCATCGAACAGGAAGACCTGCGGGTCGCGCACGATCGCACGACCCATGGCAACGCGTTGACGTTGGCCACCTGAAAGCTGTCGCGGGTAGCGATCAAGAAGTTGGCCGAGCCCCAGAATCTCGGCCGCGCGATTGACGCGCTCATCAATTGTCGCCCGGTCCGAACCTCGCAGTTTGAGCGAAAACCCCATGTTCCGCGCGACCGTCATGTGCGGGTAGAGCGCATAGTTCTGGAACACCATGGCAATATCGCGCTCTTTGGGGTGCACGTTATTGACCACGCGATCACCGATGGAAATGTCGCCCGAAGTAATGTTCTCAAGCCCAGCAATCATCCGCAGAAGTGTCGATTTCCCGCAGCCGGACGGTCCCACCAGCACGACAAACTGGCCGTCTTGGATGTCGACATTGACGCCGTGAAGAACCTCGACCGGTCCGAAAGACTTTCTGACATCAACGACGTTTACCGAAGCCATCTGTTTCCCATCCCGAACCGGCGATCGTTCCGTTCGCGCGGCGCTAGAGCAACCTGCCTTTATTCGGAATCGGAACGATCCCGAATAAAGGCAGAAAGTTGCTCGCCTCTAAAGTGGCGATCATCTTTGTGCTTTAAGTTGGAATCGCAATAGCGGTTCCAACTTAAAGCACGATGATCTAGACATGCCTGGTGTCTGCCATTGATTGCGCCACAGTTTGAGCTGGATCACTGGCCTTCAGGTCAGCAGACACATTGTCCATTATGGCCGAACAAGGATGCGAGTTAAACTATGATTTCGCGACCGGGTTCGAACCGCCCCGGGGTGGCCGGCAGCGATCGTCCGGCGGGCGCGGCGGTTGTTGAAGCAGTCAGCCCACTCCGATGTTGCAAACTCTACCGTCTCGAACGACCGCCCAGGCCGGCGACGGTGGATGACTTCGGTTCTTTACCGTCAGACCGCGCCGGCATCATCGCCAGAGCCAAAACGGTGGCGCCCGAAATAGCAATGCAAAGCAAAAATAAGACGCCCAGGGCTGAGGCCGGTCAAGCCGACCAAGCCCTCTCGCGAAAGGGCTTGGTCGCCACATCCACGTGGCTCAGTATCAAACCGCCGATCTGCCAATAACTGGGGCAGCTGTAACGCGCTGTTGACTGGGGCTGGGAATTGTCACACCGGAACCGCCGTGGCTGGCGGTTGCATCGCTGACGTCAGTTTCCGCCGCAAAAACCTTGGCGAACTGGAGCAGGTGGCGGCGGCTTGTGAGATTTTCAATATCCTTCAACACCAGCAGCAACTCCATCGCACCCGGTTCAGCAAGTAGTCCCAATACGTCGTTCGGAACATTCGGATGGTTCTCGATCCCATCGAAGAACCACGCCACTGGAATATCGAGTGCACTCGCCAAATCAACCAGCCTCCGCGCAGACATCCGACTGCGGCCAAGTTCGTATTTGTTAACCTGTTGGGATGAGATCGCGCAACGCTTAGCAACGTCTTCTTGCGTCAGATCGAGCATCACGCGTCGGAGCCGAACTCTCCTCCCCACCAGTTGATCGATCGTGCAGTGGTCGTCCGACCTACAGTTGTGCTTCAAAACATACACTCCGCAGTGATCATAAAATAACAGAACTCAAATATAATTGTGCGTCGGATGTTAGTCCGAATACTGATCGATTGTAAATCAAATATTGGCAGTTACTGAACAGTAGAAGAGCCTAGCTGTCTCATCTAACAGGATGGGAGGCGCACAAGGTTGAACGAACACGCGCCGCCCAATCGTTTCTCAACAGCATTGATCTGCGCTACGGGCCACGAGAACTGCTGACGCGTTTCTTGCTGAAAGCTGTCGATGCCATCGCGCGGTGCGGGATAACCCTGGAAGTTGGAACGTTCAAACAGTTGTTGGAGGTGAACGAGGCCAACTCAGATTCGTGGATGCCGCTTACGACAACCTTCAGATGGGACATCGGCGGCGAGGATGAGAAGTCCGGCGTCGTATTCATCGGATGCGATGCTCAAGGTGTCCCCGTCGCCGCCCAAGCCGCGCGGCAGTTCGATTGGCAGGGAACCAATTTCAAAGAGGAGGCTCAGTCACTGCGCTTCTACTACGCCGATCCCCAACGCCAGAAAGCACCGGAAGAAACTTGCGTCGTGACAGCGTCGGCCGCCACCGAGATCACCGGAAGTGTCGGCCTGTCCGGCGCGCTGTGGTTCCGTCCTGACGACAGGCGACTGATGCTGCCCGCCATCCTTCCACCAATCGCGCGGGCCTATGCGCTGACGACATGGGACATCGATGCGATGATGACGATCATCACCACAACCAACATTGAACGTGGCTTGCACAAGAAGAATAGGTTCCGCGACATCAGTTGGGAAATACAGATTTCAAGTCGCCAACTTACCCTGAAGGGATGCTCAGTGTTGCTTTGGCGCGCATGAGCCCGGTTGATCTCGTGGACGATCTATTCCGCTTCATCATGGAGTTCGATGCGCAGGTCGATGTTGGGATCGCGGAGCGTCGCGCTTAGGAGGGCTGCATTGCCGGTTTGGTTGACGGTCAGCAGGGTGAGGCACGTATACCGAATGCGCTGCTCGCCTTGCCGAGGTGTCCACACCAAGGCATCAATGTCGCTCAGGCATGGCTCGTTCGCAAGCATCAGTTCCTGATAACCCCGGCTAGCCATTTGGCATATTCGTAATCAGGTTGATCCTCGACGCGTGATCCGGAAGCCAGCTGCCGCCAGGACTTGTCATATAGGATTATGCCTTCGCCAATCTGATGGAAGAACAGCTTTGCCGTGTTGGTATCGGCATGCACGATCGCATACCTGGCATCAATGCAACTGGCCAAGGTGTCATGGTCCCGTCGAGCATCGATGTTTTGCGCAGACGTACGCCACAACTCCAGCAACTTTCGGAAGGGATCGTTGTGGCCAAGTTCGCTCACAGCGCGCCGCTGTTCAATCTGTCTCTTTGAGCATTGACTGCCCAGCTGAGTTTTCAGCTTCAGGAGGCGCCGGCAGGCTTCGACATGCCCGCAGATAAGCTCGTGCTGCCACTGACCGTTGTACCAGGAAAGCAGGATGCGAAATGGACGATGTCTGTTCAGCATGTCATTCAAGACTGCGTAGGTCTTGAGCGTCAGATGCGCCGGCGCAGCTTTCAGCGACATCGCGTCACCGGACAGGCTGACTTCAGCACATCCGAGGTCCTGATCACAAAATCTGAAAAGCCCTTGGTCGAGCAACCGGCGCCATAACTCACCTTCAAATCGGGTGAGGCAGCATCCCAAACAACGCCGTCTTTGTCGATGAGTTGGATCATGACTGGTCGTTGGGTGTTTCGGATCGTGCTCTTGGCCACCTATACCAGCGCATTCTGGATTTGCTGTACAGAGAGTATTGACCGGATCACGCTGTTGACCGTCAACCGTCCCGGCCACACCGCCGGCTCCGCCTGTGGAGAGACTGGATGTGAAGTCGCAACAGGTTGTCCTCGCTCAGGCCCACTCGGTCAGGCCCACTAGGCCGCTGACTGGCGCGTGCGTGCCCGAGATACGCTGGCGAGGTGCGTGAGCGGGCCGTTCGGACCGTGTTTGATCATGCGCACGAGTGTTTATCGCAGTGGGCAGTGATGTGCTCGATCGCCGGCCTTAAAGGCGATCGGAAAATTCATTCATCCCTTGTGAGGAACTGCCGCCCGACTTCGACAAAGCCTTGGCCGTCCGCCGTCACGCGACGCTGCGTCATTTCAACCGCAAAACCGTCGGCGCGTTCGTAGATCCTGAAGATGTTGTAGCCGGCCGGTTCGGCGCTATCCGGTGCGGAGGAGCACGACGGCACCCCCACGATCGGGAACCACCGCCCGCGCCACTGGCGAAATGCCACCGACTGGCGATGATTGTGCCCGTGCAGCACCAGTTCCGCGCCGGCATCGCGCAAGACCATGTCCATATCCCGGGCATCGGCGAGATGACGCCACTGCGTCGCCTGGCCCGGCAACGGCGGATAGTGAACGAGAACGATCCGGCACTGACCGGCATCACCCAAACCCCGCAGAATGTGCTGCAACCGCGCGCGCTGCGCTTGGCCAACCTCGCCTCGGGCACTGTAGTAGGGTGTCGGCACCGCCGAATTCACACAAACCAACGCCACCCGTCCGAGCAAGCGCACAAACGGAAATTCGCCCGCAACCGGTGCCGACGGCGCTTTACCTGCAACCTCGAAACCCGTCATATAGTCGGCCCAGCGATCGATACCGCGGTCACGCCGGAGACGGCAATAGATGTCGTGATTGCCCGGAATGGCCGTCACCCGGTCCGGCGGTCCGAGTTCGCGCAACCAGTCCAGCGCGCGCGCCAGTTCGCTCGGCAGGCCGATGTTGGCGACATCGCCGGTCATGGCAATGTGATCGACTGCTTGTGCCCTGACGTCGCGAACCGCCAGATCCGCGAGTGCTCTGATGTGACGAAATCTGCGCCTGCGCATCCAGTTGACGTAGCCGACGGCCCGTTTCAGGTTCCAGTGCCACGGCCACAACGGCGGCATCGGGCCAAGGTGCGGGTCGGACATGTGCGCGAGCGTAATCAAAGGTAGCATTTACCCTACCCGGCCGTCAGTGGATGGAGACATTATTGACCGGCCAATACCATATCGATCTCCTCGGCAATAGCGCTTGCACTGACGCATGATGTTGCGCGATACCGGCTCGCACGGCGCAACAACGAAGAAGGTGGTCCGTGGCACGCAACTGGCTCGTTCGAAAGATTGTCCAGCGCTACTGGCGGTTGACACGGGCTATGACACTCGGCGCCCAGGGTGTCGTCTTCGATGCAGACGAACGTGTGCTTCTGGTCCGCCACGGCTACCGTCTTGGATGGCATTTCCCCGGTGGTGGTGTTGAAAAGAATGAAACGGTATTGGTCACGATGAAGCGCGAGCTTGAAGAGGAAACCGGTGTCATCGCGACGGCACCGCCGGAGCTGTTCGGCGTGTTCGCCAATTTCGATGCCTTTCCATCCGATCATATCGCCCTGTTCGTTGTTCGTGAATGGCAGCGCCCGGCGGTCCCGGAGCCGAACTTTGAAATCCGCGAGCAAGAGTTTTTCGCGCAGGACGATTTGCCGCCGGGCACGATGGCGGGTGTCATCAGGCGGCTGGCCGAGATTCGCGGCGAGCACCCTCGTGCGATGCATTGGTGATATCGCGTAGTGCCGGGAACATTCGGAATGCCTGCCTGCGATCAAACCGACCAGCTTCTGTACCGTTCGATGACCGAGCAGGATCTGGCGGCCGTATCCGCGCTGCATGCCGCTGTCTTCGGGCCGGGCCGGTTTGCCCGCACCGCCTACCGCGTGCGCGAAGACCATCGCCCGCTGTCAGGCTTGTGCCAGGTCGCCGAATGCAATGGCGGGCTGGTTGCCGCCGTGACCTTTACGGCGATCACCATCGGCGCAACCGGCGGCGCATTGCTGCTCGGTCCGTTGGCCGTGCGGCCCGACCGCGCCAATCTGGGTATCGGTCGTGCCTTGATCGCCAACGGCATGACCGCTGCTGCGACCGCCGGCAACCGGCTGGTCGCGCTCGTCGGTGATCTGTCCTACTACGGCAAGCTCGGGTTCAGGCCGGCGGAACCGCACAGCATTGTATTCCCAGGTCCGGTCGACCCGGCCCGCATCCTGGTCTGCGAACTGGTCGACGGCGCGCTCGAAATCTATTCCGGTCCGCTCCGCGCCGCTCGGTGAACACCGCATGACCGGGCCATCGCCGATCCTGACCATGGCGTCCGGCTTGCTACCAGCGGCTGTGGTCGCACTGCAACGCTGAATGTCGCAGCAGCGGCGGTGAACCATTGCAGTTGTTCCATGTCTGGTTTAGCGACAGAGCCATGCCAGCAGACATCGCAAGATTGGTCGTTGCCGCGCTCTACAAGTTTACGCCCCTCGACGACCTTGACAACATCAAAGCGGATCTCTTCGGCAACCTTGGTGAGGCCGGCATCAAGGGAACATTGCTGCTCGCGCCGGAAGGTATCAACGGCACGATCGCCGGAACACGCGCGGGTATTGATCGAGCGCTCGCGGCAATCCGCCAGCTGCCGGGCTGCCGCGACATCGAACACAAGGAGTCGTGGGCCGATGCGGGTGCGCCGCCGTTCCAGAAGCTCAAAGTCCGCCTCAAGACAGAGATCGTGCGCATCGGCATCGCCGATATCGACCCCAACTTGACGGTCGGGACCTACGTTGATCCGCACAACTGGAACGATTTGATCTCATCGCCCGATGTCATCACCATCGATACCCGCAACAGCTACGAGGTCGCGATTGGGACCTTCAGGGGTGCCGTCGATCCCAAAACCGAAACGTTCCGCGAGTTTCCGGCCTGGGTCAAAGCCAACCTCGATCCGGCCACGCACAAAAAGGTCGCGATGTTCTGCACGGGCGGGATCCGTTGTGAGAAATCGACAGCGCTGCTGAAACGGATCGGCTTTGAAGAGGTTTTCCATCTGCGCGGCGGGATCCTCAATTACCTCGAAGAAGTCCCGCAAGACCGAAGCCTGTGGCAGGGCGACTGCTTTGTGTTCGATGACCGTATCTGCGTCAAGCACGGCCTTGAGGTCGGCAATTACGTCTTCTGCCCGGTTTGCGACCTACCGGTCGAACGCGGCCGGGTGTGTTGTGAAACTGATGGCAGCCGCTAGAGCAACCTGCCTTTATTCGGAATCGGAACGATCCCGAATAAAGGCAGAAAGTTGCTCGCCTCTAAAGTGGCGATCATCGTGCTTTAAGTTGGAACCGCAATAGCGGTTCCAACTTAAAGCACGATGATCTAGACAGCGCGACGGCGATATGGCCTGTCGCCGTTCGGACCTGGCTCGATAGATCGCCGCCGCTTGCCGGGCATCCGCCGCCGCGCCATAACGCATTTGAAAAACGCAATCAGCCCGAAGGAAACGCGCGATGGTCAAACTGGCCGAGAGCCTCAACCGGCTCGGAACCGAAACCGCTTTCGAAGTGCTCGCACGCGCCGCCGCGCTGCAGGCGGAAGGCCGCGACATCATCAATCTCGGCATTGGCCAGCCGGATTTCAAAACCCCGGAGCACATTGTTGAAGCCGCCGTCAAGGCGCTGCGCGACGGCGAACACGGCTATACGCCGGCCCAGGGCATCTTGCCGTTGCGCGAGGCCGTCGCCAACGACCTCAACAAGCGCCACGGTGTCGATGTGCGCCCGGACACGATCGTCATCATGCCGGGCGGCAAACCGACAATGTTCTTTGCCATTTTGATGTTCGGCGTGGCCGGCGGCGAAATCATGTACCCCGACCCGGGCTTTCCGATTTACCGCTCGATGATCGAATACTCCGGCGCCAAACCCGTACCAATCGCGCTTCTGGAAGCAAACGGCTTTGCCTTCTGCGCCGATCAAGTCCTCGCCGACATCACGCCGGCAACCCGCCTCATCATTCTGAATACGCCGGGCAATCCGACCGGTGGCGCCGTACCAAGGCACGAAGTCGACAAGCTTGTTGCCGGCCTCGCCGATCATCCGGACGTCGCCATCATGGCCGACGAGATCTACAGCCAGATGCTCTACGATGGGCGTGAGCACGTCTCCTTCCTGCGCTACCCGGAATTGCGGGACCGCCTGATCCTGCTCGACGGCTGGTCGAAGACCTATGCCATGACCGGCTGGCGCCTGGGCTTCAGCGTTTGGCCGGAGGCCCTGGTCGAACCGGTCGTCCGCCTCGCCGTCAACTGCCACTCCTGTGTCAACGCGCCAACGCAGTTCGCCGGCATTGCCGCGCTCGAGGGCCCGCAGGACGCCGTGCACAAGATGGTTGCGGCATTCGATCAGCGCCGTCGGGCCATCGTCGCGATGCTCAACCAGTTGCCGGGCTTCAGCTGTATCGAACCGGGCGGTGCGTTCTATGCCTTCCCCAACATCACCGCGACCGGCCTGAGCGCCAAGCAATTGCAGAGCAAGATGCTTGAAGAAGCCGGCGTCGCGACCGTCGCCGGTACCAGTTTCGGCATTCACGGCGAAGGCTACATCCGCTTTTCCTATGCCAATTCCAAGGACAACATAGCCAAGGCAATCGAGCGCATTGGTGCGTTGTTGACCAACCAATGAGGCCGTGAATTCTGCGAATTCTGCGCTGGCCAAAGCCGCTGGCTTGCGGCACCGGAAAGCTCGAATCTAGCCACGGGTTTCCAAAGGGCCGAGCCCTTAACCAATCGCCGCTTGGCGGCGATCCTTGAGGGGCTTTCAGCCCCTCAAACACCCCGACCAGGGGATAGCTCCCCTGGCCCCCAAACTTGTTCGGGGGTTCCCTAAAGCCTGGCGACGAAAATCGCTCCGGTGAAACGGGTCAATAGTTATGCGGGAGCGCGTATCAATTGCGCGTGCGAACAATGAACTCAGCTTTGCCGGCATGACTGTTCAGCGCGGGCAACGCGTCGCTGTTGGCAAGATCGTCGGCCACCGCCACTCCGCCGGCAATGTCAACGCACTGCGATAACCGCCAGAGGCGCTCGAACGACGTCGCAGCCCAGCGTGCGCCTTCCCGGCAATCACCGAGGTAGGTTTCGAAGGCATCGCGTTTACGCGGGTCGCGCCGCATGCAGTCGCCGGTCCAACAGGCGCTTTCGCCGACAACCAGTTGCTCGTGTGCATCGAGCAAACGCGGATTGTTCGCCCACTTGAGCGTGCATGCCGGCAAACCGGAAACGGCTTGCAGGCCGGATGAGGGTTCGATGTCCGCGAGCACGATCCTGATCGATGCCCGCGATAAATCCCGCTGTTCGGCGGACGATTTTAGGGCGCTGACAACCGGGCTCTCAGCCGACAGCGCAACAACGAGAATCCGGTGCGGCGGGACGTCACCCTCAGGTGATCGAATCCGGTCAATTTGAGCAACGATGAACGACGTTAACTTTTCGGCTTTTTCCATACATTTCACGACTTGAGCGTGATGTGGAGACTTAACCTGCATCGACCAGTTGTCCCTTCTCGTTGTCGCCGGCACCGCGCGTCGCCATACCGCCTCTAGTGCTGAGATCGCTGCATAAAACTACGTGAGGGTTAAATAAGCATTGAACACCGCCCATTTTCGAAGCGGGTTCGCGAGTTTGTGATTTTCCCGGTGCGCCGTCACCCGACATTGCCAACGCTCGGGCCGCCCGCCCTATTCATGCGTCGAACGCTGGGCGGCAAAGCGCTGCGCGACGCGCAGAAACGGATCGCTGGGCGTGATGTCAGCGTTGGCGATGTCAGTGCTGGTCTGGTCGGCAATCGCAAGAGGTGTTGCAGCGGCTTTTGCCATTTGATCCGCTGGTTGTTGTGCGAATTCGGCGGCCGTGACCGGTTGCGCACCGCCGATCAGGATCGGGTTGTGATGATCATGTTCGTCTGCCGTTGCCGCTGCCGGGGTCGCTGTCGGAGCCAGGTCCATCGAGAGCTGAACCGTGTCGTCTCGGCCGACCGACTGCAAAATCCGCTGCGGCAATTCGGCATCGGTCACCGGCACCGAAAAGTCGGCGGTGCGCTCGGTTAAGCGAACGTTAACGATTGAGCGCTCGTGGGCCGTGCCGAGAGCGTCGGATCCGGGTGCGGTGATGGGCGGCCGAGGCGATCCTTCACGGGCCCCGGCGGCCTGCGCATCCTGAGCCACCGCCAACATGTCGCGTGCTTCGGGCCCGACGTGGCCGCCGGGCTGCGTTGCTGCACCGTTCCAATCGTTGGCTGCCTGCGGCAACGCCATCGCAACAATATTACCGTTACCGTTGCCGTTACCGTGACCGTTGCCGTCGTCCGTCGCTCGCGTCTTCGGCGAGGCGTTCGAGTTGGCTGCAACATGGACATCGACGTCGGCCTCGCCGGGACCGGGGTCCGGCTTGCGATACGGCCATCGCTGTGCTGGCGGCGCCAATTCGAGCTCGTCGGCCCGTTCGGGCATCTGCGCCATGCTCTCGGCGTAGCGCCCGTACTTGCGCCTGAGTTCAGCGTCGACGGGCGCAGATCGGCCGCGCTCTGCGTCAGATGATACAGCGCCACCCAGGCTGTCTTCGGGCTCACCGCGAACCTCCTCCTCCGACGTCTTAATTTCGGCGGGCATGCTCATGCTGTGACCACGGCTGATCAGCTCGGCCCGGCGTTGGGTGTGGACACCCCGCGATGCCCCCATGACCGCGCCGAGAATGATTTCCGACCACGCGCCGTTGCGGAAGCGGTAGGTGCGGAAAGCCATACTGTCGGCGAATTTACTGCCTTGGCGGCGCAGCTTTTTGGTGATCGTTTTGCGGGTGAGCAGCGGATTGTAGACCCGGTAGAAGATCCGCTCCTTCTCAAAACTTGCAAACAAGTTGCTGAGCAGGTGCGCTTCCTGCTGCAGGGCTTTGACCTCATCGGGATTTCGGTTGCGGGGCGCATCAAGCGGCACGGCCACGTAATAATCTGCGTTGAAATCGAACACCACATGGCGAAAGATCTCGAACTTTTCGCGGATCATTCGATCACGATGGATATCATCGAAGCGCGATAGGATTTGATAGACGGGTCCACGTTCGGCATCGCGCATTTTCGGGATCAAGCCGTTGAGCCGGTTCATCGGCCGCCCGATCGAAACCAGCAGCAGACACAGGTCGACGAAGACTGCGATCGCAAGGGGAATGTAATCGCGCTTCGAAAGCCCGCCGTTGCCAACATCGATGGCGCCCTGCCGTTCGGCCGCGTTCTCGATCGACTGTATGGCCTTGTGCTGCAGTGCGCGGAGCTCATCGGCCGAGGGTGGCAGCTTGAACGTCAGGACGCCGTAGAACGTCGTGGTCAGGCGGCGGAAAGCCTCGACGACGGCTTGGGCGCCTTCGACCGTCGCAATTTGCGGCTTGCCGAGTTCGGGGAGCTGGTCGATTGCACGAACAACGCCGCGCAGCGCCGATTGCAACTGCGGATCCGGACACAAAAATGTGCCGCCGTTGGAATTCGGAAACTGCGTCTTTGCGGCCCGTTCCGCCAGTTCCGCCCTGATCTGGCGCAATTGCGGATCGGTGCGGAAGGCATTGAAGCCGGTGGCTGTGAGTTCCAGGCGGCGCGTCAGCGACTGCAGAAACTTGTTCCGCGTTCCCGTCTTCGGGTCGATTGTCGAAGGGGCGGCGGTGGTGATCTTCTTGAGATCCGCATCAAGCGCCGACATCTCCGCTTTGGTTTGTCCGGCGCGACCTTTGATAAACTGCGCGGCGAACCCGAAGCGCGCTGCATCGGCATCACGCAACCGTCGCCTGGGGCCATCGCCCGGGCGTGAGTTGGGGCAGCTCGTACCGCGCTCGCGCTCTTCGACGGCCTTGGCCGCAGACACCTGCGTGAGCTGATCCAAGGTCGCTTGCAGCTGGTCGAGCCGTGCAGATGCACCATGAAGCGCATTCTTGACCTGCACGACGGCGCTCTCGGCCGACCGCGAGGCCTCCGATCGACTTTCGAGCACCTTCCAATAGAACCCGAAACCAAAGCCCACCGAAATAATCGTCAAGAACATGTATCCCGCGATGTAGGCGAGCTTGGTCAGAAACGGCAGCGGCGCAAACATCTGGTCAAGCAACCAGATGATCATGGTCATCAACATTGCCACGGAAAAGCCGATGATAACCTTGTGGGCGAGAGATAGCTCAGCCATGTTCGATTGGATCAGTTCGAGCATGCCGACGTAGGTGGCAACCCATGACAGCGTGCCGAGACCCAACACGAGCAGCGCCTTTTTCCAGTCGCGCCGCGCTTGCGGTGGATCCTGCCACTCATAGATGAAAGGGTCGCCGGCGGCGTCCATGTCGCCGGGCGATTGTCGTGACCTCGTCGCAAAGGATGCGTCCATCGAATTGATCCAATGGTCGGGGCTAGCAAAGCAGCATGTCCGTTTGCGTTTGCAGCGCATTCTGGACATTGGCGCGCCTGCCGAGCGGGTTACCTCCGGAGCGATCCGGTCTCGCAACACCACGCGACGGCGTCGGTGTGTCGGCGAGCGGTCGCCCCAACTCAGTCAAAAGTTGAAACCACGGCGCCCCCCGACACCGAGCGTGGCGTCGTTGGCAACGCAGTGTTCCACCACCAGCCTCCCCAGGTGTGAAACCGCTCGCCAGGCAAACGGCTTCCGGTACATCGACCTGATCCAACGCAATTGAGTAATTCCGGTTTTGGGCCGCAGTGGGCCTGGACCGTGTTCGAAGAATGGCGCCGGGGGACAAGCGCTGGCAGACAAGCCGAGCGCCGGCCGAGCTGTATATTTTCAGAAGGTTGCGGCGGCAGCCGTCAGCCACATCTAAGGGAACCTCTGATCAAGTCTCAGGTTTCCAAAGGGCCATGCCCTTTGGTGGGATCGTTAAGGGCAGAGCCCTTAACCAATCGCCGCTTTGCGGCGATTCTTGAGGGGCTTTCAGCCCCTCATACTCCCCGACCAGGGGATCATCCCCTGGACCCCGGACTTGTGTAGCTGGCAAGCCCGCCGGTCGTGACGTCGACGCGCGCATCTTGCGCGCGGCGATTTCGAACACCGCCCGCCCCAACGCGCCGCCATCCAGTATGCCCGGCAGTCCTCTTCGGTCCGAAATCGCTGATCGAACGCAATCGCCGTGTTCGGAAAATCACGCCACAAATCGTTGCAGTGCTCGGCCATGCTGGCCCTCCTGCATAGCGTACATATCGCACAGAACGAGGCCGGATTTATGGGGATAGGTATGGAGGCCGAAGGCGTTCGAAATGCTGAGGACCCGTGGATTTCGACCGCGCTTCAGAAACCGTATGCCGACGCCTACTGAAATCAAGCCAGCAACCTCGGAGGCTTGGGTGTTGATGGCATTACCTGTCGGGCGGACCTGCGTATCCACCAAGTTTTGAGGTGGCAAGTCCGCTCGTGACCAGGGCTTCGACAAACGTTGTGGCACAGGCGATGCCATCGATGATCGGGGCACCGTGCTCGGCTGACAAGCGTCGGCCTAGATCAGCCATTCCGGCACAGCCAAGAACGATTGCTTCCGCATGGTCTTCTTCAATCGCAGCGCCGACTTCCTTTGAAAGTCTTTCGTATATCTTGCCATCTCCGGCCTCGAAATCCAGCACTGGAATGGCGCTGGCGCGCACACTTGCGCACCGGGTCATCAAGCCATAGCGAACAAGATTGGCCTCGATCCCCGGCACCGAACGGAAAAGTGTGGTGACCACAGAAAATCGACACGACAGCATGCTGGCGGCATGGAAGGCGGCCTCTCCGATGCCAACGACCGGAACCTCGACGGCGCATCGCGCAGCGTCAAGACCGGTATCATCAAAGCAGGCGATAATCACACCATTGATGTCATTGAACCGTGAGATTTCACTCAGCAGCCCAGGCAGGCACATCGCAACATCGTGAAACCCCTGAATGCTCGCCGGACCATGCGATGGGTTCGTTGCGATGATTTCAGTGTCGGAGCGAGCGACAGCACGCGCTGCAATTGCGGCCTTTTCGGTCATAGATGCCGTTGTATTGGGATTGACAAGAAGAAGTCGCATGCTCCGCTCTCTTAAATATCTGCGCCAAGATAAAGCGATTTGATACGGTCATCCTGCAGCAAATCGCGTGAATTTCCTTCCAAGGCGACCGTGCCGGTGGTTAGGGCATAGGCGCGGTGCGACACGCTCAAGGCCATGCGTGAGTTTTGCTCAACCAGCAGCACGGAGACTTTCTCGTCCCGATTGATGGCAACGATCGATCGCGCGATGTCCTGCACGAGTTTTGGGGCAATGCCGAGCGAGGGTTCGTCCAGCAGCAGCAATTTGGGCCTCGCCATCAAGGCTCGGCCGATCACCATCATCTGCTGTTCGCCACCGCTTAGCGTTCCTGCAGACTGGGAATAGCGCTCTTTTAGCCGTGGAAACCGTTCCAAAACGTCATTTAGCGACTTCTCAATACCTACCTTGTCATTGCGGGTAAATGCTCCCATCAAGAGATTGTCCTTGACCGACATGTAGGGGAAAACCCGCCGGCCCTCGGGAACCATGACGATCCCCGTTTTCACGATGTCGGCGGTCGACATGCCATCCAGACGCTCGCCGTAGAAGTGGATTTGTCCGCTGCGAATGGTCTGCAAACCTGTGATGGCTCTCAAGATAGAGGACTTGCCGGCACCGTTGGCACCGATGAGAGCAACCGTCTCGCCCTCGGCCAAGTTGATCGACACACCCTTAAGTGCGTAAACGTGGTCATAGTAGAGTTCGACATTGTCGAATTTCAGCATGTCGTCCATTCGCTAGATCTCGATGGTCATGTCGTCACTGCCGAGGTAGGCCTCAATGACCTTTTCATCTTCCTGGATTTGCGCGGGCGTACCTTCTGCGATCTTTTCACCGAAGTTAAGCACAACGATGCGATCGGAGATCTTCATTACGGCTGGCATATCATGTTCGACCAGGAGGATCGTCACGCCCCTGTCGCGGACACCGCGCACGAGCTCGACCGTGCGCATTGTCTCATCGTGGTTCATGCCAGCGAACGGCTCGTCGAGGAGCAGAACGGCGGGGTCAGTTGCTAGTCCGATGGCAATTCCAAGGGCTCGCAAATGACCTTGTGGCAGGTTGCTTGCTAGTTCGTTGGCGATTGCATCAAGGCCGAGAAAGTCGAGGATTTCATCAGCGGATTGGGTGAATTTGTACTGGTCGAACGTGGCAGTTCTGGTCCCTAGGAAATAGCCCATCAGGCTCGCCTTCGAGCGCAAATGATGCGAGACGATGACGTTATCGCGCACCGTCATATTCCTGAAAATCGTGGTTTCCTGAAACGTGCGCACAACACCTTTGCGCGCCACGGTATGCGGAGCCAGATTGGAGATGCGTTCGCCTCTAAACTTGACCTCGCCGGATGTCGTGCGCAGGAAAGATCCGATCAGCTTGAATAACGTCGACTTGCCAGCACCGTTCGGGCCGATCACCGATAAGATCTCACCGTTGGCAACGTCGAACGACACCGCATTGACGGCAGTGAGGCCGCCGAACTTCTTAGTAACATTGTCAATTTGGAGGAGAGCGCTCATAGTTCGGTTCTCTTGCCGCTACCCAGACGAATGCTCAACAATCCGTTGGGCAGCACGACAATCAAGAAGATGATCAGGCTCGAATAGATCAGCAACTGGTAACGACCGGCTTCGAACAGCAGATCCCATCCGAAATACAAAACCAGCGTTCCGAGCATCGGCCCGAACACGTAGCCGAGCCCGCCGAGGAAACAGTTCAACATGAAGTTGACCGAATCCGTTACCTGAAAGCTAGACGGGTAGATTGACTGGGAAATAGCAATGAACATTGCACCGGCAATACCGCCCAAAAAAGATGAGACGGCATAGGCAATGATCCTGAGTTTGGTGATATTGACGCCGATCGAAGAAGCGAGTTCTTCGTTCTGTTGCAGCGAGCGACATAAGTGGCCAATGCGCGAATTGACTAAGCGGTAAAGTGCCAGGTAGCACAACATCATCAAAATCACGGAGACGTAATAGAAGGCCAGCTTCGGATTTTCTAGTGTGTTGAAATCCGGCAGGAGCGGGACGCCAAACACACTCACTTCGCGCGGCAGTGGTATCGACACGATCCCTTTAGCACCGTTAGTGATCGGCAGTGCCAGTGCGGATAGCCGCGCAACCTCGGTGAGGACCAGCGTAACCATAGCGAAATAGACGCCACGCAGACGCAGGATCGGCAGACCGATCAGAACACTCAGCGCCGCACAGAACAGACCGGCAAGCGGCAGTGTTACCCAGAACGACACATCATAGTTCATCACCAGAACTGCGGAAAAATATCCCCCTGCAAGAGCAAAGGCGCCCTGGCCAATATTTATCCGGCCAATATAGAAGGTCAGCCAGACGCCGCCGCTTGCAATGGACAACAAAGCCACCGAGGTAAGCGTATAATAGAAATTCCACCGCCCGCTCAGTTCGATGTAGATCGGAACGCCAACTAGGACCACCAGAAGGAAGGTCACTAAGGCGAAAATCTTGGTCTTGTCCATCATTGCCCGTTAGCCCCAAGGTTTGCCCATCAGTCCCTGCGGACGTAACGCGAGGAAGACCATCAACGAGGCAAAAATGGCCAGGTAGGTGATGTCGCCGTATTGGGAGAGCAGCGTTAGCCCGACCGACTCTAACATCCCCAGGATAAACCCACCTGCTATAGCGCCTGAGATCACGCCGGCTCCACCAATCATGACCATCAAGAACGCTTTGATCGAGGTTGGTCCGCCCATCCCCAGGTTGATACCGGTAATCGTCACCAGGAGGCCACCGACAATACCTGCCAGCATCGCGCCTAGGGCAAATCCGATCATCGAATACCGGTTGACATCAACGCCCATTAGCTGCGCGGCGACCTGATCCTGCGCAAGCGCGCGCATCGCGCGACCGGCCTTGGAATACTGCATGTACATGATGAAACCAATGATTACGGCGATGGCCAGGGCGCCGATCACGATGCGGTCATACGGCATAATAATCCGGAAGTCCCAGTTCAGAACGCCGTTGATGATTTTGGGTACGCCGCGCTGCTTCTCGCCGAACAGCAAAAGAATGACGGCGTCCAGAAAGAATGCGATGCCGGCAGCGAGGAGCATGGTGCTTTCTTCACGCAGCGATCGCCTAATCACCGGACGGAACAGGAACCGTTCGATGAGCGCGCCAACCACCAGCAGAGTCAAAGCGGAGGCGAGCAGTGCAACGACAAACGGCAGACCTAACTGGGCGTAAACTGTATAGGTAACGAAGCCGCCAAGTACGTACATTTGCCCGTGCGCAAAGTTGAGCACGTTCATCAAAGCGAAGATCAACGTCAACCCGAGCGCAATCAAGGCGTACTGGGCGCCCAGATACAAGCCATTGGCAATTATTTGTTCCATATCCGTCAGCTATGACTTGACCGGACCCGGAATGATTTTTCCGGGTCCGATCGTGAGACTGAAAGGGGTCTGTAGATCAATCGACAGCGGCGACAAACAGCGTGTCAAACTTGCCATTTTGATAGACGTTGACCACCAGTGGCACGGCAATTTGTCGACGTTGACCGAATGAAGTCATGCCGACGTATTTGAGCTTGGCACCACCCTTCATGTACGGATTAGGCGCTTCGAACGTATCCATCGTCTTCTTGAACTCGGCGACGTCATTGATCGCCGCCGGATTGGCCTTCAATGTTTCGAGAATGTATTCCAGCGCATAAACTTTGGTGTTTGATTCATCGTTGTATTCACCAAACATTTTCGTATAGCGCTTGACGAATTCCCGCATTGCATCGGTGGCGATCTGCGGCGTCGACGCACCGCCGACCGATATGAACCCATTGGCCAGTTCGCCCGCACCTTCCTTTAGAACCTGCGCATCCTGCGCTGTTTCAGTGGAAATAATGCCTTGGAAACCAAGCTCGCGTGCCGAGCGGATGAGTTGCGGCGCGTTGGCCGGTGCCACACCTGATAATACCAACAGGTCCGGCTTCAATTTGACGAGTGGCGTGATGACCGGCGTGAAGTCGGTCGTATCCACCTGATAGGTGACGCTCGACGATATCACCTGAAGGCCCAACGCCTTGGCCGCTGCCACGCCGCCATCACGCTGGCTGAGCGGGTCAGATTCGTTTGCTGCAACGAAAGCGACCGTTTTAACACCCTTATTGTCTTTGAGATGTTTATAGATCGCCGGACCCGATTGGTAGTTCGCGACCATGCCAAGAATCGCGTTGGAAGCCGGCTTCGTGTAGAGCGCCTTAGGGAAGGCATAGGGGAAATACATGATCCCCTTTTGCTCAGCCACCGGTCGCACGGCAGCAGCACCGTCATCGACGTTCGGGCCGACGACATAGCGAATGCCTTCCTGAGCCATTTTCTCCATGCCGGCAATGGCACGCTTTGGATCTTTCTGATCGTCGAACGTGACGATTTCAATGTCGTATGTCTTGCCGCCGATTTTGACACCGCCAACTTCGTTCAACCAAGCAGCGCGCGTCTGCATCGAACGAACATTCGAGATACCCCAGGCCGCCGCTGGGCCGCTGGTCACGCCAACAAACCCGATCTTCAGCTTTTCGTTCGCGGCCCATGCACCTGACGACAAGACCAATGCTGACAGTGCAGCAAGCCCCGTGGACATCGCGGTCGATCTAACACTCATTCGGGTCTCCTCCATACCTGGCCACGCAACTGAACGATGGCTCTCCTACAAGTTTATTAACGAATGAATGTTGCAATTTGTTAACAATCATGTCAATCGAAGAAGAGAAGATCGTCGCTAACAATACGTACAACAGGCGCGTTTACAATACAGTTTGCCTCACTTCGTGGCACGTGCATTGTCGTACTGGGTGAAGAATGGAAAGGTAGGTTATGGTTTCGGCGGCAAGTAAGACAAATCAGATTCGGCGAGACATGACATTTGCCCATGCGCCCGAAGAGCAGGAGATTGTTGAGCGCATCCATGCAGCCGTCATGGAGCAAAGTTTGCCACCAGGCACCAAGCTCAGCGAAGCGAAACTGTGTGAGGCGTTTGGGAGTAGTCGAATGCGTGTGCGCCGCGCTTTGCTGCTGCTATCCAGCCAGGGAGTTGTCGATCTACCTTCAAATCGCGGCGCGTTTATTGCTTGTCCGGATGGCGCCGAGGCGGATGACGTGTTTGGTGCGCGATTGGCGCTTGAGCCCGGTATAGTCCGCGACATAGCCAAGCGTGCCACGAAGGATGAATTGCGCGAGCTTGATCGCCATGTTGAATTGGAGCAACAGGCGCGGAATGACCGCCGGCGTCGGGAAACAATTCGGCTCTCGGGCGAGTTTCATGTCAAGCTGGTTTCGATCACCGGCAATCTTGTGCTCACGCGTATGGTCCGCGAGTTGGTGACGCGAACCTCGCTTATTATTGGGCTTTTCGGCAATGCCGGAACTCCGAATTGCGAAGTTGTAGAACATATTGAGATACTAACGGCAATCACTGATGGGGATGGCAGAAAGGCTGAGCGCCTGGTTCGCGCGCACCTGCGGCACATTCGATCCGATCTTGATCTGGATGTGCAGATTTCACAAGAACCGGACATCGCCAAGATCCTGAGGCAGCGCTGAGAAATGTTTCTGCGCGTCCTCGTTGATACGCTGACCACTACCAATGATGCTATTGCAGACGGCGGCTTTGTCCAAAAAGGCTGTTCCGGTTTCACCGCAAAAGAGCCGCTTACATATGATGTGCAAGCACGCAATTCTGTTGCCGATCGATCTATCGCAGGCTGGTTCCTGAAGTACTCATATGAGATGGCACGCAGCCGAAGTGGCGCCAGTCCGCTCTTTTCAATCGCGCATTCATCTGACCCAGAGCACTAGGATTTGAGAAGTCTGCCAACATCGTTTCCAGACCCGCATGGGCGAACGATTAGTTGAAGGAAACGCCATGACAGTGGAACACTATCCTCGTGACCTTCTCGGATATGGGGCAAATCCACCGGACCCTAAGTGGCCAGAAGATGCTCATATTGCAGTTCAATTTGTCGTCAACTACGAGGAAGGTGGTGAGAGCTGCCTGCTGCACGGCGATTCTCATTCCGAAGCGTTTCTGTCGGAGATCGTTGGCGCCGAGCCTTGGCCAGAACAACGCCATTGGAACATGGAGTCGATTTATGAATATGGCGCGCGGGCAGGCTTCTGGAGACTCCACCGATTATTTGCAGAGTTCGCTATACCGGTGACTGTTTTTGGTGTTGCCTCGGCGCTGCTGCGCTCGCCAGAGCAGGTCGCAGCCATGCAGTCCTCTCGGTGGGAAATTGCCTGTCATGGGCTCAAGTGGATTGAATACAAAGACTTCAGCATCGCGCAGGAACGCGATGATATCCAGCAAGCGATAGCCGCTCATCGCGAAGCGACCGGCAATTCTCCGGCTGGATGGTATACTGGACGCTGTTCGATGAATACGGTCAACCTGATCACCGAACTGGGCACGTTTGATTATGTCGCCGATTCCTATGCCGATGATCTGCCTTATTGGCATCATCATGGCGGCAAATCTCAGCTCATTGTTCCTTATACGTTAGATGCGAACGATATGCGTTTTGCAACGGCCCAAGGGTTTAACGCTGGTGATCAGTTCTTGGCCTATCTTAAAGACAGTTTCGATGCCCTTTATGCTGAAGGTGAGGCAGGATCTGCCAAGATGATGTCTGTTGGCCTGCATTGCCGGCTGGTGGGGCGCCCTGGTCGCGTCATGGCCTTGAGAAGATTCCTGGATTACGTGACGTCAAAGGACCGTGTTTGGTTTGCTCGCCGCCGGGACATTGCAAAGCATTGGATTGCAGTGCATCCGCCCAGCCCTTGATAGATATCGAAAGAACAATACCCCATGTCCCAAGCGAACTATTACGCACCGCATGGCGGGCATCCTCCCCAAAGCCAACTACTCACCGATCGTGCGATATTCACCAACGCCTATGCAATTATCCCCAAAGGCGTCATGCAGGACATTGTCACCAGTGCGTTGCCGTTCTGGCAGCACACGCGTGCCTGGATACTGGCTCGACCGCTGTCCGGCTTTGCTGAAACTTTTTCACAATACATCATGGAGGTTGCTCCCGGGGGAGGCAGCGAGCGGCCCGAGTTGAACCAACGCGCGGAAGCTGTCTTATTCGTGGTCGAAGGCGAACTCACTGTGACGATATCAGGCACAACGCACAAACTGGTGCCCGGCGGATACGCGTTTCTACCACCGGAGATGGGCTATACAGTATCGAATAACGGCTCGGAAATCGTGCGATTTCACTGGATCCGGAAGGCCTATGAGAGCGTCGAGGGGTTGGACTCACCTGATCCGATTTTCCTGAATGAAAAGGACATACAGCCAACCGCCATGCCTGATACCGATGGCAAGTGGGCGACCACACGCTTTGTCGACCCGGCTGACATGCGTCATGATATGCATGTCACGCTGGTGACTTTCGAACCTGGCGCCGTCATCCCCTTCGCCGAAACACATGTCATGGAGCATGGTCTTTACGTTCTGGAGGGCAAGGCTGTCTACAGACTGAACCAGGATTGGTTCGAAGTTGAAGCTGGCGATTTCATGTGGCTCCGCGCCTTCTGCCCTCAAGCCTGCTATGCTGGTGGGCCCGGACGTTTCCGCTATCTGCTCTACAAGGATGTCAATCGTCACGCGAAGCTATGACGTTGCCGTTGGAGCTGATCCAATCGGATTATCTGAGATGCAATCAACAGTCTCAATTGAGCCACTCACACGCGATGCTTTCGCTTCATTCGGTGATGTTATTGAGATATCTGGGGCGCCAACAATGATGATCAACGGCGGCATGTGTGGCCGTTTTCATGACTTGGCCCATTTGGAGTTTGCTGATGGAGGGCGTGCCGGGATCAGTATTTTCCAGGCACAAGGCTATCAGTTGCCGCTCAAGCTCGAAATGGTTGAGCGGCATCCTATCGGTAGCCAAGCTTTCCTGCCGGTTGCGTGGTCGCCGTTTCTGGTTATTGTTTGCCCAGATCTCGGTGGCACGCCTGGTGTACCGCGCGCCTTTCTGGCCGCGTCGGGGCAGGGAGTGAACTATCATAGCGGTGTGTGGCACGGCGTTTTGACCCCGCTTGAGCCCAGCTCTTTTTTCGTAGTTGACCGGATAGGTTCAGGTCAAAACCTCGAAGAGCATTGGTTTGAGACGCCATTCATCATTGAGATGAATTGATTGTAAGCCGTCAGCAATCACGAGACACTTGAACTGTTTTCCGAACGGAAGATTTTTGAATCATCGCAGCCGTTAGATCATCGTGCTTTAAGTTGGAACCGCTATTGCGGTTCCAACTTAAAGCACGATGATCTAGTCGCTCAGATCGAGTGGTCATCGATCAGCGGTTGCGGTTTGGCGAACCGCACGAGATCGTCAATGTCGTGGATTTGTATTTCGGCACCGCGAACATCAACGCCGTAGGGCCGCAGCGTGTTGAAGGCACGGGATAGATTTTCAGGCGTCATGCCAAGGCGGGCTGCCAATGCTCGCTTTTCGACGCGGATTTGAATGACGCCGTTTGTTTTTGCGTGTCCGTTGGCGCGAACAATCCAGTTTGCCAACCGCTCGGCGCCGGACCTGAGTTTCTGGTTCTTGAGGTCTTTGACAAGATTGCGATAGCACATTGCGAGTTCACCGACGATGGCCGTCATGAAGGCTCGGTCCGTTGCCATCGCCCGCCGCACGCTCTCGGCCGGGATCATGAGCACCCGGGACCGCTCAACAGTGCGTGCAGATTGCAGGTAAACCTGATCACGCAATACTGCAGCCAGGATGAAAGTGCCGAGCGGATGGACGAAGCCAATGGTCGTCTCGCGGTCCAGGTGCGTCGCAAACATTTCGACCAGGCCCTCGACGACGACATAGAGAAAATCAGCCGGTTCGCTTTCTCGTATAAGGTCAACTCCAGCCGGAAACCTCTGCAGAAATGCGGCTTCGACGAGCATGGCGAATGTGTCATCGGCACAGTCGCAAAACAACTGCAGCCGTCGAATCTCACTGGCGTCTTCGGCCCGCATTGACCCTGAGATCTCCCATGCTTCGCTGACAAGTCATTAACAAAAGCTGCTTGTGAGATTGACAATTGTCAAGCCGCATACCGCCCGCCGGTCAATCCATCGAACACACTTCGCAAAGCGCTGAGAACGCTCAATTCTTGCGAGCACTTATTTCGTAGCTCGGTTCGCAAAAATTTGACCTTGATCAACCGCCATCCACGAACGTCGCGAGCACCATCCGTGGCGTCGACCACCGAAGGTGGCGGCAACGCACACCACGCGACGGAGACCCAACCATGCATACGCTCGATGGAGTCACTCGTTCGGATCAGTACCGAGCGTTGGGACTGAGTACCTTTGCTTTCACTGTCTGCTTCGCGGTCTGGACGATCTTTTCGATCATCGGCGTCAAGATCAAAGGTGAACTCGGGTTGAGCGACACCCAGTTCGGCCTGCTGGTGGCGACGCCGGTGCTGACGGGCTCGATCAGCCGCATCTTCCTCGGCGTCTGGACCGAACAATACGGCGGACGGCTCGTTTTTACTTTGCAGATGCTGATCACGGCCGTTGCCGTCTGGCTCTTGACGTCTGTGCGCACCTACGAAGTCTTTCTGTTGGCGGCGCTCGGCATCGGCCTGGCCGGCGGTTCGTTTATCGTCGGTATCGCCTACGTTTCGCACTGGTATGAGAAGGATAGCCAAGGCACGGCACTTGGGATTTTTGGTGCCGGCAACGTTGGTGCCGCCGTTACCAACTTCGCAGCGCCATTCCTCGTCGTTGCCATGGGTTGGGAAGGCACCGCCCGCGTCTATGCTGTTGGACTCGCGATCACGGGCGTCCTGTTCTATCTGTTCGCGAAGGAAGATCCGGCCCAGATGGCGCGCAAGCAAACCGGCGCAGCGCCGGTCTCCGCAGCCGATCAGCTGGCGCCATTGAAGAACATCCAAGTCTGGCGGTTTGCGACGTATTACTTCTTTGTGTTCGGCGCCTTTGTCGCGCTGGCCTCGTTCCTGCCGCGCTACTACGTCGGCGCCTACGGTCTCGAGCTGACGACTGCCGGCATCTTTGCAGGCCTCTACTCGCTGCCGGGATCCGTGTTTCGCGCGCTTGGCGGATGGATGTCCGACAAATGGGGCGCGCGGTTGGTGATGTACCTGACGTTCATCGTCTCGTTGATGTGCCTGTTCGTCATGAGCTATCCTGAGACGACCTACACGGTGCAGGGTATCAAAGGGCCGGTCGAATTCACGTTCGGCGTTAGTGTCACCGTCTTTGTCTTGCTCACGGTCATTCTTGGCTTTGTCATGAGTCTCGGCAAGGCAGCCGTCTATAAGCACATCCCGGTCTATTACCCCTACCACGTCGGATCGGTTGGCGGCCTCGTCGGCATGATTGGCGGCCTTGGTGGTTTCGTCCTGCCGATCTCGTTCGGGATCCTGCTCGACTACACCGGCGTCTGGACCGCTCCCTACATGCTGATGTTCGCCATCGTCGCGGTGTCGACAATCTGGATGCATGTCGCGATCCGGCGGATGGAAAAGCGTCGTCACCCGGCACTCGAAGACGAAAAGTATCTCTCCGACGTACCGGACCAGCCGCTGCCGAGGCCGCAGGGCGCAACTGCCGCCATGCCGAACGTCTCGCGCACCAACTTAGCGCAGTAACCAGAACGCTGCGGGCCGCCCGACAGCGGCGGTCCGCTCCATCATATCAACGCTCCCGACGGAGGAGACTATGGCCGACACGGCAACCAACACGGCACGAAGCAAGGGCTCAACTCTTTACAACTGGAACCCCGAAGACGACGGCTTCTGGCAGCGCGAGGGCAAGGCCATCGCCAACCGCAATCTGTGGATCTCCATTCCCTGTTTGCTGTGCGGTTTTGCGGTCTGGCTCTACTGGGGGATCATCACGGTTCAGATGATCAATCTGGGCTTCGACTTCTCAAAGCAGGAACTGTTTACACTGGCGGCGATCGCGGGGTTGACGGGTGCCACGTTGCGCATTCCCTCAACATTCTTCATTCGCCTTGCCGGCGGTCGCAACACGATCTTCTTTACAACCGCATTGCTGATCATTCCCGCAGCCCTGACCGGTTACCTGCTGACCCAGCCGGATACGCCGCTATGGCAGTTCCAGTTGGTTGCCCTGTTATCCGGCTTCGGCGGCGGCAACTTTGCCTCGTCGATGTCCAACATCAGCTTTTTCTTCCCGAAGAAGGTGCAGGGCTACTCGCTTGGCATGAATGCAGGGCTCGGCAATTTCGGCGTGACGACGATGCAGATCCTGATTCCCCTGGTCATGACCGTTGGCGTGTTCGGCGGCGCGCCCCTCATTCTTGAGAACACGTCCGGCACGCTGATCGGCAAGATCCCCGCCGGCACCGAGACCTACATCCACAACGCCGGCTTCATCTGGGTTGCAATCCTGGTGCCGCTCGTCATCGCCGCCTGGTTCGGCATGAACAACATTGGTGATGAGCACGTCTCACCGAACGTCGGGTCCGCGATCGGCGCGTTTGCAAAGATCAGTGGCATGTTGGCGATCGGGCTTGTCATCGCCGCCTTCGGTCTGTGGTTGATGCTGCCGGCCACGACAGGTGGCTCGGGTCTGTTGCTGTCGAAATGGATCGTCCTGCCGTTGGTGATTGCGGCAACGGTCGGCGCGCTGTGGATGATACCGGGTAAGATCCACGACAGCCTGCAGCGCCAGTACAAGATCTTTGGCAACAAGCACACCTGGGCGATGACGGTCATCTACACGATGACGTTCGGCTCATTCATTGGTTACGCGGCGGCGTTCGGCCTCGCCATCAAGGTGATCTTCGGTTTCCAGCACATTGAAGTGGACGGGGTCATGACCCATGGCACCGTCAATCCGAACGGTCCCAGTGCGCTGATGTATGCCTGGACCGGCCCCTTCATCGGTGCCCTCATTCGTCCGATTGGCGGTATGATCTCCGACAAGCTCGGTGGCGCGAAGGTGACGCAGATCATTTCGGTAATCATGGTCGCGAGTGCCCTCGGCGTGGCCTACTTCATGAAGCAGGCCTATGCGTCCGCAACGCCGGAGGAGTATTTCATTCCGTTCCTCATTCTGTTCCTCATCCTGTTTGCCGCCACAGGTATCGGCAACGGATCGACCTTCCGAACGATCGCGGTCGTCTTCGATAGGGAACAGGCGGGGCCGGTACTCGGCTGGACGTCGGCCGTCGCCGCCTATGGTGCATTTATCATCCCCAAGGTGTTCGGCGAACAGATCAACGCAACCACGCCCGAATACGCCCTTTACGGTTTCGCCGCCTTCTACACGCTCTGCATCATTATCAACTGGTGGTTCTACCTGAGGCCGGGTGTCGAGTTCCGGAACCCCTGAGGCTGCGTATCGCTGCTGGACGGCGGGGCTTCTGATCGCGCCGTCCCGATGTCTCAAATCTTATGAGGACGAATATGTCTCAGTTTCTCGATCGACTGACATTCATCTCCAAGCAGGTGGATACATTCTCCGATGGTCACGGTGTTCTGACGAGCGAGGACCGCGCGTGGGAAGAGGGTTATCGCAAACGCTGGCAGCACGACAAGGTCGTGCGCTCGACCCACGGCGTCAACTGCACGGGCTCGTGTTCCTGGAAGATCTATGTGAAAGGCGGGATTGTTACCTGGGAGACCCAGCAGACCGATTACCCGCGCACCAGGCCGGACCTGCCCAACCATGAACCGCGCGGCTGTTCGCGCGGCGCCAGTTACTCCTGGTACCTCTATTCCGGTGCCCGCGTGAAGTATCCGCTGGTGCGTTCACGCCTCTTGAAGCACTGGCGCGCAGCCCGCGCCCAGATGCGCCCGGTCGAAGCCTGGACGTCGATTGTCGAGAACCCGGAAAAGCGCCGCAACTATACCAAGATGCGCGGCCACGGCGGCTTCGTGCGGGCGACCTGGGATGAGGTCAATGAAATCATTGCAGCCGCCAACGCCTATACGGCCAAGACCTATGGCCCCGACCGGGTATTCGGGTTTTCGCCGATCCCGGCGATGTCGATGGTCTCGTATGCGGCCGGTGCGCGATATCTGTCGCTGCTCGGCGGCTGTTGCGGATCGTTCTATGATTGGTACTGCGACCTGCCGCCGGCGAGCCCGCAGACATGGGGCGAGCAGACCGACGTGCCCGAATCGGCAGACTGGTACAACGCCGGCTTCCTGATGATCTGGGGCTCGAACGTGCCTCAAACGCGAACACCGGACGCCCACTTCTATACCGAGGTCCGCTACAAGGGCACCAAGTCCGTCGTCGTGTCACCGGACTATGCCGAAGCAACGAAGTTTGCCGACCTGTGGCTCAATCCCAAGCAGGGCACCGACGCAGCGCTTGCGTTGGCGATGGGCCACGTCATCCTGCGTGAATACCATCTCGATCGCCAAGTCGAATACTTCGCCGACTATGTACGCAGGTATTCCGACATGGCGATGCTGGTCCGCCTTGAGCACAAGGACGGGCGCTTTATTCCCTCAACTTTGCTGCGCGCTGCCGACATTCCCGGCAGCCTCGGTGAGGAAAACAATGCCGAGTGGAAGACCGTCGCCATTGATGAAGCCGACGGCGAGCTGGTTGCACCGAACGGCTCGGTCGGGTTCCGTTGGGGCGAGAAAGGCAAGTGGAACCTGGAAGAGAAAGACGGCCACGGCCGCGACACGCGATTGAAGGTATCGCTGGCGGACGGTCACGACGAAATCGTCACGGTCGGCTTTCCGTACTTCGGTGGCCGCGCGACGGAGAACTTCGTTGCAACCGAGCACGGCGACATTCTCGACCGCAATGTGCCGGCCAAGAAAGTGCAACTCACGAACGGCGAGGCCTTGGTCGTCACGGTCTTCGATCTGTTTTGCGCGAACTATGGCCTCGACCGCGGCTTCGGCGGCGCCAATGTCGCAGCCTCCTACGATGAGGACGTACCGTTCACGCCGGCCTGGGCCGAACGCGTCACCGGGCTGGCGGCCGACAAAATCATTACCGTCGCCCGCGAGTTCGCGACCAACGCGGAAAAGACCGGCGGACGCTCAATGGTGATCCTCGGCGCCGGTCTCAATCACTGGTACCACATGGACATGAATTATCGCGGGATCATGAATCTTCTGATCATGTGCGGCTGTGTCGGCCAGTCGGGCGGTGGCTGGTCACACTACGTCGGACAGGAGAAGTTGCGTCCGCAGACGGGCTGGTTGCCGCTCGCCTTCGCGCTCGACTGGGGCCGGCCACCACGCCAGCAGAACTCGACGAGTTTCTGGTATGCCCACACCGATCAGTGGCGCTACGAAACTCTAACGATCGATGAAATCCTGTCGCCAACCGCACCGTCAGGAAATTGGTCGGGCACCATGATCGACTACAATATCCGGGCCGAACGGATGGGCTGGCTGCCATCTGCACCGCAACTCAAACAAAATCCGTTGACCATTGCGGCGGCTGCGCAAACGGCCGGTTTAGAGCCCAAGGACTTTGTCGCCAGCAAACTCAAGAGCGGCGAACTCGAAATGTCGTGTCAGGACCCTGATGACCCGGCGAACTGGCCGCGAAATCTATTTGTCTGGCGTTCAAATCTGCTCGGCTCATCGGGCAAGGGCCACGAATATTTCCTCAAACATTTACTCGGCACCACGCACGGCGTGCTTGCCAAGGATCTCGGACCGGAAGGTGTTCAGAAATCCACCGAGGTGAAGTGGCACGACAATGCGCCGGAAGGAAAACTCGACCTTCTGGTGACACTGGACTTTAGGATGTCGACGACATGCGTCTACTCCGACATCGTGCTTCCCGTCGCCACCTGGTACGAGAAGAATGACCTCAACACCTCGGACATGCATCCCTTCATTCACCCACTGACGGCGGCGACCGATCCGGTGTGGGAGTGCAAGAGCGACTGGGACATCTACAAGGATATCGCTAAGAAGTTCTCGGAAGTCGCCCCGGAAGTTCTCGGTGTCGAGAAGGACGTGGTGTTGAGCCCGATCTTGCACGACACGCCGGGAGAAATTGCGCAGCCCTACGACGTCAAGGACTGGAAGCGCGGCGAGACCGACCCGATCCCAGGTAAGACAATGCCCAATGTGGCCGTCGTCGAACGCGACTATCCCAACCTTTACAAGCGGTTTACAGCGCTCGGGCCGCTGATGAACAAACTCGGCAACGCCGGTAAAGGCATCGCCTGGAACACCGAAACCGAAGTCGCCCATCTCGGCGAGCTCAACGGTGTCGTTACCGACGACGGACCGACGACGGGAATGCCACGCATAGAAAGCGACATCGATGCGACCGAAGTCGTGCTCATGCTGGCGCCGGAGACCAACGGTGAGGTTGCCGTCAAGGCCTGGCAGGCGCTCGGCAAGACGACCGGCCGGGAGCACGCGCATCTCGCGACCAGCAAGGAAGACGAGAAGATCCGGTTCCGGGACATTGCCGCCCAGCCACGAAAGATCATCTCATCGCCAATCTGGTCGGGCCTTGAGTCGGAAAGCGTTTGCTACAACGCCGGTTATACCAACGTCCACGAACTCATTCCTTGGCGCACGCTGACCGGACGTCAGCAGCTCTACCAGGACCACCTCTGGATGCGCGCGTTCGGGGAAGAATTGTGCACATGGAAGCCGCCGGTCGACCTCAAGACGGTTGCGCGGATCAAGGGCAGCGCCGGCAACGGCAACAACGAAGTTGTCCTCAACTTCATCACGCCGCACCAGAAGTGGGGCATTCACTCGACCTATTCCGACAACCTTTTGATGCTGACGCTCAATCGTGGCGGGCCCGTCGTCTGGCTCTCGGAAGCCGATGCGCGGGCAGCCGGTATTGTCGACAACGACTGGGTCGAGGCCTACAACGCCAACGGCGCACTGACCGCCCGCGCCGTCGTCTCCCAGCGCGTCAACCCGGGCATGATCATGATGTATCACGCCCAGGAGAAAGTCGTGAACACACCGGGCTCCGAAGTGACCGGCAACCGGGGTGGAATTCACAACTCGGTCACCCGGGCGACGCTCAAGCCGACCCACATGATCGGCGGCTATGCGCAACAATCTTACGGCTTCAACTACTACGGAACCGTCGGTGCGAACCGCGATGAGTTCGTGATCGTGCGCAAAATGAAAAATGTCGATTGGCTGGAACGGCCCTATCGGGACGCTGGTAAGGAGGCTTAGGACATGAGAGTTCGCGCGCAAATCGCAATGGTGCTGAACCTCGACAAATGCATTGGCTGTCACACCTGTTCGGTGACTTGCAAGAACGTTTGGACCAATCGCGAGGGTATGGAGTACGCCTGGTTCAACAACGTCGAAACCAAACCCGGCATCGGTTATCCCAAAGAATGGGAGAACCAGAACAAGTGGAACGGCGGATGGGTGCGCACACGCGGCGGCAAGATCCATCCCAAACAAGGCTCGAAGTGGCGGATCCTGGCGAAAATCTTTGCCAATCCGGATCTGCCCGAGATCGACGACTACTACGAGCCCTTCACCTTCGACTACGACCACCTCCAGATGGCGCCCGAACTTGAGGCAACGCCGACCGCACGGCCGCGCTCGTTGCTCACCGGTGAGCGCATGGAAAAGATCGAGTGGGGCCCGAACTGGGAGGAGATCCTGGGCGGTGAGTTTGCCAAGCGTTCGAAAGACACGAACTTCGAAGGCGTCGAAAAGGAGATCTATGGTGCCTTCGAAAACACCTTCATGATGTACCTGCCACGGCTCTGCGAACACTGCCTCAATCCGACCTGCGTTGCCTCGTGCCCGTCCGGCGCGATCTACAAGCGCGAAGAAGACGGCATCGTTCTGATCGACCAAGAGAAGTGTCGCGGCTGGCGGATGTGCGTTTCCGGCTGCCCCTACAAAAAGATCTATTACAACTGGGCCAGCGGCAAATCAGAAAAGTGCATCTTCTGCTTCCCACGCATCGAAGCCGGACAACCGACGGTCTGTTCGGAAACCTGCGTCGGGCGCATCCGCTATCTTGGCGTCATCCTTTATGACGCTGACCGCATCGAGTCGGCCGCAAGTGCCAAGGATGAGCAGGACCTCTACGAGAAGCAGTTGGAGGTGTTCCTCGATCCGAATGATCCGGACGTGATCGCACAGGCCCGTCAGGACGGCGTGCCGGAAGCCTGGCTCATTTCCGCCAAGAAATCGCCGATCTGGAAGCTGGCGATGGATTGGAAACTCGCCTTTCCACTGCATCCGGAATACCGCACCTTACCGATGGTTTGGTATGTGCCGCCGTTGTCGCCCATCCAGTCGGCCGCAGAAGCGGGCAAGATGGGGGTCGACCGCGACATGCCGGACGTGCGCTCATTGCGCATTCCGCTCAAATACCTCGCCAACCTGCTCACCGCCGGTGACGAAGAACCGATCGCGCGCTGCCTTGAACGGATGCTCGCTATGCGCGCCTACATGCGCGCCAAGACGGTCGACGGCATCATCGACGACACAATTGCCGAGCGGGTTGGTCTCAAGGGCCGGGACATCGAAGATATGTACGACCTCTTGGCCCTCGCAAACTACGAGGACCGCTTCGTCATCCCGACCACACACCGCGAGGTCGGCGCCGATGCCTACGACCTCAGAGGTTCGTGCGGCTTTTCCTTTGGCAACAACTGCTCGTCCGGGGTCAGCGATGCGACGCTGTTCTTCGGCGGCCCATCAAAGCGGCGGGCAAAATCCGCCATGGAGGTCTCGGAATGACCACGCAAAAAAGAGCCCGGACCTTCAAGGTCCTGTCCGCCCTATTGTGCTACCCGAGCGAGGAACTGCAGTCGGCGACGGGCGAACTCAAGCAGGTGCTGCGCGCCGAAGGCCTGGTTCCCCGCGGGCAGCTGACGCGTCTCGAGGCGTTGATCGATGAATTTCGCGATCGCGACATTTACGATCTGCAGGAGCGCTATACACTGCTGTTCGATCGCACGCGCTCGCTGTCGTTGCATCTCTTCGAGCATGTCCACGGCGAGAGCCGCGACCGTGGCCAGGCCATGGTCGATCTGGCCCAACATTATGAGCGAAATGGCTTTGCCGTCTCGAGCCGCGAGCTGCCGGACTACCTGCCGCTGTTCCTCGAGTTCCTGTCGGTCATTGCCGTCGACGAAGCGCTGCAACTTCTCGATGATCCGATCGAGATCATCGCCGCACTCGACGAGCGCCTGCGCAAACGCCGGTCGCCCTACCGGGTCGTGTTCCAAACTTTGCGGTCGATGTCGCGGGCTAAGGTGGACGCGGCGCGGCTGGCGGAACTTACCGCCCAAGTTGATGACGAACCGGATGACCTGGTGGCACTCGACCAGCAATGGGAAGAGGCCGTCGTGCGCTTCGGCCCTGGCGCGCAGGACGATCAAGCCTGCGGGCGGACACGGCTTGCAACGCGCATCCGCGCCGCCCAACGCGATGTCACGGCCGACTCCCCAACCCAATAGCAATCCAGCATCGGGAGCCTGAGCAATGCCCGACTATCTCAACACCTTCTTCTTCGGGATTTATCCCTACATCGCGGTGGCGGTGATGATCCTCGGGTCGATCATTCGCTACGACCGTGAGCCCTATTCCTGGCGCTCGCAATCGAGCCAGTTCCTGCGCAAGCGCCAACTGATGTGGGGCTCGAATCTCTTTCACATCGGCATCTTGTTTCTGTTCGTCGGCCATTTTGTCGGATTGTTGACACCGCACAGCGTCTATCATCACGTCATCTCCGCCGAAAACAAGCAAATGCTGGCCATCGTCGCCGGTTCCATCGCGGGCATCATTTGTTTCATCGGGCTGACGCTGCTCGTCCATCGACGTCTCACCGATCCACGCATTCGCAAGACATCGACCGGCATGGACATCGCGATCCTGTTGATCCTCTGGGTGCAGCTCGCGCTCGGGCTGGTAACGGTGCCGTTTTCGCTGTCGCACGCGGACGGCGAAGTGATGCTGCGCCTTTCAGAGTGGGCTCAACGCATCGTCACGTTCCGGATCGAGGGTACGCCACAACTGGTTCAAGGATTGGATTGGCCCTATCAGGTTCACCTGATCCTCGGTCTGACGATCTTCCTGCTGTTTCCGTTCTCACGCCTCGTCCATATCTGGTCGGCTCCGGTCAAGTATCTGACGCGGCGAGGCTACCAGGTGGTGCGAACGACCAATCCTGACCGTCCGGGCGGACAGGCCACGCGCCCGGCCGGTTCAGCCCCGTCACCAGGCCATCCAGCCGAAGCCGCCGCGGAGTAGACCCCATGCGCCTGTTCGATGTTGAAGATCGTGCCGGACCGCCACCGACACCAGCCGTGCGCGTGAACGGCGTCGAAGTCCCGGCCATTGCGATCGCCCGCGAAGTCCAGAACCACCCGGCGCCCAACCCGCTGGAGGCGCGTCAGGCTGCTGCCAAGGCGCTCGTCGTGAGGGAGCTGCTTTTGCAGGAAGCGCACAGACGCGGGATCTCGCCACTGGTCGACGAACTCGCCAACGGCGTGCGGGAGACGGAACAAGACACGGCAATCCGGGCTTTGCTCGACGATGCCCTCCAATTGCCGTGCCCGACGGTCGCGGAATGCCGCCGGTACTACGATGCCAATCAGGCCCGCTTTCAATCACCGACGATCTGGGAGCCGACCCACATCCTGTTGAGCGCGCTGCCGCAAGACGATGAGGTGCGGGCGCAACGCCGAGAAACTGCGAACACGTTGCTGGCATACCTGCATGACAACGCCATGGAATTCGAACGCTTGGCTCATCAGTACTCCGACTGCCCGTCGCGCGAGCACGGCGGCAATCTCGGGCAGATCTCGACAGGCCAGACGACGCCGGCGTTCGAAGCCGCTCTTTTGCAGCTCGAACCCGGTGCAATCACACGCGAACCGGTGGCGACGCCCTACGGCTATCACATCATTCGTCTCGATCGACGGATTGACGGGACGACGCTGCCGTTCAACGCCGTTCACCAGAAGATCGCTGACTATCTTGCCGATGCCGTCTTCCGCCGAGCCGTGCATCAGTTCGTGGCCCTGCTTGCGGGCCAAGCCGACATTGAAGGTGTCGAAATCGAGCGGGCTAAAAGTCCACTGCTGCAATGAGGAACGATCGCCATGGTTAGGGAGCTCGGTGACAGCTTCGCCATTCTTGAAGAACCCGGCGGCCTCGAAACGCTTCTGATCAGCGCCGGAGAGCTGCCGTTGCTCGTCGACATCGAACATGTGGCGGCAGCAATGGATCTTGCCCCCGGCGCGTTCGCCGCTCTTTCCGTGCGCCGTTTTGTTGAGAGAGCGAACACACAGGACTGGGCATCGCTGATGTCGCGTGCGAACGACAACGACAATGACGATGCCATGGGCTCGGTTGTCAGCGTGATCCTGCGCCGGGCAGTCGTTGATGCAAAGAAAGTGTTCCAATGACATTGCCTTCAAACCGTGAACAGCACCTGGAACCGCTTCCGCGCGAACTGTTGCACAAGCCACTGGACTACATCCTCGCCGATCATTTGCGCCAGCGCGTCCTTTGTGTGCTGTGTGAGCGACTGGCCGATGCCGACCGGATCGACATCGAACTGACGCGCGAGACCCTGGACTATCTCAAGAACGACATGGTCGTTCACGTGATCGATGAAGAGCAGGATCTGTTTCCACTGATCCGCCGCCGCGCGGAGCCGGGCGATGAGATCGAGACTGCGCTCGGGCAACTGTCCGGTGAGCACGCCGACGATGAAGAGCTGGCCAACAAGATAATCGCCGGGCTCGAACTCTGCCTGCCGTCTCCCGACCAGCCGCTCGGCGATGACATCAAGGCGGCGCTGCGATCTTTCGCGCGCAACCAGCGCCTTCATCTCGCGCTCGAGAATGCCACTGTTATGCCGCTTGCCAAGATCCGACTAACCGAGCGCGACCTCAAGGATCTGTCGGCCAGGATGGCGGCGCGACGAGGTATCCTGTTCGAGACGGCTTAGAGCACAACGATGATCGCCATTTTAGAACGAGCAACTTTTCGCCTTTAGTCGGGATCCTTCCGGTGCCGACTAAAGGCGGGTTGCTCTAGCGAGGCACGCCATGCTCGCAGATCTATTGAACCAGAACCGGGCTTGGGCGGTGGGCAAACAACGCGCCGAACCCGGTTTTTTTCAGCGCCTGTCCGAACAACAGGCGCCGGACTATCTGTGGATCGGTTGCTCAGATAGCCGCGTGCCGGCGAACGAAATTGTCGGCCTCGACCCGGGCGAGTTGTTCGTTCATCGCAACGTCGCCAATCTCGCGATTGCGACCGACATAAACTTCCTGTCGGTTCTCGCGTTTGCAGTCAATGTCTTGAAGATCAAGCATGTCATCGTTTGCGGTCACTATGGTTGCGGCGGCGTGCGTGCCGCGCTCAGCGACGGCCGCAACGGCGTTATCGATCACTGGCTCGAACCCGTGCGCGAGGTCTACCGTCATCAACAGACGCATATCGACGCCATCCGGCACCGTGCCGATCAGGTCAACGCGCTGTGTGAATTCAATGTGATGGCGCAGGTCGATGGCGTAGCTAAGACGACGATCGTTCGCGATGCTTGGGCGAATGGTCAGGATCTGGCGATCCACGGCTGGATCTACGGGCTGTCCGACGGCCTCCTCAGAGATCTCGACGTCAGCCGCAGCGGCACTCCCGTCCGCACTGATATCAGCCCGCATGAAACTTGATCCGTTTCACCGGAGCGATTTTTATGCGGGCTGGTATTATGGGCCGTGCGGGCGCGGTGCCGCGGCCCGCCGCAGCCGGTCGTTGATCGCCAAGCCAAGCCCGTGCTCGGGAATTGGCATTACAGCTATCCTTTTGATGCCGGGCCGATCGAGACGGCGCAGCGCCGCAAACAGGTTGATGGCTGCCTCGACCACGTCGCCGCCGGGGCTGAGATTTTCGCAGGCTCCAGCGTGTTCTGGAAGGTCGGAGCCAAACGCCAGCAATGCCTCATCGGGTTCAACGTCGCGGGCATTGAGCCGGACCCTGCATTTTGGCGCGTAATGGCTGGTCAATTGGCCGGGGGCCCGAGGTGCTGGCGACGAAGTGGTGGCGAACTGCGCCGGGCAATCGGCAGCGTGCGCGATCGCCGCCGCCGCGATTGCACCCTGCCGCAATATGATCGGCGCGCTGCCGGTCACGTCGACAATGGTTGATTCAAGGCCGTGCCGGCAGGGCCCGCCGTCCAGGACAATGTCGACCGCATTGCCGAAGTCGTCGGCCACGTGGCTGGCCTGGGTGGCACTGACATGGCCCGACAGATTGGCGGACGGTGCCGCAATCGGCGTGCCGGCCGCACCAATCAGCGCGCGCGCCACCGGGTGCGAAGGAACTCTGACGGCAACCGTGTCGAGCCCGGCGGTGGCGAGTTCCGCGATGCCCGCCCCAGGCCTGAGCATCATGACCAACGTCATCGGGCCCGGCCACAACGCATCCGCCAAGGTTCGTGCCAGGCCGGACACGCAGGCGAACTGGTCAGCGGCGGCCGGATCGCAGACATGCACGATTAACGGATTGAACCGCGGCCGGCCCTTGGCGGCAAAGATCTTGGCGACGGCCCGAGGCGCTGTCGCATCGCCCCCCAATCCGTAAACCGTTTCGGTCGGGAACGCCACCAGCCGGCCGTCGGCGATGGCCGCACCGGCCCTGGCGATGTTGGCAGCTGTCGTATCACAAATGGTCATGAGCGCCGGTTGATAGCCAGTTTGTCGTCAAGATCTTGCTTTTCGTGCATTGCCGCAACGCCCAAAATAGCCGAAAATCAGGCGTTATAGCGCGGCGTATTACCAACCACAGCCTGCCCGCGCAATCACGAGGCCGTAAACTCATAAATCAGGGCACATTGGTATCGGTTGATTTGCTGTGCTGCCGGACGCGGAGATGCAGACAATGTGGTTCACTTTTAAAGCCTTGGCACACCGCGGCGCAGCAAACTGGCGATCTCAAGCGTTGCGGCACCGGGAATGGGCAACCGCCGATCCCGATGCCGCGCCTTGCATATCCTGGCCAAATCGGCACCAATGGACCCGGATTCATAAGTTTAGGGACTAGGGAACCTCTGACCAAGTCCGGGGTCCCAAGTTCGGGGGCCAGGGGAGCATCCCCTGGTCGGGGTGTTTGAGGGGCTGAAAGCCCCTCATCGATCGCCGCTTGGCGGCGATATGTTAAGGGCTCTGCCCTTAACGATCCCGCCAAAGGGCCCGGCCCTTTGGAAACCCGGGACGTGATCAGAGCTGTGCTGAAGGGACCGGTTCGAGATGACCTACAAGGCACCTGTTGATGATATCCTCTATGCGCTGACATCTGCCGTCGGGCTGCCGGCTCTGATCGACCGCGGCGTCTACGACGGTCTTGACATGGATACGGTCAGAGCGATCCTCGACGAGGCCGGTCGGTTCGGCTCCGAGGTTCTCGATCCTTTGAACCAGCCTGGCGATCAATCCGGCGCGAAGCTGGAACACGGCCGCGTGTCCACGCCGGCCGGCTGGCAAGCAGCCTACAGCCAGTTCTGCGACAGCGGTTGGAATGCCCTACCCGGCCCCGAAGCCTATGGCGGACAGGGCTTGCCGGAAGTCGTCGCGGTGGCGGTGACCGAAATCTGGAACGCCGCCAATCTGTCTTTTAGCCTCTGCCCGCTGCTCTCGCAGGGCGCGGTGGCGGCGCTGCTCTCACACGGCTCCGATGACTTAAAGTCCACCTTTCTGCCCAACATGGTCTCGGGCCAATGGCCGGGCACCATGAACCTCACCGAACCCCATGCCGGTTCCGATCTCGGCCATATCCGGACCCGCGCCGAGCGCCAGGCTGACGGCACTTACAAATTGTTCGGCACCAAGATCTTCATCACCTACGGCGACCATGATCTGGCCGACAACATCGTCCACATGGTGTTGGCCCGTTGCTCCGATGCACCGGCCGGCACGCGCGGCATTTCGCTGTTCTTGGTGCCGAAATATCTGGTCAACGCGGATGGCGCGATTGGCGAACGCAACGACGTCACCACGGCCGGCGTTGAACACAAGCTCGGCATCCACGCGAGCCCGACCTGCACGTTGAAGTACGGCGAGAACGGTGGCGCGATCGGCTATCTGGTCGGCGAGGAAAACCGCGGTCTCAACATCATGTTCATCATGATGAACGCGGCCCGCCTCGGTGTCGGCATGCAGGGGGTTGCGATTGGCGAGCGCGCCACCCAGCGCGCCATCGCATATGCCAGCGACCGCCCGCAGGGCCGCGGCCCACGTGCCAAGGCCGGCGACATGAGCCCGATTATCGAGCATGCCGACATTCGCCGCACCATCATGACGATGAAATCCATGGTTCAGGCCGCCCGCGCCATCTGCCTTGTCACCGCGCGCGAAATCGATCTCCTGCATCGCGCCGAAACGCCGGAGGCCAGGGCGGCGGCCGCTGCCATGTCGGCATTGTTGACCCCGGTCGCCAAGGCGTTTTCAACCGACGTTGGCGTTGAAGTGGCGTCAATGGGTGTGCAGGTGCACGGCGGCATGGGCTTCATCGAAGAAACCGGCGCTGCGCAGTATTATCGCGATGCCCGCATTCTGCCGATCTACGAGGGCACCAACGGCATTCAGGCGATCGATCTTGTCACCCGCAAACTGCCGCTGGGCGATGGCGAAATTGTACGTCGCTACATCGAGGAACTCGAAGCAACGGCCGCCGAGGTACGCGCCTCCAATCAGCCGGAGTTCGGCCTGATGGGCCAGCGACTGGATGAGGCCGTCACGGCGCTGTCGGATGCCAGCGCCTACATGATCGAGCAGTTGCAGACCAACCCGGAAGCCGCACTGACCGGTGCTGCGCAGTACTTGCGTCTGTTTGGTCTTACCGCCGGCGGCACGTATTTGGCCCGCGGTGCATTGGCAGCTCAACGCAACGGTGATCGTGCGTCCGGTCCGATCGTCTCGGCGCGGTTCTTCGCCGAGCAGTTGTTAACCGCGGCGCCGGCCCACGCCCAGTCGGTCATGACCGGCGCCGAAGCACTGGAGGCGGTGACGCCGGAGCTGCTTTCGGCGTGAGCGCGGCGCACGGGCTATCGGGCTCTGCAAGCCGGCCTGCCGGTCCCACCCCGTGGCGCGGCAAGGCGCTTTGGCGGTGATGTTCGGCGATGACGTTCGGTGCTGTGATGGTGCTACCGCGCACGAGACAGATCCCGTCGTCAGCGGCGAGCGCTGGGGATCGCAGCCAGGTCGATGATGCACCGCGCAATCACCCCAACCCGGTGCACAGCAGCATCAGACGCTGCCGACTGATCCGCACTGGCGCGGATTTTGCCACAACTATTGACCATAGTGAGATGATGTCCAGGTCGATGACGATAGGCGCTGGGATCGCGCTCGCGGCACTGATCCTGTCGGTGCTGCCACCGGGCGGATCCGCGCATGCGAACTGGTTCGATCAAACCCTCGGTAAAGTCCGCGAACTCTGGGCGCAGACGGCCGTTCACCGCCGCGACAGCGACTGGCAAATGGCGACCTCGCTGGTTGCGCGGCTGCCGGCAGCGGCGGGTCGGGGCGCGCTCGCGGCAACCGTCGCGGGCCGGGGGCACTGGACGTTTGCAACGCGTGAGGGCCAACACTTCACGGTTGCCTCGCCGGCCGAGATGCAACGCATTGCCACGGTCCTGTTTCCCGAAGGCGCCGGACCCAACGGCCTGACGATTTATCTGTCTCCCGGCGTCGTCTTCGATAGCGCCGACCAGCTTCAGGATCTGCCAGCGGCCGCGCGCCTGCGCCTGGTTGCCGGACGCACGTCCTATCCCGTGTTGGTGCGTCGGGCGTCCGGGCGTAACGCTGCTCAACTGTTCGTAGCTGTTCGCCGTGACGTCCTGGTTGGCGTGCGTGAACGGCGTGTGTTCGACGAAATTCGATGGCAGCTGGAACGCCCGCTCGGGGCGAGCCGCATGCGCCTGCTTTCCGTTTTGCCGGATGGACCGGCGGCCCTGGCATCGGCGCCGGCCCGCCGCGCGAACTCCGGGTCCGGTCCCGTGATTGAGCCGATCGCAACCCGCCATCTCGCACGAGCGCTCGCCGACCTGACTGGCCAGACGGCTCTGTTTGCAGCGCGCATTGACGCCGACACCCTGGTTTTTCGGGCGCCAGATGCAAGCGAACAATCATTGGCATTTGCGGCGATCAAGACCGCCGCCAGCAAGCATGATGTCAGGCTTGCAATCCTCAACGCCCGAGCGCCACGCCAGCCAGGCGCGCGAAATTGGCTCTGGCAAACCGTCGATATTGACGGGCTCGCGGCTGCGCTGCAGCGCGAAACACTCGCGGATTTTCTCGGTTCGCTCGCGATTGCAGGCGCTAAAGTGGAAGTCAACGGTGCGACATCCGGCGACCGTGTGACCCTGACCGTCAGCCCCGCTGGCCAAGGTCTGCTGCCATCGCCGGATATCGGGTTGGCCGGTGTTATCGCGGAAATCGCGTCAGAGGTGGTTGGCACCGTGGTGCCGGCGGCGGTGCGGCTGGAATTGGTTTCTGCAGCACGGACCAGGGAACTTGAACGCCGGATCGTCCCCGGGGTCCCGTCCATCGTTCAAATCGGATTTCTGTGTTTGGTTCTGTTCGGATTGTTGACTTACCCCGTCGCGGCGCGATGGTGGCAGGTCGTTTGGCCGCCGGAGACCCGTGCCGACTACGGCGGACGGTTTGGTTACGAAGCAGCACGCGCGGCACGACATGTTGCGTTCGTGTTGTTGTTCTTGCCGCTGGTCGGCATGCCGGCCATGATCTGGGCCGCGCTCAGGTTTGCGGGACGACTGGTGCTGGCACCATTGCGATCGCGCTAGAACAACCTGCCTTTATTCGGAATCGGAACGATCCCGAATAAAGGCAGAAAGTTGCTCGCCTCTAAAGTGGCGATCATCTTTGTGCTTTAAGTTGGAGCCGCAATAGCAGTTCCAACTTAAAGCACGATGATCTAGTGGTCTCAATCACCTAAAAAAAGCGTATTCAGACGCTCAGATGTGGTCTGTGCCAAGGTGCGGTGGCCCCACGGTACCATGGAAAAACTGTTCCCTGCGTCGGTGCGACGGCCTGCACAACGGGATCAAACACGATCAAATCGCCGGACCGCGCGCCTCACGAATTGGTTTTCGCTTGATCGTGAACGTAGCAAAGGACACCGGAGCGCAGCCGAGCGACGTTTTCACGAGGGACGCCATAGCGTTTCAGGGTCAGCCGGGACAATTGCGCGCCGCGAGTTTGGCCAGTTCCTGCACAATTTCGCGGGCGCCGTTGACGCGGTCCTGATCGGCCTCCCAATCACCTGTGCAAACCAGCTTGTGGTCCGGTTGCAATCGGGCCTGTGCGCCGCGACGCTGAATAAAGCGGATCAACCCCTGCGGATTGGCAAAGTTATCGTCGCGGAAACGGATGGCGGCGCCTTTCGGTCCGGCATCGAACTGGGCAATGCCGGCGGCGCGGCAAAAGCCTTTGATCTCCAAGACGTCGAGCAGTCCTTGCGCTTCGCTTGGCAACGGCCCGAAGCGGTCGATCAGTTCCTCGGCAAACGCGTCGATCTGGGCGCGGCTCTCAAGCGCCGACAGGCGCCGGTAAAGACCGAGCCGGGTCTGCAGATCAGCAACATAACTGTCCGGGATCAGGGTTGCCGTGCCCAGCGAAATCTGCGGTGACCATTGCTTATCCGCGGCGGCGTCGCCGCCGCCCTTAAGCGCCAGGATCGCATCTTCGAGCATGGCCTGATAAAGCTCGAAGCCAACTTCGCGAATGTGGCCAGATTGTTCTTCACCGAGCAGATTGCCGCCGCCCCTGATATCGAGATCGTGGCTGGCGAGCGAGAAGCCGGCGCCGAGCGTATCCAGTGATTGTAAAACTTTGAGACGCTTGTCGGCGGTTGCGGTCAGCTTGTTGCCGGGCGGGGTGGTGAAGTAGGCGTAGGCGCGGGTCTTGGAGCGCCCGACCCTGCCGCGCAGTTGGTAGAGCTGAGCGAGGCCGAACATGTCGGCGCGGTGGACGATCATGGTGTTGGCATTGGGCACATCGAGCCCGGATTCGACAATGGCGGTCGACAGCAGGATGTCGAACTCACCGTCGTAAAAGGCGGTCATGATGCGTTCGATCTCGCTCGGCGGCAGTTGCCCGTGCGTGCGGGCGGTGCGCAGTTCGGGGACGTATTCGTCCAGGAATTCTGCAACGTCGTCGAGATCGGCAATGCGCGGAACAACATAGAACGACTGGCCGCCGCGATAGCGTTCACGCCGCAATGCGTCGCGCAATATGACCGGGTCGAACGGTGAAACATAGGTCCTGACGGCAAGCCGGTCGAGCGGCGGCGTGGCAATCAACGAGAGTTCACGCACGCCGGTGAGTGCCAGCTGCAGGGTGCGCGGGATGGGGGTCGCAGACAGCGTCAGGACGTGGACGTCTTCGCGCAACTGCTTGAGGCGCTCCTTATGTGCAACACCGAAATGCTGCTCTTCGTCGATGATCAACAAGCCGAGATGCGCGAACCGGATCGCTTTACCGAGCAGGGCGTGGGTACCGATGACGATATCGATGGTGCCGTCGGCAAGACCCTTTTTGACGTCATTCAGCGCTTTGTTGCCAACCAGGCGCGAAGCATGGGCAAGCTTGATTGGGAAGCCCTCGAAGCGTTCGCGGAAGGTGCGGTAATGCTGGCGGGCGAGCAGTGTCGTCGGCACCACGACGGCCACCTGCATGGCGTTCATCGCTGCGATAAAGGCTGCGCGCAATGCCACTTCGGTCTTGCCAAACCCAACGTCGCCGCAAACCAGACGGTCCATTGGCTTGCCGGCGCCCAGATCGGCGTTTACGGCTTCGATGCTGGCGAGTTGGTCGTCGGTTTCCTCGAACTGGAAGCGCGCGGTAAACTCATCGTAGGCGCCTTCGGGCGGCGCTATTACGGGAGCTTCACGGACTTCGCGCATGGCCGCGATCTGGATCAGTTCGCCAGCCATCTCGAGCAAGCGCTGCTTCAGTTTGGCTTTGCGTGACTGCCAGCCGACGCCGCCAAGCTTGTCAAGCTGGACACCCTGAGTGTCGGAACCATAGCGTGAGAGGAGTTCGATGTTTTCAACCGGCAGAAACAGTTTGTCGCCGCCGGCATAGGCGATTTCAATGCAGTCGTGAGAGACGCCGAGCGCCGTGACGGTGCGCAAGCCCGCGAAGCGACCAATACCGTGTTCGGCGTGAACGACCAGGTCGCCGAGGGCCATGGCGGTCGCCTCGGTGATGACGTCGGTCGCCTTTTTGGCCCGTTTACGGGTCCGGATCAAACGGTCTCCGAGAATGTCTTGCTCGGCAACGACCGTAATGTCCGGGGCCTCGAAACCGCGCTCGATCCCGAGAACACAGACGCCGACCGTATCTCCCGGCAGGGCGCGGGCTGCCTGGTAGGTTTCGACGGCACGAATCCGATCCAGTCCGCGATCGCGGATCAGCTTCATCAGGCGCTCGCGAGAACCCGCTGTCCAGGCCGCAACAATCGTGCGCCGTTGCTGTGCGATATGGGCCTTGAGATGACCGACGACGGCGCCGAACAAATCCGCATCCGGGGTTTGGCGCTCCGGCGCGAAATTGCGGCCCGGTTTGGTTTCAAAGTCGCGGGTTGGTCCGGGTTCTGAATGCGCAAACGGATGGAAGCGGCCGACCTGGCGCTGACCGAGCAACTCGGCCCACTCCGCGCCCGCGAGAAACATGCTGTGGGGCGGGGCTGGTTTGTAGGGTGGTGCGCCGAAGGTGGCGGTCTCGAGGGACTCGACACGTGCCTCGTAATGTTCGCCGATCTGTTCGAAGCGCCGGCGGACAGCATCGTCTGCCATGTGGTCGAAGGTCACGCTGGCGTCGCCGACGTAGTCGAAGATGGTTTCGAGAGTTTCATGGAACAACGCCAACCAGTGTTCCATGCCGGGATAACGCTGGCCGGCGCTGACGGCCTCGTATAGAGGATCATCACCTGTCGTCGCACCGCCAAACAGTTCGACGTAGTTTTGCCGGAACCGTTTGGTTGCCTCCTCATCATGGGGCAGTTCGCTGATCGGCAGCAGAACCAATTTCCGGATCAGCCGGGAGGTGCGTTGCGTGTTGGCATCGAAGGCTTTGATGGTCTCCAGCGTGTCGCCGAAGAAGTCCAGCCGCACCGGACTGGCACGGCCGGGCGGAAACAGATCAAGGATGCCGCCGCGAACCGCAAACTCGCCGGGGTCCATCACCGTGCCAGTGCGGATGTAGCCGCCAAGCTGCAAGCGGCGCACCAGACGGTTCATGTCGATGCGCTGGCCTGGTGCGATCTGGCGCATGGCCTGCCTGATGAAGCGGCGCGGCGGCAAGCGCTGCAGCACGGCGTTGACCGTCGTCAGGACGATCATCGGTTCTTTGCCGGCCCCCAGGGCGAGGCGGGCCAGCGCGGTCACGCGTTTGGCGACAATGTCCGGGTTGGGGCCAATGCGATCGTAGGGTACGGTGTCCCAAGCCGGGAGCGAGACGATCCGCAACTTCGGCGCATAAAACGCCAATGCCAGTTCCAAAGAGTCGAGCCGACGGTCATCGCGCGCGACATGAAGCAGTGTGGCGGGTTGCTCAGGTGTGGAGGCATCGCGCACCAGGCGGGCCAGCGCCAAAGCATCATAACCCTCGGCGACGTGTGTGAACTGGATGTCACGGGGGGTTGATTGGGGTGCAGGTTCGGCGAGCGTCATGGGATCAGACTGTTCCGGTCTTAGTTCGGGGCCGCGGTGTCGCCGGGTTTGGGCTCGTTGCCGGCCAATCCGCTATGATCACGGATCTTGTCGACAAGTGCACGCCATCGCGGTTTGGCGCAAAACTCCGGTGCCAGCAGCCATGCTTGGAGTTCAGGATCCGGCACCGTCAGCAGGCGTTCGAAGTCGGCCAGCTCGGGATCTGTCATGGCGGGGAGATATCGGGCCGCGTAGCCGCCGATCATCCAATCCATCTCCTTGGTGCCGCGATGCTCGGCGCGATATTGGGCGCGGCGGCGGCGCACGGCGATGTCTTCTGTCATGTCGGCAATCCCCGGCATTGGCGATTTCACGTATGGCCCGCATGCTTGGCTCCGGGACTGCAGCCAGTACTATCCACACCGCGCCATCGTAGTTCGCGAAACTGGGTGTATAACCGCGGGCGCGCAAGAGTCCAAGAGGGCAAGACGCCAGGAGGCATGAGCCACGAACCATGAGCCACGAACCATGAGCCATGAGCCATGATGATCAGCGCTCAAGCCCGATCTCAAGGTGGAGACCATGCGACCCGCCGTTCTCAATCCGTTGTTTGCCTCCGTGCACGGCCTCAAGGGTGTCGGCCCGCGCCTGGTGACGTTTCTCAGGAAGGCTCTCAACCTGCCGCCGGGCGTCGCCGAACCGCGGGTCATCGACCTGGTCTGGCATCTGCCGACCGGTGTCATCGACCGGCGCTCGCAACCATCGCTGCGTGATGCGGTGCCGGGCACAATCGCGACCTTCGAGGTTCGCGTGCTCAGGCATCGCCCGCCGCCGCGGGGCAATCGCAAGGCACCCTACAAGGTTGCCTGTGAGGATGACACGGGCGGCATCGATCTGGTCTTCTTCCATACCGAGCGCAGTTATATCGAACGTCAGCTGCCGGTGGGCGAATTGCGGTTCATCTCCGGTCGGGTCGAACAATACGGCGACAGGCTGCAGATGGCGCACCCTGACTATGTCGTTGCACCGGAACTGCGCCACGAGCTGCCGATGCTGGAGCCGGTCTACCCGCTGACCGCCGGCCTGTCGGCCAAGGTGCTTGGCAAAATCAGCCGGCAGGCGATTGATCAACTGCCCGACCTGGCCGAATGGCTCGAGGCCGGTCTGGTGCGGGCGCAGGGCTGGAGCGGGCATCTCGAGGCCGTGTGCAAGGTCCACCTGCCAAGCGAACCTGGCGACGTGTCGCCAGGCGCGGCGGCGCGTTCACGGCTCGCTTACGATGAGCTTTTCGCCGGCCAGTTGGCGCTCGCTCTGGTGCGCAAGAGCCACAAGGAACAGCGCGGGCGAGCGATCGTCGGTGACGGCCATGTCCGGGCCCGCCTCGCCGCCGCCCTGCCGTTCGCCATGACGCGCTCGCAGATCAGCGCAATTGATGATATCGGCGCTGATCTTGCAGCCCCGAGCCGGATGCTGCGGCTCCTGCAAGGCGATGTCGGTTCTGGCAAAACTTTGGTTGCGCTGATGGCGATGGCGATTGCCCGGGAAGCCGGCGCGCAGGCGGCATTGATGGCACCGACGGAAGTTCTGGCGCGCCAGCATGCAGAAACAATCATTCCGCTGGCGACGGAGGTTGGCCTTGGCGTCGAGCTGCTGACCGGGCGCGAGAAAGGCCGTGCGCGTGAGGACATACTCGGTCGGGTCGCGTCCGGCGATACGGATATTTTGATCGGCACCCATGCGTTGTTCCAGCCCGAGGTTGTGTTCCGCGATCTCGCCATTGCAGTCATCGATGAACAACACCGGTTTGGTGTGCACCAGCGCCTGGCGCTGCAGGCAAAGGGTCGCGATGGCGGTGCCAATGTTCTGGCCATGACCGCCACACCGATCCCGCGAACGCTGCTCATGACGCACTACGGCGACCTCGACGTCTCGAAGCTGACCGAAAAGCCAGCGGGGCGCAAACCAGTTGTGACGACGCTTGTTGCCCAGGACCGCCTCGAAGAGGTGATCGACGGCCTGCGACGTGCGGTTGGCGAGGGCGCCCAGGTCTACTGGGTTTGCCCGTTGATCGAGAGTTCGGCGGTGTCCGAGCTTGCCGCAGCAGAAGAGCGCCAGGCCCATCTGGCCCAGGTCTTCGGCAATAAAGTCGGGTTGATGCATGGCGCGATGGCGGCCGCGGAAAAGGATGCGACGATGGCGGCGTTTGCCGAGGGCCGCCTCAATATCCTGGTGTCGACAACGGTGGTCGAAGTCGGGGTAAACGTGCCGAATGCGACGATCATGGTGATCGAACACGCCGAACGCTTCGGGCTTGCACAACTGCATCAGCTGCGTGGCCGCGTCGGCCGCAGTGAGCGTCAGTCCTACTGTGTGTTGCTCTATCGACCACCGCTGGGTCAGAGCGCTGAGGCGCGGCTCAAGATGATGCGCGAGACCGAAGACGGCTTTCTCATTGCCGAGAAAGATCTGGAACTGCGCGGCGGCGGCGAGGTGCTCGGCGCGCGCCAATCGGGCATGCCGGAATTTCGCGTCGCCGACGTTCCCAATTTCGGCGATTTGCTGGCGATGGCGCGCCACGACGCAGAAACGCTGCTCGACACGGATCCTGAACTGCAGACGGCGCGCGGACAAGCCGTTCGCACGTTGCTCTACCTGTTCGAATGCGATGAGGCGGTGCGTTTGTTTCGGGCCGGTTGAGTCATGCCGCCCCAGCTATGATTTGAGGCACTTCACCGGAGCTTTTTTGAGCGCCGGCCAGGCTCGGCCGCCTCAAGCCGATGAAGCGGCTCAATACCTATGCGGGCTAGAGCAACCTGCCTTTATTCGGAATCGGAACGATCCCGAATAAAGGCAGAAAGTTGCTCGCCTCTAAAGTGGCGATCATCTTTGTGCTTTAAGTTGGAACCGCAATAGCGGTTCCAACTTAAAGCACGATGATCTAGATTACCGGGCCTTGCTCACGAGGCAATCAAGTCCGCGTGCCAGCAATTTTTTGCACAGCGGCTGAGCGGCCTCGGCACTTTGCCAGTTGGGGATCAGGACGTGATAAAACCTCCCCATATTGCCAATGTCCTGGCCCTTGACCGAGGGGCTGCGGCCGCCGAGGTCGGCAGCATGCCGCGTTGCCAGCTGACGTGCCAGCGTCTTGGCCTGGGCCTCGCTGCGATAGGATGCGACCTGGACGACAATGCGCCCGCCCTGACGTTGTCGGGCACCGGTCGGGCGTGGACGTGTGGTCGGCGTCGCGACCGCGCTCTTTGACACCGCGGTCCTTGCCCCGGTTTGCCAGCCTTGGGTGACGGCGCTGGTTGGCTTCGACGTCTGCGGGCGCGGCGAAACAACCTCCGGCCTGGCGCCTGCGCCACCGCCGAACAAGTTCGCAAACAGTGCGGTGATCGGGTTGGCCGGCGCCGGGTTGGTCGGGGCTCGGGCACTTGCTCGGACAGTCGTGGAGCCGGTCGTTTGGGGGATGCGGACCTGGTTGGTTGAGGTTTGCCAGCTCGCAGACCGGGGCCGGCGCGACGTCGCAACCTGCGACTCTTTGGCCGTCAGGCTCGCCGTCGGCTGTGAAGAACTTGCAAACGTCGCCGTCGCGCCGCCGCCCACACCGGCATCCGCGTAGGCGGCCTGACGCTCCTTCATCGCCGCGCTGCGCTCGTTTTTGTTGAGCGCTCCCTTAAGCCACAACGCACTGGTGAGATCGGATATCGCCTTGGCCGGCTGTTGCGCTGCGCGATAGGCGGTGCCGCGATAATAGAGGGCGCGGGCCATGTCGTTTCGGCGCAGGCTGCCGGAGTTGATGGCGCGCGAAAACTCGGCAATGGCAGCCTTGGCCTTGTTCGCGCGCAGCGCATCATAGCCCGCTCGAAGCACATCCTGGGCCTGTTTGCGTGTTAAGGTGGCAGCCGCCGACTTGGCCGACTTGGCTGACTTTCGCTGTTGCGCGACAGCCGTACCCGTCCACGCATCAGACTGGAAGATTAAAACCAGAGCGCTCATTATGGCGAGCGTTCGCTGCATCGATGTCTCCTGATTGGCCGTGTGCCGCCGGCCCTGTCGGAGTTGCAGTCCGTCAGAAGTTTGCGGCGATTTCATGCCGTGAACTCTGTAACGGATTCGAACCAACGAGTCCTATTCAACCGTTACCGATTTGGCAAGGTTGCGCGGCTGGTCGACATCCGTACCCAGCATCACCGCCGTATGATAGGCGATGAGTTGTATCGGCAGCGCCTGGATCAATGGCATCACAAAGGGGTGAACTGCCGGTGTCTGGAGATGCGCCAGCAGTTCGCAACCGGCTTCATCTGCGTCCGCGTCGGATATCAGCACGATCTGTCCGCCACGCGCTGCGACCTCCTGCATGTTGGACACGGTCTTGTCAAACAATCCATCTTTGGGGGCGACGACAATCACCGGCATCTGTTCATCGATCAGGGCGATAGGCCCGTGTTTCAATTCACCTGCGGCATAACCTTCGGCATGGATATAGGAGATTTCCTTGAGCTTCAGCGCTCCCTCGAGGGCAATCGGAAAATTGATGCCGCGGCCGAGATACAAAACATCACTTGATTTCGCGAGGTCCTGAGCCAGCGTAACGTAGGTCCTTTCGTTGCGCAGCATGGTCGCGACGTGGCGCGGGACCTCGGTCAATGCCGCGATGATTTCTTGCTCTTCCTCCTCGGTCAGGGTGTTTCGTGCCCGTGCCAGGGCGAGTGCGAGGCAGGCCAGTGCTGCGAGCTGGCAGGTGAAGGCCTTGGTCGAGGCGACGCCGATCTCGGGGCCGGCGAGCGTCGGCAGGATGGCGTCGGCCTCGCGGGCGATCGTCGACGTTTTAACATTGACGATAGCTGCTATGCGTTGGTTCTGGGATTGGCAGTAGCGCAATGCTGCAAGCGTATCCGCGGTTTCTCCGGATTGGGAAACAAACACCGCCAAACCATCGCCCGGCAACGGCGGTTCGCGATAACGCATTTCCGAGGCGACATCGATTTCGACAGGTAAACGGGCATAGCGTTCGATCCAGTACTTCGCAACCAGGCCCGAGAAATAGGCCGTGCCGCAAGCGGAAATTGTCACGCGTGTGATGGCTGCCAAGTCGATCCCGATGTCGGGGAAGTCGACGCGGCGCGCGGCCATGTCGATGTAGTTGGTCAGCGTGTGGCTTATAACTTCCGGCTGTTCATGAATTTCCTTGTGCATGAAATGGCGATGATTGCCCTTGTCGACCGTCAAAGCGCTGGCGACGGACTTTGTTACCGGGCGCTGTGTTGCGTTGCCGTCGCTGTCATAGATCGTCATGCCCGAGCGTGTGATGACCGCCCAGTCGCCGTCCTCGAGATAGGTAATCGTGGAGGTGAACGGCGCCAGAGCAATGGCGTCCGAGCCGAGATACATCTCGCCGTCGCCATGCCCGATCGCAAGCGGGCTGCCTTTGCGAGCGGCAATCAGCAGGTCGTCGTGGTCGGCGAAAATTATGCCGAGTGCGAACGCGCCCTCGAGGCGCTGAAGGGACTTGTGCACGGCAGCAGCCGGCGTGTCGCCCTCGTCCATATAGTGCGCAATGAGGTGGACGACCGTCTCGGTGTCGGTTTGCGACACGAACTGATGGCCGTGCGCGATCAGCTCTTCGCGGAGTTCGCGAAAGTTTTCGATGATGCCGTTGTGGACGACCGACACCTTGGCGTTCATGTGCGGATGGGCGTTGTCTTCGGTCGGCCGGCCGTGCGTCGCCCAGCGGGTGTGGCCGATGCCCGACCGGCCGTCGAGTGGAGCTTCGTGCAGGCGTTGCGCCAAATTGTTCAGCTTGCCCTCGGCCCGGCGGCGGTCGAGTTTGCCGGCGACAATCGTCGCGACACCGGCGGAGTCATAGCCCCGGTATTCAAGGCGCCGCAAGGCTTCGACCAAGTCCGGTGCAACGGGTTTAGAACCCAGTATTCCGACGATGCCGCACATGGCTGCTCCTGATATGCCTGGTTCCTGATCCGTGACGCTGGACGACAACAGCCTAATAATTGATTTTCAGCGGCAGGCTCAACTCAAAGCTTGTTACGGGGTCTTTCACTGGCACAATGCCGTCTCACGTCTTGTTGCGGGCCATTAGCCTGCGGAACTTTTGCGCCCATCCTTCACGGGTCGTTTGTTGCGTGCGCTCCAACGCCAGAGCATCGCCTGGGACGTCGCGTGTAATGACGCTGCCGGAGCCGATATAGGCTTGCGGTCCGATCTTGACGGGTGCGACCAGCGAGGCGTTCGAGCCAACGAACGCGCCGCTGCCGATTTCCGTGCGGTGTTTGTTGAAACCATCGTAGTTGCAAAAGATTGTGCCGGCGCCAATGTTGGCGCCGCGGCCGATGTCGCCGTCGCCGAGATAGGCAAGGTGATTGGCCTTGGCGCCTGTGCCGACTGTGGTGTTCTTGACCTCGACAAAGTTGCCAATATGGGCCTGCGGGCCAATGTCAGCGCCAGGCCGCATCCGCGCGAACGGGCCAACGCGCGCGCCTGCGCCAATGGTGGTTCCGACCAGATGGGTGTTGGCGCAGATCTGGGCATTGTCATGGATGGTGACGCCGGGACCAAGGAACACATTGGGTTCGATTGTAACATCGCGTCCGATTTTGGTGTCGAAGGAAAACCAGACGGTTTCCGGTGCGATCAATGTGGCGCCGTTGATCATGGCAGCACGGCGCGCGCGGTTCTGAAACACGGCTTCGGCCTGGGCCAGCTGGGTGCGGTCGTTGATGCCGAGCAGTTCGCTTTCCGCACACCTCACCACCCGACAGGTCAACTGCCGTGCGCGTGCGAGTTCGACGGCATCGCTCAGGTAGTATTCGCCGTTGGCATTGTGATTCGTGATGTCGTCGAGCAACGACAGCAGCTCCGGGCAGCGAAACGCCATAACCCCCGAGTTGCACAGTTTGACCCGGCGTTCTTCAGGATTTGCCTCGCGGTGCTCGCGGATTGCCGTGATGTTGCCGGCAGCGTCGGTCAACAGGCGTCCGTAGCCGGTCGGGTCGGCGGCCTCGAAACCGAGGACCACCAGGTTGGCACCTGCCGCCAGCGCCTGCGATGCCGACTGCAGAGTTTCGGGACGAAGCAGGGGCGTATCGGCGAACAGCACGAAGACGTCGCCGCGATGGCTGGCGAGAGCCGCGCGTGCCGCCAGGGCAGCATGAGCGGTGCCGAGCTGATCGGCTTGCAGGAACGTCTCGCATTCAGGGTTGTTGGCCGTCGCTTCGGCGACGACGCCGTCCATGTCGGGACCGACGACCACGGCCTGTCTGGTGTGGCCGGCGCTGCGCGCCGTTGCCATAGTATGAGCCAGCAGAGATCGGCCGGCGATGGCATGCAACGGCTTCGGCATGGCCGAGCGCATCCGCGTTCCTTTGCCCGCGGCCAGGATTATCGAAAGTACTGCTGTGGCGCACATCGTTCCTCGTCCTCGCTGGAGACAGTGCCGGATGGTGTCCCATCGCTGAGGCACTTAAAGCAACTGCGCCCGTCGCGCCAGCTCCGTGGTGCGCGGCGGCGCCGGATCGCATCGTTCGCCGGCATTCCGAATCACTTGCCGAATCACTTGCCGGCCCGGTCAACCCACCTGAGGCGGAAATGGTCTAACCGAAGAAAGTGAAGGTGATGTTCTCGACCGGCCATCAATCTGTTGATGATATGGATTTCGGCTGTTGCCGGAATGCATTGTCCACAAATCATGGTGCTGAAATGGCGCCGGTGAATTGACCCGCGCAGCTCCGTCAATATCATTTGCGGCGTTTGAGTGTTAGGTGTTGTGCCGGCCGCGTCAGTTTGGCCTCCTGATTGAAATGTCATCCGGAGTTCAACGAATGACTGATGCGACAGCTGCAATGCAGCCGCGGTCGTTTTTGTGGCGGCTGTATGTCATTGGCTGGGCTGCGCTGGCCGGCGTTGCCGGCACTTATCTGGCGGTTGCGGGCACGCGCCCGGGCTTTGTCGATGCGGTGACGGGCGAAGCCGCGAAAAACCGTGCGCGGGCCGAGAAGATCGAGCGCCAACAGGCCGCCAAACAACTCGCCAGCCTGCGCTCCACCGTGAGCAAGTTGAAATCCGAACTCGTGCAGGCCAAAAAGCGGGCCGACGACGCTGAAGGACGGGCCGCGGCCAATGCGCTGCCGCCGGTCTTGGCATCCGCGCCGCGCGAGGCCGCACCATCGCCGCCGGTATCGATCGTGAAGGTCAAGCCACAGCGCTTGGAAAGCCGCGATACGGTGGCCGCGAAGCCGCCCCGCACAACCACGCTTGCGTCGGCCAAAGCCAATGCTGGTGCGAAGCCGGCGCCAATCGCCATCGCTGCCGCCGCCAAGGGCAAACTGCCGCCGTTGCCTGCGCGCGTCCCGTTGGCGCGCCCGCAGAACAAAATCTTCCAGCCTGACGGCAAGGCTGTTGCGGCAACGGTGTTGAACGGCTCGCGAACCGGGCGAATCGTGACCGGCAGCGTTCCGACAGCGGTGCCGAAGGTCATGAAGCCGGCCGTCAGCCCGACCGCCGTCGCCCGCGCCGCCGCACCACGAACGAAGCCCGCCGCCAAGCCGGTCATAACCTTCGGCGCGCCGAAGGTGACGGTGTGGCAACCGGCCGGGGCGGGCGTGGCGCCGCCAGCCAACGCCAGCGCCGTTGTGGTTTCAGCGGCGTCATCAGTGGCCGCGCTGCGCGCAAGTTGGGCACAGCTGTCGGCCAGGCATCCGGCATTGCTCGGCACGTTGCAGCCGCGCTACGACCTCATGGGAATTGACGGTCCTTACCGTTTGCTGGCCGGGCCGTTGAGCGATCGAGTGGAAGCCGACCGGCTGTGCTCGGCTCTGCGCATCCACAGCGTAAAATGCGGGGTCGGCGAATTCGTCGGCAATGCGCTGTAGGCGGAGAGGCCGAACAACGTGTTGTCGTGGAGACCGTGCGATGGGCGCGCATCGCGCGCATCTTGGGAACAGAGTTGCCCCCGATTTTAAGGTTCGAGCCCCGATAGCGTTTCAGAGTTGGCCCGCGCCGGCCCGCTGCCGCGCCCGGCCACCCAAAACCCATGAAGTGTGTCAATTCTCATAGCTCGGGCGGTATGATCCGCTGGTCGAGGAGTTTGAGAGGCAGAACTCCGCTCATGGATTGCCGCAAAGCGGGATCATCTTTGCGCCTTAAGTTGGAACTGCGACGCCGGTTCTAACTTGAGCCACGACCATCTCACGTGGATCAGTCCGCAAGTTCAGGCACAATCCAGAACGGTTGCTCGCCACGCGCGACACGCTGCACGTTGTCGAAAGCATTGCGGAAGCGGGCGACGTGGTTATCCCAGGTCGGACCGGCGAAATGCGCGGTGAGGACGACATTGTCCAGTTGAAACAGTGGATTGTCGGCGGGCGGCGGCTCCTGATCAAACACGTCAAGGCCGGCGCCGAATATCTTCCTTTCGCTCAGATGGTGATAGAGCGCCTGTTCATCGACCACCGCGCCGCGCGCCGTGTTGATGAGGATCGCCGTCGGTTTCATCAAGGCCAGTTGTTCGCGAGCGATCATATGCTCAGTCGACTCGTTGAGGGGGACATTCAGCGAAACGACATCACACTCGGTCAGGATTTCGCGCAGCAGACGAAAGCGAACGCCGAGCTGGTCTTCACGGTCTTCGCTCAGGCGAACGATGTCGAAATAGTGGACCTGCATGCCGAATGCCTGGGCGCGAAGCGCCACTTTCTTGCCGATGTTGCCGAGCCCGATGATGCCGAGCCGTTTGCCGGACAGTTCGTACATGCGCGGCGCCGGGCCGTTGCCGCGCCAGCGCCCGGCGGCGACATTCTCGTGTTGCCAGATGACGCGACGCGCGACGCTGAGCATCAACATCATGGCATGTTCGGCGACCGAGATGGCGTTGGCGCCACCGTTGTTGCAGACCGCAACGCCAGCCTCACGTGCGGCGCCGAGATCGACTTTGTCGTAGCCGGCGCTCAGCAGTTGGATGAGTTTCAAATTGCGCGCTGCGGCATGGAACTCCGGGCCAAGCGGCACGCTTGGATAGCACACCATGTATTCCGCCTTATCAAGAGCTGCGAGGTAAGCCGGGTCGCCGGCGGCAAAGATCTGCGTGTCAAAACCCAGTGGTGCCATGTCCTCGGCAATCGCCAGGACGTTGCTTGATGGCACGATGACAATGATGCGCGACGGCATGGATCGTTCCTTCACAGTCTTACTCACGCGTTGGTCTCTTGACGCGTTGGTCTCTGTCGACGCTCACGCCGCGAGATGACGCAGGCGGTAAATGGCGCTGTGACGGACGTGTGCGACAACCTCGGTGCCGTTGCCAACAATCAGGCAGTCGAGATCAACACAGCGATGGCCCTTACGTTCATAGTTGGCCGCAACCCGGGCATGGGCGGCGAGGCGATCGCCAACCTTGGCCGCCGCGTGGAACTGCAGCTCGCTACCGGTGTGTATCCAGGGTGCCAGCAGCACATTTTCGCGCAACGCATTGTTGCACAGGCGCAAGAGCCACCCCGGGTGGGCCAGGCGTTGATCGCGGTAGAGGCTGGACTGTTCGCGCACGTCGCGCAAGTAACCGTCCGACACGTCGCGATCAAGCAGAACTTCGCTGCTGGAGAGCGAGCGGCCGGGCGCCAGGCTGGTTTCGTCGGCGGGCGGGCGCTCGGCGGGTAGCGGGACGACCGGATAGGCACCCGCCTCCGGCACGCAACCCGGTGCGCCTGGCAGCGCCGCGGTACCGCTCGCACAGACGATGCCGTCGCTTTCGACACGCAGTTCGAGACTATCGCCCGTGATGTCGCCGATGACGGTTGCCGTGCGGCCATCGTAGACCGGCTTGGCAAACCGGCAGGCGATCCGCCCACGCTCGAGAAATGCTCGGCCCCAACGCGCCACCGGCAGGTGGGAGGCATAGGCGAAGACCTCGACACCGGGAACCAGACCGCCGGCAAAGCCGAGCTTGCGTGCAACGGTATCATCATGGATTTTGTTTTCAGAAGCATGGGAGATGTTATGGGCCTCGACGCTGTAGTCCACGGTTGCGGTAAGGGCCATTTTCCCAACTCCCAAATTTCCAGATCATTTCCGCCTTGGATCATCGTGCCTTGTGTTGGAACCGCCATTGCGGTCTCAGCTTAAGGCACGATGAGCGCCACCTTAGGATCGAGCATCTTTTTTGCCTTTGTTCGGGATCATTCCAATTCCGAATAAAGGCAGGTTGCTCGAGACGGGCCCGTATCGCCCGCCGGCTGCCCCCGCCCGGCCGCCACCCATCAGATCGCCGGCCGCGGGTGGCAGCCGAGCGGGGCAGCGGGACGGTTCGCGCGCAGTCTGAACGGATAGAGTCCCGAGTACAGCGCAGCCGATCTGCGCAATACGATGCAAGGCCAAGCCCCGCGATCACCGCATCAAGGCCCCGCCGTCACCCCCAAGCTATGGACGCCAGAACGTCATCCGGCAAGGGATTGCAGGGCTTTGAGGCGGTTATCACAACCGGGAACACCGCAGCAGCCGACGCGGTTATAGCGGCTATAGCGGTGTACGTTCGAGAAGTTCGATGGAGACGCCTTCGGGTCCGCGGACAAACGCGATCCTGACACCGGGGCGGATCGTCGTCGGCTCCATGGTGAATTCGGCTCCCTTGGCTTTGAGATCGTCGGCAACGCCGTCGATGCCGTCGACTTTGAGCCCGATATGATCAAGGCCCTTGTAGGGAGAGGTCGGCGGCTCGGCAACGCAATCGTCAGGATTGACCTTGGCGATAAACACGTTGCAACCGCCAACGTTCATGTCGATGCGCGGTTGGCCCATTTGCTCGGAGCGAATGATCTTAGCGCCGAACATCCTTTCGTAGTAAGCAGCAGTCGCCTCGGGGTCGGGGCTGCGCAAATGAATGTGATCAAACTGAAACGCTGACATGGTCGCCTCCGGACAGAGTTCTCATAGATCGATAGTTTGACGCCGGCTGCGAAAAGTTTCAACGCCCGCGATGGCAGTGCGCAACCCGGCGATGCGTTTCCCGCGCGAACGCGGCAAAGGCCAAGCCGACGATGATCATCGCTGCGGCGGCAAGCAGCAGTGATGTCACCGGGCCGGATAGATCGGCGATGAGGCCGAGTGCGAGCGGACCGATGACATAACCGGCATCGCCCATCATGCGGAAGGTGCTCATGGCCGATGCGTTCATCCCGACGGGCGTGGTATCGGCGGCGTAGGCGGCCGGTGCCGAACCGCCGGCCGAGGTCGAGATTCCCCACAGCATCGAGGCTGCAACGAACCACGGCAAGGACGGTGCAAGGCAAAACAACACCATCGACGCGCCGCCGATGATTGTTGATGGTACGATAACCGCCTTGCGCCCGATGCGGTCGGCAACCCAGCCGGCCGGATAGGTGGCAATCAATCCCGACACACTGCCAATCATCAGTGCGAAACCGATCTGACTGACGCTGAGGCCAAGACTGACGCTGGCCAGCACCGGTACGATCGCGAACAGCCCACCGGTGCGCACGACGGCATTGACAAAGCAAATCAGGCTTGCAAGCAGGAAACCAATGTTGGCGCAGCTCAGACGGATCTGATCGGCAAACGAGACCTTGGCCTTTGTCGCGTTGGTGGAGCACTGTGCAAAGGATCTGGTTTCCGCGACTGCGAACCAGGCGATCAGCATCGCAGCGAGGCTGGCGCTGCCATAGGCGATGAACGGTGCACCAAGACCATAGTGCTCAGCGAGCAGGCCGCCGGGAAACGGTCCGATGCCGACCGCAAAAATGAACGTGCCCATGTAGATCGACAACATCCGCCCGCGCCATTCGGGTGTCGAAATGTCGGCGAGTACGACATGGCCGGTTGTCACGATCAAGCCGGCACCGGCGCCGGCGACAAACCGGGCGACAATGAATTCGGGATAGCCGGTCGCATAGGCGCACCAGAGATTGCCCAGGCCCGATACCAGCCCGCCGATCGCCAGTGTCGGACGGCGCCCGAGCCAATCGGCCATGCCGCCAGCGGGCAGCGCTGTGAGAAACCGCGCAAGGCCGTAGATGCCGACCGCCATGCCGATCGCCGACGCCGTGACGCCGAATGACTGGGCATAGAGCGGCAACGTCGCCACCATGGCGCCGAAGCCAAGCTGATTGACCCCGACCAGAACGCACATCCAAAACAGGATCACGTTGGCACCGGCGGGCGTGACGGGTGGTCCGCCCGTTGTGACGTCATCCTGACGCCGCCCGGCGCCGGCGCGGTCGTTCATCGGCGCGGCATCATCAGGCGGCAGCGCCGATCGCTGACCGCAGGCCTACTGCGCAGCATCAAGGCCGACATCCTCCCGTGCTTCGAACACAAACCCGCGATAGCCCGTCGCCGCAACGTCATTGCACTTGTCACGATAGGCGCCAACACCGCCAATATAGGGCAGGAATACGCGCGGTTTGCCGGGGATGTTGGCGCCCATATACCACGATGCCGCCTTCGGATAGAGCGTCGAATAGGCGACCTCGTTGCTGTGGGCAACCCAGTCGTCTTGCGCCTCATGGGTTGCCTCGACCGTTGCCAGCCCGTTGGCCTCCATGTGGGCAATGCAGTCGCTCATCCAGTCAATATGCTGCTCGATCGAAACCATCATGTTGGAGAGCACCGACGGGCTTTGCGGACCGGTGACCATGAACATGTTCGGGAAGCCGGCCGACATCATGCCGAGGTAGGTTTTCGGCCCCGCCGCCCATTGGTCTTTGAGTGCAAGGCCCCGCCGCCCGCGAATGTCGATGCGATCAAGGGTTCCGGTCATGGCATCGAAGCCGGTGGCAAAGACGATGGCGTCGAATGCATAACTCCGACCGTCCTGGACGAGACCGCTATCGATGAGGCGTTCGATCGGGCTTTCGCGCACGTCGACGAGCGTGACGTTGTCGCGGTTGAAGGTCTCAAAGTAGTTGGTGTCGACACAAATCCGCTTGGTGCCGATCGGATAGTCTTTGGCAGCCAGAAGTTCCGCCACCGCCGGGTCTTTGACGATTTCGCGAATCTTGCCGCGTACGAATTCGGACGCGGTCTCATTGGCGTCGGCGTTGACGGCAAGATCGTTGAACGCCGCCATGAAGGAGGTGCCACCGATTTCCCAGCGCTGCGCGTAAACCGCCCGGCGTTCGGCGGCGCTGACCGCCATGGCCGACTGGTCGTTGGCATTGGCGAGGACGCCGTTCTTGGTCCTGCGCGCCTTTGCCCGCAGGTTGTCGTAGTCGTCCTTCCAGGAGCGCTCGTAGTCATCGCTCATCGGGCCGTTGCGCGAGGGGATCGAGTAGTTCGGGGTGCGCTGGAAGACGGTGAGATGGCCGGCCGCCTCGGCAATCACCGGAATGGCCTGGATGGCGGATGAGCCGGTGCCGATCACGGCGACCCTCTTGCCGGTGAAATCGACCTGGTGATGCGGCCAGTAGCCGGTGTGGTAGATCTCGCCCCGGTAGCTCTCCAGGCCGTCGAAATCGGGAATGCGGGCCGACGACAGGCAGCCGGTCGCCATGATGCAGTAGCGTGCCGAAATCTCGCCGCCGTCTTCGGTGCGGATCAACCAGTGCCGCGTTGCCTCATCAAAGTGGGCGGCCGCGACGGTGACGTCAAAGTCGATATCGCGGCGCAAATCGAAGCGCTCGGCAACATGGCGGGCATAGTCCAGGATTTCCGGCTGCGCGGAAAACTTCTCCGGCCACTGCCAGTCCTGCTGCAGCTCCTTCGAAAACGAATAGGAATACTGCATGCTCTCGATGTCGCAGCGCGCGCCGGGATAGCGGTTCCAGTACCAGGTGCCGCCAACATCGCTGGCGCGGTCGACAATGCGCGCCGAAAGGCCGACTTGGCGCATGCGATGGAGCATGTACATGCCGCTGAAGCCGGCGCCGATGATCAGCACATCATAATGGTGCCGTGCCTGACAATGGCGCTGTGCCTGCCCTGCCGGTGATCCCATGGCCGTTGGCTCCGTTGGTTCTGTGGCAATTCGATATCCAGAAGCGCTGCAATGGGTGCCACATGCGGCCTGACCAGGCAAATCTCTGACCGCCAATGTGGTTAGGAATCACGAGCCGGATGGCGGCGGCTGCGCCCGGACAGCCGACCGACGGCATATCGAGACGTTGCGCCTTACGCACCAGACCGCGCCAGCTGACGGTCGGGCGTTGGCGCTCATATCCCTCATCCCTCAGTTGCGCGTTTCACGGACTTGGCGCCCGCGCGCTCTCAGGCCTATGCTAACGCGTTGACGTCGTCGATCGGACAATGATCGCACGCGACCATCTGAAATTCGGCAGCTGACATGTAAAAGCAAGGGTAAAAGCAAGGGGCCTCAGGATGAGCGAACTTTGGCAACGAACCGGGACGGAGATCGCGGACCTCGTACGCGGCAGGGAAGTTTCGGCCCGTGAGGTCTGCGACGCGGTACTGGCCCGCCTGGAGGCGGTCAACCCCGCTATCAACGCGGTCATCCAGCGCACCGATGATGACGCCCGAACCGCGGCCCAGGCGATCGATGATGCGATCGCGCGGGGCGATGATCCGGGGCCGATGGCCGGCGTGCCGGTGACCATCAAAGTCAACATGGACCAGGCCGGCTATGCAACGACCAACGGCCTCAAGTTGCAGGCCGACCTGATCGCGCACGACGACAATCCCGTCGTTGCGAACTTCAAAAAGGCCGGCGCGGTCATTGTCGGGCGCACCAATACCCCGGCGTTTTCGCTGAGATGGTTCACGCGCAATCGCATTCACGGCCACACGCTGAACCCGCACAATCCGGCGATCACGCCGGGCGGTTCGTCCGGTGGCGCTGGCGCCGCGACGGCGGCCGGGATCGGCGCCGTCGGCCATGGCACCGATATTGGCGGTTCGGTCCGGTATCCGGCCTATGCGTGCGCCATTCAGGGCCTGCGCCCAACGCTCGGGCGCATCCCGGCGGTCAATTTTTCAGGACCGGATCGCCATGTCGGCGCGCAGTTGATGGCAGTTTCAGGGCCATTGGCACGGTCGATTGCGGACCTGCGCCTGGCACTGACTGCGATGATGGCGCGCGATGTCCGCGATCCCTGGTGGACGCCGGCACCGATGACGGCCGAGAGCACCGCCAAGCGTGCCGCACTGTGTGTTGCACCCGAAGGGCTTGAGGTCCAGCCCGCCGTCGCAACGGCATTACGCCAAGCAGCCGCGCGGCTCAGCGATGCCGGCTGGGAGGTGGTTGAGACCGAAAGCCCGCCGTTCCGCGAGCCGGCCCGGCTGCAAGCGCAGCTTTGGCTTGCAGAGTTCCGTCGAACCGGGGCGGCGGCGATCGCCGAAGAGGGTGATCCCGATTCCTCGTTCGTTTACGAGCAAATGGCACGGCTCTGCCCAGCGCCGGATCTCAACGACATTATGGATGCCCTGCAACGGCGGCTCGGGCTGCTCAGGGAGTGGAACGTGTTTTTCGAACAGTATCCGGTTCTGATTTGTCCGGTCTCGGGCGAACTGCCGTTTGCCGATCAGGACGATGTGACCTCGCCTGCAGCATTCGAGCGGATCATGGAGGCGCAATTGACCCAGGTCGGCCTGCCGCTGATGGGACTGCCGGGCCTTGCCGTGTTCACCGGCATGGCCGGTGACAAACCGTGCGGCGCGCAGCTGGTTGCCGGGCGCTACTGCGAGGATGTGCTGCTCGCGGCCGGTGCCGAAATCGAGGCGCGCAGCCCCAAAATCACACCTGTTGATCCGGCTGGCGATTGATTGGCCGCCCGCAGCAACAGGCAATTTCCAGGCCGCCGGCGATTTGCTTTGATGACCAGGTCAGCCAATGGAGGCGCCGATGCTCGATCTCATCATTCGTGGCGGCAACGTGATCACGCCGCAGGGTCAAGGCCACTACGACGTCGCGGTCAAGGGTGAGGCGATCGCGGCGGTTGCAGAGCCGGGCACGTTCGGCGATGACGCCGCCGCTCGGGTGATCGATGCCGGCGGCAAGATTGTCATGCCCGGCGGCATCGATCCTCACGTGCACATGCACCACCCCTGGATCAAGCCGGATGGCACGACGTTGACGACGGCCGGACCGGATCAGGTCGGCCGGGCGGCATTGCATGGCGGCACCACCACGCTGATCGATTTTTCCTATTGGCACCAGGACCAGACCGCACTGCAGGGCATCGAGTCACGGGACCGGGATTTCGCCGGCCGCAGCTACTGCGACTGGGCCTATCACATCATGTTGCACAGCGAGCCGCCGCACACGTTCACCGGCCAATTGGCGGAGGCAATTCAGGCGGGTTACCCGACGCTCAAGATCTTCACAACCAACATCCTGCCAACGCGCACGGGCCGAATGATCGACTTCGGCGACATCTGGGAGGCCTTCCAGGTGCTCGCCCGGGAAGGCGGTCTCGGGGTCATCCACGCCGAAGACAATGACATTGTCATGCACATGTATGCCAAGCTGATCCGCGAGGACCGAGCCGGGTTCGAAAACCTTGCCGAAGCGCACAACGCGCTGTCTGAAGACCTCAGCTTCCGCCGCGTCTTGCGGCTCGCGGAAAACGTGCCCGGAACCGCGCTCTACATGATGCATGTCAGTGCGGCGACCGGGGTTAGGGCGATTGCGGATGCGCGCGCGAAAGGGTTGCCGGTTTACGGCGAGACGCTCCATCAATATATGCTCTACACGGCTGCGGACTATCAGCGCCCGAACGGCCAGATCTATCACACCTATCCCTCGCTCAAGTCGGCCGACGACCAGAAGGCGCTATGGGATGGCACGCTGAGCGGCGACATCAACTGCGTTGCAACCGATGAACTGTGCTGCACGCTCAAGGAAAAGACGCTGGGCGACCGCATCGACAATACCACCGGTGGCAATGCCGGCGTCGAACCACGGCTCGGGGTGATGTACACCGAAATGGTCGAGCGGCGCGGCTATTCGCTCAGCCAGTATGTCGATCTGGTTGCGACCAACGCTGCGAAAATCATGGGCCTTTATCCGAGGAAGGGCGCTATCGCCGCCGGCAGCGACGCCGACATTACGATCCTGGACCCGACCCGGCGAGGCAAGATTACCGCTGCCAATCTGCACGAGACCGACTACACGCCGTGGGAGGGCCACGACATCTTCGCCTGGCCACAAACAACCATCCTGCGTGGCAAGATCATGGTCGAAAACGGTGAACTGCTCGGCCAACCCGGCGACGGGCACTACCTCAAGCGCAAGATCCCGTCCGATATTCTTGCCGGCCCAGCGCTATGACGCGCGATCCGGTCCTGATCGCCCTCGCCGACTTGCTCGAGGCCTCGCTCGCTGTCTGGCGCATCACACCGTCGGTGTCGGTCGAAAGGCGCAGCGATGCGATGATCGGGCTTGTTGGGCGTGGTGAGCTGATCGTTCGACGGGCCGCCCACGGGCTGCCGTTTCGTTGGGTTGTCAACGTTGACGGACGCAAGCGCACGGCCGCCTCGGTGTCCGGTGTGCTGCGCATCGTGCGCCAGCACTTCGAGCCGGAGTTTCAACCGCTCACTGTCACGATTGCAGCGCCCGTGCACGAACATCGGGAGCAGACATGATCCCGGTTTCGATCCTCACCGGATATCTCGGCAGCGGCAAGACGACGATTTTGTCGAAGCTGCTCGGCCACCCAGACTTTGCTGACACGGCGGTGATCATAAACGAGTTCGGAGAGATCGGCCTCGACCATGACTTGATTGAAACCAGCGAAGAAGATCTCGTGACGCTGAAGACGGGTTGTCTTTGCTGCCGCATGCGTGGCGATTTGGTTGCGACGCTCGATGATCTCTATCGCAAGCGCGCCGCCTGCGAGCTGCCCCATTTCTCTCGCGTCGTGATCGAAACCAGTGGCCTTGCCGACCCCGCTCCGATCCTGCACAGCCTGATGATCGACGCTGACATCGCAACACGGTTCGCCCACCCAAATGTTGTCACCGTCGTCGATGCGGTCAACGGCAGCCGCACGTTGGACAACGAGCACGAAGCCCAGCGCCAAGTGGCGCTGGCCGATCGCTTGGTGATCACGAAGACCGATCTTGACGGCACGCAAGGCCAAACGCTTGATGCCCGGCTGCGCACACTCAACCAAGCGGCCCCGGTTTCGATTGCAACCTTCGGCGCGATTGACCCGGCCGACGTGGTCGAGCGACCCGCAAACGTCGCGGATCTGCAGCGCACGGTGTTGGCCGACTTCCTTGGCGACGACCAGCCGACGACGGCTCATTCAGACGGTGAAATATCGACCTTCACATTGCACCGCGAGGAACCGCTGGCGGCGGCGGCGCTGTCTTTGTTTCTGCAAGCGCTTGGTGATCATTGCGGCACGGATCTGCTGCGCATGAAAGGCCTCGTCGCGGTTGCCGAACGACCGGATCGGCCCTGCATTATCCATGGCGTCCAACACGTCTTTCATCCGCCGTCGTGGCTGGATCACTGGCCGGGCGATGATCGTCGCTCGCGGATTGTGTTTATCGGCCGGCGCTTGGATCGCGAATGGATGTCGCGCCTGTTGCGGGCGATTGAGCTGGAAGTGGCCGAAGTATCCGGGAACTCGAAGATCGGCGAAGGGATTGACAGGGAGTAGTGGGGATGAGTGCAGCAAACAAGAAGGTGGCCTTCATCGGCACCGGCGGGACGATCTCCTCGATCGGGCGGGATGCCCTCGATCTGATCGATTACCCCGACAGCGGCGCCAAGCTCGAAGTCGACCAGCTCATCGAAAAATTCGACCTCGTGCGTCAGGTTGTCGAGCCGGTAGCGATACGATTTCGCGCCGTCGGCAGCACCGCGATTACGCCCGCGGATTGGCTGGACCTCAACCGTCTCATTACCAGGACCGCCAGCGATGATCCGGACATTGCAGGCTTCGTCGTGACCCACGGCACGGCCTCTGCGGAAGAGACCGTCTATTTTCTCAACCTGACGCTCAAAGTTGCACAACCGGTGGTCGTCGTCGGCGCCCAGCGGCCGGCTTCCGGCATCAGCACCGATGCCGCGATTAACCTGCTCAACGCCGCACGAACCGCAGCAGATGAGGCATCTCGCGGCATGGGTGCGTTGCTGATGCTCAACGATGAAATTCAGGCCGCGCGCGATGTCACCAAAACATCGACGCTGCGCATGCAGACCTTCCGCACGCCTGACTTCGGGGTGCTCGGTCACGTCGACGGCGACGGCGTCCATTACTATCGTGCGCCCTTGCGCCGGCGGATGCCGGACGTCGAGTTCGATGTCTCACACGTCGCCGAGCTGCCGCGCGTCGACATCGTGCCTTGCTATGCCGGTGCCGACGGGACCGCGGTCGAGGCCTTCATTGCGGCCGGTGCCAAAGGCCTGGTCTCGACTGGTTTCGCACCCGGCCTGATGACCCCGGCACAAGACGACGCCTTCGACAAGGCAGTCCAGCAAGGCATTGTCGTGGTTCAATCCAACCGTGCTGGTTCCGGCCGTGTCCCGGCCCGCGCCGGGCTGCTGCAGCGCGGCTTCATCTCAGCCGACACTCTCAACGGACAAAAAGCACGGGTGTTGCTAACCGTGGCGCTGACGAAGACGGCAGAGATCAGCGAACTACGCCGGATCTTTGCGGAGTACTGAGATGGCTCTCACCGCCTCCGACATTGCTGCCGGCGTTCGGAGCCAAAGGTCGTACGTCGACACCCTATTCGAGGAGCTACGTGCCGGCAGCGCCGATATCGAAGGCGTGACGCGCGATACCTTCGGCGCCGGCGAGCAGTTTGCCTATGGCGTGATCGAGGCGCGCGCGCACGAGGCCGGCCTCGAAACGGAGTGGGACCATGGCGCCAACCTCTATCTGCATCTTGCCGGACGTGACCGCAAGCTGCCGCGCGTTATGTTCGGTTCGCATCTCGATTCCGTCAGGCGCGGCGGCAACTACGACGGGGCGGCCGGCGTAGTCGCCGGCCTGGTTGCGCAACGGGCCTTGCAGGCGCTCGGGATTACGCCGGCCTGCGACGTCACGACAATGGCGATCCGCGCCGAGGAAAGCGTCTGGTTCCAGGTCTCGTATATCGGCAGCCGCACCGCGTTCGGTGTGCTGCCGGATGGTGCGCTTGCGGCCCGCCGGGTCGATACAGGTCGGACGCTCGGCGAACACATGGCTGAGTGTGGCGCGGATGTCGAAGCCGTTGCGCGCGGCGCTGCGTTTCTGCAAGCAGACGATATTCGCGCGTTCGTCGAGTTGCACATCGAACAGGCGCCGCAGCTGATCGAAGCGGGCTTCGCCTGCGCCGTTGGCACGGGCGTGCCGGGCAACTTCCGCTACCCCGACATTCACATCCGGGGTGAATACGCCCACGTCGGCCTGCCGCGGCGATTTCGCAAGGATGCGGCCCTTGCGGCCAGTGACTTTGCGATCGGCCTCGATCGGATCTGGAAGGCAAACGACGATGCCGGCCGCGGTATGGCATTTACCATTGGTCGCTTTCACACCAACGCCGATGCCCATGCGCTAACGATCGTGCCCGGTGAAATGTTCCTGAGCCTCGACGTTCGGGCCGACGATGCCGCCCACCTCGGCGCCCTCGAAGACGAGGTCATCGCGCTGACCCGTCGGATCGAGACGGACCGCGGCGTGACCATTGATCTCGGTGCACGCACGAGCGCCGACGTCGCACCTTCGTCACCCGCGATCGTCACCGGCTTGACATCCGCCGCAGCGCAGGTCTCGGTCCCGACAATGCTGTTGCCAAGCCCGGCCTCGCACGATGCCGCGACGTTCACGGTTGCTGGCGTACCGACGGCGATGATGTTCGTTCGCAACGACAACGGCAGCCACAACCCGCACGAGGCGATGGCAACCGATGATTTTCTCGATGCCGTCACGGTGATGACGGCGTGGCTCATCGAACAGGTCCAAGACTGAGTGAACACGCTTTAGGGCGACCACAGGGGAAGCAAGCCGATGATCGTCAACGTACGAACCTACACACTGGTTGCAAGGAAGATGCCGCAGTATCTGAAACTGTTTGAGGAACTGGCGTTGCCGGCAACCCAGCGCCACGGGATGAAGCTTATGGGTTACTATTCGAGCGTCATCGGGCCGCAAAACCAGGTGGTTCATCTCTGGCAGTATGACAGCCTGGCAGACATGGAAGCCAAACGCGCGGCGCGCGATCAAGATCCCGGCTGGAAGGAGTTTCTGTCGCAAACCGAAGGCCTCATCCTTTTGCAGGAAGACAAAGTCATGAAGCCGGCGGCGTTTTCACCAGTGCGATAGCGAATGCGGCCCATGGGCGGGCGCTGCGAGCGCACACTTTCCCGGCAGCCCCGGCTTCGTCCCGTTTGCCCGGCGTTGGCCAGAGACATCAGCGCGCGATGCAAAGACGACGTCGGCTGCTCGGCGCCGGTCGGGCTTGGTTTGAAAGTTTACTTATCGGGCGTCGGACCTGCAATTGGCGCCGTTCCGCTGCGGCGAATCTGGTCCGACGATCCAACCATCCGCCCGCAACGGTGGGCGGTGGTGATGAGAACTATCCGGGGCCGGATGGGCTTTGGCGTTCCACTGGGTCGGCGAGTGTGGTCCAATTCTTGAAAGAGTTCGCAAGGACTCGAAAGGGTTCGATGGAGGAGCAGCAGCCATGCGATTTCAAGACAAGGGCGTTGTCATAACGGGAGCAGGAAGCGGCATTGGCCGCGCGTGTGCGTTCGAATTCGCCGGCGAAGGTGCCACCGTTGCCTGTTCGGATATCGATCTCGATACGGCGACGCGGACTGCCGAGGAGATCAACAAGCGTGGCGGGCGTGGCCATGCATTCGCTCTGGATACCACCGATCCGGCCGCGGTCACCGATTTCTTCGCGACCGCCGAGGACCGGCTCGGCGGCCTCGATGTGCTCGTCAACAGCGCCGGCGTGCGTGAGATCGAGCCGGTCGTCGATCTGGCCTACGAACAATGGTGCCGGGTGATCGACGTCAACATCACCGGCGTTTTCCTGTGCTCACAGGCTTTCGTGCGCCGGGTTCTGCCACGGAGCAAAGCGGCGGCGATCGTCAATCTCGCATCAACGCTCGGGCTAACGGCCGCGCCCAACCGGCCCGCCTATACCGCCTCAAAGCATGCCGTCGTCGGGCTGACGAAGGAGATGGGGTTGGAATTCGGCGAGACCGGTATCCGGGTCAACGCGGTCGGCCCCGGCGTGACGCGCACGGCGCTGACGGAGCGCTATTTTCAAGATGCCGACATGGCCAACGTTGTGCGCTCGATCCACGCCATGAACCGGTGGGGCGAGGCCAAGGAAATCGCCCGCGCCATATTGTTTCTCGCTTCCGACGAAGCAAGTTTCATTACCGGCGTGACGCTGCCGGTCGACGGCGGCTGGCTCGCCGGCAAGAAAATGTAGGTCTGTGTTCGGGGTCCAGGGGATCATCCCCTGGTCGGGGTGTTTGAGGGGCTGAAAGCCCCTCAAGGATCGCCGCACAGCGGCGATATGTTAAGGGCTCTGCCCTTAACGATCCCGCCAAAGAGCATTGCCCTTTGGAAACCCGTGACATGTTCAGAGGATCCCTAGGCCGCCGCCGGTCGCGTTTCATCGCGCACCTGGGTACGGTGCAGCAAGCGGCGCTGATCGGGATCAAGTTGATTGCGCCGATGCAACGTGCAGCGGTTGTCCCAGATCACGAGATCGCCCGGCCGCCACTGTTGCACCCAGACATGCTCGCCGTTCTGAATGTGAGCCCATAGGTCATCGAGCAGCGCATCGCTATCACCAGCCGAAAGCCCGACAATCCACGCATTCGGCCGACGACCGAGATAAAGCGCGGTGCGGCCGGTATCGGCATGGCGCACGGCGAGCGGGTGGACGGCGCCGGGGCGCTCCTCGTTGGTGTAGCTCTCGTTGAGGCCGGCACGCAGCTGACCGGCGGAATTGCGCGTCGCATCGTGTTTGCACTTGAGCCCGCCAATGCGCTGCTTGAGATCATCGGGCAGCGTTTCGTAGGCGGCGTAGAGATTATAAAATTCCGTATTGCCGCCGGTCGCCGGCGTTTCGATGGCATAGAGCAGGCTCGCCTTGGGCGGCAGCTCGTTGTAGCTCATGTCCTGATGCCAAACCAACTCCGAGTTGCCGAGTCCGCCGATCGGTTTGCCGTCCGCGATGATATTGGACATCACGGCGATCTTCTTGTGAGTGTGCTTGTACGGCGTGTTGGCGGCACGCACCGGCGCATCATCAAGCTCGCCGAAACAGGCCGAGAACCGGATCAACGCTTCATCGTCCAACCTTTGCCCGCGCAACCGAATGACGAGATGATCGTTCCAGGCCTTGTAGACTTGCCGGAATGTCTCCGCGCTCAGTTCCCGGCTGAGATCGATACCGGAAACATCGGCGCCCAATGCTGCACCTGTCGGTGTCACCGCAATCTGATCAGTCATTGTTGCATCCTCAGTAGGGCACCGTACCGCGCACAACCGTGCGATGCAGAATGCGGCGGTGCGCGGCCATCTCATAGTTGTCGTCGGCGCGGTGCAGCAGGCAGCGGTTGTCCCACATGCACAAATCGCCACGGCTCCATTCGTGGCGAAAGACGTTGGCGGCGACCGTTGCTTGCTCAAGCAGATCATTCAACAACGCCCGGCCTTCTTCGAACGCCATGCCTTCGACGTGAGAGGTGTGAATGCCGATATAGAGGCATTTGCGACCGGTGTCGGGATGCGTGCGAACAAGCGGATGGGTGACCGGCGGTCGCTCGCGCTTTTCAGCATCGCTGGCAGGTTTGTTGCCGGAGTTGATGCGACTTTGCTCCCAGCTGTGGACCACCCGCAGGTCCGCGACCGCGGCCTTCATGTCGTCGCTCAATGCATCGTAGGCGCGGTACATGTTGCAAAACAACGTATCCCCGCCGTGCGGCGGCACCTCGATCGCAAGCAGCAACGTCGCGAGCGATGGCACGTCATGGTAGGACTTGTCGGTGTGCCAGTAGTAGTTGCCGGTGCTGTGCGGTTTGGCGGTTGGGTTGCCATCCTTGTCGAGATTGTTGACGACATGAACCAATGGCAGTTTTTCCCCATTCGCCAACCGGGCGACGTGCTCTTCGATTTCACCGAAGTTCAGCGTGAAGGCGTGCTGGGCCTGAGGCGACAGGTTCTGATTGCGGAACACCAGCAGGTGATGCTCGAGAAACGCCTCAAGGATTGCAGCCCTATCGTCAGGTGACAGCGGCTTGGAAAGATCGATGCCCGCGACCTCGGCAGCCATGACATCCGATAATCGAGTGATCGAAACCCCGACCGCGTTGTCATTGTCAGCGGTTCGAAGTGCAGGCTCGGCCATGTTTTCCTCCGCAACGCACTGATACCCTCATCTACCCTCACATCGCTAATTCTTCGTCGCGATCAGTCTAGATCATCGTGCTTTAAGTTGGAACCGCAATAGCGGTTCCAACTTAAAGCACGATGATCTCCACTTTAGAGGCGAGCAACTCGCCCGGTGCGAGGAAATCAGATTGGCGATGCCTGACGCCCTATCTCGCCGGGGGCGCGGCAATGCTATGATGTTTGCAAACCCTCACACACCACATAAATCGGAGCAACCAATGCGCGGACGCCAGGTATTCATGGACATGCTTGTTGCCCACGACGTACGCTACGTGTTCGGCAATCCGGGCACGACGGAAAGCCCGCTGCTTGACAGTCTCGCTGCCTATCCATCGATCCGCTATATCACGGCGCTGCACGAGAGCATCGCGCTGTGCGCCGCCAGTTACTATGCACAGGTGAGCGCAAACACCGGCGTCGTCAGCCTGCACGTCGCGCCCGGCCTCGGCAATGCAATTGGCATGATGTACGGCGCTCTGAGGGCCTGTTCGCCAATGATCGTCACGGCCGGTCAGCAGGATACCCGCCTGCGCCTCAACCGGCCGGTTCTCGGGCATGATCTCGTCGCCATGGCCGATCCGGTCACCAAGTGGAGCGTGCAAGTCGAACGGGCCGATGAGATGGCACCGGTTCTGCGACGTGCTTTCAAAGTTGCCCACGACCCGCCGGCCGGACCGGTGTTTGTCGCCCTGCCAATCGATGTCATGGAACAGGAGACGCAGATCGGCGTCGATCAAGCTGCACCGGCCGCCTTGCACCGAGTGGCAACAGCCGCGGCCACGGCCGTCGATGCGGCAGCCAAGCTCATCGTCTCAGCGACCAGTCCGGTGATCGTTGCCGGTGATGATGTTGCACGCACAAAGGCCAACGGTGCGCTGGTGGCCTTGGCCGAAGCGATTGGCGCTTCGGTCTGGACCGAGGGCTTAAAGCTGCACAACGCGTTTCCGACAGATCATCCATCGGCCCGCCACGGCCTACCGCTGGACGCGGCCGGCATTGCCAAGGCCCTCGACGGCAGCGATCTGGTGTTGCTGGTTGGCGGATCGTTCTTTGAAGATGTCTGGTATGCGCCGGGCGCGCCGTTCCCCGCCGGCGCCAAGATCGTGCACATTGAGGAAAGCACGGATCAACTCGCCCACGCGATTGCACCCACGCTCGGATTGGTCGGTGCCATTGACGCCACGCTCAAAGACCTGACGAAGCGGATTGCAAGTATGGCGCCGCCAGCCCACAGGGATGCAGCCAAAGCGCGAAATGCCGCGCTCAAAGAACGCAAGGACAACGAGGGCGCGGTGCAGCGGGCGCGGGCCGAAAAGGCCTGGGACCGCGACCCGATATCGATGCCGCGCGTGATGGCCGAAATCCGGGATGCACTGCCTGACAACGCCATTGTCGTCGATGAGTCGATCACGGCCAGCCTGGATTTGGCCCGAACCATCCGTTTCAAGGCTGCCGGCGACTACTACGGGGCACGCGGCGGCGGCATCGGGCAGGGCCTCGCCGGCGCGCTCGGTGTTGCGGTCGCCCAACCGGATCGTCCCGTCATTTGCATCACCGGCGACGGCTCGGCGATGTATGCGATCCAATCGCTGTGGACTGCGGCCCATTGTGCTCTGCCGATCATTTTCATCGTGCTTGCCAACCGCGAGTACCGCATTCTCAAACACAACGTCGACATCTATCGCCAACGCTTCGCCATCACATCGCAAGAGCCCTACGCACACATGGACCTCGCCCGACCACAGCTCGGCTTTGTCGAAATCGCGATCGGCATGGGCGTTGAGGGTACGCGCATTGACAACGCTGCGGATATCGGCCCGGCCATCGCGGCAGCCCATCGCGCGGGCACGGCGCATCTGATCGAAATCGAGATCGAAGCCAAACGCTGATAAGCCCGGTCGATGCCTTGATGCCGACGACGACACAGAGTTCCGGCCGGCCGCCGAGACCACATCTTTTCGCGGTTCCGGACTACCGTCGCGGCTGGTCTCTCGGCTTGCTGACCGGCATTGCGCGATGGCTCGAATTCCTGGCGCTTGGCATCTTTGCCTATCAGCTCACGATGTCGCCGCCGCTGGTTGCGCTGATTGCGATCATCCGCCTTGGGCCATACGTGCTGTTGGGCTACCTCGTCGGCTCCTTCACCGATCGTATTGACCGTAAGGTCTGCCTGGTATTCGCCCTGGCCAGCATGTGCTGCGTTTCGGCCGTGATGGCCTATCTCGCCGCCACCGGCCGGGCCAACTATGCAACGATTGTTATCGCTACCGTTGCAACCGGCATATTCTGGCTGACGGACATGCCAATTCGCCGGCGCTTCATGCTCGATGCGGTGGGCGTTGATCGGGCCGGCCGCGCCATGGGCTTCGACAATATGACGAACTATGCCACGCGCGGGCTCGGACCGCTGTTCGGCGGCATCATCTTGCAGTACTTCGGGCCGGTTGGCGTGTTCGGCCTCAACTTCGCAATCTATCTCGTATGCCTGGTGTTGGCTCTCGGCTTTCGCCGGTCACGGAAACAATCCCTGTCCCCCCGGTCGCAAAGCGATGGTGCCGACGGTGGCCCCGGACCCCCGGCTTCGCTGCTTGGCGATGTTCGGTTTCTAATCATCCTCGGGGTCACCGTTCTCTACAACGTTTTCTGCATCCCCTTCGTTGCGATGCTGCCGGTCTTTGCCCAGAAGGACTTCGGCCTTTCGCCGGCCGCGGTCGGAACGCTGGCTGCAAGCGAAGGTATCGGCGGCTTGCTCGGCTCACTGGCGGTCGGCCTGTTCATCCGACAATCGATGTTCCTCGGCGTCTATTTCAGCGGGCCGCTGATCTATTTGATGTCGGTGTTTATGCTGTCGCTTGCTCTGACGTCGGGCACAACGTTGTTCGCCCTGATCGTGGTGAGCTTCGGCGGTGCGTTGTTCTCGGCAACCCAGTACACGTTGATTTATACCACGGCAGCGCCCGAGCTCAGGGGCCGCGCCGTCGGTTTTCTGTCGATGTGCATTGGCTCCGGCACGCTTGGTCTGTGGAATGCCGGCTATCTCTTCAAGCACTTCGAGTCAAACAGCGCGCTTGCCATCATGGCGCTCGAAGGCTTGGTGCCGATGCTGCTGCTCGGTCTCGTTGCGCTCTTCTATCGCAACAAACGGCTCTAGATCATCGTGCTTTAAGTTGGAACCGCTATTGCGGTTCCAACTTAAAGCACAAAGATGATCGCCACTTTAGAGGCGAGCAACTTTCTGCCTTTATTCGGGATCGTTCCGATTCCGAATAAAGGCAGGTTGCTCTAGGGATCCCCTGCTCAAGTCTCAGGCGTCCAAAGCGCGGCGCCCTAATCAATCGCCGCGTTGCGGCGATCCTTGAGAGGCTTTCAGCCCCTCAAACTCCCCGACCAGGGGTTGGACCCCTGGACCTCGGACTTGTTCAGCGGACCATTAGATCATCGTGCTTTAGGCTTGCGATCCATCACAACTCGCGGCCAATGTCGAAAATCGATGAGACCTCCTGCGCGCGGGCGTGTCCGCGCTCAAGCCGCGCCGCCATGGCAATCGCATCCGGTGCAATGGCGATCAGCTCGTCCAGAATGGGAGCCGGCAAATCGAGGCCGTGTGCCCGGGCACAACTAATGGCGCGCTCGCGAACACGGGCCGGCACGTTGCCGGTATCCGGCACCCATGGTTTCGGCTCAACCGGAGCCGGCGGCCGACCCGCTTCCAACGGCGGTCGCTTCAGATGATGGCCGGCAGCGCGCTCATAGGCATGGCCGGCACCCAGGACCCGCGCATCATCGAACGGTCGCCCGACGAATTGCAAGGACAGCGGCAAACCGTCGGCGGTGAAACCGCACGGCAGCGCCAGTGCCGGTCCGCCCGTGCAATTAAACGGCACGGTAAAACTCGGCACGCGGTAGAAGGAGGAGACATCATGATTGTCGATCCGCGGCGCAGCCGAGGTATTGGCCGTCACCAACAGATCGTAGCGCTCATAAAGCGGCGCCATCTCGGCGATGATGGCGCGACGCTCACGACCGGCGCGGACATAGTCCTCGCCGGTGAACAAACAGGCCGGCAGAACACGGCAGCGGAAGTCCTGGCCGAAGTCCTGGGGCCGCGCGCGCAGTTCCCTGAGGTTTATCGAAAGGACTTCGCACTCGGCGGTCGTGACTTTGACGTCCTGGTAGTATTGCATGACCCGCAGTTCGACGTCCTCGATAATGGCGCCGAGTTCCTTGAGGACTGCAACGCCAGCATCCATTGCCGCCGGCAGTTCCGGATGCACCGTCGTATCGCGCTCCCAGAAATGGCGCACAACGCCGATCCGCCACCCCTTCAGGCTATCGCCGATGTTGCGGGTGAAATCTTCATCGGCAACGTTGGTCGATGCCGGATCTGCCGGGTCAAAGCCGGCCAGCACATTCATGGCGATAGCGCAGTCTTCGGCGGTGCGCGCAAGCGGCCCACAATGATCGTAGGTATAGGAATTCGCGATAACGCCGGCACGGCTGATCCGGCCGTAGGTCGGTTTATAGCCGGCGATGCCGCACAGCCCGGCCGGGCTGCGGATCGAACCACCGGTGTCGGACCCCATCGCCATCGGCACCAGCCCGGCGGCAACCGCGGCCCCAGAGCCCGACGAGGAGCCGCCCGTGAAATGCGCCGTGTTCCAAGGATTGCGCGCCGGCGGCCAGGGCAAATCAAACGACGGGCCGCCATGGGCAAACTCGTGGGTTGCAAGTTTGCCGGCCAGAATGCCACCGGCCTCACGCAGGCGCACCATCGCCGTACAATCCTTGTCGGGGACCCGATCGACATTGGTTTTGGAATGGCCGGTCGTCTTGATGCCCGCAGTGTCGTAAATGTCCTTGAGGCCAAACGGTATGCCATGCATTGCGCCACGGTACTTGCCCGCTGCGATTTCGGCCTCGGCAGCTCGCGCCGCATCCACGGCTTGGTCGAATGTTGCTGTGATAAAGGCGAACAACTGCGGCTGCAGTGCTTCGGACCGTTCGACCAACGCTCTGACGTATTCGACCGGCGAAATCTGCTTTGACGCGATCGCCTGGGCAGCCTCGGCAAGTGTCAGATCGTGCAACTGGGTGGCAGACATGGTGGGCTCCTAAGTGCTTGCGGTTGGTGCTTTGGCCGCTCAGACATGGCTGGCTCGGCCCGCGTGAAGGGCGACGACCTCAGCATCCTTTGTTGGTCCAGGGTCCAGGGGATGATCCCCTGGTCGGGGTGTTTGAGGGGCTGAAAGCCCCTCAAGGATCGCCGCACAGCGGCGATGCCCTTTGGCAGCCTGAGACTTGATCAGAGGTTCCCCAAGGCGATCACGATCTAAGGCGGACATGGCCTAAGAGGTCGCCCGCGAGCCGTCGGGCCGCCTTGCTTCAGCGGCACCGATCATGCTGTCGCGGGTTACCAGGCCGGCCAGCGCGGCCTCATTCATCCCGTCCGTGCCATCCGGGCGCTGCGGCAGCACGAGATAACGGCAATCGGCCGTCGAATCGAGCACCCGCACCTCACGCCCCGCCGCAATTTCGGTGCCGAATTCGGCCAGCACCGCGCGCGGCTCGCGGACGGCGCGCGATCGATATTCGCGCGACTTGTACCACAGCGGCGGAATGCCGAGGATCGCACGCGGATAGCAGGAGCATAGCGTACACACCACCAGGTTGTGGACGTCGTCGGTGTTTTCGACGACAACCAGCTTGAGGCCGCCGAACTCAAAACCGAGTTCGGCGACACCGGCGTTGCCGTCTTTGAGAAGACGGGCCTTGAAGTCTTGGTCGAGCCATGCACGGGCAACGATCTTGGCGCCGTTTTCGGGTGTTTTCTGCTCCCAGGCCTCGATCGTGTCGGCAATCTCGCGGGCTGAGAACACGCCCTTTTCGATCAGCAATTCACGCAGGGCGATCTCGGCAACTTCCCAATCCTCGGTCGGCTCCTTGATGTCTGGCTGAAACGGACCATCGTCGCCATGGCCGTGATGGTGACCGGTCGGATCGTGGTCATCGGGCATGGTCAGCTATCCTCAACTGGGCTCAGCCAATGTTCGTAGATGTCGGCCGTCACCGTGTCTGCCGCGGCGTACGCTCCATCACCCGCCCAGATGTCGTCCATGGCAAACTTCACCTGATAGAGATTGAGCTTGGGCAGGCCGCTAATGCCGTAAGCCAGTCGTTCAGGATTGGGGAAGGCGCCGAAATGACGAATGACGATGCCTTCGCGGCCGCGCAGATACTGAGGTGTGCGCACGTGACCCGGCGGAAACGCGTTCGCGACACGCACGCGCGCTCCGATCTTCAATCTGTTCTGTGCGCTCATTGGCCGGCCCCGCGATCGCCATAACGGGCTTTGACCTCAGCGATCTTGGCCTGGATTTCATCCTCGGTGAGCACACCCTTTTCGACCATCAGCATTCGCATTGCCGCGACCCAGCGTTCGTAGTAGGCGGCGTTCTCATAGAATTCGGGCGTCAGACTTTCAATGGTGCGACGGTTCTCGTCGGAGCGGATACCCGGCACGGGCTTTTGGCGCAATAGCATCATCATGGCATCGATACGCCGTTCGGTCATCGTCGGCGCATGCTCGCGGCGATCGATGGGACCTGCCGGCAGGCCACCCAAATCGACAACTGAACGTTCACTCACGGCTCACTCCTGTGCTGACCCAGAGTATGCCCTCACGAGCCGGACGCCGGCAAGCCGCGCAGCCCGTGCAATTCGATCACGTGCATGCTAGCGTGCATGCTGGAGCGTCGAACCTCAAATCGGAAGCATTCGGACGCGACGAATTTGGTCCGAGATCAAGCGCACCGTCGAGGTGCGTGGCGGCGCCACGGACAAGACGAGCCGCCGAGATCACGGCAAATCCCGCCGGCTCGTCTTGGCGCCGCCAAGCTTCACTTGAACGGGTTTCCAATCTGAGCGTCTGAATGCGCCATTTTAAGTGATTGAGATCACCAGTCTCACGACACCGGATTCGTCATCTGCGGAGGGGCGAAATGCTGAAGATCTATGGCCGTGCCAACTCGATCAACGTGCGCAAAGTCCTGTGGATGGTTGAAGAACTCGGACTTGCCTACGAGCGCGAAGACTGGGGCCGCGGCTACCGACCGACATCGGAACAAGAATTCAGGCGTATCAATCCGTTCGAGGTGGTCCCGGCGATTGTCGATGGTCGCTACACGCTGCGCGAAAGCAACACGATCGTGCGCTATCTGGCGACCAAGCATGGCAGAGCCGACCTCTACCCGCAGGACCTGGAGCGCCGCTTCCGCTGTGAGGCCTGGATGGACTGGGCGAGCCAGGATCTCTACGTCGACGTGCGCCCGATCGTGATGGCACATATCTTCAAAGTCGAGGAGTTCCAGGACGAAGATCTGCAAAGAAAGGCGCAAAACGGTTGGACGCGGGTCATGGACATGCTGGAGCGTTATCTGGCCGACGGCGACGATTATCTGATGGGAGACGACTTCACCATTGCCGATATTCCCACCGGCCTGGTGGTCAATCGCTGGTTCAGTATCGACTTCCCGAAGCCGAGTTTCCCACAGATCCGGGCCTACTACGATCGCCTGCAACAGCGGCCAGGATACCGGCAGCACGGCAGTAACGGCCTGCCGTAACATTTGCCGCGCGCGATAAAGTCGGCAATATTAGTGTTCGGGAGCCTGGGTTCATGTTTAAACGTTATCGACGCTATGGCGCACGCGCCGGCCTGCTGCTCGGGTTGGTGGTTCTGTGCCTCACAGCCTCTCAGGCTGCGCGCGCCGGCCAAGCATGCGTCGTTTGCACAGCGCCCGCGGCGACCTATCTGTGTCGGGCCAACGCCGCGCCCGAACATCAGTCGTTTCTCGACAACGGACGACTGATCCGCTTCGCCTGCATCAAGAACATCGCCAAAACCTATCGCCATGGTAGCTGCAAAGCCAGCGGACACACCGCACAGTCGTGTGTCGGTCCGGTCGTCACGGTCGATCTCAGCGACATGGCGCGGCGTTACGTCGATCGCCTGCGGCAGGCCGGCCGGCCGTGGCCACAGGCGACCGTGAGACCCCCACACGGCCAACCTGCTCCCGACGCGGGCGAACCGAAAACGGTGGTCGAGTTTGCCAAACGGACCATGAAGACATCTCAGGACCAGGTGGAAAAGGCGGGCGAAGCCGTCCAGGGCGCGGGCCAGGCGGTCACCGACAGCGCCCAGAAGACCTGGGACTGCCTGACGACGTTGTTCCAAAGGTGCTGAACTGCAACGCCCGACGTTGCAGAGGTTTTACAGTTGGCCCGCACCATCCCGCTCGCGCTGCCGGCCAGCCAAAGCCTATGATCGCATGGGTTCTCGGGGCGGCGGCCGGACAGGCCGCGGGCCGGCGCGGTGGCCCCGCCTTGGGCGGAAATGGCTGAGCCTGACTCGTACCGGCCCGCATATACCAGTCCGCATAGGTATTGACCCGTTTCACCGGAGCGCTTTTTACCGCCAGTGAGGGGGTGGCGTGCCGTGGGACATGGACTGCAAGCGGTGCCCAACTCAGCTGACAGCAAAAAGCGCCCGGCGCTCAGGGGTGGGCCCTGGCAGCTCATCGGGTGCGTTGCGCCCAATGCCCGATGGTAAGCATCTCACGGCACGCCGCGCCAGCCCGAGTGAGCTGCCGGGACCTGTGAAGCGGGTCAGGTTTTATGCGGACTGGTATAAGATACAAGCGCTGAAAGCCCCTAACATATCGCCGTTTCACGGCGATCTTTGAGGGGCTTTCAGCCCCTCAATCTCCCCGACCAGGGGATGGGTCCCCTGGACCCCAAGCTTGTTCGGAGGTTCCTTAGATCATCGTGCTTTAAGTTGGAACCGCTATTGCGGTTCCAACTTAAAGCACAAAGATGATCGCCACTTTAGAGGCGAACAACCTTCTGGAAATACACAACTAGCTGACCCGTCGCATCCCAATTTGCGCGCGTGGGCGTCGGCTGAATTTTACCATCTTTCTGATCCGGCCGGGCGCGGCAACCCAGATGCACAGCATCGACAGGATCGAAACCGCCCAGCACATCCACAACCCCGCCTCGTAACTGCCGTAGACATCGTGTAGAGCACCCATCACCCAGGCGCCCGCGCCACCACCGAGATTGCCGCCAATTCCCAAGACCGCGAGAATACTCGCCGCACGCCTACCCGAAAAAATCTCGGTTGAGATCGCACCGAATATTGCCGACATGCCGTAGCCGAGAAACCCCTGGCTGGCGATCGCGAGATACACGAACTCGATCCGCGGATCACGCAGCAACAGCAGCATAAAGATGCTGGCGGCGCCGAACCCGGCGAGCGAAACCGTCCATGCGAGTTCGCGCCCGATCCGGTCCGACAGCGCGCCGATGCCCACCTGGCCAACGATGCCGCACAGTGCGACGAGCCCGAGCGCGGCCGCGGCGAACCCCGGCGGAAATCCGCGGTCGATAAGAAACTTGGTTTGATGCGCCTGGATGCCGTACCAGACGAACAACGCACAAAAGAACGCAAGAAACATCGCCCAGAACCGCAATGTCATTGCGGCCTTGGCCACCGTCCAGTCGGTTTCCGCCCAGGCTCGGTTCAAGATGACCTCACGGCGGACGCTGCGCTGGCCGTCGTCACCCTCGGAGCCGGCCGGTCGGCGCTCGCCGCCGTCGGCAACAAGCCCGATATCTTCGGGTGCTGCGCGCTGGAACAGGATATTGAGCGGAACAATGACCGCGACAATCACCACCGCGATGTAAAAGCAGGTCGTGCGCCAGCCCGCGGATGCGATCGTCGCCTGGATCAGCGGTAACAGAAGGATTGCGCCGACACCGACGCCGGAAAAAGCAAGGCCGATGGCAAGACCGCGATTGCGAACAAACCACTTTGGTATGAACATCGAATGGACGATGTAGCTCATACTCATCGATCCGTTGATGATCAGCAGTCCCATCGCGACGTAAAGGCTGATCGGGTCGTTGACCGTCGTCATCAGGACAAAGCCGCCGGCAACCATGATCGCGCCCAGTGGAATGACGATGCGCGGGCCGAAACGCTCCATCATCAGGCCGACCACCGGCAGCAACATGATCGAGGCAATGAAGCCGGTCGAGTAGGCGCCGGCAGTGACCCCGCGCGACCAGCCGAATTCATCGAGAATCTCGGGATAGAAAATCGAAAAGCTCGTGCGGGCCGTGATCGCAATCGCCATGGTGATGAAGGCCACGGCAATTACGATCCATCCGTAAAAAAACGGGAGCCTCGGCATGGAAGGTTCCAATCAGATTGTCTGCGCCGGACCGATTGTTGGGTGCCCGCTTGCTCGGGCCGGTGGTGGGAACGACAACCGTTGCAATATCATATCACCGATTCCCGATAGATTTTGATGTTTGCGTCATGGCGCTGCGACAGCGCCCTGCTGCTGGCTCGAGGCCGTGGCGGGACATTGCCAAACCACGCAAATTTTAGGCAAAGTTAGCCGACTGGAGATGATAGTCAGAGTGATATCGGCCCGAATTTCGATGTCCAATATAGCCGTCGTCGCTACCACGTGTCATCGTTGATTAGTGCCGCCGCTGTCGGAATGCGATGTCGATCTCACACGCCATGTCGCTGCCGCCGCCGACACGCCATCATCGAAACTCTCGTCCAACATAAGAGTGGTCGAAAACAATGAACGTGAGGGCTAAGACAGCTCTGGTATTCGGTAGGACATCGGGGATCGGGCTTGCGACATCCGGACGATTGGCGGCCCTAGACGGCATAAATATTGATCCGCTTCACGGCTCCTGGCGGCTCACGCGGGCAAGCGATGGCCCGGATCAAACCGACGCGTTCACGTGCCACTGTAGCGATCGCCTTCGCTGCCGGCTTGCCGGCGGCAATCAGCTTGCGATAGCGTGCCGACGATCTGACCTTGTGCCTTCCAGGCAATCGCCCGGATCGGCCCGGGCAATCCCTCGAGACGATCGCCAATGATCTTGGTCACGCGCGCCGGATGACGATACGTCCATGCCGCCTCGACCAGGCACGTGCGCGCCAGTCTGTTGCCGGTCCTTGGTGATCGGCCCGCGCTTGATGGTCGCGCCGCCCGAATGCTCCGAAGGGTTCAGGCCCGGATACGCCATCAGCTGGCGCGGGCTCGCAAACCGGCTGAAGTTGGCGACCTTGGCTGCGACGGTCGCGGCGACCAGGATCGATACGCCGCGCCGCGCCTGCACCGCCGCCACGTTCGCCGCCGCTTTCTGGCCCGCCACCCGAAGTCGGAGCTCTACGCCGACTTTGGCGATTTCGCGTTTTGGCGTGTCGCACCAACCGGAGCGTCGCTCAACGGTGGCTTCGGCAAGGCCTACGAGATGGCTGCAGAAGATATCACGTGTCGGCTGGACCAGTGCCCCGGCATGCGTGAAGCGGAGGCCGAGGCCATCGCCCATATGAACGGCGACCACGCCGACGCCATCGCGCTTTATGCAACGGTGCTGCTCGGCGAGCCGGCCGGACCGTGGAGGCTTGCTAATCTCGATCCGGAAGGCCTTGACCTGGTACAGGGTGATCGCAGTGCAAGGCTGTGGTTCGACCACCCGTTGACGAACAGCGCCGGGTTGCGCACTGTCCTGGTTCAACTCGCGAACAAGGCACGTCGTAGCGATGGTTGCGGTTAACCGGAATTGAGTGCCATCTGAGCGGCCCGCACGGGGGGCCCGTAACCCCCACGCCTTGAACTTCTGTTCGCCTCGGGCGCGTCCGCCCGGCCGGCCCGGCCGCAGTGCGGCGTGGCTTTGGGGCCAGAGCCATCGCCAGGCCGAAGCGTGACGCAGGATTGCGCCCGAAGTCGCAGATCGACGGTAAGGATGGAGAGCGTATTGGTGAGCGAATTGTATGATGCGTTCCTGGGTGTTCTCAGATCCGAAACGGTGTCACATCCGCGATTTCGTGGACCCGCGCTCGATGCCGGCAATCTCAGCCGGGAGGAACTTGGACTTCTGCTTGCCGACGCGTGGCGGGTTGTCCTGCTGGCTGGGGAGCGGGCCCCCGACGCTGCCCGGAACGCCGCCTATCAGGTGATCAACCATGCGCAAGAGCACCGGCCCGCCTTTAGGCAAGGCGCGGCCTTGTCCGCTCTCGACGTGCTGGTCCGTGCGCATGAACAGGCCGGCGATCCGCAGCCGGGCTTTGGCAACAGTTGGATTTTGCAACGCGCCACCGAGATCGTGCGCGGAACGCGCGATCCGCTGACGAAGAGGTGGCGGGAGCAGCTCGCGCGATTGCCATTGCGCGCTGAAGACGTCGATCGGGAATTTGACAAACTACCCTATCTGCGCCTGGCGCTGGCGCTGATCGGCGGCGGGGCGATCGGCGAACGGGTGCTCGCGGAAACCCTGGATGCACACGCCGGCGCACCGTTGGTCCAACGCGAACTCGGTGTCGTGCGGCAAATGCCGGATCGCCAGCCTTTGGTCTTTGCCGACGCCGTTCGGCTCTACGAGGGCAATGTCACGGACGACGACATCGATCCGCCGGGCTGTTACCCGCTGGCCGATCTTGAGGGCTATGTGGCGTTTGCCTAGGCCGCTTGGGCCGAAGGGCTTGAACGCCTCGCCGCGATCCACCGGGGTGATGTCGCCTACCGGCCCCACAAAGCCTTCGATCTCAACGAGACGCGCGTGCTCGCCCGCGTGGCGCGCGTTGGGTTGGACCGCGATTGCCGGTGGTTCGAACACGGGCTTCGACAGATGTGGCTGCAGGCCAGTCTCGCACCGGACCACAAGGCCAAGACGACACCATCGCAGGCGCTCTCTATTGCGCTCGGTCACGCCGTCCAACAACGGCCAACTCCACATGCGGTGACGGTCATGCGCGAGGTGGCGAACGCCGCCCGCCATGCAGTTGTGAAAACGAAACTCGCGCGGTTCCAAAAAACCGCTGAACGCCGCCTCGCCGCCCGCGCGGATCTCATACTCCTGCTGCCCCGCGGCGAACCGATCCCTAAACCGTTGGTCACGACGGTCAAACGATCCTACGAGCACCTCTATCGCCACAGCCAGCCGTTGCCGTTTGCCGACTGGCGCGAGCGCTTCTTCGACATGAAGCAGCTCAAGCCGATCACGGATAAGCTCATTTGGCAGGTGAGCGACGGCGACGGTGTCATCGAGACGGCGCGTCCGGTTCTCAAGAAGGGCACGTTTCACTGGCAGCGCGCAGATGGCTCCGTCGGTCCGACGTCACGGCATCACATGATTTCGCTTTGGCACCCGCTGGTGAGCGACGTTGATGAACGTGAAGCTTGGCGCGATGTCATCGTCTCATCCAAGATCAAACAGCCGTTTGCGCAGGCGTTTCGGGAAAACTACCGACCCGACGACGATGAACTCAAGACCTCGTCGACAAATCTATTCGGCGGTTACAATTTGGACGTCAAACGCCTGTTGGGCGTGGCCCAAACCCAAGGCTGGGCGATTGATCGCCTTGACGGGCTGGTCCTGGCACTTGGTGATGAGAGGTTTCGGTTCGACGTTGGACATGGTCTCTATCCCGGTGCGTTAGGCCATGTTGTGAGCGGCGCGGTTGTGTTCTCTCGTCGAACGGATCTGGGAAACATGCAGCCGGCCCGGCTTGGCGAGGCCAATCCGATCGTCTTGTCGGAAGTGCTCCGCAGCGTGGACTTGCTGACAAGTGTGGCGGCGTTTGCTTACGATCCGGTTGAACACTATGGATCTGTGCACGCAGACTGCGCCGAAACGATGGTTTGCGGTGAGCAGATGACGTGGCGGCAAAGCATGCCGGGTGGGCAGAGTGCCAATATGCGCCGCTCCGCCCTTGGCAGGCTCTATCAAACTGGCGGATCAGGTCTCGACGTCAACATTGAGGCGCGTCATGTCTGCATCCGGGATTATAAGATCCACATCGCAACGGCGCGGGTGACGCGAAACGGCGACCCGGTTGCGTTCGCGTTACCCGCGACGAAAGCTGGAGCGGTTTGGATGCCCTATGACGATGAGATCATGGCGCGTATTGTCCGCTCAATTGAGTTTCTTGCGCACAACAAACCCGATTAGGCCGCAAACTCATAAATCCGGGCACATTGGCACCGATTGGGCCAAGATGAGCTAGAGCAACCTGCCTTTATTCGGAATCGGAACGATCCCGAATAAAGGCAGGTTGCTCGCCTCTAAAGTGGCGATCATCGTGCTTTAAGTTGGAACCGCAATAGCGGTTCCAACTTAAAGCACGATGATCTAGCTGTGGCTTCAACATCCAACAGCCTCGCCGCTGGTGGCGGCAGGAGCACGGCCGGACCATCCCATTACAAGACAACCTTCGGGAAGGCCGGGGCGGTTCAGGCTTCGGGCGGCAGGACGGGGAAGCGGGATGGTTTGAGTTCACTCTGAAAGGCTATAGAAGCAAGGCTGCGCGGCTGCCGACCCTGGCGGGCGCCTGTTTCTTTGGTCAGTGAAAGACATGGCAAACCCGCAAGACTCAGAAAAGCGCCTCGAAGCGATCATCAATTCCGCGGTGTTTGCGATCATTACCATCGACGTCGCCGGCGGGATTGAAGATTTCAATTCTGCCGCCGAGGACATGTTCGGATATGCTGCAGGCGACGTCATTGGCCGCAACGTCAGCATATTGATGCCCGAGCCGTTTCGCAGCGCCCATGACGGGTTTCTGGCCCAGTATGTTGCCACGGGGGACAAAAGAATCATCGGCATTGGCCGCGAGGTCATTGGCCTCAAGCAGGACGGCACGAAGTTCCCGATCCATGTGACCGTCAGCGAGGTGCGCCTGTCGGACCGCGTTCTGTTTACAGGCATGATCGAAGATGTTTCCGCGCGCATCGAGGCCGAGCAACGCATTCAGCAGCTGCAGAACGAGCTCATTCACGTCGCCCGCCTGAGTGCGATGGGCGAACTCGCTTCCGCGCTCGCGCACGAACTCAATCAGCCGCTGACCGCCATTACCAATTATTCGAATGCAGCCAAGCGACTGTTGGGCAGAAATCAAACCGCGCAGGCCACCGGCCTAGTGTTGAAGGCCAGCGAACAGGCCTTGCGGGCCGGTGAAATCATTCGGCGCCTGCGCCAGTTCATCGAGTGGGGCGAAACCGACCGAAGCTGGCAGGATCTTGAGCCGATTGTTCATGAGGCGTGTCAGCTGGGCCTGATCGGCACGCGCGGACGTCGCCTCAACTTTGAAATGAACATCGAGCCCCGGCTTCCCCGCGTGATGGTCGATCGGGTGCAGATCCAGCAAGTCGTGCAGAACCTGGTCCGCAACGCCGTCGATGCGTTGGAAGGCAGCGCGCAGGACGCGCACATCAAGGTCAGCGTGGCCCATGCCAACGGCGAGGCGGTCCAGATTGTGGTGGAGGACAACGGGCCAGGCCTCGACGATGAAGTCAAAGAGCGCTTGTTCCAGCCGTTCGTGACGACAAAGTCTTCGGGCATGGGGGTCGGGCTCTCGGTCTGTCGCAACATTGTCGAGGCGCATGGTGGCCAGATTGGCGGAGATGACCGGGAGGGTGGCGGCGCACGCTTTCGTGTTATGCTGCCAGTGTCGCAGAACTGAAGGAACCCCATGTCTGGTCAGGCCACCATCGCCATTGTCGATGACGACGATGCGGTGCGCGATTCACTCGACGTCTTAATTCGTGCCGACGGCAGGGATACGTTGTTGTTTGCCAATGCGACCGACTTTCTGGCGGCCAATCGCAGCAATGTTGCCTGCATACTTTTGGATGTTCGCCTGCCCGACGGTGATGGTATCCAGATCCTGCAGCACCTGATGGAGGGCGGCGAGTGTGCGCCGATCATCATCATAACCGGCCACGGCGATGTGCCGATGGCCGTCAGAGCCATGCAAATCGGTGCTGTGGATTTCGTTGAAAAACCGTTCGATCCGGACCTGCTGCTGGAGAGCGTTGAACGTGCCGTGGCACATGTCCATGAACGCGCCGAGACCAAGCCCAGTAGTGTGACGACGGCCAAGCAGAAGATTGCCAGGCTGACCCGGCGTGAGAGCGAGGTTCTGGGCAAGCTGGTGTTGGGCCGGCAAAACAAGATGATTGCGCAGGAGCTTGGCCTCAGTCCGCGCACCGTCGAAGTGCACCGCGCCCGGGTTATGGAAAAGACCGGCGCCGGCAGCCTGTCGGAGCTGGTGCGGCTTGCCATCGCTGCCGGCATCGAACCTGACGACGACGTCTAGGCCAACCTGCCTTTATTCGGAATCGGAACGATCCCGAATAGAGGCACAAAGATGATCTGGCGGTCTCAATCACCGTGCCGGTCATACGTAGTTTTCCGGACTTGTATCGGACAGAGGCGTGCATCACCATGGCGTGATGTTCTGTCGGTGTGATAGGTGCGATGGCTGAAAGCGAACATATCGTTGCACCTGAAGGACCCTCGCTAGCTGTGGTCGACGGCGATGCCGCGGTCAGAGACTCGTTTTTCGCCCTGCTCGGCGGAGCGGGTTTCGTAGTGCACACCTACGCGAGCGGGCTGTCATTCCTCAAGGCATTGCCAACAATCCCGACCAACTGCGCATTGGTTGGCACCCACCTGGTCGATCTTGGCGTCGAAGGCATGGTTTCAGGCATCAAAGAAGCCGGCGGCAACGTACCGACCATTGTCGTAGCAAACCACCCGCGGGAGATCTTGGGGCTGTCCGATCTGACGGATTTTGTGGTCGGGCAGCTGTTCAAGCCGGTTGAAGAATCGGCGCTGTTTGCGGCAATCGACGACGCGCTGCACTGCGGCGGTTCATTCGATGGGAGATAAATGAAAGTGCACAGCCGTCGGGTTCGCGATGTACGGGAAAACACGTAGGTAACTCTCCCAACTGGCGCGTCTTAAAAGATTGGCCTTGATTGTAGCTGTGGCGCATTGATCTGTCGCAAGATGGAGAAAGGAAGACTAATGTTATTGCTCCAGGAGACGTCCATTTCACAGTCGACCGAAGGCTTCGATCCACACCCGGGCGCCGACCAGTGCGGTCACCAGGATTGCCACAAAGGCCGATGCAGCGCAAACGTCTGTCCGGTCCTTGAGAGTTTCGGCAAGCAGCGCCAGTACGATCGCGGAGACGTGATCTTCTGGGACGGCGATGATGCTGATTTCGTTTATCTTATCGAGCAGGGCGTGGTCCGTGGCACGAAACTGTTGGGTGACGGGCGACGCCAGGTTGCGCGCTTTGTCTTTGCCGGCGAGATCCTCGAATACTGCCGCCGACCTCAATTTCCGTTCACGGCCGAAGCAATCACGCCGGTCCGCCTTGTCGCGTTCCCGCGCCACCGGCTTGAACGGCAAATGTCGGTGACGCCATGTCTGCGAAATTTGATCATGCAAATCATCATCGCCGAGCTTGACAGCACGCGCGAGCAGCTATTGGCGCTGGGCCGGCTGTCAGCGACGGAACGTGTCGCCTACTTCCTTCGTCATATCGCCGAACACATCGGTACTGACGAAGATGGTGCGTTTGACCTGCCGATGAGCCGCCAGGACATTGCTGACTACCTGGGGCTGACGATCGAGACCGTGAGCCGGATTATCAGCAAGCTCAAGCGCAGTGGCAAGATCCGCTTGCAGCATTGCGGGCGCGTCGTGATCGCCGACCTCGAAGACTTTTCGCTCGATTTGCTGGCGGATGTCGCTTAGGGTAGACGGTATTTTCAATCAATTGATCTGCACTTGACGGCTTGCCAGACTGCAAGCAATTGACGGGGACAGTATGTCTGTTTCGGGCACTACGGAACTCCGTCGCTCCCTCAATTTGCCACTGCTCGTCCTCTACGGTTTGGGCGTAACAATTGGCGCGGGGATTTACGTCCTGGTCGGAGCGACAGCTGGGATCGCCGGCGTCTATGCGCCATTATCTTTCATCGTTGCAGCGCTCGTGATGCTGCCATCGGCGCTCTCGTTTGCGGAGTTGGTCGGACGTTTGCCCACTAGCGCCGGTGAGGCTGCCTACGTGCGCGCCGGTTTCAAGTCGCAGACGCTGTCGGTCGTTGTCGGGCTGATGGTGGTGACCGTGGGAACGGTATCGGCGGCGGCGATCTGCATTGGCAGTGTCGGCTACATTCGCCAGTTCCTTGACCTGCCAGGTTCCGTCCTGATCCCCATTGTCGTGCTGGCGATGACGTTGGTTGCCGCGTGGGGCGTGCGTGAATCGGTTTCGTTTGCCGCCGTGATGACGATCATCGAGGTGGTTGGGCTGGTCCTCGTGATCGTTGGCGGCCTCATCGGTGCCGGTGGCAGCGTATCGGCGGTGCCAGTCGATACATCGCAACCGACGGCATCCCTGACCAGTATCGGCTTTGCGATTATGAGCGGCGGGGTGCTCGCCTTCTTTGCGTTCATCGGGTTCGAAGACCTGGTGAACATGGCGGAAGAAACGCGCGCTCCCGCCACAACGCTTCCTCGGGCAATATTTCTGACGCTTGCCGTTTCGACCCTGCTTTACGTTCTGGTTGCCAGCGTTGCGATCCTGAACGTTGCGGCTGGCGAACTGGCGGCGACAGATGCACCGCTGAGCCTCGTATTTGAGAGAACCACAGGTGCTTCGCCGGCGGCGATTAGCGCAATTGCTATTGTCGCCACGCTCAACGGCGTCATCGTGCAGATCATCATGGCATCGCGCGTGCTCTACGGTCTTGCCCGTCAGGGCAGCCTGCCGACGGTGCTCGGCCAGGTCAGTGCGGTGACGCGGACGCCGCTGGTTGCAACGGCGCTGATCGGCACGCTGGTGTTGGTTCTGGCAACGTTCGTTCCGATGCGTGGGCTAGCGGCGGCGACATCGCAGATCACGCTGTCGATCTTTGCCCTGGTCAATCTTGCGCTTTGGCAAATCAAGCGCCGCGGCGATGCTGCACCACACGACACCTTCAAGGTTTCAGGATGGGTTCCAATTGTGGGGTTCTTCTGTTGCATTGGTTTTCTGGTGGTGGGCTTCTTGTAGGTTGCTCGATCTGTGAATTCTCGACCGGCGAGGATCGGTCGCTTGGCGCAGCGGCTGAAAACCGAAGCGGCCGCAAACCCTGCAAATCACACGGCAAGTTTCACGATCACTTCGGTCTTGAAGCTCAAGGAAAATGAGTAAAATTGCCCTACCCGGCCGCGGGCAGGATAGAGCAACCTGCCTTTATTCGGAATCGGAACGATCCTGAATAAAGGCAGAAAGTTGCTCGCCTCTAAAGCACGATGATCTAGCCCGCAAACGAATCACTGCCGAGGACGGGCGTATGCCGTGCGACATGCTCCGAACTCGGGCGAAGTCATCGATCGATCGCCTTGAGGGCCTCGACATAGTCCTGGATGGCGTGCGCTGTTGGGGTCAGCAGCTGCCGGTAAAACAGCACCGCCATGGCGATCAATGTGGCTGCGATACACAGATACGGCGATATGAACATGCACAGCGTCGCCATCGTGTAATAGTAGCCGCGGATGCCGAAATTGAGCGTGTGGATAGCCTCGGACAGGACCGTGGTCACAGCGACCACCATGGTATCGAGCGTCGGGCAATCATCGCTGATGTCCGGCAGGGCACCGAGCAATGCCGTCGCATAGATCAGCTTGCGCAGCGCATAGGTGTAAGACAGAAAGCACAAGGTCAAAACGAACGCCAGCAAACCGGTGTTGAATGCAAACAGTTCAAGGCTGGTGGGCGTCACGAACTGCAGAGTGGAGAACGTTGCGTGGATGGCCTTGAGATTGGTGAAGATCGACAGCACGCCGGCCAGGACGATTAGCGTCGCCGATCCGAAGAACGCGATTGAGTTCATCATGTTGCCGAGCAGCACAGCGTCAAATGGTTTGGCCGTGCGCCGTGTTGCAGCCGACATCCAGTAACGGCGCACGACGGCGAGCTGCGAATTGAGCGAGCCGCGCCCGAACGTGGTCAGCAACCCGCCATACAAAAACCAGCAGGCAAACAGCAGCACGATCGCAACTCCATGCGCCAATCCAAAATCTTCCGGAAGACTAAAGCCCACGCGCAATCCCCGCCTCTCGATCGATGTTTCACGGCCGTGTGTCAGCGTTGGTAGATCCGCCGAGCATTGACGTCAATTATCTCGCGGCCGGGCTTGGGCGGTAATGGTCGTGCCGAGGGCGGCGACAACCGTCAGTCCGAACGCCAAGTGCCGGCACCTTGCCCGTGATCATAACCGGTCTTTAGGTCGCGTGTCCCAAACGCGCCTTGCCGAGGGCGATCAAGCATCGCAATGTGCTGTTTCGCGTTGAACATTCGCGCTGAACAATAGAGAGCGAGGCATCCGCCGTGACACCGCGCTACGCAAGGCTCTGGGAGCGCATTCGTGCGGGTCGAACGATTATCCTGGACGGCGGCATCTCCGCGGAACTGGAGCGCCGGGGCGTGGCGATGCGCGACGGTCTGTGGTCCGCGCTCGCTGCCATCGATCACTGGCAGGCGCTTGTCGATGTTCATCGCAACTACATTGACGCCGGCGCCGATGTCATCACGACAAATACCTACGCCGCCTCGCGTGTCATGCTTGAACCGAACGGCTTCGGCGCCGACGTCCCGGATATCAACCGGCGCACGATCGAGGCCGCGTTGACGGCGCGCCAACAAAGCGGCGCATCGGACGTCGCGATTGCCGGCTCGCTCTCTCACATGCTCCCGGTTTTCTCCGACGGCACCCGTCCCGGCAGCGGCAAACCGGCGACGCAGGAGGACATGCGGGCGGCCTTTTGCGAGCTGGCGGCAATTCACCAGGCCGAGGGTTGCGATCTCCTGCTGTTGGAGATGATGTGCATACCGGATCGCATGCAGGCGATGTTCGCGGCGATCGAAGCCTCGGACCTGCCGGTCTGGTGCGGGCTCGCCGCCGAGCTTGGTGCGCACGGCAAGCTGTTCTCGGCCCGCGCCGGCGCCGAACTGCCGTTCGCTGACAGTATTGCGATGGCGGCGCGCTGCAACTTCGACGTCGTCGGTGTGATGCACACCGCACCCGCCGCTATCACGAGCGCCATTCCGCTGATTCGCAAAGCCCACGCCGGCCCGGTCATGGCCTATCCCGACGCCGGTCATTTCGCGATGCCCCATTGGCACTTCAGTGAGACCTACACTCCGGCTGCCTTCGCCGACGACTGCCGGAAATGGATTGCCGCCGGCGTCGAGATTGTTGGCGGCTGCTGCGGCCTTGGCCCGGAGCACATCGCGGCCATCGTGAAGTCGGGACTTGGGCACCGAGGGGCACAATACCGCCCCGTCAAAGTCGGCTCTTGAGACAATCGCGGCCGCGCTGTAGTGAGGTGAGCCTTTCCGAACAACCGCCGTCGCCGACCATGAGAATGCCGCGTGTCACGTCACCAGACCAATCTTGGCGTCTTCTATTTCCTTGCATCCATCGGCCTGATTTCATTGGTCGATGCGATTTGCAAGTTTTACACGGACGAATTGCACGCGGTGATGCTGGTGTGGGGTTATTTTGTTGCCATCACCGTGTTCGTTGCCGGCTATTTCGGCGCTCGTCGGGAGTTGGCGCTGCTCAACTGCAATCGCCCGGTGCTGCAGATCGCCCGCTCCGGTTTCCTGGTGGCCTCGATCGCCTGCCTGTTCGTCAGTCTGACCTATCTGCCGATCGCCGAAACCGCCGCAATCGGGTTCACCGGGCCGCTGTTCATCACCGCCTTGTCGGCGCCGGTGCTGGGTGAGCGCGTCGGCTGGCATCGGTGGCTCGCGGTCGTCATCGGCCTGGCCGGTGTGCTCGTGATCGTCCGACCGGGCGGCGCGGTCTGGCACTGGTCGGCAGGCATGGCGCTATTGGGTGCGGTTTGTTTCGCCGTCTTCCAGCTTGTCACCCGGCGGTTGGCGAACCAGGATCGCCACGAGACCACGCTGCTCTATACGAGTATCGGCGGTACCGCGTGGGCCAGCCTGATGGTGCCGTTTTTCTGGACCACGCCGACGAGTGCTCACCTGGCAATGTATCTGATCACCGGGGCCATGGGGGCGGGCGCGCATTTCCTGATGCTTCAGGCATTCGCGCGGGCGGAGGCATCTTTGCTGGCGCCGTTCAACTATTCCAAACTGATCTGGGTCACGATCTTGGGCTATCTGGTGTTCGGTGATTTTCCGGGACCCGACACCTTGATCGGCAGCACCATTATCACCGCTGCCGGCCTCTATGTGCTCTACCGGGAAGGCCGGCAGAAGCCGGCTGCAGTTGAGGCGGACGGGACCACGACAGAGGCGTGAGAAAGGCACGGGCCCGAATCGGCCGCCCGTGCCTGCAACCGACCGCGGGCCCGATCTTAATCCGCCTCATCCCTGGCTCGCCCGCAACGCCTCCAACAGCGCGTCGGTCAGGCGGCGTTTGGGGTTTTTCGGGCGTTCGAGCATGGCCAGCTGGCGGCTGTGCTGCGGGTTGCCGAACGGGGCACTGCGAACCGCCGGCCCGAATGCGTCGGCGCGTGGATGACGCGGGACCACCGACACGCCGAGGCCGTGCGAGACCAGCGCTTCGACCGCGACCAGCGAGTCGACCTCCATGTCGCCGCGCACGACAACACCTTCGCCCAATAACAGCTGCTCGATTTGCTGGCCGGCCCAGGTCTTGCGGCTGAACCAGACGAACGGCAACTTCGCCAGCAGGCCTTCGACGTCAGCCGCCGGCACGTCTGCTGGCGCAATGATATAGAGCGGCTCACTGACGACCGTTCTGACCGCGACCCCGTCGAGCGGGCGCAATGGCGCCGTTGAAATCGCAACGTCGAGTTCGCCGCCGCGCACCAGTGCCGCTAGTTCGCCCGAGAGAGAGGTGTGGATGCGCACCTTGAGGCGCGGATGGAGGCGGCGCATGGCCGCCAGCGCCGGCGGCATCAGATCCGTCATTGCCGAGGGCACGACGCCGGCGTTGAGTGAGCCGATCAGGCCGGCTTCCGAGCCAAGTGCCGTGACCTCGTCCATCAGATCAAGCATCCGACGGCTGCAGTCGACCACGGCCAGGCCGCGGTCTGTGAACTGCGGCGGGCGGCGCCCGCGATCGATGAGGGCGACGCCGAGTTCCTCTTCCAGCCCCCTGACGTGCAGGCTGACCGCAGAATGACTGAGGCCAAGCGCTTGTCCGGCGGCGGAAAAGGTGCCGTGCTCGGCAATTGCCACAAAGGTGCGAAGCTGGCGAAGGTTCATGGCGCTATGTTAGATTTCCTCACACAATGTCCGACAATTTGTTGTTTTACTTCCGAATTTTCTGAACTTAAAGTGGCACAAGTCACAAATTCGTTATGTCCCGTGAACGGCAACGAGAGCTTTGGAGAGATGCTGCAATGTTCGAACTAACCGAAGACCAACAACAGCTCCGCGCCGAGGCCCGCGCCCTGGCGATCTCCACGATCGCACCGCGCGCCGCCGAGATCGATGCCAGCGAGCAGTATCCCTGGGACAATGTCGCAGCGCTCACCAAAGCCGGCTATATGGGCATGACGGTGCCGACATCGCTTGGTGGTCGCGGACGGTCATACCTCGATACCACGATTGTCATCGAGGAAATGGCGAAGGTTTGCGGGATCACCGGCCGAATTGTCGTGGAAGGCAACATGGGCGCGGTCGGCGCGGTGCTGGCCTACGGGACGCCGCAACAGCGCGAACGGGCCGCACAACAAGTGCTTTGCGGCGACAAACCGGCGATCTGCATCACCGAACCGGAGGCCGGCAGCGCCGCTACCGAGCTGGCAACCACCGCCGTTAAAACCGACGACGGTTACGTGCTCAACGGGACCAAGCATTGGATCACAGGCGGCGGCGTGTCCCGCATGCATCTGATCTTCGCCCGGCTGATCGAGGACAATGTTGACAGGGGCATCGCCGGTTTTCTCGCCTTTCGCGGCGAAGACGAGGGCCTCGTCGTCGGGCGCCGCGAGCACGCCATGGGCCTGCGCGGCATTCCCGAAACCGAGATTCACTGCCGCGATCTCAAGCTCGGGCGCGACCGTATCATCGTACCGCCCGACGGTGTCGAGCATGGTTTTGCCGGACTGATGAACGCCTACAATGCGCAGCGCGTCGGGGCCGGCACGGTGGCGCTCGGCATCGCCCAGGGCGCTTACGAAACCGCTCTTGGCCATGTTAAGCAGCGCCACCAGTTCGGCCGCCCGATTGCGGAGTTTCAAGGCCTGCAGTGGATGCTGGCCGACGCCAAGATCCAGCTCGACGCAGCCCGCCTCATGCTTTGGCGTGCGGCTGCGAGTGCTGAGAGAACCGCGGCGGGGTTCCCAGATCCGTTGCTTGCGGCCGAGGCGAAAGTGATGGCCTCCGAAACCGCCATCAAGGTCACCAACGATGCCCTGCAGTTGCACGGCGCCAATGGCTACGGCCGCTCACTGCCGCTCGAGCGGATGGTTCGTGACGCGCGGATGTTCACGATTGGCGGCGGCACGGCGCAAATGCTGCGCAATCTGGTTGCCGGCCGGATCCTCGACATGAAGACGCCGCAGGACCGTGGCGGCTATGCCCGTCTGGCGACCAGCGATGTCGAAGCCGCCGCACTGCGCGAGGCGGCCGAATAGCCGCGCACCAGCCGCCGCAAACGGCGGCTGACCAGAGCACGATCGCCGCACCCTTAGATCATCGTGCTTTGAGTTGGAACCGCTATTGCGGTTCCAACTCAAAGCACGATGATCGCCACTTTAGAGGCGAGCAACTTTCTGCCTTTATTCGGGATCGTTCCGATTCCGAATAAAGGCAGGTTGCTCTAGTCTTCGACCAACTCTTCAAGCGGTGCAGTGGATGGCATCGGGTTGTTTGGGACAAAGACGGCTTCGGCAACAGCTGGCACATCATTGGAATTACGCGCAGTTCTGACTTCGCGATAGCCGAAATACAATCCACTCGAAACGATGAGTATCATACCGACAATCGTTGATTGATGCGGAACCTCGTCCCAAACGAGATAGGCGAGCACTGCCGCCGCCGGCAGATAAACGTAGTCGAACGGCGCAACAAGGCTGGCGCTTGCAACCTGATAGGCTCTGGACAAGAACAGGTATCCCGCCATTCCAACGAGGCCAAGCGGTAGAAGAAGCTTGAACTCGTACCAGGTTGGCATAAACCACTGCCAACGCAGATGAGGCAGTTTCTCTCCGAGGCCAAAAAAGAGGTCCAGCAGCAAGCCAAATGGCAAGACGAGCAAACCACCAAACGCGATGGTGTAAAGGCTCATGGTCAAGGTCGACTCGCGCTCGCCGATTTGCCTCGCGATGATCTGCGATGCGGCATAGCTGATCGCACAGAGCACGGGCAGGATGGCAATCGACTTAAATTCGCCGCCGGCCGGATTCATGGCGATGATGACACCCAGAAACCCGACGCCCAATGCAGCCACTCGATGCGGTCCGACTTTCTCGCCGAGTAGAATGACCGCCAGCAAAGCCGTGAATAAGGGGGCAGAAAAGAAGATCGTCGAGACTTCCGCGAGGCCCATAAACGGAAACGCGGCGTAGAATAGCGAAAAGCCGGCCACGAACAGAAATGCTCGCACGAAGTGCAACCACCAAAAGGGCGTTACCAGTTTATGCGGCCCGCCAAGGATCAGTATGACCGGCGTGAGGATTAACACCGTAATGACGGCCCGCACCGCAAACAGCAACCACAAGGAATACTGGCCCAGCAGGTTCTTCATCAGCGCATCTTGCCCGACGAAGAACAGCATCCCAATAACGACACACGTTATACCTTCAGCCGCACGCGATCGCGCGCCGACCGGCATTGCCTGCACAGCGATAGACATGAGTTGTCCGACACATATTTCCAGTGGCAACGGCACAAGCATTGCGCCGGGGAGAACTATGCCGGCCTTGCAAGAAACCTGTCTCGCTTTAATCCGACGTCGCTGTCGTTCGCTGGACAGTTCACAAAAGAAATTTCAAAACTCGTGCATAATCCGGGCTAGTGTGTCGTTTCAGAAATACCTATTCATGATGGATCTTCTGTGCTTCAGTCCTTGGGATTTCTGATTCGGAGGATTGCATGGGGCGGAGAAAGACGGCAAGCGCAATAGAGCTTAGCGCGGATGAACGCGCTTACCTTGATCGGCTGGTGCGCCGGAGAAAAGTGCCGCGTGGCGACGCGCAACGTGCCGAGATCGTGCTCAAGGCGGCCGAGGGTATGAACAATTGCGAGATTGCCAGTTGTGTTGGTGTGACGCGTCAGACCGTGCGGCTTTGGCGCGAGCGGTTTGCACAACAGCGCCTCGACGGCCTATGCGACGAGCCACGCCCTGGCGCACCACGCAAGATTGATGACGAGTGTATTGAGGCTATCGTCGTCAAGACACTGGAGACGAAACCTGACGATGCCACACATTGGAGCACCCGCGCCATGGCAAAGGCGTCGGGCGTGTCAACGTCGTCGGTACATCGCATCTGGAAAGCGTTCTCGCTGCAACCACACCGCGCCGAGACTTTCAAGCTGTCAACTGATCCTCAATTCGTTGAGAAGGTGCGTGACATTGTCGGCCTTTACATGAGCCCTCCCAGCAACGCGCTGGTGATCTGTGTTGATGAAAAAAGCCAGATCCAGGCGCTCAATCGCACGCAGCCAGTGTTACCCATGACTATGGGTCAGGTTGAGCGGCGCACGCACGACTATGATCGGCACGGAACCACGACGTTGTTTGCGGGCTTTATCGCTGCTGTGAATGCTGAGACCACCGTGAAGGCCGGTTCGGTGATCGGCAAGTGCATGCCGCGACATCGCGCAAAAGAATTTCGCGCGTTCCTCGACGAAATCGAACGTAATGTACCCAAGGAACTCGATATCCATATCGTTATGGACAATGCGTCGAACCACAAGACCGAGGCAATCAAACGTTGGTTTGCCAAACGGCCGCGTTGGCACAGACACTACACACCCACTTCATCGTCATGGATCAATCAGGTTGAACGCTTCTTTGCGCTCATTGCCGACAAGCAGATCAAACGCGGCGCACACAAATCGGTGCAGGCGCTGGTCGCCGATATCATGGACTTTATAGACAAACGCAACGCCGATCCCAAACCGTTACGTTGGACAAAGTCGGCCGACGATATCCTAGCCTCCATCCAGCGGTTCTGTCAGCGCACACTTGACATACACGCCAATACTAACTCCGGTGGATAGAAACTTCTGAATCGGGACACTAGCTTCGTTTGACCTTGCCTTGCATCCGGGACTTGCTCCCAATCATCTGTTCAGGTGAAGCGATGGGCGGGATTGCCTATCGCGCCATCCGGCTGACCATGGGGGTTACGTTGCGATCTTACCGCCGCCGGTCTTGGTGATGGCGACGACCGACGGCCGCGGCGGCACGTCCGGCTCGAAGTCAGGCCACCGGGTCGACGGACTTTCAAACGTGGCACTATGACCTTTGGTCACCGATTCACCCGGATGCTGGACTGCAACGAAGAACGTTTCCAGATCCGGAGTGAACTCGGGCCCGCACAGTTCGGCGCCGTTGGGACACCGGAAAAACAGCTTCGACGTGCCGCGCGCGGCCCCCTCCGTCTCCATCGCCCAGACACCGTCGGTGCGACCCGTGCGCCGTGGCGAGTTGCCATCGGTTGCCACCCACAAGCGGCCGTCCGCATCAATCACGCAATTGTCCGGCATGCCGAACCAACCATCCTTGGTCGTGGCCGGATTGAAGGTCGCCCCAACCTCGCCGATGGCCGGGTCGCCGCATCGGACTAGGATCTCCCACGTAAAGGCCGTTGCGGCATGATCACCGTCGTTCGGCGTGATCTCGATGATATGGCCAAACTTGTTCGGACCGCGTGGATTGGCCTCATCGATCTCTTCGGGCTTGCGCCTCGAATTGTTGGTCAACATCACGTAGACCTTGTTGGTCTTCGGATTGGCATCGACGTCTTCCGGGCGGTCCATCCGGGTGGCACCGAGCAGGTCGGCGGCCATGCGCGCGAAGATCACAACATCACCCTGATTGGCAAACCCGTTGGCCTCGACCAACGGCCCTTCACCGTAACGCAGCGCCAACCACTGACCGGAACCATCACCGTTGAACCTGGCGACGTAGAGCGTGCCGCGGTCCAGGAGATCCTTGTTGGCCGCCCGATTGGCGGTGTCGACCTTGCCGTCGGTGACGAACTTGTAGACATAATCGAAGCGTTGATCATCGCCCTGATAGACGACAAAGCGGCCGTCCCTGTTGATAATGTTGCCGGCCCCCTCGTGCTTGAAGCGGCCCAGCGCCGTGCGCTTGACCGGCGTTGAGGTCGGATCGAAGGGATCGATCTCGACGACCCAGCCAAAGCGATGCGCTTCGTTCGGCTCCTTGGCGATATCGAAGCGGTCGTGGAACTTGCCCCACGCATACCACTCGCCCGGCGCGCCATAGCGCTTCAGAGCATCACGGCGCGGGTGGTCATCAAGCGCGCCCTTGCCCCAGAAATAACCGTTGAAGTTTTCCTCGCAGGTCAGCCATGTGCCCCAGGCGGTGGTCGCTCCTGCGCAATTGTTGAGCATGCCGCGCACTTTCGTGCCGCTCGCATCATAGCCGGTCTTCATGTGCTCGTTGCCGGCCGCCGGCCCCGAGATCGCCATCTCGGTTTCAGCCGTAATCCGCCGCGCATATTTCGAGCCGTCGACGACCGACCACTTACCGCCGGTCCGCTTGATCTCGAGCACCGAACCGCCATGGGCCATCATTTCGTTGGCGACCAGTTCGCCCGTCATGTCCGCAAACTTCGGCTCCATCTTGTCCTGCCGGCCGAGCCCCGGAAACATCAACTCCTCATTGGTGTACTCGTGATTGACAACGAGCAGGCCGTGATCGCTCCTGCCATCGATCGGGATAAAGCCGAGGAAATCGTTGTTATAGCCGAACTGTTTGGCTTGGGCGCCCGAGGATTGGGCCTTGGCATCGAACACCGGTGCATCGCGCAACACCTTGTCGCCCCAGCGGATCAGGACGTCCGCATCATAGCCTTCGGCGACAAAATGGTTCTCACCGAAGCCCGCTTCGAGTTCCTTGAAGTCAAACGACGGTGTCGTGCCTGCGGCTTCGGCATCGCCCGCGGCCAGAAGCGCCGATACCGACACCGTCGAGCCGAGAACCGTCGATGCGAGCGCGCCGCGCACAACGTCCCGGCGCGACAGTCGTTGCGCGATCAATTCACCAATCGTTGCGTTTTGCGTTTCGTTGGTCGGGACATCTTCCGCCAACTCGAACTGCTGCGATACCGGCAGTTGCCTGCCGACAATCTCGTCACTCATAACCGCTCTCCTGACAAACACAGTGTGGGTGGTACGTGCCGCCTGGGTGTTTCCACTACCAGCAAAATGCAAAACCTGGATGACAGCGTTGCGGCGGCCTTATGCTGCGCCAGCATCACCCATCGCGCCTTGGGGCCACCGCGCCTTGGCACAGACCAAATCTGAGCGTCTGAATACGTCATTATAAATGATTGAGACCACTCGTCACGGGCTTTGCTGCTCACAAGCCGACCGATCGCCGATCTATTTTGCCAGTTTGCCGAACTGTCCGCGAAAATAGAGCAATGGCCGGAGCGTCTCGTCGTGATCCCCTTCGCGCACTTCGCCAACGAAGAGTGTGTGGGATGAAAACTGGCGATGTTCGGTCACGGCACAGTCGATGGTTGCAATCGCGCCGCCAAGTCGCGGCATGCCGGACGCGAAGGTGCTCCACGTGTAGCCGTCGACGTTGAAGCGGTCTTCACCGTTGAGATCGGTTTGACCGGCAAAAATACCGGCCAACTTCATGTGAGCATCACCCAGCAGATTGACGCTGAACTGGTTGGAACTCTTGATCGTATCGTGGGCGCTGGCATTGCGGTTGACGCAGGTCAGAATTGTCGGCGGGCTATCCGTGAGCGGGCAAACCGCGGTCGCGGTCAAACCGAAGCGCTGCCCTGGTGTGCCGGTGCAAATCAGCGCAACCGCACCTGCCTGCTGGCGCATGATCGCGCGAAATGCCTCAGACTCAAATCCCTCAGACTCAAATCCCTCAGACTCCATGTCAAACTCCGTTGATGATAAGGCCTGCCGACAGCTGCAGTTGACGGCGGGCCTTGCGATTGAGCGGGCTCGATCGCGTGCGCCGACCGGCTACCCAATGGCACGGTCATGTGGGTGGGTGGCCGGTCGTCGAGATCCAAACCGGTCCGAGCCGGCACCGCTTTAGCCATCCGTCTCGTTGCGCCAATCGCCAACCTGCGCACGACCGAGACCGAGGTTCTCGCGAAGCGTGCTGCCGGCATAGTCATGGTGGAAAATACCGCGTTTCTGCAACTCAGGCACGACCAGGCGGACAACGTCCTCGTACCCGCCCGGCAGGTGAGGCGCTGCCACAACAAAGCCATCGCAGGCCCGTTCAACGAACCACTGCTCCATGTCGTCGGCGATCGCCTTTGGTGTGCCGCAAAACAGCGCGAATTCGTGAATCGAGCCGCGTCGCGAATGGATCACGAAGTCGTCCAAGGTCGGGTGAGACTTGCCGGAGACCTGCACGACGCGATCGACCACGGCCCTGAGACCGCTGATGGAGTTGAGTTCATCGTCGCTGAACGGCTCGTCCATCGGCTTTGAGGCGAAGTCAAAATTGAGGGCTTCCGACAGCAACGCCAAGGAGTCGACGGAGCGCCACTGCGCTTCGATGATCTCGCGCTTGGCCTCGGCGATCGCTTTGGTCTCGCCCGGAATAATGTAGACGGCCGGAGCCAGTCGCACGGCATCGGGGTCGCGCCCGGCGGCTGCAATTTGATCTTTCAGGCCCTTATAGATGCGTTTGCCGATGTCGATCGTCGGGAAAATTGCAAACACCAGTTCGCTCCAGCGCGCGGCGAACTGCTGGCCACGACCGGATTGACCGGCCTGAATGATCACCGGCCGGCCCTGCGGCGTACGCGGCACCGAGAACGGCCCGCGCGACGAAAACCACTGGCCGCTGTGGTCGAGGCGGCGAACCTTGTCCGGGTCGGCGAAACTGCCGCTGGCCTTGTCGACGATCAAGGCGTCGTCGTCCCAGCTGTCCCAATGGCCGAGAACGACTTTCATGAACTCGTCGGCCTTGTCGTATCTGAGGTCGTGCGCGGGATGCTCGGTTTGGCCCATATTGCGGGCCTCTGACGTGTTAAGCGACGTAACAACGTTCCAGGCGACCCGGCCGGCGAGCATGTGATCCATGGTGGCGAACACGCGCGCAACATGAAACGGCTCGAAATAGGTTGTCGAATAGGTCGTGCCAAGACCGAGGCGCTCGGTCGCCTGGCCCATGACCATCAGCAGCGTTGCCGGGTCCATCTTGACGACCCGAATGCCGTTTTCGATGGCAGCGCGATGATCGTTCCCGAGGATGTCGGGCATCGCCAGACGATCATCAAAAAACGCCAGATGAAACTTGCCGGCCTCCAGGGCGCGGCCGATCCTGGCGTAGTACTCGGGGCTGAGAAAATCAGAATGGGATGCGGGATGGCGCCAGGAGCCAACGTAGTTGGAGCAATTCTGCGCCTGAAGAAACCCGATCAGGACCATTTGGCCGCGTTTGTCCAACATACAATCGAACCCTCTTGTTGTTCGCGAAAAGGTGTTTGCCGTGCCGTTGCCAGGTGCAGGCAGCGCCCGGCGCACGGCAAACGACACCAGCCCGCGCCTTAGGGACCCTCTGAACAAGCTTGGCGGCCAGGAAACCGATCCCCTGGTCGGGTTGTTTGAGGGGCGCACAGCCCCTCATGGATCGCCGTCAAACGGCGACAAAGTCAAGGGCTCTGCCCTTAACGATCCCGCCCAAGGGCCCGGCCCTTTGGAAGCCTGAGACTTGATCAGAGGGTCCTTGGCTTTCAGGCGCCGAAATTGTCGCCGATGTTGCGATCCTGTTCAATGCCACAGGCTGATCAATAACTTTGACGGTGATCCAGACCTAGTGGTCTCAATCGCTTGAAATGACGCATTCAGATGCGGCGCCAGCGGACGTCGGCCAGGATCTCGCGGGCTGCGTTGTGGCCCGGTGCACCGGTGACACCGCCGCCGGGGTGGGCGCCGGCTCCGCAAAGATAGAGCCGCTGCAACGGCAAACGGTAGTTGGCATGGCCCAACACGGGACGCAGCGAGAACAGCTGATCAAGACCAAGTTGACCGTGGAATATGTCGCCGTCGATGAGGCCGAAGCGATGTTCGAGATCGCGCGGGCTCAGGATTTGGCGGGCGATGACGCTGTCGGCGAAGTTCGGCGCGAACTTGGTCACCGTTGCAATGACGTGATCGGCAAACCGCTCCTTTTCGCTCGGATCGCTCCAACTGCGCGGTGCCGGCAACTGCGGCGCCACATGCTGTACGAACAAGCTTGCAACATGGCGGCCGGGTGGTGCGAGCGTGTCATCGATCGTCGACGGGATCAGCATTTCGATGATCGGCTCGGCCGACCAACCATCCTGCTTTGCCGTCAGCCAGGCACGTTCGAGATAGGCCATGCCAGGCGCGATGACGATGCCGGAGCCGTGATGGTCCTGGACATTGACGCCCGGCCGGCCGGTGAAATCCGGCAACTGCGACAACGCCACGTTCATCCGGAACGTCGCCGAACCAGACCTCAGCGAAGTCAATCGCAGCTGCAGATCGTGGGCGAGCGAGCCCGCCGGCACCAAGTCGCGAAACAACAGCTTGGGCGGGATGTTGGCTGCGACCGCGCGCGCCGAGATGCGTGCGCCGGATGCAAGCAGGACACCGTCAACGCGGTCGCCCGCCAATTCAAGCCGCGCCACTCGGGCGTTGGTGCGAATGTCAACGCCGGCGTGGCGGGCCGCCGTCGCCATGGCCTGCGTGATCGCGCCCATCCCACCAATGGCGTGACCCCAGACACCGGACCTACCGTTGACCTCGCCAAAGCAGTGGTGCAACAGAACATAGGCTGTGCCGGGCATCGTCGGCGCCGCGAACGCGCCGATCACTCCGTCGAACGCAAACGCTCCTTTGACGAAGTCGCTTTCGAACCACTGGTCGAGAAAATCGGCCGCGCTCTTTGTAAACAGATCGGCGAGCGTTCGCTGGCGCGCAACATCGAGTTTCGTCACGCGACGGCCCAACCGTGCGCTCTTGATCAACTCACGCACGCCGCCGCCGGTGTTCGGCGGGGTTGTGAGCACGAGATCACGCAATACTTCGGCAGCGCCTTCGAGCGCCGCATCGTAGTCCGCCAGCTTGACTGCATCGCGCTCGGAATAGGCCGCGATCGCACGCTGGCGCGCGGCGATGCCATAGGGCATGACCAGGCCCGGCCCGCCGAGTTCCGGCCAATAGTTGGCGACCGGTCGCTCGACAATTCTCAGACCGTGCTCGGCGAGCCGCAAATCACGGATCACCTTTGGGTTGAGGAGGCTGACCGTGTAGGCGGCCACCGAATTGCGGAAGCCGGGATGGAATTCCTCGGTCACCGCCGCGCCGCCGACGACGGAGTTCTTTTCGAGCACGATGACCTTCAATCCGGCTTGCGCCAGATAGGTTGCGCAGGTCAGCCCATTGTGTCCACCGCCAACGATGACGACGTCGCAATCGGTCCCGCTGGCCAGAGATGTCGTTGTGCGAACCATAACACGAGGTTGTGGTGCCAATTGCGATGTTTCGCAACGGTGATCGCGAAGTTTCGTTGATGGCAGGTGATCGGCGGTGTTACGAGATGCGGGAGGATCAATGCCGGGAGGAAAATGATGTCCAAGCCGCCGCTGCTCATGACTGCAGATACGATGGAAATGAAGACCGATCAGCTGGATGCTGCATTCGAAGTGCACCGCTATCACAGCGCCACCGATCGTGAACGGATGCTCGACGAGGTTGGCGGGCGCATCGAGGCGATCGCCGCCGGCGGCCACACCATCGCCGTTGATCGTGCGATGATCACCAAGCTTCCCAACCTCAGGATCATCGGCAACTTCGGGGTTGGCTACGACATGGTCGACACCGCGGCTGCGAACGAGCGTGGCATCATCGTGACGAACACGCCCGACGTGCTGACGGAAGAAGTTGCAGATACCGCGCTCGGTCTCTTGATCATGACCGTTCGCGAACTCGGCCAGGCCGAACAGTATTTGCGTGCCGGACGGTGGCACCGGGAAGGAGACTATCGCCTGACGCCGGCAACGCTGCGTGATCGCTCGGTTGGGATTGTCGGCCTCGGTCGGATTGGCAAAGCCATCGCAAGACGGCTGGAGGCGTTTGGACTGGAAATTTCCTACTTCGGACGCAACCGGCAGCCGGGCGTGCCCTATCGCTATTACGGCAATGTTGTCGACCTTGCCCGCGCCGTTGACACCGTGATTGTCGTCACGCCGGCGACGGCCGAGACGCAAGGCCTTATCAACGACGCCGTTTTCGAAGCGCTCGGAGCGCGCGGAATCCTGATCAATATTGCGCGCGGCAGCGTGGTCGATGAAACCGCGCTCAAGGCGGCACTGCGCCAACGAACAATCTTAGCAGCGGGTCTCGATGTCATGCTCAACGAACCGCACATCGACCCCGACCTTATGGACATCGACAATGTTGTGCTACTGCCACATGTCGGCTCGGCATCGGAATTCACGCGCCAGGCGATGGCGCAATTGGTGGTCGACAATCTGCTCGCCTATAAGGCCCGCCAATCACCCTTGACGGCGGTCCCCGAAACGCCGTTCACAAGCTGGAACTGATGCCCATAGTCGCCAGCTCGGCAAAACCGATCGCGCATTGATACCTCCTAAAGTTGCAGAAGGTCTTGCCTTGATTGGTTGTGCAATTCAGTTTACTGTAAGCTGTCACATCTTTAGGTTGCGGCTAACGAAATCTTAACCAAATTTTAGTGAATCTTAACCATATCTTGGTGAAACGAGGTTCAGTGGGCGGCGCAAACCTATCGTGCGGCAGCGCTGATGGAACTGCAGACGCAGGCAGCGCAGCATTGAGTCCTGGTTGTGGAGGCGTGCAAACGCGTGGATTACGCGGAAAAACAGACAATTCTACGTTGTAGGCAACTTGGTCTTGATCTGTGGTGCAATCCAGTATACTGTACGCTGATACATCTTTAGGTTGCAGTCGATAGCGTCTTAACGAAGTCTTGGTGAAACGAGCTTAAATGACGGGCGCAAACCTAATCGTTAGGCAGATTGAAATATAAATTGCAGGTAATGCACCGCTAAGATTTGGTTGTAGAGGCCTGTAAACTTGTGGATTACGCAGGAAAGCAGACGATTATACATTGAATAGGGTAGTTGTAGCCCTACCATTGAACGAGCACTGTTTTCCGCAGTGATGAAGGTATCCCGGATGAATTGGTCAGCGACGGATATAGTTGAGGAAGACCGCGATGAAGGCTTTATCGTGAACGCTTTTATCAGTTTGCTGGTGATCGTTGTTGCGCCTGTTGGGTTCTGGCTGGTCGTCCTTGAATGGGCGATGCCGGCGTTCGGCTTCCAATACGGCATGATCACCCGCCTCGTGTGCGGTGCCGCGATCGGTGGCTTTCTCCTAATAGTCTGGGCGATGATCTGGAACAACGCTGGTCGCAAGCCCAGTTGTGCACCAAGCGAACTCGCAAATGAGCGGGACCAATTCGAGGGCGCTGCTCAGACCGAGCCGACCCAACTGCATCGCAGCCAGTAGCACCTGCATCGCCGCCGGTGACACATCGGTCTACCGCCCCCTTCGGCATCTGGAGCTTACGAACCGGCTTATACCAGCCCGCATAAATGTTGACCGGCTTAATGGGGCCTGGCGGCTCACTCGGGCAGGCGCGGCGTGCCGCGCGATGTGCCTGAGGCGCGTGGTGCCGACCGGAGCAACCACAGCCCACCGGCGATAGTCGAACGGGCGCGTGCCGCCACAACACCCAACACTATCGCTCCAAACGCGTCACCAAACCACAACATATGAACCGCAACCGCGCCCGATCATGCCGGTTCGCGCGACAAACACGTTTACCCATGAAGTGACCGGGCACCCATGACGTGATCAGGCATCCATGACGTGATCGATCTAGGCATCATCATCGTCATCTGAGATCTGCACGAGCTTGCGCCCGGTGATCATCGCCGAGATCAGATTCTCACGTTTCCAGATGAGGTAAAACAATGCTGCCCAGACGTGCAGACCAACCAACAGGAGCAGGACGTTAGCGTTGGTGTGATGAATGGAATTCATCAATAATACTGTCGATTCTGACACCGTATCGGATAGCGGGCCGCCATCAAACAGGCCGTCGTCATAGGCAAACAACCCCGTGATGACCTGCACGACGAGCGAAATGAGCATTGCGAGCACCGACCAGCTGCCAATCGGATTGTGGCCCCGTGTGCCGCTTGGGCTGCGTCTGAATACGCCGGCCACATAACCGCCCACCGCCCGCGGACCGTGTACAAGCGACGACAGGCGCACGTTTGCCGGTCCGATCAACCCCCACACAAGCCGAAAGATCAAGAGGCCACCGATCGTGTAGCCGAGATAGAAATGATAGGTAATGTTGCCGAAGGAACGGTTGTCGCCAATGTACCAGGCGGCGCAAACGCAGATGACCAGCGCCCAATGAAATAGGCGGGTGGGCAGGTCCCAAATGCGGACCCACGCAAGACGCCTTGCATGTTGCCCAGGCTGGTCCGGAGCGGGGTCGCTCATCGACTTATACTCTCGCCAGATCATCGTGCCTTAAGCTGGAGCCGCCATTGCGGTTTCAGCTTAAGGCACAAAGATGATCGCCACTTCAGGCTAGCGCAACCTTCTATTGTGATTCGGGACCGTTCCGGTTCCGAGGAAGGACATACGGTCGAGGTGGATATCTCCACAAGGATATTCACACTCTCCGTTAGAGATTGTCGATCCGGTTCAAACCAGAAAAGCTGATATTGCAACGTCAGTGATACCCGGGAGGACCGGATGAACGTCCACAGCAATGCCCCGCTTGCGCCTGAAGGTCGAGGGTGCATGGTTCGCGCGGTTGTGGATATGGCCGCAGTGCCGACCGCGGCCGGTGAAGGGATCGGGCCAACCCCAAGACTGCGGGCTGGTATAACTGCTGTCCTGGCAGAGCAGGCCACGTCACAATAAAGTGCGCGCGATGAAGACCAAAAAGGCGCAACGCCGTTGCGCAGGCGGTGCGTTGAGCCTGGGAGGCGGGACATGACGACAGCAAAATCGCAAACCCGGCGGTGCCGGCCATCGAAACGCCCGTTGGTTTTGGGCGTTGCGGTCATCATCGCAACGGCTCTGTCGCCCGGGCAGGCGCCGGCGCAAGACGAACGGGCGGCACCGGAGGCGGCAACCGGACGTTACAACAAGGCTGCTGCAACAGCTGCGACGTACATGATCGCGGCCGCCAATCCGCTCGCGGTCGAGGCCGGCCTCGCGATGCTGCGCAAGGGCGGGTCCGCCGTCGATGCCGCAATCGCCGCCCAACTCGTCCTCAACCTGGTCGAGCCGCAGTCATCGGGCATCGGCGGCGGTGCCTTCCTCTTGCATTGGGATCACGGCGCCAGACAACTCAAGACCTATGATGGGCGCGAAACCGCCCCCGCCGCCGCGACGCCAGTGCGGTTCTTGCGCAACGGCAAGCGATTGCCGTTTTGGACGGCAGTCAAGTCGGGCTTGAGCATCGGCGTGCCCGGTCTCGTCCGGCTCCTCGAGCATGCCCATCGCCGTCACGGCAAATTGCCGTGGAAGCAGTTGTTCGCGCCCGCCATCAAGCTGGCAACCAACGGCTTTCGCGTTTCACCGCGCCTCAACTACCTGCTGTGGCTGCAAACGCCGGAACGGTTTTCGGATCAGGCCCGTCAGTACTTCTATCGCAAGGCCGCCGACGGCCAGCTGCTACCCCATCCGGTTGGTCATCTCCTCCAGAACCCCGCGTTTGCAGCGTCCTTGGCACAAATCCGCGATCGCGGCGCGGCTGGCTTTTACGAAGGAGAACTCGCGCGCGCCATTGTTAAAGCGGCCGGCGCGGCACAAACATTCAAGAGCGATCTCACCGTCGATGATCTTGCCGCCTACCAGGTCAAGGAACGCCCGCCGGTCTGCGTTGAATACCGGAAGCACAAGGTTTGCGGTATGGGCCCGCCGTCATCCGGCGGCCTGACGGTCGCACAGGTCCTCAAAATCGCCGAACGCATGGACCTTGGCCAAGCGCCGGCGGCGGCGCTCAACCCGGTCGCGCTGCACTGGTTGGCTGAGGCCAGCAAGCTCGCGTTTGCCGATCGCAATCGCTATATGGCCGACCCGGACTTCGTCGCCGTGCCGCGCGGGCTACTGGATGATCGTTATCTCGCCGCCCGAGCGCGGGCAATCAATCCCCTGCGCGCCATGCCCCGGCCCCGACCGGGCAAGCCACCCGGCAGCGTCGCGATCGATTTCGGCGCCGATGCAACGCGAGAGAGCACCGGCACCAGCCACCTTTCGATCATAGATGGTGATGGCAACGCCGTTTCAATGACGACAACGATTGAATCGGCCTTTGGTTCCGGTGTCTGGGCGGCGGGCTTCTTACTCAACAACGAACTGACCGATTTTTCGTTCAGGCCGACGGACCGCTCCGGGCGCCCGGTCGCCAATCGCGTCGAAGCCGGCAAGCGGCCACGCTCGTCGATGGCGCCAACGCTGATTTTCGACGACACCGGCAAGGTCAAAGCCGTCCTCGGCTCACCCGGCGGCAGCCGCATCATTCTCTACGTCATCAAGGCCATTGTCGGCCTTATCGATTGGAAGCTCGATGCCCAGGCGGCCGCCGGTCTCAGAAACTTCGGCTCGCGTGGATCGGGTTTCGAGATCGAGTTTGGCGAAGCTGCGACCTTCAAGTCCTGGCGGCAGCTGCACAATCGTCGACCGTCGGTGATCACCGCAATTCAAATGCGTGCCCTCGGCCATCGCATCCGGCCAAACCTGATGACGTCCGGACTGCACATTGTGCTTCGGCGGGACGGCCTCCTGCACGGCGGTGCCGATCCGCGCCGCGAAGGTGTGGCCGGTGGCGATTAGAGGTGTCAACCACCTAAAATGGCGCCTTGAGATGCGCTGCCCTGGTTCGTGAGCAGGACGGCGTGCGCAAGCATAGCGCGCGCGGCCGCCCCCGGGGCCCGCGAGATCATGGGCTGTGGCTGGTCGGGTCGGCAGCGGCACGGCGCGAGCTTTGTCTGACAAGCGACGGGGCGGTCTGCCTTTGATTTCGCAACTGCAACGGCGGTTCCAACCTCGGGCACGATGATCTAGTGTGCACGGTCATGAATTCGCGCACTCAGCGCCGCAGCCGCCAAGACAAATCCACGATGCCAGATCGGCGCGAGGACGGCGGCGCACGTTGAAGGCTGAAGGTCCAAGCGAGGACGGCGTGGCCCAAAAGGACTTGAACATTACCGTTATCGGTGCCGGCATTGTCGGCCTCTGGCAGGCCTTGCTGCTGGCCCGGGCGGGCCACAACGTGACCGTGGTCGAGCAAAGCGGGACGCCGTTTGCGGATGCGGCGAGCCAATACGCCGGCGCCATGATTGCACCGTTCTGTGAGGCCGAAGCGGCTGAACCGGTGGTCCGTGATCTCGGTTTCGAAGCCGCCGCCCTCTGGCGCGAGACCTATCCGGGCCTCATTGCGAACGGTTCGCTTGTTGTCGCCGGCCCGCGCGACCAAGGCGAACTGAAGCGCTTTGCCCGCATGACCGAGGGGCATCGCACGATTGGCGCAGTCGAGCTTTCCGAGCTTGAGCCGGACCTTGCAGGCCGCTTCCAGACGGCGCTGTTTTATCCCGATGAAGCCCACATGACGACGCCGGTTGCCATGCGGGCGATGATGGACCTGGGCGTGGCGGCAGGCGCGCGCTTTCAGTTCGCGCAGGCGGCTGGCGCCGTGCCGAGCGAGTGCAACGCCGACGTGGTGGTCGACTGCCGTGGTCTCGCCGCCCGAGACCAACTGCCGGATCTGCGCGGCGTGCGCGGTGAGCGCATTCTGCTGCGCGCAACGGAGGTCAGGCTCGCCCGGCCGATCCGCTTGCTTCATCCGCGCCATCCGTTTTATGCCGTGCCATGGCGGGACGGACGGCTGCTGATCGGTGCGACCGTTATCGAGAGCGAGGATGCCACGCCGACGACGGTGCGCTCAGCGCTGGAGCTGCTCGGCATGGCCTACGCGCTCCACCCAGCGCTCGGTGAGGCCGAGGTGGTCGAAATGAGCGCCGGCGTGCGGCCCAGTTTCCCCGACAATGTTCCGCGCGTCCTGGTTGCCGAGGACGGCAAACGCCTGTTCGCCAACGGTGCCTACCGGCACGGGTTTTTGCTGGCCCCGATCCTCGCTGCAGTCACCCGGGACTATCTCGGCGGAACACTGACGTCGCATCCCTTGCTGAGGCTGGGCGCGCATTCATGATGCGCTGATGGTCGCGCGTCCACCAACCGTTGCCACCGGAAGGAAACACAATGACCCACATAACGACGGATGACGGCGTCAAGCTGTTCGTGGAGGAAGCCGGGTCCGGTTCGCCAATTGTTTTCGTGCACGAGTTTGCCGGCGATCTGCGCAGTTGGGAGCCGCAAATGCGGTTCTTTGCCCGCCGTCACCGCTGCATTGCCTACAATGCCCGCGGCTTTCCGCCGTCCGATGTGCCGGATGATCTTACAAAGTATTCACAAGACCGTGCACGCGATGATGTGCGCGCCGTCCTCGATGCCCTGATGATCGACAAGGCCCATATCGTTGGCCTCTCGATGGGCGGCTTTGCGACGCTGCACTTCGGCATGGCGTATCCCGATCGCGCGCTGTCTTTGACGGTTGCGGGCTGCGGTTACGGTGCGGAAAAAGACCAGCGCGAGAAGTTCCGCAACGAGGCCGCCGTCATCGGCAAGTTTCTCGAGGATAAAGGGATGGCGGCGTTCGCCGCGCACTATAGTCACGGGCCGACGCGCGTGCAGTACGAGAACAAGGATCCGCGCGGCTTTGCCGAGTTCCAACGGATGCTCGCCGAGCATTCCAACATCGGCTCGGCACGGACCCAAATCGGCGTGCAGCGCGAACGGCCATCTCTCTACGATCTCGAAGATCAGTTGCGCGCCCTGCGCGTCCCAACCTTGGTTGTGAGTGGCGACGAGGATTGGCCGTGCCTCATCCCGGGCGTCTACATGAAGCAGTTGATCCCGACGGCCGGTCTGTTGATCGTGCCGAATACCGGCCACACCATCAATCTTGAGGAGCCGGCCGCGTTCAACCAGGGCGTTGCCGACTTTATCGCCCAGGTCGAGGCCGGCCGCTGGCCGCAGCGTGATGCGCGCGCCGTCAGCGCCAGCATCACCGGCATGACGACATAGAACCAAAGCCAACGCGAACCATCCCGCGCGCCGCCCGGCCGCCCAAAGCCCACGATCTCACGAGCGCCGAGCGGCGGCCGGGCGGGGCAGCGGGCCGGCGACGTGGACCCGCTTGAAAAGCGGCAATGATCTCGGCGGCAATGGTCTTAGTGTTCTATGTGTTCTATCTCTTTCGTTTCTTTTTCGTGTTTGAAGGTTTCGCTGTCTCGGACCAGCTGACGGCCGAAAAGAGCGCCGAAAGCGGCATCGACGTGCTGACGCCGGAATAGGCGCGCACGACGCGCACTTTCGTGCCAACGCGAGCAAGCGTGGCCAAGTGAACAACATGCTTGTTCAACATCCGAAAGCAGCCCGACGACGACGCCCGGCCGATCGAGCGCTTGTTGTTGGTGCCGTGAATTCTGTAGATTGAGCTGCCAAGGTAGAGAGCCTTGGCTCCTAACGGGTTTATCAGACCGCCGGACACGGTAATCGGCAGTCCGGGCTGGCGACGGCGCATCTCGGGCGGAGGCGTCCAGCTCGGCCACGATTTGATCCGGCTGATGCGCTCAGTGCCGGTCCAGGTGAAGCCCTGTCGGCCAACCGAGATCGGATAGGCATAAGCACGTTGGCCAGGCAGGGTGTAGTAGAGTTGTCGCCCATTGGTATCGATGATGATCGTGCCCGGTTTCTCGCGTCGCGCAAGATAGACGATATCGGGTCTTTCCGGCGCGATGCGGGGTCTTTTGCCGCCCTTCATATATCTCGGATAGCGCACGCGATACGACTTGCGTCGTTCGGCACGCTTGGCCTCGCGCTGCCTGCGCTGGCGTTCAACGTCACTTTCGAACACGTAGCCGCCGCCGGTCCATTGACCTTGCGCATTCGCTTCATGAAATTGCGCGACACCAGCAGCCAGTATGACAACCGCCAGCCAGCCTGCTCGAACGAAGCCCATAGTATTCCTCTCGCACGTGACGGCGACCGTCGCAGCATATGACCTTGTTACAATGCGTTACTATGCCAAACTGCTCGCCCTGTTCAAGCGCAAGTGGCAAGCAAACGATCGATCGATAGGCTTGACGGCGAAGGTGTGCCGGATTTGCGACGCTGTCGGCGCCGGCGGTGTTAGTCGGGCGACCTTTAAATTCCGTCGGTGTCAACTGATCACGACCGGCGCCGGCGTTCATTGTTCGCGGCCTTGCTGTGCGCGACAGCGCTTTCGGCCTGGCCCAGGCCTGCTCGATCGGGTCGAGATCATCCGCACCCAGCAGGTTCCACTGACAGGCAACCGTTCATTCTGCCGGCTCCCGGATGGGCGCAATCGATCACCGCACCGACATGGCATTCCGGCTTCCTTGGACCCCGTGACGTTCGGTTTGCGTGCGGTTTGCGGTTAGCTTGAAACGCCGTCACGCCCTCGCGAAAATCTTCCGAGGATCGGAGCTTGCTGCCGGCGTGGCCCGCCACTGCAATGGATGTCACGGCCAGCCCATCTTCGCCGTCATTGCAACGATGCGGTCACATCTGAACATGCTCTAACAGCCTCGTAGCCGTCAGGTAGATGGCCCTTGGCGAACACCAACTGCCACACCTGGCTGCCGCCAGTCGCAAAAGTCGCCGCGCAGATCATCAAATAGTACCGCCACATCCGATGGAACGTCTCGGACGATCCCCAAATCTGTGGCCGTTCGACCGTGCGCTCGAGCGATGTCCAGTAGCGCAGAAAGTTCTCGTGCCAGGCCAATAGCGTCGGCGTGTAGTGAACACCAATGTTGTGGACGTCATGCAGAATGAGCAGTCCCTCCGCCGCGTTCGACAATTGCCGCATCGAGGGCAGCACGCCGCCCGGGAAGATGTACTTGTCGATCCAGGAATCGGCCGACGTCACCGACTGATTGCTGCCGATCGTGTGCAGCAAAAACAGACCGCGTGGTTTCAACGCATCATCGGCCGCCGTCATCAGCCGTTTGTAGTTGCGGTAGCCGACATGCTCGGCCATCCCGACCGAGGCGACTTTGTCAAACAGACCGCCATGTCGCTCGGGATCGAACTCACGATAGTCCGTGCAAACGACACTGATCGCCAGGTCGGCGAAATTCCGCTTGATGTAGCCGGCCTGCTCATTCGATATGGTCAGCCCAACCACCTCGACACCGTATCTTTCGGCAGCGTGCTGCGCCAGCCCGCCCCAACCACAGCCAATGTCGAGCAGACGTTCACCGGGTTGAAGTTGCAGCTTCCGGCAAATCAGATCGAATTTGGCCAGTTGAGCGTCGTCAAGGTTGTCCGCGTCCTTCCAATAGGCACACGAATAAGCCATTGACGGCCCGAGCATCGCGGCGAACAACTCGTTGCTGAGATTGTAGTGGACATCGGCCATCTGCCGGGTTTGACGTACCGTTTGAACATTCACGAGTTCGGCCTGCAAAAAGGCAATCGCCGTCCGCCAACCGACATACTTATGTTTCTCCAGACGCTCGGATGTGAGCAGGCGCGAGAAGAACCCGAACAGGTCCTCACACTCCCACCAACCAAGCATGTAGGCCTCGCCGAGGCCCAACGAGCCTTCGGCAAGAGCACGGGCATAAAACCTCTCGTCTCGGACCTGGAGATCCCATGGATTTGGCCCGTTGATCACGATCCCGACGCCCGCGCAAATCTCTTTGATGACTTGCTGTGCATTCACGGCAAACCTCGCCAAGTGTGAGTGCCCCCCGTCCAACCCCAAACGGCACAGCACCTAGCGAAGAAATTGAGACAGATCAGTCTGACGACGTCAAGATTGCATTGAGCATATTGCATCGACCATGATGGCCACGACGGTGCATCGCCACGGAGTGGCGAACGAACAAGGATGGGCGCCTTGCGGGGCTTGGTGTATGCTGGCGCCCGTCGCCGTGATGACCGACATGTCGGTGAACCAATCGAGCGAGGTTGCAGGACGTAAAGTGATGAGCGAGATCGAACTTTTCTATGGTCGCCACGGCCTTAAGCTGCAGCTTCCAGGTGATATTCACCCGCGCATCATCCGCAAACGCCCGCTGTCCGTGCCGGCCGACGCCAATGCCGTCATTGACGATGCACTCGACACACCGATTGCTTCTCGCACGATCGAAGCAGCGGCCACCGGCGCACGCAGCGCCTGCATTCTCATTTGCGACATCACCCGACCGGTCCCGAACGGCTTGTTTCTGCGCAAGATCGTCGATCGCCTTGTCGCCGGCGGCATCGCGCTTGAGTGCATCACGATCTTGATCGCAACCGGGCTGCACCGGCCCAATCTCGGCGCCGAACTCGCGGAACTGGTGGGTGATCCCTGGGTCGTCGAGAACATCCGCGTTGTCAACCATGACGCGCGCGATGATGCGAGCCATGTCGACTTCGGCCGAACGCCAACGCGCCAGACGCCGGTGCTGATCGATCGCAGGTTCGTCGAAGCCGACGTGAAGATCGCAACCGGCCTGGTCGAGCCTCATTTCATGGCCGGTTGGTCGGGCGGGCGCAAAGTGATTGCGCCGGGCGTGGCACACCACACAACCATTCGCACCTTCCATTCCGCCCGTTTCATGGAAGACCCGGCCGCAACATCGTGTAACTTGCAAGACAACCCCTTGCACGAAGAACAGCTTGCTATTGTACGGATGATCGGCGGTGAAATTCTAGCGCTGAACACCGTCATCGATGAACAGCGCAATCTCGTCTTCGCCTCCTTCGGGGAGATCATCGAAAGCCATCATGCCGCCGTCGCGTTCGTCCGGGAGGCAACGGCGGTTGGCGTCGATCGCCGCTTCAAGACAATTGTCACGACGGCGGCAGGTTACCCTCTCGACAAGACCTACTATCAGACCGTCAAGGGCATGGTGACGCCGATCGACATCCTGGCGCCGGGCGGCGACCTGATCATCGTATCGGAGTGTTCCGAGGGCGTTGGTTCGGCTGAATTCCGCAGGGCTCAGGAGCAATTGGTCAAGCTCGGTGCGGACGCGTTTCTGGCAACGCTGACCGCCAAGTCCTTTGCCGACATCGACGAATGGCAGACCGAAATGCAACTCAAACCAATGCGCGTCGGCCGCATTGCGCTCTATTCGCCTCAATTGGGCGACGACGGCCATGCCGTCACCGGCGTTGAACGGATCGATGATCTTGGTGAAGCAATTCGCGCCTCGGTCGCCCGTCACGGCCAAGACGAGATCGCGATCATACCCGAGGGTCCCTACCTGGTGCCGTTCTACGTTCCCGGCAGTTGATCGTGAAAGTCAAAGGCGAACCATCACGCGCGGCAGCGTTGCGAAACAGTCATGTCATCCGCTCACATTGAACTCGCCAGCATCTCCACCGTTCACCTGGACGCCGTCGGCGGCGTTGCCGGCGACATGTTCGTGGCCGCCCTGTTGGCTGCGCTGCCTGATCTGCGCAGCCACTGCCAGGCGGCTGTGAACGCGATCTCACCGCCCCCGGCAACTTCCGTCGGGCCCGTCGACCACCATGACGGGGTCCTCACCGGCCTGCGCTACGTCGTTGATCTGCCGGCACAAGACCAGGCCGAACACGGCCCTGATCACGGTCACGGTGATCACACCCATTGGCGCAACATTCATGAGATGATCGCCAACAGCGAACTCGGCAGCGATATCGCTGGCACCGCGATCGCCATCTTCGCACACTTGGCGGAAGCCGAGGCGGCCGTGCATGGCATCGCGGTCGACGCTGTGACCTTTCATGAAGTCGGCGCCTGGGATTCGATTATCGACATCGTATCGGCGGCCGCAATCCTGACCAAACTTGACCATTGCAAGTGGACGATAGGTGCACTGCCACGCGGCCGCGGTCTCATCAGAACAGCGCACGGCATGCTGCCGCTGCCGGCACCGGCCACGCTCAAGCTGCTGCAGGGCTACGCGCTGTTCGATGATGGCGAAGATGGTGAGCGGATCACACCGACGGGTGCGGCCATCATCAGGTATCTCGGCGCTGAACAGGCGCCCGACCAGACCCCCCGCCGGCTGTTGGCCAGCGGCACCGGCTTTGGAACGCGCCGGCTCAAACAGCGCAGCAATGTTCTGCGTGCAACGCTCTACGGCCAGCCGTTGGCCACTGTTCGATCCGACACAATCGAAGTGCTGCGCTGCGAGATCGACGACCAGACCCCCGAAGATCTGGCCATTGCGCTGGCCCATATCCGTCAATGCGACGACGTAGTCGATGTTTGCCAATGGCCCGTCTTTGCCAAGAAGGGGCGCATGGCAACCGCCGTCCAGGTCCTCGTGCGCGCGGGTGCGCAAGGGCGAATCAGCCGGCAGCTGCTGGAGGAAACCACAACCTTGGGCGTGCGCCACAGCTCGGTTGCCCGAACCGTCGTTGAACGTCACAATCTTGAGAGCGCGGACGGCATCCGCGTTAAGGTGGCTGAGCGGCCGGGCGGGCAGACGCTAAAGGCTGAAAGCGACGACATCAGGCAGCTCACGTCCGCCCGTGCCCGCACGGCTGCGCGCCGGGCAGCCGAAGATCGCTTGCGAACCGACGAGGCATCGGATGACTGACACGCACGCGAACAGCTTCGCGTTAAAGATCGCTGGCCTTGAACAGGCCGTTGCCCGGATTTCGCCGCTGAGCGTTGCGGTCTCCGGCGGCGTCGATTCGATGACACTTGCATCCTTCGCCCACCGCACACTGGGCCGGGCAGCCGTCGCCATCGCCCATGCCACCTCGCCGGCGGTCCCGAGCGCGGCACTCGATCGCATCCGGGCCGTCGCCGCAGCGGAAAACTGGCGCCTGACCATCGTCGATGCCGGCGAGCTGGCCGACCCGAACTATCGCGCCAATCCGCTCAATCGCTGCTATTTCTGCAAATCCAACCTCTACCGCACGCTTGCCGGCCTTGCAGCCGGCACGATCGCATCCGGTGCGAATTGCGACGATCTGGAGGATTTCCGGCCCGGCCTGATCGCGGCCGCGGAACACGGTGTCCATCATCCCTACATTGAGGGCGGCTTTGCAAAGGCCGACGTTCGCCGGCTCGCCCGCCATCTCGGCCACCACCATCTCGCGGAACTGGCCGCCTCACCCTGTCTGTCGAGCCGCGTCGAGACCGGCATCCCAATTCGCGAGGAAGACTTGGACTTGATCGACATTGTGGAGGCGTGGTGCCGCGACCACCTCGCACCCGCGACGGTGCGCTGTCGCGTGCGTCGGCACGGTGTGGTTGTAGAACTCGATCAACAAACGCTTGCCCGTCTGGCGCCCGAGACGATCAGCAAACTTATGCAGGGTCTCGACATTTCGCGGTACGGCCTTGATGTTCGAGATCTTAAGTTCGCCGCCTATCGGCGGGGCAGCGCCTTCCTCGGCAAACCACGGTCTACCGTCACCAACAAAGGTGAAAGCGTATGACCCACGACGAAATCAAACTCGACATCGAGCGCGAGCAGCGTCTCGGCTTCGGTGAAGCCGTGTTCTGCCAGGACAAATCCGCTCAACAGATTGTCGCAATCCTGGAAACCGCAGCTGCCGCCGGCACACCCTTGCTGCTCACCCGGCTGAGGTCCGATGTGATGACAGCCGTGCCGCGTTCGCTTGCCGTCGAACTGGATTTCGACCCTGCTTCGCGCACGGGGTTTTTCCAGTGGCAGGCATCGACACACGACCAATCACCGGCGGCAACTGCAATTGTCACGGCCGGCACGTCGGACGCCGCAGTTGCGCGCGAAGCGGGACGCACGCTCAGGTTTCATCGAACGACACTTTGCTACTATTTCGATGTCGGCGTCGCCGGCCTGTGGCGGCTGTTGACGCACATCGACACAATCCGCAGCCATCGCGTGATCATCGTCGTCGCAGGCATGGACGCCGCCCTGCCAAGCGTTGTCGGCGGTTTGCTTCCGCAGCCGATTATCGCGGTGCCGACCTCGAACGGTTATGGTGCAGCGCGAAATGGCGAAACCGCCCTGGCCTCGTGCCTGACATCCTGTGCGCCCGGCGTGCTCGTCACCAACATCGATAACGGTTACGGGGCGGCCTGCGCCGCCCTCAGAATCCTGCGAAATCCATCACAGGTTGATCCGGTTTAGGACGGCTCTCCAACAAATTCTGTGCCCACTTGTCGCGCGGCACTCTTCAGAGTGGCGGAGCGCCATGAGCGATGCCATCGTTTGAGTGCGAATATTAGGAAGTGATGGACAGCTATGCGCAAAAGAGCACGGTTGAATGCAAAAGAGGTCTTTGTTGCCGTCACTCTCACGCTGTGTGCGGTCATAGCGATTATGGCTTCCGTCGGTGGCAACTGATTTATACAAGCTTGGCCGGACGATGGCTGCCCGGACGGTATCTCAACAATTTGCTTTGTAAGGTGAGGCGGGCGCCGCCGCCTCGTGCAGGGGCGACAAATCCATGGTTCCTTGCCGGCCGATCATATCAAAGTTGTCCGTGAGCCAACTTCGGATCGCGGCCCGTCCGATGTCTCTGAGATGCTTGAGAAAGGCCCACTCGGCATTGAGTTTGGTGGATGCCGGAAACTGGACGATCTCCTCACCGCCGACCCTGTGCAAATTGATGCATCGGTAACCCAATCCCGTCAGTTCACCACGGCGCAGACATCGGTTCACGAAGTCGATGTGCCGCAGTTCCTTGATCAACGGCGCATTGAATGAAATCTCGTTCACACGATCCATGATCTCGCGGGCAGATTTGGGCGTTTTGGCTCGTGTGATCGGATTGACCTGCACAATCAAAACGTCCGGTGAGGAGCAGCAGTCGAAGAACGGAAACAACACCGGATTGCCCATGTAGCCGCCGTCCCAGTACGCCACCTCGTCGATCTCCACCGCCTGGAACAGAAACGGCAGGCAGGCGGACGCCATCACGGCCTTCGCCGAAATCTCATCGCCGGTAAACACCCTAACGCGGCCGGTCTGCACGTTGGTTGCCGAAATGTAGAGCTTGATACACTCACATGCGCGCACATCATCGAAGTTGACTTCGCGTTCGAGCAGCGTTTCCAGGGGATTGATGTTCAACGGATTGAATTGATAGGGCGACACAACCCGCGACATCATTTCGAGCGCGGTCAAGGCCGGATTGGCGTCAAGGCTCCAGTTTTGCAGAATGAGATCAAGCGCCGTGCGCTGGATCGGACTGGCCGCAGCTTCAACACTGATCATCTTCCAGAAGCGGCGCAGAGCAGCACGCGCGGTGTCGGGCCCACCGTTCATCAGCCCCTCGGCCATCACGATGGCATTGACCGCACCGGCACTCGTGCCTGATATCGCTTCAATTGCAAGTCGGCCATCTTCGAGAAGGCCATCGAGCACGCCCCAGGTGAAGGCGCCGTGCGAGCCGCCACCTTGCAGCGCAACATTGATGCGCTTGATATTTGCATCGCGCGGCCACTGCCAATGTCCGCGATCGTGTAAATGACCGGATGCCAACGTCCGCCTTTCCCGTAGCGTTCCGCAGGCGCGGTCGCGAGCCGCAGCGCCCGCGACTATTGCGCCGTCCAACCGCCGTCGATCGAGTAATTCGAGCCCGTGATCGCAGCCGCCGCATCGCTCGCCAGAAATGTCGCGAGCGCCCCGACCTGATCGACGGTCGCGAATTCACCGCTCGGCTGTTTGGCCAAGATCCAGGCCTTGGCCTCGACCTCGGTCAAGCCCTGAGCCGCCGCCACATCCGGCACCTGTTGCTCAACCAGCGGTGTCCAAACGAAGCCGGGGGAGATTGCATTGCAGGTAATACCGGTGGTTGCCGTCTCCAAGGCCACCACCTTGGTCAACCCGGCTAGTCCGTGCTTGGCGGCAACGTAAGCCGCCTTGTTGGGTGAGGCACGCAGAGAGTGCGCCGAACAGATGTTGATCAGCCGCCCCCAGCCGCGCGACTTCATGCCGGGGATGGCAGCCTTCATGGCGTGGAAGGCCGAGGACAGGTTGATCGCCAAAACGGCATCCCATTTCTCGACCGGGAACTCCTCCACCGGTGCCACATGCTGGATGCCCGCATTGCAGACGAGAATGTCGACCCGGCCAAAGTCGGCCTCCGTTTGCGCAACCATGTCGGCGATTTGGTTATGGCGCAACATGTTGGCCGGGTTGAACGCGACCCGCGTTCCAAATTCCCTGACTTGCGCCAGAACCTGGGCATTGTCCTGTTCGCTGCCAAGGCCGTTCACGACGACGTCGGCGCCGCTCCTTGCAAATGCCGCGGCAATCCCCAACCCGATGCCCGAGGTTGATCCCGTCACGATTGCGACCTTGGCTTTGAGCGTCATGACATTTCCTTCTTCTTTGATGGCGCGCTGGCGCTCGGATCTGCCCGATCTCGCTCGTCCCATCGCCTTTCAGAGCGGGCAGGGCGCGCAGACCAAGCTGGAACCGGCCCGCTCTGCCGCGCCCAGGGCCGACATGATCCGGGACCACACCGCTGCTATAAGTATACGAGCCATCATCCCAAATCTTTGCATTCAACGTTTGTAGCCCGAGAGCCGGGCGAAGATCACACGCCGCGGTGCACCGGCGCCGGCCGGAATGTTCTCGACCGTAATATAATCGATGGTTTCAAATCGCTCACCCACCGCGAACGGAATGCCGCCGACTGCGACAAGCAGCACCGGATCGGGCAGCTTGCCCCGATAGGGCTGTTTTAGCTGGTAGTGATCGCGCGGCCAGCGCCCCGACATCCAGGCGCGAACAGGTGTCTTGTCGTCGCGCAAATAATAGATCAACTCGGCCGTGACCGAGCGGTCAAGCGTCAAAATACTGCCAAACGGCTGGCCCGCAGCCTCGGCAGCAGCGAGCTGTTTGCGGGTTTCATCGGCGAGGTTCTGCCAACCGAGCGTCCGCGAAAACGGATCTTCGCGATTGGGCAGTCGAAAGCTGCCCGCATTGGCAAACAACAGTGCGATCGCAATCAGAATGGCGGTATGGAGTATAAGCGAGGCGCGCAACCAACCCCACGACACGTCACGGATCATCGTCGCCGTCACCAGCACCGTGGCGGAAACGTAGCTGACCGCAGCCCAGTTCGCGTGCGCGCGCGACAGAAAGGCCTGCACCGTAACAATCACGATCACAGGGGCGGCAAACGCAAACAGCAACCTGTCATTCTCGCCAATGCCGTTCTTGTACCAGCGCAGCGCAATGATCAGCAATGCTGCAAACAGGATGGGCCCGAAGACACCGAACTGTGCACCGAAGAACTCGACCGCTTTGTGCGGGCGAAACATCACCCCGCCCCATTTGGCATTGTCCGTCGTGTGCGCAAATGTTGCAAAACCGTTCTGCAGGTTCCAAACGATGTTCGGGGCGATCAGAACCAGGCCGGCGACGACTGCAATCCAGAGACGCCGGTCACCGAGCAACGATCTGCGCTTTGGTGTCCACAGCAGGTAGATCATCGCACACAGCACAAAATAGGCCATGGCGTACTTCGCATTGAGCCCCAAGCCGAGCGCCAGTCCAAGCAACGGTACGGCCCACCATTTCGGCTCGTCATCAAACAGATAGCACAAGCCCAACAGGGCCGCCGCCCACAACAGCAACAGCGGCACATCGGTCGAAATGATGCCGGCCGACAACGACACACCCGGCAATGTTGCGAACGCAAGGCCGCTCCAGAACCCGACCCGCGCATCATAGAGTTTCGTCCCGATCGCAAAGATCATCAGCCCGGTGGCCATGTGCAGCAGCGGCGAGGGCAGGCGTACACAGAACTCACTAGCACCGCAGACACTGCTCGACAGCGCGATCAACCAGGCGATTAGCGGCGGCTTCGAGTAATATCCGAACGACGGCTCAGTGCTCCAAGACCAGTACTGCGCTTCATCGAAGAACAGATCGGTCGCATTGAAATAGAGCGCGGCAATGCGAAACAGCGTGATCACGCCGAGAATGATCACGAGCCAGCGCGCCCACTCGGCGGCCGTGGCCTCCCCGTCCTGATCAAATACAGCTGGAACCATAGCGCGCCTTGCTAGCTGCCCGTCTCCACCAACAGATCGCCAATGCCGACGGGTTGCAACCGCACGTCCGACCAGCGCCCGTGTGCGTTGATGTAGCGGCTTGTGGCGATTGCGCAACCCCTTGACGCGTGGCCTCGTGTTCGCCGCTGTGCTAACCCGTGTTACGCAACGATCCAAGTCTGTGCCGAAACATGCGCATATCCGTCGTCCTACCCGCATTGAACGAAGCCGGCAATATCGGTCGTCTCGTGGTAGAAACTTATGGCGTGGTTTCGGCCGACGTGCTGCACGAGGTCATAGTTGTCGACGATGGTAGCGATGATGCCACACCGGACGAGATCAGGGCGTTAGTCTCAAACGGAAACTATCCAGGCTTGCGCTATCTGCGCCACGACCGGCGCAGTGGTCAAAGTGCGGCATTGCGAACCGGCGTTCTGGCGGCCACCGCATCGGTTATCGCTCAGATGGACGGTGATGGTCAGAACGACCCGCGAGACATTGAAAGATTGCTCCAGCGCCTGGCACAACCGGGCCAAGCAGGCCCGGCGATGGTCGGCGGAGTGCGCACCCGGCGCCAAGCCGCAGGCTCGAAACGATGGGCCTCCGCAGCCGCCAACTGGATTCGTGATTGCGTGTTACGCGACAATTGCCCCGACACCGGCTGCGGCATCAAGGTCTACTGGCGAGACGCGTTCCTCAAGATTCCGTTCTTCACCAGCGTCCACCGCTACCTACCGGCAATGTTCCTGACCTACGGCCACGAGGTCACCTACGAACCGGTCAATGACCGCAAGCGCCGGGCCGGCAAATCCAAGTACTCCAATCTGGTTCGCGCGCTGGTTGGTCTCTATGATCTGTTCGGTGTCAGTTGGCTGCGACTGCGCTCGCGCAACCCGAACACGGTCGTTGCGCTGCAGACATCGGATGCGGCGACAATCGAGACCGAAAGTCCAGGCGACACTCGTGTTGAAAACTGATATCGCTGGCGCTTTCGCGGACAACGGAAGTGTGACCGGCAAACGGAATGGAAACGCTGGCGGCAAAACTTGCCCTTTGGTGGGCCAATACATCGACCACCGAGATCGTGTGGCTGGCGGTCGGCTTCACGGCACAACTGATGTTCTCGATGCGCTTTATCGTGCAGTGGATTGCCAGTGAACGGGCCAAGCAATCGATCGTGCCGGAGGTTTTTTGGTATTTCAGTTTCGCCGGCGGCCTGATGCTGTTTGCCTACGCACTCTACCGGGTCGATCCGGTGTTCATCCTCGGCCAGGGCACGGGCCTGATGATCTATGCCCGTAACATCCATTTCATCTGGCGCGAAAAGGCGAGGTTGCCGGACGATCAGCGCTCACCGAAAGCGGCTGCAGAGTGACCACACCGTCGACCTCGAATTGCGTATGGTCCGTCCGACTAAGCCCAAACGATCCCGCGCCCCGTGGTCGGGTCGCCAGTGAGGCGGGTGTCGTGCCATGGGCCATGGACCACAAGCGGTGCCCAACGCAGCTGGCGGCAACAAGCGCCTGGCGCTCAGGGGTGGGTCCTGGCGACCCATCGGGTGCGTTGCGCCCAATGCCCGATGCACCGCATGCGCGGCACGCCCACCGCGCCTTGGCACAGACCAAATCTGAGCGTCTGAATACGCCATCTTAAGTGATTGAGACCATTAGATCATCGTGCTTTAAGTTGGAACCGCTATTGCGGTTCCAACTTAAAGCACAAAGATGATCGCCACTTTAGAAGCGAGCAACTTTCTGCCTATATTCAGGATCGTTCCGATTCCGAATAAAGGCAGGTTGCTCTAGAACGCGGCGCGCAGAACTTCCAGAACGTCCTCGGGCCCGGCAATGCGGCGCGGATTGGAGAACGTCCAGTCATCCAGCATGCAGTTCTGCGCCAGGCGCGGCAAATCCGTTTCGCTAACACCGACCTCTCGCAAGGTTCGCGGCATCCCCAGATCGCGGATGAACCGATCGAGCAGCTCCGCGGCGGGTCGGTCTGGCTGGCCCAGGGCGGCCGAGACCTGGCGCTGGCGATCGCCATTGACAACGCCGTTGTAGTTCATCACGCACGGCAGCATGACGCAGGATGTGTGGCCGTGCGGGACGCCCGCCGAGCCGCCGAGAATGTGGCCGATGGCGTGGCTGGCCCCGAGCCGGGTCCCTGTCACGATGCCGACCATCGACAGCCAGCAACCCATCAGGCAACGCAAGCGGGCGTCGAGGTCGTTGCCATTGGCTTTGACGCCTGACAGCCCGGCGCCGAGCGCTCGTAGCGCCTGCAATGACGTCCCATCGGTATATTCGTTGGCGTCGATCGAGCATAGCGTCTCGACCGCGTGATCAACCGCGCGTACACCGCTGGAGAACCACAGCCAGTCCGGGGTGTGAACGGTAACGGCCGGGTCGAGGACGACGGTTTCCGGCACGATACCGGGATGTATAAAGCTCTGTTTCAGCTTGAGGCGGGTATCCGTGACGCCGGCGCGGGCATTGAACTCGCCAGCCGACAGCGTCGTCGGCACGGCGATTTGTCGAACCTTGGGTGCTGCAAACGCGGGGTTGCGCCTGACCCCGTTCTCGACCACGCTGCGAAACGGTTCGAGGCCGTCGACATCGGTGATGTCGTGCGCGAGGCAGATCGTAACCGCCTTGCCACCGTCGGTGACGGACCCGCCACCAATCGTCACCAACAGGTCGCAACCGGCATCGCGGGCGGCATTGGCACAGGCAACGACCGCATCGCGTGGCGAGTGCGCGGGCATGTGATCGTGAACGCCGGCGTAGCGCGCGCCGAGCGCCGCGGCGACCTTGGCGATTTCATCGGTCTCGGTGTTGAGCGTCCGGCTGGCCAGAATGAAGACCCGTTCAGCGCCCAGACGGTCGGCTTCTTCGACCACCGCCGTGGCTGTCGGTTGACCGAAGATCACTCGGTTCATTCTGGTGAATACCATCGTTCCGGATTGCATGGCGGTCTCCTGAATTTTGCAGGTGGCGGGCGCTCGACCGGGTGTTGAGGTCTCGGCATCCTCCGGGTCCGCGGGCCGCGAGCTTGTTTACTGCGCGATAAGCGGTATGCCGATCAACCATGCATGCCCGACGAACACCAGGAAGGCATAAAGCCCCAAACCGATTGCAACCGCCGCCGCGTCGCCGCCAAGACCGCCGCTGCGCGCGCCGAGCGGGCCCCGCACCGATATCCCGGCCGCCGCACGCCGTTTGACGGAGATGCGATCGATCACCGCGAAGGCGAGAAAACTGCCGAACAGGATCACCGATGCCAATTCACCATTGGTTATCAGATGCGCCAAGGCCCAAACCTTGATCGCCGCCAGCATCGGGTGGCCAACGCCATCGCGAATGCGGCTCGGCACATAGGCCGCCGCCAGCAAAATGAGTGCCACGATCATCAACGCAAAGGCGATGTGACGGGTCCAGGTCGGCGGTGTCCACAGCGCCGGATTGGCGGAACCGTCAAACTGCAGTTCGCCGAAGCCGATCACGATCAAGACCAGCCCGACGGCTGAGACCAGCGAGAACAGTCCTAGATAGAGGCCGGCACCGGTGCGCCCGATGATCCTGGCGCGCAACGCGCCGAGCATCGGCAGCGTGTGAACCGCGAAGAATAAAATAAGCCCGATGATGAATGTGCCCATTTGCGTTCCCCGTTTACCACCTGTTCACCAAATCCGGTCACTACGGCTGACGGTCGCCTGAACCGGTCATAGTCCTGGTTATCCGAAAAAGTTGCCCGTGGCCTACACCGTCGTTGGTAAGTGTGCGATATATCGTTGGCCTCTGCCATATCTTTGACAGAGATTCCGACGACAGTGCATTGAATTGGCTGTAAAGTTAAGCGGCGCGCGATTGCGGGACACGATCGCTGCGCTGGCTTTGTAGTCACAGGGTACAGGCAGGCCTTGAACCCGTACGGGTGGGGCAGTCAAAATGCGCCACCGACGTCATGGTTCAATGGTTCGTTGACTGCCCGACGTGTTGCGTGATTGGGGGCTTTGAGCGATGAGTGGAAACGGCAAGCGCAGTCTGCCGCCAAACACGATGGCGACGGCCGCATTGGTTCCAGTATCATCGAACGGCACAACGGCTGGCCGAAGCACTCCCAGCGAAGACCTGATCGATCAATTGGTTGGCGGACTGACGCGCACCGACGGCTCACCCGAGGTACAGTCCGACGATGCTGGCGGCACCGGCGATACAAGCTTTCATGACCGGGTTTACAGTATTGACGACGAAGAGATCGATGAACCGCCGGTACCGATCCCGTCGACCTGGCATGACGACGGTCAAAAGAGTGAACCAAGCTGGTGGGTCGAGCAGCTCAAAGCCAGCGCCTACGGCTTTGTGGTCGGACTGTTTGTCGTCATACCGGCGGTGATGCTGTTGACCGGACAGGCCGAACGGCTGCCATCCATCGCCGATGTCGGTCGCTATGTGAACGCAACCACGGCGCGCCTGGGGCTGGGCGATTTGTTCGTCCGGGCACCGTCCGATCGGCGGTCGCCATCAACGGCGCCGGCACCATCAACAACAACATCGGCGCCGGTTGACACGCGTACGGCGGCAGATGGTTCGAAGTCGTCTGTTGACACGCGCACGGCGGCAGATGGTTCGAAGTCGTCTGTTGACACGCGCACGGCGGCAGACGGTTCGAACTCGTCCGTTGCGCGTGGGTCCGCGAGTAAACCTGCGCAGGAGCGCTGGTCATCGCTCGAGCAACCTGCAACTCCGCGCACAGCGCGGCTTGCAGCAGCGCTGCCTGCAACGACGGCTACGTCGACGCCGCCAACGGTGCCGGACACCGCGCCCGCGTCTGCTGGTCCCGTCGCCCAAATCACGACGTTGCAACCAATGCCGGAACCTGACGCATCCTTGCCCCCGTCCGTGACGGTCCTCAGGCCGAGGCGCACGGCCGAGAGCACTGGCCCCGTTTCGCGAACCGTGAGCGCGCCGGTGCATTCCCAGAGCCAAGCCGCACCGGCCGGGACTGCACCGCTGGCGCGGCCGGAAACAGAGATTGCGGCTGTGACACCGGCACCGGCACAAGCCGCCGACGGCGCGGCTACACCGGCGCCGGCGCAAGCCAACGGCGGCGCCATCCAGTCGACCGCTCCATCAACAGACCAACAGCCGGCGAAAACAGTTGCACCCGAGACGACAACCGCCGAACCAACGCCCACCGGAACCGTCGCCAATGACGCCCCTGCACGGGCTGCGGCGGCGGCCGACAGCGCCCGGCAATCACCGCCAAAGAAGCCGAAAAACTCGCTTGACCTCGCCCGCAAGACGATCCGGGGCGGTGATATCGAAGGTGCGCGCATTATGCTGGCAAAGCTCGCCAGTCGCGGCAACAGCGAGGCGATTTTTGCCTTGGCGGAGACTTATGATCCGAACGTGTTGGCTGCCTGGGGTACGCATGGTCAAGAGTCCAATCCGGAACGGGCTCGGATGTTCTATTCGATGGCGCTCGCCCAGGGCGTTGAACGCGCGAAGGTCCGCATCAAGGCATTGGAATGACGCCGTCGAGGAATGACGCCGTCGAGGGCTGCGTGACAACCGAACATGATCACCACAAGCCCCTTGATCAAAACGGCTACTCTGGAAAATGTCCCTGAGCCGCCGCGGCCGTGTTACCAAACTTGCTGCGTTGAGACGCGCGATATCACCTGCAATCGCGCCAACGTCAGGCTTTGCGGCCGGTCTGAAAACAAACGTTCGTTGGAGCGCAAATCGAAGTCCCCCTCTCCGATATGCGCTCCAACGCTGCCCGCCCGTCAGCGGCAAAAGCTTCCCTAAACGTCCGCGCCGATAGCCGTGACGATAGAGCAACCTGCCTTTATTCGGAATCGGAACGATCCCGAATAAAGGCAGAAAGTTGCTCGCCTTTTAAGTGGCGATCATCGTGCTTTAAGTTGGAACCGCAATAGCGGTTCCAACTTAAAGCACGATGATCTAGCCATCGCCATGTGCCCGGTGCCGCCTCCACCCGCGACGCCGTCGCCCTTCCTTGGCAATGCCGCGGATGACGCCGCCGACAATGGCTCTCGCAACAACGCCACCAAATTCATTTGACTTTCTCGCCGCTTTTCCAGGTCTCAATCACCGCCTCTTTGGCGCCGTTCGCGACGATCATCATCTGGCCTTCGGCTTTGCCGTCGACAAAGCGACCTTGATAGGCATCACCACTTTCGGTGACGTAGGTGCCGTGCCCGTGAGGTTTGCCATCTTTGAACTGGCCGTGATAGCGTCCGCCAGTTGCATCTTCCAATGTCCCGCTGCCGGATGGAACATCCTGGTCGAACTCGCCAATGTAGACGCCGGCAGAGCTCATCAGCAGTCCCAACCCCTGGCGAATTCCGTTTGCAAATGCGCCAACATATTCCTCGTCGCCAATCTTTTGATAGCCGGAACCGTGGGGTTTGCCACTTCTAATTCCGCCCTCATAGATATTGCCCTCGGAATCCTGGAACAGACCGCCGCCATCAATGTCACCGTTTTTGAATGTACCGATCAGTGTATTGTTTCCGCCTTCGACGATCAAATTGAGTTTGCCCGGGCCATCGAGTTTTCCAGCACGCATCATACCTTCATAGGAGCCAGCCGGCTTTCCGCCCTTGGTCCAGGTCAATATTCCCCGTCCGTCGGCCTTACCCGTTTTGCATCCACCGGACCATGTCACGGTCTCACTGGCGGTCAACTTTTCGTCCGACCAAACAGAACAGTCCGCTCCGCTCACCTTGAGCCAACTGTCAGCCGCAACGGCCTGCCCGCCTGACACTCCGAGGGATAAGGCGAATACAAATGAATAGCTCAATCCAAGCAATTGATGGAAATTCATTATCTCTCTCCAACGGCTTACCCGTTTAGCGACAGACGATTGATGAGCCTATTGTGAACTGCGTCGCGCGTGCCGGCGGGTATCGCGGGGGTAGTCTCTAGGTAGTCAGGCGTAACAGGCGCGCCGCAAATGTCCGGCCATGCGACCGGCTAACGTCCCGGCAGTTTCGAGACACCGGCTTTTCGATGCGCCGGTCGAACGGACGGATGTCGGCGAGCGGACCCTGACGGAGGTCGGTCGATCATCTGCACGCGACCGTCGCAGGTATCTGAAATCGCTTTCAAAAGCATGTCCCAGAGGCCGGGCATCGCGACCAGCAACTTTCACAACATCGCAAATCTCGACAGCGATGACCTTTCTGGGCGAGCAGCGATTGCTGTTGGTTGCCAAGGCCGAGCCGAATGTCAAAGGGAGCCCGCATTCGCATCCGCAAGCGCACGGGGGTATGCTGGCGGCAGGCAGCGGCACGTGCATTCAGGATGGTGAGCGGGTCGCCGTCAGCAAAGGGTGATTTCCGGCATCCGCCGGGGACCGTTGCGGATACCTTTGATGCCGGGCCGGACGGCGCAACGGTGTTCGATATGTTTGCTGTGCCGCGCACACAATACCGCAAGTCCGACACCGGCTACGGGATGCGAGCGCGCAAATTGCCGGCGGCGTCCAGGTTTGATTTGCCAGAGCCGATTTGGTGATGGTTAGATGGGGACCTGATTGCAAGGAGACCGGTATGTCGCGCGTTTTGCACTGCATTGGACGGATTGGTTTTCTCGTTTTTGCGTTATGGTTTGATACCGGCTCTGCACGCGCCCAAACCGCGGCGCCGGACAAGTGCCTGGCATTTGCCGAGGCACCGGGCCCGGCTCTTGTCCATCGCGCGCGTGTACGCGCGATGGCGCTCAAACCGTTCGCGGTGAACCTGCGCTATCTCGGTCATTCAACGTTCCTGATCACCAGCCCCAAGGGCGTGACGATGGCGACGGACTACAACGACTACATTGACGTGACCCCGGCGCCGACGATCGCAACGATGAACATCGCACATCACACCCATCACAGCCTCAACCCCGACCCGAACATAAAACACGTTCTGAAAGGTTGGAATCCGACACCGGACAAAGCGCAGATCCATGACTTGACGGTCAAGGACGTGCGGGTTCGCAACATTCCAACCAACCTGCGCTCGTTTGGCGATGAGAGTGGGTTTATGAAGTACGGCAACTCGATCTTCGTGTTTGAGGTCAGCGGCCTGTGCATTGCCCATCTCGGCCATCTGCATCACACGCTGACAGTGCAGCAGCTCGGCCAGATTGGTCAGATGGACATCGTGCTCGTGCCCGTCGACGGCAGCTACACGCTTGACCTGGCCGGCACCATGGACGTGCTGAAAGCGCTTAAGGCGCCGCTGGTCGTGCCAATGCACTACTTTTCCGAATACACGCTGACCCGGTTTCTTGCCGAGGCCCAGAAGTCGTTCGTGGTCAGGCGGCTGTCGTCGCCTGAAATAACGGTAGCGCGCGATCGGATGCCGGCCAAAACCGAAGTGTGGGTGTTGCCGCCGGAATAACCGGCTGGCTGCTACAATATCCCAGCGCCGTTTGCACCTAGGTATCTACCTAGGTGACCTGGATTGGCCGCCGATGATAATCTGTATACAGAATTTACGGTTCTGGCGGCCGGTTCAAGCATCTCTGGATCCCCGCTAACGCCGTGCGGGCACCTAGCCGGCGTTAATCGGCCGCCAGTCACGCGGGTTATCGAAGCGCAAGTCACGTTTCGAAAGTGATCGGAGGCTTGCAATGTCGCTGCTGATGCGAACCGAACGCGGCGATGGTGCGGAAAGTGGCGGTGGAGGCATCGGCAAGCGTAATGTTCCGCGCCTCGATCAACCGTTCAAGCTGACGATTTGCGTGACGCAGACATGTCAAATGGATTGCCAGCTTTGCTATGCAGATTGCGGTTCGGCCAAGCGGCCCGAACTCACAACGGCGCAGTGGAAGACGTTCATCGACGAGCTTGTCGATGCGGGTTTTCTGCACATTTTTTTCGAAGGCGGCGAGCCGTTTGACCGGCCGGACTTCGAAGAACTCCTCGAACATGCAAGCAGGCGCTTGTTCATCGCCATCCGAACCCATGCCGTCGACATTGATGGCGATCGGGCGCGACGCCTGAAGAAGATGGGCATCGGCCGGCTCTATGTCGATCTGTTCTCGGCCGAGCAAGATGTGCAGGACGAACTGACGGGAACGCCGGGATCATATGCAGCGTCGCTTAAGGGCATGAAGAATGCGCTTGCGGCGGGGTTGAAGGTGACGATCCTTGGCATTCTTTCGCGCCGCAATCATTTGGCACTGCAGAACTACATCGATTTGGCGCAAGACATTGGCGCTGACCAGGTTGGCATCCTGCGCCTCTACCCACTCGGTCGGGCGCGGCAAAACTGGAGCCGGCTGTCGTTGTCGCTCGATGAGATGATGGATGCGCTGCGACGCTTGCAGGTCCCCGACGGCATTCAACTCATGCAGTCCTGGCACCCGCGCGACGGCAACTGCTGCTGGCAAACGGCAGCTGTCAGCCCGACCGGCGAGTCCATCGGCTGTCCCTACATGCGAGAATACGTCAACTACGGCAACATTACCGAAATTCCATTCCTCGAGACCTGGAACCACCCGACATACCGGGAGGTGCGCAGCAATCGGGTCGAGGACGCGTGTCCCGAATGTTCGGCGACTCAGGGCTCACACGGTGGCTGCCGCGCAACCGCCTACGCCTTTCATGGCCGCCTGAGCGCGAGCGATCCTTATTGCATTGTCAACAATCGAGGAGTGGACCTTCGTGATCTCCCGCAACGGTTGCTACGTGAAAACACCTGACGTGGTGCTCAGACCATTCGAGGAATGGGGGCGCGCCTACGCCTTCACGCCCGATGATCCGGAAATCTACGATCTCAACACGGCAGCTTGGTTTATCGTTGAATTGTGCAATGGCCGCCCGTTCGCCCAGATCGAAGCCGACTATGTGCGCGAACTCGGCCCGCGCCTTGGCGAGCACGCGGCTCGTGCACAATTTCACCACGGTTTCAACCTTCTGCTTGAAAAGAACATTATCTCCGCCAGCACCGATTAGGGGCAACGCGCCGCCGTCGAAGCTGGCGCGGCGGGGGCAAACAAGGGAGGATCTCATGCTCAGTAGATCCATTTTAGCACGTGGTGCAACCTTCGAGGCACCGACTGTCGAAGCTGTCAATCTGCAGGTGCGCACGGCTATGAGTGTGCCGTTCGCGGCCCATATGCTGGACAAGAAAGAGCCGCCGGCTGTCGAGCCGGTCAATCTGCAGGTCCGCACGGCCATGAGTGTTCCGTTCGCGAGCTATATGACAGGCGAGAAATCTGACAAATGATGTCAGGCGGGCCGGCGGCGACCACCGCCGGTCTGAGCCATATAACAACTGGACCGGGCAACAACTGAGCCGGGCAACAACCGAGCCGGGCAGGTGACGTGCGCATCGTCACGGGTGTTTGCGAGCGCGTCGCCAGACTCGCAACAGATCGGCGATCTCGGATTTGCCAATCATCGAACGTAAGTCGGTGCGGGAACCAAGTTCAGGAGCCAAGTTCAGAAGCCAAGTCCAGGAGCCGGGTGCGGGAACCACATCAATTCGAGGCCAAACCGGATTGCGAGGTGAGGCCGAGGTCTATTGCGTGTCAGAGTTGGCTCGTAGCGGCCCCCGCCCCCGCCGACGACCCAAAGGCGGCGATCTCATGTGTTCTCAGGCGCAGGTGCGGGCGGGGCCCGCTTGAAGAGCGGCAATGATCTAGGACAAAGCCAAACTCCGCAGCACAGCCAAACTGCAGAGCGAAACCGAACTCCCGAGCAAAACCGAACTCCCGAGCAAAACCGAACTCCAGGGCGAAGCCGAACGCCAGGCAAAACCAAAGATAAGTATCATGCGTATGCCACCGAGACGCAAACCGGTCGTCGTGCCAGTCCTGGCAGATGACGTGGTGCCGAAACAAGCGCCAACGCCAATGCCACCGCCGCAAACGCCGGCGCAGGATCTGCCTTACGACCCTTTCGAGCCGCAACCGCATATCGCAGCAATGATCGACCGGTCGATCGTCTTTGCTCCGCTCGTGGTGCATTGGACCTACCGGGTTGCCAGCCTTCAGGGGTTTCGCGAGTGGTTGATGACGCGTGATATCGTACTCGGTCCGGCCAGGCTCCGGGCCGATCCGCGGCTCAGTGGGCTGCGCTATGGCGGCACTTACTTCTCATCGCCGTTCGACGACCAGGATCAGGCCGCCAACACGCGCACGGTGTGGGGATACGACAGCAACGAGGCGATGGCCGCAATGCACGATCTTTGCTCTGGCAAAACCAAAGTGCGTTCCATTGTCGAGAACGATCTGCTCGGCTTCGTCACGGAGCTTGGGCAATTTATTGCGCAGGCCGGCACGCAGCATTTTCAACAGCACGTTCTGGTGTCCGCCAGTCAAATGTCAAATCTGCCCGCAGCCGTCGATGCTGGCGCCGTCGATACGTGACGCTGCAAAACGGAAAGCCGGACGCGCTCGCCGGACGCCGGCGCGATGCCAACGGGAAGCGCGCAGACCTCGCTATTGGCGTTTTGTGTGCCATGGGCGCTGCCTCGATCTGGGGCGGATCGTCGGTGGTTTCGCGCTACTTGATTTCGACCGATATGGGTGCGCTTGAATTGACCTTTCTGCGCTACGCGGCATGCTTTCCTGTAGCAGTTATCATCTATGCAATCGGCTATCCGCGTCTGGTCTCGCGTCTCAGTTTCAAGGCCTTCCTGATCATGGTGCTGCTGGCCGGGCCGCCGTTTCATTTTTTGGTCATTGCCGGCTATGCCTACCTGCCCGCCGGCCTCGGCGCCGTGCTTATTGCCGGTTTGCTGGCAACCGCCACGATGTTGAGTGCGCCGCTCTTGCGCAACGTCAAGATCCAGCGCGGGCAGGTGGTTGCCCTGGCGATGTTGCTGTGCGGGCTCGGTTTGATCGCTCGCGCGTTGGTGACGCCCGAATTTGGTTCCTGGAGCAGCCTTGCGATGGGCGGCCTGATCTTTGGCTTGGCGGCGCTGTTGTGGACGCTCCTGAACCATCTTGTGCAGAGCTGGCAGGTCGACCCGCTCAGTCTGACCATCAATCGCGCGCTCTGCTCGCCGCTGTTTCTGATCGCCGGCTTAATCGGGCTCGACTTCAACGCGCTGCAGCTGGCAAGCCTGGAAGATGTCATGCTGCAGCTTGTCTACCATGGTCTGCTCGTCGCCCTTGCCGCAACCTTTCTGTTTTTCACTGCCGTGCGCCGACTTGGGCCCGGGTCGGCTGGGTTGACGATCGCGCTGGCGCCGGCCTTGGCGATCATACTCGGTGGCATCGTGCTGGGCGAGCAGTTGACGGTCATTAGCCTTGCCGGGGTCGTTCTGGTGCTCGGCGGCTTTCTGATGGCACTCGGCGCCGAACGCTGAGGTGATGCGGGATCACTAGATCATCGTGCTTTAGAGGCGAGCAACCTGCCTTTATTCGGGATCGTTCTGATTCCGAATAAAGGCAGGTTGCTCTAGCGTTGACATGATCCAGCGGGCGTGTCGGCCGGCGCCTCTGCCCGTGCGGTCATGCCGTAGTCGCGCACAACCTGTGCCACCCGCAGACGATAGTCCTTGAAGATCCCGCCACGGCCTTTGGCCTGTGCCGCACGGTGCTCGGCAACGTTGCGCCAAGCATCGACGGCCGCCTCGTCCCGGAAAAACGAAACTGACAGCATCTTGCCGGGCTCGGTGATCGACTGAAACCGCTCGACCGAAACAAAGCCATCGATCTCCTCAAGGATTGGCCGCAACTCGCCGGCGATGTCGAGGTAGGCTGCCTTGTGCTCTTCATGCGGCCAGACTTCGAAGATAATTGCAATCATCGGCGCCATCCTTGTCTCGGGCGGTTGTTCAGCGCACCATATCGATCATAACGAACGACGTCATTTGCCAAACGCCCTGGTCTCGTTCGAGAGATCACGGGCGTTGTTCTCTATGACGGCTGCGGACATGACACATAACAATACCAGATAATGCCAGCCCGGCTATGAATTGACACACGTCATGGGCTTCAGGCGACCAGCCTGGCACCGCCCGGCATGCGCTCCGGTAGGTCCCGCGCCGGGCCTACGAGCCCGCGGGAATTTGAAGCGTCGGGAATGCGATGGTCGACTGGATCATATCGTTGCGCTTTTGAAACCGGGTCATGGCGTGCTCGGCGGCGGCGGCCGGTTTGTTCCACCACCGCGACGCCTGCCACTGGGACAGGTCCGCGTACCGCGTGAGCAACAGCGTTTTGCTGGCAGGCGGCTTGATCTCCAGGCTGCGCCAGAAGCCACAGATGTTGACGTCAAAAACCTCTTCCATATTCGGCCATGCCGCATCCGAAATGTCTCTGAACGCCTCCCAGTCCGCCGCCGGCACATCGAACCAGCGGAACACGCAGACCCCGCGCAAGTCCTGTTCGTCGTCCTGCGTCGGTCGGATCGTTGCCTCCAGCACGTGGTGCTCAGCGCCGGCCATGGCGGGTGCGCTGCGGGCAAGCTCCTGCGATGGCCACGACGTCAGCGCGATCCCTTCATCACGTTCGAGGCCGAGACCAACCAAGCTGGACCAGCAGCCGAACAGTTTGCCGCCACTGGCCGCCGCCCGCTCGACGAACTCGTTACGCACGCGCTCCGCCTGCGCCTGCAGTTTGCGCGGAGGCGTTCGAAATCGGCAGTACTCGAAAAACCGGTTCATTGCGCCTGCCCCTGGTTTTGCCTCGTCTTGCCGCTCGCCCAGATAACAGATTGACCTGGCACAGTCGATCAGTCCAGCCGACACCACGCAGTCATCAGACTGATGGCCGGCCGGTATCAATCATCTCGCTGGCATCTCGCTGGGCAAGCGTTCGGTCAGGAACTGAGGTAATTGTCGAAATACGCGATTGTCCGTGAAATCCCTTCGCGCAATTCAATTGTGGGGTTCCAGTCAATCGTCTTGCGGGCCAAGCTGATGTCCGGTTGACGTTGGCGGGGATCGTCCTGGGGCAGCGGCATCGAAACAATCGCCGATTTGCTTCCCGTCAATTCGATGACCACTTCGGCGAGTTGCCGGATGGTGAATTCATTTGGATTGCCGAGATTGAGCGGTCCGGTAAACTCGTCCGGCGTGTTCATGAACCGGACAAAGGCATCGACCAGGTCGTCAACATAACAGAACGAGCGCGTCTGTTGACCGTCGCCATAGATCGTAATGTCCTGTTGCTTGAGAGCTTGCACAATGAAATTGGAGACGACGCGACCGTCATTGGGGTGCATCCTCGGGCCATAGGTGTTGAATATTCGAGCAACCTTGATCCGCAAATCGTGCTGACGATGGTAGTCGAAGAACAGGGTCTCTGCGCACCTCTTGCCTTCGTCATAGCACGAACGCGGGCCAATCGGATTGACGTTGCCCCAATAGCCTTCCGGCTGCGGATGGATTGTCGGATCGCCATAGACCTCCGAAGTCGAAGCTTGAAAAATCTTGCATCTCAATCGCTTTGCAAGACCGAGCACATTGATTGCGCCGTGCACGCTGGTTTTGGTCGTCTGGACCGGGTCATGCTGATAGTGAATGGGTGATGCGGGGCAGGCGAGATTGTAGATCTCGTCCACCTCGACATAGAGCGGAAACGTCACATCGTGGCGCATGAACTCGAAGTTCGGATCTGGAAGTAGATGAGCAATATGGCGCTTTTGACCTGTGAACAGATTGTCCACGCACAATACGTCGTGGCCTTGCCCTAGTAATTTCTCACACAGGTGAGAGCCCAGGAAACCGGCTCCTCCCGTTATCAGTATACGCCTAGAATCTGCAGGCATGCGGTCCTCCAACAATCAAGCAGTCAACATCGCCATCAATTGGCGCCGAACCGCGTCAATAGCAAGTGTCAAATCGTCTACTGAGAGATGCGAAAACCGTGCCAACAACGATGACAATGGCGCGGCAAAGACAATGTTCGAGAACAACACCTGCAGCCCGCCTCGGGAACCTCTGATCAAGTCTCAGGTTTCCAAAGGGCAGTGCCCTTTGGCGGGATCGTTATAAGGGCAGAGCCCTTAACATATCGCCGCTTGGCGGCGATCCTTGAGGGGCTTTCAGCCCCTCAAACACCCCGACCAGGGGATCATCCCCTGGACCCCGGGCTTGTAAACGGTCTCCCAGAGACGGTCCACCTGAGCGAGGTCGCAAGCAACGCGTCCAACTCGTTTATCGACAACACATCGGCGCACATCGTGGCCGCAACCCCTGTACGGACATCACGTTCTTCGTTCGCCCATGGCGGTGCTGCCGGTCAGTTGCCAAGGGCCCGAATCGAATTTCGTGTCACCAGAGCATCTTCCGCGACGCCCGAAACGGTGCCCGTCACATTTTGCGTGAAGCTCAGGAACTTTTCGATTTCGACACTGTCAGCGTTAGCGACGTAGATCGCATCCTTGTGGCGGATCGGGAAGCGCTGCGCCAGGAAGAAGCTTGAAGGATCTCGGAAATTCGCCCGATAGACCGTGGGAATGATGTCCTGTTCAGGACGAAACTTGCTGGTGTCGACGCCCGCACTCTCAAGAATCCGACGATATTCATTGCGGTAAACATAGACGGATGAAGGCTTGGCACGCGTATCGATAAGCCCGCCGGCCTTGGCAATTGCCTCGTTCAAAGACAGGACTTCCTGATCGAACGAAAAGATACCGGTAATACCTGATGTTTGACCGCCGGCGCCCAGTGCACCTACCGCCACGAAGGTCTGCGGCTTGCGGTATACATAGACCGTGTCGCCGGGATGAATATAGATGTTCTCTCGCGGGTTCCTCACGATCGTCGGAAAGTGGACCGTCTCAGCGCGTCCATTGCGCTGCAGCGTTACGAACAACTCATAGCCGGGCTCCTTAGCGCCACCGGCGCGTGCGACAACGTCAAGCAGACGCTCATTCGGCCGCACCTGCAACTGGCTGGCCACTTCACCAACAACCGAGACAGTTGCGGCACTCTGCGTAAGCAGCGTGATGACCACTTGCGGTTCGACAGCGCGTTTCGCCAATCTGCGCTCAACTTCGGCCTGTATTTCAAGGACCGTCCGGCCGGTGGCCTGCACCTGGCCGCCGTAGGGGATCGAAATCGTCCCGGACTTGCTCACCTGTTGGGCCGGCAGCGTTACGAAGTTACCAGGGCGCACCCCGGCTTCGGTCGGCACAAACAAACCGCCTGCCGCAGATTCGAACACCGTGACCTGGAGACTGTCGCCTTCACCGACCTTGATCGTCGGAGCCGGCGCTGCCCGCTCTCCGAAGCTGCGATAAAACGATCCCAGGGCTACCGTTTCGGACAAGTTTACGACGTCGTTGGTAATGTCGACCAGAACGTACTCGATGCCGATGTGCCGTCGGTCGACCTCAACACTGCTGACCGCGCCACGATGAATGTCCCGATCAGCTGGGCCGCTAGCAGGCAGAATCGCACATCCGGCAAGCAGCACAACACCCAGCAGGCCGCAAAGTTTGAGGCGTCTAATCATGGCAAATATTCCGTCGGGTGAAATTTCCGGGCAGGGGCCCACGCCAAGTGAACTCTACGCCGCACGCACGATCGCACCTGCACTGGATCCGTTACTCAGTTCACGTCCAGTGCGAACTCTGAAGTCTCAAGTAATCTTGTGAGATTCTGCGCGATCTGACAATGAGATTGTTGGTTGGTGGACAACATTGAAATAAGCCGCGTCTCCGCAAAGCAACAAATTCAGGCGTTTTGCAAGGCTGTGGCTCGCGAACGTCGCCAGACTTGATAACAACGTATACTGATTAGTTGTCAGTCATTTAAGATAAAACACTAGAAAAAGTTCAGTTTACCTATCAAGAATTGTATGTTCAAAAGTAAATCAGAATATATCAACAATAATTACGAACCTATTTGTGCTGTTGTACAGTGTAAAATATTCGAATCAACTTGCGGCATGTCGTGATTGCCGATCGCGGTCTGTCAAGGCCTCATGTTTCGCCGGACCGATAGCCGTTCAGGCTCAGGGATCCGCTGATCAAGGTGCAGGTTTCCACAAGGCATCTCCTTTTGCTCGGGTTGTCAGGGGCCGACAGCCCCTCACGGATCGCCGCGAAGCGGCGATTGATACCGCCCGGCCCTGCGGGTGGGTCTCAGGCAGCCACCGGTCCGTTGCGCCCATTGCCCGCGCCTGCCAGGCTCGGCCACCTCAGGCGGTATCAATAAACCGCATCGTTGCCCGATCAAGCGGCGTCAGGATGCCGCCGATGAAGCCGCGCACAAACGATACGCTGCGCATGATGCCGCGCGGCCTCCGAAATCTCAGCAATGACCACAACGGCGGCCACACGGCAAAGCACACGAACTCATAGGCCGGAATGATCACGAAGTCCCAGCGGCCGCACTTGAGCAGCTTGGAATACGCCGCTCCAATGCTCTGGAAGTTGCGCCGCGAGAGTTGTTTACCTTGCTGCCACGTGCGGAAGCCAAAATGCTCCACCGTTATGGTCGAGGTTTCGTAGATGTGATTGCCCGACAGCAGGATCCGAACGGCCATGTCGCCATCATCGCAGCAGCCAAACCGACTGCCAGGGCCCAGCAGGGTGTCATAGCCGCCGAGCTTCAGGATCACGGCACGCCGCACCGCCATCCCGGCACCAATTCCTCGCGCCGAGCATTTATCGCGGCTGGTTGTGACCAACTTGTCATCCGTTCGCATATAAGCCGGAATGAAGCCCGCCGATTCATCATGTGGACCAGCCGCGACGTTGCAGAACGCCATTGCAACCTTCGGATTCCGATCGAAGATGGCCGCAAGCTTCTCAAGCCAGTCGGAAGGCACGGTACAGTCATCGTCGGTGACTGCAACGACCTCGCCCCCGGCCTCGGAAACGCCAAGATTAAGGGCACGCGTCTTGCCGGCCGTCGAGCTTCGAATGTACCTCAGTCTGGGGTCGGAAAAGAACGGCCGCGCCGCGTCCTCTGTGGTATCGTTGGTGCTTTGGTCGACGATCACGAGCTCGAAGTTCGGGTGCGTGTTGGCCAATATCGACGTGATCGTGTCAACGATCGACTGGCCGCGATCGCGCGTGCAAACCAGGGCCGACATCAGCGGCGCTTCCAAGTCAGTCATGTTCCCGACCTTCTTCCCGACCTTCTTCAACGAGCAAATGTCGCCACGTCACACTCAGCGCAACCTGCCTCGGCGCCACCTGCCCTCAACCGGGTTCAGAATGCTTCCGATCAAGAGCCGACAGTGGCGCCGCACGGCAACGCCGCACTGCAGCCATGGCGATCTTTCGTGCGTTCAGTATGCCGGAATTGTGCCAAGCAAAAAACTCGGGTCCAGGTTCCATTCCGGCTTTGTCCCAGGTGCCATTCCGGCTTTGTCAATGTCAAGAATCTTCAATCGTCAATGTGAAGGCGCGCGGCGCGCCGCATCCTCCTTCGCTGATCCGCCTGTTTCATCAACCTTGCTGCGCGTCTTGCCCGTGACAAAGCAGCTGCGCAACCATCGCTGCGCGGGCAGTTCGAACAGCACCCAGGTCAAATAGGCAGCCCACAACAGTAGCGGCAGAAAGATCACTCCCGCCCAGGGTACATAGTCTCCAACTTTGTTACCCAGCAGGACTTGCGGCAGTGCAGAATACAACACCATAAGCGGCGTGTGCAGTAGGTAGACGGAATACGACACGCCACCCAACAGCAGGGCAAATGAGGCAACTTTGGACGGCAGCCGGGCTGCGAGGGCAACGACGAGCACAACCGGAAACAACACCACGACGACGGCCAAATCATAAAATCCGTCCAAATGTCCCGGAAGCCCGAACGGCAGGCTCATGATCAATGTCGACATCGCCAGCAACACATACAACGTCAGCGGATTTGCGGCCCAGCCGGCATCGATGCGAAAGCCGGTCCTGAAAATCAGCAGGCCGAGAAAAAAGGAAAAGATGACGCGCGGAAACCCATAGAGAATATTGTCACTCGACCAGCCGACATCCAGCGAGTTGTAAACGACGGCGGCGATTGCCAGGCCCACACCACCGGCCGCGATCAACACCTGGATCATGGCGCTGCTCAGATATTTGTAAATCGCAGCATAGAAGGTGTTGACTGCCATCTCGAAGAAGATCGACCACGCCGCACCATTGAACGGAAACAAATACAGGCTCGTCAGCGCCGGCAACAGCGCCAAATTGGCGCCGAGATCGAGCAGTATCGGCAGCATTTCAACGCCGCCGCCGGCCTTGATCTCACGGGCGACATGACCGACAAGGCCGAGCAAGCACGACAACACGACCAACGGCCACAGGCGCGCCACTCTGACCCAGACGAACGCCATCAGGTGCATGCCGTCGGCGAGCCGACGATCATAGCTCATCGCGATCACGTAGCCGCTCAGCAAGAAGAAGAAATCAACGCACAAATAACCGCGCGTCAGAAGCACATCGTGGCGGCCGAAAAACAGGAAGTCGGCGTGATAGAGCAGCACGCCGAGCGCGGCCAGGCCCCGGCACAGATCGAGTGACGCGATGTGTCGTGGGTTGCTACTCACCGGTCATTCCTCATTGCGCCGGAACCAAAGTCAGATGCGATCCCGAGTGGCCATTCCAGTTCGGCGGCAGAGCCGGACAACGAAAGTTGCCAAGCGAATTTGTCAGGGGGCGTTCGGCGGAGCATGCAACCTGTTTTGTCCTGCTTCTCTCTCGGTACTGGCGGTCGGCGAGCGGTCCAAGGCTCGGCCACCACAGCGTTCTAATGGCGCGCCGCTTCGGCTTCAATTTTCAGCATGTTGAGCAGCCGTTCGGCATTGGCTTCGCCATCATAGCAACGCGATACATGGGCCACGGCCGCACTGGCCAGCGCAACACGGTACTGTGCATTGTCATTGAGCGCCTTTATGGCCGATATCAAAGCAGCCTTGTCGCCGGCGGGCATGATCAGACCCGTTTCACCATGCCGCACGATCTCTGGAATTGCAGCAACGTCAGTGGATATGATCGCAAGGCCCGCGGCACCTGCTTCCGACAGTGCCATTGGCAGGCAGTCGCCCAGCGTCGGCAGCGCAAAAACGTCGCAGCTGTGATAAAGATCCTTCAGCGGCTGACTGTTTGGCTCCATGTCATTGTAGACAAACAGTCCCGGTTCCGGCCCGACCTCGTCCTTGGTCACCAGATGGAGTTCGATACCGAGGCTGCGCAGTTCGCGAAATGCCGCCAACAGGAGTGACCCTCCTTTGCGCTCAAGATTTGCGCCGACAAACAGGATCTTCACTGGCTTGTTGTGCGCACGCAGGGCGAGCGGGCGACGCCAGTCGCGAACGTTGACGCCGGGTGGGATGACGGTGACCTTGTCAGCCGGCACCTGATAATCGTTGACGAGACCGCGCTTGGTCCATTCCGCCCACGTTACGATTTTGCGGGCAGCCGCATAACAGTCGCGGTTGAGGCGCCACTTGACGCTCTCCAGCCACGACGGGCCGCGCTGATGTCCATAGAAGTCGCCCAACGCGTCATATTGCATCGGCGTGGCGTCCAGCGATACGATGCTCGGAAACCGCCGCATCCATCCCTGCGCCAGGACCGCTGGCACCTGGGTGTGAAAGAACAACGCATCTATGGTTGTGCGCCGGACCATGTTGGCGACCAGTTGTCGGGCCCGAAGTCCCGCCCTGACCGTCCAGTTGCTGCGGTATACCGGGATCGTGGCCGCCATCCCCGAAGCTTCGAACGGGATCAACGCCCAGTGCGGCTTGACCTCCTGATCCTGCGGCACGGTGGCCAACAGATTCTTGGAATGGGTAACGTGTCCCAGTGCCTGTTCAAGGATGAAACCAATATTGTATGTCGCCATCCGCGATCTCCGACGGGGCGTGCGACGTTCCATCGACCGCACACTCATACTTATGCTTATGTGAGTCCAATGCAGGCTCTCCAATCCGACCGTCCGGTGCGCGAGATACGCAACAGACATTGCGGACCTGGCCGCGCACTGCGCGCGACGCGGTCCGCGGCAACCACAGAGTTCTGCCAGGCAACAGCGCTTGCCGATCAAAAAAGTTGGCAAATATATTGCACCACACCAGTATCGCGACGCCAGCATCGCGATACCAGCATCACGGCGCCAACAGGGAGTAACAGTGTTTCAGGACCGTCACAACACCATTAGGTACCCAACGGCGAACCTTTATGCTAATGCCTTAACGCAATCGCTTAAATTTTACTAAATTGCCATGGTTTAGTGATCAATTTGACTCTATAGAATGAGTTGGTCCCTGACAGACAGTTCGACCACAAGCTGTGATCGCCGTTCACCACACCGAGATTTGGCCGCGACCAATACTATTCGGAGCATCGAGTAATGCCTAGTCAATTGAACACCCCGGAACCGGACTTGCAACCTCCTGGAGATCTGCTGGTTCCAACGGGAGCGGACACAGCCGACTTGTTTGGGATTGTGAGGCGGGGCTGGGTTATCATCGGCGTGTGCGCGCTCATCGGCATGATTTGCAGCGCTATGATCTTAATCCAAATGAAGCCGAACTACAGGGCGCATGCCAAGCTTGTGTTCGACAGAAGCATAAGCGATTACCTGCGCGCCAATAACCTGGTTGGCGGTCCGGCAGTTGAGAATGTCGGTGTTGCAGTGCAATCACGCGTAATTGACTCCGAGGTAACCGTGTTGCCGGTCGTCAGATCGATGAATTTGGCGAACGACCAAGAATTTGCAGGAGAGCCGGAAAGCGAGACACCGCTCGACTACGCGCGCGACTTGTTTCGCACCGTCAAGCGACAGGTAAAGCGGCTGATCGGCTCGGGGCTTCGAGGCTCAGAAGAGTCGCGGAACCCAGAACGCATGGCAGTGGAGTCCGTACTGCAGAACCTTAACACGATGATCGAGGCGCATAACGTGCTCGGCATCTATTTCGAGTCCCGGAGCCCGGACAAAGCGGCCGTTATCGCAAATGCCATCGTTGATCAGTACATTTCATCCAATCAGCAAAGGGCAACGGACACGACCCAGCTCGCCGGCCGGCTCATGCGGGAAAGGCTGTTTCAACTCAAGCAGCAGGCCGAAGCGAGCGAGCGGGCCCTCATCGAATATAAATCGGCAAACAATCTTTTCGGAACCGACGAAAAAACAATTGATTCCGAACAGATTAGCAAGCTCAACGAGCAGTTGGCGTTGACGCGCGTTGCGATGGCGACGGCTAGAGCGGGCCTTGAGAGCGTTTCGAGTGTCGGTGCCAATGACACGAGTGTGATCTCAATTTCGCATGAGAATCGTCTCATCTCAAAACTGCGTTCTCAGTACATGGAGCTATCGTCCCGCGCTTCCGACATCAGCAGCCGCGTCGGCAAGAGACATCTGGCGATCGCGAGGCTGTCGAAACAACAAAGTGAAATTAAGTCTGCGATTGAAGCGGAAGAGAACCGTATCAAAGAAAAACTCAAGGTCGACTACCAGTTGGCAAAGGCGCGATACGACGAGCTTGAGGATATTGTCGCCAACTTATTGAAGAAGGAGGCCACGAAAACAAAGGTCAAGGCAAAGCGGTTGGAGCTGGAAAGTCAGGCCAATACCTATCGCACACTCTACAACAACCTGCTGCAGCGCATGAGCGAAAAACGTGAAGCGCAGACGCAGGCCTCTGTCTTTCCCAGTTTCCGCGTTGTCAAACGAGCCTCCGTTCCAGTGCGCACCGACTCAGCGAAAAAGAAGCTGTTCGTGATCGCTGCGAGTACTTTGATCGGCGTGTTGTTTGGTGGCCTGATTGTTTTTTCCCGAGAGTTTCCATTCGGCTACTTCCGAACACCTGACCAGATCGGGCGCGCGACCGGCCTGCCTTGTGTGCTGGTGCCACTCGTCAAAACGTCCGGTTGGTTTCGGTCCCGCAACCGGCCGGAGTTCCATGCCGTGGCGCATCCGTTTTCCCGGTTTACAGAGTCTCTGCGCGGCGTTTGGGCATCCATCAAGCAAAATCAAATGGAGAGCGGCACCAAGGTATTTTGCATTGCGTCGTCGGTGTCCAAGGAAGGCAAGACAACAATTGCTACGAATTTGGCAAGCTATGTGGCGTCGTTTTCAGAATCGCGGGTTCTGCTCATCGATGCAGATCTGCACAAGCGCTCCCTCACCAAACAGATCGCACCGGATGCAAAGGTCGGCATTGTCGAAGCTTTGGCTAAGCCGGGCTCGCTTCATGAGTTTCTCACGAGGAATGAAGGTCTCGGCGTCGACATATTGGCAAGTTCGAACAAGGACCGCATTCCGAACGCTGCAGAACTGCTTGGATCGTCGAAGATGGAGGCCGTTCTGGCGCAGGCGCGCAACCTTTACGACGTGATCATCGTTGAGGTACCGCCCGTCGGCTCGATCAACGATCTCAGATTGATGGAGCATTTGTGCGATGGCTTCGTGTTCGTCATTGAATGGGGAGCGACAAGCCAACGTTTGGTCATCGAGGCGTTCATGGAGCTACCATCAATACTGGAGCGCGGGGTTTGCGTTGTCCTCAACAAGGCCAATCCAAAGGCACTCAAGTACATCGAGGCATACAAGGGTAAACGGCATAGCGATTACTATGTGCTCGGCTGACGCCGACAAGCACGACGTCGCTTTGGCTGACCTCTGATCGCGACCTTGACGTAACGTATTGGATTGGCGGGTTGCAGACTGCGCCCATCAGACTGAGTTGGCGGCACAATTGCGGGCGCAAGACACACGATGCATTGGCTTTTAGGGGCAATACCACCGATCGCTCTCAGCTTTGTGCTGATCGTTGCCCCGCTGATCGGCCGCTTTGCGCCAGGTGAAAACGGCTTTCGGGTTTTCTGGCCGGCAATATTCGCGATCACGGTGGTGCTTGCCGCGGTTAGCTACCGGCGCCTCACACTGTCAATCTTTCGCGCACCGCCCATCGTTGCGCTATTGCTGTTTCTCGCATTTGCCGGCGCCGGCGTGAATTGGGCTCTCAGTCCCGATCACGCGATGACGCGTTGGGTGCTGCAGATGATGGTTATTGCGACGATCATCGTGCCGCTGGCCTTGGCTCGGCCCTCGGGCAGCACCATCGAACAACTGCACTGGTGCTTTTTGACGGCGATGATCATCGCCGCCGGCTATGTCAATTCGATCCCGCCAATGCAGGACTATAACGGCGAAGTGCTCGGGCATCCGGGCTACTTCTTCCATAAGCAGTACTTGGGAATGTATGCATCGATTGCGTTGTTGATTGCCGTTCACGAACTCTTTCAGCCCTGGCGACGGCGGGCGCTGGCAATCATTACGATCGCGGTTGCCGCATGGTTGTTGCTGGAAAGCAAGTCCAAGTCCGCCCTCGGGTTTTTGTTGCTCGCGCCGATGCTGGCGCTGTTGGCGATGATCGCAGCCCAAAAGCTTCGCCGGCCGTTACTGCTGATCGTGCTCATGATACCGCTGTCTTGGTATGGCGCAGCGATGCTGATCACAAATCTGTCGTATCGAATTTCCTACCACTTGACCGGCGATCCGACTTTTACCGGACGAACAGTGATATGGGATTTCATCTCGACTCAGATCTCGAAAAAGCCATGGTTCGGGTGGGGGTTCCAGTCGTTCTGGGAGATCGGCCCGATGAGTCCGGCAGTGCGCGAGGGACCGGCCTTCGTCAAGACCATGTCTTCGAGCCATAGCGGTTATATGGACGTCAGGCTAGAAACGGGCATCATCGGATTATCCATTTTCCTGGTTTTCATTGCTGCGACATTTCACGTCATCGGCCGTATCATGAACAATGACCCGGTTCGAGCCTGGCTGCTGTTGTCGATCGGTCTTTATACGTCACTGGCAAACCTGCTGGACACCTACTGGCTGATTCCCCACGACGCCATGTGGCTTCTGTTTCTCATCGTTGTCGCCGAGGCAAGTCGTCCCTATCCGATCTCTCATCGCCAAGCTCAACCATTACGCAACGACAGCAGGTGGCGGCCGGCCCGCCGCCTCCCGCAACGCTTGCGGCAACCAACTTCGCAATTGACAGTGGGCAAGACGTTGCGCTCGTGATTGAACGGTCAACGGCACCGCAGGACGATTGCGGCAGGCTGACCAACGCCTCATCGATCGGTTTCGCCACATGTCGATACGTCTGGAGCAACCTGCCTGTCGTCGGAATCCGAACGATGCCGACGACAGGCAGTTGGCCAGGCGATGCTGACCCGCTTGACGCGCGGCAATAATCTAAGGCGGTCCTGAGACATTGGAGCTGTTCGACGTGCAAAGGCTAAATGTTGGTCAGGTCTTGCAAGACTTCGGGGCGGTGGCGCGGGCACGGTTTTATCTGCGCCGTGCAACGTTGCTGGGGCCGCGCGTGCGCCTATGGGGGCGACCGCTGATCCACGCTTACGGAAACATCGTTATCGGCGACCGCGCCAAGCTCGTTTCGACGGCTGCAACTCTGGAGCTGGCGGCCGGCGCCGGCGCAACACTCGATATCGGTGAAAGATGTTTTATCAACTACGGCTGTTCAATCTCGGCCAGTCAACTGATCCGCATTGGCGCCAGAAGCAACATCGGGACTCACGCCATCATCATGGACAACGGCTTCCATCGATTGGAACCCGAGCGGCGCTACGAACAACCGCCGTCCGCCCCAGTCGTCCTCGAGGACAACGTCTGGCTCGGCGCGCGGGTCATTGTGCTACCGGGTGTGACCATCGGAACCGGCAGCGTCATCGGGGCGGGAAGTGTTGTCACAAAAGACATTCCGCCGCGTTCCGTTGCCGTCGGACAGCCGGCCCGGGTCGTACGTGCGTTGTAGGTGGTCGGTCGGCTCAACGGGCCGTGATCGGCCTGTATCGGCAGCGGGCATGGTTTGAGCTAACTCCAAAGGGCGATAGGCGCGCCGAATGCCGCAATTTTGGCGCGCTGGTTTCGCTTCGAGCACACGTAGAGCAATGATCAAGGTCAGCGTCATCGTTCCGACTTTCAACCGCTTGGATCGGCTCAAGCAGGTGCTGTCGGGTTTTGAGAGACAGACCGAACCTCTCGACACATTTGAAGTGATCGTCGTGTCCGATGGCGCGACCGACGGCACCAACGAATTTCTCCAAGCGTTGCAATCGCCATTGCGCCTGAAGCCCGTCATAAAGGACAACGGCGGTGTGGCTTCGGCACGCAACACCGGCCTGCAATATGCCCAGGGCCCGTTGGTGCTGTTCGTTGACGATGATGTTGTTCCGGCGCCGGAACTGTTGACGCAACATCTTCGCTGCCACGAGACCAGCGAGCACGAACTGGTTGTGCTCGGGCCGATGCTGAACCCGGACGATTTCGCGATGTCGTCCTGGGTCCGTTGGGAGCAGGCCAAGTTGTTGGAGCAGTACGGGGCGATGGCGCGCGGCGACTGGACCCCGACGGCCCGCCAGTTCTACACCGGCAACAGCTCACTGGCGTTAGCCCATGTCGTCGCTGCGGGCGGTTTTGATGAACGGTTCAAACGCGCGGAAGATGTCGAGCTTGGCTACCGGCTGATGGACCGCGGACTTCGGTTCAAGTTTAACCCCGAGGCGATCGGCCATCACTACGCGCAGCGCAGTTTCCAGTCGTGGATGACCACACCCTACGTCTATGGGCGCAACGATGTCATCTTCTCGCGTGACAAGGGGCAGAAATGGCTGCTGGAAACGGTTCAACGCGAATACCGCGAACGCCACATCCTGGTTCGGACACTTGTCCGGTTGTGCCTATCCCGGCGGCTGCCGTCGACGTTGGCGATGTCGGTACTGCGCTTGATTGCAGCGGCGGGTGATCTGGTCGGCATCGAGCGCATATCATTCAACGCCTACAGCGGCATTTTCAACCTGTGCCTTTATCAGGGCATTGCCGACGAGCTTGGCGGACGCGACCGATTTCTTTCTCTGACGTCGTCGTGACGTCGTAGGGTCTGCCGGGCTTGTTCGGCGGCATGCCGAACCCGCAGCGCCGTTGTTCGAATGGCGAGGCGGGCCACCCTGGGCGCCGCGACGTGCCAGTGTTTCGGGTGATTTGTGCCCGGGCGCGGGCTTGGCGCCGCCGTCATGTCGCAAAGCGCGGCCTGCGCAAATGAGCACTTGTCATGCGCAGGATCGCGTCGGCCGCAACGGGGGACGCCGCGCTCTCCATTGACAACATCTGTCGCCTAACATCTTGAATTCTGTATCTGTGCCCGACTTCGGGTTGATTGTAACTTGGCAACAAGGTGCGTCGGGGTGTCGGAGTATACGTACCAAAGGCGCATGAGCAAGAGAACGGCGACGAGCAGGCGGTGGGCATGATCAACGGACATGAACACGGCAACGGAACGGCGATCGTCACGCGCGGTGGTGATGCAGCTTGCAACTTTGACCCGCACGTTAAGATCGGCCCGGCCGGCGCCAATATTATTTCGGTTTCGGTTGCCCACTATTCGTTTGGTGGCTGCAAGCGCTCGCTGTTTGGCGATCATCATCTTCGCGGAATCGAGGGCGTGCGGCCAACACGGCTTGGGGCGGCGGCACAGGTCCGCTGAAACGCCGGACCATCAATCGTTCCGAAACTCGACAATTCGGGTTTCATTGTCGACAACATCAAAGTGAGAGAAGGTGCCATACCATGTTGCACCAAGGAATGAACGATCTCGAGCATGTGATCGAAGCTGATCGTGCCAACGTCTGGCATCACATGGCCCAACACAAGAAGTTCGAAACGGTTGATCCGCTCGTCATCGTCGAAGGCAAGGGGATGCGCGTCTGGAATGCGGCAGGACGCGAGTACCTAGATGCCGTCTCAGGCGGTGTTTGGACCGTCAATGTCGGCTATGGTCGCCATTCGATTGCCAATGCCGTGCGCGATCAACTCATCAAGCTCAACTACTTCGCCAACACGGCCGGCAATGTCCCCGGGGCTCTGTTCGCTGAGCGCCTGATCGATAAGATGCCCGGCATGAGCCGCGTCTATTATTCGAATTCGGGTTCCGAGGCCAACGAAAAGGCCTACAAGATCGTCCGCCAGATCGCCCACAACAAGTACGGCGGCAAGAAACATAAGATCCTCTACCGTAACCGCGACTACCATGGCACAACCATTACAGCGCTATCTTCCTGTGGTCAGGAGCAACGCAAGGACCAGTACGGACCCTTTACACCGGGCTTTGTCGAGGTGCCGCATTGCCTGGAGTACCGTTCGCAGTGGGGTGATGTTGACGATTATGGGATCCGGGCTGCCAATGCCATCGAAGAGGTGGTTCTGCGCGAGGGTGCCGACACCGTCGGCGCGCTAATCCTGGAGTCGATCACGGCCGGTGGTGGCGTCATCGTGCCGCCGACAGGGTATTGGGATCGCGTCCAGGAGATCTGCAAGACTTACGCGATACTGCTCATTGTCGATGAGGTCGTCTGCGGTATGGGCCGCACGGGCACTTGGTTCGGCTATCAGCATTACGGCATCGAACCCGATATCGTGACGATGGCCAAGGGTGTGGCCTCCGGTTACGCCGCGATCTCGTGCACCGTGACGACCGAAGCCGTCTTCGACGAGTTCAAATCCGAACCTGACAACCCGATGAACTGTTTCCGCGATATCTCGACATTCGGCGGATGTGCCGGCGGCCCGGCCGCGGCACTCGAGAACATGCGCATCGTGGCAGACGAGAGGCTTCGCGAAAACTGCACGCAGATGGGCCACTATCTGCTCGACAAGCTCGAAGACCTCAAGGCCCGGCACGCCATCATTGGCGATGTTCGAGGCAAGGGCCTGTTGTGTGGCGCCGAACTGGTCTGCGACCGTCAAACGAAGGAGCCGGTCGATGAAAGTGTCGTACAGGCTATCGTGACGGACTGTATGACCCATTCCAATGTCATCATCGGGGCCACCAACCGTTCGTTGGCCGGCCTCAACAACACGCTGTGCCTCAGTCCGGCGTTGATCTGCACCCGGTCTGACATCGACGAAATTGTCGCTGCCATCGATGGCGCGCTGACCCGCGTCGTTGGCGCCTGATCACATGTTCGCCGTGCCGCAGACGCGGCCGGCGACCGCAACCACCATCACCCGCAACGCCGGCCCGACCAAGCCCCTCGTGAAAGTGTCCCTCGGCGCCGCTCCGGTGTCCTGTTCCACGTTGACGATCAAGGCAAAGTCAAATCTTGGGGGTGCGGCGATCGTTTACAGCTCGGTCAAGCCTGAGAGGCTTGCCGCAACCTCATTGGAGGCGCAAATGCGCATTGGTGTTCCTAAGGAAATCAAGGTTCGAGAATACCGCGTAGGTATGACGCCAACAAGCGTCCGCGAGGCGGTAAGTCATGGCCACGAGGTCGTTGTCGAACGAGGTGCCGGGATCGGTATCGGCATGGACGATGCCGCCTACGAGCGCGCCGGCGCCAGGATTTTGGCGAGCGCTGCTGACGTGTTTGCCGAGGCGGACATGATCGTAAAGGTCAAGGAGCCGCAGGCGGTTGAGCGGGCGATGTTGCGTGAGGGCCAGATCCTGTTCACCTACCTGCATCTGGCGCCGGACCCTGAACAGACGGCCGACCTCGTCAAGAGCGGAGCCGTCTGCATCGCCTACGAGACCGTAACCTCGCCAACCGGCGGCCTGCCGCTACTGGCGCCGATGTCCGAGGTTGCCGGGCGAATGTCGATCCAGGCCGGCGCGTACTTCCTGGAAAAGGCACACGGCGGCCTTGGCTTGTTGCTCGGTGGCGTGCCGGGCGTCGATCCCGCCAAGGTTGTCGTTCTCGGCGGTGGAATGGTCGGCACGCACGCGGTTCATATTGCGCTTGGGATGGGCGCGGACGTTTGGGTTCTCGATCGCAGCGTCGACGCGCTGAGACGGTTGTGGACCCAGTTCGGTCGTCCGCTCAACACGGTGTATTCAACAGCGGATGCGATCGACCAGCACATCGCCCAGGCCGATCTCGTCATCGGCGGTGTCTTGATCCCCGGTGCATCAGCACCAAAGCTGGTGACGCGTGAGCACATCAAGACGATGAAGCCCGGCTCGGTCATCGTTGACGTGGCGATCGATCAGGGCGGATGTGCCGAGACATCGAAACCAACTACGCACGACGATCCGACCTACGTTGTGGACGACGTCATCCACTATTGTGTTGCCAACATGCCAGGCGGCGTGCCGAAGACATCGACCTATGCGTTAAACAACGTTACGCTGCCGTTTACGCTGCAGTTGGCAAACAAGGGCTGGCGCGGGGCACTGTCTGATGATCCTCATCTCAAAGCGGGCCTCAACGTTGCGTTGGGCAATGTTACGTGCGAACCGGTGGCCACCGCACTCGGCTATGACTATTCGCCAGCGGACCAGTTGCTGATGTAATCCCTGGTGAGAAAGTCCCTGCGCGCCATTACGTCTACTTCTGGGCCGATGGGATTTATTTTCAGGCGCGAACCGGGCCTGATCGCCAATGCATGCTTGTCATCATCGGCGCCGCGCCAGAGGGCAAAAAAGGGACTTGTCGGCTTCACCGACGGCTGTCGCGAGAGCACACAAAGCTGGCGCGAGTTGTTGCAGGATCTCAAGGCCCGTGGCTTGGCAAGTGCCCCGGTATTGGCGGTCGGTGATGGCTCTATGGGCGTTTGGGCTGCTTTGCGCGAAGTGTTTCCAACCACCGCCCAACAGCGGTGTTGGGTGCACAAGACAGCCAATGTTTTGAACTTGTTTCCGAAATCTGTTCAGCCGAAAGCCAAGACAGACCACTAGATCATCGTGCTTTAGAGGCGAGCAACTTTCTGCCTTTATTCGGGATCGTTCCGATTCCGAATAAAGGCAGGTTGCTCTAGCCGAGCGGCCCGGGTCCTCTGAGCAGTCCGACACGGCACAATGAACCGCCCCGGGTTTCCCGGAGACTGTTTGTTTGTGTCGTGCGGCGACGGTGTGGTCCGCCTCGCAGGCGCCAAACGCCGTCCCGGCTTCGGCGGGCGGGCTGTTTGCGATCGGGCCGGTATTCGGCGGTCACGGCCAGCCATCGGCTTTCGCCGGTGAAGCATTCACCCCTCCAGCATCTCTCTAACGACAGTTTCCACCATCATCACATCCTCGCGCGTACAGTCGAACTGCCCGATCTGGACACGGATAACGTAGCGCCCCGCGTGCCGGGTTTGGGTCAAATAGATGCGTCCGTCATCGTTGATACGATTGAGTAGGTCCTCGGTTTCGGCATCGTTGGAAAGCGCGAAAGTGAACAGCGACAACGACGGCTCAGTCGTAATGGTGATGCCCGCAACAGCTTTCAACTTCAGGCACAGTTCGTTGGCCCAGGTGACGTGATTGCGCATTCGCCTGCGCAGATCTTCGAGGCCGTGGGCACGCATGAGAAACCACAACTTGAGGGCGCGGAAGCGACGACCGAGCGGCAGCGTCCATTCGTTGTAGTTGGTGATTTCGTCCTCGGTGGCGGTTTCGAGATAGATTGGTCGCAAACCCAGGGTGCGGATCTGGCACGCCGGCTCGCGCAGGAATTGAACCGAGCAATCGAACTGGGCGCCAAGCCACTTGTGCGGGTTGAAGACGATACTGTCGGCATCTTCGATGCCCGACCACAGCTCCCGAAACTCCGGGCAGATCATCGCCGAACCGGCCCAGGCGGCATCGACGTGCACTGGTAAGCCGGCGTGCCGGGCAACGGCAATGCACTCCGCGATGCGGTCAAATGCGCCGATCGAAGTGCCACCGGCACACAAGACGACGCCGGCCGGCAGCAGTCCGTTCTGTTGATCTTGTTTGATGGCAGCGCCAAGCTTCGCCGGGTGCATGGAATGGCCGTCATCGGTCGGGACTTTGACAAGATTTGCCTGTCCGATGCCCGACAGGCGGGCCGCCTTGTCAACCGATGAATGAGTTTCGGCGCTGCAGTACAGGCGCAGGCATGGTTGCGCGGACAGGCCCTTGTCGATGCCCTGCCAGTCGAGCGCCGCCTCGCGCATGGTCAGGACCGCGGCAAGCGTCGCCGTTGTCGCCGTGTCATGGATCGTGCCGCGCAATCCGTCCGGCAAGCCAAGTGCCTGGCGCAGCCAGTCGACCATAACCTCTTCCATCTCCGTTGCGGCCGGAGCTGTTTGCCAGAGCATGGCCTGACCGGCCATGGCGTTTGCCAACTGTTCGGCAAGCATCGAGGCGGGCGCGGCGTTGGCTGGGAAATAGGCAAAGAACCGCGGATGCTGCCAATGCGTCATGGCGTCAGGGACAATGCGCTCAAAGTCGGCGAAAATGGTCGCCATCGGTTCCGGCAATTCAGGTGCGCTGGCCGGCAGCTGGGCGCTGGTTGCACGACGGTTCAAGGGCGCGCGGACGGCGCGGTCACGAAGACCGGTGTGATAGGAATGGGCCCAGTCGGCGGCGCGTTTCGACCAGTCGCGCAGTTGATCATGATCCATGGCTTCCTCCGCGTGAGGGGCTGCGACGGGCGCGCGGTTGCGGGTCCTTCGGCACATCTTGCATCAACCAGGCGAACGGAATTGCGATCGCCGCCGTCAAAGCGAATAGGTAGAAGGCGTTGATATATCCAATCATGGCTGCTTGTCTTTGAACTTCGCTTGCCAGCGCCATAAGGCCGCTCGGCGTGCCCATGTTCCAATTGCCGACGACATCCGGGAACTGGAGCGCGCGGTTGAACGGCGAGATGCTTTCGGACATGTGTGAGTAGGTGATGGCTGCCGATCGGATCAGCAGCACCACGGAAATTGAGATGAACAGGCTCGAGCCGAAGTTGCGCACCAGGTGGAATAGAGACATGCCTTCGGCAACTTGATGGCGGGGCAGCGTCGCAAAGGCCAAAACCGACATTGGCGTGAACGCGAGGCCGAAGCCAAACCCCTGCAGAACGTTGGCCCAGAAGATATCTGAGCTCGAAACATTGATGTCGAAATTCGCCATCCACAGACCGGCGACCGCCTGGATTGCAAGTCCGACGGCCATCGCCAGTCGCGCGTTCCATCGCGTTGCCGGAACGACGATGGCAAACGATGCGAGGTTGCCAACTCCTCTGCCGGCAATGAGAAATCCGATGACGCTTTCCGGGTACCCTCTCAGATCGTTGAGAAGGCCGGGAAACAGAACCATCGGCGTGTAGCTCAACATGCCGATTATGAACATGGTGAAAAGCCCGATGGCATAATTTCGGTTCAACAAGATCGCCGGTTTGATCAGCGGGTTCTGCGCGGTGAGGCTGTGGACGACAAAGATCCAGAGGCCGGTGATCGCGACAAATGCCTCGATGATGATCTCCGCGGATTCGAACCAGTCCAAGCGTTGGCCACGATCCATGATCAGCTGGGCACAGGCGACCGCCAGTGCAAGCGACAAAAATCCCGTCCAATCGAATTTGACCCGGCGCCGGGCCGTGTGTTCGGCAAGAGCAAACCAAACGACGACCGATGCCAGCGCGCTCGGCGGCGCGATGATCACAAAGGCGGCGCGCCAGCCGAACGCCTCACTCACCAGGCTGCCGAGGACCGGGCCGCAAATCGGGCCGAAAACGCCCCCGACGCCCCAGATCATCATCACCAACGCGTGCTGGGACCGCGGAAAGGTTGCGATCAGAATGCCTTGGCCCAACGGCATCACGGCCGCGCCAAAGAAGCCTTGGCCAACGCGGGCTGCGACCAGGAAGTCGAGATTCGTGGCAATGCCGCACAGCAGTGAACTGATGGTAAAGCCGACCATCGCCGCGAACAAAACGGCGCGCCAACTGTAGCGATTGGCAAGCCATCCCGTCAGCGGTGTAGCAACGGCGGCGGCCACCAGATTGAAGGTGACGACCCAGGCGATCTGATCCTGGGTCGCCGACATCGCACCCTGGATTTGCGGGAGTACGACATTGGCCAGCGTGATCGACATGCCGAACAGCAATGTCGTGAGCTGAATCATGAACAGGATCAGCCATTGCCTCGGCGTGAAGCTGAAGATGGATGGCTTGACCATGACATCCGTCATCTCGTGGTCTCGATCACCGAAAATGACGCATTGAGATACGCTGCCCTGGTTCAGCCGCCGCCCGACCCTACAGGAGATCATGGGCTTGGGATGGCCGGGTGGGGCGCGGGATGGTTCGGGCTAACTCTGAAACGCTCGAAAGCCGGCGACATCCCGTGATGGCTGAATGCCGGAGCGGCCCGCCCTGCGGCGGACTTGGCCGCGCCGAAAAACTCTAACGCCGCCTCACCCCGGCGCGCGTCGCCGGGCTCCGTTTGTCGATGGGCGCCGCGCTGTTCGGATGATCGGTGCCGGCCGCCGCGGCCGGCGCCAGGGCCGGCAGATGCCGGTCTGACCCTTGTTGGCTGTGCTCATGCTATCGCCAATCCATGCCTGATGTTCCATGCCTGATGTTTCATGCCGTATTTTCTTCCCCTTCCGCCTCGGGCCGCGGGGTTTACCGGATCCCCTATCGCGACCTCTAAAGCGGCGATGATCTCGTAGGCCCCACAATCGGCCACCGTGGTTGCGCATCGAGTGTTGAGCCGCGGCTTTCGAATACTGGCGACGAAGCCGTCGTCAGCCGGTCGATTTGCGTCGCCAGCGGAAGTCGCAGTGCGATGCGCCTTGCATCAAGGTTTGCGTTCGTGAAAATTCCCATCCCGGGCGCATGTGGGCTTCGGCCGCGAAATCGACGCCGCAGGTCATCAGCGCGCCGATCTCGGGTTCTCCGATCGAACGGAAGTACGTGGCGAACGCGCAGCCGGTGATGTTGTGGCCATAGGTGTCCGCGTTGTTCTCGACGACCTCCGTCTCGACCGGAAAGTCCGGCGCGTTCTCGTTTTCGGTGGCGGGATGGGAATCAGGTTCGAAGCCGCGCTTGTCGCGCCACTTGATATAGGCCTTGGCGATGGCCGCCCCGACAATCGCGTGGGCCCGCTCCATGCCGATTTCCTGTTCCAGCTCCTTGACGATGGGGATCACGGCCCGCGCCTGAATCTTGGTTGCATCGAGGATGCGATTGTCGGTTTTGTCCTTGTTCACTACTGCGCTCCCGATAATTTGGCGGCTCCTCCGAAACGTCATTAAAGCATAATCTCGAAGCATCGCCATCGTGCGAGAGGAAATCGAAGATAATCGTGCATGCGATCGAACGGCTGGCAGAGCTTGCTGCCGGTCAGATCGCCGCCGGGCAATGGGGCAGATGTGGCATGGGCCGTGCGCGAGCGATTTGTCGCGATCGGCCGGACCCGGTGTTGCGGGTGAACGGTGATCGTCCGTGCACTCGAGCGCTTGGCGAATGGGCGGTCGTCGCATAGGTTCAAGGTAGTTGGCATTACCCGTGAACCGCAGCCGCAATCGCCCTCACAACAAAGCAAGAATGAAAATGGACACGACAGGCGGTCATCGCAAGAAACGGGAAACGCTTTCGATCACCAACCTGTTGAGCGTTGGACGCGCGGTCTCGGGCCTTGCCGTTGGCCAACTCATTGTCATCGACGGCGAATTGGCGCTAGACTTCGCAGTGCTCCTGATGGTCGCAATTGCCGTGCTGGATAGCGCCGGAGATTGGGCCCGTCGTGACGACAACCACGGCAGTCTCGCAGAACGAATACTGGAGCCGGTGAGCCGCGGCGTTTATGCACAATCAATTTTCCTGGCGTTTGTTGCCGCCGGCTGGATGCATGTTTGGTTGTTTCTGGCAGTCTTTGTCCGCGATCTCAGTCTGGCCTACTTCAAGGCCTTTGCCGCGCAGGCATCACGACCGCTTGCAGCGCGGCTGAGTGATCGAGCTTACAGGGTTGCGCGGACGGCGGGCCAGTTGGTGGTCGTTGCGGCAGCAGCCGGGTGGCTGGGGGCGGCGACGACGCCGGCAGCAACAGTTGCGCAAGCGGCCATATTGGTGGTCGGGTCGGCGGCGATTTGGTCGTTGGTCGACAATCTCACCTCCCTGAGCACCGGCCAAAAGGGATGAGCCGCCTGCAAGGTTCGGGGCGATCGAGGGAACACGTGACGTGTCGAGCTTGCCAAACCAGCTCGACGTGACGTCCAGGGCGGACCTCGCAGACGTCCGCGTGCTGCTGACCGATTTCGAAGAGACCTTGACGAACGGCGGGCGTATCGCCAGTGCGACGCTAACCGCGTTGGAACGTTTGGAGCGATGCGGCATCGCCGTCATTGTCGCCACGCGGCGGGCCGCGGGCTGGTGTGAAATGATGGCCCGCGTTCTGCCGGTCCATGGTGTCATCAGTGAGAACGGGTATGTCTCGTTCCGCTACGACCGCGCCTCGCAAACCATGCGGCGCGAATACATGTAAGATGATGTCCAGCGGCAGCGCTTTGCAGAGCAGCTTCAGGATTTGCGCAACGACATTGTTGACCGGTTTCCGGATCTCACATTTGCATCGGATCAAGACTTTCGGCTCGCGGATCTGGCGATCGACATCTGCGAAGATCGCGCGCCGATCGCCCGCCGTAGGGCGGGCTTGGGCACCGCCGGAAAGCTTGAACTCGGCCTCAGCCCGGCGTTGATCGCCGCGGCCCACTTATTCGACAAGCGCCGCGCCTGTCGGACGATCGGCCCCAGCACGCCGCCACCCCGGCACCCCCGGCCGGCACCGGGGCCGGCAAGGGCCGGTATGACGCCTCGGGGTTCTGGTCATGCCGGCGCCAGGCCGCGCGGGATGTTCGATGCCGTATCGCCGTCCCATGCCGCCCAAAGGCCATAGGGTCTACGGTCTAAATCTGGGCCAGCGCCTGTTCGAGATCGTCGATCAGATCCTGTGCCGCTTCGATGCCGACCGACAGACGCAACAGGTTGTCCGGCACGTGACTGTGCGGGCCTTCCACGGTCTTGCGGTGTTCGATCAGACTTTCGACCCCGCCGAGCGAGGTTGCCGGCATGAACACCTCACAGTGACCGGCCACCGTGCGCGCGGCTTCGGCGTCGCCTTTGACCAGAACCGAGAGCATACCGCTGTAACCGTTCGTCATTTGCCGGCTGGCCAGCGCATGGCCCGGATGGCTCGCGAGGCCCGGATAGAGAACGCGCTCGATCTTGGCATGGCCCTCGAAATGCTGCGCGATCGCCAAGGCGTTGTGCGACGCCCGTTCGAACCTGACGAACAGCGTCCGCATGCCGCGGATCAGGAGCCACGCTTCAAACGGCGGCAAGATGCTGCCAACCATCTTGCGAATGTCGTAGATCTCTCGCCAGCGCGCGTCGTCGTTCGCGGTAACCAGAGCGCCGGCAGTCAGGTCGCTATGTCCGCCGAGGTACTTCGTCGCCGACTGAAAGACGATATCCGCGCCGAGCCCGAGGGCATCGGTTGTGCACGCCGGCGCCACCGTTGAATCGACCACCAACACCGCACCGGCCGCATGGGCCAACTCGGCTGACGCGGCGATATCGATCACATCCCAGGTCGGGTTGACCGGGCTCTCGATCCACACCAGCGAGGTCCGGCCCGGTTTGATGGCACGCGCCAGCGCACCAGCTTCCGTCTGATCGAAAAAGGTGACCTCAATCGAGCGCGTCTTTGCCAACCGTTCAAGCCAGGCGATCGTGCCGTGGTACATGACCCGCGGTGCCACGACGTGTTCTGTGCTGCGCACCGTTTCGAGGACGGCGGTGACGCCGGCGAGGCCGGCATTGAACAGCAAGGCTCCGGCGCCGCCACTTAGTTCATTGACGATCGCCTCGGCCGCTGTGGTTGTCGGGCCGGCCTCACGCGCGTAGCCGAACTCGGCTCTAAACTCATAATCCCTGTTGCGAGCGAAGGTCGTCGCCGGTTCGATGCCCGGCACCACCGCCCCGGTCTGCTCGTTGATGATGTGGAGCGCCTGCGCGGCGATGGTTGCAGCGGCCCTCTGTTTCGAATTGCGCATTGCTTGCCTCACTCACCTGGGTTTTCGCTCGTTCGAGTCGGGACGAGAATAACAGTAGGCGCGCGGCCACAACTGCCACATTGCGTCGCGAGGCTTCACGCCTGCGCAACGCCAAGCGCGATCCTGAACCGGCGGGCAATTGCGGCACCGTCCTTTTCCGGCAGCATCCACGGATCTTCGCTGAGCGCGATCTTGGCAACCGCGAACACAGGCCCCGGCTCCGCGAACAGCAGCCGCGCGAGATCGTCCACGGCGCTGTGCTCGGTCACAAGCATCGTTTGTTGGATGCCGAAGCCTTGCGCGATTTTGCACAGGTCGGCGCGGTTGGTTGTCAGCCCGCTCTGCTGACCGGTCTCGCCGAAATGTTCGTTGTCGAGCACCAGGATCGCCAGGTTGTCGGGCGCATTGTCCGCCACCACGCCGAGCGAGCCGACACCCATCATCATTTCACCATCGCCGGTCAGTGCGAGGACACGCTTGTCGGGCCGCGCCAGCGCCAGCCCGAGCGCCGTCGGCACCGCCAGGCCCATGCCGCCCCAGGAATAGAGGTACTCGGGGCTGTCGCCTGCCGCGAACGCATCCCACGTGGGAGAGCCGAGACCCGGCACCACGAGCGCACCGTTGCGCCGTGCCAACAGATCAAAAACCAACTGGCGGCGCTGGAGTTTATTTGATTGTAAACTGTCCATTGCCGCAGCCCTCAATCCTGCCCGAAACCTTTTGCCCCGATCACGCGCTGGCTCACCAGCACCGCGCACGACAGGCCGCCGTTAAGCGCGATATCGGCTGCCGCGCCAAATGTTTCGCCAACCTCGTTTGCCTGCGCGACCGCGAAACACTTGACGCCGATGGCTTCCAGAACCGGCTGGGTCCCCACGCCCATTTGCACTTGCCAGGGATTGAACTCGCCCCAGATGCCACGCATGGTCACCAACATCAGGCACGGCGCCTTTAGGATGCTCGGATAGCCGAGCGCGTTGATGCAGTTGCCGACACCCGACGACTGCATCGCCACCATTGCGCGTTTGCCGCCGAGCCACTGGCCAGCGATGATGCCCATCGCCTCCTGTTCGCTCGACAGCGTGATGAGGCGCATCGCGTCATCATCTTTGACCATGTTGAGCAACTTCGTCAGGCCACCGTCGGGCACCGTGCAGACCGTTTCGATGTTGCGCACTTTCATTTCACGGAAGACATCGTCAGACCAGTGGCGGCCTTCAGTCATGTTGCAACAATCCTCGATCGGGAGACGTTCGTGGTGAGCGGACCAAGCATCCGCGGTACGTTTACCGGTGTTTGTGGACCGGCGCCATAGGACCGGTTAGAACGCTTGAATCACAATCGCACATGTGATCGCAACGATGGCGTTTGACCGTATCGCAGCGGCATTCGTCGCATTTTTCGCCGCTACGGCAATCGCTAACCAGATGCCGGGACCAACCATGACAGCTGGCAGCAAAACGCCCCGATCGGACAAGATCATCATCAAGGGCCTCGAGGTTCAAACCTTCATCGGTGTGCACGATTTCGAGCGTGCACGACGCCAGGGCGTGAGGTTCGACATCGAGATGACAACCGTCCCGGACTATGCCGAGATCGTTCGCACGACGGGGCGTTATGTCTCCTACGGCGACACGGTCTCCTATATTCGCGATCGTGCGGCCACCAACGAACATGTCGAACTCGTCGAGACCTGGGCTGAAGATATCGCGGCATTTGTGCTGCAAAATGATCTCGTTGACGGCGTCCGCGTATCCGTTCTTAAGACGGCGATTTATGCCGACGTTGAAGGCGTCGGTCTCACAATCGAGCGGACCAGGACATAGACCGAAGGCCGATGACAGTTCCCCCCGACAGGCACGGCGAAGTTGCAGGCCAACCGGCGCGCGCAGACTGGGCAAAGTGCCTTGTCGCGCTGGGGTCCAATCTCGGTGATCGTCTGGCGCATTTGCGTGCCGGCCTCGATCTGCTCAGCGCCGAGCCGGCCGTGCGCGCACTGGCGATCTCCGGCCTTTATGAGACCGCACCGGTCGGCGGGCCGGACCGGCAAGGCCCCTACTACAACGCCGCCGTACTCGCACAGACAAGCCTCACCGCGTTGGAACTCCTGGCAGTGTTGCACCGGATCGAGGCCGAACGTGAGCGCGAACGGGTCGTCCGCTGGGGCTCGCGCACGCTCGATCTCGACCTTCTGATCCTTGGCCACCAGATTGTTTCAACACCGACATTGCAGCTGCCCCATCCGCGCATGCATCAGCGTCGCTTCGTTATGGTCCCGGTCTGCGACGTCGCCCCTGACATGGCCCATCCGGTCTTGAAGCGAACACTGGCCGATCTTTGCACCGCCATCCCGGCGGCGCCCGGCGACCTCCGTCTCGTCTCGACCAATTGGTATGCGACCAACGTACAAGGACATCACACATGATCACGCCGGATAAGCTCCTCGCCTACTGGACAATGCATCAGGACGCATTCGCGCATCCCGTTCGCACGTTCTCGTTTCCGAAGTTCGCCATCACATTCGAGGACAAGCTCTATCAGTTCGGCGTCATCAATCTGTCGCGCCATTCCACCTATCGCGAAAGCATCTGCCATACGGTTGACGGCGCTCTTTACCGCGCCCGGCGCATGACGCTTGAAGGTTGCGTGATGATCGATGTTGGCGCCGAATCGACGGACGAAACCGCTGACCTGATCAACGTCGACGGGCAGATCGCCAAGCTCATACCGGTGGTCAAGGCGCTTGCGGACAACGGCATTCTGGTGTCAGCCGAGACCTACCACGCAGACGTTGCCCATGCGGCACTGGAGGCCGGCGCCGGCGTCATCAATCTTACCGGCCGTATTGATGATCCAGCCTTCTACGCGATGATCGCCAAGCACGAGGCCGGCATTATCCTGTGCTACACGCCCGGCGAAAACGCTCGTTCGCGCGACGAACTTCCGAGCTCCGATGTTCTGGTCGAACGCCAGCTCGAGTTCTTCCGGGAACGGTTGGAACTCGCGTCGCGCGCCGGCATCGAGCGGATCTGGATCGATCCGGGATTTGGCTTCGCCTTGAACCTTCCTGACGGGCCCGACCGGGTCCGCTATCAAACCGAAAGCATGCTCCGGGCCTTTCGTTTTCGCGTTCTCGGCTGGCCCGTTTGCGTGACCATGGTGGCGTCCGTCTATCTCTTCAAGGACGAGGTGCGCTGCGGTGAGACCTGCTCGGCGACGCTGGCCTTGTTGTCCAAGGCCAACCTGATACGCAGCCACGAGGCCGCCCGCGTCCAGCCCGTGATCGATCTGCTGGAGGTCTGTGAGCAATGAGCGATCATGACCATGGGCCGTATCACACAACGGGCGTCGCGCTTGTCACCGGTGCGGGCCGGCGGGTTGGCCGCGCCATTGCTCTCGGCTTGGCACGGGCCGGATACGCCGTCGCCGTTCACTACAACGGTTCAGCCGCAGGCGCTCAAGACACCGTTGCGATGATTGAAGCCGCAGGTGGCCGCGCGGCTGCACTGCAGCATGATCTGACAGACGCCGACGGCAGTGGTCGCCTGATTGGCGAGGCGGGCGCGCGGCTCGGCCCCGTCAACGTACTCGTCAACTCGGCGTCGCTGTTTGATGTGGACGATCTCGCCACATTGACGCCTGACAGTTGGCGGCGGCTCATCAACGTCAACCTCGCCGCGCCGGTGTTTCTGATGCAGGCTTTCGCCAACCAGCAACCGGTGCCGGCAGATGCTGCCATCATCAACATCCTCGACACGCAATTGACCGCGGCCTATCCGGAGCGCTTCAGTTACTTCTGCGGCAAGTTCGGCCTTGAAGGTGCAACCAAACTCGCGGCCTTCGATCTCGCCAGCAAAGGCATCACGGTCAACGCCATTGCCCCCGGCCTGGTCCTTCCAAGCGGCCAGACGCAGGAGGAGTTTGTCCGCCGCCAGCGCCTGACGCCGCTCGGCGAAGGCTTGGGTGCGGATGATATCGTGTCGGGCGTGCGCTATCTGATCTCGGCGCGTCAGGTCACCGGCCACACCCTGGTCGTCGATGCCGGACAGCGTTTGATGGGGTATGCCAACATGGACGTGTGACACGACCGTCGACCGCCGATCGCCAACGCATAGGGCCTGCCGTTTATCGGGGCATGGGGCGGCCTGTACTGGGCGGCGACGTTGCCGCCGACGGCCCACAATAGAGGCGCGATCAGCGATGGCGTTTCAGAGTTTGTCCGACCCGCCTCAGGTGCAAAAGTTGTGTGCGTCAAGTTCTGCAAAATGGTCTGGCTGTTCTGGATCGGATGCTTGCCTCCGGTGACAGGTGGAGCAACGTCTGCTACTTCAGAACCCAATCAAAAAGTCAGCTGGTGCTGCGGCGGAGACGAGTGGCACCCACGCGTCGGTGAGGCAGCACCAGCGTCGACAACGAGCAAGTCTTCGCCATGGCGCTCGCGCGTGCCGCTCGCACGGTGAACCGTGCCGAAGATTGCGATGAGAACACTGGCCGCTGCGTCCAAGATCCGGCGACCTGCCAGCTGCATGACCTGTCAGCTGCATGAGAAGGGCGATTGATCACGACGATGACCGAGGACCTGCGCGCAATCGAGGCTCAAGCACAAATCCACCATCAGTACCTTCTCGGGTTGCAATTGATGGTTGCCGTGCGCGAAGGAGCGGACGTCATCGGCACCTGGATGTTCCGATTGTTCCGGCGTCAGCATCAAGAAAAATTCCTCTCGAGCTTTGAGAAACTCGGGCTCAAAGGGCTGCCCGACGCGGTCGCCTGCGCGCGCTACCACGTGCTCTCCAACAGCATTGGCGGGGTTCCCGTCGAGTATATGGAGGTCTCGGACAAGGAGGCCTGGGTGCGCTTTCGCTATCCGCGGTGGATGTATGACGGCCCAACGCTGTGCGGTGTGCCGGTCGAGTCAAGCCGCGGCTTCCTCCGGGGCTGGTATGCTCACAACGGCGTGTCGCTGAAGAACCCAAGACTGGGCTTTGTCTGCGTATCCGAAGATATGACCGGACAGTTCGGCCTGTGTGGATACTTCAAGGAGTACGATCACGAGTTGAGCGAAGACGAGCGATTGCAATTTGCACCGGATCAGCTGCCGCCGCCGTTCGATGGCGATGCGCAACCGACACCGCCGAGCGACCAATGGAACCCGCTGCGGCTGGCGAAGGCCAATCGCAACTATGCCGTGGAGTTCATCCGCAACGCCATTCGTGAGCTCGTCGGCGTCATCGGGCGCGAGCGCGCGCTTGCACTTGGCAAGTCTGCCGCGCGGCTGACTGGGCTCCAGAACAGCCGCCGGATGGCGGCGCTGCTCGGCACCGAAGATGGCGGCCCCGACGCGGCGGCCGGCCTGCTGGCAACCTTGTTCCAGGGGATGGGCGATGACGTGCGCATCGACAGTGCGGACGGGACGTCACGCCTCACCATCGGGCAGAGCGGATTGAGGATCGCGCGCGGACTGACAGATGCGGAGCGAGAGGACTTGCTTGCGTGCTGGATTGAGATTTGGCGCGGCGTCGTCGACGGCCATCGCACGATCATGGATGTCACCGTGTCGCCGACCGCCGACGGCCTCGAATGGGCGATTGCCAAGCGCCGCCCACACCAGGCCTGAAGCGCGCCGCGGCCAACGCAACAAAACGCAACAATAGTGTCCGGGATCATCCCGGCCTAGATCATCTTTGTGCTTTAAGTTGGAACCGCTATTGCGGTTCCAACTTAAAGCACAAAGATGATCGCTACTTTAGAGGCGAGCAACTTTCTGTCTTTATTCGGGATCGTTCCGATTCCGAATAAAGACAGGTTGCTCTAATACCAGCCCGCATAAAGCGTCAATGATTGGCGCGGTCGTTCATCCAGCCAACTCTGGAAGGCGATCGCCGCGCGCGCCGAGAGACCGCCCGTTGCCGCTATCGCGCGCCGCGGTCCCAGCTGGCGCCATACCAGTCGTCCGTGCCGTAGAGCCAGATGCGGAACCGGGTCCAGAAATCCTGATGCTCTGCAATCGATGACTGGAGATCATCGATCTTTTTGCGCAGGTCGCCGAAGTCCGTCGCCGCGACGCCCGGCGGGGTTGCGGCGACGGCAACGTCCTGGCGCAAAGCGGCGAACTCGGTCCGTGTTTCCTCGCGCCACAGGTCGAAGGCGTTCGCCAGCGTCTGCTGATTGGTGTTCAGTTTGATCATCGCATCGCGCGTCGTCTCGCCTTCCCGCGAAACCGAGTTGATCGCAGTCAGGAGCGGTCCGCTGTCGATCACACCGCCGGCACCCGCCTCCAGTTTGGCGACGTGCTCGAGGATCGATGCGAGCATGCGGCTTTGTTCAGCTTCACGGGCATTGATGGTGTCGCTCGCCAGGCTGAGCTTCGACGTGGCAGCCGCGGCAACCGCATTGGCGATCGCATCTTGCTGGTGTTCGAATGTCCGCGCAACGCGTCCCATCGCTTCATCGACCAGCGCCTTGATCCGCTCGCCGCCGACATCCTGATTCGCGACCGCCCGATCAAGCTGATCGAAGCGCTCACCGTGGCCCTGAACGAGCAGGCCGGTGTCATCGACGCGGGCCTCGATTTTGTCCATCAGACTGAGCAGCGGTGCGACATCGCTACCGTTGCCGACCGCCAGCATGTTGAGGCGCTTTTCGAGATCGGCGAGATCGGTTCGGATCTCGTTCGAGGCATTGGTCAGTTGCTGCGTCAGCGGTGCCAGGTCAACGCTCGCCGATGCTTGGCCAAGCCGGCGCTCCATCGTAATCAGGCGGTCGGGCAAGCCGCCGAGCGTTGTTTCGAGGCGGTCGATCTTGTCGACCTTGTCGGCCAGCACGCCCGCGACTTGCGCGGCAATCGCCTGGACAACCGTCTCATCGAACTCGACCTCGGTCCGCGGCTGTTGTCCGACCGCATTTTCAAGTTCGTCGATGCGTTGTCCGAGCAGATCCCAGCCGCGGGCAAGTTCGCCGAACCGCGCATCGATATTGCGCTGCACAGCATAGAGGCGATCGAGTACGTCTTCGAGGCCGCCGCCCCGGTTTCGGGCCGGGCCCGCCTCGGGCGCGGAATAACCGTTCGCCGGTTGCGGCCTATCCGCCGTTTCGCCGCGCAGTTCCGACAGCAGTTCTGCAACGGCATCCTTGTTTTCGGAGATATCGCCGGCCAGCTTGTGCACGGCACGCTCGAGCTCATCGAGACGGGTGTTCTGGAAATCATCCGTCACGGTCGGTGCCTCTCGTGAGCGCTCGCGTGTTGCATCAAATGGCGCTTCCGGCTGGGAGCGCAGGCGCCAGTCGGCGCGATGACGGGACAGCAGGTTGCGGGATTGATCACTCTTCATATCGAACAACGTGTCCAGAATGGCTTCGGTTGAGATGGGCGACCGCTCGGAGTAAGCGCGGTCGGCGGCGAGTTGAAGAACGGCCAGGAATTCTTCGGAGTTTCGTGGCGCGGCATGTCCGTTGGCGATCGTCAGCGGCCGGTCGCCGGCGATGATCGCGGCACTTTCCTGGCGCAACGTCGTAACATCGACGTTATAGCCGCGCAGTACCTCGATCGCATTGGCAACCAGCGTCATAGCGTGCACGAGGTGCTCGAGGCCGACTTCCGGCGCACGATGCACAACCGCCAGATCGTAGGCCTGGTTGCAGCATTGCAGCACGGTTTCATCGACCCACAACTGGCGCTGGCTATCGGCTGGTTCGAATGCGCGCGTCAACCAGTTAGGTCCGGCGGGCAGGCGCGTTAACGCGCGGCCACTGCCACCCCGGCCGTGCGGCAGCAAAAGTTCCAAATCTTCACCCTTGTACAACATTCTCTAACACGAAACCGACTGACGATTGCGGTTGCCGAACGAAGCCACGTCACTCCGTGTCCGTGCGATCAAAGATCTCCGCTTCCGGCTTCTTGCAAAAGTCGAGAATAATGCGACAGAATGACAAGACCATTGCGGACAACACAACTACTATAGCACGGCACGCTCTTGACAGTTGCAGAATATCTTCGGTTTTGTATTCGTCCTAGCATTTATCGTGAACAGTATTGAGAATGCGCCGGTCTGCGAGAACCTGCGCGGGTTGCGGTCGCAACGGCAACACAATAGTCCGTTGTGGAACAGTGTGTTAGCTGTCAGTCACTCGGATCGATCCGGTTGACGATTGACGGTTGACGTCAGGTTCTAGAGCAACCTGCCTTTATTCGGGATCGTTCCGATCCCGAATAAAGGCAGGTTGCTCGCCTCTAAAGTGGCGATCATCTTTGTGCTTTAAGTTGGAACCGCAATAGCGGTTCCAACTTAAAGCACGATGATCTAGTCCTCGGCTGGATCGATGTGGAACTCCGGGGCGTGCTGGCCGGACAGTCGCGCCAAGGCCGCTTGCGCGCGGACGCCGCGGCAGTCGAGCCAGGATGCAAAGTTCTGCGCTTCGACAACCGCCGGCGCGCGTGCCGTAAACGCCGATAGCGGCGGCTTCGATGGCACCGTGAGTATCGCCACACTGTCGATTTCGCTACCGTCAGCGCCCATCCATTGTTCATAGATCGCCGCAAAGCCCATCAGCATGTTGTCCGCCAGCGCGACGACATGCGGGCGCCGGCGGCCCTTCGCACCGGACCACACGTAGAACGCATTGGCCGGCACCAAACAGCGCTTATGGCGAATGCCGCCACGAAACGAGATTTTCTCAAGTATCGTTTCGGTGCGCGCTGTTAGGATCGTGCCGAGCCGGTCAAAATCACGTACCCAGGACGGAATTAGGCCCCAGCGGACGAGATGCGATTGAACATCACCGCCGGGGCCGCGGCGCACGATCATCACCGGCTCGGCCGCTGCAATGGCTTCGCGCGGCGGAAACGCATGATGGTTGGCGTAGCCGAAATGCGCCTGTACCGTGTCCGGGTCGGTCGTCAAGCTGAACCGTGACGGCATGTCTTGCGTCCTGGCAACTGCAATGGAGCAAACTCACTCGTGTCACACTTTAGCGCCGCAGCGCAACATTGGCCGAAGGCAGCTGCCAGCGCCGCGATCTTTCGCGCCGACAAAGTATTGATCATCGAGCGCGGCAAGGCCAACTCCGCCGGTACGTGGAGTTTGCCGGGCGGCCACATCGAGCCTGGCGAGGCGGCCCGCGATGCCGCCGCGCGGGAGGTTCTGGAAGAGACCGGCGTGACGGCGCAGATTGCCGGCTTGGTCGATGTTCACGACATGATCTTTCATGATGAGACGGGCGGGTTGCGCGCGCACTACGTGCTCAGCGTATTCTGCGGTGTTTGGCTTGCCGGTGATGCTGTTGCCGCCAGCGACGCGCGAACCGCGCGGTTCGTTCACCCGAGCGCGTTGTCGGACTATCACCTGACGCCGCGCATCGCGGAATTCGTGGCCACGGCGCGTCGGATCATAGACCGCCGGCTGTGATCTCGGTCGCGAACCGGGTCGACATCGCAATGCAGGTTCCGGCAACCGGGACCTGTTGCCCGGACCAACGCCGGGCGTCACGAGATCACGCATTTGTAAACCAAGTTGACGACCCGGCCGCATGCGCTGGTGGTCTCAATCACTTAAAATGGCGTATTCAGATGCGCTGCCCTGGTTCGTGAGCAGGAAGGCGTGTGAAAGCATAGCGTGCGCTATGGTGAGCGCGGCTGACGCCCTCAAGGGGCCAGGGCACACGCACCGAAGGCGCTCAGATTTGGCCTGGTGCCGGCGTTGCGGCGGCGTTGCGATGCGCCAGCATCACCCACCGCGCCTTGGCACAGGCCAAATCTGAGCGTCTGAATGCGCTTTTTTTAAGTGATTGAGACCACTAACTCTGAAGCGCTATAGGATGGGCGTTCGGGTGCGGGATCGTCGGCGATAAACACCACGGATGGGCACATGTTTCAGAATGCGCTTCCGACTGCAGCGCTAATCATCGGCCTGGGTATGGCCGCGGCCACCGTGCCGCCGGTTGCTGCATCACCCGAGATCTGGAAGATCGAGGGATGGAAACACACCGACTTCTCGAAAACCAGCATCGATTTCAAACAGGTGCTTTCGGGCGGACCGCCGAAGGACGGCATTCCGTCAATTGACAACCCGGTCTTCAAGCCGCTTGCCGAGGCCGCCAGGCTGGCCGACATGGAGCCGGTTATCGGCCTCGAAATCAACGGTGATGCGCGTGCCTATCCGCTTCGCATCCTGACCTGGCACGAGATTGTCAATGATGTCGTCGGCGGCCTGCCGGTGACCGTCACTTACTGCCCGCTGTGCAACGCCGCGCTGGTGTTTGAACGAACCGTTGACAATAAGGTCTTCGATTTCGGCACGACGGGCAAACTGCGCAACTCCGACCTGATTATGTACGACCGCCAAACCGAAAGCTGGTGGCAGCAATTCACCGGTGAGGCAATTGTCGGCGAAATGCTCGGGACCCGTTTGAAAATCGTGCCATCGCGCCTCGAGAGCTACGCCGAGTTCCGCAAACGCCGGCCGACCGGCAAGATCCAGGTGCCAAACAATCCGGCGATGCGCCAGTACGGGCGCAACCCCTACGTCGGCTACGACACGGCCGCGCGACCGTTTCTTTATCGCGGCAGTATGCCGGCGGGTATTGCGCCGATGGTTCGTGTGATCGTTGTGCGCGAAGCTGACAAGCCCGTCGCCGTCGCCATGCCGTTCCTGCGCGAGCGCAAGCAATATGAGTGGGACGGCGTCATGCTGCGCTGGCGCGCGGGCCAGGCCTCGGCGCTTGACAACCATCTGATCGCCAAGGGCCGCGATGTCGGCAACGTCACCGCACAGCGCAAATCAGGTGACGGCAGGCTGGAAGATGTCGCCTACGATGTCACATTCGCCTTTGTGTTTCACGCCTTTCATCCGCACGGGCGGATTATCACCCGACAGCCAACACCTGCAGCGTCTTCAGATTGATCAAGGTCACGGCCGCCTTGACATCGCAGCAAAATCAGGACGGCCTTGATCTGGCCGACACTCTCAGGTCTAGATCATCGTGCCTTAAGTTGGCACCGAGCAAGCTGCCTTAATTCGAGATCGTTCCAACTCCGAATTACGGCAGGTCGGACTAATGCGGCGGCGGTAGCGTGGAGCGACCGGAATGAACTTGCGCCAATCGTGCTGTTGGAAACCTCTGGTCCTCACGACCGTGCTTGCTGCCGGACTGGCCGCGGCGTCGTGCCATGCACGAGCGCAGGAAAGACCGTACGACGACAGACTATATCGTCTCAGCGAATTGCTGGGGGCCATTCATTATTTGCGAGAGCTTTGCGGCGCAAATGATGGCCAGACTTGGCGCAAGGGCATGCAGGAATTGCTCGACGCGGAAGGATCAACGCTGTCCAAGAAGGCGACGCTCGCCCGGCGGTTCAACCGCGGTTATCGCGGCTATTCGCGGACCTATCGCAGCTGCAACGGCTCCGCCCAGGCGACCATCGAGCGCTTCATAAAGGAGGCGATCGACATATCTGACGAACTGGTCAAGTTGGCTCAGTAGCCCGGTGCAATGGCGAGCATGTGCATCGGGCGATACCCGCTGCCCCGTCCACGACACAAACGATCTAAGCAACCTCTGATGAAGGCCGGGGTCCAGGGGACCCATCCCCTGGTCGGGGAGTATGAGGGGCTGAAAGCCCCTCATCGATCGCCGCACAGCGGCGATTGGTTAAGGGTTCGGCCCTGCGGATGGGCTTGACGCGGTAATACGGGAGCCTTTCAGACTGAGCTGGTATTAGATCATCGTGCTTTAAGTTGGAACCGCTATTGCGGTTCCAACTTAAAGCACAAAGATGATCGCCACTTTAGAGGCGAGCAACCTGCCTTTATTCGGGATCGTTCCGATTCCGAATAAAGGCAGGTTGCTCTAGCGCCTGCCAACCCGACTATCCGTCGAACTGGCTTGGTGGGCGGTCCAAACCATAGTGGCTGCGTAACGTCTCGCCGGCATACTCCGTCCTGAACAAGCCGCGCTTCTGCAGGACCGGAATAACCTCGGCGATAAAGATCTCCAGCATCTTTGGCAGAACCGGCGGCATGATGTTGAAGCCATCGGCAGCACCGTCGCTCAACCAGCTTTCCATCAAGTCAGCGATCTGTTCTGGGGTGCCGACAAAGGTTTGATGCCCTCTGGCGCCGGCGAGCATGGCGAGAAGCTGACGCAGGGTCGGCTTTTCGCGCCTGACAAGATTGACGATGACTTCGGTGCGGCTGCGTGCGGCTTCGACCTTGTCCGGATCGGGGAAATCTTCCGGCGACAACCGCCTGTCGAGCGGCAAATGAGAAAAGTCGTGACCGCCAAAGCGTTGCGACATGCGTTTGCGCCCAACTTCCGGGTCGGCCAGTTCACCAAGCTCGTCGGCGAAGCGGCGGGCCTCGGCCTCGGTTGAGCCGATGACCGGACTGAGCCCCGGCAGGATGATCGTCTGGTCCGGCGCGCGCCCGGCCGACGTCACCCTTGACTTGAGATCGCCATAGAACGCCTGCGCCGTGACCTTTTCGAGCTGTGCCGTAAACACGGCTTCGGCGTGTCGCGCTGCAAAATTGCGACCGGTTTCCGATGAGCCGGCCTGGACCAGTACGGGCCGGCCCTGGGGACACCGCGCCAGGTTGAGCGGGCCGGCCACCTTGTAGAACTCACCGACATGGTTGATCGGCCGGATACCGTCCGCGCGGGCAAAACGCCCGCTTGCACGATCGTCGATCACAGCATCCTCGGCCCAGCTGTCCCACAACCCTTTGACCACCGTCATGAACTCTTCGCCACGCTCGTAACGGCTGGCATGGTCAAGGTGAACGTCATTGTAGTTGCGCCCCGCCGTCGCGAGCCAGGAGGTGACTATGTTCCAACCAATACGGCCGCGACTGATGTGGTCCAGCGATGCAAACTGGCGGGCAAGATTGAACGGTTCGAAGTACGTCGTCGATGCCGTCGAGATCAGACCGATGCGCGCGGTGCTGACAGCCAGCGCGGCCAGTACCGTCAGCGGTTCGAGACCGGCCCGCGGACCGCTGGCGATGTCATCGCCGAGCGCCAGTTGGTCAGCGAAAAAGATCGAATCGAACTTGCCGGCTTCCGCCTTGCGCGCCAGGTCTTGATAATAGGCAATATCGAAGACCGACAAGGGCGAGGCGGTTGGATGGCGCCAGGCGGCCTCATGGTGGCCGCGACTGTGAATGAAAAGGTTGAGATGAAGTTGGCGTCGCATCGATTTCCAGTGCCCTCGTCAATCGCGTTCCTGTTCGGAACTTATACCGCCCCAGCTTAAGAATCGGGGCACTTCACCGGAGCTTTTTTTGAGCACCGGCAAGGCGCGTGCCGCGCTTATGGTGCATGGACCATAAGCGGTGCGCAACGCAGCCGGCGCACAACAGCACCCGGCCCTGCGGATCGGCTTGAGGCGCCATTATAGCATGTCAGAGTTGGCGGGAACCATCCCGCTCGCCGCCCCGGCCACCGCGCCTTGGCACAGACCAAATCTGAGTGTCTGAAAACGCTTTCTTTGGTGGTCGAGACCACTAGATCATCGTGCTTTAAGTTGGAACCGCTATTGCGGTTCCAACTTAAAGCACAAAGATGATCGCCACTTTAGAGGCGGGCAACTTTCTGCCTTTATTCGGGATCGTTCCGATTCCGAATAAAGGCAGGTTGCTCTAGGTCGGCTTGTTGATCGGGCGGTTGTTGGTCCAGTCGAAGGTCCCGAGATCGCGCTCGCGGACCGCTTGTTTCCAGCCTTTCTGTTGCGCGCGGTCCTTGAAGTTCAGCCCTTCCGGTGAATGGCGGGTGATACCGTCGAACACCGTCGCGATCAGCTGGGTGCTTCTCAGCCCCATGTTTTCGGCGGCCTGGTTGATCATCAGCTTCTGCATCATAAGCTGGTTGAGCGGCACGCCGGCAATACGTTCCGCCAGGGCCTCGACCTCAACGTCAAGCTCGGCGTCGGGGACCGCCCGGTGGATCAAGCCTATTTTTTCCGCCTCACGCCCGTCGATCTTGTCGCCGGTAAAGAGCATGCGCTTGGCGCCCTCCAGACCAAGGCGATAGACCCACATCGCAGTTGTCGGACAACCCCAAACCCGGGCCGGCATGTAGCCGATCTGGGCGGTCTCAGCCATCATCACCAGATCGCAACACAACGCGATGTCCGATCCGCCGGCGACGGCAAACCCGTGGACCTTGCATATCACCGGTCGGTAACTGCGCCACAGCGACATGAAGTGCTCGGTGTTGGCCATCATGAACTGATAGTCTTTCATCGGGTCCCAGGGCATGTCCTGGGTAACGGTGTTGGCGCCGGCGGATTGTGCGTAGGCGGCAAGATCATAGCCAGCACAAAATGCGCGACCAGCGCCGGACAGAACGATGACGTGCACATTGTGATCGGCATTTGCTTCGGCGACGCAGGCTGCAAGCTCGGCTGGAACATCATCGTCGATGGCGTTTAGGACGTCCGGCCGGTTGAGCGTGATGCGGGCGATGCGGCCGTCCTTGTCGTAGATGACTTTTGTCATGGTGAACCTCTTCCTCTTCCTCTTCCTCTTCCTCTTCCTCTTCCTCTTCCTCTTCCTCTTCCTCTTCCTCTTCCTCTTCCTTTTCCTCTTGCCTGTGCTTTGCCATCAGTCCTTGAACGATCCACCGCGTCCGGCGCCGGAGGAAAAACGCGCCGCGCCCGCGCGGCCCTCAGCTTCAACAGCGCTAATGCCGTGGGCGAACTCGGCCCGGATCGCGTGATCGAACGGCAGTTCCCACTGCCGGTAGACGGAGGCGCGGTCGAGGTTCATGCACAGTTGCGGAAAGTTGCACAGATCATGGGCCAGGGCTTGCGCGGCGGTGCGCGCTTCACCGACCGCCACAACGCGATTGGCGAGCCCCATTCTCAGGGCCTCGTCCGCTGCGACCGGGCGCCCGGTGAGGATCATGTCGAGGGCATGGCTCTGGCCAATCAGACGGGGCAGGCGGACGGTGCCGCCGTCAATCAAGGGCACCCCCCAACGTCGGCAATAGACCCCGAAGATCGCAGTTTCTTCCGCGACCCGCAGATCGCACCAGACCGCCAGTTCCAGCCCGCCGGCGACGGCGTGGCCGGCAACGGCTGCAATGACCGGCTTGGACAAGTTCAACCGTGACGGCCCCATCGGTCCGTCACCGGTCAGACGATACCGCTGGCGCCGTTCGCCACTTGCGATCGCCTTGAGGTCGGCGCCCGCGCAGAAGCCACCGCCGGCGCCCCACAGCACCGCAACCTTCTGCTCCGGATCGGCCTCGAACGCACGAAAGGCGTCGGCCAGGCCCTCGGCGGTTTCATTGTCGACGGCATTGCGGACTTCGGGCCGGTTGATGATGACCGTCGTCACCGGACCCTGCCGTTCAACCAGAACTTTCGCATCGCCCATGCGTGGCACTCCTTCAGATTGGATTTCGTTATTTTTGTGTGTGTGAATGGGCGAGTTTGCGAGGGATCAATGCCGCAGACAAGTCATGGCGCTCAGGCTTTGCGCCGCGCCCTGTTCGGCCTATGGTTTCGGAGTGATCACTCCCGGGAGATGTCAAATGAGCCAGATACTCAAGCCGCGTGACTGGCAATCCCATCCGCCGTACCTGTCGCCGGATTACAAGTCCACGACGCTGCGCGCACCCAGCAAACCGCTGTTGCCGCTGGCCGCGGCGTTGTCGGAACTGACGGGCCCCGTTTACGGCCATGAAGTGGTTGGCGAACGCGATGCGGATCTCACACGCAACGGCATCACGGATGGCCCGCCGCAGGGTGAGCGGATCATTGTCGAGGGCAGGGTCCTGGATGAAGATGGCCGCCCCCAGCCCAACACGCTGATCGAAATTTGGCAGGCCAACGCTGCCGGTCGCTATATCCACACGGCAGACACGCACGATGCACCGATCGATCCCAACTTCTTTGGTGGCGGGCGGTGTGTCACCGATGACGGCGGCCGCTATCGGTTTGTGTCGGTCAAACCCGGTGCTTATCCATGGGCCAATCACGCCAATGCGTGGCGGCCCAATCACATTCACTTTTCGCTGTTCGGGCCGAGTTTCGCGACCCGGCTGATCACGCAAATGTACTTTCCCGGCGATCCGCTCCTAGACTTCGACCCGATCTTCCTGGCGACGCCGGCGGGCGCGCGCGATCGTCTGGTCAGCCGCTTCTCGCTCGACATCACGGAGGCGGGTTTTGCGCTCGGCTACGCGTTCGACATCGTCCTGCGCGGGCGCGATGAGACGCCTATGGAGGCTTGAACCATGTCCGGTAAGCAAACCCCTTCGCAGACCGTCGGGCCGTTCTTCGCCTACGGGTTGACCTCGGAGCAATACGGCTATCAACTGGATCAGATTGCCACTGGTGATCTGCTGTCATCGTCGCCGGGCGTCGATGGCAACCGCATCCGCATTGTCGGACAGGTGCTCGACGGTGCCGGCGATCCGGTGCCGGACGCGATGGTCGAGATCTGGCAGGCCGATGGGAGCGGCCGGTATGCCCACCCGGCCGATCAACGCGGCGTCAACACCGGTTTCAAGGGTTTCGGGCGGATGGGCACCGGCACCGACCCTGACAATCGGTTTGTCTTTGACACCATCAAGCCGGGTTCGGTTGATGGCGCCCAGGCGCCGCACATCAACGTGATCGTTTTTGCGCGCGGAATGCTGTCACACGCGTTCACTCGGATCTATTTCGCCGACGAGGCCGAAATCAACGCGCGCGATCCGGTGCTTGGCGCCGTCCCCGAAGACCGACGGCAAACGCTGATAGCGGCGCCGACCGACGTCGACGGGCGGCCGACCTACCGCTTCGACATTCGCCTGCAGGGCGCAGAGGAAACCGTGTTCTTCGACGTTTGAGGCAACATCAGGGCTGGCCGCAGAGCGAGACCAGGAAATCGATCAGCTGTTCGGCACCGGCTTCGGCTGTGGCGGTGTTTTGAATGATCAGCTGCGCCTGGGATTCGACCAAGGCGTTGAGGTCTCTCGTGGTGCGCGATGCCGGTCCCACATCGCGCCCACGTGCCTTGATACGCGCTGCAAGAACATCATCCGGCGCGGTCACCAGGACGGTTGCAACGCGGCCATAACGACGCCGGGCGTCTTCGACAATCGTGCGCGAAACGTTGCAGACCACAATGCGCCCGTCCGCCACCGCTTGGGCCCAGCGCCGCGCGACACCGTAGCTGAGACCGTGGGCCGACCACGACAGAGCAAAGGTGCCGGCCTTTTCGAGGTCGGAAAACTGCGCCGGCGTTACGGTGTCGTGGTCCTCGAAGGCGTTTTTTGCGCGGGTGACGATGCGGCGCGCGAACTGGATCTTGGGCTGGCCGGCCAGCGCGTTGCGGGCCAGATTGATCAAGGTGTCTTTTCCGACCCCGGAAGGCCCGACCACCAACACCCATTGGCCACCCATCGCATCGCGAGCGGCAGCGGTGTCCGGGGGCGCACTCGATAGCGTGTCAGAGGACACGGCGACCCTCCCGCCAGACGGTGCGCACAACCGGTGTATCGCTTTCGCGCACGTGTACGAGATCGGCGCGCTTGCCGACGGCAATTTCGCCGCGATCGTGCATGGCGACGGCTTTGGCCGGGGTCGACGTGATGGTCGCAATAGCCTCGGGCAGTTCGATCTCGGGTGCGAATTCGGGCAGTTTGAATGCCGCCATGATCAAGCTCGCCGGAATGTAGTCGGATGAGAAAATGTCGAGCAAGCCAAGCATGGCCAGTTCACTGGCAGCCACATTGCCGGAATGCGATCCGCCGCGGATCAGGTTTGGGGCGCCCATGACGACGGCAATACCCTTGTTGTGAGACGCCTGCGCTGCCTCGATGGTCGTCGGAAACTCGGCAATCGCAACGTCGGCTTCGACGCTTTCGGCGACATGTTCCTCGGTGGTATCGTCGTGACTGGCGAGCGGGATATCGTTGGCCTTGGCAATCGCAATCAGCTGCGCGCGGTGCGCCAGCGCATAGCGATCGTGCATGCGATAGCGCTTCTGGAAGTACTCGTGCAGCTCCGCCTCGCTCATCTGCATCTTGCCTTGATAGTAAGCGCGGAGCTTGTCGAGATCGCGGAACTGGCGCTGGCCGGGTGTGTGATCCATAAGCGACATGATGCCAACGGGGTGGCTTTCGAGGAACCCCGTTGCCGCATCGATGACGTCCGGCGAACAGATCTCGCAACGCAGATGCGTATGGTGTTCGGCACGAAGGTTATCGCGCTCGGCCTCTGTCGCGAGGGTGTCGGCAATGGCGATGGCGCGGGCGCCGCCGCGGGCGCGGGCGCTGCGGTCCGTGCCGATCCGCAAGCAGTCGAACACCGTGGTAATCCCGGCAGCGGTTATCTGCGCATCATAGGCAATGACGGCAGAGGTCGGATGCCAATCGACATGCGGGCGCGGTTCGATGTGCGTTTCAAGATGATCGGTGTGCAATTCCACAAGGCCCGGCATCAGAATGTCGCCGGCCAATGATGTGCCGCGCTCCGGCGCACGGCCTTCGCCGATCTCGGCGATCCGGCCATCCGCGATTGCCACCCAGCCGTTGTCGATAACGCGGTCGGCGAGAACAACGCGGGCTTCGCTCAGAATGCTCGATACTGTTTCTGTCATCTCTGAAGTCTTCTATAACCTTTCCGACCTAACCGGAACACCCCGCGCACCCGCCCGGCCGCTCAAGCCGCCCAAGCCGATAATCTGGTCGGTTCCCAGGCGGCGGCCGGGCGCACGGGGTGGGTCCGGCGAACTCTGAAACGTCAAGCCTTGAATATCGCCATCCTTGGTTGCCACACTGCGGCCGTCAGGGTCGGGAAAGGTCCATTGCGCCTGGGCCGCCGGCTTAACGCTCGACACCCGCCTTCGCGCGCGAGGAGGCCGGCCGAGAATTGCAAACAGTTGCAAAATCAGTTCAGGCAGCACTTCTTGTACTTTCGGCCCGACCCGCACGGGCAGGGCGCGTTGCGGCCGGTCTTCTTGGTTTTGCTGCTGTAGGTTCTGGCGTAGACCGATTGTGGTGGATGCCAATAATCGTAAATGTGCTGCACGGCATCGGGCAGATACTCCCGAGCAGCAGCGTACACTTTTTGCGCGTCCATACCGGAGTTCTCAATCTCTTGGCGAATTCTTGGGTCGCTGCCAAACAGCACGATCGGCAGCATAGCTGCGCGGCCTTGTTCGCTCTTCAAGATTGGTGCCCAGGCATCGCCACGCAATCCGATACCGACGCGAAAGCCATCCGCCCAATCATCGACGACCTGACATCCTGCCTCATCCTCCCAAAGAAATGGTTCGTAGGCGCGGTCCTCGTTGGCAAGACTTGTGCTGATCCTGTTGTAATCGAGCACCAGCATATTCATCGCCATTTGCCCGTACTCGAAACTTTCTGCTCCGGTCAGGTCGATGATCTTGGGCATCCACTCACTTGGCCGAATGACTTCGGGGCCAACGCAGACGGCCGCCATAATGCCGTCGGCATAGGACATGTGCTGAAGCCCTTCCTGGATGCTTTTGTTCGTGCCCAGGGTCCGTTTGATGTCGTCAGCCAGCGCTTGCGGATGCCTGAGCAGCTCAGAAACGTTCATTGGGGACCTCCTCACCGAATCACGTGCATTTGACAGTGAGCTTACAGAGTCTGGTGCTTTGCCAAAGTTGCAAGCAGCTGTGGGTGAGGGCCGTCCACTGGTTTTGCAGAAGTCGGCAATGCGGAGGGCGGCGTTGGCACCCGGTGCGCGCATCACGTCCGCTGTAACTCGCGGCCAATGAAAATGCGGGCCGGGACGAGGCGGCATTTCGAAGATTGCCCGTCCCACATGCCGCCGTTGTGATGGCATGCATCGACCATGGTCCAGCGATGGTTCTGCCACAACAGTAGGGCCATCAAAACGGCGGTCACGAGTCCTGCAACAACGAGTCGGTGCATGGTTCAGGCCTAGACACAGAAACTCGCGCCGTCGTCGTGGTCGTTGGCAGCGGCGGCGGCGGAGAGCCATTATTCGTCGTCAATATGTACATCGCAATAGGCCGGCGGGCCAGTGTAGGCGGGCGTCGGGATCTGTGCAGCGTAAACGCCGCGGGCGATGGCCCGTGCCAGGCAATCGGCTGCGAGCGCGCCGAGGTCCATGAGCGAGGGCGCGTGCGCGTCGGCCGCTTTCGCCAGCGTCGACACGGCAAAGACCGTATCGCCATCCATGGGCGCGTGTGACGGCCTGACGGCGCGGGCCAAGCCGTCGTCGGCCATGGTGGCGAGCCGCAGGCATTGCGCTTTGGTCAGCACCCCGTCGGTGACGACGAGGCCGATTGTCGTTGCCGGTTGGGCAGCACCCTTGGTCCGCAATGCGATATCGCCGGCGTCAAAGGATGTCGGCAGGCCGCGGCCGCCAAACTCGCGATCAACCTCGTAGGGTGCCGCCCAGAAATGCGGGCCGTTGCCGACGGTTGCCGAGCCGACGGCATTGACAACGGCAATGGCGCCAACCCGGATACCGCCTTTAGCGATGGCGCTGGCCGACCCGAGGCCGCCTTTGAAATTGGCGGTCGTGGCGCCGTAGCCGCCGCCAACGCTGCCCAACGCGAACGGCGCGCGGCTGGCGTTTTCGGTCGCGTTCCAGCCGAGCTGCCAATAGAGCGGATCTCGGCCCCAGTCCTTGTCGCCGCCGTTCAGCAAATCGAACGTGATCGCCTGCGTTACCACCGGCACGATTGCCGTACCGATGGCCAAGCCACGGCCCTGCTGGCGCAAATGGGCGAGCGCGCCGCCAGCTGCATCGAGGCCGAAGATCGAGCCACCGGACAACAGAACGCCATCAACGCCCTGGATCGAATTTTCAGGACGCAGCAGGTCGCTGTCGCGCGTGCCGGGCGCGCCACCCCGGGTCGTCCCCGAGGCCGTGGTCGGTGTGTCAAAGACAATTGCCGTGACACCGGTCAGTGCGGTGTGGTCGTGGGCGTTGCCGACGCGGACGTCGGCGATGTCGGTGATGAGGTTGTGGTCTGCCATGCTCAGCCGATGCTGCTATGCGTGATCCGCTTGCTGCAGCGCAGGATGTTTTTTGCACTGCAGCTATCGGGTTGTGTCTTGCTGACGCACACGGTCGATTCCTGTGCGGAAAAGCCCATGTGAGTGTGCGGTTACCACCGGTCGGTCAAAATATTGAGTTTACACACAGGCCGAATTGCCATCCAGTGGATGTTACGGACAGTGCGTAAATTTGCACTGATTGGCGTAAACGGCCGCTAAGGCCGGTCGATTAAGTTTTGGTCGTTGGCATTCGGTTGTTTCCGGATTGCCAACGTTTCGGAGGGTGATGCAATGACACCAGCGCAGGCCAAGCAAGAAGTCCGTGCAATCATCGCGCAAGCCGAGCAGTCCGACGACCCGCGCTTCGGGGTCCGTTTGGTTCGCGCGCGCATCGCCGAACTCAATGCTGCCGGCGAAGACGTGCCGGACGAGCTGACCTGGATCGAGAAGCGTTTCATTGCCGACTGCATCGACGCTTCACAGGGCCGCTGAGACAAGGCGGCCGCTGAGCAGGGGCCGCTGAGACAAGGTCGCGGTCGCCCGTCCCGGCATGCACTATGCGGGCCGACTTGCATAGCGGCCGGGTGCGCGGCTTGGCGTCGGCCGGCCCGCCCCAGGTGGGTCGTCAGCGGTGCGCTCGGGCCGCGCCCTATAGAATGCCGCGTCCTATAGAATATTGTGCGAACCGTCACAGTATGGATTTTCGTCGGTCTGTTTACAGCCGCACAGGTTGAACGTGCCCGATGCCTCGGCCTTGAAGCGAACCGGTTCGATGCCCGAACCTTTGTGGGCGCCGTCGCAAAACGGCTGGCGAGCCGACTTGCCGCAGGCGCACCAGAAATACATCCGGCCCTCCTCAAGCTCGACCTGATAGGGCCCGTTCTGGGCGCTGACGGGTTCTTCTGCCATGGTTTGGTCCTCCTCGGGTGTTGCGGCATCAATTGCGTCTAGTGGTCTCAATCACTTAAAAAAAGCGCATCTGAATGCACCATTTTAAGTGATTGAGACCACTAGAATACTCGACGTCATGCTGTCCAGTGGCGACACGTCGTGCCTAGCTTTGCCGTTTGCTCATGCCCGCCGTTCTGAGATCGCGGAATGTTTTTTGCCGCGGAGTTGACAATGACCTGTCGCGTTGGCGGTGTAACTGCTATGTGCAGGTCGGATATCATCCGTTCCGGCATGCGTGAACGAACGTTCTATTGATTATTGATTGGCTGCGGGACCGGAATACATGACATGGGAGACCGGCCCGTACTGCGCGTGAGGCAGATCTGACATGCGTGAGAAGCGGGCGGTTCATCCTTAAGTCGCGTCTCGGAACCGAGCTCCTCAGACGTTGCATTCGGTTGCCAGCGCGCCGCCCGGCCGGGCGTTTGGTCGGGTGGACCGCAATCGCACTGGAGCTTCCGGTTCGGGACACGAGGAGGCAAGGAGCAAAACATGGACGCGGTGATCTTTGTCATAATTGCCATTGCAGCGGTTTTCATAGTGGCGATGCGGCGCCTGCCGCTCATGGCCTGGGCGATCGCGAGTGCGTTCCTCGTCGGGGCCTGGCAGTTCGGGTTGTTTCAGGGCCAGGTTGCCCCGCCGGAGTTGTCGCTCGCCAAATTGCTGGCCTGGCTTCCTGCACTCCTGTTTGTGCTGTTGTCGCTGGCCGGACTGCGCCAGGCAGCACTCACCGGCCCGGCCTACGCGATGGTCCGCCGCATTCTGCCGTCGGTGTCGGATACCGAGCAGCAGGCGCTGGAGGCCGGCACCACCGGCTTTGATGCTGAACTGTTTTCCGGCACGCCGGACTGGGACAAGCTGCGCGCCGTTCCGCCCCTCACTTTGACGGCAGAGGAGCGCGCCTTTCTCGACGGGCCGACCGAAGAGCTTTGTCGGATGATCGATGACTGGCAAATCCGGCATGCTGAAAGGGAAATCCCCGCCGACATCTGGGACTTCATCAAGCAGCACGGCTTTCTTGGCATGTTGATCTCGAAGGAACACGGTGGGCTTGGCTTTTCGGCGCAAGCGCAGTCGCTGATCCTGGGCAAGGTCTCATCGCGTTCGCCCGATGCGGTTACGATCGTGATGGTGCCAAATTCGCTCGGTCCCGGCGAACTCATCGAAAAATACGGGACGCCGGCGCAGAAGGACTATTATCTCACCCGCCTCGCCAGCGGCGATGAGATCCCGTGCTTTTCGCTGACCGGGCCGACATCGGGTTCCGATGCGGCAACCATGCGTGACATCGGAATTGTCGAGCGCGGCCTGCACAACGGCGCCGAGACCCTCGGCATCCGCCTGTCGTGGGATAAGCGCTACATCACGCTCGGTCCCAAGGCGACGCTGGTCGGCTTGGCATTCCAGTTGTTCGATCCGGACAGCCACCTCGGCAAGGGTGAGCATCTCGGCATAACCGTCGCGATTATCCCGGCCGACCATCCCGGCGTGAACATCGGCCGCCGCCATCTGCCGAACGGTGCAGTGTTTCCGAACGGGCCCAATTGGGGCAAGGACGTCTTCATCCCGATCGACTGGATCATCGGTGGTGCCGACATGGCCGGCCAGGGCTGGCGCATGCTGATGGAATGCCTTTCGGCCGGCCGCGCGATATCGCTGCCCTCGTCCTCGACCGCCGGCGCCAAGACGATGCTGCGGTTCTCGACCGCCTACGGACGGATCCGCAAGCAATTTGGGTTGCCGGTTGCCAAAATGGAGGGGTTGGAAGAACCGCTGGTGCGCACCGTAGAGAGCGCCTATGCCCTCGAAGCGGCTCGTGCCGTGACATGTTCGATGGTGTCGCAGGGCGAAAAGCCGTCGGTGATCTCGGCGCTGATGAAATATCAATCCACCGAGCGACTGCGCCAGGCCGTCAACGATGCGATGGATTTGCACGGTGGCCGGGCAATTTGTGACGGTCCATCGAACTATCTCCAGTCCGCCTATCAGATGGTGCCGGTCGGGATCACGGTGGAGGGCGCTAACATTCTAACGCGGTCACTGATCACGTTTGCGCAGGGCGCTCTGAGGGCGCATCCCTATCTCTTCGATGAGGTGCAAGCCGCGCAAGCAGACGATCGCCGGCAAGGTCTTGAGGCCTTCGACAAGGCGTTCGTAGGACATGTCGGATTTGCCGTCTCGAATATGTCCGGCGCACTGTTTCACAATCTGACCGGCGGACTGTTCGGACGCTTGCCGTCCGATGCGACGGGCACGGCCGGGTGGTATCGTCAACTGTCGCGGTCGTCGCGCAATTTCGCCCTCGTGGCCGATGTGACCGTCAGCCTGCTGGGCGGCGGCCTCAAGGTCAAACAGAAGTTGACCGGTCGCTTGTCCGATGCGCTCTCGGAGCTTTATTTCGTCGGTTGTGCATTGAAGCGTTACGAGGACGACGCTCGCCCGGCGGACGATGCAGCGGTCGTCGAACTTGTCGCGCGCAACGGCCTTTACCGCTTCCAGCAAGCGCTGCGCGGGACGATCGACAACTTTCCCGTCATGCCGGCACGCATCGCGATGCGGTGGCTGGTCTATCCGCTTGGCACCCACTACAAACCGGCCCCCGACGCGCTCGGCCACAAGATCGTGCGGCTGGCATTGGAGCCCGGAGAATTTCGCGATCGCCTAACCCGCGATATCTTCGTCTCCAAAGACCCCGACGATCCCACCGGCATCCTCGAAGTCACGCTCGAGAAAGTGATCGCGGCCGAAGAGGCCGAACGCAAGCTTGAGCGCGCGATCCGCGCCGGAACCGTCCGCCGTTTCCATGGCATCGACTGGATTGGCGATGCCGTCGGCAAGGACATCATCACACCTGATGAAGCAACGTTGCTGCGTGAAGTTGATGAACTGACGGCGCGCGTCATTGCGGTCGATCATTTCGATCCGGCCGAAGTCAAGCCCAACTACGTCAGCTTCGGCCACAACTCACGCGCGCTGCAAGGTGCTGCCGAATAAGCGTCGGCGAATTGGAGGCAGACATGACCGAGACCCCGCTGCAACTGAAGGACTGGCGGTTCGAGATCGACTTCGAGGATCTTGCCTGGGCGATCTTCGACAGAGAAGGCGAGAGCGCCAACGCGCTCGGCCGGCGGGCGCTCGAGGAGTTCGGCGAGATCGTGCAGTGGATGGACACGTCCGCAACGGCGCGCGGCGTGCGTGGCCTTGGCATCCTGTCAGGCAAGGCCCGGAGCTTTATCGTCGGCGCGGATATCCGGGAGTTCGATCAGCTCGACACGGAGGAAAAGGTGCGCGCGGGGCTGGGCCCGGTGCTCGAACTCCTCGACCGGCTCGAGGCGCAGAAGGTGCCGGTGGTGTGCGCCATTCACGGGCCCTGCCTCGGCGGTGGACTGGAACTGGCGCTGGCCTGCCATTACCGGATCGCGACGCGCGATGATGCAACGCGGATCGGCTTTCCGGAAGTCAAGCTCGGGATCTTTCCGGGCTTCAACGGAACGGCGCGGGCGATACGCCAGGTCGGCCCGGTCAACGCCATGCAGAACATGCTGACCGGGGCGATGCTGAGAGCGAACGTGGCGCGGCGACTTGGCTATATCGATCAGCTTGTCGACAGCCCCAAGGAACTGCGCTGGAGTGTGCGCCGGGCGATCTTGCGCAAGCGCAAGTCGAAGCCGGCCGGTGCGGCCAAAATGATGATGGGTAAATGGCCCGTTCGCGGCACGATCGCCAACAAGATGGTTTCCGAAACGCGCAAGAAAGTGCGCGAAGACCACTATCCGGCACCGTTCAAACTGATTGAGCTGTTCCGCAAGCATGGTGGCAGCTATGGCGCCATGAAAAAGGCCGAGACAGCCGCGTTTGCGCCGCTGATGGTGAGCGAGACCTCTCGCAACCTCCGCCGGGTCTTCATGCTGTCGGAAATGATGAAGGCGCAGGCGCCGAAGGATTTGGATTTCAAGCCGTTGCGCGTGCACGTCATTGGCGCCGGGGTGATGGGCGCCGATATCGCTGGTTTTTGCGTTGCCGCCGGCATGCAGGTGTCGTTGCAGGACCTTTCGGCGGCGGCAATCGATAAGGGGATTGCAGCACAGGATAAACTTCTGCGCCGGCGGTTTCGCACGAAGGCCACCCGCGACGCGGCCAAGCTGCGGTTGATCGCCGATCCGGAGGGTGAACGTGTTTCGCGCGCCGACGTGGTCATTGAAGCCATCGTCGAACAGCTCGCGGTCAAACAGAAGCTCTTTGCGCAGTTGGAGCCGCATCTGAAGCCGGGCGCCATTCTGGCAACCAACACCTCGTCAATCATGATCGAAGACATCGCTGAGCCGTTGGCCGATCCGGGCCGCTTGATCGGCATTCACTTTTTCAACCCGGTTGCGCAAATGCCGCTGGTCGAAATCGTTACTGGTGCGCACAGCCGCGAAGCGGAAGCGCAAAAGGGTTGCGCGTTCGTCACCGCAATCAACAAGTTTCCGCTAATCGTGAAAAGCGTTCCTGGTTTCCTCGTCAATCGCGTTCTGGCGCCTTACATGTTCGCGGCATTTCAGCGCCTGGAGTGCGGTGAACAGATCGAACTCATCGACGAAGCCGCAAAGGTGTTCGGGATGCCGGTGGGGCCGATCGAATTGGCGGACACCGTCGGCCTCGACGTTTGCGCGCATGTCGGCGAAGTTCTCAAAGGCGGCGTTGAAGGTTCGCGGCTGGCGCAATTGGTGGCCGCGGGCAAGCTCGGCAAGAAGTCCGGCCAGGGCTTTTACAGGTGGAAGGATGGCAAGCCTGAGGCCGCCGAGGTCGCCGGTGACAAGGGCGATCTGGAACGTCTCGGGCGTGAGCTGGTCAAGCCGTTAATCGATGAATGCGCCAAATGCCGCGATGAAGGTGTCGTTGCGTCGGCGGATCTGGTCGATGCCGGCGTTATCTTCGGGACCGGATTTGCACCGTTCCGCGGTGGGCCATTGCATTACGCGGCGCAGGCACAAGACGGCGCCGCCAGCCCGGCCATGTCGGCAGCGGCTGAATAGTTGAGTGAGCCGGATCGGCATTGGACAGTTTTCCGCGCAGAGGATGACCATGAACCAGACAGCGAGACGTGTTGGCGTGATTGGCGGCGTGCGCATTCCGTTTTGCCGCTCGAATACGCTTTATGCCGATCTCTCGAACCTCGATATGATGACCGCAGCGCTGGACGGGCTATGCGAAAGGTTCGACCTTGACGGCGCCCACATCGATGAGGTTGTGGGCGGTGCCGTGGTCACCCATTCGAAGGACTGGAACCTTGCACGCGAGGCCGTGATCGGCTCGAAGCTGGCGGCCTCGACCGCCGGCACGACGATGATGCAGGCCTGCGGTACGAGCTTGCAGGCGGCGATGGGGCTTGCAGCCAAGATCGCGCTGGGTGAAATCGAGAGCGGCATTGCGGTTGGATCGGATACCACTTCCGATGCGCCGATCGTGTTCTCGAAGAAATTCTCAAAGCGTCTCACCGATGCGGCACAGCGCAAGGGCACGTGGGCCAAAGTCGGGGCCTTCAAGGGCTTGTCGGCGCGCGAGCTGGCGCCTCTGCCGCCATCGGTGGCCGAGCCGCGCACCGGTCTTTCGATGGGCCAGCATTGCGAATTGATGGCGCAGCAGTGGCAGATCCCACGCGATGAACAGGACCGGCTGGCGATGGCCAGCCATGCCAAAGCGGCAGAAGCCTATCGCTCCGGTTACATGGATGAATTGCTGGTTCCGTGTGCCGGGGTTTATCGCGACAACAATTTGCGCGAGGACATGGAGGCCGAAAAGCTGGCAACGCTGCGCAACGCGTTCGAGCGCTCGGACCGCGGCACGTTGTCTGCCGCCAACTCGACCCCGCTGACCGATGGTGCGGCATCATTGCTGGTGGCTTCGGAGGCGTGGGCGGCGTCGCGGGGACTGGCGATCCAAGCCTATCTGACGACCTATCAGACCGCCGCCAACAATTTCGTTGCCGGTGACGGCTTGTTGATGGCGCCGACGATTGCGGTCTCGAAAATGTTGGAGCGCAACGGTCTTGCGCTGCAGGATTTCGATTTCTATGAGATTCACGAGGCGTTCGCGGCGCAGGTGTTATCGACGTTGCGCGCGTGGGAAGACAGCGCCTATTGCAGGGCCCACCTCGGGCGCGATGCGCCACTGGGATCGATCGACCGCGCCAAGATGAATGTCAAAGGGTCATCGCTGGCTTTCGGTCATCCGTTTGCCGCAACCGGCGCCCGGATTGCAGCCAATCTTGCCAAGCTTCTCAATGAAAAACCGGACGGTCGCGGACTAATCTCGATATGTACGGCCGGCGGCATGGGCGTTGCAGCAATTATGGAAGGCGTGGAACGCGCACAAGCCTAGGAACCTCCGAACACGTCACCAGTTTCCAAAGGGCGCGGCCCTGTGGCGGGATCGTTACGGGCGGCGCCCTTAACCAATCGCCGCCCTGCGGCGATCCGTGCGATGGGTTGATCGGTGGCGACCAACGGGTTGTTCCGTGCGCTTCATATCGTTTGCTATCGGCCGCGGTTGTGGGTGCGGGTGTAGAGTTCGGCAACGATGGTGCTCGCGGTCTTTTCGAACATGGCCGGGATCAACGCGTGGATCAGGGCGGCACCGGCCGCTGCAAAGAGGCGCGAGGCAAACCACAGAGCGAAGCGCATGTGCGCGAGATAGCTCTCGTCGACGGTTCGCGGATGGGCCAAAAACAGGCGCGATATCATGGGTGTTCTCCCGTCTTGTGATGCGCCCAATTGATGTACCGGACGGCGCGGGAAGTGTGCCCAGATATTGGACATTTATTAGATATTATGTGACAATTTCCCAAAAATTTATGAAGGACTGGGCGAAATGCTATTCGATGCGATTGACCGGCAATTGCTGGCCGAACTGCAGGACGATGCGGCGGGCAGCCTCGAAGACCTCGGCCAACGGGTCGGCCTATCGCGCAACGCCTGCTGGAACCGAATCCGGCGCATGGAGGAGCAGGGCGTCATTCGCCGTCGCGTCGCGCTCGTTGATCCGGACAAAATCAATCTCGGGCTCAGCGTCGTCATTCTCATTCGCACCAACGAGCACGATCCCGATTGGCTTGAAACGTTCGCGCGTGAGATGCGCACCATTCCTGAGATCCAGTCGGTCTACCGGATGACCGGTGACCTCGACTATCTCGTTCGTGCCCGTGTCCCGAATGTTGCGGCCTATGATCAGCTTTATCAGCGCCTCATTCGCAAGGTGCGCCTCGCCGACGTTTCGGCGAGCTTCGTGATGCAGGAAATCAAGGAGACAACCGCCTTGCCGCTCGACTATGCAGGCCGCAAGGGTGAGGGCTGACAAGTATCACTGCCGGTTCAATCGAGCCGTCTGTGAAAACGTCCTTCGGCGTCGCCTCGGTATACATGTTCCCCAAGGCACGATGGAAAAACTGCTCGGTGCGGCGGCCCGGCAGAGCAAGTTTGCCTTTTTCCTGCAGCATCAGGACCCAGGGGATCCTGCAGCCGGTTGCGGTTTGAAAGGATTTGATATCGCGCGAGCTATGATTTGGGGCACCGCATGGGCTTGAGGCGGCCGAGCCTGGCAGGCGCGGTGGGCCGCGCGATGCCGGGGGCATCGGGCGATGGGCACAACGCACCAGATGGCCGCCTCAAGCCGACCCGCAGTGCCGGGCATTTTTTGTGCGCCGGGCTGCATTGCGCGCCGCTTATGGGACATGCATCACCGCTGCTCGGCGCGCGCCGAGATTTGATTTTGCCTCGATTGTCAACGTGGAAAGGAACACCCGAGCGCCGCCGAGGGACTTTTCACGCGGGATGATTAAACGGTCCCTATGGCGCCGACAGATGCGCGGCGGCGGCCGCGTTGACGACATGTTTGGGACGGCGGCCCTGGGCAACGTCGACAATTGACTGAAGCGCCGTCGAGGCGATGTCGGCAAAACACTCATCCGTCCAACACAGGGCATGGGGTGTGATGATGGTGTTCTTCATCGCAAGCAGCGCGCTGTCGTTGGCGATCGGTTCGATCTCGGTGACGTCGAGGCCGGCGCCGGCAATGCGCCCGTCATCCAGCGCGCGGATCAATGCTGCTTCGTCATGTATCGGCCCGCGGCCGACGTTGAGATAGAACGCGGTTGGCTTCATCTTTGCGAACGCTGCCGCGTTCATGAGATGACGGGTTTCGTCCGTCAGCAGGCAGCAGACGACGACGAAATCGGATTGGCTGACGACATCGTCGAACGGGGCTTTCTCGCCGCCGGCCGCGACGATCGCGGCGGCATCGACGTAGGGGTCGGCGGCAATGATGCGTGCGAAGAAGGGCTGGGCCAACCGCATGATCTCCCGGCCAATGCTGCCGGCACCGATCAGGCCCAGCGTGCGCGTCGTCAGGCCGTAGCCCATGTAGTCGACCCGTTCATTCCAACGCCCGCGACGGACCAGCCTGTCCTTGTCGAACAGACGGCCGGCGAGCGCGAACAGCAGCGTCATCGTCGCAACGGCAACCGGGCGGCGAACGGCGATCGGCGTATTCGTGACGATGATCCCCTTCCGGGTCATGGCCTCAAGATCGACGGTGTCGTAGCCGACGCCATTGCGTGCGATGATCTGGCAGCGACAGTCATCGCCGGAGGCCGATTGGGCGGTTACCAGCGGTAGGTTGACGTGCAGTGCATCGTAGCGCGCCATGATGTCGGGCGTGAGCTCGCCGACGTCCTCGCTCAGCCATTCCCAGGTCAGCCCAGGTTCCGCCCGCAAGACATCGAAGGCGTGGGCCGGAAAACAGGCCTCGCCGGTGGCGGTCATGAGGTCCCGGGTGCTGGCGACTCTGAATGTCATTTCTTGGTCTTGGCTTTCTTGGCGTGCGCGGCTTTGCCCTTCGTGCGCCGGTCGACTTTGCGATTGCGGACGCTGTCGAGGACAGCGCTTGCGCCCGCCATCAATAGCCCGTGATCGGTGCCGCAGGCCAGCATGTTGAAACCATGGTCCTGATAGTCCTGCGCCCAGGTCATGTCGGATGCCATGAAGCCGAGCCCCTTGCCGTGCTTGCGCCCGGCCTTGACGATGCGGGCGATCGCCGCGAGATACTTCGGGTGATCGAACTGACCGGGAATGCCCAGGAAGTTCGTCAGGTCGAAATGGCCGACCCAGAGGACATCGACACCATCGACGGCCGCGATCTCCTCAACAGCTTCGAGACCATGCTCGGTTTCGATCTGGGCGATGACAATGTTGTCGGCATTGGCGCGCTTGATCTTGTCGAGGGCAGCCCCGAGCGTATAGTCATCGTGGGCGAAACCGAAGGCCGCGCCGCGGCGCCCGACCGGCGGATAGCGTAACGCCTCGACAATGGCCTCGGCTTCGGCGACGCTATTGACCATCGGCACCATGATACCCTTGGCACCAACGTCGAGTGCGCGGGCGATGAAAGCGTAGTCTGACCGCGGAACGCGGGCCATGGGCACGACCCCGAGGCCACGGCAGTGGGCAACCTGTTGCTTGAGGCTCTCATAGCCAAGGCCGGTGTGCTCCATGTCATAGATAATGTACTCGGCTCCGGCGAGTTTCATGCATTGGGCAATGCCCGGACTAAAGAACTCAAAAATCATGGCGCCAAGGACGTCATCGCCGGCCATGACGCGTTCGCGAATTGATCTTTTGGCCATTTACCGCGCCTCCACGCCAAATTGTCCGGACACTATCTTTCGGTTGATAAAAACCCCGGACGTCAAACACGCGCAAGTATAACCCGGAAATCAAATTCTTCATGAGGAATGTTCACGCTCGCGATCAAAGCGTGCCGGCGGTGGCATGATATAGCAACCGCAGCCGCCGTTATCGGCTCGTGGCAGCCTTAGCGCCGAACCGGACATGCTCCGGGGGGCAGGCGCTGGTGATGCGATAGGCACCGCGCGCGTTGTCGTCATCGACGGCGGCGACCACATAGCGGCGCTTGCAGGTAAAGATCCGTGGCGGCAGCCAGGTCTTTTCGAAGGCGTCGTGTCCGCTTTTCAGATCCCGCCAAAAGTCGTCCCACCGGGGATCTTGAAAGCGCGAAAGATTGCGCTCGGTCATGCGAAACGGAAAGGCGTGGACGTGGAAGCGGCGCTGCCCGGCCTTGTGCGCCGCCGTCGTGATCCTCCAGATTTCGTCGACCGCAGCGTTTGTCATCGCATAACAACCAACCGAAGAACAGCCGCCGTGCACCATCAGATAGGATCCGGTGCGGTTATGAGCGCGATCGAAGGCGTTGGGAAAGCCGAGATTGAAGGAGCGATGCCAACGGCTGTGCGGGTTCATGGCTCGGGCGCTGACCGTATAAAAGCCCTCGGGTGCCTGGTGGTCACCTTGCCTGAGTTTCGGTCCAAGACGGCCCGACCATTTGCAAATCGGATAGGTTTGAAAGAGATGGAAACGGCCATCGCGCTTCATCCAGAGCTCGAGCTCAAACTCGCGCTTGAAGATTCGGATGAAAACCGGGGCGCCGAGCTGCAGGCCGTGGCTGGCAAGGCGTTGGTCCAACTTTGCGAAATCCGGCGTGCCGCTAAGCGCGAAACCGGTCGTCCACAAGCTGACACGTTTCAGGCGTTCCAGTCGGATGGCTTGGTGAGAGCTATGGTCACGACCGGCGCTGATCAACAGTGCGATGACCGCGGCGATGATACCAACCACCAGGGCAAGGCGCCAACGACGCTCTGTCTGCTTGACGTTTCCTGCCTGCAATTCAACCGCCTCCGCACCGGCCCGGCCCCCCGACCCTGCCCTGCCCGGCCCTGCGTGATGCCATCGACGCTACTGGGTGACAATCGGCCGGTTCAATTCGATCAGCTTGCCGATCAGGTCGCCGCGCTCGCGATGCATGGTCCGGCGATGACCCGGAACTGTGCTGAGGCCGGACATTGTCGAGCGATCAATCGGTGTCGAGCGATCAGGCGTTCGCCGCGCGGCAAGGACGCGCTTCTTGATGCCCGGCACGATGATGCGTTGCGAGGCGAGTTGTTCTTCACCAACTGCCGGCCAGAACGGTAGCGTCTTGGGGCGGGTGAAGCGCGGGCAGGCGCCACCGGCGTCCAACCGCCCCTTCCAATCGACATTGACGTGATAGCGCCGGTTGCAAACTGCAACCTTGGGCGGCATGCGGGTCAGCTCGAAATAGTCATAGCCTTGTTTGAGTTTTTGCCAGAATCGGAAGTTGCGATCCTTGACATGCAGCGCCATATTCGCGTCCGTCATGCGGAACGGAAAGGCATGAACGTAGATCTTTTTCTGGCCGCCGATGAAAGCTTCGCGGGCCAGCGCGTAGATTTCCTCTATCAGACCGTCCGTCATCGCATAACAGCCGGCAGATGTGCACTTGCCATGCACCATCAGGAAGTCGCCGGTGCGCCCGTGTGCGCGATCATAGGCGTTGGGATAACCGAGGTCGAAGGATAGATGAAAGCTTGAATTTGGGTTCATCTGGTGGCGGTTGACGGAATAAAATCCCTCGGGTGCCTGCTTGTCGCCCTGTCTGCGTTTGGGGCCGAGAGCGCCGGACCAGATGCAAATCGGGTAGGTCTTGAAATGGTAATAGCGACCGTCACGGCGCTGCTTCCAAATTTCAAGCTCGGATTCCTGCTTGAAGATGCGGATGAAAATCGGCGCGTGCTGGTTCATGCCCTTCTTGCCGAGCAACATCATCGAATCTTTTGATATCGGTTTGAGATGCTTGGGCAGTTCGATTTTGGCACAGGCGCCAAGCAGCACTGCGCCTGTCGCCACCATGAGCCCGCGGCTCAACCAACTCCCAAACCAGTTCCGACCGTATAAAACCATACACCGTGCCCCTGGCGCATGCGATGCGATCCAACACGTCCCGACCAAATTGACCAACCGGTCTGCTGGTTCGCCAAATCAATGACCACTCTAGCCAGTGATACTCCTATAGTGTCAACATTTTGTAGCTCGCGATTCAGGTCCAATAAGGGCATGGCGGTCACGTGTTTGCGAGATCGGCGGGGCGGCGATAGGCTGCGCCGGTTGTCACCCAAGCCTCGCAACTTGGCCTGGCAATTTGGCCTCGCAACTTAGTCTCGCAAAATGGATAACAGATGTGGACACCCGAGACGCTGGCGCTTCTCATCGCGACTTTTTTTGTTGCAGGCGCAGTCAAGGGCGTGGTGGGTCTCGGTTTGCCGACGGTAACGCTGGCGGTGCTGACGGCGACGCTTGGCCTTAAGCCGGCAATGGCGTTGTTGCTGGCGCCATCGTTGGTGACCAATTTCTGGCAAGGCGTCGTCGGCGGTCGGTTGTGGGCGCTGATGCGGCGTTTGGCGTGGCTGTTGACGGCCGTGTGTTTGGCAACCTGGGTGGGTGTGCGCGTGCTCGCCAACGCTGATTCGACCTGGTTGTCGATGCTGTTCGGGGGGCTGCTGGTGGTCTATGCGGGAGCCGGCCTGTTTCGTCCCGTGGTCCCGGATCTGCGCCGACAGGAAATGTGGCTCTCGCCGCTGGTCGGGGCGGTCAACGGCTTGCTCACGGGGATGACCGGCTCATTTGTGGTCCCGGGCGTGCTCTATCTGCAGGCACTAAAGCTTGGCAAAGACGAGTTGGTGCAGGCGATGGGGATCTTGTTCACGATCTCGACGCTGGTTCTCGGATTGGCGTTGGGCGAGCGCAAGCTGGTTTCTCAGGACGTCGCCATCCTGTCCTGCCTTGGTGTGATCCCGGCGCTTGCCGGAATGATTAGCGGCCAAGCCATCCGGTCCAGGTTATCCGAAGCCGCCTTCCGTAAGGCTTTGTTCACCGCACTGTTGGTGCTCGGGTTGTACATCGTCTATCGCGGACTACTGACAGACTGATGAAACAGGTCCAAGGTGATGTTTTCGTCGCTTTCGCGGGCGCTTGTGTGGAGCATGGAAGGCGATCGAGATGGCTTTTTTGGGCGACTTTCTGCGATGCAGCGGCGGCAGACGCACGCGTTCGCCGCCGCTTCATCTTTGGCCACGAAACTCTTGATCGACGCCCCGGCATCGATCAACGTGCCGTCAACCGAGAAGTGTTTTGCCGACAACAGCGGCTTGACCTTGTCGTGCTTCAGGCCGGACTTGAAAAACTTGCGCGCAATATCGCCTTGACGCAGCCGGTCGCGGTTGTTCGAATAAGTCGTGTGGTGCCACACCGGATCGTCGATGCCGAGCCCGACAAACCAGCGAAACAGCAGATTGCAATCGAGCTGCTCCATCAACTGGCGCGCGGAACGGATCGTGAAGCACATCTGCAAAGACATCTGCAAGGCATGCCGCCTCGAAGCTGTTCGGGCGCAATCGACGGCCAGCCAAGCGCGGCATCGCCAAACGCGGCATAAAAGTCGGCAAACTCACGATCCAGTTCGCGCCAGACCTCGTTGATCAACTCCCGCAGAACCTAACGGGTGTGATTGAGCAACCCGTTCTCCAATTCCACACCGGAAAACATCGTCCCCGTCATCGCATCGCGGCCGCGCATCGCTATTGCCTGGATCGATGATATGATGTCTCAGCACTACAGAACCCATCAGCAAACCGCCATCACCGGACTTTTTCATCAGCCTGTTGGAGATGATCCAGATGTGAACTTTCCGACTTGGCTCGAGCCGGCCTGGCGATGCGATTCGGCCTGAGGCAGGTCCACCGTGCCGGCCCGGATGCGAGGCACTTAAGCGCGCCACGGCGGCTGTGGGCTTGGCGCACGCAAGTGCCTCGTTTATGTGTAACCTCAATGTGCAACCAGCGGAAAACGGGACGGTGGGCCCTGGCCCGGTAGGATTGAAGAGATCGAATGGCTGACGAACGCGACGCTTTTTTGCGCGAAATCGATGAGGAGGTCCGCCGCGAGCGGCTCGCCAAGCTTTGGGACAAGTACGGCGTTCTGGTACTCGGCGCTGCCGCCGCGATTGTCGTCGGCATTGCCGGATGGAACTGGTATCAGTCCTATCAACGATCGCAAGCCGCCCGTGCCGGCGCCCAGTTTGCCGAGGTCACCAAGCTGCTGGCCGACGGCAAAACGCAAGATGCGACCCGCGGCCTCGAGCAGATCGTGAGCGAAGGGCCCGACGGTTACGCGCAGTTGGCAACGTTGCGTCTTGCAGCGCAGGCGCGAAAGGACGGCAAGCCGGACCAGGCCGTCGCGCACTACGAGACGTTGTCCAAGAATTCGAGTGCCGACGATCTGCTGCGAGGTTTTGCCCAGCTGCAGATTGCGGCGTTGAAACTTGACACATCCGACTGGACGCAGACCAAGAATCGCCTCACCGATCTGGTCAAGGATGAAAGCCACTGGAAGTATGCGGCGCGTGAACTCCTGGGCCTGGCGGCCTTCAAAGCAGGTAAGTTTGACCAGGCTCGTGACCTGTTCACACAATTGCTCGCTTCCGCAGCTACGCCGACCTCGATCAGGCAACGCGCCCAGTTGGTCATGGCATTGTTGTCACGGCAAGCGACGGCCGGTTCGCCAACCAAGGCGCCTGCAAAGAAACAGGATGCCAGCAATGGGGCAAAACAGGACAGTGAGGCCAAAACACAGTAGTTTGAGGTGCGAGCAAGGCTGCCGGCGAACGTTCCGGTCCTGGTTTCAAGTCACCGCTGTCATTGCAATGTCGACGGTGGTGCTGGGTATCGGCGGCTGTTCGGGTGGCGGGCTGCCGCAATTGCCGAAAATGAGTTCGTTGAACCCGTTCGGCAAGCCGCCGCCGCCACCGCTCAAAGGCAAACGCATTCCGGTGATACCGCAATCGCAGGCTGTCGGCGGGGCCGAACTGGCCTCCAAGCCGGTGGCGCTGCCCGCGATGGTCCGAAATGCGTCGTGGTCGCAGCCGGGCGGCACACCAAACAACGCGCCCGGCCATCTGGCGCTGTCGCCGTCGGTTCGCCGGGCCTGGTCGGCCAGCATCGGGGCCGGATCATCTTCAGCCGGCAGGTTGACGGCCAGTCCGGTGGTCTACGACGGCCGCGTCTATGCGCTGGACGCTGCAGCCCGCCTCTCGGCTTATGCGATATCTGGCGGCGGGCGGTCCTGGCGGGTTAATCTGACGCCGGAAAACGAGCGCTCGACGGAAGGGTTCGGCGGCGGTGTTGCGGTCGACAACGGTCGCCTCTACGCGGCAACCGGATTTGGTCGGGTCAGTGCGCACAATCCTGCAAGCGGTAAAAGGCTGTGGGAAAAGAACCTTGGAATTCCGGTTCGCGCATCGCCGACGGCGGCCCAAAACAAGGTGTTCGTGATCACGAACACCGGCCGCTTCTACTGTCTCAACGGCGATGATGGCGAGATCCTGTGGGAATACAGAGGATTGAGCGAAACGACGCAAATCAGCTCCAATCCAAGTCCGGCGGTTGATGGCGATGTCGTTGCTGTGCCCTATCCCAACGGCGACATCGTGGCCCTTCAGGTTTCGACCGGGACGCCGCTGTGGAGCGAAAGCCTGGCGCGCACGCGCGGTGCGACCAGTTTCGCCTCGATGAGCGATGCAGCGCGGCCGGCAATGTCCGGCGGCGCCGTATTCGCGGTTGGTCATGCCGGCCGGATGATCGCAACCCAACAAAACACCGGCGAACGGCTGTGGGTCGTCAATGTTCCGGGCACGCAAACGCCCTGGGTCGCCGGCGACAACGTCTTCGTGGTTGATTTGTCCGGCAAACTGAGCGCGTTCACCCGCAAAGGCGGGCGTTTGGTCTGGAGTACGCAGCTGTCCGGTGCGCGCAACTGGTCGGGTCCGGCACTGGCCGGCGGCCAGCTGTGGCTGGCATCCGACCAGGGTGGGCTGATCGGTGTCAACGCCGTGTCGGGCCAGATCGCGCAGAAGCTGTCGGTTGGCGAGCCGGTATTCATCGCGCCGGTTGTCGCAAACAATACGCTGTTTGTCCTAACCGACAAGGCACGCCTGCTGGCCTATCGCTGATGTTCTGCCATGTTGTGAGGGTCAACCGGAAACCGCGCCCTGATCCGGTCGGATGAGAGGCTGCATATGCCGTCGAAACCAGTCATTGCCATAGTCGGGCGCCCGAACGTCGGCAAGTCAACCTTGTTCAACCGGCTGACCGGGCGGCGCACGGCGCTGGTTTCGGACATGCCCGGCCTCACCCGTGATCGCCGTGCCGCGGATGCCGATATCGCCGGTCACGAGGTCCAGCTGGTCGACACCGCCGGTCTCGAACAAGCCGGGGCCGGCAGCATTCCCGCACGCATGCGCGATCAATCGCAACACGCCATCGAAGCAGCCGACCTGGTGCTGTTCGTGATCGATGCCCGCGATGGTGTGACGCCGGCCGACGGTCAGTTTGCGGGGCTTGTGCGTCGCGCCGGCAAGCCGGCGGTGGTCGTGGCCAACAAGTGCGAGGGCCACCAGGCCATCGACGGCTTCTACGAAGCCTATGAATTGGGGCTTGGCGAGCCCGTTGCGATCTCGGCGGAGCACGGCGAGGGTATTGGTGAACTGCATCGCGATATTCTCGCGGCGCTTGGTCTTAAACCGCGGTCCGCCAAGACGGCGCGAACCCGGCGCCGATCGGGCAAAGCACCAGACGCGGTGGCCCCGAACACCGTTGACGATGACCAACCCGACGATGGCGATAGCGCGGTCGCGGATGTGGCCACACGCCCGATCCGGATCGCGATCGTCGGTCGCCCCAATGCCGGAAAGTCGACGCTGGTCAATGCGTTGCTCGGCGAAGAGCGCATGATTACGGGCCCGGAGCCGGGCTTGACGCGCGACTCGATTGCGTCTGACTTCACGTGGCAGGGCGGTCCAATGCGGTTGTTCGATACGGCCGGCCTCAGGCGCAAATCGCGCGTCCAGGAAACCGCCGAACGGCTGTCGGCGAGCGACACGATCCGCGCCATTCGGTTTGCCGAAGTCGTCATCTTGATGATCGATGCCGCCAACCCCCTCGAACACCAGGATCTGGCGATCGCCGATCATGTGGTGAGGGAAGGCCGCGCCTTGGTCGTGGCCGTCAACAAGTGGGATACGGTCGATAACAAACAGCAGCATGCAAAGAAGATCCGCGAGATCGTCGGCGACAAGCTGGCCCAGGTTCCCGGTGTGCCCGTCGTCCAGATTTCCGCCCTGGCCGAGAGCGGCCTCGATAAGCTGATGCGGGCAGCTCTCGACGCCCACCGGGTCTGGAACCGCCGCGTGCCGACCGCCGCCCTCAACCAATGGCTGACCGAAGCGGTTCATCGCCACATGCCGCCGGCCAGCCGCGGGCGGCGGATCCGGATCCGCTACATGACCCAACCATCGACGCGACCACCAACCTTCATTGCGTTTTGCTCGCGCCCGGACGGACTGCCGAAATCTTATCTGCGCTACCTGCTGAACAGTTTGCGCCAAACGTTCGATCTGCCGGGCACGCCGATTCGCCTCAACATGCGCAAGGGCGACAATCCCTACGCCGGTCGCGGTCGGCGGCGGTAACCATTGCGACACTTCGCCGTTGTTCGCGGCTACGATTTGCCCGAAATCGGTGATAGTTGAGCGCGGTTGCGCCGACATTTCACGCCGGCATTTCACGCCGGCATTTCACCAAGGAACCATAACGCGTGCAAAACACTACCAGTTACATGCCCGTGGCCCATTGCGGCACCGCGGCGGCGGTTCGCCGTCGCCTCACGGTCGGCATCGGGGCACTGGTGGTTTCGGCCTTGCTTCTCGGTAGCTATGCGCCGGCCGAGGCGGTGCCGCGAGCCGTGCGTCGCGCCTGCAAGGGTGACTACAAGCGTATTTGCCCACACTACCGCTCGGGCACCGCCAAAATGCGCTCGTGTATGCGGGCCAATGTCGGTCAGATTTCACCGCGCTGTTACAATACGCTGCTGAGATACGGCTACGGTGGATCACGTGGCAAGCGCCGTCGGCGGCGATAATCGCGCCAACTTGGCCCGGCCGAACGGTTCCAACTTACGCCACGATGATCTAACCTGCCGTGCCATGCACGGTGTCCAACCGCAGGCCAACCTGTGACAGAGGTGTTGTTCTACCATCTCCAGCACCATCCGCTGGATCGTGTCCTGCCCAACCTGCTGGAACGCTCGGTTGCGCGGGGCTGGCGGGTTGTGGTGCAAGCCGGGTCAGACGAACGCCTGGATGCCATCGACACGCTGCTGTGGACCTATCGCGACGACAGCTTCCTCGCCCACGGCACCGCCCGCGATGGTCACGCCGCGCGCCAACCGGTGTTCCTGACGAGCGGTCAAGACAATCCCAACGGTGCTGCCGTGCGGTTCCTGGTCGAGGGCGCCGAGATCGACGCGTTCGACGACTATGATCGCATTGTCTACCTGTTCGACGGGCGCGTTGGTGATGCCGTCGCTGCCGCCCGCCAATCCTGGCAGCGGGCGAAAACCGCCGGCTGTGAGGTCACCTACTGGCAGCAGACCGCCGGCGGCAAATGGGAACGCAAGGTGTAGCGACCGTCGCCGGACGGTAGCGCACGGCTTCATCGCATACCAGCCCGAGCCTTGCACGCGGCCAGGTGCCGTCGCCGCGCCCGATCAATTGAAATATTCGAATTTTGCCATATGATTGATATCAAAGCGCCCGTGCGCGGGACCTCGTAGGAGCGACGGGGACACGAGCACCGGCGTCGGACGCTGGCTTTGGCGCAGCCTACCGGCGCCAGCGTGGACCATTTGCCGTAGCGGCTTAAGACCAATTGTGGTTACGACCCGACGGCCGATAGCGTAAGGTCGACCCTGGATTGGTCAGTGGACCGCACAGGTGGACAATGTGAAAGGCAGTCGTTGTGGGCAAGTTCGATAGTTTTTTCCAGTCCGCCATTGATGCCTTGCACAATGAGGGCCGTTACCGGATTTTTGCCAATCTTGAGCGGCGTGGCGGCGCCTTTCCGCGCTCCTGGCTGCATGACGGCAATGCCCGTCGCGAGATCATCATCTGGTGCTCGAACGACTATCTCGGCATGGGTCAGCACCCCAGCGTGGTGCGCGCAATGCAGGTCACAGCGGCGCGTATCGGGGTTGGCGCCGGCGGCACGCGCAACATTTCCGGCACCCATCGCCCGCTGATCGAGTTGGAAACCGAGCTGGCGGATCTGCACGGCAAAGAAGCCGCCCTGGTTCTGACCTCGGGCTACGTCTCCAACCTCGCCGGCATCTCGACGCTGGCCAAAATGATCCCGGACTGCATCATCCTCTCGGATGAGCTCAACCATGCCTCGATGATTGACGGAATGCGCAATTCGGGGGCGCCGAAGAAGATCTTCCGGCACAACGATGCCGCGCATCTCGAAGCGCAGCTGGCCGACATGCCGCGCGAACGCCCGAAGATCATCGCGTTCGAAAGCGTCTACTCGATGGATGGTGATATTGCACCCATTGCAGAGTTTTGCGACCTTGCCGACAAGTACAATGCGTTGACTTATCTCGACGAGGTTCATGCGGTCGGCATGTACGGGCCGCGCGGCGGCGGCATTGCCGAGCGTGACGGTCTGTTGGAACGCGTCGACGTCATCGAGGGCACGCTGGCCAAGGCTTTCGGTACGCTCGGCGGCTATATCACGGCTTCGGCGCGCGTCATTGATGCCGTGCGCTCCTATGCTCCGTCCTTCATTTTTACGACCGCCTTGCCGCCGCCCGTCGCGGCGGCGGCAACGGCTGCAATCCGCCATCTCAAGGTTTCGACGGTGGAACGCGAGGGCCAGCAACGCGCCGTTGCCGAAGCCAAACAGCTGCTCGCGGATAGCGGTCTGCCGGTCATGCCCTCGAACACGCACATCATTCCCGTCATGGTTGGCGATGCGGTGCTGTGCAAGGCGGCGAGCGACCGCCTGCTCGAGCGCCACGGCATTTACATTCAGCCGATCAATTATCCGACCGTTCCCAAAGGCACCGAGCGCCTTCGCATCACGCCATCGCCCCATCATACCAGCGACATGATCCGAGCGTTGTGCGAGGCGCTGTTGGAGACCTGGCAGGCACTCGAGCTGCCGCTGATCGACGACGGCACCACTGCGGTCGAGCAGGACCGCGCCACCGTTCAGCTGTTCCCGGCGTCCGGCGGTTGATCATCACTGGCGCTGCCGGTCCGCAGACAGATCCCCACATCGCCCTCGATGCCCTCGATCCGGTGTTTCAGCGTTGTGGTAAAGTCGATCTGGGCAGCAGCGGCCCGGTAGGTGACGGGGTGCTGCGGGACACGGCATTGCGGGACACGGCACTGCGCGACGATCGTTCAAGATGAGGGCGCGCGTGGCGCAGCGGACATGCCGTCACCATTTTTTCCAGGCCGCGAACAAACGTTTGCACCGGCGCCCGCCATTTCCTAAAGTTGACTTCACCGCACGTGGCAGCCCGTTAACAGAATGGTGTGGCCAGCAACAGAGGAAGGCTGGTTGCCGAGGCAGCACGCCCAAAGTGGTCGATAGAGAGGTTCCCGTTGAGCACCGAATCCCAGACGCAAATCAATAGCCGCAATCGCAAATTCCGGATCGCGGCCGCACTGTCTGTCATCTGGTGGATCGTCTCAATCGGCGGCATCATCACTGTCATTATCATGCAGAGCTGAGCCATACGAAGCTGAACGATGCGACGTCCGCCGTGCAGCACGGGGCCGACACCGACCGGTTCCGCCTGGAGCGGACTTGGATTGTTTGCGCCTGAGGCGAACTTGGACCGGTTCCGCCTGAGGCGGACTTGGGCCGGTTCCGCCTGAGGCCGACTTACACCACGTCGGCTTCGCCCGGGCCACCGTTATACCGGCTCAGGGAGAAGTTTCCGCACTTCGGGCCGAAGAAGATCAAGGCGCGCCTGGCGATCAATACGCCTGATCTGGTCGGGCCGGCGGCCTTGATGATCGCCAGCAATTTGGCCTGTGAAAGTCTGACACGTACGCGTTCGCGTCATCGCGCGGCGCTTGGCCAAGGCAACATCGAAGCTGGTTCGAGCGAGCCCAACGGTGAATGGGCTGGTATTATGATTTCAAAGGCTGGATCGCCTGGGCAACCGCACGATCAAGTGACGCGGCGGTTTTACCTTCATCGGCGAGGCGCTGGCCCGCGAACCGGTTGGCGTTACCGAAATCGACGACGGCGTACGTATCGTGCGGTTTTGCGGCCGCGACGTTGGTGTGATCGACCGCGAACTGCGTTTTCGCCGCCTTGCTCCGCCACGCGCGCGGCTTCGCAAAGCGGCGCAACCGAACAAAACAAAACAGCAATAGCGCCAGACATGTTCCCGGTGCAATTTGTCGGATATGCTGCCAGTCGTTCAACTTGCCCGACCAGGGGATCATCCCCAGGCCCGGGATCTGATCGGAGGTTGTCTCAGTCCTAGAGCAACCTGCCTTTATTCGGAATCGGAACGATCCCGAATAAAGGCAGGTTGCTCGCCTCTAAAGTGGCGATCATCTTTGTGCTTTAAGTTGGAACCGCAATAGCGGTTCCAACTTAAAGCACAATGATCTAGCGGCTATGACGCGGATCGCCCGGGTGGTAAGACGATGGCTCCAGACTGCCAGATGACTGTTTCAAGAGGCTTCAGATTTACGCATTATATTGCAATATTGTTTGCGAGCTAGGCTAACGAAACTCACCAGACGGCAGCTAATTTGTCGGAACAATTCAGCTTGCGACGACTGCTGTTGACCCAGCTTCACTCTCTGCATTATTTTGCTAATTCGACAGGGGAGCACTGCGCATGACCGAGGCGAACGAGCACGTCATCGACTTCCAGACCGATCCGTCCCGCTATCGACACTGGCGCCTGGCCTATGATGGTGACGTCGCGACGCTGATGATGGATGTTGATGCTTCGGCCGGGCTGTTCGATGGCTACGAACTCAAGCTCAATTCCTACGACCTGGGCGTCGACATCGAATTGGCCGATATCGTCCAACGCCTGCGCTTTGAGCATCCGCAAGTCAAGGCCGTGGTGGTCAGATCGGGCAAGGACAACGTGTTCTGCGCCGGTGCCAACATCCGCATGCTCGCCGGCGCATCCCACGCCCACAAGGTCAACTTCTGCAAGTTTACCAACGAAACGCGCAACACCTTCGAGGCCGCCGGACGCGAGTCCGGACAGCATTACATTTGCGCCATCAAGGGCGCCTGTGCCGGCGGCGGATACGAACTTGCCCTGGCCTGCGACCACATCATCTTGACCGACGACGGTGCATCCAGCGTCGCGTTGCCGGAAGTGGCGTTGCTGGCGGTGCTCCCGGGCACCGGCGGTCTGACCCGCGTCACCGACAAGCGCAAGGTGCGTCGTGATCGCGCCGACGTCTTCTGCTCGATCGAGGAAGGCGTGAGAGGCCGCCGCGCCGTCGACTGGAACTTGGTCGACGAAGTTGTGGCCAACACCAAATTCGAGGCGACGGTCGCGCAACGGGCAAAGGACTTTGCCGAAAAGTCGTCTCGGCCCAGCACGGCGCAGGGCATCGCCCTGACGCCGCTCTCGCGCACCTTCGAGGCGGACGGCGCGGTTCGCTATTCGACCGTTGATCTGCAGCTCGATCGCAGCCGCGGCACCGCCACCATCGAGATCGCACTGCCAACCGAAGCGCCGCCGGCCTCCACCGACCAACTCACGGTGGCCGGCGCCGAGGCCTGGATGCTGCGCTGTGCCCGCGAACTCGACGATGCCGTTCTCCATTTGCGCTTCAACGAACTCGAGACCGGCGTCGTCATCTTCAAGGTCAGCGGTGATCCCAAGACGTTTCTGGCGCACGAGCGCCTGCTGCTCGACCACCGCGATCATTGGCTGGCCAACGAAATCCTGCTGTTGTGGAAACGCGTTCTAAAGCGCATTGACCTGACCTCGCGCTCACTCGTGGCGCTCGCCGAGCCGGGTTCCGGCTTTGCCGGGACGCTGGCCGAGATCCTGTTCGCGGTCGACCGCTCGTACATGGCCGACGGCGCCTTCGAAGGCGATAATCGGCCGCCGGCAACGATCACCCTGAGCGCTGCCAACTTCGGTCTCTATCCGATGTCCAATGATCTGACCCGCCTGCAAACCCGCTTTCTCGGCAATCCCGACCAGGTTGAGGCGCTGGCCGAACAGCAGGGCCGGGCACTGGCGGCCGCGCCAGCCGATGAGCTCGGTCTCGTCACCTTTGCCTACGACGACATCGATTGGGACGATGAGATCCGCATCTTCCTTGAGGAGCGTGCGAGCTTCTCGCCCGATGCGATGACCGGTATGGAGGCCAACTTGCGGTTTGCCGGACCGGAAACCATGGAGACCCGGATCTTCGGGCGCCTGACCGCCTGGCAGAACTGGATCTTCCAGCGCCCCAACGCCGTCGGTGACAAGGGCGCCCTGCAACGCTACGGCACCGGCATCCGCGGCGAATACGACATGAAGCGCGTTTGAGCATAGTGAGCGAGAGACGGCACTATGAAAGCCATCAATCTGAGCGAGAAACTGGCGAAGTTCTCTGAGCATTGGTCGCCGAAGATCATCGCCCAATACAACGGCAACGATGTCATGGTCGTGAAGTTCCAGGGCGAATTCCCGTTCCACGCGCACGCCGAGACCGACGACTTGTTCCTCGTCCTCAAGGGCCGCATCACGATGGAACTGCGCGATCGCAAAGTCGAACTCGGCCCTGGCGAACTCTTCATCGTCCCAAAGGGCATCGAACACCGCCCGGTTGCCGAGGACGAAGCCCACGTCCTGCTGATCGAACCGGCGGGCGAGCCGAACTCCGGCGACAGTCGCGAGCGCCCACCGGCCGACAAAGTCTGGATATGAGGCGAGCTACACCGACCGGCAACGGTCTCAACAAACAGGAACAACACCAATGTCCGATATCCTCAACGTCAGCTATGATACGCAGATCCCGAACAATGTTGGACTATCAAGCGACCGTCGCGTGTTGCGCGCACTGGAGAAATGGCACCCGGGCTATCTCAATTGGTGGAATGATCTCATTCCCGAGCAGTTCCAAAGGAGCCTCGTCTACCTGCGTACGGCCGTGAGCGTGGACCCTAAGGGCTGGGCCAAGTTCGACTACGTCAAGATGCCGGAGTACCGTTGGGGCGTGCTGTTGGCGCCCCAGGTCGAGGATCGCAGAATTCCGTGTGGCGAACACGCCGGTGAGGCGGCCTGGCAGGAAGTACCCGGTGAATATCGCGCCTTGCTGCAGCGCCTGATCGTGATCCAGGGCGATACCGAGCCGGCTTCGGTTGAACAGCAAAAACATCTCGGGCTGACGGCGCCGTCGCTCTACGACATGCGCAACCTGTTCCAGGTCAATGTCGAGGAGGGCCGGCACCTGTGGGCGATGGTCTATTTGCTGCACAAGTACTTCGGCAAGAACGGTCGCGAGGAAGCCGATGATCTGCTGCGCCGCCAGTCGGGATCGCAGGAAGCGCCACGCATGCTCGGTGCCTTCAACGAGGCGACGCCGGACTGGCTCTCGTTCTTCATGTTCACCTACTTCACCGACCGCGACGGCAAGATGCAACTGGAAAGCCTTGCCCAATCCGGTTTCGATCCGTTGAGCCGTACCTGCCGCTTCATGTTGACGGAAGAAGCCCACCACATGTTTGTCGGCGAGACCGGTGTCGGGCGCACAGTTCAGGCGACGTGCGATGCCATGAACAAGGCCGGCATCACCGACCCCTTTGATACCAATAAAATTCGCGATCTCGGCGTTATCGACCTGCCGACCATCCAGAAGAAGGCAAACCTTCACTACTCCCTGTCGCTCGACCTTTTCGGCTCCGAGGTTTCGACCAATGCCGCCAACGCCTTCAATGCCGGCATCAAGGGGCGCTATCAGGAGATCAAACTGGAGGACGATCACAAGCTCCAGGGTGTCGAATACAACGTCCGGCGGTTCAAAGACGGCAAGATCGTCGAAGAGCCCGTCTCGGCCCTGTCGGCGATTAACATGCGCCTGCGCGATGATTACGTCAAAGATGCATCCGGTGGCGTCAAGCGCTGGAACGCGATCATCAAGAAAGCCGGCATCGATTTCGAGCTGACGCTTCCCCATGAAGGCTTCCACCGCAAGATTGGCGAGTTTGCGGGCGCGCCCGTGACCCCGGCCGGTGATGTGATTGCCGCGCCGGAGTGGGAAGCGCGCCAAGGCGACTGGCTGCCGACATCGGCCGACGGCGACTTCATCCAATCTTTGATGGTGCCGGTCACCGAACCGGGCGTCTATGCCGGCTGGATTGCACCGCCGCGCATGGGGATCGACAACAAGCCGGGTGACTTCGAGTACGTCAAGCTCCACATGGCCTGATCGCGCCACCACCTTCGCCATGAAATTGCATTGCCGCATCATCACCACCCGGAGCTGACCGCGACCTTGTCATGGCCCGGCGCGCCGTCGCGATCGGCGCGCGATGTGAGTGTTACCGAGCGTGAGCCAGAACATGACCGAACTCATCAAGCAGCATTTGATCGACCCGGAAATCTGCATTCGCTGTTACACCTGCGAGGAAGCGTGTCCGATCGATGCCATCACCCACAATGACGACAACGTCGTCGTCGATGCCGCAAAGTGTGACTACTGCATGAACTGTATCGCGCCCTGCCCGACGGGCTCGATCGACAACTGGCGGGTGGTGGCGACGCCGTACACGCTGGAGGACCAGTTCTCCTGGTTCGAGTTGCCGGAACAGGACGAATTCAGCCACGGCGGGCCTGGCGCCGATACGACTATCGAGGCGCTGGACGAGGCCATCCAGGCGCTGCTGGAGGAGGCGCATCGGGGGGCGGGCGGACGCTCCAGACCACCGGCCTCTGCCTCGAAGCCGACGGTCAACCTGTTCAATCTTTCCAATCCAGCCGAAGCGGTCGTGCAAGGCAACTATCGCCTGACCTCGGATGACGCCGACGCCGATGTCCGCCACATCATTCTCGATCTCGGCGCCACGGTTTTCCCGGTGCTGGAAGGCCAAAGCGTCGGCATCACGCCGCCCGGTGAAGATGCCGACGGCAAACCCTACGTGCCGCGGCTTTATTCGATCTCGAGCCCGCGCGATGGCGAACGCCCCAACACCAACAATCTGTCTTTGACGGTCAAGCGCGAAGACCGGGGCGTGTGTTCGAACTACGTTTGCGATCTCAACAAGGGCGACAAAGTAAAACTGACCGGACCCTTTGGCGCGACATTCCTGATGCCGAGCGATCCGCACGCCCGGCTAATTATGGTGTGCACCGGCACCGGCTCCGCCCCGTTCCGCGCCTTCACCATGCGCCGCCAGCGCACATCGCCGCACGTCAACGGATCCATGCTCTTGTTTTTCGGCGCCCGCACGCCCAACGCGTTGCCCTACTTCGGGCCGCTCAAGAAGGTGCCGGACGCGTTTCTGGCCAAGCACTTCGCCTTCAGCCGCATCGATGGGCAACCGAAAGTCTACGTCCAGGACCGCCTGCGCGCAGCATCGCAGCACGTCGCATCAATGCTAGGTGATCCGAACACCTATATCTACGTTTGCGGGCTGAAGGCCATGGAAGACGGCGTTGAGCAGGCCTTTGAGGATATTGCGCGCGGCGTGGGGCTGAGTTGGGCGGAGGTTCGCGAGCGGATGCGTGAGGATGGCAGATACCATGTCGAGACCTACTGATCCGGCCGTCACCGACGAGCCGGCTGTCGCCGGATTTGTTCATCGAATTCGCGTTGGCTGGGCCGACTGTGATCCGGCCGCCATGGCCTATACCGGCCGCATCCCGTGTTGGGCGCTGGATGCTATCGATGCCTGGTGGCAGGAGGTCGCCCAACTGAGCTGGTTCGAGCTCAATCTCGACCGCAATGTCGGCACGCCGTTTGTCCACATGACGCTTGATTTTCGCGCCCCCATTACGCCGCGCCACAGGTTGGACTGCGAAGTGACGCTGCGCAAGCTCGGCCGCAGTTCCATTCGCCATCGTGTGCGCGGCTTACAGAACGGCCGGTTGTGTTTCGAAGGCGAGTTCGTGTCCGTCTGCGTTGTATCCGATCAGCTGCAACCGCGAGCGCTACCAAGCGATCTCAGGGCGCTGTTGGAGCCGACCGTTGCGGATCATGATCGCCACTTTAGAGGCGAGCAACTTTCTGCCTTTATTCAGGATCGTTCCGATTCCGAATAAAGGCAGGTTGCTCTTGATGCGTGTTCACCTGAGCTGGATGGGCTCATGGGGAGCCGAGCGAGACGGCGCGCGGTGCCGCGCTGCCGACCGCCGAGTGCAGCGAGAAACCAGCGTGAGCGTCAACAGGCCGGACCGGGTTCGCCGAAAGTAAACACGGTCTAAGCGCCACCAACATCGAAGCCAACGGAAAGCCCATGGCCGAAATCGCGACATTTTCCGGGCCAGCGACACCGGTAGCCCAGACCGCGCAACAGCGCGATGAAAAGTTCGCCCGTCTGCTTGCAAGCGTCGGTGAGCGGGTCCTGAACGCGCGCAAGAACGCCGGGCTTTCGCGCCGCGAACTGTCAGAGAAGTCGGGTGTTTCCCCGCGCTACATTGCCCAGCTTGAGAGCGGGCGGGGCAACATTTCGATCGGCCTGCTGTTGAACTTGGCCGAAGCACTTGGCCTGCGCATCGAATGGCTGGTTGCCGAGCACGATCCCTGGCGGTCCGACGTTGGCGCAATTTCATTGCTTTTGCCGTCGGCGACAAGCGCGCAAATGCGTCAAATTCTGGCAATTCTCGAGCCTCAACATCCCGCCGAACAGCGCGCCAGCCGCATTGCCTTCATCGGCCTCAGAGGCGCCGGCAAGTCGACGCTCGGTCAGTCGGCAGCGGCCGCCCTTGGCCTTGCCTTTCTCGAGTTGAACCAGGAGATCGAACTGGCGAGCGGCATGGCGGTCAACGAGGTCATGGCGCTCTACGGTCAGGAAGGCTATCGCCATCTCGAACGGGCGGCGCTGGAACGCGTTGTTGCAACACACGATGCGTTGGTTCTGGCGGTCGCCGGCGGCATTGTCGCCAACCCCGAGACGTTCAACTATCTCTTGCGCAACTACCACACAATCTGGCTCAAGGCGGAGCCGGAAGAGCACATGGCGCGGGTGCGTGGCCAGGGCGACGAACGGCCAATGGCCGGCAATCCCGACGCCATGGATGAGTTGCGAAAAATCTTGAGAAGTCGTGAGGCGCGCTATGCCCGCGCATCTGTCTCGATCAACACATCCGGCAAGACCGAGGACGAGAGCCTAGCGGCTGTCTTGCAAGCCATCGCGCAGGAACAGTTTCTGAAATGCTGAACCATTGCCGTGCGGATTGAGCGCGCCGGCAAAGCTAGATCATCGTGCTTTAAGTTGGAACCGCTATTGCGGTTCCAACTTAAAGCACAAAGATGATCGCCACTTTAGAGGCGAGCAACTTTCTGCCTTTATTCGGGATCGTTCCGATTCCGAATAAAGGCAGGTTGCTCTATCAACCCGTCGTTCACTGCGCAAACCCACATGGCACTGCTGATCGGCGCCATCTGCCCCGATTGTCAGGGTCGGCTTACTTCACAGAGGAGAACCAACAGCTGCGCATCCATTGATGGTGACTTCATTCTGATACTCTTCCAAATGTCTTTGCCGGCGCCATATCTGCGAGCGAAGCTGTTGTTTGCGAGCAACAAGTTGGGACTGCTGAGCTTGCCGGAAATGTTGATTGCCGCGCAGCCAAGTGCCGCCAGCGACGCCAAGATCAGCCAGGCACGAATCGACAAAGTAACTGCGGCACTCGACACCCTGCCGGCGCCTTGTCGCAAGCGATCCATCAAACCGGGGGACGTCCAGAGTTGTGCTGGTGGTTCGGGTTTGTCCATGATTTCTGAGCGTTAGGAATGAGAGGTCCGTTCTGTTCGCAATCGCGATCCTACCGAACAATGAGTGTCTCATTGAGTGTCTCATTCTTCGACCAACAGAAATGCTTCATTCTGCTGGTCTCGTCGCAAGCCATTTCGCTAAACGCAGGTGACGAGTCTGTTGTGACAGCGTTGGCTCCGCAGGTACGCGCTCGTCGAATCAATTAAATCCCTTCACGGAAATTCTGTTTACGACGTTATCTGGCTAGTGCATGGCTTAAAGCCCAAGTAGAATGCCTCCGGTTAACTCCATCGTTGGTTGTTCCGCCTCGTTGGGAGTGGCAACCAGGTTGGCCATGTCGGGGGGCACGGGTGTGGCGTACGGTATTTTGCGTTGTTTGGCTTTGATCACCACGGGCGTTCTTGTGCCCATAGGATTTGTGTCTGAGCCGGCTGGCGCGGCACAGAAAAGTGCCTGGGTTAAGGTCTGTGACAAGACCGGCTTTGTTGAAGGCAACCGTACGGCTCCGAAGGCTGTCTGCCTCACGCATCACGAACGCATCGATGCCAATACCGGTCTCGTCCTGGTATCAGCTGCGATCCGCCAGATTGAAGGTGAACCGTTACCCAACCTGATGGTGATGGTGCCAACCGGTATGGCCCTGCAAGCCGGCGTGCAGGTGAAGATCGACGGCGACAACCAGGTCCACAAGCTCAAGTATACGCTCTGTCATCCGGCCGGTTGTGCGGCAGAGGCGCAAGCCTCCCCGGCGCTGATCAAGATAATGCAATCGGCCAAACAGATGATTATCGCCACGATGAATCCAAACGGTCGGGCGGTTGGATTTCCGGTACCGCTGACGGGTTTTGGCAAGGCCTACAAAGGCAAGGCGATGGACTCCAAGAGGTACGCTGCGGCGCGCAAGAACCTGTTGGCCTTAGTGCGCAAGCGCCAGGCCAAGGCGAAGCCCAAGAATAAGCGCCAAGGGTCAGATTGATTGAGCATCCGCGTGTGACCCATGCAGTCAGTGTCAAATAGTTCCCTAGCCTTCCAACTGGCCACGGCTGTCGTGGCGAGCACGATCGCTGGTGTCGCCGTTCCGGCGGTGGCCGCGAATTCGGTCGAGCGGATTGGCGACTGGGAAATCATCTGTGGCGACAAAGCTGACAACAGCAAAACAAAAGCGCGCTGCCGGATGATCCAGAACCACGCAGCCAAGGTCGCCGATGGCAGGACCGGTGGAACAGTTCTTCTGGTGACGATTTTGCCAAGACCAACAGGCAAACGGAAAGGGCCGCCTGTTGCCATCGTCTCGGTCCCGCAAGGGGTTTATCTGGTCCCCGGTATTGCCATGGACATCGACGGCAAGCAGAAATTCAAGCTGCTCTATGAGACGTGCAACGCTTCTGGTTGTCATGCCGGCTTCAAGGTAGCGGGCAAGATCGCGAATGCTTTCCGCCGTGGGGCTGTCGCGCGCCACGTCGTGCACAACCACCGGCAGATGCCAGTCACAATCAACGTTTCGCTCAAAGGCTTCACCAAGGCGCTCCAGCGCTTGTCGGAGGTCAGCCGATGAACGCTTGGGCATGGCACCTTCGAGCGCTCGTTGCCGTTGCCCTGCTGGCATCGTCCGGGGTGACATCAGCTTCGCCCTGTCCCGGTCGTATCTACGACGTGGCGACGCTGGAGGAGATTTCTCCACGACAACTGGCCGGCCGCATCGCACAGCGTGGCAGCGTCCTGATCGGTGAACGTCACGGCGTTGCCGGCCATCCGTTGGCAGCGGCATGCCTGCTTCGGCACCTGGCGGACCTGCGCCCAACACGTATTGCCTTAGAAATGCTGCGGTCGGACCAACAGCCAACAATTGATCGGTATCACGCGGACCATCCAGAACTCGCCGCTGGGATAGGCACACGCCTGAAGTGGTGGGGCTCGGGGTGGCCCGCGTGGCACACGTATGCACCATTGTTCGAGTCGGTTTGGCAAACCCGCACGCGGCTGGTTGCTGGCGATCGCCCGATCAATAGCAAACGACCAAGCGTTCGCAGGCTGCGCCGGGCCTATGCCGGGGCCTTTCGCCGGATTCAGGACTCGTGGACCGCTTCGATGCAGGCTGCTCACTGCGGCCTTCTGAGCAAACGCACAGCACGCGTCCGTGCCCATGAGCAGATGGCCCGCGACATTCATATGTCATCGCGCCTTAGATCAACCGACCGTTCCGCAATCAACGTCCTCTATGCCGGTCGCGCGCATGTCCGCAAAGACCGCGCCTTTGCAGTTCTTCATGCACGCCACCGCAATCAGGCCGCCCCGATATCGGTTGCCTTGCAGGAGATGCGTGTCGGTGACCAGACAACCGATATCATCACCACATTGGAACGATTGCGGTCGCAATACGATGTTGTCTGGTTCATCGGCGAGACCCAGAGATCTAACGCCTGCGAACGCCTTGCCAGCAAGGGCCTGCTCTCGAAGACGGCACCAACGGGGAGGCGGCGATGAGCCCGACACACGAAGGACGAAGGCTATGGCTGGTGGCCTCCCAAGCGGGCGCTAGCATCCGCCTGCTCGCAACGCGACTGCTAGCAATAGTGCTTTGCTCTTCTGCTTACCTGCCTTCCGCGGTGGCTCAAATCACCCCCGACGGCAGCACCGCTACGACGGTCACCGCCAATGCCACTGGCAAACAGACCGTATCGATCGCTCCCAATCAGCCAGGTGGCCTGTCCTACAATGCCTACAGTTCCTTTTCGGTCGGAACGGCAGGCGCGGATCTCGATAACCGGACCCGTGGCGCACGCACCATCGTCAATGAAGTCTCCTCGGCTGCGCGCAGTCACATCCAGGGGCGGGTTGAGGTGCTCGGTTCATCGGCGCACGTTATCCTCGCCAATCCCAACGGCATTACAGTCAATGGTGGCAGTTTCCACAACACCGGTGGCGTGGTTCTGGGCACTGGCAAGGTCTCGCTCAACACGATTACCTTGGCGCCCGGTGTCACGCAGACCAATGCCAGCCTGACCACCAACGCCATCGCAGATGTTCTGATCGCGTCCGGCGGCCTATCCGGCACGATGCCGACGCTGCAGGTCTATGCCGGCAAGATCAAGGTCGAAGGGCCGGTGGGCCTAAGCCCGGTGTCGACCACGCGCGGGACAGGCGACATCCATCTTCTGGCTGGCAAATCGAAGGTCGATTTCAACTCTTCGATCCTGCCGATTGCCGCGCTCGCCAACTGGGCGACGATCACGAACCAGGGCACCGGTTCGAACGAAGTCCTGATCGATGTCACATCGGCCGGATCTCTCAGCGCCAGCAAGGTGGTCATCGGTGTTACGGAGCAAGGGGCCGGTGTCTCGTTCGCCGGCAGCGGGCTCGCTTCAGCCGGTGAGTTTCGTATCGATGGTTCGGGTGAGATTGGCTTTGCCGGTGCCAAGATCACGGCTTCAACCCACGTCAAGGCCAAGGGTTCCGAGATCGAGGTACTGAACACCAACGGCCGGCGCAGTGAGCTGGTGGCTGTTGACGGTGCCCTGACCTTGATCGCCACCGATGGCGATCTCAGAAACGTTGGCGCCCTGCTGCAGGGCGAGACGCGCAACAAAGCCGATGCCGCATCCCAAAGTGGCGTCACGCTGTCGGCCACCGGCAATGTCACGCTGCTTACCGAGAATGCCGACAATCTGGCGATTGCTTTTGCCTCAAACGATGATTTATTGGTCAAAGCCGGTGGTAACGTGACGAACACCGCCGGGCGGTTGCTCTCCAACGCTACCACGAAGATCGCGGCCGGAGGCGATGTCGTCAACGACGTGACAGGTGGGGCGACGGATGCCGGCAATCCGAAGCCCCATCGCGGTCACGGCAGGCGCCAATGGTACCGTTTGTGGGGTCGCCATCGGTTCAGCTCACTGAGTGTCGACTACGGTAACCTTGGAGTTCCCGGAGAGATCGCCAGCATTGTTGGTTCCAACATAACAATCACCGCGACCAACCTGCACAACCGTGGCGGGCAGATTAACGCAAATGATGGCTCGGTCACGATCATCACCAACGGCGCCGTGACCAATGAAGCGGTACTATCCGGCGCGGCGGAACTCCAGAAAAAATGCTTCTGGATGTTTTGTAGGGGCTCGGCGCAATCGACCATCGCGATCAATGGCGGCCGGATCAACGCCAGTAAGAACATTGCTGTCAATGCTGATGGTGACGTGATCAATCGAGGCGGGCAATGGCTGGCGTTTGGTGAAATCGATTTGACGGCCCCGAGTTTTGCCGCGACGGCCTACCCGATCGTCTTCGTGGTCGAGCGGCCCGGTGGTCTCGCCAGCCTGTTCCGCGGCAATGCGGCCTGGACCTACGTCCAGGACCAGGGGGGCGAGATCATCGCGGCCGACGGATCTATTCGCATGACCACGACATCGGCCATTCGCCTGGAGGGCGGCACGTTGACCGCGGCTGATGGCCTGACCATCCCTGCCGGCGTTGCTGTGGTGCGCACGTCGCAGACCATCACGCCAACCGACTCGCATCGCATCGGGCTCCTATGGGGCTGGATCGACACGCTGCTCAAGCTGAGGTCGTGAGGTCGTGATGAGGGTGAAGCGGATCATAGCCATTGCGATAGCAACCTGGGCCGCATGGGCAACGCAATTGCACGCTGATCCATTGCGCGACTGGACCGCGATCGTCTCTCTGACATCACCGGATTGGATCACCGTCCCGACGGCGCAGAAGCCTCATTTACTTCCGCAGAAACGGGAAACTTGCTTTCCGGTTCAACGGATCACGGTCGATGGCGTGACCCTGCTTCCTCGATCAAGCGTACGGCGTGCTGTTGCGAGCCTGGCTCACAACTGCCTCGGCAATACCTTGGTCAAGGCGATGCTGGTCAAAATCAACGGCCTGCATGCCGAAGCAGGCTACGTCACCACACAAGGTTACCTGCCACAGCAAAACATCAAGCGCTTGCGCACGCTCCGAATTGTTGTGCGCACTGGCCGGGTTGGTCAGATCAGCTACAGCGAACAGCCGGCCTGGACCGAGGGGACGTACTTTGGCCGTCTCGCCCGCCGCGGCCAGGCGGTGTTTTCGGCCCGCACGCTGGACCAGTTCTTCGACAATCTCGACCGTTTTGTAGAAACAATCGATGACCCGGTCGAGCAACCGCTGGTGCCTTATGCGTCCGCACGGCTGTCCAACTCCATTGTCGTCACCAAGGGGGAACCGCTGGAGTTGGAGGCCCTGCAACAGAGTCTCGACCAGATGAACCGGGCCGCGTCATCAAAAGCCAAGCTCAAGCTGGAGGCCGGCAAGGAACCAGCCACGTCCGATGTCAAGATCACCAACACACCGGCGGATAGCTTTCGGATGACCGTTGGCTACGACACCTACGGGACGGAAACTACCGGGGTTCACCGTGCCAGGGTCGATCTTGCGCGCGATAATCTCATCGGCTTCAACGATACCTGGAGCGCATCGCTGACCAGTGCGCGCAATGCCAACGAATCCGTCGCGGCCTTCTCGATTCCGTTTGGCTGGCTGACGTTTTCTGCAGGCGGGACGTATTCGGAATCCCTCATTGGCCTAACGCCCGCAGTCGAACTCTTTACGCAATCGCTCACCTGGACAACGGATTTGGGCGCAACCGTCGTTCGCCGCCGCACGCGCCGGCTCGATGTCTCAGCCGGTATCAAGGTCTGGGACAACGTTCGCCATGTGAATGCGGCGCGCCTGACACCGCAGAAGATCTTCACCGTCCATGCCGGCGGCAGCCATCGCTGGACCATCGGTCGATCGGCCGTGATTACAGTTGGGCTCAGGGGTTATCTCGGCCTCAAGGGCATGGGCGCCACTCAAGATCCGGAGAGCCCAGGCAAGACATCGCCGCGCGCGCAATACCGTATGGCCGAAGCGACGTTCGATGCGCAGTGGGCGGCTCTGAAGGGCGTGACACTGACGTCCCACCTCAAGGCACAATGGTCGTCGACACCACTTTACTCGGACAATCAACTGACGCTCGGCTCCGAGACTTCCATTCGTGGCTTCAAGACCGAGCCGTTGAGCGTCGATCGCGGCGGGTTATGGCGCAACGAGGTTGCCATACAATTGCCCGTCGATTGGATGTTCAAGTCCGCGAGCCTCAGCGAGCATCGCTGGTTTGCGAACCGGCTCAAGGTCATGACCGGCTACGGCTTCGTCGATACCGGCTATGGCCAGGACCTAGCCAACGCCCGAGACGATCTCCTCGTCGGTGTTGGTGGCGGCATCCGCTACCGCGATTCCCGGATCTCGGCGGACCTGAGTTACGCCCGCGGTGTTTATCGTGCGAAAAGCGACACTCCGGACGAAAACGAAATCTATCTCAACATCGCAGTGAAGGTCTTTTGATGCAAGCGCTCTCGATTGTCCGTTCAACAGTATTTCTGGCCATCTCAATCGCGGCGGGCCTCGGCCATCCGGTGCTGGCAAAGTCAACCAACAGTGAACGTGGTTTGCTGGCTTTGGAGGTTGGCAACACCAGGGCGGCTCTTCGCGCCTTCGATGCTGCATTCAAGGCCGGCGATGCGGATGCCGGTTTTTATCTCGGCCGCATTGTCGAGCAGGGTCTTGGCGTTGAGGTTAACCTCCTGCATGCCCTGGCTCTCTACAAGGAGGCGGCCAAGCGTGGCAGCCCGAAGGCCCTCAACCGCTTAGGAACGCTGCTCGCTGAGGGAACGATCGTTGACAAGGATGAAGCTAAGGCGCGACGCTTCTTCTGCGAAGCAGCTGGGCTTGGTCTTGTTGATGGCGCCTACAATTGCGCCACTTTACAGTGGGCTGGCCGAGGCGGCACCAAGCAGACGGCGCGTGCACTTGCTCATTACCGTCGCGCGGCGGAGGCGAACCACATTGCGGCCAATCTGTTGCTCGGTCGCTGGTATCGTGACGGAAACACGCCGCTCAAGCGCAATGCCAAATTGGCGTTGACGCATTTCGAACGGGCGGCGTCCTTCGGCAATCCGGTTGCACAATTTGAGTTGGGCCGTCTGTTCGAGAGCGGCATCTTGTTGCCGAAAAACCTGGAGACAGCGCAACTCTATTACCTGCTTGGGGCCATGCGTGGTCACAGGGCAGCACAAGCAGCCGCGCAGCGACTTGGCGCCGTGCTCGATGGCGAAACCCAAGAGCGTGCCCATATGGCCGCCCGTCTGTGGCGAGCCCGAAACACAGACACCACGAAACGTGTCGGAGGATAATGATCATGCGCCAATCTCGCACGCTTACTCGCACGTTCGTTGCCTGGGCCTCTGCCGGTGCTCTCTTGACGCAACAGTTTATTGCGCCGCTTGCATTGGCTCAGCAGGTCATCACGGACCCGCACGCACCGATCCAGTTTCGTCCAAATATCAAAACGGCTCCAACCGGGGCACCGGTCGTCAATATCACCAGGCCATCAGCCGGCGGCCTGTCGCACAATAAGTTCCAGCGCTACAACATCGATACCAAGGGAGTGATCCTCAACAACTCCAGTGTGTCCGGCACCTCGGTGCTAGGTGGTCAGATATCGGGCAACCCCAATCTGTCGGGCGGCATCTCCGCGGCGACCATTCTCAACGAAGTCACCGGTTCGACGGCATCGAGCCTGGCCGGTGCCACCGAGGTCTTCGGTACGCGCGCCAACGTTATCGTTGCCAACCCGAACGGGGTCGGCTGTGTCGGCTGCTCATTCATCAATACTGGCAAGGTTACCTTGTCCACCGGTGTACCCCGTCCAAACTACTCCACCGGCGTCGTCAACTTTGACACCACCCGTGGTACGATCACGATCTCCGGCACCGGGCTCAAGGCTGCAAATGGTCAGACCATCAGCGGTGTCGATCTAGTTGGTCGCCAGCTCACCATCCATGCCCCTGTGGTCAGTGGTGGCCAGGCTCAGCTCGCAGCCGGTGCCGGCACCTTCAACTCCGCTACGGGGCAGTTTATTCCCCTCGCTGCCGGTGCAGTGACAGGACCGGCCATCCACTCCTCCGTCGCCGGAACCATCCGTGCCGGCAGCGTCAGCGTGCTGTCGCATGACCTCAATCTCGGCATTGAGATGCTGGGTGCCATCCAGGCGCTAGATGGCAAAGTCACACTACAATCGGCCGGTGACATCGTTGCCCGCGGCATCGAAGCCTTCACGACGATCTCGGCCAATGCGGCGACTGATCTGAACCTAGGAGGCAATGTTCAGGCCGGTCAAACGACGAACTTCATCGCAGGACGGGACTTCTTGCTTGGCTCCGACGTCGGGGTTTTGGCGCTCGCCGGCATCACGGTCCAGGCCGGCCGTAACTTGACCAGTGAGGGCCTATTCAACACTGGTGGCGATATCACCCTCGTCGCCGGTGGCAAGACAACCTTCTCTACTAGTGCCATCCTGGCAAGCGGCAATGCCAACATCACAACCGGCGACTTCGACAGCACGAGCAGTGCGATTTACGCCGCCAATGTGTTGCTCAATGCGACTAGAACTGCGGAGACCTCCAAGAGCTTCTTCAGTGGGCAAACTGGTGATGTGCGCCTGACTGCCGATAATCTCACGCTCGGTGTCGAGACAACGTTCTTTGGTGCCGGCCAGATCGTGCTGGTGGCAACCGACACGCTAACCAATGCCATTCAGCTGGACCTCGCCAACACACCGAACCTGACGGTCAATTTTGGCAACCAACTCATCAACCAGTCATCTGGCACGATCGTTGACCAGAGTTTTGTACGCACCCTTTCAACGGGGCTGGTCAACGACGGTCTGATCTATGCCGCTGGTCTGTTGGATCTGACGCTTGGCACTCTCGATAACCAGGCCAATGGGGTGATCTATTCACCAACGGTGACAATCGCCATCGCGACGGCCGGCAGCAACGCCGGTGAAATCAGCGCCGACCTCACCGCAGCCCTGACATCGACTAGCTTTGTCAACAGTGGCGCGATCGCAGCCAACAACTCGATCGACCTCACCGCGAGCACTCTCCTCGACAACAGCGGGACAATTGCATCTGGCGATACCCTGACGCTGACCTCGGCCTCCACCGTCAATCAGCTGGCCGGGGCCCTCAACGCGCCGCTCATCCAGGTCAACGGCGCCAGTTTCACCAATGCCGGCAATACGATCACCAGTGGCGTTGTTGAATTGGCTCTCACCACAAGCCTGATCAACAGCGGTTTGATCAAGGCAAGTGATGGCATCATTGCCCAGGCCCTCAACGCCACCAACACAGGACGCATCGAAGCGCCCAGCATCTGGCTTGCGACCCCTGGCGGTACGCTGGTCAACCGCGCCAGTATCATTGGATCCGATTACATCGAGATAACCGGTCGCGACCTCTCCAATCTAGGTGCGATCGCCAAGCAGGCTGAGATCCGCGGTGATACTGTCGTCATCGAGCTGACCGGTGCCATCACCAACCAGACCAACGCTGTCATCCACGGCAACAATCAGCTCAGCATCTCGGCAGCAACCACCGGCAATGCCTCGACCCTTCTAGCTTCACGCACGGCTTCTGCCGGACTGCTGTCGTCCGGCGGTGATCTTTTCATCGCGTTGTCCAGTGGATCGCTGACATTGCCGGCGTCGCTGTCCGTGCCCGGCACGTTCGTGCTTTCGCAGGCGGGTTCGCTGACAAACACCGGCATCATACAAACCGGTGGAGCACTGCTGCTTGAGAGCACCAGCGGCGGCATCACCAACAGTGGCGGATTGCTGATCGCCGGTGGGGATCTGTCGTTGCTGGCCTTTGGCGATATCTCCAATGCTTCCGGCACATTCCAGAGTATCGGCGGCCAGATCTACATCGAGGGCGCCAGCCTGACCAATGCCGGTGCCGGACAGGTGACGAGTTATTCAGCAACCTACCGCAACCGCATGATCCAGGGCCGGCCCTCCTGGTTGCCGCAGCTGACAAGCTACTGGGATGATGCGACCTACAACGCGCACAACCTCGGATTGATCTTTGGCCTCAGCCGCGCAGCCGCCTTCTTCTTCACCAACGGCAACAACTACGTCATTTTTCCGCAACCATTAGAGATCGCGCGCATCCTTGAAGCCAGCGGTCGCACCGCCGCGCAGTGGGGCATCGATGAATGGCAGCAGTACGCACCGACCAGCCTTGCCGACTTTGACAATACAAAGTTCGTGATGTTCGTCCCGGACCCGAACTGGTCGCCAACCTACACCAATGCGCAAATCGTCATGTCGGTCAATGGCCAACAGGCCGATGTCGGCAATCTCGCTCAGATCGTCACCTTGTCGGGCGATATCACGGTCAAGGTTCGCAACGACATCACCAACCGTAACGGGTCGATCTCGTCTGGCCAGGAACTCCTGCTGCAAGGTCGCAACCTGACCAACGAGGCCAAGGTGCTGTACTCCAACATCACCTACACCCTCGATCTGCAAGGCGATCCGCGTCCAACACGTGGTAATGTCGTCAGGTCATCGGCGCCGGCTCCCTGGATTGGCGCGGGAGATCAGACTTACACGGCCGACGGCGGCAGCACGATTTCGGGGCAGATCCCGGCGACACTATCAGCCGGCTCCGCTCTGCGCGGCGACATGAGCGGTGCTGTTACCAATACCGGCACCATCACCGGCGGTTCGGTGCAACTCACCGGTTCGTCCATCACCAACACCGGTCCCGATACCCGGCGGGTGCTGAGCACGGTCCTGCCCAACGCCGCAATCGACCTCGGCAACATCCTGCCCATCTCCGGCACGGCCGCCAATCCCGGTGCGCCGGCCACCTTGCCGCCGCCGCAAGCCGCCCCTGACGGCACGCAATTCCTGCAGTCGGCCGGCACAACCACGACGCAGCAGGCCACCAACAGCGATCTGTCACCCGCCTCGATCCTGAACCGTGTTGGCGACATTCGCGGCGACATCACCTTCCTCGCCGATCCCGTGCTCGAACAGCAATTGATCCGCACGGCGCTCGTCCAGGAAACCGGCCGGCAATACCTTGATACCTCCTTCGAAGACCAGGCAACTCAGCAGGCCGCTCTCTATGACGGCACCGTGGCGTTTCTCAAGCAGAACACAAACTTGCGCCTTGGCCAGAAGCTGACCGACCAGCAGCGCCGCAGTGTGACCAAGCCGATACTCTGGTACGAACAGCGCACCATCCAGGGCAGGAAGGTCCTCGTACCGCAACTTATCCTGCCGGAGAATTCACGCACCAAGTACGTCATCCCGCCGGGCTCGATCTCCGCCATCGATGCGATCACGCTCAAGGCCGGCACCAATATCAAGAACTCCGGCCAACTGATCTCGCAGGGCCTCATCCGCATAGACGCCAAGTCGTTCCTGAACGAACGCCGCACCATCAATACCACCGAGCGCGGCAAGGCCGTGCGCAAGCTGGTCGACAACGTGCCGCTGGTCGACGCCGGTCAGATCGACATCACGACGCAAGATGATCTCGTTAACTATGGCGGTATTATCACCGCCGGCGAGCGGTTGCGCCTTGCCTCCCTTCATGGCGACATCATCAATGAGGCAGCCGCTGAGGACTTCACCACCCAATTCACCATCAAGAAGCGCGGCTTCTTCAAGTCCTCCTCACGCACCACAGTGGATGTCGGCACGCGCTTCTTCCCCGGCCAGGTGCTCTCCGGCGGCGACGTTGAGATCATCGCCTACAACGGCCTTGTCAGGAACACGGGCTCGACCATTGCCGCCGCCGACGGTATTCGCATCGTCGCACAGGACCTTGTCGCGCAGGACGTCAAGGCTTCGACCTTCACCAACAACGGCCGCGTCAAATGCGGCTGGTTCGGCTGCAACGGCCGGCGCACGCAGCAAACCATCACGCAACGCGCGATCATGGTGGCGGGCTCCGGCGATATCACCGTCGAAGTGACCGACGGTGACTTCGTCTCCCGCGGTTCCGATGTACTGGCCTGGCAGGGCGCCGTCACGTTGCAGGCCAACAACGTGCGCTTCGAGACGGCCGCGTTCGAAGAGTTCAACACGCTCTGGAAATCCGGCTGGAGCGGGCTGACCTATACCTCGCTCAAGAACACGGCCAATGCCTGGACCGTGGAAGTGCCGCGCGTCTACGCCAACTCCATCGACATCCGCGCCGCCGGTGATGTTACCGGCACCGCTGCGCAGGTCGAGGCGGCCCAAGACCTCTCAATCCAGGCCGGTGGCGATATTAATTTCGACCGCCTGCAGCTTGCCTATTTCAACGAGACCAAGGGCTGGTCGCTCGGCATCTCGTTCCCCGGCTCGACCATGGTCGATGCCGTGCTCAAGGGCGAAGGCGCCGGCAGCGTGCTCAATGCCTATATGGACAGCGTGCCACTGCTCGCCGCCGTCAACGGCCTGAAGAACAGTAAGTCGACCGGCCAGCGCATGGGAGCGCTCGTGCGCCTTGGCATGGCCTCTTACGACGCGGTTGGGCGCATGGCAGAGGCCAGCCGCACGCTCGGCTTGAACGGTGGCGGGAGCGGTGCAGCGAATGCGCTGTTAGATCAGTTCAACCCGTTCAGAAATTTGTCCTTCGGCATCAACTTCTCCAAGTTCAAATCGCGTGAGGACTGGACGAAATCTCTCACGTCTGCCCTCGTTGCCGGGCGCAACATGAGCCTGGTTGCCGGTGCCTCGATAGGCTTACTCGGCGGCACGGAAGCGATTGCCGGCGGTGACATTGCGCTCAAGGCATCGCGAGACATTACTGTTGCCGCCGCCGAAGACCGCTATGCCCAGTCATCAAAATCAACGTCATTTGGTATCACGCTGACGCCATCTGGTTTTGGCGGCGCATCCTTCTCGCGCTCCAGGTCTAACGCTGATGGCACCACCTACAGAGGCGGCACGGTCGCAGCCGGTGGCAACGTTTCTCTTAATGCCGGCCGCGACGTCACTGTTGATGGCGGCACCATCGAGGGCGAGCGCACCACCGTTACGGCGGGCCGCAACCTGACCGTCACCTCGAAGCAGGATCAGCACCGCTCGCAGTCATCATCGTTCGGCGTGTCGATCGGTGCCAGCGGCGCACCTTCGGGCGTCTCAGTTGCCAGACAGAAAGCGGGGAGCCGCTGGACCAACACGCTGGCGACCATCCGCGGGCGTTCTGGTGTCAACGTCAACGTCGGCGGCACCACCACATTGACCGGCGGGGCGATCGTCTCGAATACCGGCAATGTCAACCTGACGACCGGCAATCTCATCTCCCGCAACCTGCGCGACTACGAGCACTCCTCCGGCTTCTCGTTCTCGATCACAGGTTTGGACAAGCTCACCGGCCCGAGTGCGCCGAAGACCGGTAAATACGTCTCACCGTTCCTCGGTGAAATCGAGGTCGGTTACACCAGGAAATTTAAGGAAGGCATCACCTACACCATTGTCGGTGAAGGCAAGATCGAGCTGACCGACCCAGATGCCGACCAGACCGTGTTGGCCACACTAAAGCGCGACGAGGCCGGCCGCCAGGTCGTCACGGTCAACTCGGAATCGGGCTTCGAGATCGTCATCCCGCTGGTCGATTTCGAACGCCTCGCCTTCGAATCAGGGCGCATTGGCGACTTCATCAAGTCGCTGACAACGCCGGTGCCCGACAACGTCGCCGGCATGGGGCCGCAGGCCGAGAACTTGTTCCGCCGGATGATCGCCAGTGGCGTCAATCCAAATGACGCCATCGCACTCAGTCAGACGCCGGCCTTCATTCGCCATGCACAAAAGCTACAGACGTTCGCCGATGCCGAGGCGGAAGGCCGGGAGCTGGATGCCATCGATCTGGCGCTGCTCGCGCAAGGCGAAATTCTGCTCTATGGCGACAAGAGCCAGAGCGGCCAGCCGTCAATCAAAGTACCGTGCACCACGGCGTCGACCTGCGAGCTAGCCCTCGACAAGTTCAAGGCGCTGTTGAGCGACAAGGCCAAGAGTGAACTTCTCCAATCAGCCCTGGCCGGTTCGACCGAAGACATGCTTACGCTACTGTCGGCGACACCGGATGGTTCGGAAGCCGGTCTGACGGTGCGGGCCTGGTACATGACGATGCTGCGCTGTTCATTCGAAGAACCGCACATCTTCCAACAGTTCGTGACCTCACCAGCCGGACAGGACCTATTCCACAAGGTCGGCGGCGCGCTTGGCTACGATCCTTCGGCGCTCAGCGCTCTCGCTCAGGCTGCCAGCGCCGACAAGACCTTTTCCGACACCATCCACGCCGTCTGGAAGACGGGCTTCTCGCATAGCTCTCGTATCGCTGCCGGAGCCGTCTACAATCTGGCCTCGATCGAAGCCGGTGTGCTCGACGGCGTTGCTCTGGCGGACAAGCTGAAGACTGCGGAAGGCCGCGCCGAAGTTGCAGGCAATCTCAAGGCTGCTGCTGCTGCGATCAAAGCGGGGATTTATGGTGCCATCGACGACCCTTCCGGCACCTGGGCCAAGGTCCACGCCTGGCTCACGTCCACCGCCGATCGCATCAGCAAGGGCGAGGCGTCAGACGTCGTCACGATCATACCTGACCTGATTGGTAGCATTCCGAAGGAGTTGGGTGTTACCCTGCTCGGGGTTGCGGCGCGTAGAGCCGACCCGGGTGACTTCTATGATCCGCAGGCTTGGCGCAAGAACTACGATGCGTTTTACGGAGATGACGTAACGTCAACGACGGTTCCACCATATTCAATGCCTAATGCTAAACTGGCAAATGATGAAGTGAAACTCGGCAATGGAACAAGAGTAGTTTTTGACAGCCGCGGCTTTCCCATTTTTGATCAGTTCCAAGCTTTTGATACCGTAGTGGATGCGTCGGCAAGCTACAGGAAACAAATGCGTCTCGCTTCCAAGGATCTATGGGCCGCTTATTTGCGGGGCGAAGTTCCGAGGTCGAAGTTTAGCTCTCAGCAGTGGGCGGCAATTGAAGCTGGTAACGCCAAAATTCCTGGTTTCACGTGGCATCATCACCAGAGCGCCGGACGAATGCAATTAGTTCGCAGCAACGTTCATCAAGCGGTTGGGCACGTAGGCCGCGCAATTCAAGGAGGCCGATAGGATGGCTCTACGCCTCACAGAAGAATGCCCCGAGGACATTGGCTTCATCGAATCATGCCTATTTACTGGTGCCATTAACTTAAAGGATCTAGAGAGGTGGGCTGAACATATTTTGAAAACCGAAAGTGAGTTTCCAGACTACATATATTCTCTCGCTAGTCCCCATCGGGATGCAAGTTTCCACGATATCATTGGATTTGTTCCTCACGCACCAGATCTGAGCACTCAAGAGATGATTGCGCTGCATGCGATCGGCATCATTCGTGGCTCAGACGTCAAATGGCCGGCTCTTCGTCCCGTGTCACGGAAAGCAGCTTTTCGCGAGCTTCTTCAAAATAGTCATATAATGGAGAAGTACAGGAATCTTTTTCCGTTTATAAGTATCAACTGGTCGGTGATCGAATCGTAAAGACCTCTCCATCCGGGCCGACGGCGCACTCTCGCTCAGGCTGCCAGCGCCGACAAGACCTTTTCCGACACCATCCACGCCGTCTGGAACGCTGCAATTGCACATTATGGCTCGGCGGCGGCAGTTCCGCCGGCCGTTCGGGCGGCAATTGCTGACGGTCACGTCGTCGACTTCTCGGAAGGTACGCCGAAGGTCAACGGTGATTGTCTGGTTTCCGGGTCGAGCTGCACCTTCAAAATCATCGGCAAGGGCGGCCGGCCAGCGGCCCGGGTTGTGGTTGCAGACGCGAAAGAGGTCATCGATCGCGATGCACCGCGGTTGGCATATCTCGTCTCAAAGATCGAGGCCGGGGCCGGGCTGAGCGATGCCGAAAAGGTCGAGGCAGCAAACCTGCAGGCCAACCTCAAGGAAGCCTACTACCGCTATGCCATGTGCAACGACTTGGCCGGCGCCCCGCCGCTGTGGTTCGTCGCCCGCGAAGGCCCGCAACATTGGTCCGTCACCAGCCTTCAGAAAACCGCCCTGGCCGATGTTGGGCGCACAAACCTCAACTATGGCGGTGCGGAAGATGCCACGCTTGACGTCATAGACGCAGCCCTCACGTTGGTCGATGTCATTACCCTTGGAACCTCGTCGGTTGTTACTGTGCCTGGTCGCAAAATCTTGCGAGAGGGCGTCGAATATGTGGCCCTTGCGGCAGGCAAAGCCATAACCAAGGACAATCTGATCCGCTCTGTCCGCGGCGGATCGGCATGGATTGACGACACCGGTCGCCTGCACTTCGGTGATTCATCCATTCCCTCAGTTCAGTTGGCAAATGAAGAAGCTGTTGACCTGCTCACCCACATGCCGCCAGGATTTGGCGCTTCGCGGGTGATCCCGATTACCAAAGCAGGCGCGGAGCCCGGTGACGAGTTGGTTGAGTTTGCCGGCAACAATGGTTTTACTTACGTGGTCGGTCGGCATAAATATCAACCGACGCCGAGACCGAGGACACCAAGCGGAGGGGCTTCAGAATCGCATCACGAAGTAATGGACAGATGGATTGCGCAGAATTTCCAAGGGTCCGCGCGCGGCCTGCGGGATAACGCTCCGACAATCCTTTTGCCTAACAATCCAGATCACAATGCAACGAGGAGAGTTTACACCGATTGGGTTAGAGAAATGAGAACGGAGCAGGGAAGCACAATTGTCGATTGGACGCGTGTGACATCAATGCAAATATTGGACCTGGCTGCACGTCAGATGTCTGCAACCGGAGCTCCGCTTGCGGCACAAGCTGAGTATCGCCGTCAATTCACCCGCTACGTGAATAGCCTAGAAACGAGATAGAATTTGAAACGGACGATAACTGTTGATCGCTCACGGATACCCGAGAAGTTTTGGGATATCATTCCATTGGTAGAGAAATGGGGGATCGAAGACAATGACAACCGGTTCTACGCTATTCTTAGGTCGCCCATGAGCGAACGAAACTACGTACTTGAAGTCTTGGGGGTAAGAAGTAGCTTTCTTAATTGGATCGGAGAGCTGAGTGACGAAGATTGGGAAAGCCACACTGACACGGCGGTCGCATTGTCATGTCTCATGCAGGTATTTGACTATATGAGCGGGTTTGAGGAGGTCGAATCACAACCATTCGATCCTGAAAAATGTATTGAACAGCTTCAATGCCTGACACGTCACGCGCGTCGCTTTGGGTTTGAACTCGATGACGACCAAGAAGTAATAATTGCTCGTCTTTTTCCCCACGAACGAGCCGAATTGATCCATTGTGCGAGCCGTGTGAGACAGGAATTGGATACATGGCTTGCCACTAACAAAAACAACACGGATGTCAAAGATGAGGTCTTTGCCCTGCAAAACCTGCTCAAATCCATCGAGTTTGCAAAGAAAGTCGAAGCAGGCGACATCGCGTAAGGCTCACTGATAGCCCAGCTTCTCAACCAAGGCTACGACGTGAATGGTGAAGTCACGTTCAAGAGTGGGTGTAACGGCGGGCGATGTCGCCCGGACATTGCCTATCGCGATCACGACGGCCGCATCAGAATAATCGAAATCAAAACGGGTGGTGCGGATCTCTCAATTCGACAAAGCGAGATTTTTCCGCAGATTGAGAATGGCGATGCGGTGCCAAAAGGAAACCTTGCAGCTGAGTTAGGACTACTGCCGAATGTGCCTCTGCGTGATCAAGGTTACCCTGATGGGTTACCTGTTGAAACGCGACGACTACCTGGAGCACAATGACATGCTACAGAATGAAGTAGTTTTGGTGCTCTCAGATTTGGGTTGGGAAACAAGCAAGTTGGAGAGCGGCGATCCGTATTACTTTATGAAGGAAAAAGGGAGGCTTTTTAGAGCACGTATCCGGCGCCGACAGCTCACCGGTCGGAAACTTCTGGAAATGCAAGGCGGCGTCTCTACAGTAGAGTTTATGGGCGCGTTCAATTCAATTGTCGCTGAGCTGCAACTAAAGCACAGAAAGTTTGACATTGCGTATATCGATAACTTGCACATCAGAAGAAAACCGGAAAGCATAACCAAAGAGGACGTGGCGGCCGTCTCCGACGAATTCATCGCCTGGGCGACGACAGTTGACCTGGAGCCAGCGCTGGAACGCTTGCGCAGTCAACCAATCAGCCGGCCAAGCCCGTCAGCCATCTATCATTTCACCGCGCTGGCGATGAACGGCGACGTGGAAAAACTCACCTTCTATCGCGATAGCTTTGCAAAGGGTGATCGCCTCGACGCAGTGCTGTTCATTCAGCAGTTCCATATCGAAAGGGCACTGGCGATAGCAGAGGAGCGCGCGCAGTAGGCGCAACCCGTTCAACAACCTCACCTTCGGCATCAATTTCTCGAAGTTCAAGAACCGCGAGGACCGGACGGAATCTCTCACGTCTGCTTTGGTTGCCGATCGCAATCTAACCTTGGTCGCCGGCACGTCGATCGCGCTGGCAGGCGGTGCCATCGTCTCCAACACCGGCGATGTCAACCTGACCACCGGCCACCTGGTCTCCCGCAACCTGCACGACTACGAGCGCTCCTCCGGCTTCTCGTTCTCGATCACAGGTTTGGACAAGCTCACCGGCCCGAGTGCACCGAAGACCGGTAAATACGTCTCACCGTTCCTCGGTGAAATCGAGGTCGGTTACACCAGGAAAATTAAGGAAGGCATCACCTATACCGTCGTCGGCGAAGGTAAAATCGAGCTGACCGACCCGGATGCCAACCAGACTGTGCTCGCAACCCTCAAGCGTGATGAAGCCGGTCGCCAGGTCGTGACCGTCAATTCGGAATCGGGCTTCGAGATCGTCATCCCGCTGGTCGATTTCGAACGCCTCGCCTTCGAATCAGGGCGTATTGGCGACTTCATCGCGTCGCTGACGACGCCGGTTCCGGATGACGTGGCGGCGCAGGGGCCGGAGGCGGAGGCGCAATTCCGGCGGCTCATCGCCAACGGCATCGCCCCGGACCGCGCCGGCCAAATCATGGCGACGCCTGAGATGCAGGCGCACGTGCGCCAGCTCAACCGCATCCAGGCCGCCAAGAACCTCGGCCGGCCGCTGACCAAAGACGAACTCCTCATCATTGCCATGAACGAGGCTGCCTTCTTCAACGCCGAAGGCATCCTCTCAGTGCCGATCGACTGTTCGACGGTGGGCAATTGCGAGATTGCGCATGATGCACTCGTCAACTCCTATCGTTTGGAGCTGGAAAAGATCAAGGCCGGCCATGACCCAGGCGACCGAGGTGGCATCACAAAAGCGTTTCGCAATTTCATCGTTGCATGCACGGTGGAAAATCCGGGTCTGATCTACGACGTGTTGAATGACATCGGCGTCCAGGCCTTCACGAAGCTTGCTGAAACCCTGCCGTCAGGCCTCCAGAAAGGCTATTCAGATCAGTCTGTTGGCTATGATGCCGAGGTTCTGATTGCGGCGGTGCGTGGCTATCAGGCGACCGGCGACGATGCAGCCTTCAAAGGCAGTGTTGCGGTTGCCAGCCGGAGTTTTTTCGCGTCGCACAGTCTGACGCCCGAGCAGCGTGAACAGCAGCGACTGAAGCTGCTCACCGTAGGTGCCGCCTACGTGACCGCTGCCGGTGCAATCCTCGTCACGCCAGCGATTGCTTCGTGCGCGGCAAATCCGGTGTGTGCGGCCGGCCTGATCGATGAAATAGCGGGTATGGCTGCACAGCTGCCAACAGGTCTCAGCGGACTTGGCGGCATAGGCGGCATAGGCACGATTGCGGCCAGCAAATATAGTGACGACGTTGTTCGCGCGGTTGGAGATGTTGTCCGGCAAGTCAATATCCCAGTACCGGCAGGGTATCGGCCATTTAAGAGCAATCTATCATCTGCCGGCGGGTACGTTGAGGATTTGCCGGTTGGATATCAGCGCGTCGTGGATGCTGACGGCAACGTTGTTATTGCCTCTGGTGGCGGCGTCATTTATTCAGATGCGGCTGAGGCATGGGCTGCTCGCATACGCACGCCTTCTGAACTGGTGCAAGAAGCGGCTGGACGGCCGGCCCGGGCGGCTTCCATCAACTGGGGGCATATCCTTGATGGGGAGATAAATTTCCGCGGATTTGGCACAGGGGGGCATTATGCTCGTTCGTCGAATACTCGCGTAACGCAAGTGACCAAACCAGCTGACGCCAATGGCGTAATCGAGGCCAGAATTCAGATCAGAGACCCCAACACTGGAAGTTGGATCGACAAGCCGGCCAAGACCACGATTTTTCCAGATCACTGGTCCAAGCGGCAGGTCATGGTGGAGATCGAAAGCGCGTTTCTAGTTTCTAGGCCGGATCCGCTGCGCCCTGGAGTTTGGACCGGCAAATCAAACAGTGGTGTTTCCATAAGTGGCTACTACAAAAAGCCAAACGGTGGGGCCGCTACCGCTTGGCCAGAGCACGGCAAATGATAGGTGTTGTCAACTACCAACGTTGGGAACCGCATGGCGATGCGGCCCTTTCCTGTGGTGGGAGCACGCCAGGCGCTCTCGAAATTGCGGCTTGGTTACGAGACGACATTGGCTACAGCCTGGATACGCTGACGTGGTGGATTGCCGCGATTAACGAGGTGTCGAGAGGAGTGAATGAGTCGGGGTATGTTGGAAGCGGTAATGCCCACCATGTGTCCAGTGCCTCGGATAGTTTGCTCTACATATTTTGCGAGTATGATTGGGATCAACAAGTAACCCTCACCTGCAAACAAGCTGTTGCGGCGCTTATTGAGTACCGCGCGCTGCTCAAGAGCGATTGGCGTAATCCCACATTTCGGCCGGGTCATTTTTCGATAGAGTATGAGGCAGAAGGCGAAGCGGCGCTGACAATGTTCCGCGACCATGGCGGCAAATTCCCGGCCGAAAAGTAGGCGCTGTCAGCGGCGGTCTTTTCTTGCCGAGCGTGCGTGATTGCAAACACACTGGCGACCATCCGCGGGCGTACCTCCAGCTCGGATGTTGCCGAGTTGGGCAACGAACCGGTGCGAATGTCGCCTCCGGCGGCGCGGGCTTGTTCTTGCGCTATCGCCTAGCGGCTGCTTGAGCGCGGCCTGGCAGGCGGTGCCATCGTCTCCAACACCGGCGATGTCAACCTGACCACCGGCCACCTGGTCTTTCGCAACCTACGCGACTACGAGCGCTCTTCCGGCTTCTCGTTCTCGATCACAGGTTTGGACAAGCTCACCGGCCCGAGTGCGCCGAAGACCGGTAAATACGTCTCACCGTTCCTCGGTGAAATCGAGGTCGGTACCACCAAGAAGATCAAGGAAGGCATCACCTACACCGTCGTCGGCGAAGGCAAAATCGAGCTGACCGACCCGGATGCCAACCAGACCGTGTTGGCCACACTCAAGCGCGACGAAGCCGGCCGCCAGGTCGTGACCGTCAATTCGGAATCGGGCTTCGAGATCGTCATCCCGCTGGTCGATTTCGAACGCCTCGCCTTCGAATCAGGGCGTATTGGCGACTTCATCGCGTCGCTGACGACGCCGGTTCCGGATGACGTGGCGGCGCAGGGGCCGGAGGCGGAGGCGCAATTCCGGCGGCTCATCGCCAACGGCATCGCCCCGGACCGCGCCGGCCAAATCATGGCGACGCCTGAGATGCAGGCGCACGTGCGCCAGCTCAACCGCATCCAGGCCGCCAAGAACCTCGGCCGGCCGCTGACCAAAGACGAACTCCTCATCATTGCCATGAACGAGGCTGCCTTCTTCAACGCCGAAGGCATCCTCTCAGTGCCGATCGACTGCTCGACGGCAGCAAATGCAGGAACTTGTAGTCTGCTGGCGGAGGAATTAGCAACAGCCTATGCCCGCGATATCGAGCGCCTAAAGCAAGGCAAATCAATCCAGAACCAAAGCGACCTCGCGCGCCAGTTCTCTGACTTCATTCTCGCTTGTGCCGAAGCCGATCCAGAAGTGATCACGGCTTTCATTGCCCAACATGGTGAAGAAGCTTTCACGACCTTGGCTGAACTGGGCAAAGGCGCACAGTTCAATCACGCAGATCCGATCGGTTATCACGGAGACCTGCTGATCAGTGCCGTCTCGCGCTACATCCAGGACGACAACAAAGCGGCACTGCTCAGCGCTGTTGCGGCAGCTGGTGAAGCCTTCGTCAATATCCACGGCAAGCCGCGCGCGGAGCGCGACAGGCAATTCCGAGACGCCATTGCAATAGCGCTTACACCTGGAGCAGCCGCAGGCGCCATCAAGGTTGGCGGCTACACCATTCGCCTAACTCAGGCGATGATTGCTTGCGCCCAGAATCCAGCTTGTTTGACAGGCATGGCACACGACGTGGCAATTGCCATTGGCGAAGCTGCCAGCGGTGTGACGCTTAGCTCCGGTTCAACCGCCATACTCGGGGTGGGCGCCTCAACAGCTGCCCGCTACGGCAACGATCTCCTTCGCGCCGTTGATGATGTCACCCGACAGCTTATTCGCGGCGATGAAGCAATCCCCGTGCCGGCGGGCTATAGGCCGTTCAATGCGGAAGCGGGCGCCGGAGTGCCGGCTGCACCTCCGGGAACTCGGACTGTCCGAAACGAGGCAACTGGAGACATCGAGTTTGTCGATGCGAGTGGATTCGTCTACAAGAGCCGAGAACAGGTCGAAGCTTGGCAAACGTTTGATGACATCCCGGGATACTCTAATGCAGAGGTGGCAAGACTTGCTAAGGATGATCCAAGCACACTTGCAGATTTGGTACGAAGAAAGTCAGGAAAGCTTGAGCTTAAGGGGCAGCCTGCTGAGTCGGTCGCTGAGGATAAGAGCACTGTCGCGTTCATATCCGGAGGTAGCACTGGACGAAGGCCGCGGTTCGGTGAGAACACAGCTGGAAACGACACGGCTGGCAAGCGTCTAGCAGATAAATGGAAAGAAGACCTGGGAATAACCAACTCTGGCTACGCACAGTTTCTCTATCATGGTGAGGCACAGGCGATACTCCGGGCACACAAATTCGGTGAAATAAGATCTGGACAGATTGTGAGCCTTTATACTGACCGAAAAGTTTGCTCGTTCTGCAATGCGAATGATCCTGGTCAAGGACTCAACTTGCTCGCACGGAGACTTGGAACCACGATTGAAATCAGAACCCAAGCGGGTAAGCTACATGGGTTTCCCAAATGACCAACAGGAAAATTGTAAAGATTGAAGCTGATGGAGATGAGATCATCGCCTCGCACTACCTATGTGAACAAAAGAAAGCAATCGGGGAGGCTTTGCTAATCGGCTCAGTGCAGATTGTCTTGGCGGGACAAGAGGGTGACCTATTTGAAGTAACAGTTACAAAGCCGCGCGATTCCTGGATTTTCTTTTCTATCACTGAATTTGGTTCTGTAGGAGGTTACTTTTCAAAAAGACAGAATGTTTTATGTTCCGGGAATTTAGTGGACGTCGAATATGAATGGAAAGCTCCAGAATTCTGCCTTGTGCCAATAGGAGAACTGGGCTGGCGCTTAGATCAGTTGCTTGAAGGAGGTGAACTTAATTCTCAAGCATGGATTTCAGCCGATGAGGCTTGGTCTCAATTCAGTGGTAAATAGACTTCACATCGAATCGAAACTCCTGCAGTGCATTGTCGAGGCCTTGTTTGCGGTAGAAATGGGCAAGGCATCGGAAATCGATCCTGACTTCGCGGTTCGACTCCAAGAACAATGCTCAGCTGTTCTCGCTAACCTTAGTGACCTGAGCCCCGCGGCGCCCTCACTCATTTCGAGAGTCCTTGGGTTTGATATCCGTTTGTCTTTGCTTCGTCCAATCTCCTTTCATTTGTCGTTCGCCATCAGGCACTGAGCCTTCCCCTTGGTGGGTCCTGAGCTGCCTTCTCCGGCCGCTGCCGGCGTCAGGCCGCCGAGGCTCGAGTGCGGGCGCACATGATTGGATAACGTACGGTTTTTTCGCACAATTGAGAATTAGCAGGCGGTTCCGAATCGGGATCAGGTGGTGGTTGGCAAACCCCAACCATCAACCGAACCGGAGACCACCATGAACGAGGATAAGACGATTCCCGAAGCTGGCAACATGACACCAAACCAGCTTGGCAACGTTATCAAGATCGACGACGATCGCATCAAAGGCCATCTCGATCGCGTTGTGCGCGGCACGGTTGAGGAGACACTGAACAGTCTGCTTGATGCCGAAGCCGACCGGCTGTGCAATGCGGGCCGCTACGAACGCTCTGATCAACGCCGCGACAAGCGCGCCGGCCACTATGAACGCAAGCTGCACACCAAGGCCGGCGAGGTCAATCTCAAGGTGCCGAAGCTGCGCCGGCAAACGTTCGAGACGGCGATCATCGAGCGCTACAAGCGGCGTGAGACGTCCGTCGAAGAGGCGCTAATTGAGATGTATTTGGCCGGCGTTTCGGTGCGCCGCGTCGAGGACATCGATAACGTAGGATTTCTTTCGCAAGAAAGATTTGAAGAGGCGGGCTCCGCGTCTCGGTCTTGAGTGGTTCGTGACCAAACGGATCAATCAAGTGAGAGGAACACCGCCATGACGGATCATAGCAAGAATATGGATTCGGAGAAGTCGGTTTCGAACGTTGTTAAGATCGACGAGGAGCGCATCAAGGGCCATCTCGATCGCATTGTTCGGGGCACCGTTGAAGAGACGCTGAACAGCCTGCTGGATGCCGAAGCCGATCGTCTCGTTGGTGCCGAACGTTACGCTCGTACAGATGAACGTCGCGATTACCGCTCTGGGCATTACGAGCGCAAGCTGCATACGAAGGCTGGCGAGGTCACACTCAAGGTGCCGAAGTTACGCAAGCAGACGCTCGACACAGCCATCATCGAGCGTTACCGGCGCCGGGAAAGCTCTGTCGAGGAAGCCCTCATGGAGATGTATCTAGCCGGTGTTTCGGTGCGCCGGGTCGAGGACATCACCGAGGCGCTTTGGGGCACGCGCGTGTCTCCATCAACAGTCTCCGAGCTCAATAAGAAGATCTACGTGCGCATTGATCAGTGGCGCAATGCGTCGATCGAAGGCGAACACCCTTACGTTTATCTCGATGGTATCGTCATGAAGCGCACGTGGGCAGGAGAAGTACGCAACGTGTCACTGTTGGTTGCGATCGGCGTCAACGCCGACGGCTATCGTGACATCCTCGGCATCTGCGAAGGCGCCAAAGAAGACAAGGCAGGTTGGTCAGCGTTTCTCAAGCACCTCAAAGAACGCGGCCTCAGAGGTGTCGAGCTGATCACATCGGATGCCTGCATGGGTCTGGCTGAAAGTGCCGCCGAGTTCTTCCCCGAAGCACGCTGGCAAAGGTGCACGGTTCACTTTTATCGTAACGTGTTCAGCCATGTGCCGGCGCCGAAGATCAGGGAGGTCGCTGATATGCTGAAGGCCATCCACGCAAGCGAGGACCTGGCTGCAGCTGAAGAAAAGGCTCAGCAAGTGGTATTGAAGCTGCGCGATCAGCGCATGAGCCGCGCCGCCGAGTTGGTGGAGGCATCGGTTGGCGAGACGCTGGCCTACTATGCGTTCCCCTCGGAGCACTGGCGCCGCATCAGAACCAACAATCCCCTTGAGCGCCTGATGAAGGAGATCCGCCGGCGCACCCGTGTGGTTGGCGCTTTCCCTGACGGCAAATCATGTCTCAATCTTGCAGCGGCCAGGCTCCGGCACGTGGCTGGAACGACCTGGTCGCAAAAGCGTTATCTCAACATGGAACTCTTGCACAAGGAGAAGTCATTGAACAATAGCCTAACCGCCTGAGACCAGCCCGCGGAGCACGCTCGAAAATCAAAAGTGCGAAAAATTCTGGACATGGCGTAATCGCTCTATCGTGGCCACTCTCTGTTAACCGGCTAGACGAATTGATGGAGAGTAATGATGGACTATTACATCGGCTTGGATGTGTCGCTGGCCAAAACGGCGATTTCAGTTGTTGATCGAGATGGCGAGATTGTTTGGCGTGGACAGAGTCTAACGACGCCCGAAAGAATTGCATCAGCCATTTCGAGTTTCGAAATGGTTCATCGTATTGGTCTTGAAACCGGACCGTTGTCAACCTGGCTTACGTTAGAGTTGCGGCGGCTCAACCTTCCGGTCGTTTGTCTTGAAGCGCGCCATGCCCATGCGGCTCTATCGCTTCAGATCAACAAAACCGACAGCAATGACGCTGACGGTCTTGCTCAGATTGTCCGCACAGGTTGGTATCGTGAAGTCTCAGTTAAGAGCTATGCTACCCATCGAGTGCGAGCTCTCATTCGTATCAGGGCAAGTCTGGTGGATATGCGCCGCGATCTCAGCAATCAGATCAGAGGATTGTTCAAGACATTCGGCGTTGTCGTTGGTCCGGCAGGGGGTAACCTGTTCGACAAGCGGTGTCTTGAGTTGCTTGACGATAACCAGGATCTTGGCGATGTCATCATGCCTCTATTGCATGTCTGGCGAACAATTGGAGAGCGGATTGGCAGCCTTGATGCCAGGTTGTCGTCGATCGCCCGGCAATCTGAGGTATGCCAGCGGTTGATGACGGTGCCAGGTGTTGGGCTCATTACGGCTCTGTCTTTCATCGCGACGATCGAAGACCCTCATCGGTTCCGACGATCGCGATCTGTTGGTGCTTACCTCGGGCTCACGCCGCGCCGGTATCAATCTGGCGAGTGTGATGTGACGGGTCACATCTCGAAATGCGGTGACGGCTTGATGCGTAGCTATCTTTTTGAAGCTGCCAATGTTCTGCTGACCCGTGTCAAACGAAAATGCGCGCTGCAGGATTGGGCCATGCATCTGGCGAAAAGAAGCGGACCCAAGAAGGCCAAGGTCGCGCTTGCCCGAAAACTCGCTGTTGTTCTTCACAGGATCTGGATCAGCCAGGAACCGTTCGACTGGAAACGCGAAAGTATACCGGCATGACTAGATCATCGTGCTTTAGAGGCGAGCAACTTTCTGCCTTTATTCGGGATCGTTATTCGGGATCGTTCCGATTCCGAATAAAGGCAGGTTGCTCTAAGTTCACGTACAATCAAAGTCCCGTCTCTCTCGAGCATGCCAACGTGCTCGCGGCCGTCAAGGCCAAGCCTTCGGTTGCCGCTGAAGAAGCGGCAAGCCCTGACCGCCACTGTGCGCGATGGCGTCGCCGGTCTACCGTCGAGGCGGAAGAATGGGGTCGAGGCAGAAGAATGGCCTCTGGTGAGGCCAAACAAAAGAATAGGGCTCAAATTGAGAAGTGAGGAGGATCGACGAACAATAGGCAGATAACCAGGCAGGACCAATCGCCTGAAATCGGACCCCTGCCGGGGCGAGGCACAATCATCCTGTGGGTAGTGTGGCAACGCATCATGCGATTGCGTTCTGGACATAAGGAGATTGACCTCAAGCGACCACCATGGCGCAGCAACCAAACGCGACTGCGAAGACAACACAGCTCCCGGCAAGGTAACGACAGACAGTGGAAACCACGATTAGACAACACTACCCTCTTCAAATCTTTTTTGCGAAAGAAATCCTACGTTATCATCGCGCTCGGCCTTTCGCCTTCAGGACCATAGCCCACCGGGCAGGTACGCCCAAAGCGCCGCCCGACAAGGCAGATCAACCCCGAACGCGTTGCACAGCGAGTCCCGAAAAACGGTCCGACCGGACCGAACGAAGACGCGCGCCCCTCACATCAGGCGACTTGCGCGTGTTTATGATGCATGATCCGGGCTAAATATGTCACATCGTCGTCTCAGGTCATATTCTTGCTTTAAAAAATCTATAATTACTATTTGAATGCCCTCCTTAATCGCTATACTAAAATGTTACACTAAAGAATATGTAGTATGATATGTGCATACAATTAAAATATCGTTAATTTCATTGCTTCTTGGTTTTTAGTTCTTTTTGACGGTGCGGGCCCGCGTAACGTGTTGTGGCAAAGTTCACCCGGTCAGCTTTCAAAGCATGCGTGGCAGGCAAGCTCCAGCTTGGCGAACAATACCCAAGTGCCAGACGCACTATGCTCGGCCTGCGGCATGCGCTATCGATTCAGTCGCGGACGCTACTCGATCCGGTTCGGAAGTCCGCGACCATCGTTCCACCATCTGTTCGGATTGGTGCTGTTCGGATCATAGTTAGAGCGGCTGGCCCAGTCCTCGCGCAGGAATATGACGGGCTCTTCGTAGTGATGGACATTGAGGATGGCGTCCATAACGCGCTCAAGCGCTTGCAGATCCCGCTCGATCGAGACTTTCAGCTCGACCATTGGGTACGTCTCCGTCTGCCCGGCCGTAAACTCGGGCACATGCGTCGTCGTTGTCGATTGCGCTTGCGGTTGTGCGGTTTCCTTGCCAACGGCAGAGATGCTGGCGTTGCGCTGATAGCGACCGATGCTCAGCGGATGCGCCGCCATGACGGCATCGAGGATTCGGTCGGTGTCTTCCGGCAGCGTTTGAATTTCGAGCGTCCAGACCGGCACAAGCCGGCCCGAACGCGCCTTGTAGTGTGTGAGGCCGTTCATCGCTGACATCACCCAACCGATTGGCCATGCAGCTGGTCGGCGTCCGGCCGGTTCCAGTAGCGGTTCGGGTTGTCCTTGTCGTCGAGCAGCTTCGATCGGCTGCCCCATGCTTCGCTGACGCGGATCGTTGGTTCCTCATTGACGTGCACGGCGAAGATGACCTCGAAGGCCTTGTCGAGGAGCGCCGGATCGGGCGGCAACGAGAAGATGATTTGTTGCGCCGGAGTTTCCTGGATGGTGCCTTCCGCGCCGGCGTGGGAGCCCTCAAGGGCGCGAAAGCGCTGCGTACAGTTTTCGCGCACGAACAGCACGTTGTCGTAGGGACCCTGGGTCAGCGGCAGTTCCCGGCCCAGGGCTTCGAGCACCGGCGGAACGCCGCCTGTCGGCGTGTCGACCGTCACCACCCATTCGCGCTCAAGCGTGGCCGGCGCCATGTCACGATTGTCCAATTGATGCGTCATCGGCTGATCTCCGTAGCTATTTGACAATCGATACAGTAGGTTGGCGTTGTCGCTCTCAGAAGGAACATTCTTGAACTCAGGTTTGCATATTCCAAATGTCTCAATTGTCACGCCGCCTACCGCCGCTCAGCTCTCTCGTCAACTTCGAAGTCGCCTGTCGACTGCGCAGCTTCACGCGCGCTGCCGACGAGCTGTCGATGTCGCAGGCCAGCATCAGCCGCCGCGTGCGCGCGTTGGAGCAGGATCTCGGCGTGTCGTTGTTTGAGCGGCGGCGCTACGACGTTATGCCCACCGACGAGGGAGAAATGTTCGCGGCAACCGTGCGTGCGGCCCTGCAGGAGCTTGCTGCAAGCGCTGACCGGCTGAGAGACCGCGGTCGTGGCCTGGAAACGCTGACAATCTTCTCCGATATGAGCTTGGGCAATGCCGTTGTGGCGCCTTGTCTCGGCGAGTTTCAACGTGCGAACCCATCGCTGAAATTGCGCGTGCTATCGTCTTACGAACCGATTGAGCGTATGGGCGATGAGTTTGATGTCGGGCTGCAGTCCGGTCGGTGGGCCGAGGAGCAGTTTTCGATTGAGCCAATCGCCGACGACGTCATATTCCCGGTTTGCTCACCCCGATTTGCGGAGAGCCTGCCGGCCACCGTGACGCCCGTCGATTTGGCCCGTAGCCCGCTGCTGCATCTGGCTGATGTTGGGCGCACATGGCCAGACTGGCGCAGTTTCCTGGCGTTCTTTCGCTTGAAACAACCAAAGCCAATCGAAGGTCTTACCTTCAATTCGTACCAAATCTGTCTCGACGTCGCCGAACAGGGCGACGGCATTGCGTTGGGCTGGGGGCGCACGGTAAAGGATCGGCTCGATGCCGGCCGTTTGGTGCGCATCGAGGGGCTAACGATGCCGATTGCGAATGCTGTGAACGTATACCGACGCAAGAGCGCCAAACCGAACCCTGCCGCAGACCAATTTATCGCCCTGCTGCGCTCAAAGATCCAACCGGCTGCGTGACGCGGAGAATGTGGTTTTGGTTTATCTTCGGTGGTAAGAAAGTACAGCGCCTCACTTCCGGTTATGCCGGAGTTTCGAGTTTGATGTGCTCAGAGTGCTGCTTTCGCACCGGGGCCACAACCGGATTCAAGGAACAGGATGGCATGACATCAATCAACCTGTTCCGGCTCATCGCTTGTGGATTCGCCAATGAAAGCAAGCGCTATTTCTTCGGTGATATAAAGGATATCCGACGACCCATCACTGGATTCAAACAAATCCTCAAGCTTGAACGGTTCTGACACTGTAACACCTTCGGTCAAAGCCAATACGCGTAGGGCCTCCATCTGCGCCCAGTTTGGGGAATGCCCTAACGGTATGCCCAAAAACTTGCCGTCCAGCCATCTGCGGCCAAGGAACATTGCGCCATCTGGCTGATAGTCCGGTAGGCTAACGCCTAACTCATTGTAAAAATGCACGACATTGCGCCAGTAGTCATTGGCATTAAAATGATCATCCATTTCCTCGTTTGCATCTTCGTCTACTGTTCTGACTCAGTCGGTTACCCCAAGCTTGATCTGATCGAGTTTGTCCTTGGCGCGGGCTTGTTTGTGGAGGATTGCCGTTGCCGACTTGGTCCACACGAACGGCTTCGGGTCGGCGTTATGTTGGTCGAGATGGTCATGGATCGCGCCTTCGAGTTCATCAACGCTGCGAAAGACGCCGCGCCGGATGCGCTTCCTCGTGATCTCGGCAAAGAAGCGCTCGACGAGGTTCAGCCACGATGCGCCGGTCGGCGTGAAGTGCAAATGAAAGCGCGGATGCTTTTTCAGCCAGGCCTTGACCTCGGGCGTCTTGTGGGTCGCGTCGTTGTCGACCACCAGGTGGATGTCGAGCTGCTTCTTGACCACCCTGTCGATGCGTTTGAGGAACCTGATGAACTCCTTCGCGCGATGGCGGGCCAAGCATTCGCCGACGACGAGGCCGGTCGCAACATCGAGGGCGGCGAACAGCGTTGTTGTCCCGTGCCGCCTGTAATCGTGCGTCATGGTCCGGGCCCGACCCTTCTTGAGCGGCAAGCCCGGCTGGCTGCGGTCGAGCGCCTGGAGCTGGCTCTTGTCATCGACGCTGAGCACCAGCGCCTTGTCCGGCGGGTTCATGTAACGACCGACTAAAGAGCGACGACGTCGGTGAGCTTCTCTTCAAACAGCGGATCGTTGGAGATCTTGAAGGTCTTTACCAGGTGCGGCTTGATCGAGGCTTGATCCCGGCCGCGCGCCAGATGCGCTGAACACTCGTGTGTGAGATCCCCATTTCCCGGGCCATCGAGCGCACCGACCAGTGGGTCGCGCCCGCCGGCAGTTCGGTGACCGTTTTGGTCAGCACCTTGGCCGGCGTGTTGGGCTTCGCGACGAGCGCCTCGACGGCGCGCTGACCGCCGCGGCTCAATGTGATTGTGCGTGTGCCATTCCTCATGGCCTGCACTATAATTGATTTGGCCTCTCAGGTGGGGGCAAATGTCAGTGACGGAACAGTAGACGCAAGCTCATAAATCCGGTCGGATGCGATATACTTCAGGCTGCTTTGTCGTGACCGATGCCGAGATCGAGCACCGCCAGCACAAATCCAACACGATCGTCAAACATCTCATTCAACATCGAGAAGTACGTCGCATCACTGGGCGAGATCTCACCGACGACCTCGCCGTATTCGAATTTCAGATCGCCATCGTAGCGTCGGGCAATCGCCTGCATGCGTCGATTGTCGGGAAGACAGCTCATATAGAGATGGCGAATGCGCCTGTTGCGGGCGGCGCGAATGACATGCCCCATCAGTTCCGTGCCAATTCCGCGGTTCTGGTATTCGGCTTCGACGGTGAAAGCGGCTTCCGCATCACAACCCCAATTGACCGACAGTTTTCTCAGCTCAGCGATGGCGCGCAGGTGGCCACCATTGAAGTAGCCGAAGGCGAGGTTGCCCGATGTGGTTGTGCCTTCGACGTACTGATCAATGAACTGATCGGAGACGGCGTGGGCAAAGCGCATCCGACGCGCCGTAACATCAAGCCTGTGCAGGTGATCTCGAATCCTATCGAGGTCAGTTGCCCAAAGTTTCCGTATCGTTCCCTGCCAAGTCGGACATTCGCTCATGATCGAACCTCCTGATGAGTACGAGTTTGACTGACCGCATCGCGCGCCGCTGGTGTTGTTGCTGACCAATTCTGTCGAGCACGATCCGTGCCTTCCACGATCCGGCCTTCCACCAAAGCAGTTTACTTGGACCGGATTTCGAGTGCTCGCGAGGATGTCGCATGTCACCGACGGAGCCGGTGGATAACTCTGTCGCAGAGCTTGGAGTTGACCGAGCGGTTGCCACGGCTTAGCGATCTGGCCATGAACGGGAATCTCCTCAAGCTCTTCAATGCCAAGATTGCGGCCGGCGAACTGGAGGCGGACGCAGCACAAGCGCAAGCGGCGGCGCGCTTCGCCAGTCTTGCCGTTTCGCTGAACGCCTGGCGCCAATCGCGAGGTGGGTTGAGGCGGCTTTTCGGCGCGCAACCAGAACCACCGAAAGGGCTCTATTTGCACGGCAGCGTCGGGCGCGGCAAGACCATGCTGATGGACATGTTCCATCAGACGGCACCGATCGCCGCCAAACGACGGGTGCACTTCCATGAATTCATGGCCGACGTCCACGAACGCATTGGCGAAGCGCGAAAGTGCGTGCAGGGCGATCCCATCCCAACCGTGGCCAAGGAAATTGCACGACAGACGCGGCTGTTGTGTTTCGATGAATTCCACGTCACCGACATCGCCGATGCGATGATCCTCGGACGGTTGTTCAAGGTGCTGTTCGAGGACGGGGTTGTCGTCGTTGCAACATCGAACGCGCATCCGAGCGAACTCTACAAGAACGGGCTTAACCGGCAGCTGTTCCTGCCGTTCATCGATCTAATCGGTCGCTATATGGAGGTCCATGAGCTCGATGCGCAGAAGGACTTTCGCCGCGACAAACTCACTGGCAGAAAGCTCTATTTCACGCCTGCCGACGACACCGCGAGGGCCGGTCTCGATGCGTTGTGGCTCGACCTGACCGGCACTAAAGACTTCGATGCGTGTACCCTCGTGGTCAAGGGGCGCCGGGTTGAGGTGCCTCGTTCAGCAATGGGCGTTGCCCGGTTCGGCTTTGATGATCTGTGTGCAAAGCCGCTGGGAACGCTGGATTATCTCGCAATTGCGCATGCCTATCACACGGTGATGATCGACGGCATTCCGGTTTTGTCGCGGGCCAGGCGCAACGAAGCCCGCAGGTTCATCAATCTGATCGATACGCTCTACGACAATCGCATATGCCTGATTGCATCGGCCGACGCGGAGCCGGCGGCAATCTACATCGAAGGTGACGGTGTGGAGTTGTTCGAGCGCACGCAATCACGGCTGATCGAAATGCGCAGCGAAGACTACCTCGCGGAACGGGGCCACCGCCATGAGCAGGTGGTTGGGCAGGTCGAACCGGTCGCAGATGCCGAAACCTAACCGCCAATGCCGTGCGCACGGACGCGCCCTTGGCGCCGGTCGCGGTTGCGATCCTGCATAATCAATCCGCTTGGATGCCACGGGTTGTTTTACGATAGATCATCGTCGGTAAGCCGACGGGCGGCGTCTTCCGTCATGAGTGGTATGCCGTCGACAATGGGAAACGCCAGGCGCGCCGACCGGCTAATCAATTCATTGGTTTGCGGGCGATACTCCAAGCTGGTTTTGGTGAGCGGGCAAATTAGCCACTCGAGCACCTTTGGATCGACGGTCCGCGGCGCGTCTTCGCGTTCCGCTTGGTCGGGTGAGGGCCGGTCGGAGGCACCGTTCGGGTTCCGCGGCTGGTTCATTGCAGCCCGCCGCCGGAACGGTTGTCAGCCGCAAGTTCCATTGTTGCCAGGGTCTTGAGGATCTCGGCGCGCTGGGCCAGGTCAGCAGCTTCCAGAAGTGCCTGTTTTTCTTCGGGACCAAACGGACTGATGATTGACAGGACATTGATCAACAGCTCGGTCGAGGCGTTTTCGATCGCCGTCCAATCAGCCTGCAAGTCCCGGGCTTCGAGATAATTCTTCAAAACCGGCAGCAGCCGCTTTCGGTCGACCTCGTCTTCGCCGCGCCCGACCTGCAGATCTCCGGCAAAGCCCTCGTAGCTGACATCAAACGAGCGATAGGGATCGCCGGTACTGCGCTCGGATACCGTGCGGAACCGTGCAACGCCGGTCAGTGAAATGGCGAGGCGGCCATCATCAAGTTCCTGGTAGGCCGTCACCCGCCCCGCGCATCCAATTTGCTTGAGCGGTGCGGCGCCGTCCGCGGGGCTTTCTTCTTCTCCGGCGGTCGCAAGCGGTTGGATGATGCCGAGCACGCGCGAGGTCGAGATCACGTGTTCGAACATCGCAAGATATCGCGGCTCGAAGATATTGAGTGGCAGCGTAAACCGCGGCAACAGGATCGCACCGCGCAGCGGAAACAGCGCGATTGTCGGCGGCAGGTCACGAACACTGCGATAGTTGGCGAAGGGCACGGCGCGATCCCTTTACTGGATATCGTCGGGCAACCTCAAGAAAACAGCAGCGACGACAACTGCCTGCGCCCTTCCAGGGTGTGCGGGTCCTTCGGCCCCCAGGCCTCGAAGAACTGGACGAGTTGCTTGCGCGCTGCTTCATCGTTCCAGCCGCGATCTCGGCGGAATACTTCGAGCAACTCGCCAATTGCGCGCTCTTTGTCGCCGGCAGCGGCCGCCGCCATCGCAATCTCGAACCTTGCTTCGTGATCGGCCGGATTTGCAGCGAGGCGCGCTTCCAGCGGTCCGAATTCAGAAGCAGTCGGCGCCTTTTCGGCGAGCTCAAGCGTCGCCGTGACACTCGCAACGGCCGGATTGTTGGCCTTGTCGGGGGGAACCAGGGCGATCGTTTGTTTGGCGCGTTCCGTGTCGCCGCTCTGCAAATAGCATTTGGCGAGCCCGGCCAGGGCGTCGGGTTGTTGGCCATCCGACTGCAGAATGGCGGCGTAAATCTGAGCGGCGCCTTGCAGGTCGCCGGCCTCGAAAGCCTGTTCGGCCTGGTCGATCGCGGCTTGCGTTTCAGCCTCGGCATCAGGACCGAGGAGACGGTCGATGAATTCGCGCAGACCGCTTTCCTGCTGCGCGCCCATGAAACCGTCGAGCGGCTTGCCGTTGCGGAATGCGTAGACGGTCGGCAGCGACTGGATTCGCAGCTGACCGGCAATCGCTGGATGTTCATCGACATTCAGCTTCACCAGGCGGACCTTGCCGCCGTAGCTCTTGACGACGGTCTCGAGGAGCGGGGTCAATTGCTTGCAGGGCCCGCACCATTCTGCCCAGAAGTCGACCAGCACCAGGCTGTCGCGCGAGGCCTCAATCACATCCGTGGCGAAGGCGGCCGTGCTGGTGTTCTTGATGATGTCGGCGTCGGGCCCGACGCCTTGGCCCGGGTTGGAACCGATCTGTAAGCTCATGTCCATATACTCCGTTGAGGGTGAACCGGGACTTCGGTTGCGATCTTGCCCGCTCACCATCGCGTCAACCCTCAGTGCGTATCGTCAAACCCATTCAATTGCACAATCCGCGGTTGATGGCCACATTCACGAATGAAGGCCAGCAGATCGTCACGGGCGATGGCGGTGGTGGCGGTGTTGACCAGCGGGTGGCAATTGATCGTATCGAAATGCATCAGTCGCTCATCGAAGATGACCTGATCAAGGCGCTTTTCCCGGTCGTTTATAACCGCAAACGCCGTCACAGCACCAGGCTCTACGCCGAGCACGTCGCGCATCAGATCCGGTTTGCCGAAGCTGAGGCGGGCGCATCCGATCGTCTTGTGGACGGCCTTGAGATTGATGTCCGTGCTGCATTCGGCGATGATGAGAAAGAGCCGGCCCTTGGCATCCTTCAAAAACAGGTTCTTGGTGTGCCCGCCCGGAAGATCGCGCTCAAGGCTTTGACTTTCGGCAACCGTGAATACCGCCGGGTGCTCGATCGTCTCGGTCTTGATGCCGCGGATGTGCAGGTGGTCGAACAGTTGGTCGCGTGTGATCGTCATGTGATGGGCTGGTCTGAACTGAAGTTGGCTGGCGGAACGGCCGGCACAGGTTGGTCTGAGCTGCAAGAACGATCATCTGAACAAGCTTGGGGTCCAGGGGATGATCCCCTGGTCGGGGTGTTTGAGGGGCTGAAAGCCCCTCAAGGATCGCCGCTTGGCGGCGATTGGTTAAGGGCTCTGCCCTTAACGATCCCGCCAAAGGGCCGAGCCCTTTGGAAACCGGTGACTTGATCAGCGGTTCCACAGGACGCTGAGCCAGCGTCCGCAACACCGTCTCACCGCCGCCGAAGCTCGGATTAGGCGCTTGCATTCACAACGTGTTTGGTACATAAGACGAGGTCTTGCCGGCCGCAATACCTTTTGCGGCAGTTTTGTGGAGCGCGGGCGTAGCTCAGGGGTAGAGCATCACGTTGCCAACGTGAGGGTCGTGAGTTCGAATCTCATCGCCCGCTCCAATCGCGCACTGTCCGACCCGGAGACATAGGTAACAGATCGTTCCTAAGACGGCTCTTCGGCTCTTCGTCGAAAACGGGGGCAGGTCTATGATCTGCGGCTTATCTTAGCGTTCTATCAGTTTTCCTTCTATCTCGTCACAGCTCATGCGCAGAGTGCGCGAACACGTCGACGATAGTTGTCAAAGTTGCGAAAGCCGAAGGCGCGGCGCTGGATCAGTTTCATCTGTCGGTGAAAGCCCTCGGTGATGCCGTTTGAGCGTGAGAAACGCCACATGCGGCCGATCTCCTCCTGCCAGGTTTCAAGCGTGCGACCGAGTTTTTGGCAGTTCTCAAAGCCGCTTTGTTTGAGTTCGGCGATCGCATCAAGGAGCCGGTGGGCCAGAATGCGGCACTGATCCTTGGTCTGGTTCCTGGCCGTTAGCACCGTCATCAGATCGTCCTTGAAGTCGTAAATGCTGGCAATGGCTGATTGGTTTGCAAGGTAGGCCGACAGGCGTTCTGCTTGATCGTCTTTCAGGTTGTGGCCATGCCTTTGCAGCAGCTTCGCCGTGCCACGGCGTGTGCTCAGTTCCGGATCGATCTGGCGGCAGGTTTTCAAGAGATGATAGAGCGCGAGGCGCACCACATGGAAGCGATCGGCAACCACGAGGGCTCCCGGAAAGTAGCTGCGCGCAATCGAGCGATAGCTCTCGGAGAGATCCATACAAATGATGCGAACCCGGCTTTTATCTTTTAAGTCTGATAGATACGGGCCAAGAGACGAAGCTGACCGGCCTGGCGTGACATCAAACACGCGGCGCTTCTTGAGATCGCAAAACGTCGTTGCAAACCGCATGCGACGAGAGAAGAAGTGCTCATCGATGCCAAGCACACGCGGGATCTGCAGCGTCTTGAGTTTGCGGTTCTCAAGGTCGTACATGTGATCGTAGTAGCGCGCGATTGTGCTGTCAGACTTGTCAAAGTTCTGTGCCAGGCCTTTGCGTGAGATACCATGGCTGTGCTGGCGATAGACCTGCTTTTTCAATGCCTCGGTTGAGCGCTGCCAGGGCTGGATGCCATCCAGACGCTGGCGGAAATAACGGCCGCAACCGCGGCAGTGATACTTGCAAACCGAAAACCTCAGCAGCACACGGCGCAGGCCGACGCTTTCGTGCCAGACACTGCGCTGCACCTTGTCCTTCTTGCGCAGGTCTGAGCCGCCGCAATGCGGGCAATGAGGTTCGTGATGGCCGTCGAGGTCATGCACGATTGGGTTGAAACCGCTCGTCCTGGCAATTGTGAAACCAGGCAGGTTCAGCGTAACATCAAAGTCGGGCATCCTCGGTGTGTCCTTGATCTATCAGTCCGGCAAGACTGCAAATCATAGACTGCGATTCGAGGGTGCCCCCTTATCTGATGGAGAGCCATCTTCCCGGTTGGCCGCAGTGACGGATCCAGATGATTGCGCCGCCCGTTTGGCGCGTTGCCGCAATCAATGCATTGATGCGCGCGACAACGCCGTCAAGATCATGCATTGGCGGCCCATTGCACAGCCCGGCCTGCATATCGACGATGATCAGGGCATCCACATGACACCTCCAGGGCGGCTGCACGGCGCAATCGATCAGGGCCGCATCATGTAGCCGCGCTGGCCGGTCTTGCGCAACGGCTCGGCAAAATCGGCGAACTCGCAAAGCAGGCGGCGGGTATCGCGCGGGTCGATAATCTCTTCGATCCAGAAGGCTTCCGCCGTCCGGAACGGCGAGCGCAGTTTGTTCAACCGCTCCTCGATTTCCGCCAGCTTGACATCGCGGTCTTCGGCGGCGTCGAGATCGGCGCGGTAGGCGGCTTCGATGCCACCTTCAAGCGGCAGCGATCCCCACCACGACGACGGCCAGGCATAGCGCATCGAGAAGCGCCCCGACGGCGCGTGGCAGACGCCGGCGACACCGAAGATGTTGCGAACGATGATCGTGCACCACGGCGTCGAAGACTGGTTGACGGCGGCCATCGCGCGAACGCCGTTGCGGATGACGGCGGAGTTTTCCGCCTCCGGGCCGATCAGGAAGCCGGGGCAGTCGGCAAGATGGACGACCGGCAGCTGGAACGTATCGGCGGTGTCGACGAAACGCACGATCTTTTGGCACGCGGCGGCCGTCCACGCACCGCCGTAGTGAAACGGGTCGGACGCCATAACGGCGACCGGCAGGCCGTTGAGGCGAGCAAAGCCGGTGATCATCGAGCGCCCAAACATGGCACCGAACTCGAAAAACGACCCCCGATCGAACAGGGCCTCGATGATCGGGCGCATGCGGTACACCTGACGGCGGTCGCGCGGTACGGCCTTGAGCAGTTTCTCGTCACGACGTTCGACCGGATCATCGTTCTCGGTACGCTCGGACAACGAGAAAACCGAGGACGGCAGGTACGACAGATACTTGCGCGCGCACGCAAACGCCTGTTCTTCGGTATCGACGGCATGGTCGACAGCGCCGGCCTTGCACTGAACCTCCCAGCCGCCAAGCTCGGTCTTGCTCAAGTCCTGGCCAAGGCGTGCGACGACCGGCGGACCGGCAACGAACATCGCCGACGACTTAGTCATTACCGAGTAGTGCGTGCCGGCCAGGCGGGCGGCCCCGAGACCGGCGACGGAGCCGAGGCCGAGCCCGACGACCGGCACCGTTCCCATCGCATCGACCAGCAGTTGATAGGCGATGGTTGACTTGCCAAGCCCGCCGGGAATGTTGGCGCGGCCGGTGGTTTCGATCGTCTTGACCGATCCACCGCCGCCGGAGCCCTCAATGATACGGATGATTGGCACCTGCAATTGGGCGGCCATCTGCTCGGCCAGGATATTCTTTTCGGGAATCGTTGCATCGGCCGATCCGCCGCGGACGGTAAAGTCGTCGCCGGAAACGACAACCGGGCGGCCATCGATCCTGGCGCGGCCGAAGACATTGTTCGACGGCGTAACGTGTTTGAGGTCACCGTTGTCATCGTATTCGCCAAGCCCGGCAACGGCGCCAACCTCGTGGAAACTGCCGGCATCGATCAGCTGGTCGATGCGTTCGCGCACCGTCAGCCTGCCGCCGTCGTGCTGGCGCTTGACCTTTTCCGCGCCACCCATCTCGTGTGAAAATGCTGCGCGCCGCTTCAGCTCGTCCAGTTCCGGTTGCCAGCTCATCCTGCAGTCCTGCACCTGTTGCAAATCGCCCGCAGTCTGGCGATGGCGTCAGTGGAGCGCAACCGGGCTGCGCGCGCCCGGTCTAGAAATCATGGTTGTGGATGACGTTGTTGGCCGATTGGCCGAATTTGATTTGGGCCGCCGACCCGGCACGCGGTATTGGCGCGACACGGATGCCAGACAACTTCGAACCACGCCTCGCTGTAACGCATTTTCGGGCGCGGCGTGGTCGGGCATCATCGCGTTCCTGAGTTAGCCCGAACCAACCGGCCGCTGGGCAGTGGCCGGATCTCACGGGCCATCAGGCGGCAGCCGAAGAGCAACGGGCCGGCCCGCTGACAAGCAACCTCGCGCCCCGGAAATCAAACCCGATGCTGACCGCGACAGCGACGCCATGAGTTTGCTTGGTCAGAAACGTTTATCAGGCGACTTTGAGGCGACCTATATTCCCTTGAGGACGGTTCCGGCCCACAGCAGTCCATATGCAATCAGCAGAACGATGAACACATTACCGGCGACGATCGGGCCGGCAACCGGAATGAGGGATGCAACGCCGAAGAACTTCACAGCAATGACCAAGCCAACCAGGATCGTCGAGATCAGCCATACAATCCATGTCGGACGAGAAAGGGCCATGGGGAACTCCCGAGTTTCATTGAAGTGGTCCACACATAGTTCGCTTTGCACGCGAGATTAACGACATTCGCAGGAAATGTGTTTCAGTCATTTAATAGCTTGATCAAGCAGCGAATCAGGTCCGGTCGGTCAATCTGTGCATCGTCGACGCGATCACTGCCGTCGCGCTGAATATTGAAGCTTTTCAGGCTGAGCTCAAACCGTCCCGCCGGTGGAGGGTGGCACGATCTGATGATGAGCGGGGAGTGAGCGGAGGCGACCGGGGGCAGCCGGGGGCAGCCGGGCGCGAGCGCGGAGCGGCTGGGCGGATATGATCCAAGGCCTCTCAAGCGCTTGATCGGCGCGGCACGGCCGATCGCAAATCTGATTCTCAAACCGCCGGCGACCTTGGCAATTCCACGGTGAAAAGTTTGCGGCTAGGCTGGTCATTCGGCCGGACACGTGTTGTCGCCGGCATCAAAGGAAGACCAATGTTGATTGCAACGTCGACATCCGAAGCCATGCGGAACCAGCGCCGAGTTCACGTCAACGGGCGAGACTACGTGTTGAGCGAATACATTGGCGCCGCGCCGGTGCGCGGGACATACGAAGAAGGCAACGAAGTCAACGACAACGGCCTGCCGCAGGGGTTTCTGGTCGAGCAACCACCGGGTTCCGTGACATTACCGCATTTTCACGAAACCAATCAGTTCCAGGTCTTCGTTGACGGCATTGGCAGGATGGGCAAACACCAGGCCAGGCCTCTGACAATCCAATACGCCAACGGCCACACGCCCTACGGCCCGATTGTCGCCGGCGACAGCGGGGTCAAGTATTTCACGCTGCGGCAACGCTGGGATCCCGGCGCCAAATATATGCCCGGTGCCCGCGACAAGCTTGAGAAGGGCAATCAGCGCACCCGTCTGAAGGCCGACATTGCCGTAACTTGGGCGCTGCAACGCGCGGCGCTTGGCAAGCCGCGGACCGACGTCATCTTCGCCCGTGAGGACGATGGTATGGCAGCTTCGATCATGCGCTTTGGCGCTGGCCAGTGCGCCAAACCCGACGTTGCCGCCAATACCGGCGGACAGTATCTCGTCGTTGCACAAGGCGATTTGAAGCTCGATCACAAGGTTTACGAGACCTGGTCGACGGTGTTCGTGACCGCGGATGAGCCGCCGCCGCTGTTGGTCGCAGGGGCCGACGGCCTTGACCTCCTCATCCTGCAGTTTCCCGAACGGCCTGGGCCGGTCGCCAAGTATCAAGCCTGAGAGAAAAGTATGAGCTACGAACGGCCTTACGAAGGACTGCGCGTTGTCGACATGTCGCAAGGCGTGGCCGGACCATATTGCGCGATGCTGCTGGCGCTCAACGGTGCTGACGTCATAAAGATTGAGCCCAGCGATGGCGACTGGGCCCGCCACCTCGGCAGGGAGTATGGCGATCACACCGCCTTTTCGATCCCGGCAAACATGGGCAAGCGCAGCATTGTCATGGATCTCAAACACAGCAAAGCGCAGGCCATCGTCGACAACATGATCGAGAAGGCGGATGTCTTTCTCGAGGGCTTCCGACCCGGCGTGATCGAACGGCTCGGCTATTCCTACCCGCGTTTGCAGGCGTTCAATCCGGGCTTGATCTACGTCTCCGTTTCCGGCTTCGGCCAAACCGGCCCAATGCGCGAGCGCCCGGCGATGGACCCGGTGCTGCAGGCGTTTACGGGCTTCATGGCGGAGAACCTTGGTGCGGACGGCCTGCCGCATCGCACGCCCGTCATCGTCAACGACATGTCGACCGCGCTCTATGCCATGCAGGCTGTGCAATCGACGCTCTATGCGCGCCGCGATGGCGGACCGGGCCGCAAGATCGAGGTCAGCCTGATGGAGGCCTCGGCCAACGTCCAGGTGGTGCGCCTGCTCGATCACTACCGAAACGGACCGTTCAGGATCGCGGCAACGCCCTCGGGCACGTTCAGAACCGAGGACGGCTGGCTGCAGGTGGTGTGCGCCAAGGATCACGAATGGCAGCGCCTGTGCCGGGCCATGGACTGGCCGGAACTGGCCGCCGATCCCAACTACGAAACAATGCCCCAACGGTTTGCAGCCGCCGATTTTCTGGTCGGCAAACTCCGCGACCAGCTGGCGAGCGGTCCGACTGCCAAATGGAAGCCGCGCCTCGAACACGAAGGCGTGCAGCACGAGGTCGTACAGGACTATCCCGCATTCGTAGACCACCCGCAGCCGCAGGCCGTCGGCCTCTTTTCATGGTTGTTGCAGGATGGCTCCGAGGAGGCCTGGCCGGTGCCCAACATCCCCGGGATGCCGAAGTATGAGGCCGGCAGCCGCTATGCCACCTCGCCGACGATTGGCCAGCACACGCGCGAGATCCTTGGCGAGTTGGGCTACACCGCAGACCAGGTCGAACAGCTCGTTGCCGACAAGGTTGTCGGCTGCGCGCAGCGCGCTTGACACTGGCCGGGCTGGTTAACGGCCATGGGGTTTACGGGGGGCCCCTAAGCAACCTCTGAACACGTTTGGGGTCCAGGGGATCATCCCCTGGTCGGGGAGTATGAGGGGCTGAAAGCCCCTCATGGATCGCCGTTTCACGGCGATTGGTTAAGGGCGCCGCCCTTTGGAAACCTATGGCTCGTTCAGAGGATCGCTAATTCGGCCCCAGCTATGAATTGAGGTACTTCATCGGCGCACAAAAGCGCCCGGCCCTGCTGGTCGGCTTGAGACTATTAGATCATCGTGCTTTAAGTTGGAACCGCTATTGCGGTTCCAACTTAAAGCACAAAGATGATCGCCACTTTAGAGGCGAGCAACTTTCTGCCTTTATTCGGGATCGTTCCGATTCCGAATAAGGGCAGGTTGCTCTAGTGGTCCGTTTCGAACGCTTCCCAGTTGAACTTGAGACCGCGTTTTTCGGAGAACCGTCGGGCCGCATCTCTATGGTAGTCAGTCGCCAGACACACCGCCTGGGCGGTGGCTTCCATTTCGATCAGGGCATTGGCGTCGAGATCGAAGGCCTGGTTCGCAATGCGTTTCGTCGCACCGAACGCCGGTCCGCTCGCCAGTTGCATGCGTTTGGCGAGCACCAGTGCCGCCGCGATTAGATCATCCGGCTCATGCAGCGACAACACGATACCAAGGTCTTTCGCCTCGTTCGCATCGACAGCACGGGCCGTGTACATGATCTCCTTGGCCCGTTGCAGGCCGACCATTCTCGGCAGCGTAAAGAACACGCTGCAGTCCGGCACCAGGCCGATACGCCCGAACACCGATGAGAACCGCGCGCGCGGTGTCGCCAGGACGAAATCACAGCACAGCGCGAGGCCGAACCCGCCGCCGTAGGCGGGGCCGTCAACCGCCGCGATCGTCGGTATTTCTATGGTGCGCAATTCCTGGATCCAGTGGTGCAGGGCGTAGATGCGCCGGCGATTAACGTCGGGGGGTGGTGCTTCACCCGCAGCGCGCGCTCCCATGCTCTTGACGTCGCCGCCGGCGCTGAAGACGCCGTCCCTGCCGGTTAGGATCAATGCGTCGATATCCTCACGCACTCGAACGTCATCGACAACGCTCGCCATTTGCCGCTTGAAGTCATCGGTAAAAGCATTGCGCTGCTTCGGACGGTTCATCGTCACGGTTGCAATACCGTCAGTGACATCGAGAACGACGGTGTTGTCGGCCGTCGGCTGGATCTGTGCGGCTTCGTTCATGGCATCGTCCCTTTCGTTTGCCTGTCGCGATCCGGAGGCTTAACCCGATCACGTCTGCCAAGACGTGGCTCGCCATCGCGTTCGCTGGCCCCACTCGGCAAGGCGAACGGCGTGTTGCGCCTCACCTGTTGTGGATGTCGCCGCCGTGCCGACCGCGTGCCGGTGAGTTGATCGGGTTAAGCCTGTGGCTTGTTGCCAAACATGCTGCGGCCGATAATCTCGCGCATGATTTCGCACGTCCCACCGGCAATGCGGCTCATGCGAGCATCCGCCCAGGCCCGTGCGATCGGGTATTCCCACATGTAACCAGCGCCGCCGAACAGCTGCAGACAGTCATCGAGAAGATCGCACATCATTTCGGCGGAAAGCATCTTGACCATGGCCGCATCGACGGCATCGAGCTGGCCCTCAAGGTGCATCTCGATACACCTGTCGACAAAGACGCGCATCATGATGGCGTTGGATTTGACGGTGGCGAGCTTGAAGCGCGTGTTCTGGAACGATGAGATCGGCCGGCCGAATGCGTGGCGATCGGCAACGTAATCGACGGTCCACTCGAGCGCCGCCTCGATCACCGCCGCACAACGGATCGCCTGAATGAGGCGCTCTTGCGGGAGCTGTTCCATCAGGCCGACAAAGCCGCGCCCTTCGCCGCCGAGCAGATTGGTCACTGGCACACGCACGTCATCGAAAAATAACTCGGAGGTGTCCTGTGCCTTATAGCCGATCTTGTTGAGATTGCGTCCGCGCCGGAAGCCGGCCCGCTCACGCTCGACCACGATCAGACTGACGCCGCGGGCGCCTTCCTTTGGATCCGTCTTGCATGCGACGATCACAAGGTCTGAGAGTTGACCGTTGGTGATATAGACCTTCTGCCCGGAAATGACGAACTCGTCGCCATCGCGGATCGCGCGGGTCTTGATCGACTGCAGGTCGGACCCCGCCGAGGGCTCGGTCATGGCGATCGCACCAATCTTATCACCGGCGACCATCGCCGGCAGCCACCGGTCCTTCTGCTCATCGGTTCCGTAATGCGCGATGTAGGGCGCGACAATATCGGAATGGAGATAGAAGCCGGGACCTGACGCACCGACCTTTGCCAGCTCTTCGATGACGATGGTCGAGAACAGAAAATCGACGCCGGCGCCACCGTATTTCTCGTCGATCGTCGGGCACAGGATACCGGCGTCTGCCGCCTGCTTCCAAGCTTCACGGCTGATCTGGCCGTCTTCCTCCCACTGGTCATGAAAGGGTACAATTTTCTCGGCGGTGAAGCGGCGCACGGTTTCGCGAAACGCTTCGTGCTCGGCGGCAAAGATTGTACGTTGAAACATCGGCCGTTCTTCCCTCTTGCTCGGAGTGGGCAGCGTCCGGCATCACCGTTCGGATCATGTTCGCGCGCATTGCTGCATGCCTGGCCATCGGCTTGCGCTCAACCCGTTGACCAGCGCAATATTGCACCCTGAACGACGTATTGGAAGCGCCAGACCAGGGAGCAAACGACATGGCCGACAACACCTTACTGCTGGATAAAGTAGCACTCGTCACGGGCGCGGGACGCGGCATTGGCCGAGAAATCGCGATCCTGATGGCGGCCTGCGGTGCGAAGGTCATCGTCAACGATCTCGGCGGTTCGACCGCAGGCGAAGGCGCCGACACAACGCCGGCTCAGGAGGTGGTTGACGTCATCAAGCAGGCCGGTGGGCAGGCCGAGGCCAACTATAACAGCGTCGCGGACTATGCCGCAGCCGAGGGCATGGTCCAGCAGGCGGTCGACTCGTTCGGTCGCATCGACATCGTCGTCAACGTCGCCGGCATCCTGCGCGACGTGATCTTCCACAAGATGACGATCGATGATTGGAACGCTGTCATCAATGTTCATCTCAACGGCACCTTCAACGTCAGCCGCGCTGCCGCAACCCACTTCCGCAACCAGCAATCCGGCCGCTACATTCACTTTACGTCGACGTCGGGTTTGATCGGGAACTTCGGCCAGGCGAACTACGCCGCCGCCAAGCTTGGCATTGTCGGCTTGTCGAAATCGATCGCTCTCGATATGGCCCGCTTCGGCGTGACCTCGAACTGCATTGGCCCGTTTGCCTGGAGCCGCATGATCGGCACCATTCCGGTGTCTTCTGACGAAGACAAGAAGCGGATCGAACGCATTAAAACCATGACGCCGGCCAAGATCGCGCCGATGATCTGCGCGCTGGCCTCGGACGAAGCACAAGACGTTACCGGCCAGATCTTCTGCGTGCGCTCCAACGAAATCCTGTTGATGAGCCAGAACCGGCCGCTGCGCTCCGTCGCGCGGCCCGAAGGCTGGACGCCATCGACAATTCTCGAGCACGCGATCCCGTCAATGCGCGCGACCTTCTATCCGCTCGACCGCTCGCAGGACATCTTCCCCTGGGACCCGATTTGATGAACGTCGCACTTCGCTGCGACCGGACCTAATGCGACAATCAAGTCCTCGCTCCTGGGAGCGGGGCCGAGACCGGTCGGCACTGCTCCCGAGTTCTCTTCCGAGGAGGGCAGGCCAACCGCAGCCGGTCGTCCACCGCCAGCAAACCCGCGCAGCGGCGCAACGGAGCCGACACCATGGCAGAATTTTCCTACGACAACATCATGAATTGGCCGTTCAAGCCGGCCGAGCAGACCTACACCGAGAAGGATACGATCCTCTACGCGCTCGGTATCGGCCTTGGCTATGATCCGATGGACAAGGCCCAGCTCAACTATCTTTTCGAAGAATACGACTTCACATGCGTGCCGACCATGGCCGTCGTGCTCGCCGGGCCGGGAATGTGGTCCCGCGATCCGGACAGCGGCATCGACTGGAAGCAGATCCTTCACGGCGAGCAGGAAGTCATTGTTCACAGACCGCTGCCGCCCGCGGCGACGGTCACGGCGACCACCAAAGTGACCGAGGTGCTCGACAAAGGCGCCGGCAAAGGCGCGCTGATCTACACGACGCGGACGCTTAAAGACAAGGCGACCGGTGATGATCTGGCCACGTTGAAGTCGACAACGTTTGCACGCGGCAACGGCGGCTTTGGCGGCAGACCGGGGCCGCAGCCGGCTCCGCATCCAATACCGGACCGCGCGCCCGACGCGGTCTGCGACCTGCCGACCATGATCAACTCGGCTCTGATTTATCGCCTTTCCGGTGATCGCAACCCGCTGCACATCTGCCCCGACGTTGCGGCGGCGGCAGGTTTCAAGGCACCGATCCTGCACGGTCTGTGCTCTCTCGGCACCGCCGGTCATGCCGTGCTGCGCAGTTACTGCGATTATGATGCCAAGCGTTTCAAATCGCTGAAACTGCGGTTCGCCAGCCCGGTCTATCCCGGCGAAACCATTCGCACGGAAATGTGGCAGGACGCCAACGTCGTCTCGTTCCAATCCAAGGTCGTCGAACGTGATCAGATCGTATTGAGCAACGGCCGGTGTGAAGTCGCCTAGAGCAACCTGCCTTTATTCGGAATCGGAACGATCCTGAATAAAGGCAGAAAGTTGCTCGCCTCTAAAGCACAATGATGATCTAGTGGTCTCGACCACCTAAAATGACGCGCTGAGATGCGCTGCCTTGGTTCGTGAACAGGCCTGGTTCGTGAGCAGCAAGGCGTGCCAAGGCATAGCGTGCGCAATGCTGTGCCCGTGCTCTGCCCCGGTGCTGCCCAACCGGGGCCAAACTGGAGCCAAGGTTCTACCGCCACAATGGGGTCGGGAGGCGGGGCTTTGTCATCTGTAGGCTGTTGGAAACGCAGATTCGATCGCGCGTTCCAGGTCGTGCATTTCGCCGATCATTAATGGATGGTCAACGGGTTTGGTCGATGCTGATTGCGGCCACGCAAGTTTGTCGAGGCGAGGGAAAGGGGCGAGGTCGTGCGTAATTTCTCTGCCGCTGTGGCGGCGACAGTGTTGACCACGACGGGCTGTAGTCTCAGCACCCAACCGTTGTCTTATGGTTTGAACAGCCAGCCCGCCGTGACCGGTTACAGCCAGCGCCCGGACGGTGGCTTCGCCACGAAACCGATGCCGAAGACTTCGCGAGCGGCGAGCCTGCGCAACAGCGCCGCGCACGATGCTGCACGCGCCGGCACCGTCACCGACGCTGCCAAAGGCGCGCTGTCGGATCGCGACCATGGTGCGGTCAGCCTGAACGTCACCAAAGCCCAAACTCTGATCAATGCCTATCGCCGCAAGCACGGTCTAAAGCCGTTGCGAGTGGACGCCTTGCTGACTGCCGCAGCCAAGGCCCACGCGCGCGATCTTGCCAAGTGGGACCGGATCTCGCACTTCGGCTCCGACGGCTCCAATCCCTGGGATCGCGTCAAACGTGCCGGCTACACGGCGCGCCTGGCCGCCGAAAATGTCGGCACCGGTCAGGCGAGCCTCGAAGAAGTCCTCGCCGGTTGGAAAAAGAGCCCCGGTCACAACAAGAACCTGTTGCTGCGCGATGCCCGTCACATGGGGATCGCCTTGGTGCACGCCCGCGATTCGGAGTTCAAGACATTCTGGACGTTGGTGCTGGGTGCCCGTTTCTGAGGAACTGCGCTGGCGCGGCGGTTTCATCCGCAACAGTTTTACGGGCACAGATTTAGCGGCGGCGTTCGATCGGCCATTGCCTGATGTTGCGCCTGGTGTTGCCGGTCGAGCGGGTGTTTGAAGGCGAGCTATGGGCGCTAATCTTGCAACAATTCGTCGAGACGCTGCTGCGCGCGTATCCGAACACGCTCGGCGACCCCGGCCCACGCCCACGAGCGACCGGCGTCGCCGGCCAGGTAGTGCTTTGTTGAAAGGAACTCCGCCACATCTGCCGCATAAATGCCGTGCTTGCCTTCCAGCACCTCAGCGATACACTCGACATCAGCTGGGGTTGACGTTGCGTCCAAATCCGGGTGCGTATTCGCCGTCATCACTCCGACGTTCCACTTCGTGACTGTGTCAACCTGGAGGAAGCAATATCGGCGCCAAGTGTGCTTGACCCGCGCGACGGGTTGCCCGGCGGCATAACGCGGGGCACCGGGATTGGTAAATTCCCGCCGATCGCGGTGGTCGAGGTTCCTTAGGTGTTGTTGATGAGATTAGGTCCCAAAATGAAACAAATGTTAGCCCGAGATCAGGCAGTTTCGATCGCCAATCGATGGCGCGGCTGCATCCGCCTTTGGTTGGTCGCAGCATCGTCTGTGTGCCTCATGACCGTGGTCGTGTCCGCACAAACCAAGCCGGGTGGAGCGAGCGACAGCGTTCCCGGCGCGAGCACCGCACCAGGCGCAGTCCGCCAGCACCGCCGGCCGCAACAACCAAACAGCGGTGATGTCCGTCGCCGCGATCAACACCGGCCGGGATGTCGCTACCAACGCCAGGGCGATCTCCAGCTTCTCGTTTGATCCGCACGCGATGATGCCCGGCACGAGGCTCTGATTGTGAACCGTCAAAAGGTTGTCCATTCGGCCTAGCCTAGAACCTCTGACCAAGTCCGGGGTCCAGGGGACCCATCCCCTGGTCGGGGTGTTTGAGGGGCGGACAAGCCCCTCAAGGATCGCCGCACCGCGGCGATATGTTAAGGGCTCTGCCGTTGCCGATCCCGCCAAAGGGCCAAGCCCTTTGGAAACCCGCACCGAAACAACGTCCACAAGGACGAAACGATGAAAATCAATGCAGACTTTGATGTCCGCGTCGTGCTCCACGCCGACGATATCGACTGGCGGGCCTCGCCGATGCCGGGCGTGAGCCGCCGGCCCTTGGACAGAATTGGCGACGAGCTGGCGCGCGCAACAACCATCGTGCGATATGCACCCGGCAGCAAATTCTCAGCCCACACGCACGACGGCGGCGAGGAGTTCATCGTGCTGGACGGTGTCTTTCAAGATGAGCACGGTGATTTTCCGGCTGGCTCATATATTCGCAATCCGCCAACCTCGCGCCATACGCCTGGGTCCGATGACGGCTGCACCATCTTCGTCAAGCTTTGGCAATTCGACGCCGATGACAGATCCTACATCCGTATCGACATGAACAAGATTGGCGCGGTGCCTGATCAGACGCGGCCGGGTGTCAAAGTCTCGCCGCTGTTCAAGGACCAAAATGAAGACGTCCGCCTCGAACACTGGGACGGCGGTTGCGAGGCAAGCTTTGCAGTCGCAGGCGGTGCCGAAATTTTTGTCCTGGATGGCGAGATCGAAGAAAGCGGCGATCAACTAAGGCGCCACTCCTGGGCCCGGATCCCGGCCGGCGGGACGGTCTCGCTCAAGACCGATAATCAATCTGCAAAGATTTGGATTAAGAGCGGCCATTTGAAATCAATCAAGGCGCCCTAAGGAGCCTCTGAACAAATCATGGGTTTGCAACGGGCGGCGCCCTTAACCCATCGCCGCGTTGTGGCGATCGATGAGGGGCTTGTCCGCCCCTCAAACACCCCGACCAGGGGATGATCCCCTGGACCTCGGACCTGGCCGGAGGTTCCTGAGCCTATACCAGCCCGCGGCGGTCCGCGGCGAAGAGATGACAACCGGATCAAGCTTTCACTGCCGGCAAACTCAGCGCCCGATGCCGCGCTCGCCCCGGACTTGCCGACACCAAAGCGTGCCCAACCTACCCGACCGGTCCATCGCCATCGCGCACCATCACATCGGCCCGCCCGACAGGTTCGAACGACGTTTCAATCTTAGGGCGCGCCATTGGCGAGGACATCGACAAGCCGGCGGATTGTTGGGTGGGCCCCTCGGGTAGGGCTCAATTGGTAAAGTTATCGTTTGTAGCGCCATGGGTCCCGGTGACAAGCACCGGGATGACCCCGGAGGGGTTGGGCTTGCGATGGTGGGAGGTCGCTCTGTCCGCGCTGCGGCGCGGACGGGAAGACGGTTTGAAGGTTTGCTGGAACTTTCAACACACACCAACGTCATCCCGGCACGTGTTGCCGGGATCCATTTCTCAGCGGGCCCAAAGCTTGCCGGTGATCCTGGCACCCGGCAGCGAAGAGGACAGGTCGATCCAGTGCCGGTTCTCGCTGAATAGCGTCGTCAGTGGCCGCAAACTGCAGGCAATAGGTGTAGTAGGTTTTCATTGAGTAAATTCATTTCACTGAGTATAGCGATGAATGGGTCCCGGTGACAAGCACCGGGATGACCCCTGAGGGGTTGGGCTTGCGACGGTTGGAGGCCACTCTGTCCGCACTGCGTCTCGAATGGGCAGGCGGTTTGAAGGTTTGCTGGGCCTCTCAACACACACAAACGTCATCCCGGCACATGTTGCCGGGACCCATTTCTCAGCGGACCCAAAGCTTGCCGATGATCTCGACACCCGGCAGCGAAGAGGACAGGTCGATCCAGTGCGGGTTCTCACTGAATAGCGTCGTCAGTGGCCGCAAACTGCTGGTATGAGATGTAGAAGGTTTCATAGGGCAAACTCATTTGACTGAGTATGGCGATGAATGGATCCCGGTGACAAGCACCGGGATGACGCCGGAGGGGTTGGGCGTACGATGGTTGGAGGCCACTCTGTCCGCACTGCGTCTCGAATGGGCAGGCGGTTTGAAGGTTTGCTGGGCCTCTCAACACACACAAACGTCATCCCGGCACGTGTTGCCGAGACCCATTTCTCAGCGGGCCCAAAGCTTGCCGATGATCTCGACACCCGGCAGCGAAGAGGACAGGTCGATCCAGTACCGGTTCTCGCTGAATAGCGTCGTCAGTGGCCGCAAACTGCAGGCAATAGGTGTAGTAGGTTTTCATTGAGTAAACTCATTTCACTGAGTATAGCGATGAATGGGTCCCGGTGACAAGCACCGGGATGACCCCGGAGGGGTTGGGCTTGCGACGGTGGGAGGTCGCCATCTCCGTACTGCGGCGCGGACGGGCAGGCGGTTTGAAGGTTTGCTGGAACTTTCAACACACACCAACGTCATCCCGGCACGTGTTGCCGGGACCCATTTCTCAGCGGACCCAAAGCTTGCCGATGATCTCAACACCCGGCAGCGAAGAGGACGGGTCGATCCAGTGCCGGTTCTCGCTGAATAGCGTCGTCAGTGGCCGCAAACTGCAGGCAATAGGTGTAGTAGGTTTCATTGGGCAAACTCATTGGTCTGAGTATGGCGATGAATGGGTCCCGGTGACAAGCACCGGGATGACCCCGGAGGGGTTGGGCTTGCGATGGTGGGAGGCCGCTCTGTCCGCGCTGTGCCTCGAATGGGAAAACTGTTTGAAGGTTCGCAGAACCTTTCAACACACACAAACGTCATCCCGGTGCTTGTCACCGGGACCCATTTCTCAGCGGACCCAAAGCTTGCCGGTGATCCTGGCACCCGGCAGCGAAGAGGACAGGTCGATCCAGTGCCGGTTCTCGCTGAATAGCGTCGTCAGTGGCCGCAAACTGCTGGTATGAGGTGTAGTAGGTTTTCATCGAGCAAACTCATTGGTCTGAGTATGGCGATGAATGGGTCCCGGTGACGAGCACCGGGATGACGCCGGAGGGGTTGGCGTGCGGCGGTGGGAGGCCGCCATGTTCGCGCTGTGCCTCGAATGGGCAGGCGGTTTGAAGGTTCGCAGAGCCTTTCAACACGCACAAACGTCATCCCGGCACGTGTTGCCGGGACCCATTTCTCAGCGGACCCAAAGCTTGCCGGTGATCTCTGCACCCGGCAGCGACGGGAATAGGTCGATCCAGTGCCGGTTCTCGCTGAATAGCGTCGTCAGTGGCCGCAAACTGCAGGCAATAGGTGTAGTAGGTTTCATTGGGCAAACTCATTTGGCTGAGCATGGCGATGAATGGGTCCCGGTGACAAGCACCGGGATGACCCCGGAGGGGTTGGCGTGCGGCGGTGGGAGGCCGCCATGTTCGCGCTGTGCCTCGAATGGGCAGGCGGTTTGAAGGTTTGCTGGAACTTTCAACACACACCAACGTCATCCCGGCACGTGTTGCCGAGACCCATTTCTCAGCGGGCCCAAAGCTTGCCGATGATCTCGACACCCGGCAGCGAAGAGGACAGGTCGATCCAGTACCGGTTCTCGCTGAATAGCGTCGTCAGTGGCCGCAAACTGCTGGTATGAGGTGTAGTAGGTTTCATTGGGCAAACTCATTGGTCTGAGCATGGCGATGAATGGGTCCCGGTGACAAGCACCGGGATGACCCCGGACGGGTTGGCGTGCGGCGGTGGGAGGCCGCCATGTTCGCGCTGCGCCTCGAATGGGAAAACTGTTTGAAGGTTTGCTGGGCCTCTCAACACACACAAACGTCATCCCGGCACGTGTTGCCGGGACCCATGTCGCAGCTGGCTCGGAGTGCGATGTTGTGGATCTGGAAACCAACCAAATGTTCCAGGTTACCGCGCCAGCGCACTAGGGCCTGTTGAGTATCAGGCCATAGGCTGCCTTGACAAATATTGCGCCGACCGACTTGCCATAACGTCGCCAGTTTGATATACGTAACTATATAACATTATAATGAAATGTGAGCGGTATCTATGTCACAGACCAAAGTCACTGGCGCAATCGACAAGATCGCCGTATCGACCTCGACAATATGCGCCGCCCACTGTCTGTGCTTGCCGCTGCTGCTCGGCGTCTTTCCTGCCATCGGGGCGACGTTTCTCGGAGATGAAAGCTTTCATGAATTCCTGCTCTGGATTGTCATTCCATTGAGCATCGTCGGTCTCTCTCTCGGCTGCCGCCTGCACAAAGACAGGTTCGTCGCGCTCACAGGCTTCGCGGGTCTGATCGTAATCGGACTCGTTGCGTTAGTTGGCGATGACATGCTCGGCGAGCTTGGCGAGCGTCTCGCAACCTTAGCCGGCTCTTGCGCGATTGCCGCAGGCCACGTGCGCAATTTCCGGCTGTGCCGCCGAACGAATTGCGCACACTGATAACCATCCAGGTCGCTCAGAGCCTTGACCTTGGGTCGACAATCTTGAGCGGATACAAGCTGGCTTCATTGTGGTTGAGACGTGACAAATCCAGCATGTCCATGAGTTCGACGTTCGCAAAGCGCGAGCGCAGATCAGCTCGACGTGGATACCAAGACACGCCATATCGCGTTTCAGAGTCAGCGCGAACCATCCCGCGCCGCCGCCACGACCCACCCCTGAGCGCCGGGCGCTTGTTGCCGCCAGCTGCGTTGGCCACCGCTTGTGGTCCCATGGACCACGGCACGACACCCGCCTCACTGGCAACAACAATCGCGCCGGTGAAGCGGATCACTATTTATGCGGGCTAGATCATCGTGCTTTAAGTTGGAACCGCTATTGCGGTTCCAACTTAAAGTACAAAGATGATCGCCACTTTAGAGGCGAGCAACTTTCTGCCTTTATTCAGGATCGTTCCGATTCCGAATAAAGGCAGGTTGCTCTAGCGGTTTCGATATTGCTCGTTGCTTGCAGTTTGTTAGGCGCAATATGGGCTGTTCGCTGACCATCGGTGCTGTGCGATATGGGGCGATGCGGCGAGACGGGCCCGGGTGTCCTCCCACATGGATTTCCAAACCCGCCAATCTCGAAGCTCGCTCTCCGGTTTGCCGCGGGATCGGGCGATGAAATCAGGGAACTGGCTGCGCCCTGTCGGTTGTCCCGTTACGTTGTAACGCAGGTCAAAAGACCAACGATAACCGTCACTCCTGTTGGGCAGCGAGGCGTGCGGTGTTAGCGGATGGAAGATGACCGCACCGCCAGCTTTGAGCGGCAGTGGAACAGGCTCTGTCTGCGGCACGAACTCGTCGGCAATGCCGACCTGCGTCTTCGCGCAATGCGGCAGCATCTCGTTGAAGTTGCCGCCGGCAACCTGCAGACAACCGTTCTCGACGGTTGCATTGGTTATCGCTAACCAAACGGTCACGAACTCCGTATCGTCGGCCTCTTCCAACGTAACGCCCAAATCCTGATGCCAGTCAGTCGCAATGACATGTGCGCGGTTTTCTGAGGCGGCCACAGCATGCTGCGGCGGCTTGATGCGGACATGTTGAATTGGGTTCGACGTCAGTTCCGGACCAATCAGCTGCTCGACAACATCCAGGACATCCTTGTTCGTGATGAGATCGAAGATCGCCGGGCCGAAGTGCATCGGCGTGTCCTCGCGAATGTCGTCGTGCGGAAGACTGATATCGAACGGTTGAAACCAGTCGAATCCGGCGCGGTGGCAGCGGTCAAGCTTGTCCCAGAAACCCAGGTCCTCACCAGCGACCTGAACCAGGCCTTGTTTGTGCCAGTCAACATAAAGCTGGTCCATGAGCTCGGCGTATTCGGCCCGCACGGCACTGAGTGCGGGCCGGTCAACCAGGTTCTCGACGACGACATAGCCGCGACGTCTGAAGTGGTCGATCTGTGCTTCACACAACATCACACGAGCGCTCCTCGGATCACCGCAACAGCAAGGTGACAACAGATGGCCACACCAGCAGAACCGCCAGCGCCAGCAACTGCACCATGATGAATGGCAGGAAGCCGCGGAAAATGTCGGTGAGCGAAATGTGCGGCGGCGCTACGGACTTCAGATAGAAGGCCGCCGGGCCGAACGGCGGTGACAGGAAACTGACCTGCATGTTCATACAGAACAGGACGCCAAACCAGATCGCGACATGATGCGGTGAGAGCTGGCCGATGAACCCGATTTCTTCGATCGGCAGCTTTTGCACGATCGGCAGGAACACCGGAATGATCAGCAGCACGATGCCGACCCAATCCATGAACGCACCCATGAACAGCAGGATCAACATCATGGTGAGGAGCACCAGCATGGTTGGCATTTCCGCACCGACAATCAAATTGGCGATGTAGTTGGGACCGCCGGCCAAGGTATAGGCGCCCGAGAGCGCAGCGGCCCCGACGGTGACCCAGATGATCGTTCCCGTCGAACGCATTGTGCGCATCAGGCTGTCCCACAGCAGGCCCACCGACGCCTCACCACGGAACATTGCGATGATAAACACCGCCAGCGCTCCCATTCCGGCTGCTTCGGTAATACCGGTGATGCCGCCGTAGATGGAGCCCATAACGATGCCGATAATCGTTATGGGAGGAACCAATCCTTTGCCGTGGTCCCAGCCAAACATCGAACGCTCACGTCCAAACACGAAGAACACAAGTACAAGACCCAAGATCGCAGCACCGGCCAGATAGGGCAGATGCGAGACCATGCCCAATGCAATCGGATTGACGTTGTCGGCGGTAATGACGTTCTGCCCCGTCACCGTGAAAAACAACGCGCGCACAAACAGAAGCGCTGCGGCTCCGCTCAACACGATCGAAAGGAACCCGCCAAACATACCGAACTTCTGTGTGCCGGTCGGGTCTTGTGGTTTTGGCTCTGGCAACGGCGCCATTTGCGGGTTCATCTGGGTTCGGATGATGATATAGAGAATGATCATCGTGGCGAGCATGAACCCGGGCACAAAGGCCGCGGTGAACAATGCCTTGATCGAGGTCTCGGTAATCAATCCGTAGATGATCAAAACGATCGATGGCGGGATCATGGTCCCAAGCGAACCCGACGCGCATATCGTGCCGATCGCCAGGTTTTGATTATAGCCCAGCCGCAGCATCTGCGGCAGCGCGATCAGACCGAGCAACACGACTTCACCGCCAATTATGCCTGACATAGCGGCGAGGATGACGGCCATGATCGAAGTGACGATCGCGATACCGCCGCGCACTCCCGCGAGCCAGAAGTCAAGCGAATCGTACATCGCCTTGGCCACTCCGGACCGCTCCAAAAGCGCTGCCATGAAGATGAAGAGCGGCACGGATAACAGGACATACTCGGTCAGGAGATCGAAGATCTTCTGGGCAAGTAGGTATAATGGTCCGGTCCCCGGGTTTCGGGTCAGAAGTCCGTCACCGAACGTTGTCGGGTCCGTCAGCAGTGTCGGCTCGAACTTCATAATCATGACCAGAAGTGCGAGCACGGCGGATGCAAGCCCCAAGGGCATTCCGATCGCGAGGAGAAGGAGAAGTCCCAGAACAAGGACCAGCGAAATCGTTCCGACGTCCATTAGTCCTGGTCCCCCACGCTGCGCTTGATGGCTTCGAGCTCTTCTTCATCAACATCGTCCGCCGCCGTGTGGACGGTTGGCTCAATGTTCCAGTCGGCGATCAAATTGATGACCGCCTGGGCAGCGACCAGACAGATGGTGATTAGGATCATCGGCTGAATCGTTGCCGGAATAGGCGGATCGAAAGCCGTACCGAACATTTCCCATTTGTAGAACTTGGTGACGAACACCTGCTTGTAACTGCCGTAGACAAGGAAGAATGCGAACACGACGATCAGGGCCGTTGAGATCACATCGAACAGATGCTGCAGCCAACGCGGCACCATATCGTAGACAATGAAAATACGTATGTGACAGCGCTGCTGCATGGCGTAGATGCCTGAGCACAAGAATACGAACCCACCGATCCAAAGGGTCAGCTCGTTCGCCCACAGCGTCGGTGCCTCTACCACATAGCGCAGAAAAACCTCGTAGAGCATGACCAGCGTCATCGAGACGATCATGAGCATCGTGACGCGACCGATAAACAGAGCAATCCGATCGATACCGCGCCATTCCTGAAATTCCATCCTGGCAACACGGACCGTCCTGGTTCCGATAACGAACAGGATCGGAATGAGGACAAGCGCCGCCCAATCAACGATATCGGCTTGGCCTCCAAACAATCCTGGCAATCCTGGGAGGGCGTCCTTGCGTTCGTGCAGCTCGGTCATCTGGTCGACCAGGCTGTCACTGGCAGGTGGAATGAAATCCAGAATAAACGCCGGCGTATGCCAGACGGCCCAACCGGAACATACAAAGAAGGCGAACGGTATCACCCACTCCCAGAATCCGCCGGTCTCTTTGCTATGCGTCTCAGCCATTGGGGCCCACCCTCCCGGTTGGCGATAAATGACAGTGCAGTTAGGTGTGCACGGCGGGGCAAGAACCCTGCCCCACCGCAATTTCGTGCAACGCCATCGCGCATTATTGTACCGCGCCAATGCTCTCGAGGAAGTCAAGGTGGCTCTTGAGCAGCTCTTTGGCCTCAGGCGTTGTCGCGAACTCACCCCATGCCTTCTTCACGGCTGCACGGTATTTCGCGAGCTCTTCCGGTGACCATTCATAGAGGTTCACCCCTTTGGCCTTCAGTTTAACGGCGTTCTGGGCGTTCTTGACCTCATTGATGGTGGTGTTCTTCAGAGCCAACGCCTGCATTGCAACCTTCATGATCGCTTTGTGATGCTTCGGCATCGCATCCCAGGCGTCTTTGCGGCAGGCAAGGTGGTCGGCCGGCATTGAGTGGAAGCCCGGATAGTTGGTGTGCTTGGCGATGTCGTAGAGACCAAGCCCGATATTGTTGGTCAGGTTGGCCGCATCGGCACCATCAATGATCCCCGTTTCCAGTGCCGTGAAGATCTCGTTGAAGTCCATGACGATCGGCGATGCGCCGAGGTTTTTAAAGATCAACGTGATAACACCGGGTGGCGAGCGGAACTTCCAGTTCTTGAAGTCTTTGATCCCCCTGATTGGCTTCGTCGACGACAGTGATTCTGGTCCTGGAATCCACCAGCCGACGAATTCCATGTTGTGTTTGTTGTAAAGTTTGTTGAGCGCCTTATAACCATCGCCGTGCAGCAACCACGCCATTTGCTGATAGGGGTTTGCATAACCGCCGTTGAGGTCGCCGGCGAACTGGAAAGCCGGGTTCTTACCGGTCTGATAGGAGCCGCCCGTCATGTCGCAATCGAGGATGCCGGTTGCAGCCGCGTCAAACGTTTCAGCCGACTTGACCACGGATGACGAGTAGAACATCTCGACCTTGATTTCACCGTTCGACATTTCGGTGATGTCTTTGATGAATTGCTCCGCCATCTGCCCCGACAGCGTTTGCTTAGAGAAGTGCGTTTGAATGCGCAGCTTTGTTTCGGCGGCAAACGTGCTGCACGTCATGCCGGCGACAGCTAGAGCGGCTCCTGTTGCAACCAGCGACTTGTGTAGATGTTTGAGCATTGAGATCCTCCCATTGTTGCTCGGGACTTAGGCGAATAGTTCAATTCCTTCCAAAACCAATTGCTTGTAACTCCGCCGATTCCGTTCGCGTTCGAACGGGCGTGCATTCTGAAAAATCGGGTGGCAACCGGCTGCAGCGCACTTGCGGTTCTGTGAACGCCATTGGCGGGACGACCAACTCTTCACTCTGAACATGTCCGACCCGACCTTTGCTGCCATGGGCATTTCAGCAAGCGCGCTCGACTATATCGGCCGAACGTGCACCATGAGGGCAGCGAATTCACTTCGACGCGATCATCCAACTTGAGTTGGATATTCCATTTTTCCCAGTTTACAAATAAAAAATTTCTACTTTCATCGTGGCTGCGAGCTGTACTGGTAGGGTGAGCAGCTGAGCGTTGGAATTTGAGCCCTTGCGACAGGAAGCAGGTATCAAACGTGCAACTGTGACTGCGCCAATTGCGGAGCAACTCAAAACACGGATGCTGGATGGCAAGTTGGCCCGATCGCTGCACCGGTAGGTCATCGAAGGTGTCACGAACGATCACCCGTCTCGACTAAGCGAACAGCAGATCAAGTTTCCAGGTTTCCAAAGGGCGGCGCCCTTTGGCGGGATCGTTAAGGGCAGAGCCCTTAACATATCGCCGCTGTGCGGCGATCCTTGAGGGGGTTTCAGCCCCTCAAACACCCCGACCAGGGGATCATCCCCTGGACCCCAGACCCAATCAGAGGTTCCTTAGCGCCCGTCCGCCAGGTCCTTGATGGTGTCGTGGAGGCTGACCGGGATCACGATTCCGTCGGTGGGGTGGGTCTTGCGGTTCATGTAGCGCCGATCGCCCGGCAGGCGCACGCCGTCCTGAGCGAGCATCCGTGCGAACAGTTGCTCGCAATGCGCGCGCCAGTCACCGCCACCGGTCTTCGAGGGATCGATGGCGAGGATGAACTCGCCGCCTCGGGGCGGGCCGCCGTCGCGATTGTCGGCCGCGCTTGCCTCAAAGCTGAAGCGCTCGCCGGTGAGGCCTGCTGCGAGCAATTCGACCATCAGCGAAATCGCCGAGCCCTTGTAGCCGCCGAACGGCAGTTGCACACCGCCGTCGAGGATGGCGCTCGGGTCGGTGGTATCGTTGCCGTCGCGATCGAGGCCGGTGCCGACCGGCACCTCGTGGCCGTCGCGGGCAGCAAGCTGGATCTCACCGCGCGCCATGGCCGAGGTTGCCATGTCGAAGACCATCGGCGGGCCATCCCGGCGCGGCCAGCCAAACGCGATCGGATTGGTCGAGAACAGCGCCGTCGAACCGCCGGCGGGGGCGACAAACGAATTGGCGGTGGTACAAGCGAGACCGCACAGGCCGGCATCGGCGAGCGGTTCGACTTCCGGCCACAGTGCCGCAAAGTGGTAGGAGTTTACGAGCGCCATACAGGCAATGCCCTGGGACTTGGCCGCCGCGATCAAGGCATCGCGACCAGCAACGATGCCGAGCGGGGCATAGCCGTTATCGTTGTCGACATGGACGACGCCGGCGGCGGGCCGGGTCACGATCGGGCTGGCGTGGCCGTTGACCTTGCCGCTGCGCAGCGAAGCAACGTATCCCGGCAACCGGAACAGGCCGTGCGATGCGCTGCCGTCGCGCTCGGCCGTCGTAATGGTCTCGGTCAAGGCTTCGGCATTGGCCGCATCGCAGCCGTTGGCGATCAACGTGGCGTAAGCAAGCGCGCGCACGTCTTCCAAGGTCAGTCTGACGGTTTCGGACATCGATCAGCCTCCGGTCTCCGAGCGGTTTTGATTGTCGGCCATCGTCGCTCATCGCCGCCGGTTGTGCAATTGCTCTCTACCGGCGTTCGGACGTGCGCGTGATTGTGGGATTGCCGGCCCGGGTTGCCCGGTGCGCTTGCGGCGACGGCCCGCGAGCCTGCCGTCCTGGCCGTCGGCTCCAGCCGCGCGCGATGGCGTGTCATGTCGAGATTTCGGTTTGCCAGTCCGCACTCGTCAAACACCGGTAGCGCGTCATCATCCACCGACATCACAACTACCGGCGTTGCAAAAAAAAGAGAGCCGGGTAGCGGCCACCGGCTCTCCTCTCTCGTTTTTTCGAGAGTTGGACTTTACTACCGAAGTTGCTCAAACCTGGTAGCAACGTCTTTAAGGCCCGCGTCACCTTGCCGGTGAAGCGTGCCGAACATATCCGCCGGTCGAACGACAAAATTCGGCGGTTATCGGATTCGCGCTTCTGTCAGTCTTGCCGGCGCGAGAGATCGTCTCTGGCGGTGGGCGATCGCGTCTTGCGATTCGGGCCCTAAAGTGTTGCCTGCGTGCATTCGGAAACGTGAATCGTCTTGTCACAACGCCACATTCTCTGGCTATCCAGTTCGATCCACAACCGGGATGAACCAGAATCACGCAGAACTCCGCTTAAGCAATATCCTGCATTTTGCTGATTTGTCACCCTCTTTTCGACGTTCCCGTGACTTGCCTGCCCGCACGGCGACTTTTAAGACTCACTTGACAACGCGAGTCAGCAACAGCTTTGCAAAATGATAACGATACACAATTCCGGGTGATCAACGCTCATGTCACATAACACCTTCGGCCAGCTGTTTCGTGTCACGACCTGGGGCGAAAGCCATGGCCCGGCGATCGGATGCGTCGTCGACGGCTGTCCGCCCGGTATCGCCCTCAACGACAGCGACATCCAGCGCTATCTCGACAAGCGCCGGCCCGGCCGCTCGCGCCACACGACCCAGCGGCGCGAACCCGACACCGCGAAAATCCTGTCCGGCGTGTTTGAGGATGAGTCCGGCGCGCAGGTGACGACGGGAACCGCGATCTCGATCCTGATCGAGAATGTTGATCAACGTTCAAAAGACTACGGAGAGATCAAGGACAAGTATCGGCCGGGGCATGCTGACTATACCTATATGGCGAAGTACGGGATCCGCGATTACCGCGGCGGCGGGCGCGCGTCGGCGCGTGAAACGGCGATGCGTGTGGCCGCCGGCGCCGTCGCCCGCAAGGTTGTGGACGGCGTTGCGATCCGCGGCGCGCTGATCCAGATCGGCCCGCACGCCATCAACCGGGAGAGCTGGAATTGGGCGGAGGTCGACAACAATCCGTTCTTCTGCCCCGATGCCGCAGCAGCCCAACAATGGGCCACCTACTTGGACGGCATCCGCAAATCCGGCTCGTCAACCGGTGCGATCATCGAACTCGTGGCCGAGGGCGTGCCGGCCGGCTGGGGCGCGCCGGTTTACGGCAAGCTCGATCAAGACCTCGCAGGAGCGCTGATGAGCATCAATGCCGTCAAAGGCGTCGAAATCGGTGACGGTTTTGCCGCCGCCGCGCTGGCTGGCGAGGACAATGGCGACGAGATCCGCATTGGCAATGACGGACAGCCACGGTTTCTGTCCAATCATGCCGGCGGCATTTTGGGCGGTATTGCCACCGGCCAGCCCGTAGTTGCCCGATTTGCCGTCAAGCCAACATCATCGATCTTGACGCCGCGGCGCACCATCGACCGGCATGGCAACGAGACCGATATCTCAACCAAGGGACGCCATGACCCGTGCGTCGGCATTCGCGCAGTGCCGGTGGGCGAGGCGATGATGGCACTGGTCCTCGCCGATCATTTCTTGCGCCATCGCGCACAAATCAATCACGAAGGACACTGACATGGCAGGCAAAGATGATGTCAAGGCCTTGATGTTTGATGTTTTCGGCACCGTCGTCGACTGGCGTTCGAGCCTGATCCGGGAACTGACATCGTTCGGCAACGGCCGCGGCATCGACCATATCGACTGGCAAAAGTTTGCGGACGATTGGCGCGGCCTTTACCAACCGTCCATGGAGGAGGTGCGCAGCGGTCGACGTCAATTCGCGATCCTGGACGATCTGCACCGCGAAAGCCTCAACACGCTGCTCGACAGGTATCGCGCGCCAAGCCTCGCCCCACACGAGATCGCGCATCTCAACGCAATCTGGCACCGCCTGACGCCGTGGCCGGATGTGGTGGAAGGGCTCTATCGACTGAAGCGCAACTATATTATCGCGACGCTGTCGAACGGCAACATCGGCCTGATGGTGCGCCTGGCGCGGCACGGCAACTTGCCCTGGGACGTTATCCTCGGTGCCGAGGTGGCCAACGCCTATAAGCCGCAACGCCAAGCCTATGAAGGCAGCGCCAAAGCCCTCAATCTCGAACCCCACGAATGCATGCTGGTTGCAGCGCACAACGATGACCTGCAGGCGGCCGCAGACGTCGGCTATCGTACCGCCTTTGTCGTCCGCCCCCACGAATATGGCCCCCATCAACTGAAGGACAAGGCGGCCAGCCGGGCCTGGGATATCGTCACCGACAGCTTCAACGGCGTCGCCGATGCCATGGCCTGCCCGCGGTACTAATCGCCTATGATCTTGGTCACGCGCCGGATGGCGATACGTCCATGCCGCCTCGACCAGATACCCCGGTGCTTTGCAATAAAGGCGAACATCACGCCTGATCCTTTGCAAAGTAGGCCGCTGCCTTTTTTAGAGCAACCTGCCTTTATTCGGAATCGGAATGATCCCGAATAAAGGCAGAAAGTTGCTCGCCTCTAAAGTGGCGATCATCGAAAACCCTTTGGATCTCTGGTCGCAAGGCTGCGTCCCGCCTGACGCGTTCCGGCACTGTATCGGGATCGGGGTTCGCACGCCGGCGCATATGGGCGTGGTACGTTGACGGGGCGATCTTGATAACACGGCAGATCGGCTCGACCCCGTGCTCCTCGCGGTACGCATCGACGAAGCGGATCATGACTTCGCTCGGCGGTCGAGCTGCGCCTGCGCAAAATACGCGCTCGCCTTGCGCAGGATCTCGTTGGCCTGACGCAACTCGCGGTTCTCGCGTTCAAGCGCCTTCAAGCGTTCGCGCTCTTTCGTCGTCAGGCGTCGTCAGGCCCGGCCTCTGTCCTGCGTCGCGTTCGGCCTGACGCACCCAGGTGTGCAGTGTCTGTGCCGCACAACCAATCTTCGCGGCAACGGACTCGATGGCGGCCCACTGTGATGCGTATTCGCCGGCGTGGTCGCAAACCATACGCACGGCGCGCTCACGCACCTCAGGTGCATACTGCGGCGATGTTCTGCGATTCTCCATGGCTCCAGTCTCTCAAGAGTTGGAGCCTGCGGCAAACCCGGGGCGGTTCAGACACTACCGAACCACGCGAGCTTGTGCGGGACATTCACGATGGTCAGATGCTGCTTGGCGACAAGGCCTACGATGCCGATTGGCTGCGCGACATGATCTGGGAGCAGGGCGGATGGGTGAACATTGCCTCGCGTGCAGGACGCAAAGAACCCGCCTGGTTCAGCCCGAGCCTCTGCAAGAAGCGCAACCTCGTCGAACGCTTCCTCAATAAACCCAAGTCCGTCCGACGTATTGCGACGCGCTACGACGAACTCGGTCGCAACTTCCTTGCGATCGTCAAGCTCGCAGCACTACCCTTGCGACTACGCGCTTATGAGGCTACGGCGTCCGCCAACCCGAAGCCCATGATCTCATGTGGGGTTGGCGGCGGCCGGGCGGGGCAGCGGGCCGCCCCGCGAGCGGCTCTGTCGTCGGTTGCTTCAGCCAACGATTTCCGCCCGCTCGAGAGCTGCATGTAATAGCACGCTGCCGCCGGCTGCCGCCCATTCCTTGGTCATGTCTTCCGCCTCGTTGTGCGAAATGCCGCCAATACAAGGTGTGAAGATCATCGCCGTCGGCGCAATCCGCGCCATATAAACCGCATCGTGACCAGCTGCAGATGTGATGTCCTGATGCGAAAAGCCCAGTCGTTCGGCAGCACTGCGCACCGCCGCAACACAGTCTTGATCGAACGCCAGTGCTGGAAACTCGAAGATCTGTTCGAGCTGTACGTCAATGCCTTGAGCTTCACAAATTTCCGTCACCGCCTCGCGGATGGCCGTATCCATGGCCGCGAGTTGGTCACTGAAGGGATGGCGGATGTCGACCGTCAAAAACACGCGCCCCGGAATGACGTTCCGCGAATTGGGGTACGACACGATCATCCCGCATGTTGCGCAGGCGTGCGGCTGGAAATCCCAGCCGATCCTGTTGACCAGCTTCACGACGTCGGCAGCACAAACCAGCGCATCCTTGCGCCGCGCCATTGGCGTCGGCCCGGCATGGCTTTCGATGCCGGTCAGCACAATCTCGTACCAGCGCTGACCATTGGCATGGGTGACGACCCCGATGTCGGTGCCGGCCTCCTCCAAGATCGGCCCCTGCTCGATATGCAGCTCGAAGAACCCGTGTACCGCCCGCCCGCCCGCGTCCTGATCCCCGGCATATCCGATCCGCTTCAACTCATCGCCGAGCAGCAGGCCGTCGGCATCTTCCCGCGCGTACGCGAACTCCAGATCAAACGCGCCGGCAAACACTCCTGAAGCCACCATCGCCGGCGCAAATCGAGAGCCTTCCTCGTTGGTGAAATTGACGACCTCGATCGGATGCTTCGTCTTGATGTCGAGATCCTGGAGCGAACGCACCACCTCAAGTGCGCCCAGCACGCCGAGCGCGCCATCGAACTTGCCGCCGGTTGGCTGCGTGTCGAGATGCGAACCGATCATCACCGGCGCCAGCGACGCATCTGTTCCAGGTCGCCGCGCGAACATCGTCCCCATCTTATCGACACTCACCGTGCAGCCGGCAGCTTCGCACCAGCCCTTGAACAGATCACGGGCTTGGCGATCAAGGTCGGTCAACGTCAGTCGTTTGACGCCGCCTTTGGGCGTTGCGCCGATCTCAGCCATTTCCATCAGGCTCGACCACAGGCGGTCACCATTGATCTTGAGATTGCTGTCCGGGCCCATCGCTTTGCTTATCCGTGCATCCGGCCACCAACGACGTCGTGGCCCATTGTCTTTTCGCGCTACACTTTGTATCGCCTGAACCCGATCCGCAACCAGCGTTGCTCGTCTTACCACCCGAAATCACAAAAGACACCCGCCAATGCCATTGTCTCGCATGCACGAACTTGAGCGCCAGGCCGAACGCTTCGAGACGCCGAGCGGAGTGGGTAGCATGGCATGGCGATGCTGGGCACCCGGCCCGCACAAGCCGGCCATAGTTCTCCTGCACGGCGGATCGGGGTCCTGGACCCACTGGATCAGAACTATTCCAGCTTTGGTCGACGACTACGAGGTCTGGGCCGTCGATGTTCCGGGCCTCGGCGATAGCGCCATGCCGGGCGAACCACACACCCCGCAATCCTGCGCCGCCGCCGTCGCCGCCGGCTTTCGCAGGTTTTTCTCACCCGAACGCAAAGCCCACATGGTTGGATTTTCTTTTGGCTGCCACGTCGGAACCATCGCCGCAGCCGATCTCAACGATTGCCTGTCCGGCATGCTGATCACCGGCTGCGCCGCGCTCGGCCTTGACCGGCCGAACTTGCGCCCGTTTCCGAAGGAGCGCGCCGGCATGGCGGCCGATGATCGCCGCGCCGTTCATCGCGGCGTGCTCGAGATCCTGATGATCTCCCGGCCGGAACGCGTCGATGATGAGGCCATCGCGCTGCAGGCCATCAACATCGAAAAGGCCCGCTTTCGCTCGCGTCAGTTCGCCGGCTCGTCGGATATCAAGGACGGACTGGCAAACGTCCGGGTGCCGCTCAAGACGATCTGGGGCCGCAACGACGTCATCGCCAATCCCGATGTTGAGACCTGTCTCGACATCCTGCGCCGCCATCATCCCGAGCTCCAGCACCGCATTATCGAGGATGCCGGCCACTGGGTGATGTACGAGCAGCCAGAGGCCTACAACGAAGCGCTGCGCGATCTGCTGGCTCGTTAGATGGAGACTTTCGGGAGGTTGTCCGCTCGGTCCGGACGGGAGAAGCTGAGCGCTGCCCGTCTGACACCGAGCGGTCGGGAGGCGTGGGTCACGGCTGGTGCCAAGGTTGCTTAGCGCGCCGGGCGTGAGTGAACGCGCTCGGCTGAGCTGCGATATCGTTTGTCCGTTGCAATTGCCGTTGCTGTTGTTGTTGCCGTCAACTGTTCGACAATCATGTCGTGCAATGCCTTTGCGGCCGGTGTCAGTTCTTGGCCAGATCGCGTTATAATTCCCACTTCCCGAAAAATGTTCGGCGCCACCAATGAAGCGACAGCGATATCTTTCACCGGCAGCGTCGACAAATAGGAAGATAATATAATCCCCAGGCCCGCACCGGCCGTAACCATTGCAACAACGGTGTGGATATCCGTCGGTTCGATAATGGCTTTAATGCGCATGCCGTTTTGGGCCAGCATCTCGTCAATCAGTTGACGAGATCCGGTTTCACTCGATGCTACGACGATTTCTTCGTCGATTATCTCGCTCCAGGAAATCTTGTTCTTGCCGCTCACAGGATGATGTTTGGGCAGCAACAGCATTATTTCATCATCATAAATCCGGCAAAAGCTCAAGCCTTTGTATTTGTTCGGGGCGCTTGCAAGTCCGAAATCGGCGACACCGGATCGGACGCGGTCAAAAATAAACTCCGCAGCGCCGTTATCAATGCGGATCACGATATCGGGATAGCGTTTTCTAAATGACACAATTACAGGTGGAATGTTATTGACCGTGGTCGAGGTCAAAGCTGCTACCGTAACTTTGCCGCGCTTTAACTCCACGAAGTCCTGCATATAGGCGACGGCCGAATTGAGGTCCTCGACGACACTGTTCGCCAGCGGCAGAAACTCGCGCCCCATTTCGGTCAACTCGACCCGCCGCGTACTTCTGTTTAGAAGCGGTGTTCCGACGACCGATTCCATCTGTTGGACCAACAGCGTGAGGGTCGGCTTCGAGACATTAATGTCATCGGCGGCACGGCCATAGTGCAGATGCCGTGCAACGGCGACAAAGCCCCGGAAGTGCTTCAATCCCAAATTCATCGTTCGATCTTCTTGGCTAATAGAAGCAATAATTTCATTTATCAAAATAGTATTGTCAACCTAGAGTGAACCTCATTGCGCTGAGCGTTGTCACTCAGGCTGCTCTCGCCACTGCAGCGGCCGATCACGTGTGGCTATCGAACATGTTCGAGCAGAGCGTCGCAGAATGACGCCGATTGGGGAGAAACACCATGAAAGTACCAACCAAACTGACGTTGTGCGCCGCAGCGCTCAGCGTTGCGGTTGCGATCGGCGCGCCGACCGCATCGATGGCGAAAGTCGAAGGACCATCCGTTTTCTGGAAGATGTCACTGTGGGGCAAGCCGCGTGCCTTCACCAAGGGTGTCGAAGTCCTCTCAAAGCGATTGGCAGAAGAGACCGGCGGCAAATTCAAGCTGAAGATCTTCTACGGTTCGCAGTTATCCAAACCTAAGGAAAACCTCGACGGGCTGCGGGTCAACGCCTTCGAACTAACCATGGCGTGCAATTTCTATCATCCGGGTAAGACGGCGACGTTGATGGTTCTCAGCCTGCCGTTCCTGCCGATGGCGGACTTCGAAACCGCCGCGCGCGTCCGGCACGGACTTTACAAGCACCCCAGTGTTGTCAAGGAGATCGCCCGCTGGAACGGACTGATCTACACATCATCGCATATCCCGCAGTATGAGTTCATGGGCCGCGGCGAGCCGCCGCTCAAACTCGAGGATTGGAAAGGTCTTCGCGTGCGGGCGGGCGGCGGTATCGGCCTTGCCATGGAAAAGCTCGGTGCCGTGCGCCAGACGATGCCGGCGACGGAGGTCTACACGGCCATTCAGCGCGGCACGGTGGATGCGGTGTCATTTCCGTTCTCCTACGCACATGCCGCCTACAAGGTCGACGAAGTTGCAAAGTGGTATACGGCAAATCTGTCGCCGGGAACGGCAGACTGCCCGATTATCTTCAACAGCAAGGCGTACGCCAAACTGCCCAAGCAGTATCAGGATCTGCTGTGGTCGCTGCGCGACGAGGTCACGGCGGCTTATCAGAAGGTCTATGCTGCGGCAGACCAGAAGTATGTGCCGCGGTTCAAAAAGGCGCTGACTGAAATCAAGTACGACGATGCCACGTTGTCGACATTCCGCAAGATTGCCGGCCGGCCAATCTGGGATGCCTGGGTCAACGACAACAAGGGCAGGTTTGATGCGCAGGCCGTGCTCGATCTGGTCCTCAAACTAGCCGTATCAAAATAGGTCCGGTACCGGCAACTTGCCTTCCTCACCAAGCTGCAATGCGCTGGCGCGGTCTCTTCGGAGCCGCGCTGGTTGAAGCTGTGCAGCGCCACTTCCATTCGAGTATCGGAGCGACAGTTCTATGTCTGCACATTCGCCTCACGTCGACGCACCGTCGCCGGGCGGAGGTGGGCTTCTCGGAACCCTTCACCGCCTGCTATCACCGCCCGAAGATTTCCTCAACGTAGTCGCAGCCGTCACCATCTTTGTCGTGATGGTGGCAACGACCGGCCAGATCTTTACACGCCTCCTCGGCTTTCCCGTGCCGGGCTATCTGGAGGCCTCAGAACAGGCCATCGCCGTCTTTGCGTTTCTCGGTGCCGCCTACGCGCAACGCTTGGGCGCGCACATTCGCATGGAAATGCTGGTCGGCGCGATGGCCGGCCGCATGCGCTGGATTGCCGAAGCGATCGGCACCTTCATCAGCATGTTGATGATCGCCGTTTTGATCCGCTACAGCTGGGACTTTTTCTACGACGCTTGGATCGTCGGGGATACGACCTTCGACTATCACATCCCGACGTGGCCTTCGAAACTGCTCGTTCCCGTCGCCTTTACCTTCTGGTTCCTGCGCCTGCTCGTCGAGTTCATCGGTTACCTGCGCTTGATCGTTCATCCGGACGCCGAACCAATCGCGGTTCCCGTCATCAAGTCTGCGGCAGAGCTGGCGCGCGAGGAAGCATCCGAGACGTTCGGCCGTGACGCCGGTGTCGGTTTCGATTCGGAAGAGGAGGCGGACCGATGAACCTGGAAGCGCTGTTGACTGGTGCGCCCGCCGGCATTTTCGGGTTGGGATACGACAACCCGTCCTTGGTCGGCGTCATCTGTATGGGATTGTTGCTGGTCTTTGTCATCTGTGGGATGCGGGTCGTGTTCGCCGCCGGCGTGGTTGGCATAATCGGCCTGGTCGAATTGATCGGCTGGAGTGCAGCGGCCGGCAGCATTGGCTCGATTCCGCACGCAAAGTCGGTCTCCTTCGTTCTCGGCCTATTGCCGATGTTTATCCTGATCGGCTTCCTGGCCTTCCACGCCGGTATGACCAAACAGCTGTTTGATGCTGCCCGAGCATGGATTGGCTGGGTTCCCGGCGGGCTTGCGGTCGCAACCGTATTTGCCACTGCCGGCTTTGCCGCGGTGTCGGGTGCCTCGGTTGCCACGTCCGCCGTGTTCGCACGCGTTGCCATCCCGGAAATGCTCGAGGCCGGCTACGACCGCAAGCTGGCGGCCGGCGTCGTCGCGGCCGGCGGCACCTTGGCATCGTTGATCCCACCGTCGGCCATCCTGGTGATCTATGCGATCATCGTCGAGGAATCCGTCGGGGCACTGCTGCTGGCCGGCTTTCTGCCCGGCGTCGTCTCGGCGATCATCTACGCGTTGATCATCATTCTCTGGGCGCGGCTCAATCCGACGGCCGGGCCGGCCCTTGAACCGGCGCCCTGGGCTGAACGCCTGCGCTCATTGCCGGGCATCCTGCCGATCGCCGGCGTTGTCGTCATCATCATTAGCGCGATCTACACAGGTTGGGCGACGCCGACCGAAGCCGGTGCGCTGGGTGCGTTCGTCGTGCTGGTCATGGCCCTGATCAACGGCATGAGCCTGGCTTCCCTCAAGGACGCATTGATGGAAACGTCCAAGCTCGTTGTGATGATTTTCTCGCTGATCTGGGGGGTGTTGATTTTCGGTCGGTTTTTGGGCTTTTCGGGGCTGCCGGAAACGTTCGCTGCCTGGATCCTCTCACTGCAGGCCGACCCTTATGTCATTCTGGCCTGCATCTTGATGGGCTACGTCGTACTCGGTATGTTCATGGATGCCATCGGTTTGCTGCTGCTGACGCTGCCCGTTGTCTACCCGGCGGTCATTGCGTTGAACGGCGGCGCCGATGTCAGTGCCGCCGACAGCGCCTTCGGGATGACCGGGACGCAGGCAAGCATTTGGTTTGGTATCATCGTCGTGAAGATGGCGGAGGTCTGCCTGATCACACCGCCGATTGGCCTCAACTGCTTTGTCGTCAACGCCGTGCGGCCGGACATTCCACTCTCGGACATCTTCCGAGGCGTGGGCCTGTTCTTCATCGCCGACATCCTCACGATCGCAGTGTTGATCGTGTTTCCGGAGATCATCACCTGGTTGCCGGAGCTGTTGAAGAGCTAATAGTCGACGCCGGCGCTGGTGTCGGACCCGTTGGTCGATCCGACGCCTTCCGGCTTCGACAAACAAGCGAATTCGCGTGCCGATGACGTGGTCGGCGCCGGTCGGAAACGCACCTGTACAGCCACCTCGGCGGTCGGCTAAACGTTCGCAATACAGGCAAGGAGGACCAGATCTAATGCTGCGCGCAATGAGCAATGCGCTTGGCTTTGTTGGTGGATCGCTGCGTGACCTCGCACCCATCATTGTCGTCATTGCATTCTTTCAGGTCGTGGTTCTGCGCGAGCCGATTCACAATTTCGCTGATCTGATGTTGGGCTTGCTGTTCGTGATGGCCGGGCTCGCGTTATTCATCAGAGGCCTCGAGATGACCCTGTTTCCGTTGGGCGAGGCGCTGGCAGACGCGTTTGCGCGCAAGGGCTCGTTATTCTGGCTGCTGTGTTTCTCGTTCTGCCTCGGGTTTGGCACCACCGTTGCCGAGCCCGCATTGATCGCGATTTGCGATGAAGCTGCGAAGATCATGGCCAAAGCCGGTTTCATTTCATCCGAGCCGGCCGGGGTCGAAAGCCATGCCCAAGCCCTGCGCTATACGGTTGCCGTTGCGGTCGGAACGTCGCTGGTGCTGGGTGTTTTGCGCATCGTCGAGGGTTGGCCGATTCACTGGCTGATCATCTCAGGCTACATCGTGGCTGTGGCGCTGACCGTGGTGGCGCCGGCAGAGATCGTCGGCATCGCCTACGATAGCGGCGGCGTAACAACATCCACCATTACGGTGCCATTGGTGACCGCCCTCGGGGTTGGCTTGGCGAGCGCCATCAAGGGGCGCAATCCGATGGTCGACGGCTTTGGCCTGATTGCTTTTGCCAGCATGATGCCGATCATCTTCGTGCTCATGTTTGGGGTGGTCATCAGTCTATGACAGTTGATTTTCTGAGTGATCTTGGCCGAACGGTACTTGCCACCCTGATCGATGTCGCGCCTATTGTTGCCATTTTGCTGGGCTTTCAGGTCGGCGTCTTGCGCCAACGGATCCCGCATTTGCGTCAGGTCATCATCGGCTCGATCTACGTTCTATTGGGTTTGAGCTTTTTCCTTTTCGGGCTCGAGCACACGCTATTCCCGCTCGGTAAGGTGATGGCGCAGCAGCTCACCAACTCGGCCTTTCTGGGGCTCGAGACAATGGTCGATGAACTCAGTTGGCGCGACTATTACCTGACGTATTTGTTTGCCTTTGCGATTGGATTTGCAACGACCATAGCCGAGCCGTCTCTGATGGCCGTGGCGATCAAGGCGCGCGAGGTGTCAGGCGGTGCTGTCAGTGCCTGGGGTTTGCGGATTGCCGTCGCCTTGGGCGTTGCGATTAGCCTCGCCGTCGGGTCGTTTCGCATCGTCACCGGAACCCCGCTCTATCTCTACATGATCTTCGGGTATGCGATCCTGGTCATTCAGACACTTGTTGCTCCGCGCGCAATTATTCCGTTAGCTTACGATTCCGGCGGCGTCACAACGTCGACCGTTACTGTTCCTCTGGTTGCTGCGCTGGGCTTGGGGCTTGCTTCGAGTGTACCCGGCCGCAGTGCTCTTCTCGACGGATTTGGGCTGATTGCGCTCGCCAGTCTAGTCCCGATGATCACGGTCATGGGCTACGCTCAAATTTGCCAGTGGATGGCCGGTGGGATGTTGCCGCCCGGGTCTCGCACGGCGGTCGCAAAGGGAGACGCATCGAAATGAGTTTCAAGCTGGTTGTGGCCATGACGGAGGTTGACCTCTCGGATCGCGCGATCGAAGCGGCGCGTGATAACGGTGCCACGGGTTGCACCGTTATCACGCACGCGCGCGGTCAAGGGCTGACGCCGACCAAGACGTTTCTCGGGCTTAACCTGGAGAGCCAGCGCGACATCATCTTGTTTCTCGTCAAAGCCCAGCACGGTCGCGAAATCCTCGAGGCCATCGCAACAGCATGCGGGTTCAGCGGTGGTTCTGGATCAGGTGTCGGTTTCATTGTCGATATCGAAGACGCAATTGGGCTGCGCGACCTGATTGAAGGCACAGAACACAAATCTGGCGCTGCGGAACAGTAGCCGGCAAACAATTGCTGCGCGGGCACGTGTCAGTGATGCAAAGACAAACACGAGAAGGATCAAAATGGAGGAACCGCTTCTGACTGCCCGTCCCGCTCGACGTGCGAGTTAGCGTCATGGGCGGTGTCTTATTCTTCTTCAAGCAGTTGGCGTGGCACGCCGTTGGGCGGCGCGCCTTGAACCACGAACTTGAGCGCTCGCTGTTGCTCTCGGCCCTGTACTTGGCAGTCGTGCTTGGATTGCACGTCATTGCGATGATGGGTTTTGAGAAGCTGTCGTTCGAACAATCGGTTTGGTTAACGGCAACAACGGCCGTCACCGTCGGCTACGGTGATTATTCGGCGCACACCACAATGGGGCGGATATCGACCATTCTGCTGCTCTACGGCGGCGGCATCTTTGTGCTGTTCCATACAGCTGCAGACTACTTCAACTACCGAATGACGCGCCGGCTGAAAATGATTGAGGGCCGCTGGAGATGGAACATGAAAGATCATATCCTCATTCTCAACACGCCACGGTTCAATCCCGTGAACTATTTCCGCCGCCTTAGTCGCGAGTTTGCCGACACGGTTGACTTCGCCGAACGCCGCATCCTGATTGTAACCGACCATTATCCCGACGGCCTGCCCGAGGAGATCCGCGAAACCGGCATTGTTCACATGCACGCTCATGCCACCGATCCGGATGCGCTGACGCAAGCCGGTGCGCAGCAGGCCGCCGCCATCATGGTGCTGGCCGAAGACGCAACCAACAAGCGCTCCGATGCAACGACGTTCGATATCCTGCATCGCCTCGAAGAGATTGGGGCAACCACCACGATCCTGGCCGAATCGGTCGAGGATACGAACAAGCCGCGATTGCTGGCGGCCGGTGCGACAATGGTGGTTCGACCAATCCGCTTTTATCCGGAAATCGTCGTCAGAGGTTTTGTCTGTCCCGGAGCCGAGACCATCCTCGAGAACCTCTTCACCGGTGGTGGCGATGAATGCCACGGCTACAAGGTGGACGTTCACGCCGACAAATGGTCGGACATCGTGATCGCCGTGCTCCAGGCCGGCCTTGGCACGGCCATTGGATACCAAGCACGGTCCGACGGCGCCATTCACACCAACCCGCCAGCTAATGAGACCGTTGATGCAACGGCATTGTTCCTGGTTGTTGATGAAAATCTTGTCCCGACCAACGAGCAAATGCAGTTGCGCCTGGCAGAGATCGGCCTACGGTGATCGCTGATCAAGCCTCAGGTTTCCAAAGGTCCGAGCCCTTAACCAATCGCCGCTTGGCGGCGATCCTTGAGGGGCTTTCAGCCCCTCAAACACCCCGACCACGGGATGGATCCCCTGGACCCCAAAGCTTGTTCAGAGGGTCCCTAGAGCAACCTGCCTTTATTCGGAATCGGAACGATCCCGAATAAAGGCAGAAAGTTGCTCGCCTCTAAAGTGGCGATCATCATTGTGCTTTAAGTTGGAACCGCAATAGCGGTTCCAACTTAAAGCACAATGATCTAGACTGGCGAGGCTTCAGGTGTCCGTCCGGTCAGCGCTGCACGACGGTTGTGGTCGGGCGCGAGCACGTGCGGGCCGAGGCCGTGTTCGATCGCCTGCCGCAACGTTGCGGCAACATCGCTGCAGTGGGCTTGCAAGCGAAACACCGGTCCTGCAACAGTAATCGCCAGACGGCGGTGGTCGACACAGATCGGCAAGGCAATCGCGGCCAGATCGGCATCGTATTCGTGCAGGCTTTGGAACCAGCCGCGGTCCAGCGACGCAGCGATCTCGCGCTCGACGGCCGCGCTACTCATCAATGCGTTCGAGCCGTATCGCTGGAACTTGACCTTGCGCAAAATTTGTTGGCGTTCCGCTTTGCTATAGAGTGACAGCAAAGCCCGTCCCGATGCACTGGCATGGATGGGAATGCGGGCGCCGGCGTGGCCGGCATATCGGATCGCGGCCGCTGCTTCGACGATATCCAGATAGACCGAGTAGGTCCCGGCCGGGGCGGCGACGATCGCCGTTTCACCGGTCTCGGCGGCAAGTCCGACCAGCATCTCGGAAAGCTGTTCGTTGAGACTGTCGGCATCGACAATGGCATCAGCGACATGCTGCCAACGTGGCGTCGGATAATAGCCGCCGCGATGCGCCGGTTCGTACATATAGCCACGCTCCACCAACGTGCTCAGAATATTGTAGGTGCTGGAGCGCGGCCAACCGAAGTGGCGCTGAATGTCAGCGAGGCTGGCCGGCTTCTTGGTCCGTGCGAAGTGCTCAATCACATCCAATGCATTGAGGATCTGCTTTACCGCCACGTTGCGTGTTCCTTGGTATTGCCGTCCGAAAAGTGGTGGACGCATCGTCATTGTTCATATATGAAGATAATATGATCATATTTATGGACAAAAGACAAGGTCTATGGACAACAAGGTCTATGGGCAAAAAGCAAGGCGATTGCGACCGTCGATCACAAGTCATCCGGCTTGCGGCCGGAGCCTGGTCGGGGCAGGCAGGAGCAGCCCGCATGACTCGCCGCGACATGACATCGCGCAATCGCCAGCTCGGAAGGATCACCGGTCACTGCAGAGCCGAGCAGAGCCGATCCCTCTCGCCCACAAGTCCGACCCACCGAAAGGCGCGCTCATGAACGTTCATCAACCACTCATCGAAGCCCGGACGGACCCGCTGACGGACTGCGTCGCGCCGGACTGCCAAGGCCTGAACTTTTTCGAGATCGACAACAGCCTCCAGGATCTGATCACGATCTATCTGGCGGACGACCTGCGCGAACATCTGACGCCGCACTTCCGGCGTCTCGGCGAACTGGCCGGCAACGAGATTGATCAGTGGTCGCGGCTGGCGGACCGGCACAGTCCGATCCTGCACCATCGCGATCCGCGCGGCGCATGGCGGGACAGCCTTGAATTCCACCCCTCCTACAGGGAGATGGAAAAGGTTGCATTCCGCGACTTCGGCTTTGCCTGCATGATCCACAAGCCCGGCGTTCTGGGTTGGCATCAACCCATTCCGCACACCGCCAAGTTCGTGTTCCAGTATTTGTTCGGTCAATCCGAATTCTCCCAGCTCTGCCCGATCTCGGCGACCGAAACAACGGCAACGATGATCAAGCTTTACGGTGATGCAGCACTGAAGGAAAAGTATCTCGATCGTATGCTGAGCCAGGACATGGGCGAGATCCTCAAGGGCGCGCAGTTCATGACCGAGAGAACCGGCGGCTCTGATGTTTCCAACATCGAACTCGAGGCGCGCTGGCAGGACGGCGCCTGGCGGCTCTATGGTGAAAAGTGGTTCTGCTCGTGCGCCGACGGCGACGTTGCCCTGCTGCTCGCCCGGCCCGAGGGTGCCCCCGCCGGCAACAAGGGGCTCGGCCTGTTTGCCATGCCGCGCCATCTCGACGACGGCAGCCGCAACAAGTATCGGATCGCGCGCCTCAAGGACAAACTCGGCAGCCGCTCGATGGCTTCGGGCGAAATCGAGTTCCGCGGCGCGCTTGCCTATGCGCTCGGCGACGTCGGCGCCAAGGAAAATCGCGGCCTCAAAATGATGATGACGCAGGTCGCGCTGTCACGTCTGTCGCACGGCGCGCGGGCCACCGCCATGATGCGGCGCTGCTTGAACGAAGCGATAGTGGTGGCGAAGAACCGCTCGGCCTTCGAGGAAAAAATCTATGTCAAACCACTGCTGCGCCGCCAGCTTATGAAACTGATGCTGCCGACCGAGCAGGCGCTGTCGATGACCCTGTATCTTGGCAATCAGATCGACAAGGCCGAAGCCGGCGACGACAACGCCGATCGCATCACCCGCATCCTCACCCCGGTTCACAAGTACCGCTCCTGCCGCGACAACATTCGCGTTGCCACCGGCGCCATGGAAGTGCGCGGCGGCAACGGCTACATCGAAGACTGGGTCAATGCCAAGCTGGTTCGCGACGCGCATCTTGGCGTGTTGTGGGAGGGCACCTCGAACATCAACTCGCTGGACGTCACGACCAGGGCGGTCGCCAAGGTCGGTGCCCATCGCGATCTCGAGGACGAATTGCAGGACCGGTTGGACCAGGCTGACGGCCTGCCGGGCCAGCTCAAGGGACAACTGCGCAATACCGTCCAGCTGGCGATCGCGCTCGCCGACGAGGTTGGCAAATCCAAACAAGAGACGCTTGCGCGCAAAGCCTCCAGTGCACTCTATCACGCATCGACGGCAACGCTGATGGCAACTGAAGGGGCCAGGTTGGGTGCCGGGGGTGGTGATGCCCGCCGTCTGGTGCTCGCGCGCATGGTCCTCGATCATCGCTTGTCCACGCAGGACCCGCTGGCAATCGGCGCCGTGGATGCTGAACAAGACATGACGGATCTCCTGCTCTCAGATGACCCGGTGTCACTGGATCGGGCCGTTCAGGTCTGCAACGGCTAGATCATCGTGCCTTGAGCTGGACCCGCCGTTGCGCTTCCGACTGAAGAAATCTTCCAACACGTTCCACGGTTGGCCCGGGTGGCGCGCCGGATTGAGGGCGATGATGCGCCGCCCGGCCGCGCGTGATGCATCGGTTAGCGCAGCGTGGTCTGCTCGGCGTCAATCTTCCAGCGCCATAGGGCGCCACGATCGACATTCAGAAGACCAACATCGCAGCCGCACTCATCGGGCGCAGGCACAACCAGCAGGCCCGCTGACCGCAATCCGATCACACGAGACATGAGCAAGCCCAATGACTGAGATGCAACCACCGCTTCCCGGCTACACGATTTACGATCCAACCGATCCGTTCGAGCAAATCGTGGGGCCGTTCTTCTGGAAAAAGCTTGAAGATGGCAGCGATCATCTCGTTTTGCGGACCGAAGCGCGACACGGCAACCGCCAAGGCGTCATTCACGGTGGTGTCCTACTGACCATGATGGACCTGTGCTTTGCGGTCACAGCCAAGGAGTTTCCCGACCAACGCCTGGTTACGGTCTCGCTGTCATCGGAATTCGTCGCCGGCGGCACGGTTGGCTCACTGATCGAGGCCAGGGCTGAAATCGTCCGCGGCACCGGCACGCTATCTTTCATGCGCGGTCAGGTCTATGCGGACGGCGAGACACTGCTCAACGCCAGCTGCATCTATAGGATTTGGCGGAATCGGGAACTGTGAGCTGTCTGGATGGTGTCGCCGTCACGGCAACCGGCGTCCGGATGCTTGCGCCCGGCGCCGTTGGAAGTCGGCGCTCAGCGATCGAAACGTCAATCCGAGCGGGTTGCGATCAGCATGCCAACTCTCAGAGAGCCCGTTCTCAGGTTCTTTTCCATGGCCACCGATGCTGCTCTTCGTTTCTCGACCACCGCGGGCGAAAGGCCCTTCATGCCCGTATTGCGGCGAAGGGCGGCATCGTAGCTCTCGATCGCACGTTCGTGGAACCGGCGGCCGTCCTCGCTGTGGTCGACAAAATCGGCGACAGTGAAGCCAAGCCTCGTCAGTCTCTCGCTGCAAACCGACAATGGCTCGAGGGCTGACATGCTCGGCTCCGTCGCCCACGCCAGCGGATAGTGCAGCTTCCCGGGGCCAGAAAAGATCTCATGCAGGGCGAGACGACCGGCCGGCACGATGGTGCGCGTCAGCTCCTTAAACAGTCGATCCTTTTCCGCGATCTGCATCGCCACATGCTGCATCGTGACGACGTCGAAGCTGCAGTCGTCATAGGGTAAGGCGAGGGCACTGGCGTGCGTCAGGTCGACTTTGCCCTGCAAGTTGACCAACTCGGTCAGCGCAATTGCGGTTTTGAGCAGCGTTTCGCTGAGCTCGATGCCTGACACGTCGGCTCCGAACCTGTTGGCCAAGCGGCGCGCCGGGCCGCCGACGCCGCAACCGACATCCAGGACCTTGTGGCCGGCCCGAATATCGGCCAGTTCCGCCAACGCGTCCGTGGCTGCAAGGCCGCCCATATGAAGCATATCCAGGCTGTGCAGATCATCGGCTGTGACCGACGCCAGATCAACGTTGGACTGCTCGAGGGCTTCAACAGCCCCGGCGTAGCTCACCGCCAGGTTCGACCAGTGTTCGGTGACTTTCCTGCCCTGTTCGGTGAGACCCGCGGGGTTGTTTGCTTCGCACATGGGCCAATCTCTGCACGTGTGAGGTTGAATACGACAGGTCCATCATAACACGGTTGGCGCCGGCGCATATCAGCCGCCGCGTCCGCGCCGCCATTGTAAATTCGACTTCGTTGCGCTACAGACGGTTGGCCGTCGCGGACCTGCTCTAGAGCAACCTGCCTTTATTCGGAATCGGAACGATCCCGAATGAAAGGCAGAAAGTTGCTCGCCTCTAAAGTGGCGATCATCTTTGTGCTTTAAGTTGGAACCGCTATTGCGGTTCCAACTTAAAGCACAAAGATCTAGGCGGTCGGGCGGCGGCGATCACCGGGCCGTTTAGTGAGCGGGTGTTGGACGATAGCCGTTGCGCTCGAACTCCCATGACCCGGCGCACCGCGGTTGAGGTAAAGGCGAAGCACAACGATGACCGTTCGGATCTACCGGCCAGCAAAAACCGCAATGCAGTCGGGTAAGGGGCGCACCAGGGCCTGGGTGCTGGAGCATGAACCGGCGGCTGCGCGCGAGATCGATCCGTTGATGGGCTGGACCTCATCGCGTGACACCAACCAACAGGTCAAACTGCATTTTGAGACGAGGGAGGCAGCAATCGCGTATGCAGAGCGCAACGGTCTTGCCTACACGGTCGTTGAGCCGAAATCGCGAACATTGTCGAAGAAATCATATGCCGATAATTTCAAGTTCGGCCGGATCGGTTCATGGACGCATTGAAGCGTTGAAGCGTTGAAGCATCGAATCATTGACGCACTCGGCCAGTTGTCATTTTTTGGTGTATCCGCAGATTGCCAATGCCGCTTTACCGCGTTACAGAGCGGGCCGGGGCTATCCCGACAGTGGCGGTGGCACGTTTGTGTGGGCGGCCGGGACGGCAAGGCGGCCCTGCCTGCGGCGGACATGGTCTAGATCATCGTGCCATTAGGTCGAACCACAATAGCGGTTCGACCTAATGGCACGATGATCGCCTCTTCAGAATCGAGCAACTTTCTGCCTTTAGTCGGGATCGTCCCGATGCCGACGAGAGGCAGTTTGCTCTAGAAAGTTCGGATGGTTCGCCGGCACCGCGCCGAGCAACACGTCATTGTGAAATCCCTATTGCGGCCCCGTAGCTCAGCTGGATAGAGCAGGCGACTTCTAATCGTCAGGTCGGGGGTTCGAATCCTCCCGGGGTCGCCAACGATTTCATGTCCGACCCGGAGACATAGGTAACAGATCGTTCCTAAGACATGGGTGACACCCTCGAGCCGAACGGGGTATCGATAGTTTGCAAGGTTTTCTGTTCTAAGTCTATGTATCCGAGATCGTAGGCCATGAAGCTTACGAGCCAGATGCCGTCGTCGACTTCCTTTATTCCAAGCCTCTGTCCGGCCATGACGGTTGAGATGTTGATCTTCTTGCGGTGCATGCAGATGCGTCCGCATGACGTCACGAGCACGTCGCGATCGTGCAGCGGATAGTCGATCTCCGGCAGGCCCTGGTAGGGTCGCGGCGCTGCGCGATAGACGTCTGCAGGTATTTTCATGTCGAGTGCTTCGTGAGGGCGTTCGTCATTGAACTCGCTCATAAATTCATCGAAGCGGGCCTGCTGCTGAAGACTGTTTGCGGCAGCGGGGCGGCATGCCTCCTTCTTCAAGGTCAGATGCATGCGCTCATGGCGGCCGTTCTGGTGCGGGTTGCCGGGTTTGATGCGCTCGATCGCGATGCCGAGACGCAGCCACCACACCGATAGAGCATTTTTCGTTTATACGGAGTCACGAAAAGTGCTCTATCTGTTTGTTTTCACGCATATTCTTATCCAAAAAGTGCGCGCACTTTTCGGGAATATGCTCTAGCCTGGAGAGATTGTAGAGCCCGTTCGGGCTGGCGAAGGGGAGGCCGTTGTCGGTGCGGATAGCATCCGGCAGGCCGCGCTCCTGGAACAGGCGCACGAAGGCGTCGAAGGCGCCGGCCTCTTTGGTCGATTGCAAGGCTTCGCACATCAGGATGAAGCGCGAGGCCTGGTCGGTGACGGTGAGGGGGTAACAGTAGTTGCGGTTGGCGAGCTTGAACTCGCCCTTGAAGTCGGCGCACCACAACTGATTGGGCTGGGCGACCTCGGTGAGCGCGGTGCCCTTGGCCTTGCCGCGGCGGGTTTTGGCGCGTTTGACCAGGCCGTAGCGGTCGAGGACGGCGTGGACGGTGGATTTGGCGGGCACGCGGATGTCGCCGGCGAGCCGCCGGACGAGCAGTTCGCGGATCTTGCGTGCGCCCCAGTTGGGCTTCTCGCGCTTGATGCGCACGATCAAGGCCTCGACCTGGGCCGGCAGCTGGTTGGCGTAGCGCCACGGCCGGCGCGAGCGGTCGGTCAGCGCTTCAACGCCGTGCTCCTTGTAGCGGTTGAAGATCTTGTAGCCGGTTTTGCGGGAGATCGCGAACTCGCGGCAGACGTCTGACATTGCCTCGCCTTCGAGGATGCGGGCAACGAAGCGGACACGTTCGTCCATCACCGAACTCTCTTTCCACGGCATCAACACCTCCCGCAAAATGCGGAAAGTGTTACCTATGTGTCCGGTACGAAGTGTCACCTATGTCTCGGGTCGGGCAAATTAACTTAGTAGATTTCGTGATTTTCCTTTCCCAAAAAGGTAGCAAATAGGTAGCAGGTTGCAAGTCACCAGAAGACCCGATAGCTCGGCGACATGCTTCATTTGAGCTCCCTTCCGGTGGCCGACATTCTGTACATGAATTTGGTCAGTCAGAGCCTGTGCTCCAACGAGCGTGTCCTTGAGGCTTCCCTTCCCTATGGAAATAGCCATGCCAATCAGATTGGAAGGGGCACACTGCTGAACACGGTTTGGAATGTGCTGACAAACAACCATAATTGACTCGCCCCGCGTCGGGCTTGACGCCCGACTTCGACCGCAAATGGGTCTCTATATCCCCTACTTCCAGGAAAGAACCGACCCACTGCGGCCGTCGATCGCCCATGTCCTTTAGTTGGAGCGACGACGGCCTTGCTCTGTTCGGTGATTATACTCTCAAGTAAAGACTGATCGTTTGATTGCTGGATTGATTTTCTGATCGGGTTTTCGGTCGAAGTCGGCCAGCTTCGCCTGACCGACGCGGGGCGGATCTCTATTCAAAGCACGACCAGATTGCGACAGTAGCACAGAGTCCAAGAGCTCCTTGAACTAGTCTATTCACGATGCTCGTCTGCAATTTCAGACAATGCCTCGTCAGCTGCGGCTCTTAGTATTGCACCGCACTTGACGCATCCGACATACTCGACACCCGTGGAATTTCGCCGCTTATGCTGATCAAAGTTTATTTCTGTGCCGCAGTTGCATCTGATCCAGCTTTGACCTCGCCTCTCCTCTAGTTCACTATCATGAAAATCACGACTATTTGAACTTTCCGACAGGCTTATCGAGCCGTCCGACACAACATAGGAGAAGGACACTAAACACTCGGGGCAACCTCTCAAATTGACGGGGTGCCTCAAACTGACTCCGATCGCAATAGGCATGCCGCAACTTGCATTTGGACAATTTACTAGTTCTTGCTTGTAGTTCTGCTGAGTTTCCTGTGGCGGTCTATAAGTTCGGCGCGCTTCTTCCCTCCTGTGCGGCGAGGAGCCACCTTCGCCGATGAACCGGCTGCCGATTGTGCCATCCTCTAGCCTTGTTAAGAGAACGCTTCGTTCGCAACCTTTGCAATGGGCTTCCGTTGTCCTCGACGGAATCGGGGAAAGATGCTGAACATCGCCACCACCTCCTCTGTTCAGCTGACATGCGGTGTCGGGGCATCGCCAATCTGATGACAGCCGGGGAAGGTTCAATGGATTCTCGACATCATCGTTCAATGCGATGATTGATATCATTGAAGAGTGAATCGAGTTCCTCAAATCAAACAAAGTGTCTTTCATTGATTGATCAGTTGAGGCCGGAATTCGATAGTCGCGCTCTGCCGCAATTGTCTGCCAGGTCCGCGTGAGGCTCCAGAGGCTTTTAAAAGTATTATTTAACGCCACCCCGGATATAGCGACCACCTGTGCAATCTTCTCTTTTTCTTGTTTCCGAATACGGTTCTCTTGAATGTGAGAGCCAGCCATATAAGAAGCCGCGACGCTCAAAATGATGCCAAGTAGCTGAAGTAGTGTCTGCACGTTTTCCGGAAGATTTTTGTGAAGTTCCAATGCCACAAAAATGCCCACTGCGCACATAACCAAAACGAATATAATCAGCCCAGAGAACAACACCTCGAAGAAATCTGATTTTCTTTCACGCATAACATTTCCTCGAGGCACCGCAGATCACAGCAAAAAAAGGCCCTGCAAACCATGCAGGGCCTTGCGGCTAATCCTAAGCCGCGGTCTCTCATCTGTCTCTATCAGATCAGACCATGGGCATACATGCAAAGAGCCCAGGTCGTGGCAATTTATCAGCCAATCACAAATTAATCACCTAACCTACGAATCAATCAATGTCAACTGCTGCTAATATAGCACATAAGCCAATTTCAGACAATGGGCTTGCCAGCCAGAAAACACAATTGCTCCTGCCGACTACACCAGACAATTGGTATAATTCAAACTGATCTTCGGCCACGTGCCGAAGCGAGCCCCGGTAAGCGGGTGGGCGGTTGTTCCGAGCATGGTGATGGCAAGCACCTTGCGCTTGGCCCGACCCCATCGCGTGTTGGGTAGCTTAAGCCCAAAAACTGCGCCAGCGGCTGTTCAGACCTGCCGAACAGTCCAGCGATGCCATGGCTCGCTTGGGCCCATGAGCCGATTTGACGTTCACAACAAGCTCTATCTCGGAAACCGCAACGATGTACCGGTGGCGCTGTCCCCTGCCGCACGTGCGCGCCACGTCTACGTCGTTGGCCAGACCGGAACCGGCAAATCGACTTTGCTCCTTAACTTGATTGCTCAGGATTTCGTGACGGGCCGCGGTGTTGCATTGCTCGATCCGCATGGAGATCTTGCCGAAGCCGCCGTTGGTCTGCTGCCGCGTCGCCGCGGTGATGATCTCGTCTATTTCGACCCTTCCGATCTTTCGCTCCCGATCGGCTTCAATCTCTTGGCGCGATTGCCGGAAGATCATCGTCCGCTTGTCGCCGATGGAGTCGTCGCCGCATTCCGAGCCATCTGGCCAGACTCATGGGGCCCAAGACTTGAGCACATCTTTGCCCATGCCGTTCGCTCATTGATGGACGTGCCGAACGCCACTCTTCTCTACCTCCCACGCCTTCTTCAGGATGAGGCGTTCCGTGCGCAATGCATTGGGCATATATCCGATCCCATCGTACGAGCATTCTGGACACATGAGTTTGCCGCCTATCCGCCCCGGTTTCGAGAAGAGGCAATAGCGCCAGTGCTCAACAAGATCGGTCGCGTGCTCATGACACCGGCAATTCGCAACATCATTGCGCAACCTAAGAGCACCATCGATTTGCGCTTCATGATGGACGACAGGCGCGTGTTGATCGCGAACTTGTCCAAGGGTGCTCTGGGTGAAGGACCTGCCCACCTTTTGGGAGCCCTCCTAGTGACGGCGCTGGCGCAAGCCGCATTATCACGCCGCGACATCCCACAGGAGAGCCGGCAACCATGCCATGTCTATGTCGACGAATTCCAATCGTTCGCGACAACCGGCTTCGCCCTGATCCTCTCGGAAGCCCGCAAATATGGTCTAACGCTCACATTGGCCCATCAATATCTCGACCAGCTGCCGGAAACTCTGAGGGACGCGGTGTTTGGTAACGTCGGCACAATGATCTCGTTCCGAGTCGGCGCACAGGATGCTCCCATTCTGTCTCGACAACTTGATATCCGCAATCAGAGCGTTCTCAAAGATTTGCCGAACTACAAGGCGCGCGCATCAGTACTCGATGATGGCGTGCCGACCGGAGCTTTTCTGCTCGAATGTTTCTCTCCACCCGAGGCGCTGCATGGTCGTGCACAGCGTCTGATATCCCACAGCAGCTTGCGCTTCGGCCGCGACCGCCACTCGATCGAAGAGAGAATCGCCAGATTCTACAGCCTAGACAGTTGAGCCGTTGCTCTCGTCATCAAGTCTGCAGGTTAGGAAACGATGACCACAGAAAATTTCTGTGAGGAACAATTTCAATCGCATTGAGACTTGCCGAATCTGAGCATGTACTGCTCAGCAAACGGGGAGTTGAACTCCAATGCGACGTCTGTCCGTCATTGCTTTGATAATTTTGGTAGCAGGTTTGTCTCCGACCCATGCCGCCGATCCACGGGAGATCTTCGGAACGATCCTCGGTGAGATTGGCAGACAAATCGATATGAACCGCCCCGGGTTTGTGGGAGGCTCCAACTCTTGAGAGACTGGAGCTATGACGAATCATCCAAGAAAGACATCGCCAAGGTATTCGCTGGAGGTGCGTGAGCGCGCCGTGCGGATGGTTTTCGATCAGACCGGCGAGCATACGTCGCAATGGGCGGCGATCGAATCCATTGCAGCCAAAATCGGATGCGCGGCGCAAACGTTGTCCACCTGGGTTCGCCAAGCCGAGCGTGATCGAGGCCTAAAGCCCGGGCCAACCAGCGAAGAGCGCGAGCGATTGAAACAGCTTGAACGGGAGAACCGCGAGCTGCGTCAGGCCAACGAGATCCTGCGCAAGGCGTCGGCGTATTTTGCACAGGCGGAGCTCGACCGCCGGTCCAAGACATGATCAGCTTTGTCGATGAGTAGCGGTCTGCGTACGGGGTCGAGCCGATCTGCCGTGTCATCAAGATCGCCCCGTCGACCTACCACGCGTATGCGCACCGCCGCATCAACCCTGACACGGCACCGCCTCGTCTTAAGCGTGACGCTGTGCTGATGCCTGAGATCCAAAGGGTTTTCGATGAGAACTTTCGTGTCTACGGCGTGCGCAAAGTCTGGCGCCAACTCAAGCGCGAAGGCTTCGATATCGCGCGCTGCACGGTGGAGCGGCTCATGAAAGCCATGGGATTACAAGGCGCGATCCGTGGCAGGCAGGTGCGTACGACAGTGCCGGATAGATCGGCGCCCTGCCCGCTTGATCATGTCAACCGGCACTTCAAGGCACCGAGGCCCAACGTGCTGTGGGTGTCAGACTTTACTTATGTCTCCACCTGGGCCGGCTTCGTGTACGTCGCCTTCATCATCGATGCCTATGCCCGCCGCATCGTCGGCTGGCGCGTCAGCCGGACGGCACATGCCGGCTTTGTACTCGATGCCCTGGAGCAGGCTTTGCATGATCGAAAACCTGTTGTCGGCGGCGGCCTTGTCCACCATTCGGATCGTGGTGTGCAATACGTCTCGATCAAATACACGGAGCGGTTGGCGGAAGCCGGCCTGGTGCCATCGGTCGGCAGTGTTGGCGATAGCTTCGACAATGCACTGGCCGAGACGATCAACGGGCTTTACAAAGCTGAAGTGATCCATCGGCGTGGACCATGGAGATCGCCTGAAGCAGTCGAGTACGCGACACTTGAATGGGTCGACTGGTTCAATAACCGCCGCCTGCTCTCATCGATCGGCAACATCCCACCCGCCGAAGCAGAAGATACCTACTACGCCAGCCTGGAGGAGCTGAAGATCGCCGCCTGACTCAAACTAAACAGCCTCCGGCAAACCCGGGGCGGTTCACTCCATCAATTGGTGAGTGTTTAACTGACGTCAAACTTCGAAATCACCAAAGTCCGTCTCATCGGCCTCTAGTTCTGGTGATTGATCTAATTCAGGAGGTGGTTCTGGTGGTTGGTCCGCTAGAACACAGTCCATCTCATCGGCCTCTAGTTCTGATGATTGATCTAATTCAGGAGGTGGTTCTGGTGGTTGGTCCGCTAGAACACAGTCCATCTCATCGGCCTCAAGTTCTGATAATTGATCTAATTCAGGAGGTGATTCTGGTAGTTGGTCCGCTAGCGCTTCGAGGTCTTGTTGTCCCGCAAAAGCAATTGCTTGATCGACGTTTCCCTCTTGAAGCATCTTGGCGAGGACATAACCAACACCTGCCCCAGCGGCAGCACTTCCAACTGCCCGTAATGGATTGACGCTTTGTGAGAGGGGAGGTGCGGTACCAGCATTTCGACGGTTCTTTTGTCTTTCCGCCCAGGCAATGCGCTCTTCTCGCTGCTTTTCTTCAATCATCTCTTTTGCAGCAGATGCCTTGGCCTGTTGCCAGGCCGCATAAGGTGAAAAAATGATGCCAAGAAATGTGACAACTCCGCCCAAAGTTGGAAAGAACGCCCCCACGACCAAGCCAAAAACACCGATAATCAGTAGATATTTGAATAGATGGCCAGTGAAGTAAACAAATGTCATGCCACACCCTCTGGTTTGCCCCTCGCCCAAGCGGCTCTCCGTCATTAAAGGGGCATCCTCGAATCGAAGTCTATGGTCTGCAGTCTTGCCGGACTGATAGATTAAGGACACGACGAGGATACCTGACTTTGACGTTACGCTGAACCTGCCGGGTTTTACAATCGCCAACACGAGCGCCTTCAACCCGATCGTTCATGACCTGGATTGTCACCACGCACCAAGCTGCCCGCAGTGTGGTGGATGCGACTTGCCTAAGACGGACAAGGCCCGCCGCCAGGTCTGGCACGAAAGCGTTGGCCTGTGCCGCGTGATCTTGCGGTTTTCGGCCTGCAAGTATCACTGCCGAACGTGCGGTAGGTATTTCCGCCAGCGCCTGGATGGCATCCTGCCCTGGCAGCGCTCAACTGAGGCTCTCAAGAAACAGATCTACCGCCATCACACGCACACGCCAGGTATCTCGCGCAAGAGCCTTGCCAGCAATTGCCGCAAGTCGAACAACACGATCGCGCGCTACTACGATCACATGTACGACCTTGAGAACCGCAAGCTCAAGACGCTTGAGATCCCGCGCGTGCTCGGGCCCGATGAGCACTTCTTCTCAAGACAGATGCGGTTTGCAACCACCTTCTGTGATCTCAAGAAGCGCCGCGTGTTTGATGTCGCGCCTGGGCGGTCTGCTTCATCGCTCGCCGCCTATCGATCCGATATAAAGAGCAAAAGCCGCGTGCGCATCGCCTGCATGGATCTCTCCGAGAGCTATCGCTCGATTGCCCGACGCCATTTTCCGACAGCTCTCGTGGTTGCCGATCGCTTCCATGTGGTGCGCCTGGCGCTGCATCATCTCATCAAAACCTGCCGTCAGATTGATCCCGATCTGAGCGCCGGACGTGGCCCGGTAAAGCTCTTGCAAAAGCACGCCAACAACCTCACCGACGGGCAGGCGGAGCGACTGAAAACCTGTCTCGGGAATGTCTGAACGATCTTGCCCCATAGCGCGGTGTCACAGCTTCGGCCGTCAGCTTGCGATCTGCAGCGTTGGGATGGCGGTGATGGCTGGCGCCAGCGCCGGCGCCGGCGCTTGGCGTCGATCGCCGATTTGCGCGATCGTCTCGGGCGTCATGTCGCGGCGGGTTGCGGCCCACGCGTCGTTCTGTTCGTTGGGGATGGCGCCGACGAGACCAACGATCGCCTTCGCGTTCGGGAAAATACCGACGAGGCGAGTGCGCTTTTTTACTTCGCCGTTGAGGCGTTCAAGCGGGTTGGTCGAATGCAGTTGACGGCGGCCAGCGCCTTCGCAGCCGCCCGGCGCGGTTCGAGGAAGGTCGGGAAGTCGCTGCCTTTTCTCAACTTCGGGATCTGCAAGTTGATCGAGCCGGGGCGCGTATCCCACTGGCGCGTCCGGTATCCGTTGTGCTGGTTGGTGCGCTGGTTGGTGCGTTCGGGGCTGCGCGCGCCGTGCACTGCACCGGCCAGGCCCTCGACTTCGAGGTCCATCAAACGCTGGGCGATAAACGCCGTCATTTCGCGCACAAGATCGGTGTCGGAGCCCTTCTCCAAAAGCGCCTTCAGTGCCATTCTGTCGACCGTCATGTGAGCCGTGCCTCATGGGGTCAGGTTGCATTGTGGCAAACCCAACGTGTTCCATCGGCCGCATGTGCCCGTGGCCCGGTGCTGTGGACGGCTTACGCGTTACCGGCACTCCGCCTGCCCGCAGCCCCTACCGCTCCTAAACCACACGCTGAGACGTGAACTTGAACGACCCGTTCTCCAATTCCACCCAGGAAAACATCGTCCCCGTCGACGCATCGCCGCCGCGCATCGCTATTGCCTGGACCGATGATATGATGTCTCGGCACTACAGAACCTATCCGCAAACCGCCATCACCGGACTTTTTCATCAGCCTGCTAAAGGGATGCGGAGGTGCGCCGTTTTTTGCGTGAGTGCTTCATGCGTTGGGATTTCTCGTCGGTCGGCTCGCCGCCAGCCGCTGTTTTGGGTGCACGCCGCTTTGGCTGGTCGACGTGCGTTTCCATTCGGCCGACGTACGTCAGACCGCATGTCGTGCCTTGCAGCCACACAACCTCGCAGGAAACCGTGTTGGTTTCCCACGGCGTTTTGAACGTCAACGTGAGACCATCACCGACGACCGGCATACCGATTGCCGCATTGTACTTGTCCGGAACGATATCGATCTTGGCCCCACCCACGGACTTGTCGACAATCGTGCATTCCAACACCGTCAGTTCGGTGTCCTTTTGAATGCTGCCTTTGATGCTGGTCGCGATACGTTCGTCCTGCCGGTCGATTTTACGCGAAGATTTGCGTTTGGTCTGGTCATGATCGGCAGGTTGCCGATCCTTTGACTTCTTGTCGGCATTGACAAAGACCGATTTGTCGGCGGCAAAGCGCAGGTCGGCCGCCTCCCCGGGATTTGACTTTTCAACGTTACCAGCATGCGAGCGCAACGCGCGTTGCACTTCCTCCAGCGCAGCTTTCGTTGCTTGCAACTCGCTTTCGGCTTGCTCCGCCGCCTCCAAGGCCGTGTCGCGCTCGGTTTCAACGGCCAGCCGCATGATCTGCTCGCGTGTAACAGCCGCCTCAAATCGGTCGGCGCGCTTGGCGTGGTCGGCAATCTCCTGCTCGAACTCCGCGATCTGGTCTGCGGTCGGCTGTTGGGATCGATCCGTTGTATTTTGCGCATCCTCGAGCCGGTCCTGAGCGATCCGGCGCGCTGAACGCTCTTGCTCGATTTCCGATTCGGCCTCTGCCAGGCGTTCACGCCAGCTCTCGATTTCGTTCACGAGCGATGCTTCACGCTCGATCACGGTGGCCAGTTCGGTTTCGAGTTTGGGTCGGGCTTCGAGCTGGGTTTGAAGTTCATCTGCACGGTCGATTGCGCCGTCGCGTTGGGCAAGCGCGCTTTCGAGAGCCGAGCGTTCGTCGGCAAGCTGCGCTTCCAGCGCGGCGATCCGCGCCGCCAGTGCGGCATCTGAACTATTGGCCACCTGGTTTGCTTTCGCGAGTTGGGCGATGGCGCTTTGGTGTGCCGATTGCTCGTCGGCAAGTTCCATTGTGAGATGGTGAACGCAGGACTCGAGCCTGCTTGCCTCGTTGCTCGCTTCGCTTTCATGCTCGCCGTGCCTGTTGCCCAGAAGATCGTGAGCCTGTTGCAGATGAGCGAGCTCCGCTTGGGTTTGTTCGATTGCCTGCCTCGCTTCGGCAAGCTCGGCCACGACCTCCTGGTGACCCGCCCTTTCATCGGCCAATTCGCGCGTCAACGATGCCAGTTGCCGTTCGAGCCTTTCGTTTTCAACGGCGATGGCGGCTTCGTTGCCGGCGGCCTCATGACCGTCAAGGGCCTTCGCATCTATGGCGTCCTGAAGTTCTGCCAGTTCGGTCTTGGCCGCTTCGGCTTGCGCCCGGGCAAGCGACAATTCTTCACGTGCGACCGCAGCTTCGCGGCCGTGCTCCGAAACGGAATGTTCGAGTTGGTCGACCCGATCTTGTAACTCGGCTTCGAGCCGTGAATGGGTTTCACGCTGCGCTGCGATTTCGCCTTCAAGACTAGCGACCACCGTTTCAAGATCCGCTGCCTTTTGTTCCAGCGAGGCAATTACATCTGCGGACGAATCCTTGTTTGCCGACAAGACTGTTGCCCGTTCCTGTTCAAGTTCCTTCTCAAGCTGCAAGCGCAACGCCTGCTCGCGTGAGACGGCAGCTTCCAATTGCTCTGCACGCCAGCTGAGCTGGCTGATTTGGTCGAGCGCATCCGCCAGCTCGTCGCGAGTTGTCGATGCCGTGTCTGTAGTGTCCTGTCGGACTGCGGCCAGTTTGTTTTCGGCGTCCTGGTGCCGGCTCTGTTGTCGCTCGACTTCGGCTTCGAGATCGGCCGCCGTGGTCTCCAGCTGCTCAAAGGCTTGATGATCGACAGCGGCACTGCGCAAAGCCTCGGCTGCCTCAATCGCCTGCTCGAGATGGTCTTCCATGTCGGCGCGATCGGACCGTTCATCTTCAAGTTCCGCCTCCAGATCGGCCACACGCGAAGTCAGAGCGGCGAGCTTGTTGTTGTTGTTATTGTTGCCGTCGCCATCTCCGTCACCGGTGCCGTTAGGCGCACGTCTTTGTTCGGGGGGCGTCGGGCCGGCCACAGCACTGGCCTCGAATTGCTTCAACCGGGCGCGCAGTTCATCGACTTCTTCAAGCGCTCGGAACTTGCTTTGTTCTGTCTCTTCCAGCAACAACAGCGCTTCATCCAAGAGGCTGAGGTCTTGCTGCGGACCCGTTTCGTCGGCGGATCGGTCAACATCGATGTCATGATCGATGTTATGCTCGCGCGCGGCCGCTGTTTCGCTTGTCGAGCCGGTCGGCTGGTCATTCCGGTTGTCAGGACGGCGGCGCCGTACAACGCCGGAGACCGAGGAAGCCTCAATCGTCGCGTCATCGCCAACCGCTTGTCTATGATTTGCAGCTTGGTTTGACGTTGCGGCTTGGTTTGACGTTGCGGCAATGGCAGGATCTTGGTTGGCCTGCTCGACAAAGGAGGTGTCAATAACGACGCGGCGCGGCTTGGGCTTGTAGGACCTGCGCACGCTCTCGGCCGTCTCAACGATGTTGTTGAGCCGAGCCGCCAGTTTCTTCTTTCGTCGCCACCAAAGCAATGCCTGAAACCCCGGGACCAAACCGCCTAGTCCACGTTGTTTATAACGCGGTAGTGCTAAGTGGAGATTAAAATCAACCTTCGGTCTTGTTACCAAAATGTTAAAACAAGGCAAGGATTGCTCCAAATTTGAACGGATTTGAATGATCGCGTTTTGAAATCAAACATTGGTTTACTTATGTCGCGACGCGAATTCATATATTCCGATCTAAGTAAAATCATGCTACTGTACATATTTGAAGCGCTGGGCCGTTGATAATGCGATTGTGCGGTCATCGCGCCATAGAGCGGGCGGGCGGGACAATTCCTGCTAACAGTAAAGTGTGACCAGAGCTCAGTCAGTCAGGTCATAGCGGGGTCGACAGGTGGTAACGCGGGATCAGAAGCACACGAAGCTGCCGGTTGTTCGCAGCATTCGCGAAGCATTCTGGCTGGTTTGGCAAAACCGGTGGCAGGCCTTGGCCATTATATGGTTGTGGCTGCTGATCGTGATCATGGCGAAGATTGCGGTGGTGATGCTGTTTTGGCAACCAAATCAAACCGATTTGTTTGCGTGGACACCCCATGGCATCGGCACTTGGTCGACCGAAGTCGTCTATTTATTCGCCAGCTGCTCGGTTGCCGTTGCCTGGCATCGCATAATCCTCACCAACGCGGTCCCGGCGCACCGGAGCTATTTGGGTTTCGACCGACGCATAGGGTACTACTTTCTCATTTCGTTGCTGATCTATCTCTTTGCTATCGCGGTAGTCGTCTTGGTTGATGCGATGAGCTTCAACCTGTTGAGCACGGAAGAGGCAACGCGCCAACCCGCCGAGATAAGCGAGCCGCAATCCGGTCAACCTGAGGAGGACGACAGCTTCCAGCAGATGGTTTGGTTGTTTATGCCGTTTGCTGTGGCCCTGTTGGCGGTGGCGTTCTTCGTGCCCTGTGCGCTGGTATCCTATGTGCCGGTGCGCTTGTTGCTGCTGTTGCCCGCCATCGCCGTGCGCGACGAGGTTCCCCTGATCCGCGAGGCTTGGCGATATACGAGGGGCAACTTTTGGCGCATTTACCTCGGTGTCTATGTTATTGTTTTGATCAGCTTGACGACCGCGGTCATTGCCATGAGCGCGCTCTACCTTGGCGGCTTTAGCGAAGATAAGTTTCAGCATGACATGATTATTGAGGTCATCGCGCTGGTGATCACCTTCCCGGCTGAACTCCTGGCGATAGGATTTGTATCGATCGCCTATCGCGAGTTGGTCGGCACGACGGCGTTTCAGGGTTAGCCGGAACCATCTCGCACGCCCACCCGGCCACCCAACGGCCATGATCGCACCTGTGGTTGGGAGCCGGAGATCGAGTTAGCCGCCCCGCACAAACCAACAAACTCTATTGACTTTCCCGCCCGTGAATTGCCCAGTGTTTGCAAGAATTTGCACATGATTGGCACCTAACCTCCGTTCTGAGAATTTGCGCGCAGGTTAAAGCCGAAGCGGCGGATTGTAAGGACCAAATAATGCGACCGAAGCGATCGACAGCAAATCAGCTTGTATTCCGTTTGTTGGCATGGACGTCGATGGTCTTGGGGCCGGTGCCGGGCCTCGGGACGACCTTTGCAAGCGCCTGCCAGGAGAATGCGATGCTGGTATTTGATGCCTCCGGCTCGATGAGGGCGTTCCACGACGGCATGACGAAAATCGATACCGCCCGCAAGGCCGCCGGCGATGTCCTGCCCGCCATCACCCGGCGCCGGCCAACCGGCCTCATCACCTACGGCGGCGAACGCGGCCCGTCCTGCGTCGATGTCAGCCTCAAGCTCCCGCCGATGGTCGACAGCGGCGAATTGATCCTGGCCGAACTGCGGTTGATGGAACCGCGCGGCCAGACACCGTTATCGGATGCTGTCATCCTCGCAGCGCAGACCCTGAAAGGTCTCGGCCAGCCGGGCGTTATCGTTTTGGTCACCGACGGCCTGGAAAATTGTGGCTACAACGCGTGCGTCGTCGGCCGCAAGATCCGCGCCGAAGCCCCCAACATTCGTGTCCACGTCATCGGCTTTCATCTCAGTCATGCCACCGAAAACCGGATAGCGTGTCTGGCGCGGGCGACGGACGGTACCTACACCGTGACGCATTCGCTCGAGACACTGCGTGATGCCTTGCGCGACACCCTGAGCTGTCCGCGCGTCTCTCGCTCGTTGCCCGCGCGCAGCGGTCGCCAATTGGCCAAACTCGCCTCGGTGTTGCAGAAGTAGCGGCCGATCCCGCGAGCGAAGCCTTACGAATTTGTGCACCCACATTGGCCCAGCACGGGCAAATGACGTTAGAGCAACCTGCCTTTATTCAGAATCGGAACGATCCCGAATAAAGGCAGAAAGTTGCTCGCCTCTAAAGTGGCGATCATCTTTGTGCTTTAAGTTGGAACCGCAATAGCGGTTCCAACTTAAAGCACGATGATCTATCCTTTCAGGCGCGCGATTTGACAGCGCCAGCTGTGGCACTCAGATCCGGCGCTGAAAGGATGCAAAAACCATGGGCAAAGTCCTTGTCGTAACCGGCGCCAGCCGCGGCATCGGCGCAGCAACTGCGCGTTTGGCCGGTCGCCGCGGCTTTGACGTCGCGGTGAACTACCATTCCAACGGCGTGGCGGCCCAGTCCGTCGTCGCAGCCATTGAAAGTGCCGGTGGCAAGGCCATTGCGGTGCAGGCCGACGTCTCGAGCGATGACGGTGCCACACACCTATTTGAAACCGTGGACCGCGAACTCGGCCGGCTCGATGCCTTGTTTGCCAACGCCGGTACCCTGACGACCTATCGTCCCATACAGGACATCCGCGTCGATGAAATCGAACACATCTGGCGCGGCAACATCACCAGTCAGTTCCTGTGTGTGCGCGAAGCGGCCAAACGCATGTCCACCAAATCCGGAGGCCACGGCGGCAGCATCGTTATCAATTCCTCGGCGGCGGCGCGCATTGGCGGTGCCCACGGTATGCTTGCCTACGCTGCATCGAAAGGCGCTAGCGACACGTTCGCCACCGGCCTCGCAATCGAGCTGGGTCCACAGGGCATCAGGGTCAATGCCGTCAGACCCGGACTGATCGAGACAACGCTGCACGATCTAACCGGCGACCCCAATCGGCTCGACAACCTGGTCGGCGGCGTGCCGATGGGCCGGACCGGATCGGCAGAGGAAGTCGGCGAGGCCGTGCTCTGGTTGATGTCCGACGCCGCAAGCTATATCAGCGGTACACATGTCGACGTGACCGGTGCACGCTAGAGCAACCTGCCATTATTCGGAATCGGAACGATCCCGAATAATGGCTGAAAGTTGCTCGCCTCTAAAGTGGCGATCAGGGCGCCGGCCCATCGGCGGCGTTGGACGGGGCAACCCTGTGACACCGTGCGCTTGTCGCCGTTCGCCTTGCCGAGTGGCGCTTCGGGCGCGATGATGATCCGCGTGCCGGTAACATGATCGGGCTGGACGGATAAGCAACCAAGGGCGCGGGTCGTTTGCGCCAACATGGAGGCCAGACGAAACGATGTTTGAAGTTCAAAAATCGAACGCCGTTGATACATGGCGCGTCTATCTGTCCGGTGAGATCCACACCGATTGGCGCGACCAGATCGAAGTTGCCGCATTCGAAGCGGCATTGCCGGTGACCTTTTCAGCGCCGGTAACAAATCACGGCTTCAGCGATGATTGCGGGGTCGAAATCCTAGGCGCCGAGCCGGACAAATTCTGGCACGACCACAAGGGCGCGCAAATCAATGCCATCCGCACGCGCACGATGATTGAAAAGGCCGATGTCGTCATTGTCCGCTTCGGCGACAAGTACAGGCAGTGGAATGCGGCCTTCGATGCCGGGTTTGCGGCCGCTCTCGGCAAGCCCTTGATCATCATGCACCAGCCTGACCACGCCCATGCCCTGAAGGAAGTCGATGCGGCCGCGCTTGCCGTCGTCGAGACGACAGAACAGATCATTGCCATTTTGCGGTATGTGATCCGCGGCGAACTGGGCCCCCCCGCCCACACCGCCGCGAAATGAGACGAGCGAGAATGAAACGAGCGAGAGAGAACCCCGCCATGACAGCCTACCGCCTGCTCACCGGTCAAGACGATGCAGCCTTCTGCCACCGCGTGACGGAGGCTCTTAATCGCGGCTGGCAGCTGCATGGTTCGCCGGTGCTGACCTATGATGTCGGCAAGCAGGCGATCATCTGTGCCCAAGCTGTGACGAAAGAGATCCCCGAGCGCCAATACGATCCATCGATCAAGTTGGGCGGGATGTGACGGAATTGGTGCACGAGGCAGTCTAATCGCGCATACTACAAACCATGAGTTTGGAGCTCGCCGGCGAACAATCGATCCGGGTGCGTTGATCAGATCGCCCACGACGTAAGGCCAGGATCACGGTTCGCCTGCGCTTGCCGGGTCAGGGATCAAGCCCATGAAAATGTATTTCTCACGTGAACAGTTAAAGCATGACCCGCAACAGTTCATGGCCGCCGGCCGGATTGTTGCTCCCTTCGAAGTGCCCGAACGCGCCGAGCGCCTTGCGTCGGGCCTGTCACACCTGGGCCTTGAGCTTTGCGAACCGTGCGACCACGGCCGCGGTCCAATTCTGTCCGTTCACTCCGACCACTATGTCACGTTTCTTGAGACCGCACATCGCCGCTTCCAGGAACTGCCCAACGCCGGACCGGAGGTTCTGCCCAACGTCCACCCGCATTTGAGCGCGCATCCGGGCCTTGGCCCGCGCGAACGCCCGCGCCCCAGCAGTGTGGTCGGCCAGGCCGGCTGGTATATGGGTGACCTTGCATGCGCGCTTGGCTCGGGCACGTGGCAGGCGGCCTACGACAGCGCCCAGGCGGCTGCATCAGCCGCGCACGATCTCGTTCAAGGCGCCGAGGAGGCTCTCGCGCTGTGCCGCCCCCCGGGCCACCATGCCTACCAGGATCGCGCCTCCGGTTTCTGCTTCTTGAACAATGCCGCGATCGCCGCCGAAATCCTGTTGCAGCGTTTCAAACGGATTGGCATCATTGACTTTGATACGCATCATGGTGACGGCACCCAGGCCATATTCTATCAGCGCTCAGACGTCTTTTATGCCTCCGCGCATACGACGCCGCGCGAGTACTATCCCTTCTATTTCGGCTACGAAGACGAAGTCGGGTTCGGTGAAGGCGACAAATCCAATCTCAACATACCCCTGCCCGTCGGCGCCGATGATGAAGCATTTGTCGAGGCCAATCAAAAGTTGATCGTGGCGGTCTTGGCAGCCGAGGTCGACGCACTGGTGCTCTCGGCCGGATGGGATGCCCACCGCGATGACCCACTGTCCAAGCTCGATGTATCGCACGATGCATTTCGCCGGCTCGGACGTTTGTTGGGTGAAGTGCCGTTACCTACCGTCATCGTCCAGGAAGGCGGTTATTCGCTTGCCGCGATTGAGAGCGTGGCACCCTTGTTCATCAGTGAATTTCTGGATGAGCGTAAACCGAGCTGAGCCACGAACCCGGTGAGGGATAAGACATGACAGGTAAGCTGGCGGACAAAGTTGCCATTGTGACAGGTGCAGCGCACGGCATCGGTGCCGCCATTGCCGAGCGTTTCGGCAAGGAAGGCGCAAAGGTCGTCGTTGCAGATATCGACATTGCCGCTGCCGAAGCAACCGCCAGGCGTATCGATGGGAACGGTGGATCAGCCGTTGCGGTGCCCGCCGACGTCCGCCAGCGCGGCGACGTCGAAAACCTTATCACAAAGGCAGTCGAGACCTACCAACGCCTCGACATCCAGGTCTCCAATGCCGGCATCACGGACCGCGCGCCGTTTCTTGAGATGACCGATGATCTCTGGGAACGCGTGCTCAAGACCAACATCTACGGCGCATTCTACTGTGGCCAGCTCGCCGCCAGGCAGATGGTGGCGCAGGGCCAGGGCGGGCGCATTGTTCATGTTGCATCCAACTCCGGCATTTTTGGTGGGCGCGGGCGGGCGGCCTACGGTGCGAGCAAGGCGGGGCTCATAAACCTTACGCAGACCATGGCAATCGAGCTTGCCGAACATGGCATTCTCGTCAATGCCGTCGCACCTGGCGCGACGAAAACCAGAATAACGGCGGGCGCCACGCCACCGGCAACGGTGATGGCGCGCATGCCGCTGCGCCGCTACGGGAAACCGGAAGAAATTGCGGCGCTGGCAGCCTTTCTAGCATCGGACGAGTGCTCGTTCACGACCGGCCATGTCTATTGTGCCGATGGCGGTTTCACCGTCGCGGGTGTGATGGAGGGGTAGCGGCGAGCGCCAAGTTGAAGCCGCTTTCGCGGTTCCAACGAGACGCACAACGATGAGCGTTATTGCAATGTCGAGCAACTTTCTGCCGTTTGATCGCGAGCCATACAAACTCCAGCCATGAGCAGGCTGGTCTATAGCCGTTCAGACTTCGATGCGAATCATCGCGCTTGCCTGCCCGGGCGCTGTTGAGCGCCGGCTGCGTTGCGCACCGCTTATGGTCCATGCACCATAAGCGCGGCGAACGTGGCACCGACGGCAATCTTAACGCCGCGTCAGCCCGGCGACGCGTGCCGGTATGGCATCTTTGATTTTGATGTCGATCACGCAACCAACGGTCGTATGCCCCAATTCTTAAGCCGGGGCGGTCTAACCTCGGACCCGTTTGCCGAAACCGGTTGGCTTTGGCCGTTGCGCGCGCTGCCCTTTGCGCGGCTCGCCAACAGGCTCGGCATCCCTCGGTTCCGGGCCGTCTTCAACGACATCGGCGCCGTCAACCAGCGCATCAAGTTCTCTGCGCCTTTCATAGCTCGATGCGCCCCACATAAAGGCGATGAACAATCCGAACACGGAGGCTGCAGCAACGACGACCAGCCCGGCGCTGCTGACCAGCATTTGGGCGGTTTCAAAGGCCTGCACGTGACCGGTCTGCGGTTGATGTGTGCGCCGGGTCGGACCGCCACCGTCAGGCTGCCCGATGCGCGGGCCGCTCGATATCGGAGCGGACATGGTGGTCGTTGCCGGTTGATCGAAACGCCGTGTCGGCACCTGCCGCAAGGCGTTTCGCTTGCGAACCGGTCTGCTGTTGATATCCGCGCTCGGACCGGCATGACCGGCATCACAGAGTTGATAGCGCTTGCGCGCATAATCGCGGCGGTCAAAGTCCGACTGCCGCCGGTGGTGCTCGGACACGACCTGTCGATAAATGTCTTTGGCGCGATCGGCGAACCTGATGCAGGATGTGCGGTTCAACTGCTCCTGAAACCGCGCTTCGATTTTCTCCGCGGCCTCATAGGCTATCTGCGCGTGCCGTTTTTCGTGCACGGTCACCGTGCGCAGAATACACCCGAAATACTGCTGCAGTTCCGGCTTGGCAAAGTTCTTCAGATCCCAGGCGGGAAGGCGAATGACGACCCGCACGCCAACATCGAGTTTTGAAAAGACACACCGATTGTCAATGTTGCGGAGCTTGTAGCTGTAGCTGAACCGCGGCTGTGCCTGGCCAACAATATATTGGCTAACGCTGCGGCTCGGCCCCCAATCGCGTATCGACTCCCACATTTCGCGCTTGGAGTTAACATATCCGCTGATATCGAAATATTCGATCCGTTCGCGATACTTCGGTTCCGCAAGTACCGAGCCGCCGAGCGACAAGCCAATCAGCATTGCAAACGGCAGTTGCCCAAAGGCGGCGAAACGCATCACGATATCTCACAGGTTAAGTCAGCCACGAGCGACGCCGCACCCGGTAATCGGTTATTTTGAGGTCAAGCTTAGGTCGTGCAGATTTTCAGAACTGTTAACCCGTGTTCCGACAGCCCGCTCGACTTTCAGGCAAAAAAGCGATTATTCGCGCAAAAGTGAGGTTATTCGCGCGTTAGTCTTACCGTCCGTCAAATGATCGCGCAGAGTGCGGTGAACTGCATCCGCCAGCAGGCTCGGCGGCGCATCAATCTCACTGCCAACGGCGAGGTAGTTGCCAATATCAAAGGTTGCCTCACAAACCGTCCTGTCGGCGTTGCCAACAATGCCATCGAGCAGCGCCGCCCCCAACCGCTGAAACACATCGGATCGAGCCGGGCCCGCCACCACGGTGTCGAAAAAGGCCCGCTCATCGATCCCGGTCCGGCGAATGCGTTGGAAAGCCTCTACGGTGGCAAGCGCCGTCACGTGGGTTAGGTATTCGTTGACCAGCTTGACGGATTTTCCGCTGCCGGCCTCGCCAAACCGCTGCACAAGGTCGGAGTAGATCGCAATCACCATCTTGACGCGATTGAAATGCTCTCTGCGACAGCCAACAAAGGAAACCAGGCGGGGGTCTGAACCTTGAGCCGTGCCCTGCGCAAAGGGCGCATCGGCGAAGACCACACCATGCTTTTGAAGCCTGCCTGCAAGAGACTGAACGGCACCCGGCTGAAGCGTCGAAACGTCGATCCACAGCTGGCCGGCCTGCAGCCACGGTAATAGACCGTCAGCGACCTGCTGGAGTTCGACCGGGTTGCGGAAGCGGGTGATCAGAGCGTCGCAGGACTCGATTGGTTCGATCCACGTTGCTTTGCGCCCAACCGGCCGGTCAAACGCACCGTCAGCGGTTACGTTCGTGCCTTGGCGGCCGATCACGACGTGGATTGCTTGTCCGGCGTCTTGCAGGCGCTGTATGATAATGGAATCATCCGGATCCAATCCGACAATCGCAATCTTCCTCATCGCCGCTCCAGCAGGTTCGCACGGTCGGACACTTCGCCTGCACTTGGCCAGCCCTAGCAATGCGCTAATTGTAGTGCACGGAGAGCAATTCGGGTATTCAAACCGGTTCGCGAATTCGTGTAGCCTATAGCCGGGCTTGACGTGGCCGTGAACTTGATCGACTGAAGGACGCGCTGGCGCTCGGTTCTAGGAAACCTGCGAACAAGTCCGGGGTCCAGGGGATCATCCCCTGGTCGGGGTGTTTGAGGGGCGGACAAGCCCCTCATCGATCGCGGCAACGCGGCGATTAGTTAAGGGCGCCGCCCTCAACGATCCCGCCAAAGGGCGTCGCCGTTTGGAAACCCGTGACGCGTTCCGCCTCCCGGTCGCTCGTCAGACCGTCGGCTTTGGCTGGCCGGGCCGGCGCAACGTTGCTCTATGCGACAACAACGATCATCTTTGAGTAAGGGAGGTAGGATCTCCTGCCATGCAGTATATGGATTGGTCAATCATCTATGCTGGCCTGGTGATCGTCGGCTGCGCGGTCATTGCAGCGATCGTGTTGCGGCAGGCGGGCCAAAGGCGCCCGGAACAAGCCGAGGCGAACCGTAACACAGAGACCGTGATCGCCTCCTCAAAGCCGCTAGCCGCAGTGTCGCTGGCGACGGTGCCCGACGATCAAATGTCCAACATCGCCCCTATTAAACCATGCGCGCCAAAGCCGGCGGCACAGGACACACAACCGAAAACGCAACCGCGCTCGCAACCGCAAGCGACGGTACTTCAAGATGGAGCCGCCATGACGAACGATCGACACAATGAGGCAACGATAGCGGATGCCGGCGGCGCCCTGTCGCAACTGGACGATACGCAAAAGCATCGGGTCATCTATCGGTTCCTGCCCAACATGCGCGGCATGCTGCTGCGCGGCGAGGCGCTGGAAGGTTACTTTTCGGATGCCAGCAACCGCGCCATCCAGAGGGGCTGGACCGACATCGAACTGGCGCAGGCAGCGCGGACGGGTCAATGGCGCCGGCCCAAGCCACAACCTGAGCGTTGGTGAGCGTCAGGGATGATGTCCAGGGTTGCGCGCGTTCAATGCCCGCACAGCCCAACCCGGTGCCGCCTCGTCGCCGCGAAATCACCTCAATTCGCCCCTTGACGTCAAAGCGGCGCATCCCACATATGTGAATGTAATAAACATTTACATTCACGTTGCAGCAGCATGGAAAGGGGAATTAACATGTCTGAAATGGTCGCGCGGCTGGACGACTGGGGTCAACCAGCGTGGATCGCAGTAATGATCGCCGGCTTCATCATCTTCTGGCCGGTTGGTCTCGCAATTCTGGCTTACCTAATATGGAGTGGACGCATGGGATGCGGACGAAAGGGCGTGAGAAGCGGCTGGCAGCAACGAATGGCCGGCAAATGGGAACGCAAGATGGAGCATTGGGGCATGACAGCCAAGGCCTATGAACCGACCGGCAACCGCGCCTTCGATGAATACCGCGAAGAAACCTTGCGTCGATTGGAAGACGAAGCAGCCGAGTTCAAGAACTTCCTCGACAAGCTGCGCATGGCCAAGGATAAGTCCGAGTTCGAAGAATTCATGGCGGAGCGCCGCAATCGCGCTGTAACCGAACCGAACTCGACCACCGACGGCAATGGCGGCCCGACACCGGAAACGCCGCCGGCCTGAGCACTTCGAACTAACGAACCTCTGAATACGTCTCAGACTTACATAGGGCAGCGCCCTTAACCAATCGCCGCTTGGCGGCGATCTATGAGGGGCTTTCAGCCCCTCAAACACCACGACCAGGGGATCAACCCCTGGACCCCGGGATGCGTTGGGAGGGTCCTTAAGCCCGAACGGCCAGTTCGGCTTTGCGCGTTGCGGCACTGCCACGCTGATGACGGTTGAGATGGTGTTCGGCAAAGCCAACCGCGCGGGTGACGACAAAATTCATCGAAAGATAGATGGCGCCGGCGATGAGGAATACTTCAATTGGCTGATACGTTGCGGCAATGATCTTCTTGGCAATGCCGGTAATCTCAAGGATGGTAATGGTTGAGGCCAAAGACGTCGCCTTGATCAGAAGGATAATCTCATTGCCGTAAGCCGGCAGCGCCTGGCGAAGTGCGACCGGAAAGATAATCCGATAGAAGGACTGCAAATTCGACATCCCAATTGCCTTGGCAGCTTCGACCTGTCCAAACGGAACCGACTGCAGTCCGCCGCGAATAATCTGGCTGGAATAAGCGGCCGTGTTCAAGGTCAACGCAAACACCGCACAAAACCACGACTCGCGAAACATCCACCACAGCCCGACGCTTTCAAAGCTGGCGCGGAACTGGCCGGAGCCGTAATAGATCAGAAAGATCTGCACCAGCAAAGGTGTGGAGCGGAAAATGTAAACATAACCCGATGCAATCGACTTGATCACAAGGTTCCGAGACAGGTTCATCAGCGCGATCGGGATGGCGAGAAAAAAGCCCAGGATAAGCGAGCTGAAGGCCAACAGCAGCGCTTCATCGACACCGGCAATGAGTTTTGGAACCGCCTCGCCAATCAGCTCAAGATCCATCTAGGCCACCCTCCTCACGCCGCGGTTGGCCCAGTTCTCGGCACGAACGAAGGCGCGTTGCGAAATGATTGCAAGCAACAGGAAAATTAGAAATGCAGTGATGTAGAACGTAAACGGTTCCTTGGTCGAGCCTGCCCCCAAGGCGGCAGTGCGCATCACCTCGACAAGACCGACGATCGAAATCAAAGACGTATCTTTGAGGGAAAACTGCCATACGTTTCCAAGACCGGGCAGCGCATAGCGGGCCGATTGCGGCACGAGCACGCGCCAGAACCGCAGCCACGCATTCATGCCGATGGCGTGAGCGGCTTCAATCTGACCGCGTGGAATGGCCTGAACCGCGCCGCGGATGACCTCGGTGGAATAGGCACCGGCGCTGAGCCCGATACACAGAACGCCAATACCGAATACGGGCAGGTCGATATAGCCGTCGTAGCCGAACAGACCCTTGGCGACATACTGCAGGAACTGGCCGCCGCCGAAGAAGATCAAGTAGATGACCAGAAGCTCCGGAATGCCGCGCAGCACCGTCGTGTAAATATCTGCGATCCAATGCAGCGCGCGATAGGAAGACAGCTTGAGCGCAGCAAACAAGGTGCCGAACACCAAGCTCAGCAGGAAAGCGCAGAATGCGACTGCAAACGTCATCACGGCGCCGCGGGCAAACTCGTCTCCCCAACCGGCGTCTCCCCAGCCCAATAAGGTAAAGTCCATTGCCGCGCAGCAGCCTCATAGTCTGATTGCCACGCCCGCAATGCGAGCATGGCAATCGCGCAGGAATTACTGCTGAGCGGAAGCGTCAAAACCGAACCACTTGACCGCGAGCTTGCTCAACGACTTGTCTTTGATCATTGCGTTGATCGCCGCCGAAAACTTCTCGCGCAGTTCGCCGTCTTCCTTGCGAATGCCGACGGCAACGCCACGGCCGAGCGGCCCGCCCGTCATGTTCGGGCCGATCATGGCAACGTCATTGCTCTTTTTGATGATCGGCAGCAGGAAGGTGACAGCCGTGTAGCCGGCATCGATGCGCCCTGCTTGAAGATCCAGGATCATGTTGTCCATCGTGTCATAGGACTTGAGCGCGATCTCAGGCATGAATTCCTTCATGAAGTCTTCATGGGTGGTCGATGCCTGGACACCGACGGTCTTGCCCTTGAGCGCCGCTTTGAGTTCGTCGAGAGCGGCCTTCTCGTTGGCGTCAACATCAGCCAGGGTTAAAGAGTCCATCGACGACTTGAAGCCTGCCAGTTCAGAGCCCTTGGGGACGGCAAATCGGATCGGCGTCGCGGCATAGTGGCGTGAGAACGAAATCACCTTTTCGCGCTTGGCCTTGATCGACATGCCCGCCATGATCGCATCGTACTTCTTGGCAACGAGCGACGGGATGATGCCGTCCCAAGCCTGCTCCACGATTGTGCACTTGATCTTCATGCGCTGGCACAGTTCGACTGCCAAATCGACCTCGAAACCAACCAGCTTGCCTGAAGCATCCTTGAAATTGTAGGGCTTGTAGGCCCCTTCCGTTGCAATGCGAATTGCATCCTTCGCTGCCGCCGGCCCGGCGCACAACGCCGTCGCTAACAATGCGCTGGTCAAGATATTCTTAATCATAAGTTTTTCCTCTCTTTGCGAAGCCTCAACAGTTATCAAAGCGCGCTTGCCAGAAAGGCCCGACAACGCTCAGATTTGGTTTCCTCGAACACCTCCCGGGGCCGCCCGTCTTCCTCGATCCTGCCGTCATGAAAAAACACGACACGGCTCGAGACCTCGCGCGCAAAACCCATTTCGTGTGTGACCACGATCATGGTTCGGCCTTCCTCGGCAAGCTGCTGCATGACGCGCAAGACTTCACCGACCAGCTCTGGGTCGAGCGATGATGTCGGCTCATCAAAGAGCAGCACCCTGGGCTTCATCGCCAGTGCGCGCGCGATGGCAACGCGTTGCTGCTGGCCGCCGGATAGCTCCGCCGGATAGCTGTCGGCCTTGTCAGCGATGCCAACCTTTTCGAGGATGTCCAAGGCTTCGTCACGGCACTCGGCCTTGGCCCGCCGCAGGACATGCACGGGCCCTTCGGTGACATTGCCGAGGACGGTCATGTGGGTCCACAGATTGAAACTTTGAAAGACCATACCGAGTTGCGTTCGCAATCGGTTGATTTGTGCCTTGTCGACCTGCACCCGGCCTCCGGACGTCACCAGACGCACGTCTTCCCCGCCAACCGCAACCCGGCCTTTGTCGGGAATCTCCAGGAAATTGATGCAACGCAGAAATGTGCTCTTGCCCGAGCCGGAACTGCCAATGATGCTGACGACATCACCATCGTTCGCAGTGAGCGATATTCCCTTCAGAACTTCGAGAGGGCCAAAACTCTTGTGAATGTCCTCAGCGACGAGAGCAGAGGCCGTAGCCCCATTGTGACTCATACATCCCCCGGGAAAAGGCTGCCAGCAACTCGGATCGAGCGCGTGATCGCGAGTTTTACTCGATCGCATTGAACGAGGCAAGCTGACTGTTGGAGCGCTAACCGGCAAACGCAATCGTCGTTTGACGGCAATCGATGCGCAGTTTTCAGCCCCGCAAACACTGCGACCACCGGATCGATCCCCGGACCTTGGACCTGATCGGAGGTTGCCCAAATCGGAACAGCCATCGTCAGGCCACGCCGCCCTTGATTGATCCGCCGTTTCAGTCCACCAACGAACGCAAATGCACGATTCCGAGAGCCATACCAGTAACGGCCGGTCAGCCATCATCGTCGCGCTCGCGGCGTCGATCGCATTGGCCTCGATCCTGACATTCGGACTGACGTTGAAGGCCGCAGTTTCGGCTTGTCTCGGCGTTGTTATGCTGGCGATCAGCGTCAGCGACATGCGCAGCTTTATCATTCCCGACGTGTTATCACTGCCGGCCATTCCTGCCGGTTTGATCGCGACAGGCTATCTGGCGTTTCCCGACGCAGTCTGGGGCCGCATCCTGGAAAATGCAGCCGCGATGGCGATTGGCGCCATCGGCTTGCTTGCCGTGCGAATTGGCTACAGAGCATGGCGCGGCTTCGATGGCCTGGGGCTCGGCGACGTCAAGCTTGCCGCAGCCGGCGGCGCCTGGACCGGCGTCACGGGATTGAGCCTCTTGCTGTTGCTCGCCTGTCTCGGCGCAATCGCCTATTTGTTGGCTGCGCAGGCCTTTGCGAAGGCGGAATTCCATCGCCACACCCGTGTGCCGTTTGGCGCGTTTCTGGCGCCGTCGATCTGGTTCACGTGGGTCTTGACCGAGACGGTTATCCAGACCCATGTCTGAAAAACGCAGCCGATCATGTCACCCCAGCACACCATTATGTGAACCGTCTCACCCTAGATCAGCAGCTGATCGTCGCCTGAGGCAATGAGATAGGTCGTATGTACCGGGGTGTGCCCGGGACGCGGCATCGCCGTGATGCCCGAGAAGACCTCGCCTTCGCCGGAGAACGTGTTCATGCGGTCTAAGTAAGGCGCCATCTGATCGCGCCAACTGGAAGAACAGTGTCTTCTGTTCGCGCTCGCTACCCCGCGCCATTGAACCATCGTCATTCCAATGCTTCGGCTCGTCTTCATGCACGATCAGTTCTGCGTTCTCGAATATTCGCCTGCTGGTGTCCCTGTCGGTCAGCAGGATGGCATCAATGTCGTTGGGTGTCACTCCGGCTGCTGCGAGGTTCTCAAGCTGCTTGCTCGCGCTGGCCTGCATGAACGGGCCGCAGCCGGTTTCCATCAGAGCCGTCTTTCCGCCGGAATGGATGAGGAATGTATTGACTGCTGTGCGCCGAGTCGGCCGCAAATTCGTCGTGAGAATATCCTACGCTTCGCCAGTGTCTATGTTGCGGAGTACTTCGAGATCGCCGTCTAGAAAACCATCCGCTATCGCCGTTATGACAATGTCGCCGATTTTACGTCTGTAGACGCCTGGGACCTGGCGATCTGGGACTGGCGTTCCTTGAGGATTGGGAAAAGTTCGAACACCATCGCGATGTTGGCTGGGATCTTCGTCTTGTCGTCGAGGGGAAAGGCGCCGAGGTCCAGGTTGTCGCGCACCGTGAGCCTTCCGTTCAAACAGCCAGTATCGCCACCAGATGATGCGGCGGCGCCCGATGACACCGACACCAAAGAGGCGAGTGATAAAAACCCTTCTGAGACCGACGCTCGCACGATGAAGTCAGCGATGCAGAGCACAGACAAAGCCCCTACGACCGCACCGAGGATGTCGACTTCGGCGGCCAGAAGTGATCGAACGCGACGCCTCAATCGCTGACAGATCCCGAGGCCCGCCTCTATCGCAAAGGCAGGGCCAAGCCGGCGCAACTTTGCGACATCGGCCATGTGCTGATGGAGAACCGTTCAGGTCTGATCGTCGAGACCGAACTGACCCGCGCCGACGGGTACGCTGAACGTGCTGGCGCGCTTGCGATGATCGAGCGCCATGCGCCAGGCTCTGAACGCCGACTTCGTCGGTGAGTTGCGCGGCATGTGCGTGACGCTGCATGTTGCAGCGAAGCTGAAAGGTTCCGCCCATCGATGGGCGAACGACGCGCCACGCCGGTTATGCGGTGAACCAACAAAAGCGCAAAGAGATCGAGGCGGCATTTGGCCGGGGCAAAACCGTCGGCCCGATCGCCAAGACGATGCTGCGCGGTCGCGACCGCGTCGGCGCCCAGTTGACGTTGACGGTGGCCGCCCGCAATCCCGCCCGCCTGCCCCGATTGGACGGGCCGTAAAACCGCCGGCGCAACAACCCGGCGCGATCAATGATGTTCTTCAGGCAGGACGCTCAGAGACCATCATGCGACAGGCGCACGCCTTTTCAGCGGTCTGTTAGTGGTCGGGCGGGCGGCATGGTTCGGGCCAACTCTGAAACGCTATAGACGCACGAAGCCCTGGAAAGTTGCTTGGCACGATGAAAACGGCCATCGTGCCATGATCGAAATCCTTGACAGCAGTCGACCCGCGTCCGTATAAGCCCGATCTTCTGGCGGAGTAGCTCAGCTGGTTAGAGCAGCGGAATCATAATCCGCGTGTCGGGGGTTCAAGTCCCTCCTCCGCTACCAATAACCATATGAAATTAATATATAATTTGTCGTCGCAATTTGATCTGACATGATGGCAATTTTTCTAGCGAGCATGTAGCGAGCATGAACATGCCTTCTAGTGGTAGTCGCGGCGCCGCCAATGCGCGACTTGGTGGCAAGCTCCGATCAAGCGAGGGGTGTGAGAGCAACTGGAGCTAGTTAGAAGTTTGGAGCGTCGTGCGTAGAGAAGCGCGGTTCAGACCTGAATGAACAACCTCGTTCAACCTTCCGCTAGAGCGCCAACCGCTCGCCTGCTCTTAATGTCGTCAATGACCATACTGCAGGCATGCAGCACGTACTCTCCTGGGACTTGTCGCATCTGCTCCACGGCCCGCCTGTGACACTTGCGGATAATTAGACCGCTTCCACAGGGACAGGGCCAATGCCCTTTGATTTTTCCGTGCGCGACATCTAGGAGGAACTTCGCAACGGCCATCTCGTCGGTTGTACCAATCAGCTCGCCGAAGTATTCCAGGACGCCGGCCACTCCGTGAGAGCGATCTCCGTGTGGCCAGTCTTGGCCGATCTCGACAAGACTGTTGCCGACCAGAAAGTTCCGAACCGGAATGTCCAGCACGCTTTTGATCGAAAAGTCGCCGCCCATATCAATCCAAAGCTGCAACAGGACGCCCAGGCAAAGCGAGCCATCCGGGAACACGTGCCGATCGATCTCTCGTGGAATTCGCTCCTCGGTTTCCCAAACCTTTGGCAGCGATTTCGGGTAGTTCGCCGGGAGAGCAATCTTCAAGCCGTAACGATCTGCGGGACTGCCGTTACCAACCGGATCGAACGTGCCCCGTACCATGCAAACGTCATCCTCAATGACTGCGTGCAATGTAGGGAATCCTTCACGCAACACCGCCTCGACGTTGCGCAATGCAGCTGCATCCCTCTGAAACCAAGGTAAGGACGACGCCTCTACTTTGCCCATGGCTGTGTCGCAACAGTTGCGGCCGCAGCGGAGGAACGCAACACTTCAACGCGGGGAAGGGCGGCGTTTTTATCTCCTAGAGGCCCAAACACATGCTCCCAACCGTATTCGTGGGCCGTATCAACCGTGTCCCGCGCGATCTTGGCCATGCGTTTGCGCAGGTTATCAGATAGAGCTTGATTGAGGTCGTTGCCTGTCGGATTAGCCGGATCTTCGATTGAGATGCTGTCAATATCGTCGGCGAAAGCAGTCAACACGCGCTCAAAACGGTCCTCCGTGTCACCACTGTTATCTGCGCTCAGCACCTCAATGACCATCAATTCCAACGGAAAGGTCTTCAGGTCTCTGCGCAAACCATTCCGCGTTCGCCACAGCTTTCCGAGCATGATGATGTCGGTGCAGCCACTGTCTCGGACATGACGAATATGGGTTTCGATGTTCGTTTTCAGCCGTTCCTTGTCGCCCTCGTTTTGGTGGATGAATACGTCAGTGAAGGTGTTGTCGACGTAGCGTCCGGGAACGACATCGATCCAAAGCGTCTTGCCATCTTTGGTCCGCAGGCGCAGTGCCGACCGCTTGCGCCGCACTGTGTAATGCTCACTCAACACGGATGCCACGCTGTCATAAATCTCCTTCAGCGTCGCGCCTGGTTCGGTTGCGTCATGTTCGAAGTACGCAACTTCATCCAGATCATAGTCCTCACGGATCATCGTGCGCTTCGCCCGTGATCCGCCATGCGTAAAAGTAAGGCGAGAATTCGGGAACGCCTCACGTAAGATTGCCTCGATCTTTACGGCCTCAGCGTCAAGCTGCGCCCATTCCTCGCTGCTCTCATCCAGGCGCTGCGACTCCAGCAAAGCCTCCAGATAGTCATTACCGCTCATGTCGGTTCACTCTCAGTTTCTCGGTGAACCCGCCGTCGTTCACCTTGTTGTTGTCGTAAATAATCAAACTCGGGTCGACCTTCGGCAGCAGGTCGAACCCGCAGGCAACGCACACCGGGGCAGGCGCCGCCGGGAACAAATGAATTTCTGTCAGGCCAGGGTGATCGCGGCCTAGTTCTGCAAGAAGATTGCGATAAGCGGCACGGAACCCCTCAAGATCGTCGCGCACCCGCAAATATGTTCGATTAGGCGTCGTCCCGTTGAGTGTGATCTCGTAGACCGAGAACCGATCGTCGATGGCGTCCGGCAGTCCGGATACGTGTAGCGTGCCGCTCAGCGATAACATCAACGCGACGCAGGTCTCATCGTTGCCGCCTCGTAGACAACGAGACACGTAGCGCACCGGCGCGCCGTCTGTGTGCCAGGCCCAACGTTCGTCATTGTCGCGATGGCACTGATACAAGTCCGTCTTGATCTTGTTGCTGAGATTGGCACCGAGAGCGATGAGAAGCGGCATTGGGCCGAGCGCAAACACAGATTGGTGTTTGACGTTACGCAACTCGGACCCGTGTGAGTAGAGCGGCCGAACTTCGTCATCGATGCGCCGCGCACCCATGGTGAAAAAGTCGTGGTCTCTTTCCTTTCCAAGCCCAGTCACCAGATCAATATCGGTTGGTGTTGATGAGGAAGGATAGCGCGGCTGCAAGGCTGTGAAGACCTCGTCATTGCCAATCTCAGGCGCGAATTCGCCAATGAAAGCGGTGAACTTGATAACCTTGGTTCGATATTCCGGCCCGAACCCTGTCACAAACCGGATGCGATCCTCGTGTTCCCGCTTCTGCGCCTCCAAATCTGATCGCGGATACCGTTTCGGGTTGCTGTCAATCAGTTCGTGGCACGGCCGACACAGAAGCATCAGGTTATCAACGCTGTTGATGTCATCCGGGCGAGGTCCGTCCTGTCCGCGCGGTCCCCGTTTGCGAAACGCCACGATATGCGCCTTCTCAGCGAAGTTGCCGACCTCTTTCGTCAACGGGTGCTCGTATAGATACTCGTTGCAGCCACGGAATTCGCATCGTGCGCCTGCGCGCGCCCAAAGTTTGACCTCCACTGCTCGCCTGATCTTCGTCCGTGCGACCCTTTCAACGGGCGAGGCAGCTGCCGTTGCGGTCTTGGACGCAACACAGGATGCGTCGTCGTTGGAGCGTGAGGAATATGCCATAGCGTCAGCGCCCTCGTAGTGATCAGTTGACCAGTTGACTTTGATGTCCACAGGTAGCCCTTACGATGCTTGTTCTATGATTCACTAGAACAAGTCAATTTGTTCTTGCGGAGACGCACTGCCAAGGATATGCGGGGGCATGACCAGACAGCACCTTCATCGATCGCAGCAACTATTACTCGAGCTGCTTGCCGATCCATCTGATGAGCCGCTCACCGTCAGGGAACTTCAGGACCGCATCGGCGCATCGTCGACAAGTGTCGTGGTGCACCATCTGCAGCAATTGGAGAAGAAGGGGTATCTGAAACGGAATCCTTACAATCCAAGGGACTATAAGGTCGTTGAATCGGGCCCGGAGGACGAAGTCGCACTCTTGAACATTTATGGCTTGGCACGCTGCGGACCCGGAGGATCAATTCTGGATGGAAACCCTATTGATCGGGTTCCAATAGCCTCACGCCTCCTGAGCGTGCCGGCGGCCGAAGCGTTCATGATGCGCGCAAAGGGAAACTCGATGGCGCCACGGATCAGCGAAGGCGATCTTGTTATCGCGCAGCAGACGTCAGAGATCAGAGACGGTCGCGTGTATGTCTGCGTTAACGACGAAGAATGTCTGATCAAAATTGTTCGAATCGTCGGCAAACAGGTTTTGCTCGAGTCTGTCAACAGAGAAGACTATCCCATCTTCGAGGCGGCCGAAGATTTCCGTGTGGAAGGCGAGGTCAGGCAGGTACTCTCGGGTAAAATCTGAGTCACGGCAGTACTGCCTGTTTGATCTACAAATGCCGCAACACATCCATCCGCCCGTGCAGCACGCGGCGAATGACCAGCACGTCCGAATCGAACGAGTAGAAGATCACGTGTGAACCGTAGCCGAACCGGTGCACGCCTTCGCGCTCTTCAAGTTCGAGTCCGATGCGTGGATGCTCGGCCAGCAATTCAAACTGCTGGATGAGGCCGTCCTGATAGGCTTCGGCCTGGGCGTAGCCGAAGGTAACGATGCCAAAGTGAGCGATGTCTTCGAGGTCAAGCCATGCCTGCGGCGCCAGTTCAATCCTGCGCATGTCCCGGCAGGCGATCGAGTGCCGATTTCAGGATGTCGCGTGAAGTCTCGGCCGTGAGGGGTTCAGGTGCGCCTTCGAATCCCTTGTCGATTTCGGCCAGCACGGCGTCCTTCTGCTCATCTGTGCTCATCGCCTCAAAAGCGCGCAGATCAACTTCGCTCGGTGCCGCGAACGACGATATTGGTTTGGTCTTGGTTTCCGTGTTCATATTTCAAGTATACCAGATTTCGGCCGGTCAGTGCCATCCTTTCATGAGCCATCGTCCCCAGCGTCTCATTATATGGCTCGATCTGGGGCCAAGTGCGGTCGTTGCCATCATTCCCGGAGCCAGTCCGTCGGTGTCGGAGGGGTTTTTCCGCCCCTTGCCCCGTCTTGCGGGCGGAAAACCCCGCAGATCGCAAGGACAAGCCCGGGCCAGGTGCCGGCCGCCGGCCCGACCGCCATCATTCCTGGTGAAGTCTTAAGGGAGAAGAGCCCCTGTATCTGCCTTACACCCCTTCCCTCATGCATTGCTTCGGGTGGGGTCGAAGCAGCACGTTCGTGCTGAAAACAAAACATCCGGCCAGAACATGACCGGATGTTTCGAGAGTGTGTGACACCGCGGTCATGTGACCGCGCTGCTTGGTGATTAGCTCTGACCGAGGCCCAAGGCGCGGACTTTACGGTCCATGACCTGCTGCGGCTGGCCGGTTGAGAGGACGATGCCGGCAGTGGTCTCGATGGTTGACTTGAATTCCTGGCCCAGCTTGTAGCTCTTGTCAGCCAACGATTTCGCCTGGTTCTCGCTAAACGGCTTGGCGACCATAATGCTAGCGGTTGGCACGAAGCGGTCCTGCCCGATGTCGACAAGCGCGATGCCTTGGGCTTTCAGTTGATCGACGGTTTCTTGGACTTCCCCCGGTTTGATGGACACTTTTTGAGTTATCGAAGAGCGTGTTTGCATGCCGAGAACAAGGAACCCGTACCCTGCTGTGAATTCCGGCGCAATAGTTGGCCAGTGGAGCGGCGGCGAGGTTGCCGGTCGCGCCGGAGTAACATCCGGCCACTGGGTAGGCTCTGAGCTTTTCCGAATCGGAAGAGCGGGGCCAGAGGATGTATGCCGTGGAGGTTTACGCGGCAGTTCGGCGCTTTGTTTTAGTCAAAGGTAACAGTCGCCGCGAAGCTGCCAGGGTTTTCGGGATCAGCCGGCCGACGGTCGACAAGATGTGCACCTATTCGGCGCCGCCGGGTTATCAGCGCACCAAGCCACCGGCCAAGCCAAAACTCGATCCGTTCATTCCGATCATCGATGCGATCCTGAAGTCCGATGCCGAGGCGCCGAGGAAGCAGCGGCACACGGCCAAACGGATCTTCGAACGGATCCGGGATGAGCACGGCTACGATGGCGGCTACACGATCGTCGCCGACTATGTTCGTGAAGCGCGTCAGCGGACAGCGGAGAAGTTCGTCCCACTTCACCATCCGCCGGGTCATGCGCAGGTGGACTTCGGCGAAGCGATCGGCGCCATCGGCGGCAATCGCTGCAAGCTGCACGTCTTCTTCATGGACCTGCCGCACTCGGATGCCGCCTTCATGAAGGCGTATCCGGCCGAGACAACGGAAGCCTTCCTCGATGGGCATGTCTCGGCGTTCGCGTACTTCGGTGGTGTTCCACAATCGACCCTCTACGACAACACCAAGCTGGCCGTCGCAAAGATCTGCGGTGATGGTAGGCGCGAGCGAACGCGCGCGTTCACCGGCCTTGCCAGCCACTACCTGTTCACCGACCGCTTCGGGCGCCCCGGCAAGGGCAACGACAAGGGCAAGGTCGAGGGGCTTGTGAAGAACGGCAGGCGGCGGTTCCTGACGCCCGCTCCTGTGGCCGCGAGCTTCTCGGAGCTGAATGCACGTCTGGAAGCGGCCTGCCTTGCCGACCAGGACCGTAAGGCCGGCCGGCACGAAGAGACGATCGGCGAGCGGCTTCTGAGCGATCTCAACGCGTTCCGGTCGTTGCAGGCCACCCCGTTCGAGCCGTGCGAGGTGCGTTCATCCCGGGTCAGCTCGACCTCACTGGTTCGCTATCGTAACAACGACTACTCGGTGCCGACCACGCATGGCCATCGTTCCGTGACAGTCAAAGGCTTCGTCGATGAGGTCGTGATCCTCGCGGGATCGGAAGAGATCGCCCGACACCCGAGAAGTTACGAGCGCAGTGGCTTCGTGTTCGATCCGCTTCACTACCTCGCGCTGATCGAGCAGAAGCCGGGAGCGTTGGATCAGGCCGCGCCGTTGCAGGGATGGGAACTGCCCGGCCAGTTCGCTCATCTGCGCCGATTGCTGGAGCGGCGCTCCGGCAACAAGGGCAAGCACGAGTTCATCCAGGTTCTGCGCTTGATGGAGGTGTTCGATCAGGACCTGGTTGACCTGGCCGTCGCCGAAACGATCAAGCTTGGGGCACTCAGCTTCGATGCCATCAAACAGATCGCGGTCGCCCGGCTCGAGCATCGACCGCCACGGCTTGATCTTGAACGCTACCCCCATCTGCCTAAGGCCGATGTCGCCGTGACGCGGGCCGCCGATTGTGCAGCTTTGATGGAGGCGGCATGAGTGATACCGAGACCGCTGACCCGAAGGTTCTGCTAACGCATCATCTGAAGAAGCTCAAGCTGCCGACGGTTCTGGCCGAATACGAGAAGCAGGCTCGCCAGTGCGCCGAAGCCGGTGTCGATCACCCTCGCTACCTGTTGCGGCTCGTCGAACTGGAGCTCATCGAGCGCCAGCGCAAAATGGTCGAGCGCCGGGTGCGGGCGGCAAAGTTCCCGGCCTCTAGCTGTGAAGCTTCAATAGGTTGTTCTCGGTTAGGCCGAGGCGGCTGATGGGTGGTTTTTTGTTGAGACTAGCATGCGGGCGATGCCAGTTGTAGCGGTGTAGCCATTGAGACAGGTCGGCTTGGCGCTGTTCGGATGAGTGGTACTCGGTGGCGTCGGCCCATTCGCGGATGGTCGTCTGGATGAAGCGCTCAGCCTTGCCGTTCGTTTGCGGCGTGTAAGGTTTTGTGCGGATGTGCTTGATGTTGAGTTTGGCGCATGCGCGGCGAAAGGCCTTCGAACGATAGCAGGAACCATTGTCCGTCATCACGCGGGTGACGGTGACACCAAGTTGTTTGTAGTAGGCCACCGTGGCCTCGAGATGTGCGAGCGCACTTTCCTTTTTCTCGTTTGGAAAGATGTCGCAATAGGCGACGCGGGAATGGTCATCGATAGCAACGTGAACATATTCCCAGCCGACGCCACGTGTCGCGGACTGGCCGTGACGGTTGCCGGTCACACGGTGTCCAGGCCGGGAAAAACGCCCGAGTTTCTTGATGTCGATGTGGATGATCTCGCCTGGTGTCTCCCGTTCGTATCGCGGGCGCGGCTCTTTCGGTTCAAGGCAGGCCAAGTGCGATAGACCGCGGCTGTTGAGGATGCGCGAGACGGTTGTGCGCGAGAGGCCGGTCTGGGCTGCAATCTGGTCCTGGGTGTATCGCTGACGTCGCAACCTTTCGACTTCATCACAAGTGGCAAGCGGCGTTTGGCTTGGCAATGAGCGGGGCCTGGATGAGCGATCACGCAAGCCCTCGACGCCGTGCTCGCGGAACCGTCCAACCCATTTGCCGACAGTTTTGGCGGTTGTGCGGAAGGCCCGAGCAACAGCGGCCTTTGATTTGCCGTCATCCACAACGGCGCGGACCATGCGCTCTCGACCTGCCGGTGTAAGGGGTGCATTCTTGTGGGTGTTCATTCGCTCCTCCGGTGAATCACTGACGAGCACAACATCAGCTTCCCCGACCCGGACCGAATGGACAATCTCCAACGGAGAATGCGAACAACCTTCTGGAAATACACAGCTAGAGCAACCTGCCTTTATTCGGAATCGGAACGATCCTGAATAAAGGCAGAAAGTTGCTCGCCTCTAAAGTGGCGATCATCATTGTGCTTTGAGTTGGAACCGCTCTTGCAGTGCAGAGCAATTTGCTGCATTTCACTAAAAGCATTCTGATGCCGATGAAATGCGGATTGCCCCAAATGCGCATAACGCTCGGTTTGCGGCATATGCGACCTGAGCCGAATTGGCAGGATATCCACAGTTTCAACCACTTTGGTGTCATATCTTCGGTAGGTGTTCTGCGCAATGATTGATGAACTTATATCTGATCTGCGCACGACTGTCGGCAGCGGGTTGGCCTCAAGGATGTCGGCGAGATCGAGGATTTCGGTCCGCTCGCCACTGGTGAGGGTGATGGTGCCAGCGTCGGGTTCGAGGTCGCGCCCGACCCACGCCAGCGGATTGGCGGGAGGATGGTGGCTGGTCGTTGACTGAGTCATGGTGCCGGCAAATGCTTGTGCTCGTGGTTGTGAATGTGTTCGGTTCGTGGTGTCGGGCGGGGCCCGTGTGATCAACCAGGAATTCGCTCCCGGGCGTGCAAGGTAGGTGATGCCAAGGCCTGGTTCATCACACGGCATCATCGTGCGTCTGGGCAGAAAATCAAGGTCTGCGCAGTTGGCGCCAAGCCTCCCGGTTCGCCCATGGTCTCCTTAGGACAAACCAAGCAGCGCCGGGTGGAGAGCGGGCCCGGACGGTGGCCGCCGTGAGCACGAAAATGATCGCCGCCGAGTGAGCATGCGGGCCCGGCGCAGGCGCACCGTCACGCCGCCGCGTCAGTTTCCTTGATGAGCGATTCGCCCGGTTTGACGATCGTGAAGTCGACGGCCTCGTCGCCAATCTGAACGTTGCCGTCGTGCAGACGCGCAATGGTGTAACGCGATGTTTCGAGATCGCCCGCGCCGGTGAAGTCCTCGCGGAAGTGCGCGCCGCGGCTGTTCTGACGCTGCAGGGCCGCCCGCGCAATGACCTTCGAAACGTCGACCAGCGAGCGCAGGTTGAGCCAGTCGTGCCAGGTCAGATTGAACGCCCGGTCGGCATCGCTGACACCGGTCTTCATCAGCTGTGCTTCGATCTCGTCGAGATCGCCGAGCGCCGCCGTCAGACCGTCGCCATCACGCAGTATCCCGACCCGTTCCCACATCATATCCTGGAGGTTGTCACGCAGCGCGTGAACGTTGCCGGTCGAGCGTTGCAACGGGTGGGTGGCGCGCGCCACCTCCGCTGCAAGGACATCTTCATCGGCCGGTCGCCAATGCGGGTTGTTGGCAATAAACCCGGGCATGACGTCGCCGGCAATGCCGCCGAAGACCGTGGAGTTGGCAATGCCGTTGCCGCCCAGCCGGTTGGCTCCGTGCACACCGCCGGCGTCTTCACCGGCAACAAACAAGCCGGGAATGGCTGTCGATGTATCCGTTGCGCACACGACGCCGCCCATCAAATAGTGCGCGGTCGGCACAACCTCGACCAGGCCGCCAGCGAGATCGAACCCGCAATCGGCACAGCGCTCGACCATGCCCTTGAACTTGTGCGCGACCACGTCCGGGCCGAGATGGTCCATTTTGATGTAGAGGCCGCCGTGCGGCGTCACTCGCCCGGCGCGCATCTCGGCATACATCGCCCGCGAGACGACGTCGCGGGTTGCCCGCTCGAGCTTTTCATCATAGTCGCCCATGAAGCGCTGTTGGTCGCCGTTGAGCAGATGGCCGCCGGCACCGCGCAGTCCCTCTTCGAGCACGGTGCCGGTCATCCGGGTGTCGTTGCCGGCCAACAACCCGGTCGGGTGGAACTGCACCATTTCCATGTCACGCAAGGCTAGGCCGGCCCGCAGCGCCATCGCCAGGCCGTCCATCGATTTGTCGCCGGACGGCGTGTGGTAGCGGTACATCGTCGGCCCGCCGCCGGTCGCCAGCAGCACGGCCTTGGCCGCGACATACCGGAACAATCCGGTTCGCACGTCGATCATTAACACACCGGCAACACTGTCGCCGGACCTGTCGGGAATGAACGATACGGCTCGGTGTTCTTCCAGGCGAGCAATATCGCGCGCCCACACCTGCTCCATCAACCGGTTGACGATTTCGATACCGGTCAGGTCGCCCTTGTGAATGGTCCGGTCGAAGGTTTGGCCGGCAAATGCTTTACCGTGCAGGGTGCCGTCGGGATTGCGGTCGAAAAAGCAGCCGATCTCATTCTCGAGCTCGCGAATCCGCTCGACGGCCTTGACCACCAGCGTCCAGGCCAGATCCTGATGCGGCAGCCATTTGCCGCCGTGGATGGTGTCCATGAAATGACGCTCGATCGAGTCGGCCGGGTGGACGGCGACGTTGTAGCCGCCCTGCACCATGCGGCTGCACCCCGACTTGCCAAGCAGGCCCTTGCTCGCAACCGTGATCGATAGATGCGGTGCGGCTTGATGTGCATGCAGCGCCGCGAACAGGCCGGCGCCGCCGGCGCCGAGGATCAGAATATCCGTTTGCTGTCGTTCGATCATTGCCAACTCCGTTGCGCGGCTCACAGGAACCGCCAGATGAACAGGCCAGCCAGTGCGATCGCGATGAACACCCCGAGGACCGCCAGTCGCTTCTGGTCCGGGTCCCACGGCAGGTTTTCAACCAGCAGGATGCGAATGCCGCCAAGCAGATGCACCGCCAACAGGAACATGAGACCGGTTTCGGCGAACTTGACAAGCGCACTGTCGCTCCACTTCAGGAAACCATCGAGCTTGGCTTCGCCCTCGATCGCTAGGCCAAGGGCCAGGAAGTGCATAGGTAGGAAGCAAGCCAGCAGAATGCCGGAGACGCGATGCACCATGGCAGCAATCCAGAGCAGATCGCGCCGATACTGCGAGTCGCGCCGATTTTCGATCTCAATGCTCATGCAATCACCACCGCGTAAACGGCGCGCAGACCCATCAGCACAAGGATAACGCCAAGATTGATCGATAAAATGTCGGTGACGGCATCATCGATCGGCGTCCATTCGCGCAGTACGCTGCGCACGCCAATCGACCCGTGCACCGCGGCCAGCAACACGAACACCGTGTAAAACAGCCCCCAGCCGACGCTGCCGCCGGTGCGCGCCAGTATTTCATCGGCGCTGAGGCCGTCCGAGATGGCGAAAAAGATGACGGCGACATGCACGAGAATGAACGGCACCATCAAAGCCGCTGTCAGGCGCTGCCAGGTATAGAGGCGGATCTCGTTCACTTCAGTTCTCCGCGAATGTAGGCTTTCATGGTGAGCCGTTTGAGGCCGGCGATCGACGCCGTCGGGTTGAGGCCTTGCGGGCAATGCGCCTCGCAGCTCTGATGCGTGTGGCAGGCGTGGCAGCCGCCGTCCGCAGCGACCGCTTGCAGTCGCTGGCGCTGGCCGCCGTCGCGTTCGTCGTTGACCAGCGACCAGGCTCGGTTGAGGGCGGCAGGGCCGAGATAGCCGGGGCTCCAGCGCACGGTATCGCAGGCTGCAAAACAAATCCCGCAATTGATGCACTCGATCGCCTCGTCGGCGCTGATGCGGGTTTCCTCGTCGGGTGCGATGGCGGCAACATCATCGTGCCGCGTGGCGGTTGGCACGAAACTGCCCTTTGCCTGTTGCCACTTCTCGAAGAACCGCGACATGTCGGTTGCCAGATCTTTGATCACCGGCAGATTGGCCAGCGGCGCGATTTCCAGCCGGCCGTCCTCGGCAACGCTCGCGACATGGGTGCGGCAGGTCCAACGCGGGCGGCCGTTGACCGTCATCGCGCACGAACCGCAAACGCCGACCCGGCAGGCGAAACGGTAAGAAAGTGTCGGGTCGGCGTGGCGCTGGATCCAGGTCACAACATCGAGAACGGTTTGATTGGCGCCGCGCGGGACTTCGAACTGCTGATATCCGCCAGTATCAGCGCCGCGCCAAACCCGGACCCTGATTTTGGCTTGCGCCGCCGGTTCGCCGGGCGAGGTGTCTACGCTATCTGTGCTCATCGTCTGTGCTCACCCGGGGATCGCCAACCATGTTACCGGCGCTAGGAAACCTCAGAACACGTCCGGGGTCTAGTGGTCTCAATCACTTAAAATGGCGTATTCAGATGCGCTGCCCTGACCCATGAGTTTGTCCCCATGAGGGCGTCAGCCGTGCTCACCATAGCGCGCGGGGATAATCGCCCTAGAGCAACCTGCCTTTATTCGGAATCGGAACGATCCCGAATAAAGGCAGAAAGTTGCTCGCCTCTAAAGTGGCGATCATCTTTGTGCTTTAAGTTGGAACCGCAATAGCGGTTCCAACTTAAAGCACGATGATCTAGTGGGGCGTTTGAGGGGCTGACAGCCCCGCATGGATGAGCGCAAAGCGGCGATTAAGTCAGGCCCTCAGCCCGAACAACCCGACCAGGGCCAGGGGCCGGGCCCGTCGGCAACCCGTGACGTGATCGCAGGTTCCTCAGACGCCGCGCACGGTGACCAGTCCGCCAAGCGCCCGGGCGCGTTGGCCGCTGAGTGTCGGAGCAACCAGTTCCTTGCTCGCTTCGACAATAATGATGCCGGCAATCCCGGGCCACACGCGAGCTCCCAAGCGTTCGAAGGCAATTGCCGAATTGAGAACGATGTGCCGATCCACGGGCGGCACGTGCAGCGCCCATCCCCAATCGACCGGCGAGAACATCGCATCGCCCAGCAAGCGTTCGAGTTGACCGCGGCTATAGGGCCGGCCGTGGCCGAACGGCGTCGAGTCGATCCGGGCCCAGACGCTGCGTCGATTGGGTACAATCAGCAGCAGGCGGCCTTCCGGCGTCAGAATGCGCCACATTTCGCGCAGCAGCTGCCGGGTGCCGTCGGCGCCCTCGAGACAGTGGACGGCGAGCAGGCGGTCAACCGAGTTGTCGGCGAGCGGTAGGGTCGTCTCGTCCACCAAGACGCAGTGTGTCGGGCCCTCCCGCGGCCACACGAGCGCACCTTGTGCAGCCGGCATCATGGCCGCGAACCGGGCCGCTTGGTCGCGATAGGCACCGAGATAGGGGGCGGCGTAACCGAGGCCGATCAGCGTTTGATTGTGGGCGTGGCGCCAACGCGCGCGAATCCGATGGCCGATCAGGCGGCGCACGGTCTGCCCCAGCGGCCGCGAATAAAATGCCCTAAGCTCGGCAACATCAAGATACATGCCGCACCCGTTCAATCCTCCTACCTGCGTGTTGCATTCACGAGCGCCGATGGTAGGGTGCCGCCACAATCGCCTATTTTACCGTTCCAGATCAACACGACGTAACGCACAGGACTTGGTCATGGCCCAGCTCGAAATCCACCAGTTTCCTTGTTTGGATGACAATTATGGTGTTCTTATCCGCGATCCCGACACCGGCATGGTTGCCTCGATTGATGCCCCGGCCGCCGATCCGGTGCGTAGCGCCTTAAGGGACAAGGGTTGGACGCTGACCCATATTCTGACGACGCACCACCATTGGGATCACACCGACGGCAACCTGCCGCTCAAATCGGAAACCGGCTGTAAAATTATCGGACCGCGGCCGGAAGCCAGCAAGGTTCCGGGTATCGATGAGCAGGTCGGCGAGGGCGATACCTTCAAATTCGGCAACTTCGACGTCAAGGTTTTCGAAACCCCCGGCCACACCGCTGGCCACATCGTCTATTGGCTCCCGGACGCCAATGTCGCATTTGTCGGCGACACGTTGTTTGCCATGGGTTGCGGCCGCGTCATCGAGGGCTCGATGGCTGAAATGTGGAGCGGTATCGAGAAGATCGTGAAACTGCCGCCGGAAACCATGCTCTACTGCGGGCATGAGTATACCGTTGCCAACGCCAGATTCGCGCTGACGGTGGAGCCCGGCAATGCCGCCCTTCAGGCGCGGATGAAAGCGGTCGAGGCCTTGCGTGCCGAGGGTAAGCCAACCTTGCCGACCAAACTCGCCGACGAGCTTGCCACCAACCCCTTCATCCGTGTCGACAGTCCTGAAATCCGCAAGGTCATCGGCATGGAATCCGCCAGCAACGCCGAGGTCTTCGGCGAAGTTCGCGAACGCAAGAATCGCAGCTGACGAAGCAGCGGGCAGCGGCCGCGCCGTGGTACGGTCTTGACGGCCGGCACTGACCGATCCGATCGCGTCGGCACTGGGCGCGAGGTTGAATTTGCACGCGCATCTCGCCGTTGCCGAGGTAAACGGGCGTGCCCCATCACCACAGAATTGGATTTTGCGCCATGAGCAGCGATCAAGACAGAAAGATCATTCTGACCGGCGACCGGCCAACCGGGCAGCTGCACCTCGGCCATTACGTCGGCTCGCTGAAAAACCGGGTCGAGCTTCAGGACGACTATGAGGTCTTTATCCTGATTGCGGACATGCAGGCGCTCACCGATAACGCGCGCACGCCGGAGGTCGTCAGCTCGAACGTTCTTGAGGTTGCGTGCGATTATATCGCCGCCGGCATTGACCCGGAGCGCACCCACATTGTCATTCAATCGATGGTGCCGGAGCTTGCCGAACTCTACATGTACCTCTCCAATCTTGTTGGCGTCGGCCGCGTCGAGCGCAATCCGACCGTCAAAGCGGAGATCCAGCAGAAGGGCATGAGCGACCATGTTCCGGCCGGCTTCTTCATGTACCCGGTGTCGCAGGTTGCCGATATCGTCGGCTTTGGCGCCGATCTCGTGCCCGTTGGTGATGATCAGGCGCCGATGCTCGAACTGACCAACGACATCGTCCAGACCTTCGCAGGCCTCTACGGCGCCGGCGCCCTCAAGCCGATCGAGGGCATGTATCCCCGGGTCGGTCGACTTCCGGCACCCGACGGTAAGGCGAAAATGTCGAAGTCGCTCGGCAACGCCTTGCACCTCGATGCCTCCGACAAGGAAATCAAGGCGTTCGTCAATTCGCTTTATCCGGGCATGGACGGGCGCCAGATCAGCGAGCCGGGTGTGATCGAAGGCAACGTGATCTTCACCTATCTTGATGCGTTCGATGCCGAGACAGACGGACTTGACGCCCTCAAACAGCGCTACCTTCAGGGCGGCGTCGGCGACGGCGACATCAAGAAGCGATTGCTGCCGTGCCTGCAGGGCTTGATCCAGCCGATCCGCGAACGGCGCCATGCACTAAAGAGCGATCTTTCCTATGTGAAAAAGTCCGTGTTTCGCGGCACCGAAGCCGGGCGCGAGAAGGCATCCCAGGTGCTCGGCGAGGTCAAACGCCGGATGGGCATCAACTACGTCGAGACGCTGTTCAGCGACATTGCCTAAAGCGGATTGGGCCTAAAGCGGATTGGGCCTAAAGCGGATTGGGCCTAAAGCGGATTGGGCCTAGCGCGGATTGGGCCTGGGGCGGATCGGGCCTGGAACGGATCGGGCCTGGAGCAGACTGGCGCCCGACGTGCCGGCCATGCTGTGCTGAAAGTGTCAGGCGCCGGCGTTCAAGCGCGCAACCTTGGCCATCACCTCGATGGCCTCGTCCTGCTTGGTGCGCACGTAGAGCGAGTCGAGCAGTTCGCAGTCAGCCCATCGTTGGAACCGCTCCTCGATCCGCGCCGGCGGGCCGACCAGCGATTTCTCGTCGACCCATTCATCCGGCACGGCGTCGGTGGCCTCCTGCTTGCGCCCGGCCAGATAAAGCTCCTGAATGCGCTCGGCGGCGTCGCCAAAGCCGCGCCGGGTCATCATATCCTTGTGGAAGTTCTTGTTGCGGTGGCCCATGCCGCCGACGTAAAGCGCCACTTCCGGTTTCAGCCGTGCCAGTGCCGCCTTGACGTCGGTGTCGACATCCACGTGCGCCGAGGCAACGACTTCGAAGTTGTGGAAACCTTTGTCGTGCCCCTTTGCGCGCGCGCGTTCAAAGCCTTCCTCGAGCCACGGCACGTACTCATGCACCGAAGCCGGTGTCAGCCCGAGCGGCAGCCAGCCATCGCAGATTTCCGCGGTCAATCGCACGGTTGCGGCATTCCCGGAGCCAATGTAAATCGGAATATTCGGGTTCATGTGCAATATCGATCGCAGTGGCTTGCCAACTCCGGCCGCACCCTCGCCGCTATAAGGCAGGCTGATTTCCTTGCCGTGATGGGTCACCGGCTCCTCGCGCCGGAATATCTTGCGCATGATCTCGACGTAGTCTTTGAGCCGATAGTAGGGCCGCCCCCAAGGCTCGCCGTACCAACCCTCGACGATCTGCGGCCCCGACACGCCGAGCCCGGCAATGAAGCGGCCGCCGCCGGCCAACGCATCGACCGTTGCCGCCGACATGGCGGCATTGGCAGGGGTGCGCGCGGCCAGCTGCATAATCGAGGTGCCAAGTTTGATGCGCCGCGTTTGACCGGCGAGATAGGCAAGCGGCGTCACGGCATCCGAGCCGTAGGCTTCCGCCGTCCAGACGCAGTCATAGCCGAGGTCCTCGGCCCGTTTGACGCGCTCCAGCGGCAGCTCCATCCGGGCACCTGAATAGCCGATCGTCAAACCCAGTTTCATGGCGACGTTCCTCCTGTTTGCGTCCCGGGGCCCAGCAGTGTTTCTAGCGCGACCTGCCCCTATTCGGAAATCGGAACGATCCCGACTAAAGGCGGGTCGCCCTAGAGTTGTCCCGAAGTGTCCCAATCGTCCAACAGTTTCCGATAGGCGGGGTCTTCATAGCGGCTGGGCACAAACGCCGACGCGTAGTGCGGTAGTTCGCCGTTGACCACATGTTCGGCCACGAGTTCGCCCGCGCCGCACGCAGCCATGATCCCGAAGCCGGAAAATGCCCCGCAGACAAACCCACCGCGAACCGGCAACGGGCCGATCAGCGGCCGGTTCTCGGGCGTCTTTGTATAGTAGCCGCCGTCAACGAACGGCTTTGGCATCGGCTCGAAATAGGCCTTGAGACCGGGCACCAGTGCCGCCATGCCGCGCAGCGTGATCTCCGGCAGAACCGGGTCCCAGGTCAGCGGAAATTCCGGTTGGTCGGCGCGTTCGCAATCGTATGTCCAGTACATCAGAACCTGGTCACCGGCGCCGACCGGCCGGCCATGCACGCCGGCCGGAAATGTGTCGACCAGGTAGCGGGTCGCCGCATCCGCCGCCAGCGCCGCGCGCTCATCCTCGCTCCACGGCAGCTTGACCGGATCCGTCCAGATTATCAGTGGGGCGTCACGGGGCACGACGCCCTTGGCATCGGACATGCTGATCTTGATGTGTTTTTCGACCTGGATCGGTAACGATATTCCGAGCCGACCAAGCTGGTCCCCAAGATACGGGCCCGGCGACAAAACCAGCGTATCGCTGGCAAGCCGGGTGGTGCCGGCTGCAGTGGTCGCGACCACGCCGGAGATCCGACCGCCGCTCGTTTCAAGATCCGTGACATCGCCTGTCACCAGCGTTGCGCCCGCCGCCCGCGCCCGCTCGAGGAGATACATGCCAAGCTGTTGCGCACTGAGCGCGCCGCATCGCCGCGCGTGCAGCACCGCAACCGTCTGCGGATTGAGGTACGCGAAATGCTCGTTGATGAGCGCTCGGTTGAGGATCAGATCCGCGCCGTCGATCCCGAGATCGTATCCTTGCGCCGGTGCCGCCGCGTAGTCGGCGTTGTTCGATATTTTGCGCAGCGGCCCGGCGCCCAGTTCCTCGGCCTCGAGGGCTTGGCGCTCGAAGACATCGATCATGTCCTCGCGGGCGGTCGCAAAGACGTAGCCGCGCTGGTTCATTTGAAACGTGTTGTTCGATTGGTGCGCGTGGTGGTCCATCAGATCGATGCTGCGGTTCATGAGTGCAACCATCGCGTCGCCGGGTCCCGGCCACCAGTTGCGATAGCACTCGGTCGACTTGTCGCTGGTCAGGCTAAGCGGGGGCTCTCGGTCTACGATTGCCACGTTCTTGAGGCCGGCCTGGACCAGTGCGTGAGCGGCGGCAATGCCCGCGATGCCTGCTCCGCAGATGACAGCGTCAAATCGTTTCTGGTGCGTTGGCATGTCTGACCTGCACGATGAGAGGCAAGCGCAATCGGAGTTGTGATGAAAGCGCGGTGCGATTGCGATCGGGCCGTGTCACGATATCCTACCCGCAATCGACAACCAATCCCATCACGCACAGGCCCCGTTCATGGCCGTAAACTCACAAATCCGGGCACATTGGTATGAGTCAATTAGCTTCGCTGCCAGGAGCAAGGATGCAGACAATGTGGTTCATTTTCAAATCTTTGCGACGCCGCAGCGAAGCTAATTGGCCATATCCTGCGGACGCCGATTTGGCACTGCGATCTCAAGCGTTGCACCACTGGAATGGGCAACCAGCCCGGTCTCGGTGCCGCGCCTTGCATATCTTAGCCAAATCGGCGCCAATGTGCCCGGATTTGTGAGTTTGCGGCCATGTCCTCAGGCAAACCCGTTCGTGTCGCTGTCGATGTTGGCGGTACCTTTACGGATCTGGAGATCCACGATGCGCGAACCGGCGGGATCGAGGCCTACAAGACACCGACCACCCCGCAAGATCCCTCGATCGGGTTGATTGCCGGGATCGATGGCGCCGCCAATCAGTTCGGGTTTGCTCCGTCCGACATTGGTTTGATCATGCACGGCTCGACGATTGCGACCAATGCCGTCCTCGAACGCAAACTGCCGAAGGGCGCGCTGATCACAACTGCGGGCTTTGAGGATGTCCTCGAAATCGGTCGCCACATGCGCAAGAACGTCTATGCCTTGAAGGTGGAAGACCGCGCCCTGCTGATACCGCGCCAGCTTCGTTTCGGTGTCCGTGAGCGGGTTCGTGCAGACGGCACGGTGGCGGTCGGGCTTGACGAGCAGGGCATTGTCGCGCTTGCCGAACGGCTGGTCTCGCTCGGTATCGAGGCGGTGGCGATCGCGTTCCTGCACGCCTACCGTTGCGACGTGAACGAGCGCCGCGCCGCCGAACTCGTAGGCGCCATCGCCCCACACCTGAGCATCACCACATCGGCACAGTCATCCCCGGAAATCCGGGAGTACGAGCGGACCTCGACCACGGTCCTCAATGCCCTGCTGAAGCCGGTCATTTCCGGCTATCTCGAACGGCTCACTGGACGCCTCGAAAATGCCGGTGTCGCGGCGCGCCTCTACATGGTGCAATCCAATGGCGGCGTGGCGTTGCCTGACGAGGCGGCACGGATGCCGGTCAACCTGCTGCTATCGGGGCCGGCCGGCGGCGCCATGGCGGTCGACCGTCTTGCCCGCGAACATGGCATCGCCAATCTTGTCGGCCTCGACATGGGTGGCACCAGTTCCGACATTTGCATCGTCGATGACGGTGTCGTTGGCGTCACCGCGGAATCCGAAATCGACGGGCTGCCGATTCGCCTGCCGATGATCGAGATCCGCACGATCGGCGCTGGCGGCGGCAGTCTCGCCAGGGCGGAAGCGAACGCGCTCCGCGTCGGCCCGCAGAGCGCCGGTGCCAACCCTGGCCCGGCGTGTTACGGACGCGGTGGAACCCGGCCGACGGTCACGGATGCCAATGCGGTACTCGGGCGCATTGCGCCGTCCGCGTTCATGGGCGGCGGCATGGCCCTGGATGTGAAACTGGCAAGCGCGGCGGTCAGTGCGAAAGTGGCGGGCCCTTTGGCATTGCCACCGGACGCTGCGGCCGCCGGCATTGTTGACGTTGCCAACACGCATATGGCCGGGGCAATCCGCCTGGGCCTGTTCGAGAAGGGTGCCGATCCCGCCGACTTCACCCTGGCCCCGTTTGGCGGCGCCGCTGGTCTCCATGCCTGTGCCGTTGCCGACGAGCTCGATATCGAACGCATTGTCTTTCCGGCCAATGCTTCGACGCTTTCCGCCCGCGGAATCCTGATGGCCGACTTGCGCCGCGATCTGTCGCGCTCGGAATTGATGTTGGCCGCCCCGGCCAACACGGATCGCATTGCGGCGATTGTCGCTGACCTGGGCACCGAAGCGGCAGCAATGCTGGCGCAAACCGGTCTGGCGGAAGAGCGTCATCTGATCACGTTTACCGGCGATTTGCGGTATCGCGGTCAGGCCTATGAAATCGCAACCCCCTGGCCCGGCTTGACCGGTGCGCACGCCGCCGTCGATCCCGCCGCCGTGCAACGTCTGGTCGCAGCTTTCCACCGCCTGCATCAGCAACGCTATGCCCACAGTGCCCCGGACGAGGTGGTCGAACTCGTCACGTTGCGCGCCGTGGCAACCGGTCGGCTGGACCGCGCGACACTGACCAGTGCGCGCGCGGCGATGCCCGCATCTATATCTACATCTACATCTACATCTACATCTGCGTCCGCATCGGCAGCGCCCACTTCGCGCACAGTATGCCTTGCCGGGCAGTGGCAGGAGCTGCCGGTGTACACGCGTGATGACGCGCTGGCTCGGAGCGCTGAGGCAAAACCGGCCATCGATGGCCCGGCATTGATCGAAGAAGCCTACACGGTGCTGCTGATTGCGCCGGGATGGCAGGTGCGAGCCGCGCACGGCGGTGATCTGATTGCAACGCGCAAGGAAGGGTGAGCGATGCGTCAGTTGGATCCCGTGACGGTCGAAGTCATCCGCAATGCGCTGATCGCCGGGGCCGAGGAAATGAACCTTTCGATCTGGCGCACCGCCCGTTCAACCGTTGTGCGCGAAACGCTCGACTATTCGACTGCGCTGTTCGATGGCAAAGGCCGGGCCGTCGCGCAATCGACGCGTATCCCGATTCATCTAAACAGCATGTCCGTCTGCCTGGATGATATTGTTGCCGGCCACATCCCGCTCGAGGATTGGAACGACGGCGACATCATTCTGACCAACGATCCCTATTGCGGTGGCCAGCATTTGCCCGACTTCGTTGCCTTCCAGCCGGTGTTTGGCGATGGCCGTCGCGTTGCGATAGCGGCATCGATCGTCCATCACGTCGACGTTGGTGGTGGTGCACCGGGCAGTTATTACGCCGCGGCGCGGGAGGTTTATCAGGAAGGTTTGCGCTTGCCGCCGGTTAAACTGCGCGAGGCAGGCCGCATAAATGACGCCGTCGTGCGCATCATTCGCCAGAACAGCCGCGAACCGGACAAAATTGGCGGCGATGTGCAGGCTCAGGTTGCCTGTCTTGAGGTCGGCGCGGCGGCCGTCGATCGAATGGTCCGGCGCTATGGGCCGGATCAACTGACGGCCGCCATGGACGTCGTCCTTGATCAATCCGAGGCGGCCATGCGTGACGCCATTCGCGACCTGCCGGACGGCACCTACACATTCGAGGATTTTGTCGATGATGACGGCCAGCAAGCGGTCGGATTGGTGGTATCGGCCACGGTTGAGATTGCCGGCGACAGCTGCCGGGTCGATCTTTCGAAGTCGGCTGACCAGGCCCCGGGGCCCGTCAACTGTACGCTCAACATGGCACGGTCGGGCGTTTACTGCGCCTTGCTGTGCGCGGCCGACGGCAAGGCCATGGCCAACTCGGGCGCCTATCGCCCAATCGAGGTCGTCTGCCGTCCCGGATCACTCGTGAATTGTGAGCCGCCGGCACCCGTCGCCAACCGTATGGCGACCGGCCATCGGGTCGTCACAACCGTTCTCGGCGCGCTCGCCAAAGCGGCCCCCGACAAGATCCCGGCCGCCTACTACGGCGTTTCTTATGTTGCCGCCCTGTCAGCGCCGGATCCGGTTGTGGCGGGTGAGCGCCGCGTCTACTTCGAGGTCGAAGTGGGCGGTTGGGGCGGGCATCCCGAAGCCGATGGGGCAAGCGGATTTTCCGCCGGGTTCCACAACCTCGCCAATTCGCCCGTCGAGATGTGCGAAACGTTGTTTCCGATCACGTTCACGCACTATGGACTGATCCCCGACAGCGGCGGGGCCGGCCAATTTCGCGGCGGGCTGGGGCTTGCGCGCGAATGGCGCCTGGATGCCGATTGGGGGGTGCTTTCAGGCAGCTTCGAGCGCTTTCGGTATGCACCCTATGGCCTCAACGGCGGCGAACCGGGTTCAAAGGGCCGCTTCACCTTGCAGCGTGACGGCGACGTGCGCGAACTGCCCTCCAAGATCTCCGGCATCGACCTGCAGCGCGGCGACATCGTGCGTCTCGAGACGTCCGGCGGTGGCGGCTGGGGCGACCCGGCAGAGCGCGACCCGAAGGCCCGCGCCACCGATATCGAAGGCGGTTACGTCACCGACCGCGAGATCCGTACAGATTGAGGACGCCTCTGAGCAACGCCGGGGTCGGTTAAGTTACAAGTGGATGATTCCCTTAACGAGGCGTTTGGGGCCTGATCGCCCGTCATGGCCCCCCGTCATGGCCCCCCGTCATGGCCCCCCGTTATGGATGGTCGTCAAACGGCGATGCGTTGTATCAGCCCGCGCTCGCGCGCCGGTCGCCCAAAGCCCATGATCTCGCCGCTGGCCGGGCCGGGTAGCGGGCCGTGGGGTGGCGCGGCGATACACCCCCGCCTGCGGCGGAAATGATCCGGTCCGATCACTTCGCGAGCGCGTCGAGCACCGCCCCTCACAGATCTGGAACTGGCGAAAAACTTCGCAAGTCCAGCCTTCTAGAGCAGGTCATTAACAAGGCATTTACCACGAATCACCAACTGTGACCGCGGAAGGGTCCGGGGCCCCCGTGCGCTGTGGACCACAGCGACGGTTCCGTCCGGCACGGGAGGCCGGATCCCTGCGACATGCGTTCGTCACCGGGACCGCAATCGTCCAAGTCGCAATTTCAGGTGGTTCGGGGAATCTCATGTCGGAACAAGATAGCAGGCTCAACCAGCACGTCGCGGCTAACGTGACGATCCCAGCGGCTGCGCCACAGGCGGAACAATCATCGCAGATTTCAGCCGTCCTGACAGCAATCACCGAAATGATGGCAGATTCCGACCGTCGCCAGACCGCGGCGATGCAGGAAATGCAGGAGCGCATCGATAATTTGTCGGCAACGACACGGCGCACAGGAGCCGGTCTGCCGCCGCAATTGCACGGCGCATTCAAACAGATTGAAGACGCTATAGCGGGTCTTGCCAAGCGCATAGGGCGACCGGACACGGGTCCGCCCCGTCGTGGTGCGGCCGCGTTCTTTACGCGTGCGGCACCCGGACCTGCCAACCTCGCCGCAGCGCCCGTCGCAACGGTCGGACCAGGGCGGCACGAACAGGCCTTGGCCAAGCTGACCAGCATGCTCGGCGCAGAAGCAACCGCAACGCTCGATCCGGCGTATGCGAGCCCGCCCGGCAACAAAGCCGCGCCGCCGCCGGAAACATTGGGTCGGCCCGGCAATCCGGAGGAGCCCTGGGACAACGACAGTGCCGAGAAACTGATGCGGCTCTACGAGGCCGGCGAAGCCGGTTTGCCGGCGCTGCAGACCGCCAGCACGGACCGTGAACCCAGTCGACCTGGACAGCATCCGCTGGGTCCGCAAGCCGCCATCGCACGCCCGGCAGCAATGACCAGCGACGATCGCACTTGGTTGAGTGATCAGTTAGCCGTATTCCGCGCCGACATTGGCGGCTTACCGCGCGATCTTGCCGACACCGACAAGGACTGGCTCTCGGCACAGTTTTCGCGCATTGCCGACCATCTCGCAGCCGAGCTGCATCGGGCGGACCAGTCGGGTCTGATCCTTGAGACCATGGACAACCGTCTGAGCAATATGGAACAGCGCGTTCTGGATGCGTTTGCTGCCGTTTCGAGCGATCACAACTCCGCAGCGCTCAAGGACGTCGAGGCGTGCATCCGCAACTTCACATCGCAGCTCGAAAAGTCCCAGTCAGAGTTGGCACGCCTGACATCGATCGAGAACGACATCCGCGATCTCGCAACCCGCTTGTCCCAAGATCGCCTGATGGCGATGATGGCGCCGATCATTGACAACCAGCAATCCGTTGATTCGCAGCAAATAGCTGAATTCGTTGCCAGCTATGTGGCCGACCGGTCGTCGCAAAAAATTGCAGAGGCACTGCCTGCCGCCACGGACGATACGGGTCGCACCTCGGAACTGTTGGCCAGCGTCAAGGGATTGCTCGACAATCTGATTGTCGAACAGCGCACTGAAGGCAAACACACAGCCGATCGCCTGGAAACGCTGCACCAAAGTCTTGAAAAACTGCTCGACCGCGTCGACAAGCTCGAGCGGCCCGCGGCGCCAGCACAACCGGCCCGAACCTCAAACGACGTTGCAGCTGCCGGCCCGCGGACGAGCGCAGCACCACCGCCTGCAAACCGCAAGGCGGAGCAGCCTGCTCAGTCAGCACCGCAGTTGCGCGCGCAACCTGAACGGCGGCAATCGGCTCCTCAACCGTCAGCCCATGGCGGTCGCGATTTCCTGTCCGAAGCGCGCAGAGCTGCCGCCAAGGCCAATGCCAGACTGCAGCAGCAGGGCCATAAATTCGAGTTGACCAACGACGCCACCAACCAGGATGCGGCCGAACCGGCGAGCCCTATCGGCAAGACCAGGAGCGCGGCCGGCCAAGGCGAGACCAAATCGAGCCTGGCCGGTGTCAAGCGATCACCGGTTCGTCTGGCATTGGCTGTCGTGGCCCTGTTGGCCATCGGTTTTGGCGGTGCCAACCTGGTGTTCGGCTGGACTGATTACCCAAAGCCGCCTACCAACAAGGCCCAAGCGCCGGATCAAACCAAGTTCGCCGCCGGGAAACCAATCGTGCCCGCCGCGCAATCCGGGTCACTGCCTGATGGCGGCGCAACCGCAACCCCCTCGCCGGGTCGCACAACCACCGAGCTGTTGCAGCGTGGATTCCCAGCTGGTGGCGCCATCACGCCGCCGGCCACGGGTTTGACGGCAGATCAGATCAAGCGCCACGACGATGCACAAGAGAGCGCTGCGTTGTCGACCAAAGTTGGCGCCTCGCAACCGGTTGCCGCTGCGACCCCGGCCGCGCTGGTGCCACCGGCGCCGATGCCGGCCGCCGGCGCTCGCGCCACCGGCCAAGCGGCAAGCCCGCTCAACCACAGTCTCCCCTCAGCCCTCATCGGCCCTTTGTCGCTGCGTTTGGCGGCAGCCAACGGTGATCCTTCCGCAAGCTTTGAGGTCGCAGCCCGCTATGCCGAAGGCAAGGGCGTAGCGCAAAACTTCGAGGAAGCCGTCAAATGGTATGGGAAATCTGCCGGTAAGGGCTTTGCACTTGCTCAGTATCGCCTCGCAACGCTCTATGAGCGCGGCTTCGGCGTTACCCAGGACTTCGCCCGTGCCAAGATCTGGTATGAGCGTTCAGCGCGTCAGGGCAATATCAAGGCGATGCACAATCTTGCCGTACTGTTGGCCAGCGGCAAGGTCGGCGATACCGATTACGGCGCCGCTACACGGTGGTTTGGTGAAGCCGCCGAACGCGGCCTCGCCGACAGCCAGTTCAACCTGGCAATTCTCTATGAAAACGGCCTTGGCGTCTCCAAGGACCTGGCCCAGGCTTACAAGTGGTTCGCACTGGCAGCGCACAACGGTGATGGCGATGCCGACCGCCGCCGTCGCGGCCTGATCAACAAGCTGAATTCGGCGACTGTCGCCGAGGCGGACAAGACCGTTGCTCAATGGCGTCGTCGGGCCATCAGCCGATTGTCCAATGATCCCCATTTTGCCGGCAACCAATGGCAACACCGGACTTCGGCAAACTCACGCAGTTAACGCGACCGCACAATTTGCGACGGCTGCTGTTTGGGACTGTTGTTTGGGACCGTTGTTTGGGACCGGCCTGATCATCCGCGTTGCTTGTCCGGCGCGCCATTCCACGCCGCCGGCCCGGTCCTTCCGGCGCTCGTGTTTGCACTGGCGGTGATAAGCTGACATTGTCGCCCAGTGTCACACCACGTGCGAAAAGTGCGCGCGCTTTCCGCAAAACCGTTGACCGTTGCCAAGCGCACTGGCTTAACACCACAGCATTCGAGGGCCTCTTCACCCACCACAACGTTGGTTTTGGCGACTGAGCCAGACAAAGCGCGGTGATTGCGAGAGACTCCCATGGTCAGAGCCGCTTTCGGACGCAAAAATGCACTTCTACCTGCCAATCGCTGAAATGTCCGCCAACATCTTCCTGTTTCTCGGGATGGGCGCGGCCGTCGGATTTCTGTCCGGGATGTTTGGCGTCGGTGGCGGTTTCCTGATGACGCCGCTCTTGATCTTCAGCGGCATTCCTGCAGCTGTCGCCGTCGGCACCGAAGCGGCACAGATCGTGGCATCTTCGGTTTCCGGTGCCATCGCCCAGTGGCAACGCCGCAACGTCGATTTCAAAATGGGCACGGTGCTTTTGGTCGGAGGTCTGTTGGGCTCGATCATCGGCGTCCAGTTCGTCAAGTGGCTGCGCGAGGTCGGCCAGTTCGACTTTGTCGTTTCGCTGAGCTACGTGACGTTCCTTGGCATCGTCGGAACGTTGATGCTGATCGAAAGCATCAATACCATCAGAAAGTCGCGAACCGGCCAGGGTGCGGTGGGCCGCAGCCCCGGCCAGCACAACTGGATTCACGGCCTGCCGCTGAAAATGCGGTTTCATCGCTCGAAGCTCTATATCAGCGCGATTCCACCGTTTCTGATCGGCAGCCTGGTCGGCTTCCTCGCAGCCATCATGGGCGTCGGCGGCGGTTTCATCATGGTTCCCGCCATGATCTATCTGCTGCGCGTGCCGACCAATGTTGTTGTTGGCACGTCCTTGTTCCAGATCGTGTTCGTCACTGCTGCCACCACGATCCTGCATGCGACCCAGAACCAGACGGTCGACATCGTGCTGGCGTTGTTGCTGATGGTTGGCGGTGTGATCGGTGCACAATTCGGTGTCGACGTCGGCGAAAAGTTGAAGGGCGAGCAGTTGCGCTTTTTGCTGGCGGCATTGGTGATTGCCGTGTGCATGCGGATGGCCTGGGGACTGGTTGCAACGCCTGTCGAGCTTTATTCCATCGGCCCCGTGCTCGGAGGCCACTAGCAATGGAAATGGCGCCAAACACACGTCCTTCTTTGAGACTGAGTTGGCAGCTGTGCGTGCTGTTTGCCGTGGCAGTCTTGGGGCTTTGCGATCGCGCTGCGGGGCAACCGCGTGAGACCGTTCAGGCCGACATTTCAACCCGAACAGTGGGCATTACCTCGAGTTTCACCGGCACCGAAATCATCGTGTTCGGTGCAATCGCAAACGCCGAGGAGCCATCCACCGACGCTGACCAGTACGATGTCGTGATTGTGCTCGAAGGCGTGCGCAGCCGGCTCATCTCCCGGCGCAAATCGAACTTCGGCGGGATCTGGGTCAACACCAAAGCCATCGAATTCTCATCGATCCCCAGTTACTATGCGATTTCATCGACCAGGCCGCTGGACGAGATCACCGAACCGCATCTTCTTGACCAGCACGCCATCGGCTTTAAGCACATCTCAATGTCCGCGCACGGTCCTTCGGCGCGCGATTTAAAACCGGACGAACTCGCCGGCTTCAAAAGAGCGGTCGTTCGCCTCAAACAAAAGCACGGCCTATACGTGCAGAACGAATTTGGCGTGGCGTTCGTTGGCAAGAGCCTGTTTCGCACCACCATCGATCTGCCGGCAAACGTCCCTGTCGGGCCGCTGCGCGCCCGCGTCCATCTGTTTCGGGAAGGCATTCTCCTCGACACGTTCGAGTCGACGGTGCAGTTGGCCCGCGAAGGCGTCGGTCGCTTTCTTTACAACTTCGCGGTCGGCTTTCCGCTGATTTACGGCATCGCAGCCGTGTTCGTCGCCGCCGGCGCCGGCTGGGCCGCCTCGACCTATTTCAGCCGGCGGCGCGCCTAGAGCAACCTGCCTTTATTCGGAATCGGAACGATCCCGAATAAAGGCAGAAAGTTGCTCGCCTCTAAAGTGGCGATCAAGGCGGCAAGCTGGCGAAAACGCATCATTCTCGCCAACACCTTGATCTTCGAAAACCGAAAATGGGGCCCAAGATGCCTTGACAAACGAGACAGATGCTGACGGTCCCGGCAACGGGCGTTGCCTCTTGGAGGCCTGAGACTTGATCAGAGATTGCCCAGGGCTGTTCGCCGCCGGTAAGTGAGCCAACGTCGCTATAACTGCAATCATACGCTGGCTGGCTATCACCGCAAACGCATTGCTTCGAGATGACAGGACATGGTCCCCGACAGCTCCTTGACGGACACGAATGCTCCGGTGCCGGTGCCGGTGGCCGGTGTCGGCGCCACTGTCAGGGCGCTTGTTCGCCGTCCCGCACGATGCTGTCGCCATCTTCGTCTTCGTCCTGATTGCCGCCAGCAATGGCATAAGCACCGCTCAACCACCGCGAAAGGTCGATGTCCTTGCAGCGCGGTGAACAGAACGGACGATACGCGGAAACGGCAGGCCTGGCGCAATTGGGGCAGCGCACGACATGCACTGCGGTCCTGGAATTGTCGTTGTTCGCAGTCAAAGCCACTTCAATCTATTCGGGTTCGAGTTCGGCTGCATTGAGCCAGCCGTAATGCACCGGCATGCCCTCGCTCACCAGCAATCCCGCGACCTCGGTCAAAGGCAGCCCGACAACGTTTGAATAGGAGCCGACCAGCTTCTGAACAAAACAACCGGCGATACCCTGGATCGCATAGCCGCCCGCTTTCCCACGCCATTCACGAGATGCGATATAGGCCTCGATGTCTTCGCGCGACAGCCGGCGGAACCTGACGCGGGTCTCCACCACCCGCCCACGCAAGCGATCATCAGGCGTGATTAGATAAACACTGGTCAGCACCCGGTGCGCCCGGCCCGACAACAATTCCAGCGACGCCACAGCCTCTTCCAGAACGGTTGGTTTGCCGAGAACGCGCCGACCGACCGCCACAACCGTATCGGCTGCGAGCACAAAGGCGTGAGCCAGGTCAACGTCATCGGCGATCTGATCACGTGCTGCTTCGGCTTTGCCGCGTGCCAGCCGGTTGGCCAGCGCGCGTGGCGTCTCTCCACGCTTTGGCATCTCATCAATCGATGCCGGGCGCAGGGCATCCGGTTCGATCCCGATTTGGCCCAACAGGGTCAGCCGTCGCGGCGATCCGCTGGCAAGAACAAGCGGCAGCCGCGCCTCGCCATCCGAGCGCCGGCCAAAACCGCGCGCGCGCTGGCGCCGTAGCGTCTCGCGCCGCGGTGTCGAACCTGTTCTACTTAAACCGGTAAGTAATGCGGCCTTTGGTGAGGTCATAGGGGGTCATCTCGACTTGCACTTTGTCACCAGCCAACACCCGGATGCGGTTCTTGCGCATCCGCCCTGCCGTATGAGCGATGATCTCATGACCGTTCTCAAGCTTCACACGAAACGTCGCATTCGGCAAAAGTTCTGTGACTACCCCCGGGAACTCAAGAAGTTCCTCTTTCGCCATGTGTCCTCTCTAGCTATTTTCTCATCATGATATGGATGGTGAGACGGCGCGGAGCATGCTCCCGGATCACTTGGAATGCAAGTCTTTGGCCGCAGATAAGCGCAATTGCGATGATTTTGACGCCTTGGCCCATGGTTGTCCGGTTTTCACAGTCGCGGAAGTTGGACAACATCGTTGCCGCCGTGGACGGGGCCACCGTGATGGCCCGCTCCTGCGCCCCAGAACCCGTGCGATCATCGCTGCACACCGCTAACAAGGTGCTCATTGTCGAGTTGCAAAGCGGCCTCGCCGCGGTTGGTGTGATTTGCGCCTAAGCGCGGATTTGGCGTAGCCGTCATGCCTGCAAACCGGCCCGCGATGATCTCGTCAGCCGATCGATTGGCGCGGCTGGACCTGTCGCCGGCCGACGGCCTCTGCCAACTCGAGCTTTGATGCGGGTTCGTCGTTCGGTGCGCGAGATCGCCACTGGCCCGGTTTGAAACGCGGCGCAGAGACCATGGAGCGCAATCGAGATGTTGAGTTGGCCGCTGCGGTTAGGCGATCCCACGTTCGTTGGATATTTGACCGTCATGCTATATTTCTTGACAGCATATTTCTGTTATATCCTTGCGCGCCGGTCCAAATCAAAATCTCTTGAAGATCTTCGCGAAAAGCGGTTGTGGTTGGCATTGGCGGTTCTGTTTTGTTTGCTCGGGCTAAACAAGCAGCTCGATTTTCATTCAACCCTCACGCAGTATGGTCGGGCAATGAGCATTGCCCAGGGTTGGTATGGGCAGCGCCGCCTCGTCCAGCTTGTGTTTGTCGCATCGGTTGCAGCAGTGGGCGGCATTGTTTTGCTGGCGCTATTGTTGTGGCTGCGTCGATCGAGCAAATTGGCCATCGTGGCCGTGCTCGGCACCGGCATGCTGATAACCTACATTGTGGTCAGGGCCGCATCCTTTCACGATGCCGATCGCGTGATCGCGATGCGCCTACTCGGCCTTCGTTGGAGTTGGGTGCTTGAAATAGCTGGAATCATTGTCGTTTTGACCGCTTGCCTGTATCGACTTCGGTCGACATCCAGCGAGGTCCAGCGCCAATCCGACGAGACGACGCAGATATGAGTAAACGCAGACGTCAGCAACTGGGCCCAAACCCGTTACCAATCCGAACGTTCGGAGTTGGCGCCGGGAGTTGGCGTTGGCCTGGTTCGGCGGACGGTGATGGCCGTCCTGCCTAAGATCATTGCCGCTCTGCAGGCGGGTCCGCGGGATCACTCGCGCCAAGTCTGAGCGTCTGAATGCACCATTTTAAGTTATTGAGACCACTAGTGGTCTGCAAGTTTGGCAAGATCGGGAACCGGGCGCTGCGTGGCCGGGTTGGTCGCCAGCACCTGTTCGAGCGCATGTGCGACTTCGAGCACGAACCCGTCCGTACCGTTCGGGCCCATCACCTGCATTCCGAATGGCATACCGTTCTCGTCGACACCGCACGGCACGACCGCCGAGCAGGCGAGCGCGGTGGTCGGCGCATAGGCGATGGCCAACCAGCGCATGTAGGTCGGCATCGTCTCGCCATTGATTTCGGTCACCGACAACTGTTCGTGCGGGAACGGCGAGACGGCGGCACCCGGACAGATCAGCACGTCGAAGTCGACGAAAAAATCCGTGAACCGGCGCATGATGTTGGCCTGCTCGACATGCGCGAAAGCGACGTCCTGAGCCGTGAACTGCAGCCCGCGGTCCGTGTTGTCGATGACGTTCGGGCCCAACAGTTCGCGATGGTTCTCAAGCCGGGGCCCGTGCGATGCCACGAAATTAATGCCGCGGTTGATTTCGAACACGTCGTGGACATGGTTGAACTCCGGCGTCGCGTGCGACGTCTCACCAAAGGCACCGGCAAACAGTTTGGTGCGCTCTGTAAACGTCTTGCGAATACCCGCATCGATCGGTGCACAGCCGAGATCGGCCGAGAACGCGACACTCAAGGTCCCAAGATCGACGCCGGCGAGCTGGTCAGGTATCCGGATCGCATCATCGCTCGAAAACGGATCGCGTTTGTCGATGTCGATCTGTGCCTTGAGCAGCAAATGCAGATCCGCAATCGACCGGCCCAGCGGTCCGTTGACCGCAAACGGTGAGAGTAAGGCAGCGCGATCGGGGCCGGGCACAAGGCCGGGTGACGGGCGAAACCCGGCAACGCCGCAGAACGAAGCCGGCGTGCGGCAACTGCCGCCATAGTCCGATCCGGTTGCAAGCGGGACCTGCCCGGTCGCCAGCGCCACCGCTGAACCACCCGATGAGCCGGCGCATGTCTTGTCGGGGTCGAACGGGTTTCCGGTCGCCCCGTAGACCCGGTTTTTGGTGTTGGCGCCCGCACCGAATTCAGGCGTGTTGGTCTTGGCGAGAATGACGGCGCCTTCATCGCGCAGGTTCGCGACGGTGTCTTCGTCCTCGTCTGGCACGTGATCCTTGTAGATCAGCGATCCCCAGGTCGTCGTCAGGCCACCGGTCGCCTGCAGATCCTTCACGCCCAACGGCAGGCCGTGCAACGTGCCAAGCGGCTCACCGCGCATCACGGCCCGTTCGGCGCTTTCCGCTGCTTCCCGGGCGGCCTCGGCATCCATGGCGACAATGGCGTTGACCTTCGGATTGGTGGCTTCGATGCGCTGCAGGCAGCTGTCGAGCAGTTCAACCGGGGACAGTTGCTTGTTTCCAATCAGACGGCGGGCTTCAACCGCGCTTAGATCGCAGGGTTCGCTCATGGTTTGTGCCTTTCGTTTATGAACACCGGTTCGCGATGCCGATCTGCCGGCGGCGATTAAGCCGCGATATCGTTGGCGGTTTGATAAGCTGCAAACAGTTCCTTCGCGGCTCTTGCAACGTCATCTGCCGATCGCCCCGGCGCGTAAAGCGTCGAGCCGATGCCAAATCCTGATGCGCCGGCGGCGATGTAGGCGCCAATGTTGCCGGCAGATATGCCGCCGACGGCCAGCAGCTTGGTTTCGGCGGGAAATACCGCGCGCCAGGCCTTGACAATCGGCGGCGGAATACCCTCCGCCGGAAACAGCTTCAACGCATCCGCGCCGATGGTCAGCGCGCTGAAGCCTTCGGTCGGGGTTGCAACGCCGGGCACGCAGATGAGACGTTCCGCCTTCGCCTCTTCGACGACATCGGGATCGAGATGCGGCATCACGATCAATTCGCCGCCGGCATCGCGCACCTCAATGACATCCTCAGGGGTCATGACGGTTCCCGCTCCGACCATCGCCACTTCGCCGTGGCGCCGTGCCAGTCGTTCGATCGAGCGCAACGGATCGGGGGAGTTGAGCGGGATCTCGATAATCCGATACCCGGCCGCGACCAGACCATCCGACACCGCGTCAACATCCTCGACCGTGATGCCACGAAGGATCGCGACCAGAGGACAGGCATCCAGTGCTGCGGCAAAGTCGACCACGCCATCCTCCGTCCTATCGGCCGGCCTCAGTGGCCGGCCCGTTCCGCAATCGCAAGAGCCCCGCGCACGATGCAATCGTTGTCGACCGGCACGGTTGTCAAGCCCGCGATGCCGGCAGCCTTGGCATAGAGTTCGGCAAGTGTCGAGCCGGCCATCACGTAAAGTGGTTGATGGATGTCGCGGACGGCGGCGCGCAGTTCGAAGCCGATGAGCAGGCCCGACAGATATGAGGAAACCCCGGTCTCCGGCAGGTCACCTGCAAGACACAATGTTCGCGCCGAGAACACGTGGTGCATGAGCGCGCCCGGTCCGCCGTCTTGCGCACTGGCTGCAACGCCACGGGCAAACTCCGCCTCCTGCATGCCGCTCTCGTCGTGCCGCATGAGGCGGCCGAGGATCGTGTGCCCGCATAGCGCGGCAAAGATTTCACCGGTCATGTAGGTGGCAAAGCTCATGATTTGACCACGCTCCAGTGCCGCCCACTTCGAATGTGTCCCTGGCAGGACGATCACGCCCTCGCCCAGATCGTGCGCGATCATGGCGCCAAGGATCTGTGTTTCCTCGCCGCGCATGACGTCGGGCACGCCGTTGGCGCTCGTCGTTTGCAGGCCGGGGACGATAAACACATCGCGAAACATATCGCATCGACAACCAAACCGCACGGTCATGAGGCTGCTGGCAACCGCATCGAGTCCTGCCGGACACCTGGTATAGGGAGCTTCAGCCCAGCCCTGCCGGCTGCCGATCATGCCGGACATCACAATCGGGACATCGCCGTCGCCGCCCGCCAACCGGCCAAGCGTGCGTTCCAGCACATCCTCGAAGCCGCCGTCGCGAACCGACAATATACCATCCGCCGTCTGGTGGCGGTCGACGATCGCACCATTGTCGGCAACGAGATAGGCGCGAAGCGACGTCGTCCCCCAGTCGATCGCGATGAGGCGCGCCGAGGTCACAGCCGGATGACCTTGCCGGGGTTCATGATGTTCTGAGGGTCGAGGGCTCGTTTGACTATACGCATCATGTCCGCCTCGATGCCTGTCTTGTAGTGCATGTTTTCATCGAGGCGCAGCCGCCCAATGCCATGTTCGGCGCTAATCGAGCCACCGAGTTCGACCACGAGATCGTGCACGATGCGGTTGATTGCCTCGCGCTCGGTTCGAAAGGACGCGGTCTTGGACCAGTCGGCCGGCGCCATCGGATTGTAGTGGATGTTGCCGTCGCCGACATGGCCGAACGCGCAGGGCCGGATGCCGGGGTAGGCCGCCACGAGCGCTGCATTGGCACGGTCGATGAACGTGGCGATGCGCGAAACCGGCACGGACACGTCGTGCTTGATGCCAATACCAATCGCCTTTTGAGCCTCCGCCATGTCTTCGCGCATGCGCCAGAACCTTGCCGCCTGCTGGCCCGATGATGCGATCACGGCATCCTCCACCAAACCCATTGCCATGGCCTCGCCCAGCGCGCTCGTGAACGGGTCCGTCAGTGATCCCGGTTCGCCCTGGCCGCTGACTTCGGCCAGGACATACCATGGGTGGCGGCTCGTCATCGGATCTTCATGGCCGGGGACCCCGGCCAGCAGGAACTCGATGATTGATCGCTGGCATAACTCGAAGGCCGACACCTGATCGCCCATCCGCGAGCGCATGTGACCGAGCAGCGTCACCGCATCGCGCGGGGACTTGAGCCCGAGCCACACGGTTTCGGATGCGGATGGCCTCGGGAATAGCCTCAGCACCGCCGCCGTAACGATGCCGAGCGTCCCTTCCGCGCCGATGAACAGGTGCTTCAAGTCGTAGCCGGTATTGTCCTTGCGCAAGCCGCGCAGGCCGTCCCAGACGTCGCCGTTCGCTAGCACCACTTCCAGGCCAAGCACCAGCGCGCGGGTGTTGCCGTAGCGCAGAACCTGGGTGCCGCCGGCGTTGGTCGACAAGTTGCCGCCGATTTGGCACGAGCCTTCCGCACCGAGGCTCAACGGAAACAGGCGATCGTTGTCATCGGCAATCTGCTGGATGGTCCGCAGCACAACGCCGGCCTCAACCGTCAGCGTGTCGTTATCGAGATCAATCGCGCGTACTTTGTTCATGCGCTGCGTTGAGACGATCACTTCGCTCATATCGTTGTGCGGCTGGCTGCCGCCTGTCAGGCCGGTGTTGCCGCCTTGTGGAACGATTGGCGTGGCAGTCTCGGCGCAGACCGTGACGATGGCGGCCACCTCCCGGGTTGATTGCGGCCTCAGTACCAGCGCCACCTTGCCGACGTAATCATCGCGCCAACTCTGACAGTAAGGTTCGGTATCAGCGACACCATCCAGATATCCGGCCGGGCCGACGATCGCTTTCAGTCTTTCGATCACATCGCCTGATACGGGTTTCGCCGCTCGCAACGGTTCCGTCATCGCCGACATCCTCGGTGTTGGGGGTTCCATGGAAATGGCGTTGAGTGTATCAGCCAGGATATGGAGGACAAGACCACCAACCTCGATCTCGGCCGACCGTCAGGCAGCCGTCGTGCGCTCGGCAACCGGCTGCTGGTTTGGCGGGAAAGCCCTGGCGTTGTCGAGGCCGCGACCGGGCCTGATCAGGCCAATTCCGCCGGCTTTGGCTTGGTCCATGGCGGCGCTCATCCGGCTTACCTGCGCACGGCAACGAGCCTTGCCGCGACGTGGTGCGACGCGCCCGGCACCACGCGCCGTCGTGTGATGCTGTCGCGGTCGTCAGGTTGTCACTAGATCATCGTGCTTTAAGTTGGAACCGCTATTGCGGTTCCAACTTAAAGCACAAAGATGATCGCCACTTTAGAAGCGAGCAACTTTCTGCCTTTATTCGGGATCGTTCCGATTCCGAATAAAGGCAGGTTGCTCTAAGTGGGGGCGCCGGTGCATCGTTACGCGATCTATTTTGTCCCGCCGGCGCACACACCGCTGTGGCGCTATGGCTGTGCCGCGCTCGGCTACGACAGCTGGAGCGGTGAAGTCACCGCGCGTCATGCACACGCGTTCTTCTCATCACCACGCATTGCCGAGTGGACTAACGATCCGGGCCGATATGGGTTCCACGCAACATTGAAGCCGCCGTTCGCTTTAAGGGAGGGGCGCACGATCGAGGAACTGGAGGCAGCCGCAACGACCTTCGCCAACACCAGAGGAACGTTTGTTGTCGAGCGCTTGGCCGTGCGCGCACTCGGCGGGTTCCTGGCCCTCGTGCCGGTCACGAACTGCGACGAGCTCCAGCGCTTGGCGGCTGATTGCGTCACGGCGTTTGAGCCGTTTCGGGCGCCGCTCACTGCAGCTGATCGCGCGCACCGTCTTAAGAGCCCCCTGACGGCCAACCAGATCGCCCATCTCGATCGCTGGGGCTATCCTTATGTGTTTGACGAATTCCGCTTTCACATGACGCTGACCGGTCGCTTGCCGGAGGGCCCGAAAGCGGCTGCTTTGGCGGCGTTGGAGGACCTCTACCGATCGATCAACCAAGCCGTTACCTTCGATGCTGTAACCATCTGCGAGCAACCGGACCGCGCAGCGCGTTTCCGGGTGAGACGGAGGTTCGCGTTTGGCGGGTGATCAACAACGTCCACCGCTGATCGGCCTCTACGGCCGGGTTCCGCACGGGCTCCTGGCCGTGCCCGAGCACGCCTTTCAATGTTCGCCCGGCGTGCCCGGCGCGCGCTTGCTCACCGATTTGCAGTCCGGCTCGCTGGATCAACTGATCGTGCATGCACCGCCCAGCACTTTGGAGCGCCGTCACGTCGTCGCGCTGGCATTGCAAGCGTTGCGCCCGGGTGCGCCATTGACCGTGTTTGCCGCCAATAGAAAGGGCGGCACCCGGCTGGCGAAAGAGCTCGCCGGCTTTGGTTGCGCGGCGAGCACCAGCCCCAAGCGCCATCACCAGATTGTCGATACGATCCGCGCCGGCGAGGTTTGCGGCATAGAACAGGCGGTGGCGCAAGGCGAAGCCCGGTTCATCGCAGCGCTAGGGCTATTTTCGCAGCCGGGTCTGTTCAGTTGGGACCGGGCCGATCCCGGCAGCTTACTGTTGCTGCGCCATCTGCCGCCATTGACAGGGCGCGGTGCAGACCTCGGCTGCGGCTACGGGCTGCTCGCCCACCATCTGCGCGAAACCGCAAACGCCACCGAACTCTTTCTCGTCGATATCGACAAGCGTGCCCTCGACGTCGCCGGGCGTAACGTCTGCGGTGATGGCGTGACGACCATCTGGGCCGACGTCAGGACTGCCGTCAATCTGCCGCAGCATCTGGATTTCATCGTCATGAACCCGCCGTTTCACGACGGTGGCAAAGAAGATCGGGGACTGGGCGATGCCTTTATTCGCAGAGCCGCCCAGATGCTGCGGCCGGATGGTCAGCTATGGCTGACGGCCAATCGCCACTTGCCGTATGAACCGGTACTGGCGGCCCATTTCAGCACGCGTGCGTTGGTCGAGCAGGCCGGCGGATACAAAATATACTGTGCAATCAAATGAGTGAGACAGCCCCGTCAATGCGCCTCGATCGCCTGCTGGCCGGTCTCGGCTACGGCACCCGCAACGACATCCGCCGCCTCGCCAGGCAGGGCCAAATCGCGATTGACGGCCAACCGCTCCGTGATCCGAGCTGCAAGATCGTGCCGGATGCGGCGCTGTCGCGGTCGTTGCGGATATCGGGTGAGGTCGTCGATCCCCTTCCGGGCATGGTCATACTGATGCACAAGCCGGCCGGTGTGACCTGCAGCCGCCAGGACGCCGGTCCGCTGGTCTACGACCTGCTGCCCGATCGGTGGCGGGCGCGCAAACCTGCCCTCTCGACAATTGGCAGGCTTGATAAGGAAACATCTGGCCTGCTGCTGTTGACGGATGACGGCGATCTGCTGCACCGCATCATTTCACCCCGGGCCAAGATCGCCAAGGTCTATCGCGCGATCTTGGCACGGCCCGTGCGCGGCGACGCGGCCGAGATCTTCGCCGCCGGCAAACTCACCCTGGCCGGTGATACCAAGCCGCTGCTGCCTGCCGCACTCACATTTGTCAGCACGGCGGCCGGTGACAAGCCGGAGGTCGTGATCACCATTCATGAGGGTCGCTACCATCAGGTGCGCCGGATGTTTGCTGCGATCGGCAACCACGTCGACGGCCTCCATCGCGAGCGGATCGGCGGCTTGGCGTTACCTGCGGATCTGTTGCCGGGCACATTCAGGCTGATGAGCGCCGCTGACGTTGCCTTGATCTTTGCGTGAGTGACGACCGTGCGGCTCACGCTCCCGCCCCCTTGCTTTCACGGCCAAAATCGTCGACCTAGGGGCCAAGCTCAACCAAGCCCAACCAAGTCCCAGGAAACACAAAGCGCGTGTTGGAGAAACTGCCATGGCATTCAAAGCCCTTGTCGTCGACCGGTCCGATGACGGCAAATCGTCTGCTACCGTCCGGGAACTTGACGAGGCGCGCCTGCCCGCCGACGGCGACGTCACGGTCGCGGTCGAATATTCGACGGTCAACTACAAGGACGGACTTTGCGTCAACGGCCTCGGTGGCTTGGTCCGCAGCTTCCCGCATGTTCCCGGCATCGATTTCGCCGGTACGGTCGAGGCATCGTCCGACGATCGCTATCAGCCCGGTGACAAGGTCGTGCTCACTGGCTGGCGGGTCGGTGAGGTTTGGTGGGGCGGTTATGCAACGCGGGCCAAGGTTAAGGCCGATTGGCTGGTGCCACTGCCGGACGGCCTGACCAGCCGCCAGGCGATGGCCGTCGGCACCGCCGGATTTACGGCGATGCTCGCCATTATCGCGCTTGAGAACCACGGCCTTGAAACCGGCGACGGTGACGTTCTGGTAACGGGAGCGGCCGGCGGCGTCGGCTCAGTTGCGACGGCGATCTTGGCAAAGCTCGGCCACGGCGTTGCCGCCGTCACCGGCCGGCCCGAACAGGGCGCCTACCTGACGAGCCTCGGTGCGCGCCGCATCATCGCCCGCGGCGACATCGACACACCGAGCGGCAGGCCGCTCGAAAAGGAGCAGTGGAGTGGCTGCATCGACGCTGTTGGCGGTGCGATGCTTGCCAATGTTCTGACCCAGATGAGGTATGGTTCATCCGTTGCCGCGGTCGGTCTGGCCGGCGGCAACAAGCTCGAAACCACGGTCATTCCATTCCTGCTGCGCGGCGTAAATCTGCTCGGAATAGATTCCGTGATGCAACCCTACGACAACCGCCTCGCCGCGTGGCAGCGGATCGCGACGGATTTGCCGCTTGATAAGCTCGAAGCGATGGTTCAGCCGGCCGTACTGGAGGACCTGCCGGGGCTCGCCCGCGATATCCTCAAAGGGCAGGTCAAGGGCCGTGTCGTGATTGACGTTAACGCGTGATCGTTCGGGCATCGCCTCATACGACATCTCACCGGAGAAACGCCGCATGCGAACGCTTGAAGAATTGAAGGTCAAAATTTTCGCCGACGGTGCCGATTTCGACGGCATTGTCGAGATGGCTCAGAACCCGATGGTCAAGGGCTTTACAACCAACCCTTCGCTGATCGCCAAGGCCGGAGAAACCGACTACGAGGCGTTTGCCCGGCGCGTGGTCGCAGCAGTACCCGACAAGCCGTTGTCGTTCGAAGTCTTCGCCGATGATTTTCCGACGATGATCAAACAGGGGCGCGTCATCGCGAGCTGGGCTGACAACGTCAACGTCAAGGTGCCGGTTACCAATACCAAGGCGGCGTTTTCCGGCGAGGTGATTTCGACCTTGTCGAATGCCAGGGTTGTTCTCAACATTACGGCCATCTTCACCCCGGCCCAGGTCAAGGCCGTTGCCGATGCTCTTGCCCCGGATGCGCCGGCGATCGTTTCGGTGTTTGCCGGGCGCATAGCCGATACCGGCATTGATCCCATCCCGATGATGAAGGACTGCCTGGAAATCCTCGCCTCACGACCCAAGGCCGAATTGCTGTGGGCGTCCACCCGCGAGTTCGTGAACATCTATCAGGCCAATGACATGGGTTGCCATATCATCACCGCGCCCAACGAAACTATCAAAAAACTGTCCCTGGTCGGCAAGGACCTCAACCAATATTCGCAGGAAACCGTGCAGGCCTTCTACAAGGATGCGACATCGTCGAACTTCAGCATTCGCACGACGTAATCCAGCATATTTCGGCGGGCGCCGAATGGCTGTTTAAAGGCGGCGCTGCAACAGCCCGGATTTGTGCGCATGACCGCCTCAAGGCTGACCATTGTCGTCAGCTTCCGGCCAGCCTGAAACTGGTATATGGTGCAGCGCCGGTCAAACAGCCGTCCGCTGAATTTTTGACCGAGGAACGACAGAAGAACAGTTTAAAGGGTGAAAGGGAGATCCCTGGAATGAAGCGAAGAGAGTTTCTTCAAAAGGCTGGTGGTGTTGCCGCAGCCGGTGCAGCAACCGCTGCCCTTGCAACGCCTGCGATTTCGCAAGGCAAAAAGGAAATGACCATCGTGTCGACCTGGCCGCGGGACTTTCCCGGTCTCGGGATTTCGGCACAGCGCCTTGCTGCGCGTATCACGCAGCTGTCGGAAGGTCGCCTGACGACGAAATACTTCGCAGCAGGTGAGAAAGTCGGCGCATTCGACTCATTCGACGAAGTCGCCTCCGGCAACTCCAACGCCTACATTGCCGCCGACTACTACTGGAAAGGCAAGCATCCGGGCTGGGCTTACTTCACCGCCGTTCCGTTCGGCATGACGACGGTTGAATGGAATGCCTGGATCAAGTTTGCCGGCGGTCAGCAGCTCTGGGATGAAATCGCCGACGGCTTCGGCCTGAAGTGCATCACCTGCGGCGCGACCGGTACGCAGATGGGCGGCTGGTTCAACAAGGAGATCGAAACCGCCGACGACCTCAAAGGCCTCAAGATGCGCATCCCGGGCCTCGGCGGCGACGTCATGGCCAAACTCGGTGCATCGCCGGTGTCGCTGCCGGGCGGCCAGATTTTCGAGAACCTGGTGTCTGGCGCCATCGATGCAACCGAGTGGGTTGGTCCCTACAACGACTACTTCATGAAGTTTTACGAAGCCGCCAAGTTCTACTACTGGCCGGGTTTCCACGAGCCAGGCGGCGGGTTGTCGTTCGGTTTCAACAAGCAGTGGTGGACGGGCCTGTCCGATTGGGAACGTGCCATCATCACCGCTGCGGCCATGGAGGAGCATGCCGCTCAATACGAAGAAGCCCAGGCCAATAACGGTAAGTACCTGGCCAAGATGGTCAACGAGAACGGCGTTGTCCTGAAGAAATTCAACGACGAGATCTATGACAGCTTCGGTCGAGCCTCCGAGGAAGTCTATGAACAAACACGCGACCACAGCGCGTTGGCAAAGAAGATCGACGATGCCTACAAGAAATCGATGAAAGAAATCGGCGGCTGGCAGTCGATTGCCGAGGTTGCGTTCTCCAACCAGCGCAACCGCGTGCTGGGCATCACGTTCTGATCCAGCCGAAGTATCACCGGCCGGCCATCGTGTTGCTACCCGGCCGGTGATGAGGTCTGGGTCTGGGTCTGGGCCCGTTACGGCATAGATCGACCCGGCGCGGATTACAGGCCGCGCCGGTTCCACACTTCGAACGAACCTTCGAACAGACCTTCGAACGAATGACCTGTTCCGCGAATTGCCGACGTGGCGAACCGTGTCCGGGTAATCATTGACGGTGTAGCTTTCGCATGAACGCAGAAGACCTGGCCCTGCAATCACGACCGGCACCAATTCTGCGATGGTTCGCGTGGTCGGTCGTTGCCACCACTTTCGTCTACCTTTTGAACTGTTATCTGAGCTACTGGCAGGGTTGGCCGTCGGCTTTGCCGTTTCTTCAGGACGGTGACACCGGCGCGTTGACGGTGCTGCAGAGCGCCCTCTACGTCATCGCCATTGTTCTTGCCGCCGTGTTTGTCGTGCGCACCTCCGGTGAGCGTACGCTGCGCCGCGACGGCGAAGCGCTGAACGCACTTTCAACCTTCATTATCAGGGCGGCATTTTGGTCTGTCCTGCTGATTGGCATCGTCGACGCGGCGATCTCGTTTCTGCGCGTTGAAGGCCTGCTCGAATCCGTCGTTGGCAGCGACCTCGCCAAGCAATTGGCGCGGTCGCGCTTTCGCGGACCCTACGTTCACATGCCGCTGTGCGCCGTGGGCATTGTGATCGCCATCTTCCGCCACAAGATTGATTTTATCTGGCTGGCGTTGCTTGTCGTCGCCGCCGAACTCCTGATCGTGATCACCCGCTTCATTTTCTCCTACGAGCAGGCATTCATGGGTGATCTCGTGCGCTTCTGGTATGCCGCCCTGTTTCTGTTTGCCAGCGCCTACACCCTCTACACGGATACCCACGTCAGAGTGGATGTCTTCTATGCCTCCTTCACCCGGCGGACGCGCGGCGGCGTCAATGCGATTGGCGCGGTGGTGCTGGGCTTGATCTTTTGCTGGACGATATTGTTGATGGGGATGTGGTCGAAATCGTCGATACTGATCACGCCGCTGCTTGGCTTCGAGGTCTCGCAATCCGGCTTCGGCATGTACATCAAATACCTGATGGCGAGCTTCCTTTCAATCTTCGCCATTACGATGATGATCCAATTCGCAAGTTCGCTATTGGAAAGCGCTGCCGACTATCGCGGCGATCCCGGCGCACGCGACGTCGAACTTGAGCTTGGCCATTAACCGAGGGACCACAAGGTAACGGGCGCACCCATGGAACTTTTCTTTCTCGTTGTCCTGATCGGTTTGATGGCGGGTGCGCTGGCCTCCGGCTATCCGGTCGCATTTGCACTGCCCGGATCAGCGATCCTGTCGGTCCTGCTTGCCGCTGCATGCGGTTATTTGTTTGCCGGCGATGTCAATGCGTATTTCGCGCAGGGCGGCCCGACCGACTGGCTCAGTTCCGGCGTCACCAACTTTCGCGGCATCTATTGGGAAGTCGAGCGTGATACCCTGATCGCGATCCCGTTGTTCGTTTTCATGGGAATCATGCTGCAGCGCTCCAAGATCGCCGAAGACTTGCTCGTGACCATGGCGCAGCTGTTCGGGCCGGTTCCCGGCGGTCTCGGCATTTCCGTGATCTTCGTCGGTGCGCTGCTGGCCGCCACCACCGGCATTCTCGGCGCGACCGTCGTCGCCATGGGCCTGATCTCGCTGCCGGCCATGCTGCGCAACAACTATTCCCAATCTCTGGCCACCGGCACGATTGCGGCTTCCGGCACACTCGGGCAGATCATTCCGCCGTCGATCGTCCTGATCATCCTCGCAGACCAGCTCGCGAGCGCCGTTGACCAGGCCGGCACCGCGCGCCAGACGCTCTACAAGGAGACCACCGGCAACTTCTCGATGCCGTCCGAGTTCGGCGTCGTCTCGACCAGCGCCGGCGAGATGTTTCTCGGCGCCCTGGTGCCCGGTCTCGTACTGGTTGGTCTCTACATGGTCTACGTTCTGGTGCTCGGACTTGTCAGACCGAAAATGGCACCGTCGGTTCCCTTCGACGGCAAGTTCGGCGTTCAGTTTCTGATACGGGTCGGCTTTATTCTGATCCCGCCGCTGACGCTGATTTTCGTCGTTCTCGGCTCCATTATCACCGGCGTTGCCACGGTCAACCAAGCCGGCGCCATTGGTGCGGCCGGCGCCATGATCATGGCCGGTTATCGCCTGCGTGAAGGCCAGCCGCTGGCGTTGGCACCGGCGCTGCTGGCGCTGCTTTCCCTGATCGCAATTTTCATTCTCACCAACACGTTCGAGATCAACGTCAAAAACATCAAGACCAGCAATGACGCGCTCGGCGTAACGCTGGCGGTGATTGCGGTCATAGTTTTCCTGTTTGCCCTCATTTGGAGTGGCTGGCGCACCTACAAGGTCGACGACACGCTGCAGGGAGTGATGGTTGAGACCGCCAAGACGACGTCCCTGGTGTTCATCATTCTGCTCGGCGCGGCAATGCTTACGGCGGCGTTTCGCGCCTTTGGCGGCGAAGAGCTGGTCAAGGAGTTTCTGACCAACTTGCCGGGCGGCTTCTGGGCCCAGTTCGTTATTGTGATGGCGGTGATTTTCATCCTCGGCTTCTTTCTCGACTTTATCGAGATCGCGGTTGTCGTCGTGCCGATCGTCGCACCGATCCTGCTGATGGACCCATCCGCCAATGTCACCGCCGTTTGGCTCGGTGTGATGATCGGCTTGAACATTCAGACCTCGTTCCTGACGCCGCCGTTCGGGTTCGCGCTGTTTTATTTGCGCGGTGTGGCACCGGCCGTCGTGCGCACGGTCCAGATGTATAAGGGCGTCGTGCCGTTCATCTGTCTGCAGCTACTGGCCCTGGTCATCGTCGGCAACACGCCGGCTTTGGTGAACTATCTGCCGACCCGCAACCTTCTGACCTCCGAGACCGCGCCGCCGCCGCGCAATCCCGGCCTGCAATACTGTCTCGAAGAATATAAGTTTCAGCAGTATGCGAGCAACGGTGATACCATCCGTCAGGCCATTGCCGATGCAAAACGCCTCGATATCAGCGGTCTGCCGACCCGCATGAGTCGCAATCTCGAACGCGGCCTCGATGCGGCGGGTAAGGTTTTTGATCAGGTCGAAGCCGTCAACGCGGCGGCGGCGGCCGTTGCCGCAAAAACGCCGGCCTATCGGCCGCTGCACTCGGAAGTGCGCGCCATCCAGAAGCGGTCCGCGGCCGTCAAACGCCATATCAAGGAACTGCAGACCGAAAAGAACCAGGCGCGTGGCGATACGGCATTGATCGCCCGCCTCGATCGGGAGATCGCCGACGCGCAGGCCGAGGTCAAGGCCATTGAAGCGACAATCCCGTCGAATTGGACCACCGAGAACCAAGCGTTCGTGGCACTGCAGAAGGCCGAAACCCAAGCCCGCCAGCTCTACCGCCGTACGGTGGATGGTGCCTACGGCCCGGTCAGGCAGGCCGTCGATGCGATCGCGTCAACCGCCACATTCCAGGCACTGGGCCGCGATCTGAAGGGCCTTGGCGCAGTCATCGACAGTTACGACAGTCAGAGTGCTGAAACCGTCGCGGCAAAGGTGAACGCGCTCTACGACACCCTGCGCAAGATCCCGGGTGCCGGCGACGTGCGCTCCGAGGTCGCCAAGGCGCGCCGTGAACTGCGGCGTGAGCCGGTTGATCAGGCCAAGGCACGTGCAGCGCTGGCCGAGGCGGTTAAGAAATACGATGCCCAGCTGGTCTGGCGTCAGCGTGCCGCCACGGAGCTCCTGCCCGCACTGAGCCGTTACGAAGCGGCCATTCGCGACACGATCGGCTTGCGCCAGCAGCCGAAGTTCCCGCGCGACCAGGCACTGTTCGTCGCCGGCTGCAAAGCCGACCACCGCGATATATCGCTGCGCTTCTAGAGCAACCTGCCTTTATTCGGAATCGGAATGATCCCGAATAAAGGCAGAAAGTTGCTCGCCTCTAAAGCACGATGATCTAACGCCGCGCTGCGGCGAATTTTTCACTGGCGAAAGCCGCGGGCTTGCCGTCACGGCTTATCGCCGGACCGACCCGCCATGCCGGCGGACGTAGGTAGCGCTGGAAGTCCGAAACGCCGCGTCACCCCGGCGCGTGTCGCCGGCCCAATTTGTCGACAAATGCCGCGCCCGCGGGACGATGGGTGGCGGCAACCCCGGCCGGCGAAGGATACCAATCAAGCGCGGCGGTTGCTGGCGCCGGCTGCGATCCGCGATCGGCTGAGCCGTGCGGCGGCGGTGACGATTGCCGGCAGGGATCGCCCCGGTCCAAAGTATCAACCATCAACCCGGTCGTTCAGGGCCGGCAGGGTCGACCCGCCTGCGGTGGCCATGATCCAGGTTATTCAGCGGCTTCGGCAACGTCTTTGACCGCTTCGATGCGTGCGGCGCAGAACTTGAACTCGGGAATCTTGCCCATCGGGTCCAACTGCGGGTTTGTCAAGACGTTAGCGGCTGCCTCGGCGAAGCAAAACGGAATGAAGATCATGCCCTGCGGCACGTCGCGGTCCTGGCGTGCCTTCAGGACGATCTCGCCACGGCGCGTTTCGACCTTGACCCACTGGCCGGCGGTGATGCCCAGACGTTCCAGATCCCGGCGATTGAGGCCGGCAATCGCTTCCGGCTCAAGCAGGTCGAGATTGGCCGAGCGCCTCGTCATGGCACCGGTGTGCCAGTGTTCGAGCAGCCGGCCGGTTGTCAGCACCATCGGATAGTCATCGTCCGGCAGTTCATCCGGCGGCGTTACCTCTGCTGGCACGATTTTGGCGCGGCCGCTGGCGGTTGGGAACCGATCCGCGAAGATGATCTCGTTGCCGGGTTTATCCGGCGCGTCGCAAGGATAGGTCACAGCGTCTTCGCGATCGAGACGTTCCCAGGTGATGTTCTTGAGCGACGGCATGACCTCGACCATTTCCGCGAAGACATCGCTCGGATGCCGGTAGGACCAGTTGAGACCGCAGCGGTTGGCGAGTTCACTCACCAGTTCCCAGTCGGGTCTGGCCCGGCCCGGCGGATCGACAACCGGCCGCGCCATTTGCACTTCGCGGTTGGTGTTGGTGTACGAGCCCCATTTTTCGGCATGGGCTGCGGCCGGCAGAATGACATCTGCGTGCCAGGCGGTTTCGGTGAGGAAAATGTCTTGGACGACCAGATGCTCGAGTTTGGCCAGGGCGGCACGGGCGTGGTTCTGGTCGGGATCCGACATCGCCGGATTCTCGCCGAGGATGTACATCGTCTTGATCTGATCGGCGTGGATGGCATCCATGATTTCGACGACGGTCAAGCCCTTCTTGGCATTCAGCGTCGTGCCCCAAAAATCTTCGTAGGAGGAGCGGACGGTGTCGTCTTCGACCGATTGGTAGTCGGGAAACACCATCGGGATGAGGCCGGCGTCCGAGGCGCCCTGGACATTGTTTTGGCCACGCAGCGGATGCAGGCCGGTGCCGGGGCGGCCCAGTTGGCCGGTTGTGAGTGCGAGCGAAATCAGGCACCGCGCGTTGTCGGTGCCGTGGACGTGCTGGGAAATGCCCATGCCCCAGAAGATGATCGAGGCCTCTGAACGCGCGTACGTGCGCGCAACGGACTTGATCGTCTCCGCCGGAATGGCGCAGACCTCTGCCATCTTTTCCGGCGGAAAGTTCTGGATCCGTGATTGCAGTTCGGCAAAGCCTTCGGTGTTGGCCTGGACGTATTGTTGATCGTAAAGGTGTTCGGTGATGATGGTGTGCAGCATACCGTTCAACAGCGCGACGTCGCTGCCGGGCTTGAACTGCAACACCTTTGTCGCGTAGCGGGCTATGCCCTGGTTCTGACCGCGCGGGTCGATGACGATCAACTCGGCACCGCGCTTGGCGGCGTTCTTGAGGAAGGTCGCTGCGACGGGATGGTTTTCTGCCGGGCGCGCTCCGATCACGATGATGCAATCGGCGTCCTTGGCGGCGGTGAACGGTGCTGTGACAGCGCCGGAGTTCAAGCCCTCCATGAGCGCAGCGACGGAGGAGGCATGGCAGAGCCTGGTACAATGGTCGACGTTGTTGGTGCCAAAGCCCTGGCGGATCAGCTTCTGGAACAGGTAGGCTTCCTCGTTCGAGCACTTTGCCGAGCCAAATCCGGCAACCGCGCTGCTGCCGTCGCGAGCGTGGATTGCCTTGAGGCCTGAGGCTGCCTTGTCCAAGGCTTCTTGCCACGTCGCTTCGCGGAAATACCTTGCAACTTCATCGCGCTCGATTTTGGTGCCGCCGGATTTCGCTGGCGCATCGTCGCGTCGAATGAGGGGCACCGTGAGGCGGTCGGGATGGTGGATATAGTCGAAACCGAAGCGGCCTTTGACGCACAGCCGATTGGCATTGGCCGGTCCGTCCTTGCCGTCGACATACAGGATCTTGTTGTCCTTGACGTGCACCTTGGTCTGGCAGCCGACACCGCAGTAGGGACACAACGTGTCGACGGAACGCTGTTCGAATTCGGTGCGAACGTTTTGGTCGTTGACGAGGTTTGCTTCCATCAGCGCGCCGGTTGGGCAGGCTTGAACGCACTCTCCGCAGGCCACGCAGGTGCTCTCGCCCATGCCCTGGTCGAAGTCGAAAACGATCTTGGCGCCGTGGCCGCGATAGGCCATCGCGATGACATCGTTGGCCTGAACTTCACGGCAGGCGCGAACGCACAGATTGCAGTGGATGCAGGCATCTAGATTAACCGCGATGGCAGCGTGACTGCGATCCGTCGCGATCTTGCCGCGCGCCGGATAGCGGCTCGCCGCGGCAATGCCCATGTCATCGACCCAGTTCCAGAACTTCGAGCGCGGGTCGTGGGCTTCGGTGCGTTCGGGCTGATCCGACAGCAACAGCTCGAACACCATCTCGCGCGATTTCCTGGCGCGATCCGTGGCGGTGTGAACCTTCATGCCCGCACTGGGCCGGCGCACGCAGGAGGCAGCCAGCGTGCGCTCGCCGTCGATTTCGACCATGCAGGCGCGGCAATTGCCGTCGGCGCGGTAATCCTTTTCCGGTTGCCAGCACAAATGCGGGATTGGCGTGCCGTGACGCTGGGCGACCTGCCAGATGGTCTCGCCGTCCTCGGCTTCGACAGAATTGCCGTCAAGTTCAAACGTGATCTTGCTCATTCCAGGTCTGTTCCCTGTCTGGGGCACCGTGCACGCCGGTGCGTGCTGTGGTCGGCTATTTCAATTCGATTTCTACAAATGCGAACTCGTGGTCGTTGGCGTTGATGACGTTGTGGTGCACGCCCGCCTTGCGGAAATAGGACTGGCCAAGCTTGAGTTCGGCGAAGCTTTCCTCGCCGTCCGGTGACACCAGTTTTAGTTTGCCATCGGTGATCGGGACGACGATGTAGTCCATCTCGTGGATGTGGAAGCCGGTTTCGGCTCCCGGCGCGAAACGCCATTCGGTAACGCGCACCTGGTCATTGTCTTCCTGAACGGTTGGCGTTGCGGGCTGGCTCATTGCAGATCCTCCGGGAAATACTTGAGAACAGAGCGCAATGGGTTCGGCGCGGCCTGGCCGAGACCGCAAATCGAGGCATCTGCCATAACCGTGGCGAGATCTTCCAGCAGGTCCGCATCCCACTGTTTGGCGGCCATCAGTTTGACGGCTTTCTCGGTGCCGTTGCGGCACGGTGTGCACTGACCGCAGCTTTCATCTTCGAAGAACTTCATCAGGTTCAAGGCGACGTCCTTCATGTCGTCCTGGTCCGAAAGAATGACGACGGCGTGCGAGCCGACGATACAGCCGTGCTGTTCCAGTTGGCCGAAATCAAGCGGGATGTCGGCCATGTGGGCGGGAAGGATGCCGCCGGAAGCACCACCCGGCAGGTAACCTTTGAAGTGATGGCCGTCGAGCATGCCGCCACAATGCTCGATCAGTTCGATCGCAGTGGTCCCGGCCGCGACCAGCTGAACGCCGGGATTTTTGACACGGCCGGAAACCGAATAGGAGCGTAAACCCTTGGCGCCGTTTTTGCCTTGGGACGCGAACCAGTCCGCGCCTTTCGCCAGTATCTCAGGGATCCAGTAGAGCGTCTCGACATTGTTGACGAGGGTCGGACGGTCAAAGATGCCGACCTGGGCAACATAAGGTGGACGATGACGCGGAATGCCGCGCTTGCCTTCGATGCTTTCGAGCATTGCGGATTCTTCACCGCAGATGTAGGCGCCGGCACCGCGACGCAGGATGATCTTGGTGTGGCTCGCGAGGCCGGCGGCTTCGATTTTCGCGATTTCCTTCAGCAGGATTTCGCGGGCGGCCGGGTATTCGTCGCGCAAATAGATATAGACGGCGTCGGCTTCCACACCCCAGGCGGCAATCAGCATGCCCTCCAGGAACTGATGCGGATTGCGTTCGAGAAAATAGCGATCCTTGAACGTGCCGGGTTCGCCTTCATCGGCGTTGACTGCCATCAGGCGCGATTTCGGCGCCGCGCGCACGAAGCCCCATTTGCGCCCGGTCGGAAAGCCGGCCCCACCGAGGCCGCGCAGGCCGCCGTCGGATAGCGTCTCGATCACCGCATCCACAGTCTTTGAACCGCTGGTACAGGCCGCCAGCATCCGGTAGCCGCCGGCGGCGCGATAGGTCTCGAAATCCTTGTAATCCGGTATTTCGGGGCCGACGTCACCGGCGCTTGCTGCGCGCGCAACGCTGACCGGCGTCGCATGATCGATATGGTGGTGGCCGACCTCGCAAACCGGCGCGGTATCGCATCTGCCCATGCACGGTGCGCGAACGATACGAACATCATCCGCCGGGGCTGTTTCGAGAGCGCTGATCAGCGCGTCGGCGCCGGCGAGCTGGCAGCTCAATGACTGGCACACCCGGATGGTGATCGGCGCCGGTTTGTCCTCGCCGTCACGGACGATATCGAAGTGCGCGTAAAACGAGGCGACTTCGTAGATTTCCGCCATCGACAGTTTCATCAGGTCGGCCAGCGCATGCATGTGGCCAGCCGGCAGACAGCCCTCGCTGTCCTGAATGGCGTGCAGATATTCAATCAGTTCATCACGTTTCAGTGCGCGCTCGCCGAGCAACTGGCGCACGGCGTCGGTTTCCGTCGGATGCAGCAGCCGGCCCTTGGGAAATGGCGGTGCTTTGCGACGGCCGGAACCTGGATGGATGCGGCGGGCGTCGGCGTTGTCGGTCATGTCGTTCATCGTTGCGCCACCCGATTTTGCTTGCGTCTCGTCGTCCCTGTTGCAACTTGTCATAGCTTGCAGTTGCGCTGTTCAAGATTGTCGTGGCCTACTCGCGCCAGCCCCGGTTTGCTCGCTGCGACCGTTGGTCGAAAAATTCCGACAATCGGTTTGGCAAAGGACGATTGTATTGGGTGGCGCTTAGATCTAATCTTGGTATACCACATACCATAAGTTTTGAAATTGTCGACATCTACACGCCGAATTGGCCGAGATTATCCGGGGTCGGGTGAGATAAATCTGCATTCGCGGCATTGCGCCACTCGCATCCAATTGGTATACCAAAGACCAGATACCAGTGATCAAAGCCGGTGTCGCAACTCTAACGTCACGTCATCGCCCGCTCGCAATTTGGCGTGACAACAATCATGCGATCATGACAACAATTGTGCGTTGGCACAGAGCCAACGTGAAACGGGAAACACCAGATCCGTTGAGCTGCACGCGCAGCAGGATCCACGGGAGGAGACCCTGAATGATGACCAAACTAAAATTTGCCTGTCTGTTGACAGGTGTCGGTGTTGCGTTCGCACCGATGGCTGCAAACGCGTTCGAGCCGAAGAAGCCGATCGAATTCGTCGTGATGGCCGGCAAGGGCGGCGGCGCCGATAAGGCGGTGCGACTGATGCAGTCGATCATTGCCAAGAACAAATTTTCCGCACAACCGGTGACGCCGGTCAATAAGCCGGGGGGCTCGGGTGCGGAGGCACTCGTCTACCTCAAGGGCAAGCAGGGTGATGATCACACCATTATGTTCACCCTGAACAGCTTCTACACCACCCCGCTTCGTCAAAAGGGCCTCGGCGTCGACATCACGACGTTCACGCCGGTGATGCGGATGGCCGAGGACACGTTCTGCCTGTGGGTCAACTCGGACCGCAAGGACATCAACAACGTTGATGACTTCGTCCGTGAAGCCAAGAAGGCCGGTAAGAAGTGGATCATGGCCGGCACCGGCAAGAACTCCGAAGACAACTTGCTGACCGACTTCCTGAATTCGGCCTACGGTCTTGAGATGAAGTACGTGCCCTACAAGGGCGGCGGCAAGGTTGCCAAAGAGCTGGCCGGCAACAACGCCAACTCAACCGTCAACAACCCGTCGGAACAACTCGGCTTTTTCGAAGCCGGCAAAACCAAGCCGCTGGCCTGCTTCACGCCTGAGCGCATCAGCCTGTTCAAGGACGCCCCCACGTTCAAGGAGCTTGGCAAGGACTTCGTCTACTTCATGCAGCGCACGGTCGTCGGCGCACCCGGCATGAGCGATGGCGCCAAGAAGTACTATCTCGATCTCTTCACGAAGGTCTTCAATTCGGAGGAGTGGCAGACCTATCGCAAGAAGAAGGCGCTCGTCGGCCCGGCACTGTCCGGCAGCAAGCTGATGGACTACTGGAAGAATGAGCGCGACGTCCACCGCAAGATGCTGATCAAGATGGGCGCCATCAAGGGCTAATCCACGCATGAGCTGAGACGAGCACGGCCTGCCCGCCGAGCCGCGGGCAGGTGTTTGTCTGGCAATCGGTTCTGCTAGTCTTGTTGTCTTGTTGTCTTGTTGTCTTGCGGTTAGCGAGCTGTTGCACTGGCGGAATCGACCAATGCCGCGGGCCTCGTGCGGGGCGGAACCGGCCGCCGATCGCGAGGCCGAGGCAAGTGCGATCCACGGTTCTACAGGTGAGGAAGATGACTGTCCGAACAGCCGAGTTGCTGATGGCGTTGTTCATGGCGGTGCTGTCTGCGTATTTCATGTGGGAGGCCGCCAGGCTACCGATTGGCTGGATTCCCGAGGAAGGTCCAGGCGGCGGCTTCTGGCCGTTCTGGCTGTCGCTGGTGATGCTGCTGTGCTGCCTTTGGATGGTCGCCAACTGGGCCCGCAAGACCACCGCCGTTGCACGATCGACGGAGGCATTCTTTGCCACCGGCGTGCTCACCGACGTCGGGGTCGTCGCCCTCGCCTTGTTCGTGACAATCGCACTGTTCGAGGGCATTGGTCCGGTGCCGGGCATCGGCGTCTACGGCGCTCTGCCGCTGTTCCTGTTCTTCTACATGAAGCTTCTCGGGCGCCATTCGTGGTTGCTGACGGTCGGTTCGATGGTGCTGATCCCGGTTGTCACCTTTCTGTTTTTCGAGATCGCATTGAAGATCACGTTACCGAAGGGCGTGACGGAGCCGCTGTTCTACCCGATCTTCAAGTTCTTCTTCTCTTAAGGCCGCGGTAGGCCGACTGCTTGCCGGTTCGCAGCCGGCAGGCCAAACCTGAACATGCCGGTCGACAGCTGATGGAAATCTTCACTCTTCTCATCGACGGATTTGCAGTTGCATTGCAACCGATGAACCTCGGGCTCATTCTGCTTGGTTGCACCGTCGGGCTCTTTATTGGCGCCATGCCCGGGCTTGGTTCCGTCAACGGCGTTGCCATTCTGCTGCCGCTCACGTTTCTGGTGCCGCCGACCGGCGCGATCATCTTTTTGGCCGCGATCTACTACGGCGCGATGTATGGCGGCGCCATTTCATCGATCATGCTCGGCATACCCGGGGCTTCGACGGCGGTTGCAACGACCTTCGATGGACGCCCCCTGGCCAAAGCGGGACTGGCCGACAAAGCCCTGACCGCGGCGGCCGTTGCATCGTTCGTTGGCGGCACGATTTCCGTCGTGTTGTTCACGCTGTTCGCTCCGCCACTTGCGCACATTGCGTTGACGTTCGGTGCGCCTGAAGAGTTCGCCTTGATGATGTTGGCGTTTGCAACGTTCATCGGGCTTGGCGGTGATGACATCGCCAAAACGATCTTTTCGATCTGTATCGGTTTGGTCCTTGCGGCGGTCGGGCTCGATATCGTTTCCGGCGAACCGCGCATGGTGTTCGGCGGCATTCCAGGCTTCTTGCACGGCATCAACTTTCTGGTCCTGGCGATCGGCATCTACGGCATTGGCGAGATGCTGTGGACGATCGAGGAGAACACCAAGGCCGGCGGTAAGAGCATGCTGTCGGAAGCGACCATCTCGATGAAGCGCACGATGAGCCATCTGCGCGAACTCCTCGGCACCTGGAAGACGATGCTGATGGGCTCGTTCCTCGGCTATTTCGTCGGCATCCTGCCGGCAGCCGGGGCAACGCCGGGCTCGCTGATGGCCTACGGCATTGGCAAGCAGATGTCGAAGGAGCCGGAAAAATACGGCAACGGTGCCGTCGACGGCGTGGTTGCACCGGAAGCAGCGAACAATGCTGCATCGACCGGGTCGATGTTGCCTATGTTGACGCTCGGCATTCCCGGCTCACCGACAACGGCCATTCTGCTCGGCGGCATGGTGATCTGGGGACTGGAGCCGGGGCCGCGGCTGTTTACGGACCACAAGGAGTTCGTCTGGGGTCTGATCGCCTCGCTCTATGCCGCCAACCTGTTCGCCGTCATTCTCAACATCCTGTTCATTCCGGCCTTCATCTGGGTGCTCAAACTGCCGTTCACGATGCTGGCGCCGATTATCTTCGTGCTGTGCCTGATCGGCGGGTATGCACCGACCAAGGATTTGCACGATGTCTGGCTGATGTTTGCGTTCGGCGTGGTCGGCTATCTGATGCGGAAACTCGATTATCCGTTGGCACCGGCGGTGTTGGCGATCGTTCTCGGGCCGCTTGCAGAGCCGGCCCTCAGGCAATCTCTGTTAATTTCCAGTGGTGATCCGAGCATCTTCTTCACGCGTCCATACTCGGGCCCGATCATGGTGGCGGCCATCATTCTGCTTGTTCTGCCGCTCGCCGGACCGATCATGCGCCGGTTGCGGGGCGCAAAGGCGGCCGGTCAGCCGCAAGGGTGATCTCAATCAAGCCCCGGTGGCGGCGCAAAGGATCAGATGCGGCGACAATGGTGCTTGCCTTGCAGCTGGTATATGGTATGCCAAAAACCAGACGTCACTGACGTCGCTGGGGTGCAATCATCAAGTGCAACCGGTAGGCGAATTCCATTTGTCTGCGCAACAACGGAACATGATGTCAAATGGTGGACAATGTCCTCAAGATCCGGCCGTTGGGCGAGAGCCAGAATCTGAGCGCGCGCATCTACGACGAATTGAAGTCGGCGATCATGAAGATGAACATTTATGATGCCGAGACCGAGCTCCGTCTCGATGAACGCACGTTGTCCGAGCGCTTCGGCATCTCGCGAACGCCCATGCGCGAAGCGCTGACGCGTCTCGACCAGGAAGGCCTGGTCAGCATCGTGCCGCGGCGCGGGATTTACATCGTTCGCAAGACCAAGGCCGAAATCCTCGAGATGATCACGGTTTGGGCGGCGTTGGAGAGCATGGCGGCGCGGCTGGCCTGCACGGCTGCCAGCGACGCGGAAATCGCCAAGCTCTACAGTCTTGTCGACTATGATCGCGAGCGCGTTCATCAGCACATGACCGAATACTCCGATGCCAACATTCGCTTTCACGAGACGATCATCAAGCTGTCTGGCTGTGAACTAATTTCCCAGATGACCGGCGGCCTGTTTATGCATGTTCGCGCGATTCGCCATCGCACGATCTTTGAGAAGGATCGCGCCAAGCGATCGGTCGATGATCACAACAAGATCGTCAAGGCACTGGAACGGCGCAATGAAGACCTGGCCAGCAAGTTGGTGCGCGAACACACCCTCAAACTGCGCGACCACGTCGGCGAGCATGTCGATCTCGAATAGATGGAAACGACAAGGCAGAGCACCGACACATCGGTGGTCTTGCAACCGGACAGACTTTGGGAGGAACTACGATGGCAAGCGGTGACGGCACCCCGGCGGGACAACTGACCGATGGTTTTCATCTGGTCATCGATGCGCTGAAGCTCAATGACATCAATACGATTTACAACGTTCCCGGCATCCCGATTACCGATCTCGGGCGGTTTGCTCAGGCCCAGGGTATGCGGGTGATTTCGTTCCGCCACGAACAGCACGCCGGCAACGCGGCGTCGATCGCGGGGTTTCTGACAAAGAAGCCGGGCATATGCCTGACGGTGTCGGCGCCGGGCTTTCTCAATGGTCTCACCGCGCTGGCTAACGCCACGACCAACTGTTTTCCCATGATCCTGATCAGCGGTTCCTCGGAGCGCGAAATTGTCGATCTGCAACAGGGCGACTATGAAGAGATGGATCAGCTCGCGATCGCCAAGCCATTGTGCAAGGCAGCGTTCCGAGTGCTGCACGCCGAAGATATCGGGATCGGGATTGCGCGGGCCATTCGCGCCGCCTGTTCGGGCCGGCCCGGCGGGGTTTATCTCGATCTGCCGGCGCAATTGTTCGGCCAGACCATGGACGCCGAAGACGGCGGCAAATCGCTCGTCAAAGTGGTTGAGCCGGCGCCGGCGCAAATTCCGGCTCCACATTCGATAACGCGCGCCCTCGACGTCCTCAAGGGCGCCCAACGCCCGCTCATCATTCTTGGCAAAGGTGCCGCTTATGCGCAGGCCGATGAGGCGATCAAGGCGTTCGTCGAAAAGTCCGGCGTACCCTATCTGCCAATGAGCATGGCGAAGGGATTGCTGCCGGACAACCATCCGCAATCTGCCGGCGCGGCGCGCTCGCTGGTTCTGAAAGACTCCGATGTCGTCATGCTAATCGGGGCCCGCCTCAACTGGCTGCTGTCTCATGGCAAGGGTAAAGCGTGGGGCGAGCCGCACACCAAGACGTTCATCCATATCGATATCGAGCCGAAGGAGATGGACAGCAACGTCGCGATCACGGCGCCCGTGGTCGGCGATATCGGATCCAGCGTGTCGGCCATGTTGGCGGCGATGGGCGATGACTGGCCGACGCCGCCTGCCGATTGGATCTCGACGGTGCGTGGCAAGGTCGCCTCGAACATCGAGCGCATGGCGCCGCGGCTGCGCAACAACAACGTGCCAATGGACTTTCACGGCGCCCTCGGTGCCCTGCGCGAGATCATGCGCGAGCGCCCCGACACCGTTCTCGTCAACGAGGGTGCCAACACGCTCGATTTCGCCCGCAGCATTATCGACATCTACAAACCACGCAAGCGCCTCGACGTCGGCACGTGGGGGGTGATGGGGATCGGCATGGGATTTGCGGTTGGCGCGGCGATCGAAACCGGCCAGCCGGTGCTGGCGGTCGAAGGCGACAGTGCGTTCGGCTTCTCCGGCATGGAGATCGAAACGATCTGCCGTTACAACCTGCCGGTGTGCGTCGTCGTCTTTAACAACAACGGCATCTACCGCGGAACGGACGTCAATCCGTCCGGCGGCGAAGATGTCGCGACCACCGTGTTCGTCAAGGACTCGCGTTACGAGAAAATGATGGAAGCCTTTGGTGGTGCCGGCGTTTACGCGACGACCCCGGATGAACTCAGTCGCGCGGTCAACGAAGCGCTGAGTTCCGGTCGGCCAACTCTCGTCAATGCCGTCATCGACGAGAAGGCCGGCACCGAAAGCGGGCGGATCGGTAACCTCAATCCGCAGAGCGTCGTTGCCCAGCAGCAGAACAAGTAATCTGAGCGGTTTGCCGTATAACCCAGTCGATGAATAGGAGTGCGCCATGGAAGCACTGAAGGGCGTCAAGATTCTGGATTTCACACATGTTCAGTCGGGTCCGACCTGCACACAACTGTTGGCCTGGTTCGGGGCGGACGTGATCAAGGTTGAGCGGCCGGGTGTCGGCGATGCGACGCGCAAGCAACTCGTCGACGTTCCCGGCGCAGACTCGCTCTATTTCACCATGCTCAACCACAACAAGCGCTCGATCACGATCAACACCAAGGATCCGACCGGCAAGGAGATCCTCGAACGGCTTGTCAAGGCCTGCGACGTCCTGGTCGAGAACTTCGCCCCGGGCGCCCTCGATCGGATGGGGTTTGGTTGGGAGCGCATTCAAGAAATCAATCCGCGGCTGATTATGGCATCGGTCAAGGGCTTCGGCCCCGGGCCCTACGAGGACTGTAAAGTTTACGAGAACGTCGCCCAGTGCACCGGCGGCTCGGCGTCAACGACCGGATTTCTCGATGGTCCGCCGACCGTAACAGGTGCGCAGATCGGCGACAGCGGCACCGGTCTGCATCTCGCGCTCGGTATTGTCACCGCGCTGTTCCACCGCGAAAAGTCCGGTAAGGGGCAGCGTGTGCTTGCCGCCATGCAGGACGGTGTCCTCAATCTGTGTCGGGTCAAACTGCGCGATCAGCAGCGCTTGGAGCGTGGTCCGCTCAAAGAGTACAGCCAGTACGGGCAAGGTATCGCGTTTGGCGATACGACGCCGCGGGCCGGCAACGATTCCGGTGGCGGCCAGCCGGGCTGGATCTTGAAGTGCAAGGGCTGGGAGAGCGATCCCAATGCCTACGTCTACTTCATTACGCAGGCAGCGGCTTGGGGCAAGATTTGTGATCTCATCGGCGAGCCCAACTGGAAGGATGATCCGCGCTATGCAACGCCGGATGCGCGGCTCGACAAAATCCCGCAAATTTTCGACCGGATTGAAGAGTGGACCAAGACCAAGTCCAAGCTTGAGGTCATGGATGCCTGCAATCCGCTGGACATTCCGTGCGGCCCGATCCTGTCGATGAAGGAGTTGGCGGAAGAACCGTCGTTGCGTGAGACCGGCACGATCGTTGAAGTCGATCACCCGGAGCGCGGTCCCTATCTGACGGTCGGTTGTCCGGTCAAGCTGTCCGACAGTCCGGCCGAGGTCAAGCGCTCGCCACTGCTCGGTGAGCATACGGTCGAAATCCTGCAGGAGGTTCTTGGCTATACCGGCGATGATTTCGACCGCGTCGTGCAGTCCGGCGCGGTCGGCGATGTGGCGGCAATAGCAGCTGAATAATCACCGCAAAGAACGAGCTGCCGCGCGTGTGGTGGCTCCAAGACTAAGTTTGGGAGGCAGTTTAAGTCATGCGAATTATTCTCAACGGGCAGCAGGCCTTTGGCAAGGCGTCACTGGAGAAGATCCTTGAAGCGGGCAAGGACGACGTTGTCGGCGTGTTCACGGCGCCCGACAAGGACGGCCGGCCGCCCGATCCGGTCAAGCAGGCAGCGATCGAACATGGTCTGCCGCTGTTTCAACCGGCGAGCTACGACAACAGCGAAACGCTCGAGACAATCCGCGCGTTGAACGCCGACCTGATGATCATGGCCTATGTCATTATCTTCATTCCCGAAGCCGCCCGCGAGATCCCGAAGATGGGTTCGATCTGCTTCCATCCGTCATTGCTGCCGCTGCACCGGGGCCCGAGTTCGATCAACTGGCCGATCATGTGGGGGGCGAGCAAAACCGGCTTTTCCTGGTTCTATCCGACCGATGGTCTCGATGAGGGTGATATTCTCATACAGCGCGAAGTCGACATCGGACCGGATGAAACTCTCGGCGACGTCTACTTCAAGAAAATCTTTCCACTCGGGGTCGCGTCCGTTCTCGACGTGATCGAGGCGTTCCGGTCCGGCAATCCGCCGCGAACCGCGCAGGATCACGCACAGGCCACCTACGAGTCCTGGTGCCGGAAAAAGGATGTCGAACTCAATTGGACGCGACAGACGGCCGACGTCTACAACATGATCCGTGCCGGCAATCCGCAGCCCGGCGCCTGGACAACGTTGAACGGCGAGGAAGTCCAGGTCTACGATTGCGCCAAGCGCGACGGCGAAGGGACGCCAGGAGAGGTTGTCGCGGTCTCGGACGAAGGTGTCACCGTGCAGGCCTCCGGTGGTCGTATCCTTCTCAAGCGCGTCCGCCCCAAGGGTGGCGACAAGATTGCAGCCAGCGAATGGGCGCAAGCAGCAGGTGTCGCCCAAGGAACAAAACTCGGCAACTGATGCCGCGCCGCCGCGGCTCACGCCGTTAAGTCTCAGACACGTTTTCCGTCAGCGATAGGAAGCTCACGTCATGCCTAAGTCCGACATTGAAATCGCCCGCGAAGCCAGCAAGCGCCCGATCCAGGAGATTGGTAACAAGCTCGGAATTTCGTCCGAGCACCTGCTGCCGTTTGGCCACGACAAGGCGAAGATTTCCGAAGACTTTATCAAGTCGCTCAAGGATCGGCCGGACGGCAAACTGGTGCTGGTGACGGCAATCAACCCGACGCCGGCAGGTGAAGGCAAAACGACGACGACGGTCGGTCTCGGTGACGGCCTCAACAAAATCGGCAAGAAGGCTGCGATCTGTATACGGGAAGCTTCCCTCGGGCCGTGCTTCGGCATGAAGGGTGGTGCGGCCGGAGGCGGGTATGCCCAGGTTGTGCCGATGGAGGAGATGAACCTCCATTTCACCGGTGACTTCCATGCGATCACGTCGGCTCACAACCTGCTGGCTGCCATGATCGACAATCACATCTACTGGGGTAACGAGCTTGGCATCGATGCGCGCCGGGTGTCCTGGCGCCGCGTGATGGACATGAACGATCGCGCCCTGCGTCAGATCACGGCTTCGCTCGGCGGTGTCGCGAACGGCTATCCGCGCGAAGCTGGTTTCGATATCACCGTTGCCTCGGAGGTCATGGCGATCCTGTGCCTGGCAAACGATTTGGACGATCTGCAGCGCCGGCTCGGCGACATCATCGTTGCCTATCGTCGCGACCGGTCGCCGGTCTACTGCCGTGACGTCAAGGCTGACGGCGCGATGACTGTGCTCCTGCAACAGGCCATGCAGCCGAACCTGGTGCAGACGCTGGAGAACAATCCGGCCTTCGTGCACGGCGGGCCGTTCGCCAACATTGCGCACGGCTGCAATTCGGTGATCGCAACCAAAACGGCGTTGAAGCTTGCCGACTACGTCGTTACAGAAGCCGGCTTCGGGGCCGACCTCGGCGCCGAGAAATTCTTCAACATCAAATGCCGTAAGGCGGGTTTGCGGCCGGACGCGGTGGTCATTGTCGCGACCGTAAGGGCGATGAAGATGAACGGCGGTGTGGCACGGGCAGATCTTGGCACCGAGAATGTCGCGGCCGTGAAGGCCGGCTGCGCAAACCTTGGCCGCCATATCGAGAACGTCAAGAAATTCGGCGTGCCCCTGGTTGTCGGGATCAATCACTTCATGACCGACACCGATGCCGAGATCGCGGCCATGAAGGACTATTGCGCGAGCGTCGGCGCAGAGGCGATCCTCAACACCCACTGGGCCAATGGAGGCGCGGGGATCACGCAGACGGCACAGAAAGTCGTCGAGCTGGTGGAAGGCGGTAGCGCGGACTATCGGCCGCTCTATTCGGAAGGGTTGTGTCTGTTCGAAAAAATCGAGACGATCGCCAAGGAAATCTATCGCGCCGAGGACGTTGTCGCGGACAAGAAGATTCTCGATCAACTCAAGCAGTGGGAAGATGCAGGCTACGGCACTCTCCCGGTTTGCATGGCAAAGACCCAATATTCGTTCACGACGGATCCCAACCTGCGCGGTGCGCCAACCGGTTTCTCGCTGCCAATTCGCGAGGTTCGCCTGTCCGCTGGGGCCGGCTTCGTCGTTGCGATTTGCGGTGAGATCATGACAATGCCGGGGCTGCCGAAGGTACCGTCGGCCGAAATGATCAAGCTCAACGATGCCGGCCAGATCGAAGGTCTGTTTTAGAGGCCGCGACGGAGGTTGCCTAAGGATCCTCTGATCCAGTGCGAGGTCCAGGGGATCCATCCCCTGGTCGGGGAGTATGAGGGGCTGAAAGCCCCTCATGAATCGCCGCACAGCGGCGATGCGTTAAGGGCTCCACCCTTAACAATCCCGCTCACCCGCAGGGCCGGGCGCTTTTTGCTGCCGGCTGTGTTGCGCGGCGCAACCCTGTGACGAGCTGCGCTGTTGGCCGGCGGCAATCGGCCTGTCATCGCCACCGTCCCGGTGCGGCCAAAGCGAGACAATTTTTGCGACGGGCAAGCCAACCGACAGGAAACAGTTTTGCCCAGATCCTATGTCTCACTTCATGCGACGTTCAGCTACAAGCGTGTTTCCTCGGTGCGAGGTGCCGCATCTTGGCACTGCACGACAGGCATTGCAGATTGGGATAATTCGATGCGCCGTAAATTCGATGCTCAGATCCGTGCGCGGCAGAACCAAACGCGTCGCCGCGCCGTCAACCTCTGTGCAGGGTTGCTGGTGTGTCTTTCGGCACCGCTCCTGCCGGCAAAGGCGACAGATGTGCGCGGCGATGGCGGGCCGCGCAGTGTTGGTGGCACACGCGGGCTAGCCGCTGGCGCCGGTGCGCCCGCACGCACGTTAGCCACCTATCCGAGTGCGGACCGCCAGCGGCGCACGCTCAAACCGCCGGCCCGACACAGATCGGCGCCGCGGCACAGGTTTGCGCAAACCGGCGGCCGGGCGCCGGCGGCGCCAGCGCAGGATCGCGATCTGCCAATCGACGTTGTCGCGCCGCGAATTGTACCGGTCGGCAAATGGCCGGAAGGCCTTGGCTGGGATGGCACGCACCTATGGGTGGCCGAAAGCGGCCAGCGCCGTTTGGCACGCATTGATCCAGGCACAGGCAAAATCGTGCGACGGGTGAAGGTCGGCCGCTTGCCCGTCGGGATTGCGTCAACTGCGGATGGCACCATCTATTCAGTCGTTGCAACCGACAACAGGATTTGGCGCCAAACACCCGACGGCAACGGCCGCACGTTCGGGCGCGTCAAAGACTATCCCGAGGCGATCACAAGTGATGCGGACGCCGTTTATGTTTTGGGCTGGGTGAATGACAGAAGCTCGCGTGCGCGCGTGACGCGATTTGATCGCGGCAGCGGTGCACGCACCTTCTCCGCGATCATTGCGAGCAATCACAGCACCGACATTGTCGCTTCGGCGGGTAGCGTGTGGATCGTGCACCGGCCATCGGCTTTTGCCGACGGCACGGAAATCGTGCGGCTCGATCGCAAGTCGCTGGAAGTCCAGCATCGCGTCGCGGTCAGCGGCAAAATGCGCAAACTCGCTGCCAGCTCCGACGGCGTCATTGTCGCAGGCGGTGTGGGCGCGCGCGGTATCGTGCAGCGCATTGACGGCGTCGCCGGCACCGTTGTTGCAACCCGGCGGCTGCAGCATGGTGGCGCCGTCGCCAACCTTGCCCGGTCCGGCGACCATGTCATCAGTGTTAGCCACAGCGGCACGATCCATATCATGCGGGCCAGCGATCTGGCGGTTTTGCGGATCGTTCAGCTCGGCGACCGTTTCAGCGACAGCGGCCCGCAGTCGACGCTGGTCTTTGGCAATCGGCTCGCGATCACATCGCACCGCGGTTCGGGCCGCAATGGCACCGTGCTGATCGTTCCTGACTGGCAACCGTAGGACAGCAACATCGCCAACGCCCAGCTGCGTGGCAACCAAACATGGCCGCCCGAAGCCACTTGACCAAAACCGATAGACTAGGAAACCTCCGGGGTCCAGGGGATCATCCCCTGGTCGGGGAGTTTGAGGGGGCGGACAGCCCCTCAAGGATCGCCGTGAAACGGCGATGCGTTAAGGGCGCTGCCCTTTCAATCTTAATCTTGAGCCTGTTTCTTGCGAATCAGCGATGTTCAGGCTTGATCCGGCAGGATGGCCACCCTGCCGGATCGGGCGGGTTTGGGGCCGTACCGCCCTTGTGTGATTTGCACCGTTTGTTAGCTAGAGCATTTCAGCCTTAGGCTCGACCATATCCGACGTTGTTGATGTAGTTGCGGCATTCGCTTTCGGTGATCGCGGAGACGACGCTTGCAACCTGGTTTGATATGGCTTCCAGGTTGCGCTCTTCGGCCATTCGCATCCAGTGTTTGACCTTGGAGAACACCTGCTCGATCGGATTAAGGTCGGGCGAATATGAGGGCAGGAATGCGAGCGTTGCTCCGGCTGAGCGGATAGCATTTCGAGCCGCGCACCCGCGATGGCTTCCTAGACGATCGAGAATGACGATGTCGCCGGCGCGCAGTGTTGGCACGAGTAGGCGCTGAACGTAGAGCCGGAACAATTCGCCGTTGATCGGCCCATCGATGACGCAGGGCGCGGTCAACGCTTCAACGCGCAAGGCGGCAATAAACGTGTAGGTCCGCCAGCGGCTGTCGGGCGCATAACCTTTCAGGCGCTCGCCTTTTGGTCCCCAGCCGCGGATCGGCGCCATATCCGTCTTGATCCAGGTCTCATCGATAAAGACAAGGCGCTCCGGGGCGAGCTTGCCCATTGCACCACACCAACGTGCACGCCGTCGCGCAACGTCATTGCGGAACTGTTCAATCGCCAGCAGCGTTTTTTTTGAAACTCAACCCTTCGCGTCGGAGAAAGCGCCAAACGGTGTCATGCGAGACGCGAACACCGCGGGCCGCCAGCAGGTCTTTCATACGGTGCAGCGTCAGATGCGGCGTGGTCTCGATCAAATCCAGAACCACGCCCCGGTGCGGTTCCAATCGGCACCTTTTGTGTCCGCCGAATTTTCCTGGCGCGATGCTGCCCGTCTCCCGCACGCGCTTGGCCCAGGTGATGACTGTCGACGGTGCAAGGTCGAAACGTTCCGCGATCGACCGCAAACTGTGGCCTGCTTCAATTGCCGCTCGAACACGTGCACGAAGATCGTCAGAGTATGGTTTTGCCATGGATGCTGGCCCCCTTACCCAGCACCCATGTTGAATCAGAAACCAACTGATTTGGGAATCCACCGATTCAGGCTAACGCTGAAATGCTCTAGGCCAGCCCGCCCATCGCTTCACCTGAACAGATGATTGGGAGCAAGTCCCGGATGCAAGGCAAGGTCAAACGAAGCTAGAGCAATCTGCCTTTATTCGGAATCGGAACGATCCCAAATAAAGGCAGAAAGTTGCTCGCCTCTAAAGTGGCGATCATCTTTGTGCTTTAAGTTGGAACCGCAATAGCGGTTCCAACTTAAAGCACAAAGATGATCTAGGGATCCTCCGATCAAGTCTCAGGCTTCCAAAGGCAATGCCCGGTGGCGGGATTGTTAGGGGCGCCGCCTTAACCAATCGCCGCGTTGCGGCGATCGATGAGGGGCTTGTCCGCCCCTCAAACACCCCAACCAGAGGCTGGCCCCTGGACCGTGAGGGCGTCAACCGTGCTCACGAACCAGGGCAGCGCATCTCAATGCGCTTTTTTAGGTGATTGAGACTGCTAATTGCCGTTGTCGAACGGGTTCCAAGGCTGTCTGTTCTGTCGCTGTTGCACCGGCGGTCTTGGTGTCGGGGGTGCAGCCGGTTGCGACATCACGGTTCCGGCATTGAACGTTGCGGGCGCGGCACTGCCGGGCCCGGTTGGCGGTTGGGGCAACGGCAAGGTTTCACGGGTCACCGTGCCGGTTGCCGTTGGCGGGGCAACCGCGCTTGGAGCCGTCGTCCGCGGTGGCGCGGGCACCCTTGGAACACGCCCGGCGGACGGCACGATTAGCCGACTCCGTTTGCGCACCTCCGCTTCGAGTGCGCGCCTGCGCTTAAGCTCGAGATTTCGAAGGCGCACGGATTCGGCTTTTGCACGCTTTTCGTCCTCGCGCCGCAGGCGCTCCAGTCGGCGAACATCGTGCTCCATCTTGCGGACGGTCAATTCGCGCTGGAGGTTGCCGGTGTTGACCGCCGGCTGAATGAGGGAAAGCTCGGCCAGCGGACCGGTATATGAGATCTGAACAGCGGGCAACGGTTTGGGTTCGATGCCGGGTTCGAGCGCCTTCTTCAGAACCGTATCGATGGTCCACTGACTATCGATCGCCAGGCCAACAATATCGACGCTCGTGCGGTTGATCATTCGAGCCCTGCCAATCCGACGAACCAGTTCGCCGACCTCCAGCGCCCCGTCGGCGATCTTGAGAGAAGCACTCTGGCTGCCGATGTCTACGCCACCGCCGGTGACGATCTCGGACAATCGCGCCGCCAGCTGATCCGGTCCGATGTCGCCAATCACGACGCCGTCAGCAATGGCTGTCAGCGCATCCGTCTCCATGCCCGGCAGCCTTGCCTGTTTGAGATCGAGCCGGCCGGCGCCGCGCAAACCGGTGATCATTGCGCGCGGACTAAGGGCTTGGGCCTCAACCTTCAAGGAGGTCGAGAATTGTCCTGCGACCTGACCCGGTTGCCGGACCGAGACAAGCCGTTGAATCTCGGCTCCGCGCAGCGATACAGCAGCCGAGAATTTTGCCCCAGCAGCTGCGGGAGCAATGTGCAAATTCGCATCAAGATCGCCGGCCAGCATGCGGCCCGTCATCCGATTGAGCGCAAGCTTGCCATCGCTCGTCTTTAGCTCAAGTTTGGCATCGCTAATGTCGAGCTTGTCACCGAGGCGCATGCGCGCCACCCGCAACCCGATATCGATGTCCATCAGGCCGGCCGCGGTTAGGTCGAAGGGTTGCTCCGGCCAAACCGACGCGACCCCATCGTTGTCGAGTGAACCAGCGCCAGACGCGTGGTCCGATGGCGGACTGACCAGCGCGGCAAGAAGCGCTGGCGCCGACAGTTGATCAACGTTGAGTGATCCGGTCAGTTTCGGGCGGGCCGTGCCGTCGCCGGCGTGGTTGACATTCAACACGCCTGTCAGACGGCTATCCGAGATGCGAAAGTCGACCGGCTCGACGGCCCAGCCGGCGCTGATTTCACGGAACAAAAAGGCGCCGCCAGCTGCCACAGGGCGTGAGAACAACCGTCGGGCGCCGGGCTCGAGCAGGTGCGCGATTGGCCCGACGTCGATGATCCGGCCTTCGCCCTTTCCGGACCAAACGATATCACCGCCGCGCTTGTCGGTATTGCCCTGTGCCTCGATCCGTAACCGGGCGGAAGGGCTCACCATGGCGAGCGCCAGCTGCAGACCCTGAGCCGGCACCCCGTGCAGATTTGCGCGCAGAAACGATGGCCTCGGCTGGCGCGCCGGCGATGGCCGGTCAAGTGGTAATTTGCTGGCCATTGAGGATCGAGCCGGCAGCCCTTGCACAAACCCGACCAACAGGCGATCGACCTGGGAACCGTCCAATTTGAGGTCGAGACGGAGCGGATTGTTGCGCCATTTCGAGGCCGGACCGGACGTCTCGGCACGCAACCGCAGTCTGCCGGAACGCAACGCGCCATCGGCCACAAACGTTGTCGTGCGCTGCCCGTTGGCCTGTGAGGACACGGACGAGACGGCAAGGTTGAGCGGATATGCCGCCGCCACGCCGCGATAGAAGTCGGTCTTGCCGGTTGCCAATTGGACCAGCGCCGCTGCCGCCGCGAAGCCCTCCTCGGAGCGTGCGCGAACCGAGCCGTTGATGCGCCAATCGGGATCCTTGTCGATGTTGGCCAACGCGCCTTCGAGCGAGATCGTCAATTCAGGTTCGATTGTCAGGTGGGACTTGCCAATGCGCAAGCTGCTGGCCGTGCGCGAGAACAAAATGTCAACTTCGCGCAATGTTCTGGAGCCATCGAAGATCTCGCCGGCCTGCAGGCGCAAATCGAAGTCTGCGTCCTGGAGGCGCCGGCGCAGCTTTGATGTCGTATCGGGATGGGGAAACTCAAAGCCCAACAGCGCCGCGATGTTCTCGTTAGACAGAACGCGATCGCCGAAGCCCGACAGATCGATGCTGTCGCCTTGCCAATCAACCGTCAGGAGCGGGCGGGCAGCATAGCTGTAGGTGGCGCTGCCACGCGATGTGCGACTGGCGATCGTTGTCAGCGCATTGTTGAATTCGACCTTACCCGGCAGGTAGGACAAATCCGACGACAACGTGAACTTGCCCGCGCTTTTGCCACTCACTTCGAGGCCACCTGGCCAGGCCCACTTCAGGAACTGACCGAAATTGTGGCCGTCAACCAGGGCATGGCCCTGCCATTCAAGGCCAGGCGCGGTCATGCGCAACAGTCCGTCGGCGCGTAGTCTCGTTCGGCCCGGCAGACCCGCGATGACACGGTCGACACGGATCTCGTTATCCGCATGCACAATTCGCACGCCCAGACCGCTCACGATCTCGCCACCTAAGTTGGCCTGGTCGATTTCCACCTCGATGCGGCTGTTACCGTCCGCTCCGATGTCGAAGCCACCGCCGGCCAACAGCTCGATGGCGCGGAACGGCAGTTCCCGCGTGCGGTTGCCGGTGATCGCGTCAAGATCGAGCCACTTCGAGCGCAACCGCCCGGCAATTGTCAGTTGGTCCTGCCAGGTCGTGGTGATGTTGCCCGCCAGCTGTTGCGGGCGGCCGGCGCTGTCAAAGGAGATGGTCAGCTGATCGAGACGGGCGGCACGGTGATCTGCGTGCAAACTGGCGCTCAGATCAAACATGAATGCGCCGGCATCGCGCCCGGCCCTGAAATTCAATGGCGCCCGCGAGGTCAGTTCGCCGGTTAGCTTCGGTGTCGTTGCAATCGCACTCAACCGGCCTTTGAAGGTGTGCTTGGCACCGGACGACGGACTGATGGCGGAGGCAGTCAGACTAACGTCGCCGTCGCGGTCAGGCTCGGCGGTGGCCAGTCTCAAGTCAAGCGGCGTGTGCGCGATTTCGGCCTGGCCGACAAAGCGATAGGGGCCGCGCAGAGCGCGCGCAACAAGTTCGCCGCGAATGCCACCGATCCGCGAGAGTTCCCGACCGTTGTCGGCTTCCAAGACGATGCTGCCATCTCGGATAAGTGCCGACTGGAGCGCGAATCCCGACGGTACAAACGCCAGATCCTGACTGCGCACATTGAGCTTTTGCCAGTTGCCGCCGCCGCCTTTGTCAAAGCGCAAGCGCAACGTCGGCTGGTCGAGTTCCAGCTGCCGGGCCTCGATTATGCCTCTCAGCAACGGTGGCACGGACAACAGCAGCGTGAAGTTTTCGACCCTGATGAACGATCCCGCAATCCCCGCCGCATCGGCAATTCGAACCTTTTCGAAGCGCACATAGGGGACCGGAAGAATGCGCAAATTGACCTTGCCGCCAACACGGACTTCACGGCCGACAAGGCGCGATGCTTCCTCTTCGAACACGCCGCGGTACTGGTTCCAGTCGATTATAGGCGGCACGGCGATCAGCGCGCAAAAGACCAGCGCGACAGCGCCTGCGACCCACATCAGTACGTTGTTCATGCCATCCCGACATCCATGATTCACGCCATCTCAATGTTCATGCTGTGTCAATATGATCATTATGATCGTTCGGCGGGCGCGGTGCCGCCACTTATCAGCGGCAATTGAATCGATTCATCGGCATCATAGAGTTAATCTGCGTCTCACGCACAACGAAACGCTGGTTTGCAACCGTTTTCGCGAGTTTGTGACAGTGACGACAGTTTCACGCAAATACGTTCATAGTGCGTAGCGGCATCGCCAACGCCACTTTCGGTCATGCAGCAAGCGGCCGACTGTGTTTGCAGGGACACAGTCGGGATGATCTCCTGGCACGGCAGGGCGCGCGGAAACCGACGCGCGGCCTCACACGATCGGACACAGGCCGCCATCGATGTTGATGGCCGTACCGGTCACGTAGGAGCCCTGATCGGAGGCGAGGAAGCACACCATATTGGCGAACTCTTGCGCCGTCCCGACGCGGCCCAAGGGTACGATGGCGCCCATGTCCGCGTAGTAGTCGTCGAGCGTGCGCCCGTTATCCTCTTTGGCGTGGCGCTGGACCCATTGGTCGCTCTCGATGCGCCCGACCAGAACGGCGTTGACAAGGACGTTGTGCGGTGCGCCCTCACCGGCCAGAACCTTGGTCAATGCCATGCCTGCCGCACGCGAAACCGCCGTCGGTGCACCGGACGGCGGCGGTGCCTTCGCCCCGGTGTTGAGGACATTGATGATCCGCCCCCACCGCCGTTCCCGCATTGCCGGCATCGCCGCGCGTGCCAGACGGATGGCGGCAAACAGCTTGAGATCGAGATCCGTCTGCCAGATTTCGTCGGTGAGCTCTTCAAAATTGGCGCGTTTGGATGTGCCGGCATTGTTCACCAGGATGTCAACACTGCCGAGGGCTGACAGCGTTTGGTCGTAGGCCCGTTGGCAGCCCGCGGCGGTGGCAACGTCGGCTGCGACCGTCACAACCTTGCCCGGACCTGCCGTTGCGATGTCGGCGCAAGCCTCCTCGAGTACGTCTGCGCGCCGCGCGACAATCGCAACGTTGCCACCTGATTCGACAATGCGAGCTGCGATCGCACGACCGATGCCGAGGCTACCGCCGGTGATCAAAGCGTTGCGACCTGGGATCTCGAGCTTCATGGCGTGTTCCTATTCATTTTTCCGATATTGCCGGGCATCTCACACCGTTGGTATCATGACCGCAACACGCCGGCCCAACAGCATCGGTCTGGTCAGCCAATTCATTGCAGATCTGATCGATTGGTCAGCAAAACCGCGTTTGGGCGCATTGACAAGATGGTTTGTGAGGACATCCTGGGCGCCAAGTTCGATCCTTTCTGAACACTCAAACGGACGGGAGGTCCAGCACAACACCGATGTCTGCAAGCGCTCGCAAAACAATCATCGCGCCGTCGATCCTCAGCGCTGATTTTGCCAACTTCGGTGCGGAGTGCGAGGCCGTCGAAGCCCAGGGTGCGGACTGGGTCCATGTTGATGTCATGGATGGGCACTTCGTCCCGAATATCACGTTCGGGCCGCAAACGTGCGCCGCCATCCGCAGTCACATCCGGACGACGATGGACGTCCATCTGATGGTCGCACCGGTCGACCCATATATCGAAGCGTTTGCGACCGCCGGCGCCGACATCCTGACCGTTCATGCCGAGGCCACTGCGCATCTCGACCGCACCTTACAGTTGATCGCCGATCATGGCGTGCGGGCCGGCGTTGCACTTAACCCGGCAACACCTGAAACCGCGATCGCCTACGTGCTCGACAGGATCGATCTCGTGTGTGTGATGACCGTCAATCCCGGTTTCGGTGGACAGTCGTTTCTCGATGGGCAAATCGAAAAGATCCGTCGCCTGCGCACCCTGATCGGCGAGCGAAACATTCACATCGAGGTTGACGGCGGGGTCAGTGCGGCAACCGCCGGCCGGGCCGTAGCGGCCGGCGCCGATGTGCTGGTCGCAGGCTCCGCCGTGTTCGCTGGCGGCTCTGTCGCCCGACCTGAGGTTTATGGTCATAACATTGCGGCGATCCGCGCCGCGGTGCGCGAGGCTTGCCGATGACCGCGATCGTGTTCGATCTCGACGGTACACTGATTGAAAGCGATAACGCCATTCGCAACGTCGCCAACGATCTGATGGCAGAACTGGGGCTTGCGCCGCTGACGCTCGCGGAAGTGCGCAGCTTCGTTGGTGCCGGCTCACCGATCTTTCTCGAACGGGCCTTCTCATCGCGGAATTTCGCGTGCGACAGTGCAGCATTCGACGGCCACTACGACCGTCTGATGGCGCTCTATGCCTCAGCGCCCGGCGACGCGAACGTGCCGATGCCCGGCGTGCCGGATGTCCTCAACCTTCTGCACGACAGCGGCCACCGGCTCGGCATCTGCACCAACAAGTCCGCGAGGCCGACGCAAGTGGTGCTTGACGCGCATGGTTGGACGCCGCTGTTCAAGACCGTGGTCGCCGGCGATACGCTGCCGGAACGCAAACCCGATCCCAGACCGTTGATCGAGGCCGCGCGCAGGCTCGAAAGTACACCGATCGTCTATGTCGGCGACAGCGACATCGATGCCGCCACGGCGCTGGCGGCAGACATTCCGTTCCTGCTCTACACGGAAGGCTACCGCACGGCGGACGTCCACCAACTCCCGCATCAGGCCGCGTTTTCCGACTACCGGCAGCTGCCCGACATTATTGGCGCTGTCACATCGCTTTAGATCATTGTGCTTTAAGTTGGAACCGCTATTGCGGTTCCAACTTAAAGCACAAAGATGATCGTCACTTTAGAGGCGAGCAACTTTCTGCCTTTATTCGGGATCGTTCCGATTCCGAATAAAGGCAGGTTGCTCTAGGCAACCACTGATCAGGCCTCAGGCTTCCAAAGGGCCGAGCCCTTGGCCAATCGCCGCGTTGCGGCGATCCTTGAGGGGCTTTCAGCCCCTCAAACACCCCGACCAGGGGATCAATCCCCTGGACCCTGGGCTTGTTTAGAGGTCGTTAGGAGACGGGTGGCAGGCCTGCTTCGGCACGAACATCGTTAATGACCTCCTTCACGCGTTGGCGCAGCGGCGCGTATTGCACACCGAACTCCTCAACCAGACGACGGTTGTCGATCAGGAAGTTGCTCGAAATCTCGCGTCCACCGGTTTCGGCTTCAAAGCGAATGTCGGCATCCGGCAGAAATTCGCGCACCAGGCCGGCGAGCTCGGCCAGGCTGAGGGTGGTGCCGCCGGAATTGTAAGTCGCGTGCTTCGGCTTGTCCGCGAGCAGGACCCGCGCGAACGCTGCGGCCATATCTTCGACATGAACCACACAGCGCATCGCGTCGCCATGCGGGAACGTAACGACCTGTCCGCGCGCCGGCTGGCACATGCAATTAACGTGATCGATCGAGCCGAACTTCTTGTCCGGACCGGTCACATTGGCCGGGCGCACGCAGGTGATCGTCATGCCGTAAGCACGGCGATAGTCGTGTGCCTGCCACTCGTTGATGATCTTGTTGAGCGCATATTGCGTGTCGCCATGACGTTCGTCGGTTTCATCCACCAGGCGTTCGCCGAACTTGGCTTGTTGACCGCTGACTGCAAGGGAACTGGCAAACACGGTGTGCTTGACGCCGCATCGCCGCGCCGCCTCGAAGCAGTTGTCCATGCCCTGCAGATCGAGCTTGAAGGCAACGTGTGGCGCCAGATCGCCAATGAAGTAGGACAGATTGATCAGGCGTTCGGCACGCGCTTCCTGCACGGCGCCGATGACGTCGTCGAACTGCGTAACATCGCCCCGAACGATGCCGACCCGATCGCCGAGGCTTTCGAATGCGGCCGACGCCCCGGCAACATCGATGTCCATGCACGTGATTTCGTGCCCGCCGGCAGCCAGAATCGGGATCAACCGCCGACCGATGAAACCGGCACCGCCCACAACCAGGATCGACATGGCCTCTTCCTCCCTCGACCTGCGCGCCCCGGCGCATTGGCCGCGCTATTCTTTCAATGCGTCATGGCCGAGCAGCGCCTCACGGAACCGCGCCAGCCCTATATGTCCGTTGCGGATCGGCATCTTAACCGGCGGCATATCCGCTGAGACCAGCAGGTGCAGAAAGGCGGGACCCTGGTTGCGCGTCAGCATTGGCCGCAGCTCATCGACCTCGCCGTCGCTGTGCACCTGACGCACCACCGCCAGGCCGCACGCCCTGGCAACGCCGGCGAGATCCAGGTTGACGCCGGTATGGCTGATCTGCCCGCCGGTTTCCCCGAAGCGCCCGTTATCAAGGCACACGATCGACAGGTTCTTGGGCTGGCGCCATCCGACCGTGGCGAGCGCATAAAGACCCATGCCCAATTCGGCATCGCCGGTGACGGCGACGACGGGCTTGTCAGGCCGCGCCGCGGCGAGGCCGAGGGCGGTTGGCACCACGCTGCCCATTGCGCCGAGCAGATAGAAGTTGAGCGGCGTTTCACCCGTGCTTTCGACATCCCAGATCGCCGAGCCAAGACCGGCCACGACCAACAGGTCCGGCGAGCGATTGATCAACAGTTTTGCAATGGCGCCGCGGCGTTCGATGCGCGGTCTGTTGTCCGTCGTCATGATGCGCCCCCTACTTGAAGATCTTGGCGCCGGTCACCCGTTGCGAGATCAACGCGAAAACCGGCAGATATGAATTGAACGCGAGGCGGCCGCTGGCCTCGGTCACCGCGATCACCTCATCGGCCCTGTCCGCACGATTGACGACGACGTTGGCCGCTTGCAGCACGTTCGGCGTTGCCTGGCCCATTGGTGTCTGCCAGCCGTTGAATTCGCCCCATTCGCCGCGCATGGTTGAAATGGCGAAAAACGGCGCGCCGGTCGAATGCACCAGTCCGAGCGCATTGATGGTGTTGCCGACCCCGCTTGACTGGATCAGCGCGCAGGCGCGCTTGCCGCCGAGCCAGGCGCCGACCGCAACACCGACCGCCTCGAATTCGTTGACCAGTGGAAAGCAGTCAATGTCCGGATCTTCGAGGCAGCGATCAATCAGGATTGCATGGCCGGCATCCGGCACGTAGACGACGAGCTCGATATCGAGCGCCTTAAGTGAGCCATAGAGTTGATCCTTCCAACAGGCATCGGCTGCTTCGACCATTCGCTACTCCGCTCGGTTCGCGTCATGTGACCCCTGGTTATGTGGCTAGATCATCGTGCTTTAAGTTGGAACCGCAATAGCGGTTCCAGCTTAAAGCACAAAGATGATCGCCACTTAAGAGGCGAGCAACTTTCTGCCTTTATTCGGGATCGTTCCGATTCCGAATAAAGGCAGGTTGCTCTAGGCGACGCGCGCCATCGGCGGGGCAACCTCGCGGTCGAGTTTGCGCGCGAGCAGTCCGACTTCGCAGGCCTTGATCTGTTGCGCGAGATACTTCGAAAAGATCCGTACATGCGGCAATCCCCCGCCAACGAACCACAATCCCGGCTGCGGCGTCCGGCACCACATGTTGCGCAACTCACCGCCCTGATCGAACCCCCAGACCGGGCCAATGCGATCGGCGATCTCGTCACCCATAAAGTGGCGCACCACATCCTGCTGGTTCTTGTAGCCGGTGGCGGCGACAATAACGTCGGCTTCGGCAACACGACCGTCCTTCATCCTGACACCGTTCTCGACGACGGTTTCGATATCCTTGTGATGCAACAACTTGATCTTGCCCTCGACAATCAGTTCCGACGCGCCAACGTTGAAATAGTAGCCACCGCCGCGACGCAGGTATTTCATCTGGTAGCCGGTATCGTCGGGCTCGCCGTTGTCGAGCCGGAAGCCGCGCGCGGTTAGACCTTTGAGGATGTCCTGGTCGGCCTGCTGGCAGAGCGCGGCCGTGAACTGATAGCTCTTGACCAGTACCGGATAGGGCGCCGCGGTTGCAATCAAGTCACAGTCCTCCAACGATGAACTGCCCTGATAGAGCTCGTAGATGCGCTGGGCCTCCTTGAGGCTTACAACCAACGTCGTGTTGCGCTGAACAATGCTGGTATCGACACCACTGAGACAGAGGTCGTGGGCAACGTCATGGCCGCTATTGCCGGTGCCGAACACGATGGCCTTTCCGCCCTTCCATTTGGCGCCGCAGTCATACTGATGTGAGTGCAGCAGGTCACCCTTGAAGGTCGCGAGGCCCGGCAGGTCCGGCATGATCGGGATGGCGCTCACACCGGTTGCAAAAACCACGTGGCGCGGACGCAGGATCCGCTCGCTGCCGTCGCCGCGGCGCACGTTCAGGGTCCACCGATCGGCGCTCGGATCATAACTGCCGCCAGTGAATGTCGTCGACGTCCAGACGTTGAGCTCCATCGTGTCGGCATAGAATTCCAGCCAGTTGGCGATCTTGTCGCGTGGAATGTAAACCGGATAGTTCGGTGGAAACGGCATGTACGGCATGTGATCGACGAACACCTCGTTGTGGAGCACGAGGTTGTGGTAGCGCTTGCGCCAGGCATCGCCGACGCGCTCATGCCGGTCGACGACCAGCGTATCGACGCCGAGGACGTTCAGGCATGCCGCAATTCCCAGTCCGGATTGGCTGCCGCCGATAACGACGACGGCGGGCTCGCGATCCTCGTAGGCGACGACGCGTTGGCGGATGTCCATCCAGTTTTCGGACCCGAAGCCGCCGGACCACTCCTCGCCGCGCGGACGCCGCGCACCGATCTGCTGTTCGTGGCCTTTGATTTCGTCCAGCGTCGTCAACAACACCCAGGCGACAAGCCGTTCCGGATTATCGCGCGCGGGGACCAGTCGCAACACGCCGCTGCCGCGTCCGGTGTTCGTCTCGAACGAAAAAATGGCCTCGATCGTGTCGCTGCCGGCACGGCTGACGATGGCCGGCGGCGTGCGCCCTTCGGCGATGGTAAATCGATGCGGCCTGAGCTTGGCGACGACCTCGTCGAGCATCTGCCGGATGGCGTTGCGACCGCTGAACGTGCGCAAATGCCAGGTGAAGGCGACCAGGTCGCGCCAATGGCCGTCTTCGGAAAAGAGCGCTGCAGCACGTTCCGTGTCCTGCTTGGCAAGCGCTGCTTCAAACGCGCCGAGCCACGCTGTGACGGCAGCCTCTGGATTGATCGATCTCATATCACCGGTCACGGTCGCGGTCCTCCCGTTGGCCTGCCGGCCCTGGACGGCCGGCCAGCCATTGACTTTGCCATAGACTAAGAGGCCGACGACCGTGGTGGCAAGGCGTCGGCCTCGATCCCGTCAATCAACGATATGATGTTTCCGGTGCCGGTCGGGGCGCTGCGATGACAGGCCCGGTCGCGGCCGATAGGTTTTCGATCACAGCGCGAAGTTGCGGAGGTTGGCACATGTCCCGTGCGGTCAAGTATGCAGTGCAGATCGGTGCGGTTGACGAGGTGGGCGCCAGTGACCGTCGGATGTATGACGAAGCCATCATCGACGCCCGCCTCGCTCAGGACTTGGGCTTCGATGCGGTGTGGATGGTGGAGCACCACTTTTCCGATTACTATCCGACGCCCAATCCTTTGATGTTTCTTTCTCACCTTGCCGCGGCGTGTCCGGGCTTGGGGCTCGGCACCGCCGTCATGGTGCTGCCGTGGTATGATCCGGTCCGGCTGGCCGAGGATGTGGCGATGCTTGCCAACCTGGCCAAGGGCCGTCTCGATATCGGCATGGGGCGGGGCACCGCGAAGCTTGAGTACGATGCGATGCGCGTTTCGATGGCCGAAGCCCGCGACCGCTTCCGCGAATGCTGGGAGGTTGTGCAACTGGCGCTTCAGGGACAGCCGTTCACATATGACGGCCGGTTCCTCAAGCTTGACCGGCCGATCACCCTGCGTCCACAACTGGAGCCGGATCGCGAGATCAACTTCTTTGGTGCGATTGGCAGTCCGGCCAGCGCCGAGATCATGGCCGATCTCAACCTCGCGCCGCTGTCGCTGGCCCAGTTTCCCGACTACATGCTGGTCAAAATCCTGCAGCGCTGGCGCGAGCGGATGGCGGCGCTGGCACGCCCGTCGCATGCCACCTTCCCGATTTCCGCCAAGTGTTTTATCGCCGACACAACCGAAGCTGCACGCCGAGAAGCCCGCGGTCATCTGGCCAGGTTCTATCGTTTGCAAGCCGAGCACTATGCCACTGACACGACGCCATGGGATGACATTCCCGGTTACGAACAATTCGCCAAGATTTTCACCAACATGAAGCTGATGGGCGATCCCGCCCAAAACGATCCGATCCTCGATCGCAACCTGATTGGCACAGCGCATGACGTGGCGCTGCGGATCAACGAGCTGAGAGCGATCGGGTTTGATTATTTCATCGTCTCCAACGCAACCCACGGCGTGCCACGTGACGTCCGCCATCGCATGATGCGCCGGTTCGCCGAAGACGTCATGCCGCTGGTCGAGAGCCTGCCGGTTCCCGATGCGCCGGTCGTCCCGGTGCGAGCGGCGGGATGAATGCGGCGCCGGCGGTCGTTGCCGGCCTCTACGCGTTGGCTTTGCAGCTGCTCAAGCCGATCGAAACGGTTTCCGACGGTTTGCAACGAGGTTGCACGTTTGCATTCGCGAAACCACAACGGCGCAGCGTGACCGTCCGCAGCTTGAGCCGGCGCGTCGACGGCGTTCGTGGACAGCCAGCTCGATTCAACTTGCATTGCATGGCAATGCACAGTACTTTGCATTACAAAGTTAGACGGGAAAGCTTATGAGTGAGTTCGATCGCGCCTTGGCAGATATCGTAAATATTCGTTCGCGGTTGGCGGCCAGCGCGCTGTTTCAGGGCTTTGGGCCGGTCGTGATCGCCACCACCGGCGGCCTCGGCGCCGGCACGGCCGCCTTGCAGAGCCTGTGGCCTGCAACCTTTGCCGCCAGCCGCGAGGGTTTTTTCTTCTGGTGGATTGCAGTTGCCATCGTCTGTGCCGGATTGATCGGGGCGGAAATGATCGCGCGCTCGCGCCGCATTCACGGCGGCCTGGCCGATGCCATGCTCATCAACGCGGCTGAGCAGTTCCTGCCGGCTGGTCTCGCTGGTGCTGCCATTGCCGCCGTCATGTTTCGGTTCGCACCCGACACGCTTTGGATGTTGCCGGGCCTCTGGCAGATCCTGGTTGCACTCGGCCTGTTCTCGGCGGTTCGCAGTTTGCCGCGTGCAATCAATGTCGTCGGCGCCTGGTATCTGGTCGCCGGCGTCACCGTGCTGATGATCGCTGCGCACGATCACTCACGTCCAGACAACATGCTGAGCCCATGGCTGATGGGCCTGCCGTTCGCGGTCGGCCAGTTGTTGATGGCGGTTGTGCTTTGGCGGGCAAGCGGTGAGGTTGACCATGGCGAAAGCTGATCCGACCATTGCGCGCTATGCCTATGGCGGGCTCGAGCGGGTTTTTCATGAAAAGGCGCGGCTTGGCATTGTGACCTCGCTCGTCGGCCATCCGGATGGCCTTACATTCACTGAACTCAAGCAGCTGTGCGGGCTGACAGATGGCAACCTCAGCCGCCATATTCAAATCCTGGAAGAGGACAAGGTTGTCGCCGTCAAGAAGGGCTTTGTGCGCAAACGACCGATGACGACATGCACGCTGACCAAGGTTGGTCGGGAACGGTTTGCCGCCTATGTCGATGAGCTGGAACGTGTGGTGCGTGACGCCGAAGCATCAACTGTCGCACTCAGAAAGGTCAAATTGAAACCAGAGTAGGACGGTCGTGCCGTCTCTCACAGCGTGCCGTCTCGCAATGCGTGCCGTCTCGCAAGGAGAGGTCCGCGCATCGGGTAAGGGTTGATCAATCGGAGGCGCAAGCCTCTCAACGCGCAAGCTAGCGCATTTTTTGGGAAAGGGAACTTTGCAATGCAAAGTAATGTGGAATGCAAAATTGATATCGCCATCATCATGGACGGCAACGGGCGATGGGCGACGAAGAGGGGGCTGCCGCGCAGTGCCGGGCACCAAGCCGGCGTCTCGGCGTTGCGCACGACCGTCGCCGCTGCCGCCAGGCTCGGTGTCAAATCACTGACCGTCTATGCGTTCTCGGCAGAGAACTGGCAGCGTCCAGAGCCCGAAGTGTCAGCGCTGATGTCGCTGGTGCGCCGCTTCATGTCGCAGGAGCTGGCAAACCTCTACGCTCAAAATATTCGTCTCACCTTCATTGGTCGGCGCGACCGTATCGATCCGGATATCGCGGCCCACATGATGCACGCCGAGGCGATCACGTGTGACCGCACCGCTTTGCACCTTCGTATCGCGCTCGATTATTCGGCGCGCGATGCGATCCTGCGCGTTGCTGATCGGTTTGCACGGGTCGGCGCCTCGCGCGATGCGTTCGGACGTGCGCTTGCCGATGACGGCGGCCCGGAAACCCTCGACCTTTTGATCCGGACCGGCGGCGAAAAGCGCCTGTCAGACTTTCTGTTGTGGGAGGCAGCCTACGCCGAGTTGTGGTTCACCGAGACGCTGTGGCCCGACTTTGATGCTGCAACCTTGGCCGCAGCAATCGAAGACTTTCAACAGCGCGACCGCCGCTTTGGTGGCTTGCCGCGCAGCGAAAACGGGTTGGGATCGGGCGCGGTGCAGTAGCGAGAATGCGCCGGCAACGCCTGCCGGCTGTCCGGTCAAACCGGCACGGGGTGAGGCCGCCGCACGCTCCGCACTGACCTGATCATCAAGTCCATTTGCAAACCGCGTCAAACCAAACCGGCGCCTGCAAAGTGCCGGTGGCAGGTAAGGTTTGCCTTCGACCAGGACATTTTGTCATGCGTATCCTCCTGATCAACGTTCCGCACACCGCGATCGGCAGTCGTATCCCTGATGACCATTTGCCGCCGCTCGGGCTGCTTTGTGTGGCCGGACCGTTGATCGATGATGGTCACGACGTGCAATTGATCGATGGTGATCTGCGACCTTCGCAGCCGGCGGAATTGATACATGCGGCGCTCGCCATCGAGCCCGACGCACTGTTGTTTGGTCATGCCGGCTCGACGTCCGCGCACCCGACCATCGCCAAGATCGCCGGCGCCGTTGCCCGCCTCCGACCGGAAACCTTCATCATCTACGGCAACGTCTATCCGACCTATCATTGGCGCGACATATTGCGCGAAGAGCCTTATGTCACGGCGGTCGTGCGCGGCGAAGGCGAAGAGACGACGCGTCGGCTGATTGCGGCGCTGGAAGCGCGCCGCGCGCTCGATGACGTCGATGGCATCGCTTTTGTCAAAGACGGCGTGCCATTCGCCACCCAGCCGGCAGCGGTCATCAAGGACCTTGATGCCTATCGCGTTGCCTGGGAGCTGATCGATCACAAAGACTACAGTTATTGGGGTGGCAAGCGGGCGGTGGTCGCCCAGCTTTCACGCGGCTGCCCGCATCTTTGCACCTACTGCGGTCAGCGCGGGTTCTGGTCGCGCTGGCGCCATCGTGATCCGGTTGCCTTTGCCAGGGAGCTGGCGCGCTTGCATCGCGAGGAGGGTATCGAAGTGGTCAATCTCGCCGATGAGAACCCGACCACATCGCGCCGCGTCTGGCGCCGGTTCCTCGAGGCGATGATCGCTGAAGACGTTGACCTGAAGATTATCGGCACGACGCGGGCAAGCGACATCGTGCGCGATGCCGACATTCTGCATCTCTACCGCAAGGCCGGGGTCATTCGCTTTCTCATCGGCACCGAGAGTACGGATGCGGTCACGCTCGAAAGGGTCAGGAAGGGATCGACGACGGCGATCGACTATAAGGCGATCCGATTGATGCGTGAAAACGGGATCCTGTCGCTGGCAAGCTGGGTGGTCGGCTTCGAGGACGAGACCGATCGAGACTATTGGCGCGGGTTGCGCCAGTTAATCGCCTACGATCCGGACCAGATTATCATGCTCTATGTCACGCCCCATCGCTGGACACCGTTTTATGCCGGGTCGGCATCACGCCGGGTGATCCAAACGGATCGCAGGCGCTGGGACTATAAGCATCAGGTGCTCGCAAATGCGCGCTTGCCGGCGTGGCGTATTTTGTTGTGGGTCAAAACCATCGAGGTTGTCGTGCCGACGCGGCCGAAGGCGCTCTATCGCACGTTGTTTCATCCTGATCCGGTGCTGCGCCAGTCAATGCGGTGGTACGCGCAGATGGGCCGCCGCGTCTGGTGCCACGAGATTCTGGATTTCCTGCGTTCGGCGCTGACCAGGAACGGTCCGACACTGACGCAGTTCGGGGGCGCTCCCGATCGCGCACATGAATACGCGATGCGGACCAAGCCGCCGCCACAGCGACCGTAGCGGCGGCGCGCGGCGGCGCCCGTGGACGAATTGGACGAGGTGGGTGAGCCGCTGTCGGGCGGCCCTCCCCGCCACACTCGAATCTGATTTGCCCGCTCTCGGGAACCCCTCAGGTTCCGTCTGTGAGTTTACGGCCTAGTGGTCTGTATCTAACGTTTGGTTCCGGCTTTAATCGCTTCGAGTTTCTCAAGAGCGCGGCGTTTGCGTGCAAGAATGTTGGCGGCGGGCTTGGTCCACACATGAGGTTTGGCGGCGGCGTTGTGGCGCAGGAGATAATCCTCGATTGCCGCCTCGAGCTCGGTTGAAAAGATCTGAATTTCGCACCTCATGGTTCAGTGTCAATCGATAGCAGGCTTTGACATATGCAGCGCGCAGCTGATACGCATGACGGAGTGTTCGTGGCCCGTTTTGGGACGCCCGATGTCTGACATTTTGATCGATAACGTCGGCAAGGCCTGGCCCATCAATGGTGGTATCCTGAATCGAAATTTTGGTGCCAGCACACGCAACCTTGCCCTACCAGGATTTCTTGTTCGCAACCTCGGCTTTGTGCGTATCGGAACAGTCGGCCATTCTGCTGTCATTTGGGTTACCCCTGCCCGCCTGCGCGTTCGCAGCTATTGCGCCGCCGCTGGTGTAATCGACAAGCTCAATCCTGATCGCGTCCGCCTGAGTTGGTATGACAGGATTTGGCAACACGAAATCCTCCCAGATGTTCGATCATGCTGTCGACGCCTGCGGAGCTTGATGCAGAGCCATTCAGGAAAGGCATCTCACCGATACCTGTCCGAGCCGCGAGATGTTGAGCAAATGCCCAAAGGCACATCACTGAGCGCTCTGCTAGACGCTTGGCGCGAAACAGGCGGGACATTGACGACCGACCATTCGCCACGGCTGTTTCGCGAAGTCCTTCGTTCTAAGTTCACAGTTATCGAGCATTGCAGTGACAGCGGACAACTCGTCTTTGCCGAGATTGGCGAGGGGTTCGTCATGTACAAGCCCGGCTGGGCTCATCGTTTTATTGGTTGCCTCGTTGACCATCAGCCCGACTATGCTTATGGCCGCGCCGTCGCGAGCGACTGGCGCAACGCTTTGTTGGCCGGCGAGCCACGCGCCGTCGATGTCGATGCTTGTGTGCAGCCCACCGACTCAGAAGAAGCGTCTCATCATTTGCGCTATACTCGACTGATGCTTCCCATCACTCTGTCGGGGCAAGCTGTGCAACTACTGAGCGCCACGCTGCCTGACGAGAGCATCGACTTGCGGGGAAGCTAAATCCTCGAGCATCACCGAAAACAGATCGTTTATGACCTGCATGGGCGTTGCCCTGCACAGCGTCATATCAAGCACACCGTCGGGCCTCGAAGGTGAGTTGTGCATCCGCACTAACTTTGGAGCAATGTCACGCCAGCCTGTGCGGCGGTGGTAGTCGCGATTCAGGTTAGTCGGCGTAACAATCCTACATAGATGGTCCAGATCCCACAGTGCTAGCGGAAGCGCTTTGATGACCCGAGTTATATACCGAGTCCTTCCGCCGCCGCGCACAGACGGATGAAACCATAGGCCGCCAATGTAAGCGCAACGCCCGCCTAGGTCGTCGGCGCGATCGGTTGTTACCTCACAACGCTCGTGTGGCAATGCCCACCGCTCTACATCTCCGTAGAACAGTCGCAGGGATTCTGCTTCCGCACGAAAGCTCGATCTTGTCCAATCGAAGAGCCGTGCCGCATGCGTCGTGACGACATTTCCATGCGCATTGCGCCCGAACACCACGACGCCGGTTTCATCGCTCGCTCCGCCCTCGTTGGGCCGAAATGTCGTCGTGATCGGCATCCAGCTATCTTGATTGCGCTAATTGACGTCCATGAGTTCATCGAACGTACCGATCTCTAACGTGATCCCATGGGATGCCGCATTCTCGGCCGCCATGATGAAGAAGCGTGCAAGAAGTTCGTCCGGGCCAAACTTGATTTCGATCGCGTCGAGAAAGGATTCCGAATTTGCTCGACCCAGGTGCCAGTGTGAGTTGGTTTGCATTGTGTTGATCTCCCTATCATCAAGGTTGAGACCAACAGTCCTCGCCCAATCTTACGATCTCTGCGAGCAGATTGGTTGCTTTTCGCTATATTGCGCTGCCATACTTTCAGCTTGGTGATTATCGAGGAAGTTTGTCCACTAGGGTTCGATGAAGCGAATGAGTTCAAATCAATTGCCTGCCCGCATTCCGCCGCGCCGACCATCTGAGATTAACGTTTTGGTTGGCCAACGTTTGCGTAACCGACGACAGATACTTGGCATGACACAGGAAAAGCTCGCACGTCATTGCAACATCTCCCCTCAGCAGATCCAGAAATATGAATCTGGATCGAGCGGACTTCGTGCGTCACGACTTGTCCAACTGGCTGACATTCTAGCAATTCCCGTCGAATTCTTCTTCGGCGGCTTGACCAACCAATCCGATGTCCCGGAAGATCAGTTCGCTCTGCTCACCGATCCTAAGTTTGCTGAGCTGGCCGGCCTCTATCTCGAAATTCCAACCGATGATTTGAAGTGCGCCGTCGTAACACTCGCTCGTTCGCTGGCCGCCCAGCCTGCCGTCAGGAGTGTGTTAGCAGCGAATGACTAGTCCTGACACGCTAGAGCAACCTGCCTTTATTCGGGATCGTTCCGATTCCGAATAAAGGCAGGTTGCTCTAGCCGCGCCGTGTAAACAGCCGCGCATCGGCCGGCGTTGTGTCCTGCGGCAGTCTGCTCCGGTCGGCTTCGTCGATCGCTTCACGAATAAGCGCATCGAGCAGGTCCGTGAACAGCATCGGGTCATCGCTCATCGCCTCCCAAAGGAAGTAGCCGAACGAACCCGGACATGGATTGACCTCATTGAGCCAGGTCTCGCCCGTTACCTCATTGCCGATGAAGTCGATCCGCGGCGCCCCGGTGCCGGCAACCGCCGTGAATGCGATTTGTGACCATTGCCGGATCTGGCCTTCCGCGCCCTGCGGCATTTGCGGATTAAGCTCGCGCGTGAGCGACAGCATGCCCTCGCTGGACTGGCCCGGCGCCTTCGCGCCACCAGTCTTCTTGCCGTCGCCGCCGGACAGATACTTTTGTTTGAAATCGAGGAGTTCGCTGGCGCGCTTGGGGCGCTCGATGGCCGAGGTGCGCAGTGTGCCCCCGACCTTCGTGACGGCGACGTTGTACTCGATCATGTTCTCGACAAACGGCTCGAGGATGGCCGATGAGTCGTAGCGGAAGATCTCGGGCAGCACGTCGGAGATCTCTTGCAGGGTCTCGACCTTTGCCACGCCAATGCTGCTGCCAAGGTGACAGGGCTTGATGCACCACGGCCCGGGGAAGTCGCCAATGATGTCGGCCAGTTCCGCCTCCGTCACGAGCAGACCTTCATGCGGGCGCTGGATCTCGCGATAGGGCAGCACCGGTATTTCGGTGCCGGCCAGCAAGCGCTTGGTTGCGACCTTGTCCATGAGGATCGCTGACGCCAACGTACGCATGCCGGTGTAGGGCACACCGGCGGTCTCGAACATGCCTTGAATATGGCCGTCCTCCCCGATCAGCCCGTGACAGGCCGGCAATGCGACATCGAACGGGAACTCTGCCGCCCGTCGCAGCAAAGATGCTTTGCGCGCAATCAGCTTGGGTTGGCGCGATGCCGTCATGTCGAGGGTGACCTGCGTCAAGGCTGCAAGCTGTTCGGGGCCCGGGAGGTAGGTTGCTCGATCCTTGAGGAGCTCACCGGTCCACCAGCTGCCGTCCGTCGCCAGATAGACCGGCAGAACGTGATAGGTGTCGGCGTCGAGGGCCGACATCGCCTGCAGGGCTGTGACAATACTGACATCGTGTTCCGGAGATCGTCCGCCAAAAAACACCGCAATCGTTTTCTTGTCCGTCATATCCGTCATCGCTTGCTGCCGTCCCAGTTTGCGCCGCCAGGCCCGTTCAACGTCCCATGCCAGTTACGCGATCCTTGACCCAAAAGCGAGCGTTCTCATGGCGCAGTCTCGGGCCGCAATTTCGGGGCGCAATTTTGGAGCGCACTTGCAAGACGCCGCGGGAGGCGGGATAAGGCCTGCGATATGCCTGCCGAATCGTACGACATCACCCGCTTTGCCCACGACACGTTGGGTAACATCGCAGCGCCGGCCAAACGGCTGTTCGTGTGGGGCCACGGCTGGGGTCAGAACCGCCACTCCATGGCCGGCCTTGCGCAATCGCTGTCCGGTCTCGGCGATCATATCCTGGTCGACTTTCCCGGTTTTGGCGACACCCCGAAGCCGCAGGGCGCCTGGACGACGGCGGATTATGCCGATCTCGCCGCCCGTTTGCTGCGTGAATTATCCCCGGGCAGCGCAATAGTCTGGGTTGGCCATTCGTTCGGCGGCAGAGTTGGCATCCAGCTGGCAGCGCGCCATCCGGACCTCGTCAGCCATCTCGTCCTGATCGCCGCAGCTGGATTGCAGCGCCAACGCTCGCTCGCAGAACAGGTCCGTCTTAAGGGCCGGATCTATACCTTCAAGGCCCTGAAGCAACTGGCGCCGCTGGTCGGCATGGACGTTGCCAAACTGCGTGATCGCTTCGGCAGTTCGGACTATAAAGCGGCGGGGGACATGCGCGAAATCCTCGGCAATGTTGTGCGCGAGGACTTAACCGAGCAGGCGGCCGCGATCACCTGTCCGACCCGGCTCATTTATGGTGAGAACGATACGGAAACACCGCCGGAGATCGGTCGCCGCCTCGCCGCGTTGATCAAGGGTTCGCAGTTGAGCGTGCTGCCCGGGCAGGACCATTACACCCTGCTGAGCACGGGGCGACACCAGGTTGCCAGGCGGATCCGCGATTTTGTCGAGCAAGCAACATGACGCCAACAAGTGCTCATCCGGCGACACCGGCCGCAGGCGGTTTTGTCGCCACTGACGCGGTCCGCTGCGCCATGCGCGCGTGATCAGGCCGGTGAGCCCGGAGCACCAGATGCCAGAGATCCTCTCGCTTGCCGCGTTCGCGACTTTTGCGTTTTTCTGCGCCCGCCGCCTGTTGCGCTATCTCCATATCTTTCAGCAGGACGAATACGATGCCGCCCGGTTCCTGCCGTGGCTGGTCAATGCAACAGCCTTCGACAAGCGGGTCTCTGCGGCGCTCGTCTTGTTTGCGCTATTTACCTACATGGTCCGAGATGCAGCACTCGGCCTCACCGAGACCGGTCTGATCGCAATCCTGTTTGCCGTCGCAGGCTTGATGGAGCCCGACCCGCGACGGGCCGCCAAAAAGAAGCTGGTGCTGACCAATCGGGCGAAGCGCATCTTCGGCGTCGGCCTCGTGCTCGGCCTGATCGCAGGTGCGGCTGCGGCGTGGTTCGCCGGCAGCCTGAAGTGGCTGGCCGCGGTCCAGCTCGTGCCGTTCCTGATGGTCGCCGGCAACTGGATGTTAAAACCGGTTGAAGCCACCATCCAACACGGCTTTAGAACCGCCGCTGAGCGCCGACTGCGCGACGTCGGCCCGATCACCATCGCCATCACCGGCTCGTTCGGCAAGACCTCGGTCAAACACATCCTGGGCCACGTTTTGCAGATGAACACCAATGTTCTGTTCACGCCCGGCAGCGTCAACACCGTGATGGGCATCTCGCGCATTATCAACGAGCGCCTCGCCGACAACTGCCGCTACTTCATCGTTGAAATGGGCGCCTACGGCATTGGTTCCATCGCGCGATTGTGCCGGTTCACCCCGCCGGATCACGGCATCATCACCGCGATTGGCGAGGCCCACTACGAGCGCTTCAAGGGGCTTGAAACCGTTGCCGAGGCCAAATTCGAACTCGCCGAAGCGGTCGGTTCGCGCAACGGCCTGATGGTGATCGATGAAACGGTTCTCGAACGCCGTTACGCCCGCGACTTCGTTGAACGCAATCGCGCCGCGTTCAGGGTCGTCGGCGAGGGTGAGGCGTGCGATATTCAAATCCTGTCAATCGAACAGACGGCGCGCGGCCTCAGCGTTCGTGTGCGCCAGGATCACACCGAACACACGCTCTTTGCACCGTTGTTCGGGATCCATCACGGTCGCAACATGGCCTTGGCCTTCGCCCTTGCGGTGGCGCTCGGGTTTGCGCCGGACCGCATCATCGCAGCACTGCGTTCAACGCCGCAAATCGCACATCGCATCGAGGTCAAGCAACACCCGAGCGGCGCCACCTACATCGACGATGCCTTCAACGCCAACCCGGCCGGCATTGCCGGCGGCATCGATCTCCTGCAAATGCTCAAAAAGGCCGGCGGCCGCCGCATCCTCGTCACACCGGGTGTCGTCGAACTCGGTGAAAAGCACGATGAGGTTCATCGCGAACTCGGACAGAAGGCGGCAGCGTGCACCGACGTCACGATTGCGGTGCGTCCGGACCGCATCGCAAGTTTTGTTGCCGCGTTCGAGGCCGAAGGCTCGGACGCCGAACTCATCACCGTGGAGCAGTTTGCGCAGGCCCAGGCCTGGATCAGCAAGAATCTCAAACCCGACGACGTCATTTTGATCGCAAACGATCTTCCCGATCTGCTCGAGCGCGAATTCATCACGTAGGGAGTTTGCCCGCTCACGGACACGGCCCGATAGATCATCGTGCTTTAAGTTGGAACCGCTATTGCGGTTCCAACTTAAAGCACAAAGATGATCGCCACTTTAGAGGCGAGCAACTTTCTGCCTTTATTCGGGATCGTTCCGATTCCGAATAAAGGCAGGTTGCTCTAGTCTTGCGGGCTTGATTGTTGGCGGGGAACAGGATTTGTCAGCGGCCACCAGGTTTGCGGTCTTCGAACCGTTCCGGATCCGCAGCTTCCGATTGCAATGGGCGGGCGACCTGACAACGTCGTGGGCCTTCGAAATGGAATCGCTGGTGCTTGGCTGGTACATCCTCGTCACCACCGGCTCCGTCCTCTATCTGACCATCTTCGGCTCGCTGCTGTTTCTGGGTACGCTGCTGGCGCCGCTGTTCGGCGTGGTCGCCGACCGCATTGGCCATCGCAATCTGCTGTGCATGATGCGCGCGACATATGTGTGTCTGGCAGGGGCTCTGACATTGGCAATTGTGCTGGGCCATCTGTCGCCGAAAATCGCCCTTGTGTTGGCGTTTCTGTCCGGTTTGGTCCGGCCCTCCGATCTCGGCATGCGCTCTGCACTGGTCGCAGCCCTGGTGCCGCCTCGCTCCCTGGTCGCGGCCATGAGCATTTCGCGCACGACCTCGGATTCCGCCCGTGTCGTTGGCGCCCTGGTTGGCGCCGGCATGTTCGCGGCGATCGGCATCGCCCCGACCTACATGGCCATCACGTCATTATATGTGCTCGGTTTGGTGTTGACGTTGCAGGTCACAATGGCGCCCGACGGCAGCGGCGGCTCTGGGGCAAAATCCCGCCCCTCGCCCTGGCAGGAACTGCGCCACGGCGCCGGCTACATTTGGCGAAACGCGCATTTGCAGGCCGCCATGTGGCTGGCGTTGCTCGTCAATCTGACGGCGTTCCCGCTGTCGATCGGTTTGCTGCCGTATGTCGCAAAGGAGATTTACAACACGGACCAGACCGGTCTGGGCTACCTGCTGGCAAGCTTTTCGACCGGCGCCCTGTTTGGATCAATCGTGCTTAGCATGTTCGGCCAGCGCGTGAAGGCGGCGCGCGCAATGCTGATTTACGCGATGGCCTGGCATATCTTTTTGTTATTGTTTGCCTATACGAGCGATATTCGCGTCGCCATTGCGCTGTTGTTCTTTGCCGGCTTGTCGCAGAGCCTGTCACTGCTGCCGCTGGTTGTGATGTTGATGCGAACCTCCGATCCGGCCTTCCGCGGCCGGGTGATGGGTGTTCGCATGCTGGCCATCTACTCGCTGCCTGTCGGTCTCGTCATATCCGGCACGCTGATCGACCAACTCGGGTTTCAAACCGCGATGACGCTCTACATGGTCACCGGGATTTTGTTCACGGCGCTGATCGCGCTGTGCTGGCGAAAATCGCTGCTGGCGAGCACCGCCGTCGGCAACTCCTATTAGGAAACCACTGATCACGTCTCAAGCTTCCAAACGCCCCGACCATGGGATGGGTCCCCCGGTCGGGGCGTATGAGGGGCGGACAAGCCCCTCAAGGATTGCCGCCAAGCGGCGATAGGTTAAGGGCTCTGCCCTTGACGATCCCGCCAATGGGCATTGCCCTTTGGAAACTTGAGACGTGATCAGAGGGTCACTAGATCACCGTGCTGCAATGTCGCAGATCTCGGTGGGCGGTTGTGCACCATCGCAAATCTTGTCCAAAAGCCGACAGGCGCGGGCTGCCCTGTCTTGAGGCCGACATCGATTTTGCTCCGTTCGTCATGTTGATCCCACTTGTTAACGCTTTGGAAACACTGGCTTAATTTCTACCGGCCGGTATGCTGCACCTGCATATCAGAAGCGCTAAAAGCGCTCTTCTCAAACGCGCCGACATCGATCATTTCCCCGCCAACACGAACCAAGGGGTGAACGATCATGACACGACCCAACGTACGCTCATTCGGCGCCACCACCGCGGCTCTGTTCAAGCGCTACGCGGACAATCACCGTCGCCGCCAGACCCTGAAGGAACTGGGCACGATGAACGACCATATGTTGGAAGACGTCGGTCTGTCTCGCGACGACGTTGTCAAGGAGCTCGGCTACAACCCGCGCAGTTCGCAGATCTAGAAGACCTCCGAGTAATACCAGCCCGACAAAGCACTAGCACTTTACTGAAAAACCTCGCGCGGTCTCGGCAATTGTGATTCTGTTTTGCGGTGGCGGCTGAATCGGAGGCAATGCGATGCGTGGGCGGTTTCGGGACCAGGGCGGTCTGTTTTCTTACATCGATCCTGAGGAGCGCATTCCAGCCAAGCACCCTCTGCGTGAGATCCGTGCTCTGGTGCGCGAAGTGTTGAGTGAACTGGACCCGGAGTTCTCCCGTCTTTACAGTCACGAGGGTCGCCCGTCGATCCCGCCCGAGATGTTGCTCTCGGCCTTGCTCCTGCAAGTGTTCTACGGCATTCGCTCCGAGATCCAGCTGATGGAACAGCTCAATTACAATCTGCTGTTTCGCTGGTTCGTCGGCCTGTCACCGGACGATCCGGTGTGGGTACCGGAAACGTTCACGAAGAACCGCGAACGCCTCCAGGGCAGCGATATCTTTCAGAAGTTCATGGCCGCCCTCCTCGCCCACAGGAAGGTGCGCGCGCTGCTGTCGAACGAACATTTCTCTGTCGATGGCACGTTGATCGAGGCCTGGGCCTCGCAGAAAAGCTTTCGCCCGAAGGACGGCTCTGACAATGGCCCAACCGGTGGCAATGGCGACAATTTTCACGGGCAAAAGCGCAAGAACGACACGCATGAAAGCACATCCGATCCCGATGCCAGGCTGTTTCGCAAAGCCAAAGGGCGTGAGGCGAAGCTGTGCTATATGGGCCATGCCCTGATGGAAAATCGCAACGGTCTGGCGGTAGCGGGCAAAGTCACGCATGCCGACGGCACCGCCGAACGGCGCGCCGGCGAGGCCATGCTGGGCGCCAGGCGCAAGGCTGCCGGGCGGCGCATCACGGTCGGCTCGGACAAGGCCTACGACACGTCCGACCACGTCGCCAATTTACGCGGCATGCAAGTGACGCCGCATGTCGCCCAGAACGATGCGGTTAACAAAAGAACCCGCAAACGCCGGCGTTCGGCAATCGACAAGCGCACGACGCGCCATGCGGGCTATGAGAAATCGCAGACACGGCGCAAGATGATCGAATGCATCTTCGGCTGGGGTAAACAGCATGGCACGATGCGTAAGACCAGGCACCGCGGCATCGCCGGCGTCAGCGCCGATTTCCTGCTCAACCTAATCGCCTACAACCTGATGCGCATCCCGAAATTGGTCGCGCTATGATGCGCGTTTCGATGTTGCATGTTGCGATTGAACGCAATGCTCAAGCTTCGCGGTCATCTTATGTGCCTAGCAGGCATGACACAAAAACCGAAAGCCAACGAACCGAACAAAAAGCGCTGCCCAGTTGGTTTTTCAGCGGACTGCTAGTGCTGTGCGTCGATGAAAAGAGCCAGATCCAGGCATTCGAGCGTTCACAGCCAGGCCTGCCCCTGAAGCGAGGTCGGGCAGCGACGCTAAGGCATGATTACAAGCGGCATGGCTCAACGAGGCTGTTCGCCGCGCTCGATGTCAAGACTGGCCTGGTGGGCGGTGAATGCCTGCCGCGGCATCGGGCCAAGAAATTGCTTCGGTTCCTCAAGCGCATCGACAGGGTGGTCAAGAAATATTCCGACATTCATGTCGTCGTGGACAACGACGCCACGCACAAGACGCCCGAGGTCAGGGCCTGGCTCAACAAGCAGCCGCGCTGTCATCTGCACTACACGCCCATCGCTGCGTCGTCGCTCAATCTCGTCGAGCGGTTCTTCGCCGAGATCACGGTAGCTTCTATTACAATTGCTTCGCCAGCACGACTCTACCGCCACCGTCCACCGTGACAATAAACAGCTTCGTTTCGCATCGTCCAAAAAAAGTATACATCACCGCAGCAGAAAGCGGATCAAAATTGTCTTTGCGATCTTGTTCGATAAAAGCCTTTGAGTCTTCCATGGATTCAAATCCGGCGTGCGACGCAGCGTATTGGTTTGAGACGACGATGTGATCAATTTCGAACCCTGGTTCATGCCAACCATTCTCCACGATCTCGTCGAGCGCAATCGCACAAGCTCCCTCAAACGTAACTACGGTACCGTGACCTCGTTGCTGAATTTGGCGAACGAGGTCACGCAATCGTTTTGCAAGTGAAATCCATGCATCGACGTTTTTCTCGATTGGCGTACCCAGAAAAAACAGCGCGATTAGATACAAGTTGGGCAGCCAGTCTAAGAAGACTTTGAATGCATCAGCGGATGCGCCACGACCGATGTCAATGCTCTCCAGGCGAGCGGCTTCCCCGCTCTTAGCTAATTCGGAAACTAGTGCTTTCTCTGCGCGATTCTCGCTTTCGTCGCTGTCAGCATGACTTAGCAGTTCAGTGGACACGTACAGATACATCTGGCTGCCCCGCTTGAGTTGTGAGCCGATTGGTCAACATGACGGCACAACTATATGCTTGCATTCAATCAAACAATACCCTCGCGCAAATATATGGCGCTAGGCATGGCGATAGCATGTGAAGTTCATGTCCCTGCACGTGGTGTAACTCGCAGTCTGAGCGCGGGCGGCTGGCAAAGGCGGCCATCGTGGTTGTCCGGCTAGGATTGAGTTGCGAGATTCTATCCGAACCGAGAGGTAGACACCACAATGGCCGACGACAGAATGGCGCTCAATGCGCTGATTGAACAAGCTTCCGATCGCGAACTGCTTGCCGCCATGCTTGGCTTCGTCGCCGAGAAGCCGATGGCGCTCGATGTCGAAGCGCTGTGCAACGCTCGCGTCCACGAACGCACCGGCGAGCGCATCAACCACCGCAACGGTTATCGTGACCGGGCCTGGCAGATGCGGGCCGGCACCCTCGCTATCGAGGTGCCGAAGCTTCGCAAAGGCTCCTGCTTTCCAGAGGTCCTGGAGCCGCGGCGGGGGCCGAGAAGGCGCGATGCTTACCATCGGACAAACGGCGTAACGCCCCGATGGGCCGCCAGGACTCACCCCGAAGGGCCGGGCGCTTTTTGCCGCCGGCTGCGTTGCGCACCGCTTGTGGTACGTGGACCACGGCACGATACCCGCCTCACTGGCGACAAAAGTCGCTTCGGTGAAACGGATCAATAATTATGCGGGCTGGTATTAGGGATCCTCTGAACACATCACCGGTTTCCAAAGGGCAACCCCCTTTGGTGGGGTTGTTAGCATCTGTCTCGCTTGTCAAGGCATTTTGGGGGCCCATTTTCGGTTTTCGAAGATCAGGGTGTTGGCGAGAATGATGAGTTTTCGCATGACGGCAACGAGCGCGACTTTGGCGGGCTTGGCGTTGGCTCGCAAACGTTCGTAGAAGGTTTGCAAGTCAGCATTCACGCCACGACCGACAGCAACCATGGCCGGCATGTAAAGCAGCTTACGCACTGCTGCTCGGCCGCCGCGAATGGCACGCCGCCCCCGCATTTCGCCGCTGTCCCAGTTCATCGGCGCGACGCCGACAAGGGCTGCGATTTCTTTGTCGGTGCAGGTGCCGAGTTCGCTGAGCAGGCCGATCAGCCCGATCGCCGTGATGTCAGCGATACCTGGAATTGAGACAAGAATATCATAACGTCGCATCAGCGCCTCATCGCTTGCGATGATCTTGCGGATCATCGCCTCGAGGCGCGCGATATGCTTGTCGACGGCCTTGAGCTGCCTGCCCAGTTCGCGCTTGAGGTTGGCACATTGGGCCGCACCATGGCGGTTTGAAACGGCCGTTCTGTCGCCAACGGCGGCGATGCGAGCTGAGATAAGCTCTGCCAGTTTCTGGATTTTTTCAGGAGCAGGGATGGTCGCGTTTGGCTGATGCAGGGCTGCCAACTGGGCCAGTGTCATCGCATCGATCGTATCGGTTTTGGCCAACTTACCTAAGATGTCGGCAAACTTGCGGGATCGATAAGGATTGATGACACAAACCGCAATACCGGCAGCGTGCAGAGCGGCGTGGCAAGAGCGATGGTGTTTTCCCGTTGCCTCACAAACCACAAGGCCGACCTGATACGTGGCAAGGCTGGCGAGCAATTGCTTGTGGCCTTTTTTGGTGTTGGCAAACCGGAACGTCACATTGGCCGGATAGATTGCGACATCGAGCCAGTTCTTGGCAACATCGATGCCGACATATACCATGTCAGAGTCGCTTCGTTTGACCTTGCCTTGCATCCGGGACTTGCTCCCAATCATCTGTTCAGGTGAAGCGATGGGCGGGCTGGCCTAGCTAACAAACGGTGCAAATCACCCAAGGGCAGCACGGCCCCAAACCCGCCCGATCCGGCAGGGTGGCCATCCTGCCGGATCAAGCCTGAACATCGCTGATTCGCAAGAAACAGGCTCAAGATTAAGATACAAGGGGCAAAGCCCCTGGCATATCGCCGCTTGGCGGCGATCCTTGAGGGGCTTTCAGCCCCTCAAACACCCCGACCAGGGGATCATCCCCTGGACCCTGGATTTAGTCAGTGGGCCTCGAGACATTTCCGTCTTAGAGCATGTGGTGTGTTGAGCTAGCACGAGAACCACGTCGCGCTGGAAGCGCGCTGGGCCACGTCGCGCTGGAAGCGCGCTTCGCTACGACGCCGGCACCTGATCAAGTTCTATCTGCTCAATCGGAAAATACGATAACCGCCTCGAAAGCGTTGACCAGAACGCGCGTGCTGCCGGCTTTGGTCGCGACCGAGAACCGCCCGTCACCCGCCATCCGAGAGCGCTGATCCGCGGTCAGTGCCGCGTTGAGGGTGACCGCGCCCAACATCGCTTGACGCGGGCCCATGTTACGTGCGCCTGCAGCAAAACGGGACTGGTACTGGCTTGGCGTTTGGAACAGCAACCTGAACCCGTCCGCCGCGTGCACAACGCTGGCGATCTCGCCCTTTTGGACGTCGGAATGAATAATGCCGGCGGTGAGTGCGGCTGTTTCGCTCGCGTTCTCGGCCACCACCGTGATGTCTTCGAAGCGGGTTACGCCATTGGCGTGACTTTGCCATTCCGGCCGCCAGACCAGTTCCGGTGTCAGGTGTTCACAGAAGTAAAAGCGGCCAGCCGGAAACATCTCCGCGTTAACCGCCACCGTGCGAAACTTGGCATCGTGCGTTTCGCCATTCCGCAGTGTCACCGGCCGTGAAAATGATTTGGGTGGATCACCGGCGACGCCAAGCGCCTTGAGATGCGCGAACGTGTCGTCAACGTTGGCGCTTTTGAACACCAGCCCGTTGAGGCCGAGCGGCGCGCTTGCGAGTTCCGGCCGTCTGACCTCACCGTCGGCGGGAAAGCCCAGGAGTTCGAGATAATCGGTGGCAAACATGGCAAGTGCGTTGATCGAGCCAAGCGTGTGATAGCCCCGCGGTGTCAGGCTGAAGCCGAGATCGCGAAATGCCGCCTCCGCCTCGTCCATATTGCGCTGAACGTTAATGACGATGTGGTCCAATTGCATCGGGCTTGTCATTGGCTGGCCTTTCGATAGACGTCCTTCACAGCAATGCGCCCATCACGAAAAGTATAGCGTTCGACGCCGATCTCCTCATGCGGTTCGCCGGTGTCGACGTTACGGGCCGTCAGCCGGAAGGTCATGAAGGTTGCATCCGGCGCATGATGATAGACCACATCCTCGAAACGTACGTTCTCGAGCTGCGGTGATCGTGCCGCGAGTTGGTCAGCCACGGCGGCACGGCCGGTGATGGCATTGACATTGCCGCCTTGGTCCAGTGAATACCACACGAAATCGTCCGTGACAGTTTCGTAGAGGGCATCGACATCACGCTTGAAAAAAGCGCGCCCGAAGGCTTTGAAGAGGGCATCGCGATCGGCTGCGGCAAGAGACATCGGCGGCTCCTAATTGGTTGTGCACAACGCAAGGGCTGGGCGGACAGCGAGATATGGCTCTATAGTCCAATGCTAGATGTGTATTTCCAGAAGGTTGTTCGCATTCTCCGTTGGAGATTGTCCATTCGGTCCGAGTCGGGGAAGCTGATGTTGCACAACGTCAGTGATTCACCGGAGGAGCGAATGAACACCCACAAGAATGCACCCCTTACACCGGCAGGTCGAGAGCGCATGGTCCGCGCCGTTGTGGATGACGGCAAATCAAAGGCCGCTGTTGCTCGGGCCTTCCGCACAACCGCCAAAACTGTCGGCAAATGGGTCGAACGGTTCCGCGAGCACGGCGTCGAGGGCTTGCGTGATCGCTCATCCAGGCCCCATTCATTGCCAAGCCAAACGCCGCTTGCCACTTGTGATGAAGTCGAAAGGTTGCGACGTCAGCGATACACCCAGGACCAGATTGCAGCCCAGATCGGCCTCTCGCGCACAACCGTCTCGCGCATCCTCAACAACCGCGGTCTATCGACCCTGGCCTGCCTTGAACCGAAAGAGCCGCGCCCGCGATACGAACGGGAGACACCAGGCGAGATCATCCACATCGACATCGAGAAACTCGGGCGTTTTTCCCGGCCTGGACACCGTGTGACCGGCGACCGTCACGGCCAGTCCGCGACCCGTGGCGGCGGCTGGGAATATGTTCACGTTGCTATCGATGACCATTCCCGCGTCGCCTATTGCGACATCTTTGCCAACGAAAGAAAGGAAAGTGCGCTCGCACATCTCGAGGCCACGGTGGCCGACTACAAACAACTTGGTGTCACCGTCACCCGCGTGATGACGGACAATGGTTCCTGCTATCGTTCGAAGGCCTTTCGCCGCGCATGCGCCAAACTCAACATCAAGCACATCCGCACAAAACCTTACACGCCGCAAACGAACGGCAAGGCCGAGCGCTTCATCCAGACGACCATCCGCGAATGGGCATACGCCACCGAGTACCACTCATGCGAACAGCGCCAAGCCGACCTGCCTCAATGGCTACACCGCTACAATTGGCATCGCCCGCATGCTAGTCTCGACAAAAAACCACCCATCAGCCGCCTCGGCCTAACCGAGAACAACCTATTGAAGCTTCACAGCTAGTGGTCGTCGATTAGATATTTTTCCAGCTGTTTGACCCGTGCCGGGGTCTCGGTCATCGCCCATCCGCTCACCGACGCCCCGGCCTCATGAACGGTATGCGGACTGCCGGAAACGAGCGGATGCCACCAGGCCAAATCTCGGCCCTCGCTGACCAACCGATACGCGCATGTTTCCGGCAGCCAGCTTAGCGTGTTGACCAACTCGGGGCTGAGCTGCAAGCAGTCCAGCACCTTGGTGTGGCGGTTTGCATAGTCCGAGCATTGACACTTGCCGATTGCCAGCAGCTTGCAGGCAATCCGTGTCAGATAAACAACGCCGGTGTCCTCGTCCTCCAGTTTGAGCATGCAGCATCGCCCGCAACCATCACACAGCGCTTCCCATTCTGCATGGCTCATTTGTTCCAGCGTCTTTCGCCGCCAGAACGGCTCTTCATGTTGCTCGGTCACGATCAAACCATCTGTTTGCTACGATAGCCTTTCAGACGTAGCTCGAACCATCCCGCCGGCGCGCCGTGGCGCGCCTGTGGAAGGCCGGGCTGGGAGAGACGGTCAGTCCTCGAAAATGGCGACACAACGGCACCAGCCGGCGCTCGCCGCCTTGATCTTGACCGGAAAGCACGAGATCTCGAAACCGGTTGCCGGCAGTTGATCGAGATTGGCAAGTTTTTCCATGTGGCAGTAGCCGATCGCCATGCCGGCGCGGTGGCCTTCCCAAATCAGCGCAGTATCGCCGGTCGCGGCGACGCGTTGGGCGGTGTAAACGAACGGCGCGTCCCAGCTCCAGGCATCGGTCCCGGTGACGCGTACGCCGCGCTCGAGCAGGTAAAGCGTCGCCGCGCGGCCCATTCCGCAGCCCGAGTTAACGTAGCGCTCGGTTCCATAGTAGTCAGCCGCACCGGTATTGACGACGACAATGTCTCCCGGCGCCAGGTCGTGACCAATGCGCCTCAGTTCGGCGTCCACATCATGTGCGGTTGCCACATAGCCATCCGCGAACGAGCGGAAATCCAGTTTCACGCCCGGCCCCATGCACCACGCGAGCGGAACCTCGTCGATGGTGATGGCCCGTTCACCGTTATTCATGGTCGAGTGAAAGTGATAGGGCGCATCGAGATGCGTGCCGTTATGAGTTGATATATGTACCATCTCGACCGCCCAGGCCTCACCGCCAGGCAACTGATCGCTTGTCACGCCTGGAAAAAACTGCAGCATACGATCACGCGACTGGATATGGTCGACGTATTCGATTTCGGGAGCCAGCCCCGGCGGGTCAGCGTTCGGGGTGTTCTCCAGCGGACGCGAAAGATCGAGAAACGTACGTGGCATGGAATTTTCCGATCGGATTGAGGTGCAACTTTCATGAATGCGACAAGTGACATCGCCCACACCTTGCCATCTGATGTGCGCGCCTACAAACGCACGCCGGTATTTTCGGATGCAACGCTGCCGGCCGGCCTGAGGAATGATCATGCGACAAAGGCCGGTGTCTGGGGCCGGATCAACGTCCTCGAAGGCCAGCTGCGCTACATCATCCCCGCCGCAGGTATCGACGTCATGCTGGACCCCGGCACGCCCGGCATTATCACACCGCAGCAGATCCACCGCGTCGAACCGGTTGGCGACGTTCGCTTCTTTGTCGAGTTTCTGAAGTAATACCGCCGCAGCTATGACTTGGGGCACTTCTTGGGCGTGAGGCGCCGCCGCCTGGCCGGCACGGTCGCCAGCGCGATGCCGGGCCATCGGGCAATGGGCGCAATGCACCGGGCGGCCGCCAGGACCCACCCCTGAGGGCCGGGCGCTTTTAGCCGCCAGCTGCGTTGGGCACCGCTTGTGGTACCTATAAGCCCGGTGCCTTCCGGATCGAGCCGGAGCCGGCCGGCTTACCGGCGCCAGGTGACAACCGAAGTCGCAGCAAAGTTCCAGACCACGCCGACGAGAATGCCGGCAACCGCCGACAGCCACCAGGAATAGTTACTCTCGAACAACACGTTGGCAATGCCGACATTGGCGAGTGCGCCGAGCCCGCAAACCGCGTAAAAGCTCACCAAACCAACGAGCAGGGCTTTCGCACCACGGATGCGACGATCGCGGTACGTGAGCTTGTTGTTGACAAAGAAGTTGAAGGTCATAGCAACGAGCGTCGCTGCGGCTTGGCCCCAAATGAAGGCTGCGCCGCCGACCAGCAGCACAGTCAGCGCCAGCATGTGGACAACCACGCCAAGTCCGCCAACCGCTGCGAACATCACGAAGCGCACGGGCACGACCCGCCCGACCGTCTTGTCGAGCAGCAATTCCGCGTACTCAAGCGCCACCAGGCTATCAAGTTTGCTTTCACCGCTCCGGCGTTCGCCAAAGACGTAGGGCAGCTCGCGAATGCGAGGTGTGCTCGGCGATGAGGCGATGATGTCGAGCAGGATCTTATAGCCCTGCCCGGACAGCGACCGCATCGCGTTGGTGAACGTCTGACGCTGCAGCATGAAGAACCCGCTCATTGGATCCGACAACCGCGCCCCCAGCACGACTTGTGCGAGCCGGGTTGCAAGCTGGCTGAGAGCAAGGCGCAGATCGCTCCATTGGCCGGTGCTGCCGCCGGCGATGTAGCGCGAGCCGACGACGATGTCTGCTTCGTCTTGGGCGAGGATGTGCAACATTTGCGGCAGGATTTTTTCGTCATGCTGCAGGTCGGCGTCGATGACCGCCACCAGCGGCGCCGTCGTGCTCAAGATGCCTTCGATGACGGCCGAAGACAGGCCCCGCCGGCCGACGCGATGCAATAGGCGGACGTTGGCGTGGGCGCGGGCGAGAGTGTGCAATTCGCCAATCGTGCCGTCGGTCGAGTCGTCATCGACGAAGACCGCTTCCCAGTGCACCCCGGCAAGCGCCACGCCAAGCCGCTCGATCAGCACGCGGACGTTATCGCGCTCATTGAAAGTCGGGATGATGACGGCGACGTTTGGCGCGCCGGCCGCGACACCGTCCGTCCGATGCGAACCTATCGGCGCGGTTTGGTTCAAGACTTCACTCCTCGCAACCCGGATTTGATACCGGCTCAAAGCGGCCCGGTTAAGTCGCATCGTAGGTGCCGGCGAACACTTGCGCGTGATCACGACGATCGGACCGGCGAACGGGCAGGCCATGCGAACCCGCCTCAGCCGGCAACGATCTCGAGGACCCCGCGGTCCGGCCCGCCGCGCCAAGCATCGCCCGTCCAACACCAGGCGTCGTGCGTATCCGGTAGATCTGCGGCGCCGGCCCGCTTATGCTGGCAGCAGGCGAGAGACTGCCGGGCGTTCAAAGGCGAAGCACATTGTCGCCGCGCATGGCGGCATGGTCCCAGCGCCAGCAACAAGGGTTGGAAACAAATGCCAGACTACGATCGCAGTCGGGAAGACGTCGGCAACGTCGTGTTCCTCGAACACGTCAACACGCGTGTGCCCGACCAACAACACGCAATCGCGTTCTATGTCATGGGGCTGGGCCTCACCCGCGACCCCTTCATCATGCCCGGCACGACGAATATGTGGATCAATGTCGGGCGCAGTCAATTCCACCTGCCGACCGGCAACGCGCAAGTTTTGCGCGGCGTGACCGGACTGATCATCCCGGGTCGCGAGGCGCTGCTGGAACGTTTGGCGAACGTCAAACAAGCGTTGGCGGGCACCCGGTTCGCCTTTGCCGAGATGGAAGACCACGTGGCGGTCACCTGCCCGTGGGGCAATCGGATCGCCTGCCACGAGCCGGGGGACCGGTTTGGCGCCATGCGCCTGGGCATGGCCTACGTCGCGCTCGACGTCCCGGCCGGCACGTCAGCGGCGATCGCACGGTTCTACGACGTCGTCATCGGCACGGCATCGTCGTGGCGTTCAGACCAAGGCGTGGCGGTTGCTGAGGCCAGTGTTGGCGACGGCCAGGTCCTGATCTTTCGCGAGACCGATCAACCCCAACCGGAGTTCGACGGCCATCACATTGCGGTCTATCTCGCCGACTTTTCCGGCCCTTACCGTCGACTGAAGGAGCGCGGCCTGGTCAGCGAAGAGAGCAATCAGCATCAATACCGTTTCCTCGATATTACCGATCCGCAGACCGGCGACGTTGTCTTCCGCCTTGAACACGAAGTGCGCAGCATGCGCCATCCGATGTATGCGCGCGCGCTTATCAACCGCGATCCCGCGATCACCAACCTGACCTATGCGCCCGGCTACGAGGAAATGGCCTGGTCGGCGCCGCTGTCGGGTTAGAACTCGTGAACAAGCAAGGGGCCAGGGAATCATTCCCTGGTCGGGGAGTATGAGGGGCTGAAAGCCCCTCATGAATCGCCGTAAAACGGCGATTGGTCAAGGACGCTGCCCTTTGGCAGCCTGAGACGTGGTCAGAAGATCCCCAAGCCGCTCTGTTGGCGGTCAAGTTTGACTGCATCGGCATTGGCATTGCGCAGGGCGCCAGGACTTCGCTATCGTTTTGGGGTTTGAGAAGGTTTGGAGAACTGCGGTGGATAGGCTCAACAGCGGCAATGTTCTGGTTCGTGCGCAGGCCGTCGCCAGCGCCGTTCGCGAAGCCTCTGACGAGATCGAACGGCGGCGCGAACTGCCGCCGGACCTAGTCGACAAGCTCCACGAAGCGCGTCTGTTCCGCCTGTTGCTGCCAGCGAGCCTTGGCGGCGACGAGCTTGACCCGGTGACGCTCGCCAAAGTGACGGAAACGATCGCCGCCGAAGATGCCAGCACCGCCTGGTGCTTGGGCCAGGGCGCCGGCTGTGCGATGTCGGCGGTATTCCTCGAACCGCAGGCCGCCGAGGAGATTTTTGGGCCCCGCGACGCGGTTCTTGCATGGGGCGCCGGTATTCAGGGCAAAGCGGTTGCCGTTGCCGGCGGATATCGGGTCAGCGGGCGGTGGACGTTCGCCAGCGGCAGCCGCCATGCAACCTGGCTCGGCGGCCACAGCTACGTGGTCGAGACTGACGGCAGCCAACGCCGCCACCCGGACGGACGCAAGGTCGATCGCACCATGTTGTTCACGCGCGACAAGGCCGAGATCGACGATAACTGGCACGTTGTCGGATTGCGCGGCACGCGCAGCGACAGCTACATGGTTGAGGATCTGTTCGTTCCCGACCAGCACACGCTCGATCGTGACAACGTCGCCGAACGTCGCTCTGATGCCGGCGCCTATCGGCTGTCGACAACCCAGGTGTTCGCGTCGGCCTTCGCGGGGCTGATGCTCGGCATTGCGCGCGGCACGCTGTCGGACCTGCGCAACCTTGCGATGACGAAGACGCCCCGTGGCGCTGCCTCTTCGTTGCGCGATAGCCAGATGTTTCACGGCCAACTCGGCGATCTCGAAGCGCGTTTTCGCGCCGCGCGGGCCTATCTGCATGAAGCGCAAACCGAGATTTGGAACGTCGTCACGGCCGGTCAGGATCTCTCGGTTGAACCGCGCGCCAACATTCGCCTTGCCACCACCCACGCCATCAACGAGGGCGTCGACATCGTGGTCGCGGGATATCGCCTTGCCGGCCAGAACGCGATCTTTGAGAACAATACCTTCGAGCGACGCCTGCGTGATGCCAATGCCGCCGCCCAGCAGGTGCAGGGCCGCAAGACCCATTACGCAACCGTCGGCCGCGTGCTGCTTGGCCTCGAGCCCGACGCCACGATGTTTTGGTGACCGACACCTGAACCTCGATATCGGCAACGTGCCAACGGCTGAACGGCGCTATCCCAGCGTTCTGCAGGCGAGCAGAATGCGGCCCGCCGCAGAGGCAAAACAAAGCGCGGCGAAACCGTAGGCAATGACCGCGAAATGATCGGGCAACAGGCAAAAGAGGACCATGGCCAGCAGCGTTTCCGCACCCTCTGCCAGACCCGACATATAAAACAGTGATTTAACCCCTTGAGCCGAAGTCTTAAGCGCGCGCTTCTCGGCCATGATCGCAAACGCCAGGAACGAGGATCCGTTGGCGAAATAACTGAGCAGCAAAACGGCTGCGGCAAGAGCGTTTGCGGCCGGATCGTAAATCGCGAACCCCAACGGAACGGCACCATAGAAAATAAAATCGAGCACGATATCGAGAAAGCCGCCCAAATCGGTCTTTCTGGTTGCCCGCGCAACCGCGCCGTCAAGACCGTCAGCTAGCCGGCTCACCAGCATGATCAACAGCCCCCAACCTGGCAGCCCCGCTGCAATCAACGCGACGCCAACCATGCCGATCGCAAAGCCGAACACCGTCACTGCATTTGCGGTTATTCCGGCATCCGCCAAACGCCGGCCCGCGGCATTGAGCGGTGGGTCGATAAGCGGCCTTAGCCTGCCGTCAAACATGCCGAGCAACCTTGTCGGTTCGTTCAACCGCGGCGATAGCAGGACACCGCGCCATCTGCAAGCCTCGGTTCGACCTGCGCGGCACGCGTTGACGGCCAATTCACCGACCCTGTATCAATAGGTCTGCCGTTGCACCGTTAAATTGGTTTGTCCGAATGTATGAAGCCATCACGCGCGGTATCCGCGTCAGCGTCACACCGCAATTCCTCGAAACGGAGTCGCGCCCGGAGATCGGCCGCTACTTCTGGGCCTACACCGTCGTGATCGAAAACGAAGGCAATGAAACGGTTCAATTGCGCGCGCGCTATTGGCACATCACCGACGCCAAAGGACGCGTCGAAGAGGTCAAAGGTGCCGGTGTCGTCGGCGAGCAACCGGTGATCGAACCTGGCAACTCATTCACTTATACTTCCGGCTGTCCGCTGCAAGAGCCGTCCGGGATCATGGTCGGCAAGTATCAGATGGTCTCGGAAGGCGGCGAGCCGTTCGAGGTCGACATCCCCGCGTTTTCATTGGACAGCCCCGACGCGATCGACAGTATCAACTGATGGAGCCGAGCAGGCGGCCCGTTGCAGCGGGCCGGCAACGCTGGTCGGGTTCCAGCAAAACTCGCCGGATCATCGACGCGGCGATCCGCAACCATCCCGAGGAGATCAGAACAACTCCATGACCGCAGAACACGCTACCGAGATCCTGAGCAAGCTGGTCTCATTCGACACCACCAGCCGCAATTCCAACCTGCCGATGATCGACTACATCGAAAGCTACCTTCGAGGTCACGGCATCGAAAGCCTGCGCGTGGCCGATGATACTGGCGAGAAGTCCAGCCTGTTCGCGACGATCGGCCCGGCCGGCGTTCCAGGTGTCGGCCTGTCGGGTCACACCGATGTGGTTCCGGTTGACGGGCAGGACTGGGACACCAATCCGTTCGAGCTGACCGAAAGGGGCGGTCGCCTTTACGGCCGCGGTGCATGCGACATGAAGGGCTTTCTCGCGTGTGTCATGGCGGCCGTGCCTGACTTCAAGCGCCGCAACCTCAAGGTTCCGGTGCACATCGTGTTTTCCTACGATGAGGAAGTCGGTTGCACGGGCGTGCGCCCGATGATCGACGAATTCGGCGCCCGGCTAACCAAGCCGCGCATGGTCATCGTCGGCGAGCCGACCAACATGACGGTCGTCGATGCACACAAAGGGCCGGTGCGGTGGGGCGTGACGATCACCGGCCGGCCGGCCCATTCGAGCATGGCGCATCTGGGCGTCAATACGATCGCGGCTGCCGGCGAATTGCTCGCCGAGCTGGCCACCATGGAGGAAGAACTCAAGACGTCACCCTATGACGCGCGCTTTGATCCGCCTTACACCACACTGCAGGTCACGGAGATCGGCGGCGGCGCAGCAAGCAACATCGTGCCGGCCGAAACCTGGTTCGGATGGGAAATCCGCGGCATGCCCGGCGTCGACCCTGACCAGGTCGAGGCGCGCTTGCGCCGCAAGGCCGACGCGGTGGCGAGCGACATGAAGCACACAGCGCCAGAGGCCGGCATCGAGATTACGCGCTGGAACGACGTGCCGTCATTCGCAGCCGACCCGGCATCGGAGGTGCTGTCACTGGCCCTCAATCTGGTCGGGCAGAACGAGACTTACGCTGTTTCCTATGCGACGGAGGCAAGCCTGTTTCATGCGGCGGGTGCGCCAAGCATCGTCTGCGGGCCCGGTGATATCGCCCAGGCCCACACGCCAAACGAGTGGATCGAAACCGCTCAGCTCGAAAAATGCATGACCTTTCTCGGCAAGCTCGGCGATTGGGCGCAAGCAGCCTAGCCAAGGGTTTCCAAAGGGCCGGGCCCTTTGGCGGGGTTGTTAGGGGCAGAGCCCCTAACATATCGCCGCTTGGCGGCGATCCTTGAGGGGCTTTCAGCCCCTCAAACACCCCGACCAGGGGTTGGACCCCTGGACCTCGGATTTGTTCAGAGGTTGCCTGACTGTCTATTTCCAGGAGGTTGTTGACATTCTGCGTTACCCGGATTCGTCCCGATAATCGTAGGTCGTGTTACAAAACTCGCAAGTGACGGCAATGTTGCCGTCATCATCGCGAAGCTCAGCGATTTCCTGCGGTTTGAACGAGCGGAAAAGGCCTTGAATGCGGCTTTGTGAACAACGGCAGAAGACGTCCAGCGCCCGCGCCTGACCGGCCCGTACACCTTCCTCGTGAAACAGGCGATAAAGTAGTCGTTCCGGCGCCAACGTCGGGTCCAGCATCTCATGGTCTTCGACGGTCATCGCCAATAATTCAACGCGACGCCAATCGTCGTCGTCCTCGCCGAGCAGGAAGTTTTCTTCCTCATCGCGATGATCCTTGCCGCCGACGGGGGAGACATGCTGAACCAGAAGGCCGCCGGCGCGCCATTGCCGGCCAGCGCCGCCATCGCCTTTGACCTGATGGCGGGCGACGGCGAGACGGACATAGGTCGGCAGCTGCTCGGACTGGCGGAAATACTGCAGCGCGGCGGCTGCAAGATCCTGACCGTCGAGCGAGACCACCCCCTGATAGCGCTCCATGCCGCGGCCGGGATCGATCGTCAGCGCCAGAAAGCCATGGCCGAGAAGGGCCCGATGATCCGTCGCTCCAGTCGCCGCAGCGCGCGGGCCTGCGAGGCGGGCCTGATCAAAGCTGGCGTGTGCTCTGATCCGCCCAGGGGTCTCAAAGTTGACCACGAGCATGCCGACCGGGCCATCGGTGTTGGTCTGAATGATGAGATCGCCATCGAACTTCAACGTCGTCCCAAGCATCGCGGCCAAAGCGATGGCTTCGCCAAGCACTTCACTGACACTGTCAGGGTAGTTGTGGCGGGACAAAATGTGATCGACGGTTGCGCCAAGGCGGACCAGACGACCGAGCGTCTTCGACTTGACAGTGGAAAAAGGCAGGACGCTGTCATCGCGATCGCGCACATCCGCGCGTTCGGAGCCCTGCGAGGCGTCGTCGTCCATGGCGCAACCCTCACGGTTTGCTGAGACACCAAGCCAGAATTGCCTTTTGAGCGTGCAGCCGGTTTTCAGCCTCGTCGAGCACGACGGATTGTGGACCGTCAATAACGTCGGCGCTGACCTCGTGGCCGCGATAGGCCGGCAAGCAATGCATGAAGACAGCCTTCTCGTCCGCCCCTTGCATAATGTCGGACGTCACAGCGTAGGGACCTAAGACCTGGCGGCGATAGCCCTCATCGGTCTGGCCCATCGAAACCCAGGTATCGGTGACGACACAGTCCGCGCCGGCAACCGCTTCGCCCGGCTCATCCGTCAAAACGATATCGGCCTCGGCCTGACGGGCCCAATCCATGATGTCCTTGGCCGGCCGCATCTGGCCAGGACAGGCGATGCGAAGCTGGAACTTGAGCAGTGCTGCGGCATGGATCCACGACGCCGCTACATTGTTGCCGTCACCCAGCCAGGCAATGCTGCGTCCTGCTATTTCGCCGTGCGATTCCTCGAACGTCATGATGTCGGCGACGATCTGGCAGGGGTGGCTCTTGTCGCTCAAGCCGTTGATGACCGGAACGCTCGCATTGTTTGCCAGCTCCAACAGCGTGTCGTGGGAATTGGTGCGCAGCATGATGGCATCGCAGTAGCGCGACAAAACTTTGGCCGTGTCCGCGACGCTCTCGCCGCGGCCCAGCTGCAGGTCGCTGTGATTGAGGACGACGGTCTGGCCGCCGAGCTGGCGCATCGCGACGTCGAAGGAGATGCGCGTGCGTGTCGACGGCTTTTCGAAGATCATGACGAGGATGTCGTCCTCGATGCCGTCAGGGCGCAGCGCCGCCGGCACCTTCTTGCCGGCGCGCTTGATCTCGTGGGCGTCGTCGATGATCTTGCGCAGAAGTTGCGGTGGCAATGAGTGAATATCTAGAAAATGGCGGGGCGACATTGTCGTAGACTGCCCTGTCAGTCGGCGTTGCATGCTGTCACGTTTACCCGATCAACTGTCAAGTAGTGCGAACGCGTTCGAGTGCCCGGCCGATGCGCGCGACGGCCTCGATCAGTTCATCATCGGAAACGTTAAGCGGCGGTATCAAGCGCATAACGTTATCGCCGGCGACAACAGTCAGAAGTTTTTCGTCCATGCAGGCGTTAACAACAGCGCCGAGTTCGGGCTTGACCTTGATGCCGGTGAGCAGGCCGAGACCGCGCACCTCCTCGATCATATCCGGGTTCTGGTCCTTCAGCCCCTCGAGCGCCTGCTTGAGACGCAGCGACTTTTGTTGAACGGCTTCGAGAAAGCCTGGCTTCAGAACATTTTCGAGGACCGCGCAACCGACGGCGACCGCCAACGGATTACCGCCGAACGTCGAACCATGGGTGCCGGGCACCATACCTTTGGCGGCTTGCGCGGTCGCCATCACGGCGCCGAGCGGAAAGCCGCCGCCAATCCCCTTGGCAATGGCCATGACGTCCGGCGTGATGCCGGCCCACTCGTGCGCGAAGAGTTTGCCGCTGCGCCCGACACCGGTCTGGACTTCATCGATCATCAGCAACAGGCCGTGTTGATCGCAGAGCTGGCGCAGACCTTGGAGAAACGCCTTGGGGATGACCCGGATGCCGCCTTCGCCCATGACCGGCTCGATCAGGATGCCGGCGGTCGCATTGGTAATCGCGCTTTCGACGGCGGCCAGATCACCGGCCGCAAGGCGATCGAACCCGGGGGCTTCGGGCCCGAAGCCCTCCAAATGCTTGGGGTTGCCGGCCGCAGCAATGGTTGCCAGCGTGCGACCATGGAAGCAGCCCTCGAAGGTTATGACACGGTTGCGTTCAGGCGCACCGCTGACAAAATGATAGCGCCGCGCAAGCTTAATCACGCCTTCGCAGGCTTCGGCGCCGGAATTGCAGAAAAACACCCGCTCGGCGAAGGTTGCTTCACAGAGCATTTCGGCGAGACGTTCCTGGCCTTCAATTCGGTAGAGATTGGACGTGTGCCAGACCTTCGATGCCTGTGCGCTCAACGCGCTCACGAGGTCGGGGTGGGCGTGGCCGAGCGTATTCACCGCAATGCCGCTGCCAAAGTCCAAATAGCGATCGCCGCCCTTGGCGATCAGCCACGATCCTTCGCCACGTTCGAATACGATGTTGACACGGCCATAGGTAGACATCACGGCTGGATGAGGGGCATCGCCAACATTGGCGGTGGGTTCGGCCATGGTTTTGCTCCGACGTCGATAAACCAAAAAAGCCGCCTCGGGCGGGCGGCGGACCGTTATGCTATTGGCCGTGACCGGCCCTGTCAACGCGCCGCAATCGCGAATTGTGCAGGATCAGCTTCGCGTTGCAGCCGCCGGCCTCGTAAAGTGCTATCAGATTGCATTCAAAGCGAATCATTTGGCAGGAGCCATGGCGGCACTCACCTCGAGATTTTCAACCGCTCCGAAGGCGATCGGGGCCGGCATCTTGCCGGCTCAGATCCTGCGTACGCTGATTGCAGATGGTGCCGTCGAGCTGGCGCAGCCGTTGACCAGCCGCCAGCTGCAACCGGCCAGTCTCGACCTCAGGTTGGGACGAACCGCGTTTCGTGTTCGCGCCAGTTTTCTGCCCGCTCCAAATCGGCCGGTTGGCGAGCGCATCGCGGATCTTGCGCTGCACGAGATCGATCTGAGCCATGGTGCGGTGCTGGAGACCGGCTGCGTCTATATCGTCCCGTTGCTTGAAGCGCTGGCGCTTTCGAAAACGATATCGGCGGCGACCAATCCGAAGAGTTCGACCGGCCGCCTCGATGTGTTCACGCGGGTGATCGGCGACGGGGTCAATGCGTTCGACCTGGTTCCGCCGGGCTATCACGGTCCGCTCTATGCAGAGATCTGCCCGCAAACGTTCCCGATCATCGTGCGCACCGGGTCAACGCTGAGCCAGATCAGGTTCCGGTGCGGCTCGCCCGCGGAGGACGACGAAAGCCTGCGACAGTTGCACGATCAAGAGACACTCATCTCCGGTGGTGCGGGCGCCGACATTCACAACGGCATTGCGTTGTCGGTTGATCTTTCGCCTGCGCTGGCGGCAGCCTCAGGCGGCCTGGTCGGATACCGTGCCAAACGCAACACCGGGCTCGTCGACGTCGATGCGCCGCAGTCGTGCCGAACCGGCGACTACTGGGAGCCGATCCCGGCCGATCAATCGAACGGTTTGGTGCTCGATCCCGACCAATTCTACATTCTGGCGTCCAAGGAAGCGGTTCACGTGCCGCCGACGCATGCCGCTGAAATGGTACCGTTCAACCCGCTTGTCGGTGAGTTTCGCGTCCACTACGCCGGCTTTATGGACCCCGGCTTTGGCCATGCCCCGGCCGGCGGCGCCGGCGCCCGCGTGGTTCTGGAAGTGCGCAGTCACAAAGTGCCGTTTGTTCTGGAAGACGGCCAGATTGTCGGGCGTCTGATCTACGAGCGCATGGCCGAGGTGCCGGACATGCTCTATGGCAGCGATCTCGGCAGCCACTATCAGGCCCAGGGACTGAAGCTTTCAAAGCATTTTGTCTGACGATCCCAACCGGCCCGGTCGTCTTTGAGGCCGACAACTTCAGCGCGATGATCGACGCTGCGGCGCCAATCATCAATGGCGCCTAATACCCGCCAGGCCCTAGATCATCGTGTTTTAGAGGCGAGTAACCTGCCTCAGGCGAAGATGAACTATCGGCAGGCGATGACAACACGCATCGTGACGGTGTTGTTGGTTTCGCTTTCTTCACGAAAGACATTGCGCGGATCGACGGTGAGTCTGATCTGATACGCGCCATCACCGATCCGTACCGCCGACCCGCCAATGTCGAGAGGAACGCTGACGCTCTCGCCCGGGCGCATGGAGTTGACAAAGCGGTGAGCCGAACGCAGCGGCGGGCTTGTCTCAAGTTCGACCACAATCATCTCGCGGGTCGTAAAGATCTGTCCGCGACCGGTGCCGACGTTCTTGACAATTGCGGTGCCGATGATCAGTGGCGCGGTGCCGGAGCAATCTCCCGTGGCCTGCAATTCGGCGCGTTCGATGATGAGATCCGGGAGGTCTCTCGCCAGCACCGCCGAATGCAGCGCCGTGCCCAGTATCAGCGCTGCCAACCCTAAGCCCTTGCCGGTTGAGGCGCGGCCGCAGCGCCGGTCCGCTGTCGCGGGCGGCCGCCACCGCAGTGGCCGGTGCGCGTTGAGCGCCGTGCGGGAACGCGGTGTCGAGCAGCTCATTGTGCGAAATAGACCTCGATCATGCGCTCGTAAATGGCAGTCAGTCTGTGCAGGTCCGCGACCGCGACCCGTTCGTCGATCTGGTGGATCGTCTGGTTGACCAGCCCGAACTCGATCACCGGGCAGTGCGCCTGGATGAACCGTGCATCCGACGTGCCGCCGCTGGTCGACAATTCCGGGACCCGCCCGGTCACATCGCGAACCGCCGTCGTCATGGCCTCGACCAACGCTCCCGGTTTGGTCAAAAACACATCACCGGTGCCGTGCAGCGATACCGAAATTCTGGCACCGGCGGCCTCGGCCTCGGCCGCACAGCGTTGCCTCAGCCAGGCCGCCATGGTGTTGCGGGACCAGTGATTGTTGAAGCGCACATTGAACGTTGCATGGGCCTCGGCCGGGATCACGTTGGCGGCCGTGTTCGGCACCGATACGATCGTCACTTGCAGGCTGGAGGGCTCGAATTCATCGCTACCCTGATCGAGCGGCGCGCTGCCGAGGCGATCGAGGATTGTAACCAGCTTTGGCACCGGATTGTCGGCCTTGTGGGGATAGGCAGCGTGGCCCTGGCGACCGTGAACCGTGAGCCGGCCGGTGAGGCTGCCGCGACGGCCGATCTTGATCATGTCGCCCAATTGATCCGGACAGGTCGGCTCGCCGACAATGCACGCATCCATGCGTTCGTCACGGTCGGCCATCCAGTTGAGCACCTTGACGGTGCCGTTGATCGATGGGCCTTCTTCGTCGCCCGTGATCAACAGCGACAACGATCCGCGCAATCCGCCATGCTTTTCAATCGCGCGCACTGCGGCGGCGACAAAACAGGCAATCGCGCCCTTCATGTCGACCGCACCGCGACCGTAAAGGAAGCCGTCGCGCTGTTCGGCGGCAAACGGCGGTACGGTCCAATCGCTATCCTTTCCGGGCGGAACGACGTCGGTATGGCCGGCAAAGCACAGGTTCGGTCCCTGCAGGCCGTAGCGGGCGTAGAGATTTTCGACGTCCGGTGTTCCGGCCTCGGTAAATGTCATGCGATGAACGTCAAAGCCATAGGGCTGGAGAACATTGTCGAGGAGAACCTGTGCGCCGCCCTCGTTCGGCGTGACCGACGGACAGCGGATCAAGGCTTTGGCAAGGGAAACGGGGTCGTGGGCGTCCATAAAACTCAGGCTTCGTTCGCTGGAATGGGCGGTTGCTTGTGAAGGGCATGGATCGCCGCATTGTCATCGGCCTGGATCAACGTGATCTTGTGCCAGACTTTGGCACTCAGATTGGCCGCCATCTGCTCAATCTCGGTGACGGTGCCGATCACCAGGCTGTCGCGGGAACTCTGCGCATAGAGGGTTGCAACCTTGGCGGTCAATGAAAACATCTCCGAACAATAGTCCAGATAGCGGACCAGCTCAAAGGGCGTCATCGTGCGGTTCGGCGAGGACGGTGTCCGGTGGGTCTGGTCCGAGGTCGCACTCGGGTCCTTGGTCAGCTGATGCATGTCGATGACGTGAACGATGGTGCGCAATTCGTGAAGGTGGCCGACGGCGGACTGCCGTTTCCAGCGGCTTTCGAGCGTCGAGAGCAAGAACACGGCGGCGGCCACCAGGACGACAATGTTGAACAACGCCTCAATGCCCTGGAGCACACCGAACAGATTGTCGGTGCTCTGCGTGGACGCGATGAGACTTGCGACATAGGCCAGTGCACCGATCCCGCCGATTAGGACAACCGCGATACCGAGGCGCATCAACTGATTCGGCCGCGCGATGGCGCCGGCCCGCGCATGCGTATCACGGGCAACGGTTTCGAGTTCCTTGCAGACCTTGGCCAGGCCGGCTTCCGGAAACCGTTCCGAAATTCGCGCATGCAGCCGTGCCAACGTCCGCACGAGCTTGTCCGGGTCGAGTGATCTGTACGACATGGTGTCTATCTGAGTTCGGTTTGCAAGACCGTCAACACCATAGCTCGGCATCAGGCCTGAAATGTGGGCAATTTGCCGGTGCGGTGATTTTCGATGGCGACACACCATCCGGCTTGCGGCTTGAAGAGCGGCAATGATCTGGTGTTCTGGATCAGACGCTTGATTCGCGGGTGGAACGCGTCAAGCGTCTGTTAGATCATCGTGCTTTAAGTTGGAACCGCTATTGCGGTTCCAACTTAAAGCACAAAGATGATCGCCACTTTAGAGGCGAGCAACTTTCTGCCTTTATTCGGGATCGTTCCGATCCCGAATAAAGGCAGGTTGCTAGTCCGGAACACAAACAAGAGGTTGGGCCGTAAACTTGTAGATCCGGCAGCTGTTTGGTCGGTCGAGGAGGCGTGCGCGGTCGTGCGCTGTTGCGATCGCGATGTCAGGTATGTTTGGATAGACGCTGGAGGGTGTGGAATGCGGGCGATTGCGGATCGGCAGCTGATGACGCTACGACTATTGATTGGAGCGGCATTGCTACTATTCGGGGCCATTGGCGAACGTGCGTTTGCCGGTCCGACGCTGCTTTACGATCCCGTCAATGACAAAGTCCTGTTCGCCGAAGATGCCGACCAGCCATGGCACCCGGCATCCGTCACCAAAATCATGACAGCCTACGTCACGTTCGAAGCGATCAAGGCCGGCAAGTTCACCCTGCAGAGTAAAATCCCTTATTCCGAGCTCGCCAACAAAATGCCGGCGAGCAAAATCGGTCTCAAGGCGGGTTCGCAAATCACGATTGAATTCGCGTTGCGCGCACTGATCATAAAGTCTGCCAATGATATCGCCGTCGCACTGGCCGAGGCCGTGGGCGGGTCGCACGACGGATTTGTTGCGACGATGAACGCGACCGCCAAGCGGCTCGGCATGACGCGCACCAACTATGTCAATCCGAACGGACTGCCGTCGCCCGAACAGGTGACCACCGCCAGAGATCTGGCCCTGCTGACCAGGGCCGTGCTCAGCGATTACCCGGAGCACGCCGCCTACTGGGCCATGCCTCAGATGCAGGTCGGCAAACGCCGGCTAAGATCACACAATTCACTGTTGCGCCGGCTGCAGGGTGCCGACGGCATCAAAACCGGTTTCATTTGCGATTCCGGGTTCAATATCGTTGCCAGCGCGACACGTAACGGGCTCAGGCTGATTGCCGTCGTGCTCGGAGAAACGACACCGTCGGAACGCGCGGTTCGCGCCGGCAGTTTGTTGGAACATGGCTTTAACACATACGGCTGGAAGGTCTATTTCAACGCCCCCGCGCTCGCCGACCTGCCGCCTTCGACACCGAACCTTGCAGCAAAGAGCATTCGCACCTCAATTCCGATGGGGGCCTGCAATCCCCGCTACCGGCGCAGCCGCAGCCGACGCGTGCGCAAACGAAAGGCCGCAAAAGCAGCAAAGGTTCGGGCTCAGCGGCGGTCGCGCCCAACAAAGGTTCGATCCGCACGGCAATAGTTGGCCGCGATCGGCCCGCTCGAAAATGCGCGCACGGCGTGGTGCGTTAGCGAACCTCTGCATAAGTCCGAGGTCCAGGGGATGATCCCCTGGTCGGGGTGTTTGAGGGGCTGAAAGCCCCTCAAGGATCGCCGCAACGCGGCGATTGGTTAAGGGCCTAGGGTCGATTGTGGGGCGCGCCGCTGCCGAACACCAGCAGGAAAATCAACATGATCAGCATCGCCAGGGCAAAGGCGAGCTGGCGCGAGCGCAGCAAAAGCCAGGTCGTCAATGGCCGATCGGCCCTGGCCCGCTCCAGGACCTCCTTGGCCGTCACGGGCCGGTCTTGGTCTGGATCGCTCATGCTTGCAACTCCGGGCGCCGGACGCGCGATCATTGAAACGACGGCATGACGTTTTCGCCGAACAAACGCATCGAACGCGTGATCCGTTCATGGCTCATAAAGCCGTAGCTCATCTGACAAAGAATGTGTCGGACGCCAAGTTCGCCGAGTTCGCCGATCTGCTCCTTGACGCGCTGCGCGGTGCCGTAGAAGGCGCCGCCGGCAAGTGCGAACTTCAGCGCTTCCTCGTCGCCGACCCGGCTGTCCGTCCACGGGTTCAGGAACACGTCATCGACCTTGAAATAGGACGGGTTCAGTGTTTGGCGTGCGTGCGTCATGTGGTGGCGAATGTGGAGCAGGGCTTGTGCGAGCTCGTCCTCGGCCTGGGCCTGACTTTCGGCCACGTGGACATAGCGCCAGATGCCGGCATCTGCGACAAGCGCTCTTTGCCGGCGTTCGTCGAGGCCGGATCTGGCAAGCCCTTCGGCGTAGGCAGCAAGGCGATCGCGCAAAACATCCGGGCCTAGGCGGACGGTCATGATCGGCACGCCGCGCTCGCCGCAGTGCGTGAACGAGGACGGCGAAACCGCGCTATGGCGAATCGGCGGGTGTGGGCGCTGGAATGGGCGCGGGCGCAGTTCGGGCAGGCTCAGGTCATAGTAGCGGCCCTGATAGCTGAACGGCGCCTTGGTCCACGCACCCTCGAGAATTTCGAGGCACTCCTGGAAGCGGGCGCGACTGTCGGAACTGTTGAGCCCGTAGCCGACGAATTCGTACTCGTTATAGATGGTGCCGCGGCCGACGCCGACGTCGAGGCGGCCCTTGCATAGGTTGTCGAGCAGCGCCAGTTGCGTGGCGACACGGATCGGATGGCGCAGTGCCATCTGGATGACCGCAAAGCCAATACGGATGCGTTCGGTGCACATGGCGAGCGCCGATGCAAACGGGATCGGATCACCGTAGACGCTTTCGCCGGTGAAGTTGTGCTCAGTCAGCCAGACGGCGTCAAAGCCAAGCTGTTCTGCCAGGCAGGCCTGCGCCAACTGCTGGTCGATCGCACGGCTGTCGGCCTCCGGTGATGGCGAATGGTTGAGCGTCAGCCAACCGAATTTCATGCTGTCAAGCTCCCTGGTCGGCCGGCCCTTGGCGCCAATCGCCACGATGTCTCGCAAGCCGGCCACGGCCCAACCCTGATCAGTCCGGACGCATTGGTGCCGATTTGGCCGCGATTTGCAAGCCGCGGCGGTCAATCAGCGAATGACCAGGGGATACGAATGACCAGGGGATACAACGTCGTTCGCCCGTACCGCTCGCCGACGCCGTTCGCCCAAGCCGGTCGTCATGGCGTCACGGCCGGACGGTACGTCGCCGCTGCGGTCGCGCCCGCCAGCCCATCGGCAAGGTTGCACGGCGCAACCGCGCCGAGACGGCGACAGGCGCGGTCACGCGCTGTCAGCGGCCTCAATATTCCGACACATCGGAATGGGTCCTGAAGAAGCGCTTCTTGAGCCGCTCCATCTCCTGGGTTTTGTAGGCGCGTTTAATCAGCAGCTCGTAGTTGCGCTGCCATTGCATGTCGAGCTTGGCACCATGCGACAGCGACCGCATGCTGGCGATGTCGGGGTCGATCGTGCGCGAGCGCCGGGCATCGTCCCACAGATCATCCTTCTTCCACTCCGGCAGGCCGAGTTCCTTGAACGCATCCCACATCGAGCGCATTGTCGGCTCTTCATCCTCATCAAAAATGCTCGATGTTGAATAGCCGGTATAGAGACTGTCGGAGGTCAGGCTCATGCCCGACAGCTCCATGTCAGCGGCTTCTGCGAACTTTGCCGCGGCCTCTTTCGCCGCCAGTGGCGATGCCGCCGCGATGCCGAAAAATTTGCGTCTATTGACATCCATGGGCTTGACCCTCACTCGAAATGGCACGCCGACGCCGACACATGTCGCCGTGCACGCATTGCGGTTTGTCGAGAAAAGCCAGCCGGGGCGCGTTTAAGTTCCCTCATCCGCGGGCTGCACCTTGATCCAAGGCGGAGCCGCATCCACCGAGCGGCGCGGAGATTTTGTGGCCGGGAACTGACTGACGGCTTTTGGGAAACCCCCATGCCCAATCTGGCGGACCGCGGCCAAACGGCAGCCGCCAGCAACCGGCATATGGCGATCAAATATGGCGATTTCGCGATTGGCGTGGCGCTGCGCACCACCAAAATCGATTAACGGCCCGGTTGCGCAAGGGAACCGTAACCGACTGGCAAGCGAGATGGTTCGCGCTCGATCGCAAAGGCTCAGGCCAAACTCTGCATGTCGCCATCGACCGCGAAGGCCTGACCCGAGATTGTGTTGGCTCGCGGTGAAGCGAGGAACACGGCAAGATCTGCAAGTTGGCGTGGCGGGATCAAGCTTTTGATCGACGCGTTGGCCAGGACACGGTCCTGCATCTCGTCGAATGCGATATTGGCCGCGCGCGCCTTGGCATCGATCACCTGGCGGATGCGCGTGCCGTCGACCGGGCCGGGCTGGATCGCGTTGCACCTTATCCCGTTCTCACCAAGCTCCATCGCCAACGTCTTGGTGAAGCCGACGACGCCCCATTTCGCGGCCGCGTAGGGCGCGCGCAACGGAAACCCAAAGCGACCCGCCGCCGAGGACAGATTGACAATCGACGGGTTCGCGCTGGCCTTGAGATATTTGACCGCAAGCCGGGTGACGTTGAACTGACCAGTAATGCAGACCGCAAGACAGTGATCCCAATCGTCCGGATCGATCTCGTCGATGCGCCCGGTCGGCCCCGCAATGCCGGCGTTGTTGATGAGACAATCGATGCCGCCGAGTTCGCGCACCGCATCATCGACCATGCCGGCGACCTGCGCGCGGTCGGCGACATCACACAACGACCACGTCACCCCGGTGAGCTTGTCGAGCGCCTCACGGTCGATATCGCAGGTGTGCACCTTGGCACCTTCGCCGATGAAAGCCCTGGTCATTTCGAGGCCGATGCCGGACGCGCCGGCCGTAATTAGAACGCGCAGATCCCTGACGCCAAGATCCATTGTTTGATCCTCCCCAGCCACCACAACACGCCGTCCGCCCGCCACGGACGACGCAACAAATCTTCGATCAGTCAGCGTGACGCACGGCTGCCGTCAGCACACCGGCGCTGATCAAAAAGCCGGCACCAAGCCGGTTGATCAACCGCAACGCCGATTGGCTCGAAACGGCCTGCCGCAATTGCCCGGCAAGAACCGCCCAGATCGCAACGTTGATCGCCGCGAGCGTGACAAACGTCACTTCGAGAATTGCGAACTGCACGAACACAGGCCCTGCCGGATCAACGAACTGAGGCACGAACGCAACGAAGAACATGATGCTCTTCGGATTGAGCGCCGTCACGACATAGGCGTTCCAGAACATCGACCAGGAAGTGCCAGCTTCGGCCTCGGGCAGAACTTCTGGAGCCGGTTTCGAGCGCCACAACTTGATGCCCAACCAGATCAGGTAGGCGGCGCCGAACAGCTTCAACACCATGAACAAGTTCGCTGATGTCGCCAGCACGGCGCCGGCGCCCAAAAGCGAGACCGTCATTGCAGTGAGATCGCCAAGCGCAACGCCCGGTACCGTCGCCCAGCCCGTGTGTTTGCCGCGTCCAAGGGCATAACTGACGACCAACATCACGGTCGGTCCGGGGATCATCAACAACACCCAACTGGCCGCAACGAAGGCCAGCCACATCTCCAGTGACATTTGCCAACTCCCGATTTCGTTTCGCGCAGCAAAGACAGAGACCGGCTTCGGTTGCAAGCCTCAAGCGTCGCACAGCCATCCGTGTTACCCTGCGACCAGTTTCAACGCGCACGAAGTTCACGATGCGCCCTCGAGATGTTGTCATCGCCTGAATTGAAGCCTTCAATCGTGGTAACGCTGACGAAATGGCGGAATTCTACAGTAAAGATGCGATAAATCATCAAGTTGCGCGCGAACCCATCCAGGGAAGGGAAGAAATTCGCAAGATGTTTGCGGCTGACTTTCAGGCAGCCAAGATGACATGCATAAAAGAGAACTTATTCGAGGACGGCGATTGGGCCATTCTCGAATGGCGCGACCCACTGGGATTACGAGGTTGCGGATTCTTTCGCATCCGTGATGAACTGATCGTTTTCCAGCGCGGCTACTGGGATAGACTGACTTTCTTGCGCCAGCACGGCTTGCCGCGCGATTAGCACATGCTAACGTGGCAGCGAGGAACAATGGTCAATTGAGGAGGAAAGCATGCCGCGCGTCGGAATTGTCGGCTGCGGGCTCATTGGACGTGCGTGGTCCAATGTGTTTGCGAGAGCGGGCTGGGATGTCACCTTGTATGATGCAGACGCGACCACCCGCGCGCAGGCACCGGACCTTATTCGCACCTCCCTCTACGATCTTGCCGACCACGGCCTGGTCGATGATGCCGCCGCCGCCGCCGCGCGGGTGACGGTCGCGGATACACTTGAAGGTGCCGTCAGCGACGCCGAACTGGTACAGGAATCCGGCCCCGAACGGGTCGACGCCAAGATCGAGATCTATCGGGCCCTCGATGCCGCCGCGCCGAAGGAGGCGATCCTTGCATCATCATCGTCGGCGATCGTCGCCTCGCGCTTTACCGAACACCTTGCCGGGCGCGAACGCTGCCTGATCGCCCACCCGGTCAACCCGCCCCACGTCGTGCCGATCGTTGAACTGTGCGGTGCGCCGTGGACGTCACCCGACATCATCAAGCGCGCCCGTGAGATCTATGACGCTATTGGCCAGGTGCCGGTCGAGGTCAAAAAGGAGATCGACGGTTTCATCTTGAACCGCATGCAGGCGGTGCTGCTGTCGGAAGCCTTCCGCCTGGTCGGTGAAGGATATTGTTCGGCAGAAGACCTTGACAAGACCATCGCCCACGGCCTTGGTTTGCGCTGGTCGTTCATGGGGCCGTTCGAGACCATCGAGCTCAACGCCCCGGGCGGTATTGGCGATTATTGCACGCGCTATGGAGCGACGCTTTACAACCTGTCCAGCGAAGAGGTCACGGAGGAGCTCTGGGCGAAGGCCAACATTGACCGCGTCGTGTCCGACTGGGGCCGCGAGCCGACGCCCGATGAAATCCTCAAGAAGAGCCGCTGGCGCGATGATCGCCTCGCAGCACTGATCGCCCACAAGCGCGCGCACAAGAGCCATGAATAGTTGGCGATCGCGTCGGCCCGGACCGGTGTTGCGCTCGTGGTGTTGGACTCGTATTGCCAACTCTATAGGGCAAAATCGACACCGGCGGTCAATCCGCAAGTCCTGATCACCCGAGCTCTCGATCGCTTATCGCACCCAGGAGTAGCACCAATGGCAGCATCCGACAAAGTCATCATTACCTGCGCCGTCACCGGTTCCATTCATACGCCGACGATGTCGCCGCATTTGCCGATCACGGCCGAAGAAATCGCCGACGCCGCCATCGGCGCGTCCGAAGCCGGCGCCGCCATCGTCCATCTGCATGCCAGGGATCCGGAAACCGGCCAGCCGGACCAATCGATGGCAGCGTTCTCACCGTTCCTGAAGGTCATCAAGCAGCGTTCGCCGTGCGTGATCAACATCACCACCGGCGGTGCCATGACGATGACCGTGGCGGAACGCACACTGCCCGCCACCAAGTTCAAGCCGGAAGTCGCCTCCCTCAACATGGGCACCATGAACTTCGGCCTCTATCCGATGCTCAACCGCTTCAAGGAGTTCAAGTTCGACTGGGAGCGGCCCTACCTCGAAGGCTCGAAAGCCGGCTTCTTCAAGAACACCTTTGCCGACATCGAGTATATCCTGACCGAATGCGCCGAGAACGGCACGCGCTTTGAGGTTGAGTGTTATGATATCGGCCATCTCTACACGCTGGCCCACATGGCCGACCGTGACATCATCAAGCCGCCGTTCTTCGTCCAGTCCGTGTTCGGCATCCTCGGCGGCATTGGCACGCACGAGGAAGACGTCGCCCACATGAAGCGCACCGCCGACCGCCTGTTCGGCGATCAGTATCGCTGGTCGGTGCTGGCCGCCGGCCGCCATCAAATGCGCATCGCAGCTCTGTCGGCCGCCATGGGCGGCAACGTTCGCGTCGGCATGGAGGATTCGCTCTGGGCCGGTCCCGGCAAGCTGGCTGCAAGCAATGCTGAACAGGTTCGCATGGTCCGTCAGATCATCGAAGGCCTTGGCCGTGAGATTGCGAGCCCCGACGAAGCTCGCGAGATCCTGCACTTGAAGGGCGGCGATCAGGTCGGCTTCTGACTGTGCCAACACGGCGAGCAGGTTCGAAGGCAAACACGAGCGTCTCCTCGGGGTTTGCCTGCCGGCACCCGCAACCGGGCACGAGCGCGGGCGCGGCATGGTTCGCGTTTACGAGCTTCGTCTGGTAGACAACAAAACGTCGCGTGGGTTCGAATTCGTCCCGGCTTAGAGATCTATGGCATCTGGTCGGGCATCGTCCGGGCGATTTCGCGTCGGTCGCTGCGATGCCGGCACGCGGGTTCGTGGCGCCGTCGCCAGGGAACGCGAGGGGAGGCTTTCGATCTGGTGCAGTGAGCGCACGTCGATATAGGGGCCGCCGCGCCACGTGATCCAGCCTCTGATCCGGACCGCCTTTCCCTGCAACGTGGCCAGCGCTCGACCGCCCTGCGCGGCGCGTTTCACCAGCCTGCTTGGCAAACCCGCCGTGAAATCGCGGCGGTGGTTTTTGCCGAAGTTGATGTAGGCGCGCGTGCGGCGAACCGAAACGCCCTGCACGATACCTTCGACGATCTGGAAGCTGCTGCGATACTTGAGGATCTCACGCGGGCGGTCGGCGCGGCGCAGCTGATAGGCAGCATGCCGCCACAGGCCAAGTTTCGCTGCGCGCGCACGCGCTTCGAGCCGCAACAGACTGGCCGCGCATTGGTCCGGAATGCCGGTGACGTCGACACGGGCCTGGCCGATACCGACGAGGTAGGCCTGCAGCCACACCGATCTGCCGTTGATGTCGCGGAACGCCTGGGCGCGTCGCCGGCCATAACGGTCACGATATTTTGTTGGCGCCGCCAGCGCCACTGATTGGCCGACAACCAGGTCCGTGAACTTGCGAGCAGCCGCCAACGCCGGCGGCCAAGCAGGCAGGGCGTCGTTGGCGTCAAGTGCGCTCGGCAGCAGCGCGCCGGCCAGGACGACCTCGGTGCCGTCATCCAGGCCAAGGGCATTGGGGCCGGTGATTTTGGTCACGGTTCTGGTCAGCTCCGGTTGCAGCTCGCAACCTGGCTTGGACCGTAAATCGCGGCCATTGCGCTCGGCAACGAGCGGGGTGGCGAGCATCATCGAAACTGCTATGACTGCCGCAGCACCGGCGCTTGTCTTGACGCTCAACACGTTGCCGTTCAGCGCCGACAATCCGTCAATCCTGCACCATCGGTCCAGGCACCACGGCCGGTCCATGGTTACGCGAGACTTCACAATACCGGACCTGATTTCATGTCATCAAATTCAATGCTCAGTAAGCTTCTCATAATTCCGCCAATTGCGATAGGGGCCGGGCTGTTGTGGTATGCAGGTGCGAGCCGCCCGCCGCCGGAACAGGCGCCGGTTCAAGAGCGGGCAACCAGCGTGCGGGTGCTGACGTTGGCCGCACAGGATGTCGAGCCGGCGCTGAGCGGGTTTGGCGCGGTGAAGCCGGAGAACGTGTGGACCGGGATCGCGCAGGTCAGCGGCCGAATAGCGTATCTGAACCCGGCATTTCGGCGCGGTGCGGCGCTCGACCAAGGCACGGAACTGGTGCGCATTTCACCAGTGGACTACCAGTTGGCGGTGGCCGAAGCGCAAGCCCAGATCCGCTCCGCGGAATCGAAGTTGGCCGAATTGGTCCTGAGCGAGCAGAACACATCCGAACTCCTCAAAATCGAACAGCAGTCACTGGCGCTCAAGCAGAAGTCGGTCGACGCCAAGCGCGCACTGTTGCAGCGCGGCAACATAGCGCAACTCAGTTTCGATGCCGAAATGCGCGATCTTCTGAGCCAGAAGAAGCGCGTTCAGGATCTCAACAACACGCTGCGCCTGATGCCCGCACAACGCGCAGTGCAGCAAGAACAGATCCGGGTCAACCGGGCCAAGCTGGAGACCGCCAAACTCAATCTCGGGAGAACATCGATCAAGCTGCCGTTCGCGGCACGCATCGCCTCCGTCGATGTCGAGGTTTCACAGTTCCTGCAAACCGGCGCAAAGATCGGCACCGCCGACGGCATTGCGACGGCCGAGATCGTTGCCCAATATCCGCTTGATCATCTGCGCGCGTTCGTCGATGCGCTGAAGGAGGAGTTCAAACCCGAGGAACGGAATTGGAAGCACAACCGCGATTTCGCCGAAGCGATCGGTATGTATGCCGTCGTCAAACTGCGTTCGGATCAAGGTGACACCATCTGGCGCGGACGGGTCGTTCGCTCCAACGATGCTCTCAACGAACAGACACGGACCGTCGGTCTGATCGTGCTTGTCGACAAGCCTTATGCAAACGCCAAACCGGGCGAGCGGCCACCTTTGGTCAAGGGCATGTTCGTCGAGGTCGTGCTCCGCGCAAAGCCGTTGAAGTCGAAGTTGGTGGTGCCGCAGTCGGCGATCCACGATGGTCGGGTCTACGTGCTGGGCGCGGGCAATCGCCTCGTCATCAAGGACGTCACGGTCGGTTACAGCCGGGATGACTTTGCGACCGTTCGCGACGGCCTCATTGCCGGTGATCGCATCGTCGTGACCGATCTGATTGCGGCCCAGCCCGGCATGTTGCTTGCCCCGGTCGAAGACGACGCGCTCAAAGTTGTGCTGGCCGGGCGTGCCGCCGAGAAGGAGCGCGTCAGGTGATCGCCTTTTTTGCCCGTCATCCGACGGCCGCCAATCTGCTCATGGTCGCGTTCCTGGTGTTGGGCTTGTTCACGGCCCCCAATCTGCGTCGTGACACCTTTCCGCGTATTCAACCGACGAAAGTGCAGGTCAGTGTCGCCTATCCAGGAGCACGCGCGGAAGACGTTGAGGAGGCGATTTGCCGTCGCATCGAGGATGCCATCGATGCCGTCAATCAGGTCGCCAAGGTCGCATGTGAAGCGCGCGAAGGATTGGCGCAGGCGACGATCGAAATGGAGGAGGGCGGCAACCTCGACCGTTTTGCGGCCGATATCAAGAGCGAAGTGGACGCCATAACGGAATTTCCTGATCGCGCGGAAGACCCGATTATCAAACAGTTGGGCATGACCGATTTCGTCGCAGCCGTCGCCATCACGGGCTTCAAGTCGGCGCGCGATCTCAAGGCCTTTGCGGAAGCGCTGAAAGCGCGCATGCTGCAGCAGCCGGGCATTGCCAAAGTCGAGATCGAGGGCTTTTCCGACCATCAGATCCGCATCGAGGTTGCGGCCAGCGCGCTGCGCCAGCTCGGCATGAGCGTTGCCGATGTTGCCGCCAAGGTCCAGCGCCAGAGCCTTGATCTGCCGGCCGGTTCACTAACCACCAATGAGCGCGACGTGCTGGTGCGCTTTGCCGATGAACGCAAACAGGCCGCGGCGTTTCGCGACATTATCATCGCGTCGGCGCCGGACGGCGGCCAGATCCGCCTCGCGGATATTGCCAAGATCACCGACCGCTTTGAACTCGACGAGGCCAAGACCCTGTTCAATGGCAAGCGTGCCGCAATTTTGAGGGTTTCAAAGTCGCTCAAGCAAGACAAACTGCGCGCCATGGATGCGCTCCAGGCATTCTTGAAGGCGGAGCAAAAACGTCTGCCGGTCGGCATTGCCCTGGCCGTGACCAACGATGGTTCATCGATCGTGCGCGATCGCTTGAAGCTTCTCACCGACAACAGCGTGCAAGGTCTTGCCTTGGTGCTGTTGTCGATGTGGCTGTTCTTCGGGTTGCGCTATTCGTTCTGGGTGGCGATGGGATTGCCGGTGTCGTTCGCCGGCGGTTTTGCCGTGATGTTCATCATCGACTATTCGATCAACATGTTGACGATGGTCGGCCTGTTGATAGCGATCGGCATCTTGATGGACGATGCCATTGTCGTGTCAGAAAACGTCGCAGCACATCGCCAGCGCGGCAAGTCCAACCTGCAGGCCGCTATCGATGGGACACGCGAAGTCGTTCCTAGCATCATGGCGTCGTTCGTTACGACCGCATGCATCTTTGGTTCGCTGGCCTTCATCAAGGGCGATATCGGTCAGGTGCTGAGGGTCATTCCGGTCGTGATGCTGGTGGTCCTGACCGTCAGCCTCGTGGAAGCGTTTCTCATTCTGCCGAACCATCTTTCGCATGCCATGGGCAGCGGCGGCGCGGGACGGGTCCAGGCGTGGGTCGGGCGCCGGCTCGACGGTTTGAGGGACGTGGTCGGCCGGGTCGTGGCGTGGTGCGTCGCTTGGCGCTACCTGACGATCGGTACCGCTATTGCCGTGTTCCTTGCCAGCGTCAGTCTGATGGCCGGCGGGCTGATCAAATTCGTCGCCTTCCCCGAGATCGACGGCGACACGCTCGAAGCGCGCGTATTGTTGCCACAAGGCACGCCGCTTGAACGCACGGAAGCCGTTGTCGATCGCGTGTCGAATGCGATCAAGACGATTGGTGAACGGTTGACACCGCAACAGCCTGACGGGCAGGCGCTGGTTAAGGCGATCACCATCGAGTTCAACAACAATGCCGATGCGTTCGAGACCGGGCCGCATGTCGCAACGGTGCGTGCGGACTTATTGAGTGCCGAGGTGCGCACCAAAACGTCGGATGACATATTGGGGCTGTGGCGCAAAGAGGTCGCAAGCCTGCCGGATGTGCTCAATCTCAAGTTCACAACGCCGACTATCGGCCCCGGCGGCCGGCCGATCGACATTCAGCTCAAAGGACCGGATCTCAACGCGTTGAAAGCGGCCGCCCGGGATCTCGTCAACTGGCTGAAACGCTATCGGGGAGCCGTCGACATCTCCGATGATCTGCGCCCGGGCAAACCCGAGGTCGGCGTCAAGCTCAAGCGGGAAGCAACCAATCTCGGTCTCGATGCCAAGACAATCGCGGATCAGTTGCGATCAGCCTATTTCGGAACCACGGTGAGCGAGATCCAGCGCGGGCCTCAGTCGATCGAGATCGACGTGCGCTTGCGCAAGCAAGATCGCAACAGCGTTTCCGATCTCAGACAGTTTGAGGTGACGGATGGTCAGGGCGCCAAGATCCCGATCACCGCAGTTGCCCGTTTGGAAGAGCAGCGCGGCTTCGCGCGCATCAATCGCGTCAACGGCATCAGGACGGTAACGGTGCAGGGTGATGTCGATACCCGGATCGGCAACGCATCGGCGATTGTCAACGATACGATCAAGCGGTTCGTGCCGGAGCTGGAACGGAAATATCCGTCCGTTCGCGTCGCGCTCGAAGGACAAAACAAGGAAACGCAGGTCACGCAGCAATCGATGGCGGCGGGCTTTATGCTGGGATTAATCGGCGTCTACTTGCTATTGGCGTTCCAGTTTGGCAGCTACATCGAGCCGATCGTCGTGATGATCGCCATTCCTCTGGCGTTGATCGGAACGATCCTCGGCCATCTGGCAATGGGCCTCGACATTTCAATGCCGTCGATGCTCGGCTTCGTGTCGTTAGCGGGGGTGGTGGTCAACAATTCGATATTGCTGGTCAACTTCGCCAAGACCCATCACGAAAACGGTCTGGCGCTCGATCAAGCCGTGGTACAGGCCAGTCGGGCCCGGTTTCGGGCAATCCTGTTGACAACCACGACGACGGTTGCAGGCCTGTTTCCAATTCTGATTGAGACCAGTTTGCAGGCGCAAGTACTGATTCCGCTGGTGACCAGTCTGGCGTTCGGGCTGCTCGCCTCGACGGTGCTCATATTGTTTGTCGTGCCGTCGCTTTACATGGCGTTCGACGACATCGGGCTGACGACCGTTGCACGCGACCGAGCCAGCGGTGAAGCGGCCGCGCAGCCGGCGCAGTGAGGCTCTCGATCGGCTCTGCCCGTGGCCACATTGATATGTCGCGCACCGGACGCAGCAGTTGGCGGCAAAAAGCGCCCGGCGCTCAGGGGTGGGTCCTGGCGGCCCATCGGGTGCGTTGCGCCCAATGCCCGATGGTAAGCATCGCGCGGCACACCGCGCCTGCCCGAGTGAGCCGCCAGGACCCATGAAGCGGGTCAAGATTTGTGCGGGCTGGTATAAACCATTTCGCCAATGAAATGCGTAACGAGCGATCTGGTGTGCGGTCGATCGCGGTGTTCGATCAGATAGAGCGCCTGCCAGGTCCCCAACACCATCCGACCATCCATGACCGGCACCTGCAGCGAGGTCGACGTCAACATGGCGCGGATGTGAGCCGGCATATCGTCCGGACCTTCCGTGTTGTGCTGGTAGTCGGCGTCGCGCGGCGCCAGACGGTCAAGCGCGGCCAACAGATCGACCTGGACCGCAGGATCGGCATTTTCCTGGATCGTCAACGAAGCCGATGTGTGCCTGACAAAAACCGTGAGCAGTCCACGTTCGGCCGCGACCGAGCGCAGCCATTGTGCGACCGGCCGGCTGATGTCAATGAAACCCGGCCGCCGTGTTTCGAATACCAATTCACTTTGCGCGTGCTGCAGCATCGCAAAGTTCTCCACGCTTGGTTTTGCGGCTCGAAGTCTATCGCTCAATCGGTTCGTTGTGCACGCTTGCAACCGTGATCCGCGCCGGCGGCCGGCGCCCACGCAGGCCCGACCGCGCGGCGCTCAAGTGATCGATTTAAAGCCGCTTGGTCTCGGGCGGCCCCTGACGTTCCAGGCGCTGCAATCGTTCCTGGAATTTGCGCAACATCCGCTCGAAGTAGTCGAGGGCCTCGTCAACGTCCTTTTCGCTCGGCAGCTTGAATGAATGTTTGCCGCTGCCTGGCGCCGGCGGGTCCGGCCGCCTGCTGCCGGGCTGCTGGTCGAGGCCGAGCATGCCCTCAAGCTTCGTGATATCGCCTTTGAGTTCCGCATTTTCCTTTCGAAGTCGCGCAATCTCGTCACGATCAGAAGCGGTGGCACCGTCAACCGGCTTGCAGGACCATTTCGCCTCTGCCTTCTGGCAATGGGACACGGCCCCGGTCATCGTGTCGAGACGAATGAACCCGCCGTCTGCCGGATGCATCGTATAGCGGCCGGATTTGCCCGCTTCGCGCGCTGCGACCGGGCCTGACAGTGCAATGATCAACGCGGCCAACGAAAAAGCTGCGTATCCAATTCTAGGTGTCATGGACAGTCATCCTCGTTGTCTTAGGCATGTTCAACAACCCTGAGATGAATATGGGCCCCAATCCACCCAATTACCATCAATACGGCACAGATGCGGCAGCGCGGCAGTGGGATGGTTCGATCGCAGGGCACTAGTGGTCTGTATCACTTAAAATGGTGTATTCAGACGCTCAGATTTGGTCTGTGCCAAGGCGCGGTGGCCGTGGTGATGCTGGCGCATCATAAGGCCGCCGCAACGCCGGCATCAGGCCAAATCTGAGCGCCTCCGGTGCGCTGCCCTGGCCCGTGAGGGCGTCAGCCGTGCTCACCATAGCACACGCTATGCTTGCGCACGCCTTCCTGCTCACGAACCAGGGCAGCGCATCTGAATGCGCCATTTTAAGTGATACAGACCACTAGGGAACCTCGGCGCATCTACGGGGTCCAGGGGATGATCCCCTGGTCGGGGTGTTTGAGGGGCTGAAAGCCCCTCAAAGATTGCCGCAGGGCGGCGATATGTTAGGGCTTTCAGCCCTAACAACCCGACCAAAGGGCAACGCCCTTTGGAAACCTGAGACTTGATCAACGGTTCTCTAAGTGATGGCCTGGCTGGAACGTCGGGGGCAACGGCGTTCTGCGTTCGGATCGGGTGATGTCTTCGGCAATACACTTTGCCATGCGATGGGCGATCCCGAACGTGATCTTGTAGCCGCCGGTTGCAACCAGCACCGGACTTTCGCTATGCAATCGTCCGATCACGGGATCCGTGCGCGTGCAGCGCGGCCGCACGCCGGCCCAGCGTCGCAGGAGTTCGCCCGCACGGAGCGGCGGGCACAGCGCTTTGGCGCGGTCGATGAAGTCATTGCAATCGGGGTCCGGCGTCGCCGCATCGTCCCAGTGCCTCTCGGTTGTGCTACCAACAGCACAAAGACCGTCTTCGTGCGGTACGATGTAGACACCGTCGTCGTTAATCAGGGGTTGGTCTGCCGCTTCGGGGCACCTGAACAAGGCGGCCTGCCCCTTCACGCCGCCGCCGACGGTGCTGCCGGTCAATGCGGCCAGCATTGGAAACGTCTGATAACCGGCAGCCAACACGATTTGGTCGGCGACCAGATCTGCCTCGCCGCCGGCGCATCTGACCCGTCGGCTTTGCGCGTCAAAACTGGCAAATGGCCAGGCTTCGCAAATCTCGACCCGTCCCACCAGCGACGCCTTAAGGGCTGCCGTATAACGCACCGGGTCGACCCGGGCGGCAAGGGTATCGCGGACGATACCCAATGCTGCGACGTCGCCCGCCAGCCAGTCGCCGCCGCCCGGGCCTTCGATGACTTCAAACGCAAACGTTTCGTCGTCCGTTTGCCAGTTGCCTGCCCCGGCCGCCGCCCGGCGACGGGCCTCGGCCAGAAACGACCGGCGGCGAATCGGCATGATCCGCCCACAGCGCCGGTAGCCGGTCGCAACGCCGCTCTCGTCCTCAAGACGCTTTGTCAGGCCCGGCAATTCGACCAACGCGTCAAACTGGAACTGCTTCTTTTCGTTCCAGTTATTCGGGGCATGCGCCATCAATGCTCCCAGTATGCCGCCGCTGGCGCCGCCGGCACAGGTTTGCGCTTCAACCAGGACGGCGTCGCTGCCGGCATCTGCAAGTCGACGCGCGACCCACAGGCCGACAACGCCGCCGCCGACAACACAGACGTCGTAGGATTTTGTCATGGCGCTGCATTGTTCCTGTGGTGCGAAGTTGGCTGCGTGAACCCATATCACATCGTGTATGCAGCATGATCGTGATAGGCAAGCCGGCGGTGATAGTGCATCAGCGAAGGATCAACCGATTGTCCGATATCTCCTGGGACGACAATGATACGCCGATCGCCAACCGGTTCGGCGATTGCTATTATTCGCGCAATGACGGGCGCGGCGAGACGCAGCATGTGTTCCTGGCGGGCAATGACCTGCCGGCGCGATGGCGGTTATCGGTGCGGTTCACGATTGCCGAGCTCGGTTTCGGCACCGCGCTGAATTTTCTCGAGACTGTCCGATGTTGGCGCGCCTTGATGACTGACGATGCAGCCAGGCTCAGCTACGTGTCGTTCGAACGATATCCGCTGACGGCGGCCGAGATGACGCGAGCGTTAGCGCAATGGTCGGAATTGGCGGCGATGGCCGATCCGCTGTTGGCGGCCTGGCCGCCGGCCGAAGGACGTAACAAGTTTGATATGGGTGCGGTTAACCTGGTGCTGTTTGTCGGTGATGCGAATATCTGCCTGCCGGAATGGGACGGCCTCGCCGATGCCTGGTTTCTCGATGGCTTCAGTCCGGCGAAGAACCCGGATCTGTGGGGCCGTGATCTCATGGACCAGGTCGCAGCCCACACCAAACCCGGCGGAACGTTCGCGACCTACACCGCCGCCGGATGGGTCAAACGCAACTTACAGAACGCCGGCTTCGAGGTCGACAAGATGCCGGGCTTCGGGCCCAAACGGGACTGTTTGAAGGGCCGCATTGCGGTCCGCCGGGACTCGACACCGCCGGCCAATTCATGACAGTGGTAAACACGGCTCGCCGCTGCAAGCCCGGATCCCATATGCGGTCGAGATGCTGGCAGCCAGATGACCGTTCCACTTGACCTGGCACTGCAATAATCTGGACGAATGCATGAGCGCGAACAGCAAACCCCGTGGCCGACAGTTCTTTTTCAATCCCGGCCCGACCCATATTCCCGACCGTGTACTCGCCGCCATGCACCGGCCCACGATCGACTTTCTGACCGATGAATTCAATGCCGTTCTGGCCGACACCCACGTGCGCCTGAAACGCGCCCTCGGCACCGAGCAGCATCTGCTGCTGCATGCTGCAAACGGTCACGGGGCCTGGGAGGCCGCGCTGACCAACGTGTTCGCTGAAGGCGATGCGCTGTTGATGATCGAATCGGGACATTTCTCGCTCAATTGGGCGAGGATGGCGAAGGACCTCGGGCTTACCATCGAGACCATGCAGGCGGACTGGCGCAGCGGTGTCGCACCGGATGCTATCGCGGAGCGCCTCAAGGCCGACCGCGCGCACCAGATCAAGGGCGTCCTGGTGGTGCACAACGAAACCGCGACCGGGCACACCCAACCTCTTGCCGAGATCCGTGCAGCGATTGATGCGGCCAAGCACCCGGCGATGCTCTTAGCCGACACGATTTCTTCGTTTGCCTCGATCGATTTCCGCTTCGATGAGTGGGCCGTCGATGTCGCGGTCGGCGGCAGCCAGAAGGGCCTGATGATGATCACCGGTTTGTCGTTCACCGGCATCAGTGAGCGCGCCATGGCGAAATCGCGAGACGGCGGCCTCAGGCGAAGTTACTACGATTGGCAGCAGATGCTCACCGCCGAGCCGCAGCGGTTCCCCGGGACGTCGCCGGTGCATCTGATCTTCGGGCTCAATGAAGCTCTGCAAATCCTCGAAGATGAAGGGCTGCCGGCCGTCCTCGCGCGCCATCATCGCCTCGCCAACGCGACCCGGGCCGCGGTCCGCCACTGGGGTGGCAACAGCTCGGCCAGCGCCTTCTCGGTGACGGAACAGGGTATCGACGGGCCGGTCGGGCAAATCGAGCTCCTGATGCGCGATCCGCAACGGCAGTCGAACTCGGTTACCGCGGTGATGGTGCCCGACGGCCACGACAGCAACGCCATGCGCCGGATCGCTCTGGATCGCTATAATCTGTCGCTCGGCCAGGGATTGGGACCGCTTGCCGGGCGCGCTTTTCGCATTGGCCATCTCGGCGATCTCAATGAACCAATGCTGCTCGGCGCCCTGGCGACGGTCGAGCTGGCGCTGAAGGACAGCGCCATACCCCACCAGGCCGGCGGCATCAATGCCGCGATCGATGCGCTTAGCGCGTGACGTGCTGTCGCTGCCAGAGAAAAGGAGCCGGCAAATGAACAAGACCCTCGTTCAACAGCAATTCGGTGCCAATGCTGCCAACTATGTCGGATCGCACGTGCACGCGAAGGGCGCCTCACTGGCCGGCCTGGTGGCCGCGGTGCGCCCGCAGGCGCATTGGCGCTGCGTTGATATCGCGACCGGGGCGGGCCACACCGCGATTGCGTTCGCGCCGCACGTTGCACATATGCTGGCCAGCGACCTGACGGTGGAAATGCTCGAACAGGTGCGCAAGCAGGTCACAGAACAAGGATTGGGTAACGTCGCAACCGCGCACGGCGACGCCGAGGCCATGCCGTTCGAGGATGCGGCATTCGACCTGGTGACCTGCCGCATCGCGCCGCATCACTTTCCGAATATTGCCAAGTTCGTGTCCGAAGCACACCGCGTCCTCAAGCCCGGTGGGACCTTCGCCCTTGTCGACAACGTTTCACCCGACAGCGAAACAACCCCCGGCTTTAGCGATGAGGACCTTGCCGAGGCTGCGCAGACTTACAACGCATTTGAGAAGATCCGCGATCCCAGCCACGGCCGTGCGTGGACGCCAAAGGAGTGGCGAAACTGCATCGGCGAGGCGGGGCTTGAGATTACGCACTGGGAGTTTCTCGATAAATCCATGGACTTTGCCGCCTGGTGCAAGACCATGTCCGTGCCAGCCGAAACGGTTCCACGTTTGGCGCAAATGCTGCGCGATGCTTCGCCCGCATTTGCCGCCTACATCCGGCCGCGATTCGATGGTGACAATGCAGCGGGGTTCACGATCATGGAATTGCTTACAATCGCCAAAAAGGCGTGAGATCGTCCGTCTATCGCGGGTTGGCGTCGATCGTCGATCACGGTGCAGTCACAACTCGCTTGCAGCTGAGGGTCCGGTCCCGACGGCGGTGCGTTGCCGTGCAAGACCACCACGACCATGAGGGCGACATTTCGTTGTCAATCCACGGCGGGCATGACGTCTTTTCGGCTGTTGATCGCGCAATGCCGCGCCCAGTGTCGTCGTGATGCGAGTGTGTGTATTGATACGAGCTTTCCATAGACTTGCCGTGCCGTCACCAAATCAAGCAGAGTCCGGTCGCACATCAACTGCAGGAATGAGGCATTTGAGCATGCAATTGTGCAGCGGACCAATGCTTTGGGCATTATCGGCGCTCGCGATGGCGTATGTCTCGCTGCCGTCAGTGGCAATTGCACAGGGGCCGCCGTCGGTGACGGAATATGCCGCCCACGTCGGCAACGCACGGATTGTGCCGCCAGGCCACCTGGTGCTCGACGGCCACCGCTTAAGCTGCGGCAATCGGCCGACGGTCCTCGATCCGAGCCTTGATGATTTCGGCGCCGCCTATCCGGGATTTCTCATCATCAATCCGCGGTTGATCGCGCGCGTTCCGACGGCGGTCAAGCTGTGGATATATTCACACGAGTGCGGTCATCAGTTTCGCGGCCCCAGTGAGGAAGTGGCGGACTGCTTTGCCGTGCAGCGCGGCCGCCGCCAGCGCTGGCTGACGACCGACGGCCTTGACAAAATCTGTAACTTCATAGGTCCGGCGCGTGGCTCAAGTATGCATTATTCGGGGCCGGAGCGTTGCCGGCTGATGCGCAAATGTTTTGCTTCAAACAAGGTCTATTGACCATATCCGACAGACGCCGGTTTGGCATTGCGATCTGATACCAGCCCGCATGAATATTGATCCGCTTCACCGGAGCTCAAAAAGGCGCGGGTTTTTGGCAGGATTGTTTAGGGCAGCGCCCTTAGACCAATCGCCGCGTTGCGGCGATCCTTGAGGGGCTTGTCCGCCCCTCAAACACCCCCGACCAGGGGATTTCTCCCCTGGACCCCAAACGTGTCCAGACCACTAGAGCAACCTGCCTTTATTCGGAATCGGAACGATCCCGAATAAAGGCAGAAAGTTGCTCGCCTCTAAAGTGGCGATCATCTTTGTGCTTTAAGTTGGAACCGCAATAGCGGTTCCAACTTAAAGCACGATGATCTAGGCCTCCAGCGTTTTCGACAGTCGTTCGACCGCTTCGGCGAAGTCCTCCATAAATTCGTAGACGACTGCGCGCGAGGATTTTTCCTGGTTCATGAGGCCCACGGCCTGACCGACGTAGTAGGTCGCCAGCTCTTTCGCCCCATCGTGCCCGCCGGCCGCCAGGCGGTCGATCTTATCCATGGGCGGGCGCGAAAGCAGACCCTGAAACGGCATTGGCAACGGCTCAGGCGCGCCCGGCGCATACCACGCATCAGTCCAGGCCGACTGCAGTTGGCGCGTCGGTTTGCCGGTACGGCTGCGTGAGCGAACGGTGTTGCGCGGTGTCGCTTTGAGCATCTTTTCTTTGACGGTCGGCGTCGTCTCGGCCTCCGCCGTCGTCAGCCAGACCGAGCCGCACCAGGCACCGGCCGCGCCCATCGCCATACAAGCTGCCATCTGGCGCCCGGTGGCAATGCCGCCCGCCGCCAGCACATGGATATTGTCGTAGTCCTTGATTGCATCGAGAACGTCGGGCACGACGACCATGGTCGAGATCTCGCCGCAGTGCCCGCCGGCTTCGGTTCCCGATACAACGAGGATGTCGACGCCGGCCTCGGCGTGCTTGAGGGCATGTTCGCGCGCACCGGTGAGCGCGCCGACGGCGATGTCCTGTTCCCGGCAACGATCGATAATCGATTGCGGCGGCACCCCGAGCGCGTTCACAAACAGAGCGATCGGATGTTTGAAAGCGATATCGAGCAACTCGCCGGCCCCGGCTTCGCGCATGTTGTTGGTATAATCGGCGCCATACTTGCCAGACCACAGGTCCGATGTGTCAATGCCGTGCTTTTCCAGAAGCTGGTCGATGTAGGCGCGATGCTCCGGCGGCACCTGGGCCTGGAGGTCGGCCGTTGTCATTGCGCTATCGCCCTTGTGCTCCATTTTGTTCGGGATCAAAAGGTCGATGCCATAGGGCCGTCCGTCAATGTGTTTGTCGATCCAGTCGAGTTCGATCTCGAGGCTTGCCGCCGTGTGGCCGACGGCGCCGAGCACACCGAAACCGCCGGCCTTTGAGACCTCGGTAACGACGTCGCGGCAGTGGCTGAAGGCAAACAGCGGGAATTCAATGCCAAACTTTTCACACAGGGCGGACTTCATGCAGATTTCCTCCGGGATCGGTAGATCGGCGATCGTCGCGCGATGGCGGGCCGCATGCAAGTGATGGTTTCATATCACAGCTAAAGCCTGCCGGGTTTGGCTCGAACCGGCCCGCTTGAAGAGCGGACATGATCTAACACTTTACTGAAAACTTCGCTTTGTCTCGCCAATCGTGATTCCGTTTTCGAATGGCAACTGGGTCGGAGAGCGGGACATGCGCGGGCAGTTTCAGGATCAGGGCGGGCTGTTGTCATACATCGATCCCGAAACGCGCATTCCAGCCAAGCACCCGTTACGCCAGATCCGTGAGCTGGTGCGCGAAGTTCTGGGTCAACTGGACGCGGAGTTTACCCGTCTCTATGCCCGCGATGGGCGCCCGTCGATCCCGCCCGAGATGCTGCTCTCAGCCCTGCTCTTAAAGCACAAAGATGATCGCCACTTTAGAGGCGAGCAACTTTCTGCCTTTATTCGGGATCGTTCCGATTCCGAATAAAGGCAGAAAGTTGCTCTAGAAGGTGTTCTACGGCATTCGCTCCGAGATCCAGCTGATAGAACAGCTCAACTACAATCTGCTGTTTCGCTGGTTTGTCGGCCTCTCGCAGGCCCACCGATGCAGCAGCCCACAACCGACGAACCGAAACCGTTGTGCCAGACAAACAGCACCGCCACGTTAGTTTTTCAGGCGACTGTTAGGACCTTCGATGAGGCCTACGGCAATTCCGGTCAGTCAATCGTTCAGCACCTGCATGACCGATTGATGAAGATCGCGATTGGCAGCAGCGAGAATGTCGCCAGACCAGTCAACGGTCAGTGACTCGCCCCGCCAATTGGTCATGATGCCTCCAGCACCGCTGATAACGGCTGCACAGGCAAAGAAATCGAACGGGTCAAAACCGCTGTCGATTGCAACATTGGTTCGACCCGACGCCAGCAGGCCGTATGCGTAGCACGACCCACCGTACTGAACGTAAGCCGCAGCCTCGCGCACCATGACAAATCGTTTCAGTTCGTCGCTAGACATAAAGTCCGGATTGCTGCAGGTCACGAGCGCTGTGTCGAGATTTGTGCCGGAGGCCGTGGTTGCCGGCGTTCCGTTCCGCTTGGCGAACTTGCCGGCAACGCCGATCCACCGATCTGCGGTTGCTGGATGGTTGATGACGCCAAGAAAAGGCTGCCCTTTCCAGGCCAGGGCGATTAATGTTCCATAGACCGGCATGCCGGCAATGAACTGGGCGGTCCCATCAATCGGATCAAGAACCCACGTTAATTCGGCATCGGCATTTTTGCGACCGAACTCCTCGCCGAGTATGCCGTGCTCAGGGTATTCCTTCTCAATCATTTCCCTGAGCTTAGCTTCAACCGCTTTGTCCACGTTGGTAACGTATGAGGCATCCGCTTTAATCTCGACGTCTGGGCGATTAGCAGCCGCAGCCTCCAGCATGACGCCCGTCTCATCGGCCATGCGCTCGGCGAACTCAAGGAACGCATCATGCGCCGGAAAATCTGTACTCATGTTTTGTGATGCCTGTTTAGAGCAACCTGCCTTTATTCGGAATCGGAACGATCCCGAATAAAGGCACAAAGATGATCTAGTGTGTAAGGATTTGGTTGAGAAACTGCTTCGTGCGCTCACTTTTCGGACTATCGAAGAATGTCTCCGGTTCAGCCTGCTCAACGATTTCGCCTGCATCCATAAATACGACACGATCGGCAACCGAACGGGCAAACCCCATCTCGTGCGTCACGCAAATCATCGTCATACCGTCCTTTGCGAGATCTATCATTACGTCGAGAACCTCGTTGATCATTTCCGGATCCAGCGCCGATGTGGGTTCGTCAAACAACATAATCTCAGGCTTCATACAGAGTGCGCGTGCGATGGCGACGCGCTGTTGCTGCCCACCGGAGAGCTGTATCGGGTATTTCTCGGCCTGCTCAGGGATTTTGACACGCTCGAGGTAGTGCATGGCGATTTCATGCGCCTCTTGCTTTGGTGTCTTGCGAACGAGGGTTTGAGCAATCATCAGGTTCTTCACAATTGTCATGTGCGGAAAGAGATTAAAACTCTGAAACACCATGCCCACTTCTCGGCGGACCGCGTCAATGTCCTCAAGTTTGTCCGTGAGTTCCGTACCATCTATGAAGATGCGGCCGCTTGAGTGGGCCTCAAGCCGGTTAATACAACGGATCAATGTCGATTTGCCAGAGCCGGAGGGGCCGCACACGACGATCTTCTCTCCCCTGCTCACTTCCAAATTGACTTCTTTCAACGCCTCGAAGTCACCGAAAAGCTTGCTCACATTCTTAAGGACAACAATAGGTTGATCAGTGGCCGTTGTCATACTAAGCCTCCCGTACGGTATAGCGGCCGAGATACCGCTCAATCCTGCCGAAGAGCCGTTGGATAAAAAAAGTGAAGATCATGTAGATGATCGCCAGGGAGATAAAAATCTCGTAAGGCGCATAGGTTTCGGCGACGATCGTTCGGGCTATTCCCGTCATATCGACAATTGTTATGGTGCTGGCCAACGCCGTCGATTTCAGCAGGCTGACGACATCGTTGCTGTAGGCAGGAAGTGCGAGGCGCACCGCAATCGGCGTCGTGATGTAGATGAACTTGTGCCGCGCCGACATGCCGAGCGCCGATCCGGCTTCCAGCAATCCATTGTCGACACCGAGCACACCGCCTCGGAGGATCTCCGAGACGTAGGCGCCGGTGTTCAGCGAGAGCGCAAGGATTGCGCACCCCATGGGCTCTCTGAGAATAGGCCAGAGCACGCTTTCACGAACGGCCTCGAACTGCGGCAGGCCGTAGTAGATAATAAAGATTTGAACGAGGAGAGGCGTGCCGCGAAAGACATAGATGTAGGTCTGGGCCGGCCAGTCCAGATAAAATCTACCACTGAGCCGCATCAAAAGCAGCACGATGGCAAGCAACAGGCCCAGAACACCGGACACGACCAACAAAGTCAGCGTGACACCAATACCGGACAACATCGTCGGGATGCTTTCGGCGATCAGTTTGAAATCGATCATCGCGCACCCTCCGTCGTTCGCTTGCCGAACTTTTCAAGTCCCATGACGGAGAGTGTGATCAAGGACGAAAATGCCAAATAGATTGCGCCGACGACGAGATACATCGTGAACGGCTTGCCCGTGACCGTTGTTGCCTGCTTGGCAACGAACAAAGTTTCGTTCAGGCCGATCACCGAAATCAGGGCTGTGTCTTTGATAAGGGAAAGCATGTGGTTGCCGAATGGCGGAAGGGCCAGACGCCACATCTCGGGGATGCGTACGTAGAAGAACGTCTGAAGGGTTGACATCCCGAGCGCACGCGCGGCCTCTATGCTGCCGGGATTAACACCCAGAAAGGCGCCTCGGAACGTTTCTGTCGCGTAAGAGCCGACAATCACCGCGATCGCAAAGGTGCCGGCCCAGAACGGAGGAACGTCGACGAACTTGACCTCCGGATTAAAAATCTGCGCGATCGAGGTTAGAAAAATAGCTGATCCGAAATAGACCAGAAGGATGACCAGGATTTCCGGGGTGCCGCGAAAAATCACCGTGTAGGCGTTCGCTATCTTTTGGGCTATGCGGCTGTCGGAGAGCTTGGCGCCGGCACCAATCAGACCGAAGATAATCATGAGGCCAAGCGATGTCACGAAGACCTTGGCGATGACGATGGCGCCCCAGAAGTAATCATCCCACCAACCGGTTACGGCGTCCACGCCCACAGTCCCCCTGCATGATCCTTGTCATCTCGACGACAAGAAGCGGCATGGCGCACAACGGGGCGACTGCCGCTTCCCATCGATTTAGGACCTACTGACCCCATTCGTCCTTGTGCAGTTTGAACGGAAAGATCTTCCGAGCATACTTCTCAAGTTCTCCGGAATTGATCAGCTGTTTGAGTGCCCAGTCGAGTCGAGCCTTGAGTTCCGGCTGCCCCTGGCGCAGGCCGATGCCGACACCCACGCCGAAATATTTTTCTTCATCGACGGGAGGGCCCTTAAGTTCAAAGCCGGTGCCGCCTTCCTTGGATAGGAATTTGAGATACGCCTTCATCGGATTGGTCATGATGATGTCCACGCGGCCGTTCTGCAAATCGAGGTAGAGCGACTCGTTGTTGTCATAGAAGACGACGTCTGCCTCTGGCAGGACAGCTTTGAACCAATGCGAATAAGTCGAAGCGCGCTCCAAACCAACTTTCAACCCCTTGAAGTTGGCCGGGATGGGTTTTCCGGCGTCGTCAAAAAGCTTCACTTTCAACTTCTTTGACCCAACAAGCTGGCCGATTGAAAAGCGATACGGGCTCGAGAAGTCAATCTTTTCCTTCCGCTTTTCGGTAATCGACATGGACGCGATCACCAGGTCGAATTTGTTCGCCAGCAGCGCCGGGATCATGCCGTCCCATTCCTGGCATACGAACTCAAGATCGGCGCCTATGATCTTTGCGACACCGTGAGCCACATCGACGTCATAGCCCGCCAACTTTCCGTCCGCGGTTCTGTAGTTGAAAGGAGCATAGGTACACTCCATACCGACACGGAATGTTTCCGCCTGGGCGCCGGTCGCAAACAACACCGCAAGGGCGCCGGCGGTTAGAGTTTTGATAGCACTGAGTTTCATGATTTCCTCCCGAAGTTTTACCGGTTGCTGTAAAAGGTTATATGTTGAATGGCTCTACCTGTTCATGCGTAATCGGAGTAATCCGATCCTAACACTTTGCGATCGGAAAATCCTAGGAAATGGTTTTATCAAGATGCCCAATTAATCTCTCAACATCTTCTGCTGAGTTGTAGTGAACCAGAGATGCCCTGATAAAACCGTTCTGTGGCCGCGCACCAAGGGCGTCGATGCAACGCGCAGCATAGAAGTCGTCTGCATAAAGGCCGATTTGGTGCTGATGAAGTTCAGCCGGAATTTCCTTCGAGTCGCGACCTTCAACGGAAAAAGAGAAAACCCCAACACGTTCGCGTTTGCCGATCATTCGTTCGCCGACCAACCGAATGTTCGGCTTCGACAACAGGAACTCTTCGATGGGTCGCGACATTTCTGCTTCGTGACGAGCGAAGAGATCAAAGACCTGATTGAGCCGCTCTTGGAGACCAACATTTCTACCTGGATAATGTTGTGCGTGTACCGCATCCATGTATTCCGCGATGCCGGCTGATGCTGCTGTCAGTTCATAGTTAAGACCACCCGGACAAAGACGCCGCTGAAAATCATCGTCAGCCAGAAAATAGTGACTTTGGCTCGCCATCAGTCGCATGAGGTCTTGCTTGGCGTACATCACGCCAAGATGAGGACCGAACACTTTGTATGGACTGTACAAATAAATATCGACGTCCAGGTCCTTGACGTCCACTCGACGGTGCGGAATCATCGCTACGCCATCAACACAAGCTAGTGCCCCGGCATGGTGAATTCTGGCAACAATGGCCTTAACGTCATGAATGAGGCCGACGATGTTCGAGCAATGGGTGAAACAGACAAGCTTGGTTTTGTCAGAAAGCAGCGCTTCTAAATCCTCGAGTTCTAGGTCCTCCGTTTCAAGGTTCATTCGCCATTCCCGGACCAAGATTCCCTGCGCATCAAGCGCGCGCCATGCCCCGTTGTTGGCTTCATGATCCTGGTTGGTGACAACAATCTCATCGCCAGGCTGGAGGAGTGGCTTCAACGCATGTGAAAGAGTGTAGACATTGCTTGTAGTGGACGGTCCAACCACAATTTCATCGCGATGCGCATTGATGAGATCGGCCAGAACAGTGCGTCCCATCTCGATCCGTTCGGCGCCTTTGGCGGATGGTTCATAGCCCTCTCCTGGCTGAACTTGATGGTTAGTAGTGAACTCTTTAAGGCACTCGATGACCTGGCTCGGCACCAATGTGCCACCAGCGTTTTCGAAGTAGGCCCATTCGCCCTGCAAGGTTGGGAAATGGTGTCGACAAAACTCCACGTCGAGGGTTGTTTCGGTCGCCAATGTCTCGCTCTCCCTGCCGGATTCTGGTAATCTTCTCTTGATTATTGCTCAAACGTTAGGCTGGGTACGACCTGCACAACATACCCCCAGGGTATGACTTGAAACCGAGTCGGGCAGTCAGGAGGCTGGAGCTTGACGGGTACAAACCCCGGTCCAATCGACAGATTGGATCAAAGCGATTGGAGCCGATTGCTTGGCGCGCTGATCGAAAACATCGATGCCGATGATCTTCCCGCTCGCCTGGTCGACGCTCTGACCCGCCTGATACCTTTCGAGTTAGCAGCGATTTTTGTCTACCGGTCTCGCTCCCGACCATTGAACATTTATGACAATTTCACGTCGGGAAACGCGAAGAAGGGCATCGCGGCGTATGTCGAGAACTCCTACGTCCTCAATCCGTTCTATCAAGCGTGCCAACGTGGAATCGGCGATGGCGTTTATCGAATCCGCGACTTGGCGCCTGATGCATACTTCGAAAGCGAGTACTACAGAACTCACCTCATCTCGCCGCGAGATTCCGAAGAAATCGGTTACATTACGGAATTCTGGCCCGAAGGGTTGGAAGAGGTCGACATTGCCGTCACTCTGGAACCAGGTGTTTTTGCCGAGTTCTCCATCTATCGCAAATTGTCAGTGCATGGCTTTACCGACGACGACCTAGCACGATTGCACACAGAGTTGCCAATCATCAGCGCGTTGCTTCGCAGATATTGGTTGGTTCACTGTGCAACTGCGCCACAAATGCCTCCACCTGACAGTCGTGTCGACGATGCTTTCAACAATTTTGGACAATCGGTGTTGACAGCCCGCGAACGCGAAGTCGCTCAATTGATTTTGCGCGGTCATTCATCCAAATCGATTTGCATCAATCTTGGCATCTCGCTCGGCACGGTCAAAACGCACCGCAAGAATGTGTACGCCAAGCTGAATATTTCTTCGCAGTCTGAGTTGTTCGCTACTTTTCTGCGCGCCCTGTATTAGCACTTTACTGAAAAACCTCGCCTAGTCTCGATAATCATGCCTATGCCGTCGGTTCCGGTAAAGCGCGAAAAGTCTGCGGTTGCTTTATGATCTTTCTCATGGTGCGCGCCGGCTTTGCGACGAGTTGCTCTATGGCGCGGGCAGTGAGCCGTGCAGCGCCGTTCGTTTTGCGCTGATTGTAGCGGAACTGGAACTCGTCCAGGTAGGATTGCAGATGGCGCGTTTTGACGGCGCCGCCGTGGGTGCCAAGCAGCCAGCGTTTGAGCAGCGAGACAACCCAGTGAACCGTCTGCAAGGCATCATCTTCGCGCCGCGCATCGCGCGTTTGAATTTTTTGCTCATGGTTGCGGTCGCCGAGAGAGCGGGCATTGTAACTGGCAAGCCCGTCGGTCGTAACCTCGGCGCGCGGCGCGATATACCGATCGGCGAAGCGCTTGATTGTGGCCTCATCGTTGTTTTGAGCCAGCGCCAGCCGCACGCGTCCGCCGCGCTCTGCCGCGACCAGCACCAATGCCTTTCCCAGGCGTTTGGAGCCAACATAAGCTTCATCGATTTCAACGCCTTGCTCAAGCGCTTCCGCATCCGGCCGCATCAACGACGCGCGGATCTTGTGCAGCCAGCTCCACGCCGTTTTGTACGAGCCGAAGCCCATGATCCTCTGCAATTCCTTCGCGGAGATGGCGTTCTTGCGCGCGGCAATTTCGAACACGGCACGGAACCAGACCTTGAGCGGGTATTTGGTCTTCTCCAGAACCGTGCCCGAGGTCAGGCTGGTCTGATGGCCACACTCAGCGCATTCGAACAGCCGCCCGCCACGCTCCGCCCAAACCCGCGTGCTCTGGCATTTGGCGCAGGCCGGCTTGCCGCCCCAACGCGCCTCCATCCAGTACGCCCGGCAGTCCTTTTAGGTCTGAAACCGCTCCTCGAACTCAATCACCGTCTTCGGAAAATCACGCCACAAATTGTTGCTGTGTTCTGCCATGTTGGCCCTCCTGCATGACCAACACATCGCACAGAACTATGCCGGATTTGGGGGGATAGGTATGGTTCGGATGAGTGGTACTCGGTGGCGTACGCCCATTCGCGGATTGTCGTCTGGATGAAGCGCTCGGCCTTGCTGTTTGTTTGTGGCGTGTAGGGCTTTGTACGGATGTGCTTGATGCCGAGTTCGAGGCATGCGGCGCGGAAGGCTTTTGAGCGCTAGCAGGAGCTGTTGTCTGTCATGATCCTGTCGACCTTGACGCCCAGCCGTTTGTAGTAGTCCACCGCCGTTCTGAGATGAGCGATCGCGCTTTCCTTTTTCTCGTTTGGGAAGATGTTGGAATAGGCGATGCGTGAATGGTCATCAATGGCAACGTGGACGTACTCCCAACCGACACCGCGGGTCGCGGATTGGCCATGACGATCGCCGGTCACGCGGTGTCCAGGCCGGGAAAAACGCCCGAGTTTCTTGATGTCGATGTGGATAATCTCACCTGGCGTCTCACGCTCATATCGCCGGCGCGGCTCTTTCGGCTCGAGGCAGGCAAGATGCGACAGGCCGCGCTTCTTGAGGATGCGCGAGACGGTCGTGCGAGAAAGGCCGGTACGGGCGGCGATCTGGTCTTGGGTGCAGCGATCCTGGCGCAACCTTTCGACCTCATCGCAAGTTGCAAGGGGAGTTTGGCTTGGCAATGAGCGGGGTTTGGATGAGCGATCGCGCAGACCCTCGACACCGAGCGCGTGGAACCGTTCGACCCACTTGCCGACAGTTTTGGCTGTGGTGCGAAATGCGCGGGCAACAGCGGCCTTTGTGCGCCCGTCATCCACAACGGCGCCCACCATGCGCTCTCGACCTTCAGGTGTATGCGGTGCTTTCTTGTGAACGTTCATTCGGTCCTCCGCAGAATCACTAACGTAGCACAACATCAGCTTCCTCGGTCCGGACCGAATGGACAATCTCCAACGGACAATGCGAACAACCTTCTGGAAATGCACAGCTAGGTATTTCTGAAACAGGACAGTAGACCGCTTCAACCGAGGAGGCTAGCGCATCGCAGGTGATCGCAGGCGCCAGTCCAATCCGCGCGCGAACGGGATCGCACCTGGCTGGGAATTATGTCCATGTCGCCATCGACGACCGCGCCCGTGTCTGCTTCAGCGAGATCAAGGAAAGCGAAAGAAAACAGGCCGCTGTCGAACACCTGATCGCAGCCGTTGACGGCTACCGCAGCCTCGGCGTCCAAGTCGAACGCGCAATGACCGACAATGGCTCCTGCCACAAAACTGCGCAGTGGGCAAAGGCGTGCACGAAACTCGCAATCAAGCACCGGCGCACCACCCCCCACACGTCTCGAACCAATGGCACGGCAGAGCGCTATATTCAGACGGCTCTCAGGGAATGGGCTTATGCAACGGCATTCGAAAACACACAACAGCGCACGGCCGACCTACCGAGATGGCTGCACCGCTACAACCGGCACCGTCCCCATGCCAGCCTTGGTCGACAAACTCCATCAGCAGCCTCGGACTGATCGAGGACAACCTGCTGAGGCTTCACAGGCGCATGCGCACAACCACATTGTGAAGCTTCGCAAGCGATCCCCGATCGTCGCACAGGTAGGCTGAGATAAACTCGAGCTGACCGACGATCTGCCACGCAGCGCCGCCGTTGGCGCTGGTGACGCGGCCTGCACAATGAAGATGATCGTCGCGGTCACCTGAGGCCGCGGCAACGACCCCGTCCACGCCGGCATACCGGCAACCCAGCGATCGCGCCGCGCCCGAAATGCCTTTGCTGCCCGGTTCCGCGCTGCACCCGGGAATCAAGCGTCTGTTACTTCAGAACACTTGCGCGGTTATCGAAATTTGCGTTTGAGTTTAGATTAGCAATCTGTATACTGAGCAAAAGTTCGTTTGGAGTGTGCAATGCGACTTTGGCCATCGGTAGCGGATCGACGAGCGGTCTTCAGTCCGTGCATCGCCGCCGGGGTTGATCGCCGCGCTGAACGATCGGTGATCACATCGCGTTCCAATAGCCGCGCTCCATGCCCCCCATCTTGGCGCCGACGCTTGCACATGTTCCCGGCTGTTTCGCCGTCGCGCGGGTTGCGGTTGGCGGACGGCGATCGACGGGGCGGTTTCAATGACGTCGGAATACTCGGAGGCTGTTCGGAACCGGCGCGATCCATCGGTCTCGCCGCGCCCGGTCGGCGCCGGCGATGCCTCGAAACTGGTGCTTCGTTTCGGGCGGAGCGAACAGGACATCGTCGACACCCGCGTCCTGTCCTTGGAGGCGCACCAGGAGGGCCGGTTCCGCAACTATCCCTTCAGCATGGACAAGCGCGACCGACTGGTTCGAAATGCGATCACGACGCCGCAGTGGTGGGCGCTGATCATCGCCGAACTGGGCGGCGAACCGGTCGGGTTCACGCTGTGTAGCGTCGGCGAATATATCGTCGGAACCTCGGCCCTGATGACCACCGTCTATGGCTTTTATGTCCGCGCCGGGTACCGAAAATCGATCGTCGGCGGCAAGGCGTCGGTGCTGCTGATCCGGGCCTGTGCGCGCTGGTCCAAACAGCGCCAGTCCAGAGAAATTCTGATCCATGCCACCTCGGGCATCAATCCGGCGCGAACGGACAAGTTTCTGCGCCACATCGGATTTGCCGTGGTCGGCGGCAACTACGCATTGGACCTCGGCAAGGTGAAAGGCTGACATGGGTTTGTCACGGGACCAGCTCAAACAACTGGCGGTGGCGCGCAGGCGCCCGCCGTACCGGTGGATTGGCCGCCTGCCGGATGACCTGCGCCGAGACCTGCTTGCGTTTTGGCGGCGCAATCGGGATCGCGATGTGCTCGGCGACATGATGGGGGTCCGCGATCGTCTGTCGATCCCGCTGGAAAACAAAGCCTATCTGTCGAGCAAGTACGGCCAGGTTCTGCTCCAGGGGCTGGTCGACGGCGGCGACGCCGTTAACGCCGAGGACTACCGCGAGCCGCTCGCGCCGGCCCTGGTTTCCGCCGTGCAACGGCTGGTCGGCCCGTTTCACAAGGCGCGCCTCAGTTGCCTGGCACCGGGCGGCGAGATCTCGGAACACGTCGACAATCCCGATCAGGTGCGGGTGCTATGCCTGCTGTCGGGCGACCATACGTTTACGCTTCGGCACGGCAAGGCGCCCGTGCGCGTGCCGATGCCGCCGGGCGCGCTGGTGTTCGTCAACACCGCCTGGCCGCACAGCGTCGTCAATACCAGCGGCACGGAGCGGGTGGCGCTGATGCTGAATCTGTCCGGTGATGCCGACCGGTTGATGCGTGCCCCTGGCGACCGGCCGACATCGGCCGTTGGTCCGGGCGTCCCGACCTATCCGCCGGAGCAAAATCCGTTCGAGACCCTGATGGTCGACCTCACCCATCGCTGCAACATGGCCTGCGCCAACTGTTACATCCCCGATCGCGACCAGCCCGATATGGACGTCGAGCAGCTTTACGACTGCCTGGCCCGGCTGCCGCGGCGCACCAACATTCGCTTAGCCGGCGCCGAGGCCACCATGCGCCGCGACCTGCCGGACATTATCGCCCGCATCCGCGGCCTCGGCCATCGCGTCGTATTGCTGACCAACGGTCTGCGTCTGGCCAACACGAACTACGTTACTCGCCTACGCGCTGCCGGCCTGCGTCATGTCTATGTGTCGATGAACGGGGCCGACAACGACGACTGGTATGGCGCCATTGATGGCATGCGCTGTGCCGACAAAAAATTGGCCGCCGTCCGCAACGTCGTCGACGCCCGGATGATCCTCAATACCGGCACCATTCTCGCGCGCGGCGTCAACGACGGCGTCGTCGAGCGCATGCTCGGCCTTGTGCAGAATGACCTTCGTGGGCGCCATGCGTTGATCCGGTTCAAGAACATCGGCGCCCTGGGGCGCTACGACAAGGAAAGCGAACGGCGCAATTACGCGATGGCCGAGATGGTTGGCCAGGTCGCGCGCGCGATCGGCCGGCCGGCGCGAGAGCTGGACGGGCAGCGCATGATCAAGGGGATCGACGATCGCAACACGCGATTGTTTCCGGTCATCGCCGGTACGCCGCCGGGGCAGGGTGTGTGGATCAAGATTACGGACTGGCAGCGCGATGCGTCGGGCCGGGTCGATGCGGGGTCGAAACGGCGCGGGCGGGTTACGGACGCATTTCAGGTGGCGCCGTTTTTCGAGATGGTGGGACAATGAACGTGCTCAACAGAGGTATGGTGCGATCTGAGTTCACCTCGCCATTTGACATCTCCATAGGATTCGATGCTCTGCGCACTCGCCGAAGCTATAAGCGCAAGAAAAAAACGGGCGGGCTGGTATGAGGGGAAAATTTATTTTATCCAAGCGACGCATCGAATTATTGCGGGCAGCCATCCAACGAGGCGGGTGGCAGGGGCCAACCTATATTGCGGCATGTCTCGTTTATTTTCTAATGTTCACGCTTGTTATTCCGGCAATCGTTCTGGGTACCTTCAAGCACCTTGGCTGGTTTCCAAAAATTGTCGGAGTTCCCCTGTTGTGGATAACAATCGGAGTATCGCTGATCGCCGATGCATTGGCCTTTCGGAGACGTCAATCTCTTCTAGACAATGAATTTTGGGTCAAACACGGAGAGGAGCTTTATCAAGATCACAGGGGTCGTCGCCTATTTGAAGTTTACAAATGGTTTTTTATATTGAGTGCCCCTATTGTGATATTGCCCCTAGTCCTGAAAAACGTTACGAATGGTCGATGGCCGGATCCAGGATCACTGCCTCTTGTTTTTGATGGTATTTTAAATTTAATCTTGGTAACGGTAACAATATATATATTCTTTGTTCCTGTGCCGATAGGGGCGATGAGAAAACATTATCCAAATACAACAGTTATGATTGCAGGCAGCAGCGAATTTATGGTTGCGCGTTGGACAAGAGGGCCTCTTTTTCTAGTATTGATGATAGGGATTTTTCTCCCCCTTCGTTTTTCTGACATGCTTTTTCTATCGAATACAAAAATGAGAATAGAAATAAAAATAATGTTCGGTTTTGTGGGAGTGGCATTACTTGTTCTTGCGTCAGCACTACCTTTTGCATACAAGAACTACGCTTTGTATAAACAGATTTTAAAACGACCCAAACGCAACCTACAGTTCTCAAAATAGGGCCACCGTAAAACAAACGTAGTCGCGATCAAAAGTAGATCGATCGGAGGAAAAAATGTACTTGTGCAACCCTAATGACGATGATGATACACCACCGCCATCGCCACCGCCGCCAGACTGGTGGGACGCTTTTTTTTCAGGCGGTTCCGCTAAGGAGCAGTTCAAAACAACGTCCATCAGCAGCGCGTTGGAACCGTAGATGACATCGAGAAACAACAGTTGCTGTACGTTCGCATGTTTGCTGGTTGCGGTCGTTTCTGCGTTGGCTATGGCCGTACTATATTTCTTGACGTTCTGGGGTCCTATACCTTCAGGCAACCGGATTGGCCAAATGCTAATAGAAATGTCCAAGGCAAACGGCGGTATTATAGAACTTGGTCGAAAGGACTCCAATTGGCGAAAGGTTTGTTTTTTTCCGAACAACGGAAATGTGCAAGAGCGTGTCAAAAAACGATTCGCGGGCTTGCAAACATTATTTGTGCATGACGGTTTTGAATTAATCAGAGATTACAGCAACTCATGGTTCGTCGCCATGAGAAAAACTGATCAACCGGTAGTTTACATCTTTCCAATGTCACGTCCATCATGGCGACTTGAGTACTCGCTCAACGCCGACCCGGGAAATGATGGTGACCCTAAAGCACAAGATTTTTGTAGCAACGAAGTTGCAAAAATTGCGCTGCGCCGCAGAGTTATAGGCAACCGAGAAATCTACTTCTTCAGACCGGTCTATTGAGGAAAATCAGCTATGAGTATCTTGAGCGGTATCTGTCGATATGGAAAATACGCGATGCTTGCTGAGGCGGAGGCAGAAAGGAGATACGGCCATTTGAAGTCGCCAGCAGAAAAAAACCTAAAGTATAATCAGCATAAAAATGCGTTTGTACACGCATTCGTAGCTGCAAAAATGACACAGGATTGTGGAGCGTCCATTGTACGAGTTTTGGGAGAACTTAGAGAGCTGTACGGGGTTCTCCAATATTACTTCGGACTAGGCGAAGATTATCGAATGGACACATTCAGGGATTTGTGGAACAACGTTGCTGGCGAGATTATTGGAGGCATTGCGTCCGCTGAAAAATTAAGTGATTCACAAGTTGCCGATTGCGTTGCTGCGGCGTTGGACGCAGGAGATTTAATATTAAGTATTCACGTAAGCAACCGGGACTTGCGAATTCCCAAGAAGGTTGGAGACCCGACACCAGGGGACTTTGGGCCTGGTCGAGATCCGAGCAATTTTAATGGGTTTCCCGGTGATTTTTATCCCTACATTGGATCTATTGAAGTAACGGCGAAACGCGAAGACGGTCCTGACGAACCTGATGATGAGGAGGAGGAGCCATCTCCCGATCGCCCCTTACCTCCCAATCCCTCACCTCCCGATGATGGCCCACGCGAGAACGAACCACCCGACAGTGGTCAGCCGAGCGGCGGCAGCCCACGGAGCCAGCCGGGAATTCCGCCCAATCATTGTGATGATGATGGTCCTCCTCCCACTCCGGGTGGCAAGCCGTCAAGCGGCAAGCCACCAGGCAACGATCCTCCAAACGATCCTCCAGGTGACAACCCGTGTTTCCCGCCGCCCCAGCCCACTCTGCCGAGAGACCCGCTAGTCATCGATCTTGATGGCGACGGTATCGAACTGATCGCGCTTGAAGACTCACAGGCCCATTTCGATTTCGGCGAGGACGGATTTGCCGAGAAGACCGGTTGGGTCGCACCGGACGACGGCCTCTTGTTCCGCGACAAGGATGGCAACGGCGTCGCGTCCGGAATCGGCGAGCTGTTCGGCAATCTCGAGATTGACGGGTTTACGGAACTGGCCGAACTCGACAGCAACGGCGACGGCGTCATCGATGCCAAGGACGATGCCTTTGCGCAACTTTGGATTTGGCGCGATCTGAACGGTGATGGCATTTCGACCGCGGATGAGGTCAGTTCACTGGCCGACCACAACATTGTCTCGTTCGGCCTGCAGCGCCGCGAGGTTCGTCGGGAAAACAACGGCAACGAGATACGCTATTCCGGCCTAGTCGAGCGGTCGGACGGAACGCATGTGCTGAGCGGCGCGGTTTATTTTGCGCAGAATTCGACGCTGACGCGTTGGACGCCGCCGGATGGCATGGTGATTTCCGATGAGGTTGCCAAGCTTCCCAGTGTGCACGGCTACGGCAATCTCACCAATCTCGACTATGCCATGCAGCAAAACGCCGCTCTGCGCCAGAAGATGCAGGCCTTCGTGCGCGATGTCGTCACCATGTCGCCGAGCCAGATCGAGGATGCGTTCAGCGCCATTCTGTTTGCGTGGGCCGGTGTTGGCAATGTCGCCGCCGACAGCCGTGGGGCCTCGGTCGACGCCCGCGAAGTGGCGTTCCTGGAGGCGTTCTTCGGCACCGAGTTGCGGGATCGTGGCGGCGTTACGATCGGCACGCGCTTTGGTGAGGTCCTTAACGGTAGTTTCGACCAGTTGCTGAGTGCGTTGATGCTCAGAGTTCTCTCAAATTCGTTCTTAAGCAAGCTGCTGCAAGGCGGGTCAGTCCTCGAGGCAGTCTCTACTTCTTTGTTCTGGTTCGCGGGCTTGCGCTATGATTCGGGTTCTGACCGATTTTGGGGTGACATGAACTCGGTGCTGGCCGACATTGTCGCCCACGTCCCGGACGACGTTTCCCAAGCGCGCGATTACCTGAACGTCATGATCACCGTGCTGCGCGGTGCGATCTACGATTTCGCCGGCGGCGATCCGCGCGTGCTGCGCACCATGCTCGCCGATGCCTTCCGTGCGATCGAAAACGAGGAAATCCGCGATTACGCTCTGCAACTGGCCAATGCCGATCATCTGGCGCTGGGCACGACTGGCAACGACACCATCACGACGCTCAACAACGACAGCGGCGCTGAGACGATCAGCGGCGCCGACCTCATCATCGGCGGCCACGGCAACGATACGCTGTCGGGTGGCGATGGTCGGGACGTCTACCTGTTCACACGTGGCGACGGCCAGGACACCATTGAAGATAACGGTGACGGCGATGCCGACGAGATCGTGATCAGCGGCTATACGCCGGCCCAAATTCAGGTCGCGCGCGCCACGCCGGGCACCGGCATGACGCTGGTCATCACGTTTACGGGCTCAACGACCGACCGCATCACGGTGATCAACACGCTCGACGAAGATCGTGCCGACGGTATCGAAAAAATCCGGATTAAAGGTACCGGCGACGCTGCCGACACGGTCTGGACCATGGCGCAGTTGCGCGCGCGCATTTTGGCGAGCGAAACGACGGACGGCGCCGACACCATCAACGGTTTCTTCTCCAACGACCGTTTGGTTGGCGGGCTGGGCAACGACACGTTGCGCGGGCTTGGTGGCCACGACACACTGGCCGGCGGTGAAGGCAACGACACGCTGTCGGGCGGCTACGGCTCGGACCGTTATGTATTCCACCGTGGCGACGGCCAGGACACCATCGAGGACAACGGTTGGCGCGATACCGACGAGATCGTGATCCACGGCTATACGGCGGATCAGATCCAGGTAGCGCGCGGCACGGGCGCGACACTGATCATCACGTTCGTGGGTTCAACCGACCGCATTACGGTGATCAATACGCTTGACGAGCGTGGAGATGACGGCATTGAGCGCATCCGCATTGTCAGCGCCGACGATGATGTCGACGATACGGTCTGGACCATGGCCAACATGCGTGCGCGCATTTTCGCGGCCGAAGCCACGGATGGTGACGATACGATCATTGGGTTTGCTACCCACGACACACTGGCCGGCGGTGAAGGCAACGACACGCTGTCGGGTGGCCGCGGCTCGGACCGTTATGTATTCCACCGTGGCGACGGCCAGGACACCATCGAGGACAACGGTTGGCGCGATACCGACGAGATCGTGATCCACGGCTATACGGCGGATCAGATCCAGGTAGCGCGCGGCACGGGCGCGACACTGATCATCACGTTCGTGGGTTCAACCGACCGCATTACGGTGATCAATACGCTTGACGAGCGTGGAGATGACGGCATTGAGCGCATCCGCATTGTCAGCGCCGACGATGATGTCGACGATACGGTCTGGACCATGGCCGACATGCGTCAGCGCGTATTGGACAGTGCTGCTACAGACGGGAATGATACCATCGAAGGATTCGCGTGGAACGACACGATCGACGGCGGTGCGGGCGATGACACGATCAACGGTGGCGCCGGCAACGATACGATCAACGGTGGTTCTGGCAATGATACGCTGAGCGGTGGTCCGGGCAATGACACGATCAACGGTGGCGCCGGTAATGATCATATCAACGGTGGTGCTGGTGCGGATACGATCAATGGCGGCGCAGGGGACGATATCATTATCGGTGGTTTCGGTTCTGATACGATGGATGGCGGAGCCGGTATCGACACGGTATCGTTTGCCTACTCGTCTGCCGATTGGAATATCAATCTAGAGAATAATACGGCACAGGCGCCTGGCTACAACGCCGAGAAAATTCTGAACTTCGAGAATGCCATTGGCTCGCAGGGTAATGATCGCATTACTGGAACCAGTGATGACAATATTCTCGACGGCGGTGCGGGCAATGACACGATCAACGGTGGCGCCGGTAATGACACGATCAACGGTGGTGCTGGTGTGGATACGATCAATGGCGGCGCAGGGGATGATATCATTATCGGTGGTTTCGGTTCTGATACGATGGATGGCGGAGCCGGTATCGACACGGTATCGTTTGCGTATTCCACGCAAAGCTGGTTCATCGATTTAGAGAATGGCACTTCTAGCACGCAAGCAGGCAGCAATAATCCCGAACAGATTCTGAACTTTGAGAACGCCATTGGCTCGCAGGGTAATGATCGCATTACTGGAACCAGTGACGACAATATTCTCGACGGCGGTGCGGGCAATGACACGATCAACGGTGGCGCCGGTAATGATACGATCAGCGGTGGTCTTGGCAATGACACGCTCGACGGCGGCGCTGGCAACGATACACTCAGCGGCGGCGTGGGCGAAGATACCTTCGTATTTGAGCCCAACTTCGACGTCGATACCATCAACGACTTTGACGCCGACGACGATATCATCCAGTTCTCAACATCCGTATTTGCAACCTATCAGGATGTTCAAGCGGCCATGGCAGAGGTTGGCGATGACGTCGTTATCACCTTGGACGCCGATAACACCATCACCTTGAAAGACACCCGAATTGCCGACTTGGCCGCGGATGACTTCCGGTTCGTGGCGTGATCAAAAGTGCAATGATGCGGCGGCGGCGGTACGCGTCGCGATCGCAACCAACGCGCATTGCTGCCGGGTAGTCACATGGCAGATGACAAGGCCACGAATAGCGGCGTAGCACCGTTGGCCGATGGTTTGCGCGGCACCATGGCCGTGGTCGCCGTCGTTTCCGGGGTGACCAACGCGCTGGCCTTGACCGGTTCGCTCTATATGCTGCAGGTCTACGACCGGGTGCTGAGCAGCCACAGCGTGCCGACCTTGGTCGCGCTCACCGTGTTGATCGTCGGGCTCTATTTTTTCCAGGGAACGCTGGATGTGCTGCGCGGCCAGATCATGGTCCGCGTCGGCGCACGGCTGGACCAACAGCTCAGCCCCTTGGCACATCGCGCGAGCCGGCAGCTGCCCCTCCTCGGAACGTCATCGACGCAGGCCGTGCAGCCGATCCGTGATGTCGACACCATTCGCAGCTTTGTCGCTAGCCCCGGACCGCTGGCGATTTTCGATTTTCCATGGATCCCGCTGTATCTGGCATTCGTATTTTTTCTGCACACCTGGCTGGGCTACCTGGCCATCGCCGGCGTCGCCGTTCTGTTTACGCTAACACTGACGACGGAAGTATTGGTGCGGGGCTACAACGCCAAGGCGGTTCAGGCCGCGGCGGGCCGGCTGGCGCTGGCCAACGTCGGCGCCCACAACGCCGAAGTGGTCCGCGCCATGGGCATGGCAACACGCACCGACCAGCGCTATACGCGCGCCAACCTCGACTATCTCGGGTTCCAGTCCAAGGCCAGCGATCTGACCGTCGGCATGAGTGGTGCGACCCGCGTGTTCCGAATGTTCCTGCAATCCGCCGTCATCGGGCTCGGCGCCTATCTGACCTTAAAGGGCGACGTCACCGCCGGCGCCATCATCGCAGCATCCATTGCGACATCGCGTGGCCTCGCGCCCATCGAGATCGCCGTCGGCAACTGGAAATCCTTCGTTGCCGCACGCCAGGCCTATCGTCGACTGACCCGGGTCATGGCCACCCTGCCCGCTGCACCGGCACCCATGCAACTGCCGCCGCCAACCGCCGGTCTCGCCGTCGAGGCCATCACCGTCGCGGTGCCGGGTACGCAGCAGTTGATCTTAAAGAACGTGAGTTTCGAATTGAAGGCCGGCCAAGGGCTGGGGGTGATCGGCCCCAGTGCTGCCGGCAAGTCGACGCTGGCCCGCGCGATCATCGGCGTGTGGCCGCTGGTGCGCGGTTCGGTCCGCCTGGATGGCGCTACGCTCGACCAACGATCCGAAGAAGACCTGGGCCGGCATATCGGGTACCTGCCGCAGTCGGTTTCGTTGTTCGATGCGACCATCGCCGAGAACATCGCACGGCTGGAAGATCCATTGGATGGCGAAGCTATCATTGCCGCCGCGCAGAACGCCGGCGTTCATACCGAGATTTTGAAGCTACCCAACGGCTACGAGACGGTTCTCGGCGCCGGCGGCCCCGCCGGCCATGCATTGTCCGCCGGCCAGCAGCAGCGCATCGCTTTGGCCCGGGCGCTGTATCGCGATCCGTTCCTTGTCGTGCTGGACGAACCCAACTCGAACCTCGATGTCGAAGGAGAACAGGCGTTGACGCGCGCCATTCGCGGCGTGCGTGAGCGCGGCGGTATCGTGATTGTGGTTGCGCATCGCCCGAGTGCGATCAGCGCCGTCGAACAAATCGCCATGATTCGCAACGGACAGCTCGCCGCTTTTGGCCCGAAGGAGGAAGTGCTGGGCCAAGTGCTACGACACCCCACAGCCAGCAGCATCGCATGAGGCGAACAGCCGCCCATTCAACCACCAGCGAGAGTGATATGCCGTCTCAAGCCACGGATATCGACACCCATTCCGAGCAGATTATCGGTCGCACCAAAGCCGATCTGCGCACGCGGCTCATCGGCGGCCTGGCGATCATTGCCGTCCTGGTGTTGGGCATTGGCGGCTGGGCGGCAACCGCACAACTATCCGGCGCGGTCATAGCCACCGGGATGATCGTCGTCGACGGCAACACCAAAAAGGTTCAGCACCCGAACGGGGGGGTAGTCGGCGAAATTCGCGTCAAGAACGGCGACCGGGTAACCGAGGAAGATGTGCTCTTGCGCCTGGATGACACGCAGACCCGGGCGTCCCTCGCCATAATCGTGTCGCAGCTCACCGAACTCGTCGGCCGTAAAGCGCGTTTGGCCGCCGAGCGGGAAGGTGCTCAAGCCATCACATTCCCGGCGGCGGAGCATGCATGGCACCGCAACTTCGAAAGCCGGCGGGTCGCAATAGGTGAGGTGCGCCTGTTCAAGGCAAAGCGCGACTTGATTTCCGGTCAAAAAGCCCAGTTGCGCGAGAGTATTGGCCAGCTGCGTCAGGAGATCGAGGGGCTCAATGCCCAACATAGCGCCAAGGCGCGTGAACTGAAACTCGTGCGCCAGGAACTGTCGCGTGTCACCGGGCTGTACGAACGCCAGTTAACGCCGGTTACGCGTGTATTGGCCATGCAGCGCGAGGAGGCGCGCATCGATGGTGAGCATGGCGCCCTGACGGCCCAGATCGCCCGCACGCGGGGGCGCATTGCCGAAATCGAGCTGCAGTCGACGACCATCGATTTGACCTTCCGCAGCGACGCGCAAAAGCAGTTGCGGGACGTCGAAGCGCGCATCGCCGAACTGCAGGAGCGCCGGGTCGCGGCCGAAGATCAACTGCGCCGCATCGACATCCGCGCACCACGCTCGGGCATCGTCCATGAGCTCAAAGTTCACACGGTCGGCGGCGTGATCAACGCCGCCGAGCCAATCATGTTGATCGTGCCGAGCGAAGAACGATTGACCATCGAGGTGCGGGTCTCACCCGTCGATATCGATCAAGTTTCGATCGGACAAAAGGCAATGCTGCGATTTTCAGCGTTCAATCAGCGCACGACGCCAGAATTGGCGGGAATCGTCACCCGCATTGGCGCCGATCTGACGCTCGATCCGCGGACCGGCCTGAACTACTACCTGGTCCGCCTCAAGGCCGATGAAGCCGCTCTGGCCGAGCTCGGAACGCTAACGCTGTTACCGGGCATGCCGGTCGAGGCCTTCATCCAGACCGGCCAGCGCACGCCCCTGTCCTACCTGTTCAAGCCGGTCACCGACCAACTCGCGCGCGCCTTCCGGGAGGAATGAGGCCGACGGTTGAAATACTCCGATCAATTGTTTCACGAGGGTACGTAGCTTAAACTTCGAACCGATGATACCGAGGGAAATGATGCTCAGCTCTGTTGTTTGAGATTGATAAGACCGTAAGTGCGCCGGCGATATGCGGGCTGATATTGGAGCAACCTGCTTTTCATCGGGACCGTTCTGATGCCGATGAAAAGCAGGTTGCTCTAGTCGGAACCGTCTTGGCGATTCCAACTAAAGGCAAGCTAACCCATTTCTTTCGATGGCGTTTCAAAGACGGGGGTGGGTTGGTCAGTCTTGCTCTGGATAGGTGCGCAGCGAAACCAAACCCATTTTGGCCATGACGGAGGCTGCGCGAATCACCAGGGTCTTGTTCGCCTTTACAGCGTCGACAAGCTCGATGATGGTCATCGACCGTTCCGACAGGGCGGCAATGATCGCGTGCGCAACCGCGCGTGGCGGCAGCACTTTCTTTGCATAGCTATAGAGTACGTGATCGGCCAGGATCGCGTAGCTCTCAATAGAAGCGTCGGGCGCAAGCACCAATTCTGTTTCAGGGCGGATCTGCGCGGTTGGGTAGTGGGCGAAACTCAGGCAAGGATCCAATCGTGATGCCGCCACCTTCGGCGCGGTTGCCACATACGAGCGACGTTCTGAGTCTTTGCGTGCCGATTTGCGCACCGTGGCCAACTCCGCCCACAACGCCTGATACCGGCGATAGATCACCGACCAGTCGAAAAGCTCGCGCGCACGCCGGCGACCGGCCGCGCCGAGACGGCGCCGCAATTGCGGGTTGGCGACCAGTTCGGTAAGCCGGTCGGCCAGTTGACGATGATCGACCGACACCAACTGGCAGGTCAGTCCGCAATAGAAGTCATAGTTCTCCATGCTGCTTTCGTGGGCGTGGGCTAGACCCTCGCCGACCCCCGCCGGCGCCATCCAAGTGGCGATGCGAAAGCCGTCTTCACCGTCGCGCACGGTGTCCTTGTAGCCGTTCCAATCGGTTACCACCGCCGGCAGCCCGGCTGCCATGGCCTCGATCGGCGTCAGACCGAAAGTCTCCTGGATATTGTCCGACAGCGAGATGAACAGATCGGCCGCCGCCCAGCTTCGTCGGTACGCTTCGGCGTCCGTGCCGTCGATAAACAGCGCGCTAATGCCCGGACAAAAATCGACCGCGCCGGTCTTGAAGGCGCGTTCGATAAACTCGGTCCAGAACCGTCCACACTGCAGCAGGGTAATCGGTTTTCCGCTGCGCTCGGCGGCGGTCTGTAGCGCCCGATACATGGCGTGCGGATGCGCCTTGCTGTGAAACGAAAGGCGTCCGACGAACAGGGCGACGACGGCATCGTCGGCGATGCCCAGGGCGGCGCGTGCGGCGGCGCGCTCCGGGTCGCTAAACTCGAAGTCGGCGCAGTGCACTCCGAGCGGAATGACCGGCAGCTGTGGCAGCGCCGGCTGCTTCGGCGCGCCAAACCGCCAGCGCAGATATTGCCATTCGGCCTGCAACACGGTCTCTATCGTCGAGCGCGCCGCCTGCGACGTGCAAATCAGGGCATCCCACGGCATCACCGGCGCGCTGAGCAGGCCGGCAACGGCATCCATCGCCGTGTGCGAGGCGGCGGTGTGGGTCACGCCGCAGATGGAATAGGCGTCCGGCCCGGCGCGCAGGCGCAATTGCGCCGCATGGGCCAGCCTGGGGTCCGGCAGATAGAGCCCGCCGATCTGGCTGAGCAGGTCGAGCCGGTGGGCCGGCAGCCAATGGGCCTTGGCGGTCGGATCGATATCGCCGACCAGCTTGGCGAAGGTCTGGGCGGACTTCCGATTGGGCGTATAGGCCCACAGCGCCGCATCACCGCGCCCGGCAACGGCGGCGCGCAAAAAACCATTGCCCGCCGCCTGCCGGCCCATCAGCTTCGGCCCGTCCAGCACATAGCCGTCCGGCTCGAACAAGATCGCGACCTCGGCTAGCGACGTCGCAACGTCATCGACGTCGGATCGTGTTTCGGGCGCATTCGAAACGGTGGTCATGGCATCCGGTGGGGTTGTGCGCCACCAATCAGGCACGGCGTGTCGGAGTAACGCTGCAGGTTCCTATTTATGCGATCTGCTTACTGATAGTCGATACAAATCACAACCAAGTTTTCAATCCGGGCAATGGCGCATCGACCAGAGCGCAGCGGCGTCAACGACGGACCGAACCGGGTCGGCCGTCGCGCGGCGGCAAGAGCTGTGAGCGCCATTGTGCCATTGCCGGTGCGGCGACCTGCTGGATTAGGTCGTCGCCGCCGATTGCCCAGGCCGGTCGCAACGGGCGACTACACAACCACGCTGGCCATCAGGTCGGCCTTGGTCATGTTGCGCACGGTGAGGGGGTTGTCGGTTCCGAACTGGGAGATCGCCAAGGCCAGCCTTGAGGCCAGCGTGCCAGCGTGGTTGTGTCACCAACGGTCGAGACGAAACTGCCCGTCGAGCAGATCGTCAGACGACGGACGATATCGATGGCGCATCTTCTGGATCGTCACGGCGCGTTGTTGGCCGCGGCGGCGTGGCCTGGCAAGAGTTGCCCGCCTCTTCAAGCGTCGATCATCATCGTGTCGGCAAGGCTACAGGAAATTGCTGATTTATTGTTTGCGTTCTGATGATTTTTCTTCCGAGACTAAAGTGCGCACAAACAGAGTGCTCCTGAAAATATAATTAAAATCAATAATTTACGATCAAACAAAGGAGCTTTAAGGAACCTCTGAACACGTCCAGGGTCCAGGGCATCACCCCTTAATCGGGTGATCGGGGCATATGAGGGGCGGACAAGCTCCTCGTCGATCGCCGTGCAACGGCGATGACTCAAGGGCGCTGCGCTTAACAATCCCGACCAAAGGACCGCGCCCTTTGGAACCCCGGAACTTGATCAGAGGTTCCTTAAAATCCCTCGGCAGAACATGCTGTGCGGGGCTGATCGGGTTCGTGTTCCACCGTCCGCACCAAATCGGTCCAATGCATGCCGGCGCTGTCGCGATCCGTGTTGGCAACGCACAAACGTAGATTCTGTTTCAAGACGATGGCCATGGCCTTATCCGCTGCGGCCGCGTAACGGAAAGGCTTACGACGGCGCCAGACAGCGAAGGTTGAAAACCTTTGTGCGCAAAGCAACGAAGTTCAATCCCCGGGTTGATTGGCATCCGACCTCTGTTATCGTTCGGGGGAAGGGGCCACACGCTGCGGCACCCGGCCGGGTGTGCTATGAGCTGGTGTTATGTCCTGACCAATGCGCTTTCGGTTCATTGAGAACGGGTAGCGTGACCGAAGCATCAACGAGGAGGTTTCCAGGATGCAGTCTTCCAGAATACTCGGAACCGCAGCTGTTGTGGGGCTCGCATTCGGCGCAAGCCAGGCGCTCGCCGCAGACCAACAGTTCGTATCGATCGGAACCGGCGGCGTAACCGGCGTTTACTACCCGACAGGCGGCGCCATCTGCCGTCTCGTCAACAAGGGCCGCAAACAGCATGGCATCCGCTGCTCGGCGGAATCGACCGGTGGGTCGATCTACAACATCAATACCATTCGCAACGGCGAGCTTGAGTTCGGCGTCGCCCAGTCGGACTGGCAGTATCACGCCTATAACGGGACGTCCAAGTTCAAGGACAAGGGCGCGTTCAAGAAACTGCGGGCGGTATTTTCCGTACATGCCGAGCCGGTCACGATCGTTGCTCGCGATGGCTCCGGTATCAAGAACATCACCGACTTCAAGGGCAAGCGGATCAACATCGGCAACCCCGGGTCCGGCACGCTCGGCACCTGGGAGGTGATCGAGAAGGCGATGGGCTGGAAGCGCGGCGACCTCAAGCTTGCCGCACAAATGAAATCGGCCGAAACCGCGCAGGCGTTGTGCGACGGCAAGATCGATGCCTATTTCTGGCTGGTCGGCCACCCATCAGCACTGACCCAGGAATCGATCGCCAGCTGCGCCACGCATCTCGTCAATGCAACGGCACCGCAAATCACCAAACTGGTTGCCGATAACTCCTACTATCGCATCGCGACGATCCCGGCCACCATGTACAACAACAAGGAAGACATCACGACGTTCGGCGTTGGTGCAACGTTTGTCACGTCATCGGATGTCTCCGAAAAGGTCGTCTACACCGTGGTCAAGGCCGTGTTCGAAAACTTCGACAGTTTCAAGACACTGCATCCGGCTTTCAACCATCTCAAGGAAAGTCAGATGATTTCCGACAGCCTTTCGGCGCCGCTGCATCCAGGTGCCGTGAAGTACTACAAGGAAAAAGGTTGGGTGAACTAATCCGACCAACGGCAGGCGAACGGCGACCTCGCCTGCCGTTATCCGTTAACATATCGACAATTGACCAGATATCCGCACGGCAGGTTGGTGAACGATGACACAACAAACCGCAACACCATCAAACGCCGACGATATGGTCGCCGAGGTCGAAACGGGCGCGCGCAATCCTGTTGGTTGGCAGGCGACAGCTTTTCTTGCGGTCGCGTTCTTGTGGTCGCTCTATCAGCTGTTCATCGCGACCCAGCTACCCTATCTGCTGACCGAAATTACCGGATCGAGCTTTTTCCTCGGCCTGCTGCAACATGCACGCCGGATCCACCTGGTGTTCGCACTGGTGCTGGCAGCCATGGCCTATCCGCTATTGCGCTCCAGCCCGCGCCGTACCATCCCGATTTACGACTGGATACTTGCCGCACTCGGCATCGTGGTGTGCTTTTATGCCGTGTTCAACTATGAAGACATTGCAAACCGGGCTGGCTCCTTCAACAACACCGACATTACGATCGGCTTGCTCGGCCTGATTGTGCTTGCGATCGCCGTCTACCGTTCGTTGGGCCTGCCGCTGCTGATCGTTGCGTCCGTGTTTGTCGCCTACGTCTTCTTCGGGGCCGGCGAATGGGTACCTGAGACGATCCGCTGGAAGGGTGCATCGCTCGGTAAATCGCTGTGGCACTACTGGATTCAAGACGAGGGCGTGTTCGGCAAACCGCTCGATGTCTCGGCGACAATGATCTTTCTATTCGTCCTGTTCGGCTCGATCCTCGAGAAGGCGGGCGCTGGCAACTACTTTATCAAGCTTGCATTTTCGCTGCTCGGTCATTTGCGCGGCGGGCCGGCGAAAGCGGCCGTCGTGGCATCAGCCCTGAGCGGGATCTACTCCGGTTCGTCGATTGCCAATACGGTGACGACCGGAACCTTTACCATCCCGCTGATGAAGAAGACCGGCCTTTCGCCTGAAAAAGCCGGCGCCGTCGAGGTCGCCTCGTCGACCAACGGCCAGCTGACCCCGCCGGTGATGGGCGCTGCAGCCTTCTTGATGGCCGAGTTCACCGGCACGCCATACACCGAATTGCTCAAACATGCGCTGGTGCCGGCGCTGGTCTCCTACATTGCGCTGGTCTACATCGTTCATCTCGAAGCCTTGAAGCTCGGCCTGAAGGGCCTGGACAAGCCGACTGCTACGATGAGCGTTGCCGCCAAGCTGCTGCGCGTACTGACCGGCGTTCTTCTGACCGTGGCGCTGTTTGCCGGCATCTATTATGTGCTCGACTGGATCCACTATCTCAATCCCGAGCTGACGCTGAGCGGCGTGATCGTCGTCTGCGCCATCGCCTATGTCGTTCTGGTCATGATCGCAAGTCGCCAGCCGGACCTCGAAATCGATGACCCGAATGCGCCGCTCACGACATTGCAACGGGCTGCCGACGTTGCCCTGACCGGCATCTACTACGTGCTGCCGATCGTCATCCTGATCTGGTGCATTTTGCCGACGCCGGAGAAGCTTTCACCGGCGCTGGCGGCGTCGTGGGCCTGCTTTGCCATGATCTTCGTGACGTTGACCCAGCACCCGCTGAAAGCGTTGTTCCGCGGCCGCGCGGCAGAGTTTGGCGCAGCCTTCAGCCGCGGCGCCAAGGAATGCTTCGACGGCATGATTGCGGGTGCGCGAAGTATGATTTCGATCGCAATCGCCACGGCCGCTGCCGGCGTCATCGTCGGATCGCTGTCGCTGTCCGGCGCGCACAACGTGATCCTGGAATTCATCGAGGTGCTGTCCGGCGGCAATCTCATTTTGCTTTTGCTGCTCGTTGCCGTGATGAGTTTGGTTCTCGGGATGGGACTGCCGACGACCGCCAACTACATCGTGGTCTCGGCACTAATGGCGCCGGTGATCGTCACGCTTGGCGCCAAGAGCGGACTCGTCATCCCGATCGTTGCCGCGCATCTGTTTGTCTTTTACTTCGGCATTCTGGCCGACGACACACCGCCCGTGGGGCTCGCCGCCTTTGCGGCTGCTGCGATCTCAGGCGGTGATCCGATCAAGACCGGTGTCCAGGGCTTTATGTATGACATCCGCACGGCGCTGTTACCGTTCCTGTTCATCTTCAACACCGAGTTGCTGCTGATCGACGTGACATTTGCCAAAGCAATATTGGTGTTCATCATTGCAACGCTTGCCATGATGTTGTTTGCGGCTGCCACGCAGGGCTACTTCTTCGCCCGCAATCACATCTGGGAAACGGTTGCCCTGCTGCTGGTCGCGTTCACGCTGTTCAGACCCGATTTCTGGCTCGATCAGGTGGTTCCCGAATACGAAACGCGAGCCGGCAGCGAGATCGTCAAACTTGCGGGCAGCCTGCCGCAGGACACGAAGCTGCGGATCAAAGTCTCGGGACCGAATTTCAATAATTCGGACAAGATCGATGAAACGACGTTGATCGTGGCGCTGGATAAGCCCGGCAGCGGCGTCCAGCGCCTGCAGAAGTCGGGCCTCGTCATTACGTTCGAAGACGAGATTGCGAAATTGGAAGAGCCGCTACCGGCCTCGAAGTTCGAAAAGCAGTTGAAGAGCTACGACTTCTATGGCGACAAGCCGGTTGTTGTCTCCAGCGTGCAGTTGCCCAACGAGCGCCTGCCGAAAGAGGTGCTCTACATTCCGGCGCTGCTGCTGCTTGGCCTGGTCATCATGTTGCAGCGGCGGCGCCAAACGCAACCGGCATTCTGACGGCGGCGGGTGATATCGACCGGTTCATTGCAGGCGGCGCGATAGCGAGGAGAAGCGATCATGTTCAAGCGCATTTTGGTGCCGGTGGACGTCGACCAGGAAAGTTCGTGGGCGAGAGCCTTGTCGGTTGGCGAACAGCTCGCCTCCGACTACGGCGCGGAACTGCATGTGATGACCGTGGTCCCGGCAATGGGAATGTCGGTGGTCGGCAGCTTTTTCCCGCCCGACTTCGAGGCCAAGGCGCTGGCGAAAGCCGACGAAAGGTTGCGCGAGGTGGTCGGGCAACGTGCCACGTCGGCCGAGGCCGCCAATTGCCATGTTGCACACGGCACCATCTATGAAGAGATCCTGTCGCTGGCCGATAAGCTGCAATGCGATGTCATTGTCATGACGTCACACCGGCCCGAGCTAAAGGACTATCTGCTGGGCCCCAACGCCGCGCGCGTGATGCGCCACGCCAAACAGTCGGTGTTTGTTGTGCGCTAGGCAATATCGGTGGGCGGCCTCGTGGTCTGGACACGCTGGGGGTCCAGGGGATCCATCCCCTGGTCGGGGTGATTGAGGGGCGGACAGCCCCTCAACGATCCCGCCAAAGGGCCGAGCCCTTTGGAAACCTATGGCTTGTTCAGAGGATCCCTAGATATCGATGACAATCTCCGGGTGAAAACTGCGCGGCCGGAAGCCGAGCGCTTCGACGGTATCGTCCGAGGCGTAGGCGAGGTCCAATTCCATGCGATCGGCCACGTTGGGGCGATGTCGCAGATAGCCGACCGTGTTCATAGCATAGGCGGCGAGCTTGAGCGCCAACCGCGGCACACTCACGATGCGCGCCGGGCGGTTCATGCCTGCGAAAATCCGTTCGACCATGCCGCGATAGCTGAGAGTTTCGCCGCCGGTCAGGTTGAATGTCCGATTGCGCGTCGCCGGATTGGCGATGCTGCGCACCATCGCTTCTGCGACATCTTCGGCATGCACTGGCTGGCGCAGTCCCGTCCCACGCCCGGCAATGACGAAAAATCCAAGGCGGCTAATCAGGCGTGCAATTTCCGTGACGGAATGGTCCGTGACACCGTCGTAGATCAGCGACGGCCGAAGGATGGTGTATTCGACGCCGGACCTGCCGCAATTGCGTTCGATCGCCGTTTCGCCGGCTGCGAGCCGGGCTGCGATCCCGCGGTCGACCGGATCCGAACTGGCGCCGCGATTCAAAATGCTAGTCGAGCTGAGCGCGACAATGCGTTTTGCCGCCGCCAGCACAGCGAACTCTTCGCCCACCATCGAGACCGGCCAAAGTGCCAACACGGTGGCACCGTCCGGCAATGTCCAGTCGCCGGTCCGCAACCGTTGGGTGTCGACCCAGTCAAAGCCGTCGCCGGCTTCGACCTGGCTGCGGCTGACAATCACTCCGCCATAACCGGCAACCCGCAACCGCTGTTGCAGGTAAGGCGCAACGACGCCGGAACTCCCGAGGACAGCGACAACTTTGTCGTTCGCATCCGTCATGTCGTGATCCAACCGTCTTTGCGATCGGGCCGTTGCGCGGTGATGGCCGCAACGCCGATGCCCGTGGCCGGCGCGCCTGACGCTTAAATTCCGGTGCGCCGTGCGCCGTGCTTTTCGATCGCCGCCTGCACGGCGGCCCGCGATTGCTCGCCGGCAGTTGCATACTTGGCAGCCGCGTCATCGTAGGACTCGACACGCGGGCGCAGACTACTCTGGAACACCGGATGAACATAACGCGCCATCAATTCGTAGCTTCGCATCGTGGCGGGCCAGTCGGCCCAGTTGTGGGCGAGCAGCAGGATGGCGCCGCAACCGCCTTGCGAGCCGCCCCAGATGCGCTCGAAATGTGCGATGCAGTCGTCGGGCGTGCCAATGCAGGCCAGTTGACTTTCGCGCAAATATGTCACCGGTTCCTCAATATCCGCCGGGATGATCGGGAACGTGGCGACTTCCGAGAAATAGCGGGCAAAATTCTTCAATCCGAATTCGACATCGCGTTCGGCTTGTTCACGGGTGTCGGCGACGTGGGCGAACGTCACAATGCGCCAATCGCGACGCTGGGCCTCGCGCCCGTTGTCACGATTGAGTTGTTCGCAACGCTCCCAGTTGGCGCAGTGGGCTGCCATGGCATCGGGCGAGGTGCCGCCCATCGCCAGCATGCCAATGCCGTGCACACCGGCGATGTAGGAGCCGGTTGGCGAGCGCGAGGACGCCACCGCCATCTCGATGTGGGGCTGCGTGTAATTGGGCATCTGCAGCTTGGCGTCGACGCACTTGAACCAGTCGGCCTCGTGATTGACCGTCTCGCCCCTGAGCAACCGAACGATCACGCCCATCGCCTCATCCAACCGGTCGCGCTGCGTGGCGGGGTCGATGCCCAGCTTGGCAGCGTCATAGACGAGGGAACCGGGGCCAACGCCAAACATCGCCCGCCCGCGCGTCATGTGGTCGAGCTGGACCATTTTGTCGGCAACGATGAACGGATGATGATAGGGCAGTGACACCACACCGGTGCCCAGTCGAATATGGCGGGTGCGTTCGGCGGCCGCCGCAATGAACATCGCCGGGTCGCCGATATTTTCAAATCCGCCGGAATGATGCTCGCCGATCCACGCCTCGTGATAATTGAGTTTGTCGAGGTGCACGAGAAGGTCCATGTCACGCTCCAGCGTGAGGGTCGGGTTCTCGTTGGTCATGTGGAACGGTGCCAGGAAAATCCCCGTACGCACGTAGCGGTTTGTCATGATCGCTTTGCCCTGTTGGCCGGATTTGAAATGTTCGTGGACTTGACCGCCCGCCGTCTAAACTCATGGCTGCCGACACGTTAGTCAAGCGGGCGTGATCAACCAAGTGATGTTTGCCCGAACGAGGGGCTGGCGCAACTGTTCGGGCCGATCCGGCCAGTCTAGGCTGGCCAACATGGCCCCGGGGCCAGGCCGCGCACCGGCCGCACCCGAGCAGGCAGCAGCATGGGAGGAGACAATGGATTTTTCAGGGGATTTTTCAGGCAGGAGCGTTGTTGTGACGGGTGGCGCAAACGGCATTGGCAGGGCGACGGCGCTGGCTTTCGGCCGGTCCGGAGCAGCCGTTTGCGTGGTTGACCTGGACGAAGCCGGTGCCGCGGCGACGGCCGAAGCCATCGTGTCGGCAGGCGGAAAGGCGATCGCGGTCGGCGCCGACGTGACCAAGTCTGACGACGTCAAGACCTATGTTGCCAAGGCCGTCGAAGCGCATGGGTCCATCGACTGCTTTTTCAATAACGCCGGCATTGAAGGCAGCATCAAGCCAATCGTGGACTACGATGAGGATGAGTTCGACAAGGTTCTCGCCGTCAATGTGCGCGGTGTGTTCCTGGGCTTGAAGCACGTCATCCCGGTCATGCTTGATGGCGGCGGCGGGGCGATCGTCAACACCGCTTCGGTTGCCGGCCTCGTTGGAACGCCCAACATGTCGACATACTGTGCCTCGAAGCACGCCGTGCTCGGCATCGTGCGCAGCGTATCCGGCGAGGTGGCACGCGACGGCATCCGGGTGAACGCGGTTTGTCCGGGGCCGGTTGCCACGCGCATGATCGAGGACGTCGCCAAGAAGATCAATCCGGACGACCCGGCCGGCGTGAAGGCGCGTTACGAGGCGGCGATCCCGTCCGGGCGCTATAGCTTGCCCGAGGAAATCGCCGACATCGTCCTGTTTTTGTGTTCAGATGCAACCGCGAACGTCAGCGGTATGCATTTCACGGTGGACGGCGGGCGAACCGCAACCGGCGGCGCCGTCACGAATGTGACCAAGACAACCAACTGAGTTGACGGTCGAAGGAAACTCACAGCAAGTCCGGGGCCGGAGGCCGGCCCCTTGTCGCGGAGATTGCGCGGTGGACAGCCGCTCTTGGATCGCCGTGAACCGGCGACTTGATCGGAGGCTCCCGCGTGACCGCCTGAACCGGAGGCCCAAATGCGCACCAACATGATTTTTCAGAACCTGGATCTGGATCTGGAGACGGGATTCGACGACTACGACGGCAAGGTGGCCGGCATCGCGGAAAAGATCCTGGCCGACGATCGCGATCTCGAAGCACGGACCGGCAAGCGCACGCGCCTGCTGCGGCTCGCCGCCGGCGTGCAAACGCCGGGCGCACATGCGCATGACTATTGGGAGGAGATCTATGTGATTTCCGGCAGTATGATCGAAGGCACGCCCGAGACCGGCGAAAGGCGGGTGACGGCGCCGGCTTATGCGTGTCGCGCACCGGGCTTCATGCACGGTCCCGTGCGCACCGACGAAGCGTGCCTGCTGATCGAGTTCTCCTGGTATCCCGACAAGGGTGCCGGTGCGTGAGCGGCGCGCCAATCTGCCGTTCCAAAAACTCGACATGCGATCAACAACTATGGATGAGCGCGGTGGCAGACTGCCTCAACGCGGTTACCTGACGGATCGATGAGAAATGCCGCGTAGTAGTGCGGGTGATATTGGCTGCGTACCCCGGGCGAGCCGTCGTCCCGGCCGCCGTTGGCGGTGCCCGCCTGCCAAAACGCATCGACCGCGGCCCGGCTCGGTGCTTTGAAGCACCAGTGGCGGCGGTCGGCCGGAGCGGGCCCGGCGCCCAGCTTAACCGATAGATAGCTGAGATCCGGTGTATCGGCCCGACAGCGCTCGCCGTAGCCGAGGCTATCCTCTGCACGCTGCACCTTGGGCACCTCCAGCGCTGCCATGATGGCATCGTAGAAGGGTTCCGCGCTGGCGATATCGTGAACCGTAATCGAGACATGGTCGAGCATTGTTCTGACTGAACCTTTCAGGTTGAGCTGGTACCGATCCCGCAGGGCCGGGCGCTTGTTGCCGCCAGCTGCGTTGGGCATTGCTTGTGGTCCCGTGGACCCGGCACGACACCCGCCTCACTGGCGACAGAAAGCGCGCCGGTGAAGGGGGTCAATATTTATGCGGGCTGGTTTAACTCGCAATGGCGCGTTCGACCCAAGCGAGGCGGTCCTGGCCGAAGTGCATTTCGTCGCCGACAATCATTGTTGGTGCGCCGAACACGCCGCGTCCGACGGCGGCGTTGGTCGCGTTAATCAAGGCCTGCTTGATCGCCTGGTCCCGGACGCCGGCTGCCATCGCTGCGGCATCGAGCCCGGCTGATGCAACGATCTGCGACAGCACGTCGAGCTCAGCGAGGTTTTTGCCGTCCACCCACATCGCCTGAAACATCGCGGCATTGTAAGGCTCGACTTGGCCGGCTTGCTGGGCCCAGATGGCGCCGCGCATAGCGGTCAGGGTGTTGACAATGAAATGCGGGTTCATGGCATAGCCGACACCGTAATGGTCGGCGTAGCGTTGAACATCGTCGAGCAGCCATTTGCCCTTCGCCTTGATCATGACCGGTGACTGGTTTTCGGTTGCCTTGAATATCCCACCCAGAAGAACCGGCCGGTAGTTGAGTTTGGCGCCGTGTTGGGCGCAAATGCCGGGCAGCTGTGTCCAGGCCAGATACGCGGTCGGGCTGGCGTAGTCGTAATAGAAATCGACGGTCTTGGTCATGGCTGCGGCCTTTCAGAACCAGCTTGCGATTATCGCCCGCCATAGCCCGGATCGTCCAGGCCAAGCAACGGGAAGGCGCTGTGCACGCCGGCTTCGACGACCGCAGGCGCACCAAAGTGCAGATAGCTCGTGTCCAACTCACTCCACTTGGTGATGCCGGTCAGACCCATGGCGCTGTGGACTTCATTCTCCAGGATCTCGAGCATTCGGTTGATGCCGGCAGCGCCGTCGGCCGCCAGGGCATAACAGTAAAGCCGGCCGATCGCGACCGCCTCGACGCCCATCGCCATCGCCTTGACGATGTCGGTGCCGCGGGCAAAGCCGCCATCGACGATGAACTTTGCCTGGCCGGCTGCGGCGTCCATGCATTCCTGCAGAACATCGATCGAGCCGCGACCATGATCGAGCTGGCGCCCGCCATGGTTCGACACCCAAATGTAGTCGACACCGTGCTCCACGGCGATGCGGCTGTCTTCGGCCGTCGCCAGCCCCTTCAAGATGAGCGGGATATTGTGGGTCTGCTTGAAGCGTTCGATGTTCTTCCAAGTGAAAGCCGCCTGGAATTCCGTGCCGGTCGCCGCCCGGCGCCAGGGCTTGGCAAAGCGCCGGGCGATATCGCGCTCGCGACGGCTGTAGACGGCGGTATCGACGGTGATGCAGAACGCCTGGTAGCCAGCGTCCGCGGCGCGGTTGGCATAGTCATCGACGAACGCGTCATCGCCGCGCACGTAGAGCTGGAAGATCTGCGGTGCGCTGCCGGCGGCACCGACATCTTCGAGCGTTGGTTGGGTGTTGACGGAACTGAGCGTCATCGCCGCGCCGAACTGGTCGGCGCCCCGGGCGACACTGACACCGGCCTCTGAATCGAACTCGATCAGGCCGCCGATCGGCGCCAGAATAACCGGCAGCCGCACCGTTTTCCCGAACAGCTTCGAGGTGGCATCGAGCGATGAGACATCGCGCAAGGCACGCGGGCGCAGCGCAATTCGGTCGATCGCCATCCGGTTGCGTCGCAGCGTTGTTTCCGTCTCCGTTCCCCCCACCAGGTAGTCCCAGATATCGGGCTTGAGCTTCATCTTGGCTGCCTTGATGAACTCGTGCAGCGTCATGTAGGCGTTGTTTGCATCCGACATCGTGGTTGATCTTGGCTCGCGTTATTGGACATGGACTGCGCGTTGCCCGCTCACAGCAACGGTTTGAGGGCGTCGAGATGGGCGCGCAATTCGTCTGGAATGTCGCGGGCATCGCCGCTGGCGCGATCGCCGAACACCGTGGTTGTTTTGGCGGTTGCGATACAGCTTTCCTCGGCAAAGACGGCGTGACCGAGAACATAGGATTTCCGGCCCACGCGCAAGACGCAATTGCCAATGGCGACCCGGCCGGGATAGTTGAGCATCGCCTTGAAGCTGACTTCGAAATGAACGATCAGCCAGGCAAGGCTCATGTCCTGCGCGAATTTCGGGAAGCAGCGTTCGCGCAGTTCCACCCGGCTGCATTCGACATATTGGCAGATGACCAGATTGTTGACATGGTTCTGCCGGTCAACATCGCCAAAGCGGATCTTTTCTTCCGTCCAAAACGCAAACACGGAGCGGTCGGTCAGATCTGGCTCTGGCTCTGGCTCTGGTAAGGAGGACATCGCGCAACGCCCGGCCTATCGGCCCTTGAAATCGGGTTTGCGCTTGTCCATGAACGCGCGCCGGCCTTCGATATAGTCCTCGCTCTCAAAGCAGGCTTGCACCATGGCATCGAGCTTGGCGTGATCCGGCCGGTCGGGCGACTTGCCGATTTCGATCGCGGACGCCTTGATCGTCGCGATGGTCATCGGGGCATTCTCACAAATCCGGTCGGTTGCTTCTTTGACGACGTCGTCAAGCTCCTCGACTTTGCAGACGCGGTTGATGAGCCCCATCTCGTAGGCTTCGCGGGCCGGAAAGCGCCGGGCCGTGTAAAACATCTCCATGGCACGAGAGATACCGATCAATCGCGAAAGGCGGGCGACGCCATAGTAGCCGTAGCCCAGGCCGAGGCGGGCGGCGGGGATTGCGAACTGCGAACCTTCCTCGCAAAAGCGCAGATCGCAGGCGACCGCCAGGTTCATACCGCCGCCAACGCAAAAGCCGTTGATCTTGGCGATTGTCGGCTTCGGAAAGTTGAGCAGCTTGTCGTAGGCGCCGCCCGAGGTGGCATTGTACTTGGCAACGGCCTCTTTGGTGGCGCGTTCGCTCTCGAACTTGGAAATGTCAGCGCCGGATACGAACGCCTTGCCGCCGGCGCCGTTGATCACCAGGACGCGCAGATTGTCGTCGGCCTTGTAGTCTTCCAGAAGTTCGGTGAAGCGCACCCACATGTCGAGCGACACGGCATTGCGCTTTTCTGGATTGTTGAAGGTGATATAGCCGACACCGCCCGCCTTGCGGCCCAACAGTTTTTCCTCTGCACTCATTCCGTCGCCCTCCCATGTTCCGGCACAACCATGGGTACCGGACATCTCCAATTCCTTATCGAAAGCCATGCGCAGCTGTTCGGCCTTTCGAAAGCCGCACTTGATGACCCGCGCGGTCGTGCGCTCACACGACCCCGCTGGCCTTGAACGCTTTGATCTCGGCGGCCGAATAGCCAACCTCGCGCAAGACTTCGTCGGTGTGCTGTGACAGTGTTGGCGGCGGATGCTTTATGGCGCTATCGGTACGGCTCAAGGTGACCGGTTGGCCGACGAGCTGGGTCGGGCCGCGCTCCTGACTGACGATATCCTTTGCCATGCTGAGATGCTTGATCTGCGGACTTTCAAAGACTTTGTCGATCGCGTTGATTTCGCCGCACGGGATGCCGGACTTGTTCAGAATTTCGATCCACTCGTCCGAGGTTTTGGTCTTGGTGTGTTTCGAGATGATGGCGTTTAAGGCCTTGCGGTTCTTCGACCGGCTCGGGCCGTCGGCATAATCGCCATGCATCATCTCTTTATCACCCAAAACATCGACGAGCTTGAGATACATGGCCTGACCGGCGCTGGCGATATTGATGTAACCGTCCCTGGTCTCAAACACGCCGGTCGGAATGCTTGTCGGATGATCATTGCCGGCCTGCTTGGCAACGTCGCCGTCCATCAGCCAGCGCGATGCCTGGAAATCGAGCATGAAGGTCTGCGCTTGCAGCAGCGAGGTCTGGACCCACTGGCCCTCGCCGGACTTGTCGCGCTCGATCAGGGCCAGGAGAATGCCTTGGGCACAGAACAGCCCGGCCGTCAGGTCAGCGATCGGGATGCCGACGCGCATCGGCCCCTGGCCTGGCTCACCTGTAATCGACATTAGGCCGCCCATGCCCTGCGCGATCTGGTCAAATCCCGGGCGGCTGGCATAGGGCCCGTCCTGGCCAAACCCCGAGATCGAGGCGTAGATCAACCGCTTATTGAGCGGCCTCAAGGTTTCATAGTCGATGCCAAGGCGGTGCTTGACGTCCGGCCGGTAGTTTTCGACGATGACATCGGCGCTGCGCGCCAGCTTCTTGAAGATCTCGACACCCTCTTCGGCCTTCAAGTTCAATGTGATGGCGCGCTTGTTGCGATGCAGGTTCTGGAAGTCCGATCCTTCACGCGGGCCGCCGAGCTGGCCCTGGTTGTCGGTCGTCGGCAGCTCGACCTTGATGACGTTGGCGCCCCAATCGGCGAGCTGGCGAACGCAGGTCGGTCCCGACCTAACGCGTGTCAGATCAAGAACGGTCACATGTGAAAGGATGCTTGTTGCGGGTTCGAACGGCATCGACGTCGGGCTCCCGGGGTTGCGATGTCTGTTTTCGAGCGTGATCGCGAATCCGCCACGAGCCGGCCATTCTGTCAACCACCGCCGATCGCAGAGCCATCAGGGCTCCGATATCGACGTGGGTCGCAGCGCCGCGGTGTGGCAACGTCGATGAGCCGGTTGCGCCTCAATCCTCCAGGTACGCGGCCGTCCAACGCTGATAGGCGCTGGCGCGCGTTGCAACGTCGACAAGCTGTTGCGACGGGAGGCCTGTCACATCAGCCGGCTTGGTTCCCGCAAACATCGCCTTGTGCGTGGCATAGACCGCCTGAACGGCGGCCTGGATCGGCAGATGACCCTGCAGGCAGACCCGCACGCCGCGGTCGGACAGATAATCGAGATCATCGAGTTCGCCGCCGCCGCTGCCCAGGACGATTGGCCGTTTCGCGATCTCGGCAATGGCGTCCAGTTCCGCGCGCGTCTTCACGCCAACCAGAAAGATCGCATCGACGCCGGTCTCTTGGTAGGCCTTGACGCGGGCGATCGCATCTTCGAGGCCGGTCATCGCCACGGCACTGGTTCGCGCCGCGATGATCAGGTTCGGGTCTTTGCGCGCGGCCACGGCGGCACGCATTTTGCCGAGCCCTTCATCCAACGACAGCAGCTTGGCCGTGGCGGGCGTGCCGTAGACCGGCGGCAGGTCGGTATCTTCAATCGACAGCCCGGCAACGCCGGCGGTGTTCAACTCTTCCACCGTACGCATGACATTGAGGGCGTTGCCATAGCCGTGATCGGCATCAACCATAATCGGCAGTTCACAGGCCCGGTTGATGCGCAAGCATTGTTCCGCCAACTCCGTCAGCGTCATCACGATCAAGTCGGGGGCACCAAGAACCGCCAGCGCGGCCGACGATCCGCCGACCATGCCGAGCTGGTAGCCGACGTGTTGGGCGATGCGCGCAGACATCGCATCGTAGACCGAGCCGGGGTTAATGCAGCGCTTTGCGCTCAGGATTGCGCGGTATTTCTGGCGGCGTTCGGCCCATTGCGACATCGACTTCCTCCTGATTTATGACTAGCCAACGACTGGCCAACGACTGGCCTATGGTTGGCCAATAGCTGGCAACTGGTGTTGGCAAAGGTTGGTCGGAACTTGCCATGATCCGGCCTCGCCCGCCATCACGTGCGGCAATCGCTGCCGCTGCGCGCGCGCAAGATCACATTGATGTTGGGCCGCAAACGCGTAAATCCGGACGCATTGATATTGTTTGATTTGCGGTGCTGCTTGGCGCGCGGATTGCGACAACATGGTTCACTATCACCTTCTCATGCCGCCTGACGGCCACGAGGTTTGCAGGGTCCCCTGAGCGCGGGCTCCAAAAAAGAGGTCCCGCTGGTTCGACCAGCGAGACCTCTCGTTCAGGTGATCAGCTCTCGAGCGGCCGCCGTCAGCCGTTCAGCCAATGCGCGAGGGCATCGACATCGCGGCACAGGCGCGCGACCACACGGCCGTCCGGGCGATCCGATACCGGAGCGGCTCTGCCCTTTGCTGCAACGTAGTTGCCCCACATCGACTGCCAACGGGCCTCGTTTAGGTCACTTTCAAAGCCGGCGGCATCGCGCGCGCCAACCAGGTTCTGGTTCTGCGCCAGCCAATTGCAGACCGCAACATAGACGTCGCGGTCCACGGCCGCGTTCGAGTGACCGACGAGCTGGTTGATCACCGGCCGACGAATGCGATGGTTCGGCCAGCGCAGCTCCAGTGTTGCAACGCGCTGACGACCACGACAAACAGAGAAAATCTTGCAGTCTCTCTGTGCCACCGCCGTTGCGTAGGTCGCAACGCAATGGTTCATGGCCTCACCTTCCTCGCGCAGATCACCTGGCGTGAGCAAGGGAACAAAGTTAAACCGGTTCCTCTTGCGCCTCGAATAACGCCCGGGCCCGCGGTTCTTGTCGATCCGCGTCAAGTCAAGCAAAACCCGGTCGAACCAGCCGACCATGTTGTTGATGGCGGTGCTGAGGCCCATGCGACGGTGCCACGGCGTGTCCATCAAACGACATGCCGGCTCGTGGTTGTGGGCCGAGAACCAGGCAAAGGTTGCGAGCGGCAGAACCGGCGTGTCGGCTAGGGTATCGTGCCAGTCAGCTTGGTAGATCCGCTGACCGGCGATCCACAAGGCGAAGTCCTCATCGCACGCGGCACGGGCGTCCCGCAGCCAGTTGAGCCACATTGCCGTTGCTTCCGGGTCGTTCGGAATGAGGTTTACGATCTTGCGATTAAACTCCTCACTGTTCGGCAATTCGCCGAGGTCGACCGTGAACGCTTCCGGCGGCAGGCGTCGCGTCCATATCGGCAACGCCAGCCGGGCTGCGACGCGCTTGAGGCTGGCGCCGCTCTTGACCAGGCGAACCGCCTCACCACGCTTGATGTGGTCACCGTGTCCCGAGACGATGGCAAACGCCGCCGCCGGGAACGAATATAGCAGGTCGCCGATCCGGCTCGACGTCTTCACCAGCTTGCGCAGTCGGCGCTGATAACCCTTTGCGAAACGCTTAATCTGCTTTTCGAGAACGCGCTCACGCTGGGCGGCCGCCTGCGTATAGGCGTAACTAACCATGATTGTTTCTCGATTGGCTTGGCAAATATAATTTTCGCCGCGTTTAAAAGAATTCGCGCGTGCAAAACCGTTCCGAAAAACTTTCGAATCAAAGATTGAAAGTTTATCGGTCGAAACTGCATCGAAACGCCCGTGCCGAACGGCACGTGCATTTCTGCGAATGGTTCAATGACGGAAGGTGATCCGAGCGCAGGACGGCAGTGCGATCAAGCGCAATGCCGCGCAGGCGAATTAGCTGACAACGTCAGACCGTTGGGCAGATACCGACGGACCTTGACATTGTGCCTGCGCTCCCAAGAGACGGCTGCTTGAACGGATCCAAGCGCCATCTGCCGGGCCACCCAGCCTATGTCGTCTTGGTCGTTCCTTCATGCCTTGCGTCTCCTTTGAATTTAAAGTCCGCGCGTAATGCTCCAAAACAACGCCAACGTCAAGGCAAAAGATTTCTTTTCTTATGTTCGCGCGCGTTTTCGTGCGAGAAAACGCGCGCGCAAATCCGCAGATCCGAGGATCATCCCGTGACCGCGGAATTTAAAAGGCGGTTATATAATCCCTCATGGACTGCCGACAAACAGCGATTAGGCCGCCGCGCCGTGCGCCGGCCGTTGGCGGATCTGAGCGCAACGGCCGGGACCCGGATCAAGCCGCGGCTCTGACCGGTTCTCCATTGATGATCAGGGCGCCGTCTGCTTCGCCAGTCACGTTGACCGTGTCACCGTCGCGAACGCTGCCGGCAAGGATCATCTCGGCCAACGGGTCTTGCACATAGCGCTGGATCACCCGCTTCAGCGGTCGCGCACCGTATGCCGGATCATAGCCTTTGTCGGCCAGCCACGCCTGTGCCGCTTGATCGAGCTGCAATGCAATCTTGCGCTCCGCCAACAAAGCCTCGAGCCGCCTCAGCTGGATCTCGACAATGCTGGTCATCTGCTCGCGCTTTAGCCGCTCGAATAGGATGATATCATCGAGGCGGTTGAGGAATTCCGGCCGGAACCGGGCGCGCACCTCCGCCAGCACGTACTCGCGAACCTCGCGGACTTCTTCGCCTTCCTTCTGGTTGACGAGAAATTCCGCGCCAATGTTCGACGTCATGATGATGAGCGTGTTGCGGAAGTCGACCGTGCGACCCTGGCCGTCCGTCAGGCGGCCGTCGTCCAGCACCTGCAACAGCACGTTGAACACGTCCGGATGCGCCTTTTCGATTTCGTCGAACAGTACGACCTGATAGGGTCGCCGCCGCACCGCCTCGGTCAACGCGCCACCTTCTTCGTAGCCGACGTAACCCGGCGGTGCTCCGATCAGGCGGGAGACCGAATGCTTCTCCATGTATTCGCTCATGTCGAGACGCACCATCGCCTGGTCATCATCGAACAAGAACGCTGCCAACGCCTTCGTCAGCTCGGTCTTGCCGACCCCGGTCGGCCCCAGGAACATGAACGAGCCGATCGGCCGGTTCGGATCCTGCAGACCGGCACGCGCCCGCCGCACGGCCGTTGATACCGCGACAACTGCATCGCGCTGACCGACAACGCGCCGGGCCAGCTCGTCTTCCATGCGCAACAGCTTTTCGCGCTCGCCTTCAAGCATCTTGTCGACCGGCACTCCGGTCCAGCGGGAGACCACTTGCGCAACGTGGTTGGGCGTTACGGCTTCCTCAAGCATCACACCTGCGCCGTCACCATCTTCCAACGTCGCAACCTTGGCCTCGAGTTCCGGAATGACGCCGTAGGCCAGTTCACCCGCCCGCGCCAGATCGCCACGGCGTTGCGCCTGTTCCAACTCGGTACGATGGTGATCGAGTTCCTCCTTGAGCTTCTGCGCATTCCCGAGCTTCGACTTTTCCGCTTCCCAGCGCTGCGTCAGTGACTGCGATTGTTCTTCGAGGTTGGCGATGTCGCCTTCCAACGTTACGAGCCGGTCCTTCGAGGCTGCATCACTTTCCTTGCGCAGTGCTTCGCGCTCGATCTTGAGCTGGATCAGTCGGCGGTCGATTTCGTCAAGCTCTTCGGGCTTGGAATCCACTTGCATGCGCAAACGCGACGCCGCCTCATCGACGAGATCGATCGCCTTATCGGGCAGAAAGCGGTCGGTGATGTATCGGTTTGAGAGCGTCGCGGCCGAGACCAGGGCGGCATCGCCGATTTGCACGCCGTGGTGCAGCTCGTATTTCTCCTTCAGTCCGCGCAGGATGGAGATCGTGTCCTCGACCGTCGGTTCGGCGATGAACACCGGTTGGAAGCGCCGGGCCAAGGCGGCATCCTTCTCGACATGCTTGCGATATTCATCCAGCGTCGTCGCGCCGACACAGTGCAACTCACCACGCGCCAGTGCCGGCTTCAGCAGGTTCGAGGCGTCCATTGCCCCGTCGGTTTTGCCGGCGCCGACGAGCGTGTGCATCTCATCGATGAACAGGATGATGCGGCCGTCTTCCGCGGTCACTTCCTGCAACACCGCCTTCAGCCGTTCCTCAAACTCGCCGCGGTATTTCGCACCGGCAATCAGCGCGCCCATGTCGAGTGACAACAACTTCTTGTCCTTGAGGCTCTCGGGCACGTCGCCCTGGACGATGCGCAATGCCAGGCCCTCGGCAATCGCCGTCTTACCAACACCGGGTTCACCGATCAGGACCGGGTTATTCTTGGTGCGGCGCGACAGCACCTGGATGGCGCGTCGGATTTCCTCGTCGCGCCCGATGACCGGATCGAGCCGGCCCTCGGCCGCATCTGCGGTCAGATCGCGGGCATACTTTTTGAGTGCATCATAGCCGTCTTCGGCCGACGCCGTGTCGGCCGTGCGGCCTTTGCGTATTTCATTGATGGCCGCATTGAGCGCCTGCGCATTGACACCGGCGCCGGCCAGTATCTTGCCGGCAGCCGTGCCGCTTTCGAGCACCAGCGCCAGCAGCAGACGTTCGGTCGTCACGAATGAATCGCCGGCCTTCTCGGCAATCTTTTCTGCCTGGTCGAAGATCTTCGCCATGTCCGGCGCAAGGTAAAGCTGCCCGTCGCCGCCGGTGACCTTCGGGCGCTTTGCAAGCGCCGCCTCAACGTCTGCGTGCGCTTGTTGCGCGGTGCCGCCGGAGCGCGTGATCAGGCCGCTCGCAAGGCCTTCCGCATCATCCAGCAGAACCTTGAGCAAATGCTCCGACGCGAATTGTTGATGATTTTCCCGTAATGCGAGCGACTGTGCGGCCTGCACGAATCCCTTCGCCCGATCGGTATAGCGATCAAAGTTCATATTGTTCTCCACCTGTCGATCCCGCCCCGGAGCAGCGCAATCGACCGCAATTGATGTCCTCGCAGATCCCGTTACCGGCGACCTGCACGCAGGATATGGTGATCACTTGGCGCCAAGAAAAGAGCTTCTTGTCGATCGCAGTGGAATGATGGGGCCGCCGCCGACCGGGCCAAGGGTTGCACCCACCTCATCATCTGCCAGGCCGCAAACTCATTGATCCGGACGCATTGGTATCAGCCGATTTGGCGCTACGATCTCAAGCATTGCGGCACCGGGAATGGGCAACCAGCCGGTTCTCGGTGCCGCGCCTTGCATATCCCGGCCAAATCGGCGCCAATGTGCCCGGATCAATGAGTTTGCGGCCTAACCATGCCGACCTTGAGCAACCGACTGCCCGAGAACGACATCGTCCGGCTTCGGCCTGATGTTCGGTTGCTCGAAAGAACCCGGAGCCAGCCCGATGAGTGAACACGCGCACCCGACCGTCACCGCGCTCTATCGCTATCCTGTCAAAGGTTTGTCCGCCGACCCGCTGCAGTCGGTGACCTGCCAGGCCGGAGAGGCCTTGCCGTTCGATCGCGCCTACGCCATCGAAAACGGACCCGGACGTTTCGACCCGGCAGCGCCACGCCATTTGCCCAAGATCAATTTCCTAATGCTGATGCGCGATGAACGCCTGGCGACATTGACGACCACGTTCGATGAGGCAACCCAAACGCTGTCGGTTTTGCGCGGTGGACGAGCCGTTGCAACCGGGCGGCTTAACGATCCCATGGGACGCAAGATCATCGAGCAGTTCATGTCGGCTTACATGAACTTTGCCTTGCGCGGTGCACCGAAGATCGTGTTCGCACCGGGCCACAGTTTTTCAGATGTCGCCGTGAAATGCCTGCATATCGTCAATATGGCCAGCGTCCGTGATCTGGAACGTATGATGCGACGCACCGTCGACCCGCTGCGATTTCGCGCCAATATCTACGTCGACGGCGTCGAGCCGTGGGCCGAGTTCAAATGGCTGCACAAGCGGCTGGCTTGCGGTGACATCACGCTAACTGTTCTGGACAAAACCGAGCGCTGCGAGGCAACCAACGTCGACCCGTCAAACGGTATGCGCGATATGGCCATCCCGGCGACGCTGATGCGCAGCCTCGGACACAGCAATTTCGGCATCTATGCAAAGGTGACGACAGGCGGCGAGCTGCGCGTCGGCGACCCAATTCGCCTCGAAGATTAGATCGCGCCATCGATATCGCAGCGGCTATCATTCGGCTTAATTGATTGAGACCACTAGATCATCGTGCTTTAAGTTGGAACCGCTATTGCGGTTCCAACTTAAAGCACAAAGATGATCGCCACTTTAGAGGCGAGCAACCTGCCTTTATTCGGGATCGTTCCGATTCCGAATAAAGGCAGGTTGCTATAGAGGTTGGCCGACAAACCGACAAGCGCCGCGAAACGGGCCGCTTTCCGCGGCAACCATCGTCGACGTCACGAATCAATGTCGCAAATGAATTGGATCCAGGTGAACGGCCGCAGCTGCGCTCGCCGACACAGCCACGGCAATCCCCGACCGGGCGGCACAATGGAGCGCGAAGCGGCGATGTTGGAGGGGCCGCTCTGTCACTCGGTACGCGCTCGGATGCGAATATTGTCCCAGTGCCAGGTATAGCCGATCGGCTGTCCGCGTTCGGATTTATCGGGATTGTAGGAGTGATCGTAGAATACGACCCTGCACGGACAGCTCGGGAACGATGCAACGTCGACAAGCGTCACCCCTGCAACCGAAAACGAAACGGTGCCATTGTTGTTGTCAACGAGCCTGACGGGGTGACGATCAACCTTGCTCTTGGGTGTCGGATTTGCAAAGGCTCGCCGCTGGTGGCCATTGCCGATCCGCAGTTTGCCCGCATAGCCGGCCGCAGACCCGCCGCCCCAGGTCGCAATCAACACGTCGCCATCGCTAAGGTTGCGATTGAGTGTCGATGCCGAGTCAACCGCACGTAGGTGCGCCGGAGCGGTGTTGCCCATGAGGACACCCGCCGTTGCCTGCTGATTGTAGACCTTTTCGGAGACGACACCGACCTGAAACCATTGCCGCGTGCCGAGATCGGCCAGGCTGACATCAAAGCTGACGTCGGCAACGGAACTGAACACCTTGTTGGGCGAAAACCAGACAACCGAGTAACCGTCGACATCACCCATGGTGGTCATCAGATGCTCGTGGCAGACATAGAGCAAGTCGTCGAGTCGAAAGTCGAAGCTTGCGCCGGCCAGTTTTGTTGACGTGAACTCTCTGTGCGTATCGATCGGCCCGCAGTTGCGATCGTGATCTGCCGACCACGATCCACCGTGTTGCGCGTTGAGCCAACCGGTCGAATTGAGGGGCTGGCCTTTGATCTGCCAGCCGGCGTTTCGGTGGAAGACCCCCCAGGTGAACCGTTTCAGACTGTTCGCATCGCGGAACTCTTCAAAAAAAGCAACCTCAGCGCGGCTGCAGGCAGATCCGACCGTCAAACCAATGGCAACAGCGACGGTTGCAACGAGGGCAGCGCCAGGCCGCGCTAGTGCGTCCATCAACGTCCACGACGTACGGCGGTCGTGCCGCTTGAAGATCATTGCTAACATGTTTGTTTGGATCATCCTTATTCCCTTGAGATCAATCGCCGATGCCTTCAAGCCACACGGCTACCTTGATCCTCGATACTCAATATTCACCTTGCCGGATTGCTAGCGGGCCGCATCACAACTGCCGGCAGTTTCCCGCGCCGAATTCGCCATGGCGCACCAGCCAACAAAGCACATGTTCATTAGGCAGAGCAACTTACACGACCAAACGACGTTAAAACCCGAACTCGGTACGTTGGCGGCTGGCCGGAGCCGATGACTGCTGGTCTGGTTGGTAGAGCTGCAAACTCCGACCTAGTGGTCTGTTTCAGGGCGATCACCGAGCGGCCAACCGCTCCTGAGACGCCCCAACCAGGGGATGGGTCCCCGTGCAATTCAAGGAACCAAAAAACCTCTGAACAAGTCACCGGTTTCCAAAGGGCGGCGCCCTTAACCAATCGCCGTTTCACGGCGATCCTTGAGGGGCTGTCAGCCCCTCAAACACCCCGACCAGGGGATGATCCCCTGGACCCCCGGACTTGGCCAGAGCGTCCTTGAATGACGCCGACTATGGGGTTTCAGGCCGAGCCCGAACCACCCCGCTCCCCTGCCCGACGAGCCACGGCCGATGATCAATCATGCCGAGGGGCACGGTTCTTGACCACGCTCCGCTCACAAAATGTTGCGCCGAATTTGTACGATTCAAAGCGCAACTTCGACGTTCGAAAATCTGCAAATGTTAATCCTTCCGCCATACTGCTCACCGTTCGCACGGGATGATCGGCGGCACCGAACCGGTCATCAATTGCCCGATCGCCTGACACGGAAGCAAAGGTTAATTTAAATGAATATTGGCAATCTGCTGGTGGCCAAGGGCCTCGTTTCGGCCGCCGACATTGACCGCGCGATCCAGCATCAAAAAGCGCACGGCGGCCGGATTGGCGACAGCATCATCGCCCTTGGCATATTGACCAAAGAACAAATCGACGAGGTTCTAACCGATGCACCGCAGGCGCCGGCGACTGTGCACGCCACCGGCATCGATCCCGTATTCCTGCTCGAACTGGCCATCAAGGGCATGTATGCCGAAAGCCTCGAAACGGCCTCGCAGCTGGTTACATTCTTGAAACTGTCGAACACCATCGTCAACCAGCTTTTGCAAATTGCGACTGATCGCAAACTCGTGGAGGCGCTGGCGTCCAATTCCGGCGGCGGCTTAAGAGCAGAGTTGCGCTACGGGCTGACCCGGGCCGGCCGCGAATATGCCATCGATGCCATGCAGCGCAGTCAATATTTCGGCCCGGCCCCGGTGCCGCTGACGGACTATCAGGATCGCATCCTGCGCCAGCGTGTGACCAACGAGGTCGTAACCCGCCAGCAGCTCAACGACGCCTTTCAAGGCTTGGTTGTGCCTGAGCGTTTTGTCAGCCGGCTCGGGCCGGCGGTCAACTCGGGCAATGCAATTCTCATCTATGGCCCGGCCGGTAACGGCAAGACGACCGTTGCCGAGATCGTCGGAAACATTTTTCAGAACGTCATTTATGTTCCCTATTGCGTCGAGATCGACGGCGAAATCATGAAGGTTTTCGATCCGAGTGTTCATCGCGTCGTGGCCGAGACGGCAATGGGCCAAAGCGCCGCCGAACTGCGCCGCAGCCGGATCGACCCGCGCTGGGTTGCCTGCTATCGGCCGATGGTCATCACCGGCGGTGAATTGACCATCGAGATGCTCGATCTCAAATACAATTCGGTTGCCAAGTTCTACGAGGCGCCGTTGCATATCAAAGCCCTGAACGGCACGTTTCTGATCGATGATTTCGGACGCCAACGGGCCCAACCGGAGGAAATTCTCAATCGCTGGATCGTGCCGTTGAACAGCCGCGTCGACTATCTGACATTGCACACCGGCAAGAGCGCGAAAGTGCCGTTCGACGAGATCGTGATCTTTTCCACCAACATGCACCCCGATGACTTGATGGACCCCGCCTTCCAGCGCCGCATCAGCTACAAGCTGGAGACGGTGGAGCCGCCGGATGACTTGTTCTTCAACGTCTTTGCCGGAATGGCGCGGAAACGCGGTCTGGTGCTGACGGAAGATATTTTCTTGCGGGTGCTCGGCGGCATTCGTGAAAACGGCGCGCCGCTGGCCTATTTCCAGCCCAAGTTCATTGTCGAGCAGGTGTTGGCGTCGTGCAAATTTGAGGGTATCGAGCCGCAGTTCACGGCCGACAACATCGACGACGCGCTCGCTAACCTGTTTGTCAAAAAGGCGAACGCCGAGGTGCTCGAAGCGAACCCGGCAGATCAATTGCGCGAACAACTTGACCAGATGCGAGCATAGCGCCGGCCTCGGATCGAAAGCCGAGTGCACCATCGCCAGCCCACGATCGAGCCGGTCACAGCCAGCCGCAGTGAGCCGAAGGTGCGCCATTTTCACGGCCGAATCCGCATCGCCCCGATCTCGAGAGACACCGTTTTCGTTTGTAGGCTGATGATTGATTGGCTAACTATGGGCGTCTTCCACTGAGTTGAACAGATTGTCATCTTTGTGATTGTTCGAGGCCGCCGTTGACCACACCAGGCGCCGATACTCCACCTCCTGCCTTGGCCGTTCAATCCAGCGATGGCGGCACCGATCGCCTTGCGCAACTGCTCGGCTCGGTCAACGCGGCCAGCAGCGCGGCGCGCAATGCCTGGCTGGCGTTCATGGGGCTGCTTGCGTTCTACTTTGTCACGATCAGCAGCGTAACGCACCAGGACCTGCTGCTGAACAGCCCCGTCAAACTGCCGATCCTCGGGGTTGAACTGCCACTCAACGGCTTCTTTGTGTGGGGGCCGGTTGTCTTTCTCCTGGTCCACTTTTCGATCTTGCTGCAGCACATGATGCTGGCGCGCAAGCTGCGCATGTTTGACCTTCGCTGCGCTGCGACGGAAACCGGTCCGAACGCCGGCCCCAACATCCTGCGTGACGAACTCAACACCTACTTTTTCACGCAAAGCCGTGCCGGTGCAAAGTCGCAACACCCCTATCACATGACGCTGGACGCAATGGGGTGGATCACATTTATCGTGTTGCCGCTCTGTTTGCTGTTCTACTTTCAGATCAGTTTTCTCGCCTACCACAGCGTTTCCGTGACCTGGTGGCACCGTCTTACCCTGATCGCTGACATGGTCGTCCTAGCGTGGATCTTTGCCCTTTCGCACGACCCTGTCCGCCTCAGCACGACCGAGAAACGGTTGCTCGTGCAGTTAGTACTGCTGGCTTTTGCCGGCGCGCTGTTGTTATTTTCGTTGTTTGTCGCGACGGTGCCCGACAGCGTCTTGGATCGCGCCATGCGGGCGTTGCCGTTTGCAGCACCGGTGCCTTACGGACGGCCTGACCTAACGCGCGATACCGGCCGCATGGCGTTCTGGCCGACGGCGGTCTTGTTCGAAGGGGCGTTGCTTGCCCGCAACCTTTCGGTCACCGACACCGATCTTGTCAAAGACAAAGATTTTCCACTGAAAGGCGGCGGGCTCAGCCTTCGCCTGCGGGAGCGCAACCTCAAATATGCAACGCTTGATCGCTCTGACCTTCATCTCGCCGACCTCACCGGTGCGCAATTGCAGGGCGCCCGTTTGGTCGAGACCGTCCTGAACAAGGCCAAGCTGAGCTGCGCGCAACCCAATGCGACTGATGTGCGAACCCGAAAGTGTACCAACCTACAGGGTGCCGATCTTCGGGTGGCCCGGTTGCAGGGCGCTAATCTTCAGCACGTCCGGCTGCAGGGCGCCGATCTTCGGGAGGCCCGGTTGGAGGGCGCCGATCTTCGCTGGGCCCAGTTGCAGGGTGCCAATCTTATGTGGGCCCGGTTGCAGGGTGCCAGTCTTTTGGGGGCCCGGTTGGAGGGCGCCGATCTTCGGGAGGCCCGGTTGGAGGGCGCTAATCTTCAGCACACCCGGCTGCCGGGCGCTGATCTTCGGGCGGCCCGGTTGCGGGGCGCCGATCTTCGGTGGGCCCGGTTGCAGGGCGCCGATCTTCGCCACGCCCGGTTGGAGGGTGCCGACCTTCAAGGTGTCTGGTCGCAGGGCGCTGATCTTGAGTGGGCCCAGTTGCGGGGCGCCAATCTTCGCCACGCCGGGTTGCAGGGCGCCGATCTTCGCCACGCCGGGTTGCAGGTCGCCAATCTTTCGTTGGCCGGGTTGGAGGGCGCCGATCTTCGCTGGGCCCTGGTTTGGCTCACGCGACCCTTCGAGCCGACGCGGGCAAGCCTTGCCAATTATGACAGTCTTATTGTGACAGACATTAGCAACGAGGCGCGCGAATACCTGAGTGATCAAGTGGAGAGTCTTAGAAAGCTGAAGGCGGCAATGACGGCGGACAACATACCGGGGCAAGAACGCGTCGCGGCAGCCTTTGAAAGGTTCAAAGCGCGCCTCGCCCCTCTGTTGGAGGGCGCGCCGAACCGCGCGTGGGAGACTGTCGGCCGACCGACATGGTCGCTGCTCACCCGCAATGCAAAGCAGCCTGATCCGGACGAGCTCGCATGTTACCTCGCGCGGGACCTGGCCTGCCGCGACGACACCCAGAAAGGTTATCTCGCCCAGGCCCTCATTGGTCGGGTGCTGGAGACAAAAAGGGCTCCGTTCGCGTTTTACGCGCCGTTCAAGACCTGCGCGGCACGCAAGAATATCCCCGAAGAGCTATGGGCCAAGCTGGCAGCCGCCGCCAAAGCCGAATTTGCCAGACGCAAGGTCCAGTCTAAAACCAGGTCCAATGCCCTGACGAAAATTGGCGACATCGAAAACCCGTGCACCGCCTTTGCAACGCCACAGTGATGCGTCCGCGATCTCGCCAGGCCCGAGCACTCAGCACTCCTCGCCAACGAGACTGCGGATCTTGTCGGCAACAAACGTGCCCGCGGCGCCAATGCACACGATGCCGGTGTAGGGCGCGGTCGGGATCGGCTTTGTCGTCCAACGCCGCCCGACAATCTGGATCTCGCTGCAGGTGCCGGCGACGGTCCGCACAAAGCCCTTGGCGCGGATGACCCCGAGATCGTCGCGCACCAGCACAGCTGCCAACCAATCCGGATCGACGGGCTGTTTGAGCGGCAGGCTGACGGTTTCAAACAGCGCGCCATGATGCAGCGTTACCGGGTGTGAGAGGTCGCGTTCGGCCCGCACCTGGCCAAGCACGAGATCGCGCGGCAACTGCGCGTGGCAGGCCTCGACAACTTTTGTCTCGCCGAACGTCGCGGCCAGCCACCGGCGCGTCTCGGCAAGCGTATCGGGCGTCGCCAGATCGGTCTTGTTGAGGACCAGAAGGTCTGCTTCGCGCAACTGCTGGCACACCGTGTCGCCCATGTAGCGGTCGGCGGCGCGCTGGCGCAGCGTCTCGGCGTCGGCCAGCACGACGACACCATCGAGCGTGTAGTGGGCCAGCAAACCGACGCTGGCGGCAATTGCACCGGGCAGCGCCACGCCGCTCGCCTCCAACAGTACGTGCTCGGGCGCCGGCGTCATCTGCGCGAGGTCGATCATCGCCAGCATCAGGTCGTTGCCGTAGCTGCAGCACACACAGCCGCCGGCAATCGAGATGATGTTGTCGTCCTGCGCCTCGATCAGGTCGGCATCGATCGGCAGCTGGCCGAACTCGTTGACAAGCACGGCAATGCGCAAGCCGTCGGCGTTGCGCAGCACATGATTGACCAGCGTCGTCTTGCCGGCGCCGAGATAGCCACCGACAACGGTTACGGGAAGTGCGGCGGTTGGGTTGACTGTCATGATGCTCAAGCTTGTGACCGAGGGCCCGCGGCGCCCGGGACGCCCGCCCGGCCCCGGGTTGTCTGCAACGGTGCGACCGTCTTCGTCTCCCGGTTATCCACGACAACGCCAGGGCGCGCAACGCTGAAGATCGTAGCGCCAAATTGGCGTCCGCAGTTAGTGAGGGCTTGCAGCGGTGAAGGCGGCATATCGTGGAGATTGCTCGACGACGTCACGGCGTGCCGAACGAGCGGTCTGCGGTGCCGAACGACAACGTGACGAAGCTGATCCAACCAGGCGCCTGCGAGGCGCCGCTCACGGATGTCCGGCACGATGGCGCTTGTCGATTGCTCGCCAAAGCCGTCGCGATCGCGATTGCTGTCGCCGAGTTTCTCGGCGACCACGCCGGCGCGACCGATCAACCATCTCATGACGTCATGAAGTGATCGGGTTAGCCCGCGGCATGCACGGCTGCGCTTGGTGCAGCAAGACCGTCGCGGCGGATGTCAAGCGCCCGCGCGATGCTGTCTTCGAGTTGTTCGAGGGAATATGGTTTGCACAGGAAGTCATCCATCTTGCCGCCACCGAGGAACAGGCCGCGCTCGGCTTCGAAGACGTGTGCACTGACGCCAACCACCGGTGTGCGCGGCAGCTCCTCTTCCTTCTCGATCTGGCGAATTTCGTGGGTCGCCGTTAGGCCGTCCATTTCCGGCATCTGACAATCCATAAGGATCAGGTCAAACGTCTCCGCCCGGAAGGCCTCCACCGCCTGCAAGCCGTTTTCGACAACTTTCGCCGTGCAACCCAGCTCAGCCAGATGCTCGCGCATGACTTCTTGATTGATGAGGATGTCGTCGGCGACGAGAATGTAAGCACCGAGGCCGTGGGCTTGTTGTACCGGTTCAGCCGGCTTTGGGTCTGTCGCGCATGGCGCTGTCCGCGCCTCATGGCCAGCTTCGGTTGGCGCCGGCATGACTGGCGCGATATTCGCAACGTTTGAGGAACTGACGCACCCTTTGGCGGCCGCAAACAGTTCGCGACGGCGAATCGGTCTGGACAGCACCGCGATCGGCTGCGCCAGTTCCGAGATCCTGTCGCCATTGCTCGCATCGCAATGCGCAAACATTGCCATCCCCGGTAGCGCATCGCCACCATAGATATCGGTGACCTCGAACAGGAAATCGGCGTTCTTCTCGTAGTTGGCGTCTTCCTCGAACATCACTGCGCCAAGCGCTCTGCCTTCGTTGCGGGCGTCGATCATGAGCTGACACGCCTCCCATGTCGTCGCCGCCGACACAACCTCGGCCGCGGCCGCACCCAAATAGTTGGCAACGATCTGGCGCTCGGTCTCAGAGTTGATAATGATCAAGAAGCGCTGTTCGGCCAGGGATGAGAGGTCATCGGATTGCCATGCATCTGGTGCAACTTCGAATTCGGCGCTGAACTCGAAACTCCATTCACCGTCGGCGAGTTGGCGCACGGTAAGTTCGCCGTCGAGTTCGGCGGCATAGCGTTGAGCTGCTTGCCAGTATTCGGTGCGCGAGTTGAGCGCTACATCCCTGTGCGGTGACGGCGCCAGTTGTTCGCGGCCCGGGGTCATCTTGCGGATCGAGAAGCGCATGCGGTTATAGTCACCGTTGACCGTCTCACGGCGAACATTGACGTAGACCGGGCCGACCTGGGCGGCGTGCTTCATCAATGCGCTCAGCACGCTGCCGACCAGCTGCTTGTCAGCCCTGATCCGGTTTGGAACATTGGAGCCGACATAGACCGAAAAACCGTTTCCGCCGGTCTCCAAATCTCGGGCACAACTGGCCGCAACATCCTCGACGCAACAACACAGATCAAAGACTTCGCCGACAACGACCTCGGCCTGTTCGCCGCCGGCAACGGCAACGTCCTGTTCGTCGCCGGCAACGGCAACGCCCTGTTCGCCGCCGACAGCGGCAACGCCCTGTTCGCCGCCGACAACGGCCTCGACTTTTTCATCATCGGCGATGGCCGCCACCTGTTCGTCAGTCGCAACACCCCGGCCGTTGGTTGGTGCGGTTTGTGCCGGCCGCTGAGCGCCGTTGACGACGGCGCTGATCCGGCCCTGCATTGGTGCCGTCGAGCCCGCCCGCGAGCGCTGGCGCAAGTCCGTGACGGGATCGCCGGCGCTTCCATTCCCGCGTGTCCTGGTGTTTGCAGATTGCGCGTGCAACTGTGTTGGACCGCGTGACGATGGCTCCGGCACGCCGCGTGTCCGTCCGCCCGATCCGATGGTCGAATTCGAACGCCGTTGTTCCTCGGAGACTTTCAGGTCATTCAGTGTTGCCAGCATCAAGTGCGCCGAAGCGTTGAGGGATTGCAGCAGCTGCCGCTGGCGGCTGTCCAGATCGGTTCTCTCGAATAGTTCGATGATGCCGAGTATGCCGTTCATCGGGGTGCGTAATTCGTGACTGACCGCCGCTATGGTTTTACCGACTTCATCGCCGTCGGTGAAGTCGGCGTCCGGCCTGCCAGGTGGCGATGAAGCTTCGACGGGAAGATGCCGCGCCGCCCTCGGGACCGCAGCGCTCACAGGTCCTTGCTCAGAACCGGCCCCCGGGCGCGAGAAGAATGAGGATAGAAATTTTATCACAGCTCGACTCTGAATTGGGTATGCGGTGCGCCCACTATCAAAAAATCGATCTAAAAATGCAGTTAAGTTGTAACTGGAAATTGCTTTCTTCCGCAAAATAACATCGCAAAAAGATTGATTAACTGCGGATTAAATCATGGTCCATACGTTGTTTCAGTATCGACTATCCATCTATCTCCTGCATTTAATAAGTGATACGTTAAAAATGTTTCGTCATAAATTATAAGTCTGAATACAAAAGCAGTTACTTTCCGGATCACAAGTGAACTGCATCACGAGTGAACCGATATCGCGGTCTTACCGACAGATTAAGCAGTCGAGGTATTGGCCAATGGATGTGGAGTTGAGCAGCATGAGTTTCAAAAGGGGGCGCGACAAGGATAATGGTCGCCGGGGGCCGCATTGGGGCGGCAAGGGCGCAGTCGTTGTCGTAGCGTTTGCACTGCAATTGACGCAGTGGACTGCATTCGCGCAGAAGTCACACGCCGCCAAGAGCGATGTTGAGATAGAGCGCGCCGCACTGGTCATGGAACGCCAACAGATTCGCGGTGTTGTACGGCCGGCCGCCGAGGCAACCATATCCACCGGTCTCAATGCCCGGGTCACACGGGTGGGCTTCCGCGAAGGCGAAACGTTTCGCACCGGTGATGTCCTGATCGAATTCGACTGTGCACGCCAGCAAGCGGAACTTTCCGCGCTCCAGGCCCAACAGCGCGAGATGATGATCAGCTATCGCGGCGCCGCTGAACTTTTGCGCCGCAAAGTTGGTTCGCGCCAGGATGTCGGGATTTCGCGTGCCCGTCTCGACCGTGCCTCCGCCAATCTTGAGGCGCTGGCGATCCGCCTGAAGCAGTGCACGCTGACGGCGCCCTATGACGGAAGTGTCACCAAGCTGGAGATCCGGGAACATGAAACCTCGCAGGCCGGTAAACCGTTGGTCTCGATTGTGTCGTCCGAGGAACCCGAAATCGAGCTGATTGTTCCGTCGTCATGGCTGTCTTGGCTTAAACCTGGCCGGGCCTTTGAGTTTGAGGTGAACAACACGCCAACCAAGGTGTCTGGCAAGATCACCCGCATTGGCACCACCGTCGATGCCGTAAGCCAGACCTTCAAGGCCTTCGGCCGTTTCACCAGTTCGGCACGCGAGATCATCCCCGGTATGGGCGGTCGTGCGGTGTTTCCCGGCAGGCAGAGATAGCGATGCGCCCGGCTCGTCACCGTCAAGCATCCGCCGGCCGTGCGGACCAGCGGTTCCGTGCGGTCGATGCCGCCGACGGCGGCGGTGTCGTTGCGCGCATGCCGGGCTCGACCAATGGCCGGAACGGCGAACAGGACGCGTTGCTTGCACTGTTGGAGCTTGAAGAAGACATCCGCATCACGGCCGATCAACAGGAATTGCTCAACCTCATTGCCAACCGAACATCCCGCTTCACGACGGCGCGCCAGGTGCTGGTCTTCCGCAATGCTGGCAAATTGCGCCTGGAACAGATATCGGGTCTGACAGCTGTCGACAGATCGGCGCCACTCGTTGGCGCATTCGAACGCATTGTTGCCAAGCTTATCGCCACGGCTGATGAAACGGCTGATGACACGGTCGGCCTTGAAGTCGATCTCGCGGATTATGCCAGCGAAAGCACTGATCCGGTCGCGAGCTATCCTTATTGCAAGGTGCTGTGGGTTCCGTTCAAGCTGCGTAACGGAGCCTTGCTCGGTGGCATGCTGCTGGCATCGGATACCGCGTTTTCGGATGCTGCGCGCACGACGGCACAAAGACTGCGATCCGCCTACACTCAGGCGCTTGCGTTGCAGCTGGCCGAGCCGCGTCTCATGCGTCGGTTGGCGCAGGCGACCATGAAAAAGCGCGGCTTGATCGGCGCCGTTGTCGTTGCCCTGATTCTATTGATGTGCATCCCCATCAAAATGTCGACGGTCGCGCCAATGGAGATCGTGCCTCGCAATCCGGCCGTGGTCGCCGCCCCGATCGAGGGAGCGATTAGGGATGTTTTCGTGGAGCCCGGCCAGTCTATCGAAGCGGGCGATAAGCTCGTTCAGTTTGCCGATACGGACTTGCGCAACAAGCTCGCCATTGCGCAGCGCGAGGTCAGGGTCGCCGTCGCCCGGCTCGATAAGTCGGCGCAGATGGCGTTCGACAATGCAAGAGGACGTCAGGAGATCGGCATCGCATCGGCCGATCTTGACCTAAAGACCGCGAAGAAGAACTTTGCAAAGGACATACTGGACCGGGCGACCATCGTCGCCTCGCGCCCGGGTATTGCGCTGTTTGCCGACCGCGCAAACCTTATCGGCAAGCCGGTGAGTGTCGGTGAACGTTTGATGTTGATTGCCGACCCGAACCAAGTCGAGATCGAAATTCTCGTCCCGGTGAGCGATGCGATTATCCTCAAGCCCGGCGCCGGCGTCACGGTTTTTCTCGATTCCGATCCCCTGACGCCGCGGTCAGCGAAGCTGGCAATCGCCGACTACAAGTCCCGCCGTCATGACGACAAGGTGCGCTCGTTTCGTGTCGTCGCGCGCTTCACCGATGATGGCGCGATACCCCGCCTCGGCGGCAGCGGTTCGGCACAGCTTTTCGGTGAAACCGTGCCGCTGGCGTTTTATCTGTTCCGCCGTCCGTTGTCGGCCAGCCGCCAGTGGCTCGGGCTATGAACGCGCACGCCACTTTCTCACCGGGCCGTGCGGATGCAAACCAGCAAAAGCTGCCGCCGTTGCGCCAGGACCTGGAGTATCTCGAACAAGGCAGCGACGCCAATGGTTCGCCCGCCTGGGTCCTCTATGATCCGCTTCAACACCGATATTTCCGCATCGATCAAGCATCGCGCGAACTCCTTCGTCACTGGCAAGCCGGTGTCAGCGTATCCGAACTGGCAGCAGCGGCACGCGAAGCCGCCGGGGTTGTCGTTGATGATGAGCAATGCGCGGCCCTCGTCAACTTCGTGCGCCGGCAGCGGCTTTGTGAAGACGCTGTTTCGATTGCGCCAGATGCATCTCGTCACGACCAGCGATCGTGGTTGATGTTCATTGCCGAGCGCTACCTGTTCTTCAAAGTTCCACTGTTCCGTCCCAATGCGTTGTTGCAGGCGAGCCTGCCGTTGGTGGCGCCGTTCTATACGCGCACGATGCTTGTTGTTGTCGTCCTTTGCGGCGCACTTGGGCTCTATTTCGTCGTCCAGCAGTGGCAGAAATTCGTCTCCACCGCGGCCGACATGGCCAGCATCAGCGGTGCGCTCTGGTTCCTGTGCGCGTTCGTCGTGGTCAAATCGCTGCACGAGCTTGGTCACGCCTTCACGGCTGCGCGCAATGGCCTGCACGTCGCGGCCATGGGGGTTGCGTTCATGGTCATGGCACCGATCCTCTACACCGATGTGACGGATGCATGGCGCTTGCGTTCGCGCCGCCGGCGACTGGCGATACACGCTGCAGGTGTTGCAGTCGAAATATCGCTCGCCTGCTTCGCGTTGCTCGCCTGGGCGGTATTGCCGGATGGCACCGCCCGTATCGTTGCCTTTTCGATTGCCACGACCGGCCTGGTTCTCACACTCGCTATCAATCTCAACCCGTGCATGCGCTTCGATGGTTACTTTGTGCTTTCCGAGTTGTTGGGCATCGATAATCTGCAGACGCGCGCCTTCGCGTTCGGGCGATGGCAGCTTCGTCAGTGGCTGTTGGCCCCGGATCTCCCGCCGCCCGAGATCCTGCCTGCGCGATTGCAGGTCTCTCTGATCGCCTATGCGTGGGCGACATGGATCTATCGCTTGTTCCTGTTCACCGCCATTGCCGTCATCGTCTACACCACGTTCTTCAAGGTGCTGGGCCTGTTGTTGTTTGCGCTCGAGATCTGGCTGCTCATTGTGCGGCCCATTTACAGGGAGATCGCACACTGGCCGAAGATGGTACGCGCGGGGCAGGCCGGGTTGCGCCGTTTCGCGTCGCTTGCAGTTCTATGCGTGTTGATCGCGCTGCTGTTCTTGCCGTTATCCGGCAAGGTCGAGGTGCCGGCGATCGTCGAGGCCGGTCGCTTGGCCAACGTCTATCCTGCACGGGCCGGTCAACTCGCCAAGATCAGGGTCAAGCCGGGTCAACGTGTTGAGAAGGGTGCCGAACTCTTCCGTCTTCACGACCCGACATTGGAAAACGAGATCATCATCGCCCGCAACCGCCTGAAACTAGGCCGCTTGCGCCTGCAAAGGGTTGCACTTGACTACTCCGATCGCGAGGCGGCGCTGGTCCTTCAAAATGAGGCGGCGCTGCTCAACGATCGGCTGCAAGGTCTGGAGCGCGAGCGCTCGGAACTGGTCGTCCGCGCGCCGTTCGCCGGCGTGGTCTCCGACGTGCCGACCGACCTGCATGTCGGGCAATGGATAGCGAAGTCCTTTCGTCTTGCGCTGGTTGTCGGCCAGCACCGCGTCGTCGCTCGCGGGTATGTGCTTGATAGCGATCTCCACCGCATAGAACTGGGGGCGTCCGGCAAGTTCGTCGCAGATTTGGTCACGCTGCCGGCGGCGACGGTCGTGCTCAAAGGTATCTCCCTAGCTGCGACCGAGCAGCTGGAGTTGGAGGATCTGGCGAAGGCCCACGGTGGCGGAGTTGTAGCAAGGCTCGATGACAACGAGCATTACATACCGCTGCGACCACATTACCTGGCCCAGTTTGAAGTTACCGAACAACGCTCGACCCCACACCAGGTGCTGCGCGGCGTAATCCAACTCGACGGCGCGCCCGAAAGTGCCATGATGCGCGTCTACCTGTTGGTGGCACGTATCGTTATACGCGAAAGCGGGTTTTAGGCGATAAACGCATAAATCCGGACGCATTGGCGCCGATTTGGCGAGGATCAAGCAAGGCGCGGCACCGGGAATGGGCCGGTTGCCGATTCCCGGTGCCGCAACGCTAAAGATCGCAGCGCCGCTTGATTTTGTGTATTTCATTATTGAATCAATTTTTATTCGAATCGTCATTACAAAACTTTATTGAAAGTTCTCACTATTAAACTTGAAGAATAATTGTCTTTTAAATAATAGTAAACTTTCAAAATTACTTCCTAATGCGAAGTTATGTTTTGTAAGAACTTTATCCGGCATTGTGGTGTGGCAGATCTACCCCATCCGCCGTCGACCAAATGGAATTACGACAATGAGCTTGGAAAGTTTGCGGCGTAGCCAGCCGGATACACTGGCTCGGCTGTTGGGCGCGCGCTTGAACTATCAAGTACTCGAGGAGCGCCAGGCCTTTGATGGCGCGCTGCCGGCGACCGTGGATGCCGCAGCGGATGGGCATGGTGAAAATGGCGAAACGGATGCAAGCTCTGATCCGCCATCCGACACATCCGATCGTTCGCAGCATTCGGACCCGTCGACCGACGACTTGGTCGCGGCGCTGAGTGCAACCTACGCCGAAGCCGCCGGCGAACTACCCCGGCGCACCGAGATCGTCTTCGTCGATTCCGGTGTCGAGGACTATCAGCACCTGCTCGCCGACATAACCGCTAACAGTGACGACGGCCGCCAACTCGAGGTCGTGGTGCTCGACCACGATGAAGACGGCGTCGCGCGGATGGCCTCCGAGCTGTCCGGCCGCGACGACATTGATGCCATCCACATCATCGCTGAGGGCAACGCGGCCGAGCTGCATTTGGGCTCTACCTTTCTGACCTCGCAGGCGATCAATTCGACCTATGCCGAAGCCTTCGAGCAGATCGGTCAAAGTCTTACCGGTGAAGCCGACATCCTGATTTACGGCTGCAACTTCGGCGCAGGCGATGCCGGGTTTGCAGCAATGCGCAGCCTTGCCGAGCTCACCGGTGCCGATATTGCCGCCAGCAACGATCGCACCGGACATGTTGCCCAGTTCGGTGACTGGGTTCTCGAAGTTTCGACCGGCTCGATCGAGACGACGTTGGCGGTCAGCGCCTACGGGCAGGCGTCATGGCACGGTGCACTTGCAACCTTTACGGTGACAAATACCAACGATACCGGCGTCGGCTCGCTGCGCCAGGCGATCCTCGATGCCAATGCGAGCGCCGGCTCCGACAGCATTCACTTTGTCATTTCCGATCCACTGGTTGGCGGCGCCCATACCATCAGTTTGACGAGCGCTCTGCCTGTCATCTCCGAGACGGTCACGATCGACGCCACCACCGAGCCCGACTATTCCGGCGCGCCGGTTGTCATGCTTGATGGTACGGCGGCAGGTATCGCCTCACACGGGCTCATCGTCGACGGCGTTGGAACGACGATCCGCGGGCTTTCAATCGGCGCGTTCGATGCCACCGCGATCACCGTGACCGCCGACAACGTGACGATCGTCGGCAACTATATCGGCTTGGCACCCGACGGCATCACCGCACGTGCCAACGGCGGCGGAATCACCGTCCTGGAGGCCGCCGACGCACGGATTGGTGGCTTGACGAGCGGCGATCGCAACGTCATTTCGGGCAATACCGGCACCGGCGTTGCCTTGATTGGCTCGGGCGCGATCGGCAATGTCGTTCGCGGCAACTACATTGGCACCGACGCTACCGGCACCAGCGCAATTGGCAACACGCTCGATGGCGTGCACGTGACAGCCGGCGCATCATCGAACATCATTGGCGGCACTGTTTCCGGTGCGGGCAATCTCATCTTCGGCAATGGCGGCGCCGGCATATCGATTGACGCATCGTCCAATTCCAACAGTTTGCTCGGCAACGCTGTCTATTCGAACGGTCAGTTGGCGATCGATCTCGAAGCCGACGGCGTAACAGCGAACGATGCACTGGATGGCGACGCCGGCGCAAACGACTTACAGAATTTCCCGGTGTTGACCTCGGCGGTGACCGAAGGTGATGGCAAGATCACCGTCTTGGGCAGTTTGAATTCATCGGCCAACGACTACTTCCGGATCGAGTTTTTTGCCAGCGCTACGCAGGATGTCTCGGGTCATGGCGAAGCACAACGTTATCTCGGCCACGTCAATGTTGCCACCGATGGCAGCGGCAACGCCGATTTTGAGGCGATCCTGGGGGCGACGGTTGCCGCCGGCGAATACATCACTGCGACGGCAACCAACTCCGACGCCGCCTACGTAGCCTTCACCGACACATCTGAACTGGCTCAAAACGTAACCGTCACCGATATCAACATCGCACCGACATTCGCGGTCGGCGACGGTTCCGTTATCACGGCCATCACCCCGCAGTTCGATGCTGCCTACGACATCATCATCCAGCCGGACGGCAAGTATCTGGTGTTGTCGGAGGTCGACACGGCGGCAGTCGGCACGGACGTAAACATCGCCCTGTCGCGCTTCAATTCCGACGGTTCGCTCGACACCAGCTTTGGAACCGGCGGCACGGTAATCACGCCGATCACCGCCGATCAGGAATTGGCCGGCGGCGTGGCGCTTCAGGAAGACGGCAAGATCGTCGTCGCCGGCGGATACTCGCCGGTCGCAACGCTGGACACGATTGTGCTGCGCTACAACGCCGACGGTACCCTCGACACCAGCTTCGACGGCGATGGCATGTTCGACCTGCCGTTCACAGCGACCGGCTACGACTACTTCACTGACGTTGCGGTTCAACCGGATGGCAAAATCGTCGCGTTCGGCAGTGCCGACTTCAGCGGCAACGTCGAAATAATCGGTGTTCGTTTGAATTCGGACGGCTCCCTCGACCCATCGTTTGACGGCGACGGTATTCGCATGGTCAGCCTGCCGAACATAGTCAACTTTGCGACGGCATTCGAATTGCAGAGTGACGGGCGCATTGTGATTGTCGGCTGGACATATGATGGATCTCAAAGGGATATATTCGCGCTCCGCCTGAACGATGACGCCAGCTTGGATACCAGCTTCGGCACCGGCGGCGTCCAGTATATCGAGGTCGGCTCCGTCTTCTCACTCCCACCTCAGGACGACTACGCCTACGACGTTGCGATCGACGCGCAGGGACGCATCGTCATCGGCGGCGAGACGGAGACCGGATCAACTAACGAAATACTGGCAGTCAGGCTCAACGCCGACGGCTCGTTGGACGGCAGTTTTGGGACCAACGGCGTTGTCCAAATCGATGTCGGACCGTCGATCGAAATCATTCACAAGGTCGCGATCCAAAACGACGGCAAGATCGTCCTTGCCGGCTCGGTTTACGACGGCTCGTTGTTCGACGTCTTGCTGGTCCGTTTGAACGACGATGGTTCGATGGACACGTCGTTCGATGTTGATGGCATCATCCGCGATGATATCAACGGCGGCGATGAGTACGCATTGGCGCTCGCCATCGATGTCGACGGCAGCATTGTTGTGGCTGGCAACACAACCGTCGGCAGCGATCATGATATCTTGGTTGCGCGCTATAACAGCGACGGCAGTGTCGACAAGCGGTTCGACCCGATCAACACGCTTGACGGCAACCCAACATTTGTCGAGGACGGCCCGGCCGTCGTGCTCGATGCCGACGTACAGATCTTCGATTACGAACTATCAGCGCTCGACAATTTCAACGGCGCAAGTTTGACGGTTTCACGTGCCGCCGGCGCCAATCCCGAGGATGTATTCACGGCGACCGGCAGCCTTGCCCCGTTGACCGAAGGTGGTGTTCTGCAAGTCGGCGCCACGGTGATCGGCATGGTCACGACCAACAGCGCCGGCACACTCGTTCTCGCGTTCAATGCCAATGCGACCAATGCGCTGGTCAATCAGGCGATGCGCCAGATCGCCTACCGCAATGATAGCGACGTACCACCGGCCAGTGTTCAGATTAATTGGACGTTCGACGACGGCAACTCCGGCGCACAGGGCACCGGCGGCAGCCAACAGGCGACCGGATCCGTGTTCGTCAATATCACGGCCGTCAATGACCCGCCGCTTGTTGATCTCAACGATGACGGCACGACGACGAGCCGCACGTTCGCCACGTCTTTCTCCGGCGGCGCTCCGATCTCAATCACCGATACGGACGCGACGGTATTTGACCCCGAAGGCAACATCACCGTCCTCGATGTCTCGATCGCGAACACCGATCAAGATGGTGCCAACGAGATCGTAACGATCGGCGGCCTGGCGCTGCCATACGGGACCGTCCAGAACGCGGTCGTGATTGTTGGTGGCACGAACTTCCTCCTCCAATACGATGGCGACTCTTCGCTGCGCGTGACCAATAACGCCGACCCGGGCGGACCGATGCCGAACGCCGACCTGACGGCACTGATCCGCTCGGCCACCTATGTCAACACACATGGTAATCCGACCGTAGGCCATCGATTTATCCACTTCCAGGCCACGGATTCCGAAGCTCAGACATCTTCCACCGCGACCGCCCAGGTTGCTGTCCTTTCGCCCAACAGCGCCCCGATAGTGGCTGCCGACACCGCTGTCGTGCAGCCGCTGCAACCGATCAACATCGACGTGCTTGCCAATGACAGCGATCCTGACGGCGATCCGCTGACAATCGACGGAATCTATGATCCCGCCAACCCTGGTGTCCTGGTGCCCCTCGCGATTGGATCACCGGTCACGTTGGCGACCGGCACGACCGTTGAACGACTTGCCGACAACACACTCGAAATCACGCAGAGCGCCGGCATCTTGGAACAAGAGACCTTCTCATACCAGGTTTCGGACGGGCAGGGTGGCGTCGACACAGGGGTCGTGACGCTCAACACCGATACCGATGGCGACGGCGTCATCAACGCTCAAGACATCGACGATGACAATGACGGCATTGTCGACAGCGTCGAAGGGATATCAAACGGCACGACGGACCTTATCGCCGATCCGTCGTTCAGCATCGGCATGGTCGACACTGCGGACTTTTATACCGCCGTCGATGGCTCGACCTCCTTCGCGATAAACACTGAGTTTGTCGGCAACTGGTCGACAACTGGAACCGTCGATTGGTCGCAGGGCCAGTACGTTGCCGTCTCGACTGCCGCTGCCGCCTCGGTTTATCCCGCGATGATCGATGTATCGCCGGCAGGCGGCGGTATGGTGTTGTTGTCGGTTGCCGGCGAATCGCTATCCAACGCGATGCCCACAATTGTCGGAGAGATCTATCAGGTCAGCTTTTATCTTGGCTCATTGCCAATGTATTCCGACGCCGACGGTAGTCTCACCGACTACGCTCCGGACTTCACCTACGCCGTCGCCGGCGCTGAAAAACTGGACGGCAGTCCGGCGGTGTTTACCGAGGCGGATCTTCCCAACACCTACTTGGCTTCCGATTTCCCATCCGTCATCACCAATACTGACCCGGGCGGCTACACCGCGCTCGATCCGCACTGGCAGTTGATTACGTTCGAGTTTCGGGCAACCGGCTCATCGAGCGTCTTGTCGCTACAAATGCACAATACAACGTCCGTCGTTACGTTGGACGACGTCCGCGTGACATTGACGTCGAACCCGGCCGTTCTGCGGGCAACGGACGGCGGCAGCCTTTACAGTCACATTGACATCGATTCCGATAACGATGGCATCACGGACAACGTTGAGGCGCAGAGCACGGCAGGCTACATCGCGCCGAGCGGTCTTGATAGCGATGGCGACGGCCTCGACGATGCCTATGACCAGGCCGTCGGAATTGCCGGCAGTCTTGGTTTGACGCCAATCGACACGGATGCGTCGCTTGGCACCGCTGACGGTATCGCCGACTATCTCGACACGGATTCGGACAACGATGGCCAAACCGACGCCGAAGAAGCCGGCCACGGCATTTTGCAAGCTGCAATCGATGCATCCGGCGACAGCGACGGCGATGGCCTGAAGGACGTTGTCGATGCGTTTGCTGGCTTTGACGTCAACGACGACAATCTCGATCCAACCAACACCAACTTCAATCTGGCAGATAGCGACAACGACACGCTGCCCGACGGTTCCGACGCCGTGCCACTCAACCATGACTTGGACTATCGTGACGTCAACAGACCACCGATCGCGACACCGAACAGTTTCAGCGTCACCGAGGATGATCTGCTGACCAGCAATCTCATCACCGTTGACACTGGCGCCGGCATTGACACCGATCCTGATGGGGATCCATTCACGCTCACTCAGATCAACGGCGCCAGCTATACGCCCGGTCAGGCGATCACGCTTGCGTCCGGCGCCCGGCTGACCGCTCAGACTGACGGCACGTTCGTCTATGACCCGAACGGCGCCTTCGATGGTCTGGCCGCCGGCGCCAGTGCAATCGACACGTTCACCTACCAAATCAGCGACGGCAACGATGGGTTCGACACCGCAACCGTGACCATCACCATCACTGGCTTGAACGACAGCCCGACGATTGGCAGCGCCACCCTCGCCGCCGTCAGCGAAGACGACACCGACCCGCCGGGCGCAACCATTTCGAGCCTGATCGGCGCCAGCTTTAGTGATCCGGATGCCGGCGCCAGTTTGTCGGGCATCGTCGTCACGTCAAACAACGCGCCCTTGAGCGAAGGTGTTTGGCAGTATTCAACCGATGCCGGCACAACCTGGTTTGCGATCGGCTCTGTCGGGGTTAACGGTCTGGGGCTTTCGGCCGGTTCCTACATTCGCTTCTTGCCGGCCAGCGACTATCACGGAACGCCAACTTTGATCTCGATCCGCGGGCTCGACAATACCTACGCCGGCGGCTTCTCCAATGGTGCCAGCCGGGTGATGATCAACACCTCGAGCCCTGGCGGCGGCTCCGCGATCAGCGCCGGCCTGCAAAACATCAGCACAAGCGTCACGGCCGTCGAGGACGCACCATTGGTCGATCTCAATGACGACGGCACGACATCCGGTCGAGACTATGCGGCGGTTTTCACGGAAGGTAGCCTGCCTGTTGCCGTCGCAGACACCAATGCAGTGGTCTTTGATGTGGAATCGAATATCACGCATCTCGACGTGACGATCGCAGGTACCGACGCGGACGGTGCAAGCGAACTGGTACGCTTTGCGACCGCGACAATATCCAATGGAACACCGGCCAGCGGCACCGTTGTCGTCGGCGGGACGACCTTTGCCTATGCCTACGACGGCGGTTCGGGCCTGTCGTTCAACAACGTTGCCGGCGCCGGTATCGCCATCCCGAACGCAGATCTGACCGCCCTCATTCGAACCCTGACTTACGAGAACACCTCTCAAAATCCAACTGCCGGTGACCGCACGTTCTCGTTCATCGTCCGCGATGCCGGCGCGCTCGTCTCGACGACGGCGGTATCGACCATCACCGTCGAGCCGGTCAACGACGTACCGGTGGCAACCGGCGGGGCGGTTTCGGTCAGCGAGGACACGGCGCTGTTGTTTACAGCCGGCGACTTCGGCTTTACCGACGTCGAAGGCGACGCGTTGGCATCGGTTACGCTCACCAACCTCAACCTCGCCGGCGGCACGCTGACCCATAGCGGCGGGATCGTCGCGGTCACCGACGGCATGACGGTAACCGCGGCCGAGCTGGCCGGCCTGACCTACGTGCCGGCCGCCAACTATCATGGCCCGGCGGGCTTCGACTTTACCGTCAACGATGCCGGCGCCGGTACCATCGCCGCCGCAATGGCGATCACCGTCGAGCCGGTCAACGACGTACCGGTGGCAACCGGCGGGGCGGTTTCGGTCAGCGAGGACACGGCGCTGTTGTTTACAGCCGGCGACTTCGGCTTTACCGACGTCGAAGGCGACGCGTTGGCATCGGTTACGCTCACCAACCTCAACCTCGCCGGCGGCACGCTGACCCATAGCGGCGGGACCGTCGCGGTCACCGACGGCATGACGGTAACCGCGGCCGAGCTGGCCGGCCTGACCTACGTGCCGGCCGCCAACTATCATGGCCCGGCGGGCTTCGACTTTACCGTCAACGATGCCGGCGCCGGTACCATCGCCGCCGCAATGGCGATCACCGTCGAGCCGGTCAACGACGTACCGGTGGCAACCGGCGGGGCGGTTTCGGTCAGCGAGGACACGGCGCTGTTGTTTACAGCCGGCGACTTCGGCTTTACCGACGTCGAAGGCGACGCGTTGGCATCGGTTACGCTCACCAACCTCAACCTCGCCGGCGGCACGCTGACCCATAGCGGCGGGACCGTCGCGGTCACCGACGGCATGACGGTAACCGCGGCCGAGCTGGCCGGCCTGACCTACGTGCCGGCCGCCAACTATCATGGCCCGGCGGGCTTCGACTTTACCGTCAACGATGCCGGCGCCGGTACCATCGCCGCCGCAATGGCGATCACCGTCGAGCCGGTCAACGATCGCCCGCAGATCACCGCTCTGTCGCTGACCATCGACGAAGGCATGACGGTCGCGCTGGGCACGGACGAAATTGCCGTTGCGGATAGCGATCACGGCCCGGTCGATCTGATATTCACCGTTAGTGCACAGCGAAACGGCCAGTTCGAGTTCGTCGCCGCCCCCGGCACTGCGATCTTGTCGTTTACGCAGGCCGACATAGTCGCCGGCCTGGTCCAGTTCGTTCACGATGGCGGCGAAGATCCGCCGACCTATGATTTGACCGTGACTGACGGAAGCCTCACCGACGGGCCCACGACCGTGCAGGTGACATTCACCAATGCACAAGATCAAGGCGTCGTGGTCAGCGAAACGCAACGACCAACCGCGCCGAGTTTCACAGGTCCCGAAACTCAGCAACAGGATCGAGAAGAAAGCGAGACTGCCGGCACTTCCAACGAAGCTCCCAGCGCGACCGGGTTCGTCGATCCGTCGCTTGAAAAAGCGCGCGGGCCAATCAATCCGGGCGCGGTAAAGCTGGCGAATTTTGCCATGCTTGCAAACGATCCACAGCACACCGACAACGGCTCGACCGGCCGTCACGTCGATGAGCGTGAGGCTGACGAGACGGCCGCCCGACGCCTTGAAGACCGCCAGTTCAGGCCGGGTCCCGCATCGTATTTCGGTCTGCCCGCCAACCTCAACATGCAGCGGTTCACGCAGTCTCTCGACAGTGAGATTTCAAACTTTCGGCAGTCGTCCCAATATCTCGACAGCGTTGTCGGCAAAATAACGCTCGGCGTCGGGATGACGCTGACGGTTGGATACATAAGTTGGTTGGTTCGGGTCGGCGTCTTTGCAAGTGCGCTTCTGGCAACGGTTCCGGTGTGGGGCAGATTTGATCCGTTGATCGTGCTGACGTCCGATGACGAGGACGATGCTCAAGTTGGTGATGATGAATCCAAGGCCGAAAGCCTGTTTGTTACTCACCAATCGACGGAGGGCGTGGTGCGGTAATGTTCAAAAGCCGAGGGATATTGAGCCCCAGGGTCAAGTTGGGGTTCGCGCTGGTCGCCATCACGCTCAGTCTCGTGCTAGCCGCACAGTCATTTGGCCTGTTGCCGAGTGAAACCAAGAATGCCATCGAAGCGCGGGCAAGGATTGCCGAGGCACTCGCAATACAACTCGCCAATGCGGCCAGCCATACCGACACGGAACTGATCGAGTTGACGATCGCAACGGTCGTGGCGCGCAATGATGAAGTTGATTCGATCGCCATTCGCAGGGCCGATGGGCGGATCGTCGTCGCTTCCGGCGATCACCAAAATAATTGGCCCAAACCGAATATCAACAGAAAGTCCACATCGTCAAAGGTCCGCATTCCGCTGTATCGCGACAGCGAACTTTGGGGGCGGATCGAAATCGCATTCAAGCCGCTGAACCCGGCCGAGGACATTTTCGGACTGTCGTCAAATCTGCTTTATTTGTTGGCCTTCCTGGGTGTGACGGGTCTGCTGGCGACCGACTTCGTGCTGCGCCATACCTTGCGGGAGTTTGATCCGAACCAAACCGTCCCCGGCCGGGTACAAACAGCATTCGACACGATGGCGGAGGGTGTCTTGATCGTCGACCGGCGAGAGACCGTCGTGCTTGTCAACCAGGCCTTCCAAGATCTGACAAAGATTGCCAAACAGCGCCTGCTTGGTCAGCGGTTGAACGATTTGGAATGGACCTGGCAGGACGGGTCCGATGAGGACCGGAACTGGCCATGGCAATGCGCGGTCAGGGACGGCACCGCCCAGACCAACGTTTCACTGGCCCTGACCATGAGTGATCAGGAGAGATTTAGCTTTGTTGCCAACTCGACACCAGTGCTGGATGCGCAAGGGTCGATCCAGGGCGCGATCGTCACGTTCGACGACGTCACCTTGCTTGAGCAGAAGAATGAGGAACTCCAATCCGCGATCGGCCAGCTGCAGGAGCTGAGTACGCAGCTTGAGAAACGCGTATCCGAACGCACGCGTGCCGCCGAACAGTCGGCCCAGGTAGCCGTTGAAGCCAACGAGCGTTTGAAGGCCGAGGTCGTCGAGCGCAGCCGCGCGGAAACCGCCGTCGCTAATCAACGCGACAGTTTGATCCAACAGCAGATGGCGCTCAGCGGACTTACTGCCCGAATCCAAATCGCGGGTCCCGACTGGCTAACCTCCATGTGCCAGTTGACGGAAACCAGTGGCCGCCTGCTTGGCGCACGTCGTGTCAGCATGTGGCTGGATATCGAGCACACCGGGAGCTTCCACTGCGTCGACGCCTATTCGACAGTGGCCAACCGCCACGCAACCGGCGGCAGCCTCAGCAGCTCGGCGGCACCGGAACTGTTCGAAGATCTGCAGGCCGGGCGCACGATTGTTGCAAACGATGCGCTTGAGGACCCGCGCACCCGCCCGCTCGAGGTCAAAATCCTGGCACCGAACGCCACCAGCCGGCTACTCGCCGTTCCCGTCATGAGAGATGCCGTTCTGGAAGGCGTTCTTTTGCTCGAGAGCGACGCGGATGGCTGCAAGTGGCAGGCAGATCATCAGGTCTTTGCAACCGCGATTGCCAACATGGCCTCACTGATCCTTGAAGCGCGTGAACGTCAGCGCGTCGAAGATAACCTGCGCCAGACGAACACCGATCTGATCGCGGCCACGGAAGCCAAGTCACAATTTCTCGCCAATGTTAGTCATGAACTACGCACGCCAATGAACGGCGTCTTCGGCATGACGGATCTGCTGTTGCGCACGTCGCTGTCGGAACGTCAACATAAGCTTGTTAGCACGATCAGCCACAGCGCCAAGTCGTTGTTGGCTATCATCAACGACATCCTCGATCTATCGAAAATCGAAAGTGGCCACATGGGCCTGGAGGTGCATCACTTTCAGCTTAATGAATGCGTCGAAGACGTCATGGATCTGTTGGCCGAACAGGCCCAGAAGAAGGGCTTGCGGTTCAACCTGTTTGTCGACACCAGCGCCATTGGCCTGTTCAGGGGCGATGCTGGGCGCTTGCGCCAGGTCCTGCTCAATCTGGTCGGCAACGCCATCAAGTTTACAAAGACCGGCGAAGTGCGCGTCAATGTTATGGGCGTTGCCGGCACCGTTGAGCCGCCGGCGCGTGAGATCCGCTTCGAGGTCATCGATACCGGGATCGGCATTGATCCGAATGTTCAAAGGCAACTGTTCGAGCCGTTCAGCCAGGCCGATTCATCCATCAGTCGTCGCTTTGGCGGCACCGGCTTGGGTTTGTCGATTTCGAAGCATCTCGTCGAGATGATGCAGGGCAGGATTGCGTTCGAAAGCAGGCTCGGCGAAGGCACACGCATTTGGTTTGATCTCGTCCTTCCCGTTATCGAGACGGCCGATGACGGCGGCGGTGAGAGCCCGGAACTGATTGCGGGAACTCGCGTGTTGATCGTTGACGATGATCCGACCGCGCGTGAAATTGCTGCGGCGTATCTCAAGGCACCGGATGTCGAACTGGCAATGGCCGAAACCATCGCCGACGGTGTCGCAGAGCTTGAGTGTGCGGCGCTCGACAACACGCAATTTGATCTGGCCATCGTTGATGGCGACCTCGACCGATCGAGCGACTATGCGTTTGCAAAGTTTGTCCACAAGGCCTCTGGCCCGAACAAGCTCGAGGTCATTTGGTTGACTTCGGTTCCGAGCGATGCCGAAGCCGACCTCGCCAAGATCGAACCATCTCTAAATGTTGCAAGCAAACCGATGCGCCGTCCCGCATTTGTGATGCTGGTGCGCAACGTTCTGCAACCGCCGGCACCGCAAATCAACCGCTGTGATGATATCGAGTCGACGGGTGTTGGCTTGCCGTCGAGGGTGCTGGTTGCCGAGGACAATGCCGTCAATCAGTTCGTTGCGATGGAGTATCTCGATGAACTTGGTTGTGAGGTGGTGATCGCAGACAACGGTCGCCACGCCGTCGAACGGGCACGATCGGAAGAGTTCGACATCATCCTGATGGATTGCCAAATGCCGGATATGGACGGGGTCACCGCCGCCAAACTAATCAGCGAGGAAAAGTGCGCATCCGGCCGGCCGGTTCCACCGATCATCGCCATGACCGGCAAAACGACGGATGAGAAATTGTTGGCGTGCGAATACAGTGGAATGGTTGATATTCTTGCCAAACCCTATTCCGCCAAGGCCTTGCGCAACATGCTTCACAAATGGTCTTCGCCCGCCACCAACGAGCATCCGACGTCCGGGACCAGTGCGGCCAGAAGCGCTGCTGAGACGATCTCCGCCTGAGGTGGCCGGCCATTTGCCGGCCGGCTCGCCCGCGCCGCCTGGCGATCCGTCACCGCAACCTGATTTCGATGGCGCGATCGGGCGCGGCGCCCGACACGTAACCGATAACGGCGGCATCATCGTAACCAGCGCCGTGCAGATCGCGAATGCAGCCGTGCGCGGTTTCGCCCGGCACGGCGGCCAGCAGTCCGCCCGCTGTCTGCGGGTCGAACAACAGTTGATAGCGCGCCGTCGTGCGGTGATCGTGGCGATTGGCAATGATCGTCTCCTGCCTGAGGTTCTGGTCCTGCAACGATGACACAATGCCGACCGACAGTGTTTCGAGCGCACCGTCGAGCGCCGGCACGGCAGCCAGGTTTACCGTCGCAATGGCCCGCGACGCGTCGAGCATCTCACTGAGATGACCGACGAGGCCAAAACCGGTCACGTCAGTGGCGGCGGCGGCGCCATGGCGATCAAGAATTTTTGCCGCCATCCGGTTTGATTGACAGGCACACCGCACCGCGCCGACAAGCCATCGGCCCTTGGCCTTGGCGCGCATGTCCGCCGCAAACAACGCGCCGGTGCCAAGCGCCTTGGTAAGGATCAGGGCCTGGCCCTCCACGAGCCCGTTCTTGCGCAAGGCTCTGCCGCTTTCGATCAGGCCGGTGACGGCAAACCCGAGCGATAATTCACTGCCCTCGCCGGTATGGCCGCCGATCAGTGCGCACCCAGCTTCCTTCAGGACACGGTTGGCACCGGCCATGAGCTGTGACAGCATCGCCTCGGTCTTCTCAGGCAGGCCGAAGGGCAACGTCGCGATTGCCATTGCGGAGTGTGGTGCGCCGTTCATCGCGTAGATGTCGCCGAGACAATGATTGGCCGCGATCTGCCCGAACACGAACGGATCTTCGACCATCGCACGAAAGAAGTCGACCGACTGGACCAGCTCACGGTCTTGGGGCGGGGCGATGATGGCGGCATCATCGGCCGCATCAAGGCCCGCAATAATCCCGCTTCCATTGGCGACCTCAATCTGGCCGAGCACGTTCTGGAGTGTCACCGCCCCGACCTTGGCCCCGCATCCGCCACAGCGCATCTCCGTCGGCCCCAGTTGATGTTCGAGTTCGCGCGTGATCAACGCCGGCGGCAGTTTGGGTAGCGGCGCCTGCGCATCGACCGGCGCCATTGCCGGCAACGTGTTAAACTTTGCCATGAAGCTGCGGTCGATGTGATCTTTCCAACGCCACACCCAGTGACCGGAAAAGCCCCAGTTGCTGCGTGATGCGACGGCATGCTGGCCGCCGGTCGAGATCAGGCTGAGAAACGCTCTTTGCGGGCGGAAGTTCTTTGGTTGCTTGCCGAGGATCGAACGCCTCAGGTTGGCTTCGAGCGGCGGCCCGTGGCGCACCGCAAAGACGCCGGACTTCGGGCGCGGATAGCCGCTAACGGCAGCGATATCACCGGCCGCGAAAACGCCTGTGTGGGACAGCGACTGCAGGGTCGGTGCCACGGCCATAAATCCTAGATCATCGGTGTCGAAACCGGACGCTGCAATCCACGGCGGCGCATTGGCACCCGTCACCCAGAAGATCTCATCCAGCGCGACCGTCTTCGGCCCTGCATGCACGCCCCGCTGATCGACGTGGGTGACGTTGAAACCGGTGTGTACGTTGATCCCGCGTTTCTTCAGAATTCGCCGGAACCTGGCTCGCACGCGCGCATTATGCGTGTCGAGGATGTCATCACCGCGGGTGATGACGTGAAATTGCGCCTGATCGCGCGCGCCGGCAGCGCCAAGGCGGGCGGTGATGGCAAACTGCGCGGACAATATAAGCTCGACGCCGCCGGCGCCGGCACCGACGACGCCGATTTGGCATCCGGGATTGGCGCTAACGCGGTCCTGAAGCGCAGCCCATTGGTCAAGGAACTGTGCGACGGGTTTGACGGGGATCACACGCTCGGCAGCGCCCGGCACCATCTCGGGGCTGGGTGTCGACCCGGCGTTGATGGACAAAACATCGTAAGGCAATGGCGGACGGCCCGCTATGAACACCAGCCTGCGCTCCGGATCGACCCGTTCAACCGCCGCACAAATGAAGCGCGCGCCGGCAAACCGCGCGAGCGGCACCAGGTCGATGTGGGCCTCGTCAAATGTGTAGTGACCTGCAATCAGGCCGGGCAGCATGCCGGAATAGGGCGTATGGGCGTCGGGAGAGATGAGGGTCAGCTGGACGCCGGGTATTGGTTTCATCCCGAAGCGTTTGAGCACAGTGACGTGTGCATGACCGCCGCCGATCAAGACCAGATCCTTGACGATGGGCACGCCGGCTCGGTTCATGCGCACGGCTCTCTGCGGTTGGCCGCAAAAATGCGGCCCGGGTTGCTCCGGGCCGCATTTTTGCACGGTTGATTATCGGATGCGTCAGGTCTTCTGCGACTCAAGGAAGGTGACCAGACGGATGACGTCGTCGGCAGCCACGCGACCAATCGGTCCGTCCGAGTAACTCGAAGCGCGGATTTTGTTATCCGGTCCGACCACGAACTCAGACGGTTGGATGATCTGGCGGCGATCTTCCCACCAGGACCCGAGCGTGTCTGCAATGTCGCGCGTAACTTCATATCCGATCGGGAAGTTGACCTCGTCGGCTACTTCCTTGGCCTTGTCGATTGGGTCGACGCTTGCCGCGACGACGGAGACGCCGAGCTGTGTCAACTCGGCCGATTTTTCTGCAAAGCCGACCAACTGCCGGCGGCAATACGGTCACCAGTGGCCGCGATAAAACAGGATGACCTTGTAATGTTCGCCAAGGCCTTCCGGCAGGTCGAGCGTGCCACCGCTGACGAGCTTAATCGTCAGCGCCGGAAACGTCGCCCCGATCCCGATTTTTCCAGACATTATCTCTCCATTGAACAAGCACCCGCACACGATAGCCTGACCGAGGCACTGCACCTCACATAGGTTGCTCAGCGGAGCAGTTTTACCTTGTTGACTCATGATCGACAACGGGGGCAAAGCGAATGGCCAGTGAAGCGTGCGGCGATTGTGACGAGCGGTGTCGGAATTGTCTTACAAGGCTTGCCTAGATCATCGTGCTTTAAGTTGGAACCGCTATTGCGGTTCCAACTTAAAGCACGATGATCGCCACTTTAGAGGCGAGCAACTTTCTGCATTTATTCGGGATCGTTCCGATTCCGAATAAAGGCAGGTTGCCTAAGAGATCAGGCCGGCTTTGAATTGGCGATGGTGCGGGTCGCGGGCGCACACCTGCCCAACGGTGCCGATTGGATGCCACACTTCAGGTTTAGCTATTATTCCAATTTGAGGTGGTTTGGGATCGCATCCGTCCGAAAGGCGGCGGAAAATCGCCCCAATCCTGAGGCGTTCGTGCCTGAGCGTCGCGGCGCTGCGACTTTGGCGGATCGGGCCGCCGGTCACAAGCCATAGGCCACGGGCCACAGGTCAGATTGCCGATAGTGTTCACAAGGCGCGTTCCGGGTTTACAAGGCGAACTCTGGGCGCGCATCCAGTTTGGGAGTTGCCCATGTCTGCGTTTCGTATGTCTGCGCTGTGCATGATCAAACAAGCTGTTGAGCGCTCACACAGACGTTATGCTGCCTGGCCATGGGCAGCGCTGTCGATTTGCCTGCTGTCGGCGCCGAGCACGGCCGAGCAAAAGCACCAGACATCGCCAGGAGTGGCTCAACCGCGATCCGCGCCAGCCGGCACGGGCACGAAACGCGTCTTCTCGCGAGAAAGTCCGCTCTTTCGCCGTTTCATACCGGCGCCAACGCCGGGCGCCAACGGCAGGGTTCGCGTCGTCCCCACCGGTAAACGCGAGCCGGTCAGCACCGTCAGTACGGTCAGTACGATCGAGCCGAAAGCAGCAACGCCGAGCGGCGCCGACCAGGCGGCAATCCGTACCGCTGGCCCCAAGCGCGAACCGCCAAACGGCACCGCCGTTTTCAGACGTATCCCAAGTACCGGCCAGCCGCGCGAGCGGGCCGAGGTGCAAGGCGCCAAACCGGCGGTCTCCGAGGTATCCAAGCCGGTCATTTTGAACCGCGGTCAAAGCGGCGGCACGATCTCCGAGCCCAAAATCCGCCACCCAGTGCCGGCGCCGCGCAAACGTCTGGGCACGGCCTCGCCCGCAACGGCCGCTCCCGGTGCCGGCAAAACGATTGTCAAGACAGTGCCGCGCCGGCTCGTCGTCCTCCCGAGGCGCAACCCCTTGGCCCGGTCATCCGCGTCGACCGCCCCGCGCGGGATCTCGCCCGCCCGCCAACCAGAACCGCAGCGCACGGTCAGAGCGCAGCGCAATCATCAGTCGGGCGGCGCGGCACGACGAGCGCCACCAGGCACTGTGCGATCCCATGTCGGATGCCGTCCGGGTCAACGATGTGCGCGCCGCTCTCAGGCTCGCCGGCCACGAACCTACGAGGAGTGGCGCTACCGAGCTCGCGCTGCACGATACCGCGCCTGGTTGCGCCGGCAACGTGCAATCCGACGCTATCGCTACGCAAACTGACCTCAATCATTCACGAGGGCGTTGAAATTGAGTTGATGAGTGGCACCCGGACCATTTCCGCCCTCGGCGGGTCTGCCATTGTTCGGAAATCGGAACGATTCCGAACAATGGCAGGTTGCTCGATTTCGTAAACGCCGTGCCGCGGCCGCGGTGAGCGCACCGATCGCACGTACCGTCGACCCGCCATCCACGACCTGCCGGAAACCGATCGTTGGTTTCGAGCGATGACAATGCCGACAGTTTGGCGTCAGACCCTCTCAATCTTGCTCCGGCACTGCCGCCACTCTACTTCCATGACGTCAGCAGTTTCTTGCGATCAAGCAGACCGCCGCGCACGATGACATGTTTGATGTTGCGGGTGTGCGAAATGTTCTCCCAGGGCTTGCCCGAGACCAACAGCACGTCCGCCGCCAATCCGGCTCGGAGCGAGCCGAACTCGTCCTGCTTACTGAGGATCAGCGCAGCATTGTAAGTGCACAGCTTGATCGCCTCGATTGGTGAAATGCCGGCCATCACGAACAGTTCTAACTCGCGATGCATCGTCTCGCCGGACCACAGCGTCGGAAAGGCAGGTGAGTCGGATCCACCGGCGATCAGCACGCCAGCATCATAGGCCTTTTTGACGTTCTGCAGGAATCGATCTCGAAACTTCTTCAGGAGCCCAAAATTGTAGACCTGATAGAATGCCTTCGGGCCATCGTAGGTGTTTTCCCGCACGTCCGGATAAGACGCATAGAAATCGTTGACCACCTCTTTGCCCCACACGTCGACGACCAGCGGGTTCTTCAACAGCGCCTTGCTGCCGCCTTCGTCTATCACGCGCATTCCGGAAAGTTTTTCTCCGACATTCAAGGTCGCGACAACAAACTTTTTGTTCTCGCGCATCCAGTTAAGCCCTTCTTCGCTGATCGGGTTCGGAGACGCGTGAGCCCAGCCGTGCAGCCCCGTCATACGCATCCAATCTGCGCTCATGTTGAGTTGCCACATATCGGCGATCGCAGTGATACCTCGCGCCTCGGCCTCCTTGACCACCCAGGTGGCGGCCAATGCCGAAATCCCTGAGTACAGTTTGATATGGCTGATGCCGTTTCCAACGTAGAGGTCATCGAGCAACTTGCCGATCTTTGGCCGATCGGGCGTCTCAATCTTGATCGTCAGCATATCCGATGGGCCACCGAGGCCGTCCCAGCCGGAGGGATGCTGGCTGATTGCCATGCCGACGATGAAGTATCTCGGAGAGATATATTCGCCCGTACGCATTTTCTCTCGCTGCGCGATAATCCACCTGTGGGGGCTTCCCATGTCAAAGGCGGTTGTCACTCCCGCATAGAGCAAAGCCGCGAGGTTCTGCTGGATCCCCTTATCGTCATAGCGTTCAGGGTACTTTTTGGGCATGGCCTTGCCGGCACTCCAACCGCCCATCAGGTGATAATGCATGTCGATGAGGCCCGGCATGGCCGTCAGCCCGCGACCGTTGACGATGGTCGCACCTCGCGGTGCGGAGGATTTTCCCGTGGCGGTGATCGCTTGAATCTTGCCATCCCGTATCAGGATATCCTGTCCCGCCACCGGCGGATTACCCTGTCCGTCGATGACCGTTACGTTGCTGATAAAGATTGGAGCCTTGGACAGATAAGCGTCTTCAATCGCAGCATTAGCGATGGCTATGGACGCAAATATCCAGACGAGTGCGCCACTCACGGCCGCAAAAAACCTCATTGCAAAACCTTTCAGTTCGCTGCCACGACATTGCGGATGAACGTCTCGCCTTCCAGATCGCACTGACAAGCAGACCGTCAAGCGAACCTAAAGAAAGAACCGGATCGCACAACGTTAGTAACGTTTGTGACGTCGGACGGTGCAGATTGTGGGAGGCTCCATGGATCTTCTGTGCCTGGAGTGGGAACCACCATTGCGGTTCCAACTCAAGGCACGGAAGATGATCGCCGCTTTGGGCCCGAACAACCTGCCTGAGGCAGAAACGGTTCGGTCCAGGTTCGGTCTAGGTGCGGTCGAGGTTCAGTCCAAGTTCAGTCCAGGTTCAGTCCAGATTGCCCCAGCTTACGACCCGGTCGATCCGCACCGCGATCACCGGCAACGGCTCAAGGTACATGTCACGGTATTGCAGATAGCGCCGGCGCAGGGCGTTGTGGGCTTGCAATTGTTCGTCGCCGTCGCTGAGGATCTCGCCGCGACCGTGGATCATCACCCAGCCCAACCGCTGCCAATCATCGTCATAGCGATCGACAACGACACAGGCACGTGGGTTTTCGATCAGATTGCGCACGCGCTTCAAGGGCCGCGAAATGTCGGTTTTCGGCTTCTCGTCATGGGCAAAATACAAGGTGTCATCGATCACCGTGAAGCAGATCGGGATCGCATGCGGCACGGCGTTGGCATCCGCTGTTGCCAGTCGGGCCACCGGCATGGCATTGAGGAACGATCTCTGGGCGGGCGACAGAACAGAATTCATGAGATAACCTCGACGACCCGAAAGCGCTCACAGATGACCTTCATATCAACGCTGAAACCACCGCTTCTTTCGAAGTAGGCCTTGTGGTTGTGGCGCCAGCCGGCGAGATCATCGTCCTCGCCTTCGGCTACTGCGAAACTCTCGCTGACCTCATCGAACCGGCACACATGAACTGCCGTCGTCTCGATGACGACAGCGGGCGCGCCGTCCCAGTCGAGCGCGATATCCCGGCGCCCTTTCACCGGCATGGCCTGATCGCCGGTCTCGACATCGCGCAGTGCCGTCGTCGTTGCCGTCTTGCGACCCGACCTCACGAGGTCCAGCAGCCGGGCGCTGAGATCGCGGTTGTCACCAAAGCAGAACGTCTTTGCGCCGGGGTATCTTTGCGCGAGTTGATCGAGGGAAATTGACATTGTGAGTTGGCAACGCTGGCAGCGATCTGCTTTACTCGAATCCAGGCCGCGGTACAAATCCCATCAGCGATTGAGCGAGACCGCCATCGATCAGGATCTCCTGGCCGTTGATATAGTCGGACCGCGGGCTGGCGAGAAACACGATGGCCTGCGCAATATCTTCCGGCTTGGCAACACGGTGCAGCGGGACGATCGCTTCGCGTTTTTCGAGCACGCCCGGAGCCTGATAGAAGGCCTCGCTCAAAGCGGTCCGCACCAGGCCGGGGCTGACGACATTGCTTCTGACACCACGCGGACCCCACTCGTAGGCCAATTGCCGTGACAGCATGGCGACGGCGGCCTTGCCGGGTGAATAGGCACCGCTGTTGGCCTGCGGCTGGGAGGCCGCAATCGAGGCCACGTGGACCAGGGCACCGTGACCGCGCGCGAGCATCGCCCGGCCGAACACCTGCGCGCAACGCAAATAACCGGTGACATTGACGTCCATCAGATGCTGCCAGTCGCGAACAGCAAGGTCCGCCAGCGTGCCGGGCCTCAGAATGCCGGCATTGTTGATCAAGATATCGCTGACGCCGAAAGCGTCGTTGACGGCAACACCTGCGCGCGCAACGCTTTCATCGTTGGTCACATCGCAGGCCACGGCAAGCGCCTCGCCACCCGCCTGCCGGATGGCCGTGACAACAGCTTCAACCGCTGCGACGTCGCAATCAAGCAGCGCCACCTTGCAGCCGACACTTGCAAATTCGGTGGCGGCTGCCCTGCCAATACCGCTGCCGGCGCCGGTCACGGTGCAAACCTTGTCGTCGAGCCTCAGCCAACTGTCACCCATCGCACTTTTCTCCTCTTGTCCGCAATTCAACCGGTCCAGATCCACCAGCCCAACCCAATCACTTCACCAGTACGCGGTCGCCACGCCGACCACATCTACAACAGGTGAGGCGAAACACGCGGTTCGATGTGGTCGATCGCACACGCGGTCCAACGCCGCATTTTGTGCATCTCAATGCATCATTTTAGGTGATGCAGACCGCTAGATCATTGTGCTTTAAGTTGGAACCGCTATTGCGGTTCCAACTTAAAGCACAATGATGATCGCCACTTTAGAGGCGAGCAACTTTCTGCCTTTATTCGGGATCGTTCCGATTCCGAATAAAGGCAGGTCGCTCTAAGCCCAAATTGTGCTCTGAGCTGAAGGCCATTGTCAGGCGCTCCGAACGGAGGTCTCACGCAGCGCGATCGCGCCGGCAGCGATGATCAAACAGCCAGACGCCTACGTCTCATCCGTTCCATGGGAGGCGTCCATTGCGCTCAAATTCTGGAACAGACGGTTGAGATGGTGCAGCAGGCTGACTTCGTCGTTGAAGGAGAAGCCGGCCAGGGCCTCACTGTAGTAGTCGTGTATCGCTGGCAGTAGACTGCTTTGCCAGAGCTTACGGCCGCCCGAGGTCAGCCGTATCCGGCGCGAACGCCTATCATCTTCACCGATCGTCCTCTCCAGATGCCCCTGGCTTTCCAAGCGACGGACAACGACCGTCATATTCTGTCGCGTCACACCCAGGTAACCGGCAAGATCCCCAACGCTCATGCCGGCCTCGGCTTCGGGTCGCGACAGCGCCCCCAGTACCGCCCAGTTCTGGGTGGTCATCTGGAATTCGCTGACCGCCCTGGTGCCGGTCTTGTGCATCAGATTTGAACACCGATAGAGAGCGAAGAAAATGCGGTTGGCCAGTTCCTGTCGCGCATCGCCAACATTGCCCGAATCCTCAGTCATGGGTTCTCCGCCTTCATCTCACGGCCAAGTCGTGCGCATCTCTAGCATAAAAATTTACGTCAATATATTGACTTATATTTCGACGCATGCAATATATTTGCATGGACCGGCAGCGCTGGTGCATGCTGGCGGGCCTCTCCGTTCTTTTCCGGCGTTGTAGTATGTAGAAAAGGTAGCATTGGATGTACGATTTAGAAGCTCGGACAGCAGTTGTCACTGGCGGCGGTGGGGGCATTGGTAAGGAAATATGTTGTCGTTTATCGCAAGGCGGCGGCAACGTTGCCGTGTTCGATTTAAGCGCCGAGGCGGCGGCGACAACTGCCGAACGAATCATCGGCGAAGGCGGCAACGCCAAGCCGTACAAGGTTGACATCACCGACCTCGCCGGCATCACGGCTGGCATTGCTGCGGTCGAAGTCGACCTCGGTCCTGTCGACATCCTGGTCAATAATGCCGGCTGGGATGTCTTCAAGCCGTTTCTCAAAACAGAACCGGCGCTCTGGCAGAAGATCATCGACGTCAATCTCACCGGTGCCTTGAACATGCACTTCGCAGTGCTTCCCGGCATGGCCGAACGTGGCCGCGGCCGCGTCATCAACATCGCCTCCGACGCAGCCCGCGTCGGATCGGCGGGCGAGGCCGTTTATGCCGCCTGCAAGGCGGGACTGGTTGGTCTGTCCAAGACGCTGGCGCGAGAGCATGCACGCCAGGGCATCACGTTCAACGTCGTCTGCCCGGGACCGACCGAGACCGGCTTGTTGCAAGGTGTGCTGGATGAGTCCGGCAGCCCGGAAAAACTCGCGGAGGCGTTTCGGCGCGCGATCCCGATGGGCCGCCTCGGTCAGCCGCAGGACCTTGCCGGTGCCGTAGCATTCTTTGCCAGCGATGAAGCCTCGTTCGTGACCGGTCAGGTGCTGAGCGTTTCCGGCGGCCTCACGATGAGCGGTTAGGCCACATGGCGCGAAGCGGTTGTGACCGACACGGGGCTTGTGAACAACGACAGGGCCACCCGTCAGACTGAGTGACACAACCAACCGACGTTCAACTGGAGTTTTCCCATGAGCTACGAAGATATCCTCTTTGACGTGCGCAACGGCGCCGCCTGGATCACCATCAACCGCCCCGAAAAATACAACGCATTTCGTGGCCGCACCTGCGAAGAGTTGATTGACGCCCTCAACAAGGCCGCCTGGGACAATGCGATTGGCGTAATCGTACTCGCTGGCGCTGGCGACAAGGCCTTCTGCACCGGCGGCGATCAGTCCGCCCATGAAGGCCAATATGACGGTCGCGGTATGATCGGCCTGCCGATGGAGGACCTGCATTCGATCATCCGCGATGCACCGAAGCCGGTCATTGCGCGTGTGCAGGGCTTTGCGATCGGCGGCGGTAACGTGCTGTGTACGATTTGTGACTTTACGATCGCGTCAGAAAACGCGGTGTTCGGTCAAGTTGGCCCGAAAATGGGTTCCGTCGATCCGGGCTTTGGCACCGCGTTCCTCGCGCGTGTCGTCGGTGAGAAGAAAGCGCGGGAGATGTGGTACCTGTGCCGCCGTTACTCGGCCCGGGAAGCGCTTCAGATGGGGCTTGTCAACACCGTCGTGCCGGCTGATGAACTGGATGGCGAAGTGCAGCGCTGGTGCGACGAAATCATGGACAAGAGCCCCACCGCTCTTGCCATCGCCAAGCGATCATTCAACCTCGATAGCGAAGGAATACGTGGGAATGCCTCGTTCGGGATGCAGGCACTGAAGCTTTACTATGACACCGAAGAATCCAAGGAAGGCGTGCGCGCGTTCACCGAAAAGCGCAAACCGGACTTCAGAAAATTTGCATCGTAACGGGAACTGTCGCGCGCGGTCGAAACGAGTGCGGCATACCCGTGCCGTGGTCATCGCTTCAAGGGTGTCATTATGCAGACATTGTCCGAACTATTGAAATCGCAAGCTCGTCATTTCGCGAACAAGACGTTTCTTGTGTGCGAGGACCGATCCTGGACATACGCCGAATATTACGATCAGGCGGCACGGTTGGCCCAGGTATTGCTCGACCATGGTGTCGCCAAGGGGGAGCCGGTTTGTCTTTATCTTCCAAGCCGCCCCGAGCTTGCGTTCGCCTATCATGCTTGCCAGTTGATCGGCGCCATCGCGACGCCGATGAGCGCGATGTATCGATCCAGCGAAATCACCAAAATTGTGCCGCGGACCGCGGCCAACGTTCTCATAACCGACACTGAACGGGCAGTGCACGTGCGCAGTTGCCGGGAGAGCCTCGCATCCCTGCAACATGTGCTGGTCTTCGGCGGTGATGACCGGGCCCTGCCATTGGAAGACCTGCTCGTGCGTGCCGCCCCCTCCCTACCCGAAGATTCAGTGGGGCCGGAGGACGTCGCCGCGCTGTTCTTCACGTCGGGGACCACAGGCGAGCCCAAGGGTGCCATGCAGAACCAGCGCAACATCCTGGCTGCGATTCGCGGCGGCGAAGTCTACTCCGCTTGCAGATCGGGCAAAGAGGTGTTCTTGGGAATTCTTCCGTTGTTCAATAATTTCGGCACCACCGTGGTCCTGAACGGCGCGGTCTATAACGGCGGCACGCTTATTCTACGCGAGCGTTGGGATCTCGACGGTGTCATTGCGGATATTGAGCGTCACAAGATCACGATCTTTTTTGGAACGCCAACGATGTTCACGTTCTTACTCAACGCTTATGATCGCCAACGCCACGACCTCTCGTCTCTGCGTTTGTGCCTCGCTGGCGGCGCTGTTCTCGTGCCCTCGCTTGTTGCCGAGTTCGAGAACAAGCTGCGGACTAGACTGATTAACATCTACGGTGCAACCGAGGTGTCCACGTACATTACGGCTGAGCCGCTGATGGGGCCACGCATCGCCGGATCAGTCGGTCTGCCGATCGGCAATGCAACGATCACGGTTGTCGACGATGACGGCCGCCCGGCAGACCGTGGCAAGACTGGCGAGATCGCCGTTGCCGGCGATACGGTCGGCCCCGGCTACTGGCAGGACCCCGAGGCCTCGGATGAAGCGTTCCGCGATGGCGCGTGGCTCAGCGGAGACATCGGCTTCATCGACGATTTCGACCATCTCCACATCATCGACCGCAAGAAGGACGTTATCATTTCGGGGGGCTACAACATCTATCCGCTCGAAGTGGAGGACGTCCTCTACCGGCGTGATGATGTCGCCTTGTGCGCCCTCATTGGTGCTCCTGATGCGGACCGAGGCGAAATACCCGTTGCCTACGTCGTGCCTGCCGCAGGCACGTCTGCGAGCGCGGAGGAGTTGATCGCATATTGTCGCGAACACCTCGCCGCATACAAGGCACCGCGCCGGGTGGTTTTCAAGGATACCCTGCCACTCGGCCCGACCGGCAAGATCCTCAAAAAGGAGCTCCGCGAAATGGTAACCGAAAACGGGCGCTGCTCGTGAGACTTGCCAACAAAATTGCCTTGATTACCGGCGCCGGCGGCCCGATGGGAAGGGCCATTGCGCAGAAATTCGCACGTGAAAGTGCGAGTTTGGTGCTGACAGATATATCCGGTGCCCGGCTCAATCAATCGTTTGAAGATGTCAGTGCCGCGCATCCGCAATGTCAGGTCATTCAGCAGCGTGCCAATGGGATCGATGCACACGAAGCAGCCGAGGTCGGTGACCGCGCATTGGAGCATTTTGGCAGGGTTGACATCCTGGTCAATGTCGTCGGCGGCATACGCTCGAAACAGCTCTATACGCCTTTTCTGGAGATGACTGAAGAGCAATGGGACGACACCTTCGCGCTAAACCTGAAGAGCGGGTTCCATCTGATAAAGAAACTCGCCCCGGGCATGCTCGAACGCGCCTACGGCAAGATCGTCAATATTTCGTCGGTGGTCTTTGCCGGTGAACCGGGGCAATGCGATTATGCGGCCGCGAAGGCAGCCGTTGCGTCCTGGACCCGCAGTCTTGCTGGCGAATTTGCCCCCAATGTCAATGTCAACTGCATCGCGCCGGGTGTGATCCGTACTTCGGTCACCGAGCGCCTCGACGCGCAAGATGCTGAGCGTCTGACGGTGGCTTCGTTCCTCAAGCGGTTCGGTGAGGCACGCGAGATCGCCGACGTCGCCTGTTTTCTTGCGAGTGACGAAGCATCTTTTGTCACCGGTGAGATCATTGCCGTATCCGGTGGCAATCACCCGAGCCTTTAGATCATTTCCGCCGTTCAAGCAGGTCCGCGGGATGGTTCGGGCTCAGCCTGACAGGCGATAACGAACCTCAGATCAAATCAGAGGTGTGTCGAAGGGCGCGACCCTTTGCAAACCTCTGACTTGATCAGAGGTTGCCTAGTGATTGAGACCACTAGTTGCCACTTTCCCCATCCCGGATTGCTGCCTCGATGTCATTGTGATCCCAGAAGCCGATCAAAATACCACGCTTGAACTCGCCTCCGGCTCGCGCTGCAATCTGTTGGTCGGTTGCCGTCACCCGCGCCTTGGGCTTGCGCGACCACGTGAAAATGACGTCGCGCAGGCGGTCCCGCTCGCTTTCATAAGCCGGATCTGTGCCGAGGTCCGTGAACTCGTTGGGATCGGTTTCAAGATCGTACAGCATGGGATCCATGCCCTCGACATGGATATATTTCCAGCGCCCGTCGAACGCCATGATCAATTTGCAATCGGGTATCGGTTGGCCGAGAATGCGTCGAGCCCGACGCACGGCATAATCGTATTCGGCGATGACCGCATGCCGGGTTAATCTGTATTGCGGGCTGCGCAAGGCCGGCAGCAGCGAGATGCCTTCCAAGATATTGTCGCGCACTTTGCCGCCGGCAAACTCAACGAACGTCGGGACCAAATCGATGGACTCGACCAAATCACGGTTGATGCTGCCGCGCGTTGCATCGGCCTCGGGCGAGGGATCGTAGACGATCAACGGCGCCTTGACCGAGACCTCGTGAAACATCTCCTTTTCCCCGAGCCAGTGATCGCCGAGATAATCACCGTGATCGGAGGTGAAAACGATCATCGTATTTTCGAACAACCGGCGCTGATCGAGAAACCTCCAGAGGCGGCCGAGTTGATCGTCGATCTGCTTGATGAGGCCCATGTAGGCGGGAATGACGTGCTCGCGCACGCCATCGCGGGCAAAGACCTGCGAGAAGCGATGCTGGTGATAGGCCTTGAGCAACGGATGGGCGGTATCGCGCTCAGCGGCGCTGCGTACGACCGGAATGACGTGCGCGGCGGTGTACATATTGTGGTAGGGCGCCGGCACGATGTAGGGCCAATGCGGCTTGATGTAGGACAGGTGCAGACACCAGGGCTGATCGCCGGCTGCATCAATGAATTCCATCGCGCGCGTGGTCGCGTAGGGCGTTTCGGAGTGTTCGTCCGGCACGCGGGCGGGTTTGTCTGCATGTTCGAGGAGCCAGCCGGAAAGGATCTCCCCGTCGTCGCCCTCAGCCGCGTTGGCCCATTGTTCCCACGGGTTCGGGCCGCCAAACTGAAGACCGCGCAGGTAGTCGTTATAGTGCGTTGGCGGATGGCCGTAGCCATCCGGGTGGAGACCGTCGAGCCGGTCCCATGGCTCGAAGCCGCATTCCGACTGCAGCACACCGATGGTCGAGTTCGGATCGATGCCGAGGCGCTTTAGACCTTCGGCATCGGCCTCCATGTGGGTCTTCCCGCACAGCGCGGTGCGCAGGCCGAGTTCGCGCAAATGATCACCCATGGTCCACTCACCGACACGCAGCGGTATGCCGTTCCAGGTCGAACCATGCGAGCGCACGTAGCGGCCGGTGTAAAAGCACATCCGTGACGGCCCGCAAATCGGCGAGTTGACATAGGCGCGATCGAAACGAACGCCGCGCGATGCCAGCCAGTCGATGTTCGGCGTTGCAAGATGCGGATGGCCGGTACAGCTCAGATAGTCGAAGCGCAACTGATCGCACATGATGAACAGGATGTTCGCTCGTTCGCCGGCCATGGTTGTGATGCCTTGCCTCCATGCTTGCGCCCTGGCTTGAATGCCGGACGGCAGTGTGCAACGGACGTGGTGATGCGCGCAACATCGCGGTGGCGCACCGCACGACAACGGGGAACCTATGACGCCAGCCGACGGCGCACCGCTTGAAGGTTTCACGCTCTACGATCCCGAGGACCCGTTCGAAATGCACGCCGGCCCGTTCTACTGGCGGACGGCGGATGGCGGCGGACATCAATTCGTCATGCTCGCCGAGGCGCGCCACTGCAATCGCCAGGGTATTCTCCATGGCGCCAGCATGGTTACGATGATCGACCTCGCCCTGACCGCCACCGCCAAGGACGTGCTGGAAGACCGTTACGTCACGGTGTCGCTCAATTCGCAGTTTGTCGCCGCCGGCAACCAGGGCAGCGCACCGGAGGCGCTCAGATTTGGTCTGGTGCCGGCGTTGCGGCGGCCTTATGATGCGCCAGCATCACCCATCGCGCCTTGGCACAGACCAAATCTGAGCGTCTGAATGCGCCATTTTAGGTGATTGAGACCACTAGATCATCGTGCTTTAAGTTGGAATCGCTATTGCGGTTCCAACTTAAAGCACAAAGATGATCGCCACTTTAGAGGCGAGCAACTTTCTGCCTTTATTCAGGATCGTTCCGATTCCGAATAAAGGCAGGTTGCTCTAGTTCGTCATGCGTCACCCAGTCTTCGCATTCATGCTTGTCGGACATTTCCTGTTCCATGCCCTGTTCTCTAGCTACTTTATGATTATCCTGGCCATTCAGGTCGCATGGGGAGTCGGATACGGCGAACTCGTTTCTGCATGGACATTGGCAGCGGCAATACTTGGCATAGCAGGGCCGTTTGCTGGCTTCTTGGCCGATCGGCTGGGCGAGAGAATTCTCATGCTGTTGTTCTTTTTCGGCGTATCAGCAGCGTCCTTGATCGTGGCCTACTCGGAAACCGTATTTGACCTCGCAGTCACGCTGTCAATTCTTGCATTGTTCGGTTCTATTTATCACCCTGTTGGCATCCCTTGGGCATTGCGCACATCGGCGCGTGAAGGGATTGCCGCCGGATGGCTTGGTATTGCAGGAAGTCTCGGAGTTTCCGCCTCGCCGTTGCTGGTGAGTGTCTTGCTATCGCTGCACAACGATTGGCGAGCTATCTACTGGTACTATGCAGTTTGTTTTTTGATTGCAGGCGTTGCGCTGTTAGCCACGCCAACATTGGACGATCCGAGAACAAATCGTAGTCCAGAAGCCAAACACATCAAAGGATCGCCGGTTATCTGGGTTTTTGTATTCGTGTCGCTGGCAATGTTCTTCGTTTCGGTGTCTTACAATGCCATATCGGCGTATCTGCCAAAATACGTTGCAAGCGTGATCTTTCCCGAGAGCGTGAGTATCAGCGATACCAGCATTATTGTGTCTGTGATCTTCTTAATTGCCGCCTCCGGCCAATGGGTTGCAGGCAAGATGATCGATAGCTGGGGTTCGCTCTATGTGTTCACTTGGACACTTGGCCTTAAGGCAATCGTACTGATTGCACTCAGTGCGGCAGATCAGTGGGTCGCTCTATGGCTATGCGTCGGATTGTTTTTTTTGTTTGATATGGGCTCACCATCCGAAGCTGTGCTGATATCCGAGAACGCGCCACCTGATCATCGAAACTTCATGTTTGGCGTCAGGAACTCATTCTCTGTGCTCGCAGCTCCGATCGGCGTTTCTCTGCTCGCGCAATTGGGTGCTGAACAAGATGCATCTCAAAACTCATTGTTCTTTCTGATCTTCGCGGGGTGTCTCGTAAGCACGTGTATTCCGTTGATTTGGTTGGCGCGCAGGCGTCGCGGTCAAGTTGCTACGGCTGAACGTAAAAAAATCGGTCCATAGCGCCGTGACTGGCGCTGACCATGATATCTGCCGTCGGGATGATGTCGATCGCACACGGCGTGATCAGGCCCCGTCGCGTGGTGCAACAGCGGTTTGGGCGCGCTTCGGCGCAAAGGCTGGCACAACGGGATCGCGCACGAGCAAATCGCCGGCCCTCGTCGCAGCGCGCTTCAACGGCAATTTGAAGACCAATTACCAGGCATCGATCGAACCCGGTAGACGACCAAACGTTGCTATTACCGCAGCGAAGCGAAGCGAAAACTCATCGCCCCCGCCAACGCGCTGTTGTGCGATAATCGAAAATGGCCGCCTGTCGCCCCTTGACCAAAACGGATGCCATAGCGCCGACACTCTCATGGCCGAAAACTCAAAGAGCCGCCTTGACGGCGGCTCCGTGAGATAGTCGGGCCGATCAGCCCTGCTGCCTCATTCGGCAGGCGGTTCTTCAGCTCGAAATCGGAGGCTGCTCCAACATCCCGCTGGCGAACGATGGCTGTACCGACACGTTCTTCCCACTAGACATAGGATCACCTCCTTTCGGTTGTTACAATCTGGTCGAACGATGTCATATTCGCAGGAGGTTGCCAAGTCGGAATTGTTCCGCCGATCCCCATGCGCTTCGCACACGGCCGCTTTGCACACGGCGATTTTGGCGTCACCGCCGATGTCCGGGATCGGCCGCTGTGGCGACAAGCCAGATGATCGCCACTTGAGAGATGAGCAACCTGCGCTTTGTCGGCAGCGGAATGTTTCCGAATAAGGCCGGGTTGGTCGATCGCCCGTCAGACTGCGCTCGAACCATCCCGCTCATCGCAGCCGGTAAGCCCGGCAACGTTGCCATCGCCGCCATCGTGCGCGAACCGGTGATCACCGCGAATGCGCTGCTGCGCGACACCCGAACATCGCCACCTAGAGCAACTTTCTGCCTTTATTCGGAATCGGAACGATCCCGAACAAAGGCAGAAAGTTGCTCGCCTCTAAAGTGGCGATCATCTTTGTGCTTTAAGTTGGAACCGCAATAGCGGTTCCAACTTAAAGCACGATGATCTAATACCAGCCCGCATAAATATCGACCCGCTTCATGGGTCCTGGCGGCTCACTCGGGCAGGCGCGGCCGCCGGCAGCCCATGATAGTGTGTCAATTCATAGCTGGGTCATGGCTGGATCATAGCTGGGGCGGCCCTAATGGACCATCTTGGGCTTCTCGCCGGGCACGGGGCTTGCCTGGAACGTGCCGCGCGCAATCACCGCATCGCGCCCGCCGTAGCGTTCGACCAGATCCCGTTGGTCAGCCTTCGCGCGTGCTTCGACCTCGGCCGGATCGCAGATCTTCAGGAGTTCGCGATGCAGATCACGCCGCACGTCTGCATAACCCGGGTCCTGTCCCAAGTCGCGTGCTTCTTGCGGATCGGCTTCAAGGTCATAGAGCTCCGGATGATCGAAGCCGGCATAGAAATTGTACTTCCATTTGCCCTTGCGAACCATGAAGCCGGCACTGACCGCGCCCATGGCGTGATATTCGCTGAAGACGACGCGTTCAGGTGCGTCGGGAGCATTGGCCGTCGCGATCAATGACTGGCCAGGGCGGGGCTCACCGCGTTGGTCGTCGCCGACGCCGAGCGCCTGCAGGATCGTCGCGTATCCATCGACCAGCGACACCGGCGTTGCACAGACATGGCCTTCGGGGATGTCCGGCCCGGCCGCGATCATCGGGATCGCGACGCTTTCCTCGAACATGTTGGATTTGCCCCACATGCCGCGCGCGCCAAGGTTTTCGCCATGATCGGAGACGTAGATGACGCGGGTCGTTGCGGCAAGTCCGGTTTCCTCCAGCGTCGCGAGAATGCGCCCGACGTTGTGGTCGACAAACGAACAGAGCGCATAATAGCAGGCGATGCCGAGTTTGCGGGTGTCAGCGGTGAAATGGCTGTCGTCGTTGGTCGACTGACGCAATGCCTGGAACCACGGATGATATGTCTTGTCGTCACCGAAATCCTTCGGCGATGGCATCGCGTCGACGTCGTAAAGGTCGAGAAACTGCGGCCGTGCGATCAGTGGATAGTGCGGGCAGACGTGCGAGGAAAACAGCATCCAGGGCCTGTCACTGTGCGCGGCGGCTCGCTCACGCAGCCATTGGCAGGTGCGTTCGGTGATCTCGCAGTCATACCGTTGATAGGACGAATCGCCCGGCCCGATCTCGGTTGCAAAGCGGCTCTTCGACGGTGGCGGCGCGATCGGGTCCTTGATCGCCTGGCGCAGCGCACCGACGCCGTCGACCACGTTGAGTGGAATGATCATCTGTTCAAAGCCGCACGGATCGCTCGCGAAGCGATAATGCAGCTTGCCGATCGACTGGCAGGTGTGTCCGGCCGCCATCAATCGGTGGCCCCAGGCTTCCACGGCGCCTTCATAGGGGTGCGCGTTCGTCCAGTAACCAATTTCGTTGACATATCGGCCGGTGGCAAAGCTCGCGCGGGCCGGCACGCAGATTGGCGAGTTGGTATAGGCGTTTGCAAACCGGGTGCCACGTTGCGCCAGTTTGTCCAGATGCGGGGTTTTGACGATTGGGTGGCCGGCACAGCTGAGCGCCCGCGCCTGGTGCTCGTCCGACATGATCAAAAGCAGGTTGGTCGGTTTCAGATCCGCCATCGCGTGCTGCCTCTTGGCTTGGGGCCTCGCATGGGCCTTTAATCAGGAACCTTGACACCGGTTTGGGAGGTGATCAGTCCGTAATGCTCGGTGCGCCGGTGCTTGGCAAAGTTGAAAATCGTTTCCTTGCCGAACTTGGTCGCATCGAGATCGCAGTCGGCAACGATCAGTTCGTCATTCTCGGTTTTGGATTCGGCGACGATCGTCCCGCTCGGGTCGACAATGCAACTCGCACCGAACAGCGGATGACCGTCCTCGACACCGGCCTTGGCAACCGCCACCACCCAGGTCGAATTCTGATAGGCGCCGGCCTGCAGCGAAAGCTTGTGGTGGAAGATGCGCTGCGCCGGATCTTCATCCTGGCTGAGCGAATTCGTCGCCGGCGTATTGAAGCCGAGCACGATCATCTCCACACCCTGCAAACCCATCACCCGGTAGGTCTCGGGCCACCGCCGGTCATTGCAAATACACATGCCGAAGATGCCGTCCAGCATCCGGAATACCGGAAATCCGAGATTGCCGGGCAAGAAATAACGCTTCTCCAGGTGTTGATGGGTGCGGTCCGGATCATAGTCGGCATGGCCCGGCAGGTGGACTTTGCGATACTTGCCGACGATCGTGCTGTCGCGGTCAACGAGGATGGCGGTATTGTAGTGTTCACCTTGCGGTGTCAGTTCGGCGTAGCCGAGCGATAGTGCCATGCCGTGCGCCTTGGCCCGGTCGAACAGCGGCTGCGTTGCCGGCCCCGGCATTTCGCGTTCGAACCACTGGTCGGCTTCGCCGTTGTCCTCATAATACCAGCGCGGGAAAAACGTCGTTAGTCCGAGCTCGGTGAAGACGACGAGATCGCACCTTTGATCGGCCGCCTTATCCAACATCCGCAGCATGCGCGCGACCACACTCTCGCGGCTGTCGGCCTTCTGGATCGGCCCCATTTGGGCAGCTCCGACACGGACGTTTCGCATGGCTTTGATCTCCGGCTATAGTTGGCGCGATCGCTTTTCGCTGCTGTCTTGAGAGGACATGACACAATGGCGCGCGCGCCCAAGAAAATCCACCTGGCACAGTTTCTGTGTCACGGCCCGACCTATCACAGCCACGCCATGTGGCGCCATCCCCGGACCCTTGCCGCCGGCTACGACTGGCGCCGACCCGAGATCTATGAGCATATTGCCAAGACCTGCGAGCGTGGCAAGTTCGACATGGTGTTTTTCGCCGACCTCAACTACATCTCCGATTCGTTTAAGGGCACACTTGAGCCAGCGCTGAAATTCGCTTCGCAAGCCCCAGAGCACGACCCGATGCCGCTGCTCACCTGGCTTGGCGCGGTGACCAAACGCATTGGTCTTGCTTCGACCTTCTCGGTCTCGAACCAGCACCCGTTCTACGCGGCACGGATGTGGGCAACCATCGATCACTTGACGTCGGGGCGCGCCGGCTGGAACGTCGTCTCGTCGATCAATCACAATCAGGCCGCCAACTATGGCACCGAGCGTGAGCCCACCGACCGGCGCTATGAGCGCGCGCACGAATACTACGAGGTTTGCCGCAAGCTCTGGGACAGCTGGGAGCCGGACGCGCTGGTCATGGACCCGCAAACGCCACTGTTCGCCGATCCGGCCAAGGTCCACCGCATCGATCATGACGGCACGTTCTTTCGCTCACGCGGACCCCTGAACGTGACGCCGTCGCCGCAAAACGGGCCTGTTATCCTGCAGGCCGGGACCTCTCCCAAAGGCCGCGACTTCGCCGCCAGATACGCCGAGGGCATTTTTGCCATTCAGCCGCAACAGGACGAGGCCAAGAGATACCGCGACGATATTCGCGCCCGCGTTGGCGAGCTCGGCCGCGATCCCGACGACTGCAAGCTGTTGTTCGGCGCCCAGGTGATCATTGGCGAAAGCGAGCAAGAAGCCCAGGACAAGTGGGCCGAGCACAACGGCCTGGTCGAACCTGAGGCCGGCATGACGATCTTGTCCGCCCATCTCGACTTCGATCTTTCGCGACTGCCACCGGATTCGATCATGGAAGACCACGAGCAGCCCGAGTTGCAGCGCATGCGGACCCGCTATCGTACTGACGACGGGCGCCGCCTGACGGTCGCAGACGTCGCGCGCAACCACGGCCAGAGTGTATCTCTGCCCCAGTTCGTCGGCACCCGCCAAAGCGTCACCGACAAGCTGCTTGCGTTCATCGATCATGTCGGCGGTGACGGTTTCATGCTCACGCCGATCTACAATCCCGGCGCAATCGAGGAGTTTGTCGACCACATCGTCCCGGAACTGCAGCGTCGCGGGCGCTTCAGAAAGCGATATTCAGGGACGACGCTGCGCGCGCACTTGCGCGGGTAGCCCGCCTCGCCAGCGCCTTCAAACCGAGTTTCGAAGATGCGACCACAAAGATCCGCCGGCGTCGCATGCGGGCAGCTCTTCGGCGCCCGCGAGCGCATCTCGAACCACCGCGCATCGCCGCTGTCACGACGACGCTTCAGAACGTAGAACGTCTGACGCGAAATCCCCCGCCCTGCGCACAACTCGTCAACCGTAAACAGGCCGCTGTCATAGTCCCGAAACAACGCGATACACTCCTCCACCCGATTGCTCTCCCTGAAAGGCATCACCCGAATCTCCCCACTGAAGATCCAAGCTTGACCTGTCAGGCATCAACCCGGTCTATTCTGTCCGACATCAGCCCGGTTTGTACCGCAACTGCCACTACTCCCCCCCCGCCACTGGCATCTGATACTTTGCTTTGGTAGATATTGGCTAATTGGAGGGGAGATGTTCAGAGGATCATGTGCATGCGGGTCGCTTCGCTACGAAATCGACAGCCAGTTGATTGGGCCCCTAACGTATTGCCACTGCTGGCGATGTCGGAAGCAATCTGGTTCCAGCTTTGGAACCACGGCCAGTATTCCAAAGGGTAGCTTTTCCATTGTTGCAGGAGAACAGTTTGTGCGCCATTGGGAATCCAGTCCCGGTGTACGCAGATACTTCACAAGTTGCTGCGGCTCGCCAATTTGGAAAGAAGATGACCTGGATGGCGTTGAGCTCGGCTTTCGGTTGGGAACGTTGGATGATGCTCCTAACGAAATGGCGCAGATGCATTTCCACACGGGCTCAAAGGCACCTTGGGTGAAAATCACCGATGATCTGCAGCAGGAGAATGGAGGCGTTCCGTTCGGCGGTCGAGATCCCGACGATGATCTCCAATGACCGTTGCGGGTCATCCGCAGTTGTAGCGGCTTGAGCATATCGCTTCCGCTTACCGCTCAGCTTCAAGCATGATAGGCTCGAAACGAGCTTGAGTCACTTTGGGCCACTTGCGGAAGTCGTCCTTGCTCCTGACGCCATAAAGTCAGCAACTTTTTGCTAGGCTATTGCCGTGATGGTTGGATGCTTGGCATCACTGATGATGGCGTGAGTTTGTTTGGTAGGCCTGAGATGAGAAAGACAATCGCTCCCCCAGCATTCAAGCACTTCCCAGACGAGTGGCATCTATCGCCGGCATTGGATACCGGTGAATTTGTATTTTTTTCTGGAGTCACGGGCTGTCGACCTGACTACTCGGTTGCTTGCGATCCGGAAACTCAATTTCGTGACGCATTTCAGTTTCTTGGCGAAACTCTGAGCGCCACCGGCCTCTCATTCGAGGACATCGTCGAGATGACAACCTATCACGTCGATTTGCGAAAGAATCTGGATGCTTTTGTGCGAACCAAAGACGAGCACATTCACGCACCCTATCCAGCGTGGTCGGCAATCGGAACGACCGAACTGATCACGGAAGGTACGCTCGTCGAAATCAAAGTCATATGTCGGCGTCCCGACAAGGCGTAGACTTCCGCCGTGGGTCACCAGGGCCTGAAAGCGGCGGCCGCCAAAGTTCTCGGGGCCTGCATTCAACGCTGCCGTGTCCACTTCATGCGCACCGCGCTCAGCAGTGTCGGCAAGAACGACAAGTCCATCGCGATCGCAGCACTCAGGACAGCTTTCGATGTCGCCAGCCTCGGGGCTGCAAAGGAACAATGGGGCAAGCTGATCGAGGCGTTCACGCCGCGCCGTGCCAAGCGCGCCGAATTGATGGTAAGCGCCGAGGACGATGTGCTCGCCTAGAAGTCCTTGCCGAGGCCGCACTGGCAACAGATCCACGCCACCAACCCACTGGAGCGATTGAACAACGAGATCAAACGGCGCACCAACGTGGTCGCCATCTTCTCCAACGAGGCTACCGTCATGCGGCTGGTTGGCGCTCTGATGCTTGAGCAAAACGACGCGTGGGCCGTCACACGGTGCGACATGAGCCTGGAAACCGTCCGCGACGTCTGCCAAGATGCAAGCATGGATGCCGCACAGATCGCATCCCTTTGAACCGGCCGAGATCAAAGCCGAAGAGCCCGATTTACACCACCTCCCGGGACGCTGTCGAAAGTTCCAGTCGATTTTCATAAGAAAGAGTGCGCCAGTTCCATGCGCTGCCATGTGTTTGACGCATCCAATTGTGTTTAAACTGAACCGTTTGGGCACTGGAAGAGGAAAGAAAAGTTAGATGGCCGCTGACACACGACCTACCGTTGAGGCTCCCGACGATGATCCGTACCTTTGGCTGGAGGAAATTGAAGGGCGTGCGGCACTAGACTGGATAGATCGCCAAAATGCCCGGACGCTGGCAAAATTTGGCAGCAATGCGTGGCGCAACGACAGGACACTCCTAACAAAGCTATTCGATCGACCGGAGAACATCCCATACATCCGTCGCCACGGCGATCTGTTGTTCAATTTCTGGCAGGATGCAGCCAATCCCAGAGGGGTTTGGCGAAGCACAACACTTGAAGGCTATCGCTCCGACCGGCCGGATTGGTCGGTGCTCCTCGACATGGATGCATTCGCTGGCGAGGAGAATAAGGACTGGGTCTGGGGGGGCGCGACGGTTCTCCAAGGGTCGCATGATCGGGCGATTGTTAGACTGTCCATCGGCGGTAGCGATTCGGTCGAGTTGCGCGAGTTTAATCTGTCGAGCCACTCTTTCCAGCCGAACGGTTTCGTATTTCCAATTGCGAAGAGTTATGCCGCATGGCTTGACCAGGACACACTGCTGCTCATGAGTCCGTTTGGCGAAGGCATGGCCACACAGTCCGGATACTCACGCACAATCCGACTCTGGCAAAGGGAAACGGATGACGAGCATCTACCTGTCATTTGTGAAGTGCCGGAACAGTATATGGTAGTCTGGGCGACGGTTGTTCCCAATCGCGATCTTGAGACGATCTGGTTTGTTGCGATGCCATCGTTTTTTGAGCACGAGTACTGGATCGGCGACCGAACTGGAGCCAAGGTCAAGCTCGATCTTCCCCGTGATGTCGATGCCGAGTTTCAGAAGGATACACTGCTTGTGCGCTTGCGCAGTGAGTGGTGCATCGGGGATATCGAGCATGCCGCCGGTTCCCTGCTGGCTATTGACTGTGAAGCTTTTCTCGGAGGTGATCGAAACTTCACTGCTCTCTTCACTCCTGGCGCGCGACGCGTGCTCGAGGGCTGGACTTGGGCCGGCGGCGACCTGATATTATCTGTGCTTGATGACTTGCGGCCAACCTTTGAGTTGGTGAAGTCAGGAGAGGCGCGGGCAACCAAACTGTCTGGCCTTCCAGATTTGGGCGTCGTGCATTTGGGACGCTTCGATGCGAGTGCGGAGGAAAGTGATGGGGCGCTATTGGCGAGTGCGGAGGACCCACTTACGCCGCCTATGCTGATGTTGCGGTCAGCGGACAGCGATGCATGGGAGATTCTGAAGCAGGCTCCGCCGGCATTCAATGCAACAGGACTTGAGTGTAGCCGGTACGAAGCAGTTTCAGCGGACGGCGAGCGCATCCCGTATATTCAGATTGGTCCGAAAGGACCAGCAACCGGTGACGCGCCCGTCCACCTCTTTGGTTATGGCGGTTTCGAAGCATCGGTTCTGCCGAACTATCGGATCGGGGTCGGCAAGCTGTGGCTAGAGCGTGGCGGCACCAGCGTGGTTGCCAACATTCGCGGCGGGGGTGAGTTCGGTCCACGCTGGCACGAAGCTGGTCGCCGGGAAGGCAAGCGCCTGTCACACGATGATTTTGCAGCTGTCGCGGCAGACCTCGTCAAGCGGGGAGTGACCTGTCCTCAACGCATCGCAGCAGAGGGCGGTTCGAATGGAGGAATTTTGATATCGAATATGTTCGTCCGTTATCCCGAGCGCTTTGGCGCACTCTTTTGCACCATCCCACTGATTGATATGCGTCGTTATAGTAAGTTGCTTGCGGGTGCGAGCTGGATTGCCGAGTACGGTGATCCGGACATTGGAGATGACTGGGCATTCTTGCAGACCGATTCCGCTTATCACCAAGCGCAACCGCCAGAGCCGGGAGTGTCCTATCCTTCATTGCTACTAGCAACGACCCGGCAGGATGATCGTGTGCATCCGGGCCATGCCCGCAAGATGGCAGCTAAACTGCAAGCAATGGGCCACGGCGCCTATTTCTATGAACCGGCCGCAGGTGGCCACGGATACGGTAAAGACAACAGTGAAAGGGCGGCATTCCTTGCGTTGGGCTTTCAATTTCTGCGCAATGGTATCAATTGGAGTGATTGAGTATCGGTTGGTCGACTGTTCCGTTGCTGCCAGTGGAGTCCCAAAGGTTGGCAAATCGGTGAATCTGTCGACATGAAGACAGACATTACTGTGACGTGCAAGGAGCGCGTCGAGGTTGAAGCTCTTAACCGCGAACCGTAACACGCCGGCCAAGGTCGTCTGGCGCGCTCAAATTGTGCTGGCAACAGCAGACGGCGAGACGGTCAAAGGCATTTGTCGACTGCCGGGCAAATCGAAACCGTGCGTTTGGCGCTGGCAGGAGCGCTTGGCCGAACAAGGTGTCGCCGGCCTCCAGCGCGACAAGACGAGGCCGCCAGGGCGCAAGCCAATCAGCAACGCCAAGAAGGCCTGCGGATTGACGCGCACGCTCACAGAGCACTCTCCCTATGCGACGCACTGGTCGGTGCGCGGGATGGCAAAGGCGGAAAGTCTCGGTCCATCAAGCATCAAGCGGATCTGGGACGAAGCCGGCCTCAAGCCGCATCTCGTCAAGACGTTCAAAGTTTCGAACGATCCCGAGTTCGAAGAAAAAGTCATCAATGTCGTCGGTCTTAACAACGTTCGAAACCGTCTTCTCCGAATCCATATTCTTGCTATGATCCGTCATGGCGGTGCTCCTCTCACTTGACTGATCTGTTTCGTTACGAACCACTCAAGACCGAGCCGCCGAGCGCGCCGCTTCAAAATATCTTCTGCGAAAAATTCTGTACGTTATTTGAGGGGAGGTTATATAAAGCAATGTGGATAACTTCGTATTTCATATGTAAGGCGAAGTTCGGGATTAATTTAATGTGTATTGGGATAGCAAATAATTTAACTTGCTCGTTCGTTACGTTGGGCATCGGTGACTTAAGGACTTGGGCTTTTTGGTTGTCAAATATGCAATTGGGATCATGCCGACAATAACGCCGCCAAAAACAGTTAGTCGTCCGCCTGCGATAAGTGCGGCCAAGCCTGTAAAATTTCCCCAGTGGCTTTTCGCTCTGATGATTAACATGCCAATTATTATCGTAAGGACAATACCATATAACAAACCGTAGGATTCTATAGTGGTTCTGAAGACCTCAACTTGATAGCCGGCAATATCCATCATAAGGCCAGCCACGACGCCAGATAACGTACGGTTTCTTTCGCACATTTGGGATTGAGCTGGCGGTTCCGAATCGGGATCAGGTGGTGGTTGTGAGACCCGCAACCATCAACCGAACCGGAGACCACCATGAACGAGGATAAGACGATTCCCGAAGCTGGCAACATGACACCAAACCAGCTTGGCAACGTTATCAAGATCGACGACGATCGCATCAAAGGCCATCTCGATCGCGTTGTGCGCGGCACGGTTGAGGAGACACTGAACAGTCTGCTTGATGCCGAAGCCGACCGGCTGTGCAATGCGGGCCGCTACGAACGCTCTGATCAACGCCGCGACAAGCGCGCCGGCCACTATGAACGCAAGCTGCACACCAAGGCCGGCGAGGTCAATCTCAAGGTGCCGAAGCTGCGCCGGCAAACGTTCGAGACGGCGATCATCGAGCGCTACAAGCGGCGTGAGACGTCCGTCGAAGAGGCGCTAATTGAGATGTATTTGGCCGGCGTTTCGGTGCGCCGCGTCGAGGACATTACCGAAGCACTGTGGGGCACGCGCGTGTCACCGTCGACGGTCTCGGACCTCAACAAGAAGATCTACGCGCACATCGATACCTGGCGGAACCGGCCGATCGAGGGCTGCCATCCATACGTTTACCTCGACGGCATCGTGCTTAAACGCACGTGGGCAGGTGAAGTGCGCAATGTCTCGCTACTCGTTGCGATTGCCGTCAACGCCGATGGTTTTCGCGAGATCCTCGGCATTTGCGAGGGCGCCAAGGAGGATAAGGCCGGCTGGTCCGGCTTCCTCAAACACTTGAAGGAGCGCGGTCTCAAGGGTGTACAGCTGATAATCTCGGATGCCTGCATTGGGCTCGCCGAGAGCATCGGCGACTTCTACCCGGATGCGCATTGGCAACGCTGCACGGTGCACTTCTATCGCAATGTCTTTAGCCACGTGCCAAGCACCAAGGTGAGGGAGATTGCGGCAATGCTCAAGGCCATCCATGCCAGTGAGGATCGTGCGGCAGCTGATGAAAAGGCTCGGCAAGTGATGACCAAGCTGCGCGGTCAGCGCTTGAGCCGCGCCGCCGAACTCGTGGAAGCGTCGGTACATGAGACGTTGGCGTACTACGCGTTTCCTGAGGAACACTGGCGGCGCATCCGAACCAACAATCCCCTGGAGCGAATCCTTCGCGAGATCAAGCGGCGCACGAAGGTTGTTGGCGCCTTTCCCGACGGCAACTCGGCGCTCAATCTCGCGGCGGCCCGTCTGCGCCACATCGCAGGTACGACCTGGTCGCAGAAACGCTACCTCAACATGCAACTCTTGAACGACAAACACATCTCGAATGCCACCGCCTGAGCACCGGCCGACAACCGCTCAGCCAAATGCAAAAGTGCGAAAAATTCTGGACATGGCGTAATCGCTCTATCGTGGCCACTCTCTGTTAACCGGCTAGACGAATTGATGGAGAGTAATGATGGACTATTACATCGGCTTGGATGTGTCGCTGGCCAAAACGGCGATTTCAGTTGTTGATCGAGATGGCGAGATTGTTTGGCGTGGACAGAGTCTAACGACGCCCGAAAGAATTGCATCAGCCATTTCGAGTTTCGAAATGGTTCATCGTATTGGTCTTGAAACCGGACCGTTGTCAACCTGGCTTACGTTAGAGTTGCGGCGGCTCAACCTTCCGGTCGTTTGTCTTGAAGCGCGCCATGCCCATGCGGCTCTATCGCTTCAGATCAACAAAACCGACAGCAATGACGCTGACGGTCTTGCTCAGATTGTCCGCACAGGTTGGTATCGTGAAGTCTCAGTTAAGAGCTATGCTACCCATCGAGTGCGAGCTCTCATTCGTATCAGGGCAAGTCTGGTGGATATGCGCCGCGATCTCAGCAATCAGATCAGAGGATTGTTCAAGACATTCGGCGTTGTCGTTGGTCCGGCAGGGGGTAACCTGTTCGACAAGCGGTGTCTTGAGTTGCTTGACGATAACCAGGATCTTGGCGATGTCATCATGCCTCTATTGCATGTCTGGCGAACAATTGGAGAGCGGATTGGCAGCCTTGATGCCAGGTTGTCGTCGATCGCCCGGCAATCTGAGGTATGCCAGCGGTTGATGACGGTGCCAGGTGTTGGGCTCATTACGGCTCTGTCTTTCATCGCGACGATCGAAGACCCTCATCGGTTCCGACGATCGCGATCTGTTGGTGCTTACCTCGGGCTCACGCCGCGCCGGTATCAATCTGGCGAGTGTGATGTGACGGGTCACATCTCGAAATGCGGTGACGGCTTGATGCGTAGCTATCTTTTTGAAGCTGCCAATGTTCTGCTGACCCGTGTCAAACGAAAATGCGCGCTGCAGGATTGGGCCATGCATCTGGCGAAAAGAAGCGGACCCAAGAAGGCCAAGGTCGCGCTTGCCCGAAAACTCGCTGTTGTTCTTCACAGGATCTGGATCAGCCAGGAACCGTTCGACTGGAAACGCGAAAGTATACCGGCATGACTAGATCATCGTGCTTTAGAGGCGAGCAACTTTCTGCCTTTATTCGGAATCGTTATTCGGGATCGTTCCGATTCCGAATAAAGGCAGGTTGCTCTAAGTTCACGTACAATCAAAGTCCCGTCTCTCTCGAGCATGCCAACGTGCTCGCGGCCGTCAAGGCCAAGCCTTCGGTTGCCGCTGAAGAAGCGGCAAGCCCTGACCGCCACTGTGCGCGATGGCGTCGCCGGTCTACCGTCGAGGCGGAAGAATGGGGTCGAGGCAGAAGAATGGCCTCTGGTGAGGCCAAACAAAAGAATAGGGCTCAAATTGAGAAGTGAGGAGGATCGACGAACAATAGGCAGATAACCAGGCAGGACCAATCGCCTGAAATCGGACCCCTGCCGGGGCGAGGCACAATCATCCTGTGGGTAGTGTGGCAACGCATCATGCGATTGCGTTCTGGACATAAGGAGATTGACCTCAAGCGACCACCATGGCGCAGCAACCAAACGCGACTGCGAAGACAACACAGCTCCCGGCAAGGTAACGACAGACAGTGGAAACCACGATTAGACAACACTACCCGACGATCTGCTCTTCCGTGAACCGCGATTTGCGCAGCTTCCGTTCTTCTTGTGACGTCAACACAAACTGAACGGATTCTCGTTATCCGTGGACCGGATCACCGGGGGCAGGTCAGCAGGACTTTTTCACAAACGATCATGTCACCTGCCCGTGGACCCCCACACCATCCAACAACTGGCAGCTACGACTGCAGGGGCCCCAACAATACCGGCAACAAATGTTGCTCGAAAGCCATCAGCGGCCGAGCGTTGGTCGCATAGAGCAGGTACAACAGGATCGGGAACAGGACGATATGCAAGGTCTTCAGTAGGCCATCGCTAAACCACTGAAACCGCCACACCCGCGCATTGATCCGCACGATTGAAATAAAGATCATCCCACTCGTCAGCACGTAGTCGTACATGAAAATCCGATCGGAGAGCGTCTCAATATCGGTATAGACATGCGGCAGGGATAGATACAGCGCCACGGCCGACAGCAACGACGTCACCTGGATCGTCACGATCGCCTCGAAATGTGCCGGCGGAATAAAAACCGAGAGGTATGCAACCAACAGTATCAACGACAACGGCACGATCACGCGAATGCGGTAGTCCGTCGTCACGCGCGCCATGACCCAGCCAATCCGCATCCCAATGTACGGGGCGCTGCTCGACCCAAGCGTGAACGGATCCGGAACCGTCAAGAACCTCATGACGACCAAAACGGGTTGGGATATCAAAAGCCAGCCGTCGCTGTTGGCATGTGCATCGCGCAATTGCGGTGGCACCGGCTGGATGACAAACGGTTTATCATTGCTATGCGGCTGCAGATCAATTGAGAAAAACTGCCGATCAAAGGGATAATTCCTAAAATCAGGCTCGAAGCGGAATTGGCCCGACACCCGGTAAACATCTAAATTGGGCGAATAACCACTGCTTGCCGTTTCGAAGTTGAGTTTCTTTATGTCAATTTTTCGGTTACGCTGGTTGTTACCAGTCCCGTGCCCGTCGGAGCTGATAACAGCATTGGAGAAATCTATATCTTTGATGCTGATATTGGGTGCCTGGCGGATAATCAGTTCAAATTTCGCACGAAAGGTCTTGGCGCTGTTGTCAACGTCGTAGATTCGATTAAGGACGATGTTGACATAGATCGTCTCGAGCAACTTGTAGGTGTAGGGACCGTCCGGTTTGCCATCGCTTTGAAGATCGTGATCGCGAAGACGGAGAAACTGCTTCTCTTGCAGCTGCACGCGCTTTGAAGTTGTGGGAAAAATCACTATGAACGGCGTCTGCGCGCGCGTGCGCGACTTGCGATGAAACGCCCAGTTCTCAAATTTGCCCTTAAAGGCACCGACACCGGAGACATAGGTTTTGCCGAGCGCATTCAATACCGCCTGGCGGTATCTGTCGACGCTCGCATTGCCATCCGTCGCCGCCCGTTTTGCCGCCGCAACACTGGCTTTGACCAGCAAGATCATGTCGACATACGCGGCTCGATCCAAATCGGCGTCGGGACTTTCCGGTAGCCCGGTTCCATCATGCACCGTGGCCTTTGAATTTTCGCATGCGGGCGCCGTCTTCCGCGTCGCCGCAGCATCCGCCAAACCTTGCGGAACAACGAGTTTGACATTGCTCGTTGCGTCAGGAATTTCTCCAAACACTGTATCATAGATCGCTGCGGAATAATGCAGTTGCCGATTGCAGATCAGCTTGCTCAACTCACGTATCTGATCGACTAGAAAAATTTGCGGCCGATACGGATGTTCCGGTCCGCTAACTCGATGTCCTTCGAGTGACTGCGACCTTTCAAGCCGTTCAATGATCTGTTTACTCCGCGCCCAATCGAGGGCGAGGATAAGCAAATCCGATTTGCGCTCCCGAAGTTCCAAAACTGCCGTGTTGAGTTGTTCGTCGGTCAACTTTCTGCCGGACCGTCCGCCATTGATTTTGAAAGTGTGTTCGCTCAACTCGATTTCATTCAATTTATTATATTCTGCGTCTTGTTTTGATTTTTGGCGTGTTAGTCTTTTGCATCTTGATGTGTTATGTTTTGACTCTTCACACTTTAGCACCTCACGTTTCAATATCTGATGTCTTTTTCTGACGCGCTCGAGTTCGCCACGAATACCATCGCGCACGGCCTCATAGCAGGGATCTCCCTCAGACCCCAGGACCGTTGGCCGTTTGTACCCCCATGCGAGAATAAACTGTGCGATGATCGGTGTGCGCTCGACTTTCAGTGATGGCCGGGTCGAGAATACGTTGCGATGCGCACCAAACGCGCTATTTCTGTCGAACTGACCGTTGCTGCACACGGCGCCGAGCGGCTGGTGCAAAATGAGGGGGACGTGGGCGGCGGCTATCTCTCTGAGGATCGTTTCGAGGTCTTTTTCGGAATTTTCTGTTCCGGCCGTTTCCGTGTCCTTTTTGGCCGGTTTCAAACTTGAGGGACCAATGACCGCGAGCAACTTGTCTTTGGCGAGCACATTGATCTTCTTGATCGTCTCCTTGGAGGCCGTCCCGACGTCGTAGGAGTGCACCTCGATTTTGTGATCGTGATCGCCGCCGCGGTTGATCTCAGCTTCGGCCGACGAAACCAACCGGCGGATTTCCTCGGCAAATTGTCGGTTGGAGTGGAGATCAGCCAATACGGCGACAACAAAGGGCGAGCCGTCGGTCTCCGGCGCTTCGACCTGGGCCGCCAAGGTCAACGTCAAGGCCAGAAAAAACCCAACAGCACCCGCAAAATACAGCAACCACGCCCTTCGAACACGGTACACTAGCGTGACTCCCGCTGCCGCTAGCTCAACGATTTTAAGGTACAGATTATTCAGTTGGCCAATGATATTTTAGGACTGCCGCTGGTCGGGTCAAGTGAAAATGTCGGAGCCGTGCGCGCATAGACGGCGGCTGCGCGCAGGCGGTTTGAGCCCGCCCTTGGCGGCGGTAAACGACTGCTCGGCAACGTCAGCCGGGTGCCGGATCGCATCGCGGTGTGCCGGCTCCGAACCGGTATGGCGCACGCTCAACCTTGGCCCGTCACGAACCCCATCAGAGCCCACAGCGGACTGTCGTTGAAAGCCTTCAGAAGCTCGGCGCTGGCAACGTAGACAACGAGGATCATCAGCAAGGTCGGCAGCAACACGATGTGGGTGAAGCTCAACAAGCCGCTGAGCCACTGTCGTTGACCAACCCGGGTATTGATCCGCAGAATCGAAATCATAATCATTATGCTGACCATCATGTAGTCGAACATGAAGATCCGGTCAGATATCGTCGCCTTGTCCGTATCGATCTGCGGCAGGGACAAATAGAGTGCAACCGCTGACAGCAACGCCGTCACCTGGATTGTCACGATCGCCTCGAGATGTGTCTGGGGAATGAAGATCGAGAGGTATGCGACCGACAGTATGAACAGCAGCGGTACGATGACCCGAATGTAGTAGTCGGTTGTCTCCCGCGTCATTTGCCAAACGAAGCGCATATTGAAGAACGGTGCGATGCTCGGCTTGTGCGTGAAGGCATCGATGACGGGCACGAAGTCCTCGACATAAGACACATACTGACGGTCGGGCTGCCAGCCTTCGCTGTTTGCGTGTCTGTCGCGCAAGGCTGCCGGCGGTGGCTGGACGATAAACGGTTTGTCTCCGCGCTTGGGCTGCAGATCAATCGAGAAGCGTTGCGTGTCGAACGGATAATTCCGGAAATCGGGCGTGAAGCGAAACCGCCCCGACACCTTGTACATCCTCATATCGCGCGGGTAGGCATCGTTGCCGTCATCGGAATTCAGCTGCTCGACAATGATTTGGCGACCATTGCTGTTGCCGATCCCGATCATGCTCGGATCGATGAACGCGTTGGTGAATGCAATATCCTTGATCGTCAGATTGTGGCTCCTGCGCATGGCCAAGTAAAAGTCCGCATAGAACGACTTGGCATTGTTGTCGACGCCGTAGAGCCGGATCAGGTCGACGTCGACGTAGATCGTCTCGATCTCGCGATAGATATCGCGCCGTTGGCCATCGCCCTTGTTGTCGCTGCCGTGATCGCGAAGACGGATAAACTGCTTGGGCGACAGCTGGCGCTGACCAAGCTTTTGAGGCAGGATCACGACGAACGGCGTTTGCGCGCGGGCGCGCGATCCGGCGTGAAACGACCAGTTCTCAAACCGGCCCTTGAAGGCCCCGACACCGGAAACGTAGGTCTTGGTGAGCGCGTCTAAAACTGCCTTGCGATAGGGCTTGATGATGGCCGACTTGCGCGCCGTCGCAGCACTGGTCGCAATCAGTTTCATCATGTCGGCATGCTGGGCACCATGTCGAATGGCGCGCAGGTTTTCTTCCGACATGAGCTCGACATCGGGAACCGGCAGTTCACTGCAATAGCCATCCGCGGACCAGCCGTCCGCCGCTGCGACCTTGCGGCCGGCGAACCGCCAATTCTCACTGGCTTGCCCGCGCAAAACCGCGAGCGCACGATCGCTGACAACCTCGGGCACACGTCCCCACGCCGTTTCATAGATCGCGTTCGGGTAGGACGTTCGCAGTTGTTCGGTGAGGCCACCAATACGCCCGACAAGAAAGATTTGCGGCGTCACCTGCTGGGCAATGAGCCGCGGAATAACCGCGTTGCTCAGACGTGAGCCAACCGCGAGCACAAGCATGCTCGGCCGGCGTTGTTTTATTTCAGCAATTGCTGCTTCGAGTTCATCCTTGTCCAAGGTGCCGTAAAACGGATCGCCCTTCAGCGCGATCATGTTGTCTGACACGATCGTACCGTCTTGGCCGAGTTCAGCGCGCAGTCCGGCCCGCACCGCATCGATGAAAGCGACCCCCTTGCGCCCGAGAAACGCGACAGACTTGATGCCATAGGCGCGAATAAACCGTGCCATGATCGGGGCGCGTTCCACTTCCTGGGTCGGTCGGGTCGAAAACACGGTGGGGTAAGTCTTGAAAATCTCGCTGACCGAAATGTGCGAGATGAACGGCACGCCTGACTTGGCAATTTCATCGCCAACGCTGTCAAAGACCTTTTTGGCACGGGTCGAGCTCGATAGGCCGATCATGGCCAACAACTGCTTCTTGCCGAGCGCTGCACGGATTTGTTTTATCGTGGTGTCGGGATTGCGCTTGCCGTCGTAGAGGTGCAGCCGGATCAAACGTTCATGGATGCCGGTCTGGTTGATCTCCGTTTCCATGAGCCCGGTCAATCGCTGAATAGCTTCGAAATAACCAGTGCCGTAACAAAGGTCCGATCGAGAATCAGCAAACACGGCGATGTCGAACCGCGGCCCGGCCGCCTCGGCGGTGTCGGCCCGGACCCCAGTTGTCGCCGACCACACCAGCACCATCCCAACCGCGACAATCGCAAATAGCGACAACGCCCATCGAACACGGCACATCTGCACAATCTCCCGTCGGCGCCGGCCAATGACGCGCTGGCCAATGACGCGCTGGCCCAGTCGTTGGACGGTCCCCAGCGCGGCAAATTCTGAAGTTGAATATGCCTTGCAACCTACTTTGCGGTGCACGCCGACGGCAAGGTTCATGCATGACCTGTCACCATCAAATGGCCGAGTGTTGCCCATAGAACAATCTCGCGGATCTCACCGCGCGAAAGCCTTAAACACGCAGGCGATGAACGCCGATGCCGCCATCGCCTCAGCGGCCGCGCGATTGGCGGGCGAGAAAGGTTCCGCTCCGACCGCTGGCCAGGTGTTGGATCGTGTCCGCTCTACACGCGCAATCACATCGCCTGCCCCAGCCGCGCCCGGCCGCCTAACGGCCTAACGGCCCAACAGCCCAACCGCGATGATCTCATGTCGCCGGGCTAACGCGCATCTGTGGTGGTCCGCCTGGTGATCCGCGACCTGTCGCGAATGCGGTCACTCGGGTGGAGGACGACCAACTCGCCCGCCGTCAGGCCTGTGAGAATTTGAACACGTTCGGCGTTGCGACGGCCAAGTTCGACACGCCGCAGTTGCGCCGTGCCGCCATCGTCGACGAACACCGCCCAGTCCTGGCCCGTCCGGAAGGTCGCACTGAGAGGCACGGCAAGGACATCGTTCTGTGACCAGATCACTATTTTGACGTAGACGCGGTAGTTGTGCCCCAACCGCAGACGCTGGTTGAAGGGCTCGGCAATTGCCAACCGGACGTTGACGCGCTGTTCTTCAATGCCGAGCGCCGAGACCTTCTTGAAGCCGGTTGGTTCGATGCGCGTGACTTTACCGTGGAGCGGTTCATCGCCGCCCCAGGCCGTGATCCGTGCTTGTGCGCCCTCACGAATTTTGACAGCGTCTGCCGAAAGTAGGTCGACCACGACCTCCAGGTTGCTCGGGTCGCCGAGTTCGAGCAGTGCGGTACCGGATTGTACGACCGTCTCACTCTCGGTGATGATGCGCATGACACGTCCGGACACCGGTGCATAAACCTGGACGCAACAGCTCTCGGACGTGTCGTCGAGGTCGTTCAGGGGCTCGATCAGTTGGGCGCGGGCGCTTTCGAGTTCTCGTTCCTTGACGCCGAGTTGCGCTTGGGCGGTCGCCAACATCGCAGCGGACGTGCGTTGCGCCATCTCGGCCTCATCGTAACGGCGCTGGCTCACGGTGTTTCGTTTGAGCAGTGCCCGGGCGCGTGCCAGGTCCTTGGTCCGAAAATCAAGATCGGCCTTGGCACTTTCAACGCGCGCGCGCGCCAGCGCAACCGCCGACTGCGCCGCCGCCGCACGGGCACCCAAGATGCTGCGCGTTCGCGTGTCGAGGAGTGACGGGCTCACGGGCTCGAGCGTTGCGACGATCGTCTTGCCCTTGTGAACCGCATCGCCAACCTTTAATCCGGAACGCTTGAATGTCCCGGCAATAGGGGCCGAGACCCGGAAGATATTGCGCAGCTCCGTTACACCCTCCTCTTCGACGGTGACCTGCATCGCGGTGCGTTGCGCCTGATAAAGGTCCACCGCAACAGGGTCATCGCGCAGCAACCAAGCAACGAGCGCAACGAGGGCCAGGCCACCACCGATCAAGATCGCCGGGCGCTGCCATTCGGATTTGAAGTTCACTGCGCGCGCCATGGACTATTCCCGGGTTTTGAGAACTCTGATGAGATCGAGATGATCAACGCGAAGCCGCACGATCAGGGCCGCCACAAGCGCGGCACAGAGCACGATCAGCGACGCATAGACGTAGGTCTTTCGCGAGATTGCAAACGGCACGCGATAAAGTTCCGTATCGAAACCGCTGACCAACAACCAATTGAAGACGTACCCGAATATCCAGCTCAACGGCAGCGCCAGAACCGTCAACAGCGCAATCTCGCCGAGTAAGACGGCCGAAACTTCTGCGCGTGTAAAACCCAGGACTCGCAGGCTTGCAAGCTCTCGTCCGCGCTCTGACAGCTGAATGCGTGCACTGTTGTAGACAACACCAAAGCAGATGATGACGGCCAGTACGATGAACGTCGTCATCATGATATTGATGTTCTGTGCCAGCGTCCGACGGAACATGTTGAGCGACGCCTTCTGCAGCACAACCGCGGCAACCGCCGGCATGTCCTTCAACGCGCGATAGAGCTGCGGCAGCTCCTGCGTGTCGACCATCAGGTCCGCTGCGTTCGCAACGTCACCGTCGCCGGCCAGGCGATTGAGGTTGGCGATCTCCATAACCGCCTGCAGCCCGACGTAACCCTGGAGAATGACCGTGATCCTGACGTCAAATGTTCGCCTGTGGCCCTGGGTCATCTCAACGGATATGACGTCGCCGCGGTCGGCACCGAGGAGCTGAGCGAGTTTCTCACTGACCGCAATGCCAAATTCCGGTACAGCGAGCGGTTCGAGCTCCAGGCCGAGAAGTTGTTGAAGGTTTGCACGGCGTCCGACGCCCTGGACCGCGATCCGCTTTTGGCGGTGTTGATGGCGCAGTTTCGCCGGCACTGAGCGAACCGGCTCGACCTGTCGGACCCCGGGCAGCGCCGCCAGATCGCGGACCACGCGCATTGGTTTGATGTCGCGGAAGGCGACGGTTGCATCCTGGCGCTGCAAGCGAAAATACGTGACGTCGATCATCGTCTCGATCGAGTCCCAGGTCGACATCGACATGATCAACAGGCCGCCTGAGGCGGCGATGCCGACGATTGTCAGGCCGGAGCGAACCGGAAACCGCAACACATGCCGCACAACCATGTTGGCAGCGCTTGGCAGTGCCCGTGTCAGTCGCGACAGGGCAAACAGGTTGCGTCCATAGTTGGGTGGTGCCGGCGGCGCCATGGCAACGGCCGGCGACAGTTTCAATATGCCGCGCACGCCGGCGAGGGCACCGAGCCATGCTGCCAGGAAACTTGCGACGCCGGCGCCGGCAAAAACATCGATCGGATTGAGAAAGACAAAAAACGGAAAATGAAAGAACTGGGTATAGAGGGTGGTCATTCCCCGGCCCAGATAAATCCCGGCGGCCAGGCCCAACACGACACCGATCGCCGCGATCACCGAGACAAACTTCAGATAGTGCAGCGCAATCGTGCGGGCCCGATAACCAACCGCCTTCAACAGGCCGATTTGCTCGCGTTCGCGCACGATCAAGCGGCCCAGCGCCATATTGATAAGGAATGCTGCGACCGCAAAAAAGATCGGCGGTATGATCCGGCTCATCGTGCGCAGCTGGTTGAGTTCGGCATCAATGAAGGCGTGCGACAGCTGGTCTTTGCGCAGGATTGCGCCGGTGCCGCCGTATCTGTCAAGGATCCGGTCGACATCATCGAGAACGGCCTCCGGTCTGGCCGACCGATTGAGCCTCATCAGCACGCCGTTATAAGCCCCATCAAGATCGAACGCTGCTTCGGCCGCTCTCTGGTTCATCCAGATAACGCCGAACCGCCTGTCATCGGGTATCAGATCACCGGGCCCCAGGGCATAGATGAACTCCGGGCTGAGTACGATGCCGACGATTTTCAGACGCCTTTTGCGGCCGTTGAGGATCGCGCGCAACGTCCCGCCCGGTTCGAACCTGTGAGCCTTGGCAAAGGTTTCACTGACGACGATCTCATCTGGACTGCCACGGGCCGGCAGGCGGCCGGATCTGAGGACCAAGGCATTGAGGCGCAGGCGTCCTGTCGGCGGTAGTGAAAGAATTCGCCCGGTCGCCGGCCGATTGTAGCCATCGATATCGAGGATGGCCGACTGCTCGATCCGGCCCGCCGCAACGGCGACGCCGTTGACTTCCGACAATTGCCGAAGCACCGAGCGTGGAAAGCGTTTCGCCGTGGCAAACAGATCCGCAAACCGATAGCGCTCATAGTAGGCCGCGCGGGTTTCCTCCAGCGATCGGTAGGCGCCGTTCCCGAGAACCACCGTTGCAACGCCTGCGGCCAGGACGAGCGCGATCGCTAGGGCCTGCGCCCACAGGTCTTGCAAGTCCCGCAACAACTTTCTGTTGAGCACGCTCACCAGCTGATCTCCGCTGGCGCAAGGGGCGTTTCATTTTTCTGCGTGCGCGCGATGGCGCCATCCTGCAGGTAGATCACGCGGTGCGCAATCTTCCGGGTTGCCATGTTGTGCGTGATGATCGCGGTCGTCGTCCCAAATTGTTGGTTGACCTGCACCAGCGCTTCCAGGACGCGGGTGCCGGTCTTTGAATCCAAGGCGCCGGTCGGCTCATCGCACAGCAGTACGCCGGGTCGCTTTGCGATTGCCCGCGCGATCGCCACGCGTTGCTGCTCACCACCGGAAAGCTCTGCGGGGAAGTGATCGATCCGGTGTCTGAGGCCGACGATGTCAAGTGCGGCTTGCGGTGTCATCGGATCGGCACTCACTTCGGTCACGAGGGCGACGTTCTCGCGCGCCGTCAGGCTTGGCATCAGGTTGTAGAACTGGAACACGAAGCCGACATGGCGGCGCCGGAATGCCGTCAGCGCATCGTCGCTGGCGTGTGTGATGTCGGTTCCGCGGAACAGCACCTGCCCGTCGGTTCCTCTGTCGAGCCCTCCGAGAATGTTGAGCAACGTCGACTTGCCGCTGCCCGACGGGCCCAGCAGCACGGTCATCTCGCCCTCGTAGAACTTGACGTCGACGCCGCGCAAGGCATCGACTTTCACCTCGCCGGTATCATAGGTCTTAGTCAGGTTCCGCGTTTCAAACACGATCTCGTTCATGCGGTTCACCAATGCGCTCGCGCTGGTCGTAACCTGTACCCGCCAGCTGCGAATTGCGCGGGATCAAGGGCTAATTCTTAGCAAAAGTTGATGTGGATCAATTTGTTGACACAGGAGATCTGTTGGCATTTGCAGCACGACTACGCAATATTTGGATTTGTTTTCGAAAGTTCATATGAAAGCTGTCACGACTTGGATACTTCTTGCCGACGGCGCCCGCGCCCGCATCCTGCGCAACATCGGACCCAATAAAGGCATCGAGCCGGTCGAGGGAATGATTTTCTGCGCCGATCACCGGCCGACACGCGAAATCGATGCGGACAAGCCGGGGCGAACGTTCCAGTCCGTTGGCCAATTGCGCCACGCCAAGCAACCGCGCTCAGACCCGCACGAGAATCTCAAAGATGACTTCAATCGCGCGCTCGCACAAACGCTGGAACGCTGTGGCAGTGACTATGACCGACTTATACTTGTTGCACCTGCGCCAGCGCTTGGCCGGTTGCGCAGTCACATCACAGCAAGCGTTGCGAGCAAAGTCCGTGCGGAACTCGTCATGAACCTCACGCACATCCCTGACAATGAGCTTGCCGATCATCTTCAAGACGTGATCGTGCTGTGATCGCGGGCTCGATCGTTTCCGCATTGGGCGGGGCAGCGGGATGGTTCGGGTTTAAGTTTGAACGGCGATCAGCGTTGATCGCGATCAATGTTGTCGCCCGCCGATGTGAGGCAAATTGGACATTGACCTTTGGCCACAACTGCTTGGGAGTACCAAAGATGGTTGAGAATGCCCACACCGCCGGCGCCCTGTCCGGTCTCGCAGATCCGTTGCGAAGCCTGGGCAAGCGACTTGCCGACTGGTTTGCACCGGCCTCGGAAGCCTCCGTCAACACGGACTGTTACGAGATTGTCGTCGAAGTGCCGGGGGTCAGCGTCGAGGCAATTGACGTGTCCGTGCATGACGGCAGCCTGGTGATCCACGGCGAAAAGCGTTTCGAGCATCAGGAAAGCGGTAAAACCTATTTCTTCTCCGAGCGTCAGTACGGCGCATTCCAGCGCACCTTCCGCCTGCCGCCGGACGCCGATTCTCAACGTGTGGTTGCAACGTGTAAGGATGGTGTGCTGACGGTGAAGATCGCAAAGCGCGATCCGCACAGCGACGGGCGCAAGAAGATCGAAGTTCGCCAAGCCTAGAGCAACCTGCCTTTATTCGGAATCGGAACGATCCTGAATAAAGGCAGAAAGTTGCTCGCCTCTAAAGTGGCGATCATCTTTGTGCTTTAAGTTGGAACCGCTATTGCGGTTCCAACTTAAAGCACAAAGATCTAAAGTGGCGTGCGACGCCGAGCTAGAATGATTGGACAGCAGGTGGAGGAGGGCGCCGGCATGCGTTCACGGGCCTATTGGAGTGCGGTCGCAATCGGGCAGCTGGCCCTCGGGCTCGTCTTGGCGCCGACATCGGCTGCGCAAACGATCGGCGATGCAGCGAAGGGCAAAGCCTATGCCAGTTCGGTTTGCGCGGAATGTCATAACATTGAACCCGGTGGCACCAGTTCGCGACTGCCAGCGGCAACGCCGTTTCAGATCGTCGCGACAACGCCCGGCATGACGTCGACGGCGCTAACCGTGTTTTTCCGGACGCCGCACAAGAACATGCCGAACCTCATAGTCAAAGATCAGGATGCGGACAATGTGATTGCCTACATCCTCAGCCTCAAACAGGATTAGGGCACCTGCCTTTATTCGGCATCGTTCCGATCCCCAATAAAGGCAGAAAGTTGCTCTAACAGGCTGTTGAAATGGGGCCGAAGGTAGCATGGTTTGCTGCTCGGTGGGGCGGTTGCGGTCGGTCGGCGGTTGTCACCATTGCCGTCTTGCGGCGTTCGGCGTCAGCCTTGCAGTTGCCCGAGCAGTTTTGGCAGGCGGATGAGATTTTAGGCGGCCATCGTGAAGGTGAACGCCTGTTCCATGCGGGCGCGGCCGCGTCGCATCGGACGGTCGAGGCCGGCGACCGTCTTGGCCCATCCAAACGCCTCTTCGATGAGCTTGCGTTTCTTCTGGCTTGCGGCGTAGTCGGCGTGACGGGTGGTGCGCGCGTCGATGGCCGATGATCGCCCCCTGGTGTTTTGCGCAACGTGCAGCGTCACACACATCTGCCGACAACCTGCAACGAATTCCTTCGTGTCATAGTTCTTGTCGGCGCCGAGCGTGACGCGCCGTCTGGAGCCCGGTAGATGGGCCTCGACCATGTCCTTGGCGGCGTCGCGCTCGGCAGTGCCGTTGGCCTCGGTCAGCGTCGCCTCGACGATCAGCCCGTGCCGGTTCTCGGCGAGCGCATGGCCGAGGTCGGCAAGGCGCGCCTCGCGGCCCTTGTCCTTGTCCTTGCCCTTGCCCTTGCGATAGAGACGCGCCTCGCTGTCGGTCGGCAAGGCGTGCGTCGCGTTCGAGCGCTTTTGCTTGTGAAAGTCGACCTGTGCGTTACGGCTGGTCTTGGCTGGAGCGGTCGGTTGCATCGGGCTTGTCTCGGCGTTGCTGGCGGTGGCTGGGATGTCGGTGTTTCGTCTGACTGGTCGTTGGCTGGTGTATGTATCGGGCGGTATGTCTTTGCGGTGTGTGTCGCATGGTGGAGCGCTGTCGCCGGGCGGCGCGGTGTTATCATCGGGCGGGCCGTCACTTGGCGGCTCATCCCCACTCGCGTCATCGCCGGGCCCGTCATCAATTGTCTTCGGCACGAAACTCTTGAACGAAGCCCAGGCATTGACCTGTGTGCCGTCGACCGTGAAATGGTCGTCCGACAACAGCGACTTGACCTGCGGATGCTCGATAATGCCCTTGAGGAATTTGCGCGCAATGTCGGCCTCGAGCAGGCGGTCGCGGTTTTTCGAATAGGTCGAGTGGTCCCACACCGCATCATCGATGCCGAGGCCCGCGAACCACCGGAACAGCAGGTTGTAATCGAGTTGCCCGATCAGCTGGCGCTCGGAACGGAGCGAATAAAACGCCTGCAACAGCGAACCACGCAGGAGGCGTTCTGGCGGGATCGACCCCCGCCCGAACGGTTCATACATGGCCTCGAAATCGGCATCGAGTGCGCGCACCACATCGTCAACGATACGCCGGATCAGCCTCAGCGGATGGTTCGACGGCACACGCTTTTCGATGTCGACATACGAAAACAGCGAACTTGTCGTGGGGTCAGATCCCCGCATGAGCCCCCCCTTGCCAAGGTTGGCAAAGAAGAATCATATTTGCGAGGACTTGTCAGCAGAGCGAATTTCAACAGCCTGTTAGCGAGTTTGACGTCACTCAGGTTGCCGGAATTTAGATTGCGGTCATCCCGCCGTCTACAAACAGGCAGCTACCGGTAACGTAGGCAGCATCCGGCGAGGCAAGGAAGAGGATGCATGCGGCGACCCCTTCCGGAGTGCCGGGTCGCTTGAGCATCGTGCCCTCGGCCGCGTCGTTGTCGTAGTCCTCAACGGTCAGTCCCGCAGCTTCGATCCGGCGCGCATGAAACGGCGTAAATATCGGGCCGGGACAAACGGTATTGACACGGATACCGTCTGGTGAGTGGTCCATCGCCATCCCAATCCGTAAACACAACCTTTGCGCATCCAATGTTTATGGCGATGAGTGGTGCGGTATGGGTGATGCTTCGACAACAAATCCTTACGCCAAGTCAGCGACTTCGTCGCCACTCATCAACTCATACTCAAGCCCGCCGTGAATAATTCGGGTTAGCCTGCAAGGCGCCATCACCAACACGTCCCGCGCCCGTGCGCAACGTGGTCTCGCCGCTGACACGGCAAGAACACAGCGCCGACGGCCCCGCCCGGCTGCGTCGGACCGCGGAGGCCCGCCTCACGTTCGCATCAGGCTCGGCAACCAGGTGATGATACCGGGGAAGATCATGCACAGGGCAAGCCCCACGACCATCAGCAGGACGAACGGCGCCGAGGACTTGTAGATGTCCATCATCGTCACGTCCGGTGGCACGACCGCCTTCATGTAAAACAGGTTGAACCCGAACGGTGGTGTCAGATACGCCAGTTCCATGTTGATGACAAACAGGATCGCGAACCACAGCGGATCGAACCCGAGCGAAGTGACGATCGGGAAGAAGATCGGCGCTGTCAGCAGAACGATGCCGGTCGGATCGAAGAACATGCCGAGCACGAGCAGGATGAGCTGCATGGTGATAATCACCATCCAGGGATCGCCGACACCCCTGATCAGGTCGCCGACAAGCGAAGAGGCGCCGGTGACGGCATAGAGCGCCGTGAACGCGGAGGCGGCGAACACGATCCAGATCACCATCGCGCTGAGACGCAACGTGATGAACAGCGCCGACGTGAAATTCTCCCAATTGAACGTGCGCTTGATCAACGCGCTGACGATCGCGCCGAGGGCGCCGATGGCCGACGCCTCACTCGGTGTGGCGAGACCGAAGAACATCGACCCCATGACCGCGAAAATGAGGCCGACGGGCAGCACCAACCCCGCCAGCAGCCTGAGGCGCGCAGACAGCAGCAACCGGTCGTCTGGCGGCACCGCCGGTCCCATGTCCTTTTGAATGTAGCAGCGGATGAGGATGTAACCGACGAACAGTGAGCTGAGCAGCAGGCCCGGCAGAATGCCGGCAATAAACAACTCGCCGACCGACAGCCTCGACGTCAGGGCGAGAATGATCATCAGTACGCTTGGCGGAATGAGGATGCCGAGCGAACCGCCGGCCGAGATGCACCCGAGGGCGATGTCCTTCTTGTAGCTGCGCTTGAGCATCGAGGGCAGCGCGATCAGGCCCATCGACGTGGTCGCGGCCCCGCTGATGCCGACCATCGCCGCAAACAGCGTGCAGATCAGCACCGTGCCGGCCGCAAGTCCGCCGCGCAGCCCGCCCATCCAGTGGTACATCAGTTCGTACATGTCCTCGGCGATGCCACATCGCTGTAGCATAGCGCCCATGAATATGAACATCGGCACGGCCACCAGTAGGAACATGTCCATGGCCATGTACGTTCGGTTCGCGAGCACCGGCAGCGCGTGCGGCCCCCACAGCAAGATGATGAAGAACGTGGCCACGCCGCCGATCGCGAACACCAGCGGCAGTCCTGCCAGCAGAAGGACAATGAGACTGCCGAAAAGCATGACTGTCAGCCACTCTGGGCCAAGTTCCATCATGAAGTTACTCCTGTAGGCTTGCGGTCGTCTCGCCGGATCAGATCAACTGGAAAAGCGTAGTGAGGGGTGACGGGTGAGGGGCGGCGATCAGGGAAGCTGAACGCGCACCGGAAAGACTTCTTCGCCTTTGATGACGATTGCAATGTCACGGATCAGCTTCGCGAGAACCTGCATCAGGAACAGAAAGCACCCGACTGGAAGCGTCGTGCGCAGCGGATAGTAGATCGGCTTCCAGTGCGACATCGTCGTCTCACCGATCCGCCACGAATTGATCGTGATCTCGAGCGACACCCAGAACAGGACGCCGAGAAACAGGAACGTGAAGGCGCTGGTGATGACGTCGAGGATGGCGCGCCCGCGAGGAGAAAAACGCCCCCAGATGATGTCGACGTTGACGTGTCCGCCCGCCAAATGCGTGTAGGCGCCGCCGAGCACGATGTAGGCGCCGTAGAGAAACAGCGATATCTCGTAGGCCCAGAGCGAGGGGGAATTGAAGAAGTACCGCATCACGATCTCCCAGATCATGATGCACAGCATCGGGACGATCATGAACGCCACGATCCAGGCAAACTTCGAATTCAGCCAGTCCGTGAAGCGCAGGTAGTACTCGATTGCTTTCAACGTCTCCTCCCATCGAGACCGAACGCGCCGCCGCCCTCATCGCGCGACCGCCAGCAACCGGCGAGGTCGTTGGCGCGGCTCGTCCTTTCGAGCGTCGTCCGCGGATTGCTGGAAAGCAGCGTTCCGCGCTGCGGCTGCCTTTGGCTGGTGCATGTTCGCCGGTGCATGCGACGATGGCTGAAGCAACACCAAAGGCTTGCGGCACGACGCCATGGCACCCGATCGAGCCGAAGCATCGTGCCAAAGCATCGTGCCATGTTGTGCCCCCGGCGGTCGCAGGCAGGGGCGCTCGACACCGGAACCTGTCGCGGCCATTAGACCGGAAGCTGCTTCGGGCCGTAGTAGTCTTTGTGCAGCTGGCGGGCCTTGCTGTAGATATCGATCAGTCTGTCGATGTAGGGATCCTTGCCCTTCAAACCGACGAACCGGTTCCAGCTCCATTCGGCGGCTGCCTTCAACTCGTCATCCGGGATCATGATTGTCTCCATGCCGCCGTCGGCGAGCTTCTTACGACCGCCAGCGTCGGTTGTGATCGTCATTGCGGCAAGTTCCTTGTTCATGAGCCGCGCAGCGGAGCGCATCACTTCCTGGAGGTCCTCCGGCATCTCGTTGAGTTTCTTCAAGTTCATGATGACCTCCACAATATCGTAGGGGATCACCGAGGGGTTGATGTAGTACTTGCAGACCTCGTGCATCTTCATCCCAGCCCACGCATCCGGCGAGCCGAACGCGGCGGCATCGAGAATCTTGGTCTGGATGGCGGTGTAGACTTCCCCGCCCGGCACGGTGACGATCGAGGCGCCTTGCTTCACCAGCCATTCGGCCCAGATGCCGAACGCGCGCACCTTCATGCCCTTGAAGTCGGAGAATGTCTTGATCGGTCGGGTCGACACCATCGCGCCCCACTCGTCCGAAATCATGTAGGTCAGGTGCCCGACATTGTGCGGCTTGTACGCCTCCTGCCAGAGTTCCTTGACGCCCATGAACTGATAGATGTTCTCGTAGAACTCGAGGGTCGTGACCGGGAAGAACGGCACCGCCCAGAGGTACTCGCCGACCGGCACGATGCCGCGGTGGTAGATCGGTGCCGTGACGGCAAGATCGGCCACGCCCGAGCCGACGCCGCGGAACGTCTCACCAATGCCGAGCAGCACTTCGGCGTTGAAGTTGGTGAGCTCGATGCGGCCGCCGGACATTTTGTTGACGCGCTCGACGAACAGTTCCGCGGCGCGGTCCTGAGATTGAATGCCGATGCCCGTCCAGTTGCTCTGCAGCTTGAGCTTCCACGTCTTGTTCTGCGCCTTCGCAATCGTCGGCATGGCGAGCGTGGCGGCCCCCGCCCCGGCGACGCCTGCTGCCGTCGTCTTGAGATAGTCGCGCCGGCTCACGGCCTTCGATGCGCCGGACTTCTTGATTTCCTTGTTAGACATTGCTGTCCTCCCAGAAGGCTGGTTCGTAATTCAGGCTGTTGCAGTCAATGCGATCATAGTTGCACGTAATCGGTTCAAGACAAGCACTAATCACCCGGGCGCCACGAGGCACGCCGAGAGCTGCCGCGCGCAGCGCAGCAAACTCCTGTGTTCCGCACGACATTCGGCGGTGCTGCACAGTTGTTGTGGAAGCGCCGGAAAGATCTCGGGCGTCAGCGCCAAGTGCCGGTTTTTCGCGCTTGTTTTTTGGGGACTCTGCAATCATTTGTGACAGTCGCCGCAATCGGGCTGCGCAGGTCGGCAGTGGACCGATCGACAGCATGCTGCATCGCAAGATTTCAGCCGCGAAGTTGCCGAGCCGAAAACTCTAGGCAATGGTCAGTACCACGGCGGTCTGCCACAATTCACATTGATGATGTGTTGGCCGGCCGTGATGGGTCACGCCCCATAGCGTGGTGTCACAGCTTCGGCCGTCAGCTTGCGATCTGCGGCATTGGGGTGGCGGTGATGGCTGGCGCTAGCGCCAGCGCTTGGCATCGATCGCCGATTGGCGCGATCGTCTCGAGCGTCATGTCGCGGCGGGTTGCGGCCCACGCGTCGTTCTGTTCGTTGAGGATGGTGCCGACGAGACCAACGATCGCCTTCCCGTTCGGGAGAATACCGACGAGGCGGGTGCGCTTTTTTACTTCGCCGTTGAGGCGTTCAAGCGGGGTGGTCGACTGCAGTTGACGGCGGCCAGCGCCTTCGCAGCCGCCCGGCACGGCTCGAGGAAGGTCAGGAAGTCGCTGCCTTTTCTCAACTTCGGGATCTGCAAGTTGATCGAGCCGGAGCGCGTATCCCACTGGCGCGTCCGGTAACCGTTGCGCTGGTTGGTGCGCTCGCGGTTGCGCGCGCCGTGCGCTGCACCGGTCAGGCCCTCGACTTCGAGGTCCATCAAACGCTGGGCGACAACAAACGGCCAATCCCGCCAAAGTTATCGATCAAACCCGCGTTTTCACACAACCAAGACCCACCGCAGTCATATCTCATTTCCAAGATCTTCGAAGGATGCGATGCTATTTCGAGACATGCCAAGAGGTCGTGATGACGGACGGTTCTTCAAACGGTTTCTTCGCTGATGCTTGGAGAACACGCCATCTCTTCGCGATCGGCACTGGCGCTCTTTACCCTCTCATCGCACTTGAATTGTCTTCGGGCGGATATGGCAATGCCCTGATCGGCTCGATGACCTCGGCTTGGTATCTGGGTGCGTTCCTGGGAACGGTGCTGGGTGGCCGGGTAATTGCTCGCCTAGCAGTCTGTCGGACTGAGTTTTCGGCAGCAACACAACTCTAGCAACCGTGTTATGCTGCCGAGAAGGCGTGTGCCCTTGAGCTTGTGGAGGCGCTTGGTGTTGTAAGCCAAGGTGACGAGCAGCCATTCTAGATCATCTTTGTGCTTTGAGTTGGAACCGCTATGCGGTTCCAACTCAAAGCACAAAGATGATCGCCCCTTTAGAGGCGAGCAACTTTCTGCCTTTATTCGGGATCGTTCCGATTCCGAATAAAGGCAGGTTGCTCTAGCCGTGGAAGAAGCGGCCTCCCTGGTGGCCGTGCAGTGGATCGTCGGTGGCATCAAGGTCGATGGTGATCTCTTTCGGGGCCGTCGCGTGGGCATCCAGGAACACCGCCGGGAACAGCCGTTCGATGGCTTGGTTATCATGGGTAATCTTGTGATAGCGCGACGGCGCGGTGGCCGCGCCTTCTTCAGGAGAATGCTCAAGCCGGTTCAGCGTCGACTTGCCGGCGAGCGGCGCACAATTACTACGCCGGGATGCAAGCTTGCCGGCCATCACCGCCAGGACCGGATCATGGCGCAGGTCATCATGGTCGCAAACATCCTCGTAACCGAGCGCAATCGCATAAACCCGCTGACCGACCAACGTTGCGAGCGCATGCTCAACACCACTCTGGCTGCGCCCATCGCGAAAACAAGCCGCGAAGCGATCGATCAGCCGGGTCGCCTTGTTCGTCGCACCGAGCAATAACGCTCCGCCATCCGACGTGATCCGGCCACCGTTAAACTGGGCCACAATCCGCCGGCCGCAAAGCCTTCCGAAGTCAAAGGAATCACGGTTACACTGTGTCGGCATCGGGAACCTCCTTCGCATCAGAGCAAGTCGTTCAGGCACAACAACTTTCACTGATTCGAGGACCCGACGCCCTCAAGCCCGGTGAGAAATGCGGGCTAAGACCCGTGCTCACCGGCCACGCTGGGAGAAAGGCGGGTTAGCGTCTTATATTGAGATGGCATCGTGCAGGCTCGCCATTTTTGGATGAGTCCCTTGTTCATGCCGACGGCAGCCCTGTCCGTAACCATTAACTCGCAATCAATCGGCTACTTAGTGAGGCGAAGATAATCATCGCGGTTCATAGGATTGTTGTCTGTGCGCGGTCGATTGGGAATGTCGCCGATTACCGGCTCGTAGTGACTGAATACTGTTTCAAGGAAGCCTTCACCACGCGTCAAGCCGGGCAAGAGCAATTGCATTTTTCGAACGTTGGCCGTCGGTATCGTGCCTTCGAAAAAGCTAATAGAGCCGCGCGCCGTCGGTTCGGATGGTATTGCTCTTAGCATCGCCATTTGAGCCACTAGAGCACCAACACAATCGGAAGGACATTCCAGGTGAAAGGCCTGAAACGGCTCCTGAACCTTAGTTCCGGCCCGCTTGAGTGCGTCCATGAATACTAGTGGCGCAAGTTTGCGATGGTCGGCTGCAGTACTGTTTGCCCAGTCACGATGACGAATTGATTCAGTCATTGTTACCTTGCAGTCCAGGATCTGCCAACCATGGAGTCCCTGGCGAAGTGTTTCCGTTACTCCAATTTCCACTGCTCTAACAAATGCGGGTGGCACTGTGCCTGTGTTGATCTCCAGTTCAAAGACGTTTCCTGAGTCGATTGGGCCTGGTTCAACCCTAAGTCCAATTGTTGCAATAAATGGGTTGGGCGCCTCTTCAAGAGCTTCGCCAACACCAGATAGTCTTTCAACATGAATTATTTTTGTTTCGCTGAAATCTACATCGAGTTGATAGTCGCTCTTTAGCTTCTCTTCAATGACTTCTTGTTGCACCTCGCCATAAATAGAAACATACAGCAGGCCAGCCGAATCGTCGACGCGCAGCCCGATCAATGGATCTTGTTCGGCTATTTCAGACAATGCCATGAATAGTTTACCTCGCTCCATCGGGTTGCATGCCGAGATAGCTGTCTCCAACATTGGTGGCTGAAACTGACCCTCTTTTGTGATTTCGCCGTTATCGCCAAAATTGTCACCGATAACGGCGTCTGATAACCCCCATATCTTTGCAAGTTGTCCGGCCTTTGCGGTGCTCGTTTCTACTGTAGATCCGTTTTCAAATACCTGAATAGCCGATACTCGTTGATCTTTTTCACCTATCTTGATACGTTCGCGGGCACGTAATGTTCCGGACAAAATTTTTGCAAAGCATATCTTTGCACCAGATTTTCCCCGTTCTATTTTGAAGATCGTACCCTTAGCCTTTCCATCTGTTGGATGTTCTCGCGCTGGTAGGAAACGGACAATCGCTCGGAGCAAATCTTCGATTCCTTTCCCTGTAATGGCAGAGCCGAAAACAATGGGGTGCACGAGACCTTGGCGAGCCTGCTCAACTAATGCCTTGCGGATAAGCTGGTCATCTATATTTTCGCTTCCTTCGACAAACTGACGCAATACTTCATCATCGTTTTCCGCAAGGATTTCAATTAAGTCTTGGCGGATGCTGTCAGGAGCTCGGCGAAAAGCGTGATAGTCGGCAATCCTATCGCCGATGTTGCTACAGTAACCGAGTGGAGTCACGGCGGGTGTCAACCGCACTCGAATTTCGTCCAAAAGCGACTCGTATCGGGCGCCCAGCCGGTCGATCTTATTAGCAAAGAGCAAGCACGGAATTCCCATGCGTTTGACTGCCCGAAATAGCACTCGCGTTTGGGCTTGGATACCTTCGACGGAAGAAATAACGAGCACGACGCCATCGAGAATATCAAGGACACGCTCGATCTCCGCTATGAAGTCTGGGTGCCCAGGAGTATCGACTAAGCTCACTTGCACATCGTCAATTGCAAATGCAGTGACGGCTGCTTGAATCGTAATGCCACGTCGTCTTTCCTGATCCATCGTGTCAGTGTGCGTCGTGCCGGCATCCACCGCCCCCAATTCTTCGATGACACCAGTATCGTATAGCAGTCGTTCGGTGGTGCTTGTCTTACCTGCATCGATGTGTGCAAGGATTCCAAGGCTGAGGGCTTTCATTGTCGATCCAAAGTTCTAACATTCAGCGGTTTTGAGGCTGATCCATTGTTGCTTAGTAAGTATACACCTTTTCGACCATTGGGCCTGACGTGCGCCCGCGTTTAGGGCCACGGATTCTCATAATGCGTGGCCCTAACAGGCTGTTGAAATTCGCTCTGCTGACAAGTCCTCGCAAATATGATTCTTCTTTGCCAACCTTGGCAAGGGGGGCTCATGCGGGGATCTGACCCACGACAAGTTCGCTGTTTTCGTATGTCGACATCGAAAAGCGTGTGCCGGCGAACCATCCGCTGAGGCTGATCCGGCGTATCGTTGACGATGTGGTGCGCGCACTCGATGCCGATTTCGAGGCCATGTATGAACCGTTCGGGCGGGGGTCGATCCCGCCAGAACGCCTCCTGCGTATTTCGCTGTTGCAGGCGTTTTATTCGCTCCGTTCCGAGCGCCAGCTGATCGAGCAACTCGATTACAACCTGCTGTTCCGGTGGTTCGTGGGCCTCGGCATCGATGATGCGGTGTGGGACCACTCGACCTATTCGAAAAACCGCGACCGCCTGCTCGAGGCCGACATTGCGCGCAAATTCCTCAAGGGCATTATCGAGCATCCGCAGGTCAAGTCGCTGTTGTCGGACGACCATTTCACGGTCGACGGCACACAGGCCAATGCCTGGGCTTCGTTCAAGAGTTTCGTGCCGAAGACAATTGATGACGGGCCCGGCGATGACGCGAGTGGGGATGAGCCGCCAAGTGACGGCCCGCCCGATACACCAGCCAACAACCAGTCAGACGAAACACCGACATCCCAGCCACCGCCAGCAACGCCGAGACAAGCCCGATGCAACCGACCGCTCCAGCCAAGACCAGCCGTAACGCACAGGTCGACTTTCACAAGCAAAAGCGCTCGAACGCGACGCACGCCTTGCCGACCGACAGCGAGGCGCGTCTCTATCGCAAGGGCAAGGGCAAGGACAAGGGCCGCGAGGCGCGCCTTGCCGACCTCGGCCATGCGCTCGCCGAGAACCGGCACGGGCTGATCGTCGAGGCGACGCTGACCGAGGCCAACGGCACTGCCGAGCGCGACGCCGCCAAGGACATGGTCGAGGCCCATCTACCGGGCTCCAGACGGCGCGTCACGCTCGGCGCCGACAAGAACTATGACACGAAGGAATTCGTTGCAGGTTGTCGGCAGATGTGTGTGACGCTGCACGTTGCGCAAAACACCAGGGGGCGATCATCGGCCATCGACGCGCGCACCACCCGTCACGCCGGTTGACCCGCAAGCCAGAAGAAACGCAAGCTCATCGAAGAGGCGTTTGGATGGGCCAAGACGGTCGCCGGCCTCGACCGTCCGATGCGACGCGGCCGCGCCCGCATGGAACAGGCGTTCACCTTCACGATGGCCGCCTAAAATCTCATCCGCCTGCCAAAACTGCTCGGGCAACTGCAAGGCTGACGCCGAACGCCGCAAGACGGCAATGGTGACAACCGCCGACCGACCGCAACCGCCCCACCGAGCAGCAAACCATGCTACCTTCGGCCCTATTTCAACAGCCTGTTAGGAGATTTTGCCATGCCAGATGTGTTCGCCAACATCACTTCGGTGCCAGCGGATATGATTGATACCGTTGCCAATGTTCTTGAGACCAGGGCAGCAATACCTTCCCAGGTGCAAATGCTGCACGACTACCTCGCCAAGATTGATTTTCCTGAAAGATCGGCGGTTCTGGAAGTCGGGTGTGGCACAGGGGCAGTGTGTCGTGTTCTAGCCCAATGGCCCAATGTGAAGCGGGTCCTTGGAGTAGACCCATCCCCCGCGTTGCTTGAGACGGCCCGCCAACTTGCGCGAGGACTTACCAACATTGAATTCGAGGAGGGGGATGGAAAGTCGCTAAGGTTTGCAGACGCGACGTTTGATGTAGTCATTCTACATACGCTGCTAACGCACGTCCCCAACCCAGAGGCAATTCTCAACGAGGCTCATCGCGTGCTTAAGCCCGGTGGGCAACTCGGATTGTGCGATGGAGACTTCGCATCGATGACGTTACAGATCGGTCCGAACGATCCACTCCAGACTTGTGTGCAAGAGCTGCTGGATAACTATGTGACCGATCGATGGTTTGCGCGCCGCATGACGTTCCTGACACAAGCTGCCGGATTCGAGGTGGAACCAGTTCACACCTATGGATTGATTGAGACCGCGTCGCCTGAACTGACGCTGACATGGGTTGACCGGGGCGCAGACTCGATGGTCGCATCTGGTCAAATCGGGGCAGAGCTGGGAGCGGCACTCAAGGCCGAAGCGCGTCGCCGAGTCAACGATGGCTCATTCATTGGATACCAGACCTACTGTGCCCTAACTGCAAAGAAACCAGCCTGACCTGAACCGCCCCGGAAACACCGGAGGCTGTTGCGTTTAAGTCATGCTGCGATGGCTTGGTCCTCCTGACAAGCCCAATAGGCGGCCTCAGCCTCGGCCGGCGGGATGTTGCCGATGGACGAGAGCAGGCGGCGGTTGTTGAACCAGTCGACCCATTCGAGCGTTGCGAACTCGACAGCTTCCAGGGATCGCCACGGCCCGCGTCGGTGGATCACGTCGGTCTTATAGAGCTCGTTGATCGTCTCGGCGAGCGCGTTGTCGTAGCTGTCGCAGACGCTGCCGACCGACGGCACGAGCCCGGCCTCGGCCAACCGCTCGGTGTATTTGGTCGAGACGTACTGCACGCCTCGATCAGAATTATGGACGAGGCTGTCGTCCTTGAACGGTTTGCGATCAGCACGGGTCTGCTCAAGTGCATCGAGCACAAAGCTTGCAGGCGCGGTACGGCTCACCCGCCACCCGTTGGATCTCGGGCTTCAACGCCCTGTCCCGCTTAACGCGCGGCGGAGTCGTCTCGGGATTGGCACGACGATGAACACGCGCGTGATGGGTCCACGGGGCGATCTTGATAACACGACAGATCGGCTCGATCCCGTGAGCCTCGCGATGCTCGTCAATGAACCGAGTCATGCCTTCGACCGGCGGTCGAGTTTCGCCTGCGCAAATAGGCAGACGCCTTGCGCAGAATCTCGTTGGCCTGCCTGAGTTCGCGAACCTCGCGTTCAAGCTACTTGATGCACGCACGTTCTTCGCTCATCGGGCCGGACTTCAAACCGGCATCGCATTTGGCCTGGCGCACCCAGTTGGCCGACGTCTGCGTTGCGCAGCCCATCTTGCCGGCAATCGACTCGATGGCTGCCCACTGCGATGGATACTCATACGAATGATCGAACATCATCCGAAAGAGACGCTCACGCACCTCGCCAGAGTATCTCAGGGAAGAATTGGTCTGTGCTGTCTTGGCTTCAATCTCTCAAGAGTTGGAGCCTTCGGCAAGCCAGGGGTGGTTCATCCTGAAAGTCCACGCTCGGTACTTCGTGTAGCTTTGTCGGTTTGGGTATGCTCGGTCTGGTACTTGTGACTTCCTTTACCGCAGCAATTCCATGTTGCCTCTAACTAGTCCAGGATATACACTCTACAGACAATTTAACTTGCTGGCTCGTCCGAGTACGTCCTCAATGTCGAAAGCTAAAGGTCTCGTAACCTACGAAGAATACGGCCCAGGTTATCGTTCCGATCTGGTGGCTCACCACAATCTCCGAACCGCTCCAAAAGAAGCCGGTTTTTTGCTGCCGTTTCTCAGTGACGGCATGAATATTTTGGATTGCGGATGCGGTCGAGGCAGCATCACATTGGGACTGGCAGACCTTCTACCATCCGCGAAAATAACTGGTTGCGATGTTGGTATAGAAGTTTTAGACGCCGCTAAATCGGATGCTAAAGATCGAGGCCTAAGTAATGTTAGCTTCAAGTTGGCATCAGTATACAATCTGGAGTTCCAAGATGCGAACTTTGACGCAGTTTTAGTACACGCAGTTTTGCAGCACCTGTCCGAGCCAGCTGCTGCTCTAAAGGAACTTCACCGTGTGATGCGGCCTGGCGGTGTTATTGGGCTAAGAGATGATGATCGCGGTAGTATGATTCTGGCACCAGAAAGTGCTGATATGGCGCGAGCCTTGGAAGTCATGGATTGGTTTATGAAAGATAGTGGCGGCGATCCCCAAGCAGGGCGTCGACACAGGGCAAGATTGATTGAAGCCGGGTTCACAGACGTTGTCTGTTCTGCAACCTGTGAAGTGGATGGCACTTCTCGGGAGACCGAGGCCAGAGGTTTACTTGCAGCGAATGCATTCCGCGGTAAGTTGGGTAAGAGAGCCGTGGCAGCTGGCTACATTGATGAACGGGAATGTGAATATCTCGCCAATGTGTGTGAGTGCTGGGGGCGTGATCCAGCGGCATTTGACTCCATAACATGGTGCGAAGCAGTCGGTAGGAAGGCGCAGTGAATGTCGCATTCTTGATTTGAGAGCATTATCGCCGGTGTTTAATGACAATGATAGATATTGGATCAAGACTAAACGTCCGGGAAATTCTAAGAGAACGCGCTGCGAGTTCGCCATACTCTAGATCATCGTGCTTTAAGTTGGAACCGCTATTGCGGTTCCAACTTAAAGCACGATGATCTAGCCCGGATTATGCACGAGTTTTGAGAAATTCGTTGGCAGCGGTGGCGTAAGGGGTTGTTTCGGCGTAGCAATTGGTTGTTGCGACCGAGTGCTTCGCCGACCAACATTGCGCCACAGCCATCATGACCGAAACTATACCCCTTGCCTTCGACCTGCCAGCGGTTTGTCGCAAGAAACTCAGCGTTGATTTTGAGGACGCCAATCAGTCCTCGGACGCGGGCCTCATGCTGTTGCGCGGGGCCGAGCGGCGCGTTGGCGTGTGCCGGCGGATTGCGATAACGTACGGTTTTTTTCGCACAATTGAGAATTAGCAGGCGGTTCCGAATCGGGATCAGGTGGTGGTTGTGAGACCCGCAACCATCAACCGAACCGGAGACCACCATGAACGAGGATAAGACGATTCCCGAAGCTGGCAACATGACACCAAACCAGCTTGGCAACGTTATCAAGATCGACGACGATCGCATCAAAGGCCATCTCGATCGCGTTGTGCGCGGCACGGTTGAGGAGACACTGAACAGTCTGCTTGATGCCGAAGCCGACCGGCTGTGCAATGCGGGCCGCTACGAACGCTCTGATCAACGCCGCGACAAGCGCGCCGGCCACTATGAACGCAAGCTGCACACCAAGGCCGGCGAGGTCAATCTCAAGGTGCCGAAGCTGCGCCGGCAAACGTTCGAGACGGCGATCATCGAGCGCTACAAGCGGCGTGAGACGTCCGTCGAAGAGGCGCTAATTGAGATGTATTTGGCCGGCGTTTCGGTGCGCCGCGTCGAGGACATTACCGAAGCACTGTGGGGCACGCGCGTGTCACCGTCGACGGTCTCGGACCTCAACAAGAAGATCTACGCGCACATCGATACCTGGCGGAACCGGCCGATCGAGGGCTGCCATCCATACGTTTACCTCGACGGCATCGTGCTTAAACGCACGTGGGCAGGTGAAGTGCGCAATGTCTCGCTACTCGTTGCGATTGCCGTCAACGCCGATGGTTTTCGCGAGATCCTCGGCATTTGCGAGGGCGCCAAGGAGGATAAGGCCGGCTGGTCCGGCTTCCTCAAACACTTGAAGGAGCGCGGTCTCAAGGGTGTACAGCTGATAATCTCGGATGCCTGCATTGGGCTCGCCGAGAGCATCGGCGACTTCTACCCGGATGCGCATTGGCAACGCTGCACGGTGCACTTCTATCGCAATGTCTTTAGCCACGTGCCAAGCACCAAGGTGAGGGAGATTGCGGCAATGCTCAAGGCCATCCATGCCAGTGAGGATCGTGCGGCAGCTGATGAAAAGGCTCGGCAAGTGATGACCAAGCTGCGCGGTCAGCGCTTGAGCCGCGCCGCCGAACTCGTGGAAGCGTCGGTACATGAGACGTTGGCGTACTACGCGTTTCCTGAGGAACACTGGCGGCGCATCCGAACCAACAATCCCCTGGAGCGAATCCTTCGCGAGATCAAGCGGCGCACGAAGGTTGTTGGCGCCTTTCCCGACGGCAACTCGGCGCTCAATCTCGCGGCGGCCCGTCTGCGCCACATCGCAGGTACGACCTGGTCGCAGAAACGCTACCTCAACATGCAACTCTTGAACGACAAACACATCTCGAATGCCACCGCCTGAGCACCGGCCGACAACCGCTCAGCCAAATGCAAAAGTGCGAAAAATTCTGGACATGGCGTAATCGCTCTATCGTGGCCACTCTCTGTTAACCGGCTAGACGAATTGATGGAGAGTAATGATGGACTATTACATCGGCTTGGATGTGTCGCTGGCCAAAACGGCGATTTCAGTTGTTGATCGAGATGGCGAGATTGTTTGGCGTGGACAGAGTCTAACGACGCCCGAAAGAATTGCATCAGCCATTTCGAGTTTCGAAATGGTTCATCGTATTGGTCTTGAAACCGGACCGTTGTCAACCTGGCTTACGTTAGAGTTGCGGCGGCTCAACCTTCCGGTCGTTTGTCTTGAAGCGCGCCATGCCCATGCGGCTCTATCGCTTCAGATCAACAAAACCGACAGCAATGACGCTGACGGTCTTGCTCAGATTGTCCGCACAGGTTGGTATCGTGAAGTCTCAGTTAAGAGCTATGCTACCCATCGAGTGCGAGCTCTCATTCGTATCAGGGCAAGTCTGGTGGATATGCGCCGCGATCTCAGCAATCAGATCAGAGGATTGTTCAAGACATTCGGCGTTGTCGTTGGTCCGGCAGGGGGTAACCTGTTCGACAAGCGGTGTCTTGAGTTGCTTGACGATAACCAGGATCTTGGCGATGTCATCATGCCTCTATTGCATGTCTGGCGAACAATTGGAGAGCGGATTGGCAGCCTTGATGCCAGGTTGTCGTCGATCGCCCGGCAATCTGAGGTATGCCAGCGGTTGATGACGGTGCCAGGTGTTGGGCTCATTACGGCTCTGTCTTTCATCGCGACGATCGAAGACCCTCATCGGTTCCGACGATCGCGATCTGTTGGTGCTTACCTCGGGCTCACGCCGCGCCGGTATCAATCTGGCGAGTGTGATGTGACGGGTCACATCTCGAAATGCGGTGACGGCTTGATGCGTAGCTATCTTTTTGAAGCTGCCAATGTTCTGCTGACCCGTGTCAAACGAAAATGCGCGCTGCAGGATTGGGCCATGCATCTGGCGAAAAGAAGCGGACCCAAGAAGGCCAAGGTCGCGCTTGCCCGAAAACTCGCTGTTGTTCTTCACAGGATCTGGATCAGCCAGGAACCGTTCGACTGGAAACGCGAAAGTATACCGGCATGACTAGATCATCGTGCTTTAGAGGCGAGCAACTTTCTGCCTTTATTCGGAATCGTTATTCGGGATCGTTCCGATTCCGAATAAAGGCAGGTTGCTCTAAGTTCACGTACAATCAAAGTCCCGTCTCTCTCGAGCATGCCAACGTGCTCGCGGCCGTCAAGGCCAAGCCTTCGGTTGCCGCTGAAGAAGCGGCAAGCCCTGACCACCACTGTGCGCGATGGCGTCGCCGGTCTACCGTCGAGGCGGAAGAATGGGGTCGAGGCAGAAGAATGGCCTCTGGTGAGGCCAAACAAAAGAATAGGGCTCAAATTGAGAAGTGAGGAGGATCGACGAACAATAGGCAGATAACCAGGCAGGACCAATCGCCTGAAATCGGACCCCTGCCGGGGCGAGGCACAATCATCCTGTGGGTAGTGTGGCAACGCATCATGCGATTGCGTTCTGGACATAAGGAGATTGACCTCAAGCGACCACCATGGCGCAGCAACCAAACGCGACTGCGAAGACAACACAGCTCCCGGCAAGGTAACGACAGACAGTGGAAACCACGATTAGACAACGCTACCCTCGATTATTCTGATGCGGCCGTCGTGATCGCGATAGGCAATGTCCGGGCGACATCGCCCGCCGTTGCACCCACTCTTGAACGTGACTTCACCAATCACACTATAGCCTTGGTTGAGCAGTCATTGTGTAAAGGGACTGTGGGGATTCAAACGGCCTGATCTGCCTCAACCTTCTCAGCGAACTCAATGGCTTTGAGAAGATTACGCAACGCCGCTTCTTCATCTGCGACTTCAGTATTGCCTTCATTGTCGACAAGCCAAGCATCCAATTTCTCTCGAATATGATCTGCACAATAGATCAACTCAACTCGCTCATGAGGAAACAGGCGAGAGATGATTGATTTCTGTATTTCGTCCAATTTAAAACCGAAACGCCCCAGCCAAAGGCCAATACATTGCGCTTCGGAAGGTAGCTTCTCTGGGTCAAAATTTGCCCTCGCAACGTTCTCATCAAGCCTTTCAGGAAGATAGTCGATGGCCATGTAAAACCACGAGACGGTCAGCGCTAATGCCTGATCGTGGGAATTTCTGGATTGATACTTAACAAGCCAATCGTGAAGGGTGCCCATGCCAAGGCTCAGCCTCTCAATGAGGAAAAACCGTTCGCTGGCCGATGAACGGGAAACTGAATAGTAACGGATGTCAGAATCCTCGATCGACCATTTCTTTATTAGAGGTACTAGAGGAGCAAATTCTCTAGGAATATCTGACCACTCAACTTCATCTGCCATTGTTTGACCGTGGTGCTAGCCCGGATTATGCACGAGTTTTGAGAGATTCGTTGGCGGTGGTGGCGTAAGGGGTTGTTTCGGCGTAGCAATTCGTTGTCGAGATGAGTGTTGCGCGTGACAACACCGAGCCACCGCCGCCATGAGCGAAACTACGCCTCTTCCTTTCGATCTTCCAGCCGTTTGCGCCAAGAAACTCAGCGTTGATTTCGAGGGCGGCAATCAGTCTTCGGACGCGGGCCTCATGCTGTTGCGCGAGGCCGAGCGGCACCTCGGTGTGTGCCGGCGGATTGCCGCCACGATCGTCGACCGGCGTGATCCTGTCCGCATCCAGCACGAGATGACGGAGATCGTCACGGCGCGCGTGATGGCGATCGCCTGCGGTCATGAGGATGGCACCGACCACAATCGCCTGCGCCATGATCCACTCTTGAAGATGGCGGTCGGCCGCTGTCCTGAGACGGGTGCGCCGCTGGCGACGCAGTCGACCATCTCGCGCTTCGAGAACGCACCGAGGAAGCGCGAGGCGGCGCGTCTGACGGGCGCCCTCGTTGACCAGTTCGCCGAAACCATCAGGCCCGGTGGCGAAGAGATCATCGATATCGACGACACCGTCGACGCGGTCCATGGCGGCCAGCAGCTGTCGTTCTTCAACGCGCATCACGACACGCGCTGCTTCATGCCGGTCCATATCGTCCACGTGGCGAGTGGCGCGCCGGTCTCAGCCATCCTGCGCACCGGCAAGACGCCGAAGGGCGGCGAGGTCGCCACCCTCATCAAGCACACCACGCGGCGCCTTAGGCAGAACGAACATTGGCGCGGGACCGACATCGTCTGGCGCGGCGACAGCCACTACGGCCGGCCCGAGGCCATGGACTGGTGCGAGGCCAACGACGCCGGCTTTATCTTCGGCCTCGCCGGCAACGCCGTACTCGAGCGTTTGTGCCAGGAAGCCGCCGACGAATTGCGCTTGCGCCATGCCGCAGGCGAAGACGACAAGATGCGCGCGTTCGTGAGCTTCGACTATCAGGCACGGAGCTGGACGAGGCCGCGCCGCATCATCGCCCGCCTCGAAGCCTCGCTGCGCCGGACGCATGACGGCTATGCTCAGGAGATCGACACCCGCTATATCGTCACCTCGCTCGACGGCGATCAAAGGCATCTTTACGAGGACGTCTACTGCCGGCGCGGGCAGGCGGAAAACCTGATCAAGCTTTCCAAGGCGCAACTCACCTCCGACCGCACATCTTGCATGAGCGCCACGGCCAATCAGGTGCGTCTGGTCATGGCGACAGCCGCGTTCTGGCTCATGCGCGAGGTGAAAGTCGCGGCGGCGAAGGTCGCGAGCCCGCTCGGCCGGGCAGAGTTCGCGACCATCCGCCTGCACCTCATCAAGATCGCCGCCCGCGTCGTCGAACATGCCACCCGCCTGCGCGTGCACCTGCCCGCAAGCTGCCCCGAAGCTCCAACTTTCCGCGCCGTCACCTTCGGCCTCATGCCCGCCGGACCCTGAGCGGCGGGGCATGCGCCCCGACGAGCCGCGCAAAATCAGCGCAGATCAATCCCCAACGCGTTCCAGGCCAGTTTGAATGGCCCCGACCCCGCGGAACGATCCCGCGCGCGCATCCCCGAAAGGGAACCGAGCGGTCCGCGTCGTGCATGATCCGGGTTAGCAGCCTGTCCAGGAAGAGGCTGTTTCGATCTGTTTATGGTAGGAATAGCTCACTCATGCAGCTCTTGTGAGTGCCGGTGCGAGCTTAGTCAGGTTGTGGGCGGTGCAGATGATCGCCCGTTCAGCTTTGACTTTCTCGACCCCACGAAGAAGGAACTGACGGAACCCTCTGGCTTGTTTGATTTGTCCGAACACCGGTTCGACGACGTATTTGCGTAGGCGGTAACGGCTGCGCCTGCCGGCGCGTCGCAGCCTGGTCCGCATCGCCTGGGTGAGCGGGCCGCCCTGGTGCCCATTGCCCGGATGTTTTGCCCGCCCGGTGGCGATGTAGGCCTTGATGCCGCGTTTGTTCATCACCGCGAGATTGGCTTCGCTCAGATAGCCGGCATCGGCCGATGCCTCATCCGGCTGCGCATGCAGGTTGAGCGCGATCCCGTCGAGCAGTGGTTGCAACTGGCCATGATCACTCATCGATGGCGTCAGCCCATGGGCGACGATAACCTGCGCTTCGCGATCGACCGCGGCCTGCGCATTGTAGCCCTGGATGTAGCCGTCCTTAGTTTTCAGGATGCGGCTATCGGCATCGGTGAAGTTGCGCTGCGCCTTGGGCTCCGGCTCATCGCTTGGCGGCTTTGGTGTCTTGGCGTTCTTCTTGCGGCCTTCCGCCTTGCGCTCATCTTCGGCTTCCGCGCGGCGCTTGCGTTCCGCCTCTGCCGCAGCCTGAGCTTCGGCCTCAAGCGCCGCCTTGGCTTCCTTGATTTTGGCAAGACGCTTGTGCTTGTCGGTGACCCAGTCCGGCATCTCGTCGCCACGCCTGTCGTCATAAAGCGCATCCTCTTCGGCGTCTGCCGCCTCGGCCGCGGCCAGCCAGCGGTCGACCTCGCCTTTAAGTTCGGCTTCGCGTTTCTTCATGGCCTCATAACTCATCGCTTTATGTTTCGAGGCGTTCGCCTTGATCTTGGTGCCGTCCAGCGCGACGTGCCCGAGCTTGACCAGGCCCGCCTTGGCACACAGCTGCAAAACCTGAACAAACAGCCCCGCCAGCGCTTTGAGGTGACGCTTGCGAAACTCCGAGATTGTGCGCAAGTCGGGCGGATCACCGGCCACGATCATCATGAAGTCGGCGCGCTCAGTGCACGCCTTGGCGATCCGGTGCGAGGAATAGATCCCGCTCGCATAGCCGTTGAGCAGCAGTGCCGTCATCAGGCGAGGATCAAATGGCGGTTGGCCGAGCCCGCTCGTGTAGCGCGCCATGATCTCGCTCAGATCAAGGCTCTCGCGGACCAGCGACACAACCAGCCGCGACAGGTGATCTGCGGGTACGTAGTCTGCAACCGACGCCGGCAGTAGCTGCGTCTGGTCGATCTTCCAGGCACGAAAATGCTTGCTCATTCGCCCGATAAGAATCAGACTCGCATGCTATAGGCAACCGACTACTCGGACAGGCTCCTAGCTGTGAAGTCGCAACAGGTTGTTCTCGGTTAGGCCGAGGCGGCTGATGGGTGGTTTTTTGTTGAGACTAGCATGCGGGCGATGCCAGTTGTAGCGGTGTAGCCATTGAGGCAGGTCGGCTTGGCGCTGTTCGGATGAGTGGTACTCGGTGGCGTATGCCCATTCGCGGATGGTCGTCTGGATGAAGCGCTCAGCCTTGCCGTTCGTTTGCGGCGTGTAAGGTTTTGTGCGGATGTGCTTGATGTTGAGTTTGGCGCATGCGCGGCGAAAGGCCTTCGAACGATAGCAGGAACCATTGTCCGTCATCACGCGGGTGACGGTGACACCAAGTTGTTTGTAGTAAGCCACCGTGGCCTCGAGATGTGCGAGCGCACTTTCCTTTTTCTCGTTTGGAAAGATGTCGCAATAGGCGACGCGGGAATGGTCATCGATAGCAACGTGAACATATTCCCAGCCGACGCCACGTGTCGCGGACTGGCCGTGACGGTCGCCGGTCACACGGTGTCCAGGCCGGGAAAAACGCCCGAGTTTCTTGATGTCGATGTGGATGATCTCGCCTGGTGTCTCCCGTTCGTATCGCGGGCGCGGCTCTTTCGGTTCAAGGCAGGCCAAGTGCGATAGACCGCGGCTGTTGAGGATGCGCGAGACGGTTGTGCGCGAGAGGCCGGTCTGGGCTGCAATCTGGTCCTGGGTGTATCGCTGACGTCGCAACCTTTCGACTTCATCACAAGTGGCAAGCGGCGTTTGGCTTGGCAATGAGCGGGGCCTGGATGAGCGATCACGCAAGCCCTCGACGCCGTGCTCGCGGAACCGTCCAACCCATTTGCCGACAGTTTTGGCGGTTGTGCGGAAGGCCCGAGCAACAGCGGCCTTTGATTTGCCGTCATCCACAACGGCGCGGACCATGCGCTCTCGACCTGCCGGTGTAAGGGGTGCATTCTTGTGGGTGTTCATTCGCTCCTCCGGTGAATCACTGACGAGCACAACATCAGCTTCCCCGACTCGGACCGAATGGACAATCTCCAACGGAGAATGCGAACAACCTTCTGGAAATACACAGCTAGTGTGCCTCAAATGTAGTGGACGCGGACAAGTTCTTGGCAACATTGATGCCGACATATCCATGCCAGACTAGCTTCGTTTGACCTTGCCTTGCATCCGGGACTTGCTCCCGATCATCTGTTCAGGGGAAGCGATGGGCGGGCGGGACCAGCTAACAAACGGTGTAAATCACCCAAGGGCAGCACGGCCCAAAACCCGCCCGATCCGGCAGGGTGGCCACCCTGCCGGATCAAGCCTGAACATCGTTGAATTCGCAAGAAACAGGCTCAAGATTAAGATGCAAAGTCAGCGCCCTTAACCAATCGCCGCTTGGCGGCGATCCTTGAGGGGCTTTCAGCCCCTCAAACACCCCGACCAGGGGATCATCCCCTGGACCTCAAACTTGTTCGGAGGTTCCCTAAGGCACGATGATCTAAGCAGCCGGGAAAGGGACTTTCCACGCATCCGGCTTTCTGGTAAATGTCTCGTCCCGCTGTCGCTGGGAGAACCCAAGCCCTGGTGCCGGCTGGGCGCATGTCGGTGTTTAGAACCGGCGTTAGGATGATCAATCGCTCATCGCCAGTCTCATTTCGGGGCCGTAGCTCAGTTGGGAGAGCGCTACAATGGCATTGTAGAGGTCAGGGGTTCGATTCCCCTCGGCTCCACCAGTGAGAGGCTGTCCGACCCGGAGACATAGGTAACAGATCGGGCTCTTCGTCGAAAACGGGGGCAGGTCTATGATCTGCGGCTTATCTTAGCGTTCTATCAGTTTTCCTTCTATCTCGTCACAGCTCATGCGCAGAGTGCGCGAACACGTCGACGATAGTTGTCAAAGTTGCGAAAGCCGAAGGCGCGGCGCTGGATCAGTTTCATCTGTCGGTGAAAGCCCTCGGTGATGCCGTTTGAGCGTGAGCTGTGACGAGATAGAAGGAAAACTGATAGAACGCTAAGATAAGCCGCAGATCATAGACCTGCCCCCGTTTTCGACGAAGAGCCGGAAAACTGATAGAACGCTAAGATAAGCCGCAGATCATAGACCTGCCCCCGTTTTCGACGAAGAGCCGCCGAGCCGACGAAGAGCCCAATGGTCGGAGCGGTGAGATTTGAACTCACGACCCCCAGTCCCCCAGACTGGTGCGCTAACCAGGCTGCGCCACGCTCCGAACCGGACCGGCTTTGTGCACGCTCCGGGCGGTCGGGTCAACCATCATCGCGCGCTCGAGCGTTGGCACAGGTGCTCGAGGCCGTCGACCGTGGTTGGCAGCACGCGCAATCGGCCAACCGGGAGCGCGCTGTGGTGGACCAAGGCACCGACGTGTTGGCCGGGCAGCGCCAGCATCGTCACGGTGGCGTTGCAGTTTGTAAACCAGTCTGCAATTGGCGATGGATTGGCCGGCACCGAAGCGGTGCCCGGCCGGGCGAGATCGGTCAACAGCGCGCCAATGCCGGTGCCGCGCGCCTTGGCGACCGCCTCGAGCCGCACCCAGAGCTGCAAAAATGCTCGGTCATCCCGGCCAACGACGGCCGGGTCCGGACTGTCCAATCCGGCCACACCGGCCTGGTTTGCCAGCTGCTCTCGGCGCGCCGCGCTGATCGTGATCGAGCGATCCGCCTCCAGATCGACGCCCAACGGGCCATCCTCAGCGAGCGCCAGGATGGCGTGGTGCGATGTGTGACTGACGCTGAAGATCCGTGCTTGCCCGGCGCCTTTCAATACCGGTCGACCGGACGGTTGCTGCTCAAAGGCGGCACGGGCGATGTGCTCAGACGCACTATGCCAGAGGGCGGCGCGCAAAGCCGTACGAACAAGTTTGCGCGGTCCGGACAAGGTTTCACGTTCCGTGCGCGTCAGCAGTTGGTGTTCGTCGTCAAACTGGGTCAAGGCAGCAGCCGAGGCGTCGGCCTCAACCCACCACAGCCGCACCTGCGCCGACATGCGCCGTACCGCCGCTAACCGCCGGCGGCAGCTGCAACGCGCTTGCGGCTGGCGGCAGCCGGTTTGCGCAGCGCTTTGCGCAGCGACCGGCGACAGCTCTCCAGCTCCGAAATTACGTTGCCGACCCGGGCGTGGAGCTGATCGCGCGCGGCCCGCGACTTTTGGCGTGGTCGGCGTGTGGGCCTGGTGCTGCCGGCGGCCACATGGAGGTCCTGCAAGACCGGCGCGGTCTGGTCCGAGCCGTTGCCGGACACCGCCCGACCATAGGCCTTGGCATACTCGGCGCCCTGTTCCTTCAGGATCTTCTGGACGCCTTTGATCGTGTAGCCGTCGGTGTGCAGCAGCGCCCGAATTCCGCTGAGCAGTTCGACGTCTTCAGGCCGGTAATAGCGGCGGCCGCCGCCACGCTTCATCGGCCGGACTTGAGGGAACTTCATTTCCCAGAAACGAAGCACATGCTTCGGCACGCTCAGTTCGTCCGCCACTTCACTGATGGTTCTGAATGCTTCGGCAGATTTGCGCATTCCGCCTCACCTTTGGTTAACGTGGATAGATGCTGGCAATCGACCGCCCCCGGGTCCTGTGTTGCTTGCGATCCTGACGTCGGCCAGATCCGAACAAATGTCTGCTCTGCCGCGGAACGCTCAATCGGCCAGCTTGCGTCGCGCATGACCGGCGTTGATGCGCTCTTTCATGATATTGCTGGGTCGAAAGACCAGCACCCGTCGCGGCGTAATCGGAACTTCCTGGCCGGTTTTCGGATTGCGGCCGACGCGTTCGCCCTTCTCGCGAATGCCAAAGGATCCGAAAGATGACAGCTTGACCGGCTCGCCATCGGCCAACGTCGACGAGATCTCGTTCAGAACCAGCTCAACAAGGTCTTGCGACTCGTTGCGCGGTAGCCCCACCTTTTCGACAACGGCCTCTGCCAGATCCGCGCGGGTGAGCGTCTTGTTGCCCATGGCCCGGTGCCTCCCCCAGTTCCAGGATGCCGGATGCTAGCGATGTCTGGTCAGGTGGTCAATGGATAGAATTGTGCAACTGGCTGATAATCCATAAGTTTTATGTCAGGCGTGCCGGTCCGGGCGGAGCGTGGAGCAACCGAAGTGCGGCGCAGGTATAAATGCCGTGCGATCGTCTGTGCGCGCACTTCTACCAGCGCACCAATGCAGCACCCCAAGTAAATCCGCCGCCCATTGCTTCCATCAGCACAAGATCACCTTCTTTGATACGATGTTCCTCTAGTGCTTGATTGAGGGCAAGTGGGATAGAGGCTGCGGAAGTATTGCCATGGTAGGCTAGGGTCTTGATCACCTTTTCACCGCCAATGCCGAGCTTTTTGGCAATGCCGTCGAGAATGCGGGCGTTGGCCTGGTGGGGCACGAACAGATCGATTTCGGAGGCCGCATAGCCTGTCATCACCAGCGTTTCTTCGATCACGCCGGAAATCTTTTGCACAGCGTGGCGGAAGACTTCGCGACCGTTCATGCGCAACTGCCCGACCGTCATCGTCGAACTTGGTCCGCCGTCGACGTAGAGCATATCTTCATAGCGCCCATCCGAGCGCAAACGGCTCGCCAGGATCCCGCGATCCTCACGCGATCCGAACTGCGTTTGCGCCTCCAACACAACAGCGCCGGCGCCGTCGCCAAACAGGACGCAGGTTGTCCGGTCCGACCAGTCCAGAATGCGCGAGAACGTTTCTGCGCCGATCACAAGTGCGCGGCGCGATTGACCGGCTTTGAGAAAATTGTCAGCCGTTGCCAGGCCGTAGACAAAGCCGGAGCAGACGGCCTGCATGTCGAAGGCGGCGCCCTTGGTCACACCGAGGGCGTGCTGAATGCGCACAGCCGTGGACGGAAAGGTCTTGTCCGGTGTCGCCGTTGCACAAATCACGAGATCGATGTCGACCGGGTCAATGCCCGAACGCACCAGCGCCTGTTTGGCGGCCGCAATGCCCAAATCCGACGTCAGCTCGCCGTCGGCGGCAATGTGGCGGGCCTTGATGCCGGTCCGCTCCGTGATCCACGCATCATCGGTATCGACGACCTTGGCCATATCGTCATTGGTCATGACGCGGCTGGGCAAATAGGCGCCAACGCCCCGGATTACCGAACGGATGATAGCCACAATGTCTCCCTGCGCGTTCGCATCGTTGCACCAAAGCTCGGACCGCCAAGCCATCGTGCCAAGCTCTCACGGCTGCCCCGCGCCACTTTGCGCCCGCAGCCCCTAGTGGTCTGGATCACCTAAAATGGCGCATTGAGATGCGCTGCCCTGGTTCGTGAGCAGGAAGGCGTGCGAAAGCATAGCGTGTGCTTTGGTGAGCACGGCTGACGCCCTCACAGGCCAGGGCAGCGCACCGAAGGCGCTCAGATTTGGCCTGATGCCAGCGTTGCGATGCGCCAGCATCACCCACCGCGCCTTGGCACAGACCAAATCTGAGCGTCTGAATGCACCATTTTAAGTGATACAGACCACTAGTGTGCCATATCCTTTGCGATACGGCTATGGAACGCTTCGAGGTCGGTTGATAAACGACTGACCAGTCCGGCCCCGGCCATGTCATAGCCCAGATCGATGGCGCTTGCGAAACCAACCGCGTCGGTGCCGCCGTGGCTCTTGACGGCAATGCCGTTGAGCCCGAGAAACGTGCCGCCGTTGACCCGGCGCGGGTCCATCTTGTTGCGCAACACTCGAAAACCGCCCTGGGCCAGAAATGCTCCGGTCCTGGAGAAGATCGAACGGGTCATGGCATCGCGCAAATACTGTCCGATCTGGCGCGCGGTGCCTTCCGCGGTTTTCAATGCAATGTTGCCGGCAAAACCTTCGACAACGACAACGTCGACGATGCCCTGGCCGATCTGATCGCCCTCGATAAAACCGTGGTAGGTGATCGGCAAATCGGCCGCTGCACGCAGCCAAGCGTGAGCTTCGCGCACCTCATCGGCGCCCTTGATCTCCTCAACGCCGACGTTCAGGAGACCAACACTCGGGCGCTCGACGTGAAACAAGGCGCGCGCCATGGCAGCGCCCATCAAGGCATAGTCACAAAGCTGCTGGGTGGTGGCGCCAATGTTCGCACCGACATCGAGCACGATGCACTCGTTGCGAACGGTTGGCCACAACGCTGCGATGGCCGGGCGTTCGATATCGGCGACCGGGCGCAATATAATCTTGGCCATGGCCATCAAGGCGCCGGTGTTGCCGGCCGACACAACGACTTGCGCCTCGCCGTTTTTCACTGCCTCGATCGCCAGCCACATGCTCGATCCCCTGGCGTTGCGCAACGCTTGGCTCGGCTTGGCATCCATCGCGACAGCAACATCTGTGTGAACGACCTCGGACCGCGCTGAAAGTTCGCCGTGCGTGGCCAAGACCTTGTTGATCTGCGCGCTGTCGCCGTAAAACTTGAAACTGAGTTCGGGATGGCGCACCAGCGAGACCGACGCCCCGGCGATCACAATACCCGGACCGAAGTCGCCTCCCATTGCGTCCAGCGCGATCGTACAAGCAGTCGTCATTGGCCAGGATTTGCGATTGACCTTGCCGCGTGGCGGCGGCGGCAGGCGATCTCCAACACACTCCCATCACTTTCGTGCGCAGCGGCGACAATAACCATGTCGACTTGCGTTACAACACCAAATTCGCGAACGTGACGTCGCGCCAATCCGTCGCCCGCCCGGCTCGGCCGTTTGCCGCTGAGGCGGCTCGACCCAGCCGGCCCGCGGCCCCGCCCGGCCGCCGCCCGGCACCGCATTAGATTATCGGCTTCGGGCCGCCCGGCGGCGGCGCGGGATGGTTCGCGCGAATTCTGAAACGCCATAGCACCGCAAGCTGCATCACCGCTGCGCTTTCCACGTGCGAAGAGCGGCAAACGGGCCGGCGTCATCTGCCGTCCCGTCGTCCTCGAGCAGCCGGGGATCAAAGGCCTCGTCGTCATTGCGGGGATAGGGATCGAGGCTCGCGGCAAGGATCTCGAAAACCAGCCGTCCGATCCTGATGCGGCCGTCTTCGATCGGTTCGGGATCGTCCAATTCGGGGTCGTCGACGACAACCTCAACCTGTGCCGCAAACTGTTCCGGCGGTCGGAACTCGACATCAAAGGTCTCCTCGATGACGGCTTTGACTGGCTCCAGCGAGACGACCGACACCTGCTCAAGATGCGCGGTAACGGTACCGCGAGCGCGCCATCGGCCGCGGTCAAGGGCGACGAGCCCGTAGTTGGCCTGAAGCACGTGGCAGACCGGCACGTCGAGCGCGCGGCACAGGTCTTCTCGCTCGGTGTCGCTGGCGATCACTTGAAAGCTCTGCGGTGTGTTCCCGATTTCGCGGACGTGATGCGCCCAGCCCAGAGGTTCCATCGTCTTGTCCATCGCGCCCGGCATCTAACGACCTCATCAGCTCGGGATCGGGAAACTGACATCGCCATCCGACGCCATTGCGTGGCGCTGGTCATCCAAGGCCGCCGTCAGACGCACGATATAGTCGGCCAATTTCGCGACCTCAAGGTGTTCGCTGTCGGGCTGGAAATAATGCTGCAGAAGGCCGGCGAGCTCGTCGCACTGCGATGACATCGCCAGCGCGCCAGTGTAGCCGTGATAGCGCTCCATCAAGCCCGCGGTCAATCTCTTGACCTGCTTAGACACGCCCATATCGCCGAGCGACATTTCGCGCATCGTGTCGTCCATGTCGGCGACAAATGTCTCAACGATCGCGCGGGCAAGCGGCTCGCTGGTACGATCAGACCGCAACGTGCGCAAGACAAGCACGATGTGCAGCGCCAGAAGTTCATAACGGCCGTTGGTGGTGTCCGCCACATCGTAGGTGCGATAGAATTCCGGATCGCGCGCCTGTGTCACGATCGAGCCATAAAGCTTTGTTGCCTTGCGCCCGGTGGTGGTGAAGCGGCGCAACCCGCCTGGGATGTTGAGCATTGGCCCGGTTCTCGGGAAGCCTGTAGGTTGCCAACAGAACAAGTTGCATATCAACGCTTTACCAGCTAGGCGTTTGGCGTGGTTGTCGCGCTTGATTCGGTTGGGCTGAACAGATCATGCGATATTTGTCTAACGGCTGCAATGCACAGAAATGGTTTGGGATGATGCGTGATCTGTTTGGTGCCGCATCGATCGCCGGGCCTCTGGTGCTCGCTGTGATGATTGGCGGCGGCTGTGGGCAATCGATTTCCAAGGTCACAAAACACGGCCATCAGTTCCGCGCGACGGATGCACAGTTGATCCAACCCGGCATGAGCCAAGACGATGTCCGCGTTTCGCTCGGCACGCCGACCACGACTTCGCGGTTCAAAGGCGGTACAGCGTTCTACTATATTTCCTCGACCACGAGCCAAATGGCATTTCTTGCACCGAAGGAAATCGACCGGCGCGTGTTTGCGGTCTACTTCAATGAATTGGGCACCGTCGACCGGATTGCTAACTACGGCCTCAAAGACGGCCGCGTGTTCGATTTCATCTCGCGCAAGACGCCTGCTGCCAACAACAATGACACCGGCTTGCTCGGCCAGATGTTCAAGAATCTCGGCAAACGGGCCGTGACCGGGAACTAGCGGTCTCAATCACTTAAAATGGCGCATTCAGACGCTCAGATTTGGTCTGTGCCAAGGCGCGGTGGCCCCAATGCGCGGTGGGTGATGCGGCGCATCATAAGGCCGCCGCAACGCTGGCATCAGGCCAAATCTGAGCGCCTTCGGTGCGCTGCCCTGGCCCGTGAGGGCGTCAGCCGTGCTTACCATAGCACACGCTATGCTTGCGCACGCCTTCTTGCTCACGAACCAGGGCAGCGCATCTCAATGCGCCATTTTAAGTGATTGAGACCGCTAGTGGTCTGTGAAAAAGGACACTGCTGCGAAGTCGAGGGAGGTCTTCACAGACGACGGTTTCACAGACGACGATCCAAGGCCTTCGACTTGAAACCCGGTTGCGGTGCCGCACCGCGCTCACATGCGCCCGAACCAGTGTGCCAGCAGCATCTTCCATGCCTTCGTCAACGATGTCGGCCCGCGCTGCGCGGCCAATGCGGCATCAAATTGGCGCGATGCAAACTGCAAGTAACTTTCACAGATCGACAGTGGCAGCAATGCCGCCTTCGCCGCCGCCGGCCACTGCCGGGTCGCAGCACGACACTGTTCAAGCGAACACCGTGCAGCAGGCGCTAGATCCGCGATCAAGTGGCGCAGCGATTGATCGTCACCAACGCTCAGGGCACCGGGCTCGATGCCGTACTCCAACGCCCGGTCGGCCGGCAACAAAAGTTGGCGGGTCCGGGTCCGGCGCGCTCGGACCTGCGCCAGCGTCCTGGCAAGACCGTAGGCGCGCGCGGCATGACCGATCGTTTCCCGGGCCGGGCCATCGACACCGGCGCCGAGAACCCGCGCGTTGAGGTTGAACAGCACACCATCGCGCTTCTCGAAGTGCTGCCAGAGATGGTCGAGATCGGCAACCAGGTCGGAATAAAGCTCAATGTCCTGCGTCTCGATATGGCCGATCAGCAGCGCGACCGGCAATCGATGTCGTTTGAGGACGTCGGCCACCGCATCGCCAAGCGGGTGACCGCTGCGGCCGTCCTGCGTGTCGATTAGGCGATCGTGCCACCATTGCAGCCTTATCGCTGCCATCGCGGGCTCGTTCACGGTCCAAACAATGCGTTCGATGTCGCCGGCCAATGCGGCAAGCACGATCAAGTCGCGGCGCGCAGCCCGCGGCGCCAAGGTTGCCGCCAGATACCAGTCGAACTGCCACTGCCGCGCGGTCGAGCGGATTTCGTCCCAGGCCGACATCCACGGCGGTTTGAGCGCCGGCGCCGCCATCACCGCGCGGCAACGGCGACCAGGGCCGCCGCAACCGGGCGCCCCTCACCGAGCAGCACGTTGTAGGTCCGGCAGGCGGCACCGGTGCTCATCGCCTCCAAGCCAAGGCCGGCGGTGACAAACGCCGACCTGACCTCGGCCGTCGGAAAGATCTGCTTGCTGCCCGTTCCCAGGATCAGGAAGAACGGCGGCGTGAGTTGGTCGAGGACCGGCTTGAGCGCGTGGCAATCAACGGCGCCATCCTCGATAACGTCCCACGCATAGACGCCGGACGGCAGACACAGGATTGAGCCGCGATGGCTCATCTGCGCGAACCGGAAGCCGCCGTTGCCGTAGCTGTCGATCGGCGCCGTTCCGGGATAGCGGGCAATCGTGCCGGTCATCCTGCGCGGCCCTCTTTCACACGAGCTTCACAAGCCGATCAGTTGGCCGCCGCCGGTGCACCGCGGGTGACGCCCGACCAATCGCGCTTGACGCCGAGATAGGCCAACAGCGGTGCTGCGACGAAAATCGACGAATACGTCCCGATCACCACCCCGAACATCATTGCAAACGTAAAGTTGCGGATGACCTCACCGCCCAGCACGTAGAGTGCAATCAGCACGATCAGCGTCGTCAAACTGGTCATCAAAGTGCGCGACAGCGTCTCATTGATCGACCTGTTGAGCAGCTCGGCGATGTCCATCTTCTTGAACTTGCGCAGATTTTCGCGAATCCGGTCGGACACCACCACGGTGTCGTTCACCGAGTAGCCGAGGATAGTCAACAGCGCGGCAACCGTCGATAGGTCAAACTCCAGCTGCAATAGCGAAAATACGCCGACCGTAATCAGCACATCGTGGGTCAACGCGACCACGGCACCAATCGCAAATTGCCATTCAAATCGGAACCAGACGTAGAGAATAATGGCAACGATCGAGCACAGCACCGCAATTAGCCCAGTGGTTCGAAGTTCGCTTGAAACCGCCGGCCCGACAACTTCGACGCGGCGCTGATCATACTTGTCGCCAATCGCGCTCAGGACCTTGGCCAGCGCCGCCTGCTGCGCCTTGTCGCCACCGGGCTGTTGCACAATCCGGATCAGGACGTCGCGTTCGGTCCCGAACTCCTGAATCTGAACATCGCCCAAGCCAAGTCCGCCAACCGCGGTTCGGATCTGTCCGATATCGGCGCGGCCGTCCTTGGCCTGGACTTCGATCATCGAACCGCCTTTGAAATCGACGCCGTAGTTCAACCCTTGCATCGCCCACGCTGCGAGAGACACCACAATGGCGATCGCCGAAATCATCAAACAGACGCGGGCAGACCGGATCAACGGCAGCTGGCCCTTCGGCCGAAACAGCTGATGACCTTTGATGTGCGGGATGAAAGACATGTCATTCGCCTCATTCGCCCTGTTGGATTGAACCGGCCCGCCGGCGTCGCGACGCGCTAGATCGGAATTTCGACGTTGCGCGCCCTCTTGCGCTCAACCTGCAGCCATAGCGCGATCATCAGGCGCACCACCGTAACCGCGGTAAAGATCGATGTAAAAATGCCGATCGACAGCGTCACGGCAAAGCCTCTGATCGGCCCCGATCCAAGCCAGAACATGATGATCGCGGCAGCTAGGGTCGTCAGCTGACTGTCGAGGATCGTCACCATCGCCCGCCCGAACCCGGAATCGATCGCCGCGATCGCCGTCTTTCCGGCCCGCAGCTCCTCACGGATGCGTTCGTAGATCAGCACGTTGGCATCGACGGCCATGCCGATGGTCAAGATCAATCCCGCAATACCCGGAAGCGTCAGCACCGAGCCGATGGCCGACATGATCGCAACGATAAACAGCCCGTTGAGCACCAGCCCAATGACCGCAAATGCACCGAACGTGCCGTACACCCAAAGCGTCAGGATGATGGTCGCCACACACCCGACAATGCCGGCAAGCCGGCCGGACGCGATACTGTCGGCCCCCAATGACGGCCCGACCGAGCGCTCTTCGGCGACCGTCAGGTCGGCCGGAAGCGCGCCTGAGCGCAGCTGAATGGCAAGATCGTTGGCGGTCTTGACCGAAAAGCCACCCGAAATCTGGCCGGAACCGCCGAGGATCGGTTCGCGCACGACCGGCGCCGACAGCACCTTGTTATCAAGCACGATCGCAAACGGCCGGTTGACGTTTTCCGCCGTGAACCTGGCGAACGCGCGCGCACCTTCCTGGTTGAACGTAAACAGGATGATCGGCTCATTCGTGCGCTGATCGAAACCTTGCGATGCGCTCTTGAGCTGATCGCCGCGCACCACGGCGGTATCTTTGAGGAAGTAGAAGGAACCAGCCTCATCGGAGCCGGCTGCTGCCGGATAGGATCTATAGTCGCCGCGCGGCGCGCGCGGCGCGCTCGACAGAGCGTCCGTCGGATGCACTTCGTGGAAACTCAGTTTGGCCGTATCGCCAATCAATTTCTTGAGGCCCTGGGTGTCTTCGACCCCTGGCACCTGCACAAGAATGCGGTCGGCACCCTGGCGCGTGATGTTGGGTTCCGCCGTGCCGTAGGCATCGACCCGCCGGCGCACCGTTTCGATGGCGCCGCTCATCGCCTCGGTAATGCGCTGCTTCAGTCCGGCCTCGTTGATCAGAACGTGGATGACGCGGTCGCCAACCTGCTTGACTTCAAGATCGCGCTGATCGGAGCCGGCAAAGATGCCCGCCGTCAGGGGTTCGGCAAGCTGGCGCAATTCCCGCAGCGCCCGGTCGATGTCCGCCGGATCGCTGAGCCGGGTCTGCACGCCACCGGCGATACGACCGGTAATGGCGCCGATCTTGGCGTTGATCAGTCTCTGGCGTACATCTCCGCGCAAATTCTTGATCATATTGGCGCGCAGTTCCTTGACGTCCATTTCGTAGAGGAGATGCGCGCCCCCTCTGAGGTCGAGGCCCAGTGACAGCTGGTTTTTCGGCAGCCAGTCCGGCCAGGCTTTGACGGTCGCTGCTGAGAAGAAATTCGGTGAGGCAAAGATCAGCGCGGCGATACACAGTGCGATGATCGAAAATATCTTCCAGCGCGCAAAATGGAGCATCGGTTGAACTTCTTTGGCCTGACCCGCGAAGGGCTGTGGAGTTGTCAGGCGCCATCACAACTGCCTGAAACGACTGTCACCGATTTAGTAGGGCGCTGGCAACTCGGCAACCCTGTGACCCCGGCGCATCACTTTGACAGCTCGCGCCCGGCGGCGCAGCCAAGGCGCGGGCGATAGCTGCCCGGCCCTAGTCCTTGACCGGCTCACCTTTGACCCGGACCTCGGCAACCGTTCCTTTGACGACACGAATTCGTGTATTGTCGGCGATTTCGATCTCGATTTCGACGCCATCATCCTTCACCCGCGTCACCTTGCCGATCACGCCGCCGGCCGTCACCACGGTATCACCGCGGCGAATGTTCGAGACCATTTCTCGATGCGCCTTCATGCGCTGCTGCTGGGGACGAAACAGCAGGAAATAGAAAATGACGATCATCAGCATGATCGGCAGCAGTTGCAGGAAGAAGTCACCGCCGCCGGCGCCGCCGGCCTGCGCATAAGCTGGGGTGATGAACATGAGCCCGTTTGCACCTTGTGTTGCTATTGTGAAAACGCGTTCGAAACCAGGTGGTCCGGGATTCCAGCGACGATCGCGCAAATCCAGGCCGTTGACGCCGCGCGACTATAGAAGTTCATCTTTGGATTGCAACTTTCGAGCAGACTTGCCCCGACCAGCGTGACGCAGTGCCCCACCGGCTCCCTAAGCTCACGATCACCGCCTATAGATCGCCGGTCGGCACCGAAACGGCCGTCCGAACCGAGACGAACGACAATGAACGCAAACAATACGGAAATTCTGGAACGCATTGCAACGGCGCTGGAGCGCCTGGCGCCGCCACCGCCGCCGGCGACGGACTTTGCCCAAGCCGAAGCGTTCATTTGGCAGACCGATCCGGACCACTTCGCCGCGGTCGCCGACATCAATCGCGTCCCCCTCGGGCTGCTCCAAGGGGTCGAACGGCCGGCCGACCAGTTGTTGGACAACACGATACGCTTTGCCCAGGGCTATCCTGCCAACAATGCCCTGTTGTGGGGTGCCCGCGGGATGGGCAAGTCCTCACTTGTGAAGGCCGCCCACGCCGAAGTCCGGCGCAAGCTGAAACTTGGTAAATGCGGCCAACCGGACTTGAAACTCGTGGAAATCCACCGCGAGGATATCGGCAGCCTGCCGCGGTGCCTCAATCTGATGCGCGAGACCGCGCACCGTTTCATCGTATTTTGCGATGACCTGTCATTCGACCACGATGATACCAGCTACAAGTCTCTCAAGGCGGTGCTCGACGGCGGCATCGAAGGCCGGCCGACGAACGTCGTCTTCTATGCGACCTCCAACCGCCGCCATCTAATGCCGCGCGACATGATGGAAAACGAACGCTCGACGGCGATCAATCCGAGCGAGGCGGTCGAAGAAAAGGTTTCACTGTCTGATCGCTTTGGTCTCTGGCTCGGCTTTCACAACGGCTCGCAGGACCAGTACCTGAAAATGGTCACCGGTTATGTCGCGCATTTCGGCCTCGAGATCGAGCCGGACGCGTTGCGCCGCGATGCGCTGGAGTGGTCGACCACCCGCGGTGCCCGCTCCGGCCGGGTTGCGTGGCAGTATATCCAGGACCTCGCCGGCCGGCAGGGCAAACACCTGAAGCTTGACTGATGGCAGTGTCGGATGGCGCCGCGCCGCCTACATGCGCCCGAGAAACGGCATCGGGTCGACCGGCTTGGCACCTTTGCGCAACTCGAAATGCAGCTGCGGCTGCCTGACGGTACCTGTCTTTCCGGCTTTCGCAATGATCTGGCCCCGACGGACATCATCACCGCGCCGCACGAGCATCTGGCTGGAGTGGGCATAGGCGGTGACATATCCGTTCGCATGGCGCACCAGGATCAGATTGCCATAACCTTTAAGTTCGTTGCCGGCATAGGCCACGGTGCCGGCCTCGGCGGCATGAATGCTGGCGCCGACCGGCACGGCAATGTTGATGCCATCGTTGTTTGAGCCGTCGGCCCGCTTTCCGAAACCACGAATGATGCGCCCGCGCACCGGCCAGCGAAACTTAACTTGACGATCTGCGGCGGGATCCGATGGTTGCGGCCGGGTCTCAGACGCCGGCTGATGCAGCGCCGTCTGCTGTCGCGGTTCACCCGCAGCCAGGCCCCCGCCCGGTTCCGTCACCCGCTGTTCGGGCTTTGGATTGAGGATGATTGGCGCCGACGGTGTTGCATCGCTCAATCGGCGCACGCGGCTGAGGCCCGATTGGCTGGCGATGCGCGCATCGGCATAGCGCCGCGTCACCGGCGGCTCCCGGTCAACCGGCTGACCGCGCTGTTCGCCGCGCCGGCCCAAATTCAGGACCAGGCCGGGTCGGATCCGGCGAGCATTGTCGATACCATTGCGCCGTTTCAGCTCGTGCACCGAGACCCCGGTCTGCCGCGAAATTGCATAGAGGCTGTCGCCCGGTTGAACGGTGTAGGTCTCCGCGCTGCCGGCCAATTGGTCGTTGCGCGCGGGTGGCAGACGTCGCGCCGCCGCCGGCGGGCTTGCCCCGGACGCCTCCAGGTAGAGGATTTGGCCGGGCTGAATGACGTCGCTCGTCAATCCGTTGGCACGCTTTAATGTTTGCACGCTCACACCGTGGCGACGGGCCAAAGTGTAGAGCGTATCGCCGCGTTCGACAGTCAGGCGAGTGCCGGACACGCGGCTTGTTGGCGGTGACGTTTGCGGCTCAAATCCGCTGCGCGGCGTCGGATCAGCCGCGGCGTAGGATTGCGGGTTCCGCGTTCGGGGCTGTCTCGACCATCTTTCGGGTTCGTGCGCGCGTGGTGCGGTAGCTGCGAGCGGTGAACGCTCGACCGGTGCTGAGGCAACCGGCGGCGCCGGCGGTGCCGGAGCAGCGCCACGCGCACTGGGGCGCTGATCGAACAGCGAACCGTCTGAATGGATGGGCGGTGGTGGGGCCTGGTTCGCGGCCGTGCTGCCGAGCCCGAGGGCCGGCGCATCAAAGCGCATGATGTCGGCGCTGCAGCCTTGGCCCGCCAACCCGGCAATCAGGGCCAACGCGCCGACGCGCAGCGCAGAAAATTTGTGCGTGAGTGGTGCGATACGCAATTGACACAACATGACCAAACCTCATTAACCCCAATCCGACCTAACGCCGATATGTTGAACAAAGCGTTAAGATCGGGAACGCTACCGGCCCCTGCGCTTCGAATTTGCGATCAGACGACACGCGCGAAACTGTGATCGGCCGCTGACAAAGCTGTACGCAAATCGAGCCTTCGGCTGGCGCGATGGCACCATTGGCAGGATGGGCGATCGCCTCACGGGCGACCCATGTCGGTTACGCTGCGAATGTGGGATAAGCGGGGCGCCGGTCCGGCAGTATAGTGGCCGTGGCGCAGCAAATGGCAGAATGGAGCCGGCCGCAACGTGGCGACCATCGCCGTTTCACGGCGATCGATGAGGGGCTTGTCCGCCCCTCATACTCCCCGACCAGTGGATCATCCCCTGGACCCCGGACTTGGCCAGAGGGTTCCTACGTGGCTGCATCCGAAGCAGCCGGCGGCACGCCTGAACCGGGATCGTAGGCGACGAGTTCGACGGTGTTGCCTTCCGGATCGCTCGTAAATACACCGCGCCAGCCAACCCAGGCGAAATCCTCAATGCGATAGGCCACCGCGTGTCGGTCAAACCAGTCGATTGCGGCGGCCTGCTCCTCAAAGGGTAGTGAGAGGGCCAGGTGATGCAGTGATGATCCTTGGCCTGCCGAAAACTGGTGTTGGGCAGTTGTCAGCGAGCCGCCCGGTTGCTCGTCGGCATGAAACAGTGCCAGCACGCTGGTGTGGCCGCCAAAACCGGCGGCGATCCGAAAGAACTGGATGTGCTTGGAATAGTCCCCCGATAGCGGCTCCAAGCCGATGATGTCTCTGTAGAACGCCACCATCTTCGGCAGGTTGCGACAGCGGATTGCAACTTCACCCAAGGCGCGCACCCTAAAGCCACGCTGCGCGACCACCATGGCGTTGTTCCTTATTCCGCGGCCTCGCCCGGCACATAGCCAAGCGCGATGTTGAGCTTGCCGATCAGATCTTGGGCCGCCTCCGGGATATTGGTTCCCGGACCGAACACGGCCTTGGCGCCGGCCTTGAGGAGTGCATCGTAGTCATCCGGCGGAACGACCCCGCCGACGACAATCATAATGTCGCCGCGGCCCTCAGCTTCGAGCGCGGCTTTGAGTTCGGGCACCAAGGTCAAATGTCCCGCCGCCAGCGAGGAAACGCCAACGATATGGACGTCGTTTTCGACCGCCTGGCGGGCAACTTCGGCGGGCGTGGAGAAGAGCGGGCCAATGTCGACATCAAAACCGAGGTCGGCAAACGCCGTTGCGATTACTTTCTGGCCGCGGTCGTGACCGTCCTGACCGATCTTGGCGACAAGCAGCCTCGGACGGCGGCCGTCGTTCGCGGCGAACGCGTCGATGTCCGATTGGATCCTGCTGAGGTTGTCGTTCATGGCTCTGCCTTCTGAGCGATAGACGCCCGAAATTGCGCGGATCTCGGCCTGATGGCGTCCAAACACTGCTTCCATGGCATCGGAAATCTCGCCAACCGTGGCCATCGCACGTGCCGCATCGATGGCGAGGGCAAGGAGGTTGCCGTCGGCGCGTGCGCCCGCGGTCAACGCCGCCAGCTTCGATTTCACAGCGGTTTCGTCGCGCTCTTGGCGCAGGCGCTGGAGCTTGTCCAGCTGTTGGCGGCGTACGCTGTCGTTGTCGACCTTGAGGATGTCGATGCCGGCCTCGTCCGCAACCCGGTATTTGTTGACGCCAACGATGGTTTGTTCACCGGAATCGATGCGCGCCTGGGTGCGCGCGGCGGCCTCTTCGATGCGCATCTTCGGGATACCGGCGTCGATCGCCTTGGCCATGCCGCCAAGCTCTTCGACTTCCCGGATATGGGCCCACGCCGTCTCGGCCAGGTCCTGGGTGAGGCGTTCGAGGTAGTAGCTGCCGCCCCACGGGTCGGCAATCCGTGTCGTACCGCTTTCCTGTTGCAGGAAGAGCTGCGTGTTGCGGGCAATGCGGGCCGAAAAATCGGTTGGCAGCGCAATCGCTTCATCTAGTGCGTTGGTGTGCAGCGACTGGGTGTGGCCTTGGGTGGCAGCCATCGCTTCGATGCAGGTGCGCGTGACATTGTTGAAGACGTCCTGGGCGGTCAGCGACCAGCCCGATGTTTGACAGTGGGTGCGCAGGCTCAGCGAGCGCGGATTTTGAGGCTGAAACGCGTTCTGGATCAACTTCGCCCAGATGGCGCGCGCAGCGCGCATCTTTGCGATCTCCATGAAGAAGTTCATGCCGATCGCCCAAAAGAACGACAGGCGCGGGGCGAACGCGTCGATGTCGAGGCCGGCTGCGACGCCGGCCCGCACGTATTCAAAGCCGTCGGCCAAGGTATAGGCGAGTTCCAGATCCGCCGTCGCGCCGGCTTCCTGCATGTGATAACCGGAGATCGAAATCGAGTTGAACTTCGGCATGTTCTCCGCGGTATAAGCAAAGATGTCCGAAATGATCCGCATCGAGGGCGACGGCGGATAAATGTAGGTGTTGCGGACCATGAACTCCTTGAGAATGTCGTTTTGAATGGTGCCTGAAAGTCCAGCCGGACGAACGCCCTGTTCCTCACCGGCAACGATGAACAAGGCGAGCACCGGCAGCACGGCGCCGTTCATCGTCATTGACACCGACATCTTCGATAAGTCGATGCCATCGAACAGCGTGCGCATGTCGTAGATCGAGTCGATTGCCACACCGGCCATGCCGACATCGCCCTTGACGCGTGGATGATCGCTGTCGTAGCCGCGATGCGTGGCAAGGTCGAAGGCAACGGACAGGCCCCTTTGGCCGGCGGCAATATTGCGGCGATAGAAGGCGTTGGAGTCTTCGGCCGTCGAAAAGCCGGCATACTGGCGGATGGTCCAGGGCTGGGTCACGTACATGGTCGGATATGGCCCGCGCAAATAGGGCGCGATGCCGGGATAGGATGCGATGTGATCGAGCCCCGCCGTGTCGCGCGCGCTATAAGCAGCCTTGACGTCGATCCCTTCGGGGGTCCGCCAGGTGCCGGCCGGCACCGGTGCCGGCGCTTCGGCAATTGCAAAGGCAACTTTGGTAAAGTCTGGGAGCTGGGTCATGGCTGGTCTTCTGATCCGGGTCTCATTGAGCTTGCGCGCAGCCTCGGCTTGTCAGGGAGAGTAGCACAAACCCGTTGGGCTTGTGCACCATCCTTTGGCTGTCGGTGTTGGCTTTGTGGGCACCGGGGATCAGCAAAGCGCGCTGTGTGTGATCCGCCGGGTCTGGCCCGTCTATTATTGACCAGATGCAGGCGCCCGTTGGGCCGGCCCCGGCCCGCGCACCGCGGGCTCGGGACGATGCCGGCGCGCGGGTTCTGATAGTCATTGGCCGCAGGTGAGGGCTGGGAAACCTCTGAACAAGCCAAAGGCTTCCAAAGGGCGATGCCCTTTGCCGGGATTGGTTAAGGACGGCGCTCTTAACCGATCGCCGCGGTGCGGCGATGCGTTTGCGTTAAGCTTTCTGCCCTAACGCCCCGACCACAGGGCGTTGCTCTTTGGAAGCCTGTGACCTGATCGCAGGTTGCCTAATCATCCTTGTCGGATTGCGCCGCCTCGTCGATTGTCTGCGCGCGATCTTCGCCGGCGCGCTGCTCCTGCATCTTGGCAATGAACCCGCGCACGGTATCCAGATCGCGCAAATGCACGTCCTGCTGCGGAAACGGAATTTCGATGCCGTGTGCCTTGAAGCGCCGGTAAATCTCAAACCGCAGCGCCGTCCTGGCCGACAGCACCCGGTTCACATCGCTAATGAAACACCGCAACGAAAAATCAAGCGAACTGGCACCAAAATCTTCAAACGCAACAGATGGCTCCGGGAACCCCAGAATGCCGTCCGTTTCCTTCGCAATCTGGAGCAGCACGTTGCGAACCAGCTCGGGATCGCTGTCGTAGGATACGCCGACCCGCACGACAACCCGCCCCATTGCGCTGCGATGGGTCCAGTTTTGCACCGTGCCGCTGATCAGTTCCGAATTGGGGATAATGACGGAGGCCCGGTCGAAGGTCTCGATTTCCGTTGCGCGCACGCTGATCTTGCGCACGTATCCCTGCTGATCACCAATCACCACCCAGTCGCCAACTTTGACGGGACGTTCGACCAGCAGGATCAGCCCGGACACGAAATTGTTGACAATCGACTGCAGGCCGAGGCCGACACCGAGCGACAGCGCACCGATCACCAGCGTGAGTTGCGAGAGGTCGATGCCGGCATAGGAAATGCCGATCAGCGCCGCAATTCCAAGACCGACGTATCCAACACCGGTGTGCAGGGAGTTGGCGATGCCGCGGTCGACCTTGGATGTCGTCAGAACCGAGCGATCCAGCCAGCGTTGGAACAGGCGGGTCACGAACAACACCGCAATGAACAGCCCGACGCCGATCAAGATCCGGAACGGCGAAATTCTGAACTGACCGATCTCAAAGCCGAAAAACAGTGCTTTGAAACCGTCGATCAGCTGCGACGTCGGGATCCCCCAGGACAACAGCAGCAGCACGATCACCGTCAGGCCCAGCAACAGGTTGAGCACAACACCGAGCACCGTCGCGAACTGTTGCCGGCGCCTGGCAGACAACAGCCCGGTCTGGTCAACAAGGCTCTCGATCGGCTCGGCGAGGCCTTCAGGTTGCGCCGTCAGCGCCCGAATTGCCAAGTGCGCCAGCAACACTGCAACGCCGCCTGCGCCCATCAACATCACCTGGCCGGCCAGGAACCTGCCGAGCGCCACATACCCCAACAGGGTCGCAACGATGATCATGGCTGCGACCAGGATCAGCGGCACCCGCAGCCATCTGAAAATCGATTTCACCAGCCGGCCGCTGATCCGGCTGATGTTGTCCGGCAGACCGGTGAACGCGATCACCAGCAGCAGACACGCAAGGGCAAGGTTTGCGATACTGGTCTCGATCACACGCAGCGCGACCGGCATCTGAAAGATGCGGATCGAGTGATGCAGGAAATAGTCGACCGAATAGACAACGGCGATAAGATGGGTGGTCCACAACAACCGTCGCGCGGCGCCGTTCGGGATCGCGACAAGGCGCCAGCTTGGGTGGCGCGGCTGCAGCAGCCCCGTCGACAACGCCGTGATCAGGGAGAACAGCAAAAACGCGATCAAGCCGCTGTTGACGAATGCCTTGATCGTGCCGGTCCAGATCCCGAGTAGATCGCCGGTTGCAAACATCAACAGCGCAACACCGGCGCCGGGCAACGCGATGAACGGGACCAACCAACTGGTGGTTAGAACGCGGCGCAAAAATCCGGGCCTCGGTTTGCTCGGCTCGACCAGCACGCGGGCCAGAATGCGCTGGCGGACAAGCAACAAGCCGGCATACATCAGTGCCGCCAATGACAACATGATCGGCAGCAGTCCGAAGTGCACCTTGGCCGCCGCCCACCAGTTCTCGGCCACCGTCACCAATTGTTTCGTGACCCGTGGCATCGACTGGGAAAGCTCCTGCCACAGGACTAAGGACAGCGGGCTCGCGCTGCGTTTGAGAATGTGCTTGGTGAAGTTCTGCAGATGGTAGTTCTGGATCTGCTCGTGCAGCTGTTCGGCGCGAAACAGCGACAGGTCGGTGCGCCGTTGTGCAGCAATGACCTGCAAGCGCACGTTTTCCAAGCGCGCCCTCTCTTTGGCAAGTTCGGGTGCCTCGATCGTGTCTGCCTTCGGCTTCGGACCGAGTTGCGCGATCTGGCTGTCGATCTCGGTGAGCAGCGGCCGCAGGACACGTTTCGTGGCCCTTAAGCGGCTGGCCAGAAGTTCAACCTCCGCGCCCTGCTCATCCAGGGCTTGATCATTGTTTTGGAGCCGGAAAATCGCTTTGCGCAAACGCTCAACCGCTTCGGCTTGCACTTCGATGCGTTGGGCCAGGCTGTCCGGAAACAGAGACTGATCGGCCGAGGGTGGCGCGGTGGTGCCAGCCCGATCGCTGGCAGCCGCCGGCCCGCCTTGCTGTGGCCCGCCTTCCTGGGCAAGTGTCGGTGTCGGCGCCCAGCAACCGGCAGCCGTCAAGATCAACACGGTCGCCAGCAGTACAATACCGGGCCAGTCCCCGAACGTCGGTACGCGCCAAAAACTAGGGAGCAAATCTCTCACCGTGATAGCATTATTCACCGATTGCCTTGTCGAGGCGTTGGCTTGATCGTGCACCATCGCTCGCCGTTTCAGGACGTGCGCCTTGGCTCAGAGTTGGGCTGGCCCGAACGGCGCGCGGCCGCGGCGGCGGTTGATCGCCAATGCCGGTTTCGATGACGACATCAACCGGCCCGCCGGTCATGATCAAGTGCTCGACATCGTCGCGGCGGATCAGCACCAATTTGCGCCGGCCGTCAACCGTCGCCTGATCGACAACGTCGAGCCGCTTTTCCGGTTTGGGCCCAAAAAAACTTGCGGTCAATGCGCCCGTCGGCGAGCCCGTGGTCAAGTATCCGCGCAGCAACAAACCGCCCACCACCAGGAGGCCGGCAATGAACACGAAGAACAGCAGCCAGGAAAAGAAATCCCACATGACCTCAATCAGACACGATCAACCGCGCCCCTCCGTCTAACATTTGAGCAATTGTGCCGAACCGCAACCGTCTGATATATCGCCCGGCCGAAGCCTTGTTTCGAGCTCATTAGATGCCCGAGACGCCCGAATCATTAATCTCCGTCGCATGTCAGAGCGCCTATAGCGTGAATTTCATTCCATTTTAACCCTGATGGCCGATCAGTTGTCGAAACGGTGACAGTTTATCGACAGCTGTTCGGCTTTGGCACAATGCGCGCCTGCAAAACGCGGGGCAAACGGCGTTGGACCGCGAACTTTTACGGCTGCCGAGCACAATGTGAGATCCGAGGGTAGATTATGCCGCGTACGCGTTCGTTGATGGGGATTTTAGGGGCAGGTCGCACGGCGGAGAATCGGGTATTGAAGAGCCCGATGCTTCATGGCCGCGCAGATAACACAAGCCAGGATATGTCGGATCCGCTCGCCTCCATTTCGGCCAGCGTTACGGCTATGACGATACTCGTTGTCTTTCTCGTCGCGTCCGCAGGAACGTTGGCCGTCCTCTCAGCACAATCGGCCGAACCGCTGGTTCTGACCATTCTGGCGGTGCTGGCCATGCTGGGCGCGTTCTTCGTCTTCGGTGTTTCTGCCGGCCACATTCGTATTGCCGAACGCAGCCCCGCAGTCGATCTGTTGGAGGCCATTGCCAACCAGCAGGATAACGGTCAGCTGCTGACGACGCTTGACGGCCTCATTCTGCACGCCAACACTGCGGCAGGGCGCATGCTCGGGCGCAATGAACTCGGGGACCTCAACAGCCTGGAGCAGGCATTATCGCAAAATCATCTCGCCGCCGAGGCCCTGTTTCGTCTCACCCGCGCCAACCAGCAGCAACGCCGAATGTCTGAAACCTGTGACATCGAAACAGGTTTTGGTTGCAACTCGGATCTGCGCCGCTATCGCATTAGCGTTAAGCCCTTCGGCAGCGTCGATTTGCCCGAATATGCCGGCCGGGCGGCGCTATGGACGATTGCCGACATAACCGATGAGCATCGCCAAACCTTGGAGCGCGAGGAAGCGCTGCGCTCCGAGCTCGACCATTACGCCAATCTGCCCGCTGGTCTGTTGCACTTCGAGGAAGACGGCCAGATCGAGTTCATCAATCGTCGGTTGTGCGAAGGTCTCGGTTTCGACACCAACGAGGCGGGCCCGCCCCACCACCTCGCGGCCATTGTCGCGCGCAATGACCTCGAAGTGCTGCTCAACAAGGCGCGCGGGCAAAGCGATCGCACCGACGCTCGATTTGATATCGACTTTGTCGACGCGCACGGCGAACGCTGGCCGGCGGCCTGCATTGTCGATCCGCGCGCATCCAAGTTCGATGCCCGTCGGGTGTGCCCGATCATTGTTCATCCGCGCTTTGCGGTCGACTTCGAACAGCCTGGAGATCAATCGTCGGAGCGCCGGTTTGCCGGTCTGTTTCGGACCGCGCCGTTTGGTATTGCCGTGGTTGAACCAAACGGCATTATTGCCGAGCATAACCCAGCGTTCGCGCGCCTCGCCAGGGGCTCATCAACGTTGCCCGACCAATGCGATGCGCTGGCAGCTTTCGCCCTGTCGCAGAGCCAGTCGTCGCTGGGCGAGATCGATCAAGCCCTGGAGGCGGCGCGGCGCGGCAAGGCCGATATTCAACCGGTTGAAATCGCGACCGGCAGCGACGGCGAGTTCGCGCGACGGGTTTATGTGCAATCCCTGCGCGATCAGCGCTCGGAGCGTGGCGGTGCGATCATGTACATTACCGACGCCACCGAAGAACGCGCGCTTGGCCAGAAGTTTGCCCAAAGCCAAAAGATGGAGGCGGTCGGCAAGCTGGCCGGCGGAATTGCCCACGATTTCAACAATGTGCTGACCGCCATTATCGGCTTTTCCGATTTGTTGCTGGCCAACCATCGCCCCTCCGACCACGCCTACAAGAACATCCAGAACATCCGCTCAAGCGCCAGCCACGCCGCCAGCCTGGTCAAGCAACTGCTGGCATTTTCCCGCCGTCAGACGCTGGAACCGAAGGTTCTCCAGCCGAATGAGCTGATCACCGATCTGTCGGTGATTTTGAACCGGCTGCTGGGCGAGCACATCGAACTCAAGATATCATCCGCCCGCGAGCTTTGGTCTGTGAAGGCCGATCACAACCAGCTCAACCAGGTGATCATCAATCTCGCCGTCAACGCCCGCGATGCGATGCCGGACGGCGGTCGCCTGACGATTCGCACTCGCAATATCAGCGAACGCGACAGCCAGCGCCTGTTCGAGCAAGGCTTCGCCATCGGCCAATACGTCATGATCGAGGTCGAAGACACCGGCACCGGCATGCAACCCGAAGTCGTCGCCAAAATCTTCGAGCCGTTTTTTACAACCAAGGCCGTCGGCAAGGGCACCGGCCTCGGGTTGTCGACGGTCTACGGTATCATTAAACAGACCGGTGGTTATGTCTTCGCAGACAGCACGCCGGGCATGGGTAGCACTTTTCGCGTGTTCCTGCCGCGTCATGTCCGGGAAGACCATGACGTCGCCGATGCCCCGAAGCCGCAGAAAAGAGAGCGTGCTGTCGATTTGACGGGACATGGCCGCGTGCTCGTGGTCGAGGACGAAGACGCCGTGCGCATCTTTGCCACCGAAGCCTTGCGCCGTCAGGGCTACGACGTCCTTCAGGCCAGTGACGGCCTCGAAGCACTCGACGTCATGGACGACTACAATCACGAAATTGATCTGGTGGTCAGCGACGTCAAAATGCCGGAAATGGACGGCCCGGCGCTGTTTAAGGCGGTGCGCAAAACCAATCCGGCCATCAAGTTCGTGTTCGTGTCCGGCTATACCGATGATGCGTTCACCAAAACCCTTGACGCCGACGCCGAATACAAGTTCCTTCCCAAACCCTACACACTTGCTCAGATCGCTGAGGTTGTGAAGGAGCAGTTGGGCTGATATAGCCTGCAACTACAACTCATTGCATTCGACAGAAGAATCACCGACGTTAGAGCAACCTGCCTTTATTCGGAATCGGAACGATCCCGAATAAAGGCAGAAAGTTGCTCGCCTCTTAAGTGGCGATCATCTTTGTGCTTTAAGTTGGAACCGCTATTGCGGTTCCAACTTAAAGCACAAAGATGATCTAGGCTGCCGCCGACCAACCGGGTTGTGACCTGGAACAAGGTAGGAACAGATCCTGAAAGTGCTGTCAGCCCAAAGCTATAACGACTCTGGACAAATAAGAACATAACGTGTACATTTACCTTATCAACCAGCTGCCATCGACTTGATGAGGTTTTGAACATGAAAGCGCCCCACCTCCGCATCGTGGACGAGGACAATATGGACAGACAAAAAGCGCTTGAGGCTGCCCTCGCCCAGATCGAAAAGAACTTCGGCAAAGGGTCCGTCATGCGCCTTGGCGCCAACGATCTCAATGTCGACGTCGATGCCATTCCGACCGGCTCGCTGGGCCTTGACATTGCACTCGGCATTGGTGGCCTGCCCCGGGGGCGCATCATTGAAATTTACGGACCGGAATCGTCGGGTAAGACGACCCTGGCGTTGCATGTCGTGGCCGAAGCGCAGAAGACCGGCGGCGTTTGCGCCTTTGTCGATGCCGAACACGCGCTGGATCCGGTCTACGCGCGCAAACTCGGCGTCCAGGTCGACGACCTTTTGGTGTCGCAACCGGATACCGGCGAACAAGCTCTGGAGATCACCGATACATTGGTGCGCTCGGGTGCCGTCGACGTGTTGGTTGTCGATTCGGTTGCCGCGCTGACGCCTCGTGCCGAACTCGAAGGCGACATGGGCGACAGTCTGCCGGGCATGCAGGCCCGCCTGATGAGTCAGGCGTTGCGCAAACTGACGGCTTCGATCTCGAAGTCGCGCTGCATGGTGATTTTTATCAACCAAATCCGCATGAAGATTGGCGTGATGTTTGGCAACCCCGAGACCACGACCGGCGGCAACGCGCTGAAGTTTTATTCGTCGGTGCGCCTGGACATCCGCAGAATCGGCCAGATCAAGGACCGCGACGAAGTCGTCGGCAACCAGACCCGCGTCAAGGTTGTCAAGAACAAGGTGGCGCCTCCGTTCAAGCAGGTCGAATTCGACATTATGTACGGTGAGGGTGTGTCGAAAACCGGTGAGCTGATCGATCTAGGCGTCAAGGCCGGGATCGTCGACAAGGCCGGTGCCTGGTTCTCCTACAACGGTCAACGCATTGGCCAGGGCCGAGAAAATGCCAAGACTTTCCTGCGGGAACACCCGCAGATTGCCGCGGAGATCGAGCGTGCCACGCGCCAAAGCGCAGGTCTGATCGTCGATCAAATGCTGCGCGAGCCCGGCGATGACGATGATCCGGCCGCGTCGGCGCCGGACGGGGCCCAGCAGCCGGCAGCCGAAGTCGCAGAACTGCCGGAGCGCAAATCCAAACGCGACGCGGGCTAGCTGTGAAGCTTCAATAGGTTGTTCTCGGTTAGGCCGAGGCGGCTGATGGGTGGTTTTTTGTTGAGACTAGCATGCGGGCGATGCCAATTGTAGCGGTGTAGCCATTGAGGCAGGTCGGCTTGGCGCTGTTCGGATGAGTGGTACTCGGTGGCGTCGGCCCATTCGCGGATGGTCGTCTGGATGAAGCGCTCAGCCTTGCCGTTCGTTTGCGGCGTGTAAGGTTTTGTGCGGATGTGCTTGATGTTGAGTTTGGCGCATGCGCGGCGAAAGGCCTTCGAACGATAGCAGGAACCATTGTCCGTCATCACGCGGGTGACGGTGACACCAAGTTGTTTGTAGTAAGCCACCGTGGCCTCGAGATGTGCGAGCGCACTTTCCTTTTTCTCGTTTGGAAAGATGTCGCAATAGGCGACGCGGGAATGGTCATCGATAGCAACGTGAACATATTCCCAGCCGACGCCACGTGTCGCGGACTGGCCGTGACGGTTGCCGGTCACACGGTGTCCAGGCCGGGAAAAACGCCCGAGTTTCTTGATGTCGATGTGGATGATCTCGCCTGGTGTCTCCCGTTCGTATCGCGGGCGCGGCTCTTTCGGTTCAAGGCAGGCCAAGTGCGATAGACCGCGGCTGTTGAGGATGCGCGAGACGGTTGTGCGCGAGAGGCCGGTCTGGGCTGCAATCTGGTCCTGGGTGTATCGCTGACGTCGCAACCTTTCGACTTCATCACAAGTGGCAAGCGGCGTTTGGCTTGGCAATGAGCGGGGCCTGGATGAGCGATCACGCAAGCCCTCGACGCCGTGCTCGCGGAACCGTCCAACCCATTTGCCGACAGTTTTGGCGGTTGTGCGGAAGGCCCGAGCAACAGCGGCCTTTGATTTGCCGTCATCCACAACGGCGCGGACCATGCGCTCTCGACCTGCCGGTGTAAGGGGTGCATTCTTGTGGGTGTTCATTCGCTCCTCCGGTGAATCACTGACGAGCACAACATCAGCTTCCCCGACTCGGACCGAATGGACAATCTCCAACGGAGAATGCGAACAACCTTCTGGAAATACACATCTAGCGCTGGCCCTCTTCCGTGAAGAATTTTTGGCCCTCGGCGAACCTATTTGGTTTCAGGAACATGCCGAGAATGATAGCACCATTCGGAGCGACTGCTTCGTGCATATTGCCGGCTGGTCGCCAGCAGAACTGGCCGGGACCGCAAACGCCTTCGTGGTCTTTAAGTGTACCTTCCAGAACGTACGTCTGTTCAATGGCGGTATGCTCATGCATGGGAACAATTGCACCGGGCTCAAGTTTGAACAGCGCGGTCGTCATTCCTTCATCATCGGAATAGAGCACCTTTATTTGTATACCGGGAAACTTCGTTGGCTCCCATGGCATGTTCGGGACATCGAGATAGCGGGTCGCAAGAGCAGGGTCTTCGTTCGGCTTGATATCCGCGTGCACCACATTTGCGCTCATCGCTATGCCTCCTCCAATTCCTCACCAACCCAAAATTACTGAATCTCTACTGGTTGAAAGCCTATAACATGCGCGGCACTCGGTCAGCGCCGACGCAGAGCGATATCGCATCTACGATGTATTGGAGACACGCACCACGGCAGACCAATTGATGGTAGTTTCAGAGGTACGAGCGTTGCCCAGATGATCTCAATTCAGTCAAGCGTGCTTTGACTGGCATGTTTGAGAGCTCAAGAAAACCCAGCCAAGTCATTCAAAGGTGGCATCATGCAAAGTGGCATCTTCAAAATCCAGGCGCAGGAACGCATTGTCTTTGGTTCACCAGTCGCAGAGGCCGTGATCGGCGAAGCAGACCATTACGGCGCGAACCGAGTGTTCATTACCTCCACGAGATCGCTGGCTGCAATGCCGAATGGGCCACTGCAGCAGGTCGAACAGGCACTGGGCGTACGACATGCGGGCACCTTTTCAAGCATAACTTCGCACAGCCCGCGGGAAGACGTCGTTGCGGCAGCTGACGCCGCCAGGGCAGCAGATGCCGACCTGATTGTCGCCGTCGGCGGCGGATCGGTCGTGGATGCGACCAAGGTCGTGCAACTGTGCCTCTGGAAATCCGTCACGACCATCGATGACCTCAGCAAGTTCGCCGCCGGTTTCGATCGGCTCCAGGCATCCGACTTTGATGTTCCCGCAGGCGCCATTCGCATGGTGGCTGCTCCAACAACTTTGTCGGCGGCGGACTTTACCTCGCGCGCCGGAATTACGGACACCTCGACCCATACCAAGTTGGCATTCAATCACCGTATGCTGGTTCCCCGCAGTGTGATCCTCGATCCCGCCGCGACACTGACGACGCCGGAATGGCTGCTCTTCAGTACAGGCATCCGCGCCGTTGACCACGCCGTCGAGTCCTACAACTGTCCGATCGCCAATCCCGCAACGGAGTCGTTGTCGCTCAAAGGGTTGGCGCTGTTGCATGAAGGGCTGCCGAAGATCAAATCAGATCCAATGGACCTTGAAGCCCGAATGACCGCCCAGTTTGGGATGTGGCACGCGATCTGGCCAAGCACCACCGGCGTGTACCATGGTGCAAGTCACGGCATTGGCTACGCCCTCGGCGCCGGGTTTGGTGTACCACACGGCCACACGTCCTGCGTGATGTTGCCCGCGGTTATGCAGTGGAACGCGGAGACCATCGGCCAGCGTTATCGGGCACTCGCCGCCGCGATCGGGCTGCCGGACACTGCCGCATGGCAAAGCATCCGCGAACTCATCGCCGGTCTCGACATGCCCTGCACCTTGCGCGATGTTGGGATCAAGCGCGAAAATCTCGACGAGCTTGCAAAGCGGGCGCTCGACTATCAGCCCGTGCTCCTCAATCCTCGGCCAATCAAGACGGAAAAGGATGTGATGGAGATTTTGGAGATTGCTTACTGACGGGTCGGGCTTGTCCCTAGAGCAACCTGCCTTTATTCGGAATCGGAACGATCCCGAATAAAGGCAGAAAGTTGCTCGCCTCTAAAGTGGCGATCATCTTTGTGCTTTGAGTTGGAACCGCAATAGCGGTTCCAACTCAAAGCACGATGATCTAAGCAGCAACGCTTGTCGCCAGAAAACCGCGAATGTGATTCAAGGCCAATTCGATCTTGCGCGAGTTTTCTTTCCAGGGATAGAGGCTCACCTGCGCGTTCGGCGCCAGCAGGGCAGTTTCCATGGCCGTCGCATAAGGGTGCGCCGGGATGTCGTCAGGTAGAACAAGCACGGGCGTTTGACAATTGCGAACAAAGTCACGATCAACCGTGAAAACGAAGTCTGCCCGGTTGGTATACATACTGTTGAGGAACTCGGAAACCTGATCCATTGAGACATCCGGTCGTCGCTCGCAAAACTGCGGCCCCCATCCGGCAATATTGTTACGGTAATAGATATCCGGAAAGCTGGAGTTGTAGCCGCTGGGGTGCACGAGAACGGCTGAAGTCACGCGCTCGCCCACCCGCTTGAGCAAGTTCCAGATCATCGGCCCCGCAATGCAGAAGCCCAAGACCCGGAACCGGTCGATCCCGAGATGGTCCAGTAGAGCGAGTTGGTCATCGCTAAAGGCATCCCAGGTTCGTTCGATATCAAGCGGCCCTTCGGATTGACCGCCATTGGCGTTACGCAGATCCAATGCAATGACGCGGTAGGTGTCGCTTAGCACTTCCAAGGGATTGAACGCATGGTTCGCGAGACCAGCAATGGTAGCGTTGAGCCCGCCGCCCGGGATGACCAAGAGCGGATCACCGGAACCAGCTTCCTGGTAATGGATCTTAACAGGACCGTTTTCGAACACCGGCATGGTTGTTTTCCTCGTTGACGCAAAGATCTTTGATCAGGGAAGGCCATCGGAGGCGCGCCCGTCAAGTTTATCTCTGTTCTGCGCATCGCGCGAGGTGCACAGGTCGTGGATATCGCGTCCCTCGGCAAACAGAATGCTCGAGGCGCGCGCAGTCACGATCGCCGAACCGCCACCGACTGCAATGACAGCATCCGCTTCATGCCGGCGCAATGCTTCGGCTCCAGCCTCGACGGCCGGCAGCGGGCTGTGCGCCGCAACACCGCTGAAGACGCCGGCAAGAGCCTCACCCGCTGCGTCTTTGATGACCTGTATTGGAGATCCAGCGCGGCCCAGTGTCGTCCCGCAAAAGATCACGGCCCGCCGGCAGCCGAGACGGCGAAGTTCGCGGCCAAGCTTCTCAAAACAGTCTGCACCTTCGAAGATCCGCAGTGGTGGAATGATATGTTGTCTGTTGGTCATCGTGTCGGTCTCTTCGCCTGCCGGACACCATTGTACATCTGTCAGAGGCGTTGCGCGGAGTATTGGAGTGTAACTGAGAGGTTATGCGGGTCGTCGCAACCGACAATAGGGACGTGATTGTCAAAGGGAATGCTTCTCTTTGCGCAGCGCGTTTCCCGCTAGTGTGCAACAGCTTAACTCCTGGTGTAGCCTGCAGCCGACACGTAGCCAACAAGTACGCGCTGCAATGATACGCAATGAAAGCCACACGTTTCGAGGACATACCAATGAAGGGCATAGTATTCCTGGGTGATCGCCGTCTTGAGCTGAGAGAGTTTCCCGACCCGACGCCCGGCCCGCGTGACGTTGTCCTCGAGATCAAAGCCTCGGGAATGTGCGGGACGGACCTTGGCCTGTATCGCCGTCCCGCTGATGCCGTCTCGGAGGCTGGCATCATTATCGGTGGGCATGAACCATGCGGTGTGGTTGCCGAGGTTGGTTCCGCTGTCACCGAGCGCGAAGCCCGCATTGGCGATCGCGTGATGGATCATCACTACGAGGGCTGCGGCGTCTGTCGACACTGCAAGTCCGGCTGGACCCAACAATGTGATGATGGAGCCATCGTCTACGGCAACCGAGGCGGACATGGTGCGCACGCCAGATACATGAAGGTGCCTGCGCACACGCTCGTGCCGTTGCCCGACCAACTGTCGTTCCAGGCCGGCGCGGCTATCGCCTGTGGCACCGGCACGGCCTACGGCGCGCTCAAGCGCATCGCTCTCGAAGGTGACGAGACGATCGCGATTTTCGGGCAAGGGCCGGTCGGTCTTTCGGGCACGCAGTTGGCGGCGGCGATGGGCGCCCGGGTCATCGCGGTCGACCTCTCAGCCGACCGAAGGAAGATGGCCCTTGCCAAGGGCGCCGATGCCGCGATTGACCCTGCGGCTGATGATCCGGTCCGGGCGATCCGCGACTTGACGCACGGTGCGGGTGCGGACAAGGCACTCGATGCCACATCATCATCGGAGGCAAGACGCCAGGCCGTAATGAGCACGCGCACCTTCGGAACGGTGGCACTGGTTGGAATTGGCGGGGACGTTACCTTCGAAGTCCTGCCGGAACTGATCCGGCGTCAGATGACTGTGATAGGTCACCAGACTTTTTCCAAAGTCGGTCAGGCTGACTGCGCCCGCTTCATTGCAGACCGCAAGATCGATATCGACAGCCTGTTCACGCACAAATGGGATCTGCAGCAGGCGGAGGAGGCTTATCGATTGTTCGATGCGCAAAAGACGGGGAAGGGGTTCTTCCAGCCGTCCTAGACACAGGGAGAACTTGGCCGCGTTTACCTTCAACGAGGGCGCTGGGCGAGTTGATGACAAGACGGAAGAGCGGCCGTAGTCCGACTTTGAGAACGGGTGAAAGGCCTTCATCAGTCGTTCCGAAAGGGCAACTTGAGTAGATCGGGCATCGACGGCTGCCTCATCCACCGGAGCGACATGCTCATAGTGCGAGAAGGAACCTGGAACATGGAAATTAAACGCGCCGGATCACGGCCGTCGGGAAAAGGACCAGCAGAGTATTTCACCGGTACGGTTCGCATCGATCCACTGAACCAGCCGGGTGAACCAGCACGCGTCGGCTGCGCCCATGTCACCTTCGAGCCTGGTGCCCGCACCGCGTGGCATACGCATCCTCTCGGTCAAACGTTGATCGTCACCTCCGGCTGCGGCTGGGTCCAACGCGAAGGTGGTGCAATTGAGCTTGTCCGGCCCGGCGATGTTGTCTGGTTTCCACCGAACGAAAAGCATTGGCATGGCGCAACGGCGACAACAGCCATGTCCCACATCGCAATTCAGGAATCGATCAACGGATCGCCCGTCACCTGGATGGAGAAGGTGACCGAAGATGAATACCGCGACGGACCTGTCGCGGACTGATCCAAGTCGATCTCTTGCGCAATGTCAGTTGTGTGGGACCAAGCAGAGCGGCGGTGTCGCCGTCGTGCCCGGCGACGTCTTGGTGGGAGATGAGGACGGTGTCGTCGTCATTCCGCGGGCGATGGCGAACGAGGTTGCCGGCCAGGCGTTTGAGCAGGACCGCCTCGAGCGCTTCTTGCAAATGTTGATCGCCAACGCGGCCGCCCGGCAACCGGCGATCGGCACCTACCCTGCGAACGCCGCGACACGACGTGAATACGAGCAATGGCTCGCCGATGGCGAACCGGATCTCAATCGGTAAGCCCGGGCTGTTTGCCGGGTCGGCGTGATAACCGCTGCCTACGCAGCAAATACGCTTTTTGCTCCACCGGTTTTTTGCGTCTTGAAGATTGATCCGGCATCTGGGGCGGGCGGAAGCGGCAGGCTGACCGGCACGGCTTCGCATCGCGGGCGATGTGACAAGTGACCAGTAATGACCGAACCCTGAACAAGGTCCCACAGCGCCGACTGCGAATTGCCCGCTGCCGTCATGTAGGACCCGCCGCCAAGCAATGGCCAGGCGTCCGCGGCGCGACACTCATAGAATAGGATCAGACGGTTGCGGTCAGAAAGATTCGGAGCCGAACCATGAAGAGTACGGGCATGATGCACGGTCATCGACCCGGCCTTGCCAGTCAGCGTGACGGCCTGATCGAGATGAAAGTCCGGATCACTCGGATCGACGGCGCCGCAGAATACTCCGTCCGCATTGTGGTGGGACAGCAATGGTCCCTTGTGCGTGCCGGCAATGACCTGCAACGGACCGTTCGCCTGATCGACGTCTTCGAGCATCAGGCCGAAGGCGAGCATGTCGTCATTGGTATGGGGATAGAAAGCCCAGTCTTGGTGCCATTCAACCGCCGCGCCACCGCCCGGCGCCTTGGTGTTGAGCTTGCTCGTCTGGATCGCCGTGTTTGGTCCAAGTAAGGAGGTGAGCACCTCGGTCATTCTGGAAGACTTCAAAACCTCCCAGAAGTAAGGGTTCTGCTTGTGGGGAAGCTTGATGCGGGTGAGGCGGGGAGTGTCAGGCCCGTGGCCGTCATCAAGATCATAGACAGTGTTACTCTCGGTCACCGGGCGCGATTGCTCGATGAGATCGTAGGTAATCTCGCGCATGCGGTTCAGTTGATCGCTCGTCACTGCATCTTCGACCATCAGGTAGCCGTTGTCGCGATAGAAGGTAACTTGGTCACTATTGAGCATTGCTTATGTTCTCTTCAGGTTGGCAGTCGAACATAGAGTATTGCGGCTATTCCCATAACTCATTCACGGTTCAGCTAGTGATACAGACCACTAGCTCATGATTCCGATGTCCCACGGTACGAATTCGTTGTCGCCGAGGCCGAGCATTTCGCTCTTTGTCTTCTTGCCGGAGGCTACGTCCAGCACGAAGCGGAAGATGTCCTCGCCCATCTCGGCAAGCGTCTTTTCGCCATCGAGGATTTGGCCGCAATTGATGTCCATGTCCTCTTCGAGGTGGCGAAACATCTCCGTATTGGTCGCGAGTTTGATGCAGGGCGCCGGCTTGGAGCCGAACATCGAGCCACGCCCGGTAGTAAACGCAACGAGATTGGCACCGCCTGCGATCTGACCGGTTGCCGATACCGGATCGTAGCCCGGCGTGTCCATAAACACAAAACCCTTGGCGGTAACAGGCTCGGCGTACTTGTAGACGTCCATCAGCGGTCCGGGTTTGTCGGAGGCTCCAGTCTCTCAAGAGTTGGAGCCTCCGGCAAACCCGGGGCGGTTCAGTTGCAGCGGAGCGGTTTGGTAGCTTGCCCGACGCTACGCGAGCCCGGTTACACGCTGACCAGCGAAGACCGCGCCGAAATCGATTGGATGGACTTGCATCAGATAAATGACCGTTGGATCTTCGTATCGTCCGCGTCGTGGACCAAGCCGTAATATATCACACAAGCCCTTCAAACAACGTGGCTTGAAGTTGCCGGCGGAAATCGGGACGCGCGACCGCGATCAATCCTGTGGCATGCTTCTCAATTGTCCGCCCGCGCACTGCAGCGACACCACAATCGCGCTTTTCAGTCATAGCGGGGCTGTCGCTTTTCTCGGAACGCTGCCACGCCTTCTGAAAAATGCCGACCGGCGCGAACCTTGTCTCCGAGCAACTGTTCCATCGCTTCCCGGCTCTGTGCATGTTCGGCGATGCCATCGCTGATCTGCTGCTTTACGGCCGGTACGGCGTCCGGACTGTTGGAGGCAATCATGGATGCCGTCGCAATCGCCTCATCTAACGCCGGAGCCCTTTCAGCGATGCGATTGATCAGGTTGATCTGCCGCGCAAACTCGGCGTCGACGAGGCGCCCTGTCAGGATTAAATCCATCGCATGCACATAGCCGATTTGCTGGACAAGTTTGATGGTGGCGCCGCCGAACGGATAGATCGACCATTTCACTTCCGGCAACCCGAAACGCGCATGGGACGCGGCAATTCTGATGTCGGTCGACAGAAGCAACTCGACACCGCCGCCGGCACAATCACCGTTGACGGCTGAAATAATCGGCTTGGTGAAAGTCGTGGTCTTCAGCAGGGCACGGTTGACGAGGCGGGCTGTTTGTTCAGACGCCGATAAGTCGCCACCAACATCAGCACCGGCACAAAACGCTTTCTCACCAGCCCCTGTGAGCACAATTGAGCGGCAGCCATCATCGCCATCTAATCTGTCCCACAATTCAGCCAACTCCGCCATCATGGCGCGCGACATCGCATTGCGCTTGGCCTGATTGTCGATGACGATCTGCGCCACAAATGGTGCTGGCTCTGTCACGATTAGCGGCAAGCTGTGCTCCCTTGCAATCGACTATCAGCCGACTGGCGTGACATGCCCGTCGGGTGCCTGATAATTGTTTTGGCATTCGCAGTCTCTCAAGAGAACTGCATGAGGCAATCACTATAACGAAGTCCGATGAAGGCACCATACAGCCGTACGGCATTTGAATTGCTCTGCGAGCAGGCTGACAAAGCACCAGACGGCGTTGCAGCCGTCTATGAAAGCCAAAGGGTGACATTTGCCCAGTTGGCCGCTTCGTCAAGTTATCTCGCATCCGGCCTGCGTGACAGAGGCATTCGACGCGGTGATCGCCTTGGCCTGTTGTCGCACAATCGCATTGAATGGCTGGAAATCTTCTTTGCAACGACGGCGCTTGGCGCAACGCTGGTACCTTTCAGCACGTGGTCGACTGCCAGCGAGCTTGAATTTCTGATTAACGACTCCCGCATCAAATGGCTCTTTATGGTTGAGCAGTTCGGCGAGCAGCGATTTGCCGACAACATTGTTGCCATGATGGCCATCGGGGCGACACCTGGCCTCGAAGTCTGCAGCCTGATCGGCGGTAGCGCATCATCAACAATGGAAGGTCTCGATGACTTGCGTTGCGGCGATCTGCTGCCTGCGCTGCCGCCTGGAGAACGCGCTAGCGCCACCGATCCCCTGGTCATCCTCTATACTTCTGGCTCCAGCAACCGTCCGAAATCCGTGCCACTGGATCATTTCGCAGCGATCGAAAACGGTTTCAACATTGGCGAGCGTCAGGGGCTTGTTGCGGGTGATCGGGTGCTGATCTCAATCCCACTGTTCTGGTCATACGGTGCGATAAATGCGCTACCGGCAGTGCTTTCTCATGGCGCAACACTTGTGCTGCAAAGTCATTTCGAGGCGAGTGGCGCCTTGGACCTCATCGAGCAGCATCGTTGCACCGCGCTCTACACGCTGCCGGCAATGACAAATGCGCTGGTTGGACATGGCGAGTTTCGCCCAGAGCGGACGGCAACGCTGCGAACCGGGGTGACGATTGGCGCACCGCAAGACATTGCCAAGGCGGCGAACGAACTCGGCGCCAAAGAAATCTGCAACATCTACGGAGCCACAGAGAACTACGGCAACTGCTGTGTCACGCCGCACCACTGGCCGCTGGAAAAACGCGCAGGCTCACAAGGACGGCCACTCCCCGGCGTTCACATCCGCATCCGCGATCTCGAAAACGCAGCATTGCTTGGGCCCGGCAAAGTCGGCGAGATCGAAGTCCGCGGATATCTGACGCGCGGCTACGATGGCAACAGCGCTCAAGCAAACGTCCAGTCGTTCACAGATGATGGGTACTTCCGAACGAGCGATCTTGGATCTCTCGATGAAGATGGCTGCCTGCATTTTTCAGGACGCCGCTCGGAAATGATTAAACGCTCCGGCATCAATGTTTCACCCGCCGAGGTCGAAGAAACGCTGCAACAGCATTCCGATATCGCGTTGGCCGGGGTGACCGGGCTCGACGACGAAAGTCGCGGAGAGATCATTGTCGCCTACGTCATTGCCAGACCAGGACATGACATCGTACCGGGAAATGTTCTCGCGTTCTGCCGTGAACGGCTGTCCCGCTACAAAATCCCCGATCGGTTAGTTGTCACAGACAGCCTCCCTCTGACCGCTACCGGGAAACTAATGCGGAAAGAGTTGAAGGCACTGGCTGGTTCTGACAGTTCAAACACAAGCGTTGTTGAATGAGCATCATCCGTAAATTCTTGTCAGGCGTCCGAGTCGTCGACTTCTCGCAAAACATCCCGGGGCCGCGCGCTCGTCTCATGCTTGCGGACATGGGTGCGGATGTAATCAAGATCGAACCGCCTTCTGGCGATCCGATGCGGACACTTGGACCGAGAGATCGAAGCGCTGCTCCCCGATTTTACGAAACCCTGAATGCGGGCCAGTCAGTTCTGCATCTGGATCTGAAGGATACCGCGCAGCGCGACTGGTGCGTCGATCTTATGCGAGATTGCGATGTCGTCATTGAAGGCTGTCGTTATTGAAGGCTTCCGACCAGATGTCCTGCAACGCCTGGGATTGGACTATGCCACGTTGCGTGAAATCAATGTCGGCCTAATCTACTGTTCGATCAGTGGCGACGGTGTAACCGGCGCGAATGCGCGGCGCGCAGGTCACGATGCCAACTATTTGGCGCAAGCCGGCGTTCTGGATCGCAACGGCAGCGACAGACCAATTTACTTCGATCCGCCAATTGCCGATTTGTCGGGCAGTCTGTTCTCGGCGATGGCCATCCTTGGAGCGCTGAACGCCAGGCATCGGACGGGCGTCGGCTGCCAGATCGATCTCGCACTTGCCGATGTGGCCGAACGGCCATCGGGCTTCACGCTGAGAGAGGGCCTTGAACGATTTGCCGGCGGCGATTGCTGTGTTTTGCCCGTACAGTCCATCGCTGAGGGGATGGCATCCAGGCACGTGAAGGAGCGCGGGCTTGTCAAATGCGGGTTTGTCAAATCATGTAACACCGGCCGACTGCAATCCTTGTTTCCGGCTCTCGTCAACGGGCAGCCGCCTCAGGGCTGCCCATCGCTGAAACCTCATGCCTTGCACGGTCCGATGCGGATGGCCCACGACCAGATCAGTTCAGAGGAGCCCAGTTGAACGATGCGCGCCTTGTTGTGCCGATCACTCGGCTCGATCGACAATCTAGAAGTCGGAGAATTGCCTGCGCCTGAGCTTGGCAACGGTCAAATCCGCATCGCGATCAGAGCTTCAGGTGTCAACTTTCCCGACATCTTGATGGTCGAAGGCAAGTATCAGGTCAAACCTGACTTGCCGTTCGTGCCCGGTCTCGAACTTGCTGGCGAAGTCATCGAATGCGCCGCCGACGTCGATCATGTGAGGCCGGGCGACCGCGTCCTAGCCTTCGCTCGGTTTGGTGGCGCCCATGCTGATGAGATCGTTCTGCCGGCCGCGATTGTCACGCCGATTCCCAAGGCTATGGATTTCGTCACGGCAGCTGCATTTCCCGTTGCTTACGGCACGGCCCACTTCGCTCTCGCCTATCGCGGCCACCTCAAGCCAGGCGAAAACCTACTTGTTCTTGGCGCTGCCGGTGGCGTTGGCTTGGCCGCTGTTGAGGTCGGCAAATATTTGGGAGCACGGGTCATAGCTGCCGCCAGCAGTGACGAGAAACTGGCCATCGCCAAAGAACACGGCGCCGATGAACTTGTGAACTATACCGACAGCAGCTTGCGCGATCAGGTCCGTGAGTTAACGCACGGCAATGGCGCCGATGTCGTCTTCGATCCGGTTGGTGGCGACGCTTTTGCACAATCGGTCAGATGCATTGCCTGGGAAGGGCGCATTCTCGTCGTTGGATTTGCATCAGGTGACATTCCACAGGTTGCGGCCAACATGATCCTGGTGAAAAATTTTTCGGTAACCGGCGTCGTCTTCGGCGAACACAGCCATCGATACCCCGATGAAACGCGCCAGCGCTTGAGCGACCTGCTTGCCGACTATGAAAAGAGGCAATTCAATCCAAGAGTGATGGCCACCTACGTACTGGAAGAGGCCAGAGAAGCGATCTCAGCGCTCGCTGAACGCCGGGTGGTCGGAAAGATCGTTTTGACGCGTTAGGCTCGCCGGGTATGGGGCGAAGCAAAACTGCAAGTCCGAAAGCGCCTGGCGGTCGGCTTCGTCGACAGCACAGATATGGCACATGACCAATGGTCGGCCCACTGGTGTTCGCAGCCAAGCAGCGCCTAACCATGTGCGCACGAATGCCGTGCATTGCCCACTAATTCGCTCAAGTCGAACCCCCAAGCCGATCTTGTGTTTCTGATTTGGTTTTTGCCGTTACTCTGCCAAAATGAGATTAAGAAGAGCGGCAAAGGCAAGCATCGCGCAGGAGACAACATCGCCATAGTGAAAAATTAGGAGACTATGATCATTGGTTCGTTCAATGACTAATCCAGAGTATGGAACAGGCGGCAGGGTGGGGGTCGGCACACCGCAGGCAAACCCTACGGTAGAAATGGAGATGCGCCGCCTGTTGCCCGCAGACGTTGAGGCATTGACGACGCGACTAACTAGAGCAACCTGCCTTTATTCGGAATCGGAACGATCCCGAATAAAGGCAGAAAGTTGCTCGCCTCTAAAGTGGCGATCATCTTTGTGCTTTAAGTTGGAACCGCTATTGCGGTTCCAACTTAAAGCACGATGATCTAGTCCAGCGCAAGCGTCGGATGAACGCCTTGTCGACTACCTCAAGAGGTTGCCGGATTATTTGCGAACCTTCGATACACTTCCGCTGCAGGCATTTGGCTTCGCGTGTACAGGTTCAACTTATTTGGTTGGAAGGGATCGTGAGGCCAAGATCGTTGAGGCTGCCGAGACAAAATGCGGTTACCCGATCATCACGGCAGCAGAGGCCGTTCAACGTGTTCTCAAATCGCTTGGCGCACAGCGAATTGCACTCGTTGCACCTTATCCGAGCCGGCTGGTTGATGCCGCCATTGCCCATTGGGAAGCCATTGACTTGAAGGTCGTGGCGCTTCGGCGGATCGATCTTGGCTCTATGGACACGCGCATGATCTATCGGCTTGGCAGCACGGATGTGTTGCGCGAGCTTGAGGATTTTGATGCCGGAGTGGCGGATTGTATGCTCATTAGCGGCACTGGCGTTCCAACCCTCAACGCCCTGCAGCCTGCCGAACAACACTTCGGTCGTCCTGTGTATAGCTCAAACTTGTGCTTGGCACGTGCCCTCGTGGATGAGTTGGAGCCTAAGCCTTAGCACCCACATGTAGCGATCTAACAACGGCGCGTCCTTCCGAAACAGCGCTCAGGAGATCACGCGGTTTGAGCGCATCACCAACTAGGATCGGCTCAACGCCCGCCTGGATCAGAACTTCTTGCAAATCAACTCGCGGCTTTCGCGGTGAGGCATGCGTCAGTGCACCAACGTCAACAATGATGTGTCGGTCTGGGCTAGACTGACTAAAGAAACCAAGCTTGCCGGTCATCAACTCCTCGATATCAGGATCGACATCACAACGAAGATGCAACGTCATATTTGCCGTTGCAAGGCGTTCAAGCAGGCCTTGTCGTACAACGAGAGGAGCGCCAGTGGCAGGTGCCTCTGCGGAACTGAGGATGGTCACACGGTCAAATCTGGTCGCCAAATACTCAGCTGCGCGATAGCACCAGATACTATCTTCACGGTCGATTAGGACAAGATGGGAGCCGAGGTGAGCGGAGTGGCGAAATGTATCCTGCAGACAATCGGTGAGGCTAGGCGCGATGTTGCCATCGAGCAGCTCGCCCGCAGCATCAAGCGGCCATGGTGCTTTTGCCCCGGTGGCCAATATCACAGTGTCGGGTGCTAGGTGGACGATGTCTTCAACTTGTGCATCGACACCGAGTTCGATGCGCGCGCCCGCCTGTTGCGCGGCGTTGGCATCGAAGTCATAAACACCCTGCAGGCCATCCCCACCCGGCAAGCGCGCCGCCTGAGCCGCCTTGCCACCGATCTTGCGGTCGCGATGCAGGACGATCGTGTCATGGCCGGCGATGGCTGCAGTTGCGGCCGCGGCCATACCAGCGACGCCGCCACCAATGATCACGACGCGGCGGCGATCCGATGCGGGCAAGAGGCGCGGGAGTTGCGCATCCTCGAAAGGTTGACCAACATCAGGATTGGTATCGCAAACAAGCGGTTGCGATCTGGAAATCGCCCCCCAGCATGTGTTGCACGACACACAGGCGCGTATGGCGTGGCCGCGACCACTGAAGGCTTTCGTCGGCCAATCAGGATCAGCGATCAATGCACGGCCGAGACCGATAAGGTCGGCTTGATCGGCCGCGAGCACCGCCTCAGCCTCATTCGGATCGACAATGCGTCCGAGCGCCATGACAGGTACACCGTTCGCAAACGTGCGGAGGTGTGCGATCTTCTCGGCGTATGGCGCGCGCGGCGCATGCGCATCGGGGACGTGCCAGTGAAGAGCATGGTTCTGCGCCCCCCACGCAAAGGAGACAATGTCGACCGTCTCCGGTTTTGCCAGCGACTGCGTGATATAGGCTGCGTCGACCAGATTAACTCCGGTCTTATCGCCATCTTCGGCGGGCAGCTTCAAGGCAATGATAAATTCTTCGCCACATGTGCTGCGCACGGCGTCGATTGTCTCACGCAGAAAGCACATGCGTCCTTCCAGATCACCGCCGAAGCGATCGGTTCGGTGATTGGCATGCGCAGACAGGAACTGATGAAACAGATGGCCATGACCGGCTGAGATCTCGACGCCGTCAAAACCGGCACGCTGGAGACGCTCTGCAGCTGCCGCAAAATCGGCGATCATCTGGCCAATCTCGTTCGTCGACAATGCGCGCGGGATGACGCCAGCGAGGTCGTCTGGCAAGGCACTCGGTGCAACTGGGCGGCGTTGAGTATTGCGGTCGTAATTGCCACGGCCGCGTTCCTGGAGCTGGGCAAGGATCTGACAGTCATGAATTTTGACCGCATCGGCGAGCCTCGACAGATCAGAGATGCCGGCATTCGAATGCGCGTTGAGATAGTGCGATCGTCCTGCCTGCATTGGTAAAGCGTTGACCGCTTCCGTAGTGATCATCGCTGTTCCACCGCGAGCGCGATTGGCGTGGTAGGCAACCAAATGATCTGTTGCGCGTTCGTTCTCAGCAAACCGGGTAAGGATTGCGGCATGGACGATCCGGTTCTTCAGTTGAAGACGACCCTGACGCAAAGGCTCAACGATTAGGCGAAGGTCACTCATCTTGATATGTCCCTACGACCTGTTGGATCGCGCTGAGCAACCGACTGGCCTCGGGCGCGATTTCCGCGCCTTGCGGTACGTGGGCTCCGTAGGCATGGGGCATTGCAGGCTGAGTTTGACCGACGACGACTTCGGGCCCGGCGAACGTTGCCACGATGAACGGATCAAGAAATGCGCAGCCGACCCCAGCTCGTGCCATCAATGCAGCTGTAACGACTGACGTTGTCTCCGCCACATAGCTGACCTTGAGACCCAATCGATTGAACATCGCCTCTGTGCTCTCCTGGTAAGACGCAAATGGGTCGAGTGAAATAAAAGGAAGCTGGGCAATGCGCTTCAGGTTCGGCCAAATCCCGTTGATAGGCTGTTCATTTGGGGCCAACAAAGCCCGCGGTACGGCCAGGACGAGCTGGAATGGAAACTCGGCGACGAGTTCGAATGCGAGCGGGCGCATTGGTAGCGGAGCAAGAACAAGATCGAACGCATCGCTTGCTTCGAGATTGAGGATCTCGGTTAGGCTGCGCATGGCGGTGCTGGGAGGCAAATCAGGACGCTCATCGAGATACAGCGCGAGCGCGGGCGGCAGCATTCCGTGCATGATTGAGCTTGTTGCCGCGACACGCACCCGATCGTAAGCACCATCGCCGATTGCTCGCGCAATTCGAGGCAAATTGCTGACTGCATCAACGACCTGTCGTGCATGAGGAGCGAAGGCGCGCCCTTGCCGGTTCAAGGCAACACGTCCGCGGCTTCGATCGAAGAGCCTGAAGCCAAGCGTCGCCTCAAGCCCGGCAATTTTTCGGCTAACGCCCGATTGCGTAAGGCCAAGCCGCTCAGCAGCCAAGGTCACGCTTCCCGTCTCTGCGACAGCAAGAAAGGCGCTCAGATCATCGGGATTAGGCATGCAATCACGCCGGGAACTTCATGACAGATACTCATGCGTTTATGAACTCACAGCATTTTACATCATGAGCTAATGGACGTTAATCTAATTTTACCGGTCGGCGACCGATCGCCATCGGACAAGGCACCATTGCCCATAGGGAGGTTCCACCATGTTTCGTCTCGCCAGTTTTCGTTCACCCAGTATTCTTGGTGGACTGCTGCTCACAATACCAATGTCCGGCCTTGCAATCGCCGACACTTATCCCAGCAAGACAATCACGATGATCTGTCCCTATTCCGCGGGCGGCGGTGGAGATACAGCAACGCGCATTGTTGCAAAGCTCGCCGGCGATATCATGGGTGTGCAGATCAATGTTGAAAATAAGACAGGTGGTGGAGCTACCATCGGGATCGGCGCAACAGCCAAGGCGAAGCCGGACGGCTACACACTGGGCTTCATTTCAACCAGTCCGATTACGATCCGTCCGCATATGATGAATGCTCCTTACCATCCGCTCAAGGATCTCAGCTATGTCGGTCAGATTGTCTCCAGCAATCAACCGCTGATCGTGCGCGCAAACAGCAAGTTCAAATCGCTTGAGGACGTGATTGAGTTTGCACGGGCAAACCCCGGAAAACTCCGCTGGTCGACTTCGGTTCAGCGCGGCGGACCGCATGTTGCCGTCGAAGCAATGTTCAAGAAGGAAGGCGTCAAGGCGACCTTCGTGCCATTCAAGGGTGGCTCCAAAGTGTTGGCTGCGCTGCTTGGTGGAACGATCGACCTTGCAATGATCTCCGAAGGCAATAAGGCGACGCTGGATGGGCAAACGCGCATTCTTGCGGAGGGCACACCTTCGAAGAACCCTGTCAATCCGAAAGCTCCGACCCTCACCGAAGCCGGCTATCCGATCGCACCAGCGATTTTCTTTGGCTTCGCCGGCCCTGCCGGTCTGCCAGCAGACGTGCTCAAGAAATGGGATGAGGTACTTCCAAAAGTACTGGCCAGCCCAGAATTCAAAAAGCTTGCGGAACAGCGCAAATGGGCAGTCAAGCATGCCGGCAATGCGGAGTTTACCAAGACCGTCGCGGCAGACTATGCGGCAGCGAAGCAAGCGATTGCTGACATCGGTATGAAATAGCTCCAGAGCCAAAAAATCTTGCTATACCCGACCTATTGTCGGGTGTGGCTGTTCGATAGCCCTTGTTGCGCAATTTGGCCATTGCGAGAAGATTTAAGCGTGATGAATGAAGCAGCTGCGCGCCGTGAAATCTGGCTCCTGTTTGTGCTGCTTGTTGCGGGCGCAATACTCTATTTCTTCGTCATCCCGAAGGGCATTGCTGATCCCGACGGGTTTGGAATAGGGCAAGGCCTGCCGCCGAGCTTTACAGCCCGCGTAGCTGTTATTCTGATCGGCCTAATTCTGAGCGTCCGCCTCATTCAGCTTCTCGTCAATCCGGCCGCAGCCAATATCGAATCGTCTGATCCAATCGACGCTGCCATACCGACAGAGAATAGCGCCGGCTTGCGCAATGTTACCGGCATTGTTTGTGCGCTCATTTTTGCTTTCATTCTCGTGCCGACAATTGGCTATTACTTTGCGAGCATCGTGATGATCGCTGCTTTGATGTGGGTGATGGGGGAGACACGCTGGCTCTATATCATCGGCCAACCGATTGCCGTCATTGTCCTGGTATGGGTGCTTTTTGATCAGGTCTTCTCGATCAAGCTTCCAGTCGGCTGGATATTGGGTGAATGACGTGATGGATCAGATCATCCAAGGTATCGGCCTTGCTTTGACGTGGCAAAGCCTCGTTGCTGTCGTTCTCGGCGTCGCAGCAGGTCAAATGCTCGGAGCAATTCCGGGGCTCACGGCATCGATGGCTGTTGCGTTACTGATCCCGTACTCGTTCTATTTCGATCCGTGGGTTGGCATTCCGATGCTGCTGGGGATGTTCAAGGGCTCGCTGTTTGGTAGCAGCGTGACCGCGATTCTGATCCGAACGCCTGGCACGCCGGCGGCCTCGGCAACCGTGTTGGATGGCTATCCCCTCGCTCAGCAGGGCAAGGGTGCAAAAGCGATCAAGATGGCGCTCTACTCGTCGGTGTTTGGCGATACGTTTAGCGATATCTGTTTGATTTTCTTCGCCAGCGTTCTTGCGATGGTTGCGCTCAAGTTTGGCCCCGCAGAGTACACGTTGTTGATCCTGTTGGCGCTTGGCTCCCTCGGTATGCTATCGAGCCGACCCATATGGAAGGGACTGATCGCAACGTTGATTGGCGTTTTAATCGGTATAATCGGGCTCGATCCCATAACTGCTACAGAGCGCCTAACGTTCGGCAATCCAGAACTCGAAGAAGGGATCGGCTTGATCCCGATGCTAATTGGATTCCTTGCTGTTTCAGAAGTCTTCCGACAGATGGGCGGCACGAACACCGATCTTTCGGCGACGGCAATCCGCTATTCTGACAAGCGCGAAGACAATCGCGTCTCATGGCCCGAATTCAGAAGCTGCGTACCAGTGCTATTTCGCTCGTCGGCGATCGGCACGGCAATTGGTTCAATGCCTGGTCTTGGCTCCACAGTTGCAGCGTTCATAGCGTATGGCGAGGCACGTCGAACGTCGAAGCGACCACAAGACTTCGGCAAAGGATCTCTCGAAGGGATTGCTGCACCGGAGGCGGCTAACAATGCTGTCTCAGGAGCCAATCTTATTCCACTACTCGCATTTGGCATTCCGGGGGACATTGCTGCGGCATTGATCCTCGGCGCGTTAATGGTGCAGGGCGTGACTGTCGGGCCGCTGGCCTTCTCGCAAAATCCGACTCCGATCTACGCGATTTACGCCGCGCTCATACTTGCCAATCTGATTAATCTCGTTCTTGGCTTTGGGTTGATCCGTATTGCGCAGTTTGCCTTCTCAATTCCTCGACGTCTGCTGCTCGCCAGCGTGCTCGCCGTTGCCGCTGCCGGCAGTTATGCCCTCCGTGGCTCAGTGTTCGACGTCCAGTTGGTCTTCGTCTTCGGGGTCATGGGTTACGTTATGATGCGATACGGCTTCCCGCCAGTGCCGCTTCTGATCGGCTTTATTCTGATGCCACTCCTCGAAGAGAACTTACGCACCGTATTGCTGCTCTCATCGACTTATGACGAGGGCATTCTCTTTGTCTTTAAGCGCCCTGCATTTCTTGCATTGTTGGCTTTGATGGGGAGTGCAATTGCCTTTGTCGTTTGGCGGCGTCGTCGTTCCGGAGTGACGGGTAGAGCTGATGCGTGAAATAGCAATGAGACCACACGTATGACCCAGCCCGAACGCCCTCCTTTTGCGACGATGAATGGCGAGATCGTTCCGTTCGACCAAGCCAAAATCTCGATCATGGCACCAGGACTAACCTTCGCGGTACTCGTGTTCGAAGGCCTCCGCGGATATTGGAATGACGACAAGCAGGAACTGTATGTCTTTCGCGTACCGGAGCACCTCAACCGGTTAGCGTTTTCGACTTCGGTCATCGAGATCGACGATGCACCTGATGCGCCGGCTTTCAACCGTCAGATGCTGGAGCTGATTCGCGCATGCGAAATGCGCTTGGATTGCTATATCCGCATCCAGTCCTACGTCGATGATTGGGGTGCGATGGCTGCGCGCTCGCCTGTCGGAAGCTCAATCATATGCCGGGCGCGAGGGCGCGTTGCAGCCTTCTTCAACGGTGTGCACTTCTGTGTCAGCAGCTGGCGGCGCAACGAAGATGATGCAAGTCCGTCACGAATTAAGGCTTCGGCAAACTATCTCAATAGCCGTCTAGCCGGACTTGAGGCCAAACGTTCGGGCTTCGATGCTGCCGTGATCCTCAATAGAGACGGTACGGTAAGCGAAGGTCCTGGCGGATGCATCTTCCTGATGCGCGAGGGACGTTGGATCACGCCGTCTGTGACGTCCGGCATCCTGGAAAGTGTGACGCGACAGACATTGATTGATATTGCCGGCGATGTTGGTCCAACCGTAACCGCCCGTGATATCGGGCGAACCGAACTCTATCTCGCAGAAGAGGCGTTCTATTGCGGCACCGGTCAGGAGATTGTGCCGATCTTGAGCTTCGACCGCAAACCGATCGGAAATGGCAAGCCAGGACCAGAGACACGTCGATTGCAAGATCATTACGACGCAGTCGTTCGCGGGCGGGTCGAACGCTATAGCGATTGGCTGACGCCGGTTTGGGACGCGGTTGCAGGCAAAGGAGGCACCGCATAGTGGACACCATCCGCATTGGTCTCATCTGGCGACGCATCGAGGGATTGGTTGACCAGGTCGCCGAGACGTTTCTGCGCGCGGCCTTTTCTGTTGTTGTCCGTGATAACTACGACATGGCCTTTAGCCTGTTCGATGCACGCGGCCGCCTGATCGCCCAGTCGAAGCGCAGCATCCCGAGCTTTACAGGCACGCTACCTCGCACGTTGGAAGCCGTGCTTGCCAAAATTCCGGCGAACAAAATGGCGCCGGGTGATGTCATCATCACCAATGATCCTTGGATTGGTACGGGTCATCTCAACGACATCTCGATGGTGCATCCGATACATCGCGATGGCCGGTTGATTGCGTTTGCCGCGAGCACTGCACATACCGTCGACATCGGCGGTGCTCCATCGCCAACGGCGCGCGATCGCTTTGAGGAGGGGCTATGTCTCCCGATCTGTCGGATCGTCGAAGGCGGTCAAGAAAGTCCGGTTGTGATCGACTTCCTTAAGGAAAACCTTCGAATGGCAGATGAGACGCTGGGTGATATCCGCGCCCAGTTTGCCGCCTACGCCGACTGCACGAGCAAGTTGTTCGGATTGCTTGACGATGAGGGTCTATCTGATCTTGAGGCTGTTTCCGATGAAATCATCAAGCGCTCTGAAGACAGCATGCGCAGAGCCATCTCAGCATTGCCAGATGGAACTTGGCAGGACGGATTTGACACAGACGGGTTTGATCACAGCCTACACATCGCTTGTGCGGTGACAATCTCAGGCGATGAGATGACAATCGATTTCTCCGGCACCTCGGAGCAAATCCCGTGGCCGGTCAATTGCGTGCTCAACTATACGCAGGCTTATGCGCGCTACGCGGTCAAATGTTTGCTCGATCCTGAGGCACCGAACAATGCTGGGTCTCTGCGCCCCATCACCGTTGCTGCACCTGAAGGATGTTTGCTCAATGCAACGTCACCTGCGCCGGTCTGGGGGCGTCACCTCTCCGGCCACTATGTGCCGCCTGCTGTGATCGGGGCACTGTCTCAGGTCGTGCCAGAACGCGCGGTGGCAGAGTCCGGTTCACCGCTGTGGAATGTCTATTTCAGCGGTGCACGCCCAGATGGTAGCGGCAACTTTGTCAAGATGTACTTCATGAATGGTGGTCACGGCGCCCGAGCGATGGGTGACGGGCCGGGATGCCTCAGCTTTCCAAGTAACGTCTCGAATGAACCGACGGAGGTTTTTGAGAACCAAACGCCGATGATCGTGGCCGAGAAAGCATTCGTACCTGATACCGGCGGCGCCGGTCGCTACCGGGGCGGCAATGCACAACGCATTCGGTTCCGTTCGCTTTCAAAGGCACCGTTGACGATGACAATCCGCCACGAGCGCATTCAGTTCCCACCGCGGGGACTACTGGGCGGCGCAAATGGCACCGCAGGTGTCGATCTGCTGAATGGTGAACCGCTCGCTGCAAAGTCACGGACGGTGCTGTCGGAGGGCGATGAAGTGATGTTCCAGACGCCTGGCGGCGGCGGACTTTTTCCGCCATCCGAGCGTTTGAGGGATCAGATCGAGAAGGACATCGAGGCGGGTCTCGTGTCAGCGGCCTCAGCAGCAAGGGACTACGGCGTTGACAAATGAGCAACGAAAGGTCGAGTGGTCGATCGGTGTCGACATCGGCGGCACGTTTACCGATGTGGTCCTCTGGCGTGAGGGCGCAGACGCGATGCGTCGCGAAAAGCTGCTCACGACTCCTGATGATCCCTCTGAGGCGGTCGTAGAAGGCATCCAACGTGCGCTTAGGCATGAGGGCCTGTCCGCTGCTGATCTCGGTGCGGTGGTGCATGGCACGACCTTGGTCGCGAATGCACTCATCGAACGCCGAGGGGTGAAGACGGGTCTGATTACGACGCGTGGCTTTCGCGATGTTCTGGGGCTCGGACGCGAATGGCGGTACGATCTCTATGACCTCACAATCGCACTACCAACGCCGCTCGTTCCTCGCGCTCGCTGCCTAGAAGTCACGGAAAGAGTCCTAGCCGACGGCAGTATTGGCACGCCACTCAGTGAAGCCGACGTCGTTGCAGCGTCGAGGGAATTACGCGAGACGGGTGTGGCAGCCGTTGCGGTTGCCTTTCTTCATTCCTACGGCAATCCAATCCATGAGCGCCGGGCCGGTGAGATCCTGTCTAAGGAACTGCCGGGCGTTGAGGTGTCACTGTCGTGCGATGTCAGCCCCGAACTCGGCGAATATGAGCGCAGTTCCACGGTGACAGCGAATGCCTATGTGCTGCCAATATTTGCGCACTACGTCGAACGCTTACAAACAGCCTTGCAAGGGCTGGGCTATGATCGCGACTTGTTGCTTGTCTTGTCCGATGGACGCTGTATCAAAGCTGAGACGGCCAGGCGTTATCCGATCCGCCTTGTCCAGTCCGGTCCGGCTGCAGGCGCCGAAGCGGCGCGCATGTTCGGCGAGTTGGCCGGGGAAAACAATGTGCTGTGCTTCGATATGGGCGGCACGACGGCCAAAGCCTGCCTCATCAGCTCCGGCGAACCAGAGCGAACTGCCCGGTTTGAGGTGGCACGCGAAACGCGGTTTGCCGAAGGCAGCGGACTGCCGTTGCAGATTCCCGCAATCGATATGATTGAGATTGGTGCCGGCGGCGGATCGATTGCCGAGATCGATGCGCGCGGTTTGATACAGGTCGGCCCACGGAGTGCTGGTGCCTCGCCTGGTCCCGCCTGCTATGGTCGTGGCAACCTCAAGCCGACGGTAACAGACTGTGATCTTGTTCTTGGCTATCTTGATGCAAGTTCATTTCTCGGCGGGACAATGACGCTTGACATGGCTGCGGCCGAGAGAGCTATCGGTGAACATCTCGCGAAGCCGCTCGGTCTTTCTGTTGTCGAAGCCGCGTGGGGTGTCCATGAGACAGTGACCGCAAACATGGCGCAGGCCGCGACCATACATACAATTGAACGTGGTCTTGATGTAACGCGCTTCGCGATGTTGGCGATCGGCGGAGCAGGCCCGGTCCATGCTTGCGCCATGGCCTCTAAGATGAATGTCGAGCGTCTTGTCTGCCCGGTTGGCGCCGGCGTTGCGTCTGCCATCGGGATGCTTGCTGCGCCAGTTTCGTTCGAAGTCGGTCGCGCCGCGCCTTGCCGACTTGATGCGTTCGACCTTGCTGGGGTGCGCAACCTGCTCGCCGAGCAACGTGCCGAGGCTCAGGCCCTGGTTGCCGCCACAGGAATTGATGAACGAAACATTCGCAGCCAGGTGCGTGCTATGATGCGCTATGTCGGCCAAGGTTACGAGATTGAGGTCGATGTCGACCCAGACGACCACTTGATCGACCAGACCGACAGGCTCAGGGCTGCGTTTCAGGCAGCCTATCAGGCGCGCTATGGGCGCTCCGAAACGGCACCGCCAGAAGTTTTGTCTTGGCGTGTTGTTGCATCAGGACCGCGGCCCGGACTTGCGGCAGCACTGGCCGTTGAAGGCAAAAACCAAGCTAAATCACCGGTGCCCGTTGGCCAAAGACGCGTGTTCTTTGATGACGGGTTCCGCGAAACGTCGGTCTACCGCCGCGAGAAACTCCTTCCAGGCCAGGCGCTTGATGGCCCGGCAGTTGTCGAGGAGGACGAGTCGACTTTAATCGTGCCACCGCAGTTCACACTGGCCGTTGATGCTGCGCGCAACCTAGTGGCGAGGCGGAGGAAGCAGCCGTGACGACAGAATCGCAGCGCTTCGTTGACTGGCTTGCGCTTGAACTCTTTCGACGTGGGACGCGCTTTGCCTTCGGCGTTCCGGGCGGCGGCGTCAGTCTCGACCTCCTTGAGGCGGCGCAAGGCGCCGGCATACGCACGGTTATCACGGCTCGCGAAGATGCGGCCGCCATGATGGCAGGGGTCGCAGGCCGACTTGCCGATGCTCCCGGTTTGGCGTTCTCGACCAAGGGACCCGGATTTGCCTCAGCGACGAATGGACTGGCGTCGGCATTGCTTGACCGTATGCCACTTCTCTTCGTCACTGAAAACTTTGATGCAGCTGAACTCGCCTATCTTTCGCATCAGGTATTCGATCAATCAGCTGTGACTGCGAGTCTGTTTGGCGATGTGGCGGGTGGCAAGGCAAAGGTCCTGCAACCAACGGCGCAGACGGTCATGCCTGCACTTGACGCTCTGATGTCAGCACCTCAAGGTCCATCGTTGCTACTTGGCGAGCCCAAGCTCATGACAGCGCCGGTTGGCGAAACTCCAGTTTCGTCACAGCCAACCTCTGACTTGGATGACGCGGCAATCGAAAACGCCCGCGCATTGATTGAGCAGGCGAGTCGGCCGGTGATTGTTGCCGGACTGCAAGCGACGACGCAGGCCGCCGCAACAGGCGTGCGCGAGCTTTCGACAGCGCTTGGCGCACCGACACTGGTCACGTACATGGCAAAAGGGGTTGTGCCTGATGGGCATCCCAACTTTGCGGGCATTTTTACCGGAGGTGCAATAGAACAGGTAACGGTTGGAGCTGCTGATCTTATCATTCTAGCAGGTCTAGACCCCGTCGAACTGATCCGCAAACCGTGGCCCTACAGTTCGCCAGTTGTCGATCTCTGTACGTACACTCATCAGCCGCATTACCTGGAGCCAACCGCACGCGTCGAAGGCGATCTTGCGGCGACGCTTCTTGCGATGGCAGAGCGACTAGAGGGAAGCGACTGGGACAAGGCTGAGATTGTTGTTCATCGCAAAGCATTCCATACCGGAATGGCAATGGCCAGTGATGAGGGACTAACTGCTGAAGCCGTTGTTCAGGAAATCGGAAAAGCGTTTGAGTTTCGGCCAAGACTGACTGTTGATGCCGGAGCCCATATGTTCTCGGCTTGCGCCTTTTGGCAGGCGCAAGATCCGCTTGACGTTCTGATCTCCAATGGGCTTGCAAGCATGGGTTTTGCATTGCCGGCGGCGATTGCGGCAGCGCTCCATGATCCCGAACGCGGCTCTGTCGCCATGACGGGAGATGGTGGCCTCTTGATGTGTTTAGGTGAGTTAAAGACGGCGGCAGCTTTGAACGCAAACGTGACGGTCATAGTCTTCAACGACGCGCGCCTTTCGTTGATTGATATCAAACGAGAAGATCGCCAGATGCACGACCTTGGCTTGTCCTGGGAGGCGCCTGACTTCGCACGGGTCGCGGAAGGGTTTGGTTTTGCCAGCTGGCGAGTCGAGAACCTAGACGCACTGCGCACGTCCGCAGTGGCTGCCGCCGCAACCCGCGGTCCTTGCCTCATAGATGCAAGGGTCGACGCATCTGGTTATCGCTCACAACTGCGCACCTTAAGAGGCTGACAATTGTGGCTCCGGCATAAGCCTTCTTGCGTACATCAAGTTTCGTAGAATGACCGCTGTGTGGACCTTGCGTCGTTGGTACGATGCAGCACCGCGACCTGAGGTCGTGTCTGCTTTTGCGAAGGGTTTCGGATGACGGGCGACCACTGGTTTTGCTGCAGGCACTGGGGCGTGGTCGGAAAGTCTCCAGTGGAGGAACCCGCGGACGGTGGGGCGTCGAGCGCGCCACGATCTCGATGGGGATTTGGCGCGGCGGCTGGGTTGGGGCGGAGCTATACGCGAAAGTTGGTGACGGCAGGGATCGGTAAGGCGGCATATCGTGGGGTTGTTTGACGACCTCACTTCTCCACCAAAGGAGCGATATGCCGTGTCCAACGATAACGTCACGAAGCTGGTTCAGCCAGGAACTTTCCACGATCAACTCACTGAGGTGTTGCGCAACAGCGCGCAAGCCTTGCTCGCGCAGGCCGTCGAGGCCGAGGTCGCGACTTTCCTCGAGCAACACGCCGCCCTCAAGACAGACGACGGGAATCAACGTGTTGTGCGCCACGGCCACCTTCCGGAACGCGAAGTGATGACCGGCATTGGCGCCGTCACCGTGCGCCAGCCGCGCGTCCGCGACCGGGCTCAGGGCGCGCGATCCGGGACGCGTACGCTTTACTCCGGCGATCCTGCCGCCTTACGCGCGCCGCTCGAAGTCGATCGAAACACTGCTGGCGACCCTCTACCTGAAAGGCATCTCGACCGGTGATTTCGCCGAAGCGTTGGCCGCCTTGCTCGGGCCGGATGCACCGGGCCTTTCGGTGTCGACCATCGCGCGCCTGAAGCAAGTCTGGAGCGACCAGCATGCCTGCTGGCAGGGCTGTGATCTTTCGGCCCGGCATTATGTCTACGTGTGGGCGGACGGCATTCGCTGAGCTGCTGCCGTTTTGGTGGACTCCAAGTTAAGCTTGCATAGCTTGCTCCTCGAAGTCGATGGGGCTCAGATATCCGTTGGTGGAATGCCGCCGGGACGGATTGTAGAAGCGCTCAATATAATCGAACACGTCAGAACGCGCTGCGGCGCGTGAGCGGTAGATCATCGTGCTTTAAGTTGGAACCGCTATTGCGGTTCCAACTTAAAGCACGATGGTCTAGCCGCACGGCGCGGCATCAATGCTGCGGGCGCGGGCGCGAACGATGCGGGCCTTGCGACGGGTTTTGAGGCCAGGTCGCCCGGCTTGGCGCCGGCGCGGGTTTGGCAGCGCCGCCGCCAACAATGCCGCTTGCGTGTTGGTCAGATGCCTGGCGGACCGCTTGAAGTGGTGCCGCGCAGCACTTTCGGCACCGAACACACCGGGCGCCCACTCAGCGATATTGAGGTAGACCTCCATGATCCGCCGCTTGGGCCACATCACTTCCATGAGCGGTGTGATTGCAAGCTCCAGTCCCTTGCGCAGCAGGCTCTTGTCCTGCCACAGGAACAGGTTCTTGACGACCTGCATCGAGATCGTGCTGGCGCCTCGGATATCGAGCGAGCGGCGCCGTTCCGCCGTGCGCAGTGCCCGCGCTAGTTCACGCGTGTCGATCCCCCAGTGCTGACAGAACCGGGCGTCTTCGGATGCGATTACGGCACGAATCAGAGCCGGCGAGATGCGCTCGATCGCGACCCATCGCTGGCGCACTTCGATGCCCGAGAGCCGGTGCCACAGCATCACCGCCGAGCCGGGCGGGTCGACAAACCGAAATACTGCAAGCGCAACCGTCGCAACGGCAATGAACGTCAACGCCCCGACCGCCAGCCAGCGCACGCCATGCCAAAGCGCCGGGACAATGCAGTCGACTGCGAGCACCAACGGGCGTTCTCGATCAGTTCGGTGCATGGCTGGACGGCGACCTCCCAACTCGATGTTGCGCACGTGCACAAGGCCATCAATCGATTGCATCGCACCGCGGGCGTGGTTCGCCTTGCTATATGGCACGGTTGGCTGCAAATTCCACCTTGTAGCCAGCACCTGGGCCGATTACTCCCAGACGCTGCAAGCCGACAACACGATATCGATAGAATGACCGGCGACTTTCAACACGCTTTGGCGCACGATGCACAGGCAATCACCGTCTACCTGTCCCGAGAAATTGATGAGATGGGGCATGTACCGCCGCGGTTAACAGACGCCATGCGCCTGGCCTTGCTCGGCGGCGGCAAGCGTGTTCGACCGTTCCTGGTGATGGAGACCGCATCACTGTTTGGCATCGAACGCGCCCGCGCCATGCCGGTCGCAGCGGCACTCGAGTGCGTTCACTGCTACTCCCTGGTCCACGACGACCTGCCGGCCATGGACAACGACAAACTGCGCCGCGGCAAGCCGACCGTGTGGGCGGCTTACGATGAGTGGACGGCGATTCTGGCCGGCGATGCGCTGTTGACCGTCGCATTTGAGATGTGCGCGCGCGGGTCGTGCCATCCGGACCCGGCCGTCAGGTCGTTGCTTGGCCTGGAACTCGCGCGCGCTGCCGGTCCGGCCGGCATGGTCGCAGGTCAATGCCTCGATTTGCAAAGTGACAAGCTTGCAACCCCGGCCGCACCGGACGAGGCCTATATCCGTCAGATGCAGAGCCTGAAAACCGGTGCGCTGCTGCAATTCGCCTGCGAGGCCGGTGCGATCATCGCTAAAGCATCACGGGCCGATCGTCAGCGGCTGCGCGACTTCGGCGGCCATCTCGGGTATGCCTTTCAGATTGCCGATGACCTGCTCGACATTGAAGGCACGCCGGACGTCGTCGGCAAGGCGACCGGTAAAGATGCAGCGCAGGGCAAGGCGACATTAGCGTCCGTGCGTGGCGTGGCAGCGGCGCGCGAGGAACTCGGCAACGTCGAAACTGCGGCGTTGGCCGTCCTCGAACCGTTTGGGCCGCCGGCTGACGGCTTACGTGCCGTCATGCGCTTTGTCGTGGCGCGGCGCAGTTGACCACGGTGCGCCGCCCGACATCGCTCGCTTGATCGCTTCGCCCTTGTGCCGGGCGCCGCAGCCGGCTCTCATGGTAGCTAGAGCATTGGGTAGCCAGAGCATACGGCAAACCCGCGCAAGCATGGAAGATTTGGCGCGCCAACCGGAGGAACACATGCCCCATTCCAACGCATCGCTGGCCGACCTGTCGGCAGCCGAAGCTGCGGCCATGATCGTGGCGCGGGACCTGACATCCGAAGCCTACGTTAGCGCCTGCATCGACCGCATCGCGGAACGTGATCCGGACATCCAGGCCTGGGAGTATTTCGACCCGGACTACGCCCTCGCCCAGGCGCGGGCGGCCGACCAGGCCCAATCCGAAGGCCGACCGCTGGGGCCTCTGCACGGACTGCCGGTTGCGATCAAAGACATCATCGCGACCAAGGACATGCCGACCCAGAACGGCACGCCCATCCATCAGGGCCGCCAGCCGGAGGAAGATGCAACCTGTGTGCGCGTGCTGCGTGAGGCCGGCGCGATCATCATCGGCAAAGCGGTGACGACCGAGCTTGCCAACAGGTATCCGGGCAAGACCCGCAATCCGCACAATCCGGCGTATTCACCCGGCGGCTCGTCGTCAGGTTCGGCGGCGGCGGTGGCCTGCGGCATGGTTCCTCTGGCACTTGGCACGCAGACCGGCGGGTCGGTTGTGCGTCCGGCCTCCTATTGCGGCATTCACGGCTTGAAACCAACCCTCGGCATGATCCCGCGAACCGGCGTTACGCTGCAATCGCACACACTCGATACCGTCGGCGTCTATGGCCGTTCATTGGCCGATATCGCGTTGATTTGCGATGCATTATCGGTTCGCGACAGCAGTGATCCGGTCAGCTATCCGCGCGCCGCCGCGCGCTGTGTTGACCAACTCGCAGATGACATCGCCGCGCCGCCGCGCATCGCCTTCTGTCACACGCCCGCTTGGGCAGCGGCCGATGCGGCGGCGCGCGCTGCCATCACAAACCTTGCAAAGTCGTTGGGCGACGCGTGCGTCGAGGTCGAAACGCCGGCCGCGATGGATGACGTTGTCGAGGTTCACCGCATCGTCCACCAGGCCGAGGCCGCCCACCATTATGCGCCATTGCGTGAACGCGGCGACGACCGGCTCAGCGCGGCCCTGCGCGCCGTCCTCGACGACGGTGCGGCCATCACCGCCCAGCAGTATCTCGATGCCCTGGGCCGGCGCGCGCCAATGTACCGCGCCTTCGCCAGCCTGTTCGACAATTTCGATGCGGTCCTGACGTTGTCGTCGCCGGGTTCGGCGCCCAAGGGCCTGGCCAGCACCGGTAATCCGGTTTTCAATGGTATGTGGACATTTCTGGGCGTGCCGACGGTGACGCTGCCGATGCTCGAGGTGGACGGTATGCCGTGCGGTGCGCAACTGATCGGATTGCGTCGTGAGGAAGGCAGGCTGCTCAGAACCGCGCGTTGGTGCGAAACCAATGCGTCGCGCTGACCGACTGCAAGAAAAATAGACCCCGACGGCGAGGGGGCAACCGTCGGGGTTCAGTAGCCGACCACAGGCCTCGGTTCGGGAGGGAGAGGACGAGCCCGTGGTGGCGAAACGGGAGCGGGTCTGGCTCCCGGCCCATTTCTCTATGTAGGTGATGCCAGCGCAATGTCAGGTTCAAAGGCGCACAACAAAATGTGAGCGACATCGATTGCGGGACCGAAGGTTGTTGTCTGTCCGACTTAGAGAACCTTTAATCAAGCCCGGGGGTCCAGGGGATCCATCCCCTGGTCGGGGTGTTTGAGGGGCTGAAAGCCCCTCAAGGATCGCCGCACAGCGGCGATTGGTTAAGGGCGCTGCCCTTTGTAAACCCACGATTTGATCAGAGGTTCCTTAGCTCGAACAATCCCGCGCGGCCGGGCGCTGTTGTGCGCCGGCTGCGTTGCGCGCTGCTTATGGTCCATGCACCACCCAGCGGCGAACTTGCCACCGTCGGAAATCTTAACGCCGCGTCACCCCGGCGCTTGTCGCCGGGGCCCATCGTCCGACAAGTGCCGCGCGTGTGGGACGATGGATACCGGCAACACGTGCCGGTATGACATCTTTGATGTTGATCACTCAATCAGCGGCCGTGCGCGCCAATTCAGAGCTGGGGCGGTATAACGGCCGTGAGCGCAAACAAGGCCATGGCAAGGTGCCTTACAGGCGGTATGCTTTGGCCCCAACCGTTCATGAACTCCCTTGATGAGGCTTGTCGTGAGGCCTGATATGAGGAAACGCACTATGTTTCGACTGGTGGTTGTCGCCGTGACCGCGCAGGTCCTATGCGCTCTCGCGCCGCGCGGCGAAGCGGCCGAGCGTGGTTCGGTGTTCCTAAACCTGGTCCTCGCCCTGGATGTCTCGGCCAGTGTCAACGATCAAGAATACGCACTGCAGCGACGGGGCACAGCGTTTGCCCTTCGCGATCGACAAGTGCAAGCGGCGATCGCACGCGCTCCGGGTGGTGTCAATATCGCAGTCATTCAATGGTCGAGCATCACGCAACAGGCCGTGGGGGTCGACTGGACACATGTCGACAGCGCATCTCGCGCCAACGCTGTGGCCGACCGTGTCGATAACATGGCGCGACGGCTGCCCGGGGGCAACACCATGATCCACGCTGGCCTCGCATTTGCCGGCATGATGTTGCACCGTGCACCGGCTGCGGCGCAGCGCGAGGTGATCGACGTCTCGGGTAACGGTGAAGCCGACGACGTCGCTGGGACGGAGAAGGAGCGTGATCGCCTCGTCGCCCGCGGCATTGCGATCAACGGCCTGGCGATTGAGGAGGACCCCGGCAACATCACGGCGCATTTCCATCGTCATGTCATTGGCGGGCCGGGTGCGTTCGTCATAACCGCTGTCGGCTTTGGCGATTTCGCACGGGCGATGCGCGTCAAGCTCCTGCGCGAGATCCAGCGTCCCATTGCAATGCAAGATCACCGCACGATGATCGGGCCGGGAAACCTCCGAACATGTCCAGGGTCCAGGGGATGATCCCCTGGTCGGGGAGTTTGAGGGGCTGAAAGCCCCTCAAAGATCGCCGCCAAACGGCGATATGTTAAGGGCGCGGCCCTTAACGATCCCGCCAAAGGGCCGAGCCCTTTGGAAACCTGAGATTTGATCGGGTCTTCAATCGCTTAGCCTTTCAGAGCCGGCACGGTGCCCCCTTGGGCCGGAAACGGGCCTATTGGTCCCGTATCACTTAAAATGGAATGTCGTCGTCGAGTGGTTGGTCGTGCCCGCCACCACCGCCGCCGGCGGCGGCAGGCCGGCGCGGCTCATCATAGCCACCGCCGCCGAAATTGTCGTAGTTGGACTGGCCGCCCTCACCGCTGCCGGCGCTATTGCGCCCATCCAGCATCGTCAGTGTCGAATTGAAGCCCTGCAGAACGACCTCCGTCGAATAGCGGTCCTGGCCTTGCTGGTCCTGATACTTGCGGGTCTGCAGCTGGCCTTCGAGGTAGACCTTTGCCCCTTTGCGCAAATACTGCTCGACCACCCGACACAGACCCTCACTGAAAATCACAACCCTGTGCCATTCGGTGCGCTCGCGTCGCTCGCCGGTCGACTTGTCGCGCCAGCTTTCCGACGTTGCAACGCGCAGGTGTGCAATCGGCCGCCCATCCTGCGTGCGCCTGATCTCAGGATCGGCACCGAGGTTGCCGACAAGGATGACTTTGTTGACTGATCCGGCCATGAAGCGACCCTTTCCTGTAACTTTGAAGCAAGTTGCGCACGAACGCGCCGACCCGGTGTTGCTCCTCGAGGGATATCCGATCGGCCTCCACGACTCGATTTCCTTGATCAAACCCTAACGTGTTACGGCGCCATGACATCTCGTGAGATGCGATTGTCCACGACAATCGCGCATAATTATGTTCTACAATTGTTCCGGAAAAGTTGCAAGCGCAAGCTGGTTGGACCCGCCGCAGGCAAGGCCACTGTGCCGGCCTGCTGCCGTGCCGTGCCGCTCGCGTGTCCGGCCACCGCCGCGACCACCGATCAGATCATGGGCTCTGGCTCGTCGGGGAAGCGGGCCGGTGCGAGCTAAGCGTGAAACGCGATAACCCGACGGCCCGGCGTTCCTCGGTCCAGCGTGCATCGCTCCAGCTTTCGTCGCCCCACCCGGCTCGGTACGGGCGATCAACCCGCGCGCCACTTATTGACCGACCCGTGCATCAACCGCCGCCGCCATGCTCTGCATCAGGTGCGGTGCAATGAACTCAGCCGGTCTGCAGTCTTCGATCGACGACAACCTCAGATAGAGCGAGGACAGGTTGCCGGCAAACTGGGCCCCGTTGGCACGGCGCGCCACGCCTTGTGCAACCGAACCCTTGCTCCAGCGCGCTTTGCAGGCGAGCGTCTCAAGGTAGGTCGTCAGTTCCGATCGGTAGTCCGGCGTATTGGCTGGCAGGGCGGCGATGGCCAGCGACTGCCAGCGCGCAGCATCGTCCGAGGTTGCCCAGGCCGCACTGGCTCGGCTGGACAGAATGCCCTTCAGGCTGTCCGCCACCTGCCCGCGCAGCTGATCGCTGACAATCGATTTGAGCGTTGCTTCGAGCGTTTCCCGTTCGAGCTTGCTCAGCGGTTTGATCGACACTTTGCTCATGTCGGCCAGCGTTAGGCGGCCGGCGACGGTCGGCGGCGTCATCCAAACCGCGGCCCAGCGCATGTCCGCCCCGGTCAGGTTTGTACCGGTCATGTCGGCTGCATGCAAACGCGTCCGCACCATCGTCGCAGCCGACAGGTCCGCATCGCGCAACACGGCGCCCTGTAAATGTGCGTGCGATAGTGACGCGCCCTGGAGCTGCGCATTCGAGAAGTCGGCAAACTGCAATTGGGCGCCGTTGAAATCTGCACCTTCGAGCCGCGCAACCAGGAATTTCGCACCTTGCGCCTGGATCCCGGCCGTCATGTCCGTCTTGCGCAAATCAGCGTTCCAGAAGTTCGCACCTTCAAGAATTGAGTACTTCAAGACGGCGCCGACCAACCGGGCATTTTCGAGCTTGGCATGGCTGAGATTGATGCCGGTCATCTGTGCGCCGTCGAGCCTGGCGCCTGTGAAGTCGGCGCCAACGGCACTTGCACACTTGGCCTTTGTGCGACCATCGCCGAGCACCAATTCTGTTTCATCCTGGCAGTTGAGGCGGACGTTGCGCAAATCCGTGCCGATCAGCGTTGCCCCGTCGAGGTTCGCGCCCGTCATGTCGGCCTGATGAAGGTCGGACCGGTCGAGCTTGGCGAAGCGCAGATCACGCCCGCGCAGGGAGATCGACCGTTCGCCCTTGGTGACCTCTCGGTCGGTAACCAGGTCGATATCGGTCACGATCAGCCGGCGATGAAAAAACCCGAACAGTGAACCATCGGCGCGCCCCCACGAAAACGGCAGCGAAAACCCCTGGTCGAAAATCGTCCCGCCGTTGTTCGCGCGTTCCTCGTTGTGCTCGATGCGAAGCAGTTTGCGCACTGCATCATCGAGCGCTTCACCGGGTATGGTTGCGACCACAAACGAGAAAGCGGCAACACCAGCCAGTAGCGCCGAGGTCATCAGAAAACTCAGCGGGTGCGCCACACTGGTCCGCCAAAACGCCTGGAAGAAACTGGTTTCGGCGCGCGTCAGAAACACCCCGATCAGGCTCAAAACACCGATGTCGAGCAACAGCGCAATGCGGTGGGTCCAGGTGATCACGGCATTGTGGTAGGGCAGAAACGAGATCTGAATGAACAGCATCAACACCACTGGCAGGATGGCCAGCGTCAGCCACGACATCGAGTGCAGGAAGAGGCTCATAATGGCGCTGCGATGCGGCCCGGCAACGCCCTGCACAAAGAAGAAATTGTGCAGCTCGAGGCGCAGTGGATGTGTGCGCCGCAACGTCGGTTCGAGCTGCCGGACGGAGATGTCGAATTCCAACGTCTTGCGCGCCAGCAGGACTAGCTGCGAGATCAGCCCGAGATGAAACAGCAACAGAAAAATCGGCGCGAACTGGAAGAACTGGACCATCGGAATTGGAACGCCGAGGATCGGCAGCTGCACAGGTTTTTCGAGCAGCAGGTCCTGATGGCTGACACCGGCAACCGCGATCATCAAATACGCCATGACGCCGAGGAAGATCAGCCACGCCATGTGGGCCGTGTCGCTCGAACGGTTGACGGCCTCAAGCAGCGAATACGGATTAACGGGTGTTTCACCGTCGTTGCCGAGACGCACAGCATCACTCATGCGGGAAACCTCTCCACGCGGTACAATTACAGTTCAGCCCGGACAATAGCCGACATTCAACCTGCAGGTAACGCCTCCGGCGCCGGTCGCCGACGCAACGCCGCCAGGTGTTGCCCAATTGTTTCGGGACTGCCCCAAGCCGTTCGTGATCGCCACTGCGGCAACCGAGACGGCCTCGCAATCAGCCGATTGTGCCAATCCGTCGCAATCGGCGGACGTGGCTGACCAAGTCGTGCCTGATCGAACATTAACCGCCCATGACTGCGTAACCGCCGTCGACAGGAATGGCGGTTCCGGTTACGAAATCCGAACCGGCCCCGGCCAGGAATTGGGCGATGCCTTCAAAGTCGTCGGGCGTGCCCCAGCGCTCGGCAGGCGTGCGCTGCACAACGCGGTCATGGAGGCCGTCGACCTGCTGGCGTGCAGCCTGCGTCAGCTCGGTATCAATCCAGCCCGGCAGCACCGAGTTGACCTGGATGTTGTCCTGTGCCCAAGCCGTCGCCAGGACGCGGGTCAGTTGGACCACGCCGCCTTTGGTCGAGGCGTATGCGGCGGCAAACGGCAATCCGAAGATCGATGCCATCGAGCCAATTGTAATGATCTTGCCGCCGCCCTGCGCCTTCATCGCCGGATAAACCGCTTGCGCACAGTAGAACGGCCCGCTGAGATTGGTCTCGAGGATCCACTTCCATTGTTCTGGCGTGTAATCCTGCGGCGGTTTGCGATCATTGACGCCGGCGTTGGCGACCAGACAGTCGACCCGGCCGAACTGGTCTAGGGTCGAGGTGACCATGGCCTTGACCGATTGTTGGTTGGTAACGTCGACGGGGACGACTGCGGCGCGCGCGCCAAGGCGGCGCAAGTCAGCGGCGGCGCGGTCTGACTTTTCCTGGTTTCGTGCCGCAATCACAATATCGGCGCCGGCCTTGGCCATGCCGCGTGCCATACCAAGGCCGATACCTCCATTGCCACCCGTGACAATGGCCACGCGTCCGCTCAAATCAAACATTGCCGATCCTCCTCGCTGTAACTCGGTCGCGCTGTGCGCCGTGCCTAGAGCAACCTGCCTTTATTCGGAATCGGAACGATCCCGAATAAAGGCAGAAAGTTGCTCGCCTCTAAAGTGGCGATCATCTTTGTGCTTTAAGTTGGAACCGCAATAGCGGTTCCAACTTAAAGCACGATGATCTAGCCTATTGGGCTTGTGCGACCTGCTGCAACGGCATTTGCACGGTTCACGACGGTCGGGGCGCAGTTGTACATATGTACAAAATTAATGTCCCAAGATCATGGGAATCATCCGACGCCGCTGCTAGGAAGCCAACCGTCGCTCGCAACCGAGGGGAGCCCCGCGTGTCCTACGACTGCCTGAATTGCCCCGGCTATTGCTGCTCATATCCGGTCATTCAACTGACCAAGCGCGACGTCGAACGTCTTGCCAAACATCACGCGATGAGCGCGGCCGAGGCCGAAGCCAAGTTCACCAAAACCGATCACGGCCACAAGCGCATTATGCGGCGCAAAAAGGACGAACATTTCGGGCGGATTTGCCGGTTCTTCGATACCGACAACCGCCGCTGCACGATTTACGAGGCACGCCCCGCGATCTGCCGTCAGTTTCCCAACGAGGAGCGATGCGGCTATTACGATTTCCTGGAGTTCGAGCGCCGCCACCAGGACGATCCGGCGCATATCGCGGTTACCGACAGCAGCGCCTGGAAATAGCCGGCTGCGCTTCGGATGCCAGCGCCGGCGAACCGCGCCGTGCCGCGCCGGCCCGATCGTTGCGCCCGGTTCAAATCGCACTCACCTTGAAGTGAAGTCATCGCGCCAGATTGTCAATTTGAGGTCGCTCTCTCGCCACTTACGTAGATCTATGATCGCCGCACCACCAAACGATTGTGCAACCAAGAAGCCAACAATGCTGAGATCAGGAGCGAGGGATGAATAAGCTTTGGAGCGGACTGGGACGTCTCGAGTGGACCGTCAACCGGCGCGACATCAACGGCCTCGTTCTCGTTGCCGGGGTGTTGGTTGCAACCATCGCCATGGCCGGCGCATCCGAGGTCGAGTTCCAGCGCCGCGCCGATGAATTGAGCACGCTCACCTCAATCGCGCGGCCCGATCCCGTCAAACTGGCGCATTGCCCGATCAGCCCCGGGGCATCTGCGACCATGGTTCGCTAGTGATCCGACTCACCTCGGCCGCAAACTCACAAATCCGGGCGCGCTGACGGAATTCGGTTGGGAGATCGACCATCGTCATCCGACTGCTCTGGGCGGTTCGAACGACGTTTCAATCTTAGGGCGCGCCATTGGCGAGAAAATCGACAAGCCGGCGGATTGTCGGGTGGGCCCCTCGGGTAGGGCCAAAGTTGGTGAGGTTATCGTTTGTAGCGCCATGGGTCCCGGTGACGAGCACCGGGATGACCCCTGAGGGGTTGGGCTTGCGACGGTGGGAGGCCGCCATCTTCGTGCTGCGGCGCGGACGGGAAGACGGTTTGAAGGTTTGCTGGAACTTTCAACACACACAAACGTCATCCCGGCACGTGTTGCCGGGACCCATTTCTCAGCGGGCTCAAGGCTTGCCGGTGATCCTGGCGCCCGGCAGCGAAGAGGACAGGTCGATCCAGTACCGGTTCTCGCTGAATAGCGTCGTCAGTGGCCGCAAACTGCAGGCAATAGGTGTAGTAGGTTTCATTGGACAAACTCATTGGTTTGAGTATGGCGATGAATGGGTCCCGGCGACAAGCACCGGGATGACCCCGGAGGGGTTGGCGTGCGGCGGTGGGAGGCCGCCATGTTCGCGCTGTGCCTCGAATGGGCAGGCGGTTTGAAGGTTTGCAGAGCTTTTCAACACACACCAACGTCATCCCGGCACGTGTTGCCGGGACCCATTTCTCAGCGGGCTCAAGGCTTGCCGGTGATCCTGGCGCCCGGCAGCGAAGAGGACAGGTCGATCCAGTACCGGTTCTCGCTGAATAGCGTCGTCAGTGGCCGCAAACTGCAGGCAATAGGTGTAGTAGGTTTCATTGGACAAACTCATTGGTTTGAGTATGGCGATGAATGGGTCCCGGTGACAAGCACCGGGATGACCCCGGAGGGGTTGGGCTTGCGACGGTGGGAGGCCGCCATGTTCGCGCTGTGCCTCGAATGGGCAGGCGGTTTGAAGGTTCGCAGAGCCTTGCAACACGCACAAACGTCATCCCGGCACGTGTTGCCGGGACCCATTTCTCAGCGGACCCAAAGCTTGCCGATGATCTCGACACCCGGCAGCGAAGAGGACAGGTCGATCCAGTGCGGGTTCTCACTGAATAGCGTCGTCAGTGGCCGCAAACTGCAGGCAATAGGTGTAGAAGGTTTCATAGGGCAAACTCATTTGACTGAGTATGGCGATGAATGGGTCCCGGTGACGAGCACCGGGATGACGCCGGAGGGGTTTGGCTTGCGATGGTGGGAGGCCGCTCTGTCCGTGCTGCATCTCGGACGAGAAGACGGTTTGAAGGTTTGCTGGGCCTTGCAACACGCACAAACGTCATCCCGGCACGTGTTGCCGGGACCCATGTCGCGGCGGGCTCGGAGTGCGATGTTGTGGATCTGGAAACCAACCAAATGTTCCAGGTTACCGCGCCAGACCACTAGCCGGTCAGGCGCAGTCTCGCGATGCTCTCGGCGATGTCGCGGAATGCCGCGCGGAGCTGGGCGGCGTCACTCGCCGCATAGGCGTTGCCTGGATCTGACGCGCACAACTGCAGGGTCTGTTCTGCCGCCGAACCCTTGAACAATCCGAAGCCGACGGTGTAGACGGTGATGCCTTTGGCTTTCATGGCGGCACAGCTATCGCGGGCAAACGTGGTTGATTCGGTGCCGGTGTCAAAACGTCCGCCAACGGAATTATAGTCACCGTCGGTCATGAGGATCGCAATCTTGCGCACGTTGGAGTTTGTGTAGGCCGCCGGTGCACTCGCTGCCGGCCACACCGCAGACCAGTTGGGTGACAGGAGATACCAGGCCCAGGCGGTGCCGAGATGGCCGGCGGTAATACCGCCTGCCGCATAGCTGTTGACGGTCGATTTGAGCAGCGCCTTGTCGTCGGTCAGCGGTAGAATTTTGGCGTCCGGGCAGGGCGAAGCGTCGGGCAGGTCAAGCGCGGTCTTCAGCACCGCCTGGCCGGTCGGATGGTTGTCGGTGTCCTGGTACTGCGTATCGCGGCGCCCGTAGACGCAATCGTTGGAGACGCTAGCGTTGCCGTTGACCAACGCGGCATAGGTGCCGGCATTCACACCGGCCGCATAGGGTGCCAGCCCAATCCGGATTTTGTGCGCCGTCGGCTTGCTGGGTATCAGGATGTCGACAAGATCATTGGTGGCGACTTTGAGAGCGGCCAGATTGCTGCCCGTCATCGAGCCCGTGACGTCGAGCTGCAGTGAGAGTTCGATGTCCTTGGCTTCGAAAATGGCGGATGCCCGGCTCGGAAAACGGAACACGTCGATTCCGGCAACGCCGCCAAAGACTGTTTTGACCTCCGCATCCACCGACATGTCGACTGAGTTCTTTGCAGTATCGATCTTGATGGCCATGTTTTTGATGTCAGCGTAGACGCCGTTCTTTTTTGTGCCACCGCCGTTGTAGTTTTGGTTAAACGTTGCCTTTGCCAGAGCGCGAGCCTGGCCCGCCGACATGTTCTGCAGGCGAATGCCCTTGGCGGCCGCCAGAGCAGCTGCATCGAGCGCGTTGGCGATCGCGGTCTTGGCATGAACGGCGCGGACGACATCGATGGTGAGACCGCACAACATCACCGTCATGATGAGGCTAGCCGCAAACAGAACGGTGACGATACCGCGTTCGTCACGGCGGAACGACCTGAGAACTTCGCGCAAATTGTGCCGCATTGGTGCGCACCTCCTGTTCGTGCAGAATTTGTCAGGAGATGTGCAAATGCCGTGCCGTGCCGAGCCAGCAACGCTTGACCACGCGACATGGCTTTCAACTATGGTGTTCCGAGGGTTAACGACCCCGCGACGGCCGGGCCGAGGAGCGCGATGGTCCCGCGTGACCTCGAAGGCAATAGATCACGAGGTTGTCAGCGGCGGCGTGGCGGCAGACCCGCGTCCGCTAGATCATTGTGCTTTAAGTTGGAACCGCAATAGCGGTTCCAACTTAAAGCACAATGATGATCGCCACTTTAGAGGCGAGCAACTTTCTGTCTTTATTCGGGATCGTTCCGATTCCGAATAAAGGCAGGTTGCCCTAGCAGTCGGCCCGACGAGCGCGATAGTTCCGGCCAAATCGGAACGGCTCGCAGGCCACGGCCCTGTCAGTTGACCAGCGTCGCCTCGGTCATGTCCTTGACCTGGTCGATGCTCACATCGGGTGCCAGCTCGACCACTTTGAGCCCGCCCTCAACAACGTCAAATACTCCGAGATTGGTGATGATGCGGTCGACGACGCCGGCACCGGTCAGCGGCAGCGTGCACCTTTTCAAGAGTTTTGACTCACCCTTTTTGTTGGCGTGATCCATGATCACCAGGACGCGGCCGACACCGGCAACCAGATCCATCGCACCGCCCATACCCTTGACCAGCTTGCCCGGGATCATCCAGTTGGCGAGATCGCCGTTCTCGGCAACTTCCATGGCCCCCAGGATCGCCAAATTGATGTGGCCGCCGCGGATCATCGCAAAGCTGTCGGCGGATGAGAAGTAGCTGGTCCGGTCAAGCTCGGTGATGGTTTGCTTGCCGGCATTGATGACGTCGGCATCGATCTCATCGTCGGTCGGAAACGGACCCATGCCCAACATGCCGTTTTCCGATTGCAGCGTTACATCGACGCCGTCGGGGATGTAGTTGGAGACCAGTGTCGGAATGCCGATACCGAGATTGACATAGAACCCGTCTTCGAGTTCCCGGGCTGCGCGCGCAGCCATCTGATTGCGATCCCAAGCCATAATCGCGGACCTCCTAAGCTGCTCTGGTCGTGCGTTGTTCGATACGCTTTTCGTGATCGCCCTTGATGATGCGCTGCACGAAAATTCCCGGTGTGTGAATGAGATCCGGATCGAGGCTGCCGGTCGCCACCAACTCCTCGACTTCGGCAATCGTCACGTCACCTGCCATCGCGCACACCGGGTTGAAGTTGCGCGCTGCCTTGCGGTAGATCAGGTTGCCCTGATCGTCGCCCTTCCAGGCCTTGACAATTGCAAGATCGGCACGAATGCCGCGCTCGAGAATGTAGGTCTGGCCGTCAAAATCCTTGTGCTCCTTGCCATCGGCGATTTGCGTGCCAACGCCGGTCTTGGTGTAAAAGCCAGGAATGCCGGCGCCGCCGGCGCGCAGACGCTCGGCCAGTGTGCCTTGCGGATTGAATTCGATCTCGAGCTCGCCGGCCAAATATTGGCGCATAAACTCGTCGTTCTCGCCGACATAGGACGAAACCATCTTCTTGACCTGCTTGGTTTGCAGCAGCAGGCCGAGACCAAAGTCGTCGACGCCGGCATTGTTCGAAAAAATTGTGAGGTCTTTGACACCAGCATCGCGGATCGCGGTGATCAGATTCTCAGGGATGCCACACAGCCCGAAACCGCCAGCTGCAATCAGCATGCCGTCTTTCAACACGCCGTCCAGTGCCGCAGCGGCATCGGCATAGACCTTTTTCATTTAAGCCTCCTGTTCAGCCTCCTGATCGATGCCCTGCCGATCGTCGCAACCGGCGCGGCCATGACCGTCAAATTCGCCTCGCCAGCATCCGGGCTCGTCGGAGCAACCTGGCCTTGTTCGGAACCGGATCGATCCCGAATAAAGGCGGGTTGCTCGATTGCGAAGCGGCGATCGTCTCGGTGCCCTGGGTTCGATGATCTAGAGCATAGCGAGCTTACTGCCAATGTTGCGGAATGTCGTCTTTACGCGACGCACGGTTCCGGTCTGCGCACGCATCACCACGGTTTCGGTCTCCGCGAAGTCACCACGGAAGTGAACGCCGTCGAGCAACGAGCCGCCGGTGACGCCGGTCGCAGAGAATATCACATCTCCGGATGCCATATCGCTGATCGCGTATTTCCTCGCGACGTCCGCCCCCATTTGTTCAGCGCGCTGGCGCTCCTGATCGTTCGATGGCAGCAGGCGGCCCTGCATTTGGCCACCAATGCACTGCAGTGCGGCGGCGGCCAGCACACCTTCAGGCGCGCCGCCCGAACCGAGGTAGATATCGATGTTGGTCTGGTCAGGATCGGTGGTCCAGATCACTCCTGCAATGTCCCCGTCCGGAATGAGCTGTACGGCGGCGCCGGCATCTCGAACCGCCGCAATCAATTCGGCGTGGCGCGGACGGTCAAGAATACAGGCGGTAATTTCCTCCACCGGCACACCCTTGGCCTTGGCCAGTTCATTGACGTTGTCCGCGGGTGTCGCATCGAGGTCGACAACGCCGTCCGGCAGGCCGGGGCCGACCGCAATCTTGTCCATGTACATGTCCGGGGCGTGCAGCAGGCCGCCGCGCTCGGCAATCGCCAGCACCGCCAACGCATTGGGCATGTTCTTGGCGCAAATCGTCGTCCCTTCCAAGGGATCGACGGCAATGTCGACGGCCGGCCCGTCACCGGTGCCGACCTTCTCGCCAATATAGAGCATCGGCGCCTCGTCCATCTCGCCTTCGCCGATGACGACGAGGCCGTCGATGTTGATGCGGCCAAGCTCCTTGCGCATGGCGTCGGTTGCAGCCTTGTCAGCCGCTTTGACATCGCCGCGCCCTCTGAGTTTAGCGGCGGCAATGGCGGCGCCTTCGGTCACACGGCCGACTTCCAGAACAAGCGTCCGACCCAGCATAGCGAGTATCCTCCCCAATCCTTAGATGGCCGCCAAACCGGCGGTCACTGCATGTTATAGTGTAGCGTTGTCAGACCAGTTGTTCGATCCGGATCATTTGCGGTTTATGCGCGATTTTGCCGTCCTTTTCGATGGCATCCATGGCCGCGCGCATGGCCGCTTCCGTGGTTTCGTGCGTGATCAGCACGACCGAAGTCGGGCTGCCCAGCTCGGGGCGAATGCCGGTGCCTGGCAGTTGATGTTTCGGACGGCGCTGCACGATGCTTTCGAGCGAGACATCTTGTTCGGCCATGCGATGGGCAATGGCGGCCATGGCGCCGGGCCGGTCATAGACCGACAGACGAACGTAATAGGCGCCCTGATACTGACCGACCGGGGCGCGGGCATAGGGGGCCAACCCGCGGGCCGGGGTGACAAAGGGTGCGCCGACGCGACCGCGGGCAATGTCGCCGATATCGCTCATCACCGCCGATGCCGTTGCCTCCGAGCCGGCGCCCGGCCCAACCAGCAGCAGGCCGCCGACGAAGTCGCCGTCAACGGCGACGCAGTTGGTGACCCCGGAGACTTCGGCAATGGCGGAATGTTTGGCAACCATTGTCGGGTGCACGCGCTGTTCGATGCCGGCGTCGGTCTTGACCGCAACGCCCAGCAGTTTGACGCGATAGCCGAGTTCATCGGCCGCCTCGATATCGGCCGGCTCGATCTTTTCGATGCCTTCGAGGTGGATTTGATCAAACGCGACCTCGGTGCCGAACGCGATGCTGGTCAACAGCGCAAGTTTGTGGGCGGCATCATGGCCACCGATATCGAAGGTCGGATCAGCCTCGGCATAGCCCAGATCCTGCGCGTCCTTGAGCACCTGTTCGAACGGCAGACCGTCCTCCTGCATCTTGGTCAGGATGTAATTGCAGGTCCCATTTAAAATGCCATAGACCCGCGTCACGGCATTGCCGACCAGTGCTTCGCGCAGCGTCTTGATGATCGGTATGCCGCCGGCGACCGCCGCCTCGAAGCCCAGCGCCAGGTTGTCGTCTTCGGCCAAAGCGGCCAGTTCAACGCCGTGTTTGGCGAGCAATGCCTTGTTGGCGGTGACCACGTGTTTGCCCGCCGACAACGCCGCTATGACGGCGTCGCGGGCAACGCCCTCATCGCCACCGATCAGTTCGACGAACACGTCGATTTCGTCCGACCGGGCGAGCTCCGCGGCATTGTCGAACCACTGTGCCTGGCTAATGTCGAAACCACGCTCCTTGCCGCGATTGCGTGCCGAGACCGCCGCGATGCGACATTCCCTACCGGTCGCCGTGCGCAGGCGTTCACGATGGGTTTCGATCAGTCTGACCAAACCGCCGCCAACAGTGCCGAGCCCGGCAAGTCCAAGTCTGAGTACATCTGCCATGACCGTCTACCGCGCTGTCCGTTTGTCGTCGATCGATACGACGTTGTGGAGTGTGTCAGGTGCCTGTGTCAGGAACCGCTTGATGTTTCGTGCAGCTTGCCTGATGCGGTGCTCGTTTTCCACCAGTGCGATGCGCACAAACCCTTCGCCGTACTCGCCAAAACCAAGACCGGGAGCAACGGCAACGTCGGCCCGTTCGATCAACAGCTTCGAAAACCCGACCGAGCCGAGCTCTCGGAAGCGCTCGGGTATGGGCGCCCAGGCAAACATCGTTGCCGGCGGCTGCGGAATATCCCAGCCCGCCCGCGCAAAGCTTTCGACCAGCGTGTCGCGCCGGCTCCTATAGGTGGCGCGAATGTCATCGACGCAATCCTGCGGTCCGTTAAGGGCCGCCGCCGCGGCAACCTGAATCGGGGTAAAGGCGCCGTAGTCGAGATAAGATTTCACGCGCGCCAGTGCCGCAATGAGGCGCTCATTACCAACGGCGAAGCCGATCCGCCAACCCGGCATGTTGTACGTCTTGGAAAGCGACGTGAACTCCACCGTCAGGTCGACCGCACCGGGCACCTGGAGGATCGACGGCGGCGGATTGTCGTCGAAAAAAATCTCGGCGTAGGCGAGATCGGACAGAATGATCAGGTTCTCCTGTTTCGCGAGTTGCACAGCCGCCGCATAGAAGTCCAGGTCGACCGTCATTGCCGTCGGATTGGATGGATAATTGAGGACCATGGCAATCGGTTTTGGCACCGTGTGCCGGCAAGCCCGCGACACCGCCGACAGATATTCATCGCCGTTGTTGGCCTGCAAATGACGCACCGACGCACCGGAGATGATGAAGCCGAATGCGTGAATTGGGTAGGTCGGATTGGGCGCCAAGATCATATCGCCGGGGGCCGTGATGGCCTGTGCCATATTGGCAAAGCCTTCCTTCGAGCCAAGGGTTGCAACAACCTGCGTATCGCAATCCAGTTTGACACCGAAACGCCGGCCATAATAGGCCGCCTGGGCGCGTCGCAGACCGGCAATACCCTTGGAGGCCGAATAGCGGTGGACGCGCGGCTTATTCACCGTTTCAATCAGCTTGTCGACAACGTGCTGCGGCGTCTGCATATCGGGATTGCCCATCCCGAGATCGATAATGTCGGCCCCCGCGGTCCGCGCCTCATCCTTGAGCGCATTAACCTCGGCAAAAACGTAGGGCGGAAGTCGCTTGATGCGGTGGAAATCCTCGATCACGGCAGCCTCGCTAGTGTCCTGGCCTGAGCGTTCATTGCCCCTTGCAGCACCCTCCGGACGAATTCCTGGTTCAGGAAGGACACGAGCAAACTGATGTTGCGCGTGAGCTGTTCGGATCAGACGCTCACTACCGAGCCCGCGCGCTTACTGCAACGAACTTCCGATCGACCTCAACTGATCATCCTTGTGGGCTTCGTTGGAAGCATCCCGAGTTCCGATTAACGGCAGGTTGCTCTGACAGTCAATTGTGCAGAACCGAACGCACAGGCGCACGGACCGCCACCACGCAGTGTTTAATCGCGAACACGCCAACACGTCCAGCGCGTCAATTGGATAGCTTGGTGTCATCTGGATAGCGTGGTGTCATCGACCCGATTGCACCTGATCCGACAGCGGACAGGCCGACACCGATATGACCGCCTGGGTTTGCCGGTGCTGCCCGAAACCGAAAATGGTGCGTTTTGCCACGGCTTGCTCAAATGCCGCCACTTTGCCCTCAGCGTGCGGCACAGGGGCTGGTTGCCCACCCGGGTGGCGCGGCGCTGGCGATCGCGGCGCCAACCTGAACAATCGTTTGCCAAACAGCCGCAATTTGTTCCCATGCTTGCTAAAATCATGCCGTCAACGTTGTGCACAAGGGTGCCCGGCTGAGGTATAGTTGGTTGGCCAATTCGGTTCCGGGGGCAACCGCCGGATATGACCGGGCTGAACTGACGCTTTCGTCCTGAACCTCCCGGCGTCGGGGGATCACCAACCATGATATTGTCGCAAGGAGTTGGTCGGTATGTCTCATCTTTTCCGCGTAGTCTGTTCAAGTGCCGTGCTGCTGATGTTGTCAGCGGCCCTCGCCCAGGCCCAGGCCCAGCAATGCCAGAGTGAACCATTGACGGCGACGAGCCGGCTCTACATTTCCAAATCCCTCGGCGCCTATCCGGGCTCATGGGCGGCTTGGAAGAAGGCCGCAAGAGCCAAGTACGGCAACGGTTGGCAAGCCTGGAGTGCGGCGCAAAATCAGACGATCGAATGCGACCAAGTGCGCAACGCATCCGGTCGCAAGCGCTGGCAGTGCACGCGCACCGCCGTTCCCTGTCAGAAAGGATCAGGTCCTGACAAGATTTGCGATGGACCGGCGATCAGCAGGAAGCTTCGCAAGGGGGATCGCGGCGGCGAAGTCAAGACCTTGCAATGTCTGCTCAAGACACACCACAACGCCGAAGTCGATGTCGACGGCGTATTCGGCAACGGCACGCGCGAAGCGGTGCGCGAATTCCAGAAGAAGAACGGCCTGTCGGCAGACGGTGTCGTCGGCAGCAAAACGCTCGAAAAACTGCTGAGCTGAGCACCAAGTGGCAGATATCGAGGCATCGTTCGCGCAACGGAACAGCACGGCCGGATTCGATTGCCAATCCAGCCGAACGTCATCGGGGTGCATAGCCAAGTCGATCCGACCACCTAACGACCCGACCAATGGGCGTTCAAAGGACGTTGCCCTTTGGAAACCCGTGGCTTGGGCTCGGCCGCTGCCAGCGGCTACTGATCGATGGTCTTGACGACGCTGGATGTCGGCCGGCTCGAGCCGGCGGTACCCAACCCGCGCACATTCTTTTCGATGGCCTTGTCGTAGCGCGGTAGCGTGGTTGCCGGGAAGGCCGCCGTCATATGCACGATCCTGAAGTCTTCCGATTTCAGCATGTCGAGGATCAGCGCCAGCGCCTTTGCCGTCACCGGCTGGATGTCGTGCAACAGCAGGATGCCCTTGCCGTTGGCCTTCAACTTCGCAAGCACCCTGCCCGCCAGTTTCTTTGGAGAGCGGTACTTGAAGTCGAACGAATCGACGTCCATCGAGAAAACGGCGAGGTTGCGCTTGGCCAGGTGGTCGAACGTGCCTTTGGAATCGCGCAGAAACGGAAAGCGAAAGAACGGTGCGATCGGTTTACCGACGGCGCGCCTGACGGCGCTGACACCGCGCTCGATCTCGTCGATCGCTTTGCCCAAATTCTTGCCGGTATACTTGCCGCGGGCCAAATTGCGGTGCGACCACGTGTGCGAGCCGACCGTATGACCGGCGCTGTGAACGCGCCGAATAATCTCTGGCATCCCCAGTGCCATCTTGCCGATTGCGAAAAACGTCGCTTTCGTGCAATGGCGCTTGAGGGCGGCCAGCACGCGGTCGGTGAGTTTGACTTGGGGGCCGTCGTCGAATGTCAGAACAACCTCTTTGTCCTGCAGGAAATCATGAACCTTGTAGTGTGCAAAGCCGAACGCCGGAGCACCGGTGGTGTCAATCTGGACGGTGCGTGAGACACCAAGCGCACGCGGATTGCCCGGGCAGGTTTGCGCGACCACGGAAGTTACCGAAAAGATGCCGGCAACGCCGGCCAGCACGATCGTTCGCTTCTGCATGCTCAATCCCCCATGGCCGTGTTGGTCGTTCGCTGCAGTGATGACAATTGCAGAAGACAACGCAGCGCACCCAATGCTATGTTGCCTGCCACGATGGCAGCATCAAGTCCTGTCCGCGGCGGCTGGCGCTATTGCGGCCAGCGTTGCCATTGCGCTGCAGGTTCGCCAGTCACTGGCGCCGCCCGGGTTCGACCAACACAAGGATATTTCTGGCCTAACCACATTATTTCATAGCAATTGACACAATGGCGCCGCTACTTACTGATCAACTTATCCGACCGAAGCATTCCTAAAAGGGGCTTTTATGGAGGGGACAATGTTTTCACGCAACTCAGACAAAGAGGCGGCCCGTGCGTCGGATTCCGCCCAGTCCAGCGCCACCCCGCCGCGTCCGACATTGCGCGGCACGTCGCCGACGACGACCGCTCCGGCAGCGGGTGTTTCCGTTATCGGTAGCGACTTGACGATCGTCGGTTCAGGGCTTCGGATCATTGCCCAGCAGCCGCTGCAAGTCGACGGCGAAATTCAGGGCGATGTGCTCGGCACGCGGGTGACGATCGGGACCAGCGGCAAAGTCACCGGCCTCGTCAATGCCGAGCAGGTTCACGTCAACGGTACCGTCAACGGCACCATCAAGGGGCTGGATGTCATCCTGTCTTCGACATCGGTCGTCGAAGGCGACATCTACCACCAGACCATCACGCTCGAACAGGGCGCCGCGTTTGAAGGGCGCTCGCGCCGACCCGCCGATCAAAGCGAGCTCCGCCCCCAACTGTCGAGCACCAGCACCAATTCAGGCCCGTCGCCGGGCGTTGCCAACGGTGTATCGTCCGACACGTCCGATATTGCCGCTGTTTCAGGCAGCGAGCCGTCCTGACATCGCCGAGCGCAGGCCAGCTCACATGGTGGTCGGGCGCCGATGATGGACCCAGCGATAACGTACCAATAGCATGATGTCGCGCGGCGCATTTTGTGCTGGCCAGCCTCACCAGCGACCGATATACGTGCGACCTTGTTAACCATATTCGCGTTGCTCAATTAAATTGATAAGTGCGCCAGAAGGGGGTTGGAATGAAAGCGTTTCTGCTTGCTGCGATCGGCGCAGCGCTGCTGGCGGTCAGCATCAGCGCAGATGCCCATGCCGCCTGCCAGAAACTCGGTTTTACGGTCAATGACTACGGCAAGGACGGTCCCACGAACGACGCCAAAAATCTACTTGACGAGTATATTAACAAGTGGACCGCAGCGAACGGTATCAAGAAGTTCCGTGTCGGCAAAAAGACCGTGACTTGTGAGCTGTTCCTGGATTTCGGGTTTTTCGACGAGCACACGTGCAAGGCGGTCGCCACCTTCTGCTGGAACGGCCCGGCTGTCAAAAACCCGAAGAAGGTATACTAGATCATCGTGCTTTAAGTTGGAATCGCCATTGCGGTTCCAACTTAAAGCACAAAGATGATCGCCACTTTAGAGGCGAGCAACTTTCTGTCTTTATTCGGGATCGTTCCGATTCCGAATAAAGGCAGGTTGCTCTAGGCAACCTCTGATCAAATCTTAGGCTTCCAAAGGGCATTGTCCTTTGGCGGGGTTGTTAGGGGCCGCGCCCTTAACCAATCGCCGCTTGGCGGCGATCCATGAGGGGCTGTTCAGCCCCTCAATCTCCCCGACCAGGGGATCATCCCCTGGACCCCGGACGCAATCAGAGGTGTCGTCGGTCATGGCCGCTCTTCAAGCGGGTCGTGCTCACGCAGCCCGCAGAAGCTCGGCGAATTTGTCTTCGATATCGGATTTCTCAATCGGTTTGAGAATGTAGGCGTCGGCACCGGCGGCGAAGGCTCGTGACAGATCGGCTGGATCGAGATCCGTGGTTGTGTAAACAACAAAGGGCTTGGGCCCGGTCACGTTGCGCATGAGCAACGGCAAAAACGCCTGGATTTCGGTGCCGGCCAATTGCCAGTCCAAAAGTACTGCATCCGGCCGGCGCTGGCGACAGATATCGAGCGCCTCCTGCGCAGTCGCTGCTTCCACCACTTCGAAACCGAGCCGGTTCAACAGTGCCCGGGCGACTTTGCGAACGGACTGAGATTCATCGATTATCAGACAAAGCTTCATTGCCGTTCACCTCCCATCCTCAACCGCGAATTCGTTCATCCGTGTAACCATCCCTGCAACCCCCGGGTTCGTTTCAGACGTCGCCCAAGATACCTGCCCGAGATATCTCGATGACACCAACGGCCAACAGCGCATCTCAGGACCACGGGCTGCCGGCCGCACCTGACGAGCAACTTGCCCGAACCTGCACGCGTTTGGCCGCGTTCACCAACGATGCCGCCGCTGCACAGGCCGCGATAGCGCCGCGACCAGGCGATGGTGGCCAACAAACTTTAATGCCCCGTAAGCACTGTTCCGCCACTGCACCTTATCGTTGCAGGTGCCGCTACAAAGCTGCAGCGCCTCACGGCGTCCGGTCCAGGGCCCGAACACGCGCGCATTGTCGCCGACCGGGACGATTTGCTCAGCCCCGCGCAATCAACGCGATATCCTCGCCAATTGGCTCAACCGACAGCTGCATCTTGGTCTCATCGGCCAGGCGGCGCGTGTAATAGGCCTGGATCGAAAGCGCATCGACTTCGATCGCCGCGCTGCCGGCAATGAACTCACCGAGATATTGTGGCGACCTGGCGTTGCGGCCGCTGCACAACAGCTTGAAGGTCAAACTCGGCGCCGTTTCGACGTCGACCGTCACGTCGCCACCGCGTGGCAACGCCGAAGTTGCACATGCGATCAAGTTCAACAGCAGCTTGACCTGGTTTTTCGGCAGAGTTCCCGGAGCAGCATTCCAGTGCAACTTGAGCTTACCGTCGCCGAACAATCCGATTGATATTTGGCGCGCGGTATCCAGTTCGATTTGTGCGCCGGCCGAGCCGGCCGCGCCGAATGCAAACCGAGCAAATTGCAGTCGTGCGGAGGCCTGCTGAGTGACGCTTTGGATTACGGCCAGGGCATCGGTTCGCGATGACGCGTCGTCATCCTCCGCAAGGATTTCAAGTCCATTGTAGATGGCCCCGACAGGACCGACCACATCGTGACATATCTTGCTGGCGATGAGTGCGGCGAACTCCAAATCGGACGGCTGCGGCGGTGTTGTCATATGGGCTCTGGAACTCGGTTGTTGCGTGGACGCTGTGGTCAAAAAATGACGTGGACCAGAACTCGTACGCGATCCGCACCGGGGACATGAATGGCATGCAAATCAAAAAGATACATTGTGCCGGGCCCCAATACCATGCCAATCAAGCGCAGCCTCGGATTTCGACCGAGAAATTCGCTGATCGTTGCGCAATGGCTGCAGCCGTGGACGGATCGCCGCGGCCGGCAAAGAGGTGGCATGATGTTGGATTGGAGGGGCACTGTCGATGGAGGACGATGAGCATCGAGCCATGGCAAATGCGCTACTCCCCGTCATTGTCAGAGCGGGCGCCATCGAGCTGGACTATTTCCGGCGCGGCGTTGTCGCCGAAAGTAAAGATGACGACTCGCCGGTCACGGCGGCCGATCGCGAGGCCGAAGACCTGATTGCGGCAGAACTGGCGACGCTTTACCCCGACATCCCGCTGATCGGCGAGGAAGCCGCCAGCCTCGGCCGCATTCCGGCGATTGCGCACCGCTTCTTTCTTGTCGATCCGCTCGACGGCACCCGGGAATTCGTGGCGGGACGGCCGGAGTTCACTGTCAACGTCGCCCTGGTCGTCGACGGCCAACCTCGGTTCGGCGCGGTCTATCACCCGCCGACCGGCCGGCTTTATGTATCGGTTGGGGCCGGCGCGGCGATCGAGTTGGATGTTCCGGCTTGCGCCCGGCCGCGCAGCCTCGATGAATTGCCCGTTGCCCGGATCCGGACACGCGCGCCGGCGACCGGCGACTTGACCGTTGCCGTCAGTCGCAGCCATGCCTCCACCCAGCTCGGCACCAAACTGCGCAAACTCGGTATCGAGAACCACATTGCAACAGGATCATCGCTCAAGTTCTGCCTCGTTGCCCGGGGTGATGCGGATGTCTATCCGCGGCTCAGCTCGATTAGCGAATGGGATACAGCTGCCGGTCACGCCGTGCTGCAAGCAGCCGGCGGTTGCGTTCTCGGTCTCGATAACCGGCCGCTGGCCTATGGCAATGCCGATCTCGGGTTTCGCGTGGCACCGTTCGTTGCCTGGGGCGACAGACGGCTTTCCGACAGGCTGTCTTTCGCCTGACCGGGGCTAACTGTGTATTTCCAGAAGGTTGTTCGCAATCGGAACGGCTCTGAACAACGGCACCAGGCTGATCGAGATGTCAACTGTCAGACGGAGCCCGAACCACCCTGCTCACCGGCCCGGCCAGCCAATGCCCAGTGTCTGATAGGCGGCCGGGAGCGGGCGGACCGGTGAGCGCGACCCGCATGCAGAGCGGACTGCGAAACGCCGTTTGCATATGAACCACTGATGCGACCACTGACGCGATTGCCCATTTCCGCCGCGATTGCGGCAATCAAGGGCCATACTTATTCGCTATTTTCGCTGGTTATCGGTCGAATCAGTCGATGGACTGCTGTGATCAAGGCCGCCGCTCCAATCTTCGGTGACAACCATGCACAAAATAGCAGTCGCCTGTGCCGCACTCGGTTTGGCAACCCTCAGCAGTTTCGACGGCCATCGCGCCTTTGCACAGGAACGGTTGCCCTGGCAAACTCCGCGATCGGCTCAGTCGCATGATCCCTATGCGCCACAAAGCGACAATCAAGCCCGCACCCGAGGCGATGACCGAGGCCGCGCCGGCGCTTATCCACGCCGCCCGAGACAGCCGCCGCCGCGTTACCGTGCGCCCGAAAGGCGGTATGTCGCGCCGGCCGAGACCTACCGGCCGGGTCCCAACGTGCCGGCGCCGCGCAGCGAGGGCGAATATCGTAGACGTTACGATGATCGTAGCTACGACCGCGGCTACGACCGCCGCCGTGATGACCGCGAATACGATGATCGGCGCTCTTATTCGCAATCCGAGATTGTCGCAGCCGGACATCGCCTTTTCGGCCGGCTCAGCACGAGTCTGGCTCAGGCCATTGCCTATACGTTCCGCCGCCAGGGCCGCCCGACCGGCTATATCCTGGGCGAAGATGCAGGCGGAGCGCTGATCGCCGGTTTGAGATACGGCGAAGGCTACTTGCACACCAAATACGGCGATCGCCGCAAGGTATTCTGGCAGGGCCCGACGCTCGGCTACGACTTTGGCGGTGAAGGCAGCCGGACCATGGTTCTGGTTTACAACCTGTCCAATCCAGCCAGCATTTTCCGACGGTTTGGCGGCGTGCAGGGCTCGGCCTATGTGGTCGGCGGCGTCAGCGTCCAACTGCTCAAGCACCAAGCGCTGACACTTGCTCCAATTCGCACTGGAGTTGGGCTCAGATTGGGTGCAAACGTCGGCTATCTGAAATTCACGCGCAGACCAACCTGGAATCCGTTCTGAAGACCAGCTGTCGAGATTGGTCGTCACGGACTTTACGCGATTGTCTTGGTTGGCAAGCGCGCTGAGGAACCGGTCGTATGCGCGCACGACCGCCGTCTGTTGCAACCGCCGACGTGCGGCATCGCGGGCTGGGGCAACCGGCCTTTCGTCAAAATCGGAACGATCGCGACGAAAGGTCGAAGGTTGCGCGATTGCAATGTAGCGATCATCGTGCGCCAAGTTGGAACCGCAATGCCGGTTCCAACTTGGCGCACGATGATCTAGTAATATGCGGTGGCATGACTCGCAAGCCATGCCGCGGCCGATTGTCGGGCGGCCCGGCAAACGTCACGTGGCGCCGCCAGCCGTGCAGCCGAATGCGCGAATTTTGAGCAGACCAGAGGACCGTCAGGTGTTCACAATCCAGTCAATTATGCTGGTTTCACTGGGCTTCCTGATGGCGCTGCTCGTGGTCCTGGTGGTTGCGCCTGTCTATTGGGGCCGCGCTGTGCGGTTAACGACGGAGCGCATCCGCCAAACGCTGCCGATCAGTGAGCCCGAAATCCGAGCGGAACGGGATCGATTGAGAGCACAACATGCCATTCGCGTGCATCAGTTGACGACCCGGGTCGACGCCGCGCAGATGTCGGCAGCGCGGCAGAAAGTGGAAATCAATCGCCGCGAAGCAGCAATCAGTGATCTTGAACGACAGCTCAGTGATCTCAACATAAACTTCGAGGCCAGCGAAAATGCGCGCCACGTCCTCGAACAAACCATTCTCGATCGGGTCCCGCGGGTCGAAGAGCGCCTTGGCGAAGCGCGCAAAGCCCTGTTCCAGCGCGACCGGGAGATGGCCGCCCTGCAAGCGGATACCGCCAAGACTTTCCGGGCACTTGATGAAGCCATGCAGATCAATGCCCAGCAGCGCCTTGAGATCGATCGCCTGAAGAGTTCGGTGGCCACGCGGACCGGGCGCAACGCCAAACATCCGGCGACACCGCACCACGACAGCGAGCTGGCTGTTCGCTCGGAACTGGAGGCCTTGCGCACCCGGGTCCGGGATCAAGCGTCCCTGATCACCAAACTGCAGGACGGTTTGGCGCAACGCAAAGCTGCTGACACTTATGGTCCGGCCAGCGCGCAGCAGGCCAAACGCGACTCAAGCATTGCCGAACTCGATTCGGGACTGCAAAACGCCAAAAGCATCCTGACATCGCTCGCAGACAATGATGACAACGCCGTCGCCGAGCAGGCCGAAGCCATGAAGCTGCTCAAGGCTCAAAACGAAACCCTGGTGGCCGAGATCGAGAAGCTCAAGGCATCCCTGCAGGTCTATGAGAGCGTTGATGGCGCCGGAAAGTCGGGCGCGTTGCGCGACAGCAGGATTTCGCTTAAGGCCCGGGTCGCAGCGCTCGAGAAGGAGACGTCGGGGCAGGCTGAGACAATCCGGCGCTTGCGCGCCGAGCTTGCCTCAGCCACCGACCGCAGCGCACGACAAGCCGCACAACATCTTGCGGAATTGCGCCGGCTTGGCGCCGGTACGGTTCCGGCCATGCTTGACGAGCGACCGGCCGACAACAACGCCGACGTGCGCCACCCCAAGCGCCAAAGCCTCACCCACAGAATAACGCAGTCGGTCCCGACGACATCCGCCGACCTTGCCCGCTCGCCGGCCGCCGAGACCCACAAGGTGGCGACCAATGGCTTGGCCGCCGGCCCAGCCGATCCGACCGATCGGCGCGCCGGCAACCCGGTTGCCACGGACCTGCGCAAGCCCGCACCGGCCGACGCCGACACCGATGCGCAAGTGTCACGCAACACCGAAATCGCGGATGCCGTTGACGAGACCACGACAACTCCGAAGCGCAGCAGCCTGCTTCAACGTATTGCCGGCCTCGGCAAGGACTAGTATATTCACTGGGCTGTAAACTTTGTTCTCTGGGGCTTCGTGCGGGCGCGGTGAAGACCGGGAAGAACGACGGGTGGGATATGTCCAACGATGCAGATAATGACAACGTCGTATCGTTGCAGACCGACCCGGAACAGTCGCAGGCGAATTGGGGCGACCTTCACGATGGCAATGCGGCGCTCGCGCAAAAGCCGGTTGAAGATCCGCTAAGCCCGCCGCTGCTTCCGGCCGTCGTCAAGCCAAATCTACCACTGGCACGGCTCCATGGATTTGTCGTCAGTGACGCCTTGAGCCTGGCCGCACTGGGCCTTGGCGATCTGTCCAAACCATCCAAACGTGCTGGCGCGGACGGCGTTGCGCCAGCGGCGGCGCGGCGCGGGACCAACACCGGCCGGCGCCAGCCCGGCACACGAGCCGGCGCGCGGCACCGACACCCACAATCTGCTGCCGACGTCGCGAACCTCAAGGCACCCGCGCTGCAGCAGCCGGCAGCCCCCGAGCCTCGGCAACCGATGACAAATCAGCCCGGCTTCGTTATCGGCCTCATTGCCGCCACGCTTGTCGGCGGCCTGCTCTACATACATCTGACCTGAAGTCGAGCAAGCGCCAACGGCCTGTCTTTGTTTGAAATCGGAACGATCCTTCTGTCCCAGCCACCCATAGGCTTAGTGGTCTCAATCACCTAAAATGGCGCATTCAGATGCGCTGGCCTGGTTCGTCAGCAGGCCTGGTTGGTGAGCAAGAAGGCGTGCGAAAGCATAGCGTGGGCTATGGTGAGCGCGGCTGACGCCCTCAAGGGAAGGGGCCAGGGCACATGCACCGAAGACGCTCAGATTTGGCCGGGCGGTGAGCGGGATGGTTCGAGCCAAGTCGGAAAGGCGACCAACTTGTCGGAATTTGCTTATACCGCGTTCGACGATGCCGGCCGGAAGATCTCCGGCACGGTTGAGGCCGAAGACGCAGAAGCGGCTATGCGCCAGCTAACCGAGCAGGGCAGCTACGTCATAGACGTTGTGCCGGCGACCGGAAAGGCGCCGCGCACAAGTTCATTTAGGTCGCCCTTTTCGAGCGATCCGTGGCCGTCGGAAATCACTCAATTCACCCGCGAGCTCGAACTGTTATTGACGTCGGGGCAAAACCTGGCGCGTGCGCTGTCTCTGATTGAGGAAGACACCAGTTCGCGCCGGATCAAGGCGCTGTCGACCCGATTGCGCCAATCGGTTGCGGCGGGCCGATCCTTTGAGGAGGCGCTGCGGATGGAACAGCGCAGCTTCCCGCCTGTCTATATCGGTATGGTCAAAGCGGCGGAGGCGACCGGGGAAATGGCCGGCGCCTTGGCCCACATCGCGGACATGCGCGAGCGCCAGGAAAAGCTGTGGGCCCAGGTCAACTCGGCGCTGCTCTACCCATCCTTGCTCATTGCAACGGCAATCGCAGCGGTACTGCTGCTGATGGTCGTTGTCGTCCCGAGATTTGGCGAAATGCTGGGTGACCAGGTTGACAACCTGCCGGCGACGTCAAAGGCGGTGTTTGCGACTTCGCGATGGCTGAGCGAGAACTTTGATCTGTTCGGCATTTGTGTCGCGGGCCTGCTGTTGGTGCTGCTGCTCGGCCTGCGGCAACCGGCCATTCGCAAATCGATCGAGCGCATGTTGTTGCGCGTCCCGTTGCTCAGCACGTTGATCCGAATGGCGTTGAGCGCGCGGTTCTGTCGAACGTTGGGGGGGTTGACCGCAGCCGGTGTCGGCCTGCCGGCAGCGCTCGCCCTGACGCGCGATACCTTTGCCAATGAAAACGCCCGGCAATTGATCGACCGCATTGGCACGGCCGTTCGCGAGGGGCGCGACTTTACGGATCCGATGGGCAGCGCAAACCTATTCCCGCTGATGTTGGTGTCGATGCTGAAGATCGGCGCCAGCAGCGGTGCGCTGTCACAAACCGCGCTGCGCCTGGCCGACATGTATGAGACCAAGCTTCAGATTTCCATTCAACGCGTTGTTAGTGTGCTCGAACCGACAATAATCCTTGTGGTGAGTATCTTTTGCGGTTTCATCGTACTATCAGTTGTCTCAGCAATTCTTGGTGTCTATGACTTGGCCGGAGGATAGGTTGAAAGAGGTGTTTGGGATGCGTTCGTGGCTTGCATCTGGACCAAGGATTGGTGGTCGGCTGCGGTCGCGCCGCAGCCGCGAAGCGGGCTTTACGCTTGTCGAACTCCTGATCGTCCTGGCAATCCTGGTGCTGCTGGCATCGTTGGTCGGACCCCGCGTTATCGGCTATTTGGGCAGTTCAAAGATCAAGGCAGCAAAGGTTCAGATTGAGGGCATCGAAGCCGCGCTTCAGTTGTACCGCATTGACAACAATGGTTATCCGACGACGTCGGAAGGGCTGGCGGCACTGGTCAAGCGACCGGCAAACGCGCCGAACTGGAACGGTCCCTACCTGGCCCGGCGCAAGGTGCCGCTGGATCCGTGGAACCGGCCGTACAACTACCGCTCACCCGGCCAAAACGGTGACTTCGACATATTCTCGCTGGGTGCAGACAATCAAAAGGGTGGTGATGGCGAAAAGGCCGACATCGGGAACTGGCAATGATGGTCGGGGCCGGGCCGCCGGCTTCACCCTCGTCGAGTTGCTGGCGGTGCTGGCAATTCTATCGCTTGCCGCCAGTTCCGTTGCATTCGCCATTGCCGGCAGCAGCGACAAGAGCCGTCTTTCGAAACAAGCGTTCAGCATCGCCACTCGATTACGCGCGGCCCGTGCGCTCGCCATTCGTCGGGGCGGTGAGGCGGCGTTGAGTTTCAATCTGCAAACGAGAACTGTCGAGCTTCCCGGCTGGCCGGCGATCCACGTGTCGAACGATTATCCACTCGATGTCGAGGCGGCTTCATCGGAGCGCCGTTCGGCGACGACGATTGCCATCCGTTTCTTTGCAAACGGATCGTCAACGGGCGGGGTCGTGCGCTTGGGCAAGGCCGAATATGAGTTTGAGATCCGGGTCAGCTGGTTCAATGGGCGTGTCAATGTCATACCGCCGGCCTGATCGGCGAAGCAATGTCGGCGCGGGATCGGGCGCCGGCTTCTCCCTGCTCGAAGCGATCGTCGCGATCCTGATATTGTCGATTGCGCTGACGGCGCTCTACGGTGCCTTCGGCTCGGCGCAGACCGGCCTCGCTCAGATCGAACATCACGTTTCCGCCCGCGTCCTGGCACGTTCGATTTTGGAAGAGCATACGGCGAGCCGCAGGCCGCCCGAGCGGACATTGACCGGACGTGACGGGGAACTCAATTGGGTGTTGACGGTTCGCGAAGCCGGCGAAGAGATCATTCCAACCGCCACCGCGGGCGGCTGGACACTCTATGAGTTCATCGTCGAAGTCAGCTGGGCGCCGCGCCACCGCACGCAGTTGCGCACGCTTCACCTCGCCCGGCCAAGGCCAGCACAATGACAAGCCCCGAGCCAGGTCCGCAAGCCGGCTTTTCGTTGCTCGAAGTCCTGGTCGCAATGGCGTTGCTGACCTTGGTGATCGGCATGGTTGGGACAACGATCAATATCGTTATGCTGTCGGTCGACCGCGGCGTCTCGGACATCAATCGGGTCGATATGATGTCACGCGCCCATTCCGCTTTGCGGACCGATATTATGCGCCTGCAGCGCATCGTCGAGGCCGAAACGAAGGGCGCCGGCAGCGCCCAGTACCGGTTCGTGGGACGCAAGCGTGAACTCGCGTTTGTGGTAAGTGAGCCCGATTACCCGACGGATGCCGGCAGCTATGTCATCACCTATCGCTTTCACAGCGTTGGCGATGGCGGTGAGCTCGTGCGCTCCCGCGACCTCTTTGAGCCGGCGCAAGCGCACCGCCGTCGGCGCGCTCGCAAAGACCGGTCAGCAGACGTAACGGTGCTGGAGGGGGCCTACACCGTCACATTTGAGTACCTCGCCGTCCGCGGACGGCAATTGCGCTGGGTGAGCAAGTGGATCGACGACCGCGCCCTGCCGCGGCTCATCAAAGTCAATATCGCGCCGACGAAGGCCGGCGGTTTTGTGTCGTCGAGCTTGATCGTCCGCCCGCGGGTAACTGCCGAAGCCTCGTGCGTTGATCCGAAAGGCCGGTTCTGTGCCGCCAGACGCGGCGGTCGCATCGCCGGCACGCGATGGCACCGACCCAAGCGCCGGGGAGCGAAGAATTGACACCGATTATCGACCGATCGCCGAACCGGGATCGTGAACGCGGCGCCGCCTTGGTCATCTGCATTTGGTTGATCGTCCTGCTGGCATTGCCGGTCGGCCTGCTAACCATCGGCGTGCGTGACGGCGTCAGAGCGATCGAAAACGAAACGATCATCGATCGTGGTCATATCACTTTGGATGCGGCGCTCGAACTGGCGGTCATGCGCCTGATGATGTCGGATACAAAAGCGCGATGGCAGCCCGATGGCACATCCTATAGCGCCGCCCTGGGCGATCTGCGCCTGGCGGTCACAATCACCAACGAGAACGCCCGCATTGATCTCAACAAGGCCAAGCCGGTGTTGCTTGCGGGTCTTTTCGAGGCCTTGGATGTTTCGGCGGCCGAGGCCGAACGGCTCGCCAATCGGATTGTCGACTGGCGCGATCGAAACGGCGAACGGCGCGCGCATGGCGCAGAAGATCGCGACTACCGGTCTGCCGGCCTGCCCTACGGCGCAGCCGACGCGCCGTTTGTCGACACGCGCGACCTGGCGCGGATCCTCGGCATGCCGAAACAGCTCGCAACCCTCGCCCTGCCGCACGTCACAGTTTTCTCCGGGACAGCAACGATCAATCCTGCTCAAGCCTCGGAAACCGTCTTGAAAGCCCTGCCAGGCGTTACGCCCGGGGCGATCGAGCAAATCTTGGCAATGCGGTCTAACCGTGGGCGGTCTAACCGTGGCTCGGGTCCGATAGACTATGCCAGACTTCTCAACGCGGCGCGGGACTATGTGAGCGCCAAAGCCGGCCCGGCGCTCAGGATTCGGATCGTCTATGGCGGCAGCAGCGAACTGCCGGACGGCTGGGGCGAGGCGGTCATCATGCGCGCCGTCGATGGGGCTTCGCCCTACCGTGTGTTGAGTTGGCGCTTTCGCCCGACGCGACGTGCGATCGACTATGGCCGCTCAGACTAGGCCGTACCGGCCCGGGCAGCAGCCTAGGGAGCCTCTGATCAAGTCTCAGGTTTCCAAAGGGCAATGCCCTTTGGTGGGATCGTTAAGGGCGACGCCCTTAACATATCGCCGCTTGGCGGCGATCCTTGAGGGGCTTTTAGCCCCTCAAACACCCCGACCAGGGGATGGGTCCCCTGGACCCGAAACTTGTTCAGAGGTTTCCTAGATCATTGTGCTTTGAGTTGGAACCGCTATTGCGGTTCCAACTCAAAGCACAATGATGATCGCCACTTTAGAGGCGAGCAACTTTCTGCCTTTATTCAGGATCGTTCCGATTCCGAATAAAGGCAGGTTGCTCTAGATGTGTATTTCCAGAAGGTTGTTCGCATTCTCCGTTGGAGATTGTCCATTCGGCCCGGGTCGGGGAAGCTGATGTTGTGCTACGTCAGTGATTCACCGGAGGAGAAAATGAACACCCACAAGAATGCACCCCTTACACCGGCAGGTCGAGAGCGCATGGTCCGCGCCGTTGTGGATGACGGCAAATCAAAGGCCGCTGTTGCTCGGGCCTTCCGCACAACCGCCAAAACTGTCGGCAAATGGGTTGGACGGTTCCGCGAGCACGGCGTCGAGGGCTTGCGTGATCGCTCATCCAGGCCCCGCTCATTGCCAAGCCAAACGCCGCTTGCCACTTGTGATGAAGTCGAAAGGTTGCGACGTCAGCGATACACCCAGGACCAGATTGCAGCCCAGACCGGCCTCTCGCGCACAACCGTCTCGCGCATCCTCAACAGCCGCGGTCTATCGCACTTGGCCTGCCTTGAACCGAAAGAGCCGCGCCCGCGATACGAACGGGAGACACCAGGCGAGATCATCCACATCGACATCAAGAAACTCGGGCGTTTTTCCCGGCCTGGACACCGTGTGACCGGCAACCGTCACGGCCAGTCCGCGACACGTGGCGTCGGCTGGGAATATGTTCACGTTGCTATCGATGACCATTCCCGCGTCGCCTATTGCGACATCTTTCCAAACGAGAAAAAGGAAAGTGCGCTCGCACATCTCGAGGCCACGGTGGCTTACTACAAACAACTTGGTGTCACCGTCACCCGCGTGATGACGGACAATGGTTCCTGCTATCGTTCGAAGGCCTTTCGCCGCGCATGCGCCAAACTCAACATCAAGCACATCCGCACAAAACCTTACACGCCGCAAACGAACGGCAAGGCTGAGCGCTTCATCCAGACGACCATCCGCGAATGGGCCGACGCCACCGAGTACCACTCATCCGAACAGCGCCAAGCCGACCTGCCTCAATGGCTACACCGCTACAATTGGCATCGCCCGCATGCTAGTCTCGACAAAAAACCACCCATCAGCCGCCTCGGCCTAACCGAGAACAACCTGTTGAAGCTTCACAGCTAGACCGCACAATTTTTGCACACGGACGTGTGCGGCAGCACATCAAGCCGCTCATTTGAAATATCGTCGCCGCATCGCACGCAAACCCCGTAGGTGCCGTTCTTGAGGCGAGCGAGGGCTGCACGAATCGCATCCATTTCCTGCATGCCAGCTTGGCCAAGGCCTTCCAGCACTTCGTCCATTTCCGACTCAGTGGCGTTTTCTTCCCAATCCGGATCCGGTGGCTGCTCGAGGTGGTTTTCGATCCGGTGCAAGCGACCGCCCAGTTCGACCATCCGCTTTTTCAGTTGTTCTTCGTAGCCGCTGTAGTCTCTCATGGCGAAGTCTCCATTCCACGGACGTCAATTGTCCGTCACATCCGTGAGCCAGCACTGACTTAAATCAAGCGGAATGTTGCAACATTCAGTATAGTTGAATTGCACGATGAAATTCAACCTCGCGCTCAGCCGGGCCGGGCGCTGTTGTGCGCTGGCAGCATTGCGCGCCGCTTGTGGGACATGCACCATAAGCGCAGCACGCGCCGTGCCGGCGCGCGCGCTATTTCTCGCCCGACGATCGTTGCGCGCGCGCAATTTGCGCTTCGCGCCGGGTGATGTAGGCGGTCGACAGGAAGATCACACCGCCGCCGATCCATACCGCTGCGGCGGGATACTCCAGAAAGATCAAAAACCCGAGCAGCGCCGACAGCGGCAAGCGGACAAATTCGATTGGCTGCAATTGGGTCATTTCGGCCAAGCTGCACGCCCGTGTCCAGAAGAAGTGACCAAACGTACCGGCGATGGCGAGGCAAATCAGCAGGACGAACGTGATCAAATCGGGCCATTGCCAGACGAACAGTGCAGGAACCAACGACAGCGGTGTCGACAACACCACCATCCAGATAATAATCGCCTCGACGGGCTCGGTCGCAGTCAGGCGTTTGACGATCAGCGCCGTCATCGCCAGCAACAGTGCATTCGTCAGCGCCAACGCCGTGCCGACGGAGATTTCGGAGAGGTTGGGGCCGACAACAATCAGCACGCCGCAAAAGCCAGCCGCAATCGCCGCAATCCTGCGCCAGCGCACAATTTCACCGAGAATGAAAATCGCACCGACCGTCGTAAACAGCGGTGCCGTGAAGCTCAGTGCGGTCGCTTCGGCGAGCGGTATCAGTGTGATCGCCGTGAAGCCAGCGGTCATTCCGGCGATATTGAAAAGTGCTCGCAGGCCGTAAAGTGGAAAGCGCTCGGTCTTGAGCAAGCCGATCCCGCTGCGCACAATCAACGGGCACAGCAGCAATAGCGCAAAGAAATTTCGAAAAAACACGACCTCCAGAATATGAATGGTCTGGGCTGACAATCTGATCAGCACGGCCATCGTTGAAAAACAACACATCGCCATCAACATGAAAGCGGCCGCCTGCATGGGCTGGGAGAGCTGGTTGACCCGCGCCATGGGTTCGAACTTGCCGGGTTCATCCACGAATGTCTGCCGCCTGCTCCATCACTGGTCGTGGCAAGATCCTACGATGGCACAGACGGTAAGGCGAGCGATCACACGATCCGGGAGAGGATGGTGTTGTTCGCACCCGCCGGCGCGACCGCGGTATTCTGCGGGCACGAACACCACGTCGGCAGCGAGGATCGTGCCATGCCTCTTCTAATCCGCAGTCCCCACCAGCCGCATCATGACGTTGTGGTGACGCCAACGCTGTTGCAAACCGCGCCCGATGCCGACCACGACTTTGTCGGCGACGTGATCATCAACGACCGCGCACCGGCACGGTCCAAACCACCCCGGCCGCGCATCGGATCATACCGCGCCTGCCCGAGTGAGCCGCCTGGACCCATGAAGCGGGTCAAGTTTTATGCGGTCTGGTATAAATCCAACGCCGCGAATTTGCGCCCTCTTCACCTTGGCGGCGAGATCGCTTATATCGCGGTCGCGCACCAACTGATCCCGACCCTGACGAGAACCTGCAATGTCCGATAGCAATGACCAGGCGACGACCAACCAGCCATTTCAGGCCGAAGTCGCCGAACTCCTGAAACTGATGGTGCACTCGGTCTATTCCGAGACCGAGATCTTTCTTCGCGAGCTGATTTCGAACGCATCCGATGCCTGCGACAAGTTGCGTTACGAAGCCATCTCGCAGCCGGATCTGATGGCCGAAGGCGGCGAACTCGGCATTCGGATTGATCCCGACGGCGATGCCGGAACGCTGACGATTTGCGACAACGGCATTGGCATGAGCCGGGACGAACTTGTCGAGAACCTCGGCACGATCGCGCGCTCGGGCACCAGGGCGTTCGTCAGCGGGCTGGCGCAAGCAAACGACGGCGCCGGACTGATTGGCCAGTTCGGTGTTGGCTTTTATTCGGCCTTCATGGTCGCCGAGCGCATCGAGGTCGTCAGCCGTCGCGCCGGCGCCGACGAGGTTTGGGTCTGGCAATCGCGCGGCGCAGCAGGCTTCGAGATCGTGCCGGCGACATCAGAGCAGGCCGACCGCGTCAGGCGCGGTACCGAGATCGTCCTGCACCTCAAGGACGAGGCCAAATCCTATCTCGAAACCTTCAACCTCGAGCGCATCGTCAGGCTTTACTCGGACCACATCCAGTTTCCGATCGAACTTGTCGAGGACGACAACAAGAGCCGTCAGATCAACACCGCGAGCGCGCTATGGCAGCGGTCGAAATCGGATCTCTCGGACGACGACTACAAGGAAGCCTATCGCACCGTCGCCCATGCCTTCGATGAGCCGGCGCTCACGGTTCACTATAGGGCGGAAGGCCGCCAGTCCTATGCCGTCTTGTTGTTCGTACCTTCGCAACCACCGTTTGATCTTTTCGATCAGGCCCGCAAGGGGCGCATCAAACTTTACGTCCGCCGCGTGTTTATCACGGAGGATGCGGAACTGCTGCCGGCTTACCTGCGCTTCGTACGCGGCGTGATCGACAGCGAGGACTTGCCGCTCAACATCTCGCGCGAGATGCTGCAAAACAATCCGCACGTCGCCGCCATTCGCAATGCGGTCACCGCCCGCATGCTGACGGAGCTCGAACGCCTGGCAGAGCGCGACGATGACACCTTCGAAAAGGTCTGGTCGTCGTTCGGACCGGTCCTCAAGGAAGGTCTCTATGAGGATCCGGAGCGCCGGGACCGGCTTCTCAAGATCACACGCTTTTGCTCGACCAAGGATGATAAGCTTCGCACGTTGAAGGACTATGTCGCCGATCTCCGCCCCAACCAGACCGAGATCTACTACCTGATCGGCGAAAGCATCGATCAGTTGCGTGCCAATCCAAACCTCGAAGCGGCAAGAGCGCGCGGCATTGAAGTGTTGCTGCTGACAGATCATGTCGATGCCTTCTGGACCATGCATCCGATCGACTTTGACGGCAAACCCCTGAAGTCGCTGAGCCAAGGCGACATCAACTTCGATCTCGTGGCGCTGCTCGACGACCGGGACGATGACGCACCAGCAGATGAGCCATCGGCCGCGATCGATGAAGCCGTGGTCATTGCCGCCGTCAAGACCGAACTCGGCGACAAGGTCAGTGATGTGCGCGCGTCTCAGCGATTGACCGACAGTCCATCATGTCTGGTTGCCGGCCAGGCCGGCCCCGATCGCAGGTTGGAGCGAATACTGACGCAAGCCAACCGTGTGCCGGGCACGCAGCCGATCCTGGAACTCAATATGCAGCACGCGCTGGTTCGCGCGATTGTCGATGCCAAAGCAACATCGCGCGAAGATGACGTGAGCGACTTTGCACAACTGCTGTTGGCCCAGGCGCAGTTGCTCGACGGTGAATTGCCCGGCGATCCGGCCGATTTCACGAAGCGCGTCAATCGCTTGATCGCGCGTGCGATTGTCTAAGCCGTAAAACTCATTCCTCCGCCAGTGCCGCCCCGCTCCCCGCCCGGCCTAGCCATAAGATTGTGGCTTTAGGCGCGGAAGCGGGTTTCCAAAGGGCAACGCCCTTTGGCGGGATCGTTAAGGGCAGAGCCCTTAACTAATCGCCGCTTGGCGGCGATCCTTGAGGGGCTGTCAGCCCCTCAAACTCCCCGACCAGGGATTGGACCCCTGGACCCCGGACTTACTTTGGAGGTTTTCCAACTTGGACGCGCCATCAACGCCGAGGCGTGCGCAAACAGCAGACTGTTGCAGGACTCGTCCCGGGGTTATGGTAGTTCATGGATAGTCAGGAGGCCATCATGAACGAGCCTGTTGATCCGCGTGTCATCGTTGCCAAGTCGCGGGCGCAATACAACGCCGGCTATATGCCTGGTTTCGGCAACGACTTTGAAACCGAAGCCCTGCCGGGCGCTTTGCCAATCGGACAGAATTCGCCGCAACGCTGTCCCTACGGGCTCTACGCCGAGCAACTGTCCGGCACGCCGTTCACCGCACCGCGAGCCACCAACAAGCGCGCCTGGCTCTATCGCATGCGCCCGACAGTGCAGCACATCGGCGATTTTTCAGCGCTGAACCTGCCTTGTTTTCGCTCTGCACCGACGGTCGGTGAAAGCGATTTGCCGTTGGCGCCGATGCGTTGGGATCCGGCGCCAATTCCGGACGAGCAGATGTCGTTTCTAACCGGTATGCGAACCATCGCCACCGGCGGTGACGTCATCACGCAAACCGGGTTCGCCATCCACACCTACGCGGTGACGGCAAGCATGGAGGATGACTATTTCTACAATGCCGACGGTGAAATGCTGATCGTGCCCGAGGTCGGCGCGCTGCGGTTTTTCAGTGAATTCGGGATTGTCGACATTGCACCGGGCGAGATTGCCGTCATGCCGCGCGGTGTGAAATTCAAGGTGCTCCTGCTCGGCGACGACCGCGCCCGCGGATATGTTTGCGAGAACTATGGCGAGCACTTCACCTGTCCGGAGCGCGGCCCGATTGGCGCCAATTGCCTGGCCAACCGCCGCGATTTTCTGACACCCGTCGCCGCCTTCGAGCAAAAGGACGGCGCCAGCTGCCGCATGACGGTGAAATGGAGCGGCACGTTTCACACCTGCACGATCGATCACTCGCCGCTCGATGTCGTTGCATGGCACGGCAACTACGCGCCCTATAAATACAATCTCAGGCACTATTCACCGGTTGGCCCGGTCTTGAACGATCATGCCGACCCATCGATATTCACCGTGCTCACGGCACCGCTCGGAGAACCGGGCGTCGCCAACATTGATTTCGTGATCTTCCCGTCGCGGTGGATGGTTGCCGAGAATTCGTTCCGACCGCCGTGGTATCACATGAACGTCATGTCGGAATTCATGGGGCTGATCGAGGGTGTCTACGACGCCAAGCCCGAGGGCTTCGTGCCGGGCGGCATGAGCATCCACAATATGATGCTGCCACACGGTCCGGATACCGATGCGTTCTACGGCGCATCACTGAAGGACCTGAAACCGGAAAAGCTCGACAACACCATGGCGTTCATGTTCGAGACCCGCTATCCGCAGCAATTGACCAAGTACGCCGCCGAACTGCCGACTTTGCAGGTCAAATATCCCGATGTGTGGCGCGGGCTGCGCCGTCATTTCGATCCCGCCCGTCCGGAGTGGAACGGCGAATAGTGATCGCAGCCTTGCGCCGGAACGCCAATGGCGCGTCTCGTGTCTGTGGCGTTTCAGCGTTGGCTCGACCTATGCCGCCAACCTGCACCAAACATCACCATCACTTGACTCCGACCGGGTCCCAACAGCAGATTTCGCGTATCGCATATCGCGGATGGGCGCGATATCCCTCAATCGTCATTCCGTTCATCTGCGCCGCGCTCGGCCGAGGCCTGCAAACCAGGCCAAGCTGGGCGCGAATGTTGAACCGGGTAAGACAAGCAGTCTCAGAGGCTGTCAACAGATCTTCAAGGGGCTGGTGCCGGCAGCAATCGCACACCATCCGACGCACCGCCGATGGGTCGGAACTATAGCAGACGGGGGTTCAACTGTGAGCTTGGCAAACTTCGACGTCGACAGAGCTCTGGCCCGGCTCACGATGATGGAGCGTATCAGGGCCTTTGAGGAGGCGGCGCGCCGGGCCGCGGTTGATGATGAACTGGTGCTGGGCGCCATTCATCTCTCGATCGGCCAGGAGGCGGTGGCAACCGGCGTCATCGAGCCCTTGCGCCGGGACGACTACATCACCTCCACACACCGCGGCCATGGCCACACGTTGGCCAAAGGCGCCGATCCCGCCGCCATGATGAAAGAGTTGCTCGGCCGCGAAGGCGGCTGTTGCGGCGGCAAGGGCGGTTCGATGCACATCGCCGATTTCGGCGTCGGAATGCTCGGAGCAAACGGTGTCGTCGCCGCCAACATTACGATCGCGGCAGGTGCCGCCCATGGCGTAAAACTGCTCGGCGGCGATCAGGTCACCGTATGCTTCTTCGGTGACGGCGCCGCCAATCGCGGGCCCTTCCTGGAGGGGCTCAACTGGTCCGGTGTGTTTGAACTGCCGATCCTGTTTGTGTGCGAGGACAATCGGTATTCGGCATCGACGCTGACCTCTATGATGACATCCGGGCGGGGTGTGGATGCACGCGCCCAAAGCCTTGGCCTCAGGGCAGCTGTGGTTGATGGCAATGACGTCACAGCGCTCGCCGAGTATGCGGCAGAGGCCGTCGCCCGCATTCGCGCCACCCAAACGCCGGAATTCTTGCACGCCGTCACCTATCGTCTTGACGGGCACACGTATTTCGATCCTGCCGCGTATCGGCCCGCAGGCGAGGCGACCCGGGAAGCGGCGACCAATTGCCCGATCCGCCGGCAACGTGCCGCGCTGGTGGCGGCCGGGGTTACGGAGACGGATCTGGACGCCATCGCCGACCAGGCGGCAACCGAAATGATGGCCGCGCTGGACGCTGCCAAGGCCGCACCTTGGCCGGCCGACGATACCGTGTTTGGCGATGTTCAGGATATCGGCTCACCGGCTCGGGAGGCGTTTTAATGGCTGTCATGAGCTATGCAGACGCCGCCAAGCTCGCCATTGCGGAAGCGATGCGCGCCGATCCGACGGTGTGGTGCGTGGGTGAGGATCTCGGCCGCGGCGGCGTGTTCAGGCAATATGCCGGGCTGGTTGAAGAGTTTGGCCCGAAGCGGATTTGCGATGCGCCGATATCCGAAGCGGCAATCATGGGTGCCTCCTTCGGCGCCGCCTTGGTCGGCACGCGACCCATTGTCGAGATGCGGTTTGCCGATTTCGCGCTTTGTGCAACCGATGAGCTTGTCAACCAGGTCGCCAAGGCACGGTTCATGTTTGGCGGTCAGTCGCGGGCGCCGATGGTGATCCGCAAGCCGATGGGCATGTGGCGATCATCAGCCGCACAGCACAGCCAGAGCCTCGAGAGCTGGTATACGCACATTCCCGGCCTCGTCGTGATCTGCCCGTCGACGCCGCAGGACAACTACGCAATGATGACGGCAGCGATCGCCAGTGACGATCCCGTGGTCTATCTCGAGCACAAGGATATCTGGTTGATTGAAGGCGACGTCGACACTGGCGCATCAACTGAAATCGGAAGGGCCAACGTTCGCCGCGCCGGGACCGACATCACGATTGTGTCGTGGTCCAACTGTGCAAATCTCAGCTGCGAGGCGGCCGCAACATTGGCTGCCGACGGCATTGCCGCCGAAGTCATCGATCTCGTCAGTTTGTGGCCGTGGGACAAACAAGCGGTCTTGGACAGCGTCGCAAAAACCGGCCGCCTGCTGGTCGCGCACGAGGCCGTCGCCGTTGGCGGTTTCGGTGCCGAGGTGCTTGCCACCGTCGCGCAGCACGCCCACTGCCGGCTCAAGGCTGCACCCGTGCGCTTGGGCTCACCCCGCGCGCTAATCGCCTATGCCCCGAACCTGGAAGATCAGTTGCGCGTAACGCCCGAAAAGATCGCCGCGGCCGCGCGGCAAGCGATCGAACCAGCGCAGGCCTGACGGACAGCGCGGCCTGGCGCAGCTGTTCGGTCTCGTTTGCACCGGTTCGCGGGCGTTTGATCTTTGAAGTCACAATGACGGGCGCGATGACGGGCGGCAGGGGGATCTGCGGTTACGCCGTCGCTTCGGCCTGCCGATAAAGGTTCTTGGCGATGTTCAAGAGGTGGATCTGGCTCGTGCCTTCGTAAATGCGGGTCGCACGCACATCGCGATAGAACCGCTCAATCCCGCGGCCTTTGACGTAACCCTGGCCGCCGAACACCTGGACGACGCGATCGGCCACGCGGCCACACATCTCGGTCGCATAGTATTTGCACATCGAAACGTCCATCGTGACGTCTTCGCCACGATCGCGCTTGCGCGCTGTTTCGAGTATCAGGGCCCGCGCCGCCGCGATCTCGACCTTGCATTCCGCCAGCATCGCCTGCACGAGTTGGTATTCGGCGATCGGCCGGCCGAACTGCTCCCGCTCCAGCGTGTAGGCAATGGCATCATCGAGCATCCTGATGGCGGGTCCGGTCGACAGCGCAGCAAGATTGATGCGCTGCTTGTTGAGGCATTTCATGACCGTGCCAAAGCCGTGGCCCGGCGCGCCGCCGATCAGCGCGTCCGGTGCGACCCGACAATTGTCGAGATAAACCTCACCGATCGGGGCGCCCTCCTGACCCATCTTCGGTGTCGGGGCGCTGGTCGAAAGGCCGGGCGCGCCGCGTTCAACGAGGAAGGCTGAGATCCCCGATCCGCCCCGGGGGCGATCGTCGGTGCGGGCCAGAACGGTGAAGAGATCTGCGATTGGCGCCAGCGTAATGTAACGCTTCGTCCCGTTGATCACCCAGTTGCCATCGCCGTCCTGCTTGGCGACCGCTTCGAGCGCGGTGGCATCGGAGCCGGCGTGTTCCTCGGTGAGGGCCAGGCAGCCGATCATGTCGCCACTTGCCAGGCGCGGCAGATAGCGCCGTTTTTGGGCGTCCGTGCCGTCGCGGATGATGCATTCCGATCCGATCCCGGCGTTCTGTGCGCCGATGACGCGAAATGCAATCGAACACTGGGTCAGTTCCATGAACGCGAGGGCGAGCTCCTCGCTGGTCAGACCGCTGCCGCCGAACGCCTCCGGGATCGACCAGCCGAACGTCCCCAGTTCGCGCATCGCGCCGACGACTTCGTCCGGCACGCGATCTTCCCGTTCCGTGCGCTCTTCGTTCGGTTTTGCGACCTCGCGCACGAACCGCCGAGTGGCGCTGAGAAGTTGGTCGATGGCGTCGCGATCACGGATCATTGGGCGGTCCTAAAGCCTCGCCTTTGCGAGCAGTCATAAGAGTGATAATGGAAGCGCCACAGCGGTTCACTGGCTGGCACACCATCAAGCGTCTCGGTGCGGACGGCAGGCGGCACCGCACCGTACACGTGCGATGCGAGGCAACCGGCAAATGCAAGCGCTCGCCGCCGACGGTCCGAACGGTCACGATCGGTATCTTCAAGCAGACTATCTCAACCAGATCAATCCGCGCGGCCACCGATCACAGTCAAAGATACCCAATCGGCTGAAGGTGTCGCGTATCATGCACCGCGACTTCGGAACAAGGATCTGGACGTCCGAGGGTGAATTCATGACCGACGCACTGGCAATCGTTGCCGCCGCCGATGAGGCAATCGCGAGCGCCAAAGCCGTTGCTGCAAACAGACCCGCGGCCGTCCCGGCCATCGCCCGCCCAATCAGCAACGCCATTGCCGCAGGCGCGGCGGCATTCCGTGACAAGCGGCAGGCCCCCTATGACTGAGCCGATCGACCTCGCGGCCTTGGTCGAGGCCGGCGACCGCATTGCCTGGTCCGGGCTAGCGCTCGAACCCACGGAGCTGCTCGCAACGCTTGAAGCGCAGCTCGATCGACTGCCAGCAAACGTCCGGGCCCTGCTCAACATCTCCCTGGTCGATGCCATCGATGCAGCAAAGCTGTCACAGGCTCTGAAAGTCGTGGCAATCGGCGGATCCGTCACCAACCGCCGGTTTGCAACCGCAGGCGGCCTCGAGATACTGCCGGCCAACTATTCGGCATTGCCCGGACTTGTGCGCGACGGTGTTATCGGTTGCGACTGTCTGTTGCTGCAGGTTGCGCCGCAAGCGGCAGCGTTCAACCTGTCGCTCGCGGTCGACTATCTCGCCAACGCCATCGCGACGGCGCGCGTGGTTGTCGCCGAGGTCAACGATCAACTGCCCTTGACCTATGGCGACACGGCCGTCGATCGCGCCGACGTCGACCATCTCGTGCCGGTCTCGCGGCGGCCGTTGGAGGTGCCGTCACGCCCGGCCGGCCGGCTCCAACAGGAGATTGGCCGCCAGGTCGCGCGCCTCATCCGCGATGGCGACACACTGGAGGTCGGCCTCGGTTCGCTGCCCGACGCCGTCCTCGAATGCCTTGCAGACAAACGCGATCTGGGTGTCCATTCCGGCATGATCGGCGACCGGGTTGTTGATCTGGTCAACGCCGGAGCAATCACCAACGCGCGCAAACCGGTCGACACCGGCAAGAGCATCACCGCCACCCTGGTCGGCACCGACAAACTCTATCGCTGGGCCCACTTGAACACGGCTCTCGAGGTGCGCTCGCCGAGCTACACGCACGACATGGCGGTTCATGCTCAAATCCCCAACTTCGTCGGCATCAATTCCGCCCTTGAGATCGACCTGACCGGGCAGTTGAATTCCGAGACGCTGGCCGGCCGCCACGTCGGCGTGATCGGCGGCCAGTCGGACTTCATGCGCGGCACGATCCGCTCCCCCGGCGGACGCAATATCATCGTTCTTGAAGCGACCGCGCGATCGGGCACGGTCTCACGCATCGTACCGCGGCTGGCAGATGGGATCGTCACTTCGGCCCGCGCCGACACTGATATCGTGGTGACCGAGTATGGTATTGCCGAGTTGCGCGGACGAACGTTGGACGAACGCGCCCGCGCACTGATCGCGATCGCTCATCCCGATTTTCGGGACAAACTAGCCACCGCTCTCGACGCCGCACTGATTTGAGCGCGGTTGCTGGTTCGAGAGCTAAAGATCGCAACGCACAGATGCCTTGCCCGCCGTCAAGGTATCACTATCCGCCTGCGGATTGCCCGGTCCGGCACTTGCACTACAATGGATCCTACAAAAGGCAGGGCTTACAAACGCGACATGGTGAACCGAAATGGCAAAGACCAGGACATATGAGGGTGGTGCTGATCGGGCGCGAACATTGCAGGGTTCACGCGTCGAAGGCAGCTACAAAACGATCGAGGTCGAAGCCGTTGCGCCGGTCATTGGTGTCGATGTGAGCGGTGTCGACCTGACGAAGCCGCTCGACGATGCCCAGTTCGACGACGTGCGCCATGCTCTGGCCGATCACTGCGTTCTGTTCTTCCGCGACCAGCCCGAGCTGACGCCGGCGCAACAGGTTGCATTCGCCAAACGCTTTGGTGAACTGCACGCCCATCCGGCCGCGCCGACTTTGGCGGGTCACCCGGAAATATTCGTCATTCACACGCACGCCGGTTCGCAAGTCAACAACGGCGGCAACTGGCACAGTGACGTGTCATGCGATGAAGAACCGCCGCTTGGCACAATGCTGCAGCTTCACAAGACCCCGCGCGCCGGCGGCGACACGCTGTTCGCCAACATGTATGCGGCATTCGATGCGCTGTCCGATCCAATGAAGGAATTTCTTTCCGGCATGGAAGCGTTGCACGAATCCGAACACGTCTACCGCGGTCGATACGCGGACAGAGGCGTTGACGATCGTGATCGGGTGTTCCCGGAAGCAGTCCATCCCGTTGTTCGGACGCATCCTGTGTCGGGGCGTCAGGCCCTGTTTGTGAACCGAGCCTTCACGACCAAAATCCTCGGTCTGGCGGCCACGGAGAGCAGGGCTGTGCTCAACTTCCTGATTCAACATATGGAGCAACCGCAGTTCCAGGTTCGCTTTCGCTGGACGCCGAACGCAATCGCGTTCTGGGACAACCGTTGCGCCCAACACCTGGCGCTGTGGGACTACTGGCCGGAAGAGCGCAAGGGCCACCGCGTCACGATCAAGGGCGAGCGACCATTTTACGATCCGTCATAGCACCGCGGCCGGATCCGGTTGGCCTGATCAAACAACACAAACCCAGCCGCCCGCACAATGAAACAGCTCTTGATCGTCGCCCATGTTCCATCGCAAAACACGCGCCTTCTGCGCGATGCGGTCGTGCGCGGCGCCGGCCACGCGGATATTACCGGCGTCAACGTTCGTGCGCTGACACCGTTCGAGGCCGGCCCCGACGACGTTCGCCCGGCCGATGCCATCATCCTCGGCACCACGGAAAATCTTGGTTACATGTCCGGTGCTTTGAAAGATTTCTTTGACCGCACCTACTACGCCGTCTTGGACGAAAAGCAGGGCCTGCCCTATGCGCTTTACATCCGCGCCGGTCATGATGGGACGGGCACCCGCCGCGGCATCGAAACCATCATCACCGGGCTCAGATGGAAACAGGTGCAGCCGCCGCTGATTTGCCGCGGCGATTACGTACCGGAGTTCGCGACGCAATGCGAAAATCTCGGCCTCACCATGGCGGCGGGCCTGGAAGCCGGTGTGTATTGAGGAACCTCGGAACAGGTCACAGGCTTGCCCGGCGACAACTGCGCGGGCCGACAACTCCGGTTGCAGTTGACGATCAATTCCACGAGGCCACGAAATGCTGACTTTCGGCACGTTGGGACCCACCGGCAGCAACCATGAGTGGGTCACCAAAGGGTACATGGCATGTCACCGACTGAGCCGGGCCCACCTGCAACTCTATGATGAATTCGATCAGGCCTTTGACGATTTGCTGGCCGGCAACATCGACCACGTCATTCAAGTTGCCGTCCACGTTAGCGTGACGAAAACGGTGGCCAAACTTCGCGGCCGCGCGCACATCATCGATGCGTTCGTCTCTCCGAGCCAACCAATGGCGGTTGTCAATCGCACCGGCGTGCACCATCCGCAGACGCTCGGTTTGCAGTTGGCGACCCGCGATTACATCGACACATCACGTTGGGCCGAACTGATCGCCGAGCCCACGACGATTGAGGTCGCAAACGGCTTGCTCGCGCGGCGCTACGATTCCGGCATCACGCTGGCCAAATTCGCCGAGCAGTATCCGGATCGCTTGTACATAGCCGAAATGATCGGCACGGTCGTTGATCCGTGGCTGGTGTACGGCAGCGAGCCAACCGTCACCGACGCACCGCTGATCTGGCCAAACAGTCCGGCCGCCAAACTGTTTCAGCGCCGATAACGCCCGGATTCCAGCGCGCGTCCAGCCCAATGCGGCCCGTCAGATTGTTCCGACAGATTGTTCGGGCAGATCGTTCGGGAACCCGGCGGCTTAACTGCTGGCTTGGCTGATAATTGAGGGGCGTGCCGCTGCAATTGCAACAAAAGGCGAGACTCAATGACGCAACTGGGATTAGACTTCAATTCCTAAACTGAGAGATGTGAAGCCTTACCGGCCAGGTGGGGCACACGTGAGCACAACTAAGCACAACGACAATAGATGAACTCTAGGAGAGGAAACACACAAGGAGTGAGCGAATGCGCATACCGATCCTTTATCTGACAGCCGCCGTCGCGGCCGTGGTGGTCCCGACCTGGGCCAACGCGCAAAAGTCCGGCGGGACCTTGCGGGTCTACCACCGCGGCAACCCGCCGAGCGCATCGATCCACGAGGAAGCCACCAACTCCACAGTCATGCCCTTCGCTGCCGTCTACAACGGCCTCGTCAGCTTCGATCACCGGAAGCCGCTCAACACCATTAATACGGTCGTTCCCGATCTTGCCTCCAAGTGGTCGTGGGATGCCAGCAAAACGAAGCTGACCTTCACGTTGCGTGGCGGCGTGAAGTGGCACGACGGTAAGCCCTTCACGGCCAACGACGTCAAGTGCACGTTCGATCTCCTGCAAGGCAAGGCCAAGGCACGGTTCCGCAAGAACCCGCGCAGCATTTGGTATCACAACCTCGAAGACGTCGCAGTCAACAGTCCGACGTCCGTCACCTTTAACCTGACATCGCCGCAACCGGCCTTCATCATGCTGTTGGCATCGGGCTATACGCCAATGTATCCCTGCCACGTATCGCCAAAGGACATGCGCACCAATCCGATTGGCACCGGACCGTTTAAGTTCGTGTCTCTCAAGCGCAACGAATCGATCACGCTGGCCAAGAACCCTGACTACTTCCGCACGGGCATGCCTTATCTCGACGGCATCGAATTCAAGATCATCAAGTCTCGATCGACACGCATTCTGGCGTTTGCCGCAGGTGAATTCGACCTAACGTTCACCAGCGACGTTACCATCCCGTTGCTGAAGGACGTTACGGAGAAAGCGCCTAAGGCGATCTGCGAAGTTGCGGCGACCGGCGTCTCGACCAACCTGATTGTCAATGCCAGCGCGCCGCCGTTTGACAATCCGAAGATCCGCACGGCCATGGCTTTGACGATCGATCGCACTGCGTTCATCGATATCTTGAGCCAAGGCAAAGCGCAGATCGGCTCGGCCATGATGCCGGCGCCGGAAGGCCGCTGGGGCATGCCAGAGAGCGAGCTGCAAACCGTCGCTGGGTATAGCAAGGACGTCGCGGGTAGCCGCGCCAAGGCCCGCGAGATCATGGAAAGCCTCGGCTACACCAAGGACAACCCGCTGAAGGTCAAGGTCTCAACGCGCAACATCGCCGTCTATCGCGATCCGGCGGTGATCCTTATCGATCAGCTCAAGTTGATCAATATCGAGGCGACGTTGGACGTCATTGAAACCAGTCAGTGGCACGCCAAGGTTGCCCGTAAGGATTATGCCGTTGGCCTTAACCTCACCGGTGTTGGTGTCGATGATCCCGATGTCAACCTGTATGAAAACTACTGGTGCACATCGCAACGCAACTACACCAAGTACTGCAACAAGGATCTTGAGAAACTGATCAAGAAGCAGTCGACGATTGCGGACTATGACCAGCGCCGCAAGCTGGTGTGGGAGATCGACAAGAAGCTGCAGGAAGACGTTGCCCGGCCGATCATTTTCCATGGTCGTGCAGGGACCTGCTGGCACCCGCATGTCAAGGGCTTCGTCAATCCTCAGAACTCCCTCTACAACGCCTGGCGTCAGTTCGAAGCCGTCTGGCTCGACAAGTAGGCGTGGCTTGACCGGCGAGGAGACCACCGGCTCCGGCGTCGCTGATGGCGATGCCGGAGCCGGGTCTTTGAACTCGGTGAGATCTCACCGGCCCCACTAGACCGTGATGGAGCGCCATCGTGACCGGATATATGATCCGTCGTTTTCTCTTGATGATTCTGACGCTGTTCGGGATGTCAATCCTGATCTTTGTCATGCTGCGCCTCGTACCGGGCAACATTTCTGACATTCTGTTCGATTCGGCCGGCTTTGTTGATCCGGCGGAAAAAGCGCGCCTGGAAGCCGAACTCGGTCTCGACCAGCCGATTTTGGTACAATACTGGCAGTGGATCTCAGGTCTGATGCAAGGCGACTTGGGCTTTGCCTATGTGTCCGAACAACCCGCCTGGGACGAAATCGCCCCGCGCATTCCGATCACCGCGAAACTTGCCGGCCTGGCGCTGTTTTTCTCCGTCCTGTTCGGCGTCCCGCTCGGCGTCATTTCGGCGGTGCGACAGGACTCGTGGCTGGACTACGTTCTGCGCGTGATCAGCCTCAGCGGCCTGTCGCTACCCTCATTCTGGTTGGGTCTTCTCGTCCTCACGGCGTTCGTCCACTGGTTCGGATGGATCCCGATCTATACCGACAAGCCCGCAACGCTGTGGGAGGAGTTGGTACTGCTCAGCATACCGGCTGCAGCTGTCGGCTTCCGCTCTTCGGCGCTGATCATGCGACTGACGCGTTCATCGATGTTGGAGGTGATGCGCCAGGACTATATCCGTACGGCCCGCGCCAAGGGCGCATCGGATATGAGCGTCAACTATGACCATGCGCTGCGCAATGCCGTGCTGCCGGTGATTACGATCATCGGCATCGAGGCCGCGTTCCTGGTCGGCGGGCTGATCGTTACGGAAACCGTCTTCAATATTCCGGGCGTTGCGCGCTTCCTTGTCGAGGCCATTCAATGGCGCGATTATCCGATCGTCCAGAACCTCGTGATGTTCATTGCGTTCATCGTCGTGCTCATGAACTTTCTCATCGACATGGCCTACGCCTTCCTCGATCCACGCATCAAATACCACTGATACGACGCGCCAACTTGGGAGAATCGATCGTGGCCGCCATAGACCATAACGCCGAACTCGCCAAAGCTGGTGCACACGCCGAAGGGTGGCTCGGCCATTCGCTCTATTACGTTCGCACCTATCCGCTCGGCGCGCTCGGTGCGTTCATCGTGTTGTTGTTCGTTCTCGCGGCCGTGTTTGCGGACTTCATCGTCAGCGTTGACCCGACGACGACCAATTCAGCGAGGTCGCTGGCTGAACCTGATGGCGTCAACTGGCTCGGTGCCGATTTCATGGGCCGTGACATGTGGAGCCGGATCGTCTACGGCGCCCGCATTTCGCTGATCGTCGGGATCGGCTCGGCCGCGCTCGGCGCCCTTGGCGGCGTCATTATCGGTCTCGCCAGCGGCTACATTGGCGGCTGGTTCGACCTCATCATGCAGCGTATCATCGACATCATGCAGGCGTTGCCGATCCTGGTCATGGCGTTGCTGATGGCGGCCTCGTTGGGTCCTTCCCTGATCAACACGGTGATCGCGATCGCCATTCCGTTCATTCCGCAGACGGCAAGAGTAATTCGGGCCAACACGCTGGCATTGCGCGAAATGCCGTTCGTCGAAGCATCAAAGGCGGTTGGCATGAGCGAGTGGCGCATTGCCGTTGAGCACATCCTGCCCAATACGCTTGCTCCGCTGATCGTTCTGGCAACGGCAAAGCTCGGGTCTGCCATCCTCACCGAGGCATCGCTTTCGTTCCTCGGTTTGGGCATCCCAGAACCGCATCCGTCTTGGGGTCGCATGTTATCGGAATCTGCCGCCGAGTACGTCCGCACGGCGCCATGGCTGGTGATTTTCCCAGGCATTGCGATTTCGCTCGCCGTGTTTGGGACAAACCTGCTCGGCGACGCCGTGCGCGATATCCTCGACCCCAGGCAGCGTAGCTAGGCAGGCCATCAACAAAGTACCATTATGGCAGTATCTCAAGATATCAACCAGGACAGTGGCTCGCGCAACGCGCGTGCCGCGCCGCACGACGCACTCCTCAAGGTCGACGACCTCACGACCTACTTCTTTACGCGGCAGGGCACTGTGCGCGCCGTCGACGGTGTCTCGTTCGCGATTGCCAGTGGTGAAACACTTGCGATCGTCGGCGAATCCGGCTGCGGCAAGTCGATCACGGCGTTGTCCCTGATGCGTCTCATTCCCTATCCGCCGGGCCGGATCATCGATGGCAGCATCAGCCTTGAGGGCACCGATTTGATGGGCCTGACGGAAGACGAAATGCGCGACGTCCGCGGCAACGACATTTCAATGATCTTCCAGGAGCCAATGACCTCGTTGAACCCGGTCATGACCATCGGCCGGCAGATCAGCGAGGCGCTGATCCTCCATCAGAATATGACCGGCAAACAGGCCCTGGAGCGTTCGATCGAAATGCTCGATCTGGTGCGCATTCCCGAGCCGCGCCAGCGTGCCAAGGAATATCCGCATCAGTTGTCGGGCGGCATGCGCCAGCGCGCCATGATCGCGATGGCGCTTGCTTGCAATCCCAAGGTGCTGATCGCAGACGAACCGACCACGGCCCTGGACGTTACCATCCAGGCACAAATTCTGAGCCTCATCGTTGACCTTCAGGAGCGGCTCGGAACGGCCGTTATCCTGATCACCCATGATCTCGGCGTCGTTGCCGAAACCGCGCATCGCGTGATCGTCATGTATGCCGGTCGCAAGGTCGAAGAGGCCAGCGTCGAAGACCTGTTCGCATCCGCACAGCACCCCTACACGCACGGCCTCATGGCCTCGATCCCGCATCTCGATCTGATCCGTGGATCGGCCGGTGAGGAACGGGACCGATTGCAGGAAATCTCTGGTATCGTGCCCGCCCTCAGCGATCTTCCGCCCGGTTGCGCGTTTGCACCGCGCTGTCAATTCGCTGACGAGAAGTGCACATCCGCCTACCCGCCGTTTGAGGAAAGGCGACCGGGTCATTGGGCCGCGTGCTGGCATTCCGCAGCGCTCTACGGAGAGAACAATGGGCAGTGACAGCGTTGCACTCGGGCAGCCGCCAGTTGATCCGGCAAAATCCAACGCCCCGCCGGTGGTGCGTGTTGACAACCTCAAAAAGCATTTCCCGGTCCGCAAGGGAATTCTGCAAAGGATAGCGGGCCACGTCTATGCCGTCGACGGCGTCAGTTTTTCGATCCGCGAGGGCGAGACGCTGGGGCTGGTTGGCGAGTCCGGCTGCGGCAAGTCGACGGTTGGGCGCACCTTGTTGCGGCTGATCGATCCGACCTCCGGCGCGATTGAGATTGATGGCAACGACATCACCAATCTCAGCTACGGCGAGCTGCGGCCCTACCGTCGCCAGATGCAGATCATCTTTCAGGATCCGTTCTCGTCGCTCGACCCGCGCATGTCGGCCGGATCAATTGTCGGCGAACCGCTGGCCGTCCACGGCGTTGGCACGGCCAAGGAACGCAAGGAAATCGTTGCCGGCCTGTTCGAGAGGGTGGGTCTGCGTCGCGCCCAGATGGGCAACTTTCCGCACCAGTTTTCCGGCGGCCAGCGCCAGCGCATCGGCATTGCCCGGGCGCTTGCTCTCAACCCTCGCCTGATCATCGGCGACGAACCCGTTTCCGCTCTCGACGTCTCGATCCAGGCGCAGGTGATCAATCTGCTGCTCGATCTGCAGCAAGAGCGCAAGCTGTCCTATCTGTTCATCTCCCACAACCTCGCCGTGGTCGAGCACATCAGCCACAAGATTGCGGTGATGTATCTCGGGCGCATCGTCGAAGTTGCCGATAAGCGGACGATCTTTACGAGCCCGAAACACCCTTACACCGAAGCGCTATTGTCTGCCGTGCCGGTTCCCGATCCCAAACTCAAACGCAAGAAAATCGTTTTGCAGGGCGACGTACCAAGTCCGGTCAATCCGCCATCGGGCTGCCATTTCCACACGCGCTGTCCCTATGCGGAAGAGCGCTGCCGGGTTGAGTCGCCCGAATTGCGCGAGATCACCCCTGGTCAGCTCACCGCCTGCCATCTGGCTAGGCAATAGCCCGGCGAGGGCACGACAGGGCCGATCGTTCGTCAAGTTGTCGAAGAGGAGATCTCAACCATAGCGCTCTGGAGGAGAGCCAGGTGTTTGCAGAAAGATATTTCCGGCATGCGCGGCGGCGCTGGCATGCCTTGGCAGGTGCCGCAGGTGCGCTGTTGCTTATGGCACAAGTGCCGCTGATCCAGGTTCCGGCGCGCGCGGCAAACCAGGTTGATCTTATCCTGGTCCTCGCATTGGACGTGTCCGGCAGTGTTGATGAGGACGAATTCGATCTCCAAAGACAAGGCCTTGCCGAGGCGTTTCGCCATCCACTGATTGCCGACGCCATTCAGCGTGGCAAATACCGGCGCATTGTCGTTTGCGCCGTGCAGTGGGCCGGCTACGACAAACAGCATGTGTCGGTGCCTTGGTCGGTGATTGACGGCATGGCCGGCGCCGCCCGGTTCGCACAGCGTTTGGCCGACATGCCGCGCCGCTATCCGGATGGTCCAACGCACCTCTCGGGCGCCATTCGTTTCGCAACGACGCTCACGCAAACCGCACCATTTGCCGCAACGCGCCGTGTCGTCGACATCTCCGGCGACGGCCAAAACAACATTGGCGAGCCGCCCGCCAAAGCGCGACGCATCGCCCTCGATCTCGGCATCACGATCAACGGTCTCGTCGTGCTCAATGCCAGCGAAAAGCTGGTCGACTACTACCGCACCAAGATCATTGGCGGACCGGGCTCGTTCGTTGTCGAGGCCGCCGACTACGAAGATTATCCGCGCGCCATACTCCGCAAACTGCTGCGCGAAATCGATGTGCGGTTGAGTTAGGCCTGGTCTTGGGGATGGTCGCCGTCTTCGAACCAGAAGCCGGTTCCGCAGACAACCACCTCGATCGCGCCGTCGGTAATATGAGGGTGGGAAATGCGCACACCCAACAGGCCGTCGTATCCGAGCGCACGGGCGCGTTGTTTCAGGTCTTCGAGAGCCCGCTCGATGGTGGCGTCGAGAACGAATTCGTAGCGTTTCATTTTGCCCCCGACGACGTTGGTGATTGCTTCACGGACATCGCGAACGACATTGGCTCCGCTCACCGCACAGGCATGAACGAGTGCACCGTGGCGGAGCCTTCTGTCACCGAGATGGTCTATCGAGACACAGATCATGGTTGTTGCGATCACCGGCCTGCCGCCGGATGACGGTGCACCGGGGGTTATGCCGCGTCCGGCTGCGATGACGGCGGAGGCGGACGGCGACGGCTGAACAGTATGCGGCGGAGCACGAGCAGGATAAACAGTAAAATCAACGCGCCACCAACAACCGCGATCGGGTGCTTGCTCCACATCAGGAAGGGGTGAACGCGACGGTCGAGCACGAGCTGAAGGTCGGCCCGCGTCGTCTTAAAACTAAAGCCCTGGTCGGCACGCAGCATCATTGTCACGGCGGCCAACTGATCATTGCTGGAGAGCACGGCGCTGCGGGTTTGTGGCGAGGCGAGCGCGCGCATGCGGGCCGGGCTCTCGGCGACGAGGTTCATGACGTGCTGACGGGCCGCAGTGCCGAGGCCGGTAATGTATCGCGCCAGGGTGTCGAGTTCTCCGACTTCCATGCCGCGAGCGAGGTGGATCAGTTGTTCGTTGCCGAGGTCAAAGAGCACGTCGCGGGAGCCGCGCTGCACGGCGGCAAGGCGGCCGATGACGATCCGATCGTTGAGCGAGAGCAACCGGTCCAGCGATCGTCGGGAGAACTCGGCCGGTTTGGCGCGCTTGTGCAGCACATGGTCGATCACGCCCTTGAGGCGGTCGCCGGCGAGCGCGGACCACGCCAACGCGTTGTCGAGGGACTGGGTCTCGCGCGCGATCTGAAATCCGGCGCCGTCGAGATTGGTGACGGCACGCTGGAGGGTGCCGTCGGCGAGCTTGGTCGACAGGCCGGCTTCACCGTCATTGCGCAAAACGATCGCTACCGCTTCATCGAGCCGTGGCAGCTGAACGGGTTCGATGGCATTGACGAAGTCCTTGAAGGATGGGTTCGATGCGGCGAGCTGCAGGACCTTGAGGTGCGCGCGTTTGAAATCCCGCCAGATGTCGACAATTCGTTCGGATGTCGTATCCGCGATGGTTTCCAGTTGCTGCTCAATCTGGCTCTTGATCGCGACTGCCAGTTCGTCGCGCACCTTCTTCTTGGTTACCTGAGACTTCATCTCGGTGGCAATGATCGGCAACACGCCGTGGCGCAGGTCCCAGACGTCTTTGGCGATCAAAATCACACCAATACCACCGGCAACAACGGCAACCAGGCGCCCGAGAACAGAGCCGACCACGCGTTGACCAATGCGCTGAGCCATGCGGGCCATTTGACGGCGCACGAGAAGGATAACCGCGCCGGTAATGGCCCCCGAGGCATTCCTGGCGATCGCGGTTCCGGAGGCGGTAGCGGTGGCTGCATCAGGGGTCATCACGAATGCGGTTGCTGCATCTTGGTTGACCGCCTTGGCAACCGTGCGGCCGTAGCGCGGACCAAGGTAGGCCTGCAGGCAACGTTGCGCCGGGCGGGCTGCATCGGCCGTGGTCAACTCAATCGACTTGCCGACCTCGAGGCCGACACCGACCGCCATCTCCTCAAGCGCCGCCTTCAACGCATCCGAGCGATAGACGCGCTCGGCGACAGCGGATGCGAGTTCCTTGGCCTTGTCGCGGTAGGCGAGTGACTTGAGCAGCTGCCCCCAACTGGTTTCGGAACGGACTTCGGACGTGGCAAGTTCGACCCGTTTGTCGACGACCGCTTCCAATTTGAGGCGGCGCCACTGATCGCGAACCAAGGCGGCAAAGTCGAGGTCTTTCGTGCCTTGCTGCAGGGCGGCAATGGTAATCGCACGAATGGCCTTGCGAAACTCGGCTTCATCCTGGGTCCGACAGGCCTGATAGTCATTGCGTGTCAACGGCCCGGTTTGGGCGAGGCCGGCGACGGTGGATTGGATGATGAGGCAGCTCATCGTCAGCAATGAAACGGGTGTTCGGAAGCGCTTGTGCATCGTCCAGCTCGCTGTTGCCGGTTCGCCCTTTAAGGATTGGATCGAACAGCTTGTGATTCAATGCGGCGGTGCGATCAAGTTACTGCTACATGGCCATACAGGTGGACAGCATGAACGCGAAAATTGGCGAGAGCCCGGCACGGCTTTCCGGAACAAGATGGAACTGTTGTCGGATAGTACGGCTATGACCGGCGCGACGTACAGTGGTTGATATTGGATGGCGCTCGCCGCCACACGAAACTCTTGCTGAGCAGTTTGGTGCCCATGTAGCCCGTGATCTTGAGGCGGTTGACCGACAACTGCTTGACGGCGACGTCGAAGGATTTACCCATTTCGGGGTCGTAGATCCAGCCGTTGTCCCAACTGCCGTCGCGTTGCGGTTTCAACCTTCCGATAACCTGCAGGCCGCAAATGGGTTTGCCACGCAGTTTCGGATCAGGGTTGAGCGAGTCTTTGATTGGTTTGCCGGCGCGGTCGATCTGAGAGCTTAACCATACGACATATCCGCAAAGGCTCTCATTGTGTGCGCCACAGTAGCGCAAATGAACCGCGCCGTTGCCGGTGTCATTTAACCAAACGCCGGATATGTCGGTTGCCGCGAGCACGCCGGAAGACTGAGCAATCAGTGCTGTGGCAATACCTGCATGCGTTAGTAAACGCAACACGCGGCGGCATTGGCGGGCGGGAATTGGCAGCATTTGCGGGCTCCGCTTGTTGAGGTTAAGTTAATTGAATTTCGGGAGGTTAGACATATTTCTTAATGTTGGTTACCTTGTGACGAGACGACGTGACAATTCGGTTGACATGCCGCTATGGTCTCGCCCGAGGACTTGTCAAACTGCGGCAAGTTCGTTCCAAGGCCGCCGGGACATGGTAAGTGCGCCGTCGCGAGGCTATATCGCATTATCGGCGGGGACTATCTGATGAGCTTGCGACTTGCAGCATATGCGGCGGCCGTTGAGGCCCGGTTCATCACATGCATGCAATAAACCGAAAGATCGGTCTGTTCGATGATCTTAACTCTCGCCATGCGCAACCTGTTTTATGACAAGGTCAGTCTATCTGTCACAATTGTCGGTATTCTTTTCTCAGTGGTCCTGGTTGCGATACAGCTCGGCATCTATGCGGGAACCAGTCGCATCATCACGTCGGTGATCGACAACGCCAACGGCGAGATTTGGATCTCCGCGTACGGCACGAAGAGCATCGAAGAATCCGGGGTGCTGACCGGCAACGAGCGCTATACCGCCTTGTCGACGCCGGGCGTGGCCCGCGTTTATCCGATTGTGTCGGCATTCAGCAACTGGAAAAAGCCGGACGGTGCCAGCCAGCTCATCGTGGTTGTCGGCACGGATGTCGCGGATGACGGCCTGTTGCCATGGAATGTTACGGCCGGCGATCTTGACGCGCTGAAGTTGCCGGACGCGGTGTCGGCGGATCAGACCTACTTTGCGTATCTCGGCGTCACGGGCATGGGATCGACGGCGGAGATCAACGGCCAGCGCGTACGCGTGACGCTGCTGACGCACGGCATCCGTTCATTTACGACGACCCCCTACATCTTCACGACCTTGCGCCAAGCCCGCAAACTGCAGGCAATGCCGCCGCGTTCGGCGTCCTTCTACCTTGTAAAACTGGCACCCGGCGCAGATCTGTCGGTCGTACAGTCGGACCTCAAGGCGCGGCTGCCGGATCTCGACATTTTGACCAAGGCCGAGATCAAGCAGCGCAGTATCGCGCACTGGTTGTTCGGCACCGGCGCCGGCATTGCGTTGATCGGCGGGGCGATTCTCGGAACCTTGGTCGGCACTGTCATTGTCGCGCAAACGCTCTATGCCAGCACCAAGGATCATCTCAACGAATTTGCCACCCTCAGAGCCCTTGGCTCGTCGTCCGGCTATATCCATCGTGTGATCCTGGCGCAGGCGGGCCTCAGTGCGGTTATGGGGTATGTTCTCGGCATGGCGATCGCGCTCGCCGTGGTGGTGATGAGCGCGGGAAGCGAACTACCGATTGTCATGACGCCGCATTTGGCCCTGGCTCTGTTTGCGCTGACCGTTTCAATGTGTGCGATCTCGGCATTGTCTGCGATCGTGAAAGTGACCCGGATCGATCCGGCGATGGTGTTCAGCCGATGACGAAGAAAGTGGTCGCCGAAGTTCAAAATATCGTGAAAGAGCTCGGTGAGGGGGCGGGCGCCGTGCGCGCCGTCAACAACGTGTCGTTGTCGCTTCAAGCCGGTGAGTTAACGCTGCTCATGGGCCCATCCGGCAGCGGTAAGACGACACTGATTTCGATGCTCGGTTGCATCCTGTCACCAACCTGCGGCAAAGTGATCATCGACGAGCAAGATACCGATGGCATGACGCCCGATCAGCTGGCGGAGCTGCGCCGTCGACACATCGGCTTCATCTTTCAGTCCTACAACCTGTTTCCGACACTGAGTGCAGCCGAGAACGTGCGGCTGGCGCTCGATGTGCGCGGCGTTGGCAGACAACAGGCGCGCGAGCGCGCCGAGGAAGCGCTCAAGTCTGTGGGGCTTGGCCACCGGATGGACAGCTTTCCCAAGAAAATGTCGGGCGGGGAACAGCAACGTGTGGCGGTCGCGCGCGCAATCGCCGGTGCGCCGGCGCTGATCCTTGCCGATGAGCCGACCGCGGCGCTCGACAGCGAAAACGGTCACGCCGTCATGCAGTTGCTCGCCAGGATCGCCCATGAGGATCAGCACGCCGTTCTGGCTGTGACGCATGACGCGCGAACGCTTACTTACGCAGACCGAATTCTCAATATAGAAGATGGCCGGATTATCGACGATGAGCGCCCCAGTAATCCCAGTTCGACGAGTGCAAGACCAGAATACAATGCCACCAGAACCAGAAGACGAAAGAAACGGGTCAACGCATAGCCGGATCAGACCAGACTCGACGTTGGTCACACTTGCGATTGCGGCGGCGCTGGCGCTGATAATAAGTGCGATAGCGGCTTATCTGCCGTCGTGGCAGGAAGCGCGGCGGGCGCAAACGCGTTCCGACCCGGCCACGGCGGTGCCCGGCAGTATTGCGGCGGGCGCCGGGAGCAGGTGGGCCGCCTCTGCGCCAGGCCGCGTCAAGCCGCGCGGCGGCGAAATCAAAATTGTTCCTGAGGCGACCGGGATCATTACCGACGTCTATGCCAAGGTTGGCGACAAGGTGCATGCGGGCGATCCGCTGGCGAAGCTCAACGACGAGGATGCACTGGCCCGGCTTGGTGCAGCGCGCGCCGAGGTTCAGGTGCGCATGGCCGAACGCGAAGAGGATGAGGAAGCGGCCAAAAAACCGATGTTGGCCTGGCGCAAACATCTCGATGCGTTTGCCGCAGCGGAACGCGGTTTGCACGAGGCGCGGGTGGCGTTCGACAGCGCCTATCTGGATCGCAAGCTGACAGAGGGACCTGCGCAGCGCATCGAAGCTGCCCGCAAGGCGGTCGCGGCCGCGAAGGCTGCCGTCGCCCTCAAGCGCAAGGCGTTGTCGGAATTCGAAGCCCAAGGCGAACTGCCGCCGGTGACCAGACTTGATTCCGGCCTGGCGATCGCACGATCCGATTTGCGGTTGGCTGAAAACGCCTACTACAGGACCCGTATTCGCGCGACGACCGACGGCAGCATTTTGCGTCTCGACGCCAAGACCGGCGAAATGGCCGGCCCCGGCAACGCCGTTCCGATCGCGATCGTCGGGGATCTCGGCAATCTGGAGGTGACTGCCGAAGTCGAAGAGCGCGACATTGGCAGCATTGCACTTGGCCAGCACGTGATCGTGCGTTCGAACGCGTTCGAGGGCCAGGACCATGCCGGTAAGGTCGTGCGCATTGCCCCGCGTGTCGCGACCCCGGGGCTGGGACTGCGCGGGCCGAGCAAGCCGCGCGATGTTGAGATCCTGGAAGTGGAGATCGTACTCGACGGCATGCCGCCGTTGCTCTCCGGTATGCGGGTCGACGTCTTCTTTCGGCCCAAGGGCGAGACCAAGGCGGCCGCATCGAGCAATTGAGCCAGTCAGCGGGCCGGCACGGCAGGCCCGCCTGAGGCGAAAATGATCTATTCTGCGGCTTGCGCGGCGCCCCTTGCACGTGCAAACTTCAGCAAAGCATCATCATCGCAGGTCTCAATCGGTGTGAAATCCTGATGGGCAATCCACGGCTTGCGTGTCGGCTTGCGAATGTAGTTGGAGACGGCATTCAGCGTTAGATAGACGATTTTGCGCGGGAACGGCGTTATGTTGCCGGCTGAGCCGTGGACAAGATTGCCGTGGAACATCAAGACGCCGCCCGGTTTGCCGGTTGGCGCCACCAAGCCGCCTTCTTCAACCAGACGTTCGACCGTTTCGTGGTCCAATGTCCACAGCGGATAGCTGGTCGTCGTCACGTCATGGCCGGCAGCGAGCACACCATGCGTGTGGCTCTTCGGGATCAGCATCAACGGTCCGTTGAACGCAAACACCTCATCGAGGAACACGGAAATGTTCATTGCTCTTGGTTCCGGCATGCCGTCATCGCGATGCCAGGTACCGAAGTCCTGGTGCCACTGCCACACATCACCGTCGAACTTGGCCTTGGCGTTGACCTTGAACTGATGCATGTAGACCTTCTCACCGAACACCTGTTCGAGGGGTTCGATCAACCGCGGGTGGCGCCCGAGGATGCCGAAAGCTTCACTGTAGAGGTGGGCTGCAAACGCCGTGCGCGGCGCGCCTGAAGCTTCGCGCCAAACCTCTTCACGGTTCTGCGCGTAAATCCTTTCACCCTCGTCTCGCAGCACCGCGACTTCCTGCGGTGAGAAACAATCGGGTATGAAAATCCAACCGTCCTCTTCGAACTGCTGCAGTTGGGCATCTGTCAGTTTCATGTCGCGTCCTCCATTGTCAATCTGCTGCCATTAAACCGCCCGCCCGGCGGGCTGATTGCCGGGTGCCGACAACCCTGCGCGCCGTCGCTTCGCCGGCCCGATAGGTGTGAGCCCGGGCGAGCCGCTCTGCGGTTTGCGAACAACCGTCCAGCACGGCCGCTGCAATCTGCGCGTGCTCACGCCAGATCGTATCGCGCCGCTGGCCACCCTCGAGCACCACCGCCATCGAGCGCATGAACTGCGGCCACTGCTCGGCCACCGTCAACGCAATCTCGGGATTGCCGGAGAGCTGGTAGAGGGCACGGTGAAAGGCGACATCGGCCTGCACCAGTTCGAGGATCACCGCGGCCGCAGCCATGCCCTGACCGTCCGCCAGTGCTTGCCTGAAGCGATCAACCTCACCGGTCTGCGCCAGGCCCTGCGCAATCCGCTGTGCCGCCAACCGCGCCGCCAGCCCATCGAGGGCCTCGCGGATTTGATAAAGCTGGCGGATGCGTTCGCCATCAATGGGGGCAACCGCCAGGCCGCGCTTGCCGTGCTCGATGACCAAACCGCGATGCTTTAATACCTGCAGGGCGTGGCTGACCGGTTGGCGCGACACGCCCAGCATCTCGGCAACGCGCTCTTGCGTCAGGCGTTGACCGGGTGCCAGGCGCCCGCTCGAGATCGCGGCCACCAACTGGTCGTGGACCTGATCAATCAAAGCCGGATGTGATTCGAGTTCATCCAACATGCTGTCAGCCAACGCTCCTTCATCGTGCCGGTTTCCACGGGGCGTGGCCTTAACCAATCGCCGCTTTGCCGCGATCCTTGAGGGGCTTTCAGCCCCTCAAACACCCCGACCAGGGGATGGGTCCCCTGGACCCCGGACTTGGTCAGGGCGCTCGGTACGCCCGTGAAACAACAATCGCGCGCCGACCTGGCGCTGTGCCTGTCACCGTGATCGCTTATAGCATTCTGAATTCAGAATTCAATACTGGATATTGAATATCATCGACAACAGCGCAAAGCGGCACAGGCCTGGTGATCGCAATCGTGCGCGCATCGCGGGACTAGTGGTCTGTGTCGAAGCGTGGTGGGATCGAGTATAATCGCCACACCGAAGCCGGACATAATGCTCACCAGCGCGCCAACTGAAGGCTGCTGCGGACCGAGAGAGGTGGACCGATGTCAGACCACGACGGCACAATGATGCTCACCATCATGCTCAAACACCAGCAGGACAAGAGCCTCGGTGAGATCAACGACAGGCTCGATGCTGCCGAGTTCTGGCAGAACTTTCCGCCGGATGGCTGCGAGATCGTCTCCTGGTACGTGATGATGGGCATCGGCCAGGTCGTCACGCTGCGCTGTCCTGCCGGCAAACTGCGCGACGTCAACCTCGTTATCGAGCGGCGCGCTTGGGGCGCCTTCGACACCGAGTTCTACGCGACCTACGATTTCCGCCCGCGCTATGATGCCATCAGGCAGGACCTGGGCTTGAGCTAAGGGGTTCTCTGACCAAATCCGGGTCCAGGGGGCTAACCCCTGATCGGGGAGTTTGAGGGGCTGAAAGCCCCGCATCGATCGCCGCAAAGCGGCGATACGTTAGGGCTTTCAGCCCTAACAACCCGACCAAAGGGCGTTGCCCTTTGGAAACCCGTGACGTGTGTCAATTCATAGCTGGGGCGGTCTTAGATCAATTCCGCGTTGGGCGAAAATGATCTAAGACGTCTGAAACCGCAGAAGCGTGCGGAAGCGGTGTCAGGGATGTCGCCATTGGCCGCACGCACCGGTAATGTCATCGTGCCTTACCCAATTGCCGCAAGGTGGAACATCGTGACCTGGCGTATCGTCGTTAAGCTGCTGTTGGTTTGTTTGCTGTCGGGCAGCTTTGCACGTGCGGCCGTCTCACAGAAAGCCGGCGGCGAGCACGGACTGGTCCACGTCGTTCAGCTCAAAGGTGCGATCGGGGCCGGCACCAGCATCATGATAAACGAGGCCCTTGCCGCGGCAGCAGACGCGGATGCCACCTTGTTCGTCATCGAAATCGACACGCCCGGCGGGCTGGTTGCGGCGACCCGCGACATTATCCAGAACATTCTCGCTTCAAACGTGCCGGTGGGCGTGTTTGTGGCACCAAGCGGCGCGCGCGCCGCCAGCGCCGGCACGTTCATCGCCTATGCTTCACACCTCGTTGGCATGGCTCCGGGCACTCATCTCGGTGCTGCCACGCCGGTGCAAATGTCGTTTCCCGGCCTTCCCAAGCAACCGCAACAGCCGCAGCCCCAGCCCGCCGACAAGACCAGGCCCGCCGACGCCAAAACGGCAATGGAGCGGAAGATCCTGAACGATTCGATCGCCTATTTGCGCTCCCTTGCACAACTGCGCGGGCGCAGCGAGAAATGGGCCGACAAGTTTGTCCGGGACGCCGCCACTCTGACGGCAAGCGAAGCCCTCAAAGAACGTATCGTTGATGTCGTGGCGAACGATGTGGCGGACTTCCTGCGGCAAATCGACGGGCGGGTGGTCAAGACGGTTGCAGGCGACAAACGCCTCGATGTTCGAGCTGCCCGCGTCGAACGCATTGAGCCGGGTTGGAAAGTGAAGTTCCTCAGTGCCATTGCCAACCCGAACATTGCCTTTGTTCTCCTGCTGATCGGCATCTACGGCATCATTTTCGAGTTTTGGAGCCCGGGGCTGACCGGGCCCGGTATCGTCGGTGCGATCAGTTTGGTGCTGGCGCTGTTTGCACTATCGGCGCTGCCGCTCAGCTACGCCGGCCTCGCCCTGTTGTTGCTGGGGCTTGCGTTGATGGTCGGCGAAGGGCTGGCGCCGGGTTTCGGTATCCTCGGTTTCGGCGGCATCGTTGCCTTTATTCTCGGTGCGATCTTCTTGTTTGATCCAGCCGGCGCGGATATCGACATTTCGATCTACACGCCGCTGATCATCGCGACGGCGACAACCAGCGCGCTGCTGCTGATCGGGCTGTTGGGCTTTCTGCTACGCTCGCGGCGAGCCAAGGTCGCCAGCGGCAGCGAAGAGCTGATCGGCCTTCGGGCGGAAGTCCTGAGTTGGAGCGGCGACAGCGGCAGGATCCGCGTCCACGGCGAGATCTGGGCGGCTCGCTCGGGCAAGCAATTCGCGCCCGGAAATGGCGTCACGGTCATCGCACGAGATGGTCTGACACTGATGGTGGAATGACAGCGGAAAGGAACCGCACATGATCCCGACGTATTTGTTTTCGATGCTGATCCCTATTCTGGTGATCGTGTTTATCATCGCCTTGGCGATCCGGATCTTGCGCGAGTACGAGCGCGGGGTGGTCTTCACGCTCGGTCGTTTTACCGGCGTTAAGGGGCCCGGCCTGATCCTGGTCATTCCGATCGTTCAACAGGTGGAAAGGATCGATCTGCGCACCCGCGTTTTCGATGTGCCGCCGCAGGACGTCATTTCCCGCGACAACGTCTCGGTCAGGGTGAACGCGGTCGTCTACTACCGTGTCATCGATCCGGAAAAGGCCGTGATCCAGGTCGAGGACTTCAACGAAGCAACGAGCGAGCTGGCGCAGACGACGCTGCGCTCGGTTGTCGGTCAGCACGAACTCGATCAGATGCTGGCCGAGCGCGAGCAACTCAATGATAATGTCCAGCAGATTCTCGATCAGCAAACCGACGCTTGGGGCATCAAGGTCTCGAACGTCGAACTCAAACACATCGATCTGGATGAACAGATGGTGCGCGCAATCGCCAAGCAAGCCGAGGCCGAACGTCTCAGGCGGGCCAAGATCATCGATGCCGAAGGCGAGCTGCAGGCTGCCGAAAAGCTGGTCCAGGCCGGCGAAAAGCTTGCCGCCCATCCCGAGTCAATGCAATTGCGCTATCTCGGGACGCTCGGCAACATTGCCGGCGAAAAGAGCTCAACGATCGTGTTCCCGTTGCCGATCGATTTGTTGAACCTCGTCACGAAGAGCCGTTAGAGCCGTGCACAGTGAGCCCCAACCGGCCCGCTTGCCGGCCCGACCATCCAGGGCCCGTGGTCTCATCGGCGGCCGGGCCGGCAAGCGGGCGGACCACTGCAATTTCTCAGGTAGCCGCGAGGAAAGTTGAAAACATGTATAAGCATTTGTTAATTGCCATTGACGAATCGGACCTGGCATTCCGGGCGCTCGGACAGGGTGTCGCGCTGGCCAAGGATCTCGGTGCCAAAGTGACCATTCTCACCGTTGCCGAACCGTGGAACGCGGTCGTGGTCGGTGAAGCCGCAATCGGATTTCCGGTTGATGAATACGAGCGCTCCATGCAGCAATGGGCGGCAGCCACGCTGTCGCGTGCCGAACAGATCGCATCCGATAGCGGCGTGCCGTGCGAGTCGATCTACCTCAAAGACACGCATCCGGCCGACGGAATTCTAAAGACAGCCGCGGACGAGAACTGCGATCTCATCGTGATGGGCTCGCACGGCCGGCGTGGTGTTTCGAGGCTTTTACTCGGAAGTCAGGCCAACAGCGTCATCACCCAAAGTTCGCTGCCGGTTCTGATTTGCCGCTGAATTGCCGGCCTGGCCGATTGATGCGCATCAATCTCGGGCCCGGGCATTTCGGGATAACTCTTGAGATTGTACCGGGCGTCTTTCAGACTATGGCATCTGCCGGGCCAGGCCGACGGTAACCTCCGACCACGTTCGCGGTGCAGGGGATCACTGGTCGGGAAGAGGGGGCGAGGGGCTGAAAGCCCTTCAAGGACCGCCGTCAAACGGCGACTAAGTCAAGGGCTCCGCCGTTCCCGATCCCGCCAACGGACAGTGCCCTTTGCAAGCCTGTGATTTGATCAGAAGTTCCGAAGCTCAATATGCGCACCGGGGAGAACGGGCCAGGGGGAACGGGGATGAGTGTCAGGATGGATATCGAGAACAACACCACCTCATCTGATCAGCGCGCGCGCATGGTCGAAACTCAGCTGATCGAGCGCGGCATCACGGATGACAACGTGCTGCGTGCGATGAAGCGGGTCCCGCGCGAGCTGTTTGTCAAACCCGACCACGTCCAGTTTGCTTATGACGACCAGCCGTTGACGATCGGTTCAGGCCAGACGATTTCGCAGCCCTTTGTGGTGGCGTTCATGATTGCAGCGCTCGAACTGAAGAACAGCGATGTCGTTCTCGAGATCGGGGCGGGTTCCGGCTATGCCGCCGCGGTGCTGTCGGAGATCGCGCGGGACGTATTTGCCATCGAACGGATCGGGGCGTTGGCGGACTTCGCGAGGTCGAACCTCAACGCTGCCGGCTATGGCAACGTGCACGTACGCCATGCCGACGGGACCGCGGGCTGGCCCGAGAACGCGCCGTTCGATGCGATCTTGGTCTCGGCCGGCGCACCGGCGGTGCCCCAGACACTGAAGATGCAGCTCAAACTCGGCGGCCGAATGCTCATCCCGGTTGGCGAAAGCCAGCGCGATCAGGCGTTGAAGCGCGTCACGCGGTCGGATCACGACACCTTCCAAGAAGACGATCTCGGCGACGTCCGGTTTGTTCCGCTGATTGGCCAGGAGGGCTGGCACGTCAACCGCCTCGGCTGCATAGACCATGACCTGGCATACTTTGTTCCTTGAGCCCAGGTTTCCAACCCGCAAGCGGCGCTGTCATCTTAAGGCCGGACATGTCGGCTGCGCCAGGTTGCAACCGCACGGATAACTCCCTCAGGCCTTCTCCAACGCTTCCATGCCGGCGCGCACCATGGTGGTTGTGTCATCCACCGCTGACATAACCGGTGATATGACCGCGTGCATGATGGTCTTTTTCACCAGCCAGTCATGAATGGCGAGATAGTCGATACCGGTTGCAAGGAAGCAGCTGACGGCATCGTCCGGCGTTTCGACGATGGGCTCGCCCTTGACGTTGAAGGACGTGTTGATCAGCACCGGAACGCCGGTCAGCTTGTCGAATTCCTCGAGCAGGCGGTAGAGGCGTTCATTGGTTTCGCGGCGCACGGTTTGGATGCGGGCCGTGCCATCGACGTGGGTGATGCCTGCAAGCTTGCTGCGCCATTCCGGCTTCACCGCTTGGGCGATCAGCATGAAGGGAGAATCGTGCTCGCCGTCGAAAATCTCATGGGCCCGCTCGCAGATCACGATGGGCGCAAACGGGCGAAAAGCCTGACGATGCTTGACGCGCTCATTCAGCTTGTTTTTCATGTCGATGCTGCGCGGATCAGCAATAATTGACCGGTTGCCAAGGGCACGCGGGCCAAACTCCGAACGACCCTGAAACCAACCGAAGACGTTACCCTCGGCCAACAGCCGGGCTGCATCGACACAAATGTCGTCCGGTTTTTCGCGGGAAATCTGGAGGCGGGTCATGCCCTCGGTGAGGCCATCCTCGACGTCTTCTTGCGAGTACGGCCGGCCCAGGTAGGCATGCTCCATGACATGGGACCGCGGTTTGCCGAGAATTTCGTGATACCCATAGAGCGCACAGCCGATGGCGATGCCGTCGTCACCGGCGGCCGGTTGGATCCAGATGTTGTCAAAGCCGGCTTCGCGGGCAATTCGGCCGTTGGCAACGCAGTTAAGGGCGACGCCGCCGGCCATGCAAAGGGTGTTGGCAGCGGTTGTCTCGCGCAACCATTTGGCCCGGTGCAGCAGCACTTTCTCGGTGTCGTCCTGGACGCGCCATGCAACGTCCTGCCAATGCTTCAAGTGAGGGCTTTCCTCCCAATCCTCATCGGCGTCGGACATGTAAGGTTTGTTGAATGCGGCCGTCCACTGCGGCACGACGAGGGTGCCGTCGTGTTTGATGTCCAGCATTGGTGCGACCATGCCTGGCCGGCCGTAGGGCGCCAACCCCATAACCTCGCCGCACTTGTTCCAGTCTGCAAAGACATAGCTTGAAACGCGACTGTAGAGTGCGCCGAGGCCCGGCATGAAATAGAACTCGTCGCTGAGGACGCCGCGAACCGGTTCCAACCAAACCTTCTTGAGGGTTTCGAGTTTGGTGCCGGAGAACTTGTAGTAGCTCTCGGATTCACGCGCGAGAGGATTGGCGTCCGCGGTCAGCTGGCCAGGTTCCTTGACGTCGGCGCAATAGCTGCCGACACCGTCAACGATCATAACCACGCCATCCTCGAAGGGACTGGCTGCAAACGCCGAATAGGCGTGTGCAACGTGGTGGGAAATCGTGCGGACCTTGTCGGAGTTTGCGCGAAACAACGGTGACTTGACGGCGTTCTCGCGATCATCGGGTTCCATGTATTCGCCGGAGTCCTCATAGACGAGGCGCTCCTCCAATTCGTGCACCGGCAGCACGTAGCAATTGCGCACCACAAGATCGACATCGTCCAACCCGATACCCTCCGCCTCCAGGCAGTAGTCGACCGGTTCTTGATGGAAGCCGCCGTCGTGCTTCTCGCGGGTCAGGCGCTCCTTTGAAATTGCGCAGATGATCTCCCCGTCGCGCAGCAGGCAAGCGCTGACATCATGATCGTAGCAGTTGATACCGACAACGTAGGTCGGCTTTGAATCAGACATCGGTTGAACCATCAGCCAGTCTCTCAAGAGGTGCGATCAGGACAAGTTTATGCGTTAGGCAGCAATAGGTTAAGAAGCCGGTCGCGATCTGATGCAGAGCATTCTGTGGACATTCGACGGCAACAATTTCCGCGCCGTTAACTGCGTGCGCCAAACAACCTGGTGCACAATCGTTCTACGTAATGAAAATCACAAATGGAAGCTTGCACTTTGCGCGATCGTCGGCAACACTTTGCCGGCTGGCAAGAGCCAGTAATATTATCGGTAGCATTGTCGCCTGTTCGCAGGCGGGAAGGGCCCTGAAATGGATAGCCTGAAATGGATAAAATGACGCTCCCTGAGAGGGCACGTGCAATGGGCCGCACGCTGAGGTCGATTGGTAATACCGTTCGCCGCAACGTGATCATGACGATTGCGGCAGTGGCTATGGTCACAATTTACGGTCTTGGCTCAATTGTGTCATACGGCATGGCCGTTACGGGTCTTGCAGGTGCCGCATTGATGTCGACGGCTTCAACCGCCGAGGCTCATTTCCGGTATTACCGGCATTGTCACGGGCGCGGTCGCCGACGCTGGTGCCATGGTGCCAGGCGGCGCCGGCGCAGACGCCGTTGGCGCAGGCGACGCTGGCGCAGGCGTCGTTGGCGCGGTCGCAGACGGCGCTGGCGTGGCAGAAGAAGACGGAGAAGGTAGGATTGGCGGCCGGCCGCCACGGCCGGCCGGATTTGACCTGACCGGATTGGAAGCTGGCTCTGCGGTTGCAGGGCCCGCTTCTTTCGTTTGTCGGTGGATGATTTGGCGTTGCGATCTCGACAACGGCAACGTTTTGAGCGTCCAGCCGACCTGGATGTCTCGCGTGTCGATGTGGTGTTGCTGCTGGCCCTCGTTGCAACCCTCGCTAGTGCTGAAAGCAGGGTCGAGATTGCCGAGTTTGGCAAGAAGCTCGATTTTCTGAGCCGCTTCGCCCCGTTCCAGAGCAGCACGCCGAGCCACGATCAACTCGGCGATTTGTTTGCGACCCTCGACAGCGAGCAGTTTCAGGCTTGCTTCATTGCCGGGACAAGCGCGCTGGCAGGCGTCTCAGACGACATTATCGCGATCGATGGTAAAACGCTGCGCCGTTCCGACCAGCACGGCGGCGCACAAGCGCCAATCCACATGATCTCTGCCTAGATCATCGGTAGAGGGGCCGATTGTGTGCTGGCTCTCAAAGGTAACCAGGGTACGTTGCACGCGGATGTCGAGGAGTTTTTCGCGGAACAGGTCGCGCGTGGTTTCACCAATGCACATGTCAGCCGACATGAGACGGTAGAAAAGAACCATGGCCGTATCGAGACGCGCTATTGGATTTCATCGCTCAAGGCGGATGGCGAACGGCAAGGCGCCGCGATCCGAGCCTATTGCGGCATCGAGAACTTCCATCATTGCCATCATTGGGTGATGGACGTGGTGTTCCGAGACGACGAATGCCGCATCCGCAAGGCCAACGCACCGGCCAACTTCGCCGTCGTCAAGCACATTACCGCAAACTCGCTGCGGCAGGCCGGTGGCAAAAAGAGCCTGCGCGTCAAACGCCGCCCTGCCGCCTGGGACGACGACTTCCTCGCCAGCTTGATAACCGGCTAGATCATCGTGCTTTAAGTTGGAACCGCTATTGCGGTTCCAACTTAAAGCACAAAGATGATCGCCACTTTAGAGGCGAGCAACTTTCTGCCTTTATTCGGGATCGTTCCGATTCCGAATAAAGGCAGGTTGCTCTAAGTGCGTTCACCCGTCTCCCCTGCATGCTGCACAGGAAACTATAGACATTTCCGCCGAGAAGCGTTACGAGCTTGAACCTTCCAGACCATTCAGAGTGGTTGGCAGGCAATCGGCCCCTGCGACAACGCTGAATGCGATCAGGCGGACATCTGCGTTGCTGATTTTCTCCCGGCAAGCACTACGACCGCTCATCTGCACCGGTAGCTCAGCTGGATAGAGCACCAGACTACGAATCTGGGGGTCGGGAGTTCGAATCTTCCCCGGTGCGCCAATAAAATCGTTGGGCTCTTCGTCGAAAGGCTCTGGCTCTTCGCTGAAAACGGGGGCAGGTCTATGATCTGCGGCTTCTTCTAGCTTTCTATCAGCTCTCCTCCTGTCTTGTCATTGCTCATGCGCAGAGGGCCCGTACGCGGCGGCGGTAGTTATCGAAGTTACGAAAGCCGAAGGCGCGACGCTGGATGAGTTTCATCTTTCGATGGGCTCTTCGTCGAAAACGGGGGCAGGTCTATGATCTGCGGCTTATCTTAGCGTTCTATCAGTTTTCCTTCTATCTCGTCACAGCTCATGCGCAGAGTGCGCGAACACGTCGACGATAGTTGTCAAAGTTGCGAAAGCCGAAGGCGCGGCGCTGGATCAGTTTCATCTGTCGGTGAAAGCCCTCGGTGATGCCGTTTGAGCGTGAGAAACGCCACATGCGGCCAATCTCGACCTGCCAGGCTTCAAGCGTGCGTCCAAGCTTCTGGCAATCTTCGAATGGACTTTGCCGCAACTGTCTGATCGCTTCGAGCAATCGATAGGCGAGGATGCGGCACTGGTCTTTGGTTTGGTTCTTGGCGGTGAGCACCGCCATCAACTCCTCTTTGAAGTCATAGATGCGCGCCACCGCCGGTTGACTGTCGAGATAGGTTTTGAGCCGGCCCGCCTGGTTCATCGTCAGATTGCGGGCGTGCTTTTGCAGGAGCCTCGACGCGCCGCGGCGGTACAAAAGTCCGGGATCGATCTGGCGGCAGGTTTTCATGAGATCATCGTGCTTTAAGTTGGAACCGCTATTGCGGTTCCAACTTAAAGCACAAAGATGATCGCCACTTTAGAGGCGAGCAACTTTCTGTCTTTATTCGGGATCGTTCCGATTCCTAATACCCGAAAAGTAGCGCCGCGCGATCGAGCATAGCTCTCCGACAGGTCCATGCAGATGATGCGGACACGGTTTTTGCCTTCCAAGTCCGATAGATATGAGCCAAGCGAAGTAGCCGAACGTCCTGCTGTCACATCGAACACGCGGCGCTTCTTGAGATCACAAAAGGTCGTTGCAAACCGCATCTGCCGCGAGAAGTAATGCTCGTCGATGCCGAGCACGCGCGGGATCTGCAGCGTCTTGAGTTTGCGGTTCTCAAGGTCGTACATGTGATCGTAGTAGCGCGCGATGGTGCTGTCTGACTTGCGGCAATTGCTGGCAAGGCTTTTGCGCGAGATGCCATGGGTGTGCTGCCGGTAGACCTGTTTCTTAAGAGCCTCGGTCGAGCGCTGCCAGGGCAAGATGCCATCCAGGCGCTGGCGGAAATACCGGCCGCAACCGCGGCAGTGATACTTGCAAACCGAAAACCTCAGCAGCACACGGCGCAGGCCGACGCTTTCGTGCCAGACACTGCGCTGCACCTTGTCCTTCTTGCGCAGGTCTGAGCCGCCGCAATGCGGGCAATGAGGTTCGTGATGGCAAACAAGGTCATAGACAATCGGGTTGAAACCACTCGCCTTGGCGATTGTAAAACCCGGCAGGTTCAGCGTAACGTCAAATGAAGGCATCCTCGTCGTGTCCTTGATCTGTCAGTCCGGCAAGACTGCAGACCTTAGACTTCGATTCGAGGATGCCCCCTTTAATGACGGAGAGCCTCAGCTCCTCCTTGAAGTGGTAAATGCTGGTGATCACCGGCTGGCTGGCAAAGTATATCGACACGCGATCGGCCTGGTCCTCTTTCACGTTGTTGGCGTGCCTTTGCAGCAGCCTTGCCGTGACGTCGACTGCGAGATTTTCAAACCCGTCTCTCGGACAAATCAGTTGAGCCAATTCATTTAGCGCAACCTGCCTTTATCCAAATTCGGAACGATCCCAACGAAAGATAGAAAGTTGCTCTGTTCCAAAGTAACGACCATCCTGATACCTCAGGTCGGAACCGCGATGAGGGTTCTGACTTGAGGCACCAAGATGGTCCGACGTGGAATACCTTGCTGCCAACTGCGAAGCATCGTGCAGCTCAAAATTTGAATCCGCTCATCTTACAAACTTTATGAAATCATTCAATTTTGCGACCTTCATGCAACACTTTTCATCCTTTGAGAAAGTTTTTGCAGGCAGAAATGATTTTTCCTGTCAACAAATCGGTTTAATTTGCACATGATTTTTTTGTCCGAATCAGACGGACTAATTTTTGGGAGATAGAAAACCATGGCTAAGACCACAGTAAGAAAGGCGCCGGCCAAGAAAGCCGCTGCCAGGAAAGCAACTGTCAAGAAGGCTCCGGCTCGAAAGGCAACGATCAAGGCAGCCGCCAAGAAGACCCCAACTCGCAAGGCAGCCGCCAAGAAGGCCCCGGCTCGAAAGGCAACCGCCAAAAAAGCAGCCGTCAGGAAGACTGCAGTCAAGAAAGCTGTTGCCCGCAAGACCGTCGCCAGGAAGCCGGCTGCAAAGAAGGCAGCCGTCAAAAAGGCAGCCGTCAAGAAGACCGCCGTGAAGAAGGCGGCCACGCGTAAAGTTGCCGCTAAGAAAAAGGCATCGGCCAAGCCTGCCGTATCGCGCAGAGCATCGGCACGCAAAAAGGCTGCCTGAATCTCAACCGCCCCGCTTCGGTGATGGGCAACCGAAGCAGGGGCGTTAACAGATTTTCAGTATTGCCATTCACAATATAAACTGGAGGTCGTGCCATCCACCCCTCCAGTTCTTTTTTTTGTCGTTTTGATCCCGCACGGATTAAAAGTGCCGGCCCGTTGACACCCCCGACGCCATCGAGCGTGCTCAACCGAAATAGAACCGTTCTGCCGAGCGGAATTTGGTCCGACCCTTTGTCGGGATTGTTAAGCGCGGAACCCTTAACCAATCGCCGCCAAGCGGCGATCCTTGAGGGGCTTGTCCGCCCCTCAAACACCCCGACCGGGGGGATCCATCCCCTGGACCGCGGACTTCATCACAGGTTTCCTAGATCATCGTGCTTTAAGTTGGAACCGCTATTGCGGTTCCAACTTAAAGCGCAAAGATGATCGCTACTTTAGAGGCGAGCAACTTTCTGTCTTTATTCGGGATCGTTCCGATTCCGAATAAAGACAGGTTGCTCTAGGCCGCGGCAGCAAGGTTGCGCAGTACGTAGTGCAAAATGCCACCATTCCTGACGTAGTCGAGTTCATCCAAGGTGTCGATCCGGCACAGAATCGGGATGTGCTTGGTCGAGCCGTCGGCGTAGGTAATCTCGGCGCTCATCTGCTTGCGCGGTTCGATGTCGCCAAAACCGCGGATGGTGACCAGTTCGTCGCCTTTGATCGCGAGGCCTTCCCAGGATTGGCCGTCCGCGAACGTGAACGGGACGACGCCCATGCCAACCAGGTTCGAGCGGTGAATGCGCTCAAACGAGCCGGCGATGACGGCGCGGACGCCGAGCAGGCTGGTGCCTTTGGCGGCCCAATCACGTGATGAGCCGTTGCCGTATTCAACGCCGGCCATGACCACCAGCGGCACGCCTTCATCAGCATAGCGCATGGCGGCATCATAGATGTACATGCGCTCGCCGGACGGATGGTGGACCGCAAATCCACCTTCTCTGATGCTGCCGTCAACTTCCTTGGCGGCGTGGTTCTTGATGCGGATGTTGGCAAAGGTGCCGCGCATCATAACGTCATGATTGCCGCGCCGGGTGCCGTACTGGTTAAAGTCCTGCGGGCGCACCTGCCGCTCAAGGAGATAGTCGCCGGCCGGGCTCTCCTTCTTGATCGAGCCGGCCGGGGAAATGTGATCGGTAGTGATCTTGTCGCCGAACAATCCGAGAATGCGGGCGCCAACGATATCCTCGAGCGGTGGCAGGTCGCTGGTCATGCCCTCGAAGTAGGGCGGGTTTTGAACGTAGGTCGAGCCCGAATCCCAGGTGTAGGTCAGACCGGTCGACGTCTGAATACCCTGCCAGTTGTCATCGCCTTCGAACACGTTGGAGTACTTCGATTTGAACATTTCGTTGGTGATGTTGTCGGCGATGAACTGCTGGATCTCTTGGTTCGATGGCCAGATGTCCCTGAGATAGACCGGCCGGCCGTCGCTATCATGACCAAATGGTTCAGTTGACAGATCCTTGTTGACGGTGCCGGCCAGAGCATAGGCGACGACCAGCGGCGGCGACGCCAGGTAATTAGCCTGCACGTCCGGGCTGACACGGCCTTCGAAGTTACGGTTGCCGGACAGAACGGCGGCAGCGACCAGACCGTTGTCGTTAATGGTGCGCGAGATGTCGCCCTGCAGCGGGCCGGAATTGCCAATGCACGTGGTGCAGCCGAAACCGACGAGATTGAAGCCGATTTGGTCGAGGTAGGGCTGCAGGCCGGACTTTTCGAGATAGGCAGCGACGACCTGAGATCCTGGCGCCAGCGAGGTCTTGACCCACGGCTTGACCGTCAGTCCCTTTTCAACGGCGTTGCGCGCCACCAGGCCGGCGGCAATCAAAACACTCGGGTTCGATGTGTTCGTGCAGCTGGTGATCGCCGCGATCACGACGTCACCGTGGCCGAGGTCGAAGTCCTGATCGCCAACCTCATAGCGTTTGCCAAGCTCATCGGCCGGGCGCTTGTACTCGCTCGACAGCGCCGTCGCATAACCGCTCTTGACATCGCCCAGGGGAATGCGGCCCTCCGGCCGTTTCGGCCCGGCGATCGAGGGGACGACCTCACCGAGGTCCAACGCTAGGGTGTCGGTGAACACCGGCTCGGCCGCATCGGAGGTGCGGAACAGGCCTTGCGCCCTGGTGTATTCCTCGACCAGCGCGATGCGGTCGTCGGCGCGCCCCGACATCCGCAAATAGCGCATCGTCTCGGTGTCGACCGGAAAAAAGCCGCAGGTGGCGCCGTATTCCGGCGCCATGTTGGAGATGGTGGCGCGGTCGGCCAGAGACAGGGCGTCGAGGCCGGGGCCGTAGAATTCGACAAACTTGGCAACGACGCCCTTGTTGCGCAGCATTTGCGTGACCGTGAGCACCAGATCGGTGGCGGTGACGCCTTCGTCAAGCTTGCCGGTCATGCGGAAACCGATGACTTCCGGAACCAGCATCGACTGGGCCTGGCCGAGCATCGCTGCTTCAGCCTCGATGCCGCCGACGCCCCAGCCCAGTACCGACAGCCCGTTGACCATGGTGGTGTGGCTGTCGGTGCCAACCAGGGTGTCCGGATAGGCGAGCGTCTCGGGTCCTTGTTCGCGTGTCCAGACGACCTGCGAGAGATATTCGAGATTGACCTGATGGCAGATGCCGGTGCCCGGTGGCACGACGCGGAAGTTATCAAAGGCGCTCTGGCCCCACTTCAGGAAGTTATAGCGTTCGCCGTTGCGCTCATATTCGAGCTCGACGTTCTTGGCGAAGGCATCGGCGTTGCCAAAGGCATCAACAATCACCGAATGGTCAATCACGAGATCGACCGGAACCAGCGGATTGATCTTGCGGGGATCGCCGCCGAGACTGGTCATGCCATCGCGCATGGCGGCCAGATCGACCACGGCCGGCACACCGGTAAAGTCCTGCATCAGGACACGGGCCGGGCGGAAGCCGATCTCGGTACTGGCTTTGCCCTTGCTGTCAGCCCACTTGGCCGCGGCAATAATGTCGTCCTTGGTGACGGACCGTCCGTCTTCGTTGCGCAGCAGGTTCTCAAGAAGAACTTTGAGGGAGTAGGGCAGGTTGGCGATTTCGCCGAGCCCGTCCCTGGCGGCTTCCGGCAACGAAAAGTACGTGTAGGTTTTGCCGGCAGCGGTCAGCGTCTTTTTACAGTTGAAGCTGTCGAGCGAGGTTTGGCCTGGCGCGGTCATGGTGAGTCCTCCTCACTGGCCTTAAGCGGATTGGACGCATAAGGCTGAATGTTGTTGATGCCGCGCCGCCGGAGTGCCGGCGATGAGCGCTGGGGTTGCTGGTCGCCAACGGCGATTTGACCGATGCGACCGGCAAGCGCGCTGAATTTGCACAAGCGCGGTGGTGCATGGGTGTTATAACCCGTCGTTGCGGGAAGGACCAGAGACCTTCGGCGACAAGCGCGTGCGCAATCGCGTGATTTCGCCGCAAGCGTTGGACTTGCGGGCATTGGAGGAGTGATTTGCCGCCAATGGTGCTGGCTTTGAACATCGAGCAGCTGCGGGTGATCCGCGGTGATCGGGTCGTGATCGACGGCTTGAACCTGCGCGCCAACAATGGCGATGCGGTCGTCGTGGTCGGCGCCAACGGGGTCGGTAAAACAACCTTGCTGCGCACCATTGCCGGGTATCTGCCGATTGCCGGTGGCGAGGTCTCGCTGCATTGGCGCGACGAGGATCGCGAGCCGGCGGAGGCGATCCATTACATCGGCCACCGGAATGCCGTGAAGGGCGCCATGAGCGTGCGCGAGAACATCGCCTTTTGGGCAAAATATCTCGGGTCGGCGAGCAGCCCGGCGACGATCGACCATGCTCTCGAACAGCTGCGCCTGGCTGAGCTGTCGACCATTCCGGTGTCCTATCTGTCGGCTGGTCAAAGGCGGCGGCTGGCACTGGCGCGACTGTTGGTGGCGCCGAGACCGCTGTGGCTGCTCGATGAGCCGACCGTCGCGCTCGATGAAGCCGGCAGACAACGGCTTATGGACATCGGCGATGCGCATCTTGGTGCCGGCGGCATCATTGTTGCCGCGACGCATCTGCCGTTGCCATTTACCGGCGGACGGGAGCTGGCGCTTGGCATGGCAGACGAGGCCGGCGCATGAGCGGGTTTTGGGCGCTGCTCATGCGCGATGTGCGTCTGGCGGTGCGCGAAGGCGGATCGATCGGAACCGCGATTGGCTTCTACCTGATCGTCGTCGCCGTGGTGGCGATCGCGGTTGGGCCGGATCTCAAGTTGCTTGGCAAAATCGCGCCGGGCCTTCTCTGGGTGGCCCTGTTGTTGTCGGCGTTGCTGTCGCTTGGTCGCGTGTTCGAAGCCGATTTCGAGGATGGCTCATTGGAGGTGCTCGCCACCGGAGCGCTGCCGCTGGAGCTGGTGGCGGCGGCCAAGAGTTTGGCGCATTGGTTGACGACCGGGCTGCCGCTGGTCATGGCAACGCCGTTGTTGGGCCTGCTGGTCAACCTTGACATTGCCGTCTCTCCAATCGTCGTCGGCACAATGCTGGTCGGCACGATCGCGATCAGTTTCCTCGGTGCGATTGCGGCTGCGCTGACGTTGCGGGCGCGGCGCAGCGGCGTCCTGATCGCCGTCATGGTGCTGCCGCTCTACGTGCCGACGTTGGTCTACGGCGTTACCACAATAGCTGTCGCGCTGACGCCACCCGGCAGCCCGTGGCCGGCGTTCCTGTTGTTGTCGGCGATCTCTTTGGCCTCGCTGGTGCTTGGGCCGTGGGCCGCCGCCGCCGCACTGCGTCACCAAATGCAGTAATTTGACTACCCGAGAGCCTTACTTCGGCGCACGTTTTTGAATATGTCTGGGATTGACCGATTGAGAGCTCAAAAACCTAACCGCCGCCACGACGATGCAAACACAGAGCCTAACGCAAAAGCTGGCCAACCCGACGCGCTTCATGGCGCTGTCGGGCGCGGTCCTGCCGATCCTAGCGGTGTTGGCTGCCGCCACCTTGGCGATCGGCATGTATTTGGCGTTTGTCGTGGCGCCGGTCGACTATCAGCAGGGCCATACCGTCAAGATCATGTTCGTGCATGTGCCGAGCGCCTGGCTGGCGATGATGGGCTATGCGTTCATCGCGCTGTCGAGCTTCGGCTATCTGGTGTTTCGCCATCCGCTCGCGGACGTATCGGCCAAGGCTGCAGCGCCAATCGGTGCAGCGTTCACGCTGCTGGCGCTGGTGACCGGTTCGCTGTGGGGCAAGCCGATGTGGGGGACCTACTGGGTCTGGGACGCGCGCCTGACGTCGGTATTGGTGCTGTTGTTCCTCTACTTGGGTCTCATCGCACTTCGAAATTCGCTCGAAGACGAAACGCTTGCTGGCAAGCAGACGGCGGTGTTGGCCATCGTCGGCGTGATCATACTGCCGTTCATCAAGATTTCGGTCGAGGGTCTCAGTGTACCGTGGCTCGGTATTGAATTGCCGAGCTGGAATACGCTCCATCAACCCTCCAGCGTCCTGCGATCCGATGGACCGACGATCCATTCGTCGATCCTGCTGCCGCTGCTGGTCAATGCTCTGGGCTTTACGTTGATGTTCTTTGCCATGCATTTAAAAGCGATGCGCAATGAAGTGCTGCGGCGGCGGGTCAATGCGCTGACGATCGCGGAAGTCTCGCGCGCGCGATCGACAGACACGGCGGCAACAGACACGGCGACGGCGCCGAACGCCAACCAGGTGCAAAAGCAGAATGTTTGATTTCGGAAAGCATGCCGTATTTATCTGGGGCTCTTATGGGGCGGTGTTGATCGTACTGGGTGGGCTGATTGTGTGGCTGATCGGCGATGGCCGAAAGTTGGCGGCAAAGATCGCCGCGTTTGAAAAGCGCGGTGTGACACGACGCTCGGGTGGCGCTTGAGGGCGGTGATGATGGCGGACCAAACCTCAAGTGATCGCGTTCGACGACGACCACGGCGTGGCTTGGTTTGGCTGGTTGCGCCGCTCGTCATTTTCGTCGGCATGGCGATTATATTTGCGTTCGCGCTTATGACAGGTGACCCATCGCGCTTACCTTCGGCGTTGATTGGTAAGGCCGCACCGGACTACGACTTTCCGCCGCTCTCCGGCTTGTTGCGCGACGGCCAACCGGTTGCAGGGTTTGGCAAGGCCGACCGGGTTGGCGGCGACGTCGCAGTTATCAATTTCTTTGCGTCGTGGTGCGTGCCGTGCCGGACCGAACATCCGGTGCTCGAAAAATTAAAGGCCGAAACCGGCGTGCGCATGGTCGGTATCAACTATAAGGACCCGGCGCCCGGCGGGCTGCGGTTTCTTGGCGAACTCGGCAATCCCTACGATCAGGTCGGCACCGACGGCAATGGCCGCGGCGCCATCGAGTGGGGCGTCTACGGCATGCCGGAAACGTTCGTGATCGATGGGCGCGGACGGATCGTGTTCAAGCACGTCGGGCCGATCAGCAACGACAGTCTGAGGCGGCTGGTGATCCCCGCCATCGAAAAGACACGAAAGGCGGCGCACAAGCTGCCAAAGGACTAGATCATCGTGCTTTAAGTTGGAACCGCAATAGCGGTTCCAACTTAAAGCACGATGATCTAGCGGGTCTGGTTTGCATTTCGATCAAATGCCGATCTGGCGGGCGACGAGATCCTTCATGACTTCGGTGCTACCGCCGCCGATTGAGAGGATTTTCGATTCACGGAAGATGCGTTCGACCTTGTTGCCGCGAATGATGCCGGCGCCACCGTGAATCTGGACGGCATCAGCGGCAACCTTTTCATGCTCGGTGCCAACGAACGCCTTGAGCCGTGAAATATCGGGGACCGCGGCATCGCCCTGCCGGACCTTCCAAATGCAGGTGTCGAGCATGGCTTCCATAGCCTGAATGCGGATCGTCATGTCGACCAGCTTGTGACGGACGACCTGGTGGTCGCGCAGGAACCGGCCGAAGGCCCGGCGTTGGTGGGCGTAGCGCAGTGTTTCCTGGTAGGCGCACCTGGTGATGCCAAGCACGGATGCGGCAATGCCGAGGCGCTCGAGATTGAAGTTTTCCATGATGACCTTGAAGCCGCGGTTTTGTTCACCAATGATGTTGGTGGCCGGAACGCGGCAGTTGTCAAAATGTACGATGGCGGTGTCGGACGTCCACCAACCAGCCTTTTTCATCGGTGTCTGGGTCAGGCCCGGGGTGTCGCGCGGAATGAGTAACACCGAAATGCCGTGGCGCCCATCCTCGCCCGTGCGCACCGCCGTCGTATAGTAGTCGGCACGCACGCCGTTGGAGATGAACGCCTTTTCACCGTTGACGATATAGTCGTCGCCGGCACGGTCAGCGCGGGTGATGATGTTGGCTACATCCGAGCCGGCATTCGGTTCCGAGATCGCGAGGCAGATGATCCTTTCGCCCGACAGGACCCGGGGCCCGATCGCCTGTTTGAGGTCTTCGGGGCCGTGCTTGATGATCGGCGGCAGGCCGATGCCGTGCACCATCAGGCCAACGCGGACGCCCGCAAAGCCGGTGCGCGCCAGCTCTTCGCGGACCATGCAATAGTGCAAGACGTCGCCGCCGGCGCCGCCGTATTCCTCCGGAAAGCCGATGCCGAGCATGCCGGCTTCGCCAGCCTTCACAAAGAGTTCGCGCGGGAATTCGCCGGCCTCCTCCCAGGCTTCACCGTTGGGCAGGATCTCGCGTTCGCAAAAGCGGACGATCTGATCGCGGAGGGCATCGTCTTCCTCGGTGTAGATGGCGCTGCGCAGAGACATCGGCTTGGGCTCCCATCTCGGATACAATGGGTTGATGGGCAGGCTCGGTCACGGCCGCCTTGGGCGGGTCCGCCTCGCCTGCCCGCTCCGCCTCCCGACCGCCCCGAGAAGCGCATCTTTGGCCGGCCGGCAACAGGAGCGGGATGGTTCCGGCTCAGTCTGAAAGGCTCGTGGTCTCAATCACCTAAAATGGTGTATTCAGACGCTCAGATTTGGTCTGTGCCAAGGCGCGGTGGTGATGCTGGCACATCATAAGGCCGCCGCAACGCTGGCATCAGGCCAAATCTGAGCGCCTTCGGTGCGCTGCCCTGGCCCGTGAGGGCGTCAGCCGCGCTCACCATAGCGCACGCTATGCTTGCGCACGCCTTCCTGCTCACGAACCAGGGCAGCGCATCTCAATGCGCCATTTTAGGCGATACAGACCACTAGGCCAGAATTGCAATACGGAAAACCGATGATGGAGATCAGCAGGCCGGCAATCGGCTGGCGGCTGGCTTTCATCATCCCCATGATCGCGACGTCATCGGTGGCTGTGTAGTCTGGCATTGTTACCAGCGTTACCAGCCAGAAAACCCCGACCTTGGGAGACAGCGGACGAATGAGTCTCAATGGACAAGCCTATATCGCGGGGGTCTACGAGCACCCGACGCGCAGGGCGATCGACAAATCACTGCCGGAACTTCATGCCGACGTGGCCAAAGGCGCGCTTGCGGATGCCGGCCTCAGCCACACCGACGTTGACGGCTACTTCTGCGCCGGCGATGCACCGGGTCTCGGCCCCATCAACATGGTTGACTATCTCGGACTCAAGCCGAAGTTCGTGGATTCGACGGATACTGGCGGTTCGTCCTATGTCGTGCACGTCGAGCATGCGGTGCAGGCGATCGCCATGGGCCGCTGCAGGATCGCGTTGATTACGCTGGCCGGTCGTCCGGCCGCAGAAGGCATGGCGACGGGCACGGCGCCACGGGTCTATAACCAGTCGGCACCCGACGTTCAGTTCGAGTTTCCGTTCGCGCCTGTGGTCACCAACATGTACGCCATGGCCGCGATGCGGCACATGCACGAATACGGAACGACGTCGGAACAGCTCGCCTGGATCCGCGTCGCCGCATCGACCCACGCCCAATACAACGAGCACGCCATGCGCCGCGAGGTGGTAACGGTCGAAGACGTGATCAACTCGCCGATGATCACAACGCCATTGCACCGGCTTGACTGCTGCGTGATTTCCGATGGCGGCGGCGCGCTCGTGGTCGTGCACCCCGATGTTGCAAACGAGATCAAGCGGCCGAAGGTCAAGGTTCGCGGTGTCGCCAGCGCCGTCAAAGGTCAGGACAGCGGCGCAGTCGACCTGACCTATACGGCCGGTCGCTTCACCGGACCGCGCGCATTCGAGGAGGCCGCCGTAACGCCGGCTGACATCAAATATGCCTCGATCTATGACAGCTTTACGATCACGGTGCTGTTGCAGCTCGAAGACATCGGTTTCTGCGCCAAAGGGGACGGCGGCAAATTCGTCGCCGACGGCAACCTGATTTCCGGTGTCGGCAAACTGCCGTTCAACACTGACGGCGGAGGTTTGTGCAACAACCATCCGGCAAACCGGGGCGGGATGACCAAGGTCATCGAAGCCGTTCGGCAGCTGCGCGGCGAAGCTCACCCCAAGGTGCAGGTGCCAAACTGTGATCTGGCGCTGGCGCACGGCACCGGCGGTTCGATCGGAACCCGGCACTGCAGCTCAACCCTGATCCTGGAACGGGAGTAAGCCCGATGAGTGAACAACGAACAATCGCTTCTCCTACACCCAATCCGGAAACCCAGGTATTTTGGGATGCTGCCGAGAACGGCGAGCTGATGCTCAAGAAATGCGATGACTGCGGCAAGTTCCACTACTATCCGCGTTCGATCTGTCCGCATTGTTTTTCAGATAAGACGACGTGGACAAAGGCAGCGGGCACCGGCGAGGTCTATAGTTTTTCGGTGATGAAGCGCTCGAAGATCCCTTATGCGATTGCCTATGTTGCGCTGGATGAGGGCGTCAAGATGATGACCAACATCGTCGACACCGATCTCGATGCGATTGCGATCGGACAACGGGTCAAGGTGGTGTTCAAACCCACTAAAGATGGACCGCCGGTGCCGATGTTCACACCTGTCTAGGCCTTGTCCGCCGTAGGCGGAAACACCGTGCCGCCCCGCTCCCCCGCGCTGAGGATCAGGTCGTGAGGTTGTCATGAAAAGATCGGCAGGCGTGTGGCACACCGTCTGCCGAAACACTTTCTGAGCGGTCTTATTGAGAAGTCTTACTGTGAGGTCTGGCGTGCGCGAACATCCAACCGTTGATCCCGACCTGCGGCCGGTCCGTCCGTTTTATTTCTTGCGCCACGGCGAGACGCAGTTCAACCTGGAGCGGAAGTTTCAAGGCAGCATTGATGTGCCGCTCAATCCGACCGGTGTGGCGCAGGCCAAGCGGGCCTCCGAGGTTTTGGCGGCACACGCGTTCAGCCGGATTGTGTCGAGCCCGGCCAATCGCGTGTTGAAGACGGCCTGTTTCACGGCCGAGGCAACGGGCGCGCCCATGCATGTCGACAGCGATTTGATGGAGTTCAACGTCGGCAGTTTCGAAGGCCTGTGTGTTGTCACGACGAAAGCGCGGCATGGCCTTGGCGAGCACGAGTCCTTCATGTCGATCCTGCCGGACGATGCAGAAAAATGGCATGAGTTTGTGCCGCGGATTTGCGCGTCGGTTCGCCGGTGGACCGACAAGCATCCCGATGAGGTGCTGTTGATCGCTGCCCACGGCCTGGTTTTCCGAGCGTTAGCGGTGACGCTCACCGGTGAGGCCCTAACAAGTCAGAATGCAGAACCCTATTATTTTCATAGCGATGGCGGCGACTGGCGCGTTGACAAGCTTGGGTAATGCTCAGGGCCGCAATGCAACTGGTTGCCGGTTGTCAAATTCTGCGGGCGCGCAATGATATCGCCAGTGGTTGGGCACGGCCGGCGATCGGGGAGGATTTCGGTCCGTTCGATTTAGGGTCCCCGTTGGGGGATCCCGTAAACCCCACGTCTTCGGGCAGCATGGAAGTGATGCGGCAAGGGAAGTTTGGCGAGGATTTGTGATGCTCAACGACCGATACGGCAATGCGCTCTCAACGTCGTCCGAGGCGGCGCGGGACGCTTACATTGAAGGTGTCGATTGCGTGATTGCGGCCAATGCCGGCGCGGAGGCAGCCTTTCGGCGCGCGATTGCGGCTGATGCGGGTTTCGCATTGGCGCATGTCGGACTGGCGCGGGCATTGCAGATCGAGGCACGCGGTGGCGAGGCCATAACGGCCATGGCCACGGCAAAGTCGCTGACGGCCGGTATTTTGCAACGCGAACAAAGCCATGTCGCGGCCATGGATCTGCTGATCGGGGGCAACTCCGCCGCTGCTTATCGGGCGATTTGCGAACATCTCGACGATTACCCGCGGGACGCCGTCCTGACACAGCCCTGCACGAGTGTGTTCGGCCTCATTGGCTTCAGCGGCAAGGCCGGGCGGGAGGCTGAAATGCTGGCCTTCATGCACCGCCTGGCGCCCTATTACACCGACGACTGGTGGTTTAATTCACAATATGCCTTCGCGCAGGTCGAAGCCGGGCAAAAGGACACCTCGCTCAAGACGATCGAGATGGCACTGGCGCAGAACCCGCGCAACGCGCACGGTGCCCACATTAAGGCGCATATTCACTACGAACGGGGTGAAACGGACACCGGTCTTCGGTATATCGATCAGTGGCGCAATGACTATGACAAACAGGCGCCGCTTCATTGTCATATCTCCTGGCACGTTGCGCTGTGGGCGCTTGAGACCGGGGATGAGGACCGCGCATGGGCGGTTATCGACAACGACGTCAAACCCGGCGGCGCCTGGGGACCACCGATCAACGTGCTAACGGATACAGCGTCATTTCTGCTGCGCGCAGAGATGGCCGGTGCCCGGCAGCGGCCGCAGCTCTGGCGTGAGATTAGCGATTATGCGGCAAAGTTTTTCCCGAACCCGGGGATTGCGTTTGCCGATGTGCACGCAGCACTGGCGCACGCGATGGCCGGTGAGGCCGAACGGATCGCGAAGATCATTGCCGATGCCAAGGGCCCGGCCGCCGATATGGTCAAACCGATGGCCGAAGCTTTCGCCGCCTTTGCCGAGCAGAACTGGCGCGGCGTGATCGATAAATTGGTGCCGACAATGGCCGAACACGAGCGCATTGGCGGCAGCCGGGCGCAGCGTGATCTCATCGAGTTTGCATTGGTGTGCGCGCTGCTCAAGGCGAACCGTGTGGACGAAGCCCAACGCCTGCTGGTCATGCGTCGTCCCGCCAAGTTATCAGCGCATGGCGTTGCCGGGCTCGGAGACCTCTGAACACGGCACGGGTTTCCAAAGGGCAACTCCCTTTGGTCGGGTCGTTAGGGGCGAAGCCCCTGACATTTCGCCATATCATGGCGATCCATGCGGGCCTTTCAGCCCCGCAAACACCCCGACCAGGGAAGGATTTCCCGGACCAGAATATGTTCAGCGCGCCGAGAAATTTCCACATCTTGTCCACATACCGTGCAACCCGCGATGATCGGGGTCCACAGCCATGACCGAGTCTGATGTAAGGGAAGCCGCCAACGTCGGTGTGGGCTGACCTCGGGGCATCGAGATTGTCAGCCACACCGCCCATTGGCAGGTCCATCCACGTGCAGGGTCAGCTGGTTACGCTTCGCCTGCGGATGGGCCGGTCGCCACGGCAGCGTCCAGGGTGAGCGCTGCTTGGCAGTTGAAAACGGAGCGGCTCTCCAATCGAGGGCCGTTTTTGTTTCCAGCTCGAAACAGATCAGAGTCGACTCACCCATTCAAGCATATTAATGTCGAATATCGACATAAAAATGCGTAGTGTGCCATGTCGGGGGCTCCCAAAAAGCAACAAACCGTGCAGATCCGGATGAGCGTTTCCGCCAAGCTCCATCGTTTTCTCGGTCATCTCGCCAGGACGACGACCATGGGGGCATCGGAGAACGACGTGGCGTTGTTTGTGTTGACCAGGGAATTGGAGGCTTTACGCCAGACCGAGACCTATAGGTGCGACCTATCAGGCGACGACGACTGAGGACTGCCGGGCGGCTCGGTCGCTCTCTAGATCATCTTTGTGCTTTAAGTTGGAACCGCTATTGCGGTTCCAACTTAAAGCACAAAGATGATCGCCACTTTAGAGGCGAGCAACTTTCTGCCTTTATTCGGGATCGTTCCGATTCCGAATAAAGGCAGGTTGCTCTAGCATGACCGCATCAAATGAAATCGTTGTGGTTTTCCAATCCGTTACAAACATCATTGAGGTTGGTTTGTTTGAATAGTGCTCCAAGGCCACCGGCCTGCTCCTTAAACTCAAGCCATCGCGCACACAGCTTGCAGAGACCTTGATGCAGACCGCAACCCGCACAAGCGTCATCCCGGTGCTCGTCACCGGGACCCATATCGCCGCCGCCACAGCGTGATCGGCAAGCCGAACCGACCGTGCCGCGCACCGCAACCGCGGTCCCTGCCGCACGATGGATCCCGGTGACGAGCACCGGGATGACAGTTGAGGGGCCTCGTTCAACGCCAACACCGCAGTAGCGGGCAAGGGTTTAAGGGTGCATCCCGCGGCTCGTCACCGGGACCCATGCCGCCGCCGCTACCGCGCAATCGGCAAGCCGTACCGACCGTGCCGCGTACCGCAGCCGCGATCCCTGCCGCACGATGGATCCCGGTGACGAGCACCGGGATGACCGTCGTCAATGTCTCGCTGCGGCGGCAAAACAGCTACGCGACAGCGGCCTGCTCCTTAAGCCCAGGCCGTCGCGCAAACAGCTTGCAGAGACCTTGATGAGACCGCAACCCGCACCAGCGTCATCCCGTGGCTCGTCCGCGGGACCCATCTCACCGCCGGCGCAGAGGCATCGGCAAGCAGCACGACCGCGCCGCACACCGCATACGCAAGCCCTGCCGCACGATGGATCCCGGTGACGAGCACTGGGATGACGCTGGGTGATCTGTTGATCGCGCAGTTCCCGGCCTGCGGGCAGCGGGATTGTCGCTACTCGGCGTGCACGGCTCGGGGCCCACGCTAACCCCAGATTTCCATGCGCAGACCGCGGGCATCGGTGCGCGGGTCGTCGGGAAACCGACAGCCCGTTTGCGTCGCAATACGACCTGCACTCCAGGCATTGACGGCCGCGTCCAGAATATCGTCTGGTCCGACCTTGGTTCTCAAAAACTCTTGGTTGGTCAGTATGCTATCAGTGTAACCAACCGATCTCAGCAGGTCCCTGCGATAGGCGAGACCCGGCGGGTTGGGGCGGGATTTGACCTTCTTCGGCAATGCCAACGGCCGCCGTCCGTTCAATGCCCAGAAGGCGACTTCCGGGTGGGTCTCAAACACCCGCGACTGCAATGCCGGCGTCATTGCGCGGTCGACTTCTCGGATCTTGGGGAAAATATTGAAGGCCTGCTTGGAGACTTGCCTGGGCGGCGTCGACGTCTCGAGCGCGGCGGCACAGGCTTCACGGTAGTCCTCGCACATCACGGCGCTACGCGAGGGAACGGCGAACACCGCCGATTGACGGCGGCCGAGTACGGCGCGGGCGGCCTTGTCGGCAACGCGCCCACCGGCGCCAACGTGATCGGGTAGTCCGATCGGGATGTCGATCGCAATCGTGTCGAGCCGCGGCGTCAACTCCAAGATGTCAACAAATGTCGCGAACGCCACAAGGCGGGCATCCTCGGGTTTGCCAAGTTGGTGCATGACGCCGATCCATCCGGCCGGACAGCCGTCGATCCCGGCGACCCAGCCGCTCATGACCGCGCCGGCGGATTGCGCCAACACTCAACCGCGGCGGCGATTGCCAGATGGTCGCGTCCGATGCTGGCGCTGATCAGGGCGTCGACGCGGGCAACGGTGCGATGGAGGTTGGGATCGACGGCAAAGACACCCGAGAGGAAGTCACCGGTTCCCTTCGGGACCTGATGGCGGCGGGCCGATGTGCACCGTTCGACGGTGTCGCGGTGAACCAGGAGATTGATCAGGAGGTCGGGTCCGGCGCCGGCAACCGAAGTTACGAGACTGGCCGGGCAACCCAACGATCGCGCCGCCGCAATCGCATCGGCTTGCCCGTTGATCTCACGATTGGTCAGCCAACCCAGTTCGAAGGCGTTGGGCAGGATAACGTCGGCGACCGGCACCAGCTGTTGCCTGATCGCGATTGCCGCCGCGCGGTCAATGTAGATGCCCTCTTTCTCGTCGCCGATAACCGGGTCGCACAGGATGCGAACGTGCGGTGAGGTGTGGCGGGCCAGATCGATCGCGTTTCTCGCGAACTCAACATGCTGCGGGGTTGGCAAATATCCGGTCAGGACGGCGTCAAGATCGCCGAGCCAGCCGTTGTTATGGATGGCAGCCAGCATCGCTTCGAGGGTTTGCGGTTCAATGCGCGTGCCGGCAACATGGCGATGGCCCGGATGGTTGGACAGTATCACGGTCGCCAGCGCGATAACATCGTGACCCAGAAGCTGGGCCGCCGGCACGATTGCCGATAAGCCGACATGACCGCTGGCCACCTGCGAGGAAATAGCGAGAATTCTAGGCATCCGATGTCCGTTGAGTGGCGTAGCTTAGAACGGATGTCGCGTTGTGGCCAATCGCGTGCCCGGATACAACCGGCAAACTGGCAAACTTTCAACGTGCGCGCGCGGTATCCGGGATACCTTCAATCAAGCCCCGGGTTTGCAACGGGCAATGCCCTTGACCAATCACCGCAGTGCGGCGATCGATGAGGGGCTTTCAGCCCCTCATAGTCCCCGACCAGGGGTTGGACCCCTGGACCCAGGACTTGCTCGGAGGTTGTTGGATTGGTTGCGGTTGCACGCGCGCTTGGCTTAGCTTGGCGGGCTTGAGACCACCGTCGCCCGATCAAACCACGCCGGCCAAGCACGGTAACCGGAGGAGGACCATGATGATACGTCCGCGCCGCAGCGCCCTTTATATGCCGGGCTCGAATTCGCGCGCAATCGAGAAGGCCAAGACGCTTGATGCGGACGTGGTGATGTTTGATTTGGAAGATGCCGTCGCACCCGATGCCAAGGTCGAAGCCCGCCAACAGGTGGTCGCGGCCGTCACGGGTGGTGACTATGGTCGGCGCGAGTTGGTGGTTCGCATCAACGGCCTAGATACGGGCTGGGGTGGTGATGATCTCAGCGCAGCCGCGGCGGCCAAACCGGACGCACTGCTGCTGCCGAAGGTCGAACAGCCCGAACAGCTGCGCGAAGCCGCCGCTATGATCAAGGCATCAGGAGGCGCGTGTGCGCTGTGGGCGATGATCGAAACACCGCGCGCGATCGTCAATCTGGCCGACATCGCGCGGTGCGGCGCGGACCCCGACATCGCCTTGGCGTGTTTTGTGATCGGCACCAACGATTTGGTCAAGGACACGCGCGCCAGGCTCGATCGCCAGAGGACAGCGGCGCTCTACTGGCTCAGCTCGATCGTCACGGCAGCGCGCGCCTTTGACATCGATGTGCTCGACGGCGTTTACAACAATTTCAAGGATCCGGCGGGCTACGAGGCCGAATGCCGGCAAGGCAGAATGCTCGGCATGGACGGCAAGACGTTGATCCATCCAAGTCAGATCGATGCCGCAAATGCCACGTTCTCACCGTCCGCTGAAGAGGTCGCACAGGCGCGCAAGATCCTCGACGCATTCGCGTTGCCGCAGAACCGGGGCAAGGGCGTGATCAGTCTCGACGGGGAAATGGTGGAGCTGCTGCATGCCGACATGGCAAAGCGCACGGTTGCGATCGCAAACGCAATTGGCATGTGACGACGCCGAGGTGTTGAGGCCAAGATGACGCAATTAAAGACCAACCCGGGAAACTTCTTCGAGGACTTCTCGATCGGACAGCTGATCAAGCACGCGACGCCGAAAACGATCACGTCCGGCGACGTGGCGCTCTATAACGGGCTATACGGCGGCCGGTTTGCCGTGCAGTCGTCAACAGCGTTTGCGCTCGCGCTCGGGTATCGCGATGCACCGGTCGATGATCTGCTCGTCTTTCATACGGTGTTCGGCAAGACCGTTCCGGATATCTCACTCAATGCGGTTGCCAATCTTGGCTATGCGCAGTGCCGCTTTCTCGCGCCCGTCTATGTTGGTGACACACTCACCGCGCAGTCCGAAGTCATCGGTCTCAAACAGAATTCGAGCGGCAAAACCGGCGTCGTCTACGTCCGCTCGCGCGGCGTCAACCAGAACGGCGAAGCGGTGCTCGACTATGTGCGATGGGTGATGGTCGCCCGGCGTGAGGTCGGCGCACCGGCGCCGGAAGCCATCGTGCCGGTGCTCGAAGACTGTGTTCAGCCCGGCGAGATCGCCAGCGCATTGCCGGACCTCAATGTCGCAGCATACGACAACGTGCTGGCGGGCTCACCGCACCGCTTTGGTGATTATGCTGTCGGCGAGCGGATCGATCACGTCGACGCCATGACGCTCGAGGAGGCGGAACACCAAATCGCAACGCGGCTCTACCAGAATACCGCCAAGGTGCATTTCAACCTGCACGAACAGGCACGAGGCCGGTTCGGGGCGCGGTTGATCTATGGCGGCGTCGTCATATCGTTAGCCCGGGCGTTGTCCTTCAACGGACTCGCCAATGCCTTCCACATTGCGGCAATCAACGGCGGCCAGCATGTTGCGCCAACGTTTGCCGGCGACACGATCTATGCCTGGAGCGAGGTGCTTGCAACCGCCGACGTTAACGGCCGCGATGATGTCGGCGCGCTAAGGCTTCGAACAACGGCTGCCAAGAACCGGCCGTGCTCCGATTTCCCGCGGCTAGCCGCAGAAAGCGAATTTGCCGATAATGTCGTGCTTGATCTCGACTATTGGGCCGTTATGCCAAAATAGCGGTCGATAAATGTAGAATTGATCGCAGTTATGCGCAGCAAGCGGTCGAGTCGTGCCGTTCGGTGCATTGCCGTCGCATTTCTGCCACGCTAAAACAAGCGCAAATCTGCATTCCGGGACAAATGGAGATCCGAAGAATGGCCAGTGGCGGCTCAAGCCAAAGTGAGCAGGCGCGTCCTCTCTCACCTCACATTCAAGTCTATGCGCCGAAGATTAACATGGTGATGTCGATCATGCATCGCATCACTGGTGCGGCGCTCTATTTCGGGACCTTGCTGCTGGCGGTGTGGCTGATCGCGGCAGCCAGCGGTCCGGCCGCGTTCGATCATGTCAACGGCCTGTTCGGAACACTTATCGGGCGGCTGGTGATGCTCGGTTACACCTGGGCGCTATTGCACCACATGCTGGGTGGTGTGCGGCACCTGATCTGGGACACCGGCGCCGGCTTCGAGCTCGGCACGGTCGACTTCATGTGCTGGCTGTCACTAATTGCATCGCTGGCTTGTAGCGCACTCGTATGGGTGCTTGCGGGCGGCTTTTCGGGAGTTTTTTGATCATGACCATGCGCACACCCCTGAAAAGCGTTCGTCGGCTCGGCTCAGCAAAGGAAGGCGCGGATCACTTTTGGCAACAGCGGCTCACCGCCGTTGCCAACATCATACTGGCGGTGTTCCTGGTGTGGCTGGTTGCCGGCCTGGCCGGCCAGAACCACGACGTGGTCAAGGCCGCGCTGGGCAATCCGTTGGTGGCGCTGGGCCTGTTGTTGCTGATTTTGTCGGGTGTCTATCACATGCGCCTCGGTATGCAGGTCATCATCGAGGACTACATACGTGGTGAGGGCGGCAAGGTCGTACTATTGATGATGAACACGTTCTTTGCCGTCGCGGTCGGGCTGGCATCGGTGATCGCGGTACTGAAAATCAACTTTGGGGCGTGAGCAGGAATGGCTGGAACAGGAAATGGCGCACAGGCGCCGAACGTCAACGGCAAGGCCTATACGATCGTCGATCACAGCTACGACGTGGTCGTGGTTGGTGCCGGTGGTGCAGGCCTCAGAGCAACGCTCGGTGCAGCCGAGGCAGGCCTCAGAACAGCGTGCGTGACGAAGGTATTTCCAACGCGCTCGCATACGGTTGCCGCGCAAGGCGGGATTGCTGCATCGCTGGGCAATATGGGCCATGATGATTGGCGCTGGCATATGTTCGACACCGTCAAGGGGGCCGACTGGCTGGGCGATCAAGACTCGATCGAATACCTGTGCCGGAATGCCCCGGAAGCGGTTTATGAGCTCGAACATTATGGCGTGCCGTTCTCGCGCACGGAAGACGGCAGAATCTATCAGCGTCCGTTCGGCGGTATGACGACGGAGTTCGGTGAGGGTCCACCCGCACAGCGCACGTGTGCTGCAGCCGACCGCACCGGTCACGCCATGCTGCATACGCTTTACGGCCAGTCGCTACGCCATTCGGCCGAGTTCTTTGTCGAATATTTTGCGATCGATCTGATGATGGATCAGGACGGGGCATGCCGCGGGGTCGTGGCAATGAACCTCGACGACGGCACGATCCATCGCTTCCGCGCACACAAGACCGTGCTGGCGACCGGCGGTTATGGTCGTGCCTACTTCTCGGCGACGTCGGCGCATACCTGCACGGGCGACGGCAACGCGATGGTGCTGCGCGCCGGTTTGCCATTGCAGGATATGGAGTTCGTGCAGTTCCACCCGACCGGCATCTACGGCGCCGGCGTGCTGATCACCGAGGGCTCGCGCGGCGAGGGCGGCTACCTGACCAACAGCGAAGGCGAGCGCTTTATGGAGCGTTATGCGCCAAGCGTGAAAGACCTCGCATCACGCGATGTCGTATCGCGATCGATGACCATGGAAATTCGCGAAGGACGCGGTGTCGGCAAGGACAAGGACCACATCTTCCTGCATCTCGACCATCTCGATCCGAATGTGCTGGCGGAACGTCTACCGGGTATCACCGAGAGTGCGAAAATTTTCGCCGGTGTCGATCTGCGGCGTGAGCCGATCCCGGTCATTCCGACGGTGCACTACAACATGGGCGGCATTCCGACCAACTTCCACGGCGAAGTAGTGACACTGAAGGATGGCGATCCGGACCACGTGGTGCCGGGTCTGATGGCGATCGGCGAAGCCGCGTGCGTATCGGTGCACGGTGCCAACCGGCTGGGCTCCAATTCGCTGATCGACCTGGTGGTGTTCGGGCGCGCCGCCGGCCTGAGGTGCGGTGAGACCATCGAAGCCGGTGCGCCGCACTCCGAGTTGCCGGGCGATGCCGACGAGATGGCGCTGTCGCGTCTTGATCGCGCCCGACACGCCGCCGGCGCGACGCCGACCTCGCAGTTGCGCCTCAGTATGCAGCGCGTGATGCAGAGTAACTGCGCCGTGTTCCGCGACGGTCCGGTGCTCGAGGAAGGCGTGCAAAAGATCTCAGAGGTCTGGCAGCAAAGTGAAGATCTGGCGATCGCCGACCGCTCGCTGATCTGGAACTCCGATCTGATCGAGGCATTGGAGTACCAGAACCTGATCTCGCAGGCGGCGGTCACGATGTTCAGTGCCGACAACCGCAAGGAAAGCCGCGGCGCGCACGCCCGCGAGGATTTTACTGAGCGCGATGATCAGAACTGGATGAAGCATACGTTGGCCTGGGCGGACGATGCCAAGCGGGAGGTGAGGATCGACTACCGGCCCGTGCATGAATACACGATGACCAATGAGATCGGCTATATCGAGCCCAAGGCCCGGGTCTACTGAGCGGTAACGGCCCGGCGGGCCCGGGGCGCAGTGAGGTCTGAATGGCAGCAACGCTATCGCTGCGCATTGTCCCGGGCTTGCCGGCCAACAATCTCGCCGCGATCCGGAGGTCGCAGATAATGGACTACGCAATGCCGGAGTTCGCGGTTCGAGATCCGAACGGTTGCACCACCGCGTGTCGGCAGCGGGTGCACGGAACGGGGCGGGGTGAGCGATGAGCACGGCTGCGAAACCGGACGACGGCGTCGACGACCACGACACCCGGATTGCCCCGGATCCCGTCACCGCGGTGCTGCCGGCGCTTGCCGCCCTCGGCGCGATCGCGTCGATTGCAACCGTCAACTGGGTGGCGCAGGAACGCACGCCTGACCGCACCAAATCGAAGCGGAAAGTCGCAGTCGCGCTGCGCGATCTCGAGAAGTGCTGTATCGGCCTGCAGGAAATCTTCAAGCGCTTTCACAAAGCCAAGAAGCTGTTTGCCGGGCACGGCGCCGCTGCCGCCTCGCCATTGAAGTTCGGAGTGCACGGTCCGCGCGTCGGTCCGGTTGCAATCCGCATCTATCACCAGTCGATGAACGATATCGCTTCGATGATGGTGCTTGCAGCGCAGAATTCGTTCGAGGTCATGGCAGCGATTGAGGACGGTGAGATCGATCCGCCGGATGAGCTGTTCTACGGATTTGGCGAGGCGCAGGAGGAGCTGAACAAGCTTTTGCTGGAGCGCGCTAACCTCAAGACATCGGTTGAGCGCGGCCTGGCCATTGCGGTGCAGCTGACCGGTTTGGTGCAACGGTTGAAGGACTATCGCGCCGGTTGAAGGGGTGGCGTTTGAGGCGATGTAATTTGAGCCGGTGCCAGGTGTGCTGCGGCATGACTTCGCCGCCGGCAGGCGACTGGCGCACGTTGAAATGGAAACAGGCCGAGGCTTAGCACAGGAAGGGTGAATGGACGATGGTGCAACTAACGCTGCCAAAAAACTCCACGATCGGGACAGGCAAGACCTGGAACCAGAAGGGCAGTGGAGGGCGATGGAAGGAATTTCGCATCTATCGTTGGAACCCTGACGATGGCGACAACCCGCGTGTCGATACCTACTGGATTGACCAGGATGACTGCGGCCCGATGATTCTCGATGCCCTGATCAAAATTAAGGGCGAGATCGACTCGACGCTCACCTTTCGGCGGTCCTGTCGGGAAGGCATTTGCGGATCGTGCGCCATGAACATCGAAGGCACGAACGGTCTTGCTTGTTTGCAGGCTATCGAGGACGTCAACGGCACCGTCAATATCTATCCGCTGCCGCACATGCAGGTCGTCAAGGACCTGGTCACAGACATGACGAACTTTTACGCGCAACACCGTGCAATCGAGCCGTGGTTGCAAACCACCAGCCCGATGCCGCCGACGGAATGGCGCCAAAGCCGCGAAGACCGCGAAGGTCTCGACGGCCTTTATGAATGTATACTGTGTGCTTGCTGTTCAACATCCTGCCCGAGCTACTGGTGGAATTCGGACCGCTATCTGGGGCCGGCGGCGCTGTTGCAGGCTTATCGCTGGGTCAACGACTCGCGTGATGAAGCAACCGGCGAACGCCTCGATGACCTCGAAGATCCGTTCCGGCTTTATCGCTGCCATACCATTTTGAACTGCGCAAAGGCTTGTCCGAAAGGGCTCAATCCGGCCAAGGCGATTGCCGAACTGAAGAAACTCATGGTCGAGCGGCGGGTCTAGAGCAACCTGCCTTTATTCGGAATCGGAACGATCCCGAATAAAGGCAGAAAGTTGCTCGCCTCTAAAGCACGATGATCTAGGCTGTAAACTCATAGAGATGGCGTATTCAGGCGCTCAGGTTTGGCCTGGCGCCGGCGTTGCGGCGGCCTTATGATGCTTCAGCCGATTGCCGTCGCAGGCGGGTCCGCCGTGCCGACCGATCGCGATTTGGTGATCGCCGTAACCCTTTCGTGACTCGCAATTGAAGGGTCAGATCAGGATAAAGGCCTGATCGATGGCCTTTCAGACTTCGGCATCCTCTGAATGGGTCCGGGGTCCGCCGTTCACGGTCCAGGATCCAGGGGATGATCCCCTTGTCGGCACGTTCGCGGGCTTGATCGTCGCTCATCGATCGCAGTCGGACGGCGGTTGAGCCAAAGGCGCCGCCCGTAACGATCCCGCCAACGGGCTGGCCGTTTGCAAACCGGCGACTTGATCAGAGGTTTCCTGGCCCGAACCGGCCCGCTTGAAGAGCGGAAATGATTTCGGCGCTTGTGCGCAAACAGTCCTTGGCACGGAGAGCAGCAGGCAGGAGCAGCGCACGGCGATGCGGCGGTCACATCTAACAGGTCTGATACTCGCGACGCTTTACGGCGCTGGCTCGTTGGCGGCTGCCGTCGCCCAGCCGTCATCCGATGCACCGGCCGTTCTCGAACTTTATACCAGCCAGGGCTGCTCATCGTGCCCGCCGGCCGACAAGCTCTTACAACAGTATGCCCGGCGCCAAGACATCGTCGCGCTGTCCTTCAATGTCGACTATTGGGACTATCTCGGCTGGAAGGACACGCTCGGCCGCGCCGACCACAGCAAGCGCCAGCGCACCTACGCCCGCGCTCGTGGCGACGGCGAAGTCTACACACCGCAAATCGTCGTCAACGGGCGCGCCCATGCCGTCGGCAGTATCAGCCGCCAGATCAACAGTGCAATTGCGACCACGACCAAGGGGCGGCGCCACGCAACCGTTCCCCTCAAGGTTGATTTGCGCAATGGCAGGCTGCGCGTTGAAGTTGGTGCCGACGAGGCGACAACCGTTGCGGAATCGGCAACCATCTGGCTCGCCGCCGTGCGACGGAAAGTGACTGTGCCGGTTCGCCACGGCGAGAACCGCGGCCGCGAACTCACCTATTACAATGTCGTCCTGCGCCTGACGCCGATTGGGATGTGGTCAGGCAAAAAGACCATCATCGAACTCAAGGACGAAGACGTCCTGCAGGGCAAGGCCGACACCTGCGCCGTTCTTGTCCAAAGCGGCAAGGGCGGGCCGATCGTAGCGGCGCGCTGGATGGCACGCTGATCGAAGCGCTTGGGCGCGGGTTGGCGCCGACATCACCATCACCCAAACGGCGCGGTCGCCTTCTCAGCCGTGCGGCCAAGGATCCAATGTCTCGAGCGGCGCCAACTGCTCGCTCTTGCCCTGGTGTTTGATCAGCCATTCTTCGTGCTCATCGCCGAGCACATCTTCGAGGCGCCGCGCCCACCGCTGCACGGCATCATGTTCGCCTTCGAGAACCGCCTGCCGCACCGCCGGCAACGCCCTAGCAATACGGGCGAGTGCCTGGCCGGTGTCGCGAAAGTGCGCCGCAAACCGCATGTCCTGCTCGACCCGGTAATAGTTCGCAATCGAGGCTTCGAGGCCCGCAATCACAACGCTGGCGGCAATCACGTAGCGCTCGGCCGGTCGCATAAATTCCGGCATCAACCGTCTTCCAACCGCATCGAACAGCGACGATACCTGCTTGAACTCCAGTGCCGCGGCCAGTTCGCCGATCAACGGCAAGGTCACGATGAATGCCAGGGCGCCGGCCACATAAGCCATGTTGCGCCGCCATCGCTCACTGTTTTCGTGTTGGCCGACCTTGAATAGAAAATAGGCATACTGATGCTGCAAGCGATAGCGGCGAAGAAACTCCAATTGCTGCAGCAGCAGTTCCGGCTCGCCCACGACCGGCGTCGAAATCTCCCGAAAGAAGCGCCCGCGCGCATGTTCGGCAACAGCCCGCGCCCCGCGCCATCGCTGATAAAAGCCGCCGGTCAAGCTAATGACCATGCCCACGAGAGCGAGAACGATCAGCACCCCCTGCAGGATCGGGATACTGGCGAGCAACCCTTGCGGCAAAACATTTGCAAGCGGCGACAAGGTCACTGCACCGATCAGCAACACGACGAAGAACAACAATATCCGCGTGCGTTCGGCCAGCCTGTAGCGGCTCTGCCAAGCCAGTGCTTGCTGATCCTTGACGTTGAACTCGTTTATCAATTCGTTGATATGCGTTGGCTGCAACCTGGCGGACAGATTTGCAAAGCGATCGCGGACAACACCGTAAAGGTCCTCCAGCCTCAACCTCATATCGGCCGACGACGGCGGACCGACAGCGTTGTGGACGTCCGTGGCAAGGCGCAACTTTCGTTCCCGTTGGTTGACCTCGCCCATCACGGATCAGTCCTTGTCGCCATCAGTCTCGTCGATGTCGAAGTCCGCCGGAAACAGTTCCGGTCTCACCTTGTTTTCTCCAAGGCCCAGTCCGACTTCGAAACATCGGTTGAGATTTGAACGTTCAGCATTCGTCATATCATGAAGCCCGTCGATCCATTCGGGCAGATAGTTATAGCTGGGCCCGAGCTCTGACATCATCCAATTCGCAGTCAGCTCCGGATTGAGCCGGCTGTAAGTCAAGAGCGGCTCCGGCACAATTGTCAGACCTTCGAGGCGCTGCAGATTGGAGTCGACGTGTTCGCCTTCCACGGTTCGCGACACCGCCTGCATCCACGCTGTTGCCGCTTCCGACGCATTGTCGATAATTCCGTGCAGCGCATCGAAGGCGAGCTGCACGGCGGAGTAGTTGGCAACCGTCCTGGTCGTTCTTCTGGTTGGAATTCGGCCGGTGCCGACCGACAGCATCAGCAGCTTGTCCGCGCCCGTTTGCCAGGCAAACCCGGTTGGCGAGTTGCGGTCGCAACCGGGCTGCGCCCGCAGCGCCGTCATCAACAGCAACTCCTGCGCCGGGTTGTTGAACGCACTTGCGCCGCCATCGATAAAGGCGCCGGCAATCCCGTTGGCCACCTCAATCTCGATCGGATCGAAATAGTAGGGCGCCGACGCCGATGCGCGCAGCACCGCCAACAAGCAATAGTCCCTGTTCGCCACGAAATACTCGCGCTCCGACACGGCACGATCCGACCAGAACGGACCGTCCGGCGCCCAGTACTTCGATCTTGGATTGTTGGTCAGAACCCAGACGCTATTGCTATCGGCCCGCTTCACCACAATCGCCAGCCCGGTCTGCAACAACTGCGAATCAAGCGTGATATCGCGTGCGGCGGGCGCATCATCGCGACCGCCCTGCCAATACGCACCAACGACGTCGTCCAGAACCCGTTCGAGCGCGACATCAAAGGCAGCGGAGTCAAATTTCGAACGCAAACCGCCGAGAATGCGACCGCGCTGAAACACATCCCGCGCGATCACGAAAAAGATGTCGACGACCTTATTGACCGGAAGTCCGAAGCTCAGCAGCGCTGCGATCAATGCACCGACGGACGTCCCGCCGATCAGATCGAAATAGTGGGCTAGCCGAAAGTCATCCGGCGACCGGCTGCGGCGTGCAAGCTCGCGTTCAACGTGTACCAGAACGCCGAGAATGATCAGCCCGCGCACGCCGCCGCCGTCGAGCGCCAAAACCCGCTTCCTGCCCTCCGAGAATAGGTGTCGGTCCCGTTCCACTGCCACTGCGATCGCCCCAACTCCTCACATCGCATCGCCACGGATCACGTCTTCGGCACGATGCTGAACCCCAGCGCAATGGCAGCCTTGATCGTCTCTTCAACGACGGTCCGATCATAACTTTTCTCGCTCTCCGGCAGATCGTCGTAGGGCACCAGGCATGGATGCTGCTTGCGATGGTCATCCCGTCGCGGCCCCCAAGACCACCCGTCCGCAATGCGCTTGGCCGCCCAAACCTCATGGACATTTTCAGCGAGATCGCGAACCAGCCGCTGCTGGCGAGCGCTAAGGTTTATGCTGGCCGTATCGAGCGGCTTTGGCGCGTAGGTTTTCATAGCATTGATCTTTGCAGTCACGGTTTGATCGCGCAACCGAACAGGTGAACATCTTTGCCGTTCGAGGGCCTTTCGGACCCGGATCATCGTGCCGTGCCCGTGAGTTGGAGCCGTCATTGCGGTTCCAATTCAAGCTCCGATGATGATCGCCACTTTTGACCAGAGCAAGCCTTGGACAAGCGCGGGATCGGGCGGATCATCCCCTTATCGGGGCATTTTCGGGGCGTCTGGCAGGGCGCGGATAGCCCGTCATCGATCGCCGTCAAACAGCGCGTGAGTTATGGCCGCCGCGCCGGTCAAGAAAAACGCGCGATCCGGGGGGTATCGCGCGTCGAGTTGGGGGTGTGAATGGCCCGGTCCGGGGAGAGAAGACTCGGGGGGACTGGGGGCTGAGATCCGAGACTAGCCGAACCAGGCCAAACCGTTGATGATATCTATGTAGAGAGCTTTTGGGGCGTTTGAAGGGTTAGAGTGTGGCGCTCTCGTGATTTTTGTTTCCTAATATTACGATGTGTTCATGTGTCATTTTGAGCCGCGCTGCCAACAGCGGGCCGACAAGACAGAACTTGCAATCTCCACACTTCACGTAGAACATGTGACATGAACGATTGATGAAGGAGGCGCTGGTGAGCGAAACTGAACCGATAGCCTTACGCCCGTCGACGGCGGGCACGAAATCCACACCACTTTCGACGACCCACACAGGTATTGGCTCAAATCGACCGGTCTGTTTCACGCGCCAGGAACTGCACGACATCCTCAACGTTTACGGTCGCAACGTGGCCGCCGGTGAATGGCGCGATTACGCCATCGACATGGGTCGGGACAAGGCGGTCTTTTCAATTTTCCGCCGCACCAGCGAGGTGCCGATTTATCGGGTCGAGAAGAGCCCCAAACTCGCCCGCAAGCAAGGCGCCTACAGCGTTATTACCGCCACTGGCCTAATCTTGAAGCGTGGCACCGATCTCAAACGCGTCCTGAGCGTCATCGATAAGCGCCTGCGCCTGGTTGACGGCTGAAACGTCCATCGTCTGGTACGGTACCGGAACCGCGCACCGCAACCCTGCGCTGCGCCCGCGACCGGTACGTGCGCCTCTCCGCCTGCCTGGCGACAAAAATCGCGCCGGTCAAGCGGGTCAATGTTTATGCGGGCTGGTATTATACCCAATGACAAGGAGGGCCCCGCCTTGGCGGAGCCCTCCGACGACCTTGTCGGCCGATGGATTCGAGCAGTCTCTTATTCGTCGCTCAAAATTCCCAGTATGTTGAGTATGTGAGCGAACAGCACGACAAAGCTGCCGTAAAGCATGAATGATCCCAAAATCGATGAGCGACTGATCATCCCTTGATCACCGACAGCGGCATGTTCGATGTACATGGCCTTGATCTGCTGTGTTTCATAGGCCGTCACCGCCGAGAACAGAACGACCACGACCGATGAAATAATGAAGCTCGCAACCGTGCTTGTTCCCGGATCGGTAATGAAGGCGATGCTGATCAGCATCGCCAAGATGACGCCGATCGATGACATCGACAGAAAGCCGCCCCATCCGGTCATGTCCCGCTTGGTGGTGTAGCCCAAAAGGCTCATAGCTCCGAACGTCGCAGCGGCAACTGCCAGCGCCTGCAACACCAGCATGCTCTTGCCGGCGCCAAAAAAGGAAAACACCATTGGCGAAAGCAGCGCACCCCACATTGCGCAGTAGAGCCAATATGCCCCGTGCGCTACCGCGACGTTGCCGGACAATATTATTCGAGGTGAAAACCATCCGAGCGCCAGGATGCCGGCAAACAACACCCATTTGCTCATTCCCGTCGCGATCGACATCATCAGCGCCGGATTGCTCATCAAAAACAGCGTGACAGCCGCCGTACCGGCCACCCCGAGCGCCATGTAGTTATAGACGCCCAACATGTATGACCGTAGGCCTTCGTCTATCGCACTCTGTTCTCGCCTGGTGGTAGTCGCCGTCGCGTAGTATCTGTCATCTTGAGACATAGTTCCCGTTCCCTTTGGCCTGCTGGTTTTGCGTCCGCAACGCACTCACAATATGTCCGGTGTTACCGTATTTCAAGGTTCAGTGCATCGAACTCCGATTTGCCAAATGGTTATCACAAACCCGTAGCACAAGCCTATTGCGCTTGTACTCAACGACAAAAATTTGATAACGAGCAGCGCCACAATCGAGGCAAGTGTTCTTGTATTGTACCGCTGCCGGCCACAATTGCGGTCGATACCGCATGGTCGGTATCGTGCCGGCGTACATTGGCGGCCGGCCGGTTGGCGCTTCTGCCGGTTCATGAACTCTTTTCGCATGTCTCGCGATCCGGACCGCCGTGGCGTTCCGGTTCCGGGCGGGTGAGGTCGAATGCCGAGACTTTTCACATCCGTTCCGCTACCAACGGCGATCGCCGATCAGCTGGCGCGCTTTCGCGAGCCGTTGCCCGGCGCCCGCTGGTTGGACCCTGCGGACTATCACATCACGCTGTGTTTCGCCGGCGACATTGACAACCGCACCGCTGACGAGCTTGCGCACAGTCTGGCGCGCATCGAGGCCTATGGCTTTGACTTGACCCTCAAGGGCTTCGGCGTGTTCGGCGGCGGCGATCCGCGCCTGCTCTGGGCGGGCATCGCCCCATCTCCCCTACTCGAACGGCTTTATCAGGCCAACGAGCGGGCCGCGCGCGCTGCCGGGTTGCAGCCACAGCGCCGGGCGTTCAAGCCACATGTCACCGTGGCCCGCTTGCGCCACGCGCGCCGTGACCCGATCGCGCGCTTTCTGCAGCGCCACGCCGTCGCTGAGAGCGCGCCGTTCGAGGTCGACCGTTTTCATCTCATGTCATCGAAACCGCATAAAGGCGGCGGGCCCTACGTTATCGAGCAGACGTTCCCTCTTATCGGCGTCTTGCCTGACGGCGAATTTGGCGGGGCCGGCGACGATTGGGACAGTTGGTCGAACACGCACTGACCACTCTCGCGCGTCTCCGTCGGCTTGGAAATCGAACCGCATGATTTGCCTCGTCTGGCCTTGCAGACCGGGTGGCTTGGTGCCAACTCATCGTCTGTGAAAACGGACACCGGCGCGTCGCGCAGGGACTTTTTCACGCGGGACCAACTTATACCAACCCGCATAAAAATCGCGCTGGTGAAGTACCCCAATTCATAGCTGTGGCGGTATAACTCTGAAAAGCTATCATCCGACCGCCCAGGCCCGTTCAACGGAGATCGGCAAATGCAGACCATAGCCATCGACGCCCGACCACAAGCACTCGCCGGTATCCCCGACTGGAAGCCGGTTGCCGATCGCGATGCCATCACCCGAACGATCAAGTTCACCGATTTCAGCGAGGCCTTCGCGTTCATGACCCGCGTTGCCATGCTCGCCGAACAGGCCAACCATCATCCCGAGTGGTTCAATGTCTACAATACCGTCACCATTACGCTGTCGACGCACGATGCCGGCGGTTTGACCATGAAGGATGTCGAACTGGCCACCAGGATTGACACGCTGATCGACGGCCGCGCTGCATCGACATAACGCCAGTTGACAGTTTGCAGTTGCCAGCCGGCAGTCGGTCAGTCACCCGGCCACAAGTACGCCGGCCGGTTGCCGGTCACACCGTTGTGGCGCCCAAGCCACCGTCGCCGTAGCGCGGGTTTGCGCACCCGCGCGGCCGCCGGCGCACCAGGCCGTTTCAGCCTGCCGTCCAATGGCACCCGGTGGGATTGCCGCAAATCCAAATAGGAGTGCATTTCGCCGCCATCGATGACACCTGCCGGCGCACCGGCGCGCGCGTCGTCCCGGCTCGGCGTCAGAGGACTGCGCCCGGCCTCGTTGGCTTGCTCATCGGCGTGTTGCAAACCGCCGGTATCGGAATAAACGGCGAGCACGGTGGCCTCGCGCTGCTGCCGGGTCCGCTTCAACGCGCGTTTGCGCGCCTCCCGTGCAGCGATCAACCGATACATCAGATGGCGTGCACGCTCCTCCGCGGACCACGGCTTTGCCCTGCAGGTACAGGCCTTCACGAAACGCTTACGATAAACAAACGCATTCGACATGCTCGGGTATCGTAGACCCGAAACATCGATTGCCTGCTCGATGTCCACATTCGAGGCCGGCGTGTAGAACAGTCTGGTTTCCCCGGCGCATTGCGACTGGCAGTACTCACCGTCGCGATAGATGTTATGGCGGGCGGTCGAATGGCTGATCGGATAGTAAAACCCATCGCAGGTTCGCACACAAAACGTCCGGTACAGCTTCTGTTTACGCCGACTGCGGCGACCGGTGCGGGCCTTGTCACGGCCATTGTTCGCACCCGGTCCCGGTTTGTGCGTACTTTGCCTATGAACCGTTGACGGCTTCGCCTTAATCGCAAAACCGAAGATTTCGCTGAATATGCTTTGCCCAAAAACCGGGCCGCTAAACGTCACGGCCGCACAATAAAACAAGACGGCGAGGCCGACACCACCGGACATCGAACACGGTTTGCACATACACCGACAACTCGAACAACAACTGACGATCGGCCGGCGACGTTGCCCGCAGCAACGGACCAACCGTCGCCGCCGCCATTCCAACGAACGCCATCTAATGCGATTATCCCGAACATTTTCTGAACGACCGGCAGCATGTCGGATCGCCGTTTGGCGGCCTTTGCCCTGGTTTGGAGAGCTATCCCATCTCCGAAATTTCCCAGTCGAGCGGCACCACCAAATATGGTGAGTCCTGGCCGGAGCTTTGGCCCTGTTGCACCTGCAGTTTAACTGCGTCCGAAGACTTTAGGGAATAAACGTCGTTGCCTGAAAGCGAGACCACATGAATGCCGATCTGGTAGTTTCCGGACGATAGCAGCGATACTGGAACACAAACGCTGAAGCGCAACGTCTGAGGCTGGTCGATCTCTGTGAAAGCCGGGTAGAGACTGCGCAGGATTGGTGTCGTTCCCTGTTCGACATCGATCAACGGTCGACAGCGCTGCGGCGTCTTCCTTATCTGGCAATCGAATGAGACCAACAGCATGGAAGCGTGCTGGTCGCCGACTTGTTTGACGTCAACGTTGCGCACCGCCACCGTATCATTTTCCGGCAGAAGATCCGCAATTTGCCAGGACAGCCCTTCAATCTGGGCTTCGCTGATCGGCTGGGCACCGACGTAAACCGGACCATCGGAACTGATTTCGCCATTGACCAGCGTGATGTTGCGCGACGCCAGCTGCAGCATTAACGCGCGGTCACCCAGCACCATGACCAGTGTGCTGCCGGCCGCGCGCAGTTGGCGCAGACGATCGATACACTGCTGTTGGAAGGCCAGATCGCCAACGCCGAGAACATCGTCAATCAACAAAATGTCCGGATTGCCGCCAAACGCTAACGCAAATGCCAGGCGCAATTTCATCCCGCTGGAATAACGCTCAACGGGGATCTCTTCAAATCCCTCGATGCCTGCGAATGAGATCACGTCGCGGCCATAGTTCTCGGCCTCGGCAGCTGGCAGACGGCGAAACCGACGCTGGCGTTCGATGTGTTCTAGTCCCGTGCGCGACGGCTCCAGGTTATCACCGACGCTGATCAACGCACTTACCGTACCATCGATTGTGACGCGCCCGTCGGTCGGCGGCAGCACGCTGGCCAAGATGCGCAACAGCGTGGTCTTGCCGGAGCCGGACGCCCCCGTAATGCACACCGAACTGCCCCGCTCGATCTCGAGCGAGATGTTTTTGAGGACATGACCGCCGACAGCGCGGGTGCCGCGCACCTCATCGTCGCGGCGCAGATCGACCCTGAGGCCTGCGATTGCCAACAGGGTTGCAAGAACACCCCGCCCATCGAGATGAGTGAGCTGCGAAGAGGGGCCGAAATATCGACCGATCCCCTGAGCTTGAATGGCGATCATGAACCTGTTGTGCGGACAATGTTGTCCGATTCAAATTGGATGACATCCGCCGTCGCAGCGGTCTGCTTTACGATGACCAGGCCACCGAGCGGAATTTTGAGCGCCAACGCCGTGGGATTGTCGATCAACCATTTCTCGACGGCCCGGGCGGAGCCGGGCCAGGACGATACGCCATAGTCATCCACAAACATCATGCCGCCCGGGATGAGCCGCGGATAAAAGAAGTTGAGACAGTCAATGGTTGGCTCATAAAGATCGACGTCGATATTGACAAACGAAAACTTTTTGGCGGCGACCTCGTCGAACCGTGTCGGGATCCACCCCGGATAATAGGAGATGAAATCAAACTCCTTGAGGTTGCGGCGCACGCGCTCAAGACTGCAGCGAAACCTGCGTTTGCCATCTTTGGGGTTCATTTGCCGTGCGATTTCCGCACGGTCCGGCCCCTTGGCAATCGGCGCCAGGTCCTCCTCGACGGGATCAGAAAGCCCTTCAAATGAATCAAATATATGAAACCGACCGTCGAAGTCGCAATGCTTCAAAACGCTGGCGATAAGAAACGACGAATGCCCCATATAGCAGCCACATTCGGCAACGTCAGCTTGCAGCTGTCCGCGGCGCGCCAACTCTTCAACCAAACCAGACAGCAAAAAAAAGCGAATTCGTTTTCCATTGCTATCCTTGGCCTTCTCGAGTTGCATGAAATCAAAGAACGCCTTGATGTGGATGTCGTCGTTTGCAAACGGCAACCAACGTTCCCAATCAAGCACGTCCGCGAGCGGAAGGTTGTCACCAACGTGACCCTCCAGAACCTTCAATCTTTCGATCACCCGGACATAGATATTCTTGTCGACAACTTTCGACTCGAGTTTTTCCAGGCGGGCGGAAACCTTAATGGTTTCCTTGTTAATGAGTCGACCAAGATGATTGAATTTTTTCCGAAGCCACCAGACCGCGCCAGCACCACATACCGCGAGAAAAAACAAAACTAGCGTTTGTGCATAATCCATTGCCCGGTCAATTCCTGCTCTTTTCTGTGCGCATGCATCCCGCGCCGCGCTACTTCTACGTTGTGCCGTCGGCACCTTCTTTAGTTCAACAGCTTAATCGATACCAAACGCCATCCGCATAAACGGTGTCAGCTGGTCTGCAAACTCAGGTGCAACCGTGAAGTGCGGCTCATGAACGTTGAAGTTTGTTGAGTACGTCCCCATGATCAGATCGCGATGACCTTCGCACACATAGCCGCCCCGGTGGATCCCAAACGTATCACAGAAGATCATCGTCCCGGCTTTCGCCGTGCACAGGATGCGGGCGGAGCTCGCCGCCCAAGGTGCCCGATCGCCGACCTGGTCTTGTGGTGCGAGCTCCGCCAGATTGAACACCGGCACGTCTGCGACCATGTCTTCGACCGCCTTTTGATCGGGATAGGCATGATAGCCGTCAGACCCGATGCGATCAAATGTGCGCCCGAGTTTGCCTGACGCATGAGCCCCTGTCAGATACTCGAAATAACCGTTCTCAAGCCCGACATCATTTAGATAGAGGAAGAATTTCACCAACCGCCGGTCGTTATAATCACGGTGCCATTGCTGTGAAAACTGGCGTGCGTTGGTCGGCACGAACTTGGTGTGCCAGAACGAACTGCCGATATAACGCGGGACCATGTTCATGTAGCGTGCTGCGATGCCGGCAAACAAAGGCGATGACAGATAATCCGACACCGGATCATCAGGCACAAAATGGTGCACCTTGTAGACGGTGTCAATAATGATTTCCTTGCCTTTGATCATATTCTCGCGAGCGGCGCGCGCCTCATTGAAGGCCACGCGATAGTCTTCGAAGGCATCCTTTACGGCGTTATACAGAGATGCCTCGAACAGATCGTCAAAGTGAGCAAAGGCGATGCCATGTGCTTTGAGATCTTTGACAATCCGCTCGCCCGTCGGCGCTATCGAGGGTAGTTCCAGTTCGCCCAGCCGGCGGCGATAGTCACGGTTCAGATAGCGAAAGGCCAACTCATTGTTCGTCACACGCGCATAAAGCGCCCGCCATGTATCCGTGCTGAATCGGGCACGGCGTTCAAGCTGGGGAAACGGCCGAATTGAAACTGTCGCTGGTGCAGCCATGGTTTACTATCCCAATGCACATGGTGACTTGCTATGCCGCTGGTGCATAGATGCCGTAGTGGGGATGATCCTCGGGATCATTCCCTTCAGCGATGAAATTGAGACCGGCTTGTGACCAGTGCTTTTCCAGCAAGACGTAACCGGTTTCCTCAAACAGTGCCGCAATCTTGGGTTTGGAATCCGAGCCCAGCTCAACCTGGATGGAGCGCGGACGTTGGGCTGAGTTGATGAGGTTTCTCATCCCCGCGAGCACCTCAAAATCGAGGCCATCAACGTCGATTTTGACGATATCGGGCGCGGGAATGGCTCCGGCCTCATGCAGCATATCGACCGTGCAGCCATGTTTAATTTCGGCAAACACGGGATCAAAGCTTTCACCTTCATATTCCATTCGCCCGAACTGGCTCGTCGATGTGGAAACCACCAGGGATTGATAGTTGAACCGATCAAAGCGCTGAGTGTCCGTGAGGGCCGACGTGACAAGCTGCACCTTGCGTTCAAGCTGGTTGAGCATGATGTTTTCAATCAGGCTGCTGGCATTCGGAATGTGTGGCTCGAACGCGATCACCGAACCCGATCCGGAGGTGCCGATCTGGCGGGCACCGAACAGGGTGTACACACCGATATTTGCGCCGATATCGAAGAACACATCGTCCGGGCGCAGCTCGCGCCGCAGCCACTCAATCGTGCCCTTTTCCTTGTCAAACATACGCAGCGCCCGGCGCCGCTCCTTCGGTGAGTGGCACACGAACGTATAGTCATACGTTCCATCATTTAAGGTGACGGTGCTGGGTTCGGCCACCTCCGTGGCGGTCGATGTCACCGTCACCTTGGGGGTTTCCTGTGCAACCTCATCGCTGGTGGCAGTCTCATTGCTGGTCGCAGTCTCATCGCTGGTTGCAACCACATCACTGGTTGTTTTGCCGAATACTTTGTTTATCTGATCTCTAACCTTGCCGAACACTTCGTTCATCTGATCTCTAACCTTTCAGAACTCGCTGGTACCATCCCGCGCCCCTGCCTGGCCGCCCAAGGCCCTTGATCTCACGGGCCCCAGTCGGCAACCGGGCGCAGGCCGGCACGGTCGACCCGCCTTAAGGCGAACATGATCCAAGATTGACATTGCAACTTCGTAGGAACTCCACGCGCTGTGACGACGACTAAAGGCGGACCAGGAATCCTTCCTGATGAAGGTATCGCTTTGCCTCTCGCGGCGTCATCTCGGTAAAGTGATAGATGCTGGCGGCGGCTACCGCACTGGCTTTTCCGTCACGCAGGACCTCGGCCATATGTGCATAGCTGCCGGACCCGCCGGAGGCAATTACGGGGATTGAGACCGCCTCACTCACGCGCCGTGTTAGCTCCACATCATAGCCCGTCATCGTGCCATCTCGATCGATCGAGGTCAGCAGAATTTCACCGGCCCCAAGGGCCTCGAGTTGTCGTGCCCAAGCCACCGGCTCCAGCTCCGTCGGCTGTGTTCCGCACTGGCTATAGACCCGACACGCCCGATCCTCGCGTTTGAAATCTATCGCGCCAACAATGCATTGCGAACCAAACCGCTCTGCCCCCCGGGAAATCAGGGCGGGCTCGGCGATCGCCGCGCTATTGATGCTCACCTTGTCGGCGCCAACGGACAGCAGTCCGCCGATGTCCGTGACTTGGCGCACACCGCCGCCGACCGTCAACGGCATGAAGCATTCATCGGCCAGTTGGTCGACACCGGCAAAATCCGGCGGCCGTCCCGACGTGCTGGCAGTGACGTCGAACAGGACCAATTCATCGACGCCGCGGCGGTTGTAGACTTTGATCGACTGCATCGCACCGCCCACGCGGCGGTCTGATCGAAAGCATTGACCCTTAACGAGGCCGATATCCTTGAGAAGCAATGTCGGCATCACACGGATCTTGAGCACGCATCACCTCCCGGTCCTTGAGCGATGAAGTTTTGCAGCAGTTTATGCCCGGCGGGCCAGCTTTTTTCCGGGTGAAACTGAGCCCCGACCACGGCTCCGCTGCGCACGACCGAGGTAAACGCGCCACAAAACGGCGTCATCCCAATCTGCTCTTCCGCCCTACGACAGCGCATGTGATAGCTGTGTACGAAATAGAAGTCCGTCCCGCTTTCGATGCCGTTGAACAGCGGCTCATCGGCGCTGAACGTCACGGCGTTCCAGCCCATATGTGGAATGCGCTCATCCGGCGCCTCGGTTTTCAGGCGCACCACTTCGGCTTCGATCAGCCCAAGCCCCCGGGCGCCGGGGCTCTCTTCACTGCTCTCGGCGAGCAACTGCATACCGAGGCAGATGCCGAGCAACGGCAGGCCGGCTGTGACCTGCTCCCTAATCGCATCGGCAAGCCCCCACGCCTGCAGGTTGTCCATCGCCGCGCCAAACGCGCCGACACCGGGCAGGACAAGCAGATCCTGCATGCCAACAACAGCCGGGTCGCGGGTTATTGTCGCCCGGCCGCCGTTGGTCTCGATCGCCCGCGCGACCGAATCGATGTTGCACAGCCCATAGTCGATAATGCCAACACGATGCATGGCGCTATCGTTTCACAGGTGAAAAGAGTGGCAGGAGGTCGCCGCGGTCATTCTTGATAAGATCACCTCGGTTGTCGGTGCGAAAGATCCGGCGATTGGTAAACCGATCACACACCTCCACAAATTCTTCAACGGTCATATCAATCTCGGCCAAGATGTCGGCAATCGGTCGACCGAGATAGGTATGCGGAAAACGATAGTCGTGATGTTGAACCATCCGCCAGGCATCGGCGCGCGATAACCGCCCGCGACGGATGTGATTGTTGGCAATGTCGGTAGCGCGGCCAAAGCCGTATTTCAGATATTTGAAGTAATCGTGTATCCCGGTTTGGTAGTTGTCGAGGTTTTCATAGCTCGCCAGTGAACCTTCGACGACGCGGTCAAGTGTGCGGAAACCGAAGGCCTGCGCGTAGAGCGCATTGGCATAGCCGTCCCACGGAAAATAGTAGCCGAGAAAAACGGCGCTGAGCCCGGCCTTCTCCAGCTCCTCGGCGCTGGGATAGAGATACTGAATGAGATGGCGCTGCTCGATACCTTCAAACTCAAGCAGATCGCTGACCCGTAGACCCAACAGACCACCGAACTCCTCCAGCCAGCGCCGGTCCAAGGTGTTGTTTTCACTTGCCGCAGCTGGTCCGCCGTATTCGTTTTGGGGGTTTTCCCCCCACACGATCAGGCGCACACCGGTCTGTACAGCGATGCGCACCGGAACCGTGAAAATGGTCACGTGTTCCGGCCACGAGATATCACCGACCTCGACCAGCGCCAATTTATTGAGCCGCCGGCGCACCACCGGGTTGACCGAAACCTCGATGTAGTCGACCCCGAGCTTCTTGATATTCTCGATATTATCGCGACCGATGTCACTCAAGGAATCCGTCGTTGCCGTCACGCACAGCGGGTTCATATCCGCCTCGAGCAGCCGCAAAACCTGATAGGTGCTGTCCTTGCCGCCGCTGACGGGTACGATGCAGTCGTAGTTTGAACCATCCGGGCTGCGGTAACGCTTGACGACCTCGTCGAATTCTTTGCGTCGCTCCGCCCAGTCGATGTCATCCCGCAACTGAAAGCTGTTGCAAGCACTGCATACACCAGCTTCGTCGAAGAACAGATCGGGCTTTGTCTCCGGGTAGAGACATTTTGTGCAATATCGAACTTCGCTCATGACGTATCGTCAATCCGTATTCTGCACCCGAATTACCGTCGAAAACCGGTCCGGGTCCGTTCTGTTACCTTTGGTTCAGCTCGCAGAGCAATGCGCGAATACTCCTTGTACAGCATTTCGCCAACGTGTGGCCCAAACGCAACCAAAACATCGTCGAGCGAATCAAACCGGTTGTCGTCCGCGCGCCCCGTGTACGTTCCAGGGACCGCGATGACGACCACGCCGTTGGGTTCTGAACACTGGGACGAATTCCTGGGCCGCCTTGCGCTTGTCAAACGCATGCGCAAACCAGTGGCGGTTATAGACAATATCAAACGTTTCGTCCGGAAACTTCAGGGCATGCATCTCCACGACCCGGATTTCCGGGCGGTCGCTAGAAAGGTCGATCCCAATGACGTTGCTGGCACCCTTCTTGCAGCTGGCACCCTTCTTGCGAAAGTAGATGATCTCGTCTCGGTTGCGGCAGCCCACGCACAGTGCCGACTTGCCGGTGATGCCGTAGCCCTCCTCGAACAACCCCATCACATTTTTGCAGGCGCGCTTAAAAATCTCGTAGGCTGACTTTGTCGCTGAATGGCGTAGATGCCAGGATGTCTCGTGCATGTCCTGCCCTAAAACTCATGTTCTGCCGCAAAAATGAAAAGCTAAACTCGATAACCCAACCGGCCAGATCTCATCATGAAGATATGAAGATCCAATCATGACGAGATCAAGCCCGCAGCCTGTGGAACCTGGCCTTTTAGCACAGCCAAGACGTCGCGCCGTACGCGATCGTGTATCAATCAACGATTTGCACCACAACAACAACCTTCCGGCCGGCAAAACCCTTTGTTCCTTTGTTCTTGTCTTGCCAACGCCGGTCTCTAGGCCACGCCCGGCCGCTGCAGGTCTTTATGCAATTTCCGAGGTCAAGTCACGTGACTACTCGCCGCGCGATAAGCTCCATCAACACCACATCCTCCGCTGCGATAAAGCCCGTTTTCCAATTCCTTATATCCCGCCTGCTGAAACAAGCGATGGGAGGCAACGTTGCCTTCCAGAACAACGGCATAAATCGAGGCGCTGGCATCGAGGTCGCGCGTGCATGCCAAGGCGGCGGCAGCGATGCCGCAACCGTGATAAGCAGGATCAATGAGAATCGAGATGATAAAGGCATTGGCCTCGATCACGCGTCCCCAGTGCGTACCGGAAATCGCATCGAGGCGCACCACGCCGACCGGCACACCAGCTCGCGTGACGATCGAGAACGGGCCGCGTGCCGCATTGCCCAGCCGGCCTTGCAGCCATGCGATATGCGTGTCCCAGGTGGGTGGCTCCGGGTTGGGCGTAAACCTGCGCACTTCTGGCAGACACTGCCAGTCAAACATCCGGCCAGCGTCTTCCATTGTCGCGGGCCGCAGTGCAATCACGGCACCGTCGCGGTCTGTGCGCGGAACCAGCGCACTCACCACCCGCCGTGCCCCCAGTCCGTCGCAAAGTAGGGCTGCGTGACGTTCCATGTCTTTGCGCCGGTCGTTGTCGGTGGCCACGGCCAGTAGCTGTCGAGCCACCAGATCCGGCGTCAGCGCGGCCGCCGGGCCGAGCCCTATGGCGGCACCGGCGGCTGCCAGTGTGGTTGAGTTATCGGCCTGATTATCAGCAAGCTCGACCAACAGCGTCGGCAAACCGAGACAGCATCGCTCCCACGACGAGCCGCCGCCGGCGCCAATCGCCAGATCACACATTCTCATCAGTTCATGTATGGCGGGCGTTGTCTTGTGGACCACCACACGGGCGTTGCCGACGGTGGCGGGTAGCTGAGTTGCGCCGGCTGTCACGACATGCAGTTCGACGGCGAGTTGCGATGCACCGCAACCCTGCAGCACACAGCGCAGAACCTCATCGTGGGCCGTCCCGCCGAGCGCGATCACAATACGCTCGAGCGCCGGCCTTTCCTGGCGTTCGGTCAAGCAGGCGTAACGCGTTTGGGCAAACTCGGGCCGCAGGAGCGCGAAGTCGGGGCCGAGCAACATGTCGCAGCCTGGCGATGCCCACGTGGCATAGTCCTGCGGTTCGCGCCCGAGCGTTGGATCGAGCAACACATCCGCCACAATCCGGCGACCGGGATGGTCATCCAGCATCATGCGTTTGGTGGCCCAGCCGTCGAGCGCCGCGAGGAGATGAGCACCAAGCCGATAGCTATCGAGCACGAACAGCCCGCAGCCGGCCGGCTCCATGGCGCGGATCGTGACCGGATCGTCCGCCTCTGGATGCTCGACGATCTCGATCGAACCACGGTCGTAGCCCGCGATCACATCGCGGCTGCCGGGGCGGGCGAGAATGCGCGCGTTGATGCCGCGATCAGCCAAGGCCTCGGCGAGCGTCAGGCACCGCATCAGATGGCCGGCCCCTTCTTGCCGGCTGGCATCGCATCGAAGAATTGCACACTTTCTCATTGCACCAGACCATCCTGGGGACGGGCGTTCCCGGACGTCGCACACCAGATGCAGGGACCAGACCTGATCATCAGGGCAAATCTCACCGCGGCCTCACTGAAAACATCAAGCCACGGATGTCGCCGCCCCGACACGCACCCGGGACGACCCCGGCTATCCGCGATCCTTCCCGTTTGATGACAGGTCATGCGCCCGTCAGTCCGTTACTTCTCAAACACCCACCAGGTCAGATTGTCGAGACCGGTCGTCTGCTTCCAAGTAAAGCCATAGTCGCACACCTTCAGGCCCGGGAAGTTCTCAAGGTAGAACGCGCCGAAATCGCGCTTGAACAGCGCCTCCGTTTCACCGCGGTAAAACACTTCCTCCGGCTTATCTGCAAAGTACTCAATGCAGATGATATAGCGACCGGATATGCGGTGAATTTCACGGCATGCCGCCAGTAGATTTTCAGGATGGATGTGGATCAGCACACCCGCAGTGAAGGCCAGATCGACGGCTTTGTCCGCCAGCGGAATGGACTGTGCCAGCCCGTCGATGGCCTGGTCGGCCGGCACCACGCCATCTTCGATCAGCCGTGCGCGAGCCTTGGCGTTGGGCTCAACACCGTACAAGCTGGCCTGCGTGAGACGGCGCAGGGCACGCAGGTTAAGGCCGATATTGGCGCCGACTTCAGCGATGGATTGCGGTGGTGCGCCGTCGGTTGAGCGCAGAATGCGGGCCCAGTGTTTCGTCAGCGCCGCGAGGCGATCATCGGAGACGACGTTGCGGTCGATATAGTCATCGCCGAACGTCCCGCGCCACAAGCTTTCCTGCTTTTCAGTGTCAGTCATACATTTCATCCCAGAGTTGTGTGTCATCCCAGAGTTGTGCGGACCGGTTCTAAGGAAATCCGGCTTCCCGGCTATGTCAGATGCGCGTTGAGGGCTGCAATCTCGGGATTGGCCACAATGATATCGCGTATCTCTTCAAACAAAACAATATCAGGAAGCGGTGGTATGCGGTCCGCGATCGCCCGCATGAACATCAAATCCTGTTCGTAGTCCAGCGTCCACCGCCAGCTCGCATAGCGGTCATCGGCCAACGCAACATTGTGGCAGACCACGTCCGGCGAATTGCGCAGCCACGGGGTGACGTGTTCGCGATCGTAGGCCTCGGTCGCGGCCGCCGCCATTGTCTCCAGCACGTCCCGCGAAAACACTTCCGTGTCAAGCCCGCGCGGCCATGTCCGGGGCGCGACATTGGAGGCATAATCGGCGCCGGTTTCAAAAAACGCCGACAGGACGCTGCCGCTCACCTGCGGATCGATCAGCGGACAATCGCTGGTGATGCGCATAACCACGCTGGCGTTGGCGGCGCGCGCCGCAATCAGGTAGCGGGTGAGCACATCGTGTTCCGGCCCGCGCGCAACCTTGGCGCCAAAGCGCAGGGCCAGTGCAGCAACCGGATCGTTGTCTGCGCCCTCCGGCACGGCGCACCAAACGGTGTCGATATCCCCGATCGCCTTGGCACGCGCAATCGACCAGCCGAGAACCGGGGTCCCGCGCAGATCCTGCAAGACTTTGCCGGGCAGACGGGTCGAGCCGGCGCGGGCCTGGATGATCACAACATTCATGACAGCCTGCACCTAAAAACGCCTCGACCCAGGGCCGATCGCCACTGTGTCTTCATGATTGGTTCGGCTCAACCGCAATAAACCAGGGGCCATTTCGGTCCCTGCGTTATCGCCAGCCCCGTCTCTACCACGCCCGTCTCTACCACGCATGTCCCCCGTCTGGCCATCGGCTGATCGCCGCTTGCCGCCAGGCACCCTCCGATCAGGTCACGGCCTGCCCAAGGGCCCGGCCCTCTGGTCGGCTTATGAGGCCCGAGAACCCTGACTCAATCGCCACTTTGCGGCGGTCCTTGCGGGCGCTGTCCGCCCCTCAATCTTGCCGATCAGAAGGTTATCCCCAGGACTTGGTCCGAGGTTCCCCGGGAGGTTACAGATGATCCGACAAAAACGACTCCGCCCGCAGGAAAAAGACAATGCACAGCGACAAGATCGTCAGGATCATCGCGGCAGAAACTCCCAGCCAGAAAAACGGCGGATCACCAACACCGATCAGCGCCCACCGCGAAACCTCAATCAGCGATGCCATCGGGTTAAAGGTGTAGAGCAGCCAGCGATAGGCCTCGGGAATGAAGGTGATCGGATAGATAATCGGCGTCAAAATCATCATGATCTGGACGAAGTAGGACACCGAAAACACCACATCGCGCACCAGAATCGCGACCACGGACAGCACCATCCCGACGGCCAGACCGAGCAGCATGGCGAGCCCGGCACACACCGGGAACCACAGCATTTTCCACTCGCCTGTCAGGTAGCTGGTGCCACCGCTCAGCTTGAAGAACAGGGCGGTTAGCAAAAACAGCGTCAGGGTGACGATGAACTCCATCGACGGCGGCCCGATCGAGGCGAATGGTACAAGCAGCTTTGGAAAGTAGGTGCGCCGCATCATACCGCGCATCCACAGCAGCGTGCGCGGCAGAAAAATGACCGTCGCCTGGAACATGTTCCACGTTATGATGCCCGACAGGAAGAAGATCGGATAGGGCACGCCCTGGCTGTCCATCTGCACGACCACTGAGAACAGGATGATCGTGATGGTCGCCGGGATCAGCGGGCGCAGCACCAACCACCAGAAGCCCAGCATCGTATCGCGGAACTTCTTCATGGTGATTTCGGTCAGCAGGAACGAGTAGAACGACCGGTACTGCCAGGCCGCAACCAAATGCGACCAGATAGTCTTCGCTCGGGCCTCAATGACGATCACGGCCATGCGGCAAACCTCTTTTGACTGCGCCCGCACGCCGCCTCAGGGCACCTCTCATGAGGTCGCAGGCGGACGTTCAGATACGGTCCATTCAAGTCGTGGGCTAACAATACCGCGGCGGCTCCATTCCCAGTCGCACCAAACGGAAGCATCGGGATCGGCATTGAAGGCGGTAAACTCAAGCTGTTCCTGAGCGTGTTCAACCAATTCACCCTCTGGCGTGCTGAAATCGGGAATGAGCAGCCGCGCGCGCAACTGATAGGACGTTTCATTGAGAAACTCGGCCGGAATCTCAAAGCCAACCCGAAACGTTGTCGGGCGCATCGCTCGGAGCGGTTCGTGCGCTCGACCGGTAAAGACATGGATCTTGCCGTGCCACAATTGCATCTCGACGAACACCGCGGTGTCAGGTCGCAGCACCCGCACGATGCACTCAACGAACCCCGATTTGGTAATCTGAAACGCACCGGTCTGTGACCGCTCGGCATCGAGCAAGCGCAAATCGATCAGCGTACACGGTCCATTGTCGCCTTCGGGATCGGTCTCGACCAAGCGCCCAGCCAGAAGATCGCGGATGTAGGCGCTGACGACCTCGTCCGTTGGTCCGCTCATGTGCACCCGGCCCTTGTCGATCCACAACACCCGGCTGCAACAGCGCCGGATCGCCTCCATGTCGTGGGACACGAACAACACCGCCTCACCGGATTGGCCAACCGCCCGGATGCGCTCTTCGCAGCGTTTGCGAAACTCGCTGTCGCCCACCGTCAGGACCTCGTCGGCGAGCACGATATCGGCCTGCAGATTGATCATCGCCGAAAACGCAAGCTGTACGAAACTGCCGCTGGGGCACAGTTCCAGCAAGGTGTTGCGGTACTTTTCCAGCTGCGCAAACGCTAAAATCCGCTCCTCGGCAGCGGTCACCGCCGCCGCCGGAAAGCCCGCCAGGCGGCCGTAGATCTGGATGTTCTCGCGGACGGTCAAATCCGGTGCAAAACCAATGCCGAGCTCGAGCAGTGACACCACCCGTCCGCGTAACGTCACCCGCCCCGCCGACGGCTCCAGGGTCCGCGCCAAGATCTTGAGCAGGGTGCTTTTGCCCGCCCCGTTGCGGCCGATGATACCCAACACCTCACCGGCGGGCACCGTAAAGCTGACGTCCTTGAGCGCGTAGAAGACGTCGGCGGATGCACTATCGCCGCCGGCCTCGACCGCGCTGCCGCCGCGCACGAGATAGCGGCTGAGCGCCAACACACCGGCCAGGGAATCCGTCGTCACCCCGGCCAGCGGGCTTTTGCGCTTGTGCAGCAAAAAACCCTTGCTCAGGCCGTCGACGATCACTTTGGTCTCAGGGCTACCCGTCGACACGCACCGTGCCCCCGCCAGCGCCATTCCCGGGGCAACCGTCAAGTCCAATCACCCACCTTGAGCCCCTCGCCCGGCATGATTTCGCGGGTTGCCTGGCGGCCAACGATGTCGTCCAGATAACGGGGATGGACGCCCTTGGTCTGATTGCCGGGGCGCAGGATGGCGACGTTTTGATCTTCAACGAATGTATCACCGGCATTGATTTTGGCCAGCGCCTGCAGCCCCCGTTGAGCAAATGAGGCAAGCTCCTGTTCGGCCGAATGCACGGTCTTGAGGCCGGTTCCACGGGCCTGCGCGCCGGCCCGCACCGCTGTCACCATCTCGGCCAACTCGCCAGGGGTGACAGCAAATGCGTGGTCCGGTCCGGGCAGACGGTTATCAAGCGTAAAATGCTTTTCTATCGCCCGCGCCCCCAATGCCGCGGCCGCCAGCGGGCCGATAACGGCTTCGCGGCTGTGATCGGACAGCCCCGATGCCACCCCAAAACGGCGCGCCATGTTGGGGATCGTTGCCAGGTTGAGGGCCTCAAGCGGGGCCGGATATTTTGCCGTGCACTGCATCAGACACAGATCGCGCCCGCCGCAATGATGGAAGTGTTCAACCGCCCACCGGACATCATCGAGCGTTGCCGCGCCTGTCGACATCACCGTCGGTTTGCCGGAACGGGCGGCAAGTTCGATCAATCGGCGATGGCTAACCTCATAGGAGGCGATTTTGTGAATCTCGACAAACGGATCGACTTCCGCGAAGTCTTGCGCCGAAAACGCCGTACTCATGAAGCCGATGCCCGCCTTTCGGGCGTGCTCCGCCAACTCCGGCAGCATATCAGCCGGCATCTGAATGTCGGCGAAGAGCTCATCCATCGTCTCATCGATACCGGCGTCCGCCAGATAGTCACTGGCACCGGCATTGGACACGTACAGCTGCTCAGGACGGAAACTCTGAAACTTGACGACGTCGGCGCCGGCGTCGGCGGCTGCGTCGATCAACGCTTTCGCCATCGCAACATCGCGGTGACGGGCGCCCATGCGCCAGTTCGAGCCGGCCTCGGCGATGATCAGGACATCGCGGCTGCGCCAAAACGATGAGACCAGTTCACTCCGATAGAGCGGCGAGGCGGCCAATGCCTCAAATCCTGCCTCAGACAAGACGCTCGCATCTGCCGCGGTTGCCGGTTCTGCAAGCAGGCAACTCAGCCCGGCGGATGCCAAGGCATAGGCCCGGGCAGCCACCACCACCGCCCGCAGCGATTGGGCGTCGTGGCCGGGCAGCATCCGCACGATAAGACGCGCGGTATCGCCGGACCAGCAGTCCGGATGTGGCTGTCCCTCGAGCGTTATCTCACCCATCGGCGCGCCATCGCCAACGGCCGTCAATACCGCCAATCTATCGGCGTTCGCGTCGCCCTTCGATAGCGGTCGCAAAGCATCGCGCGGCGCTGCCGTTGGCGCTGCCAGTCCAAGCTGTCGCACCACCTCATCAATTGATCCAACAACCAACGCTGTGCTCACCATCGTTGTGTTCTCCCTACCCGTGCTGACGGCTCGCCGTTCTATGATCGAAACTGCCGTCGCGGCATCGCCCATGTAGCCCGTAGCTGTTTTCCGGTTCAAGTATTGGTCCGCCCATGGCCGGCTCCGGTCGGCGTAGCAGCAGCGGCGGGCCGCCGCGCCAGTCGAGCTTTGTAGCTGCCTCGCACGGCAACTCCGACTGGTACCACCATAGCGCGCACCAACCACGCCCACCACGGCACCGACGCCGGTGCCCGATGGGGCCGCCGCCCCAGCTCCGTCACCGCGTCGATCACGAACGGCAACGCCGGCTGATCCAGCCCATGTGGGCGCAAAAACCGCTCCACGAATGCGCGGGTTGTTTGCCTTGTTGTGGCGCAATTGCCAATCACGCACGCAAGCTGACGTAGGTGGTCTTGCGGTGTACTGGCATGCAGCAGGATCCCGACATCCTGCAGATAGCGAAAATGCAATGTGCCCGTCTGGGTTGCAGCGGTCTCGGGTGTTGCCAGAACGGCGGTGGGTCGACCCAGGATCGCCGCCTCCAAAAAACCACTGGTGTTGACGCCAACGACAGCGGCGGCGTGAAACAGATTGTCGAAATAGGCGCGTTGGCGATCGATATCGGTCGGACTGTCGCCGCCGGGAGGCCAAATACAGGTCACGCCGCCGGTTTGATCCAGCTTGACGCCGTGCCACTGTTGGGCATGAGAGGGATGGGGCCGCACGATAACATTGGCGTGGCGCACCCTGGCGTCGGCGGCGGTGCGCAGGTCGGCCAGCCAGCGGCGTACGATCGCCACTTCGTCCGGGCACACAAAGGATGACGAACACAAATAGAGGATGATCGCTTGCTCGGGGTTAAGCCCGCCGACCTGTGCGCAAAAGGCGTCGCGGTCCTGCTGCGGGACCATGTCGAACCACTGATCGAAGAGTTGCGCGCCCGTCACCACAATCCGCTCTCGCGGAACGCCATGCATCGCCTCGGCTTCCCAGCGCTGGTGTTCATTCCACACCGTGACAAGATCGGGCTGGAGCAGAATGCCGCCTTTGCTGGTCAGGTTATCCCAGCTGGCGACCAGCAGGCCACTCGGCACACCACGCGCCAGGGCGGCCTTGAGAAAGTCGAGTTGCACGTAATCGAAGTCAATCAGCGGCGTAAGAACGACGGCGTCCGGGCGCAACTCGGCGAGCCACTGCGCTGCCGCCGGATCAACCGGGGTGGCCTGTTCAACGATACTCAAGAGGCGCGCAAGACCGCGGCGGACGGCCCGGATGCGGGCAAGGCCACTGCCCTCAAACACGGCCCGCGCCAACCGTGGAATGCGCCGCGCCGCGCGGTCTTTGAGCTTTTCGGCACCGGCATAGTGTGGTTCGAGATAGCGCAGATAATCACGCACGGCGCGCAACGGATCGTTGCTTGCCCACCACCAGCCACTGCGGTTCGGTGCCCGCACGACAGTCACACCGCAATGGTCGCTTGCCAGCCGATGCAGGCCGTTGTCATTGACGTCCTTGTCGCTCGTCTTGGCCACGATCACGTCATGTCCCGCCGCCGCCAGGGCGCGGATGAGGGATCCGTAGTTGCGCAGATAGAGCCCGTGGGAGATGACAAACAGTAACCGCATCGGAGCGATCCCTCGTGCTCATTTTAAATAGCGGATTGGAACGTCGGGATTTCGCCTATGCCAAGCTGCGACGCCCAACCCAACAAGCAAACAGCCTCCGTAGGCGTGTTCCCTCGTGCGGTCAATGCGCTGCTGCCTCCCGCAATCCACACCTCAACACCGCACACCATATTGACCTGTCGGGTTCCGCGTCATAAGCAAGCAGGAGTTTCGTATTTCCGCGGCTTGCTCGCGCGTCGGACCTTTATCGATCAGCATTTCGGCCTGGCCGGTCCGCGGGATGACGAACCGACCTCTGATTTGCCCATTCTTTCCCACTGGTGCGTGCTTCGCTATATCATCGTCGATCGGAAATCCAACAAATTTGTGACGTTGAAGACACTCGCTGCGCAGCACGCAAACGGTTCCTGAGGTCGGCTGGAACTCGTGAACAGGTCGAGCTATGTTCACACGAGAAGATTTCGGGCCCGAGGCAGATATCAATTGCGGAGGCTGGTCGGCGGCTGGCCAGAACCATCAGGGGGACCTGGATTTGGCAACAACACAATATTGACAAAACATAGATTTGAGAGGATCGCCCGGGCAAGCGCCGACGCCCACAACACCACCTACAACAAGGCAAACGCTGTCGTAGACACCCATGACGAGCGTTGCTCTCCTACTGGAGCATACCCGCGAAATCGCACTGCTCCATTGCCATTGTGTGTCGAGGTGCCGTTGTGAGCACAACCGACTTTGGCCTTGACCGGCTCGAGGAGTTGAACGACAACCTTCAGCGATCCTAGCATTGGTCGGTGCTTCCGCCGCACCCTAACGATCGCACCAGATGGGCTAACAAGACGAACCTGTGGAGCTTCGATGACCAACACGGACCAAGCTTTCAAACCATATGACCTGAATGGCAAATCCATTCTGGTCACCGGTGGTACCGGATCTTTCGGTCGACGCTTCGTTGAAACGGTGCTCGCCAACTACGCGCCCAAGCGGCTGGTCGTGTTTTCGCGGGACGAAGGCAAGCACTTCGACATGTCAACCCAGCTTCCACCGGACAAGTGGGAGTGTCTGCGCTATTTCGTTGGCGATGTGCGCGATGTGGATCGCCTGATAATGGCGATGAAGGGCATCGATGTGGTCGTACACACCGCCGCTCTCAAGCAGGTACCGATCGCTGAATACAACCCGTTTGAATGCATTTCGACCAACATCCATGGCACTGAGAACGTGATTCGCGCCGCCATGGCCGCAAACGTCGAGCGGGTCATTGGGCTGTCGACCGACAAGGCGGTCGCCCCGGTCAACCTTTACGGTGCAACGAAACTCGCCGCCGAAAAACTTTTGGTGGCGGCCAACAACCTGTCCGGCGATGACGGGCCACGGTTTTCCGTCGCGCGCTATGGCAACGTTATCGGGTCGCGCGGTAGTGTCGTGCCGTTCTTCCGCAAGCTCATCGACGAACGTAGCGATCATCTGCCGATCACCGACGAGCGCATGACGCGGTTTTGGATCACGCTGGAGGGCGGGGTCAACTTTGTGCTCACCAGCCTTAACCTGATGCACGGCGGCGAGATCTTCGTGCCGAAGATGCAGACGCTGCGCGTTGTCGATCTGGCCCGCGTCATGGCACCTGATTTGCCGCACAAGGTCATCGGAATCCGCCCTGGCGAAAAGATCCATGAGACGTTGATTTCGGTCGACGAAGCCCGCACGACCGTCGAACTCGCCGATCGTTATATGATTCATCCACCGCTGGCGCTGTGGAGCGATCGCGTTAAAGGATATGTGGACAGCAAGCCGGTGCCGACAGACTTTACCTTCATTAGCTCACAGGAGGATTTGCTGATGCCGGAAGCGGCCATGCGCGAGCTTCTTGATGTGTGGGCTGGCAAATCGAAATGAATACCTTCCTGCCGTATGGCCGCCAGTCGATCGAAGCCGACGACATCGCTGCGGTCAGCGACGCGTTGCAGTCTGATTTTTTGACCACCGGCCCGCGCGTTGCAGAATTCGAAGCTGCCCTGGTCGACGCGACCGGTGCCCGCCACGCGGTGTCCTGCAACAGCGGCACAGCTGCCCTGCACATTGCCAGCATCGTGCTGGACTTGGAGCCCGGCGATCAAGTCATCGTCCCCTCGATCACCTTCCTGGCAACCGCCAACGCCCCGCGCCATGTCGGCGCCGAGATCGTGTTCTGTGACGTTGATCCACAGACCGGTCTGATGACGGGTGATACGTTTCAGGAAGCGTTGACGCGGGCGCCGCGGGCCAAGGCCGTGTTCCCGGTTCATCTCAATGGGTCCCTGGCACCGATGGTTGAGATCCATGCACTCGCCCGCCAACATGGCCTGACCGTCATCGAGGACGCCTGCCACGCCCTCGGCACCGACTATCATCTCACCGAACCGGACAAGCGCAACTCTCCGGGCCGGGCAGGGGACTGTCGCCTCAGCGATCTGGCCTGTTTCTCGTTTCATCCCGTCAAGGCCATCGCCATGGGCGAAGGTGGTGCGGTAACAACCAACAACGACAGCTTGGCACAGCGACTTGCCCTGGTACGCAGCCATGGCATGACACGCGACCCGGCTGCCATGACGAACACCGACATGGCCTTTGCGGCGGATGGCCGGGCCGCGCCGTGGTACTATGAGATGCACGAACCCGGCTTTAACTACCGGGTCCCCGACATCCTGTGTGCCTTGGGTCTCAGTCAGCTTGCCAAACTGGATCGTTTCATTACGCGCCGGCGCCATCTCGCAGCCTTATACGATGACGCGTTGGCGCCGCTGGCGCCGCTGGTGCGGCCGGTGAAACGGTTCGCGAACGTTCAGTCCGCTTTCCATCTCTATGCCGTCCGGATCGCTTTTGATGATGCCGACACCACCCGGATCGACGTGATCGACGCCTTACGGGCGAACGGCATTGGTACCCAAGTTCACTACATCCCCGTGCATCGTCAGCCCTATTACAGCCATCAGCCGGGAGCCGTTCCGTTGCTGGGCGCAGACGCCTACTACGATCAGGCACTTTCCCTGCCCCTTTTTCCGGCGATGGCTGACAGCGACGTCGCGCGCGTCGCCGACGCTTTGACCACTGCATTAACGCGGGCGGGGGCCCCGCGGCCACAACCACTGTAACCAGCGCTGAGGGTACAATGGAAAACATGGACGCGAGAGGCACATGAACGCTCAAGACCTGGAAGATTTTCTTGACCGGAAACCATGTGTTTTGATTTTCCTACCGAGCACGAACGAGTTGCAACGCTTTGTTCTGTCCGGTTCCTTCCAGGAGATCGCTCAGGTTTACGACCTTCATTTCGTCGTCTCCGGTTCAGACCGGGAGAAAATGCTGGCCGCGGCACCCAATATGCTGCGCCCCGAAAATACGCACACGCTCGAGATTGCGCCGGAGCGCTTTGCCAAGTGGTCTGAACTATTTGGGCTGGCCTGTGAGAAGCTTCGCGATCGCTCGCCCTCGTTTGCAATTCGCGCGAACGTCGACACCCTCGATATCAAGAGCCCTGCCTTCTATGCGCGCATGCCTGCGCTCTTGCGCAAGGTCTCATATCGCGTGGCCATGCGCCTTTCACGCACCACGATGATACCCGTTAAACTGCGGCGCAAGTTCGTGACATTGGCCAATCTTCTTGAAGCGGCGCGCGGCGGCATGACCAAGGAAGGCCTGGCCGCCGCCAAGCTCTACCGGCAAGACGCCAGCCGCATTATCGATGGCATGGAACCACATCCCGATATCGTCGCGCTGCTCGACCGTTTCAGGCCGTTGTTCACCGTCATGCCAACCTCTCTGCTCGACCTGTTTTGCAACGATGTGTTGTGGGCGAGCGAGTCGGAGCAGGTCGCCTGCCTGCTCCTGCAAAGCGGTTGGGACAACATGTCGTCCAAGGGCATCATTCACCATATGCCGACCTGTGTCGCCGCCTGGGGGCCACAGTCAAAGGAGCACGCACAGGAGATCCAGGCGATCCCGAGCCACAAGATTGTGTGCCTTGGTGCGCCACACTATGAACAGTTGCAGCCGGCCAATGCCAAGGCGATCGCGCACATGCGCCGCGAGCTGGGCGTCACCGCCGACGAGCGGTTGGTTTTGTTCGGCGGCTCGTTCCGCCAGTTCGATGAAACCAGCGCCTTGGTGCGCCTGGAGAGTGCCATCGAGAGCGGTGCCCTGCCGCCGATGAAGGTGATCTATCGCCCCCACCCCTGGCGGGCCGACCGCCAGGGCGAGGACGATTTCTTCGACCACACCTGGCAACATGTCATCTTCGACCCTGACATGCGCGATCGCTATCAGCGCGCCCGGGCCGAGCGCGGTTATCTCAAGCGCAATGTGCCGATTTTCGACATGACCTATTTGGCGCGGCTGCTGTCGACGGTTGACGCGGTGATTTCGCCGATGTCGACCCTGCTGATCGAAGCTTTGATCATGGACCGGCCGACGATGGCGGTCGCCTTCAGCGACGGCAAGCACGCACACAACCCGAGTGTGACGGCGCAGATGACCCACTTCTCCGAGCTCAAGAGGTCGCCGGCGCTGGTGTGGTGTGATGACGGCGATCAATTCGAAAGTTCGATTTCAAATCTGCTTGCCCCTAAATTCGCCGCGCGCACCGCTGACAACCGCGGTCGACTGCTGGCGCACATTGTCCGCCGCAAGCCCGCTAGCTATGGCAAACGGCTCTCAGAATTCTGCCAGGTCCATTTCGAACCGTCGGCGCGTAAGCTGCGTGCGGTGCGGGCCTCGCGCCAGCGCGGCCATATCTCACACACTTACGGCGCCAATCTCATCGCCCGTGATTATTGCGGCCTCGATATCCCAAACCCAACCATCCCGGGGTATTGGATGCACGGCTGGATCCCGGCCTACCACAACGTTCACACGGCGTTGATCGCCCTGCACAAAAAAGAGGGACAGGGTGCCGGCTACGATTTCGAAGGTCAGATCGAACACGAAAAACAACACATCGAACAGTGGGTGTCACGCGAGGATCAGGCCGAGTTCCTGCGGGCCGACGGTTACAGGCACGTCAACGCGATTGGCCTGCCGATCCTGTATATCCCCCCGGCCAACGTCCGCCGCGTGCCGAATTCGTTGCTTGTGATGCCACCGCACAGCCATAAATCACATGGCCCCGATGACCCACTCGCGGAAGAGTATGCGGAAATGGTCGCAGACATCTCGAAGCACTTCGAGCATGTCTGGGTCTGCCTGCATGAAGACGATATCGCCAAAAACCAATGGATCAGCTCGTTTCGAAAACGCGGCATCCGGGTGTTTCCGAGCGCTGATCAGGCCGATCCCTATACCCTCTGTCGTCTACACACCATCCTGTCGATGTTTGAGTGTGTGACCACCAACGGCTACGGCTCGCATATCGCCTATGCCGCCTACTGTGGGGCCAAAACGTCGATTTGGGGTCCGTTCGCCGACTTCCCGCGTGAACGCATCACCCGCACCCACGCCATCAAAATGTACCCGGAGCTCGGCGACATCTCCTATGAACTGTGCACCGGAGCCGCTCTTAAGGCACAATATCCATTTTTGTTTACCGAACCCCACAAGGCAGAACTGCACCAGAACTGGGGATCTGAGCAGCTGGGCGGCCCAAGCAAGTTGGACCCACAGGACTTGGCGTGCTGTTTTCAATGGGGGCCTACCGCCGCCAAAGATATCGTTTTGGCATCGTGACAGGTTTTAGGGAACCTCTGAACACGCCCGAGGTCCAGGGGATCATCCCCTGGTCGGGGTGTTTGAGGGGCTGACAGCCCCTCATTGATCGCCGCACAGCGGCGATTGGTTACGGCGTGTTCCTGGCGCATCGCCGCACCGGCCGGCGGGTACGCCGCTTGCACCCAGCCCCATCGCCTTCGCCCTGTTCTGCAACTTCCAACGCGATCGGTTGGCGGCGGTCACGTCTGCTGCATCATTGCGCGGATTGGGCCTGACGAGCGTCCCGGCAAACGCGCTGTTGAGCGCCGTGTGCCGCCGCCGTGCTGCGATCCACGATCGACGTCTTGCCGATGTCGCTTGGCGCCGCCGTGCCGGACGCTTGGCCCGCTGCTGCCAGGCCGTTGAGACGTACCGTTGATGCGCATTGATCGCATCCGGCTGCCATGGGTGAGGACGGCATTGGCAGCCGGGATCATACTTTGCGCGATAGGCAAACGCCGTCGGCAACGCTCCGTAAGCCCGCCCGGCAAGATCGACCATGGTCTGCGGACTGCCATCGCGTGTCGGATAGACGAACAGCTTTGCAGGCGAACTACATTTGCTCTGGCACGCCATCTCATCGCGCCGAAACCGTGATCGGGTTGTCGCGGTGCTAATCGGGAAGAAATAGCCATCGCAAAGGCGCACGCACAAGGTGCGGTAGGTCCCGTCACCGGCCGCAACCGGCTTTCTCCCGCCGTGCTCGAGCCGCTCCCGAAACACCGAATTGAACGACGACTGCCGCGGCCGCCTGAACTGCCTGACCGACCGATGCTCGACACCAGAACCGCTTTCGGCAAGGACGCCGGCGTGCGAATTGACCTTGACGACGGCATCAGCTTGATCAGCTTGCCGCGCCTTGGAGCTTGAACCGGCACCGGCCAGTTGCCCCACTGCCGCGCCCAGTGCTGCAAACCATACCACGAGCAGCATTCCGATGCCGCCACCGCTGCCTACAACCAGGACTGCGCGAACCGGTCTACGCCACGCCGAACCCCAACCCATCACTGGACTCGTCAAGCTGCAATCAATCTCTAAAACTTTGAGTGAAATAACCCAAGAGTTTAATAGGGACAACAGCTTATGCGATCACATTCATCCACATTATAAAGTATGTGTTTCGCCATCCCGACGATGATCATCGCGGCGCCAGACGAACCGCTCCATCGAGCCGGATATTGACGCCGTTGAGCATCACGTTCTCGCATATGTTGACGGCAAGTTGGGCATATTCCGACGGACTGCCGAGGCGTGATGGAAACGGCACGCTCGCAGCCAGGGCCGCCTGGGCCTCAGCCGGCAGTCCATCGAACATCGGGGTGTGAAACAGGCCGGGCAGAATGGCCGTCACCCGGATCCCGTCCTTCGCCAGATCGCGTGCCACCGGCAGGGTCATGGCTTGAACGCCACCCTTGGAGGCCGCGTAGGCAACCTGACCGATTTGCCCCTCTTGTGCCGCAACAGAAGCGGTTGAAACGATCACGCCGCGTTCGCCGTCGTCATTGATTGGATCAAGTTGCACCATCCCCGCGGCACTCTGGGACATCATAACGAACGTGCCGATCAGATTGACTTGAATGACTTTCGCATAGGATGCCAGATCATGCGGCGTCACCTCACCCGTTTCCCGGTCTTTACGCAGCAACCGTTTGCCAATCGCAATCCCCGCACAATTGACCAGGATGCGTTCCTGCCCGTTGGCTGCGCGAACCGCACCGAGCGCGGCGGCGACGTTGCCTTCATCAGTGACGTCACACTTTGCAAAGCTGCCACCGAGTTCGGCGGCCAGCGCCGTGCCCTGGTCCTCGTTGAGATCGAAGATTCCGATCTTGACGCCCTTGGCAGCCAGCGCGCGTGCGGTTGCTGCTCCCAAACCTGATGCGCCGCCGGTCACGACGGCCGACACATCACCAGACAATTTCATTTGCACCTCCCTGCCGACGGCCTCCGGGGTCCGCAAAACGCGTCTCCCGACGCAGCCGATGATTAAAGCGTCACAATCACCTTACCTCTTACAACCCGTTGGTCGAGAAGTTTAATCGCCTCGCCGGTCGCATCCAGCGGAAAGGTCGCATGCACGTGCGGCTTGAGCTTTCCTGCCGCGACCCAGCTCAACACCTGCTCCATATTCGCGCGATGCCGCTCGGGATTGCGCACCACCTCCTGTCCCCAGAAAACGCCGACCACATCGCAGCTCTTGAGCAGCATCAGATTGATCGGAAACCTCGGAATATCACCAGCGGCGAAGCCGACCACCAAATAGCGGCCCAACCATGCAATCGCGCGCAGCGCCGGCTCCGCGTAGGGCCCTCCGACACAATCGTAGATCACGTCGACACCGGCCCCGTCCGTCATATCGCGCAACGCCTGCTTGACGTCGCCATCGCAATAATCGAGCAGCAAATCGGCACCGTGCTGGCGGCAAACCGCCAGCTTGTCTTGCGATGACGCCGCAGCGATCACCCGCGCGCCCATCAGTTTGGCGATTTCGACGGCGGCCAGACCGGCCCCGCCGGCGGCGCCGAGCACCGCGACGCTCTCTCCGGCCTGCAGTCTGCCGCGATCGCGCAAGCCGTGCATGGCCGTACCATAGGTAACGCTGACCCCGGCGGCGGCCTCCATCGCCACACCGGCCGGCACCTTGATCACCGATTGCGCGTTGACCGCCAGCTTCTCGCGGGCACCGCCCCAACTGACAAAGGCGCAAACCTTGTCACCGACCGCCAAGCCGTCGACATCCGCTCCAACCTGCGTGATCTCACCGGCGATTTCACCGCCCGGCGAGAACGGCAATTCCGGTTTGAACTGGTATTTGCCGCGCGTCATCAGCGTGTCGAGGAAATTGAGGCCGACGGCGCGAACCGCAATGATCACCTCCCCGCTGGCAGCCTCCGGTTCGGCGATATCCTCCACAACGAGTGCATCCGGACCGTCTAGCGACTTGCACAACAGCGCTTTCATCTTGATCCTCTTTCTCACGAGATCATCGTGCCTTAAGTTGAAACTGCAATGGCGGTTCCGACCGCCATTGCAGCCCCGGAACCCTGGTGGACATTGACAACCGCCCGTCAGCAAAGCAGAAACGACCATGGTTTTAGAAGCCCGCCCGCCGCCCGCCCGCGGTTACTTCGCGATTGGCGCCGAGCGTATTTCCAAGTCGCTCAATCTGGGCAACTTGATGCGATCGGCACACGGCTTCGGTGCCAGTTTCACATTTACGATTGGCGCCACCTATCAGGCCCTCGAAGCCCAGGCCGACACCTCCAAGAGCACGACCCACCTGCCGCATTACAACTGGAACAGCCTGAACGACATCGCGCTACCGAGCAGCTGCCGCCTGGTTGGCATCGAGTTGATCGACGACGCAATCGATCTGCCAAGTTTTCGTCATCCGCTTCGCGCAGCCTATGTTCTGGGACCGGAGAAGGGCTCACTATCGGCCGAACTTGTTGCGAAATGCCACTACACGATCAAGATACCAACCCGCTTTTGCATCAACGTCGCGATGGCCGGCGCCATCGTGATGTACGACCGGATCAAATCAATGTCGCGGTTTGCCGACCGCCCATTGAGCGAGGGTGGAGCCACTGAAGCGTTGGGAAAACATCATCACGGGCAACGATTTATGCGTACAACGGGGTGACAGCGGCCCCCATCCAAGCGTATATCCTGCGCCGGCAAGCAAATGCGCCGAGCGTACGATTCGATCAGCGAGGAGCCAATGTCGAATAAGCTACTTTCTCTTACAGCCGCTCTGGCAGTTTCGCTATCCGCAGTCACCGCCCACGCGCAGGCGACCAAGGTACTCAAGAAATTCAACGACTGGGTGCTCTACTCTCACAGTGGCGCACCCGCCAACATTTGTTTCGTGTCCGCGCAACCGCGCGAGAGCGAACCGGCCGGCTATGCCAAAGATCGCAGCTACTTTTACGTATCCGCGTGGCCGGATGACGGCGTCAAGGCCGAGATCAGCATCAAGATTGGCAAACAGCTGCAGGACGGCAGTGACGTAACCGTCCAGATTGGCAGTTCGCGCTATGCCCTTTTCACCAAGGGCGACAAGGCGTTTGTCAGCGATCCGACGCAGGAGTTGAAGCTGATCGATTCTATGAAGCGCGGCTCCTTCATGACCGTCAAAGCCGTCACCACCGATGGAACAAGCATTACCGAAAAATACTCGCTGATCGGTGTAACCGCTGCAGTTAACGCGTTGAACGGCGGCTGCGGCTGAAAGTCGGATCGCTCACACGCGCCCGGCTCGCCTGATCTGGACGTAGAGCGCACCCGCGCCGCCGTGGCGCACGTGGGCCGGCGTATAGCTGACCACGATCGCGGACAGATCCGGCTCCTGCAACCACAGTGGCACCATGCGTTTAAGCACACCACGATCCGCCCTTTCGCCACCGTCCCAGGGTCGATCTGACCGCTCCGTGCCGCCCTTACCGGTGATCACGAGCACGGTCCGATAACCCTTGGCAAATCCACCGAAGAGAAACCGTTTGAGCTGGGCGCGTGCTTCTGACTGGCGCATCCCGTGCAAGTCTATCCGCGCCTCGATCGACTGGCGTCCCGATCCGAGCCGTCGCCGTTTTTTCGAATTAAACTTGCCAAGCTGCTGATCGGCCTTGAGGCGATGGTGAATTTCGCCATCAAGCTCATTGCCCGGCACCGGCCTGCTGGCGCCGGCAGGCCGCGCCGCCGTTGCCGGTTGATCGCGACGAGGGCGAACTGTTTCACGTGAATCATCTTGGGCTTGCGCGTTCGCCGAATCAGGCGGTTCATCGCCAATACGCCGGCGGTCCCGAAGCGGCGTCACGGTGTTCGAATACTGCTTCCACAGCATTTTGTCTTCGGCCGAGAGACCGCGCTCACGCCGGCCTGGCTTGCTGCGGCCCCCGCCCATCACGCTGCGCTACCCTTCGGCAGCAGAAATAACAAATTGCCGCGATGATTGACTTGGCCGGCACACCGCCCGGCCTCTGGACCGCTCCCGAAATAAATATCTGCGCGTTCCGGCCCGCGAATCGCCGATCCGACGTCCTGAGCAACCATTAAACGTGCAAATCCGCGACGCTCACCCGCCCCGAGGTCGATCGCCGGCGAGGTCACGTAGACCGGCAACCCGATCGCGTGATGCGCGGCATCGACGGCCACGCTTCGCCCCGCGGTCAGCGCAATACCGTTGACGCCGTGAACGGCGGTCGCGCACGCCGGACCGAGCTCCTTGAAGAAGATAAAAGATTGATTGTGCCACATCGCCGCCCGACCGCGGTCCGGTTCAGCCCTTAACCATGCCGTTAGTTTATCCAATGTCAGACAGTGCGGCGAGAGCCAGCCGCGATCGACGACGTATTGTCCAACCGAGCTGTAGGCAAAACCGTTGCTGCCGTCATAGCCAACGCGAACTTTCGAGCCGTCGGGCAGCACGGCCAAACCGGCCCCCTGAACGTGCAGAACATAGGCCTCGATCCTGCATTCGAGATACAATAGCTCAAGCCCGGCGCCCTGCAGTGCACCCCGATCAATTTCGGATCGCGTGGCCAACGGTTCGAAACCGTTGTCGGTGGTGCGGACGTGGGTTAACCGCTTACCAATCGCGGTCCGCATGTCATCGCCGGCGACGTCCACGAGGTCCGCCGGGCGTCGATAGATTGGCACATGAAATCGCTCATCGGCCTGCCGGGCAGCCATGAACGGGGGTTCATAGTAGCCCGTCAGCAACCCGTCTTGGTCTGCATGGACGACCCGATGCAGAATGAAATGGTGCTCGAAGAACCGGCGGGCCTGTTGTCGCCCGACGTTGGCATCGGCCAGCTTGAACGCGGTCGCACTCAGATCGGCAAGGTTTTTTTGCAGGGCGCAATCAAGCCCGACCGCGAACGCGTTGCGACACTCAGCAAAGGCCCTCAGTGCTGGCACGAAGTCGTCTTCGGACCAGGCCGGAAGATCGCCAAATGAAATAGGTTCGTAGCTGCAATCCTGGCGATATGGGCCGCGCTGCAGCACCGCCGTCTTCGACCTCGCTGTTCGCTGCCGATCAGTTGGGCGCCTGTGTCGCGATCAAACGCCAGTTCGGGTTTTGAGAGGTGATGTCGCGCGCGAAGGTCCAGATATCCGTAACTTCCATCACCCGCTGCGGGTCACCGTTGATGACCTCACCGGCCCGATCCCGGGTCGCCGAGATTAGCTGGCTGAGAAACTTCACAGTCACGTTGGCTTCATTGCCGCGCAATTCCGCCTCCACGATATCGGCCTTATTGATCCCGACAAAGCTCTGATCGACCTGATCGCCACGCGTCTCACGATCGGAGATGGCGGATTCAAACCCGTTGTAGACATCCTCGCTCAACAGATCGCGCAGCAACTTGCGATTTCCTTCGGCAAATGCGGTCACGATCATCTCGTATGCTTGTTTCGCCCCTGAGACGAAATGGCCGGGTTCGAACGAGCGGTCGCGCCGCGCGATCGCGATGAGACCGGAACTGATCCTCTCGTCGCTGATCCCGAGCGATCTGAAGCGCTCCCTCAGATCCTCATCCTGGCGCCCTTGATCGGCGGGTGTGGCGGCCTCTTCGACATCGCGGGCCGGCAACGTCACAACCTTTTCACCTGCAGCTGCAGCCTGTTCGCGGGCCTGCCGGGCCCGCATCTGGCGGTCGAGGCGCGCCTCGTCCTCGCCCGTGCGCCGCCCCAGGACGCTGCGCAGCCTCAAGATCACGAACACCGCCACGACAAGCGCCAAAAGCGTTACAATATCGATATTACCTTGCATGGTGACCGGCTTTCTCGCCCACGAGGTTGCAGTTCTCTGGATTATTTAGGCCCGCGCACGCCAATAATCTAGTCCGCTGCCTCTCTTGCAGGAGCCAATCCAACACATTCGCGACCGGCTCGTCCAGCCAACTTAGGCGATTGCGGTGAGCAAACCAACTATAAGATCTCGGCGGCATCTTGTTAACAGCACCTCGCTGTCGCATCTTTAAGTCCGACATTCCGGATTTGGGCCGGATTTGGGACCGCAAATGCGCCTTGCTCTTCTAGTTTTGTTTATAGTGGCTCCGTTGATGGAGCTGGCCGTTCTGATCGAACTTGGCCGCCAGATCGGTTTCTGGTGGACAATACTGATTGTTGTTGCCACCGCAGTTGTTGGCACCGCGATACTTCAGCAGCAGGGACTTGAGACCATGGCCCGGATCAACCGCGCGATGGCTGCCGGAATTCCGCCTGTTGAACCGGTCGTAGAGGGCTTCTTTCTGTTGATTGCCGGCGCCTTTCTCATAACGCCTGGTATTATTACAGACACGATCGGCTTCGTCTTGCTCGTACCAGCGTTCAGACGGCATGTGGCCGGACGAGCGCTGACTGCGTTCCTGGCTCATGGAACCGTCGACGTGCGCACCCAAACGTCCGAGTCCGCCGGGCCGGGCCCAGGTGGGACCCAGCGACCGCGCAACGGACCTGGCAGCGGCCCGGTCATCGACGGCGAATTTGAGCGCGTCGACGAAAACACCAAACCGACCAAACCGCGTGCACCGCACCAGGATGTCGACCAAAATCCGCGGCGCCGCTGATTGCCGCCGCGCCGGCACCAGCGACGGCAACATCCACAGAATGACAATCGCCGGACCCGCTTGGCGCTTGTCCGCCTCGGGCGGGTTCATCGTGCCGGCCATATGAAAACCCGCGACGTGATCCGGGGTTTCCTCTGCCTGAAAGGCCGCAGCGACTATCGTGCCGCCAGCGGGCATGCTACGAAGCGCCCGAATAGCGCTGGCCCAGGTGACTGGATCACACCCACAACCACCAACCCGATTGAGGACGTGAAAGTGGCAGAAGAGACCCCCGCAACTGCGGAAAACGGACACAGCCAGCACGCCGAGGGCGAGATCGAGATCCAGATTGTCGCGCAGTTCGTCAGAGACCTGTCGTTCGAGAGCCCGAACGTCGAAAGTCTGATCGACGGCCCGGGCGACAATCCGAATCTGAACGTCGAAATCAACGTCAACGGCAAGCATATTCGCGATCAATTTTATGAGAGCACGATAAACTTCAAAGCCCACGCGACCAATGCGGCAGGCGTGATTTACGATCTCGAAGTGGTCTACGGTGGTGTTTTCCGGATCAACAAGATGCCGCCCCAGTCGCTGCAGCCATTTCTCCTGGTTGAGTGCCCGACCCTGTTGTTCCCGTTCCTGCGTCGTCTGATCGCGGATCTCACGCGGGAAGGCGGTTTCCCGCCATTGTTCCTCGATCCGATCAATTTTGCAGCGCTTTACATGCAGCGACAGCAATCCCAGGCGAGTACGACGAACTGATGGTTAATCGTCGCGCCGACGAGTGAGCGCATCGTTCTATCACTCCAGGTCAGAGACCGAACCGACGCGCGCCTTCCAGATCGATTTGTCGCCCAACGTGTCGACAAATTCGGCATGGCGGATCTTGTCTTGCGTCGTCAACCTGGGCGGCAGCGGTTTACGACGTTGCTTGGCTGAGGTTCCGCGCCGACCTGCGATGCCACGCGCCTTGGCGCCGACGCCACCGCGATCTGCAAGGCCGAGTGCTGCTTGGCGCTCGCCAAGCAGGTCGATATAGACATCTGCCAGCAGCAACGAGTCGATGATAGCGCCGTGCTTATCACGCTTGCTGTTATCGATGCCGTAGCGCTTGCACAAACCATCGAGTGTATTTGGACCAGCTGGATGTTTGCGCCGCGCGATCGCCAGCGTGTCAACGACCCGATCCATATCGATTGGCGCCAGCGCGAGACGCGCAAGCTCGGCATTGATGAAGCCGATGTCGAACTTGGCATTGTGGATCACCAACTGCGCCTCACCGATGAAATCGAGCAGCGAACGGACGACGTCCTTGAACACCGGCTTGTCAGTCAGGAATGCGTTGGAAATGCCGTGGATGGCCTCGGCCTCGGGATGCACCTCGCGATCTTCGGGATTGATAAAGGCGTGGAATTCCTGTCCGGTCGGGATTCGGTTGACGATCTCGATGCAGCCGATCTCAACCAGGCGATCGCCGTTCTTTGCGTCGAGACCGGTGGTTTCGGTGTCCATGACGATTTCCCGCAGCATGCCATTGCCTTTCACACATTTGTCATCGTGCATGTGGTTGGAACTACTTTACCGCGCCGCACCAGTAGCGGGCATAGGCTGTCCCTCGTCGAATCCGCAACGCCTCGACAATAGCATCGACCTGGCCAAAGCTGCGGGCAACCTCCTGGCCAGTATCCACAACGAAATCAGCGCGTCGCCGTTTCTCGCTGTCGGGCATCTGACGAGACACGATGTGGTCGAACTTTTCGGCGCTCACGCCCGGCCGTTGCATCACCCTGGCCCGTTGCTGCTCGTAGGGCGCGGAGACCACCACGACAACGTCGACGCGGGCATCGCCATGGGTTTCAAACAACAGCGGCACCTCGATCACGGCCAGCGGCTCACCGCCATCGGCGAGCGCTCGCAGAAATGCTTGCTCCTTGGCGAAAACAAGCGGGTGCACGATTGCTTCCAGCGTTTTGAAGCCCGACGGATCGGCCAGTAGACTTTGGCTGAGTTTACCGCGATCGACTTTGCCGCCGTTCGTCGACCCAGGAAAGGCCGTTTCAATTGGCTGCACGGCTTCGCCTTCGTACAGCTCGTGGACAATCGCATCGGCATCGCACACCGCCACACCACGTTCGCGAAACCGCCCGGCAATCGTCGATTTGCCCATTCCGATCGATCCGGTCAATCCGATGATTAGCATGATTGGCACGTCTCCATCAGGCGATCAGCTTGGCTGGACCGCGCGATCAGGCTTCGATCGCGCCGATGTCGCGCAGTCTGTCCAGCACCGCCAGCAACGGCAGGCCGAGCACGGTAAAGTAATCACCCTCGAGGCGATCGATAAGATGGATCCCGAGGCCTTCAAGCTCATAACACCCGACACTTGACAACACGGTGGTCCCGGTGCGCGCCAAATAGCGGCCGATGAACTCCGGTGACAGCCGGCGCAGCAACACATGAGCGGTGTCCACGTGGGCCCACGCCTCACCTGCCCGGTCGACGACGACGACCGCGCTGTGGAGCTCGTGCATGTGTCCACTCAATGCCAGAAGATTGGCCCGGGCCTCGGCAACATCCGCCGGTTTCGACAGGATTTGACCGTCGAACGCCAGCACCTGATCGGCCGCAATGATGACCCGGTCCGAGCGGCGCCCCGCGACGTCATCAGCTTTGGCGCGCGCCAAAACTTCGGCAACATCCTGGGGATCAACGGCATTGCCGCCGTCAAGGAGCGCGTCGCGGATGCTTGCTTCATCAACGCCAGCCGGGACCACGTCGAATTCGAGGCCGGCCGCCGCGAGCAGCCGCTGGCGCACGTGGCTGGCCGAGGCCAGCACCAGCGGCGATGACGTATAGGCAAGTCGTTGATCAACCTCAGCCATCCGAAGTTTCACCCGCTTCGCTTGCGGCCCGTTGATCATTGTAAAGCTTGATGATCGACGCCGCGGTTTCTTCAATCGACCGCCGCGATACGTCGATGACCGGCCATCCGTTCTTGGCGAACATCCTGCGCGATATGCGAACTTCCTGCGAAATCTGATCACGATCGACATAGTCGCCCATGTCCCGATCGGCCAGGAAGCGCACGCGATTGCGCCGGATCTCTGCAATCCGGTCCGGAGCCGCCACCAATCCGACGACAAACGCCGAGTGCGGCTGCGTTAGCGCCGGCGGCAGTGGTATCGACGGTACGATCGGCACGTTGCAGGTTTTAAAGCCGCGCTGCGCCAGATAGATAGACGTCGGTGTTTTCGAGGTGCGCGAGATGCCGAGGATGATAATGTCGGCCTGGTCGAGATCCTCCGGCAAGCGTCCATCATCATGCGCCATCGTGAAGTTCAGCGCATCGATACGGCGAAAGTAATCGGAGTCGAGAATATGCTGGCCGGCGACCACCGGCGTCTGCGGTGCACCCAGATAGCTCTCGAACACCTTCATGATCGGGTGCAGCACATGCAGCGACGGGATCTTGAGTGTCCGGCATCGTGCCTCCAGAACTTCGGCCAGTTCGGTATTCACGATCGTGTAGAGCACGATTCCAGGGGCTGAGCCGATTTCCTGCAACACCCGCTCCAGCTGGCGTTGCGTGCGCACCAGCGGGTAGACGTGTTCGATCGCCCGGATCTGCGGATATTGGACCGATGCCGCTTTGGCAATCGTCGTCAGCGTCTCGCCGGTTGCATCGGACACCAAGTGCAGATGAAAGAAGCTGGCCGTTGTTTGGTGCATGCGCAAACCTTGAAACGTTTGGCGGTGTTCAACAGAGCATCATCGCCGGCAGGATCTCAAGCCAAATTCGGTGCACAACCGGTTATGCTGATCCACATCTTGTGACGATCTGAACAAATGCCGGCAGTGCCTCTGGATATCGAGGATTGTGAGCCTGTCCACAGCTCATACACTATCCGTTGTCGATTACGCCAACCGTTCTTCACGGCCGATGTGACTCCAAGCCACTGTTCCAGCGTCCACTTTGACGTTTTACTCTGGATCTGGATGGTGCCTCGTGGATTTGCCTGAGCGGTTACGAACACCTGGACGAGGTCTGCAAAACCGACCCGTAACCGAGATATCTGCGCAATTCACACCCTAAAGAACCAAAAACAACAACTTTCCAAACCTTTGAATTGAAGAGTCCGAAGACCATGAGCGCAGATCACGAGCAACATCCGGGCGACACCAAGTTCGTGCGTACGCTACAAGGACAGATTCAGCACACACCACCAATCTGGCTAATGCGCCAGGCCGGCCGTTATTTGCCGGAGTACCGACGGATCAGGGCCGCCGCCAACGGTTTTCTCAATCTGTGCTATTCTCCGGAGCTTGCCACCGAGGTGACACTGCAGCCGATCCGACGCTATGACTTCGATGCTGCAATTTTGTTTTCAGATATCCTGATTGTTCCGCATGCATTGGGACAACGCGTTTGGTTCGCCGAGGGTGAAGGCCCGAGATTAGAGCCGCTCACCAGCGCTGCGGATCTGTCCAGGATTTCGCCGACGGCCACGTCTGAAAAGTTCGCCGTTGTTTGCGAAGCGGTGAGCAGCATTCGAGCACACCTCAGCGCTGACAAATCGCTGATCGGATTTTGCGGTGGGCCGTGGACGGTTGCCACCTACATGGTCGCCGGGCGCGGCAGCACCGACCAGGCGGCGGCGCGCCTGATGGCATACAACGATCGCGACACCTTCCAGATCCTCATAGATATGCTCACGGACACTTCCGTCGACTACCTCGACCAACAGATCAACGCCGGCGTGAACTGTGTTCAAATATTTGACAGCTGGGCCGGATGTCTACCTGATCAGGAATTTGAACGTTGGGTTGTGCAGCCGACCAAGGAGATTGTTTCTCGATTGCGAACGAAGCACCCGCACATCCCGATTATCGGTTTTCCCCGTGCGGCCGGCGCGGCTTCAGTGAATTATGTTCACGAAACCGGGGTCAACGCGATCGGCTGCGATACGAGCATGCCCCTGTCGTTCATGCGCGGCCGTCTGGCGCCCACCGGCGCGACGCTGCAAGGTAATCTCGACCCGCTCTTACTTGTTGCCGGCGGTCAGCAGCTCAACGAGCGCGTTCACGCCATTCTTGATGCGATGGCGGGTAAGCCATTCGTCTTCAATCTTGGCCATGGGATTGTTCCGCAGACGCCGCCGGAACACGTTGCGCAGCTGGTTGAGACGGTCCGAAGCTACAAGGCGTAGATCATTTCCGCCCGCCAAGCGGTTCTGCATCTCCTGTCCGCGCGCCACCCGGCCGCCCCCAACCAGCGATGAGATCACGGCCTGCGGCCGGCCGGCGCGCGCGATGGTACTGGGTGTTTGAGGGGCTGAAAGCCCCTCAAGGATCGCCGCACGGCGGCGATTGGTTAAGGACTCCACCCTAACAATCCCGCCAAAGGGCAATGCCCTTTGGAAGCCGGTGACGTGTTCACTGGTTCCCTAAGTCTGAAAGGCCATAGACAATGAGTATTTTAAACACACCTGGCGGGCGCGCAGCAGTTGCGCTGGTTGTTACTGTAATACTTACAGTCCTGGCCATGGTTTTACTAGGCGACAGTGCCTATCCGTGGGTCAAGGCGATCCACGTCATCGCCGTGATTTCGTGGATGGCGGGGATGCTCTACTTGCCGCGGCTGTTCGTCTATCACGTTGCGGCCCGGCCGGGCTCGGAGTTGTCGGAAACTCTTAAAGTCATGGAACAGCGGCTGCTTCGGATCATCATGAATCCGGCTATGGTCATCGCCTGGGCGCTTGGTCTGTGGTTGGCCTGGCACCATTCGTGGTACACCAGCGGTTGGTTTGTTGCCAAGTTCGCATTGGTATTTGCGCTTTCCGGCGTACACGGCCATTTGAGCGCCGCCGTGCGCAAGTTCGCCGCCGACGAGAACACCCGTTCGGCGCGCTACTGGCGCATTGTCAACGAGGTGCCAACCGTTCTGATGATCGCGATTGTCATTTTGGTCATAGTTAAACCGTTCTGAAGTCGTGCAAAAATACCAATTACCTCGTTGACTCTTCTTTAAAACGACACAGTCATCAACTATATTGCTTGCTAGCTGCCCGGCTGCTGAGAGGTCTGCCGGCGCCTTCGCAGCAAATTCCCCAATACCGCTACGCGAAGCTTGATCCAGGCGTAACGACCGCCCCTTCCCATCACTGATACAGGCATGGCTCGACCTCTTGCCCGCCCATTGGCCCTTGCCTGATTGGAGTCATTCCATGGCAGACATGAAACTGGAAGAATTAAAGACCAAATCCCCCACCGAACTGCTGGAGTTCGCCGAACAGCACGGTGTCGAGAACGCCAGCACGATGCGCAAGCAGGAGCTGATGTTCGCCACGCTAAAACAGCTGGCAGCCCAGGACATTGAAATCACCGGCCTTGGCGTCGTCGAAGTGCTCCAGGATGGTTTTGGCTTCTTGCGCTCGCCGGAAGCCAACTATTTGCCAGGTCCCGACGATATTTATGTATCTCCTTCCCAGATCCGTCGCTTTGCACTGCGCACTGGCGACACGGTCGAAGGTCCGATTCGCAGTCCCAAGGATGGCGAACGCTATTTTGCGTTGCTCAAAGTCAACCGCATCAACTTTGAAGAACCGGAAGCCGCCCGCCACAAGGTCCACTTCGACAATCTGACCCCGCTCTATCCGACGGAGTGGCTGCAGATGGAGATCGAGGATCCGACCATCAAGGATCTGTCGGCGCGCGTGATCGACATCGTAGCGCCGCTCGGCAAGGGCCAGCGGGCGCTGATCGTGGCGCCGCCGCGCACCGGCAAAACCGTGTTGCTGCAGAACATCGCGCACTCGATCACGGCCAATCACTCGGAGTGCTATTTGATCGTGCTGCTGATCGACGAGCGGCCCGAAGAAGTCACGGACATGCAGCGTTCGGTCAAGGGCGAGGTGATCTCATCGACCTTTGACGAACCGCCGTCCCGTCACGTCCAGGTCTCCGAGATGGTCATCGAAAAGGCCAAGCGTTTGGTCGAGCACAAGCGCGATGTCGTCATTCTGTTGGATTCGATCACGCGTCTCGGCCGTGCCTTCAACACCGTTGTTCCGTCTTCGGGCAAGGTTCTCACCGGTGGTGTCGATTCCAACGCGCTGCAAAGACCGAAACGATTTTTTGGCGCAGCGCGAAACATCGAGGAGGGCGGCTCGCTCACCATCATAGCGACCGCGCTGATCGATACCGGCTCTCGCATGGACGAGGTTATTTTCGAGGAGTTCAAAGGTACGGGTAACTCCGAAATTGTTCTTGACCGCAAAGTCTCCGACAAGCGTGTATTCCCGGCCATCGACATTGCAAAATCCGGGACCCGCAAAGAAGATCTGCTGGTCAAGGCGGAAGATCTCAAGAACATGTACATCTTGCGCCGCATTCTCAATCCCATGGGTGCGCAGGACGGCATTGAGTTCCTGATCGACAAACTCAAGAAGACCAAGACCAATAGCGAGTTTTTCGACTCCATGAACACCTGATGGGTGCCTGCATCCAGAGTCGTAATGAGAGTCGATACAAGTCTAAACAGAGTCAAAAAGGATTTGCGTCGAGTCATTCAGAGTCAAGGTAGTGTCGAGGCAGAGTCACGGCCGGGCTCAATGTTTCACGTGAAACAAGTGATGAGTAAAGCGCACACGAATACTTTGGGGCATCCGGTCGGGGCACCCGTGCCGAACTGGATCCCCCGCCCGCGGCCGCCGAAAACCCCGATCGAGGGCCGGTTGTGCCGCATCGAGCCGCTCGATCCCGACCGGCATTGCCAACAGCTTTTTGCTGCCGATCAGCTGGACAGCGCCGGCGCCAACTGGACCTATCTCGCGCATGAGCCGATACAGGATGAACTGCGCTATCGCACCCACATCGAAGAGATCGCTAGCAGCGGAGACCCGCTCTTTCACGCGATCATCGACCGGGCCACCGGCGCAGCGGTCGGCATTGCTTCCTACCTGCGCATCGATCCTGCCAACGGCGTCATCGAAGTTGGCCATATCCGCTACTCGCCGAAATTGCAGCGCACGCCGGCGGCGACCGAAGCCATGTTCCTGATGATGGGCCGGGTGTTCGCTGAGTTGGGCTATCGACGCTACGAGTGGAAGTGCGATTCTCTCAATGCCCCGTCGCGCGCTGCCGCGGCGCGGCTCGGGTTCCAGTTCGAGGGCGTGTTTCGTCAGGCGCTGATCTACAAGGGGCGCAACCGCGACACGGCGTGGTTCTCGATCATTGACAGCGAGTGGCCGGCCCTCAAAGCCGCTTATGAGACATGGCTTGACCCTGCCAATTTCAACGCCGACGGATCGCAGAAGCAGAAATTGAGTGCTCTGATCGCACCCCTGCGTGGGCTAGCCGGCCGATGAGGACCATCGGACTGATTGGCGGTATGAGCTGGGAGAGCACGATCGTCTATTACCAGCTGTTGAACCGCATGGCGCGTCAGCGTCTCGGCGGGCTGCATTCGGCCAAGCTGGTCATGTGGTCGTTTGACTTCGCCGAGATCGAAGCCCTGCAGGCGGCCGGTGACTGGCAGCAAGCGACGGCAGCGATGACCGCAGCAGCTCGAAACCTCGAGCGCGGCGGCGCCGAATGCATTATCATCTGCACCAACACCATGCACAAAACGGCCGGGGACGTTGCCGCGGCGGTGAACATTCCCCTGATCCACATTGGCGATGCGACGGCCGTGGCGATCAAAGCCGCAGGTGTCAAGCAGCCGTTGCTTCTGGCGACGCGCTACACCATGGAGCAGGATTTCTATACCGGTCATCTGCGCGACCGGCACGGCATCGATGTCGTCATACCCGAAGCTACCGACCGCACAATCGTGCACGACATCATTTACGAGGAACTTTGTCGGGGCATCGTCCGACCGGCCTCGAAGCGACGTTATTTGGACGTGGTCAGCAGTTCGCCGCATGTCGACGGCGTCATTTTCGGTTGCACCGAGGTCGGGTTGCTGGTCGGCGCGCAGGATTTCAACATACCGACATTCGACACGACTGAGTTACACGCCCGCGCTGCCCTTGATTTCGCGCTTGCCATCGAGGCCCGGAACTCATGAACCCGACCGCACTGCAATGAGCGATACGATCTACGCACTGTCCAGCGCTGCCGGACGCGCTGCCGTTGCGGTTGTGCGAATTTCGGGCGCGGCAGCGGCGGACGTTTTGAGCGCCATGGCCGGCGGCCCACCGCCGCCCCGGCGGGCAATGCTCCGAAACATCATCGAACCGCACACCGGCGAGGTCATCGACCGGGCGCTGGTGCTGTATTTCAAGGCCCCTCACAGCGCCACCGGTGAGGATCTGGCCGAGCTGCATCTCCACGGTGGTCGTGCCGTGCTACAGGCCGTCTATGACGCGCTTGCCCGGTTTGATGATTGCAGGCCGGCTGAGCCCGGTGAGTTTGCGCGGCGCGGCTTTGACCACGGCAAGATCGATCTGACCGCAGCCGAGGGCATTGCCGACCTGATTGACGCCGAAACCGAAGCCCAACGTCGACAGGCGCAGCGCCAGGCCGGTGGTGCCTTGGCCGAGCTCTACGACACCTGGCGCCGGCAACTGATTGAAGCCCGGGCGCTGGTCGAAGCGGCGATTGACTTCTCCGATGAAGGCGACGTCGGCGAACAGGCTTACGCCGGCGCCGAGCGTATCATCGCTGCGTTGACCGAAAGCATCGACAAGCACTTGGCCGGCGCCCGTCAGGCCGAAATTATTCGCAGCGGTTATCGGGTGGTCATCGCCGGCCCGCCCAATGCCGGCAAATCAAGTTTGTTGAACGCTCTGGCCCGCCGTGACGCTGCCATCGTCTCCGATGACGCCGGCACCACCCGCGATGTCATTGAGGTTCATATGGATCTTGACGGTCTGCCGGTCGTTTGCAGTGACACGGCCGGCATCCGCGAGACTTCGGCCAAGGTTGAGCAGGAAGGAATCCGTCGCGCCATCGACCGCGCCCGTCAGGCCGACTTGGTCCTCTGGGTTGAGGATGTCACGGCATCGCCGCCAATGCCACTGCCGCACGAACTGACAAGCATCGCCACCCTCAAGGTTTGGAATAAGATTGATTTGCAGAACAGGTTTTCTACCGAGGCTTCCAGCACCACCGACGTTTATGTCTCGGTGAAGCAGGCCCAAGGCCTCGACGATCTGGTCGACGTGATCTTACGAGGCGCCCGCAGGGCGACGTCCGGCGCAGATCAGGCGGTTCCGACAAATGCAAGGCACCGCAGGCATTTACGCATTGCTCGTGAGCAGTTGAACGTGTTTCTTGCAGCTGAGATGAGCGCTCTGGAGCTGCGCGCGGAGGATCTGCGCATTGCCGCCGCAGAAGTCGGGCGCCTGACCGGGCGAATTGATGTGGAAGATGTTCTTGACCAGATCTTTTCGCGATTCTGCGTGGGGAAGTGAGTCAAACTCAAATGTTTCACGTGAAACATTTGAGTCGTTCTGAGTCGAGCTATAGTACAGATTGGATTCTATACTGCAGGTATGATTTGCGTCGTGAATCGCCTGGATCTTTTGACCGGGCCAACCGACCTGCGGTAAAACCCGCAATTCTTCATCATCACGACAGCCCAATTTGCAAGTGAAATTGGCGAGTGAGCCCGGCGAGCCAGCAAAAATGTCGAAGCTATATGATGTCATCGTTGTAGGAGGCGGCCACGCCGGCACCGAGGCTGCAGCCGCGTCTGCTCGGCTGGGCGCCAACACTGCGTTGGTCACGCACAAGTTTGCGACAATTGGCGAAATGTCCTGCAATCCCGCCATTGGCGGGTTGGGCAAGGGCCACCTGGTGCGCGAAATCGATGCGCTTGACGGCCTTATGGGCCGCGTTGCCGATCAGGCCGGCATCCAATTTCGCCTGCTCAATCGCTCGAAGGGCCCGGCGGTGCAGGGCCCGCGCACGCAGGCCGATCGCAAACTCTATCGTCAGGCCATGCAGGCCGAGATCTCGGCCATATCGAACCTGCATGTCATCGAAGACGGTGTCGAGGATCTGATCGTTGAGGATGGCCGGGCGGCCGGCATCGTGACGGCCGGCGGGCTGCAGTTTAGGTGCGCCGCTGTGGTTCTGACCACCGGCACATTCCTGCGCGGCGTCATTCACATTGGCGATCAGAGGATTGCGGCCGGGCGCATTGGCGAGGCACCGGCGCTGCGACTGTCGGAGCGGCTGCTGGCGCTCGATCTCAAACTTGGCCGGCTAAAGACCGGAACCCCCGCCAGACTGTCGGCCCGATCAATCGACTGGAGCGGTCTCGAAGCCCAACCGGCAGATGATCCGCCAGTACCGTTCTCGTTTCTGACGCACCACATCACAACGCCGCAGATTGCCTGCCACATCACGACGACGACACCGCAAACCCATGCGATCATTCGCGAAAATCTCAACAGGTCGGCGATGTACTCCGGCCAGATCGAGGCTATCGGTCCGCGCTACTGCCCGTCCATTGAGGACAAGGTTGTACGCTTTGCCGACCGCGATCATCACCAGATCTTTCTCGAGCCGGAGGGTCTTGATGATGATCTGATTTATCCCAACGGCGTCTCGACCTCGTTGCCGGCCGAGGTTCAAGATCGCTTTCTGCGAACGATACCGGGTCTGGCGAAGGTTGAAATCGTGCGACCGGGCTATGCCATCGAGTACGACTACGTCGACCCGCGCGAACTAATGCCATCGCTGCAGGTCAAGAAGCTTCCCGGCCTGTTCCTGGCCGGCCAGATCAACGGTACGACGGGCTATGAGGAAGCCGGCGCGCAAGGCTTGATGGCGGGCCTCAACGCGGCCTCACAGGCCGGTTGCGGCGCCGGCAATGCGCCCGCCCGGTCGGACCCGTTCGTGCTCTCGCGCACCGACGCCTACATTGGCGTAATGATCGACGATCTCGTCTCGCGCGGCGTCAGCGAGCCCTACCGCATGTTCACATCACGCGCCGAGTACCGCCTCAAGCTCCGAGCCGACAATGCCGACCAGCGGCTAACGCCGCTCGGTATCGAACGAGGCGCGGTGGGCCGGCAACGTCAAAGCGCTTTCGCGGTCAAGTCACAAAGTTTGGATGATGCGACCAAGCTGTTAAAAGAACGGACGATTACGCCCAACGCCGCCGCCGAGCATGGCCTGAAAATCAATCGGGACGGCCGCCGCCGGTCGGCGTTTGAATTGCTCGCGTTTCCCGACATTGATCTACCTCGCCTGTGTACCATCTGGCCGCAGCTGCGGGCCATACCGGCCGCGATCCGCGGCCAGCTTGAAATCGATGCACGCTATGCGTCTTACCTCGAACGCCAGGCGGCCGACGTAGAAGCGTTGCGCAAAGACGAAGGCATTGAAATACCGAGAGATTTTAACTATGACGACATCTCCGGACTGTCGACCGAGGTGCGCCAGAAACTCGCCGATCACAGCCCTGCTAGTCTGGCCCAGGCCGCGCAGATCGATGGCATCACCCCGGCCGCCATGCTGTTGCTTCGCGCCCGCTTGAAGAAGCCGCGCCGCCAGCGCAGCGCCTGACCGTGGACGTCATGGCGCTCAAGCAAATAGCCGGCTCCGAGGATTTTCTGCAAGCCTTTGATGTTTCACGTGAAACGGTTGCCAGATTAGAGACTTACGAAGCCCAGCTTAGACGCTGGCAAAAGGCCGTCAATCTCGTCGCTCCGGCGACGTTGACCGCACTGTGGCATCGTCATTTCGCCGACAGCGCACAACTCGCCGCCTTGCTTCCGGCTGGCGGAGAAAAAATCGTCGATGTCGGATCGGGCGGCGGTTTTCCAGGGCTGGTGCTCGCCGTTTTGCTCCACGAAATCAGTGACTCACGGGTCACACTTGTCGAAAGTGACACGCGAAAGGCCGCATTTCTGCGCGAAACCGCGCGGCGGATGGAAATCTTTGTGGAGATTTTGTCGACACGAATCGAAAGCAATGCAACTGTAAAGCGGCTAAATCGTGTGGATACTGTAACGGCACGCGCATTTGCACCACTCGATCGCCTGCTCGGCCTCGTATCTCCGATTTTTTCCAGTACAACGGTTGGCGTATTTCTGAAGGGCCGCACGGTCGGTCGCGAGATCGAGGAGGCGTCGCGTGCATGGAGTTTCGACTACGACTGCCATCACAGCATGACCGATTCGGGTGGTCGCATCGTCGTCGTTTACAACTTGGAGCGCAAACCGGAGGCCTAGATTATTTCCGCATCGGGCGGGTCCACCGTGCCGGTCCGCTGCCGCGCCGACAGCCGTGACCCGATCAGGCGCCGGGGCGGCCGAGCGGGGAGCGGAATGGATCGGGCTAACTCGGAAAGGCTATAGGTCGTGGCAGCTGAGCAGATGGCAACTGGCGACTTGAGAGTTCTAGCGATCGCGAACCAGAAGGGTGGCGTCGGCAAAACGACGACCGCGATCAACCTCGGAACGACACTGGCAGCGATTGGTGAAAAGGTGTTGATCCTCGACATCGACTCGCAGGGCAACGCCAGCACTGGCGTTGGGGTGGTGCCCGGCAACCGTGCCTTGACAACTTATGATGTGCTAACCCGCGAGACAAGCCTGCTACAGGCCGCGCAGCGTACCGAAGTGCCAAACCTCTATGTTGTGCCGGCGACGCCCGACCTCGTCGGTTTTGAGGCCGAGCATCTGGTTGACCGCAATCGCGCGTTCCGGCTGCGTGATGCGGTCAATGGATTGGTCGGCCAGCAGCAGTCCTTGGTCAGCGAAAAGCCGTTCACCTATCTGTTGATCGATTGCCCGCCGTCACTGTCGCTGTTGACGCTCAATGCGATGGTCGCGGCCAACGGTGTTATCGTGCCGGTGCAGTGCGAATTCTTTGCATTGGAAGGCATTACGCAGCTCAACGAAACGATCGAGCAAATTCGATCGACGCTCAATCCCGGCCTAGAGATCCAGGGTGTGGTTCTGACCATGCATGATGCCCGCACGGCGCTGTCGCGAGAAGTCGCCGAGGAGGTCCGCAACTACTTCGGGGCCAAGGTCTATGACACGCTGATCCCGCGCAACGTGCGTGTGGCGGAGGCGCCGTCCTACGGTCAGCCCATTCTGATTTATGACTACGATTGCCCGGGCAGCCAGGCCTATATCAGCCTTGCCAGCGAGATCATCGACCGCGAGCGCGCTTTGCGGGCGGCCTGAGGGCGGGCAAACAACAAGTCGGGGGACGTTTGCATGGCTGTCACACCAATGCCGAACAAGGGGCGGCTGGGACGTGGACTACGATCACTGATCGGCGAGCAGGATGCACCGCAGCCGCGGTTGCCGCCTGAGGGTATTCAACGCATTGTTCCGGTCGACCAGCTGCACGGTTCGAAATTCAATCCGCGCCAGGAGTTTCGCGAGGACGAACTCACCGAACTGGCTGATTCAATCCGCCAGCGCGGCGTCGTGCAACCGCTGATCGTCCGCGAAGCCGATGATGCCGGCTACGAGATTGTTGCCGGCGAGCGCCGCTGGCGCGCGGCACAGCGCGCCGGCGTCCACATGATTCCGGTGATCGTGCGCAGCCTGTCGGATCAGGAGGTGCTGGAACTGGCGATCATCGAAAACGTCCAGCGCGCCGATCTCAACGCCATTGAAGAAGCGACCGGCTATCGCGATCTCATCGAGCGCTTTGACTACACCCAGGACAGGTTGTCCGAGGTCATCGGCAAGAGCCGCAGCCATTTGGCCAACACCTTGCGTCTGCTCAAGCTTCCGGCCGTCGTTCAGTCGATGGTGCGCGAGGGCCAGCTGACCGCAGGCCATGCACGGGCATTGATCGGCCGCGATGACGCCGAAGCGCTTGCCGGCAAGATCATCGCGCAGGATCTCACCGTTCGCGATGTTGAAGCCTTGGTCCAGCACATGGACCTGGCCCAGGAACACCCGCCAATGCGGCGCAACCGCGAAAAGGATCCAGACACCAGAGCGTTCGAGCATCAGCTGACGTCATCTCTGGGTCTCAAGGTTGAGGTCAAGCGGGGAACCGGCGAAAGCGGCACGTTGACCATAAGCTATTCAAACTTCGACCAGCTTGAACATCTGCGCGAGCTGCTGACCGGCACTGGCCAGAATTAGGCCGCTAACCTATAAATCCGAGCACATTGACGCCGATTAGGTCAAGATTAAGCAAGGCGCGGCACCGCGAAGGGGCCGGTTGCGGCGTTGCCAGCCGCTATTCCAACTTGACGGGCACTCTCAAGATCTGCTGGATTGCCGGTTCCGAGCGGCAGCCGTTTGCCGCGGGCAAAATGGCGGTGCTGACCTCCCATGTCTGAATGCATTCTCCATCAATTGGCGCGGACCATCGGCGAGCGTCGTCGGGCGGCTGCCGAAGAATCCTATACGCGCCGGTTGCTTGATGGCGGACCGCAGCACTGTGCCAAGAAGCTCGGCGAAGAGGCAGCCGAGGCGATCATCGCCGCCGTTGCACAGGATGATGCTGCACTCAAAGCGGAAGCCGCCGATCTCCTCTACCACCTGCTGGTAGTTCTCGAAGTACGTGACATCGCGATCGACGAGGTCCTCGAAATCTTGGAAAGCCGAATGGGCCGATCGGGTTTGGCGGAAAAGGCATCGCGGGCCGGTTAGATGCAGCATCGCCTACCACTAGGCTTTTCGCCCTACCGAATTTTCACGCGTGAGGAATGGGCGCGGTTGCGGGCCGACACGCCGATGACCATCGCGCCGCGAGATCTGGAGCACCTTTCCGGCTTGATCGAAGAGCTCTCGCTTGACGAAGTCGAACAGATCTATCTTCCTCTGTCACGGCTCTTGAACCTCTATGTTCAAGCCGCTCAGGAACTCCACGCGGTGTCGCAAAAGTTTCTCGGCAAGCGTGACGGCAAGATCCCGTTTGTCTTAGGCATTGCCGGTTCCGTGGCCGTCGGCAAAAGCACAACCGCCAGAGTTTTGCGGGCTCTGCTTGCACGTTGGCCGGATCACCCCCGTGTTGATCTCGTCACCACCGACGGTTTTTTGTTGCCGAATGCGGAACTCGAGCGGCGCGGTATCATGCACCGCAAGGGTTTCCCGGAAAGCTTTAATACCGGCCGTCTGCTTCGGTTCCTGGCCGAAGTGAAGTCAGGCCGTGAAGTCTCTGAGGCGCCGCTCTATTCGCACTTTCATTACGATATTGTCGCCAACGAAACCCAACGGGTCGAGCGCCCCGACATATTGATTGTCGAAGGCTTGAACGTTCTCCAGCCGGCCCGTCTTCCGAAAAACGGTGACGCCGTTCCCTACGTTTCAGATTTTTTCGACTTCTCAATCTATATCGACGCCGACACCGACGTTTGCGAGAACTGGTACGTGACGCGCTTTCTGCGCTTGCGCGAGACCGCGTTCCAAAACCCGGATGCCTATTTTCATCGGTATTCAAAATTGAGCTATGTCGAGGCCGTCGCACGCGCTCGCGAAATTTGGCGAACCATCAATCTGAAAAACCTGGTCCAGAATATCCTGCCGACCCGGCGCCGAGCACAGCTCATCTTGCGCAAGGCGCCGGATCATCGCATCGAAAGCGTATCGCTGCGAAAGATATGATCGGCCGGTCTCTGTGAGATCATGTCCGCCTGGGGCGGCTCCAATGTGGCGGCCCGCTCCCCCACTCAAAACACAGGCTATGACACCGGCAAAGAAAAGACCGCGCCAGCTGGCGCGGCCGGAGTTTGCTGCTCTGGGTGGGGAAACTCTATGTGAGGAACTCTATGCGCCTGGCCTGCCGGCGATCCGATCTGGTGTTTCGATCCGAACGCCAGACCTGCACCGCAGGGAGCAAAGCTGAAACATGAACCAAGAACTCGTCTCCGGTCAAAGCGAGCGAAGCGACCGTGACGGGAGCCCGGGCCGGCTTCAACTAACGACCATGCTTGCGGTCATTTGAACAAAATTTCGTTGCGATAACAGGCACCGGATTGTGTCGGACTGGAACCTCGAATTGATCGCCGACGTGCGCAACCCCAGCACGATATAGTCTGTGGCAGAGCTGCGCGGGCGATAGGGTTCGGATCGTCCGCGCATTGCTTCGCTAGCGGCACCTTTCATACCGCCCAACTTGCCGGCACTCGTTTTCATCGTTTGCAAGAGCCCATTTAACAGCTCATCAGCTGCGATGTTCTTGCCATTGTGTTCGGTTTCGCCCGACCGCGTTTTTCGCAGCAACACCTCCCGACTCGCCTTGAATTTGTCGCGGAGTCTGCGAATTGTCGAAGGGTCCGTATATCCGATTTGTTTTATAGCCGTTGTCACCCGCAGCTTCGGATCTTTTTCCATAACCGAAGCGATTGCGAGAAGCTTCTCCCAATCGTTAATACCTGTGCCTTTCGGCCGGCCTCTCCTTTGTCTGCGTTGATCGGACATGGTTCAAAACCGTAAGAGTTGGAATCATCAGTAAGAAACATGTACCGCCGTAGGTGATTTGCCAAGGATTTTAATTAGTTGAAGGGGAAATTTAATAGAATTATTCAACCGGTAGGGACAATTATACCAACGCCGCCGTTATTTTGAATTAAATTAGGTTCCGGGAAGCGGCCAATTCAGAGAGGTTATTTTCCGGACGCGCGCCTATATGGGAAATGATTTCAGCGGCTGCCAGGCTGCCGAGGCGGCCACATAAGCCCAAGTCCTTGTTATTTGCATAACCAAACAGAAAACCGGCCGCATACAGGTCTCCGGCTCCCGTCGTATCGACCAAAGTTTCGACAGGACTGGCCGGAATGGCAAGACTTTCATTTCCGTGGATAATCAGGGAGCCCTTTTCGCTGCGCGTCAGCGCCGCAAGTGCAGTATCCTGACAAACTTTTTCGGCAGCCTGATCAAAACTGTTCACCTGATAGAGCGACGTAATTTCGCTTTCGTTTGCGAATAATATATCGACATCCGAGCGAATGAGATCGAGAAACTCTTCCCGGTGTCGGTCAACGCAGAAACCGTCGGACAGCGTCAGCGACACCAAGCGGCCGTGTGTCTTCGCGATCGCGGCGGCCGCGCGAAACGATGTTTTGGCCGCCGGCGCATCGAACAGATAGCCCTCAAGATAGAGTATCTTGCCTGCGGCGATTGTTTGTTCATCGATGTCGTCGGGGCCGAGTTGCGGGCTGATGCCGAGGAAGGTGTTCATGGTGCGCTCACCGTCGGGGGTCACCAGGATCAATGAGCGCGCGGTGGCAGCGCCACCGGCGCTCGGCGATGTCTCAAAGTGCACGCCAAGCGCTCTGATGTCGTGCGCGAAAATGCGTCCGAACTCATCATCGGCTGTTTTGCCAATGTAGGCGGCACGGCCGCCCAGCGAGGCAACGCCGGCCACGGTGTTGGCAGCCGAGCCGCCGGAAATCTCGATTGCCGGACCAACCGCATCGTAGAGTTTGGAGATCTGTTGTTCGTCGACCAGCTGCATGTGCCCTTTGGCGGCACCGTGCATCTTCAGGAAGTCATCGTCGCAGCGCGAAATAATGTCGACAATCGCATTTCCGATGCCGACGACGTCGTAGGTGGTATCGCTCATGGGGTCAGTCCTCTCCGTTGCGCATTCTTTTCGGCTTGTTACTGCTTCTTCAACTTGAGCTTGTGCTCAGGTCCATCCGTCGAGCCCGATTGATGGATCGGCAATGACCGCGCCGAGTGAAGTCATCGTCTCCTGCCAGCGTTTGCCATGGTCGACAGTTCGAGCACGAGGCGTTCGGCGAGGACCTGGTCGATCGCCGATTGCACACGCGCCCGTTCGGCCGTCTGCGCAATGCGCGACATGGCACTGAGAAGTCTTTCAGCCGGCCACATCCGGCACTGCGCGGCGATCGCATCCTTGTGCTTGTAGAATATCGGCGGGCGCATTGCCCTGGCGGCGACATCAAACGTCCGCCCGGCATCCATCGCCGAGCGCAGGCGGTGCAGACGTCGAAAATGGCGTTGCAGCGCGGTTATAATCAGTTGCGGGCTATCGCCTGCCGCGACCGAGCGATCAAGCTCGCGCACGGCAATCGCTGGACGGCCGCCGGCGGTGTTCATGATGATATTGTCGATTGCCAGTTCCGATGCGTCGCCGACCACGGCAACGATGTCATCGATCGTGATGTCTTCGCGGTCGCCGACGTAGAGCAGTAGCTTTTCGATTTCACCACGGCTCAGTGCGCGGTCTGCGCCCAATCGCGACTGTAACAGGTCCTGCGCGTCCTTGCCGATGCGCCGACCGGCCTGCGTGACCATCTCGCCAATGATCTGGCCAAGGTCGCGCTCGCTGTCGCCGTAACAGGGCAGTGCCGCCGCCCAGCTGGTCGCCTCGAAGATTTTGCGGGCCGCATCGGACGCCTTGATATTACCGCCTTCCACCACCAGCCGGGCGGCGGGCGGCCCGCCGTCCAGAACACCTTTTAAAACCGCGCCGTTGATCCGGCGGCCGAGTGCCGTGCGTACAACCTTGCTGTCGCCGAACATCGACACCGTCTGCAACTCGACAATCAGACGGTCCGGGTTGTCTTCAAGATCGCTGTCATCAATACGGATCACTTCGCCCGCCGGCGTTGTGCGTGCGGCAAAGGCCCGGGCAATCGATGAGGCGCGCTCTGCAACGAGGCCGGCATCGGTACCGTAAACGAGCGCGGCGTGGCAGTCCGTCGGCGGTGATTTAACAAAACCTGCTGCCTGCGCTGCTTTCAGGGCGACCATGGATGCGCACAATTCCGTTGATAGGCCAACGACAACCGGTGTTTTGCCCGGCGCTTGAAATCATGCCCGGAACGCGGCGCCCAGCACAACAACAGGTCAACCGCGGGCAAGGAATGCCTCTAACCGGCTCTTGATGTCATCGGCAACCGAGCGCGCGGCCCGGTTCTCCGCATCCAAGCGGGCCCGCACGTTGGTGAAGATCGTCTGGAACCGTTCAAAACCGGCCCGCCCATAACTGGTGCCCGAGAGGGCTACGTTGCCGCTTGCAATCTCAACCAGCGTGAAGGCGGCATCGAGCTGGTAAATCTGCCCGGCGGCATCGCCTTCGGCATTGACCAGCGTCGAAGCAACGCTTTCGGTTACGGCAATGTCTAGGCGGTACTTTTGCGGCACGTTATTGTGCCCGCCGCCGGTCGCCTGGAACCGCAGCTCATTGCGGATGCGTTGTCCGACGCGACCCGGGATTGAGGTCACGCGAACGGCCGCAAGGCCGGATTGCCCGCCCCCGAAGGTTGGCGATGCATACATCGGCTGAAATCCGCTCGCACCGCAGCCGGCCAGCACTGCGGTGCCGACGCCGATCAGCACCAGCAAACCGAGCGACCGCCGCAACCGCAACAGGATGCTGTCTTTTCGCACTGCCATGCTCGGCGCTCAGCCCCCTCTACGCGTCGACCGCTTGCACTACGCGACCACGTTAACAATCCTTTGTGGCACGACGATCACCTTTTTCGGCGTCCTGCCATCCAGCGCGCGCGCCACGGGATCCAGTGCCAGTGCCGCCGCTTCGACGTCTTGCGAGCTGGCGGCCCGATCAATCGTCACTTCACCGCGGCGCTTGCCATTCACCTGTACGGCAATGGTGATCTGATCGTCAACGAGAAGCGTGTTGTCGACCACCGGCCAGGGTTGTTCAGCGAGCAAGGTGTTGTATCCAAGCCGCGCCCAGCATTCTTCGGCCAAATGCGGCATCATCGGCCCGATCATGTGCACCAGCAACTCGCCGCTTTCCCGAATCGCCCAGTCCAGTCCGTCGCCATCTTTGTTGGCGGCCGCTTGAACAACATTCACCAGCTCGTAAATCTGTGCGACGGAAACATTGAACCGCAGCCTTTCGATGTTATGGCCGACCTGATTGACCGTCTTGTGTGCGGCCCGGCGCAGGCCCATGGCCGCATCACCGAACGACGCAGGCATCGGTGAACCTTGCTCACAGCCGTTATCCTCGATAATATCCATCAGCCTCCAGACCCGCTGCATGAAGCGGCTGGCGCCGGTTACGCCGGCTTCGCTCCAAATCACATCGCGTTCCGGCGGGCTGTCGGACAGCATAAACCAGCGCGCGCAATCGGCCCCGTAGCTCTGGATGATGTCTTCAGGATCGACCAGGTTCTTCTTCGACTTGGACATCTTCTCGATCGAGCCGATTTCGATCGCCTGTCCGGTCGAGATATCAAAGCCTCTGCGCCCGGCGCCATCGCCTTCGAAGCGAACTTCCGTTGGCAGCAACCATTGGATCGGCATGGTCTCGGGTCGCCGGTAGGTCTCATGCACCACCATACCTTGTGTAAAGAGCGCCTGAAACGGTTCCGTTATGCGTTGTGGAACATGGCCGGTCGCCCCCATCGCCCGCGTATAAAAGCGCGAATAAAGCAAGTGCAGGATCGCATGTTCGATGCCGCCGATGTATTGATCAACCGGCATCCAGTAGCTGACCGCATCGATATCGGTTGGGCGCTCGGCATCCGGCGCGGTAAACCGCGCAAAGTACCACGATGAATCGACGAACGTATCCATCGTATCGGTTTCGCGTCGCGCCGGCCTGGCGCAGCTCGGGCAATTCACTTTCGTCCAGGTCGGGTGCCGGTCCAACGGATTACCGGGTTTGTCGAAGGTCACATCATCCGGCAACGTGATCGGCAGCTGATCCCGCGGCACCGGCACAACACCGCAATCATCGCAGTGGATGACCGGGATCGGGCAGCCCCAATAGCGTTGCCGCGACAGCCCCCAATCGCGCAGGCGGAAATTGGTCTGACGCTGACCGGCCGGCTTGCCGTTGAGCGTCAGTTCGCCAAGCTTGTCGGCAACGGCATCGAACGCCGTCTTGGTGTCCATACCGTCCAGAAACCCGGAATTGATCATCACGCCGTCACCGACGTAGGCTTCATCATCGATTTCAAAGGCGGCCGGGTCGGCGTCGGCCGGTGCAACCACGGCAATGACGGGCAGGCCGTATTTGCGCGCAAAGTCGAGATCGCGCTGGTCACCGGATGGACAGCCGAAGATCGCCCCGGTGCCGTAGTCCATCAGAATAAAGTTCGCGACATAGACCGGCACTTGCCAATCCGGATCAAACGGATGTCTGGCCTTGATCCCCGTGTCGAAGCCCTTTTTCTCCACCGTTTCGAGATCGGCAACCGCGGTGCCGGCCTGCCGGCACTGTTCGCAGAACGCCGCCAGGTCCGGGTTCGTTTCCGCCGCGGCCATCGCCAGCGGATGGTCCGGCGCGATCGCCATGAACGAAGCCCCGTAGAGCGTGTCCGGCCGCGTCGTGTAGACGTCCAAGTCACGATGCCCGACCGGCGCCCCCGACAGCGCCCAGCGGATCAGCAGGCCCTCCGATCGGCCGATCCAATTGGCCTGCATCAGTCGCACCTTTTCCGGCCAGTCCTCGAGCGTGTCGAGGGCCGACAGCAACTCATCGGCATAGTCGGTAATCTTGAAAAACCACTGCGTCAGGTCGCGCTGTTCGACCGGCGCACCGGAGCGCCAGCCCCGCCCGTCGATAACCTGTTCATTGGCCAGCACGGTGTGATCAACCGGATCCCAGTTGACCTTCGACGACTTGCGATAGACCAGGCCCTTGTCGAGAAAATCAAGGAACATCCGTTGCTGGTGGACGTAGTAGGAAGGATGACAGGTCGCAATTTCGCGTGACCAGTCGATCGACAGGCCCATCGACTTGAGCTGGATCTTCATTGCGTCGATGTTGTCGTAGGTCCATCTGGCCGGATTGATGCCGCGTTCCAAGGCAGCGTTCTCCGCTGCCAGCCCGAATGCATCCCAGCCCATCGGGTGCAAAACGTTGAAACCCTTCGCACGTTTGTAGCGCGCGAGCACATCGCCAAGCGTATAGTTGCGCACGTGGCCCATATGGATGCGGCCGGAAGGATAAGGAAACATCTCGAGCACGTAGCACTTGGGTTTTGCATAATCGTTCGCGGCGGCGAAGATGTCGGCGTCCGCCCAAATCTTCTGCCAATGCTTTTCGCGCTCAGGTGCGTTGTAACGTTCTGTTGCCATTGCTCGTGCCCAACAAGTGTTGTGTGGCCGGTGGTGCCTTCCCAGCTGACGTGGCAGGTTATACCCGTCAGAATGCCGCTGGGTAATGCGCCGCATGACCGCCACGGTCAAGCGCCATGCCGGCAAAGTCCCACACAAGCTGCCGAAGAGTGACAATCGATATGAGCGCCAGTGCAGGCCTAAGGGCCGTCAAAGCAAAGATTGCCGACGTTGCCCGCGAAGCCGGCCGCGACGATAACGACATCCACTTGATCGCGGTTTCCAAGACCTTTGATGCTGCCGCCATTCGTCCGGCGCTGGCGGCCGGCCACCGGGAGTTCGGCGAAAACCGCGTTCAGGAAGCGCAGCGCAAATGGCCGGAACTGCGTCGAGACTTCCCCAATCTGCTGCTCCATCTGATTGGCCCGTTGCAATCCAACAAGACCAAGGATGCGGTCGCCCTTTTCGATATCATCCACACTGTCGACCGGCCCAAAATTGCCAAAGCAATCGCCGCGGAAATGCACAGACAGGCCAGGCCCCTGCAACTCTTCGTTCAGGTCAACACCGGCGAAGAGCCGCAAAAGGCCGGCATCGCGCCGACCGACACTAACGCGTTTGTTGCGATGTGCCGGGACGAGTTGCAACTCGACATCGCCGGCCTGATGTGCATTCCGCCGATCGACGAAGAGCCGGCCGTCCACTTTGCCCTGCTCGCCAATCTCGCCGACGCGGCCGGCCTCAGGGGCCTGTCCATGGGCATGTCCGCCGATTTCGAAACCGCCCTCCGGTTCGGCGCCACCCACGTCCGCGTCGGCTCGGCAATTTTCGGGGCGCGTGGGTAATGCAACACCGGTGGCATGTCACGAGGGCGAGCGTTTACGCGCTAATGCGCGCCGGCTCATAGTACTTGTTCCACGAGCGTTACGGGCGTTGGCGCGATCGCACAGATAAGAGTGATCGCGGTTTGTGCCACGTCTTTAACATCGCACTCCGAGCCCGCTGCGCCATGGGTCCCGGCAACACGTGCCGGGATGACGTTTGTGTGTGTTGCGAGGCCCAGCAAACCTTCAAACCGCCTGCCCGTCCGCGCCGCAGCACGGAGATGGCGACCTTCCACCATCGCAAGCCCAACCCTCCGGCGTCATCCCGGTGCTTGTCACCGGGACCCATTCATCGCCATACTCAGACCAATGAGTTTGCCCAATGAAAACCTACTACACCTATATCCTCGCAAGCCGGCCCTACGGCACGCTCTACATCGGCACCACCAACGGTCTCGTCCGCCGCATCGCAAACCACCGCGCGGGCAAAGCCTCGGCTTTCACGCGCAAGTATGGGGTGGATCAATTGGTCTGGTATCAGCAGTTTGGAACTGCCAGCGAAGCAATTCAGCGCGAGAAGACCATGAAGGACTGGCCGCGCCAGTGGAAGATCAATCTCATCGAACGCGAGAACCGGCACTGGATCGATCTATTCCCATCGTTGCCCGGTGCAGAGATCATCGGCAAGCCTTGAGCCCGCTGCGCCATGGGTCCCGGCAACACGTGCCGGGATGACGTTTGTGTGTGTTGAGAGGCCCAGCAAACCTTCAAACCATCTTCCCGTCCGCGCCGCAGCACGGAGATGGCGGCCTCCCACCATCGTACGCCCAAACCCTCCGGCGTCATCCCGGTGCTTGTCACCGGGACCCATTCATCGCCATGCTCAGACCAATGAGTTTGCCCAATGAAAACCTACTACACCTCATACCTGCAGTTTGCGGCCACTGACGACGCTATTCAGCGAGAACCGGCACTGGATCGACCTATCCCCTTAGCTGCCGGGTGCCAGGATCACCGGCAAGCCTTGAGCCCGCTGCGCCATGGGTCCCGGCAACACGTGCCGGGATGACGTTTGTGTGTGTTGCGAGGCCCAGCAAACCTTCAAACCGCCTGCCCGTCCGCGCCGCAGCACGGAGATGGCGACCTTCCACCATCGCAAGCCCAACCCTCCGGCGTCATCCCGGTGCTTGTCACCGGGACCCATGGCGCTACAAACGATAACCTTACCAATTGAGCCCTGCCTGAGGAGCTCACCCAACAATCCGCCGGCTTGTCGATGTCCTCGCCAATGGCGCGCCCTAAGATTGAAACGTCGCTCGAACCACCCAGAGCAGTCGGATGACGATAGTCGATCTCCCAACCGAATTCCGTCAGGGCGCCCGGATTTAGACTCGTTGGTCCGAATTTTGTGCCCCATTCCCTCACACCCAATCTTCCCCTATAACGCCCCGCAAATCACCCAACAGCCCGGATCACACAACCCATGCCGGTACCCTACGACCGCCGCCGGACGTTTGCGATTATTTCGCACCCGGATGCCGGTAAGACGACCCTGACGGAAAAGCTGCTGTTTACCGGCGGCGCCATTCACCTTGCCGGCACCGTGAAGGCGCGTGGTGAAGCGCGCCGCGCCCGGTCCGACTGGATGAAGATCGAGCAGGAGCGTGGTATCTCGGTCACCTCCTCGGTCATGACCTTCGCGCACAAGGGCCTGCTCTATAACCTGCTCGACACGCCGGGCCACGAAGATTTCTCTGAGGATACCTATCGCACGCTGACCGCCGTCGACTCCGCCATCATGGTGATCGACGCCGCCCGCGGTATCGAGAGCCAGACCCGCAAGCTGTTCGAAGTCTGCCGCCTGCGCGATATCCCGATCATCACCTTCGTCAACAAGGTCGACCGCGAAGGCCGCGACCCCTTTGAAACCCTCGACCAGATTCAGGACGAATTGCAGCTCGAGATCTCACCGCGGGTGTGGCCGATCGGCATGGGCGGCCTGTTCGCCGGCTGCTACGATCTTCTCACCAACGAATTTTCGACCACCACCACCAACGAATCCGGCAATTGTGACACCACGCTGCAGCTGAGCGGGATCGATGATCCGAAACTCGACGAAATGGTCGATAAGGATGTGCTAGCGCAGGCCCGCGACAACATCGAGCTGGCCGCCGGCGGTTATGCCGAATTCGACCGCAACCTCTATCGTGAAGGCCATCTGACACCGGTGATATTCGGTTCGGCCTTGCGCGATTTCGGCATCCTGAGCTTGCTCGACGTGATCGCCGATCACGCTCCGGAACCGCGCCCCAGCCCGGCCAATACCCGCACCGTGGCGCCGGATGAGGTTCCGGTCAGCGGCTTTGTCTTCAAGGTCCAGGCCAACATGGACAAGAACCACCGCGATCGCATTGCCTTCCTGCGGCTGTGCTCCGGCAACTTCAAGCGCGGCATGAAACTGCGCCAGGTGCGCACCGGTAAGGATGTGTTGGTCCACAGCCCGATCATCTTCATGGCCCAGGATCGCGAGATCGCCGAGGAGGCCGGCGCCGGCGATGTCATCGGCATTCCCAATCACGGCTCGATTCGCGTGGGCGACACCTTCACCGAGGGCGAGGACATGCGCTTCACTGGCATTCCCGTGTTTGCCCCGGAAATTCTGCGCCGCGTGCATCTCAAGGACACGACCCGCATCAAGCAGTTGCGCCAGGCGCTGCAGGACCTTGCCGAGGAAGGCCTGATCCAAGTCTTCAAACCGGACGTCGGCACGCAATGGCTGGTCGGCGCCATCGGACCGTTGCAGCTTGACGTCGTCATCGACCGCGCCCGCACCGAATACAAGGTCGATATCGCGTTCGAGGCGACGCCCTATCAGACCGCCCGTTGGCTCAAATCCGTTGATGAAAGAGCGCTCGCGCGCTTCATCGAACTGAACCGCAACGCCGTCATGTCCGACCGCGACGGCGACCCGGTTTTCATGTGCCAGGGCCCGTGGGAACTGCGCTACAAGGAAGAGACCAACGACGCCATCGCGTTCCTGAAAACCAAGGAACTGGATTGAGCCGGTTCCGCCCAGCACAAGAGCAACATCAAAGACTGATGACGCAGATGATCATGACAACCTCCATGTTTGACAAGTATCTGACCCCGGCCGGCTCACGGCGCGGCACGCGCCGGCAAATCACTTTCTGCGCCGCTGTGGCGCTGCTCCTCTTTGTTCTGCCAAATAAAATGTTAACGTTTGCTCAGATTGATTCGCGGCTTTCGATCCCACTGCCGCCGCATCACTGACCCTGCCGTGCCAAGCGTTGTTCCAGGCGTTCTCAAGACGAGGAGCAAACCATGGCCAACGTTGCCAGCGCAGACGTTCTCCGCGAAGCCGATCGCGCCGCCGGCGATGCCGCCCATGAGGCCCGCGCCGACGTTGTGCGGCGTGAAGCAAAGACCGGCGACGATGTTGTTTCCCCGAACCAATCGAAACGCCGCCAACGCCGGTTGGCCAAGCAGTCAACATCCAAAGACGGCTACAAGCACTTTATTGTCGACGTCTGGCTGCTGGATCTCAATCCGACGGAATTTGGCATCTTCAAGCGATCGCGCAATCGCGCCAAGTCGCGCCAGTTCACACAGGACATGGACATCTATGCCGAGGTCATCGAAGACGGCAAACGCACCGGTCTTATCGGCTACCGCAAGGATCTCTGGAAGAACCAGGAAAAGAAGACCCGCCGCCTCGTTTTCAAGCTGTTCTCCGACAAGCTCAACTGGCGCGCGACCATGGATCTGATGCTGGCCCGTTCGGTCCAACAGACCATGGGCGCGCGGTTGCTCCCGGTGATGACCTATTCGCTGAATTCGGCCGATGAAGACCAGGTCGTCAACATCGAACGCTCGGCCAACAAGTGGCCGCTGATGCCGGAAAACTTTTCGTTTTTCCTGCTTGAGCACGGCAAGCTCGAATTCTACCGCATCCGCCAGGACTTCTTCCGCTTTGGCGACGACTACTCGATCTACAACAGCCACAACGAGAGGATCGGTCGTCTGGACGGCGCCTTCTTCTCGATTTCGGGCAAGTGGCGATGTCGCGTCAAGGACGCCTACGCCAGCAAACAACTGCTCAACGTCCTCAAGCTGTTTTCGGCCATGCTGGTCTTTAACGATCGCTGTCGCAGCCACATCAAGCGGCTTGCCAAACAGGTTATCAACCGGCAGATCACGCCGGTGCTCGAGAAGCAGGAAACAGACCTTTACATGAACCCGCGCCGGGTTCGATAGGAAACCTCTGAACAAGTTTGGGGACCAGGGGATGATCGCCTGGTCGACGCGCTTGAGGGGCTGAAAGCCCCTTAAAGATCGCCGTGACGCGGCGGTTGGTTAGGGGTGCCGCCGGCAACGATCCCGCCGACCGTCGGTGCCCCTTTGAGACCCGTGACCCAATTTGCCGTTCCCTGCGTCTCGCCGCCCATGGTGCAGACATGATCAAGCCCGATATGATGCCGGAGCACCTGCCAGGGAGTTCCGACATCATGCGCACCTTTTGCTTCACCGCAGCCATCACCGTTGCCTCGACAATTGCAGCTCCGGCATTCGCTGTCCAAACCAAAGCGCCCAAACCGCGCGTTCAAACCGGCGCCAAGGTTACGACAATTGCGACCGGCCTGAACCGGCCCTGGGGCATGCAAGTGCTGCCGGACGGCCGCTTTATCGTAACGGAAAGGCCGGGCGCGATCCGCATCGTTTCGCAGTCGGGCCGGGTCTCGCCGCCATTGCCGGGCGCACCGAAGGCCGTCGCCGTCGGCCAGGGCGGCATGCTCGACATTGCCTTGGCACCTGACTTTGTTTCGTCGCGGTTGGTCTACCTGTCATACGCGCAATCGCGCGGCCGCGGCCGCAATGCCACCGGTGTTGCGCGCGCCCGTTTGGTTAGCGATGCATCCGGCGATCGCCTTGCAGGTTTGCGGGTCATCTTTCAGCAGCAGCCGGCGTTTGGCGGCGGCCTCCACTTCGGCTCGCGGTTGGCCTTCGCACCGGACGGTAAACTGTTCGTTACGCTCGGCGAGCGCTATCAGAAGTACTTTGCACAAGATCTCAAGGCCCATCTCGGCAAAGTGATCCGGATCAATCCTGACGGGACCGCACCTGATGACAACCCGCTGGCCGGCCGGGCCAACGCGGCTCCGGAGATCTGGTCGTTCGGTCATCGCAACCCGCAATCGGCCGCCATTCACCCTGAGACCGGGAAACTTTGGATTGTCGAACACGGCGCCAGAGGCGGCGATGAAATCAACATTGCAAAACCCGGCCGCAACTATGGATGGCCGGTGATCACCTACGGCCGCGACTATTCCGGCGCCAAAATCGGCATTGGTACCCACAACACCGGCATGGAACAGCCGCTCTACTATTGGGACCCGTCAATTGCGCCGTGCGGCATGGCCTTCTACTCGGCCGACCGTTTCCGCCAATGGCAGGGTAATCTTTTCGTTGGAGCTCTCAAGGCTCGCCACCTGACCCGTCTGGTGCTTGACGGCGAAAACGTCGTTGCCGAAGAGACTTTGCTGGAAGGTTTGCGCGCGCGTATTCGCGATGTGCGCCAAGGCCGGGATGGTTACCTCTATGTGCTCACCGACAGTACAAACGGCCGCCTCATCCGCGTTGAGCCAAAGCGCTAACGGCGGCGTGAAGCAATGCGTTACGAAGACAAATTTTGGTCCAACTGCATCCATGTTCTGTCCGTATCGTACGATTAACAATCCGCTTCGGAGGCATCGTCGTGAACTCATTTGATACCGAGGAGCAAGGTGCGCCATGGTCATAGAGGTCATTTTCGCCTGGGCGATAGCTTTGAGTGTGGCGGCGTTGATCGTGCCACCGCTGAGCAATCTGAATCACGACTAGATCATCGTGCTTTAAGTTGGAACCGCTATTGCGGTTCCAACTTAAAGCACGATGATGATCGCCACTTTAGAGGCGAGCAACTTTCTGCCTTTATTCGGGATCGTTCCGATTCCGAATAAAGGCAGGTAGCTCTAGTGGTCTCAATCACCGTGGCGGTCCGCTCCCCGCCCGGCCACCTCGGGGCAACCGATGAGATCATCGGCTTCAGGCGACTCAGCCTGGCAGGCGCTCAATAGCGCTCCGGTGAAGTGCCTCGATATTTGTGCGGGCTGGTATTACAGTGCATTACAGTGTCCGGCTTGACTTGAGCGCATCGTTCAACCATTGTGTCGGCCTAATCACGCCCGTCTGACGCGAGCCCGACTTCAGGCTGGACCGAACGGTTGTTCTGCCCGAAGCGGACAACACCCGCTAGCGAGTTTCGCCCGCGGGTGCGTTTTGCGTTCGGCCGGTCTTTGCTGTTTCTTGAGGATCCGAAAACCCGTCCGTCAGGTTATTTGAGGAAGCATGTTCGAATCGTTATCCGATCGGCTGTCAGGCATCTTTGAGGCGCTGACCCGCCGTGGCGCTCTTACCGACAGTGATGTGGCAACAGCCATGCGCGAGGTTCGCCGTGCCCTGCTGGAGGCAGACGTCGCGCTTGAAGTCGTGCGCGAGTTCACGGACCAGGTGCGCGAGAAGGCCATCGGTCAGGAAGTCGTGAGATCGGTCACGCCGGGCCAGATGGTCGTCAAGATCGTTCACGACGAATTGGTTCGTGTGTTGGGCTCGGATGCCGAGCCGATTGACCTGACCGCCGCGCCGCCGGTCCCGATCCTGATGGTCGGCCTCCAGGGTTCCGGGAAGACGACGACGACGGCCAAGATCGCGAAGCGACTGACGGACCGCGATGCCAAGAAGGTGTTGATGGCCTCGCTCGACACGCGGCGCCCGGCGGCCCAGGAACAGCTCAAGGTGCTTGGTGAACAAACCGGCGTTGCGACCCTGCCGGTGATCGCCGGCCAGACGCCGATCCAGATCGCCCGCCGCGCCATGGATGCCGGCCGGCTCGGCAGCTATGACGTCGTCATGCTCGACACCGCCGGCCGCATCACCATCGACGAAGGGCTGATGAACGAGGTTGCCGACGTCAAGTCGGCAACGGGGCCGCACGAAACGCTGCTCGTCGCCGACAGTCTCACCGGTCAGGACGCGGTCACCACGGCCACCGCCTTCGATGAACGTGTCGGCATCACCGGCATCGTTCTGACCCGCATAGACGGCGATGGCCGTGGCGGTGCCGCGCTTTCAATGCGTGCCGTCACCGGCAAGCCGATCAAGCTTCTCGGCACCGGCGAGAAGTGGGATGCTCTTGAAGATTTCCATCCGGAACGCATCGCCGGCCGCATTCTTGGCATGGGCGATGTCGTAAGTCTGGTTGAGCGCGCCGCCGAAACGATCGACGCCGAAAAGGCGCAAAAGATCGCCGACAAGATGAAGAAGGGGGCGTTCGACCTTGATGATCTGGCCGAACAGATCAAGCAGATGCAGCGCCTCGGCGGCATGGGCAGCGTTCTCGGAATGCTTCCGGGCGTCGGCAAGATCAAAAACCAGATCGCCGATGCCAACCTCGACGACAAGGTTCTCAAGCGCCAGCACGCGATCATTACGTCGATGACCAAAAAGGAGCGCGCCAGCCCGAAGATCATCGATGGCAAACGCCGCCGCCGCATTGCCGCCGGCTCTGGGACAAAGGTCCAGGATGTCAATCAGCTTCTCAAAATGCATCGCCAGATGGCGGACATGATGAAAAAGATGGGCAAGAACAAGGGCCTGATGGGCCGCATGATGGGCGGTCTCGGGATCAGTGGCGCCGGCATGGGCGGTATGCCTGAGCCGACGCCCGATATGATCGAGCAGGCCAAGGCCCTGCAGCGGTCAGGCCAGCTCCCCAAGGGTCTGCCGGGTCTACCGTCGGGCGCCGGGGCGCCGAAGCCGCTGCCCAGTCTCGGCGGCGGCGGCTTACCTGGTCTCGGCGGCCTGCCGGGTTTGGGTGGCGCCGGCGCCGCTGGTGCCCGCAAAAAGAAGCGCAACAAGTAGTTCTCACCATGTCCGCTTATTGCCCGATCATAGAGACCGAGCGCCTCAGGCTGCGCGACTTCCGTGAGGATGACCACCCGGCCTATGCCGCGTTCCTCGCGGATGTGGATGCAACGCGCTATATCGGCGGTCCGTTTGGCGAGCGCCAGGCATGGCGCGTAATGGCGGCCTATATCGGCCACTGGCACTGGCGCGGCTATGGACCGTTCGCCGTCGCAGACCGGGAAAGCGACGAATTCATCGGTTATTGCGGGCCTTGGTATCCCTACGGCAAACCCGAACCGGAAATCATGTGGGGCATCGTTCCGGCCCGCTGGCGCCGGGGCTTTGCAAGCGAGGCGGCACGAGCAGCGCGCCATTGGGCCTACACCGAGGCCGCCTGGCCGGGCGCCGTCAGCTACATCATGCCGGACAACATCGCCTCTCAGGGTGTCGCTCAGCGTCTCGGTGCCAGGCGCGAAGGCGCACACGATCACGATGGCGTCGAGGTCGAGGGCTGGCGCCATCCGTCCGCCGCCGACCTGCGCAACGCGGGAGCGCCCGCATGACCGCGCTCCAATCCGAACGCCTTAGTTTGCGCCAGTGGCTCGTCACCGATTTCGAGCCGTTGGCAAATTTCCTGACCGACGCTGCGGCCACGCGCCTGCTTGGCAACGGCGCCGGCACCCGCGAACAGGCCTGGGATTGGTTCTGCGCGGCCGCCGGCGCCTGGCAGCTCACCGGCCGCGGCCTGTTTGCACTCGAGGCCAAGGCCGCGCCCGGCCTCCTCGGCTGGTGCGGGCTTTGGCAGCCGGTCGATCTCGACGAACCGGAACTTGCCTGGAGCCTGTTCCCGCTCGCCCAGGGTCAGGGTTTCGCCACCGAGGCGGCCCGCACGGTCCAGCGCTGGGCGGCCGTCGATCTTGGCCTGCCGCCGCTATTCAGTTTTGTCCACCCCGACAACACCCCATCGCGTGCCGTGGCCGAGCGCCTCGGTGCCGTGATCGAAAGCGAGACGACGTTCCGCGGCCGCCCGCGCCTCGTCTATCGCCATCGCAACTTTGAAGCCGACACCCACATTTCATCTTGAACCGGAGACAATATCCAGATGTCAGTCGTCAAACTTCGCCTCACGCGCTCGGGCACGAAAAAGCGCCCTTACTATCACATTGTTGCTGCCGCCAATACGTCACCGCGTGATGGCCGCTACATCGAGCGCGTCGGTTCCTACAATCCGATGGTGCCGAAAGATCACCCCGAGCGCGTCCGGCTGAACGAAGACCGCTGCAAGCATTGGTTGTCCGTTGGCGCCCAGCCGACCGACCGTGTCGCCCGTTTCCTCGATGCCGCCGGCCTCATCGAGCGCCGCCCGCGCAACAATCCGAAAAAGGCTCTGCCCGGCAAGAAACGCCAGGAACGCGAAGCCGCCGCCGCCGCTGCCGCCGCCGAGGCTGCCGAAGCCGCCGCGGCAGTAACGGGAGGAGCGGCGGACGGTGAAGAGGCGGTTCCAACTTAAAGCACGATGATCTAGCCGCATCCCGCCTCGTCCGTGGCGCTGTAACGCATTTGTCGACCGTCGCTTCGGAAGCGTAAAGGTCACGCGGCTGCGGTGTTCGTTGGGGTTCTCGAAGTGGTCCTTGATGCGCTCCTGAGCGGCCATGACAGCCGCCGCCGAAACAGTTCATAAAGCCGCCGTCGTTTGCGATTGCGTGCGCCGGACGACACGATAGTAGAAATGCCCGACCGGTGTTGGCATGCTTATCTCATGGTCGATCGATCCCCACCAACCATCCTTCTCGGACGCATCTCCGCGGCCCACGGCATTCGTGGCGAGGTCGTCATCAAATCCTACACCGATGATCCCGCAAATATTGCCGCCTATGGCCCGCTGACCGACGCCGAGGGCCAGCGCACGTTCGAACTCTCCAACCTGCGCGTTACCAACAAGGGCGTTATCGCATGCGTTGCCGGCATCATCGATCGCGACGCCGCCGAGGCCTTGCGCGGCACTGAATTGTTCGTTGAGCGCGCAAGGCTCCCCGCGCCCGGCGACGATGAAATCTATCAGTCCGACATCGTCGGCCTAACTGCATCGCGTGCCGACGGCTCGGAGGTTGGCGAGATTGTCGCGGTCCAAAACTTCGGTGCCGGCGACCTCCTCGAAATCCGCCTCACCGGCACGCGCCGCACCGAATTCGTTCCGTTCAACGATACCTTCGTTCCTCAACTCGATTTGGACAATCGCCGCGTTGTGGTGATCATGCCGGACGATACGGCCAGCGAAGACAACGACTGACAACGACTGGCAACGTCTCACCGAAACCGGCGCCCGATCAGCCGCGTGGCTTGCCGCCCGATAACGAACAGGATCTTGGACCCGGCCAATAGCGTACCTTTCACCGTCCCGGACACTTTCGACGGCCCGATGCTGCGCCGGTAGCGCGCCGGCACCTCGAGGCAGTTGAGACCGTGCTCCAGGGCTTTGATTTGCATTTCAACGGTCCAGCCGTAGTTGCGGTCGGCCATATCCAACTGATCAAGAGACGCTCTCCTGATTGCGCGAAACGGTCCGAGGTCCGTGAAGCGATGGCCCCAAATCATATCAATGAGAACGGTCGCCAGCCAATTGCCGAACCTTTGCTGCGGCGTCAGGGAGCCGGCTTCGCGCTCACCGGTCGCGCGCGAGGCGATCACGAAGTCGGCCGCCCCGGCAATGATCGGGTCGACGAGTTGATGCATGTCTTCCGGATGATCGCTGTAATCGCCATCGGCAAAGACGACGATGTCGATGTTGTCGAGGATGCTGACCGCGGCATGGCAGGCGGCCCCATAACCGCGTTCGGGTTCGCGCACAACATCGGCGCCGGCCGCGCGGGCTGCTTCGCCCGTGCCGTCCGTCGAGCCGTTGTCGCCGACCACGATCTGGTCGACCCACGCGGGAACGTCGCCGATCACCTTGCCGACTGCCCGCGCTTCGTTGAGCGCCGGAATAATCACCCCGATCCGTTGGCCGTTACGCATCTGATCTCCACGCCAGGGGATGACGCCATGCGCGCCACGCATCGCGCGCCAGCAACGCCCACACCGGCACCCAAATGAACCACAGCACCCAAGCATTAAAGAGGTCGTACCGGCCGTGCGCGGCGAAGTGGAACGACAGGTAGTAGAGCGGAATGGTGGCGGTGATGGCGAGCAGCCCCGGCAGCGCCACGAACGGAAGCAGGACGAAGATCCATGTCGCATAGCAGGGAAACTGTACGGGACTCAAAAGGAATTGCGCACCGACCACCCACGCAGCGCGCGTGATCAAGTCGGCACCGTTGCGATAAACCGGCTGCGATACCTTAAGTGCGATCAGGCCGACGATCGCCGCCAGCGCTAGACGTGTGAGCATCCCGGCTGCCTCGCCGGTCAGCCCGATGATCTCGCCGCCGGCCCCGACCCACGCCTGCAACTGCTGAAACAGTGCACTGTTCGTCTGCCACTGCTGGGCGAATGCAACAAACCCCGAGGTCTGATCGAGCCCACCTAGATAGGGCGGCACCGCCCAGGCGACAATCAGACCACCGCAAATGAGCACAGCTGCAATGAACCGCGGCGGCTCATTGAGCAGCGGCCGCAGCAACAGCGGGTAAAGCATCACTGGCCACAGCTTCGTGCCAACGGCGAACGCCAAGGCGACGCAACCCAACACATATCGCCCGCGCACGCCAAGCCATAGCGCCAGCACAACAACCGGCAGCAGCACGGCTTCCATGTGGGCGGAGTTAATGAGTTCCTTGATGACGACCGGGTTCCACCAGTAGAGCGCCGACCAAATCAGCGATCGGCCGGTGCGTCGCAGCAGGTCGAAAATCAGAGCAAGGCTTATAAGTTCGCCGATCAGTGCCACGGATCGCCAGGCAATGAGGCTCCACGGTTCGATCAGGTGAGCCAACGCGAACCACAATTGCGCGACCGGCGGGTAGATCGTCTTCAGTTGTGGGTGATTGATGCGCTCGATCACGGCTCCGGAAGACGCAGCTAACGCTTGCAGCCGCGGCGGCGCGGAGACTTCGAAAATCGTGTCGGGTGAGTGCTTGTAGGGGTTAAAGCCATGCGCTACGACCCCGCCGTCCCAAAGATAGCGATAAAAATCGTCCTCCAGCGCCGGCGTGCTCCAAAGCAAGCAAAATCGCAATCCAAACCCGACGATAATGATCAGCGCGATCATCGACCTGCCATCGAGGTTCGCTGCGATGGTCGCAGGAATCAACCAGCTGAGCGCCAGGAAGATGCATCCGCCAAGCACGCTGGCGAGTGCCAGCGCCACCGCCGGAACATCCCGCAAATCGCGGGCCCAGGCGAAGTGATCGCCGAACCCGACCAGCGCACCAGCGAGAATTGCGAGCACCAATGCCGCCGCCGCCCAGCAAACAGGCACCGGCCAAGTGCGCTGCATCATCCGTTTCGCCCGCGCTCGAAATGACGCAACAGTGCCGCCGTCAGGATCATGCCCGCAGCGAGGCAGGCGATGTCGACGGCGGGGCTGCGGATCTCGGCCGTCAACAGCGCCAGCAAAACCAGCACCATATTCAGACCGAAGATCCGGTTCGTGACTTCCGGAACCCGAAAGCCGCGCTGCACGGCCAACTGATAAAAGTGGCCGCGATGGGCTTCGTGGAGCTGGTCGCCACGCCGCCAGCGTCGGTACAGCGTCATTGTCGCGTCACTGAGATAGTAGAGCGACAGCAGCAGGGCCGCGGCGATGAAACCGTGGCTGGCAAGTGTCAGCAACATCCATCCTGACAGCGCGCCGATGGGCAGGCTGCCGACATCGCCCAGAAACACCGTTGCAACATGGCGGTTGAACGGCGCAAAGCCGGCGAGCGCGCCAATAAATCCGAGGGCGATGATGATCACCGGCTCCGACCCTGGTGCTCCGGTGACCACCAACACCAGAACGGCGCCAACCGAGATCGAAAACATTTCAACGAACGTTATGCCGTCGATACCGTCCATGAAATTGGTTAGATTTATCAGCCAGACCAGCCCGACGATCAAACCGGCAAGCTCGACCCAGTGCGGCAGAAACGCGAAAATCCGCGCTTCGAGCGGCACTGCGAAAACGGTCAACGCCGCCGCGGCGAACTGGACCACCAGGCGAACCAACACCGGCAACGGGTAGATATCATCAACCGCACCGATCGCGGCGAGCATCGCGAGCGCCATCACCAATCGCCACGGCCAGCCTCCGGGCGGCCCGACGGCGCTTTGCTGGCCGACAATTGCGATGATCGCGATCACCGCCAGGATTATCACGATGCCGGCGCCTTGCGGTGTTGGAGCGGCATGGCTTGATCGCGCGTTGGGCCGCGCCAGCGCATATCGGCGCAGCAGCGGCATTATGAGCGCGATCAGTCCACCGGTCACAGCGGCGCTGACGATCAGCAGCAAGGCACCGCCCGTCAACGTCAATCCCGTCGTCATGCTGATTATCAACCTGTCCCAGTTTCAGCCGGCAGTGTGCCGCCCGCCGCTTCCAACGAATTGCGCCGTGCCTGTGCCCGGCAGGCGTCCGCCATGCTGACAATCAGGCCGGCTCGGCGCAAGAGGCTGGTTGACACTTTGGTAGGTAATACCGGCCCGCATATATATATATATTGACCCGTTTCACCGGCGCTTTTTTTGAGCGCCGGCAAAGCGCCTCAATTCATAGCTGGGGCGGCATGACACCATAAGCGTCTCGCCGTTGGCCGCGCCGAGTGGCGCTCTGAACGCGATAGCGATCGACGTTGCGGTGAACTGATCGGGCTAGACTGTGGCCTCAAACCGTATAATCAATCACATCGCTGAAACGGGTTCGCTGGCGCCGCGCTCAACCGCGACGCGTGGCCGGCGGACCGGGTTTGCGATCGAGTCGGCAACCAGCCAATCGTGGAGGATCGCCTGCATGGATTTTGCCCTGAGCCCTGAACTGTCGAAACTGAAAGACGAAGTCGATGCCTTCGTGCGCTCGCAGATTATCCCCTACGAAACCGATCCGCGTTGGGGCGAGCACGGCCCGAGCGATGATCTGCGTCGTGAATTGAACGCCAAGGCCAAGGCGGCCAACCTGCTCGCCGTTCATGTCGCCAAAGACTACGGCGGCCGCGATCTCAACCACCGCGAAAAGGCCGTGGTGTTCGAAGCGGCCGGCTATTCGATGCTGGGACCGATCGCAATTCATTGCCATGCCCCGGACGAAGGCAACATTCACCTGTTACAGGAGATTGCGACCCCGGCCCAGAAGGAAAGATTCCTGCGTCCCCTGGCAACCGCCGAAACCAGGTCGTGTTTCGCCATGACCGAGCCGGCGCCGGGCGCCGGTTCTGATCCCGGCGCCCTCGCAACGCGCGCCGATCCGGACGGCAATGGCTGGGTCATCAACGGACGCAAATGGCTGATCACCGGCGCCGAAGGCGCGGCTTTCGCAATCATCATGGCGCGCACCGGCGATGGTCCGGGCGATGCTACGATGTTTCTTACCGCGCTGCCGCATGCCGGCTTTAAGCACGCCCGCACGCTGGATACATTGGATACTTCCTTCATTGGCGGACACGCCGTCATCGACATCGACAATCTCAAGGTCGCCGGCGAAGACGTGCTCGGCGAGGTTGGCCAGGGCTTTCGCTACGCCCAGGTTCGTCTGGCCCCGGCCCGCCTCACGCACTGCATGCGCTGGCTTGGTTGCGCGCGCCGCGCCCACGACATTGCCACGGACTACGCCCGCACCCGCAAGGCCTTTGGCAAATCGCTCGGTGAACATCAAGGCGTCAGCTTCATGCTCGCCGACAACGAGATCGACATCTACACGGCCCGCCTGGCGATCTGGCGCACCGCGTGGTCGCTGGATCAGGGCCAGCGCGCGTCGTCGGAAAGTTCAATGTCGAAAGTGATCTGCTCGGAAGCGATCTGGCGGGTTGTCGATCGCTCCATGCAAATCCTCGGCGGCCTTGGCCTGACCAACGACACGGTGGTCGCGCGCATCTTTCGCGACGTACGCGCATTCCGGATTTACGATGGACCCTCCGAAGTGCACCGCTGGGCGTTGGGCCGGCGCATTGTTGACGGAAAATTCAGGGTGTGATCGCTACAGCAGAGACGATCGATCACCGGCGCTCGTCATCGGTATGCCACAACGACAAGGCGGCCTCAGCGATTGTGCCGGCCGCTCGCTCTGAACGGCGATGAAACTCTTGCCATAGCAAGGCCTCAGGCAAATTTGAGATGCTTCGACAACGGCAGGTCGCGGATGCGCTTGCCCGTCAGATCGAACACCGCGTTGGCCAGCGCCGGTATTGACGGCGGCGTTGCCGGCTCACCGGCGCCGCCCATGCGATCGTTGTTCTCCAGCACCCGCGTCTCGACCACCGGGGCCTGGTTGCTGCGCAGCGCCGGATAGTCATGAAAGTTACTTTGCGCGACCCGGCCGTCCACGAAACGAATTTCGCCGTAAATCGCCGCCGTCAGACCGTATATGACCGCCGACATGACCTGTGCTTCGATGTTGCGCGGGTCGAGCGCCAGGCCGACGTCGATGGCGCAATAGACCTTGTCGATCCTGATGCCGTCATCCGACTGGCTGACCTCGATGATCTGCGCCGTCGGCGAGCCGAACGAATGCGTGAACGCCACGCCGCGGCCCTTGCCGGGTGCTTTGGGTGTGGTCCAGTCGGCCATTTCAGCGACCGCCGCCAGCGCCAGCCGCGAGGGCTCATGGACGCCCGTCATCATCTCCAGGCGCATCGCGACCGGGTCGGTCTTGGCCGCGTGGGCCAACTCATCCAGAAAGCATTCGTGAAAAAACGCGTTGTAGGAGTGGCCGACCGAGCGCCATGAACCAACCGGCACGCCGAGTTCGGATATGTAGCCGTTGACCTGGTAGTTCTCAATTCGATAGGGCTGATCGAACGCGCCTTCGACGAGCACCTTGTCGGGACCGGGTGGCGCAAACCCCAGCGCGCGTCGGGCCTGGTCTCGAAACACCGACGGCGCGGCAATGTCGGCTTTCAACAGGCTCGGCCGACCGTTGCCAACTGCGCCCGTCATGCGCGCGACAGCCGCGGGACGATAGAAATCGTGGGTCGTGTCCTCTTGCCTTGTCCACGTTAGCTTCACAGGCCGGCCCGGAACCGCCAGTGCGAGTTGCACGGCTTGGTTCGAGACGTCGAACTCACCGCGTCGACCAAAGCCACCGCCAAGGTAGGGTGTATGAATGCGAACATCATCGCGCGATAAATTGGCGATCGCTGCTGCTTTGCTTTGCAGCAACGTCGGCGCCTGGTTACCGGTCCAGATATCGAGCTTGCCGTCCTTGAACAGCGCCGTCGCGTTCATCGGCTCCATGGTCGTATGCGCTAGAAACGGGACACGGTATTCAGCCTCGATTGTTTCGGAACCGGAGTTCAGGGCGGCTTCGACATCGCCATCATCACGCAGCGAAGAGTTGGGCTCATCGCTGAACGCCCTGGCAACGCCTGCGAATATATCGTCGCGGACCGCAACGGAACGCGGCACCTCCCACCGGGCTTTGACGACCGCGGCCGCCTTGAAGGCGCGCCAAGTGCTGGTCGCGATCACACCGAAACCATCGCCAAGATCGACGATCTTTTCGATGCCGGGAAGTTTCATTGCCGCAGTCGTATCGAGGGACTTCAATCGCCCGCCGAGATACGGGTTCGCGCGGACGGTCGCATAGAGCATGCCGGGCAGGCGGACGTCGATCCCGAACTGGGCGCTGCCGTCGACCTTGGCGCGCATGTCAACACGGGGTTGCGATTTGCCGAGAAGGCGCCATTCGCGCTGCGGTTTGAGCTTCGGCCGGCCGGCCGGTGATGTTTTCGCAGCATCGCCCGCCAATTCGAAATAACTGAGCCTGCGACCGTCAGCGGCAACGACAAACGCGTTGTCGGTGCGCAGTGCCTGCACCGACGTGCCGAGCCGGTAAGCGGCTGACTGCAGCAGGGTTTCGCGGGCGGCCGCTCCGGCAGCACGCATCCGCTCGAAGGCATCAACGGTCGACGTTGACCCGCCAGTCAGCTGGACGCCGAGCAGCTTTCCGAAAACGCCCGTCGCACCTTTGGCGGCAGCGCGCAACGTGCTGTCATCAAACTCGGCGAACGGCAGGCCCATGGTCGCCACCACGGCGTTGTAATATGCGCTGCTGGCCGGCCCGTGCTCCGTGTGCAATGCCGGCAGAGAAACATCAAGTTCCTCGGCGACCAGCGCGGCCAGTGTGGTGTGAACGCCCTGGCCCATTTCGGCGCGCGGCGTGATGATCGTGATGCGGTCCCTGGTGATCAGCAGATACGGATTGAGCGTATATTCGTCGGCTTGCGGCACCAGCGGATTGCGGACCGGCTTCAAATATTCATAAGTGCCGAAGGCGACGCCGCCGGCAATTACAGTGGATCCGATCACGAAGGTTCTGCGGGTAAATTTCGCAATCCGCCCCACCGTGTGTCAGCCTTCCGCCAATTGCTTACTGGCGGTGCGCACGGCCGCTCGGATGCGCTGATAGGTTCCACATCGACACAGATTGGCGCTCATTGCCTCGTCGATTTCGGCATCGCTCGGCCGCGGCTTCGCTGCGAGCAGCGCGCTTGCCGCCATGATCTGGCCGGACTGACAATAACCGCATTGCGCTACCTGGTGCGTGATCCAGGCTTCCTGGATTGCGCTCAGCCGGCCGTTCCTGGCGAGGCCTTCGACGGTTTGGACAGGTCCGGACACGTCTTCGAGCATCGTCACGCAAGAGCGCACCGGCTCGCCGTTGATCAAAACAGTACAAGCGCCACAGAGCGCAATCCCGCAGCCGTACTTTGTTCCAGTCAGACCCAACTCGTCGCGCAGCACCCACAGCAGCGGCGTGTCCGCCTCTGCCGCTACGGAATGGTCCTGCCCGTTCACTGAAATTCTCATAGTCTGACCTTCGCCAGGGCATCACGCGCGCGTCGACCCCAGGCAGTTCACCTTAAACGCGCGAACCGTTAAACGGGTACACTGCTAAACGGTTCGCAGCACACCGTCGGGCGCGCTTATAGCGCAAACTTCGGTAGCGGTCAGCGTTTTATGCGTGCAAACCCGCTCACGGATGTGTCAAGCCCGCCATTGGCACGCAGGCGTCAAGCGTCCCCTGACGTTGTCGGTCGGACCGGCCTCAACCGCTGCCGCCGCCGGCAACACGTGGCAAGCCTTATGCCGCGACCTGGGCCTCGGTCAATTCTGCACCTTCGATCGTTATCCGATGCATCAATCGGCGCTGGCCAGCGTAGTCGTTAACAGCTCTGTGCCAGGTTGCCCGGTTGTCCCAGATCGTAATGTCTCCCGGGCGCCAACGCACGCGGCAGGTAAACTCCGGCTTGGTGCAGTGGGTCTCGAGATAATTGATCAGGGTCCGGCTTTCCGCTTGCGTCCAGCCATCGAACCTGACCGTGAATTCCGGGTTGATGAAGAGCGCCTGACGGCCGGAAACAGGGTGATGGATGACGACGGGATGCAACGCGTCCTGCGTTGCCGCCGCGGCGTTACCAATGCGTCCGGTCTGACGGGTCTCGGAATCTTGCCGCGCGGCGCCAAACACGTGGCGCGATGAATGCCAGGCCTTCAAGCTCCGCAACACCTCCTTGAGGCCGTCGGACAGCGCTTCGAACGATGTATACATCGACGCAAACACCGTATCACCGCCAACGTCGGGTGTCTCAATGGCATGCAGCATCGAACACATCGCCGGCGCTCGATCGTAGGAGTGGTCGGTATGCCAACGCTCGCCAATGGCGCGCTCCTGGTCGGGTTCCTTGAGCACCATTGCAATTTCCGGGTGTCCATCGACGTGCGCGAAGAACCGGTTGACGTTGATCGTTCCAATGCGTTGCGCAAATTCGATCTGCTGGGCCGGGGTAATGTTCTGATCGCGAATGACAATGACGCCATAGTCGGCAAATGCTGCAAGCAACGGACTGGCCTGCGTCGGGTCGCTCACATCTGCACCGAAGATCTCAGCGCCTATACCGCCGGCGAGCGGCCTTACGTTGAACATAGCGCGACGTCCTTCATTTCTCATCCAACCGCGCGCTGTACAAAGCGGATGCGCCGCTTTGCAAAGGGCATCGGACCGCCCTACGCGGCGACCGCGGGCTCGATTCTGCGGCCCAACCAGCTGAACACGACGCCAATGACAATCACCACAGCTGCTGCAGCATTGATCTGCCAGTGACTGTAGCCGATCACTTCGTTGCCGGGCAGCGCGAGCACGATACCGCCGATCACCAGCCCGGCCCTTCCGAGCCAGGCCAGCGCATTGCCATCAAGCTTGCCAATGCCATAGAGGTAGCCTTGCAGGCCGCCAGCTATCAGCGTGATCCCGGCAATCGTGGTGACAATCACAATCGCAATCTCGCTCCATTCACCGCGGCCTATCAATGCCGGGTTCAGTACGAAAAAGAACGGCACGAAGTAGATGATGCTGCCCAGGCGCATTGCTTCGAAGCCGGTTTTCATCGGATCGGCCTTGGCGACCGTGGCGGCGGCAAACGCCCCGATTGCAACGGGCGGTGTGATGAACGAGATCATGCCCCAGTACATCAGGAACAGGTGCACCGCCAGGCGGTCCAGTCCGCCTTGGGTCAGGGCCGGTGCAACGGTGACCGCCAGGAACAGGTAGGCCGCCGTAATCGTCATGCCGATGCCGAGCACGAAACTGGTGATCGCGGCCATAAACAACAACAGCAGGGTGTTGCCGGCCGCAAACTGCGTCAGCTCATAAGTGATCGTGCCGACCTTGCCGGTCAGCGTCAGCGCACCGATGATCAGCCCGACACCGGCCAGGATCGCCATCAGTTCGGCAAACAACAAGCCGACACCGCGAATGAAGTTGACCAGTCCGGCCCAGTTCCAACGATGCTCCTTCGAGAACTGGTTGATGACCAGTAGCACCGCCGTCGCATAGTAGGGCGCCTGCGCCTCGCGCTGCATGTAGAGCAGCATCACGATCAGCGCGATAAAGACGGCGACGAAATACCAGCCTTCCTTCAGCACCTTGGCGACCGGCGGCAGCTCGCTTTCCGGCAGGCCCCTGAGATCGTTGCGCGCCGAATAGGCATCGATCTGCAGGAACAGGCCAAGATAGTAGAAGATCGACGGGAACGCTGCGGCGATGACAATCTCCGCGTAGGGGATTTCCAGAAACGTCGCCATGATGAACGCCGTAGCACCCATCACCGGCGGCATCAGCACCCCGCCCGTCGACGCACACGCTTCCACGCCGCCGGCATAAGGCGGTCGGAAACCAACGCGCTTCATTGCCGGGATGGTCATTACCCCGGTGGTCAGAACGTTGGTGATCACGCTACCCGACATCGAGCCCATCAGACCCGACGAAAAGATGGCAACCTTAGCCGGACCACCACGATGCTTGCCCAGCAAGGCAAAGGCAAGGTTGAGGAAGAACGCGCCGCCGCCGGTGTACTGCAAGGCAACGCCGAAGATCAAAAACCCGACGACCAGGTTCGCAAACGCGTTCATCGGAATGCCGAGCACACTTTCGGTGCCGAACATGTGGAACCCGACCGTCACCTCAGGGGTCACCGGGTCTCCGTAAAGGAAGCCGGGCGCGAAATTGGAGATCATCGGATAGATCGACAGGAACAGGCAGATGTAAAAGATCGCCGCGCCGCCGGCCCGCCGGGTCGCCTCCAGGATCAGCGCCCACAATGCAAAGGCCAGAAACTTGGCATGCTGAGGCGCGTCGTATTCCCAGCCAACATCGAGGATCTCATTGCCCTTGATGGTGAAATATCCGGCGATCAAGAACGACGCCACGGCCAGCAGCATGTCCGACCAGGGTATGGCAAGATGATCGTTGCGGCGCCGGTAATAAGGCACCGCAAACAGGATCAGCAGCAACACAAAAATGACCACGCCGCCAATCGCGCCAACAGCATTGACGAAATCCAGGTTGGCGAGCTGCAGCATCAAGAATGCCGGCGCAGCCAGTGCCAGTGATGCCGGCAGAAGATCGGTCCAGGACGGTGCCTCACTTTGCGGGTTCGTTGGGTAAATCAGAAACGGAAGCGGCAGCAGCGCTGCCAGCATAAAGTAGAAATACTCGGTCTCGAGCGGCACGTAGAGACCGAGTTCATTGCCAAGCCCGAAGATGACGTAGATCGACGTAAACATCGAGGCCAGTGCAGCAAACAGCAGCCACAGATCTCCGAGCCAGGGCAGCTGTCTGTAGCGCGCCATCTCCGCCTTGTCGGCGGCGTCAACGGCCTGTTCTGCACTGGGACCACTGTCGGGCCGCGGAGTCGCGTTGTCGGTCATACGGGAACTGGATCTTGTATTTTGGAGGATGGGTCGAAGACGAATGCGGGCCGGCTAGGCCCATCACTGGTCTGGCCGGCCCGGACTTATGTCCGCTCAGCGGATCGCCTCAGTCCCAAGAACGGAACGGCACGCTCATGCCGGCCTTTTCAAGCGCGGCCGCACGAACGGCCTGCCACGCCTTGCCGAAGTCGGCATCGGACTTGTCCTTGGAGGCCTCCACATGGGCCTTCCAAGCCGCCGCAAGTGTATCCTGACGTTGCAACAGCTTGGCATTGTGGGCCTCTTCCTTGGCACCCCAGGCGCCGGCTTCCTTGAAGTACTTGATCGAGCCCGGATGATACGGGAATACCCAGTTCAGGTTCTGGCGGTCGAGCAGATAACCGTTCATCGCCGGGTGGGCATCCTTGTAGTCATCGTAGTTGGTCATGATCGCTTTCGTCAGACCATAGGCAAGATCATCACTCGCCTTCGCCGTCGCCACAAAGATCGGGTAGGGCTGCACATTGCCCGGATACGGCATCTTGCCGGTTGTGTTCTTTTCGCCGGCAATGGCCTTCTTGACCGTCACGGGCGCCCACCACGGGGCAACCGTTTGAGCCCGGCCCCAGGCTTCCGTGTTGGTGGCCGGCAGTGCCGTCCAGAACAGACCGCGCGGCGAGGCAGCAAGCTTGTTGTAAGCGCCTGACACGGTCGAACCGTAGGTCGCGTCGGCCTGACCATTGATCACCGCTTCGGCAGACTGCTTCCAACCCGGAACAACGACCTTCTTGACGTCATCCCAGGTCAGCCCGGCCCACGCCAGATGGGCGGCCGCGTTGAGGTTCAGGGCCGGCGCGCCCTTCACCCAGGTCACACGCTTGCCCTTGAGATCCTTCGGCTCCTTGATGCCGACGTCACCGGCGGCAACGAGCTGATAGCCAACATCCCCAATATTGTTGAACATGTTATAAAGGCGCATCGGGCCCCACTTGCGGGTGCCGAAGAAATACGTGCCTTCCTGCGCGAAGTAGGCCGCAATGCCACAGGCGCAGAGCGGCGACTGGCCACTGCGCAACGGCACCATGCGGGACACGTCATTCTTGCCCGGAATGATGCGCAAACCAACACCGTATTTCTTTTTCAGCATCTGGCCGATGCCAACTGACTGCGCATAGCCGGACGATGTCGTACCGTACGCCGTCCAGGATATTTGTTTCGGCAGTGTGACTTCGGCGGCGAATGCGGTGCTGCTGGCCAAGGCCAAGCCGAGCCCAGTGACAAATATTGTTTTTGCGATTCGCATGATTTCAGGGTTCCTCCGTTTCCATCCTTAGATGCCGCCAGTGTTATCCTGGCTTCGAACGGGCGAGTGTAATGCAACCGGTGGCGCCGTCAAATGCAATGACGCATCATCATTGTAATAACTCGAAGCTTGAGACGCCTCAGGAGCTTGATCCGGTTGGTTTTTCTTTGATGGGTCAGTGCCGGTGCATTGATCGGCGCTCGCAGTTACGCGATGCATGAGGCCGATGAGCGACGACAGTACCGGCAAAAACTGCCGAACCATCGCTCGTCAGGTCGCGCGGTGCGGCGCCGGAGGTTGGAAGCAGCATGAGTAAATTTTCCGCCGGTCACGCGGCCGGAGAAGGCATCAACGCCCTCGTTCGATCCTGCCTTTCGCAGCTTGGCGATGTCTCAACACACAACCTCGGGTTTGTTTACGCGACGGATCCACTGGCACCGCGCTTTGACGAGCTCGCGGCGCTGTTGCAGGCCGAGACCGCAATCGACACGTGGGTCGGAACGGTTGGTCTCGGCATCTGCGCCAGCGGTTCGGAATACTTCCACGAGCCGGCAATCTCGATTTTGACCTGTCAGTTCGCCAGCGACAGCTATCGATTGCTGCCCGTTGTCAGCGATGCATCGCGATTATCGCCACAACTTGATCGGTCCTTCATGGCAGGTCTTGGGATTGTCCACGGCGACCCGCGGGCGCCGGCGACGATGGATTTGGTCGCCGCGCTGGCACACGATACCGGCGCCTTCCTCGTTGGCGGTCTAACCTCGGCTGATAGCCAGTTTCCGCAGTTTGCCGGCACCCTGGGCGAGGGCGGCGTGTCCGGCGTCCTGATCGGCGGGCGGGTGCGAGTTGCCGTCGGCCTCACACAGGGGTGTTCACCGATCGGTCCTGCTCATGTCGTCGGGCAATGCCAGGACAACGTTCTCGTCACGCTCGACAATCAACCGGCCTACGAACTGTTATTGGAGGATCTCGGCGTCGCCGAGGGCAGCGACCCGCGGCCGTGGCTCAGCAATGTGCACGCCGCCGTCATGGTCAGCGGATCGGATACCGGCGACTATCTCGTGCGCAATTTGATCGGGTTGGATCCGGAGCAAGGTTTGGTCGCGATCGCCGATGTTGTCGAACCCGGCAGCCGGGTCATGTTCGTGCGCCGCGACGCCAAAAGTGCCGCGCGGGATCTGGCGCGCATGCTATCAGACCTCAAAGGCCGCGCGCCGCAACCGAAGGCCGGGCTCTATTATTCGTGTCTGGCGCGCGGGCCGAGCTTGTTCGACGAGCCGTCCCACGAACTGCGCGCCATTGCAGACGTTTTCGGCGACATTGCGATCGCCGGGTTCTTTGGCAACGGCGAGATTTCGAACGACAGGATCTACGGATATACCGGTGTTCTGACTCTCTTTCTCTAAGGAACCTCTGACCAAATCCAGGTCCCGGGGTCCAACCCCTGGTCGGGGAGTATGAGGGGCTGAAAGCCCCTCATCGATCGCCGCAAAGCGGCGATACGTTAGGGCTTTCAGCCCTGACAACCCGACCAAAGGGCGTTGCCCTTTGGAAACCCGTGATTAGATCAATTCCGATCGGCTGGCGGGTCCGCGATTGCTGTCGTAAAGTGTACCCGACGCCAAGCATCACGCCAGCCGGCCGGCGACCCAACCCAGAGATCCAATCCAGAGATCGAATAATGACACGTTCTGTTCGTCTTGCCGCCGACATTGGCGGCACGTTCACCGACCTTGCGCTCGATGTCGACGGCACGAGGTTTGCAACCAAAGTGCTGACGACCACGGCCGCGCCGGACGACGGGTTGCTGGCCGGCGCCGGACTGGTCCTCGATCAAGCGGGTGTTGGATTTGACGACCTCACGCAAGTCGTGCACGGCACGACGCTTGCAACCAACGCCATTATCGAACGCAAGGGCGCTAAAACCGCCCTCGTTACGACCAAGGGCTTCCGCGACACCATCGAAATTGCCGATGAAAGCCGCTTCGACCAATACGACGTCATGTTGGAGAAGGCGAAGCCGTTGGTCGCGCGTGATCTCAGGTTCACGGTGCCTGAGCGCGTCGATGTCATGGGCAACGTCCAACTGGCGCTTGATGAGGCCGTCGTTACCGCCGTTGCCGACGACCTGCGCGACGCCGGCGTCGAGGCGGTCGCCGTTGCCTACATGCATGCTTATGCCCATCCCGAGCACGAAGCGCGCACCCGTGATATTCTGTCGGAGCGGCTCGCCGGCGTTGCGATCACGCTGTCAAGCGAGGTCTGCCCGGAGGTTCGTGAATACGAACGGACCTCAACCGCTGTCGCCAACGCCTATGTTCAGCCCCTGATGGCCGGCTATCTGCGGCGCTTGACCGAACGGCTCGCAGCATTGGGTGCAACGGCGCCAGTGCATATGATGACATCCGGCGGCACACTGGCGGGCATCGAGACTGCGATGCGGTTTCCGATCCGGCTGGTCGAATCGGGACCGGCCGGCGGGGCAATCCTTGCAGCACGCATTGCAGCAGCGCGCGCTGAGCGCGAGATCCTGTCGTTCGATATGGGTGGGACAACGGCAAAGATCTGCCTCATCGAGAACGGCGCGCCCTTGAAGGCCCGCAGCTTTGAGGTTGACCGATCAGCCCGGTTCATGAAGGGCAGCGGCCTGCCGGTGCGCATTCCCGTGATCGAGATGGTCGAGATCGGTGCCGGCGGCGGTTCACTGGCACGCGTCGATGCCCTCAAGCGCATCCAGGTTGGCCCGGAAAGCGCCGGTTCCGATCCCGGACCGGCATGCTACGGGCGCGGCGGTACGACGCCCACCGTTACAGATGCCGATGTTGTTCTCGGCCGTATTGATCCCGATGCATTCGCCGGCGGCAGCATTGCGCTCGACCGTGCAAGCTCGGTGGCGGCCCTCGATCGCGCCATCGGCAGCGTTCTCGACTACGACGCGCAAACAGCCGCCTACGCGGTCAGCGAGGTGGTCGATGAGAACATGGCCAATGCCGCCCGAGTGCATGCCGTGGAGCGCGGCATCGATATTGCCGGACGCACGCTCGTCGCATTCGGCGGCGCGGCACCGTTACATGCCTGCCGGCTCGCCCAGAAGCTCGGCATCTCGAAAGTGATCGTGCCGCCGGATGCCGGTGTCGGTTCTGCGATCGGGTTTCTCGAAGCACCGGCGGCGTTTGAAATCGTCCGCTCGCGGCACATGTATCTCGACCGATTTGATCCCGGTCTGGCGCACGCCGTCTTGAGCGAACTCGCCGACGAGGCAACCAGCCTCGCGCGTGCGGCTGTCAGCGGTGATGTCGGCGGTGATGACATCCAGGTCACGCGTCAGGCCTTCATGCGCTATGCCGGCCAGGGCCACGAGATCGCCGTCCCGCTGCCGGACGAGTTCGGCGGCCGTTCCGCCGCCGCCGCCCTGCGCGCGGCATTCGAGGCCGAATACCGCCGGCTGTTTGCGCGGGTCATTCCGGGCGCGCGGGTCGAAGTGATGAGCTGGGCGGTGCTCGCCTCAAACCACGTTGCGGAGCCCGAACGCCTGCGCGGCGGCGTTGGCGGCGAGCGCGCGCCGCTGGCGCGCAGCAGCGCGCGGACGACGTTCGACGTCGGCAGTCGCTCGCGCACCGACAGCGCCGTCTATGAACGCGGCACCCTCAAACCCGGCAACACGATGCAAGGCCCCTGCATCATTGCCGAGGCCGGCACCGCGACGATCGTGGCGCCCGAGTTTGATGTCCTGGTTGATGCCGGCGGTGCCCTGGTTTTGGAGGCTCGCCGGCGTGCCAAAGGCTGCCGCGCCGCTGCCGGCGACCGGCCGGACGACATCGCGATGCAAATCATGTGGAACCGGCTCATCGCCGTCGTCGAAGAGCAAGCCCAGGTGCTGTTGCGCACCGCGTTCTCCCCGATCGTGCGCGAAGCCGGAGATCTGTCCGCCGGCATATTCGATGGCGGCGGCCGAATGCTGGCGCAGGCCGTCACCGGAACGCCGGGCCACGTCAATTCAATGGCTGAGTCGGTCAAGCATTTCATCGCCCATTTCGGGCTTACGAACATGCAGCCGGGCGATGCCTACATCACCAATGATCCCTGGAAGGGCACCGGCCACACCAACGATTTCGTCGTCACGACACCGTGTTTTCGCAACGGCAAGCTCGTCGGTCTGTTCTCGTGCACCAGCCATCTCATGGATATCGGCGGCATTGGCTTCGGGCCGGACGCCACCGACGTCTTCATGGAAGGCCTCCATATTCCGTTTCTCAAACTGTTTGACCGCGGCGTTGCCAATCAGACGTTGTTCGAGATGATCCGCGCCAACACGCGCCTGCCCGTCGACACCGTGGGAGATGTCTATTCACTGGCTAACTGCAACGACGTTGGCTGCCAACGTCTTATCGACATGATGGATGAGTTTGACCTCGATCATCTTGACGATCTGGCGGCCCACATTTGCGGACGATCGCAGGCCGCCGTTGCAGCGCGCATTGGCCAACTTCCCGAAGGTCGCTGGACCTTCGAGATGATGGCCGATGGCTACGAAACCCCGATCACGATAAACGCAACGACAACGGTCGGCCCCGACGCCATTACCGTTGACTATGACGGAACCAGCACCGTCCAACCGCGCGGCGTCAATGTGCCGTTGTCCTATACCACGGCCTATACCGTCTTCGGCCTCGCCTGCGCCCTGTCGCCCGATGTCCCGAACAATGCCGGATCGCTGGCGCCCTACAGCGTGACCGCGCCGCCGGGCACATTGCTCAACCCACAAAAGCCGGCGGCCGTTTTGGCGCGTCACGTCACCGGCCAGATGCTGCCCGATATGGTGTTTGGCTGTCTGCGCCAGATCATCCCGGATCGCGTCCCCGCGGAAGGAACATCGTGCCTCTGGAACGTCACGCTACGCGGCCGGCTGACCGACGGCGATACCGGCAACTACGGATTTGCAACGACATTCACATCCAATGGCGGCACTGGCGGCCGACCGCACTGCGACGGGCTTTCTGCAACGGCGTTCCCGTCCGGCGTCAAGGGCACGCCAGTGGAGATTGCCGAGCAGATCTTGCCATTGATCTTTTGGCGAAAGGAACTGCGGCCTGGTTCCGGCGGAGCCGGCAAGTTTCGCGGCGGTCTCGGTCAGGTCATGGAGATTGCAAGCCGCATTGGCCAGCCGTTTGAACTGCTCGCAGCCTTCGATCGCATCGATCATCCACCGCGTGGCGCGCTCGGCGGCGAAAACGGCGGGCCGGGCCGCGCCTATCTGTCGACCGGCGAGGTGATTGCCGGCAAGGGCACGCAACCGATCGCCGCCGACAAGCACCTGATCCTGGAAACGCCCGGCGGCGGCGGTTGGGGCAATCCGCACGAACGCGACGACGACAACCTGGCGCGCGATCGCAAGGAAGGCAAAGTCTGATCGCGCCGCATCCCGAACCGGATGGTTGCGCGCCGGTGGTTGACGGCGCCGGTCCCAGCCCCTTCAAACGTTGAAAGCGTCCAGAAATCAAAGGCAGGCAAACGTGGAACGTTACGGGCTCGGTATCGATATCGGCGGCACTTTTACCGACCTGGTGCTTTACGACGGGCGTTCCAACCAACAATTCAGCCACAAGCAGCTCACCACACCCGATGACCCGACCGTCGGCGTCATGGCGGGCATTGCCGAGGTCCTGGGCGCGAACGCTATCGCACCGAACGCAATCACGCGGGTGGTCCACGCAACGACGCTTTTTACCAACGCCCTGATCGAGCGGCGCGGCGCCAAGACCGGCCTGATCACGACGCGGGGATTTCGCGACATCCTCGAGATCGGGCGCGAACGCAAATACGAACTCTATGATCTCAACATCCAAAAGCCCGTGCCGTTGGTCCCGCGCATGCTGCGCGCCGAGGTCGGCGAGCGGGTCGACTTTGCCGGCACGATCATTGAACCGCTCGACGAGGCCGATCTGGTCGCTGCGGCCAGGCAACTGGTTGCAAACGGCGCCCAATCCCTCGCCGTCGTGTTCCTGCATTCCTATGCCAATCCGGCGCATGAACGCCGTGCCGTCGAGATCCTGTCTGCTGAACTGCCGAGGGTTGCCGTCAGCGCTTCCATTGATGTCGCCCCTGAGATCCGCGAATACGAACGCACGTCAACCACGGCCTGCAACGCCTATATCAAGCCGCTCGCCGAAAAGTACCTGGGCGCGTTATCCGACAAGCTGGCGGCGGCCGGCATTGCGGCACAGCTCCTCATGATGCTCTCGAACGGCGGCCTGACCAACGTCGCCGAAGCCAAGCGCGTGCCGGTGCAACTGCTGGAGTCTGGGCCCGCGGCCGGCGCGCTGGCGGCTGCATTCTTGGCCGGCGAGGAAGGCGGAAACCACGTTCTCGCCTTCGACATGGGCGGTACGACGGCCAAGCTCAGCGTGGTTGATCATGGTGCGCCGAAGGTCACCTACGCATTCGAGGCAGCGCGCGCCAAGCGGTTCATCGAAGGCAGCGGATTGCCGCTCAAGATCTCAACGCTGGAGTTGATCGAGATTGGTGCCGGCGGCGGTTCGATTGCCCATCTCGACGACATTGGGCTGCTCAAGGTCGGCCCGCAGAGCGCCGGCTCGCAGCCGGGGCCGGCCTGCTACGACCGCGGCGGCGGATCGCCGACCGTCACCGACGCCAACCTGTTGCTCGGCTATCTCAATCCCGACTTTTTTGCCGGCGGTACGATTGCGGTCAGCCCCGATCTGGCCCGCGCCAGCCTCGAACCGCTGGCCCGCGCGAGCCGCCTTGAAGATCTCCGGCTGGCGTGGGGCATCCACGATATCGTCAATGAGAACATGGCCAACGCGGCCAGGGTTCACATCGCCGAACATGGCCAGGATCCGCGCATTTACAATTTGCTCGCAACCGGTGGCGGCGGCCCCTTGCACGGCTATTATGTTGCAAAGAAACTTGGGCTGAAACGCTTGATTGTGCCGCCGGCGGCCGGCGTCGCATCGGCGCTAGGACTGTTGATCGCACCAGCCAGGGTCGATCGCGTGGCAACCGTTGCCCAAGACATTTCCACGCTCGACTGGGCCCGGTTGGAAGCAACTTACCAGACCATGATGCGCGCGGCGGAAAGCGTGCTCGATGCCACCGGGCTCGACAGTTCTGCGGCCGCCTATCAACGCGCTGCCGACATTCGCTATCAGGGCCAGGCCTTCGAAGTTGTCGTCGCCCTGCCCGACGGGCCTTACAATGACGCAAGCCGGGCGGCGCTGCTCGATGCGTTCCGCACCAGTTATATCGCGGCCTTTACGCGAACGCCGCCGGCAACCGAAGTCGAAATCATCAATGCGCGTATTTCCGCGACGCTGGCATTGGCGGATGGTTGGCGTGGCCGAAACCTGGACGGGCTTGCAGTTGCGCCCGGCGAAGGCGCCGCCCGCCCGGCCTATTTCCCAGAAAACGACGGCTTGGTCGACACCCCCGTCTACAATCGCTTGCAGCTTGGTGTCGGCACCAAGATCGCCGGCCCGGCCATCGTGGAAGAGCCAGAGTCGACCTTGATCGTCGGGCCCGGCGGCAGCCTTGAGGTTCTGGCAAACGCCAACATCATCGTCGCGATCGGCTGAGAGGGACATATGCAAAACCAAGCAACCACAACGATGGCAACGGATCAATCCGCACGGTTCGATGCCGTAACCCTGGAAGTTCTGTGGACGCGGCTGATCTCGACCGTCGATGAGGCGGCAAAGGCGCTGCGGCGGACTTCGTTCTCGACGCTGGTCAATGAATCTAACGATTTTGCCTGTGTCATCACCGACGCGGAAGGCCGTTCGCTCGCGCAAAACACGGAAAGCATCCCGTCCTTCATCGGCACGTTGCCGGTCTCGGTGAAGCGTTTCATCGCCGAGATCGGCAAAGACAACATGCGCCCGGGCGACATTCTGGTTACCAACACGCCATGGATCGCAACCGGTCACCTGAACGACATCACGGTTGCCAAACCGATCTACTACAGGGGCGAGATCGTGGCATTTGCAGCCTCGACCGCTCACGCGCCGGACATCGGCGGCAAAGTGCGCTCGGTCGAAGCCCGCGAGGTGTTCGAGGAGGGCTTTCATATTCCGCCCATGAAAATGGTGCGCGCGGGCGTTGCCGACGAGACGTTCTTCACGCTGCTGCGCGCCGCCGTCAGAACGCCGGACCAGACCGAGGGCGATGTCTGGGCCCAGGTCACGGGTCTCGACCTGGTTGAACAGCGCCTGCAGGATCTCTTGAAGGAATACGATCTACCCGATCTGAAGGCCTTCGGGGCGGAGATTATGGGGCGCTGCGAACAGGCCATGCGGCGCGCCATCGCCGACTTGCCGGACGGTGATTATCACTACGACATGCAAACCGACGGCCTCGATCAGCCGATCACCTACAAGATCAAGCTGACGATCAAGGGCGACGGCATCCACATTGACTATACCGGTACGTCCGGGCAGGTGGATCGCGCGATCAACTGCACGATGACCTATACCTTCGCGATGTCGGCCTATGCGCTGAAATGCGCCCTGCTGCCGGATCTGCCGAACAACGAAGGCATCTTCCGCTGCCTGACGGTTGAGGCCCCGGCGGGCTCGATCGTCAACCCGACATATCCGGTCGCCGTTGGCGGCCGAATGGCCACCGGCCACTATTTGCCGGTCGTCGTGTTCGGTGCGCTGGCGCCGATCATGCCCGAACGCCTGATGGCCGCATCCGGCTCGCCGCTGTGGTCGATCATCCAGACCGGCGTGCGCGACAACGGCAGCACCTACGCGAGCGTGCTGTTCTTCAACGGCGGCATGGGTGCGACCGTGAACAACGACGGGCAAAGCACATATGCCTGGCCGAGCAACGTCTCGAACGTGCCGGTTGAACTGATCGAGCGCGAAAGCGCCCTGTTCGTGCACGGCAAAGCTTTGCGCCCCAACAGCGGCGGCGGCGGGCGCCAGCGCGGCGGACTGGGCCAGGAGATCGATCTCGAAGTGATGTCCAAGACACCGGTCGGCATGATTTTCATGGCGGAGCGGTGCCGGTTCGGGGCGGCAGGACTCGATGGCGGCGGAGCCGGGGCAACCGGTCAGGTTCTGGTCGACGGCGAAGCGATTGATCATCGCCGGAACGTCGTCTTGCGCAACGGCCAGCGGGTCTGCTTGCGCACGCCCGGCGGCGGCGGGGTCGGGCCCGAAAGCGAACGCGACAAGGCCGCCGTTGCCGATGATCGCGCACACGGCTATGTCGCGGACTGATCGCGCGACTGCCGGCTGCGCGGCGTCAACCCGTGGGCCTGCCGCGGCCGGTCGCTTGCGAGCCAACGCGTGCGGCAATCCTCAGCCGCCTGTGAACAAGTCCTTCATCGTCAACGTCGAAAGCGACACCGGACCGGAGCCAAGGGATTTTTCGCGCAGGGCTTCTCGCCGCCTCACCGTCTCATCGCAGTTCTGCGGTTGCCCGTTGAATGCGTTGGCAGGCCCGCGTCAGCTCTTCGGTCGATGCCGCGATCGAAATCCGGAAGTGCGGTGAAAGTCCGTAAGCGGCGCCGTGGACGGTGGCAACACCGTGATCATCCATCAAGTACATGACAAAGTCGCGGTCGTTTTCGATCGCCTTGCCCTTGGGCGTGGTCTTGCCGATGACGTCGGCACAGCTCGGGTAGACATAAAACGCGCCTTGCGGTGAGCGGCAGGCAAGCCCGCTGGCCTGGTTGAGCATCGAGACGACGAGATCACGGCGATCCTGAAAGGCCTGCGCACGCTCGGCAACGATGTCCTGCGGGCCGGTCAGCGCAGCAAGCGCTGCGGCCTGGCCGACGGACGACGGGCCGGAGGTGGCCTGCGACTGCATTTTCAGCATTTCGGCCATGAGTTGCGCCGGGCCGCCGCAAAACCCGATCCTGAACCCCGTCATGGCATAGGTCTTCGAGACCCCGTTGATCGTGATCGTGCGGTCTTTGAGGCGCGGTTCGACAGCGCTGATCGTCGCCGACGTGCGCCCGTCAAAGATAATGTGCTCGTAGATGTCGTCCGTCATCACCCAGACGTGCGGATGTTCGAGGAGGACATCGGCAAGGGCGCGCAAATCTTCGGGCGTATAAACAGCGCCGGACGGGTTCGACGGCGAATTGAGAATTAGCCACTTGGTTGTCGGTGTGATATGGCGGGCCAGAGTTTCTGCGTCGAGCTTGAACGCACGCTCGGCGGAACACGGCACCAGCTTAGCGGTGCCGTTGGCGAGCTCGACAATTTGCTCGTAGGCAATCCAAAAGGGCGTAGGGATGATCACTTCATCGCCGGCCTCCACGGTTGCCATCAAGGCGTTGAAAATCACCTGTTTGGCGCCGGTCGAGACCATGATTTCGGCGGCTGTGTAATCGAGATTGTTCTCGCGCCGAAATTTCTCGATGATGGCAGCCTTCAGTTCCGCCGTACCGGACATGGTCGTATACTTGGTCTGTCCGGCGAGCATCGCGCGATGCGCCGCTTCGATGACGAAGTCCGGCGGCTGAAAGTCCGGCTCACCGGAGCTCAGGGCGATGACATCGTGCCCGTCCGCCTTGAGTTCGCGTGCGCGTTGCGAAGTCAAGGCACTCGGTGAGGCGGAGATGCGGCTGACGCGGGCGGCAGGTCTGAGGTTGGTCACGGATCATCCTTCGCGGTTTGGCTTGGCGGTTTGGCTTAGAGCAACCTGCCTTTATTCGGAATCGGAACGATCCCGAATAAAGGCAGAAAGTTGCTCGCCTCTTAAGTGGCGATCATCTTTGTGCTTTAAGTTGGAACCGCAATAGCGGTTCCAACTTAAAGCACAAAGATGATCTAGCGGCTTGGTTGAGGCGCAATATTGCGTGATCCTGCCGCGGCCTTCAACGCGGTATTTCGGGCCATTGCCCGTACTTACATCAGCATCCGAATAAGATGGATCGCCTCGTCACAGATGATCGTTGGCGATGGTCATGGCGGTGCGGTTGACGGTAGTATCCCGGCCAAAATCAACCGACCGGGAGTGACGTGATGACGACCAACATGAAGCGCGTGTTCGTAACCGCGAGCCTGTCCGCGCACGGGCGCGCCGTATTTGCCGAGCGCGATGACATCGAGGTCAGGGACTTTCCGCATCAGCTGACCGGTGCCGAATTCCAAGCAGCCCTGCGCGCGGTCGCCCCGGTGCACGGGTTTATCCTCGGCGCCACGCGCATGACGGCGGAAGAACTCGACATTGGCGAGGAGGTGCAAGTCGTGGCCAGGGTTGGTGTCGGCTATGACGCGATTGATATCCCGACCATGACGGCGCGCGGCATTCCGGTGATGATCGCCGGTGAAGCCAACTCCCCGTCCGTCGCCGAACAGGCGATGTTCATGATGCTTAATCTGGCCAAGCGGGCCAACGAACTGGACACGATGGTCCGCGACAACCGATGGCTCGATCGCTTCCACGCTATCCCGGTCGACCTCTATGCCAAGAACGTGCTTGTCGTTGGTTTCGGGCGCATTGGTTCACGCACGGCCAAGCGCTGCAACGCCATGGAAATGAACGTCCTGGTCTACGACCCCTACAAGTCCGAAGAAGAGATCGGGTCGGCCGGCTGTACCGCGGTCAAGGATCTCGATGCCGGTGTCGAAAAGGCTGACTTTATATCGATCCACTGCCCGAAGACGCCGGAGACGCTCGATATGTTCAATGCCGATCGCATTGCGCGCATGAAGCCGACGGCCTATCTGGTCAACACCGCCCGCGGCGGCATCATCAACGAAACCGATCTGCATGCCGCACTGAGCGCCAACAAGATTGCCGGGGCCGGTCTCGACGTCCTCGAACTCGAGCCGCCGGCCGAGGACAATCCGCTATTGCAGCTCGACAACGTCATCCTGGCACCGCATATGGCCGGGGTAACGCGCGAGGCGGTGGACCGCATGGGCGCCGTCGCCGCCACCAACGTTCTCAGCGTGTTCGACGGTGTCCCCGTGCGCGAGAACATGGTCAATCCCGAAGTACTCGATTGAGGACGGCGGTCACTGTCGCTTGCAACACGCAGCGGCGCGGTATGATGTGGGCAATGATGCCCGGAAGGATGCCCGCGCCGGTGGATCACGCAATGTCCGGAGCGTGATCATAGTTTCATGAGGCCGGCAATGTCATCGGCTGCCTTGAGGGCGTCGTCACGACCGCCGTCGGGGATCTCGTAGAGAACGCGGTCGATACCGGCTTCGCGGCACTCATCCAATTCGGCTTTGCCGGTCGGCCCGCGGAACATCGTTGTCGAGAGTTCCTTCGGGTCGCGGCCATATTCGTTGGCCATATCATGCAAGCGCTTGATACCGGCCTTGGGCTCGAAACCTCTGCCACCGCCGCGCGGGATCCAGCCATCGCAATATTTGACAATGCGCCGCAGCGTATAGTCGGTCTCGCCACCAAGCAGGATCGGAGGATGCGGCCTTTGCACGGGCTTCGGCCACGACCAGATCGGATCGAACTGAACGAATTCGCCCTGATAGCTGGCTTCGTCTTGCGTCCAAATCGCCTTCATCGCCTCGGTGTGTTCACGCATCTGCTTGAAGCGCGTTTTGTATCGAACGCCGTGATTTTCCATTTCATCGACATTCCAGCCGCCGCCAATACCAAACTCGAACCGTCCGCCCGAGAGCATGTCGAGACTGGCGATCACCTTGGCGAGAACGATCGGATCATGCTGCGGCACGAGGCAAATGCCAGTGCCCAAGCGCAACGTCTTGGTCACCGCTGCAGCAAACGACAGCGCCACGAACGGATCGTGGGTGTGGATATACTTCCTGGGTAGCTCGCCGCCACCCGGAAACGGCGACTTGCGACTGGTCGGAATGTGCGTGTGCTCGCACACAAACAGGGATTCGAGACCGCGCTCCTCCAAAGCGATCGCCAGTTCCGGAACCTGGATACCGTAATCCGTGGGAAAATAGAAAACGCCAAACTTCATCGCGACTTCTCCGGGCTGCAACAATTCATTGTCGCGAGATTATGCCCGGGTTGGCCGCCAATGGCCAGCCGTATGCCAAGCCACGCGGTCCGGCTGCGGCCTAACCTCGCCTGGGCGTTTGAGGAGCGGACAAGCCCCGCAAGGATCGCAGCAACGCGGTGATATTTGGCACCGCTGGTTGCACACCAAACCGCCACCCGGTAAGCCAGTCGATGGTAACGTCAGGAGTGCCGAATGACCATTCAAGAGGTTCAAAGCGGAGACATAGGCGCTGTTGTGCAGCTTCTTGAGCAACGAAGGAAACAGTATCAAGTCTACCAGCCGGTGTTTTGGCGAAAGTCCGCTGACTCGGCCGAGTCTACTGGACCGTACTTGGAAACCTTGATGCATGATCCGGATGCGGTTTTTCTTGTAGCTATTGCAAAAGATGAAGTTGTCGGATTTGTCATCGCTCGTAAGATTGATACCCCAACTGTCTATTCGCCGGGAGGTGCTACTTTTGTTATCGATGATTTCTGTGTCTCGAATGATAAACATTGGCTTTCCACTGGAAGTGAGTTGCTCAACGCGGTGAGCACAGCGCTGCGATCGAGAGACGTTGCGCAAGTTGTTGTCGTTTGTGGTGACCGAGATCTTGCAAAGGCCGAGTTCCTGCGGCGATCAGGTTATTCAATTGCATCAAACTGGTGGACCCAACCACTCCGATGAATAACTTGTGTATTGACCTGGCGGGTATGAAAGTTGGAGTTGTCACAGATTACCCCAGCATAGTTTTGCACTTGGCCGCCAATGCAGCTCCTTACTGGATTGTTGTCAGTAGTGATTGTCAGCCAGCGCGAACCAGCCTGTCAGTGATGCTGACCTGCCCCCGCGTTTAGGGCCACGCATTATGAGAACCCGTCAGCTTGCTTTTTGCCGGTTTCACGCGGCGAGAGCAAGGGCCGGCTGCGCGGGAGCTCCATAGCGGATAGCGGCTCTCCCTCAAATAAGGGGCCCCTCATCGTAGCCGACCGCTTCCATGTGGTGCGTCTCGCACTCTATCATCTCATCAAAACCTGCCGCCAGATTGATCCGGAACTGAGCAGGCGGCGTGGCACAACGAAGCTGCTGCAAAAGCATCGCCACAATCTGAAAGAGAAACAGGCAAAGCGCCTCTCAGCATACCTTGCCAACCAGCCAGCCGTTGCCACCATCTACGAGTTCAAGGAGAATTTGATGATTGAGCTACTGCCAAGAACCAGACTAAGGATCAGTGCCGTTTTCTGGTCCACCGGCTGCTGGATGCGATCCGCCAACTTAAGCAAAGTGGCTTTGAGGAATGTCGAAAACTTGGCCGCACATTGGAGAAGTGGCAGGAGGAAATCGGTCGCATGTGGCGCTTCTCACGCTCCAACGCCATCACCGAGGGCTTCCATCGACAGATCAAGTTGATCCAGCGCCGCGCGTTCGGCTTTCGCAACTTCGATAACTACCGACGCAGGGTTCGAGCCCTATGCGCATAAGCCGAGACGACACGAAAGAAAGCTGATAGAAAGCGATCGACAAGCCGCAGATCACAGACCTGCCCCCGTTTTCGACGAAGAGCCATACGCAACCAGGAAAGAGAGGATGCCCGGCTTGACCAAATGAACCTGTGGTGCTGATCATTCGGCCTTCAGGCCATCAAAGCCCAAGGGGCCGCGAAGCGACCCCGTCAATCCGCTTTGAGCGGTTCATGAACTAAAGCCCCCGGCTTTGCCGGGCGCAGCTGCCCGATGCGACTGGCGCGTCAACGCGTCCAAACGCTGCTCAAGGGCCTCAACCTGTTTGCTGAGAACCTCGATCCGTTCAGCCTGAAGCAAAACCAAATCAATCAGCTGCTTCTTGTTCGAACGTTTCAGTGCGGTGCGATTCATCGCTATCGTGAATCACTGTTCGCACACCAAAGCAAGGCCACACGACGAAAAGGCCGCTAAACAGGTACGGCCGGGGGATACTTACTCAGCGCCGTTCGAACCGCGTCGGCCTCGCCGGATTGGACAATTGGTCGAAAATCACGACACTATATCCTTTATCTTCGGTGATTCGCGCGTCCGGTTGCATCTGAAACTGGCGGGTTGTTGCACAGCTTGTGCCTGCAGTTCACGCGTCCCCCGCCGCTGGGTCGTTTCTATGGGGGAGCCCCTATGGGCATCGCTGTGCCGGTCCACACACAGGACGCTGTGTCGGGCCTCTTGGATGATTATGTTTTGTGCCGAGTTGCAGCCCAACGGGGTGCGACGCGATCCGACTTGCTCAAAGATCTCGCTCCCTGCACGTCGCACAAGCTGTCGCCATCCGAACTGCGACGAATGGTTGATCAGGCGGTTGCAAGCCTCGCCGGCCAGGGATTGATCGCGACGAATCGGGCTCGACTGGGCCTGGCACCAGCCGGCATTAAGCGCGTGCGGGATTATCTGGGATGTCGAACGATCCCCGAGGATTGGGCCGAGATTCGCGACATCAGGCTCGTCGGCCACGCCCTTGGGCTTGGCGGTGAGAGCGAACAGAGGATCAAAACACTGGCCCGGCCGGATGGCCTGCGCGCTGCAATTCTGCAGCAAGCCTACGGCCTGCCGGGCAAACGGGTGCCGAGCCCGACGAAGCTGCGCTGCATGCTTGCCGTCGTGGCCCTCGAACGCGCCTTCGGCAACAAGGTCAAGAGTGCTTTTGAGTCTGGCAAAGGGCTCAGTGCCAAGGCCGGACGTCTGCTCGCCGGACAGCTGTCACGACGACCGCGCGATTTTGGAACCGATGCCCGGCTCATCTCCGCGCTTGCGGCCGAGGCCTGCGGCTCGCCGCAAAGCGATATTGCCTCGCTTCGCCTGGCAATATTGCGCAATGCCTTAGCGCACAACACGCCAAGACCGCTGGCGTTGGTTGTCGACCGGCAACGTCCGGTGCCGAATGTGGAGGAGGTCGAACTCGCGGTTGCCGGCAACCGCCCTGCGGCCGCGACCCGACCCGATTTACCGGGTTTTGCAAAGGTCATTGTCGAACTTGCCGACACTCTCGGTGACGGCTGGCCAGGAAACAAAAAGGCGTTCATCTCACGCGTTTGGCAGACGGTGCAGGCCGACTATCCCGAGTGGGGCCTTACCGACATCGAGTTCAAGGCGATGCTGACGGAAGCGCACCGGACCGGGCATCTGGTGCTCGCCAATGCGGATCTCAGATCAAAGGACAATGCCGCCGATATTCAGGCGTCGGCCATCTCTTACAAAAACACAGTGTGGCACTACGTGCGCGCCACCAACTGACGCTCCAAGAACCGAAGTTAGACAGAGGCCCGGCAAACCGCCGGAAAATTGTGCAATGAAGCTTGCGAGGCAACAGGTGACCAATCCGGACAAGCTCGCCGCAGCGTTCGAACATTCGATCACCTGGGAGGACGATGTCTGGCAGGCCGATCCCGTCGACGTGGCGGACGTACACAACAAGGCGCGGGCCAAGTTCTTCGACCTGGTCGGACAAATCACCAATCCCAAGGGGGCGCCGACCCAGGCCAGAATTCTGCTGTTTCACGGCCAGTCGGGCGCCGGCAAAACGCATTTGATCCGGGCCCTGCGCACCGGCGCACACCGCCAGCAGATGGCGTATTTCGGCTACGCACAAATGACGCCGGACATTTCAAACTATGCCGACTACTTTCTGCGTCGCCTGATTAACTCGCTCGAAAAGCCCTACGATCCCGATGGTGGAGAAGAGAGTTCGCTGTCGCGCCTGACACGCTTGATGGTCGAAGCTTCAATTAGCGCGGACGACGCCGAAAAGTTGCGCGAGGCCAACCTTGCCGAAACCGCATTGGCGAAACTGGTCCTCGACCTCGCCGATAGCATTGTTGCGAGCGAACGCTTTGCCGATCATGAGCTGGACATCAATATCGTTCGCGCGCTGCTCTACCTGGAACGCAATGATCCACGCATCGACCAGCGGGTCCGGCAGTACCTGTTCGGGCGCGAGCTCAATGAACTTTCGATGCAAAGCGTGCGCGCACTCGACCCCAACTGCGGCGACGGGCGTGCCTTCGAGATCATCGAAGCGCTCGGCACGGTGATGGCGGTGGTCGACAACGCGGCGTTGGTGTTTTGCATCGACCAGGTCGAGGATCTGCGCAACTTCGCTGATCCGGAGGAACGCTTCACCAAGGCCGTCGGCAACCTGATGCAGATCGCCAATCGCGTGCCCAGCGCCATCATTATCATTTCAGTGCTTGAGGAGTTTTACGGCCAGGCCCGTGCGGTTCTGCACCAATCCTATATCGACCGCATCGAGAAGGCTGGGCCGGTGGCACTGCAGGAGACCCGCACCGCCGACGAAGCACGGCAGATCATCGCAAAACGCCTCGAGGTCGAAGCCCAAAGACATTCGGACGGGCCGAGCTTTCCGGATGCTTCGGTGTTTTTCGGACCAGAGTTCTTTGAGGAATTCGCGGGGTTATCCACGCGACGACTATTGGAACATGCACAAACGAGACTGCGCGACGAACCCGAAGACGAAAAGCCCGTCCCGGCACAACCTGAAGGCGGTTACCTCTCGTCGCTGATCGAAGCCCTTGGCTTTCCCTCGGACAATGACGAGCCGATCCAGCAGCCCGAGTTCACCATCGACTATCGGGAGATGTGGGAGCGGTTTTGCAGCGCCTCGGAAGCTGAGATGCCGAACAGCGACCAAGATCTCCTGGACGTGCTGTCAGCTTCGCTCACGCTGACGTCGGCGGAATGGGACGACAAGCTCGCAGTCAGGGTCAAGCCGCCCGAGATCGCGGACGACTTGCCGGTCATCGACATCGAGGTGACCCACCCGACCGGCCACTCCTATGATGCGCGGGTCTATCTTTGCAACCGTCCGACGCAGGGCGGCGGACTAAAGCGCCAGCTCGACAAGGTGCTCGCCACCATGCAGGGCAAGACCTGCTATATGCTGCGCGCCAGCGACTTTCCGCCAAACAAGAAAAACCAGACGGCACAGGCCTATCGAAAGTTCAGGGATGCCGGCGGCCGCTCGGTGCTGGTGCCGATTCCCGAATGGGAGCGGATGATGATGATCCGCGAGTTCCACGCACATCATCGTGGTGATCCGGGCTTCACCGGCTGGTTCGGCCAGGCCAAGCTGATGTCCGGGCTGATTTCGATTGTTCAGGTTCTGCGGCTTGACCTGCTCGGGCGTCCCGCGTTTCAACCGTCCGGCAAGGGCGCGCAGCGCGACGCCGATGGCCGGACCTCATCGCTCCCGGCGACAAGCAATCTGGCCTTGATCGAAGACGACGCGGCCACCGCCGGCCCGATGCCGGGCGATCAGGAACCCACTGTTCGAACCAGCCCCGATACGGCCGTGAGCTCCGGTTCCCCGTGGGCCGACTGGCTTGGATGGAACAATAGCGCGGTGCCGCCGACGCCGACACCCGATAACGATGATGAAGTACCGCTGTCGGTGCTGCTCGATGAAAACGGCGACAATGTCAACAGCATCTTTGCCGGGCGCCAGCTCGAAACCGGCAAGCCGGTTACGCTCAACCGCGGCGTCATGAAACGGCACTCGGCAGTGCTGGGCGGCTCGGGCTCGGGCAAGACGACGCTGGCGCTCAGTTTGATCGAGCAATTCCTCGCGCGCGGCATTCCCGCGGTTCTGATCGACCGCAAGGGGGACCTGTGCAGCTATGCCAATCCGGACGTCTGGCGCGTGGATGATGGCGATGCCTTCGAACGAACCTCCGAACGCGAGAAGCTGGGCGATGCCATCGATGTTGCGGTCTATACGCCGGGGCGTGCCTCGGGCCGGCCGATCTCGATCACCCTGTTACCGCATGGTATGAACGAGCTGCCGGAACACGAACAGCAACTGCTCGCAAACCTGTCCGCTGCCGCCCTTGGCGACATGTTGCACATGAAGAAGTCGGCAACGCATCAGAAACAGTCGGGCACGCTGTCGGTGGCACTGAGAATTCTCGGCGCCCGCTCAAGCCACGAGGTGTCGCTGTCGGATCTGATCGCGTTCCTCGAAGACGAAGATCCGGAGCTGACCGATCTCACGCAGCGCATGGATCCGTCCGGCAAGATCCGTCGCGATCTGGTCGCGCAGCTCGACAGCCTGCGCTACCGCAACGCCGCACTGTTCGAGGCCGGCGGCGAAAGCCTGCGCATGGACGCCCTGCTTGGACTGGGCCCCTATGCCCGTGACGGGCGGACGCGACTATCGATCATCTACACCGGGTTCCTCGGGGATAACGAGAACATCCTGTTCTGGGTCGCGCAGTTTTTGTCGGAAGCTCTGCGCTTTTGTCAGCGCAATCCCAACGACGAGCTTCAGGCCGTTGTCATGTTCGATGAGGCCGACCTTTACATCCCCGCGAACGCGAAGCCGGCGACGGCTGAACCTCTGCAAAGCCTCCTCAAGCGGGCCCGTTCGGCAGGCCTCGGTCTGATGCTCGCGACCCAGTCGCCCGGCGATCTCGATTACAAATCCCGCGATCAAATCACGTCCTGGTTTATCGGCCGCGTGCGCGAAGACACGGCATTGCGCAAGCTCAAAGCCGCCTTCCAAAGCGAGAGCGGGCTCGACCCGGCTGCGGTCCTGCCCCATCAAACGGTCGGCCAGTTCCACCTGGTTCAGGAAGGCCTGGTGCGCTCGATGAAAGCGCAACGCTCATTGATCATGGCCGAACAGGTGCCGTTCGACAGGATCGAGCAACTGGCCCGCGAGACGCGTGGCCAAGATCAGCGTCAGCTCAAACTGTTCGACTTGAAATAGTGACAGCACACCAATCAATCACGTTTTCGTGATTGATTGGTGTGCTGTGGACAAGGCTTTGTCGCTGCGATCCAAACCCCCTTGAACAACAAACGCTTATTTTGCCGGGCTGCTGGCCGGTAGTTGTTGGCCACCGTCTTAAAACTTGTTGAAATGTTGTAGCAGCGAAACAAGCGAAAAGACAAAGTTGTGCATTTTACTGATTAAATTTCCAGTAGTCAGCGCTTATCATTTATCTATTATTGTGCGTGTGCGCCTGAGAGAGCAGGAAGGCGTGGAATATTGATGTTTTGGTTTGCCGCTTAAAGGTCGGCGGGGCGTTGTTTGTGAGTTGCTATTATGTTGGCTAGAACGATGGTATTTATGGTGTTGGTTTCGGTTCTTGCGCCTGCGACAGGCATAGCCGCATTTTGGCTGTTGCGCGGCTTCTAGATCATTTCCGCCTTAGGTAGACTGGCATCGCCGGCCTGCGTTCCCGCGCGGCCGCCGCCCGAGAACACATGAGATCGCCGCCTTGCGGCGATCCTCGAGGGGCTTGTCAGCCCCTCAAACACCCCGACCAGGGGATGATCCCCTGGACCCCCGGCTTGGTCAGAGGTTTCCTAACGCTGAAACGCAATAGCTCGGCTCGGGCCCGGACAATGACCCCCCGGACAATGATCCTCGGACAATGACCAACCGCTCGTTGCTCCGCTTGACCTTGACGCCACTGCAGCGCAGGTTTGATGCTAGAGCAACCTGCCTTTATTCGGAATCGGAACGATCCCGAATAAAGGCAGAAAGTTGCTCGCCTCTAAAGCACGATGATCTAAGTCCGCATTCATACGCTGCAGCAACAATGACATCCGGCCTGATTGACGACTGTTTTCGGCAAGATCCGCGCGATGGGGCGCGGCTCGCCCACCACCGTGTCCTGGAGCAACTGCGCGCGCGCGTGCACCCGATCGTCGGCGTCGACAGCGTGGCTATCGACAATGCCGCCGGGCACGTGGCCGCCGGCGCCGTGGCAGCACAACGAGCCGTGCCCGGCCATACCAATGCAGCGGTTGACGGTTTTGCGTTCGCCCACGCCGGTCTCGACCTCGACGGTGCGACCGCGCTGAATGTGGTCGGCCGGGCCGCGGCGGGTCATCCCTTCGCTGCAGCTGTCGCGCCGGGACAGGCCGTTCGGATATTCACGGGCGCGATGGTTCCTGCCGGCTGCGATACGGTTGCGATGCAGGAAGATTGTACGGTCAGCGGCGATCGGGTCAGTGTTCCGCCCGGACTGCGATTGGCCGCCAATGTGCGCCGCGCGGGCGAAGACGTGGATGTCGGCGATGTCATTGTCGGCGCCGGCGACACCATCAGACCGCAAGACATTGCCGCATTGGCATCCCTCGGCGTCGCGCGGATCGATTGTTTTGTGCGCCCGAAGGTTGCGATTGTGTCGTCCGGCGATGAGATCTTGCGGGTTGGCGCCGGCGCACTCAAGCCCGGGCAGGTCTTCGATAGCAACGCGCCGCTGCTCACAACGCTCGCTGAAGCGGCAGGTTGTGACGTGGTCGACCTCGGCGTGCTGACGGATGAGCCCAGCACGATCATCGCCAAACTCGAACACGCAGCCAAGCATTTCGACGTTGTGCTGACGACGGGCGGTGCAAGCCAGGGTGATGAGGACCATATGGCCCGCGCCATCGATACGCTCGGCACGCGCCACTTCTGGCAGATTGCCGTCAAACCCGGGCGCCCGCTGATGTTCGGTCAGATCGCAGCCACCACGATCGTCGGCCTGCCGGGTAATCCGGTGGCGGTGTTCGTGTGCTTCTTGATGTACGTGCGCCCACTGCTGCGCCGGCTCGGCGGCGCGCACTGGCCGGAACCTGCAAGATACCGGCTGCCGGCGACGTTCACGATTGCCGAACGCAAGACCGGCCGCAGAGAGTTTTGGCGTGGCAGAACCCGCCTCATCGACGGGCAGCTGGGCGTCGAGAAATTTCCCAAAGATGGCTCAGGTCTGATTTCCGGGCTTAGATTCGCCAACGGTTTGATCGATGTTGAAGAAGACACCGTGTCGATCAAGTCCGGGGATTTGGTCAACTTTATTCCGCTCACTGAATTTGGTATTCACGACAAATGATGCCGCGTTAATCGTCGCCATTGTGGCCTTGCTCGCCGCGGCCGTCGTATCCGCGCCACAAAACCCGCCTAAAGCGTTTCACAGTTTCCGTAGTTCCCACGATCGGCGCAAATCCAAGTCATGTCGACGCTGTTGCGGTCAATGACCCGCATTATCGAAATCGTCATTGCCGTGCCGCTGTGGATGTTGCGCACGATTACGATCGGTATCGCGTTCAATCCAAGGCTCGGACCGTTGCGCTACATCGCCAGTGCCGTGATTTTGTATGTGCTGGCCGCCGCCCTGCTGGTTTACGTCGTTGCTCCGATCCGTGGTCTCATTGGTTCACAGTATCAGTCTGCGAAACTGCGCTATGATGCGGAGCGTTGGATCGCAACGGCGATTTACGACCGCAATCGCAACTTCGTCGGCACGTTCGACCCACGTCTCGATAGCCAGCGCGACGTCAACTATACCGGTCGGGCGATAGAGATCGCCAGCTACACGGCCAATCCAGATCACAAATCAATTCCCGTGCAGACCGTTCCTCAGCACTACTGGAACTGTCTCGTCTACCATGAAGACCGGCATCTTGGCGGCTGGTCGAACCCGTTCGGAATCGACTTTCTCGGCGTCTTGAAGATTCCGGTTTCAATGGTGAGAAGAAGCGTCCGCGAACGCCGGCTGGTGTTCGGCATGGGCGGCTCGACGCTGCCCATGCAGCTGTCGCGGGTGATCTACAAGACGCCGCCGCTGGCGAGCGAAAACGCCTGGGAAAAAATCGGGCGCAAGCTCAATGAATGGTGGATGGCACCGGTTATCTACGCCGAACTTTCGCGCGGTGGCGACATTGCGCCACTGCAGCATTGGGCGGCCAACCATCTGTGGCTCGCGCAGCGTACCGGTGGCGCGCCGCTGCACGGCATCGAGGTCACCAGCCGCATTGTGTTCGGCAAGGAGGCCAAGGATCTGACGGTGGCCGAGCAGTTCGTGCTGGCATCTGCCGTCAACAAGCCGATTATCCTACTCGAAGGAAGCAGCCGACTGAACAGCGTGCGCCAGTCGCGCTGGCGATACATTCTTGAAGTTCGGGCACGCAAGTGCGCACAAGCACTGTTGGATGATGCCGAACAGCAAAAGAGCGTGCTGTTCGAGCTTGTCAAGCTTGCCGGTGGTCCGCCGGACCCGGTTGTCAAACCGGCCCTGCAAACGGCGGTCGAGGCCCATGCCCCTGCCTTTGCCAAGCGGGCGCAGGCCAATCCGCGAATTCGCGCGAACATCCTGCTGCCGGCAGTACGCTTCGGGCTTCGCGAAGAGATGAAGCAGGCGTTCGGCTATGATTGGCGCAACAGTGTTCGCAGCATTCGCACGACGATTGTACCGCAGGACAACCTTAGTCTGCGCGGGCGGATTTTGACGGAACTCGCCCGCCTGCAAAGGCGCTGGAAAGACCAGTTGTCACCGGGCTACGTTCTCGATCCGGCAATTGCAAAAGTCCACGGTTCGATCATGCCGCACGTGATCATCGTTGCGAGCGACGGCAACGGGCGGATCGTGCGCTATTTCGAGAACAGCGAACTGGCACCGTATTTCGGCTCGACCAGTGCTCGCGATCCCGACACCGGATACCATGTCGGCCGATTGGAGAGCAGACAGATCGCGTCCGTGGGCAAGATGATCAGCGCGATTGCAATCGCCAACGAACTCACCGACACGCTGCAAACTCCCTATTTGGACGTCGCAGCGCCGCGGCGCGGATTGGAAACCTGCAGACGCGGCGGCAACCTTCGTCGCGGCCGGCCGGCCGTGGTCGCGTTTGCCTGTTCCTTGAACCGCCCCCTACAATGGCGCACCGCACGGATCGGCGCCGCCAAGCTCAGACGGATCATCGACCAATTCGGCTTCAACATGCCGCCTGCTCCTGATGCTCAGTCCGAAACGCCGCCGTCGACGGCCGCCGTGCGCGGCTTGATCTCGGGCGCCCCGCGCCGCGTCCATCACATGGCGGGCGTCATCCTTGCAGCACTGACCGGACGCCGCGGGGTGCCGGTCGCAATGCCGACGCTTGTCGACGAGTTCGAGTTTACATCGAACGAAGCCGCAGCTCAGTTTCGCGAACGCATCGATCGGCGGATCCGACCATCCGATATCATTCGCCGCTCCGCACATGACACGATTCGGGGCTTCCTTCAGGCCCCGCTGTGCTATCGAAATAACGGGCGCAGCCACGGCACTTTGCACCGCCTCAACGACTGGTGTGCGCAGCGACGCAAGGGCCTGCGGTTGCATCTCGCAAAAACCGGAACCGCGGTGACATCCGATCCCAATGCCACGATCGATACGTGGGTCGCAGGCGCCATGCAGTTCAATAACGGTGCCGGGTTCTCCTATGTGGTGGTGGTCGGTACCGGCTCGGCGACCGAACCGTTCGCGCGACGCCTCCATTCAAGTCAACTCGCCGCGCCACTGGTGCGGGTTCTGCTCGAAGATCTTGAGAAAGAATCGAAGCGCCATCCGACCACAGCGCCACGTCCTCGGAACCGTCAACCGCAACAGCTCGCCAAAAAAGACAAGGGCGGCTTTTCCATTCGCAATTTAATCGAGCGCAACTTCATCGGTAATTAGAGCAACCTGCCCCCGACTTTGCGGACCATTTGATAGTTGAGAGACTGCCTTTGATTCGGGAGGCGGAGATGCGCACCTTCGGCCAACTGCGCGGACTGCAGCGGCCGCGCAATTGGCCAACGAGTTGATCGCCGGCTCGCACTGGATGGACCTAGATCATCGTGCTTTAGAGGCGAGCAACTTTCTGCCATTATTCGGGATCGTTCCGATTCCGAATAATGGCAGGTTGCTCTAACAATACGACAGGGCCAAAGCGCTCTTGCGCCGGCTCGCGTCGCGCACCGTGACGCTATAGGTCGAGATGACAGGCGAAGGTGTGATTGTCGTTTGCCTGGCGCAACCGAGGTGCCTCGCTGCGGCATCGCTCCATGGCAAACGGACAACGCGTGTGGAAGTGGCATCCGACCGGTGGATCGCTCGGCGACGGGACATCGCCCTCAAGGACGATGCGATCTCGAGCGGCGCGTGGATTGGGCACCGGCGCGGCAGCAAGCAACGCACGTGTATAGGGATGGCGGGGCGCCTCGAAGAGATTGGCGCGCGGTCCCAATTCAACGACTCGCCCAAGATACATGACGGCAACGCGATCGGCGACGTGCTCGACAACACCGAGGTCATGACTGATGAACAGGTACGCGAGACCAAGATCGGCCTTGAGGTCCATCATCAGGTTGAGCACTTGGGCTTGCACGGACACATCGAGCGCCGAGACCGGCTCGTCGGCGACGATTACACGCGGGTTCAACGCCAGCGCACGTGCGATGCCGAGCCGCTGGCGCTGTCCGCCGGAAAACTCGAACGGAAATCTGCGCATCGCATCGCGCGGCAGGCCGACGCGCTCGAACAGCCCGGCAACACGTTCGGTTATGTCTTTCCGACTCGTCGTCTCGAAGTTCTCAAGCGGCTCTGCGACGATCGCGCCAGCGCGCATGCGCGGGTTAAGCGAGGCGTAAGGATCCTGAAACACGATCTGCATGCGCTGGCGGAAACGGCGCACCTCGTTGCGGTCAAGATGCGTGATGTCTTGGCCCTCGAGACGGATCGTTCCGCTGGTCGGATCGAGCAGGCGCAGGATCAGTCGCCCGACGGTTGACTTGCCACAGCCCGATTCACCGACGACGCAGAGCGTTTCGCCCTGGGCGACCGCGAAAGACACCCCATCTACCGCCTTGACAGAGCCGACCTGGCGGGCAAGGAGGCCCTGCGTGATTGGAAAGTGCTTCTTGAGATTCTCGACTTCGATAACCGGCCGGCTGCTCATGACGACAACACCTCTTCAGCCTTGAAGCAGGCGGCGAAATGGCCCGCCGCCGCGCCATCTCCAACCGGCCGGAGTTGCGGTGCCTCGGTTCGGCAACGCTGATCTGAAAACCCGCAGCGGTCGGCAAAAGCGCACCCGGCGATCGGCTCGCGAAGCGACGGCACCATTCCAGGAATCTCATCGAGGCGGCCGCCAACCTTGCCACGCGCGACAGAAGCCAGAAGACCGCGCGTATAGGGATGCGCCGGACGGTCGAACAGATCGTAGACCGTTGCCTCTTCAACTTTCCTGCCGGCGTACATGACGAGCACGCGCTGGCAGGTCTCCGCCACGACCCCGAGATCATGGGTAATGAGAACAACGGCAGCCGAAGTCTTCTGCTTTAGTTCCAGCATAAGCTGAAGCACCTGCGCTTGAATCGTCACATCCAACGCCGTGGTCGGCTCGTCGGCGATGAGAAGCTTGGGATCGCACGCGAGTGCCATGGCGATCATGACGCGTTGGCGCATCCCACCCGAGAACTGGTAGGGATAGTCGCGCAGACGTCGCTCGGCATCGGGAATGCCGACAAGATCAAGCACCTCACGTGCGCGCTGCCGCGCCGCGCCACGGCTGACACCGCGATGGATTACAACTGCTTCGCTGATTTGGTTGCCGATCGTGAGGACCGGATTGAGGCTCGTCATCGGCTCCTGAAAGATCATCGCGATCCGGTTACCGCGGACATCGCGCATCTCAGCTTCCGAAAGGGCACCGAGATCCTGCCCTTCGAAGCGAATCGATCCACCAACTGTTCGCCCGATGCGTGGCGGAATAAGGCGCAGGATTGAAAGCGCCGTCACGCTCTTGCCGCAACCCGACTCACCGACGATGCCGAGTGTTTCGCCTGCTTCAACCTGGAAGCTGACGCCGTCGACCGCCCGGGTCACGCCATCCTCGCTGTAGAAGTAAGTCCTCAAGTCGTCGACCTCGAGAAGCGGTCCGGCAGCTGACCTAGTATCCGACGGCATGGCTCCCCCTACATGCGGCGCGCAATGCGTGGATCGAGACGGTCGCGCAAACCATCGCCGACCAGGTTGACGGCCAGCACGACGAGCGCCAAGGCAATGCCCGGCCAGAATATGCACCAGGGCGCACGGCCCAGATAGAGCCGATCCGCTGCAATCATATTGCCCCAGGTCGGAATCTCCGGCGGCGTACCAGCACCGAGGAACGACAATCCCGCCTCGACCAGGATGGCCGATGCACAGATATACGTTGCCTGGACGATCAGCGGCGGAATGGTTGGCGGCAGAATGTGGCGGATGAGAATTTTCCATGTCGGCGCGCCGCCCGCAATCGCGGCCTCGACAAACGGCTGCTCACGCGTTGCCAGGACGACCGAACGAACAAGACGAACGACGCGGGGAATCTCCGGGATGACGATCGCAATGATGACGATCCCGACGCTGGCATTGAACAGCGAAACCAGCGCTATCGCGAGCAGGATGGCCGGAATCGCCATGAGGCCGTCGAGCAGGCGCATGACGACCGCCTCGACCCAGCGCACGACACCTGCCAGCAGTCCGATGACGAGGCCCAGGATGATCGACAGGAACGCGACCGATATTCCGACGATCAACGAGATTCGCGCACCATATACCGTGCGCGCGAAGACATCGCGGCCGAGTTGATCGGTGCCGAACCAGTTGACGTCAGATGGTGGCTTCAGGCGCTGTATCGGCTTCATCGTAAAGGGATCACCCGCGAACAGTGGGGCGATCAGAGCCATAAGAACCATGAATGAAAGAACGACGAGACCGATCACGAGGGTCGTGTTGCGCCTGACGAACCGCCAGATCGAAGCTCTCGACGCAAGCGTCAGCGGCACGGTTTCGGCGCTCGTTGCCTCATTGCGCATTACGTTCGGATCCTGGGATCGATCAGCGTGTAGGTCAGATCGACGAGAAGGTTGATGATGACATAGGTCCCCGAAAACAAGAGCATGACGCCCTGGATGATCGGATAGTCTCGATACTGGATGGCATCGACGACGAGGCGGCCGATGCCGGGGATATTGAACACCGTCTCGGTGATGACAACGCCGCCGATCAATAGCGCGACGCCGATACCGATGACCGTGACGATCGGCACGCCGGCGTTTTTCAGCGCGTGCTTCAAAAGAACCGGCCCCGTTGCCACCCCCTTGGCGTGCGCTGTGCGGATATAGTCTTCGGCAAGGACCTCCAGCATGGCAGCTCGCGTAATCCTTGCGATGAGGGCCACGTAGGCCAGACCGAGCGCAATCGATGGCAGGACCAGATGCCGGAACCAGGTGACGAACCCTTCGCTGAGCGGCTCATATCCCTGCACCGGGAGCCAGCGCAACTGAATGGCGAAGACATAGATCAGGATGTAACCAACGACAAAAACGGGCACGGAGAAGCTGGCAACTGAGATCGCCATGACGGTCCGGTCGATCCAGGTCCCGACCTTCCATGCCGCGAGAACACCGAAAGAAACCGCGATCAGAACCGCGAATAGAATGGTTGTTGCAGCAAGCGACAGCGTCGGTTCGAGGCGCTGCAGGACAAGTTTCGAAACCGGCTCATTGGAAAATATCGAGATGCCGAGGTCGCCGACCAAAACACGCGACGTCCAACGCCAGAACTGAACGATCAACGGATCGTCGAGGCCCAACTGCTTGCGGATCGCCGTGATCTGCGCCGGCGAGGCGTTGTCACCGACGAGAATGGCAACAGGGTCGCCCGGCGCGATGCGCAGCAGCAGAAATATGATCACCGCCACGATTGCCATGACGAACACCGTCGAGGCGAGGCGGCGTGCGATGTAAGCGGTCATTTGGTACTCAGCATGCTGGTGCCAGAGGGATGCCGCCGCCGGCGCGGCGGCGGCATCAACGGGTCAGGCCTTCTTGACATTCCAGAATGGCACGTGGCTCGGCACCGGCACAAAACCGGTCACGTTGGCACGATGCGCGACCGGTGGCGCCCATTGACCGAGGATTGCCATCGGCACGAAGTTCCAAGCATTGTCCTGGATCTTTCTCGCGATCGCCTGGCGATCTTCGATCGTCGCGCCTGATGCCCACTGGTCCTTGAGCTTTTCGTGAAGGTCGTCCTTCGGCCAGCCGAACCAACCATTGGCCCCGACGGCGGAGTGGGCAACGGAACTAATCGGGTTGTTGAAGCCCTCACCGGAGCCCCAGGTGATGAAGATATTCCATCCGCCCTCGTTCGGCGGCTTCTTGACGGCACGGCGGGTGACGACGCCACCCCAATCCGACGCCTCGAGTTTGGTCTTGACGCCGGCCTGCTGCAGCCACTGGGCAATGAGCAGCGCGGCATTGTTCATGAAGCCGATGTTGGTCGCCTGCAGGACGGTGACCGGCCGACCATCATAACCAGCCTTCTTGAACAACTCCTTGGCCTTGGCAATGTCCTGCCCACCCTTGAGCCAGTCGGTGTTGACATCCGACTGCATGTTGCCGGCACAGCCGAACAACGAACCGCAGTTCCGGAAGTACTTCGGGTTGCCGAACGCCGCCTGCAGAATATCGGTCTGGTTTATCAGATAGAGCATCGCTTGGCGGGCATGGACATTGTCGAATGGCGGGTGCAGCCAGTTCAACCGACACATACCGACGTTGCCGCCCTTGTTGAGTACTTCCAGTGTGATGTTCTTGTCGCCCTCGAGCTGATCGAGCAGGTCCAAGGGTGGCGATTCGAAAAAATCGATCTCGCCGGCCGTGAGGGCAGCTAGCGCGGTCTGCTGATCCGACAGGTTTTCGATTATGACGCGTTCGAGGTGAGCAACCTTGCCGCCGGACAGCCCGGACGGAGCGCCTGAGCGCGGCACGTAGTCTGGGTTTCGGTCATAAACATAGCGTTGACCCGCACGGGTTTCTGCGTCGTTGAACTTGAACGGACCGGAACCAATCTTGTCAGTGACCTGTTGGTTGGCATCGGTCTCGGCATCCTTCTTGCGCATGATCACCGGCAGATTGGTGGTCAGCTTGCCGAGTGCATCGAGCACAAGGCCGTAGGGTTCCGAGAGCACGATCTCGAACGTCTTGTCATCCTTTTTGCGCGTATCCTTGACGCGGCGGAATAGGTGCTGGCCGGCGGCATCGCGCACCGCCCAGCGACGGATCGATGCGATGCAATCATCCGCGGTGACCGCCTGGCCATCATGAAACTTGAGGCCGTCGCGCAGCTGGAAGGTGTGCGTCTTGCGGTCGTCGGATATGCCGAATTTCTCGACCATCTGCGGATGGGATCTACCCTTTTCGTCCTGGCCGAAGAGCGTATCGTAGACGAGCAGGGCATGATTGCCCGTCATGTTCGCGGTCGTCCATATCGGATCGAAGACCTTGAGGTCGCCATGCAGAACAGCCTTGATTGTATTGCTCTTCGAGGCCTGAGCGCGTGCCTTGAGAACACCGGGAGCTGCCACTATGGCCGCGGTCGCCGCGGTCCCTTTCATGAATTTTCGTCGGGATGTCGTCATGGCACATTTCCTCTCACTTTTCGCGATTGATGCTCGGTAGGCAAAGGCGGGCGGATATTGACTATCCGCTCGGTCGTTGGCGCAAAGGGGTGATCAAATCAACAATCGCCCCTCGACGCTGTCGTCGAGCGGCCGGAGTGGTCGCGCGACATTGGCATAGGTGTGATCGCGCGCATCGCTTGGACAGCACCCGCCGGTCTGCGCCCGAATGATCCTGGCCGCAAGCGGGCCAAACGCACCCATGAAATGCTGCGCTGACTTCAGGACGAGAAGCCGATGGTCCATCGGCGACACACCCAAATGCGTGACGAGTTCGAGACCGAAGGCCTGCGTGCGGTTCGAGATCACAATAACGTCGATGCCGATCACTTCGACGCCGGCATCGACAGGCCCCGCCGTGCATCGATTCGAAGCTGGCTCGGTCAACGGTTCCCGACGGTTCGGCCCAGAACGATGAACCTTCGATGAGTGTGAAGCCGTCCCTAGCAGCGCGCCGTCGCGCAACCAGCACGGGCGCCGAGCACAACTTTGGGACTTCGGGATGCGCACCGGCCGGCGCGTAGAAGAAATCTTCGAAACTCGACCGCGATGTCGGTATCGGGGAGAACGTGTTCGTTTCGGTTGCCAAAGAAGCCGCGAAGAGACGCATCGTCAAACCTTTTGTGCCAGTCGTAACGAAAGCTTACGCGTGCCGTCATGCAGGCGCAATCCGTATCGCGATTGCGGCCTTGGCATCATAGGCCTCCGCGAGCCATCGACGCAGCAAATGAGGCAGCCACGTAGGCCTGCAGCGCCATCGCCGAACTGAGAAGGTCGACACGATGCTCACCATCTCTCAGTCGATCGCAGCAGGTCGAAAGCGTCGTTGCTTACATCCGCTGTGGAAAGCGAGGCCGCATCAAGTCCAAGGTCCAGGGGACCCATCCCCTGGTCGGGGTGTTTGAGGGGCTGAAAGCCCCTCAAGGATCGCCGCCAAGCGGCGATTGGTTAAGGGCGCGGTCCTTAACGATCCCGCCAAAGGGCCAAGCCCTGTGGAAACCCGCGCCGTGTTCAAAGGTTCCCAAAGTCTGCCAGGCCCACGACCGCTTCAGCCCTTGTTCTGAAGCTTCTTCCAGGAGTCCTTCAACGACACGACTTCGTTGAACACCGGTTGCGCCTTGGTGCCATCCGGGTCGGCGCAGAAATAACCAAGCCGTTCGAACTGTAGCGGCTGGTCAGGCTCGGCGTCGCGCAGTGCCGGCTCGAGCATGGCATTTTCGACAATGCGCAACGAGTGCGGGTTTAATGCCGCCGCGAGGTCGTCTTCGGCGGCCGGGTTAGCCGTGCTGAACAGGTGGCCGTACCGGCGAACCTCGGCGCGCACCGCGTGGCGCGCCGATACCCAGTGAATGGTGCCGCGCACCTTGCGGCCATCGGGCGAGGCGCCGCCGCGCGTTGCCGGATCGTAGCTGCAACGGATTTCGACAACGTTACCATCGTCGTCCTTAACAACGTCGGTGCAGGTGACGTAATAGGCATAGCGCAGGCGAACTTCCTTGCCGGGTGCGAGGCGAAAGTACTTCTTTGGCGGATCTTCCATAAAGTCATCGCGCTCGATGAAAAGGTCACGCGAGAACGCCACGGTCCGCGTTCCGGCATCCGGATCCTCGGGGTTGTTGACCGCTTCGAGTTGTTCTTCGTGGTCTTCGGGATAGTTCTCAATGACGACGCGCACAGGGTCGAGCACGGCCATGCGCCGCGATGCCGTCTTGTTGAGATACTCGCGCACGCAAAACTCGAGATACTCGTACTCAACGGTGCTGTCGGCGCGGGCCACGCCAACGCGATTGGCAAAATCGCGAATGGCAGCGGCGGGAATGCCGCGGCGGCGCATACCGCGCAGCGTCGGCATGCGCGGGTCGTCCCAGCCGCTGACATGTCCTTGCGCGACCAGCTGATGGAGCTTGCGCTTGGACAACAAGGTGTAGGTAACGTTGAGCCGGGCAAACTCCGTTTGCTTCGGTGTGGCGTTGGTCGGAAGGTTCTCAATGAGCCAGTCGTAGAGCGGGCGGTGATCGGCAAACTCCAACGTGCAGAACGAGTGCGTTACGCCTTCGATGGCATCGCTCTGTCCGTGCGCAAAATCGTACGTCGGATAGATGCACCACGCGGTACCGGTGCGCGGATGCGGTGCGCGCACGATACGATAGAGCACAGGATCGCGCATGTTGATGTTACCGGATGCCATGTCGATCTTGGCGCGAAGCACCTTCTCACCGTCGCCAAATTCGCCAGCGCGCATGCGTGAGAAAAGATCGAGGTTTTCTGCCGGCGTCCGATCCCGAAACGGACTGTTGCGGCCGGGCGAGGTCAGCGTCCCGCGGTAATCGCGGATCTCATCGGCGCTCAGATCGTCAACATAGGCGTTGCCGGCGCCGACCAGATGCTCAGCCCAGCGATAAAGCTGTTCGAAATAATCCGATGCATGCAGCGTCGCGCCGCCCCAGTCGAAACCCAGCCACTTGAGGTCTTGTTCGATGGCACGAACGTATTCCTGGTCCTCTTTGGCCGGGTTGGTATCATCCAGGCGCAAGTTGCAGCGCCCGCCAAATTCCTCGGCCATTCCGAAGTTGAGGCAGATCGACTTGGCATGGCCGATGTGCAGGTAGCCGTTCGGTTCAGGTGGAAACCGCGTCACCACCTCGCAAACGCGCGCGCTTGTCAGGTCGTCGCGAATGAGATCGCGAATGAAATGGCTCGGTCGGTCCGCGTGGCCGTCGACGGCGTTGCCCTGACCATCGGCGACGGTGACGGATGACGCTTCATTGCTCGCCTTCGACATATCTGGAAACGTTCCTGCTGCAAACAAACCGTTGAGCCGATTGAGCTGGTGCCAATCGACGTCAGCGATACCATGGTTCGTGGACCAGTGGAGTGGCCGGCCAATGCCAAGCCAACTGGCCAAGCTCGCGGCCGACTGCAATACCAACATTCCGGTGCCGCGTACAGTCTTTGGCGATCATACGCACGAGACCGGCAAACCGAAAGGCAGGCATCCGATCACAACTGTTGCGAGCTCGTCACGCGCTGCAACGGTTGCTGGCACCGGCATGTTGGCCGGTGGTAGTTGTTGCGGTGCACTGACCATCGTCTTGATGTCGCCGCGTGGTTCGATACTGGCTGCGCCGGACAAGCCCGCCTGCCGTTGCGGGCAGATTGTCCGCGGCGATTTTGACCTGATGCGAGACAGCCACGCCTTCACAGTTCCCTATCGCCGGAGTGCGTTTGGCAATAGCGAAGCAGGCGCGGCAATTGATACTAAGAGCCATTCATACTATGCCGATTTTCGGCCACAGGATACGTCCATGGTTTCGGGTGTCGTTGTGCAGAGCTAGTTCGTGCCTGGGTTGCATGTTACGTTCCACAAATGAGAGGTTATGGCATGGGCAAATCCCGTGCTTCAGCATTCTGTGCACCCGAGAAGCTGACGGTGCATGGGCTGGACGAGCCGGTAGAAGTCCGCCGCCATCCTGCGGCCCGGCGCATGACGCTGCGGGTCAGCCGGACGCAGCGCGCGGTGATCGTGACGCTTCCAATGCAGTGCGATCTCAAGCAAGCTGGCGACTTTCTGTCGGCACATCTCGACTGGGTTCGCGAGCGCCTGACAACGATGCCCGAGGCGGTTCCGTTCGCCAACGGCAGCCTCGTCATGTTACGCGGCGTGCCCTATCGGATCGTTTTTGTTGGTCCCATGCGGGGCAGTCTTCCCGTGGTCATCGAGGAGACCGAACACGGCTGCCCGAACGAACTGCGGGTCAGGGGCGGATTGGAATTCGCGCCGCGCCGGCTAAGGGATTGGCTGATCGAACAGGCGCGGTTGGACCTCGTCGCGCGCGTTGCCTTCCACACCAAGCAACTGGGCCTCAAAGCCGGTAAGATTACGGTGCGCGATCAAACCAGCCGGTGGGGCTCGTGTTCGTCGAACGGAAACTTGTCGTTTTCCTGGCGGCTGGTGATGGCACCGCCGCAAATTCTCGACTATGTGGCGGCCCATGAAGTTGCACACCTCGCCGAGATGAATCACGGTCCACGGTTCTGGGCGCTGGTCGAAAAAACCTGCCCACAAACCGATGAGGCGATCCGCTGGTTGCAGCTTTACGGCCTTGATCTGCACAGGTACGGCGCCCAAAGTTAGATCATCGTGCTTTAAGTTGGAACCGCTATTGCGGTTCCAACTTAAAGCACAAAGATGATCGCCACTTTAGAGGCGAGCGACTTTCTGCCTTTATTCGGGATCGTTCCGATTCCGAATAAAGGCAGGTTGCTCGAGCGTGTTTCAAACCACGAGCCCGAACCATCCCGCGCACCCACCCACCCGGGCCGGTGATGCGCCAATTGTGCCGTAATGCGGATAATCGGGATTCGAAGCCAGGCTCAGGCCCGTTCTACGCGCCACAGCCAATGGTAAAGCATCGGCACACCGGTAAACAGCAGGAGCAACAACACGCGCATGACGATCACGAAAAACATGAACACAAATTGCTGTTCCTGAAGCAGAAACGTCACCCAGACATTGTAGCGTACATCAAGGCCAGTGTTGTTCGTGTCGGTCAGCGCTTCCTTGAAGTGGCTCGCCTGAACCAGCATCCCCTGCAACGCGGTGGGATATTCTATGCCGACATAGACGAGTGCGATGGCTGCGAGGATCAACGACAGAAAGATTATTCCGCTCGCGCGAAGTACCACGAATAAGAAACTCATCTCACACCTCGGCCCTTTGATATCCTTTCAGACTGAGCGCGAACCTTCCCGCTGTCCCGCCCGGTCGCCTCGCCACACATGCAATCATGGCCTTTGGGCGGCCGGGCGGGACAGCGGAAAGGTACGGTGGTTCCGCCTTAGGCGAAAATGATCTAGAGCAGAAAGTTGCTCAACACTGCAACAACAATCGTCTTTGTGCATCGTGCATTTCGTCGGAACCGCCGTTGCGGTTCCGACGAAATGCACGATGCTAATCGTCTGACTCCGACACTTCGCACCCGAAGTGTCTTTGCCAGAAAACGAGTTAACCTTTTGTTTTTGTTCTGGAGTAACAAGCGCTTCCCGACCTGCGCCCGGCAGGCAAGCGTTTGATCCAGAACACCAGCTGCAACCATCCCGCTCGCCGGCGCTGCAGCATCGTCTCAGGTGGCAACGGCTCAGCCGAACAAGGCAAACAGGAAACGCACGCAAACGAGACTGAGGAAAACCCCGAACGCGATCTCCAGTGTCCGTCGCGAAATGCCGTGCGCAACGCGTGCCCCCAGCGGCGCCGTCACAACGCTGGCACAAATCATGATCGCGGCGCCGAGCAGGCTGACAAAGCCCAGCGATCCCGCCGGCAGGCCGGGATTGCCCCAGCCGGCCCAGATAAACCCAACCATGCCGGGCAGTGCCACGACCGGCCCGAACGCCGACGCCGTTGCCACCGCCTGCTGGATGCTGCGGCCGTAAAACGTCATCATCATTGTTATGAAAGCGCCGCCGCCAATGCTCATCAGCGATGACACGATACCGATGCCGATCGCATAGACTTCGAGCCACGAGCTCCTCGGCACGTCCTCACCGAGGCGCCAGTCTTCGCGGCCGACAAGCATCTTCATGGCGATCAGAAAGCTGCAAACGACCCAGACCCATTTCAGGGTGTCGCTGTGGGAATACTTTGCAATGACACTGCCAACAATGACCCCCGCCATCACCGGTAACGCCAACCGCCGTACGACACCGATGTCGACGGCGCCCCGTTGGGCGTGCGCGTAGAATGATCTGAGCGATGTTGGAATCATCACGGCGAGCGCGGTGCCGACGGCCATTTGCATGCGCACGCCGTAGTCGACCCCGAGCATTGAAAACACTTCATAGAGTATTGGCACCATGATGCCGCCGCCGCCGACACCAAGCAAACCGGCGAGAAATCCGGTCACCAGTCCGCCGGCAAGCAGCCAGCCAACAACGGTTGCCAGTTCGCCGCCCGAGATGCCGAGATCAAGCAAATCCAAGCCCCGCCTATTGTGCCGCCTCGCGGACCCGCCGCTGACGTTCGCGCAGAAGCTCTATGGCGCGCACCAAAACGTCAACTGTGACACCCTCGCCCGTGGCGTATTCGCTCAAATACCTTCGAAACTGACGCGCGCCCGGCTGGCCGTGAAACAACCCTAGAACGTGGCGCGTCACGTTGTTGAGGCGGCCACCTCCAGCGATGTGATGCGCGATGTAGGGAACCAGCATTTCAAGCACGTCGATGCGATCAACGGCCGGTCCCGCCTCGCCGAAGAAGCGCCGGTCGACCTCGCTCAGGAGATAGGGCGTCCGGTAGGCGGCCCGCCCGAGCATCACACCATCGACGTGCTGCAGATGCCGTTCGCAGGCCGCATAAGACGTAATGCCGCCATTGATAATGATCGAGAGGTCGGGCCGTGCCGCCTTGAGCCGATGGACCCGATCGTAGTCGAGCGGTGGCACCTCACGGTTCTGTTTCGGGCTGAGGCCTGCGAGCCAGGCTTTGCGGGCGTGCACGAAAAAGGTGTGACAACCGGCTGAAGCAACGACCTCGATAAACCGCGCGAAGTCTGCTTCGCTGTCTTGGTCATCGATGCCGATCCGGCACTTGACGGTCACCGGCACCGCAACTCTGTTGACCATTGCGGCAACGCAGTCGGCAACCAGATCCGGTTCCGCCATGAGGCACGCGCCAAACCGCCCGGACCGCACCCGATCGGAGGGACATCCGACATTGAGATTGATCTCGTCATAGCCGTGCTCGCTGGCGATCACGGCCGCCGCAGCCAATCGCGCGGGTTGCGAACCACCGAGTTGCAGCGCCAGCGGATGCTCTGTCTCGGCAAAGCCGAGCACTCGGCGCCGGTCGCCATGGAGAACAGCCTCGGCCGTCACCATTTCGGTGAACAGTAAGGCCCTGCGCGTCAACAACCTATGGAAGACGCGACAATGGCGATCCGTCCACTCCATCATCGGTGCAACACAGAACCTATGCGATTGATATTGCAACGATTTTCCTTTAATTTCAGCATGCACGAATTGTGCACGATGTTCTATATCAGTTCTGGTCAGTCTGATGGCAACCTACAACAACCTTTCCTCAGGGCAATGGCGCGCACAAGTCCGGCGCAAGCGGTAGATCATCGTGCTTTAAGTTGGAACCGCTATTGCGGTTCCAACTTAAAGCACAAAGATGATCGCCACTTTAGAGGCGAGCAACTTTCTGTCTTTATTCAGGATCGTTCCGATTCCGAATAAAGGCAGGTTGCTCTAGATGCTTCCAGCCCAGGCGCGACGATAGAGTTCCAGGCAGGATTGAGCATCGATTGGAATCGGATTTCCGCCGGCGGTTGGATCGCGTGGAGCCATTGCGCTCATGGCGGTGAGATTGCTGTCGTCTTCGATCAGTTCTGCGAGCGTGTTGGGAATAGCAAGCGTGTTGCGCAGCTCGAGCACCCAGTCCATGAATCCGGAGAATGTGGCAGGCAGGCCCAGGTATCCGGACAGGCGAACAAGTTTGTCTTCGATCTTCGGGCGGTTGAACGACAGCACGTAAGGCATGAACACCGCATTGGTCAAACCATGATGCGTGTCATGGATGGATCCCACCGGATGCGATAGCGCATGAATTGCACCGAGGCATTTCTGAAACGCGGTCGCACCCATCATGGCGGCTGACATCATGTGTGTCCGCGCCTCGAGGTTGCCCGGATCGGCGTGCACAATCGGCAGATTTTCGCGCACAAGACGCATACCCTCGATGGCGATACCGTCCGCCATCGGGTGATAAAACGAGCCGCAGTAGGCCTCGAGACAATGGGCCAGCGCATCCATGCCGGTTCCGGCCGTGATCATCTGCGGCATGCCAACCGTCAATTCGGGATCGCAAATCGTTATGCGGGGCATCATCAACGGGTGGAAAATCACCTTCTTGGTATGCGTTTGCTCATCAGTGATGACACCCGCACGTCCGACTTCGGAACCAGTGCCAGCGGTCGTCGGCACTGCGATGATCGGCAATATGCCGTTCGTATCGGCCCGCCTCCACCAGTCGCCGATATCCTCGAAATCCCAGATGGGACGGCTTTGTCCATACATGAACGCGATGACTTTTCCGGCATCCAGCGCCGATCCGCCACCGATCGCCACGACGCCGTCATGATGGCCGCAGCGCAGCATCTCGACGCCGCTGATGACGTTTGCTGCGACCGGATTGGCCTGCACATCGCAGAACGTCCGCGGCGCGAAGCCAGCATCTTCGAGATCAGAACGGATGACATCGATCATCGACAATGCCGCCAACCGGGGATCTGTGACGACGAGCGGGCGTCGCATCCCGGTCGAGCGAAGCGCTTCGGCCAGTTCTGCAATTCTCCCGGCACCAATGCGAACCGTGGTTGGGTAACTCCAGTTGCCTTGCATGTCCATGGCCGCTCTCAGCCCTCTCTCAAATGGAAACTCTTCGGGCGTGTCAGCATTTCGTAGCCAACGCGCGACAGTGAAGCACCTCGACCGGTGTCCTTCACACCTGTCCACGCGAGGCCCGGATCGAGATAATCGCAGCGATTTGCAAACACCGTTCCGGTGTCGACCTGGCTGCCAATTGTTGTGGCCGCCTCAAGATCCCTCGTCCATATCGAGGCCGTCAGCCCGTAGCGCGAATCGTTCATCAAATCGATGGCCTGCGCGTCACTGCTGACTTTCGCGATGCCGACGACCGGACCAAAGCTTTCGACCTGCATGAGGTCCATGTCGTGGGTGACACCCGTGACGACCTGGGGCGCCAGAAACGGTGTACCATCGGCGTTGGCTGCGAATGTCTGGGCATCAATGTGGGCGACCGCACCACCGGCAACGGCCGCTTCGATTTGCGCTCGCACGTGATCGGCAAAGCGTGTCGCTGCCATCGGGCCAAGTGTCACGTCCGGGTCACGCGGGTCGCCGAGAGTGTATTGCTGCGTCTGCGCCACGAACCCGTCGACGAACGCGTCATAGACAGCATCGTGCACGTAGATCCGTTCAATACCGCAACAACTCTGTCCGGAATTGAAGAACGATCCATCAACGAGGTTCTCAATCGCATGGTCGAGGTCGACGTCTGCGCGCACGTATGCGGGATCCTTCCCGCCGAGCTCAAGCCCGAGCGATGTGAACGTTCCGGCTGCAGCCTTCTCGATGACACGACCGCCATCGACACTGCCTGTGAAACAGACATGATCGACATGTCCACCACTGATGATCGTGGCCGTATCGTCATGGCTGAGGACCAGGTTTTGAAACAACCCCTCGGGCAGGCCGGCGGCATGGAACGCGTCCTGAAAACGATCTCCTGTCAGGATGGTCTGTGATGCGGCTTTGAACAACACGCTGTTGCCGGCCATCAATGCCGGAACGATACTGTTGACAGCCGTAAGATAGGGATAGTTCCACGGCGCGATGGTCAGCACAATTCCAACCGGCAGACGTTGGATAAAGCGGAGATTTTGCTCACCGCCAAACGGAGTGATCGGCTCAAGCACCTGTTCGGCGATCGAGACCATGTAACCGGCGCGCTCTTCAACGCCGCCAAACTCACCACCGTAGCGAACCGGCCGGCCCATCTGCATGGCCAACTCGTGCACCACGTCGCTGTTGACAGAACCGAGGGCGGCGATCGCTGTCAGAACAATCCTGCCGCGATCACGGATTGCAACGTTGCGCCATTGTGCTTGGGCGGTTCGCGCCAGCGCGAGTGCATGATCGATTTCGGGCCCGGTGGCAGTGGGCCGGCGCGCGAAAACCTCGCCGGTTACGGGAGACACACAGTTTACTTCGGTCAAAACCTGCCACTCCGCTCAACGCCTAGTGTTCCCAATCCGACGGATGCGACCCATCCGTCTCGGCCGGAAAACGAGGCTAACCTTTTGTTTGTGTTCTGGATCAGACGCTTGACGAGTTCCACCCGAGATTCCAGCGTCTGATCCAGACCACGAGATCATCGTGCTTTAGAGGCGAGCAACTTTCTGCCTTAAATTCGGGATCGCTCCGATTCCGAACCAAGGCAGGTTGCTCTAATAGCGCTCGAATCCTCGCTTCAGTTCCCAATCGGTTATGCGGCTGTCATACTCGCGCTGCTCCCATCGTGCGGCATGCGCATAATGATCGACGACATCCGAACCGATCGCCTCGCGCAGCATCCTCGAGGACGCAAAGCACTCGGTGGCTTCGCGCAGCGTCTTGGGCACTTCTTCGAGACTATCTTCGACATAGGCGTCGCCGGAATGCGGTGGCGGAAGCTCAAGCCCGTCATCAACGCCAGCCAGTCCTGAGGCGATTAGGCCAGCGAAGGCGAGATAGGGATTGAGGTCGGCGCCGCCAATGCGACACTCGATGCGGATCGCCGTGCTGCCTTCACCGCAGAGGCGAAATCCGGCGGTGCGATTGTCTCGGCTCCATGCCGTTTTTGTCGGAGCAAAGGTGCCTGCCTGAAAGCGCTTATACGAGTTGATGTTTGGAGCAAGCAGCAAGGTGCACTCGCGCGCATATTGCAATTGACCAGCCACGAACGCACGCATCAGCGGCGACATGCCCAGCTCTGACGAGGGATCATGAAACATCGACTTTGCACCGGATTGATCCCACAGCGACAGATGGACGTGGGCGCTGCTGCCTGCGAGATCATAGTGCCACTTAGCCATGAAGGTGACCGCCTTGTTGTGGCTGTGGGCAATTTCCTTGATGCCGTTCTTGAGAATGACGTGACGGTCGGCCATGCTCAACGCGTCAGCATAGCGAACGTTGATCTCCTCTTGGCCCGGTCCCCACTCGCCCTTGGAATTTTCAACCGGGATGCCGGCGCGCTGGAGCCCGGTCCGCACCGCCCGCATCACGTCCTCTTCCTTTGACGTCTGCAGAATGTGGTAGTCCTCGATGTAATCTCCTGCCGTTTGCGGATCACTATAGTGCTTCGCCGCGATAGTTCGGTAAGTTTCATCGAACAGGTAGAACTCGAGCTCTGAAGCACACAAGGCCTGCATGCCGCGATCCGACAGTCGCGCAACTTGCCGGCGCAGGATCTGTCTCGGCGAATGGGAAACTTCGTGGTGATGATGGTCCAACACATCGCACAACACCAGAGCGGTGCCTTCGAGCCACGGAATGCGGCGCAGTGTGGCCAGGTCCGGCTTCATCGTGAAGTCGCCATACCCCTTATCCCAACTTGCGGCCTTGTAACCGGGGACCGGCTCCATATCGATGTCATTGGCGAGCAGGTAGTCGCAGGCGTGTGTTTCTTCGTGTGCGGAATCAAGGAAGAACTCGGCCTGGAACCGCTTTCCGATCAGGCGACCCTGCATGTCCGCGATACAGACCAGGACGGTATCGATCTCACCACGATCGACTTGTGCCTTTAGTTCTTCAAGCGACAGAATCCCATTCATGTTTTGGCCCAGCCTACCTTGATGATGACAATATCGAAGCCTCGATGATATCGAGTGCTCTGTTCATTTCCTGCTCGCTGACGATGAGCGGTGGTGTCAATGTCAACACGTTGCCCATGCTCGTCTTGAACGACAGCCCCTGATTGAGCGAAGTATAAAGAACAGATTCCGCGAGATCATCATCCGGTTCCTTGGTATCGCGGTCTTTGACCAGCTCGATGCCAATCAACAGACCGCGGCCGCGAACATCACCAATCTGCGGAAGTTTGCGGCGCAAGCGATGAAGACGATCGAGTGCGAGTTCGCCAATATGCGCGGCATTGGCAACGAGATTTTCGTCCTCAATGATGTCGATGGTCGTCAATGCGGCGCGGGCGGTTACGGGGTTCTTCTCGTGGGTGTAGTGGCCGAAGGCCCATTCGCCGCCAAGATCGTATTCGGGCTTTGTCGCCACCGCTGCAATCGGAAGGATACCGCCGCCCAAAGCCTTCCCCATGACGACGATGTCGGGAACGACCCGGTCGTGATCGCAGGCAAACATATGGCCGGTCTTGCCGAGCCCGGTCGGGATTTCATCGAAGATCAACAATGCGCCGTGACGATCGCATGCCGCACGAACCTGCTGCCAGAACCCGGGCGGAGGCAAATATGGAACCGCCCTTGCTGGTTCGGCGATGACGGCGGCGACGTCGGTTTCGCGGCCCAATACATAGTCGATCATGCTGGCGCACGAGAGTTTGCAGCGATTGAGATCCGGGGTGCCGTCGGCCTCGACATCGTGACCATATGGGCAACGGTAGCAGGCAAACGGTGCAACGTGCGCGACACCAGGCATCAACGATGCAGCTGGACCGGAGCGGAACAGCGCTTCGCCCGACAGGCTCGAAGCACCCAGGCCAGCGCCATGAAACGCATCCCAGAACGAAACTGTCTTGAAGCGCCCCGTCGCAATTCTGGCAATCTTGATGGCAACCTCGTTGGCATCGGAACCACCTGTCGTCAACAGCACCTTTGAAAGATTGCCGGGAGCGATCTGCCCAATTTTGCGGGCAAGTTCCGTTGCGGTCTGACAGGCGTAGCGTCTTGGCGCAAACGACAGCGCACCCATCTGCTCGGTGATCGCCTTTATCAGGCGCGGATGGCCGTAGCCAATGTGGTGAACATTGTTGCCGTGAAAGTCCATATAGCGGCGGCCAGCCAGATCCTCAATCCAGATCCCGTCAGCCTTGGCAATGACGTTGAGGCACGGTGTCGAGACCGACTGATGGAGAAAATGGTCGGCATCCGCCTTCAACATGTCCTTGGTGGCGGCATCGAGGTTCGACGTCTGCCAGGCGATACGTCGGTTGGTTAAATTGGTATCGCTTTCGGATTGCGGCACAACATGATGCGGTTGTTTTTCGCGGGATGATGGGGTGATCGTTACCACTGAGCAAATCCAATCCAGATCTTCGGCCTATGATCGTTGGCGCCAGGCCTGCGTCGAGCGATGAATTCCGAAGGTGACGATGGCGTGAAGTATCCGCACGAGTGCGCAAGCGATGACGATCATCGTACACATCGCGGCGGCCGGCGCGATGTCGCCGGCGTCGTCCATGTTGAGTGCGGCGACCGAGGCGAGCGTAGTCGTTGGCGAATAAAGGAAAATTACGGCCGATACCGTCGTCATGGCATTGACAAACAAATAGATCGTGATGTCCAGGATCGCCGGCAGACAAACCGGAACGGTAACGCGCAGAAAGGTCTTGAGAACCGGAACCTTGAGTGACGCTGAGACGGCTTCAAACTCGGGATCCATCTGCTTGAGAGCCGTCATCGCCGTTAGGTGGGCAACAGTATAAAAGTGCGCAATCGTCGAAATGACGAGGATCGCCATCGTGCCGTAAATGACACCCAGCGGATTGCTGGGATGGTTGAAGAAAAAGATGTAGGCCAGCCCCAGCACCATGCCCGGCACGGCCATCGGCAGCATGCACAGGAACTGAATGATGCCGCGCATTTGCCCGAAGCCCCTGGCCTTTTCAACCATGTAGGCGCCGGTGAATATGATGGCGGTTCCGAATATCGATACATAAAGGGCCATGCGCAGGGAGTTCCAGAAGGCTTCCCAACCGCCGCCATCCATCACATCGAAATTGTAGTTATTGAAGCCGAGGGTCAGATTGTACGGCCAGAATTTGACCAGCGATGCAAACGTCGACATCGCGAAAATACCCAGAATGAGAAAACTGATCAGAAGGCAATAGGCCAGCATCAATCCGTCAAACACCTTCGACGGCTTCGGCTGGTAGGGGACGGACCGAGACGACAGCAGTGCGACCTGCCGTCTTTGCACGATGCGATCGACGATAAACGCCACGACCGCCGGGATCAGCAGTACCACCGAGACAACGGCGCCCATCTGGAAATTCTGTTGCCCGATAACCTGCTTGTAGATGTCGACGGCGAGAACGTTGAACTGCCCGCCAATGACCTTTGGAATTCCGAAGTCGGTGATGACGAGCGTGAAAACAACGAAAATTGCGCTGACCAAACCATACTTGATGCCCGGCAAAGTAACGGTCAGGAAGGTCTTCAACCTGCTGGTGCGCAACGCAATCGCCGCTTCGTAGATGCGCTGGTCCGCCAACGACAGGGCGGTGACAAGGATCATCATCGCATGGGGAAACGTGTAGAACACCTCGCCCATGACGATGCCGATTGGACCATAGATCGAATAGCCTCCCAGCATCCAATTAATGATGCCCTGCTTGCCGAACAGATAGACAAACGAGATGGCCGGCAGCAGCGATGGCGCAAGCAACGGGAACAGCGCAATGACCTTGAACAGACCTTTCAAACGCATTGCGCTTCGCGTGAGGGCATAAGCATAGACAAAGGCAAGCGTGACGGTGATGAGCGTTGAAAGCGCTGCAATAAAGAGACTGTTATAGATCGAATGCGACAGAGCCGGCGTCGAGAAGTACTCGACGAAATTGGCCAGCCCGACAAAGTTGCCGTCTTTGTCCTCCACACTCTTCGACATCATGAAATAGAGCGGCAGGAGAACCGTGACGATCATCCAGATCCCGACAAGCAGAATGAAGGCCCGCATGACGTAGTCGTCGGATGAGAGTTTCGGCTTGATCGCTAGGGTCCTGCCGGGCGCCACTGCTGCCGTCGTCATATCGATCTCCTTACAGCCGTCGGCCTACTCGGTGTCAGGGAAGACGTTGACCCGCTCAGCTGGGAGTTCGATTTCTATAGTCTTGCCTTCAGCAAGCTCCATCCGTCGCACCGCATTGATCGAGAAATCCGCATATATCCCGGCGTTGCCGACATCACCATCGACAAGCAGCGCACGCCAGAACGAGCCCAGAAACTCCATCTCGCCGATTTGCGCGCGCATTGCGTTGGAAGGCTCATCGCTGCTGTCCGTTCCATCGCCGGACAGTGCACCGCTCCCGTGCGGGACGATATCTTCCGGGCGGATTGCCATCGTTGCGGCAGTGCCCGCGGCAAGGCCATGTTGACGGCTGCAGATGTATTGCCCGCCAAGGTTGACTTGATCCGGGCCGGCTATTGTGCAGGGCACTTTGTTCATTTCGCCGATGAAATCAGCGACGAACAATGTCTTCGGCTCACGATAAACCTCGACGGGGGTCGCGACCTGTTCGATGACACCGTGGTTCATGACCACGATTCGATCAGCCATCGTCAAGGCTTCTTCCTGATCATGCGTGACCATGATCGTCGTGATGCCGAGCTGATGCTGAAGCTGTTTTATCTCATGACGCAGGTGGCTTCTGACCTTGGCATCCAACGCGCTTAACGGTTCATCGAGCAGCAACAATCCTGGCGATGTTGCCAGCGCCCTGGCCAATGCCACACGTTGTTGCTGTCCGCCGGACAGCTGTGCCGGGTACTTGTCCCCCTGGTCGGACAGTCCGACGAGTTCGAGCAATTCCGTGACCCGGGCACGGATTTGCCCCCGCGCTAGACGGTTGTTCTCCAGACCGTAGGCGACGTTGCGAAACACCTTCAAGTTGGGGAACAACGCATACGACTGAAAGACGATCCCGAAGTCTCGCTCTGACGAGGGCAGGTTTGAGATATCGTTGCCGGCCTGTTCGATCGTGCCGGTCGTCTGAATGTCGAGACCGGCGATGGCGCGCAGCAACGTCGTCTTCCCGCACCCCGAAGGGCCCAAAAAACAGACGAACTCACCGTCGTCGATGGTGAGTGAAATATCCTTGAGAGCAGTGAAGTTGCCGAACTTTTTGCTGAGGTTGGAAATTCGCAGATACGGTGTCGTCTCTAAATCAGACCCTAGCATGTCCGATACCTGCGCCATGTCGCTTGATCCACTGTTGTGTGATTGAGTGTACTAGAGCAACCTGCCTTTATTCGGAATCGGAACGATCCCGAATAAAGGCACAAAGTTGCTCGCCTCTAAAGTGGCGATCATCTTTGTGCTTTAAGTTGGAACCGCAATAGCGGTTCCAACTTAAAGCACGATGATCTACCGCGCCGGGCCATTGAAAATGTCCCGCCCGGCGATGCCGGGTGGGACTGACAACTGCCGCCGCATCGTGCGCTCAGCGTGCCTTAGTTGTTCGGTTCCGACTTGGAATCGTAGCGCTTCTGCCATTCCGCAAGAATCGCCTTGCGGTTCTTGGCCGCCCACGCAAAATCATTCTTGATCATCGCTTTGTCGATGTTCGGTGGGAAGTGCTTGACCGGCTTGGCCACGCCGGGCATCGCAACGACGGCATAGCCCTTGTTGTACATGACGTTGGCCTCACGCGACACTGAGAAGTCGACGAGCTTCTTGGCGGCATCGAGCTTCTTCGTGCCCTTCATGATGGCCGTTGCCTCCATATCCCATCCGATACCTTCCGACGGCACAATGATTTCCAGAGGAGCACCCGCTGCCTTGGACTTGGCCCCGCGGAATGCAAACGAAATACCGATCGTCGTCTCGCCTGCTGCTGCAAGCTTGCACGGTTTGGAGCCGGAGTGAGTGTACCGCGAGATGTTCTTGTGCAGACCGTCCATGTATTGCCAGCCGCCCTTCTCGCCGAACAGCTGCAGCCATGACGACACGTCGAGGAACCCGGTACCAGATGAATTCGGGTTCGGCATTATGACGTGACCCTTGTAGACCGGCTTCAGCAGATCCTTCCACGAGCTTGGCGCCGGTACCTTGTTGTTCTTGCCTTCGACCGTGTTGTAGCAGATCGAAGCAACCCAGGCGTCCATACCGGTCCACGATGGCGGATTGGCCGAATCCCGGAACTTGCTGTCAAGCTTGTCCAGCCCTTTCGGTGCGTAAGGGTGCAACATGCCTTCACCGCCGAGCAGCATCAGGCTTGTTGCGGCAAGTCCCCAAACTACATCTGCTTTCGGGTTGTTCTTTTCGGCCAGCAACTTGGCCGTCACGATGCCGGTGGAATCCCGCACCCAGTTGATTTTGATATCCGGATGCACCTTGTTGAATTCAGCGGCATACTTTTTCAGATCTTCGGCTTCGACCGCCGTATACACCGTCAATTCCGAAGCCGACATCGCCGGTAGAACAGTGAGCCCGGTCAACACCATTGCGGCGGTGAGTCCGGTCAGAGATAGCCTTTGCATTTGTAGTCCTCCCAGTTTTGGATAACGGCCGTGCCGGCCCAGACAATGCCGCACGCCCAACTAACCCTGTAGTTGTGTACTTGAAGTCACCTCCGAAGGTTTGTTGATCTTATAGCAGTCCGGGAGCGCATAGTAGCTGCTATAGGCGGCGAGCGCTCTACGGTCGATGTCAAAGCGATCCTGTGGCAGCTGATCAAATCGTTTGGGATCGAGACTGGGCATGGCGAACTTCGGCTCGCCATCGACGACCCAGTCTGCCAGCACACGCCCCGCACCGGCAGATGCGGCGATGCCTGAAGTGAAACCCGCCGCCACGTAGGCGTTTGCTAAGCCCGGCACGACGCCAAGAATGGGTTCACCGTCAGGCGCGATGGGGATCGGGCCGTTGATAATCTGACGGATCCCGAGTTGATCAAAAACTGGGATACGTCTGCCGGCCGCCCGCAACAGTGGAGTTATTCGATCAAGGTCTGCATCATAGAGCTCGCGGGCAAAATCCATCGGAACATCGCCGCGACTTGCCAGTTTGGCGTTGGCCTCCCAGCCGCCAATCGCCAGGGCGCCGACCTCAGGCTTCAGATAGAAGTCGTTGTCAGGGTCGCGAAGCGCCGGCAACGTTGCTGGGATCCGGTTGTCCTTCTCTGTAACGACGTACTGATGTTCGACCGCGCTGACCGGAATGGTTACGCCAAATGATCGGCCTAGCGAACGCACCCAAACGCCTGGTGCCAATACGAACTGCCGTGCCGCAATCGGCCCGAGATTGGTTAGCGCGATCGTGAGACGGTCGTCCTGTCGCTCTATCGACCGAACGAGACAGTTTTCGACGAAGCAAACCCCACCGCTGCGCGCGCGCTTGGCATATTCCTGCGTCAGACTGTTGGGGTCGACATAACCGTCACCGGGAATGAATGCAGCGCCGTGAAGATCTTCAATTTCCATCAGGGGGAAGAGATTTCGAGCTTCGCTGCCTGTGAGCAGGTGAAATTCGGTTCCGTTCGTGCGCGCGATCACTGCCGCCTCTTGCAGCTCGCGCCATCGACCAGCAGACGCTGCCAGGCGAAGCGATCCGCTTGCCTTCCAGTCTATCGGCGTTTCCGCCTCCAACTCGCGGTAAACTTGCGCTGAGATTTGCATAATACGAGCCAGATCCGGCTGTCGGCGATACTGACCGACCAGACCCGCTGCATGCCACGTCGAGCCATTCGTGATCGCGCTCTTGTCGAGCACCAAAACGTCCGATACACCCCGTTGGGCGAGTGCCCAGGCAATGGCGCACCCAATAGCTCCTGCACCGATGATGACGACGTTGGCCTGGTGTGGGAGCAGCCCCGCCATCCTATCCCCCACCACAATTGGCGAATGCGAGTCCGCCAGTCGTCGAGTAAATACGTGTCGTGCGACGGCCGATCGCGTTGCCCATCCGTCTGTTGTGCATGTGGCCTCCGTGCCGACCGCGTGCCAGTGAAGTGATCAGGCTAGACCGGCCAAGGCAAAGAATAGGTCTTCACATTGGTGTAGCTTTTCATCGCCTCCCAAACCCCTTCCTTGTAGCCAAGGCCTGAATCCTTGATCCCACCAAACGGTGACAGCTCGATACGGTAGCCGGGCACTTCCCAGATGTTGACCGTACCCACATGCAGCCCGTTGATGAATTTGGTTGCTGTGTCGATCCGGTTTGTGCACACCCCCGCCGACAATCCGAACGCGGTTGAATTCGATATCCGCATGATCTCATCGTGGTCTGCGGCAACGCGGATAATGGGAATGACGGGACCGAATGTCTCCTCATGCACGAGGTCGCAATCATAGCGGACGTGATCAACGACGGTGGGAGGAAACAACGCACCGTCGCGCGGTGCGCCGTGCAGCACCTTTGCCCCTTTCTCGCAAGCATCACCGACACGGCTCTCGAACAAACGAGCCGCCTTCTCGTGGATGACGGTGCCGACATCGGTCTCCGGATCCGACGGATCGCCGGCCTTGATCGCGCGGGCATGATGGACGACGCGCTCGGCAAACTTATCCGCCACCTTCTCGACGCACAGGATTCGCTTGACGGCAGTGCAGCGTTGACCCGAGTTCTTCGTTGCCCCGGCGACGGCAAGTTGCGCAGCTTGGTCAAGATCATCGTCGCTGAGATCCTCGAGCACGATGAGAGGATCATTGCCGCCGAGTTCCAGGATCAACCGCTTGTAGCCGGCCTTTTCCGAGATGTACTTGCCGACCGCAACCGACCCGGTGAAGGTGACGACATCTGCGTGCGGATCGACGATCATTGCATCGCCCATCGTCGACGGGTTGCCGGTGACGACAGAGAACATTTCCGGCGGCAGTCCGGCCTCATAGACAATGTCGGCAAGCAGCAGGCACGTCAGCGGTGTCAACTCCGTCGGTTTCGCAACGACGCAGTTGTTGGTCGCGATCGCCGGAGCAATCTTGTGGCTGATCATATTCAATGGATGATTGAACGGCGTAATCGCCGACACCACACCTAAAACCGGCGTGCGTGAGGTATAGATCCGGCGCGCCTTGCCCTGAGGGGTGATATCACACGAGTAGACTTCGCTGTCATCTCGGATCGCCATCTGGGCAGCCAGCGTATAGACGTCGTATGCGCGACCGACTTCATATAGCGAATCCTTCATGCACAGTCCGGACTCAGCCGTGATCAGGCGCGCAATTTCCTGTTTGCGCCGCTCCAAGATCTCGGCCGTCCGAAACAGGATTTTCTGGCGCTCGTAACGACTGAGTTTGGGCGTATAGCTGTCGGCCTTCCGAAATGCTTCGGCCACCTGAGCGGGACTTGCCGCAGGCACTGTTGCAACCGTTGCGCCGGTGTAGGGGTTTTCCACGGCCAGCCGGTCATCGCTGTCGACAAGATTGCCGCCGATCCGCATTTGTTCATGGGTGCCGGTCGGCAGGCTCGTGTCCGCCACTCTTTCCTGCATGATCACTGCCTCAGTTGATGTGGTTTAAGGCGACGTCGAATGCGTCGAAGTTGCGTAGTTGCCGGCCGTCTTGCACGCAAACCGGGCGGTTCGATATCAGCGGCACGACTTGCTCGGTCGTGCCACCGTGCGAGCGCAGCGGTTCGTCAAGACCTGACAGATCGTGGCGCGCTTCTGACGTGCCGAGCACGGCATGTTTCGCGCTGATCACAACCAAGTCGCCAATGCGGTCCGGCGGCAGTTCGAAACGTTCGCAGGCCTCTGTCTGCCCAATCGCGAGATCGATACCATCAACGCCCAACAATCGCTCCGCCATGTCTGCCGGTTTGGTATCCGGTGGCAGGTAGACCGTGGCAAAGGAACCAAGTGCGCCGTGGTGGACGACATAGGGATCCGTGATCGGTAGAATGACGCGCGCACCACCGGTATCGACGCCCGAGCCGAGCCACTGATCGAACAGCTCCTGCAGGTAAACAACGTTGGGTGTCTTATCCGGCCGAAACTTGTCGTTCATGCCATGGTCTGCCGTCACCACGAGATTGGCACCGGCAGCATCCAGCTCACCGACGTATCGATCCATCATCGCGTAGAAGTCGTTTGCAGTCCGTGATCCGGGTGCTGCCTTGTGCTGAATGTAATCGGTCGTCGACAAGTACATGAGTTCCGGTCTGGAGGTGGCGAGAAGCTTAACGCCGGCAGCGAACACGAACTCCGACAATTCGGACGAATAGACGTCGGGAACGGCCATGCCGACGAGATCGACGGCATTCTCGATGCCATTGTGCGCAGCCGTGACCTGATCGGCCTTTTCCGACGAAAAACCGACGGCGCGTCCCGAGCCGAAGTCGATATCCTTGCACAATAGGCTGCGCAGCTTGTCCTTTGCCGTGACCACCGCAACGCGCCCGCCGGCATCGTGAAACGCCTTCATGATTGTCGGCACGCGGAGAAACTTGGCGTCATTCATCATCACTTCTTCACCGCTGGCCGGATCGAAGAAATAGTTGCCGGCGATGCCATGGACGGCCGGCGGCCTGCCGGTGATGATCGACATGTTGTTGGGATTTGTGAAACTGGGCACGACGGAGTGCGCCGTCAGGTTGGCACCATTCTTCATGAAGCGCTCGAAATTTTGCGCACGGCCTTGTGCAATCGCCTGCTCGATGTAGCCGGGCTCCGAGCCATCGATGCAGACGACGATGGTGGGTTTGTGCGGCTTACGGTAGGCTCTCCCGTTGCATTGGAATGATGCGGCTTCTTCGTTGTTGCTCACGGTCTTAATCCTTGAACGTGTGAGATCAGGCAGCCGATCGTAAATCGCGCACACCCATGTCCTCAAGGACGCCACGCACCGCGGCGAGTGCTTGCGCCATGTGTGTTTGGTCAAGGCGCCCGATGCAACCGATCCGGAAGCTATCGGCCACCGTCAGCTTGCCCGGATAGATCACATATCCGAGGTCTTTGAGACGGTCGTAAAACTCCTGGAAGTCGAAGCGAGGATGCTTGGGCATATGGAACGTCACGATAATCGGCGCCTGGAGATCAGCCGGCAGCAATGGTGTGAACCCAAGTTCACGCATGCCATCGATTAAAACCCACGCATTGTCACGGTAGCGGCGGCCCCGTCCCGGCTGTCCGCCTTCGGCGAAGAATTCTGCGAGCGCGCGGTGGAACGCCACGATGACGTGAATCGGCGGCGTGAAGCGATACTGACCGTTTGCTTCGAAACCCTGCCATTGGTCGTAAAGATCAAGAACAAGCGTCGTTGCATTTCCCTTGGTCAGGCTCAAGGCTTGACGTCGGCAGATGACAAAGCCAAGCCCCGGCACACCTTCTATACATTTGTTCGAGGAGGCGGCGACAGCATCGCACCTGATGTTCGATGCATCGAACTCCAGTGCCCCAAAAGCACTCATTGCATCGATGAGGAATGCACGGCCGTGACGTTCGACAACATCACCGATTTCTGCAATCGGATTGAGGATGCCGCTTGTCGTTTCACAGTGAACGGCGAAAACATGCGTAATGTCATCGTCCGAAGCCAGCGTACGATCAAGTGCCAATACATCCGGTGGCGTGTCCTCGGGTGTTTCGAGGACGCTGCAGTCCCGGCCGGCGATTTCGAGAATTTTCCGCGCGCGTTGACCATAAGCGCCGTTGATGAGCAGGAGGCATTTGCCGTCTCGCGGCACGAACGTCGTCAGCATGGCTTCGACCGCGAACGTGCCGGAGCCCTGCATCGGCACTGCGACATGACTGTTCTCGGCATGAATGATCTTGGGCAGATCGCGAAGAACTTCGCCGTTGATGCGAACAAAATCAGCATCACGAGAACCCCAGTCATGCACCATCACAGACTTTACAGTCTTCGAGGTGGTCAGCGGTCCCGGTGTCAGCAGGAGAGCATCGCCGGTTTCTGAGCTGCCGCGTTGAATACTCGTCATTCACCCGTTTCCGAACATCGGTTGCCTTGAACGTGGTTGACGCTAGCAACTAGAGTTTCATGTGTCTAATATACACTTTCAATAATTCAGATAGATGACATCTATGGACGACAAATGAACCTGACCCACATTCTGGCGTTCCATCGTGTTGCGGCTGCCGGCAGTTTTACACTCGCGGCACGCTTGTCCGGCGTCAGTCAGCCAACGTTGTCAGCGCAGGTTCGCAGCTTGGAAAATTCTGCAGGCGTACCACTGTTTGAGCGCATCGGCCGCCGCATCGAATTGACCCCGCACGGTGTGGAGTTGTTTGAGGCGACGACCCGGCTGTCGTCGGCGTTGGATGACGTCGGTGCGGTGTTACACAATCAGCAGGTCGGCCTCCAGGGTCATCTCAGAATAAGTGCGGACAGCGCAATCCATGTGATTCCGATCCTGGCGGAACTCAAGCAGCAAACGTCGGCGTTCAGCTTCTCGCTCAAGACCGAGAACTCGGCCAAGGTTATAGACCAGGTCCTCAATGACGAGGTGGACGTCGGTGTCATGGCCAAGTCCGTGAGCGATCATCGACTGTACTCATCGCGTATTCGTGTCGACGAACTCGTCCTGGTAACGGCTGTGCGGGACCCGCTGGCCCGGAAGAAACGCGTCAAACTCAAGGATCTCGCAGGGCGCGACCTGATAGTTCGTGAACGCGGGTCGATAACCCGGGAAGTGACACAAGCCCGGTTAAGCGCCTCCGGCATCATCTTGGGCCAAATCATCGAAGTGGCGACGCGCGAAGCCATTAACGAAGCAATAGCGGCCGGATTGGGAGTTGGAATTGTCTTTGCCAGCGAGGCCGTCAATGATCCGCGTCTGCGCTCGGTCAAGCTTACGAACGTTGACGTTTCCGTCTCCGAGTTTGTCATATGCCGCCACGAGCGAAAGCACGTTTCGCTGATCAGCCGGTTTCTTGAAACCGCACTTCAGGTCTCGATTGCGCATGGCTGGTTGTCATCACGGAACGCGAAGCCAAGCATTGCAAAGGCGAAAAAAACTAACTAAGACCGCAAAAAACCACAACCTGGATGTTATGCTATGCAGTCTTGAGGTGAGCTTGCATGCACATACCAGCAATGGTTGGCCGGCGACGAGTAGATGCGCCGAAGTACCTGCCACGACGCTCGCCATTTCATTGCAGGAGCACCAAGCGCAATGGCCGGAGGTCAAGTCCTTCTCACGTTACTCGGTGGTGTGGCCCTGATGCTTTGGGGTGCGCGTATGGTCCGCACGGGTATGACACGGGCGTTCGGCCCGCAGCTTCGTTCGCTGCTCTGGCAGGCGTCGGAAAATCGCTTGACCGCGTTTGCAACCGGGATCGGCGTCACCGCGGTTTTGCAAAGCTCAACAGCAACGGCCCTCCTGCTCGCGTCGTTCGCCGGACGTGGCTTGATAGCGCTTGAGCCCGCACTCGCAATCATGTTGGGTGCCGATGTCGGAACGACGTTGATCGCTCAAATTTTTTCTTTTGATATTAAATGGCTATGGTCTGCAGCGATGATCGCCGGATTCATCCTGTTCAGCGTCAATCTGTCCGACCAGATGCGGCACATCGGGCGCATCCTGATGGGGCTTGGCATGTTGCTTCTGGCGCTGCAGACGCTTGGTGTCGTGTCGCTTGCCATTCGCGAAAGCACAACGCTTCCGCCGCTCATCCAGGCGCTGGACGACGAGGTGGTTATCGCCACCCTGGTTGGAGTGGTGCTAACCTGGCTTGCTCATTCGAGCTTGGCGATGGTGCTGTTCATCATGTTGCTGGCCGCCAGCGGCAGCATCTCGGTTCATCTTGCAGTTGCGCTCGTAATCGGCGCCAACATCGGCGGTGCGATAGCGCCGCTCATGGCGCTATCAGGTTCGCCGATTGTGGCCCGTCGCGTGCCCCTCGGAAACTTGTTGGCGCGGTCGAGCGTGGCGCTGGTGATGTTGCCGTTTGCGTCATCAATTTCTGCCGGGGTTGAGTGGATCGGCGCCGATGCAGGTGTGTTGGTCCTGCTGTTCCACATGTTGTTCAACATTACCGTTGCCCTGGTCTTCATGCCGCTTCTCGGCCCCTTGGCAACAGCAACGACGCGATTATTAAAGGCACCGCCATTGGACAGCGATGCCAGCAAGCCGATGCACCTCGACCCCAGCGTATTGGAGACCCCGTCGGAGGCGCTCGGCTGCGCAATACGCGAAACGCTTCATCTTGGCGATGTCGTTGTCGACATGATGCAACGCTCGCTACCAGCAATCACGGGCAACGATAATCGCATGGTCAAAGAGGTCGAAAAACTCGACGACACCGTTGATACGCTTTACGACGCGATCAAACACTATCTCATTCGCGCTTCCAAAGCCGAGATGGACGAGCAGGAATCGCTGCGCTACGACGAAGTCCTCTCGTTCACCACCAATCTCGAGCACATTGGCGATATAGTTGACAAAAACCTGATGGAATTGGCAACCAAACGGATCAAGAACCGCTATTCGTTCTCGCCAGAGGGCCTTGAGGAGATCACCGAATTTCACAGCAAGGTTGTCGACAACTTCCAACTGGCCTTGAACGTTTTTGCGACCCGCGATGTGGCGTTGGCACGTAAGCTCTTGAATGAGAAGACAGCGATGCGCGACTGGGAGTTCGAGGCCGCCGAGCGGCATTTTGCAAGGCTGCGATCCGGCCGCACCGATTCGATTGAAACGAGTTCGATCCACATTGACATCCTGCGCGATCTCAAACGGATCAATTCTCACCTGACGTCGGTTGCCTACCCGATTCTCGAAGCTGTCGGGGAGCTGTCTAAGACCCGGTTGCGTGTCGATGAGCAAGACACAGCGCTTGATGAGCAACCGGGCGACCAGGCCGCTGTCGAGACGCAGCGATAGAACAGCGCTCGTGCGATGGCAACGTGCCGGTTCAAATCGATGATCTATCGAACTTTAGGAAGCCCTTGAACAAGTCACCGGTTTCCAAAGGGCCCGGCCCTTTGGCGGGATCGGCAACGGCGGAGCCCTTAACATATCGCCGCTGTGCGGCGATTCATGAGGGGCTTTCAGCCCCTCATACTCCCCGACCAGGGGTTGGACCCCTGGACCCCGGATTTACACAGACCACTAGCCGTATTGCTTCTCAATCTCCATCGCCTGCTGCACTGCCGGGCGGGCGAGCATCCGGTCATGGTGAGCTTCGAGGGCCGGATAGGTGCCGGGCGCAGCTTCAATCTGCCTGATAAAGCGCCAGTAGATTCGAAACACGTGGATGTCCGCGATCGTATAGCGCCCGACCGCCCACTGCCTGTCGCCAAGCTTGTCGTTCGCGAGTTTGAAGGATGCCGCGATCGCCTCCGGTCCCAGGTGGCGCGCACCATGCATGGTCGAGGCTGCAAACGACATCCACGAAATCACATCGGCTTCATCTTCCAGATTGCCCTCGGGCCACAGACCGGCGGCCGGGTAGGCGCGCGCGATGTAATAGAGGGTTGCTGCAACCTCGGTGATCACACGGCCGTTCTCGGTCACTAACGCCGGCACTTTACCGGCAGGATTGATTGCCAGGTACTCGGGCGAACGCGTTTCTTGTTTGGTCATGAGACGGGGTTCGCGCTTATAGTCGGCACCGGCTTCGCGCAGCGCAATGTGCGTTGCAAGCGAACTCGTCGAAGGAGAGAAAAAGAACTTCAGCATTGTCAGGCCTCTCGGTTGCATCACGAACAAAGCATCCAGCAAGCAGACGCATAGAGCAAGCCGTTGCAAAGCGCGATCAGGAGATCGGCGCGGATAATTGCACGGACCGTTGCACCAACCGGCGGTTGGCTGCGTGATGGCGGTTGGCATGTGGTTGTCTGCATCTCATAACGCGAGCGGCCCGTTATCTTATAAGGCTGGTAAGGAGTGTGACATGAAACTTGAAGGGTCGTGCCATTGCGGTGCCGTGCGATTTTCGTTCGAGACCGATGAGCCGGTGCCGTACATGCGCTGCTACTGCTCGATCTGTCGCAAGACGGCGGGCTCGGGCGGTTTCGGGATCAATCTTGGCGGGCGCAGCGACACGCTTTCCATCCAGGGCGGCGTCCACGTCCAGCGCTACGATCCGATCACAAACGAAGTCGGCGACGGCCTGCATAGCGCGCGCGGACGCCGCTTCTGCGGGCGCTGCGGTTCGCCGCTCTGGAACTTCGATCCGCGATGGCCGGAGTTGATCCACCCCCACGCCGGGGCGATCGATACCGAACTGCCGGAGCCGCCCGAACGTGTCCATATCATGCTCACATCGGCCGCCGGCTGGGCGCAGCCGGATGTTCGCGACAATGACAGATGCTTTGATGACTACCCCGACGAAAGCCTGGCAGATTGGCACCGGCGGGTGATGGGCGGATAAGCCGTGGCCGGATCGCTGCGGGTTTGCGGCCCTTGCTGCGCATTTCGGGCACAGCAACGGCATGGCCGTGAACCTTGTCACAGTGCGTTAGCCGGTATGATAATTCCATGGTCGGGCCTTTTCTGCGAAGGAGTTTCTATATAAACTGCGCCGAGTAGATCCTCATTCCCCTCCAGCGCCGGTGGGAAGTCCAGTCTCGTCAGGAGGTTGCACGATGTTTGATACCGACCGATTTATTGAAGATTGTAAGCTTGCCGTCCAAGAAACCGACTCCATGAAGGCCGTCCAGGATTTGGTTGCCGAGGTCGTTGCTAATCCAAACGCTCTGATCAAAGCTTTGGGCGAACCCACCAAGGGCGGTGTGCAAAGGCTCTATCAGTCTGATGACCTGACCATCCTCAATCTGATCTGGGCGCCGCGCATGACCCTGATGCCGCACAACCACAACATGGCCGCCGTTATTGGCGTCTACACCGGCCGCGAAGACAACATCTTCTGGAAGCGCGTCAAGGATGATCCGACGGGCCGCATCGAGGCGGCAGGCGCCGACTCTCTCGGCCCCGGCAGTGCGGTGATGCTCGGCAAGAACATCATCCATTCGGTCACCAACCCGACCGGCGTGTGCACCTGTGCGTTGCACGTCTACAAGGGTGATTTTTTCGAAGAGCATCGCAGCGAGTGGGATCCGGAAAGCCTCGTCGAGAAGACCTACGACGTCGACAAGAACATGGCGTTGTTCGAAGAGGCCAACGCCCGCCTCGGCTAGATCATCGTGCTTTAAGTTGGAACCGCTATTGCGGTTCCAACTTAAAGCACAAAGATGATCGCCACTTTAGAGGCGAGCAACTTTCTGCCTTTATTCGGGATCGTTCCGATTCCGAATAAAGGCAGGTTGCTCTAAGCCGGACGCGACGCGGTTGGACGACATGTCGGCGTGCGCGACGATTGGAGCCCGGTCCGAAATGCTGTCTTGGCGAGGCTGGCGGCCTGGTTGTCCGAGGCGCAAGATTACCGGATTGCGGTCCGGCGATAGCCTCAGCCAGCGCTCACACTGCCCTGCCTGGCGTTACGCTTGACTTCGTCGGCCACCTTTGAGACGTCGGCATCGTAGACCAACCGGTCGGTGCCGGCCAGCGCGATGAAGCGCTTGCCCTTAGCGCGGCCGACGAGCGTGAGATTGGCCTGTTGTGCAAGGTCCACGCCCCAGGCTGTGAAACCAGACCGTGAGATCAGGATCGGGATCGCCATCTTGACGGTTTTGATGACCATTTCGGAAGTCAGCCGGCCGGTGGTATAAAATATCTTGTCATCCGGTTTGATACCGTTGAGGAACATATATCCGGCAATTTTGTCGACCGCATTGTGTCGACCAACGTCCTCCATATAGACCAGCGGCTTGTCACCTTTGCAAAGCACGCAGCCGTGGATCGCGCCGGCCTTGAGGTACAGGCTTGGTGACTGGTTGATTTTTTTCGACAGCGCGTAGATCCAGGAGGTGCGCAGTTTGGCATCACGTGCCAGACTGATCTTGTCGAAGTCTTCCATGAGGTCGCCGAACACGGTGCCCTGCGCACAACCGGATGTTCGAATCTTCCGTTTGAGTTTTTCCTCGTAGTTGGTCTCGCGCGCCGTGCGCACGACAACCGTTTCAATGTCTTCTTCGTAATCGATGCCGGTGATGTCGTCGTCGGGACGCAGCATGTTCTGGTTCAACAGATAGCCGACGGCAAGCAGATCCGGATGATCGCCAATGGTCATCATCGTTACGATTTCGCGAGCGTTGAGGAACAGCGTGACGGGGCGTTCGTTGATGACCGCGGTCTCGACCGGTTTGGCCTCGTGATCGAGACCGGTCACCGCGGTCGACAGGGTTGGATCATCAGGATCGGGACGCACTTCGAATTCGCGCATGAGTCTTTACCCGTTCGGTCTGCAAGTGTTCTCGGCGCGACCAGGGCGACGCCGAATTACGTGCATTGGAGCAATCTGCCCGGACTTATGAGTTTGCCTAGAGCAACCTGCCTTTATTCGGAATCGGAACGATCCCGAATAAAGGCAGAAAGTTGCTCGCCTCTAAAGTGGCGATCATCTTTGTGCTTTAAGCTGGAACCGCAATAGCGGTTCCAACTTAAAGCACAATGATCTAGTCGTTGGACTTCTTATGGGACACCTCCGGGAAGATCCAAAACGAGATTACCGAGAACACGCCGAGAAACAGCGACAGGTAGGGGGTCCAGCCTTGTCCGAGCCAGACCAGGAAATAGTAGCCTGCAACGGCGACGGCGAGAACGAGGACGGAAAAGGCAAGCTTGATCGTGACCGGCATTCTGTGAGCCCTCCGGTTGGCGGCGTGTTGGCGGCGCGCGAGAGGCGGCCGGCAAATCGATCAGGCTAGAATGCCAGATAAAGAAGGGTCAGTCCAAGCACGCCGAGCCCCAACAGGAAAATGTGGCTGAACACCGACTCCTTAAACCGTCGAGGCAGGTCCTGCACCGCAAACGGCGCAAACAGAAACACAAACCCGGCAGCGATGATCAGCGATGTCACACGAAGCTTGTGCAAGGCGTAGCCCAGCGTCAAGACGCACAACCCGATGAGCACGATAACATTGAGCCAGATCAGCGTTTGCCCCAATTCCGTGCGCAACGGTGGTGCTGCCGCGCGCAGCGGCAAGCTGGCGCTGACGTGGATCAAGCCCGCGCAAACCAGTAGCCAGGCGGGGACAAAGACTAGCAAACTCGGCCAATTCGGCTCAATTGTGCTCATCTCGCGGGCATCCACTGGATAACGACATTCGGAGCTGATACTGATATATCAGGGATTGTGACAGGATGGCAAAGCATGAAGGTTTACCGGGGCGACCGCACGATCGACGGCATTGTGGTCACTGTCGATGATCTCCCACTCGACGAGGGCCGCGATGTCAAGGCCATAACCGATGACGGCTTTGAGTGGGGTTTCGATGGTCCGGCACCGCAGCAGTTGGCGCTGGCGATTCTGGCCGACCACTTCGGTGAACCATCGAAGGCATTGATATATTACGAAGAAATCGCCCGCCAGATTGTCGCTAACTTCGCCAATGAGTGGGTTTGGACCAGCGCCGACATTGACGAGGCCATCGCCGCACTCGAGGCCTAGGGAGCTTGTGATCAAGTCACCGGTTTCCAAAGGGCCTGGCCCTTTGACGGGATCGTTAAGGGCAGGGCCCTTAACCAAGTCGCCGCTTGGCGGCGATCCTTGAGGGGCTTTCAGCCCCTCAAACACCCCGACCAGGGGATGGGTCCCCTGGACCCTGGACATGTTCAGGGGGTTCCTAGACGTTTGCCGCGACGGGGCCGCGCCGCCGCGGCCCGGCGGTGCGACTTGTAAGCAAGCTGGGCAGCTGATATATCACAGTTGGCGGTAATAATTCGGACCGAACCTCGCATTGCTGGAGGACTGACCATGGAACTCGCACAAAGCCAGATGAGTGATCGTCAGCGCGGCTACCGGGAGACTTATCGTGCGCGCGTTGTCGGTTGGTACAACGGTTGGCTCCACGTCTTTGTGATCTACACTATCGGCTTCACCGCGCTTTATATTTACATTTCGAATATGAAAGGGATCACGGCGTTAGAATGGATGACCGTTCCCGTAACGTTTTTGATTTGCAACTTTTTCGAATGGTGGCTGCATCGATACATCATGCACCGACCATCGAAATTCCCGCTGTTCCGCGCGGTGTATTCACGTCATACGCTAATGCACCACCAATTCTTCACAGAAAGGGAAATGCGGTTTGCAGGGCAGCATGATTGGCGCGTGACGTTCTTTCCGCCCTATTCGCTGGTGGTATTCACCTTGATGTCGATCCCGGCGGCGCTCGTCCTCGGTTACATCCTGTCCGCCAATGTCGGATGGCTGTTCATCTCAACGACGACGTCGATGTACCTGATCTATGAGTTCATGCATTTCTGTTGCCACGTCGATGAGAACTGGTTCGTGCGCAACATGCCGTTCGTCAACTCCTTGCGCCGCCATCATACCGCGCATCATGACCAGAACATCATGATGGAGCGGAACATGAACCTGACCTTCCCGATCATGGATTGGTTGTTCGCCACGTCCGACCTTGATCGTGGCCTGTTCGGTCATCTCTTCAACGGTTATGACACGCGCTTCGTCAAAACCAACATGCGCAAGACGTCGGCGACACCACGCATTCAGCGCCGGAGCGCAAGTGCCAGCGTCGAGCCTGCCGAATAGATCATTTCCGCTTGTCAAGCAGGTCCGCCGTGCCGGCCCGCTCCGCTGCAATCCTGCAATATCAATTGGCCGTCGTCGGCGCCTGGCGGTCACTTGCCGCTGCCTGTTTGAGGCTGGTGGGAAACGCGCACGTCGATTGCAGCGCGCGTAAAATCTTCAATATATTCCATGAGGTTGTCGGAGGCTTTGGCGGCCAGTTGCTTGCTGCCGGAGCTTATGGCTTCGGCCAGTTCGGCATGGAGACGCGCGCACAGCGGCAGGTCGAGCACGTGCCGGTGGTGTGCAAACCAGAAGCGGCGCGATAACCCGCGAGTCAGATCCATCGCTTTTTTTATGTAGGGATTGCGGCAGGCCGTTGCCATCAAAAGGTTCAGCTCCTGGTCGTGGCGCATGAACCACAGCGCGTCCTTCGCGCTCGCCGCGCTGCGCATCCCGGCGGCAATCTCGCGAAAGGCTGCCCGCTCAGCGTCGGTTGCGCGCGTGCCAGCCAGGCGTGCCATCAGCCGTTCGATCTCTTTGCGCACGGCAACAAGCTCCAGCTGCTGCACTGCATCAATATCGGACACCAGGATGCCGCGGCGCGGAACCACGATAACCAGGCCTTCGCGCGCGAGCCGCTGTAGCGCCTCACGCACCGGCGTGCGGCCGATACCAAGCGTCTCGACCAGCGTTCCTTCCGACAGTTCCGCACCGGGCGGCAGCGTCAACGTAATAATGCGCTCTTCGATCTGGTCGTAAGCGATATCGGTTTGACTTGGTTGCAATGTGGTTCCTCAGGCGCGCTGCACAACTATTGGACCAGGTAGTGGACCGGGCAATTTGATCTTGCGCATGCTTCGGGCGCGGCCAGTTCGTTACCGGCAGTTTCCCGAAATGACAACAGCCTGCTGCCGCAGTTTGTTTGCCGGCAAGTATTCAATAAAATCAGTTTCGCCAACCGTAACGGGCAATCGAACAGTCCAGCAATCGACCCAATCGCAAGCGAGATCAAGATTAATTCGAGAGTTGACCCGCGTCAGTTCATCGCCTTCACTGACATTGAGATTTTAAGCCTCCTCGCTGAACTGAGTGGGTAGGCACGGTCGGATTGGCGCTTGATCCTGTTGGCGGAGCGTTTCGCCGCCGGGACGCACGGCACGGCGGCACCCTGGTGTCCAGGATCGATCGCAACCCTGGTTCCAGCAATGCGCGACACTCAGCTATTCCAACTCGCTGTCGGTATCGATAGCCCATGGTTTGTTGCCGCCTCCGACTTTGATGCCGAGAAGAAGCGGCTCGTCATCAAACTCGACTTCAAGGCAGGCAGCCGCTTTGCCTGCCCCGTGTGCAAGGCGACCGCCTGCCCGGTGCATGACACCGCGGCCAAGACTTGGCGGCATCTCGATTTTTTCCAGCACCAGGCCTTCCTCACTGCGAGAACTCCACGCAATCACGTGCAAGACGTACAAGACGTGCGGCGTGCGCCAGGTCGACGTGGCGTGGGCGAGGCCCGGTTCCGGCTTCACGTTGTTGTTCGAGGCGCTCGCCATGACGCTTGCCATCACGCCCGCCATGACGCTCGTCATCCACATACCGGTTGCCGCCGCGCTCGCCGAGATGGATCTCAGCACGTTGAAGCGCGTGTGCATCGACATGAGCGGCGCCTACATCTCAGGCGTCACCGAGAACCTGACTGAGGCCGAGATCACCTTCGACAAGTCCCACGTCTTGAAACTGATTGAAACTGATCGGCGAGGCCGTCGACGAGGTGCGCCGCGTCGAGACCAAGAGCCGACCCGAACTCAAGGGCAGTCGTTATCTCTGGCTCAAGAACGACAACAAGCTTTCAGCAAAACAGAAGGCGGCACGCGGCTCGCTCGCCAAGGCGAACCTCAAGACCGCGCGCGCCTTTGCCATCCGGCTCGCCTTCCAGGACATCTACCAGGAGCCGTCGCGAGAATGGGCCGCGTTCCTGTTCGAGCGCTGGTATTCGGGGGCTGGTATTCGAGCGCTGGTATTCGGGGGCTGGGAGATCACGGCTCGAGCCGATGAAAAAGGTCGCCGCCACGCTCATGCGCCACCGCGACGGCATTCGCGCGTGGTTCGACAGCCGCATCGCAAACGGCCTCATCGAAGGGATCAACTCCCTCGTCCAAGCCGCCAAAGCAAACGCGCGCGGCTACCGCACACCGCGCAACCTCAAGGCGATCACCTACCTCGTCGCCGGAAAACTCGATCTCAAACCACCAACTTGAAACAGCGGGGAGCCGCTTTGTGATTGCATTTCCGCAGCTCGCGCTGTGGTTGGCGACGATCCTGTTCCGCGGCTTTTAGTTTGACCGCGACGGTTGCGTTGGCGTTTGGTGCGGCGGGACCGGTGCCGGCGGTTGTTGGTCCGGGCGTGCTGCGCTGATAAGCTTTGACTGTGAGCCCGGTTGAACGAAATCGAACGAAGCGGAGCCCGGTATGAGTCCAGAACCGACGATCAAGCACGGCTATGGCGCGGTCGGCGACGTCATCCTCCATTACGTTGTGGCCGGCTCGGGGCCGGCCGTCGTTCTGCTCCATGGCTGGCCGCAGACGTGGTACGAGTGGCGCCACGTTCTGCCGGTTTTGGCTCAGAAATACACCGTCATCGCGCCGGACTTGCGCGGGCTTGGTGATTCGACGCGGCCCCTACACGGCTACGACAAGAAGACGATTGCCAACGATGTCTGGAGGTTGGTTCACGATCATCTCGGTCACACCCGCTTTCATCTGGTCGGGCACGACTGGGGCGGGCCAACGGCATTTGCACTTGCTTGCGCCCACGCCGGGGCGGTCAGGACATTGACGATTATCGATGTCGTGATCCCCGGCGATGGCGGAGACTTCTCGGAGGGCGGCCGGCGCTGGCATCATCAGTTCCACATCACGCCCGACCTACCGGAAGCATTGATCGAGGGGCGCGAGCGCATCTATCTCCAGTGGTTCTACCAAACGTTTGCCTTTCAACCCGATGCGGTGCCGGACGCGGCGCTTGATGAGTTCGTGCGCACCTACAGCCAACCAGGCGCGCTACGAGCCGGATTTTCCTACTATCGACAGATCGCGCGGGATGTCAAAGACAACGCCGCCTTGCTGGCGACGGGCTTTCGGTTGCCGATGCCGGTGCTGGCGATCGGCGGCGCCATCAGCTATCCGCACGGCCGTGGTCGCGGCGGCGATGTCGAAGCCAGCATGCGCCGCGTTGCAGACAACGTGCGCGGTGTCGTCGTGGCCGACTGTGGCCATTTTGTTCCGGAAGAAAAACCCGACGAACTGTGTGCTGAGCTGCTAGCATTTTTCGACCGCGGCTGATAGTGTGATAGTGCGGGTTAACGCTGAAAGCCCTAATCAAATTACGGGTTTTCAAAGGGCAATGCCCTTTGGCGGGATTGTTAAGGGCGGAGCCCTTAACCAATCGCCGTTTGGCGGCGATCCTTGAGGGGCCCGTCCGCCCCTCAAACCTCATGTACGGGCTGGTATAAGGTGTGCTTCTATGACAACCGCGATCTGGTCTTGGCCCTCGATCTATGATGACGACAAGCCCTTCCGGCTGACCGAAGCCCATATCAAAGACATTCGCGAACTGGTTTCATATTGGAGTGTCACCGAAACGGGCGCCGCCATGCTTGCGACCGCGGACTTTGAAGAACTTGAAGACGTCCATGAAGACGACGATCCTGAAGATCGAGCTTTCTTGACAGCGCTGGATATTTTTCTCAGCCTTGCCGAACTACAGTCTTGGACGGGGACAATCCGCAACCCCTACAGTTCCAACGCGGACGAATATACATGGCTGCTGAGCGCTGCACCGGATCAGGACGTCGTAAAGGATTTCCGTGCCGGAAAAGACCTTGCATTTCAGGCAAGCGAAGAAGAACAACAGCTGTGGCAAGCGGCCAATTTGCGCAATTGCGGCATCGACCCCAAACGGCCGTTCGGCACGGGACACGTTTCTCGTGATATTCGCGCGATTATTGACCCGGAAAAGCGCCTGCCGGCGGCTAAGTTTCGTCAACGGCGCAAATTCCTCGAATCACGCATGGTTCTGCTCCTCCAGTTTTTCGTTCAGCACGCGCACATTGAGCCGGGGTTGTTTCAGCGCATTGGTGGCCAATTCGAGTGGCAACCTGTGAATGGCGACGACGTTCCCAGCGGAGAGGAAATCGATATCTGCACATGGCGCTCCCGCACGATAACGCCCTTTGTCGACATGACCCGGGACTTTGCCGACACCATCAAGTGTCTTGCTCACCTAGCGTGGAACAACCGGATTGAAGGTCGGTATATCGACCACGTCAAAACCTTTAAGCTTGACAACCACTACACGCTTGAAACCAATGCAAGTTACGTCGGCGACCTAGGTGAGCAAGTATCGACCGGCCTTCAACATTTTTGCGCCGAGGACTGTGCTGAATGCCATGCCCAACTGCTGATTATGGCAGTACGCATGCACAATGCAGCAGGTCGCCACAGTGCCGCCTTGGCGCTGCTCAAGGCGTCCGCGATTAACCTGGACAGCGGCAAAGAACCGGCCTGGACGACCAACGATCCGTTCACACTCGCCTGGCTTGAACGTCTTATTGCAACCTATGGCTCCGGCGAGATGTCATACGATGAGTATCGATCGGTTCTCGTGGGGTGGCACCGTGGCTGGCCGGGGTGGATCAACGACAAACTGTGGAGCTTCGTCCGGAGCGTCATTCATGCGCCGGACCAAGCAGATGAAACAGCACACACTTTGAAAGAAGGTAACTTCTACGATGAGTTGCTGGCAACCTGTCAGCAGATAAACCTGATGCGGGGCGGTTATGTTCGAGACTACGAATACAAGCGTTATTGAGGCAACAGGCCAAGCGGCGCAACGCACCGGGGGGGGGCGCCTCAAGCCCATGACGCGCCTCAATTCATAGCTGGGGCGGTATCGAGCCTTTCAGAGTTCGCCCGAACCATCCCGGTTCCCGCCCGGCCGCAACGCGTCAAAACGTTATTGGTCTGCGAAACTCGAAATAGAGATCCGTTTCGGTGATGTTCGGATCTTTGGCGAGCGCGTCGGTGGGAAAGTCATTTTCGCATGGGGGTGATGCGCGCTCGCTGACGGCAACGCGATTGCCAGATCGCTCCATCAACTCTTCCATAATTGACGGCAGCGGCATGCGGTTCCAGCGCCGTTTTCGCGCCACGACCCTGTCAACGGGGACCGCTGCAACGAAATCCTTCTGCGTCATCAGTTCCAGCCCCAACTCCTTCAGGGTCGCGTTGTGGCTGCCGTGATGGCCGACCTTCAGAAAGGTCGTTCGCGCCATCAGATCGGCCGCTTTGACGTGCGAGCCATCCGGTCGTTGCCAACTCATATCATGCCACGACAACCAGCTGCCGGCTTGTGCATCTGCGACGAACAACAGCACTGGTCCGTTGGGCGACAGTTCGATCGCCAGGACGAGACTGGTGTTGTTGGTCTGGCGGTCGAGGGCCAGCGCAAAATCCGCCGCACCTGCAAACCAGTCATGATCAATGCGCCGCCAGCTCTGATCGATCATGCCGGCAGATTCACCATCGCATGATGGTTCTTCGACGATGTCCTCGTAATAGTGCCGACCAATGAAGTCCTCAGCGATACTTGCCGCAAAGGAGCCGTGCTGCTGCGACCCCGGCAGATGTCGCCCATCCAGCGCGCTGTCATCGGCGAGGTTGAACTGACGGTGGCCGGCATGGGCAAACAAGGCGTTCGTCAACGGCTCCGGCGCGCCCAGTGCAGCGTGATACCCGGCCTGGCCTGGATCCATTCTGCGCAAGCGTTTCGGGTCACGCGGCGGTCCGAGTGTATAAATCGACAGACCGGGAAGCTTTTCGGACCGCCAGGGCTGCGTTTCTTCCGGTTTGCAAAACCGCTTGTTCGCGGCCAGGCCGGCGGCGATATCCATTGCCTGCCGGGTCTTGCTCGGCCCGTCGGCGCCGGCCGCGAAGATACCGTGCTCCGTCATCGGCGCCTCGGGATCGTTGCCGAAGAACGCCAGAACGTTGCGGTGAGCCTCGATCAGCCTCTGGCCGTCGGGTGAAGATCCCAACCCCAGGGCCGGACTTTCCAACGCCATGCCAATCTGGTTGACCTTTTGCAACAGCGCCTTCAGGCCCTGCTGGAGGATCTGTGCATCCGGATCGTGCGGGTCCTCCGTCCAGGCCAGCCAGACCGATTTGACGTGAAGTTTTCTGCCGCGCCGCCTTGGCTTTGTGTTGGGCGGTGCAAACAGGTCGTGCGCTTGCGCGAAGCCGGACACATGATCCCAGTGTTCGTGGGTCACCACCAAAACATCGATCTCACCGTCGCTGGCGGCAATGATATCCCGGACGATCGAGCGCATGACGTCTTGTGCATCGGGTGTCCCCATCAGAACGCCGCAGTCGATCATCATCTTGAAGAACGTCCCATCGTTCTGGGGGAGGAACACGACAAAGCAATCGCCAATCCCCTGACGATACATCCGAATGACGGCCTCGTCGGCGGCAAATTGCGGGCGATGATCGCGGCGGCGCCTGCGGGCAGAGGCTTTGCGCGCGGGTGACTTGGTGCGCGCTGATTTCCGCGTGGCGGCTCTCCTGGCTGCAGTCTTCTTAGCCGGCATCCGCGTTGCCGTTGCCTTCTTGGCCGCCGCCTTCTTGGCCGGTACCTGCTTTGCCACCGCCTTCTTGGCCGCTGCCTTCTTCGCACTGGCTGTACGTCGAACGCGCTTCTTGGTCGGCTTCTTTGCCGGTCGTCTCGCCACGTCTCACCTCACTCGTCAAAACCGCCGTGCAGCATCGCGAACGGCTGGTCATTGACGTCCCCATCACCAAAATAGAGCGCCCGCAATCCGCCATAGCCACCGACCGCAAATGCCCGGGTCCGGTCCACCCGGCTACCCTCGATCCGATCTTCCGGCGCGGGCGCCGGCGACTTGCGGATGATGTAGCGGATCGTGCCGCCGGCTGGGCGCCGCCGGCCATCATCATCGCCATCTGGGTCGTGGTGCCGTCGCGGTCCCAACTGATGGCGAGGTTCTTCATCCGCGTCGACAATGATTGTCGACCCCGAATGATAACGGAACGTGTTTGCCGGTGAGAACGGCTTGCTCGGATCGATCTTTTGTTCGCTGCTTTGCGTCAGGACGACAATGATGCTGCGCGAGATGCGGCCGTCTGGCGAGGTCCGCACTGCCGGCCGCACGGAGTGGACCTCGAACTTGGTTTGCCCGTGCTCGGGCGCGTCAGGGGTCGGCTGCTTGAGGATGTTCATGTCGAGGCCGAGGACCTTGCCAGCCTCGACACCGATGTTTTCGCAGATCCAGGCGTGCAACCTTACGGCACACTCACGCATCGATATGTAGGCCTCAAGGCGGTCGGTATCGCGGCTCCACGCCAGCGGCAGCTTGGCAATTTCGCCAGCCAGCCCGGCCGGCTCGATACCCTGCGGGCCGCGCCAGCGCAACGCCTCGGTCGTACTCGCCAGCACCTCATTTGGAAAGATGTAACGTTCCGCCATCGACTCGATCAGCGCCACCCGGTAGCGGCGACTATCATCCGGCACGATATCGGAATCCGCGGTAACAAGCGCACGAAGATAATCGGAAAACGTCGGATCCACCGGCGGCATGTAGTCGAGCGCCCGGATGCAGATGTGCAGCACCCGGTCGGCAACCTTGCGCGCCTTACGTGCCAGCATATCGACGAGGACGGGATGCAGTTCACCGACCGGATGCACGCCGCTGCCGCCGGTTGACGTAATCATGAGATCGTTGATTTCGCGATCGAAGATCCGCATGAAGGCATCGAACACGGCTGCCACGAGAACCGCACCGCGATCGTGCGATTTGGTTTGCGTGTAATAGTTGACCTTGTGCGGGTCGGATCCGATCGCATCGCGCAAGGCCTGCGTGCCGTGTCGCGCCCGCCCGAACTGGCGGGCGAGCTGACCGAGCCGTGTCTTTGACAGTCTGCCTCGGGCCTTGCGGATCTCCTCCCGCAAAACCCCATCAAGCGCGAAATGCTGGAAGATCGCAACGATATCGGCAAAGCCTTCGTGGAAGGCGTGGACGTCGCCATTGGACGGCCGCCGGAAGCGGGGATGCAAACCGTCGAGCAATGCGTGTGTCGTCTCGTGGGCGATGATGTCGTGCGATAGACAGGTGTAGACCGTATCGACAACGCGGCGCCTGCCATCCGGCAGTTTGATGCCGCTGTCGAAGTATCCGAACAACAGCGCAACGCGCTGCGGGCTGTAGAAGGCATTCTTCTGGCCGCGCAGGGCATGCGGGTAGATGCGCAAGCGCCTGACAAAGCCGGCCGCCAGCCGACCCCGTCGCGACGCGCAGGCGAGCTTGTATCGCTCCTTTTGCCAGTACCGCGGTTCCTGCGCCCACAGCGCCGCGCGACCGAGCGCCTGTTCGAACACGTCGATCGTGCGCATTGCGACCGCATAGACCATCTGTTGATGGAACTTGGCATTGCCGACGCTGGGCTCCAGCCCATCGGTCGCTAGCAGATTGCGATCATCGAGCGCGACCGGTTCGTGGTACTTGCGGGCGCCGGGGTCGAGATCCACGACTTCGATATATTCGCCCACCGGCCCCGGCAGAAGCGTCCGTGCGCGCCGCTTTGGCTCCCAGGGAACCTCGACCACGGTTACGGCATGTTCGGCCGTGTCGAGGGCCAGCGCGTCAGCCGGATCGCCGGAGTAGATCCGCAAGCGGCGCACTTTCGGCGGCGGTGGAACCGGCTGGATGCTGTGCATGGCACCCCGCGATGCCGCAGCGACTGCGCCCGCGGCCTCAGGGCCGGCGTCCTTGACCTCGGCCTTTGTCTCCGTCCCGCGAAGCGCTGCGCGGCGCACCGTGGCGGTGCCGTCGCGGCCGCTTAGCCAGTTGCGCAGGGACACAGAAACGTTGTCGTCTTCGAGCAAGATCTCGCGGATGCGGCCGAGATCGCTGGCCTGCGCCGCTTCCAGTTCCGGCACCGCCTCTGCCACCTGCCGCGATCGGTATGCCGCCTGCAGCAACTCCGTTCTGAGCATCGTGAGCCGCGGATCTGCCGCCGGCTCGGCCCCGGCACCGAAACCAATGATCGACCACAGCGTCGACCAACCGGTCTCCGCGGCCTCGGACAAGGCATACGACGCCGCCTCCATCGGCGCCAGCTCCATCGCCTTTGCCGCGCGCAAAATACCGTTTCCGAGCTTTGGGTCGACCGCGACATCCGACGGCCTGTGGGCCGATGCGAACAGGGCGCGGCGTACCGCCTCAACGCGGCGCCATCCGATGAGACCGCGCTCCTCGCACGCCTGCGACCAGCGCATCAGCCAGAGTGCTGCCGCGGCAGCAATCTGCGGTGTCGCCGACGAGGTGCCGGCACCGTCCCATGCGAGCGCATTCTCACTCTCGAAAATTGCCCAGGGAACGTTCGGCGTATAAGCCGACATCGCCGTGCGCATGCGGCTGTTGGGGCCGTAGTTGCCGGTCATCACGCCGAGGCCCAGATCATCATAGGCGCTGTGATCGAACATCGCACCGCAAGCGGCGATCACGCGGGCGAACCGCGCCGGCCAAACGAGCTGACGCGCCGGCAAGCCGCTAAAGTTGTTACCGGCCGCCGCAACGATCGTCATGCCCTGCAGGTAGCAGCGGTTGACCGCCTCCGCCCAGGCCTGCGACGGCAGCCCGCCGAGGCTCATCGAGACGACATCGGCTTTGATATTGGCTGCGTGTTGCAGGCCTTCGGCAATTGACGATGCATAGAATTGGGCAACGAAGTTTGCCACCCTGATCGGCACCACGGTTGCCGCCGGCACGCCGCCGAGTTCGCGATCGCTGACTTGCTCAGGCGGGCGAATGTTGTCCATTGCGCCGCCGGCCAACAGCGCCAGCGTCGCGGTGCCGTGGCCCGACGATTCGATCCAGTTGTCATCGTTTTCATCACCGCGATCGGCCCGGTCGAAAGCGACCGGCAGGCCGTCAGCAAGTTGATCCGGTGAATCGACGAAGTTGCGTTGATCGGCGATGCTGACGTGCGTCGGCGCCATCACGTGATTTGGATCGTAACCGGTATCGAGGTGCGCGATTACAACCCGTTCGGGATGATCGCCAACCAACTGCCGGGCGCTTTGCAGGCCACTGTGGTCTTCACCCAGGTGCCAGCCGAACGTGTAGTCCTCGCCGAACGGCGGGGCCGACGAAACCGGCTCGCCAAAGTCTTGGTCGCCAGCCCCGCCAGCCCCGCCGAAGCGGGGCGCCATGGCGGGCTTGCGCGGTCCTTTGTAGGTGTAATCTTGCAGGATGTCGGGCTCGACCGCCTCGGGCTTGACACCGCTCCTCTCGAGCTCTTCGCGCAGGCGATGCGCCAGCTCCCACGCGTTCAAGCCGGACCAGCGATCTGAGTCGGCGGCGTTGCGCGGAGCGATCAGATGCCATGCTGCCTGTTCGGGTGCCGCAGGTGCGCCTGCCATGAAACCCGGCTCTGGTGCGGCCGCTCGCAGCGCCATGCGCCGGCGCTGAATCTTGACTCCGAGCAACTGCTCGGGATCCGAAGTCGCGACACCGAAGCCGTCATCCGTCGCGCGCTCCGGCTCCGGCAATCGGGCTTTGACCATAAATCGGCGAACCACGTTTCGACGCATTTTACGCTACCTCATCAGCCATCCCCTCCGGGAGTTGCCCGACCGACAGAGATCCATGCCTCGCCATCACAAATTCCTTCAAACACAAAAATAAAATCAGAGATGATAGCAGAATATCAGCAGTCTCATTGCTGTAAAATATCAATGATCGAAAGCGGTCGGCACGGTTAATCGGTCGCGTCAGGTCAGAGCGGCCGATGTTTCAATCAGGTGTGGACCCGGAAACCTCTAAACAAAGTGCGGGTATCAGAAGGGTGCGGGTATCAGAAGTGCAACGCCCCGTCGTCGCGCTGTGAGGGCTGAAAGCTCTTAACGATCCCGCCAAAGGGCATTGCCCTTTGCAAGACTGTGACTTGTCCGGAGGTTCCTTCGGTCCACCACTCATGAATCCGGGCATATTGGGTCCAAGAGGGTCGGGGGCCAATCATTTGGCAAGTTTATCATGCCACGTTCGGTCGCGGACAAATCTGCCCGCCCGGCACCTAAAGGCCATGATCGCATGTGTGGTTTGGGGCGGTGGCCGTGCCGGCGCTGGTGTTCCTAATCCGATGGATGCTAGCCATCCATCTGCGCCGGAAAACTGGAGCAACCTGCTTTAAGTTGGAACCGCTATTGCGGTTCCAACTTAAGGCACGATGATCTAGGCCACAGACTTTTGAACGACTTCCATGTGCGGATAGGGGATTGAAATACCGACGGCATCCAAACTCTCTTTAATGCGCTTGGTCAGATCGAATTTGAAGTCCCAGTAGTCGGTGGCCTGACACCAAACCCTGAGCGTAATGTCGACCGAACTGTCACCGAGGTTCGTCACTTTCACGAACGGTGCCGGCTCGTGGCTGGCGCGCGGATCGGCGTCGATCACAGTCCTTATCGTCTGGATCGCATGATCCATATTGGCGCCGTAATCGACGCCGACCACCAGGTCGAGACGGCGACGGTCATGCGCGGAGTAGTTGACAATGGATGTCGACCAGGCCTGGGAGTTCGGGATCACGATCTGCACGTTGTCAACCGTTGCCAGCTCGGTCGCGAACAGTTGGATTTTCCTCACGGATCCGGTGTGCCCGGCGGCCTCAACGTAGTCGCCGACCTTGAACGGCCGGAAGATCAGGAGCATGACGCCCGAGGCAAAATTCGACATCGTGCCCTGCAGTGCGAGGCCGACTGCGAGCGTCGCGGCACCGAGGATCGCGACCAGTGAGGTTGCTTTGATGCCGAATAGGTTGAGGATTGCAATCGCGATGACCGCGGTACCGAGCCAGCGAACGAGGCTCTGGACAAAGCCGGCAACGCCTTCGTCGCCTTGTGTGCTGCGCAAGGTTGCCGATCGCACACGGCGCGCGAACCACGCGAAAATCGCGGAGCCGACAATCCAGATGACGATAGCGGCGCCGACAAGAAACGCATAGTTGATGGCAAGGTCGGTGTATTTCGCAATCGATTCGGGGCTGAGAACGGCGCCGACGACTTGTAGCATGGTCTGTGATTCCGGTGTTGTCGGGATGGGGAGGCGATGCGCCCGAGGCTCAAGACAGCGCATGGGTGGCACAGGCGCACGACCTGGGCAACCGGTGCCAAAGGCAATATTTTTTCTCCGACCGCAAACGGAATTGCGTTGGTATCATGTTCGCGCAAAAAACCAGCGCGGCGGGCCGGCGCGCTGGTAGGGCGGTGCTCTATGCCTCGTCGTCGGCGTCGCGGTCCGCGTATGAGCAGGCATCATCGGCGCCTGGTCGAACCGGTCGACCGTGTTGTCGGGCGATGACCGCGACGGCATCATCACCACGACTACGGTGTATCATCGTGATGAATGCGCCGTCGCCGACGGTTGTGGCGCGTGACGGAGCGTTCGCGCTCGGCACGGCGGGCGCGGGCACGAGCGGCATCGCGTTCGGCGCGGCGCGCGCGGGCACCGGCGGCATCGCGTTCGGCGCGACGGGCGCGGGCCAGAGCGGCATCACGTTCGGCGCGCAGGCGTCTCGCCTCGTCAGCTCGGCGTTGATCTGCCCTCCGTCGACGCTCGCGTGCCCTTTCGCGTTCGAACCAAGGCGGACGCATGTAGCGTCTTGGTCGATCTCGTCTGAACCGCCGCTCGTCGAAACGCGGCGGCGCGACGAAATCACGCCGATAGCGATAGCGGCGCCGTTCTGGCTCGAATGACCGCGGGCCATACCGTCGGTAGCGTGGATAACGTCGGTAGTCTTGGTATGAATCGGGCGCGCGCTGCCCATCGTAGGCTCCGCGCCAGCGCCCCTGGGCGTTGGCCTGGCCGTTTGGCAGCACAATTGCGCCAAAGACTGCTGCACAAAGGCCAATCGCCAGTGCTTTGCCAACCGTTTGCATGGCTTTTCCCCTCTTCCTGATCCCCTCTTCCTGAGAACGAAAACAGTCTACTGGACGGATGTTGAATTCAACCTGACATTGTTGTTCATGCAAGGTTCATTGTGCCGTGATCTGAACCGGGCGCGTGACAGCCCGGTCATGTTGCCAGCGTCACGCTGCCGGCGGCATGTCGCCAGGCCCAATCTGGCCAGGCAAGATGAGGCGACAGGGATAATCGAACGTCGCTATGATCGAGCAAAGTGTCGAACATGGTGCCCCGACGCCGGCTCAGTCTTCCTCGACGCAACCTTCTCCAAAGCCGTTTTCGACGAGTTCGACTATCGCTGCAACGGCCGCGCGCGCCTCGGCACCCTCGGCATCGATAACAAGGGTAATGCCCGGCCCGGCGGCCAACATCAACAGCCCCATGATCGAGGTTCCGCCGACCGTCTGATCATCCCGGGTCACAGAAATTGTGGCGTCGAACTGCTCGGCACATTTGACGAACTTGGCAGATGCGCGGGCATGCAATCCCTTGCGATTGCGGATCGTGACAATGGCCTGCACAGCCTGGCCGACTTCCATTCATCACTCCGCTGGTGCGCTATGCGCTCTTGGTCTCCAGCAGCTGGCTTGCCACTGTGATGTATTTGCGACCGGCCTCTTTGGCGGCATCAATCGCTGCTTCAATCGTACATTCCGAACGGATTGAAACAAACTTGACGAGCAACGGCAGATTGACACCCGCAATCACCTCGACGGCAGCATTGTCCATCACCGAAATTGCCAGATTCGATGGCGTGCCGCCAAACATGTCGGTGGCAATAACCACGCCGTCACCGCCGTTGACGCGCTCGACCGCCGCGAGGATGTCCTTGCGCCGGGCCTCGCCGTCGTCATCCGGCATGATCGCAATCGTCTCGATTTGCAACTGCGGGCCGACGACGTGCTCCAGGGCTGCACGAAACTCGACCGCCAGCGTGCCGTGTGTGACAATAACGAGTCCAATCATCGCGTATTCTCAAACGATTGCTTGTTCCGTTCAACCGTCAGATGCCCTCTAGATCATCGTGCTTTAGAATAAGCAACTTTCTGCCTTTATTCGGGATCGTTCCGATTCCGACCAAAGGCAGCTCGTCTAGGGCACCTCAAACCAAGTCACGGGTTTCCAGAGAGCACCCCCTGTGGTCGGGTCGTTGGGGCCGAAAGCCCTGGTCCAATCGCCGTTTGACGGCGATCGATGAGGGGCTATCCACCCCGCAAACGCCCCGATAAGGGATGGGTCCCTAGGTCCCCCACTCTCAAACGCTATAGATCATCGCGCCTTAAGTTGGAACCACCATTGCGGTTCCAACTTAAGACACAAACATGATCACCACTTTACAACCGCGCAACTTCCGGCCTCATTCGGGATTATTCCGCTTCCGGATGAAGGTCGGCCGCTCCAGTGTTCGATCGACCGCCTGGCGCAAAGACAGAGCCAATTTTATCGGTGCGCTGGCCTCAAACGGGCAGACGTCCAGGTGGCGGACCTGACAACCGTTGATGTCCTCGTAGGAGTTGTTGGTGCCGGGCAACCGTTCGACCGGCTCGTTGACCAGCCGCGCGACCAGCCACAGCCGTGCCTCGCCGACATGTTCGACATCGACAATGCCAACACCGCGAACCTCAAGCTTGCCGGCAATCGACGCCGGCGGGGAAAGCCTCAAGCCGGTGTCCAGCGGCGCCAGCAGCACCTGATCATCACTCACCAATTGAAAACGTCCGAACCAGCCGAGCCCCTCGCCCGAAATGCAACGCAACGCAAGATCTGACTTGCCGCTCCCCGACGGGCCAACAATGAGGATGCCCCAACCGTTGGCGGCAATCGCCGTACCATGAACCAGTTCAGCCACGGTTCTTTGCCTGTCGCTGGCGCCGATGCGCCGGCCGTGTTGCATCCATCGCCCGAAACTTCATCACAAAACGGGCCCCGCCGCCCTTGCCAGCGGCATCGATGCGCCCTGGTTGGCTGCGATTTTCCGCCCAGATGTCGCCGCCGAGCGAGCGAACAATGTCGCTGGAGATCGCCAGCCCCAGCCCCGAATTGTTGCCGCGACTGCCCTGCGCCGTCGGACGGTAGGTGTAGAAGCGATCGAAGATCTTCTCCAGTTTGTCGGCCTCGATGCCGGGGCCTTGATCGGCAACGCTGACGATCACATCATCACCGTCCCGCCGCAGGCGAACGTCAACGAGACCGTTGTCGGGCGAAAACGAAACGGCGTTGTCGACCAGGTTGGTCAGCACCTGCCCGAGACGTCCTTCGTGGCCTGCAACGATGAACCGTCCCGCAGAAGCGTCGCGCGCATCATGGATGAAGTCCAGCGTCTTGCCGGTGTCGCTGATCAGATCCCGGAAAATTTCGCAAACACCGTTGGCGACGCTGGCAAGGTCGACCGGTTCCGGCACATGGCGGGCCAGTTCCGCTTCGAGCCGCGAAGCATTTGCGACGTCCGTGATCAGTTGATTGAGGCGCTTGAGTTCTTCTTGAATCTGGTCGACCAGCAGATCACGTTGCGCATCGGTTTTGGCATATCCAAGACTTTCCGCCGTCGAGCGTGCAGCCGTTAACGGGTTCTTGAGCTCGTGGGCGACATCTGCTGCAAATTTTTCGCTGGCATCGATACGGCGCAGCAGAGCTTCGGTCATGGTGCCAAACGAACGTGCCAGCTGGCCGACTTCGTCTTCACGATTCCCAAAGCGGGGCAGCTTCTCGGCCGAGCGGATGCTGCGTGTGACACTTTCAGCCGCCTCGGACAGCTCGCGCATCGGCCCAGCCACCGTCCGGGCCAGCAAAAACGAGGCCAGCATTGCAGCGCAGAGCGCCACGACGGCGAGAGCAAACACCCTGAGCCGCTCTTCGGCGAGCGCGTCATCGACTTCGCCGGGCGGTGTCGACAACAGCAACACCCCTTGAATCTCTTTGGAAATCTGGATCGGTGTTGCAACCGACACAATTTGTTTGCCGCTCCGCGTCAGCAACAGCAAGGCTTCGGTCCTGCCCTCCAAGGCAATGCGCACCTCGGGATAGAGTTGGCCGTTGGCATCACCGAGTTCCTTGTAGACCCTGAGTTCTGAATCAAGGAACCATTCGCGCAGTTTGGTCCAAAGGTTCTTGGTCGTCGGACGATTGATAATTTTCCCGTCTTTGTCAGCGCTTAACAAACCGCCCGGTGGCAACTGTCGAACCGAATCCGCGACCAGATTGCCGTTGCGGTCATAGACCCGCGCTCGGTTTGTGCTGTTGGCAAGCAAGCGACGCAGAACCGGTGTCACCGTTTCCGGACCAAGCGAAAACATCAGGTCGGCAAACGGATTGTCTTGACCCTGCAGCCCGCCGGATGAACCGGCTGTGTGACTGGCATTTTGCGGCAAGCTTGACGCAATGGCGCCGGCGATCAGACGGCCTTGCGTGTGCAAGCTGTCACGCTTGGCGTCGATCAACCACACATTGAACTGGCTAAGATAGAGGACGCCAAAGAATAGAACGATCAACCCGAGCAGGTTTGAAACGACGATTCGCCGAAGCAGCGTGCTCGAAATGTAGCGCCACAGCCCGGTATCAGCGAGCCCGTCGAAGAACCGATCGATCCAACCGGTGACCGGTGCCGCGTTGCGGCCAAGCGCGCGCGCCACCCCCCGCAGCGTGTCAACGCCACGCTTCAGCCGCGGGGCCTGGCGCGCAGCCCACGCGCCCAGCAGACCAATCTGCAGTCTCGGTTTGCGCTCCTGTTCGCCTTCAACAGCCATCAGGTCAATTATCCGATCCCGTGCCGATCTTGGGTACTCATCGACGACGCTCGACAATCTCGGCGACCGCCTGATCCGCCATTGATGGTTTGGCTACCGTCCCTGCCGGTCAATTCTCCTTGAACCGATAACCGACCCCGTAAAGCGTTTCGATAACGTCGAACTCGCTATCGACCTGCTTGAACTTCTTTCGCAGGCGCTTGATGTGGCTGTCGATGGTGCGATCATCGACGTAAACCTGGTCGTCGTAAGCCGCATCCATCAGTGCATCGCGCGTCTTGACAACGCCGGGCCGGGTCGCCAGCGCCTGCAGGATCAGGAACTCGGTCACAGTCAATGTCACGGCTTTGCCGTCCCAGTGACAGGTGTGGCGCTCGGCGTCGAGCCGCAGGCTGCCGCGTTCGAGCACTTGCGTCGACTCATCGCCGCCATTGCTGCCGTCACGGGCCTGCGCCCGCCGCAATACCGCCTTGACCCGCTCGACCACGAGACGTTGGGAAAACGGCTTTGCGATGTAGTCGTCCGCACCCATTTTGAGACCGAACAGCTCGTCGATCTCCTCATCCTTCGAGGTCAGAAAAATCACGGGCATATCGGATTGCTGGCGCACGCGCCGCAACAGCTCCATGCCGTCCATCCGCGGCATCTTGATATCGAAGATGCCGAGGTCAACCGGGTCTTCCGTGAGAGCCTCGAGCGCCTGCGCGCCGTCGCTGTAGGTGCGGACTTTGTAGCCTTCAGCCTCCAGCGCCATACTGAGAGAGGTGAGAATATTGCGCTCATCGTCGACCAGGGCAACTGTACTTTTTTCTTTCATGTTCGTCCTGTCCTCAACCTGCCGCATCTGTGATGCGGTTATGCCTTCATATTGTGCGAATTGTGGCACACGACACGATCATCAAAGTTTGCCCTGAACGGTAGCTGAACGGCTAACGGGAACGCCCGCCCGTTGACGGTTCCGGCCGATACCGGCTGCCGATGAATTTCGCTTAACGGCGATCGGCGCAGGCCGCTTCCGCAATAGCTAACATATTGGCAACCTAATAAATTTACCCGACCTGGGCGATTTCGAATCAAGTAGCGACAACACGTCACTCATCGCACATTCGCGTTGTCATATTAAGGGGGATGTGGACACTGGTGTTTTTCCGCCCCGGGTGGTTCTGCCATCGCCTGCCGGCTTGCCCCGTCGGCCCGCCGCCCTCCCGCGCCCCATGAGATCATGGTTTTGGGTCGCCGGGCGGGACAGCGGGTCGGTTCGCGCTCAGTCTGAAAGGCTATGGTCTTTTCCTCCTACGCGCAGTTTAGGCCTTGAGCAGTTTAATTTCGCCGGGCTAGATAGGTCGACTTCGGCGCGGTGCATTCAGGACTTTTGGCAATCGGTGATCGCATGATGTTTGAACTGATTATGCCCTACAAGTCCCAATCTGCGCCGTACGGACCGAAGCTGACCGGGCAACAGCCACGTACAACGTGTCGACGGATGAACAAATGATCAACGAAACGTTCCCGCTTTCAGCTGCCGCTTCGATCAAACACAACAATCCGATCGCGGAACTCGTCGAATTGGCCGTTCGGCGCAGTGAGGGCAAACTCGCGAGAACCGGCGCGTTTGTCGCTGCAACCGGCGAACATACCGGCCGATCCGCCCAGGATAAGTTCACGGTCCGCGATGAGACCACGGAAAACACGCTCTGGTGGGACAATAACAGGGACATGTCGATCGCCAATTTCGACGTTCTCTATCAGGACTTTATCGAGTATGCCGGCGACAAGGAACTGTTCGTCCAGGACCTGTTTGCCGGAGCGGATGCCAATTATCGGCTCAACACGCGCGTGTTCTGCGAAAAGGCCTGGCATGCGCTGTTCATCCGCCACATGCTGCGGCGACCGGAGCCCGCCGAACTGGCCGGCTTCAAACCTGAATTCACGGTCGTGAACTTCCCCGGCTTTCGGGCCGACCCGGCGCGCCACGGTTGCCGCACCGAAACGGTAATCGCCTGCAACTTTACCAAGCGCCTGGTCCTCATCGGCGGTTCCCTCTATGCCGGCGAAACCAAGAAATCCGTGTTCTCGTTTCTCAATTTCCTGATGCCGGAGCGCGGCGTGATGCCGATGCATTGCTCGGCCAATGTCGGCCCGAACGGCGATTCCGCGATCTTTTTCGGTCTTTCGGGTACCGGCAAGACGACGCTGTCAGCGACCGCCGATCGCACGCTGTTGGGCGATGATGAACACGGCTGGTCGCCCGACGGTGTCTTCAATTTCGAAGGTGGCTGCTATGCTAAGACCATCCGCCTGTCGCAGCGAGCCGAACCTGAGATTTGGTCGGCCTCAAACCGCTTTGGCACGGTCCTTGAGAACGTCATCCTTGATGACATCAATCGCCAACCTGATTTTGACGACGGCCGGCTGACGGAAAATACGCGATCTGCTTATCCGCTTCATTTCATTTCCAACGCCAGCACAACCGGCGTTGCCGGTCATCCCAAAAACATCGTGATGCTGTGCGCGGACGCCTTCGGGGTTCTGCCGCCGATCGCAAAGCTCACCCCCAGTCAGGCGATGTATCACTTCCTGTCCGGTTACACCGCCAAGGTTGCCGGAACCGAGAAGGGCATGGGCAACGAGCCGTCGGCGACATTCTCGACCTGCTTTGGCGCACCGTTCATGCCGCGCCACCCGAGCATTTATGGCAACATGCTGCGTGAACTGATCGCCAAACACGATGTGTCGTGCTGGCTGGTTAACACCGGCTGGACGGGGGGCAAGTTTGGTGAAGGCGAGCGCATGCCGATAGCTGCAACCCGCGCGCTGGTGCGTGCCGCACTGTCGGGCGAGCTCAACGCCCGGGCCATGCGGACCGATGCAATCTTCGGTTTCGAGGTGCCAACCGCCCTCGACGGGCTCGAGTCCAAGGTTCTCAACCCGCGCGAGACCTGGTCCGATGCCGCAGCGTACGATGCTCAGGCCAACGCTTTGATCGAGATGTTCAACCGCAATTTCGAACAATTCGAAGGCCACGTGGATGCCGATGTTCGCGCCGCCGCCCCGACCTTCAGCGAGGCCGCCGAATAGGCGTCATATTGCGGGCATGCTATGCCATGCCGTCGCGCCGGCCAAGCCGGTGCGCAGGGCCGCACAGTCGAGTTCCTGCTCAAGCGAAATCAGCGATGCTCAACAGCGGCTTGAAGACCAGCCCGGCGTCCGCGAACGCCGCCGTTGCACCCTCCTTGCGATCAACGATTGTCACAACGCAAACCACATCACCGCCGGCACCCTGAACGGCTTCCACCGCTCTTAAAGCCGAGCCTCCGGTGGTCGTGACATCTTCAACGATCACGACCCGCCGGCCCGAAATCGTCTGACCATCGGGCAGGCCCTCGATCAATGCCTGCGTCCCGTGCTGCTTGGCTTGTTTGCGCACGAAAAACGCCGGCAACGCACAACCGATCGTATGCGAAACCGTTGCGACCGAGGTCGCCAGCGGCACCGCCCCCATCTCCAGCCCGCCAATCAGTTCCGCCCGATCCGCCGCGATCATATCGAGCACCAGCCGGCCGATGAGATAGCCACCTTCGGGATCCAGCATCGTTGGCTTCATGTTGAAATAAAAGCTCGATGTTCCGCCGGATGTGAGTTTGGTCTCGCCGCCGGTCTGAAACGATCGTTCCTTGACGATCTCGACCAGCCGTTGCCGGGCCTGCGGAATGCTTGGTTGTGAAGCAGTCATATTCGTTTGTCCTTGGTTGCGACTGAAACTGCGAGTTTAAAGCCATGGCGCTTGAGCCCGGCCCGCCGACTTTGGTGTCGGCTGCGAATACCCGCCTTTGCGCATCGGGCAAAGGTTCCATTTGTGCTGCTCTGCCTCTATCACTTGATCACAGGGAATCAACAGAACCCCGGCCTTGATACGGACTAGTCCCCATGAACCTGTTGGACATCATCGCATTGTTGATCGGTCTGTCGGCCGTCGGCGGTTACATCAATCACCGCTTTCTTGGCCTGCCCCACACGATCGGCCTGGTCGTCGTCGCACTGGCAGCGTCCGGTGTGATCCTTGCGATCGACCATCTCAATCCGTCGCTGGAAATCGCCAAACAGGTCAGCGGCGCCCTCAAAGCGGTCGACTTCAACAAGGCGTTGATGGAAGGCATGCTCAGCGCGCTGTTGTTTGCCGGCGCTTCGCACATCGATCTGACCGAGCTCGCCGAACGCAAATGGGCGATCGGTTTGATGGCAACGATCGGGGTCTTGACCTCGACCTTTGTTGTCGGCGGCGCGATGTGGGCGGTCGCGAAGGGCCTCGGGTTCGAATTTCCGCTAATCTGGGCATTGGTGTTCGGCGCATTGATTTCACCGACCGATCCGGTTGCTGTTCTCGGCATTCTCAAGACCGTCAAGATTCCACGCCTGCTGCAGGCCAAGATCGCCGGCGAATCGCTGTTCAATGATGGCGTCGGCGTCGTCGTGTTTTCGATTCTCGTGTTCATTGCCGCCGGCAGCGGCGGTCACGTCGGTGAAATCACGCCGCTAGGCGTCACCAAACTGTTCGCCTGGGAGGTCTGCGGCGGTGTCATCCTGGGTCTGCTCGGCGGCCTGATCGCCTACACCATGATGCGCACGCTGGAGGAGCGCTACATCGAGGTGATGATCACGATTGCCCTGGTCACCGGGGTTTATGCACTAGCGCTCAAGTTGCACGTTTCCGGCCCGATCGCCGTCGTCGTTGCCGGACTGCTGATCGGCAATCACGGGGTCCGCTTTGCAATGGGCGAGCAGACCCGCCAGCATGTCTTCCAGTTTTGGGAACTGACCGATGAGATCCTCAACTCCGTCCTCTTCCTTCTGATCGGCCTGGAGGTCCTGGTCATCGCCTTCAGCCCGCAACACACCAGCCTCGCCTTGATCGCAATCCCGGTCGTCCTGATCGCCCGACTTGTCGCGGTCGCCATCCCGATCGGCCTGTTGCGCCTCAGAACCGAGTTTGAAGCAGGCGCCGTTCGGATCCTGACCTGGGCCGGCCTGCGCGGCGGCATCTCGGTCGCCCTGGCGCTTTCACTGCCCAACACCGAATATAAGCCGATGATCCTGACGCTGACCTACGCCGTCGTCGTCTTTTCAATTCTGGTGCAGGGGCTCACCGTTGAGCGTCTCGTCAAGGCCGTCGTCAAGGAGGCGAGCAGTGCCGCGCAAAACCCGATGGCGGCGACGCCGGATGAGTTGCGGGCCGCCGCCGCGGCAACCAGCGAGGCGCCGGGCGCCAGCCAGGCCAGCAAGAACACCAAGCGCGCCAGACAGCGCGCCCGTGGCAAACAGCCATAAACTTTTCAAAGTGCAAATTCTAAGGTTAGGACGAACCAAATGCGCCTTTCAGATTACAAAGCCCTGACGTTCGACTGCTACGGCACATTGATAGACTGGGAAAGCGGCATGATCGCCGGCCTCGAAGGCCTGACCCGCAAACTCGAACGCCCGCTGACACGCGATGAAATTCTCGAAGCGCATGCCTTCCACGAGTCGACCGCACAGCGCCAGACGCCGGCGAAGCGCTATCCCGACATTCTCTCGACCGTCTACAAGCGGCTGGCCGAAGAATGGGGCGTTGCGTTCAGCCACGACGAGTGCGCCGCCTATGGCCGATCGGTCCACGACTGGCCGGCGTTTGCAGACAGCGTCGAAGCCCTCACCTACCTCAAGAACCACTACAAGCTGGTCATCCTCTCGAACGTCGACAACGAAAGCTTCGCAGCCAGCAACGCCAGGCTTCAGGTTGCCTTCGACGCGATTTACACGGCCGAGGACATCGGCTCCTACAAGCCGGCGGCCCGCAACTTCGACTACATGCTCGAGATGTTGCCGCGTCTCGGCGTCGCCAAATCCGAGATCCTGCACACGGCTGAGAGCATGTTCCACGACCATGTCCCCGGCACGGCCGCGGGCCTGGCCTCATGCTGGATCTATCGCCGCCATGACCAACAGGGTTTCGGCGCCACCATGCGGCCCGAGCATCTGCCCGAACCGGACTTCACGTTCCACTCGATGGCCGAACTCGCCGCAGCCCATCGCGACGAAATGGCGGCGATCGGTGCGTCATGAGGCGGCGATCCGTGCCGCCCGCAGTTTGTCGCCTGCAACTGGGCAGCAACGTCAATCAAACGCAATCAGCAATCCAATTATATCTGCCAGCCGATTGCGTTCTGGAGATCGGCCACTTAGCGTGAGACCTGAGCGCGATCCAGTGGGGTGGCATGTCTAGAACACGATGTTCTAGCGTGTATTGAATGTTTACCGCCCGCTGCGAAACCAACGTCTGTTTCGGCCGGCTTGCCGGAGCGGCGAGCGTGTCGGCATCCGCGTGCGCCACGTCCCGCGAACGGGACGCTGCACGCGACGATAAACTTTTGGCGCAAGACACTGACCGGGAGACCTATCGATGTTCATCCGCCGGGCTGAAGCTGATCCATCGCTGCACGATTTCCGCATGGAAGTGCGCGCTTTCTGCGCCAAGGAGCTGCCGGCGGAAACGCGCCGCAAACAGGCGCTGGGCCTGCTCATCGACCGCGACGAATACGGCGCATGGCTGCAACGCCTCGGTGCTCGCGGTTGGCTGACGGGCAAATGGCCGAAGGCGCACGGCGGCTTGGACTGGAGCCCGGATCAGTACGCGATATTCAGCGAAGAGCTCGGCCGCGCGGACGCCCCGCCGCTGGTGCCGTTCGGCGTCACGATGGTCGGCCCGGTGATCTACACGTTTGGCACCGAGGAACAGAAGCAAAAGTATCTGCCCGGCATTATCAAACACGAGACCTGGTGGTGTCAGGGTTACTCCGAACCTGGCGCCGGCTCCGACCTTGCCAATCTGCAGACCCGTGCGGTGCGCGACGGCGAGCACTATGTCGTCAACGGCCAAAAGATCTGGACGTCCTATGCCCACTGGGCCGACATGATCTTCTGCCTGGTGCGCACCGACACGCAGGTCAAGAAGCAGGAGGGCATTTCATTCCTGCTGATCGATATGAACACGCCGGGCATCACGGTGCGCCCGATCATCGGCATCACCAAGGGACACCACTTGAACGAGGTCTTCTTCGAAGATGTTCGGGTGCCGGTCGAAAACCTGATTGGCGAGGAAAACAAGGGCTGGACCTATGCCAAGTTCCTGCTTGCCAATGAACGCGTCGGCGTCGTCGACATCGGCAAGTTCGAACGTTATCTCGAGCGCCTGCGCAACCTGCTCAACGAAACCAGGGAGGCCGGCAAACCGCTTGCTGAGAACGAACAGTTCAAACGCAAACTCGCCAATCTTGAGGTGGCAATGGAAACCGTGCGCGCGCTGGCCGCGGACCAACTGGCCGCCGCGCGCGAGGATGGCGCGCCGTCCCTGATGGGTGCGGCAGCACTCAAGATTCGCGGTTCGCAATTGCAACAGGCGATCCTGCAGACCATTGTCGATGTCGCCGCCCGCCATGGCCTCGCCTATCAAACCGACGCCCTCAATGCAGGCTGGAACGGTGAACTCATCGGCCCGCGCGAAACCGCCGGTCTGGTCTACGAGCATCTTTATCGACGTGCGGCAACGATCTACGGCGGCTCCACCGAAATCCAGAAGAACATCATATCCAAGGGCGCTTTGGGGCTGTAAAAACACAGGGACCAGGACCAATCAATGCCATCTTTCTCGACCGACGAGCGCCAGCTGCTGTACGACAGCCTGCAGGACTACTTTCAGCGCCACTACACCTTCGAACACTTTCGCCAGTTGACCGCGTCGGGCGACAGGGAAGGCTTCAGCCGAGCCGACTGGGCGCAGTATGGCAAACTCGGCTGGCTTGGCGTAGCACTGCCGGAAAGCGCGGGCGGCTCCGATGGCGGCCTGACCGAACTCGGCATCGTGATGGCCGCGGCCGGTGGCGCCCTGGCGCTTGAACCATTGCTCGCCACCACCGTTCTGAGCGCCGGGCTGATCGCCGACAGCGGGTCGCCAGGGCAGCAAGCCCAGTTGTCGGATTTCGCAACCGGCAGCCGGATTGCGGCGCTGTGCCACTACGAGCCAACGTCCGGATATGCCCGTGACCATATCGAGGCGATCGCCAAGGGAGCCGGTGACGACTTCGTGATCGATGGCGAAAAGAGCTTCACGCTCCACGCCGACGCCGCCGACACGCTGGTGATTACAGCACGGCTCGGCGGTGCCGGCGGCCCGCTCGGCGCGTTCCTGGTGGCGGCCGACAGCGCCGGCATCGCCCGCGCCGTCGCACCCGCACTCGATGGGCGCAAGGGTGCCGCCGTTGCAATGTCAGGGGTCAAAGTCCCGGCAACCGCGCTCCTCGGCGAAACCGATGAGGACCGCTCCGGCGCCCTCGACCGCGCTCTCGACCGCGGCGCCATAGCCGTTTGCGCCGAAGCTGCAGGAGCGATGACGGCGGTCACAGATCAGACGGTCGAATACCTAAAGCAGCGCCAGCAGTTCGGTCAGCCACTGTCGAAGTTCCAGGTCCTTCAGCACCGGCTCGTCGACATGAGCATTGCCGCCGAGGAAGCCCGCGCCGCCACCCACGCCGCATTACAGGCCGTCGATGATGGCGAAGCCGATGCGCAAGAGAAAATCTGGAAGGCGAAGGTGCAGACCGCGCGGTCGGCCCGCTTCGTCGGCGGCCAGGCGATTCAGCTGCACGGCGGCATGGGCATGACCGACGAACTGGCGATCGGCCATTACTACAAGCGCCTGACCATGTGCGAAACGCTGTTCGGCGACGGTGAGTGGTATCTTGCCCGCCTGGCGGAAAAGACCTCGGCATGACCGAGGACATCATCGATTTGCCAACCAGGCACGGTGCCATGGAAACGTTCGTGTGCCGCCCCGAGCGCGGCACCCATCCGCCGGTCTTGATGATGATGGACGCACCAGGCATTCGCGAAGAGCTTTACGACATGGCCCGGCGTCTGACCGCGGTCGGCTATTGTGTGCTGTTGCCAAACCTCTATTACCGGGCCGGGCGCGATACCAAGTATGGCTGCGACGTCCTTGAACACGGCAGCGCCGACCATGCGCGCATGCGCGCGGTGCGCACCAAAATGACGATTCCGCCGGTCATGTCCGACATTGCCGACATGATCGCCTATATTGAGGGGCGCGACGATATCAAGCCAGGGCCGATCGGCATTCACGGCTATTGCATGAGCGGGCCCTACGCGCTGGCCGCCGCCGCCCGCTTTCCGGAGCGCATCGCCGCCGCCGCATCGTTCTACGGCACCTGGCTGGTCAGTGCGGCCGAGGAAAGTCCGCACCTCAGCCTTGGCCGCGGCAAGGCCGAGCTCTACATCGCCTGCGCGGAGATCGACGAACTGGCGCCAATGGTGATGGTCGAAGTCTTGAACGGCTTGTTTGATGCGGCCGGCAACCCGGGCGAGTTGGAGATCTACCCCGGCGTCATTCATGGCTTCGCGTTTCCCGAGCGCAAGGTCTATGACAAACCAGCTGCGGAACGTCACTGGGAACGCCTGATCGCACTCTACCGTCGTAATCTGGGTTAGATGTTCACACCCTTGCCGGGCCTGCCGGCATCATAAAGGCAGGTTGCTCTAGGCGGTTAGCGCTTCGAGTTCCTTGAGGATTGCCGAACCCATTTCGTCGGTACCGACCTCACGCATGTTCGGCTGCATGATATCGCTGGTGCGGTAGCCCTGGGCGAGCACCCGGGCGATCGCCTGTTCGATCAGATCGGCTTCCTCGATAAGACCGAAGGAATAGCGCAGCGCCATTCCGAAAGAGGCGATGGTGGCGATCGGGTTGGCCTTATTCTGGCCGGCAATATCGGGCGCCGACCCGTGAACCGGCTCGTAGAGCGCCTTCGGCCGGCCGCTGTCAGGGTCGTCCGCTCCGAGGGATGCCGACGGCAGCATGCCAAGCGAACCGGTCAACATGGCGGCGGCGTCGGACAGCATGTCACCGAACAGGTTGTCGCAGACAAGAACATCGAACTGCTTCGGGTTGCGCACCAGCTGCATGACGCAGTTGTCGGCGAGAATATGGAGGAGTTGCACATCAGGCGCGTATGACTTGTGCAGCTCGGTTACGACCTCGTTCCAAAGCAGGCCGGTCATCATGACATTGCGCTTTTCGGCGGAGTGCACTTTGCCGGAGCGCTTGCGAGCAAGATCGAAGGCGACCTTGGCAATGCGTTCAATTTCGCGGGTGGTATAGAGCGTCGTGTCGACCGCGCGTTTCTCGCCGTTGTGCAGCGTTACGATTTCCTTCGGTTCGCCGAAATAGGTGCCGCCGGTCAACTCACGCAGGATCAGAATATCGAGACCCTCAACGATTTCGCGGCGCAAGGAAGACGCTTCGGCGAGCGCCGGATAACAGATCGCCGGGCGCAGATTGGCAAACAGATCCATTTCCTTGCGCAGGCGCAACAGGCCGGCCTCGGGGCGCAGCGCAAAACCGACGTCGTCCCACTTCGGCCCGCCGACCGCGCCGAAGATGACGGCGTCTGCGGCCTGGGCCCGGGCCATCGCCTGGTCGGTAAGCGGCACACCGTGGGCATCCAACGCTGCTCCGCCAACGAGATCGGATTGCGTTTCAAAGCCGGCCCGATTGGATCTGGAGTTGAAAAACGACAGAACGCGCTCGACCTGGGCCATCGCCTCAGGACCAATGCCATCACCAGGCAACAACAGCAGGTTGTGGGTCGTCATGTCGTTCGTCGCCTTCGCAATTTGTATCGTCTTCCCGCAGCGAACTATAGCCTTTCGGACTGAGCTCGAACCATCCCGCTGCCGGGCCCGGCGGGTGGGCGGGACCCGCTTGAAGACCGGCACTGATCTCTTAGGCCGATGCCCGACATCTGGCAAGCGGCAGCACCCGACCGAGCGGCGTTGTAACCGTCCGGCACCAGCATCCATCAACCGTCACTGATCATCCGCCCGTTTTGCCCGCGAACGCAGCGGCCCGAGACGATCAGCGACTGCCCGGTCATTTCCTCAGGCGCGGCAATCGCGAGCAAATCCAGCACCGTCGGCGCAACGTCGGCCAGGCGGCCGTTGCAAACATTGGCGCCGCGGCTCCTGCAATTGATCAGGATCATCGGGACCGGGTTCAAGGTGTGGGCGGTGTGCGCCACGCCGGCGTCGCGATCGAACATCAGTTCGCAGTTGCCGTGGTCGGCGATCACAAGCATGACACCGCCGCCATCGACCACTGCTTGTTCGAGGCGGCCAATGCACCTGTCAACGCATTCCGCGGCTGTCTTGGCCGCCTCCAAATCGCCCGTATGGCCGACCATGTCGCCGTTTGCGTAATTGATGATCAAGAGATCATATGTGTCCGCCGCGAGCACGTCGACGAGCTTGTCGGTCAACTCCGGCGCCGACATTTCCGGCTGCAGATCGTAGGTGGCCACCTTGGGCGAAGGTACTAACAGCCGGTCTTCGCCTTCGTTCGGCGTTTCGAGGCCACCATTGAAGAAGTAGGTGACGTGCGGATATTTCTCGGTCTCGGCCGCCCGCAACTGCTTCAGTCCCGCCTTGGCCGCTACTTCGCCCAGGGTATTTTCGATTTGCTGAGGGGCAAAGATCGTCGCGCACAGCTCACCGAGGCGGTCCGAGTAGGTGACCATACCGAGGGCGCCCGCCAACGCAACCGTGCGGGCCCTGTCGAAGCCATCGAAGGCCGGCTCGAGAACTGCGCTCAAGAACTCCCGCACGCGATCGGCACGGAAATTGGCGTGTAGTATGCCGTCACCATCTGTCATGCCGTGATAGTCGGCGAGACGCGCGGGCGTTATGAACTCATCGGTGGTGCCGCTTTGATAGGCAGCTGCAATGGCGTCGGCGGCGGTGGCGTAGGGCGCTCCCTCGCCCGCGACGACAAGATCATAAGCGCGCTGGACGCGATCCCAACGATTGTCCCGGTCCATTGCGAAATAGCGCCCGCATACGGTCGCGAGGGTCACGTGCGCGAGCCCGGAGATGGCCTGCTCTAGATCTTGCACATACGCGCCGGCGCTTGCCGGCGGCGTGTCGCGGCCGTCGGTGATGACATGGATGCGGACCGGTACGCCGCCGGCCGCGACGAGGCGCGCCAAGGCGACGACATGGTCCTGATGCGAATGTACGCCGCCCGGCGAAATCAGGCCGATGAGATGGCAGCTTCCGCCCGAGCGGCGCAGGGCATCGATGAAACTGTCGAGTTCGGGCGAGGCGGCAAGTGAGCCATCGTCGATCGCGCGGCTGATCCGCGGCAAATCCTGCCAGACGACGCGACCGGCTCCAAGGTTGAGATGCCCGACCTCGGAGTTGCCCATTTGGCCATCAGGCAACCCAACGTCGGCACCGCAACACGCCAGCTGGGCCATCGGCCAGGCCTTGACGAAGCGATCCCAATTCGGTGTCGAGGCGAGCGCAATGGCATTGTCGGCGCGCTCTTCGCGCAAACCCCAGCCATCGAGAATGCACAGGACGACGGGTCGTTCCGCTAACTGACGGTTCGGCTGATCGCTCATTTGGTGCTGTCCGGCTCCAACGTTTGCGGCCCGGCCAGGTTCGCTGAGGCCGGATCGGCGCCAGCGTCATAGACCGAGGACATCGGTCATTGCAAACAGGCCCGGGCCCTTGCCCCGCCCCCAGAGCGCCGCCTTAACAGCACCGCGTGTGAAGATGCCGCGATCCGTCGCCTTGTGGACGATCTCGATGCGCTCGCCATCAGCGGCGAAGATGACGTTGTGCTCGCCGACAACGTTGCCGCCGCGCAGGGTCGCAAAGCCGATATCACCGCGACGACGTTCACCGGTGTGGCCATCGCGTGAGCGGACGCCGCGATCCTTGAGCGCAATCCCACGACCATCCGCAGCCGCCTGACCAAGCATGAGGGCGGTGCCGGACGGCGCATCGACCTTGTTGCGATGGTGCATTTCAACGACTTCGATATCGTAGTCTTCGTCCAACGCGGCAGCGACCTTGCGCGTGAGCTCCATCAGCAAATTGACACCGAGGCTCATGTTGCCCGCCTTGATGATCGTTGCATGGCGGGCGGCGGCTTCGATCGCGGCCTCATCGGCTTCGGAAAATCCGGTGGTGCCCACGACATGGACAATCCGGGCATTGGCGGCGAGCGCGGCGAACTCGACCGAGGCGGCGGGGACTGTAAAGTCGACAATCGCGTCGACCTTTGCGATCAGTCCAAGCGCGTCCGACGTGATCGGTATGCCCAGCGCCTCGATACCGGCAAGCGTTCCAACGTCCGTGCCAATGTGAGGCGATCCTTCCGGTTCCGCGCCGCCGGCCACCTCACAACCATCGGCTGCGTGCACGGCCCCGACCAACTCTCGGCCCATGCGTCCTGCAGCACCCATCACTGCGATTTTCATATCGCTCATGCGAGCCATCTCCATATTCGACATATCCACCGCGGTCATCAGCGGCGTGTTGATCACCGCCAGTAAATCACAGCTGCAGCCAATGCAAAATGGTTACTGGCAATACCAGCCCGCATGAGCCGCCAGGACCCATGAAGCGGGTCAATATTTATGCGGGCTGGTATAAGGTCGCCGCGGTGCTGAGGCCCGGCATGATGGTTGCGATGCCTGGTCATGCCGCGGCGGGGATCTGACCTCATGACAGTTGCGCGTGGCGTCCAATGGCCTCGTTGATCATGCGGCGCGCGGTATCAGCGTGAGCCCACTCCCTGATCTTGACCCATTTGCTGGGCTCGAGATCTTTGTAGTGCTCGAAGAAGTGCTGGATCTGCTCGATGGTGATGTCCGGAAGGTCGGTATAAGTGGCAACTTTGTCGTACCGCCGGGTTACCTTCGAACATGGAACGGCAATGACCTTTTCGTCACCGCCGCCGTCGTCCTCCATGATCAAGACACCAACGGGGCGGCATGGAATGACGGCTCCCGGGACGATTGCACGGGTATTGCACACGAGCACATCGATCGGGTCACCGTCTGCCGACAGCGTGTGTGGAATGAAGCCGTAGTTGCCGGGATAGCGCATCGGCGTATAGAGAAAGCGATCGACGAACAGCGTTCCGGAGGCCTTGTCCAGCTCGTACTTGATCGGCTCACCGCCAACCGGGACTTCGACAACGACGTTGATTTCGTTGGGCGGATCTTGCCCCGTGCTGATCGCGTCAATACGCATCTCAATTGCTCCGGCAAAATTACTTGTCGCCACCAAACAATCGGGTTTGTGGGCGCACGGCAAGTTGGAGGATAGGCGCAGACGCGGCCGGCCAGCTGCAAGTGCGACGTTGTCAATCGTCCCAACCGAAGGCAATCTTCTCAAGTCTTGCACCGCCAAGGCGCTCATAACACGAGGCAACCGGCCAGCCGCCGCGACTGCGATAGAACATGTGCGCGCGCTCGTTTTCCGCGAGACACCAAATCACCATCCCGCGCAGACTGCGCCGATCCAGAGCGTAGCGGCAGGCCTCAAACAGATACTCACCAAAGCCCAAACCCTGATACTCGGGGCGCAGATATAGTTCGTAGATTTCACCGGCATAGGCGCCGCCGCCGCGGCTGCCGCCGCAGGTCGCATAACCAACCGTGCGGTCATCGAAATCCAGCACGATCACACCATCGCGAGAGCGCACGGCATTGCGCCACCAGGACCTGCCACGACGCTTGATCATACTTTCGAGGTGGATATGCGGAATGATGCCCGTATAGGTGTTGCGCCAGGTTTCGCCAAACACGTCGACCAGCGCCGGTACATCGGATATCCGGCCAGCTCTCACCGAAACTGATACGTTCGAGGTCAACATAGGCCCGAGTATAAATCTCTGGTCGCACAAAAAGAAAGCCCGAAGACGGACTCTTCGGGCTCAATTCACCAACTCTGGCGCAATGACTGCGACGCGTTCGATCGTCAGTCAGCTTTTTTCATGTGCTCGAACGACTTGGCCGCGGCAGCGTTGACCGTTTCAAAGGTCTGCTTGGCGACCTTGGCAGAGAGCTCAAACAGCTCTTTGGTCTGCGCCGTTGCCGCGGTTGCCTGCTGCTGCATGAAATCAGCCTGGAGGCGGGCAGCTTCCGGCAGCGTTTTGGCGCGTGCGACGGCCTGTGCTGCGGCAAACAGGGCCTCGGTGTTGGCGGCCGTGTTGGTCATGATTTTTTCGCCAATCGCCTTGGTGCCGGCTTGGGCTGCCAGCATCACTTCTTCGGCGGTCTTGAACTGCTCCTGAGCGGTGGCGTTCATCTTTTGATACGCTTCGCGGCTCTTGGAGACCGTGTCTTCTGCCATCGCCTGGACATTTTCCGGGATCCGCGCATCTTTGGCGACGTTGAACATTTCCTGGGCTTGGCGGGTGAACTGATCGTTCATTGCATTAGCTCCTGATCGCTGGGTTGCCTTGCTGCATCGCAGCAACCGGCAACATTCGGCATATACTGCATCTGCTCTGGGCCGTCACAATGAAACCATCGCGGCCCAACACGTGTAGATATAGCATGATTTTTGTGCATTGCAACATTTATGATGCGCTGCGTCAATTTGGTCAACGTTTCGTGCATGCCCGCTTGTGTTTCAGGGTGTTGAGTTGGTGCGATTGCGCAGAAATGATCGTATCTCGTTGCTGCACAGCACATGTCGCGCGGGAATTGTTGCAGCGCAATATCAGATCAGTCCACTAACGGCGTGAACAGTCTCGCGTAGTCACTCGCCCGCGGATCGAACAGAATATCCGATTGGCGCAGTGGACGGGCCAGCGCCAGGCCATCCATGGTGCGACACCGTGAGAGTGCGACATAGGCCTGACCGTGGGCGAATGTGCCGCGGCCAAAATCGACGTAGACGTTGTCGAGGGTCAATCCCTGACTCTTGTGGATCGTCAACGCCCAGGCCAGCCGCAGCGGCAACTGCTTGAATGTGCCGGCAACGGTCTCGACAACCTTGTCCTGCGCCTGATCGAACGCATAGCGGCGGTTTTCCCAAGACGCCGGCTCAACTTCATGTTCGCGATCGCCAATCCGGACCCAGACCCGCTCCGCGTCAAGCTTTGAGATTTCGGCAACGGTGCCGTTCACCCACCGACGATCGGGATCATTGCGCAGCAAAATGACCTTGGCGCCGACTTTCAAGGTCAGACTCGCATCGGTCGGCTGGGAATTGGCATTGAACTCGCCGACAATGCCGGCTTCAAACACGTGTTCGGCGCCTGGCAGGGCGGCGAGATAGGCAAGATTTATGCGGTTGGCGGCCGCATTGGTGGGCGTCAAAATAACGAACGATTTACCTTCATCGAGGGTCCGGATCGGACGCACGCACGCGTTCAGGCATTGCAAATGGTGCTCGCCGGCGGCGCCCGACCGGATCGCGTTGAGAATGGCAACCAATGTTTCGTCGGTCTGTCGAAAGACCTCGTGCAGCTCCAGAAACTGCGTCCCGAAACCCTCCGTCAGGGCAGAAGTCGAGAAAAAATACGGGCCGCCGAAGGTTTCCTCGAGAAATTGGATTTCTTCGCCTCTGACGACCGGCGGCAGTTGTTGCAAATCACCGAACAGGATCAGGCGAAGGCCGCCGAACGGCTCTCGGGCCCGACCGCGGTTGACGCGGAGCGACTGATCAATAGCCCACATCAGGTCGGAGCGGACCATCGATACCTCATCGATGATCAGGAACTCGAGCCGACGCATGATGCGCCCGTTGCGAGAGCGGCGAATATCGTTCGGCCCGATCAACCGCGGTGGAAATCCGAAGAACGAATGAATTGTCTGGCCACCGACGTTGACAGCCGCCAGGCCGGTGGGCGCCAGGACCACCGCTCGGTCATCAAGCAACGCACGCAGTGCGCGAAGAAGCGTCGATTTGCCGGTACCGGCCCGGCCAGTAACGAAGATATGGCCATCGCCCGCGCGGACATAGTCGAGCGCAGCGTGATACTCGTCGGTCGGAATTATATTAGCAGGCCAATCTGTCATTCGCGACGGTTTCCGGTTGCCTGTGGTTGCAATCGTTTCAACAATCTCGCGTTGTTCAGCAAACTTTGGATCAAATCTCAAAGATTTTCGCGCCGCACACGGACTATCTCGATCTTGGCAAGTTACCATTAACCAATTCGAGCCAATTTGGATATGCGAGACCGAATTCAGGCGGGTCTCGCCGATCCAAACTCTGGGCTCCTGAGGCGGACCGGACCCAAGTGCAAACCTCGCCGCTGCGCTTGGTGGCGATGCGGCAAGTACGAACATTGACCAAAACTCCCGGGCGGCGGGGTGTGTTGACTGCGTTGTGTTGGACATCGCCAAGGAGTGTTGCGACGGCGGGGACATCCGACATCATCGTCTGAGCGCCATGTGCCAGCGGCCGATCATGGCGCCATCACCGAACGTCGACCAACGGTACTGCCCGGAAATAACTCTGTTCCAGTTTCGGTCCGGCACGCTTCAGGACGCCCACTCTTTGGCCAAGCGTTTTCAATCGACATTGACTGCCCCGGTCGCCATCGGCGGCGCTTGACCTACTCGCTTCACGTCAGTCTGGATCGGTCGAGCGGGCGGCCGTGATGACGCGCTATAGCGATTGACCGATTGGCTACCTTGGGCACGCGTTGGTGTCGGCAAGGTCAGCTCGAAGGCGACCTCGCGCGCCGAATTCACTGGCGTTCGGCGGCCAGGGCGCCAGCGAGCGCGATCAGCATGGCCGGGTGCGGTGAGGTTGCCGGCAGTGAGAGCTTGATCCGGGTTGTCATCTCTTCGACGCGGACCGCGCTGGTGATCGCACTCGCGCCTTGCGCGATGCTCTGCGAGCATGCGGGCCGGCGCTCGTCAGGCCGGCGTTTGACATGCGACTAGGCGATGAATACGGTTTCTTTCGCAGGTGCACAATGACCACGCCTCGAGCAGCCTGCCGCGAGTTGAAAGCCCTGGCTGTCAGCTCTAAGCAGAATGCTGCATGGCTCAAATGCTGCATGGGTCAAGAGAGTCGATCAGCTTTGCGCCTCGCATGCCGATTGCGGTGGAGACAATTGGTCTCGCCGCGTGCCGCTTGCCTTCGACCGAAGGCATTGAGACTTTGGCCGCTCGAAATTTTGGGAAAACTGGAACTCGTCTCACCGGGAGCAACCAACTTATGAAGATCCTCGTGCCCGTCAAGCGCGTGGTCGATTACAACGTCAAGATCCGCGTCAAACCGGATCGATCCGGCGTCGAATTGACAAACGTCAAAATGTCAATGAACCCGTTCGATGAAATCGGAGTGGAAGAGGCGCTGCGCCTCAGGGAAGCCGGAACTGCCAGCGAAGTTATCGCCGTTTCGATTGGCCCGGCCAAGGCGCAAGAAACGATCCGCACGGCCCTGGCGATGGGCGCGGACCGCGGTATTCTGGTGCAGACCGATGATGATGCGATTGTCGAGCCGCTGGCCGTCGCCAAGATCCTCAAAGGCGTCGTCGAGGAACAAGCGCCGGGCATGGTCATCCTCGGCAAGCAGGCGATCGATGATGATTGCAACCAGACCGGCCAAATGCTCGCAGCATTGCTCGGCTGGTCACAGGCAACATTCGCCTCCAAGATCGTGATCGACGGCGACAGTGCGCTGGTGACCCGCGAGGTCGATGGCGGGCTGGAGACCGTGAAAGTGACAATGCCGGCCATCGTGACGACCGATCTTCGCCTCAACGAACCGCGCTATGCCTCGCTCCCGAACATCATGAAGGCAAAGAAGAAGCCTCTGGATACCAAGACCCCGGCCGATTACGGCGTCGATATCGCACCGCGCCTGACGGTGCTGGAGACGATTGAACCGCCGAGCCGCAAGGCCGGCGTCATCGTCTCGGACGTCGCCGAACTGGTCGCCAAACTCAAAGATGAAGCGGGGGTAATCTGATGGCAGTTCTCCTCCTTGCCGAACACACCAATGACGCGCTCAATCCGGCGACCGGCAAAGCGCTGTCGGCGGCGACGGATCTCGGCGGCGATGTTCATATTCTGGTTGCCGGGTCGAACTGCCGGCCAGCTGCGGAAGCGGCGGCGAGGCTGACCGGTGCAGCGAAGGTGCTGATCGCCGATGCCGCACATCTTACACATCAGGTTGCCGAGGACATTGCCGCGCTGGTGGTTCCGATGATGGCGAACTACGATGCGCTGATCGCAGCGGCGACCGCGCGTGGCAAGAACACGTTGCCGCGGATCGCGGCGATGCTCGACGTCATGCAGGTGTCTGACATCACCGCTGTCAAGTCGCCGGATACCTTCGAGCGCCCGATCTATGCCGGTAACGCGATCCAGATCGTGCAATCTGCGGACGCCAAGAAGATCATCACGGTGCGCACGGCGGCCTTCCAGTCGCCCAGCGAAGACGGTTCTGCGCCAATCGAAGACATAGCCGCCGGCGAACCGGCCGGTATCACGACGTTTGAACGGGCCGAACTCGCCGAATCCGATCGCCCGGAACTGGCCTCGGCGAAGATCGTCGTCTCCGGCGGGCGCGGCCTGCAGTCCGGCGACAACTTCGAGAAATATATCGAGCCTGTCGCCGATCGCCTCGGCGCTGCCGTCGGCGCCAGCCGCGCCGCGGTCGATGCCGGCTACGTGCCCAACGACTATCAGGTCGGCCAGACCGGCAAGGTTGTGGCGCCCGAGCTTTACATTGCCGTTGGCATTTCAGGCGCAATCCAGCATCTTGCCGGTATGAAGGACTCGAAGGTTATCGTCGCGATCAACAAGGACGGTGAGGCTCCGATTTTTCAAGTGGCAGATTATGGACTGGTGGCTGACCTGTTCCAGGCGCTGCCCGAGCTGGAAGCCGAACTTGCCAAAGCGCAAGGTTAGACCATTTCCGCCTGCGGCGGAATAATCGTGCCGGCCCGCTTCCCGCGGCTGAGCGCATGGCCACCCGGAACATCGTGGCTTTGGGTGGCCGGGCGAGGAGCGGGATGGTTCCGGCCAACTCTGAAACGCCATTGACCGCAAACATGGGCCTGACATGATGACGATGGACAACACAGCGAGCCAACAGGACCAGCCGGATGCGCGTGCGCGGATCGAGTCGGTCGGCATCATTGGGGCAGGGCAAATGGGCAACGGCATCGCGCATGTCGTCGCCCTTGCGGGCTACGACGTCGGCGTCAACGATCTTGAGGAGGCGCGGTTTACGGCGGCACTGGAGACGATCCGCAAGAACATGACCCGTCAGGTCACCCGCGGCGTGATCGACGAGGGCGACATGAACAACGCTCTCGGCCGCATCACTTATGTCAAAGATTACGCCGGCTTCAAGAACTGCGATCTCGTCATCGAGGCGGCGACCGAAGACGAAGGCATTAAGCGCGAGATTTTCAGCAATCTGCGCGCGCACGTCAAACCCAGCGCGATCGTCGCCTCCAACACCTCCTCCATCTCGATCACACGGCTGGCGGCGCAGACCGATCGTCCCGAGCAGTTCATCGGCATGCATTTCATGAACCCGGTGCCGATCATGCAGCTCGTCGAACTGATCCGTGGCATCGCAACCGACGATCAAACCTTCCAGGTGTCGCGCGCCTTCACGCAAAGCCTCGGCAAGACGATTGCCGTTTCCGAAGACTTCCCGGCGTTCATCGTCAATCGCATTCTGCTACCGATGATCAACGAGGCGGTCTATACGCTCTATGAAGGCGTCGGCACCGTCGATGCCATCGACAAGGCGTTGAAGCTCGGTGCCAATCATCCGATGGGACCGTTGGAACTTGCTGATTTTATCGGCCTCGATACCTGCCTGTCGGTGATGCAGGTGCTCTATGAGGGGTTGGCCGACACCAAGTACCGGCCCTGTCCGCTGTTAGTGAAATACGTCGAGGCGGGCTGGCTCGGGCGCAAGGCCCAGCGCGGGTTTTACGATTATCGCGGCGACGTGCCCGTGCCGACCCGATAACCGGTCGTCTGTGAAAAAGTCGTTCGGCTTCGCCTCGGTGTCCTTTTCCCAGGGCACTGTGAAACAATTATACCAGCCCGCATAAATATTGACCCGTTTCACCGGAGCGATTTTGAGCGCCGGCAAGGCGCGTGCCGTGCTTATGTGCATGGAGCATAAGCGGCGCGCAACGCAACCGGCGCACAACAGCGCTCAGCCCTGCGCCCGACCTTACGCCCGGCCCTACGAGTGGGCTTGAGGCGGCCACCTGGTGGTTACGCCGCCGGCCCGATGCCGCGGCATCGCGCTACCGACCGCGCCTGCCAAGCTCGGCCGCCCTCAAGCCCATGAAGCATGAAGTGTGTCACTTCATAGCTGGGGCGGTATAATTGTCCCAGCCGGCCGAACGTCTTGCGTGGGCCGGTTTCGTTCACGCTGCCTGCGGCATTCCCTGACGATGCATGGCTTCGCCGCGATAACTCAACGCCTCGGCGATTTGCACCCGACCGACATGGTCGATGCCGTCGAGGTCGGCAAGGGTGCGCGCGACACGCAACGTGCGATGAAAGCCACGGGCCGACAGGCCCAATTGATCCGACGCGCGGCGCAGCAAATCAAGGCCGGCATCATCAGGTGTCGCCGTCTCTTCCAAACGCGTGCTTGAAATCGTCGCATTGGTGCGCTGGTGGGCGTCGCCTGCATGCGATGCCAGGCGCTGGCGCTGGCGCTCCCTGGCTGCCGCGACGCGCTGGCGCACCTCGGCGCTGCCTTCGAGCGGTGGCGGCAGGCACAGGTCGTGGGCAGAGACGGCCGGGACTTCAACCGTTATGTCGATGCGATCGAGCAGCGGGCCGGACACGCGGGCCTGATAGTCGGCTGCACATCTCGGCCCGCGGCGGCAAGACTGGCCGGGCCCGCCACCGCAGCGACACGGGTTCATGGCTGCAACCAGCTGGATGCGCGAGGGATAGGCAATGCGATGGTTGGCGCGGGCGATGATCGTTTCGCCGGTCTCCAGCGGCTGGCGCAGTGAATCGAGGACCGGAGGGGTAAACTCCGGCAGTTCATCGAGGAACAGGACGCCGAGATGGGCAAGCGATACTTCACCGGGTCGCGGCCGCGAGCCGCCGCCGACAAGCGCCGCCATACTGGCGGAATGATGCGGTGCGCGAAACGGCCGCTCGGTTCTGATCTTACCGCCCATCAATTCGCCGGCGAGCGAATGGACCATGCTCACCTCCAGCATCTCACGCGAATCGAGCGGCGGTAGGATCGACGGCAGACGCTGGGCGAGCATCGACTTGCCGGACCCTGGCGGGCCGATCATCAGCAGGTTGTGGCCACCGGCTGCTGCGACTTCCAGCGCCCGCTTGGCGGTTTCCTGGCCCTTGATGTCGCGCAGATCCGACAGCGTTCCGACTTCGCGCTGCAAATCGGGCCGCGGCCGACGCAGCATCTGGGTTCCGCGAAAATGATTGACCAGGGACAACAGATGCGCCGGTGCGATCAGTTCGATATCTTCCCCGGCCCAGGCCGCTTCCGGACCACACTCGGCCGGGCAGATCAGTCCCTTGTCGATGGCGGCCGCGCCAATCGCCGCCGGCAGGGCGCCGGGCACGGCGCGCACCGCACCATCCAGTCCCAATTCGCCAATGGCGGCATAGCCGTTAATCGCATCGGGCGCGATCGCCTCCATGGCGACCAGCAGGGCGAGCGCAATCGGCAGATCGAAGTGACTGCCCTCCTTGGGCAGGTCGGCCGGCGCAAGATTGACGGTGATCCGGGTCCAAGGCAGACCGAGGCCAACGGCATGGAGGGCGTTGCGCACGCGCTCCCGGCTTTCAGCCACGGCCTTGTCGGGCAGCCCGACAATGGCGAAGTTGTGCTGGCCCGACGTGATTTGCACCTCGACCTGGACCGGCCGCGCCTCGATACCAACAAACGCCAGCGTAGAAATCTTGCCGTACATCGGACGCCTCAACTACCCATTGCTCAGATGACTGAGCCAAGGTAGATCAGCGGCCCAAGCGCCGTCAAGAACAAAAAGAGAACCAAATCATCGTACCTTGAGTCCGAACCGCAATTCAGGTTGCTCTGCCGCGATCAAGCGGAAAGTCCGGGGTCCAGGGGATAATCCCCTGGTCGGGGTGTTTGAGGGGCTGAAAGCCCCTCAAGGATCGCCGCAGGGCGGCGATATGTTAAGGGCGCGGCCCTTAACGATCCCGCCAAAGGGCCGGGCCCTTTGGAAACCGGTGACTTGATCAGAGGTTCCCTATTTTGCGACTTTGTTTTCGATGGCGTCCCAGATCAGGGCGGCGATGTCGTTGCCGCCAAAGGCCTTGACCTGGCGGATGCCGGTTGGCGACGTGACGTTGATTTCCGTCAGGTACGGCCCGATGACGTCGATACCGGTGAACAACAAGCCGCGTTCGCGCAGCTCAGGCGCCAGGCGCTCACAGATCTCGATGTCGCGATCGTTCAGCTCAACTGGTTCCGCGCGGCCGCCGACGTGCATGTTGGAACGCGCCTCGTCTGCGGCCGGCACGCGATTGATCACCCCGGCAACGGCACCGTCGACGAGTATAATGCGTTTGTCGCCCTGGCGGACCTCGTCGCGGTACTGCTGCACCATGAACGGCTCGCGGAACGACAGCTGGAACATCTCGACCAGCGAATTGACATTGGTATCGCCCGGTTTCATGCGAAACACGCCGGCGCCGCCATTGCCGTAAAGCGGCTTGATGATGATGTCCGTGTAGTGCTCGCGAAAGGTGCGCACATCGTTGAGATTGCGAGTCACCATGGTCGGCGGCATCAGGTCCTGGAAGTCGAGCACAAAGACTTTTTCCGGCGCGTTACGAACGTGGCCGGGATCGTTGACGACCAGCGTCTCGGGATGGATGCGCTCCAACAAATGCGTGGTCGTGATGTAGCCCATGTCAAACGGCGGATCCTGACGCAGCAAAACGACGTCGAGCGCGGCCAGATCTTCGGTACGACTGTTGGATAGACTGAAATGATTGCCGGGATCATCGCGAACTTGGAGGGAATGGCCGTGGGCGATGAGGCGCATGCCATCGAGTGTCAGATCAGGCGGCGTGTAGTAGAAAATGTCATGCCCGCGGGCCTGGGCTTCGAGCAGGATCGCGAGGGTGGAATCGCCCGGCACGTCAATTATTTCGATCGGATCCATCTGGCAGGCAATTTTCAAGGGCATAATGTTCACTCGTTTCGGTGGGCCGGGTTTGCAACGGCCCAGGGCTGGCCGCCGGCGCCGTGCTCAAACCGGTTGCAGGCGATCCGAGACATGCCGCGGGAAGGCGCCTTTGGCAAGATAGATGCTGTCGAGACCGATCTTACAGTCGCGATAATGCGGATGGCGCCAGGTCCAATGCTCGGCCGCACGGGCAATGCGAGCCGCCTGTTGACGGCCAACGGCATGCTCGGTCTCGGCAATCTGGGCGCGCAGTTTGACTTCAACGAAGGCCAGCCGGGCGCCACGGATCGCAACGATATCAAGTTCACCGTAGGGCGTTTTCACCCGCCGCGCCAGGATCCGGTAACCCTTGGCAAGCAACAGAGCGCAGGCCATCCATTCGGCGATGCGACCGCGCCGCTCGTGGCGACGACGCGCGCCCGCGCGCTCACCGGCGCGTGCTGTGGTGGGCGGCGGCGACGTCCTGGAGATTTGCAGGCGGTGCTTCATGCGCTGTCATTCTTCATCGCCAAAGACACGGCGTAGACACGTGATTTTGCGACGCCAAGCTTGTCAGCAACCAGCTTGGCGGCCTGCGATGGGGCATTGTCCTCAAGCCTTTTGCGCAGTTCGCCGGCAATCACGCTGTCGGCGATGTCGCCGGCGCCTGGCCGCTCCGGCTGGCCGATCACCAGTGTTATTTCACCGCGAGCCGGGACGCCGGCGGCCCAGTGCGCCAGCTCGGAAAGATGACCACGACGGAGTTCTTCGAATTTTTTGGTCAGTTCGCGCGCCACGACCGCCGGACGGTCGCCGAGCCCTGCGGCGAGGTCGCTTAGGGCAGCGGCAAGTCGATGCGGTGATTCGTAGACAATGAGCGTGGCGGGAATGGTCGCCAGCGCCGCGATTTCGTTGGTGCGCGCGCCCTGTTTGGCCGACAGGAAACCCGCGAAGAAAAAGCGATCTGTGGCCAGCCCGGATGCCGTCAGAGCGGCAATGACGGCCGACGGACCAGGCACGGTTATGACGTTGCTTCCGGCTGCGATGACCGCACGTGTCAGTTTCAAGCCCGGGTCGGATATCGCCGGGGTGCCGGCGTCGCAGATCAGCGCAACGGAGCGATCGGCACGCAAGGCTTCGATGATGTCGGGACGGATGCTGGCCGCATTGTGCTCGTGGTAGGTCAGCAGCCGACGGCGAATGCCAAAGCGCGCCAACAGTTTGCGGCTGGTGCGCGTGTCTTCGCAATAGAGATGGTCGACCGCGGCGATGATCGCCAAGGCCCGCAGCGAGATGTCGCCCAAATGACCAATCGGTGTGGCGACGAGGTAGAGCGCCGGGGCCAGCGGACGTTCGAGCAGATCGGTGAACTGCCGCGCCAGGGATGCGCTCAGTTGTGCTGCACCATTGACCGTTGCATCCGACCGTCCGCTTGATTCTGGAACTCTTGCCATTGCGAAGCTGAAACTCCTCGGTTGCGGTTGCGGTGCGGCGGTAAAAGTGCCCCACAATTGTTGTTTTCCAAGGTTATCCACCGTTAGGTCTGGCCTATTGCGCGCGAATATGCCTGATCAGTGCACGTGTTGAACATGACAACATCGACTATAGACTGTTTTGATCCATCAAGCGCAGTCCCTTGACCTCTGAACAATTGCAAACTATGGCCCGATGGTGTGGACGGTAATGCAACGAACAATGACTGAAGGCAAAGGGTCATCGACGCTGGCTGCACTGGCGGTGTGCGGTCTCTTCGTGGTCGGCGGACTGGCCATGCTGTCGGGCTGTTCAAACGGGTCCGGAACGACGGCTTCACAACTGACCAATCCGGGTGTCGCACCGTCAGCCGGGGCGATGGCTCCCGGAAATCAAAGGGTTCACGCCAAGGTCGCGCTGCTGTTGCCGCTGTCTGCACCAGGCCAGGCAGCCGTCGTCGCCAACGGCATGAAACAGGCCGCCGAACTGGCCTTGTTCGAGAATCGCAGCCCGGGTTTCCAACTGTTGGTCAAGGACACCAGGGGGACGCCGGCCGGCGCGACCGCCGCAGCCACGGCCGCGCTTGCCGACGGCGCGGAGATGGTGCTCGGCCCGCTGTTCGCCAAAACTGTAAGCGCCGTATCGCCGATTGCACGGCAGGGCAACGTGCCGGTCATCGCCTTTTCGAATGATAGGCGGGTCGCCGGCGGCGGCACCTACCTTCTGAGTTTTATGGTGCAGGAGGAAATCAAGCGGGTCATTGCCTTTGCCGCCAGCCAGGGCAAGAGACAATTCGTTGCGCTGATCCCGGAGAACGACTACGGGCGCATTGTCGAGCAGGCCTTTCGCGACAACGTTAGACGCAATGGCGGCATTGTCGTTGCCCTCGAGCGCTACCCGCCGGGCCCCGGTGGGGTGCTGGGGCCGGCGCACAAACTGATCGAGGACATTCGCCTGTCGGCGGAAAGCGGAGCCCTGGTCGATGCGATGTTTGTGCCCGGAGGCCCCGAAGTTCTATCAAGCCTCGGCCCGGTTATCCTCCAGGACAAGCTCGATACATCTCAGGTCAAGCTGCTCGGCACCGGCGGTTGGGACTATCCTAACATCTCACGCGAACGCGCGTTTCACGGAGGATGGTATGCGGCACCGGACCCGGCCGGATGGTCGGCATTCACGGCGGCTTACGCAAAGTCGTTCGGCTCATCGCCGCCGCGCGTTGCCAGCCTCGCCCACAATGCGACGACGATCGCAATCGGCCTCGCCCGAAACCTCGCCAAAGGCCAGCGGTTTACGGTTGACAATCTGACCCGTAACGGCGGTTTTGTTGGCACCGACGGGATCGTGCGATTGTCGCGCAACGGCCTCGCCGAGCGTGGCCTGGCGGTTCTGGAGGTGCAGAAATTCCAACCGCGTGTCATATCTCAGGCGCGGCGGACGTTTACCACTGCTCCAGCGAGAACGGGCGCGGTCAATTTCAACTGAACGCACGCTTGCGCGCCTGGCCGCAGCACAATACTCAACAACGAATTGTGCACAAGCACTGCCATTGCCCCACATTCCTGCTAAACAGCTTATGCGATTTGGAACAGCAGGAGGCGGCAGCCATGCTTATGCGCAAACTCGCGGTTCTGACCGTTTTTACTGTTGCAGCGATCGTTGTTTCGGCCGCCATCGTACATGCCGAAAAGCGGATCGCGCTGATCATCGGCAACAGCACTTATGCGCATTCCGGAGAACTTGAAAATCCGGCCAACGACGCCGAGTTGATCGCATCGGGACTGCGCCGCGCAGGCTTTGATGTCACGATCGAGATCAACGCCGATCTCAAGGCGATGAAGGCGGCGTTTCGCGCCTACGCGAACAAGCTCAAAGCCGCCGGAAAGGACAGTGTCGGGTTCTTTTATTATGCCGGTCATGGCACGCAGGTGAAGGGCGTCAACTATCTGCTGCCGGTCGAGGCGAATATCGAGAGCGAGTCACAGGTGGAATCCGAAGCGGTGTCGGCCAGCGGCCTTCTGGCCCAGTTGGAAGGTGCCGGCAACAAGATGAATTTCGTGATCCTCGATTCGTGCCGCAACAATCCGTTCAAGCGCGGCTATCGTGCCCAGGTCCGCGGACTTGCCCCGATGCATGCCCCGCCGAGCACGCTGATCGGTTATTCGACGCAGCCCGGCAATGTCGCCTACGACGGCGCGAGCGGCTACAGCCCTTATGCGATCGCGCTGCACCGCGCCATCCGGCTGCCTGGCCAAACCGTCGAAACGGCCTTCAAACAGGCGCGCTCAGAGGTCAATGAAACGACCGACGGCAAACAGATTCCGTGGGAAGAATCGTCGCTGTTTACCGATTTCTATTTCTTCAAAAATAAGCCGAAGGAACCAATCGCGGCGCCGCGTTGGGACGGCAAGGCGTTCGCTGCCGAAGCATCGCTGTGGAAGGATATTCGAACCAGTCGGGATCCGGGGGCGTTCCGCAGCTATTTGAAAAAGCATCCGGCAGGGACGTTTTCGTTGCTGGCCAATGAGCGCATTGAACGGCTTGCCGAGCTGGCCGCCTCCAAACCGGCAACGCCAGCCAGCCAGGACGCACCTGGTGTCTACTTTTTCGATGACTTCGATGGCGATGATCTTGCCAAACACTGGGACGTCATGAACCCCGATCCGGACGCCTACATCGTCGAGGGCGGCAGGCTGACAATCCTGCTCAGTGAAGTCAAAAAGCCAAGTATGGACAGTGTGCCCAACATCTTTCGGCTGCTCAAGGATGTTCCTAAGGGCGACTGGACGATGACGGCACGGATCGAGTTTCAACCGCAAACGATGTCGGAATGGATGCGCATTGGCGTGACCAAACGCGACGGCAAAAGTTTGCTGTCGTCGCTGCAAATTGTCACGTCGAACTTCGGTCGCGATACGCGCGCCTATGCCAGGATCGACAAGCAAACGCGCAAGAACAGCGAGTTCAGTCAGGAGCTGTTGAAATTCTGGGTAAGCGATGCGCGCAACATCAAGGGCCGCACCGATGCGTTCGCGAAGGTCGTCAAAGCTATATATCTCAGGCTCGAGAAGACCGGGCGCCGCTACACGTCTTCGCTCAGGTTCGAACCGGGTAATCTTGACGATCCAAAGAATGTCGTCGCCAAGGACTGGGTGGTGTTACCGAAACTGACATCATTGAGGGTTCCCGGCGATCGGTTTACGATGATCTTTCGTACGACGCGATCCGACACCTATCTACCCGCCAAGACCGAAGGGCTGGTCAACATCGATTGGGTCAAAATCGAAGTCCCCAAGAATTAGGGAATCACTGATCCGGCCACCGGTTTCCAAAGGGCTTGGCCCTTTGGCGGGGTTGTTAGGGGCTCTGCCCCTAACATATCGCCGCACAGCGGCGATCCTTGCGGGGCTGTCCGCCCCTCAAACTCCCCGACCAGGGGATCATCCCCTGGACTCTGGACCTAATCAGAGGTTTGTTAGGATACGGGCTTGGCTTCGGAGTGTGGCCTTGCCAGTCATGACCATCGGTGCCCGCTGTTAAATGTTCGAAGTTTCTCTGATTGTGGCGCCGATCTTCATCCTGATCGCGATCGGTTACGTTGCCGGGCGAAGCCGGTGGCTTGGCCCAGCGACGGCAAGCGGGCTGGCTGATTTCACGTTCAAGATCGCGATACCGGCGCTGTTGTTCCGCGCCATGGTCAAGACGACATTTCCCGACGACACGTTCTATGAAATCTGGTTTGTATTCTTCGGCAGCGCCTTTGCGGTTTGGCTCGTCGCGGCGCTTGCAACGCCGATTTTGCTGCGCCGGCCAATTGCCGACAGCGCCCCCATCGCCATGAGCTGCAGCTTCGGCAATGTCGTCATGCTGGGCATCCCCCTGTCGGTCGCAGCGTTCGGCGCGCAAGCCATTTCGCCAGGCGCATTGATCGTGTCCTTACACTCGCCGTTGCTGTGGATCGCCGCAACGGCGCATATCGCGCTGACCAATCGCGACGGTGCGACCTCGGTCGGTGAAATTGTCAGGCGCTTCCTCGCGGATTTGTCGCGCAACATCATCATTGTGGCGATCATCGCCGGCACGGCGTGGCGATTGAGCGGGCTGCCGTTGCCCGTCGTTGCCGATCAGGTCATCGACTTGGCCGGGCGCGCCGGAATTCCGTGCGCGCTCGTTGCGCTCGGGTTGAGCCTTGTCGACTTTCGCATCAAAGGACAGGTGCCGACATTGTTGATGATACTGCTCCTCAAGTGCGCCGTGATGCCGCTCGTTGCCTGGTACCTGGCGACGTCCGTGTTCGATTTGGGCGCTGTTGAGGCCGGCGTGTGCATCGTGTTTGCGGCGATGCCGACCGGCGCAAACGCCTACCTTTTCGCCGTGCACAACGGCCGCGCAACGAATTCAGCGTCCGGCGCGGTCGCGCTCGGTACCGCGCTGGCGGCGCTGTCAGCAGCGGTTGTGGTGTTTCTCTTGAAGTCGGGAGTTGGCCGATAGCCCGGCAGCCTTGGGGCGCCCTAGATCATCGTGCTTTAAGTTGGAACCGCAATAGCGGTTCCAACTTAAAGCACAAAGATGATCGCCACTTTAGAGGCGAGCAACTTTCTGCCTTTATTCGGGATCGTTCCGATTCCGAATAAAGGCAGGTTGCTCTAATACCATCCCACCGGCGGGCAGTGCCATGGTCTCGCGGCGCACCGCGGCGACGCCGGGTGGGACAGCGCACCGGCTCGGTGGCCCCGCCTGAGGCGGACATGATTTAACTGCATTAAACGCATTTAACTGCGGAACCGCCGCTATGCAGCTTCGGCCAGTTCTTGCGGACACCCGACATGCACCAGCACCGGGCGCGGGTCGGCCGTTCGAACCGGCAAATTGATTTGCGGCATGACGCTGTTGAGCTCGTCCAGCATGCGATCCAGTGCATATTCGGCAGCGTCGATCTTGGTCTGGGCCGCTTGTTCCAGGCGGCTGATGCTCGCAGATGTCGTTCGGGCGGTTTCGACAATCGCTGTCACGCGCGCGAACTGCGCCTCAAGCGACAACCGCGGAGGGACGGTTGCGGCCGTCTGACCGGCCCGCTTGTCGGGCCGAGGTGCCAATCGCAACGTCTTTGAGTTCGACCACCGGGCGACCTTAGCCTTGAGACCGGCAGCCTTGAGACCGGCGCGATCCTGAGCGGCCGCAAAACCGATGGCGACGAACGCCTTCGTGACGGCAAGATCAAACACTGCAGCTGACTGCTGCACCACCTGCCAAAGTCCCGTGACCGATATGTGCTCAATCAGTTGCACCGACAGATCGCCTCCCATCCATTCGACTTCAATTTTTCGGCAGAAGACCCCTGCTAAATAAATTAAAATCCATGATGTTCCAATGATTAACAGAATACTACTCTCAAGTCATCTAAATTTTTCTCGAGCTTATCGTTAATGTTTAATTTATTTCCCTTGTATATGGTTTTTTTGGATAATGGCGGCCTCAAGCGCACTTCAATCACTTTAATCTATGTATGGTGCGAGCCGCCCGCGCAGGTGTTTGCGGACATCAGAGGCGGTCCAACCGGCTCTTCTCAGGCCGTGCAAAGCGGTATCACCTGCACTTTTCGAGAGCTTGCGACCGCGCGCATCGAGAACCAGTGGATGGTGATGGTAGATTGGCTCGGGAAGATCCAATAGGACCTGCAGAAGCCGGTGGATGTCGCTGGCCGCCTCGAGGTCCCGTCCCCGGCAGACGTGCGTGATGCCTTGTGCAGCGTCGTCGATGACACCGGCGAGATGGTAGCTTGTGCCGGTGTCCTTGCGCGCAATTACAACGTCACCCCAGCGGGCCGGGTCAAGGGTCCGGCTGGTGATGGATCCATCGCATGCGAAAGTTTGCAGGGTCAGTCTGCGGGCCGGCAACTTTTGCACGGCGAGGGCTAAGGCCTTGGCCATATCGAGACGCAGCGCCATTGGCTCCCCGGCGGCGATGCGACGGGCAACGTCGTCATCGGTTAACCGCTTGTGCAAACCCGGGTAAACGGGCGCGCCTTCGGGATCACGTCGAAATGCCGTTTCGGATAATGCCGCGGTAATTTCGCTGCGCGTGGCGAAACAGGGATAAAGCAGGCCCTGCTGGCGCAAACGTTCTTGATAATCTGCGTAAATGTCCAGGCGCTCGGATTGGCACCACACCGGTTTTTCCCATTCGAGACCCAACCACGCGAGATCATCGAAAATGGCATCAACAAATTGAGGGCGGCAGCGGCCGACATCGGTATCTTCGATGCGCACCACAAAACGGGCGTTGAACTTGCGCGCCAGTTCAAAGCCGATCATCGCCGATAACGCGTGGCCGATATGCAGATAACCCGTGGGGCTCGGCGCAAACCGAAAGGCGAGGCGTTCGGCGACTGAATCAGGGCGCGGTGACATGGTGCGGTTGATCCACTAAAAGCACTCTCGCCCAACCAGCCAAAGGGTGGTTAACAAACACAACAACATCATCTCTCCTCGATCCATGACCAGCGAACAAGTTCTTCTCATATTTGTCGGTGCATTGGCAGGCGGATTCGTCAACGGGCTGACCGGCTTCGGCACCGGCCTCACCGCGATGGGCCTTTGGCTCTATGCACTGCAGCCGTCGGTTGCGGCATCGCTCGTGATTATCTGCTCGCTGGCCGGGCAAATGCAAACCTTGGCGATGATCTGGTCGGCAATATCATGGCCGCGGGTGCTGCCGTTCGTTGTCCCAGGCTTGATCGGCGTGCCGGTTGGAACATGGCTGCTGCCGCAAATCAATGCTGCTGCATTCAAGGCCGGCGTCGGCATCTTTCTGGTCATCTACGCCAGCTATGTGCTGACCAAATCAGAGCGTCAGGGCTCCAACATCGGCGGCCGCGCCGGCGATGGTGTTATCGGATTTGGCGGCGGCGTGCTTGGCGGTCTGACTGGATTTTCCGGGGTCTTGAACATCGTGTGGACCGATGTGAGAGGATGGACCAAGGATCAACGCCGCAGTGTCATTCAAGGGTTCAATATCTCGATCCTGGTTGCAGCGTTGTTGGCCCATGCCGCAACGGGCCTACTCGATCGGTCGGTCGGTGAGGCGACGCTCGCAGCACTGCCCGGCACCCTCGGAGGGGCGTGGCTCGGTGCGCGGATTTACCGGCGGCTTGGAGATCAAGGTTTTCAGAGGATCATCATGGTGCTTTTGCTTGTTGCGGGGCTGAGCCTTATTGTGACGGCCTAGAGCAACCTGCCTTTATTCGGAATCGGAACGATCCCGAATAAAGGCAGAAAGTTGCTCGCCTCTAAAGCACGATGATCTAGTGGTCTCAATCACCTAAAATGGCGCATTGTGATGCGCGGCCGGAGGGAGCGGGCAGGTTCGCGCTAAATCTCAACGGCTATCTTGTTGCGGAGTACGGCAACGTTGATTGACAACACCAACCCTGCCGCCGGGAGACGGCCGCAAGCAGTGCCGGCAAAGCGCCCGGCATCGATTGAGCCGGTATCGATTGAGCCGGTATCGATTGAGAATGACGGCGACCTCGAACGCGGTGTGCGTGCACTGCGCGATATGTGCACCGTGATGTGCAAAGTTCACGATGCAACGGGTCTGCCGCCGCTGCGCAGGACGGCGCCCGGGTTTGAGGGGCTGGCGCGCATCATTGTCGGACAGCAGGTTTCCGTGGCCAGTGCGGCCGCGATCTGGGCCCGCTGCAAAGCGCGGATTTCGCCAATGCAAGCGGCGACGGTTCGGCGTCTGGACGATGAAGCATTGAGGTCGGCCGGGCTTTCCCGCCCCAAGATCAAAACCCTGCGCGCGGCGGCCGAAGCGGTGGTGCGTGACGGGCTCGACCTCACGGATTTCGGCGCCGCCGATGATGATCAGGTGCGCGCGCGGCTGACGGCGATTTCGGGCATCGGACCCTGGACGGCCGACCTCTATCTTCTCGCCTGCCTCGGGCGCCCCGACGTATTTGCAGCAGGTGATCTGGCGCTGCAGGTTGCAACCCAGCATGCCTTTCAACTCGAACAACGGCCCGGCCGTGACGAGCTTGAGGACATTGCGCAACGCTGGCGACCGTGGCGGGCGGTCGCCGCGCGACTGCTGTGGGCCTACTATCGCATCGTGCGGGACCCAAAGTCGGGGATGCCGTTGTAGGCCCAGTGACAGTCCCGCCGCCGCAATCGGCACGTCATCGAGGTCTTGATCTTTGCAACGGCGGCGCTGACTGGTTGCATGATCGTCATTCACGCAAGTAGAGTAAGCGAATGTGGACCGAGGGGAGGCGCTCGTGGACGACGACATCCGATCTGAACTTGCACCAACCGGGGTGCTGCGTGCCGGCATCAACATGTCGAACTTCCTGCTGGTTACCGGCAAGGCCGACAACGGCGATCCGGCCGGCGTGTCGCCGGACATGGCCAGGGAGGTTGCCGACCGCGCCGGCGTGCCGATCGAATATGTTCGCTATAAGTCGCCGGGGCTACTGGCCGACGCCGCCGACCTGGACGAATGGGATATCGGCAACATTGGCGCCGAGCCGCAACGGGCGGAGAGGATCGCTTTCACGGCCGCTTACTGCGAAATCGAAGCCACCTATCTGGTACCTGCCGGCTCCAGCATCCAATCAATGGCGGATGTCGATCAACCGGGGAACCGCATCGCTGTTGCCGGACGGGCAGCCTACGGTCTCTGGCTCGAACGCCATATCAGGAACGCCGAACTGGTCAAGACCGCCTCGCTGGATGAAGCACTTGACGTCTTCATGCGCGATAACCTCGAGGTGCTGTCGGGGCTGCGCCCGCGTCTCATATCGGACGTTGAGAAGATGCCGGGAGCGCGCATCCTTGACGGCCAGTTCGCAGCGGTGCAACAGGCCGTCGGAACGCCGAAGGCGCGAACCAAGGCGGCCGCCTGGCTCAAGCAATTCGTCGAGGATGCCAAGGCGTCCGGTTTCGTGCAAAGTCTGATTGACAAGCACAAGGTGGTGGGGCTGTCCGTGGCCGGGCCTGCTTAAGCCGTTCCCCGCCTCAGTCGGGCCGGCACGGTGGACCTGCCTAAGGTCGAATCAAGTCTCAGGCTTCCAAAGGGCAAATGCCCTTTGGCGGGATCGTCAAGGGCGGCGCCCTTAACATGTCGCCGCGTTGCGGCGATCCTTGAGGGGCTTTAAGCCCCTCAAACACCCCGACCAGAGGATGGATCCCCTGGACCCCGGACTTGTTCAGAGGGTCCCTATCGGGGACATTAAAATCGGGCAACGCACCGACGGAAATCGGACGGTGCATTGCCAGCGCGCATGCCTTCACAGATCTGACATCGAAGTTTAGTATGCGGGCTATGCGCGAGTGCGACGTGCGTATCTCCTTTCCAGCGCAACTGGATATTGGGAAGCACGAGAAGTGACAGCAGCATCCTTTCCCAGGCCGGAGAATTCTCCGGCATTGGTCCTCAACGCGGACTTCCGCCCGCTGAGCTATTATCCCCTGTCGCTGTGGAGCTGGCAGGAGGCGGTGAAGGCGGTATTTCTGGACCGCGTCAACATCGTTTCAGAATACGAGCACTGCGTTCACAGCCCATCATTCGAAATGCGGCTGCCGTCGGTTGTATCGCTCAAGACCTATGTCAAACCGGCGCTCTATCCGGCGTTCACACGCTTTAACGTATTCCTGAGGGACCGCTTCAGTTGTCAGTATTGTGGCTCCGACGAGGAATTGACGTTCGACCACGTGGTCCCGAAGTCCCGCGGCGGACAGACGCGATGGGACAACGTCGTCGCGGCCTGTTCACCGTGCAATCTCAGGAAGGCGAACGCGATGCCGAAGGCCTGCGGCATGTATCCGCAACAAAAGCCTTACCGGCCGACGGTGCACGAGCTGCATCGCAACGGCCGCGCCTTTCCGCCCAACTACCTGCACGACAGCTGGCTCGACTATCTCTATTGGGATACCGAGCTGGAGCCATAGGGTGGCGGCAAAGGTACGGGCCGCGGCATCTCAGACTGACCAACGCGCACCGACCGGGCGCGCGTTTTTTGTCAGATGACGGCGCCCATCAATGGGCCTGCCATTCCGTCGGTTGCCGGCCCGAACAACAAGCCGACCGAAACCGAAGTTGTCATCCTCGGGCTTGTCCCGACGACCCATCGCGCGCCAGGCCGCGCAATTGCGGCGCGCAAATGCGGCATGTGGCACGGCCGTGCTGGTTACCCGACATCTCTGCGCAGGCGGATAATACCGGCCCGCATAAATATTGATCCGTTTCATGGGTCCCGATGACGAGCACCGCGATGACGGTTGCGAGGGATTTCGGTCGGCACCGACCTTGACCGGCGTTGCAGACAGATTGGGATGACAATCGTGCGGGATGGAACGTAGTGTGTCGGCAACGAGAATTCTTTGACCAGGACAACACATCATGGACCTCACCGAGCCCACCTCGCATGCAAAAACGGCCGGCTGGCGCGATCATCCGCGCTATCCCGATCCGCTGATCGAAACCCTCGATGCGCGGTTCGACGCGCTCAGGGTCGGTTCTGCCGCGGTGGAGCGGCTCTATACCGGTTGCCGCTGGTCGGAGGGCCCGGTGTGGTTTGGTGACGGGCGATATCTGCTGTGGAGCGACATTCCCAACAATCGTATTCTCAAATGGGAAGAGGAAACCGGCGCCGTCAGTGTTTTCCGCAAGCCGTCGGACTTCTCGAATGGCAACACGCGGGACCGGCAGGGGCGGCTGGTTTCCTGTCAGCATGGTGAGCGCCGCGTGGTGCGCACCGAGCACGACGGGACGATAACCGTGTTGATGGATGCCTACCAAGGCAAACGGCTCAATTCGCCGAACGACGTCGTCGTGAAATCCGACGGCAGCGTGTGGTTCACGGATCCCGCCTTCGGTATTCTCGGCAACTACGAAGGCCATAAATCGGAGCCCGAGCTTGCGCAGTACGTCTATTGCTTCAACCCCGACATCGGCGATGCGGTCGTGGTTTGCGATGATGTGTTGGGCCCGAACGGGCTCGCTTTTTCACCCGATGAAAAGATCCTCTATGTCGTCGAATCGCGCGGCGTGCCGACCAAGAAAATCCTCGCCTATGACGTTGGCGCCGATGGCCGGACGTTGACAAACAAGCGCACCCTGATCGATGCCGAAGGTGGCTCGCCCGACGGATTTCGCGTCGACATTGACGGCAACCTATGGTGCGGCTGGGGCATGGGCTCGCCTGAACTGGACGGCGTCCACGTGTTTGCGCCCGACGGTACCAGGATTGGCCGCATCTCACTGCCGGAACGCTGCGCCAACGTCTGCTTCGGCGGCCTCAAACGCAACCGTCTGTTCATGGCGGCGAGCCAGTCGCTCTACGCCCTCTACGTCAACACCCAGGGCGTGGCCGGCGGCTAGAGCAACCTGCCTTTATTCGGAATCGGAACGATCCTGAATAAAGGCAGAAAGTTGCTCGCCTCTAAAGCACGATGATCTAGAGCCTTTCGAAGTTGGGGTGCCTCCGAACAAGTCTGAACGACCGGGAGCATAGCTGACAGTTTGAACCAGGAACATGTCTGACACGATTGCTGTTTTGTTTTGTTCGGTTTCGCCGATTGGCTGCGCGACATAATCTGGGAGCAGGGCGGATGGGCGAACATTGCCTCGCGTGCAGGACGCAAAGAACCCGCCTGGTCCAGCCCGAGCCTTCACAAGAAGCGCAACCTCGTCGAACGCTTCTTCAATAAACTCAAATTCGTCCGACGTATTGCGACGCGCCACGACAAACTCGGTCGCAACTTCCTTGCGATCGTCAAGCTCGCAGCAACACGCTTGCGACTACGCGCTTATCAGCCTACAGCCTAAAGCATCTATAGAAAAATGTGAATCAGGGGATTCCCTTTTTTATCGAACAATGGTTCCGATAGGTCATCGGGGATGTGCCTATGGAGCATCCGACCTCAGCGCGGCGCCAACACCATAACCATCTGACGGCCTTCCAGGCGTGGCTCCGACTCGACCTTGGCGATCTCGTCGATGTCGCTCTTCACGCGCAGCAAAAGTTCGCGCCCGATCTGCTGATGGGCCATCTCGCGACCGCGGAACCGCAGCGTCACCTTAACCTTGTCGCCCTCATCGAAAAATCGCTTCATCGACCGCATTTTCACGTCGTAATCGTGATTGTCGATGTTGGGGCGCATCTTGATTTCTTTGACTTCGACGGTCTTCTGCTTCTTGCGCGCCTCGGCCGCCTTCTTTTGTTCCTGGTACTTGAACTTACCGTAGTCCAGGATCTTACAAACCGGCGGATTGGCGTCCGGCGAAACCTCAACGAGGTCCAGTCCGCTGCCACTGGCCATTTCCATCGCCGCATCAATGCCAACGACGCCCCGGTTCTGACCTTCTGAATCAATAAGTCTAACTTCACGGACCCGAATTGCGTCATTGACGCGCGGGCCGGTTTGTTCCCGCTCAGGCGGGCCACGAAATGGTCGGCGGATGGTTTGGTCTCCTCTATGACTTCTGGCGATGGTGAACAATGACTGAACCAACAGTCAAACGCCGCTCGTCCTGTCGGCTGAACGGGCGCATCAATTGTAGATTGATAGAATCGTGCCCGAAGTCAAGAAAATCCGGGCCGTTTTGCAGCACCGCCAGCCTCAGAAAATCGGCTACGCAGACGACATCCTAACAATTCATCGTAAACGTCAAGTGTTTGGCGCTTCATGTCTTCCAACGTGAAATGGCGCTCGACATGGGCAATGCCACGCCGGCCCATTGCGCTCCGTTGCGCCTGCGACATGGTGAGGGCCTGTTGCAGACAGTCGGCAAGTTCTTGAACGTTGCCGGCTTCGATCAGCCAGCCGGTCGTCTGATCGGCGTCGACATCCGGCGCTGCCAGGACGGTCTCGGGCGGTGCGCCGAGCCGGGTCGCGATCACCGGACAGCCAAGCGCTTGAGATTCGGCGGCGGCTCTGCCGAAGGCTTCGGGTTCGGTCGAAGCGACAATGCTCAACTCTGCAGCAGCAAACGCGGCCGCCATATCACTGACATGCCCGACCAACCTGATCCGACCATCGAGCCCGCCGCGCGCGATGTCCCCCAAAAGCTGTTCACGATAGGCCGAGCGGCCCTGCGCGTCACCGGCAAGGACGATGACCGCCGCACCGAGCGCCCCGCGCTGCAGCAGTTCGCCGGCCGCTGCCACGACCACCCGTTGGCCCTTCCAATCGCTCAACCGTGCCGCCTGCAGGACCACGCGATCACCGGCGGCGACCTGCCAGTCCCGACGCACCGCATCAATCCGCGACTGCGCGACGGCATCGCGCCGAAATGCGCCATCAACACCGCGGTAGATGACCCTGAGCCGGTCGGCCGGTGTGGCGTAACGGCGCTGGATCAATGCCGCCGTAAACCGCGAGTTGGCAATAACAATGTCGCCGCGCGCCATGACGCCGTTATAGAAGCGCTTTACAGCGCTCGCCTCACTATAGGCGCCGTGATAGGTGGTCACCAGCGCACGGCCGAGCGTGCGCGCCGCCCACAACGCGCTCCAGGCCGGCGCCCGGCTGCGAGCATGCAGGAGCGCGATGTTCTGGTCCCGTGCGAGCGCCACCAGCCGGCCCGTGTTGAACATCATTCGCAGTGGATTTTTGGTTGCAACCGGCATATGCACGATTTCGACACCGTGCGCCCGCGCCTGCGCTTCCAACCGCCCGCCTTCGGTCGCAATCAGCGCCCTGCCGCCCGCGCGCACGACGGCTTCGCTGATTTCGATCGCCGATAACTCCGCACCGCCGGTCTCAAGGCGCGGCACAATTTGCAAAATTGTCGGATGTGTCATGATTGGGTTCACGATTGAGGCACTGCCAGGCTGATAGGATGAAAGTACGAGAACCGCAATTCATTGCCGTCGGCTGTGGCGATCAGGCCCGCCAGATCGCCTACCTCCGGCATGCGGGTGCGAACCCGGGCTTGGTCTGGCTGCAAGGCTTCAAATCGGACATGATTTCGCTCAAGGCCTGCGCACTCGCGGACTGGGCAAGCGCGTCCGGCCGCGGCCTGCTGCGCTTCGACTATTCGGGCCACGGCTTGTCAAGCGGCCGTTTCGAAGACGGCACGTTGAGCCGCTGGTGCGAAGAAACCGAAACCGTCTTTCGCAACCTGACGAGCGGCAGCCAGATCGTGATCGGTTCCAGTATGGGCGGCAACATCGCGCTGTTGTTGTTGCGCCGATTGCTGGCCCGTGATCCCGGCGAAGCGGAACGAATTGGTGCCCTCATCCTGATTGCGCCTGCCTGGGACATGACGGAGGAGCTGATGTGGGCGCGGTTTCCCGAGCCGGCCCGCGAAGCGATCTGCAGGGACGGTGTCTGGTATCGACCGTCTCGCTATGGTGATGCGCCCTATCCAATCACCCGCGGCCTGATCGAAGATGGTCGCCGCAATCTGCTCGGCATCACCCGGTGGCGGCCCGGCCGGCCGGTCCACATCATCCACGGTCGCGCGGATCCGGACGTGCCGTTTTCACATTCCGAGCGCTTGATCGAGATTCTCGACGGCAGCAACATTCGGTTAACCGCAATACCCGACGGCGATCACCGCCTGTCCCGCCGGCAAGATTTGGACATCTTACTGGCAATCGTCGCACGCACCACGGCACTTTGTTCTTGAAGTCATTTCGCAGCGCACCATATCCTCACGCAATGGAGCAAAGCGGTGCCCGGTCGGGGCCGCAGGTGCATTGCGCGTCGCGGTTCACCATGCTCGGCCAAGTCGCTTTGTTGAGGACTTAAACACCATGTCCCGCATGTCCATGCTGTCCAGCCCGCTATTGCTCGGCTTCGAGGAGATTGAACGTCTCGTCGACCGTGTCGGCAAGGGCGGTGGCGATGGCTACCCCCCCTATAACATCGAACGCCTTGATAAGTCCGCCAACGAACCGGAGCGGTTGCGGATCACGTTGGCCGTCGCCGGCTTCAGCCGCGATCAGCTTGATATCACGGTCGAGGACAGCCAGCTCATCGTCCGTGGCCAACAGCAGCCCGAAGCGGACCGCTCCTACCTCTACCGCGGCATTGCCACGCGCAAGTTTCAGCGCACGTTCGTTCTCGCCGAGGGCATCGAAGTGCGGTCTGCCGATCTTGAAAATGGTCTGTTGTCGATCGACCTCGTTCGCCTCGAACCGGAGCGTCACGTCAGGCGTATCGAAATTGGCGCAGGCTAGCACCAATCGCGATTGCGTGTATGGCCAATTGTGACGAATCAGCCGACCATGGCAGCGGTTGCACCTGTGCTCGCTTAGGCATCGGGGAGGGGGAGAGCAGACTGCTTGACGACGCGGTCAGCTTTAACACGCGAAGGAGGGCATCATGTCTGATGCGCCGAATGCTCAGAAACTCGGCTACGAAGAGGACATCGTTCGCGCACCAATCATGTCGGACCAGGAATTCGCCGAGCTTGGCGAGGGCGAGTGGGCCTACATCAAATCCTTGACGTCGGAGGAAGCTCAGGAAGCCTATCCGACCGTCGAACAACTTCCCGCCGGCATTCACATCTACGCGCTGCACAGCGCCGACGGTTCCCCGATCGCATTGACGGACGACAAAGGGGTGGCGATCGAGCAGGCCATGGGCGATGAGTTGGAGATCGCCTCTTTGCACTGAGCCGGTCGCCAGTCAGGCACTATCATCTGCCTTGCACAAAACATCTGATGACCGGCGGGCGTGCCGTGGTCGTAGCGCACCGGTTTGCATTCAACGCAATTGATCAACGCCGGTATCAACAGGTTCAGCCACGATAGTGGGAAAATTGACCGCGCGGACGATAACGCTCCAGATAGCTCGGCACGATTGCACCGGCGGCTTGCGGATGGGTGATCCCGAGGTCGGCAAGTGCGCGACCGTCCTGCACGGCCGCGGCACTGACCCTGTTGTCGACCTGCAGCATGCGCACCTGATCGACGGTAATCGGGCGCAGGGCATTGGGCAGCGGCCAGGTGAGCAGCGCTTGCAATTTGGCCAGCCAGAACGGCATTAGCACATACATGGGCCGACGATCGGTCCACACGCGCACGCTGTCGAGGATGTCGCGGAACGACAGAATATCGGGACCGCCGACTTCATAGATTGTGCCGGGCTTGGCAGCACCGCCGGCGGCATTGAGAATTGCATCGGCAAGATCGCCGACATAGATCGGCTGAAACTTGGTTTTGCCGCCGCCGATCAACGGTAGAACGGGCGAGATCTGCGCCAGCCCGGCGAACCGGTTGTAGAACTCATCTTCGGGACCGAACACGATCGACGGGCGGATGATGATCGCATCCGGGAACTCCTCAAGCACCGCCTGTTCGCCCATCGCCTTGGTGCGGCCGTAGTTCGACGGCGATTTCGGATCGGCACCGATTGCGGAAATGTGAACCAACTGACGCGCGCCGGCCGCCTTCGCCGCTTTGGCAACGGCGCGGGCGCCCTTGACGTGTAGTGCATCGTAGGTCTGGCGCCCGCTCGCCGCCAGGATCGCGACGAAGTTGACGACAAGATCAGCCCCGTCGACGGCCGCATCGACGGACTTTGGATAGCGCACGTTGGCCTGGATCGGGTGGATCTGGCCGACCGCGCCCATCGGCTGCAGGTGCCCGGCGAGATCCGGACGGCGCACGGCGGCGCGAACCCGCACCCCGCGTTTGGCAAGCCCGCGCACCACGTATCTGCCGACAAATCCCGAACCGCCAAAGACGGTCGCCAATGACCCATGCTCGAGCGGACCGCTCATCTCGCACCTCGCTGCTGTCGGCTACTGTTACGCCGGTCACATTCTCGCCGGCGCAGTCGCATCACGCGATAACGCTTACAACATCACGCCGCCGGCTGTGAAGACGCGGCGGCGTCGCTGCTCCGGTAAAGAGACTGATCAAATCACCGGTTTCCAAAGGGCAAGGCCCTTTGGCGGGGTTGTTAGGGGCAAAGCCCCTGACATATCGCCGTTTCACGGCGATCCTTGAGGGGCTTTCAGCCCCTCAAACACCCCGACCAGGGGATCGGTCCCCTGGACCCCGGATTTGTTCAGAGGTTGCTTGAGGCACATCATCTTGTTGCCTTTCGATGCAATCTAAGCGCGCCGATGTGATCACCCCGCTGTGCGCCGGAAATGATTGACATTTTGGTGCCGGAGCCCTAAACCACGCGCCTCATGCCCAGATGGCGGAATTGGTAGACGCGCTGGCTTCAGGTGCCAGTGGCCGCATGGCCGTGAAGGTTCGAGTCCTTTTCTGGGCACCAGCTGCACTTTGGCAGGTTGCGCCACTCCAGGACAAATTGAGACATAACGGCTCTTCGTCGAAAACGAGGGCAAGGTCTATGATCTGCGGCTTCTTTCAGCTTTTTATCAGCCCTCCTCCTGTCTTGTCATTGCTCATGCGCAGCGACAAAACTGACGCCAGCTTCAGCGCGATGATCTACGCCGCGGCGGCAATCATCAATGGCGCCTGATACTCAACAGGCCCTAGTGCTCCGACTCACCTAAATTGTCGGGTACAGGCGTTTGAGTTTAATTCGCGCGTCTTCTGTGGTGAAGCGCCAATTGGCGGTTTGGGCGCGGTTGTTGCGGTGTCGTTGCCAGTGCTCAACTTTCGCTGCCAGTGAAGCCTTATCGTGAATGCGCCGGTTAAGGCACTGGCGCGCAAGGACGGACAGTTCGGCTTCGGCCATGTTGAGCCAGCTGCCATGCCTGGGTGTATAATGCCACTCGAAACGCTCGACCAGCCGGCGGGCTTGGTCAGGTGGGAAAGCTTCGTAGAGCGCGGAATGGGTGTGGGTTGACAGGTTATCCTGGACAAGGACGATCTTTTCCGCCTCGGCAAAGTGCTGATCGCTCAAGTCACACAGAAAATGCGCGTAATCGATACTGGTGCGCCGGTCCGTGATTTTGACATGGCGCCAGCCTTCGAGCGGCGCAAAACCCATGAACAGGTTGGCGACGCCGGCCCGGCGATACTCATAATCATAGCGCACTGGCCGGCCCGGCGCCATCGGGATCGGCGTGCGTGTTTCGGCAACGAGCTGTTTGCTGGTCTCATCCAGACAGACCAGCGGTCGGCTGGGATCATGCGAGCGGGTATAAACGGCGAGCACGTTTTCCATAGCGGCAACGAAGGCGGCGTTTTGGCTCGGCGGGATCACCCAATATTTGCTGCGGTGCGGCTTGAGTTCGTTTTTTTAAGCGTCCGCGCGACCGTGTTGTGATGCACCGTCTCGACGATGCCAAGTTCGACGACCTTGTCGGCGAGCAGACGGATCGTCCATTGTGCACACCCTTCAGGCGGCTCTGAGCAAGCCAGGGCAATGAGCCTGGCTTCAGCCTCGCCGTCAAAGATCGGTTGTCTCGGCGGGGTCTCACGTTGCTTGCGCCTAAACACCGCCTCGAGCCCTTCGAGGACGCACTTCTGGCGCACCCGCTCGACCATTCTGACATTGGTCTCAAGCGCCTCACAAATCGCAGTGTCGCATAAGCCTTCACCACTCGGGCCCTGATCCGCCTTCAGCAAGATCCGCGCTTTAAGGTTTGCCTGCGCCGAACACTTGCCCTTGGTGATCATTGCGCTCAAGCGCGCGCGCTCATCGCCTGACAACTCGACAATGTGTCTCTTATTGGCCATTCTGACGTCCCCCTACCATCGTTGATGACAACCGAAGAATCACTGTTCGCCAACAAACGCAACCCGCCAGTTTAAAAGAGGCGGAACACTAGATCGTGGATCAAAACAATTGGTACCAATTTGTGGTCCATGCCTTGTCATCTTTCTGCAAAAGCCAAACGCAGACCGAGCAAACCAAACGCAGCGGCAAATGAGCGCTTGAGCCACTGCATGATGACTGGACGTGATATGACGTAGTCCCGAGCGAGCGATGCACACCAGCCGTATCCAACAAACACCACAAATGTCAGAGCCATGAAGAACACCGCCAACATGGCCATCGTAGACGTGCCATTCGGGTCTGTGGCGTCAACGAATTGAGGAAGGAAAGCGAGGAAAAACAACGAAAGTTTTGGATTAAGGACATTTAGCAGCGTTCCGTTTAGAGCCGTGCGGAAATGGGAGAGAGCAGCACGTTCTTCTTGGACTTCAAACATTGTGTCATCCCGCAACACGGTCCACGCCATCCACAGCAGATAAGCGACGCCCAAAATCTTTACGAACTGAAAAAGCACAGCGCTTGTGTGGAACACGGCAGCGAGCCCGATGATGCTTGCAAATGCTGCGGGGACAATACCGAAAGTGCAGCCGAATGCAGCAGCAACGCTCGCGCGGAAGCCGCGACCAAGTCCGATTGCCATTGTGTATATCACGCCGGTTCCCGGTAGGAGGACGACGATTAGCGACGTTACGAAGAACTCAAAACTCATAGCGGTCTCATCGAAATTTGTGCGACGCGAAGAGCGTAGCATGACATCATGGGGATATCTCAGTCGGGTCATTCACGTTGGCGCCACAACGTCAGCTGCTGTACAGGTTAGTCGGACGCCGAGGCGCGAGCAATCCGCAAAACTTGGTGACGGCGCGAATCGCTGAAGACGGCGTATCCTGACTGGTGAGAGCCTGCCAGTTCCTGATAAGGAGTGATACGCCATGGACGATGCTACTGTTCCGTCACTGACATTTGCCCCCACCTGAGTTGCCAAATCAATTACAGTGCAGGCCATGAGGAATGGCACACGCACAATCACATTGAGCCGCGGCGATCAGCGCGCCCTCGAGGCGCTCGTCGCGAAGCGCAACACGCCGGCTAAAGCAACCTGCCTCTTTATTCGGGATCGTTCCGATTCCGAATAAAGGCAGGTTGCTCTAGGAAACACGCACTGGCGCGACGTTCTCGATCAGCCAGCGCGCGAAGCCGGTCATGCGCGCGTCCTGGTGTTGTTGCCCGATGATCTGCACGCCCACTGGCAAACCGTTGACGGCCAGCAGCGGCATGCTCACGACCGGTGCAAACAGCATTGAACTTGCATAGTTGAAGACCGCGTCGCCGGTTGGCCGGGGGGCGAGCGGCTGGCCCGGCTTGTCGCCGCGCCACTCTGGTGCCGGACCGGGGCAGGACAACGTGATCGCAGCATCGGCGAGGCTTGCGACCTGGCCATGCACGAGCTGCGCCTTCGTCCGTTCCAGCAGGCTCAGTTCATAATCCTGCGGGCTCATCGCCTCGGCCAGCTCAAGTACGGCCATCGCGCGCGCGCTGATACCGCCGTCGTGCTCAGTGACAATGTTGCGCTGATACCAGCGGTTCTCCCAACTGGTGATGCGATTGCAGATCTCGCCGGCGTTCGCGATCGCCTGCTCCAAGTGCTCGACGGCGCGGTCGTTCGAACGGCGCAGCAGTTCGATCCCGTGCTCCTCCAGTTGCGCGCAGAACTGCGCAAACGCGGATTTGCTGGCAGCATCCAGCCCCGCCCACCCTGCCGTTTCCAATACTATCAAGCGTTGCGGTTTGGTGGCGATCGGGGCCGCAGCGGGGCCGCTCAGCGCCTTTGAACCCCGGTCGCCGCCAGCGCGCTTGGCCATCTCGATCGAGACCCGCCACATGTCCTCGATAGAGCCGGCATGAACGCCGTGGGTCGACATGCTCGTTGCCAGCCGTTCACCGCGGTTGATCGCGCCCTGGGTCGGTTTCAGTGCAACGTTGCCGCAATAACCTGCGGGCCGGATGATCGAGCCGCCAACCTGGCTGCCGATGGCGGCCGGCATCATCCGCGCCGCAATTGCGGCCGCCGAACCGGACGACGACCCGCCAGGTGTCCGTGTCGCATCAAACGGGTTGGTGGTCGGCCCGGGATGGGAACCACCCAGTTCCGCCGTCACCGTTTTGCCGAAGATGATGGCGCCAGCCGCGCGCAGCGCCCAGACCGCGGCATTGTCGCGTTTCGGAAAGTTGCCTTGCAACGCCGCACAGTTCATTTCCGTCGGCATTTCGCGCGTCTCGAGCAGGTCTTTGATGCCGACCGGCATGCCGTCGATTGCCGAGCTGGGCCGACCGTCCTTCCAGCGTTTGCTGCTTTCATCGCTGGCAGCGCGCGCTGTCTCGAGGTTGAGACTGGCAAACGCTTGCACGACCGGCTCGCGCTCTTCGATGGTTGCAATGCAGCGCTCGAGATAGTCGCGCGGCGTATCGCTGCCTGCCGCGAATCGGCGCGTAACATCGTGGAACGTGAGCGCCTGGAACGTGTTGGGATCGTAAGCTGTTTGGGTCATGACGCCTGCTTTCAATTGTTCAATTGAGCTCGGACGCGGTGCCGGGATACCGGTTTGCGCTAAAGCACGATGATCTAGCCACTGCCGATGAGCAAGTGCAGCTTGCCAGAGGCGCCGACGGCCAGCAATTGCCGGGCCGAAAGATCCGCCATTTGAATTGCCGCGGCCGTTGATCCGGCCTCACCGCGCCCCGAGCTGCGTCCAGAGCTGCCTCCCGGTCACCGCCGCCATCACACGCCGCCGGTCACGTCGATCGTCACGCCGGTCACGAAATCGGCATCGGATGACGCGAGGAAGCAGATCACCTTGGCCTGATCGGCCGCTTTGGCAACGCGCCCGAGCGGGATCCGACCCAGTTCCACGGCCTTCAATTGCGGATCGCGCCGTTCCCAGTGCGGGCGGATGCGTTCGGTCAGGGTCACGCTCGGAGCAATGGCGTTGACGTTGACATTGAACGGGCCGAGTTCCAATGCGAGCTTTTTCGTAAGGGCGATGATGCCGCCCTTTGCGGCCGCGTAAGCGCTCGACGAGCTATAGCTGAGGCCGCGCCCGGCAATCGATGCCAGGTTGACGATTTTGCCGCCCGTCCGGCGTTTCATGATCGGCACGACCGCATTGGTGACCAGATAGGTCGCATCGAGATTGAACGCGATCAGCCGTTGCCAGTCCGATAACGAAAGCTCATCCACCGTCGCTGCCGGATTGTCGATTATCGTGCTTCCACCAACGGCGTTGACCAGGATGTCGATGCCGCCGTAGTCGTTTTCTGCCGTTGCGATGACGTCGCTGACGTAAGCCGGATCGAGAGCATCGCCACCGCGCGGGACGATTTGGCCGACCTCGCTGTCGCCGGCATGGGCTGCCGCCATCGCCTCGACGAGGCCTTGCTCGATATCGACGGCAATGACGGTTGCGCCCTCTCGGGCCATGATTTCCGCGGTGGCCTTTCCGATGCCGGCACCGGCGGCGGTGATCAACGCGATTTTTCCATCGAAACGCATGGTGTTTCACTCCCCTCGCTATCGCCCGGCCGGCACGCTCGCCACCTTTGATTGGCGGGGATTGGAGCGGTTTCGACGCTCACCGACAAGTCCGAACCACGACACGATCACATCGCAGATCTTAACACCCGCGTACGCGCCGGCCTTCGATGCCGGGCTCATTCACGGACTGACCGCCCGACACTTGCTGACCGCCCGGTTCTTCGCTAGCCTGACCATCCGCAACGGAGGAGCGGGCTGATGAGCGCCAACAACGACAGTAAACTGGTGCCGACGTCGCATCAGATCCTGGGGCCCTTCTATCCGATCCATGCAACGCCATCGAAGGGCGGCGACCTCACCCGCGTTGATGGTCGGCGGGGCACGGCGCAGGGCCAGCTGATCTATTTGGCCGGCCGGGTGCTCAATCAGGACGGCGAACCGGTCCGCGGCGGCAAGCTTGAGATTTGGCAGGCCAATACGCATGGCCGCTACACGCACCCCAACGACGACAATCCGGCACCGCTCGATCCCAGTTTCGAAGGCTTTGCCGTCGTCCACACCGACGATGATGGCTATTATGCGCTGAAGACCATCAAGCCGGGTGCATATCCGGCCGGTCCCGATCGTATCCGCCCGTCACACATTCACTTCGAGGTGTGTGGCAGGCGCGAGCGTTTCGTGACGCAGATGTACTTTGCCGGCGACCCTCATCATGAACAGGACCCGTGGCTGCAATCGGCCTTTCATCAGGACTCGATCGTCATGCCGCTGTTGGAACCTCTCGCGGGCATGGAAGCCGAGGCCAAGCGTGTCAGCTTCGATATCGTTTTAATGCGTGGCTAAATGGGGATGGTTCGAGCCAAGGAACCTCCGAAATCACCGCACGGCGACGATCCTTGAGGGGCTTTCAGCCCCTCAAACACCCCGACCAGGGGATCTGTCCCCTGGACCCCGGACTTTATTCAGAGGTTTCCTGAGGGACCTGCCTTTGTTCGGGATCGTTCCGACGCCAAATAAAGGCAGGTTGCGCTAATCGCTCAGCAGCTGCTCGTCGAACACGTGGTAGGTCTGCGACTTCGGCTTGTCCTTGTCTTCCGCGCGTACGTAACGGATTGAACTTTTGCCGACGAGTTCGCGCGGCAAAGCCATCGCGCGGATGAAGCGCGTTGCAACGTTGTCGTCGGCCTGCGCGAACACCGGCTCAGGCCCGGCTTCGAACCATGGTGATCCCGGGCCGTAGGCGCACGCGTGGCCCACCGTATCAATCCGAATGCGGCCCTCGATGAGACAGCGAATTCCGGGGCCCTGGTGGGTGTGCAGGTAGGCGCAGCCGCCGGGCGGGAAAGCGACACTGTCGAGCCTCAGCAAATGCGTTGCATCGACGGCGTGATCGAAAATCACCGGCTGCAGCTTCAACGTCGATTGATCGGCCAACAGATCGAGCGAACACGATGCCGGCGCAATCTCCCACCGCCACAGACACGCTCCGCCGTCGCCGGACGTAGCCTCCAGCTGACCGACCGAGACGAACCCGTCATCGCTCGCAACGGCACGACCGGCCGCTTCAATGGCGCCGGCTGCAACATAAATCGCCCGCGGCCTTGCACGCGCGAGCGTCAGCGTCTGGCGTGCTGAGAGCACGTCCTCGTAGAGCCGCATTTGCCATGCCATAGCCGTCATCTCCCGTCTTGCCAATCGGCGAAGAACTTGTTCACAGAACGCGGCGCTCCAAGATGTTCGCGCACGGTGTCATCGCCATCATCTTGGCGCAACATCTCGCGATGCTGCGGTTCGGGCACAACCTGCTCAACAAAGTCGCCCAGCCCCTCCGGCCGCAACGCAAACCGACGCTGAGACCGTCGCAACCGTGTTCCGAAACGACTGTTGGCCGCGTCCTCGGCGCCGTAGCCTATATCGCGGCGCCATGATCCGGCAACTGGTTCGGGCCCGGCGGTACTGCTCGGATCGTCGTGATTGGCGCCATTGACGCTAAACCCTCAGCCGTTACAGTTGGCGCGCTTTCGTCAACCAGGGAAACGCGCCATGACCAACACCTATCATCTCATCAGCTCATTCACGTGACCGTGGGTGCAGCGCGCCGTGATCCTAATGCGCGCCAAAGACGTCGATTTCGACGTGACCTACATCAACCTTCGCGACAAACCGGATTGGTTCTTGAAAATCTCACCGCACGGCAAGGTGCCGGTGTTGCTGGTGGATGATCAGCCGTTGTTTGAATCCAATGCCATCGCAGAGTTTCTCGATGAAATGGTGGCGCCGCGATTGCATCCCGCAGATCCCGTCAAGCGCGCCCGCAACCGGGCCTGGACCGACTTCACACCAACGTTCGCCGCCAACCTCAACAAGATCACCTATGCCAAGTCGCAAGCAGAGCTCGCCGCCGGACTCGACGACGCGCGCACGGTGCTGGCGAAACTGGACGAGGCAATCGCCGCCGAGCGTGCGGCAAGTGGACCGTATTTCAACGGCCCGCGGCTCAGCCTCGTCGATGCCGCCTACGCGCCGTTCCTGCAACGCTTCAAGATCTGCGATGCGGTTCTCAAGACCGGACTGTTGGACGAGTTTGCGAATGTCAAAGCCTGGTGCGAGACACTGCTGTCGGACAGCTGTGTGACCACCGCTGTCCCGGATGTCTTTGCGGCGGAGTTCCGCGCCAATCTCGCGCGCCGCGGCGCCCTCGCCGGGCCGCTGTTGCAACGAGCATCGTAGAGCGCCGCTTCGGCCTCAAATCGACGATTGGGCAGCGCGCGCTTCGACGTCGAGCAGGTCTCGGTCGCAACGCTGGACGTTGAGCCGCCTTGACGCTGTCGATCTGCGTCGATCTGCAACGCGTCACCTTGCTCGGGCACTTCACCGGGGCTCGGCCGCTTGCATTGGCCGGCTGCCAAAAGGCCGAGCAATGCCAGTCGATGGACCGGCACCGGCAGTTACAGCCACGGTGCGGGCTTCGATCAAACGAGGTCGCCCGGGTTGACCTCATTGGCCAATTGTTCGCCGTTCGCAAATCGGACGATATTGTCGAGGAACAATTCATCCCACCGCCGCCGCGTGCCGCTGCCAGAGAACGATGTGTGGGCGGTGAGCGTAACCCCGGGGTGCGACCAGAGCGGATTGTCGGTTGGCAACGGTTCCTCGTGAAAAACATCGAGCACGGCGTGGCCCAGCTTGGCACTATCCAGCGCCGTGATCAGCGCTGCATCGTCGATCAATGCGCCGCGCGCGATGTTGATCAGCACGGCACCATCCTTGAGCGAACCAAAGAATTCGGCATTGGCAAGTCCGCGGGTCGCGCCATTGAGGGGGCAGGCAAGCACGACGACATCGCTCGACGGCAGAAACTGCGCCAGGTCGTCCAAGGTGCCGGAGCGATCGACGGTCTCTGAGGTCGCCGGCGAACGGCGGATCACCGTTGTCGTGGCACCGAACGCCTTGGCCAACCCGGCGACGCGCTGGCCGATCGGCCCAAAGCCGACGATCATCCAGTTGGTGCGCGAAATCTCGCGGAACGGTGTGATCTTCCATTCCTTGCGCGCCTGCAGGTCACGGCGCTCGACCATCGGATGGAAGGCGGCCAGCGCGTGCGCGAGCACAAACTCGGAGATCGCGACCGCCTGTGCGCTGCTGTTGCAGATCCGCGTTCCCCGTCGTGCGACCTGGCCGTAGACGGGATGATCCAGTCCGGCATTGAACGTTTGCAGCACGCCGATCGAACGGCAGTTGAGCACCATCTCAAAGACCGGGCCCTGAATTCGCTCAACGCTGATGTCCGGACTGAGCCACAGATAGTCGAGCGAAACCGCGCCCGCTTCGATCGCCTGCCCGTCAATCAAAAACCGGCCTTCGCGGTCGAACGGCCTGAACGCGACATCCAGTCCAAGGCCGTCCAGTTCACCACCAAGGCGGGCCAACGCCTTCTCGAAAATCCCGACCGTCGCCGCCATTGTTTGTGCCGCCTCTTGTTCAGTCTTGCTTGTTGCGACCCGGTCCGTAGTTCATTTTGCGGAACCAGGTCATGTAATCGACGTATGTGATCGGGTCGTATTTCGCTGGGTTGCCGGGCCCCGTACAGGTCGGCAGACATGACATTTCATACTCGGCCGCGCAATCGAAGAAGAATGGAATGGCATAGCGTTCCTCGCCGGTGCGGTTGATCACGCGATGTGGCGTTGCCAGGAACCGGTCGTTGGTCCAGCGCCGCAGCATGTCACCGCCGTTGACCAGAAACGCAGTCTCGTTGACGGCGACGTCAAACCAGCGCCCGCTCGGCCCTCTGACCGACAGGCCGGCGACCTTGTTCGGCGCCAACAGCGTCATGAAGCTGGTATCGGTATGCGGGGCGAGGCCGAACTCGTTGTCGTCAACAACCGTCTGCGGCGGATAGTGCGACATGCGCAGCTTGTACATCGGCTTGGCAAAGGCTGCATCGAAGTAATTGGCGGGCAGATCGAGCGCCAGCGCATAGAGCGGCACCAGTTTGAGCGCCAGGCCCTCCAGCGCATCGGCATAGGCAAGGCAGGTCTCGCGAAAACCGGGCAGATTGTCAGGCCACTTGTTCGCTGTGCGAAACGGCTTCTCCGCCACAACGTCCGGGTGATCGGGTGCAAGTTCGCGCGCCATGAAGAATGCTTCGTTGACGTTGGGCTTGTTGTTCTCGTTGAGTTGCGAGTGGCGCGTTGTGCCGCCACGCATTGGGAGGTAACCAATGTTGTATTCGTTGATCTTGATCGCAAGTTTGTCTTCCAGTGCCAGCGCGTGGAAGCGCTGGGTCGCTTCGAAGGCATCATCGATCAGGTCTTGGGGCACGCCGTGATTGGCGATGAAATAGAAGCCGATGTTCTCAAAGGCATGGCGCAGTTCCGCGGCTGCCTGCGCGCGGGCCCCGGGCTTGCCGGCGAGATAGTCTGCAAGATCGATAACCGGAACCTCGTCAACGGCGTCTTTGCGGATCGGCGGCAGCGAAGGAGCAGGATTTGCCATGGCGGTTGCCTTTGTTGCTGGCGAGGGGACTGTCAGCGTTCGATGACGTTACGAACTTGTCAAGGCGTCGGCGCCTGAAATTGTGCGCCATCACGCAACGATCAGTTGACCGTCACGGCCATCGTCGTCGAGCATTCGGCGTGAATTGGGGCGCTCTGTGGACCTGTGCACCGTGCGCTCACCCAGCCGGGAGCCGATCAGATGCCGACAATAGCCGAACCGCCGCGCCGGACACCGATCGTGGCAGAGACCGAAGTCGTTGTGCTCGGTGGCGGCCCTGCCGGCATCGCGGCGGCTGCGGCCGCCGCGCGCACCGGTGCCAAAACCATTCTGCTCGAGCGCTATGGTTTCCTTGGCGGCATGGGAACGGCTGCCATGGTCACCAACTTTTGCGGCCTGCATGCCCACATCAACGGTTCAATCCAGCAAATCGTGCGCGGCATCGCCGATGAAATTCTGGACCGGTTGCAACGCCTCGACGGGCTGCTGCCGCCGCATCAGGTGAAAGATCCGGCCGGCGGCCCGGGCACAGCCGCGCAGGCCTACGATACGTCGGCCTACAAACTGGCAGCCGACGATTTGATGTCTGCGGCCGGTGTCGAGGTGCATTTTCACACGCTTGCCGTCGGCGCCATCACCGCGGCGCGCAACGTCCGCGCGATCCTGATCGAAACCAAGTCCGGACGCGCTGCGATTGCCGGACAGGTCTTCATCGATTGCTCAGGCGATGCCGATCTCGCCCATTGGGCCGGCGCCACGTGCGTGACCGGGGATGATGACGGGTTTCTGGCTTATCCGACCACGATGTTCCGCCTCGGCAACGTTGATGATGCACGCGCGCTTGCCGAGGGCAAACCCAACCTGGCGGCGTTGATCGCCGCAGCCGGCGATACCTTCGATTTGCCGCGCAAGACGGGGATTATCAATCCGCAGCCGCATGCCGGTGAATGGCGTTGCAATCTGACACAAATCAGCCGTGATGGCGCGCCGATCGACGGTAGCGACTGGGCCGACCTGAGCTTTGCCGAACACGAGGGCCGGCGCCAGGTGCAGGAGTACTTCCGATTTCTGCGCGCGCGCGTGCCCGGCTTCGAGAATGCCTATCTGCTCGAGACCGCGCCGCAGATCGGCATTCGTGAAACCCGGCGGATTGTCGGCGACGTCGTGCTGTCAGGCAACGATGTCTTGTCCTGCCGTGACTTCGATGATTCGATCGGTTGCAACGGCTGGCCTCTCGAACAGCATCTCAAGGGCGCCACCAAATGGACCTTTCTTCAGGGCCGCGGCTATCACCAGATCCCGTTTGGCGCCACTATCCCTAAGGGTGTCGACAATCTTCTGGTGGCGGGGCGCTGCGCGTCGACAACACCGGACGGTCAGGCATCGTTGCGGGTCAGCGGACCTTGCTTCGCGATGGGCCAGGCAGCCGGCACAGCGGCGGCAATGGCGCACAGCACCGCCATATCGACGACCGCCATCGACATTTCAGCGCTTCAGGACCGCCTGCGCCGCGACGGCGCGTTTCTCGGCGAAAGGGATCTTTGAGCAGCCGGTCCGCGCCGACACAACAGTTATCGTCTGCCTGATCGAACAACGGTGAGACGCGGCTTCGCAAGCACCGCAGGCGCGCTATGCTCACGCGTGTCGACCAGAACCTCAAGGCGCGGGAGCAGCAGCATGTCTGATTACAACGTCGGCGATCTGGTTGCCGAATTCATCCACCAGGTTGGCATCGAGGTCGTCTTCGGTGTGGTATCTGTCCACAACATCCCGATGATCGATGGACTTGGCCGGCGCAACACGGTGCGGGTTGTGCCGGCACGTGGTGAGATGGGCGCCGGCCACATGGCCGATGGCTATGCCCGCGCCCGCCGCGGCCTCGGCTGCTTTGTGACATCGACCGGGCCCGGCGCCGCCAATGCGCCCGGCGCGCTGGTCGAGGCGCGGTTCGGATCGAGCCCGGTTCTGCATCTCACTGGCCAGACGGCAACCGCCGACCTCGATCGGGCGCACGGCGCCGTGCACGACGTGCCGGACCAGTTGGGCATGCTGAAGTCCGTTTCGAAAAGCGCCTATCGCATTGCCGCGCCGGCGACGGCGTTCGGCATCTTGCTCAAGGCGGCGGCCGAGGCGCTGACACCGCCGATGGGCCCGGTCAGCGTCGAAATTCCGATCGACGTGCAACGCGCCAAGATCACCCGCCCGGCAGGCCTCGACAATATTGTCCTGCCGGTACCAGAGCCGCAGGCCGGCGATGCCGCAAGCCTCGCGGCGATTGCCGACATGCTGTCAACTGCCAAGCAACCGCTGTTATGGTGCGGCACGGGGGCGAAGTTCGCGCGCGCGCCGGTGGCCCGCCTCGCGGACATGGGTATCGCCGTCGTGACATCCGTCAACGGCCGCGCCGTTATTCCGGAACATCACCCGATGTCGCTTGGCGCGTTTGCGGCAACGCCGCTGGTCGAAGCGCTCTACCGCGACGTTGATCTGATGATCGTTGCCGGCGGGCGCATGCGCGGCCACGAAACGCGCGATCTGCACCTGCGGCTGCCCGATCGGCGCATTCACATCGACGTCGACGCGCAGGCTTTCGGGCGCACCTACGCTTGTGATCACGTCCACGTCGGCGAGGCCGGTGCCGCGCTTGCTGCAATTGCCGACCAGGTGGAAGGTCGCATGCAGGTTGCAGCAAGTTGGCGTGAGACGATCGCCGGGACCAGAACCAAGGTCCATGCTGCCTTCCGCGAAACGCTCGGACCCTATGCGGATTTCCCCGGCATTATTCGCGACGCCTTACCGGCCGATGGGCTGTGGGTGCGCGATATCACGATTTCGAACTCAACCTGGGGCAACCGGTATTTTCCGCTGTCCGAGCCGGAGCAGAACATTTATCCGGTCGGCGCCGCAATCGGTCCCGGCTATCAGATGGGCATTGGCGCCGCCCTGGCCGCAGGCGGCCGCAAGGTCTTAGCCATGACCGGCGACGGCGGTTTCCATCTCAATATGACGGAGCTGTGGACTGCCGTTCAGGAAAACGCCGACGTCGTTATAATGGTCATGAACGACAACGGTTACGGCGTGATCAAGGACATCCAGGACACCCTTTACGGCGGCCGCCATTTCGCAGCCGATCCGGTCGGCCCCGATTTGGCAGGCCTGGCAAAGCTCGCCGGCCTGGCGTTCTGGCGCGTTGCGGCTGTCGACCGGCTGGGTCCCAGCCTGTGCGAAGCGATTGCCGTCGACGGACCGGCGCTGGTCGAAATCGACATGGCCAAGTTCGGCAGATACCCGGTTTACTTCGCCCCGCCGCCCTACGCCAAGCAGGCCTAGGCAGCCTTCGAACACATCACCGGTTTCCAAAGGGCCATACCTTTGGCGGGATCGTTAAGGGCCGCGCCCTTAACCAATCGCCGACCAGGGGATTATCCCCTGGACCCTGGACTTATTCGGAGGTCCCCTAGTTCATGTAGGGTGAATCGCCGCCATGCAGGCCAATGCCGGAATCGAAAAAGTAGCCATGGTCGAACGGGCCGGATGGCGTCTGGCGCGTGTACAGTTCGAACCGGTAAGAATTGGCACCACCGGTCACCGTGCGACTGTCGCCATAGGTGTTAATGGTATCTTCCGCCGAGTACGAATAACCACCGCGGCGACGGCGATAACCGCGCACCCGCGCACCATCACGGTAGTACTTCGAGGCGCGATGGCCGCCAGTCGATGGTTGTTGGGCCTGTGCCTCGGTGACCAGACCGGTTCCCACCGACGCGTAGCTCACCGCAAATGCCGACATCGCCGCCAAACTGACAGCAGTTAAAAGACGCTTCATTTCGCTACCCCACATCACTTTCGGTTACTCATCAGACGATTGGTTTTCCGGAAGTTTGCTTAGCACACCTTAACAAATTGGTGGCCGCTGTGCTCAACTTGTCGTGCGACGGTGAAAAATCGGCCAAAATTGTGATTAGGCCGCAAACTCATCAATCCTGGCACATCGGCGCCGATTTGGCCAAGATTAAAGCAGGGCGCGGCACCGAGAATGGGCTGGTTGCCCAACCGAAGATGCACTCAACCATCTTGCGGTGCGTCTGCGATTGGTCGTAGCTCGCATGGCGTGTCGTGCGCTGGTCGATCGCCGATCGCCGACGCTTGCCGGTTCTTTTGTTGGGTGGGTCGTTTTGCGCGACATGCGCCGTCACGCCAAGCTCGCGAAGATTGGCAACATGATCCGACGTATCGTAGGCCTTGTCCGAGCCGACGGTGATGCGCCGCCCTGCAGCCTTGCGCCTGGCGCCAAGCATATCCTCGGCCGCGCGCCGCTCTGACCTGCCGTCGGCATGCGTGACCATGCCGGCCACAGCCAGACCATTGCGGTTTTCCATCAGCGCATGGCCCATGTCGCACAGCTTCGCCTCGCGCTCGTTTGCTTTGCGAAACAGCCAAGCATCAGCGTCGGACGTGCTCTGATGCGTGTCGTTCTTGCGCTTCTGGCCATGAAAATTTTCGCCGTTGCTGCCATTTGGGCGATCATCGCAACCGTCCTTGGGACGAAAACTTTTCTGCGATGGCCAGGCGTCGATCAAGGTGCCGTCGACGGAGAAATGCTCGTTCGACAAGAGCGGGCGCACCTTCTTGTGCGCGAGCAGGGCCCGTGAATTTCTGGAAGACAGCGTTGCACTGGAGGCGTTGGCGGTTCTTTCAGTAAAGTGCTAGGTCAGGATCGGGACCATTCAGGGAGGAAACTATGAAGCCTCGCATTATCCGCGCCAGCGAACGTACTACCGTGCTTGCACCGGCCGAGTCCTTTACGGGAACCGTGTTGCAGGATCCGGTCGTCAGACCGGAGGCACCATCTCGCTTACAGGCGAGCAAAGTGACCTTCACGCCGGGCGCGCGAACCAACTGGCACAGCCACGCGGTCGGCCAGATGCTGTACGTGTTGTCCGGCGTCGGGCGTTATCAGATCGAAGGCGAAGAACTGCACGAAATCCGGCCCGGTGATACCGTCGTTATCCCACCGGGAGTGAAGCATTGGCATGGCTCATCGCCGGATCAGATGATGTGCCATCTGGCGATGTCGGAGCAGGACGATCAGGGTCGCGCCACGACATGGCTGGAGGCGGTCAGCGATGACGATTACCGGGCCGTGCCGACGGGCACCTAGATCATGTCCGCTCTGCAAGCGGTTCTGCATTGCCGGCCCACTCCACCGCCCGGTCACCGCCCAGTTCTCCGCCAGATCGTGGCTGTGGTTTGCCGTGCGGTGAAACGGGTCAATATTTATGCGGGCTGGTATAAACGCGCAGTCCAAGGAATTGACGGTTTGGAGGGACGGATGACATATCGCAGTTTGGGAAGCACCGGTGTCAAAGTTTCACGGCTGTGCTTCGGGACGATGTCGTTTGGCGGTGATGCAGATGCAAACGAGGCCGAGCGGATGTATCGCGCCTGCCGCGAGCACGGCATCAACTTCTTCGATTGTGCCAACGTCTACAATGGCGGCAAGTCGGAAACGATCCTCGGCCGCCTGATCAGCGCCGAACGCGACGACCTGGTGATCACGTCGAAATGCCATGGCCCGATGGGCAGCGACATCAACGCCGGCGGGGCAAACCGGCGTCACATTGTCGAGGCCGTCGAGGCGAGCCTCAAACGGCTCGACACCGACCGGCTCGATGTCCTGTTCATGCACCGCTGGGACGACAACACGCCGCTCGAGGAAACTTTGCGCGCGCTCGAGAACCTCGTGCAGGCGGGCAAGGTTATCTATCTCGGCGCCAGCAACTGGACCGCCTGGCAGGTGGCCAAGAGCCTCGGTATCACCGACCTACGCGGCTGGTCGCGGATCGACGTCATTCAGCCGATGTACAATCTGGTCAAGCGCCAAGCAGAGGTCGAAATCCTGCCGCTGGCTGCGGCCGAGGGACTGGGCGTCATCACCTACAGCCCCGTCGGCGGCGGTCTGCTGAGCGGCAAATACGGCCGTGACAAGCGTCCCAACGAGGGTCGTATCGTGCAGCAGGCGAACTACGCCAGCCGTTATCGGGAAGACTGGGCCTACGATGTGGCCAGCGCGTTTACGGAGTTTGCCCAGGCCCGTGGCATCCATCCGGTCAGCCTCGCGGTGGCGTGGGCGGCAGCCCACCCGGCGATCACCGCGCCGATCATCGGCGCGCGCAACCTCGCGCAGTTAAAACCGTCGCTGGACGCGGTTAACGTTGCCATGACCGCGGAACTGCGCAGCGAGATTTCCGAACTCTCGCGCACGCCTCCGCCGGCAACAGATCGGCTCGAGGAAACGGCCTGAGGGCGGATCAAACGCCCGCCACACCGCCGGACTTGTCAATCTCGCAGAGCGCGTCTTCGAAGGCTTCTTCGATCCGTTCCAGGTCATAGGCTTCGTTGGCAAGCACAACCAGCGCCGTTCGTTCACCAGGATAGCGAACGAACAGCGCTTCGTAGCCGCAGACGCTGCCGCTATGCCAGACCCGCAGTCGGTCATTGTCGATCATCTCGACAAACCAGCCCAGTCCATAACCACCAAGCCCGGGCGCAAACATCGCCTGCTTGGCCGCGTCAGAGAGCACGGCGTTGCCACTCAACGCCGCGTCCCAGGTCATCAGATCCCGCGCCGTCGTCACGACGCCCCCCATGCCCCTGTAACCCCAGCCCCAGTGCCAGTTCGCGGCCGTCCCCTGCCGTCTGCCAAACGCCATCCGCTGGCTGTCACGCGCGCTGGCGATGAGCGAAGGCGTTCCGATCAGACCGGTATCTTGGAGACCCGCTCGGTCGAACAGCGCCCGTCTCAGGTAGGTCTCGAACGCCAGACCGGAAGCCAGCTCGATGATCGCGGCGAGCAGGCTGTAGTTGACGTTTGCGTAGGCGAAGCCGGCGCCAATGCCGTGAGCCAGCGGCCGTTCAAGCACCAGTCGCATAAACTCGGCGCGGGACACTTGCGAAGCGTACGCCACGCCGAAATCCGGATCGATGCCCGAGGTATGGGTGAGCAGATGGCGGACCGTGATCAGCCGTTTGTCGTCCGGCACGTGTTCGATCAGCATGTCAATCGGATCATCGATGCGCAGGCTGGCGTCCATCTCAAGTCGCAGCAGGGCTGCGGCAGTGAACTGCTTGCTCACGCTTGAGATTTCGAAAAGCGTACGGCCGTCGTTTGCCAGCCCGGCCCGGTTGGCGGTTCCGTGGCCCTCTTCGAACACGATCCGGCCGCGATACTTGGCGCACACCACGCCCCAGAATTTGTTGTTCAATGCCGTGCCGAAGCGCTGCGCAAAGGCGAGCCGTACGGGGTCGTTTGACATCAACTATCATCCCTTCGAGCGCGACCCGTGGCGATCGGGCAACCTTAGACAACAACGCGGCAAACATTCGCCCGGCAATAATGAACAGCCTATGATGGCGCAATCGCACGCGTGATGAGGCGGTCTTGACCGATTGCCGCGGCAGGCAAGGCCGCCTATAGCCTTACAGAAGCCTTTCAGGCTTGGCTCGAACCATCCCGCTCCCCCGCCCGGTCAGCCAACGCCACGTTTCTCCGGGCGACCGGGCCGGCCGGCACGGCTCCCCCGCCTGAGGCGGAAATGATTTGGGCCGCAAACGCATAAAGCCGGGCCCGTTGGCGCCAATTGTCTTGGCCGCAGTGCGCCAAGGATTTGAACATGAACCACGTTGTCTGCATCCTCGCGTCCGGCAGCGCAGCGGATTGGCTGATACCGACGCGTCCGGATTTATGCGTTTACGGCCTAAGCAGCAGCGTCGGATGTTCACGCTCATCAAACCAGGAAAGCTCGCATGACAAAAACCGTGGAACTGATCTTCGATTTTGCCAGCCCAAATGCCTACATGGTGCACAAGGTGCTGCCCGACATTGCAGCGCGCCATGGTGCGCAAGTCGTCTACACGCCGTGTCTGCTCGGTGGGATCTTCAAGGCAACCAACAATGTCGCCCCGTTTGTTGCCTTCAAGGATGTCAAAGGCAAGCAGGCCTATCACAAGCTCGAAGGCGAGCGCTTTATCAGAAAGCATGGGCTCACCGCCTACAAGATGAACCCGCACTTTCCGATTACGACCGTGCTGATTATGCGCGGTCTGCTGGCGGCCGAGGAGGCCGGCGTGAAAGACGCCTATATCGACGCAATCATTACCGCGATGTGGGAGCGGGCGGAAAACACCGGCGATCCGGACGTCGTCACACGCGTTCTCGATGAGGCCGGCCTCGACGGCGCCGGGCTGGTCGCAAAAACCCAGGACCCCGCCATCAAACAGCAACTCATCGACAACACGGCAGCGGCAGTTGCGCGCGGCGTCTTCGGGATTCCAACGTTCTTCGTCGGTGATGAAATGTTCTTTGGCAAAGAACGTCTCGGCCAGGTTGAAGAAGAACTCGCAGCATAGGTCTGGTTCGCGGCCGGCTGCCGACGACGGGCCCAGCAAGCCTCTGCAAGAAATCGGCCGCCCGGCGAAACCGGGCGGCCGAAGGCATTGATCACGCACCGCGACCGCAATCGAATTACCCGGTCAGGCGCGCATTCGACGGAAACATGTTGCGCCGCGCCTCGTCATCCATGTCCGTCTTGAACGCGTGCCGGGACTTCAGCGCTTCGGCCCGTTCAGCCGCCGGACGGGCATTGATGTCGTCCATGAAGCGCTTGAGATGCGGGAATTTCGCCATGGCATCCTCGCCGAGAATGAACGGCACCATCCTGGCCCAACCCCAAACTGCCATGTCGACGATGGTGTAGTCATCGCCCATCATGTAGCGGTTGTTTGCCAGGCGATCGTTGATGATGGCGTAGTGGCGCTCGGCCTCGAACTCATAGCGATTGATCGCGTAGGCCAGCTTCTCCGGCGCGTGATGGCGAAAGTGAACGCACTGGCCCGAGTAGGGGCCGATGCCGGAGGCAACAAACATCAGCCAGGACAACATCGGACCGCGTGCCGTCGGATCGGAGGGCAGGAATTTGCCAGTCTTTTCTGCAAGGTAGAGCAGGATGGCGTTGCTGTCGAAAACGGCAACGCCGTCATCGACAATGGTTGGCGCCTTGGCGTTGGGGTTGAGCGCCTTGTATTCCGGCTTGTGCTGATCGCCCGCGCGGGTATCGACCGGCACCGGCTGATAGGCGATCCCGGCTTCTTCGAGGAAAAGTGCAACCTTCATTGGGTTTGGTGCACCATTGTAGTAAAATGTGATCATCTCGCCATCACTCCGTTGGTTTTGGGGAACGTGCTGCCTGCCATCAGGTCAGGTTCGGTCAGTGGTATCAGCCGGGTTGCGTTCGGCCAAGCCGCCGGCAGGGGACTTCACCGCTTGTTGTTCGGGGCGATGGTTGAGCATGGCGAAGCGCCAAAACAACGCTCGTCTGAAACCGACTTTTGCGATCGGGAGAGAAAAAATGGAACGACGCCGTTTCGGGCGCACGGATCTCGACATGTCGCTGTTGACGTTTGGCTGCGGCGCGGTTGGCGGATTGATGACCAAGGGCGCGCCCGACGAACAGGACCAGGCGGTCGCGTGGGCGCGTGACAACGGCATCAATCATTTCGACACCGCGCCGCTCTACGGCAATGGCGCCTCGGAAGAAAATCTTGGACGGGCCCTCGGCGCCAACCGCGAGGGCATCATCGTCAGCACCAAGGTGCGCCTGACCGGCGATGACCGCAACCACCTCGAGACGGCCATACGAACATCGATCGAGAACAGCCTCGCTCGCCTGCGCCAATCGAGCGTCGATCTCTTTCAGTTGCACAATACGCTGGCACTGACAGCAAGCGATGACGTCTATTGCGCCGACGAAGTCCTCAACGATGTCGTGCCCGTATTCGAAAAGCTGAGGACAGAAGGCAAGACCAGGTACCTCGGCTTCACGGCCAACGGCGACACGGAGGCAATCTGCACCCTCATTCGTTCCGGCAAGTTCGATGGTGCGCAGGTCTTCTACAATGTGCTCAACCCAACCGCCGGCGCGGCCATGCCGGCCAACTATCCGGCACAGGACTATCGCCAGTTGCTGAACCTGGCCGCCGACAACGGCGTCGGCGTGATCGGTGTCAGGGTTCTGGCCGGCGGTGCACTGAGCGGCAGCGAGACGCGCCATCCGTTCGGTATGCAGGTCGTCGAACCGATCGGGTCAGGAGCAGATTATACGACGGACGTAAGGCGTGCGCGCGCGCTGCAGCCGGTGGTCGATGCGGGGTTTGTCGGCGACCTTCCGGAACTCGCGATCCGTTACGTTATCGCCAATCCGGCCTTGACGACGACGGAAATCGGCATTGCATCGCTGGACGAAATCCAGAAGGCAGCCGCCGCCGTCAACAAAGGCGCTTTGCCCGCCGAAGCGATGGCCGCGGTCAAACGGCTCCAATCCGGGTTCGCGGGCCAACCGCGATAACCTGATGCCGCTCACCGATGGCGCCCAAATGCGCAGTTGCCCGACGTTGCAAGGCCGCGATCGGGGATCCTTAAACCGCATCGCGGTTAGGCGGCACCGGACGGCGATGCGGCATCGAAAGTCAGCTATGGACTGCTGCAAGCGGGGCCACAATCGAAGACGTCATACCGGTCGACCGATCGGGGCTGGTTCGGAGGCCCCAACTCCGTCGTCTCACCAAGCGCTGCCCGCAACTGATCCGACCTGTGATTGATGCCGCCGGATTGATCGCCCATCATGCCGGTCACGTCCTGTTGTCCCGATGGCCGTCGGCAAGCGAAAGGTGGAGTGCTATGGATGAATCACGTATCCCGGTTCTGGTTGGTTGTGGGCAAATCACACAGCGCGAACCGGATCCGGCCGCAGCACTGGCGCCGATGGATCTGACCGCGGCGGCCGCCCGCCAGGCCGGCGAAGATACCGGCACCGGAGATGCAATTCTCAAGGCGCTCGACACGATCGTCGTCATGCGCTCGTTTTCCGACACCAGCTGGCGCTTCGCATCGCCGTTCGGCCGGTTCTCCAATCCGCCGAAATCGCTTGCGGCACGCATTGGCAACACCGATGCCAAACGCCTCGTCTACACGTTTCCCGGCGGAAATATGCCGCAATGGTGCGTCAACCGCATGTTCGAGATGATCACACGCGGCGAGATCGAGGTCGCGATGATAGCCGGCGGCGAAGCGCTTGCGACCCAGAAGGCGGCGCACCGAGCCGGTCTTGATCTTGACTGGAACGAAGATGCCGGCGGCGAGCCTGAGATGTGGGGGGTCGAGACGCGCGGCTGGAGTGAGATCGAAGATCGCCATCGCATGGCCGGCGCGATTTTTGCCTACCCGATGATCGAACAAGGCATCAGAGCCCATCTCGGGCGAACCATACCCGATCACCTCAAAGCGATGGGCGAGCTGTTTGAAAGGTTTGCAGCTGTCGCTGCCGCCAACCCGCTGGCGGACCGGCGCAACGGCTTCAGTGCCGAGGACATCGCAACGGTGAGTGCGGCCAACCCATTTATCGGCTTTCCCTACACCAAGTTGATGAACTCCAATGCGTTCATCGACCAAGCCGCCGCCCTGATCATGACGTCGGTCGCCAAAGCCAAAGCGCTCGGAATTCCACAATCACAGTGGGTCTACCTGCATGGCTGTGGCGATGCCTATGACCACTGGTATCTGATCGACCGCAAAAACTTCCATTCATCACCCGCGATGCGGATTGTCGGCGCCGAGACGATGGCGATGGCCGACAGCGCCATCGACGACATGGACTTCCTCGATCTCTACAGCTGTTTTCCCTCCGCGGTTGAAATCTGCTGCGAGGAGAACGGCCTGGCCACCGATGATCCACGCGGCCTGACGGTGACGGGCGGGCTGCCCTACTTCGGCGGCCCCGGCAACAACTATGTGACCCATGCGATCGCCGAAATGATGAACAAGGTCCGCTCCAAACCCGGCTCGAAGGGTCTGGTCACGGCGAACGGCAACTATATCACCAAGCAATCCGCCGGCGTCTATACGACGATGCCCACCGAAAAACCGTTTGCGCCGAAAGATCCGAAGATCTACCAAGCGAAGATTGACGCAGACAAAGGCCCCGCTACGACCGCGCGAGCCTCGGGCCCGGCGACGATTGAAACCTATACCGTGATCCACGATCGCAAGGGACCCTCCTACGCCATCCTCTATGGCCGCCTTGACGATGGCACACGGTTTATCGCCAACACGCCGGATGATGCCGCCCTGCTCAAAGACATGACCGAGAAGGACTACCTCGCTGCGCGCGGCAGGGTTGACGGCGCCGATGATGGCCGCAACATCTTCACACCGGCCTGACGACGGGGAGTGGGATAGTTCCGGTTAATTCCGAACGGCGATAACTCTGAAAGGCTGTAAGTTTTAAAGACTGTAGTGTGGATATCGGGCCAGTGCAGATCGCATCAGGAAACTGAGCATCCGGCAGCCCCGAGGCAGGCGGACGAAGGGCGCGTCGCTGTCGACGAGACATTGGGCAACGCCCGGAGGCAATTGCAAAAACCATGACGGCACTCGAACAAAGCAAACTCGCGCAACGCCTGAAGTCCGGCGAGTTTGTGCTGACCGGAGAAATCGTACCGCCGGTCTCGGGCGGCCCCGATGAGCTTGTCGCCTTGGCTGCACCGTTCAAGGATCGTTTGGCGGCGTTGAACGTGACGGACGGGCCGGGCGCGCGCGTCCACATGTCGAGCCTGGCGGCATCGGCCATTCTGGTCCAGAACGGTCATTCACCCATCGTCCAGTTCACGTGCCGCGATCGCAACCGCATCGCGTTGCAGGCGGATTTGCTGGGCGCATCGGCGTTGGGCGTGCGTGATGCCCTGTTTCTGACCGGCGATGATCCCGCCGCCGGCGACCAGCCTGAGGCCAAAGCCGTGTTTGATGCAAAGTCCCACGACCTGCTGGCCTGGTCTCTCAAAATGTCGACCGAAGGCGTGCTGCCATCGGGCCGCGGACTTCTGACGGCGCCGAAGTTCTTCAACGGGGCTAGCGATGTGCCGCAGGTTCCGACGGCCGATTGGGAGCCGACGGATCTGAAACGCAAGGCCAATGCCGGCGCCCACTTCATCCAGACCCAGCTTTGCTACGACATTGACATTGTAAAGGCCTACATCGCCGGGCTTACCGACCACGGCCTCACCGAGCGCCTTTACATTCTGCTTGGCACCGGACCATTGGCATCGGCCAGATCGGCCCGCTGGATGAACGACAACCTGTTCGGTGTTGAGGTGCCGGATCAGATTATCGATCGCCTCGAGCGCGCGCACGATCCGAAGGCCGAAGGCCGCAAACTGTGCCAGGCCTTCGTTGAACAGCTGCGCGAGATCGACGGCGTCCACGGTGTCCACCTGATGGCCCCGGGCAACGTCGGCGCGTTGCCTGACGTCATCGACGCATTGTCGGCATCGGCCTGACACGAAATCACAACCGTTCGGCGATCGCCCAGGCACTGGCCGACATCTCCTTGTACGGCCGTCCGCGCTCGATCGCGCGCGGGTCGGCGGCATTGCCGTCGAGGCCGCGACGCAACACACCAGCCTGGATTGCCGCCAGACGGAACATCGAGAAAACGATGTAGTAGTCGATATTCGGCACGCCGGTGCGGCCGGCGCTCCGGGCGTAGGTCTCGAGAATGGCGGCTTCCGGCGGAATGCCCAGGCCGTCGAGATCCAGTCCCTTGATGCCGTAGGTCGATTCCTCGTGGTCGAGGCGATAGGGCATCAGGAAGTAGCCGAGATCGGCGAGCGGATGCCCGATTGTTGCCAACTCCCAATCGAGCACGGCGGCGATGCTGGGCTTGTCGTTGTCAAAGATCAGGTTGCCGGCGCGATAATCGCCGTGAACGATGGCCGATTGATCATCGGCAGGGTCGTTTTCAGGCAGCCAGGCGATCAGGTTGTCCATCGGTTCCCAGTCTTCGACCTTCGAAGCTTCATATTGCATCGACCAGCGCGCAACCTGGCGCGCCACATAACCGGATGGACGCCCGAAACCGTCGAGCCCCACCGCCCTGTAGTCGACGCCATGAAGCGCACCGAAGACGTCGGCCATCGCATGGAACATGGCGCCACGCTCCCGCGCGCTGCAGTTTGGAAACCCGCGTTCGGTGATCACCCGCCCGGACACGTAATCCATGACGTAGAACATCTGACCGATAACGCTTTCGTCATCGCAAAGAACATGCGTCCTGGCAACCGGTACGCGGGTGTCGGCCAGCGCCGAAATCACCCGGAACTCGCGGTCAACGGCGTGCGCTGAGGGCAAGAGTTTGCCCGGCGGCTTCTTGCGCATCACATAAGAGCCCGATCCATCTTCGATCAAGAACGTCGGATTGGATTGGCCGCCGAGAAACTGTTCGACCCGGCCGTCACCGACGAAGCCGGGGATGCGGCCCTTGAGGTAGGCCGCAAGCGCCGCCTCGTCAAAGCGGTGAGCGTCGAGGGGTGGGCCGAGTTCGCGACCGTCTCGAGCAGCAGTCATTGCAACGTCTCATGCTCCTAGTGATTGCGATACTTGCGCAATTCCAGCCGCGCGATCTGATCACGGTGGACCTCGTCGGGTCCGTCTGCGAGGCGAATGACGCGGGCGCGGGCATAGGAATAGGCGAGACCGAAATCGCTGGTCATGCCGCCGCCGCCGTGCATTTGCATCGCCCAATCGATCACCTGGCAGGCCATATTCGGTGCCGCGACTTTGATCATGCCGATCTCTTTGCGCGCCTCCCGGTTGCCGACCTTGTCCATCTTATCGGCTGCGGCCAGCACCAGCAGGCGGGCCTGGTCGATCAAAATGCGCGATTCGGCAATGCGCTCGCGGGTGACACCCTGTTCGGTCAACGGTTTGCCGAAGGGATGGCGCTCCATCGCGCGTTTGCACATCTTCTCAAGTGCGACCTCGGCCTGGCCGATCAGGCGCATGCAGTGGTGGATGCGGCCCGGCCCGAGGCGGCCCTGGGCGATCTCGAAGCCGCGGCCTTCCCCGAGCAGCATGTTGGTTGCCGGCACCCTGACGTTATCGAAGATCACCTCGCCGTGGCCGTGGGGCGCATCGGAAAAGCCGAATACGGGCAGCATCCGCTTGATCGTAATGCCCGGTGTGTCGCGCGGGACCAGGATCATCGATTGCTGGCGATAGACATCTTCGCCGTCGGGGTCGGTCTTGCCCATAAAGATGAACAATTTGCAGCGCGGATCGCCGGTGCCGGACGACCACCACTTGTGGCCGTTGATCACATACTCATCGCCTTCGCGAACGATGGTGGCGCCAATGTTGCGGGCATCTGAAGATGCCACCGCCGGTTCGGTCATGGCGAAGCATGAGCGGATCTCGCCGGCCAGCAGCGGCTCCAGCCATTCGCGCTTTTGCTCCTCGCTGCCGTATCGTTCGATGGTTTCCATGTTGCCGGTGTCCGGTGCCGAGCAGTTGAACACCTCCGGCGCCCAGCCAACACGGCCCATGATTTCACACAGCGGTGCATATTCGAGATTGCTCAGGCCGCCACCGCGCTCGGAATCCGGCAGAAACAGGTTCCACAACCCGGCTTCCCGTGCCTTCGGCTTGAGGTCCTCGACAATTTGAACCGGGCCCCAGTTCTGCCAGTTCTCTGTCCCATAGCCCATGGCATAGAGCTGTTCTTGAAACGTCGCCTCATTGGGATAGATGTGCGCGTTCATGAATGCGGTCAGTCGATCGCGCAGTTCATTGACCTTGTCTGAGTATTCGAAGTCCATGGCGTGCTGTCCTCATCCGGCCGCGGAATGATCAAAGGGTTCAGCGCGATGTTATGCCATCGCGTGCCCGCGACAAAAGCCGGCGTCGAGCACAACAGTGATTTCATCCGCCGCAGCGACATCCGCGCCATGCTTCATTGTATGTTTCGGGCGAACCAATCGGAGGGCGAACCGTGGCAATCATCGATGTCAAAACGGATATGACCGGCGTTGTTTCCAAGATTGACGCCGAAGTGGGCGCGTCGCTGGACGAGGACGATGCGATCCTGACGATCGAATCGATGAAGATGCTGATTCCGATTGGCGCGCCGCAGTCCGGCAAGGTCGCCGAGATTCTGGTTGCCGAGGGCGACATGGTCGGCGAAGGCGATGTCATCGCCCGCCTTGACGCCTAGAGCAACCTGTCTTTATTCGGAATCGGAACGATCCCGAATAAAGACAGAAAGTTGCTCGCCTCTAAAGTAGCGATCATCTTTGTGCTTTAAGTTGGAACCGCAATGGCGGTTCCAACTTAAAGCACGATGATCTAGTGTTTGTGTTCTGGCGGCTCCGCACGGTCTCTGGCGCGCGCCAGTTTGAGAACGACCCCATGCGGGCGGCGCCAGCGTTCGAACCAACCGATCCTCGTCGATGGGGCGTCACTTGCCCACACATCGTCGATAATGCGCTGAGCGCAAGACTGGTATAAGTTGCGTCCATATCGAAACGAGGTCCACACGATGAGATCCACGACTGTCGGGCCTCGGGTCCAACCAGCAGCGAGTCGGAACAGATGAAGATCGAAATCGAATATTGCGGCCTTTGAGGCTACGAACCGCGCGCCCGTGCGGCGCAACAACTGATTGAAAAGGTACAGCCGGCGGCAACCGTGCAACTGATCGTTGGCGGTGGTGGAGTGTTCGAAATCACCGTCGATGGCCGTTTGGCCTATTCCAAGAAGGCCACCGGCAGTTTCCCGACCGACCAGGACGTCGTGGCGACGGTCGGCTCGCGTTAGGAAACATCTGGACACGTCCGGGCGCCAAGGGATGATCCCCTTATCGGGGTGTTTGAAGGGCGGACAAGCCCCTCATGAATCGCCGCACAGCGGCGATTGGTTAAGGGCTCCGCCCTTAACAATCCCGCCAAAGGGCATGGCCCTTTGGAAACCCTTCACTTGAGCGAAAACGCATCTCCCGACGGGTTTCAGACGGCATAGAGACCGAGCAGGCCAATGCTGCCGACGATGATCCGCCACCAGGCGAACAGGCCAAAGCCGTATCGACTGACGTAATCGAGCAAATAGCGCACGACGGCGACGGCAACCACGAACGATACGACAAAGCCAACGGCAATACCTGCCGCCGCATCCGCACTGAGAACCGACCAGTTCTTGTAGAGATCGTAGGCAAAGGCGCCCGCCATCGTCGGCATCGCCAGGAAGAAGGTGAATTCCGCCGCCGAGCGTTTGTCGGTTCCCATCAACAGCGATCCGACAATCGTCGCACCGGAGCGCGACACGCCCGGAACCATGGCGAGGCACTGGAAAACACCGATCTTGAACGCCAGTGACGGCGGATAGTCCATGACATCGTAGTAGACCGGCTTGAGATCGAGCCGGTCAACAATCAGCAAAATGACGCCGCCGACAATCAAGGTCGTGCAGACCAGCGCCGGGCTTTCAAACAGCACCGTCTTGATGAAATCGTGGGCCAGCACCCCGACGACGGCGGCCGGCAGGAAGGCAAGTAAGATGCCGGCCACGAACCGGCGCGCGCGCGGGTCATGCGGCATATCCACCAACATCTTGAGAAGCTTAGCGAAATAGACCGATAGAACGGCCAGAATGGCGCCAAGCTGGATCAAAACCTCGAACGCTTTGCCGGGTGAATCGAAACCGAGAAAATGGCCGGCGAGTAGCAAATGCCCGGTCGAAGAGACCGGGATGAATTCGGTCAAACCCTCCAGGAAACCGAGCAAAACGACCTGCCATGTCGGCATTCGAACACCTCCCGCCGTGCACCTGGCACTGCGCGACCTGCGGCCGAGCCGCCAGGCCTGTGATCTTCGCTGTCCCGGCCCGCACGCCAAGTTGTCTTTAACAGCAATCGCTTGCTTGGATAGCCGCCCGAATGCCACAGCCGACGGCCATGCGGTCGATCGGAAAAAGACTTGACACAATTGCGACTACGATCAGGAACTGCCCTATAGGTATCCGTAGCTGATTCTGAACTGTCACATGCGCCGCCTGACACACTATCCTTTGTGCCCGCATTCGCGCTCGATTCGTCTGGCGCTCGATGAGCTGCGCCTTGACTACCAGCTCATCTACGAAGAACCGTGGGCGTGGAAACCATCGTTCCTTGCCGTCAATCCGTCGGGCGCACTGCCCGTCCTCGACGTCGAGCGCGGCGCCGTGTTGTGCGGCAGCTATGCAATCTCAGAATATCTGGCCGATGCTTATCCCGCCCACCCGATCGACGGTGGTGCGCCGCCGATCCTTCCCGGCGATATCGACGCGCGTGCCGAAGCGCGCCGGCTGATCGATTGGTTCCACCTGAAGATGGACCGCGAAGTCACGCGTGAACTGCTGCTTGAAAAGCATTATCAGTTGATCGTTCGCGCCGCCAATCCGGCACCCAATTCACAAGTGCTGCGCGCTGTTGCCAAGAACCTCAGGTATCATCTGCAATATGTTTGCTTCCTGGTCGATCATCGAAACTGGCTGGCTGGCGATGACCTGAGTTTTGCCGATCTGGCTGCAGGTGCCCACATGTCGGTGCTCGACTACCTGGGCGAAATCCATTGGCAGGACTATCCTTCCGCCAACGACTGGTACATGCGGCTCAAATCCAGGCGCGCCTTTCAGGCCTTGCTTGCCGACTACCTGCCAAGCCAACCGCCGGTTGCGCATTACTCGAATATCGACCACTAGAGCAACCTGCCTTTATTCGGAATCGGAACGATCCCGAATAAAGGCAGAAAGTTGCTCGCCTCTAAAGTGGCGATCATCTTTGTGCTTTAAGTTGGAACCGCAATGGCGGTTCCAACTTAAAGCACGATGATCTAGTGGTCTGTATCACTTAAAATGGCGCATTCAGATGCGCTGCCCTGGTTCGTGAGCAGGAAGGCGTGCGCAAGCATAGCGTGTGCTATGGTGAGCACGGCTGACGCCCTCACGGGCCAGGGCAGCGCACCGGAGGCGCTCAGATTTGGTCTGATGCCGGCGTTGCGGCGGCCTTATGATGCGCCAGCATCACCACGGCCACCGCGCCTTGGCACAGACCAAATCTGAGCGTCTGAATACACCATTTTAAGTGATACAGACCACTAGGCCGTAAACTCATAAATCCGGACGCATTGGTATCGGTTAATTCGCTGCGCTGGCGGGCGCCAGGATAGAGACAATGTCGATTGAGCAACAGCTTTATGAGGACGCCGTCCGGTACGGTTTTGACGCGGTCGGAATCACGCGTCCTGAGGCGATTGCGCAGGCAGCACAACACTTGAGCGAATTTGTCGAACTCGGCCGCCACGGCGAGATGACGTGGCTGGCCGACACCGTTGACCGGCGCGCCAATCCCCACAACCTTTGGCCCGACTGCCGGTCCGCCATCCTGTTGGCCATCAGCTACGCGCCGCACAACGATCCCCTGCGCCGCTTGCGCGATCGTGATCGCGGAGTTATCGCCGCCTACGCCAAGGGCCGCGATTATCACGACGTCATTAAGGGCCGGTTGAAACAGATCGCCGGCCGCTTGGCATCGCGGGCGAATGCCGACGTCAAGGTTTTTGTTGACACGGCGCCGTTGCTCGAAAAGCCGCTTGCCGCAACGGCGGGAATTGGCTGGCAGGGCAAGCACACCAATCTCGTCTCGCGCGAGCACGGCTCATGGCTGCTGTTGGGTGCAATTCTGACAACCGCCGAGCTGCAACCATCGTCCCCGACCGAGGATCATTGCGGCAGTTGCCGGCGCTGCCTCGATGTCTGTCCGACCGATGCGTTTCCCGCTCCCTACAAACTCGATGCGCGGCGTTGTATTTCCTATCTCACGATTGAGTTTGCCGGCACCATCCCGCGTATGTTTCGCTCGGCGATCGCGAACCGGATTTTCGGTTGCGATGATTGCCTCGCCGTTTGTCCGTGGAACAAGTTTGCGAGCGTGGCCCGCGAAACGAAGTTGCGTGCCCAGGCGCAAACCGATGATCCCGACCTGGCCGAACTTGCCAAACTGGACGATAAAGCGTTTCGCAAACGATTTGCCGGCACGCCGATCAAGCGGACCGGACGCGATCGGCTGGCGCGCAATGTACTGATCGCAATCGGCAATTCAGGCGACAAGCGCCTGTTGCCGGCGGCCGCCGCCAATCTCAATGACCGCTCGCCGCTGGTGCGCGCCATGGCGGTCTGGGCCATCGCGCGCCTTATGGACGGCCACGAGTTTGCCGCACTGGCGCTCGAGTGCGCAGCAACGGAAACGGATCCACTGGTCCGCGATGAATGGCAATGGGCGATGGCGCAAGCGAGGCAGAGACCATGAACACGCTGCTCTGTTTCGGCTTTGGCTATAGCGCGGGCATCTTTGCCGAACGCTGCATTGCGGCTGGCTGGCGGGTGGTCGGCACGACGCGCAACGCGGCCCGAGCCGCGGCAATCAACGCAGCCGGTGTCGCGCCATTGGTCTTCGACGGGCGCGAAAGCGGAGCAGCGTTAAGAGAAGCGATCGCGACAGCCACGCATGTACTCGTGTCGATCGCGCCTGACGGCGACGGTGATCCGGTCTTGCGCTGTTGCAGGGCCGACATTGCCAACAGCGGTTGTCGTTGGATCGGCTACCTTTCGACCGTCGGCGTCTATGGCGATCACGCCGGTGCCTGGGTCGATGAAACGACGCCGCTCAAACCAACCTCGGAGCGCAGCAAGCGGCGCGTCGCGGCCGAACGCAGCTGGCTGACCTTTGCCGATCAGCACGACCTCGGCCTGCAAATCTTCCGCCTGTCGGGGATTTACGGACCCGGGCGCAGCGCCATCGATAAAATCAGGGACGGGACCGCGCGGCGCCTGATCAAACCCGGTCAGGTTTTCAATCGCATTCACGTCGCTGATATCGCGGAAACGTTGTGGTGCGCCGTCAATCGCCCGCGTGTCACCGGCACGTTCAATGTTACCGACGATCTGCCCGCCCCGCCGCAGGACGTTGTGACGTTTGCCGCCGAGCTGCTCGGCGCTGAAGCGCCGCCGGAAATAGCCTTCGAAACAGCCGATCTTAGTGTCATGGCACGCAGCTTTTACAACGAAAACAAGCGTGTTGCGAACGATAAAATCAAGGGCGAATTGGGCGTTAACTTGCATTATCCGACCTATCGCCAGGGCCTTGCCGCGATTGTGGCTGAAGCTTGAACGAGATGCGGTCGTGCGTCGGCGGTGAGCGGTTCAGATTGTGTTCACAACCGCCGTGCAAGACTGATTTCGTCGGTGCGCGGTTGTTGCGCGGTTGTCGTTCGTGGCGCCGGGTATCGATTGGATTGGCCTTGATCATGTTCGCGTCGGGTGGGCTCACATCGCCCGCCCGTTGCCCCGGCCAGCTCAGGCCATGTTTCTCCGGGTGGCCGGGCGGGGCAGCGCGGTGGTTCGAGCCAGTGTCTGAAAGGCTATAGGCTTTTTTCGATGACCAATGAATTGCGTAGAGTTCGTTGTTTCGCCCTGTCGGCAACGCTGTTGCTTGCTGTAAACGTAAACTCTGCCGCGGCCTCCTCGCAAAGCGCGGCCGAGGCTCTCGCACGGAAGTTTAGCGACGGACCGGCCGCGGAAGAACGCGCGGCAAAGCGTGCAGCTCAGCAGCGCAAAGCACCGCAGGTATCAACATCGCGAGCCCCGCCGATGCAAGTCCGATCCAGTCCGGCGCAACCACAGGTTTGGCCGCAAGACGTCGACAGCAAGCAACGCCAGTCCGGCTGGAACCAACGCTTGGATGCTCTTGCGGACATGCTGCGCCGCACCCACCAGCAGCGCAAGTCAACACCTGGCCGCCGCAACATCGACGTCGGTGCGCGGCCGCCGCGGACGATCCGTTCCGAACGTCCGGTTGTTCGACCGGACCGCTCGGGGGCACAGGCTCAGCCAACAGTGCCGCAACCGAAATCCGGACGCATTGGTCGTGCGATCCGCACGGTCACCGTGCTGATGGTGATGCGCGCGCGCGAGAAGTGGCGACACCGGCCGGTTCGGCGGTCGATCGATCCGGTGCTCTGCGTTGGCGGCACGTGCTATATCAGCGCCGGCAGCAATCAGGCCTCGCGCGAAATGACACGCGCGGCAGCGCTTGGCCCTGTCAACTCCATTGGTCGGCGCGCGGGCGCCTGCCGTCGCATGCGCCACTGCGCCTTCCGCCAGGTTGATCTGGCGGCACAATCGGCAATGTTGCAACCGATCGATCTCGGCTGGCTCCGGCACGACCGCCGCGCAGCCGTTGAAGCGACGGCCGATACGACGTGTCAGCTGATCGCCGGGCGCTTGTCGTGTCGACGCGCGATCGAGACGTCGGACTACCGGCTCTGGATCGTGCCGGAATTCATTGCCGAAGCCGCCGGTCCCCAAGCATTGCGCCAAGCATTGCAAAGCGGTTTGAAAGCCGTGCAACAAAATGCGCTCTCAACTTTCGGAATCGATGCCATCACGCACATAACCCCGAACTACTAGTGGTCTCATCAAATAGGTACCATTGCATCGCACTTCATGGTGTGGTGCCGGCGTGGCCAAGGTACGGGATTTGCGATCGCGCGATGCGGCCGCGCAGGCCGAGGCACGATGCGCTGCATGATCGATGGATCCTCTGATCAGGCCACGGGTTTCCAAAGGGCATCGCCCTTTGGCGGGATCGTTAAGGGCAGAGCCCTTAACATATCGCCGCGCTGCGGCGATCCTTGAGGGGCTGTCCGCCCCTCAAACACCCCGACCAGGGAATTATCCCCTGGACCCCGGACTTGTTCGGAGGTTCTCTAACTGATTTGTTGATCTTTTATCAGCTTGAAGCCGCGCAGAAACTCATCGCCCGCCATTGGCCTTTTGCCGGCGCGCTGCAACCGCACGAGGCGTACGGCGCCGTCGCCACAAGCGATCGTCAGGCGCGCATCGAGTATGGTGCCGGGCACAGTCCCGGCCGTCGACGCTTCGTCGATCAATTCCGAACGCAAGACCTTGATGCGCTCACTTTTGCCGGCGGCCGCGGCTTCGAACCAGGCACCTGGAAACGGCGACAGCCCGCGAATGTGGTTGTGAACGTCGCGAGCCGGGCGCGCGAACGCGATTTTCGCTTCAGATTTGTCGATCTTGGCAGCATATGTCACACCCGCTTCGGGTTGCGGCGTCTCAACGAGGCTGCCGCGCGCCAGCGCCGCCAATGCTCTGACCATCAGGCTGGCGCCAGTGCGGGCGAGCAGATCATGCAATTCGCCCGCCGTCACGTTGGCGCTGATCGGCACACGTTCTGCCAGGCAAATCGGACCGGTGTCGAGGCCGTCGTCCATGCGCATGACCATTGCCGCGGTTTCGGTATCGCCGGCCATGATGGCGCGCTGGATCGGCGCCGCACCGCGCCAGCGCGGCAGTTTCGAGGCGTGCAGGTTGAGGCAGCCGAAGCGCGGTGCCGCAAGGATCGGTTTGGGCAGGATCAGACCGTAGGCGACGATGACGGCAACATCTGCCCGGTGTGCTGCGAACTGAGCCTGAGCCGCAGCGGTCTTGAGGCCGGTGGGTGTCAGAACCGGGATGCCCGCTGCCTCGGCGTAGCCATGGACCGGTGATTTGTTCTCATCCAAGCCGCGCCCGGCCTTGCGCGGCGGTTGCGAATAGACCGCAACAACGTCGTGGCCGGCACCGAGGATTTCGGCCAGTGTCGGCACCGAGAAGTCGGGCGTGCCCATGAAGATGATGCGGAGCATATCTGGATCCTGCCATCCGTTGCTTTCTCCGCCGCCTTCTACATCGCCGAAATGCCGCCGTCGATGATGACTTCGGAACCGGTCATGAAGCTCGATTCATCGGAGGCGAGGAAAACGATCGGCCAGCCGACCTCTTCGGGCGTGCCGAGGCGGCCGAGCGGGACTTGGCGGCCGAGCTTCTGGTGCATGACCTCGTTGCCGAAGCGATCGCGGTACTTGTCGAGGATCGGCGTGTCGATAAAGGTCGGATGCACGGAGTTGCAGCGGATATTGTAGCCGGACTTGGCGCAATGCAGCGCGACCGACTTGGACAGCAGCCGGACACCGGCTTTTGCTGAGTTGTAGGCGGCCATATTCGCGCCGGCGATAATCCCGGAGATCGATGAGATATTGATGATCGAGCCGCCAATGTTGCCGGTGTGCTTTTTGATCTCTGCGACGCCATGTTTGCAGCCCATGAAGACGCCGTCGAGATCGATGGCGTGGACCTTGCGCCACTCCTCCAACGCGATCTCCTCGACGGTTTTCGACAAGCCAATGCCTGCAGAATTGACCAGAACGTGGAGGCCACCAAAGCGATCTGATGCGCCAGCGATCGCTGCAATCCACTGTTCTTCGCTTGTCACGTCCAGTGCGATGACGTGCGCTGAATTGCCGAGCGGTTCTGCGACAGCGCGGCAGGCATCCTCGGCAATGTCGGTCAGGACGACCTTCGCGCCTTCCCTGACCATGAGCCTGGCCGCACAGGCGCCGAGACCCGATGCAGCACCTGTGATCAATGCGACTTTGCCTTCGAGACGGCCAGCCATGAGCTTCTCCGGTTTGTTGCGATCATTGTTACGCGTTGAATTGTGCGTGACGTCGGCCGGATCGACAAGTGGTCGCTTGGCCTGAACGCTCCATGAGCAACGCGCCAAGTTCACCATTGCGGTGCCAAGCGGAAAGTTGCGCTACACTCGGCCGTAAACTCATGAATCCGAGCACAGGAGCAATGTTACATGGCACGACCTGACAACTGGGGCTGGAAGGCACGGATCGGGATGTTCATCGTCGCAAGCGAGGCGGTGCCGGAAGCAGAATGGTGGGCGATGATGCCGGAGGGCGTGTCGGTGCATGCCGCGCGCGTGGCCGCATCGACGCCGTGGGCGCGCTGGAGCGACGATCGTTGCGACGTCGCGCTTGAAGATGATCTGGCGCGCGGTGCGCAACACTTTGCGGCAATGCGGCTCGCAGCGGTTGTCATCGGTCATAGCTCCAGCAGCATTGTCGGCGGCAAGGGCTGGGATGACAGGGTCATCGCGCGGCTATCGGAGGCGATCGGCCAAGATACGCGCGTGACCACCAACGGACTGGATTGCCGGGCAGCATTGACCCACCTCACCGTCAAGCGGCCGTTTCTGGTGTTTCCTGCCTGGTACAACGGCGCCACCGTCGAACAGGGTGTTCGGTATTTCGATGCGCACGGATTTTCGCCATCGCGACATTTGCATTTCGATCCCGGGCCCTACTGGCGCAGCCTGCCGCCAGAGCGGCACTATCCCGAGGGGCTTGGTTTTGCGCAGGATGTGGAAGAGCTCTATCGGCAAATCCGCAGCCACTGCCCGAGCGATGCCGACGGCGTGCTGATCGTCGGCACCGGTGGGCGCTGTGTGGCCATCATCGAAGATCTTGAACGCGATCTCGCCCGGCCGGTGATCACCGCCAACCAGGCGAGCCTATGGAACTGTCTGCGATTGTCGGGCGTCGCCGCCAAGGTCTCGGGCTATGGCAGGCTGCTGGCCGATTGACAATTGTTTGGTGTTGCGTCGGTGACGGAGCCGAAATTCACTTTGGCACCTGTCAAACTTGGCTCGAACCATCCCGCCGCCCCGCCCGGCCACCCCAAACCCATGATCTGATGGCGGGCAGACGGTGTGGACCCGCTTGATGAGCGGCAATGATCTCGGAAACCTCCGATCAAGTCGCGGGTTTCTTAGAGGGTAATACCAGCCCGCATAAATATCGATCCGTTTCACCGGAGCGATTTTTGTGCGCCGGCTGTGTTGGGCACCGCTTGCGGTTCATGCACCATAAGCACAGCGAACTTGGCACCGTCTGCAATCTTAACTCGGCGTCACCCCGGCGCGCGTCGCCGGGGCCCATCGTCCGACAAGCGCCGCGCCTGTGGGACGATGGATACCGGCAACCCGTGCCGGTATGACATCGTTGATGTTGATCACTCGACCAGCGGTCGTGTGCGCCAATTCTTGAGCTGGGCTGGTATCAACTCGGCGTCACCCCGGCGCTTGTCGCCGGGGCCCATCGCCCGACACATGCCGCGCCTGTGGGACGATGGATACCGGCAACAGGTGCCGGTATGACATCTTTGATGTTGATCGCCCAATCAGCGGTCGTGTGCGCCAATTCTTAAGCCGGGCTGGTACTACCTCGGCGTCACCCCGGCGCTCGTCGCCGGGGCCCATCGCCCGACAAGCGCCGCGCCTGTGGGACGACGGGTACCGGCAACACGTGCCGGCATGACATCTTTGATGTTGATCACTCGACCAGCGGTCGTGTGCGCCAATTCTTAAGCCGGGCTGGTACGACCTCGGCGTCACCCCGGCGCTCGTCGCCGGGGCCCATCGCCCGACACATGCCGCGCCTGTGGGACGATGGATACCGGCAACAGGTGCCGGTATGACATCTTTGATGTTGATCGCCCAATCAGCGGTCGTGTGCGCCAATTCTTAAGCCGGGCTGGTACTACCTCGGCGTCACCCCGGCGCTTGTCGCCGGGGCCTCTCGTCCGACAAGCGCCGCGCCTGTGGGACGATGGATACCGGCAACCCGTTCCGGTATGACATCGTTGATGTTGATCACTCGATCAGCAGTCGTGTGTGTCAATTCTTAAGCGGGGGCTGGTATTAACTCGGCGTCACCCCGGCGCTTGTCGCCGGGGCCCATCGCCCGACAAGCGCCGTGCCTGTGGGACGATGGGTGGCGGCAACCCGTGCCGGTATGACATCTTTGATGTTGATCACTCGACCAGCGGCCGTGTGCGCCGATTCTTGAGCGGGGCTAATATTAACTCGGCGTCAGCCCGGCGCGCGTCGCCGGGGCCCATCGTCCGACAAACGCCGCGCCTGTCGGACGATGGATACCGGCAACCCGTGGCGGCATGACATCTTCGATGTTGATCTCTCGATCAGCGCGTGCGCGCCAATTCTTAAGCGGGGCGGTATTACGGCCGTTGGCGGGATCGTAAAGGGCGCAGCCCTCGGCCTATCGCCGCAACGCGGTGATCAAGTTGACATTTAGGCCCGGGCCATCTTTTTGAATTTGCGTATGACCATGTCGCGCTTGAGACGGGACATGAAATCGATAATCAGCTTGCCGTCGAGATGATCGATCTCGTGCTGAACGGCGGTGGCGAGGAGGCCGTCAGCCTTGAGTTCCTGTTGCGCGCCCTGGCGGTCGACGTATCTAACAACGACGCCGGCCGGGCGCTCGATCTCGACGCGGATTTCGGGCAGTGAAAGACAGCCTTCCTCGTATATGCGGGTCTCCTCGCTCCTGGCGACGATCTCGGGATTGATCATGGAGATCGGGTTCGGCGCTTCGGTTTCGTGATCCGCGACGTCGAGCACCAGAATGCGTTTCGGTACGGCGACCTGGATGCCCGCGAGACCAATGCCGGGGGCCTCGTACATGGTCTCGAGCATGTCGTCGAGCAGCGCGCGCAGGTCGTCGTCAACGCGTTCGACAGGTTCGGAAACCTGGCGCAGAACCGGATCCGGAAGCGTGACAATATCGAGCTTGGCCATGGTCCGGAGATAGGCGACGGGCCGAGCCAGGTCAATTGAGGCAAACCGCTGCTGGTGAATGGGATGGGATCAATGCGAACGCAACCGAGATCAACGGCGATTGTCAGCTGGCCGAGGTCTTTCCTTTCAGCCGCGCACATTGCGCGTCAACCAAAGCACGCCGCCCCCGAGGATCACGGCGCCAATGACGGCGCCGGGCAACACCGAGCCCGGCCATATCAGTTCGCCCAGCCAGCTGCCGAGCACAAAGCTGACGACGAGGGCGATGCTGATCACCACGGGGCGAACGATCATCTCTGGCCGCTCCGCACGGTGATGATCACGTCACCTCGCCGTTGACGAAGGCCTCGACCAGCGACCGTGCAATCGCCTGCCGGCCGGGCACGTTGAGGTTTTCCGGATGGGTCCCGTCCATCATTGCGCGGATTTCAGCGCGGCAGAACCAGCGCGCGTCCTGGATCTCGTCGGGGTCGATCCTGATGTCCGTGGTCTGGGCGATGCCATGGCAGCCAATCATCAGGGAATGCGGGAACGGCCACGGCTGTGACAGGTAGAAACGAACATCGCCGACGACAATGCCGACCTCTTCCATCGTCTCGCGGCGCACGGCATGGCGGATGTCTTCGCCAGGCTCCATGAAACCGGCGAGCGTCGACCACATGTAGGTGTCGAAACGCGATTCGTGTCCCAGAAGGCAGCGCTCGTTGGGCGGGTCGACGATCAACATGATGACGACCGGATCGGTGCGCGGGAACTGGTCGCGCCCGCAGGCCCAACAGTTGCGCCGCCAACCGCCGTCCTTGACGTCGGTGGTACCGCCGCAGCGCCCGCAATGGCGGGCATTTTCGTGCCAATGATTGAGCGCCTTGGCCATGCCGAACAGCGACAGGTCATCCGGATCCATATCGCTGGTCATAGCTAATGTGCGCAGGTCAACCATGGGAAACAGCGCCGCTGCCGCCGCCGGTGTCGCCCGTGCATGGTGCTCGCTGACGGCAAGCGCAAACCGGGCGGTTCCATCCGGGTGGATCCCTAAGAAATAGCCGTCCGCAACCGGCAGACCGAGATCCTGCAGTTCATCGCGCGTGAACCATTTCGGAGCGGCACCGGACCGGTCCTCGTTCGACACGATTACCGGTCTTTCACCGGCAAGGACCAGAATTCTGGTGCCCGGCTCGTTCAGCCTTTCGGCCAGATAGGCTTCGTCCGAACGGCGGATGCTTTGGCGATCGAGGATTGATGAGTCGCGGATTGTCGGTATGAACATGGCTTGCCTCCAGCGGCGCGACAACAGCACAGGGCGTCAAAGTGCGCAACGCAGGGGATGCGGTGCGACCGCGGTTGCGGGCAAAATCAGGTATGTGCGCCGCCGCCGCGGACAATCGCCCGTCGTTATGCCCCTTGCTCTCCTGTCACAAAACGGCCATATAGGCTGCGGGAGGTTGGCGCGGACGTGTCCCTCGCCAACCGGGTCAGGTCCGGAAGGAAGCAGCCCTAACGAGCCCGACATGGGTCGTTGCTCAGCCTCCCACTTAAGATCATGGAAACGGCCCGCTCGACACCCGCCTTGGCGACAGGCTGAGAACAATAGGTGCCGTAGCCGTAGGCGTCGGGCAATAAAGCCGTCATCGGGGCCGGGTCAAGCGGCGGCCGGCCCAAACCCCATGATCTGACGGGCGGGCGGGGAGCGGGCCGGCCCGCTCGATCAGCCTGAGGCGGACATGATCTCGTGTTCCGGATCGAGCGCCTGGTTCCCGGACGGAGGTCGTCAAGCGTTTGTTAATCCAGAACACAATCAGGGGGCGAGCAAAAGACGGGCAAGACGCGGGCAAAAACTGGCTTGTGATGTGGCGGCGACGGTTGCGAACCAAGCGTCGGCGAAGCAATACTGGCTTAAAGTGTGGTCAAACGAAGAAGGCTGTGGTTGAAGACAATGGTTCTTGATCTAGTCAAGGCAGCTATCCTGCCTCTCGCAGGCGCGATAAGTGTTGGCGTTCTGACCTGGGGATTGATCACGCAGGCGAGCGGCGCCAGCGCCATGACAATGACGGTCGTAGGGTTGTTGGCTTACGTTGTTGTGTGGGTGGGTGGTCTCTATATCACCCGGAAGTAAGCCGCCGATTGATTGTGTTGTAGCGTAGCGAACACGATCCGACCTGCGCCCGGGCTGGTATGAAGTGCCCGATCCAGAATAGTAGACTGCTAGCTGATAAGCCCAGGCCCACTAGTGTTCCGCCTTTTTTAAACTGGCGGGTTGCGTTTGTTGGCGAACAGTGATTCTTCGGTTGTCATCAACGATGGTAGGGGGACGTCAGAATGGCCAATAAGAGACACATTGTCGAGTTGTCAGGCGATGAGCGCGCGCGCTTGAGCGCAATGATCACCAAGGGCAAGTGTTCGGCGCAGGCAAACCTTAAAGCGCGGATCTTGCTGAAGGCGGATCAGGGCCCGAGTGGTGAAGGCTTATGCGACACTGCGATTTGTGAGGCGCTTGAGACCAATGTCAGAATGGTCGAGCGGGTGCGCCAGAAGTGCGTCCTCGAAGGGCTCGAGGCGGTGTTTAGGCGCAAGCAACGTGAGACCCCGCCGAGACAACCGATCTTTGACGGCGAGGCTGAAGCCAGGCTCATTGCCCTGGCTTGCTCAGAGCCGCCTGAAGGGTGTGCACAATGGACGATCCGTCTGCTCGCCGACAAGGTCGTCGAACTTGGCATCGTCGAGACGGTGCATCACAACACGGTCGCGCGGACGCTTAAAAAAACGAACTCAAGCCGCACCGCAGCAAATATTGGGTGATCCCGCCGAGCCAAAACGCCGCCTTCGTTGCCGCTATGGAAAACGTGCTCGCCGTTTATACCCGCTCGCATGATCCCAGCCGACCGCTGGTCTGTCTGGATGAGACCAGCAAACAGCTCGTTGCCGAAACACGCACGCCGATCCCGATGGCGCCGGGCCGGCCAGTGCGCTATGATTATGAGTATCGCCGGGCCGGCGTCGCCAACCTGTTCATGGGCTTTGCGCCGCTCGAAGGCTGGCGCCATGTCAAAATCACGGACCGGCGCACCAGTATCGACTACGCGCATTTTCTGTGTGACTTGAGCGATCAGCACTTTGCCGAGGCGGAAAAGATCGTCCTTGTCCAGGATAACCTGTCAACCCACACCCATTCCGCGCTCTACGAAGCTTTCCCACCTGACCAAGCCCGCCGGCTGGTCGAGCGTTTCGAGTGGCATTATACACCCAGGCATGGCAGCTGGCTCAACATGGCCGAAGCCGAACTGTCCGTCCTTGCGCGCCAGTGCCTTAACCGGCGCATTCACGATAAGGTTTCACTGGAAGCGAAAGTTGAGCGCTGGCAACGACACCGCAACAACCGCGCCCAAACCGCCAATTGGCGCTTCACCACCGAAGACGCGCGAATTAAACTCAAACGCCTGTACCCGACAATTTAGGTGAGTCGGAGCACTAGATCATCGTGCTTTAAGTTGGAACCGCTATTGCGGTTCCAACTTAAAGCACAAAGATGATCGCCACTTTAGAGGCGAGCAACTTTCTGCCTTTATTCGGGATCGTTCCGATTCCGAATAAAGGCAGGTTGCTCTAGCGCCAATGTGGCCGAGATTTGGACGGTGCGGCGCTCCGGCTCAGTCGATGGGCGGTGCAGCCAGCAGCCGCGCGACGCAGTCCTCAAGCCCGGTCTCCCAGTGCGGCAACACGACACCAAACGTTTGCGCCAGCTTGGAGCAGTCCAGGCGCGCATTGGCCGGACGTGAGGAGCGGGCCTGGTATGCGGCCCGTGTGATGTGTTTGACGTTTGCGGTGGGGCCGCCGTGGCGCGCTGCGATCTCGAAGAGGCGTTGCGCGAGACCCGCCCAGGACGCCGCACCGCTGCCGGCCACATGATAGGTTCCCCAGAGGTCGTCGGACGGGTTCGCTACGATTGTGGCGGTGACCTTGAGCACCGCGTCGGCGAGATCAAGGGCATAGGTTGGCGAGCCGAACTCATCGGCCACGACATCGAATTGCCTTTCGTTCGCAGCGCGCGCCAGCATCGACTTGACGAAGTTGTTTGCGAACGGGCTGAAGATCCAGCCCATTCTCAGAATGACATGGTTGGGGTTCGCTGCAGCGACGCCAATCTCGGCTTCGAGCTTCGATGTGCCGAACGCATTAAGCGGGCGCGGTGCGTCGGTCTCTTCATAGGCTGCCGATTTGCGGCCGTCGAACACGTGTGCCGTTGAAAGGTGCACGATTGGAAGGCCCAGGCGGGCGGCTCTTGCTGCAAGATTGGCGGCCCCGACAGCGTTTTCACGGCGTGCTTGACGTGGTTCGTCTTCAGCGGCATCGACACCGGTAAAGGCGGCCGCGTTGATGATCACATCCGGAGCAATGCCGAACAGGGAACGGCCAATGCCGGGATTGCCGGCGAGGTCGAGGGCCGGTCGGCCGACCGCGTAAGCGGTCACGTCGGTTCGTGTTGTGAGCCGTTCGGAGATCGCACGGGCCACCTGACCATGCCAACCAGCTACCAGAATGCGCATCTATCAAACCCGATCGCGTTTTGGCTTTTGCGTGAAACTAGGCCAACCTTTTTGTTTGTGTTCTGGACTAACAGACGCTTGACGCATTCCACCGGGCAAGCAAGTGTCTCATCCAGAACACTAGACTTCGAGCGCCATGCCGTCGCGGCCGGGGTCGGCGCCGCCATCCCATTTGTCGCCGGCCAGGCGAATGCCGTGGACACCGGCAAACACATAGGAAAACGGATTGCGTTCGACCGGATAGCCCCTGTCTGTCAGTTCCTCCGTCACAAAGTGCGGGATGCGGTTCGAGACGTCGATGGTGTTCGAATTCGCCGTAATCCGCGGCGCGGCGACGGCTTCGGTCATGGTCATGGCGAAATCCATGACGTTGAGGATCGCCTGCAGAACGCCCATCGTAATGAACGTGCCGCCTGGCGCGCCGACCACGATGTAGGGCCGATCGCCCTTGAAGACGATCGTCGGACACATCGCCGTGAAGCGGCGTTTGCCCGGCTGGATCGAATGCGGCATGCCGGGGCGCGGGTCGAAGGCGCCCATGCAGCCATTGTACATGAACCCGAGGCCGTTGCTCACAACGCCGGACGGCATGCCGAGGGAATGCGTCATCGACACGGCGTTGCCGTGTTCATCGACCACGCAAACGTGGGTGGTGTCCCTGGATTCTTCGGGATGGCCAAGGCGTACGACGTTGGCCTTCTCGCCGTTCTTTATGCGTGCGGCCAGATCGGCAGCGTAGCCCTTGTCGATAAATTCGCCGACCGGCACATGATCGAACGCCGGATCACCGAGCTTGTTGTCCTTGTCGATGGTGGCGTACTTCATGGCTTCGGCAACGATTGCAATGTAGTCGGCCGAGTTGTGGCGCATGGCGGCGAGATCAAACTGCTCAAGGATATTCAACATCTCGATGATCATGACGCCGCCACCGGGCGGCTGGTTCGTGGCCACCGGATTGCCGCGGTACGTCCCCCAGACCGGTTCGCTGCGAACAGTACGGTAGTTGCGCAGGTCCTCAATGCTGAGCAGGCCGCCGTTCGCCTGCATGTCGGCGGCGATTTCCTCACCAAGTTCGCCACCGTAGAACAGATCCGAGCCGCCGTCGCGGATGCGCTCCAGCGTGCGCTTCATATCGCGGTTCTCGACGCGCGCGCCAATCGGATAAGTGTTGCCATCATCATCGAAGTAGATCGCCCGGCCGGCTTCGGTGTGGCGCATTTTGTCGAGCATCGACATGCGCCCCATAATGTTCGATGAGGACCAGAACTCGTCGATGTGGGGGCGCACGACAAAGCCCCGGGCGGCATGATCGATGGCCGGCTGGACGATATCCTTCCACTCGAACGTACCGTGCTCGGCGACGGCCTCGCAGTAGGCCTTGAGGCTGCCCGGCGTCATAATAGATTGATAGCCGCATTCGTTGGCGCGGTTGTTCAGAATGAACCCGAAACCGTCGCGCGATTGCGACACGATCTGGTCGGCCCACATCTGCGGCGTGGCGGCGGCCGGGGCGGTGGTGTGAAAGTCGATAAAGCCGTGCAAGCCCTTGTCTGCGAGATAAAGTTGCATGGTGCCGAAGCCGGCAATGCCGCACATCATCGGGTCGACGACGGTCTGTACCATTGCGCAGGTTATGGCTGCATCAACAGCGTTGCCGCCGCGCATCAAAGCGATGGCACCGGCTTCGACGGCTTCCGGTTGTGGGGCGCATACCATGCCCTTTGTCATGATCACTTTCCTTCCGAAGGCTGCAGGTTTGGATGATCAGTCTATAGCAGCGCTGAAATCCGTCCATTGATGCTTGCAGTGGCGCCCAACCGCAGCACTTGTCCACGGTTCTCGGTCAGGCCTAACCTGCGGCATCGGGCAGCCGCCCGATGTCCGGGCCGGGAGCAGAGGTCAATGCGTGATATTTCATTTGACGTTTTGCAGCGCGCCGTCGTGGCGGGTGGCTCAGCCTTCGGCGAGGTTGGTGCTAACGAGCGACCTGATGCGCGCGCCGATGTGCGCGCCCGCGTCCGGGTCGATCCGGCTGCGCCGCGGAACAAGGTCACCACGGATATCGCTCTGGCGCCGCGCGATAGCGATGGGCTTATCAGCGCGCGACTGGGGCGTATGGCGCCACGACGTGTCGATTGGTTAGCTTGTATGACGCCTGACAATGGGGTCGTGGTTCAACGATAAACCATGACCGGGCAACTGGAGGGAGTGATGGCGGAAACAGCTGAACGGCGCTGTTTGATCGTGGTGTTCGATGCCTTGCGACCGGAGTTCGTAACCCCCGATCTGATGCCGAATTTGAGCGCCTTTGCGGCTTCCGGGGTGCGCTATGCCAACAGCCGGTCGATCTTCCTGACGGAGACGCGCGTCAACCAAACAGCCGTTGTGACGGGATGTCTGCCTTATCGTAACGGCATTGTCGCAAATCACATGCTGGCAACCGACGTATGGACTGACAAGTCGATCAACACCGGCCTCGAGGACCAGCTTGCCGAGGCGTTCGAGGCAGCAACGGACGGTCTCATCAAGGTGCCGACGCTGGGCGAGCGATTGACTGGCGCGGGCCGGCGGTATGCCTCGCTCAGCGCCGGAACGCCGGGCGGCGGACGCTTGATCAATCACAGTGCGCAGCGCGACGGCAGCTTTCGACTGGCGATGCGCGCTCCAGAGGCGGCCGTGCCTGAGGGCGTGCAGAACAGCATCTTTGCTGCGATTGGCGCGTTGCCCGAATACCGGCGCCCGGCGAGCGCATGGATCAACTGGGCCGTCGACAGTTATCTCAAGTGGGTCGAACCGGAGGTCCGGCCCGACGTCATGCTGCTGTGGCTGTGTGAGCCGGATGAGACGTTTCACTATCACGGGATCGGCTCGCCTGCGGCGCTGACGAGCGTTCGACATGCTGACACCGAGTTCGGCCGCATCCTGGCGGCACATCAGGCGGAAATCGATGCCGGTGTGATGCACATCATCGCGATGTCGGATCACGGCCAGATTACGCTTGAGGGCGAGCGGCTCGACCTCGTCAGCCGGTTGCGAGAGGCCGGCATTAGGGCCGCAAAGCAGCCAGGGGACGATACTGATTGCGTCGTGATCGTGCACAACAGCGGCGGCATCTGGGTGCGCGATGACGATCCGGCAATCACGGCTCAGGTTGTCGATTTCCTGCTGCAACAGGACTGGTGCGGGCCGATCTTCTCGCGCCGGGGTACGGCCGGAACCCTGCGGCTTGGCGAGGTCAACCTCGACCACCCGCGCGCGCCAACCGTGGCTGTGACGCTCCGGACGAACGATGATGCGAACACGTTCGGCCGGCTGGGCGCGACCCGTCACGATGCACCCTATCCGACAGGCGGCGGCTGCCATGGCGGCCTCAGCGCCTATGAACTTCACAACTTTCTGTCGATGGCCGGCGGCGCTTTCAAGTCCGGCGCGGTGGCCCGGCTGCCGGCGTCGAATGTCGATATTGCGCCGACGGTTTGCCAATTGCTGGGACTTGATGTGGCGGCGGAGTGTGACGGACGGGTCTTGCATGAGGCGATGTTGGCGCCATCGCGGCTGCCGGATCAAGCGGCTCCGTCCGAGGCAACCATCGTTGCGCAGAACTCACGCGGGCCGAAGACCCATCTTTCGTTCACCGAATTCGGTGGCGTGCGCTATCTTAACCGGGCCTGGGTTGCATGATCTTTGCAGCGCTGCGCAGGCGCCTTGGATGCGACGTGTGCCGGCCATCTCACCGCTGTCCCAGATCACTGGCGCGGCGCCAGAAGAGTGCGCAAATCTGTCCCTTGTGAACTGGTCCCCGGGCCACGTTCCGATATCCTGTTCCACGTTGACGATTAAGGGAAAATCAAAGCTCGGCCGCCGGGCAGGTTGCCCTAAGGCGCAACAAAGAAGCGCTCGAAATGCTCAACCACGCGATCCGGCCGTTCTTCGGGGATATAGTGGCCGCAGTCGAGCGGTTCGGCATCAACGATGTTGCTGGCATAGTGGCGCCAGACTTCGCCGAATGCGCCGGAGCGTGGGGGTGAAATTCCGCGAGCCCCCCACAGCAGCAGCAGCGGCGTGTCGATCTTGCGGTCGGCGTCCGCCGTGTCGATCTCGAAGTCAGACGTCGCCGTTGCACGATAATCGCGGCAGGAACCGGAGATCGTTTTCAACGTGTAGCAGCGCACATATTCCGCCAGCGTCGCTGCGGTGAGAAAGCCCAATCCGGTCCCACCGCGAATGACCATGCGACTTTTCAGGAAGTACTCGGCCGGGACAGCGCTGATCATGCGTTCCGGCAGCGGTTCGGGTTGCGCCATGAAGCTCCAATGCCAGGTGCGGATCACCCAGTCTTTGTCGACGTTGTTCCAGACGAAGTGATTGGGAAGGATGTCCAGGAGGCAAAGTTTTCGGACCCGCTCTGGATGATCGATCGTCAAGCGGTGCGCAGTGCGGCCACCGCGGTCGTGGCCGGCAACGAAGAACGTCTGATGACCGAGCACGTCCATGATCTCACACATGTCGTTGGCCATGGCACGGAAGCTAAAGTTGACGTGTTTCTCACCGGCCGGCGGCAGCGAACTGTCGCCGTAACCGCGCAGGTCCGGCAGGATGACGTGATACTTGGCGGCCAGTCGTGAGCCAACCCGGTGCCAGCACACATGGTTCTGCGGATTGCCGTGAAGCAGGAGCAAGGGCGGCCCGGCACCGCCGTGGCGCAAGCGGATGACTGCACCGCGCGTACGTATCTCTTGGTGCTTAAACCCGGGAAACAGCGCCGCCACCTGTTCCGAGCCGGCGTGGTCCGGGCTGGTCCGGTAGTCCGCTGGTCCAAACTCTCTGACAACGGCTGGGACAAGGGCCGGCGCGATTGCCTCTTCGATCATGACGGTGTTCCCTTCAAACGGGTTCGGCCCGGACAACGACGCCTTGCCGGGCCTGGCCGTGCGAACGCGATCGATCGCCATCTCGGCCGGCGGCCTAATACCAGCCCGCATAAATATTGGCCCGTTTCATGGGTCGGGCCGGCCGCTCGCTCAGGCCGGAACCTCGCCCGCGGCCGTGGTGCGATGCAACAGGCGCTGGTCCTCAGGGCTATAGTCTCGAACCGCGTAATGCATCGTCACGCGGTTGTCCCACATCACGACGTCGCCGGCCTGCCAGCCGTGACGGTAGATGTTTTCTGGCCGCGTCGCCTGTGCGTAGAGAAAGTCGAGGATCGGCTTGCTTTCGTCTTCGCTCATGCCCTCGAAGTGGGTGACGAAGTGTGGGTTGACGAACAGCGCCTTGCGGCCGGTGTCCGGGTGCGTGCGAGCAACCGGATGCAACCGCGGATCGGGAACGGATTTGATCTCGTGGCCGTCGTTGTGTTCCAGATTGTTGCGCCGTTGCGTGGCAGCGCCGCTATGCCAGGCGCGTTTGCCCTCAAGCATGCGTCTCATGCCATCGGAAAGATCCTCCCACGCCCGGTACATGTTGCAGAACATGGTGTCGCCTTTACCCGAGGGAACGATCTTGGCGTGCAGAACGGTTGCCATTGGCGGGCGCTCGGCATGGGAAATGTCAGAGTGCCAGTAGTCGTTGCGCGCGCCGGGTTTGTCCGGCCGGTTTTCGAGGACGAGGACGCCGGGAAAGCCTTCGACGGTGCGCCGTGTGCGCAGCGGATGCGGCTCGACGCGGCCAAAATGCTCGGTGAAGGCAACATGCTCGCCGGCCTCCAGGTTCTGGCCGCCGAAAACCAAAACAAGATGTTGATTGAAGAGTTGTTTGAGGGCGGCCACGGCGTCCGCAGCAAGCGGCTTTGCGAGATCCAATCCATGCACTTTGGCGCCCAGCGCCGCGTTGATTGGCGAAATGTCCAGCATGCGATCCTCGCTGGTGGTCGGGCGCAGACGTGATATAATGTTTGCGAACGCGCCGGCTGCGATGGCTGATCGTGCCTGCCAAATTCGCTGCAGGCAATAACGGCGTGACAGCTATCCGATTGGTGGTCAAACGCCGGTCTGAAGGCGCTGCACGAGACCTTGCACGTGTCGCACACCGTCGGCATCGTACTCGGATGGCAGACATGGCCAAGGCCGGGGGTCCGCACCATGGTATTATCGGTACGCGATCTGGGAAGGTGGCTCGGCGCTGAGGCGTTTGGTGTGGATTTGGCGGCAGGAATTTCAACGGCCGAACGCGAAGCCCTCAACTGCGCGTTTCGCGACCGCTGCGTCCTGGTCATTCGCGACCAGCGGCTGATGCCACAGCAAATGCTGACTGCAGTGCGCAATTTCGCCGATATCTTCGCGCACGCCACGCAGGAAAAATATCAGTACCGCCACAAATGGCAGGTTGGCGACCTCGTCCTGTGGGACAACCGTTGCCTGCTGCACAAGGCGAACGGGGACTATGATCACTCAGAGGTGCGCTATCTCTATCGTGTCATGCTCACGGGCGAGCCAGCGATCTGACCGGCCGATCAGGAGGGCGCAGCGGAACCAATGCCAGAGCAAATTGCGATCCCGTGCTTGTTGATGCGGGGCGGAACATCACGGGGCCCGTTCTTTAACGCGGCCGATCTGCCGTCTGACCGTGACAGGCTTTCGCAAGTCCTGCTGGATGTCATGGGGCGGTGCGGCCCGCCGCAGCCCGATGGCGTCGGCGGCACGGCATCGGTTACCAATAAGGTTGCCATCCTATCGCAAGTCGACGGCGTCGTTCAGTACTTGTTCGCGCAAGTGGTGCCGGCGGAGGACCGGGTCGACTATTCGCCGAACTGCGGCAACATGCTGGTCGCGGTTGGGCCGGCCGCCGTTGAGATGGGTCTGGTCCGGGCAACGGATCCGGAAACGGTTGTCGATATTATCAATGTCAATACCGGTGTTCGCGCGCAGTCCGTGGTCCAGACGCCGGCGGGCAAGGTCACCTATGCCGGTGATGCAAGGATTGGCGGCGTCGCGCTTGAAGCAGCCCCGATACTCGTCAGCTTCGTTGAACCCGGCGGCGCGAAGACGTCAGGGCTGTTGCCGACGGGCCATGCGAGGGAGGAGATCGACGGTTGCCCCGTTTCGCTGGTTGATAGTGCGGTCCCGATGCTGTGGGCGCGTGCAGATGACCTCGGCGTCGCGATCGCCAACGACAGGCCGCTTGACGAAGACAGCGGGTTGATGGCGCGCCTCGAGACCATGCGCATTGAAGCCGGCCATCGGATGGGCCTGGGCGACTGCTCCGGCAAAGTGATCCCCAAAGTGGGCCTGGTTGCAGCACCGCAGCACGGCGGCACTATTGCGGCGCGCTACTTCACGCCCTACTCTCAGCATCCGACCTTTGCTTTTACCGGCGCGGTTTGCGCTGCCAGCCTCTGCAAACTACCGGGGACGATCGCGGCGGATCTTGCAGGCAAGTGTGACACGGAGGTTGCAATCGAACATGCCTCCGGTCAGCTCAAGATCGAGATTGTGACGAGGCCTGGAGACAGCCATCCCGAAATCGACAAGGCCGGTTCAGTGCGCACCGCGCGCTTGATCATGCGCGGCGAAATCTACGTTCGTGCAAGTCACTTCGCGTAGAACTATCGCCGGCGCCTGGTCCGTTGGCCTGGCAACAACCGCGGCAGGGCTTTCGCATCAGGCACGGGCGGCAGCTCGCCGTGCCTGCGTGCCTGAAGGTTTGCTTGACCGGGCAAGTCCGTTGTCGGCTGCCGGCGCGCGCGCCGGTCCGCTCCGCCGCCCGAGACCACATCTGATCGTGGCTGTGGCTGGCCGGGCAGGGGAGCGGGACGGTTCGAACTCGGTCGGAAAGGCTAAAGGAGGTTGGTCATGTTGAGGAACAGTTCGTTGGATGATGCCGTCCAGGACGCGCGTGAGAGATTTGCCGCAGCACGGCCACAAACCAAGGCGGTGCACGAGCAGGCAAGCCACCATCTCCCAGGCGGCAACACTCGAACGGTCCTCTACCACGGTCCATTCCCGATCCGCGTGGCATCCGGTGAAGGTGCCTACATCAAAGACGTGGACGGGCATCGCTACTTGAACTTGCTCGGTGAATACACCGCCGGCGTGTTCGGCCACTCGCATCCGGCCATTCGCCAGGCGATCGCGGAGGCCGTCGACGGCGGCATCAATTTTGGCGCCCACCATCCTAACGAGGCGCGGCTCGGTGAACTGATCACGCAGCGCTTTCCTGCGATCGAACGGGTGCGGTTCACGAATTCGGGCACGGAAGCAAATCTGATGGCGGTATCGATGGCGCGCTATCATACCGGCCGCGACAGCGTCATGGTGATGACCGGCGGCTATCATGGGGCGCTATTGTATTTTGCCGGCGATGGCAGCCCGATCAATGCCCCGTTTCCCTATCTCAAGGCCAGCTATAATGACATCGACAAAACCCGCGCGCTGATCCGCCGGCACGGCCCGCAAATCGCTTGTGTGTTGGTCGAACCGATGATGGGATCGAGCGGCTGCATCCCCGGCGATCCGGCATTTCTGAGCATGCTGCGGGAAGAAACAACAGCAACCGGGACAATCCTGATATTCGACGAGGTCATGACATCGCGATTTGGGCGCGCGGGCGCCCACGCCATGCTGGGTTTGCAACCCGATCTCGTCACGCTGGGCAAGTGGGTCGGTGGCGGCATGAGCTTTGGAGCGTTCGGTGGTCGCCGCGACCTGATGGCGATGTTCGACCCCTCGGCGCGCGGTGCGCTGCCGCACGCCGGTACCTTCAACAACAACGTTCTGTCGATGAGGGCGGGCATTGCCGCCATGACGGAAGCGTTTACGCCGCAGATCGCAGCTGACCTCCATGACAGGGGTGAGACCCTTCGGGCCAGGCTCAATGCGCTGTTTGCAAAGACCGGCGTCGGACTGTGCGCATCCGGTATGGGCTCGTTGATGAACCTGCATCCGGTGGCAGGTCCGGTGACGACGCCGGCTGGCGTTGGCGATGCTGACGATCGCGTTCGAGAGCTGGTTTTCCTGGAGTTGCTGGACCGTGGCTTCTACATCGCTAGGCGCGGCTTCATAGCGCTCACCGTCGCCGTTACGGATGACGATCTCGATGAGTTTGTGTCGGCTCTCAGTGATACGATCAGCGTGTGCCAGGCGGTTCTGCCGCAGCGCACGACCTGACCTTGAATGTTGCGGTTGGTCCGAGATGCGTCCGATGTCACGGGGCGCATCACAGCTGTAATATCGCCATGAAATCCGGGTCGGCGGTGATCAAACTGGCTAGACTTGCGGCGTTAGATCATCGTGCTTTAAGTTGGAACCGCCATTGCGGTTCCAACTTAAAGCACAAAGATGATCGCCACTTTAGAGGCGAGCAACTTTCTGTCTTTATTCGGGATCGTTCCGATTCCGAATAAAGACAGGTTGCTCTAGGAGCGCGCGGGCGGTTCGACCCGCGCCACCCGCTCACTTCCTGACACACGAAAGGAAGACGGCAATGGCCCCGACAATCACACCACTCGATGTCAGCTTTGGTGCTGTCGTAACCGACGTCAAGATTGCGACGATGACTGATGCCGAGTGGCACGCCATCGAGGATGCCTTCTACAGGTATGCCGCGCTGGTGTTTCCGGCCCAGCATCTGACGACGCAAGAACACGTTGCCTTTGGCGAACGGTTCGGTGAAATCGAGATGCTCCGGCCCGGACAAAAGCATGCCGCGATCAGTAACCGGGCGGCCGATGGTCATATTCTGACCGAACAGGAAAAGCGCTTTCAGACGTTACGCGGCAACGAGGGCTGGCACACGGACAGTTCCTATATGCCGCTGGCCGCCAAAGCATCGATCCTTGCAGCCGAGGTCGTACCGCGTGCGGGCGGTGAAACGGAACTCGCCGACATGCGCGATGCCTATGACAAGCTCAGCGAGGAGATGAAGGCGAGGATTGCCAACTTGGTCGCCTATCATTCGCTCTATGCGAGTCAGGCCAAAGCCGGTTTTATTTTCAGAACAGGTGAATCATACGGATTTCACACCTATGGAATGCCGGTCCGCGCCTTGGTCAAGAGCCATCCGACGACCGGGCGCAAGTCGCTGTTCGTTGGTCGACATGCCTTTCGCATTCCCGGCATGCAAGACCGTGACGCGCAGGCCCTGCTTGATGAGCTACTCGACTTTGCCGTACAGCCCGGGCGGACCTACAAGCATTGCTGGCAGCCCGGTGATGTCATGATCTGGGACAATCGCTGTGTTCTGCATCGCGCATGCCCGTACGATTATTCCGAGCCACGCGTGATGCGCCATGTTCGCGTCGCGGGCGAACCCGCGAGCGACCTGGCGGAAACGGTGCCGGACGAGCGTGCCGATGGCTTCGAGCCGCTGGGCGAGAGCCAGAGCCAGCAGCCGTGATGGCCGGCACGTCGGCAACGGTCTATCTTATCGCGGCAAGAAAGATCGGCTGAAAGATCCGAAGAAATGCGGATGCAACCGAGGTCAGCGAGCGGTCTTTGAGGTACAAGATGCCGATCCGCCTTGCGATCCGCGGGCGCAGCGGCCTCACGATGACGGCCTGATGACCGTCGCTTGGCAGAGCAACGGCCGGCACGATTGCCAGTCCAAGCCCGTTGCCGACGAAGTCGAACAGCGAACCGAATTGATTGAGAATGATGCTGTGGTTCAGAGCAACGCCCTGGGCACTGGCAGCCAGATCAATGGCCTTCCTCAACCCGGACTCAGGTGGCATCGAGATCAGTGGTTCGTCCGCCAACTTGGTCAGAGCCACAGCCTTCCCGGCAGCCATTGGATGGCCCTTGGGCAGCACCAAGAAGCAGTTCTCCTCGGCCGGCGCTGCCACAGCTAGCTCCGGTGCAAGGCCTGCCACGTTGGCGATGCCGAAGTCGACGAGGCCGCGTTTGACACCATCGAGCACGTCATCATCGAGCCCTTCGCGCACGTCGACCAAAATGTTCGGGTGCTCGCGGCGAAACGTCATCAGAGCGCGCGGCAGCACGCGGTGCGAGATCGACATCAGACTGGCGATCGACAGTTGGCCTCTCAGTTCACCATCGAGGGTGCGTGCGCTTTGGACCTGCTGGGCAAGATCGCTCAGAATACGTTGAGATGCCTGGACGATCACCGCGCCCGCATCGGTCTGTAAGATCCGGCGGGTGCCGCGGTAGAACAACCGCACGCCGATCAGCTTCTCAGCCTGTTGAATGAGGCGGGTCAGGCCCGACTGCGAGACCTTCAGATAGGCTGCCGCCGCCACGAAACTCTCGAACCGCGCCAACGCAACGATGGCCCGGAGATGACGCACCGACAATTCGGGGATGGTGTCCATTTGATTGCCGATTCTGCAATAAGTTTTGTCATCAATGATAATTTGACAATTCCGATTGTCAACCCAACAATGCCGTGGCCGAACAGGCGTGGCTTGCTACATCGGGCGCACCTGACGGGCAATCCAATCAGATGTCCTCACAACGCCAACACGCACAACGGTCGGGATGAAAAATGACATTGCATGCCAAAACATACAGTGCAGACGATTTCAGTGCCGTGCAGGAGTTCTTCCATAGTCGGAAGTGGACCGACGGGCTGCCGATTGTACCGCCGACGGAGGCTGCCGTGCAGGCGATGCTCGACTGGGTCGTGATGCCGGGCGACCAACTCATCGGTATCGAGCCCGTACGCGAGCGCGCCATCACCACGGAGAAGCTTGCGATCAATGCGGTTATGGCCGGCTGCCTGCCAATGCATTTTCCCGTTGTCGTTGCAGCCTTCACGGCAATGCTGCAGGCGCCGTTCTTGTTGCATGGTGCAACATCCAGCACCGGCGGGTGCGCCATATTGATCGTTGTCAACGGGCCGATCCGCGAAGAACTCGGCATGGATGGTACGTTCAATGTGCTGGCGTCCAGCGATCGGGCGACAACGGCAATCGGCCGGGCGATCCGGCTGACCCTTTACAACATGCTCGATGTGCGCCCGGGGGCTGCCGACCGCGCAACGCTCGGTCACCCGGGCAAATTCAGTTATTGCATCGCGGAAGATGAAGCCAACTCACCGTGGCTGGCGCTCGCCGACGAACGCGGTATTCCGGCGGGGCTTTCGGCTGTCACCGTCATGGCGGCGGGCGCCCCGCGCCAGTTGATGAACGAGTGGACCACCAGGCCCGAGGAGATCCTCGACACCTTCGTTGCAGAAATGAAGGCGAACCAGCGGCACTATTCGATCTGGCCGGGCAACTACGCCATCGTCATCCCACCGCAGCTCAGGGCGCACTTTGCAGCAGCCGGCTGGTCGAAGTCCGATATTCGACGCTATGTCCATGCGCACGCACGCATCCGCCGGAAGGAGTGGGCCGAATGCGGCAAGGGCGCAGTGGTCGGCGACAACGGTGATCGGGAGTATCCGGCAATGACCGATGAGGACGATCTGCTGATCATCGCAGCCGGTGGCCCGGCCGGCGGCTTTGGTGCGGTTATCCCGCCATGGCTGGGATCCAAGAGCAAAGCGGTGACGGTCGCGATCGGAGCATGCCTCGACTGCGGCTGATGCAAGCGCGGATTGATCAACCGAGATAGGAGCTAGCAGCTGTGAGCATAAGATTTCTGGATCCGACCCATGAGGCGGGTTCGAGTGAATTCAAACCGGCCCCGCGCCTGACCTCGCTTGCAGGTGCGACGGTTGCCATCATTTCCAACGGCAAGAAGAACACCAAGCCGTTTTTCGATGCGATGGCGGCGGAACTACGGACGCGCCACGGCGTCGCCAACGTCGTAAGGGTGACGAAATCGAATTACAGCGCGCCTGTCGAAGCAGATCTCCTGCAGGAAGCGGAGAAATGGCAAGCGCTGATTTCCGGGGTCGGCGATTGAGGCAGCTGTTCATCGTGCAGTTTGCATGATGCGATCATCGGTGAGCGCCTGGGCATCCCCTCCGTCGCAGTGATGACGACCGAGTTCGTCAGCGCAGCCGAACTGATGGCGCGCGTCCTTGGCGCAGACGACCAGCCATTTGCCGTTATCCAGCATCCAATCTCCAGTGCATCACCGGACGAGCTCAAGGGCGAGGCGCGCAAGGCGGTCGCTCAAAGCGCTGCGATCCTTTCGGCTTAGAACAACCCGCCGTTATTGGGAATCGGGACGATCCTGAATAACGGCGGGTTGCTCACTTCTGTCGACCTGTGAATTCGCCACCGGTTAGCGCCGGCAGCTTGCCTTGAGCGTTGGACGCCGGTTCGGCCCGCCACGCGCCTTGCCGACGCTCAAATCGCGCCGGTGAAGGGCTTCAAGACCACTAAGGAACCTCTGAACAAATCCGAGGTCCAGGGGACCAATCCCCTGGTCGGGGTGTTTGAGGGGCTGAAAGCCCCTCAAGGATCGCCGCCAAGCGGCGATTGGTTAAGGGCTCGACCCTTAACGATCCCGCCAAAGGGCCAAGCCCTCTGAAAACCTGAGACTTGTTCAGAGGATCCCTAGCTTCGGGTTTCTTGTGGAAAACAGCTCCCTGGTAGGGCCGACTATTGCAAGACGCCGCCCAAGAGGCTCTTGATCAAATTGAGCAAGACGCATTTTCAGGACGTCATATTATTATTTGATAACAGATAGTTATACTATTTTTTTTATCTGATCACGGAGCTTTAAATAGTGTCCAAATTTGAACTAGAAATCCCTCAGCAGAAGGGCAATGAAGAAGATCAAGTTCACGGTCCTATCATTCTCCACTATCCAGCAGGGGCCGACGCTGTTCGGTTTTCCAATCGCATCGGATCGTTGCAGTTTGCGCCATGGACGCCGGTCCCAGACAATTCGACAAAGTATGTGACAAGCTGGACGTATCGTGGCGACCTCACACGCACCAGCAAGGACGTCTGGGCGCAAATCCGCGTACCCGATGGCAATGGCGGGCACCATCTCTTCACGACGACCAGCATCGAAGGGCCGCGTGATACGAAAGAAGGCATCGAACGCTTTCCGCCAGACGGTGTCTATGATTTGCGAACTGGCTGGCTGGTCAACCATACATTCAAGGAAAATGCGCACCATTGGGCGTCCTATGATGACGTGCGGTCAAATGCCTTTTGGCCGCTTTACTGGCATCCGGACGGCTACGCGTGGAATTCTCACTTCGAGCGGGATTTTGATCATGGTGAGCAGCCACTTACTATGTTGGCCGCACATAACTATTTCAGATGGATATACCAAAGCGTTGATTATACAAGCATACGCGACTTGAGCGTTAGCGTTGAAGCCGCTTTCGATGGCGACCTCAATGGAGCGACGGCTCATTTCTTTGTGTTGATCGCTGATTACGACAAGGGCAGGAAGCAGGCGGTTCCGTCAAGTGGCCGGTGGCATCAAATGGCGCCTGAGCGGCAGATAAAGCTTGGTGCGAACTGGCAGACGACGACGTTCACGCTTCCAAGCTCATCCGGCTGGGTGAACACCTTCAGAAGGCGTGGACGTGGAAGGATTGGGGATGACGTAACTGTAGATCTAACTGTCACGGACGGCTTCGGGATTGCATTTCACAACCTCACACCAAGGCAACCGCCGCGTGGTATATTGAAAATCAAAAAATTTCAGTTTGTGCCACCTCCCGGGACGCAATCGCGCACACTTGACACACATGCGCTTGCTCAATCCACTGAATAGAAATTTCTGATACAGACCGCTAGCAGCCTGTCCAGGAAGAGGCTGTTTCGATCTGTTTATGGTAGGAATAGCTCACTCATGCAGCTCTTGTGAGTGCCGGTGCGAGCTTAGTCAGGTTGTGGGCGGTGCAGATGATCGCCCGTTCAGCTTTGACTTTCTCGACCCCACGAAGAAGGAACTGACGGAACCCTCTGGCTTGTTTGATTTGTCCGAACACCGGTTCGACGACGTATTTGCGTAGGCGGTAACGGCTGCGCCTGCCGGCGCGTCGCAGCCTGGTCCGCATCGCCTGGGTGAGCGGGCCGCCCTGGTGCCCATTGCCCGGATGTTTTGCCCGCCCGGTGGCGATGTAGGCCTTGATGCCGCGTTTGTTCATCACCGCGAGATTGGCTTCGCTCAGATAGCCGGCATCGGCCGATGCCTCATCCGGCTGCGCATGCAGGTTGAGCGCGATCCCGTCGAGCAGTGGTTGCAACTGGCCATGATCACTCATCGATGGCGTCAGCCCATGGGCGACGATAACCTGCGCTTCGCGATCGACCGCGGCCTGCGCATTGTAGCCCTGGATGTAGCCGTCCTTAGTTTTCAGGATGCGGCTATCGGCATCGGTGAAGTTGCGCTGCGCCTTGGGCTCCGGCTCATCGCTTGGCGGCTTTGGTGTCTTGGCGTTCTTCTTGCGGCCTTCCGCCTTGCGCTCATCTTCGGCTTCCGCGCGGCGCTTGCGTTCCGCCTCTGCCGCAGCCTGAGCTTCGGCCTCAAGCGCCGCCTTGGCTTCCTTGATTTTGGCAAGACGCTTGTGCTTGTCGGTGACCCAGTCCGGCATCTCGTCGCCACGCCTGTCGTCATAAAGCGCATCCTCTTCGGCGTCTGCCGCCTCGGCCGCGGCCAGCCAGCGGTCGACCTCGCCTTTAAGTTCGGCTTCGCGTTTCTTCATGGCCTCATAACTCATCGCTTTATGTTTCGAGGCGTTCGCCTTGATCTTGGTGCCGTCCAGCGCGACGTGCCCGAGCTTGACCAGGCCCGCCTTGGCACACAGCTGCAAAACCTGAACAAACAGCCCCGCCAGCGCTTTGAGGTGACGCTTGCGAAACTCCGAGATTGTGCGCAAGTCGGGCGGATCACCGGCCACGATCATCATGAAGTCGGCGCGCTCAGTGCACGCCTTGGCGATCCGGTGCGAGGAATAGATCCCGCTCGCATAGCCGTTGAGCAGCAGTGCCGTCATCAGGCGAGGATCAAATGGCGGTTGGCCGAGCCCGCTCGTGTAGCGCGCCATGATCTCGCTCAGATCAAGGCTCTCGCGGACCAGCGACACAACCAGCCGCGACAGGTGATCTGCGGGTACGTAGTCTGCAACCGACGCCGGCAGTAGCTGCGTCTGGTCGATCTTCCAGGCACGAAAATGCTTGCTCATTCGCCCGATAAGAATCAGACTCGCATGCTATAGGCAACCGACTACTCGGACAGGCTCCTAGCTGTGAAGTCGCAACAGGTTGTTCTCGGTTAGGCCGAGGCGGCTGATGGGTGGTTTTTTGTTGAGACTAGCATGCGGGCGATGCCAGTTGTAGCGGTGTAGCCATTGAGACAGGTCGGCTTGGCGCTGTTCGGATGAGTGGTACTCGGTGGCGTATGCCCATTCGCGGATGGTCGTCTGGATGAAGCGCTCGGCCTTGCCGTTCGTTTGCGGCGTGTAAGGTTTTGTGCGGATGTGTTTGATGTTGAGTTTGGCGCATGCGCGGCGAAAGGCCTTCGAACGATAGCAGGAACCATTGTCCGTCATCACGCGGGTGACGGTGACACCAAGTTGTTTGTAGTAGGCCACCGTGGCCTCGAGATGTGCGAGCGCACTTTCCTTTTTCTCGTTTGGAAAGATGTCGCAATAGGCGACGCGGGAATGGTCATCGATAGCAACGTGAACATATTCCCAGCCGCCGCCACGGGTCGCGGACTGGCCGTGACGGTCGCCGGTCACACGGTGTCCAGGCCGGGAAAAACGCCCGAGTTTCTCGATGTCGATGTGGATGATCTCGCCTGGTGTCTCCCGTTCGTATCGCGGGCGCGGCTCTTTCGGTTCAAGGCAGGCCAGGGTCGATAGACCGCGGTTGTTGAGGATGCGCGAGACGGTTGTGCGCGAGAGGCCGATCTGGGCTGCAATCTGGTCCTGGGTGTATCGCTGACGTCGCAACCTTTCGACTTCATCACAAGTGGCAAGCGGCGTTTGGCTTGGCAATGAATGGGGCCTGGATGAGCGATCACGCAAGCCCTCGACGCCGTGCTCGCGGAACCGTTCGACCCATTTGCCGACAGTTTTGGCGGTTGTGCGGAAGGCCCGAGCAACAGCGGCCTTTGATTTGCCGTCATCCACAACGGCGCGGACCATGCGCTCTCGACCTGCCGGTGTAAGGGGTGCATTCTTGTGGGTGTTCATTCGCTCCTCCGGTGAATCACTGACGTTGTGCAACATCAGCTTCCCCGACTCGGACCGAATGGACAATCTCCAACGGAGAATGCGAACAACCTTCTGGAAATACACAGCTAGTGTGCCTCAAATGTAGTGGACGCGGACAAGTTCTTGGCAACATTGATGCCGACATATCCATGCCAGACTAGCTTCGTTTGACCTTGCCTTGCATCCGGGACTTGCTCCCGATCATCTGTTCAGGGGAAGCGATGGGCGGGCGGGACCAGCTAACAAACGGTGTAAATCACCCAAGGGCAGCACGGCCCAAAACCCGCCCGATCCGGCAGGGTGGCCACCCTGCCGGATCAAGCCTGAACATCGTTGAATTCGCAAGAAACAGGCTCAAGATTAAGATGCAAAGTCAGCGCCCTTAACCAATCGCCGCTTGGCGGCGATCCTTGAGGGGCTTTCAGCCCCTCAAACACCCCGACCAGGGGATCATCCCCTGGACCTCAAACTTGTTCGGAGGTTCCCTAAGGCACGATGATCTAAGCAGCCGGGAAAGGGACTTTCCACGCATCCGGCTTTCTGGTAAATGTCTCGTCCCGCTGTCGCTGGGAGAACCCAAGCCCTGGTGCCGGCTGGGCGCATGTCGGTGTTTAGAACCGGCGTTAGGATGATCAATCGCTCATCGCCAGTCTCATTTCGGGGCCGTAGCTCAGTTGGGAGAGCGCTACAATGGCATTGTAGAGGTCAGGGGTTCGATTCCCCTCGGCTCCACCAGTGAGAGGCTGTCCGACCCGGAGACATAGGTAACAGATCGGGCTCTTCGTCGAAAACGGGGGGGCTCTTCGTCGAAAACGGGGGCAGGTCTATGATCTGCGGCTTATCTTAGCGTTCTATCAGTTTTCCTTCTATCTCGTCACAGCTCATGCGCAGAGTGCGCGAACACGTCGACGATAGTTGTCAAAGTTGCGAAAGCCGAAGGCGCGGCGCTGGATCAGTTTCATCTGTCGGTGAAAGCCCTCGGTGATGCCGTTTGAGCGTGAGAAACGCCACATGCGGCCGATCTCCTCCTGCCAGGTTTCAAGCGTGCGACCGAGTTTTTGGCAGTTCTCAAAGCCGCTTTGTTTGAGTTCGGCGATCGCATCAAGGAGCCGGTAGGCCAGAATGCGGCACTGATCCTTGGTCTGGTTCCTGGCCGTTAGCACCGTCATCAGATCGTCCTTGAAGTCGTAAATGCTGGCAATGGCTGATTGGTTTGCAAGGTCGGCCGACAGGCGTTCTGCTTGATCGTCTTTCAGGTTGTGGCCATGCCTTTGCAGCAGCTTCGCCGTGCCACGGCGTGTGCTCAGTTCCGGATCGATCTGGCGGCAGGTTTTCAAGAGATGATAGAGCGCGAGGCGCACCACATGGAAGCGATCGGCAACCACGAGGGCTCCCGGAAAGTAGCTGCGCGCAATCGAGCGATAGCTCTCGGAGAGATCCATACAAATGATGCGAACCCGGCTTTTATCTTTTAAGTCTGATAGATACGGGCCAAGAGACGAAGCTGACCGGCCTGGCGTGACATCAAACACGCGGCGCTTCTTGAGATCGCAAAACGTCGTTGCAAACCGCATGCGACGAGAGAAGAAGTGCTCATCGATACCAAGCACGCGTGGGATCTGCAGCGTCATGAGCTTGCGGTTCTCCAGCTCGTACATGTGATCATAATAGCGCGCGATCGTGCTGTCTGACTTGTCAAAGTCTGTGCCAGGCCTTTGCGTGAGATACCATGGCTGTGCTGGCGATAGACCTGCTTTTTCAATGCCTCGGTTGAGCGCTGCCAGGGCTGGATGCCATCCAGACGCTGGCGGAAATAACGGCCGCAACCGCGGCAGTGATACTTGCAAACCGAAAACCTCAGCAGCACACGGCGCAGGCCGACGCTTTCGTGCCAGACACTGCGCTGCACCTTGTCCTTCTTGCGCAGGTCTGAGCCGCCGCAATGCGGGCAATGAGGTTCGTGATGGCCGTCGAGGTCATGCACGATTGGGTTGAAACCGCTCGTCCTGGCAATTGTGAAACCAGGCAGGTTCAGCGTAACATCAAAGTCGGGCATCCTCGGTGTGTCCTTGATCTATCAGTCCGGCAAGACTGCAAATCATAGACTGCGATTCGAGGGTGCCCCCTTATCTGATGGAGAGCCAGACATCACCAAGATCCGCGCCGGAGGTGCGTGAGCGCGCCGTGCGCATGGTTTTCGAACACGCTGAGGACTAGAGCAACCTGCCTTTATTCGGAATCGGAACGATCCCGAATAAAGGCGGAAAGTTGCTCGCCTCTAAAGTGGCGATCATCTTTGTGCTTTAAGTCGGAACCGCAATAGCGGTTCCGACTTAAAGCACAAAGATGATCTAGTCCTCGCAATTGCGCGGCGATGGTGTCGATCGCGGTCAAATTCGGCTGCAAGGCCGAGACGCTGAGAAAATGGGTCCGCCAAGCCGAACGCGATCAGGAGGTAAGGCCAGCCCACATAAATATTGACCCGCTTCATGGGGCCTGGCGGCTCACGCGGGCAGGCGCGGCGGGCCGCGCGATGCTTGTCATCGGGCAATGGGCGCAACGCCCCCGATCGGCGCTGAAGGACCGGGCTGATCCTTGACACTTTAGACCGGGCTGATGCCTGACACTATTGTTCCGTTTCGATCGCGTAGCAGAGCCGCGCACGCGGCGGCGCGAAGCGATGGAAGCGGAAGTCGCTCGTAACGACGCCGATGTCCCGGCCGCAGTAGCTGGCGAGATAGGCGCCGTTCTCATGTTCGCAAAGCCCGATGGGTTCGCGCGCGAAGGCTTGGCCAACAAAGACAAGCTGCCCGCGCCACTTGATGGTGCCGTCGTGGCGCACTTTGCGCATCTCGTGGTCGGCATCGTACCAGGGCTCGTCGAGCCGTTGGGGGAATGCTCGTCCGGACGGATGCCAGTGGGCAGCTGGCGCTGTCTGGGCAAGCGCCTCGTGCGGGCGCTCCTCGTTGTAATAGTCGCGGAAGGCATCGAAGCGGCGTTGCTGCTCGCCCTTGCTTTTTGCCGGCGGTTGCGTCGTCTCGGCCTTAAGCGTGCGGTGCAGGCGCTCATGACGACCGTTGTGCTGTGGCGATCCGGGCGGGATATAGCGCGGCTCGATGCCGAGCCTGAGCCACCAGACCGATAAAGCGGACAGGCCGCCAGCACCGAGCGAACCGAACGGGGAACCGTTATCGGATCGGATTGCGTCGGGCAGGCCACAGCCCTCGAAGACCTTCTCCAATGCGCCTCGGACACCGGCCCAGGTCGGCTCGACGATCCGCACTTCGATGAGATAGCGGCTCGCGGTGTCGACGATCGTCAGCGGATCGCAGCGTGTCCCGTCGATGGTGCGGAACCATCCCTTGAAGTCGATCGACCACTCGCCGTTGGGTTCACTCGCGCCGACAACGATCTCGCCCTGGTCAAGCGGTCGCCGACGCGGCGGCTTGGACTGGATGCGGCCATGCCGTTTGAGAATGTCACCGATCGTCGAGGCCGCCGGCCAGACCTGGCCGGGATGATCGGCTTCGAGCCGCGCCTTGAGCTTCTTCGGGCCGAACCGCGGAAACCGGTCGCGCAGGGCGAGGATCCGGGTGACGGCATCTTCATCGGTGCGATGCGGGCAGTGCGCCGTCGCGTGGCTGCGCTCGGCATACCACTCGGGATCGCCGCTAGAGCAACCTGCCTTTATTCGGGATCGGAACGATCCCGAATAAAGGCAGAAAGTTGCTCGCCTCTAAAGTGGCGATCATCTTTGTGCTTTAAGTTGGAACCGCAATAGCGGTTCCAACTTAAAGCACGATGATCTAGCCCGCCGCTCCTGCCAGAAATAAAACGTCGAGCGGCTCACACCGTAGCGCGACGCCAACTCGCTCACCGTGAAAAGCCCCGTATCATACGCACGCAACATCGAAATACGCTCTTCCACCAGACAGGTCTCCTGGAAAGGCATCGTTCGATCTCCCCGATTCGAACGATGATCTTGACCTGTCAGGCATCAACCCGGTCCATTCTGTCCGACATCAGCCCGGTTCGTACCCGCCGCGGGCCACCCCGCCAGGACCCACCCCGAAGGGCCGGGCGCTTTTATGCGCCAGCTGCGTTGGACACCGCTTGTGGTCCATATCCCACGGCACGACACCCGCCTCACTGGCGACAAAAATCGCTCTGGTGAAGCGGGTCAATATTTATGCGGGCTGGTATTATACCGCTGCGCTGACCTGGCCGGTTTCCCAGCCGATCATCGCGCGCTTGCGGGTCAGGCCCCAGTGATAACCGCCGAGCGAGCCGTCGGTGCGCAAAACCCGATGACAGGGCACCACGAACGAAATCGGGTTGCGGCCGACGGCGGAACCAACAGCGCGCGAGGCGGTCGGCCTGCCAATATGGTTGGCAACGTCGGTGTAGCTCACCGCCCGCCCCATCGGGATCTTGAGCAGCGCCTCCCAGACGCGGACCTCAAAGTCGGTGCCGATCAGGACGAGACGCACGGGCCGGTCGGCGCTCCAGGCGTCGCGATCGAAGATGCGGTGGATGAGCGGCGCGGTTTTCTTCGGCGCTTCGCTGTAGGTTGCCTTCGGCCAGCGCTGCATCATGTCCATCAATGCATCCGCACGGGTCTGGCCAATGTCTTCATTGACAAAGGCGAGGCCGGCGACGCCGCGTTCGGTTGCCAGGATCAGCGTATCGCCGAACGGTGAGGGATGGAAACCGTAGACCATATCGATGCCCGCGCCGCGCCGTTTGTAATCACCCGGTGTCATCGCCTCGTGGTCGGTGAAGAGGTCGTGTAGCCGGCCGCCGCCGGACAAGCCGACATTCAAGGCGCAATCGAGGACGCTGGACGAGCCCGACAACAGGCCGCGGGCGTGATCCAGGGTGATCGCCTGCAGGAACTCTTTCGGGCTCAACCCGCACCAGCGCTTAAACAATTTCTGGCAGTGGGCGGGGCTGAGGTTGAGGTGTCCTGCCAGCGTGTCGAGATCCGGCTGATCGGTCCAGTTCTCGGACAGGAACACGATCGCGCGGCGCACGGCCTCATAGTCGCGGCCATCCCGCGTCGGTTGCTGGCGGACGGGTTGGATTTCGGCTGACTGCAGCATCGCTCACGCTCCGTTGTGGCTTGTTGAAGCTAACCTAGGCGAGCAGGTCTGGCCGTGCGACCCGAAAGTTGTGGCGGATGAGGAAAATTCGAGCCGCACGCATGCCCGTCCGGCACCGGGATGCGGCCCCGGGCGCAACACCGTTGGCGCCGCCGGCAGCTTCGCTCCGGGGTTGCGCCCGACCGCCGGTGCGGACAGCCTTCGGTGCATGACGGTCAAGCCGAATTGGCAAAGCGCGGCGCGCGATCGCAGTGCTCGCGGACGGCGCAACCCCAACGCGCGGGCATGCGTCCTGAGCGACCGGGCAGACAGCGGCCAACCGCTCAATCACGCCGACCCGCCTCGCGGTGCCGCCCAACAACAGCAGACCGGCGTTTGACGACCGGTTGCCGCCATCGACATCAACTGTCAGCTTGAACTGGCAGCTTGTTGGCGCGAACCGCTACCAGATCGACCGCAAGCGGCGGCGTTTCGGTCACGGTCGTGGCGTTCCGCGGCGCCACGCAAGCTATCGTTTCGACATCGATTTGTGACGCGATCCCAACTTAAAGCACAAAGATGATCGCCACTTTAGAGGCGAGCAACCACCGGTCAATAGTTGTTCAGCTCTCGCGCCGAATTCAGGTTAGGCCGGACCAGAGGTTTCCCCGGCTTGGCCGCCGTTGGTGCTACTGGGACCAGACGTCTCGGTGGCGCCGTCGGCAGCGCGTCGCTGATCGTCGGCGGCTTGCGGCGGCGCGGCTTCGTCAAGGTTTGCGGACGGCTCGCTCGTTTTCGCCGGCCTGGCGCCGCCCTTGGCCACGACCACCATGGCCGGGCGCAGAACGCGATCACCGATCTGGTAGCCGTCCTGGAAGACCTGTAGGATCGTTCCGCTCGGAACCGAAGGGTCGTCCCGCTCCATCATCGCCTGGTGCTTGTGCGGATCAAAGATCTGACCATCGGACGGGATCGGTGTGATGCCGTGCTTTTCGAGCGCCTTCTGAAGTTCCTGGTCGGTCAGCGCGACACCTTCGAGCAAGCCCTTCAGAGGTCCGGATTGGTCTTCCGCGGAGGCCGATGAGGATGCCGCAGCCAGCGCCCGTCGCAGATTGTCGGCAATGGCAACCATGTCGCGGGCAAAGCTCGTGATGGCATATTTTGCAGTGTCGGCTTTTTCCCGCTCGGTGCGTTTGCGCAGGTTGTCCATCTCGGCAACCACGCGCACGTATCGATCGTGTTTGTCGGCGATGTCCGCCTCCAGCCCGGCAATTTTCGCTTCTGCCGCAATGGTCGGGTCAACATAGGCCTGGGCGCCGTCCTGATCCTTTGCGGCGGCGGCACTGGATGCTGCAGCGGAGGTGGTTTGCGGTGCGGCCGGTTGTTCAGGGCTCGCGGTGCCGGTTGCCGGTTTGTCGTTTTCTGGATGCGATTCTGCGCTCATTTCGTCTCTTTTGCCATTCGGGTTGCAGTTGAGCGGCAGCTATGACGCAACAGCCTAAGGCACCGCTCGGCAATCATTTATGGGTGGATATCAGGCGTTTTTGTGCAAAATCAAGTCAGCAATCGGCTCACGAGCTTAGCGGTGTAGTCGACCATCGGTATGATCCGCGCGTAATTCAAGCGGGTCGGGCCGATCACACCGAGCACACCGACAATCTTTTGGTCATCGTCTTGAAATGGTGCGACAATCAGCGAGGAACCTGACAGCGAGAACAAGTTGTTCTCCGAGCCGATAAAAATTTTGACGCCGTCGGCCTGTTCAGCCAAGCCCAACAACTGCACGATATGCTGCTTGGTCTCGAGATCGTCGAACAGCTGACGAATGCGATCGAGATCCTCGTTGGCACTGACGTCCTTTAACAGGTTGGCGCGGCCGCGTACGATCAGGCTTCTGCGATCGCCTTCATGGGAGCCGGACCACTCGGCAAGCCCGGTTGCAATGACCTTCTGCGTCAAGGCGTCGAGTTCGGCCTTACGCTTGGCCAGTTCCTGCTCGATGCGGGCCCGCGCCTCATCGAGCGTAATGCCGCGCACGAAATGGTTTAAGAAGTTCGCCGCCTCCTGCAGCGCCGACGGTGGCAGGCCGAGCGGCACATCGAGAATGCGGTTTTCCACCGTTTGGTCCTCACTGACCATAATCGCCAGCGCCTTGCCGGGCTCGAGGGCGACGAAGTCGATGTGCTTGAGGCGCATGTCCTGTTTTTCAGCGAGCACCAGCCCAGCGCAATGGGACAGCCCGGATATCATCTCGGTCGCCTCGTTGAGAACGTGCTCGACCGTGTTGTGGCGGGCATCGCCGACCTGGCGCTTGATCTGGGCGCGTTCTTCGCCGGAAAGGTTGCCGACCTCAAGCAAGCCGTCGACGAACAATCGCAGTCCGAACTCGGTCGGCAGGCGCCCGGCGGAGGTGTGAGGCGCCGTGATCAGGCCGAGCTGCTCTAAGTCCGACATGACATTGCGGACCGATGCCGGAGACAACGTCATGGGAAGATCACGCGACAGATTGCGCGAACCGACCGGATCGCCGGTTTCAAGATAGGTTTCGACAATGCGGCGCAGGATTGTCAACGAACGGTCGCTAAGACCGGCCAATTCACCAAGCTCAGGTGGTTTCTTCATGGCGTTGCCAGATCAGATGGCTCCAGACGGCAGTATCAAGTCGTAGACTAGGGTAACCTGCCTTTATTCGGAATCGGAACGATCCCGAATAAAGGCAGGTTACTCAACTCTAACGCTCGTTGATTTAGCCCGATTACGTCGGTGCGGGCTAGCCCGAACTATCGATGTCGACGCCGATCGTCAATTCGATCAACACATTGTAGTTGAAGCATGCCGGTCGCTCGAATAGGTTGCCCGCCTAGAGCAACCTGCCTTTATTCGGAATCGGAACGATCCAGAATAAAGGCAGAAAGTTGCTCGCCTCTAAAGTGGCGATCATCTGTGTGCTTTAAGTTGGAACCGCAATAGCGGTTCCAACTTAAAGCACACAGATGATCTAGCCCAACCTTGGTGTGTTTCGTTGGAGCCGCAAAAGTGGTTCCAACGAAACACACCAAGATCCAGCCGTTCGCTCGCAGCTGACGGAGCCTAAGCAAACTCGTTCCCAGCAGGTCATCATGCGCCCGTCCAACCGCCAGCCCGACGAGCTTCGCCGCGTATCCTTCGAACGCGCCGTGTCGATGCACGCCGAAGGTTCTTGTCTCATCAAATTCGGCAACACACACGTGTTGTGCACGGCCAGTCTCGAAGAACGGGTGCCCGGCTGGATGAAAGGCCAAGGCAAGGGCTGGGTCACCGCCGAATACGGCATGCTGCCGCGCGCCACCCATGATCGCATGCGGCGCGAGGTTACGCAAGGCAAGCAATCCGGAAGAACACAGGAAATTCAACGCCTTATAGGACGCTCGCTCAGGGCGGTGGTCGATCTCGAAAAACTCGGTGAACGACAGATTTCCGTCGACTGTGACGTGATCCAGGCGGATGGCGGGACCCGCACGGCAGCCATCACCGGCGCCTGGATCGCGCTGCACGACTGCATGCACTGGATGCAGGAACGCGACATGGTGCGCCGTGATGTGCTCAAGGATCAGGTAGCGGCCATCTCGGCCGGCATTCATGGCGGCACATGCGTCCTGGATCTCGACTATGCCGAAGACTCGGATGCGCAGGCCGACGCGAACTTTGTCATGACCGGCAACGGCGGTATCGTCGAAGTCCAAGGTACGGCCGAGGGCGAGCCCTTCAGCCAGGAGCGTTTCGATGAACTGATGAACCTGGCGCGCAAGGGCATTGCCGAATTGGTGTCGCTGCAAAAGCTGACGGTCTCCTAGGGGCAGCGAGCCCGACGCCATGCCACAGGGAGGTGCCCGATGACACCCGGCGGCATTCTGGAAACCGTCCTCTATGTTAACGATCTTGATCGCGCACGCACGTTCTACCGGGACGTGCTGGGTCTCGAGCCGTTCGTCACTGTCACAGGCCGACATTTGTTCTATCGGTGTGGAAATCAGGTGCTGCTGCTGTTTGATCCGCAAGCAACCAAAGTGCCGGCGGTCGGCGCCGCGATCGTCGTGCCAACGCACGGCGCCGTCGGTGACGGCCATCTTTGTTTTCGCGCGACGGGCGAGGAGATCGCGCGGTGGCGGGACCGGCTTGAAAGGGCAGGCATTGCGATCGAAGCGGACTTCGAATGGCCACAGGGTGGGCGGTCGATCTACTTTCGCGATCCATCCGGCAACAGCATTGAGTTTGCCGAACCGCGAATCTGGGGGCTCGAGTGACAACAACACTGAAACTGGGCGACAGGCTCGTGCTGGCCAGCCACAATCCGGGCAAACTGAGCGAGATCCGCGAACTCCTCGGGCCGTTCGGAATCGAAGCCGTCTCGGCCGGCGAACTGGGACTGGCGGAACCACCGGAGACAGGCACGACCTTTCGCGAGAACGCTGCACTCAAGGCCAAGGCTGCCAGTAAAGCCACCGGCCTGCCGGCGCTGGCCGATGATTCCGGTCTTGAGGTCGCAGCGCTTGACGGTGCGCCGGGCGTTTATTCGGCGGACTGGGGCGGGCCCGACAAAGATTTCGCCGGCGCGATGCAAAGGGTGCATGAAGAAGTGGTCGCCAAGGGCCAGTGGTCAAAACAATTCGGAACCGTGGCGAACTTCAATGCGACGCTGGCGCTGGCGCTGCCCGGTGGTTCGGTCGAATTCTTCGAGGGCAAGGTTTCCGGCCGTCTGGTTTGGCCGCCGCGCGGCACCGATGGCTTTGGATATGATCCGATGTTTCTGCCGGACGGTCATGACAAGACGTTCGGCGAAATGACCAGGGCGCAGAAGAGCGGCGCGCCCGATGATCCGCAAGGCGGCCTGTCGCACCGCGCCCGCGCGCTTGGAAAATTCCTCGATGCCTGCGTCCCAGTATCCAGAAAACCCTGATCCGGCCGGCTTCGGCGTCTACGTGCATTGGCCGTTCTGCGCCGCCAAATGCCCGTATTGCGATTTCAACAGCCATGTCCGGCACGGCGGCGTCGATCAGGCGGCGTTTGTCGCCGGTTACGCGCGCGAAGTTGGCGCGATCAGGGCGCTCACCGGGCCGCGGACGGTCGCCAGTATCTTCTTCGGCGGCGGCACACCCTCACTGATGGCTCCGGACACGCTCGAAGCGCTGCTGGAGCTGGTCCATGGCGCCTGGCGCGTTGCACCGGATGCCGAGGTCACGCTCGAGGCCAATCCCAATTCTGTGGACGCCGGCCGCTTCAGCGCCTACCGCGCCGCCGGCGTCAACCGTGTTTCGATTGGCGTGCAGGCACTCAATGATCAAGATCTGAGGGCATTGGGTCGCCTGCACACGGCCCGCGAAGCGCTGGCAGCCGTCGAGACGGCGGCCAAAACCTTCGATAGATATTCGTTTGATCTGATCTACGCGCGGCCCGACCGATCCGCCCAGCACTGGCGTGAGGAGCTGGCGCGTGCGCTGACGCTCGGGGCCCGGCACTTGTCGCTCTATCAACTGACGATCGAGGCGGGCACACCGTTTGCGCTGCTGCAGCAGGCGGGCAAGCTCGCAATCCCGGCGGCCGACAGCGCCGATCAACTCTATCGCATCACCCAGGACCTGACGGCGGCGGCCGGCCTGCCGGCCTACGAGATCTCAAACCACGCAGCAGCGGGCGAGGAAAGCCGCCACAACATGCTGTATTGGCGGTACGGGGAATACGCCGGCCTGGGCCCCGGCGCGCACGGGCGCATCATGGTCGCGGGCCAGCGCATTGCAACGGCGAGCGAACGCCAGCCCGAGCGCTGGCTGGAAAGGTGCCGCACGGCCGGTGACGCCTTCATCGCCTATGAACCGCTGACGCCAACCGAACAGGCCGACGAGTGCCTGCTGATGGGCCTGCGGATTGGCGAAGGGATCTCGCTGCGGCGCCTGGCCGAGATTGGTGGCGTCATACCGCAACAAGCGACGATCGACGACCTGGTCGCGCGCGGTCTGCTGGCGATCTGCAACGACGGCGATGGGCTCTGTGCGACGGCCCGGGGCCGGTTCATTTTGAATAGGCTGGTTCTGGAGCTTTCTGCACGCTTTGAGCCTGCTTGACCTCGCAACCAGACAGCACACTCTTCTTTTCCATCATTGCCATTTCCGCGTGTAGCCAAGCACGGAAAGCTGCAATTTGGGGCCGATCTTCGCTGCCTTGCGGGCAAACGAAATGGAACGCCCGCGTGGTCTTGAGTTTGACCGGAAACGGCGCGAGCAGACGGCCGGTGCGCAGGTCATCGTGAGATAGAGTGTAGTGGGCAAGCAGAACGCCGGCGCCCTCGACGGCGGCGTCCAGCGCGTGGTCGGCGCTGTTGAAGCGCAACCCGCGGTTGAGATCGACACCTTCGACGCCGGCTTCTCTCAGCCAGTCGGCCCAGGTCGGCAGACCGTAAACATGGGGCAGGGATTCATCGAATATGAGGGTCGCTCCGCGCAGATCCTGCGGTGACGACAAGGGCCCATGCGTCTCCAGATAGCGCGGGCTCACGACCGGCAGCAGGCAAATGTCGACCAGCTTGTCGAACACCATCTCCGGCAAGCGCTCGCCGGCGCTCATGTTGCGGATCGCGACGTCAACGCCGTCGGCGGCAAAATCCGCCATCATCGGCGTCGCCGAAATCCGGGCATCGATGTCGGGATTGTCTGACAGGAAGCGGTAGAGCCTGGGTGTGAGCCACTTTGCCGTGAAACCGGGCGGCGCGCTGATGACCAGTACGCGGTCGTTGCGAATGCGATCGAGACCGGCAACAGCGTTGCGCAACTGCCCGAAACCCGCATGCAGGCCCGGGTAGAGCGTCCGCCCGGCATCGGTCAGTTCGATCGAGCGAGTGCGGCGGAGGAACAATTTGACCTGAAGAAAGTCCTCAAGGCCTCTGACTTGATGACTGAGGGCCGCGGGCGTGACGTGCAGTTCCTCGGCTGCGCGCGAGAAACTCAGATGGCGTGCTGCAGCTTCAAAGGCGCGCAACGCATTCAACGGTGGAAAGGCGGTTGCCATAGATGAGATTTCCTAATGTATCGAGTGAGACATGATCGTTTGTACCTGAATAAATAGGAAGCTATCTATTGTCCAACAACGAGATGACATGAGGAGAGCTAAAAATGAAAGAACTCCACAATATGCCGGTCTGGGCACCAAGCGACGCGGAAATGAAAGCCTTTAATGCGCGCATCCGCGCGGAACGGGCCAAGGCCTTCAGGGGCGCCGTCAGGTACGTCTCGCGAAAAGTCGGCAGCGCCCTGACCGCAGACCGCGCCGCCGACAAAGTGCACCTCGGTGATGCCAAAGCGTCCTGAGGCAGTCGCCGCACGTGAACGGCACGCCCTGCGACAAATCCGACGACTTGCGAACGGCGTAGGACGTGCAACAGCGCCCAGAGCTGGAAACCAGCCGGGCGGCCCGCAGAGTTGGGCATCATGAGCAAAAGGCCGATCCGGTTGCCGACCGGGTCGGCCTTTGTTGTTGCCACGCGCACAATCGCAATGGCCGTATGCCGGCGCCGCCGGGACATGACGCATCAACAGCGCCACCTAATACCAGCCCGCACAAAACTTGATCCGCCTCGCAGCGCCGGGTGCTTTTTGCCGCCAGCAGCGTTGGGCACCGCTGGTGGTACGCCTACCACGGCACGACACCCGCCTCACTGGCGACAAAACTCGCTCCGGTGAAACGGGTCAAGTTTTGTGTGGGCTGGTATAGCGTGGCTTTTGCACCAGCCGCGCCCGCAAACTCATGGTGCGCGGTCACTGTGGCTGGACACGCCGGCAATCCGCGCCTAACCGATCGCCATGATCAGGGCACTCTATGACTGGGTGATGCGTCTCGCCGCGCATCGTCACGCCGCCGTGGCGCTGTTTGCGGTGGCATTTGCGGAAAGCTCGTTCTTTCCGATTCCACCGCATGCGATGTTGATTCCGATGGTGCTGGCCGACCGCGCCAAGGCTTGGAAATTCGCATTGATTGCAACCGTTGCCTCCGTGCTCGGCGGCATTGCGGGCTATGTCATCGGCTACGGCTTGTTCGATAGCATTGGCAAGCCGGTGCTCGAACTTTACGGCGCGATGGACAAGTTCGAGTCGTTTCGCGATCGCTACAACGCGTACGGCGCCTGGATCGTGTTCTTTGCCGGAACAACACCGTTTCCCTACAAGGTGATAACGATTGCAAGCGGCGTAACCGCCCTGAATTTCGTCGTGTTCGTTTTGGCAAGCATCGCAGCCCGGGGCCTAGTATTCTTTGTGATCTGCGGCCTGCTTTACTTCTTCGGTCAACCGATCCGCGACTTCATTGAGAAAAGACTGGGCCTGATGTTTACGATCTTCCTGGTCTTGCTCTTTGGCGGGTTCGTTGCCATTAAATACCTGCTTCACTGACGAAGCGCGGTATGCACTCGCCTTTAGATCATCGTGCTTTAGAGGCGAGCAACTTTCTGCCTTTATTCGGGATCGTTCCGATTCCGAATAAAGGCAGGTTGCTCTAGCAGGACGTTCAGATGGCAAGGCCGACTTCGGCAATCGCAGGTCAAACAGCCTACCAGTGGGGCGGCGCAGTGTTGTTTGCCGCCGGTATCGTGATCGCGATGGCATTGGGCTTTGAGCATCTTGGCGGCTATGAGCCCTGTCGGCTCTGCCTGCAGCAGCGCTATGCCTACTATGCCGCGATACCGGTACTGTTCACCGCGTTGCTGCTGATCGGGCTCGAGCACCACAAGCAAGCGGCTGGATTGTTCTTGTTGACGGCACTTGCGTTTCTGGCCAATGCCGGGCTCGGCACTTACCACGCCGGTATCGAATGGCAGTTCTGGCCGGGACCTTCGACGTGCGACAGCGGCACGCTGAAGCCTCTGGTACCGCAAGGCAAAAGCCTGCTGCAGTCCCTCGACCAGCCTACCGGCCCCAGCTGCGGTGATGCGCAGTGGCGCTTTCTCGGGCTGTCATTCGCTGGTTGGAATGTCGTCGCCTGCGTTGCCCTGACGATCGGCTGCCTCAAGGCCGCATTCGCGAGCTCCGAGGCAGGCAGTGCCGTTTGACGCCGAAATCTGAATGCCGCTCACGCACATTCTGATTCGCTGCATTGCTTAATCAAACGTTAATTCACAGGCCGGCAGCCCGGCGGCGGCAAACCGTGCAAATTTTTCTCCGTCGACATCACACTTCTGCAATCCTTTGATATTATTGAGCTATTTTAAATTTCTGCGGCTCTGCTCGCTGGCGCTTCGAGTGTAAATTGAACGCCTGTCAATAAAAATTCCCTGCAGCCGCCGCAAGCATGCCAATATGTGGCCACGAAACAACGATTAATTCTCCCTGTTCGCGGCACACGGCGCGAGCCCACTGATCACGAAGTTTCGAGTTAAGTTGAGTCCATGGCACGGCGATCAATTGCAGCGTCCCGCGTTACCCGGCCGGCAGAGTTTGGCGTAACATCTGTCAAGACCGAGCCGGCTCATGTGGTCGCGTCGCAAACCGCACGATCCGACTGCCCGGACAGCATTTTAGTAGTGCGTTGTAGCAGTGGCGTCCAGTTGCGTTCAGTTGCGTATGCGTCGGGGCCTGTGTCCCCCAAGAATGCGCTCGAGGGCGTGTTCCACAAACTGAAGCGAGCCGCTTCCTGTATTCGGTTGAAGCGTATGCGTCAGCGGCTCGCGCCAAGTCTCAAGTAGCCGAACAGCGCCCGGTTGGCGTTTCTTAAGTGTTGTCGGTCTGCTCGTCGCGCTGATGTTGCAGGTTGCGCGCAAGCCGGCAAAGCATCAAGTGAGGCGTCCTGTGAAAGCGTTGTACAGCTTACCCGTTCGTTCGACTTCGGAGCCGGCCGAGACCTGGAGTTCACTCGGCGACGTCATGCAGTCGGTCATCTGTGGACTTCAGGTCGAAAGTCAAGTTTCCGTCGCCCGCGTTGTGCGATCGCGCGTCAGTACCGATCAAACAAGCGCAAACGACGATCCGTTCGCCGCGGCCCATCCCTCCCCCTGGACTGGCCGCGAACAGTTGGTAGGTACGCGGGGTCAATGACGTTCAGTCTGCTCGTGTTCTCGATAGGACCAGTTCTGCGTACGAGATGGAGCACCTGCGTACCTGCCGCCTGTCGGCGCCAAACAAGGCGAGGCAGGCCGTTTCAAAGTTAAAGCCAAAGCCAAAGTTAAAGTTAGTGGCAGCGTTTTTGATGCAGCTTCAGGCCCCGATCGAAGCTTGTGTCGCGGAACACCGGAGGCAGAACCATGACCCCGAACCAGATCAGCCCAGAACAATGGCAACACGCACGTGACGTTGCACGCCAGACCTGCGCGCGGTTCTTCCGTGACGGTGGCACACCGGCTGATGCCATGGAGGCGTTCGGTGTCGCCCACCCCGATGCGGTGGCCGATTGGAAACAAGCCGTCGAAATGATCGCGCGGGCGTTGTGTGCCCATCCCGTGCGCCAGGCGGCATGAGCCTGCAACCGGACGCTGCGGTCGGGCGGGTGCCTCCTGTTCGAGCGCAGTGCGAACGGCTACAAAGTCCGCTGTGACAAAGTCCTTCGGCTTCGCCTCAGTGCACGTTTTGCCAAGGCACCGTCCAAAAATCGCCGTTTGAGGCGGCCCGGCAGGGCTATTTTGCTTATTTCTGCAGCTTCGGGATCAGGCAAAACTGCCCGCGACCGAGGAGCCGGCATGCTTTCGAGAGGCCGGCCCTTTTATTTCTGGGTTAGCGCAGATATCGCGACGCCATCACGGTCCGGCTGTGCCGGCTCGATCCGTTCCGGGCGACGCGCGTGACGGTCGGCCTCTCGTTGGAGGCGGATCATCTCCTGCTCGAGGGATTTGACCGTTGCAGCCTTCGATGCCTTGTCCGTGTCTTTGGCAACGACGACGGGGGCACCGAAGAGAATGTGGATGGTGCCGAAAGGATAAGGCAGGAGAAAACGGTCCCAGCTTTTCGCAAAGCGCCCGTGCGACGTGCTGATGGTGCAAGGTATGATCGCTAGACCACTGATGCGGGCAACATCGACAACGCCGCTGGTTGCCTGCATGCGCGGCCCCCGGGGGCCGTCAGGCGTGATGAAGAGGGTGTGACCGTCGCGTGCCAGCCGCAGCATTTCCTTGAGCGCCCGAGCGCCGCCCTTGGCCGTCGAGCCGTGCACGGTGCGGACATTGAACCAGCTGGCCGACTTACTGATCAGCTGCCCATCGCGATGATCGCTGATCAGGGCATATGGCGGTTTGTTAACACCCTTGAACAAATACGGCATGAGCAGCAAGCGGCCATGCCAAATCGACAGAATGACCGGGCGACCGGCCCGCCAGTGCTCGGCCGCATTGTCCAAGCCGTGATAGTGAACTCTGCTGGTCAACCTGCAGGTCGCCGCATAGGCCGAGACGACAGCGGAAATGATGCTTTGGACGGCAGCGGACTGAAGGATTTGTTTGACTAGCGACATCGCAATCTTTGCGTTAACGCATCGCCATCGCCATCGCCGACGATGCAGATACGGGTTTAACTGACATCGTGCGGCCAATCCAAGGTCCCGGATTGGCCAACGGCGTGTTCAGGACTCAACATACCAGCCAAGCTTGCGCAACCGCCACGTGCTTATAGCGGTTTCCACCGCATAGGACAGGACCCAGGCAACAACGCCCAAGAGCGCACCGTTGACGTCCGGCAGCGCGAGGCTGGCGGCGCCAGCCAGCGTCGCAGTGATGATGCGCAGAATGCCGCTGGCGGCGAGTGACGTGGTGGTTCTGGCCTTGGCAAGCAAACCACGAAACAGCGCCGTCAAACTCCAGAACGCCGCCATAGCGAAACAAATGCCGAGCGCCGGTTCGCTGTAGCCGGCCAATTCCGGGGTCAGCCCCATGATGTCGCTGAGGATGACATGCTTGAAGGGCGTCTGAAAGCAAATCAGGGCGAGCAATGCGAAGAACACAATCAAATGCAACGTGAAGGTCAGCATCGTGCGCACATCTTCGCGGCCAGCCACCAGGGTCTGCGCCGACTGGGTGAGATTGCGCATCGGCCCGAGGAGTAGCGAAACCAGGCCGTGGACGACGCCAAAGGCGGCGATTGCGAGTTCGGGCTTGCTCAGGCGCCCGAGAAACAGATTGATCACGAATATCACGCCCATCTCCGCCGAGGCGTTGATGATCAGCGGCCAGGCAAAACGCCAATATTCGACAAAGCGGTCCTTGATCTGGCGGCCTGCCGGCATCGCCAGCAAATGCTTCCAGGCAAAGGCCCAAGCAAAGACCGTCTCAGATGCCATGCAAAAGACCAGCGCCCCGGCACCAATCGCGGCGCCGCCGACCCACATTGGCAATACGGCCAGCGACACGGCGAGCGAAGCCAGCCGAACGAACGTGCTCCAGGTGATGATGATCGTGCGGCGGTTCATCATCAACAGGGCGAACGCGATGCCGCGCAAGATCAGGACCGGAATGCTGAAGATCAGCAGGCCAACGCACTGGCGCGCCTCTATCTGTCCGTGCTGGCTGAGCGCGAACCAAGTGCCAAACACCGTGTTGCCGATGTCGGTGAAAGCAACCAGCAACGCGGCCGCCAATGGAATGAGCAAGATGACAACGGCGAAGCCGATTAAGCGGCCGACGTCGGACCGTGATTTCAGATATGACAGACACAAAACGGTGGTGATTTCGGTGGCGCTGGTCAGCGCGAAATAGAACGTGAACGCGGCATTGAAGGCTGCAAGCGAAATGCTTGGTGTTTCCGTTCTGGCGATAAACGCGTGGATCGCAGACTTGGAGATCATGTTGAGCTCGACCATCAGGACGAGCGGAAAGAAAAACAGATAGCAATCCTTGAGCCGCAATCGGCGGCGTTGGGGGCGCTGGTCGGCCGCTGCGGCGCTTGTCATCGCGTTGTTGGTTCTGATTGTGGCTGTTGCGAAGGCTGCACGTCCGACCCTTCAGTTTTTTTGACGAGCAATTGCGGCGGCCGGCTGCGACGGGCGATGCGCCGACTGTAATGTCCGCGGCTGCCTACTTGACGACCGGAACACCGTTGTAGACCAGCAGTACGATGATGGCGATCATCAGTGTGTTCATGCTGGCGCGGAACGCGATAGCGTGCGCCATGTTCAAGGCGCGATTGCCCATCAGGTAGGCGAGCAATGGTCCAAGGGCGCCAAAGCCGATCGCCAGCAAGACGATGCCAATGGCACCGATCACGCCGGTCATGTAGGTCGCAATCGCGAACCCGGCGATGGCCGCGGCAGCTGGCAGTGTGAAGGATCGCCGGTTCTTGTGGTTGTCGTCAGTTGATGTTTTCACGTCGGGCACGCCCCAACCTTTCGATGGTGTTCGCGGGAATTTTCGACACATGACGATAGATCATCGTGGCCCAGGTCGGAACCTCCCAGCAAACTCGAGGTCCGCGGGATGATCCCGTTATCGGGGTGTTGGCCGGGCTCGGTGCCTGTCTATGATCACCGCAAGGTGGCGACAAATACCGCCCCAGGTTATTGCCCGCCGGAGACCCGGTGACCTGATCCGAGCGTCCTCGAGGCAGAAAGTTGCTCGCCTCTAAAGTGGCGATCAGCTTTGTGCTTTAAGTTGGAACCGCAATAGCGGTTCCAACTTAAAGCACGATGATCTAGGGATCGTCTGATCAAGTCTCAGGCTTGCACAGGGGCCGGCCCGCCGGCCCTTTGGACGCCTGAGACTTGTCCAGAGGGTCCTTAGGACAAGAGCGTTCATCATTGTGGGCTTTGTTGGAGCCCGCAAATGCGGTTCCAACTAAGCTCACAATGATTTAAGCAGCTTTGGCAATGCCGCAATCAACCGCTGATTATTTTCGATCGAACACCTCACGAAACCCCAATTGCGCACGTAATATTGGTTTGTGATTCTTCCAAATGTCCTTCATTGGAGATGACCCTATGCTTTGGATCTGCTTGGCTTTACTCGCATTCGCGGCGATCGCAGCGTTTGGATTGGGAGATGGAGCCGCGATCGCAGGCTTAAGCGGCGAGGCAATGGCCGCCGTTGCGACCGCATTGGCGTTGCTCATTTACATCGTCGGCGCGGCGTTTTCGGCCGACCGAGGTCGATTGTCGCGTGCGTCACGGGATCTGTTCGTTTGGCTGGGCGTCATCCTGGCGTTGGTTGTCGGCTACAATTTTCGCGAGGAAGCCGGCCAGTTCGTCAATCGCGTCGCCGGAGAAGTCGCACCGCCCGGCCACGCCGTGAACGTTGGCCGTGAACTGCACGGCCGGCAGGCTGTGCGCATTCGCAGACAGCCGGGCGGACAGTTCATCGCCAGAGGAAAGGTTAACGGTGCCAGCGTTGCCTTACTCGTTGACACCGGCGCAACATCTGTGATGTTAACCTCGTCCGATGCTCAGGCCGCTGGCATCAAAATGTCCAAACTGTCGTTCACGACGCCAATTCATACCGCCAACGGCAACACCTTTGCCGCCGCGGTCCGAGTTGATTCGATCGAAGTCGGCGCGATCATGATCCGCAACGTCGATGCGTTGGTTGCAAAACCGGGCACTCTGCGTACAAGTCTTTTGGGGATGAGCTTCCTGCGCCGCCTGCGCTCATTTGAATTTTCGCCCGACTTCATAACGCTGCGAAGTTGAAATAATAATTCGCTCGCGCCAAGCAAGCGCATTGTTGATGACCAACACCAAAACTCCCCGCCGGCGAGTGTCGACACGTCTTTTCGAGCATGGCATTGACATCCGCCGCAAGCAGCCACGCCCCGTTTCCCGGAGAGCCTCATGCTACCGATACCGCGCGCAGACTTGAAACCCAACACAGCCGCCTTTGAGCGACTGCCGCTCGTTAAACCGACGGGCTTTCGTGAATACGATGCGCGCTGGTTGTTTCCGGAGGAGATAAACCTGATGGGGCTGCAGTCGATCGGCCTCGGTCTTGCGACGCTGTTTGCGCGCCGCAACGTGCCCAAACGTCTTGTTGTCGGCCATGATTTCCGCGCCTACTCGGGTGCCGTCAAACAGGCGCTGGTCTCGGGTCTGCTGGCCGGCGGCGCCGAGGTTCACGACGTCGGGCTCGCGCTGTCGCCAATGGCCTATTTTGCCCAGTTCGAGCTTGACGTCGAGGGCGTTGCGATGGTCACCGCCAGTCACAACGACAACGGCTGGACCGGGATCAAAATGGGTATGAACCGACCATTGACCTTCGGGCCGGACGAGATGTCGGAACTCAAGGCGATCGTGCTCGAAGGCCGCTATGAACCGCAGGTCGGAGGTCGCTATGTTTTTGTCGATGGTTTTGCCGAACGCTACATGGCGGCCTTGAGCGATCGCGCGCGCCTGTCGCGGCCAATCAGGGTGGTTGCGGCCTGCGGCAATGGCACTGCGGGTGCGTTTGCGCCGCAGGTCCTCGAGGCGATCGGCTGTAACGTCATTGCGCTCGATACCGAGCTGGACCACACCTTCCCGCGCTACAATCCAAACCCTGAAGATCTCAAGATGCTGCACGCGATTGGCGATGCCGTGCGCGCCAACAAAGCCGACGTCGGGCTCGGTTTCGATGGCGACGGTGATCGCTGTGGCGTTGTCGACAACGAAGGTAATGAGATCTTCGCTGATAAGGTCGGCGTGCTGCTCGCTCGTGACATCTCGGCGCGGCACCCGAACGCCAAGTTTGTGGCCGATGTCAAGTCAACCGGGTTGTTCATGACCGACCCGGTGCTCAACGCCAACGGCGCCGTGACGACCTATTGGAAGACCGGTCATTCCTACATCAAGCGCTACAGCCACGAGACCAAATCGCTCGTCGGTTTCGAGAAATCCGGCCACTTCTTTTTCAACCCACCCCTCGGGCGCGGCTATGATGATGGTTTGGTCGCCGCGTTGGCGATTTGCGATATGCTGGATCGCAATCCATCGAAAACGATGGCCGATCTCGTCGGAGATCTGCCCAGGACCTGGCAATCGCCGACGATGTCACCGCATTGTGCCGACGAGATCAAATACGATGTCGTCGATCGCATCGTGAAGCATTACACATCGCTTTACAAAAGCGGTGGTGAGATTGCCGGGCAGCGGATTGTCGACACCATTACGGTCAACGGCATTCGCGTCGTCCTTGAGGACGGCACGTGGGGGCTGGTCAGGGCGTCATCCAACAAACCGGAGTTGGTTGTGGTGGTCGAAAGTCCGACGTCCGAGAACAACATGCGGGCGATCTTTGCCGACATCGACATGCAGCTGCAACAGCATCCGGAAATCGGTGAGTACAACCAGAAAATCTGAGTGCGACGGAGCTTTGCGGATGCGCGGGTTGTGAGAGCAGCATCAGGCGGACGCCGTAACCGCGCATCAGCGTGACGGACTGTTCGAGGATCGGCATTGGTCCCAGGTGCGCCATCTCGTCGACGATGAACAGCGTGGGTATCGGCGGGATCTCGTCGCGCTGCACGACCACCGACATTAAACCCCACAGCCACATCCGCAGCATTGGCGCATGACTGGCGAGCTTGTTCGGGGGAATGACGAGGTAAATCGTCTGCGGTCGACCCGCTCGTAAATCGTCGAGACTGAAAGTCGTCCGGGCCATCGCCGACTTTACGGCAGGGCTGCCAAACAGGCGGATATGCTGTTGCACGGTGCCGAGAACGGACGGCCGCGTTTCGCGTTCCGGCAGGCCCAGAAAACCGGCGATGTTGTTGTAGGCGACGCCCTTCACGCACCCGCTGTCGAGCAACATCGCAAGCTTATAGGCAACGTCGTCACCGTTGAGCCACGACCAGACGCTACTCATCGTCGGCGCTTCCTTGTCGTCGAGCACGACGAACTCGATCACGGAGCTGATCAGCGAGCGCGCCCAGTTGTCCCAGAACCTGTCGCGATGTGAGCCTTCATTGCCGACAATGCCCTCGGCAATCTCAAGTGCGTCGTCGCCGACGGTCAGTTCGTCGGGACTGACGACATCGAGAGGGTTGAAGCGGTCGGGTGACGGCGTGACGATCTCGAAGGGATCGATGACATGAACGTCATGGCCCATCGCCCGCCGCGCGTCGGCGGTCACCGCGGCGGCCTCACCCTTGACGTCGATCACCACCGCCGGCGCCTGCGATGTCAGAAGGGTGGGGATCATCAAGTTGCGCCCCTTGCCGCTGCCGGTCGGAGCAACCACCAGGACGTGCGCGTCGCTGTCATCGGTAACGAGCTTGCGCCGCAACCCCGGTTTTGGTTTCGAAACCGCGTGCGTAAAACCTATCGATTGCCCGGGAACATCCCGCTCCCAACCGAACACAACGCCGCTGAAAGGCGGCTTAACGCTTTTCGCCATTCTGCAGAAGCTCCCCGCAGTGAGTCGCTTGTGCCTCCGCGTTATAGTCTCAATTAGTATTGGGACCGCAATGCGTCCGCACTGCGGGGATAGCTGGGCAAGTCGCCGGGCATGTCGTCCTATTCGGCCGCCTCGTGCCGCCAGGCGCCGATGTCTGGTCTGGCAAGGCCGAGATGATCGCGCAAGGTCGGGCCACCGTAGTCCTTGCGGTAGATCCCGCGCCGTTGCAGTTCCGGCACGACGAGACGCACGAAGTCTTCAAAGCAGCCCGGCTGATGGGTGGGTCCGACGACAAAGCCGTCGCAGGCAGCGTTCGGGCCCGACCACCATTCCTCGATGCGGTCGGCAATGTCGGACGGCGCGCCGACCCAAGCCTCGTGCAGCAGGCCGCGGCCCGTTACACGCATGAAATCGCGCACGGTGGGATTGGGATAGCCGGCCTGCACGACCCGGTCACGCATCGACTGCATACCGTTGATGTTGGCGATCTCTTCATCCGTGAACGGCTCGTCCATGCCCTTTGTCGCAAAGTCGTAGTTGAGCGCCTCCGAGAGCAGCGAGAGCTGATCGACATCGTTCGGCAGCTTGTCGTAAAATGCCTTCTTGTCCTCGGCCTCGGCCCGTGTTGCTGCCACCACCGGATAGAACAGCGAGCAGATCTTCATGTGATCCGGATTGCGCCCGACCGCTGCGGCAGCATCCTTCTGCGACTTGTACATCTTGCGCCCGGTTTCAATATCGCGGTAGGCGACAAACAACAGCTCGCCCCACCGCGCGGCAAAGCGTTGGCCCCTGCCGCTCATGCCGGCCTGCATCACGACCGGATGGCCTTGCGGTGAGCGCGGCACCGTAAACGGTCCACGTGATGCCAGGAATTGGCCCTTGTAGTCGATCCGGCGGACCTTGTCGGCGCGCGCATAAATGTTGTTGGCCTTGTCGACGATAATTGCGTCATCATCCCAGCTGTCCCAGTGCCCCAGCACGATCTCCATGAACTCGTCGGCCCGGTCATAGCGAAGATCATGCTCCATATGATCATCGCCGCGACCCATGTTGCGCGCTTCGTTGTCATTGACGGAGGTAACGCAGTTCCAGGCGGCGCGGCCGCCGGTCATCAGGTCGATGGTCTGGAACACGCGGGCAACGTGAAAGGGGTCATAATAGGTTGTGGAATAGGTCGCCCCGAGGCCCAGATACTTCGATGCTGCGGCCATGGTCATGAGACAGGTCGTGGCATCGAGCTTCACGCAGCGGATACCGTTCTCCACGGTGTGGGCATGATCGCCCATGTACATGTCCGGCATCGCCAGGCGGTCATCGAAGAACCCGACATCGAACTTGCCCTCTTCGAGCACCCGCGCGATGTGTTGATAGTAAGCTGGAGAATATGTGTCGACCCGCGCGTCGGGATGGCGCCAGGATGCTGGGATCGTGGTGCAGTTCTGGGCCTGCAAAAAGGCGACGAAATGGATCTGGCGCATGGCGTGGTCTCATTGTCTTAATTTGCGTTTGCGCCCGACTTTGCCGCCTCCGGGCTGGCACGAGAACCCCGCTATCGTGATATGATGGCCAACATCTCACTTGTGATGTGGGCGCCTGGCCATGGCTGCAGCGCGCGACCGTCACTGGCCGGAACGTTCTGCAAGAAAGTCGATAACGGCGGTGTAGTGACTGGCCAGCATGGACGTATCCAACGCCCCAGGGCCGTTCCAGGTGGCAACGAAACAGTAACGCTGCCCTGCCTTGGCGACAAACCACGTCGCGAAGGTCAGCACGCCGATTTCACTGCCGCCCTTATAGGCAATCCGCGACCAGTCCTTCGGCGCCGCCAGACCAGGATTGATCGCCATCACATCTAGTGGCCCCACTAGCTCCTGGAGCTCTTCCAACCACCGACAAATCGTGCTCGCCGAAAGATGCCATTCCGCTCGCTTGTGCTTCGCATAGGGCCGGTTGATGCGCGATACCGGCGGCAGCGCTCGACCGTCCAGAGCTTTGAGAACCTGGCGTCGTCCCGCGACATCGGCTGCGGCATAGGCCCGATAGGTCTCTGGATTATCGATCAGTTGAAAAAACTGGCGCGTTGTCAGGAAGGGTCTGATGCCGGTTATCTTTTCAACCGCTTGCAGGCCGACAAGGTCGATCAGCGCGTCCGTTGCCGTATTGTCGCTGATCGAAATCATCAACGCAGCAAGGGTGTGAACGGTCAACGGCGCACCGGACGGAAATCTCTGGAGCTGTCCGGAAGGCAGCGATCGATGGCGCGCGGCCAATGTCACAACATCGGTCCAATTGATCTCGCCGGCATCGATTTTGCGTTTGAGAGCGACAAGCACCGCAAGTTTAAACGCCGAACCGACCGCCAAGGCTTGGTCTTCAGACTTGCTGATCTGCACTCTGCCGTTCTCAAGCAGGAGGTAGGATGATTGATAATGGTTGAGCGTTAGGGCCAATTTTTCGAGTGTTTGCGCCCGCACACTGAATTGCTTGAAGAGCAACGTCGAGACGCGGTCCTCGTGATCCAGATAAAGCACAGTGCGAATGCGATACCGCTTTGTCCAGATGGTGAATTGGCCGTGCTGGCCCGACACGCGGACCCCCGGGCCGTACTTCGATCGCATGCTGGCAAGGAGTTCGGCAAGGCGGGCGGGCGGCACCTGTTTCAGAAACGGTTTGGCGAACCACCGGTCCTTCGGCGCCTTAGCGTTATAGATGCGCAAAAGGAACGTTCGCTGGTCGGTATTCGACATGGCGTGAGCGCTGCCTGCGACCACGAAACCAAAAGCTAGCGCAACGAGCCACGGCAGTAGGGTTCGCAACATGACAAACCGATCCACCGTTGTCGCCGGGTTGCGCACCACCTGATCCCTTGCGAAGGTACCGCCGTCTTCTTTAACACCCTTCGCCCGCAACTGGGACTTGACCATGAGCACTGAACAACCCGAGTTCGATCTGACGGACCGTGACCTCTATCGCGCCTGGGTCACGCATACAATTCGGTATAACGACCTCGACCCGTTGGGTCACGTCAACAACGCCGTCTACTCGACCTTTCTCGAAGCGGGGCGCACGGCATTTATGCAGCCCTTGCTGGACACCTACGGCGGCGGCAACCTCGATATCGTGATCGTGCGTTTGATCCTGGACTATCGCCGTGAACTCACCTACCCGGGCGAAGTCAACATCGGCACCGCCGTCAAGCGCATCGGCAACACGTCGCTGGTGTTTGCCAACGGCGTCTTCAAGGCCGGGTCCGAGGACTGCGTGGCCGCCGGCGAAGCGCATCTCGTGTTCTTCGATTTGACGACCCGCAAATCAACCCCGCCGCCGCCCGAAATCAAAGCCGCTCTCAAAGACATCCAGATCGCATAGATCCCGGATCGCACGGCTGCACCGCGTGGCAACCGACGATGCGACCCATGATAAGCCGTCCGGACGTGACGTTCTCGCCGCACGTTGCCGGCGATACGGCCGAACCATCCGTTGCATCATCCCCATCCGCCGCCGATCAGATCTTGACAGCCCTGACGGGTGCCATGCCAGAGTTTGCCGTCGACCCGGCAGCTTGCTGGGGATGGCGATCAATCGCCTCGACCCAAACCGTGAAGATGGCTCGGTTGGCGATGTTAGAACAGCGAGGTGCAGACAATGCACGAGTTTAACGGCGGCTGCCATTGCGGCAATCTAACGGTGACGTTCGAAACCGCCGTCGCCCCTGAAGACGCCACGCCGCGCGCCTGCCAGTGCAGCTTTTGCCGCAAGCATCAATCGCGGGCGGTCTCGGACCCGGCAGGTCGGGCGCAATTCGTGATCAACGACCGGGCCGGCGTCAATCGTTATCGGTTCGGCTTCGGCTCGTGCGATTTTCTGATTTGCCGCACGTGCGGGGTCTATGTCGGCGCCTATATGCCGGACCCGGATGATGCCAACGGCTATGCCACCTTGATGGCCAACTGTCTCGACGAACAGGCGCGCTATCCGCAGCCCGAACCCGCCATCTATGATCGCGAAAGCAGCGAACAAAAGCGCGACCGGCGCCGCCGCGTCTGGACACCGGCAAGCCTGCGAACGCTTTAAGGGTCTGGCTCCGGGTCGGACGCTTCAACCGGTGACAGGAGACGCAACGTCCGGACGGGCCGGGCGCTATGGCCTTTCAGACTTAAGGGGTCCTCTGAACACGTCACAGGCTTGACACGTCACAGGCTTGACACGTCACGGGCTTGCGAACACTGCGACCAGGGGATGGGTCCTCTGGCCCCGAACTTAATCAAAGGTTCCTTTGGTAGACGACGATGATGATGATCATGATCATGAGCAATGTTGCGACCGGGCTGTTTCGACACCATAACCTTAAGCCAAGCCAGCGGCTCGGCCGCCGCCCATCAACTCAGCTCCAACGCTCTCGTGAATAGTTCAGGTTAGATGCGAATCGGATTGATACATGCTGTCGCGGTGGCCGTGGGCCCGATTGAAGCTGCGTTTCGCCAGCATTGGCCGGCGGCAGAACGCGCCAATCTGCTCGACGACCGCCTGTCCGTCGACCGGGCGAAGGACGTGCATTTGACAGCGGAAATGTTTGATCGCATCCGGCGCCTGGCTGATTATCAGCAGGACCTCGGCGCCAAAGCGGTTTTGTTTACCTGTTCAGCGTTTGGTGAAGCGATCCAGGCGGCGGCGCGGGACCGGCCGCTGCCGGTGCTCAAACCCAACGAGGCGATGTTCGAGGCCGCGTTGCGGGCGGGGCGCCGGATCGGCATGCTGGCGACATTTGAGCAATCGGTTGCATCGATGGAACAGGAATTTCATGAGCTTGCCAATGCCAGCGGCGTCAGCGCGACCATAGAGACGGTTTGCGTTCGAGGCGCGATGGCGGCCCTGCAGCGGGGCGACACCGCAACCCACAACAGGTTGCTTGGCGCAGCGGCCGGTGAGTTGACGAACTGCGATGCCGTAATGCTGGCTCAATTCTCGACATCGGTTGCCAAAGCGGATGTGTCCCGGCGCCTTGATGTGCCGGTCTTGACCAGCCCGGAAAGCGCCGTGCTTAAACTCAAGGGCTTACTCGGTTCGCAAGATCAATGACGTGACCGGGTCAAGCAACGTCGCTGTATCGCTTGCAATGGTGCGGGGCGCGTCTCCGGTCCTGCCGTTTCGCCAAGACCGACCGGTTCGGCGGACCGTGCCGCTCAACCGGCAAGGTGATCGCATGAAACATTGGGTTACGATCGATGTGCCAGATCCCGGTGACGGCGCCAAATGCGCACAACGGTTTATCGGGCGCCGGCGGCCGGCCGTGGTCTTCGGCCTCGATCCGTTCGCAAACGGCTATTGCATCACCGCCACGACATCGACTGCGCACTGGCCATTGACCCCGCTGGCGTTGTTTGTCCACTATCCGCGCCACCGGCCGCCGCGATCAAGGGCCGCGATCATGGATTGTCAATGAAAACCGATAAACGCCCGATTGGCGCCCTCGATGGTCTTGTCGTCCTAGAGCTGACGACCATGCTGGCGGGCCCGTTTGCCGGCATGCTGCTGGCGGATCAAGGCGCACGCGTCATCAAGGTCGAACCGCTTGGGGGCGAGTCGACAAGACATGTCGGGCCGCACCCGCCAGCTGCGATCCCGCCCGATGATGGCGGTTATGGTGCCTACTTTGCATCGATCAACCGCAACAAGGAATCGCTGACGGTCGATCTCAAGTCTGAAGCCGGCAAGGATGTCTTGCGTCGACTCGCGGACGGCTCTGATGTGCTGCTCGAGAACTATCGTGCCGGCGTCATGGACCGCCTGGATCTGTCGTATGAAAGCCTCGCCGCGCGCAATCCGAAGTTGGTCTATGCAGCGTTGCGCGGGTTCGGTGATCCGAGGACCGGCGCAAGCCCGATCGTGCATTGGCCGGCATACGATGTTGTCAGTCAGGCGATGGGCGGGATCATGCAGATCACCGGAACACAGAAGGGCGGGGAGCCGACCAAGGTCGGGCCGGGTGTCGGCGATCTCGTCCCGGCCATGCAAAGCGTTATCGGCATCCTGGCTGCGGTGTGGCGGGCACAGCGCAGCGGGCGCGGTCAATTCGTGGACGTCGGCATGGTCGATTGCGTACTTTCGATCTGTGAGCGGGCGATCTATCAGCGCTCCTACACCGGCGACATTGCCGGTCCTGAGGGCAACGGCCATCCTCTGCTGTGCCCGTTCGGCATGTACCGGGCCAAGGACGGTTACGTCGCGATCGGCATTCCGCGCGACGATTTCTTCGCGCTGTTCGTCAAGTTGATCGGCAAGGCGGAATGGGCCGATGACCCGCGCTATCGGCGCAACGATGACCGCGTTGCGCGCCGCGGCGAGGTGGAGGCGATGGTTGGCGCATGGACGGCGGCCAGGACCAAGGCACAGATCGCCGACGTGCTCGGTGGCAAGGTTCCGTTCGGCCCCATCCAGACATCGGATGACATTATGGGCAGTGCGCATACGGCCGCCCGCGACATGCTTTGCGAGGTTGAACATCCCGGCACCGGGCGCTCGTTTGCCCTGGTCAACACATCGATTAAGCTCGGCGGGACGCCCGGTGGCATTCGCCACAGGGCACCTTTGGCCGGCGAGCACAACAAGCGCGTTCTGGGCGACTTCGGGTTCACGGCGGCCGACATCGATGAATTGCAAAGTTCAGGAACGATCGGTTAACGATGTTGCCGGCCTGATATTTGGTTCCAAGAGTAGAATCGCCAGGATGTTTGCGATATTCGTTGGGGGCAGAAGCACGACCTTGAGCGGCCTGAGACCAGCAGACATATGACGCACAGTTTTGATGTTGCCGTTATCGGAGGGGGACTACTTGGTTCGGCAGTGGGTTTCGGTCTGGCGCGCAAGCATCTGACGGTTGCCGTCATCGATGAGGGTGACGTCGCGTTTCGGGCAGCGCGCGGCAATTTCGGTCTGGTCTGGGTGCAAAGCAAAGGCATTGGCATGCCGGTCTATGCCGACTGGACGATGCGCTCAGCCGAACTGTGGCCGAGCCTCGCGCAAGAGTTGTCGGAGACGACCTCGCACGATGTCCATCTCGAGCAGCCCGGCGGCATTCAGATCTGCCTTAGCGAGGATGAGTTTGCAGCGCAGCGTCGGCAGATGGAAAAGCTCGCCGGCCATCAAGATGAACGCTTCAAATATGAGATGCTCGGCCGCAATGCCGTCGCGCAGCTGATCCCAGGGCTCGGACCGGACGTCGTCGGAGCATCCTACACAACCTATGACGGCCACACCAATCCGCTCAAGCTGATGCGCGGCCTGCAAGCTGCATTCGTGGGTCTTGGCGGCATGCTGGTCCTCGACAACCGCATCGAAGAGATCCGTCGCGACGGGCAATACTTCTATCTCAAAGGCCGGACCGGTGATCTCAGCTGCGGCAAGGTTGTTCTTGCAGCAGGCCTTGGCAACCGGACCCTGGCGCCGCAGGTTGGTCTAAACCAGCCGGTGTTTCCCGACCAGGGACAAGTGCTGGTGAGTGAGCGTGCGAGCCGTTTCCTTGACATGCCGACCGTGCACATTCGCCAGACCGACGAAGGCTCGATCATGATCGGCGACTCGCACGAAGACGTTGGCTTCGATGTTCGATCACGGCCCGCTGTGATCCAGAAAATTGCCGAGCGCGCGCGCCGCACGATTCCGGCCTTGGCGGAGGCCAATATCGTGCGCACCTGGGCCGCCCTCAGGGTGATGACGCCCGACGGTTGCCCGATATACGACCAATCCGAGGACATGCCGGGCGCATTTGCGATGTCGTGTCATAGCGGCGTAACCCTGGCGGCGGCGCACGCGTTGGACTTTGCCGGCTTTGTTGCAGACGGACGGCTGGGTGAAAACATTGCGGGCTTGAGCGCCAGGAGGTTCGATGTTTCGGCGACTGGCAAGTAGGCGCGGCGAAGACGTCAGCATTTCGTTTGAAGGCCGAACGCTGCCGGCGCGTTCCGGCGAGACCGTTGCCGCGGCGCTGCTGGCTGCCAATGAGACCATTGTGCGATCGACGCCGCGCGAGGGTCGGCCGCGGGGCGCTTACTGCATGATGGGCTTGTGTTTCGATTGCCTGATGACGATTGACGGCCGCGCCAACCGTCAGGCCTGTCAAACCATCGTGCAGGACGGCATGCAGGTCAGTCGCCAGGACGGGGCGCGGGTGCTGGTAATTGATGATGAGGCGTGATGATGGAGCGTGACGTTGTCGTCATTGGCGGTGGCCCGGCTGGTATGACGGCTGCCGCGGTCGCGGCCGAAGCCGGCGCCGAGGTCGTGTTGATTGACGATCAGGCAACGCCGGGCGGGCAGATCTACCGGGGGATCGAGCACGCCGATGGCGATCTTCTGGCCATCCTCGGCAACGACTACGGCGCGGGGCTTGACGTCTGCCGACGGTTTCGCGCATCGGGCGCCGACTACAGCGCTTCAAGCGTCGTCTGGCAGGTTACCGATGATCGCGAAGTGGCCTACTCCAGTGTGCAAGGGTCCCGCTTGGTCAACGCCCGGTCCGTGATCCTTGCCACCGGTGCGATGGAGCGCCCGGTACCGGTGCCCGGCTGGACCCTGCCCGGTGTCATGACGGCCGGCGGTGCGCAGACGTTACTCAAGTCGGCATCCGTGGTGGCCGACGGTGCAGTGTTCGCGGGGACCGGTCCGCTGCTCTATCTCATCGCGCTGCAATATTTTCGCGCCGGTGTGCCGATTGCGGCGGTGCTCGACACGACCGCGCCCTATCCGCTGTTGCGCGCTGCCCGATATCTGCCGGCTGCGCTGCTGCGTTATGATCTGTTGTATAAGGGTCAGCGTTGGCTGAACGAACTGCAAAGCGGCGGTGTGCGGTTTGTGCGGGGTGTGTCGCATCTCAGAATCGACGGTGCCGACAAGGTGGAAATCGTTACTTACCGGACAGCCAGCGGCGATTGGCAGTCGCTCGAAACCGAGCATGTCTTCCTCCATCAAGGTGTTGTTCCGAACGTCAATCTGTCGATGTCGATCGGGCTTGCGCATGATTGGGACCGTCTCCAAATGTGCTGGCGTCCGCGTGTGGATGTCTATGGCCAATCATCAGTGGCAGGAATCTATGTTTGCGGCGATGGTGCCGGCATTGGCGGGGCGGTCGCAGCCCGCGCCGCCGGCGAGGCGACCGGCATTGCCGTGCTCGCCGCACTTGGCGTGATTGGCGAGGACGATCGTGATCAACGCGCGACCGGCGCCCGCGCGCGGGTGCGCACGGAAATGCTCGTGAGACCGTTTCTCGATCTCTGGTTTCGCGCGCCGGACAACTTTCGCATTCCCCAGGACAAGGATGCGATTGTCTGCCGGTGCGAAGAAGTGACAAGGGCGGAGATCGCGGCCGCGGTGATGGCGGGTGTTGCCGGTCCCAACCAACTCAAGGCGTTCACGCGCGGCGGCATGGGGCCCTGTCAAGGGCGGTTCTGCGGCCTGACGGTTCAGGAGCTGATCGCCAGGGAAAGTGGACGGTCGCCAGCAGAGGTCGGGTACTACCGCTTGCGGCCGCCGATCAAGCCCGTGCGCTTGGACGATATTGCAAATCTCAGATGATGGTGTGAGCCCGGTTTGATCGGTGCCGTAGGGCAGACGGGGAAGCGGGATTGTTCGAGCTGGTTCTAAAACGCCATAGGAGAGGCCGGCGATGTCGGATCGTGTGCCTGAAATCATCACCAGCGCCGGTGAGCTGTTGGCGCACTATGATGTTCTGTTCTGCGATGTTTGGGGTGTCGTTCACGACGGACGCTCGGCCTATGCGGAAGGCTGTCGTGCACTGCAGCGTTTCAGAGAACGGGGCGGCACCGTTGTGCTGGTCTCGAATGCACCGCGCACGGCCCGCGTGGTGCGCGAGATCCTCGACCAAAAGGGGGTGCCGCACGGCATTAGTGATGCGATTGTGCCGTCCGGCGATCTCGCACGGGCCTACGCCAAAGACCGTGGCATGTCGCAGGTTCACCACATCGGTCCGGACCGGGATCTCGATGTCTTCGATCAATCGGGGCTGAACCTCGTCGCACTGCATGCGGCGGACGCGATCTTTTGCACCGGCCTGATCAGGGATCGCGAAGAAACCGCGGAGCATTACCGCCGGTTGCTGTCGCAGGCATTGGATCGGCAGTTGACGCTGATCTGTGCCAATCCTGATCTGGTTGTCGATGTCGGTGGCACGCTGTTGCCGTGCGCCGGTGCCATCGCGCAGCTCTACGAGGACATGGGCGGGCAGGTCCACTGGGCCGGCAAGCCGTTTGCCACGGCCTACGAAACAGCCCGCAAAGTGGCCGAAGACCTGCGTGGCGAGGCCGTCGCAAGCTCGCGGGTTCTGGCAATCGGGGACGCGGTGCGCACGGACATCGCCGGCGCCGTCGCGTTCGGCATTGATGCACTGTTTGTCGGCCAGGGCGTGCATCGCGATGTGGTGATGGCAGATGGCGCGTTGCAGGGCGATGCCGTCGCCCAGATCTTTACCGGTGAGCCCAAGGCCATCGCCGCAATCGACAGTCTTCGCTGGTAGCCTGATCGAGCCAGGGTTTGCAACCGATCTTGCGGCTCCGGAACAAGCCGATCATTGAAAACCTTTGAACACGATGTCGGGTGAACTGGTATTGTGCTGCGATGGGGCGATGCGGCCGGCCCACAGGTCGGTGATTTCACCACCCTTGAACGTCATAACGGGGCTCTCACGCCAGCCCTTCGCGGCCGGCGCGCGGACGGCAACGCGGGCGACATCATTGTTGAAATCGGTCACGTACATGGATCGCAAGGCCGCGAACGGTTGGCCTGCAATCGCTCTGTCGATCGCGATGTCAAACACCGTTCGCGCAGACGAAACCTCGGCAAGCTTGACGGTTGCCGTACCGCCAGCGGCAAAGCTGAGTTTGAACTCGCGTGTCTTCGGCGCGAACGCGATCTGCGTGAGCCGGACCAAGGGGCGGCCATCAATGTCGACCGGGCCGATCAGAAATGAACTGCCGAATGCGGTGAGGTCGCGCCCTTTCGGTGCAAGCGGCCGGGCGCGCCAGTAGCCGTCCTGGGGATACACCACGACAACTTCCTCACCGCCATTAGGACGGATCTGCCACAGCTGTAGCAGGTGGAGGCCGGTTTCGACGCGATCGCCGACCCGCACCGTTGCGGTTGCCGGCCGCCAAAAGTCGGCAAAGCGCCAGCCCACCAGCCATTGCGCGGGTTCTTCGTAGATCGTCAGTCTTTCCGGTGGTTTCGGCGGTTTTGCAGCGGCCGGGCGCGGGCTGACCGGGCCAAAGTCACAGTTGGTCCAGTCGGCCTTCCAGTTGTCACGCTGCACCGTGGCAAGATAGGTCGGATGGGCGGCTTCGATGCGGAATTTGCGCACGGTGGGGCTAGTGAATGTCAAAGTGACGTTGTCCCGTTCGGCGCACAGTACGGGTTCGCTGGTGTTGGCGACGATGACCGCCGCGCGCGCCGGTTCGGCGGCATGCGATGGGATCAGCGCAGCGCCCACAACGACGGCAAAGCCTGCCAGAACAACTGTGGCCGGACGTATTGCGGGCAGATCAAGCATCTTCGAGGACGGCATAAACATCTCCTGAGTTGGCGGCATGCGGCAGGCCGTCGATGAACTGGCGAACCTCGCTGTGGCCACGCGGCTGATCGAATTCCAGGCGCTGGCTTTCGCCAAGCGCGACGTTGTAGCTGTAGCGCCCGAGCTGTGTCAGGCGGTCGAGGCAATGGCAGGCGACAGCGCGCTGGATTGTTGTGAACTCGAACGACAAGGCCGGTAGCGGCTGACTCAAGCCCGCCAGAACCGCGGCCTCGAAACCCTCGACATCGATCTTGGTGAATTGTGGAAGGCCATAGCAAGCGATCAGCCGGTCGAGGGTTGTACAGGGCACGGTGATGCACGTAGTCCATTGTTGGCCCTCCCATCCCGATGCGCCATCGGCAGCTGCGATAAACGGCGAGGAGGCCGTCGAAACCGTCGGATTGCGCGCATTGATGCGGAGCGCGATGTCGCCGGGCCGGTCACCGCAGGCGGCATTGCGCAACGTGACTTGCCGGTCGCGGCCGTGAATGAGCCGCAGCGCACGGAACGCCAGGGGTTGCGGTTCAAGCGCGATCACCCGCGCGCCAAGCCGGCGAAATGATGAAACGCGATCACCGACGTGGCTGCCGATGTCGAACACCAAATCGCCCGGCCTCAGATAGGTGCGGTACAACCTGTCCATTGCGGCACCGTGGTGCGGGTCGCCGTGATAGATCCTGAGTGAGCGAACGATGCCGATCAGTGCCTCGGAAGCCATGGTGCTCAATGGTCCTTGTGAACAGGTGAGGCAAGCGCCCGCCGCACTTCAGCAGGTGCGGCAAAGTCCTCCGGTATGCCGGCAAGTCCGGTGCGGCGCATCCATTGGCCAATGGCCGGGTTCGCGGTTACGACCGCGAATGGAACAGCGAGCAGATAGCCGGCGGTCAGAGGCAGGGCCCACCAAAACACGGTTGCATCGATGGCCAACAGCGAACCGCAGACCGCGACGCCGAATAGCGTTTGCGGCCACAGCTCGATCGCTGCAGCCTTCCAGCTCAGACCATAGCTGTCACGCGTCTGGCCGGCCCACACCACCCTGGTCCCGAATGCAAGGCCGATCATGAAGATCGTCGTGCGCACGGTCGACACGGCGCCTTGCAGAAATGAGAACAACAGTTCAACCATGGCGCTGCTCACAAAGCGCCGCGGGCCGCCATACCTGGCGACACCGCCGCGCGTCAGGACCGTGTCGGCCAAACCGGCAGTTTTCGGCATCAGGTACATCGCCAAGAAACCGATGTAGAGCGCAATGGCGAGGGTTGCCGGGAAGTCGGCATTGGATTGGGCTTCGAGGGTTGCCAACGGCAGCAATGCGATCATCAGGGTCCAGGCGGGAATTCCCAAGAACATCAGGATCGCCCACGCCAACTGAAAGCGGCTCATCGCATGGAGGCCCTCGGTGCCGAGCAGTTTCAAGTATTGCAGATTGCCCTGGCACCAGCGCACATCGCGCTGCAGGAACTCGAGGATCGTCGGCGGATTTTCTTCCCAACTGCCATCTTCCAGCGCCAACACACGCACCTCGTAGCCGGCGCGGCGCATAAATGTCGCTTCGACCTGGTCGTGTGACAGCACCGGGCCGCCAAGCGGTGGTTTGCCCGCCAGCGTCGGCAGTTCGCAGTGCGCGACAAACGGTTGAATGCGAACGATGGCGTTGTGGCCCCAGTAGGGCCCGCAATCACCAACCCACCAGGCCTGTCCGATCGTGTAGGAGCGCATACCGTGGCGCATGCCGAACTGGAAAATGCGGGCAAACGCGCTGGATGACGGCAGCCCGACGACCAGGCTCTGGATGATACCGAGACGCGGGTAGGCCTGCATCATGCGAACCAGGCGCAGTATGGCGGCGCCGGACATCAAGCTATCGGCGTCGAGCGGCACCATGAACGCGAACTCACCACCCCAGCGATCACAAAAGTCGCGAACGTTGCCAGCCTTATAACCGGCGTTGGTGTCGCGTCTTCGGTAGATCACGCGCGCTGCCGCCTCACTCGGAAGCTCCGACGTCCAGGCTGCCATGGCCGCTTGTTCTGCGCGGGCAACCGCCGGGTCATCGGTATCGCTGAGGACAAAGTAGAAAAAGTGCTGCTCGCCATCGTGGGCTGCCAGGCTGTCGCGGACAATCCGCAGGCGCGAGAGAGCACGGTTCGGATCCTCATTGCGCAACGTCATGAGAACCGCGGTTCTGGCAGTGATCGGTGCCTCGGTGTCTGCTGCGGCGGCAAACGGTGCGACCGCGGTGATCGGGTCACGGCGCCCGTGCAAAAGCAACAGGCCGATGACCGCGTTCCAGAAGCCGAGCACCGTCCAAGGCAAGCCGATGGCAAAGGCCAGCAGATAGATCACATCGATCAACGTCCAGCCGCCGCTGGCCAGTATCATGCCGGCAACGGCAAGCATCATCAGCAAGGTTGCGACGTTCAGTGCGGCGACCAAAAGGCGCCGTGTTCTCAGTTCATCAACGCCTTGCACACCTGCCGGTGTCAGGACATCAACGCTCTCAGGATGCGGCGGCTGTGTTATAGGGTGCTGCTCTACCTGCATATGTGACGGGCTCGAATGGGCTGAATTGAGGTTCACCGTTATGGAACGCGAACGCGACACGCCGCGACGCTCGTTGGCACGAACACATGTTGCCCGCGCATTGTGGCACATCGCACCGGGTCTCTCACGATTGCAAGTCGAGACTTTGTTACCCGTGCATGACGGGCTTGTGCGTGTCGAAACACTGTTCTCCGGTATCAGCCGCGGCACTGAGCGCCTCGTTGTCGGTGGCGCCGTGCCGGAGTCGGAATGGCAGACCATGCGGGCGCCGATGCAGGACGGCGAGTTCTCATTCCCCATCAAGTATGGCTACTGCGCAGCAGGGCGGGTGGCGGATGGTCCTGCCGATTTGGTCGGCCGGACGGTGTTCTGTCTGCACCCCCATCAGGACCAGTTCGTCGTCAGGTCAGACCAGCTTGCGCTCGTGCCAGACGGCATTCCGGCGCGACGCGCGACCTTGGCTGCCAATGCCGAAACGGCACTGAACGCGATTTGGGATTCAGGGGTATCGGTCGGCGATCGCGTCGCGGTGATTGGCGCCGGCGTGGTGGGTCTCCTGGTGGGTGACGTTGCAGCGCGCAAAGCCGGCTGCGAGGTGATACTCGTCGACGTCAATCCCGGCCGGCGACAGATTGCCGAGGCTTTCGGGCTCAAGTTCTGCGAACCCAATGAGATCCCGCTCGACTGCGACTGCGTGTTCCACACGACGGCGAGCGGTCAGGGCCTCGCAACCGCGATCAACGCCGCCGGCTTCGAGGCGACGGTGGTCGAAATGAGCTGGTATGGCGCGCAAGAGGTTGCGGTCGCGCTTGGCGGCGCGTTTCACAGCAAGCGGTTACGGCTGATTTCATCACAGGTCGCCAACATGTCGCCGTCGAAACGCGCGCGCTGGGATCATCGGCGAAGATTGCAGGCGGCTCTGACAGTGTTGGATGCTCCTCACCTCGACATACTGGTGGCAAATGACATTGCATTTGAGGAGGTTGCGGACAAAATCGGGGACATTCTCACGATCGACAATCTGGATTTGCCGCCGGTTATTCGCTATTCCAGCGTCTGAGGTGTTGACCTTCCGGTTGCCGGTTGGCTTTGGTTATTTGGCCTTTGATTATAGAGGGTATTGGTCATGTTTGCTGTCGAGGTGCGTGAGGCGATCATGATTGCCCATAGCCTGCCCGATCCCTTTTTCGGCCCTGCCCAGAACAAACATGGCGCGACCTTTGTCGTCGACGTCGCGTTCTTTCGAAGCGAGCTGAGCGAACACAACGTCGTTGTCGATATTGGCCGCGCCGGCGCCGCACTGAAGAAGGCGCTGGCGCCGTTGGCCTACGGTGATCTTGATGAGCTAGACCAGTTTCGGGGCCAGCTCACGACCACAGAATTTCTGTGCCGCTACATCTTTGATCAGCTCAAGGCTTCGATCGCCAACGGCGAGCTTGGTCCGGGGGCCGAGGCGCTCGATCGAATGCGTGTCACGCTCGGGGAGACGCATCTTGCCCGGGCCTGGTATGAGGAGGCGCTCGGTGATTGACATTGGCTTCGCCATCCCGGGCGACATTAACTTGCCGACCGGTGGCTATGCCTATGGGCGCAAAATGCTGCAACTGTTGCCCGATTGTGGCGTTCAGGCGCATCACCTGCAATTGGCGGGCAGCTTCCCGTTTCCCGATGAGGCCGACCTGCAGGCGACGCAAAGGATCTGCGCGCAACTGCGCCCGGACACGCCGATCCTGTTCGACGGTCTCGCCTATGGGGCGTTGCCGCCGCCGATCGTGCGCACGATCCGGTCTCCGATCGTCGCCTTGGTGCATCACCCACTGGCCTGTGAAACCGGGCTGACACCGTTGCAGCAACGCCGCTTTCTGGCATTCGAGCGCCATGCACTCGCCAGCGCGGTCAGAGTTATCGCCACGAGTGATGCGACCGCGCGCCTGTTGATGCGTGACTATGATGTCGCCGGGGACAAGATTGCGATCGCGAAGCCGGGGACGACACCGGCCTTGCGTGCGCAAGGAAGTGGTTCACCGATTGAACTGCTGGCCGTGGGTGCTCTCATTCCGCGCAAGGGATACACCTATCTCATCGCAGCGCTCGCGGATGTGCAATACGAGGACTGGAGCCTGACCATCGTCGGCGCAACCGATCACGATCGGCGCTACGCAGCCCAGGTGCGCGAGGCGATCCTCGAATCGGGCCTGCGCAGCAAGATTACGCTCAAGGGTTTTTTGTCCGATCGGGAGCTGCAGGCCTGTTTCGCCCGCGCGGATGTGTTCGTCATGCCGTCGTTGTTTGAGGGATACGGCATGGTTTTGACCGAGGCTGTGGCGCGAGGTCTGCCGATTGTGTCGACCACCGGCGGGGCAATTGCCGAGACCGTGCCGGATGACGTCGCCATCAAAGTCGAACCGGGCAACAGCGCCGCCCTGGCCGACGCCCTCAACCGGGTCCTGAGCAGTTTTGAATTGCGCCAGAACCTGTCTGAGGCATCCTGGTCGATCGGGCGCCAGCTGCCACGTTGGGAGGACTGTGCGGTGACGATTGCCGAGATCTTGAAGGCGGTCGCAACCCATGCGCCAGCCATAACCAACCAACCCAAGCCTGGCCAACTGGACAAATGACGTCGTCACGTTGGTCACTTAGCGAACTGATAGATCATCAAGCGCTTTGAGCGCGGGATTTGCAGACCATCACACAACGCATGGCGATCGATTTTGTCAGTCCGACGACTTCGGCACAGTTGGCGGCCGAGTGTGACGGTCGTTGCTTGGTTTGACGAGCAAAATGGTACTGCCCGCCTTCGTACCACCACGCGCCAACAACATCGGTGCCGACCGTTACGCTAATGCCGCCGGCCAGACAACGATCAACCCGACATCCGATAAACTTGAGATCAACCACCTCGCGCAATGCGATGAGGGCTGCCAAGTCCGCATTTCTGGCGAAACCTGCCATTGATTTGTTCCCACAAAATGAATCGGGGCGCAACATATGATCAGGATGCTGCTAATTCAATATATGACTTAATGGTTCGTTAAAGCGTGCCGCCCAGGCCGCATTGTTAACCGGTTCTGCCGTGGCCCCGGCCGCTGGTCAGATTGCCGGCGCCGGTGATTCGACGCCGTTGTCATGGTCATACAACCGGATACCAAAGACGGCGCGAAACTGAGTGGGGATGGCATTCAATGTGCACGCCTGAACGCCGTGCGGCCGTCGCCATAGGTGCAATGCGCGTGAGTTCGATTGCAGCGGCAACCACCCTAACGGCGCCGACTTCGGGTGCCGCGGTTTCGCCGTGATCGATGAAACAAGCGGCCCCGCCAACGCCGATCTCGGCGATGCCGACATCCTCGCCGTCATGATTACCATCATGCTCAACCTCGTCATCGGCGACCAAGCAACCCGGACGGCACGCCACTGGTGAGATTTTCAACAGCCTGCTAGTGTTCTTTGTGTCTTCAATTTTGCCCGTTAGACCAACCGCGTAGTGTTCCGGACCGGGCACGTGTTTCCGGCAGCAAGCCGGATTGTGTTCGTCGCTTCACAACGCAATCACAAAGTTGCCTGATTTTCCGGCGGAGGTGGTTGGGAGCCAACCGTCGGTGAAGGACCACGAGTTCGCAATTGGAACAGCTTTGACATGAGTTCACTGTCGCCGGTCGTGGCGTTTTGGAATTGGTGGGTCGCAGGCCTCGCAGACGTTGCGGCGATGCGGCAACGTTCCCGTGTGCCATGGCAGGCCATGATCCTGCGTCATGGTGATGGTTTCGAGGTCCATATGCGGCAGGGCAAAGGCTCGCGGGTGATCGGCATCATCGATCCGTCGGTCGAACCCGCCGATCCGAGAGCATTGGCGGGCGAAATGTCACGCAACGGGATTTCGCGCAACGCAACCGTGCTGCGGTTAGCACCAAACGAGGTCTTTCATACCGATGTTACACTGCCCTCGGCAGTACGTGACGTGATCGAGAATGTTTTGCGCAATCAGCTCGAACGGCTTTCACCCTGGCGACCGAGTGAAGCGCAGTTTGGCTATCAAATTGCAGCACAAGACCACGACCAGCTGCAGGTCAACCTGTGGGTTATGAGTAGCGCGCGGCTGACCGAGATCCTCTCAGAACTCGCCGCCCACCACATCAATCCGGGTGTCATTGACTGCGGCGAGACGGTCGAACGTGAGCCGATGTTCAATCTTCGCGACGACGGTGTCATCTCTGCGGACCACAAACAGCGCGCCATCCACCACGTCCTGATTGCGGTTGTCGGCATTGCGGCGATCGCCGGTGCGACGTTAGGCTGGTCGGCTTATGATGCATATTCACGCCGAAATTCACTGAGGGACAGAATTGCACAGCTCGAGGCCTCCGCGCGCGCGCATGCGCGACCGGACTTGCTACGCGCCCGTAAGCGGCGCGAGGCCATTCTGCGTGCGCGTTCAAGCGCCCCGACACAATCGACGATGCTGGAAGAACTCAGCCGCGCATTGCCCGATCAGGCCTACCTCGACCGTCTCGAAGTTCGCGACCGCGTCGTGACACTGCACGGTTTTGCGAGCGACGTGCCGGCTGTCGTCAGCGCATTGGAAAACTCCAAGATCTTCGCCGATGTGAAGTTTGTCGCTCCGATCACGCGCGACAAGGAAAGTTCCCGCTTCAAATTCTCGATCTCCGCAAGCGTCAAACCGCAACAACAAACACCAAAGAGGCGCCAGGGATGACACGCAATATGCGCCCGGTCTATGCAGTTTCGCTGCTGCTGGTCGCTGTTCTGGCGATTGCCGGTGCTCTCGCCCGACTGGCATGGCTGGCGGTGGAGTTTGAAGATCGCGTGCGGCAGGACCAAGCGCACGCCAGAATACTCGAAACGATGATGCCGACCGCTGCCGGTGGTGCGGCGCCTTCGAGCAGGGGGTGGCTGCTGCGCGGCGGCAGCGCCGCGCTGTCCAGCGCTGCCCTGCAAACGCGTCTCCACGCGGCGGCGCGCGAACAGGGCATCTCCGTCGCCAGCATCCGCACCATGCCGGTGCAAACGGTCGACGGTCTGCAACATATCGCCGCCGAAGTAAGCTTTGCAGCCGGCATCGAGGCGTTCCGAAACTTTCAGCATGCCATTGAGACGACACCACCAGTCCTGATTGTCGATGAACTCAGCATTCGTTCGAAATCGCCGGGTCAGTCGCAGTCCAACCGCGAGGTCGCCCTCGACATTACGGTAAAGGTTCGCGGCTTTGCTTCGACCGAGGATGGTGCGCGATGATGTCAAACCGGACGCTGGTGTTGGTGGCTGTTCTGGGCGGGCTGGCTGTTCTTGTTTATCTGGACAATAAGCAGGACGATGTTGCCGCGACCGATCCGGCCCGGCCCGCAAGCAGTAGTGCGGCCAATACTGTCGCGCCGGGGCGACGGCCTGGCGCAGCGCCGCCATCGCCAGTCCTGACGCGCCATCCGATGGCTGACCTGAAACGCTCCGAGCTCCGCCAAACGTTGGCGCGGCCGCTGTTTCAACCCAATCGCCGCCCGCTCCGACCACCGTCCGAAGTTGTTCGCGCACCACCGAAGAACACCAAGAAGGCTGAGGCTGCCCTCGACATCCAACTGCTCGGGATCGTGCGGGGTGACAGCAAGGCGGCGGCCGTGGTTACTCCCAAGAACGGCAAACCGCAGAGTCTCGAAGAAGGCGATTTCGTTGGCGACTGGGAGATCGTCAAAATTGACCCGGACGGCGTCACGTTCGCAAACAACGGCCGGCAGAGGCGACTGCAACTCAAGCGCTGATGTGGGCTGCCCCAATCGCCCCGGCAGGCGGCAATGCCACGATAGCAGGTCCAGCGGCCGCCAGGCGTGGCTTGCCGAAATCGTCGTGACACCGTTCCGTGCCCCGCCCGACAGCCCGCTAAATGCTGCGATTTTTAAGTCTCGGCAGCAAGTGATTGCGAATTTCTTCGACATCATATCTTGAGACGCCCTCGATGACACGACGCCAGGATGCCAAGCCCGGAACCCGCGCCGGGTTGAACTGCAGAAGGTCGCGCTTCAAGAACGGAAACCGCATTTCTGAGATAAGTACGTCCCAGAAAAAGTGGGTCGGATTGAGCGGCGTGCCGATATCGACGTTGCCGGCAAGGCTCTGCTTGAACTTGAGCGTCCGGTCAATCCGATGCCCGACATGTTCTTGGCCGTAATCGGCTTGCATCAAGGTGTCGAGCTGATGCTGGAGTTTGACGATGATTTCGTCGGTGGAGAATATCGCGCGCAATTTCGCCCCGGCCCGCAGCATATGTTGCGAAATGGCGATCTCACCGTGATGGATCAGCCAGCCGCGCGCATCGACATATGGCACCGACTGCCAGTACTTGCGAAAGGCCGGATTCTCGATTGCGCGTTGATTGAAGACGAGAAAATAAGATTGCAGATGGTAGAGAAACTCGTAGCTCTCGGTCATCCCCCATACGTCGGCGTCTTCCGGACGGGCCTTTTCGAGCAGCGGTGCCAGTGGTTGCAGCGGGCCATAAACGGAATCGTTGCACACAATCAACTGTTTCGGGCTCTCGGTTTTGAGGACGTCAAGGATGCCGTCCTTGTATCCGCCCATATCTAGTCCGTAGTTGTTGCGATGAATGAGCTTGGCAACGAGCGGGGTGATCTTTGCAATCTCCTGCGGTTCGAGCCGCGGTGCATTGCTTACGAACCATATGCGGCAGCCGACGTCATTGAGGCCTTTAAGATAGCTCAGCACATAGTCGTGGATGAGGCCTTGCCGGTCATAGTGAACGAAGACGGCGCACCTTGTCGACGCGCTATGGGGGTCCTGACCGGGCATCGTCTTGAGAACTGTCGAAGCATTCCAGCGCGTAGTCCGGGCCATGACCTCATGGATCTTGTAATAGCGCGAAGCAAGGCGTCTGCAGACTCGCCCCCAGATAGAACGGGCTAGTGACAACACGATCTCGTGTCTCCCTTTCGATGCGCCGATGGAGGACTTGGGCGGACTTGCCCACCGACCGGTCGTTGGCAGCGGCCAGGCTTGCAAACGGCGCAATGCGTTCCTGACGCCCTGTTTAGCCAAAACATCAGCCGGCAGACTAGTCGAAGAACAACCGATTGCTGCAATGCGCCGCGCTTTTCGTTTTTCAGACCAGATATCGTTGGACCGGATATCGTTGGCGAATTTGATTGCTCGTTGCGGCGCGGCAGCCGGGCGATCCCCATTCGGCTCTCAAACCTGTTGCAAGCCAAGGTCAGCGCGGCTCACTTCCTGATCGCCGGGCCGTGGCAACGGCTCATGTGTCAGGCCACTGGACCGGCTTCGCCCAGGTGGCTTCCCCGCATTGCTCGGCCGTGCGAAAAGGATATGCTCGCCACAGGGCTCGCAGCGCCCGCAGACATATCGCAACGTCAGCAAATCGACCCATCAGCCCGAGACCGGCCATCTGAACCGCTGGTCCGACCACCAGACACGCCAGTGTCGTCGCCGACCGTCCCCAAAACCCATAGTGCTTGCGGCCATATAGAACGCGGCTGCGCAGCGCATAAAACAAGCGGGCGTCTTTGACTTGCCCGGACGATCGACCGCCAGCGTGGATCGCGCGAGGGCTATGAAGATACAGGCACTTTTGTCCGCGGCCTGCAATTCGACAGGCAAAATCCACGTCTTCCATATACATGAAGAAGCGTTCATCCCAACCGCTTGCCAGATTGAAGTCGTCGCGCCGCATCAGCCAGAAGGCGCCCATGATCTGGTCGACGTACCCTGTCGCGCGATGTTGGTCCAGCGGCAGAAAATGCGGTCGAATGAGATTGGGAAACAGGCGGTCCAAGAACATGCAGCGGCCGAGCATGTCGACAGGTCTGGGAAACGGTGAGCAACTGCGTAGCAGGCCTCCGTTCGCGTCTGTCAAACCAACACCAACGGCACCAATAAGGCTCTGTTGGTCGTCGACGAGAGGTCGGAGCGCCTGCCCCAGTGCCGACGGCGCGAGTTCGACGTCGGGATTGAGGAAGAGAATGTAGTCCGAGCCACCAATCTGCGCGCCCTGATTGCAAGCGGCCGCAAAACCGCGATTGCGCTCGTTGCGAACGATACGCACGGGCAACCGCAAATTCGACCCCGCCAGCGACGGTGCCCGTGCCGCCTGAGAGGCATTGTCGACGACAATTACGCTCGCGATTTCATAGCCGTCGCAATCCGAAGCTTCGAGGGATCGCAGGCAGTCGTTGAGATCCTGCCCGCTGTTCCAGCTGACAATGACGACATCTACCTTAGATTGCATGGGCCATCATGAGATCCGGAATTCGCCGGTGGCGAAAGAAACGCAGTGATGCCATCTTCGTACCACATACGATATGCATGCTGCCCATACCAGAATTTGGTGCTGTCAGTTAACCGACAATTAGGTTAGTATCTTGACAGATAAACTGCTGTGCCAATTCGGGTTGAATGTCAATCCAATGGGTGTTGCCGTACAGGTTTCGCGTTTGGAAGATATGATGAGTATCAGCATGCTGCTTGACTATTAAGTAAAATGAGCAATTGTGGCGTGACCGGCGAGTTGGGCGAGTTGTTTGTGTTTGAACAATACTGCGCAGCAACCAACGCATTTCAATGATCCGAGCCGAACACATAGATGCCGTCGACTTTTGGCGGCAACGCGCGTCCAACGAAAACATGCCGGTGCCGATCGCGGTGCTCGTCCTCACCCGGTACGGTCGGCGCGGCGCCAGCAGCCGCATCCGATTTGAGAAATTCATCGATGAGTTTGAACGTGGGAGCGACTCGAAGTTTTCGTTCACGCTTGCGCCGCTGTTGGACGACTCGTATCTCGAACAGCTCTATCAAGGCAGGAGGCGGTCGGTCTGGTATTTGTTTAAGCGCTACCTTGCTCGGCTGCGGTTGCTGCTGTCGTATCGGCGCTTCGACACCATCTGGGTTGAGAAGGAGATTTTCCCAGGCGCACCGGCGCTCGCCGAACGTCTGTTGAGCGCGTTCGGCGCCCGGCTGGTTGTCGATTTCGATGATGCGACGTTCCTGACTTACGAGAACAGTTCAAACGTGCTGGTGCAGAGGCTGTTGGGCAACAAGATTTCTCATGTCGTACGCTCGGCGAAGTTGATCACAGCGGGCAATGGCATTCTCGCCGACGAGTTGCTGCAGCGTGGCGCACCTAGGGCGTCGATCATGCCATCTGTCGTCGATACCGCGGCGGCTCGAGCCGGTGGTTCCGGGCTCAACGGTGCCAAGGCGGGCTTTACCATTGGCTGGATCGGCACGCCGTCCAATGTGCAATACCTGAATGCCTATCGCGACGCCATCGCCGACGCCCAGCAGCGCTACGATGCGAAATTCATGACCATCGGTGCACCGCCGAATGTTTTGCCCGGCATTCGCCAGGACAGCCGGGAATGGTCGGAACACACCGAGTTTGCGCTCATCAGCGAATGGGATGTGGCGCTGGCGCCCATAAATGACGGGCCCTGGGAGCGTTGCAAGAGCGCCTACAAAGTACTGCAGTGCATGGCCGTCGGCATTCCGGTTATCGCCTCGCCCGTTGGAGTTATTCCCAACATCGTCAATCATGGCGTCAACGGCTTCTTGGCCGAGGGGGCGCAAGAGTGCCGGGCGATTCTCGACGCATTGGCGCGTGACCCGGAACTGCATTGGCGTATAGCTCAGCACGCACGCCAGACCGTCGCCCGCCAGTATAGTGTCAGGCATTTGCTGCCCGACATCAGCCGCGCGCTCGAGGCGCAGGCGATGCCCGGCAACGGCTCTGTGATTGCGGTGCCGGCAACTGCCAAGCCGCTTGATTTGGTTGTCGACAAATACCCGTTAAGAACTGTTCGATCGTAGCTCAATCGTCGGGGTCTCCAAACGCTTGCGAATGTGGATCGCGATCGATGCTGGGTGAGGAGGCGAGCATCGGTGGCGTGAGACGTTGACTTTGAACCCGGCGAACGCGGTGTTGCAGCGGCGTTTGTCGGAGAGCGGCGGCGATTGGCTGCCAAAACCGTTGCGCGCAGCACAGCTGGCGCCGTGAGGTGGGTACGGTTGATCCTTATGCCGCCCCAGCTATGAATTGACACACTTCATGCTTCATGGGCTTGAGGCGGTTCAGCCTGGCAGGCGCGGTCGGCCTGCCGTTGGCGGAAATGATCTATTGCACGTTGACCGTCACGGTTTGCGGTTGGCCGGATGTTGCACCCTCGCCATCGGCGACGACGACGTCGAAACCGGCCTTGGCGCCCATGCTGCCGTCGTGGACAAACATGATGGCGCCGGCCTGCAATTCCGACTGCGTGAAACTGGTAAGCGGCACGGTTGCAGCACCGCTGCGCGCGACAAATCCGGAACTGGCGTTGGACACCGTAAAGTTCAAGCTTTGCGCCGTGTCGTCAGGATCAACCGCCGTCAGATCCAGCAGCGTGATGCGCACGGATTGACCGCGACGGACGGTGACATCGAGATCGCCCGCGATCTTCGGCGGGACGTTGCGAACGTCGGCGCTGAGGTTGCCGCCCGGTTCGACCGCAAGCTGGCCATACTGTACGTTGCCCGAGACCGAGCCGACGCGGCCGATTTTAATCAACCGCTCGACCCTGACGTCGCCCTGCAGCTCACCATGAATCTCCGCCTCGCCCGCATCGATCGTGCCATAAAGGCGGCCGGTTTCATGCACGATCACGCGATCGGCCTGTATCTCGCCATCGATATGACCGTGAATTTCCAATACGCCGCAATTGCTGATCTTGCCGGAAATAGACGTATGTTCCTGGATGAGCATGCTGCCTGGCTGACTCATGGTCGAACTCCATCGTTATGCACCGCAGTGGCCGAGCGATTCTCTTTTTTTGAGCACCATAAGTCGCAAAGATGGCAGCAACAATGAAGATTTTGCGGGATTTATCATGCCGCAAGTCGGCTGACGGTTGCTGTAATGACACTAGATCATCGTGCTTTAAGTTGGAACCGCTATTGCGGTTCCAACTTAAAGCACAAAGATGATCGCCACTTTAGAGGCGAGCAACTTTCTGCCTTTATTCGGGATCGTTCCGATTCCGAATAAAGGCAGGTTGCTCTAGCGCCCACCGGGCAGGTACGCCCAAAGCGCTGCCCGACAAGGCAGATCAACCCCGAACGCGTTGCACAGCGAACCCCGAAAAACGATCCGACCGCACCGAACGAAGACGCACGCCCCTCACATCAAGCGACTTGCGCGTGTTTATGATGCATGATCCGGGTTAGAGGTCTCAATCAACTAAAATGGCGCACTCAGACAATCGATCGGCAGCAAGTATCGCCAACCGCGGCCCTGTTCCGATCTGATCAGAACGCATTATGACGTCGTGGTGCCAATGACGGCCATGCAGTCGCCGGCCTTGACGAGCCCCGGGAAATGGCGCCCGGCGAGCATTCCGCTGAGCTTCGATCGGTAATCGATCGGCGCTATGCCGGTGCGATCGGTTGGCCATATTCGAGCGATGACGTCGCCCTCTGCGACGTCGGCACCGAGATCGACAACAGCTTCGATGAGCCCTTCGTGCTCCGAAATCACAAAGCAGTCGTCGTCTGGAATATTGAGATTGCGACTGGGCTCGACCTCCATCTCACCGTCGAGAATGCCGGTATGGATGAGGACATTGCGGACGCCCTTCCCGGCGATGGCGACCGAACGGGCCGTTGCCGTGCCGCCGCCGCCTAGTTCGGTCGACACAAACACCTTGCCCATCTCTTCGACGGCCGTGTCCAGCATGCCGACGTTGTCAAGTTCGAGCAGCATAGCCGAATAGGGCGCGTTGAACGCGCGCATGGCCGCCACGCATTCTTGCTCGAGCGCCTTGTCCGCCAGGACGTGAGCCATCGCGAATGGGACAAAATCGAGCGTCTTGCCGCCGGCATGAATGTCGAGCACGATGTCGGCCATCGGCACGATGACACGCTGGAAATAGTCGGCGATTTTTTCCGTGACGGTACCGTCGGGTCGCCCCGGAAACGTGCGGTTCATGTTGCCGCGATCGATCGGGGAGGTGCGCGTGCCGGCGCGAAACGCCGGATAGTTGAGGGCCGGCACGATGATGACACGGCCGCTGATGGCGGCAGGATCGAGCGTAAGTGCCAGATGCTGCAAGGCGATCGGGCCCTCGTACTCATCGCCGTGGCTGGCGCCCGTCAGCAATGCCGTCGGGCCATCGCCGTTGCGCACGACCGAGACCGGCGTCATCAGTGCGCCCCAGGCAGAGTCGTCGCGGCTGTAGGGCAGGCGCAGAAAACCGTGATGGACACCGTCTTCGTCCAACGGCACCGTGCAGGACATCGGGCTGGGCTTCATTGACGATCAATCCTTGACGAGGAGTTTTCGCGGAACGTTGGCGAGGCACTCGGGTCCCGTGTTGCCGATCACGATGCTTTCGGTGATTTCAAATCCCCAGTCGTCCATCCACAGACCCGTCATGAAGTGGAACGTCATATTTTCCTCGAGCACAGTGCGGTCACCGGGCCTGAGCGACATCGTGCGCTCACCCCAGTCGGGCGGGTAGGACAGCCCGATCGGATAGCCGGTGCGGTTGTCCTTGGTGATGTCGTATTTCTTCAGGACGGAAAAAAACGCATTGGCGATGTCCTCGCACAGGTTGCCCGCCTTTGCGGCCGCAAGCCCCGCCTCGATGCCTTCGAGCACCGCCTTTTCAGCGTCCAGGAATGATTGCGAAGGCTTGCCCAGGAAGACGGTTCGCGAGAGCGGGCAGTGATAGCGATGGCAGGCGCCGGCGACCTCGAAGAACGTGCCCTCACCGGCCTTCATCGGCCGGTCGTCCCAGGTCAGGTGCGGCGCGGCGGCGTCGGCGCCCGAGGGCAGGAGCGGCACGATTGCCGGATAGTCGCCGCCGGCCCCGATATCCGGATCGTATCGCAACCCTGCATCGTAGATTTCAGCAACCAGATCGCATTTGCGCAGACCCGGTTCGACCGTCTCGAAAATGCGCTGGTGGATGCGCTCGACGAAGCGGCCGGCGGTGCGCATGTACGCCAGTTCGCGCTCGGACTTGACGGCGCGCCGCCAGTTCACGAGGCCGGTGACGTCGGAAAATGCGGCATTGGGTAAATGGCGCCGAAGCGATGCAAATGCGGCCGCGGAGAACCAGTAGTTGTCCATCTCGACACCAATGCGCAACCCGGACCAGCCGCGCTCTGCAATGCGCGCTGCGAGATAATCCATCGGATGGCGCTCGGTGGACTGCACGTAGTGGTCGGGATAGCCGATGATGTTGTCGTGCGCCATGAAGCAGGTGCGGACCGCCCCCTGCGCATCCTGGCCCCGGCCGAACCAGACCGGCTCACCATCCAGGCCGACGAGTACGGCCTGGTGAACATAGAACGACCAGCCGTCATAACCGGTGAGCCAGGCCATGTTGGAGGGGTCCGAAACGATAAGGAGATCGATCCCGCGCTCGTGCATCGCATGCCGGGTCTTGGAGAGCCGTTGCGCGTATTCCTCGGCGGTAAAGTGGAGCTTGGGCTCGATCATGCAGTATCACTCCATGGCTTTTCAGCTGACGAAGTCGGTTCCGGCACCGGCGGCCTCGCCACGCTCACGGGCGAGCGTCGCAATCGCCGTATCCTGCACGCCGGTGCCGGTGAGATCACAAATCGTGATCGCCTCACTGGATCGGCGACCGCGGGCAGCGCCTGTGACGATTTCTCCGAGCTCGGGAAATGTAGTTTCAGGAGCTATCGCTGCAGCCGCGAGCGCATGATGTAGTTCGCCCAGCGTCTCCGTCTGTGAGCGCCTGTCCGGTACGTAAAGGTCGGCCCGGGTGAGGCAGGCCGCCTCCAGCTCGTTCTTGCTGTGCTGATCAGAACCCATAGCCGTGATGTGCTGGCCCGGCTGCAACCAGCCCGCGAGGACAAGTGGCGTCTCGGCAGGTGTCGTGGTCACGACGATATCGCCAGCGCGAATTGCCCCGGCGAGGTCGCTACCGGCACGAACGTCGATCGCCAAGGTTGCCGTCATTTCCTTTGCTGTGGATTGTGCTTTCTCACTGTCGCGTGCCCAGATGATCGCCTTCTTGATCGGGCGTACGAGCGTCAGCGCCTGGAGCTGCAACTTGGCCTGGCTGCCGGCACCGACAATGCATGCCGTTTCGGCATCCGAGCGTGCCAAATGTCGGGCGGCGACCGCGCCGGCTGCTGCAGTTCGAACGTCGGTCAGGTAACCGTTGTCGAGCAGCAGCGCCTCGACCATGCCCGTGCGGGCCGAGAACAGGATCATCAGGCCGGACGTGCTTGGCAGTCCGATTGTCGGATTGTCGAAAAACCCCGGCGAAACCTTGATCGCGAAGCTGTCGATGCCGGGTACGTAGGCAGTCTTGACGTCAACTTCTCCGTGATAGTCGTCGATTGCCATCGAAAGGATAGGCGGCATGACAACCTGACCGCCGGCAAGCTTGCCGAATGCGTCCTCGATGCAGCTGACCGCGTCGAGGTCGAGGCGCACGAGATCACGCAGCTCGGATTCGGTCAGGATCTTGATCTTGGGCATTGGTCAGTTCGATTCCTTCAAGACATCAACGTTTTCACCGGAGATGATCCGATGATGAAGTCGCATGTCGATGTTGCCGCCGCTAAGTAATACGACCGTCGGGCCAGTTGGTCGGACTTTGTTGGCGAGCAGAGCCGCAAGGCCGACAGCACCCGATCCCTCCACGATCTGGCGCTCCTGCCAGTAGGCGTGTCTGATGCCGGTCGCGATCTCGGCTTCGCTGACCAGAACCATGTCGTCGGCAAGATCGCGCACAAGCCCGAAAGTGTAACGGTTGTCCAGGCCAATGCCGCCGCCGAGAGAGTCGGCCAAAGTTGGCAGTTCATCCACCAGAACGGGCCGGCCCGCCTTGAGACTGTCGTGCATGGCAGCACCTCGATCCATCGACACGCCGATGATACGGATGCTCGGATCGCGCGCTTTCAAGGCAATGGCGATACCTGCGAGCAGGCCGCCGCCGGACACCTGAACCAGCACCGTTTTCAGATCAGGAACTTGCTCGATGAGTTCAAGGCCGAGCGTGCCCTGCCCGGCGATGATGGCGGGATGGTCGAACGGAGGCACCATCGTCATGCCAGCGTCTTCGACGAGGCGGTCGACTTCGGCCTGTGCTTGATCTTGAGTGCTGCCGACAATTCGAACTTCGCCACCCAGTGCCCTGATGCCATCTATCTTGTTTTGCGGCACCAGTTCGGACATACAGATGATGCAGCGCACGCCGGCCTCGCGTGCGGCATAAGCAAGACCGCGACCATGGTTTCCGGTCGAAACGCCAACCACACCACGTTTGCTGGCGTCGCCATCGAGACTGAGGATGGCGTTGGTCGCGCCGCGCAGCTTGAAGCTGCCGGTGGTCTGAAGGTGCTCGAGCTTCAAGTATATCGGGACTTCGATGCTTTCGATCAGGCTTGGCGACGAAGTCACCGGCGTGCGGTAAATCCAGCGTGCAATGGTGTGCCGGGCGCGCTCGATGTGCGCCGGCGTAATGGATCGCGCTGACGTCATGCTGCGGCACCGGTGGTATCCGATGACCAGTCCAGATCAAACAGGCGACCGTACCCCCTGACCCGATCGTCGAGGCCGGCATGACGCATCGTCAGCCAGGCGCTAGCCTGATTGGACGTGATCACCGGCTTGCCCGTTCGCCGTTCAAGCGCGTCAATCGTGCCAATGGCCGGCAATGCCGTGCACGAGATGAAAAACCCCTCGACGTCGGCGCCATCCAGTTGCAGGACGGCTTCGATGATGCTGTTCTGACAGATCAGGGCCATCTCACGGTCATCGTCCATCCCGAAGCAGGCGAAACGGCGAACCTCGAAGCCGTGCGAGACAAAGTACTCCGCCATCGGAGTGCTGGTTTCGACAGTGTATGGCGTCAGCACGGCAATTCGTTTCAGGTCAAGCACAGCCAAGGCATGACGTGCAGCCAATGTCGGTGTAACGACAGGCACGCCCGGACGGGCTTGGTTTATGGCAGATGCCACCTCTCCATCACCAATTACGACGGACGCTGCCGTGCAGCCGTAGTAAATCGCATCAAGCTGAATGCCGGGCAGCAGGAGTTCGGCGGCCGTTTTGAGCGCCGGCGTCATCTTCCGCAGATTGTCGACTGTCGTCGGGTTTCGATAGGCGACCCGGGTTGCGTAAATGCCCGCGCGATCAAGGGGGATAATCGCTGCAAGATCGACTTCCGTCGTCAGGTCCGTCGCCAGCGCTATCAAACCCAGGCGTTTGCGCCCCGCTACCAACGGACTTGGCGCCGGCCTTTCCAGACACTCTATACTTGCGTCAGTCATCACATCGTCTCTCCCGGCAGGCCGATGAAGCCGCAAAGACCGGTCTCAGCCAATGTCCTCGCCCGATCTCGCGGGCATGGCCTAGATCATCGTGCTTTAAGTTGGAACCGCTATTGCGGTTCCAACTTAAAGCACAAAGATGATCGCCACTTAAGAGGCGAGCAACTTTCTGCCTTTATTCGGGATCGTTCCGATTCCGAATAAAGGCAGGTTGCTCTAGTGGTCTCAATCACTTCAAATGGCGCCTTGGGCCACCGCGCCTTGGCACAGACCAAATCTGAGCGTCTGAATCACCATTTTAAGTGATTGAGACCACTAGACGACCATCACCGGACAATCTGCCAGGCTGGTGACTTTGTGAGAGACGCTGCCAAGCAGAAATCCTTCCAGGTCACCGTGACCGCGGCTGCCAACGACAATCAGATCAGCATTTTTTTCCTTACCAAACTGAACGATCGTACGCGCCGGTTGGCCCAGTTTGACGAACGCGCGGACGTTAGTACTGCCGCACCGTTGGGCGAGCGCTTTTGCGCTTTCGGCAACGTCCTTGGCATGATCGCGCAAAGTGTCATCGATGAGTTCTGGCGCCGAATCAGGCCGTACCATGGACAACGATGCCTCCAACTGGCTGTGGTGGCGATAGACAGCCAGAATGATGAGTTCGCAGTCAAAGGCGTTCTGCACGTCCACCGCCGTCTCCAGTGCCTTGTTCGAGCCGTCAGAGCCGTCAACGGCGGCCAAAATGCACTTGAATGTCATGCGTTGCCGTCCTCCTCTATTTGGCGAACGCCAGATCACGAAGGAACAATGCGATCTGCGGGAAGAAGATCAGTGCCACCGAGACGCCCAGCAACATGATGATGAAGGGCGGCGTGCCACGCACGACCTCCGCGTAAGGTCGTTTGAACACCGCGATAGCAGTGAAGATGTCACAGCCGAACGGAGGCGTTGCCGATCCGATCGCAACCTGCAACGTGATGATCGTTCCAACGAGAACAGGATCCAGACCGACCGATTTGACGACCGGCGCGAAGATCGGAACAAGCACGAGAATGACGACAATCGGGTCGACGAACATACACCCGATAAAGAAGGCGATTGAGATGACGAAGAGCACCCCGATCGGGCCCATGTCCGAAATCCCGACAGCCGCGAGCATTGCCTGCGGCACTTGTGCAAACGAAATAACCCAGGAAAACGCAGCCCCGGCAGCTACCAGAATGAATACAACGGCTGTGATGAGCCCGGTTGATTTCGCCGTCTCATAGACATCCGCCAAAGACATGGAGCGGAAAACAACAACCTCGAGGATCAGGGCGTAAAGCACACAAGCCGCCGCCGCCTCGGTCGGGCTGAAGACGCCGCCATAGATGCCGCCGATGATGATGGCCGGAAAACCGAGTGGCCACAGTGCATCGCGCAAAGCCTCGAGACGCTCATGCCAGGTCGCCCTTGCTTCCGTCGGCACGTTGTTGCGAACGGCGTAGATATAGCTGTAGGCGGAGAACAGAACGAGGATCAGCACGCCCGGCCCGATGCCGGCGATGAATAGTTCGGCGATGGAGGTGTTGGATACAACGCCGTAAATGATCATGCCGATCGATGGGGGGATCAAAAACGCGATATCGCTCGCGTTCACGATCAGTGCGAGCACAAAGCTGTCTTTGTAGCCGGCCTTCAACATCCTCGGCCGCAGAGGTGAACCAATGGCGACCACGGTTGCCTGTGTCGAACCGGAAACTGCGCCAAACATCGTGCAGGCCGCCGCCGTCGAAACCGCAAGGCCACCCTTCATGTGACCAACGAACTTCATGACCAGATTGATCAGGCGATCGGCTGAATGCCCGCGCGTCATGATATCCGCCGCGAAAATGAACATCGGCACTGCAATCAGCGAGGCGGGCCTGATCCCAGCCATAAACTGCTGGATCATGGTCTCCATCTGCCCGAAGCCGCCGAACATTTGGTAGAAGCCGATCGTGGCCCCGACGATCAACGGGATCATCATCGGGAAGCCCAGCAAGAGCAGAACGACCATCGTCAGGAATACTGTAGCTGCCATTGCTCTGTCCCCCCCCCTCAGACTTCCAGCTCGTCTTCTTCATATCCCTCCAGCACACTGGTGGAGAGGTAGATGTCCTTAGAGGTCATGTTCTTGATGGCGGTCAGCGCGTATTGCAGGCCCGTCATGAAGAAACCGACCGGCACCCAAACGAGGATCATCCACACCGGAATCTGCAGGGCCGGCAGCACGCGACCGCGCGAAGCCTGGGTTTCAATGTAACCGATGGCGTAGTAGCAAAGCCCGAACATGAAAACCGCTGTGACGAGTGCGATAACGATCATCATCCACTTGCGCAATTTGCCGGGTAACGTGTCGTAGATCGCCGACATGCGGATATGCCGACCGTGCCGGGCTGCGTAACTGATGCCGGCAAACGTAATCAAAATGATGAGAATGCGATTGAGTTCCTCCGTGAAGAATATGCTGCTTTGAAGCGCAAATCGCCCGACCACATTTGCGATTGTGTTGAGCGCCATCAACAGCACGCCGGTGGCGAGCAGGAACGACTCTATTCGACTGATCGTGCTGTCGATCACACCCAGAAAACCGGGCAGGCTGGACTCGTGCGTGTCTCGTTTTTCCTGCTCGCTCACGTACCCCACCCTTCGCTTAACCGATCGGCCAGAGTGCACCGGCCGGGCTCTACCCGGGCCGGTGCCGTCAGGCGCGCCCGGGCAAAGTCACATTGTTGTCGGCTTACTCCTTCGCGGCCGCCTTCAAGTCCTTCTTCATCTGCTCGAGGATGGCCTTGCCGCTTGCCCCTGTCATCTCAATAAACTTCTTTTCGACCTCGACCGCGGCCTTCTTGAAGCACGAGCGCTGCTCTTCCGTCAGCACTGTCACCGTCATCTCCGGCTTGGCTTTTTTGATCTTTGCCAGCTCGCTCTCGGCCAAACCCTTTTGATACTTGACGATATGATCGTAAGCGACCGTGGCTGCGTCCTGGATCACCTTCTTGTCCTGGTCGCTGAGCCCGTCGTAGAATTTCTTGTTGGCCATCACCGCTGTCGTGAAGTTGTTGTGGCCGGCATAGGTGATGTGGTCGGTCACTTCGTAGATTTTGGTCGAGTACAGGAAGAAGGTCGGGTTCTCCTGGCCCTGAATGATGTTGGTCTGCAGGCCGCCATAGACCTCGCCCCACGGCAGCGGCGTCGGCGTTGCACCAAACGCCCGGTAGGATTCGACAAGCAGAGGGTTGGTCATGACGCGGAATTTGACCTCATTGAGGTCCGAACAGGTCTTGACCGGCTTCTTGGTGGTCATTGCAACTTCGCCTTCGGGGAACATCCGGAGAAGTTCAAGCCCTTTGGCGGCGTAAAGCTTCTTGAAGTCCTGATTGATTGCCTTGCTATCGCGATAGAAGCGGGCGAGCTGTCCTTGGTCGGTCGGCAACAGGTACGGCACGAAAAAGACCTGGGCTTCGGGAATAAGGGAGCCGGTAAATCCCGGCGACTGGTCGACGAACTGTAGAATGCCGGCTTGGGCCTGTTCCATTATGTCGGCAGATTCACCAAGCGTGCCGAACGGAAACAGCTGGATCTTGTGAGCGGAATTCTTTTCGATCTCTTCCTTGAACTTTGTCGCATAGACGCCCTGAACCTCGGTGAGCGACTCCTCGAAGGCATATCTCCAAGTGGCGGCCTGCGTGGTCACGATGCTCCCCATCAGCAACGTCGCCGCTGCAAATCCCGTTAAAAGGTGCATTCTGCGAATTCTCATGGTTTTGCTTAACTCCCTGGTTGCGTCGGCATGGCCGACTTCGGCTCGCCCCTGCGAACGGGGTAACGGCTCAGTCGTGAAACGCAGTCACGACAATTGAGTATGCAAGCGCATGGATCATCCATGGCCGCTCGATTGGAATTTGGGGGAGTGCACCGGTTGCCCTTTGGTGCGTTCTATGGCGCCGTTGCGGCTTCACCGAGCTGAGCTGACTGAGTTCAGGCTCGTGTCTCGACACATGACCGGTTGCAACAGGCGCAGGCATCACGAATCCGGATGCTCGATCCCATCATTCCACGCTTCTCATCCCTAGATCATCGTGCCTTTTGGTCGGGATCGTTTCGTTGCGAGTCCGACTAAAGGCAGGTTGCCATAATGACTTTGTTTTGGCAAACCTGAAACAAGGACAATATCTAGTCAATCAAATTATTAAATCATGACAATTTACTGCGACTGCTTGAGGCATCTACATGGTGGCATCTACATGGTGAATGGCACCGGCTCCGGTTGGCTGCGGACAAGCTGCGATACGATCTCGAGCGCGCGCTGCAGTTCGCTCTCCGATGAAGCGCCCAGGCAAATCCGAACCCCGGGCTTACGGATCGGATCGGACACTGCGAATGCCGAGCCCGGGGCAACGGCGACACCCAGCAAACGCGCGTTGCCAACGAACATTTCTTCGCTCCAGTGCTCCGGCAGCGGCAGCCAGATATGAAGGCCGTTGGGACTTGCACGAAACGGCAAATCGCCGAGAATATCGGCCGCGAGCGCATTGCGCTTGCCAAGCGCTTCCCTTTGCCATTCGAGAAGGCTTTGGGCCGTGCCGTCGGCAATCCACCGGGACGCGATTTCGGCCATCAAAGGAGTGGCGATCCAGTTGGTGACCAGGTGACGGTTGGCGGCGCCCGAGGCAAACGCGTCCGGAACCACCAGATAGCCTGCCCGCAGACCGGGCATGATGCATTTCGTGAAGCTTGTGAAGTAAAACGTCCGTTCTGGCTCTAGCGCAGCAATGGGCGATGGTCGGCTCGATTGGATTGGGCCCCAGGCATCGTTCTCAATAATCAGAACATCGTACTTGCGTGCAATGGCGCACAGTGCCTTGCGGCGCCTCAGCCCCATCACTGCGGCCATCGGACTGAGCCCGGTGGGCATGACATAGAGCGCTTTGACCGCGTTGGCCTTGCAAATGCGTTCGAAGTGCTCCGGCACAATGCCCTGGGAGTCAACTTCAATCCCCATCAGCCGCAATCCGAGATAGTGAGCCAGAGGTTTGAGGGTGTGGTGGCCAACCTCCTCGGTGACGATGAGGTCTCCTGACTTTGCCGCCGACATCATCGCGATAGTCATCGCCGATGTATTGCCGTTGGTCAGGATCACGACCTCAGGTCGGATGTCGACGCCGCACAGCGACAGCCAGGCGACCAGGGTATCGCGGTAAGACTGGAGCGAATTCGTAGGGCGGAACGAAAATATCGCTGAACTGGGTAGCGTTTGGCCAAGCTCTGCCAGGGCTTTGCGCATATGCGCCATGTGGATTTCATCGCACACGGGCTTCAAGATCGAGCAATCGATCAATGTATCGAAGCTGTTGTCGGGCAGAAACGGCGTCCGCGTTTCAATGTCGCCGGTTGCTCGAACGAATGTGCCGCGACCAACCTCACCGGCAATCACACCACGCCGGATCAGTTCGTCGTAGGCACGACTGATGGTTTGGACACTGAGCCCAAGCTGATAGGCGAGATCGCGATGCGTCGGCAATCTGTCGCCGATCCCCACTTCGCCGGCTGAAATGGCCTTGACCAGGCATTCAGCCAAGGCGTGATAGGCGGGACGCTTGAGGTCTTCACGTTTAGGAGGCCAGATTGTCATGATTTATTTATGGCTGCAGTCAAGACAATTGACAAGGCTCATGCGCTGCCACATCGTGGCCGGTATGAGCGGATTGAAACCCGACGACCGTGACCTTCAGGTCGTTCGCGCCAGCGAAGCGCTTCAGTACGCCATGGTCGCCGTGAACCGAACGAAGCTGACCGCCCTCCCATCCCGTTTGGCGGGATCAAGCAATCGGGCGTTGGGCGCGAGCGCGCGGCTCGGTATGGAACCATTCATGGACGTCAAGTACGTCTGCGGCAACTGGGCATAAGCCCACCACTCTTGAACGACAGGACGACAATAATGTTGAAGAACGACCAACTCGATCAGTGGGATCGCGGGCACTTCTTCCATCCATCGACCCATCTCGCCCAGCACGCCCGAGGCGAAAGCGCCAACCGCGTGATCACCGGCGGCTCGGGCATTTACATCGAGGATCGGGACGGCAATCGTTTGCTCGATGCTTTTGCCGGGCTCTATTGCGTCAACGTCGGTTATGGGCGCGAAGAGATTGCCGAGGCCATAGCGGCGCAGGCACGCGAGTTGGCTTACTATCACGCCTACGTCGGTCACGGCACGGAGGCCTCGATCACGCTTGCCAAGATGATCGCCGAGCGCGCGCCGGCCAATATGTCGAAAGTATATTTCGGGCTTGGAGGATCGGACGCCAACGAGACCAACGTCAAGCTGGTCTGGTTCTACAACAACGTGCTCGGCCGGCCGGAAAAGAAGAAAATCATCTCCCGATGGCGCGGCTACCATGGCTCCGGCCTGATGACCGGCTCGCTGACCGGGCTGGAGCTGTTCCACAAAAAGTTCGATCTACCGTTGCCGCAGGTCCTGCATACCGCGGCAGCGTACTACTATCGCCGCCCTGACCTTGCGATGGATGAGACAGCATTCGTTTCATACTGCGTCGATGAATTGGAGGCACTGATCGCGCGTGAAGGGGCCGACACCATTGCCGCCTTCATCGGCGAGCCGGTGATGGGCACCGGCGGGCTGGTGCCACCGCCGCCCGGTTACTGGCAGGCTATTCAGGCCGTTTTGAAAAGACATGACATCCTGCTGATCGCCGACGAGGTCGTGACCGGCTTCGGGCGCCTTGGCTCGATGTTCGGCTCGGACCACTACGATATTGAAGCCGACATCATAACCATCGCCAAGGGATTGACGTCGGCCTATGCGCCACTGTCAGGCTCGATTATTGCCGATCGGGTCTGGCAGGTGCTCGAACAGGGCACGGACGAACTGGGCGCCATCGGCCACGGCTGGACCTATTCGGCCCACCCGATCGGCGCCGCGGCCGGCATTGCCAACCTCAAGCTGATCGATGAGCTTGGACTGGTAGCGAACGCAGCTCGCGTGGGGGAGTATTTCAACAAGGCCATGAAAGAAGCGCTCGCCGGCCACAACCATGTTGGTGAGGTTCGCGGCGAAGGCCTGATGTGCGCCGTCGAGTTCGTCGAGGACAAGGCATCCCGCAGCTTCTTCGATCCGGCAAAAAAGGTCGGCCCCGCGGTCGCCGCAGCCCTGCTTAAACGCGCCGTCATCGCCCGCGCCATGCCCCAGGGTGACATCCTCGGCTTTGCTCCGCCGCTCTGCTTGACGCAACAAGAGGCCGACAAAATCGTCAGCCAGACGGCAGCCGCAGTGAGCGAGGTCTTGAGCTAGGAAACCGCTGATCAAGTCACCGGTTTCCAAAGGGCAATGCCCTTTGGCGGGATCGTTAAGGGCAGAGCCCTTAACATGTCGCCGCCAAGCGGCGATCCTTGAGGGGCTTTCAACCCCTCAAACACCCCGACCAGGGGATCTATCCCCTGGACCATCGAATCAGCTTCGGCTGCGACGGATGGCGAGTCGAGCCTCCAAACCGGACGAGACGCCCGGGTATAGAGTTGGGGACAAGGGCAAAATTTGAGCGCAAAATGTCCCGATATCAATTGGTTGCGGCGTCTATGGCAGCCGCTTTCTGGCCCCGGCCCGGCCTTACCGTTGCGCCGCGCGCCAAGCTGGCTTAGGCAACCTGCATCGAGCTATATCATCCACGGGCGGGGTTGAGACGATGTCCGATCCAACTATCCATGTCCACCGCGGCGACATCCCGCGCGATATCGACTTCGGTGCGGCCGTTGCAGTCGACACCGAGACGCTTGGGCTCAACCCCCATCGCGACCGGCTGTGTGTGGTGCAGCTGTCCGCCGGCGACGACACGGCACATTTGGTGCAGTTCGATCGTGACAGCTACGATGCGCCCAACCTGCGCAATCTGCTCACCGACCCCGCGATCGAGAAGATTTTTCATTTCGCACGCTTCGACATCGCGGTCCTGAAGGCCTATCTCGGGGTCGAGACCGCGCCGCTGTTTTGCACCAAGATCGCCTCGAAGCTGGTGCGCACCTATACCGACCGCCACGGACTGAAGGATCTGGCGTCGGAATTGATTGGTGTCGAACTGTCAAAGCAGCAGCAGAGTTCCGACTGGGCGGTGACAGACCTGTCGGACGCGCAAATGCGCTATGCTGCAGCTGATGTGCTCTACCTTCACGCCGTCAAAGCGCGCTTGGATGAGATGCTGGACCGGGACAACCGGCGGGCATTCGCCGAGGCAGCCTTCGCGTTCTTGCCGACCCGCGCGGCGCTCGATCTTGCCGGTTTTGATGACCGCGATATATTCTCCCACGCGTAGGTCTGACGAGTGGTTGTTGACGGCGAGCGTTAAGGGCTTGCAAAAATTGATCCTGCGACTAAAAAACCACGGATTTTCAGCACCTTTGAGTGCGATCGGCATGGCAACAGTCCCATTCTCTCCGCAATTTTGGGGCTTTGTGAGCATCCGAATCAGGGGGCTAGATCATCTTTGTGCTTTAAGTTGGAACCGCTATTGCGGTTCCAACTTAAAGCACAAAGATGATCGCCACTTTAGAGGCGAGCAACTTTCTGCCTTTATCCGGGATCGTTCCGATTCCGAATAAAGGCAGGTTGCTCTAAGGGACGGCCGGCAAAATTGCCGGTGTACAGTTCGATCGCCGCGCCGGCCCGCCTGTCTTGTCATATCGGACGCGGCTCAAGGTCGGGTCGACGCGGTTGCGATCTGATCGGCACGTGTTCCGGGGCGGAATTTGGTCGGACCAATGGCGCTAGTCACAGTCAACGACGAGGAACAGCGGCGCGAGCTCGTCGTCTACAAACCCGGCCAGCGTCAACTCGCACTGCGCCGGGCCCGCCGCCATTCCGTGTTCGTGCGCGTGCTGCGCGTATTGCTCCCGATCGCCGCCATCGCCCTGCTCGCTTGCTACGCGCTCTTTCTCAGCATCACGACCAAGCTGGAGGATGGCGCAGGCACGCGCACAATCAAATTCAGGCCCATCGAGGTCCTTAGCACCCGCCCGACGATGTATAATCCGACCTACGAAGGCAGCAACGACAACGACGGCAGCACGTTCTTGGTCAAGGCGCAACGCGCTGTTACCGACCTCGATCAATCCAAACCGGTCGATTTGTTCGGCATAACCGGGCGCCTGCAACAGGTGAACGGCACGGTTACCGACTTGTCAGCCGATGAGGGCAAGTACAGTGAGAAGCAGCAAACGCTGTTGCTGAAGGATAACATTATCGTGCGCTCGACGGACGGCATGGCCGCCCGGCTTTCCACCGCCACCGTTCAAATGAAGCAAAACCTGATCATCTCCGACACGCCGGTTGCGGTCGGCTTTCCGGCCGGCACGTTGCACAGTGACACCATGCGCCTTCATCACAACACCCGCAACGTCTATTTCGCGGGCAATGTCGTTGCAAATCTGAAATCACGACAGACGCCGGCATCCGGCAACCAGCAAACGGCCCGGAACAAACCGCAGCCTCGCTCGCTTGCATCATTTCCAGGCCAGTCCGATCAACCGGTTATTGTCCGCGCACCGAAGCTGCACATCGACGACAACAACAACACGGCTCTCTTCAGCAATGGTGTGACGGCCATCCAGGGCGATGCGCAAATCGAATCGCAGACCCTCAACATCTCCTATGCGCGCGACGGTGCCGGCGAGGGCGCTGCCGGCGCCTCCGGCTCGGTTCGTAAAGTCTATGCCAGCGATGACGTTCGCATCACGCGTGGCGGTGACGTGATCACCAGTGCCAAGGCCGCATTCGACATCGAGAACGGGATCACGAATTTGAACGGCAATGTCGTCATTCAGTCCCAACCAGACCGCAAAATCGTGGGCGAAAGGGCAGTCATCAAGTCCAGCAACGAAACCGCCGTACTGACCGGCCGGGTCACGATAACCCAGGCCGGCAACACGCTGCGCGGCAGCCGGCTCGACATGGATCAGCGCCGCGGTCTGTTCGTCTTGACCAACCCCGTTGTTGCCAACGGCAAGATCAGTGCCACGCTTGCCAATTCCGATCGGGCCGATGCCGGCGCAGCGCAACCCTCATCCCAGCGCCCGGTCAATGCCAACAGCGTTTTTCCCACCCAGATGTTAGCGGGCGGCTCGGGCGGGTCAATTGCCATCACAGCGCGACGGCTCGATGTCGACGATCAACGGCGCCTTGCCATCTTCAGCGGCGAGGTGCACGCCAAGCAGGGCGAATATACGATCAAGACCGAACAGCTGCGCATCGCCTATTCCGGCAGTGCCGGGTTGGGGCTCGGCCAGGCGCCTTCGAACGCCGAGGCAAGCGCGCAATCGGCTGCCAAGGTGCGCTCCATAACGGCGCCGCAACGTGTCATTGTCGAATCCGCGACGGGTCAGTATGCGGCCGGCGATAACGGCAAATTCCACTACGATCGCAGTCAAATCGAGCTTTTCGGCAACGTTCTGATCAAGCGCGGCCGCCAGATCATTCGTGGCGAAAGCCTGTGGATCGACACCGCCAAGGGGGTCTCGCGGATTGATACCGGCGCCGCCGCACCCGGACGTGGGCAAGCTACCGCGACCAAGAAAGACGGCGTCGACCAAAAAAATATCGACAACCCCGATGCGCGTCAGGCGTGCGGCGGACGGCCCTGCGCGCGGTTCTTCATCAAGGACCTGCAAGGCAGATCACGCGGTCCCGCCACGTCATCCGGCGCAGCGATCACCGCCAAGCCGCCCTCGAAGCAACCCTCGATCGGCAGCGGCTGGTCGGTCTCGACGCAATAAAACTGAGATCTGGAACACCACTGTGGACGAGCGCGACGACCTCTATTACACCAACATTTCATAACCAGCAGGCATTAAAGACGTGCGCATTTTCACTTTCCGGGACAAGCAAGCGGGCGATACCAACGTTGCCGCTGCGCCGCCTCACGCGACCGCTCTTACCGGCCCTGGTCAGTCTCCGAGCCATGATCCGATGCTGGTTCGTCAGGACGGCTGGCTGTCAGTCGAACATGTCAAGAAAAGCTACAAGCGCCGAATGGTTGTGCGCGGTGTGAGCCTGTCGGTGCAACGCGGTGAATCGGTCGGGCTTCTCGGACCGAACGGTGCGGGCAAGACCACCGTGTTTTATATGATTACCGGTTTGGTTCCGGCCGACGAAGGCCACGTTTTTATCGATGGTTACGACGTGACCAAATTGCCGATGTATCGCCGCGCCCGTCTCGGGATCGGCTACTTGCCGCAGGAAGCGTCGATTTTCAGAGGCTTGAGCGTCGAAAAGAACATCATGGCGGTTCTCGAACTGGTCGAACCGAACCGCAATCGCCGCCACGAACAACTGGATAGCCTGTTGGAGGAGTTTAACATTGCCCGCCTGCGCAAGTCGCCGTCGATTGCGCTGTCCGGTGGTGAACGCCGGCGCTGTGAAATTGCCCGGGCGCTGGCCAGCCGGCCATCATTCATGCTACTTGATGAACCGTTCGCCGGAATTGATCCTATCGCGGTCGGCGACATTCAGGAGTTGGTCAGACACCTGACCAAGCGCGGTATTGGCGTGTTGATCACGGACCACAACGTCCGTGAAACATTGGACCTCATCGACCGTGCCTATATCATTTATGATGGTGCGGTACTGACCCAAGGTCGGCCGAAAGATATCGTTAATGATGAAGATGTTCGGCGAGTCTATTTGGGTGACATGTTTGGCTGAGTAAGCCATCCGTCAACTTTCAACCTGCAGTCTCCCGGGCGGGACGGCAGCGGACTTGGATAATGGCGCTTTCAGCAAAGTTGGAGATGCGACAAGGCCAGCAGCTGGTCATGACACCGCAGCTGCAACAAGCCATCAAGCTGCTGCAACTGTCAAATATGGAACTGACGGAATTCGTCGACGCCGAGCTTGAGCGCAACCCCCTTCTCGAACGCGATGTCGCCCAGGCCGAGAGCGCGGCTCCATCGCCGGGCCCGCACGGTGAGGATACGCCCGACAACCACAACGGCGATGAGGGCTGGCTGAACCTGAAGGCAACGGACGCTCCCACAATCGATCTCGATACCGACTACGAAAACCTTTACGCGGATGCCTCGAGCATCGACCTGCCACCCGGCACATTGTCGTCGTGGGCCAACGTCAGAACCTCGCACGGGTATGACGGCGCCGAACCAAATCTCGAGGCCTACGTCAGCCACGCAGTGACATTGGCCGACCACCTTGCCGAACATCTGCAGCTCTCCGTGACCGACCCGGCCGATCTCATCATCGGCCGTTACATCATCGATATGGTCGATGAGGCCGGCTATATCGCCGGTGACCTTGCCGATATGGCTGACAAACTCAATGTCGACCGCGATCGTGTGGAGCGCGTCCTAGCGCTCCTGCAGTCCTGCGATCCGGCCGGCATTCCCGCCCGCAGCCTCAGCGAATGTCTGCGCTTACAGCTGCAGGATCGCAATCGATTTGATCCGATCATTGGCGCCCTGCTGGACAATCTCGACTTGCTCGCCACCCACAAACTCAACGAGCTCAAACGCTCGGTGAACGTCAGCATGGACGAACTCACCGAAATGATTGGCGAACTGAAGCGGTTGGACCCGAAACCCGGCCTGCGGTTCGGCGCGACGCCAGTACAGCCGGTGGTTCCGGACGTCATTGTCCGGCCGGCGAACGATGGTGGTTGGACGGTCGAGTTGAACAACGAGACGCTGCCGAGGCTGCTTGTCGACCGCGCCTATTACGCGACAGTGTCAAAGGGTGCGCGATCAAGCGGTGACAAGGATTATCTGCAGGACTGCCTGCAAACCGCAAACTGGCTGGTCAAGAGCCTCGATCAGCGTGCGCGCACGATTTTGCAGGTCTCTCAAGAAATCGTGCGCCAGCAGGACGGCTTCTTTACACATGGCGTTCAACACTTGCGCCCGCTCAATCTCAAGACCGTTGCCGATGCCATTGCCATGCATGAATCGACCATCAGTCGGGTCACCAGCAACAAATACATGGCGACGCCACGCGGCATTCTGGAACTCAAATATTTCTTTTCATCGGCCATTGCCGCCGCGGATGACGGTGCTGCCCACTCCTCGGAGGCCGTACGTCACAGAATCAAAGGGATGATCGATGCCGAAGCGGTCAATGCGATCCTTTCCGATGACAAAATCGTCGCATGCCTGAGGAGGGAAGGTATTGATATAGCACGTAGAACCGTCGCCAAATACCGTGAGGCCATGCGTATTCCATCGTCGGTGCAGCGCCGCCGCGAAAAGCGTATCAGCCATAAAGTCAGACCGCCGTCGTCAACGTTGTGAGCAATGTTCATAGCAATGCACGCTGTGGTCGTTTGACACAGTTTGGGCAAGTTCATTAGGTTTTTCCGGGCGGGCTCACTCGATCTTGACGTGCACACATGCGGACACAAGATCAAGATCAGACGCTCGGTTTGTCGGCGATGACGGCCGACGGGCCGCGGCTTGATGACCGGGGATCGGGATATGGGCTTTGATGTTTGGTGCAGCTGCGGCAAGGCTGCCCTTCGGTCCGGGGCGTTGCTGTTGGTGGCGGGCCAACCCGCTGCAGCTGTTGGCGGACGACAAATTACGTTGGCGTGAGAAATCGCCCTCCAAGTTTCGACTGAAGAATAACGCGGAGTAAAATATGACGATCCAAGTAACAGGCAAGAACATCGAAGTTGGCACCGCGTTGCAGACCTATCTGTTGGATAAGACCAGAAGTGTGTTGGAGAAATATATTGGTCAGGAGATCTTCGGGCACATCCGGGTCTCGAAAGAGCGGGGCAAGTTTCACACAAACTGTTCGATCAGGCTGCGGACCGGTCTGCTGTTGGAGGCCCACGGCGACGGCCATGATGCGTATGCAAGCTCCGACGTTGCGCTCGAACGCCTCGACAAGCGGGTGCGCAGGTATAAGCGACGGTTGAAGAATCACCACTCGGATGGTGGCAAGAACGCCGCATACCAGCAGACCACCGCCGCCGATTATGTTCTGCAACTTTCCGGCGATGATGTTGATATTTCAGACAATATTGAAGATCCTCTGGTAATTGCTGAGACCGAGAGGACAATTTCCGAGTTTCCGGTGAGCGAGGCTGTGATGCAACTTGACTTGACGGACGAGCCGTTTTTGGTGTTTCGCAATGCGGCAAGTGGGACGACCAATATCGTATACCGGCGCGGCGACGGCAATATCGGGTGGATTGATCCCGGAAATCTTGAAGCCAAAGCCCCGGGCGCTTGAACGCCACCGTGTTGCATCACAAGCGTCGGGCCAAAAGTCGTATCGGCACGAATAATGCTCAATTCAATCTCGTGCCGGCCAATTCCCAAGGGATGTCGAAGCAATGGATCTTGGTGATCTCGTCACTGCGAAGGGTATCGTTCCTTCACTGAAGGCGGCCACGAAGAAGCAGGCCCTGCAAACACTTGCCGCACGTGCAGGAGAGCGGACCGGCCTCTCGCAACGTGACATTTTCGATGCTCTCCTGCAGCGCGAACGGCTCGGCTCGACCGGCTTGGGCCGCGGCATCGCCGTGCCGCACGTCAAGCTGAGCGAACTGGAGGAGATCGTGTGCATCTTTGCCCGCCTCGAGGAGCCGATTGATTTCGAGGCACTCGACGATGAGCCGGTTGATCTCGTTTTTCTGTTGCTGGCGCCGGAACATGCCAGTGGCGATCATCTCAAGGCCTTGGCGCGCATTTCGCGGTTGCTGCGTGAACCCGACGTGTCCACGCGCCTGCGCGCAACGGCCGATCCGAACAAAATCCTGCAGGTATTGACCCAGCCCGCAACATCGCACGCCGCCTAGATCATCGTGCTTTAAGTTGGAACCGCTATTGCGGTTCCAACTTAAAGCACAAAGATGATCGCCACTTTAGAGGCGAGCAACTTTCTGCCTTTATTCGGGATCGTTCCGATTCCGAATAAAGGCAGGTTGCTCTAGGCAACCCCTGATCAAGTCTCAGGCTTCCAAAGGGCATCGCCCTTTGGTCGGGTTGTTAGGGCTGAAAGCCCTAACGTATCGCCGCTTGGCGGCGATTTTTGAGGGGCTTTCAGCCCCTCAAACACCCCGACCAGGGGATCATCCCCTGGACCCCGGATGTCATCGGAGGTTGTCTTGGGTGGTATTGCTTTCCCTGTGGTTCTTTCTGGTGGCTCGCGTCATCTGTCGCAAATCGATCTCAGTTATGACACGACAGAGCGCTATTCAGCGTCCGCCTGCCCATCCTTTTGACCAAACAAGGCGTTTCTTTGGATAAAATGGCTGTGTCATTGGATAAAATAATGAGCGATTGGATAAAACGGTGTGCCATTGGATAAATTAATGTGCGGTTGGATAAAAGTGTTCGCCTTTGGATCGAATAGCGTGCATAGAGATAAGAAAGATGTGCCTTTAGATAATATGGACATGGCAAATCCAGATGCGGACCGGTCTGCAAAGTTTGTGGTGGTGAGACCATGGCGGTACTAATGCGGACGGTGATCGCATTTATTCAATTTGCAACGATGGTGATCTTCGAACTCGTGCTCGCCATTTTGATTTATGTTTATCTTGCACTTTACGAACTTGAGACCTTTGGCTGGCTTGTTAAGATTTCCAAGGGTGTGCTGGACAGCGCGATCCAATGGATGGAAGTGGCGATGCCGCAACTGGCCAATCGTGCCTACGCAACGCTGGTTGGCGAATTGGGCCCGAAAGCAATGCTTTTGCTGCTGACCGGCCTGATTGTCGGCGCCCTCATTCGCTTCATCGCATGGCTGGTGGTCGCAACTGTCAGACACCGCCGGGGTTGACGTAGCGCGGTGTTTAGGATGCCGGAAACATATCGCCGCTTGGCGGCGATCCTTGAGAGGCTGTCAGCCCCTCAAACACCCCGACCAGGGGATGGATCCCCTGGACCTGAAACTTGTTCAGAGGTTGCCTGGATCATTGCCGCTCTGCTGTCAGCCGTCATTAATCCGGCCGACCGGCCAAATGGCGCCCGATAATCACCATTTCCGGGATGGTGTGGCGCACGAACGTGTCAATCGTCTGAAACGCCGTGCGGCGGACGGGTTCCGGCGGCGGCGACAGGCTTGCCGACATCTCGGCGATCAAGACCGTGATCTGACGCTCAACATTGGCCTGCAGGACCGCCATTTCCTTGCTCAACTGGCCGGACGAGAGCATGCGCGAAACGATATCGTAGGCGGCGGCCATAACATCGGGCCAAAGGCCGAGATGAAGGTAAAGGCTCGGCGTGATGCCAAGGGTGGCGCCGCCTTGACGCGCGGCCAGTTTGCGGATCACAGCGAGCACATTGCCATCGAGCTCGTTTGGCTTGGGCAATGCTGGAATGGTCGGCAGTTGCGGGACCGGTCGCCGCGCCTCGGGCTCCGACGGGCGCTCGGCAAGATTGGCGATGTCCAGTCTTACCAACGCCGCGAATGCGATAAGATTGTGGGTATTGGCGTGCGTGTAGAACGTCAAAATGTCGTTGACACGCTGTGCGATGACGGGGTCCAGGTCCGCGGCTATGCCGGCCCGGGTGATTGGTGGCAGGCCATCGAAGAGGTGCCTGGTGAGTTCGGTGATGCGCCCCGAACGGTAGTGCGGGCCGAGAATGTGCCACGCCCACTCCAGCATCCCTTCGAGCGTCGCCAGATGGCGAAAGATCAAGTTGACGTGTGGGATGCCCGTTGCCTGGCGGATCTCATCGTAGATCGCGGCAACATCGGGCGCTGCCTCAGCCTCGCGGAACTCAGGCAGCGTCACTCTCGGGCTGCCGACCAACCGGCGAAAAGCCGTGAACAGTGCAGCATCGTGGATGATGTTGATGCGCTTGATCAGTTCGTCTTCGATGCGGGCGATAAAGCGGAACGTGCCGAACAGTTTCTCGCCGGTTGCACGATGCCTGATCAAAAACCCGACCTGGCAATGGCGCTCGTTTTGCTTGTCTCGGCGCCGGAAGATCGTGCGTGGTTGTAACGCCAGATACTCCCAATTGGCGGCAAACCTTTCCAGTTGCGCGCGAACCGCGTCACGTCCTCGCGGCGCCATGCGCGTGGGGTCGATCCGGTCAGTGACGTTGTCCGTTAACCTTGCATCAGCGTGGAGACAGGTCAGGCACGCAGCAATATCCTGCTTCTCCAAGGCCGCGAGAAACTCTACGATGAGATCATCGTACAGCTCTGGTGGCTCAGGACCCAAACTACACATTGAGCAGAGGCCTTCTCCCGTCAGCAATCTGTTTGGCGCGAAAAATCATCATGCTTGCGAGTTCATTTGCTGTTTGAGTAGTCAAAAAAGCTTGATTGATCGCAATTCATTCACAGCTTTCAATCTGTACTCAGATGGCGTCAAAAGCAAATGTCGACTGTTCCGGCCAATCGTTGAAATCAGCAATCAGATTCTTGTGTAACGATCGATCACAATAATGCGAAGTAATCAAAGGCGAAGATCGTCACGCGATGACAGCAATTGTTATTCCCAATGCAACTACGGACATCCAAAATCCGCGGCGCAGCCCGATCGACTCGCCCAGCCACAGCCATGCAGCGAGGGCGGTCACTGCTGAGAACGAGGCGAAACCGATGGTTGCACCGATCCGCCCATCACCGGCCGAGCCAATCAGAAAACTGGCCAGCGCCAGGGTTTCCAGGACGGCTTGCAGGGCGACGAGCCCCAACATCGTGCCGCTGGGCCAGCGCCGCTGATAACCGCGCAGGCTCTCGACGGCGATCAGAACGAGAACACCGACGAGGGCGGCGGCGCGGTTGAGGTAGAGCGCCTGCATCGCGCCGAGCGCGGCGCCGGCCTCCTGGGCCAGAAACATGCGGGCGGCGATCACCACTGCGGCCAGAAGTCCCAACGCCGCGGTGGTGCGCAGATGGCCGGCGTCAAACTGGTCCGATCGTCCGGCCCGCTGCGACAGCATCACGACGCCCACAAATACCAGTCCGATTGCACCGGCCTGTTGCCAGACCAACGGCTCGCCGGCGGCGGCGTTCATCGCGACGAGAATGACGGAGAAGGTCGAAGCCGCGGGCGAGGCAACGGAAACCGGCCCGCGCGCCAGGGCAAGATAGAGGAAATACAGCGCCACCAGATTGAAAAGCCCGGAGACAGCGGACGTGGCCCAACCGTAGGGATGCCATGGCGGCCAGGCGCCGGTGACGGCCATCCACCCCGTCAGCACAATCATCGAGACGCCCATGACCGCGGCGAACAACACCGACATCGATACGCGCTGGGCGGTGACGCGGGCAACGCAATCTGACACGCCGATGAACGTGGCGCCGGCCAAGCCCCACAGAATGCCGTTCATCTAAGCGTCTCCCGGCGCCGCGCGGTCGACGGTGCCAAGCTTCGAACCGATGCCGGCGATGTCATGCGCCGGGGCGTCCGGTTTTGCGCGGGCGGCGGCGGCGTTTCTTGTTTTGTTCTGCACCGACGACGTCGACGGTCTTGGCCGGCTTGCCGACGTCGCGCATTGGCACGGGCCGTTCGGAGCCCGGGCCCATTTCACCGGGCCGCGGTTTGCGCGGGCGGCGGCCGGTTGCAGGCACGTTGGCTGCGCCGCCGTACTTGCGCTCGCCGGCGTAACTGCCGGCGCGGTCCTCGAGCGCCGACTGGCGGGCCAGTGGATCGTCGGCGACGGCCAGTTCGGTCTCGCGCAGGCGTTTGACCTCGTCGCGCAGGCGGGCTGCTTCTTCGAACTCCAAATCGGCGGCGGCTTCGCGCATCCGCTTTTCCATGTCCTCGATCACGGCGGCGAGGTTGTGACCGACCAACGCGGTCGCGCCGGCGTCCTCGGCAAGGCCGGCATCGACGGTGACGCGGTCTTGCTCGTAGATGCTCGACATGACGTCGCCGATCGATTTGCGCACACTCTCCGGGGTAATACCGTTGGCGGCGTTCCAGGCGATCTGCTTTTCGCGGCGGCGCTCGGTTTCGGCGATGGCGCGCTCCAGTGAACCGGTCGTGTGGTCGGCATAGAGGAGCACCTTGCCGTCGACATTGCGCGCGGCCCGGCCGATGGTCTGGATCAGCGATGTCTCGGAGCGCAGGAAACCTTCCTTGTCGGCATCCAGGATCGCGACGCGGGCGCATTCGGGAATGTCGAGGCCTTCGCGCAACAAGTTGATGCCGATCAGAACGTCGAAGGTGCCAAGGCGCAAGTCGCGGATGATTTCGATGCGCTCCAACGTGTCGATGTCGGAGTGCATGTAGCGCACGCGGATGCCCTGTTCGTGCATGTACTCGGTGAGGTCTTCGGCCATGCGCTTGGTCAGCGTTGTGACCAGCGTGCGGTAGCCGGCGGAGGTGACCTGGCGCACCTCATCGATCAGATCGTCGACCTGGGTCTTGGCCGGGCGCACTTCGACGACCGGGTCCGTCAGGCCGGTCGGGCGGATCACCTGTTCGACAAAGGTGCCGCCGGTTTGTTCCAGTTCCCAGCCGCCAGGGGTTGCTGAAACGTAGATCGTTTGCGGGCGCATGGCGTCCCACTCCTCGAACCTGAGCGGTCGGTTGTCGAGGCAGGAGGGCAGGCGGAAGCCATATTCGGCAAGTGTTGCTTTACGACGGTAGTCGCCGCGAAACATGCCGCCGATCTGCGGTACCGTGACGTGGCTCTCATCGGCGAACACCAGCGCATTGTCGGGCAGGTACTCGAACAGCGTTGGCGGCGGATCGCCGGGCCGACGGCCGGTCAGATAGCGCGAATAGTTTTCGATGCCGGCACAGGAGCCGGTCGCCTCTATCATCTCCATGTCGAACAGAGTACGTTGTTCGAGGCGCTGCGCCTCCAACAGCTTGCCGGTGTTGTTGAGTTCGTCGAGGCGTTCGCGCAACTCCGCTTTGATCTGTTTGAGCGCCTGCTGCAGGGTCGGCTTCGGCGTCACGTAGTGCGAATTGGCGTAGACCTTGACCAGTTTGAGCTCGTCGGTCTTCTGGCCGGTCAGCGGATCGAACTCGGTGATGCTTTCGATTTCATCGCCGAACATCGAGATCCGCCAGGCGCGATCCTCGAGGTGGGCGGGGAACAGCTCGACGGTGTCGCCGCGCACGCGAAACGTGCCGCGGTGGAAGTTGCCGTCGTTGCGCTTGTATTGCAGGGCGACGAGATCGGCCAGCAGCTGGCGCTGCGAGATGCGTTCGCCGACCGAGACCGCGAACGTCATGGCGGTATAGGTCTCGACCGAGCCGATACCGTAAATGCACGACACCGAGGCAACGATGATGACGTCATCGCGTTCGAGCAGCGCGCGGGTTGCGGCGTGACGCATGCGGTCGATCTGCTCGTTGATCGAGGCCTCTTTCTCGATATAGGTGTCGGTGCGCGGCACGTAGGCTTCCGGTTGGTAGTAATCATAATAGGACACGAAATATTCGACCGCGTTGTCGGGAAAGAAGCTCTTGAATTCGCCGTAGAGCTGGGCGGCGAGCGTTTTGTTGGGGGCCAGGACCAGGGCCGGGCGCTGAGTTGCCTGAATGATGTGCGCCATCGTGAAGGTCTTGCCGGAGCCGGTGACGCCGAGCAGCACCTGATCGCGCTCGTACTGATCGACGCCTTCGACGAGTTCGGCGATCGCCTGGGGCTGGTCGCCCTTCGGTGCAAACTCCGACTCGATCTTGAGTGTAACGCCGCCCTCGCTTTTTTCGGGACGCTCCGGGCGATGCGGCATGAACATTGGCATGGTGCCGGCGACCAGCGGATGGGAGGCGATCATCGGCTGGCGTGAGAGCATTTGCTGGGCCTGCTCGGTGCGGTCCTCCGGTCGGGTCAGCAACGCATTGAGCGCAGCCGACGGCGAGAAATCCTGCGGCCGGGGCGCGACGCTGCGCAACGCTGGCAGAACATCGGCATTGATCGTCGGGCCGGCATCGAACGTGGCCTGGCGCGCTTCGCCAAAGCCGTCTGATGGAGCATTCGGCGCACCCGGGCCTGGTCGGCGAGCCGGTTCGGCCGGTGTTGGCGATCGGCGGGCCGCGGCCTGCCGTTTACGACCCTTGGCGGCGACTTCCGGCGTGCCTGCCGCGGTCTCCCTTGGCGGCGCCGCCGGCTTGCCGGCCTTGCCGCGCGAGGCCCGCGGTTTCGCGGCTTTCGCCTTGGGCGCGGCCGATGTCGCTTTGCGCGGCACGCTCCGAGTTGTCTTGTCTTCCACCATACCCGGGACTATGGACCGGCGGCGGCATCGGATCAATCGGGGTGGTTGGCGCGCCCCATTGATGTGTGGACGGATGGTCCCCACCTCTAGAGGTGCGACGCCGAATCGTAGATGTCTCAGCGAGAGTGCCGCTTCGCCTGTTCGCAGGTTGTTGTTGTTTTGCGGCCTGTGCTTTGCGTTCGAGCAAAGGGATTTTCGGATGCTGGCCTATCTGGCGATACTTGGGGCGGCGCTGGCCGGCCTCGCGGGCGTCGCGCCGTGGGCGATTGCGGCAAGCGCCATCGCGCTGATGTCGATCTCATATGCCGAACATCACAGACTTTATCAGCGTGGCCAAGAACTCGGCCTCACCGACATGTTGGAATGGACCTTGCTGCGCAGCGCATTCCATGCGCTCGTCGCTGCCGGTGGGGCTTATCTGGGTGGCTGGTTATTGCGATTGCTGTGAGCCAGCGTCGTCAATTAGCGTCGTCAATCGGCGTTGGCGGCGGCAGCAGCCAGGTACGGTCATACCACTGGCGGCTCTTGGCCTGCGTGACGCGCTGGATGCCGCGCTTCGATGCCTGGCGCAGCTTCCACAATTTCCTGCTTGCAAAACGGCTCAACCCGTGAGTTGACTGAAGCGCCAACTGGTACTGCAGCTCGGCATCATCGAGCTGCTGTTGTTCGAGGCTCGCATTACCAAGCTTGAAGTTTAGAAAGGCGGTCAAATAGTGCATGTCGCCTTGATCAACAGCATCCCAAGCTCTGAACGGGCTATATTGTGCGCGAAGATCAAGTGCCCCCGGCGCGCCGTTTCCGTTAGCCGGCTGTTGCATCAAGTTTCTGGCAGTCTGTGTGCCTTGCGGGCCGTTTCCAGTTTGTTCGAATTGGTAGAGGCGCAGCGCTTGCATGATTGCAGCCCTCCAGCGCTGGCAATCGGCAAGTAAGAGGTCGCGGTCGCGCTCGTCAACGAGATTGACGGACAGCGTTTCAATTTGATCGTAAGCCGTCAGTGCCTGGTTGGCGTGACCAAGTTTTCGGAGTTGGTGAGCCTCAAGACGCCTGATTCTGATATCGTTTGCGAAGCCTGGAATACGAAGCGCCTCACGAAACCAAGTCAAGGCCTCGACTTCGTGCTGGAGGCGCGCGTGAAGCGTCCATGCTTCACGCGCAATTGCCGATGAAATTGCTCCCTGAAGCACATACGCGCCACTGAGTTGGCGTCTATAGTTATCGACGAGTCCGCGCGACACCTGGATTTGATTGTCCAGCTTCTCGACCGCCTGTCTCAAATCTTTCCGTACAGTTATTTCGGCTGGCTCATTTGAACCAATGGTTTCCCATCCCTTCCTTGATAGCACGCGCCGCAATGGCGGCACGGCAAAGAGAGAGGCCGTTGCCGAGCCTCCGAGATTGGGCCGCTCCAATGCGTCAAGGATGTAGTCTTGCGCGCTCAGAAGGCGCCGATTGTTCTTTGAAAGGTACTCACCAAGACGCTTGTGCATATTGCGTTCAGCGGCATACCACCATTTCCAGAAACCAAAGGCGACACCGCCAAGTGCAGCGAGCACCTTAAGCTTGTCCCAGGGTGAACTTTCACTCACAACCTGTAAGAGGGATGAAATCAATACGCACAACAGCCCCCAGTCGCCGCAATCCATCGGTCCAAGCCCCGTAACAAATGCATACAAAATATGCGTTACCGTGCACCAACCTCGGCACGTTGTATAGAGGGCAAATCGAACAATGCTCGGTCGTGTGCGGCCGGATCAATCGCAGGGCCAGTAGACGGGGCGAGTGAGGCCGGCGGGGAGCCTGGTCTTGTCATCGCCGCAGCTGATGTCGAGCTGGTACTGATCGAGGCCCTTGGTCTTGGTCAGGTCAACACCGGCGAAGTTGGTGCGGTAGAGGTAGGCGCGCGTAAAATCGGTGCCGTTCAGCGAGGCCTGCGAGAGGTCGGCGCGGGCGAAGTTTGCAAACGGCGCACTGACGTTATCGAGGTTGGCGCCGATCAATATGGTGCGGCCGAGCTGGGCACCTTTTAAGTTGGCGTTATTGAGATCGGCGGCGGTCAGGTCGGCGCGGTAAAACTCCGCCTTGACCAGGTTCGCGCTGCCGAGGTTGGCGCGATCCATATAAACGCGCATGCCGACGCTGCCCGACAGGTTGGCCTGCGAGAGGTCGGCGCCGCGCAGAATGGCGCGCGTGAGATTGGCCTTGAACAGGCGCGCCTTCACCAGCTTGGCGTCCTTGAAGTTGGTCTTGGAGAAGTTGGTGCGCTCGAAGTTGGCCCCGGACAGGTCGCGCCCGACAAGATACTTGCTCATCTTGGTGCATGCCGACCAATTGACACCGGCTGATGCGCGGTCATTGCAGCCGGCAGCAACCGGCGATGCGCCGCCAAGAGCGGCCAACGCGAGGGCCGTGGCAAACCCGATTGCCCCGATTGCCTTGGTGCAAACGCGCTCAGTTGCCGTTGCGGTCATGGTCAACTCCCAGATCATTTCCGCTCTTCAAGCGGGTCGCGCTCGCCTGCCTGCTGCCTCGCCTGCCCTCTGCCTCGCCTGCCCGCTGTCTCGCCCGGCCACCGCCTGAGAACCCACGAGATCACGGCCGGTGGCTGGCCGGCGCGGACGCGGGAGGGTCCGAGCCAGGTCTGAACGGCTATCGCCGCGCGCTCGATGCCGGCATCGTTGCAACGGCCTTGCGGTGCGCGGTCTCAGCGCCCTACAGGTGGGCAGGTCGGCGCCTATATTCAACGCAGAATAGGCTCAAAAGATTGTGTGTGTCCTACGGTCGGCCGTAAAATTCTGAGGGATATTTGGTGACTTCGCCTGACCATCATCACCGCCCGGCAGGACCCTGACCGCCCGGCCGCACGGTTGCGGCGCGGCTGCGGCGTTCAAGGTAGGCGGGTGTGATCTGGACGATCAGGCTTGCTGCAAACATCATCGCAGCGCCGATCCAGCCGACCGGTTGCAGCCATTCGCCGAGCAGGATGACAGCGCACAGCGCCGCAAAGACGGTTTCGGTGCTGACCAGAACGGTTGCCTCGACGGCGGGGGTGGATTTCATGGCGATGGCCAGCAGCGTGAATGTCAATGCGCTCGACAGAAAGCCGACATAGGCGATTTCGAAGGCGGCGGCGCGCAGCGCGCCGAGCGATACCGTCTCGAAGGCTGCGACGCCGATCAGCGAAAAAATGGCAACGACCGTGAACTGGATGGCGGTGAAGGCGACCGGGCGGGCGTGCCGGGCGGAGTGTTCGATGACCAGCATGTGGGTCGACCAGAAGATGGCGGAAATCGCCACCAGCCAATCGCCGACCGAAAAGCCGCCGACGGTACCGCCGCCGAGCAGCCAGGTGCCGGCAAAGGCAAGGATCGCGGCCGGCCATACGTAAAGGCGCGGTGTCCGGCGCAGGACAAGCCACATCAGGAGCGGCGTAATGACAACGTAGAGACCGGTCAAAAATCCGGTGTTGGTGACCGTCGCGGTGACAAGACCAATCTGTTGCAGAATGCCGCCGAGAAAAAAGCTGCAACCGCCGGCGATCGAGATCAGCCAGAAGCCGCTCTGCGGTCGGCTGCCGAGTCGGCTGCCTTCGCGCAACGCCAACGGCAACAGGACCACCGCGGCGACGATCGCACGGGCGGCCAGAAACAGATAGGGCCCGATGTGGTCCATCGCCGTCTTCTGGAAGACGAATGCGAGGCCCCAGACCGCGGCAACGGCGAGCAGCATGATGTTGGCGGAAGTGCGGGTCATGACGGCGAGCGATTAGACGTTTCGCCGACGCGCTGCAATAGCACGTCGCGCCGCCCGGAAGTGGCATCTTGCGATCAATCGCACCGTGGCCGCCAATGCTGAGCGGCGTCGCCACCGCCGATGCCGGCAAACCCGTCGATGGCGAAAGGTAGGCCGCGACCCGCCGCCGGCTGCGGCGGGCACCGCTTGTGGTTCATGCACCGTGATCCACATTCCACTTCGCAGGCCCACTCCGGCAGCGCGTTACTAACGTTGCGCATGAGCTGCCAAGATCTGAGTGTGGGCAATGGCCCGACCAACTGCAATGAAGATTGACGAGCGCCAGGCCTCGGCGGTCAGGGCGCAGCTCGACCGCTGCCTGCGCAGCAAACATCTTTGTGCTGCGCCACTGCTCACTCGGTTTTTGCGGTTCGTCGTTGAGCAGACACTTGCCGGTCAAGCCGACTTGCTCAATGAGCGCGCCATTGCAGTCCATGTTTTCGGCGAGAAGCAGGACTTTGATCCGCAGAAGAGTTCCAGGGTCCGAGTGGCTGCAAACCGACTGCGGTTGGTCCTGAAGATCTACCAACTCGATGAAGGTCGGTGTGACCCGGTTATCATTGCGATGCAGCCACGAAGTTATGTTGCCGAGTTTCTGTGCAATCGGGCGTGCGGGGATGGTCGCGCGGCAGACTTGTAGATGACCGACAGTCCGTGCCGCAGAGGCCGAACGAAGACCCGAATTCAGAGCTCAATGTTAGAGCAATAGGGCAATCTGTCATTAACTCCGGCATCGCGATCCTGCATCGCGACGATCCCGAACAAAGGCAGACAGCTGCTCGATTCCAAAGCGGCGATCCCAGCCCGAGCACGCACCGCACAGCAGTTATTTGTACGCCACACGTTACTAACGTAGCGCGCTTCCAGCCTGGTCCCTACTGTCCGAGAGATTCGTGTCGATTAGTGCGAGCATGTCTGGGAGTAGAGTGAGCTATGAGTGGTGATGGTCAAAAATCGAACGATCCAGCCAATCAAACACCCATTGATGAATCGAGGCGTGACCTGATGAAAGGCGTCGCTGCCACGACCGCGGTGGCCGCAGCTGTGGCAGGTGCCAGCGGAGCGGCGCAAGCCGATTCATACCGGGAGGGAGCTTCGCGTTACATCCCCCCCGGTCAGTGGTCGTACCACCAAGCACTCGAATGGTGGGAATTCCCGAGCGAAGATCCAGAGGTTATCGAAGTCTGGGGCTATACCGACAAGTTGTCGTATAAGCCGGGTGAGGACGTCGCCTTTCATGTCAATACTGGCGCGCCGACGTTTGACATCAAGATCTATCGCGACGGCGGCACATTCGAGGAAGTGCATGCGGCAACTGGAGTTGCCGGCAAGCGCTCGTCGACTCCAAAAGATGCTTACACAGTTGGCTGTGGCTGGCCGGCACTTTACACGTGGAAACTGCCAACGGACCTGCGCTCTGGCTTTTACTTGGTCGTATTCAGCATCAAACGTGGTGAAGAGACCATCGAGCAGGAAGCCGGCTTCTGTGTTCGTCCAACAAGCCGAAAATCATCGATGGCTCTTATCCTGTGTACGGCGACATGGGCGGCTTACAACGACTGGGCGGGCGGCAGCTATTACGGCAAGCCTGGCGTGGCCTCGGGCGCAACAGGCAGCGCAGAAGGCGACATACTCATCGTGCCAAGAGTGCACCTGCACCGCCCCTGGGCTCGGGGATTTATGCGGTTGCCCAATAGCGCTGCGCGTATGACCCAACCGGCCTATCCGGTTCGCCCGAAGGGACATGTGATCCGGTATTTCCACAACGAGTACCAACTCGCCAACGGATACTCCAGATGGTCGGCGGCCGCCGGCTGGGCGAGTTTCGATCGTCTTTTCGCGATCTGGGCGGAGAGAAACGGGTATGAGTTTGACTACATTACCCAGCACGATATTCAGGCCGATCCTGATATCCTGCAAGGTTACACGTGTACCGTGCTCGCTGGCCATGATGAATATTGGTCATGGGATATGCGCAAAAGCCTTGACAATTGGATCGAGGCGGGCGGGCATCTGGCCCGGTTTGCGGCCAACATGCTCTGGCAGGTCCGCTACGAGGACAACGACCTCGTCCAGGTCTGTTACAAGGGCTTTGCGCGCAACCATGATCCCTTCGCAAGCGATCCGGCCAAACATCGATTGGTGACGGACGCATGGGAGGACATAAAGTTTGCGAAGTGGCCGTCAGCCCAGACCTTTGGCTCCAGTACGGCCTTTGGTCATTTGGTTGGCCTCGGAGGCGCATCACCGCGAACGGCAGGCTTTACCGTTTACCGGTCGGATCACTGGATGCTAGCGGACACCGACCTGTATTACGGTGACTCATTTGGCGCCGACTACGTCAGGTTCGAATGTGACGGTGTCCCCTATACGTTCCGTAGTGGATTGCCCTATCCGACCGATGAGTTCGGCACACCGACGAATATCGAGATCGTCGCAATGTTTCCAACGCTCAACGGCGAGGAATCGCGCGACCACTCACCCCACACCATCGCGTCCAACGACGGATACCTTTATGGCTATACCGAGAACCACTTCGGCGTTCCGCCTTCCCAAGCCACTCCCGAGCAAAAGGAAAAAGTCAAACGTGGCTGCGGTATCGTAGCCTATATGCCCAAAGGCAAGGGTGATGTGGCGACAACGGCCACGTGCGAGTGGGTCAATGGTCTGGGCAAGGACGAGTTCGTGGACCAGATCACGCACAATGTTCTGAAACGCTTCACAGCATGAGCGTTGGATCGTTCTGTGCACAAGTGGATGATGATGTAACTCACATAATTGCTGGAGGAGTCTGGTGGGCAACAAGAACAATCATAATCTCGCAACGAACAAGAATGCATCTGCTCGTTCCATCAAACATCACCCAATGGCGGGTGCAGCAGCCGTCACGGCAGCAATGGGTGCATTGTTGATGCTTGCGTCAGTCCCGCCGGCATCTGCCGCAGACTATTGGATCAAGGTCAAAGGCTCCGATTGCCAGATCTGGTCGGATGAAGCCGTTGACAGAACCGATGTTGTGACGTGGTCCGGCGCTTGCAAGGACGGTAAGTCGACCGGAAAAGGCAAGCTGACCTGGACCAAGGGTGGCAAGCCCGCCGGTTCCTATGAGGGCTTCATGGACGGCGGCAAGTTAAACGGACTGGGTAAGGTCCAGCTGGTTGCAAAGGGCGGCACCATCGAAATCGAGGGCGCGTTCAAGGACGGCGATCTCGACGGTGGCGGCCTGATCAAAGACGCCGACGGCAACATCTATGAGGGCGAGCTGAAAGACGGCAAGCCGCATGGTACCGGCTATCAGAAGATCGGCGATGAAGAGTACGTCGGCGCCTTTGTCGATGGCGAGCGTCACGGATTGGGCTTGGTGCTGGGCAAAACGACCGCCTATCTCGGAGAGCTGGACAAGGGTGTGGCGTCCGGCAGCGGTGTGCTCGAAGACGACCTGGGCGGCCGGTTTCACGGGCAATTTTCCAACAACATGCCGCACGGCTTCGGCACCTATGTTGCCAAGGACGGGGCCGTCTATCAGGGCCAGTTTGTCAAAGGCCAGGCGTCCGGCGCCATGCTGGTGCGATCATCCGGCACCGCCAAGGCTGTAGTTGAGACATGGAAGGATGGAAAGAAAGTCAAATGATCAAGCACGCAGGTTTGAATGTTCTCGCAAGTCTCGCATTGGCCGTTGGTATCATGGGTGCTGACATAACGATCGCACCGCGCCCGGCTGCTGCCGATCCACTGGCCGGCGCCATTGGCGGTGCGATCTTTGGAGGTATTGTCGGGCGGGGCAGAGGTGCGGTCGCCGGAGCGATTATCGGCGGTGTGGTTGGCGGAATTGCCCAAGACGAACGCCGTCGCCGCCGCTGGAAGCGGCACCGGGCGTATATGGACGGCTATCGGCGCGGCTACCATCACGGCTACCGGCGCGGTTACTACGACTGATGGGACACTGACGGACATTGACGGACACTGATGGGGCGACGTAACGATCGAACCGTTACGACGAGGTGACTGACATCAAAGGCGGTGGTGGCGCGCATTCGATGTCACGTTCGTGATGATCGAGCGGCGGCCAGTCGCGGTCCAACGTCGCCGATTGCGGAACATTGATTTTTACAGGTGGCACTGCTTATTGCACGAGCGGTGCAAACGGGAGGTGCTCGTGACTTCTGGTTGGACTCGCAATCTTTCGGCCGTCGTGGCCGGTGCGGCTTGCATCACGATTTCGTTCGCCAGCGCATTTGCCCAATCGCCGACCTGCGGTGAGAAATATCGGGTCAAGGCGGGCGATACGTTAAGCAAGCTCGCGCGCAAGGTCTATGGCGACGGCAACAAGTGGACGTTGCTCTACTATGCCAATCAACAGACGATCGGGAAAAATCCGTCCCTGCTCTATCAGAATATCGATCTCAGTCTGCCCTGTCTGGAAACCGCGACAGTTGGCGTTAGGACCGCCGCCAGTTCTGCCGCGCAACGCGCATCGGGCAAAATTCGCCTTCTCACCGGCGCCGACTTCCCGCCGTTTACCGATCGCGTCTCGCCGAACGGCGGCGTCATAACGGATCTTGTGACCACGGCTCTGAGACGCAGCTATACCGGAAAGGAAACGGAGACCTTCAAGGTCAGCTGGGTCGATCAGTGGTCGAAGCATCTCAATCCATTGCTTTCAACAAACAAGTTCGACTTGGGTTTTCCGTGGTCGAAGCCGAAATGTGCCGAGTACAACAAGCTTGATGATCCGGCGAAACTGCGCTGCGACAACTTCGTTTTCTCCAAGCCGGTTTTCCAGGTGCTGGTGGTGTTTTTCGCGCGCAAGGACTCTGATTTCAAATTCAACACGGCATCCGATGTTGAAGGCCGCAGACTTTGTCGTCCCGCCGGTTATGCAACGTTTGATTTGGACGAAAGCGGGCGCAACTGGGTTCGCGACAACAAGGTGACGCTGGTTCAGCCCGAAACCGTGCCCGATTGCTTCCAGTTGCTGATCGACAACAAGGTCGACGCGGTCGCTCTCAACGAGTTTACGGGTTGGAGCGTCATTCGCCGCCTCGGTTTTGGCGACCGCGTGCGAACGCTCGACCGACCGATTACGCTCGCGGACATGCACGTCATCGCCGCCAAGAGCAATCCGCGTGCAGGCGCCTTGATCAAGCATGTCAATCAGGCCCTCGACAACCTGCGCAAGTCCGGGGCGTATCGAGAGATCGTGCAGGAGCACATCGCATATAACTGGAAGAAGGCCCAGGCCAAGCCGGCGGTGCAGACGCCCGTACAGTCCTATTGGCTGACGGATAAGACGTCCGGCTGCCAGGTCTGGTCGGATGAAGCTCCAAGCGCGGCAGAAACCGTGACGTGGACCGGCCCTTGCAGTGTTGGGCGCGCGGAAGGTCGTGGCAAACTGACTTGGATGCGAGATGGTAAGAACGTTCTGACTTACGACGGCGTCATGCTTGCCGGCAAGCTCAACGGGCAGGGGGTGTTGGAGTTCAACGTCGAAGGTGGCGTTGACCGCCTGGAAGGTGTTTTCCGAGATGGCGATGTTAGCGGCGGGATTTTGTACAAGAGCGCGGCCGGCGATCTTTTTGAGGGCGGGTTCGAGAACGGCAAACCGCACGGCCTGGGCTACGAGAAGGCCGGCGACGAAGAGTTCACCGGGCAATTCGTCCGCGGCGTGCGGCAAGGGCTCGGAACATTGATCGGGAAAACGTCAGCCTATGTCGGAGAATTCGAAAATAATCAGGCTTCAGGCAGTGGGCTGCTGGAGGACGTGCAGGAGGGTCGCTACCACGGCCAGTTCCGAAACGGCAAGCCACACGGTTTTGGGACCTATATCACCAAGGACGGCAAGGCATACCATGGCCGGTTCAAGAATGGCAAAGCCGACGGTCAATTCCTGGTGCTCGCTAAAGGCAGTAAAGCGTTCGCAGCCGAAACTTGGAAGGACGGCAAGAAGGTGAAGTGAGCTGCCCGACATTACTGCGCGATCTGGTGGTCCGGAACAAGCGCTTGATGGCCGGGCATTGCCGGGCGGAGATCGTCCGGCGTTCGTCACGCCGGACCACATCGAGCGGCGTGTTTCGCCTGGCTTGTTGTGCATGGGGTCTGCGTGCCGACCGCGGGCCGGTGAAGCGATCGGGCGGGGCGATTCGCCAGCGCCGACCGCCATCGCGGCATGGCCTTGCCGCCGTCGTTTAAGCGGCAGCCGGCCGCCCCGCTTGTAATTCCAGCCCAGCTATGAATTGAGGCACTTCATGGGCTTGAGGCGGGCGAGCCTGGCAGGCGCGGTGCGGGCAATAATCACCGCCGGCTCGGCAACCGAGAAAACGACTGCTTCATATCAGTTTGTGATGACCTGCTCGGCCCACTGAGCGACATCCGACCAACAGCCGCGGGGCGGTACCGTGGGCCCGCCTTCGGCGGAAATGATCCGGTCGATACTGACACGGCGATTGGTTTTGACGTTGGTCAATTTTCATGCCGTGCAGATCTGCTCTTGTTGGGGCATGACTGCGCTAAGAAAAGCTAGCACCATGACCACCGGAGCCGAGCCGATTGACCAATCCGAAGTCATCGCATTTTTGAATGAGACTTGCCGGCTCGGCGCTGCAGCCGGTGGCGTGGTGCGATTTGAGACACATGGCGCGCTGGTTTTTCTAACCGGCAATCGCGCCTACAAGCTCAAGCGAGCCGTCAACTATCCCTACATGGATTTTTCAACGCTCGAAAAGCGCAAACAGGCCTGCCATAACGAGATCGCACGAAACAAGCGTGCAGCCCCGGATATCTATCTCGGTGCGGTGCCGATTACGAGAACGGCGGATGGTAGTCTTGCTATTGGCGGGGACGGCGAGATCGTCGATTGGCTCGTTGCAATGCGGCGCTTCGAGCAGGACGGATTATTCTCCAATCTCGCGCACAACGATCAACTGGACAGCGCGTTGATGGAGCCCCTCGCCGAGGCCATCGCGGACTATCACGCAAAGGCCGAGCACCATGTCAGCATGGATGGCGATGATCGGCTCGCCGAGGTCGTGTCGCAGGTCGCGAAGGCCTTGCTGTATGGCGATGGGACGTTGGGCCTCGGCGATGTCCGGCACTTTGCGGGACGGGTCGTCAATGTGCTCAATGCCCAATCGCAATTGCTCAAAACACGTTCGGCGCGCGGCTGTGTGCGCCTGTGTCATGGCGATCTGCACTTGCGCAATATTGTCCTGATTGACGGCCAACCGGTGCTGTTCGATGCCCTGGAGTTCGATGACCGACTGGCAACGATCGATGTTCTCTATGATCTGGCGTTCCTGTTGATGGACCTTTGGCAGTGCGGTCTCAAGCACCACGCCAATCTGTGCTTCAACAATTATGCGGCTCGGGCCATACCGACCGAAGCGTTGAGCGGACTGGCGGCATTGCCGTTGTTTGCGGCAGTCCGGGCGGCGGTCCGGGCGATGGTCGCCGTCGACCGCGCTCGAACCAGTGCGATGCAACGAGGCGATGGCGGCGATGATCGTCAGGAAGCGAGGCGCTATTTGAGCTTTGCCGATCAGGTATTGGCGTCGACCGCGCCAAGACTGATTGCCATCGGCGGGGTTTCCGGTACCGGCAAGTCGACTGTTGCAGCAGCGGTGGCACCGGACGTCGGCCAGATGCCGGGGGCTCTGCACTTGCGCAGCGACGTCGAGCGCAAGCTGATGTTTGGTGCCCGACCAACGGAACGGTTGCCGGCCCAGGCCTACACTGATGCAGCTTCGGACAGCGTTTATCGTCGCCTGTGCACGCGTGCCGAAACAGCGCTCAACGCCGGTCATTCGGTGATTGTTGACGCCGTGTTCACCAAACCCCATCACCGCCGGTGGATTGAGCAAATCGCCAAGCGCTGCGGTGTGCCCTTTTCCGGGGTGTGGTTGGAAGCGCCTGAAACGCAGTTGATTGACCGTGTTTCACGACGCACCGGCGATGCATCCGATGCCGATGCGGCGGTTGTGCGCCATCAGCTTGCCGCGCGTTCGGAGGTTACCTGTTGGATGCACGTCGATGCCGCTGCTGAGCGCAGCACAGTCGCCCACCATGTTGCCGACCACATCGCGGCGTTCGTCCGCTAGTGGTCTCAATCACCTAAAATGGCGCATTGAGATGCGCTGCCCTGGTTCGTGAGCAGGCCCGGTTCGTGAGCAGGAAGGCGTACCAAAGCATAGCGTGCGCTATGTGTGACCGGTGCGGTTGCAACCTGTCATGGTTACAACCCGAATTGGCCCGACCGCAATTGACGCCGGCCGCGATGGTTTGGCGCCCGCTACGACTGTCGGGCGCTTGGCGCCCGGCCAGCACCTACTCGGCGGCCACGACCGATTTGTCGGGCTGCACTTCGGCCATGTAGTCGCGCAGCAGCGTTTCGCAAATGCGACCCGGCTGGAACATGTACTCGCCAATCTCCTTGATCGGGGTCACCTCCGCGGCAGTGCCGACCAAGAAACACTCGTTAAACTCGTTGAGTTCGTCCGGCAAAATCACCCGGTCGATGCACTTGTAGCCGCGCCTGTTGGCGAGTTCGATGATCGTCCTGCGGGTGATGCCGTCGAGAAAGCAATCCGGCGTCGGCGAATGAAGCTCGTCACCTTTGACGAAGAAGATGTTGCCGCTGGTGCATTCGGCAATGTGACCGCGCCAGTCCAACATCAAGGCTTCGGCATAGCCCGCTTTTTCCGCGCGATGCTTTTCGATTGTCCCGATCATGTAGAGCCCGGTCGCCTTGGTGCATGCCGGCGCCGTGGCCGGATCGGGGCGACGGTACTTGGCCCATGCCACTCGGATGCCTTTGAGCCGCTCTTCCTCCGGGAAATATGCGCCCCAGTCCCAGACCGCGATGGCAAGATTGATCTTGGTTGCCTGCGCGGAGATACCCATCATTTCACTGCCGCGCCAGGCGATCGGACGGACATAGCAATCGACCAGGTTGTTGGCCGCCACGACCTGACGACAGGCTTCGTCGATCTCTTCGACCGAATAAGGAATCTCGAAGTCCAGAGCCCGGGCGCCGTCGACCAGCCGCTGCGAATGCTCGGTCAACTTGAAAATCACACCGTTGTAGGCGCGTTCGCCTTCGAATACGGCACTGGCATAGTGCAGGCCGTGGCTCAGCAGATGCACCCTTGCATCGCGCCAGGGCACCAGTTCGCCGTTATACCAAATCAGCCCGTCACGGTCGTCAAAAGGCATTAGCTCAGCCATGGCACGATTCCTCGCTCGAAGTTGTGGAGTTTACGGCCTAATCTCTATTGTATCTGGTTTCCGATTTCGCCGGCCGTGTGCAAGTGTCAAAGCGGCTTGTGACTTGCCGCCAAACATGGCAAAGGCTGACGAAATACCTTGTCACGCGTACCAACAGACGCCAGATATGTCAACATGGCTGACATAAATTCCGTTTCTCCCACCAACGCATCGGGTTGTCGCGAGCCGGCGCACCACCAGCGCGGCTGCGAGGGCACGCGCGAGGACATTGACGCCGGGCATATCGCCTACGTTGAATTGCTGTTCTTCGCCTACCGAGATTTTACCGGCGAAGCTGATACTCTGCTTGATGCCTTCGGTTTCGGGCGGGCGCACCATCGCGTGCTTCACTTTGTGCATCGCAATCCCGGCCTTAAGGTGGCCGATCTGCTCGAGATCTTGAATATCACGAAGCAGAGCCTGGCCCGCGTGCTCAAGCAGCTTGTCGACGATGGCTTCATCGAACAGCGCGCCGGGGCAGCAGACAGGCGGCAAAGACTGTTAAATGTTACCGAGAGCGGGAGATCGCTTGCTCTCAAGCTGGCAGAATTGCAAACTGAGAGGATCAAAGCCGCACTTGATGTGGCAGGTCCTGAGGCGCGCGATGCCGTTTCACGGTTTTTGCTGGCGATGGTGTCGCCGGGCGATCGCTCAAGAGTGATTGAACTGATCAACGAGTTGGACATCAGTTGCTTGGACGACAACGAGTAGGACGCTGTAAGTGGATATGACCGGCCGCAACGGCGAGGCAAACGGTCTGCCGGACAATGCCCCGCATGCGCTTGTCGTGGACGACGACCGGCGGATCAGAGATTTGCTGACGCGCTACCTCATGAACAATGGTATCCGCGTCACCCCGGCTGCCGATGCCGCGGCGGCGCGGGCGGCAATGAAGGGGCTGACCTTCGATGTCATCGTGCTCGACGTCATGATGCCCGGGGAGAGCGGGCTCGAACTGGCGCGCGCACTCAAGACCGGTTCGACGATACCGATCTGTATGCTGACGGCGCAATCCGATGCGGATGCGCGTATCGAAGGGTTGGAAGCCGGGGTTGATGATTATCTGCCCAAGCCGTTCGAGCCTCGTGAATTGTTGCTGAGACTGCAAAACATCCTGCGGCGCGGCCAGACGCCGGGAACCAGCGAAGAGATCCGGATGGGCGAGCTGGTCTTCCACTGCGAGCGCGGTGAGTTGCGCCGCGGCAAAGAAACACTGAAACTCACCGAACGCGAACGCGACCTCCTCAAGCTCTTTGCGCAGCGACCCGGTTCGCCAATTCCAAGGCATGAGTTGAGCAACGATGATGCGACGGGAAGCGAGCGGGCGATTGACGTTCAAATCAACCGACTTCGCCGAAAAATTGAGGCCGATCCCTCGAATCCGGTCTATCTTCAAACGGTGCGCGGTAAGGGCTACATCCTTTATACCGACTAGCTGAACCAGTTTGGGTAAGCAGGCGAATGATCCGATGGTTGCCACGGACAACACGGAACACGGCAAAGTCCGGCTCTCCTGGCCGCCCACGGCTGATCAGGTCCGCGACCTTGCAGGGTTAGCTCGCGATCGGGCCGCGAAACTTTTGCGATGGTGGCATCGCCGCCTCGTCGATGCCTTACCCAAGGGCCTTTATACTCGCGCCCTGATCATTATCATTGCGCCGATCGTGCTGCTCGAAGGTGTCGTCGCCTTCATCTTCATGGAGCGCCACTGGCAAGCTGTGACGCGGCGGCTGTCAGAGGCGACAGCGCGCGATGTCGCAGCCGTCGTTGAACTCTACAAGGGTTATGAGAAAAAGGACAAATACGGCTCCCTGGTCAGCCTCGCCCGCGACCGGCTCAACCTGCAGGTCCAGGTGCTGCCGGCCGGCGACTTACCAACGGTGCAGCCGAAGCCGTTCTTTTCACTGCTCGATAAGACGCTGTCCAACGAAATCCGGGCGCGGATCAAGGATACGCCGTTCTGGATCGATACCGTCGGCGACTCCGATCATGTCGAGATCAAGATCAAGCTGGAGACGGCAATCTTGAGTTTCGTTGCCCAGCGCAGCCAGACCTATGCATCAAACTCGCATATCTTCTTGATCTGGATGGTGGTGACCTCGGTTGTGTTGCTGACCGTTGCCATCTTGTTTTTGCGCAACCAGATCCGGCCGATCCTGCGCCTTGCCAATGCTGCTGATGCGTTTGGTAAGGGCCGGCCATTTCCAGACGATTTCGAGCCCAAAGGCGCTCGCGAAGTGCGTCTTGCCGCCGTTGCTTTCCTGGAAATGCGCGACCGCATCACTCAGCATGTCGACCAGCGCACTGCCATGCTTGCTGGCGTCAGCCACGACCTGCGAACCGTTTTAACGCGCTTCAAACTCGAATTGGCGCTGCTTGGTGACAGTCCCGAAGTCCAAGCGCTCGAGTGCGACGTCCACGAAATGCAGCATATGCTGGAAGAGTATCTTTCGTTCGCCCGGGGAGACGAGGGCGAGGAGGCGGCGCCGACGCCGTTGCGTGAGCTGATCGAAGAGATTTGCAAACAGCAGCAGGTCCTCGGTGCCGAGATCAAGTTCATGCAAAGCAAGCGACGACGTGAACTGATGGTGCCGCTCAAGCGCCAGGCCTTCAAACGCGCGCTCACGAACTTGGTCAGCAATGCCGCGCGCTTCGGAAACACGGTCGTCATCCGTGCCGCAAAGGCGCGAAAGTGGGTCATCGTCGAAGTCGAAGACGATGGCCCGGGTATTCCCGAGCAGGAGCGCGAAAACGTGTTCCGCCCGTTTTACCGCCTCGATCATGCTCGCAACCAAAACACCGGAAACTCCGGCCTCGGGCTCGCCATCACCCGCGATATCGCGCGCAGTCACGGCGGCGATGTCACGCTTGGGCGCAGCTCGATGGGGGGCGCCAGGGCGGTCATCAAAATACCGCTGTAGCGGCTGAGATCGCGGGCCGCAAGGAACCTCTGGCCAAGTTCGGGGACCGAGTCTGGGGGGCCAAGTCCGGGGAGGCCAAGTTCGGGGCTGGGGGATAATCCCCTTATCGGGGTGTATGCGGAGCTGAACGCCGTGCATGGATCGCCGTCAGACGGCGGTTGGTTAAGATCTCGGCCCTTATGCCGCCAACGGGCATACCCTTTGGACAGCGGAAATGATCTGGACAGGCGCTGCGCTGCATCATCCTACATCGGCAGGCGATCAACGTTGGCGAAGTAGTTGTTGACCGCCCTGACGATTGACGATGAGACCTTGTCGCGCCAGCTGCGCGATCTCAGCCGTGCCGCATCCTTGCGGTTCGAAACATAGGCCAACTCGATCAGCACGGCCGGCATCGTCGCCGTCTTCAAGACGCGAAATGCTGCGGTTTGGTGCGGGCGCTGGCGCATTTCAGTGGAGCGGCCCATGTGCTTGATGACGGTCCGGGAAAAAGCCTGCGTCTGAAATCTTGTGTGCTCAACATGGCGCCAGGCGAGATCGGTCAAAATTTTCCGCAAAGCCCCTGCATCGGCGCTAGCGGGTGACGCCTTCAGCACTTTCAGCTCGCCCTTCGTGAGGAGTGAAGCCCGAGAAACCTTTTTCTTTGCGGACTTTTTCAAGCGCTCGGCAACGCGCTTGCGCAGTGAGTAGATCGTAGCGCCGCTCGCATCCGAGCTCGCATAGTCGGCATGAACCGAAATGAAAAGATCTGCCTTGTTCCGCTCGGCAAACGCACGTCTGCCGCGCAACGTAATGAAGCGATCCGTGCTGCGGGTCATCAGCACCCGGTAGCGCCCGGTGGCGCTAAGCTTGTCGCGGAGCATCTTGCCGAACGCCAGCACCACGTTCTTTTCGCGAATGCCGTGCTTTCTTGCACCGGAATCACGGCCGCCGTGACCGGGGTCGACGACAATCGTGTATTTGTGCGTGCGTTCCTGGCGCTGGTGCAGGCTGTCGGCCTTTCTGGGAACCGGCGGCTGCAGCCCGCGGGCGCCGAGGCTCGATACGCCGGTGGCGATTTGCGGCGATTGCTTGTCAAACGCCATGCGCACACCGAGCGGTACGATATCAAGCCGCAACTCGGCGGACCCGCCGTCGGTGTGGGGCACGACATGGGCGTTTTCGACGACCACGGGTGTGGCCACACCAATCACGATCCGGGTTCGCTTGGGGCCCGACTGACCGGCGCGGACGGCGGTGACCAGCTGGCCTGCCTCAGCTTGCGTTTGCCGGCTGACATCCGGCAACTTCATGCCCATTGCCGGCAGTTGAAGAACGACGCGGTTGGGCCGAACGAGGGAAAACACCTCGAATTCGGCGGCGCGTTCCAATTCGATGACAAAGCGCGTGCGCTTGTAGGTCGGTTTGGCCGGCGGTTTCGCCGCCCCGGTGAGCGTTCGGAACAAGTCGGTCAGATTGTTGGCAATTGCATCTGATGATTTCGGCAGATCTTGCTGCGCCTGAGATGCCGTTGCCGGCACCGCCAGCAGCAGCCCTGAACAGATCAACATCTTGAGATGCCCGCTCATCATACGAGCGAGCGCGCACTTGCGCGGATGCATGCAGCCGACCCCCGTCTACGCATTACTTACCGTCCGTGGGCGCGGAAACTGCCATCGAAAAGCGGCTGTTTCCTGATCTTGTCGAGGCGATGTTATGAAATCATCAAGGTTAACAACGCGCTAACGAATTGACACTGGCCGAGCGCAAGCGCTGACGAAACGCCGGTAACTATCTGAAACAAAAGAGATTAATTGATTTCTTTATCTGCTGATCAGTCTCGCGTGACCATCATCGACGCATTCATCCAAATGCGCGCGATAGCAATTGTAGGCCTTCTCGCCGGCCGCAATTTCGCCAAAAGCGGTGTCGACCGGCTCCGCCAACCGCCGGTAGACGATTGGCGCACTGACCGGGGAAACGGCCGCTCCCTGCCGCCGCAGGGTAGTTATGATGCCGCGCATAAGATCGCGCTGATCGGGCGGTGACAGCACGATCATACGCATGGCACCTTTGGTCAGCGATACGAGATGGATGAATTGGGAGGATGGCGGCACATGCACACGACCGGTGTGCGAATAGGGGGCATCCGGCCGGTCGCGCTCTCGAAACAGCAAGCTCGGCCAGTTCTCGTCCCAGGAAATATCCGTCCGGAACGCAAAGATCACATTGTCCTTCGTGAAGGCGGGACGAAGCGTCAGAAAACTTCCGACCAGGTGATCTACGGCCTGGCGGGTGTATCCGCCCATATAGATGGGCGCGACTTCCGTGCCGGCTCCGGCTTGTCCCGTCTCATCGTCGTGGGGCTGTCCGCTCGGGCCAGTGCCGGCCCACTCCGCCTTGAGCGCATCAAAGTCGAGATCGAGCACCATGCACACGTCAAACAGGGTCTGGTCGCGCACCGTTCTTCCGCCAAACAGATTCTGGATCGTCTTTTCGTGGCAGTCGGCCGCATCGGCCAGGCCGGCCTGGGTAATCTTCTTCTCGATCATTGCCGTTCGCAGGCGTTCGATCGCTCGGTTGCGGTTGGAAGGCGGTGGCTCGGCCGGCATGGTGTTCAGCTGTGTTGAGGCGGACTGGACGATGACATGCGTCAAACTACTTTGCCCGCGCTTCGAAGGAAATGGCAAGCAACCCAACAAAGAAGGCGCCCGTCGGGCGCCTTCTTCGATCACCGCTCGCATCGAACCCGAGCGTTCCGTTACTGTGATTGGCGCATCTGACGCCGGCTTCAAACAACCCGCAACTGGCACACAGCGCGCTTCAACGGCGTGCCGCGCGGGCGATCGCCAGTGCGCCGAACCGGTCGACCATGCGTCTTGCGGGCTACAAAACCTGCACGCGTACCGGCACCACTCCGGCGCCGCGCATGCCAACTATAGTTGCCGCCCGACGTGACAGATCAATGATCCGACCGCGGATATAAGGACCGCGATCGTTGATGCGGACGACAACTGAGCGGCCGTTACGCATGTTGGTGACGCGGACGCGGGTGCCGAACGGCAGGCTCTTGTGCGCCGCGGTCAGAGCGTTCGGGTTAAACCACCCACCGGAAGCCACGCGCTGCGGCTGCCAGTAGTAGGAGGCGAGCCCGTGCAGCGTCCGGCCACGATAAGACGAGCGCCGGGAACCGGACCGGCGATGGCGGCGCTGCTTGGTGCGAGCAATCGAACGCCGCGCGCGCGTTCTCGGGGTTGCTCTGCGGGTTGTTTTGGCCCGCGCTCTGCGCGCCCTCGTTGAGGCGCGTGAGCGGGTTGGTGCCTGGCGCGTCGCCGGAGCGGGTTGTGACGACACCTGGCCAAGCAAGTTGTCCTGCCATTTCGCCGCCTGGGCGGCCGTAGTTGCACTGAAAATGAGAAGCGCGCACACGAGTGCGCCAACGAAGGTCTTCATACAAAACCCCCAATAATCGAGGTAAGTGCACGACCTGGCGCAGGTCGCCAGGTACGGTCGATGCGGTCAACGCGCTCGGTCTCGATCAGCTATTGCACCGACTGATCATTGCCAAAGTCCGCGTCGCCCATCATCTTCCCCGTACGATTTCCGCGCTCTGCGTGCGTGTGACCAGATCACCATTACCGTTCAATTGATTGCGGCCGGAACCGCTCTGGCGGCGCGGGAAAGACCACACCGGGTCAGTCAGGTCAACCGATTTTCAGCCGGCGTTGCTATGGTCAACGCGATGACGTCGGCGGCAATCCTCGGCCTGCCACTGTGAGTCGGTGCGCTGCATTGCCGCGTCCTGGCCGGGCCAGGCACCAACCGCCGAGCGCCAGTTGATTGAAATCAAAGAGATTCCAAACACGAGCGAGCTGAACTGCGCGGGCGGGTCAAGCTGATGAGCTGTGACACATGCGCCTCGAAAATCTTTCTAAATAGTAATGTTGCGGAGATTTGCTGCGACCACATGTCAGGTCTGTTGATGGTCATCGTTCCTGTTTGCCAGCGCTCGAGGTCCAGGGGATGATCCCCTGGTCGGGGTGTTTGAGGGGCTGAAAGCCCCTCAAGGATCGCCGCCGGGCGGCGATTGGTTAAGGGCTCTGCCCTTAACGATCCCGCCAAAGGGCAGTGCCCTTTGGAAACCCGTGATTTGATCAGAGGATCCCTAGATCCTGCCGGTCAACGAACGCAGAGGTTTGCATGCGCGTTTTCACCAATGCACCACAGACTGACTGGCGCCAGGTCGCGGAGTTTTGCGGCAAGGTAGAAGACGTCGGCTTTGATGCGTTGATGACGCTGGAGCTTGGCCATGATGCGTTTGTGCCGCTTGGGCTGGCGGCACTGGCCACAAATCGGGTCGAGCTGACAACGTCGATTGCGGTCGCATTCCCGCGCAGCCCAACGGTCTTGGCACTGCAGGCCTGGGACATTCACGCCAACTCAAACGGACGGTTCGTGCTCGGCCTCGGCAGTCAGGTCAAAGGACACAACGAGCGCCGCTTCGGCATTGCCTGGAGCCCGCCGGCACCGCGCTTGCGAGAATACATTGAAGCGCTGCGCGCAATCTGGACCTGTTGGGAGACGCGCGCGAAACTCAACTATCAGGGCCAACACTACAAGCTGTCGCTCATGACGCCTGACTTCTCGCCGGAGCCGACCGGCCTGGCCATGATCCCGATCACCGTTGCAGCGGTCGGCCCGGCTATGCTGTCGCTTGCCGGGCGGCTTTGCGATGGCGTGCGCCTCCACCCGATTTGCTCACGGCGCTATCTTGAGCAGGTCTGTTTGCCGCGGCTGCTGGCCGGCATGGACAAGGCCGGGCGCCGGCGCGAAAACTTCGATATTCACGGGGGCGGTTTCGTTTGCACCGGCGCCGATGAAGCCGCCGTTCGCCAGGCGATGGAGTGGGCCCGGGTTCGGGTTGCATTCTACAGCTCGACGCGAACCTATCGCCCGATTCTCGCGTTGCACGGGCTCGAAGATTTGAGCGAAAAACTGCACCAAATGTCGGTTGAGGGGCGCTGGCAGGAGATGGCCGCGGAGATTTCCGATGAGACGCTGCGCATATTTGCGGCCTGCGGCACCTATGACGCGATCTGCAGCGAGATCGAGCAGCGGTTCGGGGGCGTTGCAGATACCATCGAAATTTATACATCCCCGGCAACCGACCTCGAACCATTGCGTGAGGTCGTGGCGGACGTGCACCGCATTCCGCATGCGTTCACCCGCTACGATACCAACTGGTAACTCGGCGCACCGCGATCCGGTCCGGCGCACGACGGACGCGGAACCGCAGCCGGGGACCGGATTGCGCGATCACCAGGCACAGCGCCAGTCTCGGACAGGAATTTACGCGAATTTAACTCTGATTGAGCGACAGTGGAGCTGTTGCGTTGGTGTCTGATCGGCAGGGCGAACCAGCCACCAGACACCGCCGCGACGTGAGTTTCTCGCGTTTGGCTGGAGTTAAAAGTGTTGGACAAATGGCGCCATAGCCAACAAACAAATCTACGCGCGCGTCAACTCCCCGCTCACAACGCAAGTCGTCGAAAGCCGTGCCGTAGCCGTGACCGGCGCCGAGCCGCGCGCCTGAGCTGGTTGCCGGTTGCCGCCGCCGTTGCCGGCGGCGGCGTGTTTCTGGCGCTGAGCGACGGTGGTCAGGCCGTTCGGGACACCAAACCCCTGCTGGTTCAACTCGACCGCTTGGCTCCGATGGTCGGCCTCGGGCTGTCGAAGGCGTCGTTGACGGGTTTCGAGATGACATCCGACAACGATGTCTTCGATGCGCTTCAACTGGATCGAACTCGATCGCTGCTGATGTTTGATGCGACGGCGGCACGTCGGCGGATCGAAGCCCTGCCATGGGTCGCAAAGGCCCGCATCAAGCGAACCTTCCCCAATCGTATCGATATTGCGATCGACGAGCGCAAACCTGTCGCGATCTGGCGGGGTGATGACAGCGACTACTTGATTGATGATGACGGCCGCCGGCTTGCGCCCGTCGGTCAGGGCTTTCGCACCGGTTTGCCCATCGTCCAAGGTCGTGGCGCCGCGCCGGCGGCCAAACACCTCTTCAAGACGCTGTCACACTGGCCGGAGTTGCGGCGGCATTTCGCATACGCCGACTTTGTCGATCGGCGACGTTGGACGATCAACCTGACCGGCCATCGCGCGGTTCATCTGCCCGAAGATTTTCCGGCTCGCGCCATCGCCCGCCTGATGGCCGGAAAGCGCGGTCAACGCCTGATCGATCGCGCCGACGCCGTGATCGATCTCAGGTTGCCGGCAACCGCCATTCTTTCGCAGGCCCACCGACCGGCCACGGCGAGCGGGTTTGTTGTCGGCCAATCTCGGGGGCGCCGGGGATGAGCTTCTTGTTATCAACCCGCCAACCGGCAAGCGAGATCCGCGCCCTGCTTGATATCGGGTCAGCGAAGGTGACCTGCCTCGTCATCGACCACGGTTCGCGCTTGGATGACGATCGGCGGGCGGGTGAGCCGGCGCGCAGATCTTTCAATGTGCTGGGCTTCGGCCAGCGGCGCGCCGACGGCGTCAGGGCGGGCATGATCGTCGATCTTGACCGTGCCGAGCAGAGCGTGCTCGGCGCGATCGGAGATGCCGAAGAGCAGGCCGGCCTGACGGTCGACGACGTCGTCGTCGCGTTGTCGTCGAGCCGGCTCAGCTCCACCCACTTTACCGCCCATCTTGATCTTGAGGCCGGACACGTGCGCAGCGAGGATCTGCACCGCCTGGCAGCACGCGCGCGCCAGTATGCCGAGCGGGACGGACGTTCACTGGTATATCTCAATCGCATTCACTTTGCGCTCGACGGAGAGACCGGCATCCGGGATCCCAACCACATGTCGGGCCGCCGCCTGACCTGTCAGTACCATGCCGTGACCGCCGATCCCGGACCACTGCAAAATCTCGAACGCCTCATCGACCGCTGTTATCTATCGGTGCGGCACGTCGTTCCAACCGGACTTGCCTCCGCCATTGCCGCGACCAGCGCGGATGAGCGCCACTATGGCGTGCTGTGTATCGATATCGGGGCGGGCGCGACCAAGATTGCGGTGATCGCAGACGGTCGGTTCGTGCATACCGATACGCTGGCCGTGGGTGGTGCAATTCTGACTCACGACATCGCCTCTTCGCTGGGAGCCCCCCTTGCCGAGGCCGAGCGAATCAAGACGCTTTATGGTTCACTGGAATGGCCCGGCTACAATGGCATCGCTGCACCGCCCCAGTGGCGTGCGCACACCGATCGATTTGTGAACTATCGCATACAGACCGGCGACAACGGAGAGACATCACAGACCGAGCTGGCCCGCTTGATCTATCCACGAGCGAAGCGCCAGCTGGAGCTTATCCGCGAACGCATTGATCGCAACAGCGTCACGAGGGAGCTTGCGCAAAGCATTGTATTGACAGGTGGTGCAAGCCAACTGGCCGGACTGGTCGGCCTGACTGCCGACATTCTCGGCAAACCGGTGCGGATCGGCGAGCCGGAACAGCTCGATCGGGTTGATCCGGACTACCAGGGTCCGGCGCTTGCCACGGTTGCCGGTCTGGGACTTATAGATGCATCGCCTGCCGAAATGATGTATGCAGGTGACGTGAAGAATCGTGCGTATGAGTCGTATCTGAGTCGCATGGGGCAATGGCTCCGCGAGAGTTTCTGAACGGCAGATCGATATTGACGTTTTGCCGGCGCCCGAGATCGGCGCTTTGAGACGCGACCGGAACTGCTTGCTCCGCTTCCACCAGGATGCACGGCCATTTGGCTGCGAGGAACGCATGAACATCTCGATCGACCTGCCCGAGCTTGCTGATCTCAGGCCTCGAATTACGGTGATTGGCATTGGCGGGGCAGGTTGTAACGCCATCAACAACATGATTGCGACGGGTCTGGAAGGTGTTGAATTCGTCGCCGCCAACACCGATGCCCAGGCGCTTGCCCAGTCTGCGGCAGCGGCGCGCGTGCAACTTGGCGCAAAGCTGACCGCGGGACTGGGAGCCGGGGCCAAACCCGAAATCGGTCGCGAGGCCGCCGAAGAGGCCGCCGATGACGTTCGATCGCATATCGAAGGCTCTCATATGGTGTTCCTGGCTGCGGGCATGGGCGGCGGAACCGGCACCGGAGCGGTTTCGGTGATCGCGCGGATCGCGCGCGAGATGGGCATTCTCACCGTCGCCATCGTCTCGAAGCCGTTTCAATTCGAAGGCTCGCGCCGCATGCGCACAGCCGAGGCCGGGATCGAAGAGCTGCGCGGCTCCGTCGACACCTTGATCGTCATTCCGAACCAGAACCTGTTCCGACTGGCCAACGAAAAGACGACATTTGCCGAAGCCTTCATTTTGGCGGATCAAGTGCTCTATTCCGGAATTGCGTGCATCGTCGACCTGATTGTCAAAGACGGCTTGATCAATCTCGACTTTGCCGACGTCAAAGCGATCATGCAGGGCATGGGCACCGCGATGATGGGCACCGGTGAGGCCACCGGTGAAAACCGCGCAACGCGTGCTGCAGAGGAGGCGATCTCCAATCCCCTGCTGGACGAAATCTCCCTGCGCGGCGCCAAGGGACTGCTGGTTTCGATCATTGGCGGGCGAAACCTCACGCTGTTTGAGGTCGACGAGGCGGCCAGCAGGGTCAAGCAGGAAGCCGATCATGACGCCAACATCATTGTCGGCGCTTCATTTGAGGACGGCATGGACGAGAAAATCAGGGTCTCGATTGTCGCCTCGGGGCTGCCGGGCTCGCAGGCCCCCGGCCTTGCTTCCATCGGGTCCACACGGGCGTCGTTTGAGGCCAACAGCTGGCAATCGCGCGCATCGCAGCCGCAGCCGGGTCCCGCCGGCACCGGTTTGCTCGCCAACCTGTCCGAGGCAGAGCCGCTGGCTGACAACAACCTCACAACCGAGCTGGCGTTGGCGACCGCGATGCCGGACGATGAGGGCCGGGATACGCGCGACGTCGAACATCATAAAACGGCGCCAGAGATGCCGCCTGAGCTACCGGTCATCGCCGCAAGCGAGGATGCCGGCCAGCTGTCGGATCCCTATCTGGGCGATACATCAGCGGACGAATTTGCCAGAGCTTTGTCCGAAGTGATCGGAACTGTCGCGCACACCGATGGCGATCGCGGCGCCGATCAGCTCGACCGCAGTGTCGGTCGCTGGCAATCATCCGACGGCGTCGTCATCGAAGATGGATTTGAGCCCGCGATGGCAAGTCCGCCACCGCCGTTACCCGTCTCGAAGGTGGCAGGCCCTGCCCCCAACGACGGTCGCTTTACGCCGGCAGCGCCGGCCGAACCGCCGCGCCGCGTGCCCAATATCTCCGAGTTCCCGGATATCGCACAACGCCAATATCACGCCCACGCGGAAGGTTCGGAAGATCAGGCAGATGTTGCACACCAGCACGAATCCGGCGTGCAAAGCATCTTCCGAAGACTGGCCAGCCTCGGGCGCCAGCAACAGCAACAAGTTGATTCGCCCACGGCCGAATCGGTCACGCGCAGCGCCAGTGCAACCGCGGCCCAATCGGACACTGAAACTCAGGGCAATGACACAAATCTGCCCCCAATTCGTCGCTATGGCCGTTATTCGTAAGTTTAATGATAAGGCCAATAAGAGATTGAAACATATAAGTAAAACGCCTCAGTCGACCGTCCTTAAATCACGCGCTGCCCAAATCTGGGCCAATATATTGCCAAATCGTAACACAGTGTAAGAAAGCGTGATTTGTCCCGAGTCGTTGCACGGCGGTAATCTTTGCAAGTGGACGAGATCAGACTTCGTCATGTGAACATTTGGTTGGCACCTTGTGTGTATGACGGAATGGGGAACTGGTCTCGATTAGGGTATCGCTGAACTACCTTATGTGGTTGTGCGTGATAGCTTAATTGACGGGCTTGAGGGACGGGGCGGATATGCCGAAAGCATTTGTCGGCGCCAGACAAACGACTTTGGCTCGAGAAATCGAGCTGGCTGGCGTGGGGGTACATAGCGGAGCACCAGTTAATCTGGTGCTCCATCCGGCGGAAGCAGATACCGGCATCCGCTTTATGGTCACCAAGCGCGGCCGCATTGTTGCAGAAATCGATGCCGATGTTGCCAACGTCAAGAACCTGACGTTGTGCACCGTGATTGGCGATGAAATCGGCACCACCGTCGGCACCGTCGAACACCTGCTTGCTGCGCTGCGCGGCTTGGCCGTCGATAACTGCTACATCGAAATCGACGGCAAAGAGGTGCCGATCATGGACGGCAGCTCGGCCCAGTTTGTCGACGCCATTGATGAAGTTGGGTTGCGCCACCTGCCCGCACCACGAAAGTTCGTCAAGGTTCTCAAACCGATTCGGATCGAGGACAGCGATTGCTGGGCGGAACTCAGCCCGCATGCCGGTTTTCACCTTGATGTCGAAATCGACTTCGCAACCCCGATCATCGGCCGTCAGCGTTTGGCCTACGAGATGACGCCGGGTGTGTTTCGCAATGAGCTCTCGCGGGCACGCACGTTCGGCTTCATGAGCGATGTTGAAAAGCTCTGGAAGGCCGGCCTTGCGCTCGGTGCATCGCTCGACAACTCGGTGGCGATTGGCGATAACAAGGTGATCAATCCCGGCGGCCTGCGCTATCGACAGGAATTCGTGCGCCACAAGATGCTCGACGCGGTTGGTGATCTGTCATTGGCTGGGCTGCCGATGCTGTGCAAATTCCGTTCCGTCAGGGGCGGGCACCGCCTGAACGCGCATGCGCTGCAAGCCCTGCTGCAGGATAGATCGGCATGGACGACGGTCCAGGCGCCAGGCGTTCGCGACCTGCCTGTCCCGCAACAGCAGCCGACACCGTGGGCGATCGCTGTTGGCAAGTGACGGCGCCTGCAAGTGCTGATCCGTCGCCGCGGGATCACGGACAACCACACGAAGCTCTGAACACGTCCGAGGTCCAGGGGTCCAACCCCTGGTCGGGGAGCGTGAGGGGCTGAAAGCCCCTCATCGATCGCCGCCGAGCGGCGACATGTTAAGAGCGCGGCCGTTGCCGATCCCGCCAAAGGGCATTGCCCTTTGGAAACCTGAGACCACTAGAGCAACCCGCCTTTAGTCGGAATCGGAAGATTCCGACTAAAGGCGGAAAGTTGCTCTATTCTAAGGTGGCGATCATCTTTGTGCTTTAAGTCGAAACCGCTATTGCGGTTCCGACTTAAAGCACGATGATCTAATGGTCGGCCGCATTTGCGCACGTTGCCCGCGACAGGCGTGTCAATGTCGCGCCTTCGTAGCTGGCGCGGTCGGTTTGCAAGTCGCCGTGGCCGTAAACCTGATCGCACGCGATGCCAAAGCGTTTCTGGATGGCGTGAACCAGTGCCAGGCCGGCCCGCAATTGCGCGGGTGTGATGTATTCACCGCCACATCGGCCCCAACGCCGCCAATTCGGTCGCAACAGCGGATCGCATCCCCCGATCAGTGAAATGCCGATAGTGTTGCCCGACCACAGGTGACTGGCTGTCGGGCGTCGCTGCGGATGATGCGACGACTTGATATGGTTGGTGCGCATGGTCAATGGCGCGCCTTGGGCGATGCCGCCGCCACGACCGAGGTAGAAGTGGTAGCCGTAAACATGCCCACCACGGCTGAAGTCCGGACGATGGCCGTAATCAACAACCTCCAACACCGGCTGCACAGTGGTGTAGTGAACCACAATCGCCACCGGCTTGTTCTTGCGCTTTGACCCCGTCACCGAATAGCGCGCATTCGGATCTGCCCAATAGGCAATCTCATAACCCGGCACCTCGAGACGATCTTCCGGTGTGGCATGTGCGGCCCACTCAGGCGGCGGCAGGATGGCTGCAAGTCGCGCGCGGCCATCGAGTTCCATCCACAGCATCGGTAGGCCCACAAAGATTGCGAGTGAACCAATGCTGAAATAACTGGCGGTCGTGCGTATCATCGCGACCCGGTGTTTGACTACAATGCGCTAGATCATCGTGCTTTAAGTTGGAACCGCTATTGCGGTTCCAACTTAAAGCACAAAGATGATCGCCACTTTAGAGGCGAGCAATAACGGTGCTTCGTTCAATGCTTCGTTCAATCAGGTTTACGTCGGAGCATAGCCGCTGGAGATGGCGACGTCGCGGCCGAGTCGTGGCGAACATTGTATCGCTCTGTACATGGAGACTTTCAGATCGGGCAGATCGGGCAGATCGGGCAGATCGGGCAGACCAGGCAGACCGAGCTCGGACCACCCCGCTCGCCGGCCCGGCCTGGGTGTCAGCGCCGACGTGCCGACCTCCGCCAACGGCCGACCTCTTCAGCATTGGCATTTGAGTGAGCAGCAGATCTCCGTTCACTGAACCTAGGTCAGCGATCTCAAGTCAAAGTCATCCAAGCAGCTGGCGCCGTTAAGGACGAAGCTCTGGCCAAGTCCGAGGTCCAGGGGATCATCCCCTGGTCGGGGTGTTTGAGGGGCGGACAAGCCCCTCAAGGATCGCCGCAACGCGGCGATTGGTTGAGGGCGCCGACCTATTCCGCTTTCGCGTTTTCCTTGAGAAAAGCGATAACGTCCGCGCGATCCTGCTCGTCCTTCAGTTTCAGACGCATATTGCCGTTCTTGCCGGCGCGCGACTTGGTGAACTTGAGCGGATTTGTCAGATACTCATCGAGTAGCTTTTCATCCCAGACGACATCGCCCTCTGCGATCTTCTTGAACGCCTTCGAGTACTTGAACTTTTCGATCGAACCAAGCTTGCGCCCAATGATGCCGATCAGATGCGGACCAAGCTTCTTCTTATCCTTGTTGTAATAATGGCAGGCGGCACAGCGGCCGAATACCTTCTTGCCTGCCTTTGCGTCACCTTCCGCGGCTCGGGCTGCAAACGGGGGCCCCACGAGAAGTGTGGCCAATACCAGACCGCCAATAATCGTTCTCATTCGTTCGTTGCTCCCTCGACTGGTTCTGCCTTCGACTGCGGTCGTCCGCGATGGATTACACGACATACATGATCCATCATGACCCATGCAATAAGTGCAATGTCATAGCGTCGATTTGCGGCGCGTACTTACCGTATTGCCGCGACTTTTTCGCGATCGATCGTCGAGGCTGGCGCGTGCCGGTCGCCACGATCAGATTTTCCACCGCATGTGCGCTATCGCGCATCACCGGGCCGCGGTCAAGCCACACGATCGCGTGCACCGATGGCCGTGGCTACGGCCGGGCCTCGTTGCACCCCAACATCGCCACCTCATTCTCATCACAAAGAAACAACGACGTGATCGGATAGTTCTTGATATTCAATAATTCGCATGTTTTCATTTGATCAGTATCGGGCAGCTGAATTCGAACGAAGGGCCAGGCGTTGACCTCACGCATCCGAATTTCACGCGCTGCACTCATGATTTCCGGCGCCCTGGCTGTGGTCTCACCCGCGCGGGCCGAGGACATCGCCCTGGGCGAATATCTGTCCGGTCAATGCACCACCTGTCATCAATTGTCCGGCGCCAACAAAGGGATCCCATCGATTGTCGGATGGGATCAGGAATCGTTCATCTCCGCGCTCAAAGCCTACAAGAAAAAAGAGCGTGAAAACAAGGTGATGCAGAACATCACCAATGCCTTGAGCAACCAGGACGTTGCTGCCCTTGCAGCATACTTCGCGACGATCAAACCGCAACAAGACTAACGCGAATTCAGTCAGCCAGAAGGAGGAAATGTGATGACCAAAGTATCCCGTCGCAGCTTCAACCAGGCCCTCGGAGCCGGTGTTGCAACCGGCGCGCTTGGCTTCCCCTTCGTTGCCCGTGCTGCCAATCCCAAGGTCGTCGTCATCGGCGGCGGCGCCGGTGGCGGCACCGCGGCGCGCTACATTGCCAAGGACTCCAAGGGCGCGATCGACGTGACGTTGATCGAGCCATCCAAGACGTACTACACCTGCTTCTTCTCGAACCTCTACCTCGGTGGCTTCCGCAGTTACGCCTCGATCGGCCACACCTATGAAACGATGGCATCGCAGGGCGTCGGCGTCGTTCACGACTGGGCCGAAAGCATCGATCGCGACAACAAGACGGTGCACCTCGCATCCGGCGCCAAGGTTGCCTACGACCGCCTGGTCGTCTCGCCGGGCATCGATATCAAGTATGACTCCATACCCGGCTATTCGGTCGAAGCCTCAGCCAAGATGCCGCACGCCTGGAAATCCGGCACCCAGGTCCAGGTCCTCAAGGCGATGGTCGAGAACATGAAGGACGGCGGCACCTTCGTCATGGTTCCCCCGCCCAATCCATTTCGCTGTCCGCCGGGTCCCTATGAGCGCATTTCGATGATCGCGCATCTGCTCAAGCAAAGGAACCCGAAGGCCAAAATCGTGGTTCTCGACCCCAAGGAGAAATTCTCCAAACAGGCGCTGTTCCAGGAGGCCTGGCAAAACCACTACGGCGAGATGATCGAGTGGTTGCCGGCCTCGATCACCGGCGGCGTCACGATGGTCGATGCCGCCAACATGATCATCAAAACCGACGGTGAGGAACTCAAAGCCGATGCCGCGTCGGTGGTGCCGGCCCAGACCGCCGGGCGCATCGCGCACAAGGCAGGTTTGACCAACGACAAGGGCTGGTGCCCGATCGTTCCCAAGACCATGCAGTCGAAGGTCGACGAAAACATTCACGTCCTCGGGGATGCCTCCATCGCCTCGGCCATGCCGAAGTCCGGCTTTTCTGCCAACAGCCAGGCCAAGGTCGTGGCCATGGCCGTTCGCGGCGCGCTGACCGGTTCGCGGACCTTCGATCCGCGCTTTGCCAACACGTGCTGGAGCCTTGTCGCCACCAATGACGGCATCAAGGTTGGTGCTGCTTACAAAGCTGGTGCCGAAAAGATCGAAGTGACCAGCAAGTTCATTTCGAAGACCGGCGAAGATGCTGATATGCGCAAGCAGACCTACGAGGAATCGGTCGGCTGGTATGCCGGCATCACCAAGGACATCTTCGGCTAAGCCGGGATCGCCGACCAGCGATGGGCGGATCAGTGCAGCAGCGCGGGTCTGCCCGAACGCATTGAACCACATGAGGACGCCCGACATGGCGAAGCTTGGAGTAACCCGCCGCACGCTGCTGCACGCCACATTGGCCGCCGGGGCCACCGGGGCCGCCGGCATGTTCGCTGCAGCAAACCGCAAAGTCCGGGCAGCCGAGCCCAAGTCGATCACGCTTGGTGCGTTTAAGATTACGATATTCAGCGACGGCCACCTCAATCTGCCGGCGACGATGTTCGCGCCCAAGATTGCCGGGACCGAACGCACCAAGGCGCTGGCACAGGCCGGCCAGGTCGGAGACACGATCAAGTCGCCTTTGAACGTGACCCTCATTGAGACGGACGAGCACAAGATCCTGGTCGACGTCGGCTCCGGTCCGCGCTTCATGGACACGGCCGGCAGACTGAGCGAAGCACTGAACGGGGCGGGCGTTGATGCGCACGCTATTACGCATGTGGTCTACACACACGCGCACCCCGATCATGTCTGGGGCACCGTCGACGACTTCGACGAACTGAGTTTCCCCGACGCCAAGTATGTCATCTCTGACAACGAGTGGAATTTCTGGATGTCGAACGATGTCCTCACCAGACTTCCAACTGAGCAACACGGTTTCGCGGTCGGCGCCCAGCGCAATCTCAGGGCCGCCAAGAACCACTTGTCGACCGTCAAACCCGGCACCGAGTTGATGCCGGGCCTCGCCGTGATCGATACCTCCGGCCACACACCCGGCCACATCTCGCTGCAAGTCGGCGACGGCAAGGACAGCTTGGTGGTGCTCGGCGATGCGCTGACGCATCCGGTCATATCGTTCCAGCATCCGGACTGGCAGCCGGCAACCGATCAGGACCAGGACAAGGCGGTGGCAACCCGCAAACGGCTGCTCGATCGGCTGGCAACAGATGGCAGCCGGTTGATCGGCTACCACTTGCCGGCGCCCGGCTTCGGGCGCGTCGCCAAACGGGGAACCGGTTTCGCGTTCGAGCCTCTCGCTTAGATCGCAACGGTGGGTGTTGACCAACTCCGCCTTGATCGCGCTTCATTGTGGCCGACCGTAGGGCTGGCCGACGCAACGCAGGTTCGGCGCGATTTTCCGGAACCAAGATGCTCCACCGACACGGCTTGAAACTGACGATTGCGGGTTTGTCGGCGGCCTGCGGCCTGGTCGTGGAGATCGTGGCGGGCCGCCTGATTGCGCCCTATCTCGGGATGTCGCTCTACACCTGGACGGCGATTATCTCGGTCGTGCTGGCCGGATTTTCGATCGGCCATTGGATTGGCGGGCACATTGCCGAACGCCGCCGCTACGAAGCCATCAGACTGACGGCCGCAAGCTTGGCGCTTGCGGCCCTGTCGACGGCTGCCACCTTGGTGCTATTGCGGATCGCCGCGCCAGTTCTGATCGCCCTTGAATTCAATGCGGTTGTCACATCGCTGGCCGTTGCCTTGACGTTGTTCTTCTTGCCGAGCCTGTTCGTTGGCATTCCGTCGCCGGTGCTGACCAAAATCGCCATCGACCAAGATCCGCCGCATTTGATCGGCCGTACGATTGGCGGGTTTTACGCTGTCGGCGCCGTCGGCAGTATTGGCGGCACACTGGCCGCGGGCTATGTCTTCGTCTCATATCTCGGCGCGACGGCAACGTTGCTTGCGGTCGCAATCGTCTACCTGTGTCTCGCGTTGCTGTTGATCTGGTCGCAGCGGTGCGCCCAGCCGACACGCAACGCGATCGCAACACTGACGGTGATCGGCCTCACGGCCATCTTGCTCGGAGTTATCGGCGACAAGCTCAGGGCCTTTGCCGAACCTTGCCGCATTGGCAGCGCCTACTATTGCATTCGCATTGTCGACCAGTCCGCCGCCGTTGGTGCGCCGGCCCGCGCAATGGTCCTCGACCATCTCGGCCACGGCATCAACGTTCGTGATAAGCCCCAGACCCTGGTCTCGCCCTATGTCGAACTGCACGACATCCTGGCCCGCATCCATAGCGGCAGACGTTCACCGTTCGAAGTGTTCTTCATTGGCGGCGGCGCCTATACGCTGCCGCGCGCCTGGGCCGCCGCGCGTCGCGATGCCAAGTTGACCGTTGCCGAGATCGACCCCGAGGTGACCGACATCGCCGCGCGTGATCTTTGGCTGCCCAAGACCGGCAAGATCACGAGCATTCATGCCGATGCCCGCGTCGCGCTCGCCCGCGCGCCACCTCAAACATTCGATATCATCGTCGGCGACGCGTTTCATGACATCGTGATCCCGGCGCACCTGGTGACCAAAGAGTTCTTTGCCGTGGTCCGATCGCGGCTGGCGGGCGACGGCATATATCTGATGAACGTCGTTGATCACCGCGACCGGCCACGTCTGGCGTTGTCAATTTTGTCGGCAATCAAACAGTCGTTTGATCACGTCGAACTGTGGCAGGCCAATCAAACCGGCCGGCGCGCGACGTTCGTGCTGGCAGGCCTCGCCCGACCGACACCCTATCCGGCCTTGCCGTCACGCCATTCACCCGGCATCCGCTTCGTCAGGATCGCCCAGCTGCGCATCGATGAGCTTGCCGAAGCCTTGCAACCGGTCATGCTGACGGATGACTTCGCCCCCGTTGATCGGTTGATCGGCGTCGAGTAGTGCCGTCGCGGAGCTGGACCCGCGCTGTCGCACGCGCAGCCAACGTGGCGCCGGTGCGCGAAGGTTTCATTTGCCGTTCTGTGCAGGTGCACGTGCATGTGTACGCGAAGATGTTCCGGGTCTCAGCACGCCAGTGCCAACCCTGCAACGCTTGTTAAGACAACAGCTAGATCATCGTGCTTTAAGTTGGAACCGCTATTGCGGTTCCAACTTAAAGCACGATGATCGCCACTTTAGAGGCGAGCAACTTTCTGCCTTTATTCAGGATCGTTCCGATTCCGAATAAAGGCAGGTTGCTCTAAGACAGCGGCAAGGCGATGCGGGACGAGAAGCTGGCGTCCAACTGGCGGTTGAGATAGCCTCGGATGCACGAGTTGCCAGACAGTGGAGCCGCCTATGAAGCTTTATCAATCAATCGGTCCGAACCCATTTGTCGTTAAAATGTTCATTGCCGAGAAGGGCATCGATGTGCCGCGCGAGGAGGTCGACATCCGCGGCGGCAAGAACCGCGAAGCCGATTTCCTCAAGGTCAACCCGCGTGGCCAAAGCCCGGCGCTCGTCACCGACAGCGGCCAGCTGATCACCGAGATCACGGCGATTTGTGAGTACTTGGAGGAACTGCATCCGGCGCCGGCGCTGATCGGCACGACCGCGGAAGAGCGCGGCGAAACACGGATGTGGACGCGGCGCATCGACCTTGGCATTTGCGAGCCGATGGCCAATGGTTTTCGCTACGGCGAAGGCATCGAGATGTTCCGACCGCGCATGCGGGTGCTGCCGGAGGCATCCGATGGCTTGAAGGCCTGCGCGCAAGACATCCTCGGCTGGCTCGACGGCCAGATGAGCGGCAAGACCTGGATTTGCGGTGAGCGCTTCACCCTGGCCGACATCGTGCTGTTCGGGTTTCTCGACTTCGGCAGCAATGTGGGTCAGACGATTAGCCCGGACCACAACAACATCGCGGCGCATTATGCGCGCTGCAAAGAGCGCCCGAGCGCCCAGGCGACTTAGAGCAACCTGCCTTTATTCGGAATCGGATCGATCCCCGGTTGGCGATCCATGAGGGGCGGACAGCCCCTCATGGATCGCCGCAACGCGGCGATGGGTTAGGGCCGCGCCCTGGCTCTCCATCAGATAAGGGGGCACCCTCGAATCGCAGTCTATGATTTGCAGTCTTGCCGGACTGATAGATCAAGGACACACCGAGGATGCCCGACTTTGATGTTACGCTGAACCTGCCTGGTTTCACAATTGCCAGGACGAGCGGTTTCAACCCAATCGTGCATGACCTCGACGGCCATCACGAACCTCATTGCCCGCATTGCGGCGGCTCAGACCTGCGCAAGAAGGACAAGGTGCAGCGCAGTGTCTGGCACGAAAGCGTCGGCCTGCGCCGTGTGCTGCTGAGGTTTTCGGTTTGCAAGTATCACTGCCGCGGTTGCGGCCGTTATTTCCGCCAGCGTCTGGATGGCATCCAGCCCTGGCAGCGCTCAACCGAGGCATTGAAAAAGCAGGTCTATCGCCAGCACAGCCATGGTATCTCACGCAAAGGCCTGGCACAGAACTTTGACAAGTCAGACAGCACGATCGCGCGCTATTATGATCACATGTACGAGCTGGAGAACCGCAAGCTCATGACGCTGCAGATCCCACGCGTGCTTGGTATCGATGAGCACTTCTTCTCTCGTCGCATGCGGTTTGCAACGACGTTTTGCGATCTCAAGAAGCGCCGCGTGTTTGATGTCACGCCAGGCCGGTCAGCTTCGTCTCTTGGCCCGTATCTATCAGACTTAAAAGATAAAAGCCGGGTTCGCATCATTTGTATGGATCTCTCCGAGAGCTATCGCTCGATTGCGCGCAGCTACTTTCCGGGAGCCCTCGTGGTTGCCGATCGCTTCCATGTGGTGCGCCTCGCGCTCTATCATCTCTTGAAAACCTGCCGCCAGATCGATCCGGAACTGAGCACACGCCGTGGCACGGCGAAGCTGCTGCAAAGGCATGGCCACAACCTGAAAGACGATCAAGCAGAACGCCTGTCGGCCTACCTTGCAAACCAATCAGCCATTGCCAGCATTTACGACTTCAAGGACGATCTGATGACGGTGCTAACGGCCAGGAACCAGACCAAGGATCAGTGCCGCATTCTGGCCCACCGGCTCCTTGATGCGATCGCCGAACTCAAACAAAGCGGCTTTGAGAACTGCCAAAAACTCGGTCGCACGCTTGAAACCTGGCAGGAGGAGATCGGCCGCATGTGGCGTTTCTCACGCTCAAACGGCATCACCGAGGGCTTTCACCGACAGATGAAACTGATCCAGCGCCGCGCCTTCGGCTTTCGCAACTTTGACAACTATCGTCGACGTGTTCGCGCACTCTGCGCATGAGCTGTGACGAGATAGAAGGAAAACTGATAGAACGCTAAGATAAGCCGCAGATCATAGACCTGCCCCCGTTTTCGACGAAGAGCCCCCCCGTTTTCGACGAAGAGCCCGATCTGTTACCTATGTCTCCGGGTCGGACATTGATTTCATGGTGCCGCAGAGAGGACTTGAACCTCCGACCCACGCATTACGAATGCGTTGCTCTACCAACTGAGCTACTGCGGCAATAGAGCGGGAGCCGGTTCGTTACCTCTAATCGTGCGCTTTGACAAGCCGGAACATCGCGTTCGCAACTCCGCCGACGCTGACGCCGACACGTCCGCCGCATCATCCTTTATCCCTTGGCCGGTTGAAACGGCAGCACCGGCCTGCGCGGCTTGGCATCGCCGGCCTCCGGTCCCGGATCGTCAGGCGCGCGCGGCGATACGAAAATCTGAGGCTCGGCGGCGCCAGACGGCTTGGCGCCCGGGCCTCGGCTGCGCGCCGCAGCCCTATCTGCCGCGGCCGCCGCCTGCTCGCCGCTCTGCTTTGGCTGATCCGGCCGCCGCGCCGGGTGACCGTCCGGCGTCGATCGGTCCGGCTGGGGATCGCTGCTGTCGCCACTCGCCTCTGGCTCTGGCTCTGGTTCCTGCTCCCGTTCTGGTCCCGGCCGGTCCGCCGCTCGAACATCAGCCGTGGACGCGACGACCGGCGGGGATGAAGCCGGCTTCGCCGCGGCCGGTTCCTCGGCCGTGACCTCGATCACGGTCGGCGACTGATCGCCGGCGGATGCGGCGCGGTCGGCCGGCGACGTCGTGGTCGCGGTTGCGGTTGCGAGCCCGACGGCTCCTACCTCAACCGCCGCCGTCCCGCGCTTGGGACCACCGGACGTGGCCGTTTCATCCGGCCCCTTGAGTTCGAGGGCTTGCCGGTCGTCGTCGACGCCGCCCGCGCCGCCGATCATCGCGTCCGAACCGACCCCCAGTTGCACGAGTTCCTCGATCTTTTGCGCCAAGATCTCCTTGCTGTGGGGTTGGGCGGTTTCCACAGGCACGCGCCACCGGAAGGCGTCGAGCGCGCCGGTCACGGGTGAAACAGGCTGCCAGGTTTCCGAGACCACGCCGTCGGCAGTCCAGGCCGGATCGCGCGGCGCATTGACGGCGCGGGCCAGCCACTCGCGCACGCCGCCGGCGTTGCTGGACTGTTCATGCTCGATCCGCGCCATCAGCGTGCACACGCGTTGCGTCAGGCGACCCTCCGACAACGGTGCCAATGCCGCCCGGGCAGCATCGAATTCACGAGCCTCGATAGCCGCATTGGCAACCGCGATCGGGCTTTCGATGATGTTCGGGGTCAGAGCGGCCAAATCCTGAACGCGCTTCAAGCGATCGCGCGGGCTGTCGCCCAGGCGCGCATGCGCGTAGGCAACGGCCAAATCCGGATGCGGAGACTTGCGCCAGGTCTTCTGCAGCACCTTGGTCGCGCGCGGCGTGTTCCCGCGGGCCGCAAGGAGACGCCCTGCGACAGCGGCGGCCGGAACCAGGTCAACCGCCAGACCGTGCGCCTCCAAGGCCAAGTTCATCGCCCGTTCGGGATCGTTATCCTCGGCCTCCTGGGCCTGGCCAGCAAGCAGCACGGCGCGCCGGCGATCGGCGACAGGGCGCTCGACATGCCCGTGCTTTTTGGCAATTGCCAGCGTGTTCAGGGCACCATTCCAGTCGCTTGCGCGGCACTGGATGTCGAACAGGGCGGTCACCGGCCATGACAGCTTCGGGTTGAGCTTGACCGCTCGCTCGGCGAACTGTTTGGCTGCCTCCTGCTCGCCTTCGCGCTCGGCTTCCAGAAACAAACCGCGCAAGCCCAGCGCCTCGGTATCGGGCGCAGCCAGCATCGCTTCGAAAATCCGGCGTGAGGTTGTGCGATCGCCGGCCAACTGCGCCGCTTGGGCGCGCAACAGATGCGTCATGGGTTCGTTGGGAAGCGACTTGCGCGCCTGAATTGCATACCGTGTTGCCAGCAAGCGGTCACCCGCGCCAATTGCAATCATGCCGCTTGATAGCGCTTCAAGGCCGCGCTTTTCGCGTCGACGGTTGAAGAAATTGCCGATGGCGGCGGGGCTGTGCCAGATTCCGCGCAACGCGGTCCACAATAGAATGACGGTTGCAGCCAGGATCGAGAGCAGAATTGTGACCTGGAAGACGTCCGTGTCCCAGATATAGCCCTGCCAATTGACAACAACGCTGCCGCGGTTGTCCGATAGCCACGACAAAACGCCGGCGAGGCCTGCTACGACAAGAAAATAAACGACCAAACGCAACATGTTCTAGCCCTTCGTGCCGGCAACCGAACCAATTGATGATTTGAGCTGGTTTTCGATATCGGCGATGGCGCGGTCAACTTCCGCGCGGGCCGCCACGCGCTCCAGCCAGCCTGCTGCCGGCTTGACCGAGGCTTGCGGCAGGCCTTTCGCCTCGTCGACGACGGCGGTGAGATTTCCAGCCTTCAGGCGCTGCTCGATGCGCGCAACGACCGCCTCCACCGACTTGTCATCGGTTGGTAAGTCGGCGCGGCGTACCCGTACCAGCGACTTCGCACCACCGAGCAGTTGCTCCATGATCGAGTCGCCCTTTGGCTGGTCGGCGGCGGCGATGATCTTATAGGCAAGGCGTGAGAACTGCTGCTCAAGTTCGCTGCCGGTCGGCACGCCTTGGCTCTGGAACTTCTCAAGCACCGACAGATCGACGGCACCGCCGGTCATGCGTCTGACCTCGCCAAGTTCTGCCGCATAAGCACCGCCGCGGTTCAGAACGCGCTTCAGATTGCTGAGCTCGAGCGCCAAAACAATCCGTTGTGCGTTGGTCTTCCGTGCTGTTTCGCTTTCTACGATTCCGGTCATCTGCTGCTCGATGCCGGCCAGCTTCTCGGCAATCGGTGCCACCGCGGTTGCAACGTCGGACGGCTTGGCGACCGATTTGAACTGCTGCGACACATCACCTTTGAGGCCGTCGAGATCGGCCCGCAGTTTGGCGGCTTCCTCGCGCGCGACGCGAACGGCTTGGCTCAACTTGTCCTGCGCCGCCTGCAACGTTTCAGCCCGCTGTTCCAGCCGGACGGTATCGGTCTTGACGAGCGCAAGGTCCCTGTCGATGCGCTTGGTGCCGGCCGCAGCGGCGGCGGACGCCTGTGCAGTTTGGGTAACGCGGGTTTCGAGTTCCTTGGTCACGCTTTCGCGCAGGGCCGTGATCTGATTGTTGAGCGTCAGCTCGATGTCGCTGATCTTGCCGCTGACCGCCGCCAATCTGGCGCCATCGGTCGGATCGCCGTTGCCGCTCGTTGCCGACGACAACGTTTCCAGCGTTTGCTCGAGCTTGGCAACCCGGCCCGCGAGTTGTTCCGTCGCGGCGGCCACCGCCGGGCCCGTCGCAGATTGGCCGCCGCCATCGGTTGTGGGCGACGACGCGGCGGCGCGCGACAGCTGGGCAACCTCGGTGCGAAGGCTGTCCAGTCCCGCGATCTTTGTGCGCAGGCGAGCCAGATCACTGGTCAGTTCGCCAATCGCATCCTCGGATGAGGGCGTCGGTCGCTGTTCGAGGGCGGCAAGACGGGTGCCGAACTCCGCCGGCAGCTTGGCACGCGGCAGGAATTCGGCTCCTAACTGCTTTTCAATCGGCTGTGCGCCAAACAGAACCAGTGCGCCGCCGGCGATGCCGGCTGCCACGTGGGTCAAGAACCCGAACATGCCGCGGCCGGATCGGGCCGGCGGCGGGGATGGAGGTTGCTGTGCCGATTTTTTGTCGCTGTCTTCAGAACCGTGACCAGCGCTCGGCGTTGCCCGCTTGGCCCGATCCGGCTCTGTTGGTCCGGGTTTTTGGCTCGCCGTGGTTCGGCTGGCGGCGGAGGCCGACGCAGCGGCCTTCGACTTGTCGTCGGGCCGCGAACCGGTGGCGGAGGCGGTCGTCGTCGCCGTCTTGGTCGCCGATGGCGGGTTGGTCGGATCGGCCTTCACATCGCTGCCACCGGCGCTGCCACTGCCGCTAGAAGTTGCTTCGCGGACCGGCTTCGTATCCGGTTTCGTGTTCGGCTTGGTCGCACCGGAACCCGACTTGCCGTCATCCGAGTCCGTGGTCACTTTGAATTCGGACTTCTTCAAATCAATGATCGGAGTTGGCTTTTTGGGGTCCACATTTGCGGCGCCCGGCTTGGCCTCGGGCTTGTTGTTCTTGTTGTTCTTGTTGTCGGATCCGTCGTTTTGATTTGCCATGGGAGCCTGAACCTCCAGTCCTCACGCTAACGCTCACCGCCGCCATTGCCGGCGCCCGGGCGCCGGCACAATCGCCCACTGTCGTCTGGTTTGCGGCTATGTTGGACGTCATCCCTTAAGATTGTGCCGTTGATTGGTGCGTCAACTCTAGCATATCGCCAATATTGGGTCGCTTTGAAACCCTTATGTCTTCCGGTTGCAGTTGCGACAATTGCCCGGCCACAGCGGCGGACAAGCAGAAATGAATCAATCGTCTGGCCGCGGGTTCGACCTGATGGGCCAATATCAGGTCTTCATACGTTTGGGCCGTGCGTGGTGACAAGAGAATAACACCATCAAGGTTGCCATGGCTAATTCTTGACAGCAGGCCCGGCGATAATCCGGTTGCGCGCCGTGCAACGTAGAGCGTCGGCTGCAGAACGTGATAGCCGATCCGTCGCAGCTCGCCGGCGAGATCGAACGCCAGACTGCCGCCGGCCAAATGCAGTAACGCACCGCCGTTGACGTCGCTACGACGAACAATGGTTGCCAGCAGCATTTCGGCTGTGGCGGTGCCGGCTGCGACATTTTCGAAGCCGAGCGCCTGCGCCGTCGAAGCCGTGCCCGGACCAACCGCAAACAGGGGCAACTGCCGCGCGATGTCAGCATCCGGTGCCCGGGCAGCGGCGCGCACCCCATTGCGGCTGGTGGCGATCAGTGCCTGGACACCCGCCAGTTCGAGCGGGTCGGCGTCATCGAAGTCAATCAGGAGCAGTGGTTCGATGACAACCTCGTGGCCCTGGGCGACAAGTTTGGCGCGCAGCACGGCGGCGTCTTGCTCGGGACGTGTCACCCACAGTTTCATGTTCGAGAACCGACGATGAAATCCGAGCTTGCGCGAGAGAGCAGCTCTTCCGCCGCCTCAACTCCGAGCCTTTCGGCGGCATCTAGCGGGCCCCGGCGGCACACCTCTAGACTTTCGCTGCCATCGCACCGCAGGATTTGTCCGCGCAAGCACAATTGTTCTCGGTCAAAGGTTGCCAGACCCGCAATCGGCGTGCGGCAGGAACCATCGAGCCTGGCAAGGAAAGCGCGCTCGGCAGCCGTTTGTATGGCTGTTTCGTGATCGCCGATCGGCTCGAGCAGCCGCGACAGCCGTTGATCGTCCTGCCGCTGCTGAACAGCAATGGCGCCCTGTGCGACCGCCGGCAACATGACGGTCGGATCAATCGGTGATCGTAAAAGTTCGTCGCGGCCCAATCGGCGCAGACCGGCACACGCGAGGAACGTTGCATCCGCTACACCGTCGTCCAACTTCTGAAGCCTGGTCTCGACGTTGCCGCGGAACTCAACAACAACGAGATCCGGTCGCCGGTGCAGTAGCTGGGCGCGGCGGCGCACAGACGATGTGCCAACGACTGCGCCGGCCGGCATAGCGTCCAGGTTTGCGAACCTGTGGCTGACGAAGGCGTCGCGGACGTCCTCGCGCTTGAGCACCGCCGAGATCACCAATCCGGCCGGCATCACCGTCTCGAGATCCTTCATCGAATGGACCGCGATATCAATGCGCCTATCGCCGAGCGCGTCTTCGATCTCCTTGGCAAACAGTCCCTTGCCGCCAACTTCGGACAGCGGACGGTGCTGAATGCGGTCGCCGGAAGTCGTGATCTCGACAATCGGCAAAGCGTCGTCCGTCAGGCTGTGCGCCGCCATCAGCCTTGACTGCACTTCGCGGGCCTGGGCTACGGCGAGTGGAGACCCGCGCGTCCCAATCTTGACTTGCATCGCTCAAATACGTCCTTCCCGACGTCCGGGGATATTGTGATCGACGGTTGACCAATCCGCCCGCGCTACATGTCGAGCCAGATCGTGACCGGGCCGTCGTTGGTCAAAGATACCTTCATGTCCGCGCCAAACTCTCCGGTGGCAACGCTCACGCCCAATTCGCTGACGAAGCCGCAGAACGCCCGATAGAGAGCTTGACCGGTTTCCGCCGGCGCGGCACGTGAAAACCCGGGGCGATTGCCACGCGAGGTATCGGCTGCGAGCGTGAACTGGCTGACGATAAGCGCACTGCCGCCGACATCGCGCAGCGACTTGTTGATCTTGCCGGCATCGTCCGAGAAGATGCGCAGGTTCACGACCTTGTTGGCAAGCTGGCGAGCGTTGTCTTCACCGTCGGCTTGCATGGCACAGACCAAGATCATCAGGCCGCAACCGATTTCGCCGACAATGCGGCCGTTGATTTCAACATTGGCTTGCGAAACTCTTTGAACCAGGCATCGCATTGCAAACTCCCGCCCGCGCGCATTGCGAATGTTGCACACATCATCCGAATTGTGGCCGCCGTCACGCTGCAGGTGCCCGGTAATAAGTGCCCTTTCCTTGCTGCACGACAATGCCGGCGGCGCCTTTGTGCAACGCGGCACCGGCTGAAATCGGTCGCGTATCATCGCGCAGCCACAGCCGCAGCAAGTGTCGCTTGCGGGCCGGATCTTCGGCATCTTCGAATTCTGTACGCGCGTGCAGCAGATGGCAGTTGTTCATGATGCTCAGGTCGCCGGATTGCATCATATAGTCGAGGCGGATCTCCGGCCGGTTCGCGACGTCCTCGAAATAGTCGAGAGCCGCCAGTTGATCTTCGCTCAGCCGCACGTGGCCCTCTTTGACGGCCAGATCGATATAGCCGCGAATGAAAATCACCGTCGCGATCCCGTTGGCGAACGAGAAGATCGGGATGCGTTCCGGCGTTACCGGCGGCTCGCCCGGCGCCTGCTCGCCAAACCGATGATGGAAATAGCCCTCATAGAGACAGGCGAGGAGTTCGGGCCGTTCCTTCGCCATGACGTTGTGAATAGCGAGCGCGCTTGCGCAACTGCTTGCGCCGCCGCGTCGCGCGGGACGAATGCAGAGCATGGCGATGTGATCGCAGCGATCGGTGTGCAGCTGCAGCTTTCGGCGGCTACGATAGGCGCGTTCATTGCGGTCCTTGTCACCGACGTTGATGACGTCGCCGACGAGATCTCCCATGGCGCTCTGCGAAACCGGCCGGCCCAAATGGCAACCGAGTGCCAGATAAATCAGGCGCAGCTCCGGCAGCTCGAAGTCATCGACCGGAAACCCTTTGAGCATGACAAAGCCGCGGCCGTGATCCAGCTGATGCTTCCAATTGGCGAGTGCGGCGGTCATGGCCGGCAACGGAAAGGTCTCCTTCGACACTTTCTCGTGGCAGTCGATGGCGTGCGGCCAACGCCGCAATCCGTCTTTCAACGCCTCGACATGCCGGCGCTCAACGTCAATGGAAAATGCCTCGAGCGATCCAATGGCAGAGGCGCTCCAGGCGGCCGGGTGGTCGATGGCTTGAATGGCGGCGTGGTTCATGGCGGAACCTGTCAAATAGGGATCGTTCGTCGGTGCGGCAAGCGTTCGGCACAGGATATGCCCGATCCACCCGATCCGCAAACCGCGACCATAACGAGCCGGAACGAGCCGGGTTCGCGGACGCCGGGCAGCTGCGGTCCGGCATCCCTTAACATCGCCGCTGCCGCCGCCGCCGCCGCTGACGCTGATAGGCGTGCTTGAAGCCAGCGGACCAATACTGACGCATTTTCCGGGACGCGTGTTGGGAGATGTGCGATAGAGCTGTAACGTGTTCAGCAGCAAATCAGGAAACCTGCGAACAAGCCCCGGGCCGGAGGATGATCCGCCGGTCGGGAAGTTTGCGGGGTTGAAAGCCCCTCACGGATCGCCGTCAAACGGCGATTAAGTCAGGCAAGTCAGGGGCTTCGCCGCTCACGACCCGACCAAAGGACATTGCCCTTTGGAAACCGGTGCTAGATTTGAGGTTTCTTGAAGTGCCTAAGCGGCCGCCATGCAACGCAGGCAGAGCAGGGACAAGGACAATGGCAAAGGGATACTTCGTGGCGCATTTGGACGTGCATGATCCGGATGGATTTGCCAAGTATAGGGAGAAAGTGGCGCCAACGGTCAAACAGTTCGGCGGCACTTATGTCGTCAGAGGCGGCACGATGGAGACGGCCGAGGGCGCCGCGCTCGCGCCGCGCACGGTGGTGCTTGAATTCGCCAGTCTGTCTCAGGTCAAGGCCTGGTACAACTCGCCGGAATACCAGGAGATCATTGGCTTGCGGCTGGCGAGTGCGTCGGGCTCGGCGCAGTTTGTGGAAGGCGTCGATTGAGTAACTATTACCGTGTCGGCTTGCCGTATCAGCGGCGGCTTCGCTATCGGCACCGGCGCGCCCTGGTGGGGGCGGGTCGATGGGATGAACTTCCAAGAACTTGCCGCTAACCGTCAACTTGAACAAACTGGAGAAACTATCCAATGGACGTCTCAGGAAAAAAAGCCGTGATCTTCGGCGGAACTTCGGGCATTGGGCTTGCCACAACGCGGGCGCTTGCAGCCGAAGGTGCAAGCGTGGTTGCCATCAGCCGCGATCCTTCTAAGGCCGGTGAATTGGCGGCCGGCGTCACTGTCGAGGCCTGCGATGTCCGCGATGCAGCGGCAGTGGAAGCGCTGCTCAATCGATTGGCGCCGTTCGACATTCTGGTCAGCGCTGCCACCGGCGGCGCACGTGCGATCGGTCCGTTCCTCGAGATGGACATCGATGGCTACAAAGCCTCGTTCGACAAACTTTGGGGGTATGCCCACGTCGTGCGCTTTGGCGCCGAACACGTCACCGACGGCGGTTCGATCACATTGGTGTCGGGGGCGCCGGCGCGCAACTGCAAGCCCGGTCAGATCGCACTGTCCTCGGTCGGTGGTGCGGTCGAGGCGATGGCACGCGCGGTTGCTCGCGAGGTTGCCCCGCGGATCAGGGTCAACGTCGTATCTCCCGGCACGATCGACACGCCGATGGTCGCGCTCACGGGCGCCGAGCGTGATTCCGCCTACGCCAAGATGACGGCGAACAATCTGATCCCGCGTGCCGGCACATCGCAAGAAGTGGCCGCCGGGCTGATGTTTGTGATCAAAAACGAGTTTGTGACCGGAACAACCGTGGATGTCGACGGGGGCTGGCTGCTCAGCTGAACGTCGGCGACAATCGTTGCCAGCGAAAACCGGCGTACCGCTGTTGACGGCGGTACGCCTATCGTCAGACGTGTTTAAGGCAGCCGCCGGCAACCCCACCGGACCTGACGGTGGTATCTACCGGCGCGAAGCAAACCTTGTGCGTTGCTCGGGAACAATTTCGCAGTCGATGGCATCTGCGACACGACCGGGGCGACCGAGCAGGTAGCCCTGTGCTTCGTCATAACCGATCGATCTCAGCAGAGCGAGCTGGGCAGCGTCCTCCACGCCTTCGGCGACAACGCGCATGCCGAGGTTGTTGCACAGTTGTGCAATCGCTCTGACGATGGTCAGCATATTTCGTTCGCTTGCGATATCGGAAATGAAGGAGCGATCGACCTTGACGGTGTCAAATGGCAGCTGACTGAGATAGGACAGCGACGAATAGCCGGTCCCAAAGTCATCAAGCGCCAGCTTCACACCCAAGGACTTGAGATTGAACATGGCTTCTCGGGCGTTATCTATGTCTTCCACGAGGGCCGTTTCCGTGAGTTCAAGCTCGAGGCGGTCGGGCTGCAGTGCGGACGCATCGAGCGCTTCTTGGACGTGCGCGACGAGATTGCCGTCGGCAAGCTGGCGGGCGCTGATGTTGACGCTGACGGCTTCGCTCTCGAAGCTTTCCATTGCTGTGGCACAAGCCCTCATGAGGACCCAGCGGCCGATTTCGATAATCTTGCCGGTTTGTTCGGCGATCGGAATGAATTCGCTCGGAGGGATCATGCCTTCGGTCGGGCTGTTCCAGCGCAACAGGGCTTCATAGGAGGTGATTTGATCGGTCGTGATCTTTACGCGGGGCTGGAAGAACAGTTCGAACTGGCCATCGAGCAGCGCCTCGTCCAGGGCCGCACTGAGCAGCCGCTGGCGCAGCATGCCTTCCTCGAGTTTGTCCTTGAAAACAACAACCTTGTTGCCGGTCGCGGCTTTGGCTGCGTAAAGGGCAATGTCGGCGCGCCGGACCAAATCCGTGATCGTCACACTGTCACGCGGGAAAAACGAAATCCCGATGGATGCACCGATACTTACGTGATTGCCGCTGGTCAGAACGATGGTCCTTTTCAAGGCCTTTGCGAGTTCATGGGCGGTCGCAACCGCGAGCGCCCTATCCGTATCATTGTCGCTGGCACGCACCGCAACGGCAAACTCATCGCCGCCAAAGCGGGCGCTGAGTACATCCGCGTTGACAACCCTTTTAATCCGATCGGCGACGACCTTGATAACGTGATCGCCAGCCGGATGCCCGTAGAGGTCGTTGACGGCCTTGAGCCCATCGAGGTCAATCAGCAGCAGGGCAACGATTTCATTGCTTGACGTGGCGAGCTCCAAGCACGCACGCAAGCGGTGCGTGAAGGCCGTGCGATTGGGAATGCCGGTCAGCACGTCGTGTTCGGCGAGAAAGAGTTTTTCCTGCTCCGCCAGTTTTTGATCTCGCAGATCCGTTACAGCCAGGATCCGCGAAGCTGTGCCTTCCAGCGCAATGTCGGTTCCGCGAACCAACACGGGAATGTGTCGCCCTTTGCTATCGGCGATCTCGCTTTCGAGTGTGCCGTCGGCGTTGGCCGACTGGGCATGGACAATTGATGTCCAGGTCTTAGCATCGAAGAACTCCCCGGCGTCGCGGTCGAACAGGTCATCCAGCGGCGCGCCGAGCAGTGTCTCCAGCGCCGCATTGCCATTGACGATGCGGCCGCCGACGGTGACGCAGATAGCATCGCTCGTCGTATTGAGAAGCCTCGTCAACCGTTTGCGATCTTCGTCGGTCTTGGGTTTCGCCTGCTCGACCAGTTGTGCGCTGTCATTTCGCTCAACGTCGTCGATCACATTGTTGAACCGGTGAACGATGTTGTCGGTTGGTTCACCAGCGCCTGCTGGCGTCCGCGAGCTGGGATCGGTGTTGTCGTCGGCCAACTTGATGAGCTCCTCTTCAATCTGCTCAAGTCCAAAAACCGATGCGTGGTGAGCACGGTTGAGGCCGCGCATTTCGGCCCCACGCGAGATGCGGAGCCGGCCGCTTCGGCGCAACCACAACAGCAGCGGAGTGATCGCAGCCATCGACCAAGCGAATGTCACGGCGACCCCGAGCAGTTGAACCTGAAACTGTCCAATTCGGCTGCCGGCCGGGAGGCTGTCGATCGGTGCGAACACGGCGACGGCAAGGGTTCCGAATAGGGCCGCAAAACCGTGGATGCCGACAGCACCGACCGCATCGTCGATTTTGAAACGGTGCAGCAAAATGGTGTTGGCCGCGTAGGCAACCACGGCGCCGATCGCGCCGACCAGCAAGGCGACGACCGGCGAGGCATAGAGGCAGCCGGCAGTGATCGCTGCAAGACCGGACAGGAGGCCGGTTATGACCACGTCCGGCACCACCGTCTTGTGCAACGCCCGCGATATCACCAATCCCGCAAGACCGCCGGCGGCGCCGGCGATGATCGTGCTCGCGAGGATTGTTGCGGCCGCATCACCACCCGACCGTGCGGCTGCGCCGTTGAAACCAAGCCAACCGACAAAGATCAGCAACGCGCCTGCTGTCGCCAGGACTGGATTGTGGGATGCAAACGGCACGGGGCTGCCGTGCTGGTCAAATCGGCCGTGTCGCGGACCGAGAAAAATGCAGGCAGCCAGCGCAATCCAGGCACCGGTGCTGTGTACGATCGTGGCACCGGCAACGTCGATGAAGCCGATCTTGGCCAACACGCCATCGGTGTTGCCGGTCAGCTCTGCGCCCCGAGTGAGCAGAACGACGACGGGATAAATCAGCCCTGCAGACACGGCCACGACGGCTGCAAACGCCGACATTCGCAGTCGTTCAGCGACACTCGCAGACAACACGGCCAGTGCGGTGGCGCACATCAACGCTTGAGTGACGAACAGGGCGAGAGCACGATTGTCAACTGCGCTGAGATCGAGCAATCCGATTGCCCCAGACGTCAGGCGTTGTCCGCCGCCGCCGTCGGCAACGACCAAGCCGACGGTGGCAAACATCACAATCGCTGCCAGCAACGCGATGAGGTATCTCTGGGCAACGCCGACCGCGTGCTTCGCTCGTGTCATGGCGCTGTCGAACACCAGGAAGCCCATCTGCATCAGCAAAATCAGACCGCCGGCAAACAGCATCCAAGTAATGTTGACGTTGCTAAGCGTACCAGCTGCAATTGGACCGGTGCTGCCAACCACATCCATCACTTGTCCATTCATTGAAAATAACTCGGCGGGCCGGCACACGGCCGAGGCGAAGCTTGGAAGGTTGATCCTGGACAGCAATCGCACCGATCGACGGGCAGGACTTAAAAGACGTACTATGTACGCATTTAGGAACGGTAAACCGGCGCTGCACAATCAATTTATAATCGCGTACTCGTCGTTTGATGGGGCGACCGAGGCAACACGGTATTGCGACTTTAGATTGCATTTCTGGAAAATAAACGATATGGTTGCAGACTATAGATTCGGATCTTCGATCACCGAACGTTCGGGCAAGCTGCGCAATATCCAGCGATTTCGACGTCAGACGCGGAGAACATGAGTTCGGTGATTGCCGCAGAAGGGATTTGGTGCGCAGTATCGGCTTGCCATAATCGGTTGAAACAGACGTTGTGATGAGGAATGTTTTGCCGCCCGTCCCGATCGCGTTGCTGCGAACGGAGGGACAACAAAGACAGCAAGCCAAGGCGCATCCGGTGACGAGCGTGGGAGGGCGACCCAGTCGGATGGATATCGCAAGTTATGCCAGTCCTCAGTGGATCGACGGCCGGCAAGTGCGCATGGCACGCCAGGGCCTAAACCTGTCGGTGCGGCAGCTGGCGGAATTGGCGGGATTGAACAAGGCAACGATCGTGCGGATCGAAGCCGGCGTCAGCGTTCGCCAGGCGACGTTGCAATCGGTTCGCGCAGCGCTGGAAACCCTGGGGGCCGAATTCTACTACTCGGGCGACTTGGATCGCGTCGCCGTCAGTGTCACGCGTGCGACAGCCGGCGCCGATTGAACACAGCGACACCTAGATCATCGTGCTTTAGAGGCGAGCAACTTTCTGCCTTTATTCGGGATCGTTCCGATTCCGAATAAAGGCAGGTTGCTCTAGCCCCCGGCCCCCGAAACATCGAACGCCAACTTGCGCGCGTCGACATTGTTACCATGTCAGGTTGCCTGACTACGTTGCTGCTACCTATGGTGGCCATTGTCGCGAGCGTGTGGACAGTGGGCCGACACAGCACCTTGAAAAGCAGCCATGGCGGTTGCCTCAGGTGGTTGCCCAAGCCGGTCAATTTGGCCAAGTATTCCTGATGGATAACAGTTGAGCACAGGTTGTTGGCTGGCACAGTTCATGCGCCGCCCTCCGACCAGCGCCAATCCAGATCCGGGGTAGTCAAGTCGCACACTACCTTTCGACTACGCACTGACTACGTTGCGACTACCGTGCGCTTGGCCCATGACCGGTCGAAGACGCTTGCCCGTTGGTGGCCTTGTGAGGGAACCTCTGATCAAGTCCTGGGTCCAGGGGACCCATCCCCTGGTCGGGGTGTTTGAGGGGCTGAAAGCCCCTCAAGGATCGCCGCAGGGCGGCGATTGGTTAAGGGCTCTGCCCTTAACGATCCCGCCAAAGGGCATTGCCCTTTGCAAAACTGAGACTTGTTCAGAAGTTTCCCGAAGCATTTCCGCCAAACGTTAGTATCCACGAAACAGTTGAACCGTGCGCAATCAAGCCGATCTTTTTGCACATCGAATTGCAGATATGTGCTCCGGTTGGTAATTTTGCGCTTGTCCATGTTTTGGATCAAAACCGCATTAACTTTTGCGTGCATCGCGCCTTGGTCGGGGATCGGCCGATAAGGCCGATTTTGCCAAATCTGGAGTTGTCGGGAGAGCATGCAAGGCAGACGAGCATCGCTTCAATCGAGCGTCACGCCAATCGAACATCATTTCAATCGAACATCGTTTCGATCGCGCTTCGCTTCGATCGCGCATCACGGCAATTGATCGTCGGCACGGACCGCTGCGCGAGCGCACTGGCAAGTCCTAATCATAGGCCGGCCCTATGCAGTGCGTCGAGTATCTCTTTCGCCCTCTGTTCGTCATAGACAAACCGGCCGATCAATTCTTCCGCGTAACGCGCGATGCCCGGGAAATCCAACTTCAGTTCGTCTACCGTTGCTGCGGCTTCAGAGTTGCGATCGATCTTCGCCGCTGCGGCTGCCTGCACGACCGCCCCCCATGGAATGCCGGGCGTCAACATCGTTTGAGCGAGGCGGTAGGCCTCGTCGTTCTCGCCGTTCGACCAGGCATAGAGAAGCGGCGCCAAGTTTAACCATCCCGGCTGCCTCGGGTTCAGCCGCCTGGCCGCAGCCAAATGCGCGAGCCCGCGCTCCCAATCGCCCATCAACGCGATCGCCCAACCGCAGACGGCCCGTGAACAGGCAGCGTTTGGGTTCAGCGCAATACAGCCGTCGAAGGCTTGGATTGCACGGTCAAACTTGCGACAGTGCATGCGCGCATAACCAAGCGACTGCTGCACCTGTTGGCTGTTTGGGTCCAGTTGCGCCGCCCTTTCACAAAGGCCCAGCGCCGCTTCCAGTTCCATGCCGTCCTGAGACAAGTTGAGGACAACGGTGTCGATCTCGATCTCGCCCAACATCGCGAGAACTTCCGCATTGTCGGGTTCGGCCCGCACCGCCACCTGCAGTTTCGTGCGCGCGTTGGCGAAGTTCGACCGGTCGACGTGGTAGGCATAGAACGCCAAAGCGGCATCAAAGCTCGCGGGCGTCACGTTGCGCCTGGCACTCGCCGACCTGCTCAAAGTGCCGGCAACGATCCCATAGCGCGTTGCCAGTTTGGCTGCGACATCGTTTGCGATATCATCTTCCAAATCGAAGGCGTCTTGCGCAGACCAGCATCGATCGTGGCGCTCCGACCAAATGGTTGTCAAGGTCGCTGCATCCGTCAGCGTCACATTCAACCGAAACCGATCGGTCGCCCAGCGCAGTGCACCGCCGACAAAAAAATCGACGTCGAGATCTTCGGCCACTTGCTTGATTTCGAAATCCGTGTCGCGAAACTGACCGAATGAATGATGCCCAACGACCTCGAGGCTTTGAAACTTGGCCAGCGCACCAATAATACCCTGCGTCAATCCGGCGGCGAAGACATTGGACTGCAACTCCTGGCCAAAATTCTCGATCGGCAACACTGCAATACGCGGCAGCCGATAAAGATCCGTTTCTTCGCACCCGGCAGTTCCAATTGTCTCCTGTTGTTCGCAAACATGGAAAATCACCGCATACCCGCCCTTTGGCAGTTCAAATCGGATTGCGTCATATTTACCGTCGCTGGTATAGTAATCATCCAGCGCCCGACGCAGCTTGCCGGCCTCAGTTCTCACGACCGGATCGACGCGGGGATCGAAATCGGGACCGCGGTCAAACACATCCAAGGCGATGGAAAATTGTTTGAGGCCCGTGGCTCGCCCTTGTAAACATTCATCGACCAAATACCGCAACAACCGTCGGCTACGATCTCCGCCTTTGAAGCGCGGGCTTGACAGCACACCGGCTAGCTGGGAGCGCACCTGGCCGAACCAGTCGCTGCCTGAGAGCTGATGAACATTGTCTGATGAACCACTTGAGCAATTGTTAGCGGAAGCCATGAAATTCCTCCAAATCATCGGATCATAGCCGAGTTGGCGGCTACAAGGGAGTAACATCTCGTAGTTTTACCGTCGGACACCCCGGCGATACTCTTGCTGGTCCGTTGCAGCTGTTACGTTGTGCTGGCCTCGATTCGGGATGACGTTATCGGGTCGTGAGAGCGGTTCGAGCGGGGTCCGTCAAACCGGATCGAGGCGGACACACGTCGTTGTCCTGAGACTGACAGTGATCGTTGCGAATGCAGCCCGGCACGGCCGCCATTTTGGCCTTCGCCACAGCAAACGTTGCGACCACGATTGGTTAAGATTTGTCCGACAACAGTTAATCCAGAAACGGCCTATCCAACATCGATTGGTTCTCCAATATTTGACCGGCGTCGATAATTTCTCCGACGCAAAACATTCAAACTTAAGAATATACCGTAAGTCTCGACGCCTCTGCCAATGCGACATTGGGGTGCCTCTATTCGATAGACAGCACAGCAACGGATTTTATATGAATGCTCGACTCTTCAACAATTGATCACGCATCGGCGTTTTCGCCAATGCATAACCATCAAACACAGGAGCGTGTCCTGGGTTTCAACGTTTCTTTCAGTGTCGTCGTGCAGTCCTCCAACACCATCAACGAGAGGTGCTAACGTGCATATGATTGCCTATATGAGCACCTGCACCGGTGCCCGCTCAGATCCAGGTCGGGCCGCCTCAGCGATTGCGACTGCGGCCGAAATCACCAGTCTCAAATCGGAGATCTCCGGGGTCATCTTTTATGAGGCGGAACGATTTCTGCAGGTCATCGAGGGCGAACAACCTGCTGTGAACGAGTTCTGCGATCGCATGTTCCACGATCCGCGCCATCACGCGCCGGTCAAACTCGTCGATGAACCGGTTGACAGGAGGTCGTTGCCCGGCTGGCGGATGGATAGCTTCTATGTTGAGAACCCTAGCATTCTCGAGCCGAAGACCATCCAGGCGCTCAGCGACATCTATCGAATGCACTTTCCGATGGAAGCGCGGAGATTCGTGATGTTCGTAAGACGGCTGGTCGATGAAGTGGATGCATTTAAGATCCTCCATGGCGACGACAACGACGACTGATCCTGTTCAACCGCAATGGCCCCGTTCGCGCTGGCGGGGCGAGCGGGTCAATTGTTATGCGGGCTGGTATAATCTGAAGGGCTACGGAACCTCGTCACTGACGACAAGACCGTCGGCGACAAGCGCGGCGATTTGCGCATCATCGAAACCTGCTTCGCGCAGAATTTCCTTGGAATGCTGGCCGAGCAGGGGCGTCGGCCGGCTGGCGCGACGATCTGGACCGCCGAACTTGATATATTGCGCGACCGCCGTCAGCCGGCCGGCGGTCGGATGACGGCTGGTGTCGGCCCAGGCGTTGCTTGCGGTGTGGGGATCATCAAAGAAAACCGAGCTTTCGGCAGCCGCGACCGGGGCGAAGGCGACGCCGGCCGTGGCCAAGGCACGCTCAGCATCGGCACACTCCATGTCAGCGAGCTTCGCGGCGATAGCCTTTGCCAATCCGCTATCAAGCGGATGTGCATTCTCCGCGCCGGCCAACCAGGCGTCTGCGTGGGTGATGGAGAACATGTCCAGGAACGCCTGTTGCTCGCGCGGTGTATCGGCGGCAACGTAAACGTGTCCGTCCGCCACAGGATACAACCGGTGATAGGGGCTCAGGCCGTACTGGTCCCGGTCGGCGATTGGACGCTGCGGGCGGCCGGCAAATCGTGTGAACCATTGCGAACTCAACATGGCGCCGCCGTCGAGCAGATTGACCGCGACGCGCTGGCCGTTGGCGATGCCTCTGTGCTGCGCCAGAAGCGCCAAAACGGTTCCCAGCGCCGCCATCGCGCCGGTGGTGAAATCCGTCGGCGCCAGCTGCGCGGGAAACGACGGCGGATTGCCCGCGCCGCCCTGCGCCCGCTCCAGCCCCATCAGCGCCTGTGCGAGCGGATCAATGCCGGGGCGGTGGGCGTAAGGACCGGTCAGTCCATAGCCGCTGATCTGGGTTTCCACGAGACCCTCCATGAACGCAACGCCGATGCCCATGCGCGCGGTGGCGCCGGGCCGCAGGTTGGCCAGCATTGCGTTGCACGACCGGGCCAGCTTGGCGACAATCTGCTTGCCCGCATCGCGCGCTGTGTCGACGGCAATGGAACGCTTGGCGTAATTGACGCTATAGAAGTAGGTGCGCCCGATCGGACGTGATATGTCGCCGCCCGGTGGCTCCAGCTTTATCACGTCAGCGCCAAGGTCTGCCAACAGCCGTCCCGCAATCGGGCCGGCGATGAGGTTGGTGATCTCCAGCACCCGAATGCCGGCCAACGCCAACTCCGACACCTGGTCCACTTGACCGGCTGCTGTCACCGCAACATCGCCGCTGTCCAATTCGGCGAGCAAAGCTTCGACATCCTTTGCCGTCGTCGCACGCCGGCCGCGAACCCGTCCCGGCGTCCGGCTCAACTTGATCGGGACGCCGATCTGCTCCATCGGCCCGACTTCCGGATCATCGAGTGAAACAACCATCTCGTTGTGCCGGATCTGGGGATCATCGAGGCTGTCCTCGACCGTCCCGGCGTACGCGAACGGGATGTCTTGGGCCTCGAATTGCGCCGCCCACTCCGATGCTGCCTGCGTGGACATGACTTTGGTTACCAAGCCGCGCAGATGGTCATCCGCTTGCCGTGTCTGTGGGCGGTGGCCAAGACCATAGACCGGATCGGCGAGGATATCGGATATGCCCATCAGTTCGGCGGCCCGCGCGATGAAGCCGGGGTGCACACAACCGAGCTGAATCCAATTGTCGTCCGCGCACCGGTAGACACTGTAGAACGGCGCGCTGCCGTAAGGGTTGGTCTGGAACACGTGCGGCTCCAGGTTCTCGGCAACGATCTTCGGATGATAGAGCAACGCGCCGGCAACGAGCGAGGTTGCAACGCGGCAGCCGCGTCCATGGCGTTGGCGTGCAAACAGTGCGCCGGCAACGCCCAGTGCCGCCAGGATCCCCGCCCCGGTGCTCGGCAGCGGATGGACGGTATGGACCGGGGCCGGGCGGAAGCCGGGCAGGCCGGAAAGCACGCCCGTGCGTGCCAGCACCAGATCATCGATCGCCGGTTCGTTGCGCAATGGCCCGTATTCGCCGTACGCGGTAATCGAACACGCAATGAGCCGCGGGTTGATGGCCCGCAGTTTGTCATGGTGCAGTTCGATCGGGCGGTCGTCGGGCGAGCGGTCCTCCATCACCACGTCGCACTTTGATACCAGCTGCGCCAGGCGGCCTGGATTATCATCGCCGGTAAGGCGCACGGCCTCCTTGCCGCGATCCCAAACCCGAAAGCCGCCCTGTCTCAACACGGCACCATCGTGTTCTATGACCCGGATCACGCGGGCACCATGATCGCTCAGAAGCATGGTCGCAATCGCCCCGGCGGCACCGTGGGTCAGGTCGAGAACGGTAATCCCGGTCAGGGCGCCTGGCATTGTCGAGTGCTTCCCCCTGGTGCTGCGCAATCACCTGGCGCGATGCGTTCCATCACGCCAGCCTTGATGCGCGCAAGTTTGCCAGCTGATGCCGAGAAATGGCAGTACCGCGCCGTCAGGTATCTGATACTGCCGGCACCGACGGTTGCTTGTTCGGTCGGCACATCGTCATCGATAGACGCGGGCAACAGCTCGTCTGGTCGCGCATCCAGGGATGAAGATGCTCGCTCGTGAGCGCTGACTGGATCAGCTTCGAAGGTGACAGACAATTGATGAGCCCGGCCCTCGCAGGTTCACGACCGCGACGTCGCTGCGGCTGCAATGCTAATTTGCAATGTAATTTCGGTGGATCCAATCACGCGAACCAAGCTTTGTCTCGAACATGTAGATGCCTCCCACCTGCCGGGTGAGCAAGTGGGCACCTTTGACCAGCGGGCGCTTGCTGAGTTTGCCGGCGTCTGCGCGTTTCAAAAATGACAGAATTTTCTGCGGCTCGAGCTGTACGAGGTCCGGTTTGCCTTCGCCTTTCTCGCTGATTGCTTCAGTTACGCTTGCCCGCAGCAGTTTGGGCCACATTTTCATAAACAAGCCATGGGACGGATAGACATCGGCACTGTTGATCTTGCCATTGATCGCGAAGGCGTAGCCGAGCACATCTTTGCGCCCGGCAACGACCGGCGCCAGGGTTTTGACGTAAGCGGCGACCGCCTGCTTGAGATGCTTGTTCTCCAGCGACAGCACCAAGCTGGACTGCGACTGTCGTGCCGACACAATCGTGTTCAGCCTTTCCGACAACCGACGCTGAGTTTTCTCGACGCTTTGCCAGACGGAAGATTGTGGGTCACGGGCGAGACTTGCCGATATCGCGTTTTCTCGATGGCCTCGGTAGGCGCCTGCGCGTCGGGACGCCACGCGACCGGCGACAAGGTCCGGCGACCTCGGAACAGCACTCAATGACATGCGTGTGCGTTCCGTCGGTGGCGCCAGTTTCATGGCAAGCTTGGCGCGCTTGGAGGGCATCGCATTCCGCGAGCTGGTGAAATAGCGAACGCTTTCCGCGCCGCGTTTCGTCCAGCGACCCTGCTCGACGCAGAACGAGGATATCGCGACGCGGCCCGACTTTGGCGGCAACAGCAGACTAATCGTCAAAACACGGTCCTGCTTGCCGCCGCGCACGACATCGCCGGATTGGATGAACACCGGTTTGGCGCCCTTGTTCTCGATCGCCAACTCGGTGACCTTGTCGGTTTCATGAACGGTGACGCTGCCATCGATCAGCGCCTCCGACAACGTGCGTGGCATTGCGCCAGCGCGGCCTGCACCATGGATGAGATAGATCGACAGGTTGTCGTGGGCGAACGGTCCCGTTACACGATAAGTCTGATCGGCAAAGGCCGGCATTGAAACAACAAGTGCAGCCAACAAGACGGCTTGGCGAACTCCGAGAACGGCCTTGGTTGTCATGGCGATCTCCCTAGGGATGTCAGCGATGACACCTTTTCAATTGGGTTTGTGGCTGATCGCGGGAGAGTAGGTGGTGAGATCGAGGCCATTTCTGGCAACGATGATGGTGTGCCCACTTGCAATCAGACCGAGACGTTCGGTTGCTCCCAGCGGAGCGAAATGCTTGCTCGATCAGCACCAATAACGTTGACCGCGGCGGCATTGAAGCGGCGATGCGCGCGCCCGCGGAAATGCAACGGCCGGTCGGTCAGGTCAAGGCCGAACCCGAATGTCACCGGGTCGAAACCGTGATCATTGCGCGATCATGGTGAGATAGCCGTCAACCGTACCAGCCCTCAGGACAGGTTCAAGAAGGTCGAGGACAGGCCTCGCCGCCGGCCGGATCACGCCGGACTAGATCATCGTGCTTTAAGTTGGAACCGCTATTGCGGTTCCAACTTAAAGCACAAAGATGATCGCCACTTTAGAGGCGAGCAACTTTCTGCCTTTATTCAGGATCGTTCCGATTCCGAATAAAGGCAGGTTGCTCTATTTCGCCGCGCTCACCATGATTTCGACGAGCAGGTCGGGGTGCATGAGTTTGGCATGGACGCAGGCCCGCACTGGTGGATTTTCAGGATCGACCCAGGCATTCCAGACCTCGTTCATGGCGGCGAAGTTGGCCGTATCCGTGATCCAGATGTTGGCTTGCAACAACTTCGATTTGTCGGTTCCGGCCTTGGCCAGATAGCTGTCAATGCTATCCAGGATCTGCTGTGTTTGTCCCTTGATGTCGGCAGCTCGATCACCGGCGGTCAAGCCGGCCAAATAGACCATATCGCCGTTGACAACACATCGGCTCATGCGCGGTGCCGCACCGCTGGTGATATCGTGACGAATAATTGACATTCCACTCTCCCTTGAACGCGCACGAGCGTGTCACTGGCCGGCGCAACACTTCCCGACCTGCAGTGCTCGGTCGGCATGGATCGAAGGTTGGCAGCTGCGGCAGGTAGTGTTGTCTAATCGTGGTTTCCACTGTCTGTCGTTACCTTGCCGGGAGCTGTGTTGTCTTCGCAGTCGCGTTTGGTTGCTGCGCCATGGTGGTCGCTTGAGGTCAATCTCCTTATGTCCAGAACGCAGTCGCATGATGCGTTGCCACACTACCCACAGGATGATTGTGCCTCGCCCCGGCAGGGGTCCGATTTCAGGCGATTGGTCCTGCCTGGTTATCTGCCTATTGTTCGTCGATCCTCCTCACTTCTCAATTTGAGCCCTATTCTTTTGTTTGGCCTCACCAGAGGCCATTCTTCTGCCTCGACCCCATTCTTCCGCCTCGACGGTAGACCGGCGACGCCATCGCGCACAGTGGCGGTCAGGGCTTGCCGCTTCTTCAGCGGCAACCGAAGGCTTGGCCTTGACGGCCGCGAGCACGTTGGCATGCTCGAGAGAGACGGGACTTTGATTGTACGTGAACTTAGAGCAACCTGCCTTTATTCGGAATCGGAACGATCCCGAATAACGATCCCGAATAAAGGCAGAAAGTTGCTCGCCTCTAAAGCACGATGATCTAGTCATGCCGGTATACTTTCGCGTTTCCAGTCGAACGGTTCCTGGCTGATCCAGATCCTGTGAAGAACAACAGCGAGTTTTCGGGCAAGCGCGACCTTGGCCTTCTTGGGTCCGCTTCTTTTCGCCAGATGCATGGCCCAATCCTGCAGCGCGCATTTTCGTTTGACACGGGTCAGCAGAACATTGGCAGCTTCAAAAAGATAGCTACGCATCAAGCCGTCACCGCATTTCGAGATGTGACCCGTCACATCACACTCGCCAGATTGATACCGGCGCGGCGTGAGCCCGAGGTAAGCACCAACAGATCGCGATCGTCGGAACCGATGAGGGTCTTCGATCGTCGCGATGAAAGACAGAGCCGTAATGAGCCCAACACCTGGCACCGTCATCAACCGCTGGCATACCTCAGATTGCCGGGCGATCGACGACAACCTGGCATCAAGGCTGCCAATCCGCTCTCCAATTGTTCGCCAGACATGCAATAGAGGCATGATGACATCGCCAAGATCCTGGTTATCGTCAAGCAACTCAAGACACCGCTTGTCGAACAGGTTACCCCCTGCCGGACCAACGACAACGCCGAATGTCTTGAACAATCCTCTGATCTGATTGCTGAGATCGCGGCGCATATCCACCAGACTTGCCCTGATACGAATGAGAGCTCGCACTCGATGGGTAGCATAGCTCTTAACTGAGACTTCACGATACCAACCTGTGCGGACAATCTGAGCAAGACCGTCAGCGTCATTGCTGTCGGTTTTGTTGATCTGAAGCGATAGAGCCGCATGGGCATGGCGCGCTTCAAGACAAACGACCGGAAGGTTGAGCCGCCGCAACTCTAACGTAAGCCAGGTTGACAACGGTCCGGTTTCAAGACCAATACGATGAACCATTTCGAAACTCGAAATGGCTGATGCAATTCTTTCGGGCGTCGTTAGACTCTGTCCACGCCAAACAATCTCGCCATCTCGATCAACAACTGAAATCGCCGTTTTGGCCAGCGACACATCCAAGCCGATGTAATAGTCCATCATTACTCTCCATCAATTCGTCTAGCCGGTTAACAGAGAGTGGCCACGATAGAGCGATTACGCCATGTCCAGAGTTGTTCGGCTTGTGATGGACCACAGCTTGTGACGAGTGGGTACCCGTTGCCAAAGGTCTCTCCGATACGTGGCGCAGCGCGGCGCCAATATGCCCGGATTTATGAGTTTGCGCGCTGGGCAACCTCTGAATAGGCCTGAGGTCCAGGGGATCATCCCCTGGTCGGGGTGTTTGAGGGGCTGAAAGCCCCTCATCGATCGCCGCCAAGCGGCGATATGTTGAGGGCTCTGCCCTTAACGATCCCGCCAAAGGGCCCGGCCCTTTGGAAACCCGTGGCTCGTTCAGAGGATCCCTAGCATTCTGGCTCTGACACTTCACACCCGATGTGTCTGCGTCAGACCACTAGTTCCGGCGGTGTTCTTGGAAGCACTCGAACGTGCTCAGCTGTTCATCAACCAAGCGACGCACGGCCAACGAGGATACCGGCGCCTTATAGATTGCAAGCCCGGCCGCACTCGTGACCTCAAGCTCGGCTGCCTTTTGAGCGGGGGCCAAGGCGCCGAGGCTGGTGGTCACAACGGATTTAGCGGCAGGCTCAAGAACCAGATTAAGCTTGGTGACGCGCTCGTTGGTACCGGGAAAGTACATGAAATTATCGCCGTTGGGCCGATGCAGCGACAGGCTCCATCCCGGTGCCGGCAGCTCGGCGCGGATACGCACGGGTGCGCGCCGCGCATCGTACCGGCAGATTGCGTAGCGGCGATTGGGCATCATGAATGGCAGGCGCTGATTTTGCGACGTGACCGGCGGCAGATAACTGATCTGATTGACCGCGAGAGCGGATGCCAGCCGGCGATAGCCGGTCGCTTCGTCGTTTTGCACCGCGTTAAGCGTGGTCCAGATGTGCACGATACCCGCCGCCGTCAACGCCGCCAGCAGCAGCCGCCAATTTCCTCGCAAAAGCCGCAAAAATTTCATCGGCAGGCGAGCCTCGTGATGGTCGGCAGGCGATAGTTTTCGCGCGCAACAATATCCGATGCACCGCCGCTGTCACGCTCCAGTTCGAAGATGACGACCAGATTGCCGGCGCGCGTGGTTGGCAGCCAGTTGTAAGGCCGGGCCTCGCGGGCCAGGCGCACGGCGAATGAGCCATCGAGGCTGTAGGCCACCGTACTGGTGTTAAATCCGAACCGGCCGGCGGGATTTTCGATCAGGTTGCCGTCGGAATTGAAGACAGCGAGGCTCCACCACGGCGAACCGATGTCGCGGCCCTCGATGACATAGTCACAGGATGAATGAAGCCGGCGACCGCGATCGTCGGTTGTGGCCTCGAAGCGTGCCAGATGCTCGGCATTGAACAGCAACTGTCCGCGCCGTGAGAACCGCGTTCGACTATAGGGGTCGGCATCCGGCCGCCCGGCCGCGCTCCACCGGGTCCAAGGGCCTTGCCGTTCGGTATTGAACGCCATGCCGCCTTCAACCGCATACCAGCTTGACAACAGGCCGCCGCCAATCGCGATCGCCACGAAAACGGCAGCCTTGGTCAGAACGCGAAATGCCGACTGGATGCGCCGACGCAAAACCAGAAAGTTGAACGGGATGTTGATGCGAGCGGCCATGGCTCTGTTCACTGCCGGCTGACCGCGCGGCGGTCGTCTCGCGCGCCGGCCTCGGCACGACGGTCATTTTGCGCGCCGGCCCCGGCACGACGATCAATCTGCGCGCCGGCCCCGGCACGACGATCAGGCGCGGCCTTGGTGGCCGGTCGGGTCGGACCGCTTTGCGGGGGCAGTGGTTTGACTGCGATGCCGGCGGCAACCTTGAGGGCCCGGTTCAAACGCACCAGTGCGTGCTTGGTCCGATCATTGATGAGCTTGTTGGCGTTGGCAGCGGTGTCGGCGTCGCCGGTGAAGTTGGGGTTCTGGGCGCGCAATGCCGCGAGACGGTTGCGCTCCTCGACTTGAACGGGATGGGCCTCAAGGCCCGGTATGGTTGGAATGTCCATACTGTTGTGGGCGACGGACATGAACGCCTGCCAGATCTGGGCGGGGAGGCTGCCGCCGGTCATACCGCGGCCGCCGGAGCGATAGACCGGCTTGAAGTTGTCACGGCCAACCCAGACACCGGTCACGTAGCGGCCGGTGAAACCCATGAACCACGCATCACGGTAGCTTGAACTGGTGCCGGTTTTGCCGACGGCGTGGGTGAAGTCAAGCTGCGCGGCGCGGCCGGTTCCGCTGGTCACCACGGTGTGCAACATGCGGTTCATTTGTTCGGCGACATCGGCGGAGAATACGCGCTGCGGCTCGGGCTCATCACGGTCGCGCTTGTAGATGAGGTCGCCCTGCGAGTTGTAGACTTCAAGGATCGCATAGGGCTTGGCGCGCACGCCACCGTTCGCGAATGACGCGTAGGCGCCGACATGTTCAAGCGGCGTGATGCCGCGATCGCCAAGCGCCATCGAGCACGACGCCCGGATGCCCTTGATGCCCAGCCGATCGGTGAGCGAGATAACGTTCTTGCGGCCAACTTTGAGCGCCATTGCAACGGCCGTCGTATTCAGTGACCGACGTAACGCATCAGTCATTGTAATGCGTGCCCCGGATCCGTAGCTGCCGTTATAGTTGCGCGGGCTCCATCGCCCGCAACGCACGCCCGCATCGCGCAGCACGGATCTTTCATTGTAGCCCTGCGTGAGTGCGGTGGCGTAGACGTAGACCTTGAACGATGAGCCCGGCTGGCGTTTGGCGTGCGTGGCGCGGTTGAACTGGCTCTCGCCATAATCGAGGCCGCCGACAATGGCACGGACAGCGCCATCGCGCTCCATGGACACCAACGCCGATGTCACTTCGGACGTTGGCCGGCGTTTGCGATGCGAGCGCGATCCGCCGGTTCCAAGCTTCGATGCAACGGCCTGCTCTGCCGCGGTTTGCATGGCCGGATCGATCGTGGTGCGTGCGGTCAGCACGAAATCGCGCTTGTCTTTGATTTTGTCCTGGATTTGTTCATAGGCAAAATCGAGGAACCAGTCCGGGCTCTGGGTATCGCGATTTTCGATCGGCTGGGCCGGGTTGAGGCGGGCGTTGTAGACTTGACCGGAGGCGTAATAGCCGGCTTCGACCAGGTTGGAGAGGACCTCGTTGGCGCGCGCGCGCGAACGGGCCAGATTGATGTGCGGGGCATATTTGGTCGGCGCTTTGAACAGGCCCGCCAGCATCGCCGCCTCGGCCATCGAAATGTCGCGCACGGACTTGCCGAAGTAAAACTGCGAGGCGGCCTCAACGCCAAATGCACCGCCGCCCATATAGGCGCGATCGAGATAAAGCTTGAGGATCTGCCGCTTGGTCAGGCGCGCCTCGAGCCAGAATGACAGGTAGACTTCCTTGAGTTTGCGCACGATCGAACGCTCGGGCGACAGGAATAAGTTTTTGGCGAGCTGCTGGGTCAGTGTCGAGCCGCCCTGCACAACATCGTTCGCCCGGATGTTCTCGACCAGCGCGCGAAAGGTGCCAATGAAGTCGACACCGAAATGCTCAAAGAAGCGCCGGTCTTCGGTCGCCAGCGCCGCTTTGATCATGTGTTCGGGTACCTCCTCGAGAGGTACGGCGTTGTTAAGATTGATACCGCGTTTGCCGATGACGTTGCCGTTCTTGTCCTGGAAGGTGACCGAGAACTGGTCCATGGCGAGCCAGTTCTTCTCGTCGATTTCCTTAAAGGCAGGGATCGCCAGTGCGTACATCAAGACCATACCGCCGGCGCCGATGGTCAACGCTTCGCCGGCCAGTTCGTTGGCGACGCGGCGCCAACCGGTCAGCTGGAAGCGCGCAAAATAGCTCGAGCTGGCATTGTAGGCGTCCTTGGTCTGGCTCCAGATTGCGGCGAGGGTCGAATCGAGCCAGGCATCAAGACCAAGCCAGTCGATAACGCGATGGCGCCCGCCCTGTCTGAAAAACCAATCGCTCACTTCGCGTGCCTCTTGCAGATGTCGCTGTCAAACGCGCCCAACGCAGCCCGGCCGGCGAGCCCGGCCACGTGGTCCGCCAAGCCGCACCGGTGCACAGGCCCGCCGTGCGCCTGCCGGAGCCTGCGCGACACGTCCCGGTCGAGGGACCCGCCTCCTAACGCAACAGTTGGTTCAGATCATCGTGCCTTAGGTTGGAACCGCAATGATGGTTCCAACCTAAGACACAAAGATAATCGCCACTACAAAATCGAGCAACTTTGTGCCCTTGTCCGGGTTGTTTCGATGCCGGGTAAAGGCCGGCTGCTCCAGAGTTCCGAAGCAAACGCTCAAGTCCCGGCCGGAGGTCACCAGGCACTTGTCACTGCACAACACAAACAAAACGTGATCTGGTTATCCGGCGCGGACACGTCGACACCGATGGGTCGGTCATAAAACACCAGGAGTTTGTCGATATCGTGCCTTGCATCAGCAAGGCGGTGAATTTCGAGCTCGAAAGCGGCAATTGAGACCGACTTGAGCCGGGATCGACATGACAATCGCAATCGCAATCGCAATCGCGATCGCCGGCCCGCGCCGCCGCCCGGCCGGGTTTTCTCGAGCGGTTGAATTGCGCGCGCACGCGTGCCGGGTGATTAGCCGCGGTTCTGCCCGGGAACCCACAACACATCGTCCTGGCCCCGCGCATTGACGAACCGGGCCGCCACAAAGAGCAGGTCCGACAGCCGGTTCAGATACTTGATAACCGCCGGCCCGACCGGTTCGTCATCGACACCCGCCAGCTCGATCACCAGCCGTTCGGCGCGCCGGCAAACGGTGCGCGCCTGGTGCAGGGCGGCCGCGGCCGGCGTTCCGCCCGGCAGAATGAACGATCGCAACGGCGCCAGTTCGCCGTTCAAGGCATCGATGTCGGTTTCGAGGCGTTCCACTTGCGCCGGGCTGATCCTCAACGGCTCATGAGGCAGCGCTTCGCCGCGGTCGGGGATGCAAAGATCGGCGCCAAGATCGAACAGGTCATTTTGCACCCGACCAAGGATTGCCGCCACATCGGGTTGTGCCTCGCCCAGTGCGGCCAGCGCCGTCCCGATTACGGCATTGACCTCGTCCACCGTGCCGTAGGCCGACACGCGCAGACCATCTTTGCGCACGCGTTCGCCGGTTCCGAGCGCGGTCGTGCCATCATCACCGGTGCGCGTGTAAATCTTGTTGAGGACGACCATGCGTTAACCCTTGAAGTATTAACCCTTGAAGTAGATGACGATCATAATCAACACGATGGCCAAGAACTGCAGCCCCACCCGCCAGCGCATCAGCTTTTGCGAGGTGTTGGCGCTCGACCCCCGCATCATATTCAGAAGACCGAGCACCAGCACGATGAGTACGGCGACGACGGCAATGGTCGTTGCGTGCGTCAGGAGCCAGTCCATTCGTGTTCTCCGCGATGTTTGCCGGGCAGCACCGGTGATCGATCCCAGTCCTCGGCCCCTGGCGCCGGTTGTTCCGGCCGCCTGACAGTCTATAACAACGAACCAAAATCTCATGTGGATGAGCATGTTGCGCCAGAAAAGCCTTATTTGTTAGGTGATACAATCGAGCGCATGTGCCGCGCGCAAGCGGACGGCGTTGACATCTAGCAAAAAACCAAAGGATTGCGGATTAATCGGCCCACGATGCGGTATTGCTCCATGGCAACGTTTCCCGACCTGCGCCAACACCGGCGGCGCGGGCTGCACGCTTCCACCTCGACGTGGTCGCGACTGACGATCTGTGCCGTGTTCGGCCTGGTCCTGGCCGCCAACCAGCCGCCGGCCAGTGCGCAGGTACAGTCGCCGGCAGCGCGCAAAGCCGAGCAGCGTAAGTTGCGCCAAGACAAGCGCCAGCAGGAATTACAGCTCAAACAGACCAATCAAAACAAAGCGGAACTGCAAAAACAGCTCGCTTTGCTGCAGGCGGAACGCGAACGGCTGAACGGCGACCTGGTGCGCACGGCGGCGCAGATGCAGCGCACCGAGGCCCGTCTCAGCAGCATCGAAGAACGGCTTAAGTTCCTCGGCGAACGAGAGCGGGGCCTGCGCACCAGGCTCGGAAAAAAACACAAGATAATCAGCTGGTTGCTAGGGCGAATGATGCTGATGGGGCGCAATCCGCCACCGGCGATCATCACCCATCCCAAAGACATCATCAAGATGATACGGCGGGCCAAGTTGCTCGGTTACCATGAACCCAGGATCCGCGGTGAGATCCAGGCATTGACGTCCGATCTCGACAGCCTTGGCAAGGTCGTCGATGAGACCAGACTGGCCCAGGCCAAACACCGCCGGGAAGCGGTGCGGCGAGACCAGGACCGAACCAGGCTGGCATCCTTGATCGAAACCAAACGTCAGACGTTTCTGTCGAAACAATCCGAACTCGAAGAGGTTCGCAAGACGGCGGAAATCATCACCAACAACGTCGCGGGCCTGAACGAGTTGATCGCCAAGCTCGATAAGGCCGTTGAAAACAGTACGAATCTTGGTCGCTATAACCGCAAAACCGCGAAACTTGCGCGACGCGGCCCGCAAGCTGCACCTGCCGACAAGCCACGGCCTGGCAAGTCCGCCAAGCCCCGCCCGTCGACGGTCGAACTGGCACCGAACGGCAGCGAGCGGGTTGCAAACCCCGGTCGACTGGAGCCAGCATTGCCGTTTCGGCTCGCCAAAGCGCGCCTGCCGCTGCCGGCCTACGGCAAAAAAGTCATCGATTTCGGCGACAAGACGGCGCAGGGCGGCAGATCCAAGGGCATTGTCATCAAGACGCGTCATGGCGCCTCGATCACGTCACCGTGTGATGGTTGGGTGGTTTATGCTGGTTCCTTTCGCAGTTATGGCCAATTATTGATTATTAATGCTGGCGGCGGATATCATGTTTTACTGGCGAATCTTTCTCGCCTGGATGTACAACTCGGACAGTTCATTTTGGCTGCCGAGCCGGTCGGCTCAATGGCTGGAGTTTCACAAGTCAAGGGGCAGGCAAGTGATCCGGTTCTCTACGTTGAGTTCCGCAAGAATGGCAAACCGATAGACCCGGGCCCGTGGTGGGCCAGCGGTCGCCAGCGAGTGCAAGGATAAGGTTGAAGGCTCATGCGCAAGTCGGACTTCGCATTCTGGAGTTTTATGATCATGGCCGGCATTGCCGGTATGACCACCATTGTCAACGTCTCGAAGACTTACTCGGCGACGACGCCGAACTCGGAGATCTACAAACAGTTGGATCTGTTCGGTGACGTGCTGGAGCGGGTGCGCAGCGACTACGTGGAAAAGCCCAACGACACCAAGCTGATCGAGTCGGCCATCAACGGCATGCTGGCCGCACTCGACCCCCATTCTGCCTATCTCAGCCCCAAGCATTTCCGCGACATGCAGGTTCAGACTCGCGGCGAATTCGGCGGCCTCGGCATCGAGGTGACGATGGAAAACGGCATCATCAAAGTCGTCGCCCCGATAGACGACACTCCGGCCCACAAGGCGGGCATTCGAGCCAACGACCTGATTACGCACCTGGATGGCGAACAGATTGTCGGCCTCACGCTCGAGCAGGCCGTCGAAAAAATGCGCGGCAAGGTCAAGACGCCGATTATGCTGACGATTGTGCGAAAGGGTCGCGATAGTCCGTTCGAAGTGAAGATCGTGCGTGACATCATCCGCATCCCCGCTGTGAAGACCCGCATCGAAGGCGAGGGTGAAATCGCCTACATCAAAATCTTGACCTTTAACGAACAAGCCCATGCCAGTCTGGTCAGAGGCGTCGAACAGCTAAAACGCGAAGGTGGCAGCAAGATCAAGGGTTACGTGCTCGACTTGCGCAACAACCCGGGTGGTTTGCTGGATCAGGCAATTGCCGTCAGCGACGACTTTCTCGATCGCGGCCCGATCGTCATCACCAAGGGCCGTAATCTTCAGGAAACGCAGCGCTCGCAGGCCCGCGAAGGCGATATTACGGGTGGCAAGCCGATTTACGTATTGATCAACGGCGGCTCGGCCTCGGCCTCGGAAATCGTGGCCGGCGCCCTGCAGGATCTAAAGCGCGCGACAATTGTCGGCACCCGTTCGTTTGGCAAGGGTTCGGTGCAGACGATCATCCCGCTCGGCCGCAATGGCGCCATCCGCCTGACCACCGCGCGCTACTATACCCCGTCGGGGCGCTCGATTCAGGCGCGCGGGATTGATCCCGACCTGATCGTCGAGCAGGACTTGCCGGAAGACATCAAGAAGCGCATTGGCAACCGTAAGCCGCGCGGTGAGGCGAGTCTGAGAGGTCACCTCAGGACCGAAAGCAAGGACGGTAAGGAAGAATCCGGTTCATCGGCCTACGTGCCGCGCGAGGCGGACAAGGACAAGCAGTTGCAGTATGCGATCGCCAAGCTGCGCGGTCTGCCAACGGACATCAAGGCCCGCAAGCACGTCGAGACGGCCAAGAAGGACGGCGACGCCAAAAAACCGGCGGCGAAAAAGTAGCCGGGCTGGCCAGCGCGCTTCACTGGCGAGCACCAACCGACAGGCCGGTGGGTGATGGGCAGCGTTGCCCGCCTGTTCGAGTGTCGTCGCTGCAGCTTTACCGGCGGCGGCGGTGGCTGCAGTGGCTACAGCGTTTGAAGTTTCGCGTCCGCCGCACTATAGAGCATTTTTCGTTTATTCGGTATCACGAAAAGTGCTCTATCTGATTGTTTTCACGCATATTCTTATCCAAAGAGTGCGCGCACTTTCGTCATCAATCGTTCAACCGGAGCGCTTCTGGCCAGCACCAATGACGCCGCATCATCCCGAGACCGCGCCGGATCAACCGGTACCGACTGCCGGCCCTCCGGCGGGCCACCCGCTGATTGGTCTGAGCCGCGATCAACTCGATGATCTGTTGCGCTCGCTCGGCGTTGCCGAGCGCCAGGTGCGCATGCGCCGCGCCCAGCTTTGGAACTGGCTCTACGTGCGTGGCGCGCAATCCTTCGACCAAATGACTGACATTTCCAAGCATCTGCGCGCGGCATTGGCTGGCGCCTGCTCGATCGCGCGTCCGGAAATTGTCACCGAGCAAATCTCGCAGGACGGGACCCGCAAATGGCTCTTGCGCCTGGCCCAAACCAGTACGGACAAACGCGCCCCGGAAATCGAGTGTGTCTATATCCCGGAAGTCGACCGCGGCACGCTTTGTATCTCAAGCCAGGTCGGCTGCACGTTGAACTGTTCGTTTTGCCATACCGGAACGCAGCGACTGGTGCGCAATCTGACCGTACACGAGATCGTCGCCCAGGTCATCGTCGCGCGCGACCGCCTTGGTGACTGGCCGGGTGCTGATCCGCCGGCGGGTGATCATCTGTTGCCGATCGGCGATCGCAAGATCACCAACGTCGTCCTGATGGGCATGGGCGAACCGCTCTACAACTTCGCCAACGTTCGAGACGCCATGGCGATCGTCGCGGACAATGAAGGCGTGTCGTTATCGAAGCGGCGCATTACGCTGTCGACCTCCGGCATCGTCCCGGAAATTGCGCGGTGGGGTGATGAGGCCGGCACCATGCTGGCGATATCGCTGCACGCGGTCCGCAACACGTTGCGCAACGAGCTGGTGCCGATCAACCGGCGGTGGCCGATCGAGCAACTGCTTGCTGCTTGCCGCGCCTATCCGGGCCTGTCCAACGCTCGTCGCATTACCTTCGAATACGTGATGCTCAAGGACGTCAACGATACGCTCGCCGACGCCAAGGAACTGGTCAGACGGCTCGCCGGCATCCCTGCCAAGATCAATCTCATTCCGTTCAATCCGTGGCCCGGAACTCGCTATGCGTGCTCGGACTGGGAGCAGATCGAGCGCTTTGCCGAGATTGTCAATCGCGCCGGCTATGCCAGTCCCGTCAGAACGCCGCGCGGCCGCGACATCCTTGCAGCATGCGGCCAGCTCAAATCCGAAAGCGAGCGCTTGTCGGCCCGTGCCCGCGCGCTTGTAAGCCAAAGCGAACCCTGAGCGGGTACAATCGGTGCCGGGTTCACGTCCGCGCCAAGCCTTGCAGCGTTGGCCCGAACCACCGCGCTCACTTTGCAACCCTCTGGTCCGCGACGCCAACGCCGCCGTCAAAGTTGTAAGCCAGGGACGCGACACTGGCGCCGGCTCTCCTGGCGTGCTAAGGCCGCGCTCGATTTGTGCGCCGCAACACGAAAAAAGCAGGCATCGATGGACCTTCGAAACATCGCGATTATCGCGCACGTCGATCACGGTAAGACCACCCTGATCGACGGGCTCTTAAAACAGTCGGGCGTCTTTCGTGACAATCAACAGATTGCCGAACGGGCGATGGATTCCAATGATCTTGAGCGTGAGCGCGGCATAACGATCCTCGCCAAGTGCACGTCACTGGTTTGGCAGGGCACCCGTATCAATATCGTCGACACACCGGGCCACGCCGACTTTGGCGGCGAGGTCGAGCGCATCTTGAATATGGTCGACGGCGCAATCGTCCTCGTTGATGCCTCAGAAGGGCCGCTGCCGCAAACCAAGTTCGTCGTCTCCAAGGCGCTGCAGCGCGGGTTGCGCCCGATCGTGGCAATCAACAAGATTGATCGCCCGGACGAACGTCATCAGGACGTCCTCAACGAGATCTTTGATCTGTTCGCCAACTTGGATGCAACGGATGAACAGCTTGACTTCCCGGTTCTGTTCGGCTCCGGCCGTGACGGCTGGATGGCATCCGACCCGGCCGGTCCGACCGCGGACATGGCGCCGTTATTCGATCTTGTATTGCAGCATGTACCGCCGCCGCCGATCGAGGACGGCGAATTCCGGATGCTTGCGACAACGCTGGAGGCGGATCCGTTCCTCGGCCGCATTCTGACCGGGCGGATCAGTTCCGGTGCGGTCGAGGCCAACCAACAGATCAAAGCGTTGCGCCACGATGGTCGCGTGGTCGAGATCGCCCGCGTCAGCAAGGTGTTGGCCTTTCGCGGCCTCGAGCGCCGGCCGATCGAACGCGGCGAGGCCGGCGATATTGTTGCGATCGCAGGCATCTCGCAAGCGACGGTCGCCGACACACTGTGCGAGCCGTCGGTGTTGGAACCAGTTGCCGCCCAGCCGGTGGACCCGCCGACGTTGGCGATGACATTTCGGATCAACGATGGTCCGCTGGCCGGGCGTGACGGCGACAAGGTGCAGAGCCGGGTCATTCGCGAGCGGCTTTTGAAGGAAGCCGAGCGCAACATTGCCATTCGGATTGCCGAGACCGGCGACAAGGACGCCTTCGAGGTTGCCGGCCGTGGCGAATTGCAGCTTGGCATTCTGATTGAAACCATGCGGCGCGAAGGCTTTGAGCTCACCGTCTCGCGACCCCAGGTCGTGCTGCAACGCGACGCGCAAACCGGACTGCTCTCGGAGCCGGTCGAGGAGGTCATCATCGATGTCGATGAGGACTACAGCGGTGCCGTGGTCCAGAAGCTGTCTGAACGAAAGGGCGATTTGCTGGAGATGCGCGCGTCCGGCGCCGACCGTCAGCGCCTCGTGTTTGCCGTGCCAACACGCGGCTTGATCGGCTATCAGGGCGAGTTGTTGACCGACACCCGCGGCACGGCGGTCATGAACCGCTTGTTTCATTCCTATGCGCCGCATAAGGGCGATATTCCGGGCCGTCGCAACGGCGTCCTGATATCGAACGGTGACGGCGAGGCGGTCGCCTATGCGCTATTCAACTTGGAAGACCGGGGGCCGTTGATGGTCGGGCCCCAGGCCAAAGTCTACCAAGGCATGATCGTCGGCCAGCACACCCGCGAAAACGACCTGGAGGTCAATGTTTTGCGTGCTAAGAAGCTGACCAATATCAGGGCGTCCGGCAAGGACGAGAACATCAACCTGTCACCGCCGATGAAGATGCCGCTGGAACGCGCCCTATCCTACATTCAGGACGACGAACTCGTTGAGGTCACACCGAAAGTGATCCGTTTGCGTAAGCGTTGGTTGGATCCCAACGAACGCAAGAAGCGCGAGCGCGCTCGCGGAAACGCGGCGTGATACCAGCCCGCATAAATATTGACCCGTTGCACCGGAGCGGGTTCGCAGATCGCCGTCCTGGCGGTTACGGCCTGCTCTTGGCCCAATCGTGATAGGCCATATACTGGTGTTGGATGGCGATCTGATCTGCCAAAAACTTGGCGTCGTGCCAGACGCCCCAGATAAACGAGGAGCCCCGGCGCGACAGCCACGGCAGGCCCAGGAAGTAGATGCCGGGCTCCGACGACACACCACGCTGATGTTGCGGCTGACCATGCGCGTCGAAGGCATCGACTTTCAACCAGCTAAAGTCGAGGGCATAGCCGGTCGCCCAGATGATCGACGAGACGCCGGCCGCCGCCAGGTCCAATTCGTAAATCGGATCGCGCAATGAGGCTGGATCCGGATCGATCACGCGCGCCTCGGGTTCCTCGGGCAGTTCGATGCCGTTGCGGGCGACGTAGGCATCGGCCTCATCCAGCACCGACAGGTAGTCGGCATCACCGCGCACAACATTGTCAACCAGGTCCGGCGCAAATCTTATAACGCCGCCTTCGAACGATCTGGTCATGCCGACCAACGTGATCCCCTGCGCCGCCAGACGTCGAAAGTCGACCGTATATCCGCCGTATGCGCCGCTGACCGCGATCGAAATGTGTTCGGTGCCAGGCTCCGGTGCCGGCACATCCCACAAACCGAGAACGCCAAGCCACCAGCAATAATCGCGGCCACGATAACGGCGCGGATAGCGCCCGTGCGGGCCGATCGAGAGATAAACCGTTTTGCCCTCGCGCGCTAACTCATCCGCGATTTGAACGCCGGAAGCGCCGCCGCCGACAACCAGTACAGCGCCGTCCGGCAGCTGGCCCGGATTGTGGTAGGCATTGGAGTGAATCTGAACGATGCCTGCAGTTTCCGGCACGACGGCCGGGATGATGGGTTTCTGGAACGGTCCGGTTGCGGCAACCACGTGCATCGCCTCGAACACACCGTCCGACGTTGCGATGTGGAACCCGGGGCGGCCGGCGTTCTTGCGCACCTCTTCGACCTCGACGCCGGTGCGGATCGGCGCGGCGATGTCTTGCGCGTAGGCGACGAAATAGTCGGCCACACTTTCCTTGGCCGCAAACGCGTCAGGATCGCAGTCCGGAAACTCCATGCCCGGAAACCGGTCATGCCAGGCCGGACCATTGGCCACCAAACTGTCCCATCGCCCCGAACGCCAGCGCTCGGCAATGCGGCCGCGTTCGAGCACAATGTGTGACAGTCCGTTGCTGGTCAGGTGTTCGCTCATTGCAATTCCGGCCTGGCCGGCACCGACAACGAGTACTTCAACGATTTCGGGTGTCATCAGTTTGATCCTCTCCGGGCCGCGCGCATCGTCATGCCGGGCCGATTTTCTGCTCACCCGGCAATGCCATCAACATCGATGCACCAAACCCACCAATGAGTTCGCGGGGGCGTCTGGCGGGCAGAACGGAATGCGGGCAAGCTGCTGCGAAGGGCGGCGCGTTTCCGCCACGTTCCAGGCTTTAACACCAGATGTCACGGAGATCCAAATGGCCCACACCCGCATTCGCAAGTTCAACACCAAAACCACCTATCCCGAACAAGACCTCGACAACGATCTCTGCCAGGCGGTCGTCACGCACGGCGGTAGGATTGTCTGGCTGCGCGGCCAGTGTCCGCAGAACCTTGATGACGCAGCCAACATCCAAAGTCACGATCCTGCCGAGCAAACCCACAAGGTCATGCAGAATATCAAGCAGTTGATCGAGGAAGCGGGCGGGCGCATGGAGCACCTGGTCAAGGTCGTCGTCTACCTGACCGACATACGTCATCGCGAGCCGGTCTATCGCACGATGGGCGAATACGTCAAAGACGTGCACCCGGTTTCGACCGGTCTGGTGGTTCAGGCCCTTGCACGACCTGATTGGTTGGTCGAAATTGATGCAACAGCAGTCATTCCGGATGAAAGTTCATGACCTTTTCGCTCGTTGCACGTTGCGCCGACACCGGCATGTTCGGTGTTGCGATCGCTTCGTCCTCGCCGGCAGTCGCGGCCCGGTGTTCCTATGCCCGCGCCGGCGTCGGCGCGGTGGCTTCGCAGAACATTACCGACCCGACCCTGGGGCCGCTCGCGCTCGATCTGATGGAACAGGGATTGCGCGCTGACGCGGCGATGGCCGAGGTCGTCGCGCGCGGCAGGTTCATCGCCTACCGACAAGTTCTCGCGGTCGACAAAGATGGCCGTACCGCCATTCATTCCGGCCCAAACTCGCTCGGCATCTGGACGGCGGCCGAGGCCGACAACGTCGCCTCAGGCGGCAATCTGCTGGCCAATGACGGTGTGCCGCAAGCCATCGTCGATGGATTTCAGGCCGCCTCCGGGCATCTCGGCGATCGCTTGCTGGCGGCGATGCGCGCTGGACTGGCCGCCGGCGGCGAAGCCGGACCGGTTCACTCGGCGGGCCTGAAGCTGGTCGACACGGTCAGCTGGCCGGTTGCCGATCTCAGGTGCGATTGGACCGAGGACTGCCCGATCGAAACGGTTGCGACTGCTTGGGACGTCTACAAGCCGCAACTCGCGGCCTATATCCAGCGCGCGCTCGATCCCAGACAGGCGCCGGCCTACGGTGTCCCGGGCGATGAATGACGGTCGGGCGCGGGCCAGGCCCCGACACCGCCAACTGCCGTCAGGCTGGACCATTGATCAGGCCCGTTCGAAAACCCGCATTCAAACCAATGACGCACGCTTCTCGCCTTCGAATGGCGTTACAATAACACTTCAACCGCGCCGAACACCGGCCGAACACCGCATGAGACTGCTCAGCGCAGCCACCACGATCGCCCCCAACGCCCGACACTCACATCGCCGATATCAGGGCACAGCCCGCGGCGAGATTTGGGTAATCGGGATTGCTTAAGCTTGATCATATCTATGAATAGTGACGCTTTGCGACACTGGAACCGATTGCGCTTGCAACAATTCGCTTGCGGAAGCCTGAGAAGTCGGCGCAAGCTTGAGCGCAATGCTATATTGCCAGGTTATTTTGATGCTCGCGCGGTAACGGCGTCGCCGACGCTAACCGACGGAGAATTCCATACGTTTTGCTCTTTTTTTAGCGCTCGCAGTCTGTCAACCGGCGAGCATTTGCAAGGCTCATTTCGGGTTCTGCCAACTGGTCCAAAGAAGACCATTTCATACTGCGCAACCGAGTACGGAGGACACGACCATGACAAAGCGGATCACGCGACGCCAGGCACTAAAGACAACGGCGCTCGGGGTCACCGGCATCGTAGCAGCGCCCTATGTGCATACGGCCCATGCTGCCGGCAAGCTCTCCCTCGGTCTATGGGATCACTGGGTCCCCGGCGCCAACGGGACACTACAGAAGATCTGCGGCGCCTGGGCCAAAGCAAACAAGGTCGAGCTGCAAATCGACTTCATTACGTCCATCGGTTTCAAGAACCTGCTGACCGCACAGGCCGAAGCACGCGCCCGCAAAGGCCACGACCTGATGGCCCACCCGACCTGGCAGATTTCCGTGCATCGCAAAGTGCTGGAACCGGTTGACGACGTCGTCAAGGCGATCACGGACAAGCACGGGCCCTACATTGCAAACGCTGAGTATCTCGCCAAATTCGACGGTACATGGCGCGCCATCCCGGCACCGACGGGCTCGCACACATATCCGATGGTCTCGCGTGTCGATCTCTTCAAGCAACACGCCGGCGTTGACCTGCTCGACATCTTCCCGGTTGGTGGCGGCCGCGATCCCGTCAAGGTCAAATCCTGGAACTATGACAACTTCCTCACCTACGTGAGCAAACTGAACAAAGCCGGCTTCCCGTTCGGCAATCCGATCGGACCAACCTCCGACAGCCAGGACTGGATCGGCCCTCTATTCCTGTCGTTCGGTGCCATTGCCGTCGACGAAAAGGGCGAGATCCGGATCAACTCGGATCAGACACGCACCGCGCTTGAGTACTTCAAGAAGCTCACCGAGCAGATGCCGAAGGACGTCTATGCTTGGGATGATGCGGGCAACAACCGCTGGATCATCTCCGGCCGCGGCTCCTCCATCCAAAACCCGCCAAGCGCCTGGGCGGTTGCCAAGCGCGATAAGCCGGAAGTCGCAGAGCACCTGATTCATCACGATACACCCGCCGGCCCGGCCGGCCGTTTCCGTGGCAGCCTGCCCTATTTCTGGGGCATCTGGGAGTTTTCGCAGAACAAGCAGGCGGCGAAGGATCTGATGGTCCACTTGGCCGATCGCGCCAACATTCACAAGCTGCTCAATGCCTCGCAAGGCTACGACATGCCGCTGACGCCGTCCTACTACGACAACAAGGTGTGGGAATGGGCAACGCCGCCGACCGGCGCCCTCTATAACTATCCGGTGCGCGGTGACGAGCAGACGATTACGACAGGCTATCCCGCGCCGCCGCCGATTGCGACGCAGATCTACACCCAAGCGCTGCTCCCCAACCTCGTCGCCCGCGTCACTCAAGCTGGCGAGAGCTTCGACAAGGCCATCTCTTGGGCCGAAAACGAGCTCGAAGGCTTCCTCAGAGGCTAATGCCGGAAGCCGGCCGGCAGGCCCCGACACGAACATGCTCGTCGGGCCTGTCCGTGTGAGGGGAAGGATACGACATGACCGAGACGGCAACGGCGCCGCGCGCAGCCTCGCGATCGACAGGCTCGATTGAGCGCTATCACCAAAGCAGCAGACTTGTGCGTTGGTCGAAGCGCAAGTCGAGTGTGGCGTTTATCTTGTGCGTGCCGTTGCTCTTGGTCATCGGCGGGCTGGTGATCTATCCGGGCTTCTTCTCGATCTACCTTTCGATGCTGAACAAGGCCGAGACGAAGTTCGTCGGCCTTGCCAACTACGCCTTCCTCTTTAAGCGCGAAACGTTTTGGATGGTCGTGCAGCAGTCGATCGTCTTCACGATTACGGCCGTCTTCTTCAAAGCACTGATCGGCTTTATCGCCGCGCACATGATCAACAACGTGCCAACCAAAGGTCAGCGCCTGTGGCGCGGCATCATGTTGGTCCCCTGGGTTATCCCGCCGGCACTGTCGACGCTTGGCTGGTGGTGGCTCTACGACCCAAGCTATTCGGGCCTCAACTGGATCTTGGAGGGCATAGGTTTCACCGAAATCCCGTTCCTCGCCGAGCCCAATTGGGCGCGCTTCTCGGTCATCCTCGTCAACATTTGGTATGGCGCGCCGTTCTTCCTGATCATGTATCTCGCCGCTCTCAAGTCGATCCCGCAGGATCTCTACGAGGCCGCCGACATCGATGGTGCGAATGCGTGGCAGAAGCTGTGGTTCATTACGCTGCCGATGATGAAGAACATCATGGCGATCACAATCATGTTCTCGACCATCGTGACGTTCGCCAACTTCGATATCGTCCGCGTCCTAACCCAAGGCGGGCCGCGCAACACCACGCACATGTTTGCAACCTACTCGTTCAAGCTGGGCATTGAATCCGGCGACATTCCGCTTGGCGCCGCCGTCTCGTTGTTCATGTTTCCGATCCTGGCCGTGACCGCATTCTTCATATTGCGCATGGTCCGAAAACGCACGCAGGAGATCTAGTGTGATGACGACTGCGTCGACCGACATCGAACGATCAAAGCCCGTTGGCCCCGCGCATACTCGGCCAAGCATTCCCAGCATGCGGCGAAACCGGCGGTGGGCACTGATCATGTCCTATTTCTTTCTGCTGGTGTTTGCCGTCTTTTTCCTATTTCCACCCTATTACATGCTGGTCACCTCGTTGAAGACGAACGAGGAGATTGCCTCGATCTCGGGTAACCCCTGGATCATCAAAGACGGCATCACGTTTTCGCATTACGAAAACCTGCTCACCAACACGCTGTTTCCAACCTACTTCGCGAATACGGTGCTCGTGACAGTGCTGGTCGTCGCCATTACGATGGTGATCAGCATCCTTGCTGCCTATTCACTCTCACGCATGCGCTTTTGGGGCTCGGGCGTCCTCGCGACCGGTGTGTTTCTGACCTACCTGGTGCCCGAATCGCTGCTTTTCATCCCGCTGTTCAAGATCGTTGGCGCGCTCGGATTGTTGAACTCTACGTGGGCGTTGGTGCTGGTCTACCCGACCCTGTCGGTTCCGTTCTGCACCTGGATCATGATCGGCTACTTCGCCTCGATCCCGAAGGAACTCGATGAGGCTGCCCTTATCGATGGTGCAACGCGTCTGCAGATGCTCTGGAAGATCTTCATCCCCGTCGCCCTACCCGGCATCATCGCGGCAACGATCTTTGCATTCACTGTGTCGTGGGCGTCCTTCATCTACCCGATGGCCTATATCTACACCAACGAAAACCAGGTCTTGACCGCCGGCACGGTGACCACACTCATTCGCGGTGATGTGTTCCACTGGGGCGGCCTGATGTCGGGCGCGCTACTGGCAGCAGCCCCGCCGGTAATCATCTACGCATTCCTGATGGACTACTACATCGCAGGCCTGACCTCAGGTGCGACCAAGGGATAAGAAAGCTGTGGACGACGACGCCAATTGAAGTTGAGCGGGCAGAAAGGCGCAGTATGGCACAGGTATCGTTGCACGAGATCGTCAAGCGGTTTGACGAAACGGAAGCCGTCAAGTCCATCGATCTCGAAATTGCAAATGAAGAGTTCGTAGTTCTGGTCGGACCGTCGGGCTGTGGCAAGTCGACGACGCTGCGGATGATCGCCGGCCTTGAGGAGGTGACCAGCGGCGAGATCTACATCGGCGATAAGATCGTCAACGATGTTCCACCGAAAGACCGCGACATCGCTATGGTGTTTCAGAACTACGCGCTCTATCCGCACATGACGGTAGCCGAGAACATGTCGTTCGGCCTGCGCTTGCGTCGTTACTCGAAGTCGGAGATCAAGCAGCGCGTCGACAGGGCCGCTCAAATCCTCAACATTACGGAGTTATTGAAGCGCCGGCCGCGCCAACTCTCCGGCGGACAGCGCCAGCGCGTTGCCATGGGCCGTGCGATCGTGCGCAACCCTGAGGTGTTTTTGTTCGACGAGCCACTGTCCAATCTCGATGCAAAACTGCGCGTGCAAATGCGCACCGAAATCAAGAAGCTCCACCAGCAGCTGCGCACGACTACAATTTACGTCACCCACGACCAGGTCGAAGCCATGACACTGGCCGACCGCGTCGTCGTTATGAATAACGGGCGCATTGAGCAGGTCGGCGCGCCGCAAGAACTCTACCATCAACCCAAGACCAGGTTCGTTGCAGGTTTCATTGGCTCACCAGCGATGAACTTCATCGACTGCCGCTTGGAGGGCAACGGCGCTGACCTTGCTATTCGATTGGATGATAAGGCTGCATTGCCCATCTCAGGTACCCTTGTCGAGCGCTACAAATCACACACCGACCGGGACCTTGTGCTTGGCATTCGCCCGGAACATTTGACCGAGGAACGCGCCGAAATCGAAGCCCCGGCACCGATTGACGTCGAAGTTAGCGTCGTCGAACCGATGGGCATGGAAACGATGGTGTTCTTCACCCTCAACGGCGCCGAAGTCTGCGCCCGCGTTAACCCGGCCCGCGCCATGGGCCCGGGCCAACCAATGCGCCTGGTCGCCGATATGGAGCGCATTCACCTCATCGATCCCCAGACGGAGACCGTGCTTTGAGCGGATATGGCAACACCAAAGTATCCGTGTTGGCCAAGTCGGTGAAGGCGGCCATGTCCGATCGTTGCACACGGGTGCGTTGGTGAGGATGATCAGCTTGCACATGATCGCCACTATGGCGACTGTCGCGGGTTATCAGCGTGCGACGAGATCGTCCTACTTGGCCTTCAAGCCGACGTTGAACCGCATGGCGACCGGTGCCGGCATATAGAGCGCTTCATAAAGTCGTATCCGTGGCTTGATCTCGATATTGGATCGACAGGGATGAACACAAACCGGGGCGATATGCGTCCTGGCTGGAGCAGCGATGCAGGACTTCGAAGTCTCATTTCTTTGATTGAGTCTGGCAATTTGCGGCGATGTCGTCATGCGTCATTTTAAGTGATTGAGACCACTAGTGGTCTCAATCACTTAAAATGGTGCATTGAGATGCGCTGCCCTGGTTCGTGAGCAGGAAGGCGTGCGCAAGCATAGCGTGTGCTATGGTGAGCACGGCTGACGCCCTCACGGGCCAGGACAGCGCACCGAAGGCGCTCAGATTTGGCCTGATGCCAGCGTTGCGGCGGCCTCATGATGCGCCGCATCATCACGCCCACCGCGCCTTGGCACAGACCAAATCTGAGCGTCTGAATGCGCCATTTTAAGTGATTGAGACCACTAGCAATCGGAGGCGTTCTGATTTCGATTGAATGCGGGTTGCTCGAGCGCGGCGTTATCTGCCAACGGCTTGATCCGCACAGCGGTGATGCGGTTGCGGTTCTTGCGCAGGATCTCGAAGCGGTAGCCGTAAAACGTGAAGGCCTGTCCGGGCTCGGGGATGGTCTGGGCTTCGTGGATCACCAAGCCCGCGATCGTCACCGCCTGATCGTCCGGTAGATCCCAATCCATCTCGCGGTTGATATCGCGGATGGCGACGCCACCGTCGACGTTGACGGTTCCGTTCGGCTGCGGTCGGATCGCAATATCACCAATGTCGTGTTCGTCGTCGATCTGGCCGACGATCTCTTCGAGGATATCTTCAAGCGTGATCAGGCCCTGCACTTCACCGTACTCGTCAACAACCAGCGCCATCTGCGATTTGCGCTGTTGGAAGGCCGACAGCTGATCGCTGACACTGGTCGTGTCCGGCACAAACCAGGGATCCGACGCAATCCTGCGCACATCGAGCGCGCCGCTTGCCCAATTGCTATTGCCCAGTTCGGCAAGCAGGTCCTTCGAGTGCAGGACACCGACAATGTTGTCGGGTTTGCCCTCCCAAATCGGCAGACGCGTATATTGGCTCTTGAGTACATCCTCGACGATCTTTTGCGGCGCATCCGATGCATTGATGGTTTCCATCTCGGTGCGGTGGACCATGATGTCGTCGAGTTGCAGGTCCTTCAGATCGAGAACACCTCCGAGGCGCAATGCCTCGCCCTTGTCGACCGTTCCCTCGCGCGTCGACAGTTCGATGGTGCCGCGCAATTCGTGGGCTGCAAGGATATTTGCCTCATCGTCCGATCGGCTCGGCGTCAACCACAGGATTTTGCGGACGATGAAGTCAATCACCACTGTTAAGGGCCTGAGCACCAGGATCAACAGCCGCATAACCGGTGCAACGGCCAGCGAGAATTTGTCCGGTGAGATGATCGCATAGGTCTTCGGCAGAACCTCACAGAAGATGACGACGATCAGCGTCAAAATCGCCGTCGCGTAGAATACGCCGGTCGGCCCGAACAGACTGATCAGCAAACTGGTGGTCAAGGCCGATGCAAGAATGTTCACCAGGTTGTTGCCGAGCAATACGGTGCCGATGATGCGCTCGGGATTGTCGAGCAGCCGACTGACCTGGCCGGCGCGTTCATTGCCGTCCTGTTCGAGGGCATGCATGCGGGCCTTTGAGACCGCCGTCAGCGCCGTTTCCGATCCGGAAAAAAATGCCGACAGCACCAGCAACACCAGCACTGCGATGAGTGTAATCAGCAAAGATGTCTCAACAACCATAGGAGTGATCGCTTCATCTGTGGCGGAACGGCACTGCGACCGGTTTCTGTGCAACACGCCAGCCCGATATTATCGCGTTGCCAATGCCGTTAGGTTAACCGTGTTGGTCCGGCCGGGCAGCGGTGATCTGTGTTTCGAGAAAGGCGTGGACCTCATCGCGGCTGATCTCGCGCGTCACAAAGGCATCGCCAATGGCCCTGGCCATGATGAACGTCAACCGCCCGGCTTGAACCTTTTTGTCCTGGCCCATCAACTCCACCAACTGCTCGGCGTTTGCAGGCGTCGGGCCGTCGATCTCGCCAATCGCGACCGGCAAGCCGGCCCGTTTGAGGTGAGCGCTGACCTGGGCCGCCAGTTGCGGTTGGCAAAGCTTGAGTTGCTCCGACAGGCGAAACGCGAGGCACATGCCAACAGCCACCCCCTCACCGTGCAGCAGACGAGAACAATATCCCGTCCATGCCTCCAAGGCGTGGCCGAATGTGTGGCCCAGGTTGAGCAGGGCGCGGTCGCCCCGTTCGGTCTCATCGCGCGCCACGATATCGGCCTTGATTTCGACGCTGCGCTTGACCGCATATTGCAGTGCCTTGCGATCGCCGCCGAGCACCCTTTCGACATTGAGATCCAGCCAATCGTAGAACTTTCGGTCGCCCAGCAGACTGTACTTCACGACTTCGGCGTAGCCGGCGCGCATTTCCCGCTCCGGCAGGGTGGCCAGAACATCGCTGTCGGCCAGGACCAAATGCGGTTGATGAAAGGCGCCGACCAAGTTCTTACCGTGGCGCATGTTGATGGCGGTTTTGCCGCCGACGGAGGAGTCGACCTGCGCCAGCAAACTGGTTGGAATCTGGACATAGCGCACGCCGCGCCGAACGATCGCGCTGGCAAAACCACCAAGGTCGCCAATAACGCCGCCGCCAAGTGCAACAATGCAGTCCCCCCGCTCCACACCCGCATCGAGGATGCCGGCACATAGCGCTTCCAATTGTTCGAAGCACTTTGTCGCTTCGCCGGCCGGCAACTCCACTGTACCGCGCAATCGGCCGCCAACCGCGAGTGGCCGGGCAATCTTGTCCAGATGCGCAGGTCCGACATTTTTGTCGGTCACAATAAACGCTTTGGTGCCGGCTCCCAGGCGCTCAGCCAGCAATCGATCCGCGCTGGCAAGCAGGCCCTCACCGATCATAACGTCATAAGACCGCGTTCCAAGCTCAACACGAACGCTGTCATGATCTGTCCGGGCCATCGCCCACATACTCCTTGAGTTTCATCGCGCATCTGGCCGGCGGCGCGCTAACGCGACGTGCGGCGTTCTTTCGAGAGAAACTTGCCCAGTGCCGCCAGGGCGTCCTTGACGACTTCGTCATGCGAGCGATCGCGGCTGTGCACGGTAATGTCCGCCAAAGCATAGACCGGATAGCGTTCATCCATAAGCTGCTTCATTGTCGCTTCAGGGTCGGGTGTTTGCAGCAACGGCCGGTCCTCGCGGCGCCTGACGCGGGCCATGAGCACCGGGAGTTCGGTTTTCAACCACAGCGATATTCCCTTCGCCGAGATCGCATCCCTGGTCTCCTGACGCATGAACGCGCCGCCGCCGGTCGCTAAGACCTGCGGGCCGGCCTGCAGCAGACGGTCGATTACGCGGATCTCGCGATCGCGAAAATGCGCTTCGCCGTAGTCAGCGAAAATATCAGGGATTGATTTTCCGGCAGCCCTTTCGATTTCGTCATCGGCGTCAATGAACGGCAGCCCGACACGTGCGGCAAGCCGCCGACCAACCGAAGACTTTCCGCAGCCCATCAGCCCGACCATGACGATCGAACGGCGTCCGAGCGCCGCAACTTGGTCGCGAACACTTGCTGCTCTGTTGGCGTGATCACGCTTCATTCGGTTTGATCCATTCCCGTGCGAGCGGATTTAAGGGTTTGCCCACTATAGCCTTTCAGACCGACCGCGAACCATCCCACCGTCGATTAACCGAAGGCGTTGAAGCGCGATCAAGCCCGGATGCAGCAGCTGGCAACCGGCCGTGGGGTTGCGACCCACCGCAACGTGCATATCACCGGCCCCATGAAGCGGATCAATATTTATGCGGGCTGGTATAAAGTGTATTGTGCGCCGATCACCGTCAGTCAAGCCGGCCTTGCAATTGCACCTTGCGCCAATTGCTCTAAATTCCGGGGTAGGTCCCTCTTTCCATCGCGCGTCGAGGCGTTCATCGCATGTCCAATCTTGATATTACCCGCATCGCGACACGCACGCGCGATTCCGACATTCCGATCCACGGGCCGGACGCGTTTGCGGGCATGCGCAACGCCGGCCGGCTGGCCGCGGCGGCGCTCGATATGTTGGTGGCGCACGTCAAACCGGGCGTAACCACCGAGTTTCTCGATGACCTGGTCTTCCAATATGCACAGGACCACGGCGCGCTGCCGGCAACCCTGCACTATCGCGGCTATCCAAAATCATGCTGCACATCGATCAACCATGTCGTGTGCCATGGCATTCCAGGCCCCAAGCCGTTGCGTAACGGCGATGTCGTCAACATCGACGTGACGTTGATCGTTGATGGCTGGCACGGCGACACCAGTCGCATGTATCCGGTTGGGGAAATCTCGCGCAAAGCCGAACGCCTGCTCAATATCACCTACGAGTGTTTGAGGCGCGGCGTTGGCGCCGTCAAACCGGGCCACACGACGGGCCACATCGGCGAAGCCATCCAAACCTATGCGGAAGGCGAGCGCTGCAGCGTGGTCCGCGATTTTTGCGGCCACGGCCTTGGCCGCGTGTTTCACGACAAGCCCAACATTTTGCACTACGGGCGCGGCGGCGAGGGCCCGGAGTTGAGACCCGGCATGCTGTTTACCATCGAACCGATGATCAATCTCGGCCGGCCGCAGGTCAAAATCCTACCCGATGGCTGGACGGCGGTGACCCGCGATCGCGAACTGTCTGCTCAGTTTGAGCACACCGTCGGGGTCACGGAGGACGGTTGTGAAGTGTTTACCTACTCGCCGGCCGGATTGCATTGTCCGCCCTATGGTGCAGACTGAGTTTCAGGTTGGTGAGATGACGGATCCTTCTGCGAAGCAAGCTCGGGTCAAGATGGCAACGCCCGCTGCCGCGCCGGGCTCCGGCGGGCCTGCAAGCGATGGTTGTGCCCGGCCCGCTGCCACCGCTCAGGGTGCATTTTTTGAAGCCCACCTCGATCAATCCGGGGCCAAGACCAAGTCGAACCCGGGCCAGGTCGGTCACCGCCAGCGCCTGCGGGAACGCTTCATGAAGGGCGGTGCCGAGGCGATGCCCGATTATGAATTACTTGAGCTTGTCTTGTTTCGCGCCATCCAGCGGCGCGATACCAAGCACGTGGCCAAGCGCCTGATCAAGCGGTTCGGCAGCTTTGCAGAGGTCGTCAACGCCCCGGACAACCTACTGCTGGAGGTTCGCGACGTCGGCGATGCGGTTGTCACCGAGCTTAAACTGGTGCGCGCGGCGGCGTTGCGCATGATGCAGGGCGAGATCATCGACCGACCGGTTCTGTCGAGCTGGACGCAGGTGCTGGACTACTGCCGTGCCGCCATGGGGCGAGAGGCCCGAGAGCAGTTTCGCGTGCTGTTTCTCGATAGGAAAAACCGATTACTCGCCGATGAGGTTCAGAGCCAAGGCACCGTCGATCACACTCCCGTCTACGTCCGCGAAGTTCTCAAGCGCGCCCTCGAACATTCGGCCAGCGCACTTCTTCTCGTCCACAATCACCCCTCTGGCGATCCGCACCCGTCCCGCGCCGACATCGAGATGACCCGCCAAATCGTCGGTGCTGCAAAGCCGCTCGGCATCACCGTTCACGATCACATCGTTGTCGGTCGCAACGGCCATGCCAGTTTTCGCGGTCTCGGCTTGATTTAGAGCCCTCAACAGGGGACGCCGTAAACGCCGTGACCTAGGGGCGGCATCGGCACGTGATATTGCACCAAAGATCAGGCATGGTCGGATCAAGTTCGAGGGTCAGGAGAGCATCCCCGGGCGGGGCGTTTGCAGGCTGCCCGTCGCCCGGCATCGTCGCGCCGTGCCAAGTCGGGCGAAGTGATCATGGCCCGGTACAACCGCGGCGGATGTTGATCGGCGCAACAGATCTGTCCCTGTCGCTGCGGCCGTCACGAACCATCCCGCGATCAAATTCAATCACTTGTTTAACCAGCCGATCAGGGCTTCACGCTGGATACATAGGGCCTTGGCGTCCATCGCCATACCGTCCACATCGCGCACCAGCACACCGCCGAGTTGCCGGCATGCGTCGGTGAATTGTTGTTCTTCGCTTTTCGGCATGTTGAGATACGCATGCACCGTCATAAACGACATCGCCATTAAGAACACGCAGGCAAGGCCCAATCGCGGCCAGCTCAACTTCCAGTCCTTGCCAGGATCACGCCACAGCTCGTGCGGCAACAAATGCCATAAATACATGCTACGCCACCTCAATTTAAGTACGCGCAATCTGATCCGACTCTGCGGCCTTCCGATCCTCAGACAAGTGGTTCAAGGCAGTTTTCAACAGTGAATATCGAGGTTGCTCGGTTCTAGATCATCGTGCTTTAAGTTGGAACCGCAATAACGGTTCCAACTTAAAGCACAAAGATGATCGCCACTTTAGAGGCGAGCAACTTTCTACCTTTATTCGGGATCGTTCCGATTCCGAATAAAGGTAGGTTGCTCTAAAGTGGCGATCGTCTGATCAAGTCACCGGATTGCAAAGGGTCCGGCCCTTAGCCAATCGCCGCCCTGCGGCGATCCTTGAGGGGCTTGTCCGCCCCTCAAACACCCCGACCAGGGGATGATCCCCTGGACCTCGGACTTATTCAGAGGTTTGCTAGATGTTTCCGCCAGAGGCGGAATTACCGTGCCATCAGCTCCCACACGGCCGTGCGTTTGATCGCCGCATCCTCCAGCGCGCGCGTGACCGGAACCGCATATTCGCCAATTGGACGGAACCTTTCGGCCGGAAAAAAGCTGCGCCGCGGGTCGCCGACCAGTACGCGCGCGCCCTGCTCCATGGCCGCGTCCGCCCAGGCCAAAACGCTGTGCGACAGGTCCTGTTCGTAGAAGAGGTCGCCGATCAGCACAAGGTCGACCGCAGGTGGCGGCTGGATGAGCAGATTGTCGGTCGTCGCGGTCACCTGACAGTCGTTTGCTTCCGCGTTTAGCGCGATTGCAAACTCACAGAACGGGTCAACGTCGGCGGCCACGACGGTTGCTGCACCGGCGAACCGGGCGGCGATTGCACACAGGCCTGAGCCGGCGCCAAGGTCGATCACGCGCTTGCCGCTTGCAAGGTCGGGCGTATCGAGAATGTAGCGCGCCAGCGCCTGCCCGCCGGCCCAGGCAAACGCCCAGAACGGCGGCGGTACGTTGATCTGCCCGAGTTGCTCTTCCGTCTTCTGCCACAGCGGCACGGATTCTTCGGCCAGGTAAAGCGTGATCTCGGGAACCAGCGGCGGCTGCAGACGGCGCGTGTTGGCAACGATGAAGCCGCGGTGATCCTGCTGTGCATCAAGGCCAAGTGACATGCTGATTGTCAGCCCTTGATCGTCTTGGGATCGAGCCCGCCCATTTTGCACACTTGCGCCCACTCAGCCGTTGTCACCGGCTGCACCGACAGGCGCATTGCAGTCACCAGCGCCATCCCGGACAGCTTTGGATTGGCTTTGACGGCGCCGAGGGTTACGGGCGATGGCATCGCGCAAACCGCACGAACGTCGACACAATCCCAGCGCTCGTCTGCGGTCGTCGAATCCTGATGGGATTCCGCGCAAACTTCGCAGATCCCGACAATGTCCTTGCCGGCATTGGAATGATAAAAGAAGCCGAGATCGCCGATCCGCATCGCGCGCATGTTGTTGCGCGCCAGATAGTTCCTGACGCCATCCCATTCCTCACCCTTGTTGCCCTTTGCCTTGAGATCATCCCATGAGAATTTGTCGGGCTCGGATTTGAATAGCCAGTAGAGTGGTTGCTTGCCGGTCCGCTTTGGCGGCGCGCCGATTTTGGCCGCGGGCTTCGAGGCAGCCGTTGCCGAGCGCTTGTCGGCCAACGAATTCTTCGCCGGCGATTTCCTTTGAGCGGTCTTGTTTGCTGCCGCCTTCGATGAGCCCTTCTTCGCTGGAACTTTGGCAGTTGCCTTGGCCATGGTCGTCTCACCCTCCTCTGTTACCCCATCAGCCCTCGGTTTCGGCACGCAGCGGCCGTGCCATCAACGCACCAATTGCATCATCGACGCTGAGATCGCCGTCGACGATTGCCTTGACCGCGCGCGCGATTGGGACCTCCACATGTCGTTCGCTGGCGATCCGGACCACGGCCTCGGCGGTGTAGACGCCTTCGGTAACCGCGCGCCGCTCAGCCAGGATCTGCTGGAGATCACGTCCCTGCCCGAGGGCCCGGCCAAGCGACATGTTTCGCGATTGCGCGCTGCCGCAGGTCAACAGCAGGTCGCCGAGGCCGGAAAGCCCGGACAGTGTGTCCGGGCGCCCGCCGAGCGCCTCTGCGAACCGCCGCATCTCGGCGAACCCGCGCGTCACAAGCGCGGCATGCGCACTGGCGCCCAGCTTGCGACCGTCGACAATTCCAGCGGCAATCGCCAGCACGTTTTTTATCGCACCGCCCAGTTGCACGCCGATCAGGTCATCGGTCCAATAGATCCGCAAGTTGCGCGAGCCGAGGGCTTGCGCCACCCGCACACTGAGGTGTTCGTGCGGACAGGCCACCGTTAGGGCAGCCGGCAGACCGCGCGCCACCTCGCCGGCGAAACTCGGCCCGGACAGGACACCGAAGGTCGCGGCCGGCAGCTCACTGGCGATGATCTCGCCGAGTAGCTCGCCGCTCTGCTGCTCGATGCCCTTGGCGCATATCAGCACGGGTGTTTGGCGATCGAGATGCGGCTTGAGCTGGCTGGCAATCCGCCGCACATGCTGGGCCGGAGGAACCAGCAGCAGCAAATCGTTGGCGGCAACTTCTGCCAGGGCATCTGTGGCTGAGATGGCGCCGTTGAGCTCAACACCGGCGAGAAACACCCGGTTCGTGTGATGGTCATTGATCTCGCGCACGGTATCGGTTTCGTAGGCCCACAACTGCACGTCACGTCCGGCCTCGGCAAGCGTTTGAGCAAGCGCGGTTCCCCAGGCGCCGCCGCCGACGACACCGATTTTCTGTAAGCTTTGATCCGCCAATCCGTCCTCGCCGAAGGTTTGAAATCACATGCCGAGCACGCGCCGCTGGCTCAGGCTTTTGCACCATGCTTGCCCGAACCGTAGATCGCCACGGAGGTCTCATCCAGCGGCCACCGTGATCGAGCGCCGACATCCAGCGCACTGATTCGGCCTTGAACGTAGTGCTGAGCGCCCGCCCACGCAATCATGGCGCCGTTGTCCGTGCACAGCTCCGCCGGGGGGATGTACAGCTTGGCACCGACGTCGGCTGCCGAGTGCTCGAGCGTCGTTCGCAATTTGTTGTTGCGCGCCACACCGCCGGCAGCAACCAGTGGCGGCCTGCCGGGCCCTGAAGAGTGGTTTGCGACAAGTTGGTAGGCGCGCGCAATCCTGTCGGCGACACAATCGCAAACGGCCGCCTCGAAACCGGCGCACAGATCTGCAATGTCCTGAGCACCCAAGGGCGCCAGCTGTTGCGCCTGGCGCCGCACCGCGGTCTTCAGGCCGGCAAAAGAAAAGTGCGGTTCAGGTCGTCCCTTGAGCGGTCGCGGGAAACTAAACCGATCGGGCTCGCCGCCCAGCGCGGCTCGTTCGACTGCCGGGCCGCCGGGAAAGCCCAACCCCAGCAGCTTCGCGGTCTTATCAAACGCTTCGCCGAGAGCATCGTCGATTGTCGTTCCCAACCGCCGGTATCGCCCGACGGCTTCCACCAGGACGATCTGAGTGTGGCCGCCCGACACCAGCAGCAGCAGGTAGGGCGGCGCCAAGCCGTCCGTCAGTCCGACGGTGAGGGCGTGCGCTTCAAGGTGGTTAACGGCGATGAACGGCTTACCGGTCGCGCTCGCCACGGCCTTTGCAGTCGTCATGCCGACGATTAATCCGCCGATCAGTCCCGGCCCTGCCGTGGCGGCGACGGCATCGATGCCGTCCAGCGAGGTGTTGGCCTGCGACAGTGCCAGGGCAATGATGTCATCAAGGCATTCGACATGCGCGCGCGCTGCGATTTCCGGCACGACGCCGCCATAGGCGCGGTGTTCTTGCCATTGCGAACGGATGATGTTGGACAAGATCTGGCCAGCGCCGCTGGCCGTGCGCACGATGACCCCGGCGGCGGTTTCATCGCAACTCGCCTCGATGCCGAGAACGCGGACGGCGCGTGAGGCTTGGTCTGCCAGGAACTGTGCGGTTGGCTGTGGCATGCGCCGTTGTGCACCGGGATTGCGGGTTTGCCAACAGCGTGCTTGTGTCCCATCCCGTCGATGTTAGCCGATAGCGTTTCAGAGCTAGAGCAACCTGCCTTTATTCGGAATCGGAACAATCCCGAATAAAGGCAGAAAGTTGCTCGCCTCTAAAGTGGCGATCATCTTTGTGCTTTAAGTTGGAACCGCAATAGCGGTTCCAACTTAAAGCACGATGATCTAGCGCGAGCCTCTCGACCGCGTCGCGAACCGTTGCCTGGCCGGGGGTTTCGAAATCAGGCATCCTCGGCCCAAACCGTCATGGTCCGCCGGTTGACGGCGGTGGTCGGTGGCTGTTGATCATCAACCCGCCAATGCCGTGATGCGTCGAAAGCGTCGTCGAGAGCCGCCCGCCCGGCGGCCTTTCGCCGGTCCACCAGGCCGTGAACTGGCGCCAAAGATCGGTAACGAGCAACCAGCCGCGCGGCTCGTGCGACAACGGAATGTCGTAGGGCGCGTGGCTGAATTTGTACTCGACAAACACCGAAGTCCGGCCAAGCCGGAGTTCGAGGCCGAAGAGGGCCTGTCCGACGAACCCCGCAAAATGGTATTCGTAGGTCCGCGCATTGTCCGCATGAAGGCCGACTTCCGAGTGCGGCAGCGAGATCCCGGCGCCGGCGCCCAGATAGGGGCGGAACCGGCTGAACGACGGTGTCAGGCGCGCCAGACCGTTCAGCGTCAGCATATTGTGGCCGTGACTGAACTCGAGATGGCGAAACACGTCTTTGATCGCCTGTTTGTCGGCAACGGGCTGGCCGTTGATCCGACCTTCGAAGCTCGCAATATCATCCTTGCGCGCGATCGCCTTGGCATGGGTAAAGTCGAGCATCGCGCCGAACTGCCCGCCGCCCTGCCAGCGCTGGATGCGAAGGCCGTAGTAAATCGGCGCCTTGAACGGCTGGCCGATCCAACCGAAATCGCGCACCTTGAGATCGGTGCGGCCCGGGTTCAAAATGTGCACCGTGGTCGGATGCGTATAGGCAATCCCACCGTAACCGCCAAACGCCCATTGACGATCGCGGCTTGCCGCCGGTCGAGTTGGTTGGGAGGCCTTCGAGGTGCTTTGGGCGGCCCGGCCGGTCTCATTGTCCGTATAAACGAACGTCGGAATGATCTGCAGGCCGGCCAGAATAGCGGCTGCGGCCAGCCCGACCAGGGCCGGTGCGACGGCCGGTGCCGACCGCAATCGCGGCCGTCCCCACGCAAGCGCATCCAGCATGGTTGGTGAGTTCATGTGTTCCCCCGTATCGCATCATATCTGACACGCCTTGGTCCATTTGGCCAAGCTCAACCGCGAATGCCTTGATCCTGATCACGCTACCCCGAGTTTATACCGCCCCAGCTATGAATTGGGGCACGTCACCGGCGCTCAAAAGTGCCCGCCCGGCCGCCGGCCGAAAACCCACAAAATCATTGGCTCTGCGCGGCCGGGCGGGGGCGCGGGATGGTGCCGGCCGACTCGGCAAGGCCATAGTGTCGCAATTTGTGCAGACGCACCATGACGCGATCCGTGCGGCCCTTGGCATCGACGACGGATAGGCGGATAAAACCGGACCGCGCGTCGGACCAGATGAACTGGCGCGTGCGCTGGCGCGCGGCAATCGGCGCGCCGTCGGCAAACCAAGTGAGCGGCAGCTCGCCGCCGCTGGCTTTGAGCACCACCGCGGTGTCAGGTCCGCCGACCTCGACGTCCGCGCGATCGGGCGGGAATGCGATCCGCAGCGGGCGCGTCAGAAAAGCGCCGGACCGCGCGGCCGTGCGCGCCCGTTCGAACCGCTTCAAGGGTTCAGGCAAGCCCGAGCCGCGGCGCAGAATGGCCGAGCGCGGCGCCGGCATCAGCGGCGCACGCCGTGGTGCGATGCGCTGAAAAGTATCGAACAGAATCGGCGCCGCGGCGGTCCTGCCGGTCAACCCCGGCGTCGCGGCAGCATCCGGCCGGCCAACCCAGACGACGACCGTGTGCTTGCCGTCGAACCCCGCCGCCCAGGCATCACGATAGCCATAGGACGTGCCGGTCTTATAGGCGATTTGCCCGGCCCTGGCATGGTCCGGGGGCGGTGCATCCTTGAGCACGCTCGTCACGTAGAAGGCGGCCGTCTCACTCATCAACGGCGATGGTCGCGTGGCCGTGGCGGCACCAGGAAGCTGTCGGCCGGCACCGCTGACATGCTGTTTCAGCCGGCCTGCCGTACCGCCGCGCGCAAGCGCCAGGTAGAGGCGCGCCATATCATCCAAGCGAATGGCGATGCCACCGAGCGCGACAGCCAGCGACGGCTCGGCACCTTCGGGTAGCTGCGTCGGGATGCCGGCCCGCCGCAGCCGACCGACGAACCGGCCTGGCCCGACTGCGTCGAGAACCTTCACGGCGGGCACGTTGAGGGACTGGCTGAGCGCTTCTCGAATGCGAACGGTTCCGCGATAGCGCTTGTCGAAGTTTTTGGGCGCATAAGTGCCGAACCGGACCGGCCGGTCGTCGATCAGGGTTTCGGGATGCGCCAGCCCCATTTCGAAGGCGAGGCCATAGACCACAGGTTTCAGCGCCGAGCCCGGCGAACGCAGCACGCGCGTCATGTCGACGGCGCCGAAACGTTGATCGTCAAACAGTCCGGCAGATCCGACCCGCGCCAGCACTTCTGCGCTCGCATTATCAATCACCATCAGTGCCGCCGACAGCCTGCTGGCGAGGTTCTCGACATGCTGGCGCACCAGCCGCTCGAGGCGGGCCTGCAGATGGCGGTCGATGGTCAGCCGGTGAACGGTCTGGTCGGCGGCCCGCTTCACTTCGAAGTCGGCGAGATGCGGCGCCAGTTTGGGAAATTCGATCCGCCGGTTCGGAACGGCCTCCTCGGCTGCGCGTTCGGCCTCCGGCAGCGAAATCAACCCGGCATCGACGGCGCGCGCGAGCACGCGTTGGCGTGCAGCACGCGCATGCCCGGCGGCGCGGTCGGGCCGCCGCGTCTCCGGCGCTTGCGGCAGCGCGACAAGCAATGCCGCCTGGCCGAGCGACAACCGTCGGGGCTCTTTGCCGAAGTAGGCGAGCGAGGCCGCCCTGACGCCCTCGATATTGCCGCCGAACGGCGCAAGCCTGAGATAGAGATCGAGGATGTCCGACTTGCCGAGCTTTCGTTCCAGCTGGACGGCGCGGATGATTTGGCGCAATTTACCGACCGCGGTGCGCTCGTGCCGCCCGTCGAGCAGGCGAGCGGTCTGCATCGTCAATGTTGAGCCGCCGGAGACGATACGGCCGTGCGTTATGAACTGTAGACCGGCACGCAGCAGGGCGAGAAAGTCGACGCCGGCGTGTTGATGGAAACGTTTGTCTTCGAACGCCAGCAGCAGCCTGAGATAGCGCTGGTCGACATGCTTGTGCGATACCGGCAGCCGCCAGCGCCCGTCCGCGGTCGTATAGGCACGCAGCAGGGCGCCGTTGCGATCGACCACCGTCACCGAGCGTTCAGCGGCAGCATCGAGTGACAGCGGGCCGAGCCGTCCGGCCTCGCGATAGACGATGGCGCCGCCGCCCGCGACGGCCGCTGCCAGCGCCATCACCAGCGCAGCGATCACCCTGCGCCTGATCAACATTGTGACGCGGCCGCGCCGATCAATGCAGCGTACCGTCTTAACCGGGGCATCGCGCATCGGTCATTTCCGCTCGGTAATCAGCAAACGTCCCGCTCCCGTTCGCGCAAATCGGTACGGGCGGTACATATCCTCCACCAGGGCTGCCGGATGGACGAAGTCGCCCGGGCTCACGGCGCGCACAACGTAGGCCACCGTCGCCTCGGTCTTCTTGTTACCGGCTGCGAAGAAATCAAAGGCGGCGACAAAGCGGTCATCTCTGAATTCGGTGTGGGTCGGGTGGACCTCTCGCTTCAGCCAAGGTAGCGCGGCGACATCACCACTGCCAACGAGCCGCGGGTTTTCGATTTCGAGGCCCGCCGCCAGACGATCGATCAACAACATGCGCCCGCCCGGCTGATCGGTCTTGATACGCAGAACGACAACCAGCCGCTGGCTCTGGGTGATCGCAGATGTTGCGCCGTCGCCGTTGCCGATTTCGACCGGCTCGCCAGCGAGCCTATAGTAGCGGCGCTCCACCTCGATACCGTTGGCGGCCGCTGGCTCCGGAGTACGGGCCGACCCGCGCACCGTCAAAACGCTGGCCACCTGTTCGGCGCCGGCGTTCTCGATCGTCAGCGGCCCGTGCCTGACCTCGGCGGCAGTGACGGTCCGGCGCAGGGGGCCGCTGTGCGGTTTGCCGGCAATGCGCAACTGCATGTTGCTGGCCTTGTCGACGAGAGCGTTTGCTGCGAGCAACAACCAAGCCTGTTCCTGGGTCGAGGTGTAGCTGCGTGCGGCAAAGGCCTTGCCAAGTACGTCGATCAGTTCGGGGATCTGTTTTGGCAAACGTGCCGGCAAGATCTGCGCTTCGGAGACGAGTGTCAGCACGGCAGCGCCATCGCGCAGACCCGATCCATAGTCCTGCCGCGACCGTGTCCCGGTCATTTCGCCGAGATCGTCGATTGCGGCTTGAAAGGCCCGCTCGGCGCGCGCCTTATCGCCCATCATTGCCAGGGCCGCACCAATCTGGGCTTTGGCCAGTGGTGTCGCGAAGCGGTGCAGCCGCGTATCGGCATAGTAGCGCAGCTCGCCAATCGGGGCGCGGCCGTTGCGCGCCAGCACATAGAGCGCGTAGGCGCGGTCCTCGCCACCCGTTTTGAAGTCGGACACATAACCGACGAAGTTTTGCAGCCGGTCGAGCGCGTTGTTGAACTTTCGCATGTCGACGTCGTAGCGGGCTTGCCGGGCACGCGACAGAAAGTCGGTAACGTAGGCCGTCAGCCAGATGTCACCGTTGTTCGGCCCCCATACGCCAAAGCTGCCGGCCGAATCCTGCATCGAATAGAGGTGCACAATCGCCTTTTCGACACGCTTGCGAACTTCGCCGTCCGGCCGTTGCGCGGACTGCACGGCAAGCGCATTGGCATAAAGCAGCGGCAGTGCCCGGCTCGTCGTTTGCTCCGCACAACCATAAGGGTATCTGTCCAGTTGGTTGAGCAGGCCCGGCACGTCGAACGATGCCAACGGTCCGACGCTGAGGGAAATGCGCGCCTGTCCCGGGATCATGTCCTGCAGGAGATCGTCGGATACGGCGATCGATCCGCCGTTTGGCCTAAGGGTGCTGACCGTGACCCGACGCACGTCTCTGGCCGGCGCCTTCACATCGAGCAGCAGATCGCGACTGACGTCGATCCCACCGGGCCCGGTGACGCGCACGTCGTAGGCAACCTGGCCGATCGCTTCGGGCGCCAGATCGAACGTGATCCGATGGTGCTGGTTGGCGCCGAGTGTCGGTTGCGAGGAATGCACCTGCGTTGGCCCGGCGGCGGGGCCGGCGGCATCGCCTTGATAGGTCTGCGTGACCTTGATGGTGTAGGGTGCGTCCGGCCCCTCGACGTTGTGGAGATCGAGATGCAGGCGCGCCTTGTCGCCAAGCGTCAGAAAGCGCGGCGCCGTTGCCGTAATCGTCACCGGATCTCGAACGATCACATCCTTCGTGGCGTGTCCGAGTTTGGTCGCGCTCCATGCCACGGTCATGACCTTCACGGTGCCGTTGAAGTCGGGCAGTTCGAACGTGACCCGGGCCTGGCCGGAAGCATCCGCTTTGATGATGCCCGAGAACAACGACAGCGTCGCTTCAAGCGGCGGATTGCCCTGCAGACCGGCGCCCCCCGGTCCGCCGCCACCCGATCTCAATGTGCCGCGCTCGGCGCGCATGCCGTCAATTAACCGGCCGTAGAAATCACGGTACTCCGTCCCGAGCCGGCGCTGGGCATAGAACCAGGTCTCAGGCGCTGGTGCTTTGAAGCGGGTCAGGTTGAGCACCCCGACGTCCACCGCGGCCACCGTGACATAGGCAGTTTCATCAGCGGCCAATCCGGTAACGGCGATCGGCACCGCCAGATCCCGGCCTGAACGCACTTTTTCTGGCAGGTCGAGCGCCACTCGGAGTGTGCGCGGCGCCTGGTCGATTGCGAGCCAGGCCACGCCAAGGGCGCGTTCGGGCATGCGTTTAGCTGCACCATCCATCGCACGATAGAGCGTGGCAACCAGGTAGGCGCCGGCGCCCCAGCCCGTGTCGACCTTGACCGCGACCTCACCGCCGCCGGCCTCGATGTCCGTTTCGTGCGTCGCAAGCAGACCGTTGTTGAGGACGTTGATCTGAACGCGACCGCCCGAACGCGATGAGATCTTCAACTTGGCCGTTTCGCCTGGCCGATAGCTCTCTTTGTCGAGCGCAACGGCCAGCACCTCGGGGCTATCGGCTTCTTCACTGGCATACCAACCCGCAGTAAACAGGAAGCTTGACGACGGCCCACGATCATCGCGTGCCCGCACATCGAGGCGATATTTGCCCCAGCCGACAGCGGCCGCAATCGTAGTCGCTGCCGCTGGATCGGTATCGATCGTGCCGCTGGCCACCATGCGCGGGATGGTCACGGCATCGTAAGTCCATGCGCCGTCGCGCTTGTACCACTGCCAGCGGCGCTCAAGCCGGACCAGTTCCCAGGCGATATCCTTCAGTGCGGTGCGCTGATTGGTTTGGTCGATGGACAGGATCTCGAACCGGGCCGCGCCGCCCTCTTCAAGTGCCGCGCCCTTGAACAATGGCTTGATGCCGATGCGGGGCACCACGGCAGCGACCGGCAGCGTAACGCGTCGCTCAATTGCACGCCCGCCCGGCTCCCGCATGCGGATCGTTACTGCCGCGTCCAGTGGGCGGGCGGTTCGTGGCACTTGCGGCAGCGCCACCGTTACCACGGCCTCGCCCTTTGCATTGGTCGAACCCGCACCCTCGATCGCACCGCGCTCGGTATCGATCCGTTCCTGCTGTTGGCCGAACTTGAAGCCCGGAAAACCTGCAACATCCCTGTTCGAGGCGCCGACAACGATTTCTCCCTCAAGCGCAAGGTTTGCAGCCGGCGGACCGTAGAGAAACTTGCCGTTGACCCTTATTTTGCCGGTGCTGCCGGGCACCAGTTCCTTCGACAGCGCCTCGAGCTGCAGGCCAAGGCGCTCCGGTACGAAATCCTCGACCAGAAATGCGGCGGTCGCGATTGCCGCCGCCTTCGGGTCCGTATGAACCCGAATCCGCCAGGTCCCGGTCATCGCCGCGCCAGACAACGTGAACGATGCCGTTCGCCCGCCGGCGCCCTGATCGCGCAGCGCGATCCGGCGGTGTTCGACCCCGTCGGGCCGCGCCACAATCATGGTCACGGGCACCGCTGACGCGCGACCGCCACTGTCACGGATGAGAGCAGTGAGATTGACGTCTTCACCCGGTCGGTAAACGCCCCGCTCAGAGTAGATAAAGCCGTCAACGGGGCCGGGTGTAGCGCGGCCTTTGACCCCGCGGTCGGTGAGGTCGAATGCCGCCGCCGCCATATTGAGAAAGGCGTAGTCGCCATTTGCGTTCTCGCCCACCAGCAAGGCCGGTGCCAAACCGCCTTCGCCGTTGCCAAGTCCGGCTTCGAACCGCGCATACCCTTTGCCATCGCTGATAACGTTGGCGAGCACTTCGTTGTTGCGTGCCAGCAGTCTGAGTTTGACGCCGGCCAGCGCCTGCGTCGTCGCAAGTGAGCGCACGAAAACATGGATGCCGTTGGACCCTGACAAAGCCGTCAGGCCGAGATCTGAAACGATGAACCACTGCGTCGCCGGCAGCCGGTCACCGCGCTTGGGATCGTCTGCCGCGTTCGCGACAATGGTATAGACGCCGGGCTGCAGCTTGGGCACGGCATCACCAATCGGGATCGCCGTCGTGACTTCCTCGTTCAACCGCCGCCGCACGGTCAAGCGGCCATCGTAGACCTTCTGCCCCCGCTTGTCGCGAAGTTGGCGCACATCCCATTGCGACATCTGTTTGGTAAAGTTGCCGCCGAGCACGGCCGAGACGAGGTTGCGGTCGCCAATGCGGTAGACTTTGACGGCGATCTCAGACGTGTTGATCGACACGATCGGAATACCGGCTTGGCCGCGACTTGGCAGGACGTAACTGCGTCCCGAAAACCGCACCGTCGGTGAGCGATCACGCACATAGACCGCGAGTTCGGATGACTTTGCGAGCTGATCGTCGATGTCGGCCGGCAGCCCCGCGCGAACCGCAACCTCATAGCGCTGGCCGTGGGCAAAGCCGTCGATACACAACTGGTTGCCTTCCGGCGAAACGCCCTGCGGATCCTTGCCGTTCACGGCAACGAACTTGGCGAAGTCCGTTTCGCCCTTCTTCAAGAGTTCCGAAAACTCGATGCACAGGCGCGGCGTGGCGGTCTCGTTTTCGACCTTGTAGGTCATGATCCGGAAACCCTTGCTGGCGTGCAAGGTGTCGTAGGCAGCGCGCACCGCCGCATTCTCGCGCAAGCTGAGGCTGACTTTGTAGGCGTCAAGTGCGGCGCGCCAGTACGAGCGCCGTTGAAGCACGCGGGCGAGGACCGCCAGAGCTTCGCTGCGCAACTGCGCAGATCGGCCGCGAATATAGCCGAGGTAGGCCGCAGCGCTGGCGTTGGTGGGAATGTTGTAGCGCTCGGCGCCGCGCAGTTGCGTACGCGGGATCGCGTTCAGTGCGCGCGCCAGGCTGATCCAGGCCTCCGCATCAGTCTTGTCGTTGACGACGGCCTGCGCAAATGCCCCGGACGCCGCTCGCGGGCTGGCGTCGTTCAACAGGCGCAGGCCGAGCGCCTTGCTGCGACGCACGGACTGCGATGTTGCGGGCCAGTTCTTGTTGAGCCAGACTTCGTAGCGCTGCGCGTCGCGGGCGAGACCTTCGTGCTTAAAGGTTTGGCCATGTGCGGGTCCGGCCAGGACAAGCAAAATAGAAGTGATCAGGATTCCAGCATAGCGATACATCGTCCGCTCCATGACAATCGATGAGGTGCCGACCAATTGAATTCGGCACGAAATTTACGACTGAGCTGAGCATAGCGCCATGTCCGAACCAGGGCAGTTGCCGGCAATTCGCGGTGAAAATTGCGCAAAGTTCCGCAACTTGCGGGAAATTTCAGAGCTAAGGAACCTCTGATCTGGCCACGGGTTTCCAAAGGGCAATGCCCTTTGGCGGGATCGTTAAGGGCCGCGCCCTTAACATATCGCCGCTTTGCGGCGATCTTTGAGGGGCTTTCAGCCCCTCAAACACCCCGACCAGGGGATGGATCCCCTGGACCCCGGACTTGTTCGGAGGTTTCTTAGACCGTTGCCTTAAACTTTGCGGGCAATGAAGTGGACGAGGTTGCCGACACCTCGATGGCGGCTGCCCTCTCTGAGCCGGAGCCGATCGACGGTGCTCTCGACTACGGACAGTCCCGTACAAACGGCTGCCAGTTCATCAGCATCGTAGAGCAGGTCGGGATCCGTTGGGCCGAGCGCGGCAGCGGCCGGGCGATCGCGTGCAAAGCCCTCGACCGCCACCCAGCCGCCAATCGCGAGATGCGCCAGCCCACGGCTGATCGCAGCAGTCCTGACAGCCGACGGACACTGCAGAAAGATCACGAACAGCGCGTCCCACCGCGCCTCGGCAGGCGGCGACCATGTTGCAAGATCGGCCACGATGCGGTGAACCATCACACCGGCGGTCCGATCCCGTTCGCGTCCCTGAACCGTTGCCACCTGCGAGATGTCGATTGCCGTTACCGATAACCCTTGCTGCGCCAGCCAGCGCCCGTTGCGCCCGTCGCCATCGGCCAGGCAAAGTGCAGAGCGCGCCGCGAAGTCCGCGCGGCTGGCGATTGCGCGAACAAAGTCCGTCGGCTCATCACCAAACAACGGCTCGCCGGCGTCTCGATAGGCTTTGTCCCAGTCCGGCATCTTGCACTACATCGCCCGTGCCCTATATCGCCTATCGCCCGGTGGCATGGCCGGGTCGGCAGTGATCCGAGTTTGCGCGCCCGCGCGGCCGACCGTTCAGGCATCCTGGTCGAGGGTGTTTTGCCGGCGCCGTGTCAGCCAGCCCACAATCATCGGCCCGCACAGCCCAAGGACGGAAAGCACCAGGAAGAAGGCCGCTAACGGTTGCGTCAGGATCAGCCACCATTGGCCGTCGAACATCTTAAGCGAGTTCTGCAAGTTCGTCTCAACCATTTCGCCGAGAATGAGCCCGATCGCAACCGGCGCCACTGCGAAGCCCAACCGGCGCATAAAGTATCCGACAACGCCGAAAATCAGAACGATCCAGACATCCTGCATCGACTGGTTAAGCGCGTAGGCACCAATCACCGAAAGCGCAAAGACGATTGGCCAGAGGACGGCCGTCGGCACCAGCGAAACCCGTGCAAACAACTTCGCCGCATAGAGCCCGAGCGCAAGGAACATGACGTTGGCGACAAGCATCGCCCCAAAGATGGCGTAGACCTTGCCGACCTGCTCGGTGAACAGATAAGGCCCGGGTCTGAGCCCGTGCACCATGAGGCCGACCAGGATCACCGCCGTTGTGCCACTGCCCGGAATGCCAAGCACCATGGTCGGCACCATGGCACCACCCGTTGCCGCATTGTTGGCCGCTTCCGCCCCGGCGATCCCCTCGACCGCCCCCTTGCCGAACTCTTCCCTGTTCTTCGACCAGCGCCGGGCCTCCGAGTAGCCGATCATCGACGCCACCGTAGCCCCTTCAGCCGGCAACACGCCAATGAAGGTGCCAATGCCACATGACCGCAGGATGGTCTTCCAGATCTTCCTGTAGTCGGCCATCGTCGGCAACTGCACGGCCTTCATCGCCACCGTCTCGACGATCTGGTTCAAGCGGGTCGACTGCACGAGCAGTTCCGACATCGCGAACAACCCGATCATGACCGGCACAAAGTGCAAACCCTCGTAGAGGTCATAGTTACCGAACATGAAGCGTTCGATGCCGGTCGACTTATCGGCACCGATCGTCGCCAACCAGACGCCGAACAAGCCGCCGATGAGGTTCTTGACCGCACCGCCGGCGCTGATGCTGGCGAGCATCGACAGGCCGAACAGCGTCAATGCGAAGTACTCCGGCGGCCGGAACTCGTAGGCCACGCGCGCCAGCAACGGTGCTGCAATGCACAGAGCGATAACCGAAAACAACCCGCCGATCGTGCTCGACACAACCGCAATGCCAAGCGCCCGGCCGGCCTCGCCGCGCTGCGCCATCGGATACCCGTCGAGGCATGTTGCAGCGGCTGCCGACGTGCCCGGCGTGTTGATCAGGATCGCCGTGATCGAGCCGGCAAACGTTGCCGAAACATAAATCGTCGCCAGTACCGCGATGGCATGCACGGGATCCATCGTCAGCGTGAACGGCAGCAGCAATGCCGCCCCCGTCGTCGCGCCCAATCCCGGCAGCGCGCCAATGATCACGCCGGCAATCGTGGTCAGCAAGATCAGCAGCAGCAGGTAGGGGTCGGTCATCACCGACGCCATGGCGACGATCGCTTCGCTCACAGTCGGTTACCCGTAATAGAGTTCTGTCAGGACACCGCGCGGAAAGCGGACCTGGAGAACCAGATCGAACAGGAAGAAGATCGAAACCGGCGTCAGGATCGCAACGAGACCCGCCAACCAATAGCGCCGCTCCCCCCAGACGATGCACATGATGAAGATCACCGTGGCCAGCGCCACGAACATGTCGACATAGGTGCTGATCGCGTAAAACACCGCCATCAACACCATACTGAGCCAGGTCTGCGGCGTCTGGCGCGGATGCGGCATGCGTTCGCCGCCCACCAGCTGAACGATCAGCACCGTATTCAGAACCGCGATCAGCCCCATCAGAAAGATTGGAAACGAGCGCGGCTGCATTGCTTCGCCAATCACGATCGCCGGTGCGGTATCGAGCTGCAGTGCGAAGTACACCACCACGCCGCAGAACACAAAGATGAGTGCGGGCACCAGCCAGTCGCTGGGCGTAAAGGGCCGCCGTTGATCGGCGACCCCATTGTCTGTTTCACGGTCCGCGTCAGTGTCCGAGGCCATCGGCTGCGCCTTACTTGAGGCCCATTTCCTTGATGGCCGGCTCAAACTCCTTGATCATCGATTTGATCTGAGCGCCCCAGGCCTTGGCGTCGGCCGGCGATGTGCTGTCAAGGCCGGACGCTTCGAGATAGGCCTGGTAAACCTTGTGCTTCATGGCCTTCATGAGACCCTTCTCGAGTATCGCAACCTTGGCGGCGTTGGTCTTGGCGTGGGTGACGAAGCCGCGCACCGTCGAGAGTACCACGTCGATACCGAGCTCTTTGCCGGTCTTGGCCTTCGGGATCGGCTTCATGCGATCCGTACCGAGCACGATCAGCGGACAGATATCGCCGGATTCGACCTGGGCTGCGGCCTCGGACAGGTTAAGCGTTCCGACATCGACAGCGCCGGCAACAAGCTGGGTCGCCACTTCACCGCCGCCTTTGAACGGAACGATGGTCGGCTGCATTAGCCCGCCCTTCTTGGCAAAGATGTAAGCCGTAATGTGGTCGATACCGCCAACGTTGGTGGTGCCGAACTTCAGCTTTTCCGCTTTCATGCCGGCGATTAGTTCTTCGCCGGTCTTATACTTCGACTTCTTACAGTTCACCATCAGGATCTGCGGGTCGTTGGTACCGCGGGCGATGGGCGCCATTTCCTCGACCTTGAGATTGGTCTTGCCCTTGGCCATCGTGATGGCATGACCAATTGTATAGGTCATGATCGTGTGGCCATCGGCCGGCCGTGACTTGAAATAGTTCATCGCCGCCGCACCGTTGCCGCCGCGCTTGTTGACGACGACCATATCGCTTTTGAGTACGCGGCGCGCACGCAGCATCATCATGCGCGAGTTGACGTCCGTGCCGCCACCCGCACCGGCGTGGGTCACCACTTCAATCGTCTTCGACGGAAACTTGTCCTGTGCCAGCGCCGTGACAGCCAATGCCGAAACGCCGGCAACCAGCCCAACACCGAATGTCTTCAATCTCATAGGTCATTTCCTCTCGTTTTTGCCATTGATAATCGCCGCTCCCACGCCGGGGAAATCGGCCCCGCCCCATTGCTCCGGCATCAGCCTTCGGCAACGCCGGCTTCTCGTGCGCGCTCAACCAGATAGTCACGCCCTTCGAGCATTTGTTCGACCGTTCCCCAGCCGCACATGTAGTGACCCTTGAAGCCAGCCCCTTCGATGCGGCGGAACATGTCCACAAAATCGACGGTGCCGGTGCCGGGATGCATGTGAAGCTCGTACTCACCGTTGTTGTCGGCCACGCGAACTTCATCGCATCGATCCATACTCATACCATCGACAAAGCCGGCAATGCCAATCGGATCGTAGTGCGCGTGGTTAATCGTGAACGCCCACTTCAGGTGATCGGACCTGATCTGATCGAAATACCAGATCGTATCCTCGAGGTTGTCCGGCATGTAATGGACTTCCGCTAGCGGTGGCTCGCTGTTGAGATTTTCGAGCTGCAGCAACACGTCGTTTTGCTCGGCATATTCAACAATACGCTTGAGGCGGTCGGCACTCGCCTGTTTGCGAACGGCCTTGCACGAGGTGAAGTGATAACCGCCGTGGACCACGATCCACTCGGCGTTGAGCTGCACGGCAAGGTCGACGTAGGCCTTGAGGTAGGCATCCGCCGCGTCGCGCAGGTAGGGCGAAATCTCAGCGACGTTGACACCGGACAGCGTGTGCAGTCCGAGATGAACGTGATTGGCCTCGCACGCCTCACGCACCGCCGCACAACGCGCGGGATCAAAGGATTCCATCGCATTGGGCGCGATATCGGTCTGTACGTCGATATAGCGCACACCGTTCGCCGCCGCCAGTTGAATACCCGCTTCAACGGGAACACGGCGCGCCAGGTCGATCCCGATCCGGTCACGGAATGACATGCAGACTTTACTCCCGGCCTTCCTCCGCAATGCGGGCCTCTTGGCGAACCCGGCATTCGACTTTGTATGATGTATACAACAGATTGTTGATCGGTCAATGGTCAATCATGCCAGGTCTGCGCCGGTCGTGCGCACTGGCGCCGCCTACCTGGTCGTCTGACGTGCTAGAGCAACCTGCCTTTATTCGGAATCGGAACGATCCCGAATAAAGGTAGAAAGTTGCTCGCCTCTAAAGTGGCGATCATCATTGTGCTTTAAGTTGGAACCGCAATAGCGGTTCCAACTTAAAGCACAATGATCTAGTGGTCTCAATCACTAGGCAAATGAGCAGCAGCGCCGTCATCTTGCGGGTCGGACGATGGCTGGCCGAGGCCGCTCCTGTACTGTAGCTGGCGGTGATCGCGCCGAGGTCGAGGCTCACGCGCGCCAGTGCTGCTCGGGAAGTAGACTTCGGTACTGCAGCTACAATGTCCGTGTTTGACACGCGAACACACAAGTGTTTGGGTGACGATATGGCTGTTGCTGCGTCTCTTGGATCGACTGCTGCCGATTGATTGGGCTGCTGCGCTCTTTCCAATCGCATCCAACGCCGCTCCGAAGTCTGACGCCTTAGAGCGCAATAATGATTGGTGTGAAAAGCGCCGCCCCCATCAAACCGTTGGAGCAAGTCCTTCGCGTTTTGAATGCGCGTTGCAAGAAATGACGCTTTAAGGAGGCCATCATGAGCGAGCGCACGCCCTCGCCGACGTTACTCCAAACTTTCTTACTGGGCCTATTGGCGCTATTGCCTTTGGCTCTGACCATTGCCGCAGTGATTTGGTCGGCCAATTTGCTCGAGGAGTTCGTCGGCCCCCAAAGTCGCATTGGCGGTCTCTTGACAAGATTGGGTCTGTCGTTCGTCGACTCAAAAATCGTCGCCTATGTTTGCGGCATACTGCTCGTTGTCGCCGTGATATTCCTTCTGGGTTTTCTGCTTCAGCGCCGACTCGCGCGGCGTGCACAGCAGGCGATCAATAGTGTCTTCAGGCGGATTCCAATCGTTGGCAAGATTTACGACTTGGCTGATCGATTTGTTGGTGTTTTCGGGACGAGCGATGATCCCGCACTGAAAAACATGATGCCTGCCTGGTGCTTTTTCGGTGGCGATGGTGGAACTGCAGTATTGGCGCTGCTTCCGAACTCAGAACCTATCGAGATTGATGGGCACGAGTATTTCGCGATTCTAGTTCCGTCCGCCCCTGTACCGGTTGGCGGCGGCCTCCTGTTCGTTCCTAAAGATTGGATCAAGCTAGCTGATACTGGCGTCGAGGGTCTGACCTCGATCTATGTTACGATGGGCGTATCCGCGCCCTCTGTTTTAGGCACCGATCGAGACCGTCCAGTCCAACAGCCCTCGACCTGACGATTGCAAGCGCAAGCCGCAAAAAATCGACAAACAGCTGCTGGAACCGCTCCGGGTTTGTCGGAGGCTCCGGCTCTTGCGAGATTGGAGCTATGACAAAGCAAACCAAGACATTACCAAGATCTGCGCCGGAGGTGCGTGAGCGCGCCCGTGCGCATCACGGCAGCGGTCTCGCCAACGCGACGGTTGCAGGCGGCGCCATGGTCGCGCCTCCGTGCAACCGGATATGCTGCCGTAGCTCAAGGGTAGAGCACGCCGTTGTCAAAATGGCCGCGGGACCGGTTTTCCTGAATTTTTCGATCTATCCGCGAAAATCCCCCATAGACACAGAGCGATCGAAATGCGAACGGCGCTGGGTTCTCGATTTTCAGAGCGATTTATTGACGAGCGTTGATCGTGACGCCGTGCCAGAATGCTTTCGCGTTCCGCTTTGCCTGATCCTTGGCGTCGTCCCAATCGAAGCTGGCTCCGTTGACTGCTAAGTGCAGCTTATTGACAACGTCAACCGTCACGTCCAACAACTTCTCTTCGTCGCCGTACTTCGCTTTCCGCATGGGCGACTTCGCATTGTAGAAATGCGGCGACAGAACGTGCGCAATTTTGGTGTTTCTGTGATCGATGACAGATTTCAGAACATCTCCGTCGATCGTTGCCTTTGTCGCTTTCTTGGCGTCGTCGATCCACTCGGAAACCTTGTCCGCATGTTTGTTGGCCGTCGTTTCAAGTTCGCTGCGATACGCCTCGTCAATCTCTGCCTGCATATGTTGGATCGGGATGCGCGGAGCAGACCGAAACCCGCCCGCCCTAGCGTCAAACGCCTCTTGACGCAATACAGCTTCGACTTGCTTGTCATCGACCAAACACGCGACAGCAGGGATACTGTTACGTGAGTTGACCTCTTTTTCGTTTCGCGCAAGATCCCAAAGCGCACAAAGCCGGGTTAGTTCGTTTTCATGCAGCGATTGCTGTAGCGCTTTGAAAGCGTGCATCGCATATGATCGCCCTATCTGCGATGCCAGGGTATCAGAATACAGAACGATTTCATTCGTCGCGCGCAAGAGCAGCAAGTGGCGCGTCGTATCGACAAGACAATCTGTTTTCGATTTCGCTCGAGCAACTCTGTCAGGCGTTGGCATTGGTGGCACCTTAGCTTTTGGCATGCCCCTACGTTACAACGTGAAATCAGGCGGTTTCGGGATTGCCCACAGCTTCACGTTTCAGCGGCCATCGCCGATGCGGTCTTGGTGGGCGGCTTGTTCGATTTTTTGATGTGCTGAACAAGCTTGAGTGTCATCGTTATGAGCCGCTGCCGCTCGCCTTCATCCAACGCGCCGTCTTGCTCTTGCTGCAATTGCGCGGCGATGGTGTCGATCGCGGCTAAATTCGGCTGCAAGGCCGAGACGCTGAGAAAATGGGTCCGCCAAGCCGAACGCGATCCGAGGGTAATACCAGATCATGGGACGTCATTGGCATTCGCGCAATGCATGTTGGCCGGCACGATGATAGTGTCTCAAAGACAATAGGAGGACACCATGAAGGCATTCAATCCCGACAACGCCCCGAAACCAGGCTCCCATTACGCGCAATGTGTCGTTCACGGCGCCAACGCTGAACGGATTGTCGTTTCAGGTCAGGTGGGTATCGCCAGTGACGGTACGATCCGCGACGGTCTCGCGGCGCAAACGGAGCAATGTTTCAAGAACATTTTCGCCGTCCTGGAGGGCGCCGAGTTCAAGCGCGAGCATCTGGTCAAGATCGTCGCCTACGTCACGCAGCCGGGCCAGGTCGCCGTCTTCCGCGACGTCCGCGACCGGATGATGGGAGGTCATCTGTGCGCCAGCACCTATCTCGAACTGTCAGGCCTTGCCGCGCCGCAGTTTCTGGTCGAGATCGAAGCCGAAGCTGTGAAGGAATAGGGTAGTGCTGGTTCTCAAGCCGAACTGCGAGTGCTGCGACAAGGACCTGCCGCCGGATGCCAACGATGCCGTCATATGCTCGTTCGAATGCACGTTTTGCGCTGACTGCCGCGACAATCGTCTGCCCGACGGGCGCTGTCCCAACTGCGGCGGCGAGCTCGTCAGGCGTCCGATCCGGCCGGCCGGCAAGCTGACCAAATTCCCGGCCTCGACCGCGCGGGTGCTCAAGGCGCACGCGGGCTGTGCGGCCGAGTGATCACCGTTTCACGGCGATCGATGAGGGGCTATCCGCCCCTCATACGCGCGACCAGGGGATGATGCCGCGGACCCCAGACCTGTTCGAAGGATGCCCAAGCCGGACAGCGCCATGATCCGGGCAGTACCATGGGCCGGGCAGTGCGATGGGCCGGCCCAATCCGACAGCATCGGCGGACCACGGCGGCCACGTGCAGACTTGCATTGGCCCGTGCAGCGACTACAAACGGATCACAACCGCCCCGGCGGCAAGCGCAAACCAACAGGCTCGCGAACGAGCCGCGAGGAACCATCATGGCCCATACGCCGACCGATGATCAACGTGCCAAACTCCGCTCCAAGGCCTGGTTCGACAATCCGGCCAATGCCGACATGACGGCGCTCTATCTTGAGCGGACGATGAATTTCGGGCTGACGCTGGATGAATTGCAGTCGGGCAAGCCGATCATCGGCATTGCCCAGTCCGGCTCCGATCTGTCGCCCTGCAACCGCCATCACATCTTCCTCGCCGAGCGCGTGCGTGAGGGCATCCGCGAAGCCGGCGGGGTCTGCTTCGAGTTCCCGCTGCACCCGATCCAGGAAACCTGCAAGCGGCCGACGGCGAGCCTCGACCGCAACCTTTGCTATCTCGGCCTTGTCGAAGTGCTCTACGGTTATCCCATCGACGGAGTCGTGCTCACCACCGGCTGCGATAAGACCACGCCGGCACAGATCATGGCGGCTGCGACGGTGGACATCCCGGCGATCGTGCTTTCCGGCGGCCCGATGCTGAACGGCTGGCACAAAGGCCAACGCACCGGCTCCGGCACCATCGTCTGGAAGGCGCGCGAGATGATGGCGCGCGGCGAGATCGACTACAAGGGCTTTGCCGAGCTGGTGGCTTCCTCGGCGCCGTCGGCGGGCCACTGTAACACCATGGGCACGGCCTCGACCATGAACTCGCTGGCCGAAGCGCTCGGCATGAGCCTGCCCGGTTGCGCGGCGATCCCGGCACCCTACCGCGAGCGCCAGCAAATGTCGTACGAAACCGGCAGACGCATTGTCGACATGGTGTGGGAGGACCTGCGGCCGTCGCAAATTCTGACGCGGGCCGCCTTCGAAAACGCGATTGTCGTCAACTCCGCCATCGGTGGGTCGACCAACGCGCCAATCCATTTGAATGCCATCGCCCGCCACATTGGTGTCGCGCTCGACAACGACGACTGGGAGACGATCGGCTACGACATCCCGCTGCTGGTCAACCTGCAACCGGCCGGCGAATACCTCGGTGAAGACTATCATCGCGCCGGCGGTGTGCCGGCCGTGGTTGCCGAGCTGATCGCCAACGGCAAGATCAATGGTGCCGCGGTTACCGCCAACGGCCGGTCGCTGATCGACAACTGCGCGGGCCGGTTCGCCGAGGACCGTGACGTGATCAAGGCCTACGATGCGCCGATGCAGGGCGAGGCCGGTTTCCTCAACCTCACGGGCAACCTGTTCGACAGCGCCATCATGAAGACGTCGGTGATCTCGGACGAGTTTCGCAAGCGCTATCTGGAAGACCCGGACGACCCCATGGCCTTCGAAGGTCGTGCCGTCGTCTTCGACGGACCGGAAGACTATCACCAGCGCATCGACGACCCGGCACTCGACATCGACGAGACCTGCCTGCTGTTCATGCGCGGTGCCGGCCCGGTCGGCTATCCGGGGGCGGCCGAGGTCGTCAACATGCGTGCGCCCGACTATCTCCTCAAACGAGGCATTTCCGAACTGCCATGCATTGGCGACGGGCGCCAGTCCGGCACGTCCGGTTCGCCGTCGATCCTCAATGCTTCGCCTGAGGCGGCCACCGGCGGCGGTCTGGCACTGCTGAAAACCGGCGATCGCGTACGCATCGATCTCGCCAAGCGCACGGCCGACATCCTGATCTCGGTCGATGACCTGGCGGCGCGCAAAAAGGCGCTCACCGCGGCCGGCGGTTACAAGTATCCCGACCACCAAACCCCGTGGCAGGAAATCCAGCGCGGCATCGTCGATGAACTGGCCAACGGCATGGTGCTGAAACCGGCGCTCAAGTACCAGCGCATTGCCGAAACGAAGGGCGTGCCGCGGGACAATCATTAGATCATCGTGCTTTAAGTTGGAACCGCAATAGCGGTTCCAACTTAAAGCACAAAGATGATCGCCACTTTAGAACGAGCAACCTGCCTTTAGTCGGAATCGGAACGATCCCGACCAAGGGGAGAAAGTTGCTCGATGCCAACAGACTGATGAAACAGGTCCAAGGTGATGTTTTCGTCGCTTTCGCGGGCGCTGGTATGGAGCATAGAAGGCGATCGAGCTGTTCCATCAACCGGCGCGCGGAGCGGATCGTGAAAAACATCTGTAAATGCATGCCGCCTCGAAGCTTTTCGGGCGCAATCGACGGCCGGCCAAGCGCGGCATCGCCAAGCACGGCATAAAAGTCGGCAAACTCAAGATCAAGTTCGCGCCAGACCTCGTTGATCAACTCCCGCAGAACCCAACGGGCGTGATTGAGCAACCCATTCTCCAGATCCACACAGGAAAATATCGTCCCCGTTATCGCATTGCCGCCGCGCACCGCTATTGCCTGGATCGATGATATGATGTCCCGGCACTACAGAATCCTATCCGCAAACCGCCATCACCGGACTTTTTCATCAGCCTGTTAGAACTGGTAGCGGCCTGACAGTTCGACTTTTTCCGTCGACAGCTTGTCGCCGTGACGGCCTTCAAACTTGATCTTCCAGTTGAAGTTCGGATCAACCTGGCGGGTGAGACTGGCGCCGTAGATCCACATACTGTCGTTCTCGAGCGCGACCGGATCCGAGTCGGCGAAATTCATCGACTTCTGAGTTCCGTCGATCAGACTGTAGCGACGAAACTCGCGGCCGCCGGTCGCAGAAAACACCATGCCCCAGAACGAGGTCATCGCGGTCAGGCCAATTCGGCTGGTGATGGCGCTGTGGGTCTGGTCGGTCAAAGAGACGTAGGCGCCATCAATGCCGTCATGCTCGAACCTGGTATATGAGACGCTCGCGAACGGGTTGAAATGGACCTTGCCGTACTTTGCCATGCGCAGGCCGATGTGGGCCGTTGTCGAGTAGAAATTGCCATCCAACTTCTGTTTGGCTTCACCGCCGCCACTGGCGTTGGTTCGGTAGCCCTCGTTCAGCGCGTTGTTCTGGATAATCGCGCGGCCAAATCCGACATCACTGCCGGCCGCATCCAGCTGGCCGTAGTTGGCCGAGATGCTGGCGTGGACGTGCTTGTTGTCATAACGCCCGGCGATGCCGCCGAAGTAGGTGTTCAATTCACGATCGCCACCGCCAAGGGAATGACCACCGATGTAGCCGAGATAGCCCGACGCAGTAAAGTCTCTGGCGACGCGGACGTCGGCACCGGTTGCAAAGCCGTAGAGCGCGGTGTCGGCATCATCGCGGCGGTTGGTCGAACCGAAGGTTCTGCCCCAAACCGAATTGTCGCGGCCGAACCGCAATCGCCCTTCGTCCTGCGCCCAGTTCTCATTGAGCGTGTTGATGTGGCTGATCGTATCAAAGCCCAACTTCGTCATGCCGGCCAACGAGACGACCGGGTCGACGACAATCCTGTATGCGCCGCCGCCTTGGACCTTAATTGCGACCTGGCGCCCGGCCGGTGCGGTTACGATCGGCTGGCCGCCGACGCTGGTGACGGTCATATCGACACCTTCTGAACCTAGGCCCGACAAGTCGATCTTGTCGGAACCCAGCGTGCTCAACGTGATGGAGCCAAAGATGCGCGAGCCGGCGAGCAGGCTGATGGTGTTGTTCTGGGCGGTGTTGGCGCCGAAATCGATGGCGGCGGAGTTGCCGCTGGCGGCAATGATGTTGCCGGAGTTGACAACCGTGTTGCCGGTGCCGGTCGCCGAGATTGCGGGCGCCGCATTGTCGGCGCGGACAATGCTGCCGGTATTGATGACCTTGTTGTCGCTGCCAAGGTCAACGGTGGAGCAGCAGGCACCGCTCGTGCGCAGTGTTCCATGGTTCGTGATCGTGGCGCCGAGGGGGGCGGAGACGGCCGACTGACCGGGTTGGGTCGTCTCGATGATGGCGCCTCGCATAACCGTCAGAGTGTCGGAGTCGGCCAGGTTCTGTTGGCTGGTGACATGCTGCCCGCTCTCGATGGTGTAGTCAGCGGCGTGCGCGGACAATGCAGCCGATGAGCCAACCAGAGCGACGGCTGAAAACAGAGCGTAGGTCTTGAGCATGGAGGTGTCCCGCCTTTGGTCTAAACTTCCGTCGGTCGCCCAGACGCGGACACAAGATGGGGACATGCGATCGCCGGCATTATCCAGCGACTGCGGTTAACACTTGGTGAAAGGGGTTGTGCGGAGCTGACCGCGGCCGCTCGTCTCGGTGCCTGATCGGCGCGAGCGGGCATTCATGGCCGGCCGGGTTCGACCAGCGCCAACGTCTGGTGCGTCGCGAAACCCGTTCGATCTGGGTGCGACGTGGGTGCGACCTGGGCGCGGGAGCTGGATGTCGTCACGCCGAGATCGCAAAGCTTCACTCGCTAGCGGTTGCACGGGCGGCGGCGGTTACAGCCTTGAGTTGTCGCTCGTCGAGATTGACCGTCCGTTCATCCTCAGCCAATCGAACGGTGACCTCGCGATGCGCGAACTTTACGCCCTTCTGTTCGAACAAGTCGCGGATCCTCGCAAATACGATGCGGCGAATGACCCACTGATCGCCGGGGCGAGTCATGAACTTGACCCGCATGATCATTGCCGAGTCCTCCATTTGTATGACGCCTTGCGACTTCAGTGGCTGCAGAAACTGGGGGCCGAGCACCGGGTCTTCCATCAGCTCCTGTCCGAGCTTCTTGATCATTTTACGAACGGCTTCGGCATCGGTGTCGTAGGTCAGCCGGAGCGGCAGTTTCATCACCACCCAATCGCGAGAAAAGTTTGTAATGACATGGATTTCACCGAACGGAACGGTGTTGAGGGGGCCGTTATGATGGCGCAACTGCATGGAGCGAACCGAAATCTTTTCAACCGTACCCTTGGCGCTGCCGATGTCGATATACTCGCCCTTTCTGAAGGCATCGTCGATCAGGAAGAACAGGCCGGAGATGATGTCTTTGACCAAGGTTTGCGCGCCAAAGCCGATCGCCAGGCCGATGATCCCTGCACCGGCCAGGAGCGGTGTGATATTGACGCCAAGCTGGCCGATGACCGCAAAGACAACCAGAGTGGCAATCGCGATGCGGGCCGAAAGCCGGACCAGCGGGACAATCGTGGCAAGACGGGTCTCGCCCTGCCCGCCTTCGCCTTCCGACATCGTCTCTTCGGCCTCGTCGACGCCCATTGCAGCGCGCTCGATTGCGAGCTGGCGCTCCGAAATAATCGTCACAAACTCCCACACCGCATAGCCGATCAGCAGCACAAATGATATTTCGATCAATGCCGAGGCAAATCTCGCGCCGACGCCTTGGTGGGCGAGGCTGAAGACGTCAACGCTCCACAGCCACAAAAGCCCGAAGACCAACGCCAGAGAGAGGAGCACGCGACCGCAGCGCACAAGACCGCGCTGGGTTTCGCGTTGGGCTGCCTGTAGCGGAACCGTAGCTGCGCCGTCGACCGGTGCCGCGTTGATGACGAGTGCGCGCAGGCCGTGCTCGATGATCGGAAGACAAACCAGGACCGCCAGGGTCGTCATCATAACGGGCAGAAGTTCGGGCGTGGCATTGCCGGTTGCGACAATGATTTCAACAATCAGCCAATGCGCCGCAACCAGCCCGATGGCGATCAACGGCCAGACATCGGCAAGATTCGGCCAGCGTCGCTGCCGGTCCAGGCCTGGCCGGTCGCCATATTCACCGCTTTCGAGCATGGCCGTGATGCCATGGCGCGCCTGCCAGATCGTCGAGATGATAACAACGTGGATTGCCAGGTTGACCCAAAAGCCAAACCGACTCGCGCCAAAGGTCATGCCGAACTCGATCAGCCAGGTCAGGGTGCCGAAACCGAAACCGGCGACGGCTGCAACGACTGCTGCGCGCCACACTATGAAGCCGGCGGTCCGGTCATCGATCGGACACAGCCGCAAACTGGGACGGGACGGCGCCAGCATAAAGCGCGCCACGGCGATAACGAGCCAGATGCCGCTGATGGTTTGGATGAGGCTGATAACCGTGTAGCGGTCCGGAGATGCTTCCTCGATCAAGAGTGCGCAGGTGATGTAGCCGGCAAACAGGAACGCGGCGATCTGCGTGATTTGCAGCGCGAATCTTGCCGCTACCAAGGCGAGCTTCGACCACAGTGTCTGCGGGCGGGCAGCAAGGATCCTCTGTTCCGGTTCGGTGAGCCGGCGCCGAAGCGCCCAAACCGCAAAGATGGCAACAGCCAGAGACATCACCAGCGCCAGAAAGAAGGTGGAAATCGGCGCTTCGCCGCGGCGTTCGTGGAAGGTTTGGATTGATGCTGAGATATGAACCGGAATGGCGCGCGCTTTGCGCACGGTTTCGCCGACGGAGTTGGCGAGGGCTATGCGGTAGCTGTTGATGATGGCGCCGAGGGCGCGGTTGTCCTTATCGGCGCGCGCGCGCGCCCGGGCTTTGGCTTGCGCGTTGAGCCGCGAAATCAAAAGCTGGCGCACTTGCTTGTCGTCAAGTTGCGAGATGAGATCGCGGATCGCTTGTTGCGTCAAAGGTTCCGGCAGCTTGATCGTGGGTTCGGGTTTCGCTGCCGGCTTTGCGCCCGGTATCTGGGCACTTGCAACTGGGCCGGCAAATGAACCGGCAATAAGGATTGTGCACACTATTGCGAGGTAAGCCGAAATTCTAGCAAGCGAAAAAGTTGTTGTCATGCTAAGACGTACTCCAAGCACCAGACCGGTTTGGCGGAAGGCTATCAGGCTTGCGACGACCGGGCCAACGTCTCCGGATCCATGAAACTACCGATTAACTCTCACCAGCTCTCATTAACGCTCATATACTCTCGTTAACTCTCACGGCCCTGCAAGACGTCGCGGGTGAACAGGAACAACTCTTCGCCCAAGCGGTCGAAGTCTTGGTATTCGGCGCGCGCACCGGGCCCCGTCCCGTAAAGCGCATGCAATTGCAGGAATACGACGGCAAGTTTGTACATTGCAAGGACACGCAGGACGAGGATGTCGGAGACGTCGATGCCGGTTAGACCGGCGTAAGCCGAGACGATCGCGTCGCGACGGGGAAACCCGGGAAGGGCGGTCGGCATTTGGTTGAGCCGGTGCATGCAGTCGGGATCGTCACGCTCGGTCCAGTAGCTGAGCAGGGTTGCCAGATCGAACAAGGGGTCACCGCGTGTCGACATATCCCAATCGACGACGGCCCGTGGTGCGAGCGATTGCGGATCGAGGATCAGGTTGTCGAGTTTGAAATCGCCGTGGAGCAATGTCGGACTGCGATCGATGGTCGTCCGGGCGAGCAACCAGTCGCCGATCTCGTGAGCAAGCCTGGTGGTTGATGGCACCGTTTCGAGGCGGTCTGCGCGCCCGCGCCAGCCGCTAACGGCGCGTTCGATGAACCCTTCCGGGCGGCCAAAGTCGCCGAGCCCGATGGTTTCAACATCGACGGCGTGAATTGAAGCAAGCGTCTGCACCAGCATTGCAGCCAGCGCCGCGCAGCGGTCGGGGTTGCCGGTCAGGACCGCGCTGTTGCTGCCCTTGATCACCAGGCCGGGTCGATATTCGATGATTTGAAACGGGACGCCGATGACAGACGTGTCCTGGCAGAGGTGGAGACCTGCGGGTGCCAGCCAATGGGCCTTGTGGAGGCGTGCGAGCACGTGATGTTCGCGCTTCATGTCGTGGGCGCCCGGTGGCAAATCGCCGTCGGGCGGGCGGCGCAGCACCATTTGCCGGTCGTCGATGACGATACGGTAGTTGATGTTGGCAAGGCCGGTTGCGAACTGCCGGACGTCTTCGTTACCAAGACGCATGCCGTTCGAACGCAGGTAGGCGGAGAGGCGCTGGCGATCGATCGGATGGCCCTGATCGGGCTCGCGAAACTGATGCGCGTCTGAAGTTGGCGGCATGGCGTGTGCTCCTCTGTCGGCCATGGCTGTTCAGACCTGCCTCAGGCAGACGCGGGTTGGCCTCACTGTCAGGTGCAAGCCTTCGGCGCACAATCCAGCCTGTCAAGGGGCGGACCGAGCTTTGCCTACCGGTTGTTCTTGCCAACCGGTTGTGGTTGTTTGCGATCGGGCCCGGCGGACCGGGCGCGGGCAGAAACCGTTGAGGAAATCGGGAAGCGGACTATGGCTGTAATGCAGGACGGTGCAACGTTCGACTATGTCATTATCGGTGCCGGATCGGCCGGTTGTGTTCTGGCCAACCGCCTGACTGAAAACCCCGACGTGACGGTGGCGTTGCTGGAAGCGGGCGGCAAGGACACCAACCCGTGGATCCACGTGCCGGCCGGCTACTACCGGACGATGCTCGATCCGGCGGTCACGTGGCAATTCGGTTCGGGGCCGGAACCGCATCTCAACGATCGTATCGTCAACTGGCCGCGGGGCCGGGTGATTGGTGGCACCAGCGCCATCAACGGCCTGCTTTACGTGCGCGGGCAAGCACAGGACTTCGATACCTGGCGCCAGCTCGGCAACGCCGGCTGGTCCTACGAGGATGTGCTGGCCTACTTCAAAAAGGCCGAAGACCAAGAGCGCGGCGAGGATCAGTTTCACGGCGCCGATGGTCCGCTCGGGGTCTCCGACGTGCGCATGGAAAACCCGTTGTGCGAAGCCTACATCAAGGCCAGCGTCGCGGCCGGGATTCCGCACACTAAGGACTTCAACGGCGCGCGCCAGGAAGGCGCCGGCTATTACCAGCTCACCACCAAGAACGGCCGCCGCTGCTCGACCGCCGTGGCCTATCTCAAACCGGCGATGAAGCGGTCGAACCTGACCGTGATCACCGAGGCGAACGTGCGCAAGATCGTGCTCGATGGTCAACGCGCGAGCGCGGTCACTTTCGATACCGACGGCGTTGGCAATACGATCACCGCGCGGCGTGAAATCCTGCTGTCAGCAGGGGCGATCGGCAGCCCGCAAATTCTGCAATTGAGCGGCATTGGCCCCGATCACGTGTTGCGCGCGGCAGGTGTCAATGTTGTGCATGGGCTGAACGGCGTTGGCGAAAACCTGCAGGATCATCTGCAAGTGCGGTTCGTCTACGAAGTTACCGAGCGATCCGCGAGCCTCAATTCCGTGTGGCACAGCCGGGCCCAGCAATTGCGGACCGGCCTCGATTACATGTTCGCAAGGACGGGCATTTTGACGATCGGTGCCGGTGTTGCCGGGGTGTTTGCCAAATCGCGGCCGGAACTTGCAGCACCCGATATGCAAATCCATTTCATGCCGCTGTCCTCAATCGGACCGGGCCAGGGCCTGCACGATTTTGCCGGGGTTACCGCTTCGGTCTGCCAGCTGCGGCCGCTAAGCCGCGGACGGTTGCGGATTACCTCTGCCAACGCGGACGACAAGCCGGACATCGTCTCCAACTATCTCGCCCAAGACATGGATCGGCAGGTGCTGATGGCTGGTTTGGACCTCATGCGCCGGATTTCGCGCCGGCCCGAATTTTCGCGATACGTGATACGCGAAGTGTTGCCGGGACCGGATGTTCAAAGCGATGATGAGCTGATGGCTTATGCGCGCGATGTCGCAACGACGATCTTCCACCCGTGCGGAACCTGCAAAATGGGTTCGGACACGATGGCGGTGGTTGATGAACGGTTGCGGGTGCACGGGCTTGAGGGGCTGCGCGTGGTCGATGCCTCGATCATGCCGACCATGACATCAGGCAATACCAATGCTCCGACCATCATGATTGGTGAAAAGGCTGCCGACATGATCAAGCAGGACAACGGCACGATCAGGCCAGCTGCCTGAGGCGGTGCGACGGAGACGGTCGGTCGGTGTGCCTCTGGTTGCAACGTGGTGTGAATATATTGAAGCGATCTTGGATTGCGGCTAACCAACAGCAGTGATACCGATTTCATAACTCATTGTAGCTGCAATGGCGCTGGCGGCAGCGGCGTGCGCTGCGGTAGGACCCGGACTGGCAAGGAGAATGACGCATGGCGCGCACAAGGATCGCCCTAATTGGTTCCGGCATGATTGGCGGAACGCTGGCCCATCTGATCGCCCTGAAGGAGCTTGGTGACGTCGTGATGTTCGACATCGCCGAGGGGATACCGCAGGGCAAGTCTCTCGATATCGCCCAGTCGGGAGCCGTCGAAGGGTTCGATGCTCGGCTCAAAGGCACCAATGGCTACGCCGATATCGAGGGCGCGGATGTCTGCATCATTACGGCCGGCGTGCCGCGCAAGCCCGGCATGAGCCGCGACGATTTGCTCAGCATCAACCTCAAGGTCATGGAACAGGTTGGCGCCGGCATCCGCAAGTATGCCCCCGGGGCGTTTGTCATCGTGATCACCAATCCGCTCGATGCCATGGTGTGGGCGCTGCAGAAGGCCTGCGGGCTGCCTTACAATCGGGTCGTCGGCATGGCGGGGGTTCTCGATACCAGCCGGTTCCGCCGCTTTGTCGCCGACGAGCTTGACGTTTCGATCAAAGACGTCAGTGCGTTTGTGCTCGGCGGCCACGGTGATGACATGACACCGCTGGTGCGCTACTCGACGGTTGCCGGCATTCCGCTCACCGATATCGTGAAAATGGGCTGGATGAGCCAGGAGCGGCTCGATGCGATTGTCGAGCGCACGCGCAAGGGCGGCGGCGAGATCGTTGCGCTGTTGAAGAGCGGCTCGGCGTTCTATGCACCAGCATCCGCGGCGGTTGAAATGGCCGAGAGCTATCTCAAGGACAAGAAGCGCGTGTTGCCGTGTGCCGCCTTCCTCAACGGCGAGTTCGGCGTGAAGGGGCTTTATGTCGGCGTGCCGGTGATCATTGGCGCGGGCGGTGTCGAGCGCATCATCGAGATCGATCTCAACACGGCCGAACGGCAGATGTTCATGAAGTCCGTTGAATCGGTGAAAGGGCTGGTCGAGGCGTGTAACGAAATCGCGCCGAACCTCGGCGTGTAACGTCATTCGGCAAACGAACGGGGCCGGTGGTCTCGGAATTTGCGGTCCGGTCAATTGGGCCGCGGCGACAGTACCAGGATGGGACAAACTCATGACGAAACGGGCGATTGAAGCGCCACCCCTGCAGGCACTCGGACCCTACAATCTGGCGGTCGAAGCTGACGGTACGCTCTATCTTTCCGGCCAGATCCACATCGATCCGGCGCAGGGCAAACTGGTCGAGGGCAGCATCGCGGATCAAACCCGACAATGTCTTGAGAACCTCAAGGCCGTGCTCGGTGCTGCCGGCTACGGTTTTGGTGACGTGGTCAAGACCACGGTGTTTCTGACTGATATGGCTGACTTTCCGGCCATGAACGAGGTCTATGCGACCTACATGGTCGCGCCGTTTCCGGCCCGATCGACAATCCAGGTTGCGGCGCTGCCGCTCGGCGCGAAGGTTGAGATCGAGGCCATCGCAAGAAAGGGGTGAGCGAAGCCGGTCGTGGTCGTGGTGGAACCGATTGGCGCTCTGCAGACGGGGCCTGATCGCCTGCCCGCTCCCGCCCGCCCCCAACCCGTACATGAGATCATGGCCGCTGGGAGGCCGGGCGGAGGAGCGGCACGGTTGCGGCCAAGTCTGAAACGATCTCAGGATTTGACGTTTCGAGGAACAGTGGCTACGGTCTGGCATATTGTATACCAAAGACGCGCCTTGAACTGATACCATAATTCGCTCACGGACTGACGGAGGCTTGCCCGAGCGGTGAGCGATGACAACGGGAGAATGTCTCGATGAACATTCACGAATACCAAGCCAAAGAGTTCTACCGCGCTTACGGTATCGCGACCGCGCAAGGATTTCCGGCCTTCTCAGTCGAGGACGCGGTCGAAGCGGCGGGCAAGTTGCCAGGGCCGGTCTGGGTCGTGAAATCGCAAATCCATGCCGGCGGTCGGGGCAAGGGCAAGTTCAAAGAGCCCGACGCCGGCGACGGCGGTGGGGTACGGCTGGCCAAGTCGGTTGATGAGGTGCGCACGTTTGCCGAGCAGATGCTGGGCAAAACGCTGGTGACCGTGCAGACCGGTGCAGCAGGGCGGATCGTCAGGCGGCTCTATATCGAAGACGGTTCGGCGATCGCGCGGGAGCTTTACCTCTCGGCACTGGTCGATCGCGAAACGTCCAGGGTGTCGTTCATCGCGTCGACCGAGGGTGGTATGGACATCGAGCAGGTCGCCCACGATACGCCGGAAAAGATCCTGACGATGTCGATTGATCCGGCGTCGGGCTATCAGCAGTTCCACGGGCGCAAGATCGCCGACGCGCTGGGCCTTGAGGGTGGTCAGATCAAACAGTGCGTGAAAATGATCGGCGACCTCTACCGGATGTTCGTCGACAACGACATGAGCCTCCTCGAAATCAATCCGCTGGTGGTCACCAAGGACGGCGAGTTGACCTGCCTCGACGGCAAAATGGACTTCGATTCCAACGCACTCTACCGGCATCCCGAAATCATGGAACTGCGCGATCTCGAGGAAGAAGACCCAATGGAGATCGAAGCCTCGAAGCACGATCTGGCGTTTATCAAGCTCGACGGCAACATCGGTTGCCTGGTCAACGGTGCCGGCCTGGCGATGGCGACATTGGATATCATCAAGCTTTATGGCTGCGAGCCCGCCAACTTCCTCGATGTCGGCGGTTCGGCTCCGAAGGAGCGCGTCAAGGCCGCGTTCGAGATCATTCTCAACGATCCGGCGGTCCAGGGCATCCTGGTCAATATCTTCGGCGGCATCATGCGCTGCGATATTATCGCTGAGGGCGTGGTTGCAGCGTCGAAGGAACTGGGGGTCACGGTGCCGCTGGTCGTGCGGCTCGAGGGCACCAATGTCGAGCGCGGCAAGCAAATCCTGGCCGAGTCCGGGCTGGCGATCCTGCCGGCCGACGATCTGGCCGACGCTGCCAAGAAGATCACCGACGCAGTCGGGAAACAGGGCTAGAGCAACCTGCCTTTATTCGGAATCGGAACGATCCCGAATAAAGGCAGAAAGTTGCTCTAAGTGATTGAGACCACTAGATCGGGCGGATAGGGGAACTTGGGACAATGGCCATCCTTGTTGATAACAACACCACGGTGATCTGCCAGGGCTTCACCGGCAGTCAGGGCACGTTTCATACACAGCAGGCGCGCGCCTACTATGGCACCAAGATCGTCGGCGGCGTCACGCCCGGCAAAGGCGGCACCAAACATTCCGCGGACGATCTTGCAGATCTGCCGATTTACAACACCGTCGCCGAAGCGAAGGCCAAGACCGGTGCAACGGCGACGTCGATCTATGTCCCGCCGCCGTTTGCCGGCGATGCCATTCTCGAGGCGATCGACGCGGAAATTCCGCTGATCGTGTGCATCACGGAAGGCATCCCGGTGATGGACATGATCAAAGTCAAGCGTGCGCTGACCGGGTCATCCTCGATCCTGCTCGGGCCGAACTGCCCGGGCGTGCTCACACCGGAGGCCTGCAAGATCGGCATCATGCCGGGCAACATCTTCAAGAAGGGCAAGGTCGGGATCGTATCGCGATCGGGGACGCTGACCTACGAGGCGGTGAAACAAACGACCGATGCCGGCCTCGGCCAGTCGACCGCGGTCGGGATCGGCGGCGATCCGGTCAAGGGTCTCGATTTCATCGATGTGCTCGAGATGTTTCTAGCGGACGACGAGACGACATCGATCATCATGATCGGTGAGATCGGCGGTTCGGCAGAAGAAGACGCGGCCGACTTTATCAAGCGCGAAGCAGCCCGCGGTCGCAAGAAGCCGATGGCCGGGTTTATTGCAGGCGTAACGGCGCCGCCCGGTCGGCGGATGGGCCATGCCGGCGCGATCATTGCCGGCGGCAAGGGCAGCGCCGAGGACAAGATCGAAGCCATGCAATCGGCCGGCATCGCGGTCGCAGACAGCCCCGCATCGCTGGGCACGACCTTGGCCGGCGTGCTCAACGGCTAAGCAATGGATTGGATCGGAGGTTGCCGACAACGATCTGTCGGGCTTTCATAAGGCGTCCATCCGGGCGCCTTATGCGTTGGTGGGAGGCAGCAAACCTTCACCAAACCTTCACCGCTTACTGGTGGAGCTTGAAGTTGTTGTTCGCAAAGACCATTGGACGCGACGGCTGAATTTGGTTTTGATGGCCTTTGGACCTGTCCGCATGACAAACCCGAGTGCCGAAAATGGAGGCAATGCATTCATGTCGCGCCAACCTCTGAACCAATCCTTCGCCCAGAGCTCGTTTCTGAACGGTGTTAATGCAGCCTATATCGAAGAGATGCAGGCGATTTATGAGCGCAATCCCGGCTCGGTCAGCGACGAGTGGCGCTTGTTTTTCGAAAGTCTGCACGAAGAACAAGGGCTGGCCGCGGCGGAAACGGCGGGTGCGTCCTGGGCGGTTCCGCTCGAACGCCTGAGCGGCTCGAACGGCAATTCCGACGTGATCGCGGCGTTGACCGGCGACTATCAGCAGGCGGAGACCTATTTACAGGGCCAGATCCAGGCGCGCGCGTTCAACGGCGGTGTCGAGCTGTCGATGGCGGCCTCTTTGCGGGCAACGCAGGACTCGATCCGGGCGCTGATGCTCATTCGGGCGCACCGCGTCATGGGCCATCTTGCAGCCGATCTCGATCCCTTGGGGCTCGCCGAGTCGACGGTGCACAACGAGCTCTTGCCGGAGACCTACGGCTTTACGGAGGCCGACTACGACCGCCCGATCTTCATCGACTATGTCCTTGGCCTTGAGACGGCAACAATCCGCCAGATTCTGCGTATTGTGCGCCGCACCTACTGCCGGCACATTGGCGTCGAGTTCATGCATATTACGACACCGGCCCAGAAATCGTGGATCCAGGAGCGGATCGAAGGTGAAGAAAAGGACGTCAGTTTCACCATCGAAGGCAAGAAGGCGATCCTTAACAAGCTGATCGAGGCTGAGGCCTACGAAAAGTTCTGTGAGGTGAAATATACCGGCACCAAGCGGTTTGGTCTCGAGGGCGGGGAATCAATGGTGCCGGCGCTGGAACAGATCATCAAGCGCGGTGGTCAGCTGGGTGTCAAAGAGATCGTCATCGGCATGGCCCATCGCGGCCGTCTCAATGTGCTAGCAAATGTGATGGGTAAGCCGCATCGCGCGATTTTCAACGAGTTCAGGGGCGGCTCCTTCAAACCCGACGACGTCGAAGGCTCGGGTGATGTCAAATACCATCTCGGGGCATCGTCGGACCGGGAGTTTGACGGCAACAATGTGCACCTGTCCTTGACCGCCAATCCAAGTCATCTCGAAATTGTCGATCCGGTGGTGTTGGGTAAGGTGCGCGCCAAACAGGATCAACACAGCGACGTCGACCGCACGCAGGTGTTGCCGCTGTTGATCCATGGCGATGCGGCGTTTGCCGGCCAAGGCGTGGTCGCCGAGTGCTTCGGCCTGTCCGGCCTCAAAGGCCACCGGACGGGCGGATCCCTGCACTTCGTCATAAACAATCAGATCGGCTTTACGACCAATCCGAAGTTCTCACGCTCATCGCCCTATTGTTCCGACGTGGCGCGGATGATCGAGGCGCCGATCTTCCACGTTAACGGCGATGATCCCGAGGCCGTGGTGCATGTCGCGAAAATCGCAACGGAGTTTCGCCAGAAATTCGGTAAACCGGTGGTAATCGATATGTTCTGCTATCGTCGGCACGGCCATAACGAAAGCGACGAGCCGATGTTCACGCAGCCGATCATGTATCGCGCGATCAAGAAGCATCCGACGAGCGCTGAGATTTATTCAAAGCAGCTGATCGACGACGGCGTGCTGACGGGTGGTGAGGTTGAGCAAATGCGCACCGATTTCCGCGCGATGCTCGATGCCGAGTTCGAGGTGGCCGACAGTTACAAGCCGAACAAGGCCGATTGGCTCGACGGCAAGTGGTCGGGAATCGGGTTTGCAGAAGATGAAGCACGGCGCGGGCAAACCGGGGTCGAGTTGGCAACCCTGCGCGACGTCGGCCGTCAAATCACGACGCTGCCAGGCGATTTTCGGGCGCATCGGACGGTGTCGCGGCTGATCGACCGGCGCCGACAGATGATCGAGGATGGTGACGGTATCGATTGGGGCATGGCCGAGCATTTGGCCTACGCCACCTTGCTGCGCGAGCGGTTTCCGGTCCGGCTGTCCGGTCAAGATGTCGAGCGCGGAACGTTCTCGCAGCGCCACGCGGTGCTGATCGACCAGCACAGCGAACGCCATTACACGCCATTAAAGTCGGTGTCGCCGGACCAGGGATCGTTCGAGGTCATCAACTCAATGCTGTCGGAAGAGGCCGTGCTTGGTTTCGAGTATGGCTATACCCTGGCCGAGCCCAACGCCTTGACGCTGTGGGAAGCCCAGTTCGGTGATTTTGCCAACGGTGCGCAAGTGGTGATCGACCAGTTTATCTCGTCGGGCGAGCGCAAATGGCTGCGCATGAGCGGCCTGGTGTTGCTGTTGCCGCATGGCTATGAAGGGCAGGGACCGGAGCACTCATCAGCGCGTATCGAGCGCTATCTGCAGTCAAGCGCGGAGGATAACTGGCAGGTGGCGAACTGCACGACGCCGGCGAACTATTTCCACATTCTGCGCCGGCAGCTGCATCGCAAGTTCCGCAAACCTCTGGTGATGTTCACGCCGAAATCCCTGTTGCGGCACAAGCGGGTGGTTTCAAGCCTGACCGAGATGACCACGGATACAACCTTCCACCGCGTGCTGTGGGACGATGCCGACGTCAAACATCACCCGAGCGAACGGACACCGATCGACTTGAAGGCAGACGACCAGATCCGGCGGGTGGTGCTATGTTCCGGCAAGGTCTACTACGACCTGCTGGAGACGCGCGAAGCCGACAACATCGACGATGTCTACCTGATGCGGGTCGAACAGCTCTATCCGTTTCCGGCGCGATCGCTGATCCACGAACTGGGCCGCTTTGCGCAGGCGGAAATCGTGTGGTGCCAGGAAGAGCCGCGCAATATGGGATGCTGGTCGTACATCGAACCGAACCTCGAATGGGTGCTGGAGCATATCGACGCCAAGCACCGCCGGGCCAGGTACGTCGGACGCGCCGCAGCAGCCTCGACGGCGACGGGCCAGCTGTCGCGCCATCAGCACGAGCAAAGGTCGCTGGTCGATGAAGCGCTGGCTGCGTAGATGAAACGGCGGTTCACCAAATAACCTGTGATGCAACTTCTTTGTTGCCCTTAAGGCAAGGGCGGAGAGGGTGGATAGATGTCAACTGAAATTCGAGTACCGACACTGGGCGAAAGCGTGACCGAGGCCACGGTCGGACAGTGGTTCAAGACGCCGGGTGATGCGGTTGCGGTTGACGAGCCGCTGTGCGAGCTTGAAACGGATAAGGTCACCGTCGAGGTGCCGTCGCCCGTTGCCGGTGTGCTTGGCCAGATCGCTGTCGAGGAAGGTGCGACGGTCGAGGTTGGAGCGTTGCTTGGCACCGTCAACGCCGGTCAGAGCGCGGCGGCGGCGCCAGCCGCAGCTTCGCCACCGGCGCCGGCCGCCCAACCGCAAGCGGCCGCTCAGGCAAGCGCCATGCCGCCATCCCCCGCAGCGCGAAAAGTCCTCGAGGAAAAGGGCATCGATGCTGGCTCCGTCGAGGGTTCTGGCCGGCGTGGTCAGGTTCTGAAAGAAGACGCGATGGCGGCATCTTCCCCGGCCGCCAATGCAGCACCGGTTCCTGTCGCCGCGCCGGCGCCTGCACCGGTTCCGGTTCAGCAAATGCGGGCACCGTCAGCACCCAACGATGCGGCACGTGAAGAGCGCGTGCGCATGACGCGGTTGCGCCAGACGATCGCCCGGCGCCTCAAGGACGCCCAGAACACGGCGGCAATGCTCACGACCTTCAACGATGTCGACATGAGCGCGGTAATGGACCTGCGCGCGGAGTACAAAGACCTGTTCGAGCGCCGCCACGGCGTCAAACTCGGCTTCATGAGCTTTTTCGTGAAGGCCTGCATTCAGGCCCTGAAAGAAATTCCGGCCGTCAACGCCGAGATCGACGGCCAGGATCTGATCTACAAGAACTACTATCACGTTGGCGTTGCTGTCGGGACGAACAAGGGGCTGGTGGTGCCGGTGATCCGTGAGGCCGACCGTATGAGCCTCGCCGAGATCGAAATGGCGATTGGTGATTTCGGCAAGCGGGCGCGTGACGGTAAGCTTGGCATCGAGGAAATGCAGGGTGGCACGTTTACGATCTCAAACGGCGGCGTCTACGGTTCGATGCTGTCGACGCCGATCCTCAATGCGCCGCAGTCCGGCATTCTCGGCATGCACCGCATCGAGCAACGTCCGGTCGTTTTGAAGGATGGTTCGATTGCTGCACGGGCGATGATGTATCTGGCGCTCAGCTACGATCACCGAATCGTGGACGGCAAGGAGGCCGTCACGTTCCTGGTGCGCGTAAAGGAGTGTCTGGAAGACCCGCAGCGGTTCCTGTTGGAGCTTTAGGCTGCATGCCGGTGCCGGAGTTTGCGTACGTTGCCATCCGCGAGGCGGATCCGGCGCGGCGTTTCTACGAGAACACGTTTGGTGCGAATGTCTTCCACGTGGTTCGCAGTGATGACGGTGATGTTGTGCATGCCCGACTGCGGATTGGCGATGCCGTCATCTATGTGCCTGACCCAAGTCCGGGCAACTCCGGGGGTTTCCTCGCCGGATCAACTTGGCGCAACAACCGTCTCGATCCGTCTGCAGCTGGCAACGCCTGCAGACGTCGATCAAGTGTTCGAGACTGCCGTCGGGCGTCCGGCATGGTGCGACGGTCGTGATAACGCCCCGAGCGACCGCGTGGGCCTTTGGAGCTGCCCTTGAGACCGCGAACTGAGATTGAAAAACGAGGCCGGAGATCGAACCATGGCTGAAGCATACGACCTTATCGTTATTGGCACCGGGCCCGGCGGTTATGTTTGCGCAATTCGCGCAGCGCAACTGGGCATGAAGGTTGCCGTCGTCGAAAGGCGGGCGACGCACGGGGGCACCTGTCTCAATGTCGGGTGTATCCCGTCGAAGGCGTTGCTGCACGCCTCCGAGCTTTACGAGGAGGCCGGGCACGGTTTCAGCGACATGGGTATCAACGTGACGCCGTCGCTCGATCTCGCCAAGATGCTGGCGTTCAAGGACGCGGGTATCAAGGGTAACGTGGACGGCGTTGCCTTCCTGCTGAAGAAGAACAAGATCGATGCGGTTCACGGCGTCGGCAGGATCCTCGCGGCCGGGCGGGTGCAGGTGACGAGCGATGACGGGCAAGTGCAAACGCTCGAGGCCCGCAACATCGTCATCGCAACAGGCTCCGATGTGGCGCCGCTTGCCGGCATCGAAATCGATGAACAGACCGTGGTGTCCTCGACCGGTGCGCTGGAACTCGCCCAGGTGCCGAACCGGCTGCTCGTCATCGGTGCCGGCGTGATCGGTTTGGAGCTTGGTTCGGTCTGGCGGCGTTTGGGCGCGGACGTGCAGGTCGTTGAATTCCTGGACCGGATTGTTCCCGGCATGGACGGCGATGTTGCCAAGCAGTTCCAACGCATCCTGCAAAAGCAGGGGATGACGTTCAAGCTCGGATCAAAGGTGACGGGCGTTTCGCCTGCCGGGCCGAACGGCCATACCGTCACGATTGAGCCGGCGGCCGGTGGTGAGGCCGAGACGGTCGACGCCGACGTTGTGCTGGTCAGCATCGGGCGGGTGCCGTTTACCGATGGTCTCGGACTAGAAGAAGCCGGCGTGCACAAGGACGAGCGCGGATTTGTCGTCGTCGATGCGCATTTGCAAACGTCGGTTCCCGGCATCTATGCGATCGGCGATGTCATCGTCGGGCCCATGCTGGCGCACAAGGCCGAAGATGAAGGCGTTGCCGTTGCCGAGCGCCTTGCCGGGCAGGCCGGGCACGTCAACTATGACGTCATCCCGAACGTTATCTATACCAACCCCGAGGTGGCGTCCGTTGGCAAGACGGAACAAGAACTCAAGGACGCCGGCATCGCCTACGCAGTTGGCAAGTTTCCGTTCACGGCCAACGGCCGCGCCAAGGTCAACCGCACCACCGATGGTTTTGTGAAGGTGTTGGCCGACAAGACAACGGACCGCATCGTCGGTGTCCATATGGTCGGCCCGCATGTCGGGGAGCTGATTGCCGAGGCGGCCGTGATCATGGAGTTTGGCGGATCTGCGGAAGATCTGGCGCGAACCTGCCACGCCCATCCGACGTTGAGCGAGGCTGTTAAAGAGGCAGCCCTTGCCGTCGACAAGCGCGCTTTGCACATGTGATCGAGTTGACGGCTGATCCGGCTCAGGGGTTCAGGGGTGCTGCTGCAATTCGAGGTTGGCCGGCAACGATGGAAGCGCTGCGCATGGTTGGCGGGGGCGCCGATGTCCGCAGCGCACCGATGGAGGCGGCCATGGCCAAGTTCATGCTCAGGCTGATGCTGTGTTTCGTACTGGCCAGCAGTTGTTCGCCAGTTGCATCGGTCGCCCAGACTTCGATTGATCCAGTTCAAGATGGTGCACGGCCTGACCACGATCGCAGGCTCAAACGGCTGTTCGAACTGTTGAAATCGGCGGACAACGAAGATGATGCGCGCCGGCACGCGCTGCAAATATGGACGCTCTGGTATCAATCCGGCAATGACGATGTCGACCTTGTGATGCGCCAGGCGCGCCGGTCGACGCGTGGCGGGGACCTGACCATTGCGCTACAGCTGGTGGAGCGGGCGCTCAAGATGATGCCGCGATACTCGGAGGCCTGGAATTTGCGCGCAACCATCCTGTTCTACCTGGGCCGCGACGCAGAGTCGGTTGCCGACATTGAGCGGACGCTGGCGCTTGAGCCGCGCCATTTCGGAGCTCTCGCCGGTATGATGATGATCAACATGCGGTTGGGAAATTGGACCGGGGCGCTGCGGGCCCTGCGCGCCGGCCTCAAAATTCATCCGTTCCTGCAGGAGCGCAAGGTCCTCAAACGGCTGGAGGGTCTGGCCAGGGGGCAGCCGCTCTGAATCAGGACACTGGAGCAACCTGCCTTTATTCGGAATCGGAACGATCCCGAATAAAGGCAGGTTGCTCGCCTCTAAAGTGGCGATCATCTTTGTGCTTTAAGTTGGAACCGCAATAGCGGTTCCAACTTAAAGCACGATGATCTAGTGCCGTTCAGAGTTGGCCCGAACCAGCCCGCTTCAGGCGGATATCAGTTAGAATTGCTCGACCCAAGGGCGCAATTCAACCTCCCATGTCCAGGCCGAACGGGGCTGGTTGACGATCGCAAGATAGGTCTCGGCAATGGCATCCGGATCGAGATAGGTGTCGGGCGACTGGCCGGCGTCTTCGGTCCGGCCCTTGGCGGCATTGCGCACGCCACCATCGATGACGAAATGGGCGACATGAACGTTTTGCGGCGCCAGCTCGCGGGCCAACGACTGGGCAAGGCCGCGCAGTGCGAACTTGCCCATCGCAAATGCGGTAGAGCGGGCATAACCCTTGACGCTGGCCGAGGCGCCGGTGAACAGGATTGTGCCCTGGCCGCGCTTCAGCATTCGCTTTGCTGCTTCCTGGGCAACGAGAAATCCGCCGAAGGCCGAGACATTGATGGCGTGTGCGACGTCTGCCGGCGGCAAGTCAACAATGGTGCCGGGCACCCGCATGCTGGGATTGTAGAGAACCACATCGAGATGGCCGTACCGGCGGTCGATTTCGGTGAAGATGGCTGCGACCTGATCCATCTTGGTGGAATCGCAGTTCATCGTGTCGGCGTTGGTATCGCCGGCCAGGCGTGCAAGCTTGTCGGTATCACGGGCCGTCAGCATCAGCCGGTAGCCTTCACGGGCCAGGGTTCGCGCGAACGACGCGCTAATGCCGCTACCGGTCCCGACAATCAGGGCGGTCTTTTGGGTCATGCCAGTTTCCTCTGCTCGGTACGCGTGTTGTGATTGATCACGATTGTGCCGAGGCGGCCAGAGGGTGGCAAGATCTTTGCGCTGCTATGACTTTCCCGACCACCGCCAATCCGGCGCCGGATTGGCGGGTTGGCTCAGGCGCAGCCCGTAACCCAACTCTCCTGCCGCATCGTGTCGGGTAACGCGCGCTCAAAGGTATCGAGCCGCCATGCCGCGGCTTGACCACCGGAATATCCCTTGGACCTCGGGCTTGTTCAGAGGTGCCCCCAGTCCCGACACGTCAGGCGCGAGGGTGGGCCGCATCGTAGACCGCCAGCAGCCGGTCACGCTCGACCTCGGTATAGGACTGTGTTGTCGACAACGAAGCATGGCCGAGCAGTTCCTGGATCTGGCGGAGATCAGCCCCTTCGGACAGCAGATGGGTTGCAAATGAATGGCGCAAGGTGTGGGGTGTTGCGTCGTGAGGGAGTTCGAGTCGTTCGCGCAACCGGGCGATCGCCAGCTGAATGATCCGCGGTGACAGCGCGCCGCCCTTGACGCCGACGAACAGTTGATCGGCAGGCTGCAATTCGTAAGGGCATTGTGCGAGATAGCTTCGGATCGCAGCGATCGTGACCGGCAACAGGGGGACGAGCCTTTCCTTGCCACCCTTGCCGCGGATCAACAGCGTGTCACGTCCGTCGATCGGAGCATCGCGCAACCGGATCGACAGGGCCTCCGAAATCCGCAAGCCCGCGCCGTAGAGCAGCAGAAACACCGCTTTGTCACGCGCTGCGACCCAATCGAGTTCCGTTTCGGTGCGGCTGTCGACCAGCTGCTTGGCCTTGTCGACCGTCAACGGTTTGGGCAATGAACGCGGGATCTTCGGCATCGCAACCTGCATAATCGTCCGGTTGCGCACGATCTCGCCGGTTTCAAGCCAGCGAAACAACGCGCGCAGGGCAGACAGCGTGCGTGCCAATGAGCGGCTGGAGGCGCCCTGTTTGCGGCGTGCCGCCAGGAAGCCGCGGAACGTGCGGCCGTTGATATCTGCGACGTCCGAGATCTTTACCGGTCGGCCGAGCCCAGACTTCAAGTGCTCCAGAAACTGGCGCGCGTCGCGCGCGTAGGCCTGCCGGGTATTGTCCGCGTAACCACGTTCATCGGTGATGCTGTCGAGCCAAGTTTCAACGATTTGCGCCAGCTCGCGGTCGGCCGAAGCGATGAAACCGCGAGATGCAATATATCCTGGATATCCTGGTTGATCGTTCGAGTGCATATGCGGTCCCGCACCATAGGTTTGCTTGCGAATCACAATCCAAAATAAGTTGGGCCAGGATCCGTTTGCAAAGGTTAACCGTTTGTTAACGTCCGGGCATCGCCTTGTGGTCTGTATCATAGCTGTCGGCCAGCCAACGGCGGCCTGACGCCTTCTGGTGGCCGCAACTCTCAACGTAGGCTCAGGTGTTCGTGATTCGCAGTCCAGAGTTTGGAGCCCGTGACTAGTTTCTTCGAATTGGCAGGTGATCGTGATCAGGCCCCGGCGCGGGTGCCGGTGGTGCTGCCGGTGGCGCTCGACCAAAGCTACGACTACCTGCTTGGCGAGGAGCACGATGTTCGCCCGGGTGCGTTCGTCCTGGTGCCGTTCGGCCCGCAACTGCGCATTGGTATCGTCTGGGACCAGCCGGTCGGCGAACCAAAGCCGGTGGCACCGTCGAAATTGAAAGCGTTGGCCGGAAAGGTGGATGTGCCGCGATTGCCAGCCGCTTCAATGCGTTTTGCCGAGTGGATCGCCAGATATACGCTGTCGCCGCTCGGCATGGTGGTGCGGATGATGATGGCGGCGCGGTCGGCCTTCGAGGTCGAACGGCCGCGATACGGGGTGCAGATCGTGCCGGATGCGCATCTGCCGCCGCGCATGACGGATGCGCGAAACCGAGCCGTCGAGATCGCGGTCGACGGCCGCGTGCGCGCGAAGGCGGAACTGGCGCGTGCGGCCGGCTGCACGACCGGCGTGGTTGACGGTCTCGTCAAGGCCGGCGTGCTGGTCGAGGTTGCGATACCGGAAAAGCAGTATCCGGCACCGGATCCGGGCCACGCGAGCGTGTCGTTCAGCGACCAGCAGAGTGTGGCCGTGCACGCGCTGCGTTCGGCGATCGATGCGCAGAGCTTTTCCGTGACACTGCTCGATGGCGTCACCGGGTCAGGCAAGACCGAAGTCTACTTCGAAGCCGTGGCCGCGGCCTTGGCGCAGGGCCGGCAGGTCTTGATCATGCTCCCGGAAATCGCGCTGACCAGCCAATTCATGCACCGCTTCGAAGCGCGCTTCGGGTGTGCGCCGGTGGAATGGCATTCAGCGCTCGGCCCGGCCGAGCGCGGTCGGATCTGGAAGGCGGTCGGTGCAGGCAAGGCGCGGTGTGTCGTCGGCGCGCGGTCGGGCCTCTACCTGCCGTACGCGGATCTCGGCCTGATCGTTATCGATGAAGAACATGACGGCGGCTTCAAACAGGAAGACCGCGTCACCTATCAGGCGCGGGATATGGCGGTTGTGCGCGCAAGTATCGGCAAGTTTGCGATCGTGCTGGCCTCGGCGACGCCGTCGATCGAGAGCCACGTCAATGCGCGCAACGGGCGCTATCGGCACCTGCTGCTGCCCGGGCGCTATTCGGGTGTCGAACTGCCGGATGTCAAGGCGATCAACCTCAAGCGGGATCCGCCCGAGAAGGGGCGATGGCTGTCGCCAATCCTTGTCGATGCCATGGTCGAGACCTTGGCTGAGGGCCGCCAGAGCCTGCTGTTCCTCAATCGTCGCGGATATGCGCCGCTCACGCTGTGCCAGAAGTGCGGCCATCGTATCCAGTGCCCGCAATGCTCGGCGTGGCTTGTCGAACACCGCTTCCGGCGACGGCTCAACTGCCACCATTGCGGGTTTTCGCTGCCGATCCCCGACAAGTGCCCGAAGTGCTCGGAAAGCGAGGCGCTGGTTGCCTGCGGGCCGGGTGTCGAACGGATTTGCGAGGAGGTCACGGACAGGTTTCCCGACGCCCGGGTCGTCATCCTGTCGAGCGACTTAATCCCGGGTCTGACCGAAATGCGCGAGATCATCGCCCGGATCGAGGCCGGTGAGGTCGACATCATCATCGGCACGCAGATTGTCGCCAAAGGCCACCATTTCCCGGATCTGGCAACCGTCGGCATTGTCGATGGCGACATGGGCGTTGCCAGTGATGCCGACCCGCGCGCCGGCGAGCGTTCGTTCCAGCTGATGCACCAGGTCACGGGCCGGGCCGGGCGCGGCTTCGAGCGTGGCCGCGGCTTCGTGCAAACCCATGATCCCAAGCATCCGGTGATGATGGCGATTGTCAACGGTGATCGCGATGCGTTTGTCGAGTACGAAATCCAGCAGCGCCAGCGCGGGATGTTACCTCCCTATGGCCGGCTGGCCGCATTGATCATTTCGGCACGCCACAAGGATCAGGCGGAGCACTTTGCACGGGCGATTGCACGGGCGGCGCCGCCAGCCCAAAACCTGGCGGTGTTGGGCCCCGTTGAGGCGCCGCTCGCCGTGGTGCGCGGCCGGCATCGCTGGCGCCTGCTGGTCAGGGCACCGCGCGAAATCGACATGCAAGGTTATTTGCGCGCCTGGCTCGCTCAAATTCCCGCGATCAAAGGCGATGTTCGCCTGCAGATCGATGTCGACCCCTATAACTTTCTTTGATGCAACTTACGTTGTTACCTTATTTGCTTGCGGTTTAGGCCGTTGGCATTGCCCAGGAGCGAGATTTATGGCGACGACGACCGTGCCCAGCACGTTTCCCAGCACGTTTCAAGGTCACGACGGCGCGGAATTGGCCGCGCGGCTGGATCTGCCGGCAGGCCCGGTGCGCGGCTACGCGTTGTTTGCGCACTGCTTCACGTGCTCGAAGGATCTATTGGCGGCACGGCATATTTCTCACAGCCTGGCGCAACAAGGTTTCGGCGTCCTGCGGTTCGATTTCACCGGTCTCGGCTCCTCGCAAGGCGAATTCGCCAATACCAACTTTACATCGAACGTTCAGGACCTAATCGCGGCGGCCGATTTTCTGCGGCACAGGTTCGAAGCACCATCGGTATTGATCGGGCACTCGCTTGGCGGTGCGGCGGTGTTGGCGGCCGCGGGCGACATCCCCGAGGTCAAGGCCGTGGCAACCATCGGCGCGCCGGCGGATGTCGGTCACGTCCTCCACCAGTTCGGAGCATCGCTCGATGAGATCCGCTCGCAAGGCCAGGCTGATGTCAGCCTTGCCGGGCGAACGTTCACGATCAGCCGTGATTTCGTTGAAGACGCCGAAGGGACGCGCCTTGAAGACCGTATCGCGACGATGAAGAAGGCGTTGCTGGTGCTGCATGCGCCGACCGACCAGACCGTCGGTATCGACCATGCCAGCAAGATTTTCGTCGCGGCCAAGCATCCCAAGAGCTTCGTGTCGCTCGACAACGCCGATCATCTCGTCTCGAAGCCCGAGGATGCAGCTTACGTGGCCGGCATCATCTCGGCCTGGGCAGCCCGCTACGTTGCCGAGGATCCGCCGGGTGAGGCGCAGCACGACGCCGTTGTCGTCAGCGAAACCGGGCTCGGCAAATTCTCGAATTCAGTGGTCGCCGGGCGCCATCGCCTGCTCGCCGATGAGCCAAAGGCCGTTGGCGGAAACGATAGCGGACCATCGCCCTACGATTATTTATCGATCGCGCTCGGCACGTGCACGGTAATGACGCTCAGGATGTATGCAGGCTTCAAGAAACTTCCCCTGGGCAAGGTCAGCGTCGAGGTGTCACACGGCAAGGTCGCCGCCGATCACTGCAAGGACTGCGGTGAGGCGGTTGCCGGGCGCGGCGGCAAAATCGATCGTTTCGAGCGGATCATCTCGGTCGACGGCGATATCGGCGACGACTTGCGCGACAAACTGGTCGAAATTGCCGACAAATGCCCCGTCCATCGCACCCTTGAGGCCAGTTCAGCGGTGGTCACCAAAGTGCGTTAGGGCAATCAATGTGCATGGCTGCGGCGTGGATGTTGCTCAACAGGTGACCGGGATCGGATCATAGCCATGCCAATGCGGCATTGCGGCCCGACCGGAACTGTTGATCGGCGGTCGACACGCATGGTAGGAACGCGTCGGCTTACAGGGGGTTAGGGCAGTCCGGGCCCGGTTTTCGTTCCCTGTTGGTGTCCCTCCTCAGCGCGGGTGATCGGTTAGGGAATTCTGCTGCGAGTTCAATTGGCTGTTCAACCCCACAACGCACGAAAGCGGGCGACGTGGCGACTGAAGACCAAATGATGGCCAGCGTACCGGGGCGGTACGCGTCCGCTCTGTTTGAGCTGGCCCAAGAGCACGATCAGCTCCAGCCCCTGGAAAATGATATGGATACGCTCCAGGCGCTGCTCGATGAGAGCGACGACTTGCGGCGGATGGTGCGCAGCCCGGTGTTTGCCGCGGACGACCAGGCGCGCGCGCTCGAAGCCGTGCTCGGGCAGGCCGGTGTGTCGGGCCTGATGCTCAATTTCATTAAATTGGTGACCCGCAACCGGCGGCTGTTCGCCGTTCCGGACATGATCAAGGCGTTCCGATCCCTGGCCGCCGCCGCGCGCGGTGAGGTCGAGGCGGATGTGACGAGCGCAACCGCGCTCTCCGATGACCAGGTCGGCGCGCTCAAGGAAACGCTGAAAGCTTCTATCGGCAAGGATGTTCAGATCAACGCCAAGGTCGATCCATCGTTGCTGGGCGGGCTGATCGTCAAGGTCGGCAGCCGCATGATAGACTCATCGCTTCGCACGAAGCTCTCCACGCTCAAGCTGCGCATGAAAGAGGTTGGCTAATGGATATCCGGGCCGCTGAGATCTCCTCGATTTTGAAGGAGCAGATCAAGAATTTTGGCCAGGAGGCGGAAGTCTCCGAGATCGGCCAGGTGCTGTCGGTCGGTGACGGTATCGCCCGCGTCTACGGTCTCGACAATGTCCAGGCCGGCGAGATGGTCGAATTTCCCGGCGGCCTGCGGGGCATGGCGCTGAACCTCGAAGCCGACAACGTCGGTGTCGTGATCTTCGGCGACGACCGCAACATCAAGGAAGGCGACACGGTCAAGCGCACCGGGGCGATCGTGGAGGTGCCGGTTGGTCGGGGCCTTCTCGGCCGCGTGGTCGACGGCCTCGGTAACCCGATTGACGGCAAGGGGCCGATCGACGGTTCGGAAATGCGCCGCGTGGATGTTAAAGCACCCGGCATTCTGCCGCGTAAGTCGGTGCACGAACCGATGTCGACGGGCCTTAAGGCGATCGACGCGTTGATTCCGATCGGGCGCGGTCAGCGCGAACTGATCATCGGCGACCGCCAGACCGGTAAAACCGCGATCATCCTCGACACCTTCCTCAACCAGAAGCCGCTCCACGCCGGCACTAACGAGAGCCACAAGCTCTATTGCATCTACGTGGCGGTCGGCCAGAAGCGGTCAACGGTTGCCCAGTTCGTCAAGGTGCTCGAAGAGAGCGGCGCGATGGACTATTCGGTGGTGATTGCCGCGACGGCCTCGGATGCTGCACCAATGCAGTTCCTGGCACCGTTCACGGGCTGCGCCATTGGTGAATACTTCCGTGACAATGGCATGCATGCGGTGATCGGATACGATGATCTGTCGAAGCAGGCCGTTGCTTACCGTCAAATGTCGCTGTTGTTGCGTCGCCCGCCGGGTCGCGAAGCTTATCCCGGTGACGTGTTCTATCTGCACTCGCGCTTGCTGGAGCGCGCCGCCAAACTCAACGATGACAACGGCAGCGGTTCGCTGACCGCATTGCCGGTGATCGAAACCCAAGCCAACGACGTTTCAGCATACATTCCAACCAACGTGATTTCGATTACGGATGGCCAGATCTTTCTGGAAACGGACCTCTTCTATCAGGGTATCCGCCCGGCCGTAAACGTGGGTCTGTCGGTGTCGCGGGTCGGATCTTCGGCCCAGGTCAAAGCAATGAAGCAGGTCGCCGGTTCGATCAAGGGCGAACTTGCGCAATATCGTGAGATGGCCGCGTTTGCGCAGTTCGGTTCCGATCTTGACGCCGCAACGCAGCGCATGCTGGCGCGCGGTGAACGTCTGACGGAACTGTTAAAGCAGCCGCAATTCTCGCCGCTCAAAACCGAAGAGCAGGTGGTTGTCATCTTTTCCGGAACGAAAGGATATCTCGACGCCATTCCGACCGCGGCAGTGGGTAAGTTCGAGGAGCAGTTCCTGGTGTTTATGCGCGACACCGGCAAGGATGTGCTCGAAGCGATCCGCTCGGAAGCACAGTTGAGTTCCGATAGCGAAGCCAAACTTGCCGGCCTACTCGATGAATTCTCGAAGGGCTTCTCGGCCTAGGTCTGAACGCATGCTGAACGTTTAGGGAGCGGCGGAGCTTCGGATGCCAAGCCTCAAGGACCTCAGAAACCGTATTGCCTCGGTGACGGCGACCCGCAAGATCACCAAGGCCATGCAAATGGTGGCGGCGGCGAAACTGCGGCGGGCGCAGGAGGCGGCAACGGCAGCGCGGCCCTACGCTCAGCGCATGGACCGCGTGCTTGCCAACCTGAACAAGGGATTGACCAGCAAGGAAGGTGCCTCACCACTGCTGGTTGGAACTGGCCGGGACGATGTGCATTTGCTCATCGTGATGACGGCAGAGCGTGGCCTGTGCGGCGGTTTCAATTCGAACATCGCGCGGCTTGCGCGCCAGGACATCGTCCGCCTGCTGACGTCTGGCAAGACGGTCAAATTGATGTTCGTCGGACGCAAGGGCTATGATGTCCTAAAGCGTGAATATGACAGCTTGGTCGTTGACCGGGTCGACCTCAAAGAGGTCAAACAGATCGGGTTTGCAAACGCCGAGAGCATCGGCAAAACGGTGCTCGACATGTTCGAGAACGGCGCGTTCGATGTTTGCACGATGTATTTCTCGGAATTCCGTTCGGTCATTTCCCAGGTGCCGACGGCGCAACAGCTGATTCCGGCGAACTTGCCCGAAGACGACGATGATCAGGTAACGCCGGCTGCCGCCGGTGCGGCCTACGACTATGAACCGAGCGAGGAAGAGATCCTCGGCTTCCTCTTGAGCCGCAATATTTCGACGCAAATCTTTCGCGGCCTGTTGGAAAACGCCGCGTCCGAGCAGGGCGCACGGATGTCTGCGATGGACAATGCAACGCGCAATGCCGGTGAGATGATCGACAAGCTGACGATCTCCTACAACCGCCAGCGGCAGGCGCAGATCACCAAAGAACTGATCGAAATCATCTCTGGCGCCGAGGCGCTTTGAGACCCAACAATCGTGCACGAGGACCTAACTGATGGCTGATAATATTGGACGCATTCGCCAGGTGATGGGCGCTGTTGTCGACGTGCAGTTTGATGGCGAATTGCCGGCGATTCTCAATTCGCTCGAGACGACCAACGATACGACGAAGTCGAAAGACAATCCCGACGGCCGCCTGGTTCTGGAAGTGGCCCAGCATCTCGGCGAGAACACCGTGCGCGCCATTGCGATGGACGCAACGGAAGGTCTGGTCCGCGGGCAGCAAGTTCGCGATACCGGCAACGCGATCGCGGTTCCGGTTGGCGAAGAAACGCTCGGCCGGATCATGAACGTCATCGGTCAACCGGTCGACGAAGCCGGCCCGATTACGACGGCGGAGAGCCGACCGATCCATGCGCCGGCACCGGAGCTTACCGATCAGTCGACGGAAGCGGAAATCCTGGTGACGGGCATCAAGGTGGTCGACCTGCTCGGCCCCTATGCCAAGGGCGGCAAGATCGGTTTGTTCGGTGGTGCCGGCGTTGGCAAGACGGTGTTGATCATGGAATTGATCAACAACATTGCCAAGACGCACGGTGGCTATTCGGTGTTCGCCGGCGTCGGCGAGCGCACGCGCGAGGGCAATGATCTTTACCACGAGATGATCGAATCCAACGTCAACAAGGATCCGAAAAAGAACAACGGATCTGCAGCCGGTTCCAAGTGCGCACTGGTTTACGGCCAGATGAACGAACCGCCGGGCGCACGTGCGCGGGTCGCATTGACCGGTCTCACGGCGGCCGAGTTCTTCCGTGATCAGGGCCAGGACGTGCTGTTCTTCGTCGACAATATCTTTCGCTTCACGCAGGCCGGCTCCGAGGTCTCGGCGCTGCTTGGCCGTATTCCGTCCGCTGTCGGCTATCAACCAACACTTGGCACCGACATGGGCGGCATGCAGGAGCGGATTACGTCAACGAACCGGGGATCCATTACCTCGGTGCAGGCGGTTTACGTGCCGGCCGACGATCTCACCGACCCGGCGCCGGCCTCGACCTTCGCGCACTTGGATGCAACGACGGTGCTGTCGCGCTCGATTGCTGAAAAGGGGATCTACCCGGCTGTTGACCCGCTCGACTCGACCTCGCGGATGCTCGATCCGCGCGTCGTGGGTGATGAGCACTATGGTGTTGCGCGAAGCGTGCAGGCAACGCTGCAGCGCTACAAGGCGCTACAGGACATCATTGCAATCCTCGGCATGGACGAACTGTCCGAAGAGGACAAACTGACGGTTGCGCGCGCGCGCAAGATCGAGCGCTTCCTTTCGCAGCCGTTTGACGTTGCCGAGGTGTTCACCGGCTCGCCGGGCACCCAGGTCAAGCTCGAAGATACGATCAAGGGCTTCAAGGGTTTGGTCGCCGGTGACTATGATCACCTGCCGGAGCAGGCGTTCTACATGGTCGGTACCATCGAGGAAGCGATCGAAAAGGCAGAGAAGCTGGCAGAAGCGGCGTAGGCCGTCTCAATCGCAGCGGTGATTTCAGCGCCGCTGAAAGGATAACACATGGCTGAAGAAGGCGGCGGCAACGGCCGGAAGGCAAGTAGATTCGGCAGTTGCTGTGATGAGCTGAACGAGGCCATTTCCGGCGAAGATTTCGAGCCGCTGATTACCGAAGGCGGTGACGGGATCCTGTATATGGCGGTCGGCGAGATCGATATCGAAGACGAGGGCTCTGCGATGGTCGATCATCCGGTGTTCTTCTGCCCGTTCTGTGGGGCCAAGCTGCAGGATGCCGAAGCGGTCAAGGCACAACTTTCTAGTGAAGGCCGGCTGCCGCAATAAACTGCGCGCCGCGGGCCGGGCGAGCAAGGCGGGACGACTGGGGACGACATGGCTGAATTTAATTTCGAACTGGTAAGCCCGGAACGTGTTCTGATGTCGGAAGCGGTCGAGCATGTCGTGCTGCCGGGTTCGGACGGGCTGCTCGGCGTTCTGGCCGGCCATTCACCCGCGGTGGTGACACTCAAGCCGGGCATCATCAATGTCCTGTCGGGGACCACCGTAACGCGCAAAATCTACGTGCGCGGCGGCTTCGCCGAAATCAATTCGCAAGCCTTGACCGTGCTGGCGGAACACGCGCTGGACGTCGAAGCGGCCGGTGGTGATGCGATAGCAGCGGAAATTGCCGTTGCCGAGAACAATCTCGCCAACGCCGCCGACGATGAGGCGCGGTTCGTGGCGCAGTCGGCGCTCGATGCGCTACGGGCGATTTAGGAAACCTCGGTCCAGGGGATGGGTCCCCTGGTCGGGGTGTTTGAGGGGCGGACAAGCCCCTCAAGGATCGCCGCCAAGCGGCGATATGTTAAGGGCGCGGCCCTTAACGATCCCACCAAAGGGCCCAGCCCTTTGGAAACCTGAGACTTGATCAGCGGCTCCCTAGAGCAACTTGCCTTTATTCGGAATCGGAACGATCCCGAATAAAGGCAGAAAGTTGCTCGCCTCTAAAGTGGCGATCATCTTTGTGCTTTAAGTTGGAACCGCAATAGCGGTTCCAACTTAAAGCACGATGATCTAGAAAACTTCTGGGCAGGATGCCGGCGTTTGCATGCGGGCTGGTATTACATGTGCGCAAACATGGGCTCGCCGGCTATGTCCATGCGTGCCCTTAGTATGTTTCCGGTGTCCGATTCCGTGATGAAGAGGTCGAGGTTGTCATCGCCGCCGAAGGCAAGGTTGGTGGTCGAGCGCCCACCGCCGGGTGATCGCACACGATAGACAGGCTCGCCCCACTTGGTGAAAACCCAGACGCAGCCGTTGCCGGCATCGCACACGAACAGGCGGCCGTCCCGATCGACCGCCATGCCGTCGGCACCGCTGATACCGCCTGCAAGTGTCACAAAGATGCTAACCTTCGTTGTTCCGCCGTCGGCCAGGAGTGGCACGCGCCAGACACCGTTGCCGCGTGTTACTGCAACATAGAGCGTGGCTTCATCGGGGCTCAGCACGATACCGTTCGGACTGGGCGCATTCGAGATCAAGAGATCCAGTTGACCACAGTCGAGGTCATAGCGGTAAACCCGACCGGTTGGGTCGTGCATGCCGGTTTGACCCTGATCGGTGAAATAGATGCGGCCGCTGCGATCGAACACAAGATCGTTGACGCCGCGAAAACTCTCGCTGCGCCGATGGCTCAGGACCGGCGTCACGCTTGCGCTCGACGGATCGAGTTGGATGATCCCGTGCTTGTAGTCGGTTATGAATATGCGCCCGTCGCGATGGATTTTGAGACCGTTCGGCCAGCCATCGTATTCGGCGACCAGCGACCAGTGCCGGTCTGGCGATATCCTGAAAACGCGCCCGTAGGGGATGTCGGTGACGTAGAGGTTGCCGTTGCGGTCGAAACTCGGGCCCTCGAGAAAGCAGTCGGTCGGCACGCCCTGCTTGTTAGCCTTCGCCCAGTCCGGCACTTCACCGGGACGGCGGTAGGCGTCGGGGATCGTGGTCCAGATCTCGCAATGGCGGTCGACTGGCGGTGGATAGAGCGACATGAATGGTTCCTCACACGGATTGTCGTAGCCGGCCTGCGGCAGCTATTTTGCGATCACGTTATCGAGGCTGGCGAGCACGGCCTTCGAGGCCGCGATTGTGCCCTGGTCGCCGCCGTACTCCACGGGCCTCAGCGAATTGTCGGCAAATGCCGCCTCGACCGCTTGGTCGATCAGGTCCGCGCCTTCGATCATTTTCGGATTGTCGAGACGTCGGCCCAACCAATCGAGCATCATCATGCCGGACAGGATCGTTGCCATCGGATTGGCCTTGTCCTGACCGGCAATATCGGGTGCCGAGCCGTGCGCCGGTTGGAACAGTGCGTGGTTGCGGCCAAGCTCGGCGCACGGTGCCATGCCCATCCCACCGACCAGGCCACCGCCGAGATCGGAAAGGATGTCTGCAAACATGTTTTCCATGACGAGGACGTCATACTCCCAGGGCTGGCGAATGAGATTGAGGGCCATGGCGTCGACGTAGGCAGCGTCTGCCGTGATGCCCGGATTGTTATCGGCTCGTTCGTAGAAGATTTTCCGGAAGAATGCATAGGCGCGTAGCACGTTGGATTTGTCGACACAGGTTACGCGCCCTTTGCCGCCCTTGGCCATGCGCTGGCGCGCCAGATCGAATGCCGCGTCGACCAGTTCCTCGGTGACGTCGCGCGAAATGCGCAGCGTCTCGTAGGCGACCTTGTCGTCTTCAACGTGGCCGGTCTTGCGCGAATAAAACAGGCCCTCGGTCGACTCGCGCATGACGATGAAATCAATCTTCGCGGCACGCGGATCGGCCAGGCGTTGCGGCACGTTCGGATAGGCCTTGACCGGCCTCACACCGGCGACCAGATGGTAAATCTCCCGCATCGTCAGGTGTGGCGCGATTTCGGTTCCGTCCGCATGGCGCACATCCGGCAGCCCCATCGCGCCGAGCAAAATAGCATCGGCATCGCCGGCCGCCTTCAATGCCGCCTCGGATATATCCTCGCCCGTTTCCCGGAAATAGGCAGCGCCGGCATCGTGGTGCTCAAACGTCAGGCGAAAGCCGCCGAGTCTGGATTCAACGGCCTTGAGGATCTCGACAGTTGGAGGAACAACCTCCTGGCCAATGCCGTCGCCGGCAAACACTGCGATGCGCGCATCATTGGTAAGCATAGAAGATCCCGTTCGTTTGGTGGGCCGACGATGGCTGCCGGAAAGGCGGATGCGGACGGTGGCCACGCCATCAGAGCCTTTCACAGCTTCTTATAGCCGTTCAGAGTTAGCTCGAACCATCCCGCTCCCCCGCCTGGACACCCGGAGCCCATGATCTCATGCGGTGTCAGGGGCGGGGCAGCGGGCAGGCGATGCACACCCGCCTCAGGCGCAATGAGTTAGAGCAACCTGCCTTTATTCGGAATCGGAACGATCCCGAATAAAGGCAGAAAGTTGCTCGCCTCTAATGTGGCGATCGTCTTTGTGCTTTAAGTTGGAACCGCAATAGCGGTTCCAACTTAAAGCACAATGATCTAGCATTGGCGATCCAATACCTCAAAATCTATCCCAATGCCACGACCTGCAAGTTGGCGAACCTGGCGCAACCGCCTAATGTGACGCTCGGTTGATCGGTGTAGCGATCAATCCAGGGAAACTGTCATAGCGGGGAGGAAGGTATGCGGGATCAGGTGACGGTTGAGGCGACCCTGCCGGAAGACGGTGCCACCGGCGTTCTTGCAGGTCGAATCTGGCGGCCGGAACTCGAGGGACCATCGATTGTTTCGATCCGTGAGGACGGTGTCTACGACATTTCGCAGTACGCCCCGACGATGCGCGATCTGGTCGAGATCGACGACGCCGTCACGATCATCCAGGATGCCAGCGCCGAACGCATTGGCGACCTTGCCGATATTCTGGATAATACTCCGGAGGCCATGCGCGATCCGGCGCGCCCCTGGCTGTTGGCGCCGATCGACCTGCAGTCGATCAAGGCCGCCGGCGTTACCTTCGCGCGCTCGATGCTCGAGCGGGTGATCGAGGAACAAGCACAGGGCGCGCCTGAAAAGGCCGAGGCCATCCGTCATCAGGTGAACCGGCAACTCGGCGGCGACTTGCGCAACCTCGTGCCCGGCTCCGCTGCAGCATTGGCATTGAAACAAACTCTGATCGATCAGGGCGCCTGGTCCCAATATCTCGAAGTCGGGATCGGAGAAGACGCCGAGATCTTCACCAAGGCGCAACCGATGGCGGCGGTCGGCCATGGCGTGGAGGCGGGCCTGCACCCAAGGTCAACCTGGAACAATCCGGAGCCCGAGGTGGTGCTCGTTGTTGCAAGCGACGGTCGGATTGTTGGGGCAACGCTCGGCAACGACGTCAACCTTCGCGACTTCGAAGGCCGTTCGGCATTGCTGCTTTCAAAGGCCAAGGACAACAATGCATCGGCAGCCATCGGTCCGTTCATCCGTTTTTTCGATAACTTCTTCTCGCTCGACTCGGTACGCCGGCTGGAGGTGAAACTGAACGTCATCGGAGAGGACGGATTTCAACTCGATGGCTCATCCTCGATGTCGGAAATCGCGCGCGACCCGGCCGGCCTTGTCAGAGAAATGATCGGCCGCACGCACCAGTACCCGGACGGTGCGGTGCTTTACCTGGGCACGATGTTCGCGCCGACGAAGGATCGCGGGGAAGCCGGTATGGGGTTTACCCACAAACCGGGCGACATTGTCACCGTCTCAACGCCGGCGCTCGGTTCGCTGTCCAATCGCATGACGCTTTCGGATCGCGCCGAGGCCTGGACGTTCGGAACGGCGGATCTGATGCGCAATCTCGCTAAGCGCGGCCTTTTGACGTGACAGCCGCCGCACTTCGCCAACGCCAAGGAGATTTGAAAGATGCCAACTGAAACACCGGGCTATGCATCCCACAGCACCCTTGCAGAACGCTCGTCGCGCTACGTCAATGTCGATGAAATTCCGTGGCAGCCAACCCGTTTCCCCGGCGTCGAGATCAAGATTTTGATGGAGGACAAAGCGACGGGCTTGATGACGTCCCTGACACGCCTGGCACCGGGTGGCGTATTGCCCGACCACACCCATGTTGGCATCGAACAAAGCTGGGTGCTCGAAGGCAGTCTTGAAGACCACGAGGGCAAGGTCACGGCAGGAAACTTTGTTTGGCGTCCGGCCGGCAGCCGCCACGTTGCAAAATCTCCGGACGGCTGCCTGGTCCTGGGGTTCTTCCAGCAGCCCAACAAGTTTCACGACCAAGATTGAGATCGGGGTCGCTTACGGTCAATGTTGGCTAATACCAGCCCGCATAAATGCTCATTTCCGTTCGAGGCCTGGGCCGGCGATTACGCCGTCTTCAGCCAAGCAAAGCAACTCATCGCTGCCAACGCCGATCTCACCGAGAACCGAACGGGTGCTGGTGCCGGCGCGTTCTGCCTCGGGCAGGGCTCGATCGTGGCCAAGGTTTGACGAAAAGCCCAGGCCCGGCACACCAACACCGTTTGCGATTCCGACGGCCGCGACGGTGTCGAGGCAGCCAATCGCTGCAACCTGCGCCAGACCGAGCACTTCGTCGATCCTGCGCACCTTGCCAGCCGGGACCGACGCCGCCGCCAGCCGGGTTTCCCAGCCAAGCGCCGAATCGCCGAGAAAGGCCTCGCGCAAAGCCTTTGCCGCCTTGTCCCGTTGCGCGTTGGTCAGTGGCTTTCGCTGACGCACCAGGGCCAACTCGTCCTCGAGATCCGATATCTCTAGCGTGCGAATGATCGCCTCCGACTGCGCCGCCGTGTTCGCGGTCACCACCAGTTGACCGTCGGCGGTATCAAACCGTCCGGCGAACGGGCTATCGCTGAAGGGCTGGTTGCCCGCCGGCTCGCGCACCTCACCGGTTGTCTGATAGTGGACCGCGGCGGCGCCGAGGGTTGGCAATGCCGAGGCCAGCATGGTGACGTCGAGCTTCTGTCCTTCGCCCGTCGCTGAGCGATGATAGAGGGCCGAGAGGATGGCGATTGTCGCGTTAAAGCCGGCGAGATAGTCGGTGATTGGGATCCCGGATCGCAGCGGACCGGTGTCGCGAGTGCCGGTGGTCGACATCAAACCGGACACACCCTGGACGATATGATCGTAGGCCGGCGCATCGCGCATTGGCCCATCCGGCCCGTAACCGGTCAAGCTGCAGTAGATAATGTCAGGCTTGACCGCGCGAATTCTATCATAGCCGAGACCGAGCCGTTCCATGACGCCCGGGCGGAAGTTCTCGAGCAACACGTCAGAGGATGCGGCCAGGCGTTTGAACAAGTCGGCGCCGCGTGGGTCCTTGTAGTTCAACTGAATGCACCGCTTGCCGGCATTCTGGGCGATGAAGGAGGCACCGAGTCCGGCCTCTCGCATCGCCTTGGTGCCGCCGTGATAACGCACGAAATCCGCGCCTTCGACGCGATCAACGCGGATCACTTCAGCACCCATCAGCCGCAGCTGATAGGAGGCAAACGGTCCGGCAACCACGTGGCTGGCGTCAAGGATGCGAACTCCGTTCAAGACTTCCAAGCTAGTTCTCCATTGTCGAGCACCGCCGAACTCGGGCTCTATCAAGGCCCGGCGATCAGGGCTGTCGGTGTCAGATTTGCGGCAACGATCAGGTCGGCGGCGGTCGGGCTGCATGCGATCGGCATATCGTGGACGATAGCGAGCCGGATCAAGGCCTGCAAATCGACGTCATTGGCATGTTCGGCTTGGGGATCGGCGAAGAACACAACCGCGTCAAGTTCACCGGTTGCGATCATTGCTCCGATTTGTTGGTTGCCGCCGCGCGTTCCGCGGTTGAGACGGTGAATTGTAAGCTCGGGATGAGAGGCTTGCAGCATCGCGCCGGTGCCGCCAGTGCAGATCAGGCGATGCTGCGCCAGCGACTTGGCGTGGCGTGCGACCCAGGCAGCAAGCTGTGCCTTGCGGGCGTTGTGAGCGACGACGCCAATGCGCCTCGGTATGGTTGCGATGCGCGCCGCCTCGAGGGTTATCGCGAGGATGGCACGAACCTGCGCTGTCAATCCGGCTTCATCGGCCGGAAAATCGCCGCTGAAGGCTGCGGTTCCAACCGTAAAGGCTGCCGCTCCGGCGGCCGCCACGGCGTGAACGCGCTCGGCACTGTCGATACTGCCGGCCACGACAACCGGTTTTTCGACGGCCGTGCAAACGGCCTGCATCAGGACGCGAACGTCGCCCGAGAACCGATAGGCGAGCAGGTCCAGTCCGTGCACGCCTTCGAGATCGGTCAACGCGCGGGCGCTTTCGATGATGTCGGCAATGGTGCCCTCAAGCACACTGGGATGGCCAACAATTTGACCCGGGAACGGGAAGTAGCGAACGGGATGAGATCGGATCAGTGGCACGACATCTTCGGCCCGCGTGCCGCCCAGCAGGCAGTCGACGTCCAGCTCGACGGCCGCGCGCGCCGATCTCAGTTCGCTAGCGGCATCGAGGCTGACCACTTCCAAATAGGAGCGCCCGCCGGCCGCGCGGATCTCATTTGCCAGCGCCTTGAGATCCTCGAACGGCAGGCCGACATCCTTGAAGCCGATGTGGCGGGCACCGCCGGCCAGCACCTCTGCCAGGCGCTGCCGTGCATCGCCGATCGTGCGGTCATTCTCGGTCAGCATGAAAATGAAGTTGAAACTCATGACTTGAGCGCCATCCTTCGTGCTTCGACGAGCCGGCGGGCTTGGCAAAGCGCCATCCTCAAGCTCGCCGGGTCGGCGGTGCCTGTGCCGGCGATGTCGAAAGCCGTGCCGTGATCGGGACTGGTGCGCACGAACGCCAGACCCAGAGTTATATTGATGCCGTCGGCCAGCCCCATGTACTTTATCGGGATCAAGCCCTGATCGTGATACTGGGCGACGACGACATCAAACCGCCCTTCGCGGGCCTGCATAAACACGGTGTCCCCGGGCCACGGTCCGCTGGCATCGATGCCTTCGCAATTGGCCTGCTGAATGGCCGGCGAAATGATCTTGATCTCCTCGTCTCCGAACAGGCCGCCCTCGCCGGCGTGGGGATTGAGACCCGCAACCGCCACCCGCGGCCGGGCAATGGCGAATTGGCGCGCACCCTCGTCGGCCAGCCTGATCGCCTGCAGAACGCGGTCCTGCGTGATTCGGGCGATGGCATCTTTTAGGGCGCAATGAATGGTCACGAGAACGACCCGCAGCTCGTTGTTGGCGAGCATCATTGCAACCTTGTCCGAACCACCGAAGTCGGCGAGCATCTCGGTGTGGCCCGGATATCTGATCCCTGCGGCCGCGAGCGCCTCCTTGTTGATCGGGGCGGTCACGATCGCGCTGATGCGGCCGGACTTGGCAAGATCGATGGCGGTGCGAACGTATGAATAGGCGGCCTCGCCCGCGGTCGCGTTGACCTGTCCGACGGGGAGATCAGCAAGGGCTGGTCCGGTGTCGAGCACGAGGCAATCGCCGTCGCCGGCCCGGTCAATCTCCTCCGGGCTGGCGGTTGCGGACAGGCGAATGTCGATATCGAAGGCGCCGGCGACGCGCCGCAAATGGGCCGCGTTTCCGATCACGATCGTGCGGCCCGCCAAGCCGCCTTCGGCCAGCACCTTGAGCACAATCTCCGGGCCGATCCCGCAAGGATCACCCATGGTGATGGCAATCGGTGCACCGTGCTCACTCATTGTTCTGCCGCAACTGCGTGTTGCAATGCCGCGCCCTCCGTGCAGATGGTCCGATAGCACAACGCTGCACCTTCTGCCGAACAGCCAACGATGCCAACATGACGGGTCATAGATTTGTCACTCCGGATGTTCGCGTAACCGCGCTAGAAGTAGGTTACCATTACAAGAGCTGCGAGTTGACCGCCATGCCCATTCCCGCGCGCCCGGAGCATTGTTGGCCGGCCGTTCACGTTGCCGGCATTATGGACCTTGATGAGGCCGAAATGCTTGTTGAATGCGGGCTCGTTTACCTCGGGTTTCCAGTTGGCCTCGACTATCATCAAGAAGACCTGTCTGCTGCCGCTGCGGCGGCGGTCGTCCGGCAGCTTGACGGCCGCGCAACATGCTTTGTCATCACCTATCTTGCCAGCGCCGACGAGATCGTTGACCTGGTTGAGAGGGTTGGCGTTAAGATCGTCCAACTACATGGCGACATCAGTTGTGCCGAACTGGGTCGCTTGCAGCAGAAATCGCCGAACGTGAAGATCATTAAGAGTTTGATCGTCAGACCCACCGACAACTCTGAGTTGTTCGACGATGTCAAACGCCTCGCTCGACATGTCTATGCGTTCATCACCGATACGTTCGATCCCGCGACCGGCGCCACCGGTGCCACCGGCAAAACCCACGATTGGCAGGTGAGCCGGAGGCTGGTGGCCGCTTCGCCCCGACCGGTCATTCTTGCCGGCGGATTGAATGCCGCAAACGTCGGCCCCGCAATACGCTCGGTGCGGCCGGCCGGGGTTGATGTCCACACCGGGATCGAGGGGCCGGACGGGCGCAAACGGGCGGCGCTGGCCGCGGCGTTTGCGCACGCAGCCGGCGCGGCATTCGCCGGCCGGACGTGAACGCCTGTGATTGGCGAGGTTTGTTGGATGTGGCCTGACCGGCTCGGCATATCTCGGTCTCGGGCGACGACAGCGAGCGCCCGCCAACCGGCGGCTGGCCGAACGCTGTTAACTGCTTGCGTCGATCCAACGTGCGAATCACACTGTGTCATATTCGCACGATTTTGCGCGCTTGGAGAGCGGTTTCTGTCCAATGTGAGCCTAATGGCTCACAACAATTCACAACTGTTATGAGTAACTTTCGAAGCCCTTATTTTACCGTCTTATCAATGCCTTAGGACCAATATGTGAAGGCATAATAGGTTGGGGAAATCAGCTGTCTTAGCGCCTGCGGTCAAAAAATACTCTGTTTCGGTTTGTCGGCGGTGGTATGCTCGGAACACTCAAAGGCGATGGTGATTCGGCCGTAGGGCATTGCGGTTTCCGAGTTGCACAGGGTCATTGCCAATGATTTGAGCTAGAACGGGCCTCCGCGAGGTGTGCTCTAATGATTATCAGGTAACCATAAGTACGCGGGGTACGATTATGGGGGATTCCAAGCCGACGTTTGACAACGCCAACGATTTCGCTCCTGACGCAGAGGAGATTGGCGGTCTGCCGGAAGGTGCGACGCTCGACGTATTCGAGGTCGCGGGAACCATCAAGTGGTTCGATGCCAGCAAGGGGTTCGGCTTTATTGTGCCGGACAACGGGCTGGGAGATATTTTGCTTCACATTACATGTCTTCGCGCCGGCGGCTATCAAACCGCCTACGAGGGCGCGCGGGTACACTGTCAGGTTCTCAGGCGTCCCAAGGGCCTGCAGGCGTTCGCGATCCTCAGCATGGACGAAAGCACGGCCATCCATCCCTCGCAATTGCCGCAGCGCACGCACGTTGTGGTGCAGCCGGAAAGCGACTGGGAGCGGGCAATGGTCAAGTGGTTCAACCGCATTCGTGGTTTTGGGTTCTTGACAAGAGGTGAAGGGACGCCCGACATTTTCGTGCACATGGAAACATTGCGGCGGTTCGGGTTCACCGAACTTCGTCCGGGACAAATTGTGCAGGTGCGGTGGGGACATGGTTACAAAGGCTGTATGGCCGCGGAACTTCGCCCGGACGGTCCACCGTCGGGATTGCCGGCGCAACACTAGGTTGCAGCGCGCGGTCGTGCGTGCGCCAGATGCTTTGATCGGCAGGTCCATCGCCACGATGGGCCTGTTTTTCGTTGCGCTTTGCGCATGGATGGGCGCAATTCAGTTGCCGGCGACTGCAGGAACCATGACGAAGGATGATCTCGTACTTGTTGCGTCCGGCAAGGAGCACATCATCAATATCGAGATTGCGCAAACCGATCAGCAAAAGTCTCTGGGGCTGATGTTCCGCAAGTCGCTCGGGCGCCGCGCCGGCATGCTGTTTGCCTACGATAAACCCCAGGAACTCACGATGTGGATGCGCAATACGTACATTTCGCTGGATATGGTTTTCATCAAAGCCGGCGGCATCGTCCACAGGATCGAAGAGAACACGGAACCGTTCAGTGAACGGGTGATCGCATCACAAGGCAATGTCGTCGCGGTTTTGGAGCTTGCTGCCGGCGTCGCCCGCGAGCTCAGTCTCAAGCCCGGGGACAGTGTCCGCCATCCTGCGATCGCCTCGCCCCGACCCTGATGCCGGCCTCGGAGCTTGGCGGGCGGTGGCTGCCAATGCAGGCCGTGGACAACAGCGGCCCAATCCTTGCAAAGCCGCAACCAGCTTCAGGATCTCTTTAATCCTAAAGCTGCAAGAACAAGCAAAATTGTTCTGCCGAGCCACCTCAAAGAGCCATTTTTCCATATTGCCTTGGGAAACAGGTACACTGCGGCAAAGCCGAAGGACTTCTTTTACAGACGATCGTCAAGATCATCGTGCCTTTAGGTGGAACCGCAATAGCGGTCCCACCTAAAGGCACAACGATGATCGCCGCTTTGGAATCGAGCAACTTTCTCCCCTTTGTCGGGGTCGTTTCGATCCCGACTAGAGGCAGGTTGCTCCAGCATCGCCGAACTTCGTGGCTTGACCGCTGCCCCAGACTTCGGCATTGAAGCGGTTGATTGGCGTCGGGGTATAGCTCAGCCTGGTAGAGCACCTGCTTTGGGAGCAGGGGGTCGGGTGTTCGAATCACCCTGCCCCGACCAATGATTTCAATGGGTTAGCAGGGTTTGCGCGCCCTAGTGCGGTCGTCGCGGCGGCTCAAAGATCGCCCAGTAACGTCTCTGCACTGGTTGCACCGAAGCTGCCGGGCTCCTCCAAATGCAGGTGCGTGACCAGGCCGTTGTCGACAATCATGGAAAAGCGTCGGCAGCGCGGGCCAAAGCCATTGGCACTGAGATCGGTTTCGAGGCCGGCTGCACGGGAAAACTCCAGACAGCCGTCGCTGACCATCGAGACTTTGCCGTCGGCGCCATGCAGCTGGGCCCAGGCGGCCAAGACGAAGACATCGTTGGTTGCCAGGCACATCACCTCGTCAATGCCGGCGGCCTTGAGGGCGTCCGACTGTTCGACAAAGCCCGGTAAATGCTTGGCTGAACATGTTCGCGTGAACGCGCCCGGCACGCCGAACATGGCAATCCGCCGGCCGCCGAACAGCTCATCGCTGGTGATGGCGGACGGGCCGTCGTCTGTCAGAGAAAACAACGTAACGGACGGAACTTTTTGTCCAACCTCGATCATCAAGATGTCCTTTCATTCGCTGATTGCGACCGCAGTCGTGACGTCTCTCATCCCGGTGAGACGCGCGAAACGGCGGGGCGAGGGCTTTAGCGCTACGGCCACCAACGCTGGCCAATCGGACCAGCGTTGGGTTCGAACTGCATCAGTGGGGCTGCGCGCGAGCATGTCAATAAAGCGCAAGCGTTGCGTCTGGTCCACTTGAAGGCAGCCTTGCGACATGGTTTGAGTGTCGGCAGAATTGCATCTCAAGGCGCAGAATTTTGCAATGCTGCGCTGCTGCCTTTTGATGGCGCACATGACTTTACAGGTATCGTTGGCTGGATCATTTCCGCCTTGGTGGTCTCTATCACTTAAAATGGCGCATTGAGATGCGCTGCCCTGGTTCGTGAGCAGGAAGGCGTGCGCAAGCATAGCGTGTGCTATGGTGAGCACGGCTGACGCCCTCACGGGCCAGGGCAGCGCACCGAAGGCGCTCAGATTTGGCCTGATGCCAGCGTTGCGGCGGCCTCATGATGCGCCGCATCACCGCGCCCACCGCGCCTTGGCACAGACCAAATCTGAGCGTCTGAACGCACCATTTTAAGTGATTGAGACCACTCGCGGTCTCTATCACATCGCCGGCCCGCTCCCGGCCCCGGGCGCCGATCGGATCATGGCCTTTGGCCGGCCGGCAGGGGAGCGGAATGGTTCGAGCCAACTCCGAAAGGCCATAAGCGATCAGCACCGCCGACCCGGCCTTGCACGACAATGCGACAACGCACCAGGGGAGCCGATGAGAATGAATTTGCACGCAAAACTGATGGAGCGCGCCGAAAGCGGCAATCCGATCCGTGTCGGTATGATTGGAGCGGGCAAGTTCGGCACGATGTTCCTGTCGCAGGTCCGCAAGCTTGACGGCATTCACCTGGTCGGCGTGGCGGACCTTTCTCCGCACAATGCACGCTCGAACCTGGAGTTCGTCGGCTGGACGTCCGAGCAGTTCAACGCGGCATCGCTCGATGCGGCCGCGCGCACCGGCGCAACCCACGTTGGCGACAACTGGGAAGCGCTCGTTGCCCACCCGCATATCGATATCGTCATCGAATGCACCGGCGCGCCGGTCGCTGCGATCGATCACATCCTGGCGGCGTTCGGCAACGGCAAGCATGTCATCAATGTTACGGTCGAGGCCGACGCGTTTTGTGGGCTTGCGCTCGCTGCCAAGGCCAAAGCGGCCGGGGTTATCTATTCCATGGCCTATGGCGATCAACCGGCTTTGACCTGTGATTTGATCGACTGGGCGCGGGCCTGCGGGTTTAACGTTGTGGCGGCCGGGCGCGGTCACAAATGGCTTCCCGAGTTTCGTCGGTCGACCCCTGAAACCGTCTGGGATCATTGGGGGGTGAGCCGTGAAGCAGCCGAACGCGGGCGCCTCAACCCGAAGATGTTCAACTCGTTCCTAGATGGATCGAAGCCGGCCATTGAATGCGCTGCGATTGCCAATGCAGGTGGCCTCGATGTGCCGGTCAATGGTCTCCAGTTTCCGGTTGGCGGTGCCGAAGATCTCGCCACTATCATGCGGCCAAAGGCGGACGGCGGGTATCTGGACCACAAGGGAATGGTTGAGGTTGCCTCGTCGCTGACGCTCGGCGGTGAACCTGTCGCCTACGACATCCGCCAGGGCGTCTGGGTCGTGTTCGAAGGCGACAGCGAATATCTGCGCAATTGTTTCCAGGAGTACACCGTCAAGACCGATGACAGCGGCCGCTACACGTCGCTTTACAAGCGCTGGCACCTGATCGGGCTGGAGTTGCCAATCTCGGTCGCATCGGTAGGGCTGCGTGGCGAGCCGACGGGTGTGGTCAACACGTTCAATGGCGACGTCGCAGCGTTTGCGAAACGCAACTTGGCGGCCGGTGAAATCCTCGATGGTGAAGGCGGCTATACGGTCACCGGCGGCCTGCGTCCCGGCCCGGCGTCGATGGCGGCGGGCTACCTGCCTCTCGGTCTCGCGCACGACGTCAAGTTGACGCGGGCGATCGCCGACGGCGCGCCGATCACATTCGAGGATGTCGAAATCGACCAAACCACAACTGCTTACAGGCTGCGAAAATGGATGCAGACGCTGGTTCTGGATAGCGCCCCGGGAGGTGGTGCAATACCATCCCAGCTATGAATTGAGGCGGTTGAGATGGATGCGATTTGTGCGGCATCCATGGTTGCATCTTGGCAGACGTCGCGGACGGTTTCCAGGCTCATGCCGCGGCGGGTGACGGCCCACTCGTCGTTTTGCTCAAGCATGTCGCCGGACTAATCTTGTTTCCGTATTTGTTGGTGAAGGGGCTCGCCTTCGATCGGCTTGGTTGGCCAGGCTTGGCAGCCGTTATCATCGGCGGCGGTGCGCCGATGGTTTAGACGTCGCCATCCTTTGGGGCGCGGGTGGCACGATCGGATCATGGCAGAACGTCGGCCATGTCATGTTTGTCTGTGCCGGCATGATGTGGGCTGGCTATACCGTTGCCGTGCGCAAAGCAAGATTGGGAGGGCTTCACGCGGCTGCGGTCGCTGCGGTCGGGTCACTGATCGTCTACATGCCAATATATCTTGTCGTTTCAGGAGATGCTCTACGCCTTGCGTCCTGGAGCGACCTTGCCTTGCAGGCATTTGTCCATGGAATTCTGGCGGCTGTGGTTGCGCTGGTTTGCATCGCTCGCGCAGTCAATCTGCTTGGCGCGTCAAACGGATCAGCATTCGCCGCCCTCGCGCCCGCGATAACCGCGATCTTTGCAATACCGCTTCTCGGTGAATGGCCGGCAACCGGGGACTGGATCGCCATGCTTCTGATTTCGGGCGGTGTCTATATCGCAAGCGGCGGCCCGCTTCCGAGACACCTCTCGGACGCCGAGTGACCGCGCAATGACAAGGTCATGAAACAATCAAGAACATCGAGCGGCTGTTTGCCGTTGGTTGATGATGTGGAACGGTGTCTTGCGACTTGCGCATAACCGACTGTCGACAAACGATGGTGGGTTGCGCCACTCCCGGCCGGCGGCCGGCGCCGGCCACCTCCCGATAGATCTGAGCCGAACCGGTCATGGCCGCCCCACTTTGCGCATCACCACAACGCAAACGTCGCGGTTGACCACACCTCGTGGCCAAACGTGCGACACTATGCCAACATGTCGATATAAATATTTCTTTATGTCTTGTTGCGTGGCGGTCTGGCAGGCGCTATAGGCGTTGGCGGGCAGGCCGGTGGCCGGCAGCGCCGATCCGGCCGCAGCGAGGAAATTTCAGATCAGGGGATAACAGACCATGAGTACGCCGGATTATGTGGTGGCCGACATTGCGCTTGCCGACTTCGGACGCAAGGAAATCGAAATCGCCGAGACGGAGATGCCTGGTCTAATGGCCTGCCGCGAGGAATTCGGGTCCGCGCAACCGCTCAAAGGTGCGCGCATCAGCGGCTCCTTGCACATGACAATCCAGACCGCCGTGTTGATCGAGACGTTGAATGCGTTGGGCGCCGACGTGAGGTGGGCCTCCTGCAACATCTTCTCGACGCAGGATCATGCCGCGGCCGCAATTGCGGCAGGCGGAACGCCGGTGTTTGCCGTCAAAGGCGAGACGCTCGAGGAATACTGGGATTACATCGATAAAATCTTCCTGTGGGCCGACGGCGGGCCATCCAATATGATCCTCGATGACGGCGGCGATGCCACGATGTACATCCTGCTCGGGTCACGCGCCGAGGCCGGCGCCGATGTCCTGTCCGATCCGGGGTCCGAGGAGGAACAGTATCTGTTCGCCCAGATCAAACGCCGGATGGCGGCAAGCCCGGGCTGGTTTGCGGCACAAAAGGCTGCCATCCAAGGTGTTTCGGAAGAAACGACAACCGGCGTCAACCGCCTCTATCAGCTGATGAAGCGTGGCGAGCTGCCGTTTCCGGCAATCAACGTCAATGACTCGGTGACCAAGTCGAAGTTTGACAACAAGTACGGCTGCAAGGAAAGCCTGGTCGACGGCATCCGGCGCGGCACCGACGTGATGATGGCGGGCAAGGTTGCCGTCGTGTGCGGCTATGGCGACGTCGGCAAGGGCTCGGCCGCCAGTCTGCAGGGTGCCGGGGCGCGGGTTAAGGTCACCGAGGTCGACCCGATTTGTGCGTTGCAAGCGTGCATGGATGGGTTCGAGGTGGTGACGCTGGAGGACGCCGCACCGGAAGCCGACATCGTGATCACGACGACCGGCAACAAGGACGTCGTCACGGTCGATCATATGCGCCAGTTCAAGGACATGTGCATTGTTGGCAACATCGGTCACTTCGACAACGAGATCCAGGTTGCAGCGCTCAAGAACTTCAAGTGGACCAACGTCAAGCCGCAAGTCGACTTGATCGAGTTTCCGGATTCCAAACGTATCATTCTGCTGTCGGAAGGACGATTGCTCAACCTCGGTAACGCGACCGGTCACCCCAGTTTCGTGATGTCTGCAAGCTTTACCAATCAGGTGCTGGCGCAAATCGAGCTGTTCACCAAGGGTGATCAATACAGCAACGAAGTCTATGTTCTGCCCAAGCATCTCGATGAGAAGGTTGCCCGTCTCCATCTCGCCAAGCTTGGCGCGACACTGACCGAGATGAGCCAGGAGCAGGCCGCCTACATCGGTGTCGATGTCAACGGGCCCTACAAGCCTGAGCATTACCGCTACTAGATCATCGTGCTTTAAGTTGGAACCGCTATTGCGGTTCCTACTCAAAGCACAAAGATGATCGCCACTTTAGAGGCGAGCAACTTTCTGCCTTTATTCGGGATCGTTCCGATTCCGAATAAAGGCAGGTTGCTCTAGGGATCCTCTGAACACGTTTCAGGCTTCCAAAGGGCTTGGCCCTTTGGCGGGATCGTTAAGGGCGGAGCCCTTAACCAATCGCCGCTTGGCGGCGATCCTTGAGGGGCTTGTCCGCCCCTCAAACTCCTCGGCCACGGGATGGGTCCCCTGGACCTCGGACTTTATTCAGAGGTTTGTTAGTGGTTTGTTGCTCTAACGAACGTTCAGGCCAGAACGCGAACTCATCGGGCGTTCTTGCAGCGTAAAGCAGATCGCATCAAGGCGTTTTCTTCTTGCGGCGTGCCGGTTTGCGGGACCAGCGCTTGGCGAGTTTGGTGAGTTCCTTTTCGATCCAATCGATCTCGACATGGGCCGGGTCGAAGTCCCCAGGGTGCCATTCGGTCAATTCGTCGTGGAGATCGTGTTCGGGATCGGCGATGGCCTCAAGGAACTCGGCGTAGCCCCAGGGCCCGCCAATGTCTTCCGGCGGGCAGCGCCCTTTGGCGGCAAGCAGTCTGGGATAGAGACCGTCCGGTTCGGCAGCGTTTATGTGCTCGATCTTAATGGTATGTTCCCAGCCGTCGCCGAAGTCGTAGAGATATTTGAGGGTTTTGGCGCCGGTATCGTCAAGCACGGTCTGCAATGTCGTCTTGGTGGCATCCAGCGGCCCGTCGGGCCAGTCCGGAAGAGGCAGGCCCCAACCGACGTCGCGGGCGCGCAACTCCCACAGGTGGCTGTTGGTCCAGCCAATCGCGATCTGGAGCACCTGATGCAATCGGTCGAGACGCAGCCCCGCCGGCACTTCGAGCCGGCGCATGACACCGGGTTCGACGTCATCCATAGTGACCTTAAGACGGACGATGTTATCGATGCTGATCATGCCATCAGGTTAGTGGCATTTGCCTGATCTTTCCAGGCGTTTTCGGCGACAGTTGGGGATGGTCCTCTTAATCGGGGGTATGAGGGGTGGATAGTCCCGCCAACGGGCCGTGTCCTTTGCAAATCCGTGACGTGTTCAGAGGTTGCCGCGAGACCCTGCCGTCATTCGCAATCGGAACAATCCCGAATGAAGGCAGACAGTTGCTCGGTTCTGATGTGGCGCGCATGGTGGGCACGCGTAACGGACGGTGCTGACCGGTTCGCTGCAACCGGGCAGCTTCGGCGCGGAAACATCACGCCGCGAATCAGGTCCGTCGATCAATGTTTGTGTCCACACGCCGCACACGCCGCCTGGCCAGAGGTGCCGCGCGCAGCGTGCCGGAACCCCGCTGCGAAGCAAGTGGCCCCGTTAACTGATCGGCTTGCACGGTGTCCAAATCACCGCAGCTTTGGTGCCGATGGTAACGCGAATCTGCTCGTCGTTGAGTTGATCGGCATCGAAGCTGGCGCCGGCATCCGGCTGGCCGTCCGGAATGACGAAGTCGACGTGATGGCGATCGACGTTGGCCTTGACCGCAGTGCCGTTGAACGCCACGTCGTCATAGTTGCGCACCGACAGGCTCATTCCACCCCCGGGCGGACACCACTCGCCAACAATCTGATCGGCGCTGGCGGGCGACATCGGGACAACGGCAAGCAACAGGGCGACGACAACAACGCGGCAAACCATGGGCGCACCTCCGGCGGACCATAAACCTGGGCATCAAGCTTAAACCATTTCCGGCTGTGGCGAAATTGGTCTGGGCAACCTCTGATTTCGTCCAGGGTCCAGGGGGTGATCCCGTGGCCGAGGCGTTTGCGGGCCTGACGGGGCCCAATCGATCGCCGCCAAACGGCGATTGGTTCAAGGACCGGGGCCCATTGGTGCCGCCCCGGGGCGATGCTCCTTCGGCAGCCCGTGACGTGTTCACAGGTCTCCCAACGCGGCCTCGTAATCGCCTGGCCCGGCATCATCGAGGCGTTCTGCAAGGACGGCTTTGTTAGGCCTGCTTTGCAGTTGCCGGCGCACGGATAGCTCGTCGCAGGGCGCGGCACTGTCAACTTGGTCGTCGTTTGCACGACAACAGAAGCAACCGGCATTCGGCTCTCTGCAATCGGCCGGAATGAACATTGCACTGATATTTGGAACGGAATAGTTTGCCTGGTCCCGGCGTGATCCGCGTTGAACGACCGAGACCTTCGGGGACCGTTGCGGGCCAGCCCCGCAGGTCGGAGAGGAAGACTTCTTGATGGACGATCTTTGTTGCCGCATTTGCCGATCGGAGCAGGTCAGGCTGGCAGAACAGGTTCAATCCGGGCAACAGACGCTCGATCTCTACCTGTGTGCAGACTGCGGATCATATTCATACATCCCGGCACCTGAGATCGACTATCGGCATCATACCGACAATCCGCTCGCTGTGCGCCGCTATCTTGAGACCACTGCGGCAATCGAATGGATGATTGTCAACGTCATGACTGTCATCGGTCAACGAACGGGTGGCCGGCTGTTGGACATTGGCTGCGGATTTGGCTTCTCAGCCGATGCCGCCAAACGGCTCGCGGGTTGGACAGCGATCGGTGTCGAGCCCTCAACGTGGGGGCGGCTCGGAGCCGAGGCGCTGGGACTGGAGATCATCGGCGATTTCATCGATCGTTCGCATGTGATCGCCAGCCAACGTTTCGATGTCGTTCATGCATCGGAAGTGATTGAGCACGTGCCCGACCCGGTGGACTTTCTGACGTTTCTTGGAGAGCTACTGAGCCTCGACGGCGTGCTTGTCGTAACGACCCCGAATGGATCTGCCTTGGCCGGGCCACTTAGTCAGCCAATGCGAAACGCCGTTCTGTCGCCTGGTGCACACGTGGCATTGTTTACCAAACAAGCCCTGGCAGATGGCCTCTCACGGGCTGGCTTCAAACACGTGATGGTCGACATCCGGGGGCAAACACTGGTCGGCTATGCCAGCAATTCGCCACTCAACCTGTTTGCCGCCGACCCGGTTACACTCGGTGCAGCCTATGTGCACAAGCTCATCGAGGCCGCGCCGGCCGACGACGCGCTGTTGGCAGGATTGCGCTTCAGGCTGTTCAAATATCTCGTTGATGGCGGCGATTACGAAAGCGCGACGGAGGTTTTGCGGGACATCGAAGCAGACCTTTCGCCCCTGCGTGTGACGAGCCTCAGCGCAGACGATTACGCGGCGGAGCATCGGTCTTATGCCGGCGTTCTCTGCTACTACGCGGGCATATTGGCCCTCAATCATCAGCAAGCGCCACAGCGCGCACGCGAACTTTTCTCCTGGTCCCACACCCATTGCCGGCATTTGGTAGCAATGGCGCCACACGATGCCGTATTTGAACAGATCATCGTGTGGCACTCACTGTTCCATGAAGCACTTGCCCACGAAGCGGAGGGCAATCGACAAGCCGCGGCGCCAATTTATGCCGGTATTGTCGTTGCGGCCAAGTCGCAGGCCGGCGATGTGCCTGACGACATTCGTCAGCGTGCGGCCACTCGGCTCGCGGCCATCGACGGCGGTGAATCTCAAAGGGTCGCAGCGCCGGCATCATCGTTGCCGCCAACCCCGCGCGCGATGTCGAATTCTGCCGAAACACCGGTCGTCTACACCGCGATTTTCGATGACTACGACGACGCTCCGACCGTTGATCTGCCTGAGGCCGGTCTGAGATATGTCCTCTTCACCGATGGTCACATCGAAGCGCCGGCGCCATGGGAAGTCAGGCGGATCGGTCGCGTATTTCGCGACCCGCAACGCGATGCGCGGCGCGTGAAGCTCTTGCCTCACATATTTCTACCCGAGCACGACCTGTCGGTCTGGATCGATGCAAACTGCCGGCTGCGACAGTTGACGGCAAAGGATGTTGCCCAACTTCTCGGCGATGCTGAAATTGCCGTTTCACGCCACCATGACCGTGATTGCCTGTTCGATGAGGCCGACGTCCTGCTGACGTCAGGTGATTTTGATTCCGCCGCCGCGATCACTCGGCAGGTCGCACGCTATGACTCCGTCGGCATGCCGCGTCACTTCGGTCTTCACGCAACAATGATGCTGATCCGCAGACACAACGAGCCCAACGCGAAGGCCTTTGCCAACAGCTGGTGGGCGGAGGTTGCCAGCTATTCCAAGCGCGATCAACTGAGCTTCGATTTCGTGCGCTGGACCAGTCAGTCACGCGTTCGTTCACTTGATTTAGACTACACCGGCAACGACCATTACGTGTGGGGAAAGGCCGGCGCGGGGGGCCACCGTTCCGGCAATCGCCTGACGAACGAGCATCTGTCGGCGGCAGTATTCGTGGACGATATCCCGCACCGCCTCGTTGCCCGCTACCGCCCCCGTTACGATGTTTGGGCTCGCAGTTTTCTTCAACGCCTTTATGAGCTTAACGCGATCATTGCCGCAGCCGGAGCACCGTTGGTGGACAATCTTTGCTATTTCCATCTCTGCGAATGCTACCGGGACGCGCCGCCCGATCCACGTCGTGGCCGCCGACGAGAACTATACCTGCGATCCATTGCAGCATCGAAACATCTGGTCGAAATCGGCTTCGATGGTGGCTATGCCGCGCTCCTTGCACTTGAGCATCACCCGCTTAAGGTGTCGGCAATCGATAATTCTTCACACGCCTATACCGCCGCCGCTCGATATCTGACCGAAAACTTTCCCGACCGATTTCGCTTCTACAAGATGGATAGTCGCTCTTTGATGTGCGATTGTGATGTTGTCGGACTTGCCGGAGCCGATGTCGTGCACATCGCCGGCCGGCGTCGGTTGGAGCTCTCGGCAAGCGATCTGTTGACAGTCGCAACGATGTGTCAAGCGGGCACCACGATACTCGTCGATGACATCTACGCCGACACCATTGCTGCGCCCGTTGCGGTTCTTGTTTCGCAAGGCGTTTTGGCAAAAAAGGACGATCTTGCATGCTCGGAGTCTGCCGCCTTTGTCTTGGCGCGGCCAGTACCGCGGTATCCAGCTGCAGACCATGACAACCGGGTCGCTGCCCTGGTGGGCTGCGCAATCTCCGAAGATTTCAGTAATCCGTCGCTGGGCGTTGACACCACCGAAGGACCGAACGGCGGCTTGGAAAAGTACGCCAAGCTCACCGCAGAAATCGAACGGCTTCGTGAGCAGCTTTCGGAAATCAAGTCGTCCACGTCGTGGCGGGGCACTGAGCCGTTGCGAAAGATCGTTACCGTTGTCAGGGACCAAATGCGCCGGCACCGTGGTTAGACCGTTAACACATCAATCCGGGCGCATTAGATCATCTCTGTGCTTTAAGTTGGAACCGCAATAGCGGTTCCAACTTAAAGCACAGAGATGATCGCCACTTTAGAGGCGAGCAACTTTCTGCCTTTGTTCGGGATCGTTTCGATTCCGAATAAAGGCAGGTTGCTCTAGCGCCGATTTGCTGCGCGGCGTTAAGGCTTTGAAAGTAAACCGCTTTGAAAATGAACCACATTGTCTGCATGCTTGCGCCCGGCAGCGCAGCAAATGAACCATTACCAATGCGCCCGGATTGATGTGTTTACGGCCTAATCCAACCCCTCTTCGCGCAACTGTTTGAAAACCTTGCTGGCCGTCAGCATGGCCTCGCGGATCAGTGGCACACCAATGTAGCCCGACAGATGAATGAGCGCCTCCGTCAATTCCTCCTCGCTCCAGCCCTGACGGCGCGCCATACGGATGTGAAGCTCAAGCTCCGGATCGCGGCCGGTGGCAGCATCGGAAATGACGCAGATCATGGTGCGGGTCTTGAGATCCAAGCCGGGGCGCGTCCATAGTGCGCCGAACACGTTCTCGGCGGCCACGTCGCGAAACTTGCGCATGACCGGATCGTCGTATGTCGACTGGTTCATGCGCTTGACAAACTCTTCACCGAGCAATTGCGTGCGCAATGCCATGCCCTTGTCGTGCAACTCGCTATGAGACATTGTTGGTTTCCTCCATGTCCATCCGACATACCGGCCAGTGCCGCGCGATGATCGCCGGCTTAGGTGCGAGCAACTTGCTGCCTTCATTCGGGATCGTTCCGATCCCGAATGAAGGCAGGTTGCTCTAACCGACAAACTTCCAATACGTGTCCTTCTTGGTGACAAATCCGTCGCGAAACTCCCAGAGATCGCAACCGAGATATTCAAACGGGGCGCCGCCCTGCGGGGTGCCGCGCACGGTCCACTCCGAGATCGCCTTCGATTGGTCGACGATCCAGTGGCGCATGTCCTCCCATCGCATGTCCGGGATCTCGCCATAACGAGTCGTCAGCACCGCACCAATTTCAGCCTTGCCAACGCAGCGGCGGCCCTCCGGCGCGCTCGGGCCGCGCGCCATCAGCCAGATGCAATCGTCCGTGAAATGCGACAGAATGGCGTCGACGTCATGTTGGTTGAAACCATCCTGGATTTCATCGAGCAAGGCGATTGTGACTTCACGAGACATGGCGTGCTCCTCCGGGTCATTGGCCGACGGACAGCTTGGGGGTTCCGGTGGCGCAGGTCAAACTGATCGGCGGTATTTGCGATCTCTCAACCAAGGCAGTCTGCCAGCGCCGTCTCGAACATCGCCACGCCGAGATCGATTTCGTCATTGCTGATGGTGATCGGTGGGGCAATGCGGAAGACGCCGAGTTCGCCGCGCACGATGCTGGTCGACAGACCGAGATCGAGGGCGCGCTGCATGACGCGTTGGGCAAGCGCGGGGGCTGGCGTCTTGGTGTGCCGGTCCGCGACCAGTTCAACGCCGATGAGCAGGCCCCGGCCGCGGACATCGCCGATCTGTTCGAAGCGTTGTTGAAGCGTCTCGAAGCCCTGTCGCAGGCGGTCGCCGGCGACACGCGCGCGATCGGCCAGCTGATCGCGAAGGATGATCTCAATGACTTTGAGGCCGACGGCTGCTGGTAAGGGGTCGGCAGCGTGAGTCGTATAAAAGTGGAAGCCGTTGTCAAAACACCGCTGTTCGATCTCGGCGCTGGTGATGACGGCCGACAGAGCGAGGCCGGCGCCGAGAGTTTTAGAGAGCGTCACGAGATCGGGGATGAAGCCATCGCGGGCGCAGTCAAAGAGCTGGCCGGTGCGGCCCAGTCCGGTTTGTGCTTCGTCTACGATGACCAGCATGCCGCGAGCCCTGGCGTGCTCTGCCGCCGCTGCCACGTAGCCCTCGGGCGGCACGATGACACCGCCGGAGGACAGGATCGGCTCGATGATGAATGCGGCCGGACGGCCGGCGGACTGGCGGTCATAGAGTTCGAAGCCGTAGTCCAGCTCGCCGTGCCAATCGTAGGTGTCGCCGCTTACAAACCGCGGCCGGTAGGGGGTCGGTGCCGGCAATACGAACGAGCCCGGGGCCGCAGGGCCGTGCCCCACCCGGCTCGAATTGTAGGTAACCGACGCCGCGCCGTGGGTGACGCCATGCCAGGAGCGCGACAGGGCCAGCACTTCGTAACCGCCGGTTGCGGTCTTGGCCATGCGCAGGGCCGCTTCGTTGGACTCACCACCGGTGGAGAGCAGCAGCACGCGGTCGAGTGCGCCCGGTGCGATGTCGGCAAGCTTGCCAGCAAGGTCGATGACCGGGCGCGACAGAAGCTGCGAATAGAGATGGACCAGTTGGCCGGCCTGCGCGGCGATGACGGCGGTAATCTCGGGATGACTGTGGCCGAGAATGGCGCTCATTTGCCCCGATGCGAAATCGAGCAGGCGGCGGCCGTCCGTCGTCGTCATGAAGGAGCCCGCGGCGGCGGCGATGATCGCCGGCTGGAAGTCGTGACCATAACGCACGAGATGGCGGTCGGCGCGCGACCAGAGATCCGCGGCGGCGGGGGAGCGGGAATGGACGTCCGTTGCCATATGAAGATCAGCCTATCGCATTATCAGCTCTCGATAGCCGCCGGCTGCAACGCGATCGCACCAGTTTCGATAGTCCGGCGCGGTGCCCGAATAGCGCGCAACGACACGGTTCTGCTTGCCTTCGACGTTTATGTTGACGCCGGTCATCCAGGAATCGATCTCGTTGGAGAGCAAGCCTTCAGCCTTCTCGGCCACGAAGTCTGTCCACTCTGCAACGGATTGCGGCGTGGCATCGGCGTAGGTGTAGGCGTTGGCTGTGAGAAAGCCGATCAAGTCGCGCACCCATTCGACATTGTATTCGATCGAACGGGGGATGTTGCCGAGCGCCGTGTGCGGGCCCATGACCATGAACATGTTCGGGAAATTGTCGACCATGACGCCAACAAAGGTGCGTGGGCCGGCCCGCCACACATCCTTGAGGCGGATGCCGCCGGCACCGCGCAAATCGATGCGATCGAAACTGCCGGTAACAGCGTCAAAACCAGTGGCGTAGATGATGATGTCGAACTCGTAGTGGCTCTTGGCCGTCCGCACGCCGGTTCGCGTAATCCGCTCGAGCGGCTCGTCGAAGATCGAGATCAGCTTGACGTTGGGTTGATTGTAGACCTCGTAATAGTTGGTTTCCTGCGGGACGCGGCGGGTACCAAATCCGTGGTCCTTGGGGATCAGCAGTTCGGCCACTTGCGGATCGTCAACGCGCTGACGGACTTTCTCAGCGACGAAATCGGAAATGATCTTGTTGGCTTTACGATCGGTCAACATGTCGCGGAAGTTGCCCTGCCACATGCCAAAGCCCTGCGACCAGTAACGCTCCTCCAGGAAGGCGTTGCGTTCGGCTTCATCGACATCGAAGGTGCGGCGCGGATCGATAGTATGAATGAAGCACGCCGCGGTTTCCTGGCAGCGTTTGAAGATGTCCGGATAGCGGCCACGAATCTCGGCCATCTCCTGTTGCGAGATAGGCCGGTTCTGCAGCGGTGTGCACCAGTTCGGCCGCCGCTGGAAGACGGTGAGATCGCCAACCGTCTTGGCAATTTCCTGAATGACCTGGACGCCCGTGGCACCAGTGCCGATCACGGCAACACGCTTGCCGTCAAACACCACCGGATGTTTGGGCCAGAGACCAGTGTGATAGGACTGGCCTTCGAATTCGTCGATGCCTTCGAGACGCGGGAACGTCGGCGCCGACAGCGGCCCGACGGCGGCAACCAGAAAACGCGCACGATGGATGCTGCCGTCTTCAAGGGTGATCTGCCAGGCGTTGGCGCCGTCCACGAAATGGGCGGCGCTCACACGGCTCGAAAACTGGATATCACGGCGCAAGTCGAACTTGTCTGCGACGTAGTTCAGGTAGCGCTCGGTTTCCGGTTGCGGGGAGAAATGCTCGGTCCAGTCCCACTCATCGAGGACTTCCTGCGAAAAGGAATAGCCATAGGAATAGCTTTCAGAATCGAAACGACAGCCCGGATACCGGTTCCAGTACCACGTCCCGCCGACGCCGGTACCGGCCTCGAAAACGCGCACGTTCAAGCCCATCTCGCGCAATCGATAAAGCTGATAGAGCCCGGAGATGCCGGCGCCGATGATAATCGCGTCGAAATCCAAAGCTGCGGCAGGCGTCGGCGCTGCCGCATGGTCCAAGGTGGCCACCATGATCTTTGCCCATCCCGGAAATTGCCAACTGGAGGATTGTACTACAAGGCGCGCCGCGTTCGCACCGGGACAAATGTGGTGATCCGCAGTTTGATCACGCCATATAATTGAGCATGACACCGATCGCGAGCGTTTGCGGGACCGCAATGACCGGCAAGGCGAGCGCAATCTTCCATGAACCGGTGGTATCTTTCAGGCTCATAACCTCGGTATAATCGGTTGCAACGCCGGCCATCAGAAACGTGAAACCGTTGCCCGGAGCCGAGGCCCGCGTCACGAGATCGGCTGCGATCGGGGCGGAACCTTCCGAGCACACCTCGATAATGGTGGCGGCGATGACCGTCATCAGCACACCGAACATCGTCGGGCCGAACCAGTTTGCGAACATGTCCGCCGGTATTGCGGCGCGAACCGCTGCGGCAAGGACAACGCCGAACAGCAGCCATCGCAGCACCATGCGCGAGCCCTTGAGGCCATCCCAAAGTATCTGCATCGCACCGTGCCAGGTCGGGCGCACATCCTTGAGCCAAGTGCGCACGGCTGCACCGAGCGTTGTTTCAGGCCTGCTTCCACGGCCGATCCGTGCCGGGTTGTCCGGAAGATGGCCGCGGGCCACGAGCGCATCGAAGATCCAACCGGTTATGATGGCGATGACGGCTGAGAGAACAATGAAGGCAATCGTATACCACCAGCCGACCAGCGCGATGAGCACAACCGTGAGGCTGAGGGAGTTCCAGGGGCTGGCCAGCAGGAAGGCGACGGTCTGACCAATGCTGGCACCGCGCTCGTAGAGTTTCATGCCGATCATCAAAATGCCGTGGCTGCACAGGTCAAACAGCACACCGGCAGCCGTTGCCCGCAGCAGGCCGGTCGTGCGCCGATTGCCAGCAAGGGCGGCGATGACCACATCACGCGGGACGCGATCCAAAAGGCCGACGAAAACGATGCCGAGCAGGATGCCCCACCACATTGCGTTCATCAGTTCGTAGGTGCCGCTGGCAAAATGGCCGAGAGCGTCGTGACCGGCGCCTTCGCCGGGGCCGAACAGCAAATGCCCCAGATATCCGACCGCGACCACCGCGGCGCTGCCCCACAGCATCCAATCAATGCGCCGCCGCGCCGCCATGCCGGCGGCCTTGCGCGGGCAGCACGACGGCGTCGCCCGGCTCTGCGGCGGCGCACGATCGGTTGCCGGTGCCTCACGATGGTCAATGTGATCGGTCGTTTCCATGACGCAACATATCGGGCTTCTAGTTACTGTAAGGTCAAGGGCGACTGCGTGGCGTTCTGTCAACTGGCGTGTCGCTGTCTGCCGGCGCGTTAAGCTTATTTCCGGTGCTTGGCGGCAAAGAACTCGGCGATGCGCTGTTGCGGCTCGCCGGTGGTATAGGCTTCAGATAGCGCATCGATGCCGGCGTAGATGGCCTCGTCGATCGATACGCGTTGCCAGCGGTCGATCAGCGCCTTCTGGTTGCGCACGGCAGCAGGTGCGGCTCGGCAAATGCCCGCCAGCCAGTCGTCAATGGCGGCATCGAGGTTTGCCATCGGCACGCACTTCTGGACAAAGCCCATGGCCATCGCGTCCGCAGCCGGGAAGGTTTCGCCGGTCAGCAATATCTCGCGGGTCCTGCCCCAACCGATCTGGCCCGGCAACAGTGCCGCCTCGATCACCGACGGCAATCCCATATGGACCTCCGGCATACCGAAGACCGCCGTATCCGCCGCCGCGCGCATGTCGCAACTGGCGGCAACCTCAAGCCCAGCACCAAGGCAAAAGCCGTTGACCCGCGCGATGACCGGGATCGGAGATCTGCGGATGGCATCACAGGCCTGGTGCAAACGCGTGATGTAGAGCCTGCCGCTGTCGGCGCACAAACCACCCAGTTCGTTGAGATCCGCGCCGCCAATGAATGACCTTTCACCGGCGCCCGTCAGCACCGCGGCGCGCAGATCATCGCGAGATGAAAGTTCCTCGAATGTCTCTTTGAGGCGCACCACCTGGGCGGTGGAAAGGCAGTTGAGGCGCGCCTGATTGTCGACCACAACACGTGCGACACGGCCATCCCGGCCATGTTCGAAATAGGATAGATGGACGGCGGCTGCGCTCATGGACTGATTTCCCTGATTGGTGATGCGGCCCCGACAGCGTAACCGACCGTCGCGCGAGAGCAAGCCGCAAGGTGGACGCGCCGGCCCGAATAACACTATGAACTACGGACTCAGGGCGATTCGCGGGTTGGAGCAAGACAGGGGATCAAGACACTCGATGCCGTTGCAAAACCGAGTGACACCGGATGGGCAAATCGTTGCCATTGCCGCACGCGGAACGCTGATGGGCAATCGCGGCGGCATGATGCATCGTCTGGACAAGACGCTCGGCCCGAAGCGTTGGGTCAACAAGCAGTGGATTGCCTGCCGGCTATCCTTCAAGGGCCGCTGGCGCGAAGTGATGGCCCCCAACAGCTACACCGAGTTGTTCTTTCTCGATGAGGCAACCGCCTTTGCGGCCGGCCACAGGCCCTGTTACGAATGCCGTCGGCGCGAGGCCGTTTACTTTGCGGAACTGTGGGGGGAAGTGCTCGGTGGCGGGCCGCGCGCCAAGGCCGGCGACATCGATGCAACGCTGCACGCCGAGCGCCTCAATGCGGAAAACCGCAAGGCGATGTTCAAGTCGGAGGTCGCCGACCTGCCAACCGGCGCCATGATCAGGTGGCGCGATGGCGCCTATCTGGTGCTCGCCGGCCGGCTTCTGCGGTGGGCACCGGAAGGATACAGCGCCGTCATCGATCCCGAGGACGGCATGGTCGTCGATGTCCTAACGCCGCGCAGCACGCTCGAAATCTTCCGCGCCGGCTATGATGCCGACCTGCACAAATCGGCGCTGGATTTCATGTAGCCCAAACGGGGCTGCTGGCATCGCGGCGACAGCGCTAAATCACGTACGCCCGCCCGGCCACAGATACTGTCGACAATAGAACCGTTCTACGGCGTCGAATTTGGCCTGCTCTAGATCATCGTGCTTTAAGTTGGAACCGCTATTGCGGTTCCAACTTAAAGCACAAAGATGATCGCCACTTTAGAGGCGAGCAACTTTCTGCCTTTATTCAGGATCGTTCCGACATCCGACCAAAGGCCGGTTGCTCTAAGATCAAGCCGACCGGCTGTCGCTAACCGCCAATCGACAGGTCGCGCCGCGCCACCCTGATGCCGATCGTGTAACCGGCAACAACATCGATCAGCGTCGCCACCACGATAAAGAAGAACACCGAAGTTTGCGCCTGCCGCACCATCAAGAACTCAATCAGACAGACAACGAACACCAGCATCGACAATCCGTGATCAAGCAATGACGTGCTTGAGGTATAGGTCGCTTTGAGCAGCTCGAAGAACAACAGGATGAGCAGTGCAAAGATGATCAGGTCACCGGTCGTGAACGTCCAAGTATGGCCGTTAAGCATCGGGATCGGCAGGACAACCTGACGGAGAACCTCATCCGGATTGTTGCCACCGCCGACCAATACGATCGCATTGTAGGCCAAGAAAACAAACAGCAGCAACGGAATGGCTCGGATCGACATTTTCCACCTCTGAATTGGTCAAGTCACGCTGTTGGTAACTGGAGAATGTGGCATTGCTCGCCTCCGACCATCACGACACCGTCAAAGCTTTTATGCGTCGTCTTGCGGTTCGAGGATCTGTCGGCCCCGGTACATGCCGGTCTTGAGATCGATGTGGTGCGGGCGACGGCGCTCGCCGCTGTCCTTGTCTTCGATATAGGTCGGTGACTTGAGCGCGTCGGTCGAACGCCGCAAGCCACGCTTCATCGGCGATACTTTTCGTTTGGGAACTGCCATATCGGTGTCTCTGCTCGGTGTCTTCAGTTACTGTGATGGTGGGCGCTACTGTCATGGTGGGCGGCCCGCCGCTGGTCCTTTCCAACGCCAACCGGGCCGGCCGTGATCGCTAAAGGCTCATCGCTCTTTCGGCCAATAAGCAGCAGCGGAACGTCGAAAACGACGGCCCTTCATGCGCCGCAAGGATTTGATCGACGAGCTTATAACGGCAATTTGCCGGCTTGGCCAGCGGTTAGTATCGAATACTGGCACGCCGCGGCGGTCCCGCCTTAAAGCCTCTCAGAGTTGGCTTAAACGATCGCGCTCGCCGGCCCGGCCAGCCACAACCCGTGATCTGAGGAGCGGCCGGAAGGAGGAGCGGGCCGGCAATGGAATTGCGCTTGAAGTGCGGAAATCCTCTGGCGAACCTGTGATCTCGGAACAATCCCTTGCGGTTTCACCACTAGCCAACCGCAAGTGATCCGCCTCCTCACCTGGGCCAACCGGTGCTGCACATGTGAGCGCAAGGTTCGCTCCTCTCACCCACTTCAGGTTTCCAGGGCTGAGGGGGCGGCTGGTGTACATCTCGGCCCACGCGCATTGGCGGTTGCCGGCAGTTTGAACAAGGGCATGGGGCTGACGGTTCGCAAGACCTGCCGCGTGCTTCGTGATCTGGTGGGGCTTAATCTCTCCCCCGGTGGCTTGTCCCAGGCTTTGGCGCGGATCGCCAAACGCCTTGAACCGGATTACCAAAAGCTTTTGGAGGCGGTGAAATCCCAGGATGCTATCTATACGGATGAGACCAGTTGGTGGGTTGGCTCAAAAGGCGACAGCCTGTGGGTCTTAACGAACGATGCCGGAACCTATTACCGGGTCGTACCAAGCCGTTCCAAGGCGGCCGCGCAGGATCTGATCGAGAGTGATTACCGGGGTGTACTCGTCAGCGATTGCCTCAACATCTATGACGACCTGACGCCCAATCAACACAAGTGCTATGCCCATCATCTCAAGGCGATCAGCCAGGCGCTTGAGCATCCCGCCGCGCAAGGATCAACTTATCTGCGCGATCTCAAATCTTTGCTCAAAGCGGCGATGGCGCTCAAAAACCTCCAGGTCGAGTTGGCGGACGATAAAGTGCGTCAGATGCGGATTTCTTTGGAGGATAAAGCAAGAATATTGCTCCAGACCCCACGAGCACCGCCGCCCGATGGGGCCCCAAGAGAGGATGCACAGGAACGCCAGGAGGAAAAGTTACGTCAGCGCCTTGCCAAACAGCATGATCATCTTTTTACCTTCCTCGATTATGCCAGCGTAGAAGCAACCAACAATCGTGCCGAGCGCCAACTGCGCCCAGCCGTGATTAACCGCAAATTGTCGTGTGGCAACAAAACCGAAGCCGGCGCCCAGACCTGGCAGATCCTCGCCTCGCTGGCCGCAACATGCGAGCAAAAAGGTACATCCTTCATCGACTTCATTGCACCGAAAATGCCGATGGAGGCTTCAACAGGCTGAGAACGCTAAACAGGTACGAGCCCGGATTATGCACGAGTTTTGAGAAATGTGTTGGCGGCGGTCGCGGCAATTGTCATCGCCCACTTGCACGCCAAACAAAGGCAGAATATACACACCACCTTGCCCGGCCGCGGACGTCGGCGGCGCAAGTTTCGCCCAGGTAGCTCAGTTGGTAGAGCATGCGACTGAAAATCGCAGTGTCGGTGGTTCGATTCCGCCCCTGGGCACCAGAACTTCTACTCATGAATGAACATAACGCCTTAAAAAATAAATAAATTCAAGTAGTTGCTCGCATTTAGATGCTCATAGCACCTCATAGATTTTCCTTGTTTCACTGGCTCTTCGTCGAAAACGGGGGCAGGTCTATGATCTGCGGCTTATCTTAGCGTTCTATCAGTTTTCCTTCTATCTCGTCACAGCTCATGCGCAGAGTGCGCGAACACGTCGACGATAGTTGTCAAAGTTGCGAAAGCCGAAGGCGCGGCGCTGGATCAGTTTCATCTGTCGGTGAAAGCCCTCGGTGATGCCGTTTGAGCGTGAGAAACGCCACATGCGGCCGATCTCCTCCTGCCAGGTTTCAAGCGTGCGACCGAGTTTTTGGCAGTTCTCAAAGCCGCTTTGTTTGAGTTCGGCGATCGCATCAAGGAGCCGGTGGGCCAGAATGCGGCACTGATCCTTGGTCTGGTTCCTGGCCGTTAGCACCGTCATCAGATCGTCCTTGAAGTCGTAAATGCTGGCAATGGCTGATTGGTTTGCAAGGTAGGCCGACAGGCGTTCTGCTTGATCGTCTTTCAGGTTGTGGCCATGCCTTTGCAGCAGCTTCGCCGTGCCACGGCGTGTGCTCAGTTCCGGATCGATCTGGCGGCAGGTTTTCAAGAGATGATAGAGCGCGAGGCGCACCACATGGAAGCGATCGGCAACCACGAGGGCTCCCGGAAAGTAGCTGCGCGCAATCGAGCGATAGCTCTCGGAGAGATCCATACAAATGATGCGAACCCGGCTTTTATCTTTTAAGTCTGATAGATACGGGCCAAGAGACGAAGCTGACCGGCCTGGCGTGACATCAAACACGCGGCGCTTCTTGAGATCGCAAAACGTCGTTGCAAACCGCATGCGACGAGAGAAGAAGTGCTCATCGATACCAAGCACGCGTGGGATCTGCAGCGTCATGAGCTTGCGGTTCTCCAGCTCGTACATGTGATCATAATAGCGCGCGATCGTGCTGTCTGACTTGTCAAAGTTCTGTGCCAGGCCTTTGCGTGAGATACCATGGCTGTGCTGGCGATAGACCTGCTTTTTCAATGCCTCGGTTGAGCGCTGCCAGGGCTGGATGCCATCCAGACGCTGGCGGAAATAACGGCCGCAACCGCGGCAGTGATACTTGCAAACCGAAAACCTCAGCAGCACACGGCGCAGGCCGACGCTTTCGTGCCAGACACTGCGCTGCACCTTGTCCTTCTTGCGCAGGTCTGAGCCGCCGCAATGCGGGCAATGAGGTTCGTGATGGCCGTCGAGGTCATGCACGATTGGGTTGAAACCGCTCGTCCTGGCAATTGTGAAACCAGGCAGGTTCAGCGTAACATCAAAGTCGGGCATCCTCGGTGTGTCCTTGATCTATCAGTCCGGCAAGACTGCAAATCATAGACTGCGATTCGAGGGTGCCCCCTTATCTGATGGAGAGCCGTTTCACTGTGGGTAATGGTTAATGATGTGGGTAACAGCGACTATCCACACAGGCGTTACCCACAATGCAGCTGTCGGAATTCGCAGTCCGCAAGGCCAAGCCAAGGGAAAAACCCTACCGCATGAGTGACGGTGGGGGCTTGCACCTCTTAGTCCAGCCCAGTGGTTCCAAACTCTGGCAGCAGCGCTATCGCTACGCAGGCAAAGAAAACATCCTCTCGTTTGGCCCTTATCCCCTCATCACCATCGCTGAAGCCCGGCAGAAGCGTCATGACGCCAAGAAACTGCTGCTTGACGGCATTGATCCCAATGCCAAGAAGCAGCAAGAGCGCCTGGATGCCATTGCCAAGCAAGACGAGACCTTCGGCAAGCTCTCCGATGAATATCTGGAGCGGCAGGAGCAAAAGGGCACCGCGCCGGCAACGATCAAGAAGACCACCTGGCTGCTGAAAAAGCTCGCTGAACCCCTGGCTGAGCGACCCATCCAGGAGATCACCCCCGCAGAAGTTCTCACCTTGCTGCAGCGGATTGAACAGAGTGGCCGCCGGGAAACGGCCCGTCGGCTCAGGGGCACGATCAGCAGCGTCTTCAAGCTTGCGATCGTTACCCTGCCCGCCAAAGATGATCCCACTTTGCCGCTGCATGGCGCATTGTTGCCACCCAAGGTCGAAGGCCGGGCCGCCATCACTGACGAAAAGGAACTGGGCAAGCTGCTGCAGAACATTGATGAGTATGATGGGTGGCCCACTATCCGGGCAGCGCTGCAATTCCTGATGCTCACGTGTGTGCGCCCTGGTGAGGTACGTGGTGCCAGGCGCAGTGAGTTTGATCTTGATAAGGCCGTCTGGAGCATTCCGGCCGAACGCATGAAGATGCGTGCTTCCCATGATGTACCGTTGTCACGGCAAGCCTTCGCCATCATTGAGGATATTAGGCCGCTGTCTGAGGGTGCTGAGCTGGTATTTCCGTCAGTGCGGTCCCAGCATCGGCCACTGTCAGAGAACGCCTTCAATTCAGCGTTGCGGCGCATGGGTTACGGCAAGGATGAAGTCACCGCCCACGGCTTTCGTGCGACTGCCAGCTCAATCCTGAATGCCCGCGGCTACGATCCGGACGTCATTGAAGCGGTGCTGGCCCATCAAGACCGGAACGCCATTCGCCGGACATATAACCGGGCAACGTACTGGAATCAGAGAGTGGTGTTGATGCAGGCGTGGGCGGATTTGCTAGATAGACTCAGAGGTGGCTGAGCTAAGATCGCGCGTCAACTGCGCGCTTAAACAAGGACTGGAGGCAGTTCATTAGGTATCGGCAAGCACCCTGGCCGCACATCCCTGAAAATACTCAACTATGTTCAGTTATGTGAATCTTGTGGCCGCAGTGATTCAGGCTTAGATTCCATGGTGCCCAATGGGCTCGGTTTGCACCGAGGCTGGGGCATCCGGATGCTCCGTTTCAACATGGAGGATCTGAGATGTCACATCCAAAACAGCTAATCTGCAAGAAGGAGCTGACGAAGCTCGTGAAGTACTCGCCGCAACACATCGCACGGCTGGAGAAGGCAGGCCAATTCCCAAAGCGGTTGCAGCTGGGCCAGAACCGTGTTGCGTGGATGATGTCCGAGGTCGAGGCGTGGATCGAAGAACGCTTGGCCAAGCGTGACGCGCAAAACTTGACATCCTGAGATAGAAAACTCCTCTTGACGGACCAGGGAAAGCCACTCTTCGGGGCGGCTTTCTTGCATCTGGGGCGGTGTTCGGACGCACGCGTGGTAGACTGTTTTGCAATAGCGACAATCATGAAGCACGCCAAGAACAACACCCCCGGCGATCGGAATGCCGAACCAGATGATCCAGCGCTCGAACTCAAGCGCGGCGATATCGTCTGGATTGAAATCGATCCCGAGGACGACGACGCGTAGAGCCCGCCAGTCCTTTTTGCGGGCCTCGCCGAGCGCCTGCCAAAACGATCAAAAAAGGGAAGCGTTCTTGACGGAGCGAGTTTTTGTGTTGAAATAAAAACTTCATTTATTAATTGGAATAATGAGTATTATTAAATTGAGTATTCTTGCCTGTATATAATTATATAGAGGGAAGTGCAAAATCTGCACTTCAAGAAGCGCTAAATTTGCATCTCTGGAAGTGAAGCGGGTCAGCGCCGCTTGACCGTGGCATGCAGTGTATAAAGGTTCGGGCGATTGAGGCCTTGACGCTTGACGGTGACGTGGCCGGAGTTGTCGAGCTCCTTGATGAAGGTGACGATACTCCGTTTCGAGACGCCCATATCGTCGGCGAGGGTTTCCTGACCGGGAAAACAAAAGTCATTCTGCCATGCGTAGGAAAGCAGCATCGCATACGCGAGTTTGGCGCCAACGCTCAAGTCGGTGGATTTCAGGATGACGTTCGGGACTTGGGTAAAGCCGGCGGCAGCTACGGGATCGAAGCCATCAAGGATGATGTTCCTGTAGCGATCAGCCAACGGCTCACTGATCTTTCTCATTGTCCATAGTATAGCACTCGGCACAAAGAGCGTCTGTCGACACCAGGGGACAAAGGCGACAAACCGAACGGAGATTGGTTCACACAAGATTCATGAAGCGAATGAAGCGGTGGGAAAGGGCTCTGTTGAGCCACATCGCAAGCGTCGCACAAGATCTGATTTGCGCCGCTTGGCCATGAGGCGCCGCCGATGACGTTGACGCAGGCAATGACACTCACTCAATGACGTCGAGTCGATGCTGCGACCTATATTCGATGAGCCAGGCAACGGCGCGTTCGATCTCATCTTCGCTGAACAAACGGGTCTCGCGTAGCTTTTCCGGGATCTTGGTTCGGATGGTGTGATCACTCATGCCAAGGATGCGTTCCTCGACAGAGGCTTGACGTGGTTCCGGAATGAAAGTCGACAACATAGGTTTTGGATTAAAGAGCCTGGGTCAATGCTACAACGGCGCCGATGATCACCAGTGTCTGGGCGGCTGCGACCTTGTACATCTCGATGCGCGTATCGCGAATGCTGTGTCCAAGCGTGGCAATATCATCCTTGAGGGCGGCAATATCATCACGGGTTGCCACATCGGCCAGATCGGCGCTTTGGATCACGGCAACGAAACCTTCGGCCTGTTGCTTTGAATAGCCCCGCTCCTGGAGCAGTGAGATCGCCTTGTAGGTATCGAGAGTTAGCGATGCCATATCATTGAATTCTATCACAAACTCCGAATTCGTCACGCTTGGTCACCGGGCAGCCCATCGAAACCGCTGCCATCATGATCGTCATGGAGCGGTTGCTGCTGGAATTCGCCGCTACCAGGCTCCTGTCCCCTGCCCAGACTGATGCCGCTCGACTTCACGGTCGCGGCAAGCGCATTGAAGATCGGTGCAACATTGGTTTGGATCGTCTCAAGCAACTGGTTCTGGCCATCGATGATCCCCTTCATGTCGCGGATCTGCCCACGCCGGTCGATCAGTTCTTCACGGAGAAATTCGATCTCCTCGTCCTTCTCTTCCAAGCGGGCTTCGAGCTGCGCGACATAGCGCGACGTGTCGGGCCCCGACGCCGGCTGTCGCGGTGAACTTTCCAGGGTGTCCTCGTCCGACGCTGTCGGACCCAGTCCGTCCGTGTCATCGCTCATCTGTGAAGCAGGCTCCGGGCCGACAGAGACCGTCACGGCGCGCTCGGTCGCGGCCTGTCGCGGCATGCCTTTCGCCTCGTGCAACTGCTTGAGTGCGGTGATGGCTGGATCGATCGATTGTTCAACAACGAAGTAGGTGTCGCCGGTATCCGTCGCTTCTTTGAAGCTCTCCAGCGTGCCGTTAGCGCAATACCGTTGCAGCGTCCGCATGGAGCGGGGAAGACCGGCAGCAATGAACCTGGCGCTGACGACATCGAGCGTCACCAAGGCCGGCTCATCGCCGACCATGTCGGTGTCTGTCTGACTGTGTCGGACGTCGTCGGTCATAGACACATGATAGCATCCGAGAAGGAGGCGAGGCCGGCTATCCACATCACGCAAGCACCCCGGCGGAGCGATTGTGACCCAGATGGGACGAGACGCCGATCTGGTCAATGTCGCTGTCGTGCGTCGAGCAGAGCGGCTCGGTCGAGCGGCGCAGCCTGCGAGATAAAGCGCGACCTAACCGCCAGGGAAGGGCCGCCCCAAAACGATAGCCGCCAAAGACAGCAGCGCCTGCAAGAATGACAGCAATTGGAACATCAACCTCGCCTTCAGCGGCAAAGTGCAATTCAAGACATTTCCCAGAAGCAGGCTTCGGTCGACATCGGGCCGGCGGCGATCTTTTCGCCGCCGGCCACCTCCGTCGACACAAGTGTCGTCTCGCGTGATCAGATATCGATCTTTTCCGAGAGCTCGATGGCATCATCGACCTCGATGCCGAGGTAGCGGACGGTGCTCTCAATCTTGGAATGGCCAAGCAAAAGTTGGACCGCACGGAGGTTCCCTGTACGCCGGTAGATCAATACGGCCTTTGTCCTGCGCAACGAGTGTGTACCGTAGTTGCCCGGATCAAGTCCAATGCTGGCAACCCACTGCTGCACAAGACGATAATACTGTCGGGTCGTCAGACCGCCGTGATCACCGCGGCCGGCAAAAAGGAACTGACCGGGTTTGCGCCCGCTCATTCTCAGGTAGTCGTCGATCGCCGTTCGTGTTTGTTCGGTCAGCTCGAATCTCACCGGTCGGCCGGTCTTCTTCTGACGAATGGTCGAGCGATCCAGAGCATAGCCGCCGGGTGCCACGTCCTCGACACGTACGGCTACGACATCGCAGCCGCGCAACTTGCTGTCGATGGCAAGATTGAAGAGGGCAAGATCCCGCTTCTTGTCATCGATTTGAAGTTTCGTCCTGATCGACCAAACGTGGCTTGGTTGCAAGGGCGGCTTCGGTCCGACAATCTTGCCCTTGTTCCATGGCTGCCGCCGCGCAGATTTTGATACGGTTGGTGATTGATGGTCTTCCATTTCCTGTCTCCTTGTTTGAGAGACAGAGCAGCATGGGCGCACCCACCACCAAGCGGTTCGGTCGATGACTGCTTTCGGACCAATTCTTCCATAACTTGGTTGCTGCCGGTCGATGTCACCCGACAAGCAGACCTGAGCAGGTGCAGCATCTCTGATCCTGGCAACGGTAGCAAAGATCAAATTGCGGAAACACCGTTTCAATGAAGGTGGGCCTGAGAAGTGTCCGCAAGTGGAGCAGAAACCGACAGTAGATTGTTAGCGTTGGGCAACGTCGTAGATGTCCTCGACAAGCTTCAATGCTCTGAGGTGATGTGCTGGTGACGCCTCGAACTGGCGGCCGGCGACGAGCGCGTTTGCAAACTCCGAGATTGCTCCAGCGTAGGCAGCAGCGTACATCTCATCAAACGATACCTCAGAAAAGTCGTCGCGCTTTCCACGCAAACGAAGTGTCGTATCATTCAGAGTGATTGTGCCGAGACTTCCAATTATTTCCATGTGGTCAGCCACGTAGCTAGGAGCACCGGGACAGGCGAATGTCGCATCTAATGCTATCGGGACGCCGGCCGAGTTGGTCAAATGAATAGCGGCGGTATCTTCGCCCTTAGTGGCGCCTGACGCGCGTGTGAGTTGGGCCGAGCGCACATCCAAATCGCCGAACAACCATCGTAGGACATCGAGATGATGAATGATCAGCTCAAACACCAGAAAACGTGGCAGATCGGCAAGAAATGGCTGACGCGTCAATGAAGGCAGTTGACCAGACGCATCAGGTAGCAACCCGCTTGAGCGAATGCTCAAGCGCACCATTGACGTATCACCGATCAAACCATCTTCGATGAACTGTTTGGAACTCCGGAAGTGTGGTCGGAAGCGCCAGTTCTCGTGAACCATGAAAGGAACTCGCGTTCCAACGTTTTCGACAATCGATCTGGCGTGGCTCCAGGTTTCCGCCAGTGGCTTCTGACAAAGGATGGCAGAGCCCGAAGTCGCTGCCAGTTCACACAGCTCGGCGTGCGTCTCGACCGGTGTCGCAATGTCCAAGGCATCAGGCTTCAACTCATGCAACATTTTTCCAACGTCGCCGTAAACACGTGCGATATTGAACTGTGCGGCCCGCTCTTGCGCAGCCGTGGCATCAAGATCGGCTATACCGACAACCTCGACGTTGGGCATCGCATACCAGGCAGTGAGGTGGTGCAGTGTCACCCAACCTGCGCCGGCGACAGCAACTCGCAGTCGGCGTTGCGCGCTACTCATCTATTGTCCTCATCGGTCAAGGAAACTGAACCTGGTTTTCCAGCGGGCCTCCTTCGAAGAATGATGCGAGGTTATCGAAAATAGCCGCCATCTTTTGGCGCATTGCATCGCGGGTCCCAGCCGATATGTGGGGCGTTAGTACGACGTTCGGGAGCCCAATCAATGGATTGGCCTTGGATACTGGCTCATCTTCGAAGACGTCTATACCTGCCGCTAGGACATGGCCGGATACAAGGGCTTCTGCGAGTGCATCCTCATCGATAATCCCACCACGCGCCGTGTTCACGACAATGGCGCCAGGCTTCAACTCAGACAGCGCCCGGCGGTCAAGCATGCCTTGCGTTTCCGTAGTGAGTGGTACGTGTATCGTCAGCACATCTGCTGCGCTCAGCACGCCCCTTAAATTGCCCGAGCGCAAACGTAGTACCTTCTGCCTCTCCTCAGAGAGTTGGGCCATCGGATCGCAGTAAACTCCATCGCATCCGAAAGCTCTGAGCCGCTCGGCGACGGCCTGGGCGATGCGTCCCATGCCGATGTACCCGATCGTCTTACCGAACAGTTCGCGCGAGACGCCACGCAGCGTGTTGACGTGCCATTTCCCCGCACGCAGTTCGCTATCTGCAAAGGGGATCCGTTTGGCCGCGGCAAGCATCATCAGCACTGTGTGTTCCGCGACGCCAATTGTTGTTCCCTGAGTTGTCAGTGCGAGTGGTAGACCACGGCGTTTGATCTCCTGCCAATCGGTTGTGTCCTGCCAACCGACGCCTTGATGATGGACGATCTGCAATGCCTGTGCGGCGTCCAGGTGTGCCTTGGTCAAAGGAAAAGCCGCGCATATGACGGCCTCGCAATCTGAGATCTTGCGGTATCGCTCATCGTCGCTATCGGTTTCCAGCGTCACGATTTCAAAGCGCTCGCCAGCAACTTCGCGGATCAACGCATAAACGTCATCGCCCGCGTAACTGAGATAAAAAACTTTCCGCCGAGCATCTATCACTTGACGCACCTCAGTCTTCAAACTGGATGTTTTCACCTGCCAATACGTCGTCGAGCCACGCAGGATACTTCGCACCACCGGCGACGACCTCATCCACACTCTTCTCCTTAGCTGCAATCGCAGCAAGCTCGTCCGCCACGGTAGATATGTCGTCTCTTGGAACAACCACCACACCGTCAATATCGCCGACAATTAAATCCCCTGGATGGATGACGACCTCACCGATCGTAATGGGGAAGCCAACTTCGCCAGGGCCATCTTTGAAAGGCGAGTTGGGAGAAAGGCCGCGCGCAAACATCGGAATACCAACATCGTTGATGCCTTTGACATCGCGTACGATCCCATCTGTTACAGCGGCAACAATGCCGGCGTTCTTGGCCATGCCCAATAAGATGTCGCCGAGTACCGAGGCAGATTCGGCGCCGTCCGTCGCTACGATCAATACATCGCCGGGAACCGCATACTTAAGGGCAGCGTAGGGTGCCAGATTATCAACGGGTCTGGTCCGAACGGTTAGTGCCGTTCCAACAAAACGGCTGGTGGTCGATACCGGGCGTAACCAGTGTGGGAGGGCACCGCGCCGCCCCTGGGCGTCGACCACCCAGCCAGTTGAGGCCGACTGAAAGGCTCCCAGTTCGCTTTGTGAAGGTCGCTGAAACGAGCGACGAATTCTGAGCTTAGCAGGCTCGGCCATAATCAATTACTCCTGAGGAATGAGTTCCCTGACGGCGTTTCCGTCAGCATCGAAGAAATGGCAAGTTGTCGGCGGCACACTCATTTTGGTCGCTTCACCTACCACCGCTGCGACATCGCCGCTGACGCGCGCAATGAGCCGACCATCATGACCGTTTACACGTGTAATCACGATTGTCTCGGCACCTAGACGCTCGACCTGCTCGACCGTCACGTCAAACGTCACGTCAGTATCGCTGCCGATCCGCCCGACAGAGATGTGCTCCGGTCGTATGCCCAAAGTCACAGGTTGCCCTGCTTTCGCAACTGCGGCTCCGTTGCTAGGCAAGTCTATGGAGGCGCCTCCAATCGCAACGCTTCGGCTCTCGCAGTTCCCGACAACCTGCCCCGAGAGCAGATTCATCGGAGGATTCCCGAGGAACCCGGCAACAAATGTGTTGGCCGGCGCGTTATAAACCTCGAGCGGAGTTCCAACCTGTTCGACGCGGCCTTTGTTCATGATGCAGATTCTCGTGCCGAGCGTCATCGCTTCGACCTGATCATGAGTCACGTAGATCATTGTCGCGCCAAGGCGGCGATGAATGCTGGCGATCTCACCACGCGTTGAAACGCGAAGTGCTGCATCGAGATTGGAAAGCGGTTCATCGAACAGAAAAACCTTCGGATCTCTAACGATGGCACGGCCAAGTGCAACCCGCTGACGCTGGCCGCCGGAAAGTGCGTGGGGTTTGCGGTCCAGAAGGTCTGACAGACCAAGTATGCCGGCTACGTCCTGAACCCTTCTTTCGATCTCGGCCCGATCGATCGATCTGCGCCGCAATCCAAATGCAAGATTGTTCTTGACGGTCATATGCGGGTAGAGCGCGTAGGACTGGAACACCATCGCAATGTCCCGGTCTTTTGCAGCCATCCGGTTCACGACCTCATCGTCAATCGAGAGCGTACCAGATGAGATCGACTCCAGACCTGCGATCATCCGCAGCGTCGTCGTCTTGCCACAGCCAGACGGCCCCAGCAGAACCATGAATTCACCGTCGTCGATCTCCAGGGATACATCCTTGGCGGCAGGCTCATGGGACCGCTCGTAGATTTTTGTCAGTTTGTCCAGTTTCACGACAGCCATGCGATTACCCTCACTTTACCGCGCCGGCGGTCATGCCCTGGATCAGTCTTTCGGAGAAGAAGGCGTAGACGATGATAACGGGAATGATTGCGATCATGAGCCCTGTTGCGATCATGCCGACATCTTCTTGCGTATCCCCGATAAACCGTTGGATGCCGAGCGGTAGCGTACGGTTTGCCTCCTCAGTGATAAGCACCACGGCGAACAGGAACTCGTTCCACAACAGGATGAAGTTCAGAATTACTGTCGTTGCAATCGCTGGTAGTGCAATCGGAAAAGAAACGCGCCAGAAGATTTCCCAATCGGAGTATCCATCAATGCGCGCCGCATCGAAGAGATCATTCGGAATGCGCGCAAAAAAGCTTTCAAGGATGTAAATCGTAAGCGGCAACTGAATGGAGACGTAGACCAGCATTAGCCCGATCTTGGAATTGTAGAGGCCGTAGTTCACCAGAATCTGAAAGAGTGAGATGATCGTGATCTGCGGTGGGAAGATGATGGTCGAGAACAGAACAAAGTAGATGACGCGGTTCAATCGGAACCGGTATCGCGCGAGGCAGTGCGCTGCCATGGCTCCGATGATTGTCAGGATGATCACAGCGCCAACTACGATTTGAAGCGAGTTGGTGAAATAAACTGCGTAGTTCGAGTTGAACCATGCCTCGGGAAATTTCTCCCAATGTACCGGGTTCGGCCACGCAAACTGGTCGATATGGATTTCTGATGTCGTTCGCAAGGACAACATTGCTGCCCACACGAACGGACCTGCGGCGAATGCCGTGTAGAGCGAGAGCACGATGAGCAAGAGCGAGCGCTGTAGCAATTGCATTGGACGACCTCAGTACTCAAGCTTCTCACGCTGACGGAATAGCCAAGTCAGCGTCAGAACTGCGCCAAGCACAATGAAGAACCAGACCGTCGCAATCGTTGAAGGATAGCCGAGGTCAAACGTCGTCCATTCGAATGCACGCTTGTAGACGTATGTGGAGACCGTTTCTGTGGACCAAAGCGGATTGCCTTTGGTCGTAATCCAGACGAGATCAAAGATTTTCATCTTGCCGATGAATGACAGAACAATGAGATTGAGCACCGTCGCCCGAACAAGTGGCAGGATCACGAAGATCAACTTGCCACCCCATCCACAGTTGTCCAGCTCGGCTGCCTCGATGACTTCACGAGGCAACGAATGCAATGCTGCCAACAAAACAACCATGTTGAAGCCAACCCACATCCAACTGGTGACAAAAATCAGGGATGGCAGGGCCGTTGCGGGTGAGCCGAGCCACGGTTGGGCTAGCGAGCCCAGACCGATTGCACGTAAGCCAACATTCACCGGACCCCAGTCATAGTTATAGATCCAGAGCCATAGAATCCCAACGACCACGTACGACATCAATACGGGCGTGAACCATGCTACGCGAAAGAAACGGGCTCCGGGCACGCGCGCGTAAAGAGCCAAGGCAAGCCCAAGTGCGATTGAGACCTCGATGATCGGGGATGCACACGCCCAGATGATCGTGTTGCTAACTGCTTTCCAAAAAATGTCATCACGAGCGAGTTCAACGTAATTTTCCAGACCGATAAACTCTTCTCGGCGGGGAAGGACTTTATGAAAACTGTTCCAGAGCGTCCGGATCGCAGGATAGGCCGTCAGCGCAACGTAAAACGTCAACGCCGGCAAGAGGAAGACAATGATCGTTCCCCATGGCTTGCGGAGTCCGTCATCTGAGTTGGATTGGCCGTTCATGGATGCCCTGCCGGTCGATCTGCGTGAAGCAGTACTGACGCCCTCCAAGCTTTGCCAAGCTCGGAGGACGCCCCGAAAGTGATGCTCTGCTCAGTAAGCGGCCTGCATCTGCTTCACAGCATCAGCCACAGAAATGTTGCCGGCTGGAAAGGCGTTATTGAACACCTGGATGAAGACCTCTTTCGGCTTGCCCTTCAGAACCTGTATCGGGATGCCGAAGTGGTACTGGTTGCCGGCATTAGTCTTGGCGATCATGGCGAAGTAGTCTGCAGCACGCGGATCCTTCATCTGCGACGGATCGGCTTTGATACCTGTCTGAACCTTCACATTATCGAGCCAGATATTGCCGATTTCCGGCCTTAGGAACGAGTTGAAGAACTTCAGAACGGCAGCCTTGTGCTTCGTGTCGGCGTTGGCCACATAGCTACCACCGACGGCAATCGTCCGGCATTCGTTGCACGTTGCTCCAGGGACGGCCGGAAACTGCATAATGCCAAGCGGGAAACCATCTGGTTGACCGCCTTTGTTCACCGGATTGAAGGCGCGTGACGTGTACCAGCTGCCGTTCAGGAACATTAGTGAGCCCGGCTTGGTGTGGAAGTAGATATGGGCTTCCGCCAGTTTGAGTGTCGTGAACGTCGCCGGTAACAGACCGGCATCCGTCAGACTGCGAACCCATGTCAGCGTGTCGACGACCCGTTTGTCCGTCCATGCCAGTTTTCCTGCAAGCAGATTTGAATAATCGCTCACGCCGAGCTTCTTCAATAGAGCTTCATGCACGATATGGGCACCGGGATACGGTCGATCGCCGACACCAAGCGACAGCGGGGTGACTCCCTTTGCCTTCGCCTTCTTGACCGCACTCATGAATGCGTCAGACGATAGCTGCAGGTTTCCTGGCAGCGTGACGCCAAGATCCTTCATCGTCTTCTTGTTGTAGTAGAGTTCTACCGTCCAAGCTTCGAGCGGCAGACCATAAGGCTTGCCCTTATAGGTCCAAGCTTGTTTGGCCCACGGTTCCACGGCCGACCAATTCAATGATGAAAGATCGAGTAGGAACCCGTTGTCCATATACTCAACCTGATCGGGCTCAGCATAGAATATATCTGGAGCCTGTCCGGCTCTAAGCGCAGTCTTCAGCGCAGCGTAGAGCGCGGTCTTCTCATACCACGTCGGCTTGATCTTGATGTCCGGGTTCGCTTTCTCAAAATCTGCAATGGCCTTTTCGACGAAGCTTCGCTTCGGCACCTCTGCAGCCCAGTGACTCCAGAACGTCAGTTCAGTTTTCGCGTTCGCAACAGTCGTCCCGGCAACGGCACCGAACCAAAGGGCCGACGTTGCAAGGATGGCGACAAATCTCGTCCTACTCATTCGCTTCCTCCGCTCAATTGCCGTTACGCCCTGAGAGGCAGTCAGGCTTCTTTTGAGTGCGCGACCAGCAGTGGTCGGCAACGCACCCTATGACCCCATCGATATTTGAGTCAATAAAATTATTGATAATTTGATTGATCATGCGCCACTATCGCATCTTGCGATCGCGGCGCGAGTCGAGGAATTTGGCGTCATGAGACAAGAATTGGCTGATACTGAACCAAGGGATCGAGGGCGCGAGCTGACGGTCGCTGAAGTCACGCGCGCGTTGGAGTTCGACATTCTATTCGGTGGCTTCCGTCCTCGTGAGCGCCTTGTCGAAGACGTTCTGATGCAGAAGTTCTCGACAAAGCGGAATGTCATCCGCCGAGCCCTCACTGAATTGGAGAGAATGGGCATCGTTGTACGGGAGCCCAACAAAGGTGCGTCGGTACGCGACCTCACGCCAGAAGATGTGGAGGAGATCACCGAACTTCGAGAGACCCTACATCGACGTGCCGTGCAGCGAATGGAACTGCCTGCACCGCCGGAGCTTGTGCGACAACTCCAGGCAATTCAACGCCGGCATGACAAGGCAGTGAAATCTCAGGACCCGCGCGCCATCGACGAGGCCAATGAGGAGTTTCATTCCACGTTTTTCGCCGCCTGCGGAAACAAACTGCTGAACGAAGCGATCGGCAACTATGCCTATCTGTCACGCATCATGCGTCTCTACCCGATGGTTGACGCCGACATGCTGGAGAGACTGCGAAGCGAGCACTGGGCCATCATTGAGGCATTGGAGGCCGGAGACCGGAAGACCCTGACGAAGCTCGTTGTCGAACACATCCAGCATTCGAAACGCATGTACTTGCGGGTTCGTGGCGCCATGTCGATCGGTACCTAGATCGCTTTGGTCTTTGTATGTCGGCTTTGGGCATGACATCCGAAACATCAGATACTAACGGTTCAGGGTCAGGTTTGTGGACGTTTCGATGTTTGTGCGCTGCGAAGATCGGCCTTGAGACTACGACCGGTGTTCAACCTACCGTGACAGCATTCGGGGGTCGCGAACGGATCATTGCGGACATTGCGGTATTTTGCGGCCAGTCTAAGCTTCTTCATTCAGACCGTTTTGAACCGCCCCGGGTTTGTCGGAGGCTCCAACTCTTGAGAGACTGGAGCTATGACGAATCATCCAAGAAAGACATCGCCAAGGTATTCGCTGGAGGTGCGTGAGCGCGCCGTGCGGATGGTTTTCGATCAGACTGGCGAGCATACGTCGCAATGGGCGGCGATCGAATCCATTGCAGCCAAAATCGGATGCGCGGCGCAAACGTTGTCCACCTGGGTTCGCCAAGCCGAGCGTGATCGAGGCCTAAAGCCCGGGCCAACCAGCGAAGAGCGCGAGCGATTGAAACAGCTTGAACGGGAGAACCGCGAGCTGCGTCAGGCCAACGAGATCCTGCGCAAGGCGTCGGCGTATTTTGCACAGGCGGAGCTCGACCGCCGGTCCAAGACATGATCAGCTTTGTCGATGAGTACCGGTCTGCGTACGGGGTCGAGCCGATCTGCCGTGTCATCAAGATCGCCCCGTCGACCTACCACGCGTATGCGCACCGCCGCATCAACCCTGACACGGCACCGCCTCGTCTTAAGCGTGACGCTGTGCTGATGCCTGAGATCCAAAGGGTTTTCGATGAGAACTTTCGTGTCTACGGCGTGCGCAAAGTCTGGCGCCAACTCAAGCGCGAAGGCTTCGATATCGCGCGCTGCACGGTGGAGCGGCTCATGAAAGCCATGGGATTACAAGGCGCGATCCGTGGCAGGCAGGTGCGTACGACAGTGCCGGATAGATCGGCGCCCTGCCCGCTTGATCATGTCAACCGGCACTTCAAGGCACCGAGGCCCAACGTGCTGTGGGTGTCAGACTTTACTTATGTCTCCACCTGGGCCGGCTTCGTGTACGTCGCCTTCATCATCGATGCCTATGCCCGCCGCATCGTCGGCTGGCGCGTCAGCCGGACGGCACATGCCGGCTTTGTACTCGACGCCCTGGAGCAGGCTTTGCATGATCGAAAACCTGTTGTCGGCGGCGGCCTTGTCCACCATTCGGATCGTGGTGTGCAATACGTCTCGATCAAATACACGGAGCGGTTGGCGGAAGCCGGCCTGGTGCCATCGGTCGGCAGTGTTGGCGATAGCTTCGACAATGCACTGGCCGAGACGATCAACGGGCTTTACAAAGCTGAAGTGATCCATCGGCGTGGACCATGGAGATCGCCTGAAGCAGTCGAGTACGCGACACTTGAATGGGTCGACTGGTTCAATAACCGCCGCCTGCTCTCATCGATCGGCAACATCCCACCCGCCGAAGCAGAAGATACCTACTACGCCAGCCTGGAGGAGCTGAAGATCGCCGCCTGACTCAAACTAAACAGCCTCCGGCAAACCCGGGGCGGTTCATCCGGAGGACACGGCGAACGCTCAGTTGCAGTAGGCACGCTCGACATGGCGATCTGGGACGCGGCAGCTAAGATTGCAGGCATGCCGTTATTTCGCATGCTCGCCGAGCAAAAAGGTCGCGAGGCCAACCCACGTGTCTTCGTCTACGCAGCCGGCAGCTACTATTATCCTGGTAAGGACGATACGGCCTTACGGGCCGAGATGCGCAGCTATCTTGATCGCGGCTACAACGTCGTCAAAATGAAGATCGGTGGTGCTACGATAGATGAAGATCAGCGTCGCATTGAAGCCGTGCTCGACGAGATTGGAGTTCCCCCGGTTTGGTGGACAGTTAGGGACTAGCAGTTTCTAGCGTTGCTTGGCAGCTCCTTTCGAAGTTGATCGGCGACATATAGCCGAGGGCTGAGTGACGTCGTCCGGGATTGTACCAGCCTTCAATGAACTGGAAGATGGCGATGCGCGCCTCTGCCTTTGTCTTGAACTTGCGCCGATCGAGCAGTTCGCATTCGAGGGTGGCAAAGAAGCTCTCGCACATCGCGTTATCGTAGGCATCGCCGAGCGAGCCCATTGATGGGCGAACGTCGGCCTCCTTGCACCGAAGCCCGAAGGCAACGGACGTATATTGCGATCCCTGATCCGAATGATGGATCACATTGCATGGCTTGCGCTGGCCGATCGCCATGTTGAGCGCATCAAGCACCAACCGGGTTTTCAAGGACTGCGCCATTGCCCAGCCAACGATACGGCGTGAGAAGGCATCGAGCACGACAGCCAGATAGAGAAAGCCCGCCCAGGTCGGCACGTAGGTAATGTCGGCGACCCAGAGCCGGTCAGGTGCCTCAGCCTCGAAGTTGCGGTCGACCAGATCGCAGGCCGGGCGAACGCGTTCATCACGGATCGTTGTGCGGGCCGACTTTCTCCGGCTCACACCCTGCAAGCCGGCCGCTTTCATGAGGCGCTCGACACGCTTGCGACCCACTCTGATCCCTTGGCACGCCAATTCAGCGTGGATGCGCGGTGCGCCATAGGTTTTATGCGACTGCTCGTGAATCTTTCTGATCTGCTCAAGCAGTTCACCATCGGCAACATCGCGTGCCGACGGCGCCCGCCCCGTCCAGGCATGAAAGCCGGAGCGCGAGGCACCAAGGACGCGGGCCATCATTGCAATCGGGAACATCGCCTGGTTCGCCTTCATGAACTCGAAGACCGCGAGGATGTCGCGTCGTTGTGAGCAAACCAGGCGTTCGCCGTTGGGCTCGAACCAATGGCGCCGTCAACGGCTCACCCTTTGAGAGGATATCGCGCTCCTGGCGCAGTTGCTTGTTTTCACGGCGCAGGCGACGAAGCTCTTCGCGCTCCTCGCTCGTCAACGCATCGCAGCGCTCGCCGCTATCGGCTTCGGCTTGTTTGATCCAGCCGTGGATCGTCGCCGTGCACGGCTCGAACTCGCGTGCCAAGCTTTCAATACTGCGCCCAGTTTTCGCAAGCGCTACGATCTGATTGCGAAATTCTTGGCGGATAAGGGTTCCTCGTTCGCGGCATAGGGACAGCCTCCTTTGATACTCATAAGGTGTCCGCGAAACCGGGGGAACTCCATTCTGCCCATTTGATGAGTTCCTGACAGGCGAGACCGAACAGCGCCAAAAGGAAGACGACAGCCAGCATCGCCGGAGCATTAAAGTCCGCTGCTGCATCTTCCATGTATTCGCCGAGGTTGACGTTGGCGAAGAATAGCTCTGCTGTGATCATCGCATTGACCGCGCGCACCGTCCCGATGCGCAAGGCGGTGAAAAGGAACGGGTAGCTAGCAGGCAACAACACCTTGCGGAATGTCGTCCATCGAACTGCAGCGAAAGAGCGAGCAACTTGCACAACTTTCGGTTCGATATTGCGTGCGCCGGCCGCGACAGTCACCAGAATATCAAACACGCACATGACGAAGACGAGAGACACGCGACCCTCGAAGAAGACACCAAACCAAATAATGAGAAACGGAACGAACGCAACTGAAGGTATTGAGAAGATGGCATTCACAACCGGCTCGAACATGTGGAACGCCGTTTCGTTGCGTCCCATGACAAAGCCGATCGGGATTGCGACGGCCAAGGCCAGAACCAGCCCGAGAACCATGTGCTGCAGCGACGCTGCAAACCGCTGCGGAAGTTCGCCACTGACCGTAGCATCGTAGATATGGCTGAACACGGCACTCGGTGAAGCAAACACGACCTTTGGAAGCTGGCTGGCGATGATCTCCCAAACCAACAGTCCGAATGCAAAAGACAAAACGTAGACAACGAGTGGCTGCCGCCAGATTGCATCAGCCAGACCAAGCCAATCGACATTGTGCCTTTCAACGGTCGCCTGTGCTGCTGTTGTCGGCTGCATTCCCGGTTGGCCTCCCGTGTTGCGCTCTGATTTCTCCGTCAAAGCTGCAAGCCTTTTGACTGTCAAATGTAATCATATATGACTAGTCATATTGACTTAAAGGAAGGTCTAATGGGTGTCAACAACCAACAACGCGACGATCAGGGCGATGTACAAGGAGAGGTGCGCAAAGCTCCGGTGTACCTACAAATACAGAAGCACTTTCTCGATCAGATAGCCTCCAAACGCCTGAGCGTTGGGGACCGCCTGCCGACCGAAATGGAAATCGCCAAGAACTTTGGGACCAGTCGCGCGACTGTCCAGAACGCGATGTCGCGGCTGGTTCTTGAGGGTTGGATTGAAAAGCGTGTTGGAAGTGGAACGTTCGTCGCTGATGCAGGACGATCGGCACTCATTGATCTCAAGGACGTGCGCTCGTTCGAGCAGGACGTTGCATCTCATGGAGATCGCGTAACGTACCGCTTGCTCAAGGTCGGGCGTGAGGCAGCGAGCGATGAAATTGCAGAGCGCCTCGGGATCGATCCGGGCACAACGATAATGGCTTTTGAACGGCTTCGCTTGGTCGGCGGGCAAATCATCGGCATGGAACGGCGTGCCTTTGCACCGGGTATCGCTTTGGACTTTTCTGTTGATGCGCTCGACACGACGTCCACGCACCAGCTGATTCAGCGATACTTGGACCTCAATATTGGACGCATGGAGGCGTCCATCCGAGCCGTTGCTGCCGACTCTACAATGGCCGAGAACCTTGAGGTTGACGTCGGTAGCCCCTTGCTCCTGCGGCGACACACGATGTTCGCGAAGGAGGGACCTGTCATTTTGTTTGGCGAAGCACATTATCGCGAGCCCTTCGCATTCCGCTACATCGCCGGCAGTACGGAGGACGAGTGAGTACCATGCCTCGGTTCTGTGCCCATCTCGGATACCTCTTTACAGAAGTGCCACTTGAGGAACGATTTGCTGCAGCAGCCAGTGCTGGCTTCGTTGCCGTGGAACACCCCGCGCCATATGATTTTGGGCCAGAGAGATTCGGGAGCCTCGCAGCGCAAAACGGTCTCAGCGTTGCCCAGATTTCTGCGCCTAGCGGTAACGCTAAAGCGGGAGAAAAAGGTTTTGCGTGTCTCGCAGATCGAAAGGACGATTTTCAACGAAGCGTTCGCCAAGGAATTGAAGCGGCGAGAGCGGTGGGCACAAATCTACTGCACGTCATGCCGGGTATTCTTCCAGCCGGGCACGCCCGCGAACAATTACGTGACACCTACGTAAGCAATCTGAAGTGGGCGGCAGATGAGTGCCAGCGCGCTCACTTAACCGTTCTCATCGAACCGATCAGCGACGAAACGATCACTGGTTTCTATGTCAATCATCCTGACTTCGCTATCGCATTGCTGGATGATATTGACGCCGGCAATGCTCGGCTGATGTTTGACGTCTATCATGCGGCGGTGAAAGAGCTCGATCCAGTCGCATTCGTCCAAGCCAATCTGGAAAGGATAGCGCACATTCAAATCGCCGACTATCCTGGCCGTCATGAACCCGGAAGCGGCAGAGTTCAGTTCAGCCGGTTTTTCGAGGAGCTTGATTCGCTTAACTTTGAAGGTTTGGTTGGCTGCGAGTACAAGCCAGCGACCAACACGCAACAAGGGCTGCACTGGCTCGAGACTCATCTCACAAACTAGCGGTCCAGAGCCTACTTCGTTGCCGACTGTCTTGGCGACGGAGGGTACCCATGCTTAACGGATCTCTCATTTCCGCCTATTGATCTTAGCGCTCGTGTGGCTCATCCGTTTCGGGCCTGTCATCGCTGCAACCGATGGACTGAGCACAGTGGACACGGATGTCCGCGTTTTCCAGCTGCGGACACGCGATCTGCGGCTGTGAACAATGTTGAGCAGTCAGCCCTAGGAACACTTCCCACCACAGAGGCAGGTCCGCTGATGCTCCGTTAGCGTCGATCGCCGAGGTCTGTTTGGCACACCTGCTACAATAAGAGAGCCTTCGGCCACGCGCCGAAGCGAGCCCCGGTAAGCGGGTGGGACGGATGAACGGAGTCTGGTGATGGCAAGCGCCGATTGCTCTGCCCGATCCCGTCGCGCTTTAGGTCAGTTTGGCCCAATATCAATGCGCCAGTGACTGTTCAGATTTGCCGAACAGTCCAGCGATGCCGTGGCTCGCTTGGGCCCATGAGCCGATTTGATGTTCACAACAATCTTTATCTCGGACGCCGCTTTGACGAGCCGGTGGCGCTCTCCCCTGCTGCACGCGCGCGTCATCTTTACATCGTCGGCCAGACCGGCACCGGCAAGTCGACCTTGCTGCTCAATCTTGTCGCCCAGGACCTTGCGACGGGGCGCGGTATCGCCTTGCTCGATCCTCATGGCGATCTGGCTGAGGCCGCCGTCGGCCTGCTGCCCAGACGACGCGGTGATGATCTTGTTTACTTCGACCCTGCTGATTTGGCGCGCCCGATCGGATTCAATCTCTTGGCACGTTTGCCCGAAGATCATCGCCCGCTGGTGGCCGATGGTGTCGTCGGTGCATACCGGGCCATCTGGCCCGATTTCTGGGGCCCACGGCTCGAGCACATCCTTGCCCATGCGGTACGTTCTCTGATGGACGTGCCCAATGCCACGCTGCTCTACCTGCCACGCCTGCTCCAGGATGATGCGTTCCGGGGCAATGCATTGCCCACGTTCGCGATCCGGTGGTGCGCACATTCTGGGGGCACGAGTATGCCGCGTACCCTCCGCGGTTTCGTGAAGAAGCGATTGCACCGGTTCTCAACAAGATCGGTCGGGTGCTTATGACGCCAGCCATTCGTAATATCATTGCTCAACCCAAGAGCACCATTGATCTGCGCTTCATGATGGACGATGCCCGCGTGCTGATCGCCAACTTGTCCAAGGGCGCACTTGGCGAAGGCCCGGCGCATCTCTTGGGTGCGCTGCTGATTACGGCGCTGGCCCAGGCGGCGCTGTCGCGCCGCGATCTTGGTGAAACCGATCGCACGCCGTTTCACGTTTATGCGGACGAATTCCAGTCGTTCGCGACCACAGGGTTTGCGCTTATTCTTTCCGAGGCGCGCAAGTACGGCCTGACCTTGACCTTGGCGCATCAATATCTGGCGCAATTGCCCGACAACCTGCGCGATGCCGTGTTCGGCAACGTTGGCTCCCTGCTTGCCTTTCGTGTCGGTGCGCAGGATGCGCCCACACTGGCCCGCCAGCTTGATATCCCGAACGATGCCGCGCTCAAAGAGCTGTCGAACTATCGGGCGCGGGCTTCGATCCTACGGGACGGCGTGCCAAGTGGCGCCTTCCAACTCACCTGTTTTGCACCACCGGAGGCACTGCATGCACGTGTGCACCGCCTCAAGGCGCACAGCCGCCTGCGCTTCGGACGCGATCGCCAGCTAATCGAAACCCATATCGCCCGGTTTTACGGTGCGAAAAGTTAGTGCGCTACAAACAGCAACGACGAAACTTTTGGGTCACGAACTGCGGCGAAGACTGAGTTTTCTGTGAGAAACAGTCTCAATCCGATTGAGAGACGCCGGATCTGCGGGCGTATTGGTCAGCCAACGGGAGGTGAACAAACATGCGACATCTCAGTGCCGTTGTTCTTGCTGTTTTGATCGGTGGTCTCTCCCCTGCTCATGCCGCCGACCCGAGAGAATTATTCGGAACGCTGCTCGGCGAGATTGGCCGGCAGATTGACCGCCAGCAGCGAAAGCAGGAGCTGAGGCACTTGCGTCCACTGTGGACGGCCTGCTCAAACGGCGATATCGCCGCCTGCGATCGTGTCGCGCAGTTTCCCAACCTGACCGATCAGGCGCGTGATCAACTATGGCGCATGCGTGAAGCTGCCGAGTAACGCCCCGCCTACGAACGCAACTTTTACGCCTGTCAAAAGATGGATCGTGCCGCATGTCAGGCCGCGCTTGACTATCGCTATGCGAGCGATATCGACCGCGCGAACCTCCGCAGATGGCAGCGCGCGGCCAACCGGCAACATCAACAAGTGTTGGTTCAGTTCCGCCAGAATGTGCGCACGTGCTATGGTGGATCAATACCGGCTTGTGATGCCGCGCTGACGCAACGTCATCTCGATGAGCGCGCTGCAAGCGGCATCCAAAGACAGCGAGCACAGCTGCACATTGCTGAAGAGCAGCGCCACCTCAAAGAACAACAGCGTCAACGGGCACTCGCCCAGTTCCGACAGCGCCAATTCCGCGAACAACAACGCCAGGCTGCGGTTCGAGAATACAGTGCATTGCGCGAGCGATGTGCCGCCGGTGAGCGCACAGCCTGCAAGAGTGCAGCCCAGCATCCGCAAGTTCCCCAAGCGGACATTGCATTTCTCAATCGTCGCGATCGCGAGCTTGCCCCGATCAAAGAACGGATCGTCACGTTTGTTGCCACCGCACACACGCGCCATGAATGATGGCGCCTCACCGGGCCACCTTGTCTTCGGTGTGCTTGGGGCCCTCGTTCTTGTCGGTACGGTGTTTGGCATCCGGTTCGGCCTTCGCAAACGCGATACGCCGGACCGGCCGACCACCGACGAACCGCCAGGGCTTGCCGCCAAGCCCTCCGTCGAACCGCAGGCCCGCTTCGACGGGGAGATGTTCCCCATGACGGGGCATATGCCGATCGATGTCCGGCGTGCGCTGAACGGCGCTTAACAGGAAGGGGCACACCATGACCGATGCAGCAGTGGACGATCGTGAAGCCCTCAAGGCGCGGTTCTCGCAATTCACCAATGCGCGGGAGATGCCACCGCCGATACCAACAGACTCCGAACCCCGTTCGATTGAGACGGATCGCTTGTCACCGAACGAGCCGGTCATGCGCATGGGGCTCGATCAAATCAAATTGAAGATCCGTCGCAGCCAGGCCAAGGGCATCGTTGGCGGCGTTGCCTTCAATGTCCATTTCGTTGCCGAGTTATCTCCGGACGCCAAGAAGGCGGTCGAGCACTATCGCTTTGGCAAGACAGTTCTCTACCACAAGCCGCTCGAACTGCAGATTTCATTCAATGTTCTTGTCGCCCTCTGGCGAGCGTTCTGGCTTTGGATCACCCGATCGCGTTGGCAGATCACCGTCAATGACTTGATCAAGGGCCGGACGGTCAAATGCAAAGACATCCTCGAAGTGCTCGAGGTCGAGAAGGACATCCGTGACGCAGCGGAGCTCTTCGGCAAGATCTTGCGTGCGGCCTCTTGGTTCGGCGGCGAAGAAATCGTCGAGCTGTAGGACCCGGACCATGGCCATTCACACACTAAGCCAGCTCTTCGCCGAAGCGAGCCCCGGTTTCGCGGAAATCCTGCGCGATAGCGAAAACAGCTGGTGCTGGAATGCGCAAACCATCACTACGGAAGGACGCGAACGTCAGCTACGACAGCTCAAGGACCTCTATGCCAAGCTGAAAGACGTGCATGAGCGCTCGATGTTCGCCGATGATGACTACCTGCAGCGCATTGCGGTGTTGGTGACGGCGCAGGTTTTCTCACGCACCGAGGCCCCCGCGGCGAACGACATGCTGATCGAGCATATTGGTGACACGGCCGTCTCGCTGTTGCGCCAGGAAGTGTTCTTCGGCTTTCCCGCCATCAAATGGGATGTGCCGCTATCTCTGGAAGATGGCGTTGCCCTTGCGCAATTACCTCGAGCGCAAACGCCATTTCCTGCTCTATGCGCCCGACATCGTCGAGTTGTGGTGTGATCGCTTTGTCGACATGTGGGTGGCACTCTTCAAGCGTTTGCCCGATCGCATGTTCAAGGCCGAGGCTGAGACACCCGGCTCGTTCGAGCTGGCGACGCCCCTTGTCGATAGTCTTGATGATCCGGCCGCTGCTGTAGAGCACCTGCTCGGCACCTTTGCGCATGACGACTTTGAAAAGCATTGTCTGTTTGAGCCGCTCCTCACGACGGTCAGTGACAACCTCTTCACCGCGAGCGGTATTCCTTATGAAGATCGCGCCACCTCAAAGAAGCAACTCATCGGGCCGTCAAAATCACGCGAACCGGCCCATCATCTGCCGGGGGTTTATCTCGGCGGTACGCCGTTTCTCAGCCTGTTCGAGGTCGAGATCCCGATTGACGTGCCCGATGAGGCACGCTTCGAGCACGCCCATGTCGTCGCCGGCACCGGCCATGGCAAGACACAGCTGTTCCAATATCTGATTGCCAAGGATCTCGAACAGGTCGCGGCCGGGCGAGCCTCGATCGTGGTAATCGACAGCCAAGGCGATCTGATCGACAACATTTCGCATCTCGAGGTCTTCGGCCCAGCCGGCGCACTGCATGAGCGCATCGTGCACATCGACCCGACCGACGTCGCCTTGAACATGTTCGACATGAACACCGAGGCGCCAACGCCGCTGGAACAGGAAAAGCTGCTCAACGGTGTCCTGGAATTGTATGACTACATCTTCGGCTCGCTCTTAGGTGTCGAGCTGACCCAAAAGCAGGACGTTGTCTTCCGCTACGTCGCACGCCTGCTCTTGATGATCCCTGGTGCCAACATCCAGCACATGCGCCGCCTCATGGAGGACGGTGGATTGCAGGACTTTGCCGAATACGTGCCCAAGCTTGATAGCCCGACGGCACGCGTTTTCTTCGAGACGGAATTCAACAGCCGCGAATTTGATGCCACCAAGAAGCAGGTGCGCCGCCGCCTCTGGGGCATCTTGGAGAACAAAACCTTCGAGCACATGTTCTCCTACCCCGAGACCAAGCTGCGGCTTTCCGATGAGATGAATGCCGGCAAGGTCATTCTGATCAACACATCGAAGGACCTGCTGAAGCAGGCCGGCACCGAGATCTTTGGCCGCTTCTTTGTCGCCTTGATCACCCAGGCCGCTCTCAAGCGCGCCAGCATCCCGAAATCCGAGCGTATGCCGACCCATGTCTACATCGATGAAGCCAATGATTACTTCAAAGGGGGCGATCAGAACCTGCCCATCATTCTTGAGCAGGCGCGCAAGTATCGCATCTCCATGACACTGGCGCATCAATACCTCGATCAGCTCGACGGCAAACTGAAAGCATCGTTCGCTGCCAATACCTCAACCAAGATCGTTGGCGGGGTGAGCGACAAGGACGCCAAGGCGTTTGCCAGCGACATGCGCACCAGCCCCGAGACGATCACGGCCATGCGCAAGTTTGATGATCATGCCGAGTTCGCGATCTCGGTGAAGAACGTCACCGGTGGCACGATGCGCCTCAGGGTACCGTTTGGTCACATGGAGCGCATGCCGCGCATGAGCGACGCCGACTTTGCACAGCTACGCGAAACGCAGCGCGAGAAGTATTGCGTGCCCGTCGCCGACATCAGGGCGGCGCTCAGCCAGTCGGTTGGCGCAAGCGCTGTGAGCGGTGCCGAGGGCGGCGATCCTGCCGGCGACCCGTTTGCCGATCCTTACGAATAGCCGCCAGGTCCGCGAAGCCGTTTTCTTCCCTTGCGTTGGCTGGAAATCGCATCAACAGCTGTCACCTAACGCGAAAGTGATGTGTCGCCACGGCACGCGATGACGCTTCCCGGACGCTCGGGAGGTGCCTTGCATCCGCGTTTCCAAAAGCGTGATCGTGCATATTTTTGGTGTCCTTCAACCCAGGAGGACATTTCATGAAACTCTGGCAACTCTTCGCCGTCATCAGCGGCGCCATCATCTCGACGGTCATGGCGCTGGCTTCGATCAGCTATACCGCAACGCTGGCCACACCCGAGCCAGCGTTCGCCTGGCTTCCCATTTCCAACACGCTTGTCTTTGCCGTTCTGGCGTTGGCCTTCGATCTCGGGATGATCGCCAGCGTGTTTGGCGCGCTGCACTGGTGGTCTGAGAACCGCATCGCCGCGATCACGTGTCTTGCACTGTTCGTGATCGCATCATTGTTCTCGGTTCATGCCGTGCGCGGCTACATTGCCCTCAACCTGACCAAGTCAGCGGCACCGTCGACGCAGTCGACGGATCTTTATGCGTCCTTGAAGCTCGAACTTGATCAGGCCCAGGCCCATCTCGGTCAGTTGCAGGCCTCGTACAAGACGGCTGCGCGCAGTGAGCGCCGACGCCTGGATCAGCGCATTGCAACGGCGCGACAGGGTGTTTAAGAAGCGCGCACGCATCTTGCGCAGGCCGAATTGCCGGTTCACGTCTCACCTTTGACAGGGCTGGAATGGTTCCTCGCGATTACGCTCTGGTTCTTCAATGCGACCTGCTGGACCGCCTGGTTCGGTCACTCATCAATCAAGTCATTGCGCGAGCAGGATACGGTCACCGGGTGGCTTGCGGGTTTCGATCGCAGCGAGCCACAACATTGTGTGGCGATCTTCGAGGCCTATGCGGATTGGTGCCAGACCCGGGGTCGAACACCGTTGGCGCAGTACAGTTTCTATGCCCGCCTGATCGAACTCGGTGCCAGAAAATTCCGCCACGGGCGCAACGGCCCGACCATGTACGCATTGCCGGATCAGGTGTCGTGATCGCGTCTTGCGCAAGCATTACCGCCCTCCCCTTCCCCCAACATGGTAGACTATGATCATGACCCTCGACACGGCCGTTCGGGGCACCAATCGGCCCCGCCGCACGCGGTCCGGCAATCCCCCACCGTTTCAGTAGACCGATCGCGATCTGGACATCCTGCGTGCCGTTGCACGCTATCGCTTCCTGCATTCCGGCCATGTCCGCCAGCTCATTGCGGGATCTGAGAAGAACCTTGCCAATCGCCTCAAGGGCCTCTTCGAACATGCCTATCTCGATCGCCCCGAATGCCAGTATGATTTCTATCGACCGGGTGGTGGCTCCTCCCTTGCCGTCTATGCTCTGAGCGACAAGGGAGCACGCATTCTGAACCATCATGACGGGCTCAGCTCCGGCCCGCGGGTCTCGTGGGCCTACAAGAACCGCAAGGTCGGACGGCCATTTCTCGAGCACACGCTTGCGATTTCAGATTTCGCGGTCGGCCTGTCGGTCGCTGTCGCGGCCAGCCCCGTCGTCGATCTTTGTGACGATGCGGCCCTCGTGGCGCGCCTGCCCGCGACAACCCGTGACGCAGCAAAGCCTTACCGTTTGTCGGTGCCGGTGATTTTCAAGTCCACCCGACAGACCATCGGCATCGAGCCCGACTATGCCTTTTCCCTGGGGTTTCCGGCGGCCGGACGGTGCGCCAATTTCCTGGTCGAGATCGACCGCGGCACCATGCCGGTCGAGCGTTCCGATATCACCCAATCATCGATCATGCGAAAGTTCCTGGCCTACGGCGCGGTGTGGCGATCCAAGCTTCACACGCGAACCTTTGGCTGGCGCAACTTTCGGGTGCTGGTTGTCACGGGAAGTACCGAACGCGCACAAAACATGCGCGACGTCTTGTTACGCCATACTGGAGGCAAGGGATCGCCATTGTTCTGGTTTGCCGATGCGCAAGCGCTCGCAACCGACAATACGCTTGAGCATGCCTGGATCGATGGTCAATGCAACGAGCGGCGTTTGCTGCCACGGTCATGAAAGCGATCTTGTGTGCGAGTGAAGTTCAGGCACTCACCAAAAAGCACCCCGCGCACTTGCCGTCGCCGGCCCCTGTTTGGGTGAGGGCCGGCGCCGGAAAGCACGCGGCCAAAGATGCTGCATAAACAAAAATAGAGGCCCCGCGTGTCGCATGACTGCGGGGCCTCAGCGTGTTCACCGCTTGGTGCGGCGCGATTGGCTTGGCGGCTTTTCATCTTCGCCTTGCTCACTCGGCACTCTGAGTACCAGCCGGTTGTCCGGCGGCAGCGCCGACAGTGTGATGTTGAACCCCTTGCCGTCTTTGTGCGGCCAGGCGGCGCCGATCTTCAGCCAGAACGGATCTTCACCTTCGCCGCGGTCCTCGACCGTGAACACATTGTGCGTTGGTGCACTGTTCGTGCCCATGACGCGCTCCTTTCGAATGTTGGAAGAAACGGGCCGACAACTGTCCGTCGCCCTCATCATTATGCCTCGACATACCGCATCGCGGACCTTGACGGACGGGCATTGGCATCGCCCAGCGATTAGCCCCGTGAGAACGAGAACACCATCGCGTCTCGTGCATGGTATACTGCAGGCGGATCCGGTCCTTGCCGAACAGACCTCCTTGCCGGTGGCCAGCACCCCAACGGGTGTTGGCGTTCCGATCAGGGAGGTTCCTTATGAGCGATGCTCGCATCCGCGATCTCAATGATCGCTTCCGGCGGCTGCGTCAGGGCAATGGCCGTGTCTTCGTAACAGCCGGCGTCAAAGCACGTGGGCCGGTGTTCGTCGCCGAGGCCGTTTGCGCCGTGCGCACGTTTGATGCGTTCACGGCGCAAAACGATCCCTACGGCGAGCATGACTTCGGCGCCGTCATAGTCCAAGGCACACACGTCTTCTGGAAAATAGAGTACTTCGATCCGACGCTGGCGGCCGGTTCCGAAGATCCGGCCGATGAGACCAAGACCTGTCGTGTGCTCACAATCATGTTGGCGCAGGACTATTGAGCAGCTGCCCCGGCCAAGAGGTTGGGGCAGATTCATATTGTTGATGCAGGGACCCGGAGATTGGCAGCATCAAAGAATCCAGGTTCCCTTCACGCCGGTATGGCGTGCTGGGCTACTTCTGCTCTCGGGGTCTGAGCAAACCTGCTAAGTTCGCATCATGCATTGATCTGGTTTGCTCAATCTCATCCGTTCAGCATCTAACAGTTTCTTTGGTCTGAAGGTCCGCTGCCGCTGAGACCTGACAAGCAATTCAATTGGTGTTACTTGAGCGTTGCTGCTGCCGACAGATCGGCAACACGGTCACTTTGATCAAGACTGCGACTTTCACTCTCGACAATTGGCCCAATCGTAATGGGCCTGTTCTTAGGCTGCAATATAGCTACTTACGGACGTAGTTATGCTTAGAGCAGAAGCCGGAATAGGGCACGAGCAAGCAGCCGCTCGGTTCTCTCAGTTGAAATCGTGGCGAAAGGATTATTCGCTTTCGGTTCGATGAATTGAGCTATGCAACAGAAAATTCGAAACAAGGAATGGTTGCTCATTCCGCATCAATGCCAGACATTTGTTCGTAGACCTGGACGAGCGCACTATCTCCCATTCGCCCCAATCCCTTCTCCGCTCCTGCTCGAAACAATTGAAGAGCAATCGCTGACATCGGCGCAAACGCGCCAACCTGTCCTGAGGCATTGGCGACAATCCCGAGATCTTTGATCAAAATGTCTAACACGCCTTTAGGGGAAAAATCCCTATCGAACATCGCTGGAGCTCGTGTTTCCCAAACGAATGATTGCGCAGCTCCGCTCCCAACAACATCGACGACGATCTGCTGATCAACGCCTGCTTTTCTTGCTAACGTAACGGCTTCTGCGGTGAGCGCGATTTGTGCACCAACCATTAGCTGATTGATCATCTTGACCTTGGACGCAGCTCCGACATCAGAACCGCAAACAACGACCCGGCTGGACATTGCCTCGAAAGCCGATTGTGCAACATTCAAGACAGAATCTTTCCCCGCTGCCATGATGGTAAGCGTACCATCGTTAGCAGCGTCCACTCCACCCGTAACCGGGGCGTCGATGCATTGAAATCCAATATCAGACAGCGAGGCTGCAAGCTCACTAATCTGCGCCGGAGCCATCGTCGTGTGAACTGCTATCGTGGCACCGGGTGCGAGGTGTTCGATCGCGCTGTCTTCGCCGAATAAGACATCCCTTGCCTGTGCAGCATCAAATACACAGAGCAGAAGCAAATCCGCGTCCTGGGCCGTATCCCCAATCGACGTTCCCACAGAGCCGCCGGAACCTGCAAATTTCTCTCTCACTTCCTGTGAAGTGTCGAATGCTTTCAGATTAAGTCCGGCGTTCGTTACACAACGAGCCATACCTAAGCCGATCGCGCCAAGCCCAATGAAGGCAACCTTCGCTGTCATTCTTCTTCCTCCTAAGTCCAGTGTCATCAAAACTTGCCTAGCGACAGCCTCTCCGACACCGCGTTGACGCGGCCTCAGTCAACGTTGTGGTCGGTCACTAAACACAGTAGCAGCGGGCGAAAGCAAAGTTATTGCGATTGCCCAACAAGTCTTGCGCTTCGCTTCCCTTACACCCAGCCTCACGACTGGTACCGCGCCGACCTAGTGCATTGGGCCGGAAGCCTCGATATGGGCAGCAGTTCTGGAGAGCCCGCCGAGAACATCGCCGCCCCAAACTGAAATTTCTAAATGGAAGAGGCTCCAACTCCATTGAGCGGTGGCAGGACCGAAGTTCGCCGTCAGACTGACGGCAGAACAACATCGTCGCCAGTCTCCATCTGCCACAGACGAATACGTGCAGCCAGGTCGCGTATTCTGTCGCGTTGGGCAGGGTCGTTGAACAAATTATGCTGCTCGTGCGGATCGTTTGCCAGGTCGTATAACTCGCCTTGATCGCCGGGTGACAGGTTCAGCTTGAAGCGATCAGGCGAGATCACGCTGCGCCAGGGCACGCCAACCATGCGGTTGATCTCCGGACTGCCGAGATTGCGGTCACCAAACCCGTTCCATTCAACAAATACATCGTTCTCGCTGAGGTCAGCTTCACCGCGTAAGACGTTCGCCCGGCTCTTGCCGTGAATGCCTTGGGGTACGGCTGCTCCAGCTAATTCGAGCAATGTTGGCATGATATCGACAAGGCTAATCGAACCTTCGATACGCCTGGAATTTCCGTTGTTCAGCCACGGGACATGGATGAGGAGCGGGACGCGCACCGACTCCTCGTAGAGATTTCGCTTCTCGCACATGCTGTGATCGCCAGCCATTTCGCCGTGGTCGCTGGCAAATACGATAATTGTTCGATCAGACTGACCGGTTTCTTTCAGCGCCGCCAAAATCCGGCCGACCTGACGGTCGACCAGTGTGACATTCGCGAAATACTGAGCGCGAAGTTTGCGCCAGCCACCTTCCGTGGTCGTATCATGCGTATCTCCGCCCTCAAGTCCCAGCGGATTGTTGCCGCCTCCAAGATAGAAATCAGCTCGGAGCCGGTTCACCAGCGAGCCGCCGTCAGGCCGCTGCATGAATGACGGGCCGACGTCAATATCATCGGGCGCATAGAGATCGTTGAGCGGACCGGTATAAGGTGGGTGCGGCTCAAAGAAATTCACGTGCAGCAGCCAAGGACTTTCTCTATGAGGTCCGTTTGGATATTCGCGGATAAATTGCGAGGCTACATGCCCCAAGAACCCCGCTTGTGTCTGCTCTTCTGTCAAACCAGCACCACCGACCCAAGCTTCATAGCTTTGCGTGTGAGGCGGCGGTGTCACGCCATGCTCGCGCAGCCAGTCATTGTAAGCCGGCTCCACGTTCCGGTATTCCTTTTTGGAGTAGGGGCGATGAACGTCTTCGATGGCAACCCAGGTGTCATAACCGCGTTGTGCGATAGCATCGTCGCCCAGATGCCATTTGCCCATATGTGCATTGTAGTAGCCCTCCGGCATCAGCTCACCAAGTGATGGAACGTCTGTGGGCAAAGGAATCTTATTGCGCACGACTCCGGTGGTGTGTGGGTACAGTCCTGTCATCAGAGAACCGCGTGATGGTGTACAGACCGGTTGGGTGCAATAGCAGTTCTCGAAAACGAAACTTTGCGCTGCCAACTCATCCATATGACGCGCGTCAATCCAATCGTTGCCGTACGCCGCCATCGAGTCGCGCCGCTGCTGGTCGGTGAGAATGAAGAGAATGTTCGGCTGGGTGTCGGTCATGCGGCGTCGGTCCCCCCTTCGTTCGACAACACGATAGGCGCTGTTACACCAACTATGCTTGCTGTGGTTCAAGAGTGCAACATGCTGCCGTCGGGGTTGCCGGCGTGACTCGCGCGCGTGCCTGCGCGAGAGTTTCAGTGCTTCAGGGTAGGCATTGAACCTCATCGGGCCAAGAGCTTCTGGTCAGCATTTTCAATCTGCACTAGTTTTTCGAGTCTCAAGACGCCGCTTTACGAGAACAGCACACATGGAATTCACAACCCTCGGCAATACTGGTTTGAAGGTCAGCATCGCTGGACTGGGTTGCGGTGGAAACAGCCGGCTTGGCCTAGGTCGGGGGGCAAGCTCGACGGAATGTGTCAAGCTTGTTCAGGCAGCGATAGCTGCCGGAGTAAACTTTATTGACACCGCAGAGGCTTATGGCACCGAAGCGATAGTTGGGGAGGCTGCAAAACACTATGACCGAGATCAGCTGGTGATTTCGACAAAGGCTCAGTTCGATGCCACTTCGAGAGCCGCAGATGTGACAACGAAGGTCGATGCTGCCTTGAAGCGACTACGCATGGATTACATCGACGTGTTCCATTTGCATGCGGTTCAACCTGCCCATTACCCGTTCGCTCGAGATCAGCTGGCTCCCGCCTTGGTGCGTGCAAAGGAGCAGGGAAAAATCCGACACATGGGCCTCACGGAAGTCCCTCCGAAAGATCCTTTGCAGGAGACTATTCGTAAAGCCGTAGCCGAGCCGCCGTGGGAGGTGGTGATGCTTGCCTACAGCATGGTCAATCAAGCCGCCCGGGAGACGATCTTTCCTGTATGTGAAGAGCGCGGGATTGGCACGCTCTTGATGTTCGTTGTTCGCAACTTTTTCAGCCGTGCGGAGAACCGTCGCTCGGTTCTAACTGATCTCGTTGAGCGCGGCGAGCTACCTCAGCATCTCGCTGGTGGTGAAGACCCACTACAATCTCTTGTCCGCGAAGGTGGCGCCGTGAATTTGACAGATGCCGCCTATCGGTTTGCACGCCATCAACCGGGAGCCCACGTCGTCCTGTTCGGGACTGGTAGCCGGGATCATCTCAAGGAGAATATCAAGTCGATCCTCCGCCCGCCCCTTGCTCCAGAACTCATCGCAAGACTTCATTCGCTGTTCGGCCACCTAACCGGTGTCGGTTTGGATCTGCCGGATCATGTGACGCCTTGATGGCGAATGACCCGCTGGCTGACCGCCGTTTGAGACAACCTGTCAAAGCCCGGTTTTCAGATGCAAAACCAGTAGATCCTTTACGCTTCCGACATCCGGCTTGTAGCCAATGCCAGGCCCGGCAGGCACTTCAAGGAGACCTCCGTCGAGGCTGCTCAACAATGTCCCTGCAAGGCGATCGCGCAGGGGATTTTCGTTGCAATCAACCTCCAGCAGACCATCGCCACCAACGGCCGCGAGAAGGTGTGCCGAAGCAGCTAGACCTATTCCACCGCCAAGGAAGTGTGGACAATAGCGTTTGCCTGCCAATATCGCGCTGCGTGCGATCGGTACTATTCCAGAGGCACCTCCCCATTTGCAGATGTCAGGTTGGATTACTCCAAAAACCCGGCCATGAATCGCTGCATCGAACTCAGCTGCGGAGCGCATATTCTCACCCCCCGCAATCGGTATGGATGAGGCACGTTTAACCCGTTTCCACTCGCTCTCGGGGCGATCTACCGGGAGTGGTTCTTCGAGCCAATCGAGTGACAGTTCGCTCAACGCTGCAGACATTGCAGCGGCTTCGGCGACGTCCCAGTTCTGGTTGGCGTCGACCATCAGGCGGTCATCTTTCCCAATCGCCGCGCGTGCCGCGGCAACACCATCAACTGCAGCCCGCCGACCGAATCCGACTCGGAGTTTGAATGCCCTGTAGCCCTCGTCGTAGGCGCGTGAGACCATATCTGCGGCCAGTCGCGAGTCGATGCCGCTGGCATAAGCCCGTAGCTTCCTGGGAGCCCCCCCGAGGTAGTTAGCTAACGGAACATCGGCCCGACGGGCAGCGAGATCGGCAAGTGCAATATCAAAGCCGGCTGCAATCTGATCTGCAGGACCCGCTTCGCCAGCCTGCAGTGCCAGCCGGTGAATGCGTTGTCGAATGAGGTGAAACGCTTCGCCGGGACTAGCCGTATCGATGTCAGCGAGTGCCAGAGGGGCGACGTCCACGGCCAATTTTGCTCGATGCTCGGCGCCAACCTGTGGGAAGTTGCACCAGATCTCACCCCAGCCTTCGGCACCTTCGTTGTCCTCTATACGCACAACAAGTGCAGGGCGGGATTTGACCGGGCCAAATACCGTTTGCATCGGGGTGTCGAGGGGGTATCGAAAACAGAAAACCTCAAGGTATGCAGGTCTTGTCATTGGCAGGTGCTCAGTTGACTATGGACAAAATCAAAACTCGACCTCGTCGGTAAGAAACAAGGAGACCGCGGGATGATCCCAGTGCACGTCCAGGCCTAAACCGGAGCAATCCGTCAAATGAATCTGGCCATCGGAAAACGTGTGATTGCGGAAAACCAGTTCATCGAATAGTTCACTCTCGCGGAATTGGCGCTCGAGAGAATGCAACTCCGGCACCGCCGCGGCGACGTGGGCCGAATGCATGTCCATTACAGGACCACACGGATTGTGCAGGCTGATCGCCTGATTGAATGCCGCCGCCAGATAGCCGATGCGGATGACTTCGCCGGGGCCGCCGGCCAGAACGATATCGGGCATGACGACATCGTAGCAGCCCAAGCGGCAAAACGGTTCAAACGCCGCGATGTCCGAGACCTTCTCCGCACCCGCGAGCGTTACGCCGAGCGATCGTGCTTGTGTGCGCAGCGCTGCGATCTCGGCCATCGCCGTCTCGGTCTCGAGCAGTGGCTCCTCGAACCATGCCACCCCAAGCGCTGCCAGCCTTCTCAGGATTTCTGCGGCTTCTGCAGTGCGCAGGCGCGAGTGACAATCGACGTTGACACGTGCTCTGCCACTTACCCGCTGGCAAACGCTTGCAACGCGCTCGAGCCCTATATCGACGAGCCGGGCGCGCCACACCTCATCCGTAGGTTCAGCCATGACATCGTCAAAGGGCGCCAGCTTGACGGTCCCGTAGCCATCAGAGATTGCCAGTTCTGCACGATCGGCGAACTCCTCCGGTTCTCGCGAAAGCGTGCCGCGATTGATATTGGCGTAGCAAGGCACCTCAGTGCGGTATCGCCCGCCAAGCAAATCGAAGACAGGGCGTGCGATGCGCTTTGCTTCCCGATCCAGCCAAGCTTGTTCAAGACCGCTGGCAATGACACGACCAACCACGTTCGGAACAACTTGGCCCACGGCATTGAGCTTGGCACTGCGACCTTGATTGCAGCTGCTGATCGCAGCGATGCAACGCGGCAGAGCCGCCAGGACATCCTCCGTCTGGCGGTTAAGCGTAGCTTCTCCGATCCCTTCGTATCCGTCGCTCGATGTCAGTCGGAACCAGATCCAGGTTGTCTTCTCGGAGACACGAACCGTGTAGGTTTTGAACTCGCTGCTCATACGCTTTTTTCCAAGACACTGTCCGTTTCAATTGCTTCAAATATCCCGCGCGATGCGAAAGCCGGCATGCCCCAAACTCGTATCGGGCGTGGCTGAGCTGCGCGCCGATACGCGATATCGATAGCAATAGCTCTTATGACACATGTAGGAACCGCCACGCATCACTTTCGCCGCACCCTTTGGCGGCCCTTTGGGATCATCGAAACTGGCCCTTGCGTGATAACTTGGATGGAACCAGTCGGCACACCACTCCCAGGCATTTCCGACGACGTTGTACAGGCCAAATGCGTTGGGGGCGAAGGCATCAACCGGTGCCGTTCCGGCAAAGCCGTCTTCAGCCGTATTGTGGTCGGGAAAGCGGCCCTGCCAGATATTGCAGGCGTGATCGCCCTCGACAATCAAGTCATCGCCCCAGGGATAGCGCTTCTGAACAAGGCCGCCACGAGCAGAGAATTCCCATTCGGCCTCTGTCGGCAAGCGGGCGTCGGCCCACACGCAATAAGCTGCAGCATCGCGGTGTGATATGTGAGTGACCGGATGATCGAGACGATCCTCAATAGTTGAGCCTGGCCCCTCGGGGGCTCGCCAGCTTGCGCCGCGAACCTGCCGCCACCAGGGAGCCGCAGCAACGGCCTGCAAACCCGCACCGTTGTCTTCGAGGAACCCCGCGAACACGAAAGACCAACCGAACTTCTCGGCTTCGGTCTGATACTCTGTCGCCTCAACGAAGCGTTTGAAGCGTGAATTGGAGACCGCGACCGCATCGACCCGGAATGGTGATAAATTGATGGCCCGCACCGGTCCCTCGCCATCTGCCGGATGCGCGACGGGATCGTTCGTACCCATCAGAAACGTCCCGCCGACCAATTCAATGAATTGAACGTCAACATCATTGCCGGGCAGTAAGGCATGGACGGTGTCCTTAGGAGTAGTTGAAGTCGCCCCAGAAATCGCGGCTCGCGCCGGAGTACAGCAACTGCCAGTTTTTTGGTTCTTGGTCATTGCGATCTCCATGGTCAACCTTGTACGGCGAAACGATCATTTCGCTGCGAGCAACTTTCGATTTTTCGTGACGTTGGTGAGCCCAAGAATGGTAGTCTGTCTGGCACGAGCTCGCAACGCTGCTTGGCAATCCCGACAGTCGGGGACATACTGGATGAACGAACAATGGCAGGAACTGACAACAAACCCAACTTCACAGCACTGCGGTTGGATAATCGGGACAATGTTGCGACCGCACTTCGGGATCACGCCGCTGGCGAGACACCGGTTTTGGAGGATGGCGAAGCGATCGTACTGCTCGATCTAGTGCGACGAGGCCATAAGTTCGCCTTAACCGCTATTGCCACCGGCGCCCAAGCCATCAAGTACGGACACGTCATAGGACGTGCGGTTGCCGACATCAGGGCTGGAGAGCATGTCCATCTGCACAATCTCGAAGGCATCGCCGGGAAGGAAGAACGCCGCGGAGGAAAGCCGTGAGCGACAAGGACGTACAATCGTTTATCGGCTATGAACGACCTCACGGTCGGCCTGGTGTTCGCAACCACGTCGTCATTATTTCATTGAGTGGACTTGAGCACTCAACGTCACGTGCAATTCACGCGCTGTACCCGAGAACGATCTTGATCGCGTCGACATACGGTCGTGGTCACGTCGGTGATGACTTGCGTTTCCAGCGCCACATGCTGAAGGCGTTGGCCACTCATCCCAATGTCACCGGTGCCTTGGTCCTGGGCCCGGACGACAAGCTCGTCAATGAAGTCGGCGATGCATTAGACGCAGCTGGTCGCGTGTGGAACGGCCTCTCATTGCAGGCATGCCATGAAGATCGTTTTGCGATGATCGAACAGGGCGCGCGCATGGTTGCCCGAATTCAACACCGCGTATCGCGAATGAAACGCTCGCCTCAGCCGATTTCCGCGCTGGCCATAGCAATTGAATGCGGTCACTCGGATGCAACCTCGGGCCTGGTCGCCAATCCGCTTGCAGGTGACCTTGCGTGCTGGCTTGTCGATCAAGGCGGGCAGGCCGTATTCAGCGAAACACTCGAGTGGATCGGAACCGAGTCCATATTGTCGAAGCGCGCAGCAACTCCCGCGGTTGCAGACGCGATTCTACAGGCAATTGAACGGCGCAAGGAGACAGCACGCGCAGCAGGACAGGATGTCCAGGCGAATAATCCGGGGCCGCAGAACCACGAAGGTGGGATCACGACCCTTGAAGAAAAGTCGTTGGGCGCAATAGCGAAGGGTGGAGACCAACCAATAGTCGGCCTTCTGCGCGAAGGCGATGTGCTACCAGCCGATCCAGGCCTCTACCTGATGGACACTCCGACGTTTTCCCCGGAATCGATCACCTCGATGATCTCTACGGGTGCGCAGATCGTCCTGTTCACTACCGGTCAGGGGAACCCCTATGGGTCCGCACTGGCGCCAACGGTCAAGATCTCTGCAAATCCAGACACCGTCGGACATGTCGTGGAGCAGATCGACGTCGATGCGAGTGCCGTACTCGAAGGGACAACGACTAGAGAAAGCCTCATTCCATCGGCGCGCGAAACGGTACTCGAGATTGCCTGTGGCGCGCTGACGTGGTCCGAAGTCGTAGGTGAGAAGACAGAATCGATCAGTCGGTTGGGTTCATCTATCTGACGGTCAAAATGGAAGAGGCTTGAAGAGCAAGGAGTGGAAGAGATGGTCGCCCCCAGGAACTTACTCTTCCTGCTCTCTGACAATCATGCCCGCGGATATCTCGGTGCCTATGGTCATCCTGACGTCAAAAAGGCGAACCTCGATCGACTGGCTGCCCGTGGTGTGCGCTTCGACAATGCGTACTCGGCCAGTCCCCTGTGTTGTCCGGCGAGAGCCGCGATCGCCACCGGCCGCTATCCGCACCAGACCGGTATCTGGGACAATGCCATTGTCTACGAGGGGCAGATGGCATCCTGGATGCACCGTCTGCGCGATGCCGGACATCCCGTTGTCTCGGTGGGGAAACTGCACTTTCGCGGGAGCACGTCGGCCAATGGGTTTTCGGAAGAAATCCTTCCTATGCACATTCTTAATGGCAAAGGCGGTGTGCACATGCTCCTGCGCGGATTGGAGGCCGAGCCATCCAATAGAGGGCAATGGGATCTCTATGCCAGCCGATCAGGCGTCGGTGAGGCACCTTACCAACCATTCGATCGCAAAATTTCTGACGCAGCAGTTGACTGGTTGAAGACCGCAGGCGCTCGTGCCGAGCGGCCTTGGGTTCTGTTCGTCTCCTATCCGAGCCCGCATCCGCCATTCTCGGTTCCCTCGGAGTTCTACGATCTCTTTGACGAAGCAGAGGTGACGCTGCCGACTTCGACAGCTTTCGATGCGCTGGACGACCACCCAGCGATCGCTCACTTTCGCCAAAACCACGGTTCCGATCAGATGATGGACGAAGCGGCTCTGCGCAAGGTTGTTACCGGCTACCTTGGTTTGCTGGCGCACCTCGATAACGAAATCGGTAGAGTGCTAACCGCACTCGGAGAAGCCGGTCTCGAAGACGATACGCGCATCCTCTACACGAGTGATCATGGCGAGATGTGCGGCCTCCATGGGCTGTTTGGCAAGTGTTGCCTCTACGAGGGAGCGATTGGTGTGCCGCTCATCATGTCGGGGCCCGACATTCCGTCCGGCCGCGTGGTGAAGCAAGTCACCAGCCATGTCGATTTGTTCCCCACGGTTCTCGAAAGTGCCGGGGTTCCATTGTCCGCAAAGGATCAAGATCTGACCGGCATTTCGTTGTGGCCGGCAATCGCGGATGCTGAGAAGGAGCGAGTTGGATTTGCAGAGTTTCACGCAGCAGGTTCCAAGTCAGGCATGTTCATGCTTCGCGACGGTGACTGGAAATTGATCTACTATGTCGGCATGGCGCCGCAACTTTTCGATTTGAAGCAAGACCCCGAAGAGATGAGCGATCTGGGCGCCAGCCATCCAAAAGCCAGGCTGCTGGAGGCCAGACTGCGAGAGATTTGTGATCCCGAGGCCGTTAATGCCCAGGCCAAAGCCGATCAACGCAAGTGGATCGAGCGCTGGGGCGGCATGGCAGCAATTATGGCGGAAGGATCTCTGGTCTACACGCCGCCTCCCGGCGGCACGGCAGAAATCGATCATTGAACGGACCCAAAACGATCATGACAAGGCCGCCTAACATTCTCTGGTCCTCTACGGATCGGCATTGAACGGCAGGATATTTGTTGGCCGATAGAGAATACTGATCGAATGGGTGATTCCCCCGGAGTGCGGGTTGGCGAGACCGAATTTGATCGCCTAACCTGTTCCGTGCGGGGAGAGGAAATCACTTAATCTTTCAATCATAGGATTGGTGACCAACCCTGGAGGAAACAAATGACATTGCTGACACGTAGAGAGTTGCTCGCCTCGAGTGCTGCACTTGCTGGTTCGGCCGCGCTGCCAAATATTGCCCACGCTGCATACCCTGAGCGTCCGATCACAGTTGCGATGATGGCGCCTCCAGGCGGTGCAACGGACCGCGGGACGCGTCCTGTCATCGAACTCATGAAGAGGGCCATGAAGGCACGGGCAGTTGCACTTCAGAACATGTCGGGCGCAGGCGGTATCCAGGCAATGGACTATGTCCGCTCCCGTCCCGCTGATGGATATAGCTGGCTCGGTGCGAATGACGTGATCGAGTCGTTCCCTTCACTAGGCAAAATCGATTACGACTGGAGGTCTTTTGATTTCTGGATGTCTGGCGGCACGGCTTGCGGTGTCTGCGTACCCGCATCGAGCAAGATAGAAACCTTCAAGCAGTGGATTGAAGAAGTCGGGTCCAACCCGGGCAAGTATTCGGTTGCGACCACACCATCCGGCTCACTGTGGTCCAACGTCGCCGTCTTCCTTCGCAAGAAAGTCGGTCTCGACTTCAAGATCGCAAACTACAAGGGTGGCGGCCCGTCGGTGCGTGCAGTAATCGCACAGGAAACGAACTTTGGCTGCATGGGAGTTACGCCGCAGGTCAATTTCATGAAGGCTGGCAAGCTGCGCTGTCTTGCTGCCACCGTTCCGGAGGACTGGAAGACCGCAGGCACGACCATTCCGACAATGCTGCACGAGATCAAAGATCCGCTCTTCACGAAGACCATGCCTTGGACAAATATTCATGGTGTCGCCTTGAAGAAGGGGGCACCAGCCGATGTGCTCGCCGCGATCGACAAGGCGTTTGCGACGGCAATGGCGGACCAGTCGATGGCAAAGGTTTACAACGACAACGCCTTCTTCCCGTTCCGCGCTGGACGTGACAAGGCGAATGACCTCATGGGTGATCGTACTGCGCTGCAGGCCTACGTCGTTGAAGTCATTCTGGGGACTGCCAAGAAGACGCGCGACGAGCTCAAGATCAAGAAGATTGAGGGCTGACGGGCAACAACTCAATGTCTGACGACGATCCAAAGCCGGCCCCGATAGGGCCGGCTAAACGAGGCAGCGCCGGTGACTTTGTTGCCGGCCTCGCCGTTTTCATGCTCGGAGCATACGCGCTCTACGAGTCGGTCAACATGCCATACTACGGCGACTCGGGGTTGTTGGGGTCGCCTGGTCTGACACCCGGACTGATTGCCGGCGTGCTGTTGCTGCTGTCGGCGATGCTGATGTTTCGTGCGCGTGGTTTTTCGTGGTCCGACATGAGCCTCTCGGTTAACGTCAACATGTGGCGTGGGCTGTTGGTGCTCGGCATCATACTGGCCTACGTCGCAGTATTGCCGTTCATAGGCTATGCACCGGCGACGTTTACAATGCTGCTCGTTTTTCAGCTTGTGTTCGCGCCAATTCGGAATTGGCGATACATGGTCATCTGGGGACTGGGTCTTTCCGCGTTCCTGACGGCCGTTCTCTACTACGTCTTCGCGGAATTCTTTCTGATCCCCCTACCTTGAGGAAGCGGCGTGTTTGAGCAGTTATTCATCCTGCTAACGGATCCGTTCGCAATTGGCGTTGCCTTCGGTTCAGTAACGCTTGGTGTCATTCTCGGTGCGCTCCCTGGCTTGACCGGTCCTATGGCGATGGCGCTTCTCATCGGGGTCTCATACTCTATGAAGACCGAGTATGCGATCGTTGCCATGATGCTCATTTACATGGCCGGCGCGTACGGCGGCTCAATGTCCGCAATACTGCTCAATGTGCCGGGTGCACCGGCTTCTGCAGCGACTGCACTTGACGGTTATCCCCTTGCACGTCAGGGCCACGCAGGGCGTGCTATTGCAATGGCGACGATCGGTTCGTGCATCGGCTCAATGATGGCTGTCGGCGCGATGGCAACTCTGACCCCGTGGCTGGTCGAAGTTTCGCTCCTTTTCACATCGTGGGAACTATTGCTGCTTGTAATCCTCGGCATTGTCATGGCCGGAGGACTTTCCGGCGACGATCCATTGAAAGGGCTAATTGCCGGAGCGCTCGGCCTAATGCTCGCTATGGTTGGACTTGACGACCTGCACACGCATCCGCGCTTCACATTCGGTTCGACCTATCTGCAGGCCGGCTTTGCACTAATCGCCGCTATTGTTGGTCTGTTTGGCATCAGCCAGGTCATTGTCACGATGGCACCAAAGGACATTGGCCTTGTACGTACGGCAGGCAGTGTTGGTCGCGTCATTCCGCGTTGGTCCGACATAAGCGGAAAGTTCCGAGTTATCTTTCAGTCAGGGATCATCGGAACATTTGTCGGCATTCTGCCTGGCCTCGGTGCCGATGTTGGCGGCTGGGCAGCCTATGGAGCGGCCAAGCGTACCAGCAAGGAACCTGACGACTACGGAAAGGGATCGATCGAAGGCGTTACTGCAGCTGAGACGGGCAACAATGCCGTTATTCCCGGATCATTCATTCCGATGATCGCTCTTGGTTTGCCGGGTTCGGCCGGGGCGGCGATTGTTATGGCGGCGCTGTTTGTGCACGGTATGAAGCCGGGCCCGACATTCCTGATCGATAACCAGCAACTCTTCGAATACATGGTTGCCGGTTTGATGATCGGTACAGTCGTGATGTTGATTGTCGGCCTGCTGTTGGCCCACGTGATCGTGCACGTGCTGTTGATCCCGCGCGAAAACATCATGGCCGTTGTCGTAGCTCTCGCCGTTATCGGCGCCTACGCCAGTCAATTGCAGTACGGCGATGTGTGGATGATGATGGCATTCGGTGTGTTGGCGGTCATCATGCGAACACTTGCATTCCCTCTGGCACCATTAATTCTCGGGCTTGTTCTGGGCAAACTGTTTGATGAATTTCTGCGAAATTCCCTGATTATTTCTGACGGCAGCTTGATGCCTATTTTGCAGCGCCCGATAGCACTCGGCCTAGCCATTGTCATTGTGCTCTCTATTGTGCTGTCTATCCCAGCTGTGCAGCGAGGCATGAGAAGTGTCGTAAATCGTTTCGGATCTAACGCCGCAGAAAGCAAGTGAAGATTGAAGGCGTGCCCGCACCATGGCTCGACGCCCCAACATCGTACTCATTGTCACCGACCAGCAACGTCGGGACACGATCGGCGCTTATGGAAGCTTGATCTGTAAGACGCCTAACATCGACAAGCTTGCTGCTGGCGGAATACGGTTTGACCGCGCATTTACACCGACGGGTCTTTGCTCACCTGTGCGCTGTTCGCTGCTGACGGGTGTCTATCCGCACGAACATCGCGTCCTGACGAATGTTGGTTTTCACCCGGTTCGAGCTGAACTCACCCCGAAAGACGATCGACTGTCGAGCGCTCTCAAGCACGCAGGCTATCAGCTTGGCTGTGTCGGCAAATGGCACGTCTCTTCGAAGGAGCCGCCGGAATTTGGCTATGACCGGTATGTCTCACTCGGCGATTTTCTCAAGTGGCGGTCCGATATCGGCAAACCGGCGCCGGACGCTTTCATGCACTACACGACGCAGATCGCAGCACGCGATCCCCAGCCGGCCGAATTTAGTCGACCACGATTTCTGGCCGATAGCGTTGTGCAAGTCATCGACGACTTTCGGGCAAATACAGAACCGTTCTTTGTCCGCCTCGACTTTCATGGTCCGCACTTTCCCAACGTCGTACCCGAGCCCTACTTTTCGATGTATGATCCGAACGACATTCCGCCTTGGCCGAACCACGTTGATGACTTGTCCGGAAAGCCGGCTGTGCAGCGCATCAAACAGCGCCACTGGCGAACCAAAGGACTTGAGTGGAAGGACTGGGCGCCGCTCGTCTCAGCATACTTTGGCGAGATCTCTTTGATCGACGACGCAATTGGCCATGTACTCGACCAGCTGGATCACTCGGGCCTCTCCGACAGCACGCTGGTCGTCTTCACGAGTGATCACGGCGACACAATCGGTGCGCATGGAATCTGCAACAAAGATTACACGATGTACGAGGAGATCTACCTCGTCCCATTGATCATGCGCTGGCCAGGAGTGGTGAAAGCTGGCACGTCATCAACGGCGTTCGTGCATCATTTTCTAGATCTCTTTGCGACGATCGTAGAATTGAGCGGTGACAGCCCGCCAGTCCCATGTCACGGACGCTCTCTCATTCCAATCCTATCAACCGGCAAAGAGCCGGCCGATTGGCCGCTGAGTGCCTACTGTGAATTTCACGGCAGTCATATGGGGCTCTACTCAATGCGTCTGCTTACGACCGAGCAGTTCGCCTACATCTACCACACCAATGATATCGATGAACTTTACGATCGAACGACTGATCCCTGGCAACTCAACAACGTTGCCGACGATCCCAACTACGCTGTGCCTCTTGCTGCCCTGAAGCGTCAGATGATCGAGTGGATGTCAGACAGCGGTGATCATCTGCATAACGAATGGACGGTCGATTGGCTGTCAGGCGGCGATCAAGAGCTGATGGCCGCGGCGCCGGGCAGGCGAAGGTCGAAATGGTGAAACCAGTGACTACTATCAGAGAAGGTTGGTGAAATGAGTGTATCGCCCAAGAATCTCGTATTCATCATGTCGGACGAACACAATGCTGCGTTTATGGGGTGTGCGGGGCACGCGCATGTCAAGACACCGGCTTTGGATGCGCTCGCAGCGCGTGGCACGATTTTCGACAACGCCTACACCAATTGCCCGATCTGCGTGCCAGCGCGAGCAAGTTTTGCGACGGGACGATATGTTCATGATTGCGGCAACTGGGACAACGCTTTTCCTTACCACGGCGAATTGCCCAGTTGGGGTCACAGGTTACAGGCACAAGGCCACCACGTCGTTTCCATCGGCAAGCTTCACTACCGTTCCACCGAAGATGACAATGGCTTCGACGAAGAAATCATCCCACTGCATGTCGTCGATGGTGTTGGCGATCTACTTGGTATGATCCGTGATGACCTTCCGGAGCGCCACGGCACCAAGAAGCTCGCGAGTGACGCGGGACGCGGCGAGTCGAGCTATACGAACAATGACCGCAATATCGCGACCGAGGCGAGACGCTGGCTTGTCGAAGAAGCACCGAAGTACGAGGGCAAGCCGTGGGCGCTGTTCGTGTCGTTCGTCTGCCCCCATTTTCCTTTGATTGCGCCAGATGAATTTTACGACATGTATGCGCAGTCCGATCTTCCGTTGCCAACTCTTTATTCGCCCGAAGAAAGGACGTCGCATCCCTATTACGCTGCAATGCGCAGGTGCTTGGCGTATGACAAGCACTTCGATGAGACGAGCATTCGAAAAGCGGTAATTGCCTATCACGGGATGTGCACGTTCCTGGACGCGAATATTGCAGCTGTCCTGAAGGCATTGGATGAAACCGGACGCCTCGAAGACACGCGCGTTGTGTACACGAGTGATCACGGTGATGCTCTCGGCAAGCGTGGGCTTTGGGGGAAGAGCACCATGTTCGAAGAGTCCGCCCGCGTGCCGCTGATAGTTGCCGGCCCCGACCTTCCGTCTGGGAAACGTGTTGCGACGCCGGTCAGCCTTGTCGATAGTTTCCCGACTATCCTGCAAGCTGTTGGCGCCCACGCCGAAGCGATCGATCATGGTTTGCCCGGGCAATCACTGTTGGAGCTGGCACGAGACGAACCGGATCATCGGACCGTTTTCTCCGAGTATCATGCGGTTGGTTCGTCTGCTGGGACGTTCATGATCCGGCGTGATCAATTCAAGCTCGTCTATTTCGTGGGCATGGAGCCCGAACTCTTCGACGTTGAAAGTGACCCGGAAGAGACCCAGAATCTCGCCGGAGATCCAGCTTACGCGGACGTACTTTCCCGGCTCGAATCCGAACTGAGAGCGATCTGTGATCCGGAAGATGTTGACCGGCGCGCTCGCAGTGATCAGCGGGCGAAGATTGATGAGCATGGCGGCAGAGATGCGATTCTGAAACGCGGTGACTTCGGATATTCACCGGCGCCGGGCCAGAAGCCTGAATTTGCAGCGTAGCCGGGTTGGGAGTCTGTCTTGCAGGTTGATGTCCAGCGGCTCGGCAACGGCCCCATCATCTGGCCGAACATGGACCGGCGGATGGGAACCAACATCAACGGCCCGTCGTTGATCAAGGTTCCCGATTGGATCACTTCGCCACTTGGGAGATACTATCTCTACTTCGCCCATCACGACGGTCGCTATATACGGCTCGCGTTCGCCGACGACCTTATCGGTCCGTGGCAAATGCACGAACCCGGCGTCATGCCGATCGAGGAGAGTCTCTTTCAGGGTCACATCGCATCACCAGACGTGCACGTTGACCACAAAGCCCAACGCATTCGCATGTATTTCCATGGCGCCGATAAGCCAACAGGACAAGGTGGGGGGCAGAGCACGCGCCTCGCGCTATCTGACGACGGCCTTCGGTTTATCGAACGGCCGGAAGTTCTCGGCGAACCGTACATGCGTGTCGTGCAACACGACGACTGGCACTATGCGATTGCCATGCCGGGAATATTCTATCGTTCTGTCGACGGGCTAACCGGTTTCGAGATTGGCCCGACGCTTTTCGATGCCAACATGCGTCACTCGACGCTGATGGTGCGCAACAACAGGTTGCTTGTTTTCCATTCACAAGTCGGAGATGCGCCTGAGCGCATACTCCTGAGCGAAATCGACCTGACAGCGGATTGGCGTGACTGGCAGACAACGTCGCCTGAGATCATCCTTGAACCGCAGTTCGACTATGAAGGTGTCGGTCGGGAACTTGTTGCGTCGGTGCGCGGGCTGGCAAGCGAACCAATGCGTGAGCTGCGCGATCCTGCGATCTTCAGCGAAGATAGCAGGAACTACCTACTCTACAGCGTAGCCGGAGAGCATGGCATTGGGATTGCAGAGATTCGTTTCATCTAGAGCGTTTCCCTCCTCTTGGTGGTCAATAATCCAAGGCAACGGGGTTCATATCTATTGTCTAGTCAAGTACCCCCACGAGATGGCATTTCATCGAGTGCGCCTGCCGTTCAGATCCAAAGAGTCCTGTCAGTCGATAACACGACATTGGAGCGGTGCTGACGGTCGGTTGGTTGGTGCACTTGGAGTTCCCCCGGTTTCGCGGACACCTTATGAGTATCAAAGGAGGCTGTCCCTATGCCGCGAACGAGGAACCCTTATCCGCAGGAATTTCGCAATCAGATCGTAGCGCTTGCGAAAACTGGGCGCAGTATTGAAAGCTTGGCACGCGAGTTCGAGCCGTGCACGGCGACGATCCACGGCTGGATCAAACAAGCCGAAGCCGATAGCGGCGAGCGCTGCGATGCGTTGACGAGCGAGGAGCGCGAAGAGCTTCGTCGCCTGCGCCAGGAGCGCGATATCCTCTCAAAGGGTGAGCCGTTGACGGCGCCATTGGTTCGAGCCCAACGGCGAACGCCTGGTTTGCTCACAACGACGCGACATCCTCGCGGTCTTCGAGTTCATGAAGGCGAACCAGGCGATGTTCCCGATTGCAATGATGGCCCGCGTCCTTGGTGCCTCGCGCTCCGGCTTTCATGCCTGGACGGGGCGGGCGCCGTCGGCACGCGATGTTGCCGATGGTGAACTGCTTGAGCAGATCAGAAAGATTCACGAGCAGTCGCATAAAACCTATGGCGCACCGCGCATCCACGCTGAATTGGCGTGCCAAGGGATCAGAGTGGGTCGCAAGCGTGTCGAGCGCCTCATGAAAGCGGCCGGCTTGCAGGGTGTGAGCCGGAGAAAGTCGGCCCGCACAACGATCCGTGATGAACGCGTTCGCCCGGCCTGCGATCTGGTCGACCGCAACTTCGAGGCTGAGGCACCTGACCGGCTCTGGGTCGCCGACATTACCTACGTGCCGACCTGGGCGGGCTTTCTCTATCTGGCTGTCGTGCTCGATGCCTTCTCACGCCGTATCGTTGGCTGGGCAATGGCGCAGTCCTTGAAAACCCGGTTGGTGCTTGATGCGCTCAACATGGCGATCGGCCAGCGCAAGCCATGCAATGTGATCCATCATTCGGATCAGGGATCGCAATATACGTCCGTTGCCTTCGGGTTTCGGTGCAAGGAGGCCGACGTTCGCCCATCAATGGGCTCGCTCGGCGATGCCTACGATAACGCGATGTGCGAGAGCTTCTTTGCCACCCTCGAATGCGAACTGCTCGATCGGCGCAAGTTCAAGACAAAGGCAGAGGCGCGCATCGCCATCTTCCAGTTCATTGAAGGCTGGTACAATCCCGGACGACGTCACTCAGCCCTCGGCTATATGTCCCCGATCAACTTCGAAAGAAGCTGCCAAGCAACGCTAGAAACTGCTAGTCCCTAACTGTCCACCAAACCGGGGGAACTCCAACTCCATAGACCGCGGCTGTTGAGGATGCGCGAGACGGTTGTGCGCGAGAGGCCGATCTGGGCTGCAATCTGGTCCTGGGTGTATCGCTGACGTCGCAACCTTTCGACTTCATCACAAGTGGCAAGCGGCGTTTGGCTTGGCAATGAGCGGGGCCTGGATGAGCGATCACGCAGACCCTCGACGCCGTGCTCGCGGAACCGTCCAACCCATTTGCCGACAGTTTTGGCGGTTGTGCGGAAGGCCCGAGCAACAGCGGCCTTTGATTTGCCGTCATCCACAACGGCGCGGACCATGCGCTCTCGACCTGCCGGTGTAAGGGGTGCATTCTTGTGGGTGTTCATTCGCTCCTCCGGTGAATCACTGACGTAGCACAACATCAGCTTCCCCGACTCGGACCGAATGGACAATCTCCACGGAGAATGCGAACAACCTTCTGGAAATACACATTTAGTCGCCAACCTCTGACGAACTGCTCGTAAGCCTTTTCTGATCTCTCGACGAAGCGACGTTCCTGTTCCCTGACATGACGGAAGTTGTAGGAATAGGCTTTGCCGCGCGCGCTACCTTTCTGGCTTGGAAAACCGGCCTTCAGTTCAAGATCGCGAAGTTTGCGGGCGATGAGTGCCAGACGTGCCCAGGCGTAATCCTCCTGCCGTGACAGCATATGCCAGATGATGGCCGCCATCTTACGTGCCGTTGCGACCGCCGCAATCTGATGTCCTCTTCTCGCACGAATGCGCAGGAAGAATGCCCGTAGTGGACCAGGCGTCTTTGCTGCAGCCCATGCCGCTTCAACCAGCATCGCCCTGGCGTGGGCGCGACCTTGTTTCGTGATGCGGCCATGCTGTGCCGGCGCCAATCCAGATTGCCGGACCGAAGGATTGAGACCGAAATAGCTGACGAGCTTTTGCGGCGAAGCAAAGCGTTCGATGTTCCCAATGGCCGCTTTCAGGCCAACGGCCACCGCCATGTTGATGCCTGCAACGGTCATCAATCGCTGGCAATCTTTATCCTTCAATGCAAAGCGGGACAGCTCACGTTCGATCTCGGCAAGATCATCGCCCAGGCGATCGAGTTCACGCAGTCGTCGTTCTATGGCAAGGCGTTCGTCGGAGGGCAGCGGCTGTTCTTGTAACCAGGCCCGGCCCTTTTTGCCGAAAAGGTCGGCACCGGGAAAACGCGGGATCAGATAACTATGCAGGACGGACTGGACTTGGTTCTTCAAGCGGGTGCGCTGACGCACGATCTGGTTGCGACGAGCCACCTCACGGCGAAGGGCCAGGGTCTCTTCGTCCGCCCTCCAGACTTCCGGCAGGAAGCCGCTGGCATGCAATTGCACCAACACCGCGGCATCGATCTTGTCGGTCTTGATCTTGGCCTGCGCGATTGTTCTGACTTGCAACGGATTGGCGATGACCACCCTACCAACATGCGGTTCGAGAATTCGCACTACCGACATCGTATTGCCCGTTGCCTCAACGACGACGTCGTCCGTGCCGGTCAATGTCCGACAGAAGGATAACAACGACGCATGCGTCAGCTCAACACGACCTCCATGTATGAGTTCCCCGTCATCCAGATACATCACCTCTGCAAAGGTTCTGTGGATGTCCAAACCGATAATTCGCATCTCAGTCTCCCTGATTGCTTGCAAACTGAGCGAGCCACTGCAGGACAACACGACAACTACTGATCCGCGCTCGCAGCGCATCCGGGCTGGTCGAAAGAGGCGGCCAACTAGTCATCGTGCTTTAAGTTGGAACCGCTATTGCGGTTCCAACTTAAAGCACGATGATCGCCACTTAAGAGGCGAGCAACTTTCTACCTTTATTCGGGATCGTTCCGATTCCGAATAAAGGCAGGTTGCTCTAACAAAAACGAGCTCCCAGCTCATCGTACGAGAACGGCCTGCCCGCACATTCCGTGCTCCCAAGCCTCCTTTCCCGAATGCGCGCACCATACGCGGTTCAGCTTCACACCACCGCGGGAGACGAGGCGTCACCGAATTGCATACCGGATAATAATCCGCTGGACAGCACGTTTGCCACCGTGCGCCACCGCACCATCCGCTCGAAAGGCTGCCTATCGAACGAGACGGCATTGGCCATGGTGTTCAGGCTGGTCGAGGCTGGTCAGAAAAGTCAGCGCCGGCTCGATGGTCAAAATCAGTTGCCGAAAGTCGTCCAAGGTGCCAACTTCAAGGATGGGCCGGAGATCACCAACGACGTTGTCGCCCATCCAATAGCCGCCGCCTGAACCAGCAGACGATCACCAACTTTCAGCCATAGCTCTGCCCGAGAGCGAGATCCTCAGCTTCGCTCGTCTGCATTGCCCGACGAAAGGCGAATGCGACACGATTGGCCAAATAACAGGCACCGTGAAAGATGCTCTGCGTTCTGGGCGAGCGCGGAAAATCGCCGCGGGCACGAGGCCGCAACGTCGATCACCGTTGCCAGTTCACCCTCGTTAGCGGAGCCCATGCTGTCTTGCGAGAACTTGCATCGATTCGGCGATTAGATCTCCGATTGGCGGACTTCGCGCGAATTGTGCGATGCAGCGTCCCGGCACAAAATCGCGACTGCTTTCGAGGTCGAGCGCACTTGAAGTGGCTTGTTCCGAGTTGCCAATTTGGAGGCGCCGGCCCGCGGCACGGAGTGTCTTTGAGGCGGCTTCAAACCAACTGCCGAAATCGGCCCACCGGCGCATCTTCTCCCAAATTCGGCGTGCATGAATTGCGCACAAAAGCGTGCAAGTTACTCACAAATAATGATGTTTTGTTCACTCCATCATCGGTGCAACACAGAACCTATGCGATTGATATTGCAACGAGTTGTCTGTTCTGTTGAAACGGGTGGGCGGTGAATGGTACGCGTTCGTTCGGATTGGCCGGCATGGCGATGCACCCGGTCGCTTGGTGACGGCCAATTCGAGTGTTCGCGGCATCTGGCCCGTTTCAACCTCTATAGCGTTCCAGCTAACTCTGAAAGTCTATAGGATTGTCAAAAGTCAATACTACTGTTGGGAGGAGACTATCAATATGAACCAGTACACGCACCCGGAGACGCTTTGTCTGCATGCCGGCTATCGCAGTGATCCGCACTCGAATGCGGTGGCGGTGCCGATCTATCGAACGACGTCGTATCAGTTCGACAGCGCCGAACATGCAGCCAAACTCTTCGGTTTGCAGGAGTTGGGCAACATTTACACGCGGATCATGAATCCAACCTGTGATGTCCTCGAACAGCGCGTTGCCGCACTTGAAGGCGGCGCCGCCGCGCTGGCCGTGTCTTCGGGTCAGGCCGCATCCGCCTTCGCTCTGCAAAACGTGTGCCAGGCCGGCGACAATGTCGTCAGCTCAACCGACCTTTACGGCGGCACTTGGAACCTGTTTGCCAACACGCTGCGCATGCAGGGGATCGAGGTGCGGTTCGTCGACCCGGGCGATCCCGAGAGTTTCCGCCAGGCGACGGACGACAAGACCCGTGCCTACTATGCCGAGACACTGCCCAACCCGAAACTGCGGGTGTTTCCGATCGAAGAGGTTGCCAAAATCGGGCGCGAGTACGGCATTCCGTTGGTCATGGACAATACGGCTTGCCCGGTCCTGTGTCGTCCCTTCGACTACGGCGCCGCCGTCGTCGTCTATTCTGCAACCAAATATCTGGGCGGGCACGGCGTTTCCATCGGCGGCATGATCGTCGACGGCGGCAACTTTGACTGGACAGCCAATCCCGAGCGCCAGCCGCTGTTTAATACGCCCGACCCGAGCTACCACGGCGCCGTTTGGGGTACGCTCGTGCCGGAAGCGCTGGGCGCGCCGATTGCCTACGTCCTGCGAGCACGCGTTGTTCTGCTTCGAGATCTCGGCTCCTGCATGGCGCCCGATACGGCGTTTACGATCATTCAGGGCATGGAGACGCTGGCGCTCAGAATGCGCCAACACTGCAGTAATACCGACAAGGTAGCTGAATTCCTCAATGGTCATGCCGCCGTGGACGATGTCATTTGGGCCGGCGGTTATGATGGCGAATTCGGCGAACGAACAAAGAAATACCTCAAGGGCGGCAACGGCGCCTTGATGGGCATCGAACTCAAGGGCGGCCGCGCGGCAGGTGAAAAGTTCATCAATGCGCTGCGGATGTTCTATCATGTCGCCAACATCGGTGATGCCCGATCACTGGCGATCCATCCGGCGACGACGACCCACTCGCAGCTGTCGGAAGAAGATCTGCTCGCCAGTGGCGTGACACCGGGTTATGTCCGCCTCTCGATCGGCATCGAGCACCCCGATGACATCATTGCCGACCTCGATCAGGCTTTGAAGGTGTCGCAAGCCTGATCTGCCGGGCCGACGCCAACCAAGTCCAACAACCCGCCGCAGGAGAGTTCGAAATCCGGTCATGAACGCTGAACTCGACAACTCTCCTGACGGCAACTCGGCCAACTTGTCCCGGTTTCTCGACAACCGGGAGAAGTATCTGATGTTCTGCACGACGACCAATGAAAAGTCGGCGGTCGCCAAGCATATTGGCAGAGAGCTCGCTAAGATCACACCAACTGCGCCGGCGTTGCGAGTGTTCGATGCCGGCATGGGCGATGCCACGGTGCTCACCAATCTTATGCGGGAAATGCACGTCAGGTTTCGGCACGTTCCATGGCTGGTCGTGGCCAAGGAGATCAGCCTTGAAGACGCCCGCCTCGGGATGGAAAAGCTGGCCGACCGGTTTTTCGAACATCCGCAAATGGTGGTGGTCATTACCAACATGAACTACAACGAGGCGCCGGTGCTCAGGCCGCGCAAGCCGGAGGCATTCGCGGCGTTGAACTGGGTGGATGTGCCCTTGACGGGCGCGACATCCTTTGAGTTCGCGGAACAACTCATCGGTCTGCAAGCCACGGCGGCCGACGGCTGGCAGGTTGACATCCATCCCGAAACCGGCAATCCGGTTTACCGCAGACCCACGGTGCTGGTGATCTATCGGGCAGACCACAGTTTCATTCTGGATCAGGTCAAGCCGCGTCAGAACCGAAGTTTTCGCGCGGCGTATGATCTTGTCATCGCCTCGCAGCCGTACCGATTGCGCACGTCGGCGGAACGCAAGGTCAAGTTGGTTATTGCCCCGCTCGCCCGAACCCTTGCTCCCGGCGGCAGAATGATCACGGTGCACGCCCACGGCAGTGATCCGGGCGGCGAACTCGTTCAGCAGCTGTGGCCCGACCTTGAGCCGCTCAAGAGCAGCAGACACGAAATCCTGGAGGCGGCCAAACGATTGCTCAATCGACCGGAGGATCGCAATTTAACGTTCGAGGCCTATGAAAACGCCCGCAGCCTGTTCGATTATCACATGCATTTCATGCCGGCGGGCGGCGATGGTGCCAGCATCGGCATGTCGTCGACCTATTGCTCCTTCAATGCAGCCACCTATGTGGCGCAGATTGAGGATGAACGCGTCAGCGACATGTATGAGACGGGAGCATGGATTGAGGCCACCGCGGACGTCGTCAAACGTCATGGCCGGTTGTGGTTTACGAACGAGTCCTTCGTAATTTCGCGAACCTACGAAACGACGCAGGCGACCACTGCACCTTCGTTTTGACCGGCTATTGCAGGGTGCAACTGACCGGGCTTCGCGCCGGCTCGAAAACGGTAGGAGCATCAGCCCGGATAGATGAAAGAGCGAATGCAATGGGACCGCTGCAAGGTTATACCGTCATTGAGCTTGCCGGTATCGGGCCGGCGCCGTTTTGTGCGACACTGCTGGCGGACATGGGTGCACGGGTCATCAGAGTGGACCGTACGACGCCGTCCGGGCTCGGCCTGGCCATGGAGACCAAGCACAACGTCTTAAATCGCGGGCGGCGCTCGATCGCGATCGATCTCAAGGCGGCCCGCGGCGTTGAAACGGTTCTGCGGCTGGTTGAGACCGCCGATGCTCTGCTCGAAGGCTTCAGGCCCGGCGTGGCGGAAAAACTCGGCGTCGGGCCGGAACACTGCTGGGCACGGAACCCGAAGCTCGTCTATGGGAGGATGACGGGATGGGGTCAAACCGGGCCGTGGGCTACCGCCGCCGGCCATGACATAAACTACATTGCCTTGAGCGGCACCCTGGATGCCATCGGGCCAGCGGACGGGCCACCGGTTCCGCCCCTCAACCTGGTTGGCGACTTCGGCGGCGGCGGCATGTTCCTCGCGGTCGGTGTTCTGGCCGCCATGCTTGAGGCGCGCAATTCCGGCGCGGGGCAGGTCGTCGATGCCGCGATGGTCGAAGGCTCATCCTACCTGGCGGCCATGTTCCACGGCCTGATTGCAGCCGGCAGTTGGCGCGGCAAACGCGGCGGCAATGCGATTGACGGTGGCGCGCATTTTTATGGCGTCTACCAAACCAAAGACGGCAAGTATGTTTCCGTTGGCGCGATCGAACCCAAATTCTATGACCTTTTGGTCGAGCTGTCCGGGGCCGACAGGGATGAACTGGCCGATCAGATGGATGCCGGGTCGTGGCCCGGCAAGCGCGCCTATCTTGCCAAGATCTTCGCCAGCAAGACGCGCGATGAGTGGGATGAGATCATGGCGCTTAGCGATGTGTGCTATGCACCGGTGCTCAGTTTTGCCGAAGCCGCCGAACATCCCCACAACAAGGCCCGCGACAGTTTCATCGAGGTCGACGGCGTAACGCAACCGGCACCCACTCCAAAGTTCTCGCGCACCAGGTCAAGCGTATCGCGACCGCCGGCTGCGGACGGCGAACACACCAACGAGATCCTTGCCGAGTGGGGTTTCAGCAGCGAGGAAATTGGCCAGCTGAACGACAGCGGCGTTGTTCGCCAAGCGTAAAGCCGCAGAATAGGTGCCAACCCACAACAAGGCTGGTGTGAACGGGAACGATGCCCGGAAATCGAAAGGCTGAGAGCGAAAATGCGCGGAACGATGCAGCAACGACAATTGACGATTTCGAGCGTGCTGGACTATGCCGCTCAAGTGTTTGGCGATGTTGAGGTTGTCTCGCGCACGATCGAGGGCTCGGTCCACCGCTACACCTATCGCGATTGCGCACGCCGAGCCCGCCAGTTCGCGCACGCTTTGGATCGCCTCGGTCTCAAACCCGGCGATCGCGTCGGCGGTGCATCGTGGAACCACTATCGCTACCTCGAAACGTTCTATGGTGTGACCGGTGTCGGCGCGATCCTGCACACGATCAATCCGCGCCTGTTCGCCGAGCAGCTGGCCTACACGATCAATCACGCCGAAGACCGGTTGATTATTGCAGATGCCGCCTGTCTGCCGATTTTCGAGAACTGCCGCGATCTCCTGAAGAACGTCGAAGCCTACATCGTGCTGTGCGATACCGCCGGCATGCCGGCAACAAAACTGCAGAATGTCTATTGTTACGACGAACTTCTCGAAGATGCAGATGAGGAGTTCGCGTGGACGGACGTCGATGAATGGGACGGCTCGGCGCTTTGCTACACATCGGGTACCACGGGCGATCCCAAGGGTGTCCTTTACACCCACCGAAGCTGTGTCCTGAGTTCCTATGCCTTTAACCTGCCGAACGGCGTCGGGGTGGGTTTCAGGGATACGTTAATGCCGATCGTACCATTTTTTCACGGCAACGGCTGGAGCGTCCCGTTCGCCGGACCAATGGCGGGGACGAAGTTGGTGCTGCCGGGACGCGACATGGCCATGGACAAACTGCATGAGTTGATCGTTGGCGAAAATGTAACGGTCGCGCTGGCGGTGCCGACGGTGTGGTTGTCGATGCTTGAGCATCTGCGTCAAACCGGTGCTGGCCTCGGTCGACTGGCCAAGATCGTGACCGGCGGCGCGGCACCGCCGCGGGCCATGATCGCGGACTATGAAACGAACTACGGGGTGTTAATCTCGCACGCCTGGGGCATGACCGAAACCTCGGCTGCAACCACGTTCTCGCATCCCCCCGACGGCATTGGTGATCAGGCCGCGCTGGATATTCGCGTCACGCAGGGCCGGCCGGTGTATGGCGCGGAAATCCGGGTGGTCAACGACGCCGGCGATCCGATCCCGCCTGACCGCGCCGCGCCGGGCGAACTGAGAGCCCGCGGATATTGGGTTGCCGGTGAATACTACAACGCGCCCGACAAGCCCGCCGTCGACGCCGACGGCTGGCTCATCACCGGCGACATCGCACTGATCGGACCCGACGGCAATCTGCGTCTCACCGATCGCGCCAAGGACGTGATCAAGTCGGGTGGCGAATGGATCAGTTCGATCGATCTTGAAAATGCGGCGACCGGGCACCCTGACATCGTCGAAGCGGCGGTCATCGCCGTTCCGCATGAGTATTGGCAGGAGCGCCCCTTGCTGATCGCGGTGCGCCGGCAAGGCAGTGACGTGACCGCCGCCGACGTTCTGGCCTGGCTTTCAGAGCGTGTCGCAAAATGGTGGTTGCCCGAGGACGTCGCCTTTACCAACGAAATCCCGCATACAGGGACCGGCAAGATCGATAAAGTCGCCTTACGCGAGCAGTTTGCAGACGGCAAACCCGGGCTTGCAACCGGTGCGCCGCAATAGGGGTTTGGGCCGATGGAGAAACTACCTGTGCTGGCGACCATGGGCGTTGGCAGCTACGCATCACCGGGATGGTTCGTGCTGTTCCGTTCGCAAATGCGCGACGGGCGGATCGGACCGGATGATCTTCGCGAAGCACTGGACGATGCCACCAGGATCGCGGTCCTCGATCAGATTGAAGCCGGCATCGATATCCTGTCCGACGGCGAACTGCGCCGGCAACGTTTCGTCTATGAGATGTTCGACTGTGTCGAAGGGTTGGAGCGCGTGCCGCCGGGGCGAAAACTGGGTGTGCCGGGTTATGACATGGCGCCCCACTTCAATGTTGTGGATGCCATCCGATCGCCAGGCGGCTTCGGCATTGTCGAGGATTTCGAGGCGCTGCGTGCGGTGGCGCCGGATCGAGCTTTGAAGGTTGCGATACCGGGGCCGTTGACCTTTGCGCTGCCGCTACATGCCGCCGGACGCGATGTCGGCGACATCATCGGCGAGATCACCGCGATGGTGCGCGATGAATTGGCAGCGCTTGCAACGGCCGGCGCGACCTACGTCCAGATCGATGAGCCGGCACTGCCGCATCCGCCGCTTGGCCTCAGCCTCACAGCCGCAGCAGCGGTCATCAATCAGGCCATCGACGGTTTTGCAGGTCGTGTCGGTGTGCACGTCTGCTTTGGCAACAACGCCGGCCGGCCGATGGCGGATCGCCGGTTTGATCGATTGATGGATGCCATGCAGGCGCTCACTTGCGACCAGTTGGTCCTAGAGTTTGCAAACCGGGAGATGGCGGATGTCGAACTGCTTGGTCCGCTGTCCGAAAAATTCGACATTGCCGCCGGCGTCATCGACGTCAAGAACTTCCACCTCGAGACAGCCGCGGAGGTTGCCGCTCGCATCCACAGGTGCTTGGATTTCGTGCCCGCCGAAAAGCTGTCGATTACCGGCGATTGTGGATTTTCCGCATTGCCGCGCTATCTCGCGCGCCAGAAGATGCAGGCGATGGTTGCCGGCGCGCGCGCCGTGCGCGAGACGCTGTAGGCCGATATCAATCGAGAGCAAGACATGAGCCTCACCGAAGAACACATCCTGATCCGCGACATGGCGCGCGACTTTGCACAACGCGAACTGGCGCCGAAGGCGGCGGAGTGGGATGACAAGGGTGAATTTGCCCCGGGCGTCCTGGAGGATATGGGCCGACTCGGCCTGATGGGCATGTATGTACCTGAAGAATGGGGCGGGGCCGGCACCGATTTCACGTCCTACAGCCTGGCCATGGAGGAGATCGCCGCCGGTTGGGCTGCCGCATCGTCCGTCATGAGTGTCAACAACTCACCGGTGTGCAGCGCTTTGATGGAATGGGGTTCGCAGCAGCAAAAGCAACGCTTCCTGCGGCCCTTGGCGCAAGGCGCGATCGGCTGTTTTTGCCTGACCGAACCACACGCGGGCTCCGATGCCGGTGCGATCAAGACGCGCGCGGAACGGCGCGGCAATCATTATGTGCTGAACGGTGTCAAACAGTTCATCACGTCTGGCGCGATTGCCAAATACGCGTTGGTCTTTGCTGTGACGGATGCTGCTGCCGGCAAACGCGGCATTAGTGCGTTCATCATGCCGACGGCGACACCCGGCTTCAAGGTCGTGGCCAAGGAAAGGAAGCTCGGCCAGCGGGCCTCCGATACCTGTCAGATCGCCTTCGAAGATGTCGAACTCACGCCCGACCTGCTGCTTGGTGAGGAGGGCCAGGGCTATCGCATCGCGCTTGCCAATCTTGAGGCCGGGCGCGTTGCCATTGCCGCCCAGGCGGTTGGCATCGCGCGCGCAGCGCTCGAAGCGGCGACCAGCTATGCCAACGCGCGCGAGACTTTCGGCACAGCTATCATCAACCACCAGGCCGTCGCCTTTCGCCTGGCCGATATGGCGACCCGGCTCGAGGCGGCGCGCCACTTGATGCTCCATGCCGCCCGGCTGCGTGATCAAGGCCGGCCATGCATCACGGAAGCGAGTATGGCGAAGCTGTTCGCCAGCGAAACCGCAGAAGCGATCTGTTCCGACGCCATCCAAATCCACGGTGGCTATGGCTATGTCGAAGGTTTTCCGGTCGAGCGTCTCTATCGCGACGTGCGGATCTGCCAGATCTACGAGGGCACATCCGATGTTCAGCGCATGGTCATCGGCCGCAGCTTGGCGGCATCGAACTGACGAAATGCTATCGCCTGTCATACCGCCCCAGCTGCGTTGCGCGCCGCAAGCCGACGCAATCTGGGGAACCTCTGACCAAGTCCGGTGTCCAGGGGTCCAACCCCTGGTCGGGGTGTTTGAGGGGCTGAAAGCCCCTCAAGGATCGCCGCACCGCGGCGACAAGTTAAGGGCGCCGCCCTTGGGTGATTTGCACCGTTTGTTAGCTAGGCCAGCCCGCCCATCGGATCATGTCCCATCGCGTGGTGTAACAGCGTTGGCCGTCAGCCTGCGATCTCCGGCGTTGGTTTGCCGGTGATGGCTGGCGGTGTCGCCAGCTCTGCGCCTTGATGGCCGATTTGTGCCATTGTCTCAAGTGTCATGTAGCGACGAGTTACGGCCCATTCATCGTTTTGCTCAAGCAAGATTGCGCCTACGAGGCGAACGATGGCCTTGTCATTGGGGAAGATGCCGACAACGCGGGTGCGTTTTTTCACCTCGCCATTAAGGCGCTCGATCGGGTTGGTTGAGTGCAATTGGCGGCGGTGCTCGACGGGAAAGCGGCGGTAGGCGAGCACGTCGTGTTCGGCAACCTCCATCAGATCGGCGAGACGCGGAAAGCGTTCGCGCATCCGGTCGGCAACGATGCGCCACTCGGTGTGCGCAGCCTTGGCAGTGTCCTGCTCGAAGGCAGTTTTGATGGCAGCCGAGACCATGGCTCTCTGCTTAACGCCGACGTGGGCAAGCGCATTGCGCATGAAGTGTACGCGGCAGCGCTGCCAGGTTGCCGCAAAGACTTTGGCTGCTGCCGTTTTCAAACCTTCATGGGCATCTGAGATGACAAGCTTGACGCCACGCAAACCTCGCCGTGTCAGCGAGCGCAGGAATTTGGTCCAGAACGCGTCGGCTTCCGACGCACCAACCTCCATGCCAAGCACTTCACGGCGTCCATCGGTGTTGACCGCAACGGCTAGATCATCGTCCATGGCGTATCACTCCTCATCAGGAACTGGCGGGCTCTCACCAGCCAGGATACGCCGCCTTCAGCGATTCGCGCCGTCACCAAGTTTTGCGGATTGCTCGTTGCCCGCACCAGCAGGGCATCGACTACGAAGGCGAGTGGTGTCCGCAATGTGAGTTCTGGAAAGGTCGCGACCGTTTTTCAGGCGAGTTGCTTCATTGAAGTCAGCGCTGGCTCACAATCCATAAAACGCGATGGACGAACATGCCTCAAAAGCTGACATCTACCACTCATCTAGATCATCGTGCTTTAAGTTGGAACCGCTATCGCGGTTCCAACTTAAAGCACAAAGATGATCGCCACTTTAGAGGCGAGCAACTTTCTGCCTTTATTCGGGATCGTTCCGATTCCGAATAAAGGCAGGTTGCTCTAGAACGCAATCCAAGAGGCCGAACAAGGGCAATGGCTCAGTCTCAATTCCGCGCCGACGAGACGGCTGCTTCGACCGGAAGCGGTCGAAGGGTGAGCGTCGGATGTCGTGTCGATTGAGCCGCCTGAGGACTGATTTTCCGGTAGCTGCTAATGGTGAAATGTCCACAAGACGGACGTTTGACTCCGGCAATACAGACGGCAGAAAGTGCCTGGTTCGTTTGTCCGGTATCAACGATGGTTTCGACACGCGTGATCCTATCGCTCTGCGCAGTTTTCAGGATCACGCGCAATCTGAAGCAGGCTATGTGTCGTCGTTGATTGACGGTTATGGCTTGGGGGGCAAACCACCTAAAGCGCGATGCGACCTAAGCCGCAAGAGTTTCGAAGGAAGCTAAGTCGAGACCCTCTGCACCCGTCTCAGTAATTCCACCTGCTTTGAGCGCATCCGAAACTCGTTTGATTTCGGCACTACTCAGCTTCATCAACGGTGGACGGACCACTGCACGCTTTTGCCGCCCGAGCAGCACAGCCGCCTCTTTCATGCGGTTGTGCATGTCTAGAAATGGTGGCGCATACAAAGCTTGTGTGATTGGCTGCATGCGATCATTGATGGATCGTGCTGTTTCCAGGTCGTTGCGCTTGATGGCCTGGAACATCGCGACCTGTAGGTCGGGGATTACGCTACCTGCACCAGAAAGGAGTCCGTTGCAGCCGACCGAGAGAGACGCCATCAACCAGGCGCTGTTCGTCGACAATACATTGATTGGCCGGGGCAATGACTGCAGCGCACGCACGTTGCGCTCGTGTTCCATCGGTTCCGCAGTCCAGTCCTTTATGGCGCGGATTGACGGAATAGTCTCGGCAAGGCGGATAATTGTGTCCAATGGATAAGACAAATTGGTCCAGCGAGCATAGTTGAACACGATGAGCGGTAGATCGGTGGCGTCGGCGACCGCCTTGAAATGAGCCTCTGCCATTTCGGGTCGCAACTCGCCACCCATCATCAGCACGGACGACGGGAATACCAGAAGCGCCGAAGCGCCAGCCTGTTCCGACATCCTGGCGATGCTGGCGGCCTCATGACTTCCATCGGCATAAATCCCGGCAATTATCGGTAGCTTGTCGCCTATGTCGGCCAGTGATCGGTCAAGAATCTCATGCTGCTCGTCGAAAGTGCAAGCGTGGACCTCGGACGCGTGACCATTGACTGTGATGGCCGAGAGCCCTGGCGTCGCGGCCACGTGACAGAGATGCCGGCTCGTTTCTGCCCAGTCGATGGAGAAGTCGTCGTCAAAAGCCAAAAGCGTGGCCGGAATAACGCCGCTCGGAACAAAGTCATTGAAATGTGCCATCATTGCTCCCCTTCATTGGGTTTGCTTTGCGTCAGCCCTGTGCGCAGTCAGACATTTTTTCCACGCCCCATCGCGCAGCAGAACGATGTTATCATTTGTTGGAACTCACCAGATCATCTTCTTCTTACGACCCGAACACGACCGCTGGCAGCCAGAGGGCGAGCGCAGGAAAGAAGTAGACGAGTGCGAGCACCATGAGTTCCAGAATGATGAATGGCACAACGCCGCGATACATGTCCGTGAGGGTGATTTCCGGCGGACTGATGCCTCGCAAGTAGAAGATTGCTGGTGCCATTGGCGGCGTTAGGTAACTGGTCTGGATCACGATGAGGAACATTATGCAGAACCAGACGTCATCCACGCCCATCTTCTTTAGGATCGCGATCGCGACTGGGATTATGATCAAGACAATGGAAATGAGATCGAGCACGAAGCCGGCGACGAATGCTAGTGCCAGCAAAATGAAGATCGTTTGATTGGCGGTGAGATTAGCAGCCGTTGTCAGCCCCTCAACAGCACTAATTCCACCTAGCGCAACAAACACGCCAGCAAACATTGTACCACCGAGCAAGATCGTAAGGATCATGGCGGTAACTTGCAGCGTCTTCATGAACGCTTCGTGTAGTGTTCGTAAGTCGAAGCGACCATATACCAGCGTCAGGATGATCGTGCCGACCGCGCCCATCGCGGCAGCCTCAGTCGGCGTCGCCCATCCCAGTACGATGGTGCCAAGCACCGAAAAGATTAGGCAGAGCGGCAACACCATTGCCACGGCCGTAATCCTCAACTTCTCGGTGAGCGATGGATCGCTGGGATCCGGTGGCAACCGCGGACCGTCTTCCGGCCAAATGATGCAGCGCCCGATGATATAGAGGACATAAAACAGCGCCAGCATCAAACCGGGAATGAACATGCCAACGAACAGGTCGCCAACCGAGACATCAGCCACAGGCGCCAAAATGACGACAACAACCGACGGAGGAATGATCGTCCCGAGTGATCCGCCCGCGCAAATCGTGCCTGAGATCAAGTCCTTGTTGTAAGCGTACCGTAGCATGATCGGAATGGCCAACAAGCCAACAACTGACTCCGTCGCTCCGACAACGCCGCTCGCAGCAGCAAACACAACGCACAGTAAAACGGTACCGACGGCCAAGCCTCCGGGTAGGCGGCGTGTCCATAAATGAATGGCCTCGAACAGTCTTTCTGCAATGCCGGACCGCTCCAACATCACGCCCATAAACACGAAAAGAGGGACCGCTGCGAGAACATAGTAGGATGCTACGTCATCCACCTTCGCGATAAGCTGGTGGACCAGCGCATTGCCAAATCGGTAGTAGCCGAAGATGACCGCAATGCCCATCAAAGAGAAGGCGACGGGAAACCCCAGGAAGATTGCGACCATCAACGCCGGGAACATCAACAAGCCGATTTCGATCGTCATACTTCGGCTCCGTGATGCTCAACGAATTCTTCTTCGGCCAAGCCAAGCAGCACGCGCATTGACTTGAGGAGCTCTGCAATCGTCTGAAGCAGGAGCGCAATGAACGCGATAACCCAGATTGTTCGAAACGGCCAGATCACAGGGTTCCAAGCCGATTCACCCGAAAGTTCGTTCGAAACATAGGCCTCCATGGCGTATTCATAGAGGCCGTAAGTCACCCAGATCAGGCCTGGTAACAGGAGGAAGATATAGCCGATGATATCGACCACGGCCCGCCACTTTGGGCCAATGCGATCGTATAGGAAGTCGACCCGAACATGCCCTTTTTGCTTCATGCAATAGGCCATTCCGAAGAGATAGCAGGTCCCCGCCAGCATGTAGCCAATCTCATAGGCCCAGAACGTTGGCGCGTTGAACAGATGGCGGGCGAACACCTCATACACCATAGACACAACGAGCGGGGCAATCACCCAACCGCCGAGCCATCCGATGAACAAGGAGATGCCTTCGATGCCCTTGATAAGGCGTTCGATCACGTTATTTCCAATGCTAGAGAGAACTCAAAAAATGGCTTCGTTCGATTCTGAGTCGCGCACCAGGGCAAACCGATCGACTTGAGCATTGCTGGGTCGATCGGTTTGCTTAAGGACAGACGAGTTAGTCGGTATTGCGATAGCGACCAGAATCTGACCAAAGCTCAGCGTATTTCTGCTGGCTTTCCCAGACTTTAGCGAACCACTTATTGTTCTTGCCCTGCTCTGCAGCCCACTCAGCTGTCGCCGCTTTCGCCGCAGCCTTGAACTCAGGAGTCAAGTCGACGATCTCGTTCTTCGATGACCCCTTGAACTTCTTGAACGCGGGCGCATCCTTGTGGCCAACCTCCATCCAGAAGTTGAACACCATGCGCTCGCCGGCATAGCGCAGCAGCTTCTTCTGCCTGTCCGACAGACCATCCCACACCTTCTTGTTGACCGAACATTCGTGGAAGGCTGAGGGTTGGTGAATACCTGGTACAACAATGTACTTGGCGATCTTCTCGTAGCCGGCAGAAACGTTCATGAACGGTGTGCCCCACTCGATACCGTCGACCACCTTGCGCTCAAGGGCAGGATAGACTTCCGAGCCGGGCAGGATCACTGTGGAGGCGCCCAAGGATTGTGCGATCTCGGCCCATGCACCCGACGTGCGGACCTTGATGCCCTTATAGTCGCCAAGCGATGCGACCTTGCGGTGCGTGTGTAGGAAGACCTCTGCCGGTTGTGATCCGCAGGGGAACGCCGCGACGTTGAACTTTTCAAGACGCCACTGCAGCAAGAGGTCAGCGCCGCCACCACGGAATAGCCAGTGCACCATTTTCTCATGCGCCATGGTGCCGGCAAACCCGCCGAACAAGACGCCCGTGCGATCAATACCCCAATCATAGCCGGCCCAGTTGTGACCGATCTGCGCGACGCCTTTCTTGACCGTGTCCGTGACTTTCAAGGCCTTCCCCAATGTGCCGCCAGGAAACACTTCGACCTTGATCTTGTTGTCAGTCAGGAACTCTATGTCCTTTGCCACGCCCTTAGCGTTGAACTCGAGCAGCGGCCCGCCACCCCATGGTGTTGCCATGCTCCATTTTGTCTGAGCGTTGGCAACGCCGGGCAAAACGCCTGCTACCAGCACCATACTCAGGGCGGTTAGTGCAGGTCTCATTCCAATTCTTGGCATTGTATTTTCCTCCCGATGCGGGTTGCTGTTTTCTCGATTTTCTTTTTGGACAGTTGCTTTAGCTAGTCGTGTCAAATGCTCCATAAGCCTGCCTTCTTTGGGCAGCGGGATCATCTCAAATTTGTCGAGTGCTCGAAACGGATGCCAACCGGCACAGAGGACGAATCGAACTCCAGATGCAGTCTCGGAAGAACGAATCCCCGAGCGCGCTTCTAACCGCCGAAGCAGGTGGGCATAGGGCAGTCTGTCGCATTATAGGTGCCGTATCGTCCGGCTGTACAGAGGATCGCACCCAAATGGTCGGCAATCAGGACCAGGATACGACGAGGCATCGGAATGAAAGGCGCATTGCACCGCAACGATACAGTGCCGATAGTCACGTCAATAGTTGCTTCAGTATCACCCTACAGCAACCGGAGTTCCCCCAAAACTCGCCGACTTATAGGCAGCTTCGACGACTCTCATAACCTCCAATGCATTGCACAATCCAACACTTGGTGGTTGATCGTTCTGCCATTCCCGGAGCACTTGCTGCGCGTAATCCTGGTAGTAGAAATCTGTCTCCGTTTCGAATCGCTGTGTGCGGGCTTCACCTAAGCCGGAGCCAATTGGTTTGATGGCAAGACCTTTGTCGGTTGTTCGCAGGTAGTGCTTTCCGGAGCGTGCACTGAAGTAAAACTCGCGCTGCTCATGAAGAGTATTAGGATAAGTGTAGCCGGTTTCGATGGTGGCCAATACACCGTCACCACAATCCAGACTCACGACGGCATAGTCTTCGACTGGCGTGCCGTGTGTTGCCGCACTCATCATCGCTGAGACTCGCTCGATCTTTCGGCCGGTGAGCAGCTGAAAAAAGTCGATAAAGTGGCCTCCCAGATTTATCAGGGCGCCGCCGCCCGACTGCGACGGATCGAGCATCCAGTCGCAATGCAAGTTCTCGTAGCGCTGAGGAGCACCAGCAATGAACCTAAACGACAGGTGTTTGAAGTTTGACGGCAGGCCACCTTCGATCTCTTCCATTATCGACTTGAGGCCGCTGAACCGATGAATGTATGGCACTGATACGTAGACACCGGCGGCCTCGCAGGCCGCTGCAATTTGCTCAAGGTCTTTCGCGCACATGCCACACGGCTTCTCGAGAGAGAATGGAATGCGCAGATTTATGAGGGTGTGTGCAATGTTCGCCATGTCGACGTGGCGACCGAAGGCGAACGCGAAGTCGATTTTTTCATCTTTCAGAAGATCATCGAGATCTGCATAGAGCTTTGCACCCAGTCGCTCCGACAATGCCTGGCCGACGGTTTGAGTGCTATCAGACAATGCAACGACCCGCGCTTCAACCCCGTCGAAGCCGTCAAGATAGAGCGGCACGTGCCAATGGCTTGCTTCGACAATTGCAATCCTAACCATTATCCTGTCCGCTCAATCGTCGATGAGATCATCGAACGCCACCTTAGGCCAATTCTCCGGCCAATATTCGAATCCGATAAAACGTGCAGCCAATACAGCTTGCCCTTGATGAACAAGTTGACCGCCAAACATCCGACAACCAACCGTCCGTGCAACCAGCCCTAACTGTGAGTTTTCCGGCTCGGTAACCAGATCAACGATAACCGACTGCGGGGAAAGCCAGCTCATGTGAAATGGTGAAGCATCGTCGCTCCGCATTCCAAGCGTTGACGCATTGACGAATACATCGTGATCACGGGCGCCAACCTCGCCGGTCACGGCATCACATTGCGGGTGGTTGGTCGCGATCAACTCAGCCAATTCTTCGCATGCTTCTGCTGACTGGTCGATGAGGGCTATCCTTCGTGCACCGGCCCCAGCCAGAGCAAGGCCAATTGAGCGGCCAGCCCCGCCGCAACCGAACAAGAGAACACTGCGCCCGCCAAGATCAATTCCCTGTGCACGCAAACCAAGAACGCATCCCGATCCATCAAACATTGCCCCGCGCCACTTGCCGTTGCATCGTCTCCGCGCGACATTCACCGAACCGCTGATACTTGCAGTTGGAGTCAGTTCATCCACCAGCGATACAATTCTGCGCTTGTGCGGTGTCGTAACGAAAATCCCATCCACGTTCTGTGTGACCTTTATCCCCGCAAGAAATGTAGCGATCTCAGTCGCCTTGACCTCAAAGGCAAGGCACACGCCATCGAATTCGGCATCGCGAAAGATGCTATTGAATAGTATCGGCGAACGGGCTTGATCGATTGGATCTCCAACCAGCGCAAAGATGCGTGTTCGTCCACTAATGTGCATTGCGTACACCGCACCTCTGAAATCGCATCAAGTATCGATCTAGCCGGGCGTAACGGCCGTCTTTAGTCTTGTATATTCTAAGACGTAATGGCCACGCGCGAGTGTCTGGTCGCCAGAGAAGATTGCGCGATCGGTTAGCGCATCGGCACAATTCTTGATGGCTTCCACATTGCAGCCTTCAATCAGAATTGAGGTGTTGGGCGGTTCCATGATGTCCGTCCGATCTCGCGTTTCTGCAGTGCGACCTGCGCTAGCGGTCATGTCGGTCATGCACAAGTGAACGCCGCAAATCAGTGGCATTCTCGCGAGGTTAGGCAACACGTCGCCGACGAGCTTCCGTTCAAATTCCTCACGTTCGCTGTCAGGCAAGGTCAGTCGGAGCGTTGCCAGTGCGCCTCCAGAGCCAGGGCCAAAACTGGCTTTCACGCGAGTAAGTGCACGAAACGTATCGCGAAAGGTCTGAGTTGCTCGTCGTGTCCAGGGCGTTGGCGCATTGAGGCGGTTCAGGTAATCTTGACCCGTAGTCACCTCGGGCGTCGCAGTTTCGTAGAGTGTGAAGAAAAGCGGAGCGGTTTCCTTGTCGGCGGCACGATAGCGCCGCCCCCTGCGAAAGCCCGGAATGCCGACACGTTCTGGCATGTGCTCTTCGTTGTGCCAGGCATAGAAATCATCCAGTTGGCCATCAGCTATGCCGTTCCAAATACAGACGGCTCCTTCTCCACATAATGCCATTTCAGTCACCTACATCTCGCTAGAACGCCACGGGCACAGTTTATCTGATTTTGTCGCGGGAGGCCTCCTTGCATCGATGCATGACGATGAACGCCGGAACCTCATTCGACATACTAGCCTTATTGCGATTGCATTCTAGTGTTCCGACTTACCTAACCCGGATCATGCATCATAAACACGCGCAAGTCGCTTGATGTGAGGGGCGCGCGTCTTCGTTCGGTGCGGTCGGACCGTTTTTCGGGGCTCGCTGTGCAACGCGTTCGGGGTTGATCTGCCTTGTCGGGCGGCGCTTTGGGCCTACCTGCCCGGTGGGCTAGATGTGTATTTCCAGAAGGTTGTTCGCATTCTCCGTTGGAGATTGTCCATTCGGTCCGGGTCGGGGAAGCTGATGTTGCACAACGTCAGTGATTCACCGGAGGAGCGAATGAACACCCACAAGAATGCACCCCTTACACCGGCAGGTCGAGAGCGCATGGTCCGCGCCGTTGTGGATGACGGCAAATCAAAGGCCGCTGTTGCTCGGGCCTTCCGCACAACCGCCAAAACTGTCGGCAAATGGGTTGGACGGTTCGGTGAGCACGGCGTCCATGATTTCGCGTTCCTGATGCGCCTCGTCAGATGCTTGATCAGCGTGCGCACTTGCTAGCCGTTCGGCGTTTTCGCCGGGCGCAGGATGGCGGCGACCGGCAGGCCGCTCGCGCCATGATAAACATGCATCGGTGCAAAGCCGCGCGCGTTGTGATGCGCGTTCCAGAAACTGAGTTGTCGGCCGCCGTGGGCGGCATCGAACGTATCATCAATGTCGAAGATATCGCACTGTGACGGCGTCACGTGGCCTGTGAATTGATCGACGAAAGCCTTGGCAAGCCGCCCTGCGTCGGTCTTGCTCGGCGCATTTTCGAAGCGGCTGATGGTCGATTGCGAGGCGAGCGGAGCGCCGCTTTCAGGACAGCGCACGACCGCCATCTTCATCACCGGATCATAGCGCAACCTGCCTTTATTCGGAATCGGAACGATCCCGAATAAAGGCAGAAAGTTGCTCGCCTCTAAAGTGGCGATCATCTTTGTGCTTTAAGTTGGAACCGCAATAGCGGTTCCAACTTAAAGCACGATGATCTAGCGCAGACCATCGAGATCGACGCCGTCTGCGTAGCCGCAGCAGATGGCGAACACGCGCGCCTTGATGATCTCCACCTGCCGATGGCGGATACGGGTCGGATCGCGCCGGTCCGGCAAAGCCGAGGCAAGGCGGGCAACGACCCCGGTCCTCTTCTCGGCGCCACGCAGCACCAGCAAGCCCGCGTCGGACGACTGGTTGGCGCCATCGAAATCGATTGTGAGTTTCTTGGATCGAACCGCTGGCAGCTCGAAGGCAAGCGGCGTAGCTTCGGTCATGGCTGTGGCGCTCGGCGGTGGAACGCAGCACATCGTCTCGACACCAATTTGTTACGTCATCCCAAAGCTTTTGCGCCACAGCCAAACAATCATGAATCAGCCTCGATGCATAATTCGGGTTAGGGTCCTTTCCAGCCTCCTGTGAGGCCCAGCGCGGCCCGTTCTACTGGCGCGGCGTGCTGCGACCCGGCAGAGCTTCGACAAGGAGAATGCAAATGCAAACTTCGATCTTCATCGCCAAGCTGATGGGTCCCGTGATCGGCGTGGCGGGTCTTGGGTTTTTGTTCAACCGGTCCGCATTCATCGACATGGCGCGGGATTTCCTGAACAGCACGGGCTTGATCGTGATGTCGGGATTTCTGGCACTGACGATGGGACTTGCAATCGTCAACACCCACAACGTGTGGGTTGCCGGCTGGCCGGTGATCATCACGATTTTCGGCTGGCTCGCCGTCATCGGCGGCATCATGCGCATTACGATGCCGGACGTAACGCGAACGATTGCTGAAAGGATGCTGAACCTCACCAACTTCATCACCATCGAGGCCATCATTCTGATCGGCCTCGGCGCATGGCTGAGTTACGTCGGCTATCTCGCATAGACCACTAGCCGGCGCGAGGAAGCATCCCTTGCGCCGCTCCCTGAAACTTGCGCGTTGGCGCAAGATCTTCTTTAACAATGCGTTAACTGTTTAATGACTGCGTCATCATTGTCGCGAGGCCGACCCTGTCCACCGACCGGAAAATTCCGTTCATCGATCTCGCCGCACGCAGCTTCATTCATGCGGCCAGGAATGTGCGAACAATCTGGTGGTTGTTCTTGGCCCCATCGCTGTTCGCCACCCTCGCGGTTGTGGCCGAGCGCATCATCAGATTAGAAGCAACCGGCGTGCCTGTCCGGGGCATGCCGCATTGGCTCGATGAGATCGTATGGGCACCGTTTTATGCCTGGATGCTTATCGCTGCATTACAGAGCCTGACTTCGGGCAAGAGGGCGCACTGGCAGAATTTGCCAGCGTTCGACGCAAAATTTGCGCTCATCGTTCTGGCACTCGCGGCGACCAGTATTACCATGAACCTGGTGCCGCAGATCGAACCAGCAATTCGCTTCTTTTATCTTGAAGTTTGGGCCGTTCTTGCTGGTTCGAATGATCGACTAGAATTCTTCGATCCGCGCGTCGTCGATCCGCGCGTCGTCGCGCTGGTGTTGTTTTTGGCAGACTGTCTGATGATATCGCTCAGATCACTCATCGCCCTGGCCGTTACGCCACTACTTTGGTCTTGGATGGTGACGGGCAAGGCCTTTGCTGCCTCATACTTTGGCGTCGTTCGCAACAGTTGGCTCCGCGCCCTGGCGTTCTTCATCATCTTTGAGATTGTCTTTCACCAAATGAGCGTACTGTTTTGGGTGACCGCTTATCGCATCGCGCCAAAATTTCCCCCGCCGGCCGTGCTCGATTGGCGAGACCATGTTCTGCCGGAACTCCTGTTTCAACTTCTCTGGCTACCATTCTTATTCATTGGTGGATTCGCACTCATCGTCTCCTCGACCATCATCTTCTGCAGATGGGTCGAGGAAAGAACGGCGACGTAAACCAATTGCAGAACGCAGCGCGTTGCCTGTAGCGCACCTCATGCCGGCACGGTTCCGCCAATCTCGTCCAGCCTCGCTTGCACAGCCATCTTGTCGAGGCTGGCAAGCGGCAAGCTGGTGGTTGTTTGACCTGTGGTCAGCGGCGATTGTTGTTCCATCGTGTCTCGGGGGGCGGAAATTGCCGATATTTGTCGATATCACTCGACACAATAGAACTTGTGCGTTCGGGCAACGCTGCAGCGCCCTTTGCACCGGTCACAGCCGATCACCGTTTGCCGGCATCGTTGTCGCACAGAGCAACGTCGGCGCGGCCTCCGGGCCCAACGGTGTGGGGCGCGCTCACCTGTGATACCCACCGGTGAACAAGGCTTGCAAATTTGACCGGTTTCCACCACATTGGCGCTATTCCGAGGGGCGCCGGGGTACCGGCTGAGATCTGGCTGATCTTGATCCTGCTCCGGTCGATCGTCTTCACAGCCGAGACAATGTGAGACGACCGCCGGTCGCACAAGCGAGCCGCCAGAGCACCCTTTGAACCTGATCCGGGTCATGCCGGCGAAGGGACGGATTTGGCAATCCCCCTCCACGCGCTGACCGCAAACCGTCCGCTGCACGATGATATTGTGCGCGCGGCAAATTTCCACGCTTCTCACATGGTTGGGCGGCGGCGATAGGGAGAGAACGATGAACAAGGTGACCCGCCCCGGTGACATGCAGACGCCGGAAGTGACGACCGGGCCGATTGTCGGCAGCCACAAGGTCTATTCCTCACCGGACGGTCATGGCGATATTCGCGTGCCCTTCCGCGAAATTCCGCTACATGAGTCCTCGGGCGAGCCGCCGTTTCGCGTCTACGATGCCTCCGGTCCCTATACCGAGATCGACGCCAAGATCGATGTCGAGGCAGGCTTGCCGCGGATCCGCGGGCCGTGGATCGCAGAACGCGGCAACGTCGAGGTCTACGCTGGCCGCGACATCAAGCCGGAAGACAACGGCAACGTCACGGGGAAGCATCTCGCCCGCGACTTCCCCAACAAGCCGCAGCCCCTGCGCGCGCTCGCCGCCGACCAACCGATGACACAGCTCGACTACGCGCGGGCCGGCATTGTGACCAAAGAGATGGTGTTTATCGCCCACCGCGAGAACATCGGTCGCCAGCAGGCGCTAGCGCGGGCGAGCGCGGCGCTCCAGGACGGTGAAAGCTTCGGCGCGGCGCTGCCGACCTTCGTCACACCGGAGTTCGTTCGCGATGAGGTCGCCCGCGGCCGCGCCGTGATCCCCGCCAACATCAACCACCAGGAGCTTGAGCCGCAGATCATCGGTCGCAATTTCCTGGTCAAGATCAACGCCAACATCGGCAATTCGGCGGTTACGTCCTCGGTCGAGGAAGAAGTCGAGAAGATGGTGTGGGCGATCCGCTGGGGCGCCGACACGGTGATGGACCTCTCGACGGGGCGCAACATTCACAACACCCGCGAATGGATTTTGCGCAACGCGCCCGTACCGATCGGCACCGTGCCGATCTATCAGGCCTTGGAGAAGGTTGACGGTGATCCCGACAAGCTCGACTGGGAGGTCTACAAGGACACCTTGATTGAGCAGTGCGAACAGGGTGTCGACTACTTCACGATCCATGCCGGCGTGCGCCTGGCCTACGTGCCGCTGACCGCCCACCGCGTAACCGGTATTGTCTCGCGCGGCGGCTCGATCATGGCCAAGTGGTGCCTCTCGCGCCACCAGGAAAGTTTCCTCTATGAGCGGTTCGATGAGATCTGCGATATCATGCGCCGGTACGACGTCACGTTCTCGCTTGGCGACGGGCTGCGCCCGGGCTCCATCGCCGATGCCAACGACCGGGCACAATTTGCCGAACTCGAAACGCTTGGCGAACTCACAAAGATCGCTTGGGACAAGGGCTGCCAGGTGATGATCGAAGGTCCCGGCCACGTGCCGATGCACAAGATCAAGGTCAATATCGACAAGCAGCTTAAAGAATGCGGCGAGGCACCGTTCTACACGCTCGGGCCGCTGACCACCGATATCGCGCCCGGCTACGACCACATTACGTCGGGCATCGGTGCAGCGATGATCGGATGGTTCGGCACGGCGATGCTGTGCTATGTCACGCCGAAGGAGCACCTCGGTCTGCCCAACCGCGACGATGTCAAGCACGGTGTCATTACCTATAAGATTGCAGCCCACGCCGCCGATCTCGCCAAAGGCCATCCGGCCGCCCAGCTGCGCGATGATGCGTTGTCGCGCGCGCGCTTTGAGTTTCGCTGGGAGGACCAGTTCAACCTCGGGCTCGATCCGGACGCGGCCCGCACAATGCACGATGAGACGTTGCCGAAGGAGGCCCACAAGGTCGCGCACTTCTGTTCGATGTGCGGGCCTAAGTTCTGCTCGATGAAGATCACGCAGGACGTGCGCGACTATGCGGCAACGCTGAACGATCCGGACTATCAGGCCGCGGCCGAAGGCATGGCAGAAATGAGCCGGAAGTTCAACGAAATGGGTGGCGAGGTCTATCTCGCCGCCGACAAAGTCAAAGCGGCCAACAGCGAGTTGGGTTAGGTGGATCGGTGAGAATAGCCGGCGACAGAAAGAAGATCATTATTGTCGCCGGCCCCAATGGTGCAGGGAAATCGACGTTCATTAGAAACTTTCTCTCAGAGCAATCGCAGCACTTCGTCGTGTTGAATGCGGATGAGATCCGGCAGGAACCCGAAATTAAACTCAATCAAAGCAAGCAGAAAGAGAAATGCTGGCGCGCCTAAATGAGAGAATTGTGGCGCTGGCAGATATCATCATCGAAACGACGTTGGCTGCCAGGATCCATGCTCAGAAGATTGGAAACTGGGCTACACGATTACATTGATATACCTGCGCCTGCCGGATGCTCAAACTGCTATAGCGCGTGTACGTCAACGTGTATCTGAAGGCGGCCACGCGATACCCGAAGAGGTCATTCAGCGGCGGTTTCCGAAGAGCCTGCAGTATCTTGAAGAGCTGTACAAACCCGCAGTTGATGAATGGTATGTTTACGATTTGGTCAATGGAAGCTTCGAATTAACCGAAGGTTGGAAGCGGCGATGAGCACAGAATCTCACGAGCAGGCAATTCGCGTTGCACTGGATCGCGCAGCTCGTGACGCCAAATCCCAAAGCTCGGAAAAACGTAGCGGAAAGCTCGACGTCGGGTCCGGTGCCGTCGCGATAAGGCTTCGCGATGAAATGCGCATTGCGACCCTCAACTGGGCGACGGTGGAAGCCTTCAACAATCATTTCGAGAGTTTTCGTGACGAATTGCATGAACGCGGAGCTTGGCAACCACCAATGTTTGCGATGAGAGCTGTTGTCCGCGATGTTATTATGGCGCTCATGCGACTGACTGAGCCTGCTGGCGCCAAAGGCGAACGCCAGACGCTACTCGTGTTGGCTGCAGATCTGTTCGCGCGAGATCCGAAACATTTGTGCGAAGAATTCGGAACAACGGAGCACGAAGTTGAGGCTTCGCTCGATCTTCTCCGACAGCATTTGCCGGCCGATGGAAACTGGCCCAAGGCTAGCGACAGCTATCAGCTCTCTACGCTGCGGACCACTTTCCGGCCAATTCGCAACAGCCTCATTGCGCATGCCGCGATCTATAGCTCGCTTGATCTAAGGAATGACGTTCCGAAAGTCCGCGAGTTTTTGCAGGTCGTCTCCATGCTGACCGACCAACTCTGCAAAGTCTGCAATGTGGAGACGGACGATCCGAGCGAACTTTGGGATGCCGCCCTTGGCGAAGCTGAAATGTTTTGGGGCATCGTTCGGAATGGTGCCGCCCGCTCAACCGAAAATGGTGGCCTCCATAACGATTGATATCGGATCGAGAATTCCAAGCCCGAGCTATGGCGTTTCAGAGTTGGCCCCGCGCCATCCCGCTCCCTCGACCGGCCGCCCTCACGAACCAGGGCAGCGCATCTGAATGCGCCATTTTAGGTGATTGAGACCACTAGAGCAACTTTCTGCCTTTATTCGGAATCGGAACGATCCCGAATAAAGGCAGAAAGTTGCTCGCCTCTAAAGTGGCGATCATCTTTGTGCTTTAAGTTGGAACCGCAATAGCGGTTCCAACTTAAAGCACGATGATCTAGGCCTTGGCCTTTCGTACCAGTTCGCGCTATTGATAAGCAGGCAGATTATTTGTTGCTTGGTGCGCTGGATGTCGGTGTCGCGTTGCCTTTGTGTTGGGTCGGCTTTGGCGCTCATTGCCGTGCCTGTGTCCGGTCCGGCTGTCGGTCAGATCCGGCCAGGCCATACGCTCACCGCGGCTGACGGCGCAATCGACGTGATCTCCGGCGGCCGGCTCTGGATCGGCATCCAACACATCACGCTCGACGGCATCAGCGTACCGAGGCCGGATGAACCGTGCCTGCGCGATGGCCGCGACCAGGGCTGTGCGGCCAAGGCAAAGGCCGTGTTGGTTGCGCGTGCCGGGCGGGGTGACTTTCGCTGCGAACTGGTCCTGACAGCGGCCGGCCGCCCGCGGATGCGCAGCAATCGCTATGCCGCGGTCTGCTATGCTGGTGCACGTGATGTCAATCAGGAACTGGTCGCGCGCGGCTGGGCTCTGGCGGCACGTGGTAAGTCGGGCGACAGATACCGCGGGGCTGAGCGCGACGCGCGCAGCAAACGGCTCGGGCTCCATGCTACCCAATTCTCGATCGATACTGAACCACCCAAATTCACGTTTGCGCAGCTCCTGAAGATGCTCGCGCGCCAAGCGCGGCGCTATCCGGTGGCCGTGATCATCGCGCCATGGGGCATTGCCGTTGGTTCGGTTCTTCTGCTCATCCTCTTGCGCTGGCGCGCCCGCCGTCAGATTGCGCGGCTGCAGTTCGAACTCGGCAAAACAACAGGGCTGCTCGAGGCGTCGCATCCGGTGCCAATGCCTGAGCCCGAACCGATCAAGCGGCTGGCGGAGCGATAACCTGTTACGCTGGCACCACAGCGTTGTCCGGCCCGCCGGCGTGGGCGCTGCCGACCCGCCGCCCACGGGCGATGATGTCATGGCCGGCCGGCATGCGGATGCGCCAATGTCGATTGCCTGGTCTCCCGGCGGCCGCGGTCGGCAACTCACCATCGGTAAAGGAATACTGGTGCCAGATCTATCAAGGCAATATAAGATCACAGTATGATCACCAGCACACGGTCCCGACATGGTCCCGAGCTGGTCGTGTTGCCGAACAACAGCGTGAGCCGATACCAATGCCAACGAAGCCCGTAGAATTCGATCCTTCGGCCTACACCGTGAAGGACCCGCAGGAGTTCGCCCAAAATATGCTGCGCCTCTTCGAGGAGGGCAGCAAGGCGATGACCGAGATGATGTCGCATACGGATCAGACGTCGTCACCGTTTTCGACCGCCCAGGAAATTGCCGAAGCGTCGCGGACGATGGGCGATATCTCGCAGCGCTGGATGTCGGAACCGACCAAGCTGGCCAACGCCCAAGTCGAGCTGTTCCAGGGTTACGCGGAAATCTGGAACAACACGGTGCAGCGCATGTTTGGACAGGAGGCAGAACCGGTTGCCCAGCCGGAGGCCGGAGACAATCGTTTCAGAGACCCCGAGTGGACCTCAAACCCATATTTTGACTACTGGAAACAGGTCTACCTGCTGACCAGCCGCTGGGCCGAGGAACAACTTGAGGAAACCGACGGGCTCGACGAGGAAGAACGCCATAAGGCTCGCTTTCACTTGCGACAGGTGACCAGCGCGCTGGCGCCTTCCAACTTTCCAATGACCAATCCCGAGGTGTTTCGCGAGACGCTGTCATCCAACGGTCGCAATCTCGTCGAAGGCATGACCAATCTGGTCAAGGACCTTGAGAAGTCGGACGATCTCCTGAAGATCAGTCAGACCGACAGCGAAGCCTTCGAGGTCGGGCGCAATCTCGCCGTGACGCCGGGCAAAGTCGTCTACCAGAACGACATCATCCAGTTGATCCAATACACACCGTCGACCGACACGGTGCATCGCGTACCGCTATTGATCGTGCCACCGTGGATCAACAAGTTCTATATCCTCGACCTTACCCAGCAGAAGTCGTTCATCAGATACGTCGTCGAGCAGGGCTTTACGGTGTTTGTGATTTCCTGGGTCAACCCCGACAAGGCGCTCGCCGACAAGACCTTCGAAGATTATATGCAGGAGGGCATTCTGTCGGCAGCAAACGCCGTCCAGCGCGAGACCGGCGAGGCGCAATGCAACGTGCTTGGTTACTGCGTCGGCGGCACCTTGCTGGCGGCAACGCTGGCCTACCTGGCGCGCCGCGGTGACGACCCGTTCGCCTCTGCAACCTTCTTGACGACGCAGATCGATTTCACCAAGGCGGGTGATCTCAAAGTGTTCATCGACGATGGACAATTGCGCTCGCTCGAAGAGATGATGCGCGAGCGCGGCTTTCTCGACGGCTCGCGCATGGCCAATGTGTTCAACATGCTGCGCCCGCGCGACCTGATCTGGCCCTACATCATCAACAACTACATGCTTGGCAAGAAACCGTTCCCGTTCGACCTGCTGTTCTGGAACCAGGATTCGACCAGGCTGCCGGCTGCCAACCATCAGTTCTATTTGCGCGCCTTCTATCACGACAACAAACTGGCAAAGGGAGAGATGTCGTTGTGTGGTGTTGATCTCGACATGACCAAGGTCAAGCTGCCGGTCTATGAACTCGCTGCCCGCGAAGATCACATTGCGCCGGCCGAGTCCGTTCTCAAGGGTGCCAAACTGTTCAGCGGACCGGTCGAATACGTCCTGGCGGGCTCCGGGCACATCGCCGGTGTCATCAATCCGCCGAACGCGGACCGCATCAAGTACCAGTACTGGACGAATGCGAACGGTCTCAAATCGGATTCGATCGAGAACTGGCTGAGGACGGCCACCGAGACACCCGGATCGTGGTGGGGACACTGGACCGACTGGCTGGCGAAACACTCTGCCGACAAGATCGCGGCCCGTGAACCCGGCCAGGTCTCCGGCGTGATCGAGGATGCGCCGGGATCCTACGTCAAAATGCGAACCTAGTGGTCCCACTCCGACGGATGCTACCCATCCGTCTGCGCTGGAAAACGAGGCTAACCTTTTGTTTGTGCTCTGGAGTAACAGACGCTGGACGAGTTCCACCCGGGCATCAATCGTTTGATCCGGACCGCTAGATCATCTTTGTGCTTTAAGTTGGAACCGCTATTGCGGTTCCAACTTAAAGCACAAAGATGATCGCCACTTTAGAGGCGAGCAACTTTCTGCCTTTATTCGGGATCGTTCCGATTCCGAATAAAGGCAGGTTGCTCTAGCTTCCTGTTACCAGCAAGATCTTGCCAATGTGTGCGCTTGATTCCATTAGACGATGAGCCTCGGCGGCCTGGTCGAGCGGAAATGTCGTATGCACGATCGGCTTAACTTTGTCGGCCGCGACCAAGGGCCAGACCCTGGCTTCGAGGGTGCGCGCGATTTCGGCCTTCTGCGCGACGGTGCGCGGGCGCAAGGTCGAGCCCGTCCAGGTCAGCCGTTTTAGCATGAGCTTCATGAAGTTGGCTTCGACCTTCGGTGATTCGAGCCAGGCGATTTGCACGATGCGCCCATCCCAGTTCATGACATCGATGTTGCGCTGGACGTATGAACCGCCGACCATGTCGAGGACTACGTCGACACCCCTGCCGGCCGTGACCTGCTTGGCGACCTCGACGAAATCCTCGTTGCGATAGTTGATCGCGCGGTCGGCTCCGAGATCGCGACAGGCCTGGCACTTATCCTCGCTGCCGGCCGTGACGAGGACCGTCGATCCCATCTGATGCGCCAGTTGGATTGCCGTCGTGCCAATGCCGCTGGAGCCACCATGCACCAACAGCACCTCCCCGGGTTGCAGGCCGCCGCGATCGAAAACATTGGTCCACACGGTGAAAAAGGTTTCGGGAATGCCGCCGGCATCGACCAGCGCGACACCTTTCGGCACCGGCAGGGTCTGTGGCTCCGGTGCGATGCAGTATTCAGCATAACCGCCGCCGGCTACCAGGGCACAGACCTCATCGCCGACGCTGTAGCGGCTGGCGCCGGGACCAACGGCGGCGACGCGGCCGGACACCTCCAGGCCGGGGACGGTGCTGGCACCCGGGGGTGGGTTGTATTGGCCGATACGCTGTTGCACGTCGGGGCGGTTGACGCCGGCCGCCGCCACTTCGATCAGGACTTCATTGTCGCCGGGTGCTGGCACGGCCATGCGTGCCGGCTTCAAGACCTCCGGCCCGCCAAAACCATCCAGCTCGACGTAGTTCATTTCGTCCGGTAGAGCCATGAACACTTCCCCTGCGTTTGCCAATCGACCATGCCATTGAATTGCGTCGCCGCATTTATGCACGCAGTTGGCATCGGAACAACACCCGGAACAACGTCGCTCACCGGCCGGGTAAAGCCCGAGCGGCGCTAACCGACCGAGTCCCAGAACGCGCCAGTCCGGGCCCGTTGGGATCGCTCAGTCGGCCTTTCTGGCGACAACGCGGAGGCTGACAATCCGGTTCATTTTCAAGGCCTTGTGAGGTTGGCAGCTAACCGGCACTATGCGGTTTAGAGCCGCCGGCAGGGGCTCCCCTAAACGCCGTGAGCCGATGGCCGGCCGCGCCGAGCCGGGGAGCGGGATGGTTCGGGCGCAGTCTGAACGGCTATAGTTGCAGCCGGCAACCGCAAGTGGTCTGCATCACCTAAAATGGCGTATTCAGACCACTAGTGACAGCAGAGGGCTCAACCGTGGATCTCGACGACCTCACACCTGATGATTTCAATGACCCTGACGTCGAACAAGCCTGGCTCACGGCCATGCGCCAAAAGGCGACCACCTACCTGCGCGCCGAGAACGTCTACTTTCGCAAGCTCGAGGCCAAGCCCGCCTGGCATCTGGCGCCGATGACGTCGATCTGGGCGGTGGAAAATCGCGAAGATCCCGGCTACGTCGGCTGGTGGGCATTCTGCGGCGACCATCCGAGCGATTATATTTCCTCGTCGGAGGCCGGGACCGCGCGCGATGCGCTGCGCGTCTTGTGCGCGCAATGGCACGAACTTTGCCAGCATCTGCGCGACGGCCGGGAGCATCCGACCCGCAACGTCGGCCCGCGCGCGAGCTGGCCGCAAGTCGTGGCGGTCCTGGAACCACGAGTGGCGACGTTCTTGGCACTGACGCGGGACAAGTCCCTCTGGCCCTAGTGGTCTCTATCAAGCTTCCAACGGGTCCGGCCCTTTGCAAAAACCCGTGGCTTGTTCAGAGGCTCCTTGGCTCGAACCAGTTCGCCTCCTCTATCAGGGACACTGAAATTGATCGTCGGTTACGCTCGTTTTCGGGTTTTTGGCGTTCGCCGATTGGGCCGCCTGAGTGCAATCATGGGCGCGGCGTCGGCGGCCTGCGCGAGCATATCCAATGCTTGCGCTATCAACGCTTGTTTCCGCCCCGTGGTCCAAACCGCATATGCCGGAAAGGACATCTCCGGTGCGCCTGGTACGAAGAACAGCGCACCCGCCGCGATGTGATCGTCGGCCACTCGGTAAGGCAGGTATGCCGATCGTTTGTTGCGGATGATGTAGGGGACGACTTCGGCGCCGAGCTGAAGACTTGTGCGAGACAGTTTGAAATCCGGATACCATCGGCTGTGTGCCGCGACGAACTCCTGTCCCCAATCCATGAACACGTACGAATCGTCCAGCCCGCCGCGATGATCGGGATTGCCGGTCACCTGCACCAAGCTGTCCGCCATCAAATACGTTGCCTTGAGGCCGGGTCGCAATTCCGGTGTGTAGATCACCGCAACATCAAGAAGACCGTTCGTCATCATTCGCGTCAGACGATCCGGGGGGGCGATGTGGACGTTGAAAGCAACGTCTTCGAGGGTCGCTTCCATGTTTTCCAACCAATTGATGGATAGCTCCGGCCACAGACTGCTTTCACAGCCAATCGACAATGACGTGCGGTATGCGTCGGGAATGGCAATGCTGTATCGCGCCTCCTCCCAGACCTGGATCAACGTCCGCGCCTGTGGTTCGAAATGCTGACCATGGATGGTCAAGTTTACGCCGCTCTTGGACCGGGTGAACAGCCTTTGGCCGAGTTCGTCTTCGAGCCGTTGCACACGTATGCTTACAGCAGACTGCGTAACGTTGAGGCGGTGTGCCGCCGCAGCGAAGCTGCCGGCAGCGATGACTTCCAAGAACGTCCGGGCCAAAACAACGTCCATAGTTTCGCCTCAATCGATAAGAAATTCTCATATCAACTATATATAATATGCGCTTTTTGCGTATTTAAAACTGCGCTAAAAACTTGAACAGATGTCTTTACAAATCGCCGGTCAATGCGACAGCGATGGCGTTGTTCCCTGGCGCGCAGGCGGCCGGCAATTGCTTTCAAACGGCCGTTTATTCCAAGGTACTTACTTCTGAGGAGGCAGAAATGGACTTGCAAAGATATTGGGACGTCCTGCAGCAGAATGTTGCGGAGTTCGGGCCCAAGTTTTTGGCAGCGCTGGTGATTTTCGCGCTCGCGTTCGTCATCGGGAAGGTACTTGCATATGCTGCCCGCTTCGTTATCGATCGCGCCGGCTTCGGTTCGAGCGGTTCTCATCTTGGCGTTGCCGTCGGCCGTGCGTTGTTTTGGGTGACAATGCTTGTTGCCACGCCGGCGGTACTCGGTGCCCTCGACATGGAGGGCTTACTCAAGCCGATGCAGGACATGTCGAGCAAATTCCTGGCGTTCCTGCCAAACCTGGTCGGAGCCGGTCTGATTTTCGGGCTCGGCTTCATGGTCGCCAAAGTTGCAAAGGAAGCGCTCACAGGAGTGCTGCAGGCCGCTCAGGTGGATCGCCTGGCCGAGCGCGCCGGATTGTCCGCGCTCACCGGCACGAGGGCTGCGCCGGTTCGCGAGACCGGTGAAAATACCATCGATGCAAGTGTCTCAAGCATGGAGACCAGGGGCTCCGGCATCGCCGGCTTCATCGGCACGCTGGCGTTCGTGCTGCTCATCATTCCAGTGGCGATAGCCGCACTCGATGCGCTCGGTATCGAATCGATCTCACAGCCTGCAAAGCAAATGCTGCAGAGCGTGTTGGATGCAATTCCGAATATCTTTGCTGCATCTATCGTGCTCGGGTTGTCATTTCTGATCGGACGGTTTGCATCGCAGTCGCTTGCCCAACTGCTGCCGGCAACCGGTATCGATCAGGTCGGCAATCGGCTCGGGCTGTCCAAGGAACTGACGACGCCCACGAAAATTTCCAGCATTGTCGGCGGCATTGCCTTCGCCGCCATCATGGTCTTCGGCGTGATCGAGGCGGCAAAGCTCCTCCACTTTGAAATTGTCTCGAACCTGATGACGCAAATTCTGGAACTCGGCGGTCGGGTCCTGCTTGGCAGCGCCATCATCGGATTTGGCGTGCTGGTGGCAGATTTCGTTGCCGATCTGGTCGCGAAGTCACGTGATGGGTCCGCAATCGCACCGTTTCTCAGGATCGCGATCATTGTTCTGGCCGTCGCCATGGGGCTGCGTCAGATGGGGCTTGCCAACGAGATCATCAATATGGGCTTCACGCTCCTGATCGGTGCCGTGGCTCTCGGCGGTGCCATCGCCATTGGTTGGGGTGGTAAGGACACCGCCGGCCGGTTGCTCGAGAAGTGGACCAGAAACTTCTGAGTGTGACCAACACTACCAGGGTCGTGCGGCCGCCGACGTGCCGCACGGCTATTGGCGGCGGCGCTCGGCAACGCAAAGCCGCCCGATTTCAGCTAGTTCAAATTGGGAGAAGATCATTATGGCTAACGTTTACAAGACCATCGAAGTGATGGGCCAGTCCGAGAAGAGCTGGGAAGACGCAGTGCAAGCCGTCGTTGCGGAAGCGTCTAAGACAGTCAAGGGAATCAAGTCCGTCTGGGTCAAAGATATGAGCGCCGAGGTCGGCGACAAAGACCAGCTCAGTTGGTATCGCGTGAACTGCAAAATCACGTTCGAAGTTAAGTAGCCCGTAACTCGTGAACTGAAACCACCAGTCGAACTTTCGATCACTTAGACATCAAGGAACATCTCCATGGATCCCGTCACAATCATCATCATGCTCGCAATCGGCGCGATCGCGGGCTGGCTAGCCGGTCAAGTTATGTCGGGCGCCGGCTTTGGTATTGTTGGAAATATCATCGTTGGAATTTTGGGAGCCGTCGTAGCCGGCTTCCTGCTGCCCAACGTGATCCCGGTTAGCGGTGTCGTTGGTCAGATCATAAGCGCCACGATCGGCGCGATTGTGCTGCTGTTTGTGCTCGGCATTTTACGTCGGGCAACATCCTAAACTTAAGCTCATGTCCGCCCCGGGCCGACCCGCGCGCCGGCCCGGGGTACCCAAACCCGGTCACCCACAATGCAGGTTCGATCTGCCGCGGCTGTATATTTTCAGAAGGTCGCACACGTTATGCGTTAGAGCACGTTCTGTGTTAGAGATTGTCGATCCGGTTCAAGCCAGAAAAGCTGATGTTGCAACGTCAGTGATTCCGAGGAGGACAGGATGAACGTCCTCCGTAATGCCCGCCTAACAGCGAAAGCACGATGATCTAGACCTCCAAGGTCGCGCGGCGGACCTCTTCGGGCGTCGTGATCCCCTTAAGGCATTTGTCTATCCCGTCAATAATCATCGGCCGCGAGCCCGACTTCATCGCCGCCTCGGCAATGGCCTGGGTACTGACGCCCGGTTTGATCAAGCTGACCACCTCATCGGGAAACTGCACGATCTCGATAACGCTCGTGCGCCCGGAAAATCCCGATTGGAAGCAGCGCTCACAGCCTCCGGCTTGCCAGTGCCCGATCGGCTTGCCCGACACCAAACCAGCCCCTGCAAGGGCATTGCCGGGAAGATCGATCGGGCTCGTCACCGGTTTGCGACAATGCTGGCACAGCGTTCGAACCAAGCGTTGTGCGATGACGCAGCGCAGACAGGAGGCGAGCAGATAGCCGTCGACGCCCATGTCCAACAAGCGTGTCACCGCTCCCGGTGCGGAGTTCGTGTGCAATGTTGAAAGAACCAGGTGGCCGGTGAGAGCCGCCTGCACAGCCATGCGTGCCGTCTCGGTGTCGCGCAATTCGCCAACCATGATCACGTCCGGATCATGGCGCAGGAAGGCGCGCAGTGCATGCGAGAACGTAATACCAATCTCCGGCTTCAGCTGGATCTGATTAATGCCGTCGATTTGATATTCGACAGGGTCTTCGATGGTCAGGATCTTGCGCGTCGGTTGGTTGAGAATGTTCAGTGCGGCCGCCAGGGTGGTGGTTTTGCCGCTGCCGGTCGGCCCGGTCACCAAGACCAAGCCGTGGGGTGCGCCCAGATAACGGCGCAAAACAGCCTCTGCGGTCTGGTCAAAGCCAAGCTGCGACAGCTCGAGCGCGCGCTGGGTGTTGTCCAGCAGGCGGATGGCCGCGGCTTCGCCGTTCACGGTCTGTAGCGTTGCAACGCGCAGGTCGATCGAACGGCCTTCGACCTGAATGCGCGCGCGACCATCCTGCGGCAGGCGGCGCTCGGCAATGTCGAGGCCGGAAAGAATCTTGATGCGCGAAATGATCGCGCGTCCCAGTTCACGCGGCGGCGAGCGAATCTCGCGCAACACTCCGTCGATGCGCAGGCGCACGAGCAGGCGCTTTGCCGTCGGCTCGATGTGGATGTCCGTCGCCCGCGTGTGCAGGCCGTCCATCAGGAGCTTGTTGACAATCCGGACAACCGGCGCCCCCAGTGCCAGATCCTTGAGTTGTTCGACATCGTCCGTCAGGTCGCCCGATGTGCTCTCAACGATTTCATCTTCCGGAAGGACCTCGCCGGTTGTCAATCGATCGAGTGCGGCTTCGATGTCGTCAAGACTTGCTACAAACAGTGATGGATTGCGCCCCGTCGCCAGACGGACGGCATCGATGGCCATCGCATTTTCCGGATCTGACACTGCCAGGCCAAGTCGTTCATCGGGCAGAATGCGCAGCGGAACGACTTTCTGTGCGCGCAGATAGGACCGCGAAATGTCACCGACGAAGGTCAATGACGTCGGCCAACCCTCATCGCTCATCAGCGGCACGCCGTAGAACTGCGAAGCTGCAGCCGCGACATCTCGGCTTTCGGCGATACCAAGCTGGCGGAGCGCCACAATCAAGGAGACACCGGACTGCTCGGCATGGCGCTGCGTTCGTTCCAGGTCCGAACTCTCCAGCATCCCGAGTTCCAGTAAATGGCGACCGAAAGACAAGGCCGTTCTCCTCGACATGGCGTTTCAACATAGCGCTGCGCGTGTGCCAATCGCGTCCGGTCAGGCGCAGGCAACAAAAAGCGACCGACCGACGGCGGACTCAACTCAAGCCCTAGATCATCGTGCTTTAAGTTGGAACCGCTATTGCGGTTCCAACTTAAAGCACAAAGATGATCGCCACTTTAGAGGCGAGCAACTTTCTGCCTTTATTCGGGATCGTTCCGATTCCGAATAAAGGCAGGTTGCTCTAGCACGCCAGTTTGGCGATAGAGCGCACCGATCTCGCCGTTGCAGCCGGCATCCGCGACGCGTTTCCAACACAATTCGCGCTGGCCCAAAGGTCACGCGCCACAAGTGATGCGCGAAGTGGCGAATTGTTAAGACAATTTAGTTGACTTTATCAGTATACACTAGTTTGGTTTCGCGTAGTTCGATAACAGTAATGAGATGATCACGATGTTGAAGTTAGTTCCGTTCGTCCTGCTTGCAGGCAGCGTTTGCCTGGCTGGTAATGCGGCAAATGCATCCGCGATCAAGCTCAAGACATCAGCCGATGCCAATGAAATAATCCTGGAAGCGAAGGCTGCGAGCGTTGCCGAGATCCTTCGGTTACTGCAGCACAAGCGCTTGGTTTCAATGGAAAATCTGTCCGTAAACCAGTTCAACCGTCGAAAATCCGGCCGATGGAAAGGTACGGTCCAATTCGTGCTTTCGAAACTTTTGCTTAGCCAAAAGACAAGCAATTATATCATCAAACGATCAAACCCCGGAAACGGAGCCAGATTGCGCCTCGTGTTTGTCGACTCTGCGGCAACACGGATCGCCGCCTTGCCATTGCAACCCGAAACCAATGGAACACTTTCCGCGCAAACCGGCGCACCGTCGGAGCCATTAACAACCGCGAAGACGGAGCAACAATCCGAAACTGGACAGACGGATAACTCTGGTGTTGTGCAGAGCCAGCTTGCGGACTTTCACGACGGGTTGGTTGTCGTCAATGATCGTTTAAGGATGATTGGCAACACATTTGGCTTAAGTGATGATGACCAAGGTATGGAGCCCGTAGAGCCTAATCCACATGATGAAGGCCAAGATCTTCGAGCGCCACCAGATCCGTCTGTTGTCGCCAACAGCAAGTCGTTGATCGGAGAAGTTGCAGGTGATGCGCGAGCCCTTGCGCGCGGGCTGCGATCGATCTGCTTGTCCGGCTCGTGTAACTGAAGCTTGAGCCAATGTTCTCGGTTCTCGGTCAGACGCGTGCCGCCGGCGACAGGTTGAGCAACGTTTGCTACCCCACAACACAATCAAGAGTTCCGCTGGCAATGTGGCGGTGGCGGGTTGGCAACCAGGCGTTGGTGACGCAACACCGGACCATGTCCGCTCTGCAAGCGGGCCGGCACGGTCGACCCGCCGGAGACCATTAGAGCAACCTGCCTTTATTCGGAATCGGAACGATCCTGAATAATGGCAGAAAGTTGCTCGCCTCTAAAGTGGCGATCATCTTTGTGCTTTAAGTTGGAACCGCAATAGCGGTTCCAACTTAAAGCACAAAGATGATCTAGACGGCTTCGAGCGGCGCGTTCAATGACGCGCCCGGCACGATGATGCCGCCGCGATTGCCGATTTCAACCGAACCGAAGCGCTGTGCGTAAACCGGCGGTAACGGCCGCGCACCGGGTGCCGCCAGCCACAGGCGCAGCAGATGACGTTTGCGCTCCGGTTCGGGCCAATCTTCGAATGCGGTTCGATCGTGCAGCATGGTGTGATTGTGCACCCACTGCATGTCTCCGGGCTGGAAGTCCATCTGCAGGCAAATGTCGGGATCATTGGCGAGGTCGTCGAACAGATCGAGGGCGGCGGTCTGTTGTTCGCTCAGCGCCGGGACCGCGCAGAAACGGCGGGCGGATTCGATGTAGCGACGCGCATAAAGCGCTGAGAGGCGGCCGTCATACCAGGTGAACACGGGAACATCGTGCCACGGGTTCTGGCCGGCCGGGACTTCGCCGCGCCGGTCGGTGTGCATCGCCTCAAACAGGCAGAGCAGCAGGTCCGGGCGCCGCGCGAGCATCTCGTTGTAGATTGTCATCGAGCTGACCAGGGCGGACGCGCCACCGGATCTGGCGGTCTTGAGGCAGAGCAGCGCCACGATATCGCAGGAATCGGTGTGGAATGTCTGGCGTTCGCGGGTTTGGTAGATGCGGGCGGTCGGATCGTTGACGGCGTCGCGGCCGAGATCCCGAACGTGGCCAAGCACATGCCCCTTACCGTTCTGCGATCGGGCGCTGCCAAAATGGCAACCGATGCCATAATAGGCCGTTGCAGAGAGGCGCAGCGACCAGTCCGCGACCGGCAGACCGCGCAACAGGGCAAAGCCGCGACCGTTCAAGACCTGATTGGAGATCTGCGCAAGCTTGGCGCCGAGCTTTGGCAGCGGGAAGTCCGCCTTGGTCAATCGGGCAATGTTCGCCTCGGTATCCGCCAACGGCCGCGCGGCGGCTTCGATTTCGTCAATATCGTCGGCATCCAACTGATGGAGCCATTCCGTGCTGGCCGCCATTTGCGGACCATACCAAACCGACGGCCCGTCGACAGCCGGTGGCAGTTCGAAGTTCGATTGGGCAGACGAAGATGGGCCTATTGCAGTCATGGGAGCCTCCGGATAGGGCCGTTTGCGCCATTGTTTAGGGCCAGGCCGCGTCGTCTTTCAAGGGTCCGGGCGCATGGCATCGCCAATTATCAGACTTGTCGTGATCGGATTGAGTGAGCGCGGCGCCGGATCGCCGGCGTTTGGCAGACGTCAGGCCGCATTTTCCGATTGACCTCGAAGGCATGTGCGGAAAATCTGTCCCATAACGTTGTGTGACGATGCAACCGGAATAGCCAATCAACACCATCGCGAGAGTTCAATCATGGCAGTGGAACGCAATTCGGACCGTGTTTGGGACTATATCGACAGTCGAAAGGACGACTACATCGCCCTTTCGGACCGTATTTTCGACATGCCGGAAATCGCATACACCGAATTTCAATCGGTCGACGCGCACGCCCAAATGCTCGAGCAAGAAGGCTTCCGGATTACGCGAAATGCTGCCGGTCTGCCCACCGCCGTGATCGGTGAAGCCGGCGATGAGGGCCCTGTGATCGCGATCCTCGGTGAATTCGACGCGCTGCCAGGTTTGGGCCAGCAATCGGGCGTTACCGCGCCGGCGCCGGTCGCAGCAGGCGGGCCCGGGCACGGTTGCGGTCACAACCTTCTGGGCTCGGCAGCGCTGCTCGCCGCTGCAGCGTTAAAGGACTATCTGGCGGAACGCGGCATCAAGGGCCGTGTCCGATACTATGGCTGCCCGGCCGAAGAAGGCGGCGCGGCGAAGACGTTCATGGTGCGGGCCGGATTGTTCGATGATGTCGATGCCGCTATTTCCTGGCATCCGGCTTCGTTCACGGGCGTCAACCATGCCAAGTCACTCGCCAATACGCGCATCGACTACACCTTCCACGGCAGGTCCGCGCATGCGGCCGGCGCCCCGGAAATCGGCCGCAGCGCCCTCGACGCCGTCGAGTTGATGAACGTCGGGGTCAACTATATGCGCGAACACATGCCGGACTCGGCGCGCGTCCACTATGCCTATCTCGACGCCGGCGGCATTGCGCCGAATGTCGTGCAGTCGCGCGCGACGGTTCGCCAACTGATCCGGGCCGAGACCCTGGCCGACCTCAAGCAACTCGTTACGCGGGTCCACAAGATCGCGGACGGCGCGGCGCTGATGACCGAAACCACGGTCGACAAACATGTGGTCACGGCGGTTTCGAACCTGATTGGCAATCGGCCGCTCGAAGAGGTGATGCAGGCAAACATGGACCGCCTCGGTCCACCGCAGTTTGACGATGCCGACCGGGAATTTGCGGCGGCGATCAGGACAACGCTGACCAAGGCCGACATCGCAAGTTCCTATCTGCGGGTCGGCAGCGAACCCGATTATGATCTGGCGCTTTGCGATTTCATTGCGCCGCTCGACCGCAACAGCGCCGGCGGTGAAGGTTCGACGGACGTTGGCGATGTGAGCTGGGCCGTGCCGACGGTGCAGGCGCGTGTGACGACCTGTGCGTTCGGGACACCGTTTCACAGCTGGCAGCTGACGGCCCATGGCAAGACGCCGATCGCGCACAAGGGCATGCTTCACGCCGCCAAAATCATGGCGGGCACGGGCCGCGATCTGTTCGAAAACCCCGGCAAGATCGAGGCGGCGCAGCGCGACCACGACGCTCGCGCACAACACACGCCCTACGAATGCCCGATGCCCGACGACGTGCTGGCGCCGATTGTCGCTCCGCCGGCCGAGCGGGATGGTGCGCGCGGTAGTGGATAACGGCCAGACACAGGCCGCTGCCCGCCAGTTTCATGGTTCGCGAAACACCGTCGGCAAATGGCTCAAGCGGGTCCAACACACGTGGGCTCAGTTCGGAAATCTCTGCACAAAGTCCGGGGTCCAGGGGATCCATCCCCTGGTCGGGGAGTTTGAGGCGCTGAAAGCCCCTCAAGGATCGCCGCTTGGCGGCGATTGGTTAAGGGCAATGCCCTTTGGAAGCCTGAGACGTGATTAGACGATCCTTAGGTTACAGCGTCGATTATCAGCGGTCTTTGCATCGCGCTCGATTCCGCCTCAAACTGCAACGCAGCCGCAAACCGATCGACGTTGCCGGCGATCGCTACTTCGGTCAACCAATTTGATGAAAATCAATGATCGGCTGGCTGATTGGGACTAAGGTTTAATGGGCAACCGGCGCGACTGCGGGTAGATTTACCGTAGATCGGGCTGGCCCCGTTCCTCCCGACTTTATGCCCGTGGCGAAAATGGTCACGGGCTTGTTTTTTTCGACACCTCTCGCTCGGCGTCATCCGGATAGTCGACCGCGACCAAACAAAGTCCGGCCGCCGGCGCCACGGCGGCGCAGCGCGTCCGATCACATGCATCACGTGCCGCAATAAAATCGTCGATCGACCAGCGACCTTCCCCGACCGCCTTAAGGCAGCCGACCATCGATCGCACTTGGTGGTGCAGAAACGCTCGGGCCGAGGCACGCACCCGGATCTCGTCGGCGCAGTGTTCGACATCCAGCCGATCAAGCGTTCGCACCGGCGATTTGGCCTGACATCCGGCCGCCCTGAACGTTGAAAAGTCAAAGCGGCCAACCAGGTGGCGCGCTGCCTCGGCCATGCCTGCGACGTCCAGCGGAACCGGAACCTGCCAGACCCGGTTCCTATCGAGCACGGCTGGCGCGCGGCGCTGCAGGATCCGGTAGCGATAGTGTCGTGCCGTTGCACGAAAACGGGCATCGAAATCGTCGCGGACCTGCGCACACGTCAAGACGGCGACCGGGTCGGGCCGCAAATGGAAGTTGGCAGCATCCCTGATTTTGGCGCCCGGCCAGACCTTCTCGAGATCGAAATGTGCAACCTGACCGAGAGCATGCACGCCGGCATCCGTTCGCCCAGCGCCCTGAACCCGCACCGCCTCACCGCTAAACGCATGGATCGCTTCGCCGATTGCGCCCTGAACGGAACGACCATTGGCCTGAATTTGCCATCCGACGAATGGCGTTCCGTCATATTCTACGGTGATGCGATAGCGCGGCATGGGGCTGGACGAATACCTTTAAGATGACCCTTCAGAGGACCTTTCAAGCCGTGATCAGCCCGCCATCAGCGCTGCCATCGACCCGGCTCGGGTCATTGGTCTTGCGCATCGTCATCGGGACAATGCACGAGGAGGTCGCCGGGCTGACAGGCCAGCGCCGAACAGATTGCCTCCAGAGTCGTGAAGCGTATCGCACGCGCCTTTCCAGTCTTGAGGACCGATAGGTTCTGCACCGAGATCCCAGTGCGTTCGGATAGTTCATTGAGCTGCATCTTACGCTTGGCGAGCTCAACATCCAAATTGACGACAATCATGTAGCCCACGATTCAGATTGTGAGTTTCGCGTCTTCTTCCAACAATGCGGCGCGTTCCAGGACGTGGGCAAAGGAGATCGTTACCACGCCGGCCATGAATATCATCGCGTTGAATTGAATTGTAACCACCGGTTCGCCACCGTCCTGACCGAGTAACGTTGGCATCAGCACCAGGTTTTGAACGGCGCTGGCGCCACATTCTATCACAGCCAACAGCAAGGTCAGCCATCCGATCCAGCGGATGCGCCGTGCATTGGCCGCTGACAACATCTCATTGCGCTGGAATGCCGTGAACAGGCGGTCGATCAACCAGAACACCGCCAGCATCAACACCACCAGCGCCGCGGTGCCAACCGCGGTCGGCCACGCCAAACTCAGCGGCACCTCGCTCTGGCCGCTGCCGGCCTCGCCGAGGCTGATGCCTATGGCTGCTGAGTTGTCTGAAAATATCGTCCAAGAACCCGGCAATACCAGCACAATCGGAATGAACACCAGGAAGATGCCGCGCAGCCACCATTTGAGCCGCAGCGCCACCGCTCGCAGATTCGAACCCGGCGGTTCAGGGACATTCGACGTGATCGCCATCACTGGTCTCCTTGCTTGGTCACAAACGCGCTTGATTTATCGATAATCATACTTTATATCATGATTATCGTGATGTACAGCATGATATCACCATAGGGGCTACCGAATGAGAATTGCAACCTGCCTGTGCCTCGCCGGGCTTTCAATCGTGATTTGGGCTGGGCCGACGCGATCGGCGGATTTGTCTGGATATGGCGATCTGGAGAGCCGGAACGGCACGCCTGCACCTGCGCCGGTCCTCAGCGGATGGTATGTCGGGGGCCGCACCGGGGTGTCGAATTATTGGCTGGACGGCACCGTGGAGACATTTCCGACCAAGTCTTACCCCAATCGTATCGCTGGCAAGTCGACCAACCTCAACCATCACAAGTCGGTTTGGACGTTGGGTGCGTTTGCCGGATACGGCCACTACATCGGTAACTGGTTCGTGGGCGGCGAAGTCGATCTATCGTTCTATCCATCGAAGATCAACAAGCGTATTAAACTTGCCGATCACACCGTTCAGATCGAGAATTCACTGAAAGTATCGTTGTCGGCTTTGGCTGGGCACCGGTTTGGCGATGGCTTGATCTATGGCCGGCTTGGGCTTGCCTATACCGATGTCGACGTTGCGGTTCTGGAGAACGCCTTTGTCCACAGCCAACCCAACAGCAAACACTGGGGCGCGGTGCACGACTGGTTGGGCGCCACCGTCGGCATCGGCTACGCCCATCCATTGACCGAGCATCTGAGCTGGCGTGCCGACTACACGTTTACCTACTATCTTGATGGTCCCCGTTACAACAATGACAAGAACGACGGCGAAAAGTACGACCTAAATTTGAACGACAACCGGTTTTCGTTCGGTTTGGCCTGGTCGTTCTAAGCAACCTCTGATCACGTCTACGGGCTGGCGAAAGGCGATGCCCCGCAGTCGGGTTGTTGGTGCTGAAGGCCCTGACATATCGCCGCCAAACGGCGATATGTCATGAAAATATGTGCGCTGAACGTGCGCTGGTATCGCTCGGGTTAGCCGGCTTCCTTGTCGAGCAGGACGCGCAACTCGGTCTTGAGAATTTTGCCGTAGTTGTTTTTCGGCAGGGCGTCGACAAAGCGGTAGCCCTTCGGGCGCTTGAACCGCGCGATGTTGTCAAGGCACAGCCGGTTGAGATCCTGATCGCTTGTCCGGTGCCCGGGGCGCAGCACGACAAAGGCAATCACCTCTTCGCCCCAGTCATCGTGCGGTTTGCCAACGACGGCGCATTCGAGCACGGCATCGTTGATCAGCAACACCTCCTCGATTTCTCGCGGATAGATGTTCGTACCGCCGGAAATGATCATGTCCTTGGAGCGATCTTTGATCGTCAGGAAGCCGTCCTGATCGACCATGCCGATATCGCCCGTCCACAACCATCCGGCCCGCAACGCCGAAGCATTTGCCGCCGGGTTCTCCCAGTAACCGTTCATGACGGCGTCGCTCTTGGTTATGATTTCGCCAACCTCCCCGGCCGGCAACTGTGCACCGTCGGGATCAACGACCCTGAATTCGCAGCCCGTCCTCGCAATCCCCGCGCTCGCGAGCCGGGCCTCGTAGCGCGGATGGTCGACATCGCCATGCATCCACTTCGCCAAGCCGCTAATCGTCATCGGCGCTTCGCCCTGTCCGAACACCTGATAGAGCCGTGGCCCGAACATTTCGAGACCGCGCTTGAGGTCGGCCACATACATTGGCGCGCCGCCGTAAACGATCGTCTTGAGGCCGCTTAAAGCCGACAAACCAATGCGCGGATCATCAAGCAGGCGCTTGACCATGGTCGGCGCAGCAAACAACGAAACGTTCCTGTAGTTGGTAAAGCTCGCAATGATCTCGCCGGTATCGAAGCCAGGATAAATGACATTGTTGGAGCCCTTGGCGATGTGTGCCAGGCCATAGAGCCCCGCACCGTGCGAAAGTGGTGCGGCTTGTACGATGGTGTCTTCGGGACCGAGGAAATCAATGTCGGCATAGTAGGTGTGCATCATGAACAGCAGATTGCGATGGCTGAGCTGGGCGCCCTTTGGTCGGCCGGTTGTGCCGCTGGTGTAGAAGATCCAGGCGTTGTCTTCCGGCTCACTTTCGACCGCACCAACAGGTTCGCCTTGCAACAACATCTGAAAGTCACGCGATCCTGTCGCGATGATCTCAGGCCAGGTTTCAGCGGACAGGCCCGACATCTTGTCGGCAAGGTCAGGCGTTGCAACGCAAACGTGTGCGCCGCAATTGTTCAAGATCCAGGCGAGCTCGCGCGGGTGCAGCTTGGCGTTGACCGGCACGGCCGCGAGGCCTGCGCGCCAGATGCCGTAAAGCGTTGGAAAGAACTCCGGGCAATTGGTCATTGCGATGCCGACCCGTTGCCCGGCGACCAGTCCATGGCGTTTTGTCAGTGCGCCGGCGATACAAGCCGCCTGGTGTTCGAAGTCAGCGTAACTGAGCGTGCCGTGTGACCATGTAATGGCCGGCCGATCGGGTACGGCGCGCGCCGCCGCCTTCAGGGTCATCGACAGATTCATTGGCGATCCTCGCGGGTCTTTGATCAGCTAAAATTTTTCCTGTCTGATGCGCAGTTTGGCATGGCATTGCGCAATTTTGCACCGATCGGGCATCGAATGCCAGGACTACAAATTCCCTTTTTTGAATAAGACGTTAGGTCGTAGGCAGTGCGTTTTTGCAGAGCTTGTCGCAGGGCCTGACTTGCCTTAAATCAACGCTCATGGGCTGTCCCGGCCCCAGGGCGTTTCCCCGACCGCCTGCGTTGTTCGAAAGGAACCTGTGATGACAATTCGAATTGGATCAGCCGCACCAGATTTCACGGCCGATACGACCGAAGGACGTATCAGTTTCCATGAGTGGCTTGGCGACTCATGGGGCATCATTTTTTCGCACCCGAAGAACTTCACCCCGGTCTGCACCACCGAACTCGGTCAGATGGCCAAGCTCAAGTCGGAGTTCGACAAGCGCGGTGTCAAAGTCCTGGGCCTGAGCGTTGACCCGGTCGACAGCCACACCGCTTGGTCTCAAGACATCAAGGACGCCACCGGCACGGCACCCAACTACCCGATGATTGGTGACAGCGACCTTGCCGTTGCCAAGCTTTACGACATGCTGCCCGAAGGCGCCGGCGAAACCTCGCAAGGACGCACCGCCGTCGACAACCAGACGGTCCGCAACGTTATCATTGTCGGCCCCGACAAACTGATCAAGGCTGTTCTCACCTATCCGATGAGCACCGGTCGAAATTTCGATGAGATCCTGAGACTGGTGGATTCGCTGCAGCTGACCGCGAAGCACAAGGTCGCCACGCCGGTGAACTGGAAACAGGGCGAAGACGTGATCATCGTGCCGGCGGTTTCCGATGAAGAGGCCAAGGCAAAGTTCCCGGGCGGCTGGACGGCACCGAAACCTTACATTCGCATCGTACCCCAGCCGCAGGATTGATGCGCCCGCCCAGGCATCGCCTTCTTGCCGTCAGCGATGGCGCCGGACCCGCCGGCGCCATTTGTGTTTGCCGCCCCCGATTGACTGGCGATGCGGGTGCCGGCATCAATGGCAAAAGGTTCGGGAGGACTTGAACATGAAGATCGCAATCATCGGCGCCGGTTCCATGGGCTCCGTCTACGCGGCGCTGCTGGCGGACGAGGGTGGTCACGATGTGTGGGCCATCGATGCGTGGCAGGATCATGTCGATGCGATCAACAACGCCGGGCTGCGGGTCGAAGGCGCCAGTGGTGATCGCACGGTCCGGATCGCGGCGACCTCCGAGCCGTCGGACGTCACCGATGCCGATCTCGTCATTATCGCAACCAAATACGACGGCGTTGGTGATGCGGCCAGCAAAGCCCTCAAGGTCGCCAAGCCGGAGGCGCCGATCCTCACCATTCAGAACGGATTGGGCAGTGCCGAGATCGTCGCCGACATCGTCGGGTCCGATCGCATTATGATGGGCGTGGTCGGCGGTTTCGGCGCCTCGATGAAAGCGCCCGGCCATGCTCACCACAACGGCATGGAGTTCCTGCGCCTTGGCGAAATGGACGGCGGCATGACGGACCGCCTGGAACAGGTTGCCGAAACGTGGCGCTCAGGTAGCTTCAAAGTTTTGACATTCGACAACATCCACAAAATGGTGTGGGAAAAACTGATCTGCAATTGCACCTATTCCGGCACGTCCGCACTGACCGGTCTGCGGGTCGGTGAAATTCAAGCCGCACCGAGTGCCTGGGCGATAGCCAGCATGTGCGCGCTGGAGGCCGCCAACGTCGCCCGCGCCAAAGGCATCGAGCTGGACTTCGACGATCCGATCGCCTACGTCCGCGATTTCGGCGCCAAGATTCCAAATGCCCGGCCGTCAATGCTGTTGGATCACATCGCCGGCCGCAAAGCGGAAGTGGACAACATCAACGGCGCGATACCGCGTGAAGGGGCCAAGGTTGCCGTCGCCACCCCCGTCAACTCGACGGTGACGGCGCTACTGAAAGCCAAAGAAGCAGGTTTCACGCGGCCCGGGGAGGGCCGACGCGATTGAACACGCTATAGTTTCGGGCAACCGGGCCAGCGCTGGCCGGCGGCATGGTCGCAGCCCGGCCTGAAAGGCTCCACTGGGCGAACGGGCGAATTGGGCCTATAGGTGGCGGCATGAACTGCGCGCTCACCTCAAAACCCGGCCGGTTGCCTATTTCTACTGCCACGAAAGACACAACAGACCGGCGCCCGGCCGTTGCCGGCGACGGCCGGCGTTTGCCTTGCAACGTTGTCGCCCTGGGCAACGGGCGGCATTGATGAACACGGCGCAGTTCATTCGCGACAATGCGCGCTGGCTCAGCGCCGGTGTTCTGTTGACCTGGTCGTCGAGTTTCGGGCAGACCTATTTCATTTCGCTGTCCGCCGGCCACATCCGCGAGACGTTCGATCTCAGTCACGGCGAGTGGGGCGGGATCTATACGATCGGCACCACCATGTCGGCGCTCGCGCTGGTCCAGATCGGGTGGATTGCCGACAGGTTGCGGGTGCGCACCCTAGCGACGATCACAATTGCAGCTTTCATCCTGGTTTGCCTCGCCATGGCCGTCATCCAACACTGGCTGTTGTTGATTGTCGTTGTCGCGGGGCTGAGATTTTGTGGCCAGGGCATGATGAGCCATCTGGCGCTGACCGCCCTCGGGCGCTGGTTTCGCGCGCAACGCGGGCGCGCCGTTGCGATCGGCTCCCTGGGCTTTGCCCTCGGCGAAGCACTGCTGCCGATGATGTTTGTCGCGGTGAGTGCGGTTGCCGGTTGGCGAGGCACTTGGGTGATCGCAGCCATATCGCTCGCCGTCTTCACGGCCCCGGCCCTACTTTACCTCCTCATGCGTGAGCGCACGCCGCAATCGATCGCCGAAGCACATGATGCAGCCGGCATGGAGGGGCGGCACTGGCGGCGCGGTGACGCGCTCGGCCACTGGCTGTTCTGGGCGCTGACACCGGGCATCATGGCTCCATCGTTCATGATAACGGCGCTGTTTTTTCATCAGGTCCACATTACCGAGATCAAAGGTTGGTCACTGGCCGCCTATGTGCTGATCTATCCGCTCTATTCAGCTGCAACGGTGACTGCGAACCTGACGGCCGGCGTCCTGATCGACAACTTCGGTTCGGCGCGTTTGCTGCCGGTCTATCTGCTGCCACTGGCAATTGCACTGGCGCTCTACGGCCTGTTCGACGGGTTCTGGGTGGCGATCGTCGGTTTGACAATTGCCGCCGTCGGCCAGGGCGCCGCGCACGGCCTCATGGGCTCGCTTTGGCCCGAATACTACGGCACGCGCCATCTTGGGGCGATCCGCTCGCTCATCATTGCACTGACGGTTGCAGCGTCCGCCATTGGTCCCGGAGTCACGGGCTGGTTGATCGATGTTGGGATCGGATTCGAGACGCAGTGCCTCTATATGGCACTCTACCTTGTTGCGATGAGTTTGGCCTTTGCGATCGTCAGCCGTCAAGCGCTTCGCATGATGCAAGCCGGGCCTCGTCAAATCAGCCGACAATAGCGCTGACGGCACTACCGAAGCCCGCGATCTGACACACCACCGATCACACCACGAACCACCGCGATTCTGGCTGTGAATCTTGTACACCTTGCTGTAGTGTTGTTCTCAATTCGTCTACTAATATAGCTATAGCGGGTTGCAAAATACGAGGCACCAAGATGCCCGAACGCAATTATCGCGAGCGATTGAAAGCGAACACGCTGCTCGCGGCGAGAAAGATTGTTACCAACGAAGGCCTCAGCGCATTGCAGGCGCGGCGGATCGCGCAGGATTCCGGCTGCTCGGTCGGCACGATCTACAATCTTTATGACGGACTTGACGACCTCATCATCAATGTCAACGCCGCGACGCTTGAAGATCTTGGCGCCAACCTGCGCGCTGAGAAGGAGCGCTCCGCCCATCTGCAGTTAAACGAGCGCCTCATTGGCTTGGCGCTGTCTTATCTGTCATTCGCGCTCGACAGCCAGGCCTCGTGGCGTGCCATCTTCGAGCATCAGCTTGCCAAAGACCGCGCCATTCCGGACTGGTATCGTCAGCGTCAGGCGAGCCTGTTTGAGATTGTCGAGGACATCCTGAGAGAGGTTGTTGGTGAGCCGGAGCGCCGTCAAATGGCTGCGCGGGCACTGTTTTCGGCCGTTCATGGCGTTGTATCGCTGGCGCTGGACGAGAAGCTCGGCGGGTTCGAGCGCGAGGCGACCGAGGCCCAGGTGCGGTTCATCGTCGGCGCCGCGGCTCAAGGTCTGAGCCAAGACGCCTGATGCTTAGAGCAACCTGCCTTTATTCGGAATCGGAACGATCCCGAATAAAGGCAGAAAGTTGCTCGCCTCTAAAGTGGCGATCATCTTCGTGCTTTAAGTTGGAACCGCTATTGCGGTTCCAACTTAAAGCACGAAGATCTAGTGGTCCTTATCACCCTTGCGGGTTTCGCGGCTGAGTTCGTAGCGCTGCATCAGGCTGATTTGCGAAATCGCAAACACCATGGTGATCGGCATCACGCCCCAAAGCTTGAAGCTTATCCAGAAATCGGTCGAGAACGTCCGCCAGATGAACTCGTTCAAGACGGCCAAGAAGACGAAGAAGCACGCCCAGCGGAAGGTGAGCAGCTGCCAACCGCGGTCCTGCAACTTGTAGACCTCGCCGAGCAAATACTTGATCAACGAATGGCCCATCAAGAGGCCGCCGAACAGGATGGTGGCGAACATAAGATTGACGATCGTCGGCTTGATCTTGATGAAAAACTCCTCCTGAAGAACCAGGGTCAGGCCGCCGAAGAACAAAATGCATGCCCCTGAGACCATGGGCATTATTGGAATCCGCCCGAACAGCGTACGCGATGCGACCAGGGCCATGACCGTCGCGATCATGAACGCGCCGGTGGCCCAGAAAATCTTGGCGTAGGCATTGGCGATGAAGAAAACGACGACCGGTCCGGCTTCGATCAGAAGCTTCAAGAGCTGTTTTGGGTCGACCTCCGGCTGATCCGGTTCCGTCGTACCCGTGGTTTTGTGCTGCAAGCCGTCCATGACGATCCCATAGCCTAGAGAGTTATTGTTGGCCGATATTGCGCCGCGCAGACGGTCGCGCAATCGAACCGCAAATTGATGCCGCGGACTAGCGCACCATCGTCGCCGTTGGATCGATGGCGTAGTTTTGCAGCATCCGCGTCATCAGGTAGGCATAGAGTCCCGAGGCCGGCATGACGATCGCCACTTTGAACATGACCCAGACGTTCAGACCATCAGTTTGCCAGCCGAAGATGTTGAACTTTTCATCCCATGGGAAGCCAAGCCGCACGACTTCATTGGCGAGCGCAAGCAGCAGGAACAAAATGATAAAGCTGCGCGTGAACTTGTACCAACCCTCCGGCGAATAGTGGAACGACTTCTCAAAAGTGTACTTGAAGAAGTTCCTTTTCATGGCCAAGCCAATGGCAAGGAACACAGCGAAGACCGCGTTGAAGAGCGTAACTTTGAGTTGCACCCACATCGGATCGTTGGTGTAGAGCGAGATGGCGGAAAACACCAAGGTGATGCCGCCGGCAATCAATGCAAAAACCGGCAGGCGCTGCAGCACAATTCGCATCACAACAAACGAGATGATCGTGGTGATGACCAGCGCCCAGATGCCGGCTGTCACACCAAACAGCGCGTTGACGACAAACAGTGTGATGAGTGGGCCGAATTCACTCAGCAGATTGACCGTTTGCTCGGCGTTGAACGGGTATTTGCTAAGAAGCCACTTCATTCTGTTTCCAATTTGGTCAATGTCTGCCGGACGCGCCAGGTGATGTAGTCGCAGTTTCCGATCGAAATGTGGTTGTTCATCAGTCTAGCGCAATAGCCTTGGCAAATTCTTTCGCGTCGAAGGCAGCCAAGTCCTCGACGCCTTCACCGACGCCGATGGCATGTATGGGCAAACCGTACTTGCCTGCAATGGCGACAAGAATGCCACCCTTCGCGGTGCCATCGAGCTTGGTCATCACCAGCCCTGACACGCCCGCACGCTCTTGAAACACTTCGACCTGACTGAGGGCGTTCTGGCCGGTCGTCGCATCGAGCACCAGCAAAACATCATGCGGCGCGCGCTCGTCGACCTTGCGCATGACGCGGACGACCTTTTCGAGTTCGTCCATCAGCCCCGCCTTGTTCTGCAGGCGACCGGCCGTATCCATCATGACGATGTCGACACCGTCAGCCTTGGCGCGTGCCAGCGCGTCAAAGCCGAGACCGGCGGCATCTGCGCCAACCTCACGGGTCATGACGTCACAGCCGACCCGTTCGCCCCAGACCTGGAGCTGTTCGATTGCTGCGGCTCTGAAGGTATCGCCGGCGACCAGCAACACCTTGTTGCCCTGCGCGCGATATCGCGCAGCGAGCTTGCCGATTGTCGTGGTCTTGCCGGTGCCGTTGACACCGACCATCAAAATGACGTGCGGCTTGTTTTGCGGGTCGATAACCAGCTCACGGGCGACCGGTGCCAGAACCTCTTCAACTTCTTCGGCCAGTACCCGGCGCACGTCGTCCGGCGAGATTGCCTTGTCATAGCGCCCCGAGCCAATCCTTTCGGTAATGCGCATCGCGGTGTCGACGCCGAGATCCGCCTGAATGAGGAGATCTTCAAGATCATCGAGGCTTGCCGCGTCGAGTTTCTGCTTGGTGAAGACGCTGGTGATGCCGTCAGTGAGGCGCGACGACGTCTTCGAAAGACCGGATTTGAGACGCTGAAACCAGCTCTGCTTCGGCGGTTCGGTTTGATCCGGCGCTGCCGGCGGGTCGGCCGGCGCGACCTTCGGAGCGGGCCCGTCGACGGACCAAGGTTGGGCGCCGGCGTCCGTCGCGGCGCTATCTGGTGCCGGGTTGGCCGTGGCGCTATCTGGTTGCGGGTCGGCCGTGGCTGCACGGCCTGCCTTGGTCACCGCCGCTTGATCACCCTCAACCGCGGAACGCCCGGCCTCAGCGGCAGTGCCGCCGCCGCCAAACAGCCGGTTGAAAAAACCTGACTTTCGTTGTTCGCTCATGCCTGTGCCAACTCCGCGTGCAACCGGCGGTGATCATGCCCCGTTATGGTCATACGTTCTATTGAACCCGGTTGCGAGCCGGAGTTCGGCACGGCGCCAATTGCGACCTCGGCAAACTGCGGTGTCCGACCGATATCGTCGCGCTCCACCAGGACGTCAAGGCTGCGTCCGACCTGCCCGGCCAGGAACCGGGACAACTGCGATGCGGCCTTGTCGCGCAGGCGCGCCGCACGCTCTTTGACCACCGGGCGGGAGACCTGCGGCATGCGCGCGGCCGGCGTACCCGCGCGCGGCGAAAACGGGAAAACATGCAGGAACGTCAAGTCGCATTCATCGACCAAATCAAGCGTGGCGCGGAACAGCTCCTCGGTTTCGGTCGGAAACCCCGCGATCAAATCCGCACCAAACACGATGTCAGGCCGCAGTTCGCGCGCCTTGCGGCAGAACGCAATGGCATCGGCGCGCGCATGGCGACGTTTCATGCGCTTGAGAATCAGATCATCGCCAGCCTGCATCGAGAGGTGCAAATGCGGCATCAAACGCGGCTCGCTGGCGATGCACGCCAACAGCTCGGTGTCGACTTCAACCTGGTCGATGGACGACAACCTGAGCCGATCGAGGGTTGGGACGTGGCGCAGGATTTGCTTGATTAGCCGGCCGAGGTTGTGGGTTCCGGGCAGGTCACTGCCGTAGGAGGTGATGTCGACCCCAGTGAGCACAACCTCGCGATGACCGGCATCGACAAGCCGCGAGATCTGGTCGACAACCGCGCCGGCGGGCACCGAACGCGACGGCCCGCGTCCAAACGGAATAATGCAAAAGGTGCAACGGTGATCGCAACCGGTCTGAACCTGGACATAGGCTCGCGCCCGCGTCGCAAATCCATCGATCAGATGCCCCGCGGTTTCACGCACACTCATGATGTCATTGACCCGCACGCGCTCGACGTCGGCCGCGGCCAGGGCGTCAAAGGTCGAACGCGCAAGCTTTTCCGCATTGCCGATGACATGGTCCACTTCCGGCATGTCGGCGAAACGTTGTGGCTCTATCTGGGCGGCGCAACCGGTCACCACAATCCGTGCACCCGGTCGCTGACGGCGAATTCGGCGGATTGTCTGAGCTGCCTGGCGGACGGCTTCGGCGGTGACGGCGCAGGTGTTGATGATGACGGCATCGCCGCCCAATCCGGCATCATCGCCATGCCGGCGCATCACCTCGGATTCATAGGTGTTCAACCTGCAGCCCAAAGTGACGATGTCCGGGCCTTCGGTCTCATGTTGGTCGACGGTTGTTGGTCCAACGGTTTGGCGCACGTCAGACCTCAATGGTCAGTGCGCTGGTGGAGCCGAGGTTGAGATAGCCCGAGAACTCCAGTTCTGCCGGGCCGGTCATCAAGACCCCGGCACCCTGCGGCCATTGGATGAGAAGATCGCCACCGGGCAGGGAGACGGCTGCTTCGCGGTCAAGCCGGTCGGTTCGCACGCCACAGGCAAGCGTCGCGCAAGCAGCCGAGCCGCAGGCCCGGGTCAAGCCGGCGCCGCGCTCCCACGTGCGCGTGCGAACATGCGTTCTGGACAGCACCTGCGCAACGGTGATGTTGGCGCGCTCCGGGAACAATGGGTGGTGTTCGAGCAATGGTCCGAACTTGTCGAGTGCGAGCGTGCCGACGTCGTCGACCCAGAACACGGCATGCGGATTGCCCATGCTGCAGACCGATGGCGAATGCAGCACCGGGGCATCGATCGGTCCGATCTGCAACTCGATCTTGCTGGTGTCGTGAAATTCCTCACTCAACGGAATGTCCTGCCAGCCAAATCGCGGCGGCCCCATATCGACGGTGATCGCAACATCGGACGGGAACGTGACATCCAGCACGCCGGCGGACGTCTCAAACTTCATCGCCGTTGCATCGCGGCCCGCGCGCAACAGCATCGCAACGCACCGCATGCCATTACCGCAGGCACCGGCCGGCAGGCCATCGGCATTGAATATCTCGATGTAACCATCGGTGCCGGGCACGCGCGGGGGCTGTACAACCATCAACTGATCGAACCGGGTCCGCGGGTCGGCGGCAATGGCGCGGGCGTGGTCGGACGAGATCGCAGGCCCGTCGTATCGGCGCAGGTCCGCGACGACGATCTGGTTGCCCAGACCGTTCATTTTGTGAAACCGAACCTGACCGGTTGTGCGCATGCCACCTTATATGGCTGAGATCGCCTGAAACACAAACGGCGATTTGGCGCCCGGCGATGGCGTTTCAGAGTGAGCTGGAACAATCTTGCTCGCCAACCCGGCCGCCGCCAGTCCTTGAGGCTGAGCTCGAACCATCCCGTGCCGCCGCCCGGCCATCCAAAACCACGATCTGGCGTGTGGTTGGGCACGGCGGAGGAACGGGTCAACGATGTGGCCCCGACTTGGGCGAAGCCGGTCCAGGGCGAAGATGGTCCAGGGCGGACATGATCTCGGCTGGCCGACAGCTGCCAATCGATTAGGCAGAGAAAAACTCATAGTTGGCTACAAATTGTGCAATGCGCTTGGGCGAATCGTCCAAGATCTCATTTTATTATTATATATCAATTTGTTATTATAATGAGCCAAAATGGCACGCTTCTTGATCTTTACGAAACTGTTGTCAGCGGTTCGCCTGCCAAGCGGGCGCCTGCATAGAAAACGAGCAACTGACGCAGACCAGCTCGTTCACACCGGACCTGCGTCAAGTTGCCAAGCTCAAGGGGCCATGGGGCATGGACAAGATACAACCGGGCGCGGACGTCTTCTTTCTGTTGATCGGCGCGATCCTCGTCTTCGCGATGCACGGCGGGTTTGCATTTCTCGAAGTCGGGACCGTGCGCAAGAAGAACCAGGTCAACGCGCTGTGCAAGATCCTGGTGGATTTCGCGATCTCGACCGTCGCTTACTTCTTTATTGGTTATGCGGTGGCCTACGGCGTCACGTTCCTGATGAGCGCCAAGGATATTGCCGGCGCCGCCGAAGGCTTCGATGGCCAGGGGCTGAGCCTGGTTAAGTTCTTTTTCCTGTGTACGTTTGCGGCGGCAATTCCGGCGATCATCTCCGGCGGCATCGCCGAGCGTGCCAGATTTCTGCCACAGTGCGTGGCAACGGCCCTGCTCGTCGGCTTCTGCTACCCGTTCTTCGAAGGGATGGTCTGGAACGGCAATTACGGCATTCAAGCCGGGCTGTTCAACGGCGTCTTCGGTGCCGATTTCCACGATTTTGCCGGCTCGGTCGTCGTGCACAGCTTTGGTGGCTGGGCCGCACTCGCAGCGGTGATCATCCTTGGTGCGCGGCGCGGTCGCTATCGCAAGGATGGCCGCGCCGTCGGCATTCCGCCGTCATCGATTCCGTGGCTGGCGCTCGGTTCCTGGATGCTATGCATTGGTTGGTTCGGCTTCAACGTCATGAGCGCGCAATCCCTTGCCGGCGTTTCCGGTCTCGTCGCAATGAACTCGCTGCTTGCGATGGCCGGCGGCATCGTTGCCGCGGTGATTGCCGGCGATAACGATCCGGGCTTCGTCCACAACGGCGCGCTTGCAGGCCTGGTCGCCATTTGCGCCGGTTCCGACCTGATGCATCCGATCGGCTCGTTCGTTACCGGCGGTGTCGCCGGAGTAATCTTCGTCCATCTGTTCCAGATCGCCTCCAACAAATGGCAGATCGACGACGTGCTCGGCGTTTGGCCGTTACACGGTCTGTGCGGCCTTTGGGGCGGCATCGCCTGCGGCATCTTCGGGCTCGAAGCGCTCGGCGGCCTCGGCGGTGTCAGCGTCATGAGCCAGATCGTCGGCAGCATCTTGGGCGCAGCGCTCGGATTTGTTGCCGGTTTCGTGGTGTTCAAGATTGTCGACACCGCGTTCGGCTTCAGGATGGATGAAGAGGACGAGGCGCGCGGCGCTGACCTCGCGATCCACAAGATCAGCGCCAATCCGGAAGAGGATATGACAACCGCCTGATCGCCGGCACGATATACTCTGCGACAGACATACCATAGCATGGCCCGCACTCAAGATTTGATTGCGGGCCATGCTAATTTAACGCTTCAATCGAGTGATACCAGCAGGCCCGGGACGGGGGATCGGATGAGCACAGGCGGCAAATCGACGGTACAGGCGGATAAGTTTGGCGCCTTCGATACTGAACGGGCCGACGAACTCGGCTTTACCCCGGACCGGCTGGCGATCATCGATCAGGCGCTGCAACGTGAAGTCGACGCCGGACGGCTACCCGGCTGTGTCCTGGCGATTGCACGACACGGCAAGGTCGCCTATCGGACGGCGGTCGGCTTTCGCGACCCGAAAACCAAGGCGGCGATGACGGAAGACACGTTGTTTTCGATTGCCTCAATGACCAAGCCGGTTGTTTCGGTTGCGACGTTGCAGTTGTTCGAACAGGGTCGCGTGCTGCTCGGCGATGAGGTCGGGCGCCATTTGCCGGCACTGGCGGACATGAAGGTGGGCGAACTCGAGGCCAACGGTGCTCTGAGATTGCGGGCCGCCGAGCGCCAACCAACCGTGCACGACCTGCTCCGCCACACTTCCGGCCTGACCTACCAGAACCGTGGTCTGTCGGCGCTCTATCAGTGCTATCCCGGCTCATCGGCATCAGCGCCGGTCCTCAAGACCCGCGATGACATGTTGGCAGCGCTCGCTGGCGCGCCGTTGCTGTTCGATCCGGGAACCAAGTGGGAATACGGCTTTTCGACGGACGTGTTGGGTTTCATCGTCGAAGCGACGACCGGCACGACGCTGGGCGCAGCGCTCAGTGAAGCGATCCTCTCGCCGCTGGCCATGGCCGACACGGGTTTCGAGCTCAAAGAGGCCGACCGCAAGCGCTACGCACGCACGTTCGACAAAGATCCTGTGAGCGGCGACAAGCTCTCGGTGATGCATGTCGACGGCAACAAGAGACACTGGCAGCCAGGTGGTGCAGGACTTGTCTCAACGGCTGCCGACTACCTGACGTTCGCGCAAATGCTGCTCGACGGCGGCACCTTCAACGGCCGGCGTATCCTCGGCCACAAGACGGTCGAACTGATGACGAGCGATCATCTCGGCCCGGACATCGAAAACCGGATCGCCGATACCATGGATCCGGCGTGCGACGGTTACGGCTTCGGGCTCGGGCTCGCGGTCCGGCGCGAGGACGGGCTGTCGGCTTCTGCCGGCACGGCGGGTGACTGTTATTGGTCCGGCGTTTACGGGACCTACTTCTGGATTGACCCCTTCGAGCAGATGGCGGTGGTCTTCATGGCCGCCTGCCCCGGTCCCGCGCGCCTGCGCCTGCGCCAGCTCGCACGGGCCCTGGTCTACCAGGCGCTGGCAGATTGATAAACAACAGCGCTGCCGCCAATGCTGCAAACGACCTAAATGTCGTGAAATGTCCTGAAATGAAACACTTTTCAGAAGCTTTGGCACGCTCGCTAACCGAATATCAAGGTTAACCAACTAACTTCGCATCTCTAAACAGATCCGATCGGCACTGCGTTGGTGTTGTTGTGATCGCGCGTTCGCAGCGCAAACAACGTGATGGGATCATGGTTGAGTGACGAAATTGGTGCTGCGTCATGGCGTTCGACGGAAACGAGCCTAATCACCGCCGGCTATTGCCGCGGACTTTGAAAGACTTGCTGATGGGGTGGGTGGCCCGCTTGGGCGGATTGCTCATGCTGATTGTCGCCGGTTTGTTGTGGCTGTCGCTGCTGACCTGGTCGGCCGGTGATCCGAGTTTCAGCACATCGATCAATACCCAGCCCCAGAACCTGTTGGGCACGTTCGGGGCCACCGTGTCGGATCTCTTGCTGCAGACGGTCGGGCTCAGCGTCGTTTTGATCCTCACCTGTATGGTCGTTTGGGCCGGTCAGCTCATCGTGTCACAGCACATTGACCGCATCCAGGTTCGCGGCTTTTACGCAGCCATTGCAGCATGTGCAATTGCGGGTGGCCTGTCCGCACTGCCCGCATCGGCGAGCTGGAAATTTCTGCACGGATACGGTGGCTTGTTGGGAGACCTGAGCTTCAATCTGTTGTCGGGCCTGCTCAACCAATTGATCGGCGCGGCCAGTGCGGTTTTCGCCGGCGCCGGACTGTTCGCGGCCGGCAGCTGGGCGTTCTGCGCCGCGGTCGGCCTTGATCGCGAACGTATCGCTGTCATCTTCACGCCGCCGAGGTCGCGGGCGGAGAACGGCGCTCGCCATCACCCGCGCTCAGCGGCAACGAACCAACCCCAACCGGTCGATGCGGTTCACCCCGATGCCGAGCGGCAACGGGTTGAGCCGAGTTTCAACCTGTCAAACCTCAATCCGGCACAAGCAAGGTTGGTTGCGTTCGGTAAGGTTGGCGCGCAGCATCCCATGGACGGCGAGCCGGCGGCGTTGGACCGGCGAGCGCTCAGCGAACGACCGGCATACGACAGCTTTGAAGCAAGGCTTGACGCCGAGGCCGAAGCCGAGGCGGCGATCGATGAGCCGGGCAGGAGTGCCGAGGACATCGCACTGCGCTTTGCACCGGGCGCGGTGCGATCGAAAGCGGGCGCGCATCAGGCCGGGCTGCAGCAACGCAGCGAAGCGGTCAAGCCGGCCGCCGCCGCGGACGATCCTGAAATGGTCCTGCCATCATTTCTTGGCCATAACGCTCGCCCGCGGCCCGGCGCATACCAGGGGTCCAGCCTAACCAAGCTGCTCACCGGCCGCCACGCGGTTGACAGTTCGGATCAGCGCAATGATGAACGCGCTCAAACCGCCGCACAGCTGACAGCCGTGCTCGCCGATTTCAGGGTCAAGGGCGAAATCAAGGACATTCGGCCAGGTCCGGTCGTCACACTGTACGAGTTCGAACCGGCGCGCGGCACCAAGTCTTCGCGCGTGATTGCGCTTGCCGAAGATGTTGCCCGCTCGATGAGTGCCAAGTCGGCCCGCATTTCCGTTATTCCAGGACGCAACGCCATCGGCATCGAACTACCGAACGGCGAACGAGAGACGGTGCTGCTGCGCCAGCTGCTCGAATCCGATGCCTACCGCCAGTGCGACGCGCGGCTGCCGTTGGCCTTGGGCAAGGGGATCGGCGGTGAACCGGTGATTGCCGATCTCGCGCGCATGCCGCACCTGTTGGTTGCCGGCACGACGGGCTCCGGCAAGTCCGTCGGCATCAATGCGATGGTGTTGTCACTGCTCTATCGCAAATCACCGGACGACTGCCGCCTGCTGATGATCGATCCGAAAATGCTCGAGCTTTCAAGTTACAACGGCATTCCGCATTTGCTGGCGCCGGTGATCACCGATCCACATCGCGCGGTTCTGGCGCTGCATTGGGCGGTTAGCGAAATGGAGCAGCGCTACAAGCGCATGAGCGAACTGGGCGCGCGCTCGATCGAGGTGTTCAACAACCGGGTGCGCCATGCCAAGCGGACCGGCGACCGCTTGGTGCAACGCGTCCACGTCGGCTTCAGCGGTCAAACCGGCGAAGCGCTGTTTGAGGACAAGGTGCTTGATCTGGCGACGATGCCCTACATCGTCATCATCGTTGACGAGTTTGCCGATCTGATGAGCGTTGCGGGCAAGGACATCGAAGCGGCAATCCAGCGGCTCGCACAGATGGCGCGCGCCGCCGGCATGCATCTTGTCATGGCCACCCAGCGGCCCTCGGTCGACGTCGTCACCGGCACCATCAAGGCGAACTTTCCAACCCGCATCGGCTTCAAGGTCGCCTCCAAGATCGACAGCCGCACGATCCTCAACGAGCATGGCGCAGAACTGTTGCTGGGACAGGGTGATATGCTGCTCGCATCCGGCGCAGGTGCAATGGTCCGTGCGCACGGCCCGTTCGTCTCGGATGCGGAGGTTGAGGCCGTCAGCAGTGCGCTTCGCGCGCAGGGCGCACCCGGCTACGACGCCGGCTTGTGCGCCCTGCTCGAGACGACGGACGAACCCGGAACGGTGGCCGCCCGCCCGCCGGCCCGCGATCTATATGCACAGGCCGTTGCGATCGTGCGGCGGGACGGGCGCGCGTCGACCAGCTATCTGCAGCGGCGCTTGTCAATCGGTTACAATCGTGCCGCCGATCTGATTGAACGGATGGAAAACGACGGCCTGATCTCACCGGCCGACAGCGCCGGCAAGCGCGAAATCGTGGCTTAGGTGTGAAGTCGCAATAGGTCATTGCCGATTATGCCAAGTCGGCTGATTGATGGTTTGTCGCCTAAGCTCACATGGCGACGATGCCAATTATGGCGGTGCATCGGATAACCGGTATTCCATGGCCTAATACCAGTCTGCATAAGTATTGACCCGCTTCACCGGCGCGATTTTCGTCGCCAGTGAGGCGGGTGTCGTGGCGTGGTCCATGGACCACAAGCGGTGGCAACGCAGCTGGCGGCAACAAGCGCCCGGCCCTGTGGGGTGGGCTTGGGGCGGTATCACGTGTCCGATGCTGAAAACGAGCCAGGTCCGGAATATTCAAAGACCGCCGGCAGGTCTTTAAGGCGCGGCTGTCGGCGGTCCTTGTCAGACAGCACGTGCCCGCCCGCGACCACCGGCCATTTGATACCCAGGTCGGGGTCATCCCAGGCCAGGCCGCGATCGTGGTCGGGCGCATACGGGCTGGTGACCTTGTAGATCACCTCGGTGTCCGGTTCGAGCGTGCAAATGCCATGTGCGAAGCCTTCGGGAACCCAAAGTTGGTTCCAAGATTGCGCCGATAGCACAGCGTCGACGAACTTGCCGTAGCTCGGCGAGCCACGACGAACATCAACGGCAACATCGTAGACCGATCCACGAACCACGCGAATCAGCTTGCCCTGAGTAAACGGCGGGATTTGAAAGTGCAGACCGCGGATCACGCCAACCTGGCGTGACAGCGAATGATTGTCCTGTACGAACTCGACATTTATGCCGAATTCGGAAAGTACGAACCTGTTATATGTTTCAGAAAAGAAGCCCCTGTCATCACTGTGAATTGTCGGAAATATGACTTTAACATCAGGTATGTCTAAAGTTTCGATTTTCATTTGAATTTGACCTACCGGCTGGATGTTTCAAATCAAGAGTGCGGTCGGTGTCGATTTTGTGCCCGGCCAAGCGGGTTGTTTTAGGGATCTTTAACACTTCTGCGGGTTGTGCTCGTGCGGTGGTAGCGAAGCCGGGCCGGCGCTGGGTCAAATGACATGGATTTCAGTTTGGAACGGAGTTCCTCCGATACACGTGCTGCTTCCTGGCTGTTACGGATCACCTGTGGTTTGATGAAAATAATAATCTCCGTACGCCGACGATCTGATTTCGTTTTGCCGACCGCATCGCCGAGCACCGGAACCCGCTCCAGCACCGGCACGCGGTTTCGGTCATTGTTGACCTGTTCGCTAATCAGGCCGCCAAGCACGACTGTTTGGCCGCTGTATACCGAAATTGTGCTGGCAACTTTGCGCTGCGAAATCGTCGGCGTGAGGGTGCTGCCGTTTTCAGCGCCTTTTGACGATGACACCTGACTGATTTCCTGCTCAACTTCCATCGTGACGAGGCCGCTTGAATTAATCCGCGGCGTTACCTTCAGTATAACACCGGTTTCGCGAAACTGGATTGTGTTGACGAGCGGTGCGTCAGGATCCGTGACACTCTGCGCCTGTTGCGTCGCCAGCGGGACCTCGTCGCCAACTCTGAGCGTTGCCGGATGATTGTCGACGACGACGACGGAGGGCGAAGACACAACCTTGACGGCCGTCACATTCGACAACGCATCAAGTATCAGGCGCGGGTCAGCCAGTGACGATCCGAGTATCAGGTTCAACCCGGGAATTTTCGGACTGAGCGTCAGGTCAACCGGGCCTGGATGATAGCCGACTGACCCCTTCTTGCTGCGCAAATACGCTTGCACGCCGTAGCGCAGCAGATCGTTGAGCGTAACTTCCGCAATCGTCGCATTGATCAAAACCTGGAGTGGAGCCTTGTCGATCTCCCGCAGGACCGCCAACACCTTTTGATAGTCGCTGCGCGTGGCGCGAATGAGCAGCGTATTATTGGTCTCATCGGCAACAATGCGGATTTCGGGTGCGGCGCTGGTGGGATCGGCGTAACGCGCGAACTGCCACCTTCTTCGCGACGCCTGGCTCCGGGTCGTTGTGGTCTGCCCGGTTGACTGGCCCGTTTGGTTGTTATCTGCGTTCTGAGGCTTGTTGTCGGAGTTTTTGCCGGCGCCGGTTGCCGCCAGTTCGGTTGATTGCTGTCCCGGTACGACCGCTCTGCGCCGCCGCTTCACGCGCACGTTGGCGCCGCCGAAATTTTCGTTGAGCAGATCCGCGATTTCCCCCGCCTTGCCGTTCTCAACGCGATAAACGTAGGTTTTGACACCGGCGGAATTGGATTTGTCGAGCCGCCGGATCCATTTGCCGGCCTCTCTGAGATTGTCGAACCGGCGGGCGATGACCAATATGGCGTTGAGCCGTGCGATCGGCCGGAACTTGACCGTGTTGGCTGCGAGCGATTGTTGACCGGCCTGCATGATCTGCTCGAGTTCGCCAACGACATCTTCAATGTTGGCGTTTCGCAACGGGAAGATGCCGACGGACTGTCCCTTCAGCCAGTTAACGTCGAACATCTCGATGATTTCGACGATCCGGCCGCGCTGCTCTGAACTGCCGCGAATGAGGATGAGATTGCCTGCTGCCTCAGCGCGCGCTGAGCCCGCGCGTGCCAGAAATCCTTCGAGCAATGGCAACATGGATTCGGCTGAGATATGTCGCAGCGGCATGACCGTTACACCAAACCCCGGCTGCAGCGCCTCGCCCCGCCGCAACGGTTTGACATCACCGACATCGCCGGACAGCGCCTCCGTGACAGGAACGATCCTATAGCCGTCCGGCCCTTTCACCAGCGCCGCATTCTGCATGTGCAACGAGGTCTCGAAGACCTTCAAGAGTTCACGCTCGGTGACGGACCGGCCGGTCGACAGTGTAATGCGGCCCTGGACGCGTGGATCAACAATGTAGGCTTTTGACAGAATGTTTTGCAGGATTGCCTTGGCAGCATCGGCAATCGGGGCATTGTCGAAGTTGACCTGATATTCTTCCCCGACCCGGTCAACCTTAGTGCTCACTTTGGTATTGAACTGCGCCCCAGCATTGTGATCAGAACTTGGATAAACCCGCGCCTGCGGCGGATGGCGGTCCTGCGGTTGGAAGGTCGGTTGTTTGACGTGAGTTGGCGGGCGCGCAGAGAGATCCTGCGTCTGAAGCTCTGTTAACAGACTGTTAACTTGCCGCTGCAGATCCCCCCGCCCTTGACAGCCTGCCGCCGCCAATATGACGCCGACGGCCATAAGCCGGACCAGCACTGTTGAATGCCCCGTTAAGCGATGCACGCTCATTCTCCCAACATTTGGCGCGAAAGCCCCAGTTGCTCCGAGCCAAACACCGCGTCTCAATATTGACGTGGTCCGCCCTCATCAAATACCAGCCTTATCTCCCGAAATTAATAAACCATTAACAACGACGTACACTGTGTTCCAGTTAATTGTGACAATTATGGCGGTCGGACGACATAATCTTTGAAATTTTGACTCGTTGAAGGCCATTTGCAAATTACATTCATTCATTTTTTAGTATCTGTACTGCAGAATCTGCACTTCTCATTGATGGTTACTGCTTTAAGGTACTCGAGTACGCGAGCAACCGCCCGCAATGACAATGGGCCGATGCGAACTGGAACTGACGCAGTGCGAGGTGAAATATGATGAAACGACTAGTGATATGGCAGACCGGTGATTCATGTTGCCGCCGAGGAAGATTGTCGGGCGGTGCGGTAAGGCAAGCATCGCTTTTTGCGGCCGCTCTGGCTTGCGGGTTGATCGCGGCCCAGCCGCTGGCAGCCCAGACAGCCAAACACGACGTCAAAAGGAGTGAGGGAATGCGTGCCTATATCGATCCAACGACCGGCAAGCTTCGCGCCACGCCGGCACCTGGAAGCCAGGCGCTTGAGCTGTCATCCGAGACCGTATCGGGCATGAGCTCGTCGTCGGACGGCCTCGTGATCACGCCCAGCCCGATCGCGGGCGGTGGCGAAGGCATCCACCTGCAAGGACGCTTTCAAAGCCCGCTTGCCGCGACGGCCAAGGACGGAAAGTTCAGAACTTTCCATATCGCCCCGCCCGAAAAGCGTTGATCAACGAGTTCTGAAGGATCGGAGAATTGGTAATGCTTTTGCGTAGCAAGTTCGCTCTATTTGCGGCGTTTGTGATCACTATTGCAATGGTGCAAACTCCCGCGCATTCCGCTGCGAGGTTCATCATTGTGAACGGCGACGGCGCCGGTGAGGGTTTCAACGATCGGACACCGGTAGCCCCGGTTGGCGGTAACACTGGCACGACCTTGGGTGCGCAAAGACTAAAGGCGTTTCAGTTTGCTGCAGATATCTGGGGGGCGAGGCTAACCAGCTCCATTCCCATCCGCGTAAGGGGTGAATGGAACCCACTGTCCTGTTCGAGGTACGGCGCCATACTCGGCCAAGCAGGCCCAATCCAGTTGTCTCGAGGTTTCAATGGTGCGCCGGTCCGCAACACATGGTACCCGGTCGCCCTTGCCAACGCACTGCGCGGTGCTGATCTGTATCCGGGTAGCGATGACATCGTAGCAAAGTTCAACAGCTCGATCGGTACGACATGCGCGTTTCCGAAAACCTGGTATTATGGCCTTGATGGCCGTCCCGGCCCGAGGCAGACCGACTTCGTGACCGTCTTGTTGCACGAGCTTGGGCACGGCTTAGGCTTTATGTCGACCGTTCGTATGAGCACCGGCGAGAAGATGCACGGTTCAGACGACGCCTATATGCGGCACCTGGTCCACGTTGGCGCGACGCCGTCTGATTACCCGAGCATGACCAACGCCCAACGCGTAGCCGCCAGCAAGGCAAACGGCAACCTGGTTTGGGGCGGCGCGCATACCACGGCGGCAAGTGGCATCCTGACTAGGGGCCGTGTCGGCAACCGCGTGCGCATATACGCGCCTAGCCGGCCGGTGCCCGGCTCCTCCATCTCTCACTTTGATACGGCGCTGTTCCCGAATTCGTTGATGGAACCGTCATATACGGAATCGATCCGCAATCCCGTGCTTGAAGTGCAGTTGCTCCGAGACATTGGCTGGCCGATCGACAATCGACCAACAACACCCAAAACTGCGAAGAATGTGTTCGCATCTGTTTTGCCGTATGCGCGCGCCGCACGAGCTGGCATTCGAGTAACTGCGTTCGGTAACATTCTAAACGCATCCGGGAGCCAGGCGACGGGCTGCCGCATCGGGTGGCCAACGTCTGGCCCGCCTAGTGGGAACTTTGTTTACCGGGCTATCGATGCAGCTAACGCGAAATTCACGGCACCTCAAAATACGCCGGTGAACATTGCCAGCGGTGCAGTTCAAAACTTCGTCTTCGGTTTCATACCGGCCGGGCCTTTTGCGGCTACCGACGTCCCTGTTTTGTTTTCCTGTGCCAACAAGGGTACGGTCGCAAGTATTGTCGGCGTAAATACATTCCTGGTTTCATCGTCGCTCAAACGGGGACCTGATCTGGTTGCTGTTAGCCGGACACTCAGTCGCGACGGACTTGTTCGACTGCCAAGTACCAACGGCCAGCAAATATTCGTTGCAGCCGCTGTAAATATTGGTGTGGCAGGAACGATTACGGCCAGCGCCGACGACGGTGCGAGCACGTTGCCGGTCGACCTGACGATTTGTCAGACCAATCCTGCAACAGGCGCATGTCTGCGCACTGCCGCCTCATCGACAACCGCGCAGGTCCGGCACGATGAAATCGTGACGTACACCGTATTCGTCCGGGCCAAGGGATCAATTCCGTTCGACCCGGCAAAGAAGCGGCTGTTCCTGCGGCTTCGCCATAACGGTGTCGTCGTTGGCGCCACCCACGTCGCGCTATGTACCTCCTGCCCGTCTTCGAGTTCTGTCGTCGCATCGGTGTCGAACTAGGAACGCCCTGGACAAGCTTGGGGCCAGGGGACCCATCCCCTGTGCGGGGCGTTTGAGGGGCGGACAAGTCCCGCAAGGATCGCCGCTTGGCGGCGATATGTTAAGGGCTCTGCCCTTAACGATCCCGCCAAAGGGCCGGGCCCTTTGGAAACCCGTGACTTACTCGGAGGTTTCTTAGATCATCGTGCCTTAAGTTGGAACCGGCGTTGCGGTTCCCAACTCGAGGCTTAGACACAAAGATGATCGCCACTTTGGAATCGAGCAACCTGCCTTTATTCGGGATCGTTCCGATTCCGGATAAAGGCAGGTTGCTCTCGCATTTCGGCCAAGTGCGAGGCGCAAGAAGTCCCGCTGGCGGCTCAAACGCCGGCGCGGCATGACCGCGATGGACGTGTGACGGACGCCACCGACAGCTTTTGCGCCGTTAAAGTGATCGGTCTCATCCTCACGGTGCTCCGCATCGCCCAAACAAGCGCGACGTCGATCTGCTCGCAATAAGCAGCGCGAGCGGACATATGATGAAGCAGAGACGCACGCCGCGCATCTCAACCGTGGTGGGGCTGGCCCCGAACGTCATGCCGACCAGCGAGGAAACCAACATTGCAGGCAAAAAAGAAAAAGGAGACAGAGCTCGTTGAGTTCTGTCTCCTCACATAAGGAGGCTATCCATCTTGGTGGAGGTCCCCCTTCAGCTCCCTAGACCTGGGACCGTTTATGGCTATGGTCGGGCCCCGACGCGAAACGCCGCAGCACGATGTCGGAACAACCCACAAGTGTCAAGTAATTGACATGTCAACGACTCATCCCATTGCATTGGGAAACACGAATGTGCTGACCTTGCCCGTGACAGAACTGAGACGAAAATGGAAAAAATCTTACATAATCAAACAACCGGTGCGGAAGCGTTGGTCCGCCTGCTCGCGGCCCACGGAACCCGCGATATCTTTGGTTTATGCGGCGACACGTCGCTGCCGTTTTACGATGCGCTGCAGCGGCTCGATCACGGCATGTCCCATTACCTCACTCGCGACGAGCGCCACGCCGCCTATATGGCGGACGCCTATGCCCGAACGACCGGCAAAGTCGGAGTCTGCGAAGGCCCGAGCGGCGGCGGTGCAACCTACATTCTGCCCGGCGTCGTCGAGGCCAGTGAGTCGTCAATCCCGGTGCTGGCCATCACCACCGACGTGGCCGTGCCCGCGGCAGGTCGTTTTCCATTGACCGAGCTGCGCCAGGACCAGCTGTTCCAGCCGCTGACAAAATGGAACGGCGTGATCGCCCACGTCGACCGGTTGGGTAACATGGTCCGTGCCGCCTATCGGGCGATGACGACCGGCACACCGGGCGCCGCCCATCTCGGGTTGCCGTTCGACGTGCAAAGGGCGCCGGCAAAGGCAGACGACATCTGGGCCCAGCCCGGCTTCGAGACCTTCCCGGCATGGCCGGCGGCACCGGCATCGGCGGCGATCGAGCAGGCCGCCAGGGCGATTGTCACGGCCAGATCACCGATCATCGTATGCGGCGGCGGTGTCGTCATAGCCGGAGCCGAAGATCAACTCAGAGCCCTTGCCGAGAGCTTGAATATCGTTGTTGCAACGACGGTGAGCGGTCAGGGCAGCCTCGCCGACAGTCATCCCAACTGCCTGGGCGTGGTTGGCTCCAACGGTGGTGTGGCGGCAACCCGCGAGGCGATCGTGAATGCCGATCTCGTCGTCTTTATCGGCTGTCGTGCCGGCTCCGTCACGACCGAGCGCTGGCGGTTCCCGGCACCGGGCACCACGATTGTGCACATCGACTCAAATCCGATGGCGATCTCGGCAAGCTACGAAACCGCCTATCCCGTTTTGGGCGATGCCAAGCTCGCGCTGGCAGCCCTCAACCGGGCGCTCAGCGACGAGGCCAAACTGCCGGACTTCGGCGGTCGCCAGGTCGTTGCCAACGCCAAAGCCAAGAAATTTGCCATATTTGACGAATTGGCTAGGTCCGATGCGACCCCAATCCGTCCGGAACGCCTGGTCGCCGACCTCAACGCAGTCCTGCCCGACGATGCCGTCGTTGTTTGCGACCCTGGTACGCCTTGCCCCTATTTTTCGGCCTATTACCGCTGTGCTCGGCCGGGCCGCTATTTCATATCGAATCGCGCCCATGGCGCCTTGGGATTTTCGATCCCAGCGGCAATGGGCGCGCAAATCGGCCGACCGAATTCCAAGGTTGTCGCGGTCATGGGTGACGGCAGCTTTGCGTTTGCGGTGGGCGAATTCGAAACCATCGTGCGCTACAACCTGCCAATCCTGTTCGTCGTCGTCTCGAACGCGGTGTTCGGCTGGATCAAGGCCGGCCAAAAGGCCGGCTTCGGCCAACGTTATTTCTCGGTCGATTTTTCCGAGACCGATCATGCCAAAGTGGCGCAGGCCTACGGCGTCAAATCTTGGCGCGTCGAAGATCCCAATGCTCTCGCAAGCGTCTTGAAGGCGGCTTCGGGACACGACGGCCCGGCCCTGGTCGACGTCGTTTCGCAGCCGCTTCACGAAGCCAACGCGCCGGTCAGCGAGTGGATCGCGTAGTCCTTCGCTTGTCGACAGCCGGGCTGGCGGCCGGATGGTGGTCAAGTCGGGCTAACCATACCCGTGATTGCTCATTCCGGCCTGACGCGAGAGGCGGTATTCTGCCTGCAATCATATATTGGGCGACAGGTGCGGCGCATGGCAGCGGCCATCCGCAACCTTGGATGTTGGGACAGGACTTTGACCAGGTTCACTTTCCGCTGCCTCGACAGCATGGCCGACATTGGTCGCGATGATTGGCAACGCCTCTATCAATCGAACACGGAAGGCTATGACTATTTCGTCGCCTGCGAGACGGCGCCGGCCCCGACGTTTGTCTATTCGGCCGTTGGTGTATTTGACGGCGACCACCTGGTCGCCGGCGGTCCGCTGTTTCGCACGGCGTTCGACCCGGGGTTGGTCCTCGACGGCAATGTCAAATCGGTGTTCAACTTCGTAAGTCGGGCGCTGCCGTCTATCTCGCGGGTTACGATCATCGGCTTTGGCTCACCTCACTCTCAGGAGTCAACCCTCGCGTTCGACGCCCGGCTGTCCCCGAATGAACGCCGTGAAGCACTGGTCGCACTGAGTAACGGCATCGAATTCCTCGCCCGCCAGACGCAGTCGCAGATAATCTTGTTCAAGGATATCGGCGCAGACCTTGCGGCGTGGGGGGATGATATTTTGCAGACCGCCGGCTACCGCCGCGCCGTTGCATTGCCGGTGGCCACGCTTGCGGTTCCGCAGACGGAGGATGACTACTTCAAATCGCTGTCGGCCAATATGCGCAGCAACCTGCGCCGCCGCTTGAAGCGCGCACAGGGCGTTCGCATCGAAATCCGCAATACCAGCGACGGTCTGTCCGACCAACTCTATCAATTGCGCAGGTCGACGATGCAGCGCGCCGCCGTCGACTATGCTCAGTTCGCCGAGACCGGACCGGGCTTTTATGAAGCCGTTCTCGCCGGCATGCGCGACCAGGCGCAATTGCTCACCTACTGGCGCGATGATGAACTGATCGGATTTACCATGGTGCTCTTGGGTCCCGACCAATTGATCCAGAATTACAATGGCATGCGCTATCCCGAAGGCCCCGACAATGGTCTGTTCTACCTCGACTGGATGACCCAGCTGCGCCTGTGCATGGAACGCGGCATTGGCGAGATGCAGTCAGGCGTGACGACATACCTGATCAAGGCCCGCCTCGGCAGCCAATTTCACCGCAGCTACCTCTACGTCCGCCATCGTTATGGTGCCATCAACACGATCGTTGGCCGGCTCGTTCCAACCATCAATCTGGAACACACCGACCCGGGCCTGCTCGAACTTGGCGATCGCGCTCCATTTGCCTGAGTTGACGCCTCACTGCGCCTGCGCCGTTGTCCGGGTGACCGCCAGCACGGCTTGCCAGGTCGGTCTTTGCTGGTGCAAGTAGAGATGCTGACAGCCTATGATCACGCGGCCCGGCGTCAAGCGAACCGGGGTGGTTGCAGTTCCGTCCGAAGGGCACCGGGAGGTTGATGATGTTAAGAATGGGCTCTGGTGCCGGCTTTTCCTCAGATCGCCTGCAACCCGCCGTCGATCTCGCACGGGACGGCGCGCTCGACTGGCTCGTGTTTGAAACCATCGGCGAGCGCACTTTGGCGTTCGCTCATCGCGACCGGCAACGCGATCCCAACCGTGGCTACAACCCGCAACTGGCGATACGCATGCGCCGCGTGCTTGAGGACTGCCGCAAAAACGGCACGCGGATCCTGACCAACATGGGGGTCGCAAATGTTCCCGCGGCTGCCGAGGTCGTCGTCAACATCGCGCGCGAACTCGGGCTTACAGGCTTGCGCGTTGCTACCGTTGAGGGCGATGACGTCACCGCTCTGATCGATGATGAGACGACCCTCATCGACGGTGCCAACCAAACCGTCGCCGACGTCGGCTGTGCGCTGGTCGGCGCCAATGCCTACCTCGGCACCGAGGCAATTCTGCCTGCCGTTGCAACCGGCGCCGACGTTATCATCACCGGGCGGGTTGCCGATCCCTCCCTGTTTCTCGCGCCCATTGTCGACCATTACGGCTGGCGGCTTGATGATTGGGACAAGCTCGGGAAAGGCACCCTGGTCGGTCACCTGATGGAGTGCGGTATGCAGGTCACCGGCGGTTATTTCGCCGATCCCGGCCTCAAGGACGTGCCGCGGCTCGCCGATTGCGGCTATCCCATCGCCGAGGTCGAGGACAACGGCGATGCTACGATCACTAAGCTGCGGTCGGCCGGCGGCGGCGTCACGGAGCGGACGGTCAAGGAGCAGATGCTCTACGAGGTTCACGACCCCGCCAATTACTTAACGCCTGACGTCACCGCCGACTTTTCGAGGGTTGCGATTGATGATTTGGGTGACAGCCGCGTGCACGTCTCCAACTGCTCCGGGCGCGCACGCCCACGCCAGCTTAAAGTCACGGTCGGCTTCGACGGCGGCTTTTTCGGCGAGGCCGGTGCCAGCTATGCCGGGCCCAATGCTGCCGCCCGTGCGCAATTGGGCGCTGAGGTTCTGGCCGAACTCATCGACCGCATTCCCGGCGCTGCCGGCCGCTACCGGATCGATCTTATCGGCCTCAACGCGCTGCATGCGACAGCCCATGACAACGCCTCGGACAGCAACGACGTCCGCATTCGCGTCGCCATGCGCAGCCCGGATCGTGATGTCGTTGCAATGATGCTGTGGGAAGTCGAGGCGCTATTGTGTTGCGGACCGGCCGGCGGTGGCGGCTATCGCGGACAGATCACACCGAGCGTGATCACCCGCTCGACCATGATTGACCGCGCGGCCGTCGACCCGCGTGTAAAGGTTTATACGGCATGACTCGTACTGTCGCGCTCCATCAATTGGCCCACGCCCGCGCCGGCGATAAGGGCAACACATCGTCGGTCTCGGTTTGGGCCTATGATCCGGGCGATTACCTCTTGATCAAGGCGCAACTGACCGCGGAACGCGTCAAGAACGCCTTTCCGCGTCTTATCCAGGGCGACGTCAAACGCTACGAACTTGACCACTTGCACGGCCTCAACTTTGTCATGCATGATGCGCTGGAAGGCGGTGTGAACACATCTCTCGGCCTCGACGGCCACGGCAAGTCCTGGAGTTATCTGCTTCTCGGCCTATCAATCGACGTCCCGGAAAATCGCCAAAGTTGACTGCCAGGTTGACCACAACTTGAATTTGAGCTTCGCAGCGGTCGGCAGACTTTGTACGGCCAACCGTCGAACCGCCGGAGAATGAAATGCGTTTCACCCGAACGACCGGTCTCGTGCTGTCGGCGATGCTGAGTGTCGTTGTGTCTACTATTGCGCGAGCCGACGTGCTGTCGACGCACGATTGTTTTGCCAACGACGCCATGATGCGCATCAGGGGCTGCACCGAATTGCTGCAACGCAAGTCGCTTGATCCGGGGACGCGGTCACGTGCCTTCGCGACCCGCGCACTCGGTCTGTCGCTGATCGGCCGCTACACCGACGCGATCAAGGACTACGACTCGGCCCTGGCGATCATTCCAGACTACCCCATCGCCCTCAACAATCGCGCCTGGGCGCTGTTCAAGCTCGGCCGGGTCGTGGAAGCCCAGCCGGATGTTGAGAAATCGCTCGCCCTCGATCCGACCAGCCCGCACGCTTATGACACCCGCGCCCACGTCCGCCAGGCTTTGGGACAACGGTCAGCGGCGCTCAAGGACTACAATCTCGCCATGCGGCTCGGCGGCCCGAAGATGGTCAAGTTGTATCAGTGTGGGCTGCAGGGATCCGGCCATTACATCGGCGCTGTCACCGGCATTATCACCGAGCAGCTCAAGCTGGCGCTCAAGGAATGTGTTACGGCGGCCACGCAATGCGACCCGCTGCCGCCCGACGAAGAGTGCAAGATTGCAACGTCCTGATCGCGAAGCCTCGGCCCGGCCGGCCCAGAGTATCCGTGTTGGTCAAGTGAGTGGATGGTGGTGTCCATGTCCGGTCATCGCAGACGCGTGCGTTGGCGGCACGATCAAGGCAACCTCTGACCAAAAGTCCGGGGTCCAGGGGATAGATCCCCTGGTCGGGGAGTTTGAGGGGCTGAAAGCCCCTCAAGGATCGCCGCAACGCGGCGATTGGCTATAAGGGCGCCGCCCTTCCTTTCCCGACGGTCATCGCGGTGCTGGTCACTGGCACCCGTTTGTCCGCGCGTGCCGAGCCCGGAGATCGTCGCACGGCGGTGCCGCAAGCCGCACTCACGATCCCTGCCGAGCGATGGGTCCCGTGGCCAAGCCACGGGATGACACGGATCATTTTTGAGAGCGCGCGCAACGCACCGATCGGCCGATCAGCATCCGCCGAATTTCTGTTGGCTCAGTTCGATCACGTCCTCGAAGGTTCTGAGGCCGGTTGCGGGGGCCGTGACGAGGACCGCCATGTTGCCCGGCTTGTGCTCGTTGCGGCGCATGCGCATGTGCGCCTTCGGGATCTGCTGCCAGGGGAACACCTCCGACATGCACGGATCGATACGGCGGTCGATCACCAGCTTGTTGGCCTGGGCAGCCTGCATCAGGTTGGCGAAGTGGGAGCCCTGCACGCGCTTCTGGTGCATCCACAAATAGCGCGCGTCCATGGTCAGGTTATAGCCGGAAGTGCCGGCGCAGATGACGACCATGCCGCCGCGCTTGACGACCTGGACCGAGATCGGGAACGTCGCCTCGCCCGGATGTTCGAAGACGATGTCTGGGTTGATGCCCTTGCCGGTGATATCCCAGATCGCCTTGCCGAATTTGCGCATTTCCTTCAGCCAGTCGCCGTACTCCGGCGAATTGACCGTCGGCAGCTGGCCCCAGCAGTTGAAATTCTTGCGGTTGATGACGCCCTTGGCGCCTAGCGCCTTGACGAAGTCGATCTTGTCGTCCTCCGAGACGACGCCAATGGCGTTGGCACCGGCCGCCGCACAGAGCTGCACCGCGAACGAGCCGAGGCCGCCGGAGGCGCCCCACACGAGGACGTTCTGGGCCGGCTTCAGGGTGTGCGGGCGATGGCCGAACAGCATCCGGTAGGCGGTGGCCAGGGTCAGCGTATAACAGGCGCTCTCCTCCCAGGTCAGATGTTGAGGGCGCGGCATCAACTGGCGGTCCTGGATGCGCGCGAACTGGGCGAACGAGCCGTCCGGCGTCTCATAGCCCCAAATCCGCTGCGAGGTTGAAAACATCGGATCACCGCCGTTGCATTCCTCATCGTCGCCATCGTCCTGATTGCAGTGGATGACGACTTCATCGCCGACCTTCCACCGCTTGACCTTGGAGCCGACGGCCCAGACGATGCCGGAGGCATCGGAGCCGGCAATGTGGTAGGGGTGCTTGTGGACGTCGCGGATCGGTGAAATCGGCGTACCGAGGGAGGCCCAGACGCCGTTATAGTTAACGCCGGCGGCCATCACCAGGACGAGAACGTCGTGGCTGTCGAGATCCCAGGTCGGCACCACTTCGAGTTGCATGGCGGTGGCGGGCTCGCCGTGGCGGTCTTCGCGAATGGTCCAGGCATACATCTCTTTCGGCACGTGGCCGAGGGGCGGGATCTCGCCGACCTCGTAGAGATCCTTGACCGGCGTCGCGATGGTCGGCGGGGCGGCTTCGACTTTCGATTTGGATGATTGAGGCGCCGTCCTTGAAGCCACCGTGTTGTCCTGCGCCTGGCCCTTGTTTGCCGTCGTCGCACTGTCAGCCATTGCCGCGTTCCTTGGTTGATGTCGCCTTGCGTTTCGTTCCGGGCTCTGATCGCAATCGGCGACCAGAAAATCTGACCTGAATGGGTAACGTGCCAGCGAACATACTCACATTTCGGGCCGGTCCGCCGATCCGCGAGCACGCCTTACTGGCGGTTCGTGAGCGTGTTTACCGTAGCATGATTTCGCAATGCAACATTTTGCTGCATGTCGGATGAACGGCTCGAAATTCGATCGCAGTGCGGGGAATTTTCACAGCAGATTAACTCAAATCATAAACTGGAGGTTAAGGGTGGCGGGCTAAGATCCTTAATTGTTCTTCCATATCTGATGGAGCACATACGATGGATTGGCGACTGCTGTGGGCCATTGTGACTGCCACACCCAGCGAAATCGTTGTCCTGCTGGTTGTTCTCGCAACGATTTCCACGTATTTCATTTACACCGCATACGAGACCGGGTTCTACGTATCAGTCATATCGTTCGCGGCAATGATCACGGCCGGCTTGGGTGGACATATTTACTTTGCTTTCAATGGCATATTCTTTGCGCATGATATTGGCCGCAGCGCCGTGATCGGCGCGACGCTGTCGATGGCGGCGTGCTTTGCGGTGGCGGTGATCGTGATCCGGGTCATGTCGGATACGGTCTATGCCCGTTTTGGTGCAAAGAAGTCGCAAGAACTGCCGACGGCTCGACGGAACGTATAGCGGTTCGCCGGCATCCCCGCCAATGCGGCCCGGCACCAACAAATCTCATTGCGGCTCGGTCGGGTGCGCGCGAGAACGCCTCTTAAACAAGGTTCAGTTTTGCCAAGGGCAATATCCTGCGGGCGCCGGCTTGGCCAGGATTAAGCAACGCGCGGCACCGAGATCGGCTGGTTGCCCATTCCAGTGGTGCAACGCTTGAGATCGCAGTGCCAAATCGGCGCCCGCAGGATATTGCCAATTTGCCCGGATTTATGCGTTGACGACCTGGTGAAAAATCCAGAAACTGGCAGAGCTTATCTCAGCTCGCATCGCCGCCGTTGGCGACAGAACGGCCGTTTCAAACCGCCATGGTGCGGCCCAATGTGCCAACCTCAAGCGCGAACTGGGCAGGCAGCTCAAGGCCGTCGACAAGCATATCGCGCGCCTCGAGGCGATGATCCGCAAGATCATCGCAAGCGATGAGGCGCTGATGCGACGTTATGATATTCTTGTCTCAATTCCAGGTATCGCTGACATCACGGCGATGGGGTTGATCGGCCTGCTCAGCGAACTCGGCACCTGCACCGATAAAGAAATCGCAGCCCTTGTCGGCGTCGCGCCGATGAACTGGGACAGCGGCGAAATGCGGGGGCGGCGTGCCATTCGCGGCGGCCGAGCAGCAGTGCGTAAGCTGCTTTACATGCCGGCCATGGTTGCTGTCGGTCGTGGCGTGAATGCTGACTTGCAAACCTTCTACGAACGTTTGCGAGCCAACGCCAAGCCCGCCAAAGTCGCGCTCGTTGCCGTCATGCGAAAACTCATCATTCTCGCCAACACCCTGATCTTCGAAAACCGAAAATGGGCCCCCAAAATGCCTTGACAAGCGAGACAGATGCTAACAATCCCGCCAAAGGGCACTGCCCTTTGGAAACCCGTGACTTGATCAGATGATCGCCTCTAAAGTGGCGATCATCTTTGTGCTTTAAGTTGGAACCGCAATAGCGGTTCCAACTTAAAGCACGATGATCTAGGCGCATGAACTTGCTTATAATCGCGCGCAAATGAAATTTGGCAAGGAGTGGTGCGGTGAGCGATACGAGGCAACTCTCGCTCAAACAGGTGTTTGAGCTGAGCGAAGCTGCATTGGCCGGCGCCGGGGCGTCGCCTCGGCAAGCGGCGAGCGAGGCGTGTGCGATCGAAGAAGCTGAGGCCGACGGGATCCGCAGTGTCGGCCTGGCTTACCTGCCGATCTATTGCGACCATCTCGCGTGCGGTAAGGTCAACGGGCAAGCCGAGCCGAGTGTTTCGCAGCCGGCACCGGCGGCGATGGTCGTCAACGCCGATAATGGCTTTGCGCATCCAGCCTTTGAAGTCGCACTGGAACCGTTCGTCGAGATAACGCGGTCCCAGGGTATGGCCGGCATGGCGATCGTGGAAAGTTCATCGGCCGGTGTTCTGGCATGGTTCGTCGAACGACTGGCGGCGCGCGGCCTCGTCGCCCTCGGCTTCGCCAACTCGTCGGCGCTGATGGCGGCCGACGGCGGTGCGCGGCCGTTTTTCGGCACCAATCCGCTTGCCTTCGCCGTCCCGCGGCCCGGCCGATCAGCGCTGGTGGTGGATCAGGCCACCAGCCAGGTGGCCTACGTCACCGTCAAGACTGCGGCGCAGAACGGCGAGACGATCCCGCTTGGATGGGGACTCGACAGCAACGGTCGGCCGACGACCGATCCAAACGCCGTTCTCGATGGCGGCAGCATGGCGCCCTCGGGCGGTCACAAGGGCATGTTGCTGGCCTTGCTTGTGGATATTCTTGCCGGCGGCCTGGCCGGACCGCACTTTGCCTATCAGGCCTCCGCCTTCGGCGACAACGACGGCGGCCCGCCACGGGTCGGACAGTTTTTCATCGCCATCGATGCGGCCACCTTTGTGGGCGCGGCCGGCGGTGCAGGGGATCTGTCCGGCCGGCTCGAAGCATTGCTGGCGGAAATGACATCCGAGCCCGGCGTGCGGCTGCCCGGCGAACAGCGCCTCGCCCACAGGCGGCAAGCAGCCATTCACGGCGTCAGCGTACCAGGCCAGCTGCTCGACGTGATTCAATCCCATATCAGCGCAACTTAGGGAACCTCTGAACAAGCCACGGGTTTCCAAAGGGCTTGGCCCTTTGGCGGGATCGGCAACGGCGGAGCCCTTAACCAATCGCCGCTTGGCGGCGATCTTTGAGGGGCTTTCAGCCCCTCAAACTCCCCGACCAGGGGATCTATCCCCTGGACCCCGGCCGGCGATGAGATCATGCAGAACGGAGCAGCGGTCAACGTCGCTTGGAAAACCAGAGGAAATAGAGGCCCAGCCCTGCCAGGAATTTGCCGCCTGTACTGATCATTGCCATTACCAGCAACAGAACCGTTAAAGGAATGCGCCACCGGCGGGCCCTGGCAAGCCATGATGGGCGCGCTTGCGGGACCGGGACCTCGTCGTCCGGTTGGCGCTGGGGTTGCGGGCACCCCGTCGATGGGACGGATGTTTGCGCACCTGACGGCGAGCTGCTTGCGGTCTGCTCGAACAGTTCGACTGGCATCGCCGGCGGTTCGATTGCAGCCGGTGCCCACCAGTTCTCCCTGGGGGCCCGTCCGTCGGCCGCCGCGCGTCGCAAACTTGAGCCTCGGACGGCGCCGGCGGTCTTTTGAGGCGGCTGCGCCTTCGATCCGAAAATGGCATGCGTCTTGTCGACTAGGTCGCGGACCCCGCCGCCATGCACCATGGTCAGGAAGTTTGCATAGCCAAGCGCGCTTGCTGCGGGAGATCCCTGGCGCCAGGACTTGGGAGCCGCGGTGTTCCGGGCATTGTGCAGATATGCGCGGAACTTTCTGCGCTCTTTGCGACTGACGCCGAGGCCGTCATTGACGGTCAGGCCCGTGACCTCCTGACGCCGGCCCTGTCGCATGATGCGGGTCTTGTCCTCATTGATGATCAGGCCTTCATCGCGCACGATGTAGCGGATGGTCTTCATCAAACGGCCGAGCGCGGGTTTGTCGAAGACGTCTGCAGAAAACGTCAGGTCGTCGGCGTAGCGTGTATAGGTGAACCCATACATGTTCGCTGCACCGGTAAGGCGGCGATCGAGCTTCCGGCAGAGCAGGTTGGTGACGGCCGGACTGGTCGGCGCGCCCTGCGGCAGGGCCCGCTCTGCGGTCGCGACATGCCAAGTCTGGCCGTCGAGTTCCAATTCATCGCGATCAGCTTCCGTTGCGATCAAGGCAAACACGGCGGCCAGGGCTTCGCAATAGCCAAATGATGCAAATAGTCCCTTGACCCGCCGGTAACCGATGCTCGGAAAGAAATCCTTGAGATCGAGATTAATCACGACGGCCTTGTTGATGTGGGATGCAGCGTTGGTCATGATCGAGCGCCCGGAACGAAAACCGTGTGCTGCATCATGCGGCGTGAGCTTGAGAAGGATATTTTCGAGCAACCAGTACTGAGCGCGTTTCAGTCGCGGCATTGGCGCGGAAATCGTGCGCATGCCACCGGTTTTCTTTCTGATCTGAAAGCGCTTGTAGTGGGAAACTCGCCCAACCTTGCGATCATAGGTCAGGAAGCGCAACTCGCCGACAGCTATGCCCATCGCATCGGCAACATCCTTCATGCCGGAAAACTGCGGAAGACCATTTTCCGTCAGCCGCTCAACGTTGTTGGTCCGCCCGGCCAAGGCGTGTGAGCCGGTGTCGCCGAGATGGACGATGTCGTCGCGGCGCCTTTCATACCAGGCGGTTGCCTTGTCGTAGCGTTGCTGAGCCTGCCGCCGCTTCGTTTCAATACGCCGCTCGCGAGCGAGTTTCATGCGCTCCTTCATGATCTCGCGGACGGCTTGGTCGGCATCATCGTAAGCGCGTGCGGCTTTCGCGAGGTCGGCAATCTCGCGCTGCAATTCGCCTTTGCGCTTGATCAGCTCGGCGGGCAGGGACGGCTTGTCATTGTCGCGCGGCCAGAAGCCATGGCGGATCATTTCCTCGAGAATGACTTCATCCAACGAGGACTCGCGAATGCGGTCATAGAGTTGTTGGCGGGTATCGCTGGTCATGCCGCTCCTCGCATTTGAGCGGCGGACAAGTACCGGAGATGCGGCGGATGAACTTTCGAACAATCCTTAGAGCTGGGGCGCTCAACTCGATGCCGATACGACCACCCGTGCACCTTTGAATTCACGGAATTCAAACCGCAAAGTGCACGGGTGGTCAGTATCGGCCCAGTCAAGAGCGGACCAGCGACGCGTGAGCGGTCAATAGGCATGGATGGCGAAACACCGTCCGGGATGCAAAGCCATCCGCCACACTCCGATTCCTGATTATTACGCGGCCCGTTCGCGGCGATCAAGGCAGCATGCATCATGGCGACGGGGAAACTCATGATGTGCCTCCCCATGGTCCTTTGATAACATTGGCAAACGCCTTGTGCGCAGACTGGCGACGCAGTGCCAGAATATGTTGACAGGGACCGCGACGCAGACGGTTCTTCTTGTAGAACAAGCACTCGCAGGTTGCGCCGATCAGTCGATCATCATCGTCGGTCGAAATTGTTACGGTGTGCTGGCGGCCGTCTTCTACGACCACCCCCTCGGCGCTTCGTTCGCTTGTCCGGCGGACGTCAACCAAGCCGCCGTTGATCAATTCGTCAGCCTTGCGTTCCTCATCGCTTTGGAAGCGCAGCTGTTCAAACGGCAGCGCTTCTCGGGTCAACTCACGGAACCGCCAAAGCTGCTTGTCGAGATCGAACATCACCCGGCCATGCTGGGCCAGCACGGTCAGGGCAGACGCCGCATCCGCTCGTTCGACGCCCGCACTTGCAGCGATTTCGCCGATATCACCAAGCCAGCGTTGTTTGATAGCTGCAAAAACCCGCTCGCGCATATCGGTCGATGTTCGCCGACGCGGCGCCAGCAGGTCAAACTGTCCCGCCCGCGACCAGTCGTTCGCGGTCCATCCGGACAGGCCAAGTGTAAATTTCATCGCTCCGAGATCGGCGATGACAAAGCACGGCAGACCGCTTCCAAGCAGATGGAATTCAAATGACTTCGCCAGCGGTATGAGGCGTTCCAAAATCAGCAGACGGCGACGTCCCCATAGGCGAATTTCCAACTCTTCATCACCACTGTAGGTCGCGCGTGGGCATGGCAGTGCATCGTTCCACGGCTCGAAGATCATCTCCACCGGTGAGCCGGGCCGCAGGCAGAACCGGATGGATCTCGGGCTGTGGCGCTCCTTCTTGCGGCGCAGAAAGAAGCACAGGTTGTGGATGTCCATCGGATGGAACGTGATGCGATGAGTCGGCAGCGTCATCGCCGAGCTGACCTGCAGGAAACCTTTCATCCACGTATCAGGCAGGTCGATCTTCTGTTCGAAGATTTCCTGGCCCTGCTGTGTTGCAGCGGCGAACCCGGCCTGCTCGATACGCAACTCTGTTTTGCGATAGCTGCGGATCTGTTGGAACGCGTGGTAGAGGTCCCAGGAATAATCAACGTTAGTGACGCCGTTGTGGAACTCACCGACGTCATCGAACATTTCCAGGTCGCAGCTCAGCCGTCCGTAGGTCGATTCATCGCTCGAAAAGCATTCGAACGAGATCTCATCCGGATGCACCGCGATAACAGGATCCAGCACGATCCAGGCGTTGTGGTTGGTTTTGTAGATCCAGTCGAAATAGCGTTGTTGCGCCTTGTTGTAGGGCGACATGATTTCGTTTTGCCGGCTTCTCAGCCCATGCAGCTCTTCGCGCAGAGCGGCGACTTTTTCTGAGGCCGCCTTGCCAGTGCTGGCCGCCTCCGCAAGCATCTGGTCCGTCTGGGTTTCGAGCCAGGCAAAATACTCCGTTCGGTCCTTGGGCTTGAAGCGCATGTCGGACACGACGACATGGTGTAACGTCGAAATCGCCTCTCGGAAATTGACGTGGTTTGAGACGTTGCCCACGAAGTAAGCAGGTTCGCGCAGGAGATCCGGCGAGAAACTTACCGAGGAGGCATCGCGGCCATGACTGACGCCACTTTGGCCCGCGTATCGGCTCGTGACTTCCATTAGTGAGCCCCCTCCGCACGAGCCGAACGAATTTCAGGGGCGAGAATTTTTGCGCCCGGAATAAGTTCCGGCATCTTCGTCTTCAGACGGACGATGTGCTCCAGCACACGGGCTTTGTCAGAAACGGCACAAGTCGCCGATACCGTTTCGAGAAGCTGGGCCAGAATACCCAGGGTCTGGGCGTTGCCGGTTTCAATTTCCGCTTCCAGAAAGCGATGGATCTGATCCTTTGCGGCGCGGCTGGTGAAGACGCGTGACAGGATCGTTCGCAGAGCAGGCTCGACTTTGCGGATGCGAGCCGGGTCGCCGGCGGCATATTCGCGAATGAGCCGCGCGATTGTCAGCCTGAAGCCGGCAGCCGGGTGTTCGCTGAGCCGCATTAGAAAGAACTCCGCGTGCTCCTTGGTAAACATGTCGCCGAGTATCTCGCGGCCGAAGCGCTGTGCCGGCAATGTCGTGCAGTCACACAGGCCAACCACGGCTTCGGGCGACCAGTCTTGCGGTTGCACGCGCCGGCGAACCATGTCATAGGCCGCCTCGCGGCTGTCGTCCCATTCGCCGTCGAGCAGCGAGAAGATCTCGTTGGGTGCTGCGCGCACCTCGTCAATGCGATGGTCAAGCGCTGTGAGCGCCCACTGCCGTGCGATCAGTTGATCATTGTTGCCAATGCGCGCGATCTTGCGCAGGGAAAAGTCCGTTGCTGAGAAGCCCTGGAGGGACGATGCCCCGACGCGGCGGGCAGGCTCGGACCGCGCGCGCAGCAGGCTCCAGGTTAGATCCGCGCCCCGTTCTCGAACTGCTTCGAGCAGCGGTCCTTGCATCGTTGCAACGATATCATCGCGCACGCCTTCAAACTCTTCAGCGCGATAGAGCACGTGCAACAGCTTGGTGGTGAGGCGGCCGGCGGCTTGTCGGTCGTTGGCGGCAATTGCGATCGCCGCGCTGCGCGCCGCCGTGCGTGCGCGATCGACCGGTGAAACCAGGAAAGCGGCGACGAGTTCTTCGTGCTTGCTCAGCTCTTCAATTCCGGCGTTGGCGAGCAGTTCCGCTGCGGCGGCCTGAATATCACCGTCCTCACTTTGGGCCAATGTGTATGGGTCGAATGCCGTCAATCCATCGGGCCGAATGGCCGCCAAGAGAATTGCGAGCAGTTGTGGGGGAACATCTGATGACTGCGAGAGTGACACCAATTGCGACAGATCAGCGGCCTTCACCGCATTGGCGAAATTCTCGGCCAGCAGTTCGGCTGCAAGGCGCACGTTGTGCTTGTCTTCGCGCAACTGGTCCTGCGCCCAAGCCTGTATTCGCGCTTGATCCAGCACTTCGACCAGTACGTTTTGCGCGTTCGTATGGCGTGCATGCTGCGCCCAGAACTCCGACTGCCATGCCTTGGTGGCGTCACGCACCGCCAGGATCAACTCAGCGGCAAGAGCGCTGTTGGTCGTGATCAGGTCGGGTCGTGCGTTTGTTATGGTCTTGCCAAGCTGCAAGGAGTCCGGCCGGTTCGCGCGAAACAGCGCGGGGATGATTTCAGCGCTGATTTGGCCGTTGGCAAACTGAGCCTCAACGGTTTCGAGTGCGAAGCAATGTCGCGCATCGCTGGCGGCGGTCAGCAACGGCGCCAGAACCGACACCGGCAAAGCGAGGCAGTAGGATTGGTTGTCCTTCAGGATGCGGTGAGCGAACGAGAGCACCTGCTCGGATTTGGCCCCAATTAGTATCGACAAGACGCGATCCGGTGCTGCATCCCACAGTTTGGGGAACGGTTCTTCGCGATGCCTCGCCTCGACTGCTCCTGGTGCCATGAAACGCCAGGTGAGGGATGCGCCGCCGGAGTGCTTCAGGCGCCGACCGCTGCCATGCAGAATGTTGTGAACAACAAACTGACGCGACAGTGCCGGGAAGTGAATGTCGACCATGGCAAATTCGCCGCTAGCCGACCACGACCACTGCGGCTTTGACGTCGGTGGATTGGCCGCCTCATCGGCGCGCATCAGACAGGCGGCCGCAAGCGCCACGTAATTCGGATCATCGAGTTGGCCAAGGCGGCGCAGATGCCGCCAGACACGTCGCCGGAAATAAGCGCGCGTGCGGTCTGACCACACGATGCTGCCATCATCCCGTCCAAGCACGCTTTCGCGTTGCACGGATCGGCCCACATGAGGGACCAAGACCCAGCCGTAGCTCTCCACGACATAGGACGGCGTCGTATCGAAGCGCTGGGCGAGGACTGCAAAGACGTCTGCATCGTCGGTGGCTTCGGCCGCCTTGAACACGCGACGTACACCGCGGAACAAAAACGGCTGCAACGGAACCTCCTCCAGAATACCGAGCAGCAACGGCCGCAACGCAGGCACGTGATGGGACAGCAGGTAAAGATCAACAATCGCTTGTTGCTGTTCTGCCTCGTCGACCCGGGCGCTACCGTCACCCTTGTACATTGAAGCGAGAGCAAGCCGAAGATAGTCGAGTACGTCCTGGCAGGCAGTCGCATCACGTGCACTTTGCAGAGCATCCACAACAGGCTCGGGCAGAGCAGCCCGAAGCCGCGCAACTTCAGCTTCGCTTGAGGACAACAACGACAGTGAAATGTTCGCGGCGCCGGACACCGTCGGATCGGTTCGTTCAGCCAACAGCTGCAAGCCTGCAATGATGATATCCGGCTGCCCGTGGCCGCAGCGCAACAGAGCATAGGGGAGGACCCGGGCCGCGGCTTGTTCGGCATCGCGGCAATAGTCGGCCAGTATCGGTGCGGCCGCGGCCAATCGGACCTGGCCGACCCGCCAAATCAGCTTTGCCGCCGCTGCATCGGGCAGTCTTGCGAGCCCGTCCAACAGCACCATCAAGCGGGCGGAGCGGGGGTGCTTGACATCGTCATCGACCGCATCGACCGCGCTCGGCGTGGCGCTGCCTGCAACCGTGGTCAGCCAGGCTTCGCTGCCGGATGGATCGCTATAGCCGTGGTTGCGGCGCGACAATACGAGGCTGTCGAAAATCTGTTCGGCCAATTGCCGCGAAACAGGATCGCGAGTGCGGGTGCCCTCCTGCAGCTCACTGCCGGCCCAGCCGTAACGATAGTTGACGTTGTAGCGGTCGGCATCGTCACGGTCCAATTCAACGAGGTCGATCTCGTAAATTCGCTCCCGGCCCGCCCGCAGGACAAGTCGTTTCGACCTCACGGTTTTCACGCGACACCCCCGGCAAAATGTTCCGATCCCACACCTTCGATTACAACCGAAACCGTTGGTTGAACTCGACAGCCTCGATCGTATACTGCGCAATTTGACGAGATCAACTCTCGCGCTCAGTGGAAACAGTTATTTCGATATTGGGTAAGGCGGGCGACGCTTCCGCGCGCCAGCTCAGCCGCCGCGACGTTCGTGAGGTGTTCACCGACGGCCGTGCATGGCCGCGCGATTAAACAGCGCCGACCCGTGCGGTGGCTGAACGCGCGGGACGGACGGGCCCGCGCGCGTCAACCCGCCGTCGGTAACCACAACGCCGTGATCCGGTCGATGGGTCACAGGACGCGCGGCGGACGTTGAGCGGATCATCTGCGGTAGGCCTGTCGACCGGCGGGTTGACGTCTTCGATCCTCTCGACGGTTCTATGCTACGCCGCACTGGCGAGAGGTTGGAGCAACCTGCCGTTAATCGGATTGAGAACGCTCGCGATCACCGGCTGATAGTTGCTGCACACCGCAAATGCGGTCATCTTTGTGCGCAGGGCAAGGTGGCTTTGTGCACAGGGCGAGATGGCGAACTGGTAAGATATATCGCAGAGAAGGCGCCCTGCCTCGCGCAGGGTTTGCGCTCACGGGCTGAGCCAGCCGTGGTCAGGCTGGGCCGGCGTGCGGCAACGGCGCGGGGCGCAGTTGCGAGCCTGCACAGTGGCTGCGGCTGATTGCTACAGGTGCAATCGGGTCAGCTTTTGGATCAGCTTTGTCGAGCGGCCGAAATCGGCTTGGCCCCCAAAATCGGCTTGGCCCAATGTCATCCGGCAGACGATTGGAGGAAATCTTATGACCAGCAGGCTCACGGTAGCCGACATCGCGAGATATCACGAGGATGGATACGTCTTTCTTCGCAAGTTGTTTGATGCAGAGGAAATCGATCTCCTGCGGCGCGCCATGGAACAAGATCCGGCAATTCGGGAGCACTCTCTCCTGCGAGCCGATCAGGAAGGCGGTGCGACGCGCATCTCGCTGTGGAACCGAGCCGGCGACAGCGTCTACGGCCTCGCCGCGCGATGCGAGCGCATTGTCGATGCGGCCGAAGCACTGATCGGGGAACCCGTTTATCATTTTCAGTCGAAACTGACCGCCAAAGATCCCAAGGTCGGCGGCGCCTGGGAGTGGCATCAGGACTACGGCTATTGGTATTACAACGGCTGCCTCGAACCGAAAATGTTGAGCTTCATGATCGCCCTCGATCGCACCGATACCGACAACGGCTGTCTGAAGCTGGTTCGCGGATCGCACAAGCTCGGCCGTATCGATCACCTCCAGGTGTCACCGGAACAGAACGCAGCCGACCCGGAGCGCATGGTGCACATCCTGGCCAAGCACGACCTCATTGACTGTATCCTGGAACCGGGTGATGTCGTCGCCTTCCACGGCAACACCCTGCACCGGTCCGACCAGAACCGATCCGACAAGCGCCGCTGGACCTTGCTGTGCTGCTACAATGCCGTCAGCAACGACACCTACAATAGAGACGATGATCGCTACTATGTTCCGCTTGAAAAGGTCCCCGACAGTGCAATCAAAGAGGCCGGGTTGAAGTTTGCCGCCGGCGATCAAGAACATTTCGCATCGACACCCTTTGTACCTGAGGCCAAACCCGCATCGTCGGTCTGATGTGGCTGCGGTAACGGCATTCTGACGGTCGCGCCGGTTCGTGTTCCTTTACCGACACGTCGTTTGCGAAGTGTCCGCGCCCGAAAACCAAAGCGTTTCAGGGTCGGCCTGAACTATCTCGCCGCCGCTCCCGCGCCCGGCTGGGCCGACCCGCCTGCGGCGGACATGATCCAACCAACGCGAAAGACGAAAGATGCTTGCAGCAACGGTATTGACGGCAGTCACGACAGCATTGACCATTCTCATCCACTACGAAGCACTGCAGCTTCTGCATCGCTGGCATCAACACCCCTGGGGCGGCATGCGATTGAAGGTTGTTTCCGGGGTCTTCCTGCTGTTTGGCGCCCACTCGATGGAGATTTGGCTGTTTGCGGCAACGATCTTCATCGCCAAAAACCATATGGCACTTGGCGGTTTGGACGGTGCGTTCGCCGAAACGTGGCGCGATTACCTCTACATTTCCGTGGTCACGTACGCCTCGGTCGGTTACGGCGACATCCGACCGACCGGTTTCATTCGCACGATATGCGGGTTTGAGGCGCTCACCGGCATCATGATGATGTCATGGTCGGCCGCCTACACGGTGTTCAGACTGCAAGATCACTGGGGCGGCGTCAGGCCGAGATAGGTTGTCAGATCGGCGGGCACAGGACGCCGCCGTGCTCACCATAGCGCACGCCATGCTTTGGCACGCCGTCTTGCTCACGAACCAGGGCAGCGCATCTCAATGCGTCATTTTGGATGATAGAGACCATTAGGGACCCTCTGACTAAGTCCGAGGTCCAGGGGATCATCCCCTGGTCGGGGTGTTTGAGGGGCTGAAAGCCCCTCAAGGATCGCCGCAAGGCGGCGATTGGCGCCGCCGGAACCGGGGATTGAGCCGCGGCACGTGTGATCGGCCGACGGATTTCGGGCATCTTAGTGGACTGCTTAGGCCAACACCTCAAGAAGCCTGCGGGGTGAGTGTGCGGCTGTTGGCCGGTCCGACAGTTTGATGCGACGCAGATCGACGCGCCTGCAACAGTTCAGCTTGTGTTCATAGTCGTCATTGTAGACCAGTCTCGACAATGATCGCCATTATACTACAGAGCAACCAAACGGCTCCGGGTTGGTCGCGTGCCGATGCCAACCGCGGCGGTGGTGCGCAAGACGCGGACGGTTGGTGCGGCAAGTCGGAGGGGAACGTGCGCTTTCGAGCCTGGACAAAGTTGGCAACGGCCGTGCTGCTGGCTACCGCAATGACGCTGGCCGGATCCGGTCTTGCACCGCAGCGCGCGGAGGCCAGTGCCTGCGCGCGGGCCTGCTATGCTGCGCATGCCCAATGCCGCAAGCGCACCAGGGGCAAGCCAATGTGCGAACAAAGGCTGCACGACTGCCTGCGCCAGTGCGTGAACCGGTAACTTGGCACGGGCCCGATTTCCCGCTTCGTGTCCGGTCAAGCCAGGATGGCTCACTCACCCGACGGCTGAACCGCGGGGCTGCTTAACCAGCTGCCTGCAACAGCCACTGTCCGATCTCGGCCAAGGCAAAGCCAAAGCCCAGCGCCGCACCGGCCCACAGCAACGACGATAGCACACTGGCGATGATGAACGCGCGCGCCGGCATCGCAATGACGCCTGCGGTAACCGACACGAACGGGCGAATGCCAAACGAGAACTTGCCCAAGATGAACGCAAACCAGCCCCAGCGATGAAACACGTAGTGGCTACGCTCGATCAGCGCCGGGTATTGGCGAAACGGCCATAGCCTGGGAATGTCATGCTGCAGATAACGGCCCATCGCGAATGATATACTGTCGCCGAGGACAGCCCCGGCGGTGGCGGCGATCCACAACAGCCCGATCGGGCCGCCGATGGCGCTGTAACTTGAGCCAATGCCGGCCAGGAACAGCGACGAGGGCACCAGGATCGCTAACAGAACAATGCTCTCTGCAAAACCGGCGCAGAAAACAGCGAGGATCGCGTAGGACTGGTGGTTGTCCAGCCACGCGAGTGCCATTGACATTGCGCTGCCAAAGTCCGTCATCGTCGCCACAATGTTTGCCCCATGCCATAAGGCGCGCCCGAACCGTTCCGCTCCTGGCCGCCCCAAGCCGATGATCTGACGGGCGCCCGGCAGCGAAGCGGGCCGGCGATGCCAGTCCGCCTCAGGCGGACATGATCCGCCGGTAGGATCACAGCTTTGTATTGAGACATTATGGAGGCCCCGACAATGGCGGTCCCAAAAACTCTTGAAATCACTGAACAAAGATCACAGATCAAGTTGCATGGCCTGTGCTGACATGTGCTAAGGTGTCACTGGACAGAGTTGCATGCTCGACGGAACTGGTTAATCATGCCAATGCTCTACCGCGCACGCAGAACTGACTGTGGAGCAATTGAATTCACGCCTTATTGAAGTCACAGGTTACGCACTTGCGATGGTGGGACGGTGCGTTCTCGCCAACCACGAGCACCCAGATCTGAGGAATAGATAAACCGATGCAGGAACCTGCTACGGATCAATCAAGCAAGCAGCGTATCTTCAATCGCGGTAAACAAAAGCGCCTACGCCAAGCGGTCCATCGCCACAAGGCCATCTCCCGCCAAGGTATTCAGGAACGCCTCTTCACGCTAGTCTTTTCCGGCCTCGTCTACCCGCAAATTTGGGAAGATCCGGTCGTCGATCTTGAGGCGCTTGATTTGCAAGACGGCGATCACCTGGTCGCGATTGCCTCCGGCGGTTGCAACATCTTGAGCTACCTGTCGGCCGCGCCGATCAAGATCACGGCTGTCGATCTCAATCCGGCCCACGTCGCGCTGAACAAGTTGAAGCGGGCGGCGGTGCAGCACCTGCCGGATTATCGAACCTTCCACCGCTTCTTCGCCGAAGCCGATGCCCGTGACAACGTTCGCGCCTATGAAGACTACATCCGTCCGCACCTCGATGTAACGTCGAGAAAGTATTGGGAAAGCCGCAACCTGCTGGGCCGGCGGCGGATCGGCTATTTCCGCAACAATCTCTACAAGCACGGCCTGCTGGGCACCTTTATCGGCGCCAGCCATTTACTGGCCCGCGTCCATGGACGCAATCCACGCAAGATGCTGGCAGCCCGCAGCCGCCAGGAACAGCGCGAGATCTTCGAGGCAGAACTGGCACCATTGTTCGAGAAGCGCCACATCCGTTGGCTGCTGAATAAGCCGTCGGCACTGTTCGGTCTCGGGATTCCGCCCTCTCAGTTCGAAGCCCTGAAGGGCAAGGAAACCCACATGTCGAATGTCCTGCAGCAGCGCCTCGAGCGGCTGGCTTGCGACTTTGACCTGCAGGAGAACTATTTCGCCTGGCAGGCCTTCGGGCGGCGATATGCAACCGGCGGCGCCGGGCCCCTGCCACCCTATTTGAAGCGGGAGGCTTTCGAGCACCTTCGCGAGCGCATTGACAATCTCGACGTCCAGCACCGTTCGTTCACGGAGTTTCTGGCGGCCCAGGCAGATGCAACGCTCGATGCTTATGTTCTGCTCGATGCCCAAGACTGGATGACGGACGACATCCTCACCCACCTGTGGACCGAGATTGAGCGCACCGCCAAGCCGGGCGCCCGCGTTATTTTCCGCACGGCCGGCGAGGCCAGCATTCTGCCGGGACGCGTGCCGGACAAGATTTTGCAGAACTTCGCCTATGACGAAGATAAGTGCAAAGAATGGATCAAACGCGATCGTTCGTCGATCTACGGCGGCTTCCACCTGTACGTCCGTCGCGACTGAACGCGGCCATGGAGAGTTGCGATTGAGTGGAGCCAATGATGCAGCCCGGCACATGGACGGCATCTATAGATATCAGCGCTACGTTTATAATGCGACCCGCAAGTACTACCTCCTGGGGCGAGACCGGATGCTCGATGAACTGTGTCCCGCCGACGGTCAGAGAGTTCTCGAAATCGGTTGCGGCACCGGGCGCAATCTGATCCTGGCCGCGAGGCGCTATCCAAATGCTCGGTTCTACGGCTTCGATATTTCAAACGAAATGCTGGACACCGCCCGTACCGCGATCGCACGGGCCGGTCTTGCCGACAAGATCGAGGTCGCCCAAGGAGACGCGACATCATTTGATACCAAGACCTTGTTCGCCATTGATGATGTTGACCGCGTGTTCATTTCCTACGCGCTGTCGATGATCCCACCGTGGCAAGCCTCGATACCCGAGGCGATCCGTGCATTGGCGCCGGGCGGCAGTCTCCACATCGTCGACTTTGGCCAGCAGGCGGGCTGGCCGGGTTGGTTCCGCGCGTTGCTGTTTGCGTGGCTGCGGAAATTTGCGGTCCATCCGCGCGCTGAACTGGAACAAGAACTGATTGACCAGGCAAGCGCCCACCAGATGCAGCTGAAGTTTGAGCGCCTTTATCGCGGTTATGCAGATTATGCGTTGCTGGTCCGCACCACCTGACCGGGGTCCGATCAGTTCAATAGTCCGTCGTGAAAAGGTTCGTCGTGACAACGTCCCTGTGCTGCGCTGCGGTGCTTTTTTCCGCGTTGACGACTGAGGGAAAATTAAAATCGCTGCGCGGCCCCTGTGATTTGATTTCGCTTGATCCGATAGTGCCGGCCTTTGCGCTGAACGGGACGCCGAACGAAGCGCCGAACTGGCCCCCAACCCGGCAAAACCGCAACCAGCTTCAGGGCCTCTTCGATCGTAACGCGCAAGGAAATAGGCAAAATTGTTCTGCCGCGCCGCCGCAAACAGCAGCTTTTCGATCCGGCCTTGGGAAAAGGTGCACCGAGGCGAAGCCGAAGGACGTTGTCACAGACGACTCAATAGGCTTTGGGGCCGCACTTGCGTCGGCTGAGTTCGCGATTGAGTTCGCGGGCGACCTCATCACCGAGAATGGCGCCGCGAGAGATCAGGGCCGGCGTTAGTTCCGGATTGGGTGAGGCACGAAGCCGGGCGCGGGCACCTTTCGCCTCGTCATAGCCGACGCGCAGCTGCCGGCAATTGAGCTCGCGCTTGCGCATCTTGAACGCGAACAATCTGACGCCGGATGCATCGAAATTTGCAGACGGTGCGCGATCCACCCACGTGGCTTCTTTGTCGCTCATAATCGCGGCCAGCGCCAGGCGTCGCTTGTTGAGGCAATCAGCGCTATCGTCCACGCAGTTCAATCCGGCATCAACGCCGCTGTACGGTGCCGAACCGGTAACGGTACAGCCCGCCAGCGCCGCGACGGCCACGCTGATCAGTGAAAACATCACAGCACGACACACGCAGCCAACCAACATTCCTTCGCGCCCCCTTGAGTGCGCCCCTTGATGATGTTGACGACAGCCCATAGAAGTTTGTCGTGGCCGACATAAGGCAGGACCACGCACGAGAGCAACTCGCACTTGATCGGAATCGGAAAGCTTCCGATTGTCCGATTGAAGGTTGAAAATTGCTCCAAACTGTAAGAACGATCATCATCGTGGGTTTCATTGGGCCCGCACAGGCGGTTCCAACAAAACCCACGATGATCTAACCTGGATTGCCATCATCCGGCAAACAATTGTTTTGGGGTGCCGGCATCGCCAGTGTCGTGCAAAGGCGGCCAGTGTGGCGCTGCCTGCACAGCAACGAACATCGAATAACAACATCGAACAATGAGGAAGAAGAATGGTGAAAGCGATCCGCATCCATGAGCACGGCGGGCCTGACAAGATGCTATGGGAGGCGATCGAGGTTGGTGAGCCGGGCACCGGTGAAATCCGCGTCAGGCATCATGCTGTCGGCTTGAACTACATCGACACCTACCAGCGCAGCGGGCTTTATCCGCTTGCCGCCTTGCCGGCCGTACTCGGCATGGAAGGTGCCGGTGAAGTCGTCGGTGTCGGCGCCGGCGTCAGCGACCTCGCCGTCGGTGACCGCGTTGCCTACGCAAATCCGATGGGATCATATTGCGAACAGCGTTTGATGCCGGCCGACCGCGCGGTCAAGCTCCCGGACGGCATCGATTATCAAACCGCGGCGGCGATGATGCTGCAGGGTATGACCGTGCGCTACCTGCTTCGCCAAACCTATAAAGTCACGTCCGATACGACCATGTTGCTGCACGCCGCCGCCGGTGGCGTTGGCCTCATCGCCTGCCAATGGGCCAGGCACCTCGGTGCAACCGTTATCGGAACCGCGGGTTCTGAGGAAAAATGCGCGCTTGCAAAGGCCAACGGCGCAACCCACTGCATCAACTATAATACCGAGAACTTTGTCGACCGCGTCAAGGAAATCACCGACGGCAAGGGCTGTGACGTCGTCTATGACTCGATTGGCCAGGCCACATATCCGGCCTCGCTTGACTGTCTCAAGCCGCTCGGACTTTTCGTGACGTTTGGCAACGCATCGGGCGCTATCAAGAACTTTGATGTCGGCGCGCTCGGTGGCAAGGGCTCGCTCTATGTCACGCGTCCGACGCTGTTCACCTACGTTGCCGGGCGTGAGGATCTTCTTGCCAATGCCAACGAATTGTTCGATGTGGTCACCGCCGGCGTCGTGAAGATCACTGTCAATCAAACGTATCCATTGGCCGATGCTGCTCAGGCCCACATCGATTTGGAAGCCCGCAAGACGACCGGATCCACGGTTCTGCTGCCGTGACTCGGTGGGGGAGCGGGACGAGGTGAGCTAAGGATCCTCTGAACAAACCATCGGTTTCCAAAGGGCAATGCCCTTTGGCGGGATCGTTAAGGGCCGCGCCCTTAACGCATCGCCGTTTCACGGCGATCCTTGAGGGGCTTTCAGCCCCTCAAACACCCCGACCAGGGGTTGGACCCCTGGACCCCAGATTTGTTCAGAGGTTTTCTAGCGGCTTCGGGTCTCGACCGGCGAGCGCTTGAGCAGCCGGTCGATGCGGTTGCGCTCGCGTTGGTAGGCGGCAAGTTCCTGCCCCTTGAGCAAGCGCTCGCGCGGCATTTTGATCTTCAGCGGATCGACGAAGCGCTGATTGACCAGGACCTCGTAGTGCAAGTGCGGGCCCGATGACAGGCCGGTCGAGCCGAGATAGCCGATGACCTGGCCCTGTCTGACTTTCACACCCTTGCGAATGCCGGGTCCGAAGCGGTGCATGTGGGCGTAGGTGGTGTGGTATCCGTTGGCGTGTTTGATACGAACATAGTTGCCGTAGGTTCCGCGCCGACGCGCCTCTTCGACGATGCCCTTGCCGGCGGCAAGGATCGGCGTGCCAAGCGGTCCGGCCCAGTCGACGCCGGTGTGCATGCGCCGTTGTCTGTAGATAGGATGAAGACGCAAGCCGAACCCGGACGTCAGGCGCACGTCGCTGCCGCGCACCGGTTTGCGCATCAGGAACTTTTTCGAGTTGTGACCGCGATCATCGTAGTAGTCGACAACGCCGTCATGCGTGCGAAAACGCCAGAACCGGTTGGTCTGTCCGCCGGACCTGATCGATGTGAACAGCAGTTCGCCGGTTTTGGCCGTGCCGTCGGATTGTTTGCGCAGTTCAAAGAACCATTCGACCTGGTCGCCGTTGCGAACGCGTTTGCGATAATCCGTTTCATAGGCGTGGATGCGCATGATCTTCCTGATCAGTTGCGGCGACAGGTTCTGCGTCAGGGCGGAATCGTAAATCGCCGAGTAGAGCGTTGCCAGTCGGTCGGAACCAGAGCTGTTCGCGAACGAGCGCATCAGGGCGCGCCGGTCGATGTCCGGGCTTGCCGTGAATTCGCCGCTGTCATCGCGCGTCACCGAAACCAGATGGGTATGGCCGGTACCGAACAATGTGAAGCCCGCCGGCTCCATTTGATCGGGTTTGGTTGGCGAGGGAACCAGGCGGACATGGACTTGTTGTCCTGGCGAAACTTGATTCATCGCCGTGACTTTGTTCGCCGCTTCGATCATGTTGCCGGCGAGCCAGTCCGGCGCGCCCATGCGCTGCAGGATGCGAATCAAGGTTTCGCCTTTGCCAATGCGCACGACCCTCACTTCGCCGGCGTCAGCACTGATTTCTGCTTCGGCGTCCTCGATGACCGTACGCCGCAACACCGAAACATTGGGATCGATCTGGTCAAGTGACGATATGCCAAAGCCGTCGCTGGACAAATAATTGGGCGTCAGGTCGGCCGGCAGGCGGCCCGTGGTTTCCAGGCTCGCGTCCCGGCGCAGATTCGGCAGCGACTGAGTGCGCGAGATAATTTCCGTGACGTCCTGGATATCGAGTTGAAGATCCTCCTGACCGGGAAGAATGTGGCCCAGCAACTCGACAACCTTGACATCGACACGGCCGAGACTGGTCGCATCCTCGCTGTTGGTGGCGCCGTCGGGCGCTGCCGCCTTGACTGCATAGAGTTGAAACGGGTTCAGCGCTGGAATCACATCGGCATTGCTCTGGCTTGCCGGCGCCAGGCGCGCAACAATCCGCAGGTAGGGCCGAATTTCAATGAACGGTCGGTTGTTACGCCTGACATTGGCCTGCTCATGGATCGTATAGCGGGCCGACAGGGCGCCGCTGGCAACCTCAAGCCGATCCGATTTGGGCATCGCCCAATTCAGTCCATCGGCCATGTCGCGCCGCCGCGCCGGTTGTGGTGCCGGGCGCTGCGCATCGCTGATTCGTTCGAAGACATTGTCGAAGCGGGGCTGGCGTTCCAGTGAACCGATGATCACGACGGCGATGGCGATGGCGCCGACGGCTGCCGCAATGCAGGTGCTGATCAACCAGCGAAAGCCGCCGCCGCTATGATCGCGGTCATAAACATCCCTATAGGTCCGCCGGGCGCGACCGCGATAGAGTTGCGGCAGACCGCGCGCATCCCTGGTGATGGTTGGGTTGCGCGTACGCCTGGATGGTGC
>CBDCWE010000003.1:2440000-5051450 GCA_965223355.1 Hyphomicrobiaceae bacterium
ATCTCTGCGCGTCCCGTCTCATCCGTAGCGCCGCTATGCATTTCACCGGTCCGCTTGATCTCGGATCAAATCCCGCTCGGTAGAATGGTTCTATTTCAATTGAACACGCTCTAGTCATGCCGGTATACTTTCGCGTTTCCAGTCGAACGGTTCCTGGCTGATCCAGATCCTGTGAAGAACAACAGCGAGTTTTCGGGCAAGCGCGACCTTGGCCTTCTTGGGTCCGCTTCTTTTCGCCAGATGCATGGCCCAATCCTGCAGCGCGCATTTTCGTTTGACACGGGTCAGCAGAACATTGGCAGCTTCAAAAAGATAGCTACGCATCAAGCCGTCACCGCATTTCGAGATGTGACCCGTCACATCACACTCGCCAGATTGATACCGGCGCGGCGTGAGCCCGAGGTAAGCACCAACAGATCGCGATCGTCGGAACCGATGAGGGTCTTCGATCGTCGCGATGAAAGACAGAGCCGTAATGAGCCCAACACCTGGCACCGTCATCAACCGCTGGCATACCTCAGATTGCCGGGCGATCGACGACAACCTGGCATCAAGGCTGCCAATCCGCTCTCCAATTGTTCGCCAGACATGCAATAGAGGCATGATGACATCGCCAAGATCCTGGTTATCGTCAAGCAACTCAAGACACCGCTTGTCGAACAGGTTACCCCCTGCCGGACCAACGACAACGCCGAATGTCTTGAACAATCCTCTGATCTGATTGCTGAGATCGCGGCGCATATCCACCAGACTTGCCCTGATACGAATGAGAGCTCGCACTCGATGGGTAGCATAGCTCTTAACTGAGACTTCACGATACCAACCTGTGCGGACAATCTGAGCAAGACCGTCAGCGTCATTGCTGTCGGTTTTGTTGATCTGAAGCGATAGAGCCGCATGGGCATGGCGCGCTTCAAGACAAACGACCGGAAGGTTGAGCCGCCGCAACTCTAACGTAAGCCAGGTTGACAACGGTCCGGTTTCAAGACCAATACGATGAACCATTTCGAAACTCGAAATGGCTGATGCAATTCTTTCGGGCGTCGTTAGACTCTGTCCACGCCAAACAATCTCGCCATCTCGATCAACAACTGAAATCGCCGTTTTGGCCAGCGACACATCCAAGCCGATGTAATAGTCCATCATTACTCTCCATCAATTCGTCTAGCCGGTTAACAGAGAGTGGCCACGATAGAGCGATTACGCCATGTCCAGAGTTTTTCGCACTTTTGCATTTGGCTGAGCGGTTGTCGGCCGGTGCTCAGGCGGTGGCATTCGAGATGTGTTTGTCGTTCAAGAGTTGCATGTTGAGGTAGCGTTTCTGCGACCAGGTCGTATCTGCGATGTGGCGCAGACGGGCCGCCGCGAGATTGAGCGCCGAGTTGCCGTCGGGAAAGGCGCCAACAACCTTCGTGCGCCGCTTGATCTCGCGAAGGATTCGCTCCAGCGGATTGTTGGTTCGGATGCGCCGCCAGTGTTCCTCAGGAAACGCGTAGTAGGCCAACGTCTCATGTACCGACGCTTCCACGAGTTCGGCGGCGCGGCTCAAGCGCTGACCGCGCAGCTTGGTCATCACTTGCCGAGCCTTTTCATCAGCTGCCGCACGATCCTCACTGGCATGGATGGCCTTGAGCATTGCCGCAATCTCCCTCACCTTGGTGCTTGGCACGTGGCTAAAGACATTGCGATAGAAGTGCACCGTGCAGCGTTGCCAATGCGCATCCGGGTAGAAGTCGCCGATGCTCTCGGCGAGCCCAATGCAGGCATCCGAGATTATCAGCTGTACACCCTTGAGACCGCGCTCCTTCAAGTGTTTGAGGAAGCCGGACCAGCCGGCCTTATCCTCCTTGGCGCCCTCGCAAATGCCGAGGATCTCGCGAAAACCATCGGCGTTGACGGCAATCGCAACGAGTAGCGAGACATTGCGCACTTCACCTGCCCACGTGCGTTTAAGCACGATGCCGTCGAGGTAAACGTATGGATGGCAGCCCTCGATCGGCCGGTTCCGCCAGGTATCGATGTGCGCGTAGATCTTCTTGTTGAGGTCCGAGACCGTCGACGGTGACACGCGCGTGCCCCACAGTGCTTCGGTAATGTCCTCGACGCGGCGCACCGAAACGCCGGCCAAATACATCTCAATTAGCGCCTCTTCGACGGACGTCTCACGCCGCTTGTAGCGCTCGATGATCGCCGTCTCGAACGTTTGCCGGCGCAGCTTCGGCACCTTGAGATTGACCTCGCCGGCCTTGGTGTGCAGCTTGCGTTCATAGTGGCCGGCGCGCTTGTCGCGGCGTTGATCAGAGCGTTCGTAGCGGCCCGCATTGCACTGCCGGTCGGCTTCGGCATCAAGCAGACTGTTCAGTGTCTCCTCAACCGTGCCGCGCACAACGCGATCGAGATGGCCTTTGGTGCGATCGTCGTCGATCTTGATAACGTTGCCAAGCTGGTTTGGTGTCATGTTGCCAGCTTCGGGAATCGTCTTATCCTCGTTCATGGTGGTCTCCGGTTCGGTTGATGGTTGGGGTTTGCCAACCACCACCTGATCCCGTTTCGGAACCGCCTGCTAATTCTCAATTGTGCAAAAAAACCGTACGTTATCGATCGAGCGCATGCCTCTCGCGAGATCAAGCGGCGCACCAAGGTCGTCGGCGCTTTCCCAGACGGCAACTCGGCCTTGAACCTGGCGGCCGCGCGCCTGCGCCATATCGCCGGCACGCAATGGTCCACCAAACGCTATCTCAACATGCAACGACTGAAGGACAACGACATCACCAACGCCACCGCCTGAGCACTGCTCGGCAGCCGCCCAGCAAAAATCGAGAGTGCGACAACACTGGACGCTACCCGAAAAGCGCCACATGCGGGCGATCTCGGATTGCCAGGCCTTAAGCGCGTGGCCAAGTTTTCGGCAGTCCTCAAAGCCGCTTTGGCCGAGCCGGCTGCCGGCATCGATGCCGATCTGCACGTTCATCCCGAAATACCCCTGCCCGAAACACCCCTGCCCGAAACACTCCTGATTGGCCTTCTTCGACTGGCTCATCTCAGAATCACGCGCCCCGGTCGTTGTTGTTCGTCGGCGGCGAAGTTGCGATCAACGTCGCGTCCATGATCGTGCCGTCGCACAACAGCGCGCTCTTGTCTTCGATGTGTTGGCTAACCGCCTCGAACAGCGCCTTCGTCAGATCATGGCGTTCGAGCAGGCGGCGGCAATTGAGGATCCTCACCTCGTCGGAGACGCCATCGCGGCCAAGTGACCTGCCTCCGACTCTTCGGACCATTGCACAGCCTCGGCCTTTATGACCAGAATGGATGACAGTGGCCAAGCTCAACACCAGCCGTTTTGGCCGGGAAGAAGCCCCAACTCCCAATCATCTTGCTGCTATGCAGAAGCTCGATCGCCCACATGCTGTAGCCAAATTCTTCTTCATTCCGCATGCAACGTTCAAGCCAGTTTCCCGTGGTCTCAAGCGACGCCTGCCGCCGGGACACATGTGCAATTGTCTCAGTATCGCCCGGGATGCTGAATACAGAAGAAACATCATCCGGCATCAGCGCACGAAGTCGAAGCCGTTCAGTCTCGCAGGGTGCGAAATTCTTTTTTACGGTCAGTGCTCCATCGCAGTCGAGCAATTCCGATGGAGTAGAAAATCGATAGACTACCGGATGAACGCGCGACAATCCGGCCTAAAAAACCACAGGCTGTCCGAACTTCTAAACGCACAATGACATTGACCCTGCGACCTCTCAGACAAACCGATATTGCGCTCCTCTTTGGTTGGCTCAATAAACCTCATTTGCGCCCATTCTACATGCGGGACGCAATCTCAAGGGAGGAAGTGCGCAAGAAATTCACGCCGCGAACCAACGACAATAGCTTAGTAAAATGCGTCATAGCCTTAGAAGATGATCAACCGTTCGGATACATGCAATGGTATCAAAATCGCAGCTTTCCTGACTGTGGAGCCGCTGTCATCGGCAGAACGATGGGCGTTAGCATTGACTACTTCATCGGAGACAATCGCTTGCTTGGCCGTGGGCTTGGTTCCAGAATGCTGAAAGCGTTGACGACGCAGACGGCTACGCAACTTCCCAGCCAAGATCGCAGCTTTCATATCGGCCACGACAATCGCAATTTAACAGCCATTCGCTGCACGACTGGTGCGGGTTTCCTCGCCAGTGGCGAATTTCTGGAAAAGGAGAAGCCGCACACACTCTACGTGCTGGACATGTCAAAGTGACCTAAACACTTCAGTTGAGCTGCGCGCAGCTCAACTGAAGTGTCGCAAGATTGATGGGTCAATTTTCGATCGTTGTTGATACGATATACGCGACATCAACTTCGGGGCTGCGTCCAATTTTCATGCCGTGGATTAGGGAGCCTGCCCGAACCTTATCTGGACGGGCACCTAGCCCGGCTTTCTCACCGGTGGCATCGGCTGGTTCTCGATCGGCTTACAAGTTGAGGGCATGTTGGGCAGGCGGGATGGTTGCCGCTGGTCGAGCGGCTTGCATGTTGGTGGCAATGATCCTCGTTGTTGATGGTCGGGCGGGCGGGGCCGGTCGTTCAGGCGGTGGCTCTGCATAATCGGGCGTGGGCGAGAGCAAAGACATCGCCTACCGGTGCGGCCGATGCGAACGATATCTTGATCCTGCGTGCACTTACCCTGACATGGGCGCCGACTTTCAAGAGTTTGAGCCGGATCGATCCGCACGTGGCTTTTGCCAGCCGGGTTTGGCCAAGCGCGATGCGCCTGAGCGCCGATAACAGCACATAGGCCATCGCTGCAAACCACAACCGCAGTTGGTTGGCGCGCATCGTCGAAGCGGATGTGCGATCGTCATAAAGGTCGAGCTGGCATTCCTTGATGCGGTTTTCCATGTCGCCGCGGGCGCAGTACACGTCCTCGTAGAGGGCGCGTGCGTCGACCTCTTGCGAGCCGAGCGACGTGACGATGAAGCGCGGGTTGGTGCCGCCGTGCGTTGCCTCGGCCTTGGCGACGACGCGGCGTGAACGCGACCAGCTTTCTCGTGTCGACCATTGAAAGTCGCTGAACCAGCGCACCGGCTGGCCGGTCTCGCGGTGGACCTCCAGAACCGCATCGAGTTCGGGTGAGATGGCATCGACCAGGCGGGCATTTCTGGCAAGCCCGAAGACATAATCAACAGTGTTGGCCTCGCACCACGCCATTAGTTTTTCACGGGCAAAGGCACTATCGGCCCTCAGAATGATCCTGACCCCGGGCCAGGCCTCACGGATCTGAGCCGTAATGCGGGCAATCTCTTCTCGTGAGCCGGCCGAGGCATCAATGTTGGAGCGCCGCAGTTTGGCGCCCAGCAGGTGGCGACCGCAGAAGATGGTGAGCGGCAGATAGCAATAACAGTCGTAGTAGATCATCGTGCTTTAAGTTGGAACCGCCATTGCGGTTCCAACTTAAAGCACGATGATCTAAGCACCGCGGTATCGCCGGAGTCGCCGCCGACTTCATCCTAAACCTGATCGCCTACAACTTGATGCGCATTCCGAAACGGCTCGCATCATGATGCGAATGTTGCGTTGATGCCATCTTGCGCTTGCGTTAGACGCCCCAGCAGCGCAGGCCCACCGATGCAGCAGCCCACAACCGACCAACCGAAACCGTTGTGCTAGACAAACAGCACCGCCACGTTAGTTTTTCAAGAGACTGTTAGCATCTGCAAATTGATGCCCTGCAACAAGCGGGATGCGAGCGTATTTTTGAGGAGAAGGTCAGTGGAGCGAAGTCGAACCGCCTTGAATTGGAGCGATTGCTGGGTCAGGCTCGGCCCGGCGATGTAATCGTGATTTGGAAACTCGACCGGCTTGGGCGCTCGCTCAAAAACCTGGTTGAACTGGTGAGCAAGTTGAACGGGCGCGGCATTTGGTCTGCAAAGCCTCAACGATCCCATCAACACTACGAACGCTCAGAGCAAACTGATATTTAATATCTTTGCGTCGTTAGCTGAGTTTAAACGCGATCTCATTGCAGAGCGCACACAGGCCGGATTGTGTTCTGCTCGCGCCCGTGGTCGCGTTGGTGGCCGATCGAGAGGACTGACGCCCGATGCTGAGCTGAAGGCGATGGCTGCCGAGTCTCTGTACCGAGAAGGCAATTTGAGCGTCGTCGAGATCGCAAGCAACCTTGGCATCAGCAAGGCCACGTTATACCAATACTTGCGTCATCGAGGCGTCGAAATCGGCACACAAACCGGGTGATTGTGGTCGCCATCACTGGCGCTGCCAATCTGATACGCACAGTTCACGATTACGCACCAAGGATAAGCGTTAACTGCTATGGAATATGCAAATGACAAGTCGCAGGTGGCTAAGCTCTGGGAAGAGAACGCTGATACTTGGACGCGCCTTTCAAGAGCAGGGCATGACGTCTACTGAGATATGCACAATACGCCAGCCTTCCTCGCAATGTTGCCGCGCATAACGGATCTGAACGGGTTGGACGTGGGCTGCGGTGAAGGGACTAATACCCGGGAGCTTGCTAAGTTGGGTGGATCGATTGAGGCAATTGATCTTGCTCCAACGTTTATCAGGCACGCCGGTGAGGTCGAACGCGAATATCCCCTTGGGATCCGATATTCAGTTGCCGATGCGACGGCATTGCCATTCCCAGATCAACACTTTGACTTTGCTACAGCCTTCATGAGCATGATGGACGTGCACGACAGTGAGCTAGCCTTGTCAGAGATTTATCGAACCATCAAGTCTGACGGATTTTTTCAGTTTTCGATCCTGCATCCATGCTTCGCACCGCCACACCGAAGACCACTTCGCGACAAGGACGGCAACGACTACGCCGTAGAGGTAGCCGACTACTTTGTTGAGAATGATGGAAGCATAGAGGAATGGACATTCGGTAGTGCGCGTAGAGCGGGCGAGCACATTCCTGCGCTGTTTAAAGTTCCCCGCTTCCATAGGACGCTTTCGAATTGGTTGAACCAACTGATCGCATCCGGCTTTGTCATCGAGCAGCTTCAGGAACCCAAGGCAACAGCCGACGAAGCTCTGCGCTGTCCCGAAATTGCTGATACAAGAATAGCTCCTTTGTTTCTTCATGTGCGGGTACGTAAGCCAAACTAGCTAAATAGCAGAAGGGCTTAGGACATGGCCACTCAAACGGTAGACAATGTGCAGGCCATCCAAGCCGAATGGCAAAGGGCTGCCGCTTATGTGTTTGTGCTCGATCGGCAAAGCCGAATTTTGCTTACGCAGTTTGAGAAAACCGGTCATCCTCATTCAGGAGCTTGGACGCTTCCAGGAGGCGGCATGGAATGGGGCGAGCAGGCGCACGAGACCGCAAAGCGTGAGTTGAAAGAGGAAACCGGTTTGGAAGCAGAGATCGGTCCTTTGTTAGGCGCGCAATCCGAGTGGTTTAGTGAAAGCTCGATTAGAGGAGGAAAGCCGGGTCATGCCCTTCGTCTGATCTTCCAGGGAACGAACGTTGTCGGAGAACTCAAGCGTGATTTCAGCGGCGATGCAACAACCGCGGATGCCGCGTGGTTTACTCTCAAAGAAGTGAACGAACTGACACGCGTCTCGGTGGTCGACTTTGCTGTTCGCTTGTTTTCTGAGAAAGTGAACCGCCCCGGGTTTGTCGGAGGCTCCAACTCTTGAGAGACTGGAGCTATGACGAATCATCCAAGAAAGACATCGCCAAGGTATTCGCTGGAGGTGCGTGAGCGCGCCGTGCGGATGGTTTTCGATCAGACCGGCGAGCATACGTCGCAATGGGCGGCGATCGAATCCATTGCAGCCAAAATCGGATGCGCGGCGCAAACGTTGTCCACCTGGGTTCGCCAAGCCGAGCGTGATCGAGGCCTAAAGCCCGGGCCAACCAGCGAAGAGCGCGAGCGATTGAAACAGCTTGAACGGGAGAACCGCGAGCTGCGTCAGGCCAACGAGATCCTGCGCAAGGCGTCGGCGTATTTTGCACAGGCGGAGCTCGACCGCCGGTCCAAGACATGATCAGCTTTGTCGATGAGTACCGGTCTGCGTACGGGGTCGAGCCGATCTGCCGTGTCATCAAGATCGCCCCGTCGACCTACCACGCGTATGCGCACCGCCGCATCAACCCTGACACGGCACCGCCTCGTCTTAAGCGTGACGCTGTGCTGATGCCTGAGATCCAAAGGGTTTTCGATGAGAACTTTCGTGTCTACGGCGTGCGCAAAGTCTGGCGCCAACTCAAGCGCGAAGGCTTCGATATCGCGCGCTGCACGGTGGAGCGGCTCATGAAAGCCATGGGATTACAAGGCGCGATCCGTGGCAGGCAGGTGCGTACGACAGTGCCGGATAGATCGGCGCCCTGCCCGCTTGATCATGTCAACCGGCACTTCAAGGCACCGAGGCCCAACGTGCTGTGGGTGTCAGACTTTACTTATGTCTCCACCTGGGCCGGCTTCGTGTACGTCGCCTTCATCATCGATGCCTATGCCCGCCGCATCGTCGGCTGGCGCGTCAGCCGGACGGCACATGCCGGCTTTGTACTCGACGCCCTGGAGCAGGCTTTGCATGATCGAAAACCTGTTGTCGGCGGCGGCCTTGTCCACCATTCGGATCGTGGTGTGCAATACGTCTCGATCAAATACACGGAGCGGTTGGCGGAAGCCGGCCTGGTGCCATCGGTCGGCAGTGTTGGCGATAGCTTCGACAATGCACTGGCCGAGACGATCAACGGGCTTTACAAAGCTGAAGTGATCCATCGGCGTGGACCATGGAGATCGCCTGAAGCAGTCGAGTACGCGACACTTGAATGGGTCGACTGGTTCAATAACCGCCGCCTGCTCTCATCGATCGGCAACATCCCACCCGCCGAAGCAGAAGATACCTACTACGCCAGCCTGGAGGAGCTGAAGATCGCCGCCTGACTCAAACTAAACAGCCTCCGGCAAACCCGGGGCGGTTCAGTTCGCGGGCCTAATACCAGGCGTCTTCCATGCTTGCCTTGCGCTTGGCGACAAAGTCCCTGAGGGCTTCATCGACGGCCGGGTCGATGGCCGGTGCCTCGTAGTTCAGGAGCATCGACTTCCACAACTCATGCGCGCGCTGGCGGATGTCCTGCTCGCCGCCATCGCGCCATTGTTCGAACGACTCGCTATCGGTCAGCTTTGGATTGACGAACGCGGTTTCGTAGTTGCGCATGGTGTGGGCGCAGCCGAGGAAATGGTTGCCCGGGCCGACCTCGTGGAAGGCATCGATCGCAAAGGCGTTGTCATCTAGGCTAATGCCGTCGACAAAGCGATGCATCATCATCAGGTGCTCGGCATCCATGACGAACTTTTCATAGCCCATGACGAGGCCGCCTTCGAGCCAGCCGGCGGCATGCAAAATGAAGTTGGCGCCGCCTTGGATTGCCGGCATCAGTGAGTCCGCGCTTTCCTGTGCCGCCTGACCATCGGCGATTTTCGACGCCGTCAACGATCCGCCGCAGCGCAGCGGCACGCCGAGCCTGCGCGCCAGCTGGCCGATCGCCAGATAGCCCAGGGCCGGCTCCGGCATGCCCATGGTCGGCGCGCCTGACAGCAGCGACATCGACGACAAAAAATTGCCGTAGATCACGGGCGAACCGGGGCGCACCAGCTGCGTCAGCGCAATGCCAGCCATCGCCTCGGCGTGGGCTTGGGCAAGCGCACCGGCAATGGTCACCGGCCCCATCGCGCCGCTGATGATGAACGGCGTCACGATCGAACACTGGTTGGCCGCCGCATAGACCCTGAGCGCGCCGCTCATGGTTGCATCAAGCACCAGCGGTGAATTCATGTTGATGAGGTTGACGACCACACAGTTCTGGTCGACGAACGCCTCGCCGAACAAAATGCGGCACATCTCGACCGAATCCTGCGCCCGTTCCGGTGCCGTCACCGAACCCATGAACGGTTTGTCGGAATAGCGCATATGCGCGTAAACCATGTCGAGATGGCGCTTGTTGACGGGGATGTCGACCGGCTCACATACGGTCCCGCCGGAATGATGTAGGGCCGGTGACATATAGGCGAGCTTGACGAAATTCTCGAAATCTTCCAGCGATGCATAGCGCCGACCGCCCTCGAGATCCCGCACGAACGGCGGCCCGTAGGCCGGGGCGAAAACCAGATGCCGGCCGCCAATTTCAACGGATTTCGCGGCATGGCGTGCAACCTGGGTGAACTGCGGGCGCACGGATGCCTGAATGATTGATCGCGGCAGCCCGCGCGGAAAGCGAACGCGTTCGCCATCGACGTCGGCACCGGCGTCTTTCCACAGTCGCAGCGCCTCGGCGTCGCCACGAAATTCCACGCCGATCTCTTCTAGGATCTGATCGGCCTTATCCTCAATCCGCGTCAGGCCGTCTTCGTCGAGAAGGTCGACGAACGGAATGTTTCGCGTGATGTAGGCCGACAGTCCCGATGCGCCCGCCTGGCGCCGGTCGCGACGCCCCTTTCGCCCGCCGCGTCCACGCGCGGCCGCCGCGACCTGCTGCCCGGTCGCAGATCCTGAAATCGCAGTGTTGTCGTCCCGTGCGCCCATCACAACCATTTCCACTTCCAAAGATGACCGGTCAGCCGCGCGGGCGGTTCTGGACCCGGGGCCGGCGCGGTCAGCACTACACAAAATTTGGATGGCGCCGAGTGTTACAGGTGGCATCGGGCGCCGTTGTCCTAAATTCGACGCTTCCTACGCCCGATTGGGCGATGCCGGAACGCGTGATCAGCGCTCAGCGCCGTGGCCGCACGATCTCGCCGGCGCGTCTGCGGCCCCAACAGACGATACTGCGCAACGTCGTCAGGCTAGTGCCTTGACGTCATTTAAGGTCAGGTGTCCCGGAACGATGGTGATGGGAATGGGAAAGGTCCCGGCTGCTTTGCCGGCTGCAAGTGATGACACCAACGGTCCCGGCCCTTTGTTGTCGGTTGCTGCGCCCAGCACCAGGACGCCGATATCCTCGTCCTCATCGATCATCTTGGCAATCTCTTCAGCGAGATTTCCCTCGCGGATCACGTCTTCGGTTTCGACGTGATCCAATTCGGCGTTGGCCAGTTTGCGCCGGAACAACCGGAACAGGGCGCGGGCCTTTTGTGTTTCTTCCTCGACCTGGACGTCCTTGACGCCCATCCAGTGCTGAAAGTCCTGCGGCTGGATCACGTACAGGAAGACCAGCCGCCCCATTGTCCGCTTAGCCCGGCATGCAGCAAAATAGAGTGCGGCATCGACCTCCGCGGTCTCGTCCGCAATAACCAGAAACTTGCGTATGTGGCCTTCTTCGAAGGCGCGACGGAGTGTTGCATTTGCCATAGCACCATGCTGCCACGCAGGGCCACCGAGAGCAACGCCGATCTTTCAAACGGGTCTAACCAAAGCTCGCCGGATATCCGGGCTGGCGTGAAAGATATGATTTGATATCAATCCGTTGGTTTGGCGGTTGGCACGGCCGGGCGGATCGGGACAGGCACCGTGTGAACCGCACGCGCAGCCACGTTAGATCATCGTGCTTTAAGTTGGAACCGCTATTGCGGTTCCAACTTAAAGCACAAAGATGATCGCCACTTTAGAGGCGAGCAACTTTCTGCCTTTATTCGGGATCGTTCCGATTCCGAATAAAGGCAGGTTGCTCTAGCTGCTGCGCCGCAACATGGCGCGTAACGCGAACTTGCCGACAACTGAAACAAGCCCGAAATACAAGATCATGCCGGCCGCCACGAGGGCGCCGAGACCGATGATCCTGTGCAGGAGTGCGGCTTCGCGCGCCCAATAGTTAGCGCCATATGGCAGTGCAGCATAGAGCGCGCCGCCCATCAGCAAACTTGCAAACGCGATCGTCGCGATATTCCACACCAGCCGGCGATCGGCAACAAACGTTCCCTGTCGCACCAATGTCTGCCACAACAACACTGCATTGACCCAACCGGCGATCGAGGTCGCAAGCGCAATGCCGACGTGCGGCATCCAACCCTGCGCTTTGAACCAGAAGAACAAAATGAGCGAGCCAGCAACGTTCACGACCATCGAGTAACCGGCAAACCACATTGGCGTGCGCGTGTCTTCGCGCGCAAAAAACGCGGGTTGGAACACCTTGATCAAAACGAAGGCCGGTAATCCCGGTGCGAAGGCAATCAGCGCCGCCGCCGTCGCTTTGGTGTCGCTTGCGGTGAAGGCACCATGCTCGAACAACACGCTGATGATCGGCTCGGCGATGATGCCAAGCGCGACGGCGGCCGGCAAGGTCAACAGCAATGCAAACTCAAGCGACCGGTTCTGGCTCTCTTGCACGGCCGCTTTGTCGCCGGCGCGCAACTTGCGTGACAGATCGGGCAGCAGGACAACGCCAATCGCAATCCCGACGATGCCGAGCGGCAATTGATAGAGGCGGTCGGCAAAATAAAGGACCGTCACGGCGCCTGCCTGCAACGACGCAATGATGGTGCCGATCGCGATGTTGAGCTGCGTTATGCCGCCGGCGATGACGCCGGGAATGCCGAGGCTGACAAGCCGCCTCATGGCGGTGTTGTAGCGCGGCATCCGAAACGACAGCCGCACGCCGGCGCGGCGCACCGCCAACCACAGCATCGCCAACTGTGCCAAGCCGGCGATGACAACCCCGCTCGCCAGGATGAAGCCGGCCTCCCGCTGCGCGCCAACTCCCAAGCCGATTGCAATCAGGATCGATGATATCAACACGATGTTGAGAACGATCGGTGCTGCCGCTGCCGCCCAGAAGCGGTTATAGGTGTTCAAAACGCCGGACAGCAAAGCCACCAGGGACATGCACAGCAAATACGGAAACGCGATCCGCGTCAGCGCCACCGCGAGTTCGAATTTCTCCGGTGACGATTGAAATCCCGGCGCCAGCACCAGCATCAGCCACGGCATTGCGAGCATGGCCATGGCGGAAAACACCAGCAGCACAAATCCGAGACCCGACATGGCATCTTCGGCAAATCGTTTTGCCGCCGCTTCGCCGTCCCCTTCAAGGCGCCTGGCAAACAGCGGCACGAAGGCCGAGTTAAATGCACCTTCGCCGAACAGGCGGCGGAACAGATTGGGAAAGCGAAACGCTACGAAGAAGGCATCCGCCACAAAGCCGGTGCCGAGGGCGGCCGCGATCAGAATGTCGCGAACGAAGCCGAGCACACGGCTGATCATGGTCAGCCCGCCGACGGTTGCAAAGGCGCGGTACAGCATCATGGAGCGCCGAATAACCGAGCCACAAGCTCTGGACAAGACCAGATATTACGTATCTGGGCCGGCGGGTGTTTCGGTTTCGGCAAATTTCGCTCATGATGCCGCCAGGCCATAGTCGGCGCATTTCGCAGCCACGTGCGGACCGATCACCGCGCCAGGTGTATTGATCAGGCGCATTGACCAGGTGCATTGACCAGGTGCATTGAGATGAGGACGAGAACTGTGACAACACCCGAGATCCCGGAAGAATTGCAGGCCGTGCCGCAGACGGTCGACTCACCAGACAACCGCATGCCGGAACAGCCCGAGGCGCAACTTGACGACGCCCAGAAGGCTGCCATCGCGTTCTTTGAAAAGCAGCGCGGCCGAAAGATCGGCGGACCGTTTGTGCCGTTGTTGCGCAGCCCGCGCGTGTTCGAGATTGCGATCCAGATGGGATACTATTTGCGCTATGAAACGGGCCTGCCCTTGCCGCTTACCGAAATGGCCATCCTCGTCACCGCGCGCCGCTGGTCGCAGAACTACGAGTGGTTTGCCCATCGCCAAATCGCCGAAAAGGCGGGCCTTGGCCAGAACATCATCGAAGCATTGCGCGACGGCCGCCGCCCGGCCGCCATGAGCGATGACGAGGAGGCCGTCTATGCATACTGCACGGAACTGCACCGCAATGGCCAGGTAAGCGATCCCACCTATGACCGCCTGAAGGGCAAATTCGGCGACAAGGGCATCATCGATTTCTCCGCGATTTGCGGCCACTATTCCCTGCTTGCCATGGTGATGAATGCCGCCCGCACACCGCTTCCCGTCGGCGCCGAACGCGAGTTGGAAGGCTTCCCCGGATAGGTATTCCGCTTGCGGCCATAGCGTTCGCATTCGGCCAGACATCATGCACAACGAGGAAAAGCATCATGGAACTAGGACTATCCGGTCGCACAGCGGTCGTAACGGGGGCCTCGAAGGGAATCGGATACGGCGTTGCCGAGGCGCTGGGACGCGAAGGTTGCACCGTCCACATCGTCTCGCGCGATGCAGCGATGTTGCATGCGGCCGCCGACCGGATCCGCTCGCAGACCGGCACCACCGTCGAGGCTCATGCCATGGATCTTTCGACGTCGGGTTCATCGCAGGCGCTGCTCGACGCGGTTGGTGCGCCCGACATTCTGGTCAACAACGCCGGCGCCATACCCGGCGGTGACCTGCAGGCGATCACCGAAGCGCGCTGGCGCGAAGCATGGGACCTCAAGGTTTTTGGTTATATCAACAATTGCCGCCTGACTTACGCGCGCATGAAGGCCAACGGCGGCGGCGTGATTTGCAATGTGACGGGCCTAGCCGCCGACCGCACCGACTTTTCCTATATCGCCGGTACCGCCGGCAATGCCTCGCTCAATGCCTTCACTAGGGCGCTGGGCAGTTACTCCCTTGAAGATGGGATTCGCGTATTCGCGGTCAGTCCTGGCCCGGTCGAAACCGAGCGCCTCGTCACTTTGATGAAGTCACGGGCCAAAGCCGATACCGGCTCGGAAGACAACTGGCAAAGCTACTTGGCGAGCATGCCGCTGGCCCGGGCCGCGTCGGTTGCCGAAATAGCCGACGTCGTAACGTTTCTGGTATCGGATCGCGCTTCTTATGTTTCCGGCACCGTGCTTACAGTTGACGGCGGGCACGGTTCGCGCGGCGGCAGTTTTACCAGGTAGGATGCCGGCCATGTCTGACATCGATTTGCGCCATTCAGATGCGGGCGAAGGCAACCCGGTGATCGTCCTTGTCCATGGTTTCGCCAGCGGGCCGGAGGACTGGCAACCGCAGGCCGACCATCTCGCAGCCCGCCACCGTGTGATCACGGTGGCCTTGCGCGGGCACGGCATTTCGGCGCGCGGTCAGGCGGCAATGACAATGGAGCAACTCGCCGCCGACTGCCTCGAACTGATCCGCGCCAAGGGTATCGATCGGGCCGTATTCGGCGGCCACAGCATGGGAACGCGGATCGCCATCGACGCCCACCGCCAGGCCCCGGATTTGGTCAAGGGGTTGATCCTAGCCGACGGCAGCAACTCAACAGCGCTGGCCGATCTTGACGCCGTCCTGGCGGGTTTTCGAACGGCCGTTGCCGCGACCGGCTATCGGGCATTTGCCGAGGCGCTGTTTGCGCAGATGTTCTACGATCCGGAACTGGACGACCTCAAACAAAAGCTGATCGCGCGCGCCCTGGCGGTACCCGAACAAATTGGCCGTCCGCTCTATGAAAACCTCATCAGGTGGGACGGCACCCGCGCCCGTGATGCACTGTCGGCAGCCGACATTCCGATCCTCGTCGTGCAATCGACGACACGGGACGCCAGCGGTGGCCGGCGCACGTTGCAGGCCGGCGAAGTCGGAGCCTACGAACGCTTCGTCGCGCAACTGGCACCGCACGCCGAAATCGTCGGCCTACCGGGATACGGGCACTACACCATGCTTGAGGCGGCCGATGAGGTGAATTCGGCAATCGACCGATGGCTGGACAGACACAATTTGCGCGGCTGAGCCGGCGAACTCCGCGAAAGGGTCCTGCAATGAAACTGATGATGTATCAAGACGGAAACGGACTATCGCTTGGCGCCGTCGATGGCAATGATTTGGTCAGGCTCAAGTCTGCGGACGTCTCATTGCCAAACGACATGCTGGCGCTAATTGAAGGCGGCGATGAAGCGCTGGCAAGGGCCAAAGCCGCCCTTCAAAACGCGCCCGCATCCGCACGGTCATCTGTCAACGACGTCCGGCCGGCGCTACCCCTCGCACGACCGGAAAAGTTCATTTGCGTCGGGCTCAACTATGCCCTGCATGCCCGGGAAGGCGGGCATGACATCCCAACCTATCCGTCGTTCTTTGTGCGCGTCGCAAGTTCGCTGGTGGCCGCCGGCGGACCCGTCATTCGCCCCAAGATTTCGGAGCAACTCGATTATGAGTGCGAACTGGCGATTGTGATTGGCAAGGCTGGCCGTCACATTGCCGAGGCCGAAGCCCTTGATCATGTGTTCGGCTACACGATCTTCAACGATGTCTCGGTGCGCGATTTCCAACGCAAGACCTCGCAGTGGACGCCGGGCAAGAACTTCGACGGTACCGGCCCTTGCGGCCCGCATATCGTCACCGCCGATGAATTGCCGCCGGGGGCCGCGGGCCTGCGGATCATGACCCGTGTCAACGGTGAGACAATGCAGGATTCCAACACCGCCGACATGATCTTCTCGACGGCCAGAACAATTGCACTGCTGTCTCAGTTCATGACACTCAAACCCGGCGACATTATCGCCACGGGCACACCGAGCGGCGTCGCGCACGCCCGCAAACCGCCGGCCTGGATGAAGGCCGGCGATACGGTTGAGATTGAGATCGAGGGCATTGGCGTGCTGCGCAATCCGATCGTCGATGAGGCCTGAGGCAGCAAAACTGCCGCGGCGTGCATCAGGCCGGCTCGATGTCGCGCCGTGCTTCCGTCAGTCCGTGCTCGCCAGCCAACCTGACCAGCCCGCAGGGATCTATCCGCGTGCATCTTCCAGCACCATATCGGCTCCCTTCTCGCCAATCACAATGGTTGGGGCATTGGTGTTGCCGGACGCCATGGTCGGCATGATCGAGGCGTCGATGACCCGCAGGCCGGCCACACCGTGGACGCGCAAGCGGTCGTCGACGACGGCCATCGGATCGCTGCCCATTTTGCAGGTGCCGACCGGATGGTAAGCGGTTTGGCAGGTGGCGCGGCAGAACGCCAGGATGTCCTCATCGCTCTGGCAGTCGCTGCCGGGGTTCATTTCCGAGACGCGGTATTGGTCCATCGTCCTGTGTTCGATGATTTCGCGACCCATGCGGATGCCATCGATCAGGCATCGACGGTCGATGTCGACCGACAGGAAGTTCGGCCGGATGGCCGGTGCATCGCGGAAATTCGCAGACTTTGCGTGGATCGAACCGGTTGAGTCCGGGCGCAGCTGATAGATCGACAGCGTCATGCCCGGCTCTTTATCCATCTGCGCACGGTTGTTGGCGTCGGAGTAACTGACCGGCATGAAGAACATCTGGATGTCGGGGCTCTGCAGTTCCGCGCGGGTCCGAATGAAGGCGTGGGCGAGCGCTGCCGGGGCTGTGAGCAAGCCGCGACCGGTGGTGAAGTAACGAACGCCCTCGGTGAAAAGACGAAGCCCGCGCGTCATTTCGTTGAAGCTCACCGTGTTCTTAACGCGCCAGTTAAGGCGGGCGCATATGTGGTCGCGATAGTTCTCGCCAACGCCTGGCAATTCGTGTTGCACGTCAATGCCGAGCGAACGCAAAAGTTCCGGCTGGCCGATGCCGGACAGCTCCAGCAACTGCGGTGACTGCACGCCGCCGGCAGCCAGCAGTACCTCGCCGGCACGCGCCTCCCGCGGCTGACCGTTTACGTCATAAGACACGCCGACGGCCCGCTTGCCCTCAAGCACGACGTTTCGCGCGAATGCATTGGTTTCAATGTGCAGGTTGGGCCGGTTGCGCGCCGGATCCAGATAGGCATTGGCGGTGCTCCAACGTTTGCCGTTGCGCATTGTCACCTGGTAGTAGCCCACGCCGTCCTGGGTGCCGTTGTTGTAGTCCGGGTTGCGCGGATGACCGAGGGCCTCGCCGGCGGCGATGAAGGCATCAGCCAGTTCGTGCGTGACATAGCCGTCAGCGACGTTGACAACGCCGCCCGTGGCGCGGCTGTCGTCGGCCTTGCCTTCGGCTGCGCGTTCGAAGTGCTCCATTTGCTTGAAGTAGGGCAGCACCGCGTCATAGGACCAGCCGCGGTTGCCGAACTGGGCCCATGTGTCGTAGTCGAGCGGCTGGCCGCGAACGTAGATCATGCCGTTGATCGCGCTCGAGCCGCCAAGCGCCTTACCGCGCGGGATCGGGATGCGGCGGCCGTTGACGTTGTCTTCCGGCTCGGTCTCGAACATCCAGTTGAATTTCGGGTTGGTCATCAGTTTGGTGAAGCCAACCGGCAGGGACACCCAGAAATTCTTGTCGCTGCCGCCGGCTTCGAGCAGCAATACCTTTGTCGTCCCGTCGGCGGTCAGGCGGTTGGCGAGGACACATCCGGCGGAACCAGCGCCGACGATGATAAAGTCATACTGGTTGGCGGTGTCGGGCGACGCAGCGGCCATGGCTGTCTCCAATGGTGTTGGCGATGAATGACGAAGGCTGCTGCAAGATTATTCGCCCGGTGTCGATTGCCAAGCGCGGTGAAATGCTGATCGGTTACTTGATAGTCTGATATGGTTTGGTTCGGTTTGGTCTGGTCCGGTCTGGTCTGGTCTGGTCTGGTTCGGGCAGCCCGTTGATTGTAGCCTGTCGGAGTTTGCTGGAACCATCCCGCGCCGCCGTCCGGCCGCCCAATGGCACGCCTGTATGTGGGGGTGGACTGCAAAGCGGGCCGGCGAGGCAGACCCGCCTGAGGCAGACAGATAAGGATTTGAGGCTGTGGAGATCCGAAACCTGGATCTGGACGTCACCGACATGACAATCTTGCGTGATGAAGCGCGTGCGGAGGGTCACGAGTTTCTTGACCGCCTCTATGATGAATGGTCGGACGGGCGCAATCGTTTCGATCGCGAACGTGAGATCCTGGTTGGCTTGTTCGACGGCGATGCGCTGATCGGTGTCGGCGGGCTCAATCAAGACCCCTATGTGAGTGACCCGGACGTCGGGCGCCTGCGCCATTTCTATATCGCGCGAAACTACCGCCGTTGCGGACTGGGGCGGGCGTTGTTGCAGAAACTGCTGGCGGAAGCCCGGGGTAATTTTCGACTGATCCGGCTGCGATCGAGCGGGCAGGCGGCCAGCCATTTCTACGCCAGCGCAGGATTTGCGCGTTGCTTCGAGCCCGATGCAACGCACGTCCTGTGCCGATGAATCCTCCACCGGCGAAAGCCGAGGCGATAGATCATCGTGCTGAACGCCCTCGGCTATGTCCGCCTCAGACGGAAACGATCTATTTGCGCACGGGGGCCGGCAGGCCAACTTTCCCGAGATCCGCCGCCGCTTCGATAGTCCGCTTGCGCGCGGCCGTCGCCATCGGGCGCAGCGCCTTGATCGCTGCAGTGCAAAGCGCCTTGCGTTGCAGATCGAGAAAGGCACGGGCACCGGCTTCGTTGGGATGATAGGGGTCCTTGACCTTACCCGACGCATACCGGCGATAATATCTCCGGTTTCCTTGAAATGCCTTGAGCGACGATACTGTGTAGCCTGGAATGAACTGGCAGCGCGAACCCGTCTCGGCGATCGCCCGGCGAATGCCGATCTGCGCACGCAAGCGCAGCCGGTTGTCCTTCAGCCGATAGGTCGGCACCGTTGTCATGATAATGCAGGCTACTTCGCGCGGCAGCTGCGCCACGAGCCGTTGCATGTCGCGGCGCGTCTGCTTGCGCCCGTTGGCCCAGCGGTGCACCGAATTGCCGGTGAAGAACCAGACCATCAGCTTGGGTCGGTTCATGGGATCTGCGAACATCACCTCGAGGGCCGACCGGTTTGGTTGGCATATTTTAAAGTCAGGCGCCCGGCCGAGTTGAACGTAAGTACCGTTCGCCCTGTTCATCCAGCCATAAAGGCGCGCGTTGACGTTCCATTTGGGGTCCGGTTGGCACACAAACTTCTTGAGGTTCCAGTTTCTCGCAACCCAGGAGTGGATCGATGTCGAGCGGACCCCCATGACACCGACGTCGAGCAAATCGCCATACTGCGCGAGCCATTTGTCGCCGCCGTAGCCGGAGCAGTTGTCTGCGAAGTTGCGAAAGAAATCGTGGAACGTCGGGCCGGCGCCAAACGCGAATTGCGAGTCTCCAAGCAGGAAAACATCGGGCGTTTTGAATTTGCCGGCCCGGCTCTCGCCCGCTGCAACGAGCCCAGCCAGCAGGGCGCAGCCTATCGCGACGCACGAGCTGCACAGTCGTATCCGCCAGCGAACGTCCATCAAGCGCTTGTTTCCCGGGCTGGTGTTCTCAGACGTCTTCGCGCGATCTCAGCGATTTGGCCAACCGTCAACCGTCAACCGGCGACCGGCAACAAGCATAACATCGTTGCCGTTCACGCAGCTTCAGTTCCTGCGAACAAATTCGTGATTGACCGATCAGGTCTCATTCACTGATTTTGCCGGCGATCCGCTCGGCCATTTTGTCGACCGGCGTGGCATGCGTGAAATGCGTAATGAATTCCCCGGCGGGGCTCATCAGATAGACGAAGGCGGAGTGATCCATGGTGTAGTCACCGCCCGCGGCGGATGTCTCGACCTTGCGGAAGTAGACACGGTATGCTTTGGCGGCGGCCGTGACCTGTTCCAGCGAACCGGTAAGACCTCTGATGCGTGGATGGAAGTGAGACACATACTGCTTCAAGACCTCCGGCTTGTCGCGCTCCGGGTCGATTGAAATGAACAGCGGCCGGACCCTGCTTGCGCGCGTGCCGAGTTTGTCCATGACGGCTGCAATGGTTTGCAGTCCGGCCGGACAGATATCCGGGCAATAGGTGAAGCCGAAGAACACCAGCAGATATTCGCCATCGAAGCTCGTATCGCTGACCGCCTTGCCGTCGTGGTCAATCAGCTGGAACGGGCCGCCGATCGTTGCCTTTCCGACCGTCCACGTCCGCTGGCTCGTCATCACAGCCTCGCGCGCGCCAGGCAGCAAGGCGATGCCGGCGGCGAGCCCCGCGGCCAATCCGATGACGCTCAGGATTACAATTTTGAGACGCATGTCTGTGCTCCTCCTTCACATCAAAGGTGGAATGCGACGCGTCCGGCGCCAACCCGCTAAACTGACGCGCAGCTTCAATTCATTGCGGGTTGAGCAAATTCGCTCGCCAGCAATGCCACCGTTCCAATTGGCAGTGGCGCCACCAGGCATGCTAACATCAGGGCGTTGAACAGCGGCCAATGGACCGCGCAATCGAACGACTGCACGGGGCGCGACAGTTGACATCAGCAGGACCATTCAAATTCGATGCCCAGACTTCTCGATCTCCGTCAGATTAGCCCTGTATCGCCGAGCGAAAGCCGGCTGCGACTTCAGACAATCGTGCGGCTGCGCTGGTTTGCCGTTGTCGGTCAGCTGATCGCGGTATGTGTCGTCTACTTCGGCCTCCGTTTCGAACTGCCGATCGGCTACTGCTTGCTGTTCATAGCGGCCTCGGCATGGCTCAACGTTTATCTCGGCTTCAATTATGCCGGTCGTCATCGGTTGAGCCCGGCCTTCGCTTCCATGTTGCTGGCTTATGACATGGTCCAGTTATCCGTCCTCCTGTTCATGACGGGCGGCATTCAAAATCCGTTCATCGTTCTGATTGTCGCGCCCGTCACGGTCTCGGCGGCAACGTTGCCCGGGCGCAATACCGTCTTGCTTGGCGCCGTCGCGCTGGTTCTGACCGCGATGCTGGTTGTTCTCCACTTGCCATTGCCGTGGAGCAATGCCGGACGGCCGGTTCTGCCGGACCTCTACCTTTACGGCTTCTTTGCCGCGGTCGCGGCCTGCACCATCTTTCTTGCCGTCTACGCGTGGCGCTTGTCCCACGAGGCGCGACAAATGTCGGCTGCGCTGACCGCCACCGAGCTGGTGCTTGCGCGCGAACAACAGTTGCATGCTCTCGATGGCCTTGCCGCCGCCGCAGCGCATGAATTGGGGACACCGCTCGGTACAATCGTCCTGGTCTCCAAGGAACTGGGCAAGAGCCTGCCGGAAGACAGCCCGTTGTTGGATGATCTCAATCTGATGCGGGGCCAGGCCCAGCGTTGTCGCGAGATCCTTCAGAAGCTGACCCGCCAGCCCACCGGCCAGGATCCGATGCATCTGCATGTCACGCTGTCCCAGATCATCGACGAAGCTGCCGACCCCCATCGCGACGGCAGCATCAGCGTGGTCTACGAACTGGCCCCCAACGACATGGCTGTCAACAAGACCGAGCCGCAGGGCGAACGCAATCCGGGATTGATCTATGGCTTGGGCAATCTCATAGAGAATGCGGTGGACTTCGCTGAAACCCAGGTCGTTATCCGGGCCAACTGGGGCGGCGGCAAGGTGGTCATAGAGATTGTCGATGATGGACCGGGCTTTGCCCCGGATGTGATCGACCGTGTCGGCGAGCCGTATGTGACGACGCGGCCGTCGAACAAGGGATCGGGCGACCAAACCGGGTTGGGCCTCGGTTTCTTCATCGCAAAAACGCTGCTGGAACGCACTGGCGCCGTCCTCGAATTTGACAACCACACACCGCCTGAGCACGGCGCCATCATTCGCATGACCTGGCCGCGCGGCCTGTTTGAGGCCCAAACCGACGTCATCAGCGAACTCGCCCCATCGGATCGCGAAAGCCTTAACACAATAGTTTAAAATTCGCTTTGATTACTTGGGTTTGGCGCAAGACCAGTCTATAGTCGGCTGCTTTCGAAGGAGACGAGCCCGTGGAAGAAGACTATTCGTTTAGCCAGGAAGAGCTACCGGAAGATGTCTCGTTGGTGATTGTCGACGATGACGCACCGTTTCTGCAACGTCTGAGCCGTGCAATGGAGCAGCGTGGCTTCGATGTGCGTGCGGCCAATTCGGTTGGCGAGGGCATGGCATTCATTCGCGAACGGCCGCCGGCGTTTGCCGTCGTCGACATGCGCCTGGAGGATGGCAACGGTCTCGATGTCATTGCCGAGCTGTCCCGCTTGCGCGCCAATGCGCGGGCAATCGTGCTCACGGGATACGGTAACATTGCAACCGCCGTTTCCGCCGTGAAGCTCGGCGCAATCGACTATCTCGCAAAACCGGCCGACGCCGATGAAGTCACCGACGCACTTCTCGCACCGCCAAATGCGATGGCGCCACCGCCGGAAAATCCAATGTCGGCAGATCGCGTGCGCTGGGAGCACATTCAACGCGTTTACGAGCTTTGCAATCGCAACGTTTCGGAAACCGCCCGGCGTCTCAATATGCATCGTCGCACGCTGCAGCGGATCCTCGCCAAGCGCGCACCGCGCTGATCATCGCGGTGCATAGGCTTGTGAATTGTCCACCGGCTCAAGCCGGTGGTTTGCCGTTGCGGCTGAAACCCGTATCGCCGCCCTGTGCCGCCGAAAGGCCGCAGGCTTTACCGATCCCCTATCGGGGCCCCTAAAATCGGCCGGGCGCTTCCAGCGCACCCTCGGGGTCAAGCAGGCGGTGCAGGCGTGCCGATGCCGCCCGTGCCATCCGCGCAGCCAGCGCCCTGCGCCGCGACGCGGATAGTTTGCGGGGCTGTTGGTCACGGATCATCTCGCCGGCGAAACGATCGGCGATGATCAGGCCGGCATCTTGCGGGATAATGTCGGCGGGAAAATCAGACCCGACGGCAAAGAAAAACCGATCACAGAAATCCAGGTAGTGCTGCCATTTGCTGTCTGTTCGATAGTCTTCCAGGGACGACTTGATCTCAACGATCCAGATCTCGCCCTTGTCGGACAGCGCAAACACGTCCGCACGCCGCCCGTTTGGCAACGTTAACTCTGTCAGCGGCGCAAACCCGTGTGCCGCCAGCAGCCGCATGACGCCGCGCGCGATCGCCCAGGCAGCCGGCGACTGGCGAGCGTCGGCCAGACCGGGATGGCCGTCCGCAAGGTTGTGGGAAGGCTGGTCATTTGTCATTGCCCCGCCATCACAGAACGGCGCGGCGCTATCGTCAATGGCGCACACATAATGTTATGCCCGTCCGCCGAGGTTGCCGCCGGTACAAAAATTACTAACTTGGAGTTCGACCATTGCCCCATCAAGCCGCCGGCACATAGCGATCCGGGCGCTGGCCGATTGATCTCATTGGGCCGCAAACTTATAAATCCGGGCATATTAGTGCCGATTTGGCCGGATTAATAAGTCTGCGGCCCGGATCCCGCAATCGACAATCTGCGCGAAGCGAAAGAAAAGTAAAGATATGTTCTTCACCAAGTCTCAAACCGACAGTTCACCGGCGGAGAAATCCCGTTTTGATGCGCATGCCGAAACGGTCCGAGCACGGCAGCATGATGCTCTCACCGTTGCACAGCTGCGCCGCGTCGTCGATCCGGCAACTCTCGGCTTCACGTCGACTTCCGAGCTGGACAGCGCGACCGGTTTGATCGGCCAGGAGCGCGCGTTGCGGGCGATCGAGTTCGGCACCGGCATGGACTCCCACGACTTCAACGTCTTTGTCCTCGGTCCGCCGGCCGCGGGCAAGTCAACCGCCGTCAAAACCTACCTGCGCAAAAAGGCGATCGAGCCGGCACCGGTCTATGATTGGGTCTACGTCAACAATTTCGAAGACACCAACAAGCCGAACGCCATCCGGCTGCCTTGCGGATGGGCACACGACCTGACCAAGGGCATGGTCGGGGTCATTGACGAGTTGCGCCAGACGGTTCCAACCGCGTTTGAGAGCGAGGACTATCAGGCCCGTCGCCGCCAGATCGATGAAGGCTTTCGCGCCGGCCAGGAAGAAGCGTTTGAAGCGCTGAGCCAGAAGGCGCAAGAGCAAAACATCGCAATCCTGCGCACGCCGAACGGCATCGCCATGGCGCCCATGCACGATGGCAAGGTCGTCAAGCCCGAGGTCTTCAACGGACTGCCGGAAGAAATGCGCAAGAGCGTCGAGGCCAAGATCGCGACATTGCAATCCGAACTCGAAAGCATTCTGGAAACGGTGCCGAAGTCGGATAAGGAACGCCGCCACAAGCTGGCTGACCTCAACGCCGAAATTGCCGAATTCGCGGTGCGCGAAGCGCTGGACGATATCAAGGCACAGTTTGCCGAGATCGAAGAGGTGTCGAGCTACCTGGAGGCGACCGGCCGCGACCTCGTTCGCAATATCGCACTGTTTCTTCCCCAGCCGGAGGAAGCACAACAGGTTGTCCGTCAACCGGTTGATGTCTCGCGCGACCCGCGATTTCGCCGCTATATGGTCAACATCATGGTCGCCAACGGCTCCAAGGAGGCCTGCGAACGCCCGATTGTCGAAGAACTCAATCCGGCATTCGGCAATTTGATCGGCCGCATCGAACATATCGCCCAAATGGGCGCGCTGGTCACGGACTTCCTGTTGATTAAGCCGGGTGCGCTGCATCGCGCCAATGGCGGCTATCTGCTCGTCGACGCGCGCAAGATGCTGCTCTCGCCGTTTGCCTGGGAGGCACTCAAGCGCGCACTCAAGTCGCGTGAGTTAAAGGTCGAGCCGCCAACGGAAACGGCCGGCATCATGTCCACTCAGACACTTGATCCCGAGCCGATACCGCTCGACGTGAAGGTGATCCTGTTCGGCGACCGCCAGCTCTATTATTTGTTGGCCGCCAACGATCCCGACTTCGATCGCTTGTTCAAGGTGCAGGCCGACTTCGACGACACCATCGAGCGCTCCGAAACCAACCACAAGGCCTATGCTGAACTCATTACCTCGATCGTCGCCAAACACGAACTCAAGCATGTTGATGCCGGCGGGGTCGCGCGCTTGATCGAGGAAGGTTCCCGCCTGGCTGACGATCGCGACAAGCTTTCGATTGAGGTTGGCCGCTTGGCCGATATCGTGCGTGAAGCTGATTTTTGGTCCGGTGAGGCCGGCCATTCGGAAATCACCAAGCAGGATGTTGATCGCGCGATTGAGGAGCGCATTCAACGTTCGGACCGAATGCGCGACAGGGCCCAGGAAAGTATCGACCGGGAAATTGTCCTGATCGGTACCGAAGGCAGCAAGATTGGCCAGATCAACGGCCTCTCGGTCCTGCAGCTCGGCAATTTCGCGTTTGGCCGCCCGACCAGGATCACGGCGCGCGTTCGCATGGGCCAGGGCCGGGTGACGGATATCGAACGTGAAGTAAAACTCGGCGGCCCGCTCCACTCCAAAGGTGTCATGATCCTCTGGGGTTTTCTCGCCGGCCGGTTCGCGCAGCAAATTCCGTTGGCGCTGGCCGCATCGCTGGTGTTTGAGCAGTCTTACGGCGGTGTCGACGGCGACAGCGCGTCCTCGACAGAACTCTACGCCCTTCTGTCGGCACTGGCCGACGTGCCGATCGATCAGGGTCTGGCGGTGACCGGTTCGGTCAATCAATGGGGTGAGGTTCAGGCCATTGGCGGCGTCAACGAAAAGATCGAAGGCTTTTTCGATGTCTGCAATGCAAGAGGGTTGACCGGCACCCAAGGAGTGCTCATTCCCGAGGCCAACGTCCAGCATTTGATGCTGCGGCCCGATATCGTTAATGCGGTTGAAAAGGGCCTGTTTCGCATCCATAGCGTCAGCAGCATCGACGAGGGTATCGAGATCCTGACGGGCGTAAAGGCCGGCGAGCGCGACGCCGCCGGAGTTTATCCTGAAGGCACGCTGTTCCGCAGGGTCGAAGACAAACTGGGCGTCTTCGCAGACAATGCACGTGGTGGTGGCAAAGACGATGACTGACGAGTTCGAGACGACGTTGCATCCGACATCCTCGCAAATCTGCCGGCACGACCCGGTGCTTGATGATGCGACGGCCGCGCAATGGTTGCACATGGGAGAGCGGCGATGATCGCACACGTTGCCGCTGCCGAAGAAGCCCGCGGGCGGGTTGTCTTGCGGTTCTGTTCGGGGCGCACCAGTGATGCCGCGATACGTGCTGCCTTCCGGATTGCCCAGGCCTTCGGTTCGGAGGTCGAGAGCCTCTACATCGAAGATCGCCAACTCATCGAGCTGGCGCGTTATCCGTTCGCGACGGAAATCTCCCTGACCGGTCGGCGGCGGCGGCGCCTGTCCCATCAACAGGTCCAACAGGATTTTCGCAGCGTTTTCTTCGCCGCACGACGCCGGGTCACGATTGCTGCGCGCGAAGCCGAGGTTCCAATCCGTGAAAGTTACGTTCGCGATGAACCGGTTCACGCTCTGGCTGCGGCTTGTGCACAGCGCGGTCCCTGGAACGTCGTCGCCCTGGCCGAACCGTTTGGTGCATCCTCGTGTGCCTCGTTGCGTGAACTGTTCGACACCGTTTCCGATACCACCGGGGTTGTTGTTGTCGGCCCGAACACGTCCCGCAGTTCAGGCCCCGTCATCGTGACAGTCGAAGATCTTGACCGCTTCCCGGCCATGCTCCGCGCCGCCGAACGAATCGCCGCCGTAACCGGCTCTGACATCGTCCTCGTGCTGTTTGCCGAAACCCGGCAAGAGCTCTTCCGGATCGAGGGCGAGGTGCGCCTGGCGCTTGGCGGCAAAGCCGGCGTAAGTATCGGCGCCAGCGCGATAACACATGGTGAGCCGGCAGTTGTTGCAGAGGTTATCAGGCGTCTCAAGGGCGGCTTTGTCATCGCGCAGTTTGGCGGCCTGGCGGTGCCCGCCAGTGGTGGCCTGCGCCCGCTCGTGGCAGCGCTTGAATGCCCGCTGTTTGTCGTCCGTTGAGTTGGCGCTGGCGATGTCAGATATCGGCGCGGCGCCCGTCTGTTGCAACTGTCGCGTGTCCGCCTCGGGCCGGCTGGCACGGCCGACCCGCTTGACGAGCGGACCGAGCGGACCTGATCTAATCGCGTTTGGCAGCACACGTCGTTGGTTCGAGTACGGGAATGCACCAGCTTATCAACGCTTTGACGAGACTGCTGAAATTGCAGAACATTGAGGCCTGGAACAGCAGCTCTGCGAGCGCGGGAACTGGCCTGTCGTCATCGGGCACGGAGCGCTTCGACCCGAGTTGGCGGGTGATCCTTGATGCGATGTCGGATCCCGCTTTGGTGGTCGATGAAACCGGGGTTGTGGTTCATCACAACCCTTTGGTTGCAGACCTTTACCCGCGCGTTCGCGTCGGCAGTCCGATCGCGCTCCTCAGCCGCGAGCCGGCGTTGTTGGCCGCTATCGACAGAGCCCGCGACGTCGATCAGCGGATCGTCGTGAACTTGCAGGATCGCGTCCCGGTCATGCGCCATATGTCCGCGATTATCTCCCGGCTCGCCATTGACGAACCGCCCGCCGGCGCGCCGGCAGTGCTCATCATCCTGCGCGACCTCACCGATCAGGAAAAGCACGCTCAAATGCGTGCCGATTTCATAGCGCATGCAAGTCATGAGCTTCGCACACCGCTGGCCTCACTCAGACTGATTGTGGAAACCCTTCAAGGTGCCGGCCGCGAAGACGATCACAAGCGCGAACGGTTCTTGTCGATGATGTTGGTTCAGGCAACGCGCATGTCGCGCCTGATCGATGATTTACTATCCCTCAACCGGGTTGAAATGAACGCCCACCTGCCGCCGCGCGGCAGCGTTGAACTATCGGAGCTGTTGGACACCGTCGTCCAATCGTTGGAGCCTCTCGCCAGGGCCAGCAACATAAACCTGCATCTTGCCAATGAGCTTAGCCTGGTCAGTGTGCGCGGTGACCGCGAGGACCTACTGCAGGTGTTTCAGAACCTGGTCCAGAACGCCGTTCGCTATGGCCGCAACCAGGGCAATGTTTGGGTGAACGTTGCAGCCGTGGTTGCAGCCGGGCGCGGCGCCGGGGCCGATGCGTCGCATGTCCGGGTCAGGGTCACCGACGATGGCATCGGCATCGAGCCGGAACATCTCCCACGCCTGACCGAGCGCTTCTATCGTGTCAGCGCGGTTGACAGCCGGGCCAAGGGTGGAACCGGTCTGGGTCTGGCAATCGTCAAGCACATCTTGACCCGCCACCGCGCCGATCTCGACATCGAATCGACGTTCGGCGAGGGCTCGACTTTCACCGTCACGTTCAAGAGACTGTGAATTGTCCACCGGCGCGAGCCGACGTCACCTCGTCACGGCCGAACGCCGGATCGGCCCGCCTGAGGTCCGGCAAAGGTCGCGATACTGATTGTGCAAAGACTAATTTATATATTTAAAACAAATGATTAAGTTGTCATAAAACGATAGTCCTAGTGGTCTAGGAAGGCGGTACGGCGCCATTGGTGCTGCGAGGTGAACAGCAAGCGGGGTTCACCTCTTTGGAACCCAATCAGGGAGAAATCAGCGTGAACACAAAGTTCGTTGCCGCCACGGCGGCGGTTGCTGTTGCTGTTGCGGGCGCTGTTGCGTTTGCTGGCACCGCTTCGGCTGCTCGCGATCAGATCAACATCGTCGGTTCGTCAACGGTCTTCCCGTTCGCTACCGCTGTTGCCGAGAAGTTCGGCAACGCGACCAAATTCAAGACCCCGAAGATCGAATCCACCGGTTCCGGTGGCGGTCTGAAGCTGTTTTGCAAGGGCGTCGGTGAAAATACCCCGGACATTGCCAACGCATCGCGCCGCATGAAGGCCAACGAGTGGAACAAGTGCCAGGCTGCCGGCGTCAAGAACATCATCGAATTCAAGGTTGGGTTCGACGGCATCGTTGTCGGCAACGCCAAGGGCGCGGTTGACCTCAACCTGACCCGTGCGCAGATCTACAAGGCTCTGCACAAAGGCTCGAAGGCCAGGCTGTGGTCGGACGTTGACCCATCGCTGCCGCGGCAGAAGATCGAAGTGCTCGGCCCGCCGCCGACCTCTGGCACGCGCGATGCATTCGAAGAACTGGCCATGCAGAAGGGCTGCGTCAAAGCCGGCGGCGACAAGAAGTCCTGCAAAAGGGTTGAAATCCGCGACGACGGTGCATGGATCGATTCCGGCGAAAACGACAACCTGATCGTTTCCAAGCTGCAAGCGAACAACAACGCGGTCGGCGTATTCGGCTTCTCGTTCCTCGACCAGAACAAATCGAAGATCAAGGGGTCTATGATCGAAGGCAACGTTCCGACCTTCGATAACATCGCCGGTGGCAGTTACCCGGTCTCCCGCTCGCTGTTCTTCTATGTCAAGAAGGACCACATCGGCGTGATCCCGGGTATCAAGGAATATCTTGCAGAGTGGACCAAGGGTTCGACCTTTGGCAATGAAGGCTACCTGGTTGACAAGGGCCTGATCCCGCTTCCGGTTGCGGACCAAAGGGATGCTCAGTCCAGAGCTACCAAGCTCACCATCATGACGGGCAAAGAAGATCTAAAGTAAGCATCAGCTTGCTTGGCAGGGGAGAGGTGCCAATCGGCGCCCTTCCCTGTTCTTGCCCTGCGGGGCGAAATCGAACCAGACGATCCAATCGTCGTCATGGGGGAGCGTCATGTTTCAGATCGCAGCGCTGATCATCATCGCGCTAGCTCTGATAGCTTACGTCATGGGGCATGCGCGCGCGGTGCGGATCTCGAACGGCGATCTGGCAAGCCTGCATTCACTGCCGTTTTATCACGGTCTTTACAGCTCGCTGCTGACCTTCATCATCGCAATAGTCGTCCTCATTGTCATTGCCATCCTGGCCGGGTTCTGGATCGACAACAGCCTTGCCGGCGCCATGCCCGAAGCGGCGCGGCAGCTGTCGGACTTGCGGCAGGATCGCCTGCTCGCAGATGCAAGGGCGATTGCCAGCGGACAAATCGTTGCGGCCGCTTCCGATGCGCGCATCGATGAAATGCGACAGGCTTTGGCCAAGACCTACGCCGGACTGAGGACGACGGCCGATTACCTCATCGTCGCTGTCGCAATTGCTGCAGCGCTCGTCACCTTCGTGGTCACCAACCGTCAGATCGCGCTGCGCTTTCGGTCGCGAAACCGATCCGAGTGGGTGATCCAGGGCGGGCTGTTGATATCGGCCGCGCTCGCCGTTCTGACGACGATCGGGATCGTGCTGTCGCTGATCGGGGAAACGCTCAGGTTCTTTTCCGACATTCCGCTGACGGCGTTCCTGTTCGGCACCCATTGGAGCCCACTGTCGGGCGTTTTCGAAGGCAAGCTCAATCCGCAATCGGTCGGTGTCATACCGTTGTTTGCCGGCACATTGCTGATCACGTTCATCGCGATGCTCGTCGCTGTGCCAATCGGGCTTCTGGCAGCGGTGTACCTGTCCGACTATGCGAGCGCTGCGACGCGGGCCTGGGCCAAGCCCCTTCTCGAACTGCTGGCCGGTATTCCGACCGTCGTCTATGGCTTCTTCGCAGTCATCACGGTGGCACCGCTGATCCGCGGATTTGGTGAGAGCATCGGCCTGAACGTCGCCTCGGAGAGTGCGCTGGCTGCCGGTATCGTCATGGGGATCATGATCATTCCCTTCATCTCGTCGCTGTCAGACGATGTGATCAACGCGGTGCCGCAGGCGCTCCGCGACGGCTCCTATGGCCTCGGTGCGACCAAGGCCGAAACCATCACCAGGGTGATCCTGCCGGCAGCATTGCCCGGCATTGTGTCTGCGATACTGCTTGGTATCTCGCGCGCGGTCGGCGAAACGATGATCGTCGTGATGGCGGCCGGCCAGGGTGCCAACCTGACCTGGAACCCGCTGGAGGCGGTGACCACGGTCACCGTTCAGATCGTGGCGCTCATTACCGGCGACACGGAAGCCGACACCGCCGCCGGGCCGGCGTTTGCACTGGGCTTCACGCTGTTCTGCGTGACGTTGATCTTCAACATTATCGCGCTGCGCACGGTCCAAAAATATCGTCAGAAGTACGACTGAGGGGCACGAACAATGGCGCCCACCCCAGCAAAATCGATGCCGGCTGCAAGCGTACACAAGACCGACGCCGCCCGCCGTCGCCTGAAGCGCAGATACAATGCCGAGTGGCGTTTCAAAATGGCTGGTGCACTGGCCGTTCTGCTCGCCACCCTGGCCCTGATTTCGCTGCTTTGGACGGTGTTCGGCAACGCTCTCGGATCGATCGACAGGACCTACTTTTCACTGCCCGTGAAGCTTGATCGTTCGGTTCTGGAATTGCCCGCAGGTGAGTTGGACGCCGACAACATCAGGGCCGGCAACTTCACCGGCGCCGTCCGGGCAGCGCTGCGCGAAGTTGTCCCTTACGCCAAAGGTCGAACCGATCGCCGCTCGCTATACGCAATGGCAAGCGACGGCGCCGCTTTGAGTTTGCGTGAGCAGGCGATGGCCAACCCCGACCTGATCGGCAAGACCGTTGACTTTGACTTGCTGGCCTCCGACGACGTCGACCTCTGGATCAAAGGTTTCATCGACAAGCTAATTGCGCTGCCGTCGGCCGGCCGCGCCACGCCGCAGACCATTGGCGACAAGGTCAAAGTCAACGTCGAATCGAATACGTTCCAGCCGATCGTCACCACCATGAAGGCCGCTTTGCGCGGTTCCGCCGCGCGCCTGCGCCGCCAGGCGGCAGCCAAAATGCGCGGTGTCCGCGTCACCGAGCAGCGCCTAGCCGCCGCCAACTCCGAAGCCGCAAAGAAGCAGCTCCAATCCGATCTGGAGGCCTATAAATTCAAAGCGGACGACCTCGAGAAGCGGGCCGAGGTGTTTGATGAGCGGGCCAATGCCGTCGGCGGATCGGAGGTTCTCAACGACTCACTGCCAAGCTTCTTCGTTGCGATCGACGGCGGCGTCATCAAGATCGAAAGCGCCTCGGGCAACACGATCGAGGGAACGCCGATCGTGCCGCTCAAGACCACTGAGGCGGCGCCGGCAGGAACCTGGCAACTCTATCAGATTGCCGGTGCCGAAGCCGGCCGCCGCATCTCTGACAAGCAGGCAATCTGGCTCGATCAGCTGCTGCGGAGCGGTAAGATTGTGCGCAAGGCCAATTGGGATTTCCTCCGGGACAGCAACTCACGTGAGGCCGAAATCGCCGGGGTTTGGGGTGCCATCGTCGGCAGCTTCTGGACGATGCTCGTCACCTTCCTGTTGGCCTTCCCGGTTGGCGTTATGGCCGCGATATATCTCGAAGAGTTCGCGCCCAAGAACACCATCACCGACTTCATCGAGGTCAATATCAACAACCTGGCGGCCGTTCCCTCGATCGTGTTCGGTCTTCTCGGTTTGGCCGTGTTCGTCGGCTTTTTCGGGGTCCCGCGCTCGACGGCGCTGGCCGGTGGTATCGTGCTTGCGCTGATGACGCTGCCGACCATCATCATCGCAGCGCGCGCTTCGGTTAAAGCGGTGCCCCCGTCGGTTCGCCAGGCGGCGTTGGGTGTCGGGGCATCGAAGGTTCAGACGGTGTCGCATCACGTTCTGCCACTTGCCATGCCCGGGATCCTGACCGGAACGATCATCGGCATGGCGCAGGCCCTGGGCGAGACGGCGCCATTGTTGATGATCGGCATGTTCGCCTTCATCCGCGAAATCCCATCCGGTGTCACCGAGCCGGCAACCGCCCTGCCGGTGCAGATTTACCAGTGGTCGGATTTCCCGGAACGCTTATTTGAAATGAAGACAGCAGCGGCGATTGTCGTGCTACTCGTGTTCCTGGTTGTCATGAACCTGATCGCCATCGTTCTGCGCAAGCGGTTCGAACGTCGATGGTAACGCAATATTCGCCCCGAGGAGCGCTAACGATGTTGGAAACGGTAGGCCGATCGACCTGCGCCGCGGTTGCCAGCGGCAGCATCAAGATGAAGGGTGACAAGGTCAGCGTCTTCTACGGTGACACCCAGGCGCTGTTCGATGTCGACCTCGACGTTCCGGCCAATCAGGTCATGGCGCTGATCGGCCCGTCGGGCTGTGGCAAGTCCACCTTGCTGCGCTGTTTCAATCGCATGAACGATGTCATCGACACCTGCAAGGTCACCGGTCACATCACGCTCGACAACGAGGACATTTACGATCCAAGCCTCGACGTTGTCGAACTGCGCGCGCGGGTCGGCATGGTCTTCCAGAAACCCAATCCGTTCCCGAAGTCGATTTACGAGAACATCGCCTATGGTCCGCGCATCCACGGCCTCGCCAGCAACAAGGCCGAACTCGATGAACTGGTCGAAACCAGCCTCGACAAGGCCGGCCTTCTGAAAGAGGTCCAGGACCGTTTACACGAGCCGGGCACCGGCCTTTCCGGTGGCCAGCAACAGCGTCTGTGCATTGCCCGGGCAATTGCCACCAAGCCGGACGTGATTTTGATGGACGAGCCGTGCTCGGCACTCGACCCGATCGCAACCGCCCGGGTCGAGGAACTGATCGACGAATTGCGCGAAAATTACACCATCGTTATAGTCACGCATTCGATGCAGCAGGCCGCGCGCGTCTCGCAGCGCACCGCATTCTTCCACCTGGGAATTCTGGTCGAGGAAGGTGAAACCAATCAGATCTTCACCAATCCAAGAGATGAACGCACCAAGGACTACATCACCGGTCGCTTCGGATGAACGCGCGCACCACCCAGTTTGATCGTGGCGTTCTGGGCAATCCCAACAAGGCAGGAATGCAATGAACGAGCATACCATTACCGCCTATAGCGAAGAGCTGGCCGCGCTCGACAGCAAGATCTCGCAAATGGGAGGCCTGGCGGAACACAATCTCGGACAGGCCTTCGACTCGCTCGTCAATCGCGATCCCGACCTCGCCATGCGCGTGATCGACGCCGACGCCAATATCGACGCTCTTCAGCGCGAGATCGAAGAACAAGTCATTATCATGATCGCACGGCGCCAGCCGATGGCCGATGATCTTCGCCAGATCATGGCGAGTCTCAAAATAGCAGGTGATCTCGAGCGCATTGGCGACTTGGCCAAGAATATCGCCAAGCGCGTTGTTGCAATTGCCGACCAGGGGTATCCGCGCCCGTTGATCGTGGGCATGCAGAACATGCTGGAGCGGGCCATGAACCAGTTGAAGGACGTCTTGGATGCGTTCGGCGAACGCAACACGGAACTTGCGCTGTCGGTTTGGAAGCGCGACCAGGCGCTGGACGAAGCCTACAATTCCGTCTTCCGTGAGCTGCTCACCTACATGATGGAAGATCCGCGCAACATCGGCTTTTGCACGCACTTGCTGTTCGGTGCCAAAAACCTCGAACGCATTGGCGATCACACCACGAACATCGCGGAAATCATCCACTACCTGGTCACCGGCGAGGAAATCTCGGCGGCCCGCCCGAAGGGGGACACGACGAGTACGACGTTGTTTGATCCGCAATGCTGAACGCTTTCCGCCGCCTACCCCGACCGTGATCGTCGATCCTGTCTTGATCCAGGGAGCCCGTAGTCATGAGCGCCAGGGTGTTGGTGGTTGAGGATGAGCTGCCGCTTGCCGAAATGTTGCAGTACAATCTCGAAGCCGAGGGCTTTCGGGTCAGTCACGCCGAAACCGGCGAGGAAGCCGAAATGCTGGTTTTCGAGGAGGACCCGGATCTCATCATCCTCGACTGGATGTTGCCGCAAGTGTCCGGCATTGAACTTTGCCGCCGGCTGCGGTCCAGGCCTGAGACCAGGGCAATTCCAATCCTGATGCTGACGGCGAGGGGCGAAGAGAGCGACCGCATTCGCGGCCTGTCGACGGGCGCCGATGACTATGTCGTCAAACCATTTTCGCTGCCGGAGTTGATGGCCAGGGTCAAAGCCATTTTGCGCCGCTCCGCCCCCGACCGCGTTGCTGACGTGCTGAACGTGGCTGATGTTGAACTCGACCGTGCCGCCCATCGCGTGATGCGCGGTCCGCGTGAGGTTCGCCTCGGTCCGACAGAGTTCCGCCTGTTGGAATTCCTGATGGAGAGCCCGGGCCGCGTCCTGTCGCGTTCGCAACTTCTCGATGGGGTATGGGGACGCAATGCATTTGTCGACGAGCGCACGGTGGATGTTCACATCGGGCGACTGCGCAAGGCGCTTGTGCGTGGCAAGGAACGTGACCCCATTCGCACCGTCCGCGGCGCCGGCTATGTCTTCGGCGAGCGCCCTGCACACTAGCACTTTACTGAAAAACCTCGCGCGGTCTCGGCAATTGTGATTCTGTTTTGCGGTGGCGGCTGAATCGGAGGCAATGCGATGCGCGGGCGGTTTCGGGACCAGGGCGGTCTGTTTTCTTACATCGATCCTGAGGAGCGCATTCCAGCCAAGCACCCTCTGCGTGAGATCCGTGCTCTGGTGCGCGAAGTGTTGAGTGAACTGGACCCGGAGTTCTCCCGTCTTTACAGTCACGAGGGTCGCCCGTCGATCCCGCCCGAGATGTTGCTCTCGGCCTTGCTCCTGCAAGTGTTCTACGGCATTCGCTCCGAGATCCAGCTGATGGAACAGCTCAATTACAATCTGCTGTTTCGCTGGTTCGTCGGCCTGTCACCGGACGATCCGGTGTGGGTACCGGAAACGTTCACGAAGAACCGCGAACGCCTCCAGGGCAGCGATATCTTTCAGAAGTTCATGGCCGCCCTCCTCGCCCACAGGAAGGTGCGCGCGCTGCTGTCGAACGAACATTTCTCTGTCGATGGCACGTTGATCGAGGCCTGGGCCTCGCAGAAAAGCTTTCGCCCGAAGGACGGCTCTGACAATGGCCCAACCGGTGGCAATGGCGACAATTTTCACGGGCAAAAGCGCAAGAACGACACGCATGAAAGCACATCCGATCCCGATGCCAGGCTGTTTCGCAAAGCCAAAGGGCGTGAGGCGAAGCTGTGCTATATGGGCCATGCCCTGATGGAAAATCGCAACGGTCTGGCGGTAGCGGGCAAAGTCACGCATGCCGACGGCACCGCCGAACGGCGCGCCGGCGAGGCCATGCTGGGCGCCAGGCGCAAGGCTGCCGGGCGGCGCATCACGGTCGGCTCGGACAAGGCCTACGACACGTCCGACCACGTCGCCAATTTACGCGGCATGCAAGTGACGCCGCATGTCGCCCAGAACGATGCGGTTAACAAAAGAACCCGCAAACGCCGGCGTTCGGCAATCGACAAGCGCACGACGCGCCATGCGGGCTATGAGAAATCGCAGACACGGCGCAAGATGATCGAATGCATCTTCGGCTGGGGTAAACAGCATGGCACGATGCGTAAGACCAGGCACCGCGGCATCGCCGGCGTCAGCGCCGATTTCCTGCTCAACCTAATCTCCTACAACCTGATGCGCATCCCGAAATTGGTCGCGCTATGATGCGCGTTTCGATGTTGCATGTTGCGATTGAACGCAATGCTCAAGCTTCGCGGCCATCTTATGTGCCTAGCAGGCATGACACAAAAACCGAAAGCCAACGAACCGAACAAAAAGCGCTGCCCAGTTGGTTTTTCAGCGGACTGTTAGAGCAACCTGCCTTTATTCGGGATCGTTCCGATTCCGAATAAAGGCAGGTTGCTCTAGCTCAAAGCGGCGCAAGCAAGTGCAGCATCGTTCTGGTCCGAGATCAACGCAATGATCAAAAAGACGACGCTGATCTGTATCCACATTCGCCGCAACCGAGCTGGCCGGGGACCGGCTCTTCCAGGGTGCGTCGCATCGATCAACACACCAATGGTGAGATTTCCGATCGGGTATCTGGTGATCAGTCTTCGGCGAGCTGCAACATCATTGGTTGGTGATCTGATGCCTTGGTTTGGGTGTCGACACGCAGCTCTCGGACCGCCGGCTTGAGACTTTCACTGATGAAAAAGAAGTCACGGCAGTGCGAGCCCATTGGCCATTGCACGTGATCGTGAACCCCGCAAGTGGGCGCATGAGGCTGAGAGCCATGCTTAAGCGGCCACGCGTCAAGGAATGCAGCACCCGACATTGGCAACGGCGCGATCATCGCTGCATACTCCGGGGAATCGATTTCCATATTGAAATCTCCGCACATCACGCAATGTGGCGCACGGTCGACGAACTGATAGGGCCCGGCTCCATCGAAACTAGGTGGCGTGATCGTGTTCGATACGGTCTCCTCGTAGATCTCGCGCAAACGTTGCACCTGTGCCAATCGCTGGCGCGCAGAATGAAATTCAAAATGTGTATTGAATATCCGAACCGGGCCACGCGCAGCCTTCACTGTCAGTTCAATGGCCTGGCGGGGCATATGTTTGGCGCCTGGTTCCGCAGGCTGCGGCAGTGGATGGTGAAACACGGACAGAACGGGCAGCCGCGTCAGCGTTACGTTGCCGAACTGCCATCTTGCCCGCGTGCCGGCCGATGCCGCTTCCACCGCGCTGCCGAATATCGCTTCGTAGCCTGGGAAAAGTTCACAGATTTGTGCGATCTGATCGGGTATATCGTCCGGCCCGGAAAGTGGCAGGTTTCTCGAAACCTCCTGCAGACAGATCACATCGGGGTCGCACAGCTCCTTCGTCACTTCCGCAATGCGCGCGAGCGAGATGACATTGTCGACGCCCTTGCCGTTCTGGATGTTCCATGAGGCAACTATCACTATTTAATTCCCGCATACATGAACGACTGAACGAACTGGCGCTGGAAGAGAAGGAACGCGACCAGCAGAGGCGCGACCGAGAGCAGGGTTGCCGCTGACACGATCGACCAATCAACACCAGATTCCGGCGCACCAAAAATGCCGAGGCCGACCGTCAACGGGCGGGTCTCAACTGAGTTGGTGATCACCAACGGCCAAAGAAAATTGTTCCAGTGATGCGAGATCGAGACCAGGCCGAATGCGAGATACGTTGGTCGCGCGAGCGGCACATAGACCTTCCAGAGAATTCCCAGCGTGCCGCAGCCCTCAAGACGGGCCGCATCTTCCAGCTCTTTGGGTGTTGATTTGAATGCCTGGCGTAGCAGGAAAATGCCGAATGCACTCGCCATATAGGGCAGGCCGATCGCAAGAATGGTATCCACCATGCCGACTTTGGCGAGCGTACCGTAGTTTTGGACGATCAGGATTTCTGGGGTGATCATGAGCTGCACGAGCACCAGCGAGAAAGCCACGTTGCTGCCGTAGAACTCATAGCGCGCGAATGCGTAGGCGGCCAGAGTCGCAACGACGATCTGAACGCTCAGCAGCATCGTGACCAGAATGAAGGTGTTTAGGCCATAGCGCAGGAATGGCGCCTGGGACAGGGCGTTGCTGAAATTCTCCAACGTCAGCGGCGCGAACAGGTCGAAGTGGATCGCATATTCAGACGGGTGGAAGGCTGCCCAGAAGGCATAGAGCAGCGGCGAGATCCAGACCAGGGCAAGCAGCCAGGCAGCGCCGATCTCGAGCCCGTCCGACATATTCTGGCGGATTTGACCCAAGCTCCAATCGTTGGCATGTGATGAGACATGCCCAGGCATTTTCGCGGGTGCTGTCATCGGTAGTGCACGCGTCGGTCAAGCGCAAAGAACTGCGTCAACGCCATGATGGCAAGCAGCGCCAGCAGGACAACAGTCAGCGTTGCGGCATAGGTCGTGTCGAAATACGAAAATGCACTTTCGAAGATGTAGTAGAGCAAGAGGTTGCTGGCATTGTCCGGTCCACCCTTGGTCAGGATGAACAGATGGTCGACCAGCTTAAATGAGTTGAGGATCGCATTGACCAGAACGAACAATGTTGTCGGCATCAACAACGGAAAGAGGACGCGCCGGAAGAAGTACCATCGCGACGCGCCTTCCAGTTGTGCCGCTTCACGCAGTTCCGGTGGGATATGCTGCAATGCGGCGAGATAGAAGATCATGAAGAAGCCGGCTTCCTTCCAAACGGTCATGGCAATGATGGCCGGCAGGACGGTGCTTGGATCGCCGAGCCAGTTGTGTCCGGAAAATCCAAACAGGCTGCTGATCTGATCGATGAGGCCGATATCCGGCGAATAGAAGAACAACCAGATGTTTGCGACGGCGATCATCGGCAGGACGGTCGGCGTGAAGTACGCCATGCGGACCAATGATTGACCCGGGAGATTACGGTTGACGAATAGCGCCATGACGATCGCCAGCGCGATCGAAGTCGGAATAGTGCCGATCGCGAACCATGCGTTGTTGCTCAACACCTTCCAGAAGATGGGATCGGCAATCATATTCTCGTAGTTGGCGAGGCCGACGTAGCGCGACGGCCGGATTGCAGTCCCTTTCGAATAGAAACTGTCAATGATCGTCGTAACCGTTGGATAGTAGGTAAAAGCGATCAGCAGGATCGCGGCAGGCATCAACAACAACCAACCGTTGACGTGCCTCATCGTGTCCCTGGACGGATGCATTCGATCTTCCTGGCCTTGCCGGTGCACCAAGCTCAACTTAAGTAGGAGCGGGATGAAAAGTTGTACCCGCTCTTCCTTTGCATGTCGCCGTGAAGACCAGCGTTAGCGATAGGACTTCAGAAGCCGATCCGCTGTCGCCTGGGCTTCCTTCAGCGCTGCTTCCGGTGACTTGGTGCCGGTCAGCGCGGCCTGGATTGCATCATCCAGTGCCTTGCGGATGCGGCCGGTCTGGAATGTCGCCAGTTCGGCTGTCGCAAATTCCAGCTGATCACGTGCAACGGCGGCATACGGGAAGCCCTTCACGTAATCCTTAAGCTTCTGCGTATCGTACGATGCCTGGCTGACACCCATGTATCCGGTCTTCATTGACCATTCGGCTGAGCGTTCAGGGCTGGTCATGAACTTGATCAGCTTCATGGCGGCTTCTCGCTCCGCCGGGGTGGTCTTCTTGAAGATGTAGAAGTTGCCACCACCCGTCGGCGTGCCGCGACGCTTGTTGGCGGGCAGCATTGCAACGCCGAAGTCGAACTGGGCCTTGTTCTTGACGACGGTCAGGTTGCCGGTTGAATGCCACATGATGGCGGTCTTGCCTTCGAGGAAGTTCTTGCGCAGCGTACCCCATTCGATGGTACCGCTCGGCATGACCTTGTGCTTTGCGCCGAGGTCGTTCCAGAACTGCAAGGCTTCGATCGTCGCCGGCGCGTCAAAGTTGGTTTGGTTGCCGGCACCGTTCATCAGAACCTGGTCGTTCTGCATCGCCAATGCACCGAACATCCAATACGGATAGCCGGTTGATGGGATCATCATACCCCATTGCGAGCCGTCCGCCTTTGTCAACTTCTTGCCGGCATCGACGAGTTCCTGCCAGGTCGCTGGCGCCTTTTCAGGATCCAGCCCGGCCGCGCGGAACGCATCCTTGTTGTAGTACATCACGATCGTTGACCGCTGGAACGGGATGCCCCAGGTCTTGCCGGCTGTCTTGCCGTTCTGCATCAAGGTTGGATAGAACGAATTGAGCCATGCCTTCTCCTCGTCCGTCTTGACGATATCATCAAAGGGAATGATGGCGTCCTGCTCAATCAACTCGTAAATGTCGATTGAGAACATGACAGAAAGCTGCGCCGGCTGGCCGCTCTTGAGTGCCGCCAGCGCCTTGATGCGTGCATCGTTGTAGTTGCCGGCGTAGATGGCCTCCACTTCGATGTCCGGATTTTCCTTCATGAAATCGGCCACCATGCCGTCAACGATTTTGGTCAACGGGCCACCGACGGCGACCGGATAGTACATGGTTAGCTTGGTCTTGGCTGCCGCCGTGACCAGCAGGCCGCTGGCCAGCAGGGCTGCTATCGCAACCGCCGCGACGCCCGCAAGCGAGGTTTTCAGCTTCTCAAGCATCAGGTGTGTTTCCTTCCTTCTTCTCATCGTCGTTACGTGATCCGCTTCGCGGATTGTCTTGGCTCTTTTGATCTCATTGAGCCTTCAGAGCCGGCGTCGGCGGTTTGGTTGACTTGCCGTTCCACCTTATTCCGTTTTCATCAAAGAAATGCATGTCCGCCTGTTGCCAGGCGACGTTGAGCCTGTCGCCTGGCTTGGCAATGGGGCGTCCGTCCAGCCTGATCATGAGCGATAGGCTGCCGTGGCTAAGTCGCAGCACGGTCTCAGCGCCCATGAAGTCAACGGCGTCGACCTCGACCGGCAGGCCGTCTTCGGCGATGGCAATCTTTTCCGGACGGATGCCGAGCAGCGCACCATTGGCGTTCGCAGGAATGAGTTTGCGAATCGCGGCGCTATCGGAGATCTCATCAATCTTCAGCACATTCATCGGCGGCAAACCGAGGAAGCGTGCCGCAAATGTCGTCTCCGGAACCTCGTAGAGGTTGGCTGGCTCACCGATCTGTTCGATCTGGCCTGCTCTCAGTAGCACAACCTGATCGGCCATCGACATTGCTTCGGTTTGGTCGTGGGTGACATAGACCATCGTCAAGCCAAGCTTTTGCTGCAACGAATGGATTTCGTCGCGCATTTCAGCGCGCAGCTTGGCATCGAGATTGGATAGCGGTTCATCCATCAGACAAACCGGCTGGGCAGACACAATCGTCCGTGTCAGGGCTACGCGCTGACGTTGCCCGCCTGATAGATTTGCCGGCTTGCGATCCAGTAGGTCTTCAAGCCCCACCATGCGGGCCGCTTCGGTGAGGCGGCGGATCTGCTCTTCCTTCGGCACTTTGCGAACCTTCAAGCCGAACAGGATGTTTTCGCGAACGTTGAGGTGGGGAAACAAGGCGTAGGACTGGAAGACCATCGATACGCCACGCTTCGATGGATCTTTGCGGGTGACATCCTGCCCGCCGATGCGCACCTCTCCGGCCGTTGCTTGTTCAAGACCGGCGATCATGCGAAGGATCGTGGACTTGCCGCAACCCGAGGGGCCGAGCAAAACCGTCAGTGTACCCTTTGGAACTTGAAAAGAAACGTCGTCGACGGCGCGCGTCGAGTCCCAGGACTTTACCAGGTTGCGGACCTCAATGCCCGCCATGTCATCAGACCGGTTGCCCGTCATGAAGACGCGCCCTCCCTGCAGATGATCAGCTTGGAGCCTGACTGCGCGAGTATCCTCACGATACGATCGGGCGGACGGCTGTCACAAAAGACCGCGGTTGCCTCGCCAATATTTCCGCCCCGGACATGAGCCGGCCGACCGAACTTGCTTTGGTCGAGCACCAGGAAGGTTTTCCTGCTGTTCTTGCGAATCAATTGCCGGGCGCGGACTTCCTGTTCGTCAAAATCCAGGAGCGTTCCATCTTCGGCAACGCCGGCGGCACCGTAAATGCCGATGTCGACCATGTAGGACGACATGAAGTCGTCCAGACCAGGACCAAGAACGTCACGATCGCTATTGCGCAGCCGACCGCCGACGATATTCACTTCGAAGGACGGGTTCTCGCAGGAGAGCATCGCGATGTTGAGGTTATTGGTGAATATCCGCAGACGCTCATGCTGAAGCAATGCCTCGGCAACAACTTGCGGCGTCGTCCCGATGCTAAAGGCAAGTGAGGACCCGTTCGGCACCTGTTGTGCCACCTTGCGGGCGATCGCTAATTTTTCGCTGCGCGCGAGGATCTGCCGCGAGCCGTACGAAAGGTTCTTTTCGCTGAGCGGCCTCTCGATACCGCCGTGGCGTCGCCTCGCCAGGCCGTAGTCGCACAAGGTCGCAAGATCGCGGCGGATGGTCTGGGTCGTCACTTCGAAGCGTTCGGAGAGCGCATCGACGGTCAGGAACTCGTGCTCTCGCACGAGTGCAACGATCTCAGCCTGCCTTTCCGACAAGTCCAACAAAGCCGTCGACCTTTCTCAATCATCGCCCGGATGCTCAAGTGTGCAGCAAATGAGCTCACTTGCGCAACCGAAATTTTCACTTGAGCATTTTTGTGTGCCAGGTGTATTCATACGATCTTACCGCGAGGACATACCGATCAAGCGGAATTCGTCACCTGGCGCCAAATGAAAGGCATCATGACAGTTGAGACGTAGGAACAGTATTCTCACACACGCCTCGACCATCGCTCAGGTGAACGCGTGACCAAACCATCGGCATACGACCTGCTGGTCATCGGTGGCGGTATCAACGGCACCGGGATTGCCTTGGATGCTGCCGGTAGAGGACTGTCCGTCCTGCTGTGCGAAGCGAATGATCTGGCCTGCGCGACCTCGTCAGCAAGTTCGAAATTGATTCACGGCGGCTTGAGATATCTTGAGCACTATGAATTTCGCCTGGTGCGTGAGGCCTTGGCGGAGCGCGAAGTGCTGCTGCGCAAGGCGCCTCACATCATTTGGCCGCTCCGCTTTGTCTTACCCGATCACCCAGGCATGCGACCGCGCTGGATGATCCGCGCCGGCTTGATGATTTACGATCATTTGAGCTGCCGCAAGAGTCTGCCCGGATCATCATCAATCCGCCTTTCCACTGTGTCCGATGGTGCTGCATTCAAAGCGCAGTTCAAGAGCGGGTTCTCATACTGGGACTGTTGGGTGGATGATGCACGACTGGTGGTGAGCAATGCCCTAGGGGCTCGTGCAAAGGGCGCGCAGATCGAAACCCATTCGAAAGTGCTCAATGCCAAGCCGGTCGGCAATGGCTGGCAGATTACGATTGAGAATCGTGATGATGGCTCAAGACGGGAGGCGTTTGCGAAAGTCATCGTCAATGCGGCCGGTCCATGGGCCGATCAGGTATCGCGCTCTTTCAACGCCAGCGCCGGCAAACCGTCAGCCAATCGCGCCCGGCTAAGGCTGATCAAGGGCAGTCATATCGTTGTGCCCAAGATCCACAACGGCAACGATGCTTTCATTCTGCAAAATGCGGATGGCCGGGTTGTTTTTGTCTTGCCGTACGAACATGACTATTCCCTCATCGGGACAACCGATGAAGAATTCCTCGATGCGCCGGAAACTGTATCGGCATCGCCAGCAGAAGTAGAGTATCTGCTGGATGCTGTCGGCGCGTTTTGTGCTACCCGGCCAAAACTACAGGATGTCGTCTGGCAATATGCCGGTGTGCGCGCGTTGTTCAACGATGATCACAGCAATGCCAGCGATGTGACGCGCGATTATCGCCTGGTACTTGATACCTTTGGCGACAGTAGTGCCCCGGTTTTGTCCGTGCTGGGGGGCAAGATTACGACGTATCGCGCACTTGCCGAAGACGCTGCCAATAGGATTGCCACTTACTTCCCAGGTGCCGGCCCGGCCTGGACCAGGAATGAAAAACTGCCGGGTGGTGAGCTTGCCGCCGCCTCTTTTGAGGAGTTCGTCCAACTGATGGTTCGAAAGCGGCCCGGTCTTCCCTCCAACTACCTGCAGCGGCTTGCCCGCCGCCACGGCTCTCGCATGGATGAAGTCCTCGGTGATGCTGCCTCTATCGGTGATCTGGGTCGGCCGATCGGTGCCGATTTGTACGAGCGCGAAGTGAGTTATCTGAAACAGCAAGAATGGGCCCGTTCGCTGGAGGATATCCTGTGGAGGCGAACCAAAGCGGGACTGCATCTATCCGGCAATGAGGCCTGTCGGGCAAGAGGCCTGTTGGAGTCAATTTCATGAGCCCTCCTCGTTCCCTCGCAGCATCGAAAGGCAATGACTGGCGGTCGCTCCGCTACGTCTTCACTGATATCGACGACACACTAACGACAGACGGAAATTTGACCGCTGACGTCTACCAGAAGCTGGAAGCGCTCAGCGGTGCCGGGATCGGCGTTATCCCAGTCACCGGGCGACCTGCGGGTTGGTGCGATATGATCGCACGGTTCTGGCCCGTCCGCGCAGTCGTTGGCGAGAACGGTGCGTTCTATTTCCGTTACGATCGAGACGAGCGCAAAATGCTCCGAGTTTTCTCGGATAGCCTGACCACCCGCCTGGCCAACCGGCGGCGGCTGGAAGCGATCCGCGATGCTGTGCTCACCGCCGTGCCGGGGGCTGCCGTTGCGGCCGATCAGGACTACCGCCACACCGACCTTGCCATCGACTTCAGTGAAGATGTGGCGCAGCTGTCCGATACTGAGATCGATAAGATCGTGGACATATTTCGCGAAGCAGGCGCTGTCGCCAAAGTGAGCTCCATTCACGTCAACGGCTGGTTCGGCGATCATACAAAAGCCAGTATGACGGGCCGTCTTACGAGAAGTGAATTCGATCTGGATATCGAGCAGCCGGACGACAATGATCTTTGTGCATTTATCGGCGACTCCCCGAACGATGCCGAGATGTTCGGCGCCTTCCGAAAATCAGTCGGCGTGGCAAATCTGAATGACCTGATAGATCGCTGTGAATCGTTGCCGACCTGGATCACGGCGGCCGAGTCGGGTTCAGGGTTCTGTGAATTCGCAGAACTCGTTTTGTCAGCCAAGAGATCCGCAGATACATGCTAGTGGTCTCAATCACTTAAAGTGGCGTATTCAGATGCGCTGGCCTGGTTCGTACCGCCGGCGTTCTCCGGGCGCTGGCGATCGTTGCGGTCACCGCGAATTTTGTCAGCCGGTTTGGTATATCGGCGCAATTGGCGGTGGCGCACTTCCACACCGCGTTCAACCTGGTTCTGGCGCTGGCGGCCGTTCCGTTCGTGCAGCTTATCGCGGCTTTCGTGTCCAGGTTCTTCCAGGAAGATACGGCGGCATCAAAATATACCTTGCGAAGTTGATGCGTGCCGATCTGAGCAAGCAAGAAGGTGAGCGCACGATCGAAATCCTGAGCTTTGCGACCAATCTCGAGCACATCGGCGACATTATCGACAGAAACCTAATGGTGCTCGCTGCAAAGAAGAAGCAGGCAGGGGAACTTGCGCACAGCCGTCTGTGGAAGACGGATGCGGCATGAAGAACGCGATGCCGGATTTTTTCGAGGAACTGGCATTGCGAGGTGGAAATCTGCTAGATCTCCGGTCATGATCGCGCCGACGGCTTTGCATGGTCCCGAGTGCAATTCCGCCAACGCTTGGAAACCTGGGAGAAATCAGAAATGCTAAAATTCTTGCGCGTGGGTACCCTGCTGCTTGCAACCATGCTGTCGCCAAATCTCGCCTTCGCGGAGGACTGCCATCGCGGCACTCTCGACACGCGCTATTGCGATAGGAACTACGACCAAGTTGCAGACCTGCCGACCGACCCATCCAAATGGAGCAACCCAAACACGATCATCTTCTCCTACACCCCGGTGGAGGATCCGGCAGTCTACGCCAAGGTTTGGGACGGCTTCATCAAACATATGGCGAATGTGACTGGCAGAAATGTCGTATTCTTTCCGGTGCAGTCCTACGCTGCCCAGTACGAAGCAATGCGTTCGGGCCGGCTGCACATTGCCGGCGTCAATACCGGTGGCAATCCGGTGGCCGTGTCGTGCGCGGGGCTGGTTCCATTCGCGATGATGGCGGCAAAGGACGGGTCGTTCGGCTACGAGATGGAAATCATCGTGCCTGCCGACAGTCCAATCAAGTCAGCAGCCGACCTGAAGGGCAAGACGCTGGCGTTTACGTCGCCGACGTCGAACTCCGGCTTCAAGGCGCCGTCCGCCATTCTGAAGAGTCAGTTCGGCCTGGTCGCGGAGCAGGACTTCAAGACCCAGTTTTCAGGCAAGCATGACAACTCGATCCTGGGTGTCGCCAACAAGGACTATGAAGCGGCAGCCGTCGCCAACTCCGTCCTGAAGCGCATGATCAACCGCAACGCGGTTGATCCAGCCAAGATCCGGTCGATCTACAAATCACAGACCTTCCCGACCACAGGTTATGGCCACGCCCACGACCTGCATCCGGAACTCGCAGCGAAGATCAAACAGGCGTTCTTCACGTTCAAGTGGGAAGGCTCCGATCTCCAGAAGGAGTTCAAGAAGGAAGGCCGCTTCATCGGCATTCACCACAAGAGCGATTGGGCGGTCATCCGTCAGATTGATGCTGCGAACGGCGTCAACTACAGCTGCAAGTAGCGGCGCGCTGTAACACCCACTTCAGAGCTGTCGCGGCTTAGGCCGGGGCAGCTCGTTCTGCTTTGCGTATCCCGATTGAGAGGGTTGGATGCTGCGACTGAACGCACTCGCCAAACGCTATCCGACTGGAGATATGGCGCTGAAGGGCGTCGATCTTGAAATACCCGACGGACAGGTCGTAGCACTCATCGGACCTTCGGGCGCCGGCAAATCGACATTGATCCGGTGCATCAATCGGCTGGTCGAGCCGACGTCCGGCAACGTCATGCTCAACGACGTCAACCTGACGACGCTATCGTCGGGTCGGCTGCGCCAGGCACGACGACGCATGGGGATGATCTTTCAGGAGTATGCTCTGGTCGAACGCTTGACCGTGATGGAGAATGTTCTGTCGGGCCGGCTTGGCTACGTCGGTTTCTGGCAGAGCTGGTTTCGAAAATTTCCGCCCAGCGATATCAAGGAAGCATTCCGACTGCTTGATCGTGTTGGATTGAGCGAAATGGTCGACAAGCGCGCCGATGAGCTTTCTGGTGGTCAGAGGCAGCGCGTTGGCATTGCTCGAGCATTGATGCAGGATCCCGAGCTGCTGCTTGTCGACGAGCCAACGGCCAGCCTCGACCCCAAGACCTCACGTCAGATCATGCGGCTGATTAAGGAATTGTGCACCGAACGCGGACTGGCCGCCATTATCAACATCCATGATGTCATGCTAGCGCAATTGTTCGCTGAGAGAATTGTCGGCCTACGCTTGGGTGAGATCGTCTACGATGGCTCGCCAACGGGTCTCACCAATGACGTGCTTACGGAGATCTACGGCGAAGAGGACTGGGAAGCGACCATAGAGACGCTCGACGAAGACGAGGACGAGGAAGCAAAAGCTCTGGCCGAGAGGTTGCGCAGGTCTGCCGAGGTGCGCGAAACACTATGACCACTGTCGACCAGCACGGCGGGGCCTCATATCCAGAGACATGGAAGAAGCGCCCCTTCATCACCAACCCTTTCCTGCGCTGGCTGTTGTGGCTGGCGATCGCTGTCTACCTTACGGTTGCGCTCGGTACGCTGGAGATCAATTGGGAGCGGCTGGCAGAGGGAATTCCGCGCGGCCAGAAGTTTCTGCTGTCGTTTTTTCCACCTGACTTCGTCAGTCGCTGGGACTCGATCGTCGATGGGATTCTCGAAAGCGTGTGGATGGCGATCATCTCGACCGTCGCCGGCATTGCACTTTCGATACCGGTCGGTCTCGGCGCGGCGCGAAACCTGTCACCGAGACCCATCTATTTTTTTTGCCGTGCGATCATCGCGCTTTCGCGTACGTTTCCCGAGGTCATCCTGGCGATCTTTGCCGTCAAGCTGTTCGGGTTTGGGCCGTTTGCGGGCTTTCTTGCCTTGTCGATCGCGACGATCGGCTTCTATGGCAAGTTGCTGGCAGAAGACATCGAAAACATGGACCCGGAGCCGACAGAGGCCATCAAGGCCACCGGCGCCGGCTGGTTCCAGTGGGTCAACTATTCCGTCCAGCCCCAGGTGGCCCCGCGCATGATCGGCCTCGCTATGTACCGGCTGGATATCAACTTCCGCGAGTCCGCCGTTGTCGGCATCGTTGGCGGCGGCGGCATCGGTGCAACGCTACTGACATCATTCGACCGCTATGAGTTCCAGACCGCAGCGGCGATCCTGCTGATCATCATCGGTATCGTCATGGTTCTCGAATACGGATCAGGCTATTTGCGAAAGTGGGTGCAGTAATGCCGGTTGGTGGAACGCCTGAGGCGCCTGTCTGGAAACTGCGCACCACTCGGGAACAGTGGCTGGTGTGGTTGGGTTGGTTCGCGGGCGTCGCGGTGGTTGCCTACGCCTGGAAGCTCATATCCGACAAGACCGTCTGGTTCTTCGTGTGGGATGCGTGGACGCAGGCCAGTGATCTCGCGACCCGGATGATGCCGCCGAAATGGTCATATATGGACAACCTGTGGCGACCTGTGTGGGATACAATCAATATCGCCACGCTTGGCACCCTGCTCGCCATCACACTTGCCTTTCCAATTGCATTTCTCGCCGCCCGCATAACAACTCCGCACCCAATCGTCCGCGCGATTGCGCTGTTTGTCATCGTGTCCTCGCGTTCGATCAATTCGCTGATCTGGGCGCTGATGCTGGTTGCCATTATCGGTCCCGGGATTCTGGCGGGTGTAATTGCAATCGGGCTACGCTCAATCGGGTTTTGTTCCAAACTCCTCTATGAGGCCATAGAAGAGATCGATCTCAAGCAGGTCGAGGCAATAGAGGCGACCGGCGCCAGCGGCCCGCAAAAGCTGGCTTACGGTATCATCCCCCAAATCCTGCCGACGTTTGCCGGTATCTCGGTCTTCCGCTGGGACATCAATATTCGCGAATCGACGGTGCTCGGCCTGGTCGGTGCCGGCGGGCTCGGCCTGCAGCTGGACGCATCCATATCAACGCTGGCCTGGACCCAGGTATCGCTGATCCTTCTGGTTATCCTGGCAACAGTGGTCGTCAGCGAATGGGTTTCAGCGCGCGTGCGCCACGCGATCATCTAACAAGCTGCTGAAAAACGCGCCACTCGACAAGTTCGGATGAGCGGAACGGGTTTTTGTTTTGTTATGTGAACCTGGAAGATCGTATTGCGGCGAGACATCCACTGGGCAAGCACTGCGCAAGGTTCGCGCAATCGTCAACGATGCGTTGGCGGCACTCAATGATGCGTTTGCCAAGCTCTCTACGCCGTCGATGAGTTGCGCGGCATGTGCGTGACGCTGCATGTTGCAGCGAAGCTGAAAGGTTCCACCCATCGATGGGCGAACGACGCGCCACGCCGGTTATGCGGTGAGCCAGCAAAAGCGCAAAGAGATCGAGGCGGCATTTGGCCGGGGCAAAACCGTCGGCCCGATCGCCAAGACGATGCTGCGCGGTCGCGACCGCGTCGGCGCCCAGTTGACGTTGACGGTGGCCGCCCGCAATCCCGCCCGCCTGCCCCGATTGGACGGGCCGTAAAACCGCCGGCGCGACAACCCGGCGTTGGTGAACTTGGGACTTGGTCCACACGAATGGCTCAGCAGTTTCATTGTAGTCGGCGACGTAGGTGTCCAGGTGGGCGGTGAGTTCGGCAATCGAACTGAACGACGCGCCGGCCAGCGATTGCAACTGCAGGATCGAGAACCAACACTCAACCTGATTGAGTCAAGATGGATCCGTCAGCGAATAATGAAACGTCACATCCGAATGGCGCGCGAGCCAGCCCACGTTCTCGTTGTGCGTGTTCAGGTTGCTCTAAGGGGTGGGTCCTGGCGGGTGGTTCCCGGCGGCCGATTGGGGGCGTTGCGCCCAATGCCCGATGGTAAGCATCGCGCGGCCCGCCGCGCCTGCGCCAGTGAGCCGCCAGGATTCATCAAGCGGATCAATATTTATGCGGGATTTATGCGGGCTGGTATTATACCGCCCCAGGTCGGTCCGCCGTGCCGGCCTGCTCGCGCGTCCGGCGGCGGTACATGCGGATCGCGGAATGCAGATCGTCGGCATCCATGTAGCAACCATGGAGATGGCGCCTGCCGCCGGCTTCGTCGTAGGCCATCCGGCCGTGCAGTATGCGCCGATTGTTAAAGACCAAAAGGTCGCCGGGACGATAGGTCAGCCGGATCTGATAGGCGGCGCGCTGGTTGTAGCGCATGAAGGCCCGGATCGCGTGGTAGGCCCGGCGCTGTTCATCGAGCGGTGCCTTTAACGGTGCCCGCAGCCACGGCGTGTAGCGCACCGAGCGCAGGTCGCCGTTGGCGGCGCGATCGAAAATCGGGCCGTATGAGCGATAGTCGCAATCGGTGGCGCGGTTCTTGAACTCCCAGACCGTCGTGCACAGCGTTGCGAAGTGCTCGGGCTCGCGCGCGCGCATGTCCTCGGCGACGCGAAAGCCGTCGACGTAGATGCCTTCGCCGCCGCTGGTCGAGTTGGTGCGGCAGAACAGGAACTGCAGATCAGGCGGCGCTTCGCGGGTTGCCAGATCCATGTGTTGGATCAGGGCTGCCGACGTGAAGGCGTTGGAGTTGGGGTTGTTCTGGACGACGACGTCGAAGGTCCGCCCGAAGCTGGTGGCGCGGACGACGCCAATGCGTGATGTGATTTGTTCAAGTGTTTCCGCGCTCGTTGGCAGGCTGACCAAGCGGGCGAGGCCGTAATCGCGCAGGGCAACAAGCCAGTCATGAAACACGTTGTCGTTGGTCAGCGCCGTCGGGCCATCGAAGGTCGGCGGCTCGCTCAGGTCGGCGGTCGTCCATTTGATCGGTTGTGCTTCAGCTTGGCCGCGCGCTGCATCCGAGCTTTGCAGATATGCATGCGCCCTGAGCCAACCGGGGTGATAGCAGCTCACGCGATGATCGTTGGACCAGGCCACCTGCAGGGCGCCGTCGGTTGTGATTTCGGCGCGTTCGGCGACGATATCGTCGGGGATGTCCAACGGATCGATCAGCATCTCTCGGGACAGCGGATGGATCGTCTCCTCGTCGGGGCTGTTTTCGCGCAACCAGATGGCGTGAAAGGCAGCGCGCTTGCCGTCATCCCATTCGAGGACGACGGCATCACCGTCAATCTTGGCCGCCCTGATGGTATGATCAATCCGGTAGGTCTCGAAATCGGGTGTCCAAGGAAGATGTGCTTGCGGCATGGCTGGTAATCTCCTCTCTACACGGTTGGTCTTGCGAGCCGATGTTCGATGGTGTTCAGCAGCGCGCCGGCGGCGTGATCGCGCTCTTTCAAGGCGCGCATGAGAGCGACGAGGTTGGCGTCGCGGATCCTTTCCAGTTCACCAATCGTGTGATGGCCGGACTGGGCGTCGGATTGTTCGACAATCGCATTGATCAACGCGTCGTTGAGGTCGGGTACATCCGTGAGTTTGGTCCACGGCCATTGCAGCGCGGGCCCGAACTGACGCAGGAAGTGCGCCATGCCGGCTTCGCCGCCGGCAATGCGATAGGTCTCGAACAAGCCCATTTGTGCCCACCTGAGGCCGAAGCCAAAGCGAATGGCATCGTCAATCTCTGCGGTTGTCGCGATACCGTCATGGACCAGCCAAAGCGCTTCGCGCCAGACCGCTTCGAGGAGGCGGTCGGCAATGTGGGCGTCGATCTCGCGGCGCACGTGCAGAGGCTTCATGGCAAGCGCGCGCAGAACCGGCGCCGCCCGTGCGACCGTTTCATCGGCACCGACGAGTTCGACCAGCGGCAGCAGGTAGACCGGGTTGAAGGGATGGGCGACGATGATCTGGTCGGGGCTCGCCGATTTGGCCTGAAGCTCGGACGGCTTGAAGCCGGATGTCGACGAGCCGATGATGGCATCGCGCCGGCAGTGGGACTGAATGTCTGCGAGTACGGCGTGCTTGATGTCGAGGTGTTCCGGAACGCTTTCCTGGACCCAGTCGGCACCGTTGCAGGCCGTCGCAATACTGTCGGCGAATTGCAGTTGGCCGGCCGGCGGCAGTGCGCCATCGAACAGGCGCGGCAACGACCGTCGCGCCTGTTCGACAATCTGATTGATCCGGCGCTCGGCATCAGCGGCCGGATCATAGACCGTGACCTGCCAGCCCATCAGCAAAAAGCGGGCAGCCCAACCGCCGCCAATAACGCCGCCGCCGATGATTGCCGCCCGCGCGCTCATTGCGGTGGGCGCTTTACAAGTGAGAGTTTGTCGCGCACGGCGGCCGGCCCGATGACCGTCGCGCCCATACCCTCGATGATCGTCACGGCGCGCGCGACCAGCGCCTCGTTGGTCGCCAGAACCCCTTTCGCCAACCACAGGTTGTCTTCGAGACCGACGCGGACGTTGCCGCCGGCGAGCACGGCCGCGGCGACAAAGGGCAATTGGTTGCGCCCGATCGAAAACGCCGACCAGTGCCAGCCGGCGGGAACGTTATTGACCATCGCCATGAAGGTGTTGAGGTCGTCCGGAGCGCCCCAGGGTATGCCCATGCACAACTGCACCAGCGCGGGGCTCGTCAGGACGCCATCTTCGACCAGACGTTTGGCCAACCACAGATGACCGCTATCGAACGCTTCGAGTTCGGGCTGGACGCCGAGTGCTGTCATTGCCGCGCCCATCTCGCGCAACATGCCGGGCGTGTTCGTCATGACGTAGTCGGCCTCGGCGAAATTCATCGTGCCGCAGTCGAGCGTACAGATTTCCGGCCGGCAGTCTGCAATGTGGGCTATTCGTTCGCCGGCGCCGATCATGTCGGTGCCGGATCGTAGCGGCAACGGTGCGCCGGGCGGGCCGAAGACGAGGTCGCCGCCCATGCCGGCCGTCAGGTTCAAGACGACGTCGGTTTCGGCATCGCGAATGCGTTCGGTGACCTCGCGGTAAAGCGCCGGATCACGCGCCGGCGCACCTGACTGTGGATCGCGGACATGGCAGTGGACGACGGCTGCTCCGGCCTTGGCCGCGGCGATGGCGCTGTCGGCAATCGCTTTCGGTGAACGGGGTACGTGGGGACTTTTGTCCTGGGTGGCGCCGGAGCCGGTCACGGCACATGTGATGAAGACGTCACGGTTCGGCGCAAGCGGCATCGAGGTGTCTTTCCTGCAATACAGTTAGGACAGCATACCGGGGCCGATGCCGGCTGCTTTGCCGAAACCGACAAGATTGCTGTCGCTTGGTGAAACGTCTGGGCGTGTCGGTGTTGGGCCTGTCGGCGCCGGGCGTATCAGTGCTGGGCGTGTCGGTGTCAGCCGTGCACCGTTTCTCCGGGCGCGAAGGCATGGATCGCCAAGGCATGGATCTTGCCGGCGAGTTCGTCGGCCAGCAGTTCATTGATCATGCGGTGGCGCTGGACGCGCGAAGCGCCGGTAAACTTTTCGGAAACGATGGTTACGCGGAAATGGCTTTCGCCGGTGCCGGGGGAGGAGCGATGGCCGGCGTGCAGTTCGCTCTCGTTGATGACGTCGAGGCGGGATGGCTCCAGGCCGATCATCAGTTTCTGGCGGATTGATGCTGCCATCGTCATGGCCAACGCTCCCTCTATAATTGCATCATCATGATCGATACGACGTCGCACGGTACAACCCGTACTGACACATGTGGCGGTGCTACACGACTTGGAAAGCACTTGCGAGATACCATCTCAATAAGCTCGTCAAGCCCCTTATAGCCGTTTGGCAACGGCGCCGCTGCTCCGTCCGCATGATGCGTTGTCACGCTTGTGTCGAACGCCTCAGATCCGCATACTTGGACCATCATGAAGCTTGAATCGAAATATTTCGACATGATCCGCATCAAGCCTACAGAGCGCGAAGCAGATCCGGTCGAACACGAGTTTCCGACCTGTCAATGGAAGGGCTGCAACGGGCGCGGACAGCACAAGGCGCCGCGCGGTCGCGGCAAGGAAGGCCAGTTCTATCTGTTCTGCGCTGAACACATTCGTCAGTTCAACGCCTCTTACAATTATTTCGATGGCATGAGCGATACCGAGATCGAGGACTTCCGGAAGGATGCGGCTTACGGTCACCGTCCGACTTGGCAATCCGGTGCGAATGCCTATGTCGGCGGTCGGCGACGTCCGGCAACGGCCGATGACATTAATCGGGTTTCGCAGGCGCGCAACGGTGGTGCTCAGGGCTTCCAGGCTTGGCGTGCACGTCAGGCACAGCAGCCACAGCGCAAACTTAAGCCATTGGAAAAGAAGTCACTTTCGGCTCTTGGCTTGAGTGAGGGTGTGAGCAAGGACGAGATCAAGGCGCAATTCAAGGCACTGGTCAAGCGCCATCATCCGGATGCGAATGGCGGCGACAGAGGCTCTGAGGAAAGGTTGCGCGAAATCATCCAGGCCTATAATTATCTCAAACAGGTTGGCCTGGTTTGACGACAGCTGTGTTCCGGCCCTAAAACACTTTAGCGCACAATTCGCCCCGGCCGGAAATTTCGGCACGGTCCGCTCAACTAACATATCATCCGGAAAAGACGAATGCTCGATACCGCCAAAGCTGGTGTTCCTGGCCTGCCGGAAAACATGATCTCGACCCGAGAAACCTTCAACATCGACAGCGATATGGAGGTGCTGGCGTATGCGGAAGCAAACGAGCATGTCCCGGACTTGGACGAAGACTATTTGTTCAACCGCGAAGTGACCCTCGCAATCCTGGCCGGTTTCAAGTTTAACCGCCGCGTCATGATCCAGGGCTACCACGGGACCGGCAAGTCGACGCATATCGAACAGGTCGCCGCCCGCCTCAACTGGCCCTGTGTGCGCGTTAACCTCGATAGCCACGTCAGCCGGATCGACCTGATCGGCAAAGATGCGATCGTGTTAAAAGACGGCCAGCAGGTGACCGAGTTCCGCGAAGGCATCCTGCCGTGGGCGCTGCAAAACAACGTCGCCCTGGTTTTTGATGAGTATGATGCCGGGCGCCCGGACGTTATGTTCGTGATCCAGCGGGTGCTCGAGGTGTCCGGTAAGCTGACGCTGCTCGATCAATCAAAAGTGATCCGGCCGCATCCCGCCTTCCGCCTGTTTTCGACCACCAACACGATCGGGCTTGGCGACACGTCCGGCTTATACCACGGCACCCAACAGATTAACCAAGGTCAGATGGACCGTTGGTCGATCGTATGCGCGCTCAACTATTTGCCGCACGATGATGAGACCGGGATCGTGCTCGCCAAGGTCAAGAGCTTCCAGAAGGACGACGCATCGAAGAAGATCATCGCCAACATGGTGCGGGTCGCCGATCTGACCCGGAATTCGTTCATCAATGGCGATATCTCAACGGTGATGAGCCCGCGTACGGTGATGACCTGGGCGGAGAATGCCGAGATTTTCGATGACGTAGGCTTTGCCTTCCGGCTCACCTTCCTGAACAAGTGCGATGAACTGGAGCGGCCCATCGTTGCCGAGTTCTATCAGCGCTGTTTCGGTGAAGATCTGCCGGAAAGTGCGGCCAACGTTGCGCTCAGCTAAGTCCATTCACACCGGCCGCCGCGGGGTGTCGCCGTGTTGGCGCTCAAAGTCCGGCCTGTCCACAACTGACCGAATGACCCATCGATATGGCAACGGGTAGCAATCGCAAGGAGTCTCCGTCCGAGCCGTTCAAACGCGTGCTCGGCTATGCTGCGCGGGCTGTTGCCGGCGATGGCGAAGTGCAGGTTGGATATGCGGCGGGGCGGCCGCAGGCTGACGGTAAGACGATCTATCTACCGGAACCGTCGCGGGTTCCGACCAGCCATGAGGTCGCCGTCATGCGCGGTTGGGCCGACAGTCTGTCGCTGACAATCGCATGCCACGACGACAAGCTGCACCGCAAACTGCTGCCGGGCGCAGGCGAGGCCAGGTCGGTGTTCGAGGCGGTCGAGCGTGCCCGCGTCGAAGCATTGGGCTGCAACCGCATGCCCGGTATGGCGATGAACCTGACGGCCAAGGTTGAAGACCAGTACGCCCACGGTCGGTTTACCGAAGTGCAGGACACGGCCGAGGCGCCGCTCGAAGATGCGCTGGCGTTGATCGTCAGAGAACGCTTGACGGGGTTGGCACCGCCGGAAAATGCGCAAGCAGTCGTCGATGTGTGGCGCTCGTGGATCGAGGAACGCGCCGGCAATTCGCTCGACAAGCTCGATACCATTGCCGAAGATCAAGAGCGTTTCGGCCGGATGGTCCGCGATCTGTTGCACATGCTTGAGCTTTCCGAAGAACTGTCGGAGGGCGAGCAACAGGACGAGGACGGTCAGCAGGACGAGCAGCCCGACAGCGGCGACCAGTCCGATCAGGACCAGGGTGAAGGCAGCGACGGTGAAGAGCGTGCCAACGAGGAACAAACCGCGCAAGGCGAGGAAGGCGAATTCGACGACAGCGCCGACATGTCCGACACGGACGAGTTTGATATGGACTCCGACGGCGACGAGGCGGCCGACACCGACGAGCCTTGGCGGCCGAACTTCTCCGTGCTCGATGATCCCGAGGCGTTCGGCTACAAGGTCTACAACCGCAAATTCGATGAGGAGATCGGCGCGGAGGATCTTTCGACACCGGAAGAGCTCGAGCGGCTCAGAACCTTCCTCGACAAAGAGTTGAGAGCATTGTCGGGGGCCGTTTCAAGGCTTGCCAACAAGCTGCAGCGCAAGCTCCTGGCACAGCAGAACCGGGCCTGGGAGTTCGACCTCGAAGAGGGTATGCTCGATGCTGCGCGCCTGCCGCGGATCGTCATCGATCCGATGCAACCGCTGTCCTACAAGCGCGAATTGGACACCGATTTCCGCGATACGGTGGTCACCCTCTTGCTCGATAATTCCGGCAGCATGCGCGGGCGCCCGATCATGGTTGCAGCAACCTGCGCCGACATTCTCGCGCGCACCCTCGAACGGTGCGCCGTCAAAGTCGAGATATTGGGCTTCACGACGCGGGCCTGGAAGGGCGGGCAGTCGCGCGAAGCATGGCTGAGCGAGGGCAAACCGCCGGCACCCGGCCGTCTCAACGATCTTCGCCACATCGTCTACAAGTCGGCCGATGCACCCTGGCGGCGCGCGAAGCGCAACCTTGCGCTGATGATGCGTGAAGGCCTGCTGAAAGAAAACATCGATGGTGAGGCACTGGCCTGGGCGCATCGGCGCTTGCTCGGCCGTCCCGAACAACGCCGCATTTTGATGATGATTTCGGACGGTGCGCCGGTCGATGACTCGACGCTGTCCGTCAATTCGGGATCCTATCTTGAATTGCATTTGCGCCAAGTCATCGAGGAAATCGAAACCCGCTCGCCGGTCGAGCTGATCGCGATCGGAATTGGTCATGACGTCACGCGCTATTACCGACGCGCCGTGACGATCACCGATCCGTCGGAACTGGCCGGCGCCATGACGGAGCAGTTGGTCGAACTGTTCGATGAATCGGGCGCATCGGCGCCGCGCGGGATCGCTCGAAGCAGCCGCAGCGGAGGAGGTCGGCGCGGGCGCGGACTGGCTGGCTGATGGGCTTGAGCGATGGAGACGATTGACATTGGTGTCTCGCCTTATTGCAGCCGCAACGAGCGCGCTCGTCGTTTGTCTGGCGGCAGTCGAGCGGCCGCTCGCCAAGGATAGTTCAAAACCCGATACGCTCGGCCGCGCACCGCTCAAGGTGCGCATTGCAAGCGACGTCCTTACCCACTTTCGAAAAGACGCCCGGGCGATGCCGTCGGTCGGCAAGCTGACCTGGTTGGGCGGGCTGGTGCTCACGGGTGACGACCGCGCGTTCGGCGGCTACTCCGGCCTGACCGTCGGCCCCGATGGCAAAAGGTTTCTGGCGGTTTCCGATGCGGGAACCTGGCTCACCGGCGAACTGATCTATCGGCGGGGCCGCCTGTCCGGCATCGGCGATGCGAAGCTTGGATCGCTGTTGGCGCTGGGCGGTCGCCAGCTGCGACGCCGCCGGGACCGCGATGCCGAAAGCGTGCGGTTGGCAAGCGGCAGCCTGACGCGTGGCGTGGCGGTGATTGCGTTCGAGCGCAACCAGCGCATCGGCTATTTCCCGGTGAGGTCCGGCACGGTGCTGCCACCGATCCGTTACCTGCGTCCGCATGTGCGATTGTCAGCCAACAAGGGCTTGGAAGCGGTCGCGGTCGTGCCACGGCCGGCGGGGCGGCGCGACATCATTGCGTTCGCCGAGCGGGCGCCAGACAGGCACGGGCACCACCGCGGCTTTCTGTGGGTCAACGGGAGGGGACGGGCACGACCTTTGGCGCTGACCAATCAGGACGGCTTCGACATTACCGACATGATCGCGCTTGATGATGGCCGGGTGCTGGTGCTCGAACGTCGGTTTCGCTGGAGCGAAGGTGTCAGAATGCGGATTCGCGAGGTTGCCGCCGAACGGGTTCGGCCCGGCCGGTTAATGGTTGGCAGAACCTTGCTGCGCGCGGACCTCAGATATGAAATCGACAATATGGAAGGCATGGCAGCCCACCAGGACGCGCGCGGACGCACGATCCTGACGCTGATCTCTGATGACAACTTCAACGCATTTCTGCAGCGCACGTTGATCCTGCAGTTCGCGCTGGCGCCGCCGGTCGCGAAAGCTGCACGCCAGCGTTTGAAACAAAAAAACCGGTAGCCGTCGGCATTGCGGCAGGTGCGCTTAAGCAGCCGCTTCGGTGGCCGCCTGCTTGCGTGCCTTGGCGATTTCGCGCTTCAGTTTCTGGCAGGTCGGCGATAGGTCATCGGCGCGCGCCTTCATCAAAAACGCATCGAGGCCGCCGCGATGCTCGACGCTGCGCAGTGCATGGGCCGAAATCCGCAGGCGCACTTTGCGCTTCAGAACATCGCTCATCAGTGTAACGTCGACGAGGTTGGGCCGAAACACGCGCTTGGTTTTGTTTTCGGCATGGCTGCGCAGTTGGCCGGACATCGGGAGCTTACCTGTCAGCTCGCACTTTCTGGTCATTCCATTTGCTCCTGGCGCCGCCGGCGCAGTAAGACAGCGAAGTTTGCCGCATGGTGGGTCGGGCCCGAATTGCCGCTCCGCCGGACACGCCACGCGCAAAAGGTTGCGACAGGTCGGCCCATCGTTTGGCACCGAACCATGTCCCGGACCGGATCATGTCCCGGACCGGATCATGTCCTGGACTGAACACTGAACCATGTCCGGCATCAAAGTCCGACATCAAAGTCCGACATCAAAGTCCGACATCAAACAATTTCGGCCCGCCGCGGGCAACGGCAGGCCAAGCAACGGCTTTATATCCTTGCGGCGGGGCCGCAGTCAAGCATGTGAATTTGCTGTGGTCATCTTCGATTCCGGGCTTCGCTCGTGTGCGTAAATGCGTGTAATGGTGCGGCCGATCCGCATTTGCGGGTCCAAACGGCCCGGTGTTCGAGTTTGTCGGACGGCGGTCATGAAGAGGCATGAATTTGCGGCCTGGCGCGATGCCGATGCCGGCATGATGTTCGATGCGCGGGGGAGCTGGTATTGCCACATCGCCGACGAAAAAGCGCCACAAGGCCGAAACATAAAATCCGGTGACGGAGTTCAGGGGTTTTTGCACGATGTTCCGGTCGGGTTTGCATGTTGGTCAGTTCATTGCCTCAATTGGTTGCGGCCTGGTTGCCGGTGTCCCGTCAGCCGATGCTGTCGATTGGCCCAGTGAAGTGATTGCCAAGTATGACATTTCGTTCGCCGGCTTCACGATCGGGACGTTTGACTTCCAATCGCGCGTGCGCTCGCGCCAGTACGCGCTGTCCGGTGAAGCGCGGGTCTCGGCTCTGTTTGGTGCCTTCAAATGGCGCGGATTGACCCGCAGCAGTGGACGTGCGTTGGCCAATCAACCGGCACCGAAATCGTATGCTTTTGACTACAATAGCAATGCCAAGGTCGGGTCGGTGCGGATGGCCTTTCAGAAGGGCCAGATCATCAAAAGCGACGTCGTGCCCTACAAGCCTTATTCGGCACGGCACGTGCCGTTGCGCAGCGAGCATTTGCGCAATGTCTACGATCCGATCTCGGCCATTATGGCGATTACGCGCACGACAATTGGACACCCGTGCAAGCGGCGTATACCGGTGTTTGACGGCAAGCAACGGTTCGATCTGGTGTTGAGCCCGCATAGCCGCCAGCAAATCCACGAGCTGCGCCCGAGCGGGCAGCCGGGGCTGGCCTATGTGTGCCAAGTCAAATATGTCCCGCTGGGTGGCTACAAGCAGAACCGCCAGACGCGGTATATGGCCAACAATCGCGGCATGCGGGTTGTTTTGCGCGAAGTGCCGTTGGCGAAACTGTTTGTTCCCTACGAGGTTCGGGTGCCGACGATCGCCGGTGAAGCGGTGTTGACGTCCCGGCAGGTCCATATCGTCACTGCGCGCCACCAGCGCATTGCGCTTGTTCACTAAGTTGGACTGTTTGCGCGATTGCACCCTTAACAAGCCCTGGTAATCCGGTCACCGACATGAGAAAGCTCGTCACAGGCGCTTGATCTTGGTTGGATGGTTTGCAATGCCATCGGCGACGTTGCAAGTTCGCCGCAGCAATGCTTCAGGCGACAACTGGTGCGCGCCAGTCGGGCACCCGCCGCGGTTCGCCTGCGGCTGTATTGGATGGAGAGAGAAGGATTATGGGGATCGCGCCAACGACCCGTATCCGCAATGTTACGGCCGTGCTAGGGCCGACCAACACCGGCAAGACCCACCTTGCAATCGAGCGCATGCTTGACCACGAAACGGGGGTGATCGGTTTGCCGTTGCGCCTGCTTGCGCGCGAAGTCTACGACAAGATCGTCGCCAGGGTCGGGGCCGGGGATGTCGCTCTCGTGACCGGCGAAGAAAAGATCAAACCGGAAAGCCCGCGCTACTGGGTGTGTACCGTCGAGGCGATGCCGCAGGACCTCGCGGTGCAGTTCCTGGCGATCGACGAAATCCAGCTGTGCGCTGATCCGGAACGGGGGCATGTCTTCACCGAGCGCCTGCTCAATGCGCGCGGTGATGCCGAAACGCTGATGCTTGGTGCCCAAACCATGCGCGAGGCGATATCGGAACTCATACCAGGCGCCAATTTCATCTCGCGGCCGCGTCTTTCGAAGCTGACCTACGCCGGCCAAAAGAAGATCACGAGGCTGCCGGAGCGCTCGGCGATCGTCGCCTTTTCGGCGAGCAACGTCTACAGCATTGCCGAGTTGATCCGTCGTCAGCGTGGCGGCGCCGCGGTGGTTCTCGGGGCGTTGTCGCCGCGCACCCGCAACGCACAAGTGGCGCTCTACCAGTCCGGCGATGTCGACTTTCTCGTTGCCACCGATGCCGTCGGCATGGGGCTCAATCTCGATGTCGATCACGTGGCGTTTTCTGCGGTGCGCAAATTCGACGGCTACAATCATCGTGACCTCACGCCGGCCGAAATGAGCCAGATTGCCGGGCGCGCGGGGCGCCATCTCAGCGACGGCACGTTTGGCGTTACCGGTGATGTTCCACCGTTCGACGCCGATCTGATCGAACGGTTGGAAACGCATGCGTTCGAGCCGGTCAAAACGCTGCAATGGCGCAACAATCAACTGGACTTTGCCGATGTCAACGCACTGCGTGACAGTCTGAGGGAGCTGCCCAAAACCAACCGGTTGATGCGCGCGCGCATGGCAGATGACGTTCAGGTGCTGGAGAACCTCAGCGCCGACCGCAGCACTATGGAAAGGGCGTCCAGCAGGACGGCCGTCGCAAAGTTGTGGGATGTTTGTCAAATTCCCGACTATCGCAGGATATCCGCCCAGAACCACGCCGAGCTGGTGGGCGCGGTTTATGCATACCTCATGAGCGAGGCGGGCCGGATCGATGATGACTGGTTTGCCAAGCAGGTTGAATTCGCGGATCGCATTGACGGCGATATTGATACGTTGTCGAACCGTCTCTCGCACATCCGCACCTGGACGTTCGTTGCCAACCGACCGGATTGGCTGAAGGATCCGGAACACTGGCAAGGGCGCACGCGCGAGATCGAAGACAACCTTTCAGATGCATTGCACGAATGCCTGACCCAGCGATTTGTCGACAAGCGCACCAGTGCCCTCATGAAAGGCCTGAAGGACAAAGGCAATCTGTCAGCCGCTATCAGTGAGGACGGCCAGATCATGGTCGAGGATCACTATGTCGGCCGGCTCGCGGGGTTCAGCTTTATTCCGGACACACACGCCGATGGTCTCCACGGGCGGGCAAGCCGGCATGCGGCCGCCCAGGTACTGTCTCGCGAACTATCGATGCGTGCGCGTCGCGTGGCAGCGGCCAAGAACGACGCGTTCAGCCTGTCGCGCAGCGCTCGGGTGTTGTGGCGTGACGATGAAATCGCCGAACTGTCGGCCGGTGAAGATCCGCTCAAGCCACAGGTCAGTCTCATTGCCGACGAGCATCTCCAGGGTGCCGATCGCGACAAGGTACGCGCACGCGTTGAGACATGGCTCACCGATACAATTGCGGACCGCCTGAAACCGCTGGTCGATATCTCCCGGGCCGATGACATCACCGGGCTTGCCAAGGGCATTGCGTTTCGATTGTCGGAAGCGCTCGGGGTGCTGCGGCGGCAAGCGGCGGCCGGTGAGATCAAATCGCTCGATCAAACAGCGCGCGCGCAGTTGCGCAAGTATGGGCTGCGTTTCGGTGCCTTCAATCTGTTTTTCCCGGCGCTGTTGAAACCGGCGGCAGCGGATCTCCTGTTGACCTTGTGGTGTTTGAAGTTTGCCAAGGACAACGGTCTTGATCCCGATCATCTGCCCGAGCCACCGCGGGCCGGGCTGACCTCCGCCGTGGTCGACCAGTCCATCCCCGAAGCGTTTTATCGGGTTTACGGATTTCATCGGTGCGGTCCGCGGGCGGTGCGGATCGACATTCTTGAGCGCCTCGCCGATCAGATTCGGCCGTTATTGAGTTGGAAGCCGTCGCCAGCCCAGCCCGAACCGCCGCGCGGTGCGACCGGCTATGGGGCTTTCACGGTTACTCCGGAAATGATGTCGATCCTGGGATGTTCGGCAGATGAGCTCGGCGATGTGCTGCGCTCGCTGGGTTTTAGAAGCGAACGCAAGCGGGTTGAGCAGGCGGAGTCGGTCGCGGCAGCCGAACCTTTGGCGAACGAGACGGTTACCGATCCGGTTGCCGCACCCGACGGGGTCGCGGGCGCAACCGGTCCGCAGGCGACAGACCAGGCAGGTGAGATCGCAGCCGCGCCACCGGCAGATCAGGCGGCGGCAGCGGCAATGGCCGGCGTTGGCGAGCCCGCGATTGCTATGCCTGGCGAGGCGGTCACCAGCGGCGACACGGCGGCGGTTGAGGCGGCCGGTGATCCGGGCACCGGCGGAGAGACCGAGGCAGTAGCAGTAGCAGTAGCAGAAACAGACGCAGAAGCAGAAACGGACGCAGCAGCAGTCGCAATAGCAGTGGCAACGGCGGTGGCCGACGTCACGACGGACGCGACCCTGCAGCCCGGCGATGGTTGCAACACAGCCGCTGGCGAGCTCGCTGCGTCCGATCTTGGCGATGATCGTCAGGAAGATGACGAACTCTTCATCGAGGTTTGGCGGCCGAGCCGGCGCAACGAGGGCCAGCGTCGAGGACGGCGCGGCGATCGCGGCAAAAAGTTTCAAACTCCGAACGCATCGGCGCCCGGAACAGACGGTGAGGCTGGCCGGTCACCGGTGCAAGGTGAAACAAGCCGCAGCGAAGACGGTGGCCAAGGTCGGCGCGAGCGTCGTCCTCACGGCAAATCTGGCGGGCGCGACAGCAAGCCGGGGCGCGGCGGTGGCAAGCGCCGTGATGGCGCCCGACGAGGCGGCGATGACAGGGTGCGCGATGGTCGGCGCCAACCGTCGGTGCATTCTTCTTCGCCAAAAAAGCGAAATGGCCAGGTTGATCCTGACTCCCCGTTTGCAGCACTCAGCGCGTTGCGCCAGTCGATGGAAGAAAACGAAAGCGGCAATTGATTGGGCGCAATATTGGTCGGGCGGACCTGGTGGTGAGGATCGTCAACATTGCAACGATGCTACATTGCAACGATGCAACGATACCGAGGGTTCATGGCAAAGCAGGTGTCAGAGCAGCAATCGCCGTCTGAAACGCAACGGCTCGACAAATGGCTGTGGTATGCCAGGGTGACCAAGACGCGGACACTGGCAACAACCCTCGTTCAAAGCGGCAAGGTCAGAGTCAATCGTCAAAAGACAGACAAGCCCGGGTTTACGGTCAAGGTCGATGATGTCGTCACCGTTGCGGTGCACGGGCGCGTACGCGTGTTGAAAGTGAGGGCGGCTGGGATCAGGCGGGGGCCGGCGCGGGAGGCAGCCGGGCTGTTCGAAGAAATTGATGCATTGGGCGGGCGCAGTGATCGAGACGGCAGCGATCGCGGTGCCGATCCGGCGAGAGCAGCCGGCGGTGCACGCCCGACCAAAAAGGAGCGGCGCGAGATCGTTCGTATCAAGCGCCAAGAGATTGATTAGAACCCCCCGACAGCGGACCCTGTAAATCCGACGCCTTGATCGCCTTTCAGAGTTGGGGCGCTATCACACTATAGTTCGATAGGGCCTGGTGTTCGATAGGGCCTGGGCAAAAAAGCACACTGAGGCAAAGCCGAAGGACGTGTTCGCAGACGACCATATCACCGCACAACGTGCAACGACCTATCACGGATACCGTTGCTGTTCGCGAAACAATCAACTCATGACGTGCCAGCCCCGTTGGTCCTCTGAGCAAGTCACGGGTTTCCAAAGGGCAATGCCCTTTGGCGGGATCGGCAACGGCCGAGCCCTTAACCAATCGCCGCTGTGCGGCGATCCTTGAGGGGCTTTCAGCCCCTCAAACACCCCGACCAGGGGATGGGTCCCCTGGACCCCGGACTTGTTGATTCACTAGGCTGCGAGCAACGCATCGATTGGCACGCTGGCCACGTCACGCGGCGGACGTGAGAGGTAGAACTCTGCGTAGTAGTGTCCGTCCTGTTCCATTCCGCGCGTGTCGATGCCGCGATCGGCAAGCTGGTCGAGGACATTTTCTTGTTCGCAGGCGCTGGCGAACTTCCTTTGGATGAAGGTGCGGCCCTCGAGCTTTTCCGTCACGTAACCCTGATCGCTCAGACTGCCTGCAATCGGGTCGAAGGGAAACATGCGCAGCACAAAGTTGGCAAACCAGGGCTCTCGCGCTTGCGAAGCCGCCGGATAAAGTTGCTCAAACGTTCTTTCCGTCACGTATCCAACGCAACCGGTGGACATGATGAGATCGACCGATACCAATTCGCTTGCCGTCTCGTCCGGCAACGCACTGGTTTCCAGATCGATGGCAATGCCGTCGTCCAATAATCCGACTTCGGCACCATAGGTAACGGCGTTTTCCGCGACATCGAGGCCGGTCATCCTGATGTCCTCGGCGACATCCAATTGCTCGAAGAAGGATCGGTCATTGTCGATGATGTCTGCCGGCGAGGCGCCTTGCAAAAGCTTCTGGCCCCAATGGGCATACAGTTCCGACATTGATAGATCGTACTTCAACAGCGCGGCATTTACGCCGTAGGATGATCCGACGTCGAGCACATGAATTGGCGCATCAACGTCGCTTTGACGGTGCGCGATGAGCTTCCGCACGATCGGTTTGGCGGCGTCGGGAATTTCGTAGTCAAGCTTGTTCAATTCGCGAAAGTAAGACCGCGGGTCGGGCCGGTTATAGATCCCGTCCATATCGGCCTTGACGTCGTTAATCTCGTGGAATTCGGCGTCTTCGCTCATGGTGTTCTCCTCTCATCGGATTTTTGATCCTCGCAGCGCGGACACACCGATCTGCCGGGTGATGACAACCGGCCGGCGGCCACGCGACATCACAGGCTCGCTGCGCGCTGTTGCGGCGCGAGCTGTGTGCTCGGGTTGTATTGGGTAAGATAGATCTAGCACAGAGCTGCCAATGGTTCAAACCCGAGCCTCTGCCCGGATGTCGACCGGCGCCGGGCGGCGGCGCAACCGGTTGCGTGACGAACCGACAGCGGCAGTCGGCGACGGCATGGTGCCGGCCATAGAGCGACCGACTACGGGGTGCGCCGTGCACCGCACATGTGTTAGGGCAGGTCAGCACAGCAATTGAGGTTGGGGTGGTGAACCATGATCGACGCGGCCGTTGACACATCGCGGGGCGCCGATTGGGTCGCGCCCGACTGCGCCGGCATGAACTTCTACGCCAGCGACCGGGCTCTCAATCGCGGCATGGCACTCTATCTGCCGGAGCGACTGCGTGCCGTCATCGAGCCGCATTTGCATGAGCTTGGCCGCTTGAGCGGCACCCGGCTGGACCAGCTTGCGCGCACTGCCGATCGCCACCGCCCCATCCTGCATCCGCGCGATGCCGCCGGGCGTGACCTTGACTGGATCGAGTATCACCCCGCCTACCGGGAGATGGAGCAACTGGCCTATGGCAGGTTCTCGATCCATCGCATGAGCCACGTCGGCGGCGTTTTCGGCTGGCCGGATGCGATGCCGCCGTTGGTCAAGTACATCTTCCAGTATGTCTTTGTTCAGGGCGAGTTTGGCCTGATGTGTCCGGTATCTATGGCCGATACTGGCATCACCTTGTTGCGCAACACGACATCGCGGGACGTTGCCGACAGATATCTGCCGCGGATGCTGTCCGATGATCCCGAACAACTGTGGCGGTGCGCGCAGTTTCTCACCGAGCAAGGCGCCGGCTCCGACGTCGGCAACATCGCGGTCCGGGCTGAACCGGCCGGCGACCATTGGCTAATCTACGGCGACAAGTGGTTCTGCTCCAATGCCGACGCCGACGTCATTTTGTTGCTGGCACGTAGCGAGGGCCAGCAGTCGGGAAGTCGCGGTCTGAGCTTATTCTTGGTCCCCCGCCAACGCGACGATGGCACGCGTAATGGCTATCGGATCGTCCGGTTGAAGGACAAGCTCGGCACCCATTCGATGGCATCGGGAGAAGTCTTTCTCAACGGCGCGGTCGGCTATCTGGTCGGTGAGCGCGGCAGCGGCCTGCGCCAGATCATGAAAACGGTCAGTCTGTCGCGCCTGTCCCACGGCGTCCGGGCGGCGGCAATGATGCGCCGCTGTTTAAACGAGTCGCTGCAGGTCGCACGCCACCGGCGCGCGTTCGGCGCGCGCATTATCGAGTTTCCGTTGCTGCGCCGGCAGCTGATGAAAATCATGGTGCCGACCGAACAAGCCTTGAGCATGTTCCTTTATGCCGGTCACACGATGGCGGCGGCCAACGAAGGCGACGCTGCGGCGGAGCGGCTACTGCGCATTCTCACGCCGCTGCTCAAGTTCCGTGCCTGTCGCGACAACGTCCCCGTCGCCACCGGCGCGATGGAAATACGCGGCGGTAACGGCTTCATCGAGGACTGGGTCAACCCGCGGCTCATTCGCGATGCGCAAACGGGCTTGCTGTGGGAAGGCACCTCCAACATCAATGCGCTTGACGTCGTCACCCGGGCGATTGCGAAAGTGCGCGCGCATGAGGCTTTAGGCGCAGCACTGCATCAGAAATTGCAGGACACGAGCGACCTGCCGGACCAGTTTTGCGGTCAGTTGGCCGGTCAGGTCAATCGTGCGCTCGCGTTTGCCGAAAACGTTGCCTTCGATCGCGCCCAACAGGACAAGGCGAGGCTTGTGGTGAACGCGCTTTACAATGTGGCGTCGGCGGTTTTGCTGGCGTGGGAGGGCGCGTCAGCGGCACGCGATCACGGTGATGCGCGCCGGTTGCTGCTTGCCCGCATGGTTTTGGACCATCGCCTGCGTCCACAAGATCCGATGGCCTCTGGCGAGAACACGTTTGATAGGGCTGCGGCCTGCCTGCTGCTCGATGAAGAACCAGCCGATCTCGCCGCAGTGCTCAAGGTCCTCGAGTCGTGATTGCCCGTTATACTGCCCCAGCTATGAACTGACATACGTCACGGGCTTGCGGCGGCCGAGCCTGGCCGGCGCTCAAAAAAGCTGCCGTGAAACGGATCAATATTTGTGCGGCCTAAACCAACCGTGTGGCGGCGACCCACCAGTCCGGCTGACACGCGCTGATCGCGCGAGCGGCACTATCCGCGCCGCCGCGCGTGTCCAACAATCCAAAACAGGTTGCACCGGACCCTGACATCCGTGCCAGACGGCAACCGGGCAAAGCGCGCAGTTGCTCCAACACATGACCGATAACAGGAGCGATCGCCACGGCCGGCGCTTCCAGGTCATTGCGCGCGGCGTTCGTAAACTCCACCAGATCGGTGAACGATCGAAACGACATCGGGATTGTCGGAGCGGCCGGACCATCCGCCAGTATGGGTGCGGACAGCTGTCGAAAGACCGCCCCCGTCGACACCTCTATACCGGGATTGACGAGGACGCCGTAAACGTTTTGCGGAAGCAGACTGGTTCCCGGCGCCGGCCGCCGCACCCGCTCGCCGACCCCGGTCATGACCGCAGCGGTTGGGCCATCAGTCAAATTGCCGAGACATACCGGAACGTCCGCGCCCAACGGCCGGCACAGCGCGCCAAACCTGCCTTCGACGTCATCGAGACCGTTGAGCCTGGCAATCGCACGCAGCGCTGCCGCCGCATCGGCAGAGCCGCCACCGAGACCGGCAGCGACCGGCAGCATCTTCTCCAACGTGAAATGGCCCAGCGCGAGATCACCAAATCGATCAGCCACGGCAATGCCCGCTCGTTCGACCAGATCGACCGGTTCGATGACTTTGCCAAACGGTCCATCGGTGCTGACCGTAAGCTCCGAACCGGCCCGCAGGACCACGCGATCGAAGACGTCGCGTGCGAACGCCACCAGGCTGCTTAACTCATGATAGCCATCAGGCCGCCTGCCGCGCACCGCCAGCGTCAGGTTGACTTTTGCGAGTGCGCGCTCCTCGATCCGCGCTGACTTGGGCGTTTGCTCTGGTGGCGGGCGCAGGCCTTCGACACCCATAGGTGCGGGCCTAGCGAACCGGCCGCTGGGACCCGGAGCGATTGTCGGCCCTCTTGCCCAGGCTCTTGGTCGGGGCAACGTTCTTCTTGTTGCCGTTCACGGCCTTGACCCCGTCATGCGGCTCCAAGCCTGCAATGAGCTTTTTGCGAATCTTGATCTCGTCGTTCTTTTCGGGCTTGAGCGTCAGCGCCTGTTCCCACTGGTAACGCGCTTCCAGTTTACGCCCGACCTGCCACAAGGCATCGCCGAGGTGATCGTTGAGAATTGGGTCTTCCGGGCGCAGTACAACTGCCCGCTCGAGATATTTCACCGCCTTCGTGAAGTCGCCGAGCCGGTAGTGAGCCCAACCCAAACTATCGATGATATAGCCGTCGTCCGGCTTCAGTGAGACGGCCTTTTCAATCATTTTGAGGCCGCGCTCGAGATTGATCTTCTGATCGACCCAGGAATAGCCGAGATAGTTCAGCGTCAGCGCCTGATCCGGATCGAGCTCCAGGGACTTGAGCAAATCCTTCTCGGCATTGGGCCAGTCTTTGATTCTCTCGTAACATGTGCCGCGCGCATACCAGTAGCCCCAATACAGTTTGCGCTGATCCGGTAGCAACTTCAGCAAGCGCGAATAGTAGCCGATCGCCTCGCGATAGCGTTTGCGCCCTCTGAGAATAGTACCAATAGCATCGAGCGGCATGATATCCGCGGGCCGCGCGGCGATCAGCCGATCCAACACCACCTTGGCGTTGTCGGTATCATCCATCGCATTGAGATTGTAGGCCTTGCGGATCGAGATCGACACTTCCAGCGCCGACTTGGGACGGATCGTGTCATAGACCTGGTTGGCCCGCGCAAACCGCTTGGTTCGCTCATAGACGTTGGCAAGCGCTGCCTGCGCAAATGGAAAGTCCGGCCTCAGCGCCAGTGCGATCTGCAGGTAGATGGTACCAAGACCAATGCCGTCTTCGCTCGTCAACGCTTCGCCCAGGCCGTAAAAGACCTCCGCCAGGCCGTGGCCCACATCGCTCACCATCAGCCTTGTCGCAACCTTTCGTTCGACATTCGGCTGCAATGCGAGCACGGAGGCGTGGCCACCGCTCAAACTCTGCTGCACGTGGGTGCTGATAATATCGCGCGCCAATTTGTACTGTTTCGCCTGCAAGGTATGGCGAAGATAGGCAACCGCAAAACGCGGCGTCCTCGGATCGGCGGCGAACAGCTTCTGGAACGACCGACCGGCCGCTTTGCGTTGACCAAGCATGTCGGCGATCAGGGCCAGATGATAGGCAATGTATTGGCGCGACCAGTCGACTTGCTTATAGTCTTTCAGCGGCCGGTATGCCCGCCTCCCGCGCTTGCGCGCAACTTCGATCCAGGCCCGCGAAAGCGCCGTTGTCAACTCGCCGATCGGCCCCCGCGCCGCCCGTCGAAAATGCCCGTCGGCCGTGACATATCGCTTTGCTTTGAACGCAACCACCCCGAGCCACAACCGCGCCAGACGATGGTTCGGTCGGCTCACGAGCAGTTGCTCGGCGCGGCGCGTCGCTCGGGCCCAGTTCCCCTCCGTGGCTTCCATGAGGAAAGCCCGCTCAATGATTCGGATATTGTCAGGAGACCGGCGCAACGCGCGCCGGTAAAAGCCGACCGCGAGCGCGGTATCGTTGAGCCCACGCGCCATTCTGCCGGCGACATAGCTGCCGAGATGAGACTGCATCGCAACCGAGGTTGGCTCAGCGCGCTTCTTGGCCACCGACTTGGCGACAACACCTGAAATCGAAACACAGCTGACGAACGCAACCACCAAGCCGGCAGCACCGATCCGCGAGCAGTCAGTTATCATCCGTTTTCTCCCAGACCGCAGTCCGTGATTTGCATGTCAATATGATAAATATCAGATAGTACGGCGATTTGGCGACCACCTCGTTCCATCACAGTATCGCAAACGTGACGTTATCCAAGGTAAACGCGCGAATTGCACGAATCTGCGGTGTTAAGAGCCCGTAAAGTCACACGCTCGGCGTTCGTCCACCAATCACCTCAGCAAACACGGAACGGTCGATATTGCCGCCTGAGAGCACAACCCCTGCGCGAAATGTCCGTGTGCGCCGGTCCGCATCGTTGAGCAGCGCCGCCAGCGCCGCCGCACCGGCGCCTTCGGCAAGATTGTGCGTATCCGAGTGATAGATCCGGATCGCTTCTGCGATGTCGTCCTCGCTCACCTGCACAACCCGCGCAATGCCGCGCCGGATGATCGCCAGTGAGTCGGCATTCGGATCACGGCAGGCAAGACCATCGGCAAACGTCGGCGCCGCATTGGTCGCCACCAACTGCCCTGCTGCAAAGGACAACGCAACCGTTGGCGCCGCCTGGGCCACAACACCGACGATCTCGGTTGTAAGACCAAGCAGATCGCGAACCCGAATCAGGCCACAGATGCCGGACCCCATGCCGATTGGTGCATAGACGACGTCGAGATCCGGCACCGCGCGAAACAACTCCAAAGCGTAGGTGCCAACGCCCTTGACCAAATCCTCGTGAAACGACGGCACGAAATGCAGGCCTTGTGCCGCGGCTGCCTGCGCGCACGCCACCCGCGCCTCATCAAAGTCGCGCCCGTGGGTGACCAACTCGGCGCCAAATGCTTCCATCGCCGCATTTTTTTCCGCCGAGTTGCCCTCCGGCACGAAGATCACCGATCGCAAGCCCATGCGTGATGCGGCAAAAGCAATCGATTGGCCGTGGTTGCCGCGCGTTGCCGAGATCACGCCGGCCACATCGGGCTGCCGGCGTTTCAGTGCATCCATATAAACCAAACCGCCGCGGACCTTGAATGCGCCGATTGGTGTGTGATTCTCGTGCTTGACCCAAACCTCGCCGCCGGCGCGTTTGGCCAGCAGCGGCCAGGCAAATTGCGGGGTCGGCGGCATCACCCGATAGACGAGTTCGGCCGCGGCCTCGAGTTCGCTGAGATCAAAGTTCATCTTGCTTGGCTCATGGTTCCCGAGGGTCAGCCTGCGGCAGGTGAGTTGCCGGCACCGGCGCCCGACAACGATCAACAACGATCAACAATTGTGCGGGCGATCCTATATAATGCTCACCGATCATGACAATGCGCAAAGCGGAGCACGGATGATGGCGGACAACAACAACAACAACAACGTCCTGCGCGCCGTCGACGACGACAGCCGCAGACAGGCCAAGACCCTCGTGCGTCAAGCGCGCTATGCATCGCTGGCCTGTCTCGAGCCTGCGACCGGTTGCCCGCTCGTCAGTCAAGTCAACGTCGCCACCGATACCGACGGCGCGCCGGTGCTGCTCATTTCGAAGCTGTCGGCACACTTCGCAGCCCTCGAACAGGATCCGCGATGCGCCCTTTTATTGGGCGTCCCCGGCAAGGGCGACCCGGCGGCGCATCCGCGCATCACCGTGGTCGGCCACGCAGCACGCATCGACAGCGAAGATCAGCGCCGCCACGTTCGCCGCCGCTTCCTGGCCCGCCACCCGAAGTCGGAGCTCTACGCCGACTTTGGCGATTTCGCGTTTTGGCGTGTCGCACCAACCGGAGCGTCGCTCAACGGTGGCTTCGGCAAGGCCTACGAGATGGCTGCAGAAGATATCACGTGTCGGCTGGACCAGTGCCCCGGCATGCGTGAAGCGGAGGCCGAGGCCATCGCCCATATGAACGGCGACCACGCCGACGCCGTCGCGCTCTATGCAACGGTGCTGCTCGGCGAGCCGGCCGGACCGTGGAGGCTTGCTAATCTCGATCCGGAAGGCCTTGACCTGGTACAGGGTGATCGCAGTGCAAGGCTGTGGTTCGACCACCCGTTGACGAACAGCGCCGGGTTGCGCACCATCCTGGTTCAACTCGCGAACAAGGCACGTCGTAGCGATGGTTGCGGTTAACCGGAATTGAGTGCCATCTAAGCGGCTCGCACGGGGGCCCGTAACCCCCACGCCTTGAACACCTGTCCGCCTCGGGCGCGGGGGTCCGCCCGGCCGGCCCGGCCCCCTTCGTAACTTCCCGAGAGCCCTCTAAGGCCTGTGGACAATTACCTTAAAGCTATGATTATCGCTGCGGCATACCATGGTGCTTGATAGCTCGTATCGGTTTTGTCGTGCCGCGTATTCACACCCCTGAATTCTTTGATTTTGCTGAAGTAATTTTCGATGAGATGGCGCCATTTGTATGCTTCTTCGTCATGCCGGATCGATATGCGCCGGTTGCCTTTTGGTGCACGCTGATAATCGTTCCATCAACCAGGGCATATTCGAAGTCGGGATTTCCGGATATCTCGCTGAAAATTCTCTCGAATACGCCACTTTCAGACCAACGGCGAAAGCGTCTGAAGACGCTATTCCAGGGGCCGAACCCGGGCGGCAGATCGCGCCATGGTCCCCCAACCCGAACCTTCCAAAGCACAGCTTCGAGAAACAAACGGTTGTCTTTTGCCGTAACACCGCGCGTACGGTGTGTTCCCGGCAGAAGTGGCTTAATTAACTCCCAACTCTGATCGGTGATCTGATCACAAAGCGTTCCGGGCGCATAGCAAACCTCCCAAAAAGAAGCTTGAATCACTGTTCGCCAAATATGGGAATTCCTATTGTCCACAGACCCTAGAGCAACCTGCCTTTATTCGGAATCGGAACGATCTCGAATAAAGGCAGAAAGTTGCTCGCCTCTAAAGTGGCGATCATCTTCGTGCTTTAAGTTGGAACCGCAATAGCGGTTCCAACTTAAAGCACGAAGATCTAGCATAGAATCTGCCGTCAGGGCGGATCACCGACTACGCGTCGACAGTAGCAAATTTGCCCAGTTGCGCGACGACTTGTGCATAGACACCGCGCTTGAACGACACGACATGGTCGACAACCTGGTCGACCGGCGTCCACTGCCATGTCTCGAATTCCTTGTCATGATCTGAATGAGGCGGCGGGTCGATGTTGATCTCGGCGTCGTTGCCGGTAAAGCGCACGGCGTACCAAACCTGCTTCTGGCCCTTGTAACGGCCACCCCAGGCCCTGCCCTGAAGTTCGAGGGGAAGATCGTAGAGCAACCAGCCTTCCGTGCGGCCGAGAACCGTTGCAGATAAGATACCGGTTTCTTCGTGGAGTTCGCGCAGAGCTGCGACTGCGGGGTCCTCGCCATCGTCGATCCCGCCTTGTGGCATTTGCCACCAGTCGCCGGGGCCTTCGGCATCATCGGGCGCATCGGCGCGCCGGCCCATCCAGACAAGGCCATCGCGGTTGACGATCATGATACCGACGCACGGGCGATACTGTGACAGGTCAGTGGTGTCGGTTGACATAGTGATACCTGCACCTTCAAGCGTTGCGTTCCAGGACCTGGCGATAGGCGGCCACGGCCGACCCGTAGCGCGGCGCAACCATTGCCTTGACCGGTGCGGGAGCGCGATCGGGATGGCCGGCATCGAAGGGTGGCGCCGGGTCATATTCGATGCCCAGTTGTGTCGCCTTGGCAAAGTCTTCACCGGCGATTTCGGCGACCACGTTCAACCCGAAATCAATTCCAGACGTGACGCCGCCGGCGGTGATCGTGTTGCCGTCTCTGACGACGCGTCCGGGCTGGTACGTTGCGCCGAGGAGCGGCAAGAGGTCGGTATAAGCCCAGTGGGTCGTGGCCTTGCGACCTTTGAGCAAACCGGCCCTGCCAAGCACGAACGCACCGGTGCAGACCGAGGTGACATAGGTGGCGTTTTGCGCCTGGCGTCCAACAAATCCGACCAGTTCAGCATCAACCATCGCATCGAGCACGCCAAACCCGCCGGGAACGCAAACCAGGTCAAGCTGCGGGCAATCCTCAAAGGTCGTGGTCGGCACCAGGGCGAGTGGACAGTCGGTGATGACCGGATCGCGGGACTTTGCGATAATGTGCACCGTCGCGCCCGGCAGGCGGCTGAGAACCTGCAACGGCCCCGTAAAGTCGAGCTGCGTAACCTTAGGGAAAAGTACAAAGCCGATATTCATAGGGCGGTCGCGCGCGTAAGGCTCAATGAGCGGATGACTTCAATGGCTGCAACTCGACCGGATCAGAAGCTTGCAGCCTAACCACCGGCAATCTGCGGCAGCACGTGCACTTCGCTATCAGGCTCGATCGGCTGGATCAAGGTGTCTTGGTAGATCTGACCGTCGATGGCGACGGCCAAACCGTCTTCCAGGTGCGGCGCCAGCTCCGGATAGAGCTCACCAAGGCGCGCGAACAGCTGGCGGATCGAACTGGCTTCAACTTCCAGCTCGGTCACTCCGCCAGTGTATTGGCGCAAGTTGCCGATCAATGTTACGCGCGCCATGGTGCGTTCTTCTGTTCGTTCATACCTCAGATCTTGAGGTTCGGGTCACCCGCTTTACTGGCATCTTCAATTGCCTTGAGCACCTTCGGAGGCGACATCGGCAATTCCTCAAAACGCAAGCCGATGGCATTTTCGACCGCGTTGGCAATGGCCGCCATCGGCGGCACGATCGGCGTCTCACCAATGCCGCGTACGCCGTAGGGGTGACGCGGGTTCGGCACTTCAACGATGATGGTGTCGATCATCGGCAGGTCGGATGCGACCGGGATCCGGTAGTCGAGGAAGCTGGCGTTGTCGAGCTTACCATCCTGGTCGTAGACGTATTCTTCGTTGAGGGCCCAGCCGATACCCTGCGCGGCACCGCCCTGGTACTGGCCTTCAACATAGGACGGGTGGATGGCGCGACCGGCATCCTGGATTGCCGTGTAGCGAACGACCGAGACCTTGCCGGTCTCGGCGTCGACCTCAACATCGGCAATGTGGGTGCCGAAGCTCGGGGCCGCGCCCTGGGCATTGAGCTTGGCGGTGCCGACGATGGCGCCGCCGGTCTTGCCGGCCATGCGGCCAATGTCGCCGAGGGTCAGCGGGTCGTGCTTGCCGGCATTGTCGCCAGCCGGACGAACCGTGCCGTCTTCGAAAGCAACGGCGTCCTCCGGCAGTTCCCACATCTTGGCGGCGCGGGCGCAGCATTCCTTGATGACCTGGCGCGCCGCCTCGACGGTTGCCATGCCACTGGAGAATGTCGATCGGCTGCCGCCGGTTAGGAAATTGTAGCCGAGCTGCTGGGTGTCGCCGATGATCGGACGGATGCGGTCTAGTTCGACACCGAGTTCCTCCGCCGCCATCATCGCCAACGATGCTCTCAGACCGCCAATGTCCGGCGTACCGGCGGTGAGGTTGAACGTACCGTCCTCGTTCATCGCCAGCGTTACGGTGGTGTCGCCGCCGATGTTGAACCAAAAGCCGGAAGCAACACCGCGGCCCTGATTGGGCCCAAGCGGAGCTTTCCAGTGGTCGGAATTTTTGGCTTCCTGCAGCGTTTCGACCAAGCCGATTGGTCCGAATTGCGGGCCGTAGGCGGCCTTGGTGCCTTCCTTCGCGGCATTCTTGAGACGGAACTCGATCGGGTCGAGGCCGAGCTTCTTGGCGATCTCGTCCATGACGCTTTCGACGGCATATTCCGAGATCGGGGCGCCCGGCGCCCGGTAGGCTGCAACCTTCGGGCGGTTAGAGACGACATCGTAGCCGACCACCTTGACGTTTTCGAGATCGTAAGGTGCGAAAGCCGACATCGCGCCGGGGCCGACGGGCGAGCCTTGGAAGGCGCCGGCCTGATAGCGCAGGATCGCTTCGCCGGCCGTAATCGTGCCGTCCTTGTTGCAGCCGACCTTGACCGTGACGTTGGCCCCCGAGGTCGGCCCGGAAGCGCGGAAGACCTCTTCGCGCGACATCACCATCTTGACCGGATGGCCCGATTTCTTGGCGAGCGCGAGTGCGAGCGGTTCCAGATAGATCACCGTCTTGCCGCCGAAACCGCCACCGATTTCCGATGAGGTGACGCGGATTTTGGACACATCCCAGCCGAGCAGGCGGGCGCAATGGGCACGCACAACCCAATGGCCCTGGGTGGTCACCCACAGCTCGGCGGTGCCGTCGGCGGCGACATTGGCGACGCAGGCATGAGGCTCGATGTAGCCCTGGTGAACCGGCTGCGTGTTGAAGGTGCGTTCGACGATTGTGTCGGCCGCGGCAAAGCCCTTGTCGACATCGCCAAGTACGAACTCGACCTGCTTGGCAATGTTCGACGGTTTATCGGGCTTTGGGCTCACGCCGTCGGTGATCATGTCCTCATGCAACAGCGGCGCGTCCGGCTGCATCGCCGCGACAACATCGATGACATGCGGGAGCACCTCGTACTCGACCTCGATCAGCTTCAAAGCGCGCTTGGCAATGGCATGGCTGGTCGCTGCAACGGCAGCAACCGGATGGCCCTCAAACAACACCTTGTCGCGTGCCATCACGCAGCGCACGATGTCGCGATAGTTGACCAGCATTTCACCTGCAGGCACGAACTCCGATTGTTGATCATCGAAGTCGTCGCGGGTCACAACGGCCTTGACGCCGGCCAGCGCCGCAGCCTTCGAGGTGTCGAGCCTGACGATGCGCGCATGTGGATGCGGCGAACGCAGCACGTGGCCGTGGATCTGGCCGGCAACATTGAAGTCAGCGCCAAAGCGTGCCCGTCCGGTTACCTTTTCAGCGCCATCGGGGCGGATCGGACGGGTGCCGATGTAGCGGTAGTCCTGCCCGATCGGAGGATTGCCAACTTTTTCCTGCATCACCTCATGCTCCTCTCATGTCGGCAGCCGTATCCATAACGGCGCGAATGATCTTGTCGTAACCAGTGCAGCGGCACAGATTGCCGGCCAGCCAGTAGCGCACTTCGGTCTCGGTCGGGTTGGGATTGCGCTCCAGAAGGTTCTTGGCGGCGACCAGAAAGCCGGGTGTGCAAATGCCACACTGCAGCGCTGCATGCTCCAGAAACTTCTGCTGCAGCGGATGCAGCTTGTCGCCGTCCGCCATGCCCTCGATGGTCTCGACGGTTTTGCCGTTCATCTCGGTGCCGAGCATCAGGCAGGCGCAGACCAGACGGCCGTCGACGGTTACGCTGCAGGCGCCGCAGTCGCCCGTCCCGCAACCTTCCTTGGTGCCGGTCATGTCCAGCTCGTCGCGCAGCACGTCGAGCAACGTCTGTTCGGTCTCGCACAGCGCTTCGACCGGATCGCCGTTCACAGTGAAAGAAATGTGGTGCTTCATTATTTTGCCCTCGCGCGCTGATAGGCGATTTCTGCAGAGCGGCGTGCGATGACGCCGGAAACCTTGGTGCGGTATGCAATCGTACCGCGTTTGTCATCGATCGGGTTGCAGGCGGCCTGGCAGGCGCCATCCAGTGCATCGAGCGCCGCCGTTTCAAGCGACGTTCCAACCAGTGCCTGGCCGGCGGCCTCAACCAGCAACGGGGTCGGCGCGACGGCGGCCAAGGCAACGGCTGCCGCTGTAATCTTGCCTGAACCGTCGGTCTCGATGTTCACGCCGGCGCCGACCACGGCGATATCCATTTCCGTGCGCGGGATGAAGCGCAAATAGGCATCGGCCGAATGCGGCTTGCGCGCCGGCAATTGGAACGCAACCACGAACTCGTCCTTGGCGATCGACAGTTGGCGGGGGCCAACCATGACGTCCTTGACCGCTACCTCTCTGGTTCCGTTGGGGCCGGCGACGGTTGCGCTCGCGCCGGCCGCGATCAGGCCGGGGACGCTGTCGGCAGCCGGCGAACCGTTGCACAGATTGCCGCCCATCGTTGCCCGGCCCTGGATCTGAGTTGAGCCAATCAGGTTGGCGCCCTCAACGACGCCAGGCCAGTCGTTCTTAAGGGTGGCATGTTCTTCCATCTCGGCGCCGGTGACCGCGGCACCAATGCGATAGCCGCTGACACCGTCGCCTGAAATGGTGCGGACATCCTCGATGCCCTTGATGTCGACGATCAGGTCCGGCTCAACCAGATCCGTTTTCAGTTGAACGAGTAAATCGGTGCCGCCGGCCAGGATTTTCGCCAGTCCGGTCTCAGATGACAGCAGCCGCACGGCGGCTTCGAGCGATTCGGGCGCTTCGTATCTCATTTAATTCCTCGGGGTTCAGACATTTGCCTAAAGTAAGGCTAAGAAATCACAGTGTCGCGGCAGATCCAAGCCTCTGCGGCAACAATTCGGGCGGTGTACCAAGCTTTCAACGACAAAGTAAGGATGTGATGAACCGCCCGCAATTCCTAGAGCAACCTGCCTTTATTCGGAATCGGAACGATCCCGAATAAAGGCAGAAAGTTGCTCGCCTCTAAAGTGGCGATCATCTTTGTGCTTCAAGTTGGAACCGCAATGGCGGTTCCAACTTAAAGCACGATGATCTAGTGAAGGCTAAGTCTAAGAGGTTGGCGAGCAGTGTCAATTTCGATCTGATCAGGGCCCGTGATTGTGCTCGGATGCGAGCGCGGTTGATGCTGCAAACGGCGGCCCGCGACGGTGGACCGCGGTGGCCAGCCATCGCGCTGCCCACCGCGCCTGCCAGGCTCGGCCGCCTCGAGCCCATCATAGTGTGTCAATTCATAGCTGGGGCGGTATAAGTCCGAGGTCAAGGGGATTATCCCCTGGTTGGGGAGTATGAGGGACGGATAAGCCCCTCAAGGATCGCCGCCAAACGGCGATTGGTTCGCACGACGTCAGATGAGGAGGTGGCGATGGCCAAGGGGTATTGGATCGGACACGTCAAGATTACTGATCCCGAGCGCTACAAGGACTACATTGCCGCCAACGCCGAGGCGTTTGCGAGGTTTAACGGCCGCTTCCTCGTGCGCGGCGGCGCGCATGACGTATGCGAGGGCGATCAGCCCTATGAGCGCCATGTCGTGATCGAGTTCGACAGCTACGAGACCGCAAAGCAGTGTTACGACAGTCCCGAATATCAGGCCGCACTGGCGATCCGGCTCGAAGCCTCGGAGGGCTACATGACGATCATTGAAGGCTATGACGGCTAGAGCAACCTGCCTTTATTCAGAATCGGAACGATCCCGAATAAAGGCAGAAAGTTGCTCGCCTCTTAAGTGGCGATCATCTTTGTGCTTTAAGTTGGAACCGCAATAGCGGTTCCAACTTAAAGCACGATGATCTAGTGGTCTCAATCACTTAAAATGGTGTATTCAGACGCTCAGATTTGGCTTGATTGCCGGCCGGGAGCGGGCGGACGCGGGCTTGAACGGCCGCGCCGTCGCCGGTGTCGGGCGACATCAAATCACCAGCTTGGCGATGTTCGGCAAGATCACGGTCTGAACAAACATGCAACCCAGCAACAGGATAACGGGCGAAATGTCGATCCCGCCGAGATCGGGCATCAGGCGCCGGATCGGACGCAACAGTGGTTCCGTCAGTGCATTGAGCGCTTGCCAGACCGAGCGCACAACGTTGTTGTGAGGATTAATGACGTTGAAGGCGATGAGCCAGGAGAACACAACCGCTGCGATCACCACGTACGTATAAAGCGTGATCAAATAACTAATGAAGCGCAGGAATTCGATCATGTTCGAGCTCGCGAGGCCGGGCCGGCAGGATTGTGGGGTTATGGGTGACGGATCATCGATGCGTGTCTGCTACGCGCGATGCGAACAAATCGCAAGTGATTCGACGCCGATTATAGCGCGAAGGCGTGTTCGGCGGAATTTCTTGACTTTGGCCAACCTGCGACACTATAAGCACGTCCCCTGTCAAGGACACCGCACCCGTCGGCGGTTCCGACCGGCAAGAATTGGTTCCGCGTGAAAAAAGTCCCTCGGCTACGCCGGTGTCTTTTTCCACGTTGACGATTGCGGGAAGATCAAATCTTAAGGCGCGTGCGCCGCCCGGCGGTTTGATTGTGATTGATCCTGTTTTGCAGGCCTGTGCGCCGAAGCGGCCTCAAACCCTGCAAAACCATAGCCGGCTTCAGGATCTCCTTGATCCGGAAGCTGCAAGACAAGGGCAAATGGCTCTACCGGGCCGCCGCAAGGAGCAGTTTTTCCATAGTGCCTTGTGAAAAGGTACACCGAAGCGAAACCGAAGGACGTTTTCACAGACGACGCATTGGGGCCGTAGCTCAGTTGGGAGAGCGCCTGGATCGCACCCAGGAGGTCGGCGGTTCGACTCCGCTCGGCTCCACCAAAATGCCCGTGTCCGACCCGGAGACATAGGTAACAGATCGTTCCTAAGACATGGGTGACACCCTCGAGCCGAACGGGGTATCGATAGTTTGCAAGGTTTTCTGTTCTAAGTCTATGTATCCGAGATCGTAGGCCATGAAGCTTACGAGCCAGATGCCGTCGTCGACTTCCTTTATTCCAAGCCTCTGTCCGGCCATGACGGTTGAGATGTTGATCTTCTTGCGGTGCATGCAGATGCGTCCGCATGACGTCACGAGCACGTCGCGATCGTGCAGCGGATAGTCGATCTCCGGCAGGCCCTGGTAGGGTCGCGGCGCTGCGCGATAGACGTCTGCAGGTATTTTCATGTCGAGTGCTTCGTGAGGGCGTTCGTCATTGAACTCGCTCATAAATTCATCGAAGCGGGCCTGCTGCTGAAGACTGTTTGCGGCAGCGGGGCGGCATGCCTCCTTCTTCAAGGTCAGATGCATGCGCTCATGGCGGCCGTTCTGGTGCGGGTTGCCGGGTTTGATGCGCTCGATCGCGATGCCGAGACGCAGCCACCACACCGATAGAGCATTTTTCGTTTATACGGAGTCACGAAAAGTGCTCTATCTGTTTGTTTTCACGCATATTCTTATCCAAAAAGTGCGCGCACTTTTCGGGAATATGCTCTAGCCTGGAGAGATTGTAGAGCCCGTTCGGGCTGGCGAAGGGGAGGCCGTTGTCGGTGCGGATAGCATCCGGCAGGCCGCGCTCCTGGAACAGGCGCACGAAGGCGTCGAAGGCGCCGGCCTCTTTGGTCGATTGCAAGGCTTCGCACATCAGGATGAAGCGCGAGGCCTGGTCGGTGACGGTGAGGGGGTAACAGTAGTTGCGGTTGGCGAGCTTGAACTCGCCCTTGAAGTCGGCGCACCACAACTGATTGGGCTGGGCGACCTCGGTGAGCGCGGTGCCCTTGGCCTTGCCGCGGCGGGTTTTGGCGCGTTTGACCAGGCCGTAGCGGTCGAGGACGGCGTGGACGGTGGATTTGGCGGGCACGCGGATGTCGCCGGCGAGCCGCCGGACGAGCAGTTCGCGGATCTTGCGTGCGCCCCAGTTGGGCTTCTCGCGCTTGATGCGCACGATCAAGGCCTCGACCTGGGCCGGCAGCTGGTTGGCGTAGCGCCACGGCCGGCGCGAGCGGTCGGTCAGCGCTTCAACGCCGTGCTCCTTGTAGCGGTTGAAGATCTTGTAGCCGGTTTTGCGGGAGATCGCGAACTCGCGGCAGACGTCTGACATTGCCTCGCCTTCGAGGATGCGGGCAACGAAGCGGACACGTTCGTCCATCACCGAACTCTCTTTCCACGGCATCAACACCTCCCGCAAAATGCGGAAAGTGTTACCTATGTGTCCGGTACGAAGTGTCACCTATGTCTCGGGTCGGGCAACTGTCCGACCCGGAGACAGGCTCTTCGTCGAAAACGGGGGCAGGTCTATGATCTGCGGCTTATCTTAGCGTTCTATCAGTTTTCCTTCTATCTCGTCACAGCTCATGCGCAGAGTGCGCGAACACGTCGACGATAGTTGTCAAAGTTGCGAAAGCCGAAGGCGCGGCGCTGGATCAGTTTCATCTGTCGGTGAAAGCCCTCGGTGATGCCGTTTGAGCGTGAGAAACGCCACATGCGGCCGATCTCCTCCTGCCAGGTTTCAAGCGTGCGACCGAGTTTTTGGCAGTTCTCAAAGCCGCTTTGTTTGAGTTCGGCGATCGCATCAAGGAGCCGGTGGGCCAGAATGCGGCACTGATCCTTGGTCTGGTTCCTGGCCGTTAGCACCGTCATCAGATCGTCCTTGAAGTCGTAAATGCTGGCAATGGCTGATTGGTTTGCAAGGTAGGCCGACAGGCGTTCTGCTTGATCGTCTTTCAGGTTGTGGCCATGCCTTTGCAGCAGCTTCGCCGTGCCACGGCGTGTGCTCAGTTCCGGATCGATCTGGCGGCAGGTTTTCAAGAGATGATAGAGCGCGAGGCGCACCACATGGAAGCGATCGGCAACCACGAGGGCTCCCGGAAAGTAGCTGCGCGCAATCGAGCGATAGCTCTCGGAGAGATCCATACAAATGATGCGAACCCGGCTTTTATCTTTTAAGTCTGATAGATACGGGCCAAGAGACGAAGCTGACCGGCCTGGCGTGACATCAAACACGCGGCGCTTCTTGAGATCGCAAAACGTCGTTGCAAACCGCATGCGACGAGAGAAGAAGTGCTCATCGATGCCAAGCACACGCGGGATCTGCAGCGTCTTGAGTTTGCGGTTCTCAAGGTCGTACATGTGATCGTAGTAGCGCGCGATTGTGCTGTCAGACTTGTCAAAGTTGCGGCCTAAACTTTTGCGCGAGATACCATGGGTGTGTTGCCGGTAGACCTGTTTCTTAAGAGCCTCGGTCGAGCGCTGCCAGGGCTGGATGCCATCCAGGCGCTGGCGGAAATACCGGCCGCAACCGCGGCAGTGATACTTGCAAACCGAAAACCTCAGCAGCACACGGCGCAGGCCGACGCTTTCGTGCCAGACACTGCGCTGCACCTTGTCCTTCTTGCGCAGGTCTGAGCCGCCGCAATGCGGGCAATGAGGTTCGTGATGGCCGTCGAGGTCATGCACGATTGGGTTGAAACCGCTCGTCCTGGCAATTGTGAAACCAGGCAGGTTCAGCGTAACATCAAAGTCGGGCATCCTCGGTGTGTCCTTGATCTATCAGTCCGGCAAGACTGCAAATCATAGACTGCGATTCGAGGGTGCCCCCTTATCTGATGGAGAGCCAGTGAGGTTCATCTCCTTAGCCCTCAGCTGCCGACAGTTACCCGCAGTATTGCATCTGTAGCGAAGGGCCCAGGCTGTGTGAAAACGAGGTCGATGTTAGATTGTCGTCATTTGATTCGTGCGGGGGCGGATGATGGCGCGGTTTGTCGAGGGAACGGCACGGGATCAAATCTCTCTGTTTCCGGAACGACTTGAAGACTATGTTGATGAAAACAATCCAGTGCGTGCGATCGATGCATTCGTCGATGCGCTAGCAGTCCGCTGAAAAACCAACTGGGCAGCGCTTTTTGTTCGGTTCGTTGGCTTTCGGTTTTTGTGTCATGCCTGCTAGGCACATAAGATGGCCGCGAAGCTTGAGCATTGCGTTCAATCGCAACATGCAACATCGAAACGCGCATCATAGCGCGACCAATTTCGGGATGCGCATCAGGTTGTAGGCGATTAGGTTGAGCAGGAAATCGGCGCTGACGCCGGCGATGCCGCGGTGCCTGGTCTTACGCATCGTGCCATGCTGTTTACCCCAGCCGAAGATGCATTCGATCATCTTGCGCCGTGTCTGCGATTTCTCATAGCCCGCATGGCGCGTCGTGCGCTTGTCGATTGCCGAACGCCGGCGTTTGCGGGTTCTTTTGTTAACCGCATCGTTCTGGGCGACATGCGGCGTCACTTGCATGCCGCGTAAATTGGCGACGTGGTCGGACGTGTCGTAGGCCTTGTCCGAGCCGACCGTGATGCGCCGCCCGGCAGCCTTGCGCCTGGCGCCCAGCATGGCCTCGCCGGCGCGCCGTTCGGCGGTGCCGTCGGCATGCGTGACTTTGCCCGCTACCGCCAGACCGTTGCGATTTTCCATCAGGGCATGGCCCATATAGCACAGCTTCGCCTCACGCCCTTTGGCTTTGCGAAACAGCCTGGCATCGGGATCGGATGTGCTTTCATGCGTGTCGTTCTTGCGCTTTTGCCCGTGAAAATTGTCGCCATTGCCACCGGTTGGGCCATTGTCAGAGCCGTCCTTCGGGCGAAAGCTTTTCTGCGAGGCCCAGGCCTCGATCAACGTGCCATCGACAGAGAAATGTTCGTTCGACAGCAGCGCGCGCACCTTCCTGTGGGCGAGGAGGGCGGCCATGAACTTCTGAAAGATATCGCTGCCCTGGAGGCGTTCGCGGTTCTTCGTGAACGTTTCCGGTACCCACACCGGATCGTCCGGTGACAGGCCGACGAACCAGCGAAACAGCAGATTGTAATTGAGCTGTTCCATCAGCTGGATCTCGGAGCGAATGCCGTAGAACACTTGCAGGAGCAAGGCCGAGAGCAACATCTCGGGCGGGATCGACGGGCGACCCTCGTGACTGTAAAGACGGGAGAACTCCGGGTCCAGTTCACTCAACACTTCGCGCACCAGAGCACGGATCTCACGCAGAGGGTGCTTGGCTGGAATGCGCTCCTCAGGATCGATGTAAGAAAACAGACCGCCCTGGTCCCGAAACCGCCCACGCATCGCATTGCCTCCGATTCAGCCGCCACCGCAAAACAGAATCACAATTGCCGAGACCGCGCGAGGTTTTTCAGTAAAGTGCTAGGCAATCTCCGAACAAGTTTGGGGTCCAGGGCAGATCCCCTGGTCGGGGTGTTTGAGGGGCTGAAAGCCCCTCATAGATCGCCGCCAAGCGGCGATTGGTTAAGGGCGCTGCCCTTCGGCAGCCCGAGACGCGCAGAGATCGGGGCAAATCCCGCCGGCCCGTCGTGGCGCAGCCAAGCTTCGCTTGGACGGGTTTCCCAGCAGCGGGCGCTCATGCGGTTGCGGGCTTTCGAAAGAGATAGATCCCGACGTTGGTCGTGCCCTGTTCGAACCCGATCTCGCAGTAGGTCAGGTAATAGACCCACATGCGCCGGAAGCGTTGATCAAAGCCCATGCCCTCCAACCGCGGCCAGGCATCGAGGAAGCGCTGGCGCCACTCGGCCAGTGTCCGCGCATAGCTCTGGCCAAAGCGCTCGGCAACAGCGAACTCAAGCCCGGCCGATTTTGCGCAAGCCCGCATGATGTCTTCGGTCGGCAGCATTCCTCCTGGGAAGATGTAGCGCTGAATGAACTCGGGGTTGCGACGGTAGCTTGTGAACAGCGCTGGTTCGATGGTGATGGCCTGAATGGCAGCGCGTCCGCCGGCTTTGAGGCGCTGCGCCAACGTATCGAAGTAAGTCTGCCAGTTGCGCTCGCCGACGGCCTCGATCATCTCGATCGAGGCAATCGAGTCGAATTGACCGGTGGCATCGCGGTAGTCCTGGAAGCGGACCTGCGCGCGTTCGGCCAAGCCTGCCGCCGCCAGGCGGTCCTGGGCGTAGCGCAACTGCTCTTGCGAAATCGTCAGGGCCGTCACCTTTGCACCGAGCCGCGCGGCGGTCTCGGCCATGCCGCCCCAGCCGCAGCCGATCTCCAACATTGATTGTTGATCGTTCAGTCCGAGCAAATCGGCGATACGGCGATACTTGGCGCCTTGTGCCTGTTCCAGCGGTTCCGAGCCTTTGAAGAGCGCGCTTGAATAGGTCATCGTGCGGTCAAGCCACTCGCGATAGAAACCGTTGCCGAGGTCATAGTGGGCAGCAATATTGCGACGACTGCCCGTGCGTGTGTTGGCACGTGTCAAATGAAAAATCTTGTCCGGCAGGCGCGTTCGGAACCAGCCGTGTCCGGCCGCCCGCAGTTCTTCTTTGTTATAGAGAAAGAACCGAAAGACGTTGCGCAAATCGTTCACTTCGAGGTCGCCATCAAGATAGCTTCCGGCAAAACCAATGCCGCCTCGGCGCAGGGAGTTCCAAAACACACGGTACGACTTCAGAACCAAGACGACGTTGCAGCCCGGATCTTTCTCACCGGCAAAAACGACGCCGCTGTTGCCCGACGGCAGAACAATCTCAAGCCGCCCGCGCTGCAAGCCCCGAAAGGCCTTGATGCAGGCGCTAAAGACCAGTTTATCGCGCAGGGGCAGCCCGCGTCCTTGTCCACCGTTGCACCGATCCGTCGTCGATGAACCGTTACCCATGTCTCGAACTCCGGTGAAATAGCCGGCCAGGCGGCATCATGGAAACCGTGTGGCTGATCGCAGAAACTGTGGAGTTGGTCGTGAGACGATCTGCCGGACCGCCGCTCAAACGGCGCTGTCGAGCGGCAATCGGACACCGATCCAGGTTGTCGGCTTTTGCAACTCGGGCAACCGGTTGCGCACCGTCACCGGATGCCGACACGTTGCTGTTCAATCGGTTGCAGCGGTGGTCCCGAAGTGGGATCGCAGGTTCGTGGTACATCGCACGCAAGCACGGTCGGGGCATCTGAAATGAAACTTGATAGACACGGTTTGCGAAGGTAACCCACGAATACGGTCCCTGCCAATAACCTGATGCATGGCAATGCCCGACGGTCGCTGGCCCAAGGCCAACCGGCGGATTTGCTCCGTTCGCCGCGCCTGCGGCCTGCTCGTTGCGCCACCGCCAGACAAGTTCAATCCGCCGAACCTTGCAGGGCCGCTCAGTCCGTCTCGATGGGCAGGCCCTCGTCCTTGGCCCATTCACTCATCGAGTTGTCGTAGACGGTGAGTTTCTCGTAGCCCAGTTGGTGCAGAACAAATGCATCGAGGGTGGCGGCGATGCCACCACCGCAATAAAGGATGATCCGCTTGGACGGATCAGCCCCGGCCGTGGCAAATGCCGCGGCGGCGGCATCAGGCGAGGCGAGAACCTTGGTTTCACCAACCTGGAGATGGCCGGCGGGAACGTTGCTGCTGCCCGGAACCCGCCCTGGCCGGCCGTAGCGCCTGGTTTGTCCGGAATGGAGATCCGGTGCCAGGGCGTTGATCGTGCAGGTTGCCCCATCACCGATCGCAGCTTCGACCTCGTCCTTGCCGCAAAACAGGCCCGGTCTGGCCGACACCGTCAATGTTGTTGCGGCATAGCTCGTCGGTGATGCCTCGCGGGGCCGACCCTCGGCGCTCCATTTGTCCCAGCCGCCGTCGAGCAATGCTGCATTGTCGAAGCCAACGGCACGCAACATCCACCAGATCCGTGTCGCCCACTGCATGTTGGCGCGGCTGTAGAGCACGACCCGACAATCATCGCCAATACCCTTCGCCGCAAAACGACGGGCGAGTTCATCGAGTGGCAGCATGGTGAACCTGAACCGGCTCGAACCATCGGATAGCTCAGCTTGCAGATCGAGAAATGCCGAGCCCGGGATGTGGCCGGCATCATAATCGGCGCGCCCGCTAACCACGGTATAGGGCCGGCCGGTTCCTTCCTCGTAGTGGAGATAGGTGGTGCAATCGAATACCCGCAACCCCTGGCCGCCCAAATTGGCCGCCAACCAATGGGTCGAGACCAGTTGATCCGGATACTTGTAAGTCGCTGTCATCGATCCCTCCGCCACGCAGTTGTTCTGTCTGCCGGTCCACACCACTATAGCACCACCAAAGCACCACCATAACTCCACGATAGCTGTCATCATGGTTTCGCCCAGCGGCACCGCGGCCCATTGCAGGATCGCAATTTGCCGGCTATAAGCCGTGGTCTTCCAAAACATGGAGAGCCGCCGGCGCACCCTTGGAGGCTTGGCGGATGTGGAACAGGCCTATCGGGCCTTATTTTTATTGGAGAACAAGCCATGGCTCAATCGGGGATCCAGGAGATCCAGGCCACGGCGCGTGTGCGGGCAGGTAAGGGGGCCGCCCGGGCTGTGCGTCGTCAAGGCAAAGTGCCGGCCGTCATCTACGGCGACAAGAAAGAACCGGAAACGATTGCGCTGGATTTCAATGAACTGATGAGACTGCTCCAGCGCGGCGGCTTTTTGTCGAGTGTCTTCGATATCAAGATCGATGGTCGTACGGTCCGCGCATTGAGCCGTGAGTTGCAGGTCGATGCCGTCAAAGACCAGCCGATTCATGTGGATTTTCAACGTGTTGGTGGTGAAGGTCTCATCCGGGTGATGGTTCCGGTCGAGATTGTCAACGAGGAGAAATCCCCGGGCATGAAGCGCGGCGGCGTTCTCAACATCGTGCGCCGCGAAATTGAGGTGATCTGTCCGGCCACCGCGATTCCCGACAGTCTGATCGTCGATTTGGACGGTGTCGAGATCGGGACATCGATTCACATCTCGGCGATCAATCTGCCAGACAACGTCGAACCAACGATTACGGATCGCGACTTCACCATTGCGTCGATCGCAGGATCGGCCGCGGCGAAATCCGATGCCGATGAAACCGATGAAGCCGATGAAGAAGAAATCGAAGCGGTTGGCGGCGACGACGACGCGGACTAAGTCCATTTCCGCCTGAGGCGGGTCCGCCGTGCCGGCCCGCTCCTCCGCCCGGCGGCCCCGCCAACCACCCATGAGATCATGGCGTTCGGGTGGCCGGGGGATTCGGGTGGCCGGGCGGGGAAGCGGGATGGTTCGGGATCAGTCTGACAGGCTATCGCCCGACCGAATTCACCACCACGTGGTCGTCACGCCGGTCAAGACCACCGCGCACGGCTGACGGTTATTGCGCACGCTCTCTGCGGGAGGGCTCGATGAAGCTGATCGTTGGCCTCGGCAATCCGGGCAGCAAATACGCCGGAAACCGCCACAATGTCGGGTTCATGGCGCTGGACCGGATTGCGGATCACGCTAATCTCGGGAGTTGGCGGACACGGTTCCACAGCCTTGCCTGCGATGGTGAGCTGGCGGGCGCCCGCGTGCTGCTGCTCAAACCGCAAACCTACTACAACGAGACCGGCAATGCCGTGCGCGAGGCTGCGAAATTCCTCAAAGTCAAGGTCGCCGACATCATCGTTTTCCATGACGAGATTGATCTTGCACCGGGCAAGCTTCGCGTCAAAGTTGGCGGTGGCCTTGCCGGCAACAACGGCTTGCGCTCGATGCAGGCGCAGCTTTCCAGCTCGGAATTTACGCGGGTGAGAATTGGCGTTGGACATCCGGGCGATAAGACCCGGGTCGCCAACTATGTCCTCAAAGATTTCCCGAAGGCCGATAAGGTTTGGCTCGAGGACATGCTTGATGCCATTGCCAGGAGTGCACCACGGCTCGCCGCCGGCGAGAACGATCGTTTTCAGTCCGATGTTGCCCAGGCCATGAGCGCCCTGCGCGCGCCCGAGCATGGCGTTCCTGCGCAACCCGGTGCGCAGTCAAACAGCGCCGCGCGCGCGGCCGCGGCGGACCCACAGGCGGACCCAATGGCGGGGCCACCTCGCAAACCGTCGTCATCGCCGAGCGCATCGCCGCGCCGGGCGACATCGAAGCGGGCGTCGTCGACACCCAGCCAACTGGAGCTTGCCCGCAACGCATCGACACAGCGCCACAAGCAGTCCCGCAAGATCAAGAAGGGTGTTCGCAGCGAGGTCGGCCAGGAACGAGCAACGGCAGCGGACGCGGCACAGAAACCGGCCACCGACACCGACACAACCACCGAAACGGACGCCGACGCCGCCGTGGCCAACCCCCTGGCGGCACGGCTCAAGCGCTGGTTCTCGCGCAATTCTGATGACGGCTGACAGCTTCCGATATCCAATTACAAGACAAACGAACGGACACGATCATGGGCTTCAAATGCGGAATTGTCGGTCTGCCGAATGTTGGCAAATCGACCCTGTTTAACGCTCTCACCCAGACGGCTGGCGCCGAAGCGGCCAACTACCCGTTTTGTACGATCGAACCAAACGTCGGCGAGGTGGCCGTACCCGACCCGCGCCTCGTGAAGCTCGCCGGCATTGCCAACTCAGCGCAGATCATTCCGACACGCCTGACATTTGTCGATATCGCCGGGCTGGTCCGCGGAGCCTCCAAGGGCGAAGGGCTAGGCAATCAGTTTCTGGCCCATATCCGAGAGGTCGATGCCGTTGCCTATGTTCTGCGATGCTTCGCGGACGACGATGTCACACACGTTGAAGGCCGCATTGATCCGACCGCCGATGCCGACACGGTCGAAACCGAGCTGATGCTTGCCGACCTGGAAAGCCTTGAGAAACGTCAGGCGACACTCGAAAAGCGGGCCAAGGGCAACGACAAGGAGGCGCAGGCGACGTTGGCACTCGTCGACAAGGCCCTGGGCCTGTTGCGCGAGGGTAGGCCGGCGCGCGTGGCCGAGCTCAGTCGGGAAGAGGTCAGTGGCTGGCAACAACTGCAGCTCCTGACGGCCAAGCCGATCCTCTATGTCTGCAATGTCGATGAGGATTGTGCCCTGGACGGCAATTCCCACTCCCGGGCCGTCGAGCAGCGCGCAGCGGCCGAAGGCGCCGGCTGCATCGTCATTTCAGCCAAGATCGAAGCCGAACTTGCCGGTCTGGATGATGCCGAGCGCCAGCAGTTTCTGGCAAGTCTCGGCCTGCAAGAGCCGGGACTCAATCGGTTGATCCGCGCCGGCTACGAGCTGTTGGACCTGCTGACTTATTTCACGGTTGGTCCGAAAGAGGCGCGTGCTTGGACGGTGCGCACGGGCACCCGGGCGCCGCAGGCCGCCGGTGTCATTCACACCGATTTCGAGAAGGGGTTCATCCGCGCCGAGACCATCACGTACGAGGACTATGTCGAACTCAACGGAGAGAACGGTGCCAAAGAGGCCGGCAAGATGCGGCTGGAAGGCAAGGACTATGTCGTCCGGGACGGCGATGTCATGCATTTCCGATTTGCCACATAGAGCGGCCCGCAAGGCCGAAAGCAGCGCACAAACTTAAGCGCGGGCGTCGGACCTCAAACAGGACCCGGTCCGGTGCACCCGCCAATGTCAGCAGCAGCGCGCAATGGATAGCCTGCGGATCGCTGGTGCGGCCGATCCCAACGATCAAAACTTGGATCTGCGTTCTTCGACGTTGGCGTGGACGTCGATGAGGACCGTTTGCCCGTTGCCGTTCAATTCCTGCGCCTGCTTGAGAGCCGGGCCGATTTCCGACGGTTTGCGTACCGCAATGCCAACCGCGCCCATGCCTTCGGCAATTTTCGCGTAGTCGCCGTGCATGGTGGAAACGCCGTAGCGCTCGCGGGCTTCCTGACCGATCGTGCCTTGCGTCGGGCCCGAGTAGGTCGCCATCGCGCTGTTGTTCAGCAAAACCGTCGTGATCGCGGTGCCGGATCGCGCGGCGGTCTCGATGTCAGTTCCCGACATGCCGAATGCGCCGTCGCCCATAACGTTGAGGCAGAACTTGTCCGGCGCGGCCAGCTTGGCGCCGATGATCAGCGGAATGCCGAAACCGAGGTGGGTTGTCTTGCCCCATCCGATATAACTGTGGGGTTCGGTTGCGATATGAAACGGAACGATGGTGTCGCGCGGCGCACCGGCGTCGTGCGTGACAATGCTGTTTTCGAGGTCGAGATTGGTGTTGATCTCGTGAATAACGCGGTAATAGCTGATCGGTTCTTGTTCGGACATCAAGGCCGGGCGCCACGCTTCCATCCAGGCGTCTCGGACCGTGGCGATCTCGGCCTCGACGGCCCGGCGATCGCCAAGCCCTTGGCCACCGGTTCTGTCCTTGATGGCGTCGAGCAAAGCGCCGATTGTCAGTTCGGTATCTCCCACGATGGCGACCGCGGCGGCTTCATCCTTGTTGATCTCGTCGGCGTTGTTGGTGTTATGGATGATCCTTTTGCCGGCCGGAACCGCTTGCCCGTAGGGCGTGCGCGTCAGGCTCGTTCCGAGTGCCAGCAGGACATCGCAGGATGTAAGCCACGCATGCGCCGCCTGCGTGGTCGTGCCGCAACCGGCGCCCAGCGCCAGTGGATGGCGTTCATCGATCGCCGATTTACCCGGCATCGTGCAAAACACCGGCATCGCGGTCAGCTCGGCGAGTTCGCGCAGCGCCGCCGTGGCCTGCGCGAACAGCACCCCGGCACCGGCCCAGATCATCGGCCTCCGGGCCGCCATCAACAGCGCCACGGCCTCGTCAATAGCATCTCGTTCCGGCATTTGACGCGTCAGTGCCGGTGACTGGTAGGTTTGCGCCTCGGCGCGCACCTCTTGCGCACAAACATCAGCAGTGAGTTCAACGACGACGGGCCCGGGTCTGCCATTGCGCAGGCCGTGAAAAGCCCGGCGCATTACGTCGGCGATTTGATCGGGCGTATAGATCGTCTCGACCTGCTTGGCCCAGCCCGGGTATTGCTGCGCCGCTGAGAAGTTGGGGCGCACCGAAATCCGGTCGAGCCGATTGCCGCCAAGAAACACCAGGATCGGTATGTTGTCGGCGTTGGCTTGCGACATACCGCCCATCGCATTTTCAGCGCCGGCCTGCGATTGCACGGCAACAACACCAAATCGCTGGCGATCACTGATCCGGCTAAAGCCGTCGGCGGCCATCACGGCGCCGCGCTCATGACGAAACGCAATTGGCCGGATACCCTTGCGCGCCACGGCTGAGATCAGTGGGTTACTCGGAAAGCACGACATCCATTCCACGTCTTCTTGCTGCAAGATGTCGGCGATGTAGTCGAAACCGTTCATGTCGTGCCTCCCCGAGGTCCGTTACGTCATTTGCCTCACGGTACTGTTCCCCGGCCTGCGGGCTTCGGGCTCCTGCGGCGGGCCGGCGCGTCGCTCCCGGGCAGCGCAACCGCGGTGCGCGGGCGGGCGTCCGCCCTGAGTGGGACCGGCCGCGTCCGCTGCGGCCCGTGTGCGCGAAGAAAGCAAACATCGGGTGCGTTAGCGATAGCGTAACGCACCCGACGCGTGCTCTCAACCGTCATCCCGGTGCTCGTCGCCGGCACCTATGTCTCAGCCGGCGCCCTTAACTTATCGCCGCAAGGCGGCGATCCTTGAGGGGCTTTCAGCCCCTCAAACACCCCGACCAGGGGATTATCCCCTGGACCCTGGACTTATTCGGAGGGTCCCTAGCGCATAGCAGGGATCGCGGATGCAGCTTGCAGGCCACGCCCGAGCATGACAGTTGAGGGGCTTCGTTCCGCGTCGCCAACGCACCCGGCTGACGCCTGCGAGGGAGCAAAAGGGCAACAGGGCGGATATCCGCTGCGCCGAATCCAGTCCAGTCCGGTCCAGTCTCGGTCGTGGCAACCGATGTCATGCAGCCTTTTGCTTCAGACCGCGATCGACGATCGCCTCGGCGATTTGCACCGAGTTGAGGGCGGCGCCTTTGAGCAGGTTGTCGGAGACGACCCACATCACCAGACCGTTTTCGACGGTCGTGTCCTCGCGAATGCGGCTGACGTAGGTCGCATATTCGCCGGCAGCCTCGATCGGCGTCACATAGCCACCATCCTCGCGCTTATCGACGACCAGAATGCCCGGTGCCTCGCGCAGAATGCTACGTGCCTCAGCCACGGTCATCGGCCGCTCGAACTCGATATTGACGGCCTCCGAGTGACCGACGAACACCGGCACGCGCACGCAGGTGGCCGTCAGCTTGATCTTGGGATCGAGCATCTTCTTGGTCTCGGCCATCATCTTCCATTCCTCCTTGGTGTAGCCGTCCTCCATGAAGACGTCGATGTGAGGAATGACGTTGAACGCGATCTCCTTGGTGAACTTTTGGGCATCGACCTCCTGACCTGGCACATACTTGCCCTTGGTCTGGTGCCAAAGCTCATCCATGCCGGCCTGGCCGGCGCCGGACGCCGACTGGTAGGTCGAAACCACAACCCGCCTGATCGGGTTTTCATCGTGCAAGGGTTTCAGTGCGACGACCAACTGGGCGGTCGAGCAGTTCGGGTTGGCGATGATGTTCCTGCGATCGTTGCGCGCCAAGTACGGGCCCAGCACGTGCGCATTGACCTCCGGCACGATCAGCGGCACGTCGATGTCATAGCGCCACGCCGAGGAGTTATCGATGACCATGCATCCGCTCGCCCCGATTTTTGGCGACCACGTCTTTGAAACACTGCCGCCGGCACTCATCAGCGCAATGTCACAGGTTTGAAAGTCGAAGGTCTCAAGGTCGTGGCATTTGAGCGTGGTCTCGCCGAAGCTGACCTCGCGGCCCTTGGAGCGGCGCGATGCGACAGCAAACACTTCATCCGCCGGAAATTTCCGGTCGGCGAGGACGTTCAGCATTTCCCGGCCCACGGCTCCCGTGGCGCCGACAACGGCGATTGTGTAGCCCATATCACTGTCCTCAAGATTGAAGCGCGCCGCGGCCTTGCAGCGCAGCACGGATCAATACGCGTCCACGCCGGGCCATGCAAGCGCAAGCTAACGCGGGCGGTCGACTAAGTTTTGATTTCATTTATCAATCAGCGGTTCGGCGAACGCCTCGGCGACGATCTGAAGCTGATCCTCATGGACGATGTCGCCAGGTCGATCGGTCTCGGATTGCAGCCCCCAGATCGTCGTGCTCGCTCAATATCGCCGCCATCTCCCGCATGTTGCAGATGTGATCGTGGGCTTTGTTGGCATCGCTGGCCGCGCTCGGCGTTGCATTTCGGAGTGTCGCACGCCCGTGATCAATAACGTGATCATCCCCGCAACACAGTGTCGGCGGCAACACCAACCATCATCGGCAATCGCCACGCGATGGTAAACGCCATGGTAAACGCCAACGTGTCCCTCTTCCCAATCCGGCCATCGCCCCCTAATACCGTTTTGAAGTTGTTAAGGTTCGGCGCAACGCCCGGGAAGGATCGAACATGTACGAAGACCTAAAACTCTATATCGATGGTGAGTTCACCGCCGGCAACAGCGGCGCTGGTGAGGATGTGCTCAATCCGTCCACCGACGACGTTCTCGCGCATGTGCCGCATGCCAAGCAGGCCGAGCTCGACGCCGCCGTGGCCGCTGCCGAAAAAGGTTTCGCCGTCTGGCGCAAGACCTCGGCATTCGAGCGCTACAAGGTGATGCGCAAGGCCGCCGACCTGATGCGCACCCGCGCCGACGATATCGCCCGCGCCATGACGCTCGAACAGGGCAAGGTCAACGGCGAGGCCAAACTCGAAGTCTTAATGAGCGCCGACGTCATCGATTTCTTCGCCGAGGAAGGCAAGCGCGCCTATGGCCGGATCATCCCGGCACGGGCCGACGGCGTCCGCCAGATGGTCATCCCCGAGCCGGTCGGCATTGTTGCCGGCTTCTCGCCGTGGAACTTCCCGGTCAGTCAGGCCGCTCGCAAGATCGGCGGGGCGCTGGCGGCCGGCTGTTCGATCATCGTCAAGTGCCCCGAGGAGACCCCGGGTTCGCCGGTCGGCATGGTTCGCTGCTTCCACGATGCCGGCCTGCCGGCCGGCGTCCTCAACCTCATCTACGGTGTACCGGCGGAACTCTCGGAGTACCTGATCCCGCATCCATCGGTGCGCAAGATTTCGTTTACCGGCTCGGTGCCGGTCGGCAAGCACCTGGCGGCGCTGGCCGGCGCCCACATGAAACGCGCCACAATGGAGCTCGGCGGCCACTCGCCAATGCTGATCTTCGATGATGTCGACACCGATCACGTCGCCGCGCTGACCGCCGGCCTCAAGTGGCGCAACGCCGGCCAGGTCTGCATTTCACCGACCCGCTTTTTCGTGCACGAAAAGGTCTACGACAAATTCGTTGCCAAGTTCACCGACATCGCCAAAAACCTCAAGGTTGGCGATGGCCTCGATGCCGACAGCCAGATGGGCCCGCTCGCCAATCCGCGCCGCATCAACGCCATGGAATCGATCATTGCCGACGCCGAGGAAAAGGGCGCCAAGATCGCAACCGGCGGCAGCCGCATTGGCAATCAGGGCAACTTCTTTGAGCCGACGGTGCTCACCGACGTTCCGGAGACCGCGCGCATCATGAGCGAAGAGCCGTTCGGACCCGTCGCCGTCATGCTGGCGTTCAAGGACACCGACGACGTGCTCGACCGCGCCAACAAGCTGCCATACGGCCTGGCGAGCTACGCTTTCACGCACGATACGGCGCTTGCCACCAAGGTCGCCGAGGCGCTCGATCACGGTATGGTGTCGATCAACCATCACGGTCTCGCCGTGCCGGAAACGCCGTTCGGCGGCATCAAGGACTCTGGTTACGGCCACGAGCAGAGCATCGAAGGCCTGCAGGCCTACATGTCGAACAAGTTCGTCACCCAGCTGGGCTGATTTTACCACCGGGTGTCGCGGGCCACCGTGCGCCGGCCCGCCGCCCAAGATCCCGGCCTGCCGGCCGCCGCCGCGCGCCGCACCTGCCCGAGTGAGCCGCCAGGAGCCATGAAACGGGTCAATATTTATGCGGGTTGGTATCAGTTGAGACGCTCGTCAGGACCTTGACCTGAAGCAATGTAGACGCCACCTTTTGATGAGCACATAGGAGCACTCGGCCTGTTGTCGCCATCACGATGGCGCCGATCAGAGGCGGAAAGTTGCGTGACACTAAAAGTTGCGTGACACTAGAACAACGATCATCGTGCGGTTTCTATGTTTCAACTTTCCTCACTCCAGCGGCGGGCTTGCCTGCCGGTCGAAACATTGGGCAACACCATGGTTCGCACTATCATCGTTGGCTGGATGTTATGTTTGCTTGCCGTCGGCGCCAACGCGGCGGCACCGAAATGGATGAACAACGGCGCACTGCGCCAGGCCTTCTCCGGCCAGGCGATCGAAGGCCACTATCGTGATGGCCGCATGTTTGTCGAGACGTACGGGTCGGACCATCGCCTCGAATACGTCGAGGGCTCGCGCACCCAAACCGGATACTGGACGATTGTTGCCGGCACCTTCTGCACGATCTACGAGGGTATACTCTCGGGTGGCTGTTTCCGCGTGCATCAACTGAGCGTCAATTGCTACGAGTTTTACTTCCAGGCCCGCAACGAACGCTCCGCCGCCGACATCGAGAAGCGCCGCAAGCCGTCATGGACTGCCCGCGCCTGGCGGCGCAACGCCGTCTCGACCTGCCAGGAGCGACCAACCGTTTGAACGGCACAACCGCCGCCGCGCCCGCGGCGAAGTTTCGACCGGGTGGCCAGGCGGGACGCGGGATGGTTCGGGCTCGCTCTGGCGGGCGATAGGCCGTCAATCGTAGCCGAGGTACTTGACGACATTGGCGACATCCTCACGTTCACTCACCAAGGTGTTCTCAATCGCATCGTCGTCGGCATAGCCGAGGCTCATACCCGACAGCAGCACCTGGTCGTCGGGAATTCCCAGGTGCCGGAAAACCGGTTCTTGAAACTGGATCCAGGCCGCCTGCGGACAAGTATGCAGGCCGTAGGCGCGCGCTGCCAACATCACGGTTTGCATGTAGAGCCCGGCATCGAACCAGCTGCCACGGCCGAGGTAGGCATCCGTGGTGAAGAACAACCCCACCGGCGCGTCGAAAAACAGGAAGTTCCGGCGGCCCTGGCGTGCGCTCGCTTCGCGATCGCCCTTCTGAATACCGAGAAGACCATAGAGCGCCCAGCCGACACCGCGACGGCGGTCGCGATGGACCTCCTTCCACGTTGCCGGATAGTAATCGTAGTCCTCGTATTTCGCAGCCCGACCTTGACTGGCAAGCTCGAGCACATCGTTCGAGATTGCATCGCGGACCATGCCCGTGCACACATATGTGTGCCACGGCTGCGTATTGGTGCCACTTGGCGCACGTTGGGAGATTTCCAGGATCTCCTCGATCGTCTCGCGCGGCACCGGATCGGGCTTGAAGGCGCGGATCGACTTTCTTGTGTTGATGGCCTCGATGACATCCATGCGTCCGACCCCCCTGGTCGCAAACCAACCAATTTCATCTGACTTTGCCGGACGTTACGATCTGCCGGAATAATCGACAACATGGCGAAACGGCCGCAGGAACGTTATCTGTGATGCGATCGGGCCAAGCCAGCAAGCGAGACGATGATGAAGAAACCAACATTGTCCCGGGGTGGTTGTGCATTTGATGGCCGCAAGCGTTGCTTCGCGAAGTGCGACATCCTTGTGGCCAACGGCAAAATTGAGCGGATCGCACCGACGATCGCACCCGGCGCCGCCATGACCGTCATCGACGTAGCAGGCAAACTGCTGTCGCCGGGCCTGATCGACTTTCACATGCACGCGTTTCGATATGGTCATTTCCTCAGCGTCGATGCCGACGATGTTGCGCCGACATCGGGCACGACAACGTTCATCGACGCGGGCAGCGCCGGCGCCCTTCATTTCCTCGCGTTTCGCGAATACGTTATCAAACCTGCGACGTCCAACATTCTGGCCTTCCTCAACATATCGGCAATCGGACAAACCACGGACGGCGTCAAAGGCCTCGGCTTTCACGACAACGACGATGATCGGCTGCTGCATGTCGAGGCGGCCCGCGAGACCATCGAGAAAAACCGGGACATCATCGTCGGCGTCAAGGTGCGCGCCTACACTGGGCTCGCCACCATGACGGCGATGGCGCGCGCACGTGAGTTGGCCGACATCGTCAATCTGCCGCTCATGGTGCACACGGCCCCGGCGCCGCCGTCGTTCGAGGATGTCGTCTCATACCTGCGACCCGGCGACATCATCACCCATCCCTATCACGGCGGTGATACGACCATCCTCGATGAAAACGGAAAGGTTCACCCGGACTACGTTGCGGCACGCGAGCGCGGCATCGAGGTCGACCTTGGTCTCGACCGCTTTCACGGCGTGCTGCCGATCATGCAGGCCTGCGTCCGGCAGGGTTACTATCCCGACTACATCAGCACCGATCTGACGACCACCAACCGGCATACGGTCGTCTTCGACATGCCGACGACGATGTCGAAGTTGATGGCCTGCGGCATGAGCCTCGAAGAAGTGTTTGCGCGCGCGACCATCGCTCCGGCCCGAAAGCTCGGGATGTCGGATCGGATCGGCCTGTTGCAAGAAGGCGCACCTGCCGACCTTGCCGTGTTTCGGCTCGAGCAGGGCGAGGTTCGGTTTCACGACTACGACGGCAACTCCATCACCGCCGGCCAACGCCTCATTGCCGAGCAAACCTATAAGGACGGCAGCCTCATGCTGGCGCCGGACCGCGTCACGGAAGTGCCCGACTTCCTCAACATCGCCAACCCCTGGACCAACTACGGCTAGAGCAACCTGCCTTTATTCGGAATCGGAACGATCCCGAATAAAGGCAGAAAGTTGCTCGCCTCTAAAGTGGCGATCATCTTTGTGCTTTAAGTTGGAACCGCAATAGCGGTTCCAACTTAAAGCACAAAGATGATCTAGTGGTCTCAATCACGTAAAAAAAGCGTATTCAGATGCGCTGCCCCGGCCCGTAAGCAGGAAGGCGCCTCAAACCCACCCGCAGGGCCGGGCGCTTTTGTGCGCCGGTGAAGGCCTCAATTCATAGCTGGGGCGGTATTATTCGGAGGTTTTCTAACTCTGAAGGGCCTTAGAGGCACCGTTGCGGCGCGCCGTGACCTCGATCTCGATCTTCATTTCGGGGGCTTGAAGCTCTGCAACGAACATCGTTGCGGCCGGGCGAATAGCGCCGAAAACGCCGCTGACAACCGGCCAGCAGACCGGCCAGTCGTCGCGATTGGGCAGGATGTAGTGGACACGCACGACGTCGGCAAAGCTCGACCCGGCTTGCGTTAGCGCGGCCTCGATGTTGCGCAGGGTCTGCGCACATTGTTCGGCGACGTCGTCAGAGATCGTCATCGTGGCATAGTCGTAGCCGGTGGTCCCGGCCACGAACACCCAGTCGCCATCAACTACGGCGCGCGAGTATCCGACTTGCTGTTCGAACGGCGAGCCGGAGCTGATCAGCTGGCGCGGCATCGGGGCACCTACTTTCGTAACGATAGCGTTTCAAGGTTGGCCGGACCCGCCTCAGGCGGAGCAACTAGCCGACGATCTCATCGGGTGCGAAGTTGAGCGCAATCTCGCGTTCGGCGCTGGCTGGTGCGTCGGAGCCGTGAACCGAGTTCTCTCCGATCGACCGGGCGAACTCCTTGCGAATTGTGCCCGCAGCCGCTTCCGCCGGGTTGGTCGCACCCATCACGTCCCGGTACTTGGCAATGGCATCGTCACCCTCAAGGACCTGGCAGACGATCGGACCGGACGTCATAAAGTCAACCAGTTCACCGTAGAACGGGCGCTGTTTGTGTTCTTCGTAGAACTTTTCTGCTTGCGCACGGGTCCAGCGCACACGCTTCTGTGCCACAATTCGCAAACCAGACTCTTCAATTTTCGAGTTTATCTTACCAGTCAGATTGCGCGCGGTGGCATCCGGCTTGATTATTGAAAATGTGCGTTGAACGGCCATGATCTTTATCCATTGACTGGTTCGCGATAGCGCATTTGCGCCTTATAATGGCCTGAACAGTGTGCAGCAACCGTGGGTGACAGTCACCTGATGAGGCCAATCGCCGCCGAATCGCGGCCGGCAATGGCACCAGGCGCCGACGCCCGATCAGCGGCGCACACGCGCCGATTGATGCGTTGATGGCCGTGTTCGTGCGCCAAACACTCCGTTCGCGCACAGGAAATTACATCGCGGGCGAGCAAAAGCCGCCGGTGGTCAATTTCTCGCTATATTGCTTTGACTAGGATTCGTTGTTTATCTAGAGCGACTTCAGCTTATGGCGGCATACGGTGGGTGCTGTAGATACACCGTTGTCGACCCGGTTTGGCGAAGGCTTCGCGGCACAGTCGGGGTACAGAGCTTAGAATGTCCGGATCGAATGCAGATTTTGAATGGTATTTGGCGCGCGACGGCCAGCAGCATGGCCCGTTGACCGATCCAGAACTCAGGAAGTTTATCGAACTTGGCCATTTGTTGCCGACCGATCTGGTCTGGAGGGCAGGGTTCCCGGAGTGGAAAACGGCGAGCGAAATTTTCCCTGAAACAGAGCCGGCAGCGCCGCCGCCTGAAACCGATGTTGCCGATCAGCCGGACGAACAGCAGCCGTCCCCGTCCCGCCAACAGTCGCAGCCTGCGACCCAGGCCGCCACGCGCCCGGCGGTTGCAGATTCAGAGGAACATCTGGACCGAACCGAGCGCACCGACATTGGCGCCCGCACGCCCGAGGCGGCGGCCGAGACGGCACCCGAGGACCGCCCGGAGCAGACGCCAGAGCCGGCATCCGAACCCGGCCCGCAGCGATCGGGACAGCGTGCGGCGCCGGCCCGTGATGAACCGGTGAACGGTGGCGTTGGCGGCAACGTCAGCGCCAGGTCTCAGGGTGGGCCGCAGGGCAGGGCGGGCGGGGCGGACGCGCAGGACGCACCGTTGCATCAGCCACAACGATCGCCGTCAAACACAGCTCATGGCCCGCATCCTGAACCGCGGGCCGGCCGCCCGATCCAGCCCGGTGCGGCTCATTCCGGTTCCGCGCCGCAAACATCGTCGATCGGACCGGCCCATGGCGGGCCGCAACCGGGACTGGCCAACCAGCACCATCAACACGCCGCGCAGCCAGCCGACCGGCGCTATCGGCCCCATCGCCAGCCGCAGCAAGGTTATGCCAGCGCCGCGGCGCCTGGCGCGGGCCGGCCGGGGCCAAATTCCAAACCAACGCTGGGGCCGGCCGATCAGCGCCAAGCCGGTCAGCACGGTCAGATCCAGTCCCGCGACAATAACGATGATTTGTACGAAGACTTCGAAGATGACCCGCGGCGCCGGCCGTATCTTGTGATCGCCGCGTCACTGATCTTCGTGGCCGTGATCGGTGCCGGTGGCTGGTTTGCCTACGCCAATCAGGCTCTGCTCAGCAAGATCATAACTGATCTGACCCAGGATCAGGACAAGACCAAGACCGGCCCAGCCGTCGTCGCCGCACCGGCTTCGCCATCGCGCACCGCACCGCCCAAGCCAGCCAACGAGCAAGTTCAGGTGCCGGCGGCCAGTGGCAGACCTGTCGCCAGCATTCAACCCCGGCTAAGCCTGCTCAACAGTGCTTTTTGGCAGGCACTCAAGCAGCAAGATGCCGACTGGGCAGGACGTCAAGAAAAGGCGATCGAACGGCTCAGGCAGCAAGGCAAGTCGGCCGACGAACTGGTCGAATTCTCGGTTGGCGCGGTCGTCGATTGGCGTCGCAGCAACGCCGACCGGGTATTGAGTGCGGCGCCTGACCATCTGCGTAAACTGGCGCAGACATTCGTCGAGAACCTCAAATATCTTGTCAGTAAGGATGTGCAGGCTTGCTACGGCTTCATATCCAAAGGTGAACTCAGTCCGGCGGTATTGCCGTTCTATAAGGAACCGGCGCCGACCAAGGTGCTCGGCTCGCAAATGGAAGCGATCATCGCCGCGGCGAGAAACGACGGCCAGTCAGCGACCAAGTATCTGCAGCCCTCGCCGCCGGACTTCAGAAAATTGGCGCAATTGCTGCTCCAGCGCGGCTGGACAGAGGACGACCTCAAGCTCTTCTCCAATCCGGACGCGCTGTCATCAGCACCGGCCGACAAGGTCTGCAGATTGGTGACGGAGTGGTTCGACACACAATTGCAGATGCCGCCCAGCGACCTGCAAATGCGATTGCTGGCAACCTCGCTCAGCCCGGTGGTGCGCGGCTGACCTGACCATGCAGATTGCAGCGTATTATACCAACCCGCATAAATAGTGACCCGTTTCATGGGTCCTGGCGGCTCACTCGGGCAAGCGCGGCGTGCCGAGCGACCGACTGTTGCGCCATCACGGCAGAGATGATCCAACGCGAGCAAGCCATGCTGCATATCAACGATCTGACATACCGCATCGATGGCCGGCTTATTCTCGATCGAGCATCGGCCGGGATTGCCAGCGGCCACAAGGTCGGCCTGGTCGGGCGCAACGGTGCCGGCAAGTCGACATTGTTGAAAATCATTGCCGGTGATCTGACAGCCGATGATGGCGATGTGACGGTGCCGCGCAACAGCCGCATTGGCCATGTCGCACAGGAAGCGCCCGGCGGTCGCGACAGCCTGATCGCGTGGGTCCTGGCCGCCGACATCGAGCGTGCGCGCCTGCTCGAGGAAGCCGACACGGCATCGGATCCGGCCCGCATTGCCGAAATCCAGATCCGCCTAAACGACATCGGCGCCCACTCCGCCCCTGCGCGTGCCGCCCAGATCCTCGCTGGACTTGGTTTTGATGAAGCAGCCCAGCAACGCGCCTGCGCGGAATACTCGGGCGGCTGGCGCATGCGGGTTGCACTGGCCGCGGTTCTCTTCTGTGAGCCGGAGCTGTTGCTGCTCGACGAGCCAACCAACTATCTCGACCTCGAAGGCTCACTGTGGCTGGAAAGTTATTTGCAAAGCTACCCGCACACCGTCGTTATCGTCAGTCACGATCGCAACCTTCTCAACCGGGCCGTGAGTTCGATCCTGCATCTCGAGCGCGGCCGGCTGACGCTGTTTGCCGGCGGCTATGATGCGTTCGAGGAAAGCCGGCGCCAACAACAACAGATCGAATTGAAGCTCAAGCGCAAGCAAGACGACGAGCGCCGTCGGATAACGGCGTTCATCGATCGCTTTCGCGCCAAGGCGACAAAGGCTGCACAGGCACAAAGCCGGATCAAAGCCCTGGCGCGCCTGCAGCCAATTGCTGCGCAGCTTGATGAAGCGGTGGTTCCGTTCACATTCCCGGCGCCGGCAAAGCGCATTGCCAGCCCGCTCATTCAGCTTGAGAAGGCGGCGGTGGGCTACGCGGCTGACAGGCCGGTTCTCAGCGATCTCAATCTGCGGATTGACAACGACGATCGGATCGCGCTGCTCGGTCAGAACGGCAATGGCAAGTCGACTTTTGCCAAACTGATCTGCGGCCGCCTGCAGCCGTGTGCCGGCCGGGTCAGCGGTCACGGCCGGTTGACGTTCGGCTATTTTGCACAGCACCAGCTGGATGAGCTTGCGGCGCGGCGCACACCCTATGACTACGCCTGCGCACTGATGCCGGCGGCCAGCGAGGCCCAGCGGCGCACGCGCCTTGGTGCGTTCGGCTTCGGCATCGATAAATCAAACAACTTCTGCGAGACGCTGTCAGGTGGTGAAAAGGCGCGGCTGTTGTTGATGTTGGCGGCGTTTCACGGGCCACATGTGCTGCTTCTCGACGAACCGACAAACCATCTCGACGTCGACAGCCGCGAAGCGCTCATCCGCGCGCTGAACGAGTATGACGGCGCCGTCATTTTGATCAGCCATGATCGCCACCTCATCGAGGCCTGCGCCGATCGCCTCTGGATCGTGGGCAACGGCAGCGTCACGGCCTTCGACGGTGATCTCGATGACTATCGCCGGATCTTGATGGAGACGATCGCGGCGCGGCGGCGCCCGAACGGCGGGCCGAGCGCGGCACAGGCGCAAAGCGGTACGGAGAACGGGCGCACGTCGCGTGCCGAACTGCGCCGCGCCGCGGCCGATCGGCGCGCGCAGCTTGCACCGCTGCGCAAGGCGATGCTGGCGGCCGAGCAAACCGTTGACACGCTGACAGGCAAACTGTCCGACATCGACATCGCTTTGGCCGACACCGAACTCTACCGCCGGGATCCCGAACGCGCACAGCGCCTGTCGGTCGTGCGCGGCCGCCTGGCCAAGGATCTCGAAACGCATGAAGCCAACTGGTATGCGGCGGTGGAGGCCTATGAGGCCGCGCTCGCGGACGGATCCGGAACCGACACGTTGTGAAGCCGGGCCGGACCGGATGGCGGCAACAATTGCCCTCCAAATTGGAATGTATGCTTCAATATTGATATGATTAAGATTAGCTTTGCTGCGGCTGCGAAGACACATGTGGACGATTGATCCAACCATCGCTGATCGATGTTCGACATCGAGCGCCGACTGAATAGTTCACATCTAATTTATTGATTAATAAGAGCACTGTACTTTGCGAATTTTGCAGAGTCGCGGTCAAAGGCGCCATTGATGACAACCATAGGACGCAGTTTTCAACACCTAGATGACAGTTATCTGAATTCAGGGTGCTGCGATCGCAAAACCTTAAGGCTATGGTCCGGGGCTGTGGGGAGCGGTGCTCTTTGTGTTGCGGGGGCACGCCGGGCGACGGTGCTATTAACCTGAGCCCGGAGCTGGACACTGTCTCCCCATCTGATTTTTCGTCTGAGATTGTTCAACAGGCTTGCGACCGGTCAGTCGAGGCGGAACGATCGTTTACCGGTACGATTGTTTACCGGTACGATTGTTTACCGGCACGATCGTTCATTGGTACGATCGTTTAAGCGCGTCGACGGATCACGGATCCTCAAACTTTCTGCAACCTCGCTTTCTGCAACCTGGATAATCTGCCAATGATGAAGCTTCTGGCCGCTGGTGCTTCGCCCTATGTCCGCAAAGTCAGGATGACGGCGGCGCTCAAAGGGCTTGATCGTAAGATCGATCTGGTCGCTCCGGACGAACCGGACAGTGATGTGCTGCGCAAGCACAATCCGCTCGGAAAAATTCCGATTTTGTTCCTTGCAGACGGCAGCGCCATCTATGACAGCCACGTGATTTGTGAATACCTGGACAGCCAGGTCGCGCATCCCGTGCTGTTTCCGGGCGATGGCCCGGCGCGCTGGCAAATGTTAACGCGCGCCGCGATGGCTGACGGCATTCTCGATGCCGCGCTGTTACTCGTCTACGAAGGCCGCTATCGGCCCGACAACATGCGCGTCGAGGCCTGGGTCGAACTGCAACAAAGCAAGATTGACGCTGCGATCGCGGTGATGGAGGCCGACCCACCGGACTTCGGCATGCATCCCGACTACAGCCACATCACGATCGCTGCAGCCCTCGGCTATCTGGATTTCCGGCACGGCGGCAAGTGGCGTGCCGCGAGCCCCAAAATGGTTGCCTGGCTCGATGATTTCCGAAACAACGTGCCAGCGTTCGACGAAACGGCCCCGCCGCCGAATGCATGATGCGACCGGGCCCGACAATTCGAGGATCGCAACATGGTCGATTTCGATCCCGCCGCGGCGGCGGCTTTCATTGCCAAGGCGCATCGCGAACGGGACAATTACACCAATCTATCCGGCAACCTGCAGCCGCCCGACATTAGCCAAGCCTACGATGCGCAAGAACACCTGTGCAAGCTCTGGGAACCCGTTTACGGACCGGTTGCCGGTCTGAAAATCGCGACGACGACCAAGGTCATGCAGGCGTTGATGGGGATCGATCACCCGTGCGGCGGCATCATCTATGCCAGTCGCATCCACCAGTCCCCGGCGGCATTGGCCTCGTCCGACTTTATTCATCCGATGATCGAGTGCGAGTTGGCCGTGAAGCTTGGTGCCGGCCTGCCGGATATCGGCGAAGCCTACGATGCTGCCGCGGTCAGAAGCGCGGTCAGCGAGGTTATGGCCGCGTTCGAAATCATCGAGGATCGCAACGCCGACTATAAGGAAACCGATGCGCGCAGCCTGATTGCCGACAATGCCTGGAATGGCGGTATTGTTATCGGACCGGCCAAGCCCGTGGCGGGCGATCTGGAGCTCGACGGCGTCGCCGGTCGGCTGGTGGTAAACGGCACAGTGCGCGATCAAGGCCCGACCGATGATCCGATGGGAGCCCTGGCGTGGGTTGCCAATCTCGCCGTCGAGCGCGGTCGCCCGTTGACGGCCGGAATGGTCGTGATCACCGGCAGTGTCGTCGCCACGCTTGGCATCTCCCCAGGTGAACGCTTCAACTTCGAGCTGGAAGGTATCGGTGCTGTCGAGCTGTCACTCGACCAAACCGCGTAAGGCGCCGGCGTCGGCGGTGCAGCTCGCGCGCCAAGCCACAGAACTGACCGGGCGCTAACTGGTGCCGGGCCAGCGGCCGTTGCTGATCAATTTCGCCGAGTCCACCGGGCCGCGGTAGACGTAGACCCAGACCTGAACCTGCTGATCTGCCAATCGGCATTGCGTGATAGCCCGCTGATAATCGGCGTTGTCCGGTTTGTTGGGATCAATGCCCTCATAGCGATCCAACCATTCGAACGTTGCATGCGGGTCTGCGAGCTTGACCACCTCGCCGTGAATCAGGCCATCGCCGGCGGCTTGGACATCCGCGCCCGGATAGGCGCCGAGATCGTAAAGCCGGCCGTTGATCGTGGCGGCGCCGAGCAAATCGCTGCCGTCGGCCAGCCGGGCGCGGGCCGCACGCCCCATGTCGTCAGTGCTAACGGACAAAAGAGTGCCATAGACGAACAGTTTCGTGGGCACGAGGGATGTGTTGGTCATGCCTTCCCTGTGGTGGCGGCGTTGGGTGGCGCTAGAGCAACCTGCCTTTATTCGGAATCGGAACGATCCCGAATAAAGGCAGACAGTTGCTCGCCTCTAAAGTGGCGATCATCTTTGTGCTTTAAGTTGGAACCGCAATAGCGGTTCCAACTTAAAGCACGATGATCTAGTGCTCCGACTCACCTAAATTGTCGGGTACAGGCGTTTGAGTTTAATTCGCGCGTCTTCTGTGGTGAAGCGCCAATTGGCGGTTTGGGCGCGGTTGTTGCGGTGTCGTTGCCAGCGCTCAACTTTCGCTGCCAGTGAAGCCTTATCGTGAATGCGCCGGTTAAGGCACTGGCGCGCAAGGACGGACAGTTCGGCTTCGGCCATGTTGAGCCAGCTGCCATGCCTGGGTGTATAATGCCACTCGAAACGCTCGACCAGCCGGCGGGCTTGGTCAGGTGGGAAAGCTTCGTAGAGCGCGGAATGGGTGTGCGTTGACAGGTTATCCTGGACAAGGACGATCTTTTCGGCCTCGGCAAAGTGCTGATCGCTCAAGTCACACAGAAAATGCGCGTAGTCGATACTGGTGCGCCGGTCCGTGATTTTGACATGGCGCCAGCCTTCGAGCGGCGCAAAGCCCATGAACAGGTTGGCGACGCCGGCCCGGCGATACTCATAATCATAGCGCACTGGCCGGCCCGGCGCCATCGGGATCGGCGTGCGTGTTTCGGCAACGAGCTGTTTGCTGGTCTCATCCAGACAGACCAGCGGTCGGCTGGGATCATGCGAGCGGGTATAAACGGCGAGCACGTTTTCCATAGCGGCAACGAAGGCGGCGTTTTGGCTCGGCGGGATCACCCAATATTTGCTGCGGTGCGGCTTGAGTTCGTTTTTTTAAGCGTCCGCGCGACCGTGTTGTGATGCACCGTCTCGACGATGCCAAGTTCGACGACCTTGTCGGCGAGCAGACGGATCGTCCATTGTGCACACCCTTCAGGCGGCTCTGAGCAAGCCAGGGCAATGAGCCTGGCTTCAGCCTCGCCGTCAAAGATCGGTTGTCTCGGCGGGGTCTCACGTTGCTTGCGCCTAAACACCGCCTCGAGCCCTTCGAGGACGCACTTCTGGCGCACCCGCTCGACCATTCTGACATTGGTCTCAAGCGCCTCACAAATCGCAGTGTCGCATAAGCCTTCACCACTCGGGCCCTGATCCGCCTTCAGCAAGATCCGCGCTTTAAGGTTTGCCTGCGCCGAACACTTGCCCTTGGTGATCATTGCGCTCAAGCGCGCGCGCTCATCGCCTGACAACTCGACAATGTGTCTCTTATTGGCCATTCTGACGTCCCCCTGCCATCGTTGATGACAACCGAAGAATCACTGTTCGCCAACAAACGCAACCCGCCAGTTTAAAAAAGGCGGAACACTAGATCATCGTGCTTTAAGTTGGAACCGCTATTGAGGTTCCAACTTAAAGCACAAAGATGATCGCCACTTTAGAGGCGAGCAACTTTCTGCCTTCATTCGGGATCGTTCCGATTCCGAATGAAGGCAGGTTGCTCTAAAGGAAGGCTGTCGCCTTTACAGACCAAGCTCGAACCATCCCGCTCTCCCGCCGGTTCCTACCACCGGCGACCCTCGCTCACGGCTACCCTCCGGTCACCCAAAGGCCGTGATCTCAAGTGTTCTCGGGCGGCGGCCGGGCGCAGGAGACTGCCAATAGCTCCGGATTGATGAGTTTGCGGCCTAATCCATGACAATCACGCCGCGTGCGACATTGCCCTGTGTCAACTGCGAAAACCCTTCGTTGATGTCGTCGAACTTGTAAGTCCGGCTGATCAGTTCGTCGAGATTGAGCCGGCCCGCCATCGCCATGTCGGCAAGAATTGGCAAATCGGTCGGCGGATGCACCGAGCCATAGTAGGCGCCGGTGATCTTGCGCTCCTTGAAGACCATCTGGAAGGCGTTGATCGGCGCGGTTTCATTGACCTCGGGCATCCCGATCAAGACCGCATGACCGCCCGGTGCGATCGCGTCGACCACCTGTAGCGCCGTGGCCTGCGAACCGATCGCATCAAACGCGTAGTCGACGCCGAGCCCATCGGTGAGATCTTTGATGGCGCCAATGACGTCGTTGGTCTGCGACGCATTGATGGTGTGTGTGGCACCGAATTTCTCAGCAAACGCCAGCTTGTTGTCTTTGACGTCGACGCCGATAATGGTGTGGGCGCCGGCGAGTTTAGCGCCCTGCACGACGTTGAGCCCGACGCCGCCGCAGCCGACCACGACCACCGTCGATCCGGCCTCCACCTTGGCGTGGCGGATCACGGAGCCAACGCCGGTTGAAACGCTGCAGCCGATAATCGCGGCCCAGGTCCAGGGCAAATCCTCACGCACCTTGACCAATTGCTCAGACGGACAGACGACATATTCGGAGAAGGTTCCGATCCGCGCCATCTGATTGACCGGCTCACCATTGAGCTTCATCCGCGCCGTACCATCGTGCAGCAAAAACCGCGGCGTATCATCGTGACCGTTGCACAGCACCGATCGGCCGCGCGAGCAATATCGGCAGTGACCGCAATTGGGCCTGAACGAGAATATTATGTGGTCGCCGGGCTTGACGTTCGTGACACCCTCGCCCACTTCCTCGACAACACCGGCCGCTTCGTGACCGGGAACAAAGGGTAGCGGCATCGGCCAATCGCCGTTCATTATATGCCAATCGGACAGGCAAACACCGGTGGCTTTGACCTTGACCCTGGCCTCACCGGCTTTCGGACCCTCCTGTTCGAGGTCCAGCAGTTCCAGTGGCTTGTTGATTTCCGTCAAAACGGCAGCACGCATGTTTGGTGGTCTCCCTGAGGGTTCTCAACGGACTTTGCCGTGATCACAATGTAAGTGCAATGGTGTCTTAAGGCCCAGCCCTTAAATCAATGCCAATGCCGAATCGAAGCGCGCACGTGCAAGCGGTTTGGAAACCTGACAATTGTCAATTTATGGATGAGACGTTCTGTAGCAGCTGGCAAAATCGAGCAAGATCCGTTAGGAGATGGGCCTGAGCCTTAAGGGGGGCCGCAACGACGGCTCTTACCAGCTTTGCCGCGGCAGACCACCGAAGGCCTGAGGTGATGCAACCAAGACCGGAAGATTACAAGTTCGATCTGGACCGTACGATGAGCGCGGTTGTGGGTGTCACGGCTATGATTCCCGACGATGCCATGACGGCGGACGTGCTCGGTACCGAGCGCAGCGGCAATGGTGTGGTGATCGGTGACGGGCTTATCCTGACGATTGGATATCTGATCACCGAAGCAGAAACCATTTGGCTCAGTTTGCCCGACGGAACGACGGTTCAAGGTCACGTGCTCGGCTATGATCAGCCAACCGGTTTCGGTTTGGTCCAGGCCTTGGCGCGGCTCAAGCAACCGGCCCTCAAGCTTGGTGATTCCGACAGCTCGCGCATTGGCGAAGACGTTGTGGTTTGCGGTTACGGCGGGGTCAGTCATTCCGTGGCGGCCCAGATTGTCGCGAAACAGGAATTTGCCGGCTACTGGGAATACGTTGTCGACGAGGCGATTTTCACAGCACCCGCGCACCCCCACTGGGGCGGGACGGCCGTGGTCAACCAGGCCGGAGAGTTAATTGGAATTGGCTCGCTGCAGGTCCAGCATGCCGAGGTCGACGGCCAGAATGTCGACCTTAACATGATCGTTCCGATCAACTTACTGAAGCCCATTCTCAACGACATGAAAACTATCGGCCGCCGCGCCGAACCGGCGCGTCCGTGGATCGGCATTTATGCAGCCGACATCGACGACAACATTGTCGTTGCCGGTATCGCCTCAGGCGGGCCGGCCGACGAGACGGATCTCGCAATCGGTGACATCATCCTCGCGGTCGATGATCAGGACATCGACAGCCTCGCCCAGTTTTTCAGGTTGGTGTGGGGGCTCGGCGAGGCCGGCGTCGAGGTCCCATTGCAAATTCATCGCGAAGGCCGAGCCCTCGATGTCGTGATCCAATCGATTGACCGTCGCCAACTGCTGAAATCACCGATTATTCACTAGGCCTTAAACTCATAAATCCGGAATTGGTATCGGTTAATCTGTTGCGCTGCCGGCCGCGATGATGCAGATAATGTGGTTTATTTTGAAGTCATTGGCATTGCGATCTTAAGCGCTGCCGCACCGGCAATGGGCAACCGGTCGGCTCTCGGTGCCGGGCCTTACATATCCTGGCATATTCTGGCCAGGCCAGCGCCAATGGGCCCGGATTCATACGTTTACGGCCGAGAGCAGCGGCGACGGACGGCCTCTTAGGTGAGGCAATTTTAAATTAGGTATATTTCATGCGAATTGACCGGATCCGGGAATGGATCGTGTTCCGCCTGATTGGAACGCCAGTAGAGAAGCCTTTAAGGTGGGTGCGTTCTCGGCGTGAACTGCTTGACCGACATCGCCATCCGGAGTGGAACTCCGTTCGAGACGAGGGCCGGGAGATTGAGTTGCTGTTGGCCGAGGTGATCAAACCGGACAGCAATTGCATTGATATCGGCTGTCATCTCGGCGCCGTCCTGCAAAGGATGTGCGCTCTTGCACCGCGCGGACAACACATGGCCTTCGAGCCGACACCCTACAAATGGGCCTGGCTAAAGCAGCGCTACAGTCAGGTTGACGTGCGCTGCGAAGCGCTCAGCGATCAAGCTGGCGAGGCCAAGTTCTTCTACCAGGTCGATCACTCCGGCTTCAGCGGCCTACGTCCCCACAAATCCGACCATTGGACGACGGAATCATTCAGCGTTCGTCGTGTGAAGTTGGACGATGTCGTGCATGCCAATAAGGTCGATTTCATCAAGGTCGATGTCGAGGGCGCCGAACCGCTCGTCTTCAAAGGTGCTGAAAATGTCTTGAGAAACTGGCGCCCGCAGATTCTGTTTGAATGCACGCAATCAGGGTTGGAACTTTATAATTGGACGCCGACCCAGATGTATGAGTTGCTGTGTAACGAGCATGGCTATCGGATCTATATGGTCAGAGACTGGCTCGCCCAAGGGGCTGCGCTCGGCTTGCCGCAATTCACTGCCGCGATGGCTTACCCCGCCCAGGCCTTCAATTTTTTCGCATCGACAACGCCGCCGGCGCCAGCGTGATCGCGCGCAGTTTGGCGCCCGATGCCCGACGCCATCCCTGCCGGCGCGCGAAGTGAAATCGCGTGCGAAGTGTGTACCGTGCGGCCTGCTAGCCGGCTGACACGGCGTTAGACGACGGGCTGGGTGATCAGATCAGGCCAATTCCTCGTCGGCCTCGGCCAGCAGCTTCGCAAAGTCAAGCAGCTGCCTGAGGCGCTGCTTACTCTTGATCTGTTGCGCCAGCGACACCAGCCGCGGCATCGCCTTGTCAAGCGGCTTTTTGCCGAGCGATCCGGACAACGGTTCGCCCGTGTCCAGCCCGTCGAAAAACCAGCCGACCGACGTCTCAAGGACAGCGCTGACCTGCAGCAGACGCAACGTGCTCAGCTTTGCCTGGCCGGTTTCATATTTGTGGACCTGCTGGGCGGTAATTCCACAGGCGGCGGCGACCTGCTCCTGGGTCAGGCCCAGCAACGTCCGACGCAGCTTGACGCGCCGACCGAGCTGAGCATCGAGTAGGCGTTTCGAATTCGGCCGGCCGCGCGCCAACGATCCAAGGGTGTTCTGAGTTTGCGTCTGGTCCAGCATCGTGTTCTACAAATTGCCACGTTGACCACAACATTCATATGCATTTTCAGCAAACTAACCTAATATGGTTCTTCAGCAAACCAACAAAATTGAGTAAACTCTGTTTACGTTTTGTTGTTGCTAACGACATGAGTTGCCGCAACAATTTACCGATCAAACCCGGCAATGGCTGTCAGATGCTGGATTTCAGGTGATTTGGCGCTGGCGCACGGCACCGGTGCGCGCCAGCGCTTCGATCGCCTCGGCGCCATATCCGAATGCGGCCAGCACGTCGTTCGTGTGCTCGCCAACGTAGGCGCATCGACCTGGCGGATCGCTGGTGGTGCGTGAAAACTTCGGCGCCGGCCCCGGCTGTTTGACGCCATCGATCTCGACGAATGTGCCGCGTGCGACATTGTGAGGATGCTGCATGGCGTCACTCATACGCAGCACCGGTGCGACGCAGGCATCGGTTCCTTCGAAAATTTGTTCCCAGGCCCGGCGCGTTTTGGTGCGGAACACCGCGGCAAACCGGTCTCGCATCACCGACCATTGCGCCCGGTCGTTTTGTTGTGGAAGTTCTGTAGGATCGATCTCGAGCTTTTCGAGCAGAATGGCATAAAATTGCGGCTCGATTGGTCCGATGCCGACGTGCTCACCATCCGCCGTCTCGTAGGTGCCGTAATATTGGGCGCCGCCGTCAAGCCGATTGACACCGCGCTGCTCGTGCCAACCGCCGTGGGCGAGAGCACCGTAGGCCGACGTCATCAGCGAGGCGGCGCCTTCGACCATTGATGCATCAACAACCTGACCGCGGCCGCTGCGTTTGGCTTCGATATGGGCTGCCAGGACGCCCATTGCGAGATAGAGGGCGCCGCCGCCAAAGTCGCCGACAAGATTGAGTGGCGGCACCGGCCCGTCGGCGGCGGTCCCGATTGAATAGAGCGCACCACTGAGCGCGATATAGTTGATGTCGTGGCCGGCGGTTTGCGCGATCGGACCATCCTGGCCCCAGCCCGTCATGCGACCGTAAACCAGCTGTTGATTGGTCGCCCACAAATCCTCCGGCCCGAGGCCGAGCCGTTCCATGACGCCGGGTCGAAAACCTTCGATCAGGATGTCGGACTGCTCGCAGATTTTGATGGCGACGGCGCGGCCTTCCTGCGACTTGAGATTGAGCGCAAGGTTGCGACGTCCACGCAGCAGCGTATTGTAGCGCGGCTCGATAGGTTCGGCCCCGACCCGGTCGGCCCTGTCGAGCCGCACGACATCAGCGCCCATGTCGGCAAGCAACATGCAGCAAAACGGGCCCGGCCCGATCCCTGCGAATTCCACGACCTTGATGCCATTCAGAGGACCCATGTCCCGTTCTCCTTACGACTTGCGCGTTGTAACCGTGCCCAACACTGCAACACGTCTACGTGCGGTGCAATCCAGGTTGTCAGCGGGCTCGACCGCGTGCGAGACTGCGGTTCCGCCTGAGCGAACCACGAGTAGTGCACGAGTAGTGAATGAGCGATACGACCATTGCCAAGGCGCGCACGACGCTGCTTGAAGTGCCCTGGTCCGGGCCGCCGCCGGCAAACGGCATCATGCCACCATCGCACCGCGAGTTTCTGGTTCTCGAGATCGAGACCAAGGGCGGGTTGGTTGGCATGGGCTACCTGCAACCGCTGTCGGGCGGCCTGCGCACGCTCGATGCCTGCCTTGAGGATATGATCATCCCCAAGATCATCGGGCGGGACGCGTTGGCGGTGGAAGGCATCTGGCAGTCGCTGTGGCAAAGCACTTACTGGATCGGGCGCGGCGGCATTGCAACTTGGTGCCAATCCGCCGTCGACGTCGCGCTCTGGGATATTGCCGGCAAACGGGCGGGCCTGCCGCTCTGCAAGCTCTGGGGGCAATGCCGTGACCGCGTTGCGGCCTATGGTTCCGGATGTTGGCGCGGGCTTGGCCGCGACGGCATGATTGCGCGCGCCAAGAGCTTCATCGCCATCGGCCTTAAGGCCGTCAAGATGCAGGCCGGCCATGTTCGGCCGTGGCGCGAAGACGTGCGCAACGTGGCAGCCATGCGCGATGCTGTTGGCGACGACATCGAGATCATGATCGACGTCAACATGGGTTGGACGGCGGCCACGGCCATCCAAGCCGGGCACCACTTTGATGATTTTGATATCTACTGGCTCGAAGAACCCGTCGTGTGCGAAGACTTCGATGGCTATCAGCGTGTTGCAGCCGCCCTCAAGACCCGCGTTGTCGGTGGCGAGAGCCATTTCACCCGCTACGATCTGCGCCCCTTCTTCAAGACCCCGTCCTCGCCGATCCTGCAGCCCGACCATCAGCGCGGCGGCCTCACCGAATTGCGCAAGATCGCGGCAGTTGCAGACACCTGGGGGGTGCAAATCGCACCGCATCTGTTTCACGAGCTGACGGTTCACGTGCTCGCATCGATCCCCAATGCAAGCTATCTTGAGTACATGGATTGGAACGATGACATTTGGGTCTCGCCGGTGTTGCCGGTCGACGGCTTTATCCGCCCACCCGACGATCCGGGACACGGCCTTGCCTTCAAACCCGAAATTCTGACATCGTGCCGGGTCGGCGGCTTTACAACGTAGACGACAACAGCCCATGCTGCAGCGCCGATGGATTGGTGATCGCCAGTGTCTCAGTGTCATTGGCGCGCTGCCGGATGCGATTGCGCCAAGGAGGCCTCATGCCCAAGCCTGTAACCGCCAAAGAAACAAAGTCGTGGCTCTCCGACGGCCGCGAAATAGCCTTTCTCGATGTGCGCGAGTTGGGTCGTTACGGTGAGGCACATCCGTTTTTTGCCGTGCCGGTCCACTATTCGGGGTTCGAATTGCGGTTGCCGAAGCTGGTGCCAAATCCAGGTGTCCGCATGGTTCTGGTCGACGATGGCGATGGTGTTGGCGAGCGGGCCGCGGCGGCGGCCGAAGCGATGGGTTATTGCGATGTCCATGTGCTGACCGGCGGCATCCAGGCCTGGGCCGATGCGGGCTTCACCCTTTATGCGGGCGTCAATGTTCCGAGCAAGACCTTCGGCGAACTGCTGGAACTGGCGCGCCATACTCCCCGCCTCAGCGCCCAAGAAGTGCGCGACCTGCAGCAGTCGGGCAGCGATCACGTGATCGTCGACGGCCGCCCCTTCACCGAGTACAACAACTTCTCCATTCCCGGTGGCATCTGCTGCCCCAACGGTGAACTCGCACTGCGCATTGACGAACTCGTGGCCGACCCGCAAACCACGATCATTGTCAACTGCGCCGGCCGGACCCGTTCGATCCTTGGCGCCCAGACGCTGATCGATGCCGGCGTCGAAAACCCGGTCTTCGCGTTGGAGAACGGCACGCAGGGTTGGTTTCTGGCCGGTCTCGAGGTGGCGCGCGGCGCCACCGACAAATACCCGGCCGTTGTCAGCGAAGAAGGCCTTGAAGCGCGCCGGCAGACGGTGCGCGCGCTGGCTGCAACCGCTGGCGTAAAGTTCGCCAGCTCGACAGCGGTCCGCGACATTCTCGGGGATGCAACGCGCACCTCTTACCTGTTTGACGTGCGAACCGCGGAAGAAGTCGAGGCCGACGGCTTTCCCGGCGCACTTCATGCGCCAGGCGGACAGTTGGTGCAGTCGACCGATCAGTGGGTCGGCGTGCGCGGCGCCAGGCTGGTCCTGCTCGACACCGACGGCATTCGCGCGCCGATGGTTGCCAACTGGCTCAGCCAGCTCGGTCACGAAACGATTGTCGTCGAAGGCGTCGCCGGCGGCGAGGCTTTGGCCCCGTCATCGAAATCGATCAGTGCCCCGTCGCTCAAAGCGCCACCGTCGATCAAGGCAACCGATGTCGATCCCGAGGTCATGCAACTGGTCGACCTCAGACCAAGCATGGCCTTCCGCGACGGCCATATCGACGGTGCGCGCTGGTCCATCAGACCGCGTCTGAGCGACCTTGGCCTTGATCCGGCCCGGCCGATTGTGCTGATCGGTGCCGGGCAAGTTGTGACGCTGGCCAGCAGTGATCTCGCCGGCGCCGGTTGTAGCGCGCTGTCCCACCTCGCCGGTGGCCCTGAAGACTGGCGGCGCGCCGGCTTGACAATCGCAGCGAGCAAAGACCGGCCGGCCGACGCCGACTGCATCGATTTTCTGTTCTTCACCGCCGGCCGTCACGACGGCGACGAAGCGGCATCGCGACAGTACCTGCAATGGGAAATCGGCCTGGTCGATCAACTGGACGAACAGGAAAGGAACGCCTTCCGCATCGTCCGACCTTGATCGCGGTTGGCCTCGGGCCCGGCTATCGCCTGCCAGGCCTGGCCGCCTCAAGCCCATGAAGTGCGCCAATTCATAGCTGGGGCGGTCTAACGTCCTCAGGCAGCCCGTTCTGCCGCTAATGCTTTGCGGGCTTGACCAATCATGAGTGCAGCACGCGCCGCTTCCCGCCCCTTTTCGACGAAGTGCTTGCGAAAAATCTCGTTGTGATGATCGGTGTCGTGATAGTGGTGCGGCGTCAGCGAGATCGAGAGCACGGGGACGTCGCTGTCCATGCTTGCGCGCATGAGCCCGTCAATCACGGCTTTTGCAACAAACTCGTGCCGGTATATGCCGCCATCGACCACGAAGGCTGCTGCGGCAACCGACGCGTAGCGCTTTGTCCTTGCAAGGTCGCGCGCCAGGAGTGGGAGTTCAAATGCGCCCGGCACGTCGAACACGTCGACATCATCTTGAGGGATAATCTCGCAAAAGCCCAACAACGCTTGATTGACGATGTCAGCGTGCCAGTTGGCTTTTATGAAGGCGTACCGGGTGTGTGTCATCGTGATCTCCTATAGGTAAGTGACACGTTCACCCGAGGCGATCACGGGCGCACGAACGCACCTGTGCGTGCGCCGTCGCACGTTCTCTTCCATCCGGACTATGACCGTCGGCTTAGGTTTCTCACCTAATCTGCTGACCCTTCCCACGGGAAGGCGCTCGCGGGCTTGCAGATCGACTGCTTACCGCCGGTGGGGAATTCCACCCGCCCTGAGAACGTGAAGGACAATAGGCCGATCGAATCTCGATCTCAAGTTCGCCATAATCGACAACGTGACCGATACCGTCGCTCTGTCATCATGCGTTTGTGATCAAACTTGCCGGCATTTCGTGCTCACCTTCCGGTCCGGCTGAATGCCGCGCGTGATCGTCGGCGGCGACGCGGTCATGCTGCGAGCCGGGGCAGCGCATCTGAATGCGCCATTTTAGGTGATTGAGACCACTAGATCATCTTTGTGCCTTTATTCGGGATCGTTCCGATTCCGAATAAAGGCAGGTTGCTCTAGGGACCCTCTGAATAAGTGTGGGGTCCAGGGGATGATCCCCTGGTCGGGGTGTTTGAGGGGCGGACAAGCCCCTCAAGGATCGCCGCACAGCGGCGATATGTTAAGGGCGCTGCCCTTTGGAAGCCTGAGACTTGTTCAGAGGATCCCTGGGCCATGCCGGATCGATCCAATTGGCGGGCCGATGGTTCACGGGCCGGTCAAGTGACCGGGCTAACCGCTGTTCATGAACAACATCAAGACGAGCGTTCCAACCAAAACCGCCACGACAACAATTGCGGTGAACAAGCCACTGCCTGGCGACTGCGTGCGCGCGGTCTCCTTGGACTCTGCTGCCTTGCGGCGCAGGAGATGGCGCTCATGCGCCATCGTCATCGCGACGCCGGCCATGACTTCCGGGTTGTTGTCCAGTTTGTCATCCATGGCCTCTACCTCTACAGCTTGAACTGGCCGCTTAGGCCTTTCGCAGTTCGCTCCAACCATGCCGCTGCCGCGCGCGGCAGCGAGCCGGCGCAGCAGACCCGCTCGAAGAGCGGCAGTAACCTAACATGGTGGATCACCGGTCATTTGTCGACCGGCCTGAAATCCTTCCGTAAAATTCGGCCTGACTAGGCCGCAAACTCATAAATCCGCGCACATTGGTATGAGGCAATTTGCTTCGCTGCTGGACGCGAGGATGCAGACATTGTGGTTCATTTTCAAATCCTTGTGACGCCGCAGCGAAGCTAATTGGCATATCCTGCGGACGCCGATTTGGCACTGCGATCTCAAGCGTTGCACCACTGGAATGGGCAACCAGCCCATTCTGCGTGCCGCGCCTTGCATATCTTGGCCAAATCGGCGCCAATGTGCCCGGATATATGAGTTTACGGCCTACAAACGAAATCTGGCTGACCTACCAGGTGCCGGTATTTGCCATCGATGCCCATGGCTCCTGCTTGTCCTGGGCGTCGCCCTTCTGGAGCAGCTCGAAGGAAATGCCGTCCGGTGATTTGACAAAGGCCATGCGGCCATCGCGCGGCGGTCGATTGATCGTGACACCGTTGTCCATCAAATGCTGGCAGGTTGCATAGATGTCATCCACTTCGTAGGCGAGATGACCAAAGTTGCGACCGCCGCTATATTCCTCCGGATCCCAGTTGTATGTCAGTTCCAGCAACGGAGCGCGATGGGCAATGCCGTGCTCTTTGTCGTCGCCTGCCGCCAGGAAAATAAGGGTGAACCGACCGCTGTCGTTGTCGACGCGGCGTACTTCTTCCATCCCCATTTTATTGCAGTAAAAGTCCAGGCTTTGATCAATGTCTTTGACTCGGACCATCGTGTGAAGATACCGCATGAAACTTCCTCCGCTTGAGCTTTCGGTTCAGTGATACGCTGGCGGTGCGCCCGAAACAAGGTTTCGCCGGCGGACGCATACCGGAACGCGTGGATGCCGATTTCGCGCATGCGACGGCCGGACTCGGAGATCAGGCAATGCGACCAAGATGGCACGCCACAATCGCCGCCGGAGGTGATTGACCCGTTGCCCTGTCGACTCGTCGCCAATCACGGGGCGATCGACTGACCAGCCCCGGCATCCGGGAAAAATCACCAGCGCGATGTCGAAAGTTTTGAAAGACACGATAATCTGCACTCAGCAGCGACAACCCAACGGTCATTCCGATGTCAGGCCGATGTCGGGCCGATGTCGGGCCGATGTCCGGCCAATGTCCGGCGCCAGTGCGGACCGGATCGACGGGTCAAACGCGGACGCATTGCGATCGCCATCGCTGAGCGATCGAGCGGCCGGCCGGGAGGAACGGAATGAAATATGAGACGATCACGGTGAGCCCGGTGACGGCGAACATCGGGGCGGAGATCGGCGGCGTCGATTTGTCGAAGCCGCTCGGCAATCAGACGTTCAGCGAAATTCACCAGGCACTGCAAGAGCATTGTGTGATCTTCTTTCGGGATCAGGAGCTGGATCACGAGAGCCACAAAGCGTTTGGCCGGCTGTTCGGCGAGCTGCATGTGCACCCGGCAATCCCCGGCCCGGACGGCCATCCTGAAATCCTGCCGATCCATGCCGATGAAAACTCGACCTACATTGCCGGCGAGCGTTGGCACTCGGACGTGTCATGCGATGAACAACCGCCGCTTGGTTCGGTCCTCTACCTGCACACCGTTCCCGAGTATGGCGGCGACACGCTGTTCTCTAACATGTATGCGGCCTATGACGCGCTGTCCGATCGCATGAAGTCCTATCTGGACGGCCTCACGGCTCGGCATGACGGCGAGCAACAGTATCGCGGTCGCTACGCCGACAAAGGCGTGAACGATGCCGGTAAAGTCTATCCCTTTGCCGATCATCCCGTCGTGCGAACGCATCCGGTCACCGGCCGCAAGTGTTTGTTTGTCAATCCAGTCTTTACGACCCGGATCAACGAACTGTCGCGGATTGAGAGCGAATACATTCTCAAGATGCTGCACGAACACTGCGCGATGCCTGATTTCCAGGTGCGCTTTCGATGGCAGCCGAAATCGTTGGCGTTTTGGGACAACCGCTGCGTCCAGCACATCGCGGTTTGGGACTATTTCCCGAAAGTGCGCTCGGGGTTCCGCGTCACGATCAAAGGCGACAAGCCCTATTAGGCTGGTATGATGGGCTCACAGGCTGCGAAGATCGCGCACCCAGAATTGCATTGACTTGCGCGTTTCTTCGTGATCGCCGACTTCGCGCCAGGCGTAGTGGCCGATCATGCCGTCGACCGGGCGGTAGCCGCGTTTCAACCAGAAGCCATCAAGCGGTCGGTAGTCCGGCGGGCAGCGCGGATCAGCGCCATCACGCACGACGCCGCAAAACGACGACACGCGATAGGACGCGCCGGTTTGGCTGCGCTGCTGGCGGGCGTGGGCTTCGCGATGGTCGAAAAAGGCATGACCAATGCCGCGGCCGCGATAGGGGGCGAGCAAGACGGATTCGCCGCAGTAAAACGCCGTGTCAGGATCAAAACCGTGCGCTTCAAACAGCGGTATGAAGTCCGTGGTGTGTTCGCCCAAGGGCGCGCCGGTCGCCGCCCCGACAATCGCGTCGGTGTCGATGGCTGCAACGATGATCGCGCCGGCGCCGGTTGTAAAGTCGGACAGGTAGTCTTCTTCGTAGGCCGGATCGCCGTCGTAGAGGTACGGCCATTCGCGAAACACGCGCATACGCAGGCGGGCCAGATGCCGGATGCCGCCGGCCAATGCCGGTCCTTTGAGACGCTCAATGCGAATGCTCACGGTATGCCCTTCGAGACCTGCATGATCCAGTCGGTCAGATTGTAATAGGTTGAGATCCGTGAAATCTGCCCCGCGTCGACGGCGAAAAAGGTTCCGGCCGGAACCATGTAGGTCTGGCCGTTGGCCGCAGGCAGGCCGGGCTCGGTGGCAAGATAGGTACCGCGGACGTTGAATTCAGCAGCAGCCCTGCAGCCATCATCGCTGGCCATGATGACGATGTCGTGCAGCTGTTCGCGGTAGTGATGGGACATGCGCGCACAAAAGGCGTGGAACCGGTCGCGACCAACGCGCCGTTCGCCCTGATTGACGTCGTGAATGACATCATCGCGCACGCACTCGACCATGACATCGACGTCGCCGTCATTGAAGGCCCGATAGTAGCGCGCGATCAGATCCCTGGTTTGTTTCCGGGTTTGTTGCCTGGTCGGAACTGAAGGCGGTGAAGGTGGGTCCGTCATCCTGCGCGATGTCCTTGATCCCTGCGCCACCCGGTGGCCTGCAATCCGATGGCGACGTTGGCCTGGTCGATCTCGCTAGCAGAGACGGACGGGCGAGCCAAGGGCAATAGCTTGGCCATCGCACGCCGGTGACTTGACGGGGCCGGACGCCGCGGCTACGCGGACAACATGTCCACTATCGAGCATCTGTTTGCGACCAAGCTTTACACGGCGCAGCTGCGCGGGCCCGGCACCCGCAGCCTCAACGACCAATTGCGTCGTGCCATCGACGTTCTCGCAGCCGAGGATGCGGCGGGGCAGGCCTGGTCGGAACGCAATGGTTATCTCGGCTATACGTCATATTCCTCGCTCACGGACCTGACCTGGCGCATGCCAGAGTTTGCCGCCTTGGAAGGGCGGCTTGACGCGCACGTTCAAGCATTCGCAACGGATCTCGAGTTTGATCTCGGTGGCGACAGCCTCGGACTCGATAGCATCTGGGTCAACGTCCTGGAGCCCGGCGGCTTCCACGGCGGCCATATCCATCCCCACGCGATCATCAGCGGCACCTACTACGTCGATGTGCCGGCCGGCGCCCGGGCGATCAGGTTCGAAGATCCAAGGCTTGCGATGATGATGGCAGCACCCGTTCGCCAAGCAAATGCGCGGCGCGAAAACAAGCCTTTTATCACAATCGAGCCTAAGCCCGGCATGGTGGTGTTGTGGGAGAGCTGGCTGCGACACGATGTGCCGCTCAATCACAGTGACAAGGATCGCATCAGCATCAGCTTCAACTATGCCGCAGGCCAGCACGACGGGCGGTCGCCGTGCCGTTGATGAGGTTTGGCGGGCGCTTGATCGTTTCGATTTTGGGGCCCTCGGCAGGGCGTCGACGGACCGCCGATGACCCGAGCCCGGATCGTGAAAATTTAACATAATCAATAATTTATGGGGCACACTGAGCACCGTTCGGGCGCCATCTGCCGGCGCCAGCATGATCGTTTGCGCGTTCGCTTGTGCCAACAAGGGTTGCATCGTGGATGTCACATCCGCGCATACCTGTCGCGCGCTGGATGGCGCCCAAATGGCGCAATGCATTAAGGTTAATGTTCACGCTTATGGTTTGGATGTCGTTTTCTCTGCTAATTGAGGCTCAAGCCAAAGTCTGATTTTTTGTCGCGACCATCGCACTTTAGCGATAGAGGGAAATAAATCTCTTTCCGGATTGCTGTATAAACACTGAAAAAAGAACATCTTAGCCGATTTTCGACGGGCTTGAGGGATCTTGTTACATCCTGTAAAAATTAGTGATATCAAGATATTAGTGCCGTTTTATGCTACATCTTGTCACCTTTTTTGAAACTCACTTAAACTCTAAACGGCAAAGTCTTTGTGTGTGGCTCGGGAGAGTAAAATGAGCAGAAGCGACGCGTCCGAGGGTCGTCACATCCATGAGCAAGACGGTGAAAAGACCCCGAATAATGGTAAAGTTCAGGCACGCGAAGCCGGAACGGAATTGCGCAAGGCCGCGCTTTCGGCGATCCGGAATTGGTATGGATCCGATCAGGAAAAGACCGAGAAGGCGGCCGTAAAGTCAGCTTATAAGCAGCCGAGTTTTGCGGATCTGCCATCCTATCAAGCCATTCAAAAGCAGCGCAGTCTCGGTGGCTTGTTCGGTGTCAAGGACCCGTTCTATCGCTGTCATGGTCAAGTGGAAGGTGCCAGCAGCTACATTGACGGCGTGCCGCACGTCAACTTTGCATCCTATGACTACCTGGGTCTCAATCAGCATCCCAATGTCGCGAAGGCGGCCAAGGAAGCAATCGACACCTACCGCACGTCGGTCTCTGCCAGCCGGATTGTCGCGGGCGAGCGCCCGGTGCATCGCGAACTCGAAGCGGCATTGGCGGACTTCTACCAGGTCGAGGATGCGGTCGCCTTTGTCAGCGGCCACGCAACGAACGTGTCCGCGATTGCGACCATTATGGGGCAGTATGACGGCATTTTTCAGGACGAGTTGATGCACAACAGCGGCCTTGTCGGCGCCAAGCTGTCAGGTGCCCGGTGTCACAGTTTTCGCCACAACAACATGGCCTCGCTCGAACAGCAGCTGGAGGAAAACCGTGGCAACTATCGCAATGCCTTGATCGTTGTCGAAGGCCTCTATTCGATGGACGGCGATCTGCCGGATTTGCCGAAGCTGATCGAGTTGAAGCAGCGATACGGCTGCTGGCTGATGGTCGATGAAGCCCATTCGCTCGGCGTTCTAGGTAAGACCGGACGCGGTATTGCCGAGCATTACGGTGTCAATCCCCGGGATGTCGACATTTGGATGGGCACCCTCAGCAAGACCCTGGCATCGTGCGGCGGTTATGTTTGTGGTTCGCGCGAACTGGTCGAGGTTCTCAAATTCAACGCGCCGGGTTTTGTTTATTCGGTTGGAATGCCACCGGCCAACGCAGCTGCCGCCAAGGCCGCGCTCGATGCGTTGGTGGCAGAGCCGGAACGCGTGCGCCGCGTACAGGAGAACGGCCGCCTGTTCCTGGCCGAGGCCAAGGAAGCCGGGCTCGACACCGGCACCAGCGAAGGCTTCGCCGTCGTCTCGGTGATGGTCGGTGATATTCTGCGCGCCGTAAAGCTCAGCGAGCGGCTGCTGGAGGCCGGCATCAATGCACTGCCGATTGTTTATCCGGCGGTGCCGATGAAGGCTGCACGGATCCGCTTTTTCATCACCGCCCTACATCAGCCGGACGACATCAAGCGCGCGGTTGCACTCACCCATGAGCAACTGAGCCTGTCGACCAGCTGGAAGGACAAAATGGTTGGTGTGATCGGCGCCGTGACGACACGCTAAAGCAACCCGCCTTTAGTCGGTATCGGAACGATCCCGGCGAAAGGCGGAAAGTCGCTCGCCTCTAAAGTGGCGATCGTCTTCGTGCTTTAAGCGCACAGGTTCCCGGTTTGCTGCGCCACGTGAACTTTTCGATGAGCCGGGTCCGGCGGACCCGGCTTTTCGAGGTGCAGGATCCGGCTGATGGCCCCGGGCAGGCCGGCGTCTTGCCGCGAGCACTTGAATCGACCCGCAATCAGGTGTAAGTGCCTGTCTCCGCGTTGGGGTGTAGCCAAGCGGTAAGGCAGCGGTTTTTGGTACCGCCATGCGCAGGTTCGAATCCTGCCACCCCAGCCAACTCTCCAACCAACTGTTCGAGCTGCGGTTGTGACGTCGCCAGTACTCATCGAATTGACACGAGGCAGCATCATCGAGTGTCGTCATCGTGGCGTGTTGGCGGTCGCCGATCACCGCGACACCGTGCTCGCGTGCGGCAACGTTTGCGAGCCGGTCTTTCCGCGCTCGGCAATCAAGGCGTTGCAGTGTTTGCCGGTGGTGATGAGCGGCGCCGCCGACCGCTTCGCGCTCAGCGAACGGGAACTGGCTTTTTGCTGCGCGTCGCATTCGGGAACCGAGGTGCATGCCGATTGTGCCGCCGGCATTCTGGCGCGGCTGGGGCTCGGCGATTCGGATCTCGTCTGCGGTCCGCATCTGCCGCTCGCGGACAGTGCCGCGCACGCAATGCTCAGGGCCAATCGCGAGCCGCATCGCTGCCACAACAACTGTTCGGGCAAACACGCAGGGATGCTGGCAACCGCGGTTCATAACGGTGAACCGGTGGCCGACTACCACTTGCCCGACCATCCGGTGCAACGGCGGATCCGCGATGTTCTCGAAGACATGGTCGGGGTCGAGCTGGGCCAACAGCACTTGGGCACGGACGGTTGTTCGGTGCCGAACTGGGCGCTGCCCCTCGACAAACTGGCCGTCTGTTTTGCGCGCTATGTGAGCGGGCACGATCTCGCGCCAGCCTATCGAGAGGCCGCACTTCGGATCGTGCAGGCGTGCTGGAAGCATCCCCACATGGTGGCCGGCCCGGGTCGGCTCGATACCATACTGATGGAGCGATTTGGCGGTGACGTCTTTGTCAAGACCGGGGCGGATGGGGTCTACTGTGGTGGTGTGAAGAGCCTGGGCCTCGGCTTCGCACTCAAGATCGAAGATGGCGCCAAGCGCGCAGCAGAAGCGGTCGTATCAAATCTGCTGGGCTTGCTGCTGGATGGGGCCGGCGACCTCGCCGCGGCGAAGCCGATCACAAACTGGCGTGGCACCGTTGTTGGTGAGATCCGCGCCGGCGACGAGCTGGCCAGCGCGGTGCGGCGCCTGGCCGCCGATGTCCGACGTCGCTGACGGGTCAGCAAATCTGGTTTGCCCTGATACCACCCCAGCTATGAATTGACACACGTCACGGGCCTGAGGCTCATGGGCTGGAGGCTCACGGGCTTGAGGCGGCCGAGCCTGGCAGGCGCGGTCGGCAGCGCGATGCCGGGGTATCGGGCAATGGGCGCAACGCACCGGGTGGCCGCCTCGAGCCGACCGGCTGGGCGGAGTGCCGTTGTGCGCCGGCTGCGTTGGGCGTCGTGGTGTCGTCAGGTCGGCGCCGTCGGGTTTGGCGCCACGCTTGTCGGCCGGTTCCTGCTCGCTGTCGTTCGAGATTGCGCAACACGCTGCGATCAGGCCAGGCAGGGTTCATACCGTTATGAGACTGCTCTGCGGGCGCGATTTCGCCGGCAACGGGCGCTGCAACAAGGCCGCGACAATCAGGAGACCACCGTTCAAGGCACTTTCGAACGAGAGTTGGCGGTGGACGGGACGGGCGCCGGTATTTCGATTGGCCGTCGGTAAAGCGGTCGGCAGATGGACAAAGCCGCACTGGCCTTCAGTGCCGAGCGTTCGCATCAATTCAAGTGAATGATAGAGAGTGGCGTTGCACAGGTAGTTGCCCGCATCGTGCGACAGGACGGCCGGAATGCCCTGCCGGCGCAGGCGCGCGATAAGGCGGCCGGTCGGGATCGTGACGTTGGTCTCGTTCGGGCCGTCGGGGGTGAGGATGTCCAGAACCGGGCCATCGCCAAGGGCATCGCACCGATCGGCCCGGTTGTGCGCGCGGCTCTCAATGGTCAAGGCGTGGGCTTGATGAGAAACACCGAAATGCAGCGCGATATCCGGGTTGTGCCTGAAGTAGAGCTGTTCCAGCTGCACCGGGGCCTGCCGCCAGACCGTCGGCAACGGAGCGAACAGTATGTCGGCTCCGCCAAAGGCCGCGCGCGCTGCAACTGCCAGGTGTTCGGCAAACACGCTGGATATGTTGACCGGGACGCCGGGGAATGGCCCGAAACCGGTCAACAGGATCGTTTTCTTTCGCCTGCTCATGTGCCGGCGTTGTCCAGAATTTCGACAATTCGGTCAAGTGCCAAGGAGGGCGCAAGCCGACCGGCGCGGACATCCACCTCGGCAGCAGCCAGGGCCTTTGCAACTGCACGTCTGGCGTAGATCCGCGCAAGAACGTGTTCGCTCAGCATCTCGTGCATCCAGCGCACATTCTGATCGGCCCGGCGCCGGTGCAATTCTCCGGTTGCCGCCATGCGCTGATGGTGGGTCTCGACATGCCGCCACAGCGTGTCGAGGCCAAGATTGTCGCGTCCGGATATTGTGATGACCGGTGGCTGCCAGTTCGCAGAGTTGGGCGTGAGAAGCGCCAGTGCGTTGCGATAGTCGGCGGCGGACCGTTCGGCATTGCGGACGTTGTCACCGTCCGCCTTGTTGATCGCGATCATGTCGGCAATTTCGATAATGCCCTTCTTGAGGCCTTGGAGTTCATCGCCGCCGCCCGGCAGCAGCAGGACGAGGAAGAAATCAACCATGTCGGCGACCGCGACTTCGGATTGGCCGACACCGACGGTTTCGACGATGACGACGTCGTATCCGGCCGCCTCCGCCAGCGCCATGGTCTCCCGCGTCTTTCTGGCGACGCCGCCGAGCGTGCCCGATGTCGGCGACGGGCGCACAAATCCCGAGCTGTGGCCGGCCAGCCGGTTCATGCGGGTCTTGTCGCCGAGGATCGAGCCGCCGGAACGTTTCGAGGTCGGGTCGACGGCGAGGACGGCAACGCGATGGCCGCGACGGATCAGGTTCATGCCGAGTTGATCGATCGTCGTCGATTTACCGACGCCGGGTACGCCGGTGATGCCAATCCGGTGCGCCGTAGCGCTTCCCGGTAGCAGGGTTTGCAGGAGTTGACGCGCTTTCTTTTGATGGGCCTGGTTGGTGCTTTCGACCAGCGTGATGGCGCGGGCGAGCATGGCGCGATTGTCTTCGCGCACACCGGCGGCAAACTCCTCCACGGTCGGCTGAATGCTGGTCAAAGTCGTTCCTTGCTCGGATTGCGGTGCTGCGCGGCCCAGGCCCGGCCAGATCATACCATGAATCTCTTACCGCCAACCGCGGCTGCGGTTGTGGTCGCGCGCGCAGACGGGGCGAAGCACCGTCAGTTAACGTCAGCTTAACACCCGTTTCAATACGATGCGCACTGGAGACCGAATCAAGGCTTTGTCTGTGCCTGCCATGTCCGTCCTGGGCCGGGCTCCATTTGCCGGCCCGCTGCCGGCCCGGCACCCGGTGAGATCACGCCGTTGGGCGGGTCGGCGGACGGCGGACGGCGTCATGGTTGCGGCTCAGTCTGGGCGGCAAAAGGGGATTGGAGGGCGTGCTGTGATCATACGGATTTTCGCGGTTTCTGTGCTTGCGCTGATCGTCGGGGCGTACCTGGAAGGCGCCCGCGCCGGACAGTTCTTTGTGTGTGACGATGGGCGGACCATTGAAGTGGAGTTCGACGAGCTTGAAGCGGCAAAGCGCAACGAGCCCTGCGTTGCCAGGCATTTCAAGTCAGAAGGTCAGCGCGGGCGTGGCCCGGCCCAGTCTGCCGGGAAATCGCCGGCACCGCTGCGCATCAATACCACGGCCGGGCCGATTGAGCTGCCAGTGCGCAAGCCGCCCGTCGCCCAATTGCGCAAAAGCCATCGCGAGACGCCTTTGCCGCGCTCCATGGAGGCCCGTCAATTGGCGCGAGCCATGGTCGAGGGCCAGCTGCAGGTGCGCATCATCAATGCTCGTCCCGGAGCGCCCAAATGGTTCCAAAGCGAGTAGCGCGTCGACAGTTGCCGCGGCCCGACCCGGGTCAATCGAAGATCATCACAGCCATTCGATGCGATCGTGCCGGAGGATCAGGATCTCGTCCTGAGGCACCCTGAGTTCGGTTATCTCGTGTGGCGCGAGATTGAGAACATGGCCGCGCAGCGCACGGCTGACACCGCCATGTGAGACGACGACGGTGTCTGAGGCGACGTCTGCCAGCCATGCGGCGGTCCGCGCGGTAAGGTCCGCATAGCTTTCACCGCCGGTCGGGCGCCAGTTGTAGGGATCGGCGCGGCGCGCGGCTGCTGCGCTTGGATCGTGGGCTTCGACGTCATACCAGCACCGCCCCTGCCAATCGCCGAAGTGGATCTCTTTCAGGCGCTCCTCGATTGCATAGTCCGACGGATTGAGCCCGATCTGCTGGCGGATGATCTCCATGGTGTGACGGCAGCGCGTCAGCGGGCTTGCGACAAAGCCGAGTTCGGCTATGTCGCTTCGCAGTTGCGCCAGCCTGCGGCCGTTGCGCATCGCCTGGCGACGGCCGGTATCGTCCAGATGCGTGTCGATCTGGCCTTGGATCTGCCGCGCCCTATTCCAATAGGTTTGGCCGTGGCGGACGACGTAGAGCGCTATGTTCTGGCGCATGGTTTGCTCGTTTGCCTGACGCGTTGGTCGCAGCCGGCGGTGCTCAGACCTTCAGAACCAGTTTGCCGTTGTTGCCGCCGGTATAGAGCAGATTGACGACGTCGGGGAAGGCGTCGATACCGCCGGCCCTGACATCCTCGCGGATTTTGAGCCGGCCCTCGGCATGCCAGGTGCCGAGCTGACCGATGGCTTCGGAAATGCGGTCGGACCAGTCGAAAACAATGAGGCCGCGGATGCGCAGGCGCTGGGTCAGCACGGCCCGGAAGTTGCGCGGTCCGGGGGGCGGGTCGGTTGCGGTATAGCCGGAGATCAGCCCGCATAGCGCGATCCTGCCGAACACGTTCATCTGCAGCAGGATCGTATCGAGAATATCACCACCGACATTTTCGAAATCACAGTCAATCCCGTCGGGGCAGGCTGCTTGCAGTTGTTCTGCGAGATTGCCGGACTTGTAGTCAACCGCAGCATCGAACCCGAGTTCATCCGTGACGTAGGCGCACTTGTCGGGCCCGCCGGCGATGCCAACCGCGCGGCACCCTTTGATCTTGGCAATCTGGCCGACGATCGAGCCTACCGCGCCAGAGGCGGCCGAGACGACAACGGTCTCTCCCGGCTGCGGCTCGCACACGTCGAGCAGTCCGAAGTATGCGGTCCATCCCGGCATGCCGAGGCCGCCGACCCAGCGCTCGATCGGCGCCTTGCCGGTGTCGACTTTGACGACACCGTGACCGTTTGAGATGGCGTACTGCTGCACTCCGAGCAATCCTTGCACCGCATCGCCTTCCTTGAAGTCCGGATGGTTGGAGGCATCGACGTGACCGGCGGCGTAGGCCCGCATGACGTCGCCCAAGGCGACCGGGCGGACGTAGGACTTGGCATCGTTGACCCAGCCGCGCATGGCCGGGTCCAGCGAGATCACATCGATCTTGACCCGGAACTCGCCGCGGCCCGGATCGGGCCGCGGCCCGTCGCTGATCGAAAAGCACTCGGGTGTGAACGGGCCCGGCTTGGGGCGGGCAACAAGCACAGCTTGACGGTTGGTGGCCACTGGCGTTTCCTCTCTGGGGTTGAGAAACTTCGGTTGACCTCCAAGATGGCCGAGCCGGGCGGACGAAGCAAGTGAGGTCGTAATCGGCGGGATCGCATGACATATTCTATATATCCGGAAGATCGCTCAGACGGCCTCAACCGCTCGAAGCAGTCGAATTTGGGAGGCCTTCCATGTCAGTAACGACAAGGCATCTAAACCACGGCTCGTGGGCGTGCGAATATCACGTAATCATCGCTCCCAGGTCCCTGCAGGAAGGCGTTGTTCGGGGCACTGCGCCAGGAACTCGAAAGCCGGTTTCATCGCCTGGCGCAACAAAAAGAGTGTGCCATTGAAAATGGAAACCGGATGCCGGATCACGTTCATATGCTGATCTCGATCCCGCCTCGGCACTCGGCAGCTGATGTCGTTGGGTTCATGACGGCCTAATATCGCCTACCGCAAGCGTAGTTTTATCGGGTAAAACTATGGGCTTGAGGATATTTCGTCGCAACCGTTGGCGCAAACCAGAAAGTTATCCACATCCATACAGATAATCAGAATACTGCGGATAATAGACTTGATGAATTGAACCTGTTTAACAGACAAGTGTAATACCGCTTCGAGCGATCGATAATCAAATCTCCGGCGCCGGTTCATGACTAAATGCAGGCTTGTTGGAGCGGCGATGATGCGGGCCTTACAGCGACCTTTGCCAGCAGTTGCAACGATCATTTCAAGGCGCCATTGGAAAACTTTAGCACGCTGAAAAAATTAGCGGAATTGATCAATTTCAATTCGTCTTTACGTCATTGATCTGTGAAATGAATAACAGTATTTTATCCAATTTATACATAGGGATTTTTCCAGCTCGATACAAATTCGAGTCGAACAGCAATGATTTAACCACTTGTTGAGTGCAGTGAAACAATGTGTCTCCGGGTAAAGTGTTTGGAGGCGTATCGAAATGCAACTACATGCCGTTGGTTTTATTAGATGCTTCGGACAAGACAAGCGCGGCGCAATTATCATTGTTTTCGCGTTTGCCCTGTTGGTGCTGGTGGGCATGATCGGCGGTGCCGTCGATTATGGCCGGTGGTTGAAGGCAAAAACGTCAACACAGGCAGCCATGGATGCGGCCGTGCTCGCGGCCGGGCGGGTGATGCAGATTCCCGGCACATCCAAATCTGATGCGCTGGCCGCTGCACAGAAATACTACGACAAGAACAAGTCGGCGGTTTTGAGTAGCGACAATGTTGCGTTCTCGACCTCTCCGGACGGCGCGGAAATCATCGCAACAAGCGTAGCCTCGCAGGTCAAAACGCCGTTTCTGGGCCTGATGGGCTTAAGAGAGCTGCCGGTCAATGCGACGAGCAAGGCCCTGCTCGGTCCAAACAGCGGCTCAAATCTCGAAGTTTCTTTGATGCTCGATACGACCGGCTCGATGTATGGCCAGAAAATGATCGACCTTCAGGCGGCAGCCAAGGACCTTATCGACATTGTCATTGGAGACGGTCAGTCAAACGGCAATACGCGCATCGCACTGGCTCCGTTCTCGCGCTATGTCAATGTCGGTGCGACCTACTTTAGCGCGATCACAGGCTCTACCGCCGGCGGCGGTTTGAATGAGCGCACGTGCGTTAAAGAGCGGTCGAATTCCGATCGCTATACTGACGCGTCGCCGAGTGTCGGCGGTCTTTTCGATCCTTATCTCGGTACCGGTACCTGTTCGCCAACCGTGACGATTATGCCGCTAACAAACGACGCGGCTGCGCTCAAGGCGCAAATCGACAGCTTCCCGACATCCGATCTGACGGCCGGCCATTTGGGCACCGCTTGGGCATGGTACCTGCTATCGCCCAATTGGAGCGGTGTTTGGACGGGCGACAGCACACCGAAACCCTATGCGATGTTGACCGAGACCAATGGCAACGGCACCCCCCGGCTGCGCAAGATCGCCGTACTCATGACCGACGGCGCCTATAACACGGAGTATTCGGGCGAAAGCTCGACAACACAGGCGCGCGCCATCTGTACGAACATCAAGAACGAAGGTATTATCGTCTACACCATCGGCTTTGCCATCACCGTCGGAAGTTCGCCGGACCTCATCATGCAGCATTGCGCATCATCCAGCGAGCATTACTACAACGCCGCCAATGGTGAAGCGCTGAAAGCCGCGTTCCGCGATATCGCCTTGAAGATCGCCACGCTGCGGTTGTCGGAATAGGCGTCTGTGAAAACGTCCTTCAGCTTTGCCTCAGTATATTTTGTTCCAAGGCAGCAATAGAAAAATTGCTCTTTGCGGCGGCGCGACAGAGAAACTTTGCTTCTTTCTTGCAGCTTCAGGATCAATGAGATCCTGAAGCTGGTCGCGGTTGTGCAGGTCGCTCGGTTCTAAAGCACGATGATCTAAGGAACCCTTGAACACGTCTCAGGTTTCCAAAGGGTATTGCCCTTAACATATCGCCGCTTGGCGGCGATCCTTGAGGGGCTTTCAGCCCCTCAAACACCCCGACCAGGGGACCCATCCCCTGGACCCCAAACTTGTTCGGAGGTTCCTTAGGGCCGTTTCGGTGCAAAATCAAATCGCCGGGCTGCGTGTGCCCTAAGATTTGACTTTGCCTCAATCGTCAACGTGGAAAAGGATACCGGGGCGCAGCCGAGGGATTCTTTCACGAGCGACGGAATGGACGTTGGCCGGCAGACCCGAGCGCTGCGGTGGGCGGCGTGATGCGGCCCGCTATGGTGATTTCGCCACGGTGATGTCCGGTGCATCCTCGTTCTTCATGCCTTGGACGTGATAGCCGGAATCGACGTGATGGATTTCACCGGTGACGCCGCGCGAAAGATCGGACAGCAAATACATGCCGGCACCGCCCACGTCTTCGATCGTGACCGTGCGGCGCAGAGCGGAATTGAACTCATTCCATTTCAAGATGTAGCGGAAGTCGGCAATGCCGGAGGCGGCCAGCGTTTTGATCGGACCGGCGGAAATCGCGTTGACGCGGATACCGGTCTGGCCAAGGTCGGCCGCTAGGTAGCGAACGCTGGCTTCCAACGCCGCCTTGGCAACGCCCATGACGTTGTAGTGCGGCATGACCTTCTCGGCGCCATAATAGGTCAGCGTCAGCATGGCGCCGCCGTCGCTCATCAGTTGTTCGGCGCGTTTGGCCAGCGCCGTGAACGAATAGCACGAGATCAGCATCGTTTGCGTGAAGTTGTCCTCAGTGGTGTCAACGTAGCGTCCGTCGAGCTCGTTCTTGTCGGAAAATGCAATCGCGTGGACCAGAAAGTCGAGACCGCCCCACCGCGATTTGAGCTCGGCAAACACCGCATCCATCGATTGTGGATCGGTGACATCGCAAGGCAATACAAGCTCGGAGCCGAGTTCTTGGGCGAGCGGTGCAACCCGTTTGCGCAGCGCTTCGCCCTGATAGGTCAACGCCAGGCTTGCTCCCTGGCCGGCAACGGACTTGGCGATACCCCAGGCGATTGAGCGATTGTTTGCGACGCCCATGATAAGGCCGCGTTTGCCAGCCATGAGATTGCCGTGCGGCAAGGCCCGTTGTTCGCTGTCGCTCGCCATGCTGCCCCAGTTCCCTGTCCATTTTTCCAGCGTTGGCGCATCCTACACATTCGCTTCGCCTGGTCCAGATGGCATCGACCCCGTACGCCAAATCGTCGGCTTGGCGTGATCGCGCAGCGGCGCGGCGGTAAACCACCCATGATAACAAATTGTTTCAGGATGTTGCGTGCGGTCGGCCGGCGGTCAATGGTTGCGCGGCGCTGTGGGCTTAGATCATCGTGCTTTAAGTTGGAACCGCTATTGCGGTTCCAACTTAAAGCACAAAGATGATCGCCACTTTAGAGGCGAGCAACTTTCTGCCTTTATTCGGGATCGTTCCGATTCCGAATAAAGGCAGGTTGCTCTAGCCGTCCAGCGCCCAGCTGCCGTCGATCAGGCGACAGGCGATACCTTCCGCGCGCCGCGTGAAACTGCCGGAGATGAGCATAATGACAACATGGCGGCAGACGCGCTGGCGCCCGTCCTTGCCGTCCTTGAAGGACTGTGTCGGCTGAATAATGGCGTCGAGATTGCCGTGATGCCGGCGCCAAACGTAGGTGGCGCCGTCCGCCGTGGTGTTGAGTGCGATGTGGACCGCTTCGAGCGTGGCAACCTGGTCGGCCCAGGTCAGAACAGGCCGCCGTGGCAGACGCCGGGAGTGACGTCGTTGTTGCGGGTCGTTCGCGCTGGCCTTGTCGGGCTTCGAAATTGCGGTTGGCTGGGCGTTTGCCAGAAACACCGAGAAGGCACCAATGCCGACGTAGACGGCGAGGCCGCACGCAAACAGGCGGGCAGATGCGCGCTGCGCACGACATGAAAAACGCATAACTCAACTCCCAGACGCGACTTTGCTCCGCTGGGATCACCCTCCGGGCAGCTTGGGCAGAGCAATAAACTGACCGGTAGCATGGCGCGACATGGTTAAGATCACCTGAAGGGGTGTCATCTATTCGCGATGTCGGATACCAGTTGGTGACAACCGCGGAGGTTTCGAGCATGGCACCCGAGCACGACAAGATTGATGTGGCGCCGGACGGCAATTTTGCCGACGCCGATGAGCCGTTTGCGCTGTTTGCGACGTGGCTCGGTGATGCCGAACGGCACGAAGCGAACGATCCCAACGCGATGGCGCTCGCAACCGTCGACCAGTACGGCATGCCGAACGTGCGTATGGTGCTTCTCAAAGCGCTTGATGAGGCCGCCTTGGCGGCCCGCCGCGGCTTCGTCTTTTACACGAACATCGAGAGTGCCAAGGGCTGCGAGCTGTTGCGCAGCGGCAAGGCCGGACTGCTGTTTCACTGGAAGTCGTTGCGCCGGCAGGTGCGGATCAGAGGTGACGTCGCGCCGGTCACGGACGGCGAGGCCGACGCCTACTTTGCCTCGCGACCGCGCGGCAGCCGGATTGGCGCGTGGGCCTCGCAGCAATCGCGGCCGCTCGAAAGCCGCTTCGCGTTGGAAAAGGCGGTTGCCGGTTATGCGGCGAAGTTCAACATCGGGTCGGTTCCGCGCCCGCCCTACTGGTCGGGATTTCGTGTCACACCGGTGGAGATCGAGTTCTGGCACGATCGCCCGTTCCGGCTGCACGAACGGATTGTGTTCCGCCGGCAGAACGCGGCCGCGCCATGGTCGAAGTCGCGGCTCTTTCCATGACGGTCTGGCGCCGGTGGCGGCCATATCACAATCACAAAGTCCGGTATGGTTGAGGTCGGATTGGTGGTGCTGCATCATAGGCGTTCGCGTTACCCGTCTCGGGCCGGGTGAATAGGGCCCGTGTGATGTTCAGTGGCCGTTGCCGCGTGCTCTTGAGGAGGGCCAGTCATGATCTCGATCTTCAAGCAGGTGAAACGTTTTGCAGGTGTGGTGGTGGCCGCCGCAACCCTGCTTGGAGGCTTCGCGGCCGGCTGTGCCCAGGCAGCTGGCGCAGGCGGTGCTACCACGGCGCCACTGGCGCTGCTGCCAATGCCGGGTTTGGTGCAGAAGGTGCACGGTTGCCATCCATTTCCACTGATCGGGCCGTTTTCTGGAATTCGCCATCGGCACGTTGGTCCGGGCTGCCGTTGGCGGCGTGTGCGCAGGAGGTTTCGCAATCCGTGCCGGCGTTGGCGCCGTCGCTGCGAGCGTCGCTGCTGGGATGCACCGCGTCCGCGGCGCTGTTATCGCCGCTGCTTCAACAGGAATGCCCCGGAGTTCTGCTTCTAGGGCCTGTCGGGCAACCTGCGCACAAGTTTGGGGACCAGGGGATGAGTCCCCTGGTCGGGGTGTTCAAGGGGCGGACAGCCCCTCAAGGATCGCCGCCAAGCGGCGATTGGTTAAGGGCTCTGCCCTGTGGAAACCTGAGACTTGATCAGAGGATCCCTGCGGCGATCACGCTTTGCAGCGCAGGCAGCGCAAGCAGGGCGCGTGCGATGACGGCCACAACGTTGTTTGACGCTGCACCCTGCCAGGCCGGTTAACTTTGGCGATGTTGGCGCCCACGCGCCGTCCCGTCCGCGGTTCGCCCGTGCGTGCGTACAGTTGCGGCCCGGGCACAGTCGGTCCGATCGGATGCAACAGGCTTGCGTGTCGATTGATCCGTCTTCGGTCCGACCCGTTGAGATCGAGGCGACACAGCGGGCGACCGCCGCTATTGCGGCCTTGCTATTGGTGTTTAAGCTTTGTGCGGCGCTGTTGATTTGTTGCCACAGCAATTTCAATCAATTGCTGGGAACGCCGTTCATTTTGAAGATTGAATTGCATCTGGCGATTCAACCTCAATAGTGATCGTCACAGATATGACGAAATTGCGCCCGTCGGGGGGCCAGTTCATGTCCGCCCTAGCCGGAACCATCATCTGCCGCTCCCCGGCCCGGCCAGCCCTCAACCACATCTGCGATCATACCTGCGATCGCGGCTTCGGGTGGCAGAGGGTGGCCGGGGGTGGCTGGGCGAAATGGTTCGAGTTCAGCCTGAACGGCGACAGCAAGGCGATCGCGGGATTGGGGAGTCCGGTTTCATGCAGAGTTTCAATTTCAAGACGTCGGTGATGGCACTCGCCGTGACGGGAATTGTGACGGCGGCGCCAGGTCTGGCCGTTGCCGGTGGTTTCGCGGTCCGCGAACAGTCCACGACCAGCCAGGGCATGTCGTTCGCCGGCTCCGCCGCGAACACCACCTTGAGCGCGATGTACTGGAACCCAGCCGCCGTCGCCAACCTTGATGGCCGTAACAGTGAAAGCCATGCCGCAATCGTTCTGGGCGATTCCGAGATCACCGTAACAGGCGGCAATGTGCTGGCGGTGAACCGGCCGAATTCCGGAGTGAAATCGGGCAACATCGCCAAGCCGGCGCTGGTTACGTCCAGCTACAACAACTTTCAGATCAACCCCAACCTCTACGTCGGCCTATCGATAAACGCGCCGTTCGGATTGGTGACCGAGCCGGATAACAACTATGCCGGTTCGCTGATCGGGCGCACCGCCAAGATCTTCAATATCGTCGGCACACCGACGGTCGGGGTCAAACTGGCGCCGTGGCTGACGATCGGGGCCGGTGTTCAAGTTGCCTACATGGATGGCGTTTTGAAGTTTGGCCAGGCCGGCACCGGCAGTTTGTTTTTCGACGGTGATGATTATGGCTTCGGCTGGACGTTGGGGGCGACGCTGGAGCCGGTTAAAGGGACGCGCATCGGGATCGGATATCGCTCGCAAATCGAATACAAACTCGAGGGCAAGTTCGGCGATAACAACACCAGCCGCCAGTTCGCGGCAACCACGGAACTGACCACGCCCGACATTATCACGGTGTCGCTGCAGCAGGATGTGAGCGATCGCTTCAGGTTCATGGCGACCTATGAATGGACCGATTGGAGCGATTTCGATCGCCTCGATATCATCGCCCGTCAGAGCGGCGTACTAACGGCGCTCGCCGGCGTTCCCAATACGCTGCCGACCGGCGGGATTCCAGTCGCGGGTCAAAGATTTGCAAGTCTTGAAACCAACTGGAAGGACGGCTGGTTCGTGTCCGTCGGTTTCGAGTATGATTACACCGAGCAGATGACATTCCGGGCCGGTGTCGCCTACGAAAAATCACCGATCCAGGAGGCCAGCCAGCGCCTCACGGTTGTGCCCGACAATGACCGGGTCTGGTTGAGCGCCGGGATGTCGTACAAGGTCGGCCAGATCCTGCCGGCAATGTTGTTCGGTCCGTCAAATTCAGTGGTCGATCTGGCGTTTACGCACATTTTCGTGCGAGACGGTGACATCGAACGACCGTCGATTGCCAATTCCAAACTCGGCCTCAAAGGCACGGCAGAAACCAACGTCAACATTCTGTCGTTTGCGCTGCGCACAAAGTTCTAAACCAACCGGCACGAGCCAACAGTTCTAGGGATCCTCTGATTAAATGACGGGTTTGCAAAGGGCATTGCCCTTTGCCGGGATCGTTAAGGGTGGAGCCCTTAACATATCGCCGCCAAGCGGCGATCCTTGAGGGGCTTTCAGCCCCTCAAACACCCCGACCAGGGGATCATCCCCTGGACCCCGGACTTGATCGGAGAGACCACTAGCCTACTTCCGGCAGGCGGTTGCGCAATTCGGCCTTGTGGATCTTCTCCAGCGTCGAGCGCGGCAATTCAGCAACAACGAACACGTCACGCGGGACCTTGAAGTCCGCAAGCTTGTCGTTGCAGGCGGCGATGATGCGATCGGCGAGGTCGCCTGGCTGCTCCGGATCGATGCCCGGCGCGGGAATGACGAAAGCGACAGGGATTTCATCGAGCATTTTATGACGCTGCGCGACCACCGCGACCTCGTAAACACCGGGTACAACGGCGATCACGCGCTCAATCTCCGAGGCGGCAACATTCTCGCCACCGACCTTGAGCATATCCTTGTCACGATCGGCGAACGTGAGTTGGCCATCCAGCTCAAGTCGCACACGATCGCCGGTCTTGAACCAACCATCTTCGGTGAAGCTTTCGCGCATCGCGGCGGCGTTGCCGAGGTACTCATAAAACATCTGTATGCCGCACCAGCCGCGGCATTCGAGATGACCAACCTCGCCCGGCTCCACCGGCGTGACGCCGTCGTCATGCAGCACGCGAATGTCGTATCCGCTGGCGGGGCGCCCGGTGGTCATCGATCGATTGCGCATGCGCGCCTCACCAATGATGCCGTGGCTGATGGTCTCGGTCATGCCCCACCAGCCGATGGAGCGGACATCGAAATGCGCATCATAGGGCTGTTCGTTGGCGTTCATGCCCAACATGCGGAAACTGTGCGCCTCGGGCTTGGGATGCTGCATGACCGCCTTGCAGAAGAACGGCAGCATTGACGCCCACGTGCAGGCGTTGCGAACCGCGATATCCCAAAACCGGGAGGCCGAAAATCGCGGCATCACGACAACGCTGCCGCCGGTCCACATGGTTGGCAGGATCGAATAGGTCCGCGCGTTGGTGTGAAACGACGGCATCATTACGAGGTGGATGTCACGTGCGTTGAGGTTTTCATGGACGGCCGACGTCCGCGCCCCCCATAGTGCATTGCCATGGGTCCACAGCACCCCCTTGGCCCGAGATGTCGTGCCGGAGGTAAACTGCACCGATCCGGGGCGCCAAGGATCAGGCGTGATCGTTGGCAAATTTGCCGGATCGCCATCGAGCATCGAGAACGATGACGACCGATCGGGCTTCAAGTTTGCCGGCGGCTCGGCACCATCGACGAGATGGTCCGTGACGGCCAGCCATTTGATGTTCTTGGCGCTCCGCGCGACGGCTTCCGCGAGTTCTGGCTGTGTCACGGCGGCTACCGCATTGCAGTTGTCGGCGAAGTAGGCAAGTTCGTCTTGCGATGAGCGCGTATTTGTGGTGACCACGATCGCGCCAATGCGCGCGCAGGCGAACCAGAGAAATTCCATCGCCGGTGAATTGTCGAGGTGAACCAGAACAAAATCGCCCGCCGCAACGCCACGGCTATGCAATCCCGCTGCGGTGCGCAGAACCCGGTCGCGGAACTGCGCGTAGGTCCAGGTCAGGCGCGCACCGACAAACGGTTCCCAGATCAGAAAGGTGTGATCGGGCCGCGTCTCGGCGCGATAATCCACGAGCCAGTTGACGTCGCGGCCGGCGAACGGATTGACGATCCGGCCACGTTCGTCGTTTGGTGCAAATGACATTGGCTTCCCTCCAGATCCGGCCGTCGATTGGATAGACCCTAGTGGTCTCAATCACCTAAAATGGCGTATTCAGGCGCTCAGATTTGGTCTGTGCCAAGGCGCGGTGGCCCCAAGGCGCGATGGGTGATGCTGGCGCATCGCAACGCCGCCGCAACGCTGGCATCAGGCCAAATCTGAGCGCCTTCGGTGCGCTGCCCTGGCCCGTGAGGGCGTCAGCCGTGCTCACCATAGTACACGCTATACTTTGGCACGCCTTCCTGCTCACGAACCAGGGCAGCGCATCTCAATGCGTCATTTTAGGTGATTGAGACCACTAGATCATCTTTGTGCTTTAAGTTGGAACCGCTATTGCGGTTCCAACTTAAAGCACAAAGATGATCGCCACTTTAGAGGCGAGCAACTTTCTGCCTTTATTCGGGATCGTTCCGATTCCGAATAAAGGCAGGTTGCTCTAGTAGGTCGCGCGCCCGCCGGAGATGTCGAACACGGCGCCGGTCGTGAATGCGCAGTCCTGCGAAGCCATCCAGGCAACCATGGCGGCCAGTTCCTCGACCTTGACAAAGCGTTGGCGCGGAATCTTCGAAAGCATGAAGTCGATGTGCTGTTGTGTGATCTGGTCGAAAATCGCGGTCTTGGCGGCGGCGGGCGTTACCGCGTTGACGGCAATGTCATAGCCGGCCAATTCCTTGCCGAGCGATTTGGTCAGCGCGATGACGCCGGCTTTGGATGCCGAATAGTGTGCTGCGTTGGGATTGCCTTCCTTGCCGGCGATTGAGGCGATGTTGATAATGCGGCCGTAGTTGGCGGTGATCATGGTCGGCACCACCGCCTTGCAGCACAGGAACGGGCCGTCAAGGTTGACGCGTATGACCTTGCGCCATTCCTCGACCTCGGTTTCCCAAGTCGTAGCATTGGCGCCCGCAATGCCGGCGTTGTTGACCAGGATATCAATCTTGCCGCGGGCATCGAGGGTGCTGTCGCGGGCTGCCTCGATTGAGTCCAGTTCGCAGACGTCGGCGGCCAGCGCGCGCACGCCGGCGCCAATTTCGCCAGCGGTTTTCTCGGCGCGTTCAATATCACGATCCCAGATATCGACCGTGGCGCCCGATTGAGCGAAACGCTCGGCAATCGCTCTGCCGAAACCCTGCGCGCCGCCGGTTACGACAGCACTACGTCCTGAAAGATCGATCTGGTTGGTCATGTGGTCCTCGTATCGCGTTATCGCTTGTGGGGTTTCATTGTTGCCTGGATGTCAGCGGAACCGGCGCTGCAGTTCCGCAATCTCGGCGCCCGATAACAGGCGCAGCTTCTGGCCCTGCAACAACAAGAACAGGCGGGCTGTTTCTTCGAGTTCCTCGATCGCATCGGTTGCCGCGGTGAGCGAGCTGCCGGCGACGACCGGGCCGTGATTGGCCAGCAGAACCGCGTGGTGATCGCGCGCCAGCCGGGCGACGGCTGCGGCCAGATCCTCGTCTCCGGGCGGGTAATAGGGGACCAACGGTAGGCGCCCGATGCGCATCGCATAATAGGCGGTTATCGGCGGCAGGCAGTTGCCGTGATCGACGTCGGCGAGACAGCTGACGGCGACCGAATAGGTTGAATGAAGATGAACGACGGCGCCGGTAGCCGGGCGATGGTCATACATGGTCGTGTGGAGGAAGGCTTCTTTGGTCGGCTTGTCGCCATCGATGTGGCGGCCTTCAGGATCGAGCTTGGCAATGCGCGCGGGATCGAGAGTGCCGAGCGACGAGCCGGTCGGCGTCATCAACCAGCCGCCGTCTGCGAGGCGAACCGAAATGTTCCCGGTCGAACCATGTGTGAGGCCCCTGTTGAACAGGGACCGGGCGGTGCTGGCAATCAGCTCGCGGGCGTCGTTTTCAGTGCTCATGCCAGTTTGTCCCAGGCTTTGAGGAAGAAATCTTCGGCACCGAAATTGCCGGACTTGAGTGCCAGAACCAGGCCGTCGCCGCCAAGGCTCCGGGTCCACGGCACGCCGGGATCGATCTCCGGTCCGATCTCGATGGCAGTAATGCCAAGCCCGCCAACAACAGCGCCTGAGGTTTCGCCGCCGGCGACGATGAGTTTCGTGAAGCCCGCATTGGTCAGCGCCTTGGCCGTCTGCGCCAACGCCGTCTCGACCATGCTGCCAGCCTGGTCGCGGCCGAGTTGTTGTTGAACAGCGGCGACGACTTCAGGCGTGTCGCTCGAATAGATCAAGACCGGTCCGGCCGTGTCCTGCGCGGCTGCGAATGCGATCAGATCGGCCGCCGTGGTTCTGCCGGCGGCGAGGTCGAGCGCATCGACGCGCAGGGCCGCCATGCCGTTGAGAACGGCTTTGGCGACCTGGTGGCGCGTCGCTTGCGAGCAACTGCCTGAGAGGATCAACGCGCGGCCGGGTGCGGCCGTCATCGGCCTCGCGGCATCGCTCAGTTTAAGCAGGCCCCGGCGCTCGAAGTTGGCCGGTAGACCGAGGGCAATGCCGGAACCGCCGGTGATCAGTTTGTGATCGGCAATGGCAGTGGCGATATTCAACAGATGGCGATCGCTGATGGCGTCGATGACGACGAAACGCTCGGCGTTCGCCCGTGATGTGGCCAAGGCGGCAGCAATCGCTTCCGGTCCCTGGTCAACGGCCTGGTAGCCGATCAGACCGGTTTTAAGGGTGGTCTGGCGCTGCATGACGTTGACGAGATTGGCATCGCGCATCGGGGTGAGGGGGTGGTCTTTCATCGGGCTGTCGCAGAGCAGCTGGTCGGCAACGAACAGGTGGCCCTGGAAGATCGTCCGTTTGTTGGTCGGGAATGCCGGGCAGACCACCGCCAATTCGCTGCCGAGCCTGTTGGCGAGTGCCTCGGCGACCGGGCCGATGTTGCCCTGGTCAGTTGAATCGAACGTCGAACAGTACTTGAAGACGATCTGGCGGGCGCCGCCCGCGAGTAGAGCCTCACAGCTGCGCAACGACCAATCGACGGCCTCGTCAACCGGATTGGTGCGCGACTTAAGGGCGACGACGACGGCGTCGAAGTGTGAATAAGGTGCGATGTCGGTTGGGACGCCCATGATCTGGACGGTGCGCATGCCGCCCCGCGTCAGGGTCAGGGCAAGGTCGGTGGCGCCGGTCAGATCATCGGCAATGCAACCCAAAAGCACGGCAGCTACTCCCGTCGGTCAATCTCATCGCACGGTTTCAGCATGTGTCGGGCCGGTCGTCTACCGGTCGGTGCAAAAAACTGGTCTGGCATGTCGGCAGCGCGATGCCGGGCCATCGGGCCAGCGGCGCAACGCTCGAGATCGCAGTGCCAAATCCGAGCGCCTTCGGTGCGTGTGCCCTGGCCCCTTGAGGGCGTCAGCCGTGCTCACTGCTCACCATAGCCCACGCTATGCCTTGGCACGCCTTTCTGCTCACGAACTAGGCCTGCTCACGAACCAGGCCAGCGCATCTCAATGCGCTTTTTTTAGGTGATTGAGACCACCAGTCGCCGTTTGACGGCGATCCATGACGGGCTTGTCCGCCCCTCAAAGGCCCGATCAGGGGATGATCCCCGGACCCTAGACGTGTTGAGAGGTTCCTCAGCACAATGTCATGGCCGTCGTCAGCGTCATGGCCGTCGTCAGTGGCGTTCGCTTGGCCGGGGTTGACATCAATCGTTGGTGGCGGGAAATCATTTTCATTACGACACAATTGCCTGGGAATTGTCCGATGCTGGCAAGTGCGCCGTCGCCAAGGATCTATGCTGGCTGTCTGTTGGAAGGGGAATTGTGCCATGGCCAGGCAACGTCGAGAGGGCGGTGGCCGTCGCCGCCGCCAAAGGCAGCGCTCAGAAACGCGATATGTCGCGGCACCGCCGTTCATCCGCCGGCGCACGCCACCGCACGACGTCCTGTCGGAGGACGGTCTGGCGCGCATTGAGGCGACGTCGGATCGGATCCTGGCGCAGGTCGGCATTGAGATTCGCGACGACGATGTCGCGCTCGAAAACTTCCGCAAAGCGGGTGCCAAAGTCGCCGGCGTTCGTGTGCGCTTTGAACCGGGCCACGTCCAAGACATCCTGAAAACGGCGCCGGCGCAGTTCACCCAGCATGCCCGCAATCCGGCACGCAGTGTCGAAATCGGCGGCGACAACGTGGTGTTTTCGCCGGCCTATGGCTCACCGTTCGTGATGGATCTGGACCAGGGCCGGCGCTACGGCAGCCTCGAAGATTTCCAGAACTTCATCAAGCTCGCTTACATGTCGCCGTGGCTCCATCATTCCGGCGGCACGATTTGTGAGCCGGTGGACGTGCCGGTCAACAAGCGCCATCTCGATATGGTCTATGCGCATTTGCGCTATTCCGACAAGGCGTTGTTGGGGTCTGTGACGGCCGCGGAGCGGGCCGAAGATTCCGTTGCAATGTGCCGGTTGGTTTGGGGCGCAGACTTCCTCGAGCAGAACTGCGTGATCATGGGCAACGTCAATGTCAACTCACCGCTGGTCTGGGATGGAACCATGACGCGCGCCGTCAGGGCCTATGCGCGCGCCAACCAGGGGGCGGTGATCGTGCCGTTTATCCTGGGTGGTGCGATGGGGCCGGTGACGACGGCAGGGGCGATCGCGCAGGCCCACGCGGAAACGATGGTCGGGTGTGCGATCGCCCAGTTGGAGCGTCCGGGCGCGCCCGTGATATACGGTAATTTCCTGTCGTCGATGTCGCTTAGGTCAGGCTCGCCGACGTTTGGCACGCCGGAGCCTGCGCTCGGTTCGCTGGTTGTCGGCCAGCTGGCGCGGCGCCTGCAACTGCCGCTGCGCTGTGCCGGCTCGTTCACGACCTCGAAGCTGCCGGATGCGCAAGCCGGGATCGAGTCGACCATGGCGATGATGTCGGCGGTCAATTGCGGCGCGAACTTTGTCCTGCACGCGGCCGGCTTCCTCGATGGGCTGTTGTCCATGAGCTATGAAAAGTTCGTCATCGATGCCGATGTCTGCGGTGCGATGCACACCTTCCTCGGCGGCCTTGATGTCAGCGACAACGGGTTGGCGTTCGATGCGTTCTCGGAGGTGGCGCCCGGTGATCACTTCTTCGGTTGTGCGCACACCATGGCGAATTATGCGACCGCGTTCTGGGATTCCGAATTGGCCGACAACACGCCCTTCGAGCAGTGGGAGGCCGCCGACAAAACCGATATGATGACGCGCGCCAACGCCCGCTGGAAGGAGATGCTGGCGAACTACGAGGCGCCACCCCTCGATCAAGCCGTGGACGATGCGCTCAAAGACTTCATCGCCAACAAGAAGAACAGCATGGATGATGCTTGGTATTGATGCTCAGGCCTAAGTGTCTCTTTCCAGAAGGTTGCACACATTCTGCGTTAGAGATTGTCGATCCGGTTCAAGCCAGAAAAGCTGATGTTGCAACGTCAGTGATTCCGAGGCGGACCGGATGAACGTCGACAGTAGTGCCCGCCCGACAGCGAAAGGTCGAGAGCGCAGGGTTCGCGCGGTTGTGGATGAGGGCCGCACGAAGGCCGCGGTTGGCCGCCAGTTCCGCGCCTTGCCGAAGCCGGACCGGCCAATAGTGTCGAGTTCGGCACCTGCAATCGCAAGGACGACCGCGCGAGCGCGGTTATCCGGATCGTCTCGTCGTCGACAACGGTGCACCGTTTGGCTCGGTCGGCGCCGGCGGACTGTCACGGCTGTCGGTCTGGCTCTTGAAGCTTGGCATCGACGTGCGCCACATCCGGCCGGCAAGCCCGCAGGACAATGGCCGTCATGAGCGCATGCACCGCACGCTCAAAGCCGAGACCGTGCAGCCGCCGTCCGAAGATTGGATCGAACAGCAGCTGCGCTTCAATCGCTTCCGCATGCACTACAACGAACAGCGCCCGCATGAAGCCCTGGGCCAGCTGACACCGGCGAGCCTACGGCAGGCGCCGCTGCGCCAGATACCGAAGGTGATCGAGCCGCCCTGGTATGATACCGACCACGAGGTGCGCAAGGTGCGCCCGACGGCCGAGATCAAGTGGCGCGGCGGCTACGTCTTCATCGGCGAGGCGCTGGCGCGTGAGCCAGTCGGCATCATCGAGGTCGACGACGGCGTTCATCTCGTGCGCTTCTGCAACCGAGACCTCGGCACCATCAATCGCGACGGCCGGTTCCACCGCTTCGCTCCGCCGCGTGCGCGGCTACGCTCCGCGGCAGAACCGGCCGGAACAAACATGGAATAGTGTCAAGCATGTTGCCGGTTCAAATTGTCAGGTATGCTCCCGGTCGTTCAGCCTTGACCCGAACGCGGCATTCAACATCGATTTTATATCGGTTGAGACGATCCCTTGTTACCGTCTGATCGCCGCGTTCAGCAATCTTTGTTCCTATACCTCTCTACAGTGTATTCACCCCAGGGCCCTGATCTTGTTTCCGGTTTCAGTTTTTCGATTAGACTACTGTCGCGCTCGTCAATCATAGTGGAGCAAAAGGAAGCGGCCTTTTGTTTGCATGAAAAGGTCTCGGCTTCCAATCGCGCCATGACGTTCCATAATTTCGGGGAGTAGACGCTGCAGATCCTGATATTCTCAACAATAGTAATGGCAATCACACAGTTCACGAAATCCCTGGAGATCCGACGCAATCCTACGACGTGCAGGCTCTCTCCTCCCATGCCCCAATAAACCCGGCCGAGATAGACCCTCGTGCCGGGTGAGAACATTCTGGTTCCTTGATAAAACTTCTGTGGATCAACGCCACCGCGCAATACATCGGAAATATTTGCGCACACGGCCCACCCCAGCAATTCGCCCATCGCGTTCGACCTCGGGAGCCTCTGAAACAAGTGCCAAATCATAGTTCACGCCTGAAATTGATTCGAGCGGGCCGTTGCCATGACGCAACTGAACTTTGCCACACTTGATCGCTAGATGAGGATGCAGCGCACCAGGCGCGAGATAATGCTTCGGATCGATGTCCTGCAGCCGTGGTCCGAGTTCTGGCCCGCCGGCGCCGCGGAGATGGTTTACGACATCCGGTTGGATGCGTGCGTTCGCCGGTCTCGAGGTTGGCCGCAACGCCGTTGCCAACCGGACGATGATCCCCGATGTCTACCATCTGCCCGCGCGCCATACGCTCACCAAGGTGTTGTTTGCAGCGCTCAGCCGCATCTCGCAGATCAGGGCGCCTTGTTCAGAGGCCGCACAATCCTGTTCCGCCTGCGGCGGAAATGCACTAAGAACTGTTGCACGGCAACGGTCAATCGACATCAGAATGCGGCTGCATCAAAGCTCGGGCGACCGCGAGGCAATATGTGAGACGGAATTTCAAGGAGCAGGGATGAGGGTGCTGGTCACGGGCGGAGCCGGCTTTATCGGTTCGGCTGTTTGCCGCCACCTCGTCACCGACGGCGGTGCGAGTGTTCTCAACATCGACAAGCTGACCTACGCTGCAAATCTGAATTCGCTACGCTCGCTCGACAATGCGCCCAACTATCACTTCATCCAAGCCGATATTTGCAACTATGGCGCTGTGACTGCGGCGTTTGAGAATTTTCAGCCCGACGCGGTCATCCATCTTGCCGCGGAAAGCCATGTCGATCGTTCGATAACCGGGGCCGGCGTCTTTGTGCAGACCAATGTTGTCGGCACGTACACGCTGCTTGAGGCGGCCCGCAGATACTGGTCGGGACTACCGGACACACGGCGGGACGATTTCCGGTTCCTTCACGTGTCGACGGATGAGGTCTACGGTTCGCTCGGCCGGGACGGACTGTTTCGCGAAGACGCGCCCTACGATCCCAGTTCACCCTATTCGGCCAGCAAAGCGGCATCGGACCACCTGCTGATTGCGTGGCACAGAACCTACGGGTTCCCAGGCATTATCTCCAATTGCTCGAACAACTACGGCCCCTACCAGTTTCCCGAGAAACTCATACCCTTAATGATTACCAACGCGATCGATGACCGGCCGTTGCCGGTCTACGGCGATGGCCACAACGTGCGCGATTGGCTCTACGTCGATGACCATGTCCGCGCGCTGGTCTTGATCCTGTCGCGCGGCCGTGTCGGACAAACGTACAATGTTGGCGCGCGTAGCGAGAAGACAAACCTTGAAATCGTCGAACAGATTTGCCAGTTGATGGATCAACATAAACCGCGCGGCCAGCCTCATAAGTTGCTGATCTCTTTCGTTGCCGACCGACCAGGTCATGACCGGCGCTACGCGATCGATCCGACAAAACTCGAAGCGGAACTCGGCTGGCGGGCGCAAGAGACTTTCGCCAGCGGCCTGGTTAAGACCGTCGAATGGTACCTCGACAATGAGAGTTGGTGGCGCGCGTTACAGCAGCGCGGTTACACCGGTGAGCGCTTGGGTCTGTTGATAAAACCGCCGGATCATGAAACCGATCGTATCGAATGAAAATTGCAGTTATCGGAAAGTCAGGCCAGGTCGCCCGCTCGCTGGTTGACTGCGCCCGCGCAACAGACCGAGAAGTCGCCTGTTTCGGTCGCCCGCAACTTGACCTTGCAACATCCGACAACCTCGAACGTTTGGTCGATGAATTTGGTCCCGACGTGGTCGTCAACGCGGCCGGATATACCTGGGTTGACCAAGCCGAAGATGACGTCGGGGTAGCCAACCTGATCAACGCCGCGGGCGCCCGACACATTGCCCAAGTGTGCTCGACCCGAGCCTTGCCTATTGTCCACCTCTCGACCGACTACGTCTATGACGGCAGCAAGCCGGAACCTTATGTCGAAACGGACCCGGCCTTACCGCTCGGTGTTTACGGCCACAGCAAGCTCACGGGCGATCGACTGGTCGCCGCGACATGCGCACAACACATCATCCTGCGCACAGCCTGGATCATCAGTCCCTATGGGCGAAATTTCGCGTCAACAATGTTGCGCCTGGCAAAGGACAGAACGGAGATCTCGGTGGTCGACGATCAGCGCGGCTGCCCGACCTACGCGCCGCATTTGGCCGAGGTGATCCTGGACATCGCACGCCAAGTCACTGGGCGATCGGCCGGCGCGCCGGGCTGGGGCATTTATCACGTATGCGGTCGCGGTGAGGCGACCTGGCGCGAGCTTGCCGAAGAGGTATTTCGGACATCCCGGCTGATCGGCGGACCGAGTGCACGTGTGGTTCCGATCACCACTGCCGAGTACCCGACCACGGCGCGGCGCCCTGCAAATTCGCGCTTAAACTGCGATGCGCTCCATCAGGCCTTTGGACATCGGTTGCCACCATGGCAAGCAGGCACTAAAGAGTGCGTCGAGCGCTTGTTGAACGAGGATTGAGCGCGTTGAATTCGTTGAAGGCAAGACTGTGAAGGGCATCGTACTCGCTGGTGGTATCGGCACTAGGCTGCATCCCATGACCTTGGTCACATCGAAGCAGTTGCTGCCGGTCTATGACAAGCCCATGATCTACTACCCGCTGACAACGCTCATGCTGGCGGGCATTCGCGACATCTTGCTGATATCGACGCCGACCGATCTGCCTAACTTTCAACGCTTGCTCGGCGACGGCCGTGATTGGGGCGTTTCGTTGACCTATGCCGAGCAGCCGACGCCCGGCGGGATTGCCCAGGCCTATATTGTCGGCGCCGATTTTGTGGCGGGCGAACGATCCGCGTTGATACTCGGCGACAACATATTCTACGGTCACGGCCTTAGCAAAAAACTCGCCGATGTCGGCATGAGGCAAGCCGGGGCGACCGTGTTTGCCTATCGCGTTGCCAACCCGAAACGTTACGGTGTCGTCGAGTTCGATGCCGATGGACGGGCCTTATCGATCGTCGAAAAGCCGCGGCAACCGAAATCGAACTGGGTCGCGACCGGGCTCTATTTCTATGACGACAGGGTTGTCGACATTGCCGCCGCACTAGAGCCGTCGGCCCGCGGAGAGCTCGAAATTACCGATGTCAATGCGGCCTACCTTAGCCGCGGTGAGCTTCATGTGGAGTTGCTCGGGCGCGGCTATGCGTGGTTGGATACGGGCACGCCGGACGCCCTGAACGAAGCCGCCGACTATGTGCGCGCGCTTGAGGCCCGACAGGGGTATCGCATTGCATGTCCGGAAGAAGTTGCATTCGTCATGGGCTTCATTTCTCGCGCCGAGTTGGCAACGCTCGGCGAAGCCCTCGGCAAGTCGGACTACGGCCGCTACCTTATAAGTCTTGCCGAAGACGAATAGCTGGGTGGTCAGCTGCCAACGGCCGGCCTGTGCGATACTGTTTGGTGCGACCGGACGGACAGGAGCTAGTATGGCCGAAGAAATTGCCTTTCAATTGAACAACAACCCGGTTGCCGTCGACGTGCCCGACAACACGCCTTTGCTGTTTGTGTTGCGCAATCACCTTGCACTGAGAGGAACCCGGCATGGGTGTGCGGAAGGCGATTGCGGCGCCTGCACCGTGCTGGTTGACGGACGGCCGACAACATCATGCAATGTTGCTGTCGCGGCGGTTTCGGGCCGTGAGGTTGAAACCGTGGAGGTTCTGGCGCAGGCTGGCACAAGCCACCCTCTTATCGCGGCGTTGCTGCAGGAACAGGCCGGCCAGTGCGGCTATTGCCTAGCCGGCATTTTGATGCGAGCCAAGGCCCTGCTCGACAACACCGCGGTCCTCAGCCGCCAGGATATTGCTGCGGCACTCGATGATCATCTGTGCCGCTGTGGAGCACACAATCGAATCCTGCGGGCGGTTGAAGCGGCCGGACGGAAAATCAAGGCGGAGGGTGAGTGATGATTGAAGTCACGGCCTCGCCAAGCCTCGGCGACAATCCCAACTGCTCCGACTGGCTGGACCTTTCGCGCCCGGGCAAAGTCGTGCTGCGCACCGGCAAGGTCGAGATCGGCCAGGGGATCTTGACGGCGCTGGTCCAAATCGCGGCCGACGAGCTTGACATTTCACCGGAACGTTTCGAGGTCTTGTCGGGCCATACCCGCCTCGGGCCGCCGGAAGCGCAGACGTCGAGTTCGTTGTCAATCGAGGTCACGGGCCGCGCCGTCCGCCTTGCGGCTGCAGCCGTTCGTCAACGCCTGATGGACGAAGCCGCGACGCTGCTGCAGGCACAGAAATCCGACATCGAGATCCACGACGGAGCGATCCTGGCCGGCGGTCGCGAGACGCCGCTCACCTTGTGGTCGTTGGCCGAGCGCGTCGATCTCGACATTGCGGTGATGGATTTTGCCGCACCGAAACCGATTGGCGAGCGACGGTTGATCGGCACGCCCTACCCGCGCCGGGATCTGCTCGAAAAGGCGGTCATGCCTGCCTTCATCCAGGACATCACGCTGCCGGGGCTGCTGCACGGCAGAGTATTGCAGCCGCCATCGCCGCGCAGTCGCTTGCGGTCATTCGACGAACAGGCATTCCGGACCAGGTTGCCGGACGTCAAACTGGTGCGCGACGGCTCCTTTGTCGGTGTCATCGCGGCCGACGAGGAAGACGCGGTGCGCGCCATCGCCGGCGCTGCGCAAGTGGCAGAATGGGATGACGGTGCGGCGGCGCCGGCAGACATCGTTGCGGCGATCGGCGCGGACGATGCTGCCGAAACCCTGTCCGTTGCGGTCGGTGACGTTGACCGCGCAGTCGGTCGGCGGATTGCGCTCAGCGCGCGCAAGGCTTTTACGGCCCATGCTTCCATCGCGCCGTCGTGCGCGATCGCCACCTGGCGCGACGGCCGCTTGGAGGTCCTTGCGCACAGCCAGGGACCGCACGGTCTGCGCGATGCGCTGGCGCTGGTGTTTGGACTGGATGCGCACCGCGACGTCACGGTGGTTCACAAACCGAGTGCCGGCACCTACGGGCATAGCGGTCAGGACGATGTTGCACTCGATGCGGCGCTCCTTGCACGCGCCGCTGCGGGCACACCGGTGCGGGTCTTGTGGTCCAGAGCCGACGACTTTGTGGCCGCACCGCTCGGGCCCGGCATGGTCGTCAAGGCGCGGGCAACGCTCGGCGAGGACGGCAAGCTCGCGGCGCTGGAGATGACATCCCACTCTCAGCCACATGCGCAACGGCCCGGGCGCGGCGGCGTTGCAGGTCTGACCGCCGCCGAGCTGATCGAGCCGCCGTTCCCGTGGGTCAGTGCCGATGACGTGCCGATCGCCCGCGGTGGCGGTGCCGACCGCAATGCGCCGCCGCTCTATGCGGTTCCCAATGTGCGCGTGGCAAAGCGAATCGCGAAGGACCTGCCGATCAGAACGTCGGCGTTGCGCGGCCTGGGCGCGATCATCAATGTCTTCACGCTCGAGGCCTTGATGGATGAAGCCGCCGCTGCAGCCGGCGCCGATCCGATTGAATTCCGGCTCAGACATCTCGAAGATGCGCGCGCCAAGGCGGTCATAGAGAAGGCAGCGGCCATGGCCAACTGGCCGGGCAGCCTCAGTAGCCTCGGTAGTGGCACCGGTCTCGGACTTGGGTTTGCCCAATACAAGAACAAGAGTGCCTACTGCGCCGTGGTTGCCCGCGTGGCACTCGACGCCGACGTCAGGCTGACACAGGTGTGGGCGGCGGTTGATGCCGGCGAGGCGATCAATCCCGACGGCCTCGCCAATCAGGTCGAGGGCGGCATAATTCAGGCCGCCAGCATGACGCTGAAAGAGGAAATCAGCTGGCACGGAGATCGCGTGACCACGACCAGCTGGTCGGACTATCCGATCCTCAAGTTCTCCGAGATCCCGTTGATCGAGGTTGCGGTCATCGACCGGCCCGAACTGGCGCCACTGGGGGCCGGAGAAACGTCGATTGGGCCGGCCGCAGCCGCGATTGGAAACGCCGTCAGTCGCGGACTTGGTGCGCGCGTGACGTCGATGCCTATCAATCGTCAGGCAATACTTGCAGCCAGCACGTGAGAGATGCACATTATCTGCCTGGTGTGGAACCGACAGTTCAAGGAGGCGCCATGGCTGAGCGACCACCCGTCAAAGATTGGATGACGGACTGGGATCATCTGGATCCGCAATGGACCGCAGACCCCTATCCGATCTGGGATGAAATCCGGCAATCGAGATGCCCGATCGCGCATACCGAACGCTATGGCGGTGTTTATCTGCCGACCACCTTCGAGGACATGCGCGAGATTACCAATGATACCGCGCACTTTTCTTCGCGCCAGGTCATTGTTCGCGAGACGCAGCCGCCGGACATGGGCGGGGCACCGCCGATCACCAGCGATCCGCCGCGCCACCGTATTGCGCGCATGGTTCTGATGCCGCCGTTTTCACCGCACGAGATCAAGAAGCTGATCCCGAAAACCCGCGCCATTTGCGATGACCTGATTGACAACTTTGCCGATGCCGGGAAATTTGACGGTGCGGTCGACTATGCGCAGAATATTCCGGTGCACATCATTGCGCACATGATCGGGGTCCCGGACAGCGATGCCGACCGCTTCCGCCGCTGGATCAATCTCATTGTCGTCGACGGCGTAGTCGACGACGAGGCATTGCATCGCGGCTTGATCGAAATCACGGATTATTTCGCAGGGTTTCTCGACGAACGGCGCCAGAACCCCGGCGACGATCTGATCAGCTTTTTGATCCAGCAAACTTACGAAGACGGCGAGCCGTTCCGGGACAATCACGTGCTCGGCTCGCTGCGATTGTTGTTGATTGCCGGTATCGACACGACCTGGAGCGCGATCGGCTCAACGATATGGCACCTTGCGCAGCATCCGGATCAGCGCCGGCGGCTGGTTGAGGAACCACAACTGCTGCGCAATGCGGTCGAGGAGTTTCTGAGGGCCTACGCGCCGGTGACGATGGCGCGATTGATCGTGCAGGACCGCGAATTGAGCGGCTGTACGATGAAGGCCGGAGAAATGCTGCTGCTGCCGTTCCCCGCCGCCAATCGTGATCCGGCCATGTTCGAGAACCCGAACGAGGTGATCCTCGATCGCGAGAACAGCCATCGCCATGCGGCTTTCGGGATGGGAATTCATCGCTGTATCGGGATGCATCTGGCGCGCATGGAGCTGACCGTCGCAATCGAGCAATTGCTCAAACGCATCCCGGACTTCCGGCTCGATGGCGCGACCACGTGGTCGCGTGGTGCGATTCGCGGGCCACGATCACTGCCGCTGGCGTTCGACCTTTAAGACCAGCCCGCATGAGACTTGACCTGCTTCATGGGTAGGGGCGGGTTAACTGTCTGCTGTCGTGGAGTGGCCAACCACGCCCCAGCGACAGTGGCACCGGGGCGACCATAGCGGTTTGCGTTGTGCTGATGCGCGATCAGTACTTGACGGCGGAACCGGCGGCGTTGCCAAGGCCTTTGCGCATCTGCTTGCGTTGCACCTTCCAATCGCCAGTGGTGATGTTGTCAGCTTCCTTGGCGTATCGTTGTTCTAGCTTTTCGATGTTTGCCTGGCCCTTGAAGCGGTAGCGGCGACGCTTTTTCGCGTAGTCGCCAATCGACTGTTGAGCCGACCGCAAGGCTGCCCGCGCCGCGTCCCTGCGACCAGCATCGCGAAGCTTGATCGCCTGGCGCCGTTTCTCACGCGCCTGTAGTTCGACGACCGGATCCATGACGATTGGATCGAGACTGTCCTCGATCGATTGTTGATCCGTGCTGAACTTAGCCGTTACCTTCGCCGAACGGGTCGCGATCTGCGAATTGCCATGCGGGCGATACCGAACACTGACCCATGCAAGTTCTTTCTCACCGAGCGCCAGATCTTGATCGACCTCCAGTTCGAGCTGGAGACTGTGGGTCGATTTGGCATAGGCCTGCGCGACTTTGAACCTGGCCCGGTTGCCCGAGATCTCAGCGCGACGGCCCAACGCCCGCAACGGGCGCACACCGTGCCGCGTTTCAATGGTGACTTCGATGTCCTGAGCAATGACGGAGAGAACATCGTCAAACTCGCGATTGAAGATACGGCGAAGGTCATCGGCCGTTTGTGCGAAGTCGTGGTTGCCGTCGCTGGCAGCGGCAAGCTGGGCCATCAAGTCCTCGTTGTAACCGCGGCCCAGGCCGATGGTGGTGACCGAGATGCGTTGTGAGCCAAGCCGGCTGCCGAGCGCTTCGAATGTGTAGGGATCGCGCGGGCCGACGTTGGCAAGACCGTCTGACAACAGCACGATGCGATCAACACGACCGCCGTCGGCGAACGTGCGCACCTGGTTGGCGCCGGTCTTAACGGCGGCGTAGATCGCGGTTTGGCCGCCGGCACGAAGCGACCCGATCATGCGATGGACCAACGCGTGATCACGAATGCGCCCGGCCGGGACGTTGACCGTGACATCGTTGGAGAAGGTGACGATGCTGGCGATGTCACGATGCGTGAGGCGGTCGATCGCCATCATCGCCGCGTCCTTCGCCTTGTCGAGCTTGGCACCGTTCATTGATCCGGACCGGTCGATGACCAGCGCAATGTTGACCGGCGCCCGTTTGACTTCGTCGCCTGGGAGATGGATCCCCTTCAGTCCGATGCGCAAATAGACGCGCTGCTTCGTGCCTACGCGCAAAATGCGATAGCCCAAACGTGCGTCTACTTCGAGGACGCCTGAGGATTGATCAACGGCGCTGGCGGCGCTGGTCAACGCGCAGCCGATCGCCAGGGCTGAGAGCGTGGCAGTCATCCGAGACATAATCATGATTAAGTCATCCTCCACCAATTCGGCCTCCAGCCAATCGCAATTCGCTGGACCATTCAGGCTCGGCGATGGCGACTTTGTTGCGATTGTGTGACGGCACCGCGACGTTGCCGATGGGCCACTGCCGCCGTGCTGGAGATCGCGCGCGCCGCCGCCTGCGCATCGATCGGTGCAGCGACAATTGCTGTTCTTCAAAGCCGCGCCTTGATGTATCAAGAACGCTCAGCCATGTCCGCCTGAGGCGAGATGGTTTGAACTCAGTTTGAAGCGCACGAGCCAGCCAGCACAGGAGGAACCGCAATGGCCGAAACGCTCGACCCTCTGGTGCTCGACCTGGTCGAATGGATTGCGCGTGAACCACGCCGGTATTCCGATGTGCTCGAGGCCTGGCGCACGTCGTGTCCGCGGCTGACGGTGTGGGAAGACGCCGTTGATCGCGGTCTCGTAGCGCGAAGCTTCACAGGGGACCGCCGGACGATGGTTGAGGTCACCGCCGCCGGCCGCAGGTTTCTTCGCGAACACGGTCGCACCGCGGCGGATATCGTTTCCACCTAAGGCGGCGTAAGGCGCCTGCGAACAAGTCCGAGGTCCAGGGGATCATCCCCAGGTCGGGGTGTTTGAGGGGCTGAAAGCCCCTCAAGGATCGCCGCGAAGCGGCGATATGTTAAGGGCTCCGCCCTTAACGATCCCGCCAAAGGGCGTTGCCCTTTGGAAACCCCTAACTTGATCGGAGGGGTCCGGCCCGCCGTGGTCGTTGGTTGCATCACCAGCGCCGGCGTGGGCCGGTGTCAATATGGAACAGGCCGCCGCCGTAATGCTTATAGCCACCGGCTATGGCGCGCAGGTAGCGCGCAGCGCCGCGAACATTGCCCCAGATCCTGATGTCGGCTGCATTTCCGGTCAGATGATAGGACCGCCTGGCACCTCCGGCCCGGCGATTTTTCTTGCGGTTACGGCAAGTTGAATTGACGCGGACGCGGCCAAAATTGCGCGCAACATGATAGATCGCCGATTTCAGTCGGCCATTGAGGCATCGCGAACTCGCAGCCCACGACACGCCGCGGGAGTGGCCGGTTAGGCTGTTCGGCTGTGCTGACCGCCTCGCGGACCTGCCGGCCACAACATTGACCGCGTTGCCGAGGCTGGCGACCCGGACCGGCCGGCGACGCAGCACCTTTCGTCGCTGCCGTGACCTTGATCTGGTCTTGCTCCGATAGAGTTTGGTGCGGGCCCGGCGCCGGGCTGTGAGAGCGCCGGCGCTTGTCCTGCGGGTCCTGCTGGCGATCCTTGGCGGAATTCTTGTCCGCGCCTCCGGGTTTGCTAGGTTCGAGAAGAGATTGTGCTTGCGCCATCCCAGCACGGCCACATCCGCAGACGCTGGCCCGATCGTAGCGCACAAGACGGTCGCAAGAGCCGTCCACCAAGCCGCCCGGTGCACGAAGCCCGGCGCGTTTGAGACAATTGAATTGTTGTACATTTCCCCGTTACCTCGTCTGTTTTGACGATCGCCGCGGCCGTGGGGAATTGGTTGCGATGGGCCGGTTTCAGAGGAGATTCCGCGTGCCCATCCACAGTCCCCTGACCATGGCCAGGGGAGGCGATTGCATAGCGCAATCGACGGATCGAATCCGTTCAACTGCGTTGGTTAATCTTGGTGCGGCATTCTCGCTTGGCTTTCCAAGTGATCGCAATGGCCGGCTCAATATTTCCGAGCGGTTTTTCTATTTCGATCTCACTGAACAACGTAGAGTATTGATTCTCGAACCACGTAAACTGATGAGTAACCTAGTCATACGGACCGCAAGTGGAGCCATCATTTGCAAACGCTGACAACATCTGACCTATACTTGCTTTTGCAAATAGTTACCAAGTCGTGAAGCTGCGTTGCACTGGGCCATCACGCATTGGATATCATGCCCCGGCATCCGGATATTCGGACATCCCGACATCACGTGTGCGAGCCGCGCAGACCACGTCCTGGCAGACCAAGTCCTGGCAGACCACGTCCTGGCAGACCAAGTCCTAGCAGACCGGATCGGACGCGGCGCCAGCCGCGCCCGAATATGTCCGGTACTCAAAGCCGTTGCATGCCGCATTGACTGCGACATGCAATGCGGCATGCGTTCATGCGCTAGAGTTCCCTGCCGGCACGGCGGGCGCTTAGGCGCTGTTGTCGGCGATTGGCAAGAAACTCCGCCGCATCGACTGTCGACGCAGTCTCGAGGGCGGCAAGCACATCGCCCCGTGTCAGGCCGATGTCGTCCAGAATACGATCGTCGCGGTAGAGCAGCTGCTCAGCCGCCTGGCGGGACCTGGCCCGCTGCCGCATGAGCTGAACGGCATTGTCAATCCGGCTCCAAAACGAAGACCGCTGGTGCCCGCCCAATCGGTCTCGAGAAAGTTGATATGTTTGCATCATGATCTCCTTTGTTTTGCGTTCGGCCGCAGACGTGGTCGGCGACGATCGCGATTGCGATGCGACCAATATGCGCCCTCCCTCCTGACAGGGTCATGTCATGAGGAAATCGCGCTCCTGACAACGTTTGTCAGGAGGGTTAGGCTATGATCACTGGATCATCGTGCTTTAGAGGCGAGCAACTTGCGGCCTTTGTTCGGGATCGTTCCGAACTCCAAACAAGGGCAGGTTGCTCTCGGAGACAAAACTGTTGTGGAAGGGAGATCCGCCCGTGCGCCGCGCCGACCGATTGTTCGAGATCATTCAGCATATGCGCCGCAGGAAGCTTGTCCGTGCATCCGACCTTGCGGCCGCGCTCGAGGTGTCGGAACGCACGATCTATCGCGATATTCGCGATCTCATGACCAGCGGCGTTCCGATCGATGGCGAAGCTGGCGTCGGCTATGTCCTGCGCGATGGTTTTGATCTGCCGCCGTTGATGTTTACCGAGCAGGAGATCGAGGCGCTGGTACTCGGCGCACGCATTGTCCAATCCTGGGCCGATTGCGAACTATCGGAGGCTGCAAGCGATGTGATTGCCAAAGTCGAGGCAGTGATACCGGAACGTTTGCGCAACTTCATGTCCGAAACCGCCTTGTTCGCCCCATCGGAGCATTTCGTCGAACCGATTTCCTTCGATATTGCCGACGTCCGCAAGGCCATTCGCAACCGGCAGAAGATCTCGTTCGGCTACAGCGATGCGCTCGGTGAGATTTCTGAGCGAACCGTTCGCCCGCTGTCGTTGGCCTTCTTTGGCCCATCTTGGTGCCTGGCCGCGTGGTGCGAACTGCGCGCCGACTTTCGAACCTTCCGGCTCGACCGAATGGACGATCTGCGACTTATGGAGGATCGTTACAAAAACGAACGTGGCAAGACGCTGAACGACTTCCTCAAGCGCCCCCATACTTGGACGGCCGGCTTGATCGCGCAGCGCGCACGCATCAATGGTGAGGCCTGAGGAAGCGCCCGTGGTGTTGCGATTTACGCCATCAGGTCGTCTTCGAACGGGAACTGGGAGAGGACTTCAAGCCCGGTATCGGTAATCAGACAATGTTCCTCGAGCTTGACGCCTTCCGTGCCGCCGTCGAGACCGATGTAGCTTTCGACGCAGATTGTCATGCCCGCCTCGATAACGCCGTCATAGCCTGCGCTCGGAAAATCGGCACGATGATAGAGGTAGGGATATTCTCCGGTCATGCCGGTGCCGTGCGCCGACACGTAATAGCGGTTGGCGAAATACTTCTGCGGGATGTCCCAGGCCTTATCCGCATATTCGCGCAACGTCATGCCGGCCTGCAGTATCGCCATGTTGTGCGTGATCTGCTCGCGCGCGGCCTTATAGAGGTCACGCTGTTGCATCGTTGGCTTGTCCGGCCCGGCGTGAAACGTTCGCGAGAAATCACAGTAATAGCCATAACAGCCGACGACGTCGGTATCGAGGGCCACGAGTTCGTTCGGCGCGATCAGTTTGTCACCGGCTTCCTGGAACCAGGGGTTGGTCCTTTGACCGGCATTGAGCAAGCCGATACACTTTCGTAACTGCCGGGAGATCTAGGTTAGACATGGCGCAACAATTCGACAGGCTTCATGGTGCATTACTCGAACACTACGAACCTGGTAATTACTTCTGCGAGTTAAGCAGCCCTGGACGTCGCGCACATGCCAGCGAAATTCTCCGGCGCATTAATCAATTGGATCGTGCAGGACTTCGCAGACGATCCAAGGATGCCGAACGCGAGCTGCTCAATCTCGGCATCACATTCACTGTCTACGCGGACCGTGACTCAGTCGACCGCATTTTGCCGTTCGACGTCATTCCGCGTGTAATCACCGCTAAGGACTGGCAACACATCGAAGCAGGTGTGAAGCAAAGGGTGCAGGCACTCAACCTGTTCCTTCATGATATCTACAACGACGAGAAAATCCTCAAAGACGGCGTCGTACCGGAAGACCTCGTCAAGACCAATCCCTACTATCGCGAGGAAATGCAGGGTGTCGATGTTCCGCAAGGAACCTACGTGCATATCTGCGGTACCGATCTCGTCCGCGATCAACGAGGCGTATTCCAAGTTCTCGAAGACAATGCGCGGACGCCTTCGGGTGTCTCTTATGTCATCGAAAACAGACACCTCATGATGCGCGCGTTTCCCGATCTCGCCGATGGCATTCCGATCGCTGACGTCGACGAATACGGTGCACAACTCATGCGCGCGATGCAGGCGGTTGCTCCATCGAGTACCAAAAATCCGAATGTGGTCCTTCTCTCTCCCGGTCGGTTCAATTCCGCATACTTTGAGCATGTCTTCTTGGCTCGGGAGATGGGTGCTCAGCTTGTCGAGGGACAAGATTTGGTCATCGAGAACGACCGGGTCTTTGTTCTGACCACTGGCGGTCTGCAACCAGTTCACGTTATCTACCGCAGGATCGATGATGACTTTATAGATCCGGAAGTCTTCCGCGCAGACAGCACGCTTGGTGTGCCAGGCCTATTCCGCGCCTATCGCAAAGGCAATGTTACCTTGGCGAATGCCGTCGGCACTGGCGTGGCGGATGACAAGGCAGTCTATGCCTACCTGCCGAGGATCATCAAGTATTACCTTGATCAGGATGCCATATTGGAAAACGTGCCGACGAACATCTGCCGAGAACCCAACGGCCTGCAAAAAACTCTCGACAATCTCGATAAGTTGGTCACTAAACCTGTGGGTGAGTCCGGTGGATACGGCGTAGTGATCGGTCCACGCGCGTCGAAACGGCAGCTCAAAGAACTTCGTGCGAAGCTGCTCAAAGATCCGGAGAATTTCATTAGTCAGCCGGTCGTTTCATTGTCTGTCTGTCCGACCTTAGCAGGCCGCTCCATCGAACCGCGTCATGTCGATCTGCGTCCGTTTACGCTGACGGGTGAGGATAGTTGGGTCCTGCCGGGTGGATTGACGAGAGTCGCACTCAAACGGGGTTCGCTGATTGTAAACTCGTCGCAAGGCGGTGGTTCAAAGGATACCTGGGTCCTTGTCTAAGCTCGTTGCCAGATTTGCAGAGAACGTCTTTTGGCTCGGTCGCTATCTTGAGCGTGCAGAGAACCTTGCGCGGATACTCGATATCAACGAGACCTATGCGCGAGATGATCCTGACGGCCCGGATTGGACGCGCGTGCTTCGGCTCTATGCCGAATTGGAACAATACACCGAGTTGTACGGAGATACGACAGCCCGTTCTGTCCTGCAGTACTACCTTATCGATCGAAATAACCCTTCATCGATTGCAAGCTGTATCCGTGCAGCCCGCGAGAACGCACGTTCGATTCGGCATCTCATCAGCACCGAGATGTGGACACAGATCAATATCTTTCATGGCGACGTCGCGCGTCTACAGAAGAAAGATGCCGACGTCCCCAATCTCTCTCGCGTATCTCGCGATATCGTTGCCGGGTGTCAGCACTTTGAAGGTATCGCCGAAGGAACGTTTTTGCGCAGTGAGCCATGGTGTTTCTATCAACTCGGCAAGTACATTGAGCGCGCTGATCAGTCGACCCGCATTCTCGACATCGGATATGACCGCCTGTCGCCCGCTGATGACAGTCCGGTGGCGTGGGTCCATTGGAACGTCTTACTGCGATCCGTGTCTGGTTACCACGCTTACCGCAGCCGCCATCCTGGCGCTTCCACACCTCAAGATATCGCGACATTCCTGCTCTACGATGAGGAGTTCCCCAGGGCCGTGGCTCTATGCATCAATCGGATTACAAGCAGCCTTCGCGACCTTGAGCGCCGGCATGGCAGCGATCGTGGAGCAGACGCGGAAAAGGCACGTCGCCGTCTGGAGTTTCTTGTCGAAACCGGACCGGGCAAGAAACTGACACCTAAGTCCCTACATGCCTATTTGGACAAGGCGCAGAGGGCGCTCGGCAGCGTATCGATCGCCATCGGACAATGCTATTTTTCCGGTCGATGATGCGTTGGTGGCATTGCGATTTTGTCATGAGTGATGAGAATGCGCGCTGCTCGGATGCGGTCGTGTCCGAACGGTTTTGTTGAAGGACCTTGCTGTGCTCAGACTGCGGGTATCGCACACCACAACTTACAGCTACGCCAAACCTGTAGAGTTTGGTGATCACCGGCTGATGATTCGGCCGCGTGACAGCCATGACCTGCGCTTGTTGGATGCTTCACTGACAATCGAACCACGCGCGGAGCTGCGATGGGTACACGATGTGTTTGGGAACTCTGTTGCAATCGCCCAATTTCGTGAGACAGGTTCGCAACTGAAGATCATTTCAGAGATTGTAATCGATCGCTACCCGCTGCCGGACATCCAGTTTGGCGTTGAACCTTATGCAGCGCGCTTACCTTTCAGTTATCCCGCAAGCGAAGTCCCGGATCTTGGGCGGACGATTGAACGACATTACACCGATCCTGACCGGCTAATAACCGAATGGACCAGAGACATACTGGACAGCCCGTCTGTGGACGGTGATACAGAGGCGTTCCTACGGGTGCTGACCCAATCGGTGAAGGAACAGTTTTCATACACAGTTCGCTACGAACCTGGAGTACAGACACCTGTCGAAACCCTGGAAAAGAGTTCCGGCTCCTGTCGCGACTACGCAATCTTTATGATGGAAGCTGTTCGCAGCGTCGGTCTCGCGACAAGGTTTGTTAGTGGCTACCTTTACGATCCGGCGCTTGACGGAGGAGAAAGCGGCGTTGTCGGTGCTGGCGCGACGCATGCTTGGGTGCAGGTGTACTTGCCGGGAGCAGGATGGATTGAATTTGATCCAACGAACGGCGGTGCCGGCGGCCACAACCTTGTTCCCATCGCGGTGGCACGCGAGCCAGGTCAGGCAGTGCCGATTGCAGGAACCTTTGCAGGTGAGCCCGAAGACTACTTGGGCATGAGTGTCGATGTAACCGTCCGCTCGCTCGAGTCAAAAGAGAATGCTGCTTGATGGTGATTGACTGGACGAGAAGCCCCCGGCGCCGATCATGAAAGCGCCGGGGGGAGGGGAGGTCGTTCAGTCCGGGATGTGGTGTACGAGCGGTCGGGGCTGTGGGTCCATCATAAAGTCGTTGCCCATATTTTGTGCTTTGAGATCCGGCCTCCTGTCTGAGTGAGCCATGATCAAAGATCGACCATTCCGGTGTATATTCGCTGGTAATGCTTAGGCGAACCTGCAACTTGTTTACGGTCGCTGCGAACGACCAAGAAGATCAGCCGTGCCATCGAGCCTGCTTGGGAAATCGACCGCTAACCGAAAGGAGCCGCCGTAACCCTCAGTCAAACTGCGGCGCGACGCCTGGCGGGACACTGAAGCCGAGGTCGCCACGCTCTATGACACGCTCCTTGCCGCCGCTCTGCGCAAGCAACGAGGCCTGTTTTGCCTTTGCCGCACGGTCGGTCGCGACCGGATCACAGATCTTCAGTAGTTCCACTTTAAGCTCTTCCAGGATTGGCTGTGCGTTCAAATCTGCCGCAATGTCGTTCAGTTCCTCCGGATCGTCGGCGAGATCGAAAAGTTGCGCTGGATAGTCGACGTAGTAGACCAGCTTGTGGCGCCCCTTACGGATCATATAGGCACCCGTCCTGGAGCCCATGCCATGGTACTCGGAAAAAACGGACCGTTCTTTCTCCGTATTGGCCATGATGCGGGTGAGGTCACCGCCGGGATGCTCCGGCGTAACGCTTGACGAGTCGCGCTCACCTGCACAATCCATGATGAAGGGATAAAGATCGAGCAGGTTTACGGGCGTGTCGATGGTCCTGGCAGCGGGAACGTCGGGACCAGCCAGAACGAGCGGCACACCGACTGAACCCTCGTACATTGTCGATTTTCCCCACAGCCCGCGCGCGCCAACGTTGTCGCCATGATCGCTGGTGTAGACGACGCGGGTCGATGCCGCGAGACCACTGTCGTCGAGCGCCCGCAATATCTTGCCGATGTTTTCATCGAGAAAGCTGCATAGACCGAGATAGCCGGCCTGGGCACGTTTCACCATCTCCGGAGAGTCGAAATACTCGTCATAAGCGAAGGTGTTTCGGTAGTCCTCGATGAAAGGGTGCTGCTGTTCGTGTCGCTGCTCGTAGAGCGTTGGTCGTGGCAGGTCCTGATCGTAGTACCGGTAGAAATGCTCCGGCGGCGCGGTCAGCGGGAAATGCGGGCAAACGAGCGAAACGAACAGCACCCACGGCTTGTCGGCATGCTTTGTCGCCTGTTCGCGCAACCAGATCTGGGCGCGTGCCGTAATATCGCGATCATAGGTCGTGTACATGGATTCGCCCGGCCCGGCGAACTTCGCCATCTTGTAGGCGCCGGCCCGTTTCGGCATCGTCTCGTCGCGGATAAGGCCCAATAGGTCACCGTCGCCATCGATGACGTGCATTGCAATCTGCTCATCCGAGAACCCATTATCGTCCTCCGCCGATCGGAAATGCAGCTTGCCGATTGAAACGACCTCATGCCCGCGCTCGCGCAAAATGGAATGCCAACTCGGCACGCTGCCGTCGAACGGCATTGCGTTGTCCCAGTTTTCGATCTGATGCACGTATTTGCCTGTTGCAAATGCTGCGCGGGCGGGTACGCAAACCGGACATGGTGTGTAGGCGGCGTTGAAGCGGACGCCACGCTCGGCCAGGGCATCGATATTGGGCGTGCTCGCAAATTCATGACCAGCGCAGCCCATGAACTTGGAGTTGTGCTCGTCCGACATGACGATGAGCAGATTCGACGGCTTCAATTCCAATCCCTCGTGTGTCGTCCGGAACAGACGAGCGCGCGCCGAGTTGGCATCAGCGCGCGTCTGGATCAGTCGCCAATACCGTGACTATTTTTTCTTGTCGATGAATTCGGCCTTGATCTCACGATATTCCTTGTTTTCCTGTTTCATGAACTCGCAAAATTTCTTACCGTCCATCCAAATCGGCGCAAAACCGAATTTCTCACCGAAAGCCTTGAAGGCATCGCTCTTGGCCGCCTTTTCGACAAGTGCTGCCGCTTGGTCGATGACCGCTTGTGACGTCGACTTCGGAACGAACAGGCCGCGCGTGGTGCCGATTTCTACAGGCGTATTGTACTTGTCGAGGGTATTGGTTCCTCTGACTGGCGGGTGAGCAATGTTTTCAAGACTGCCGCCTGCCGCGAGGACGTTGACGTCGCCCTTCTTGACCGCATCGAGCAGCACCGGCGCATGGATGACGCCAATCGACACCTGGTTGCCGAGGATGGCCTTCTTGAGCGGCCCGCCGCCATCGAAGGGAATCACGCGAGCATCGATCTTGTTCTTGCCGAGGATCGCCTTGGCCATAACGTAGTGGGCACTGATGAGTGAGCCGACACCGACCGTCAGCTTGCCGGGCGAGGCCTTGGCTTTCTCGATGAACTGGCTGAGGTCGGTTATGCCCTGGTCTTTGTGGGCCAGGACCCAGGTCGGCGTCTGATAGACGGCGCCGACGCACGCGTAGTCTTCGAGCGCGTAAGGCACGTTGCGGAAAATGACCGGCGTGTTGAGATCGCTCGAGCCGTTGAGCAGCATCGTCAGGCCGTCCGGCTTGGCGGTCTTCACGTGCACGTGGCCGGCATTACCACCACCGGCCGTCAGGTTATCGACGACAACGGCCTTGCCCGCGAATTTCTCCATCGCAGCGCCCAGCGCGCGTGCGATCGTGTCGGTTCCGCCGCCGGCACGCCATGGAACGACGATGCGAACCGTATCCGACGGGTAGTCGGCTGCGAGCGCAGGGAAGGTTGCAACGGCCGCAGCAATTGCGGTGAACACGGCTATTCCACTCTTGTACTTCATGGGCTTTCCTCCGGTTGTTATCGCTTCAAGCATTTTCCGATGCCGTGCGGCTGGTGCCGCGACGGCCAGCGGCTCGATAGATTTCATTGGCGATCAGCAGCACGATGACGACGCATAGAGCGAGGCGGGGCCATGTGGCGGCGAACACACCCCAGTCACCGTTCGAATAAGCGAGGCCGAGACGCACGTTGTATTCTATGATTGGGCCGAGCACGGCGCCGAGAACGATCGTGACGACCGAGAAGCCGCGCTTCTCGAGGAAATAACCGCCGATTCCGCAGACGATGGCCACGTAGATCGTAAATACGTCATTGTCGGCGGCAAAGGCGCCAATCGAGGCGAACACGATGATGAACGGGAACAGAAGCGAGCGGTCGCGTCTGAGGATCGAAATGAAGACGCGGCTCGCGCTCCAGCCGACCAGAAACATTACAACGTTTGCTACGAAAATCGCCGCCAGGATGCCGTAGACCAGCGGTGCGCTCGTTTGCATCAGCATCACACCAGGCTGCAGTCCGTGCAGCACCATGGCGCCGAGCATTATGGCTGTGGAAGCGTCACCGGGAATGCCGAGCGTCAGCATTGGTATCATCGTCCCGCCGGTGGTCGCATTGTTCGAACTTTCCGGTGCGAGAATGCCTTCTGGCACGCCTGTGCCGAACGACTCCGGTGGCGGGTCCTTGGACTGGTTGCGCACGGTTGCGTAGGATAGCCACGTCGAACCGTCGGCGCCTACACCTGGTATGGCGCCGATCACGATCCCGTAGAGCGTGCCGATGACCCAGGCCTTCCATCGCCGGAAGAAGCCGCCGAGGCTCGGCAGCCGAGTGTTGAGGTCGGTCGCGATCAATTGGGATTTCCGCCCGACCATGTCGAGATCGGCAAGTACCACCGTGAGTCCGAACAGGCCGACCAGTACTGCCGCAAACGAAATGCCCGAGGCCAGCATCGGCTGCGAGAACGTATAGCGCTCGATGCCGTCCTGGACATCGTAGCCAACGCTTGCAATCAGCAGGCCGAGCATGACGCCGATCAAACCCCTGACCATCGAACCGCGCACGAAAGCCGAAACAAGGATCAGGCCGGCAATGCCGATCAAAGCGATATCTGCGGGCTCGGAATGCAGTGCCACGGCGGCAATGAACGGCACGAAACTTACCGCTGCAATCCAGCCTATCAAGCCGCCCGCCGTCGACGCCATGACCGCATAGCCGATGGCCTCGCCGGCGCGGCCCTTTTCGGCCATCGGAAAGCCATCGAGCGCCGTGCATGCGGCCGCAGGCGTTCCGGGTGTTCGCAGCAGAATGGACGCATACGAGCCGCCGAGCTTCGTGCCGACGTAGATGCCGACCATGATTTGAAAGGCAGCCAGGGTCTCCATTTTGTAGGTAATCGGCAACAGCACGATGATCGCCATCGGCGACGACAGTCCCGGCAGAGCCCCCACCATGAGACCTAGTGTCGTGCCGACGATGATCAAAAGCAGCGGCGCGGGCGATGCGAGGTTCGCGAATGCGGTCAGCAGGCCGTCGACCATCAACGCGCTCCGGTCATCGCATAGATGCCGTTCAAGACCGGCGTGACGGGATCCCAGACCTGCCCTGTCAGCGGCAACTTCAGCGCACCGACGAACAACAGCCACAACAGCACCGTGCCAATGAGGGCAACGACCAGATTCTGCAGCAATTGCCGGCGTCCGAGGACGCGGAGCATGATGAAAAGGACCGCCAGGGTTGCAATGGCGAAACCGAACGCCTTGATGCCTGCCGCATATGCAAATAGGCAGACGACCATCAGAACCCGGCGCGCATCGGAGACGGGATCGCCCTCGACGACGGGACGCTCCCCGAATATCGCCCGCGGCGGGCGTTCATTCTTGATGAGCCAAAGGTCGTAGAGCGTTGAGGCGACGAACAGAGCGACGAGGACCAGGAGAATGCCGGAATAGATGAATGGCATCGTTCGCCAACTGAGACCACCTGGTCCGTCGGTGACATCGGCTCCTGTCGGGTTGATGAAAACGAAGCCGCCGATGCCGACGAGCAGCAGAACTGCCGCCAGCAGTAGGTCTTTGTATCGTTCGGTACGGGCGGGGTTCATTGCTGTTCGCCTTCGTGGTTCGCAAGGATTTCGATCGGTCGCTGCCGCCACAGCCTACGCGGAGAATTCGACCTTCTGCCCCGGTGCTGGCGAGTAGCCGAAATCGCCTCGTTCCAGGATCGTCTCCCGACCACCATGCTTGGCGATGGTCGCGGCCTGATCGGCACGAGCGCGTCGGTCGACGTCTTCCGGATCGCAAATCTCCCGCAGTCTCCCGATCAGGCGCGCCAGCACCTCACCGTGTTCGGCCGATTGTGCCAGGTCAACCGTTTCGTCCGGGTCGTTCGAAAGATCGAAGAGCTGTGGCTCCATGCCGACGAAGTAGACGAGCTTGTAGTCGCCGTCACGCAGCATGAACGTACCCGTCATAGACGCCGCCGCGTGATATTCCGAGAAGGCGGTCCGATCCGGATCGGCCCTGTCGATGATGTCGAACAGGGATCGGCCGGGCAGCGTCACGTCTTCCGGCGCTGGCGTTGCACCAACGCAGTGCATGATCGTCGGCGAGCCGTCAACGAGACTGGTGAGGGTCGGCACGCGTCGGCCCGCCGGCACGTCCGGTCCGGCCATGATGAGCGGAACGGCGGCAGACTCTTCCCACATCGTGGACTTTCCCCAGAGACCGCGTTTGCCGAGGGCCTCGCCGTGGTCACTCGTGTAGACGATCCGCGTGTCATTCGAGAGCCCCGCATCTTCGAGGGCACTCATGACTTGGCCGACGTTGTGGTCGACGAACGAGCAAAGGCCGAGGTATCCGGCAACCGCGCGGCGAATCGAGGCTTCATCGAAGTATTTGTCGTAGTTGATGCACTCCCGCATGGCCTCGTAGTAAGGGTGGCTAGGACGGCTGGCTGCATCGTACAACGCGGGCCAGGGTATCTGATCCTCCGGGTACAGGTTGTAGAACTCCTCCGGCGCGATCAGCGGGAAGTGCGGGCAAACGAACGAGACGAACAACACCCAGGGCTTGCCCGAGTGGTTCGCTGCCTCCTCCTTGAGCCAGCGAACGGCCTCGTCCGCGATCCGCCGGTCATAACCGGTATAGCTCGACTCGCCCGGGCCCGTGTCTCGAGCATATTTCGCTGCCGCCTTGCGCTCGGGCAGATCATCGCGAATGAGACCGATCAGGTCGCCAACCCCGTCGACCACGTGCAGCGGAACGATCTGCTCGGTGAATCCGGTCGGATCGTCTTCGCAGCGGTAGTGCAGCTTGCCGATCGAGACGACCGTATGACCCTGCGCCAGCAGTCGGTGGCCCCAGCCTTCGACGGCACCGTCGTAGGGGGCGGCATTGTCCCAGTAGCCGCAATCGTGAACGTATCGACCAGTAGCGAAACTGGCGCGCGCCGGAACGCAGATGGGGCAGTTCGTGTAGGCATTTTCGAACAGGGTCCCGTGCGATGCGAGCCGATCAAGATTGGGTGTCTTCACCAACGGGTGCCCGTTGCAGCCCATGAACGAAGGGCCATGCTGATCCGACATAATGAAAAGAAGGTTCTTTGGCTCCATCGTCCTGCTTCCTCCGGCCAAGCTTGTTTTTGCTTGTTGGCAGGAGAGTAACCAAACAACTCGATAGTCAGAAAATATATTCTCGATATACTGGCCATATAAATTGTTTATGTCAGAGCGTCTCGTGCCGATCCCGCTTAACCGTTTGCGCTACTTCCACGCGATTGCCTCGGCAGGCAGCATTTCTGCTGCCGCCCGCGCCCTCAACGTGGCCCAGCCCGCCCTCAGCTATCATCTTTCGGCGATGGAGCGGGAGCTCGGGTCACCCTTGCTGCATCGAACCAACCGGGGTGTGTCGCTGACCCATGCGGGCATGGTTCTCTACGACTGCACCGAGGCCATCTTCCGCGAACTTGATGCCGTGGAAGATGAGATCCGCCAAACGCACCGTGTCCCGCGCGGCCGGGTCAATATTGCACTCGCAGCGACCATGGCGCGCGCCCTTGTTCCGACGCTGCTGCGCATCGTGGATCGGGAGTATCCGCAGCTCCAACTCCACATCATCGACGTCCCGAGCGTTACCGCGATGGAACACATTCGCGATGGGCGAGCAGATCTCGCTCTGGCGCCGAACGCAGCCGAGATGGAGAACTGCGAAACTATTGCCGCCTATTCGGAGCGCTTGTGCTTCGTGGTTCGTTCCGAGGCCAACAGACGTCGGCGCCGGCCCTGTACGTTCAAGGAGCTCTCGCGGTATCCGCTCGTTCTGCCGCGCCGCAACTTCGATCTTCGCCGGCGCGTCGAGGAGGCTGCGATCGAGGCCGGCGTTAGGCTCAACATCCAGTATGAGCAGGAAAGCCCCGACATCATGCGAACTATCGTGATGGCGGGGCTCGCCGGCAGTGTGACACAGGAAGCGCTGTTCGACCCGGTGTCCGAGCGCCCCTTGGTAGAGATCCGCCCCGTCGAAGCCCCGATGGTCGTGCGCACCCATTCGATTGTTCGCCGCCTCGATCGAGCCAAGTCCATCGCGGTCGATGCCGTCGCCATCGCGCTCCGCCAAGCAATGGAGAACCTGACGGTGGAAGGTGTCCTGCCCGGCCGCATGGTGGGTTCGATCAACAACGGCAGGTAGCGAGGCGCCGCGCTCAGGTGCTCCTTGCTACGCGGAACCCGAGGTGCCCCGTCGTCGTGTTGGGCGGTGACGACGAGCGTGCCGACACGCGATAGCGCGCGCAATAGCTAATGTGGCACAGGTAGGATCCACCCTTGATGACGCGACCATCTCCCGACGGCGACCCGACCGGATTGCGAAAGGCCGACCGCGCGTGATAGCTGGCATCAAACCAATCCGAGCACCACTCCCACGTGTTGCCAACCACATTGAACAGTCCGAAGCCGTTCGGCTCGTATGCATCAACCGGAGCGGCGCCCTCGTAGCCGTCCGCTACGGTATTGATTTCGGGAAATTCGCCCTGCCAAACGTTGCAGTGGTGCGTGCCGTTCGGCTCAAGTACGTCGCCCCATGGGAAACGCCGCTGCACGAGGCCGCCGCGAGCTGCGCATTCCCATTCGGCTTCCGTTGGGAGTCGGACGCCGGCCCAGGAGCAATAGGCCAGCGCGTCATCGTGCGAAACATGCACGACGGGATGGTTCATGCGCGGCCCGATTTCTGAACCTTCCCCTTCTGGATTGCGCCAGCATGCACCGGTGACGCAACGCCACCACGGTATCGCCGGTGAGCGCGGTGCGCATTCCTCGTCCGCAGTGACAAAGCCGTCAAAGACCGCAGACCAGCCGAGCCGTTGTGCTTCAGTCTCGTAGCCAGTGGCCGCCACGAACATGGCAAAGTCAGCATTTGTGACCGCTGTCGGTGCAATTTCAAATGTATCAAGCTCAATGGCGCGAACCGGACCTTCGCCATCAAGCGGGTGGGCGAGCGGATCATGCGAGCCCATCAGGAATGTGCACGCTTCGATCCTGACCATCTCGACATCGGTCCGGCGACCGGGTGCATAGCGAATTCTGGACTTTGTCGAGGCTGCATCTTTGGTCGGGAGGCAGCACGGCGTTTCCTCGTCGTCGCCAGTCATGAGCCGGGTTCCTATGGCGAACAGGGAATGAATTGAGAATACTGTGAACAACTTGATAGTATGAACAACCTGATGGCGGCTAATTGCACGAACCGCACCTCGGTGGAATCTTTAACCTATCCCCGCGACATCTGCGCCCGGTTCGAGCCGCGCGAGTGCCGCAACAATCTCAAAGCCGCCGGCTATGCTGCAGATTTATCGCCCGATGCGCTAGGAGCAGCCAGCTCAAACCTGTCAGACTTAGGCCACCTCTGAACCAGTCCGGGGTCCAGGGGATGATCCCCTGGTCGGGGTGTTTGAGGGGCTGAAAGCCCCTCAAGGATCGCCGCCAAGCGGCGATTGGTTAAGGGCTCTGCCCTTAACGATCCCGCCAAAGGGCCTTGCCCTTTGGAAACCCGTGGCTTGTTCAGGGGCTTGGCAGCTCGAACCGTCGCTCACCAGATCGCGGACTTGGGCGGCCGGGCCGGCGATCTGATTGCGCTTGCAGAGCGGCACGATCTAGTGGTCTCAATCACTTAAAATGGTGCATTCAGACGCTCAGATTTGGTCTGTGCCAAGGCGCGGTGGCCCCAAGGCGCGGTGGGTGATGCTGACGCCCTCACGGGCCAGGGCAGCGCATCTCAATACGCCATTTTAAGTGATTGAGACCATTAGCCGGTCTGGCGCGGTGGCGGAGCGGTTGTCTGCGTGGTGGCGTCGGCAACCATTCGTCTGAGAACCTCAACCGCAAGGCCGCGTAGCGCGTTGCCGGCACTGCCCGGATACTTGGCCGCAAACGAACGGTCGTTGCCGAGGAAGCGGGCAGCGTCCTGCATCGCCGTCATGCGGGGTATGACGCTGTCGAAACAGTGGTTGTCCGGGTCCTGCAACAGCCACTTGTGGTATTCATCGTCGGCGAGCGAAGTCATATCCTTCATGTTGACGACGACGCCCAAGCTGCTGGCAAAGCCCATTTCCGGATGCAGTGACTTAAAGCGGCGGAAGACTTCAAGGCCACAGGTCGAGATATAGTCGGCCTTAGTCGGCGTGATGTGGTAGTCGGCCTCGCGCAGCCAGCTTTCGGTCAGTACGGAGAGGCCGGGCGGGCAGTCGATCAAGACCAGGTCGAATGATCCGCGGATCTGATCGAGCAGGCCGCCGATCACCGTGCGCAAGCGGGTGTGCTGGCTTTCGCGAGAGACTTCGCGTTCGAACAGAGTGAGTTGAACATCGCTTGGAAAGATCAAGACGGAATCTGCATCGTCGACGTCGGAGACCCCCGAAACAACGTAGTTGCGCCAATCCTCGGTTTGATTGTTGAGAACCGTGGAGACCAAATACTCGACGATTGTCTTGCCGCCGGACTGCAGCTTGTAGAGATCGGATGTGCTCATCAACATCGCACTGATGCTGGCCTGCGAATCCGAGTCGATGACCAGGACGCTCTTGTCCTCATAGACCGACAGGGCTTCCGCGAGGCCCATGACAACCGTCGATTTGCCGACGCCTCCCTTGGTATTCATTACTGCGATAGTGTTTTTCATCGCACGACTTCCAGCGCATGCACGAGGTCTTGCGCGCTACCCAGCGCAGCGGACAATTTGATGTCACAGAAGGTCAAAAGAGCCGTCTGCTCGGCAGCCCGAGTGGGCTTCATAAGTGATTCGCTGGGCGTTGGGGTGGCCGCGCTGCCGTGTTGGGCCATGAACAACATGGTGAGAGCACGAAATTCCGCGTTTTGGCGGAATCGTTGAAGGCGGAGCCTTTGATTTAATCGCCGTTTGACGGCGATCCATGGGGGGTTTTCAGTCCCTCAGACACCCCGGCCGGGGGATCGGTTCTCCGGACCGCGGACTTCACCTAAAACGGCGCATCTTAGCGCGTCATTTTAGGTGACAGACCACTAGAGCAACCTGCCTTTATTCGGAATCGGAACGATCCTGAATAAAGGCAGAAAGTTGCTCGCCTCTAAAGTGGCGATCATCTTTGTGCATTAAGTTAGAACCGCAATAGCGGTTCCAACTTAAAGCACGATGATCTAGCCGAACCGGAGCTTCGCCTTGGGCTGGTCAGACTGATTTTCGCGGGCGGGCGGCAGCTTGAGTGCGGCGCGCAACTTGGCGAGATATCCGCGGCTTTGCTCGCCGTCGGCGTGGTCGTCGTCCGGTGTCGGTTCAAGGTCGCGTTGCGGCTTTGCAATGGCTCCGACCGCGGGGGCATCGACCGGCTTGAACGCAACTGCCTCGCGCTGCCTCGATTTGATCGTGGTCTCGGAGTTGCCTGCGGCGCGGGCTTCGCCATCCAACTGTGATGCTTCCTTCAAGCGGCCGACAGCTTGAAGGTGCGTGATCGCCCGGTGAAAGAACGGTGCGGCAGCGGCCTTGGCGCCCTCGTCGTCGGCAAGGTCGGCGCGCTGAACAATGGTGCGCGCCAAAGCGGCGCAGGCGTTGGCCTCAAGCATCCTTTCCGTGGCCGGTTGATCTGTGTCTTCAACCGGCTCGAGGGCGGTCGTGAGCATCGATTGAGCAAGCTCCAGCACCTTGTCGCTGTGGACCAGTTGACCAAGTTTGGCCAGCGTCATGCCAAGACCAACGCTAATCTTGTGCTCGTCATGGCCGGCCGGTCCGCCATGTTGTGTTTTCGACAGGAGCCCTTTGTAGGTCTGGATCGCTTCTTCCAGTGTTGCTGCGTCCTTCGACAACGTGCCGGATGCCGACAGTGAGTTGGCAAGCATGAGTTCGGCATGAAAGGCCTGTTCGTGCATGTACTCGGCTTTGAAATGGTCGAGGGCCTCGCGCAGGTGCGCGTTGGCGGCGGTATAATGCGCGATAACGTTCTCATGCTCACCGAGTAGACACAGGATCGCCGACAGCTTGGCCTTGGCGTGCATCTGCCAGGTGGTCGCATCTTGGCTGCGGAAGGAGACGATCGCGGCGGTGGCGGTTGTCGAAGCGGCATCAATCGCAGAGTCGTCTGCAAATTGAACGTACTGCAGAATCAACGCGTCGAGCTGCTTGTCAGTAAAATGCCAGCGCTGTTCCAGTTGATCGTGCGGTGCGGTCTTGACGGCTTTGGCAAAGCATTGAGCGGCGGTGCAGTAGTCGAGCCGAATCTGATTGAGCATACCGCGCCAAGCGTGAATGCGGGCAACTGATGTTGGATCGACATGTAGGGGCTGTTCGGCCGTGGGCTCACACAATGCCAATGTCTCGGCCAGTGCGTGATCGCAGTCTGTAAGTCGATGATCATGCAAACACATCTGAGCAGAATTGATTTGCGCGTTCAACGCATCGTTGGAAAATTCTGCCGCGCCGAGCTGTTCAAGTAGGCTGTCGAACTGGTGCTCGGCATCGGCCCAGTCAATTTGCACGTCGTTGCCGGCGGCAAGATGCGGCGGCAGGTCCGCAATGATCTTGCTCCTGGTCTCGGTCCACTTCGCATCGAAGTGCGCGGCAGTCCCGTCGATGCGGTCGGACTGCGTTTCGGCCGTTGCATCGTCGCGGCCAGGTTCTGAACTTGTAAACGGGTCGGCGGGCCGTCCTGGAGTCATCGGCACGGAGCGCGAACCATGATCAGAGTTTGTCAGCTGTGACAGATATTTCGCCATCACGGTCTGAGACGAATCGATAAAGGATGTGGCCAGGAGCAGATCGATATACATGAGCTCGAGGAAGAAGAAGCACACCGATTCGCTCAGCTTGTGGCGAGAGAAGAAGTCAATGCTGCGGGCCCGCTCGACAATATCGGTACTGATGCTGCGGGCCTGAGACCCAAGCGTGTTGCTCGACGGTTTGCCTTTGGCAGACGCAACTGCAAACGCGGTAACCAGCAGGTCTTTGTCCGGCGGGCACTGGTGCAGGAGTTCCGGCAGATGGGTCAGGTGCTGGACTGCGACCGAGGCCGACAAGCCGACCTGTTGCCACTCGGTCCACATCGACGTGGCCGCGGCCTCCATGACTGCGATGGTTCGTTGCGGAGCAACCTGGTGTGATGCGCGCAAAATTTCGGTCCCATTGGCGACCGCCCCCTCGGGCACGGCAATGTTGTAGACCGGCGCAAATGATATCAGTCCCACACCAACAAAGTTGACCAGTGCAAGATCCACAGCTGTATCGGGCACAACCTAAGTCTCCCTGCGAACGATTGATAGAAGTGTGCTGTCGGCGGCGATACAGCTGCAGCTGACGTCGGCCGACAGTTGTCACTTTTCTAGCTTGCAGAAAGCTTAGTGGCCGAAAGTTCCAAAAACGTTACTCGGTGTTTCGAAAGAAGAACATAAGGCGCTCAAAATAGAGAGAAAAAATGGAAGGCGCAGGTGCCCGTGGGGAGGAAAATTTCGCCGGGCCGGGAGCAGTGCAAGACGAGAGGTTTTCCGGCGCGGCGGCGGCGCCTATGATGGTTGTGATTTGCCCGGAGCCGGGGCAGCGGAAACGGCCCTGCCGGCACACGCGATAGGTAAACGACGGGAGGCGCCAATGTCGGACAAAAAGAAACCTGAGGACCTGCGTTCCTACCGTTGGCTTGGTGTCAACGATCTCAGAGCGTTCGGGCATCGATCCCGTTTGCGCCAGATCGGGTATGACCTCGAAGACTGGAAAGAGCGTCCGGTTATCGGGATCATCAACACCTGGAGCGACATCAACCAGTGCCATGCCCATTTGCGCGACCGTGTGCAGGACGTCAAGCGTGGTGTGTTGCAGGGCGGAGGCTTTCCGCTGGAGCTGCCGGCAATCTCGCTCTCAGAGCCGTTCGTCAAACCGTCGACGATGCTCTATCGCAACTTTCTGGCGATGGAAACCGAAGAACTCCTGCGCTCGCACCCGATTGACGGTGCCGTGCTGATGGGCGGGTGCGATAAGACGACGCCCGGTCTGGTCATGGGCGCGATATCGATGGGCATTCCGGCGATCTACTGTCCGGCCGGGCCGATGCTGCGTGGTCACTGGGCCGGCCGGGTTCTCGGTTCGGGGTCGGATGCCTGGAAATATTGGGACGAAAAGCGGGCCGGCACGATTACGCACGAGCAGTGGGCGGAGATGGAGAACGGCATCGCGCGGTCGTTCGGCACCTGCATGACGATGGGGACGGCGGCAACGATGATGGGGATCGCCGAGGCGATGGGCCTGACCTTGCCCGGCGCGTCGTCGATCCCGGCCGCCGATTCCCAGCATATCCGGATGTGCTCGGCCGCCGGCCGCCGGATTGTCGATATGGTCTGGCAGGACTTTACGCCGGACACGATCATGACCGCCGAGGCGATCGAAAATGCGATTGTGGTGCACATGGCGATGGGTGGTTCGACCAACGCCATCATACATGTCATCGCGATGGCGCGGCGGGCGGGCATTGCCCTGTCACTCGAACGGTTCGATCAGATTGGCCGCGACATTCCGGTGCTTGCCAACATTCGCCCATCCGGTGAGTTGCTGATGGAGGACTTCTTTTATGCCGGTGGGCTGCCGGCCATGATGAAGGTGCTTGAGGGCAAGCTCCACACCAACGCCGTTACGGTCAACGGCAAGACGATCGGCGAAAATATCGCTCACGCGCAGGTCTATGACGACGACGTCATACGCCCGCTGGACCGGCCGATTTACGAGGGTGGGGCGACGGCCGTGCTCAAAGGCAACCTGGCGCCGCGCGGATGCGTGATCAAACCTTCGGCCGCCGAGCCGCGTCTGCGTGAGCACCGTGGGCGGGCGCTAGTGTTCCGCGACTACAATCATATGGCCGCCGAGATCGAGCGCGATGATCTGGATGTCACGGCAGACGATGTTCTGGTGCTGCAGAGCGCCGGTCCCAAAGGCGGGCCCGGGATGCCTGAGTGGGGCATGCTGCCAATCCCGCGCAAGCTCGTGAAGCAGGGCGTGCGCGACATGTTGCGGATTTCCGACGGGCGGATGAGCGGCACCAGCTACGGCGCCTGCATCTTGCACGTGGCGCCCGAGAGTTTCGTTGGCGGGCCGCTGGCCTTGGTTCAGAGTGGCGATGAGATCGAGATCAGTGTCGAACGGCGCCTGATCCATCTACATATCTCGGATGAAGAAATGGCGCGGCGCAAGGCGGCCTGGCAACCGCACGCACCACGCTATGAACGCGGCTACGGCCGCATGTTCCAGGAACACATCGGCCAGGCGGACGACGGCTGCGATTTCGACTTTCTCGAGTCGGGGCCGAGCGTGCCGGAACCTGAGATTCACTAGATTTGCAGGCGAGTTGAGAGCATGAAGATGACCTATCTGTTCGATCCGCCATCGCAGCCGGCGCTGCCTGTCGATGGTGAGAGCGCGCTGTTTCCCGTGCATCGCATCTATTGTGTCGGGCGCAACTATGCCGAACACACGCGTGAGATGGGGCACGACCCCGATAAGGAGCCACCGTTCTTCTTCCAGAAGAACCCGGACAATCTGCTGCTCGATGGCGCCTTTCCCTATCCGATGGCATCGGAAGACGTGCACTGGGAGATCGAGATGGTGGCAGCGCTCAAGTCCGGCGGCACCAACATCGCCCGCGCCAATGCCTTGCAATGCGTCTACGGCTACGGCGTGGCGCTCGACATGACCCGGCGCGACCTGCAGGGCGTGGCAAAGAAAATGGGGCGGCCCTGGGAAGTCGGCAAAGCGTTTGAGAAATCGGCGCCGTGCACGCAGCTGGTGGCGGCTGACAAGGTCGGGCATCCGGACAAGGGCGCGATCTGGCTTGAAGTCAATGGTGCGCGGCGCCAGGACGGCGATCTTGCACAGATGATCTGGAGCGTGCCGGAGCAGATCGCCTATCTGTCGACGCTGTTCGAACTGCGCGCCGGCGATCTGATCCTGACCGGAACACCGGCCGGTGTCAGCGCCGTGCAGCGCGGCGATGTGCTCAAGGGGCACGTCGACGGCCTGCCGGAGCTGAACGTGACCGTGATCTGATCGCACAGCACCAATTGGCAGCGTTGATTAAGAATGCGAGTCCAATCGTAGATGTCTGTCGTCGTGGCGCGCGCGGCGCGTGAGGACGCGCTCGTCGATGTCGGTGCAGCGCTGCAGGACCCGGCTTTTCGAGATGCCGGTTATGGCCGTCGCCTCTTGGCCAAATCTGAGCGTTTGAATACGCTTTTTTAGGTGCTTGGGACCACTGATCATCGTGCTTTAAGTTGGAACCGCTATTGCGGTTCCAACTTAAAGCACGATGATCGCCACCTAAGAGGCGAGCAACTTTCTGCCTTTATTCGGGATCGTTCCGATTCCGAATAAAGGCAGGTTTGCTCTAGCAGTCCGCTGAAAAACCAACTGGGCAGCGCTTTTTGTTCGGTTCGTTGGCTTTCGGTTTTTGTGTCATGCCTGCTAGGCACATAAGATGGCCGCGAAGCTTGAGCATTGCGTTCAATCGCAACATGCAACATCGAAACGCGCATCATAGCGCGACCAATTTCGGGATGCGCATCAGGTTGTAGGCGATTAGGTTGAGCAGGAAATCGGCGCTGACGCCGGCGATGCCGCGGTGCCTGGTCTTACGCATCGTGCCATGCTGTTTACCCCAGCCGAAGATGCATTCGATCATCTTGCGCCGTGTCTGCGATTTCTCATAGCCCGCATGGCGCGTCGTGCGCTTGTCGATTGCCGAACGCCGGCGTTTGCGGGTTCTTTTGTTAACCGCATCGTTCTGGGCGACATGCGGCGTCACTTGCATGCCGCGTAAATTGGCGACGTGGTCGGACGTGTCGTAGGCCTTGTCCGAGCCGACCGTGATGCGCCGCCCGGCAGCCTTGCGCCTGGCGCCCAGCATGGCCTCGCCGGCGCGCCGTTCGGCGGTGCCGTCGGCATGCGTGACTTTGCCCGCTACCGCCAGACCGTTGCGATTTTCCATCAGGGCATGGCCCATATAGCACAGCTTCGCCTCACGCCCTTTGGCTTTGCGAAACAGCCTGGCATCGGGATCGGATGTGCTTTCATGCGTGTCGTTCTTGCGCTTTTGCCCGTGAAAATTGTCGCCATTGCCACCGGTTGGGCCATTGTCAGAGCCGTCCTTCGGGCGAAAGCTTTTCTGCGAGGCCCAGGCCTCGATCAACGTGCCATCGACAGAGAAATGTTCGTTCGACAGCAGCGCGCGCACCTTCCTGTGGGCGAGGAGGGCGGCCATGAACTTCTGAAAGATATCGCTGCCCTGGAGGCGTTCGCGGTTCTTCGTGAACGTTTCCGGTACCCACACCGGATCGTCCGGTGACAGGCCGACGAACCAGCGAAACAGCAGATTGTAATTGAGCTGTTCCATCAGCTGGATCTCGGAGCGAATGCCGTAGAACACTTGCAGGAGCAAGGCCGAGAGCAACATCTCGGGCGGGATCGACGGGCGACCCTCGTGACTGTAAAGACGGGAGAACTCCGGGTCCAGTTCACTCAACACTTCGCGCACCAGAGCACGGATCTCACGCAGAGGGTGCTTGGCTGGAATGCGCTCCTCAGGATCGATGTAAGAAAACAGACCGCCCTGGTCCCGAAACCGCCCGCGCATCGCATTGCCTCCGATTCAGCCGCCACCGCAAAACAGAATCACAATTGCCGAGACCGCGCGAGGTTTTTCAGTAAAGTGCTAGTCGCGAACGGATTGCGGACACGCTTTCCGGGGCTGGGTAAACCGATGGACGACGCCGAACACGATGTACTTGCCTACCGCCGCTTTCCGGCCGAGCATCGCCGTCAGATTCATTTGACCAATCCGCTCGAACGTCTCAACGGCGAAGTGAAAAAGCGCACACGTGTCGTCGGCATCTTCCCAAACGACGATGCCATCACGCGCCTCGTCGGCGCCATTTTGCTCGAACGGAACGATGAGTGGGCCGTCTCTCGCCGCGACATGACACTTGAGACGATGACAGCAATCAGCGATGATGCTCAAGCTGGCCGCGACACGCAGCCGGCCCTGACCGGCAACACCAAACCGGAACTGAGCGACGCATCAGCCGATAAACCACTCAGCGGGACATGATCACCCCTGCCGGATGAACCCAAGGTCGCATAGCAGAACATAGTTGCTCAACTTTAAGAATATAAATAGGAATCGAACCATCTTAAGGTTGAAATTACGGGTAAAATAAAGGGTAGATAGAACAATTAAAGAACAACATCTTTGTTATATTTCAGGTAGTTATTACCATATATCGATTCCGCCCCTGCACCAGAACTTCTACTCATACTTGAACATAACACCTCAAAAAATAAATGGCTCGTCGATGATCGGACATCGACGTCGTCACCCACTTGGCCAACACGGATACCATAGCGCCAGTCTTATTCAGCGGCCATCAGGTGATCGTCGAAGCGCTGGCCCTCGATGACGCGGCCGGGCAGTGCGCCGGTGGCAACGCCGTCGCGGTAGGTCACTTCGCCGGACACGATCGTGGCATCGTAGCCTTCGGCCTTCTGCAGCAGGCGCTTGCCGCCGGCCGGCAAGTCATAGGTGACGTACGGTCTGCCGAACTTCAATTTGTCATAGTCGATGATGTTGACATCGGCCTTCTTGCCGATCTTGATCAGGCCGCGGTCGCGCAGGCCGGCGGCTTCGGCGGTATCCGAGGTCAAACGCCGGATCGTCTCGCCGATGGTGAATTCCCGGCGTTGCTTCTGCCAGTAGGTCATCAGCCAGGTCGGGAAGCCGGCATCGAGAATAAAGCCGACGTGGGCGCCGCCGTCGCCGAGCCCCATGATAACATTGCGATTGGCCAGCATCTCACCCGGCACGCGCAGATCGAAGCTCGCGTAGTTATTGAGCGGCGAATAAATGAAGCCCATGCCCTCGTCTTCGAGCAGGACGTCGTAGGCGACCTCCGGGGCGGTGCGCCCTTCGCGCGCGGCAATGGCCGTGATCGAGTGTTCTTCTTTCGGCGTGTAGTTCGGCGGGTTGCCGAACCGGAACATGTGTTTGTAGGCGAGCCGCTCGATCAGCGGGAACGTGCTTTCCTTGACCGGATCTTCCGACAACAGTTGGCGCCGGAACTCCGGATCACGCATGATCCGGACCCGCTCGGCCAGCGGCAAATGTGCGATCTTCTTATAGGACGGCGTGCCGGAGAACGGGTTCTGGCTGCCCTCGAGACCGAGCAGCAAACCAATCGCCCGCGGCGGGCAAACCGCCCGGATCGTGTGACCGTCGCCAATCGCGCGGTCGGCCTCACGCATCATGATTCGCCAGTCGTCGGGCCGTTCGTGGCGCTGCGACAGCGAAAACACGGCCGGCCGAGCGCTCGCCTCGACCACGCGGCGCAACATCGCGAACTCTGCTTCCGGGCTCGGTTCGTTCCAGTCCGAGACGATTTCGAGAAAACCGGAGCCGGCATCCGCCATGCCCATCGCGATGCCGGTCAATTCGTCCTCGTTGGCGCGCAGGGTCGGCGTGTATTCGCCCGAGCAGCTCTTGTGGCTGAGCGTGCGCGACGTCGAAAAACCAAAGGCACCGGCGCGCACCGCTTCGGTTGTGATCTCGCGCATCCTCGCGATATCGGCTTCGGTGGCCTTCTCATGGCGAATGGCGCGCTCGCCCATCACGTAAACGCGCACGGCTGCGTGCGGCAACAGACAGGCGATGTCAATGTCACGGTTGCGTTGCTTGAGGACGTCGAGATATTCCGGAAACGTCTCCCATTGCCAGGTCAGGCCCTCGTGCAGAACGGGGCCGGGAATATCCTCAACTCCCTCCATCAGTTCCACGAGCTTGTGGCGGTCCTCGGGCCGGCACGGCGCAAAGCCGACCCCGCAGTTGCCGCTGACGACCGACGTCACACCGTGCCAGGCGGATGGCGCGAGATGCGAATCCCACACCGCCTGACCGTCATAGTGGGTGTGAATGTCGACAAACCCGGGCGTCACCAACTTGCCCCGCGCATCGATTTCCTCGCGGCCGGCCCGATCGATGCGGCCGACAGCGGCGATCCGTCCGCCGCTGATTGCAACATCGCCGGTGACCGGCTCAGCCCCGCTTCCATCCGCAATTTCGCCGTTGCGGATGACCAGATCGAAGGTCGCATTGTCGGTGCCAATTGACATGTCGGAACTCCTGCGCAGCTGCTCTGCAATGGGCCTATCGAATGCGACGCTAAACGCGTCCAAACGCGAGCGTCAATGGAGCGGATGACGATCAGCACGTAGCGGATCAAACACGGCGTCCGTTGTTGCGCGTTATCGCTACCGGAAATCCTGCAGCGCGCGGCCTGTCGACCGCTGTGCCGGATACGCCAGCAGCTGCCCGGCCGGGCCTGACGGCGATCGCTGCGTGCGGATTTGCGGTCACGTTCACGGCTATTCATCCACACCCCTGCGCACCCGTGACGCTGGTAGAACATTGTTTGGCGCAATGTGAAAATTTCAGCAAATTTTTCATTGACGTTAGCAGCCGCGCAATCGAGTCTGACGCGATGGAACACGCACTCGGCGACAATATCAGGGCTCTGCGCAAGATCCGCGGATTAAGGCTGGCGGATCTCGCTGCGGCCGTCGGCTGTTCCATCGGCTGGCTGAGCCAGATCGAGCGCGGCCTGAGCCGGCCCTCAAGTTCGGACGTCGAGGCCATCAGCAAGACGTTGAACTGCCCGGTCTCGTTACTGTTCGGCACCACGCCCGCGCCGCCCGAAGAACGCGGTTATGTGGTCAGAAGCGCAAACCGCAAACGGGTCCAGGCCCGCGAGGGGCTGACGGAAGAACTCCTGTCGCCCGATCTAACGGATGATTTCGAGGTTGTGCGCTCGGAGTTTGCGCCGCGCTCGAAGCTTGGCGAACCGTGCACACGCGAGACCCAGGAGGTCGGCTATCTGGTTTCCGGTCGGCTCAACTTGACCATTGCCGGGCGGCACTTCGAACTCAAAGCCGGTGATAGTTTCCGCATTCGCGGCGATACCTTCTCGTGGGCCAATCCCTATCATGAGCGAGCGGTTGTCATCTGGATCATCTCACCGCCGGTCTATTGAAGCGACCAAGGAGGATAGCAGCGCCATGGCTGATACCAACGAAACAGCACGGGTCGTGATCATTGGTGGCGGCGCAGTCGGTGTGTCCTCGCTCTATCATCTTGCCCGGGCAGGATGGCGCGATTGCGTTTTGCTCGAGAAGAACGAGCTGACCGCCGGTTCGACATGGCATGCGGCCGGCAACGTTCCGACGTTCTCGGCGTCGTGGTCGATCATGAATATGCAGCGCTATTCCACCGAGCTCTACCGGGGCTTAGCTGACGCCGTTGATTACCCGATGAACTATCACGTCACCGGCTCTGTGCGGCTGGCGCACGCAAAGGAACGCATGCAGGAGTTCGAGCGTGCGCGCGGCATGGGCGCCTACCAGGGCATGGCCTTGGAAACGCTCGGGCCGAACGAATTACGCGCCCGCTATCCATTCCTCGAGCTACACGATCTCGAAGGCGGACTTTACGACCCCAACGACGGCGACATCGACCCGGCCCAGCTCACCCAGGCCCTGGCCAAGGGCGCCCGCAATTTGGGTGCGCGCATTCATCGCCACCGGCCTGCAACCGGCATTCGCCGCGAGGCCGGCGAGTGGATCGTCGAGACGGAACAGGGCGAGATCCGATGCGAGGTCGTTGTCAACGCGGCCGGCTACTACGCCCAGCGGGTCGGTGAGTGGTTCCGCCCGTTTGGCGGGCGCCGCGTGCCAATGATGGTCATGAGCCACCAGTACCTCCTGACCGAAGAGATCCCCGAACTCGAGGACTGGAGCGCTGCCGAAGGCCGCAAGTTGCCGCTGCTGCGCGATGTCGATTCGAGCTACTACCTGCGCCAGGAGAAGAACGGTCTCAATCTCGGACCCTATGAGCGCAACTGCCGCGCGCACTGGGCGGACCCGTCCGATCCGATGCCGGACGATTTCAGCTTCCAGCTCTATCCGGACGACCTCGAACGCCTCGAATGGTACGTCACGGACGCGATGGCGCGCGTGCCATTGTTGGCAACCGCCGGCATCTCCAAGGTCATCAACGGCCCGATCCCATATACACCCGACGGCAATCCGCTGATTGGCCCGATGCCGGGTGTCCCAAACGCCTATGAGGCCAGTGTTTTCACGTTCGGCATCGCGCAGGCGGGCGGCGCCGGCAAAGTCCTGGCGGAATGGGTCACGGCGGGCCAGACCGAATGGGATATGTGGTCGTGCGATCCGCGTCGCTTCACAGCGTTTTGCGATCACGACTATTGCGTTGCTAAGGGCATGGAAGTCTACGGCCACGAATACGCCATGCATTTCCCGTTTCACGCATGGCCGGCCGGGCGCAACAAGAAGCACTCGCCGGTCCATGACCGCGTGGTCGAGCTCGGCGGCCAGATGGGCGCATACAACGGCTGGGAGCGCGCCAACTGGTTCGCGGAACCGGGCGATGACATATCGGAGGCGGCAACGCAAACCTGGAACCGGGAGGGGCCGTGGTCACCCCGCGTTCAGGCCGAATGCGAGGCCGTCAGAGATGACGTCGGCGTCCTCGACCTACCTGGTTTCTCGCGTTTCGATCTCGACGGTGCGGGGGCTGCAAACTGGTTGCTCGGGCGCATCGCCGGCGGTCTGCCGCAGGTCGGACGAATGTCGCTTGCATACTTTTGCGATGAACGCGGGCGCATCGTCACCGAAATGAGCGTGCTGCGCCACAGCCAAGATCATTTCACGCTGATCACCGCTGCAACCGCGCAATGGCATGACTATGAACTTCTCAACAACGCACTGCCGGCCAACGCAACTGTGACGCTTACCGATTTGAGCGACGACGTCTCAACCCTGATCGTATCCGGCCCGAAGGCGCGCAAGCTGTTTGCGGCCATCTCGGACGGCGATCTCGCACTGCCCTGGCTCTCGCATCAGCAGGCACAGGTTGCCGGTCGCGCCGCGCTGCTGGCGCGGGTTAGCTTTGCCGGCGAACTGGGCTGGGAAATCCACACCCAAAACGACAACCTGCCAGCGGTCTACGATGCGGTTCTCAATGAGAACGCCAAACCGTTCGGCATGTTTGCACTCAACTCGCTGCGCATCGAAAAGGGTTACCGAGCCTGGAAGGGCGACCTGTCGACCGACTACACGCTGCTGGAGGGCGGCCTGGAGCGGTTCATTCGCTGGCACAAGGATCATGACTTCCCGGGCCGGTCGGCACTTCAGCGCGAAAAACAGCAGGGCAGCAAAAAGTCGTTCGTCAGCCTGATCGTTAACGCCGGCGACAGCGACGCACCTTATATGTCCACGCTGTGGCACGGCGACGAAATCGTTGGCGAAACGACTTCCGGTGCCTGGGGCTATCGTGTCGGCGCGTCGGTCGCACTTGGTGTCCTGCGAACCGACCTCGCGGTTGCCGGCAACACGGTTGACGTCGAGATCTTCGGTCAACGTTTCCCGGCCACGGTTCAGCCCGGCCAAGCCGTATGGGACCCCAACAACGAAAGGCTCAAAGCATGAGCATTCCGACACATGCCCGGGCGGTGATCATCGGCGGCGGCGTTTCAGGCTGCTCGATGGCCTATCACCTTGCCAAGCTCGGTTGGCGCGACGTCGTCCTGCTCGAGCGCAAACAGTTGACGTGCGGCACTACCTGGCATGCCGCCGGCCTAATCGGCCAATTGCGCGCCAACCAGAATATGACCCGCCTCGCCAAGTATTCGGCCGAGCTCTATGCTGAGTTGGAGGCTGAAACCGAAATCTCGACGGGCTTCCGACAAACCGGTTCACTGACCGTGGCGCTGACCGCCGAACGCCGCGAAGAACTCCTGCGCCAAGGCTCACTCGCGCGCTCCTTCGGCGTCGAGGTTCACGAAATCTCCACGTCGGAGCTGCTACAACGCTACCCCCACCTCAACACGGAACGCGTAACGACGGCGGTTTATTTGCCCGGCGACGGCCAAGCCGATCCGGCAAACATCGCGCTTGCTCTCGCCAAGGGCGCACGGCAGCGTGGCGCCAGGCTCATCGAGGGCGTCACGGTCGCCCGGGTGGCAACGACGGCACGGCGCGTGACCGGGGTCGACTACGAGCGCGATGGTCAACCGGGCCACATCAAGGCCGATATCGTGATCAACTGCGCCGGCATGTGGGCGCGCGATCTCGGTCAACGCAACGGCGTCAACATCCCATTACACGCCTGCGAACATTTCTACATTGTCACCGAGCCGGTTGACGATCTCGGACAACTGCCCGTTCTGCGGGTGCCCGATGAATGTGCCTATTACAAAGAAGACGCCGGCAAACTCATGCTTGGGGCGTTCGAACCGGTCGCTAAACCGTGGGGCATGGGCGGGATTCCGGATGACTTCTGCTTTGATGAACTGCCCGCGGACGTCGACCATTTTGAGCCGATCCTGGCGATGGGTATCAATCGCGTGCCGCTGCTGGCGGACGCCGGCATTCGTACATTCTTCAACGGGCCGGAAAGCTTCACGCCGGACAATCGCTACTATCTGGGTGAGGCGCCGGAACTGCCCGGCTATTGGGTGGCGGCCGGCTACAACTCCATCGGCATCGTCTCGTCCGGCGGCGCGGGCTATGCGCTCGCACAGTGGATCAACGACGGCAAACCGCCGTTCGATCTTTGGGACGTCGACATCCGCCGCGTGCAACCGTTCCAGGCCAACCGCAAGTACTTGAAGGCGCGGGTCGCCGAGACGCTCGGACTGCTCTACGCCGACCACTTCCCCTACCGACAAGTCGAGGCCGGTCGCGGGGTGCGCCGCTCGCCATTGCATGAACACCTCAAGACCCGCGGCGCCGTCTTCGGCGAGGTCGCTGGTTACGAACGGGCCAACTGGTTTGCCAACGATGGCCAGGAACGCGCCTACCAGTACTCGTGGGGGCCGCAGAATTGGTTCGCCAACAATCGTGCCGAACACATGGCGGTGCGCGCGGGCGTCGGATTGTTCGACATGTCCTCATTCGGCAAAATCCGGGTCGAAGGTCGCGACGCACTGACATTCCTCAATCTGGTGTGCGCCGGACAAATCGATGTGCCCGTCGGCGCCATCGTCTACACCCAGATGCTGAACGACAACGGCGGTATCGAGTGCGACCTGACCGTCTCGCGGCTATCGGAAACGGCGTTCCTGCTGGTGGTGCCGTGCGCAACGCTGCAGCGCGACCTGGCCTGGCTGCGAGGTCACGTCGCCGATCTGAGTTGCGCGATTGTCGATGTTACGGGCGCAGAAGCGGTGCTTTGCCTGATGGGGCCGCGGTCGCGCGATGTGTTGGCGAACTGCTCACCAAACGATTTCTCAAACGCCTATCATCCGTTCGGGGCCTGGCGCGATATTGAGATCGGTCTCGGCATCGCGCGCGCGCACCGCGTCACCTACGTCGGTGAACTCGGCTGGGAAATCTATGCCTCCAGCGATCAGGCGGCGCACATCTTTGAAACGCTGGAAGCGGCCGGGTCAACGCACGGACTGAAACTGTGCGGCCTGCACACCCTCGACAGTTGCCGCATCGAAAAGGCGTTTCGGCACTTTGGCCACGACATCACCGACGAAGACCACGTGCTGGAAGCCGGCCTCGGGTTTGCGGTTAAAACCGACAAGCCGAATTTCATTGGGCGCGACGCGGTTCTGGCACGACGAGACAAAGGGCTCAGGCGCCGGCTCGTCCAGTTCCGGCTCGGCGATCCATCGGCCATGGTCTACCACAACGAGCCGATCCTGCGAGACGGCAAGATCGTCGGTTATTTGACGTCCGGCAACTACGGTCACGCGCTCGGCGGTGCCATCGGTCTCGGCTACGTGCCGAGCGAAGGCGAAACCGCCGAGCAGATCCTGTCCTCCAACTACGAAATCGAAGTTGCCGGTCGTCGGGTCCCGGCCGCGGCAAGTCTAAAGCCGCTTTACGATCCCAAGGCTGAACGCGTGCGGGCCTAGCCCGCCGACCGCTGCCAAACCCAGTGAAAAACTTGACGCCCAAATGGAGCGAACAGGTGGCCTCCATCGCAAGGACATCGGCTATGACTGACACAACGGTTACAAAACCCCGACGTAGTGGCGGCCGAGCAGCCCGCACCTCACTCAGGTCGCGGCCGCTCGCTGAGGGGCTGCGTCCCGTTCGACCGGGTCTTGAAGGCGGGACCTACAAACCGCTCAGCGACGCCGGCGTCGAACGCATTCATAGGGCGGCGTTGGAGGCGCTGGAGCATATCGGCCTTGCCGACGCGCCGCACTCCGGCATCGAAGCGATGACCGAAGCCGGGGCTGAGTTGGGCGCCGACGGCCGCCTGCGCTTTCCGCGCGCGCTCGTCGAAGACAAGCTGGCGATCGCTGCTCGCGATATCACGCTATGCGGCCGGGATCCCGAATTCGATCTCGATCTCACCGGCGCCCGGGTCCATTACGGCACGGCCGGCGCCGCGGTTCACGTTGTTGATCCGGACACGCGCACCTATCGCGATTCCACGGTTCATGATCTCTATGAAGCAGCGCAGCTGGTGCACGCGTTGGATAACCTCCACTTCTTCCAACGCTGCCTCGTCTGTCGCGATATCACCGACAACTACGAACTCGACGTCAACACGATCTATGCATCGTGCGCCGGTACGACCAAACACGTCGGCACCAGCTTTTCCGAGCCCGCCCACATTGCCGGTTGCATCGAATTGCTGCATCTGATCGCCGGCGGCGAAGATAAGTGGCGCGCGCGCCCGTTCGTCTCCAACACAAACTGTTTCGTCGTCCCGCCAATGAAGTTTGCAACGGAAAGCTGCGAGACCTTGGAGGCGTGCGTGCGCGCTGGCATGCCGGTCCTGTTGCTGTCGGCCGGCCAGGCAGGCGCTACCGCGCCGGCACCGTTGGCGATGGCGATCACTCAGGCCGTTGCCGAGTGCCTCGCCGGCGTCGTCTATGTCAACACCATTGCGCCTGGCCATCCCGCGATATTCGGCACCTGGCCGTTTGTTTCCGATCTGCGGACGGGCGCCATGTCCGGTGGTTCCGGCGAGCAGGCACTGCTTAGTGCTGGGTGCGCACAAATGCACCGTTTCTACGATTTGCCGGGCGGTGCCGCAGCCGGCATGGCGGATTCCAAGCTGCCCGATATGCAGGCTGGTTGGGAACAGGCGATCTCCAACGTCATGGCCGGGCTCGCCGGCCTCAACATGGTCTATGAGGCCGCCGGTATGCATGCCTCGCTGTTGGGCTTCTCACCGGACTCGCTGGTCCTCGGCAATGACATGCTTGGACAGGTGCTGCGCTGCGTGCGCGGCATCGAGATCACGCAGGATAGCGTCTCGCTCGAGGCGATGCGGCAGGTCTGCCTCGGCGGCCCCGGCCACTATCTCGGCCATCCGCAAACATTGACGCTAATGCAATCCGAATATGTCTATCCCGCCGTCGCCGACCGTTCGAGCCCGAAGGAGTGGGAAGAACGCGGCAACATCGATCTGCTCGCCAACGCCCGTGCCAAAAAGGAGAGCATCCTTGCCGCGGCGAAACCGTTGATCGACCCGCAGGTCGACGCGGCAATCCGCGAAAGGTTCAAGATCTACATCTAGGCCGTAAACTTTGAACAAGCTTGGGGGGGTCCAGGGGACCCATCCCCTGGTCGGGGTGTTTGAGGGGCGGACAGCCCCTCATAGATCGCCGCCAAGCGGCGATTGGTTAAGGGCTCTGCCCTTAACGATCCCGCCAAAGGGCATTGCCCTTTGGAAACCACTACCTCATCGCCGGCAATTGTCGTCCGCGGGCCGTTAACTGCAGGAACCGAAGAGCGAGCAACGTTCCCGTTACGGTCAGGCCGACAGCCATGCCCCACCACAGTCCTTCGGCTCCCATATCGTAAGGGAATGCCAGCACCCACCCACAGCTGATACCGAGCAACCAGTAGCCGACGGCGGCGAGCCAGAGCGGGGCGACGGTATCCTTGAGGCCGCGCAATGCCAAAGCCGCGAGCACCTGCAGGCCATCGAACACCTGGAAAAATGCCGCCAGGATCAAGACCTTCGACACCAGTTCGAGGACCTGAGCAAAGCCTGGATCGTCGCGCGCCAGAAAGACCCGCACTAACGGCTCGGGAAAGTTGAGCGGTGCCAGCGACAGCAGCGACAGCCAGATCACGCCAAAGCCCATCGCCACCAGGCCGGAGCGGCGAGCGGCGGGCAGGCTCGCCATGCCGACCCCTCTGGCGACACGCACCATGCCGGCTTCGGCCAGACCGTGCACGGTCTTGAACGCGAAAGCGATCCAAACCATCATGACCTGGTAGGTTGCGGTTGCAATCGGGCCGATGACGCTCGACGACACCGACACGAACAGGAACAAACTCATCTCCAGGATGACGATGCCGGCCACCGGCAAACCCAGCCGCAAGATCTCAATCGCAACGGACGGTGTGATCAGTCGGCGACCGCGAAAGATGCCATAGCCGCGCATTGTCGGGTTGCAATAGACGTAGGCCAGCATCGCAAACAGCTGCCCAATCGAGACAATCGTCTTCGCCCAACCGGCCCCTGCAGCGCCCAGGTTCGGCATGCCGAACTCACCGTGAACCAGGCCACGAAGCAAGATGTAATTCAACGCGACAGCGCCCAGCGTGATCACCAGGATGACGCTGGTCTTGGCGAGTGAGGCAACAAACATCCTGAGAACGAACAGCCAGACCAACGGCAAGATCGAGCCGCTCAGCGGTTTGACGTAGGGTCCCATGAGTTCGAGCAGCCGCGCATCGGTGCCGACCAGCGCCAGCATCACGTCGAGATGCCAGATCACGAACGACAGCGGCAACCCGAGAACAGCCGCGATGACCAAGCCTTGGCGCACGGCAACGCCGACATCGGCCGTGTTGCCGGCTCCGAGCGCCTGAGACGTGAGCACACCGACGACCGACAGCAGCCCGAACAAGACGATCTGCAATTGGATTGTCACATCGCTGGCAAGCCCAACGCCGGCCAGATGCAAATAGCCAAGCTCACCGACCACCGCCTTGGTCGTGACGACCATCGACAGCTCGGCCACATAGGCGGCGATGAGCGGACCCGCGATGATATAGAGTTGGCCCAGCTCCCAAGTCACCGAGGGTGCTACCTGCCGATGCGGATCAGTGATCACATTTCCGGTATGCCCGTTGGTCGTCATCGCCACCCCGGTAAGGCGTTGAAGGTGTCGAGGTCATAGCTTGCGATCATCGGCTCAGAAGCCCGCCGACGGCACTTGCATAAACCTGGGCGCCGCTGACGATATCGGCATCCGAGGTGTTCTCGGTGAAATGATGACTGACGCCGCCGATGCTCGGGACAAACATCATGCCTGTCGGCAGGTGCGGCGCGATGATCTGGGCATCGTGGCCGGCACCGCTAGGCATCCGGGCGAATCTGCCGGGCACATGCACGCCTGCAGCGGCTTCGATGGCGCTCTGGATCCTGTCGTCCATCATCGCCGGCTCACTCTTCGACAGCGTCTCGAGACGTGCACTGCAGGGCCCGTCATCGTTGTGGCGCGCGACGACGCCATGCAGCAACTGATCGAGTTCTGCGATCCTGGGCGGGTCGGCATCGCGAAACTGGAACAGCACTTCGGCACGCCCTGGGATAATGCTCGGCGCGCCCGGCTGCAATGTGATCCGGCCGACCGTCCAGACCGTGCGCTCACCGCCATGCATCCTGAATGCCTGATCGATATCCCGGCAAAAGCGGACAGCGGCCGCGCCGGCATCTCGGCGGACCGCCATGCGTGTGGTTCCGGCGTGGTTCTGCGTACCTTCGAACACGATCCGATACTGCGCAATGGAGACGATACTGGTGACAATGCCAACCACGTTTGCGGAACTTTCGAGCCAATCGCCCTGCTCGATATGTGCTTCGAGGAAGCCGACGTAACGGTCGGTTTCGATTTGCCGGCGGGGCCGACCGGCGAGGCCGGCGTCCGCCAGCGCTTGACGAAGGGCTGTGCCAAGGGTCCTGTCGACGGCACGGTCAATCGCATCCTCACTAAGCTCGCCGACAAACGAATAGCTGCCCATGAAGCTGCCGAAATGACCTTCCTCGTCAGCAAACGCAACAACGTCGACGCCGCAATCGCGATAGTCGGCCGAAGCTGCGATTGCACGTGCTGCCTCGAGGGCGTAGACGACACCCAGCGCACCGTCCAACCACCCGGCCTCGTTTTGACTTTCAAGATGCGAGCCGGCCAGCAGTTTCGGACCGTGCGCCGGTGAGCGGCCGATCACGTTGGCAATACCATCGATCTCGGCATGATGACCGATGGCGACAAGTTCATCGCGCAGCCAGCGACGCGCCTCCATATCCTGAGGCGACAACGTTGGGCGATGAACTCCCGTCTTGAACGCACCGATTTCACGAAGCCGATAGAGGTCGCCGAGCACGCGCTCGCCATCGATCGCAACAGGTTCCATTTAGCCTTACTCCCGACTGCCGCCGCCATTGATCGAACGCCGCCCGCGCGCCCAGCGTCAATGACAAAGTGCAAATCCTTTGCGCTACCATAGCCTGCGGCTGGCGATATCGGCACCTCGGACAAGACTTTCCAGTTTTCGGTAGGCGACCTTGGGATCAACCATGCGGTCACCGGCAAAGGCTGCAAAGCCCGAGTCCGTCGATGCGATAACGCGGTCACGGCCGACGACCTGGGCAAACCGTTCAATGCGATCGGCGACGACTTCGGGATGTTCGACGTAGTTGTTGGTGACGTCGATAACACCGGGGACCAGAACCTTGTCATCCGGCAATGGATAGTCCTTGAAGACGCGCCAATCGTGCTGGTGACCAGGGGTTGCTGCCTCAAGAAGAATTTGCGATGGCTTGGCCCGGTAAATCAGCGGCAGAATTTTCGCCAGCGCAATGTCGTATGTGTGCGGACCCTCATAGTTGCCCCATGAAACATAGATGCGCATGCGCTCCGCCGGCAGACCGGCCAACGCCGCGTTGAGCACCGAGATCTGGTTTTCGGCGTGCCGCAGGAAGGCTGCCTCGCTCGCGTTTTTGAAGATCGTGTGGCGGCCCATGGCGAGATCCGGGCAATCGATCTGCAAGTCCAAGCCGGCCGCGATGATAGCCTGGTACTCGGTCTTCATGGCGTCCGCCAGCGCCGTAAGATAGGCCTCGTACGTCGGGTAGAACCGGTTGGGATGAAAAATTGCGATCAGGCCGGGGGATGCCGAGGTCAAGAACGCGCCGCCTGGTTGGTGCTTGGCGACGGCATTGGCCATGCGACGGATGTCGCCATCCAATGGCACACGCGTCCTGATTTCAACCGGCCCGGTGCAGTTCGGCCGCGCAAACGGCATACTGGTGCGTCGCGCTCGGGCCGTTTCGGCACTGTCCGGGAACGCATCAAGATCTGCCGGGCTGACCAGGGGACTGTCGCCTGAAAACCCGGTCAGGCGATGGCGAACGTAACTCGCATACGTGACCTTCGAAAATTCGCCGTCCGAAACGATGTCGATTCCAAGCGCCTTTTGGTGCTCAACAACGGTTTCGACCGCCTCGCTCAGCACGGCATCGAACAGTTCGTCGTTGACCGGGCTGCCAGCTTCGGCCGCGCGAACCACATCGCTGACCATTTCATCGCGTGGAAGGCTGCCAACGTGGGTCGTACGAATGCGGTCGATTGCGCTCATGTCACTATCTCTCGTGGTCGGGCTGGAGGCTGCGTTGCCAATCCGATCTCGTGTTCTGGCCCATCGGTTTGCACATCGGATACTGCACCCTCCGGCGCGAAATCACGGCTCGTAGAGGAAGCGAGAAACACCGGCTTGCCCGTGCAATGCTGAGCCGGGAACTTGCTCGTGGACCTCAAGACAAACCATGCACATGCCCAGTGTTCCGGATCAGACGCCGGCCGCCGGTGACCGGTGGAGTAACATCCGTTGCTCCAGACCACTGCTTCATCACACTAGATCATCTTTGTGCTTTAAGTTGGAACCGCAATAGCGGTTCCAACTTAAAGCACAAAGATGATCGCCACTTTAGAGGCGAGCAACTTTCTGCCTTTATTCAGGATCGTTCCGATTCCGAATAAAGGCAGGTTGCTCTAGCCTGTCTGATCACAATCAAGAATTTTCTGCAAGCAGGTCGTCCGCGTGTCGTTGTAGCCGAGATGTTCATAGAACGCCCTGGTGGCGGCGTTGTCCTCACGCACCAACAGCTGAACTTTCCAGCAGCCGCGCGCTGCAAGCCACTGTTCGGCGGCGTCCAGAATCCGACGACCGAGGCCGCCGCCCTGATGATCCGGGCGCACCGCCATGTAGTAGACCCAACCGCGATGGCCGTCTTCTCCGATCATGGCCGAGCCGATGATGTCGACTTTACCGTCGGTGGAACATTGCGCGGCGACGAGGACGGTTGCGTGCTCGCCGCGGCGCGCAAAGGCGATGTCGCGGTCGGGATCATTCCAGGGTCGCGCGACGCCGGCCGCGTGCCAGAGCGCGATGACACCGGCGATATCAGTGTCGCACATGTCCCTGATTTCAACCTGATCACTAACGCTCATGTTCTCGTTCCCACCCAATCTTCAAATCTCCACACCGGCCGCCGCACCGCGCCGTCGCGCGCCCAGGTCCGTTGGAAACTGCAACCGCGCCGTCGAAACGCCCGCGAGCGCCCGGTAATCACCGTTGTCGGGGCCGAATGGACAAGCTCCTGGCCGGTTGCAGCGATGCTTTCATCCAATCGGGGCAAGCCGGTGAGTCGGGCTTCGGCCCACCGGCCCACGCATCAGCCTTTAACGTTGATCACCTGACGCAGGCAATGGACGACCTCGATGAGGTCGGCCTGCGCGGCAATGACGGCCGAAATGTCCTTGTATGCCGCCGGGCTTTCATCGATCACGTCCTTATCTTTGCGGCACTCGATGCCTTCGGTTGCCGCGCGGTGATCCTTGAGCGTGATCCGCTGCTTGGCTTGCGAGCGCGACATCGCGCGGCCGGCACCATGCGAACACGAGCACAGGCTATCGATGTTGCCCTTGCCGCGGACAATGAACGAGCCGGTGCCCATCGAGCCAGGGATGATGCCGAGATCACCCTTGCGCGCCCTGACCGCGCCCTTGCGTGTCACCCAGACATCGGCACCGAAGTGGTTTTCGATTGCCGCATAGTTGTGGTGGCAATTCACGGCCATGTCGCCGATCTTGAACTTCGGCAAATGCCGGCGCAACACGCGCAGCACCGCGTCCATCATGGCCTGACGGTTCTCCCAGGCATAATCCTGCGCCCAGCTGAGCGCCTCGACGTAGTCATCGAAGTGCTCGGTACCATCCGTCAGATAGGCCAGATTGACGTCGGGCAGATTGGCGAGGTGGCGTTGCATGTCGTTCTTTGCAAGTTCGATAAAGTACTGACCAATGATGTTTCCCGGCCCGCGAGAGCCGGAATGCAGCATCACCCACACGGCATTGTTTTCATCGAGACAAACTTCGATGAAGTGATTGCCGGTGCCGAGCGAACCAAGCTGGTGAGCCGGGCCCTTGTGAGAAATCTTCGGATGCTTTTCCACCAGCTTGCGATAGCGGTCTTCGAGATCGCGCCAGCGCGAACCGACAGCATTGGGGACGACGTCCCAGCCGCCGCGCCGGGCCCGGCCCTTCATCGACACAAAGCCATGCGGTACGGCCCGTTCGATGTCAGCACGAATTGGGCCAAGATTGTCGGGCAGCTGGCTCGCGGACAGCGTTGTCTTCCAGGCCATCATGCCGCAACCGATATCGACGCCGACAGCGGCCGGGATAATGGCGCCCTTGGTCGGAATCACGGAGCCGACCGTCGCGCCCTTGCCGAAATGGCAATCCGGCATGGCCGCGACATGACCGTGAACGATCGGCAGACGGGCGACGTTGCGCATCTGCTCGACCGCCGCATCGTCAATCAGCACGTTCTGCGTCCACATTTTGAGCGGCGAACCGCCGTCGACCTCAATTTCTTCGTATCCACTCATCTGTTCTGCTCCCGGCGCGAGGTACGCCTTGATCGGTCAGTTCGTCAATCGCAATGGCGCGACCGGCCGCGTTGTTCGGTCGACATCGCTTTGTAGTCCCGCGGATCGCGGCTGAGCAACCAGCGCCGAGGTGGTACAATGAACGCCACAGGCGCATCCTGGGATGCGGCCGGATCCGTCGCATCTTCGCTGGATCACGGTTCGACGTGCCAAATTCTCTGAGAGGCCTTCGAAACCCTTGGCGCCATGCAACATCACACCACGCAGATCGGCGATCTGCCGGCGGTGTCAGGCGGTATGTCGAGCAGCGGGTTTCATAATGGTTCGGCCGCCTACTTTGGTGGTGTGGCGAAACTAGAGCAACCTGCCTTTATTCGGAATCGGAACGATCCCGAATAAAGGCAGAAAGTTGCTCGCCTCTAAAGTGGCGATCATCTTTGTGCTTTAAGTTGGAACCGCAATAGCGGTTCCAACTTAAAGCACGATGATCTAAGGCTCACTTGTGCTGTTCACAGCTCGCCCGGGATTTGACGCCGGCCCGGAGCGCTCCGTAAAAGAGGACATTGTCAAACCGGGACATTGTTGACCAATGAAGCTTGCAGATCTGCTGCCGCCAGACCTCGCCCGGCCCGGCAACGGCAATGGTAACGGCAACGAGATCGAGATCGCGGCGATTACGGCGGACAGCCGACAAGTTGAACCCGGCACGCTGTTTGCGGCGCTTTCCGGCGCCCGTTTCGATGGTGCTCAGTTCATTGCCGATGCGGTTGCAAGGGGCGCGGCAGCGGTACTCGTTTCCGACCAAGCAGACATTCAGGAGTTGCCGGTACCGATCATTCGCTCCGGCGATCCGCGCCGCTCGCTGGCGTTGATGGCGGCACGCTATTACGGCCGCCAGCCGCAGGTGACGGTTGCTGTCACGGGCACCAGTGGAAAGACCTCGGTCGCAGAATTCACGCGCCAGATCTTTGCACATGCCGGGCGGCAGGCGGCCTCGCTCGGGACGATCGGCATCGTGCGTCCGGATGGCGGGGTCTATGGCGCCCTGACGACACCTGATCCGGTGACACTGCACGGCGTCCTCGCCGGTCTGGCGGACGACGGCATCACGCACCTTGCGTTCGAAGCTTCATCACACGGTCTCGATCAGCGCCGGCTGGACGGTGTGCAGTTGAGCGCAGGGGCGTTCACCAACCTGGGGCGCGATCACCTCGACTATCACCCCACCATCGAACACTATCTGGCCGCCAAATGCCGGCTGTTCGATACGCTTCTGCCGGCAGGCTGCGGCGCCGTCATCAACGTCGATGATGGCCACGCGACGGCGGTGCTGGAGGCAGCTCGCGCGCGACAACTCACCGTTCTCACCACCGGCAGAGGCGCGGGCGCGGACCTGCGGCTTGTCGATGCCCGACCGGACGGGTTCGGCCAGGTTCTGACATGGTCGTTTGATAACGACACCTTCCAGTCCGAACTCAGTCTTATCGGAACCTACCAGGCGCTGAACGTGCTGACGGCCGCCGGGCTGGCGCTGTGCGCAGGCGAAGCCCGCGACGGCGTGTTCGATGCTATCGCAAACCTGCGGGGCGTTTCCGGCCGGCTCGAGGTCGTCGGTCAGGTCCGCGGTGCAACGGTTGTCGTCGACTACGCCCACAAGCCCGATGCCCTGGCTGCAGCCCTCGATGCCCTAAGGCCTTTCGCGCGCGGGCGATTGATCAATGTTTTCGGCTGTGGCGGCGACCGCGATCCAGGCAAACGCCCGATCATGGGCGCAATCTCGGCCCGCAAGGCCGATGTCACAATCGTTACGGATGACAATCCGAGATCTGAGGCCCCGGAAGCGATCCGCGCTGCAATCTTGCAGGCTGCGGTCGGGGCGCAGGAGGTCGGTGACAGGTACGAGGCGATCGCCACCGCCTTGTTGATGGCAGGGCCCGGAGATGTCGTGCTGATCGCCGGCAAAGGGCATGAAACTGGTCAAGTGATTGGCGACAGCACGCTGCCGTTTTCCGATCACGAGGCGGTCAACGCGATTTTGCGGGAAGTTTGAGCGCCCGCACACCTCGGGGCCCTCTGATCAAGTCTCAGGCTGCCAAAGGGCCGGGCCCTGTGGCGGGATTGTTGGAGCCAGTGTTTTTGGCCAATCGCCGCTGTGCGGCGATCCTTGAGGGGCTTTCAGCCCCTCAAACACCCCGACCAGGGGATGGATCTCCTGGACCCCGGACTTAGTCGGAGGCTCCTTAAGATAAAGGATTGGCGGGCGCCGCCGGTGTCGATGGCTCGGCCGCACGCCCGGCCATTCGCCCTTTGCACGACACATTGCTCGCACAAAGAACGGGGCGTTGCGCGTCGGGATCCTCGTAATCTGCGCAATTTGCATGTCGCGGTTGACGCAACGGCCAAGGATCTGGTCTTTGCTGACGGCACCGACGTGGGCGATTCTGGCGACAGCAAAGATCCCTGCTGCCCATTGCAAATTGTTGGCGTGGAACTTTTTTTGAGCGGCGGCCGCGCGAACCGGGGGAAAACCGATGCTGTACGAACTTCGCGAACTGAGCGATTTATTCGGACCGCTCAACGTTTTCACCTACATCACGTTTCGAACCGGCGGCGCGATCATGACGGCGCTATTGTTCGTGTTCCTGTTCGGGCCGGCGATCATCGACATGCTGCGCCTCAAACAGGGCAGGGGTCAGCCGATACGTGACGACGGCCCGCAAAGTCACCTTGCAAAACGCGGTACGCCGACCATGGGCGGGCTGATGATATTGGCCGGCTTTACATTCTCGATTCTGCTGTGGGCCAACCTTTCAAACCACTACGTCTGGATCGTCCTGGGGGTCACGCTTTGCTTCGGTGCGATCGGCTTTTACGATGACTTCCTGAAGGTCACTAAGCGGACAAGTTCGGGCTTTCCCGGGCGGCTTCGTTTGGCGCTCGAATTCATCATTGCCGGGCTTGCGGCCGCGGCCATTATGGCGATGTCGCCAGCGCAGTTCGCCGGCGCGCTCGCGATCCCGTTCTTCAAAGATTGGCTCCTGCAGCTGGGCCCGCTGTTCATCGTCTTCGGCGCGCTGGTGATCGCTGGTGCCGGCAACGCGGTCAACCTCACCGACGGGCTCGATGGCCTGGCGATCGTGCCGGTCATGATCGCTGCGGCCACGTTCGGCCTCATCGCCTATCTGTCCGGCAACGTCAAATTCGCGACCTATTTGCAAATCCATCACGTTGCCGGTGCCGGCGAGCTGGCCATTATCTGCGGTGCGCTCATCGGGGCCGGCCTCGGCTTCCTGTGGTTCAACGCACCACCGGCGATGATATTTATGGGCGACACCGGCTCACTGGCGCTGGGCGGTGCGCTCGGTGCCATCGCGGTTGCAACCAAGCACGAAATCGTCCTCGCGATCGTCGGCGGTCTGTTCGTCCTGGAGGCGCTGTCGGTCATCATCCAGGTGGTAAGCTTCAAAATGACCGGCAAACGGGTCTTTCGGATGGCCCCCCTGCATCATCACTTCGAACAAAAGGGATGGCAGGAAGCGACGGTCGTCGTCCGTTTCTGGATTATCTCGGTGGTGCTGGCCCTGATTGGGCTGGCAACGCTGAAACTGCGGTAAGGTTTGAGCACCGTCCAACGCGAATTTCGGGTAAACTGCCGAAATGATTCCCATCGGCACTTTTGCAGATCAGGATGTTGCCGTATTCGGCCTTGGACGCTCAGGCATTTCTGCGTGTCGGGCGCTGGCCGCCGGCGGCGCGCGCGTTCATGCCTGGGACGACAACGAGGCCGGCCGGGCCGCGGCACGCCAGGCCGGGACCGAACCGTTCGATCTGGCCGCCGGCGACTGGTCGCAATTCGCCGCCCTGGTGCTGTCACCGGGCGTTCCGCTCACTCATCCCCGACCCCATTGGACCGTCGAGCGCGCCAACAACGCCGGTGTTGAGATCATCGGTGACGTGGAGTTGTTTGCCAGGGCGCGTGCAACGCATTGTCCTGATGCGCCGTTCGTTGCGATCACCGGTACCAACGGCAAGTCGACGACAACAGCGCTGATCGCTCATGTCCTGACAACGACCGGCCGCGATGCACAGATGGGCGGCAATATCGGCGTGCCGATCCTTGATCTCGAAGTGCCCGCACCGGACCGCGTGCACGTCATCGAGCTGTCATCCTATCAGATCGAACTGATGCCGAGCCTCAAGCCGACGGTCGGTGTTCTGCTCAATGTCTCCCCGGACCATCTCGATCGCCACGGCGATTTCACGCACTACAGTGAGGTCAAGGCACGGCTGATAAAATCTGCCGGGTTTGCCGTGCTTGGATGCGACGATGAGACGACCATCTCGATCGCGCGCGCATCGGGCCTGGCCGCCGCGCGGCACGCACTGATATCGGGCCATGAGATTGATATTGGCTACGGTGTGCGCAACGGCCTGATCGAATATTGCACGGGTGACGGCAGCGCGCCGGAGTTAATCGCCGACCTTACGGGCGTTGCATCGCTGCGCGGTTCGCACAACGCCCAGAACGCCGCCGCCGCCGCGGCCGTATGCACAACGCTGGGGCTCAGTTCTGCAGAGATCGCCCGCGGCCTGCGTTCGTTTCCCGGCCTGCCGCACCGCTTGGAACAAGTTGGCCGCCTCGGCAACGCGATTTTTGTCAATGACAGCAAGGCCACCAACGCCGAATCGACCGCCAATGCGCTCGCCGCCTTCGACCGCGACATTTACTGGATCCTGGGCGGTCTTGCCAAAGACGGTGGCATCAAGAGCCTCACGCCTTACTTCGAGCGCATCGCCAAGGCCTATCTGATTGGTGCTGCTGCGGACGAGTTTGCCGGCGCTCTGGATGGCAGCTGCGCATACGAGATGTGCAACACGCTGGCGGTGGCAACGCATGCAGCCGCGCGAGACGCCACGCAACCGCAGGCCGATCAAGCCGTTGTGCTGCTGTCACCGGCTTGCGCCTCGTTTGACCAGTTTCGCAGCTTTGAAGCGCGCGGCGATGCGTTTCGCGACTTGGTCAAGGGACTTGCGGGCATCGAACTGGGCGAGGGACGCGCATGAGGTTGTCCCGCGCCGACAGCAGTTTGCTCACGCAATGGTGGTTCACGATCGACCGGCTGCTGCTGACGGCGGTCCTGGTGCTGGTGTTGACGGGGCTGCTGGTATCGCTGGCAGCCAGCCCGTCGGTGGCAATCGCGAAAGAGCTCGAAGCCTTCTATTTCGTCAAACGGCATGTCGTGTTCGCGGTGATCGGGGTGACCTTGGTCATCGCCTTGTCGCTGCAGTCGCCCCATTCGGTGCGCCACATCAGTCTGGTGCTTTACCTTGCAGCCGTCGGACTGCTCGTGTGGGTGCTCGTTGCCGGCGTCGAGATCAATGGCGCGCAGCGCTGGATCCGCGTTTTGGGGATATCCGTGCAACCGTCCGAAATTGCAAAGCCGTCTTTCGTCGTGCTGTCGGCGTGGGCCTTCGCGGAATGGCAGAAACGCCGCGACATGCCGGGGTTGCCGATCGCCATTCTCGTTTACGGACTGCTTGCAACTCTGCTCTTGATGCAGCCCGATATCGGCCAGACTGCTCTGATCACGATCGTCTGGGGCACGCTGTTTGTGCTGGCCGGTATTCCACTGTTGTGGGTCGGCGGGTTGGCCGGCGCGGTCACAATCGCAGCGACCTCGGCCTATTACAGCATGGGCCATGTCAAGGCCCGTATCGAGCAATTTTTTGGCTCGGCCATCGATCCGCGGTCGCAGGCCGGCCAGGCCTACAATTCGTTTGTCGAAGGCGCTTTCTTTGGTCGCGGCCCGGGCGAAGGCACCATCAAGACCAGCCTGCCGGACGCACACACCGACTTCATCTTTGCGGTCATTGCCGAAGAATACGGCATCATCGCCTGTCTTGGTCTGCTGCTGATTTACGCGCTGATCGTCTATCGCGCGCTGGCCCGGGCCGTTCTTGAACACGACCTCGCCACCCGCTATGCCGTCGCCGGGCTCGCACTTCTGTTCGCCACCCAGGCGATCGTCAATATGGGGGTCAACATCGGGCTCCTGCCGGTCACGGGAATGACACTGCCGATGATCTCCGCCGGCGGATCCTCGATGATCGGGGTCTCGATCACGCTCGGCATGCTGCTCGCCCTGTCGCGCCGACGTTCACGGGCCAGGGAATTTGCGGGTCCGGGCCCGGTCGCCAACCGGCCCGGCGAATTCGCTCCCGTTTCATCACTCGCAACCAGCCAAGTTCCCTCCAAGAGCCAGATCCAATGAACAAAACAATCATGCTAGCGGCCGGTGGCACTGGCGGCCATTTGTTTCCAGCTTTTGCACTGGCCGAAGAGCTTGGTCGGCGCGGCTACGTCGTCGATCTCGCCACGGATACGCGTGGAGATCGATACGGTATCGACTTTCCCGCCCGCGAGATCCACCAAATCCAGTCCGCAACGACCAGCAGCCGATCGCCGGTTGCAGTCGCCCAAACCGTGATGACGCTTGCCGGCGGTGTCCGTCAGGCCCACAAGCTTCTGGGCAAGGTCCAACCGGCCGCCGTGATTGGTTTCGGCGGTTATCCCAGCTTCCCGCCAATCGTGGCGGCCGCGCTGCGCAACATTCCGGCAGCATTGCACGAGCAAAATGCCGTGCTCGGACGTGCCAACCGCATGCTCGCTAGGCGGGTCAAGGCGATCGCGACGTCGTTCGAGACAATCAAACTCATCGAGCCGAACATCACGCATAAAGTTCGACTGACCGGAAATCCCGTGCGCCAGATGGTGATCGACTGCGCGCGACGCGAATATCGCCTGCCGCAACCGGGTGAGCCAATCCATCTGCTGGTCTTCGGAGGCAGCCAGGGCGCCAGGTACTTCTCCGACATCGTCCCGCCGGCGATTGCAAACATGCCACAGCAGCTCAAAGACCGGCTAATCGTGGTTCAGCAGTGCCGTGAAGAGGATGTCGAGCGCGTCCGCGGCGCTTACAAAGCTGCCGGCATCGAGGCCATCTGCGAGGTGTTTTTCGGTCATCTGCCACAAATCATCGCCGATGCGCATCTGGTCGTCGCACGGGGTGGCGCAACGACCATTGCCGAATTGACGGTGATCGGCTGTCCGGCTGTGCTGGTGCCGCTGCCACACTCAGTGGACAACGATCAGTTTGAAAATGCAACGTGTCTGGCAACTGCCGGCGCGGCCTGGTGCATCGAACAAAAGGACCTTGATCCGACGCGCCTGTGCGATGGCCTGGTTGGCGTGTTTTCGGCGCCAACGGAACTGGCACAGGCCGCCGCCGCCGCCAAGGCACAAGGCCGACCGGACGCCGTCGCTCGGCTGGCTGACCTTGCCGAAGAGCTGGCGGCCGGACAATTCGGCTGACACCGCTGAGACGCCTTAAACGCCGACCAATGCAAATCAGAGACGCCAAGACATGCAAATTCCCATAACGCTCGGCACCATCCATATCATCGGCATCGGCGGCATCGGCATGAGTGCCATCGCCGAACTCTTGCATGCGACAGGCTTTAAGGTACAGGGCAGTGATCAGCGCGACGGAGCCAACGTTCAGCGCCTCAAGGCGCGCGGCATCCGCGTCTTCATCGGTCACGACGCGAGCAATTTGGAGGGGGCGAGCTGCGTCGTCATTTCAACGGCGGTGAAGGATGCCAATCCCGAACTGCAGGCGGCGCGCGACAAAAGCCTCACAATCATTCGCCGGGCGGAGATGTTGGCGGAGCTGATGCGCCTTTATGCGACCGTATCCGTGACCGGCACACACGGCAAAACCACGACCACGTCGTTGATCGCCCATATCTTCGAAAGCGTGGCACTGGACCCGACGGTGATGACCGGCGGCATCATCAACGGCTGGGGCTCCAACGCGCGTCTCGGCAGCGGCAGCTGGATGATCGTTGAAGCAGATGAATCCGACGGAACATTCGTCAAGCTGCCGACCCAGATCGGGGTCGTGACCAACATCGATCCCGAACACCTCGATTATTTCGGCACGGTCGAGAACATGCACGCCGAGTATGCCGCGTTCATGCGCCAGATCCCGTTTTACGGTTTGCTGCTGGCGTGCACGGATCAGCAAGTGGTGCGCGACATGATCCAGCGCTTGGACTTGCGCCGCGACGGGCGTCGATTGGTATCTTACGGTCGCACACCGGACGCCGACATTGTCCTCAAGGATGTCGAAATCATCGCCAGTCAGACCTACTTTTCAGCCGAGCTTGGCGAACGCACGCCGGGCGGGGCACGGCGCATTGAGCGATGGATGGTGCCGATTCCCGGCGCACACAACGCCTTGAACGCGCTGGCGGCGATCGCCGTCGCTTGCGAAGCCGGCCTCGGCGATGACACGATCCGCGCGGCGCTGGCAAACTTTTCCGGTGTCAAGCGACGCTTCCAGCTGACCGGCACCGCCCACGATGTCGCGATCTATGACGATTATGGCCACCATCCAATCGAGATCAAAGCGGTCTTGGCCGCTGCACGGGCCGGCGTCAAAGGGCGCCTGGTTGCCGTCGTCGAGCCGCACAGATATTCGCGCGTCCGCGACCTGTTCGAAGATTTCTGCAACTGCTTTGGCGATGCCGACTGCGTTTATGTGACGCCGCTCTATTCCGCCGGTGAGGCTCCGATCGATGGGATCAGCAGCGCGAGCCTTGCCGCCGGCATTCGCGCAACCGGTCACGGTAACGCCGCGACGGTCGCCGACATTGATGAACTTGCATCGGTCCTGCGCGGCTCGACGGCGCCGGGTGATACCGTGATCTGCCTTGGCGCCGGCAATTCGACGGATTGGGCGCATGCGCTTCCGGCGTTGATGGCTGGGAGGTAACAGGGGCCAATGTTCGCCGATATCACCGACGGCCTGAGAGCACGGATGCCGGACCTGAAGGGGGCGATGTCCGCCAACACGTCACTGGCCGACATCACCTGGTTCCGGGTTGGCGGTCCGGCCCAGGTGTTGTTCCGGCCGGCAGACGAAGCCGATCTCGCCTATTTTCTCAAGAACTTGCCGGCCGAGATGCCCGTGCGGGCGATCGGCCTCGGCTCCAATCTTCTGGTCCGCGATGGCGGCCTGCCAGGCGTTGTCATCCGTCTCGGTCGCGGTTTTTCCCAGACAACCAGCGAACCCGGCCACCGGGTGCGGACCGGAACAGCCGTGCCGGACCAGAAGGTTGCGCGGGTTGCAGCCGACGCCGGCATTGCGCGGCTCGCCTTTTATCGCGGCATTCCGGGCTCGATCGGCGGCGCGTTACGCATGAATGCGGGCGCCCACGGCACCGAGACCAAGGACGTTTTGATCGAAGCCCGGGCCGTCGACCCGGACGGCAACATCCATGTCCTGAGCAATGCCGACATGGGCTTTGCCTATCGTCATTGTAGTGTCCCGCAAGACTGGATCTTCACCGAGGCGCTGTTTCAGGGCGCGGGCGGTGAGCCGGCCGCGATTGCCAAGGAAATGGAAGCGGTGGTCGCCTACCGCGAACACCATCAACCGACGCGCGAGCGCACCGGCGGGTCGACGTTCAAAAACCCGCCAGGCCGTTCGGCTTGGCAACTCATCGATGCTGCCGGTTGCAGGGGACTGCGTGTCGGCGGGGCGATGGTTTCTGAAAAGCACTGCAACTTTCTGATCAACCTCGACAACGCCACTGCAGACGACATCGAAACGCTTGGCGAAACCGTGCGCGCCCGCGTCAAGGCGCACAGTGGCATCACGTTGATCTGGGAGATTATCCGCATTGGCGAACCGCTTGCCGGACGCCCGCGTGCAGAGGCGCCGGTGCAACCTTCGCCTCAACCCCGATAAGTCAGGGCCGATCGGCGTCGACGAGAGCAACCTGCCTTTATTCGGAATCGGAACGATCCCGAATAAAGGCAGAAAGTTGCTCGCCTCTAAAGTGGCGATCATCATTGTGCTTTAAGTTGGAACCGCAATAGCGGTTCCAACTTAAAGCACAATGATCTAGAGCATTTTTCGTTTATACGGAGTCACGAAAAATGCTCTATCTGTTTGTTTTCACGCATATTCTTATCCAAAAAAGTGCGCGCACTTTTCGGGAATATGCTCTATGCCAGAGGTGCCAGTCGCGCCGGGACCTGGCGCTGATAGGCAAGTCCGATGGACAGCAGCCGACACTCCGAGAACGGCCGTCCCATCAGCTGAAACCCGTTCGGTAGCTGCGCGGTTTCATGCGGATAGGGCAGCGTCAGCGCCGGCAGACCGAGGTAGTTCAGCGGCCGCGAATATTTCATGACGTTGGCCAGCGCCGCCATCAACTGCGGCCCACCTGCCACATCGAGCTCCGCTATTGTCGGGATCGGGCCGGCGAAGTTCGGCAGGATCACGACGTCGCAGGCCCCGTAGACGTCATCCAGGAGCGTCTTGAGCATGGTCCCGCGGGCGCGCAATGCCGTCTGAAAATCATGGGCGGAAACGAAGTGGCCGTATTCGACGCGCGTGCGCACTTGCGGGCCGTAGTCATCACACCGGTTGCGAAGAAATGCGGCGTGCACGGCGGCTGCTTCCGACAACTGCACGATCTGTGCGAGATGGTCGAGCGTCGCCCAGTTGTCGATCTCGATGTCGACACGTTTGCAGCCCGCCGCCTCAAGCTCCGCCAGCGCGCGATCGATGCGCGCCTGGACGCTGCTGTCGGCCTCACCGATGAGTTTGCTGTCAACGCCAATCGTGGCACCGCGGCAGTCGTCAGCGCCGATGGCCAGGTAGTCGGGCACGGCGCGTTTGCTCGACAAACCGAAGCGCGGATCGTGAGCGGCCATGACCGACATCAGCAAACACAGATCTTTCACATCGCGCGCCATCGGCCCGACGGCATCGAGCGATGGTGCCAGTGGCATGGCTCCGGCCGGGCTGATCAGCGACCATGTCGGCTTCAGCGAGGTGATGCCGCAGGCCGATGCCGGCAGTCGCAAGGAACCGGCGGTGTCGGACCCGAGCCCGGCCGGTATCGCCCCGGTCGCAATCGCCATGGCGGTGCCGGACGATGATCCGCCGCTGACATGCTCGGGGTTCCAAGGATTGCGCGCGTGCCCGAGCACATAGTTGTGGCCGATCGGTCCGTAGGCGAATTCCGTCAGATGCAATGCGGCGATCTGCAAAGCACCGGCCGCCTTCAGGCGGGCTATCAACGTCGCGTCTTGTTGCGCCGGCTTGGCCGGGCGGATATTGCCGCCCCAGCTTGGAATTTTGCCGATACGGTCGAACATGTCCTTGTGGGCGAGCGCGACACCATGCAGCGGCCCGGTTGGATCGCCGCGGGCGACGGCATCGTCCGCCGCGCGGGCGGCTGCTTTCGCCTCGTCATGCTCAAAGGCGACCACGGCGTTACAGCGCGCGTGCGCGCGTTCAAGTCGTTCGAGCGCGGCCTCAGTCGCCTCCAGTGCACTGATTTTGCGATCGCGAATGGCGGCCGCGATCGCGCATGCCGGACTTGATGCCAGATCCATCACGCCTCCTCCGCGTCGCTTTCGAGGACCCGCAAAAAGTCCGAGGTGTCGGCCTGGAAAGGCAGTTGATCCGACACCGCGAGCGCGGTCCTGCCGAGCATCGCCATGTGTTCGCGGATCAGTCTCGCGCGCTCTTCCGGAACCACGTGATCACCAAGGCTTTGGGGCAACGGTGGTGTCGGCTTTGAATCGTCGCTGGCCATGTTCAACTCTCGTTTTGTTTTGATTTGTTGGTCAACCCGTCAGGCATCGCCCGTCCACAAGCACCAAATCGCCAGCAACGGCAGTTGACCGGCGCGCATCGCATGCCAGGCATTGGGCGGATTGTGAACGATGTCGCCGACCGCGCGCGCCTGCAGCGGCTTGTCATCGCGCATCCACGCTCCCGGCGAGATCACGACGTAGAATTCTTCGGGCGCATGGCGATGGCGCGGATAGTCGGTGTTGGGGGCAACGAGGCTGGTACCGATCCGTACAACGTCGGAGTACTCGAGGCCCCGGTCACCGATGATAACCGCATTGGCATGACGTTCGGCAAAGTCGCCCGGACCCTGTTCGGAACCGGGTCTCACATGCCATGCCAGCTGCGGCTCAAGATCGGCGAATGCCCCGGCCAGCTCACGGATCCCTGGTGGTCCTTTGCGGCCAACTTCGATCGCCGCACCGAAGTGCTCACAAACCGGAAGGCGCACGGCCCGCTGTTCGCCGCAGCCGATCTCGTCGCTGTGGCGCAGCGCCGTGAAGACTTTGTCGGCGATGGGAAGCACATCGCGAGCCGCGCCGGCACCGGCGTGAACGGCCGCCTCCGTCAAATCCAACAATCGCTGCAGTTCGGGCGCGCGTTGCAGGCTCATTTCAACCTCCGAAGTCGGGCTTACGCTTTTCCAGGAAGGCCGTCATCGCTTCTTTCGAGTCGGGATGGCCGGAGAGTTGAACCGTCATGTTTTGCTCGTAGCGATATCCGTCCCTGAGGCTGAGCTCTTCGATCACATTGAGCGATTGTTTCGCCAGGCGGATTGCGGTCGGGCTCTTGGATGCGATTTCGACCGCGATCTTGCGGGCCTCGTCTACGACCCGGTCACGCGGCACGCAAGCCTCGACAATGCCGAGCCGGTAAAGCTCCGGACCCGCCACCCGATATCCGGTCAGCATCATGCGCCTGACGGTCGAATGTCCGAACAAGCGTTGGGCATGGCGCCCGCCACCGAGCAATCCGACGTCAATTTCGGGCAGGCCCAGCGACGCCTCTTCGGCCGCAACCAGGATATCGCAAGAGGCCGCCACCGCCAGACCGGCACCGAGCGCTGCGCCGTTGAGTGCGCCGACCACAGGCTTCGCGCATTCTCGCACCGAATGATAGCACTCGCGCGCGCGCCGGTAGTGCTGCCACTTTGCGCCGGCTTCACGCATGTCGCCGCGACCCTTGATATCGGCGCCCGCCGAGAAAACTTTCCCGGCCCCCGTCAGAATCACCGCGCGCACGTCGTCGCGGTCGCTGATCATGTCCATCGCATAAGCCAGTTCGATATTGAATTGCGCGTTCTGGGCGTTAACCGGCGGTGCGTCCATCGTCACCAGCGCCACGTAATCAGCGACATCGATCCTGATCAGCTCGAGGTTCATCGCTCATCCTTCCAGCTGCGCACGCGATATTTGCGTCGTGATGGCAATAACACGCCGCGATGTTGCACCTCACGATCGCGATTGGCAAACTTACCGCGCTTTCCGGATCGACCATCTCAGATCTGATCGTACCGCTTTCGGCAATTGTTACGATCCGAACTAGAGGGGCCGAACTAGAGGGGCCGAAGTTGAGGGGCCGAAGTAGAAGGGCCGAAGCTGAAGGGCCGCAGTAGAAGGGCCGCAGTAGAAGGGCCGAAGTTGAGAGAACATGATGACCGACGCCGACACACTTCGCCTGCTGGATGATGCCGCCGCCGGGTTGGCGCGGTTCGATGCTGCGCGCGTCAGGTCATGGCGCAACAGGCCGCCGCTGTTTGATCGTGAAATCTGGCAGGACATGGCCGCCCAGGGGTGGTTCTCGATCCTGGTTGCCGAAGACGAAGGCGGGCTGGAGCTCGGCCTCGACGCCGCGTGCGTTGTCGCCAAAGCGTGTGGTGCGGCGGCGATGCCGGAACCGTTCTGCGCCGCCGGTGTCGTGGCACCGCTCGTGCTGGCGCGCTGTCCGCCCGGTGCCCAGCGCAACGCCGCCTTGGCAAGTGTCGTCGCCGGCAACACCGTTGCATCACTGGCCTGGCAGAACGCTGCCGGACGTCTCGAAGTTTCGCAGGTGGGTGTCAAAGTCGAACACATGCGATCCGGCGTTCGTCTCGATGGCGAAACCCGGTTCGTCCCGGTCCCGCACGCCGATGCCTTCATCGTCGCGGCAACCGCGGCTGACGGCATTGGCCTCTACTGGCTTGATGCGCGCACCGCCGGCTTGCGGATCAGCCCCGAACCACACGCAGACGGCAATGCCAGCGGCCGGCTTGATCTCGGCGGGGTAGAACTGCCAGCCGCGGATTGTCTCGCGCAGGGTGATACGGCGACCGCGATCCTTGCCGAAGCCATCGATGTCGGAACGGTTGTCAATTGTGCCGAACTCAATGGCTTGATCGATCACGCACTGCAACTGACACTGGAGTATTTGAAGACGCGTCAGCAGTTCGGCCAACCGATCGGGGCGTTTCAGGTCTTGCAGCACCGTGCGGTGGATTTGTGGATGCACAAGGAAGTTGCCGGTCACGCGACGAACGCTGCGGTGCGCACGTTGCAGTCGGCCGATCTGGACGCTGCGGCCCGCGCGCTCGCGGCCTCCAGCGCAAAGGCCCGCGTTGGTAACGTCGCCCGTTTGATCGCCAACGAAACGGTGCAGCTGCACGGGGCGATCGGTTTCACCGACGAATATGATCTCGGCCTTTACGTCAATCGCCTTCTCGCATTGGTGCCCTATTTCGGGAATGCAGCCGAACACCGGGCCCGCTACGGCAGCATCCGCCAGAGCATGAGGTTATCGCGATGATATATGGCGTTGCACAAGAACGTGACTGGAACGCGCTGAGCGACGATGCGTTTCGTGCCGTCGTCAGCGACGATTTCCGGAAAAACTATCCCGATCAGCTGCGCTTTCCTCCCTGTCGTTTGCGCTGGGCCGAACTCAAGGATTGGTACAAGCGGATGTCGGCTAAGGGCTGGATCGCGCCCAACTGGCCGGCCGAATTCGGCGGCATGGGCCTTTCACCGGCCAAGGCGCTGATCTTTCACGAGGAAGTCGAACGTGCCGGTATCGCACGCTTTCAAGATCATGGTGTGCTGATGGTCGGCCCGGTCCTCATCAAGTGGGGAAGCAACGCGCAGCGCCGGCGCTTCCTGCCCAAAATCCTCGCCTGTGAACACATTTGGTGCCAGGGCTATTCGGAGCCGGGCGCCGGCTCTGATCTTGCCAGCCTGCAAACCCGGGCTGTCCGCCAAGGTGACGAGTTTGTCATTAACGGGCAAAAGATCTGGACCACGATGGCCCATGACGCCGACCACATTTTCGTGCTCGCGCGCACCGATACGCAAGCCAAGAAGCAGGAGGGCATTAGTTTCCTGCTGGTCGATATGGACCAGCCTGGCATCACGGTGCGCCCGATTCCGGATATTTCCGGTCAGGCGGAGTTCTGCGAGGTTTTTTTCGACGATGTCCGCACACCGGCTGACAATCTGGTCGGCAAGTTGAACGGTGGTTGGACGGTCGCGAAATCGCTGCTCGGTTACGAGCGCATTCACATCGGCAGCCCGAAGCTGCCCGAATATGCGATGGAGATACTGGCGACCGTCGCCAGTGCCAGAGGTGTACTCGATGATCCGGTGTTCCGTGATAAGTACATCGGCCTGCAACTGGATGTCGAACACCTCGCCAATTCCTATCAGCACTATGCCGGCATCGTTGCGCGCGGCGAGATGCTCGGCCCGGACGTCTCGATGCTCAAGGTGATGGCAACCGAGACCTTCTCGAGAATTGCCGATCTCGTCGTCGAAACCGCCGGCCCGCTCGGTGCCATGAAGGGCGATACGCGGATCGCCAATATCGACGTCAACGTGCTCGCACCATTCTACAAGGCACGTCCTGCCCCGATTTACGGCGGCTCCAACGAGATCCAGCGCAATATTCTCGCCAAGCAGGTGCTCGGCCTACCGATGGCCTAGATCATCGTGCTTTAAGTTGGAACCGCTATTGCGGTTCCAACTTAAAGCACGATGATCGCCACTTTAGAGGCGAGCAACTTTCTGCCTTTATTCGGGATCGTTCCGATTCCGAATAAAGGCAGGTTGCTCTAATGGCGTATCTGGGTCTCAACCCGTCCGAGCATTCAAGCGGAGCAACCATCAAGCGTGGGCCGGTCACCAAGACCGGCAACAGCCTGGCGCGCACGTGTCTGGTCGAGGCGGCCTGGACGTACCGTCATCCGGCTCGGGTGACAAAGATCATTCGCGATCGTCTCGAGGGTCTGCCCGAGCCCATCCGCGCCATCGCCTGGAAGGCGCAAGTTCGATTGTCGGCGCGTTACCGCAAGCTGGTTGCCGCCGGCAAGCCAGCACCGAAGGCGATCGTTGCGGTCGCACGCGAACTTGTCGGCTTCATCTGGGCCATCGCCCGGCTCGTCGAGCCAAAGGCCGTGGTCACCGAAGTGGTGAAGGCGGCCTGATCGTCGACATCGACAACGCAAGCAGAGGAGACCTGTCGACGTTTACATCATCGGTGCCCAAAGCGGGCGTCAGGGCAAGAGAGGGTGGGGAACCCTCGCATACGCAGGTTTGAAGCAGGTGTCGCGTTTGCAGACATCGCAAACCCGACAGCCCACGCTCGTTCGCTAGACGCAAGGACGCCCCGCGACGAACCCTGGTCATGCGGTAACCAACCCGCGGATAAGAGCCGGATCAACCGTCGTTCCTTCGTCCTGTCGCCTGCCTTGGGCATCGATCAATCCTATGCCGCGAAAGCGGATCGAAGACGTGCGCCTCGACGTTGACAAAACGGACATAAGAACCTGAACTTCTCCCAGGCGTGACAAGCATCGGGGCTCCGGCTCAGCGAAAGTTGTTTTGAGAGAACGGTTTACGCAGAGCAGGAGGTCATCCGCGATGGCGACACAGTGTATTCAGGCCGAGCTTGATTTGGGAAGCTCCGGCGGGCGCAAACTTGTGGGCGCTTTCGACGGCGGCGCGATCTCATCGAACGGCGGTGTCACGCTTCCGGCCGGCGCGGATCGCAAGCTGCAACTCGCCGAACGATTGGCGGCTTGCTTTACCGATTTTCGTGTCGCCGACGCCATCCAGCATACGCTGCCGGATTTGCTGCGTCAGCGCATCTTCGGCCTTGCGCTCGGCTGCGAGGATCTCATCGACCACGACACGCTTCGCCATGATCCGGCGCTCACAGCTGTGCTGGGCAAGGCGGGCGGAGTGCTCGCCGGCAAGTCGACACTCAACCGCTTGGAACCATGCCTCGAAGATCGGCCAGGATCGCCATCACAAGCTCGACCATGACGGCGAGGCCATCGAGCGCCTGTTCGTCGATCTGTTCCCGGAGGCTCATGGCGAGCCACGCCAGCGCATCGAGATTGACTTCGATGCCACCGATGATCCCCTCTACGGCGACCAGGAAGGCCGCCACTTCCACCGCGATGACGACTGCTATTGCTATTTGCCATTGTATATCTTTTGCGGCCGGCATCTGCTGGCGGCCAAACTCAGATCCGCGGCCAAGGATGGCGCTGACGGTGCGGTGCCGGAAGTCGCCGGCATCGTTGCTCAGATCCGCGAGGCCTGGCCGAAGACCACGATCGTCATCCGTGCCGATAAGTGGCTTTTGCCGCGACGGTTCGATGACGTGATGTGAGGAAAACGGCGTGCAATACGTGCTCGGGATGGCCGGCAACGAACGGCTCACACCAGCCCGCATCCAACCGCAACTCAAAGCCGCCGAACGCAAGGCGAAGCGCACGAGGCAGCCGGCCCGCGTGTTTGCCGACGTCCAGTATCGCACGCGCAAGAGCTGGTCAGCCGAGCGCCGTGTCATCGCCAAGGCGGAACACACCGTGCGCCCCGGGTTGGCTTGGGGCGGCGGGGCACCAGACACAACCGCAGCCAACCCGCGCTTCATCGTCACCAACGTGCATCCGGCCTACGGCGCACCGCGCTTCCTCTACGAAACCGTTTATTGTCAGCGCGGTGAGATGGAGAACCGACTGAAGGAATGCCACGGTGATCTCTTCGCCGACCGCACGCCGACACCGACCATGCGCGCCAATCAGCTCAGACTCTGGCAGCTCAGACTCTGGCAGCTCAGACTCTGGCAGCTCAGACTCTGGCTGTCGTCGCTCGCATATGTCTTGATGTGCGCGGTGCGCCGCGTCGGCCTTGCCGGCACCAAACTGGCGCGGGCGACCTGCGGCACCATCCGGCTCGCACTCCTGAAGCTTGGCACCCGGCTCACCATATCGGTCCGGCGCGTCAAGCTCGCGTTCGCGTCGAGCTGCCCGGCTGTCGACCTCTTCGCGATCGCCGCCCGACGATTATGCACCTGAGGCCATGAAGGCCGCGCAACCCGGGGATCAACAACAGAGGAACAGGATTGAGCCAACGCTCCGCCATTCGGCGGCAATGACGGCGCTCGTCTCGCCGATTACACCAGCCTACCGCTCGCTCAAGGCGCCCAGCTTGATCGCCTGTGCCACGGAGGCTGCAACAAGTTCCTGCTCGAACACCTCCATCAAGCGCAGCACCTGGATGAACTCGCGTTTGCCCTTGTTGCCAGAGCGCCGTTCCAGCAAACGGCGAAGATGATCGAACTGATCCGGCAACTCCCAGCCTCGCAACGGGGCTGCCTGGTCCAACGCACCGGGCTTGTTCTCGATCAGCGCCAGATAATGGAGCGGATCGAACATGAAGACGCCATAAGCGTAACTTCGCACATACCGTGCAATCTCATCCGTACCAGCCAAGATCACGACCTCATCGACAAAGCCTTCAACAACGACGCTGCGATTGCCATGCGTTGTCGGCACCGAGTAATCGTTCCCCCGATGGCGCACCAGCGACGTCGAGGAGACCTGCGCCGGTGCGCACCTCGCATGGTTCAAACGTGCCAGCAGGCAAAACGCGAAAGGCTGTGAGATCATCGAACAGGTTGTGGCTGACGAGGCCCGTGAAAGCGCGTGTGCGTTCGCGCTTGCCGTCGCCGTAAATCTTGGCAACCGCCAACTTGGTGTTGTCTTAAAGGATCGACTGCGGCACGCCGCCAAAGAACGCAAACGCTGCGACATGCCCATCCAGAAACGCCTCCGTCGTCTCGGCTGGATAGGCCTTCATGAAGGCGGCATCTGAGTAAGGCAGATCCATGAAGAACACATGGATCTTGAAGAACACATGGATCTTGCGCCGCTCACCTGCGATCACAGCGATCGCTTCACCGAAATCTACCTGAGCATGACCGGCAGGATGGGCAAGTGTGACAAACTTCTCGGCTGTCCGCTGGCGCGCGTGGCGCACATCGGCACGCACGATTGTGACGCCGCCATCATAGCCGTGCTCGTCTCTGAGCCGCTCAAAGATCCACTGCGCCGTGTGGCACTGCTTCTTCGGCGCCTCGGTGTCGGCCTTCAGAACGGCATCGATTATTGGGATGAACGGATCAAGCTTCGGCTTCTTGGGCGGCGCTTGGCACCGATAGCCTGGTGGCGCCGAGTATGAGCACATCTTCTCGATAGTCGTCCGGCTGATCCCGAACACCCTTGCAGCTTCGCGCTGACTATTACCTTCACGCAAAACAATGCGCCGCACTGCCGCGTAAGTCTCCACGGCGTACATCCTCTGCTCCAGCTCGTCCGATTCGGTAAAGCAAAGAGCCTATCCAGTGGCCCGATTTTACTCCGCCGCAAACGGCACAGCGCCGCCGCTTCACTGGCCTAAATTGTCACCGTTGGTTACAGACAGGGATGCGGCATCAAAAGAGAGCTGGTTCACAAACCAACGCTCTGCTAGCGAAGGTGCGCGATTTCGAACAACGACAAGAGGGAGCATTGCAATGAGGTTGCCGTCTCACGATCGATACGACTGGTCTGCGCTTCCGAAGCGGCAGCCTTATACTTGGCCACAGGGCAAACGCTTGGCTGTCTATTTCTGTAACAACCTCGAATTCTTCGCCTATCGCAGCGGCCTTGGTTCGGACAGTGCTGTCGCCGGGGCGCCGCAAACACAGCGTAACTATGCTTGGCGAGACTACGGCAATCGCATCGGTGTCTGGCGCATGTTTGATCTGTTTGATGAATTTGCTGCGCCGCTCGCCCACAATATCAACTCGACGATCCTGACACATCATCCCGAAATCGGCGAACGCATGTTGGAGCGCGGTGATGAATTCATCGCCCATGGCCGCACAAACTCGGAACGCCAGGGCGATCTGTGGGAAGAAGCCGAAGCAGCGCTTATTGCCGAGACAACAGAAACAATAGAGAAGTTCGCAGGCAAGCGACCTGCAGGCTGGATGGGGCCCTGGCTCTCACAATCGAACGTGACGTTGGATTTGCTGCAGGAAGCCGGCTACCTATTCCAATGTGATTGGCCGCTTGACGACCAGCCCATATGGATGCGCACGCGCAACGGCCGCATTCTCAACATGCCGTATCCACTTGAGACCAACGACTCACCCTTGATCGTCAATCGCCAACACACTGCCCATGAGTTGATGGACATCTGGATCGACCAGTTCGAAGAGATGTTGGATCAGGCAACGAAAGGGCCGCACGCGCTGGTCTGCCCGTTTGTCCTGCACACCTTTATCCTCGGTCAGCCGTTTCGCTTGCGCCAACTGCGTCGTGCGCTGCAACGCATCCTCAGGCACCGCGACGAGATCTGGCTGACGTTGCCAGGCGATATCGCGCGTCACGTGCAATCGCTTCCGGCGGGTACGGTCCCGGGCGGTTGATTGTTCTTGCCCAACTCGAATGCTCGACCGTGCCTTAAGCAACATTGGTAACGTTAGATCTATCAGTTGCCCGAAATTGAGCGCCTAATACATGAGGCTTGGGAGGAACAAGACGATCTCGGGGAAGACGATCAGCAAGGCTAGGGTGAGGGCATCCATCAGCAGGAAGGGCCAAACGCCAGTAAAGACATCCTCGAGTTTCAAAGGCACCGGCGAAGCGCTGCGCACGACGTAGACGTTTAGGCCGACCGGTGGCGTGATAAGAGATATCTCCGCGAGTTTGATCGCGATAACGCCGAGCCAGATCGGATCGTAGCCAACGCCTGTCATGATTGGAAACATCACCGGTAGGGTCATGACCATGATCGCGATGGGATCGATTAACATCCCAAGAACAAGGTAGATGGCGGCGAAGGCCAAGAGGTACATGTAGGGTGGAAGGCCGAGACCCAGCAGCCAGCTTGATATTTCCGTGACCAGGCCCGTGTAAGTCAGGAACCGGGCGAGGATGATACCGCCGATCACAATGATGAAGATCGTGGTTGTTGTCGTGCCGGCTTCTTTGAAGGTGCTGACAAGCATCCTGCCGTTGAGCCGGCCTTTGCCGAGGACGATCAGAAAGGCCCCGAAGGCGCCAACTGCACCAGCGTAGGTCGGGATGAAGAAGCCCGTGTAGATGCCCCCTATGACCAGGATGAACAGAAAGGCGATCCCCCATACCCCGGTCAAGGAGCGCCACTTTTCCAATCGCGAGACCTTGATTTCGGAGACCGGCGCCAGAGATGGCCTAAGCTTTACGATGAAGTAGATGCCTGCCATGTAGATGGCCGCCGACAGCAATCCGGGGATCAGGCCCGCAACCAGTAGCTGCGCCACCGACTGTTCGGTGATCACGGCATAGATGACCATCAGGATGCTTGGCGGGATCAGCGATGCCAGCGTTCCGGATGCGGCGATGCAGCCAGCGCTCAGGCGCTTGTCATAGCCGAACCGGGTCATCTCGGGCATTGCCATGCGGGTGAACACGGCGGCGTTGACAATCGTCGATCCGCAGGCAGCGCCGAAGGCTGCCGAAGCCAGCGTCGTGGCCATGGCAAGGCCTCCCGGCAATCGCCCAAGCCAGTTGTAGGCGGCTCGATACAAGTCGGTTGTCAGGCCTGCCTGATTGGATAGCGCCCCCATTAAAATGAACAATGGAATGACAGCCAGCGTGAACGAGTTTGTCGTGCTGAACGGTATCGTCGCCAACTGTGCGAAAGCAGCATCCGGCCCGATTGTCAGGTACATGCCGAGCAGACCACCAAGACCAAGCGCCACTCCAATGTGGACGCCAACGGCAAGCAGAAAAAACAGCACAACAAAAACAATGATGCCTGTCGTGGCAGGATCCAGCACCCGCTTATTCCTTTGTTGCCTGGTGGCCCGGTCCTGGTTCGGCCGACAATTCTTCCGAAACGATATCCGTTGCCGTATCGCCCACGGACTGGCGTGCCTCGCCTGAGTGTACGCGCGAGAGATCCTCGTAGAGGTCGATCAGCAATCTGAGAATTAGCAGGCCAGTGCCGGCTGCAAGAATAATTCTGGCTGGATAGAGGGGAAACCGAATGAGACCGACCGTGGCTTCCCGCAGTTGAATGCTGAAGATCGCTTCATTGATAGCCTGCCAAAGCAGCAGCGAAAAAAACACCAACGCGGCAATGTCCGCCAAGACATCCATGATGGCGCGGCCGCGTGGTCCCATGCGCGTGTAGAGCAGTTCAACGCGTATATGACTGCGCTGGATCTGCGCATAGGTGAGCGCGCCAAAGACGATCAGCACCATTGTGCTCTCGGTCAGCTCTTTTGCGCCGGGCAATGGCGACTTTAGAACCTGTGTTCCGACAACATCCCCAACACCAAGACACATCGACATCAGCAGGCCGAGCCCGCCAATCAGCAAAATTGCCAGCGCGAGATGTTCGATGGCCTGTCCGAAATGTTTCAATGGAAATTCACCCCCGCGAAGCTCCGCTGGGCCCGGCGCCATTTGGATGGCTTTCGGCACCGGAGCCCAGAGACTACGTGTTCAGCCGCTAAAGCTGAGACTTCCAGAATGCGGCCACGTCGGCGGCTTCCTTACCCTTGCCAAGCTTCTTCATGGATTCGACCCAGCCGGCCAGAAGGTCTGGTGCAGCCTTGCGCCACTTGGCCATTTCGCCTGCCTTGAACGGCTTGAAGACGGCGCCCTTTGCCTCGGCATCCTTGCGGGCCTTGGTTTCAGCGGTTTCGATCCACTTGATGTAATCCCTGCCCGACTTTTCAGCTTCCTCAAGGAAGATCTTTTGAACGTCCCCTGGTAACTTTGCCCAGGCCCTCTTGCCGATGACGATCAGGTGCCCGGCGATCGTCATGATTGGCCCGCAGCTGTATTTGCCCGGCTCGTAAAGGCGGTTCGACAAGATGTTGCCGGCATTGAGGAATGAATAATCCAGTGAGCCGCGTTGCAGGGCCTCGTAGACATTGCCCACACCGACAGACACGGGCACGGCACCAACGGCACCGTGCAACTTGGGCACGTCGGCACCGAAGCTGCGGATCTTCTTACCCTTAAGCCCGGCAACCGTATCACAAGCTGGTGACTTGCCGGTCAGGTAGTACTCACCAAGCGGTTGATGGAAGAGGTACTGAACATTGGCCGTATCCAGCTCCTGCTTGAAGACCGCCAGCTTCTTGTATGATGAGTAGACGATCTCGATCGCCTTCTTCGCATTCGGAAAGACGAACGGAATTTGGTAGGCCTTCCAGAACGGCAGGCGATCGGGATAATAGCCCGGTGCGACCGAGGCCATGTCAATCGCACCACGACCAGCGAGAGGCAGAAGTTCATTGCCTTTACCGAGACCGCCAGCAAACGTGATGTCGATTTTCACTTTGCCATTGGTGCGCTTTTCGATGGTCTTGGCGAAATCCCTTTCAACCTGAAGGAAACCGCTGTTGCCGAGGTAATGTCCCCAGCGCAACTTAATCTCTTGTGCATTTGCCGGACCGACAAGTGCCGCCGCGCTCGCAACACCAGCCACAATAAGCCAACTCGATACTCTGACATTCATTATTCTCTCCCTACTTCGGCAGGCAGGCATGGAACACGACGCAGTTCATTCACTACCTACCGGCGGTGAGCTTTCACCATGCCGTTGAAGGCTAACACTCCGTCGGCAACCGGTCTACTTCACGATAACGGTCGAGACTTGTGCACTTTGTTCGTCTTGCAGTCATTCATTGGCCGAACGGCCATGTGATCAGATCCGCGATCGAGAGGGTTGTCGGCAATTGACAGGAGGCCTCAGGTCCTGATGTCCTCTCATGATGGCTTACGAAATCACGCTCTACGAGAACTTGCGGACAACAACGTACGTGCCCTTTTATCTGGCCATCGTGGATGGTGATTGGGAAACGCTCGGCCTGGCCGTTGACACGCAGCTTTCACCTGCGACTAGCCAAACAGCACAGGCCCTGCTCGACGGGCGGACTGATGTGTCTTGGGGTGGTCCGATGCGCGTCATGCTGCATCACGATCAAGATGCGAGCTGTCCGCTAGTCTGTTTCGGTCAAGTTGTAGCGCGTGATCCGTTTCTCCTCGTGGGACGCACACCAAAAAGGCAGTTCAAGTTCTCTGATCTGAGAAGCAAACGCGTCGCGATTGCGACCGAGGTGCCAACGCCGTGGATGACATTTCAGGATGACCTGCAGCGCGCTGGCTTCAATCCGGGCGAGATCAACCGAGCGTCAGACGCAACGATGATGGAGAACGTCGAACGTCTGAGGATGGGCGAGGTTGATGTCATTCAGGTGTTTCATCCCTACGCAGAATTGGCCGTACGTGGCGGCTTCGGACACATCTGGCATCGTTTCTCGGTGCGCGGTGATGTCGGCTTCACATCGTTTTACACAACACGCGCCTTTATCTCGGAGAAAAGAGATGTCTGCGTGAAGCTTGTTCTGGGTGTCATGCGCGCCATCAATCGATTGCACAACCAGTCAGCGCGCAAGACTGCTGAACGTATCTCTGAGTTCTTTCCGGACTTGGACATCGACGCGCTAGCGAACATCATCACCGGCTATCGCAAGGCCGAACTTTGGGCACGCAGCCCGGGGCTTCCAGTAACGGCGATCGTCAAACTGAAGGCCGCATTGCTCTCGGGAGGTTTGATTTCCCGAGATATTCCTTACGAGTGTATTGTCGACGACAGTATCGCCGACGAGATCGGCGAAATCTAAATTCGGGATTCCTATCCAATGGCTGCCAGACCAAACGTTACCCTACCCGTAACTGATCTCACCCCGTTCTTTCACGGTTCGGAGGACGACAAACGCGACGTGGCCCGCGATGTTGCGCGGTCGTGCGAGGAAATTGGCTTCCTGGTCATTAAAGGTCATGGCTTGCCACAGGTAACGATCGATAGAGCAATCGATCTTGGTTTCGGCTTTTTCGATTTGCCTTCAGAAACGAAAACCACTTGGCACCCGACAGGGCCGGCGAAGCAGCGCGGATATCACGGAATGGAAACCCGCGGACTTGCATCAACGTTGGACAACGATGCGCCGAAGGACTTGCGCGAGAGCGTGTTTCTCGGTCCGGTTGATGATCATCGCCAGCACTTTGCGGCAATCCCCGAAGCCGCGACCGCCTATGCCCCGAACCTGATTCCGAGTGAACCGCCGGGTTTCGATGCGGCACTGTTGAATATCTATCGTGGCTTTGAACGGCTGGCTTCCGATCTCATGCGGATCTTTGCAATTGCTCTTGAGCAGCCTGAAGAGGCGTTCGCTCCTGTCATCGATCGGCACTTCTCGATCTTGAGCGTTCATCACTATCCCGCGCTATCGACACCTCCGAAACCTGGTCAGCTGCGCACCGGTGCGCATACCGACTACGGATCGCTTACCATCCTTGCCATGACCGAGGCTGATGGCGGCCTTGAAGCGCGATCAGCTGACGGTCGATGGATCCTCGTGCAGGCGCAGCGCGGAGAGCTTGTGGTCAATCTCGGCGATATGATGCAGCGCTGGACTAACGATCGTTGGGTTTCGACAATGCATCGCGTCGTGACACCAGAGAAGCTCCACGACGCCACGAGCCGTCGCATGTCGATTGGCTATTTCATGCATCCGAATTTTGATGCTGAAATTGCCTGCATTCCGTCATGTTTGCAGGCGGGTGAGAAGCCCAAGTATCCGCCGATAACAGCCGGCGAACACATCCGCGAAAAGATTGAAAAGAGCCACGCGGGATCTGGTGCAGGAAAAAATTAACGCACCGCATTTCGCATCAATTCCGACAGGCGCCTGATGCCTGCTGCGCGATCAAGCGCCATAATCTCGCTGTGGACTTCCTTTGCACCGACCTGCGTCCACAGGCGGCCGGTTAAACTCATGTACTTTTCACGCAACTCATCAGGTTGATAGGGATCAGACCAATCTCCACGGTTCGTCTCGGCGGCTGCCCTAAACTGCGTGCCATCATTGAGCGTGATAGTGAGCTTTGCCGGGCGCCTTGCCGGCAGTTGCGCGCTCATTTCTGGGTCTTCACGAACAACGACTTTAGCGGCCAACTTGCGGATATCATCGCGGTCGATCTGGTCCCACGTAAAGCTTGCGACACCGCTCGAGCCATTGACGATTGTCGTTGCGATAGAGAAGGGCAGCGAGAACTTGCCCGCCAACGTGTTGCGTGGTTCAGGATCATCAAGTTCGACCGCAAGCGAGTACGTATCCACTTCGATCCGTTCGATACGCTCGGCATAGAGTGCACCACCAACATCCTTCGAGATCATGTCTAATGCGTCGAGCGCGGCGTGATTAAAACGGCAACAAGAATGCATTTTGAAGTAGTTTCGCGTCACCTCCCATCGTGTGCCAAGGTCTTCAACCACGGCATAGGGATTGAACGTGTCCGAGACGACGTTGCCATAGACGTGAGCAACACCATCCACTTCGCCGCTAAATCCTGCTTCGACGAGATCGCCGGCCATGATTCCCATCTGCCCGCTAACTCCGGCGAAGGCATTGCGTATGGTGCCACCCTCCAGCATCGTTCTACGGCTGGTCGCAAGCCCGAGCGTTGCGCCCATGTTGATGGTCGTCTTCATCTTGTCGGCATCGTAACTGGCAAGGCGGGCAACAGCGGTCGCCGCGTTGATCGCGCCCCACGTGCCGTGAGGATGCATTGTCAGGCGCAATGCCGAGCCAATCCCGACCCGGGCGCCGACGTCGTAGCCGATTGCAACAGCGGCGAGAAAGTCCGCTCCTCGAACATCAAGCGCCTCAGCAAACGCCAAGGCCGCCGGCAACGTATGCATGCCCGGGTGGCCTTTCGAAAACGTTTGGCCTTCATCCATTTCGAGAAACGTGCCCGCCGTGCCATTGATCAGGGCAGCCTGGCTCGTGCACGTCAGTCGATCCGTCCCCAGAATAAGTGCTGGGCCAACAACCTGCGCATTCGCAGACGCATGCAGTGATTGCATCTCCGGCTCTGCATTGCCTCCGACGATCGCCGCCACGCAGTCAGCAACGATCAGTTTAGTTCGTTCGATTGCTTCCTCTGGAATGTCCGCAGTCTGGAACTCGGCAGCGAAGCGGGCAAGTTCGTCGAGATATGTCATGATGGAAATCCGGCAATGGCGCTTAGTCGTTGCCGCACAGTATGCTGTGTCGTTTTCCAACTGCAATGCGTGGCGGCCTCTTAAGGCATCTTGGAAGGGAAAATCATGCACAGAGTTTTGGTTATCGTTCCGTTCCCAATGAGCGAAGAGAACCGCGCGCAGCGCCGAGAACAACTAATCTCAGTCGCCCTGGGACCGGACATCAATTTCGAATTTGAAAGCGTCCGCGTTGCACCACGCAACTATGTGAGCGCCGCTGACATGACGATTGCCGAATTCGGCGTTTATGAAGCAGGTATCAGCGCTCAAGAGCGCGGCTTCCACGCCGTGTGCATTGATACGATGAGCGACTCCGGTATGGCAGCGCTGCGCTCGGAAGTCGATATTCCGGTCATCGGTCCTGACCGCACTGATGTTTGGCAACTGCTTCTCTGTCTTGGCGATGTGGCCCCGTTGGCAGCATCTCTATGACAAGACATTGAGTGAGCTTGGTCTGCAAAGGCATTGCGTTTCAGTGCGCAGCATCGAAGCCACGCCAGACAATCAGGCGCTTCTTGCCGGCAAAGAGGACGAGATATTTCCGCAACTTAAAGCACAAAGATGATCGCCACTTTAGAGGCGAGCAACTTTCTGCCTTTATTCAGGATCGTTCCGATTCCGAATAAAGGCAGGTTGCTCTATGCATCAGGCGCACGGCTATTTGGCCGCGCGCCTCCCCGTGCCCGTCATCAATCCGGGACCGTTGACCTATAAGCTTGCAGAAGCAGCACTTGGTCTTGGCTTGGCACACAGCCGCAAGGCTTATCCGGCTTCACCTGCGCCGAAACATGATGCTGTTCGCGCAATGGTTGATGCTGCTGAGATGTTCCGTCACTGAGAGGCAAGAGCCTGCCGGGCAGCCGCTTCTCCGGCGACAGCGCCAAACGCGATTGCCGTCAGAAGTCCGTTGCCGGAGAGATACCCGGAAATGTCTGGCCCGGAGACACCACAGGCAGCGCCACCACCTGCAAACAGGTTTGCAAGTGCAGTTCCTTCACCACGCAGAACACGTGCCTCGCTATCAATCATCAATCCGCCTTGCGTGTGAAACAGCGCGCCCGTCACGCGCACTGCAAAGTAGGGCGGACTGAGAGGGGGGTTCGCTGTAAAGTCTCGACCGAACGGATCCATCTCCTCGCCGGTTTGATACGAACCAACACGCGCAAAGGTATCTTGTAGGGCGTCGCCCGAAACACCAATGGCCTCTGCCAGTGTTGCGACATCGCCAGCTGAACGTACTGCCCCGGCCTTGTCGGCTTGGACGAAGTCGGGGAAGCTCTGCGCGAAATCGTAGAGCCTTTGATCGAAGATGCTCCAAGCAATACCATCCGGTTGCTGGAGCACCGGAATTGACTGCTCCGAATAGCCCAAATGCTCGTTTGAAAAGCGGTCCCCATCGATGTTGACCTGGAACCCGCCCTTCATCATTAGGGCCCAAGTAATCAGAATGCCGTGCGGGTGGGCCAATGATCCGTGTCCTTGGCAGCCGGAGAGGTGACGCGTTTCCGCGCCCATGGCCTCTCCCCATAGAACGGCGTCCCCCATGTTGCCGGCATGACCATAGTAGGGTGCATCAGCCATTGGCGGAATGAACTTCCTGACGAGGTCACGGTTGCCGCCATAGCCGTTGCACGCAAGAATGAGTGTTTCGCAGCCGACCACTTCCGATAAACCATCTGGTCGCTGAACCTTTACCCCACGAATGATATCATCCTCTACAAGAAGATCTGTGGCGAGTGCCGATGTCAGTACCGGGATACCGGCAGCTTCGGCGGCGTTGCCCAGGCGCGAAACGAGAGATGCCCCGGTTTTCTCCGGCGTTGTGTGCATGCGGTAGTGCGAATGTCCCGGATAGAGAAAGTCATCAAGCAAGATCCATTCGAGCCCATGACGCTCTTCCAGCCAGTCGAGCGCCGGGCCAATTGAGTTGACGGCCAACGCGACAAGCGCAGGCTCCGATGTGTTCTTCGATTTGGCCTGAATATCCGATTTGAACTTTCCAATGCTGTCGGCGGCGGCAATACCAGCCGCTTTCTGGCAACGGGTGCCGGCGGCCGGAATGAAACCCGACGACATTGCCGTCGAACCGGACAGATTGGGCTCTCGCTCCAAGGCGACGACTTCGGCGCCGGTATCTTTGGCCTTGAGCGCGGCGGTCAAACCGCATGCGCCCGCGCCAATGATCAGCACCTGCACACGGGTATCGAACGCTACCCCATCGGCTGGTCGGACCCTGCTCATATTGCGCCCCGGATCAACAAATCCGCCTCCGCACACGTCATAACATCTGACACCGAAGACAGGGAGGCCACCGCTGTGCTGTGGTCCTCCTCAGAGAACGCCGCACAGCCGTCCGACAGTAGGATCGTGTGGAAATCTCGCACATGGGCTGCGCGCAATGTCGATGCGACGCCACCGTTGGTCACTATCCCGCAGATCAACAACGTGTCGATGCCGGCCTTTCGCAGCACCCATTCCATTCGGGTTTGATAGAAAGCGGAGTAGGCGACCTTCTCGATCGTAATATCGGCGGGTTGCAGGTCGTCAACCAGTTGGTGGCCCCATGCGCCGGGGCAGAAATCTCCTTTGGTCAGGAACGGTCGTAGCTTCTGGAGATGGCTGGAAATAAATGGCGCGCCTGCCTTGCCCGGCACTAACGTGAACTGTGTCGAGACAATCCACCCACCGGCGGCGCGCACAGCATTGGCAACCGGCAGGACGCGTTTCGGCAACAACTCGATGGTCGGTGCCGTTTGCCCTGCACGACCATAGGCACCCTCCGGATGGACGAAGTCGTTTTGCAGATCGACGATCAAAAGCGCGGTGGAGGTGGATTTAATCACGCGGGCGCCCTCTCGATGATCAAGTTCCAATCTTCGTCGATCCGGCCTTGCAGCCCGGGATCGACGAAGATTGTTGTGTCGGGTTGTTCCAGTAAGCAGGGACCTGCCAGAACCTCGCCAGCGGCAATTGGTAGGCGGTCATAGACGGATGCGTCATGCCATGCGCCGTCGTGATAGACGCTGCGATGTCCCGTGACGCAAGCTGCAGCACTGGCAGGATTGGTCGGTCCAAGCATGCGCAAATCAAACGGTGGGCGCTTGCCAATCGCCACGACACGATAGTTCATAACGCGGACCGGAATGTTCTCCAACAGCCTGCCGAAGCGGGCGCGGTAGCCGTCTTCGAATGCGTTGATGATGTCGCTCTGCTGCAGTCCATCCTGTGACATGGTCAATGTGCCGGCAACCGCATGTGTTTGGCCGACGTAAAGCATGTCGAGTTCGTAGAGGGTCTCAGTCGCCTCAAACGTGACGCCAGCCTGTGCCAGAAGCTCCTGCAATTCGGCAGCTACGCCGCGAAGGTCCGCCTCAAGAGTGGCGCAATCGATGTCGGTCAGTAGCGTGTTGACGGTTTTCACCCGATCGTGACGCATGTCTGCAACAACGCAGCCGAGCGCAGAGGTCACGCCGGGAAATCGCGGAACGATGGCACCGTTCAATCCGCATTCGGAGATCAGGGCTCCTGCGTGCAAAGCCCCGCCACCACCGAACGGCATGGCATAGAACTTTGCTGGATCGTAGCCACGCTCAATTGAAACAAGTCGAATTGCGCCTGCCATCTTTGCATTGGCGACGCGCAAGATTGCTTCGGCGGCATCTTCCACGGCGAGCCCAAGTGGCGCGCCAATCTCTTTTGCAATGGCATCGCGCGCAGCCGACAAATCAAGCGTCTCTAACTTTCCACCAATCGGGCGTTCGGCATTGATGCGGCCAAGCACGAGGTTTGCGTCTGTCAGCGTCGGCTTCGTGTTGCCAAGGCCATAACACACCGGACCGGGATCCGACCCGGCGCTCTCAGGCCCCACTTGCAGGTAGCCTCCGGCATCGATCCGCGCAATCGATCCGCCGCCAGCGCCGATTGTCGTGATTTCGATCATCGGGGTTCGGATGACCATGCCGAAATCGATCTGGGTTTGCGCCGTGAGTTCTGCGGCACCATCGGCGATCAAGGAAACATCAAAAGAGGTGCCGCCGAGATCGCATGTGATAATGTTGTCGTAGCCGGCAGCTGTTGCGATGGCCTGTGCCGCTCGTACGCCGGCGGCCGGGCCCGACAGCGCTGTGCGTGCCGGCATCGCCTTCGCCGTCTCGACCGACATCACACCGCCGTTGGACTGCACGATCATCAAGTCGCCGGCGAAGTTAGCTGCCCTCAGACCACCATCAAGCCTTTCGAGATAGGACGATACGATGGGCTGTAGGTACGCGTTGATGGTTGCCGTCGACAATCGCTCGAACTCGCGGATTTCTGGCAGAATTTCAGTCGCGCACGTCACATATTCGTTGGGCCAGACCTCGCGCACTGCGGTTGCAGCGATGCGTTCGTTTTCTTCGTTGGCATAGCCGTTGATAAAGAAGATGCAGACGGACTGGCAGCCGGCTTTAAGCAGCTGGCGCGCCTTGTCCTTGATCTCATCCGGGTTGACGGCCTCCAGAACCGTACCATCGGCAAGCGTTCGCTCGTTGATTTCAAGGCGTCGGTTGCGCGGCACGGTTGGCTCAAACTGTCCCCATAGTCCCCAGGTGGTCGGGCGATCACGGCGGCGCATTTCCAGGACATCGCGAAATCCCGCTGTCGTTATAATGCCGGTCTCAGCACCCTTGCGCTCCAGCAATGCGTTGGTGCCCGTTGTCGTGCCGTGGATTATGTTGAGAATATCGCCGAGTTTAGGGAGTGCCTGCGAAATCCCTTCGACCAACCCTCGCGACTGATCATCCAAAGTCGAAGGGGTCTTGACGACCTTCGCTGTTCCGCTCTCGTTGTCGAGAACGAAGATGTCTGTGAAGGTGCCGCCAACATCAACGCCAACGCTGTATCGCTTCGCCATGCTTAGCGCCCACCCTCACTGACATATCCTAGGGCAATATCGCGCGCACTCAATTGGGGGTCTCGTTGCTCGGGATCGCCGTAACCGCCGCCGCCTGGTGTTTCTAAGCGAACACGCTCGCCGCGCTTGAGTTTGACACCATGGACCTTTGACGTCATTGGCGGTTCAACCATGTCGCCGTCCGACGGATAGAAGAAACGGTTGTTGGCACCATCTTCACCGCCAGCAACGCCTCGCGGCGCGAAGCGGCCGCGCTCGCCAAACAGGAAAGCATCGGCTTCCTCTTCCAGAAGTTCGATTTCATAGACGGCGCCGAGCCCACCACGATGCTTGCCCCGGCCACCTGAGTCGTTGCGCAACGCCCACTGCGTAAACTTTACGGGATAGGCCGCTTCCAGAATTTCCAACGGGGGGATTGTTGCCATAGAGATTGGCGCGTTGCCGTGGCTCAAACCGTCGCCTTCCGGGTGGCCGCCATGTCCGCCGCCAAAGAAGGAGAACATCACCCAACGAGCGCCATTGGCTCGCGTTCCAGCCAGAGATAGCGCATTGATCGTGCCATAGGCGCAGCCGTTCGAGCGTTCCGGCACCAGTTTCGCCATGGCCTGAAACGTGATATCGATAAGACGAAGAATAGTTTCGGTATAGCCGCCCACTGGCTTGGGCGCCTCCACCGACAAGATCGAATCCGGATCAATCTTGAAGGTGACCGGCTCGAGGACGCCGGCATTGGCCGGGACATCATGAAAGACATGCTTGAGGGCAACGTAGCAAGCAGCGACCGTGGTCGAGCGCGCGATGTTGACAGGACCGGCACAGGCTGGCGACGAGCGCGTGAAGTCGAGCGTCAGTTGATCACCGGCTATTGTCATGTCGAGTGCTATTCGCAGTGGCTCATCAACAATCCCGTCATTGTCGAGCCAATCCTCTGCTGACACGGTGCCGTCCGGCAGCGCGCGGATTTCCGAACGCATGTGTTCTGCCGCTCGTGATTTGAACTCGCGCATCGCACCTGCGACCGTCTCATCACCGTATTCGTCCAGAAGCGCTTCCATGCGACGCGTTCCCAAATCCAGCGCGTTGATTTGGCCGTTGAGGTCACCGTAAAGCGAGTTCGGCAAACGCGAATTCGCTGAGAGAATGTCGACGATCTCCGAGCGAAACTCCCCAGCATCATAGAGCCGCACCGGCGGGATCAGCATGCCCTCCTGGAAGCTCTCCGTTGCAACGGGATTGTAATTGCCCGGAACATTTCCGCCGACATCGTGCCAATGTCCAACCGACGCGAGGTAGCAGAAAACCTCGCCATTCCGAAACAGCGGCTTCACAAGACGAAAGTCACTGAGGTGTGTGCCACCAAGATAGGGATCATTGAAGATCCAGACGTCGCCCTCATTCGGGCCACCCTCGGATGCGGCCTTCTCAATCACAGCTTTGACCGCAAATGCCATCACGCCAACGAAAATCGGCAAACCGGACTTGCCTTGCGCCAACGTCTCGCCGGTCCTGGAATCATAGATGCCGTGCGATGCGTCATGTGCTTCTGCAATGATGGGATTGAAGGCGGATCGAAACAAAGTCGCATCCATCTCGTCGGCAATCTGCTCTAGCCGTCCTTTGAGAATGGCAAGCGTGACAGCATCTAGACTCATGATCTGACATCCTCCGGGGGGCCTGTCCCGCTCGAACGCGCGATCAATGCGGGGCACTGCCCCGAATTGCGCGCTCGATCAATCTTATAATCAGTCAAAACTGGTTGCTCATTGAGCCAACTCATCACTTCTGGCGCACGGTTGCGACGGCCTTTCATGACTACATGCATGGCGAGCAGGGCACAATCTAGGATCGCAAACTCTTGGTAGGGAATGTCGTCTTATGATCAAACCGAACAAGGATCGAGACGCGCTGCAAAGTCCGCGCCGTAGCCGTTACTCCCCAGACAACCGACATCGGTCAGCGTCTCGGTCGTGGATTTCGTTTTCGGCCGGTTGAGCGGCGCTTGGTATTTTCTTGGTGTTGTTGGGTGGTTCGTTTGACTTTGGTTGCGATCTTTTCGTGGTGTTGCTGTGTCTCTCGTGGGATGTAGGGCAGTTTTTCGGAAACGGGTTCTACGGGCAATGGCTCACCGAGGGCACGGCGATCTTCTGCCGCCTTACGCGGATCTCGAGCTTCGACGACGTCGTAAAACGTCATTTCAACGCTGCCGAAGAGCGGTGCTTTGACTTTGTTCAGGTCCCATCTATCGCGGCGGTTGCGCCAGTCTCGCGTAGCATACCTATCCCCCCAAATCCGGCATAGTTCTGTGCGATGTGTTGGTCATGCAGGAGGGTCAACATGGCAGAACACAGCAACAATTTGTGGCGTGATTTTCCGAAGACGGCGATTGAGTTCGAGGAGCGGTTTCAGAGCGAAGAGGACTGCCGGGCGTACTGGATGGAGGCGCGTTGGGGCGGCAAGCCGGCCTGCGCCAAATGCCAGAGCACGCGGGTTTGGGAAGAGCGCGGCGGGCGGCTGTTCGAATGCGCTGAGTGTGGCCATCAGACTAGCCTGACCTCGGGCACGGTTCTGGAAAAGACCAAGTATCCGCTCAAGGTCTGGTTCCGTGCCGTGTTCGAAATCGCCGCGCGCAAGAACGCCATCTCCGCGAAGGAATTACAGAGGATCATGGGCTTCGGTTCGTACAAAACGGCTTGGAGCTGGCTGCATAAGATCCGCGCGTCGTTGATGCGGCCGGACGCGGAACCGCTTGAGCAAGGCGCGGCAGGAGGACCTGCCGGAGTTGAAATCGATGAAGCTTATGTCGGCTCCAAACGCCTGGGAAAGGCGCTGGTGTTGGTCGCGGCAGAGCGCGGCGGACGCGTGCGGCTGGCGCTGGCTCAAAACAACGATGAGGCCACGATCAAGCGCTTCGCCGATCGGTATATCGCGCCGCGCGCCGAGGTTACGACCGACGGGCTTGCCAGTTACAATGCCCGCTCTCTCGGCGACCGCAACCATGAGCAAAAAATTCAGACGCGCGATGCACGGCGCGAAGATGATGCCTTACAGACGGTTCACTGGGTTGTCTCGCTGCTCAAACGCTGGCTGCTTGGCACCCACGGCGGCGCCGTCAAAACGCGCCATCTGCAATCCTACCTGGACGAGTTCCAGTTCCGCTACAATCGGCGCAAGACGAACGGCGCTGCACGGCTCACTGCCCGCGCCATAGAACAACTCGTCGCAAAGCCGGCGCGTACCATGAGAAAGATCATAAAGGAACCGCAGACCTATCGAGCCCTACCGGAAGCGACGGCATAGGTATGGAGTTCCCCCGGTTTGGTGGACAGTTAGGGACTAGCAGTTTCTAGCGTTGCTTGGCAGCTTCTTTCGAAGTTGATCGGGGACATATAGCCGAGGGCTGAGTGACGTCGTCCGGGATTGTACCAGCCTTCAATGAACTGGAAGATGGCGATGCGCGCCTCTGCCTTTGTCTTGAACTTGCGCCGATCGAGCAGTTCGCATTCGAGGGTGGCAAAGAAGCTCTCGCACATCGCGTTATCGTAGGCATCGCCGAGCGAGCCCATTGATGGGCGAACGTCGGCCTCCTTGCACCGAAGCCCGAAGGCAACGGACGTATATTGCGATCCCTGATCCGAATGATGGATCACATTGCATGGCTTGCGCTGGCCGATCGCCATGTTGAGCGCATCAAGCACCAACCGGGTTTTCAAGGACTGCGCCATTGCCCAGCCAACGATACGGCGTGAGAAGGCATCGAGCACGACAGCCAGATAGAGAAAGCCCGCCCAGGTCGGCACGTAGGTAATGTCGGCGACCCAGAGCCGGTCAGGTGCCTCAGCCTCGAAGTTGCGGTCGACCAGATCGCAGGCCGGGCGAACGCGTTCATCACGGATCGTTGTGCGGGCCGACTTTCTCCGGCTCACACCCTGCAAGCCGGCCGCTTTCATGAGGCGCTCGACACGCTTGCGACCCACTCTGATCCCTTGGCACGCCAATTCAGCGTGGATGCGCGGTGCGCCATAGGTTTTATGCGACTGCTCGTGAATCTTTCTGATCTGCTCAAGCAGTTCACCATCGGCAACATCGCGTGCCGACGGCGCCCGCCCCGTCCAGGCATGAAAGCCGGAGCGCGAGGCACCAAGGACGCGGGCCATCATTGCAATCGGGAACATCGCCTGGTTCGCCTTCATGAACTCGAAGACCGCGAGGATGTCGCGTCGTTGTGAGCAAACCAGGCGTTCGCCGTTGGGCTCGAACCAATGGCGCCGTCAACGGCTCACCCTTTGAGAGGATATCGCGCTCCTGGCGCAGGCGACGAAGCTCTTCGCGCTCCTCGCTCGTCAACGCATCGCAGCGCTCGCCGCTATCGGCTTCGGCTTGTTTGATCCAGCCGTGGATCGTCGCCGTGCACGGCTCGAACTCGCGTGCCAAGCTTTCAATACTGCGCCCAGTTTTCGCAAGCGCTACGATCTGATTGCGAAATTCTTGGCGGATAAGGGTTCCTCGTTCGCGGCATAGGGACAGCCTCCTTTGATACTCATAAGGTGTCCGCGAAACCGGGGGAACTCCATTAAAGCACGATGATCTAGTTGTGTTGCTTCAAGAGGTTGTCCTCGGGCAGAGCGAGGCGGCTGATGGCTGTTGCGATCTGCGCACCAATTCTGGAACTTTGGGGCGTGGCCGTGACGCTCGCTGCTGCCTGCAACGCGACGGCAGGCGTGGACGGTCGGCAGAACCTTGTTGTCAAGCTCACCACAACGATTGCTCGCCATCAACAACCACAAGCAGCCGTTGGCCGATCCGAATTGCGATTGCGTTGGCGTGCACTGCAGCCAAACAACATTGAGACGCGGCGGGTGGTGGCACCGGCTGCGCAAATCAGCCGCTCCCCAAAATCTGGTTGAGTAACGTCAGCTGGCCGGCGCGCAAGACGAGCAGCCAAACGACACTGGCGCTCAAGGCGCCCAGCACGAACCAAACAACGCGTTGCATGACGAACCGATCCTCAACTGATCTTGAGCAGTGTCAAATCCCGGGAGGTTTCTTGGCCCACCTGTAGCCCTTTCTGGCCAGCTCGAAGCCCAAACGGTAGAGCTTTCGCATATAGACTTTGTCGAAGGGTTCCTTGCTCTTCTCGCGAAATGACAATGGAATACTGGCAAGGTTGTAGTCGATCCGATTTTCTTTGGCGCGCAAGTAGAGCTTAATCAGATCGCCTTCCAGTTGCTGCTTGATCAAGGTCACGATTGAGCGGCCGGCAATGTCGAGCGCGGTACTCTTGGTCACAGCCGGGCTCGGGCCGGTCTTATCGTTTGCAACAACGTAGATCCGACGCCTTAGTCTGCGTCCGCCGCGCTCGTCGAGCTTCTTGAGATCCAGGTGCAATGGCAACAGGAACGCGTTTTCCGTGGTGCCGCCGTCGACGTGCATTTCCTGGTAAGTCTTGCCGTCCGCCGCCACCCTTATGAACACCGGCGGAAACAGCCCGGGCAGAGCGGCGGAGGCCAACAGCACGGATCTGAACAGCGCGAACGATTTGTTCGTGCCAAGTTGGGCAATGCGGCCCATATCCCAAACGACGGGCCGCTCGGCATCGATGTTGGTGGTTCCAACCAACAGGCGCCGGCCTTTGGCGTGCTCGCGAGCGACGGCGTTGATGAGCTTGCGATCGATGTACCTGGCAATCAAGTTGCGCAGCGGTGTCGTGTCGGACAATGCGCTACCGCCCGCCAGTCCGGCAAGGACCTGGGGTTTAACGAGATCCTTTGTCGAATATTGTGTATAGATCTCGCGCAGCGGCCGATCATAGTCCGAGCCGAGAAACGCAAACGGCGCCATCAGCGCGCCAGTACTGACGCCGCTGACAATCTCGAATTCCGGTCGCTTGCCCGTCGCCGACCACCCGTTCAACAGTCCGGCGCCAAACGCGCCGTTCGCGCCGCCGCCGGAAAGTGCGAGGTAAGACACGGTGCGTCGGCGTTGCTTCAAAAACCCTGGACGGCTTTTCCGAATCTGGCGGAGCCGGTAAGCTGCGTGCTTTTCAAGGTCTGGGATGGCGACATCGCCCCATCCGCGCACGCGCCCGACGCCCTTGACCTCGACCTTGTCTGCCAGCTCGTTCGGGACCGGCAAACGCGGCCTGGATGCACAGCCTGCCTGCAACAGACATAGCCCGCCGGCAACCACGGTGAGCATCAGGCGCAACCGACGTCCGGGATGAAAGTTCTCAATCCGCAAAGATCAACTCCATCAATTGCAAGCCCAAATGTCGCCGATCTCATCGCACTTGACGTTGGGGCTAAGCTGCTTTGCCAATAAAATGCGTTTACTGCGATGCGATGGCGAAAATGGGCTGACCGACGGCAGGTCGGCCGGCACTCAATCAGATTGGCAGGAACTCAGATCGGCAGGAACATTGTCCAAAGTTTCAACAAAGGGCGTTCACTTTCTTGAAATTTCGCGACATCGACTTGAGCGGGTGTGGGCCAGCTGTTAGGAGTGTTGCGGATAAGACGCTGATCTGCGATGACAGGTGGTGCGGCGGAGACGGGCGTCAACCGAGCCTAATGGTCTCTATCACCTAAAATGGCGCATCTCAATGCGCTGCCCTGGTTCGTGAGCAGGCCTGGTTCGTGAGAAGGACGGCGGGCCAAAGCATAGCGGGCGCTATGGTGAGTGCGGCTGACGCCCTCAAGGGGCCAGGGCACACACACCGAAGACACTCAGATTTGGCCTGGTGCCAGCGTTGCTGCGGCCTTATGATGCCCCAGCATCACCCACCGCGCTTTGGCACAGACCAAATTTTGAGTGTCTGAATTCGTTTTTTTGGTGATGCAGACCATTAGATCATCGTGCTTTAAGTTGGAACCGCTATTGCGGTTCCAACTTAAAGCACAAAGATGATCGCCACTTTAGAGGCGAGCAACTTTCTGCCTTTATTCGGGATCGTTCCGATCCCGAATAAAGGCAGGTTGCTCTAGCAATGGCCGCACCACTAAGTTCGGTTGATGCGGGCCTCGGGCAGTTGGATCCGATGAGGGCAGGTATGCGTGGGTTCCTTGGCCCGTTGGCGGGCACGTGGGCGTTGATAGTGCTGGCAGGCTGCGGCCAAGAAGCTGACAGGCCCGAAGAGTTTCCGCCTCGCGCGATCAAGCACATGACCGTCGGACAAGTTGCCGGCAAAGATAACCGGATCCTGGCGGGTGTGGTGGAGGCCGGGACCAGTTCCAACGTTGCCTTCGAGATCAAGGGCCGGATCGTCGAGATCAGCGCCAAAGTCGGAGACGCTGTCCAAACCGGCCAACGCCTCGCACAACTTGATCCCAAGCCCTACGAACTCGAGCTCAGGCAAGCCGAACTTGCGCTGGAGCAAGCCAACGCCAGTCTCGTCGACGCGCAGCAAAAGTACGCGCAAACGAAGGAATTGTGGGACAAGCGATTTGCGACTCGGACGGCGTTTGATACGGCCACGGCTACGCTGCGCAACGCGCAAGCGCAGGTCGGGATTGCCAACAGCCAGTTGGAATTGCGCAAACGCGATGTCGAGAAGACAAATCTTGTCGCCCCGTTCTCCGGCACGGTTTCCGAACGCAAAGTGGAAGTGTTCGAAGAGATCACCCCAGGTCAGGCGATCTACGTGGTTCAGACGCAAGGCGAGAACAAAGTCCAAATTGCCGCTCCGGACAGCCTGATCGGATCGATCCGGATCGGGCAGGACGTGACGGTTCGGTTCCCGACACTGAAGGGTAGGAATGAGGTGGCGGCCGGCAAGGTCACGGAGATCTCGCCGCAAGCCGGTGATGCGTCCGCTTTTCCGGTGGTCGTGCGCCTGACGACTTCGCCCACAGGTGTTCGCTCGGGGATGAGTGCGGAAGTTCAGTTCCGGTTTGCGACCGCGGCCACCGGCACGGCGTTCTCCGTTCCGATTGGCGCGCTCAAGCCCAGCATCAAAGGCAACAACGCGCTTGTCTATGTCTTTGACAAAGAAACCGGCGTGGTCCGCGAGCGCTCGGTTCGCGTTGTCGGCGTTGATGGTAACGAACCGCAGATTGTCGGCGAGCTGAAAGCGGGAGACGTCATTGCGACCGCCGGCGTTGGGCACATGTATGATGGCATGAAGGTCAGACTGATGCCGGCCGAGAAGCCATTCTAGATCATCGTGCTTTAAGTTGGAACCGCTATTGCGGTTCCAACTTAAAGCACAAAGATGATCGCCACTTTAGAGGCGAGCAACTTTCTGCCTTTATTCGGGATCGTTCCGATTCCGAATAAAGGCAGGTTGCTCTAGGCCAATCACTTTACCGACACGCGGTCGGCACGGAGGTCACATGCACCAACAGCCAGGCGAAACACGCCGTACGATGTGGTCGATCGCGGCACGGGGTCGACGCGGCATGGTGTGCATTGGGCGCCGCCGGCGTGGCCGCGCTGGCCAGCCCATCGGCGGCGTTGGGTGGCGCAGGCCCGTTGCGCGGCGCAGGCCTATAACACCATACGCTTATCACCGTTCGCCGCGCTGCGTAGCGCGGTTGAACGCGATGATGACCGAAGTAGCGGTGCAGTGATCGGGCCAGGGGGCGTTGCATGCTGACATCGCTGGCGCTCAAAAACAAAACGCTGACGGCGGCGCTATTGTTGCTCTGCGCCGTTTTCGGCGCCGTCGGATTGCCCTCGCATCCCTCGCGTGAAGATCCCGCCATCACGATCCGCAATGCATCGGTGATTGCACGCTATCCCGGCATGCCCGCAAATCGGATCGAGCAGCTGCTGACCAAGCGGCTCGAAGAAAAGATTCGCGAAATTCCGCAGGTCGACAAGATCGAGTCGATTTCGTCGACAGGTCAGTCACTCATCAAGATCACGTTGGCAGACAAGTACACCAACGTTGTTCCGGTGTGGGCCGACTTGCGCAACAAAATGGACGACGTCCGCGGCAGTCTTCCCAGCGGCACGGAAGGCCCGCTGGTCTCGGATGACAAGGGTAACGTCGCGATGGCCACGATCGCCATAACCGGCGATGGGTTCTCGATTGCTGAAATGTATCAGGCGGCCAAAACATTTCGCCGTGAAATCTATGCGAAGGTCAAAGGTGTTCGAAAAGTTGAATTGTTTGGCGACGAGGATCAGCGAATTTTTGTCGAGTTCGACAATATCCGCCTGTCCCGTATGGGCCTCAGTCCGCGATCGATTCTCGATGCCATTTCCAAGCGCAACATTATCCTGCCCGGCGGCAAGATCGAGGCCGACGGCAAGACCTTCAATATCGAACCGACCGGCGACTTCAGCGCCGTCAGGGAATTGCGAAATATCGCCTTCAGCATCGACAGCAGTGATGCCCCGGTCTACTTGAATGACATCGCCAAGATTACGACGGGCTACGAAGATCCGCCGCGTAAACCGGTGTTCTGGAACGGGCGACCAGCAATCGTCGTGTCGGTCTCCATGGTTGACCAGTTCGATGCCACCGCGTTTGGGCGAAGTCTGCAGACGACGACCGAGCAGTTCGAGCAATCCCTGCCGGTGGGCTTCACGCTCGACTACGTCACCTGGCAGCCGAAGGATATTGAGCGCGCGGTATTCGGCGTGTTCAACAACCTGTGGCAGACGGTTATCGTCGTATTGGTGGTGGTGATCGCGTTTCTTGGATTGCGGACCGGGTTGATCGTCGGTGCCATGGTTCCCCTGGTGATGATCACAAGCATCATTGTGATGCGCTTGACCGGCATCGAACTGGAACGGATGTCGCTTGCCTCGCTGATCATCGCGTTGGGGCTGTTGGTCGACAACGGCATCGTCGTTGCCGAGGATCTCAAAGGGCGCCTGGAACGTGGCGAGGAGCGAACCAGCGCCGCGCTCGCGACCGGATCGAGCCTATCGATGCCGCTGTTGGCAGCGTCCCTGACAACGATCCTCGCATTCATGCCGTTGATGCTGGCGCCGGGCGGAGCCGGCGAATATACCCGATCGATCTCGCTCGTCATCGCGATTGCCTTGATCGTGAGCTGGATCATCGCGCTCACTGCTTTGATCCTGCTCTGCATCTGGTTTCTGAAAGTCGCCGAACCCGTTGACGACGACGTCGCCTATGCAAAATGGTACTATGACGCCTACCGCGGCTTCATGAGGACTTGCCTTTCTTACCGTTACCTCTCGGTTGGCGTCGCCTTTTCGACGTTGTTGGTCGGCATCTTCTTGTTCCAGTTCGCAGCCAAAACCTTTTTTCCGCAATCGGAGCGAGCACAACTCCAGGTGATCGTGGAGCTGCCCCAGGGCCACAACACGATAGCGACGCGCAAGGTTACGCAGAAGATCGAAAGCTGGCTTCTGGATAAGTCCCGCAATCCCGAGGTTGTAAATGTCATCACCTATATCGCCGACGGCGGACCGCGATTTTATCTCGCTCTGAGCCCGGTCGATGGAACGCCCAACACCGCCTACATGCTTGTTGAGCTGAAATCTTCTGCCGGGGTTGACGCCCTCGCGAACCGGGTCAGATTGTTCACCGCCAATCAGATGCCGGAGGCAGAAATCTATCCCAAGCCAATGTCGATGGGCCCCAACGAGGCCGGCCTGGTCGCCTATCGGATTGTCGGTCCGGATGAGAGCGTCTTGAAGCGTGCAGCGGAACAACTCCAGCTCGCCCTGCGACGCGTGCCCTGGACCATTGACATTACCGACGACTGGAAGAACCCGGTCGTGACCATCCAGGCGGTCGTCGACCAAGAGGCGGCCCGTCGCGCCGGTGTTTCAAGCGAAGACGTCGCCAATGCGCTCAACAGTCAGTTATCTGGTTCCACCGTGACCAACTTCCGCGTTGGCGACATCTCCATACCAATCGTATTTCGGGCGGTTGAGAATCAGCGAACCAATCTCGACCGCCTGCGTTCGCTCAATATTGCGATAGCGGATTCAAGCCCGGTTCCGCTCGTCCAGATCGCGCGCCTGAGGGCCAAAACAGGCTTTTCGCAGGTCCGCCGCACTGATCTTGAGCGGACAATCACAGTTTCAGCCAAGAGTCGAACCCTCACAGCAGCTGCCCTCGACGCAAAATTGTCGGCGGAAATCGAAACGCTGCGCAAAACGCTGCCGGCAGCCTACCGCATTGAAAAGGGCGGGGAGCTCGAAGGATCATCAGACGCGCAGGGGGCGTTGTTTGCCAACGTGCCGCTTGCGTTTGCGCTGATGTTTCTCGTCCTCATCTGGCAGTTTGACAGCATCATCAAACCCGTCATGATTTTTTTGACCATTCCACTTGTCATCACTGGCGTTGCGCTTGCGTTGGTGCTGATGCCTGGCGCCAACTTCTCCTTCATGGGCATTCTTGGACTGTTGGCGCTGTCTGGCATTGTCATCAACAATGCCATCGTGCTGATCGACAGGATTGACCTTGAACGCGACAACGGCCGGGAGTTTTTCGAGGCCATTACCGAAGCCGGCGTCCGCCGTCTGCAACCGATTGTCATGACGACATTCACGACGGCAATGGGGCTGTTGCCGATTATCATATCCAGGGATGTGCTGTTTTATGATCTCGCCGTGGTCATTGCCGGCGGCTTGTTGGTCGGCACCGTTCTGACCCTGGTCGTGATCCCAAGCCTCTATGCCATGCTCTACGGACATCGCCGGCATCCGGCCCCGGCCTAGGAAACCGCTGAACAACTATCGCTTTGGACGTCCCGTGCCGCCTAGAGCATTTCAGCGTTAGCCTGAATCGGTGGATTCCCAAATCAGTTGGTTTCTGATTCAACATGGGTGCTGGGTAAGGGGGCCAGCATCCATGGCAAAACCATACTCTGACGATCTTCGTGCACGTGTTCGAGCGGCAATCGAAGCAGGCCACAGTTTGCGGTCGATCGCGGAACGTTTCGACCTTGCACCGTCGACAGTCATCACCTGGGCCAAGCGCGTGCGGGAGACGGGCAGCATCGCGCCAGGAAAATTCGGCGGACACAAAAGGTGCCGATTGGAACCGCACCGGGGCGTGGTTCTGGATTTGATCGAGACCACGCCGCATCTGACGCTGCACCGTATGAAAGACCTGCTGGCGGCCCGCGGTGTTCGCGTCTCGCATGACACCGTTTGGCGCTTTCTCCGACGCGAAGGGTTGAGTTTCAAAAAAAACGCTGCTGGCGATTGAACAGTTCCGCAATGACGTTGCGCGACGGCGTGCACGTTGGTGTGGTGCAATGGGCAAGCTCGCCCCGGAGCGCCTTGTCTTTATCGATGAGACCTGGATCAAGACGGATATGGCGCCGATCCGCGGCTGGGGACCAAAAGGCGAGCGCCTGAAAGGTTATGCGCCCGACAGCCGCTGGCGGACCTACACGTTTATTGCCGCCTTGCGCGTTGAAGCGTTGACCGCGCCCTGCGTCATCGATGGGCCGATCAACGGCGAATTGTTCCGGCTCTACGTTCAGCGCCTACTCGTGCCAACACTGCGCGCCGGCGACATCGTCATTCTCGATCGTCTAGGAAGCCATCGCGGGTGCGCGGCTCGAAATGCTATCCGCTCAGCCGGAGCAACGCTCGCATTCCTGCCCTCATATTCGCCCGACCTTAATCCGATCGAGCAGGTGTTCTCCAAGGTCAAACACTGGATGCGAATGGCCGAAGAGCGCAACCTGGAAGCCATATCAAACCAGGTTGCAAGCGTCGTCTCCGCGATCACCGAAAGCGAATGCCGCAACTACATCAACAACGTCGGATATGGTCGAGCCTAAGGCTGAAATGCTCTAAAGCACGATGACCCGGCGCTATGCTTTGGCACGCCGTCCCGCTCACGAACCAGGACAACGCATCTCAATGCGTCTTTTAAGTGATACGGGATCACTAGGCGACTTCGAACAGCCCGGCAGCGCCCATGCCGCCGCCAACGCACATCGTGACGACGACATTCTTGACGCCGCGGCGTTTACCTTCGATCAAAGCGTGACCAACCAGGCGCGCGCCTGACATGCCGTAAGGGTGTCCGACCGCAATGGCACCGCCGTTGACGTTGAGGTTTTCGTTGGGGATGCCGAGCTTGTCACGGCAATAGAGCACCTGCACGGCAAAGGCTTCGTTCAGTTCCCACAGACCGATGTCATCCATCTTGAGGCCGTGCTTTTCCAGCAACTTCGGGACCGCGAAGATCGGACCGATACCCATTTCGTCCGGATCGCAGCCGGCGGCAACCATGCCCTTGTAGATGCCGAGCGGCTGCAGACCGCGGCGCTCGGCTTGGCGGGCTTCCATGATAACGACTGCCGAGGCGCCGTCCGACAGCTGCGAGGCGTTGCCGGCGGTAATGTGCTTGCCTTGTTTGATGACCATGCCGTCCTTGAAGACCGGTTGCAGGCCCGACAGCCCCTCCATTGTGGTCGAGGGGCGGTTGCCCTCGTCCTTTTCAAGTGTGACTTGGCGCTCGGAGATCTCCTTGGTTTCCTTGTCCTGGACCAACATCGTCGAGGTCATCGCTACGATCTCGTCATCGAAGCGGCCGGCCTGCTGGGCGATTGCCGTGCGCTGCTGCGACTGGAAGGCAAATTCGTCCTGCGCCTCGCGTGTGATGGCGTAGCGCTCGCCGACGGTCTCGGCGGTCTCAAGCATCGACATGTAGACCGCGGGGACGTGTTCGTTGAGCCAGCCGTCCTGTGCGCGGTAGGCGTTGCGGTGCTCGTTTTGAACCAGCGAGATCGATTCCAGACCGCCGCCGACGGTCACCTGCATGCCGTCCTCGACCACCTGCTTGGCGGCCGTGGCAATCGCCATCATGCCGGACGCACACTGGCGGTCGATCGACATCCCGGCAACGCTGGTCGGCAAGCCGGCACGCAACGCGACCTGGCGCCCGATGTTATATCCGCTGGAGCCTTGTTGCAGGGCGGCGCCGATAATGACGTCCTCGATCTCGGCCGGGTCAACTTTGGCGCGCTCGATCGCCGACTTGACGGCGTGGCCGCCCAGCTCCTGCGCCGAGGTGTTGTTGAAAGCGCCGCGATAGGCCTTGCCGATCGGCGTGCGGGCGGTGGAAACGATGACGGCTTCGCGCATGAGCGTGTCCTCCCCTGTTGCGTTGATTATGGCAACTATACAGCGATTTTTCCGAGCGTCATCATCGTCGATGCACAACCGGGCGAGCAAACCGGACGCCTTTGTTGCCCGGGCAGGTGAGTTGCCCGGGCAGGTGATCGTGCGTGCACACTTGTGCAGCGAAGCGGGTCAGCGCGCCGCTGCCATAATCGCAGAGATGTTTGCCGCGTTTTCCAGATCGCCAACACCCTGCTTGAGGCGTGCGGCCCGGTCGGCGCCGATCACCGCAACGCTGAGCGCGTCAAATTTGCGTGCGAGCCTGGTCCATTGGCCGTCGACATCCGATGCCGGCACGCCCGCATCCGACTGCGCTTCAAGCGTGCGCCCATCCTTGAGGGTCAACACCACGCGGGCGGCGTGGCGCTCGATCTGATCGGTGGTCTGCAAGGCGATCTTCGCGCGGGCTTCGCCAAGCCGCGGATCAACGGCATTGTCGTCCGAATAGGCCGCAAGTGCGGCGGTGTCGATGCCGTCGAGCGCCATCGCGGCACAGTGGCGGATTGAGAACTTGATCTCGAGACCGGTCTTCGGATCGGGAATGTTGCAGACCGTCAAATGCCCGGGTCGGACGTGCAGGGTCATGGCCTGCAGGTCATCGAGGCTAAGCCCATGTTGGTCGCGCAGTTCGCCAATCGCATTGATGCTCGCGTGCGTGAGGTAGCAGGCCGCGTGATACTTAAACAGGGTCTGCTGAACGGCGTAGTAACCAGCCGGATTGGGCTGCGTGAAACCCGCTTCGAAGTCCGGCATCATGACGTCGGCGGTGCCTTGTGCGCACTCCAGGATCGCCTCGTTGGCGGTGAAACCCTTGGCGGCAAGGCGGGCGGCAATGAGGCCGTTCATCGCCGCCTTGCCGGCGTGTAGCGGCTTGGTCATCGTGCCGAAGTTCGATTTAAGACCGGCCGCCTGCGATGCCGCGATGCCGAGCGCATGTCGGATTTGACGTTCATCCAAGCCCAACAGCTTGCAGGCCGCGGCAGCAGCGCCGAAGGTGCCGATCGTCGCCGTCGCATGGTAGCCCAATTCATAGTGCCCGGTCGCCCCCATCCCGCCAATCAGGCACTCGACTTCGGTGCCGGCGACAAACGCCGTGAGCACCTCGCGGCCGCTCGCGCCCAGCTGTTCACCGAGGCCGAGGACGACCGGTGCGACCGGTACCGTCGGATGGCCGCCGAGACGGGCGTTGACGTCGTCATAGTCGAGGGCATGCGAGGCGGCGCCGTTGATCAGGGCGGCGTTCTCCAGCGTGGCTCGCGCGCCGCGCCCGACGACTGTAACCTCGCCGTCGGGGCCGGCATAGAGCTCAGCCAGGATATCGACCAGCGGCTCCTTTGCGCCGGCGATCGTCACTGCGAACCAGTCAAGCAGCGCGTGCTTGGCCCAAGTGTCGGCGAGCGGTGAGACGTCGCTGGCCTTGAGGCCGGCCAGCCAGTTCGCGATTTCGGCGGTCAAAGGCCGGTGGCCCGGGTCATTGTCAAACCTTTCGGCAATGCTCATGGTCTTGCTCCTTGGTTGCCATTGCGCGGTGCCGCTCGCAGCGAACTGAGCCGCAACCATACGCCCGTTCAATCGATGTCGTCGCCAGCGGTCCGATCACGGGGCTGATAACCATCATTCCGTTGAATACACTCGTTTTCGGCCGCGGGGCAGGCGCCGATAGTGGGCCGATACTGGATCGAAATCGGGACCGACGGCCACAATGATCTGGAGTGACTTATGAAGGGTGTCGTCTTTGTCGGCGATCGCAAGCTCGAGCTTAGATCATCGTGCTTTAGAGGCGAGCAACTTTCTGCCTTTATTCGGGATCGTTCCGATTCCGAATAAAGGCAGGTTGCTCTAGGCAGTTTGATGATCCGGCACCGGGACCGCGCGATGCGGTGATCGAAATCAAGGCCTCCGGCATGTGCCGATTTCGTCGCCGACAGGAAGATCGTGGTCGACAAGCTGTTCACCCACCGCTGGCGTCTCGAACAAGCTGACGAGGCCGACCGGCTGTACGACCAGCAAAACACCGGCAAAGCAGTGATCCTGCCCAACGGCTAGTGATCTCAATCACTAGAGCAACCTGGCGCCCAGGTCTGCGGTCCGGGCTCGGTTACCACGTCACGGCCCAGTCGAAAACGGCTTTGAGGAAGGGTTGGCCGCATCCGAACCCGTAGACCTTGCAGAACACCTCCGCCGAGCCGGAATAGATCATGTCGAGTGCGACATAGAGGATGATGAGCAGGCCGATCCACGTGATCCATTGATAGCGGGCCAGCAGCCGCGCGATCATGTGCGAGGCAACCGCCATCAGAACGATCGCAATCGCAAGGCCGATAACGAGAACCAACGGGCTGCCTTTGGCGGCGCCGGCAACGGCGAGAACGTTATCGAGCGACATCGAGACGTCCGCCAGGATGATTTGGAAGATCGCTGCGCCGTAACCGACATATTGGCGCGTTGCGATGGTTCCGTCTTCCGCGGCCTCCGAGCCGGCGGCGTCATCGGGCACGGAGATTTCGCGATACATCTTCCAACAGACCCACAGCAACAAAATGCCGCCAGCAAGCGTGAGGCCGACGATCTGCAACAGTTGCGTGGTGACCGCAGCAAACATGATGCGCAGGATCACGGCGCCGAAGATGCCCCAGAAAATCACCTTGGCGCGGATTTTCGGATCAACGCGGGAAGCTGCCACACCGACGACAATCGCGTTGTCGCCGGCGAGGACAACATCAATCATGATGATGTTGAGCAGCGGGATATAGTTTTTGTTCCACCATGCCGGCGAACCAATCTGCTGAAGCTCGGCCTGCACGGCGGCGAGCAATTGCCAGATATCGCCGGAAAACATGTCCATGTCGGTCGTCCTTGCCAGATGTCCCGTCAACGGGACATCGACTTGCCAAATCTGAAAGCCGCGCGTTCCTGTGCCGTCGGTCAGGATCCGATCAGTCGCAACTCGTGAGAACACAGAAGGGCCCGCAAGCTTGACGACCAGTATGGTGCGCAAGCGACGGCATGGGTGTTGTTTACTGCGCCAAACGCAATTCGGACTTCGCCGGGTCTCCCTGCTGGCCGATCCGCGCCCGGCCGCGCCCGGCCGCGCCCGAGATCGTGCCTGCGGGTTGCCGGGGGCGGCGCCGAGCGGCGGCTGACGGCTGGAGACTGAACGACCGGCAACATATCTGATCCGTCAGACATGGCGCCGGTGTGTGCCGCCGGGCGTCCCAACTCGGCGCTGGCGAACGCGGTCCAAACAGGTGGCGAGGTCACATTAGCGCTTCGAGAACTGGAAGCTGCGACGGGCCTTCCTGCGACCGTACTTCTTACGCTCGACGGTGCGGCTGTCACGGGTCAGGAAGCCGCCCTTTTTGAGCGCGCCGCGCAATTCCGGCTCGTAGTTTGTCAGCGCCTTCGAGATGCCGTGGCGCACGGCACCGGCCTGACCGGACAGGCCACCGCCCTTCACCGTTGCCATGATGTCGTACTGGTCGAGGCGTTCGACGAGCTGCAGTGGCTGGCGCAAAAGCATCTGCAGAACCGGGCGGGCAAAATACTTGTCGAAATCGCGGTTGTTGATCTGAATGCGGCCGCTGCCGGGCTTGATCCAGACGCGGGCGATGGCGTCTTTGCGCTTGCCGGTGGCATAGGCACGGCCATGGGCGTCGAGCTTTTGTTCGTAGACTGGCGCTGCGGTCTCGGCGATCACACCCTCGGCAGCGGCCGTATCGCCGAGCTCTTCGAGGGATTTGATTTCTTCTGCCATGTCGATCAGACCCTCGCGTTCTTGGAGTTCATGGATTTGACGTCGAGCACTTCCGGGTTTTGGGCGGCGTGCGGATGCTCGGTGCCGGTGTAGACGCGCAGGTTGCGCATCAGTCGGCCGCGCATCTTGTTCTTGTTGAGCATGCGCTCGACGGCCTTCATGACGACGCGCTCCGGAAACTTGCCCTCCATGATCATTTTCGGAGATTGCTCCTTGATGCCGCCGGGATAGCCGGTGTGGCGGTAGTAGCGCTTGTCGTCGTACTTGCGGCCGGTGAAGACGACCTTGTCGGCATTGATGACGATGACGTTGTCGCCCATTTCGACGTGCGGGGTGAACGTCGGCTTATGTTTGCCGCGCAGGCGGGTGGCGATAATGGTTGCGAGCCGACCGACGACAAGGCCTTCGCCGTCGATCAAGATCCACTTCTTCTCCACCTCGCCCGGTTTGGCCGAGTAGGTTTTCATTGGTTTGTCCTGAGGTTCGGTTGGTCCAGAGGTTTTTCGCACGCTCACGGCGGCGATGTGATTGCTGCACCTGTCATAACGGCGGTTTGGTTGCATCGCAACTGGAAAATGTTTTTAAGAGTCAATAGGTTGAGATTGATGGTATAATATTACCTCATCGACTGCAGCATTGCGCCAGAGCTTCGCCCGACAATCGTCAGGGCGTGGGCGAAGGCAGCATCGGCGACCAGGGCGGTGGCACCGCCGGACCAGAGTTCCAGTCGCCGATGGCGGGCCGGCGCCGGCGACACAAGCGGCGGGTATGGCGGATGCGATTGGTCGGCACCGGGCGCGGGAGCGGCATGGTTCGAGCGAACGCTGAAGCGCTTTAGGCCTTGTATCGGACAGAATTCGCGATCACAAACGGGCGCTCGCAGCAGCGAGCGGCGATGGTTGGACAAGGGCACGTCCCTGCCGCCGCGTCCGGCTTAACCAAATGGAGATCACCGTGATGGTCCGCCAACTTACGCAGTTCTCCCGGCTCTTGCTTGTCGCCGTGTTTGTCGCGTTTTCTTCCGTTTCGCTCGGCGCCCAGGAACATGAATTCAAACAGGTCAGGCTGACTGAGGCGCAGGTCGCCAGTTATCTCAAGGCCCATTCCGAATTGCGATCGGTGATGGACAAGATCGACAAGGCGGGCGAGCAGCCCGATCCGAAGTTAATCGGGGAACTGGAGGCGCTTGCCAAGAAACACGGCTTCGAGTCATTCGATCAACTCGACAATGTCGCCGCCACCGTTTCGTTCATGGTTGGCGGTTTCGACTTTGAGACCGGCGCGTTCAGTGAGCCGCGCAAAGTGATGCAGGATGAAGTTGCGGCGCTGAAAGAGGACAAGACAATGCCGGCAGAGGAACGCACGGCCTTGATCAAGGAGCTCGAAGAAGCGATCGCGACGACGCCGGACGTTGCGCACAAGAGCAATATCCCGATTGTCAAGAAGTACCTGAAGCAACTCGAGAAGATCAACTAGGCCGAGCACGTCACCGGCATGCGGCCGGCGCGGGATGGTTTGCGCTAAAAAACCTCTGAATAAGTCCAAGGTCCAGGGGATAATCCCCTGGTCGGGGAGTATGAGGGGCTGACAGCCCCTCGTGGATCGCCGCCAAGCGGCGATAAGTTAAGGGCGCCGCCGTTGCCGATCCCGCCAAAGGGCCCGGCCCTTTGCAAACCCGTGATGTGTTCAGAGGTTCCCTAACTCTTGGAGGGTTATAGATCTTGACCCGGCAACGCAGTTCGTGGACCGCCATCGGTTTTTCTGCGATCGCAACGATGGCGTTCGCCGGAGTTTTTGCAGCCTCCGGCTTGACCCAGGACAAGCATGGCGATCGCGGCCACGGGATACAAACGTCACCCGTGCTCACGCCGGCTCCCCGCACGCCAACGCGTGACACCGCGCCCGCTCGTTCATTGACGTTCGCCGTCTGGGACCTGCGCCATCTCAGCACGCAAGACGCCGACAGGCGCAAACAGCGCCAGTCTCCCAAACCGTCCGTTTGGCGCAATACCTTTGGCGCTGAACGGCGAACGCAGCGTTGGCGGCTGCGCGCACCGCACAACATCGACGCGGATGTCACGATCCTGCTCGGCGTCGCCGCCATCAAGGACCTGCGTCGTATGTTCGAGGCGCGCCACCATCACATTGTCATCTCACGCGGGGCTCTGTTGAACCTTGGCCCATCGTTGACGCCCGACGGTCGAACAGCCGCCAAGCGATTTCCGGCGATTGTTATCCGCCGACGGGCCGGCGTGCGACTGACGGGACAGCGCCACTTCCTACTACCCAAACTGGGATCGTTGGCGTCGCACTGGCAATCGCCCGGCCTGGCGACGCGTCTTAGCATTGCTGGCCGGCGGTCGATTTGGCTGCTGACTGTCAGGTTCCCTGAAGCATGCCGCAACAAGGGCGCCGGGCCGGCACAGCCGGACTGTGAACGCAGCTACCTCCTGCGCGAGGACATTGCCGGATGGCTGGCGGATCGGCGCAAGAACGGCGACACCGTGCTGCTCGCCGGTGTCACCGCCGGCGCACACTTGCTGGAGCCCGGTTCAGCTGTGCAATGGGCCGGCGACCGGGATGCCAATGCAGATAAGTGTGAACGCGGCCGGCCCGCGCTTGGGCTGGTGACAAGTCCAGGATATGCAGGCCGCGACAACCAACTCACTCTGTCAGCGGCAGCCGCGCCGAAACAGCGCCCATGCATCCGCGTCGTCGAACTCGAATTCCGCCAATGAACCAATGCCGCCGGCCGGCGCTGCGGGTCGCAGTTGCCAGCGGGCACAATCAATCCGGTCGGATGCGCCTGGATCTATAGCGTTTCAGAGTGAGCTGGAGCCGCGATTGCGGTTTCAATTTGAGGCACAATGATGATCGCCATTTTAGAATCGAGCAATTTTCCGGCCTTATACCGGCCCAGCTATGACCAGCCATGAATTGACACGCCTCAAGCCCACCCAGGGCCGGGCGCTGTTGTGCACCGGCTGCGTTGCGCGGCGCAGCCGCGTGCCACCACACGCGTTTCACCGTGTCGCTGTGCCGCGTGGCACGGCTCAACGCGGTGATGATCGACGTGCCGGCGAAGTGATCGAGCGAGACGGCTCTGGCGTCGCCGGCGGGGCCCGACGGCCTTGCCGGTCTGGCAATTATTGACTGCAGCTTTCATAATCCGGGTGATTCGAAATTCCTCGTTCCAAACGATCGAGTGGCACGATTGTTCCCGCGTTGCAGCCGACACTACGGGCGCGTGCCCGGCACAGGATTTCAATGCAGCCCGCGAACAAAACCACGATAGCACAGCATGCCCGCCGTGAGCTTCTGGCACTGTTGCTTGGAAGCCTCGCCTGCGTCGTGGTTCTGGTGATGGCCCTGGTCGAGCGTCCGGCCCCGAGCGTTGCCGGTTTGAATCTGTCGCGCATTCTGCTTTTGACGTTGCTGATCGGGCTTACGGCAGGCGCGATCGGTCTGGTCTTGTATTTAACGACGCGGGCGCGGCGGATCATGCGGGAGGCACGCGAGGAAACGGCTTCGTTGAAACAAAGCCTGTTGACGGCTGAGGCGATATTCCGTGCTGAGCCTCAGGTTCTCGTTTTCTGGGATGACGCAAACGGGCTGCGGCTCGTAACCCACACTCTGACGGACATCGACGGGTTGCCCGTTGATCAGCCGCAGCTGTTGAAATTCGGGATCTGGCTCGACGAACCTTCGGCTGAAGATTTGAAAGACGCGCTCGACCATCTGTTCGCAGAGGGGCGCTCGTTTACGCTGTATTTGAAGTTGCGCAGCGGCGCCAATCTTGAGGCTGATGGGCGGGCAACTGGATCGCGGGCGGTGCTTCGGTTGCGCGATGTCGCCGGCACCAAACGCGATCTCGTCAGGATTCTCGATCAGCATCGCCGCCTCTCCGGTGAACTGAGGGCACACCGCGCGCTGCTCAATGCGCTGCCCATACCGTCGTGGCTCAAAGACGCAGACGGCCGAATCAAGTGGGTCAATGAAGCCTATGTCGGCGCCGTCGAGGCCAGCGACCCGACCGAAGTCTACGATAAGCAGATCGAGCTTTTGGAATCGCGACAACGCACCAGGATCGACCGCGCTTTCGATCGAGACGGCGTGTTTACGGATCGTCTTCCTCTCGTCACGGAGGGAGAACGCAAGGCGCACAACGTTTACGCCGTAAGCGCGGAGCGTGCACAGGCAGCTGCGGCCGTCGACGTCGCTGAACTCGAAACAGCCCAGGGCGAGCTGGATCGGCAGCTGGAGGCCTTCGAGCGGACCCTCGACAGGGTGGCAACACCGGTTGCGATCTTTGGGCGCGATCAAAAGCTGAGCTTCTATAACCGGGCATATCAGGAGCTGTGGAAGCTCGATCCGAGCTGGCTGGATCAAGCGCCCGGCGATGCCGCCATTCTCGATCGCCTGAAAGAGCTGTCGCTGCTGCCTGCGATTGTCGACTACCGGGCGTGGAAGGCGAAACAGCTGGCGGTCTATCAATCGATCAACGAGGCCGAAGACTGGTGGCAGTTGCCCGACGGGCGCATGCTGCATGTGGTTGCCAACCAACGCCCCGATGGCGGCGTGACCTACGTTTATGAGGACATTTCCGAGCGTTTGGCGCTGGAGAGCCGATACAATGCATTAATCGATGTCCAGCGCGAAACGCTCGATAGCCTCAAAGAAGCTGTCGCCGTCTTTGCGACCGACGGGCGTCTGAAGCTGTTCAACAACGCGTTCCTGGCCATTTGGCGGATCTCGCGGGCGACGATGGAGCAGGGGCCGCACATAGATGAGGTCATCTCACATGCACAGGTCTTGTTCGGCGACATGGTGGTGTGGCAGCGCATTCAGGAGAGCATCACGGCGATCACCTACGAGCGCAAACCGCTCGGCGGACAGATGGTGCGCCCCGATGCAAGCGTGATCGATTATGCGACGATGCCGTTGCCGGACGGCGGTACGTTGGTAACCTTCGCCGATGTTACGACATCGCGGGCCTACGAGCGGGCGCTGATCGAACGCAACGAGGCGCTCGAGGCCGCTGACCGTCTGAAGAGCCATTTTATCGGCCATGTCTCCTATGAGCTGCGCACGCCGCTGACCAATATCATCGGCTTCAGCGAGTTGCTGTCCAGCCCGCACGTCGGCCAGCTCAACGCCAAACAGCAGGAATACCTGTCGGACATTTCCGCCTCGTCGCGCACCTTGCTGTCGATCATCGACGACATTCTCGACCTTGCAACAATCGACGCCGGCGGGCTCGATCTCAAACTGTCGCCTGTCAAGATTCGCCAGATCATCGATGCCGCCATGCTAGGCGTGAAAGAGCGGGCCGGGCGCCGGCGACTTACGTTCGAAATCTCGCTGGCGGACGACATCAACGAGTTCATCGCCGATGAGGCGCGGGTGCGCCAGCTGTTGTTCAACCTACTGTCCAATGCCGTCGGATTCTCCAAGATCGAAGGTATCGTGCGCCTGGCGTGCTGGTATGAAGACGCAGATGTCGTGTTCACGATCGAGGACCAGGGTGTTGGCATTCCGGTTGACCGGCAGGCGCAAGTGTTTCAACGCTTTGAAACCGATAGTCGCGGTTCAGGCCACCGCGGTGCCGGGCTCGGCCTGTCGATTGCAAAGAGCCTCGTCGATCTGCATGGCGGACACATTTCCCTACAGTCCGAAGTCGACGTCGGCACCAAGGTAACCGTGCGCCTGCCGCGTCGCAGCACGGATCAGAGCGGCTCGGGTTCGCTGCCGCGAACCGCTTGAGCGCACCCGACGCGATGCCGTGCGCCTTGACGCGTGCAGATTGCTGGAGTTCGCTGCCGCGATGGCATACTTTGAATGGCAGTTTGAACTCGCGGATCTGAGCGAGACGCGGCTGTTTGCTCAGCTTCTGGCACTGAAACTCGGGGCCGGCGACATCGTTTGGCTGTGCGGCGATCTCGGCGCCGGCAAAACCACGTTTGCCCGCGATGTCATTCGTGCACTACTCGGCGATGGCGAACACGAGGTGCCCAGTCCGACCTATCAGCTGATGCTGACCTACGAAACGCCGCGCTTTGTGGTTCGCCATGCCGACCTCTACCGGTTGGCAAGCGGCGATGAGTTGTCCGAGATCGGACTTCTCGAGGATACCGAAAATGCCGTCTTGCTGATCGAGTGGCCCGAGCGCGTTGCGGAATTCCTACCAGCTGAAAAACTCACAATCAAACTATCCGAAGCGCCCGACGGCAGCGATGATCGACGTATCATCACGGTGAGCGCCGGGCCGGCCAGTGCGCCCCGCCTGGCGCGTGTGCGCCAGATCTGGCACTTCCTGTGGTCATGGATGGCGGATGCCGGCCTGGCGCCAAAGGACCTGGAAATCGCCTACTTCCAGGGTGATGCATCGGCGCGTCACTACGCGAGATTGCGTGTGCCGAACGGTGACTTCTTTGTCATGGACTGTCCGCCCCAACCGGACGGGCCGGCCATACGCGATGGCCTGGCCTACAGCCAAATTGCCCATCTCGCGGAAGATATCGCGCCGTTCATCGCGATTGGTGCGGCGCTCGGCAATTGCGGTTTGTCGGTTCCCGAAACGCAGGTTGTGGCTGGCGACCAGGGCCTCGCGATCATCGAGGATCTCGGCGACCGGGTGTTCGGTGATGTGGTCGGTGCGGGAGCCGACCTGAAGGAGCTCTATCGCGCTGCTTGCGACGTGCTGTTGGACCTGCGGCAGCAGCGGTGGGACCGAGAACTTTGCGGCCATGGCTGTCGACATGTGCTACCGCGGTTCGATCTCGCCGCGCTCAGCATCGAGGTTGAGCTGTTACTCGACTGGTACCTGACGAAGGAACGTGGCGTGCCGGTGGACCGCTCAATGCGCGACACATTTCTCGATGCATGGAGGCCGCAGTTTGCCCGGCTCGGTTGTGCGGCCGAGCACATCGTGCTTCGCGACTTTCATTCACCGAACCTGATTTGGATGCCGGATCGAAAGGGCGTTCGGCGGGTCGGGTTGCTGGACTATCAGGACGCCCTGCGCGGGCCTGCAGCCTACGATCTCGTTTCACTGTTGCAGGACGCGCGCCTTGATGTTCCAACCAGCGTCGAAACCGAGCTTTTCGATTACTACTGCAACGGCGCATTGCAACGGGAGGCAGATTTCGATGTCGCACGGTTCAAGTGGGCCTACGCCCTGCTTGGTGCGCAGCGAAATGCCAAGATCCTGGGCATTTTTGCACGACTTTCGCATCGTGACGGCAAACCTCAGTACTTGCGTCATATTCCGCGCGTAACCGAATATCTATGGCGCAATCTTGATCATCCCGAGCTGGCCGAGATTCGCACCTGGTTCGGCAACTTTCTGGCACGATCAGATGACGGGCAAAATTGATACCGCAATGGTGCTTGCCGCCGGGCTCGGAGCGCGGATGCGGCCGCTATCCGATGACCGCCCCAAACCGCTGATCAAGCTGAACGGCCGGACGCTGTTGGACCGGGTGTTGGACAAGTTGGTCGAAGCCGGCATTTCGAAGGCGGTCGTCAACGTTCACTATCGCGCCGATCAGGTCGAGCAGGCAATCGCCGCGCGCGCGGCGCCGGCGATCGTCATTTCCGATGAGCGCAAACAGTTGCTCGACACCGGAGGCGGGGTTGTAAATGCCCTGCCGCTGTTGGGTGACAGACCATTTCTGATCCACAACTCGGACTCGGTCTGGATCGAAGGGGTTGAGCCAAATCTGCAGCGCATGCTGCGAGTTTGGGAGCCTGAGCGCATGGATTGTTTGATGCTGCTGGCGTTGACACAGTCGAGCCTCGGGTTCGACGGCCCGGGCGATTTCACGATGTCGCCGCAAGGCCTGCTCACCCGACGCCCGCAACGCGAGGTCGCACCGTTTGTCTTTGCCGGCGTTTCGATCGTCCATCCACGGTTTTTCGAGGAACCGCCGCAAGCGGCATTTTCGCTCAATGTATTGTGGGATCGGGCCATCGATCGCCAACGCCTGTTTGGAATTCGCCTCGAAGGGTTCTGGATGCACGTCGGGACGCCGAGCGCTCTTGCAGAGGCCGAGCATGCGATGACGGCGCTGCCGGACTTTTGATCCAGTCGCAATCGCCAGTCGCAATCGATTGTGCAGCGTCCCGCGAATCGGCGAAAATGGCACGACAAATGTGTCGAGTGAGGCTCGTAAGTCGTTGCAAAGTCGATCCGAGTTGAAAGAGCAGGACCGCGATCAGGGCCAGCCGCGGCTGTTCACGGTCGCGCCGGGCGCCGGTTTTCTGGACTGCCTCGCAAACGCGATACTCGAGGGCCATCTGCCAGCCGGGCTTGGCCGCCATCCCGATCCAATGGACCTTCCAGACTATACGATCCTGCTGCCGACGCGGCGGGCGGTGAGGGCGATGCAGGAGGCGTTTCTGAAGGCCGCCGGATCGGACAGCGCGGTGTTGTTGCCACGCATGAGGCCGATCGGATTGGGTGAAGAGGACGCGACACTGCTGACGGTGCTGGCAACCGGGGCCGAGGTTGATGATGTTTCGCTGCCGCCGCAAATTGGCGAGCTTGAGCGGCGCCTTCTGCTCATGCAGTTGGTCGAACGCTGGGCCAACGGCAGCGGTCGGCGGCCGGAGAACGGCGCCGGGCCGGTGGTCAAATCACCGGCGCAGGCGATGAGTTTGGCGGTTGAACTGGCGCGCTTGATGGATAACGTCGAGACCGAGAACATCAGCTTCGATCGCCTGGCCGAACTGGTTCCTGCGGCATACTCCGAACATTGGCAGCGAACCTTGGACTTCCTGAACATCATCGTGGCGTGGTGGCCGCAGGATCTTAAGGCGGCCGGAAAGCTGTCGCCTGCCGACCGGCGTAACAAGCGGATCCTGCTGGAGGCCGACCGGCTGCGACGACACCCGCCGGCCGGCCCCTATATCATTGCCGGGGTGACGGGATCGGTTCCGGCGACGGCGGAGTTAATGAAAGCCGTCGGTGATCTTGCACAGGGCGCGATTGTTTTGCCCGGCCTCGATCACGCGCTTGATGCCGCTCAATGCCAAGCAATCGTGGAAAGTCACCCCGAGCATCCCCAACATCGCCTTTTGCACGTTGTAAAGGGTCTCGGTCGGTCCGTGGCCAGCGTGAATACCTTGCCAGGGGCTCACACCGTCGGTGCCGTCGGCGATCGCAATCGGATCATCAGCGAGGCAATGCGCCCGGCAGCCACGACCGACCAGTGGCATCTCCTGCCGGATCGCTTTGATCAAGCACAAGCGCGCGCCGCATTTCAAGATGTCCACTATCTGGCGGCAGCGAACGCCCAGGACGAGGCCGAGGCGATCGCATTGATCCTGCGGGAGGCGACAGAAACGCCTGGGCGAACCGCGGCACTCGTGTCACCCGATCGTCTGCTGGCGCGGCGGGTTGCGATCCGCCTGGCAAGCTGGGGCATCCGGGTCGATGACTCGGCCGGACGGCCGTTCGCGAAAACGGTGCCGGGGGCATTTCTAGACCTTGTCATCAATGCTGCTGCGACCGGGTTTGAACCGCGTGCACTGATGGCGCTGTTGAAACACCCGCTGTGTCGACTTGGCCAGTCGGCCTTCGCAATGCGGCGGGCGGCGCGCGCGGTCGAGATCGCGGCATTGCGTGCGCCCTACTTCGGTATCGGGCTTGCAGGCGTGGAGCTGGCCGTCGAAAAGGCTGCCAGGGATGTTGCCGCCGGCCGGCGCCAGGGGCAGGCCCTCAAGCGCCTGCGGCCGGATGATTGGAGCGCCGCACGGCAGCTCTTGACCGAGCTCAAACGCGCCTGCGCGCCACTTTGCCAACTGTTCTCGGACCGCGCGCCACAGCGTGCCGTGCGGTTCATTGGTGCGCATTTGCAAGTCGCGGAAGCGTTGGCAGCGCTGCCGAAAGCCGACGGCGGGGCCGACGAGGACGGAGCTGCCGATACCGCGACCGCACTCTGGCGCGGTGAGGCCGGCGAGGTCGGCAATGCGCTGTTTACCGCGATGCTCGACCCGCAACTGCCCGATGTGGATCTGACGGCGCAGGATTATCCGGAGTTCTATCGATCGTTGGTTGCGAGCGAACCGGTGCGCCCGACCATTCCAACCCACCCCAGGGTTTTTATCTGGGGGCCGTTTGAGGCGCGCCTGCAGCAGCCGGATCTGGTCGTGCTCGGCTCGCTCAACGATGGTACCTGGCCGGAAGTCGCCGACCCCGGCCCGTGGCTCAACCGGCCGATGCGCGACGAACTCGGACTGCCATCACCGGAACAGCAGATCGGCCATGCGACGCACGATTTCACGCAACTACTCGGCGCCCGAACTGTGTATCTCACGCGCTCCGAAACGCTCGACGGCAATCCGACGGTTGCCTCGCGCTGGCTGCTTCGGCTCGCGGCCGTGTTGACGGCACTGGGTTGTGGCGATGCCCTGGAGGCGGATCGTCCGTGGCTCGGTTGGGCGCGCCGGCGTGATGTTGGGATCCCGTCAAGCCGCATCACGCGACCGCAGCCGAGACCCGCGTTGGCGTTGCGACCGAGACGCCTGAGCGTCAGCGCGGTTGAAACGTGGATCGCAAATCCATATGCGCTGTTTGCCCAGCGCATCCTGCAGCTCGATGCACTGCCGCAATTGGGCGGCGATCCCGATGCCGCGCTGCGAGGCAGCGTCGTGCACGAGGCCCTAGGGCGATACCTGGCACGTTTTCCCGATGGTGTGCCGGCGCAATCGGCTGCGGAACTGGTCCGGATCGCCACGGACATCTTCGAGGAAATCGCCGGTCATCCGCGGATCGCTGCGTTCTGGATCGAGCGCTTCCGGCGGTTCGCGGACTGGTTCGGCACGAACGACCGGGTATTGCGCGAGGGTGCGCGACGGTCCGTCGGCGAGGTCAGCGGGGCATGCCTACTCGATGCGCCGGCCGGGCCGTTTACGCTGACGGCGCGGGCAGATCGCATCGACATTGGCTTGGATGCCATCGCCATCACGGACTACAAGACCGGTGCCAACCTGGCCGGCCTTGTCGCGCGCGCCAAGTCCGCCCATGCGCCCCAGTTGTTGCTGGAGGCATTGATCGCAACCCAAGGCGGGTTCGCCGAGATTGAGGCGCGTTCGATTTCCAAGTTGCGCTATGTGTCGGCATCCGGCGGCGAACCGGCCGGCGCGATTGCCAATGTCGAGCTCGACGATACTGCGGCAACGATTGCGACGGCGGCGCAAGACCTGGCGGATCTGGTGGCCAGGTTCGACTGCGAGGACACACCCTACAGCGCCGTTCGCCGCGCGCAGTTTCGCTACGATTATGACGATTATGCGCATTTGGCGCGGGTCGGTGAATGGGGTGGAGATGCGTGGGAGGCCGGCGAGTGACGGGCGAAACTGGCAATCGCGAGCGGCTGCTTGCCGACACGGAACGCCACCAGGAACGGGCATCGAGCCCGACCGCCTCGGCGTGGGTCAGTGCCAATGCCGGCGCCGGCAAGACGCATGTGCTCAAGTTGCGCGTGTTGCGCTTGCTGCTCGACGGCACGGCGCCGGAACGGATCCTGTGCCTGACATACACCAAGGCTGCGGCCGCGGAGATGTCACAGCGGGTGTTCGCCGATCTGGCCGCGTGGGCGACCTGCGATGAGGCAAGCCTGCGCCAAGCGCTTGTGAAGCTCAATGGCAAACCGGCCGATGAACGTGTCGTCAGTTTTGCGCGGCGACTTTTCGCACGCGCGATCGAAACGCCGGGTGGTCTCAAGGTTCAGACCATCCACGCGTTCTGCGAGCGCCTGCTGCAGCGGTTTCCATTGGAGGCCGGTGTGTCGCCGGGCTTTTCGACCTTGGATGAGCAGGCGGCAGCGGCGTTGCAACGCGAAGCAATCGACGGAACCCTGGTGGCCGCCAACGCCGATGGTGAGGGAACACTCGCGCAGGCCCTCAAGACCGCCGTGGCGCGCGCCGCGGACGAGCGCTTCGACACCATTCTCACGGCGGTGCTTGCCAATCGATTGTGGTTGGACGAACTCGAGCAGGTTGCACGCGCGATCGGCCAGGCGCCGGAGACCGGCGCCGAAGCATTCTACCGGCGGTTGTTCGGGCTGAGTGAGGATGACACCGCCACGTCACTGGAACAACGCCTGGCCGAGGTGTTGTCGGCAGATGATGCGCGGGCCGCGGCCAGCGTTCTCGACCAAGACAAAAAATACGACCGAGAGTTGGCGGCGCGGCTCATGACGGCCGCCGACGCCGAACACAATGCTCACAAGATTGCCGCGTTCCGTGATGCATTTCTGACCCGAGAGGACGCGCCGCGCAAAGACAGCCAGTTCGTCTCCAAGGCGATCCGCGCGGCAGAGCCCGCCATCTCGGATCGCCTGGTCAAGGTCCGCGATCAGTTTTACCAGCTGCAGCTGAAACGTCTGGCGGTCGCAACGGTCGAAGCAACGCTCGCTCTCGTTTGCCTTGGACGGCAGGTGATTGCGCGCTACGAGGCGGCAAAGCAGCGGCGCGCAGGGCTCGATTTCGAAGATCTCATCGTGAAAACGTCGCGATTGCTCGCCAAAGCCGACGCGGCTGACTGGATCCTCTACAAGCTTGACGGCGGGCTTGACCACATCCTGGTCGATGAGGCACAGGACACCAGCCCGCTACAATGGCGCGTGATCGAGGCGCTGGCGGCGGAGTTCTATTCCGGCGAAGGCGCGAGCGAAACGGTCCGCACGGTCTTCGCCGTTGGTGATGAAAAGCAGTCGATCTATAGTTTCCAAGGTGCTGCACCGGAGCAGTTCGCGCGCGCCGGTCAGAAGTTTTCCGATTTGACGGCGGCTGCGGGCAGGGACTGGGCCGGCGTTCCCTTGACCCTGTCGTTTCGCACGGTCGCACCGCTTCTCAGTGCCGTCGATGCCATTTTCCGGGACGAGCGGCGCACGCCGGGTGTCGGAACTGCGGGCGGGGACGTCCATCATGAGGCGTTGCGGATCGGCGAGGCGGGATGCGTCGAAATCTGGCCAACCGTGGCGCCGGAGCGGGCTGAACCAATACCACCGTTTGCACCCCTTGAAGAACCAACCGCGGGCGTGCCGGCTCGCAACCTCGCGCAAAAGATTGCCGACAAGATCCATCAGTGGCTCGAAGACGGAGAGGAGCTGATCTCTCAGGGCCGTGCCGTACGGGCCAGCGACATTCTCATTCTGGTCAAGCGGCGGCGGCCGTTTGCGCCGGAGATGGTGCGCGCGCTCAAGGCGCGGAACATTCCTGTGGCAGGTGCCGACCGCATTGTTCTCAGTGAACAGATTGCCGTCCAGGACCTGATTGCCCTGGGTGATTTTCTTGTGCTGCCGGAAGATGACCTGTCGTTGGCGGCCGTCCTCAAGTCACCGTTGTTTGGTCTCGATGACGACGACCTTTTGCGGATTGCGCCGCAGCGGCGCGGATCGCTGTGGTCGGCGTTGCTCGCCGGCGCCAAAACAGACCCGCGGTTCGAGCCGGCGGCCACCGAGCTCAAGGCGTGGCGGGCGCTATCGGATTTCGCGCCGCCCTATGAATTCTACGCATCGTTGCTTGATCGGGACGGCTGCAGGGCGCGGCTCATCGGTCGTCTGGGCCCCGATGCAGCAGACCCCCTCGATGAGTTCATGAACCTTGCGCTGACCTATGATGATCAAGAGCCGGTGTCGTTACAGGGCTTTCTCGCGTGGCTCAAAGACGGCCAACGTCAAATCAAACGCGAAACCGAGCAGGGCCGTAATGAAGTCAGCGTCATGACCGTGCACGGCGCCAAGGGTTTGGAGCGCCCGATTGTCATTCTACCCGACACCTGCAGCGCACCGGGGGGCGGGATCGCCAGCCCGCTGGTTGATCTCGCGGGCGTCGAAATGCCGGGCCAACAACGATCACCGCTTGCCTGGGCGATCAAAGGCTCGAAGTCGTTGCCACCGATTAAGGGCGGGCGGGCGGTCGCCGCCGAGCGCGAACGCGAGGAACATAACCGACTGCTGTACGTCGCGCTCACGCGGGCCCGCGACCGCTTGTATATCACCGGTTTCGAGACCAAGAACGGCCGCCAGAAAGGGTGTTGGTATGATACCGTGTGGTCCGGCCTCGAGGGCCGAATGGCCGAGATGAAAGACCGGGATGGTGGAACGATCTGGCGCCTGGAAGCGCCACAAACCGTGCCAACACCGATTGCCCAGCCCAAGTCCGTGACAGCGCTTGCCGTCCGAGACCTGCCGGAATGGGCGGGTCGCCGGGCACCGAGCGAACCGCAGCTGTCGATCCCGCTCGCGCCCTCACGGCTGGCGCCGTTGGAAACGGATGAAGACGGCGAGCCGGTACCATTCGACGAGCTGCAGGACGTGGCAAGCGAAGTCCGCGATCCAGTTCCACGCTCACCAACGTGGGGACTGGCCGGGGATCGCTTTTTGCGCGGCAATCTCACCCATGCATTGCTGGAACATCTTCCCGGTGTCGCGCCGGACGAGCGCCAATCGGTTGCACTGAAATTGCTCGAGGCTCGGGGGCAACGGCTCACGCGTCAGGTGCGCCAAAGTATTATCGATGAAACCCTGGCAATCCTCGATGATCCGGTGTTCGCCGAACTGTTTGGGCCGGATTCGCGGGCGGAAGTTCCGATTGTCGCAGAGCTTGCCAGGCCACACGGGAGCGGGCCGCCGTTGCGGTTGAACGGGATTATCGATCGGCTCGCACGATCGCGTGATGGCGTCTTGATCGCTGATTACAAGACCAACCGCAGGGCACCGGCAACGCGCGACGGCGTGCCTGAGATCTACATAATGCAACTTGCAGCCTATCGCCTTGCTCTGTCTCACATTTTTCCGGGTTGTAGCATCCGTGCCGGGTTGCTTTGGACGGCGAGTGCCGATCTCATGGAAATCCCGCAAGATTGTCTAGATGATCATCAACAACGACTTTGGCAGCTCCGGACCGGTGGACTTGACGCTGCCTAGGCGGCTACCTACGTTGCCGCAATAGGCCGCGCATTGTAGCGTTTTAAAGCACGATGATCTAGATCATCGTGCTTCAAGTTGGAACCGCCATTGCGGTTCCAACTTGAAGCACAAAGATGATCGCTACTTTAGAGGCGAGCAACTTTCTGCCTTTATTCGGGATCGTTCCGATTCCGAATAAAGGCAGGTTGCTCTAGTCGCCAGATCTGAGCCAGGAGAAAACAAACATGGCCCCCGCAAAAGTGTCCGACGCGAATTTCGATACCGAAGTTCTGCAATCGTCCGAGCCGGTTCTGGTCGACTTCTTTGCCGAGTGGTGCGGACCGTGCAAGGCTATGGCGCCGGCTCTGGAAGAAGTTGCCAAGGACATGGCGGGCAAGGTGAAGATCGCCAAGATCGACGTCGACGAAAGTCCGGAGATCACCACCCGGTATCAGATCCAGGCGATGCCGACGCTGATCATGTTCAAAGATGGTGAGGTGGCCGCCCGTCACACCGGCGCGCTGGTGCAGAAGTCGCGGCTGCAGGCCTGGATCGACGAGACCATCTGATCCGTTGAAAAGTCGATAGATCCAAACCGCGAAATTGTAAACTGACCCGGGCCGGTTGGTGTCGCGGGCGCATCGCTGTTGGTCGATGGATGCCGGCGCCGGCGCCCCGTCACTGGCGCCGGTTGCGAAACGCTTGTGACGTCGCCAGAACGCTGCCGGCGAGATAAAGCGAACCGCAAATCAGGACACGCTTGGCGCCGGGATGCTCGCGCTCGAGATCTACCAACGCCTGTTCGACTGTCGCGGTTTGCTCGGCAGCAATGGCGATGGTGCGGGCATGGTTCAGGAGTTCGCCGGCGGGCATCGCGTTTGCTTCGCCGGGGATGTCGACGACCTTGATCCCTCTGACCAATCCCGAAAACGGTTTGAAAAAGCCGACGGCATCCTTCTCGGCCATCATGCCAACGACGAGAAACATCGGCTTAGGCGCCCGGTCCTGAAGGTCGGCAAGCGTTTGGGCAAGGACAACGGCGGCAGCCGGATTGTGGCCGCCATCCAACCACAGCTCGGTGTCGGGCCCGACCAAACGATCGAACGGATCGCCGGAAAGCCGCGAAAAGCGGGCCGGCCAATAGGCGCTCCGGAGGCCGTCTTCGAGAGCCTGAACCGGAAGCGCGCCATTGCTGAACGTCAACAGGGCGGTGATTGCAACCGCGGCATTGGTCAGCTGGTTGCGCCCGATCAAGTTCGGCAGCGGCAGGTCGATCAGGCGGCGTTGCGATCGGTATATCAGTCTGCCGCGCTCTTCGTGGAAGTCGTAGTGTTGGCCAAACATCAAAAGCCCGGCACCAACGCGGTTGGCGGTTTGCGCAATCGAGGTCAACGCAGAGGCATCCTGCGGCGCGACAATCGCCGGCACACCGGGCTTCAGGATGCCGGCCTTTTCAAAGGCAATCTGCCCGACCGTCTCGCCCAGCTTGTCGGCGTGATCGATTGCGATCGGCGTGATCACGGTTACCGCCGGTCGATCGACAACGTTGGTGGCATCGAGGCGCCCGCCGAGGCCGACTTCGAGCAAAACCGCATCGGCCGGTTGTTCGGAAAACGCCAACAACGCTGCCGCCGTCGTAATCTCGAAAAAGCTCATCGGGGCGTCGGCGTTGGTTGTCCTGACACGCTCCAGATAGTGGACCAGTTGGCGCTCGGATATCGGTCGCGAGCGCTGGCCGCAGCCGGCCAGCTGAATTCGTTCGTTGAAATCGACGAGATGCGGCGATGTATAGGTGTGCACCCTTAGACCCGCGGCGCTTAGCATGGCCTGCATAAAGGCGATCGTCGAGCCTTTGCCGTTGGTGCCGGCAACGTGAATGACGGGCGCCAGGCGGTCTTGAGGACGCCCCAGTTTATCGAGCAGGGCAAGAATGCGGCCCAGCGACAGATCGATGAGCTGCGGATGCAGTCGCATCAATTGATCGAGCAGATCCTTGCTGGTCTTGAACTCAGCCATAGCGGTGCCCGGTCGTCAGTGTTGGTTTACGAACAGCAAGTCGTCCGCCCGGCGCCAAGCCGCCTTAGTTGCGGGCCTCGTCCTGCTCGGATTTGCTCTGGTTTGATTTTGGCGCAGCGGTCGCGGCGTTGTCGTCGGTGGTTGCAACGTCGTCGGCGTGCTGTTGCTCGTGATCGGCTGGCGGCACTGCACCGTTCGTTTTGCCGGCGATTGTGCGATCTTCAGCGCGTTGTGCGGTCTCGGCGACATCGAGACCGTTCACGTATTGCTCGGCGTCGTCAGCCGCGACCTGGAGACGCTTGGTGACCAACAAACTGGTGATCCTGGCCAAGGTATCGCGTAGTTGATGGCGATGGACGACCATGTCGATCATGCCATGTTCCAGCAGATACTCGGCGCGCTGAAAGCCCTCCGGCAGTTGTTCGCGGATTGTCTGCTGGATGACCCGTGGCCCGGCAAAACAAATCAGTGCGCCGGGTTCGGCGATATGGATGTCGCCGAGCATGGCGTATGACGCCGTCACGCCGCCGGTGGTCGGGTCGGTGAGGACAACGATGTAGGGCAGGCCGTGGTCGCGCAGGCGCTGCACCGCAATTGTCGTCCGCGGCATCTGCATCAGCGAAAGAATGCCTTCCTGCATGCGCGCGCCACCCGAGGCCGCAAACAGGATAAACGGCGATTTTAGTTCAACCGCGCGCAGCATGCCGGCGATGACGGCCTCGCCGGCGGCCATGCCGAGCGAGCCGCCCATAAACCGAAAATCCTGGGCGGCAGCGACAACCTTGAGGCCGTCGAGTGTGCCTTCGCCAACCAGCACGGCATCGCTCAGTGACGTTTCGGTGCGGGCATCGCGAATGCGATCGGCGTAGCGGCGGCCGTCTCTGAACTTCAACGGGTCGCCAGCTACGTCCGGCAGCGATACCCGCTCGAACTCGCCATCATCAAACAGCGACTTGAGCCGCACATCGGCGTCCATGCGCATGTGATAATCGGAGCCGGGGACCACGAACTGGTTCGCTTCCAGGTCCTTGTAGAAGACCATTTGACCGGACTCGGGACATTTGACCCACATGTTGTCCGGCACTTCGCGCTTGGTGGTGAGCAAGCTGCGAATTCTTGGACGAACGACGTTGCTGATCCAGTTCACGACTGTAACCTTTCAGGTTTCGCTTGAACCAATCCGCTTCCCTTTCCAGCCGGCCGTCGCCGTTGTTTGGGCGGCGCCGGCGCAGAAGCGGCTCGGTGGCGCGCTGCAAAGGCGCGACAAACATGGCTACCTGCAGCCCGAAACCTATTTCAACGGCGCTGAGAGGCGTTCCACAAGATTTAGAACAGATGGCACTGTATTGCCAGTGGCGCGACCTTCCGCGTTAAGGCTTTGCGCGATTTCGGTTACCAAAGCGGATCCGACGATCACGGCGTCGGCCGCTGCAGACATGGCGGCCACCTGCTCCGGCGTCCTGATGCCGAAGCCAACGCCGACCGGCAGTCCGCTGGCGTTGCGGATGCGTTCGACCTGGCTTTTGACATCGTCGACGTCGGCGGATGCGGCACCGGTTATTCCGGTTATCGAAACATAGTACAAGAAGCCGCTGGTATTGCGGACGACGCTGGGCAAACGCCGGTCATCGGTGGTCGGCGTCGCCAGCCGGATGAAGCACAAGCCGGTCTCAATTGCCGGCAGGCAGAGCTCATCATCGGCTTCCGGGGGCACGTCGACGATGATCAGGCCATCGACGCCAGCGCCACTGGCATTCGTGACGAAGCGGTCGACGCCGTAGATGAAAATCGGATTGTAATAGCCCATCAGGATCAGCGGTGTGTCGGCGTCCTTGGCGCGGAAGTCGCGGACGAGATCCAATGTTTTGATCATCGTCTGGCCGCCTTTCAGTGCGCGGACGGACGCGGCCTGGATCGCCGGACCGTCTGCCATCGGATCCGAGAACGGCATGCCCAGTTCGATCAAGTCGGCGCCGGCAGCCGCCAGACCGCACAGAATTTGACGCGAGGTCGCAAGGTCGGGGTCGCCGGCCGTGATAAACGGCACGAAGGCGGTGCGATTGGCCGCGCGCAGGGCGGCAAACCTCTTCTCAATTCGATTGCTAACAGTTTGGCTCACGCCCGACCCTCATTTTGTCCTGTTGAGCTCGTTGTCCTGTGGGGCTCAAATTTCCATGCCGATCGCCGTGGCGACGGTGTGCAGATCCTTGTCGCCGCGGCCGCACAGGTTCATGACCAGGAGATTGTCGTTAGCCAGGGTCGGCGCCAGCTTGATGACGTGGGCCAACGCATGGGACGGTTCCAATGCAGGTATGATGCCCTCAAGGCGGGTACACATTTGCAAAGCTTCGAGCGCTTCCTGATCCGTGGCCGGCACATAGTTGACGCGACCTGTGTCTTTGAGCCAGGCGTGTTCGGGCCCGACGCCCGGATAATCCAGCCCGGCGGAGATCGAATGGCCTTCGAGGATCTGGCCGTCTGCATCCTGCAACAGGTAAGTGCGGTTGCCATGCAGCACCCCCGGTTGGCCGCCGGTCATCGATGCGGCATGGCCGTTTTCAGCGTCGAGGCCGTGGCCGCCGGCTTCGACCCCGTAAATCGTGACGCCGAGGTCATCGAGAAACGGATGGAACAGGCCGATGGCGTTCGAGCCGCCGCCAATGCAGGCAACCAGCGTGTCCGGCAAGCGGCCTTCGCGCGCCATCATTTGCTCACGCACTTCGGTGCCGATGATCGACTGGAAATCGCGGACCATTTCGGGATAGGGATGGGGGCCGGCCGCGGTGCCGATGATGTAGTAGGTATCGCGCACGTTGGTGACCCAATCGCGCAATGCTTCGTTCATGGCGTCTTTCAGCGTTCCAGCGCCCGATGTCACAGGATTGATCCCGGCGCCGAGCAGTCGCATGCGGGCAACGTTCGGGCTTTGGCGTTCGACGTCGGTGGCACCCATATAGATTTCGCAGGGCATGCCGTATTTGGCGCAGACGGTCGCGACGGCAACGCCATGCTGACCGGCACCGGTTTCGGCGATGATCCGCGTCTTGCCCATGCGGCGGGCGAGCAGAATCTGGCCGAGGCAGTTGTTGATCTTGTGGCTGCCGGTGTGGTTGAGTTCGTCGCGCTTGAAGTAGATTTTGGCGCCGCCGAGTGCTGCCGTCAGCCGGTCGGCGAAGTACAGCGGTGACGGCCGGCCGCCATAGTCATTGAGAAGCTTCGTCAGTTCGCCCTGGAAACCCGGATCGGCCTTGGCGGTGGCGTAGGCCTGTTCGAGTTCGAGGATCAGCGGCATCAACGTCTCGGCGACAAAACGGCCGCCGAAGGTGCCGAAGTGGCCACGCTCGTCCGGGCCGGTTCGGTAGGAATTGGGTCGCAATTGGTCGGGCGTGGGGTCGGTGGTCGCCATTGCGAAGCTCCATTTTGCCGATGCTCAAGTTGCCGCGATCATAGGCCTTTGGCGGCTTGAAGAAAGGCGCGAATTCGCACGGGATCCTTGCGGCCGGGTTGGCTTTCCACACCGGACGAGACATCGACGGCTGCAGCGCCGGTCAACGCAACTGCCGCAGCCACATTGTCAGCGCTCAGGCCGCCGGACAGCATGTAGTCAAACCGCGTGCTGATGCCTTGCAAAATATGCCAATCGAAGGTCAATCCGTTGCCGCCGGGAATTGGTGAGCCTTGCGGCGCCTTGGCATCAAACAAGATATCGTCGGCGATGCCATAATAGTCGTCGAACTCGGCGACGTCGGCGCGGGTTGCGACTTTGAGCGCCTTCATAGTGCGGCGACCGGTCATTGCTGCGATGGCGCGAATGCGTTCGGGACTTTCGCTACCGTGCAACTGGAAAATGTCCGGCTCGACATCACTGTTAATCCGCGCGATTAACGCGTCATCGGCGTCGACCGTCAGCGCCACGATTTGGCACCGCCCGGCAACGTGCCGCGCTAGGCGCCGGGCCTCTGCGCAGGACAAATGGCGCGGGCTCGGTGCGAACAACACCAGCCCCACGTAGTCGGCGCCGCCGGCGATCGCGACATCGATCTCCGCCTCGCTCCTGAGGCCACAAATTTTGACTTTGGTTGCCATGCTGTATTGCCATGCTGCCATGTCGGGGCAATGTTTAAGCCCAAATCCTGGTCGTCAACGCCAGCCGCTATAGCGTTTTAGTTCATGTCCACCTCAGCCGGTCCACCGTGCCGGCCCGCTCGTCGGTGCGGCCGCCGATCAGATCATCGGTTCTGGGTGACCGGGCCGGCGAGCGCTTGGTTCGCGCTAACTCCGACACGCTATAGACCTCATCAGCTGGCGAGCAGCCGCTTTTGATCGGTGACCCGCTCGTCGCGTTCGCGCGTCAGCCGCTCGGCCTCCGCCTTCCAACGCATCGCCTCCTGTGTGCGCCGGCGCGCCGTCCGGCGCCATTTGCCCTGTGACAGCCAGCTCGCCGTGCCACCGAGGACGACGCCCATAACGAGCATCGCAATCAGCCACAAAAACAACGGGATCGGCGGCGTTGTCAGTGCCGGAGAGGCGGGATTGAAGGGATCGAGGATCAGCGCGATTTCCTGTTTGTTGACAAGGCAGAGCGACAGCAAAACGACGGTGATTGCCATCGTAACGAGCATTCCGATAATGCGGCCGAGCAACATTATGTTACCTCGATTGCAGGACTGTTTGCCGGACGGCGCCGGCCGACAGCCTGATTGAGCAAATCCCGCGCCATTGCGCAACAGCAAACCGACGAATTATCGCCTTTCAGGGTTAGCCCGAACCATCCCGCTTGCCGGCCCGGCCAGCTAAAACCACGCGTCTCCGGGCGCCCGTGCGGAGGAGCGGGTCAGCGATGCGCCTTCGCCGAATGCGGACATGATATCGGCTGCCACCGCCCAATCGCCGATTACCGTCCTCGTTCGTCAGCGCCCAATCCGTTCAAACGCTCACGCAGATCCTTACCGGTCTTGAAGAATGGAACGTATTTTTCGTCAACGTCCACCGATGCACCGGTGCGCGGATTGCGGCCAACGCGTGGGGCCCGATACTTTACGGTAAAGGCGCCGAAACCGCGCAGCTCAACACGATCTCCGCGTGACAGGGCGTCGATAATCTCATCGAAAATGACATTGACGATGCGTTCGACATCGCGCTGATAGAGATGAGGGTTCGCCGCTGAAATCTTCTGGATCAGCTCTGACTTTATCACGCCTGTCACCTGCCAAAGTTGTTGTAATTACTTAACTTTTACCAGGTTGCCAAACAGATACAAGACCGTCAAGAGTAAGTATGCCGAGTTGTTGGGCGGACGTTGCCGACTTGCCAACATAGTCCACAGCTTTGAGGAGAATGCGCGCAAGGAAGCTGCTGATCGCATCGGCCAGTGGCCAGCTTAGGTCCTTTTCCGGCTGCCAATCGACGACCTTGAGGTCGGCCCTGATTTTGTGCTTTTCAACCATCCAGGCGACCGCCTTGTCCTCGCCGCCAATGGCGTCGATGAGCTTGTGCTTAAGGGCTGAACGCCCGACATATATCCGGCCTTCACGCAAGCCAGGAACGTCGTCGGCCTTGATCTTCCGCCGGCTTTCAACGAGGCCCAGGAACCACTTTTGGCTGTCAGCGATCATTTCCTCCGTGACACGGCGGGCATCCGGAGAGAGCGGCTGGAACGGTGATGGGACCGCCTTGAGACTGCCGCTCTTTACCTCATTTATCTTGACACCGATTTTGTCGAGCAGGCCCGTGAACTCCGGCCACTGCATGATCACGCCAACCGAACCGGTAATCGAGTTGCCGCGGGCGACAATGTGGTCCGATGCGAGGCCGGCAATGTAGGCGGCCGATGCGGCGACCGTGCCAAATTGTGCGGCGACCGGCTTCTTGGCGGCAATGGCGCGGATTTCCTCGAACAGCGCTTCAGCGCCGGTCGTCGTCCCGCCCGGGCTGTTGATGGCCAGCACCACACCTCTGACGTGTCTGGCCTTGGCGATTTGGCGCAACATTTTCAATTGTTTGCGGTCTTCGGTGATCAAACCCGTAATGGCAACCCGGGCAATCTGGGGTTGGCCGAAAAGTTGTCGGGCGCCGCCGCCCGTGTAGGCAAAGACCGCAAGGGCGGCAATGATCGCGATAATCGCCAGGCCGCGCCAAAATCCAACCTTTCGGCGCAAGCGGCGGCGATCGAGTATACTTTCAGTTTCGAAGCTCATGGGCTATTCCGCTCGGCTGATGTTCCTGTTTCGATCTAATACGATCCGGTTCGCGAGTTCGCTAGAGCAACCTGCCTTTATTCGGAATCGGAACGATCCCGAATAAAGGCAGAAAGTTGCTCGCCTCTAAAGTGGCGATCATCTTTGTGCTTTAAGTTGGAACCGCTATAGCGGTTCCAACTTAAAGCACAAAGATGATCTAGCATGTATCGATTGCCACCGGATATGGGCTCGCCGGCCAGGGCAATCCAGCCGCGGGTCGCTGATTTGTTGCCCCACGTGGACCGCGGGCCGGCGAGGGACCACCCTCGTCGGCGGCCAAATGATCGCACATTACCGGTTAACGCCCGGCAATGAACCTGAAGGCGCGCCGCGGCGCAGCCGGCGGGTCGTGCCGCGCTCCGCCCGCGCCGCCGGGCGAGGATCAGTCCTCGCTGCTCTGGCGCTTCATCGCTGCGCCGAGAATATCGCCCAGCGAGGCGCCGGAGTCCGACGAACCGTACTGCTCGACAGCTTGCTTTTCCTCCGCGATTTCCAGCGCCTTGATGGAGACGTTGATGCGTCGCGCAGATTTGTCCATCGAGGTAATAGCGGCATCGAACTTGTCGCCAACATTGAAGCGTTCCGGGCGCTGCTCGGAGCGGTCGCGCGATAGGTCCGAACGTTTGACGAAGGTTGTAAACTCGCTGTCCGCGATCTTGACCTCAATGCCGTTGTCCTGAACGGCGACGACTTCACAGGTCACCGGGTCGCCCCGCTTGAAACCTTCTACCGCCTCCATCGGATCGCCACCAACCTGCTTGATCCCGAGCGAAATTCGCTCCTTCGACGGATCAACATCGAGGACGACGGCGCGAACCGTGTCGCCCTTGTTGTAATCCTTGATGGCTTCGTCGCCGGACCGGTTCCAATCGAGATCGGACAGATGAACCATACCGTCGACACCATTGTCGAGGCCGACGAACAGGCCGAACTCGGTGATATTGCGGATCGGGCCTTCGACTTCGCTGCCTTTGGGATGGGCTGCCAGGAAGGCTTCCCAGGGGTTGTCCTGGGTCTGCTTGAGGCCGAGCGAGATGCGCCGCTTTTGCGGGTCGACCTCGAGGATCTGGATTTCAACTTGCTGACTCGTTGAGACGATCTTGCCCGGGTGGACGTTCTTTTTGGTCCAGCTCATTTCCGAGACGTGAATCAGCCCTTCGACACCTGGTTCGAGTTCAACAAACGCTCCGTAGTCAGCGATATTGGTCACCGTTCCATCGAACTTGGCGCCCAGTGGGTATTTCGAATCGATGCTTTGCCAGGGATCGGCCTGGAGCTGTTTCATGCCGAGACTGATGCGCTGCGTATCGGGATTGATCCGTACAATCTGAACCTTAACGGTGTCACCGACGTTGACAATCTCGGAGGGATGATTGACCCGCCGCCAGGCCATATCCGTCACATGCAGCAGGCCGTCGATACCGCCGAGATCGATGAAGGCGCCGTAGTCGGTGATGTTCTTGACAACACCGTCGATAACCTGTCCTTCGGCGAGGCGGGCGACAATGTCGGCGCGCTGCTCGGCGCGGGTCTCTTCAAGCACCGAGCGGCGTGAGACAACGATATTGCCGCGCCGGCGATCCATCTTGAGAATCTGGAACGGCTGTTCCTGATGCATCAACGGGCCGATGTCGCGGACCGGGCGGATGTCGACCTGGCTGCCGGGCAAAAAGGCGACGGCGCCGTCGAGATCGACCGTGAAGCCGCCTTTGACCTTCGAAAAGATAACGCCTGTAACTTTTTCACCGGCTTCGAATTGCTTCTCAAGGCGGACCCAGCTTTCTTCGCGGCGTGCCTTGTCGCGGCTCAGTACGGCTTCGCCGGCAGCATTCTCAATGCGTTCGAGATAAACTTCGACTTCATCGCCGACGTTCAAATCCGGATCCTTGCCGGCAACGGCAAATTCCTTGAGTGGGACGCGGCCCTCCATCTTCAGGCCGACGTCAATGACGGCCATGTCCTTTTCAATCCCAACAATCTGGCCGCGAACGACATTGCCTTCATAGGCAACATCTTCGGCCAGTGTTTCATCGAGCATCGCGGCAAAATCATCCCTGCTCGGTGTCATTTCGTTGGGTGTTCCAGTCATACTCATGCAGTTTTCCTAAGCCTTTGGCTAAAGTTGCGATCATCCGCCGGTTAACAGTTCGGGCCTGCCAAGGCAGGTGCCTCCGAGGATCGCCGGCGACGGTAGGTGGCAGGCCGCAAACGCGGAACCTTCGCCACAAGCAATTGTGGCGGATCAAGCGCGTTGACGGCCGGATCAGAATGTTGTTGGCGAACGTCCGCGGTCGAAGGGGGGCCCACCAGCTGGAATTTGAGCATCAATCTAGATGCTCGGCTGGCCGATCTTCCTCTTGATCAGTTCGATTGCGGCGTCGAACGCCTGATTTATATCCAAATTGGTGGTGTCGAGCAACAGCGCATCGGCGGCCGGTCGCATTGGCGCATCTTCACGTTCTCGGTCACGCCGGTCCCGAACCCTGATCATGTCTAACACCGATGCGCGCGTGACGGGTTCGCCGCGGGCTGCAAGTTCCAGATAGCGGCGTTCGGCGCGCACTTCGGCATCGGCGGTTATGAAAAGCTTAACGTCAGCATCCGGACAGACGACCGTGCCGATGTCGCGGCCATCGATGACAGCGCCGGGCAGGCTATGAGCAAAGTCGCGCTGAAGGCTGAGTAGGGCCGTGCGAACGCCCGAATGGCGCGCGACAATCGAGGCGGCTTCGCCGGCACCGGTCAGGCGCAGGTCGGGGTCTGCCAAGGTGGTCGCATCAAGTTTGCGGGCAGCCTCGAGCGCATCAGTCTCGTTCTCGAGATCGCCTTGCGCCCGGCTGACGTCACGGGCCACTGCCCGATAAAGCAGGCCCGAGTCCAGATAATGGTAGCCGTAATGCTCGGCAACCTTTCGTGATACCGTGCCTTTGCCGGAGGCCGCCGGCCCATCAACGGCGATGATCATGCCTGCTCCAATCTCGCAGGCGCCAGGTCGGCGCCGATTTCGCGCATCATGGCTGTGAACCCGGGAAAGCTGGTAGCGATGACGGTGCCGTCATCGACGGTGACGGGGGTGGCTGATGCGAGGCCGAGCACCAGGAAGGCCATGGCAATGCGGTGGTCGAGGTGGGTCTTGACCGTGCCGCCACCGGCAACAGGGCCGCCCCTCACCGTTAACGTGTCACCACTGACGATGGCTTCGACCCCGTTCGCCCGGAGGCCGTCGGCAGTCGCAGCGAGACGATCGGTTTCCTTGACCCGCAATTCGGCAAGACCGTTCATTTCCGTCTCGCCCCGTGCATAGGCTGCAACGACGGCCAAGATCGGGTATTCGTCGATCATGCTGGGGGCACGTTCGGCGGGAACCGAGACGCCCGTTAAGCGCGATGACTTTGCCCGAATGTCGGCACTCGTCTCGCCGGCTTCCTCGCGTTGGTTCTCGAAGGCGATATCGGCACCCATCTCCGCGAGCGTGCGGTAGAAACCGGCCCGGGTCGGATTGATCAGGACGTTCTCCACGAGAATGTCGGACCCGGGTGTAATCAGGGCGGCGGCAACGACAAAGGCGGCCGAGCTGGGATCGCCGGGGATGATCAATTCCCGCGCTGCCAGTTCCGCCTCACCTTCGACCGTGATGCGCGACTGATACTCGTTTGGCGCAATTGTAACCTTGGCGCCGAAATAGCGCAGCATGCGCTCCGTGTGATCGCGTGTTGGCTCGGTTTCGATCACCGTCGTGGCGCCGCGGGCATGCAAACCCGCCAAAAGCACGGCCGACTTGACCTGCGCCGATGGCACCGGAAGCTCATATTCCAAGGGTAGCAAATCGGCACTGCCCGTCACGGTCAGCGGCAATGTTTCGCGATTGTCCGTGACCGTCAGGCCCATCTGGCGCAAGGGCGCCAGAACGCGGCCCATCGGCCGGCTGCTGAGTGAGGCATCGCCAACCAGCGTGGCGGTGACGGGATGGCCGGCAATGACCCCGAGCATCAGCCGCGCACCGGTGCCCGAGTTGCCGAAGTCGAGCGCTTTGTCTGACGGCTGGCCGAGGCCACCAATGCCGGCACCGCACACGGTCCAGATGTCGCCGTCCTTGCCGGCCGGTGCGCCGAGCGCGGTGAGTGCGCGGGCGGTATTCAAGACGTCTTCGCCCTCCAACAGCCCGGTTATGCGGGTTGTGCCGGTGGCCAAGGCACCAAATATAAGCGCGCGGTGGGAGAGTGATTTGTCGCCGGGCACGCTGACCTTGCCCGTGAGCGCGGTGGAGCGTCGGGCGGTGATTGGCAACGGCATTGATCGGCCTCCAATTTGTCCGAAAGTGGCCGCATCGAGGCCATGGCGCAACATGAAATCGGTGGCCGGCGGGCGTCTTTCGGATCCTCTGCTCAGGTCACGGGTTTCCAAAGGGCAATGCCCTTTGGCGGGATCGTTAAGGGCGGAGCCCTTAACATATCGCCGCTTGGCGGCGATCCTTGAGGAGCTTTCAGCCCCTCAAACACCCCGACCAGGGGACCCAGCCCCTGGACCCCAAACTTGTCCAGAGGTTCCTTATCGGCGCCATAGAGCCAAGTCGTGGTAGCTCTGTCAACGCGCGCTGTTTTCCGATTTCGTTTTGACATGCCGCGATTGTCGTGGCAGACGGCTGCAGTTTTTCAGTTGATGAGGTTCGCAATGGCGACGAAAGAAGCGCGCGGAACAAAGCGCACCTGTCAGAATCCCGAGTGCGGTTCCAGATTCTACGATCTTAATCGGGATCCGATCACCTGTCCGATATGTGAAGCCGAGTATCAGTTGGCGCCGGCTGCGGTCGAAGAGGAAACCGAAGACGTGGCGGAGACGGTTGAAACGACTGCCGCTGCGGCAACGCCGACTTCGACCGCGAGCGCGGTCGATGCCGGCGACGGCGATGAAGTGAGCGATGATGATGCGCTGGTCAGCCTTGAAGACGCCGATGCGGAAATCGAAGGCGACACCAGCGACGACGACGACACATTCCTTGAAGAGGAAGATGACGAAGGCGGTGATGTAAGCGGACTAATCGGACCGGTCGGTGATGATGACGATGAAACCTGATGGGGATCAGCGATCCGGGCGTCCGTGACATTTGGTTGCTTAGTGGTCGCACTCACCTAAAAATGCGCAGTGAGATGCGCTGGCCCGGCGCCGGCGTTGCAGCGGCGTTGCTCAACGCATAATGATCGACCGATGGGTCAAAGTGATCGCCACTTTAGAGGCGAGCAACTTTCTGCCTTTATTCAGGATCGTTCCGATTCCGAATAAAGGCAGGTTGCTCTAGAAACCGCTGAACCAACTTGGGGTCCAGGGGATGATCCCCTGGTTGGGGAGTATGAGGGGCGGACAAGCCCCTCATCGATCGCCGTGAAACGGCGATGTGTTAAGGGCGCCGTCAACGGCGGAGAGTTTGGCAAACTCATCATCGAGCGCCGCCGGCGCATCGTCGACAATCGCCCGCACCAGTGCGCAGCGAATGCTTGGCAGGCCTGCGATCCTCGAGGTTTACGTCAGAACACAGCGCTCCGTTCCGCTCATCCGATCCGCCGATGCCCGCCCTCAATCGCTGCGCCCCAACCGAAACCACGTGCCTGCAAGCGTGTCGAGTGATGGGCTTTTCAGCAGCGTGTTAGGTCATACCAGCCCGCATAATTATTGATCCGTTTCACCGAAGCGATTTTTGTCGTCAGTGAGGCGGATGTCGTGCCGTGGTCCACGGACCACAAACGGTGCCCAATGCAGCTGGCGGCAAAAGGCGCCCGGCCCCATGAAGCGGGTCAATAATTGTGCGGGCTGGAATCAAGATGTCCCAGGCTCACGGACGTTGCACGATCTGTCTCCGGGGGCGGGCAGCCGGTCGTCAACGCCGGTGACCATCGGCGTGTGCGTTGGCGGCAATGTTGTCCGGGTCGGCGCGGCGACGGGTCCCCTCATTTGCCGTACAGGCCGACGCTTGTTCGCAAGAACGGACCGACCTTGCGGATCAATGCCGTCCGTCCAGCCGGGCAGGCCGTCGCAGAACCGTTAGATTTCTCGCCGCAGGGGCTTCACAAGGGGGGTTCGGATTGATATAGACAGCGCTCTTTCGTCGATCGATCCGAAACACCTGCGCAGTGTCCTTGGGCGCAACACTTGGATATTGATCGCGTGCGGGCCTGGGAATGGCAAAGCATGCGCTTGCTGGTCGCAAGCTCACACAAGGTAACGCGGGGTGGAGCAGCCCGGTAGCTCGTCAGGCTCATAACCTGAAGGTCGTAGGTTCAAATCCTACCCCCGCAACCAATTGATTGGTGTCCGACCCGGAGACATAGGTAACAGATCGTTCCTAAGACATGGGTGACACCCTCGAGCCGAACGGGGTATCGATAGTTTGCAAGGTTTTCTGTTCTAAGTCTATGTATCCGAGATCGTAGGCCATGAAGCTTACGAGCCAGATGCCGTCGTCGACTTCCTTTATTCCAAGCCTCTGTCCGGCCATGACGGTTGAGATGTTGATCTTCTTGCGGTGCATGCAGATGCGTCCGCATGACGTCACGAGCACGTCGCGATCGTGCAGCGGATAGTCGATCTCCGGCAGGCCCTGGTAGGGTCGCGGCGCTGCGCGATAGACGTCTGCAGGTATTTTCATGTCGAGTGCTTCGTGAGGGCGTTCGTCATTGAACTCGCTCATAAATTCATCGAAGCGGGCCTGCTGCTGAAGACTGTTTGCGGCAGCGGGGCGGCATGCCTCCTTCTTCAAGGTCAGATGCATGCGCTCATGGCGGCCGTTCTGGTGCGGGTTGCCGGGTTTGATGCGCTCGATCGCGATGCCGAGACGCAGCCACCACACCGATAGCCTGGAGAGATTGTAGAGCCCGTTCGGGCTGGCGAAGGGGAGGCCGTTGTCGGTGCGGATAGCATCCGGCAGGCCGCGCTCCTGGAACAGGCGCACGAAGGCGTCGAAGGCGCCGGCCTCTTTGGTCGATTGCAAGGCTTCGCACATCAGGATGAAGCGCGAGGCCTGGTCGGTGACGGTGAGGGGGTAACAGTAGTTGCGGTTGGCGAGCTTGAACTCGCCCTTGAAGTCGGCGCACCACAACTGATTGGGCTGGGCGACCTCGGTGAGCGCGGTGCCCTTGGCCTTGCCGCGGCGGGTTTTGGCGCGTTTGACCAGGCCGTAGCGGTCGAGGACGGCGTGGACGGTGGATTTGGCGGGCACGCGGATGTCGCCGGCGAGCCGCCGGACGAGCAGTTCGCGGATCTTGCGTGCGCCCCAGTTGGGCTTCTCGCGCTTGATGCGCACGATCAAGGCCTCGACCTGGGCCGGCAGCTGGTTGGCGTAGCGCCACGGCCGGCGCGAGCGGTCGGTCAGCGCTTCAACGCCGTGCTCCTTGTAGCGGTTGAAGATCTTGTAGCCGGTTTTGCGGGAGATCGCGAACTCGCGGCAGACGTCTGACATTGCCTCGCCTTCGAGGATGCGGGCAACGAAGCGGACACGTTCGTCCATCACCGAACTCTCTTTCCACGGCATCAACACCTCCCGCAAAATGCGGAAAGTGTTACCTATGTGTCCGGTACGAAGTGTCACCTATGTCTCGGGTCGGGCAGTGGAATTTTGGTGCCGCAAGAGGGACTCGAACCCCCGACCCCCTGATTACAAATCAGGTGCACTACCAACTGTGCTATTGCGGCTTTGTTAATGTTTTCAGATAGTTAATCAAAACCAGGCGCGCTAGAAATTTTCATATGGTGATCGAAGTAGCCCAGACCTAGTGTTCCTAATCCGACGGATGCTGGCCATCCGTCTGCGCCGGAAAACTAGGCTAGCCTTTTGTTCGTGTTCTGGAGCAACAGACGCTTGACGACTTCCACCCGGGAAGCAAGCGTCTGATCCAGAACACTAGAGCAACCTGCCTTTATTCGGAATCGGAACGATCCCGAATAAAGGCAGAAAGTTGCTCGCCTCTAAAGTGGCGATCATCTTTGTGCTTTAAGTTGGAACCGCAATAGCGGTTCCAACTTAAAGCACGATGATCTAGCCAGATCCCCCCTCTCCTCTTGTTGCACGACCTAAGCCAGGCAGCCAAATCTTTCGCAAAACCATTCTCCCCTCCAGTGAAACCTCGAATAGCGATTGTGGAGGAGCTTTTCAAGCCCGTCATCTTCTGAGATCAACCCGACAAGCTTTAGGCGGTAAACTCATAAATCCGGGCGCATTGGCGGCTCCAACTCAAGGCACGATGATTTAATGAAAATCCCTTGACTTTGGAATGATGCGCTCGTTGCGCGGATGGCCGGCCCAACGCGGATGGTATTTGTTGCGTGCCGATCCGGGCTCGGGACGGCGCACTTCATCGGCGTTGGCGATCGGGGCGGACATGCCCTTGGCCCACTCGGACAGTTCGCCGAGCCAGGCGCTGCGGTCCTCAAGCCGATTGGAGACGACATGGATGATGTCTGCGTGGCGCTGGATGCGGCCGCGAATGAAAATCAGCCGCGCCGTCATGATCACCTTGCGATAACGCTCCAGCGTCTTCGGCCAAACAACGGCATTGGCGACGCCGGTTTCATCTTCGATGGTCATGAACACGACGCCCTTCGCCGAACCCGGGCGCTGGCGGACCAGAACCACGCCGGCAATCGACACATCGCCACCGTCACGCATGCCCCTCAAATCGCGACAACTGGCGACACCCTGGTTGCGCAGACGCTGGCGCAGAAAGACCATCGGATGGGCTTTGAGAGAGAGGCGCAGCGTCTGGTAGTCGTTCACCACGTGCTCGCCCAATGGCATTTCAGGCAAGTCGACCTGTGGTTCATGACCACTTTCACGGGTCCCACTCCATTCAAACAGCGGCAATTGCTCGGCCGGCGTCAAGCCGCGCACATCCCATAGCGCCCGGCGCCGATCCCGCCCGGTTGAACGAAAGGCATCGCCCGCAGCCAGACGCTCCAGCGCGGCACGCGATGCACCGGCCAAATGCATGACATCGTATGGATCCGCGAAAATCAAAGGCCGGCCGCCGTTGTCGGCTGCCCCGGCCTTGCCCGCAGCAAGCCGACGGCGGCAGTTTTGGATCTTTTCGCCATCATCTTTGCGCAGGCCGTCGACCTGGCGCATGCCAAGACGCACGGCCGGTCTGGCAGCATCATTGGTGGGCTCGAGCGTGCAGTCCCAATCAGAATGATTGACGTCGACAGGGCGCACTTCGACGCCATGCTCACGGGCATCGCGCACCAGCTGGGCCGGTGCATAAAAGCCCATCGGCTGGGCATTCAAAATGGCACAGCAAAAGACCGCCGGATAATGGCACTTGAGCCAGGACGAAATATAGACCAGATGCGCAAAGCTGGCGGCGTGGCTTTCGGGAAAGCCATATTCACCAAAACCCTTGATCTGGTTGAAGCAGCGCTGTGCAAAACCGGCATCATAGCCGCGCGCGACCATGCGCGAGATCATCTTTTCTTCCAACTTGCCGATCGTACCCTTGCGCCGGAAGGTGGCCATCGCCTTTCTCAGTTCATTGACCTCGGCATTGGAAAATTTGGCGGCCTCCATGGCAATGCGCATGGCCTGCTCCTGAAACAGCGGCACGCCCTTGGTCTTGCTGAGGATCTGGCGCAGCTCATCGGCGGCGCCAAAGTGAGGGTGCGGTGAAGGATAGGTTTCAGGCTCGAGGCCGTCCCGCCGGCGCAAATAGGGATGAACCATATCGCCCTGGATCGGGCCGGGCCGGACGATCGCCACCTCAATGACGAGGTCATAATAACAACGCGGCTTGAGGCGTGGCAGCATGTTCATCTGAGCGCGGCTTTCGACCTGGAACACACCAAGCGAGTCTGCCTTGCACAGCATATCGTAAACGGCCGGATCATCGCGCGGCACGCTGGCAAGCGTCTCGGTGCGGCGATGGTGTTGGGCGAGTAAATCGAAAGCACGGCGAATACAGCTCAACATGCCGAGCGCCAAAACATCGACCTTGAGCAGTCCGAGGGCTTCGAGATCGTCCTTGTCCCACTCGATAAAAGTCCGGTCATCCATCGCCGCATTGCCGACAGGCACGACTTCGACCAGCGGGCCGCGGGTCAGCACGAAGCCGCCGACGTGTTGGGAGAGATGGCGCGGGAACCCGATCAACTCATCGCTGAGGGCGACAACTGTCCGGATCAAGGGATCGGCGGGATTAAAGCCTGCTTCGCGGACATGCTTTGCCGGCAGGCTGGCGTTCGAGAGTGACCCCCAGACCATGCCGGCAAGGGCTGCGATGCTGTCTTCGGACAACCCCATGGCTTTGCCGACCTCGCGCACCGCCGAGCGTGAACGATAGGTGATCACCGTCGCTGCCAGCCCGGCCCGGTCACGGCCATAGCGGGCATAAAGGTATTGGATCACCTCCTCGCGGCGCTCGTGTTCGAAGTCGACGTCGATGTCCGGCGGTTCACGGCGTTCGGGGCTGACGAAACGTTCAAACAGCAGATCCACCTCGGTAGGATTGACGGCAGTGATCGCCAGGCAATAACAGACGACGGAATTCGCCGCCGAGCCGCGGCCCTGGCATAAAATGCCCTGGCCACGGGCATAACGCACGATATCGTGGACGGTGAGAAAATAAGGCGCGTAGTCGAGCTTTGCGATCAGCGCCAGTTCCTTGTCAATGGCCGCGGAGACCTTGGCCGGGATGGCATCCGGGAACCGCCGGCGCGCGCCCTGCCAGGTTATCTCCTCAAGATAGGACTGCGGTGAGTGGCCGAGCGGGACGGGCTCATCCGGGTATTCATAGTGCAGTTCATCCAACGAGAACCGGCAGGCTTCGACAATCTCGCCCGTGCGCCGGACGGCCTCCTCGAAGCCGGCGAACAAGCGCAGCATTTCAGCAGGCGACTTGATGTGACGTTCGGCGTTGGCTGCAAGACGGAAGCCGGCTTCGCGGACCGTGGTCTTTTCACGAATGCAGGTGAGCACGTCCTGCAGCGGGCGGCGCTCAGGCGCGTGATAGATGACGTCGTTGGTTGCAACGAGCGCCATTGCGCACTCCTCTGCCAGTTTGGCCAAGGCGCCTATGCGAGCCCGGTCATCACCGCAATAGCGATGGCTGGCGGCAAGATAGAGCGGCTGGTGGCCAAGGGCTGATTTGAGGCGGCGGAGCTGGCAGCGGAGCGCCTTGGGCTGATCGGGCTGATCGGGCTGATCCGGGCCGTGGTCGGGTATTTGCCGCGCGCTGCTATTCCGGCGCTCGGCACCGGGCAGCTGCGGCGGGGTGGCGCGTCGTGCCGCAGGCGCGCTTCCAGAACGTGCCGCAGGCGCGCTTCCAGAACGTGCCGCAGACGCGCTTCCAGAACGTGCCGCAGGCGTGCTTCCAGAACGTGTCGCAGACGTGCTTCCAGCACATGTCGCAGACGCGCTTCCAGCACATGTCGCAGACGTGCTGGAAGCACGATGCGCCGGGTCGCCTTGCTCGCGGACACTGGTGGCCGCCTCCACCGTGTGGGCGGGCAAGGCAACAACCCTGTTTGTCGCGGCATCCGCTTCGACTGCAGCATCGACGCCTCCATCTGTGTTGGCACGCAACACCTCGCGCCAATCCCAATCCTGTGGAGCAAGGGCGATGAAAATCATGCCCTCTGCATGTTCGCCAACATCATCCAGGAAAAGCTTACAGTCGCCCTTTTCCGCCCGCCCCTGACCAACTGAGAGCAGCCGCGAGAGACGGCCATAGGCCTGCCGGTCTGTGGGAAAGCAGAGCAGGCTTGGGCCATCGCGCAAATCGAGCCTGGCGCCGACAACCAGCCTGATGCCCACCTCGCTGGCGGCAAGGTGGGCGCGCACGACGCCGGCAAGTGTGTTGCAATCCGCAATGGCAATGGCGGCAAGGCCCTGCTCGGCTGCTGCTGCGACAAGTTCATGGGGATGCGAGCCTCCCCGCAAAAAGGAGAAATTGGTGATGACCTGCAATTCGGCGTAATCGCCATTGCCGGAAGGCCGATATAGAGACATGTCTGCGGACATCGCCGATCTCACCCGTAAAGACCATGCATGAACCAGGCCGGGCTATTGCACTCGTGACCATAAAGGCCGGCGCGGAACACCCAGTAGGCAGCACCGTGATTGTCTTCGAGACGGTAGTAATCGCGGATCAGGGCGTTAGACGGGCCTTCACCATGGCCGCATTCCAGATGTGAGACCTGCCGCAACCAGCACCACCACTCCGGGGCAATGCGTTCCGGCCCCTCGACCTTGACAATACGGTGCATGACACGGCGCCAGGTAAAACGGCGTGGTGCACCTTCCGGCACCTCGGCAATGACAGTAATCGGTTCAGGCTCAGCAAGCAGAAACGGCGGCCGGCTGAACGCCACCCCCTGGCGGCATTCAAGATCATGTCTGAAATCCGTCACCCTGATTTGCGCACGTTCCGGAATATGACTGGCAGCATCCTCAAGCCTGAAAACCACATTGCGTCCCAAACGATTGATGAGGCGGTCGGCCAGCGCGCCTGCAGTTGTTGAGGAATGACCGGAACCTGCACCGGGATGGCCTGCCAAGTGCTCCTGCATTGGACCAACCGGTTCGACCTGCAGGGCCTCGAGCGTAATCATGTCGATACCGAATCCAGCATCGAGGCGTTCGAGCTTGTCACGGAAAAGCCCGATCAAATGGTCCGGTGCCCGGCAGGGCCGGCTGGTGCCGATAACCGCATCCGCGATGCCGCCATCAGCACGATAAAGCGCAAACCGCAAACGACGTGCACCTTTGTCGGCGCTCGCCATTGCTACGCAAAGCTCACTTGCCAGTTCACGGCATGCCGTTTCAATCCCCTCCGAAGTGATCAGGATGTCAGGGTAAGAGCGGCGCGCGATGAAGACCGGCGGCTCTGCAACCGGCAGGCGCGGGTCGGCGAGCTGGCCGAGCGCCTGGTCGAGGCGCGTGACAACCGCCTGGGCGACGCCTTCACGCGTGGCAGCGCGGCCGGCTCGCTTGTGCCTGAGGTCCCGAAAGCGGCGGGCGAGCGTGCTTCTCGGCATGCCATAGAGCTGACCTATGGACCGCAAACCAAGCCGTTTTAGAAGAGTGACTGTGTCGGCATCGAGACGCAAGGCCGCCACGGGAAGAGCTTTCAAAGCCTGCGCTGTCTGTCCGGCTTGGGCGATTGTTACGGGCCAGCGATCGGGAGTGGCCGGTACCGCGTAACGGGCGAGGGCAAAGGCGGCGGCAGGTGTGTCCGCAATGGCGACTTGTGCACGAAAACCGGCCCTGGCGAGGCGCTCGAGGAGATCGCGCGTAAGTCCAATTTCACCACCAAAAAGATGGGCGACACCGGTGATGTCGATCCAGAACCCATCTGCGCCCTCGCAATTACGGGCCGGGCCATAGCGCCCGGCCGCATAACACAGTGCGTGAAGATGCTTGTCGTCCTGCTCCGGTTCGCCCGGCCGGGTGAGCAGTGCGGGAAGGGCAGCGCGTGCATCAGCCAGGGACTGGCCGATAACAAGGCCTTCGGCTGTGGCGCACTCGTTCGCCGCAGTGATGGTCAAACCATGCCCACCCGACCGGGCGAGAACGAAAGGCCGATCATATGGCACGCCCGTTGTGACAGTGCCGTCAGCGGCCGTGCGAAGTGTGGCCCGGCGCAGGCGATCGATGGCAAACAGCGGCAGCCACACGGATGCAAAACGTTTGGGAGGAGAGGTCTTTGCCGCATGCTGCGGTTCCGGCGCACGGCGCCGGGCAGCTGCGGCGGGACGGTGCGTCGTGTCGCAGACGCGCTTCCAGCACGATGCACCGGGTCGCGTTGCTCCCGGTGGATTATTTGCCTCACGGTGCGGTTCCGGCGCGATGCGCCGGGCACCTCCGGCGGGGCGGCGCTCAGCGCCGGGTCGCGTTGCTCCCGGACAGGTGGTGTATGCAGTATCAAAAGTGGGGGTGTCCGTGGCCGAGGCGGCCCGTGATAGGAATGAACCTATTTTACTCATGACGTCACCTGACGGGTGACAAACGATATCGGATGCTCACAAACAGAATTGGTGGAAAACATCGGCCTTATTTGCTGCTGGATTTCATCTGCAGCGCGAAACCGGCGCGTCCCATTGCACCACGCGATCGTCATTGATGGTAATGCAGCGGCCAATGGCGCCCTACGGCAGCGCTCCAGGGTGAGACCCAGACGCAGCGACCCCGGCAATGCAGGGTCAATCGGGTGATCACAACTCGGTGCCGGGCCAACGCGCCAACGCGTTGCAGTGGCCGCCATTGGCGGCGTGCGCGGCCCGGTGAGCACCAACGCCGGCACACCGGTTCTCGCAGCTGCCAGGGCAAGCCGTCTGGCCGGTGTCAGACCGATGTCGTCAAGCACGCCGACAACACAGACGACGGCCGCCGACTTGAGCCCTTCCTCCATCGCCCACAGCACATCCTGCGATCGCGATGGCTCAACGATGTTGAGGCGCTCCGAATGCAGACCAAGCCCTGCCAGTCCCGGCCCGTAAAGGCCGCCGAATTCCTTTGCAAAGATCTGTGGCCAGCACCACAAAACAGCGCCATGCCGAGATCCCTGTCCGGAACAGGCTTGCAGGCGGCGGATCAAAGCCCGTAGCAAAAATGCCCGTGCCGCACTCCAGGATGCAGCCCACGCGAGCGGGCCTGGCGCCAACGATGATGATGACGATGACGCCGCATTGTCCAGGCTTTGCAAGGCCGGCTTAATTTCATGAACGGCACCGGCATCCAGGACTTGTGACAGTAGGGATTGATCGACCGTCCGATCTCCCAACCTCCACGCCGGCACTGATTCGACAGCGCCACTGACAATATGTTGGGCCAACAGCGGCGCCACACACTCATCGCCTTTGCCCTCACCACCCTTGCAGGAAGATGCGGAAGAGGACGGCGGCACCGGGGCCTGGGCATGGGGAGAGAAGCCGCCGCCGTCCTCAACCAGGCCGGATGGGGTGCCGGCCGCGGGGTTTGATATTGCAACACTCAAGGTCGGTGTGCGGCTTTCAATACGCCTGATGCTTTCCCGCAACCGATCAAGAACAACGTCACGCTTGGCTACGGCATTACACCGGAGCACTTCAGACCGAGACCGAGACCGAGACTCAGGCTGAGACTGCGGATGTGAGGCCGATCCGGCTTCGCTGCGCGCTAACGCAGAACCCTTTCCCGCTTCGCGAACACCGGTACGCACCACAATCGCCCTCTATCGTTTGCCCGACCAAATTGTTCTATTTTTGTTCTAGATACATTCCACACCCTAGTCAAGAACAAAAAGTGAAAATGTGGAGATGCTATCCGCCTCACGCTCCTGTTCCTTGCTGTGCTGATTATATCGCTCAGGGGCCGCCGTCGCGCGCCAGTTTGACATTCTGAGAAACACTGTCGGCAAATCGGTCAAGCGGTTTCGCACCCAAGATGCGGTCAAGGCGGCATGCAATCGCCAACGTCTCGTGTCAAACGCCTTCGGCCATGTCGTCGTTCAAGCCGTAGAGGTCAGCAAAAATCCCACGGTCCAGTCCTGACAGACGACGATACGGAACGCCGATCACCCAGCGCCAACGGTTTTTTCACCATAATGCCATAGCGTTGACAGCACAGCCTGATCGCTTGCATTGGGCCTTGCGTTTGTTCCCGCGCCTTGATCAGACCAGGCGCCAGCGTTGCAAAAGGTATCTCGTCCCATGTTGCGTAACCGCGCTCCGCGCCGCCCGGCTGTTGCGATTGTCATGGCCGCCCTCACCATCTGCTTTACAAGCCTCACCGCCACCGCCCAGACGTTCATGCTGTGGCCCGGCGACTGGGTCGATGCGGCGCCGCCAACCGGGCGCACGGCCACCGCCCAGCCGTCCCAAATGGTCGGATTTCCCGCCCACATCGCTCCGGGCCAGGTGATTGCAAGCTTTTCCGACCGTCGGCTCTACTATGTTCATGCCCGCGGCCGCGCCATCAGCTATCCGATTGCCACACCGCGTCCGCAAAGCCGCTGGCAGGGGGTGATGCGCATCAGCCAAAAGCGGATCAACCCAACCTGGACGCCGACCGCGCAAATGCGTGCCGAAAATCCACGCCTGCCAGCCTATGTTGCGGGCGGAGACCCGCGCAACCCACTCGGCAACCGCGCGCTCTATCTCGGATCAAGCCTCTACCGCATTCACGGCACCGACGCACCGTGGACCATCGGCCGGCCGGTCTCCAAAGGTTGCATCCGTATGCACAATCACGACGTTGCCGATCTCTATCGTCGCGTCGGTATCGGCACCAAAGTAACGGTCACCTGGCAGCGCTACGCTCCTCGGGGCTGACGGCGCTAAATCGATGGCACGGACCCGGACCGCGTCGCCAACAGCGCATCCAAGGGAACCTCTGAATAAGTCCGAGGTCCAGGGGATGATCCCCTGGTCGGGGTGTATGAGGGGCGGACAAGCCTCTCATCGATCGCCGCAACACGGCGATTGGTTAAGGGTGGTACCCTTTGGAAGCCTGAGATTTGTAGGGTTCCAAGGACGCCAACTCGAGCGGGCGCTATTCCAGATCGCTCCGGCGCACAAAATAGAGCCTGCCGTCGATGCGGACGATGGTCAGGCCGCCGGGGGCATAATTCTGATGTTCGTAGAGTTGCAACTGCTGGCCGGAAGCGATGGCAATGCAAGTATCGAGTGCCAGCAACTCGGAGGTCGGCCGACCTTCCTTGTCATAACCGGCGCGATCCCACAGCACATCGTGATAGTAGCAGCCGACCGTGTCCAACTTCGCCGTCACGGTTTCGGCCGTGTTGGCGGCAGTGGCGATGGCACAGAGCATTGCTGCCAGTCCAAAACTGCGCATTACCGGCATCACCTGACCCCACGCCATTGCGCCCGGCGGCGGATATCGCCTGTGCGCGCACATTGAAACCATCAGCGCCGCCAACCCGCTCCGAATTGCCCGACCGCGCCCACAAGCTCATAGCCGCCATCGCAGCATCCGGCAACGCCAGCGATCACGGCGCCATCACGCCCGCCGCATCCAGCCGGGTTCATTCGTGAAGGTCGCCATGGCGCGGTTCCATAGCGCATGACGATGAGCTCAACCGATCCCGCCAGTGGGCAGCGCCCTTTGGTCGGGCTCTGAACAAGTTCGGGTCCAGGGGATCATCCCCTGGTCGGGGTGTTTGAGGGGCGGACAGCCCCTCAAGGATCGCCGCCAAGCGGCGATATGTTAAGGGCTCCGCCCTTAACGATCCCGCCAAAGGGCATTGCCCTTTGGAAACCTGGGACCTGATCGGCGGTTCCTTAGGGCTAAAAACCCCGCAAACGCCCCGATAAGGGGGATGATCCCCTCGACCCGGGACGCAAGTTAGAGGTTCGCTAGATGTGTATTTCCAGAAGGTTGTTCGCATTCTCCGTTGGAGATTGTCCATTCGGTCCGGGTCGGGGAAGCTGATGTTGTGCTACGTCAGTGATTCACCGGAGGAGCGAATGAACACCCACAAGAATGCACCCCTTACACCGGCAGGTCGAGAGCGCATGGTCCGCGCCGTTGTGGATGACGGCAAATCAAAGGCCGCTGTTGCTCGGGCCTTCCGCACAACTGCCAAAACTGTCGGCAAATGGGTTGGACGGTTCCGCGAGCACGGCGTCGAGGGCTTGCGTGATCGCTCATCCAGGCCCCGCTCATTGCCAAGCCAAACGCCGCTTGCCACTTGTGATGAAGTCGAAAGGTTGCGACGTCAGCGATACACCCAGGACCAGATTGCAGCCCAGACCGGCCTCTCGCGCACAACCGTCTCGCGCATCCTCAACAGCCGCGGTCTATCGCACTTGGCCTGCCTTGAACCGAAAGAGCCGCGCCCGCGATACGAACGGGAGACACCAGGCGAGATCATCCACATCGACATCAAGAAACTCGGGCGTTTTTCCCGGCCTGGACACCGTGTGACCGGCAACCGTCACGGCCAGTCCGCGACACGTGGCGTCGGCTGGGAATATGTTCACGTTGCTATCGATGACCATTCCCGCGTCGCCTATTGCGACATCTTTCCAAACGAGAAAAAGGAAAGTGCGCTCGCACATCTCGAGGCCACGGTGGCTTACTACAAACAACTTGGTGTCACCGTCACCCGCGTGATGACGGACAATGGTTCCTGCTATCGTTCGAAGGCCTTTCGCCGCGCATGCGCCAAACTCAACATCAAGCACATCCGCACAAAACCTTACACGCCGCAAACGAACGGCAAGGCTGAGCGCTTCATCCAGACGACCATCCGCGAATGGGCCGACGCCACCGAGTACCACTCATCCGAACAGCGCCAAGCCGACCTGTCTCAATGGCTACACCGCTACAACTGGCATCGCCCGCATGCTAGTCTCAACAAAAAACCACCCATCAGCCGCCTCGGCCTAACCGAGAACAACCTATTGAAGCTTCACAGCTAGAGCAACCTGCCTTTATTCGGGATCGTTCCGATTCCGAATAAAGGCAGGTTGCTCTAGGAACCCTCTGAACACGTCTCGGGTTTCCAAAGGGCTTGGCCCTTTGGCGGGATCGTTAAGGGCAGAGCCCTTAACCAATCGCCGCTTGGCGGCGATCCTTGAGGGGCTTTCAGCCCCTCAAACTCCCCGACCAGGGGATCTATCCCCTGGACCCTCAAGAGCCCGTGATCTGATGGGTGGCCGGGCTGGCGGGACCCGCCGCAGGTTCGGTGAATCAGAAGCGCCCAACACTCGGGGGGAGAGAGTTGGGCGCAGAAGCGCAATTAGCGCGAGCACCGGGAGGGATGCCGGTGCTTCAGATGGTCATCGTCGGCTAGACGGGGGGCACTACCGATACAGATTGATGCCATCTGTTGGACAAATATAAGCTCAAGTCAGCCCAAATCAACAGAGGGACTCGAACATGATCACGAAATTGTTACCAAATGTAACAAAGTTGTCCACTTCTATATGGCGACTGGGTGCGAATCAGCAACAGTGCGGTGACCAATGTCACAGTTTGCGCTAGCGTGACCCGATTGCTCAGCCAACTAAACAACGCAAAACGCGTCCCGTCAACTCCAATTCACCTATTGCGTACCACCCTGCGTTGCTCCCATGAAGAGCTTTTCGCGTAAAAAAAGCTTGCTGTCTAATTTTTCAGGGATGTCAAGATCGGAAACAGTTATCTTGGTTTCGAGCCCTTGGGCGTCCCGCGTCGTCCAGCCGGCCATCGCCGGCTTCGGCTTGAGCGACAGGATGACGGTGATTTCACCGGTTGCATCCGGTCCCCGTTCCGTCAAGGTCAGCGCGATACGATCGGCGTCTTGGCTGACGGCGAGGACGCGCGCATCGCGCAAAATATTGACATCTCTTCGCAGCAGAATCCGAAACGGCGTGTTGTCGAGCTGGTAGACATCCTCGTTGCGCAAGTCGAGGTCTTGTATCGCCAGAAACCGGCCGTCAGACACGACGATTTTACGGCTCGGCGCGGCATAGTCGAAACGGAACTTGCCGGGCTTGTTGACATAGAACTTGCCGCGGGTCTGCTTTTGGTCCGGATCAATCTGGACAAACCTGCCCCTGAGGTTGCTCAGTGCATTGAAATACCGATTGACCGTGTCGATGGCGGCGGTCTGCTCCGGCGTCAGCATTTGAGCCGAACCGCTGCTTTCGCTCGTCTCCTCGACCTTACTGTTCCAGGTCCCGCCGACCGGGCTGCTTGACTGGCGCTTTGCAACCTGCGCCGCCACGGTTCCAACGCAGGCGATCGCGAGGGCAGCTGCTATTGGCAAGCTCCACAAAGCCCGGCGCATCGGCCGGCTCAGTGGCGATTTTACCGTTCTCGAAGTTGCTGCAATTCGCACCATTGGTTTGTCACCGCCCGTTGATTGAACCTGCAACGTATGATCAGAGTATGTCAGTTCTGTTCTCGTAACAATGCGACCACAACAGGGCGGTTGACCCCGTGTCCCAAGCCCCGCCGCCCACGCTGTTGCCCAACGACATCGCCAACCTGCTCTACGCCAACTGACGGCACGCGACAAGCAAAACCCGGGTGTGCGGTGCGTTGCCTGTGGGTGAACTACGCCGGTTGACTGTGGCGGCCGCCCGATCGCCGCTCAGAGTTGGCCGGAACCATCTCGCTTGCCGCCAACAAGGTGGCATTGCCGCCGGCCGCAGTGGTGTCGACGCAAAGGTGGCGTTCCAGCACACAACGCTCCGCGAGTGATCCATCGCTCAGTAGCGGAACGAGACGACCACGGCGCCCGGCCAGGGCTTGGCGGGCGGCGCGCAGATCCTTCGCATCCGACCAGAGTGCGACGGCCTCGAAGCCTTTGAGTGACGTCAACGCGCTGCGCTCAAGGGTTCCGTCCAGTGCATCCCGCCCTTTGGCGCCCGGAACAATCGTCAATGTTGAACAGCCCGCCCCGGCTGCAGCTGCTCTCTGAGCCGCAGCGTCTTCGATAGACGGACCGAGGCACAACACAACGCCACGTGGAAAAATGGACAATTGGTTGAGTTCTCCAGTCGGCCCGGCCATCTGTATGGTCGACTGGGGTTCTTCTTTGGGACGGTCAGTTTTGTCCAGCGCCTCCTGCGCAGTGGCGAGATCGACGGTATTGCCGGACATCGAAACCGCATTGCCCTTGCGCGCGGCACCGCGGGCAAACATCCGCACATAGTGCGGCCCGCCGGCTTTGGGGCCGGTACCGGAAAGACCTTCTCCGCCGAACGGCTGCGCGCCGACAACTGCACCAATCTGATTGCGATTGACATACATGTTCCCGACCCGCAGACGCCTGGTGATCCGTTCGACGCGCGCGTCGATCCGTGTGTGCAGGCCGAAGGTCAAGCCGAAGCCGCTGGCGTTTATGTCGTCGACAACTTTGTCGATCTCGGAGGCCTTGAAAGTTGCGACATGAAGGACCGGCCCGAACACCTCGCGGTCGAGATTGGCGATGCCGTCGACACGGATCACCGTCGGGCACACAAAATGGCCATCCTCCGGCACTGACAGCTGTTTTATGATGCGACCTGCGCGCCGTGCCGTGTCTATATAGGTTTCGATGTCGGCCTTTGCAGCAGCATCGATGACGGGGCCGACGTCGGTCGAAATTTGCCATGGATCGCCAACCGACAACTCATCCATCGCCCCGAACAGCATCTCGATCAGAGACGCCGAGACATCTTCCTGGACGTAAAGTATCCTGAGTGCGGAGCAGCGCTGACCTGCCGATTGGAAGGCGGAGGCAACGATGTCGCGAACGGCTTGTTCCGGCAGTGCGGTGCTGTCGACAATCATGGCGTTGAGCCCGCCGGTCTCCGCGATCAAGGGCGCTTGCGGGGGTGCAGCGTCGGCCATGGAACAGTGGATTGCCTGCGCTGTCGCCGTCGAGCCGGTGAAGCAAACGCCATCGATCCGGACATCGCCCGTGAGTTGTGCGCCGACGATGGCGCCTTGACCTGGCAAGAGTTGGAGTACTGATGGCGGCACACCGGCCGCCAACAACAGCGCCACCGCCCGGGTTGCGATCAAGGGCGTGGCCTCCGCCGGTTTGGCTATGACGCCGTTGCCGGCCGCCAACGCGGCAGCGATCTGACCCGTGAAAATGGCCAACGGAAAGTTCCAGGGAGAGATGCACGCAAAGACACCGCGGGCCCGGCGATCGCCAAGTCGTTCTGCCTCACTAGCATAGTATCTCAGAAAGTCGACGGCCTCGCGCAGCTCACCGATCGCATCCAACGGCGTCTTGCCGGCCTCGCGAGCGACGAGCGCAAAGATCTCCCCGTAATTTTGCTCGTAACAGTCGGCAGCGCGGCGCAAAACCGCCGCGCGCTCGACTGCAGGCGCCTGCCATGGTGTCGCTGCTGCCACCGCCGCCTTGGCATCTGCACCAGAGACTTCGCGCACATATCCGACAACGTCTTGAGGGCGCGCCGGATTGAGAACCGGTTGAGGCCGGCCACCCTCAAGTTCAACCGCGCCAATCGGGCTGGCGTGCCATTGCATCGTCCTGAAGGATGAACGTGCGGCCTCGATGTCGGCCAGATCTTCGCGATTGTGCAGATCCCAACCCTTTGAATTCGGCCGGTCCGGTCCGTAAAGTGCCGGCGGTTTGGCAATTGCCGTGAAATCGGCCGGCAGGGTAGCAGCCAGAACATCGAATGGGTCTGCCGCCACTTTATCGGCTGGCACCGAAGTATCTACGATCTGATTGACGAACGACGAGTTGGCGCCGTTCTCAAGCAATCGCCGCACGAGATAGGCGAGCAGATCGCGGTGAGCGCCGACCGGTGCATAGATCCTGCACCGCGTCTCTTGCTGCTCATGGACCAGCCGATGGAGCGCTTCACCCATGCCGTGCAGGCGTTGAAACTCGAATGCCTGCTCGCCCGCCATCTCCAGAATCGCGGCGACCGTGTGGGCGTTGTGGGTCGCGAACTGGGGATATAGCCGATCACTGAACCCGAGCAGCTTGGCAGCACAGCACAGATAGGAGACATCGGTTGCCGCCTTGCGTGTGAACACAGGAAAATCTGCAGTGCCTTCGACCTGCGCACGCTTGATCTCGCTATCCCAATAGGCACCTTTCACCAGGCGCACCATAATCCGGCGGTCGAGATCGATACTCAGAGCATAAAGCCAGTCGATTACCGCCGCCGCCCGTTTGCCGTAGGCTTGTATGACGACACCGAACCCGTCCCAACCGGCCAGTTGTTCGTCACGCAAAACGGCCTCGATGACATCGAGCGACAGATCCAGGCGATCTGCCTCTTCGGCGTCAATGTTAAATCCCAGCCGAGCCGCTTTTGCCTGACGGGCCAGCTCGGATACGCGGGGTACGAGTTCAGACATAACCCGCTCGCGCTGGCCCTCTTCGTAGCGTGGATGCAGCGCCGAGAGTTTGACCGAAATTCCGGGGTTATCACGAACGTCATCGCTTGGCGCCTGCTTGCCGATGGCATCGATCGCACCCGCGTAGGCCTGCAAGAAGTTGTCGGCATCGCCAGCAGTCATCGCCGCTTCGCCAAGCATATCGTAGGAGTAGGAATACCCTTGGGCTTCCTGCGAACCGGCGCGGTGCATGGCTTCGTCAATGTCACGTCCAAGAACGAACTGGCGCCCGAGTTCGCGCATCGCCTGCTGCACCGCGAGGCGAATGACCGGTTCACCGAGGCGCTTGACCAGGCCCTGAAGCAGACCGGCCATGCCGGTCGCGTCGCGATCATCGAGCACCTTGCCCGTCAGCATCAAGGCCCAGGTCGAAGCATTGACGAGGGGAGAACTCGATCGGCCGAGATGCGCGCTCCAGGACGACGGTGCGATTTTGTCTTCGATCAAGGCGTCGATCGTGCTCGCATCCGGCACCCGCATCAAAGCCTCGGCCAAGCACATCAGTGCAACGCCCTCATCGGTTGACAGGCCATATTCGGCGAGGAACGATTCCATCAGTCCCGGGCGCGTGTCACGACGCACGTCTTCGACGAGCCGTGTCGCACGCTTTCGCGCGGCCATGCGCTGACTTTCGGTCGGCGCGTTGCCCCTCAGTCGTTCAAGAACTGTTTCCTCGGGCGCCAACTGGAGGTCCCGCATGCGATTGCGATGTGAGGATAGCGTGGTTGACGCACACGTTGTCATGGAACCTTCCTCTCCAATCCAAACCATTGATCAAAGGATAGCATCGGCCCGACAGCAGTGTCTTCCTGATCGGGTGTCGCCATACGACCGGACAGGTACGAGCAGATGTCAGTTGGTGCGGCTGGCCAGGTGAATTCCGGCAAGCATGCAACGAACGGAGCCGCCTGCAAGCTCGATGGTCGGAACCGACAGCGGCAGCGGTTCGGCGCTCTTCGAGATGATACTGATCTGCTCGTCGGATAGTGAATCAAACGCCCGCTCGGAGAGCGCCAGCCGCCGGCCGGCGGTGCCCTGCAATTCAATCGCGTTACCCGCGAAGTTTGCAATCTGATCACCACTCAGGTCTATGACCGTCCGGCCAGAGTCTGCAAATCGCCTTTCGATATCGGCCCGGCGCGCGGCATCATCGATCATCTCAAGACCGATCATCACGAACTCCGTTGCAATGCACATCAAAACGTTCGTGTGATAGACCGGCGTGCCGTTGGCATCGTTGGCATCGAACACCATCGGTTCATAATTGAAGTGCGTGCAAAAGCGTTCGAGCGCGATCGAGTCCGTGCGTTTCGATCTGACGGCATAGGCAACGCGGTCGATATGGTCGAGCACCATCGCGCCGGTGCCTTCGAGAAACAGGCCGTCAGGCTCGAGGCCCGTATAGTCGATCACGTCCTGGACCCGGTACTGCCCCTTCAGCATTTCGATGACGTCGACGCGGCGCTCTTTGCGTCTGCTCGGGGCATACATCGGATAGATCGCAACGTGGCCACCCGGGTGCGTCGAGAACCAGTTGTTGGGAAAAACAGAATCCGGTGTTTGCCCGCCTTCATCTTCGAAAATGTGCGTGCGAATTCCGGCATCGTTTAACGTCCTGGCCGCCGCGGTCACCTCATCGTATGCCGAGCGTGCGAGCATCGCTCTCGTTTCACTGGGGGCTTGCTGTTGGAACGCATTGTCGGCGGCGGTCTCCTGGTTCGGTGCGAAGTGGTGCGGGCGGATCATGACCACCGAAGACGGAGCCTGGGCGCTCTTTCCTGCCATTTCCTCCTCCTATGCGGCCTCTTCGGTTTTCGCCGCGCGCAACAGCATGCCGAACAAATCCCGCGGTTCATCGGGGTCGGCGATCATGTCCAATTCTTGTGAGTAACCGGTTTCGGCTTGCAGTTTATGAATGTAGCGCAGGGCGGAGAAGTCCTCGATCGCGAACCCGACGCTGTCGAACAAAGTGATCTGGCTTGCCCGCGTGCGGCCCGGGTCGATCCCTGCGATCACCTGCCACAGTTCCCTGACGGCATGGTCTTCGGGGAGCTGTTGGATCTCGCCTTCGATCCGCGTCTGCGGTGGATACTCAACGAAAATCTCTGAGCGCAGGAGAATGTCGCGATGAAGCTCGGTCTTTCCCGGGCAATCGCCGCCGACGGCATTGATATGGATTCCCGGACCGACAAGATTGTCGGTGAGGATCGTCGCAAACTGCTTGTCTGCCGTCACCGTTGTCACGATGTCGGCCCCCTCGATGGCGTCTTCGGCCGATCTGCACGAAACGATGTCGATGCCGCAGCCGGCGAGGTTTGCCGCACACTTGGCCGTTGCACCGTCGTCGATGTCATAGAGACGCAACCCGGTAACGCCGGCGATCGACTTGAACGCCAACGCCTGGAATTCGGCTTGGGCGCCATTGCCGATCAGCGCCATGGTTTGCGCATCGGGCCGCGCCAAATGCTTAGCGGCAACCGCGGACGTCGCGGCAGTTCGAAGCGCCGTCAAGAGCGTCATTTCCGTCAGCAGAACCGGGTATCCGGTGTTCACTTCCGCAAGCAATCCGAAGGCGGTGACCGTCTGCAGACCTTCCCTCATATTCTTCGGGTGGCCGTTGACGTACTTGAAGCCGTACATCTCACCATCACTGGTCGGCATCAGCTCGATGACACCAACCGGCGAATGGCTCGCGACACGCGGCGTCTTGTCGAAGCTCTGCCAACGACGAAAGTCATCCTCGATGTAGCCGGCCAGCCCCTGCAGCACGCTTTCGACGCCGAAGTGCAGGACGATCTTCATCATGTCGTCGACACTGACAAAGGGGACGACGTTGAGCCTGCCCTGGGGTGAATTGGTCATTTGCGTTCCCTCCGACAGTCGGTTCCGTGCATCGAAATGGCCGAATGGAGGTAAGCTAGCGGCATGCCAGTTCAATCAAAATTCAATATTCTTATTGTTTTCTCACCGTAATTGCGCAAAATAACAGAATGATTTGAGCAATTTGAACGATGATAGGGCGACGTCCTGCATGCCAGACGCCAAGCATATCTATGACGATCTCGATCGCGAGCTCATAGCACTCCTGCGCCGCGACGGCCGGGCGCCATTGGCAAAGATCGCCGCCATTCTTGGTATCTCGCGTGGCACGGTTCAAAACCGGCTCGACCGAATGCTAGCGTCCGGCGCAATTCTTGGCTTCACGGTTCGCGTCCGCGATGATGCTGCAGCACCGGCGATCCGGGCGGTGATGCTCATTGAGGTTGTCGGCAAGTCCACAACCGCCGTCATCAAGAAGCTGCGCGGCCTGCCTGAATTGCAAGCGCTGCACACGACCAATGGCAAGTGGGATCTTGTGGCCGAGATCCAATCCAAGAGTCTTGCCGATTTCGATCGCGTGCTACGTGAAGTGCGCATGACCGACGGCGTCTCGAACAGCGAGACCAGTATCCTGCTCAGTTCGGTTTGAATTGGCCTGCTTGTGAACAAGTCCGGGGTCCAGGGGATCCATCTCCTGGTCGGGGTGTTTGAGGGGCTGAAAGCCCCTCAAGGATCGCCGCTTGGCGGCGATTGGTTAAGGGCTCTGCCCTCAACGATCCCGCCAAAGGGCGCTGCCCTTTGGAAACCTGAGACTTGGTTAGAACGAGCAGGCTGCGAATCCCTGGCCAGGGACCAGACTCGAATTGAATTGGCTGATCAGCTCATACGGCCTCACGAAAGTCCTCGTTCAGACGATCGGTGATCAGCATGTGACCGGCCTTGTGCGTGATGCAAAGCGGCGGCTTGGCCTGCGCGACGACGACTTGCGGCGTCACACCGCAGGCCCAGAATAAGGCCACCTCGCCGGGTCTGATATCGGGTTCACCACCGAACTCCGGCTTGTCGATATCCGCAATTCCGATGGCCGACGGCGCGCCGAAATGAATCGGCCCGCCATGGACACGCGGGAACCGCGACGTCACTTCGATCGCGCGAATCGCATTGGGCACGGTAAAGTTGCGCATCGAAACCACCAGCTTGCCGCTGAACCGGCCAACCGGGACCGTATCGAGGCCGGTAAGGTAAGTGCAGACCTTCTTGCCCTGCTCGAGATGGCGGATCGGAACGCCGGCGTCGAGCAACGCCGCTTCGAACGAATACGAGCAGCCCAGCGCAAAGGCGACGAGATCACTGCGCCACAGATCGGCGATGTCGGTTGGTTCGGACACTTCCCGGCCGTCACGAAACACCCGATAGCGCGGCAGGTCCGATCGGACATCGATGTCGTCACCGAGAGCGGCAAAGCCCGGGTCGCCGGGTCGGGACTTGTCAAGGAGCGGGCACGCTTTCGAATTGGCAGCACAGAAACCCTCGAACTCATCGGCCCAATCGGCCGGCAGCACCACCAGGTTTGCCTGCAGATAGCCCGGCGCCAGGCCGGCTGTCACCGTGTCATGGCGGCCGGCACGAATGTCCCGGCGGATCGCGGCGGCGGTCGCGTTGTCGGTTTCAGTGCATGCAGCTTCGCGCATCGTATCGGGCCCTGATGGAACGTCGCCGCGCAGGCTAGTGGTCTGTAGCAGCGTGTCTTCAAAGCAGCCGGCACTGCCGGGTCTTTGTCGTTGAGCTTGCGGCTCGTGGGTTTGGCCCGGCGTCTTCCATGCCGGCTTGTCTGGGGTGCATTCGAGAACCGCGTGCGCGAACCCGTCGGCCGGCCGGTCCAAGGCCGCAGCTCAGACAATGAAACTCGCAACGAGCTCATCGTCGGTGATGTCCTGATACTGGAAGCCGGCCTCCAGCATCTTGGCGTTGAGAGCATCGAAGTTTGCCGGGTCGGGGGTCTCGACACCGAGCAGAATCGAACCGAAGTTGCGCGCCGACTTTTTGAGATATTCAAAGCGCGCGATGTCATCATCAGGTCCGAGCAGATCGAGAAACTCGCGCAGGGCGCCCGGCCGCTGCGGCAGGCGCAGAATATAGTACTTCTTGCGGCCCGAGGCGCGCAGCGCCCGCTCCTTGACTTCGGGCAGCCGCTCGAAGTCGAAGTTGCCGCCTGACGTCAGACAGACCACCGTCTTGCCCTTGATCGCATCCGGCGCCAGATAGCGCAGCGCGTCAACTTCCATGGCGCCGGCAGGCTCCAGCACAATACCCTCGATATTGAGCATCTCGATGATCGTCTCGCACAGGCGGTCTTCGCTGATCAGAAGGACGTCTTCGGCCCGCCGCCCCTTCAGCACGCCGAAGTTGACCGCGCCGATTTGGGCAACGGCGGCGCCGTCGACAAAATTATCGATCCGCTCGAGGCGCACGCGCTCACCGGCCTCGAGGCTGCGTTTGAAGCTCGGCGCGCCGGCCGGCTCGGCAAAGACGATCTTTGTTTTCGGCGACAGCGATTGCATCACCTGCGTAACGCCGCTCGCCAAGCCGCCGCCGCCAACGGGAATGATCAGCAGGTCGACCGCGCCGCTCGATTGCTCGAGGATCTCCATGCCGACGGTTGCCTGCCCTTCGATAATGTCCGGATGATCGAATGGCGGAACAAACTCGGCACCTTTTGCCTTGGCAAAGGCCTGGGCGGCAGCGTTGCACTGGTCGAAAATATCGCCTTCGAGGCAAATGTCGACATGATCGCCGCCAAACACGCGGGTCTTCTGGATCTTTTGCTGCGGCGTCGTGACGGGCATATAGACGGTCCCCGTCACCCCGAAGTGCTGGCAGGCAAACGCAAAGCCCTGGGCATGGTTGCCGGCCGACGCGCACACGAACGTGGCATCGCTATTGGCGCGCAACAGTGCCTTTCGGAAGAAGTTAAACGCACCTCGCAGCTTGTAGCTGCGCACCGGCGTCAAATCTTCGCGCTTCAGGAGAATGCGCGCGCCATAGCGGTCGCTCAGAAAGGCGTTGTGTTGCAACGGTGTCGGCGACAGCACAGTGCGCACTGCGGCAGCGGCGGCAGATACGCCCGAAATGAAGTCGACGGGCGGCGATTGATTCGGAGCAGAGGTCATCATGCCGCCTTATGGCATCACGAGCTTGTCCCGGGCAACTGCCATTGTTTGGCCAACAGACCCGTGGTGCAAACTTCGTCCGGGCCGGCGGCCGCGAGTGCGGGTGCCGGGCGGCCGCCACGAAACCAGCGCCGAGGTCCAGGGGATGGGGCCCTGGACCTCGGACTTGTTCACAGGTTCGCTACGTCTGAACGGCGATAGACGCCGTCAACCTTCAGGTTCAAGATCGGCGTAATCCAAGGGTTCGCCCTTGCCAATCGCGCGGGCGGCGATGCGGCCGAGGACCTTGTTCGATTCCCGCACAGGTATGTGCTGTGTTCTGAAAATGCGACCCGACAACGAATGAAGCGCGAGCTTGTCGCCGGCCTTGATGTCGACCCTGGCAACCAACGATTTGCCGAGCTTCTTAAAGACGTCCTCGTTGCCGAGTTCTGCATCATCCTTTGGCGGCATCATATGTTTGACGCGGCGGATGTCACGCGCGAACCGCCGGAAACCGCCGGCCTCAAGTGCAAAACTGTGATCAGTCCCCTTCCAGGCCCGATTCAGGGTGACGTGTTTTTCGAACACGCGAGCGCCGCGCATATAAGCAACCGGTCCGGACAAGGTGCCATTGAAGTGATCGGAAAGGCCGATGGTACAGTCCGGGAATTTCTCGATCAACAACGGTATCCGATCGAGCCCGAGACGCGTATATTCGCACGGATACTCCGAAACGCAATGGAGGACCGCAACCTCCGCGCCGTGCTTCAACAGCAACTCGATGCTCGATGTGATTTGATCGTCCTTGCCGCCGCCAACGCTGACCACGACAGGCTTGCCGGCCTTTGCAATACGCTCGATCAAAGGCAGATTGCCAATGTCGAACGATGCAATTTTCAGTATCTCGACATCATTTTCCAGAAGCAAATCCAGGCTTGGCTCGTCGAACGGTGTCGACATGAACCTGACGTTGTGTTCAGCGCAGTCCTGCCGCAGAATCCTGATCGACTGAGGCTCAAGTTCAAGCTTTTCACGGTGCTCGCCATAGGTCTCAGCAAAGGCGTTTTCGCTGTTGTATGCGGCGGCGTAAGCGTCGTCGGAAAACAGGTATCTGTTGTTTCGGGTTTGAAATTTGACAGCATCAGCTCCCGCCGACGCGAAGACCCGGATATACTTCCGGGCCAGATCGAGATCGCCTTGGTGGTTCTGGCCGACCTCGGCAATAATGAACGCTTCATCGCCCAGTTCACTGCGCTTGAACATATCCCCTCACATCTCAGGTATCAGTGGCATGGCTCGCCGCCGAACGGCCAACTGCAAATGCGCCATTCTCGTTCTCGGTAGCAAAAAGCTACGGGCACACCAGCTTTTCCCCGCAAACCTCAGCAGGTGAACCTGGGCGTCTTACTAACACACATGGGTATGCCCACAAACCAAGTTTTAACGTCAAAGCCACGTATCTTCCCTGCAGTCGTGTGGTCGAACCATGGCGTCGATCAAGCCTCGCCAATGGCGAAACCGACGCCATGAACGACATCGGAATATATCCACAACGTCAAACGTGGGTTTATACCGCCCCAGCTATGAATTGACGCACTTCAGCGGAGCTTTTTTGAGTGCCGGCCGGGGTTGCCGACAGCGATCGTTCCGCGCACGGTGCTTGTTGACAACTGGGCGCCGGCGATGCGCGCCGGGCAACTCTGAGTTCAAGCTTTCCGGCGACGCCCAAGTTCGCCCTAGGGTTGAGTGATCCGGCATTTAGCCATCACGGGCCAGGGCACACGCACCGACGGCGCTCAGATTTGGCCTGGTGCCGGCGTTGTGGCGGCCTTATGATGCGCCAGCATCACCCACCGCGCCTTGGGGCCACCCGCGCCTTGGCACAGACCAAGTCGGAGCGTCTGAATGCGCTTTTTTTTAGTGATACAGACCACTAGAGTGCGCTTTGCTGCAGCTGCGATGAGAACTGGACATGATGCAGAACGACGCTGACGCGGGGCCTGATCGGCCCTGGATTTTCCGCACCTATGCCGGCCATTCGACCGCGGAAAAGTCGAATGCACTTTACCGACGGAACCTGGCCAAGGGGCAAACCGGCTTGTCGATCGCCTTCGATCTGCCGACACAAACCGGCTACGACAGCGATCATGAACTGGCCCGCGGCGAAGTCGGCAAAGTCGGCGTGCCGATCAGTCACATTGGCGATATGCGAACCCTGCTCGCGGGCATCCCCCTCGATCGGATGAACACATCGATGACGATCAATGCGACGGCGGCCTGGCTATTGGCGCTCTACATTGCGGTCGCCGATGAGACCGGGGCGGCACGAGACCAGCTCACCGGAACCATTCAGAACGACATCATCAAGGAATACCTGTCGCGCGGCACCTACATTTTTCCGCCCGAGCCGTCGCTGCGCCTGATCAAAGATACGATCGTGTTTTCCGGCGCACAACTTCCCAAATGGAACCCGACGAACGTGTGCTCCTATCATCTGCAGGAGGCGGGCGCGACGCCAGTGCAGGAACTGGCATTTGCGCTGACCACGGCGATTGCAGTGCTCGATGCGGTGCGCGCTTCCGGAGAGGTTTCCGACCGCGACTTTCCGGCGCTGGTCGGCCGGGTTTCCTTCTTTGTCAACGCCGGCCTCAAGTTCATTACCGAGATCTGCAAGCTCCGCGCATTCGTCGATCTGTGGGACGAAATTTGCGCGCAAAGATATGGTGTCGACAACCCCAAGTTCCGCCGCTTCCGCTACGGTGTCCAGGTCAACTCGCTGGGTCTGACCGAGCAGCAGCCGGAAAACAACGTCTATCGCATTCTCATAGAGATGCTGGCGGTGACGCTGTCGAAACGGGCACGGGCACGCGCCGTACAACTGCCGGCATGGAATGAAGCGCTTGGCCTGCCGCGGCCGTGGGACCAGCAATGGTCGTTGCGCATGCAGCAGGTTCTCGCGTTCGAAACCGATTTGCTGAGCTACGGCGATATCTTCGATGGCTCGGCCGAGATCGAACGCAAGGTCGCAGAACTCAAGGCCAAGGCGCGCGTCGAACTCGAGACCATCAGTGAGATGGGGGGGGCCGTTGCCGGCATCGACTATATGAAGCGCCAGTTGGTTGAGAGCAACAGCCGGCGCCTGCTCGCGATCGAGACCGGGGCACAGACCGTCGTCGGCGTCAACGCCTATACCGATAGCGAAATCTCGCCCTTGTCCGCCGGCGACGGCGCAATTCAGACGGTCGATGAGGCCGATGAAGCAGAACAAGTCAAGCGCTTGCGGGCCTGGCGCGACAGCCGCGATGCCGATCAGGCCGCCACGGCGCTTGGCGAACTGGAGCGCGATGCCAGGGACGGCGTCAACATCATGACAGCCTCCATCGCCTGCGCCAAAGCCGGCGTGACAACCGGAGAATGGGGTGCGACGCTGCGCCGTGTGTTCGGCGAATACCGCGCGCCAACCGGGGTCGGGCAGTCCTCGGGCGCGCCCGATCAAAACGTCGATGCGGTGCGCGCCCGCGTCGATGATATTGCCGCCAAGACCGGCCGTCGCATCAAGTTTCTGGTCGGCAAGCCGGGCCTTGATGGCCATTCGAACGGGGCCGAGCAGATCGCCGTCAGAGCCCGCGATTGCGGCATGGAAGTGGTCTATGAAGGGATTCGCCTGACGCCATCGCAAATTGTCCGCACCGCCGTCGATGAGAGCGTGCACGTGATCGGCTTGTCGATACTCTCAGGCAGCCACGTGCCACTGGTGCGCGACGTTATGGATCAGCTGCGCGCAGAACAGGCAGTTGAGATACCGGTCGTGGTCGGTGGGATTATTCCACCCGACGATGCCGCCTCGCTGAAGGCGATGGGTGTTGCCGCCGTCTATACGCCGAAGGACTTTCAGCTGAACGACATCATGGCAGACATCGTCCGCCTTGTTGCCGGCAGCGCGGCTGCGGCCTGAGCATGACCGCGACCGAGAGGCCGCCGCAACGCTCCCGATGGGCTGCCAGGACCCACCCCTGAGCGCCGGGCGCTTGTTGCCGCCAGCGGCGTTGGGCATCGCGTGTGGTCCATGCACCACGGCACGGCACCCGCCTCACCGACGACAAAATTCGCTCCGGTGAAACGGATCAATATTTATATGCGGGCTGGTATTACTCGGCGACCGCTTTGGCGGCCAGGAACGGGAGACAGATCAGGCCGCCAACCAGAAACGCGGCTGCGCCGGCCAGAAACAGCACGATGTAGGAGGCGGTCGCATCGAGCAGGGCCGGAACCAGCGCGCCGCCGAGTGCGGCGCCAATGCCGTTGGCGACGATCGTCGTGCGCATCATGTGCGGGGTCTGATCAGCCCGTCCGAGATCGCGCGCGCGGGCTGCAATCATGGTCGAGACCCCCGGCTGCATGCCGAATATAACGCTGGTGAGTGCCAGTGCGACAGGTCCGGTTGATGATGCCGGAAGCGCGAGGCCGACGCCGAGCAGGATGAAAATCAGCGCCGTTGCCAGCGCGGTTCCCAAGCGGCGGGCCGCCGTAGCGATCAGGATTGGTCCCAGGATCCCGAACAGGCCAACCACCAACCAGTGGCCGCCGGCAAACGCGTAGCCATGGCCCAAATCGCGGGCGAGGAAGTCGAACCAATAAATCGTGTGCGGCACGAGCCCAAGGGAAAACAGGAAACTGGCGGCGACCAGAGCATACCAGGCAAGCGTGTTCGGTGGCTTTGTAAGGCTGTCGGCGGCGTGCGAGGTTGGCTGCGGGTGCACGATCGCCAGGGCCCAGATGGCGGTGGCACCGGCCGCCGCCCCAACCGCTGCAATACCCCACCAGGCCGCCGCCAGTCCGTTGGTGAGCAAAACCGGTACCGCCGAGCCGGTGAAAAGGATCCCACACCCGACGCCGACGAAAACATAGCTTGCAGCCTGCGGGCGTCTGTCGGCGGGGGCATAAAGCGTCGTCAGCGCGAGGCTCTGGACCATCACAAAGCCGGTCATGACACCAATCAGAAAGCGCCAGAAGCCGAGCCACAGGACGCCGACGTCAATCGCCGAGGCGATGAGGGCGGCGACGGCGCACGCAACGGCACCGGTCATCAACGTTCTCACATCAACCGCGCGGGCGGCCGAGACGGAGGCAACGGCGCCCAGCAGATGCCCGAATAAATTTGCACCGCCAATGTAGCCGGCGGCGACCGCGCTCATTTTGCCGTGTTCAACCAGGGCCGGGATCATGGTCGCGTAGGAAAAGCGACCGAGCGCCATGCACACGAACATGGCCGCGCCACACCCAATTCCGATCCGTTGCCACGGCGCCAATGCGCGCATGCCTCAAGCCTCATTCGCCATATCGACCAGCACGTCGGTGATGACTTGGGCGGCGGCGGCGACATGCTCAGGCTCGGCAGCTTCGCGCTCGTTATGGCTGATGCCTTGCCAGCAGGGAATAAAGACCATCGCAGTCGGGCAGATGCCGGCCATGTAGCGCGCATCATGGCCGGCACAGGAGATCATGCGGCGGTTGGCGAAACCTCGCCGGCGTGCCGCCGCCTCGATCAGGCCGACGACCTTGTCCGAAAATGCAAGCGGAGCCGCACGCGACACCTCCCTGACGTCGGCCGCGCAAACGCCCTGGTTGCGGTGCGCCACCACCGCGACCTGATCGCCCAGTTCGTTCAAGGCAGTGGCCGAGGGATGGCGAAAATCGATGAAGAACTCAACCTCACCGGGTACCACCGACTTGGCGCCCGGCCTGACGTCGAACTTGCCGATCGTAAAGCGTGCGATGTCCTCATCGTCGGCAAACACATCGCGCAGCGCGACGGCGATGTCTGTTGCCGCGATGAACGCGTCCTTGCGGCGCGCGCGCGGTGTCGTGCCGGAGTGGGCGTTCTCGCCCGTTACGATCACTTCAAACCGACGATTGCCTTGAATGTCGGAAACCGCACCAATGAGGCAGCCCGATGCTTCCAATAGGGTGCCCTGTTCGATATGGGCTTCGATGAATCCGGCATAGGCGCCGCCGAGATCGCGCCGGCCGGCATCTGGCAGTGCCGCGTGCAACGCTGCGACGCAGTCCCGCATTGCGATACCGTCGGCATCCGTGCACGCCAGCATGTCCTCAAGCTCGAGCGCGCCGACATAGACCGCCGAGCCGGACAGACCCGGCATGAAACGTGCCCCCTCCTCGTTGTTGAAGATTACAACCTCAATCGGCCGCAACGTTTCGAGGCCGGCATCATCCATCGCTTCGAGCGCCTCGAATGCTGCAAGCACACCGAGGGCGCCATCGAAGCGGCCGCCGTAGGGCTGGGTATCGGAATGGGAACCGCTGGCCACCGGCGTGGCATTCGGGTCGCGGCCCGGACGGCGGATGAACATATTGCCGATGGCGTCGAGTTCGACACCGTAGCTGCGCGCTTCGGCCCACGCGGCCAATCGGCAATGGGCCTCGATGTCCTCCGGTGTCAGCGCCAGCCGGTGAACGCCGCCGGCGGCCGTGGCCCCAATGCGGGCGAGATCGATGTGCCGCTGCCAGACGCGGTCGGCATTGATCGGTGGATAGTGAGGCATGGACATCGATGGCAAATCCCTTCGGTTATGATTTCCGGTGCTGCAAGGTGGCGTTGGCCGCATTGCCATTGGTATCGTTTCATCACCCACCGAGCCAGCCCCATGCAGCGGCTGGCGATAACCGGCGAGACTGCAACCGCAAAGGATCATAACGACGATGTTTCGTTCCATGCTTTTTGTGCCAGCAACCAACGAGGCGTTCATTGCCAAAGCCGCCACGCGGGGCGCCGATGCGATTATCCTCGATCTCGAGGACAGCATTCCGCCCGCGCAAAAGGACCATGCCCGCGCGGCGCTCGCGGCCGCCGTGCCGCGTTGCCGAAGCGCCGAGGGCGACGTTTGGGTGCGTGTCAACCGGCCGTTTCGGCGCTGCATCGAAGATCTCGCGGCAGCGGTCAGGGCGGGCGCGGACGGCATCATGCTGCCGAAGGCTGAAAGCTGCGAGCATGTCAGGTTCGTTGCTGAGGTCTTGGAAGATGCCGAGCACGAGGCCGGCTGCAAGGCGCCGACACCGCTGTTCCTCATCCTCGAAGATCCACACGCCGTGCTCAACGCGCCGTCCATCATATCCGCGCACGAACGCGTTGTGATCGCCTCGACCGGCAGCGAGGATCTGGCCACCGCCCTCGGCGCGCGGCCTGTACCGGAAACGTTGCGCACCGCAAAGCAACTCGTGCATCTGGCCGCCAAAGGTGCCGGGCGCTACTCGTTCGGCCTGTTCGGGACGATTGCGAACTTTTCCGATCACGCGCGTTACCGCGAACTGGTGGCCGAGGCACGCATGCACGGCTTCGATGGCGCCACCTGCATCCATCCCGGCGTTGTGCCACTGTTAAACGAAGGCTTTATGCCGTCAGCCGATGAACTCAACGAGGCGCAGCGCGTGATCGCGGCATTCGACGAAGCCGCAGCGCGCGGCAGTGCAGCGATCGCCGTCGACGGAAAGATGGTCGACATCCCGGTTGTCGACCGGGCGCGGGCGCTGATTGCCAAAGCGGCGCGCTGGCAATAGGCCGGCGCGGCGATGATGCGCAGTCGCCTGATCGCACCGCAAACCGACCGCCGAACATGGTCCATTTGGCGTCTATTCAGCGTCTATTCAGCAATCGCGATCCACTCGTCCTCGGTGAGCACCGTAACACCCAGCTCTCGCGCTTTTGCCAGCTTGGAGCCTGCCGCTGCGCCGGCGACCACATAGTCAGTCTTCTTCGAGACGGAGCCGGCAACCTTGGCGCCGAGCCGCTCCGCCTGTGCCTTGGCCTCACTTCGGCTGAGACGCTCGAGCGTTCCAGTGAAGACCACAGTCTTGCCGGCGACGGCAGAATCGGCAACGGCCGCCGGCATTTCGGCCGGCAGGATCTCGAGGTGTGATGTCAAATCAGCGACGGCTTCGACATTGTGATCCTCATCGAAGAATGCAACGAGTGCGTCTGCGACGCTGCGGCCGATGCCTTCAATGTTGTTGATCTCGGCGTAAGCCTCGCTTTCGGAACCACCCTCAACCGCACCGCGCACCGTCTGCGTGAAGGCCTGCCAGCTGCCGAACGCGCGCGCCAGATCACGTGCTGTCGTCGCTCCGACGTGGCGAATGCCGAGGGCATAGATCAGGCGCTCCAGTTCGATAGTGCGTCGCTGACGGATCGCCGCAAACAGTTTCTCGACGGATTTGGCGCCGAACCCTTTCTGGTCCTGGAGCTGTTTGTCGCTACGTGCATCGCGCTCTTCGAGCGTGAAGATGTCCGCCGGTTGCATGATGCGGCCGTCATCATGGAACAGTTCGATCTGCTTGGCACCGAGACCTTCGATGTCGAAGGCGTTGCGCGAGACGAAGTGTTTGAGGCGCTCCTTGATCTGCGCCGGACAAATCAGGCCGCCAGTGCAGCGGCGCACGACGTCCGCGGCGCCCGTCTTTTCATCGATCTCACGTTCGGCATGACTGCCGCACACGGGGCAAACCTGCGGAAACACAAATGGCCGAGCGCCTGCCGGGCGCTTGTCTTCAACCACGCCGAGAACTTGCGGAATGACATCGCCGGCGCGCTGGATCTTCACGGTATCGCCAATGCGCACGTCCTTGCGGGCGATCTCGTCCTCGTTGTGCAATGTTGCATTGGACACAACGACACCGCCGACCGTCACCGGTTCGAGTTTGGCAACCGGTGTCAGGGCGCCAGTGCGGCCAACCTGGATCTCGATGTCGCGCAGAATTGTCGTGGCTTGTTCGGCCGGAAATTTGTGGGCGATGGCCCATCGCGGGGCCCGCGAGACGAAGCCGAGGCGCTCCTGCCAGTCGAGGCGGTCAATCTTGTAAACGATGCCGTCGATATCATAGCCGAGACTTGCCCGCGTCTGTGACAGCCGTTCATAGTAGGCCAGCAGTTCCCCGGCGCTGCTGCACACTTTCATCAGTGGATTGGTCGGCAGGCCCCAACGTGCAAAGGCCTGCACCACGCCCGACTGCGTTGCGGCGGGCAACGATGATGCTTCTCCCCAGGCATAGGCAAAAAAACGCAACGGCCGCGCCGCCGTTATGCTGGCATCGAGCTGGCGCAGCGAGCCGGCCGCCGCATTGCGCGGATTGGCAAACACCTTGCCACCGGAATTCTCTTGCGCTGCGTTGAGCGCTGCAAAGTCGGCATGGGAGAGGTAGATTTCGCCGCGGATATCGATTGCCGCCGGGACGTCTTTGCCGTTGAGGTGCTTGGGCAGTTGCCGCAGTGTTGCAACATTGGCCGTCACGTTCTCGCCATCACTGCCATCTCCGCGCGTTGCCGCCTCGACGAAGCGGCCGTGCTCGTAGCGCAGCGAAATCGAAAGACCGTCGATCTTCGGTTCGGCAGTGATGGCAATCTGCTCGGCGGCCTCAAGTTTGAGAAAGCGGCGAACGCGTTCCTCGAAATCAACAACATCGCTGGCCTCAAAGGCATTGCCCAGGGACAGCATCGGCACACGATGGTGAACCTTGCCGAAGGCGTCTGAAGGTGCGGCGCCAACCCCGGACGATGGACTGTCGCCGCGCACGAGATGCGGAAACCGTGCCTCGATCAGGCCGTTGCGCTGGCGCAACGCGTCGTACTCGGCATCCGTAATCTCAGGGGCGTCTTGGCCGAAATATAGTTGATCATGGCGGCGCAACTCGGACGCCAGAAATTCAAGCTCAGCAGTAGCTTCCGCCTCGCTCAACTGATCCACAGGGCGCAGTATTGTGGGGACCCGTGCCATCGCTCACCAAGCTCCGCCGGCGCATCAACAATCGTGCCGCCAATGTTGCATTGGCGCAACCGGATACCGAGGTCAAAGCTTGACCGCAGGGAGCTTGAAATTCTTCCAGGACTGCCACAACCAGGAACCGGTATCTTCGCGCGCTGCCAGACCATCAGACTGCAACAATGAGTAGGCGTCTTTGTACCATCGCGAGTTGGGGAAGTTATAGCCAAGGATCGCAGCCGCGGTCTGGGCCTCGTTGCGTATACCCAGCGCCATATAGCCTTCCGTCAAACGCATCAGGGCTTCCTCGACGTGCTTGGTATCCTGGTAGTCGCTGGCAACCACCTTGAAGCGGTTGATGGCGGCCGTGTATTTGCGCCGCTTCAAGTAGTAGCGGCCGACTTCCATCTCGTTGGCGGCCAGGTTGTCGCGCGCGATCCTGATCCGGTTGTCGGCATCCTGGGCGTACTTGCTATTGGGATAGCGTGACTTGAGGATTTCAAGTTCGGCAAGTGCCTTGCGGGTGTTGGACTGGTCGTTTCTCGGACCGTTCATTTCCTCAAAATACGAGGATGCAATGATATGGTGCGCAAACGCGGCCTCCTTGGTGCCGGGATGAACCGTGGTGTAACGCCGGGCGGTCGCAATCGCCTCGGGATACTTGCCAGCGCGGAAATAGGCATAAGCCGCCATCACCATCGCGCGGCGCGCTTCCGGAGAATAGGGATGATCGCGATCCAGTTCCTCGAATTTTCTCGCCGCCCGTTCAAATTTGCCACGCGCCAGCTGGGCATCCGCGTTGGCGTACATCTTACCGGGCGGGTCCGGGTTCAAAAGCTTCTTTGCATTGTCCGACGACGCACAGCCGGTCAACACAAGCACGCTGATAGCAGCAAGCTGCGCGCAAACTTTCAGTTGAGTTCCTGACAATGCCGTCATGTTGTCCAGTCCCAGCTCGTTCACACCACTATGCCGTCTGGCAGGCACACCACTATGCCGTCTGGCAGGGCGCATTTGCAGTGCCTTGTCCGCGACTCGCCCAAGTCTAGAACATCGTGCGATTGGTAGGAACCGCTTTTGCGGTATCGACCTGAGACACGATGATCGCCACTTTAGAACCTTTCAGAGTTAGCTCGAACCTTCCCGCTTGAAGAGCGGACATGATACAAGGGCCGGTTCTGTATACACGGGCCGGTTCTGTGGCGCCGATGGTGCAAAGTCACAATCGCGCATTACACCCCCCTTTTCCGCGATCACTGGCACGCGATTGTGGTGATTGCGCGAAAGTTCATGAGCAATTTGGCCGCATTCGCAGACAAAATCACGCTGGCGCAGCACGAAGCCGGCGACCAACCTCGCCAATCGGCCGGCGACCGCACGCTGGTGACGTGGTCGGGCGCGAGTTCGCAGTGCTGGAGGTGGCAGGCGCGGCGGCTCGAACTGTCCCAGTTCGCCGACCGGCAATATCGTGGCTCAAACTCCACCGCTGATTGTTGCAATCGGATGACACCGCCCTTTTCGAACCGCCGACGTGACCTTATCTCCAAGACTGGAAGAGCAGCCAGCACAAGGTTTGAAACGTATGTCCTACAAAACGATCTTGGTCTACCTGCCGAATGAAGAGGCGGCAGAACGCCTGCTCAAGTGCGCTCTTGCGCTTGCCCGCGATCACGATGCCCACATTGTCGGTCTCCATATCATTCCGCGGGTACCGGTGGTGTACGCCGTCGCCGGCGCCGAAATCCCGGTCTCCGTCATCGCGCAGCAGGAAGCCATGCTCGAACGCGAGGCTCAGGCGCTCGAGACGATGTTCAAAACAAAGTGCGAGGCGGGCGATGTCCGTTTCGAATGGCGCTGCAATAAGATTGAACACGCCGATATGATCGCCGAGGTCGTCAGCCAAACGCTGTGCGCCGATCTGATCGTGGTATCGCAACAGCAAGAGAATCTGTTCGGTCTCGGAGCGGACTTGCCATCTCACATCGTCGTCGACACCGGCCGCCCGGTCTTGGTCATTCCAACCGCCGGCGAATTCGAACACATCGGCAAGCACGTCGTCGTGGCATGGAATGGTACGAAAGAGGCCGCGCGCGCAGCCTTCGATGCGGTACCGCTAATGCAGCGCGCCGACAACGTCCGCGTTCTGGCCATCGATCCGAAATGCCGTTCCGGATATGACAGCATCGCCCTCGGCGATGAAATGGCGCTGTGCCTTGCTCGCCACGGTGTCAAAGGTGAAGCAACCGCCGCCACCAGCGGCAGTATTTCCGTCAGCGCCGAACTGCTCAACCGGTTGGCCGAGGACGGCTGTGATCTACTGGTGATGGGCTGCTACGGGCATTCGCGGTTGCGCGAAACTCTGTTCGGCGGCGTGACGGCCGACATCCTCGCACAGATGACCGCGCCGGTTCTGATGTCCCGCTAGGCCGTAAACTATCAGTTTGAATCATCGTACAAATGCGTGATGTTAGAGCAACCTGCCTTTATTCGGAATCGGAACGATCCCGAATAAAGGCAGGTTGCTCGCCTCTCAAGTGGCGATCATCTTTGTGCTTTAAGTTGGAACCGCAATAGCGGTTCCAACTTAAAGCACGATGATCTAGAGCTGCCGACCAAACAGCGGCCAAAACCGATGGTGACGACATGTACGATCTTGCTCTTGACGCCGATAGCCGTGTCATAGCAATCAGCTGGCCGGATGAAACACTTAGATTTCACGCGGTGTGGTTGCGTGACAATGCGCCCGACGCGCAAACCCGCTCTCCGGCAAATGGGCAACGCCTGATCACGCTCGCCGACATCCCGAAGGATACCATGATCGTTGCCGCTGAAATCGTAGGCAACCGGCTTCAGATTACGTTTTCTCCGGAGGCCAAGACCGTCGACTACAGCCTCGGCTGGCTCCGGCAGAACGCCTACGATCGACCTGCTGTGACGACCACGGGCTGGACGGCGAAGGGCATCGAGACGTGGGACGGTCGCCTCGATGTCGATATGGTAACCGCTGATTTCGCGCGGGTCGCTTCCGACCGTCGGGCACTGGAAGCTTGGCTGGCCAATGTCGCCCGTTATGGTTTCGCCAAGTTGTCGAAAGGTCCGGTCACCGATCAGGCCCTGTTCCAGGTCGTCGAGTTGTTCGGCTATGTGCGCGAGACGAACTATGGCCGCCACTTCGAGGTGCGAACCGAGGTCAATCCGACCAATCTGGCTTATACCGGACTGGGTCTGCAAGCCCACACCGACAATCCCTATCGTGACCCCGTCCCCACCGTGCAGGTTCTCTACTGCCTTGAAAGTTCCGCTGCAGGCGGGGAAAATATGGTGGTCGACGGATTTCGCGTTGCACGGCGATTGCAAGACGAAAACACGCAATGGTTCGACGCGCTGAGCAGCTATTGCGGCCGGTTTGAATACGCGGGAGAGAACGGCGTCATGCTGCGATCGCGGCGTCCGATGATCGAATTGGCGCCGGACGGCGAGTTGATCGCGGTGCGCTTCAACAATCGCTCGGCAGCGCCTGTCACCGACGTGCCATTCGAGGCCATGGAAACCTACTATGCCGCGTATCGGCGCATGGGCGAGATCATCGACGATAGCGCGATGGCGGTCACGTTCCGGCTCGAGCCCGGCGAGTGCTTCGTTGTCGACAACACACGTGTGCTGCACGCACGCAAGGCCTACGCGGGGACTGGCACGCGCTGGCTGCAGGGATGTTATGCTGACAAGGACAGCCTGCTGTCGAAACTCGCCGCATTGCAGTCCGACTCAGCACAGGCGGCCGAATGACCAAAGCCAAAGATGATATCCTCACTCGTGACAATATTGTCGACTTCCTCGCGGACATTTTCGAACGGCGCGGTGGCGAAGAGTACCTTGGCGAACCGGTGACCATGGCAGAACATATGCTGCAGGGTGCAACACTTGCAGAACAGGCCGGACAGGAAGACGCCATCATCGTGGCCGCGCTGCTCCATGACATCGGCCATTTCACGAGTGAGTTTGGCACTTTCAATATGGATGACACAGAAGACCGCTTTCATGAGGAAGCTGGCGCAGCAGTTCTCGAGCGGTTCTTTCCAACCATCGTTACGGATTGTGTTCGCTATCACGTTGCTGCCAAGCGCTATCTTTGTGCAACCCGTCCTGAATATTTCGAGCGCCTGTCGGAAGCATCCGTTCACTCGTTAAACCTTCAAGGCGGCCCGATGAGCCGCGAGGAAGTGTCTGAGTTTGAGAACAACCCAAATCTCGAACGCATAATTCAAGTGCGCTACCTTGATGATGCGGGCAAACGCGCTGACATGACGACGCCACCGTTTTCGCACTTCGCGCCGCTGGTCCAGCGCGTCGTTGACCAGCACTGCAGGGACACGCCATGAACAGTCCGCAGTACATATTCGAGGCCAGCAGCAAACCGTCACTTCCCTGGCACGAAGTGCCGTTGATCCGGGCAACCGAGAACAGCGTCAGGGATTACGGCTGCCTGGTCGATGATCCCGACCGCTTCGAGATCGAAATCGTGCGCTGGCCGGCGCAGGGCTGGCGGCCGGTTGACGAGGATACCGGCGACGAGGCCGGCTGGGTCGAGGGTATCTTTCGCGGCGATTGGCATGGTGACGTTCTTTACGGTGAAAACGAAGCTGTACAGGGTCACTACGTCCTGGGTTGGTCCACCGATCCGCAACGGGCGGCAAGCGATCATCAAACGGTGCCGCGCGACCAGGTGTTGCTCTGGCATATGAACTATCATCCGGACGGTGGTCAGCTGTTCTTTCCGTTGGACAATAAGCCGTTCATCATTCCGGCCGCGTTGCCAGGCGACAATCTCACGCCGGACAAGGTCGTCGCGTTCTGGTGCGACGGTTCCCGTGGGCTTTATATCCACCCCAACATTTGGCACGAAGGTATTTTCCCAGTGCAGGATCAACAGCGCTTCCAAGACCGCCAAGGCCGGGTTCACGCCCGTGTAAGCTGTGACATTGGTCAGGAGTTCGGTGTTTATCTCGCGTGTCCGCTGAGGGAAGACAAGATCAAGGATTTAGGAGCCTCAATCACCTAAAAAAAGCGCATTCAGACGCGCAGATTTGGTCTGTGCCAAGGCGCGGCCGCCTCAAGGCCGAAGACGTGTGTCAAGTCACAGCTGGGGCGGTATCACGCGAGAGCCACAAGAATTTCCGGAACCTGCTCAATGCTCTCAATGCAGCAGTCCGCGTGTGGTTCGAGTTCGTCTCTCGTTCCGGTCCCGGTGAGAACCGCAATTTTCAATCCCGCCCCTCCCGCCTCGGCCATCGCCATGTCGTGATAGTTGTCGCCAACGACGGCCGCTTCGGATGGACTGCAGCCGACGACATCACAGAATGCCGAGAACATTTCCGCACCAGGCTTGGCTGCAAAGCCACTGTCATATCCGGCCGAAAAGTCGAGGTACTCCGTGAGCTTGTGGCGCACGACAAGGGCCTCGACAGCAGCCGCACTATCGCTGCTTGCAATTCCCAGCATCAAACCGCGCCCCCTTAGTTTCGCAAACAGGCTGGCGAGATCGGTAACAGGTACGGCGCTGGCCATGCCGCGGGCAAATATCCGGTCTATCGCCGCCGTTAATTCGACGACGTCAGTTCCGCCGACGTGCTCACTCCACAGCGTCGCAATCTCGAAGGTGGTGCCCGCGGCCAGCACACTGTCGGCTGCAACCCTCTGAGTGAGCGCATTCCAGCCGCCCATCACGAGCAGTCGATTTGCCAATTCGGGGTCACCGCCGGCGGCCAGAAGGGCAGCGTCTTGATTGATCGCAATCCAGGTGCGGTGATAGTCGATCAAAGTGCCATCTTTATCGAACAGGATTGCGGAAATTGTCATTGTTTCATCGCGTCCGATTTCGCTGTTGTTGGCCGGCTATCGTGACGGGGCGCCGTCAACGAGGTCACCGAGTTGTTGCTGGTTTAAGGCTTCTACATCAGTTTCAATCGACGGGTCATGCCTGACCGGACCCCAATGCCGGCATTTGCGTTCGCCGACGGATCCAAGGCATGATATGGCATGATGATGGCTATCCGCCTGAGTTCCCATCGCCGCCGTCAAACGGAAAAGTTCGCAGAATGGTGACACGAAGCTCGAGATGTCGCGGTGGACGCCTTCTTGCAGCTGACCGTCTTGAGCGCATTCGTCTTGAGCTGGAGGCCACTGGCTCGGTCACGGTGCTGGAACTCGCAGCGGCTCTCAACGTCTCACAAGAGACCATCCGCCGCGACCTACGCCGTCTCGAGCAGTCCGGCGATGTGTCGGTTGTACACGGCGGCGCGACACGCCGACGATTGTCTGAGCCGCACCTCGCCCAACGCTCGCACCATCGCGCCGATGCCAAGCGTGCGATCGCGCGGTCTGCGGCCAACCTGGTACCCGAGCGCGGAACGGTGCTTATCGATTCCGGCTCCACAACCCTCGCGCTCGCGACAGAGCTTGCTTCGCATCCACCGCTGACCGTTGCGACCAACGGCCTGGGCGTTGCAACAATACTGGCACGCGCCGGCCACAAGGTCTTTATGCTTCCGGGCGAAATTGATCCCAATGATGAGTCGGCGATGGGCGCGGACACAATTGATGCGCTCGAGGCCTATCGTTTTGACGTCGCATTCGTCGGTGCCGGCGGGATCTCCGCCACGGCGGGCCTGACGGACTACCTACCGCTTGCCGCCCGCTTTCGCGGACGCATGATCACCAGTGCGGATGCCGCGTATCTGTTGGCGGATCGCGACAAATTCGATCGCCAAACACCATATCCGGTCCCCAACGCCGACCGGCTCGCTGCGATGATCTGCGATGCCCAGCCGACAGGCGAACTCGCCGGCTGGCTGCGGCGGCGCAAGATCCGCGTAATAAAGTCCTGATCGGCAAGCCCGCATGTGACTTTGTGTTGAATTTCGTGATTTTTTGTGATTTCCTGGGTGCCGCAACACGCTGGTTGGAGATCGTGCCATGGCAGCGGAACTACCCGATCACGCGCGCGTCGTGATCATCGGCGGCGGCATTATTGGTTGTTCAATTGCATATCATCTGGTCAAGCACGGCTGGTCCGATGTTGTCCTGCTGGAGCAGGGGCGCCTATCCGGCGGAACAACTTGGCATGCAGCGGGGCTCGTCGGGCAACTGCGCGCGCACCAGAACATGACCAGGTTAATCCAATACTCGACCGAATTGTACAGCCGCCTGGAACAGGAGACCGGACAAGCCACGGGATGGAAACAGTGCGGCTCATTGACGGTTGCCCGCACCGAGGATCGCATGAGCCTGCTAAAGCGCATTGCTGCTTCAGCGCGCGCGCAAGGTGTCGAATGCGAGCTTCTGTCTCCGTCGCAGGCGCATGAGAAATGGCCGCTACTGGAAAGCAGGGATCTCGTCGGTGCAGCCTGGTTGCCGGGCGATGGCAAGGCCAATCCGGCCGACATAACGCAGGCCCTGGCCAAGGGTGCGCGCAACGCTGGCGTACGTATTGGCGAAGGCGTTCGCGTGACGTCATTCGCGATCGAGAATGCGCGCGTAACAGGCGTCGTAACAGACCACGGCCGGATCTCGTCTGAATTCGTCGTAATTGCCGGCGGGCAATGGTCGAGACAGTTGGCGTTGAAAGCCGGTGTGACGGTGCCGCTGCACGCGTGCGAGCACATGTATATCATCACCGAGCGTATCGAAGGAGTTTCACCAGATCTGCCGTGTCTGCGTGATCCCGACGGATTCGTCTATTTCAAGGAAGAGGTCGGCGGCCTATTGATGGGCGGCTTCGAGCCGAAGGCCAAACCATGGCTAACCGAGGTGCCCGACGACTTCGAATTCGGCATGCTCCCTGATGATTGGGACCAGTTCGAGATCCTGATGAAGAACGCGATCGAGCGCGTGCCGGCGCTTGGCAGCGCACAGGTCAAACAATTCATGAACGGGCCCGAGAGTTTCACCGCGGACAACAACTACATTCTCGGCGAAGCACCGCAGGTTAGAAACTTGTTCGTCGCGGCCGGATTCAATTCAACCGGCATCGCATCGGCCGGTGGTGCCGGTTGGGCAATGGCAGATTGGATCGTCTCGGGCGAGCCGCAACTCGATCTTTGGCCCGTAGACATCCGGCGCTTCGCTGAATTCAACAGCAACGAAATTTGGCTTCGTGACCGGGTCAGCGAGGTGCTGGGCCTGCACTACATGATGCCGTGGCCAAATCGCGAGCTTGAGACGGCGAGGCCGTTTCGCCGCTCACCTCTCTTTGACAGGCTTGACGCGAAAGGTGTGATCTGGGGCTCGAAGATGGGTTGGGAACGGCCCAACGTGTTTGTGCCAAAGGGCGAAACCGCAGAGATTGAGTACAACTGGGATCGCCAGAACTGGTTTGATTGGCATTGCCAGGAGCAGCATGCTGCGCGCAATGGTGTCTGCATCTTCGATATGTCGTCGTTCGCCAAGTTCCTGATTCAGGGTGATGATGCTGAAGCTGAACTCAACCGCCTGTGCGCGAACGATATTTCTGTTCAGCCAGGAACAAGCGTCTATACCGGTCTGTTGAATGCACGTGGCGGTTATGAGAGCGACGTGACCGTTGCGCGGCTGTCGCAGACGGAATTCCTCATGTTATCCGGCACGGCGCAGGCGGTTCGTGATCCGGAGTGGATCCGGCGCAACCTGCGGCCGCGATCAGCCGCGTTCCTGACAGACGTGACATCGGCCTATTCGGTCGTCTCGGTCATGGGGCCACGGTCGCGCATGCTGCTCAGCCGCGTTTCGGGAGCTGACCTCGGCGATGAGCGGTTTCCGTTTGCTGCGGTGCGTGCGATCAATATCGGTTACGCACGCGTTCTTGCGTGTCGGCGCACCTACGTCGGCGCGCTCGGTTGGGAATTGTACGTACCAACGGAATTTGCAGCCGGTGTTTATGACAAGCTGTTCGATGCCGGCACGGAGTTCGGACTTCGCGATGGCGGCTATTATGCAATTGAAGGCATGCGCCTCGAAAAGGGATATCGGGCGTGGGGACGTGAGCTGACACCGGACTACAATCCATATGAGGCTGGCCTTGGCTTTGCAGCAAAGTTGGGCAAGGGATGCGATTTTATCGGTCGCTCGGCATTGCTCGAAGCACGAGGGCAACCACCCAAGCAACGATGCCTGTCATTTGTCGCCGTTCCGGCCGACGCACCGCTGGCACATGGCGGTGAGGCGATCCTGGTTGATGGCCGGCCGGTCGGCGAGGTCACGTCGGCAGCGTTCGGAGCAAGTCTGGATCGGCTCGTAATGCTTGGCTATGTCGCCACCGGCGGTGATGTCGTCAACGATGCCTGGATCGGCGAACGCCAATTCAAGGTCGATATTGCCGGTGTCGCAATCCCGATTACCGCGACAGCGCGCGCACCGTTCGATCCAGCCAACAACAAGCTGAAATGATAGCCGTCGGGCCAGGCCAGAACCCACGCATGCCCAGGGTTTGAATTTTTGCGGCGGCTCACAGCCCAGCGATGACGGGATTTACGGATGGATACCCACGTCTTTCTGGCCATGCTGGCTGCAGCGTTCTGCCATGCGGGATGGAATTCGATTCTGAAGCTCAACCTGGCACCGTTCACTGCGCTGGTGCTGATCAACACCGCGAGCGCAATCGTCGTTGCACCCATTGTCTTGATGGTCCCGTTTCCCGATAGCAATGCGTGGCCTTATCTGATCGCGAGCCTTGCAGTTCACGCGCTGTATTACGCCGGACTGACCGAGGCCTACCGCACCGGGGATCTCGGTCAGGTCTATCCGATTGCACGCGGCGGCGCTCCGCTGCTGACCGCGCTGGCGGCTTACCTATGGCTGGGCGAGAATCCGGGCGCTGTCGGTTGGCTTGGTATTGCAGTCTTAGCAAGCGGTATCTTGTTGTTGTCCTTTCCGGGCCAAAGGACGTCCGGACGGCTTGAGTTTCGCGCGGTCTCGTTTGCCCTGTTAACCGCCGTTGCAATCTCTCTTTACACGGTTGTGGACGGCACCGGGGCCCGCGCTTCCGGATCCGCGGCGTCTTACATTTCCTGGTTGTTTCTGTTGGACGGCCTGATGATGTTGCTGCTCGGCATCCTGAGCCTCGGTCACGCACAACTCTGGTCCCGGTTCCGTTGCGCCTGGAAGACGTTGATGCTCGGCGGAACGATGGCGCTGCTCAGCTATGGCACGGCGATCTGGGCGATGACGTTGGCGCCGATCGCCATGGTTGCAGCCGTGCGCGAGACCAGCGTGCTGTTTGCGACGGCGCTTGGGATTGTGGTGTTGAAGGAAGCAGTCATCCCGACGCGGATCCTGGCTGCCGGCGTCGTGCTCACGGGTCTCGTTTTGATGCGCATGAGCTAGCAGCCCGTCGGAGTGAGTTTCTGGCGGAAGCGGCATGATGGCAACTGTGCAATGATCTTGCGGTTAGGGGCATTCTTGAATTTGCGCGCGCGCTTGGTGTTGTCGGCGGGGTGACGCGGTGCAAATCGAGGTTGACGCCGGTAACGCCTCTCAGATCGAAGCGGCGGAAACCGAGGACGCCCTTGATGATGCCGAACACCGGTTCGACGGTTTGTTGGCGCAGTTTGTACTAGGCTCTGCCTTTATCGCTCTCCAACTTCTTCTTCTTTGCTACCATACAAGCGTCCTTGGGAACCTTCGATCAAGTCTCAGACTTCCAAAGGGCACCGCCCTTTGCAAACCCGTACGGCCACAAATCACGCCATCAATGCCAGCCCGACAGCTTATCAAAACGCAAACCAACACACCGCTGATTTGTCTGATATCAGCGGGGCAAATCGACGATTGCCCTTGCTGACCGACGTCCAAACGACGTAACTTGCGCCAAGCGCGGGAAATGACCTGTGCCGGACAAGCCAGGAGATATCAGCGCCGAGCGGGCCACAACATGATCCGCCGGACGAACACTGTTACGTGGAGGAAATCTTGAAAAAGCTAAGTTTTGTAACGGTAGCTGCCGCAGTAGCGGTGGTTGCCGCACCGGTGTTTGCGCAAACCAATATCAAAGTGCAGGCCAGCTCAAAGGCTGGCGACTGGGCGCATCGGTTCATGACCGACAACTGGGCGCCGAAGCTCAAGGCGATGACATTTGGCAAGCTCTCCATAGAAGTTCTGCCGACCAAGGCCGTGGTACCGCATCGTGAAACGATTGACGCGGTGGCAAACGGTATCCTCGACGGTGACCTCAACGCAGTTTCATATTTCGCCGGTCGCGATCCTGCCTTCGCAATCATCGGTGACCTAATCGCCGGCTACGACACCGTAGATCAGGTTCGCACGTTCTGCATGCACGGTGGCGGCAAAGAGATCCTGCAGAAGCTTTACGACAAGTATACCAAGGGCAAGGTCGTGGTCATCGGTTGCGGCCCCTATGCCAAAGAAGCGCTCGTCTCGAAGAACAAGATCACGACGGTCGACGGCCTGAAAGGCGTGAAGATCCGCTCGCCGGAAGGTCTTGCCGCCGAAGTTTTCAAGCGTGTTGGCGCCGCTCCGGTATCGCTGCCGTTCTCGGAAGTTTATACGGCCCTGGAGAAGGGGCTGATCGATGCTGCCGACGCTTCGGCGTTCGTGAACAACGAAGCCCATGGCATGCACAAGATCGCGAAATTCCCGATCTATCCCGGCATTCACTCGATGGCCGTTCTGCAGTTCATCATGAACAAGCGCAAGTGGGCCTCGCTTGGCAAGGACGGCCAGACGGCACTGCAGGTCTGGTATTCGGCGGCCTATGATGCCATGCGTCGCGAAGCCGACCTTCAGGATCGCGAAATTGCTGAAAAGTATGGCAAGCCGGGCAGTGGTGTAACGGTCGTTGACTGGGCCCAGCAGGAACGCGACAAGTTCCGTGAGATCTCGGTCAAGGCCTGGCAGGATTTCGCCGCCAAGACGCCGCTGGCCAAAGAAGCGCTCGATGCCCACCTGGCGTTCATGAAGAAGACGGGCATGCTGAAGTAGTCAGCATCCCCGCCCCTGTCGATCGGGCCGCGCCAAACGGTTGGCGCGGCCTGCGTGTTCCGTCATCTCCCACTTGAATTCTTGAATTGATGAGGCCAGCCCATGGTTGCCGCGACAGAAACGACGCAGGTGATTGAACAGCGCGCGGGAACTGCCGTCGCTCGCGGCGTCGATCACGTCAGCCGTTTTCTCGGCCTCTCGGTCGGCAATCTCTATATCATTTGTGCTTTCGTTACGCTCTACGAAGTGATTGCCCGCTATGTGTTCAACGCTCCGACGCAGTGGGCGTTCGAGGTCGTTATGACGTTGTGTGCGTGCGCGTGGATGCTCTCGGCCGGCTACGTCACGCTGCAAAAGCGACATATCGGCATCACGGTGTTCTACCTTATGGCCAGCGATCGTGTGCGCTGGTGGCTTGATCTCCTTGCTATGTTGGTTGGCGTTTTTGCGCTCTACATGATGGTCAGCGACACGCTCATCCGGGCATTGGAATCGATTGATCTCATCGAGCGCGGCGGCACGGGCTGGAACTCACCGCAGCCGATGGTGCTCAAGACGATACTCGTTGTCGGCCTATTTCTGTACCTGATGCAGCTTTTGATGAACCTGTCGCGGCATTTCCAGAACCGCATGATTGAATTCATCGTCCTTGCAGTTACTGCCCTGATCGTCCTTCGCTACGGCATTCAGATTGGCCACCACTATCTCGGCGAAGCCAGCCTTCCGGGCCTGATTGACAAGGCCATCATCGGCCTTGGTGAGCGAACCCTGAACCTTAACGACAGCATCGATGTGCGCAGCTATGGCATCGGCGTCGTCAGTCTCGGCATTGTCGCAGCACTGCTCGTACTCATGATGACCGGTATGCCGCTCGGTATCGTGACGCTGATCATTTCGGTGGTCTGCGCCTTTCTCTTCTTCGGCACCAACGGGCTCTATCTCGTCTCCGTCAATGCCTTTGACCTGTTGGAAAAATATCCGCTCGTGGCGGTCCCATTGTTTGTGTTGATGGCGACGATCCTTGAGCGGGCCGGCATTGCCGAAGATCTGTTCGATGCCATGTCGATTTTTGCCGGCAATTTCCGCGGCGGCGTTGCCCTTCAAACTACGGTCGTCGCCGTCATCCTGGCTGCCATGTCGGGCGTCATGGGTGGCGAGATCGTGATGCTCGGCCTGGTTGCCCTGCCGCAGCTGCTTCGCCTCAAATACGACCGGCGAATGTCGATCGGCCTGATATGTGCCGCCGGCGCGCTTGCGACATTGATCCCACCGTCGATCGTCATGATCGTTTATGGTCTGAGCGCCAATGTCGGCATTGGCGACCTGTTTGCCGCCGGTTTCATCCCCGGCATTATGCTGGCGACGTTTTACGTTTCCTACGTTCTCGTACGCGTGAATCTGAACCCGTCGATGGCACCGACAGCGACAGAGATTGCAGAAATGTTGGGGACCGAAAAAACGGGCCTGAGCAAGGAGCGCTACATTGCCGTGGCGCTTTGCGTCTTTCTCATCGCCTTCGTTATGGGATCAATTTATGCCGGAATTGCCTCGGTAACGGAAGCCGCCGGGGTTGGTGTGTTCGGCGCCATTGTGGTGGCGGCGGTGCGAAACCGTTTCAACTTCAGCCTGCTTCGTGATTCGCTCGCCAACACGATGGGTGTGGTTGGCACCATCATCTGGCTCATCATCGGCGCCGTAGCCTTTACCGGGCTCTACAACCTGGTTGGGGGTGCAGCGTTTATGCGCTCCCTGTTTGCCGACCTTGGCCTGCCGCCACTCGGCATTGTCTTCGTCATGATGGCGATCCTCGTTGTCCTCGGAACTTTCATGGAGTGGATCGCGATCATCTTCATCACCGTGCCGGTGTTTGCACCAGTGGTCCGCGACATGGGCCCGCAGCTCGGCATGGAGCCCTCGTGGGCTGCAGTTTGGTTCGGCGTTCTGTTTGTCATGAATATCCAGATCTACTTCCTGTCACCGCCATTTGGACCGGCGTGTTTCTGGCTGAAATCCGTCGCGCCGAAGGACATCACCCTGCAGGAAATCTTCCTGTCGGTTCTACCGTTCATCGTGCTGCAGATCATCGGTATGCTGCTGGTGATGTTCTTCCCGCAGATCGCACTGTGGCTGCCGCAGGTGCTTAACCCCGCATAAGCAGCCACACCAACGGCACCTGTGAACACGTTTGGGGTCCAGGGGATAGATCCCCTGGTCGGGGTGTTTGAGGGGTTGAAAGCCCCTCAAGGATCGCCGCTTGGCGGCGATATGTTAAGGGCTCTGCCCTTAACGATCCCGCCAAAGGGCACTGCCCTTTGGAAACCTGAGACTTGTTCAGAGGATCCCTAAGTCTGACGGGCCGTCGATGTGATTGGCTGATCGGGATAAGCCAACTGTTCGCGTGCGCGCCACTCATCGGTGACGTAGTTGATGATCAACGACTTTCTGACGCCGATGATCGGTCGCGGCTCGAAGCCGTGATAGGTCGTGTCGGAAGGCACGAACACCATCGCGCCGTTGCGCGTAAACGGAGATCGGCCGACGTGCTGTTTGTCAGCATCATAAATGTCGGTGCCGAGCGTCTCGTGGCCCTCACCGTCCGACAGATAAACCAGGCAGGTGAACAGCTTCACGCCAAGGTCGGTATGGGGTTCGAGCCAGAAACCGTCGGTGTCCTGAGCAAACTCGATGCGCAGGTACGCGCCCTGCAACTTGGTCCCGAACGTCTGCTCGATGGCCGCGGTTACCGCGTGATCTTGCAACGCTGCCGAAATTTCGGCCACCACGGCATGGGTTGCACGGTTCTCCACGTCGAAATACCGGCGGGTTGCGTTGTGAACTTCGCGCTTGCCGGACAGGCCGCCGAGGTCGGGGGCGGGAAAGGGAAGGGCGCAAACTGCATCGACTGCCGGTGCAGTAAAACAATCCGTCAAAAACCAATGTTTGAAGGGTCTGTCACTGGGCTGGGCGTGCTTTATGCTCGCCAGAAAAGTTGATTTGATGTTGAAGCTCGGCGTCGCCATACCGTATCTCCCGGGGGGGTTGGATCGTGCGCCTTTAACCGGCTAACCGTGCCCGTGCAAGTGACAGACCCTCACGCGAATTGAAGCACACTATTCGATTCCGGGAATTTTCGGGCGTTCATACTTGTCGATAAACCAGGGCGTTCTCCCGGCGACGCGACCTTCTATCAGTTCTATCGGGCTATCGGCTCTATCGGGCTATCGGTTCGATCGGGTGGGCCGATGGTCGTTGCAGGCTGCTCCTAACCCGCCACAGGCTGCTACAAATGCCGAACACCGGATAACGAGGCCGTCGGGCTTTGGTCCGCCGCTCCCACCGTGGGAGCCCGGCTTGCGCAAGGTTCTCGAACGGGACAATGACGCAACCTGCGACCTTTCGGCCTCGTCTCCGCAGGAGAGTCTATTGGTCTCACGCCCCAAATTGCAAGTGAAACTGTTGGTTTGCTGTGAGTTGTGTGCGACCTGTGGACAGGTGTGGATCTGGCGACCGACTTCAATAGCCCGGGCGAATGTTGCCGACGGCCATTGCGACGGGACGTGGAATTCGACTAGTCTCGCGCTCCACCGCATCACTGAGGTCGTTGCTGCCGGTCCACGTGCTTGATTGGACCTGTTGCAACGAGATGCTGGAATAGCCGCGTGAGGGGCAGGAACAGATGATCGATTTCTACACTTGGTCGACGCCGAACGGTCGGAAGGTCTCCATAATGCTGGAGGAGACCGGTCTGGCTTACGAAACGCACGCTATCGACATAACGAAGGACCAACAATTCGAGCCGGACTTCCTGAAAATCAGTCCCAATAACCGTATTCCCGCGATTGTTGATCGCGATGCCGGGCTCAGTCTGTTCGAGTCCGGTGCAATACTGATGTACCTCGCCCAAAAGACCGGCCAGTTCTGGCCAAGCCACGGCGATGGGCATTGGCGGGTCGTCGAGTGGCTGATGTGGCAGATGGGCGGACCAGGGCCGATGCTCGGGCAGATCCATCATTTTGTGAAGTTCAACCAGGGCAAAGCGCCCTACGCCGAACAGCGCTATTCAAAGGAAGGCAAGCGCCTCTATGGCGTGCTGGACAGGCGCCTTGGCGAGGTTGAGTACGTGGCCGGCGATTATTCCATCGCGGACATGGCGATTTGGCCGTGGATTTCCCGGTTCGAGTGGCAAGGTATTGATCTGGCTTCGTTTGAGAACGTGTCGCGATGGTATAAGGCTATCGCGGCGAGACCGGCGGTCGAACGTGGCTATCACGTTCCGATTGCTCAGCCCGCCATTCCAATGCCCTAGGGCATGGCGGCGGGTGCGCCTCAGGAACTGTGCTTCAGCAAAGTGGCAAGCCATCGCGTTAGGAAGGCAAAATGACGGATAACAATAATTTCTCGGGCGTGATTGCACCGGTGCTGACACCGTTCGGACAGGACGGCGCACCGGATCCAGACCGCTTTATCGAGCATGCGGAATGGCTGTTGTCGGACGATGGCGGGTGCCATGCCCTCGCTCCCTTCGGAACCACCAGCGAGGCGAATTCGCTCGGGCTCGATGAACGCATGGAGTTGCTCGAAGATCTGGTGGATGCCGGGATCGAACCGTTGAACCTGATGCCGGGAACCGGCACCTGCTCAATGACCGATACGGTGATCCTGACCCAGCATGCGATGGATCTCGGTTGCGGTGGGGTGCTGATGCTGCCGCCGTTCTATTACAAGCAGCCCTCGGAAGACGGCCTGTTCCGCTATTTCGCCGATGTCATCGACGAGGTCGGAGACGACAGGCTGAAAATTTATCTCTATCATATTCCGCCTGTTGCCCAGGTCGGATTTCCGCTGACGCTGATCGAAAGGTTGCGACAGGAGTTTCCGGAAACGGTCGTCGGGCTGAAGGATTCATCGGGTGATTGGTCCAACATGAAGGCGATCCTGGATGCCTTCCCGGATTTCGAGCTGTTCCCCGGTTCCGAACTGTTTTTGCTGGACGGGCTGAAGAACGGGGCTGCCGGCGTCATATCTGCAACAGCGAACGTCGGCGGCAAGCGCATGCGTGCCGTTTTCGAAGACTGGCAGGCCGAAGAAGCTGACAAGCGCCAGGCTGCCGTTTCGGCGATGCGCGAGACGATGCAATCATTCCCAATGATTCCCGTGCTCAAGGCCATTGTCGCGCACTACCGCAAGGATCCGCAGTGGCGCCAGCTACGCCCGCCGTTCGAGGCGCTCGGCGCTGCCGAAACCAAGCAGGCCGTCACAACTTTGCTTGAAGAGCACAACTTCACGATCGATGTCGACCTCGCCGCCTGAAGCCTGTCGCATTCAAGCGGAATAGAACCATTCTACCGAGCGGGATGGTGCGAGCTCAGGCAACCGTCGAACACGTTAGATCATCGTGCTTTAGAGGCGAGCAACTTTCTGCCTTTATTCGGGATCGTTCCGGTTCCGAATAAAGGCAGGTTGCTCTAGGGTCCAGGGGTTGATCCCCTGGTCGGGGTGTTTGAGGGGCTGAAAGCCCCCTCAAGGATCGCCGCAACGCGGCGATATGTTAAGGGCGCGGCCCTTAACGATCCCGCCAAAGGGCATTGCCCTTTGCAAACCCGTGAGCACAACTGGTACCGATGGGGCTGGTATCAAAAGAAAGCCCCTTCGCAGTGATGCGAAGGGGAGTTGGGATTTTTCACAGCGGAGCGTTGCCAAAGGTCTCAAGTATCGGATGCTGCCGGTTTTGCCGGTGACAATAAACTGATCGACGGGGTCGACACCGGAGCACTGCCGGGTTTGCTCTAATGAGCACCGGAAGGTGCGGTCAGCATCAGCGCTGTTGCAATAACGAGCCAGGTGAAGGCGGTGAATAGGAGAACCTTTCCGTAAGTGCCCTCAAATGATTTCGTTGCAGCGCGCTTCATGTTGTTCGACTTGCCTGTGGTGTCGTCTCATCTATGTGGACAAAGTAATTGATAACGACTTGTTAGTCTAGAGAACGTCGATAACAGGATTAATGAGCGAATTGTTAAATTAACGATTTGATAATACTGTTTAACACGCAGCTGTATCTCAAGTATTCGAAGCCCGTCTTACGAACCCTGTGACTGCTCACGGATTTGCGACAACGAAAGCTTAGGTGTCAGGGCCTCCGGGTCGAGCTTAAGTTCGATCACGGCGCTGGTGCCGCATGCCAAGGCACGTTCGAGAGCCGGTTCGAATTCGGCGGTCTGCGCGACCGTCTCGCCGTGGGCGCCAAAGCTTCGGGCGAATGCTGCAAAGTCCGGATTGTCGAGCTTCGTGCCGCTGACGCGGCCGGGGTAGTTGCGCTCCTGATGCATGCGGATGGTGCCGTACATGCCGTTGTTCACGACGATCATGATGACGGCAGCATCGTACTGCATGGCGGTGGCAAGCTCCTGACAGGTCATCATGAAACAGCCGTCACCGGCAAAGGCGATAACGGTCTTGTCGGGGTTGGCGAGTTTGGCGGCGACGGCGGCGGGCACTCCGTAACCCATCGATCCGGAGGTTGGGGCCAGCTGGGTGCGGTAACCGCGATAGGTATAGTAGCGATGCAGAAAGGCAGCGTAATTGCCGGCGCCGTTACAGATGATGGCGTCATCGCCAACCGACCGTCCCACCGTCTGGATGATGTTCGGGTACTGGACGGCGCCTGGAACCGCGAGCGGCGCAACCGTGCCCTCATAGGCCGCCCTTGCCGACCTGCGCCAGTCGGCCCAGCCGATCGCGGCCGGCGACTGCAGTGTTTCGACGGCGTTTGCAAAAGCCGCAGCCGATGCGTTTATCGGCAGTTCGGCGCGGTAGACGGTGCCCAGTTCATCGGCGCCGGGGTGAACATGGACCAGTTTTTGCTTCGGTGTCGGGATCTCGACGAGTTGGTAGCTGTTGGTGGTCATTTCGCCGAGCCGGGCACCAACCACCACCAGCGTATCGGCGTCGGCAATGGTCTGCGCCAGTGTCGGGTCCATGCCAACCCCGGCATGGCCGACATAGTTCTCGCTGCGGTTGTCGATGTAGTCCTGGCACCGGAAGGAGGCTGCGACCGGCAGCCCGAAGCGCTTGGCAAACGCCTCGATCTTCAGGCGGGTTGCCATGCTCCAGCCGGGCCCGCCGACAATCATGAGCGGTTGTTGAGCCCGCCCTAAGATTTCCTGCAGGCTCGAAATCGCGGCTGGATCGGGTTGCGGTTCGGAAATGACGGCGGCTGCAACGTCGGCGACGTCGGCGGTGGCAGCGAGCATATCCTCCGGCAGGCCGATAACGACCGGGCCGGGGCGGCCGGATTGGGCAACGTGGAAGGCGCGGCTGACATATTCCGGGATGCGGCGGGTTTCGCGAATGACGCCGACCCATTTGACGAACGAGGAAAATAGCTGCGTGGTGGCGATTTCCTGAAACGCCTCGCGGTCTTCGGTATCCGATGCCGGCAGTCCCAGGAACATGATCATCGGTGTCGAATCTTGCTGGGCGATGTGCAAACCGCTCATCGCATTGGCGGCTCCCGGTCCACGGGTGACAAAACAGATCCCCGGCGCACCGGTGGCCTTGCCCCAGGCCTCGGCCATGATCGCAGCGCCACCCTCTTGACGGCAAATGATGGTCCGGATGCCGCCGGCGTCATAGAGGCCATCGAGTGCTGCAAGGAAACTTTCGCCGGGCACCGTGAACACCGCCTTGACACCTTGAATTGCCAGTTGATCCGCCAGGATCTTGCCGCCGTGGCGCATGGGATTGTCCTTATCTGCATTGGTCTGATCTCATTGGGTGGCAAGCTACAAAGGTGCAGCCGACTTGTCGATTGATCGTGCCACAAGTTCCGATGCTTGATGTGCATTCGCATCTGACCGAGCGCGGCGGCGGTTTGTGGACACCGGCCGCGCCCGCAGGTAAATAGGGCTCGCGCGTGCCGCAATTGCGGCGTGGTCGGTGGTTTGCCGGCCGCTGGTGTGGCCGCGCAACGACTTCAATCAACGAGAACCAATGAGACGACCATGACCGGCGTAAACGAAATCCGCAGCGCCTTTCTCGACTACTTCGCGAAGCACGGCCACGAGCCGGTCGCATCATCGCCGCTGGTGCCGCGCAATGATCCGACCTTGATGTTCACCAATGCCGGCATGGTGCAGTTCAAGAACGTTTTCACCGGTCAGGAGCACCGACCCTATAACCGTGCGGTGACATCGCAAAAGTGCGTGCGGGCCGGCGGCAAGCACAACGATCTTGACAACGTCGGCTATACAGCGCGCCACCATACCTTCTTTGAAATGCTCGGCAACTTTTCGTTCGGTGATTATTTCAAGGACCTCGCCATCGAGCTGGCTTGGAACCTGATCACCAAGGAATTCGGCCTCGACCCGAAAAAGCTGTTGGTCACGGTTTACGCCGAGGACGACCAGGCCTTCGACATCTGGAAGAAGGTGACGGGGTTTGCCGACGACAAAATCATCCGTATCGCGACATCCGACAACTTCTGGGCGATGGGCGATACCGGGCCGTGCGGGCCGTGCTCGGAGATTTTTTTCGACCACGGCGATCACATCTGGGGCGGGCCGCCGGGTTCGCCGGACGAGGACGGCGATCGGTTTATCGAGATCTGGAACCTGGTTTTCATGCAGTTTGAACAGGTCACGCCGGATGAGCGTATCGAGCTGCCGCAGCCATCGATCGACACCGGCATGGGCCTCGAGCGAATCTCGGCTGTCCTGCAGGGCACGCATGACAACTATGAGACGGATCTGTTCCGGGCGCTGATCGCGGCGTCGGTCGATGCGACGGGTGTCGCGGCGAGCGGCGAGCGGGCCGCGAGCCACAAGGTCATCGCCGACCATCTGCGGGCATCGAGTTTCCTGATCTCCGACGGCGTGCTGCCATCGAACGAGGGGCGCGGCTACGTCCTGCGTCGGATCATGCGCCGGGCAATGCGCCATGCCCATTTGCTTGGTGCCGCGGAACCGTTGATGCACCGCCTCGTCAGCGCATTGGTGCGCCAGATGGGTGAGGCCTACCCGGAGCTGGTTCGCGCCCAGGCGCTGATCACCGAAACGTTGAGGCTTGAGGAAACCCGCTTCCGCAAGACCCTGGAGCGCGGCATCGGCCTTTTGAATGACGAAAGTGGAGACTTGTCGCAGGGCGATACCCTTCCGGGAGACGTCGCATTCCGCCTCTATGATACCTATGGATTTCCGCTGGACTTGACCGAGGATGCGCTGCGATCGCGCGGCATCGACGTCGACGTCGATGCCTTCAATGTCGCGATGGAGAAGCAGAAGGAGGAGGCCCGCAAGGCCTGGAAGGGGTCCGGTGAGGCGGCAACCGAGACGATCTGGTTCGATGTGCGCGAGCGAGACGGGGCGACGGAGTTCCTCGGCTATGACACCGAGATCGCGGAAGGCGAAATTCGGGCGATCGTCCAGCGCGGCAACGAGGTCAAATCACTCAAGGCCGGAGACGAAGCGCAAATCGTTGTCAATCAGACCCCGTTCTATGGTGAGAGCGGCGGCCAGGTCGGCGATCGCGGTGTCATTCGTGGTGCCAATGATGCCGTTTTCGAAGTTGCCGACACGCAAAAGCGCCTGGGTGATCTGTTCGTCCACTATGGTAAGGTCGCCAACGGAGTGTTCAGGGTTGGCGAGGCGGTTGAACTGGCGGTTGATCACGACCGCCGTGCGGCGACGCGGGCCAATCACTCGGCAACCCACTTGATTCACGAGGCCTTGCGTGCGGTGTTGGGCGATCACGTTGCCCAGAAGGGATCGCTGGTGGCGCCCGATCGCCTGCGCTTTGATTTTTCCCATCCCAAGCCGATGTCGCCCGACGAGGTTGAACAGGTCGAAGCGATTGCCAACACAATGGTTGCCCAAAACGCCGCCGTTGAAACCCGGCTGATGGCCTACGACGAGGCCATCGAAACCGGCGCGATGGCGCTGTTCGGCGAAAAGTACGGGGATGAAGTGCGGGTTGTCTCCATGGGCGTTGATGAGACCGGCGACAGCGCCAATCGGGCGTGGTCGGTCGAGCTGTGCGGCGGCACCCACGTTGCGCGAACCGGCGACATTGGCGTGGTTCGCGTGGTTGGTGAAACGGCGTCGGCGGCCGGGGTCAGGCGGATCGAAGCGCTGAGCGCTGACGGTGCGCGCCGGTACCTGGCCGAACAGGACCGGCGCGTGCGTCAATTGGCGGGCCTGCTGCGCTCGAAGCCCGAAGATGTCATCGAGCGGGTGCAAGCGTTGGCCGAGGAGCGCAAACAGCTCGAGCGTCAACTGGCCGAGGCGAAACGCCAGCTTGCACTGGGCGGCGGCGTCACGACAAATGGTGCGGCCGGCGCCGGCGTACAGGACATTGCCGGTGTCAAGTTCCTGTCGCGTTCGGTTGAAGGGCTCAACCCGAAAGACCTGCGTGGCCTTGTCGACAACGGCAAGGAGCAGGTTGGCTCCGGCGTGGTGGCCATTGTCGGGGTCACCGAGGACGGTAAGGCCGGGCTTGCCGTGGGCGTGACCAAGGACTTGATCGAACGCTTCAATGCGGTTGATTTGGTGCGTGTCGGTTCGGTGGCGCTGGGCGGCAAGGGTGGTGGTGGTCGCCCCGACATGGCCCAGGCCGGCGGCCCCGACGGCGCCAAGGCCGGCGATGCGCTGAAGGCCATTGAAGCGGCGCTGGGGGGCTGAGCTGGCGTTTGGCGCCGGGCGGTTAAGCTGGAGCTAAAGCGCGTTGGTCGTGGTTGGCGATGAGTTGCCGGGCCGGCGCGGGCGACGGGGAGTGAGCTATGGCCGGTGCAACCGACGTCGCCCTCTACAAGGATGCTTTGATCGTGCTGTCGACCGCGGCCGTGATCGTGCCCGTCGTCCGCCACCTCAAGTTGAGCCCGGTTATCGCGTATCTCGTTGTCGGCGTTGTTTTGGGGCCCAACGGCATTGCAGTTTTCGGCTCACCCGGCGGCTGGCTGAGTTGGGTGACGATCTCACCGGACAACAAGCTTGGCCTTGCCGGCGAGCTTGGCGTCGTCTTTTTGCTGTTTCTCATCGGCCTGGAGCTGTCGTTTCAGCGCCTCGTCACGATGCGCCGTCTGGTGTTCGGGCTTGGTACCGCGCAAATCGTGGTGTCGGCGGTCGCGATCGCCGGGGTTCTGTTTGCGCTCGGCGTAAAGCCGGCACCGGCGGTGCTGATCGGGCTCAGCCTGGCGTTGTCATCGACGGCGATCATCATTGAACTTCTGGCTCAGCAGCAGCGTCTCGCGAGCTCGACCGGGCGCACGAGCTTTGCGATTTTGCTAATGCAGGATCTCGTTGTTGTACCGCTGATCCTGTTGGTTGGCGTACTGGCCGGAAACGGCGGCATGTCGGTCCTCGAAAGCGTGTTAACCGCAGTTACGCAGGCGATCCTGGCACTGTTGGCGGTTGGCGGGATCGGCTGGTTGTTGCTGCGCCCGCTGTTCCGGCATGTGGCCGCGTCCGGCAGCCAGGAGTTGTTCGTCGCCGCGACGCTGTTGGTGATCGTGGCGAGCGGGTTGGTGACGGGAGCGGCTGGCTTGTCGATGGCGCTCGGCGCGTTCGTGGCCGGGCTGCTGCTCGCTGAAACCGAGTTCCGCCGCGCCATTCAAACCACGGTCGAACCCGTCAAGGGGCTGCTGCTCGGTGTATTCTTCTTTACTGTCGGCATGAGCCTCGACATGCGCGCAATCGCTGCGGACCCGGCAACAATTCTGCTTGGAACGTTCGGCTTGATCGGCCTGAAGGCGTTGTTGCTGTCGCCGCTCTTGGCATTCTTTCGTGTGACCCGTGTGGCGTTGGTCGAGACCGCGCTGTTGCTGGCATCGGGTGGTGAATTCGCCTTCATCGTCATCGGACTTGCGGTTGCCAGCAACGTCGTCGATCCGGCGCTCGGTGCCAAGGTGTTCGCGATCACGACGGTGTCGATGATCCTGATCCCGGTGCTCGACATTGTCGGCCGAGCGTTGGCCGGACGCCTGACGTCAGCCGATCCGTTGGCCGCCGAACTGCTGGTGTCGCCGAGCGACCATGACGAACATCCGCGCGCGATCATTATCGGTTTCGGCCGTGTCGGCCGGTTGCTCTCGGAAATGCTGGAAGAACACGGCGTCTCGCATCTTGCGATCGAGCACAACCCGGCCAACGTCTCGCCCTGGCGCCATCGCGGCAGACCGGTCTACTACGGCGATGCGCGCAATGAACTGTTTCTCAAGCAAAGCGGGATCGCAACGGCAGATGCGGTACTCGTGACCGTCAACGCACCGAGCCTGGTCGAAGAAATCGTTCAACACGTGCGCAGCGTGAACCCGGACATTGTCGTCGTCGCCCGGGCGCGCGATGCTGAACACGCTCGCCGTCTCTATGAATTGGGCGCGAGCGATGCCGTGCCGGAAACAATCGAGGCCAGTTTGCAGCTGGCCGAGGCGTCCCTCGTCGGGCTCGGCATTCCGACCGGCGCGGTGATCGCTTCAATCCACGGCAAGCGCGATGATCTTCGCGATCAGTTGCAGGGCGCTGGCGGCCGCGGTGGATATGCCGGACAGGCCGGGCGTGGATCGGCGCGGCATGCAGCGCGGAACGGCGGGCGGGCTGACAATTGATATGACGACGTCGATCGCGGCCGCCCAGAGACGTCCGATGTTTCGGACGTCTCCAGCAAAGGCTTCGACGTCGCGGACCCGCGACGTCGGGGGGCGTTGTGCGATTTGCCCGCAACACCGCTACGGGTCGCAGCGGAGCGCGCTTCCAGCACGACATCGCCCTCCTGCTGGCTCGGCGCGCCGGTTAAGAAATAGAATTGCTTCGATTTTAGTTGAACACCCTAAAACCGGTCGACCCGGTAGGGATCGATATCGCACAGCGTTGGCTGTTGGGTAATAATTTCAGCGAGCAGGCGGCCGGTGACCGGTCCGAGCGTAAAGCCCAGATGGTGATGGCCGAAGTTTGCCCAAAGGCCGGGCCGGCCGGGAATGGCGCCGATCATTGGCAGCATGTCGGGAAAACACGGGCGGCGGCCAAGCCAGGCGTGGTGCTCGACCTGGGTGTTCAACGGAAAGATGTTGCGTGCGAGCGGTTCAACTTGCGCCAGCTGAACCGGCGTTGGTGGTGCAGAGCGCCGCGCGAACTCGGCCCCGGTCGTCAGCCGGATGCCCTTGCGCATTGGTGTGATAACGAAACCATTGTCGGTGTCGAGCACGGGTCGGTTGAGGGTGGCATTGCCTTGCGCTGAATAGTGCATGTGATAGCCGCGTTTGGCGGCCAGGGGCACACCAATGCCCTGCGGTTTCAAGATCTCAGATGACCACGGACCGAGCGCAATGACGCAGTCACGGGCCGTTATCGGACCGTTGACGTTCTGGACCTGCCAACCGGCGCCGCCCTCTTCAAGCGTGCGCGCATCGCCGGTCAGGAACGTCCCGCCGCGCGAGCGAAAGAGGTCCGCGTAGGCTTTGCCCACCGCTTCCGGATCGGCAACGCTGGTCGGATCGGTGACGTGGATGGCGCCGGCAAAGCTGCCGGTGATGTGCGGCTCGATGTTGAACAGGTCCGGCCCCGACAGGACCTGATAATTGATGCCGAAGCGGTTGTGAACTTGCTCTTCGATGGCAACATCGGCGTCGAGGGCCGTGCCATCGCGATAGAGTTTCAGATAGCCCGTGCGCCGCAGCATTCCGGAAATCCCGGCAGCGCTCATCAAGCGTTCGTGTTCGGCAAGGCATTGGTCGATCAGTGGCGCATTGGCAAGCGCGGTGTGCTCGACCAAATCCGGTGCGCCATGCCGCCAGTACCGATAGAGCCACGGCGCCAGTTCCGGCAACGCGCGCCAATGAATGCGCGCCTCAGGATGGCGATTGAACGCCGTGCGCAGGATTTTCGACAGATTTCGGGGGAACGAATAGGGCAGAATGGCTTCCGTCTGAATGATGCCGGCGTTGCCATAGGAGGTCTCTTCTGCGGCCGGGCGCCGGTCGATCAGGGCGACGTTGCGGCCCCGGGCCTGAAGTTGTAGAGCCGTCGACACGCCAACCATGCCGGCGCCAAGCACGATGCAGTCAAATTTCATTCTGGCTCTTCCTCGGATGCAATCCTGTTTGGCGTAGTCCGGTTTGGGGCAGTCCGGTTTGGGGCAGTCCGGTTTGGGGCAGTCCGGCCGTTCTCGCGTCGCGGGGTGCTTGATTGATGCGAGTGAGGCAACTTGCTATATCGGTTTAAGACGCCAGCTCAAAGGACCGTCGGCAGCCTAACCGGCCCCATGTTCGCGTGCAATTGGGCGTCTTGGCAAAGCGTTGCCCCGGTTAGAGGGACCACAGATGATACCACGCTACTCGCGCCCGGAAATGGCGATGATCTGGTCGCCCGAGAGCAGGTTTCGGATTTGGTTCGAGATTGAGGCGCATGCCGCAACCGCAATGGCGGACCTCGGGGTCATTCCGCACAAAGCGGCCGAAGTGATCTGGGCGAAGGGCAGTGCGGCGACCTTCGACGTCGCCCGGATCGAGGCCATCGAAGCCGAGGTCAAGCATGACGTCATCGCGTTTCTCACGCATCTTGCCGAACATGTCGGTCCCGAGGCGCGCTTCGTCCATCAGGGCATGACGTCATCGGATGTGCTGGATACGTGCTTCAACGTGCAGCTCGTGCGGGCAAGCGACCTCCTGATACGGGATATCGATCGCGTTTGCGCGGCGCTGAAGACGCGGGCGTTTGAACATAAGCACACGCTGACCATTGGGCGCAGCCACGCGATACATGCCGAGCCAACCACGTTCGGGATTAAGCTGGCGGTTGCGTTTGCAGAGTTTGAGCGTTGCCGTGCGCGCCTGGAGGCGGCGCGTCGTGAGGTTGCCACCTGCGCGCTGTCCGGACCGGTCGGCACCTTCGCAAACATCGACCCGAAGATCGAGGCCTATGTCGCCGAACGGCTCGGGCTGGCCGTGGAGCCGGTCTCGACGCAGGTGATCCCAAGAGACCGCCATGCCATGTATTTTGCGACATTGGCCGTCATCGCCTCTTCGATCGAGCGCCTCGCGACCGAGATCCGCCATTTGCAGCGCACCGAAGTGCTCGAGGCCGAGGAATATTTTTCGCCGGGCCAGAAGGGTTCATCGGCAATGCCGCACAAGCGCAATCCGGTGCTGACGGAGAACCTGACCGGGCTCGCGCGGATGGTGCGGGCCTATGCCCTGCCGGCGATGGAAAATGTTGCGCTTTGGCACGAACGCGATATCTCGCATTCCTCGGTCGAGCGTATGATTGGACCTGACGCCACCGTGACGCTTGATTTTGCACTGGCGCGACTGGCGGGCGTTATCGAGAAGCTGGTCGTCTATCCGGACCGCATGCGGGCAAATCTCGATCGGCTCGGTGGTCTGCACAATTCACAACAAGTTCTGCTGGCGCTGACCCAGGCCGGGCTCGACCGCGAGGCGGCCTATCGCCTCGTTCAACGCAATGCCATGAAGACCTGGGATCACGGCAAGGATTTTCTTGCCGAGCTCAAAGCCGACCGTGATATCACGGCGCGCGTGGCCGCCAGCGAGCTGGAGCAGATGTTTGATGTGAACCATCATACCAAGCATGTCGACACGATTTTCGAGCGCGTGTTCGGCCGGTCTTGAAGCCTCTTATACCAGCCCGCATAAATATTGACCCGTTTCACCGGCACGCTTTTGAGCGCCGGCAAGCTCCTCATCGATCGCCGTCAAACGGTGATTGAGTCAAAGGCGCCGCCCGCAACGATCCCGCCACCGGTCAGGTTGCTCTGGCTGTGAAGTTGCAACAGGTTGTCCGCGGTCAGGCCTCACCGGCGGCGGCAGTTGGCTCAGAGCGGCAGGCTGGGGTGCGTTGCCTGCATGGCCGGCCGTTCGCTGATGTTGGCGTGCCATTGCGCGAGGTTGGGACGGCGCGCGCAAAGGTCATATTTGCCGTTATATTGCGCTGCATCGATGGCGCAGGTGATCAACAGCTGGGCGATGTTGAGTGGCGCCTGCAGCATCGGCTCTTCCACCCTGGTCTCCCACATGTCGGCAAAGCGATTTGCGCGCGCTTCCTCATGGGCAACGATGGTCGGCGACTGTTCGTTTTGCGGCCGGCGAACTTCGCGCCCCAGCACCGCGGTGCCGTCGATGAAACTGCGGGCTTGGGCTTCCAGCCGGCCGTAGGCCCAATCTTCATAGCGCCATTCCCAGGCCAATTGCGGACCATCGCCAACGCTGTCGAAATACTGGCAGATCAGCAGTGCATCTTCAAAAGACGTGCCGTCGCTCAAGACGAGATAGGGAACGCGGCCGGAGATGTTGATCTTGTAGTAGGGGCTGTCGGGTTCCCGTGTTCTGGCCAGCACATAGTCGATGCGATCAGCAAGGCCGTGTTCGATCGCGGCCACTCTTGTCAGGCGGCCGTAGGGCGAGGTTGCAGTTGTGTATAGTTTCATCACATCGTTACCTCGCAATCACTTTCCGTTTCCGGTCAGTGTATGACATTCGCGCCGGGATGGGCTATCTCACACGAGATGAAGACGTCTGATGTCGATATTCTGCTGTGCGCCGATGCCCGCGAGTTGGACCGTGATCACTGGGTTTCGCGCTGGGCGCGCAATCTCAAGACCGGCCGGCTTGTTGATTTTGGCCGTAATCGACCGAATGAGCAGGATGAGGATGGTGCCAGCCGGCTGGTGGACGCGGTTGGCGAATGCAGCCGGCCGGCCGTGCTGGTTGGTTATCACAGTGGCGTGGTGGCGATCGTGCAGGCCGCCGATCGGCTGTCGCGCGATGACGTGATCGGGGCGTTGTTCGTTGCACCGCCGGATGTTGATCTGCACTGCCCGGACAGCGACGGTGACGGCAACGGCAATGGTTTGAGCAGCGCGCCGCTACCGTTCCCGTCGCTGCTGATTGCGTCCCGAAACGATTTGCGCTGCAGTTTTGAGACGGCAAGCGACCTGGCGTTGGCCTGGGGCTCGCATCTGGTTGATGCGGGCGAGGTCGGGCCAATCAACGTCAACTCCGGCCACGGCCCGTGGCCCGAGGGGCTGATGCGGCTTGGTTGGTTTCTCAAACGCCTGTGATACCGCCCCAGCAATCAATTGGCGCACTTCACCGGAGCGCAAATGCGCCCGGCTCTGCGGGTCGGCTTGAGGCGGCGACAGTTTAACGTGAGTAGAACTCAGCTTAACGTGAGTAGAACTCGACCACCAGATTCGGCTCCATGATCACCGGAAACGGCACATCGCCAAGGGCCGGAACACGCTGGAAGGTTGCAACCATTTTGCCGTGGTCGACTTCGAGATAGTCCGGCACGTCACGCTCCGGGCTCTTGCTGGCCTCAAGAACCATCGCGACATCACGCGACTTTTCGCGGACTTCGACAACGTCGCCAATCCGGCACCGGTAGCTGGCGATATTGACGCGCTTGCCGTTGACCCTGATGTGGCCGTGGGAAATGAACTGACGGGCCGCGAACACGGTCGGCACGAATTTCGCGCGATATACGATGGTGTCGAGCCGGCGCTCGAGCAGACCGATGAGATGTTCCGAGGTCGAGCCGCGCATGCGCACGGCTTCCGCGTAGAGGCGGCGGAAATGGCGTTCGCCAATGTTGCCGTAATAGCCCTTGAGCTTCTGTTTCGCACGCAGCTGCTGGCCGAAGTCGGAGAGCTTGCCACCGCGGCGATCACCATGCTGGCCAGGGCGGCTTTCTCGTTTGTTGATAGGGCTTTTGGGGCGGCCCCAAATGTTCTCGCCCAGGCGGCGATCAATTTTGTGCTTGGCGCGGACGCGCTTGGTCATTCTGGCACTCCATACCGGGTTTGCGATGTGATGGAGCGCCCCCTCCTCTGTCCCGGATCGAGACCGACAGGATCCTGGCGGCTAGGCTTTCATTCGTGATGCTGCCGGGTTCCGCGGGTGCGCAAATCAAAACACGGGCCCGAAAGCGGGCCCGCGCGAGGACTGTATATTAAATTCCCGGCATCGCGTCAATGCCGCCGGCCGGCTGCAACCTTACTGGGTTTTGACCGGCTTAATGGAAGGATTCGGTCGTTTCAGCTCCGGGCCTGATGCAACATACTTGGTGATCAGTTCCTTGACCTTCTTCTTTTGTTCCTGCGTGCACGTCTTCGGCGGTGCCGAGCCTTCTTTGATCACGACCTTCTTGTCGCCCTTTTGCTCGACAATTTGCAGCTTGCCAACCAGCATCATGACCGTCGTCAGGTGCAGCTGGTTGATGTAAACCATTTGCTGCGGCGACCATTTCTTTGATCGTTTCTCGCGCAACATCAAGGAGCGGAAATTGTTGATCTGATCTTCGGTCAGATCACAAATCTGGGCGTGGGCTGTCAGGCGCGCAGCCATGATAATTTGTCGGCCCTTTTCGAGCGGGACGGTCATCTTTTCGCGGTTTTTTTTGTCGATGAAGACGGTTTTGCCGTCCATCGCCGTGAACTTGTCGGGCGTGTAACTCCAAGCATAAGACATCAGTGTCCTAACGGAGCGATCGCTGAGTTGCTTTTGCGCGCTTGCCGAGGTCGATCCAAGAGCTGCCACTGCTGCCCCGATTAGACCCGCGACGATCCCCGCCCATTTTCCTTCGCGCATGTTGTCTTTCAAGCCTCTGTTCACCGACCCGAGCACGACACCCTCAAATAACGATGCGACAAACCGAATGTCGTGCTGCCCGTCCCACACATATCGCCGCCGCGTGGTTCCGATCGAAAGTAGGCAGAATCATGGCGCGTTACTCGGCTGTCTCGGGAGGCTTCTCTTTCCCGCGTGTCAACGTGGCGATGATGCCACGCATTGTGCGAATTTCCTGGTCCGTTGCCTGCATGCGCGCTAACATTGTGCGGATATTTCGCACGACAACATGGCGGCGATGCGACGGATAAAAGAAGCCGCGGCGCTCAAGTTCACGTTCCAAATGTTCAAATAAATCAGTTAGTTCGCGCTTTGTGGCCGGACGCTGGGCGCCAAGGTTCAATCCACTTTCGACAGGATGTTCGAACGTTGTTACACGCCCGAGGGAGCCAGATCCACTGGCCCGCAGCCATTCGTAGCCGAGCAAAAGAACCGATTGAGCAAGGTTCAGAGATGCAAACCGGTTGTTGATGGGGATCATAACAATGGCGTCGGCGTGGGCGACCTCATCGGAGCTGAGGCCGTTGCGCTCGCAGCCGAACAAAATGCCACAGCTTTCGCCACGTGATATCCGTGCGGTCATTTCGCGCGCCGCAGCGTCCGGCGTCATGACCGGTTTGCGAAGGGTGCGTTGGCGGGCGGTGGTCGCTGCTACCCAATTGAGATCGCCAATCGCCGAGACGAGCGATGGGTGGCGGGCGGCATCGTCGATTATCGCGGCTGCGCCGGAGGCCACGGCACGCGCCTTTTCGCTCGGCCATCCGTCCCGAGGATTGATCACCCTGAGATCGTCGAGGGCAAAATTGCCCATCGCCCGCGCCACCATACCAATGTTTTCCGGGATTTGCGGTTCAGCGAGAATGATCGCCGGCGGCCGCAAATCGCGACCGGCAGTCGACACCAGGTCGTCGACCTGGCGCACACCGTAACGCAGTTTGCGCAACACCCTGCGCGCCCAGAACCAGTACTCTTGTCCAGCCCAATGGCGCTGCAGCCAGTCCAGGCTCTCGACCTCGGTTGCACCGCTACCGCCGGCATAAACCGTGGTTCCGGTCGCTGTGATGGTGACGCGGGCGAATTGGGCGAGCCAGTCGTCGACGGACTGCAGTCCGTCATTGACGGTCTTCAGGCGACAACCTCGGCACGCCAGGCCGGCTGCAGTGCAGCGTTGTTCTGCGCAATAGGTCAGAATGTGTTCGAAGCGCTGCGCGCAGAGTTCGCCCCCGCTATCAGGGGTGGCTGCAAGCACAGCCGCAGCGCCGTCTTCGTGGGCGCGATGGACCAGCTGTGCAATCGAAACGTCGCTGCCGTTCAAAACCGGCTGACCATCTCTGTTGCCAATGCAGTCTGAATGTTCGGGCATGTCACTGGTTAGAGAATAAGCATGTCGTGTTGCGGTTGGTCCGGAGCAAAGCCGTCAATTGATTGCAGCGCCGGCCGGTCTTGGTTCAAGAGCGCGCAACATTGATACGCCGACAATAGCGATTTGCGAAGCCGGGCGGGAAATTCGAACCTGCCGTCGGCGATCGGGCGGCAGGTTACTTCCATTAGCACGGGCGGCGCCCGTTCGGCGATATTGGCCATGCCGTCCACGACCGCCTGCTCGTGGCCTTCGACATCGATTTTGACCAGGCTGATCCGCGCCGGCGTCCAACCGGCTTCGCGAACCAGGTTGTCGAGTGTGTCGGCGCGGACAGATTGTTGATCTGCTTGCGATTTCGAGAAGCCTGTTTTCACCGAATGGGCGCCGAAGTTCTTTGCGTCCCGGTACATCATCATGGTGCGGGCCGCGTCACTGGCGGCAGCCGCGACCACCGTGACGCGATCCGAATAGCCGTTCAGCTCAATGTTTCGCTCGAGAAGCGATCGATTGTAGGGATCGGGTTCGATCGCCAACACGTGGGCGAACCTGCCGCTGAGAAGAGCATAGATCGTCACTGCACCGATGTTGGCGCCGACGTCGATGAACAAACCGTTCGGGTGAATGCGTTGTTTGGACTGGGCCAAGGCCAGCGCGCGCTCGAACGGCGCGCGCTGCCACGGCCGACCGCTGAGGATGGTGAAACCGATCTTATCATCGCGCGGGTCGACAAAGATTTCGTGATCATCAAACGGAACCCAAGCCAGGGTGCCGGGTGCGAAATACTTGGTGAACGCGGCGTGCAGGACGGCGCGGCGGACGCGCTGGTCCTGCAAAGCCCGCAGCGCCGATCTTCGCCGCCGGACGGCCAATAGAGAGTTGTTGTTGGCGCGAGGACCCTTCGACATCCCGGTTTCATGCCTTCTTGCACTCGACGTCGCGAGACGTGCGCGGTATCAGCGTTGGTGGCCGGACAAATTGCAGCGCGCCGGAGACCATAGTGGCGCATCCCGACGCGGTCAGCCCGGCGTTGTCAGCCCGACGCTGCCAGCCCGACGCTGCCAGCCCGACGCTGCCAGCCCGACGCTGCCAGCCCGGCGTTGTCAGCCCGACGCGGTCAGCCCGACGCTGTCAGGATGACGCCCAGCAGGATGGATATGGGAAAAATGACGAAAATCAAGGTTGCCGGACCAGTGGTGGAACTCGACGGCGACGAGATGACACGGATTATGTGGCAGTTCATCAAGGACAAGCTCATTCATCCTTATCTGGACGTTGATCTGATTTATTTCGATCTCGGTATCGAGGAGCGCGACCGCACCGACGACCAGGTCACGCTCGCAGCGGCGGAGGCGATCAAGCAGCACGGCGTCGGCGTCAAATGCGCGACGATTACTCCGGATGAGCAGCGGGTCGAGGAATTCAACCTCAAGCAAATGTGGCCTTCACCCAACGGCACGATCCGGAATGTCATCGGCGGCGTGATCTTCCGAGAGCCGATCATCTGCCGCAACGTGCCACGGTTGGTGCCCGGCTGGACACAGCCGATCGTGATAGGCCGCCATGCCTTTGGTGATCAGTATCGTGCGACGGACTTCAAGTTTCCCGGCGCCGGTAAGCTGACGTTGAGGTTTGAGGGCGAGGACGGAGAAGTGATCGAACGCGCGGTCTTCGATGCTCCGGCCGGCGGTGTTGTCATGGCGATGTACAACCTCGATGACTCGATTCGGGACTTTGCGCGCGCATCGATGAACTACGGACTGGCGCGCAAATATTCGGTTTACCTGTCGACCAAGAATACGATCCTGAAGCATTACGATGGCCGTTTCAAAGAACTCTTCGAGGAGGTTTTCGACACCGAATTCAAGGACCAGTTCAAAGCCGCCGGGATCGAGTTCCAGCATCGCCTGATCGACGATATGGTTGCCTGTTCGCTGAAGTGGAGCGGCGGCTATGTCTGGGCCTGCAAGAACTACGACGGCGATGTGCAGTCCGATACCGTCGCCCAGGGGTTCGGTTCGCTTGGTTTGATGACGTCGGTGCTGATGACGCCCGACGGCCGGACCGTCGAGGCGGAAGCCGCACACGGCACCGTAACCCGGCACTACCGATCGCATCAGGACGGTAAGGAAACGTCGACCAATTCAATCGCGTCGATCTTTGCATGGTCGCGGGCACTGGCCCATCGCGCCAAACTCGACGACAACGCGGACCTGGCGAAGTTCGCCCAAACCTTGGAGACGGTATGCATTGCAACCGTCGAATCCGGTGCCATGACCAAAGACCTGGCTCTCCTGATCGGCCCCGATCAAGGTTGGCTGACGACCATGGGCTTCCTCGACAAGATCAACGAAAATCTCGAGGCGGCGATGGCTTAGAGCAACCTGCCTTTATTCGGAATCGGAACGATCCCGAATTAAAGGCACAAAGATGATCTAGTGATACAGACCACTAGCTGTGAAGTCGCAATAGGTTATTGCCGGTTATGCCAAGTCGGCCGATTGGTGGTTTGTTGCCTAAGCTCACATGGGGACGATGCCAATTATAGCAGTTCAGAGATTTTGGCAGATCACCTTTTGGCGCATCGGATAACCGGTATTCCATAGCGTCAGTCCATGCTCGGATGATGGTTTGAACGAAGCACTCGGCCTTGCCGTTTGTTTGCGGGTTGGTATCACCTGTAACCCATGGGATCCGGGGGTCCGGGTCGGACACAAGTGCCCGACCCGAGACATAGGTGACACTTCGTACCGGACACATAGGTAACACTTTCCGCATTTTGCGGGAGGTGTTGATGCCGTGGAAAGAGAGTTCGGTGATGGACGAACGTGTCCGCTTCGTTGCCCGCATCCTCGAAGGCGAGGCAATGTCAGACGTCTGCCGCGAGTTCGCGATCTCCCGCAAAACCGGCTACAAGATCTTCAACCGCTACAAGGAGCACGGCGTTGAAGCGCTGACCGACCGCTCGCGCCGGCCGTGGCGCTACGCCAACCAGCTGCCGGCCCAGGTCGAGGCCTTGATCGTGCGCATCAAGCGCGAGAAGCCCAACTGGGGCGCACGCAAGATCCGCGAACTGCTCGTCCGGCGGCTCGCCGGCGACATCCGCGTGCCCGCCAAATCCACCGTCCACGCCGTCCTCGACCGCTACGGCCTGGTCAAACGCGCCAAAACCCGCCGCGGCAAGGCCAAGGGCACCGCGCTCACCGAGGTCGCCCAGCCCAATCAGTTGTGGTGCGCCGACTTCAAGGGCGAGTTCAAGCTCGCCAACCGCAACTACTGTTACCCCCTCACCGTCACCGACCAGGCCTCGCGCTTCATCCTGATGTGCGAAGCCTTGCAATCGACCAAAGAGGCCGGCGCCTTCGACGCCTTCGTGCGCCTGTTCCAGGAGCGCGGCCTGCCGGATGCTATCCGCACCGACAACGGCCTCCCCTTCGCCAGCCCGAACGGGCTCTACAATCTCTCCAGGCTATCGGTGTGGTGGCTGCGTCTCGGCATCGCGATCGAGCGCATCAAACCCGGCAACCCGCACCAGAACGGCCGCCATGAGCGCATGCATCTGACCTTGAAGAAGGAGGCATGCCGCCCCGCTGCCGCAAACAGTCTTCAGCAGCAGGCCCGCTTCGATGAATTTATGAGCGAGTTCAATGACGAACGCCCTCACGAAGCACTCGACATGAAAATACCTGCAGACGTCTATCGCGCAGCGCCGCGACCCTACCAGGGCCTGCCGGAGATCGACTATCCGCTGCACGATCACGACGTGCTCGTGACGTCATGCGGACGCATCTGCATGCACCGCAAGAAGATCAACATCTCAACCGTCATGGCCGGACAGAGGCTTGGAATAAAGGAAGTCGACGACGGCATCTGGCTCGTAAGCTTCATGGCCTACGATCTCGGATACATAGACTTAGAACAGAAAACCTTGCAAACTATCGATACCCCGTTCGGCTCGAGGGTGTCACCCATGTCTTAGGAACGATCTGTTACCTATGTCTCCGGGTCGGACAAAGTGTGCAGTGGCGGAGAGGGGGGGATTCGAACCCCCGATACGGTTGCCCGTATGCCGCATTTCGAGTGCGGTGGTTTCAACCACTCACCCACCTCTCCGGTCCCTGTGCTGCATCGAATGATGTCGGACTATCGAGCACCGGTCCGTCCCGGACGCACCGTCCCGGACGTGCCATTGACGGTCGAAACCCGTGACAGCCGGCGACGGCATTTACGCCATGCCGCTTCGAATGGGGCCGCCGCCGCCGAGCCCGGAGATTTAGCCGGACTATCGGCCCGACGCAAGTGCGGCGCGAGCGCCTGTGCTCGTCAATTGCGCTGCGGTTCGCGTCCAAGTTGTATGCGTCAAGTTCTGCAAAATCGGTCTGACTGATCCGGCGCAGTTGTTTTCCTTCAGATCCAATTCTTTTGTTCAGCCCCAGTATTTAGATCATCGTGCTTTAAGTTGGAACCGCTATTGCGGTTCCAACTTAAAGCACAAAGATGATCGCCACTTTAGAGGCGAGCAACTTTCTGCCTTTATTCGGGATCGTTCCGATTCCGAATAAAGGCAGGTTGCTCTAGGCCCCAGCGGAGCCATTCTTCCGTCCCGGCTGTCGCTTGTGCCCGCCGGTGTACCGAGTGGCGCTCAAAAGCGCTCCGGTGAAGTGCCTCAATTCATAGCTGGGGCGGTATTAAGCTAAGCGTCGCGCCTTAAGATTTGATCTTCCCTCAGTCGTCAACGTGAAGCGAGACACCGGAGCGCAGCCGAGGGACCTTGTCACGCGGGACTGGTCATCGTTGCCGTGGTCATTGCGGCAAGCTGGGTGAGATCAGGCCTGCTTCGCACGCTTTGATCTGCAGGGCGAGATACTTCGAATTGATCCGGCATTGGGCGAGACTGCCGGCGATGAACCACAGCCCCGGCTGACCGGTCCGGCAATACATGGCGCGCAATTCCGCGCCGTCGCCAAAGCCCCAGATCGGCCCGACCCGGCCGGCGACATCCGCCCCGTATAGCTTCTCGACGAGATATTCCTGCGGCATGTAACCGGTCGCGAGCACGACCAGGTCGGCCGGCAGCTGCTCGCCGCCCTTAAGGCTGGCGCCGGTGCTGGTGAAACTTTCGATGTCATCGTACTGGATGAGGCGAACGGTGCCGTCGATCAGCATGTCCGAGCAGCCGACGTTGAAATAATAGCCGCCGCCGCGCGTGAGATACTTGAACTGCCAACCGGTTTCGTTTTCGCCGAAATCGAGCTTGAAGCCGATCCGCTGAAGGCCTTCGAGAACGTCCTTGTCGAGTTCCGCCGACTGGCGCGTGTAGGCGACGTGGGCCTCGCGGACCAGGGGCGTTGGCAATGAGAGCACGATGAAGTCGCAGGTCTCATAGCCAATTCCTTCGTTGTAGAGCGCGTAGGGCAGTTGCGCGCTCGGTTCGATGTTGACGACCAGTGTCGGGCTGCGCTGCACCATCGTGACGCTGGCGCCGCTTGATGCCAGATCCTGTGCGATGTCATGACCGCTGTTGCCCGTGCCGATGACGATGGCGTTGTTGCCGGTCCAGTCTTCGCCATCCTCATAGGCGCTGGAATGGACGACATTGCCGGTGAAGTTTTCCAGCGTCGGGATGTTCGGCCGGTTGGCGATGCCGCTGACGCCGGTTGCCATCACGACATGGCGCGGCGTCATGTTGCGTTCGCTGCCGTCGGCGAGACGCAGGCGAATGTTCCAGTGCTGTTTGGCGTTATCGTAACGGCCGCCGAGGAACTCCGTTGCGGTCCAATAATTCAACTCCAGCGCCTCGACATAGGCTTCGAACCAATTGGCGAGCTTGTCCTTCGGAATGTAGGTCGGCCAGCTTGGCGGAAACGGCATGTAGGGCATGTGATTGACCTGCACCTGGTTGTGCAGCGTGAGCGCGTGATAGCGCTGGCGCCAGTTGTCGCCAATGCGCTGGCCGCGATCGACGATCAGCGTGTCGACACCGAGCTGGGTTAGCCGGGCAGCGGTCGCAAGTCCGGCCTGACCACCACCGACAACGACGACGGCCGGGTCGCGATCGGCGTAAGCCGACGCCGCGTTGCGTTGATCGAGCCAGTTGGGGCCGCGAAAATCGCGCGAGTGGGATTGACCGGTCGGGCGACGGCTGCCGGTGCGCTCCTCAAAGCCTTTGAGTTCCTCCAGTGCCGTCAGCAACGTCCACGCCTTGTATTGATCGCTGTCGGCGGCGTCTGCTGCGAGCCTGACAAGTCCGCGGCCCCGGCCATGTTTCGTCTCAAACGTGAAGAAGGCCTCGATGACGTCGCGTCCGATACGGGTCACAAGGCCTGGTGGACATGCGCTGTCGTCGATCCTGAAGTTGGTTGCGGCCTGCGTTTGCAGGGCCGACACGAGTGCCGGGGCAATCTCAGCGCGTTCCGCCCGTGTCTCGATATGCCAGGTCAGCGCAACGACATCGCGCCAATAGCTCGGCGCCAGCAACAGCGCCGCGATGTCGTGTTCTGCGCCGGCGTCTGCGGCGGCCGCGAACTTGGCCAGCCATTGCGCCGCGATGACGCCGTGTTGCGGGTCGGTCGTGTCGAGCATGATGCGGGTCCTTCTACGTGGCGCGTGTCGGACGGCCTACCAAAACCTTTGACGCCAACCAAGCGCCTGACTTCGTTGGGCGGCCGGTATCACAATCGGAATGTCAGGTGACCGTGATCACCCGCGATCACCTGTGATCACAAGTCCGCTCGGTCGGAAAGCAGCGCCACGCGGCCGCCCCTGCGCGCGGCATAACTTCGCGCATCGGATCAGTTGTCTGCGGTCTTCATGATGAACGGATTACCGCCGCCGGGCGCGTTCGAGATCCACACACTCTTTGAGTGCAGATATTCGTTGATTGCCTCGATGCCGTTCTCACGGCCGATGCCGGAGCTCTTGTAACCTCCGAACGGCATGGTGAAGCTCACCGCGCGGTAGGTGTTGACCCAGACCGTGCCGGCGCGGATGCGCTGCGCCATGGTCGTCGCGCGCTTGATCGACTGCGTCCAAACGCCGGAGCCGAGCCCGTACATAACATCGTTGGCAATGCGGGCAGCATCGTCCTCGTCCTTGAACTTGATGACGGACAGGACCGGGCCGAAAACCTCCTCCTGCGCGATCCGCATCTTGTTGTCGACACCGGTGAACACCGTCGGCTGCACGAAGTATTTGCCGCCGCCCATATCGGGGCCGGCGGGACCGCCGCCCATGATGCAGTTGGCACCTTCGCCTTTGGCGATATCGATGTAGCCGAGAATTTTCTCATACTGCGGCGGCGTCGTGACCGGGCCGACCTGTGTCTCGAAATTCATCGGGTTGCCGAGCTTGGCGGTCTTGGCAACCTCGACCAGGCGCTCGACGAGTTGGTCGTGAACACGTTCCTGAACCAGCAGGCGTGAACCGGCGATGCAGGTCTGGCCGGTTGCCGCGAAGATGCCGGAGATCGCACCCATGGCCGCATCTTCGATGTCGGCATCATCGAAGACGATGTTTGGCGACTTGCCGCCGAGTTCCAGGGACACCTTCTTGAAGGTCTGTCCAGCGAGCGAGGCCACGCGCGAACCGGTCAGCGAGCCGCCGGTGAACGCGATCTTGGAGACCTTCGGATGGGTCACCAGGGGTTCGCCGGCGGCCTGGCCGTAGCCGGTAACGACATTGACGACACCGGGCGGCAAATCGGCCTCCTCGATCACCAACTTCATGAATTCCAGCAGCGAGGCGGAGGTGTATTCCGACGGCTTGATCACCGCGGTGCAGCCGGCGGCCAGGGCCGGTGCGAGCTTCCAACCGGTGAGCAGCAGCGGTGAGTTCCATGGAATGATCATGCCGCATACGCCAACCGGCTCGCGCAGGATGTAGGCGAAATGGTCCGGCTTATCGACGGGGACGACGCTGCCCTGGATCTTGTCGGCGAGGCCGGCGTAGTAATAGTACCACTCGGGCAGGTATTTGAGCTGCGCGCTCATTTCCGATATCAGCTTGCCGTTATCGCGCACTTCGATTTCGGCGAGGTGATCGGCATGCGTGGCGATCAGATCGGCGATCTTGCGCAGCGCTCGGCCGCGCGCCGTCTGTGTCATCTTGGCCCACGGGCCGGCATCAAAGGCGCGGTAGGCAGCGTTGACGGCCCTGTCGACGTCGGCGGCTTCGCATTCGGGGATCTCAGCCCAGGGCTCGGCGGTGTAAGGGTCGGACGTGACAAAGCGGCGGCCGGAAATTGCATCGACCCATGTGCCGTCAATATATGTTTGATAGGTTGTCAGGCCGGTTGGTGCGTCTTGCATTGGTTCCTCCGGTTGAGCGGGCGTCAGTTGACATGCAGCCGTGTTGCAACTGGCCCGGCGCTCAGACTTGCAAGCCGGGCCGCACGGCCGTTCATTCATCAACCGGGATCAAACGACCGGTGCGGCCGTCCGTCAAGCCCGGGCCAGGCGCCCCGAGCCAAGCGGATGCGGGCGGTATTGCTGTTTGGCGGTGCCAATGGCCGACTAATTGAAAGATCACGCGAAGACGCCGGTGTGCTCAGCCACAAAGCTGGCCAGCGAGGCTTCGAGCGCGTCGGCAAAGCCGTGATCGCCGCGCGCGAGCGCTGCCCGCAAGCTCTGTTCGCCAATGGACCTGATCTGGCGAATGCCGTCGACGCGGTTCGCCAGTTCCGAACCAATTGCGACAGCCGACAATTCCGGAACCCCTTCGTGCTCGGCGATGGCGCGCACGAGTTCCTGGCTGAGTTCGCCAAAGGCAATGCAATCATCAAGTGTAAGCAAGTCACCCCCAACTGGGACGCAGTGGTGCGATTCCCAATATCGGGGCCAAGTATTTATGACAGGCAAGCCCGGCGCAAGGTCTTTTGTCGTTGCGCCATGGGCGACCGGCAACAGGGTTAAAGTTTACCGCCTAACCCGCAGGGTCAGGTTGCCAGCCGGCGGCAAGTGCTTCTCGTTCAGAACAAAACCAACGTTCGCCGCGTCTTTTGTCGATGCGCTCGCGGCGATAGCCGGGCGACCAGGGAACCAGGTAGATCTTGCCTTTCGATGAGACCCGCCCCTTGATCGGGCAGCCGTTCGGCGCGCGCTGTTTGGCGCGCTCCCACACCGTTCGGCGGTATTCCTTCGGGCGCTGGGCGATGCCACTCCATAATGCGACCCGCTTATCGCGCGCCGCGCGCTCGAGCGAACCGTAGCGGGAGAAATATCCGCCCGCAGCAAATGCGTTGCCAGATCTGACCAGCTCCCGGCCAATATCCATAGCAACATCTTTGGAGCCGACCCGGCACCTGCCGTCCGGCAAACCGGTGGCGCCGGAGCCGGTGGTTGCACAGGCGACCGTGCGGCGTGCAACCAGCCGGGCCAGAGCGCGCCGGGCCCTGCGACCGCATCGCCAGCGACGGCCGCGGCTGTTGCGGCAAACCTGGGAGAGTTCGGGGGCTTCGATGTCGGCAATCCGAATATGCCGCCCGCCGATGGCGAGCGTATCGCCGGTGATGGCGCGTGCGCGCCCGCGGACAACGATCTTGTCGGGGGTTGCCGACGGCATCAGGGCGCCGAGCAGTCGGCCGGCGTCGTTGAGCGCGACCGGCGGACCATAAGCATAAACCGCCATGGCGATCAGGCTCGCCAGCGCGATCAAGCCGAATGCCGCCTGGGTTTTGCGGCCCGCAACCCACGGCCGGCCTGGCGGGCGCGGCAAATCAAGCAAGCCGGCCGGCAGCCTTGGCGCCGGCCGGCGCACGCCATAATCGAGCAGGACCGGCGCCAACAACAACAAACCGGCAACCGCCAAAGCGATTGTCCGCACCGTCCAGCCGCCGGCAAGGTAACTTCCGGCCGCCGAGATCGCCACAGCCAATGTCAGCAACACGATCATCGGTGCAACGCCCGACTTTGAGATCAGCGGCCGGCTCGCGCCAACGGCGCAAACAAGGATCGTACCGAGCCGGCACCATAACCGCCACACCAGCGATGCCATGGTGCGCATGGTCGCGAGGAGCAGCCCCGGGATTTGGCCGAGCAGTCGAAGCAGGCGGCCGATCGCCGAGTGCCCCGCCCGAACGCCGGCCTGAGCGGCGTTCTTAGCCCCGGCGACAGCGGAAAACCTGATATCTTCGAGCCGCTTGCGACGATCCTTGCGCCGCAGCCTGATGGTTGTGCGGACATACCTGTGCCACTCAAAACCATCGCTCTTGCGTGCCCAACCGAACATCTCTCACCTGCGTTCACACCGTCGTGTCGCCGGCCGAACCGACCGAATCTCAAGGCCCGTTTCGAGGAATAACACAGCAATTGCGCCCGAATATAGTCAGCCCGTTTGGCGCGTTCATCGGATGTTCATTGCCAATCATCACAACCAACTCGATTGTCACGAGGCTTTGATCCGATGTGCTGGGGCTGGCATATTGTTTTGGTGTAACACCGGATCGAGATCTGGCAGCAAGCGTTCGCAAACCGAGAGGATGGCAAGCATGTGTTTTTGGCGCACTGGTCTTGGACTGGCTGCAACGTTGATCGCGACCGGCATGTTCGGCGGCACAATGACGAGTGGTTCAGGCGCGTTCGCAATGGGAACAGCGCCACCTGAGGCATCAACCGTCGACTGTCGCAAACGCACCAACCGTGACAAGCTAGAGTGCTTTTGCACGCGCCCGGAAAACAAGGGCAAACCGCGCTGCGCCAGCCGCCAAAGCGGGCAGCTGAGCGATGACCAGATCTATCAGGTGGCCTATTGGTTGGCACAGAACGGCAAGTTCGAACAGGCCTTGGCCGAGCTGCACAAGGCGCAAAACAAAGACGATCCGCGCATCTTGAACTATATCGGTTATGCGACCCGCAAGCTCGGCCGGGTCCGCGAAGCGCTCGGGTATTATCGCAAGGCGCTTGCGGTCCGTCCCGACTACACGCTGGCCCGCGCCTATCTCGGCGAAGCGTTTCTGCAGCAGGGCAGATCGGGCTTGGCCCGCGAACAGCTCGCTGAAATCGAACAGCGCTGTGGACGGAGCTGCCCCGAATACGTCGAGTTGTCTCGACAGATCGCGAGTTTCGAGGCAACCGGCAAGTTTGTTCCGCAAGGCAAGCGCGACAGCACGCTCGAACAACCGAGCTGAGTGCTGTTCAGGCCGCCCGGAACAAACTTAAAGCCGGCCTCGGTCGCTCGCGATCGGCGCCGCAGCTGTTTCAGTCATGCCAAATCTGATTGTTTGATGTCCGACATCGCTTCGAGCAAGCGCAGCCAACGATCGCCACGTGGAAGCGTCACAGCTCGTCGGTGACAGGTTTCATCGTTCGATGAAATCAAACCTCTGATCGGTGATGAGGGTCGTACCGGTTTGATCGCGGAGCTTGGTCCACTATAACCTTTTGGACCTGGCCGGAAGCAGGTTGGCTTGAGCCACGGGCCCTCTGAATAAGTCCGGGGTCCAGGGGATGATCCCCTGGTCGGGGTGTTTGAGGGGCTGAAAGCCCCTCAAGGATCGCCGCTTGGCGGCGATATGTTAAGGGCACGGCCCTTAACGATCCCGCCAAAGGGCATTGCCCTTTGGAAACCTGAGACTTGATCAGGGGCTCCCTCGGTCTGACAGGTCTAGCGCGGCTGAATGCGATGCGCGTGGCCAACTGCCGGCATCAGTCATAAGTTGTCAGTTATCAGTGAGTTGAATTTCGGGGAACCAAGATGGCGCAATCCTTGACGGGCCGGACGGCCATCATCACCGGGGCCGCGGGTGGCTTTGGACGCGTGCTGACAAGCGGATTTGCTGCAGCCGGCGCCAAAGTTTTCGCCTGCGATATCAACGCGTCCGGACTGAGCGACCTTGGACGAGAGATTGACGAGGCTGGCCTTGCCGATTTCGTTACAACCCACGAACTGGACATTTCCGATTTCGCAGCCTGCGCGGACAGCGTCGAACGCGCACGGGCGGCGTTCGGGTCGGTTGACATTCTGATCAACAACGGTGCCATGGGCATGCAATTGTTCGGCCCCCGCCATATGACCGAACTCGTTGCGATTGACCAAATCACGCCGGCAATTTGGGACAAGTTTGTGGCCGTCAATTTGTCCGGCGCGTGGTATCTGACCAAGGCCGCCGTTGCGCACATGAAGGCGGGCGGTTGGGGCCGCATCATCAACGTCACGACCAGCTTCTTCACGATGCTGCGCGGCAGTTTCCACCCTTATGGGCCGGTCAAGGCCGGCCTCGAAGCAATGAGTGCCGGTCACGCGGCAGAGTTTGAACCGGACGGCATTACGGTCAACGTCGTGGTCCCGGGCGGCCCGTCCGATACAGCGATGGTGCCCCAAGCCGCACCCTTTAGACGCGCGGACTTGATCCCCGCCGCAAAAATGCTGCCACCAATGTTGTGGTTGTGCTCTGAAGCGGCCGCAGGCACGACCGGCCGCCGCTACATTGCGGCCGATTGGGATGCTGCTCTCGCGCCCGAAGCGGCCCGCCAGGCCAGTGAAGCGCCAATCGCCTGGCCTGAGCTCGCGGCCGCTCCGGTTTGGCCGGGCGGTAAACCGCAGGACTGAAGAGCTAAGGCCTTAGGCCTAAGTCATAACCCTTGCAAGCAGTCACAGTTGGCAACCCGGAGAGGATATAAGGAATGGGCAGGCTCGACGGCAAGGTCGCCTTGATCACGGGCGGCGGCGGCGGCATCGGCCGCGCGACGGCAGAGCGCTTTGCCGAGGAAGGCGCCAAGGTCGTCATCGCCGAACTCAATGAAAAGTTGGGTGAGGCGGCAGCGGACTCAGCCCGAAGCTTTGGCGCCAACCATGGCGGTGATGCGCACTTTATCGAATGTGACATCACCGATAAACCGCAAGTCGAGGCCGCGATTGGCGAAACCGTGGCGCGCTTCGGCAAGCTCGACATTCTTCACAACAATGCCGGCGGCTCGACCATGCAGGACGGCCCGGTCACGGAAGCGCCGGAGGAGGAGTTCTGGCGCGTCATCAAGCTCGACCTTTACGGCACCTTTCTGTGCTCGAAGATCGCCATTCCGCAGATCATCAAGGCCGGTGGCGGTTCGGTCATCAACATGACCTCCAACGTCGCGCTGATGGCGCTGCCGGGCCGCGATTGTTATACCGCCGCAAAGGGCGGCGTTGCATCGATGACCCGGTCGATGGCGGTCGAGTACGCCCCGAACAAAATCCGCGTCAACGCGATCGCGCCCTCCGTCACGCTGTCCGATCGGGTGAAGAACCTGCTGCAAGTCTCTCCCGAAATCGACAAGATCAGCCAGTCTCACCTGCTCGGGCTCGGTCAGCCGATCCATATCGCCAACATGGCCGTCTATCTGGCGTCCGATGAGGCGGAAATTACAACTGGGCAGGTGATCTCCGTCGACAGCGGTGTTACGATTGTCTGATATGAACGGCAACAGTGTTGTGCCGCCAGTCCCGACCGCGCAGACGGCGGGCAGGCGCAGGTCAAAGGAGGACACGATGGGTGATTTGATTGACCGCAGCGATTGGAAGTTCGTCCACGACGAAGCCGAGAATGGCGAATGGACGCCCGGCCTGCGCGAAATTTTTGAGTATCGCGATCTCGGCATCAAGGCTGGCACAAACGGTGACTACGTTGCGCATCTCATTCGCAACAACGGTAAGGAGACGGCCGACGAAGTCCAGCAGTGGCATATCCACGAATGTGACTTCCAGTTCGTCTATGTCCTCAACGGCTGGGCCAAGTTCGAGTACGAAGGACAGGGCGTAAAGACGATTAAGAAGGGTGACTGCATCTTGCAAAAGCCGATGATCAAACATCGTGAGATCGCATGTTCCAGCGACTTCGAAGTGCTTGAAATCGTCTCGCCGGCAAACTTTGCAACAAAGATTGTCGAAGGGCCGGACGAAAAGCCGGAGGCGGCCGAGTAGGCCTTGCGACGTCTGCAGGCCGGCACTGCGGGGTTGGCGCCATTTCGGCGACCGCTCGTTCGGGTTCACGTTGACGGATTGTCAGGTCTGACCGCGCCCGTCAATGCGCGTTCGCGATCACTTGCGGCAAAACCAGACGCCCGGGAACCGCAGTGCCGCGAACCATAAACGCGGGATTGTCGGCCCATGGGCTGATAACGCCTTCAGGTGCGGCCGGCCGAAATCCAACCAGCGGATAGTAGTCGGGATGGCCAAGCACGAAAACCAGTGTTTCGCCCACCGCCTCAAGCTCTGAGAAAGCAAAACGCATCAAGCGTTGTCCGATGCCTTGGCGTTGCCTGCCTGGGATAACCGCCAGCGGCGTAAGCATGCAGGCGTCCTTCGCAGTGCCGTCGTTGGCCATCAGCACAACCCGCGAAAACACGATGTGGCCGATCACGCCGGTGGCGTCTTCGGCGACGAACTCACGCATGATACAACCATCATTGCGGAGCGCATCGAGAAATGACGCGACGTCCTCCGGCGCGAATGCTGCTTGCACAACTTTGCGCGTTGCCGCGTCGTCCTCACGACCGCAGCGGCGCAATTTGAGCGCGCCGGTTTTGTCCATCACAACCAACCTTGAATGATCGCCACGGCTGCCGCCGTGACGGCGATTGCGCCGACCCATAAGGCCCAGCGGCCGCTTCGGGTCTGTCGCGCATTTTCGCGGGCGATGCGGCGAACCGTATCTTCGTCAAGGCGCACACCGTCGCGCGCCATGGCCGCAAACGCTTGCGCGGAGCGCTCGGCCTGCTCCATCAATCGCGGCACGCCGCCAAGCAACCGGCCGACGGTCTCGGCGCCTTCGCCGGCATCGCGCAGGCGTCCCGTAACGCCGTAGTTTGCCTCGACCCACTGTTTTGCGATCGGCTCTGCTGCGGTCCAGATATTGATGTTGGGATCGAGTGACCGCGCGACACCCTCGACAATGACCATGCTCTTTTGCAGCAGGATCAACTCCGGCCGGGTCTCCATGTCGAAGACATCGGTATAGGCAAACAGCTGGCCGAGCAGGTCCGCCATCGAGATCTCATCGGCCGTGCGCCCGTGGATCGGCTCGCCGATGGCCCGCATCGCCTGGGCGAAGACTTCGACCGGGTGATGCGGCGGCACGTAGCCGGCGTCGAAGTGGATCTGCGCTGCCAACATATAATCGCGCGTAATCAATCCGTGCAGAATTTCGGCCAGGAACCGCCGTTCGATCTTACCCAGCCGACCCATAATGCCGAAATCGACGGCAACGATCGTCCCGTCCGGCTCGACCAGCAGGTTGCCCTGGTGCATGTCGGCATGAAAAAAGCCATCGCGCATGGCGTGCCTGAGGAACGTGCGCAGCACGGTCAGGCCAAGCGCTTCGAGATCATGCCCGTGCCGGCGCAATCCTTCGATGTCCGAGATCGGCGTACCCTCGACCCATTCGAGCGTCAGGACCCGTTTGGCGGTGCGCCGCCAGTCGACTTCGGGCACGCGGAATTTGCCGTTATCGGCGTCCCGGTCGACGCCGACATTGTCGGCCATTTCGGATATCGCGGCCGCTTCGAGCCGCAAGTCCATCTCGAGCTCGGTTGTGCGGCGGAGATTTTCAACCACGGCCACCGGCTTCAGGCGACGCACGGGCTCGTGCACGGCTTCGATGGCACGGGCGGCGAAAAAATAGCTGTCGAGATCACGCTGAAACCGCTGCTCGATGCCGGGCCGCAGAATCTTGACGGCAACGTCGCAGGGTTCACCGTCGCGCAGCACCGTTGCCTTGTGGACCTGGGCGATGGACGCCGCCGCGATCGGCTCACCGAAGCTTGCAAAGTGGTCTTCAAGCTTGCCCCCGAACGCCGCTTCCACGGCACGCCGGGCCTCGCGCATCGAGAACGGCGGCAGGCGATCCTGGAGATGGCGCAGGTCGCGCGCCAGTTCGGGGCCGATCAGGTCACCGCGCGTGGCCATGAACTGGCCGAGCTTGATGTAGCTCGGACCAAGCGCCGTCAATGCCGAGGAAACGCGCCGGTGGCGCGGCCTGGCGATCCGCATGGGCCAGCTTAGCAGCCAGATCGGCAGCGTGACGATCCGGGCCAGATGCAGCACGAACGGCGCTTTCATGCCCTTCGGTATGAAGCGGGCCCCGTGCTGGGCGAAGACAACACCGGCGCGCGCCAGTCGCAGCATATGACCGATCGCACCGATCATGAGATGGCTCGACGAGGCTGAGGACGTTGGCGAGGAAACCTCTGAATACACTCCGGGTCCAGGGGATGATCCCCTGGTCGGGGTGTTTGAGGGGCTGAAAGCCCCTCAAGGATCGCCGTGAAACGGCGATTGGCTGAGGGCTCGACCCTCAACAATCCCGCCACAGGGCTTTGTCCGTTGCAAACCCGCGATCTGGCCGGCACGATCGTCAACTGCGATCGCCTCATATCCGCCACCCTGAGTGGATTGCAGCAATGCCGCCGGTCAGATTGCGGTAGGTCACTTGCGAGAAACCGGCCGCGGCAATCATGTCGGCAAACTCATCCTGTGGCGGAAACTTTCGGATACTCTCCACGAGATACCGGTAGGCCTCCTTGTCACCAACCGCCAGCTGGCCGAGCCGCGGGATGACCTCGAAGGAATGGAAGTCATAAAGCCGGTCAAGCATCGGCACTGTCACCTTTGAGAATTCGAGACATAGAAAGCGCCCGCCGGGTTTCAGCACGCGAAAGGCTTCGCGCAATGCGCGGTCGATGTGCGTGACGTTGCGAATGCCGAATGAGATCGTATAGGCATCGAAACTGCGATCGTTGAAAGATAGCGCTTCGGCGTTGGCCTCGATGCATGCGATCCGTTCGCTAACACCGGCTTCACTGACCCTGCGGCCCGCGATCTTCAACATTTCCGGGCTGATATCGCAAATCACGGCAGTGCACGAGGCGCCGCCACGGGCGAGCACGCGCATGGCGATGTCACCGGTGCCACCGGCTACATCCAGCAGACGAAACGCTGCAGTCGGTGATTTCGGCGGATTGACCCAGGTAACGAGATCATCTTTCCACAACCTGTGCAGGCCCGCCGACATCAGATCGTTCATCAGGTCGTAACGCTCAGCAACCGAAGCAAACACAGTGTTGACAAGGTCTTGTCGCGCCTCGGTTTCGACGCTCCGAAACCCGAAGCTGGTCGTCTTGCCCGTACCCGAACTGCCGTGGTCAGCCGCCATGTTGTCAATCCATTTCAATCCAACACCGAGGGATAGGTGGAAAGCCAGCGTTCGTGAAGCCCGCTAGACAATTTGCAACGGACAATGCATGTCGATGGTTCATGCCATGCAGCGCGCCGACATCGCGGGCGGTGTAGCGTTTGGAGCAGTGTCGGCCGGCGCGGCCAGCAAGGGAGACGACCGATTTGCCTGAACTTCCGGAAGTTGAGATCGTTCGTCGAGGCCTCGCCCCGGCCATGGAAGGGGCAACTTTCACCCGGGTCGAACAACGTCGCCCCGACTTGCGCTTCCCCTTCCCGACGGACTTTCGCGCGCGCATCGAAGGCCGCCGATTGGTGCGCATGGCGCGACGCGCCAAGTATCTTTGCGGCGAACTCTCGAATGGCGACGTTTTGATCATGCATCTCGGCATGAGCGGACGGTTCAGCGTTGATACCGGCGAACCGGGCGCACACCGTCCCGGCGCGTTTGTCCATGATATGAGCAATGATCCGGGCCATGACCACGTCGTCTTTCATATGTCAAACGGCACGCGGGTGACCTACAACGATCCCCGCAGGTTCGGCTTCATGGATCTCGTTTGCGAAGCAGCGCTGCCCCGTTGCCGCCATTTTGCAAACATCGGTGTTGAACCGCTCGGCAACGAACTCAATTCAGACTATGTAGCCCGGCGCGCCCGCGCCCGCACGACTGATCTCAAGGCGTTCCTGCTTGATCAGCGCCATATTGCCGGTCTCGGTAACATCTATGTTTGCGAGGCGCTTTATCGCGCCGGCCTTAGTCCGCGCCGGCGCGCCGATTGTCTGGTGCGCGCCGACGGCCGGCCGGCCCGACGCGCCGAGCGCCTGGTGCCCGCCATCCGCGACGTTTTGAACGAGGCCATCGCAGCCGGCGGATCGACGTTGCGCGATTATGCTGCAGCCGACGGGTCGCTTGGCTATTTCCAGCACGCATTCCGCGTTTATGGTCGCGACGGGGAGGCTTGCCTGACTGCGGGATGCTCGGGCAAGGTGCGCCGTATTGTGCAGGCTGGCCGGTCAACGTTCTTTTGCGGCGCCTGCCAGCGCTAACCTGACTTTGGGCGGCATCAGCCCGATTCCTGCCGGGAGTAGAAATCTCTATGACATATGAAAACATCATCGTTGAGACACGCGGCGCCGTTGGTTTCATCACGCTCAATCGACCACAGGCCTTGAATGCGCTGAATTCGGAGCTGATCGCGGACCTCAACCGGGCGCTCGACGTCTTCGAGGCCGACGCCAACATTGGCTGCATCGTGCTGACCGGATCGCAGAAGGCCTTCGCGGCCGGTGCCGACATCAAGGAAATGCAGTCCAAAACCTATATGGATGCCTACCTGGGCGACTTCGTGCGCAAGTGGGAGCGCCTTGGCGAAACGCGAAAGCCGGTGATTGCCGCGGTCGCCGGCTTTGCGCTCGGCGGCGGCTGTGAGATGGCCATGATGTGCGACTTCATCATTGCCGCCGACACCGCCAAGTTCGGCCAACCGGAGATCAATCTGGGCGTCATGCCGGGCGCTGGCGGCACGCAGCGCCTGACCCGGCTGGTCGGCAAGTCGAAGGCCATGGAGATGTGCTTGACCGGGCGCATGATGGACGCCGAGGAGGCCGAACGCGCCGGTCTTGTTTCGCGCGTGGTGGCGGCCGACCAACTCCTTGATGAAGCGATCAAAGTTGCCGAAACGATCGCCGGTAAGTCGCTGCCAATCGTGATGATGACCAAAGAATCCGTCAATCGAGCCTACGAGACGACGTTGAGTGAGGGGATCAGATTCGAACGCCGCGTCTTCCATGCGATGTTTGCCACCGAAGACCAGACCGAAGGGATGGCCGCGTTTGTCGAAAAGCGCAAACCGGACTTCAAGAACCGCTGACCTTGCCGCGTTAGGGCCGCGTTAGGGCCGCGTTAGGGAAGCGTCGAACACGTCACGGGTTGCCAACCGGCCGGGCCGTTCGGTCGGGTTGTCGGCTCATCGCGCCTTAACGGCGGCGCGGGGGGCCAGACAACTGTGCCCTGGCCGCCAAGAACGATATCAGAACGACGACGATACCGCCGGCGACAAACACGTGATTGGCAAGCCAGTCGGACTTGCCGCTGGTCAGCTTGCCGGACGCGATCAACAACGCGACACCGATCAGCGCTGCCAGGCCGTTAAGCGCACTCAAATAGGCAGCGGCTTTCAGCATCAACGGTGAAGCCAGCGCCGAACCATCGTCCCGAAAACGCCGGCAATACCATCCGAGCGCCATCGCGATCAGCGCCATTGCAAGTCCGTACTGCCAAGCATGATGCCAGAACAGCTCGGTGAGATAATAGCCGGCCAGAATTGCCGCACCACCCCAGGCGAAGGCGGCAGCGAGCAGGCCACTGTTGGTGCTTGCCAGTCGCCGCCGTCGATCAGCCGGCGTTGGCGCCAATTGTGCCGCATTGAGCCGCAGCGCAACCCAGCACGCGGTCAGCGTGAACATGCCGGCCGCCGCCGCCGACAGGGCCGCGTTGCCGCGATCGGCTGCCAAGACAATCGCAACCACGGTGATGACGCCGGATGCTGCAAAGCATGCAATCAGCTGTTTTCGGCCCAACTCGGTCATTGTTATTGGCATTCTGGGCTACTGGCATTCTGGCGGACCGGTACAACTGCAATCCGGATTGCAGAGCCGCCGACTACCCCTAGATCATCGTGCTTTAAGTTGGAACCGCTATTGCGGTTCCAACTTAAAGCACGATGATCGCCACTTTAGAGGCGAGCAACTTTCTGCCTTTATTCGGGATCGTTCCGATTCCGAATAAAGGCAGGTTGCTCTAGGATTGTTTGCGCGACCACAAGGCATAGGCGCTCATTGCCACCAGGGCCGCAGCGCCAAAGAAGAAAATGTTGTTGGCGGCCCAATCCGTGTAGCGCTCGACCAGGAACCGCACCATTTTGCCATCGACCAGCAGCCCGATCATCACCACCAGCATGCCGACAAGTTGCAGCATGTTGGCCCGGTCGCCGTAGGTTTCGAGAGCCTTGTCCTCCTCGTTGCGTTCGACGCGGCTCTGCATCATTGAACTCATCCACAGGCAAATCGTGCCGACGGCGAGGAATGCGATGACAAAATGCCACCACTCTTTCCACATCAGAATGCCGCTGCCGTAGATCGCGACCAGGCCGATGACGCCCCAGATATAGACGTAACTCATCGAGCGTGCCGCATCCGCCGACAACGCCATTCGTGACGCACCTTGCGCGCGCAGTTTGCGGTTCGATCTCACGGCCAATGCCACAAATACGATGTTGATCATGGCGGCAACGCCCATGTGCACATAGGCCATCTCGAGGTTTCCACCGCGGGCGCCGGCCGCAATTGCCAGCAGTGCCACGCTGATAATAATGCTCAATAACCAAACAACCATTCCATCCCCCAGATTATCTGCTGCCCGCGCCCCGGCCACCGACAGCCTGGCGGCCACGCGGACAAATCGATCCAGCCCCTGGCTCGTGTTTTGGTCCCGAGGCGTCGGGTGCCAAGTGATGTGATTCCGCATGAACAGCGGAAATGCTAGATCATCGTGCTTTGAGTTGGAACCGCAATAGCGGTTCCAACTCAAAGCACAAAGATGATCGCCACTTTAGAGGCGAGCAACTTTCTGCCTTTATTCGGGATCGTTCCGATTCCGAATAAAGGCAGGTTGCTCTAGCCTCGTTTCCCTATGCATGTTTGAAATGACTTTGTCCAAGGTTCTGAGATCGATGCACAGTCCCGGTGCCGCAGCACGCACAATCAAACGAGCAATTGACGATGCCCGACCACGCGATAATGCGCCTTGCCTGTTATCAGTTGCCGCACGCCGAAGGACTGCCAGTCCCGCGTTATGAGACCGCTCTGGCGGCGGGCTTGGATCTGCCGGCGGCGGTTCCGCACCGCCAGCCGCTGACAATCAAAACCGACGCCCGGATGCTGGTCCCGACGGGCCTGGTCCTCGCCATTCCGGCCGGCTTTGAAGGCCAGATCAGGCCGAGATCGGGGCTCGCCTTGCGCCATGGCGTCACTGTTCTCAATGCGCCCGGCACCGTCGATGCCGACTACCGTGGAGAGGTCAAAGTACTGCTCGTCAATCTGGGCAATGACGATTATATCGTAAGGCGGGGTGAGCGCATCGCGCAGCTGGTGATCGCACCGGTCCATCAGGTCGAGTTGCACGTCGCCGCACGGCTGGACGAGACCGGCCGCGGTTCGGGCGGGTTTGGCTCCACTGGCGGCCTAAAATGACAGATCCGAGCACAATAGTGATAAAAGTGATAATTGTGATACATCAAGCACGTCATCCGATCATGAGTTGCGAACCGCAGCCGCAAGCCGTGGATTGATGTGGCACGAGCACATTGCGAGGACACCCTTCCCAGATGGCAGATCCAGACTCTTTTTCGTCGCTGTCCTCGACACAATCTTGGGGGCGCGGACGCGTTTTCGAGAACATTGCCGAAACGATTGGTCAAACGCCGCTGCTCCGGTTGGGAAAGCTCACCGCCCAGGCCAACGCCGACGCAGATATCCTGCTCAAGCTCGAATTCTTCAATCCGCTCAGCAGCGTCAAGGACCGCATTGGCGTGGCGATGATTGATGCGCTCGAGGCGCATGGGATGATCCGACCAGGCGACACGGTCCTGATCGAGCCGACGTCCGGAAATACCGGGATCGCCTTGGCCTTTGTTGCCGCCGCACGCGGCTACGACCTCATCCTGACGATGCCGGCGTCGATGTCCCTCGAACGCCGCCGCATGCTCACGCATATGGGCGCGCAACTGCATCTGACGCCGGCCGAGAAAGGTATGCGCGGCGCCATCGACAGAGCGAATGAGTTGCTCGAACTGATCCCGGGCGCGGTACAGCCGAAACAGTTCGAGAACCCGGCCAACCCGGCCGTCCATGAACTGACCACGGCCGAGGAAATCTGGAACGACACGGCCGGCAACATTGACGTCCTGGTTGTCGGCGTCGGCACCGGCGGCACGCTCACCGGCTGCGGTCGCGCGTTAAAATCGCGCCGCCCCGAGCTGCAGGTGATCGCGGTCGAGCCGAGTGACAGCGCCGTGCTCTCCGGCGGCGAGGCCGGCCCGCACAGCATCCAGGGCATTGGTGCCGGCTTCGTACCCGACGTCCTTGATCCCGGCCTGATCGACGAGGTGATCAAGGTTCCAAATGAGATGGCGTTCGATGTTGCGCGCCTGCTGGCCAGGCTCGAGGGCGTGCCGGCCGGCATTTCAACCGGCGCCAACGTGGCCGCCGCCCTCACTGCTGCCGTGCGCGGTGAGATGGCCGGCAAGACCATCGTTACCTTTGCACCGTCGAACGCCGACCGCTATCTTTCAAGCGACCTGTTCCTCGAACAATCGGCAGGCGGCTAGAGCAACCTGCCTTTATTCGGAATCGGAACGATCCCGAATAAAGGCACAAAGATGATCTAGTGGTCTCAATCACTTCATCAGCACGCGGTCGGCACGCAGGCCACGTGCACAACAGGCGCGGCGCGACACGCCCCGCGATGTGGTCGATCGCAGCAGTGGTTCGACGCCGCATTTTGTGGATGTGGCGCCGCTCAACGCGATGACGATCGACGTGGTGGTGAAGTGACCGGGCCAGCATGCCGGGACAACCCTAGAGCGGGATGCAACACGCGCCATGAGCAAACTTTCACCGGAAGAAATCGAACGCTACAAGCGCCATCTGGTGCTGCGCGAGGTTGGCGGTCAGGGCCAGCAGAAACTCCGGGCCGCCCGGGTTCTGGTGATCGGCGCCGGCGGCCTCGGCTCACCGCTGCTGATGTACCTCGCCGCCGCCGGCGTTGGATGCCTCGGCATTGTCGATGATGATCGCGTGTCGCTGAGCAATCTCCAGCGCCAGATCGTTCACGACACCGCCAACATTGACGTGGCGAAAGTCGAAAGCGCAAAGGCGACGCTGGAGCGGATCAATCCTCACGTCGAGGTTTGCTGCCATCCAACCAGGATCGACGCCGACAATGCCCTGGACCTGATTGGCCAATACGACATTGTCGCCGACGGCTCCGATAACTTCGCCACCCGCTACCTGGTGTCCGATGCCTGCTATCTGGCCGGCAAGCCGCTGGTGTTTGCCGCACTCGGGCCGTTCGATGGCTATCTGACGACGTTCAAGCCGCATGAAGCGCGCGACGACGGTACGCCGTGGCCGACCTACCGCTGCCTGTTTCCGGAAGCGCCGCCGCCCACGGCGGTTTTCAACTGTTCCGAGGTCGGCATTTTGGGCGCCGTCGCCGGTGTCGTGGGTACCCTGCAGGCCACCGAGGTCCTGAAGGAAATCACCGGTGCCGGCGACAGCCTCGCCGGTCGCTTGCTGATCTACGATGCGCTTGGCACGCGGTTTCAGTCGATCAACATCAATTGGGATCCCAACAATCCGCTGTCCGGCAACACCGCGACCATCACCGACCTCTCGATCCACGCGGCAGAAAACCCGCCGGCGTCGTTGTCGCCTCTTTGACGCGGCATGGGCAAGGGTTGGCGGTGCGCAAGCCCGACATGACGGAAGCGCAGATGGCCGTTGCGGGCACTGTAGGGCGCGGCCAGCGGCAAACTCCGCCGGCGTCCGGCGTCGGCTTGCGGGCATCGCGTGATCCGCCGCCTAGAGCAACCTGCCTTTATTCGGAATCGGAACGATCCCGAACAAAGGCAGAAAGTTGCTCGCCTCTAAAGTGGCGATCATCTTTGTGCTTTAAGTTGGAACCGCAATAGCGGTTCCAACTTAAAGCACGATGATCTAGCCATCGACTGCGCTGGCGCGCATACCTGTCGGGCCGAGAGTGGTGAGCATTGATCGAGTGCGAGATGGCGACGAGGCGGCAGCCGGGCAGGGAGCGGGCCGGCGCGGTGGACCTGTGTTCGGCGGAAATCGCCAGGCGCGCAAGCCCGGCGCCGTCGGCCGTGATCGAAGCCGCCGACATATTGCAGTTCAACACCGAAACGCCATTCCATTGCGGCCAGATCATCTGCTATAAGGCGCGTTCCGATCGTCATGCGACGGGCCCGTAGCTCAATTGGTTAGAGCCGGCGGCTCATAACCGCCTGGTTGGGGGTTCAAGTCCCTCCGGGCCTACCACTTCTCACAACAGAAAAGATATATAAATTCAAGCAAGTTAAGGTCTTTTCCTAAGGATATGTGCAACGGCTCTTCGTCGAAAACGGGGGCAGGTCTGTGATCTGCGGCTTGTCGATTGCTTTCTATCAGCTTTCTTTCGTGTCGTCGCGGCTCATGCGCACAGGGCTCGAACCCTTCGTCGGTAGTTATCGAAGTTGCGCAAGCCGAACGCGCGGCGTTGGATCAACTTGATCTGTCGATGGAAGCCCTCGGTGATGGCGTTGGACTGAACCGCCCCGGACACACCGGAGGCTGTTGCGTTTAGGTCATGCTGCGATGGCTTGGTCCTCCTGACAAGCCCAATAGGCGGCCTCAGCCTCGGCCGGCGGGATGTTGGCGATGGACGAGAGCAGGCGGCGGTTGTTGAACCGGTTGACCCATTCGAGCGTCGCGAACTCGACAGCTTCCAGGGATCGCCACGGCCCGCGTTGGTGGATCACCTCGGCCTTGTAGAGCCCGTTGATCGTCTCGGCGAGTGCATTGTCGTAGCTGTCGCCGACGCTGCCGACCGAAGGCACGAGGCCGGCCTCGGCGAGGCGTTCGGTGTACTTGATCGAGACGTACTGCACGCCGCGATCGGAATGGTGGACGAGCCCGCCGCCGACAGGACGGCGATCGTGCAAAGCCTGTTCGAGTGCATCGAGCACGAAGCCGGCATGCGCCGATCGTGACACACGCCAGCCGACAATCCGGCGGGCATATGCGTCGATCACGAACGCGACGTAGACGAAGCCCGTCCATGTCGCGACGTAGGTGAAGTCCGACACCCAAAGCATGTTCGCCCGCGCTGGCCGAAACTGGCGGTTGACGTGATCGAGCGGACAAGGTGCGGCCTTGTCAGGCAAGGCTGTGCGGACCCGCTTGCCACGGATCACGCCTTGCAAACCCATGGACCGCATCAGACGCTCTACCGTGCAGCGGGCGACTGAATGCCCTTCGCGAAGAAGCTGTCGCCAGACCTTGCGCGCGCCGTAAACACGATAGAGCAACCTGCCTTTATTCGGGATCGTTCCGATTCCGAATAAAGGCAGGTTGCTCTAGCCACATCGCGATCATGTGCGTGGACATGCCATGCATCATACTGTCAGGCTAGTGTTCCAACACACACCTCCTCCTCAGAACTGATCGCCATTGATCTGCAGAGACCGGCTTGCCGTCTCAGTTGTGCTTTGCAAACACGTTGGTCTTGTCCTGCCTGTCGAACGTCAAAACTTCGTAAGGCTGCTTCTCGCCGTCTGGTACTTCCATGCCCGGCGAACCGATTGGCATACCGGGGACCGAAATGCCAACGACTTTAGGCTTCTGGTGAAGTAAACGCTCGACATCCGCTATGGGGACGTGGCCCTCGACAATGTAGCCTCCGATTTTGGCCGTATGGCATGATCTCAACCGATTGGGAACACCATGGCGAGTCTTGATCTTGCCGAGGGCATTTGTGTCGTGGACACGCATCTCAAATCCTGCCGCCTTCATCTGCTCGATCCACTTGCTGCAGCAGCCGCAAAAGGGATCTTTCCAGACGTCGACGACCCCGGAACTTTGCGCATTTGCCATAATCGAACCAGTGAGAAACAAGAACAAGGCAGTTGCTCCGGCAGGTCTGGTGGTTCGCATCTTTCTCAGCACTTTGGTTTCTCCCTTCAAGAAGGACAAGTGATCACTCGGTGACAAGGAATTGGCCCATCATGCCAGCATCCTCATGTTCCAATATATGACAATGGTACATGTAAGGATGTTTAGGATCGGCGTAGTCGGAAAATCGTGCGATGACGTTGACGGTTTCTCCAGGATCGACGACGACCGTGTCTTTCAGGCCTGCTTCCCCCCTTGGAACTGTACCGCCGTTTCGGTCCAGAATGCGGAACTGGATATCGTGAATGTGAAATGGATGAGCAAACGGCGTGTCGTTTCTAATTGACCAGATCTCGACTGCGCCTGACGGCACGCGCTCATCGATCCTATTCATGTCCATCGATTTGGCGTTGATGCCCATGAGTCCGTCGATGCCACCGCCGTGCCCCATCATGCTGCCTCGCCCGCGCATCATTCCCATCATACCGCCCATCATCGGCATGTTGAGATTGAACCGGCGCGTGCGTTGGGCCTGCTCCCTAGACCATCGCGGAACATCAGCTAGACGTTGAGGTAATGCCAGATCGGACATTTCGATCTCGTCGGCTCGAAGCTCCAAAACTGGGAATGTTTCATCGTTCCCGGGCATCGATCCCATCATGCGACGCATCATGCCGGACATCATACCGCCAGCTGCGGCCGTATCCGGATAACTCATCAGAACGACGCGCCCATTGGCTTCCATGTCGAGGAGAATCTCGGCGCGTTCGCCCGGTGCCAGTCGCAGTCGTTTCGCAACAACCGGTCGTTCGAGAAGACTCCCGTCGCTTGCGATCTGGATGAAGGAGCGCCCATCCGAAAAACCGAAATTGTAGATTCTGGCATTCGAACCGTTGAGCATCCTCAGACGCGTGCGCTGACGCCGGACCTGCAGATAGGGGCCAATCGTACCGTTGACCAACACCGTGTCGCCCAGGAAGCCCATCATCTGGTCGTGCATCGACGTGACATAAGCCAATCTACCATCGCGCCGGAATCGGCGGTCCTGGATCACGAGGGGAATGTCATCCACGGCGTACTCTACCGGCAGACCCAGTGTCTTGCTCTCGTCGCCCTCCACCAGGATCAGGCCCGCCAGACCTTGATTGACCTGCGCGCCGGTCCGGCCCAAGAGGTGGGAATGATACCAGAACAAGGCGGTCTTCTGCTTGACCTCGAAAGCAGGTGACCAACTTGCACCGGGGCGCATAACTTGGTGCGGACCACCATCAGCTTTTGCAGGAACATGCAGCCCGTGCCAGTGCAGGGTTGTATCGGACTGAAGATTGTTGGTGACATTGAGTGTTACTTGGTCACCGTTGCTAATTCTCAGTGTCGGCCCGAGAAAAGAGCCGTTGACGCCGATCGTCGGTGTCGAGACGTTCTCGAGAAACTCAGTCTGTCCGGATTGCACCGCAAGATCGAATTGTTTGCGGCGGCCTCGCTCCGTCCCGTTCAGCAAGGGCGGGATCTTTAAGGGATTGATAAATTTCGCGGTCCCGATGGCGAAAGAGTGTCGGCCAATCCAAAGCGCGCCGCCCACCGCCAACACAGCTCCTGCCGCACCAAATTGCAACACGCGACGCCGCGACAGCTTCAGCGCCGTTCCACTTCCACCATCCTTCATGGTCGTGGCACCTTTACTCTTGGTTCTGCACACCAACGGCCGAGGGGACCTACAGTCGGACCGACTTCAGCCGCAATGCGTTACTGATCACGGACACTGAAGAGAGGCTCATGGCGGCTGCCGCAATCATGGGAGACAGAAGAATCCCAAAAAGCGGATATAGAATACCAGCTGCAATCGGCACGCCGGCGGCGTTGTAGGCGAAGGCAAAGAATAGATTCTGGCGAATGTTGGCCATTGTCGCCTTCGCCAGCGTTCGTGCGCGGACAATGCCTTTGAGATCGCCTTTCACCAATGTCAAACCGGCACTTTCGATCGCCACATCGGCTCCCGTTCCCATCGCAATTCCAACGTCGGCTTGCGCCAGGGCGGGCGCATCGTTTACACCGTCGCCTGCCATCGCGACGGTGCGGCCGCTGTTCTGTAAGGCCTTTACGATCTGCGCTTTATCCGCCGGCAGTACATCAGCGCGAATTTCATCGATACCGAGTCGATCAGCAACGGCACGCGCCGTGCGTTCATTGTCACCCGTTGCCATCACGATATGGAAACCTTGGTTCTGTAGTTCCTTCAACGCTACCGCCGTCGTCTCTTTGATCGGATCGGCAACAGCAATCAATCCGACAATGCCGCCATTGACGACTACGAACATAACGGTCTCGCCCTGATCGCGACGCGCGTCAGCCTCGACATTCAGCCTGCCGGCAACGAGGCCAAGCTCGTCGAGTAGTTTCTCGTTGCCAAGAGCTACAGCGCGCCCGTCGACGGTTCCTTTCACGCCCTTACCGGTAATAGCCTCGAAGTCCGACGTTGCAGACATCGCGATGCCGCGCTCCTCTGCGCCTGAAACAATGGCGGCAGCCAGAGGGTGCTCTGAGCCGCGCTCAAGACTGGCGGCAAGGTGCAGGATCTCGCTTTCTTCAAGGTCGGCTATTGCCAGTACGGCGACGAGTTTCGGTTTGCCGACCGTCAAAGTTCCGGTTTTGTCGACAATCAGCGTGTCCACGCCTGCAAAGCGCTCAAGAGCTTCGGCATTTTTAATCAGGACGCCTGCCTGGGCGCCACGGCCAGTGGCGACCATGATCGACATCGGTGTCGCAAGCCCGAGTGCACACGGGCAGGCGATAATCAGGACGGACACTGCGGCCACCAGCGCGTAGGTCATAGCCGGTGCAGGGCCAAAAATCGCCCAGACAATGAATGCGATGATGGCGACTGCGACGACCGTGGGTACGAACCAACCGGCAACCACATCGACGAGCTTTTGGATCGGTGCACGCGAGCGTTGCGCGTTGGCGACCATCTCGACAATCTGCGCCAGCGTCGTATCAGCCCCGACCCGGCCCGCCTTGATGACGAGGGAGCCGGTGCCGTTGAGGGTCGCGCCGGTGACGTCATCTCCTGGTGATTTCTCGACCGGAAGTGGTTCACCGGTCAGCATGGATTCATCAATGGAGGAGCGGCCGTTGACGACCTTGCCATCGACGGGAACCTTCTCGCCGGGGCGAACACGAAGCTTGTCGCCGACAACGACTGTTTCGAGCGGGATCTCGCTTTCGTTGCCGTCATCGCCGATGCGGATGGCAGTTTCGGGCGCCATCTCCAGCAATGCCTTGATGGCTCCGCTTGTGCGTTCACGCGCTCGCAACTCCAGGATCTGGCCAAGTAGTACAAGCACGATGATGACGGCAGCAGCTTCGAAATAGACACCGACATGGCCGTGCGCGTCGCGAAAGGCGGAGGGAAAGAGACCGGGGGTGATCGTGGCGACGACGCTGAAACCATACGCGGCACCAACGCCGAGCGCGATCAGCGTCCACATATTCGGGCTATGATTGACAATCGAGGACCAGCCGCGCTTGAAGAACGGGGCGGCACACCACAGCACAACTGGCGTCGCCAGTATCAGCTCGGCCCATGACGCGGTCCCACCTAGCCAATCGCGGACCGGTAGGCCGAGCATCGGCCCCATGGCGATGATCAGCAGCGGAACCGTTAGTGCCAGGCCGACCCAGAATCGGAATGTGAAATCGACGAGTTCGGGATTGGGTCCGGCATTCACCGCGCCAACACCCATCGGTTCAAGAGCCATACCGCATATCGGGCAGTCGCCAGGTTGGTCACGCACAATCTCCGGGTCCATCGGGCAGGTGTAGAGCGTGCCCTCCGGCATTGGCTCAGGCGCGGGGCGGCCGTCGAGGTACTTGTTGGGTTCGACCTCGAACGTCTCCTGGCAGCGGCCCGAGCAGAAGTAAAACCGCTCACCGCAGTGTTTGGCCATGAAGCGCGCAGAGGCGCGCTCAACGTTCATGCCGCAAACCGGATCGGTTGCAGTCACGTACTGCTCCGGATCCGATGAGAACTTTTCCGCGCAATTCCGGCAGCAAAAATAATAGTCATGATCTGCGTGAGCGACGTGTGCAGTGCTCGTAGCGGGATCGACTGTCATGCCGCAAACCGGATCGCGACTTATCGCGCCTGTCTCCGGCGAAATCGTTCGATTGCTGTCCTGAATTTGGGCTTCCATGGTGCACAGATTCCTAAGGGGTAAGTGCCGCAAACTGGTTGATTACATGGGGCTTCCATTGGCTGGAAGGTCAAGAGCTGAGCACGCGATAGACCGATTTGGTTCATTGGCCTTGGCGTCGCAATATTGGATAATCAGCGGATCAAGGCCAAACTCGACTGCTCTGATGATTACAATCCATCGTGCTCCACGAAGTTGCTGCTCCGGGTGGTTGCCTTAGTTCCGCCCTGACAACTACGTTCATAGCGCTTCGTAGCTCGGTAGATTATCTCGGGGAAGAATTGGTCTGTGTTGTCATGGCTCCAGTCTCTCAAGAGTTGGAGCCTCCGGCAAACCCGGGGCGGTTCAGTCGACCTAGATCAGCCATTCCGGCACAGCCAAGAACAATTGCTTCAGCATGGTCTTCTTCAATCGCAGCGCCGACTTCCTTTGAAAGTCTTTCGTATATCTTGCCATCTCCGGCCTCGAAATCCAGCACTGGAATGGCGCTGGCGCGCACACTTGCGCACCGGGTCATCAAGCCATAGCGAACAAGATTGGCCTCGATCCCCGGCACCGAACGGAAAAGTGTGGTGACCACAGAAAATCGGCACGACAGCATGCTGGCGGCATGGAAGGCGGCCTCTCCGATGCCAACGACCGGAACCTCGACGGCGCATCGCGCAGCGTCAAGGCCGGTATCATCAAAGCAGGCGATAATCACACCATTGTATGCGACCCCGAAACTTCGGAGACTGGCGCGGGCACAATGCGGTGACATGCCCCGCATCCGGCAAACGGCAGCTCTTACAACATATAAGCGATGCCTGTTGCAGGTGCAGAGATCAATCGCGGCTCGCCTGCAAGATGAATTAATCGACGAGTTTGTACCAACGTTGCGGCGCGATAGCATTTGGCCGCCATCACATCTGTTCTATGAGCGCATGCGTGCCGATTTTGAGATAGCTCGCAACAGCCAGCCCGCACGATAGCCAGGGTTAGGTTTGGCCATCACTGATCCTAGCCAACTGAATTGATTCACCCAGTGGTATGCAAAGCATGAGGACTACCCGTGCCCGCTGTCTTTAGTGAAACTCAGCTTTATCGCACCAAGAAACACCTGCTTGAACCACGCTGATTGATCCTTCAAACTGCCGGAGGTTCTCTTGGTTCTTGGTAGCACGGCAATGTTCTTGGCAGTCTTTAGGTCGATCGTGTTCAGCATACTTGCGGCCGCGTACACCGCATCGTGCTCGCCCGACCTCAATCCAATCGAAATGGCCTTTGCAAAACTCAAGCAATTGCTCCGAAAAGCGAAGGCGCGCACCTACGACGCGCTCTGGGCTGCAGTCGGCAACATCTGCAGCCTCTTCGAGCCAAATGAGTGCCGCAACTATCTCAAGGACGCCGGGTATGTTGCAGATTAATCACCTGATGCTCTAGGTGTCTCGCTAGCATGACTGCAATCACTAGTCATCAGCGAAACATTTAGTATGATATCTTCCTGGGAAGCCCAGTCAGAAAGCCGGAGAACAAGTGAAGTTTGAAGAGGCAAAGAAACACGTCGATGGCGTGCCTTTCATTTCGAAGGAACAAGCGAGAGCCCTTTACGATTTTGTGCTGAGGCAGAGGCCACAAGAATGCTTGGAACTCGGCTTCGCCCATGGAACTTCCGTTTGCTACCTGGCCGCGGCACTCGACGAAATTGGAGCGGGGCATGTAACTGCAGTCGATCTCGTGTCCGGCCAAGAGTGGCAGGATCCTTCTATTGAGCAGCTTCTCGATCGGTGCGGTTTGAACCGGTATGTTACGGTGGTTCGCGAAAAGCTTTCATATACTTGGTTTCTCAAGCGCAAGATCGAAGAGCAAACGGCCGATCATGCATGTACGCCGATGTACGATTTTTGCTATATCGACGGTCCGAAGAACTGGACGGTCGATGGTGCCGCGTTTTTCATGGTCGACAAGCTTCTGAAGGAGAACGGGTATCTACTGTTCGACGACATGGATTGGACTTATGGAAGCTGTGCCGAGTGGAGCGCCAGGAAGCTGGAGGAGACCGGCATTCTTGTAAGCCAGATGGATAAGGACGAAAGCAACCAGCCGCATGTCGCAGCGATATTCGAGCTGCTGGTGATGCAGCACCCGAACTATTCCAATTTTGAGATCGTCGACAAGGATTGGGGCTGGGCGCAGAAAACGAAATCTCAAGAAACGAAGTTGACCATTCGAGAGACGGCACCATTCAGCACTGCTCTGAAGCGGCAGGCCAAGAAGTTCATAGGACGCTATACCGGTTGGCGTTGCCCCCCGTCTAACCGGACACTCTTGCATTATGGATAGGCGCGTTTGTGCTTACGCGGTGAGCGCATGGCCAGCCCGGAATGCGGATCAATCTCGTCATCGTCCTCGATCCGTCCGGCTATCAATGACAAACAAGCATTTGGAGATGACGGCTCGTGGTAATCATCACGTATGCTGAAGACGATCACTTCATCGAACAGCTTCAAAGTTCTGATAGTCAACAGGTTAAACGGTTCCAGACCACCGGCAACTATTTTAACCCTATCGCCAGGCGGCTTATCAATCTGGTTGTGGTTTGCGGCTGATCTTATTGTTTGCACTCTTTCGTGAGCGTACGAGAACCGTACTGACTCAGTTCTGCTGATCGTACTGCCACGGCAGCAGCTCATCGATTTGGTTGATCTTGTGGTCGGCGATGCGGCCGAGGACGTCAGTCAGCCACGCCTGCGGATCGACACCATTGAGCTTGGCCGTCTCGATCAGCGTGTATGCAATGGCAGCAGACTTGCCACCATTGCCCGAGCCCATGAACAGGTAGTTCTTGCGGCCAATGGCGATGCTTCTCATGCCTCGTTCAGCCGCATTGTTATCAATGCTGAGACGTCCATCGTCGAGGTAGGGGCGCAGCCGTTTGAGGCGCGTCAGGCCGTAACGAATGGCTCCGGCCAGCGCCGACTTGCCCGAGATCTGTGTGAGCTGGGCATGCAGCCAAGCTTCCAGGTCGTCAATTAGCGGAACCGCTTGTACCTGCCTGATGGCCTTACGTTGTTCCGGTGGATCGCCTCGAATGGAGGCTTCTATTCTGTACAGCTCTGCAATCCGTTCCAAGGCTTCTTTGGCGATGCCGGAACCTTGGGCAACATGGATGTCAAAGAACTTGCGCCGGATATGCGCGAGACACGCGACTTCGTGGATGTCGCCACGCCGATAAAGCTCTTCAAATCCGGCATAGCCGTCAGCATGCAGCCAACCAGAGAAGTCTTTAAGATGATCCCGTGGCCACTGGCCTCGTCGATCTGGCGTGAACTTGTAGAACGCTGCTGGATGTGGATCACCAGCCCAATACCGCTCGTCTCTCAAATAGACCCACAGCCTTCCGGTCTTGGTTTTGCCGGTTCCCGGCGCCAGTACCTTGACCGGCGTATCGTCGGCGTGGATGGCAGCGCCTGCCATAACGTGACGACCGATGGCATCGGCGAGAGGTTCGAGAAGAGCCGCCGATTGCCTGATCCAATCGGCAAGTGTTGAGCGTTTAAGCTGCATGCCTTCACGCCCATAAATTTGAGACTGGCGATACAGCGGTAAGTGGTCCGCATATTTGCTGACCAGCACATGCGCCAACAGGCCTGGACCTGGCCGCCCCCGTTCGATCGGCATTGATGGCGCTGGAACCTGATGAATGGCCTCACAGCAGCGGCAGGACATCTTGGTTCGTACCGTTCGGACCACTTTGAAGCGTCCCGGCACATATTCCAGCGTCTCCGATACGTCTTCGCCGAGATGACGCAATGCCCCGCCGCACTGATCACACATCTCGCCAGGGCTGAGAACGATCTCTTCGCGAGGCAGATGCTCAGGCAAGGGCTTGCGGGTTGACTGTTGCTTGTCTGCCGTCTCAGTGGGCGGTGGTTCGCAACGATGTTGTTCCGCCGCTGCTTCCGCTTCGACAAGTGCCAGCTCAAGTTGATCAATGATCTGATCCAATGCCTCGGACTTCGTGCCGAACCGTTGCCGCCTCAGATTGGCGAGTTGCAGTTTGAGTTTCTCAATCAGAAGATCGCGCGCCAAAAGCTCCGCCGATTGTCTGGCGATCTCGGCATCACGTTGATCCAACAGAACTTGGTAACCGGCAATGTCTTGCGGAGTATGGCCATCTGCGTTCGTCATGGCAAAGCCATACGTTATTCGCGGGCCTGAATGAATCTACGATGTCAAAGAGCACGCAGGACTGTTGCTAACCGGCCTTCAATGGACGCCATGTTCGAACCGGCGCTCGCCAATCAATACCCTCCAACAACATCGCCAATTGTGCCGAGGTGATCAAGACTTTGCCTTTGACCGGTGAAGGCCATACAAATCGCCCGCGCTCCAACCGCTTTGAGAACAGACAGGCGCCTTGGCCATCCCACCAGATGATCTTCACCAGATCGCCACGACGCCCTCGAAAGACAAACAGATGGCCGGAGAATGGATCTTGTTCCAAAGCATCCTGGGCCAGGATGCTGAGACCGTTGAACCCTTTGCGCATATCCGTCACGCCGGCGGCAAGCCACACCTTCGTGCCCGCCGGAACCGGGATCATCGCTTCGATCGCACAGCAGCAATGATGTCAGCGACGAGTTCGGTATTTGCGTCTGCATGACACCGCACTCTCGTGCCGCAAGGCAAATCAACTTCAATGGCGGGAGATGACTGTAAACCGCTATCGTCCGATGTGACCTCCACCGGTACCAGCGCAACGCTGGTCCCAAATTTCTTCATCCAGTTCGAGACCCTTCGCGCATCAAGATCATAACGACCTGCAATCTGGGCAATTGTCACGCCAGGTTCACTGGCCTCAGCCGCGACACGCTTTTTGAACGTCTCACTCCAACGACGACGTGAAGTTCTCGGTGTTGATGCCATGACGTCCCTGCCCCCTCATATCCAGGAAGGCATTGTCGGCATATTCGGATGTCATTGTAAGGCGGTCTAGGGCGGACGGTTACACACCATTGATGTCATTGAACCGTGCATCCACACAGTTGAGCGTACGCTTTCCAACGATGCGCGTGCTGCAGACGGCGATGGCCGTTGGCGCGACCGATCGCCGATATGGCCTGTCTTTATGCGGCCATCTATTTCAAGCTGATCAAGTATTCGGCAATTGCGGCCTGGTCCGCCGGTGTGAGTTTGCCGGTCGAATGAGCGACGACCTCAGCCATGGTGCCGCCGACAAAATCACCGGATGGAATCATCCCGACCTGCAAGGAGATCAACACGTCATCCTTGCTCCACGGCTCGTTGCGCTCCGTCAACCCACGGATGCCCGGAACTTTGGCGCCCTCTGGTCCTGCGGAGTTGCCGGCGAGTGCAACACCGCTACGACCGCCCATTAAGTTCCTCTGCGTGTGACACTCGCCGCAATGTCCAAGCACGTTGACGAGGTAGGCCCCGCGGTTCCAAGTGGCACTCTTGTCCGTTTGCGCTGCAAAGGCAGTCGATCGAAAGAACAGCTCTTTCCAGACACCAACGAGATTTCGATCTGAGAACGGCCAGACGAGTTCATGCAGCCGAGAGGGCTGCGAGACAGCTTCGATCGTGTCGAGATAGGTCTTTATGTCAGCAACGTCCTGAGCCTTCATCGCCGTATAGGACGTGTAAGGAAACGACGGAAAGTAGTGGCTCCCGTCCGGTGCAATTCCGTCCAGCATAGCCTTGGCGAACTGGGCTGAGGACCACCCACCAATTCCATGCTTTCTATCCGGCGTGATATTTGGCGCATAGAACGTGCCGAACGGGGTTTTGAGCGCCGCCCCACCGGCAAGCAGTTTCCCCTTCTTCTTGAGATCGGTGTGACAAGCGATGCAGCCGCCGGCAGTGACCAGATATTTGCCGCGCTCAACATTGCCGGTGAGACCATCGAGACTGGCTGAAGCATCTGATTGTCCCAGTCGCGGCAGGACAAGAAGATAACTGGCGACAGCTGCGAGCAGAGCCAGAATGCCGAGCCACAGTACACCCCTGAGAAACCGAGCCACTTCGCAACCTCTAAGAGAAATTACTTTTCCTTCTTCTTGCGGAAGTCCTGATGACAGCCGGAGCACGTCTTGCCCATCTTGGCGAAGATAACCAGCGCGGCTGCCTTGCCTTTGTCAGCTGCAGTATTGAGTTCTCCGGCCAGATTCTCTAACGACTTGGCATGGTTCATGAACGCCTCCCAGTCGGTCCAGATGTTGGGCAATGCTTCGCTCGGTCCGCTGATACTGCCCTTCGGGAAGAGCTTCGCAGTATTGCTAGTGTGACCCTTAATCGTCGCAGCGATATTCTTGATCTGCTTTGCATTGTACGGCGCCCTGCCGGTGACCATGAGAGATAGAGCCTTCATGTTGTCGCCCATGCTCTTCATGGCCATCATACGTTCTTTGACAACGCCGGTTGCACCCTTGTGAGAGAGAACCGCAGTTGTCGTTCCGATTAAAACCACGATCGATATGACAATGGCTATCCTATTGGTGCGGACCGATGATTGCATTGTCGAGCCCTCCGTTAAGATCTGCTTAGTTGATGCCATTGGCACGTTGTAGTTCGCGCACGTAGACGATGACCTTGGTCACCTCCCGTCTCGTAATTCCCTCGACAGGTGGCATATTGCCAAAGCGCCAATGATGGGCGCGCACGCCTTGACTTGCGGCGCGCTGGAACGAGCCGTCGGCATGATGGCTTGGTTCATAGATTTTATGAACGAGCGGCGGCGCGACGCCGTCCTGGCCAGCGGCGTCCTTGCCGTGGCAACCGGCACAGTTTTCATTGTACAATGCTTCGCCCTGCCTTGCCTGCGCTGACAGTGTCGGTACGCTGACCTGGACCATCGGCGGGCCCGACCCACCCTTATTAGAGCCTGGGCGCATCAGGAACACGATTGCTGCAATCGCTATTACAGCGATGATGGCGAGCGTCGTTCTGTTCAATTGCGGCATGACGACTATCCAACTTCGAACCAGGTCATCATGCCTCCCTCCTGATGCTCCAACATGTGGCAGTGGAGCATCCACTTGCCGGGGTTGTCAGCAACGAAGGCCATGGTGAATTCTTCTCGAGGATTGATGAGACTTGTATCGCGCCAAAATGGCTCGCTCGGGCCGTCCGGCTTGCGTGAGATCTGCTTGAAATGATGTCCGTGCAGGTGCATGGCGTGCGGCCAACCCGTCCGGTTGGCCATGCGCAGTTTCACCGTTCTGCCCTTTGCGACCCTGAACAAGGGCTCCTTTGGCATTCCCGCCACGCCGTTGAAAGCCCAGACCAGACCGTGTTTGTCGATGAGTTCGCGCATACCGAGCCATTCGTCTCCAACCCAGGCGCCCGTCATGCCCCCCATCGCCCCACCATCCATCATGAGCGATGCCGTTTCCGGATCTGCCAAATCAAGTTTGGTGTCGAGCGGATTGGGCGGCAACGCGATTGCGCTTTCGAGCGGCTTTGCACGTTTGCGCTTTTTCGGGTGATACGCGACCTCACCAATGATGTGCTGCTTATCGTATGTCAGCAGTCTTATCAGGGCTTTTGAGCCAGGTTGCCCCATCATATCGACAATCACATCGCTGCGTTGACCGGACGACAGAACAACGAAGCCGTCTTTCGCCTCGAAAGGCGTTACAGGCTGGCCATCGATCGCAACAATGTGCATGGCATGATTATCGATCTTCAGCCCGAAGGTGTTCGCATTCGACACGCTGCACAGGCGCAGTCGTAGGCGTTCGCCAGCCTCTACATTTACGGTGTGCTTTGTGCTTCCATTGAGCGTGAACGTATTGCCGAAGCGTCCACCGTGGGCACGCTCTGCGATGGAACCGAAACTCTGCGAGTGGATTTCACCATTGGGCGCCAGCCGCCAGTCATCGATCAAGAATACTAGATCCTGATCGACCTTCGGCGGCTCCTTCTCCTCAACAATCAGGATACCGTTGAGCCCGCGCGCGGCCTGCTCCGATGACATAATGTGCGGATGGTACCAAAAGGTCCCGGCATCGGGGCAAGTGAAACGGTAGTCAAACCGCTCACCAGGTGCGACGGCGTCCTGCGTAACACCCGGCACACCGTCCATGGCATTGATAATCCGGATACCGTGCCAGTGCAGAGATGTCGGTTGTTTCAGCTGGTTGATAAGGCGGACACGCACCTCTTCGTCTTGGCGCACGCGCAAGACCGGACCAGGCGTTATACCATTGTAACCCCACACCGGCGTTGGCGGTTGAGATTCGCCGCGCAGGCGTGCGGTGCCTGTCGTTGCGATCAACTGCACGGCATCGTCGGCAAGCGCACTGCGCATTCCGCGGCCACCCAGCGCAGTCACGGCCGCAGATGCAGCCATACCTTGCAGGACCGACCGCCGACGCAGCAGCCTTGAGCCAGGTCGATCGGTGCTCAATTGTAACGCTCCCTTGAGCCGACGGACAGATCATCCAGGATCGGGCAATCCGGGCGGTAATCACCACGGCATGCTTTGACGAGATGCTTCAACGTCTTCCTGAGGCCCTCCAGCTCGGCGATCTTTTCCTCGGTCCGCCTGAGGTGCTGGGTTGCCACGGCCTTGACGTTGGAACTTGCGCGATCGTGGTCCGCATACAGCGACAGGAGCTGGCGACAATCTTCGACCGAAAAACCAAGACTGCGGGCTCGCTGAAGACATCGGAGCCGGTGCAAGTCCCGTTCACAATAGTCACCATAGCCGTTCTTACTGCGCAAGGGACGGATCAGCCCGATGTCCTCGTAATAGCGGATTGTCTTCGCAGGCAAGCCGCACTTCGCGGAGACTTCACCAATGTTCATCATGAAACGCTGGGTTGTAATTCCTGTGCATCGGATACTGCTAGGCCTTCCAGCAAGTGGAAGGTCAAGAGACCCAACTCCTGAATTTCTCAGGCGGTTCATGGTTTCACGCGCTTGTGACCCTAGAGCAACCTGCCTTTATTCGGAATCGGAACGATCCCGAATAAAGGCAGAAAGTTGCTCGCCTCTAAAGTGGCGATCACTGGTCTGTTCGGCTGCAGCACGCACCCAACAGAGAGCGCGAACAGCGCGAACAGCCGGCCTTGACCTTCCATTGGGTGGAACCTGCACAAGAGTTTCTCGTTTGGGAATCGTAGAGGTTGGGGCTACAGCGTGGCCAGTGCCGGCAAGCTTGCAGCAGGTTTGGGTCTCATCGCCTTCGCGGGCATCGCTATCGCTGACGCGCTTGTCGACCACCGATCCGCGACCACTGATTTGGCGCCTGATGACCTTGAGATAGTCGGTCGCGGAGCGGAAATATACGCGGTGCAGTGTGCATCCTGTCATGGCAAGCAACTGGAAGGCCAACCGAACTGGCGTGCGCGCGATGAGGACGGTTATTTGCCGGCACCACCCCATGATGCAAGCGGCCACACGTGGCATCACAGCGATGAGCAGCTTTTCAAGCTGACCAAGCACGGCCTCTCCGGTCTGGCCGGCGGTAAATATAAGACGCGGATGCCGGCCTATGATGGTGTTCTGTCCGATTCCGACATTATGGCTGTCCTATCCTTCATAAAGTCGCGCTGGCCGGCCAACGTTCGCAAACGCCACGATCGCCTGAACGCTGCTGCAAAAAACAGCAAGGCCCAAGCTCGCCAATAGACCGCGCACAGGAGAACTAACATGATTGTAAGGGCCATCATTGCATCTCTAATCGTCTTATTCGCCACTCCGGCGATTTCCCAAGACACATTCACGCCGGCTCAAGAAAAACGGATCGGTGAAATCATCCGTGCCTACCTGCTCAAGAATCCAGGGGTCATCTCCGAAGTTGTGGCTGAGCTGGAGAAACGGCGTGTCGCAGATGAACGGGCCACAAGAGAAAAGGCTATCATGGAAAACAAGCGCGCCCTGGAGCGCGCCGAAGGTGACCCGATCGGCGGCAACGCTGACGGCACAATCACCGTCGTCGAGTTTTTCGACTACAACTGCCCCTATTGCCGAAAGGCGAAACCGGTCGTGCAAAGGTTGTTGCGGGATGACAAACGCATTCGCTACGTGTTCAAGGAGTTTCCAATTTTATCGGAGTCGTCGAGAACGGCCGCGAAGGTCGCCCTCGCAGTTTGGAAAATTGCGCCTGACAAATACTGGTCTTTGCACAACGATCTCATGAAGTCGAATGGCCGTGTAAATGACGCTCGAATCCGGAAGGCCGTTGAGGCCGCTGGCCTGCGTTGGGATGAAGTTCTTACCGCCTCCAAGTCCAGTGATATCGAGTCGAAGATCGCGAACAACCTGGCTCTTGCGCAGGCGCTCAACATCAACGGCACACCGACTTTCGTCATCGGCAGTCGAGTATTCCCTGGTCTGGTACCACTGACGACCTTGAAGAGCGCCGTTGGCGCCGTTGCGAATTGAACTCCTCAATCAAGGTTCTGCCCAATTCGGACACGGGGGTAAGAAGTCTTGCAACATTCACCTCACGCGCGCGACGGCAAGAGGAGCATTGAACTTCCTGCACCACAACCAGACCTGAGTGTACTTTGAAACGTCGAACCTTGCCGGAACAATGTACTCTTGAGCGCCACGCAACTTGCGCAGTCGGGCAAACATCGTGCCGCGCACGTAGCGACCGTTTCCGAACGCGACGCGGGGGTCTGGTGCGCCGTCGAGCCGGAAGTTGGCCGCAAATACGACCTTAGTGATGTCACCGTTCTTGACGATCCGGACCTGACCCGAAGATTTGTGACCGCCTGCTCCGCGAAGGCTGCCAGACTTAAGGGTCTCCTGGGCCAGAGCCTGACTACTGGCGAAAGCAGCGGTTACCATAAAGATACCAGCAGCGAGAACGGTGATCTTCGATGACATTTGGTTCCTCCACGAACAACAAACACAGCTAGAGCAACCTGCCTTTATTCGGAATCGGAACGATCCCGAATAAAGGCAGAAAGTTGCTCGCCTCTAAAGTAGCGATCATCTTTGTGCTTTAAGTTGGAACCGCGATAGCGGTTCCAACTTAAAGCACAAAGATGATCTAGCGTCCGACTGACTGGCTTTCATCGTAGAGCCGAGACCATGCGAGGCCCAATCACATCTATTCACGTGAGCACGATGGGAACAACTATCGACTTTCCCAGCCGTCTTCAGATTGGCCTGCAATCCAATTATGTTTTGCCGATAGTTGTTGAGTGATTGGCTGTTCCTGCTACGCCCGATCACATTTGCCAAAGCCTATCGAGTATTAGGCGGCGATCGACAGCTCGACGGCAGCAGAGCTTTCAAAAGCTATGCGGTCGGGCGATGAATGCTGCTTCCGCCCTAACCCGAATTATGCATCGAGGCTGATTCATGATTGTTTGGCTGTGGTGCAGAGCTTTGGGATGACGTAACAAATCGGTTTCGAGACGATGTGCTGCGTTCCACGACCGAGCGCCACAGCCATGACCGAAGCTACGCCGCTTGCCTTCGAGCTGCCAGCGGTTCGATCCAAGAAACTCACAATCGATTTCGACGGTGCCAACCAGCCGTCCGATGCGGGCTTGCTGGTGCTGCGTGGCGCCGAGAAGAGGACCGGCGTCGTTGCCCGCCTTGCCTCGGCTTTGCCGGACCGGCGCGATCCGACCCGTATCCGCCATCGGCAGGTGGAGATCATCAAGGCACCGATAGGGGTGAGGGTGCGGGCAGCTGTCTTGTCACGACCCATCTTCGGCCACCAGCCAACGCCACAACCAGCGCACCATCAGCGGCAACGCATACACGCCAGCAATAGCCACCGCAGCGATCGCAGCAATCACTAGCCACACGGACCACATCTGCCGAAGTGTGATGACCGCCGCCGTTAGGTGCTCCCCAATCGAGTATGTGCGCCTATAGGGCGCCACGCGCCGCAAGAACATCGGACGCCTAGCGCAGTCATCACTCTTTCTTGAGCTGAGAATATTTGCCGTACAGTCTGGCACGCCTCGGCTAAGCGCCAGCCTGTATCTCTGCATGCGCTCTTCGAAATCGCGCTTCTCAAGGGCATAAGGCGTAGTTCCCTTCGAACGTGCATAGTTGCTGTAGCTCACGTCCGACAGATTGCGCCAATACTTCCTATAAACCTTGCTTAGATCCCTGGCCAAATCTGTAGCCAGATAAGCAGCAACCAACCCAATTAAAAAAACGACGAATGCCAACCTCGCTCGCCTGAACTTCGGCCAACGCCACGCGCTCATTACTCCACCTTCAGCCTCAAACCATCGCCATTAAACTCCACCAAACCACCATCTTCGAACGCTCGGCGCAGCAATGTCAGCGTCGTGTTACAGGCCGCGCACATAGGTGTCGCGCCAGAACGGATACGCCCACAGCAGGCCCCATAGCGGCGCTGCCCAAAACGGCACCTCGAAAATCGCCGCCACCATCGGCGTCCACAGCAATATCAGAAATAACATCACGCCGCCGAGAATTGCTCAGCAGACGGAGAATTGCAATGCCTGAGATTATCCCGCTCGCATTTGAAGAGCACCTGGTGCGCACCATCCTGCGGGCCGGCGAGCCTTGGTTTGTCGGCAAGGACGTTTGCCAGGTTCTCGGTCTAAGTAACCACAACAAGGCACTTGGCACTTTGGATGAGGATGAAAGAGCTGGGGTAACAATTAGTGACCCCAGCGGCACCAAACGGGCCATCGCCGTCTCCGAATCGGGCGTCTACCGCCTGGTATTCCGCTCGCGCAAGCCGGAAGCCGAACGCTTCAAGCGCTGGCCGGCACACCCTCTCAGGTGTCATCCCGTGGCTTGTCCACGGGACCCATTTCACCGCCGGCGCCCAGCTATCGGCAAGCAGCACCACCGTGCCGCACGCCGCACATGCCCGCGCGCTGGCGCACGATGGATCCCGGTGACGCGCACCGGGATGACGGTTGAGAGGGCGGCGATCCGCTCGCGGCGGTGTTCGCGGCGGCGGCGGAGCTAGCTGGCCGGCACACCCTCTCAGGTGTCATCCCGTGGCTTGTCCACGGGACCCATTTCACCGCCGGCGCAGAGGCATCGGCAAGCAGCACGACCGTGCCGCACGCCGCATATGCAAGCCTTGCCGCACGATGGATTCCGGTGACGCGCACCGGGATGACAGTTGAGGGGGCAGCGCACCGCTCGCGGCGGCGGAGCTGGCGACGACGGCGGCGATGGCGGTGCTTGGCGGCGGTGGTGTTCGCGGCGGCGGCGGAGCTAGCTGGCCGGCACACCCTCTCAGATGTCATCCCGTGGCTTGTCCACGGGACCCATTTCACCGCCGGCGCCCAGCTGTCGGCAAGCAGCACGATCGTGCCGCACGCCGCACATGCCCGCGCGCTGGCGCACGATGGATCCCGGTGACGCGCACCGGGATGACGGTTGAGAGGGCGGCGATCCGCTCGCGGCGGCGACGGTGTTCGCGGCGACGACGGTGTTCGCGACGACGGCGGAGCTAGCTGGCCGGCACACCCTCTCAGGTGTCATCCCGTGGCTCATCCACGGGACCCATTTCACCGCCGGCGCCCAGCTATCGACAAGCAGCACGATCGTGCCGCACGCCGCACATGCGGGGGCGGCCGCACGATGGATCCCGGTGACGCGCACCGGGATGACGGTTGAGAGGGCGGCGATCCGCTCGCGGCGGCGGAGCTCGCGGCGGCGGCGGTGTTCGCGGCGACGGCGGAGCTAGCTGGCCGGCACACCCTCTCAGGTGTCATCCCGTGGCTCGTCCACGGGACCCATTTCACCGCCGGCGCCCAGCTATCGACAAGCAGCACGATCGTGCCGCACGCCGCACATGCGGGGGCGGCCGCACGATGGATCCCGGTGACGCGCACCGGGATGACGGTTGAGAGGGCGGCGATCCGCTCGCGGCGGCGGAGCTCGCGGCGGCGGCGGTGTTCGCGGCGACGGCGGAGCTAGCTCACCGGCACACCCTCTCAGGTGTCATCCCGTGGCTCGTCCACGGGACCCATTTCACCGCCGGCGCCCAGCTATCGACAAGCAGCACCACCGCGCCACAAGCCGCATGCGCGCGCGCTGGCGCACGATGGATCCCGGTGACGCGCACCGGGATGACGCGGGAAAGAGCACCGAGCGCAGCGAGAAACAAGCGTGAGCGCACCATTGACGCCGGCACAGGCCTGTGCAAGATTTTCGGCGGGGCTCAAAAACCCTCTTTCTTAGGAACCGGCTTGGCCCAGGGTCCGTGCGCGCATGTCCAGGGCTTCGGCCTAAAGGTGCACGGGCACGACCTAAGACGTGTTTTTGAGCCCTGGGTGCCGCGTGCTTGCTCAAAAACGACACCGGCGCTCTGTGTCAACAGACAGGCTTAGGTGTCGTCATGAATACCATCCAAAACTTCGCTTTTGATGAAAATCTCGTGCGTGTAGTGGTGTGCGCGGATGAGCCGTGGTTCGTCGGCGTCGATGTTTGCCGGGCGTTGGGCATTTCCAAGCCTCGAACATCGCTTGATCTGCTCGATGAAGACGAAAAGGGGGCCCATAGTATGGGCACCCTTGGCGGTGAACAAACCATGATCATCGTCTCCGAACCGGGCGTCTACCGCCTTGTGTTCCGTTCGCGCAAGCCGGAAGCCGAACGCTTCAAGCGCTGGCTGGCGCATGACGTGCTGCCGGAATTGCGCCGCGCCGGCCTGTTCGCCGTCACCAACCCTCCCGATCCGCCTTCGGACCCGGCCGTCGAAGGCCTGCTGCATCGCCTGCAAGTGATCCGCGAGGCGCGCATTCTGTTCGGACGTGAACGCGCGCGCAGCTTGTGGCGCACAGTCGGTCTGCCCGATGTGCCGCCGCCGCCGATCGGTCCAGCGCAACAGGCCCGCATTTGCCTGCGCCATCTGCTCGATGCCGACACCGAGACCGGCGGCCCGGCGATCCGCGACACCCTCGAGGCCGCGCTCGATTATGACGAAATGGCACGCGCCACGTTGATCTGCATCGGCATCCGGCCTGATCCCGATTGCGATGGCTTCATCGTCGCCAACACCAACTCGCGCCTGATCGCGATCTTCGATGGCACGGATTGGGCGAACGGCCGTCACATGCGCACGCTCAGGCGACTGCCCGGCGCCACCGCAGCCGGCGGGCAGCGCTATGGCGGCCAGCCCGTGCGCGGCACCTGGCTCAGCGCCGACCTGCTGGATGATGAGTCGTCGGCCTAACTTGCATCATAGGTCCCGGCGGCCCGATCCAGGCCACCGCGCAGCGCCAACCAACACTTTTTTGCGGCGGACTGCCGTATCTGTGAACGCGCGCCGCGCCCCTCGACGACGGACATGGCACGCTTGACCCCACCGGCTGAGCTGCCACGGTGCCGCCCCATCGCGACAGAGGCGCCAGTTCGGTAGCGAGATCCCAATTGCGGCCATTGCGAGCCAAAGTATTGGCGGCCCGGCGATAGGCGGCAATCATGTCCGCAGTTGAAGGTGGTGCGGTCGCAAATCTTACGCTTGGAATGGCTCTTCATGACCCATTGCAGTCATTCCTTCGGCCCGCGCAGCGGAAAATCTGAAGCTCGAAATCGTTGGGCAGCCGCGCTTTCTGGCCAGATGAGAGGCTCGTCAGTTGCCATGGCCAATTTGCCGTACACAGCCAGGGATCGACAACAGCACCGATTGTTTGCTTCAGATGCGACCTGTCCGGATTCTCATCGGCGTATCGCAGCAAGGTGATGCCCGGGTCATACTTGCCAACAAGTATGCCCCATCCAACATCGACGGTCGATGGCTCGGTAACCAGTTCTTTCCAAAGAGAAGTATCGATACATTCTCGGGTGGCCATCTGCAAGCCGAGGCTAACAGGCACGTTGCGCAATCACGGCCGTCGGTTGGCTAGGTGGTTATGAATGTGTCTATGACATGCGCGCGGTTGCGAAAGCGCGCGACCGTGTCTGATCCCGATGGGTGGACAACGACCTGGACGATGTGGTCGACATCGCGCAGCGAGGCCACTAAGATCGTGTCTGGCAGGCACTCACTCGCTCGACGCCCCAGAGTTGTGCAACAGGATTTTGAATTTGAAGATTGTTAAGCGCTATCGCGGGATCGATTTCCTCCGGCGTGCCATCGATGAGTGTGAAAATCGGCATAGAGAAAACGGCCGGCGCCCGGAGTGGCTAGGCTTGATGTTGGCTTTGACCGCGGTGCTAATGACTTCCGCAGTTTTCTGTGACGCCGCTCGCGCAGAATTCCAATACGTCCATAAAGTGCAAGGCTCGAAGCAGCTTGTAATCTTTGTGCACGGGCTATGGGGAGATCCCAAAAAATCTTTCGAGCCGTCGAATTACCTTGGAGTGAAGACTGGCCGATCATGGATGGAGTTGATGCGCACGGACAACACGACAGTCCGTGGCCAGCCTTCGTTGTCAGAATACTCAACAGCAACACTTGGCTATCCTGCGAATTACAGCGGGAGTTTGTCGACACACCAGGCGGCCAAAAACCTACTGACGGAGTTGTTTGATACAGGGCTGCTTCATGACAAAGATATGCGGGTTTATTTCATAGCACACAGCCTTGGTGGACTTGTCGTCAAAGCAATGATGTTGAGTGGAGATAGAAAAAAACGCACGCTTCTTGCTGCAAGGACGCAGGCCGTGATTTTTCTAGCAACGCCAAAGCGAGGCGCTCCGCTTGCGGATATTGCCTTGAAATTGCTACCACAGGTAATCACTGGTCGGATTATATTGGACCTCAAAACAGAAAACACATACTTGGGCGAGCTCCAAGACCAATGGGCCGTTTATACTAAGCAAACTGCAAGGAAGAAGCGCTTCGCTGTTTTTTGTGCATTTGAGACGGAAGATGTCATTGGAATACCGAACGTTATTGGGATTAGGCCTGTTCCACGGCTTTATGCATACACCGACTGTGACGAACTCGCATGGCCTGCCAACGGGGAAGACCATCTCAGTATAGCAAAGCCGACCGAAATAAGAACGTCCAATATATATGGATGGGTGCGGGGGCGCTTGAACGATGTATCTGCCAGCAGTCGAAGCAAGGACCGTGCGGTGCCACAAGTGCCAGAACGCGGCCGGCTGGCTGCGGCCCAACGCGCACTTGACGATGAGCAAACAAACCGGGCCACCGAGCCGCTAAATAAGTCTCAATTTTTCGCGGTGACACCAGCCCTCATTCGTGAAGCGCAACAGCGTCTCTTCGAACTCAATTATGACGTTGGTGACATTGATGGAATGCTGGGTCAACGAACCCGACGGGCCATCTTGTCGTTTGAAGCTGACGCCAAGTTAACCCGAAACAAGGGTGAATTGACGGCGACGACATTAAAGGCGTTACGAACTGCTAAAAGCTTGGCTCCGTGGGGAGCAATCGTTTATGCGCGTACTGCTAACCGATGGGGAGCGTCGTGGCAGCACAAAACCCGCAGAGAGGCAATCGCAGCGGCTATGAGAAGCTGTGGGCAATCGAGTTGTAGGGAACGGTTCTCGTTTTTTAGAGAAGACTGCGCAGCATTTGCCCATTCGAGTTCCCACAGGATCATCGTGGCAGATGACACCGTGGGCAAAGCGACGAGCGCTGCGCTTGTCCAATGCCGGAAGACTAGCAAAGAGTGCAGCATTGTGGCCGCCTTCTGTGCGGACGGTAAGGGGGCACCAGATAATGACTAGAGGAGAGGATCAATGCGTGCACCGGTTTTTGGATTATGCCTTGCACTTGCGAGCTTGAGTGCACCGGCAAACGCTCTGCCTGCAAGTGTTCCCAACGAACCCGTTTCGTTCGGGGTATTGATCCAAGTACAAGGGAGTGCGGGTGGCAAGATTGGCCGGCGGTCTAAGCCCCACGTTGGTAAAGTCAAACCGCCATCGGTGCGCCGACCGGGCACTTCTAAGAGACCTCCAGCGCGCAGGAAGAAAAGGTTCCGGTTCCATGGAATCTGGCTGCCAACGTCGTGCCGGATAGTGTCTTCCGAACCTAGAGCTGGTGGCGTTCCTCATCGCGCATGTCGCGCAGTCCGAAGCAGTAACCGCTGCGACGGTCGGCCAGCCGTTATTTACGGGGCCAGAGACAGAAATTCTAAGCGAACGCGCCGCTGCCTTTGACGAGATCTTGAGGCGACTCTCACGCTTTCTCGTGGCTAAATCCTTGATCTTTGCTCCATCCCGCAGATCAAGGCTGTCCACGCCCACTTCCGCAGCTGGCCCAAGGCCGACGAACGCTGACTTTCCGCTTTTGAAGGTACTGCAGTCGTACCGTCGCAGCAACGATTGCTTAGGATCAGCCACCGGCAAATGTCGCCTATTCTCTGCTTCTCGACCACCCGTTTCGCGAAAAGGTCGCTGCGCACGACTGGCGCCAATCCAGGACGTCGCGCGCGTGTGCTCCGGTTCTCCCGAAGCCATCGCCGCCCAGACCAGCACGTATCCGAACCGCAAGCTGGTGCGTGGCTGGTTTCGCGAGGCGAAGCAGGAATAGGGTTAGTCGGCAAGACCTAGATCATCGTGCTTTAGAGCGGGTCCGACATAGGTGGAATCAAATCTTGATCCCACCTATGCCGGTAGTCCCGCTCTATATCTTTGAAAATAGATCATTTTTACCGACTTTGCTGCGTTCACGGTGTGATCGAAACAAAGTCGGAAATGATCTAGAGGCGAGCAACCTGCCTTTATTCGGGATCGTTCCGATTCCGAATAAAGGCAGGTTGCTCTAGCTTGGATTTGATGAAGCTCTTTGCAAGACTGGTCACGAGATCAAGCGTCATGCCGCCGCCAGCCGCTGCACGTTCCAGCCCGGCACCGGGCCGGACGCTCGGCAGGGTCCCGTGCTGCGCGGTCGGCCGGCATGTCGGGGCAGGGCATTGGCATCAGAGCACGCGCTAGCGCTGTAGGCAGTTTTGATGCACGCGCTCAACGAGTTGGCAGCCCGATTGCTCAAATTAAACAACCAAATTTCGTTTGACAATATGTTATACGTATGTCATATATAACACATGATACAGAGTTTTGCTGATAAACGCACCAGGCGCTTTTTCGAAGACGGCATTTGCCATCGCCAATGGCGTCATTTCGAGGATGTCGCGCGACGCAAGCTGGACTTTCTGGACGTTGCCGTCGTTCTCGACGACCTGCGCGCGCCACCTGGCAACCGCCTCGAAGCATTGCAAGGCAACCGGCGCGGTCAACACAGCATTCGCATCAACGACCAATGGCGGATCTGTTTTGAATGGACCGACACCGGGCCGGAAAACGTTGAAATCGTCGATTATCACTGAGGACAAGACCATGGCACGCATAAGAACACACCCCGGCGAGATGCTTGCCGAAGAATTCTTGAAACCGCTCGGGTTGAGCGCATCGCAACTTGCTGAGGCAATCGGTGTCCCGCAGAACCGGCTCACAGAAATCATTCGCGGGCGGCGCGGCGTCTCGGCCGACACGGCCCTGCGCCTTGGCCGCTACTTCGGCACAAGCGCCGAAGTCTGGACCAACATGCAGGCCGCTTACGACCTGTCGGTCGCACGATCCAAGACCGACTATTCACTCATCGAGCGCCGACAAGATTCCACGGGCTGACACAGCCGGCGGACAGCGGACAGCGGACAGCGGACAGCGGACAGCGGACAGCGGACAGCGGACAATTAAAGTGATCACCATCAAGTGGAGTTAGCCACAAGTGGAGTTATCCACAAGTGGACTTATCCATGGGCACGATCACCCGCGTCATACTGACGGAGCTGGATCTCAATGAAGCAGAAATTACGGGCGCGGTTCGCACGACTGGCGCCAATCCGGGACGTCGCGCGCGTGTTCTCCGGTTCTCCCGAAGCCATCGCCGCCCAGACCAGCACGTATCCGAACCGCAAGCTGGTGCGTGGCTGGTTTCGTGAGGCGAAGCAGAACAGTTAGGTAGCGAACCCAAGTTTCGACTTCAAGAATCACTGTTCGCCAACAAACGCAACCCGCCAGTTTAAAAGAGGCGGAACACTAGATCATTGTGCTTTAAGTTGGAACCGCTATTGCGGTTCCAACTTAAAGCACAAAGATGATCGCCACTTTAGAGGCGAGCAACTTTCTGCCTTTATTCGGGATCGTTCCGATTCCGAATAAAGGCAGGTTGCTCTAGGGCCTGTTGAGTATCAGGCGCCATTGATGATTGCCGCCGCGGCGTAGATCATCGCGCTGAAGCTGGCGTCAGTTTTGTCGCTGCGCATAGCGATGCGCTTGAACTCTTTGAGTTTGCAGAAGAAATTCTCGATGAGATGACGCCACTTATAGATTTCGGCGTCAATCTCCAGCGGCGCAACGCGATGCGGCATTTGCGAAATGACGGCCTTGGCGCCGCGTTCGTTCAGCTCTTCGATGATCCAGTTCACATCGAACGCCTTATCGCCGAGCAAGGCATCGAACGCGACATCCTCAATGAGCGGCGCAACGCCAACCGTGTCGTGGCGATGGCCGGGCAGAAGTTCGAACCGCACGAGATTGCCGAGCGCGTCCGTGAGCGCCAGGATTTTGGTCGTCAGCCCGCCTCTCGACTTGCCGATAGCCTGGCTCCCGGTCCCCCTTTTGCGCCCTGTCCGTGGCGGTGGACCTTGACGATTGTTCCGTCGACCATCGCATATTCGATATCAGGATCGCCGGATAAAGCACCGAAAACGCGTTCAAAAACACCGAGCTTCACCCACTCTCGAAAGCGCTTGTAGACGCTGTTCCATTTGCCGAACTCTTCCGGTAGGTCGCGCCACGGACTGCCGGTCCGCACGATCCACAGGACGGCTTCCATGAACGTGCGGTTGTCGCTGCCCGTGCGGCCGGGGTCGGTTGGCTTGCCGAGGCAGTGCGGCGCCATCTTCTTCCACATACCGTCAGTGATCACACGCCGTGCAGCCATTCAAGCCTCCCTCCAAAAGGAAGCTTGAATCAGAAAACAACTGATTCGTGAATCGCTGATACTCAACAGGCCCTAGACAAACAGCATCGCCACGTTAGTTTTCAGGAGACTGTTAGGCCCGCAACAGTTCTGCGACAGATTTCCGCAAATAGGCCAGCACCTCATCTTCGAACCAGGGATTGCGCTTGAGCCACGCATTGTTGCGCCACGATGGATGCGGCAACGGCAGGTAACGGCAATCGCCGTTAACATACTGCCGCCAGTTGGCGACGGTTTCGGTCAGGTTCGCGCGGCATTTCGCGCCCAAATGCCAGCGCTGGGCATATGCGCCGACCAGCAGAATGAGCCTTGGCGCCGTCAACTGCTCAAACAGATCGGCCCGCCAAGCCGGCGCGCATTCTCCTCTCGGCGGCAGATCTGCACCCTTTGCATCAAGACCTGGAAAGCAAAAGCCCATCGGGATGATCGCAATCCGGGACACATCGTAGAACGTCTCCTCATCGATCGCCATCCAACTGCGAAGCCGGTCACCGGATGGATCGGTAAACGGTACTCCCGATGCATGAACACGGGTTCCGGGCGCTTGTCCGCAGATCACAATCTTCGCGGTCGAAGAGACGCGCAAGACCGGCCTTGGCGCATGCCCCAGAGCCCGTCCGCGCGGTCTTTCAACACAGATCCTGCAGCTGCGAACCCGATCAACAAGCGCCGCAAGCTCACGGTTATCCTTGGCTGAGCGCCGAACCATATCAAACCATTGCCGAGTTCGAACAGAGCCCGTCATCGTCGGCCCGGCGCCGACGGCCAACCGCGCGACTATGTCAATTGTGAACTCGGCCGCGCGGAAATCTCATCGTGCCAGCGCCTGACATGGATCAAGTTTTCCGGCACCGCCAGCCTGGCGACCTTCATAAAGTCGATCGCGACCAGCCCGGTAATGTCGGCAATCGAGTAGCTCTCACCGGCCAGGAACGGCTGCTCGGCCAATGCCTTGTCCATCACCTCGAGGACCGCCATGGCGCGTGGTGCGTTGGCCTCCCCCCACGCCGGAAACTGTGGCACCTCCATGCCGGCCATCGCCGGATGCTGGTGGCGAAAACACTGTGAAACATGGAACAACAGCCCAAGGTCCATGCGTCGGTTCCACATCTCGACCATGGCTTTTTCCAGGGCCTGTTTGCCAAACAACACGGGCTCCGGATGCAGTTCCTCAAGGTACCGGCAGATCGCCACGGATTCGGCGATGGCGGTGCCATCATCGAGCACCAACACCGGGACACGCTGCAGTGGATTAAGGGCGGTGAACGCCGCCGAGCGATGGTCGCCCTTGTTCAGCTCAATCTTCTCGAAGGCAATGTCGAGGCCCTTTTCCGCGACAAATATCTTCACGCGCCGCGGATTGGGAGCACGCTCCTGCTCAATGATCTTCATGGCTTGTCTCAAACGCTGTTGGCCCTTAACGGCACTACCTTTAGTCGCAACTTGCCCCACAGGGCAACCGCATCACGCGCACCGGCCGATCTTGCCGCCCAACTTCAACGTGCAAGCTCGATCCCGGCTAACTCTTACAATAGTTGTCCAAAGATGAACTCAAACGACGATTGGCCTTTGCAATGTATTACTCAATATTAGACCAACTCGACCAATTGGTTAAACGCCCAGTTAGCGATTTCAGGTGAAACTGTACAAAGTTCAACCAGTTCCACCTCGCGACTCTATCAGGTGGGCCTAAGGCGTCACGAAAGTTGCAACAGCAGATCAGGGCAGAAGGGCGGAACGGACCGGTAAGGCGGCGCGGCAGCGACGCCCGGGCAGCGCGATCGCGCCAACGAGACAACAGTTCCAGTATCCGCGAAACCCGCAACCGCCTCTCCCAAACCGAGGACAGCCGGCCGGAGTTGCAGTACGAATTGCTGTTGATGTTCGTGCGCAACGAACTTGCCGCGCAATGGACGATCCTGGTTCTTGCGCTGATCTTTTCCCTAGCCTCGATGTTCTGGGCGCCGGAGCAGCAGGCGATTTCGTGGCTGATCGTCATCCTAGGTGCCAAGGTTGCCTTGCTTGAGGTGTGCCGCAAATTTGCGAACACGCCGCGCGAAGACGTCGACTTCGCGACGTGGTTCCGTCGTCTGTTCGTTGCCGAAGCAATTTGTGGCATCGCCTGGGCCGGTTTCGCGTTGGTTGGTTTTGGCCATGGCTCGCCCTCCGACCAGGGCTATGTCTATTCATCGCACGTGTTCTTGTTTGCCTCCCTGATCGTCGTGCTTGCCATCCGCATGACCATGGCCTCGACCGTGCTGCCGATCCTCTATGTCGGCACGATACCGATGACCGCCGCCGTTGTCGGCCGTCTTGTTCTGCAGGAGGACTTCTTCTACCTCGCCCTCGCCTCGATGGTGTTCGGGGTCCAGGTCTACTTCATATTTTTGGCCAAGGGCCTGCAAACCACCGCCGTCTCGATGTTGGAGTTCCGCCTGCAAAAGGATGCGCTGATCGCCGAACTCGCCGAGGCCAATGCGATCTCCGATGAAGCACGGCGCCGAGCGGAAGAGGCCAACTTGGCCAAGTCTCGCTTTCTTGCCACGATGAGCCACGAGTTGCGTACGCCGTTGAATGCGGTGCTCGGTTTCTCCGAGGTCATGAAAAGCCAAATCTTGGGTCCGATCGAAAACGACCGTTACCGCGAGTACGCTGAAAACATCCATACCAGCGGCGCCCATCTTCTGCATCTCATCAATGAGATCCTCGATCTTTCGCGCATTGAAGCCGGCAAGTACGAGCTCAACGGCAAACCTGTCCGAATATGTGACATTCTGGACGACAGCCGCAGCCTGCTGAAATTGCGTGCCGAAGCCAAAAGCCTTCAGATCGTCGAGCACTACGACACGGATTTGCCGCCAGCCTGGCTCGATGAACGCGCGGTCAGACAAATCTGCCTCAACCTGCTGTCCAATGCCATCAAGTTCACGCCGCGTGCCGGCACCATTACCCTGGTTGTGGCCGAGACGGATGACGGTGGGCAAACCCTCTCGATCCGCGACACCGGACCTGGAATTCCGGCCGACGAGATACCGAAGGTGTTGGAATCATTCGGACAGGGCTCGCTCGCCCACCAAACCGCCGAAGGCGGCACCGGCTTGGGTTTGCCGATCGTGCGCAAACTGGTTGAACTCCACGGCGGCCATTTCGAACTCAAATCTGAACTGCGCAAGGGTACCGAAGCAACGGCCTACTTCCCACCAAGCCGCATCATCACACCCGCAGCCGTGCCGGCCCAAGCCGAGCGTGCGCCGGGCGAGACGCCGTCCAAACGGCTGACCGGCGCCAATGAAAACATTGTGCCATCCGGACCGCCGCATCGACCAAAGCGGCCTGCCAAGCTGGTGCGGTCAAGCACCGCCCCGCAGCGAGCCGCGGTTTCCGCCTGAAATCTTGCCGTTGACGAACAGCCGAATCATGTCCGCCTCACGCAGACATGATCGAGCGCGTCGGGCGAACCGACATCGAGGCACCAACTGTCGGTTGACGGCGCAATCCGCATATCACCGCTGGCCGACGGACATCGACCAACGATGGGTCATCTGCTGAAAGAGATTAGTGTTGCAAGGGCGCGCGCTATTCGGCGATCTGCAGATCCACTGCCTTGGGGCCCTTGCCGCGCTTATCAGGCTCAGTTTCGAACGAAATCCGCATTCCCTCATCCAATGGGCCAATGCCCGACCGCTCAACGGCGGTAACGTGGACGAACACGTCGTTGCCGCCTTCGTCGGGTTTAATGAAGCCGAAGCCCTTCGACTGGTTGAAGAACTTGACCGTACCAGTCTGTCGCATCCCACATCTCCTTCCGGGTCCGCGATTGATCGGCTCTAATCGCTCAGTTGTCGTGATATCGATCCCTAGTCATGCCAAGGCGTGCCGCATCACCGTTCTGACGGCAGGTCCAATCGACCGAAAGAGAAATGAATGAGGCATGGAAGCATGCAGGCTTGGATAACCGGTATGTCAGTCAGTCTCAGAAATCACTTTGGGCGCGATCGGCCACGAGAGCCGACGTCGACTATCGGTCAATGAGTCGCAGCCTGCAAGCACAATTCGCAAAAACATATCGTATTCATTGGAAGAAACCGCACATTCAAGGCCGATTGGAATGGCGGTCCAGCCTCTGGCCGCATCGACAGTGTTCAGGTTTCACCGCGCACCCATTCGATGCCGGCGCCGGCATGCGTGTCGATGACCCAATGGGGTTTGACGGTGCGGTTGAGATCGTCGAGCACGAGTCCCGCCACGATGTGTTTTAATACGTCGGCAAAGTTTCAAGCCTCAACCGACGCGCAGGATAGGACGCCCAGGACAGATTGGCCGGCTGTGGTCCGACGGGTCCGTTGCAAAGCGCGAGTTTACAAATTTATCACATACTCGACACCGTCCTATGCTTTGAGACGGACGGCGGCAGGCTGACGCGCGCCGCTATGGACAGACATCGATCTCGGTGGTTAAACTGATGTTGCTCAAGAGGATAACTGAATGAACGTGCTCGCAGGTTGTGCTGCCGCAGCCGGTTTATTGCTCACTGCCAACCATGCGCTCGCCCAGGATATCTCCGGGCGCTGGTCGGGCTTCGGCCAGGCCAAAATCGCGTCAAACGGCAAATTGGAGAGCTTTCGCTGCCGCGTCGCGTACGACCGCCAGACGTCGCGGGTGTTTTCCGTCAGAGCTGTGTGTGCCAACCCGTCGGTTAGGATCATTCAGACGGGAACGGTTCTCAAGGTTCGCCAAAACACGTTCATTGGAGATCTCTACAGCCAAGAATTCGACGTCCGCGGGCGGGTGCGGGTTGTCGTCACTGGCAGCCGCCAGACCGTGACAGTGCGCGCTAGCTCCGGCAGCGGCCTCATAAAACTCAAGCGACGGTAAAACGGTCAAGACGACGAGCCTCCGCGCCAGGCCGAAGCACCGCCTACCGTCTCTCAACGCATGGCGGTGCGCTTCGGCTTTTGGCGGCCCGATAGCGGACCGCCGGCCCCACACCTCTATGGTGTTTCAGAGTTGGCTCAAACATCCCGCTGTGCCGCATGGCGGTGCGATCCGGCCTTCAGCCGTCCCGTCAGCCGTCACGGCCCCCCACCGGCGTTCGCCACTGGCGAGTTCATGCCTGCGTTGGTGTTGGCACGCCGCCGCCGAAATAGAGCAGCGCGCCGACCAACACGGCAAACACGATCGCCGTCATCAGCGCATTCACGAAACGGCTCGAGAACGACAGCATGTTGGCCACGAAGTCAATGATGAACACCAGGACCGCGGACATCAAGATCATCTGCAGCCACTGCTGCTGCGAGATTTGCTGCAGGTCAGGTGGCAACATGGCCTTATCGATGAAGTAGTAGAGTGCGCCGTAAACGATGGCGAACACGATCGCCGTCACAAGCGCGTTCACGAACCGGTTCGAAAACGAGATCAGATTGCCAATATATCCGATTACAAAAAGGATGCCGGCGCCGACGAGAACCTTCGTCAAGAGTGCTGACTCTGCTGGTGACATAAATTGCTCCCTGCTAGTGGTCTCAAATCCCCAATAGCGTTTCGATCTGCCAGTCGGTGGACAACGCAAGTCTGACGCTGATGCGTTGCCAACATTTTCTCACAGTTCTGAACACGTCCCAATCGCATTGCGTTATCGCAGGTCATTGTGACGGTGCCAAGAAGACGGTACCAACAATGCGTTCCGTCGACGCAGGCCGGAGAGCCGGGCGTTGGTGCATTTTCACCTCAGGCGGGTCCGCCCAGCCGGACCGCTTTCCGCCCGATCGCCCTCCGGCGCCCGCGATAGCCCATGAGATCATGGGCTTTGGGGCACCGGGCGGCGAGCGGCGCGATCCGGGCTAATGCGGAAACGCTTGAGGTCAGTGGTCGGTTCGTTGGAACCGCTCTTGCAGTGCAGAGCAATTTGCTGCATTTCACTAAAAGCATTCTGATGCCGATGAAATGCGGATTGCCCCAAATGTGCATAACGCTCAGTTCGCGACATATACGACCTGAGCCGAATTGGCAGGATATCCACAGTTTCAACCACTTTGGTGTCATATCTTCCGGCAGGTATTCTGCGCAATGATTGATGAGCTTATATCTGACCTGCGCACGACTGTCGGCATCGGATACACGAAGGGGTCGAGCGTCGAGATGCATCAACGGCTGCATGAATGAACTTTTCATCGTGGTTTGCAAAGAGCACCTGGCGACTTGACAGGTACGAATGGGCGTGCGTGATCGTTGCATCGTTTGCAACCGGTCTCATAGTATCGACGGCCTGGGCGGCCGCTACAGCGACGTTGCTGTTGTTGTTTGCTCCGATCGCTTTGCTGCTCGTCAGCAAAGAAGGGTTCGCCTGCTGTGACTTCGAACCCGTCGATGGCCTCGTGGTGTTTGTGATCGGCTATGCGGCGGTGAGCACGACGTGGGCCGCCGACGCATACTATTCAGCCCGGGCCTTCTGGCCCATCACGTTGGCGATGGGGATTGTTGTTGTCGCAAGAAACACCTTCCCGATACTGCCGCACACCTGGCTTGGACATCTGGGACGAGCGGCGGTTGTCGCTTACTGCGCAACCCTGACCTTCCTGCTGATCGAGGAGACCACCGATCACGCACTGAAACGCGTGTTGTTTTGGCCGTTTCAAGCCATTCACTGGTCGAACGGTGGACCGGTTGTCGATTGGCAGCACGTGTCGCGCGTCGTGCCGTACCAGACCAACCGAAATGTGATGACGGCCGTCTTTCTGATTTGGCCGGTGTTGCTGCTGCTAAGAACACAGATCGACCGCGGCGCCTTCAAAGCAATGCGTCTGCTGCTACTCGTGGCGGTGACCGCGACGGTTGCGCAAAGCCATCATCAGGCGGCAATCGTTGCTTTGATCGTGGGCGCGGCCACCTTTGGCATCGCGCGCCTCAACCTCAATTTTGCAGTGGTTGCGGTGGCCGTTTTTTGGATCGCTTCGTTTGTCGCAGCCGTACCGGTCGCGCAGCTGATCTACAAGCACGGATGGCACACCGCCGAGACGTTGCAGCCGAGCTTTCGCCATCGCGTCGTGTTCTGGAAATATACCGCGGACCGCATTCTGGAGCGACCGACTTTCGGCGTTGGCCTCGGGTCCACACAACCTTTGAACGAGGCGCGAAAACATGTGGCCGAGACGGTGCCGGGAACGTCTTTTCTTCTCGAGACGGGTGTCCATCCGCACAGCATTTATCTGCAGGTGCTTTATGAGCTGGGTATCATCGGCGCCGCCCTCGTGTTGGTGCTGGGGCTCGGCGTGATCCGCGCCATTCACGACATGTCCTTACCAATGCAAGCCCCTTACATGCTGGCCTTGTTCGCGAGCTGGAGCGCGCAGTCGGCATTTAGTTTCGGACTGGCAGAGGCGTGGTTCATCTTCGTCTTGGTCTTTGCGATTTGTCTATCGTTTGCGGCCGCTGCTCTGCAGCGAAGCATGCAGCCCGGCGCCCGTGACCTATCGATCTCGTGACATACATGTTGATCTCCCGATCTCGCGAGCACCTTGGCCGATGAGCGCCGACTGCTGCCGGCCCTCTACTCGGCGATACCGGTCTTCTTGCGCATGATCTCGTAGATCAGTGTGAAGTCCGAGCGCGGCTCCAGTTTATCCGTGACCTCTTGCCAGATCGCCGCAACCTCTTGGCCAATCCGGTTCGGCGTTCCGGCCCGCTCGGCGAATGCGCAGTAGAGCTGGACATCCTTGTTGAGCAGTTCGGCAAAGAAGCCGGCATCGAAGGTGCGGGTTAGAACCCGTTTCGGGAATTTGTCCGAGACAGCGGTATTCTGGCCGGTTGAGACATGCACGACGTCGAGCATTTTCTTCATGTCAAGGCCTTGGCTCAATCCGAACAGAACCGCCTCGGTGGTTGCTGCCATGGCCGTGCCCGAGAGAAAATTATTGAGGAGTTTGACGGTCTGGCCTTGCCCCGGCTCGTCGCCGACATGGAAGGAGTTGCCGCAAAAGGTATCGACAAGTTGGCGGTGGCTTTCAAGAATGGCTTCCGGGCCGGCCCACATTAGCGTGATGGTGCCGGCAACTGCGCCAGCGCGGCCGCCGCTCACCGGCGAGTCGATATAAGTCATGGCGGCCGTTGCCAGGGTCTTGGCCGCGCTCCCGGCGGCGTCGGGCCCGATGGTCGACAGATCGATGACGACCTTGGTTCGCGGATTGGCGACGGCGGCGATCTCAGCTGCAACAGCGTTGACGATCTTGCCATCCGGCAACGACAGAAGCACGGTGTCGGCGCCGGCAACAACGCCGGCGATATCTGTTGCCGCCGTGGCGCCCGGCGGGCACCGGTCCTGGGTTCCGGCCTTGTCGTAGCAAATCAGGTCGGCGCCGCCGTTTGCGATGTTGGCTGCCATCGGACCGCCCATCTGCCCGAGGCCAATGAAACCGACGACTTGCGGTTGCTCGCTCATGGTTCCTGGTCTCCGTCAAGAATGCGCCTGTGCACCGTTCGCAGCGCCACCGGCGGTGCAACCATCGCCGGCCCGCCCGCGGACCGGCGCCGTTGGCTCTGTCGATCATGGTGGACCAGGGCCGGCTGGCAGGCCAAGGTGGCACAACCGACATGTTTCGATAATTCAAGTAGGAGATGACCGTGCCGATTGCAGCAATGCCGTTCGCAGAAAAGAAGTTTGCCGACGTCAATGGCCGCCGCATGGCCTACATCGATGAAGGCACCGGTCCGGCGGTCGTGTTCCAGCACGGCAATCCGACCTCGTCCTATCTGTGGCGCAACATCATGCCTCACTGTGAAGGTCTCGGCCGGCTCATTGCCTGCGACCTGATCGGTATGGGCGACAGCGAAAAGCTGCCGGATTCAGGGCCGGACCGCTATACCTTTGCGGAACATCGCGACTATCTCTTTGCGCTTTGGGATCAGCTTGAACTCGGCGATGAGGTGGTTCTTGTGATCCACGACTGGGGCTCGGCGTTGGGCTTCGATTGGGCCCGCCAGAATCCCGCGCGGGTCAAGGCCATCGCCTATATGGAAGCCATTGTGCGGCCGGTCACGTGGGACCAATGGCCGGTCGATGCGCGCAATGTATTCCAGGGCTTTCGCTCCGCAGCCGGCGAGGCGATGGTGCTGGACAAGAATATCTTCGTCGAGCGGGTGCTGCCGAGCGCCGTGATCCGCGACATGAGCGCCGACGAAATGGCGGAATATCGCCGGCCGTTCCTGAACGAGGGCGAGGATCGCCGCCCGACACTGACGTGGCCGCGCCAAATCCCGATCGACGGTGAGCCGGCCGATGTCGTTGCGATTGTCGAAGCCTACGGCAGGTGGCTGGCACACGCCGATGTCGCGAAGCTGTTCATCAATGCCGATCCCGGCTCGATCCTGACGGGAGCGCAGCGCGCGTTCTGCCGAACCTGGCCGAACCAGACCGAAGTGACGGTGACGGGTACGCATTTCATCCAGGAAGACAGCCCCGACGAGATCGGCCAGGCGGTTGCCGCGTTCGTGCGCGGATTGCGTTAGCGCGTTTCAGTTAAGCCTGAAAGGCTATAGGCATCGCGCAGCTTGCGCTTATAGAGTTTGCCGTTCTCCTGGCGCGGGAGCTCGGCGACGAAGTCGACCGACCGCGGGCATTTCACCGGGCTCAGGCGGGCCCGGCAGTGGGCGATCAGATCGGCTTCGAGATCAAAACCGGCGGCGCTTGGATCCGTCAGTTGGACGACCGCCTTCACTTCCTCGCCGAACTCGGGGTTGGGGATGCCGATCACGGCGACGTCGTGCACCTTGGGGTGCAGCAGCAGCACATTTTCGGCTTCCTGCGGGTAGATGTTGACCCCGCCGGAGATGATCATGTGCGCTTTGCGGTCGGTGAGGTACAGATAGCCGTCATCGTCGAGATAACCGACATCGCCCAGGGTGCTCCAGCCGAGGTGGTTGTGCGACTGGGCGGTCTTTTCCGGATCGTTGTGATAGGAGAACGGCGGGCCGCCTTCGAAATAGATCGTGCCTTCCCGGCCGGTCGGCAGCGGGTCGCCGTTGTCATCGCAAATGCGCACGGTGCCGAGCACGGCGCGGCCGACCGAACCTGGATGTTCGAGCCATTCCTCGCTGGTGATGGCGGTGAGACCGTTGCCCTCTGACCCGCCATAATATTCACGCACGATCGGCCCCCACCAGTCGATCATCTGCCGTTTCAATTCGATCGGGCATGGCGCAGCTGCATGAATGGCGCAGCGATGCGAGGTCAGGTCGTATTGCGCTCGCGTTTCGGCCGGCAGGCGAAGCAGGCGCACAAAGTGGGTCGGCACCCACTGGCTATGGGTAATGCGATGCTGTTGGATCAGCAAAAGCGCCTGCTCGGCATCGAACTTGCGCATGACCACGGTCGTTCCGCCAGCGCGCAGGACGCGCAGATTAAAGCTCAGCGGGGCGGCATGGTAGAGCGGGGCGGGCGACAGATAGCGGGTTTGCTCATCGAATTGGTAAAGGTCGAAAAAGCGCTGCAAAGCCGGAGATGCAGCCCCGTATAGCAGATCCACCAGCGGCTTTCGGACCCCCTTGGGACGCCCAGTTGTCCCGGATGAGTAGAGCATTTCGACACCTTCAGCCTGATCGGCGATCGGCGTTGAAGGTTGGCACGCCAGCAAGGCGGCAAGGTCGTCAAAACCGGGCGCGGCACCGTCCAGCATCAAGCGGTGTTCGACGGTCATCCCCGCACCTTCGAGGTCCTGGGCCTGTGGCGCAAAGTGCTTCGATGTAACCAACACTTTGGCGCCGCTGTCGTCGAGAATGTAGTTGATCTCCGGCGGCGTCAGATGGGTGGCAATGGCGGTGATGCGCAGGCCGGCGCGCCAGCCGCCCCACACCAGCGGTGTGAAATCGGCGCGGTTCTCCAGTAACAGCGCGATGCCGTCGCCGCGCTTCAAGCCGAGCCCGCGGAGCACGTGCGCAAAGCGGTTGGAATAGGCTTCAAACGCACCGAAGGTGATGGTCGCGCTGCCGTCGGCCATGATAACGGCGGGCTTGTCCGGCTGCTTTTCTGCGATCAATCCCGGGTGCTTGAACAAGTGGTCGTCTGCCATGGTCCGTCCCTATCGCCGGCGCGTTTGAGACGCCGCCGCGTCGTGTTGCCCCCACGCCGCGCACTCACGCCCACGTAATACCAGCCCGCATAAATATTGATCCGTTTGACCGGAGCGAATTTTGTCGCCAGTGAGGCGGGTGTCGTGCCGTGGTACACGGACCACAAGCGGTGCCCAACGCAGCTGGCGGCAACAAGCGCTCGGCCCTTCGGGGTGGGTCCTGGCGGCCCATCGAGTGCGTTGCGCCCAATTCCCGATGCACCGCATCGCGCCGCACGCCGCGCCTGCCCGAGTGAGCCGCAAGGACCCATGAAGCGGGTCAATATTTATGCGGGCTGGTATAATTGGTCGGCCCGCTTGATCTCGAACCAAATCCTGCTCGGTAGATGGGTCCATTTCAGTTGAACAGGCTAAGTCGTGAGATCAGGTCAAGCGGCAGCTTGGTCGGCGGTCATGGTATCGCCGGCGACGGTCGTGCGGCGCATGTCGCGCGGTTCCGTTTCGTTGAAGGCGCGGGCGCGATGCATAACCTGGCGGTTATCCCACATGACCAGATCGAATTGGCGCCATTCATGGGCGTAGACGAAGCGCCGGTCGGTGGCAAACTCGTTGAGGTTCATCAGGTAGAGGCGGCCCTCGGGCACGGGCCTGCCGACAATGTGGCCGGCGTGCGAGGAAAGATAAAGCGATTTGCGCCCCGTGACGGGATGGACACGGACCATCGCCTGGCGCACCGGTTTCATCAGCTTGATCTCCTCGTCGTTGAACGAAAAGCCCAGTTTGCCGCGCGAGTAGATTTGTGAATGCTCGCAGATCATGTCCTCGACTTCGGCCTTGGTTGCCGCATCGAGGGCATCGTAGGCCGCACGCATGTCCGCAAACTCGGTGTTGCCGCCGGCGGCTGGGATCCGCCTTGCCGACAACAGGGAATACTTGGCCGGCACCGCACGGAACGAACTGTCCGAATGCCACAGGTGATTGCCGAGGTTGAAATAACGCCGTCGGTCCTCGCGATCGAAGGGCTTGTCGTCGTTGTCGAGGTTCGAGACGTCGTTGATCAGTTCGTTGACCCGCGTCTCGGTGCGGATATTACCGCCCTTCTTGTTCTCGATGTCGCCAAAGTTGGTCGAGAACGCCACCTGTTGCTCGTCGCTGATATCCTGATTGCGAAAGATCAGGACCGCGTACTTGTCCATGCCGGCTTCGATGGCCTGAACGTCTTCGGGCGATAGCGGCCTGGTGAGATCGGCGCCTGAGACCTCGCCGACGAAAAACTGATGCGCTTGCCGGATGTCGATTGCCATGTGCCTTGCCCCTCCCCGTCGACGTCTGGTGCGACAGATGCTGGTCGTTTGGAATAATTCAAAACTAACCGGGGCGAGCTGGCAAGCCTTGTGAGGAACGAGCGGCTCGCAAAGTTGCGGAAATCGTGACGCTGATGGGGCGGTCGGGCGCCTTTTCGGCGCTCCCGGGGCGGTCGGAGCGGCCGGGTCAGGATCTGCGAACGTCGGGCAGCAGCCAGGTGATGACGGTCGCAATGGTCGCGGTTGCGGCAAACAAGTAAAACACCGTCTGCAGCCCCCAGGTATCGGCCATCAGTCCGCCGAGGGCCGGTACCAGCAACGTAAACGCCGATTGTACGCCGAACAGCACGCTGACGGCGGTGCCAGCCGTATTGTCGTCGGCAAGATCCATTGCCCAGCTGTGGATCACCGGCCGGACCGAGAACAGCGCAAAACCGAGCACGAACACGAGGCCCACAAACGCCCAGAGCGAGGTGACGAAGGCAAACCCGGTAACGCAAACCGTCGTTGCAATCAGACAGGCAAAGGCGACCGGCTGGCGCCCGGCACGGTCGGACCAGGCGCCGGCAACCGGGCCTGCAACGATGCCGCCGATCTGCATCACCATCATGGCGATGCCGAGCAAAACCGGGCTGACCTTCAACACGCTCACCAGATAGAGCGGGATGAAGACCAACAGGCCGTTCTGGGTCATGGAACGAAAGCCGGCCATCATGCACAGTGACATCACGGCCGGATCGCGAACCAGTTTCCAGACGCCATGGAGATATGCTCGGCCCCTGCCTTTGGTGGTGCTGGCACTTGCGGTGGCCGGGCCGTCTTCGCGTAGAACCAGCAACAGGATGATGGCGACCGCGAACACCGGCAGGGCGGTGACGATGGTCGCGGTGCGCCACGTCAAAACGGTCAGCATGCCGCCGACGGCGAGCGGTGCCAGCATGTCGCCGAACGTGGCGCCAAGGGTGTGGATCGACAAGGCAAAGCCGCGGGCTTCGGGAAAGGCGCGCGACAAGAACGAAATCGCGGCCGGATGCCAGAGGTTGTTGGTGAGACCGATAACGATCACCGGCAGGAACAGGCCGGCATAGCCGACCGAATAGCCAACAGCTATGAGCGCCAGGGCGCCGATGATAAGCGACAGCGACTGGACGATGACATGGCGACCGGCAACGTCGACGATGGCGCCGCTGGCGACGTTGGCGGCGAGCGATGAGGCATGAAACAGCGAAACCAGAGCCCCGGCCTGTGCGTAGCTGAGGTTCAGCTCCTTCGATAGATAAGGCAGCACCACGTAAAACGCGGCGAGCAGCCAGTGGGTTGCCCCGTGACCGGCGCCAATGAGAAAGGCCGGACCGTTTCTCTGCCACGCGAATTTCGCCAGTTGCTGGGTGACCTGAGCCAATGTCGGATGTACTTCTTCGGATGTACTTCTTAGGTGTTCAGTGCGGTTGCCAGAGTTGGTTGAGGCACGACCTCGGCCCTCAGCCGTCCGGGTTGCGTTTACGGATCAGCAGCTTTTGCTCGCCTTCGAGTACAAGTTGGCTGCTTTGATTGTGAACCGTGTTTCGAAGGGTCATGACGCCGGTTGTGCGTTGCGGCTTGAGATCGGTGATGGTCAGCGCCGGGTACAACGTGTCACCGGCGTAAACAGGGGCCAGAAACTTCGAAGACTGCTCAATGAACGCAACCATGCTGTCATCGATCAGATGCGGCAGTTTGGTGGCCCCCGGGCAGGTCTGGATCAGAACCTGATAGCCATGTGCGAGCAAGTCGCGGTGGCCTTGGCGTTTGCAATATTCACGGTCATAGTGGCTCGGGTGATTGTCACCGGAGGCTGCCTGAAAGACCTGGAAGTAGGCCTCCGACATGGTCCGAGATGGTGCACGGAAGATCTCGCCAACCGAGAAATCTTCGAAATAGCGCTGTTCGGCAAGGTGGTGTTTGGCGGGGTCGAACGTCGTATCCAAGACTGGAGCTCCTCCAAGTTTCGAGCGGCTTAGGCATCAAATCTACCGCTCCGGCACCGCCCGTTGTAAACATTGACTGGCTCTTTGTCTTCGATTGGGTTAGGAGCAAGCACCATAAGTTCAGCATCCATCGCTGAGGTCGGTTTGGCAAGTCCGACGGCCGGCACGACTGTTGCCGAACCTGGTGGACGGCGATCGGGATGGTAGACCGTTGCTGCGGCCGGCAACGCAGTTCGAGGGAAGGTCATGAAAGTGTTCTCGGTTGGTGCAAGGCGAGCATCAGTATGGTTGGCGGTGCTGTCGAGCGCGATTCTAGTGATTGGCTCATATCGCCCCGCCAAGGCGGTTCAGCTCGAAAAGCTGCTTGGCTCGTGGAAGGGCCGGGGGACCGCCGTGTTTGAGGGCAACAAGCGCGAGGCGGTCCGCTGCAATGCCTATTATACCGGTGGCGGCGAGCGGCTCAAACTGGCCGTGCGGTGCGCGAGCACGAGCTACAAGATCGAAATTCGCAGCAAGTTGGAGACCAACGGCAGTCTGGTGAACGGCACCTGGGAAGAACGCACGTTCAATGCTGCCGGCGAGACCACCGGGACGATCAACGACGACCGGCTGTGGTTGACTGTCGTTGGCGGAGGTTTGAAGGCGTCGATGACGGTCAGCTACACCGGCGCCAACCAGAAAGTGAATATCAGAACCGAGGGCGTGCACCTGCAGTCTGTTGATATCGATCTGGCCCGCAATTAGAAGACGTCCGCCTTGAGAGGTCCCGACCGGGCGCCCGTGAGCGCCACGGCCTTTAGAGCATTTCAGCCTTAGGCTCGACCATATCCGACGTTGTTGATGTAGTTGCGGCATTCGCTTTCGGTGATCGCGGAGACGACGCTTGCAACCTGGTTTGATATGGCTTCCAGGTTGCGCTCTTCGGCCATTCGCATCCAGTGTTTGACCTTGGAGAACACCTGCTCGATCGGATTAAGGTCGGGCGAATATGAGGGCAGGAATGCGAGCGTTGCTCCGGCTGAGCGGATAGCATTTCGAGCCGCGCACCCGCGATGGCTTCCTAGACGATCGAGAATGACGATGTCGCCGGCGCGCAGTGTTGGCACGAGTAGGCGCTGAACGTAGAGCCGGAACAATTCGCCGTTGATCGGCCCATCGATGACGCAGGGCGCGGTCAACGCTTCAACGCGCAAGGCGGCAATAAACGTGTAGGTCCGCCAGCGGCTGTCGGGCGCATAACCTTTCAGGCGCTCGCCTTTTGGTCCCCAGCCGCGGATCGGCGCCATATCCGTCTTGATCCAGGTCTCATCGATAAAGACAAGGCGCTCCGGGGCGAGCTTGCCCATTGCACCACACCAACGTGCACGCCGTCGCGCAACGTCATTGCGGAACTGTTCAATCGCCAGCAGCGTTTTTTTTGAAACTCAACCCTTCGCGTCGGAGAAAGCGCCAAACGGTGTCATGCGAGACGCGAACACCGCGGGCCGCCAGCAGGTCTTTCATACGGTGCAGCGTCAGATGCGGCGTGGTCTCGATCAAATCCAGAACCACGCCCCGGTGCGGTTCCAATCGGCACCTTTTGTGTCCGCCGAATTTTCCTGGCGCGATGCTGCCCGTCTCCCGCACGCGCTTGGCCCAGGTGATGACTGTCGACGGTGCAAGGTCGAAACGTTCCGCGATCGACCGCAAACTGTGGCCTGCTTCGATTGCCGCTCGAACACGTGCACGAAGATCGTCAGAGTATGGTTTTGCCATGGATGCTGGCCCCCTTACCCAGCACCCATGTTGAATCAGAAACCAACTGATTTGGGAATCCACCGATTCAGGCTAACGCTGAAATGCTCTAGTGTTCCGCCTCTTTTAAACTGGCGGGTTGCGTTTGTTGGCGAACAGTGATTCTTCGGTTGTCATCAACGATGGTAGGGGGACGTCAGAATGGCCAATAAGAGACACATTGTCGAGTTGTCAGGCGATGAGCGCGCGCGCTTGAGCGCAATGATCACCAAGGGCAAGTGTTCGGCGCAGGCAAACCTTAAAGCGCGGATCTTGCTGAAGGCGGATCAGGGCCCGAGTGGTGAAGGCTTATGCGACACTGCGATTTGTGAGGCGCTTGAGACCAATGTCAGAATGGTCGAGCGGGTGCGCCAGAAGTGCGTCCTCGAAGGGCTCGAGGCGGTGTTTAGGCGCAAGCAACGTGAGACCCCGCCGAGACAACCGATCTTTGACGGCGAGGCTGAAGCCAGGCTCATTGCCCTGGCTTGCTCAGAGCCGCCTGAAGGGTGTGCACAATGGACGATCCGTCTGCTCGCCGACAAGGTCGTCGAACTTGGCATCGTCGAGACGGTGCATCACAACACGGTCGCGCGGACGCTTAAAAAAACGAACTCAAGCCGCACCGCAGCAAATATTGGGTGATCCCGCCGAGCCAAAACGCCGCCTTCGTTGCCGCTATGGAAAACGTGCTCGCCGTTTATACCCGCTCGCATGATCCCAGCCGACCGCTGGTCTGTCTGGATGAGACCAGCAAACAGCTCGTTGCCGAAACACGCACGCCGATCCCGATGGCGCCGGGCCGGCCAGTGCGCTATGATTATGAGTATCGCCGGGCCGGCGTCGCCAACCTGTTCATGGGTTTTGCGCCGCTCGAAGGCTGGCGCCATGTCAAAATCACGGACCGGCGCACCAGTATCGATTACGCGCATTTTCTGTGTGACTTGAGCGATCAGCACTTTGCCGAGGCGGAAAAGATCGTCCTTGTCCAGGATAACCTGTCAACCCACACCCATTCCGCGCTCTACGAAGCTTTCCCACCTGACCAAGCCCGCCGGCTGGTCGAGCGTTTCGAGTGGCATTATACACCCAGGCATGGCAGCTGGCTCAACATGGCCGAAGCCGAACTGTCCGTCCTTGCGCGCCAGTGCCTTAACCGGCGCATTCACGATAAGGCTTCACTGGCAGCGAAAGTTGAGCACTGGCAACGACACCGCAACAACCGCGCCCAAACCGCCAATTGGCGCTTCACCACCGAAGACGCGCGAATTAAACTCAAACGCCTGTACCCGACAATTTAGGTGAGTCGGAGCACTAGCTTTCATACCGCGTGTTGCCGCGGCGGTTGGCGTCGATCGGAAGCTCAATGAACAACGGCTGATGGGCGCGCTGCGAGCATGCTTGCCGCGGACAGAGATGGCAATTGATACCGATCGGAGCGAACAGCTGGTCGTCGTCAAAGTTGTAGCGCGCTGCATAGCCGATCCGGTGGGCATGGCGCAGCTCGCAGCCAAGCGCCAAGGCAAGCCGGTGGTCTTGGGTCTCGCGGCTGTAAACCGGCCGGTCGGCGGTCCGCGAAATCGTGAAGAACCGATCGCCATCCGGCAACTCGACGAACTGCGGCAGCATCCGTCCCGGCATCGCGAAGGCCGAGTGAATGTTCCAGACCGGGCAGGCACCGCCATATTCGGCGAGGCTGAAGGAGGTTGAATTGAACCGCTTGGTCACGTTGCCGGCCTTGTCAACCCGCAGGAAGAAGAACGGAACACCGCGCGCGCCGTCACGCTGCAGCGTCGTCAGGCGATGGCAGACCTGCTCGAATGAGACGGCAAAGTTGGCCGCCAGACGGTCGATCTCGTAGCCCGTCACCTCGGCGGCCGAAAAAAAATCTGCATAGGGCATCAACACGGCGGCCGCGAAATAGTTCGCCAGTTCGACGCGGCATCGTGCGCGACCGACATCGGAGTTCATGTCGATCACCGCGGTCAGCTCGGTGAGGATGTCGTCAAACTCGATGAGGCACAGAACGTGTGCGAGTTGGAACGTGCGGTTTGGATGATCGAGCGCTTCCGACAAAAACACCATGCGTCTATCACTGTCGTAATAACGCAACGTCTCCGGCAGATCATCGATCGTGGCCTTGCGCACGACAATGCCGTGGCGCTCGCGCAATCGCTCCTTCAGCATACCATAGACATCGTCGGCCTCGCACGGCGCTTCGGAACGCAGGGCCTCGGCGGCACGCTCCAATTCGTCGAAATAGTTTGAGTGATTGCGAAAAAAGTCGTGGATCACGGTTTCCGGCGTCTGGGCAGCGAGATCGTCCGGCATGCGTTCGCTGCCAAGCCGCATGATCTTGTCGACCGTCGCGCGATAGTTGTGATAGAGCCCGAGAAATCGGTCAACCAGCCGCGGTGCGTGGTCGACGGCCGCGCGCAATTCCTGGATGTCCGGCGGTTCGCCGACAAAGGCTGGATCACGCGAGACGCTGCGCAATTCCGCCAGTCGGCTCGAGGTTTCGTCATTGATCAGATCGCGCCAGTCAACGTCGTAGGTCTCCGATAGCGCCATCAGCAGCTGAACGGACAAACTGCGCTGATTGTTTTCGAGCAGATTGACGTAGGACGTACTGATACCCAGCGACCGTGCCATTTCCGCCTGCGTCTGCTGGTGGTCCCGCCGAAGCTGGCGCAATCGCGGGCCAATCATTGCTTTGCGCATATCCGAAGCCCTTCATTCACAAATTTACAAATTATTGGATTTGTGAAATACACATATAACACATTGACCCGAATGTTGCTGCAATTTTTGGCCGGCGGTCTTACGCTGGATCAGCGCTTGATTGAGGTTCGCGCCCGCTCGGCACCGTGGGCGCAAGCATTGCGGAACTTGTTTATTGAACGGGAGATCCAGATGGCACAGCTAACCGCCACGACGGTCGGCAAAACCGTGCGTTTCGACGGAACGGACATCGAGATCCGCGCCCATCTCTCGGATGACACCGTCACCATCGATGTCGTCAAGTCGGGGGCCTGCGTGCATCGCTTGACCATTGATGATGCGGTCCAGCACATGGAACACGGCTGGATTGCCGACCTTTTTGCACGTGAGGATCGCATCGCATTGTCCGATATCGCGATCGAAGCAGAAGACTACATTAGCAAGTTGAACATCAACCAGGGTTGACCGCGGCGCAGTCCGGTGTCGCGCCATCATGGCAATGATCTTGCCGACGGGGCCCTTTTGCCTTTCCTGAGGTTCCAGTTGTCGATCCGCCAAGCCGGCTGTTGAGCCAACACGGCGCCGGTGTTATCGCCGTTCCGGCACCACGTAGCGTGGATCGCTCGGATATTCGACTAGTGGTCTCAATCACTTAAAATGGTGCATTGAGATGCGCTGCCCTGGTTCGTGAGCAGGAAGGCGTGCGAAAGCATAGCGTGCGCTATGGTGAGCGCGGCTGACGCCCTCACGGGCCAGGGCAGCGCACCGAAGGCGCTCAGATTTGGCCTGATGCCAGCGTTGCGGCGGCCTTATGATGCGCCAGCATCACCACGGCCACCGCGCCTTAGCACAGACCAAATCTGAGCGTCTGAATGCACCATTTTAAGTGATTGAGACCGCTAGATACTCCTGCGAATGCACGAGTGATACGTGCCGGCGCTGCATCAGGTAGGCCCAGGCCTGCGATCGGTTCCGCGCACCGCAAACCTCAATCTGAACCTGGCGGCGGTGGTAGCCGCCTGGCGCGCCGACGCCTTCGAGCCGATCAAGCAACTGCAGTTCCGCTTCGCCGACCGCGAACAATTCCCCCTTGACCCGATGCCCGACACCCGGCTCATCGAACAGATAGGGCGTGAACCATTGCCCGCCGATCACGAGTGGAAAACACTCGCAGGTCGTGCACTGGCCGACAAATCGCACATCGCCGCTCATGTGGACGAAATTCGGGAAGCCGCGTTTCAGGGTCCCATAGACAAAAACCGTGTGCATCAACATCCTCTCGATGACCTTCTCGACGAACAAGCAAGGCAGCTATGTTGAATTTGATGATTGATTTGTACCGGGCCAGAGGTCTTATTGGCCGGGCGCCTGGCGCCCCCACCTTGACACGGCGTCGGCCGACAGCATCAAAGTCTCATCATATCATTGCGCAGCCGGAGAACGTTCATGAATCTGAACAAAGGTCGACCACTGACCGCGATGCCAGGCCCGTCCGTCATACCGGACCGGGTGCTCGGCGCGATGCACATGGCCATGCCCAACATCTACGAGGGCGAGGTCGTTGAGGTCAGCAAAAGCGTATTTCAGGACCTGCCGTCCATCGCCCGCTCCTCCGGTCCGGCCTTCGTTGCCATCTCGAACGGTCACGGTGCCTGGGAGATGGCGCTGACGAATACGCTTTGCCGTGGCGACAAGGTTCTGGTTCTCGAATCGGGGCGGTTTGCGATCGGCTGGGGCGAGCAGGCAAAGATGCTCGGCGCCGAGATCGAAGTGCTGAATGCGCCGGAGCGCGGACCCATTGATCCGGCGGCACTGGAACAGCGCCTCCGAGCGGATCCGGCCCATGAGATCAAGGCGATTCTCTGTGTTCAGATCGATACTGCATCGGGTGTCTGGAACGACATTGCCGCCATCAGAAAGGCGATCGATGCCGCCAATCATCCCGCGCTCTATATGGTTGATTGCATTGCTTCGCTCGGCTGCGTTGAATACCTGATGGACGAGTGGTCCGTTGACGTGACGGTCGGCGGCAGCCAGAAAGGGCTGATGGTGCCGCCGGGTCTCGGCCTCGTGTGGGCCAGCGACAAGGCGCTCGCCGCCCACAAACGCGCCGACATGCGCTCATCCTATTGGGATTGGACGAGCCGCCTTGATGACGCTGCACACTACATGCGCTACGCCGGAACCGCGCCCGTTCAGCACATTTATGCGATGCGTGCCGCGCTCGACATGATCGCCGAGGAAACTCTGGAGGGCATCTGGCAGCGCCATGGCATTTTTGCACAGGCAACCCGTGCTGCCATCGCAGCCTGGGCCACGCCCGGCGGTCTCGCGTTCAACATTCGTGATCCAAAACACCGGTCCAATTCGACCACGACGGTTCTGACGGGATCGATCGACGGCGAGCAGTTGCGCACGATTTGCGAACGCGACGCCGGGTTGACCCTCGGCGTCGGGCTCGGCGACATTGCCGGCACGTCATTCCGGATCGGCCATATGGGTCATCTTAACCCGCCGATGGTGCTCGGTACGCTGGCGACAATCGAGGCAGCACTCGCCACCATGGGCGCGCCGACGGGCGGATCGGGAATCACCGCTGCGACCAAAGTCATCGGCGAAGCGCTCGGCACGTAACGGCTCTGAGAAACCTCACCGGTTTCCAAAGGGCAACGCCCTTTGGCGGGATCGTTAGCATCTGTCTCGCTTGTCAAGGCATTTTTGGGGCCCATTTTCGGTTTTCGAAGATCAGGGTGTTGGCGAGAATGATGAGTTTTCGCATGATGGCAACGAGCGCGACTTTGGCGGGCTTGGCGTTGGCTCGCAAACGTTCGTAGAAGGTTTGCAAGTCAGCATTCACGCCACGACCGACAGCAACCATGGCCACCATGGCCGGCATGTAAAGCAGCTTACGCACTGCTGCTCGGCCGCCGCGAATGGCACGCCGCCCCCGCATTTCGCCGCTGTCCCAGTTCATCGGCGCGACGCCGACAAGGGCTGCGATTTCTTTGTCGGTGCAGGTGCCGAGTTCGCTGAGCAGGCCGATCAGCCCCATCGCCGTGATGTCAGCGATACCTGGAATTGAGACAAGAATATCATAACGTCGCATCAGCGCCTCATCGCTTGCGATGATCTTGCGGATCATCGCCTCGAGGCGCGCGATATGCTTGTCGACGGCCTTGAGCTGCCTGCCCAGTTCGCGCTTGAGGTTGGCACATTGGGCCGCACCATGGCGGTTTGAAACGGCCGTTCTGTCGCCAACGGCGGCGATGCGAGCTGAGATAAGCTCTGCCAGTTTCTGGATTTTTTCAGTAGAGCAACCTGCCTTTATTCGGGATTGTTCCGATCCCGAATAAAGGCAGGTTGCTCTAGCTAACAAACGGTGCAAATCACCCAAGGGCGGCACGGCCCCAAACCCGCCCGATCCGGCAGGGTGGCCATCCCGCCGGATCAAGCCTGAACATCGCTGATTCGCAAGAAACAGGCTCAAGATTAAGATTGAAAGGGCGGAGCCCTTAACATATCGCCGTTTCGCAATCGGGTAACTTTCTGGTCTTATTCGGGCTCGTTCCGAGGCTGAACAAAGGCCGGCTTGGCGAGATCACGATCGAGCAACGAGACCCCCGGCCGCCGCATCACCACGATCAAGACCGCTCCGGCCACCAATCCGCCGATGTGCGCCCACCACGCAACCGGCCCTTGCTGCATGCCGATTTGGGCCAGGTAGGCCATCGCGATCTGATAGATGATCCACGCCCCAAGCAGCCACACCGCCGCGATCCGTAGCGGAATGAAGCGGAACGCCACAACCCACACCAGCACGCGCGGATGCAACAGCAGATAGGCTGCGATGATGCCGGAAACCGCGCCGCTGGCGCCGATCAGCGGTCGCTCGGAGCCCGGCACCATGTGGGTGTGAGCCACACCAGCAGCAATGCCGCACAACAGATAGAAGATCAGGAATTTCAGATGGCCGACGGCGTCTTCGACATTGTCTCCGAACACCCACAGAAACATCATGTTGACGCCGAGATGAAGCAGGTCACCGTGTAGAAACATGTAGGTGATGAGCGTGTAGCTTTCCGGAACGGCGAACATGTCGTTCACACCGTGCGCCGGACCACCAAGGTAATTGACCTGCAACAGTTCCTTCGGCACCACACCGAAACTGGCCACTGCCTGGATCGGGACGCCGCTCGATTGCACCAAGAACACGGCGATGTTGAGGGCAATCAAGAGTGTCGTGACGTACTGAAAGGGGATCGCCTTCAGAGCGTTTTTGTCGTGGATGGGAACGAACATGCGGTGTCCTGGCGTGATCCGGGTCCTGGGGTGATCCGACGTGGCCGACAAGTCGGTCTTGAGGTTGCAGGCTCTCTGCCTGCCGGAGTAAATGATTACCACAGCTCTGCGACGGCGGCGAGGCTATCGACCGCGGACTGGACCCGAGCGATCAGCGGACCCCACAACGTCATCCCGGTGCTCGTCACCGGGAGCCATCGCGCGGCAGGCCGCGCCGCAGCGGTTTACGGTGCGGCGGTGCTGCTTGCCGACAGCTGCGCGCAAGCGGATGACCGGGTCCCGTCGACAAGCCACGGGATCACCAGCTGTAAAGTTTGCATCACTGCGCCGACGTCTGCGCCGGCCGGGCCCCCGGAGCTTTGCCGACAAACCGCTGGATCGAGGCAACGCCGGTCATCCGCGGACCGGAACCCGAGCCTTCAGTAGATCACACAAGGTCATCCCGGTACTCGTCACCGGGAGCTATCGTGCGGCAGGCCGCGCCGCAGCGGTTTACGGCGCGGCCGCGCTCCTTGCCGATAACCGTGCGCAAGCGGATGACTGGGTCCCGTCGACAAGCCACGGGATCACAGCTGTGAGATTTGCATCACTGCGCCGACGTCTGCGCCGGCCGGGACCTCGGAGCTTTGCCGACACCCCGCTGGATCGGGGCAACGCCGGTCATCCGCGGACCGGAACCCGAGCCTTCAGTAGATCACACAAGGTCATCCCGGTGCTCGTCACCGGGAGCCATCGCGCGGCAGGCCGCGCCGCAGCGGTTTACGGCGCGGCCGTGCTGCTTGCCGGCCGCTGTGCGCAATCGGATGACCGGGTCCCGTCGACAAGCCACGGGACCACCAGCTGTGAAGTTTGCATCACTGCGCCGACGTCTGCGCTGGCCGGGGTCTCGGAACTTTGCCGACACCCCGCTGGATCGAGGCAACGCCGGTCATCCAACCCAACCTTGCGCTCAAAGACCCCACGGTTTCAGACCTGGCCGCACCCACCCGCTGCCCCGCCTCAGGCGGACCACTAACCGTTTGGCTTGCCATCGCGCCGCTCGGCGCTTGGCGTGCGGCGGAAATGCTCGTGATAGGTCTTGGAAAAATGTGATGCCGAAACAAAGCCACAGGCCATCGCGACGGACAGGATTGGCATACTGGTCTGCAACAGCAGGAAGCGGGCCCGGTCCAACCGCACGGACAAATAGTGCCGGGTCGGAGAGTGACCGAGATACTTGGAAAACAACCGCTCCATCTGGCGGGTCGAAATCGCTTCCTGTTTGGCAAGCTCGGCACAGCTGACCGGCGCATCGACCGTTTCCTCCATGCGCTTGACGATCGACAACAGCTTGGGATGCGCAACACCGAGGCGGCTGCGCAGGTCCATCCGCTGGCGCTCGTTCTTTTCACGCTTGCGGTGATGCACCAGAATGTCGGTGATTTCCGCCGCGAGCTCCGGACCGAAATCGCGCGTGATGATGGCCAGCATCATGTCGATGGCCGCCGTCCCGCCGGCACACGTAAACCGGTTGCGGTCAATTTCGAAGAGTTCCTGTGTCAGCGCCAAATCCGGAAATTCGGACGACAGACTTGGATGATCCTCCCAGTGCACGGTCGCTTGATAGCCATTGAGCAGTCCGGCCCGCGCCAACACGTAAGTTCCGGTGCAAACCGCTCCGACAGCGGTTCCGAATGTGGATAGCCGGCGCAAATTGGCAATCAGGTCGCGATGGTCGAAATGCGAAACGTTGGTGCCGGCGCAAACGATTGCAGCCGACATCGTGGCAACCCCGACGTAGCTGCCGTGGGGGATGATCTCGAGACCGTTGGAGGCGGCGACGGGACTGCCGTCACGGGTCAGAACCTGCCAACTAAACAGCGCCCGCCCGACGCAGCGATTGGCGACCCGCATTGGCTCGATGATCGAGGTGAACGCCATCATCGAGAACTGCGGAACCAGCAGCAGGCCGACCGTACACACATCGTCGAACCGCCTGAAGTTCAAGGCCGGCAATGCATCTGGGTTGGTCGCGTCCAAGTTGAACTGCTCCAAAATGAGGCCGTGCACCCATCGTTCGATCATGTCCGCCCAAGGCGGAGCCACCGTCCCGTCCCGCTCCCGGGCCCGGCCGCCGAGCGACGTGTGCCTTTGAATGGCCGGGCGGGGGAGCGGGACGATTCCAGCTGACCCTTAAACGCTATAATCACAACATTGGTGTTGTCCAATACAGAAAATCATCCGTTGTTAGGAAACAGTCTTTGCGCCCGGTCCTGCAACAGTTGGCAGATAAGCCGGCGTTGGTGTGCAGGCCTGAGTGCTGACCGCCGCCTGGAACTGCTGTGGAGTTTGCCCGAACATAAAGTCCAATCACTGAATGGACCCGGTATCTTTTCAACACTCAAGAAACCGCTGAACAAGTCTCAGGTTTCCAAAGGGCAATGCCCTTTGGCGGGATCGTTAAGGGCGGAGCCCTTAACATATCGCCGCTTGGCGGCGATCCTTGAGGGGCTTTCAGCCCCTCAAACACCCCAACCAGGGGTTGGACCCCTGGACCCCGGACTTGGTTGGTCAGGGGTTTTCTAGCTTGTGGTCGTCGAATTGATTTCCTGAACGGTGCGGCCCGTGGTCGGTTCTGGCGTCGCCCTGGCGGCATCGGCATCGCCAACATAGAGGCGTTTGACAGCTCGGCCGATGCCCGCCAGGTCCGACCCGACGCCGACCAGACACGGCACCAGAATGAGCACGATCGCCGTTGCCGTCGCCAGTCCAAAGACAATGGTGATTGCCAGCGGAATGAGGAACTGAGCCTGGCGACTGGTCTCAAACATCAACGGCGTCAAACCGCCGATCGTCGTCAGCGATGTCAAAAGCACGGCTCTCAGCCGGTCGCATGCCGAACCAACCGCGGCGGCTTCGAGCATTTCACCGCGCTTCTGGCGCTCGATCATGCGGCTGACCAGGACGATTGAGTCGTTGACCAGAATTCCGCTGAGGCCCAGCAAACCGATCATCGACGGCAACGTCAGGTTGTGGCCCATGAGATAGTGGCCGCTCACCGCACCCACAAACCCGAACGGGATGATCGCCATCACGGCGAAAGGTTTGAAATAGCTCGCAAAGACCCAGCCGAGGATGATGTAAATCAGCGCCAGGGCCAGCAACGCTCCCGACCGCAGATCCTTGAACGCCTTCCCGCGCTCTTCTTCGCGACCACTGTAGTAGTAGGAAATGCCATACTTTTCAGCGAGCGCCGGCATCACCTCGCGCTCCAACTGGGCAACCACTTTCGCCGTTGTTGTGACGTCATTGTCGAGATCTGCGGTCACCGCGACGGTGGTGATGCCTTCGCGCCGCTGAATGATTGAAAACGTCTGCCGCTCGCTGATGTCGACGACGTCCGTCAGCGCAACACGGGCGCCGCTGTCGGTGCGAACGTACATGGTGTAGAGCGCCGCGAGACCATCGACTTCCTGCTTGCGCAAGACGCGCACCGTGATCTCATCGTCACCGCGGGCGAACCGCGTCGCAACCGCGCCTTCGAACGCGTTGCGCACCTGTCGTCCGATCGACGCCCCTGTAAATCCAAGCGCCGTGCCGCGCGGGGTTAGTGAAAATACGAGCTCTTGCTTGCCGTAGGGAAGGTCGTCTTCGATGGCGCTGACGCCCGCTAAGGCCGTCAATCTGACCTTGAGGTCCTCGGCGGCTCTTTTCAGGACCTCGATCGGCCCGTTTTGGAGGCGCACGTCAACATCGCGTCCGGGCGGGCCGGCGCGGCGGCCATAGATTGCAATCCGCTCAATGCCCGCAATCGATGGCATCGCCCGCCGCCAGGCACGGATAATGGCCCGGGTTCGAATGCTGCGCGCCTCGCTCGGGGTCAGCTGCGCATTGATTTGCGCGAGATTGTTGCCTTGTGTGCGGCCGACCTGCCCGAGCAGTGAAAAGGAGGCTTCGACCAGTTTCGTCGCCGCTCGCCCCGCCGCACCATCCGTGCCGCGATCCGTGCCGCCATCGCCCGACGCGGCACTGGCGAGCAGGCGCTTCTCGGCCTCGTAGAGCGCTGCTTCCACGGTAGCGACGGCGGTGATCTGTTGTTCGCGCGGCACGCCGGGCGCGAAATAGATCGAGGCCAGCGCGTTCTCCGGTTCGAGGCGCGGAAAGAATATGAACCGTACGCGTTCGCCGGCCAGCGCTCCGACCGCCACGATCAGGCCGGCAACCATGATCGCAATGCTGGTGTAGCGCCACCGGTAGGCGGTGGCCACGATGCCGCGGAAGATTGTCTCGCGGAACCACACAAATCCGGCATCGAAACCACGCCGGATCCGGCCCGGACCGTTGGCGCTCGGCCGGCCATGGCGGAGATGGCCGGGCAGGATCAAAAAGCATTCAATGAGGCTGGCGAACAATGCCGCCAGCACCACCAGCGGGATGCCGCGCATGATATCGCCAATACGATCGCCGATGAAGAAAATCGGCAGGAAGGCTGCAGCCGTCGTCAGTGTTGCAGCCGTCACCGGCGCGAACATTCGGATGGCACCCTGCTCGGCCGCCCGGCCCCGCACCATGCCGCCCTCCTCAAGCGCGGCCGTGTGTTCACCGACGACGATGGCATCGTCGACAATGATTCCGAGCATCATGATCAGCCCGAACATCGACACCATGTTGATGCTCTGCCCGCTCGCCCACATCACGCCGAGGGTCGCAAACATCGCAATCGGGATGCCGGCGGCCGTCCAGAACGCAACCCGGCTGTTGAGAAAGATGAACAGCGCCAGCAGAACCAGCACAAGGCCTTGCAAGCCGTTCCAGACCAAGATCCCGAGCCGCTGGGCCACGAACTTGCCGCGCACGTCATAGACCGCGATCTGCAGCGATTTTGGAAATTCCTGTTGCGCCTTTGCGATGTAGGTCTGCATCAGCTCCATGGTGCGCAGCGTGTCAGCGGTCAGTGCGCGCTGCACGACGAGTTCCATCGCCAGCCGGCCGCGGCTCAGCCCGATTTTTCCTTCGCGTTCGAATCGCGTGTCGATCTCGGCAACATCTCTCAGATAGACCTTCTGCCCGGACGGCAGCGACTTGATCTCGATCTCGCCGATTGCTTCCGGCGTCTTACGTTCCGACTTGGCGCGCAACTGGCGTTCGCTTGACCCGTCCAGGGTGCCTGCCGGCTGGTCCTGGGTGTTGTCACGGACCTTTCGGGAGATGGCTTCGAGGCTCAGGTTGTAGCGCCTGAGATCGGCCTCGCGGATCTGGATCCAGATCTCCTCGTCCCGCGCCCCGACGAGGTCGACCTTGTCGATGCCGGTCGCGAGCAAACCGTCGCGCAATTGTTTGGCATAGGACTTGAGGACCTGTTCCGAGAACGGACCGGTAATGGCGACCCGCGCGATGCGGTCGAACCGTGCCGCACGTCGGATCTTCGGCGTTTCGGAGTCTTCCGGCAGCGTCGTGACGGTCGCGACCGCTTGCTCGACGTCGGATTGCGCCTTTTGCATGTCGGCCGTCGGCGCAAACTCGATGGTAATGGAGCTGGTGCCCTCGCGGGCGTAGGAGCGCACCGCCTCGGCGTTGTCGATGAACCTGAGCGCCGGCTCCAGCACGTCGAGGATGCCCTTTTCGACATCTTCTGCGCTGGCCCCCGGCCAGGCCACGGAAACAACAATGAACGGCACCTCGAAGTCGGGGAAGAACTGGCGGTTGAGCCGGGTCAGGCTGAACAACCCGATCAGCAGCAGCGTCACCATCAGCAGATTTGCCGCCGTTCCGTGCCGGGCGAAGCGGGCGATGATCCCGTCGTTCGGCGCCGGTTCCGCTGCCGGCCATCTGGCTCGGCGGCGAAATCTGTCGCCAATCCTAAGCATCATTTGAGGCACGTTCCTTGACGCGCACTCCGTCGCCCGGCCGGGCGAGGCGCGTGATCACGATCCTCTCGCCCGGTTTGATATTGCCCTCGATCAGGAGGTCCTTGCCGCTGGTGCCGACGATCGCGATATCTCGTCTTTTGAGGCGCCCGTTCGCGATGATGTAGACCGCCCGGCCGTCGTAGACGGCTTCGCTCGGCACCTTGGCAACCCGCTCGAACGTGGCATCCGGCAACCGAACTTCGACGAACACGCCGGCCCGCAGCGCGACGGGCGTTTGCGGCGTCGCCACCCGGGCATAGACTTGCACGCCGCCGCTGTCGGCAGTGACGCGGCCGTCGATGCGTTCGATCTTTGCACCGTATGTCAATGCCTTGCGGCCAGTAATCCAGCGCACATCGACGTGGCGGCCGATCAGACCCTTTTCACCGCCGGCGATGCGCCCGAATTGGCCATCCGTCAGCGTGAAGCGCACATCGATCCAGTCGCGATCGATCAGCGTTGCGACGCGATCGTTGACGCTCAACATCCGCCCGACTTGCGCGCCAACATCACTGACATAGGCGCTGAACGGAGCCTTAAGGCGGGTTTCACTGAGCCTTTTCTGAGCCCGCTCCAGGGCCGTTTCCAATCGTTTGACCGCAGCCATGTGCTGGGCCTTGCGCGCCTCCCAAACCCTGAGATTGTTTTGCGACTGGGTGACGGCCTGTTGGCGTTGTAATGCGATCAACCGGCGATCATCGACGGTCCGCTTCGAAACCGTGCCCCGTTGCGCCAGCGGAACGGCGCGTTCGAGGTCGGTTTGCGCCAATGCCGCTTGCGCCCGCGCCGACTTGAGATTGCCGCGTTCAACCGCCAGCGAAGCGTCCGTCTCGACCAATTTTGCCCGTGCTTCGGCGAGCTGGGCGGTGGCTTCCGAGATCGCCACCCGGTAGTCGAACGGGTCGATTTCGATCAGCGTGTCGCCGGCTTCGACCCGGCCACCGGCCTGCAATTGCGGCCCCGTTGCGATGACCCGGCCGGCGACCAGCGAGCGCAATTCGACCTCACGGCCGGCCACCGTCGTTCCGTAAAGTGTCAGATGCGGCTGATGATTGGCAAATGCAACCGGGATCGAGCGCACCGAGAACACCGTTTCCTGGGGTGTTCTCTTGCGGGTCTCAGGCTTTGTTGCCTTCAGATAGCTGTAGAGCCCAAAGCCGATCGCGATGATCACGACCGGCAGCAAGACCTGCATCAATCTGCGCACCAGCAAGCGCCAACCGCCCGGCCTGCCAACCCGTTGACGGCGTCCGATCGCCGCGATTGCAGCGGTGTCGTTGCGCACGGCCCGATGCTGAGCGTCGGTCCGCGTCAACTGCTGGTTGTCGCCTGAAGTCAAATCTTGTCTCCGACGGAAAACAGGTTCGAGATCGTTCCCTAGAGCAACCTGCCTTTATTCAGAATCGGAACGATCCCGAATAAAGGCAGAAAGTTGCTCGCCTCTAAAACACGATGATCTAGCGCATATAGATCCGGAGATTTAAGCGCCACATGGCAGTTCTGGGCATTTCAGTGCATATCAGTATATATGCGCATATCAGTTCTGTTACGCGAGCCACGGCCGAGCGGCTCACATCGTCAAAGGGTAAACGGAGCTTCTGGCGAATTTCCGTCGCGGATGCAAAACTCGGCGTCGATCGGCGGCAAGTGCGCCAATCCTACCGCAGCCAAGTTGAAATGCCCTCACCATCCCAGTAACAGTGCCGGTTGCCAGCAGTGCGGTCTGTCGGCCGACGTTTTGGTCAAACCTGACACGACGTTGAACATCACACAAACCTGAACGGCCATGAAATTTTCAGCCCTTTCAATTGCCCGCAACGCGTTGTCCGCTCATCAGAAGTGGCCGCGCCAATGGCGCGCTGCCGCACCGAAGTCTGCCTATGACGCCGTCGTTGTCGGCGCCGGCGGACATGGTCTCGGCACCGCCTATTACCTCGCCAAGGAGCACGGTCTGCGCAACATTGCCGTCGTTGACAAGGGCTGGCTCGGTGGCGGCAACACCGGCCGCAACACCACCATCATTCGCTCCAACTACCTCTACGACGAGAGTGCGGCGATCTATGACCATGCCGTTAAGCTCTGGCAAACCCTGTCGCAGGAACTCAACTATAATACCATGTATTCGCCGCGCGGCGTGATGATGTTGGCCCACAACATTCACGATGTGCAAAGCTTCAAGCGTCACGTGTACGCAAATCGCCTCAATGGCGTCGACAACGCGTGGTTGACGGCGCAACAGGCGAAGGCCTTCTGCCCGCCCCTCAACATTTCAAAATCGATCCGCTATCCGGTGTTGGGTGCCGCCCTGCAGCGCCGCGGCGGCGTCGCCCGTCATGACGCGGTGGCGTGGGGTTATGCTAGGGCTGCCGACGGGCTCGGCGTCGACATCATCCAGAATTGCGAGGTCCTGCGCATTGATCGTGATCCGGCGACGGGTGCCGTGGCCGCCATCGACACCACCCGAGGGACCATCAAGACCCCGAAGGTTGGCGTCGTCGCAGCCGGCCATAGCAGCGTTGTCATGGCGCGCGCCGGCCTCAGAATGCCGCTCGAGAGTTTCCCGCTCCAGGCCCTGGTCTCGGAACCGGTCAAGCCGGTGTTTCCCTGCGTGGTCATGTCGAACACGGTCCACGCCTACATCAGTCAGTCCGACAAGGGTGAGTTGGTGATCGGTGCGGGAACCGACCAGTACGTGTCCTACAGCCAGCAGGGCGGCTTGCACATCACCGCCCACACGCTTGATGCGATTTGCGAACTGTTCCCCCAGTTTCGCCGCATGCGCATGCTGCGCAACTGGGGCGGCATTGTCGACACGACCTACGACCGATCGCCGATCATCTCGAAAACGTCGGTGCCGGGTCTTTACGTCAATTGCGGCTGGGGAACGGGTGGCTTCAAGGCGACGCCGGGCTCGGCCCACGTCTTCGCCTGGACGATGGCAAAGGACGAACCTCATCCGATCGCGGCACCGTTCACCATCGAGCGCTTCCGCACCGGTGCGCTTATAGACGAGGCGGCGGCTGCGGCCGTGGCACACTGAGATCGGCGACAACAGTTAAAACCGATATGATACTGGGAACACCGCATGCTTTTGATCAACTGTCCGTACTGCGGAGAGCGACCCGAATTGGAATTCCACTGCGGCGGCCAAGCCCACGTCGCCAGACCGCTCGATCCGATGACAATGTCCGATGAGGACTGGGCCCAGTTCTTGTTCTATCGTGACAACACGAAAGGCCTGCTTGCTGAGCGTTGGAACCATACGCACGGGTGTCAGCGCTGGTTCAACGCCATTCGTCATTCCGTGAGCGATCGCATTGTGACGACTTACAAGATGGGCGCGCCGCGACCAGTCATCGAAGCCGATGATGAGGCGCAATCATGAGCCAGCCTTATCGCTTGCCGGTCGGCGGTCGCATTGATCGCGCCAAGCCGATCGTCGTACGCTTCAACGGTCGTGATATCCCGGCCTACGAGGGCGATACCGCCGCCTCCGCCCTGCTTGCAAACGGCGTTCATTTCGTTGGTCGTTCCTTCAAGTATCACCGTCCGCGCGGCATTCTGGCGGCCGGTTCGGAAGAACCCAACGCGCTGCTCGATGTCGACCGTGGCCACGGCCGCCGTGAGCCGAACAATCGCGCCACCGTCGTCGAGGCCTTCGACGGCCTGGCATTGCGCTCGCAAAACCACTGGCCGTCGTTGGCGGCCGACGTCGGTGCAGTCAATGACCTGCTCTCGCCGATGTTCACGGCCGGATTTTACTACAAGACGTTCATGTGGCCGCGCTCATTCTGGGCGTCCGTCTACGAGCCAATCATTCGGCGCGCAGCCGGCCTCGGCGATGCCCCGCAGGCGCCGGATCCCGATCTGTACGTGCACCGGCATGCTCACTGCGAGGTGCTGGTTATTGGTGCCGGTCCGGCCGGTCTTGCCGCGGCGCTGGCAGCAAGCGAGGCCGATCAGCGCGTGATCGTGTGCGATGAACAGGCCGAATTCGGCGGCTCCTTGCTGCACGATCTGTCGTCCGAGATCGAGGGCCGGTCTGCCGCACAGTGGTGCGCCAACGCCATCGCGGAACTTTCGCGCCGCCCGAATGTGCGATTGTTGAGGCGGACAACTGCGTTTGCCTATTTCAATCACAACCATATTGCGCTGTGCGAACGGCTGACCGATCACGTCGGTTATCCGACCGCCGGAACGGCGCGCGAACGGCTGTGGCAGGTGCGCGGGCGGCGGGTGGTGATCGCGACGGGCGCGCATGAACGCCCGCTGGTCTTTGCCAACAACGACCGCCCGGGCATCATGCTCGCCGAGGCCGTCAGAACATTCGTCAATCGCTACGCCGTCGCGCCCGGACGCAATGTCGTCCTCGCCGCCAACGGCGCTTCGGCCTACCAGGTCGCACTGGACCTGAAGCGGGCGGGCATTGCGGTTCGGATCATCGACAGCCGCCAGCCGGACCAGATCGGTGAGGAGTTGACTGCGGTGCAGGGCGACGGCATCGGAGTGCGCACGGGCTGGCGGCCGCTGGCCGCCGTCGGGCGCACCCGCGTCAAGGGTCTGACCGTTGCACCTGTCGATGCCGGCGGCGGGCAAACCGACACCTTGGAATGCGACTGCATTGGCATGTCGGGCGGCTGGACACCGTCGGTTCATATGGCCTCCCAGTCCCGCGCCAGGCTCACGTTTGATGACGCGGTCCAAGCCTTCGTGCCAGGCCGGGCCGCGCAGGCTCAACAGAGCGTCGGCGCCTGCAACGGCACTTTCGAATTGGCTGCCTGCCTGGCGCAAGGTTGGGCTGCCGGGCACGCCGCACCAAGCCCGCGCGAATTCGATGCCGGCCGCACGTTGACCGGTTTTGTGCCGCTGACAAGCATCGTTGGAGCGCCACCAAAGCCCGCCAATGGTAAGGCATTTGTCGATTTTCAGAACGATGTCACCGACAAGGATATCAAGCTTGCCCTGCGCGAAGGCTTTGAATCGATCGAGCACGTCAAGCGCTACACCACCACCGGTATGGCCACCGACCAGGGCAAGACATCGAACCTCAACGCCCTTTCGATTGTCGCAGCCGAGCTCGGCCGTCCGCTTCCAGAAATCGGAACAACAACCTTCCGGCCGCCCTACACACCGGTCAGCTTTGGTGCGTTCGCCGGCCAAAGCCGCGGTGAACTGTTCGATCCGATCCGCCTGACCCCGAGCCATGATCAGGCCGTTGCCATGGGCGCCGAATTCGAAGATGTCGGCCTTTGGAAGCGCGCCTGGTATTTTCCCGAGGCCGGCGAAACCATGGATCGGGCGGTACGCCGCGAGTGTCTCGCCGTGCGCCAGCGTGTCGGCATCTTTGATGCTTCGACGCTCGGCAAGATCGAGGTTGTCGGGCCCGACGCCGCCGAGTTTCTAAACCGCATCTACACCAATGCCTGGTCGAACCTCGCGCCCGGCCGCTGCCGCTACGGGCTGATGCTGAAGGAGGACGGCTTTATTTTCGACGACGGGGTGGTTGGTCGCCTGGCGCAAGATCGTTTCCATTTGACCACGACCACCGGCGGTGCGCCGCGCGTGCTCGCCCACATGGAAGACTACCTGCAAACCGAGTTTACCGATCTGAAGGTGCACCTGACGTCGATCTCAGAGCAATGGGCGGTGATCGCCGTCCAGGGCCCGCGTGCCCGCGACACCATTTCCGCCCTTGTCGACGACATCGACCTTGGCGACGACGCGTTCCCGCACATGGGCGTGCGCACCGGCCACTTCGCCGGTGTGCCTTGCCGATTGTTCCGCGTCTCGTTCACCGGTGAGCCGGGCTACGAAATCAATGTTCCCAGCGACTATGGCGCCGCCGTCTGGCAGGCGGTTCTCGAGGCCGGCAAGCCCTACGACATCACGCCCTATGGCACCGAGACCATGCACGTCCTGCGCGCCGAGACCGGATTTGTTATTGTCGGCCAGGAAACCGACGGCACCGTCACGCCCGACGATCTCGGCCTCGGCGGTCTCGTGTCCAAGACCAAACCGGATTTCGTCGGCAAGCGATCGCTCAACCGCCCCGACATCGCGGCGCCCGGACGCAAACAATTGGTTGGGTTGCTCACCGACGACGACACGGTGCTGGATGAGGGCGCGCAGATCGTCCGCGATCCGGCCGCCGCTATTCCCGTCGCGATGCTCGGCCACGTCACCTCCAGTTACTTCAGTTCCAACTGCGAACGTGCGATCGCGATGGCCCTGGTCAAAGGCGGCCGAGATCTGGTCGGATCGACACTGCATGCGACGACGCCTGACGGGTTCGCCGCGGTTCGCGTCACCGAACCGAGGTTTCTCAAGACCAATCCCGGGCAGTGAGGCGAGGCCAAGTCGATGACGATGGAACGGACGTCGATCGTAACAGCAACCGAACCGCATCCGATCGCGGGTGCGGCGCAACTGGCGCTGCGCGTCTGCCCGTCGGCCGCGCGCTGGTCGCTGCGCCTTGATGTGGGCGCCGCGCAACAGCGCGGTCAGCTCGCCGGCTTCACCATTGCGCAGCCGTTGAACTCGTTTACCGGTACCGACCGCCTGTCGGTAAAGCTTGGCCCGGACGAATGGCTGTTGATCACGGAACAGGTGGACCGCGGCCTTGACCGGGAACTCCGCGAACAGCTGGATGGCTGCGTTCATTCACTTGTCGATGTATCTCATCGCAACGTCGCTTATGAACTGACCGGTGATGCAGCAGCAGAAGTCTTGAACGCGGGCTGTCCATTGGACCTCGATGCGCATACATTCCGGCTCGGCACTGCCACGCGTACGATCTTTGGCAAGGTCGAGGTGATCTTGATGCGGCGCGATCAGCCAACGCGATTTCGCCTCGAGTGCTGGCGCTCGTTTGCCCGCCACGTCGACGCGCTGATCCGCGACGCAGCCAAACTCAACGGCTACGAGATCGCCAGTTAAGGCGTCAGACGCCAGGCGCTGAGCGTCGGCGTGACAACGCGAGATGATCTCCGCCCTCGGTGGCCGGGTCGGCAAGCACGATGGTTCGGGCCAAGTCCGAAGGTTGATGGCCGTTCACGTCTGTCGCCTTGCCAACGTGCGCAGGCCGGGCAGTTTGCCGGACACGCAGCGGCCCGCGGTGGTGGTCGGGAAGACTTCTGCGAAATAGCAAATATTAAACGATTTAAGCATACTGCTGAACCTGCGACTGGGTTTGTCGACCTATCGGGTTGCATGTCTGATATGCGTAAACGTCTCCCGCGATCGCTCACGCGACAACTCAACAGAACTGCAACCATTGTCATTGGAGGTTTGCCTTGCGTCGGCGCAGCAACTCCCTTGCGCATGACCGTGACAAGTTGGCTTCAGATGAGATTGGTAGTGCTGATCTTGCGTTCTTGACTGGCTGGCTGAGCCGTCGCATCGGCAATACCGAGCTGTGCCGAGCTATCGTTGTTTACGCCGCACACTCTTCGATTACGGCCGGCAATGATCCCGAGACGGCTGCCGGCGCGATCGATGATTTTATCGCCAGGGCCGAGGACATTGCGCGCCTGCATGCCGCCGACTTTGCCAGGGTTGAAATGCAGGGCCTGCTGTGCGGCTGGATCGGTGCCGACGAACACGTTCTTTCGCAGGCCCTTGCCGCAGCGCGCGCCCTCGCATCGGCGGGTACGCGGCGGCATTCCGCGAGCTGTGCTATCAGCCACGGCACGTTGTTGGTCTCTGACTATGCTGCATCGCTGTCGTCGAGGCAGACGCGCTTGACCGGATACTGCCTTGCCGTGGTCGGCCACGCTCAGGCCAGCGCACCGCCGTGCGGCATCGTCGCCACAGCGGACGTCGGGCGCCTCGCCAACGCATGCGGGTACGAGATCGCGTGCTTGACGCCGATGCCGGCCAACCGGTTTGGTCATTTGCAATTGCCGCTGGCTTTAGATCAGCCCGTCCACGTCGTCCGCGCATTCCGGGATCTGGGTCATGTGCGACGCTTCCTCAGCGTCGCCAGCATTATTGGCACGACATTCGACCAGGCAACTCTGGACGCGCTACTGTGCTGCGAGCGCGGTGCGTCGCGGCCGGTCGTCGCGATGCTGACGGCATCGGATGTCGTGCGCGAGACGCCGACAACGCCGGTCGGTTCCAGCTTGGCATTTGTCGATCCGGTTATGCATGACGTTGCCTACCATGCCCTGCCGACGACCGTTCGCACGGCCCTGCACGCCGACCTCGCCGATCTGCTCTCGGAACGCGAACGCTCCGCGTCACATGCTGCCGCCAACGCCTGCGCGGCAAGAATTGCAACACACTACACCCGCGCGGGACGCGTACGCGCGGCGAGTGAATGGTGGCGGTCGGCGGCCATGGATGCCATCGCCCGCGACACTCCTAACAAGGCCATCGAATACCTGACGACGGCCCACGACGGCCTTCAATCGATTGCCGTGCCGACGTCGGATACGAGCTGGACGGAGGTTTGCCGGCTGTTGGGCACACAGCTTGCGACGGTCAAGGGCAATGCGTCCCCGGCGGTGCTGACCGCCTACGGACATGGTGCCCGGCGAACCGCCGGATCAAGCAGACCTGCGCCGCCGCGATCCTTTGATACGATCTGGGGGCTGCTCGGCTGTTACCTGACCCGTGGCGAGATGGACAAGGCGCTGCGCGCCAGCCGCAAACTTGTCGCCCTTGCCGAAATCTCCCACCGGCCACACTTGCGCATGCTTGCAAATCGCATGGCGGGCCTTACGGAACTGCTGCAAGGCAACCTGGCCAGCGCCGTATTTCACCTCAGAGCCACGGTCACCGAATTCGACGTTGATGCCCACGCCGAGCTGCGCTTTCAATTTGGCTCCGACCAATTGGCGCTGGCCCATGCGCATCTGGCCTGGGCGTATTCAATTGCACGTGATCGCAACGCCCAAGGACGCCATGCCCGGCAGGCATTGCAGCGCGCCACGGCGATCCAACACGCCCACACCAGTGCACATGTCTGCGGTGTTCTTGCGCTGGCGTTTTGCACGCTCGGCGCCGGCCGCGAGGCCGCACTGATGGATCTTGTCGCGAAAAGTATTGCCGGGCACCACGAATTTCCCTACTGGCGGGCATGGGCCAGGATCGTCCGCGCGGCAATGCTGATATCAAGTGATCCACTCACCGCCCATGCCGATCTTGGTGCGGCGATCAACTGCTATCACAGCACCGGCGCCCGACAGCTGTTGCCGTGGGCATTCGCCCGCTCGGCCGAGGCGTGCCTTGCCGGCGACATGCCCGGTGTCGCCGAGGCTCAGGCCTGCACCGGCCTGGATTTGGTTGCCCGCAATGCGCCGCCGGTCTACAAATCGGAGCTTTGCTTTCAACTGGCGCGGTGTCGGCTTGCGATTGGCGATCAGCAAGGCGCGGCCCAGCTCTTCGAGCAATCGCAAGTGCTATCACGGCGCATGCGCGCAAATTTTACCGTGAGCAGCATCGAGAACGAGACTAGGGTTCCGCGACGACGATGCGGTTCGTCGCCGAGGGCGCGATGAACTGCGTCCATAGATCCGCGAGTTATCCAACACCTCCGCTTTGTCACAAACCCGTGAAATCGCCCGAATCAATCGCCATAATTCTCCGGTCCGATATTACAGTTTTCGCAATTTTTGCTTGGATTCAAATAAGTTGTGTTACTGCTTGGTCGTGCCACTTCTGCGGCTCAGTTCCGCCAGAACTGGCGATTACAGTTTTTGAACCAGCAATCACTTATGATGTCGTGGAGACTCACATTGCAGTGGGAATGCATGTCTCCGAATAAAACCGTCACGTGCGGGCGAACAGAGCGTGTTACCCTCGATCGGACCTCGCATGAACGCCCGCGGCGGCGGTGGTTGCAACTTGCGATCCGCAGCGCCAGCAACCACGTTCAATTGAGTTGCGTCCGTGTGGCAGACGCGATGCACAGGGCTTGAACACAAGCGAGAAAGATCAATGACGACCGCGAACGAGATTTTTGAGATCTATGCACAGGGCTACGATCGCCAAAAGCAGTCGGAGCTCTCGCTAAGAGATTACCTTGAGGCCTGCAGGGACGATTCGTCTTTGTATGCAAGCGCCGCCGAACGCATGATCACGGCGATCGGCGAGCCGGAAATGATCGACACTTCAAAGGACAGCCGGCTCGGCCGCATATTCCAGAACCGGACGATCAAGGTTTACCCGGCCTTTAAGGATTTCTACGGACTGGAGGAAACAATCGAGCGGATAGTTGGCTTCTTCCGCCACGCCGCTCAGGGCCTCGAAGAGCGCAAGCAGATACTTTATCTGCTTGGCCCGGTCGGCGGCGGCAAATCCTCCCTGGCCGAACGGCTCAAGGAGCTGATGGAAGTCCGTCCCGTCTACGTTCTCAAGGCCGCAGACGAAATTAGCCCGATTTTTGAAAGTCCGCTCGGACTATTCGACCCCAACACCATGGGCCAGACGCTCGAAGAAAAATACGCCATCCCGAAACGCAAGCTGACCGGCCGGATGAGCCCCTGGGCAATCAAACGCCTGGACGAGTTTGGCGGCGATATCTCCAAGTTTTCGGTGGTCAAGCTGCGCCCGTCACGCTTGCGCCAGGTCTGTGTGACCAAGACCGAGCCGGGCGATGAGAACAACCAGGATATCTCCTCCCTGGTCGGCAAGGTCGACATCCGCAAGCTTGAATTCTACGGCCAGAACGATGCCGATGCCTACTCCTACTCCGGTGGTCTCAACCGCACGACACAGGGCTTGCTCGAATTCGTCGAGATGTTCAAAGCGCCGATCAAGATGCTGCATCCGCTGCTGACAGCCACCCAGGACGGCACCTACGTTGGCACCGAGAATGTCGGCGCCCTGCCCTATCAGGGCATGATTATCGCCCACTCGAACGAAAGCGAGTGGCAATCGTTCCGCTCCAACAAGAACAACGAGGCCTTCCTCGACCGCATTTGCGTGATCCAGGTGCCCTACTGCCTGCGGGTCATGGAAGAAAAGAAGATCTACGACAAATTGCTGTCGACCAGCGAAGTCCTGCAGGCGCCGTGCGCTCCGGCGACCCTCGAAATGCTGGCGCAGTTTTCCGTGCTCACGCGCCTCAAGGAACACGAGAACTCGTCGGCCTTCTCAAAAATGCGGGTCTATGACGGCGAAAGCCTCAAAGATACCGATCCCCACGCCAAGACCATACAGGAATATCGCGATGCTGCCGGTATCAATGAAGGCATGGACGGCACCTCGACGCGGTTTGCCTACAAGGTGATGTCGGAGACTTTCAACTACGACACCAACGAGGTCGCAGCCGATCCGGTCCACCTGATGTACGTGCTCGAACAATCGATTCGTCGCGAGCAGTTGCCGGAGGAAAACGAGGCACGCTACATCGAGTTCATCAAGGAGGAGCTGGCACCGCGCTACGCCGAGTTCATCGGCAACGAGATCCAGAAGGCCTACCTTGAAAGCTATCACGATTTCGGCCAAAACCTGTTCGACCGCTACGTTGCCTATGCCGATGCCTGGATTGAAGACCAGGACTACAAGGATCCCGACACCGGCCAGCTGATGAGCCGCCAGATCCTTGACCAGGAACTGTCCAAAGTCGAAAAGCCGGCCGGCATCGCCAACCCGAAGGACTTCCGTTACGAGGTTGTCAAGTTCTCGCTGCGCGCCCGCGCCAAGAACGGTGGCAAGAACCCGAGCTGGACCAGCTACGAAAAAATCCGCGACGTCATCGAGAAGCGCATGTTCTCGCAGGTCGAAGATCTGCTGCCCGTGATTTCGTTCGGCGCCAAACAGGACGGCGAGACCGAGAAGAAGCACGAGGAGTTCGTCCAGCGCATGGTCGCGCGCGGCTACACCCCGCGCCAGGTCCGCCGCCTGGTCGAGTGGTATATGCGGGTGAAGAAGTCAGGATAGATCGATAGGATTTATAGGATCAATGGGATCCAAAGGATAAATAATGTCCGAAAGGACTGAATGGTGGCACGGGTTGTTGAACCATTGCCGATGTTTGAAAGCACAGCCGCGGAAGCAATCGAGTTCGATTTGTCAGTTTTGCCCGGCGGGGGAGTGGGCCGGCACGGTGGACCCGCCTGGGGCGGACATGATCTAAGGACGCCGAAATGCACATCGTCGACCGTCGTCTCAATCCGAAGGCCAAAAGCCTCGGCAATCGCCAGCGCTTCCTGCGCCGGGCGAAGGCCGAGATTCGTGAAGCCGTGCGCGACAGCCTCAAGAAGCGCAAGGTCTCCGAGGTCGAAGGTGGCGAAAACGTGCGCATTCGTACCAAGTCCTTGCGCGAGCCGACCTTCGGTCTCGGCGGCGATGCCGGCGAGCGCGACCACGTGCTGCCCGGCAACAAGGAATTCTCGCCCGGTGATGTTATTCGCAAGCCCGAACAGGGCGGCGGCGGGCGCGGCCAGAAGGGCTCCAACCAGGGCGAAGGCGAGGATGATTTCGTCTTTTCGCTGAGCCGCGAGGAATTCCTCGACATTTTCTTCGATGACCTCGCCCTGCCAAACCTCGTCAAGGCCAAGCTGAAAAACCTCAAGTCAAACGAGCCCTTCCATGCCGGCTTCATGACCGAGGGCCCGCCGGCCAAGATGAACCACGTCCGCACGATGCGCAATTCGCTGGCACGGCGCATTGCGCTGCGCCGTCCGAGCCAGGATGAGATCGACAAGATCAGGCGTCAGATTGAGGAGGAGGAGGCCAAGGACGCGCCCAATGAGATCGAACTTGCGCAGCTGCGCGGCAAGCTCCGCCATCTCGAACACCTGCGCAAGGTCGTTGCCTACATCGACCCGATTGATCTCAGATACAACCGCACGGAGTATCGCCCGCGGCCGAAGACCCAGGCGGTGATGTTCTGTTTGATGGATGTCTCAGCCTCGATGACGGAAGAATTGAAGGATCTTTCCAAGCGCTTCTTCATGTTGCTGCACCTGTTCCTCACGCGCCACTACAACGAGGTCGACATCGTCTTCATTCGCCATACAACCTCGGCCCAGGAGGTTGACGAGGAGACCTTTTTCCGCGCCACCGAGACCGGCGGCACGGTCATCTCCTCGGCGCTCGATGAGATGTTGCGCGTTGTCAAGGAGCGCTATCCGGTCGATGACTGGAACATCTATGCCGCCCAGGCCTCAGACGGCCACAATTTCGACGATGACATGGGCCGCTGCATGACTATGCTGCAACACGAGATCCTGCCGATTTGCCAGTATTACGCCTACATCGAGGTCTATTCCGACCAGCAGATCGCACCATTTCTCTCGGTTGTCTGGTCGGGCTACGATGACCTGCTGGCCGACAACCCGAACTTCGCCATGAGCAGGGTGTCGAGCCCGGGTGACATCTATCCCGTGTTCCGCGAACTGTTCAGTGCGTCGGAGTAATGCGATGTCCGAAAACTCCGACGCCACCAGCACGCCACCAGCCGCCCCGGCCGTCGGTCGCGGTGACTTGCTCTATGACGAGCCGGATTGGACCTTCGATCTCGTCAAGCGCACCTACGATGCCATCCACGAGATCGGCGTTGGTGAGATGGGGCTCAACATCTACACCAACCAGATTGAGGTCATTCGTTCGGAACAGATGCTCGATGCCTATGCTTCGATCGGCATGCCGAACATGTACCGCCACTGGTCGTTCGGCAAACATTTCGCCCGCGAGGAAGTGCTCTATCGCAAAGGCGCCCGCGCGCTCGCCTACGAACTTGTGATCAACTCCGATCCCTGCATCAACTACATCATGGAAGAAAACACCATGACGATGCAGGCACTTGTCCTGGCGCACGCGGCCATGGGCCACAACCACTTCTTCAAGAATAACTACTTGTTCCAGCAGTGGACCGACGCGACGTCGATTCTCGACTATCTGACATTTGCCAAGGAATACGTCGCCGAGTGCGAGGAAAAGTACGGCATCGAAGACGTCGAAATGGTCCTCGATTCGGCCCACGCATTGATGAACCAGGGCATCTCGCGTCATCCCCGCCCGCGCCACACCTCCGCCGATGCTGCCGAAAAGGCGCGCCGCCGCCGCCAGCACGAGGAAGAGACCTACAACGAAATCTGGCGCACCATCCCGCGTTCCGAACTGCCGTCGGCAAACAACGCGCAGCTCTCCGGCGAGGCTCTCAAGGAGGAAATGGAATACAATCTTCCGCAGGAAAACCTGCTCTATTTCCTCGAAAAACACGCCCCGAAGCTGGATGACTGGAAGCGCGAACTGCTGCGCATTGTGCGCATGCTCGCACAGTATTTCTATCCGCAGCGCCAGACCAAGGTGATGAACGAGGGCTGCGCCACCTTCGTCCATTATGAGATCCTCAACACGCTCTTTGATCGCGGCCGCATCACCGAGGGCGCGATGCTGGAGTTCATGCATTCCCATTCCTCGGTTGTCTATCAACCGGCATTCGACTCCGGTCACTATTCGGGCATCAACCCCTACGCACTGGGCTTCGCCATGATGCGCGACATCAAACGCATGTGCGAAGAGCCAACCCAAGAAGACCGCGACTGGTTCCCGGATTTCGCCGGTAACGGCGATGCCATGGCTACCTTGAAGGAGGCCTGGTCCGAGTTCCGCGACGACAGTTTCATTCTGCAATATCTGTCACCGAAGCTGATCCGCGACTTCCGCCTGTTCCACATTCACGACCGTTCGGATTCGCCGTTCGTCCAGGTCAAGTCGATTCACGACGAGATGGGCTACCGTGACGTGCGCCGGCAACTGTCCGAGCAATACAATGTCGGCGCCCGTGATCCCGACATCCAGGTCGTCACCGCCGACCTGGCCGGTGACCGCCGCCTCGTCCTTCACCACCGCGTGCGCAACGGCGTGCTGCTCGACAAGAACCAGTGTGACCGCACGCTGCTGCACGTCGCCCACCTCTGGGGTTATCACGTCAAGCTGATGGAAATGGATGTTGAGACCGGCGACATGCTCAAAGAACACGAAGCCCGCCCACTGCCGTGAAGCTTGCCGCGACGCGGCATTCAAGTGTCATCCCGGCCCGGCCCCGGCCCCGGCCCGGCAATGATGATGTAGCTGCCCCTTAATACCAGCCCGCATAACCATTGATCCGTTTCACCGGAGCGGCTTTGAGCGGCGGCGGTTCACGCGTCGGTAAAGCGTGGGCGTCAGGCCGGCGAGCTTGGCTGGGCTTTCGCCTGCCAGTCTGTCGAGCTGATCTTGTTGATGGCAATAACGGCCTGGGTTCGGCTGTCGACATTCAGTTTCTGCAGGATGGCGGAAACATGCGCTTTGACTGTTGCCTCCGAAACGCTCAGCTCGTAGGCGATCTGCTTGTTGAGCAGCCCCTCTCCCAGCATCACCAGAACTCGAACCTGTTGCGGGGTCAATGACGACAACCGCGCGGTGAGTTCCTCATCCTCGCTCTTTTCGCTACGCGCTAAATCAATATCCGGCGGCGTCCAAATTTCACCGCCGATGACGGCACGAATCGCCTCTTTGATCTGATCGATCGACTTCGTCTTCGGCACGAATCCGGACGCACCCAGATCAATGGAACGGCGAATCGTTGCCGGGTCCTCCGTTGCCGAAACGATGACAACCGGGATACCCGGATACTGCGCGCGCAAATAAAGCAGACCAGAAAAGCCTTGAACCCCCGGCATGTTGAGATCCAGGAGTACGAGATCGACATCGCTGTCCTGGCTCAGTGTCGCGGTTAGTTCGTCCATCGATCCAGCCTGGCGTGCGTCCACGCCCTCAAGCGTGGCCTGCAGCGATTGGTTCAATGCGTCACGAAATAGCGGATGATCGTCGACGATGACGATGCGCTGGCCGGTCATGGTCGCTCCTCCCAACCAGGAATTGTACCTCGGCACATTCACAAATCAAAGTATTGCACAAATCAAAATATTGCTTCGCTCGGCCGCAATCGCAACTTACCGGCCACATGCAGGCGATGTGGCGAGACGCATCGCCGGCCGGAATTCAGTGCGATTCAGTCTAACATCTCGAGCGCTGGAGTTTACGGCCTAGCCAAACTCACTCCACAATGGCACGTCAACACTCTCAAGCACACAACATTGTTGTCGATTTGGTAGGAAAACCTTCGACACCGGCCCGAAGTCGTCAAATGATGCTCGCCCAGGCGAGCTTGGCAAGCTACATCACTGAAGCGGCCGCTCGATGCCGCCGCATCGAGCACCCCATCCGCTACGACGCTACGATGCGACAAGACACTGCGATGCAACGTGAGGGATCACCGACCTATGCTCGATCAGCAAGAGCGCAAACCATACTGGCGCTACACCAAACTCCAGGTCGTTGCGAGCCTGCTGCCATTTCTGATCCTGGTCATCACCCTGCCCCTGTTTGCCGACAATCTCAACCACAACAAGTTTCTCGGCTTTCCCCTTGGATACTTCATGGCTGGGCACGGCCTTTGGATCATCGCCGTCTTCACGATTGGTGCACATGTCAATCGCCAGGATGCAATCGATCATTGGCATGGTGCCAACGAAGACTCCTGACCAGCAAGCATCCAAAGTTGACAGTTGACCGGCGCGACTGACCGGCCCGGAAGGGTGATCGAGCGCAACTTGAGACCGCGACCAACCGATTGACGTTGATATGACAACGACCCAGCGAAGCCGCCTGATTAACCCGCGCTTGGGCACCTATTTCAGCATATTTGCGAGCTGTTTCGCGGCGCTGTTCCTCGTGCTCCTCATCCTTCAGCAACTGGGCACGTCGGATGTGATCGTACGATTGTCGGTGCTGTTTGTCCCGCTGGCGATGTTCGTTGCCATCGGCACTGCCTCCTACAGCCGCAGTCCGTCGGAGTTCTTTGCAGCCGGTCGCCGCGTCCCCGCCGTCTACAACGGTTTGGTGATGGCAGTTGCATCGACCGGCGGAACCGGTTTGATCGTGTTTTCCGGCCTGCTGTTCATCAACGGTTTCGATGCTTGGTGCCTGTTTATCGGGATGACGGCGGGTTTCGTCGTGATGGGCACGATGATCGCGCCCTATTTGCGCAAGTACGGCGGCTACACCGCTCCGTCCTTTCTCGGCCGACGCTTTGAAAGTCGGGCAATGCGGGTTGCGAGCGCTGCGGTGTTCTCGGTACCGGCACTACTTTTGTTTGCCGCCGAACTCAACATGGCGAGCTATGCCGCGTCGATGCTGACCGGCATCTCCGAGGGCCGCGTGTCGTTGATCCTGGCGGCGACGCTGCTGTTGACCCTTGCGGCCGGCGGCATGCGCGCGTTGGGCTGGGTCGGTACCGCTCAGGCGATTGCCGCGATCCTGGCCATCGTCGCGACGGCGGCCATTGTCGGAGTTCTGGAAACCAACCTGCCGGTCGCGCAACTGAGTTACGGCCCGGTGCTGCGCGCGGTCGGCCGCTTGGAAGTCGCCCAGCAGATCATCAGCCCCGCGCAAACCGCTTTCGCATTCAACCTCGCCCCCCAGGGCCACGCCACTCTGACAACTGCGCTGGCGACACCCTATGCGAGCCTCTCGCCGCTGAGCTTCGCGCTGGCGACGCTGACGATGATGTTCGGCATTGCGGCAGCACCCTGGCTGCTGCCGCGCTGTGGCACCACGGTTGGCGTCTATGAGGCGCGCAAGACGCTCAGTTGGAGCATCTTTTTCCTTGGCGTCGTCGTCCTCACCCTGTCCGCGGTGACGGTCTTTCTGCGCAACTATGTGATGCTTGATCTGGTTGGCCAACCGTCCGGCGATCTACCGGGTTGGTATCAAACCATTGTCGCGATGGGCAAATCGACGGTGGCAGCCTCGAAACCAAGCCTCGCACTGAGCGACGTGACGTTTGATCGCGACAGCGTGCTGTTCGCCGTTCCGATTGCAGCAAACCTGCCACCAATCATGTTCTACTTGGTGCTGGCCGGCGCCGTCAGTGCGGCACTCATCGCGGCCGCCACGACCCTTTATGTGCTGGCGACGACGCTGTCGGAGGACATTCTACTGGGACTTGACAGAAATCCGGTAGCGCCGCGGATGCGCCTCATCAGCGCCCGTATCCACATGGTTTTGATCGTGCTGCTGGGCGTTGGTTTTACAACGCTTGTCAGAACCGATCCGCTGCAGCTGCTGCTGTGGGCCGTTTCGCTCAGCGCTGCGACCGCATTTCCTGTCATTGCAATCTCGATATGGTGGAAAAGGATGAGCCCGACAGCCGCGCTGGCTGGCATCTTAACTGGCTTTTTTGTGGCGTTCATTGCGATTGTAAACGGCGACAGTTCGCTGATCCCGTTTCCTGCGGCGATTGCCGGTGCGCTCGGGCTCGTGCCCGCCTGCGCCGTGATCATCGCAGTCACCGTGTTCGGCCCGCCCCCAACGCGAGCCATGAGCGACGGCGTCCGGGACATCCGCATTCCGGGCGGCGAAACGGTCTATGACCGTGAACAGCGCTTGTTGCGCCTCAAGGATCAACAACGTAACAAGTAGGGCGCAACACCAAAGGCCTGACGACATCCCATGGATCTTAAGCCTGACAAATCTTCTACGCGGCACGGCCTTTACCCATCGCTACCGGTGCGCTGCACTGGCCGCCTGCGCGTATCGGATCTGCACGAGCTTTATTTCGAAGACTGCGGCAACCCGGACGGGCTGCCGGTGCTCGTTATTCACGGCGGGCCGGGCGGCGGCTCCAATCCCATGATGCGCCGCTTTCACGACCCGTCGCGCTATCGGATCATTGTTTACGACCAACGCGGTTGCGGCCGCTCGACCCCACATGCCGAACTCCGCGAAAACACGACCTGGCATCTGGTCGAGGACATCGAGCGACTGCGCCAGCGTCTTGGTGTTGAGCGCTGGCAATTGTTCGGCGGCTCGTGGGGCTCAACGCTGGCGCTGATTTACGCGATCATGCACCCGCAGCGCGTTTCCTCCATGATCCTGCGCGGCATATTTCTATTGCAGGAACGCGAGGTCAGTTGGTTCTATCAGGACGGCTGCAACCGTCTGTTTCCGGACGAATACGAACATTTCGCAAAGCCGATCCCGGCCGACGAACGCGCCGACATGGTTGCTGCCTATTACCGCCGCCTGACGTCCGCCGACCCGCGCGTGCGCATCACCGCGGCCAAAGCGTGGAGCGCGTGGGAGGCCGCGACCCTGTCGATCGCACCAAGCAGAAGCAGGATCAAGAGCTTTGCAGCCGAACAATACGCCTTGGCCTTTGCGCGGATTGAGTGTCACTACTTCATCAATCGCGGCTTCCTCGACCGCGATGATTGGATTCTCGCCAACATCGACCACGTCCGCGCGATCCCTGCAACGATCGTCCACGGCCGTTATGATGTGGTCACGCCACTGCAGAACGCGTGGTTGCTGAAGCGGGCGTGGCCGGAGGCCGATTTGCGCATCGTCCCTGACGCCGGGCATGCAATGAGCGAGGCCGGCAGCATGCACGAACTGATCTCTGCCACACGCCGCCATGCTGATCAGCACACACGCTGACCAACTCTGGCGAATCGAACAGCCTGCCAGTGACCAGTGACCACGGATCCCCTATCGGCGCCCCCAGGGATCGTCTGAAATAAGTCCGGGGTCCAGGGGATCATCCCCTGGTCGGGGTGTTTGAGGGGCTGAAAGCCCCTCATCGATCGCCGCCAAGCGGCGATTCCGCCAATGCGCCCGGATTTATGAGTTTACGGCCAAGAGCAACCTGCCTTTATTCGGAATCGGAACGATCCCGAATAAAGGCAGAAAGTTGCTCGCCTCTAAAGTGGCGATCATCTTTGTGCTTTAAGTTGGAACCGCAATAGCGGTTCCAACTTAAAGCACGATGATCTAGATCTCGTGCTCCCAGGCAGCGGCAATCAGACGGTATCCGGAACCGGCCCTGATCAGGCGGGAAAAGCCGGGGAAGTGGAGATGCATACCGGTGAGCAGCACGCCGTCGGTCGCGGCCATGTCGAACACGGCGCGGCGCGAGGCCTCGGCCTGGCCGGGGTCGACGTCAAACGCGATGCAAACCTCCGGGCGCGCGGTTTGGATTTCCGGGACGTGGACCGTGTCGCCCCAGATCAGCAGTTGATCATCGCCGGAGCTGATCAGGTAGGTGGTGTGGCCGGGCGTGTGGCCGGGGCGCGGAATTGCGGTAACGCCGGGAAACACTTCGCCGCCGGTGAACAGTTTCATGCGGTCCTGGTACGGTGCGATTTGCTCGCGTGTGCACCGGAAGTACATCTGCTTTTCACGCGCGCTGGCCTGTGCCATGGCCGCATCATCAAGCCAGTGTTTGGGCTCGTTTTCGTGGGCGATCAGCTCCGCGTTTGCGAATATCGGCTGGCCCGTCTCGCGGTTGGTGAGGCCGGCGGAGTGGTCCGGATGCATATGGGTGAGGATCACGGCCTCGATATCACGTGGCGCGATGCCGGCAGCTGCGAGGTTCACGAGCTGTTTACCCGAGGTCGGCTGCATGTAGGTGCCGCAGCCGGTTTCGATCAGAGCCGTTCTGCCCTGGCATTGAACCACAAACGTGTTGACGGCGGTGCGGCGCGCCGGCCTGAAATTCGCAGCAAGAATGGCGCGCGACTCGTCCGGCGTAATGTTGCGCAACACGTCGACGTCGCCATCGAGAAAGCCGTCAGCGACGGCGGTCACAATGATGTCGCCAATGCGGCGGCGATAAACGCCGGGGACCTGGGTTGGTGAGCTGGGCGCCATGTTGACTTCTCTTGTGTTGTCCGACTGGGATATCGTAATCCGGGCCTGGCCCCAGCGTCGAGAGGTATCGGCCGGTTCGGTTGCTGGATCGAAAGCCCAGCATGACGGGAGATGAGATGAAATTGCACTGGTTGGCGCGGCTCTGTCGGAGCGCGAAGATGATGATTGCGGCAGGCGACGGGGGCGTCACCGAACCGTTCGCGGACCATCGTGGTTGGCGGAAAATCAAGACGCTGTGCGGTCTGTCATCGGTCGTTGAGCGTGCTGTTCGCAATGGTTAAGGACCGGGACATGTTCGAGGGTTTCGCGCAAACTCCGGGCGCACGGCTTTGGTATTGGGATACCGGCGGCACCGGCGAACCGCTGGTGCTGTGCCATCCGGCCTCGCAAAGCTGTCAGATCTGGGCGCACCAGCGTGCTGCATTTGCAGCGGCGGGCCTGCGGGTCGTTGCCTATTCGCGGCGCGGGCATTTCAAATCGGAACCGGGAGCGGACGGTGATGCCGGCACGACGGTCGGCGATCTCGCCGATTTCCTGGATTGGCTGGGCCTCGACCGGGTTCATCTGCTCGGGTGTGCGGCCGGCGGTATTACCGCTGCGGCATTCGCCGTTGCACATCCGGGACGCGTGCGCTCACTGGTTCTGGCCGGCACGATCCTGTCGCCGGACGAGGAGGATTGGCGCGAGCTCTATGGTCGGCTCGGCATCGACCAGGTGCGCGCGTACGTGCCGACGGAGTTTTTGGAGCTGGGGCCGGCCTATCGGGCAACCAACGCGGAAGGTGTTCGCAGGTTTGGCGAATTGGAAGCGCTCGCCCACGCCGGCAAACGGTTTCGGCAGCCGGTCGGCGTGCGCATGACCTGGGCGGACTTGGCGACGCTCGATCAGCCGGTGTTGCTGGTGACGGGCGAGGCTGATCTGTTCGCACCTCCGCCATTGCAAGAGATGGTTGCCAAGCATTTGCGCCATCATCAATTGGCGACGATGGCGATGATCGGGCACGCGCCCTATTGGGAAGATCCGCGCCAATTCAACGACATCGTCCTGCGCTTCATCAATGGTTTGCGCGATCGCCATAAGGCGGGCCATTGATGTCGGCTGTTGCGACCGTGATGCAGATGCGTTTGCGGCGCCGGCACGATATGACATTTCCATGACACCGCCTGGTCAATGAGATCGCCGGGCGCCGGGCGCCGATATGTGCTCTCAGCGCGTTCCTTGTTCGTGACCGACCGCAACCGATGCCTGGAATTCGGATCGATGACGCCACCACTACTCACCCTCAAGGATGTGCATCTGACGTTCGGCGGCACGCCGTTGCTCACGGGCGCCGAACTGCAGGTCGGCGCGGGTGAGCGCATCGGCCTTGTCGGGCGCAACGGTTCCGGCAAGTCGACGTTGCTCAAGATCGCAGCCGGCCTCATCACACCGGACGCCGGCGAGCGCTTTGTGCAGCCCGGCATCCGGGTCGAATATCTGCCGCAGGAACCCGATCTCGGCGCGTTCGAGACGGTGCTCGACTATGTCAACAGCGGCTTTGACGACCACGAAGATCCCTATCGGGGCAAGGTCCTGCTCGATGCGTTGGGGCTTGATGGTGCCGAACGCTGCGGCGAGATCTCCGGCGGAGAAGGCCGGCGTGCGGCGCTGGCCCGCGTGCTGGCGCTGGAGCCGGACCTGTTGTTGCTCGATGAGCCGACCAACCATTTGGACCTGCCGGCGATCGAATGGCTCGAAGCCGAGCTGGCAGCACTCAGATCAGCCGTCGTTCTGATCAGTCATGATCGCCGGTTTCTGGAACGGCTCACCCGTGCGACGGTGTGGCTTGACCGCGGTAACACGCGAACGCTCGACAAGGGTTTTGGCGCATTCGAATCCTGGCGTGATGAAATCCTCGAGCGCGAGGACCTCGAGCGCCACAAGCTCGACCGCAAGATCGATCGCGAACAGCAGTGGATGCACGGTGGTGTCACAGCGCGGCGCAAGCGCAACGTCCGCCGCGTTGGCGCGCTGGCACAGTTGCGACAGGCAAAGCGCGAGGCGCGCCGGCAGGTCGGGAGCGTCAATCTCGCAGCCTCGCAGGCCCACGTTTCCGGCCGCCTCGTGGTCGAGGCAGAGGGCCTCGTCAAGGCGTTTGGGACACGGGTTGTGGTCCGAGACGTCTCGATCCGGATCATGCGCGGTGAGCGCATTGGCCTCGTCGGCCCCAACGGCGCCGGCAAAACGACGCTGCTCAAGATGCTGATCGGCGAACTTGAGCCCGACAGCGGCAGCATTCGGCACGGTGCCAATCTCGAAATTGTGACCCTCGATCAGAGCCGCGAGACGCTCGATCCGGAGGAGACGCTGGCCCACGCGCTGACCGGCGGGCACGGCAATACGGTGACCATCAACGGCCGGCCACGCCATGTCGCAAGCTACATGAAGGATTTTCTGTTCCTGCCGGAACAGGTGCGCAGCCCGCTCAAGGTGTTGTCGGGCGGCGAGCGCGCGCGCGTACTGCTGGCGCGGGCGTTGGCGAAACCGTCCAACGTTCTGGTGCTTGATGAGCCGACCAACGATCTCGATCTCGAGACGCTCGACCTGTTGCAGGAGCTGATTGGCGATTATGCCGGCACCGTCATTCTCGTCAGCCACGACCGCGACTTTCTCGACCGCACGGTGACCGGCATCGTGATGGCGGATGGCGATGGCACCTGGATCGAGTATGCGGGCGGTTATAGCGATATGTCGGCACAACGCGGTGCCGAAGTTGGCAAGCGCGCGGCGCCGGACCGACAGGCCAAGGCGGGCGCTGCGGCGCCGGCGCGGCCGCAGGGCCCGCCCGCGACGGCCAAGAAACTCTCCTTCAAGGACAAGCATGCGCTGGAACAACTGCCGGGCCGGATCGCGAAACTCGCCGAAGACATCGGGCAACTCGAACAGGAGATGTCCGATCCGGACCTGTTCGCGAAATCTCCGGAAACGTTCCGGGCGCTCTCCGAGCGTCTCGCTGCCGCCCAAGCCGAGCTCGCGCGCGCCGAAGACCAGTGGCTGGAACTGGAAATCGAACGCGAACGGCTTGAGGGCTCGTGAGGTCGGTCGCGCTGGCGGGAGGCGACAGAAAGCCTGTCCCCGTTGAGCCCGGCCTCACACGAAGGTGTCGGGCTCAGTTGTAGCGCTTCCGAGTTATACCAGCCCGAACTATTCCGCTCCCTCGCCTGGCCACCCCCCGGCACCCAAACGCCATGATCTCATGGCGTGTCGGGGCGGCCCGGCGGGGCAGCGGGCAGGCGGGCGACGACCTGCATCATCGAGAAGGAAATCGTCATGGTCTCGGGCTTGGCGAGATGATCGGCGACGCGCTTGACCAGAGCGGCAAGAGCATCTTTGTCCATTAGACCGCGGGACGTGATCGCATCCGACATGCTGGTGAGCGTCAGCGGCAGATGCATGCTCATCGGATCATCCGAGGTCAATGCGTGCAGGCAGGGCTTGACCTCGATGTTGGTCACGCCGCGTTGCAGCAAAGCCCCGCGCACAGCAGTGCCCAGTTCGGTATCGGCGCCGACCGCCGCAAACGTTCGCCTCATCAACGTCAGCGCCTGCTCCCAGTCGGCCGTTGTCGGTGCACACTGCATGGTGTGGGTATTGGCCTCCTCGACAAATATTGTGCCGCCGGGCCGCACCAGCAGCAGCATATGATCGAGGATGCCGAGACCGTTCGGGATCACGCTCAGCGCGAAGCGTGAATGGACGAGATCGAACGACTGCGGCGGCAAGCCGCTGTCAAAGGCATCCGCCGCAACGAATTCAACGTTGTTCAGGCCGTTCTGGGCCGCCCACATGCGCGCGTGATCAAGCTTGGCCGGGTCAATATCGGCGCCGACGACGCGGCCCGGTTCACCAACCCAGGCGCTGAGGATGTCTGCTATGCCGCCAATTCCGCAACAAAGATCCAGCACGCGCGAACCTGTGCCATCGCCGATCCTCGCCAGCATCGCCCTGGCATCGTCTCGAAACAGGTCGGCTTGAATGGACAGCCGCGTAAACTCTTCGGCCGAGGTGCTGATGGGATATCTTGCAACGGTCATCGGATGAATACTGGATCCCGAAACGTGTCAAGAGTGTCAGTTGTCATCGGTGATATCAGGTTCAGCACCGGCAGGCGATGGTGAACTGGCGCGGATTTGAACGGTGCCATGGGACACCATCCACGAAATCTACGGCGCGCCTGAAGCCGGAGAGTTCGACCATCTGGGCATTTGCTTGGGCCGCCAGCATTGTCATAATGCAGGCGACAGTTGGCCTATCTCAAAACTATGAGGAAACCCGAGGATGTCTGAGATCGTCTATCCCGTTCCTGCCGAATGGTCAGCCCGCGCCTGGGTCGATGACGCCAAGTACCAGGATATGTACCAGCGTTCGATCGATGATCCGGACGCCTTCTGGGGCGAAATGGGCAAGCGCATCGACTGGATCAAGCCCTACACCAAAGTGAAACAGGTCTCGTACGATCCGAGCAATGTTTCGATCAAATGGTACGAAGACGGAACGCTCAACGTTTGTGCCAACTGCGTCGACCGGCATGTGGCAACGCGCGGCGAGCAGGTGGCGATCATCTGGGAGGGCGACGATCCGACCGAAGACGAGAAAATCACCTACAACCAGCTGCTGGAGCGGGTTTCCAAGTTCGCCAACGTGATGTTGGCCAACGGCGTCAAAAAGGGCGACCGGGTAACCATCTACATGCCGATGATACCCGAGGCGGCCTACGCGATGCTCGCCTGCGCACGGATCGGGGCGATCCACTCGATCGTGTTCGGCGGCTTCTCCCCGGACAGCCTGGCCGACCGCATCACCGATGCCGACTCCAACTTTGTTGTCACCGCCGATGAAGGCCTGCGCGGCGGCCGCACGATCCCGCTCAAAGCCAACACGGACGCGGCTATCGCGAAATCCGGCAAGAGCGATGTCAAGGTGCTGGTCACACGCCGGACCGGCAGTCAGGTCAACTGGGATCCGGCCCGCGATTTGTGGCTGCACGAGGAACTGGTCAAGGTCACGGCGGATTGTCCGCCCGCGGAAATGAACGCCGAAGATCCGCTTTTTATCCTCTACACCTCAGGCTCGACCGGCAAACCAAAGGGCGTGCTGCACACCTCCGGCGGCTACATCACCTGGGCCTCCATGACCCATCAATATGTGTTCGATTATCACGACGGTGACGTTTACTGGTGCACGGCCGACGTCGGCTGGGTAACCGGGCATAGCTACATCGTCTACGGCCCACTGGCGAACGGCGCCACGACGCTGATGTTTGAGGGCGTGCCCAATTATCCGACGGCGTCACGGTTCTGGCATGTTGTCGACAAGTGGGACGTCAACACGTTCTACACCGCGCCAACCGCGATTCGGGCGCTGATGGGGGCCGGCGACGACCTCGTCAAGCGTACCGACCGCTCATCGTTGCGTTTGCTCGGGTCGGTGGGCGAGCCGATCAACCCGGAAGCCTGGGAATGGTATTACCAGGTGGTCGGTGACAGCCGCTGCCCGATAGTCGACACCTGGTGGCAGACAGAAACCGGCGGCATCATGATCACGCCGTTGCCCGGTGCGACCAAACTCAAGCCGGGCTCGGCGACGCGGCCATTCTTCGGCATCAAGCCGGCCCTGGTCGATGACAAGGGCGCGGAGCTTGACGGTGCGGCCAGCGGCAATCTCATCATCAAGGACAGCTGGCCCGGCCAAATGCGCACGGTCTATGGCGATCATGAGCGGTTCGTGCAGACCTACTTCTCGACCTATCCCGGCACCTACTTCACGGGCGACGGGTGCCGGCGCGATGAAGACGGCTTCTACTGGATCACCGGCCGCGTCGACGATGTGATCAACGTCTCCGGCCACCGCATGGGAACGGCCGAGGTCGAATCGGCCCTGGTCGCACACGCGAAGGTTTCAGAAGCCGCCGTCGTCGGCTATCCCCACGACATCAAGGGCCAAGGCATCTACTGCTATGTCACGCTGATGGCGGGGGAAAGCGGCAATGATGATCTGAAAAAGGAATTGAGGGACTGGGTGCGCAAGGAAATCGGGCCGATTGCATCGCCGGACCTCATTCAATTCTCGCCCGGTTTGCCGAAGACCCGGTCCGGCAAGATTATGCGCCGGATCTTGCGCAAAATTGCCGAAGACGACTTCTCCAATCTCGGAGATACCTCGACACTGGCGGAGCCGGCGGTCGTGGAAGACCTGATCGACAACCGGCAAAACCGCGCCTAGGGAACCTCTGAGCAAGCCACCAGTTTCCAAAGGGCAAGGCCCTTTGGCGGGATCGGCAACGGCCGCGCCCTTAGCATATCGCCGCATTGCGGCGATCGATGAGGGGCTTTCAGCCCCTCAAACACCCCGACCAGGGGATGATCCCCTGGACCTCGGACTTATTCCGAGGTTCTCAAGTGGTCTGATGCCGGCGTTGCGGCGGCCTTATGATGCGCCACATCACCCATCGCGCCTTGGCACAGACCGAATCTGAGCGTCTGAATACGCTTTTTTAGGTGATTGAGACCACTGGACTATTTCCGCTGTTCAAGCGGGCCGGTTTATTGGACCGTGCCGCCAGCACCGAAACTCAGCAATGAGATCATCTCGGCGCGATCCGACCTGCGAAGGCAGACATGGGAACCGGACCCCGGGTTATGCTTTGACTGGGAAGACCCGAGGTCCGGTCAACGAGGCGGTGGTTGTCCGTTGGAAAGTGACAACAACATCACTTATACAGAGCGATGGTTAATAACTACTTAAGGTTGCTAAATCCAATGACAGAATGTGCTGGTGGGCAGGCTCTGAACAGGTCTTGAGATCACAAAAATTGGATGAAAATGAAATAATTTCAATAATTTAAGGAAGGTTGTGCAAAAATGTCCGTGCGATCGACGGCCAAACGGCTAGCATATCGGACAAAATGCTCAGTTCTTAGTTTTCTACTATAGATTGTTATTGCTCGGCATCAAATCGGCAACCTCCGGTCGATCAAGATCCCGAACGGTTGCAGCGACGCGATCTTGTTCAAGGCGCGTTCCGGCGACCGCCAGACACCATCGCCCGGCCCCAGCCCGCCGATCTTCATCGCCCGACATGATCGCCCGCTCGCGGCCTTGAAGGGCTCGCGTATCCCGGCCATGACCGAGCCGTCACTGTCATCACCCGCGCCGGGTTCCGATTTGGGCGGGAGGTTCGAATCGGGACCACCGAAGATCAGCAGCCGGTCTTCGTTGTCGCCATAGCGGATTATTCAGCGGTCACCTGCGGGCTCGGACGTTGAATCATAAGCGCCAATTGCGGGCTGGTACAACCCCGCAATGGCGATGCCATCACGACACCAGCCCCCAGTCACGGAACAGTTGATCGGCCAGTTGTTCTGAGCGGATTTCGATTTGTTGCGGGTTCCAGTCAGGCTGCTTGGCGAGGTCACGGGCCAGGACATGGCGTGTTGATTCGAAAATCTTGCGTTTCTCGGAAAACGGCCGGGCGGCTGCCCGCTGGTTCTCCCAAAAGGTGAGGACCACCAGGTTGCCGAGGCGGTGCGCAAACTGATCAACCTGCCCTTTGTTCTTGAACACGGTGTACCACTGCGAGCCCGTCGGCGGTCGGCGCGGCAGTACATGTTCGACCGTTGCGAGATCTCCGTCGATATGGCCGCAATCAGTACCGGCGATCAGCGATAAGCGCCGCAGCACAAGGCGCGAGTAGGTCTTGTCATAGAATGTCCTGCTCAAAAGATTATCGCTAGCAAGGCTCAAGATCCTTTGTTCGATATCGAGAGAGCTAATCTGGTACAGCGGCACGCGCGCGCGAATATCAGCGCCAACGCGGCGAAATCGGCGTTCCTGTTCAACCGGATCGCGGCCGGCGACGCGCATGATCCAGGCAAGCCGGTCGAGACGGCGGAAAAATTCCGTCGTGTCGGCATGCTCGGCGCCGAAGTGTTCAAGCCAACTCAAGGCGGCGGGGACCCAGTATTCGCGGTTCAACCATTTCAGTGTATCGAGGTGCCTGGCGATCCCGGCGCGCTCGGCGCCCTCACCAACCGTTGAGCGGATGATCGACAAATAGCGTTGAGCATGGGGGACGAGAGTGTCGTTGATGAAATCCAGGCTGGCATCTTCAAGCGCATAGAGCTCGACGACGTCCTGTTCGACAGGCTTGGACGAACTTTTCACGATCTTCAGTGTGCGCAAATGATGAAGCAGCTGAGCCATGCGGTCGGCACCCAGCCGCGCCTGCCAGATATCCCAAACGCTTCCGGCTTCTTCCTGGACTTCGCGTTTCATCACCGAAATCAACGCGATTTTTGAACGCTCGCTGGAGTGGAACGGTAGGCCGGTCGACTCGGCGACCTGGAGCATTTCCCAAGCTTCATCCTCGTCGTCCACGATATAGATGACGAGACTGCAGTTGCGGACCAAGAAATCCGCAAACCGATGCCTGGCCGTGTCCGTTGCCAGGTGCTCATCGATAATCAGCGCCATGGCATTGCGGTTCTGCACAAACTTGCGCTCGCTTTCGAGAAGATCGGCAAGGTTGCCTTCCGGCTCGACCGCCGTCGCTCCGGGATCCTGCACGAAACTGCGAAAACACCCTGCACTGATCGGTTGCGTGGAGACCCGGAAGGCCGGTTCGCTTGCGGCCGGTCGCTCGGAAATACGGATCAGGCTGTCAAGGCGGTTGCGCATGGCCTCGTCCGCCATCCGGTCACGAAGCAGAGCAAACAGGATCGTGAGGGTCAGGGTGCGCTGGTGGCCGTCGATAATCGATGCGGCGGTCTGTGAACCTTTGACCGCCAACATGACATTTCCGAGGAAGTATCTGCCGCGGGCGCCGTCGGCTGCATCGATAAGATCTCTGAGCAATTGCGTGGCATGTTCTTCGCTCCAGGCGTAAGCGCGCTGAAACCACGGCAGGTGAAATGAAAGTGCGCCGGTGAAGTGTTGTTCAATGGTTTTAATCGAAACATGCAAATGAAGACCAGGTGTTGATGGCGAGTGCAACGCAGGTACCTCGTTGTTATATTTGTTAGACAGGTAAGTTGCCCGCAAGGCTTCTCGATCTTCGGGAAAAAACGCGATACGATGACGACCTTGACGCTAGTCCGGCAACCCGGCTGAAACTGATACTTAAAATTGTTACATCGTTGACAAACTAACCGCTCGTTCGAGCGATGTTGCTGCGCAGACATATAGCAAATGCATATAGCAAATGGATGTCCGTGTGTAGATCCCTGCTAAAGCATAGGTCGGGCAAAGAGGACCGAGGGCAATGAGCGAGACGGTGTTCAAGATTGTGAACCGAGACGATTGGGAGGCCGCCGTGACGCAGGGGTGCTATCGCGGCTCGCCGATCGATCGGCGTGACGGTTTTATCCATCTGTCGCGCAGCAACCAGGTCAGCGAAACGGCGGCCAAACATTTCCGTGGTCAGAGCGATCTCGTGCTGGTCGCGTTTCGTGCGGACGATTTCGGCGCAATGCTGAAATGGGAGCGCTCACGCGGCGGTCAGCTGTTTCCGCATCTCTATGGCGATTGTGATCCTGCGCGCGCGCTATGGGTCGAGAACCTGGCACCGGATGGCGACGGCGTGCCGACAATCCCCGCACGGGTCGGCCAATGCTAGGCGAACTACTCAATCTGGCGCGTCCGCTGCTTTACGCGATGGAGCCGGAACGTGCCCACGAGATGGCGTTGCGGGCGCTCGAATCCGGAGCGTTCGTGCGCGACCGTAGCGGTGAAGATCCAAGGCTTGTCAGCGACGCGATGGGACTGCGGTTTCCAAATCCGATCGGAATTGCGGCCGGCTTTGACAAGGACGCGCGCGTCTATGATGCAGTTTTGGCGATCGGATTTGGTTTTGCGGAGGTCGGCACCATCACGCCCTTGGCGCAAAGGGGCAATCCGAAACCCAGAGTTCTGCGCCTGATCAGGGACCGTGCGATCATCAACCGGCTGGGCTTCAACAACGGTGGCCATCGCTTGGCCCATCGTCTGCTGTCGCGGCGCGATCAGGCCGGCATAATCGGCGTCAACATTGGTGCCAATAAAGACACCGAAGACAAGGCGGCTGACTACGTGTTGGGGGTCGAGCGGTTCTATGATCTCGCCGACTACTTCATGGTCAACATCTCATCGCCGAACACACCGGGATTGCGTGATCTGCAAGCGCCGGCGCAGTTGGACGGTCTGCTGGGCAGGATTGCCGGCGCGCGCGACAAATGTCGGGACGCGACGGGGCGCCGGATCCCGATGGCCGTCAAAATCGCGCCCGACATTGCCGTCGAGGACCTGCCGGCGATGGTTGAACGCATGCTTGCACACCAGGTCGATGCCATCGCCATTTCCAACACCACGCTGGCGCGACCGGACGGCCTTGATCCGGTGTTCATCAACGAATCAGGCGGGCTCTCCGGGCGCCCGCTGTTCCGGCGATCAACGGCGCTGCTGGCTCGGGTTTATCAATTGACCGGCGGCAGTGTTCCGCTGATCGGGATTGGTGGTATCGATTCTGGTGCAACGGCGCTGGAAAAAATCGAAGCCGGTGCGACGCTCCTCCAACTCTACACGGGCCTGGTCTATGAAGGCCCGCCGCTAATCGCGAAGATCAAGGCACACCTGTCGGCCGCGGCCAGCGCTGCCCACGTCACCCGGATCGGTGATCTGGTCGGACGGCGGGCCGGGGAATGGGCCGCCAGGTCGCTGGAGACGTGATGGTCGCGCCGGTTGCGGGCGCGGTGGCAGGAGCTGCAATGTGGTGACCTCGAACCGATCACGACCGATGAACCGATCACGACCGATATGTCTCCGAGCCGGGCTTTGCATCGAACAGCCGGCGCCCAAGGCCCGGCAGGCACCAACCAAGGGTCAGCCCGCGTGCCAGAAACAGGATGTGAAGGCCAATCCACAGCCCGTGATTGGCGACAAGCGGAATGAAGATCGCACAGGCGGCAAAGTAGATGGCAAGTGCGATCAGCATCATGTTGCGCATTGTCGCCGTCGCGGTGGCACCAATGAAGATGCCGTCGAGCTGAAAGCACCACACCGCGTTAATCGGAATGAGCGCCGCCCAGACCAGGTAGGTTCGGGCGGCAGAGCGAACATCTTCACTGGTGGTCATAAAGTCGATGATCAGTGATCCGGTGGCCCACAACAGCAGCGACAGCACCGCGCTGGTGACCAGCGCCCATTTCGTCGACAGCCTGATTGCAACTCGGTATTGATCCTTTCGTTTGGCCCCGACGGCCTGGCCGACGAGGGTTTCGGCGGCATAGGCAAAACCGTCAATCATGTAGATCGTGATCATAACGATGTTGAACAGGACGGCGTTGGTTGCCAGCGTCACGTCTCCTGCGCGCGCGCCCTGACTGACAAAAAAACCGATCGCGATCTGCAAACATGCCGTGCGGATCAGAATGTCTCGGCTGACGGCGAAAAAGCGGCTGACGGATTTGAACTGGGATATCGCATAAAACGATGCCCAGGCATTGCGCCGCCTCAGTTCTTCTCGCGCAACGAGCAGACCAACGCCGGCGGCAATGATCTCGGCCGTCATGGCGGCCAGGGCGACACCGGCAACGCCCCATTCCATGTAGAGGACGAACAACAGGGCCAGCGAAATGTTGAGGCCGTTGAGAAACAGCTGCAGGTAGAACGCGATCGTTGCGCGGCCCAGACCAATGAACCAGCCAAGCAGGGCGAAATTGGTCAGTCCGGCAGGCGCCGCCCAAATCCTGATGGCAATGTATGTGCCGGCGTGGCTCGCAACCCGGTCAGATGCCCCTAACAGCCAGAGCGCTGCGTGTTTAATCGGCGTTTGCAGAAGGACGAGACACGCACCGATTGCAACGGCCAGAATGACGGCGCGGGCGAGAGTGCCGAAGATGTCGACCCGATCCCGTGCGCCGACAGCCTGTGCTGTCAGCCCGGTCGTTCCCATGCGCAGGAAGCCGAACACGTAGTAGAGAAAATTAAAGACGGTTGCCGCCATCGCGACTGCGCCGAGCAGGTATGCTTCGCCAAGCTGACCAATGACCGCCGCGTCGGCAAACCCGATCAGTGGCACCGTCGCGTTCGACACCATGATCGGCAAAGCAATTGCGAGCACCTCGGCGTTGGAAACGCTGCTGTCGCGATGTGGCGAATGCCGAGGCTCCGGATGATCGGGGATTGCCATTGCAAAGCGCACGGTCCGCGCATCAAGTTGGTCTGGTGGCTACTTGTCGGGTCGACCGCGCAGGCCGCCGATGACGCGAACAATCAGCCAGATCGGAACCACTACGATCGCGCCGAGCACGAGGTACTGGCCGAGCCATTCGAACACGCCAAAGCCGAGATCGTAGATCCGGCGGATCAAAATTTGGATGTGGTAGAACAGGTTCTCCGGCCGGATGTCCAACGCTGACAGGACAATGCCGACCACGACCGAGAGGATGACCAGGCGAATGACCACGGCCACGGGATTGCCGCCAAACAATCTTTCCATTCACATGCTCCCTGGAACCTCGGCCCGTTGGCCGGACGTGCAGCCAACATGCTTGTCGGTCGATCGCCGGCCTACCATGTTTGTGCGGCAAGAGCGAGAGATCTGAGAACGTTCTGGATAACACAATGGCGCCGGCCACACGACATCGACAGCATGGCAAACCGACGCAAGGCCGGTCCCGGTCACCGGCAGCCCGCTCCTCTCATCCGGCCAACGATATCCAGCTGCCGAAGCCGATATCATCTTGGTTTGCCCGACGGGGCTGGCAACCGAGACCGCACCAGCTCAGCCTGCTTGAACAGGGCCGCAAACGCCGCTCGACGCTGTTGATCGCGCCAACCGGGGCCGGTAAGACGCTGGCGGGATTTTTGCCGTCTCTGGACGACCTGATCACGATGCCGGATGGCGCGCGGCAGGGCGCCGGGCTGCACACGCTCTATATCTCCCCGTTAAAGGCCCTGGCTGTCGATGTTGCGCGCAACTTGACGACGCCTGTTACCGAGATGGATCTCGCCATTCGGATCGAAACCCGGTCCGGCGACACGCCGGCCGGCAAACGTCAGCGCCAGCGGCTGAGGCCACCGGACATACTGCTGACCACCCCGGAGCAATTGGCGCTGTTGATCAGCCACGAGGACGCGGCCTATCTATTCGCCGATCTCAAGACCGTCGTGCTCGATGAATTGCATGCGCTGGTCGCCTCCAAACGTGGTGACCTGCTGGCGCTCGGTCTGGCACGACTGCGCGAACTGGCGCCGGGGTTGATGACAATCGGGCTGTCGGCAACGGTGCACCGGCCGAGCGAGCTCAGAGCGTTTCTCATTGGCCAAGACCAACCCGCTCGGCTCATCGCGCTGGCCGACCTGGTTGAGCTCAAGGGCGGCAGCGATCCCGACATCGCCATTCTCGAAACGGAAGATGCGCTGCCGTGGTCGGGGCACACGTGCCGCTATGCGGTGCCGGATCTCTACCGGCAGATCAAGTCGCATCGGATGACGCTGTTGTTCGTCAACACCCGCAGCCAGGCCGAACTGCTGTTTCAGGAGCTGTGGCGGATCAACGACGACGACCTGCCGATTGCTCTGCACCACGGGTCACTGGATGCCGGCCAGCGCCGCAAGGTTGAAGCGGCGATGGCGGCGGGAAAACTGACAGCCGTCGTGTGCACTTCGACCCTCGACCTCGGCATCGACTGGGGCGACATTGATCTTGTCATCAATGTCGGAGCGCCGAAGGGCGCCAGCCGCCTGATCCAGCGGATTGGTCGCGCCAACCACCGCTTGGATGAACCCTCGAAGGCGCTGCTCGTACCGTCGAACCGCTTCGAGGTGCTCGAATGCAGGGCGGCGCTCGATGCGGCGCGGGCCGGAGTGCAGGACGCGGTGCTGGCGCGGACCGGGACGCTCGATGTTCTCGCCCAACACGTCATGAGCATTGCCTGTGCCGGCCCGTTTCAGCCCTGTGCTCTGTTTGAGGAGATTACGTCGGCACAGCCCTATGTCGCGCTCCAACGGCGCGACTTCGACCGCGTCGTGGACTTCGTCAGCACGGGCGGATATGCGCTCAGATCCTACGAACGGTTTGCGCGCCTGCGGCCGGCGGGCGATGGTCAGTTGCGTCTCGCACATCCGAGATTGGCGCATCAGCATCGTCTCAACATTGGCACGATTGTCGATGCGCCGATGCTCAAGGTCCGCCTGATTGCCCGCAAGGCGATGCCGAAGCCGGGTCGCCCGAAGGCGTTGACGGGTGGTCGGGTGCTCGGTGAAATCGACGAATACTTTGCCGGCGAACTCAAATATGGCGATGCGTTCGTCTTTGCCGGCCAGGTGTTGCGTTTTGAGGGCTTGCGCGAGACCGAGGTCTATGCCGCCAGGGCAGCCGCGCGCGATCCGCTTGTGCCGAGTTATCCGGGCGGCAAATTTCCACTGTCGACCCATCTTGCAGCACGCGTGCGCGCCATGCTCGCGCGTGCCGGCGAGGGCAGTGCGCTGCCGACGCCGGTCGCCGAGTGGCTCGGCCTGCAAGGTGCCAAATCGGTGCTGCCGCGCGCCGATGAAGTCTTGGTTGAAACATTTCCGCGCGGGCCGCGACATTATCTGATCGCTTATCCGTTTGAAGGCCGGCTTGCCCATCAAACCCTGGGCATGCTGCTCACGCGCCGCTTGCAGCGGGCCGGACAACAGCCGTTGGGCTTTGTTGCCAACGATTATGCGATTGCGGTGTGGTGCGCGCGCGATCTCACCTGCATGTTGGATCGCGGCGGTGTCGAGCTGGCGGGGCTGTTCGATGAAGACATGCTGGGCGACGATCTTGAAGCCTGGCTCGCCGAATCGAACCTGATGAAGCGCACGTTCCGGATGTGTGCGGTGATTGCCGGGCTGATCCAGCGACGCCATCCCGGGCAGGTCAAGTCCGGACGCCAGATGACGGCATCTTCGGATCTGATCTTCGAAGTCTTGCAGCGCCACGACCCGCACCATGTGTTGCTCGAAGCGGCATGGGCGGATGCATCAACCGGATTGCTTGACATTTCGCGCCTCGGCGACTTCCTCGCACGTGCCAAGGGACGAATCAGGCATAGTTCGCTGACACATGTTTCGCCGTTGGCGGTGCCGGTGCTGTTGGAAATCGGGAAGGAAAGCGTGCACGGGTCGACCGCCGATGATTTACTGCGGGATGCGGCGTCCGAGTTGATCGCAGAGGCGCTTGGAGAGCGATCTGTTCGGGGCGCGGCTGATTGATTTTCGCGTGAGGGGTTTAATGCTTGAACTCAAGCCTGAAAGGTTTGAACTGGCAGACTATGCATCGCATCCGATGTCGGTGTGCGGTAAGGCATTTGTTGGCGACATGAGCGGCGCATTGTACTGGCCGGGCGAGAAGACGTTGATCATTGCCGATATGCACCTTGAGAAGGGATCGGCATATGCCGCGCGCGGCCAGATGCTGCCGCCCTATGATACCCGCGAGACGTTGCTGCGCCTGGCGCGCGTGATGGATGCCTATCAGGCAGAAACCGTGCTCGCCCTCGGCGACAGCTTCCACGACGCACAAGGTTTTGGGCGATTGCATGACGACGACCGCCAAATTCTGTCGATCCTGCAAGATGATCGGCGCTGGGTCTGGGTCAGCGGCAACCATGATCCCACCATCGCGCCGGCCGCCGGCGGCGAACGCGTTGCCGACATAACGATTGCTGGAATGACGTTTCGCCACGAGCCGCGGGCAATGCACACAACCCACGAAATTGCCGGCCATCTGCATCCGGCAGCCAAGCTCTCGCTTTACGGGCACAGCTTGCGCCGGCCATGCTTCATCGGCAACGGTCGACGGCTCGTTTTGCCGGCGTTCGGCAGTTATGCCGGAGGGCTCAATGTGCTCGATCCGGCCTTCGAGCCGATATTCGGCTACGACGGCTTTGCGGTTTGGATGCTCGGCGATGGAGGGCTTTATCCCGTTGCCACCCGCCGGCTGCTTGCCGATCGGTGTTCGGCCGCAAACTCATAAATCCAGGCACATTGGCGATATCCTGCGGACGCCGATTTGGCACTGCGATCTCAAGCGTTGCACCACTGGAATGGGTAACCAGCCCGGTCTCGGTGCCGCGCCTTGCATATCTTGACCAAATCGGCGCCAATGTGCCTGGATTTATAAGTTTGCGGCCTAAAGCCCCCGGCTTTGCCGGGGGCTACTGACTGCATCCTGTCGTCTGAAGGCGAGGGGTTTACGGATCCCCTACCGGGGGCTCTAAAACTTGGATCGAGGTTCGATTCGCGGTGCGGGCAGGCAGTCAATGATTGAGCGCTGCTACGTGTCCGTGCTGCCAACCGCGTTCCGATCGCACGGACACTGCCAAGGAAACCGCAGCCTATGGACGCCGAAACTTTTGCGATTATGGCTGCAGCGGCGACGGTTGGCGCCGGTGTCCAGGCAGCGATCGGATTTGCCTTCGGGCTGATCGCGGCGCCCGTGTTGCTGGTGGCAATGCAGTCCGGTTCGGCGATCCAGGTGCTGGTCGTGATCCATCTTGTGCAAAGTGCGATGATGGTGCCGGGGCTGTGGCGCCGGGCGCCGGGTGGCGTCCTGCGGCTGTTAATGCTCGGCAGCGTTTTCGGTTTTCCGCTCGGACTTGCCGTTTTCATGAGCCTTGATCTCAAGGCGCTGACCCTGGTTGTCGGTTGTTCGTTGATCGTGTTTTCCGGGCTCTTTGCATTGCGCGAGACGGGCCATATGAGAATTGCGGAAATCGCCATTGATGCGTTGCCGCGGTGGAGCATTTTGCTGACCGGGCTGGCAACCGGCTTTCTGACCGCGGTGCTGGTCTTGCCGGGCCCGCCGGTGATAGTCCTCAACGCATGGGCGCGCCTTGAAAAGGATGTGAGCCGGGCGTTGTCCTTAACGTTTTTCGCGTTTTGCTACGTGATGGCGACCGCACTTCACGCCACCGTCGGCGGCATGCCGGCTGTGGCCTGGCAAACGGCCTTCTGGCTCGCACCGTTCGTGGTGATCGGCACGATCATCGGTAGCCGGTTGTCGGGCCGGCTCAGTGAAGGATGGTTCCGGCTCTCAGTTCTGGTGGTTGCCGCCGCCTCAGGGATATATGCGGTGCGCTCAACGCTATAGGCCGCGGAACAGCACGCCGACGACAAGGATCATGTAGGCGGTGATGGCGAGCCAGTATTCCTGATGGGGAAGATAGCGTGGGACCGGCACGTAGCCGAGCTTTGTCACCATCGCGACCAGCGCAAAAATCACGGATATTATGAATATCAACAGGGTCGGCGGATTGAGACGCACTACGATTGTCCTCCGAGCAGTCCGGGCAACAACCGGCGCCCGTTGCCCACACCAAAGCGTAAACGCCGGCCGACTTCAAGCCATCGTATCCGCAGACCCGCAATTTCTCGGCACTGGGGTAATTCCACGACAGGGTATTAGGCGCCCGGTTGTCGTTGGCGGCCTCAAAGGGTGCGCGGGCCCTCGCGCTTTAGGCCAAACGGCAAGCTGGCGCCATCTTGCACGAGGAAGCGCACTTTCTCGCCATCGCGATGTTCGACATCGCGGCTGATGATCATAGCCCAAGTGTCGCCTGCATTGGTATCGCCAACTTTGTTGATGAGCGGGCCGAGATGGCGCACCTCGATGACTTCGAGGGTGCGCAGGCGGCCATCCCGACGCGAAATTGTCAGGCGGTCGCCAACGACAAAGCCGTTTGCAAGACTGAGCGCTTGTACGCCTTCGGCTGCCTCAAAGTCGCCCGGCGCTGCGCTCACGACCTGCTCGAGGCCCGTGCCCAACCCGATGGAGCGATTGCCGAATTCGGTCACATGTTGTTCGGCAGGGACGGCGAGGGCGGCACGAACCACCGCCTCGGGGTTGTTCAGCATGGCGACAATGCCAGCGGCTGCAACGACAAAGCCGGTGAACAAAACTGCCGGTACAACGGCGATAAGCCGGGGTTTGCGCGCCATCACAGTCGTTCTCCTCAAGTGGGCGGCGGGGCGTAACACTATCTGTGCCCTCGGCAGGCCCTGGTGTGAATATAGGTGTGGAAGGAAGACTTTCGACCCCCTAGAGCGGGGATATCTTGTCTTCCCTCCACGCACTGCGCCGTGAGGAGGCGTAGACACGGCGCAAGTGTCTGACAAACACGAGATTGAATGCGACGATGGCCGAAAACAGCAACGCCGCGAGAACGATGGCGATTGTCGGGCCACTCAGATCACTGGTGACAAGGTTTGGGGGCCCGACAAAGGGATGGAATGCGCTCGGAACCTCGTTGGCGGCAAGTTGCGCGGCCGTGGACTGTGAAATTTGCGGCGTGGTCCGAACCGTTGCATCCGACAGCAATGACATCGGGTCGAACAACAAACGGCCCTGCGTGATCGCGAGCACCAGCATGGCGAACACAGCGAGGGCGAAAAGGAAATCGCGCCCGAACGTGCACAAGACGCTCAACGTGCAGTTGTTTCCCGAACTCATCGTGTTGGTCCCGCAACTGTTGGTGCCGCGTTATCGCTGGTGCAGTTGGTCATCAGCGCAATTGGCAATCGCATGACGCGATGATCAAGCCACGTGACTTGGGCCGGGTTGGGTCAGGATTGTGGTGGTTCCCGGGATATTTTCATGGCGGTCGGGCATGTCGTTCGTGTTGCGGGACGGCGGCAATGTCGCACTGCCGCCCGGATAGGGTGGCTCGGGCCGATGTTGCCCGACAGTCAGAGCACTCACCTCAAGAACACTCACTTCAAGAACACTCTGTTCGCGTCGCGCTCCTGACAGGCTATAACAAATAGGACTCATGGCACGCCAAGGCAGATCGAGATGATCCCAGAAGACTACCGTCTGATTGCTTTGTTTACGATTATGGGCGCGCTGTTCGCGCTGTTGATCTGGGGGCGCTATCGCTACGACATCGTGGCGCTTGCGGCGCTGGTGGTTACCGTCGTCGCCGGCATCGTGCCGGGGGCGAAGGCGTTTGAAGGTTTCGGCCATCCGGCGACAATCATAATTGCGCTGGTCCTCGTCATATCGCGTGGACTTGCCAATTCCGGTGCCGTCGATCTCGTCGCACGGGTGTTTCTACAGGCGGGCCGGAGCGTCTCGGGTCATATCGGGATCATGGCCGGCGTCGGGGCGGCGTTGTCGGCGTTGATGAACAACGTCGGGGCACTGGCGCTGTTAATGCCGGTCGATATTCAAGCCGCTGACAAGGCCAAGCGTTCGCCGGCGCTAACCTTGATGCCGCTGTCGTTTGCCACGATTCTCGGCGGCCTGGTGACGCTGATCGGCACCCCACCCAACATTATCGTCTCGGCGATTCGCGAACAGCAACTCGGTGCGCCGTTTCGGATGTTCGACTATGCGCCGGTTGGCCTCGGTTGTGCTGTCGCCGGGGTCGCGTTCGTGGCGCTCATCGGTTGGCGGCTATTGCCGCGGTCGACGCGCGAGCGCCAGGCCGGCAAGGACCTGTTCGAACTCGGCACCTATCTCGTCGAACTGACGGTCCAGGCTCCCTCAAAAGCGGTTGGCCGGACGTTGCGCGATCTCGATGAGGCCTGCGACGAGCATGACGTTGCGATCGTCTCTTTGTTGCGCGATGGCCAGCGCTTGCCCAGCTATGCGCGCTGGCTGAAGGTGCGGGCGGGCGATGTGCTTCTGATCGAGACCGTTGCCCGGAACCTCGACGGCTTCGTCAATGCGTTGGATCTCAGCTACGGCGATGACAACGCTGTCAACGACAACGGTCGCGAGCCGGCGGCTGCCAACATTCGCCATCCGATCTACGGCGATCTCGATGCCGTGACGGGGCCGGACGCCGGTGATGATCTGGATCCAAAGGGGGTAACGGAAAAGAAGAAGGCCGGCGATCTGACGTTGATGGAAGTCGTGATCCGGCCGAACGCCAACATCGAAGGCCGCACGGCCGCCGGTGTGCAATTGCACGATCAGTTCGGAACCTGGTTGATCGGGCTCTCGCGCGAAGGTCGTCAGGTCACCAACCGCGTCCGGCACATGAATTTGCGGGCCGGCGACGTGCTGTTGTTGATGGGGCCGCAGGACCGCATCAAGGAAGCATCGGACTGGATGGGAACGCTGCCGCTCGCCGAGCGCGGCTTGCAGGTGACGGACAGCGCGCAGGCGGTACTTGCCGGTGGCCTGTTCGCTGCCGCGATTTTGATGGCGAGTGTCGGTCTGATGTATCTGCCGGTGGCGCTGGCCGGGCTCACGGTTCTCTATGTCTTGTTCAACATCGTGCCGCTGCGCCAGCTTTATGACGCGATCGAGTGGCCGGTCGTCGTGTTGATCGGATCATTGATCCCGATCGGTGCCGCGCTGCAGACGAGTGGCGGTACCGAGTTCCTGGCCAGCGGCCTGTTGAACCTCGCGCAGGGGGCCGAACCGTGGCTGATCTTAACGATCCTGATGATCGTGACGATGACGCTTTCCGATGTGCTCAACAATACCGCAACGGCGCTGATTGCGGCGCCCGTGGCGATCGGTGTTGCAAGCAAACTCGGCGTCAGCGCCGACCCGTTTTTGATGGCGGTTGCGATTGCGGCCTCGTGTGCGTTTCTCACGCCGATCGGCCACAAGAACAACACGTTGATCATGGGTCCCGGTGGTTACCGGTTCGGTGATTATTGGCGCATGGGCCTGCCGTTGGAGATTTTGATCGTTGCTGTCTCGGTGCCAATGATCCTCGTGGTTTGGCCGTTTTGACAGAAGACAGATTGACAGAGGGCAGAGCGATCGGCCGTGAGTGGCTCCCCTAAAGCGTGGGCCGCTCATCTGTCCCGGCGACACCAGCCGTCTGCCAGCCGTCTGCCAGCCGTCTGATTGATCGGTGCCGGAGTTGAGCCATCTGTCATCGATCCATCGCTTGCATCCGGGGCGCGGCGGGACTAGTGTCCGCCGGTTTCCGATCGATTGAGACCGGTGGCGCTTGGATCAGCGTTCAGTCTTTCGGCCTCAGGTCGCGATCGGACCGCTCCAGGACTTGGGCCCGATAGCTCCAAGCAACGCCTCTTGACGCCGGTTTGAAAGGACACTCCCATGGGCTTCATTTCAGACGCACTCGGCCGCATCAAGCCGTCCGCCACCATTGCGCTCACCCAGATGGCACGCGATCTGAAATCGCAAGGCAAAGACGTCATCTCGCTGGCGCTGGGCGAACCGGATTTCGACACGCCGGATCACATCAAAGACGCTGCCGTCGAGGCGATCCGGCGTGGAGAGACCAACTATCCGCCGGTGGCCGGCATCGTGCCGTTGCGCGAGGCGATCGCGGCAAAGTTCAAGCGCGACAATGACCTCGACTATACGAGTGACCAGATCATCGTCGGCACGGGTGGCAAGCATGTCATCTACAATGCGCTGCTGGCGACCGTTAATCCGGGCGATGAAGTGATCTGTGTTGCACCTTACTGGGTCAGTTATCCCGAGATCGTCGCGCTGTGCGGCGGAACACCGGTGGCGGTGATGGCGCACGAAGCCTCTGGCTTCAAGTTGCAGCCGGAAGATCTCGAACGAGCGATCACGCCGAAGACGAAGTGGATCATCCTCAATTCACCGTCCAACCCGACGGGCGCGGCCTATACGCGTGATGAGCTCAAGGCGCTGACCGACGTCCTGATGCAGCACGAGCAGGTCTGGGTGCTGACCGATGATATGTACGAGCACCTCACCTACGGTGATTATGAGTTCGTGACGGTGGCGCAGGTCGAACCCGGCCTTTATGAGCGCACGGTGACGGTCAACGGGCTTTCCAAGGCCTATGCGATGACCGGCTGGCGGGTCGGTTACGGGGCCGGACCAAGGCATTTGATCAAGGCGATGGACACGCTGCAGGGCCAGCAGACGTCCGGCAACTGCACCATCTCGCAGTGGGCCGCGGTGCAGGCGCTCAACGGACCGCAGGACCATCTCGAGGTGTTCCGCAAGACCTTCAACGAGCGTCGCGATCTCGTCGTTTCGATGCTCAACCAGGCCCGCGGTATGAAGTGCGCGACACCGGAAGGGGCGTTCTACGTCTATCCGTCATTCGCGGACCTGATCGGCAAGACCGCACCGTCGGGCAAGCGGATCGAAACCGATGAGGACTTCGTGCTGGAGCTGCTCGACACGGAAGGTGTGGCCGGTGTGCATGGTTCCGCGTTCGGGCTTGGGCCCAACATGCGGGTCTCCTATGCGACCTCGAGCGATCTTTTGCGTGAGGCCTGCGAACGCATTCAACGGTTCTGCGGCAACCTGCAATAGGCGGCTGCCATGCGGCTCCAACCACGACAGACCAGGCCGGCGGACAGGTCAGATTGCGCGGCCTGTCGGTGGTCACGGTGGGGGCTGATAAGCGTCACGCTCTTAGGCATGCTCGTTTGGTTGCTGGCTTGAGGCGGCCTTGGCGCTGCATCCTGGCAGGCGTTGACATATGGACGGCGCGAAATGCAGCGCTGTAGCGAATGTGATCCGGAGCGAGAGGACGTCATCCGGCTTGGTGACGGGCGGACTCTTTCGTTTCGGACGTACGGTAGGGTCGATGGCCTGGCCGTGTTGGCGCTGCACGGCACACCGGGCTCGCGCCTCAAGTTCCGCAGTTTACACGGCGAGGCCCACCGTCTCGGCCTGCGCATCATTGCACCGGACCGGTGGGGGTATGGTCGAACGCAGGCGCCCGACGACGCGGGCCTGATCCGCTACGGCAAGGATGCCGCCGAATTGATGGTGCACTGCGGCGTTCAGCACTTTGCCGTCGTCGGGGTTTCCGGTGGTGGTCCCTTTGCCACAGCGGTGGCGGCCGTGCTACCGGACCAGGTTGTCGGCCTAGCCTTGGTGGCACCGGTCGGGCGCTTTTTCACGGGCGACCACCGGTCCGCACAAGGATTGAACGGGCTGCGCATCGACGCCTTTCACCGCCTTTGTTTTTTGATGCTGCCGCGCGTTCCGGGAGCAACCCGACTGATCTTCCAGGGATATCGGCTGCTTGCCTTGGCGGCGCCGGCAACCGCGATAAGTGTTGCGCTGTTGCGGGCTGCCGCCGGTGACAAGCGCACAATGCGGCCCCACCACCGCCGGCGCGCGCTCGGCCAGGCGTTTGCGGCCGGTCTTGCACGGGGCGTTGACGGCGCGGTCATCGATCTCAGGCTGTTTGCAGGTGCCTGGGGGTTCGAACCTGCGGTGATCCGATGTCCGACCCGGGTCTGGATCGGCGAGGCGGATCGCAACGTGCCAATCGACGCGGCGGTGGCGCTCGGCAATGCGATCGGCGGTGCCCGCGTGACGCGGGTCGCCGACCAGGGACATTTCTGGATAGCTGCGAATTTCTCTGGAGTTCTGAGCTGGCTGGCAGGCATCCCATCGGGCGCCGAGGACTGACCACCATCGGCGTCTGCGGGTCGGCGGCGGAGGCAACCACACCGTTTGTCATCTGACCGTGGTATCGTGACATGAGCGCGACCAACACGCTCTCTCGCATCTCATAAGTTAGGGACCCTCTGATCAAGTCTCGGGTTTCCAAAGGGCCCAAGCCCTTTGGCGGGATCGGCAACGGCAGAGCCCTTAACATATCGCCGCTTGGCGGCGATCGATGAGGGGCTTTCAGCCCCTCAAACACCCCGACCAGGGGATCATCCCCTGGACCATGCCCCGCATTCAGCGGAGAGCCAGTGCCCGACCCGAGACATAGGTGACACTTCGTACCGGACACATAGGTAACACTTTCCGCATTTTGCGGGAGGTGTTGATGCCGTGGAAAGAGAGTTCGGTGATGGACGAACGTGTCCGCTTCGTTGCCCGCATCCTCGAAGGCGAGGCAATGTCAGACGTCTGCCGCGAGTTCGCGATCTCCCGCAAAACCGGCTACAAGATCTTCAACCGCTACAAGGAGCACGGCGTTGAAGCGCTGACCGACCGCTCGCGCCGGCCGTGGCGCTACGCCAACCAGCTGCCGGCCCAGGTCGAGGCCTTGATCGTGCGCATCAAGCGCGAGAAGCCCAACTGGGGCGCACGCAAGATCCGCGAACTGCTCGTCCGGCGGCTCGCCGGCGACATCCGCGTGCCCGCCAAATCCACCGTCCACGCCGTCCTCGACCGCTACGGCCTGGTCAAACGCGCCAAAACCCGCCGCGGCAAGGCCAAGGGCACCGCGCTCACCGAGGTCGCCCAGCCCAATCAGTTGTGGTGCGCCGACTTCAAGGGCGAGTTCAAGCTCGCCAACCGCAACTACTGTTACCCCCTCACCGTCACCGACCAGGCCTCGCGCTTCATCCTGATGTGCGAAGCCTTGCAATCGACCAAAGAGGCCGGCGCCTTCGACGCCTTCGTGCGCCTGTTCCAGGAGCGCGGCCTGCCGGATGCTATCCGCACCGACAACGGCCTCCCCTTCGCCAGCCCGAACGGGCTCTACAATCTCTCCAGGCTATCGGTGTGGTGGCTGCGTCTCGGCATCGCGATCGAGCGCATCAAACCCGGCAACCCGCACCAGAACGGCCGCCATGAGCGCATGCATCTGACCTTGAAGAAGGAGGCATGCCGCCCCGCTGCCGCAAACAGTCTTCAGCAGCAGGCCCGCTTCGATGAATTTATGAGCGAGTTCAATGACGAACGCCCTCACGAAGCACTCGACATGAAAATACCTGCAGACGTCTATCGCGCAGCGCCGCGACCCTACCAGGGCCTGCCGGAGATCGACTATCCGCTGCACGATCACGACGTGCTCGTGACGTCATGCGGACGCATCTGCATGCACCGCAAGAAGATCAACATCTCAACCGTCATGGCCGGACAGAGGCTTGGAATAAAGGAAGTCGACGACGGCATCTGGCTCGTAAGCTTCATGGCCTACGATCTCGGATACATAGACTTAGAACAGAAAACCTTGCAAACTATCGATACCCCGTTCGGCTCGAGGGTGTCACCCATGTCTTAGGAACGATCTGTTACCTATGTCTCCGGGTCGGACACAGAGCCGGTTGGCGGAGGGGGTGGGATTCGAACCCACGAGACGGTCTCCCGCCTGCCGGTTTTCAAGACCGGTGCCTTCAACCACTCGGCCACCCCTCCGCGCGCCAGTGCGGCAACATCGCCATACCGACCGAAACGGGATTGAGGCCCACTCTAGATCATCGTGCTTTAAGTTGGAACCGCTATTGCGGTTCCAACTTAAAGCACAAAGATGATCGCCACTTTAGAGGCGAGCAACTTTCTGTCTTTATTCGGGATCGTTCCGATTCCGAATAAAGACAGGTTGCTCTAGTATCCGGATTTGGCGGCGCCCTCAAGTGCGGCCGATCCGCATGGATCACCGGTCACGGCAACCCGACTGCATGGCGCGGGGGACTCCAATCGCAGTGGCAAATCTGATAGGCCTCTCGCAGGCAGTTGTCGTGCTGGCCGTTGAAAGGAGCGAAACATCATGATGGATCGACTGCAGTACATGCTGTCCGGCAGTCTGATCTTGGGTCTGGCTCTCGCTGCCACGCTTGCGACGGCCGCTGCCCAGCAGGCCGGTTTCCGCAGCGAGGCCAAACATGCCTTTCTAATGGAATATGACAGCGGCGCCATCCTCTACGAAAAGGATGCCGACACCCTGATGGCTCCGGCCAGCATGAGCAAACTGATGACACTCGCGGTGATCTTCAAGTCCATCAAAGCCGGCGAACTCAGGCTCGAAGATGAGTTTGTCATGAGTGAGCATGCCTGGCGCACGGGCGGGGCGCCTTCGCGGACCTCGGCCATGTTCGTGCCGATTCACGCCCGGGTGACGCTGAACGAACTTTTGCAAGGCATCATTGTCCAATCCGGCAATGACGCGGCGATTGCGGTCGCCGAAGGCTTGGCCGGGTCGGAGGCGGCATTTGCCCAGGTCATGACCAAGGAGGCCCGCCGTATCGGTCTGGCGAAATCGATTTTCACCAACTCGACCGGCCTGACGCATCCGGACCACAAGATGACGGCACGCGAACTGGCGATACTATCATCACACCTGATTCGCCATTATCCGACACTTTACAAGATGTTTGCGCAAAAGCGTTTCAACTACCGCCGACACAAATTTATCAGCCGCAATCGCCTGCTGTTTGCAAAGCTCGGTGTTGATGGCCTGAAAACCGGCTTCACGTCGGCGGCCGGCTACAGTGTTGCGCTATCGGCCGAACAAGGCGGCCGCCGCCTGATCGCGGTCCTCGGTGGCCTCAAAACGGCCGAGGAGCGCTGGTCGGAAGCTCGCCGCATGCTGCAGTGGGGCTTCAACGGTTTCCGCAACTTCAAGATCTTCGAGGGCGATCAGGTCGTCGGTCAGGCCCGGGTCTGGGGCGGCAGCCGGATCTATGTGCCGTTGATCGGCCAGAAAACCATTTCCGTCGTCCTCCCGCGGTTCCCGGCCAACCAGAAGCTGCGCGCTGAAGTCGTCTATGACACGCCGCTCAAGCCGCCCATTCAGAAGGGCGACCAGGTCGCGGTTCTGCGGGTTGCAAGCACCAGCGGCACGACCAACGAACTGCCGCTTTACGCGGCCGAAGATGTTGCACGTGGCGGCACTATGCGGCAGGGCCTCGATTCGCTCTTTCACCTTGCCTTCGGATGGCTGCCCTGACGTGACCCGTGCTCAAAACAGCGGCCGCCTGATTACCTTCGAAGGCGGCGAAGGGGTTGGCAAATCGACCCAGTCAACCACCCTCGCCCGGCATCTTGAGGCGATCGGCCATGCGGCGACGACAACGCGTGAGCCCGGCGGTTCACCGTTCGCGGAGCATTTGCGCAGCGTTATTCTCGACCCTGCGACCCCGGCCCACAGCCCGCTGGCGGAAGCCCTATTGTTTGCGGCCGCGCGCAGCGATCATCTGGAGACAACCATCCGGCCGGCTTTGTGCGCCGGGCGCTGGGTCATATGCGACCGCTTCATGGATTCCACGCGCGCCTACCAGGGCGCCGCCGGCGGCTTGACCGCGGACATCGTCGGGCAGCTTGAGACCATCGTTGTCGGCGACACCCGTCCCGATTTGACGATCGTGCTCGATTTGCCGGTTGAACTGGCGTTCCAACGCGTTGCCGCCCGCTCAACCTCGCCCGCCAACGTCGCGCGCGCGGCCACCGGCGATGATCGCTACGAGGCCCGCGCCGGTGCCTTCCACGAACGTCTGCGTCGGGCCTTTCTGGAGATTGCCCGATCTGACCCGGCGCGATGCGTCGTGGTCGATGCCAGCGGTGCGGCCGATGAGATCGCGGCAACCATCTGGCGCCTGGTCAGCGCGCGCCTGTTGGACGGAGCGCCATAATGGCACGTCGCGCGCAGGTCAGTGAAATCGAACTCGCCCCGGAGATTGACCGGCTGGACGCGTTTCCCCATCCGCGCCACACCGCGCACCTGTTTGGTCATCACCACGCCCGCCAAGAGCTTGGCACGGCGATTGCGTCCGGGCGCATGCATCATGCCTGGATACTGACCGGGCCGGACGGCATTGGCAAGGCAACGTTGGCCTATAAGGCTGCGAGCTATGCCCTTGCGGATCCGGCCGAACGCAACGAAGCCTTGAGCCTCGCGCCCCAAACCATCGCCGCGCGCCAGGTCGGCCAGCTCTGCCATCCCGGTCTGCTCGTCATTCGCCGCACCTACGACATGCGCAACAAACGCTTTGCGAGCGCAATCAGCGTTGATGAAGTGCGCAGGCTTCGCGGGTTTCTCAGTCACAGATCAGAGCCCGGCCACTGGCGGGTCGTGATTGTCGACCGCGCAGACGAACTCAACCTCAACGCCGCCAATGCGTTGCTCAAATCGCTTGAAGAACCACCATCTCGAACGGTGTTTTTCCTGATTGCCATCGAACCGGGCCGGCTGCTGCCGACCATCCGCTCACGTTGCCGGCTATTACCGCTGCAGCGCCTCGCCGAACCGGATTTGCTCGCCGCCGCCGAGCAAGCCTGCGCGAGCGCACAAGTGCCCGAGGTTGCCGGCGAACTCGAAACCCTCGTGCCGATTGCCGATGGCAGCGTGCGGCGGCTGTTGACCATGGCCGCCGGAGACGGGCGCGCGATTGCAGCCAGCATCAATCAGCTGTTCAACTCGCTGCCCAGTCTCGATTGGCAAAAATGCCATGAACTCGCCGAAAGATGGGCGCCGTCCCAGGCGCGGGTCGGCTTCGAGTTGTTTTATGCGCTCCTGCAGGAAAAGATTGCACGCTTGATCAAGGCGCGTGCAGGTGGTGAGGTCGGCGCCGAAGACCGGGAGATGGCGCTGCAACTTATCGGCGAGGGAGAACTTGTCAGCTGGGCCGAGCTATGGGAGACACTGCACCGCGAAAAGACGAGAGCAGATGCACTCAATTTGGACCGCGCCGCTCTGATTGTGGATGCCTTCACGCGCATCAGCCGCACAGCTGCACACCAGCTCTGATCTCACGGACCGGCGGGCGGGCGACCAGGCGCCCGCGGCTTGTGGCGAAGAACAATGAGGTTCCCGAATGGCCAAAGGCCGGAAGTTCTACATTACCACGGCGATCTCCTACCCGAACGGCGCCCCTCACATCGGACATGCCTATGAGGCGATCGCGACCGATGTCATCGCGCGTTTCGAGCGCTGCGATGGCCGCGACGTCTATTTTCTGACGGGCACCGATGAGCACGGCCTCAAAATGCAACAAACCGCGGCCGAGGAAGGTGTTACGCCGCGTCAGTTGGCCGAGCGCAATACGGCGCGCTTTAAGGACATGGTCGCCGCTCTGAACCTGTCGCACGACGACTTCATCCGCACCTCTGAGCCGCGCCACTATGCCTCCTCCGAAGAGATCTGGCGCCGGATGGCGGCCAACGGCGACGTTTACATTGACAAGTACGCCGGTTGGTATTCCGTGCGCGATGAAGCGTTCTACGCCGATAGTGAAACCAGCGTCGGTGAAGATGGTGTGCGCTATGGTCCGCAAGGCACGCCGGTTGAGTGGAATGAGGAACAAACCTTCTTCTTTCGCCTGTCAGCCTACCAGGACAAGCTGCTTGCCCACTATGAAGCCAATCCCGGTTTTATCCTGCCGCCCGAGCGGCGCAATGAAGTCGTGAGTTTCGTCAGGGGTGGTCTGCAGGATCTGTCGATATCGCGCACCACCCTGGACTGGGGCATTCCGGTTCCGGACGCGCCGGGCCACGTCATGTATGTCTGGGTCGATGCGCTGACCAACTACATCACCGGTGTCGGCTTTCCCGATGACCACTCACCCCTATGGCGTTTCTGGCCGGCCGACGTGCATGTGATCGGCAAAGATATCGTGCGCTTCCACGCGGTCTACTGGCCGGCGTTCCTGATGTCGGCTGGCCTCCCTGTGCCGCAGCGCGTGTTCGCCCACGGCTTCATGCTGAGCCGCGGTGAAAAGATGTCGAAATCAATTGGCAACGTCATTGATCCGTTTGAGCTGGCCGGCGAATTCGGTGTCGACCAGATCCGCTATTTCTTTCTGCGCGAAACCACCTTCGGACAGGACGGCAACTACACCGAAGAGGCGATCATCAATCGTACCAACGCCGACCTGGCCAATGATCTGGGCAACCTGGCGCAGCGTTCACTGTCGATGATCGCAAAGAACTGCGATGGTCGGATCCCGGCCCCGGGCGATTTGACCGAGGCCGATCGGACCATCATGACCGCCGCCGACAACATGTACGCGCGCGCGCGAGAGGCGATGGACGGGCAGGCGATCAAGCAGTATCTGGACGCAGTCTGGGCCATCGTCGGCGATGCCAACCGCTATTTTGCGGGCGAACAGCCATGGACCAAGCGCACCACCGATCCGGCGCGGATGAACACCATCCTCTATGTCACCGCCGAGGTCGTACGCCAGGTTGCGATCCTGGCCCAGCCGGTTGTGCCGGTTGGTGCGGGAAAGCTGCTCGACCTGTTGGCGGTCCCGACCGGCCACCGCGGCTTTGACCGCCTCGGCGCATCCGGACGACTGGTTCCGGCAGCACCGCTGCCCAAACCCGACGGAGCATTCCCCAGGTACGTGCCTAAGGAGCCCGGAGATGGATAGGTACGCCAATGTTGGTTGATCATCACTGCCATCTCGATTTTCCCCAGTTCACCGATCAGCGCGCGGCAATCGTTGCCCGCGCGACGGCGGCCGGTGTCGGCATCATCGTCACGATCTCAACGCGGGTCAGAAACTTGCCGGAGCTGCTGGCGATCGCCGAGCAGTTCCCGAACGTGTTCTGTTCGGTTGGCACCCATCCCCATTATGCAGACCAGGAACGCGACGTATCAGCCAGCGAATTGATCGACCTGGCCCGGCACCCCAAGGTCGTGGCGATTGGCGAGGCCGGCCTCGACTATCACTACCAGCGCAGCTCCCGCGAGGCACAGGCCGAAGGTTTCAGGCGCCACATTGAAGCTGCACGCGATACCGGTCTGCCGCTCGAAATTCACGCCCGCGATGCCGATGACGACACCGCCGCGATCCTCGAACGTGAATTCGCCAAGGGCCCGTTCAAGGCTATCCTGCATTGTTATACCGGCGGGCCCGATCTTGCCCGTCGTGCCGTCGCGCTTGGGCTGATGATTTCGTTCACCGGCATCCTGACGTTCAAGCGCTGCGATGATTTGCGGGCGATTGCCGCCGACGTCCCGCTGTCGCAACTGCTGGTCGAAACGGACGCCCCCTACCTTGCCCCGGCGCCATTTCGCAGCAAGACCAACGAGCCGGCCTTCGTGCGCTACACCGCCGAAACATTGGCCGCTGTCAAAGGCGTCGGTTTCGATGACATCGCGCACCATACGACCGAGAACTTCTTTCGAACATTTTCAAAGGTCCCGCGCGATGCAGCCGTGGAGACGACCGCTGCATGACGTTGAAATTCACCATTCTCGGCTGTGGTGCATCGGGCGGCGTGCCTCGCGTCGGCAATGATTGGGGCGCATGCGACCCGGACAATCCGCGCAACCGCCGCCAGCGTTGCGCTGCCTTGTTTGAAAAGCTCGATGGGCAGGGAAGGTCAACGACGATCCTGGTTGATACGGGGCCGGACATCCGCGCCCAGATCCTGCAGGCCGATGTCCATCGGACCGACGCCGTCCTCTATACGCACGGTCATGCCGACCACACCCACGGCATCGATGATCTGCGCTTTCTTGCCTATCGCATGCGTCAACGCATCGAGATCTGGTCCGATGAGTACACGCGGCAGAGTTTGGCCGCCCGCTTTGCCTACTGTTTCGCCGGTGGCGGCCATAGCGACTATCCACCCATTCTGCATGCCAACACGATCCACGCGCCACAACGCATCATCATCACCGGTGATGCCGGTCCGGTCGAAGTCATTGCCATCCCGCAATACCACGGCAGAATTCCGTCGCTGGGCTTTCGGGTTGGCAAGGTTGCCTATTCACCGGATGTCAGCGGTTTGCCGGACGAGGCGCTGCCGCTGCTCGCCGATCTCGACGTGTGGATTGTCGATGCCCTGCGCTACCAGCCCCATCACGGCCATTTCAGTGTCGATCAGGCTCTGGAATGGATCGCGCGCCTCAAGCCAAAACGCGCCATTCTGACTCACCTCAACGTCGAACTCGACTACGATACGTTGTCAAACGAACTGCCGCCCGGCGTCGAGCCCGCCTACGATGGCTTATGGTTCGAAGCGAGCTGAGCCCTTAGATCATCGTGCTTTAAGTTGGAACCGCTATTGCGGTTCCAACTTAAAGCACAAAGATGATCGCCACTTTAGAGGCGAGCAACTTTCTGCCTTTATTCGGGATCGTTCCGATTCCGAATAAAGGCAGGTTGCTCTAGCCGTTCGGATTTATACCAGCCCGCATAAATATTGATCCGTTTCACCGCAGCGATTGTTGTCGCCAGCGAGGCGGGTGTCGTGTCGTGCCGTGGTCCATGGACCACAAGCGGTGCCCAACGCAGCCGGCGGCGTTGGCGGCAAATGTGGCAATTCAATTCATCAAGCGTAAGTTTGCCTATCACGCCGTCCGGGCGGTGCCGGCGTCGGGCGCAAACAGCATGCCGGTCGAGCGTTGCCGAGCGATATCGCCATCCCCGCCCGCTGCAGTCTGGCGCTCATTCCTTGGCTTTCCCAAACAGCTGGGTCAGAATCAAAAGCGTCGACGAGATCAAAATCATGATCGTGGAAATAGATGCGATCGTCGGGTCGATCTGGTCGCGCAGAGCGTTGAACATGTTCCGTGTCAACGTGGAATTGTCTCCGCCGGACACGAACATCGCAACAATCACCTCATCAAACGACGTCAGAAACGACAACAGTGCCGCTGTAACCACGGAAAATTTGATCTGTGGCAACGTCACGGTCAAAAACGCGGACGTCCGCGACGCACCAAGACTGCGGGCTGCCATTTCCTGGTTCATGTCATAGCTCTTGAGTGCGGCGCTAACGATGATCAAAACCAACGGCAGCGCCAACAGTGTATGGGCGAGCACCAGGCCGATCAGAGTGTTCACCATTTTGAGCTGGACGTAGGCGTAGAAGGCGCCGATGGCGATCAGGATGACAGGGATGATAATCGGCGTGATGAGCAACAAATATATGAACCGCCCTGCCCAATGCCGCGTTGTGGAAAGCCCATAGGCCGCCAGAGTGCCGATCGGCGTCGCCACCAGCATGGTCAGCAAACCGGCTTTCAAAGAGGTATATGTTGCCTGCACCCATTCCGGCGAACCGAGATAGTGCTCGTACCATCTGAATGACCATTGCCGCGGCGGAAACTCAAGGTATTGGGATTGAGAAAACGACATCGGGATAACGATCAGCGTCGGCGCGACCAATAGGAACATAATGATCACGGCGGTAACGTACAGCCATAGCCGCTGGCCATGCGTAATCTGCGTTTCCGACGTTGGACGGTTGAGCCAATTCATTGTTCAGTGCCCTTGACCGAGTATCCTATCCAACTGCAACACACGCGAGGCCGCAAACAACACTGCAAATGTTGTCACCAGGAGTACGACACCCAACGCACTTGCCGCGCCCCAGTTGAAGAACAGCTCGATATTCGCCGTTATCTGGTTTGAAACCATAATCACCCTGCCGCCGCCCAAAACCGCCGGTGTCACGAAAAATCCGAGACATAGAATGAAAACAATCAATGAGCCGGCAAGCAGGCCCGGCAGGGACAGCGGGAAAAAGACGGTCCAGAATGACTGTATTGGAGTTGCCCCGAGATTGGCGGCAGCTTTGATGTAATCTTTGTCGATCGACTTCATCGAGGCATAGAGCGGCAACACCAGGAACGGCAGCATGATATGCACCATGCCGATCAGAGTTCCCGTGAGATTGTGAACCAGTTTGACCGGCTCATCCCACAGACCGATGTCCATTGCCCAGCTGTTGAGCAGGCCCTGGCGCTGGAGTAGGACGAGCCAGGCATACGTGCGCACGAGCAACGACGTCCAGAACGGCAGCAAGACCGTCAACATGCACAAATTGGCGGCGCGTGGCGGCAATTGCGACAGGAAATAGGCCAACGGATAACCGATCAGGATACATAAACCGGTTGTCAAAAAACTCACTTCGAAAGTCGTGTAGAAAATCCTTCCATAGGCCTTGCTCTCCAACATTCTATTGTAATGCTCGAGCGAAAAGCTGCCATCGTCACTCAAGAATGACATGTAAAACAGCCATCCCACGGGTATGAAGATAATCACGACAACCAACAGCACCGCCGGCAACGTCAGGGCCAACAACAGCCATTGTTCGCGTATTGCATCGCGCCGCAGCAGTTTCGAATTCGCGCCAATTCCAGCGCTGCCGCCTGTCACGCCGCCACCGGCGCTGTCGTCTACGGTCACCGCCATTGGCATCACCCGCTGCTATCGTCGTTTGGAATGAGCACGGCATCCGTCCGGTCCAGACCCAGATGGACATTGTCGCCAACAGCAATCCGCTGGTTTATCGATTCTCCCGCACGCGTACTTGCGCGAAGCGTGACCACCGTGCCGTCTTGCAGCGAAATGTAGGTAATCGATGTTTCACCTTGATAGATGAGATCCTTCACCACACCTTCAAAGATATTGAGATCGTCAGGTCTGTCCTCTGTCAGCAACACCAATCGTTCCGGCCGCAGAACCATGACGAGGCCGTCGGTTGTTTGCGGCACCCGGTCAACTTTGAGCTCGTTGCCAAGATACGTGATGCGATCGCCGTCGCGCTCAACCGGCAGGAACGTCGATTCACCAATAAAGTCGGCGATGAACTTGTTTGCCGGCCGCTCATAGATCAGGCGCGGTTCATCAAGCTGCATCAGCCGGCCGTGATTGATGACCGCAATGCGGTCCGACATCGTTAGTGCTTCACGTTGATCGTGCGTGACGTAGACGGTCGTCATACCAAGCTTCTCGTGCAAGCGACGGAGTTCGATCTGCATATGTTCGCGAAGCTTTTTGTCGAGCGCCGATAACGGCTCATCCATCAATAGGATGCGTGGATTGAAAACAATCGCCCGCGCCAGCGCCACTCTCTGTTTCTGGCCACCCGACAATTGGCTGATGCGACGATCGCCGTAGCCGCCGAGCTGCACCGTTTCCAGCGCCTCTTCGACCCGGCTTGCGATCTCCGGCTTGGGCGTTTTGCGCAATTTCAGCGGATAGCCGACGTTGCCCGCCACCGTGAGATGCGGGAACAAAGCGTAGTTTTGGAACACCATGCCGATATCACGCTTGTGCGGCGGCATTAATATCATTTCGTGATCGCCGATGCGGATACTTCCACTATCCGGCCGTGTAAAACCTGCCAGCGCCATCAGCAGCGTCGTCTTTCCAGACCCCGAAGGTCCCAGTAAGGTCAAGAACTCGCCGCTGCGCACCTCGAGGTCGACGTCGTCGAGCGCGCGCACATCTCCATAGCGCTTGGAGACTTTTGAAATCGTAATCGTTGAGGCGCTGCGCTGTTGCATGGGTTTCAAGGTGCGTTGTGGGAGGCGGGCCTCCGCTTACGGGGCATGGACGGGTTGTCGTGCGACACAGCGATGAGATGTCTCGTCCGGGTCCGATGAACGACGTGGCTCGGACCGTCAATCGAGCGCGGCGAAGCTGTGGCCTGCAAGGCTCACCCGATCGTGCTGCAAGCCGGCGCCGGCGACGTTTGAGCTGCAACGCAAGGGGATTGCCCGTTCAGATTGCGCAATCCCCGAACGCCAGGTTGCGATCACGGCTACTCGGTAAGCATATCTTGATACATCGCCGCCGCCATCTGCTCGAATTTGGCATACCAATTGAGATCGACCGGCAGCTGCAGCTTGGCGTTATCGGGATGCGAGGGCATCTTGCGTGCCAAAGCTTCATCGATCTTGCCGATCTCATAAGCTTTCTTGTTGGTCGGGCCATACGTTATGTGCAACGGCAAATTGGCCTGCAGTTCCGCCGTGCTAATCTTGGCCAGGAACTTCATTGCCAGGTCCTTGTTCGGTGCACCCTTCGGAATGGCAAAGCAGTCGTAGTCCAACAGCGCCTGATTAAACGTGTAGGCGACCTTCGCACCATCCTTCTTGGCAACGTCAAAGCGCCCGTTCCAACCGGTGGTCATGTCCACTTCGCCATCTTTCATCAGTTGGGCATGCTGCGCGCCTGACTTCCACCACACGGCAATATGCGGTTTCAATTCGCGAATCTTATCGAGCGCGCGCTTCATGCCAGCCTTGCTGGAGAGCACTTTGTAGACATCGCCCGGCGCCACACCATCGGCCATCAACGCCGGCTCCAAGGCACCGGCAACCTTGCCGCGATAGGCCCGTTTGCCGGGAAACTTTTTCACATCCCAGAACTCAGCCCAGTTCTTAGGCCCCTTGTCGCCGTACGTTTTCGTGTTCCACGCCAATACCGTTGAGAACACATCACTGCCAACGCAATAGTCCGTCTTCAGCGTTGGATAAAAGGTCGAAACGTCGATAACATTGTAGTCGAGCTTTTCGAGCAAACCCTCAGCTGCCGCTCTCGCCGCGCTCCCTGAACCGCTGGAAACTATATCCCAGGAAACAGCACCCGCCTTAACCTTGAGGCGCACGTCCGACATGCCTCCGTAGGTTTCTTCCTTCACCCTTATGCCCATAGCTTTCGAAGCTGGTTGGAAGAGCGCCAGACTTTGCGCCTTCTGGTAAGATCCCCCCCATGACGCCACGACCACCGTATCACCGGCCCAGGCCGTGCCCGCCAGTAACACCGCTGCTGACATACACGCTATCGGACCTGCCGCGCGGCGCACGGCGCACCGATGATCAGTTTTTCTTGTCAAGTGCATAGTCGGTTCCTCCTTCAACGCCCAAACAATGTTCGCCACCGGCGCCGTGGCATCCATTCGGCCAGTTCAGATCGTGCGCTTCGCCGCATTTTAGATTGAAGGAGATGTCACAATTGGACCTATAGATAGGTCCATTATCAATGAAAAAGCAGACCAATCTGCGCGGCCGGGCCGACCCATTCAACGTTTACCGGGCGTCTTCTTCGTGCCGACCATGCGGTGCTGATCGGGCCGGCTGGCGAGGTGTAACGCGCATCATCCGACTACCTGGCCATGCGATCACGCCACCTATAATAGGCCACCACCGTCGACAAAAACCACGGATTACCAAAGTAGAACGGGCGCGTTGGAAACCGCAGGTTGTCAAATCCGGTTTGGCCTTCGGGTTTGCCCAATAGTTGCTGGGCGATGCGTGTGCCGAGATAACTCGACATCGCCACACCAGAGCCGCAGTAGCCCATTGCGTAGTAGACACCGTCGGTGTGTCCGACATGGGCAAGATGATCGAAAGTGTAGGCAACGTATCCCATCCAGCTGTGGCTGACACCGTAATCCTTCAAGGCTGGAAACAGTTCGACCAGGTCACGGTAAAGCAAAGGCGCACTGTTGCGGGGATCGGTTTCGTTGGCGGTGACACGGCCACCGAATATGATGCGGCTGCGGTCCGGTGACGGTCTGTAATAGTAGACGACCTTTCGCGTATCGCCGATGGTTCGATTGCCGGGCAGCAACTCATCGATCAAGCTGCGCGGCAAGGCTTCGGTGGCGATCATATAGCTGCCGATCGGGATGATGCGCCGCTGCAACCATGGCAACAGCGCACCGGTATAGCCGTTGGTTGCGACAATGACGTGCTGCGCCTTGACCTTACCTTTGCCGGTTTGCGCCTCAAAGCCGCTGCCATCGCGCTGCAGGGTTAGCACGGGGCAATGCGTGACAATATCGGCCTCGCAGGCCAACACCCGCGCAAGTATGCTTTGATGATATCTGGCCGGATTAACCGAGGCGTGCTGCTCGTACACGATGCCGCCGTGGTACAGATCAGTGGCGATCTCCTTGTGCTGCTCAGACCTCGGCACGACGTGGGCCTTTACCTCCAAACCTTTGGGCTCTTTGCCAAGATCGGCGGCGATCTCTTCAAATTTGCCGGCCGTGTGAGCACCGTAAAACTTACCGGATATCCGGAAACTGCAATCGAGTTGTTCGGTTGCAACGAAGTCGGCGATCCATTCCAGGGCATTGTGGCCTTCGCGCCGAATGGCGAAGGCGGATTGCTCTCCGTAACGCGCTGCCAACTCGGAAAAACTGGGCTTGATGCTCGTTGATATCAGCCCGCCATTGCGCGAACTGCAGCCCCAACCGGCGTCTTGCGCATCGACCACAACCGTGTGCCGCCCCGCCCGCGCCGTCTCCAGCGCAGCGCATAGCCCCGTATATCCCGATCCCACAACCAAGACATCTGCACGGTCCGGCAACGCCCGCTCTGCCAGTTGCGGGCGCGGCGAGCCCTGCCACCAGTACGGCTCGTCCTTGTAGCCATCCGCGAACGTTTGTGAGGTCATGTCTTGAGGTTCCCGCAACACCAAACAACAAACCAACCGGTCCGCCGTTGGCAAGCCAACTATTCGACGGTGCTAATCCGATACGTCGCCTTCTCGAGCCACCGCGGATTGATTTCAACTCCCCAACCAGGCGCATCCGTCACCGTCGCTTGGCCGGCGACGATCTCATATGGTGACTTGACGAACAGACCGTCCTGCCAGGGATAATAGTCCAACCCCTCAATTGAAAATTCGAGGTATTTGCCAGCGTTCGGAATGGCGCGAAGAAAGTGCATGGTGAAGAGCGTCACCATCGATAGATTGGCGCTATGGGGCGTGCATGGCAGCCCCGCTTCGGCGCCCATCCTAGCAACCCTCATCGTGCGCGTTATGCCACCCATATAGCAGACATCCGGCTGGATGATATCGACCGCGCGCATGTCAATCATGTGCCGCCAGAGGGCGAATTCGCAGTCTTGCTCACCACCACTCACGTCGATGTCCAACGCATCGGCGACCTGTTTGGTCTGCTCCATATGCCAATACGGACAGGGCTCCTCGAAATGGCCGTAGTCGTTGTCTTCAAGGCGGCGGCCGACCTCGATCGCACGGTCAGGTGAATAGCAGCTGTTGGCATCGGCCAGGATCGCAACATCATCGCCAAGCGCCGTCCGGATGGTTGGGATGATTTCTTCCGTACGCCCTGGCCACTCGTCCTGGTTACGCCCACATTCAGCGCCGACACGGATCTTGAATGCATCAAACCCGAACTCATCGCGCAGGCGCTTGAGGCGAATGCCTTCATTGGCCGGAGATATATCACGCTTCATCGACGATGCATAAGCGCGCAGCGGGCCGGGGGTGCCACCGATCATTTCGCACACGCTCTTGCCCGCGACCTTGGCATTGAGGTCCCATAGCGCCGTATCAAGGCCACCGATCGCACGCGAGATGTAAGATCCGGGAAACTTGTGCTCACGCTCAGGTATGAGATCAACGAGCGCTTCAATGTCACTTGCATCACGGTTCAGCGACCACGGCGCCACCTGGCGATGAAAGACCGACGAGGTGATGTCAGCGTTGTATGGCGCCACCTGCCCCCAGCCGGTATCGCCGGTATCGGTCGTGACCCGGACGAACCCGATGAACGAATCGCAGAATGTCTCCAAGCTCCTAATTTGCATGCACTTTTATCCATTCTATTGGTCGCTTTCTCCCTCGACCGGTGGCAGTTGCGGGTTCGGGGGTGTTCAACTTGATCCAAAATGGCCTGTTGAGAAGGTCCATTTAGAATGTATGACTAGGCCAATTTTGATGACAACCATTGCGAGGCTGAGGAGGTTTGCGCGATCATGGTCAAACAAACCGGAGGCGCCTTGTTGCTGTCGATCAAGATCGATCGACACGCTTCGCATACGATCGCGAACCAACTCTATTCGGCCGTTCGCGATCTCATCCACAGCGGCGGACTGCGCCCGGGCGAACGGCTGCCCGCCAGTCGAACACTGGCAAGGGACCTCGAGGTCTCCCGCACCACCGTCATCGACGTGTTCGAACGGCTCGGCTCAGAAGGCCTCGTTGAAGCGCGCACCGGGGCCGGAACCTTCGTTAGCAAAGCGATGCTGGCAACACGGCCCACCCCACCCCGGCTTGCGACATCCGACAGTGCCGCAACGCCCATTCGCAAACCCCGCCTGTCCAACACCCTCTCACAAGCAGCGAAAGGGTTCGTCGATCGATTGGGCCACGAAGTCAAGGCCTTTACCACGGCGCTGCCGGCGTTCGATGCGTTTCCGCGAGCGCAATGGGCCAGGATTGCAAGCGCCCATTGGCGCTCCGATCACGAAACCAGCATGGCCTATGCAGACCCTTGCGGCTATCCCCGTTTGAGAGAGGCCATCGCATCACACCTCATGGTCAATCGCGGGATCAATTGCAATTGGCAACAGATCTTCATCGTCGGTGGCGCCCAACATGCCTTCCACCTGATCGGTTCGATACTGTTGAACCCGGGCCAGAAGGTCTGGTTCGAAAATCCAGGTGCAATCGGAGCGCGCAACAGCCTGCTGGCCTGCGGCGCCGAGCTGGTGCCCGTGCCCGTCGACGAGCACGGCCTTATCGTCCAGTCCGGACTTGATCAGGCGGCCCACTTTCGGCTCGCTTTCGTAACCCCCTCACATCAGCAACCACTTGGCTCATCGATGAGCCTCGATCGCCGCTTTGCGCTTTTGCAGGCCGCCGAGGATGCCAATGCATACATCATCGAAGACGATTATGACGGCGAATTCAGGTATGGCGGCCACCCGCTGCCAACCCTGAAGAGCATCGACATGACAGGACGCGTGATCTACGTCGGGACGTTCTCCAAAACCCTGTTTCCGGCGCTGCGCATCGGTTTCATCCTGGCGCCCCCACCCCTGGTCGACACCTTCTCGCATCTGTCGCGCGTTCTCCTGCAGGGCGTCTCGTCCAGCCCGCAGGCCATCATTGCCGAATTCATGCACAACGGACACTTTGCAACCCATATTCGCCGGATGCGCAAAATCTATTCGGAACGCCAGCAGGTGCTCTGCCAGGCCGGCCAGCAGCACTTGGCCAATCTTCTCGACATCACACCAACCGATACCGGCCTTCACACGATTGGCCGCCTGCCGGCCCACGTCAACGCGGAGGCCGTCGCGCAGGCGGCGGCGCAAGCAGGCGTCGTTGTCATGCCGATAAGCCGCTATTGTGTCACGCCGACAAAACTCAACGGACTGGTGCTGGGCTTTAGCGGCGTTAAACCGCCCGAAATTGTTGCAGGGGTCAAGACGCTCGCCAAAGTCATAAAACGCCGGCTCGACTAGTGGTCTGTAAACGCATAAATCCGGATGCAGTGGTATCGTTCAATTTGCTGTGCTGGCGGACGCGAGGATGCAGACAATGTGGTTCATTTGCAAAGCCGTGGCGCACCGCAGCGCAGCAAATTGGCGATGGCGGTAACTGCCAACTCTGCCCACGAGTTGCGCCACGCGGTATCTGCGGCGGTGGCGACAAAAGAAAAGTTGATGTGAAATGCCAGACGCTTATGACTTCGTGATTGTCGGGGCCGGGTCCGCTGGCTGCGTTCTTGCCAATCGCCTGTCTGCGTCAGGAAAGCACAGCGTGCTCATTCTCGAAGCCGGCGGCGATGATCGCCGGTTCTGGCTGCAGGTCCCACTCGGCTACGGCAGATCATTCTACGATAAATCCGTCAACTGGATGTATCTGACCGAGCCCGTGCCGGGCACCGCCAGCCGTCAGAGCTATTGGCCGAGAGGCAAGGTGCTCGGCGGATCAAGCTCGATAAATGCGATGGTCTACATTCGCGGCCAACCCGAGGACTATCAGGACTGGCTCGCTGCCGGCAATTGCGGATGGGGCTGGCAGGATGTGCGCAGCATCTTCGAAAGGATGGAGGACCATAACGGCTCGCACAGCGACACCTACGGCTCAGGCGGCCCGCTGTTTATCGAGACCTCCCGGCGTGGCGCCCATGCTCTGATCGATGACTTCGTCCGGGCCTGTGCCGAAGCAGGTTTGCCCGCCAACGCCAACTTTAACGGCCAGACGCAGGATGGCGCCGGCCTTTATCACACGACGATCAAAAACGGGCGGCGAATGTCGGCATCGCGCGCCTATTTGTGGCCGGCACGCGGCAGGCCCAACCTCAGAATAGAGACATATGCCCAGACGACAAGTATTTCGTTCGAAGGTCATCGCGCGATCGGCGTAGAGTACTCTCAAGGTGGTAAAGCCCACAAAGTCAGCGCCAACCGCGAGGTCATCCTTTGTGCCGGCGCGGTCAACTCCCCGCAGCTGTTGATGTGTTCGGGCATCGGGCCGGCCGGCGAACTGCAAGCACACGGCATCCCGGTTATCCAACACGCCCCATCGGTTGGTCAAAATCTGCAGGACCACTATTGCGTTGATCATGTCTTTCGATCGACCAAGGCCTCGCTCAACGGTCAGCTTTACCCAACCTGGGGCAAGTTGTGGGCCGGTCTGCAATATCTTCTTGCCCGACGCGGCCCGCTCAGCCGCAACATCAACCATGCCGGCGGCTTCGTGCGAACGAGAGCCGACATCAAGCGGCCCAACATACAGCTCTATTTTTCGCCGCTCAGCTACAAAAGGATGCCGCCGGGCACGCGCAAGCTGCTTAGTCCGGATCCCTTCCCGGGGTTCAGCATCAGCATTTCGCAGTGCCATCCAACGAGCCGCGGCAGTTTGTGCCTCAACTCATCCGACCCGATGACACCACCGCAGATACAGCCCAACTATCTCGCCACCCGGCATGATCGGCAAGAAAACCTGGAAGGCGTGAAGTTCGTACGCCAGCTCACCCAAACGCCGACCATGCGGGCATTGATTGGCGAAGAGATACATCCTGGCGCCACGACCAGCAGTGATGAGGACCTGCTGCAGCACATCCGGGAACACGGCGCCACGGTTTATCATCCCTCGTGTACCTGTCGCATGGGCGCTGATCCGGATCACAACGTCGTGAATGCCGACCTCAAGGTGCACCGCCTCGCCGGCCTTCGCATTGCCGACGCCTCGGTCTTTCCGACGTTACCGGCCGGCAACATAAATGGGCCAACCATTATGGTCGCAGAAAAGGCCAGTGAGCTGATCCTGAGGGATGTGGTAGGTGGTTAACCGGGCCTTCTGCTTAAGGTCAGGCGCATCGGGCTGCGACCAACAGCGTTTCAGAGTTAGCAATATCAGTCCGTCGAATTTGGGGGTTCGGAATGTCAGCAGACCTCACGTGGCATATGGTGGCCGAGTTGGGCGAACTGCCCGAGGGCCGGGTCAAAACGGTAACCGCCGCCAGCCGGCAACTCGCACTGGTCCATTTTCAAGGCACATACGCCGCCATGGACAACCGCTGCCCGCATCAGGGCGGCCCGCTTGGCGAGGGCTCGATCGAGGAGGGCGCGGGTGGCCAGTGCTGGCTGCGCTGCCCGTGGCATGGTTGGGATTTCGATCCGCTGACCGGCAAGCCACCCGGCGGCCACGCGGACACCGGCCAGGACATGTTCCCGGTGGAAATACGCGGCGACGGAATTTACGTTGGCATCGCGGCGGAACCAGCCCGACCCCGCACCGTGACCGACGTCATGGCCGAGACGATGGTCAACTGGGGTGTCAAGTCGGTGTTCGGCATGGTCGGCCATTCCAATCTCGGCCTTGCTGACGCGCTCCGCCGGCAGGTCGTCGCCGGCACACTCAACTACTACGGCATTCGTCACGAGGGTGCTGCCGCATTGGCCTGTTCCGGTTACGCCAAGCTCACCGGCAAACCGGCCGCGTGTCTGACCATCGCCGGTCCCGGCGCCACCAATCTGATGACCGGGCTATGGGACGCCAAGGTGGACCGTGCACCGGTTCTGGCGTTGACCGGCCAGGTCAACGTGCAGGTGTTCGGGCCCGGCGCCTTCCAGGAGATTGATCTCGCCGCCGCGTTTGCCGCGGTCAGCCGGTTCAGCCAAACCGTGCTGCACACATCGAACCATGCCGAGCTGATGTCGCTGGCGCTCAAAACCGCGATCGTTGAACGCGACGTCGCGCATCTCATCTTCCCCGACGATGTGCAAACCCTGCCGGACGAGAGCGCCACAGCCGGTGGACCCGAAGGCCGCCTGTCGGCGCATCACATCGCACCGTCCCGCGACGAGCTCGTACGCGCGAGCGATGCGATCGCGCGGGCGAACCGCCCGATCATTATCGTCGGCTACGGCGCACGCGACGCCATGGACACGATCGTCGAGCTGGCCGAGCGCCTTAAGGCGCCGGTCCTGACGACGTTCAAGGCCAAAGGCTGGATCCCGGACCGCCATCCCAACGCTGCCGGCGTGCTCGGGCGCTCCGGCACCCCGATCGCCAGCTGGTTCATGAATGAGGCAGATCTGATCCTTGCATTCGGCACATCGTTCTCGAACCATACCGGCATCGATCCCAAGCACACGATTGTCCAGGTTGATTTTGACCGCATGGCGCTCGGTAAGTTCCACCCGGTTGCCGTCCCGGTATGGGGTGAAATCTCAACCACCGCGCAGCTGCTGATCGATCGCCTGGGACAGCCCGGCACGCAGGACCAGGTGCCGGAAATCGCCGAGCGCTGGCAGTTGTGGCGCCAGGAAAAGCGAAACCGCGTTGCGGATGATCGCGGCGCCGGCATCAGCTCGGCCGCCGTCTTTGAAGAACTCACCAAAGCGGTGCCGGCCGACGCCGTGATTGCGGTCGATGTCGGCAACAACACCTACTCGTTCGGGCGCTATTTCGAGTGCACGGACCAGAGCGTCCTCATGTCCGGCTATCTCGGCTCGATCGGATTTTCGTTTGCCGCTGCAATCGGCGCCTGGGCCGCAACCCGGGACGTCGCCGAGCATGCCGGGCGCAAAGTCGTCTCGATCAGCGGTGACGGCGGCTTCGGGCAGTACATGGGCGAGTTTACCACCGCCATCAAATACGGCATGGACATCACCCACATCCTGCTCAATAACGCCCAACTCGGCAAAATCTCGAAGGAACAGCGCGCCGGCGCGTGGCCCGTCTGGGAGACCTCGCTCGTCAACCCGAGTTTCGCGGCCTTCGCCAGGCTCTGCGGCGGCAAAGGCATCAAGGTTAGCGATCCGGCCGAACTGCCCGCCGCGCTCGCCGATGCCTTGGCTTTCGACGGCCCGGCGCTGGTCGAAATCATCACCGACCCGGAACTGATCTGACGACGTCCAGGATTGCGATGCCGGCGGCGCAGACCGCCACATCGCATTATTTCGAAAACAGTGCCGTGATGCGCTGAATGATCGACAGCGCAATGATCGCCCCGCAGCCCCAGATGATCAGCGACATGTCTGCAAACGGTGTGCCTTGCACCCACCAATGGACGACGTTGCCCCATGGCGTAAACAGCTTCTGGCCAAACAGGCCGTCATTGCTCCAGGGCAGTTTCCAGATCCAGAAGCGCGAGGCATAAAACAACACCAACGTCAGAGCCGCTGCCGCCGTTAACCCGAAAATATGCTTCAGGGTCATCCCGGCACCGCTCATCTGAGCACCTCCAGTGTGTCGAAATCGGCCTTGAACACCAGCATGTTGCCGCGCCGCTCGACGTCTCCGTCAAGCGCGACATAAAGCGCTACGTATTTGAGATAGCCGGCGGGCAGAGGCCCGCCATCCCTGTTGCCAATCAACAAAAACTCCGAACCCGATACCGGCGCGCTGGCCACGAACACCGGCGGCACACCGCCAATCAGACAAAGATTGGCGCACGCCCGGTGCGATAGCCCGCGCCCGGGCCGCATCGCGCCAACCAGGCATTTGCCATCGCAGATTTCGCCCTTGAGCCGCCAACGGCCGAGTTTCTCGGTCGCAACATCGGCGCCGGCCTGCCCGCTCGGTTTGATGGCGTCCTTGCCGCCGCCGACCTGCAAGCCGTCAAGTTTACCCCGCTTGAGCGCGATGCCACGCAGCGTCACGGTTTGGCCGTCGAACTGATCGAGGCGCTTTTGCACGCCGTTCTTGCCGCCGCTGGACAGAATGAGGGTTCTGCCGGCCGGGATGCGATCGCTGCCTTGCGTTACATGCAAAACCGGATAGGGCTTGGCTTGCACGGTGCCGGTGACCGTCTGCGCACCCCAGCCCCACTGGAACGCGGATTGGCCCGGATTGTCGTGGGCGCTGCCGATCGCCAGCGCCAGTGCCGCAAACATGCCAACCAGAACCCCGGCCGTGATCATCAGAAACAATTTCAGGCCCGACGGAACCGCAAGGTAACCAATATAGAACGGCTGCTCGTTGTCTTGGCTCATGTGCGCACCCCGTCGACAACCAGCGGCGGCACCGGTGTGCCCGGCGGATTAGCCTTGCCGCTGACCAGAACCCGTTCACCATCGAGGCGAAGGTTGTAGGTCGGCACCTTTTCGGTGAACGGCGCCGGCGAACAACCATCTTCGAGGCGATACTGAAAACCATGCCACGGGCAGGTCACGCACCCGTCGATAATGCGGCCTTCGCCGAGCGGCCCGTTTTGGTGCGCGCAGGCATTGCTGATCGCTGAAAGCCGGCCGGCGTGAAGAAACACGGCGGCGCGCCGTCCACGGCCGAGATTGGCAATGCGCGCGCGACCCTCCTCGAAATCTCCAAGACGACCCACAACGTACCAGTCATCATCTTCGACCGGCGCCCGTTTCGCGCCCGCCCGCTCGCGCCAGGCCGCCACCACATGCAGCCCGCAAACGCCGAACACCGACGCACCGGTAACGATCGCGAAGGTCGGGTCGGCCTGCGATTGCAGCGCGCCGAGAACGATATGGCCGACCAGCAGTGCATAGGCCGGGTAAAGCAGATAGTGAAACGCCTTCCAGACCGGCGCGGTCAGAAACCTCAGCCAGAAATCATGACTGGTGGCCGCCAGGATTGCCAGTGCCAAAAGCGCCAGCACACCGAGCGTCTCGAACGGAAACCCGACGATCTGGTTATAACTGGTGTTGGCGGAAAAAATCGCCGCAAACCGCGGTGTCGGGCTGAAGTTGAAATACCAGTTGATCACGAACAGCGCGTGGGTCAGCGCCACGAAAAAGGTTAGCACACCGAAATGGCGCCGATTGTAAAGCAGCGGCAGAAAACGTTTGTCGAGGCGCGCCAGCGGGCCGATGCACAAAATCACCGTCAGCATCAAAAACCCGCATGTGCCGAAGGCGCGCGCGCGCGTAATCGCGCCGTCGAGCGGGCTTTCGTGCGCCACAAACAATGGCGCGAGGCGCAGATAGATCAAAATGTAGCCGACGACCATCGCCCCCAGAACGATGTCGTAGAAGATTTTGGAGCGTGTCCATTGAACCGGTACGTACTTGGCGCTCATCTGGGCCCCCTACTGGCGTGCCGCATCGAGCCGCACCGGCGCTGGGCCATCGGGTGACGGTTGCCGCAATACCAGGCCGCCAATGAAAATTGCGGGGATCAGAAGCCCGAGCACCAGCCACGCCCAGCCGTGGGCCGCGCGCAGCGGCCGGTCGCGCAGGCCGGTCGGATCCCACCCGCTCTCGAGTTGCCACCAGCGCCAGAGCACCATCGGCCACAACAGCAATATGCCGGCCACGAGCAGCGGCCGGAACATGTAGGCGCCGCGCGCATCGTCGTCAATCCGGTCCATTCCGATCACCAGAAAAATCGCGGCAACGACGGTGCCGGCGTAGAGCCAGAACCTTGCCGCCTCGACCACTACCGTTGGCCAATCCATGACATTCCCCCAACTGCAAACTTGCCCCCAACTGCAAACTCACCCCCGACTGCAAACTTGTTCATCGATCAGTCTACCGCAGCAACCCCTGCCGCACGACCAACACTTGATCACAAGTTTGCACATCCGACGAGAGGTGTCCGAGAGATCACGCGCGTTGGGTCTCAGTCTGGGCTGTATCAGCCACGCCTTCCGGCCAATCCGCCGCAGGCAGGACCGCGTCGATGGCTGCTTGCCGTCCGACCCAGCGATCTTGACCGGCAACGGCTGATACCGGCCCGCATAAAGATTGATCCGCTTCATGGGTCCCGGCGGCTCACTCGGCCAGGCGCGGCGTGCGGCGCGCTGCGAGGCATCGGGCAATGGGCGCAACGCCTCCTTAAAGGCAAGCGCGAATGACCTCGCAGAACCGTCGGCAGTCGTTGGTGTCATTGTAGACATGCGGGCTGAGCCGCAATCGGCCAAGCCGCGGCGCAGCGTAGATTTTTTCGGCGGCCAACCGGTTTGGCAGGTCGGCCGGCATGGCGTTTGGAAATGACAGGCACAAAAGGTGCGGCGCCCTCAGATCCTTGCGCACAATGCCGACATCGACGTCGGCCAGGCCGTCCGCAATCGTATCGCACAGCATTTCCAACCGCGCCCGCACCGCGTCGAGCCCCCAGGACTGCAGCAATTCCATGCCGTACGACGCGACGCCGAGAGACACGAAAAAATCGCGCTCGCCCATGTCGAACCGCCGGGCATTGGCGACGTAGTGGAGGTCGGAGAAGTATGTTGCATCTTCCGCCCTGACCCGGCGGCGACCGTAACTGGTCTGTTCCAACGGAATGGCGTGCTGATGGCGCTTGGCGACGTACAGAAACGCACGCGCGTAGGGCCCCAGCAGCCACTTGTAGGTCGGAAAGATCACGAAGTCCGGATCGAGGGTGGCAACGTCCATCTTGAGGACGCCGGCGCTATGGGTGGCGTCCACCAGCAACCCCGCGCCGCTGGCCTTCAACGCCGCGCGCACACGCTCAAGATCGATCAAACCGCCGTCCGACCAATGCACGGACGAGATCGATGCCAGCGCAACCGGCGCGGCGTCGGGCCGTGCAATCGCCGCAAGCACCGCGCTGGTCCAATCCCGGTCGGGCCCGGGTGAGACGACATCCACGTCATAGCCGCCGGCATCGGCGCGCGCCATCCATTCCAACGTTGGCGAGGAGTGATCGCTGTCGAGGACGATCACGCGGCTGCCGGCCGGCACATCGTAACCCTTCGCCGCTGTCGAAACGCCGTAGCCGACTGAGGATATGAGTGCGATGTCGTCCGCGTCGGCGCCGATCATTGCGGCGGCGTTGGCACGGGCACGCTCGAACTCGGTCTCGGCAAAGTCCGGAGCGATCTCCCACGGCCGCGATTTACGCGCAGCGCCCGCCTTGCCGACCTCGACGGCGCCAAGGGGAATCGGGCTCCAGGCCGCCGCGTTCAAGAAGCAGATGTCGCGCGGCATGTCGAATAGGTGTCGCTGAGAAGAAAGCATGCGCAGGGTCCTCCGATCATCTCCCCGATGGTTCACGCTGCGCGCCCGATCTAAGTTGCGGACCACCGGTGAATGCCCAAGCCGTAAACTCTTAAGATCCAGGCAAATTGGCGATATCCAGTGGACGCCGATTTGGCACTGCGATCTCAAGCGTTGCACCACTCGAATGGGCAACCAGCCCATTCTCGGTGCCGCGCCTTGCATATCTTGGCCAAATCGGCGCCAATGCGTCCGGATTTATGAGTTTACGGCCTCGTCTCTTAAGGAAAACTGCCCAGGGAGCAAAGGGTATTGGAACAGATGGCAACGGTGCACGCAACCGCCAAAAGCGTTGAAGATCAAATCCGGCTGATACTCGGCAGCTGGGGGATGGCGCCGGACCTCATCGATCAGGCGGCAACCGTGATGGTCGAGACCGACCTGATGGGCGTCGACTCCCACGGCATTTCGATGATCATGACCTACGAAAGCAAGGTTCGCGAAGGCCGGCTCAATCTCAAGGCGGCGCCCAGCATCGAAAACGAAACGGCGGCGACGGCAACCATTGATGCCGGTGCCAACCTCGGCCATCCGGTTTCCGTCCGCGCCATGAACCTTGCCGTCGACAAGGCCAGCGACGTCGGCGTCGGCGTCGTGACGGTGCACAACTCCCACCATTTCGGTGCGGCCGGCTACTACGCCAGGATCGCGGCCGATCGCGGCGCCTTCGGCATGGTCGCCAGCACGGCCCGCGGCATCACCGTCGTCCCGACCGGCGGCACCGAACCGGTCCTCGGCACCAACCCGCTCGCCTTTGCGGCCCCGGCAAAAGTCAATCGGCCCTGGGTTCTGGACATGGCCACCAGCACCGTCGCTGTTGGTAAGGTTCGCGTTTATGGCTACCAGAACAAGCCGTTACCGGAGGGCTGGGTCAACGACGGTGAAGGCCGCGCGATGCGCGATGGCACCGCGGCCTATAACATGCTCGTCGGCTCGGACCGAGGCGGCCTGACGCCGATCGGCGGCACCCGCGAACTCGCAAGCCACAAGGGTTACGGGCTCGGCGTTCTCGCCCAGGTTCTCGGCGGCGCACTGGCCGGCGGCGCCTTCGTGCCGGTCGACAGGCCACGCCAAACACCGCACACACCTGAAAACATCGGTCACTTTTTCATGGCCATCGCACCGGCGACATTTCGCCCGGCCGGCACCTTCGAAAGTCACCTGGATGCGGTCATCGACACCCTGCATCAGACGCCGGCGGCCGATCCCGCGCAGCCGGTCCTCGTGGCCGGTGACCCGGAAGCCGCCAAACGCGCCGAACGGCTGGAACAAGGTATTCCCATCCCGCCGCCACTGGCGGAGCAACTGCGCGGCGTTTGCGCCCGCGCCGGGGTCGACTACGTGCTCAAGCCGAAGGCGTAAGCGCTAGAGCAACCTCTGAACAACTCCGGGGTCCAGGGGTCCAACCCCTGGTCGGGGTGTTTGAGGGGCTGAAAGCCCCTCAAGGATCGCCGCCAAGCGGCGATATGTTAAGGGCTCTGCCCTTAACAATCCCGCCAAAGGGCGTTGCCCTTTGGAAACCCGTGGCTTGTTCAGAGGTTCCTTAACCCGCGATCAGCGATCGCAACGTAGTCCCGTGGCTGCGGCCCGTTGTAGAGCGTCAGCGGCCGGATGAGGATATTGCCGCGCTTCTGCTCGATGCACTGGATGGTCCAACCCGGTATGCGGCCGATCGCAAAGATCGGCACGTAGAGGTCCATCGGGATTTCGTGCAGCTGGTAGATGGCGCCGGAATAAAAATCGACATTGACGTTGAGGCCGTGGCGCGCGTAGGGCTTCATCGCTTCGACAACCGCCTGCAGAATTTCGAACCATTGCGGCTCCCCGCGCTCTTTGGACAGCCGTTCGACGCCGTCACGCATGTGTCGCGCGCGCGGGTCCTCCGCCCGGTAGACCCGGTGGCCGAAACCGGTCACCGGTTCGCGATTGGCACGTTTGCGTTTGACGTACTCGGCGGCTTTGTCCGCGCTGCCGATTTCACGCACCATTTTCATGACGTCTTCCGCCGCCCCGCCGTGCGCCGGACCGGACAGCGCCGACAAGCCGGCAACGACGGCGGCATGCAGGTTGGCCTCTGTCCCGATTACGACGCGGGCGGTGAATGCGGACGCGTTGGAGCCGTGCTCGGCATGAAGGACAAAGTCGAGGTCGGCAAGCCGCGCCGCATCGCTGGACGGCCGTTCGCCCTTCAACATCCACAACCAGTTGGCGGCGTGGCTGAGATCGGGGTCCGGCGCGACCGGTTCACGGCCGTTGCGGATATGATCATGCGCGGCAACGACCATCGGCGCCTGCGACGTCAATCGCAGCCCGTTGCGGATCATGGCCGCTTCATCGGTGTCATAGGCCTGCGCTTCAAACGCCGGTAGCGCCGAGACGACGGTCCTCAAGACATCCATCGGATGGGCATCACGTGCAGTGCGAATAATGTCGTAGACTTGGTCGGGCAGAACTCGTGCGGCCTTGAGTTCGTGATCGAAAGCTGCGAGCTGATCGGCTGTCGGCAGCTCGCCGTGGATCAGCAGATAGGCCGTTTCCTCGAACGTCGAATGGGCGGCAAGCTCGTGGATCGAATACCCGCGGTAGGTCAGCGCCCCTTTCGAGCCGTCGATGTCGCTGACCCCCGATCGCTCGAAGTAGACACCCTTAAGCCCGCGATTAATTTTGACCTCGTTGCTCATTTGTGGCTCCAATCGTTGCGAATGGGTGGCGGATCATGGACCGACCGCCGACCAGGTGAGGGAATTCAGCATGCATGGCCTGCAGCACATCTTCGACAAAATCCGCGCGCGCGGGCTTCGGGTCGCCCTGCCTGAAAGCGACGACCCGCGCATTCTTAGGGCGGCCGGCGAACTTTGCAGCAACGACCTTGCGGTTCCCGTCCTCGTTGGCCGCCCGGCGGATGTCACGGCCCGGCTCGAAGGCCAAGGCGTGTCAGCCGAGGGTATCGAGATTGCCGATCCCGAAGATCCACCGCGCCTTGCAGTCGTTATTGACCACGTCGTCGCCCGGCGTCCGAAGATGACGCCGGCCATGGCCCGGCGCCTCCTCGCCAAGCCGGTGTACTTCGCCGGGGGGTTGCTGGCCAACGGCGATGCCGAGGCGATGGTTGCCGGCGTGTCGGTGCCGACCCGGCGGGTCATCGAAGCGAGCACCATGACCGTCGGGCTCGCACAAGACGTCAACACGGCGTCGAGCTTCTTCATCATGATCGTGCCGAACCGTGGACCGCTCGTCTTTGCCGACTGCGCCCTCAACGTAACGCCGACATCGGCACAACTGGCCGACATCGCAATCGCCTCGGCGCGCAGCCGCGCGCGTATCCTCGGCGACAATCCACTCACCGCATTGCTGTCGTTTTCGACCTTGGGGTCGGGCGCCGGCCATAGCGTCGAAATCGTGCGCGAAGCGGTCGAATTGGCATCGCAACGCGCGCCGGACCTCGCCTTCGCAGGCGAGTTGCAGGCCGATGCCGCCCTCGTTGCCGACGTCGCCAGCAAGAAGGGGGCAGCAGGCGCGGTCGCCGGCAACGCCAACGTCCTGATCTTTCCTGATCTCAACAGCGGCAACATTGCATACAAACTCGTTCAGCGCCTCGCCGGCGCCGATGCCATCGGACCGTTCCTGCAGGGCTTTGCAAGACCGGTCAGCGATCTGTCACGCGGCGCGAGTATCGACGATGTGGTCATGGCCGCCGTCGTCTCGCTCGCGTCAGGCTTGGCAGAATAGGGCTGGCTGCGAGCCATCTCTCTGCCAATCCAAGATGGCGCCTTGGCCTACATCATCTGGCCGTCGCGCATGTCGGCCGGATCGATACCGGCAACGACCACCGGTTTCTTCATCGCGTCGCGACGGAACGGCTCGCCGAGTTCCTGATTGAGGACAATCTCGATGAAGGTGGTCTTGCCGTTCTTTTGATCATCCAGCGCCGCGCGCAGTTTTTCGGAAACCTCATCCATCGTGCGCGCTTGCACGCCCTTGAGCCCGCAGGCCTCGGCAATCTTGGCGTAGCTGACATCAAGGTCCAGTTCGGTGCCGACGAAATTGTCATCGTACCAGAGCGTCGAATTGCGCTTTTCCGCGCCCCATTGGTAGTTGCGGAACACGACCATGGTGATGGCCGGCCACTCGGAGCGGCCAATCGCGGTCATCTCGTTCATCGAAATCCCGAACGCACCGTCGCCGGCGAAACCCACAACCGGTGTATCGGGGCAGGAGATCTTCGCTCCGATGATCGCCGGGAAACCATAGCCGCAAGGACCGAACAGGCCCGGTGCGAGATACTTGCGGCCATCATCGAACGACGGATAGGCATTGCCGATGGCGCAGTTGTTGCCAATGTCGGAAGAGATGATCGCCTCGCGCGGCAGTGCCGCCTGGATCGCGCGCCACACCATCCGCGGCGACATGTGATCCGGCTGGCGCTTGCGGGCGCGCTGGTTCCAGGTGGTGCCGGGATCGTCATCTTCGTGATCCATCGAGGCCAGGGTTTGCAGCCATGCCGACTTGGTCTGGTGGATCAGCGCCTTGCGCTCTTCACGGCCATCATCGCCGGCCGTTGGTGAGAGCTTGGCGAGCAGCTGGCGAGCAACCTGCCCGGCATCGCCGACGACACCGACGGCGACCTTCTTGGTCAAGCCAATACGATCGGCGTTGATGTCAACCTGAATGAGCTTGGCATCGTTCGGCCAATAGTCCATGCCGTAGCCCGGCAGCGTTGAGAACGGATTGAGGCGTGTGCCCAATGCCAGGACGACGTCGGCCTTGGCGATCAGCTCCATGCCGGCCTTCGAGCCATTGTAGCCGAGCGGGCCGACCGACAGCGGATGCGAACCAGGAAAGCTGTCGTTGTGCTGATAGTTGTTGCACACCGGCGCATCCAGACGTTCAGCCAGCGCCACGCAGTCGGAGATCGCATTGGCGAGCACCACGCCGGCACCCGACAGAATGACCGGAAACTTTGCCTGTGAGAGCAGTTTGGCAGCATCATCCAGCGCCTCAGCACCGCCCGACGGGCGCTCGAATTTGACCATCTCCGGCAGTTCCGCATCGATCACCTGGGTCCAGTAATCACGCGGCACGTTGATCTGACACGGCGCCGAAAGCCGGTGCGCGTTGGTGATAACCCGGTTCAAGACTTCCATGATCCGGGACGGATCGCGCACCTCTTCCTGGTAGGCGACCATGTCCTTGAACGCCGCCATCTGTTCGACTTCCTGGAAACCGCCCTGGCCGATCGTCTTGTTGGCTGCCTGCGGTGTCACCAGCAGCATTGGCGTGTGGTTCCAATAGGCGGTCTTGACGGCGGTAACGAAGTTGGTGATGCCGGGCCCGTTCTGCGCAATGCACATGCCCATCTTGCCGCTGGCCCGGGTATAGCCGTCGCACATGTAGCCGCCGTTGCATTCGTGCGCGACGTCCCAGAACGTGATTCCGGCCTTCGGGAACAAATCCGAAATCGGCATAAACGCTGAGCCGATAATGCCGAACGCATCCTTGATCCCGTGCATCTGCAGAACTTTGACGAATGCCTCTTCCGTTGTCATTTTCATTGGGCTACCTCCTCACATAAACGATTGATCGTCGCGGCAGCCATCGGCCCCGCGTCGCGTGAACGGATCAGGCGCGCTGCTTGCGCCACGCGGTGATTTCCGCCCGGATTTCCGCGCCGTGCTCATCCAATGCAGGCGGGTTCGCCCGGATCTTCGGCGCCTCGAGGTCAAAGCGCAGCGGACTGCCAAAGGTTTTCGTCTCAACACCGTTCGGCAGCGTCATCGGCTGCACCCAGCCGCAATGGTCGACTTGCGGATGCGACATCGCCTCTTTGTAGGAATTGATCTTGCCACAGGGTACACCTTCGCCGGCCAGGATTTCCAACCACTCCGCGGCCGTCCTTTTGGCGAACTCTTGCTCGACGATCTCGGCTAGCTGATACTGGTTCGCGGCGCGCAGCTCGGTCGTCTTGAACTCGGGCCGATCGAGCAGATCCATGCGCCCAAGGATGCGGCAAACATCGGCGTAGAGCTTGTCGTTGCCGGCCGCCATCGCGAAGTAGCCGTCGGCCGCCTTGAAGGCCTGATAGGGCGCGTTGCGGGGATGGCGCGACCCCATCCGCGGTGCGCTCGTACCGGTTCCGAAGAATTCGCTCGTCTGTAGAGCTGCGATACCGATCGAAGCGCCGAGCATCGAGGCATCGATGTGCACGCCTTTGCCGGCCTTGTCGACCTCGCGCAGGGCGGCCGCGATCGCAAAGGCGCCGTAAAGGCCCGTTGCCACATCGGAGATCGGGACACCGCATTTCACGGGGTCGTCTTCCCCGGTCACGCTCATGATGCCGCTCTCGGCCTGGATCACGAGATCGAAGCCGCCGCGCTTGGCGTAGGGCCCGTCGGTTCCAAAGGCACTGATCGAGCAATAAATAATGGCCGGGTTAAGCGCCCTGATATCAGCGTAGCCGAGCCCGAGCCGATCCATCACGCCCGGCCGGTTGTTCTCGATGACGACGTTGGCACTGGCACAGATGTCCTTGGCCAGAGCCAGGTCTTCGCCGGACTTGAGGTCCAAGGCGATCGAACGCTTGTTGCGATTGACCGACGCGAAATTCTCACTGTAGCCGTCACTGATCGGCGGCCAAAAGCGCATGTCGTCACCCGTCGGCTTTTCGACCTTGATGACTTCGGCGCCCATGTCGGACAACAGCATGCCACAGTAGGGACCGGACAAGATATTTGTGAACTCCACGACCCGGACATCGGCAAGACAAAGCATTCGGTTCTCCTCCACGCGTCTTAATCTGCCGGCCGGTTAGCCGACTACTTGCCGTACTTGGACCAGTAGGCACCGAACAGCTCATCTTCCGACGGTTTGTCTTCGGCGATGGTTGTCACGAGATGGGTGATGTTGATGAAGTGGCGCCAGTTGAGGTTTTCGCTGATCGTGTTACCGGCCCAGGTGCCGCCGCCCATCGACAGCGTGAACGGCAGCGAATTGTCGAACGAACCGCCGTTGCCGAAGGTGTGCGCCTGATTGACCAGGACGCGGACGACGTCCGTCGTCTCGGCCAGCCGGCGGGCGTGGTCATGATCCTTGGTATGGATGCCGACCGAGTGGCCTTTGCCCGTGACGTTGAGGATGTCGCGCGCAATCCGCATCGCGTCGTCGAAATCGCTGGCGCGGTAGACGGTCAGCACCAGCGACAGCTTTTCATCGGCAAACGTATGCTTGCCGGCAACCGCTGCCTCCTCGACCATGAAGAACTTCGCAGACCGCGCCGCTTCGGGTAACGCGAAGATCTCAGCCGTGACGTCCGCGTCCTTGGCAATGACCTTACGGTTGAGGTTGCCGTTGATCCAAAGCGTGTTTTCGACCCGGTTTCTTTCGTCCGGCGTGCACCGCCAGCCGCCGGCGCGCTCCAGCGCGGCCATGGCATCTTCGTAAACGTCATCGAGCAGGATGACCGCGTTTTCCGACGAACACGATGTCGAATTGTCGAAAATCTTGGACGCGCAGATCTTCTCGGCGGCGTCATCGAGATCGGCGCAGCTGTCGACAATGACCGGCACGTTGCCGGCGCCGACTCCGATCGCAACGGTTCCCGACTGCATCGCGCGTTTAACATTGTTTTGCGAGCCGGTGACGACCGCCAGATCGCACTGGTTCATCAGCGCCTGCGTAAGCTCCTTGTTGACCGGCGCCGGCAGCATCTGGACGAGATCTTCGGGGTGCCCTGCCCTGTTAAGTTCGGCGCGCATCAGTTCAACGGTCTTAGCGGTTGTTGCCGCCCCGGCCGGTGACGGTGCAATAATCACCGCGTTGCCGCCCTTGAGCGCCATCATCGCCTTGTTGACCGGCGTTGCGGCGGGATTGGTCGAGGGACAAACCGCACCAACAACGCCGACCGGCTTGGCGTACTTGACCATGCCCTTGTCGGGCTCTTCGCAAATCACACCGACCGTCTTGACCCGCATCAGATCGCGCAGCGTGCCAAAGGTCTTGCGCGTGTTCTTAATGATTTTCGATGAGACATTGCCAAGCCCGGTATCTGCGACCGCCAACTCCGCCAGCAGCTTGGCGTTTTCCGGTTTGTAGATCGACCAGGCGAGCGCGGTGACGGCTTCATCGACGCGGGCTTGATCGTCGTTGTCATAGATCTTCATGGCGGCGTGCGCCCGCGCGATCAGTTGTGCGACAACCGCCTCCGGACCGGTCTCCCTTGCAACGAGCGGTGCGACTTGCAAAGCCATGCTGTGTCTCCTGATCAGATCGGCAGATGCGGTTCAAAATTGCCCGCATGTGGGCCAAACTCACGGTCGGCGGGCGCCACGATTGCCGATCAGCGTAGTAGATGAAAACCGGAATGCAAACCTTTTCATTTTTTGAGTTCGCGGCTAGGTTGCTGGCCCATGGACCGCAAACGAAAGCGCATTCGACGGGCCGGCATTTTGCAGGTTGCAGCCCGGGCCGGCGTCTCACCGGCAACCGTCTCGCGCTATTTCAATCACCCCGACATCGTTCGCTACGAAACGCGAAACCGCATTCAGGCGGCCGCGCAGGAGCTCGGTTACGTCCGCAACCGCGCTGCCGGCAGCCTTAACCGCGGCCGTTCGGGGACCATCGGTCTGATCGTGCCCGCTGTCGACAACACGATCTTTTCGGAGCTAATTCAGGAGTTCGCGTCGGCCTTGGATGCGCTGGAGCATGCGCTGCTCGTGGCCGCCCACGGCTACGATCTCGACCGCGAGGCAGCCCAGGTTCAGATCCTGCTCGAACACCAGATTGACGGTCTCGTCCTTGTCGGTGGCAAACACGCAGCGGAAACGTTTGATCTCATTGCAGCGAATGACCTGCCGGCGCTCACCGTCTGGAACTGGCACGCCGACCCGGCAATTCCCTGCATCGGCATCGACAATCGCGAACTCGGCCGCTTGGCCGCCAGACATCTGCTCGACCTCGGTCACCGCGATGTCGCCTGCCTGTTTCCATCGACCCCCGGCAACGACCGGGCCGACGACCGCCGGCGCAGTGCGTTCGCGGTTCTGTCGCGGGCCGGGGCGGCAGTGCCGCAACACCGAAATGTTGCCTGCCCCTACGATATCGATGAAGCAAAGCGGATTGCAACCGACACCCTGGCCGGGGCGCGGCCCCCGACAGCCATCCTCGCCGGCAACGACATCATCGGCCAGGCGGCGATTTTCGCTGCAACCTCACTCGGACTTGATGTTCCCGGCGATGTGTCGGTGATCGGCATTGGCAATTTCCGCGGCTCGGCGGCACTCGAACCCGCGCTGACGACGATCCGCATTCCGGCCAAAGACATTGCCCGTCGCGCCGCCCACACGATTGTCGACATGGTCGGCCCCGGCCTCGCCGCCGATACCATATCGCAACGGTTGCGGCCCGACCTCGTCACCCGTGCCTCAACCGCGCCGCCGTCACAATGACGCATCGCGCGAGCGCCTGACGGGCCAAGGGCTTCGCGAAACGGCCGAGGCGGCGCACTCGGAAGAACTCGAGCGCGCTTTGCGGCGGGGCCAAAGTTGCGCCGGTCCACTTCCAACAGTGACGCAGGCCCGTTGCATTAAGCCGCAATTCGAGCGACCTATGGTTTCGCCCGATAAAGCCATAGTTCACCGCAATCCGAATCAGAGTGTCAGCCGCAGCCATGAAAGAGGCCCGTTTCAATCTCGCAAATGCGATTACGCTTGTGCGCGTCGTATTGGCATTGCCGATCTCACTGTTGCTGGTGCAGAAATCCGACAACGGTCTCGCGCTCGCACTTGCACTGATGGCGGTTTGCGAACTGAGCGATTGGCTCGACGGCCATGTCGCCAGATCCTACAACCAGATCACGGCGGCCGGAAAGCTGTTTGATCCCTTGGCCGACAGCCTCTATCGGATCAGCGTGTTTGCTGCCTTTACGGTCAACGGCTGGCTGGCTTTGTGGATGTGCCTGGTGTTCGTCGCCCGCGATCTTGCGGTTGCCCAGATCAGGGTCGCGACGCAGGCTCACGGCATTACGTTCGGTGCCCGCTTCTCAGGTAAGGCCAAGGCGTTCGTCCAGGGCATTGCCCAGATCGTCACTGTCTTCGCCTACCTGGTTGCCGATCCGGCACAGGATCCGGTCACAGGCTATGCCGTATCAGCGATATTGGGCCTTGCAGCGGCTGTCACCGTCTATTCGCTGATCGACTATGTTGCTGGCGGACTATCGGCAACCGCCAAGCAGCAGGACGAATGATCGTATTCGCCGTTTGAGGGCGATCCACGAGCGCCTTCGAGCCTCCCAATCTCCTCGATCGAGGATGATCTCCCGGGCCCCGGCGTTAGACCAGCCCGCATCAATATTGACCCGCTTCATGGGCTTCAGGCGGCCGAGCCTGGCAGCTGCGGTGAGCCCGCTTGTGGTCCACGTACGATGGCACGACACCCGCCTCACTGGCGGCAAAAAATCGCTTCGGTGACGTGCCTCAATTCATAGCTGGGGCGGGATTATTCAGAGTCCTCCAGGGCCATCAAATCACAGGATAAATTTGGACAGATCCGCGTTCTTGGCGAGATCGCCGACGTGTTCCTGCACGTAGGCGGCATCGACTGTGATGACTTCACCGGACTTATCGGAAGCGTCGAAGGAAATCTCGTCGAGAACCCGCTCCATCACCGTTTGCAAACGCCGCGCGCCGATGTTCTCAATCGCGGCGTTGACCTCCACGGCGATGTCGGCGAGCGCGTCGATCGCATCGTCGGTGAACACCAACCGAACGCCCTCGGTCGCCATCAGCGCGATATATTGCTTGATCAGGCTCGCCTCGGGTTCCGTCAGAATCCGCCTGAAATCCTCCCGCGTCAAAGCCCGAAGCTCGACGCGGATTGGCAGGCGGCCCTGCAATTCCGGCAGCAGATCGGCCGGCTTTGCGACATGGAATGCACCCGACGCGATGAACAGAATATGGTCGGTTTTAACCTGCCCATACTTGGTTGCTACCGTTGTCCCTTCAATCAGAGGCAATAGATCCCGCTGCACGCCTTCGCGGCTGACATCGCCGCCGAGACGGCCGCTTTCCGCCGTCGCCCGACAAATCTTGTCGACCTCATCGAGGAACACGATGCCGTCATTTTCGACGGCGGCGATCGCCTCGCTGACCACCTGATCTTCATCGAGCAGCTTGTCGCTTTCCTCGGCGATCAGAACGGGATAACTGTCGGCGACGGTCACGCGCCGGGGTTTGGTGCGCGCGCCAAGCGCCTTGCCGAGCATATCGCCAATGTTGATCATGCCCATCGATGCGCCCGGTTGGCCGGGGATCTCGAACATCGGCATGCCGCCGGTATCGGCAACCTGGATCTCGATCTCCTTGTCGTTGAGCTCATTGTCGCGCAAGCGCTTGCGAAAACTTTCACGCGTCGCCGGTTGCGCGCTCTCGCCGACGAGTGCATCGAGCACACGTTCCTCCGCCGCCTGTTCGGCCCGGGCCCAGACTTCTTGACGCTTGCGCTCGCGGACAAGGCCGATGCCGACTTCGAGCAAATCGCGCACGATGCTTTCGACATCGCGCCCGACGTATCCGACTTCGGTGAACTTCGTCGCCTCGATCTTGATGAACGGCGCGCCTGCAAGCTTGGCCAGGCGGCGCGATATCTCGGTCTTGCCGACGCCAGTCGGCCCGATCATCAAAATGTTCTTGGGCAGCACTTCATCTTTCATCTGGCCTTCGAGCTTCTGGCGCCGCCAGCGGTTTCTGAGCGCGATGGCAACGGCGCGCTTGGCCGGATTTTGTCCGATGATGTAACGGTCGAGTTCGGAAACAATTTCACGAGGTGAGAAGTTGCTCATGGTCTCTTTGTGTCAGGTCGCGTGTCAGGTTGTATGGTGAACCGGTGGCGATGATAACGGCAACATCAACCATCAGCGGTCTGGCTTGGCGCTCGGCAGGCTTTCGATAACCAGGTTGGTATTGGTGTAAACGCAGATGTCGGCCGCAATCACCATCGCCTTGCGCGCAATCGCTTCGGCCTCCATGTCGGTTTCCAGAAGGCCCTTGGCGGCGGCCAGCGCATACATACCGCCGGAGCCGATACCCATAACATCGTTTTCCGGTTCGAGCACGTCGCCCGTGCCGGTCAACACCAGTGTATTTTCAGCGTCGGCGACCAGCATCATAGCTTCCAGCCGCCGCAGGTAGCGATCGGTGCGCCAGTCCTTGGCAAGTTCGACCGCGGCGCGGGTCAGTTGTCCCGGATACTGCTCCAACTTGGCTTCGAGGCGTTCGAACAGGGTGAATGCGTCGGCCGTGGCGCCGGCAAATCCACTGATCACGTCGCCGCGCCCGAGCGAGCGCACCTTGCGCGCATTTGCCTTGATGACGGTTTGTCCGAGACTGACCTGACCGTCGCCGGCTATAACGACGTGGCCCTTCCTGCGGACGGTCAGGATCGTTGTGGCATGCCAGGCCCCGGCGCCGTCGGCGACGGTGTCACGGGGTGCACAGAATGAATTCATGGTCATGGTGCAACAATTTCGGAACGCTTGCGTGCGAAAACAAGGGTGAGACCGCGCTTCTTCCCTTGTGATGAGCGTTATGATGAGATGATGCCGGTATCCCAATCGGGCAGATTGCGCAAACCAGCAGCTTTGCCGCCCGATTGCAAGCTGTTAAACCGATCCGGCCTCGACGGCGCCAACAGGACCATAGTGGGAGCTCGCCAGCGTGACGCGAACTGCAACGATCAAGCGCGAAACCAAGGAAACCAGCATCGAGACGACCATCAATCTCGACGGCACCGGGAGCTACGACATTGCAACCGGCGTCGGCTTTCTCGACCATATGCTCGAACAGCTGTCCCGCCACGCGTTGATCGACATCCGGCTGAAGGCCGAGGGCGATCTGCATATCGACTGCCATCACACGACGGAAGATTGCGCCATCGCCTTGGGCCAGGCCGTCGCCCGAGCCTTGGGCGAGCGCGCGGGCATAACCCGCTATGCGGACTGCCATCTCGCCATGGATGAAACGCTGACGCGCTGCGCGATCGACGTCTCGGGCCGGCCTTACCTTGGCTGGCAGGTGGCGTTCTCGCGCGACAAGGTCGGTGATATGGACACTGAACTGTTTCGCGAATGGTTCCAGGCATTTGTCCAAAACGCCGGGATTACGCTGCACATTGCCACGCTGTATGGCGAAAACAATCACCATATAGCTGAGACCTGCTTCAAGGCGCTGGCACGGACACTGCGCACCGCGATCGCCATTGATCCGCGCCAGGCCGACCGCGTGCCGTCAACCAAAGGATCGCTGAAGGGCTGAGGATGTTGTTTCGCTTCACGTCGGGCCTCAAGGCCTTCACCGTTCACGAGCGGCCGGATCATCTGGTCGCACGCGATGATCGTGCCGAAGAGCTGATGTTCGTCAAGGATGGGTTTTCGCTGTTCGCGGCGCTGCTGCCACCGGTTTGGATGCTTGTCAATCGGCTTTGGCTGGTGCTTGCCGGTTACGTTATCGTGGTTTTGTCGCTGATCATACTTTTCGGGGTCCTGGCGATCCCGGACTTCTGGCTGAACTATGCGCTGTTGGCGCTCAGTCTTTTGATCGGCTTCGAGGCCGATTCGCTGATCCGCTGGACCCTCAACCGCCGTGCCTGGCGCCAAGTCGGCAACGTCACGGGAGCCACCAAAGAAGACTGCGAGCGCCGCTTTTTTGACAGCTGGCTGGCGACCATCCCCGCCGTCAGTCCCGCCAACTTTGCCTCGCCCCGGGCCGCCGACGGCCTTGAGACGTCGACCGCTGACGCCGCCGTTAAACCGCTCGCCGGCGATCTCATGCCGCCCAAGCGCACCGGTTGGAGAAGCGCCATGGCGTGGGGGCGCAAGTAGGCGATGCAGCGCGTCATGATCGTTGATTACGGGTCCGGCAATCTGCACTCGGCGCTGAAGTCCGTCCAGCGCGCCGCCACCGACAACGACATCGATGCCGAGGTGACGGTCACGTCGGATGCTGCAGCCGTCGCGCGCGCGGACCGCATTATTCTGCCCGGCGTCGGCGCGTTTGCCGACTGCATGGCCGGCTTGGCTGCGGTTCCGGGCATGATCGCGGCGATCGAGACGGCCGTGATCGCCAAAGCACGTCCAATTCTCGGCATTTGCGTCGGCATGCAATTGATGGCGAGCCGCGGCTTGGAATTCGGTGAGACGGCGGGATTTGGGTGGATTGACGGCGACGTTGTCGAGGTCTCGCCGGACGATGCCGCGCTCAAGATCCCGCATATGGGCTGGAACACGCTGACCCGATTGACCGATCACGCCCTGCTCGACGGCATTGCGCTCGGCGCGGGCGGCTGGCACGCCTACTTCGTCCACTCGTTTCACATGCGCCCGGCCGATCGCTCACTGATCCTGGCGGAAACCGACTACGGCGGACCGGTCACCGCCATGGTCGGGCGCGACAACATTGTCGGCACGCAGTTTCATCCGGAAAAAAGCCAGCGCCTCGGCCTCCGCCTTCTCGCCAACTTCCTGCGCTGGCCGCCTTAGGGATCCTGTGATCAAGCCACGGGTTTGCAAAGGCAAAGCCCTTAACCAATCGCCGCTTGGCGGCGATCCTTGAGGGGCTCTCAGCCCCTCAAACACCCCGACCAGGGGCTCGCCCCTGGACCCCGGGCTTTACTCAGAGGTTCCTTGGGTTCAGGTATCCCGGTTGTGCCTGATGTTCGCCGTCGAGATGACCGCCGAGTGAATGCCAAACCTCGCGAACGGGACACCTGCACTGCAAAAATTTTGATGGCCCGCCTTGACAGGTTGAACGCGGACTCTTATTTCCTTGCCGGACTGTTAGCACTCGATGACGACGAGTGCTAACAGTGCATCCACCAACAAAACCGACCCTATTCCAGCCCACTTAAGGAGCAGGTCTACATGAAATTCCGCCCTTTGCACGACCGCGTTGTCGTGGAACGTGTCGACAGCGAGACAAAGTCTGCTGGCGGCATCATCATTCCTGATACCGCAACGGAAAAGCCGCAGGAAGGTAAAATCATTGCGGTTGGCCCGGGCGCGCGCGGTGATGACAACGATCTCGTACCGCTCGACGTCAAAGCCGGCGATCGCGTGCTGTTTGGCAAGTGGTCCGGCACCGAGGTCAAAATCGACGGCAAAGATCTCCTGATCATGAAGGAGAGCGACATCATGGGCGTTCTCGAAGCCTGATACCGAGGCCAAGCGAGACGCTTTTTCACCCAACGAAACCCAGCGAACCTAGGAGATAAGCCACCATGGCTGCCAAGGACGTCAAATTTTCCGGCGAAGCCCGCGAACGCATGATGCGCGGTGTCGACACCCTCGCCAATGCTGTAAAGATAACCCTCGGCCCGAAAGGCCGCAACGTCGTCATCGACAAGTCGTTCGGCGCACCGCGCACGACCAAGGACGGCGTCACGGTTGCCAAGGAAATCGAACTCGAGGACAAGTTCGAGAACATGGGCGCACAGATGGTGCGTGAAGTTGCCTCTAAGACCAACGATGTTGCCGGTGACGGCACCACGACCGCAACGGTCTTGGCCCAGGCCATCGTCCGCGAAGGCCTCAAGTCGGTTGCTGCCGGCATGAACCCGATGGACCTCAAGCGCGGTATCGATAAGGCCGTGACCCAGGTTGTCGCCGAAATCGAGAAGCGCTCCAAGAAGGTCAAGAATTCCGACGAGATCGCCCAGGTCGGCACCATTTCGTCCAACGGCGAGCGTGAAATCGGCGACATGATCGCGGAAGCCATGCAGCGGGTCGGCAACGAAGGCGTCATTACGGTTGAAGAAGCCAAGAGCCTCGAAACCGAACTCGACGTCGTCGAAGGCATGCAGTTCGACCGCGGCTATCTCTCGCCGTACTTCATTACCAACGCCGATAAGATGGTCGTCGAGCTCGAAGATCCCTACATTCTCATTCACGAGAAGAAGCTCTCCAACCTGCAGGCCATGCTGCCGGTGCTCGAGGCTGTCGTGCAAACCGGCAAGCCATTGCTGATCATCGCCGAGGACGTTGAAGGCGAAGCCCTGGCCACGCTCGTCGTCAACAAGCTGCGCGGCGGCCTCAAGGTGGCAGCCGTGAAAGCACCGGGCTTCGGCGATCGCCGCAAGGCAATGCTGGAAGACATTTCCATCCTGACCGCCGGCCAGACCATCTCCGAAGACCTCGGCATCAAGCTGGAAAACGTCAACATCGACATGCTCGGCCGCGCCAAGCGCGTTTCGATCACCAAAGACGACACCACCATCGTCGACGGCTCGGGCAAGAAGAAGGACATCGAAGCCCGCGTTGGCCAGATCCGTGCCCAGATCGAAGAGACGACCTCCGACTATGATCGCGAGAAGCTGCAGGAGCGCCTCGCCAAGCTGGCCGGCGGCGTTGCCGTCATCAAGGTTGGCGGTGCCACCGAAGTCGAAGTGAAAGAGCGCAAGGACCGCGTCGACGACGCGCTCAATGCAACCCGCGCTGCCGTCGAAGAAGGCATCGTCGCAGGTGGCGGCGTGGCTCTGGTCAAGGCGGCGGCTGTGATCGACGTTGAAGGCGAAAACGAAGACCAGGATGCCGGCATTGCCATCGTGCAAAAGGCGCTCCAGGCGCCGATCCGCCAGATCGCCGAAAACGCCGGTGTCGAAGGTTCGGTCGTCTGCAACAATGTGCTGGAGACCCGCGGTCATTCCTATGGCTACGATGCCCAGAACGAGGAATACGGCGACATGATCGAAAAGGGCATCATCGACCCGGCCAAGGTCGTGCGTACGGCTCTGCAGGATGCAGCATCCATCGCCGGCCTGCTGATCACCACCGAAGCCGGTGTTGCCGAAGCGCCGAAGAAGGACAACGGCGGCGGCGGCGGTATGCCGGGCGGCATGCCGGACATGGGTGGCATGGGCGGCATGATGTAATCAGGCCCAACTGCCCCAGCCAACGCCGGTTGGACATCAGAACCGCTCGCGGGCCACCGCGGGCGGTTTTTTGTGGCCGTGAGGGGAGGACGCTACAGGTACATCCACGCGGCGGCTCACTCCGTGCGGCCCGACAGACTATCGATGAGCTCCGAAGAAATATCCAAATGCTGCCGCGCGGCTGCCAGCACCTCCGGCTCAATTGGCGGCGGGGAAAGGTCGACGTCCTTGCCCAGGCAATCGACAATCGCCTGCATGGCGGTGATGCGGGCATACTTTTTGTTGTTGGCGGCAATCACCGTCCACGGCGCATAATCGGTCGACGTCCTTTCGAACATCTCATCGATCGCCGCCGAATAATCGGCCCATTTGCCGCGATTGCGGAAATCTTCATACGTGAGCTTCCATCGTTTAAGCGGGTTCTTGAGGCGACCTTCAAACCGCGCCAGTTGCTCCTCTTGGGAAATGTGGAAGAACAGTTTCACAAGCCGTGTGCCGTTATCGATCATCAGGCGCTCGAAGTCGGCGATCTCGCGATAGGCGGCGCCCCAGCGCTCTTGCGGTGTCAGGCTCTCGACGCGCTCGACGAGAACGCGGCCATACCACGAACGATCGAACGCGGTAATTGCACCGCGTGGCGGCAACCGTTCCATAAACCGCAACAGGTAATGCCTGTCGAGATAGTAGGGGCGCGGTGGACCGATCGGCCACACCTTGAAGCTACGCGGATCGAGCGCCGCCGAAATGCGGCGGATGGTGCCGCCCTTACCAGCCGCATCCCAGCCCTCGAACACGATGGCACCCGACAGACCTTGGAACAGAAACGCCTGCTGGATCTGCAGGAGGCGCAACTGCAGCGCCTGCAGTTTCTTCTCATAGGTCCTCGATGAGAGTTTGTGTTTGAGATCGACGTTGCCCAGCCGGGGCGTCGCAAGTTTGTCAGGCTTGTGAGACGGCATCGCAGCTCCCCATGTTTGATCGCGACCGACGTGAGGCTGAGAGCATAGCAGGTCTGAACGGCGATGGACCATGGCAACGGTTCGTCGACGCTCAGAGTGAGAAAATCTCTTAACAACAAGGTGCGGGTTTGCAAACGGCAACCGCCTGTGGTCCGGTGGTTAGGGCTGAAAGCCCCGCATCGATCGCCGGCGGGCGGCCGGTCGATATTCAGAACTGCGTAAGGCGGTTGCAGAATTTCAATCCGCAGCCATTGACTTCATGGCCGACTTGCCGCGTCTTTGTCGATGGCCTCAGAGCAACCCGAACAACCCTGACTGGAGACGACCATGACCGACGGCAGCAATCTGCCCCAACCCAGGTTTGACACCCTTGCCGTCCATGCCGGCGCATCGCCTGATCCGGCAACCGGGGCGCGGGCAACGCCGATTTATCAAACGACGTCATTCGTATTCGATGATGCTGATCATGCCGCCGCGTTGTTTGGTCTTGAAGCGTTCGGCAACATCTACACGCGCATTATGAACCCAACCCAGTCGGTTCTCGAAGCGCGCGTTGCCGCGCTTGAAGGCGGCACTGCAGCGCTGGCGGTTGCATCCGGTCACGCTGCGCAGTTTCTTGCGTTCCATACCTTGCTTGAGCAAGGCGACGAGTTTGTCGCCGGCCGCCAGCTCTACGGCGGCTCGGTCAACCAGTTCAACCATGCCTACAAGAAGTTCGGCTGGAATGTCGCCTGGGCCGATTCAACTGATCCGGCGAGTTTCGAAGCGGCGATCACCGATAAGACCCGCGCCATCTTTATCGAGAGTATTGCCAATCCGGGAGGCGTCATTGTCGACATCGAAGCGATTGGCAGTATCGCCAAGAAGGCCAATGTTCCGCTGATTGTCGACAACACCATGGCATCGCCGTATTTGTGCCGGCCGGTTGATTTCGGCGCCGATATCGTGGTCCACTCGCTGACCAAGTTCATTGGCGGGCACGGCAATTCCATTGGCGGCATCATCGTCGATTGCGGGACCTACGACTGGCTCGGTTCGCAACACCGCTACAAGACGCTGGTCGAGCCCAACGCCTCCTATAACGGCATGAAGCTCGCCGAGACGTTCGGCAACTTCGCGTTTGCGATTGCGTGCCGTGTTATGGCGTTGCGCGATCTCGGCGCTGCCATCTCACCGATGAACGCGTTCCTGATCCTGACCGGTTGTGAAACGTTGCCCTTGCGCATGGCCCGCCACTGCGAAAACGCGCTCGCTGCGGCTCAGTTCCTGTCCACCCACGAGAAAGTTTCCTGGGTCAGCTATCCCGGCTTGCCGGATGACCCCTATCATCACCTGCACAGAAGGATCTGTCCCAAGGGCGCCGGCTCGGTGTTCACCTTCGGTCTCAAGGGGGGTTACGAGGCCGGCGTCGCCTTTGTCGGCAACCTCAACATGTTCAGCCACTTGGCAAACATTGGTGATACCCGCAGTCTGGTCATCCACCCGGCTTCCACGACCCACCGGCAGTTGACCGATGAGCAGCGGATTGCTGCTGGTGCGGGACCTGATGTCGTGCGCTTGTCGATCGGCATCGAAGACAAAGACGACATCATTGCGGATATCGCGCAGGCGCTGGAGGGCGTCGCCGTTTGACCCGTTGCCGCCTTCGGAAACCTCCGATGAGGTCCCGGGGTCCAGGGCCCCCATCCCCTGGTCGCGGAGTTTGAGGGGCGGACAAGCCCCTCATCGATCGCCGCCAAGCGGCGATAAGTCAAGGGCGCTGCCTTTAACGGTCCCGCCAAAGGGCCGGGCCATCACGGCAAGACCTTGCCCGGGTTCATGCGGTCGTCCGGATCGAGGGCCGCCTTGATGGTGCGCATCACATCGAGTGCCACCGGGTCCTTGTGCGCCTGCATGGCGTGGCGCTTCGACTGTCCGATGCCATGTTCGGCGGAAAAACTTCCGCCAAGATCGACCGCGATTTCGTTGACCAGCGTCTCGAAGCCCTGTGTATAGTGCTGCCAGCCATCGCGCCCATCGCACCAGCCTTCCGGCGCTTGCAGCGAGAAGTGGATGTTGCCGTCGCCGGCATGCCCGATCGCTGAGATTCGCCCCTTTGGCCAGCGCTTGGCGACCTCGGCCGATGCTTTGTCGATGAATTCCGGCACTGCAGAAACCGGTACGGCGGTGTCCGTGCCCGCCATTGGCCCGGCCTGGCGATTGCATTCGGGATAGTCCTCGCGAATCTTCCAGATCGCAAGCCGCTGCGCTTCACTTTCGGCCAGCACCGCGTTGGTGACCTCGCTTGCCGTCATCGCCGCGCCGAGCGTGTCCTCCATCATCGCGCGCAACGGCACACTGGAGTGGGCGGCTGCAATTTCGACCATGACGTACCAGGGGCTATCAAGCGGCAGCGGTATTCTGAGATCGACACCATAACGGGCGACCATTTCCATGCAGTGGCAGGCGCACAACTCAAAGGCGATGAGATCGGCGCCGGCCTCCTTGATGCGGGCGTGCAGCGCGAGGGCTGCCGCCGGCGTCGGGACTGCGACAAACGCGGTTTCCGCACGCTTGATCGCCGGGCGCAATTGCAGTGCCGCGGCTGTAATGACGCCTAACGTGCCTTCGGCGCCGATGAACAAGTGGCGCAACGCATAGCCGCTGTTGTCCTTTCTGACACGCCGCAAATCATTAAGGATCCGGCCGTCGGGCAGCACCACTTCGAGGCCGAGCACAAGGTCACGCGCGTTGCCCCAGCTCAACGTGCGAATACCGCCGGCGTTGGTGCCTAGCATACCGCCGATTTGGGCGGTGCCCTGGGCTCCCCATTGGATCGGAAACAGACGGTTGGCGTCTGCTGCGGCCTGTTGCACGGTTTGCACGACACAACCGGCTTCGGCGACGATCGAGAAATCTTCGGCGTCGACCGCGCGGATACGGTTCAAGCGTTCCAGCGAGACGATGACGGTCGGCGGACCGTTGGCCTGCGCAACCGCCGCCCCGCAAAGCCCGGTGCGCCCGCCGGCCGGAACCACCGCCAGCTGCAGGTCGGCGGCGCGGCGCAGAACAGCTGCGACCTCGGCGGTGGTTGCCGGTTTGACGACGGCCACCGGCGCGCAAGTATAGGCGCCGCGCCAATCGCTGGCATAGGGCGCCATGTCTTCCGCGCCGGTCAGGCAGGCGGCCGGTCCAACGACTTCTCCAAACGTCTCATTCACGCTCAAGGTTGCGCCCTCCCAAAGGCATCGCGCTTCACAATACAGTGCCTTGCCCGCCACGAACATCCCACTGCTCTGATCATTGGTCGCTGTTGCAGCGCCGTGCGCGGGTTTGACATTTGGCGCAAGCGGCCGCCAGATGCTGGTGTCGATCGTTCCAAGCTCATCTGCGAGCCTCGCAAGAAGTTGTGCGCCATGTCATTTTTCAATCGTCTCAAGAGCCAGGCCGTAACCGAGTGGCAGGCCTACGCCGAGCATCCCTTCACCAATGGCCTGGCGGACGGCTCGCTCCCTGCCGCCGCCTTCAAGCATTACCTGGTCCAGGACTATCTGTTTCTGATCGAGTTTGCGCGTGCCTATGCGCTGGCTGTCTACAAGGCGCCGAACCTGGCGGACATGCGCGATGCCGCGGCCGGGATGGCTGCGATCTTGGACGTCGAGATGGACCTGCATGTCGGGCTCTGCGCCGGCTGGGGGCTGTCGCCCGCTGATCTGGAGGCGACACCTGCGGCTGCTGAAACGCTTGCCTACACCCGCTACGTCCTGGATACCGGCATGCGCGGCGATCTTCTCGCCCTCAAGGTTGCCCTGTCACCCTGCGTGATCGGCTATGCGCAGATTGCAACGCGCCTGGCCAAGCATCCCGGCGCTTTGGACGCCGCCAACCCTTACGCGGCGTGGATCAAAGAGTATTCGAGCGACGCCTACCGGGACGTCGCCACCAACGCCGCGGCCCAGCTCGACAATCTGGCGCAACGCTATCTGACGCCGGCGCGCGAAGCGGAACTGGCGGAGATTTTCCGCGAGGCGACCCGCTTGGAAGCCGATTTCTGGGACATGGGCTGGCGCGTCGGCGGCGTCGACAACGCCTGATCCAGCCGCCAGAACGACGATCGGCGATCACGCTGGCACAGTCCATTCCAACACAACGAACCACGGCATGCGCCTATAGCGTTCGATCCGTGCCGGATCGCCACTGTGCGGGGCGGGTTCGTCGAAGTGCGCGAGCTGCAGGCCGGCCGCCAAAAACGCCTTCATGTAGGCCGACAATGGCCGGTGCCAGTTGATGATGCTGATCCCCGACCATTCCGATCGCATCGGATATTCGCTGAGATAGTGATCGACCGGCCAGTGCTGCAATTCACCATCCGGTGCCGTGATCCAGCCCTTTGACGAACCCGCCGTACCCATCGCCGACAAGTTCGCCACCAACACTGTACCGCCAGGGATGAGAACCCGGGCCATCTCCCGGATTGCCTGCTCATAGCCGTCGATATCAACCAGGGTGAGATAACTGACGACGAGATCAAACTGATCATCCTCGAACGGCAGCTTCTCGGCGCGGGCCAGTTGATAGTCACCGTCCGGATCCAAACTCTTGGCACGATCCAAGAGCACGCGTGTGGGATCGATTCCCGTGACCGGAATTCGCCGCTCACCAAGAATTCGGCAAAAGCGGCCTTCACCGCATCCAACATCGAGGGCGCGTTGGATGTGGCGGCCATCGATGCGCTCCAACATGACTTTGTCGAGCACAAATCGCCGTGCCCAGTCCCCGGTTTCGCCGATCGATGCGATCCAGGCATCAGCCGAGGCATTCCAGCCGCTATCATCAGTGTCTTCCATAGCGCCAATGTCCTGCCGGTTGCCTGCCGCACCCCGCAACATGGCTCGGTTCTTCGGGACGGGTCAAGGGAGTTTTGACCTCCCTCAAGGTGATCCGTTGGCCGGACAATCATGCTGTCGACCATGACAACCGGGGGGTGTTGCGCGAAGGAATGCAGCATGGCGAATGCGAGGCAACTTAGGGACCCGCTAAACAAGTCACGGGTTTGCAAAGGGCATTGCCCTTTGCCGGGATTGTTAAGGGCGGAGCCCTTAACATATCGCCGCTCGGCGGCGATCGATGAGGGGCTTTCAGCCCCTCATACTCCCCGACCAGGGGATCATCCCCTGGCCCCCAAACTCGGTCAGAGGTTCCTTAGCGCGCTACTTTTGAGCCTGACGCTGGTTTGTGCCCCGATTGGTCATGCCCAGGACAGGTCGGCGGTCGATGCCGGCCGCACCCTTGCCGACAGGCTCTGTGCCAGCTGTCATGCGATCGGCAAAACCGGCCCGAGCAAACTTGCCAAGGCCCCGCCGTTCCGCGTCATTGCCAATCGCTACTCGGTCTGGACGTTGCAGGAGGCGCTGGCCGAGGGCATCGTGACCGGCCATGCGCAAATGCCGGAGTTCGTTCTCAATCCGGACGAGATCAACGATTTGCTGTCGTTCATGGACACGTTCACCGCCAAGAGTAAGACGAAGTGAGCGATGCACGCCTCGAAGCCGATCACACGCCCGCTGCCATTCGCAAGCGCCTCGCCACCGCGCCCAAACCGAACTATCTGCGCGATTGGGTCTACGGCGGCATCGACGGAACGGTCACGACATTTGCGATCGTCGCCGGCGTCGTCGGCGCTGACCTCGGCGCCCGTGTCATCCTCATTCTCGGGCTCGCCAATTTGCTGGCAGACGGCTTTTCGATGGCTGCCGGCAACTACAGCGGCACCAAGACGGAAATCGACGACTATCGCCGGATCGAAGCGCTCGAGCGCCGCCATATCGAGCGGGTGCCGCAGGGCGAGCGCGAAGAAGTGCGCCAACTCCTTGAGCAACGCGGGCTGAGCGGCGACGCCCTCGAACAGGCGACGGACGCCATCACGGCCGATGAGGATCGGTGGATCGACGTCATGATGCGCGACGAGCATGGCCTTGCAAGCGCACCCCGCTCGCCACTGCGCGCCGCCTTGAGCACGTTTGCATCGTTTATCATTTGCGGCGCCGCCCCGCTCGTGCCCTTCGCGCTGGGCCTGTCGCGGGCCTTCGAAATTGCCATGGCGGCAGCTGCCGTCGTGTTTGCGCTGATTGGCGCTTTGAAGAGCCAGTGGTCGCTTTCGCCGGCCTGGCGATCTGCGCTCGAGACGTTGATCATCGGAGCCGTCGCGGCCGCGGTTGCCTATGGCATCGGCGTGCTGCTCAAGGGATTGGTTTGACCTGGATCGCCCGCTCTATCGCGTCGTCTGTGACAAAGTCCTTCGGTTTCGCCTCAGTTACCTTGGTCCCAGACCACTAGAGCAACCTGCCTTTATTCGGAATCGGAACGATCCCGAATAAAGGCAGAAAGTTGCTCGCCTCTAAAGTGGCGATCATCTTTGTGCTTTGAGTTGGAACCGCAATAGCGGTTCCAACTTAAAGCACGATGATCTAGGCGCGGCTGAGGCCCTTGTCTTTGAGTTCGGCGAGGTAGGCAGACCAGCGCCGCGGCTTGTCTTCGCCAAGTTCCCTCAGATATGCCCACGAATAAAGCCCCGTATCATGGCCGTCGTCGAAGACGATGCGGACCGCATAGCTGCCCACCGGGCGCAGCTCCTTGATCGTCACATGCTGTTTGCCGCCAACCGTCACCCGCTGACTGGGTGAGTGACCTTGCACTTCGGCCGACGGGCTCATGACGCGCAGCATCTCGGCGCTGAGCTCGAAGGAGCTCGCATCATCGTAGGTCACGATCAATTGCGATCGATCGTTGCTGAGCGTCAAAGTCGGCTTGACCAGCGTGCTTTGAGCGGCCTGGATCTCGGACCAGGTCTTGGCTGCCAGGTCCGCGTAGATGCGCGCATGCAAGGATTCCGGATCCGTCACCACGATCGGTTGGCCGCGGTCCGACGTCGCGCGAATGTCGATGTGCAATGGTATCGCGCCGAGAAATGGAAGCCCAAGCTTTTCCGCTTCGGCCTGCGCACCGCCGTGTCCGAAAATGTCAGAGCGCTCACCGCATTTGGGGCAAACGAATGTGCTCATGTTTTCGATGATGCCCAGAACCGGCACATCAACCCGCTGGAACATGGCCAGGCCCTTGCGCGCATCGATCAACGCTAGATCTTGCGGAGTTGAGATGATCACGGCACCGGACAGCGGAACCTGTTGCGCCATGGTCAACTGCACATCGCCGGTGCCCGGCGGCATATCGATGACGATGATGTCCAGTTCCCCCCAGGCGACCTCGCGCAGCATCTGATTGAGGGCGCTGACAACCATCGGCCCGCGCCAGATGATCGGCGTTGCCTCCTCCACCAGAAAGCCCATCGACATCGTCTTGAGACCATATCCGCTCATCGGCTGAAGCTTGCCGGCGGGCCCGGCCGCCGGGCGCCCCGCGAGGCCCAACAGACGCGGCTGCGAGGGACCGTAAATGTCGGCATCAAGAAGTCCGACCTTGAGACCGTTGGCCTGCATGCCGAGCGCCAGATTGACCGCGGTCGTCGACTTGCCGACGCCGCCCTTGCCGCTGGCGACGGCAATCAGATGTTTGACACCGGGAATGCCCTGCGCGCCGGCCCCGCTGCCCTGTCCAAGGGCTGGCGCCTGACCGTTTCCGGAACCCGTCGCCCGGGCCGCTCTGGCTTGTTGCACGCGCGGATGTTCGGGCGCCTGGCCGCCGTCCGGGGCACCGCCAGCCTGCGCACCGCTGGATGCCGCTGAGGCACGCGATGTGCCCGGTGCATTTTCGGCGGTCAGAACGGCCGTAACGCCGCTCACGCCGGCGATGTCGCCAACCACCTTGGCGGCGGCCTGGCGCAAGGGCTCAAGCTCCTCGGCACGCGATGGCTCGATGGTAATCGAAAAGTAGACCTTGCCGTCCCGAACGAGGATCTCCGAGACCAGCCCGAGGTCGACGATGTTGCTTTCGAGATCCGGTCCCTTGACGCGCATCAGAGCGTCGCGAACTTGATCTTGCGTCACGGACATTGTCGATTTCTCCAGGTTTGACGGTGGGCGGTTCATGGAGATATAGGGCCAAAGCTCCGGTCCGCCTAGATCATTCGTGCTCCAGGCGGCGCCGCTCTGAGCGGGCCGGCCGCTCAGATACTATTGGCGAGGCAGCATCGAGCTTGGTGGCGGTCTCATTCCCGGTTCAATCGGGCAAGCCAGTGGCCCAGGCAAGCACCAACGCTTGCCTGCCAGACGGACATGAGGATCGCCAGAGCAACTGTTTGATGCCAACCCGATAGAAAGAAATATAGCAGTAGACCCGCGAGCCCTCCGACCACAGCCGTCGTCACGATCGGCCTGACGCCGCGCAAACAAGGTACCGCCAACGCGCCGCCAACGACCATGATCGTGGCGCCAACGATGCCGGCGATGAAACCCGTGGCCAACTGGATCAAGAGTGTTGCTTGGCTGCTCGAGGACGTCACGGCTTGGTGCCCGAACAAGACACGGTGATGCTGGGGATCATAGATCCAGAAGGCCGTACGCAACGCAGCGCTCCACGCCAGCAGCGTGGCAAGGAATACCAGCACCAACACCCAGCTGCGACGTTCGCCGGCCGACCAGAAACCAACACTGACGATCGGTCCGAATATAACGGCGGGATGAACCGAGGAGTCCTCGAGCAGAAACAATGCCGAGACCGGCTTCAGGGCGTTGGCGAACCCGTCGGGGACAACAGCCGAAGCGATCCCGGTCAAGGCGCCGCCAAGTGCCATGAAGGTGGCCGTCGTCATTCGCACCGAACTGCCTCCGATTGCCAAGGCCATACGCGGACAATGGCCGGGAACGTCGATCGTCCGACGTCATCTTGAAAACTGCAACACGTGGCGAGCTGGTCCCGGTTTGGTCCAGGCGCTACGAAAACGTCGGAGGTCGAATTGAGGTTGTCCGATAAGCGCCCTGGGTTGTCGCGCGATCGTGCTGCCATGACTGACAACGTTTAGACGACAAAACCCGGATCTTTGGATCCGGGTTTGTGCTGAAAACCCTTGCTCGCGCGCCTATTGAGAGCGCAATCTCGGGTCGAGTGAGTCACGGACGGCGTCGCCGAACATGTTGAAGCCGAACACCGCGAGGGTAATGGCAAGGCCCGGCCAAATCGCGACCCACGGCGCGCTTTCGATGTAGTCCTGCGCGTTGCGCAACATCAGGCCCCATGCCGGCGTCGGCTCCTGCACGCCAAGCCCGAGGAATGACAGCGAGGCTTCGAGCAAAATCGCCTGGCCGACGGCCGCCGTCAGCATGATCAGGTAGGGTGCCATGACGTTCGGCACCATATGGCGCATGATGATGCGGGTGTTCGAGAAACCGTTGGCGCGGGCGGCGTCGATATAGGGGATCTCACGAATGGCGAGCGCCGAGGAGCGAACCACGCGGGCACAGCGCGGAATGAACGGGATGGTGATCGCGGCGATGACGTTGTGGGTGGCGGTGCCGAGGATCGACACGATTGCCAGCGCCAGGATAATGATCGGGAACGCCATGAAGACATCCATGACGCGCTGGAAGATCAGGTCGAAGCGGCCGCCGAAGTAGGCACTGGCGACGCCGAGAACGAGACCGATGGTCGAGCCGATGAAAGATGACGTCAGGCCAACGAACAGCGCCGTGCGGGCGCCGTACATGATGCGGGTCAAGACATCGCGGCCGAACTCATCGGTGCCAAGGAAGTGCTCTGCACCGGGCGCAATCAGCATCGATTCAAAGGAGTTGGCTTCCGGGTCCAACACGCTCAGATAAGGCGCGAAGATGGCGACGATGATCATGATCAGCACGATGATGATGCCGGCGGAGCCCAGCGGCTGTTTGCGCAGGAAGCGCATCGTCTGCTTGATAATGCCGGCGCGATCGCGAAGGTCTTCAAGTTGGTCGATGTTGCTGTCTACAGTGGCCATAGGTCAGCTCCTCAACTGTAGCGAATGCGCGGATCGAGCCAGGCGTACATGACGTCGACCACGAAGTTGGTAAAGACGAAGATCGCGACAACCAGCATCACCAGATACTGCGTCATGGCGTAATCGTTGTTGGTCACGGAGTCGACGAACAGGCGGCCGATGCCATTGAGATTGAAGACCTGTTCGGTGACGACCAGACCGCCCATGAGGAACGCGAACTCGATGCCGATCACGGTGACGACCGGCAGCATGGCATTGCTCAGGGCATGACGATTGATAATGACCTTTTCCAACAGCCCCTTGGCGCGGGCCGTACGGACATAGTCCTCACGTAAAACTTCGAGTAGCGATGATCGGGTCATGCGGGTCGCGACCGCCGAATAGCGATACCCCGTCGCCACAGCGGGCCAGAACAACTGCGATAGGTTGTGCCAGGGATCTTGCCAGATCGGCTTGAACTGGATCGGCGGCATCCAGCCCGTGCCGGTCGCCCACTGGGTGAACGTCAAAAGCCCGAGAATGATCAGGATGCCGAGCCAGAACGAGGGAATTGCGATGCCGGCAATCGAAAATGTGCGAACGACGTAGTCGATCCATGTGTTCTGATAGACCGCCGATAACGTGCCGAGCGGCAAGGCAATGATCACGGAAGTGACGGTTGCCATGATGGCGACCTGCAGGGATAGCTCGAAACGCAGCCCGATTTCGTGAACGATCGGCCGGCCGGTCCACATCGACTTGCCGAAGTCGAACGTGGCCATGCCGACGAGGAAATCCCAGAACTGGAACATCAATGGTTGATCTAATCCCAATTCCTTGTGGCAAAGCGCGAGTTGCTCCTCGTCGACAAAGGCGCCGGTGCCTGCAAGCCTCAGCTCGCAGACGTCGCCGGGAATTGCGCGCAGCAGAAAGAAGATGAATATCGCCGCCCCGATCAGCGTCGGGAGCATCAGCAACACCCGCTTTGTGATGTATTGCAACATGGTGTCTTACCAAGCCTCTCGATCGACCGAACGGCAGCGTTTCGTTGCGGCGCTCTTTGTGGTGCTACTCACAGCAGAATGCTGAGGGCCAACCTGGCCCTCAGCACAAACTTGTCGCCCGCACCTACTTGTCCAGCCAGACCTGGTCGAGGTGCTGGTTCAGGTAGTGCGATGGCGAGATCTTCCAGCCCTTCACGTATGACCGGTGCGGGTTGATCTTGTACCACCACAACGTCGTGATCATGTGCGCCTGGGTTTCGAGAACGTGCTTCTCGAAGGCGCGGATGATCTGGCGCTGCTCAGCTTCATCGCCAACGCGGATCAGCTTGTCGTACATGTCTTCGAGGACCTGATCCTTACAGTTTGCCCGGTTGTTGCCGGCCGAGCACAGGAACTTCGAGATGTCCGCGATCGGGTTCACAACGGACTGGCAGTTGGCATCCGTCGTCACGTCGTGATCCTTGGTCTTGCGCATGCGCGAGAACCAGACACCGGTCGGCACCGCATCCTGCTTGGCGTTGATGCCGATCTTCTTCCACTGGTCGATCGCCCAGGTGCCGACAACCTTGTACGGCTGGTCAACGGCGCGGTTGGACAGAACGAACTTGAGGTTGGGATGGCCGGCCTCGGCGAGCAGCTTCTTGGCGAGTGCGCGAGACGCTTTGAGGTCCGGGCGCAAGCCTTCAAGCTTGTCCATTTCCGCCTTGGTCGCCGCCAGCGGATGGTTCGGGAAGACGATGCCGCCGGCCGACTTGACGATGGCGATCCGAGACAGATACTTCGAGCCGCCCCAACGGTCGAAAGCGAGGTTCAAAGCGCGGCGGACGCGGGGATCATCGAACGGCTTCTTGAGCTGGTTCGGGGTTACGAAGAGACTGCAGTTCCAGTCGCCTTCCTGGACCGTGATGTCCTTGCCTAGGGCCTTGACGAGATCGTCGCGAGCCTTCGGCGGAAAGCCGCGGAACTCGATCGCCGCACGGTCACCGCGAATGGCCTGCAGGCGCAATGCCATCTTTGGAGCGGAGATCGCGGTAAAGCCATCGAGATAGGGTTTGCCGCTGTGGTGATAACCGTCAAAGCGCGCACCCTTCACGAACGCGCCAGGCTGGTGCTCGACAAACTTAAAGGCACCGGTCCCGTTGATGTTCTTCTTGTGCCAGGTGTAGCCGTGGGTATCGAGGTCCTTCTTCGCGTAGACGAAGTTGAAGGGCATCGCGACGGCCGGCATGAAGGCGCCGGACGGGAACTTCAGTTTCATGACGACGGTGGTGTCGTTCGGCGCCGAAATCGATTCGACCATCTTGAAGAACGCCTTGCGCGAAGACGCAATTCCTTCCGGCGGAAACACGATCTTGTTGAAGGTCGCGGCGACGTCTTGGGCCGTGAGCGGCGTGCCGTCGTGGAACTTGACGCCGGTGCGGATCTTGAAGGTGTATGTCTTACCGCCATCGGTCGGCTGTGGCACATCGCCGTCGCATAGATCGCAAACAAAGTCCGTCGGCGACGACGGGTTGTCCGGATTGACGCGGATCAGCAGCGAATAAAACGGACGGATCGGGTGGATCATCCCGAAGGTCGTTTCAACATGGCCGTCATAGGATGGAATCTTCGAGCCGACGACGAAGCTCAATTCTCCACCCTTTTTCTGGGCGAGGGCGCCGGTGACGGCGCCGAGCGACAACAGTGTCGCAGCAGCACCGCCGACGGCGGCTTTTAGCACGAGGGAATTCATTCAGTCCTCCCGGTTAGTGGTTTTGGTTGTGAGGCCGTTGGCCGGCACTTCGATTAACAGCCCCTCTCTTACCAGAGGGTTCAACTCCTGCTCGTGATCCTAACGTCGCGGCGTGTTAGACCTGCGAACACGCGACCCAGTGGCCCGGTTTGATTTCCCTGAAGTCGGGTATCACCGCGTTGCACGCGTCAACCGCCATTTCGCAGCGCGGATGGAAGACGCAGCCGCTCGGCGGATTGATCGGGCTCGGGATCTCTCCCTGGATCACCTTGTGCGCACGCGCCTGTTCGACGGTCGGATCCGGAATCGGAACCGCTTCCAGCAACGCCTTGGTGTAGGGATGGATCGGATTGTCAAACAGTTCGTCGGTCTCGGCCAACTCCACCATCTTGCCGAGGTACATCACGGCGACACGCTGACAGAGATGGCGCACGACCGACAAGTCATGCGAGATGAAAAGATAGGTGAGATCAAATTGATCGCGCAGATCCTCAAGCAGATTGATGACCTGGGCCTGGATCGACACGTCAAGGGCTGAGACCGCCTCATCGCAAATGATGAATTCCGGGCGCACCGCCAGCGCCCGCGCGATACCGACACGCTGGCGCTGACCGCCGCTCATTTCGTGCGGATAACGGTCGGCAAACTTTGGATTGAGACCGCAAACACCAAGCAGCTCGCGCACGCGCTTCTCGCGCGCGGCGCGGTTCGGCTCGGTCTGGTGCACCATCATCGGCTCGGCAATGATATCACCGATCTTCATGCGCGGGTTAAGCGAACTGTAGGGGTCCTGGAAGATCACCTGGATGCGTTGGCGCAGCGGGCGCATCGCCTTTTTGTTCAGTTTCGTCAGATCCTGGCCGTCGTAGATAATCTCACCGCTGGTGGCATTTTCGAGCTGTAGAATACAGCGCCCCGTGGTCGTCTTGCCGCAACCCGATTCGCCGACCAAGCCGAGGGTCTCCCCCTTCTTGATCGAAAAGCTGATGCCGTCGACCGCCTTCACATGGGCGATCACGCGCGGCACGATGGCACCTTCCGTTATCGGAAAATGCATCTTCAGGTTGTGCACCTGGACCAATTCCCGTGCACCGGACACGTCCGAGGCAACAGCTTTGTTGGCCACAACGCTGATGTTATTCATACTTCTAGCCCTACGTTTGCCTTTTCAAAGCATGCCGATATGTGTGCCGGAGCAACCTCCTCAAGCGCCGGTCGCGATTGCCCGCAACTTGGCCGCGCAAACCGGCAGCGCGGCCGGAACGAGCAACCATCATCCAGTTTCGTCAGATCCGGCGGTTGGCCTTCGACCGGTAGCAGCTTGGCGCCGCGCGGCTGATCCATGCGCGGCACCGACTGCAGCAGGGCAAGCGTATAGGGGTGTTTCGGATTGTGATAGATTTCTTCGGCGGTTCCGCTTTCGACAATGCGGCCGGCATACATCACGTTGACCCGGTCGGCATAGCGCGCCACGACGCCGAGGTTATGCGTGATGATGATCATCGCGACGCCGAGTTCGCGCGTCAAATTCTTCATCAGTTCCAGAATTTGCGCCTGGATCGTCACATCCAGAGCCGTGGTCGGCTCGTCGGCAATAATCAACTTTGGGTTGCAGGCCAATGCCATCGCAATCATAACGCGCTGGCGCATGCCGCCGCTGAGATGGTGGGGATACTGTTTGAGGCGGCGCTGCGGCTCGGAAATGCCGACGAGACCAAGCAGCTCCAGCGCCCGTTTCGATGAATCGGCCCGCGACATGCCGAGATGGTGTTCCAGTGTTTCCGTCAATTGGCGCTCGATTGAAAGCACCGGATTAAGCGACGTCATCGGTTCCTGGAAGATCATACCGATATCGCGTCCGCGCACATCGCGCATCTGCATGTCGGTCAGTGCGAGAAGGTCGTTGCCGTCAAACTTGATGCTGCCGCCGACGACCTTGCCCGGCGGATCGGGTATCAGGCGAAGGATCGACATCGCGCTGACGGATTTGCCACAGCCCGATTCGCCGACAACGGCAACCGTCTCACCCGGGGCAACGTCGTATGTTATACCATCGACGGCCTTGACCACACCGGCAGATGTGAAGAAATGTGTTTGAAGACCTTGAATCTCAAGCAGCTTCGTCACGAGTTAACCCACAGCGCGGCGGGCCACGCTTCCTTGTTCTGTTCCTCCCAATCGCTCGCGTTTCGTGGCGTTTTTGGCTTCGACCAACGCCATCTCGTTGTTTGAAACGCGCGCAAGGGCCGAGAATGCTCGAATTTCCGGAATGCTGCAAGACCTGATTTGGTGTATTTTCCACGATTGAGACCAACCAGGTCGACATCGCACCGGCGTGAATTTGGTCGGCCTGTTGCGCAATTGCGGCTTTGGGCCAGGGTCGGGATTTGCGATCGCGCGTTTCCGGGCCGCCCGCCCGGCCGTCGAGTTTGCAAGCCGCCGCCCGCTACGTCGTGCCGCCTACCAATCGCGCCACCATCGGCGGCATCGCCGTCCTGCCGGCCCGGACGTTGTCATGCACGGTCCTTCACGCGCGTGATTTGTCAGCGGTATATCTGCTGTCGCGCGAGCGGACACGAACAATTGGAGAAACCGATGCGGATTGCCGTCACCGATGACTATCAGAACATTGCCCGCGACATGGCCGACTGGAGCGCCTTGGAGGCCGAACACGAGATCCGGTTCTTCCACCAACCGATCGGCGACCGCGCCGCCGTGATTGCGGCGCTCAAGGACTTTGACGTGCTGTGCATCATGCGCGAGCGGACGCTGTTCGACCGGGCGACGTTGGCGGGCATGGCAAACCTCAAATTCCTGGTGACGACGGGCATGCGCAATGCGGCGCTGGATGTCGACTACCTCAAGGCGCGCGGTATTGCGGTGAGCGGCACGGGCGGCTCAACCCATGCCACGCCCGAGCTCGCCTGGGGGCTGATATTGTCGCTCGCACGCCACATTCCGACCGAGAACCAGCGCATGCGCGACGGCAACTGGATTACGACGCTCGGTGTCGATCTTGCCGGCAGCACGCTTGGCATCGTCGGGCTCGGGCGGCTCGGGACGATGGTGGCGAAATTCGCCAATGCGTTCGGCATGAACGTCATTGCTTGGTCGCAAAACCTGACCGATGAAGCCGCCGCCACCGCCGGTGCGAAGCGCGTTGCCAAGCAAGACCTCTTCCGGCAGGCCGACTTCATCACCATTCACTACAAGCTGTCGGAGCGCTCGGTTGGCCTGGTCGGCGCGTCGGAGCTGGCGGCGATGAAGCCGACGGCGTTCATCATCAACACGTCACGCGGCCCGATCATCGACAATGATGCGTTGATCGCGGCGCTCAAGGACGGCCGCATCGCCGGCGCCGGCCTCGATGTCTACAACGACGAACCGCTCGCCAAAGATCATCCGATCAGATCGTGCCCGCGCACCGTCCTGACGCCACACCTTGGTTACGTCACGCAGAACACCTATCGCCAGTTCTATGGCGAGACCGTCGAGGCCGTTCAGGCATGGCTTGCAGGTCGCCCTGTGCGGTTGCTGTGAAGCCGTGACCCGGCCCCTCGTCCTGCGCTCAATCGAGACTGAAGACGGCCAACGCTGTGTCGATCTATTCCGCCGGCACGACGGCAGCTTCGGCTTCGAAGAATATCGCCGCGAGGTCGAAGACCGGCGCGGCTGGGCCGGCGTTGGCGGCTTTGGCGATCACGCTTTCGCAACCGAAGATCAAGCACGCGATGCTGCCATCGCCTGTGTTCCCTGGTTTGGCGAAGCGTGGCATAGGACCAACGGTTGATCCGCTTCGCCGGAATGGAAGATATCGAGATGACAGACGATGCAGCCGGGCCGGCAAAGCCGCTTCACGGGGTTAGGGTTATCGACCTTGCAACCTTCATTGCGGCACCGTTTGCAACCACCATCCTGGGTGAGTTCGGTGCCGAGGTGATCAAGGTTGAGCACCCTGACGGCGATCCAATGCGGGTGTTCGGCACGCCGACCGAGGCGCCGGGCCAAACGCTGGCGTGGCTCAGCGAAGCGCGCAACAAGCACTCGGTCACGCTCGATCTCAAAACCGAAGATGGCGTTGGCAAACTCAAACAGTTGGTGCGCCGGTCCGACATTCTCGCCGAAAACTTCCGGCCCGGCACGCTGGAGAAGTGGGGCATCGGCCCCGAGGTTCTGCATCAGGTCAACCCGCGGCTGATCATTTTGCGGATCAGCGGTTACGGTCAGACCGGGCCCTACCGAGACCGGCCCGGATTTGCCCGCATCGCCCATGCGGTTGGCGGCCTGACCTATCTTGCCGGGCTGCCCGGCAACGATACGCCGCCGGTGACGCCGGGCTCGACATCGCTGGCGGACTACATCTCCGGCTACAACGGTGCGATCGGCGCGCTGCTGGCGTTGCGGGTCGCCGAACAGACCGGCAAAGGTCAGGTCATCGACGTCGCCCTATATGAATCGATCTTTCGCGTCCTCGATGAAATGGTGCCGCTCTACGCCAAGCACGGCATTGTCCGCGAGCGCGAAGGCGTGAGCACGCGCAATGCCTGCCCGCACGGTCATTTCCCGACCGCCGACGACAAGTGGGTGGCGATTGCGTGCACCTCCGACCGGATGTGGGAGCGCCTGGCACGCAACGTTCTCAAGCGTCCGGATCTGGTCGCGAGCCATGCCACCACGCGCAAGCGGATTGGCGACCGCCAACTGATCGAGGAGACGGTGCAAGCGTTCACGCAATCGCTGCCGATGGCCGAGGTCGTCGACCAATGCACCGCCGGTGACGTGCCGTGTGGGCCGATCAATTCCGTTGCCGACATCTTTGCCGATCCACACTTTGCTGCGCGCGAAACAATGACAACGGTTCAGCACCCGGTTGTCGGCGATATCACGGTTCCAAACGTCTTGCCGCGATTGTCTGAGACGCCCGGGACCATCGACAGTCTCGGGCCGAAGCTTGGCGATTGGAACGACTACGTGTTCGAGCAATTGCTGAACGATGACAGTGAAATTCGCGCGCCGACGGCAACGACGGCAACGGAGTGATGCCATGCGACATAATCAAGATACCGGCGCTCGCAAGCCTCGCTCAACTGGCATTGACCGATGCGCAGGCGCATGCCGCCAGCTGCCTGGAGCCATGTGCCGAGGGTGAAATGTATTCTGAGAACGCCGAAATGCGTGTTGCCATCAACCAACAGGCCTGGTCATGATCGATCAACTCAAAGACCTGGTAAACGCCGATGCAGCGCTGCTCAGACGCGGGCGCTGGCTGCATGCCGACATGCTGCTGCAGATCGGTGATCACGCACACGTCGTTCAAATTCGCGGTGGGCGGATTGAGCGCATCGTTGATGCCAACGTCTATGTCCAGCCGCACGACTTTGCCATTCGCGGCACGCAGGAGGCGTGGGACGAGTTCTGGAGGCCGATGCCCAAACCCATGCACCACGACATTATTGCCTTAATCCGCGCCGGCAAGATGCAGATCGAAGGCAACGTCGAACTGGCGATGGCCCATTTTCTCACATTGAAGCTGATGCTGGAAAAGCCGCGTCATGCCGGAGGCAGACCGTGAGCACTATCGAGATTGAACCGATCACCGGACGCTACATGCGGCTCGACATTCACGGCCGGCCGCACCGGCTCTACTGGGAAGAGGCCGGGACCGGCATTCCGCTGGTCTGTCTTCATACCGCCGGTTCCGATGGCCGCCAGTATCGCGCGCTGTTGAACGATCCAAAGATCACCGGGCGGTTCCGAGTGATCGCCTTCGACATGCCTTGGCACGGCAAATCATCGCCGCCTCCCGGCTGGCAGGACGAAGACTACAAGCTGACGACGGACCGCTACGTCGAGCTCGTCATGACGGTTGCCCGGGCGCTTGAACTCGAGGATCCGGTCGTCACCGGATGTTCGATCGGCGGCCGCGTCGTGCTTGAACTGGCAAAGCGCCACGGCGATTACTGGCGGGCGGTCATCGGATTGCAGTCGTCCGCCTTCGTGCAGCGTTATTTCGACATCTCCTGGCTGCACCGGCCGACGATCCACGGCGGCGAAATGGCGGCCGCCTACTGCTACGGGCTGGTCGGTCCCGGTGCACCGCCACATGAGAGATGGGAAACGCTCTGGCATTATATGCAGGGCGGGCCGGGGGTGTTCATGGGCGACCTCCACTTTTACTCGATCGACGGTGATGTGAGCGCATCACTGACCGCGATCGATACCTGCCAGTGTCCGGTCTACATGCTGACCGGCGAATACGACTACTCGTGCACCCCGCAAGCCAGCGCGGCGACAGCGGCCAAGATCGACGGTGCCAAGTTGACGATCATGAACGGGCTGGGCCACTTCCCGATGAGCGAAGACCCGGCAACGTTCAAGGACTATCTCTATCCGGTGCTGGACGACATTGCAGCGGCCGGTTGAGGCCGGGCGCTGCAATGTCAGTGCCGCTTGGCGAAGCTTCGTTCACGCAGGGAATTGACCGATGAGCCAGGGCGCCATCCCCGGGCTTTTGCAATCGCGCCTGCCGTTTTTTTATGGCTGGGTGGTGCTTGCTTGCGTCTGTTGTGCGGGTTTTGCGCGACAGGGACCGGCGGTCGCCACGCTCTCGATTTTTGTGCAGCCGATGACAGCGGAGTTCGGTTGGTCAATTACCGGCATGTCGGCTGCCGTTTCGCTGGGCGGATTGCTGGCGGCGCTAACTTCTCCGGTGCTCGGGCCGATGCTCGACCGCCACGGAGCCCGCGCCATCCTGTGCCTGGCCGTGCTGACCACCGGCGTGTGCACCATGGCCTTGTCGCTAACCCAGTCGCTGGCCTATTTCATCTTCTTTTTCTGCATCGCGCGGATGAATTTTGCAGGCCCGTTCGACCTTGGCATTTACGGGGCAATCAACAACTGGTTCGTGAGATTGCGCGGTGTCGCAACATCGATTGCTACCGCCGCCCTGATGGTCGGGTTGGTCGCCATGCCGTTGATTGCCCAGGCCGCGATCATCGTCGATGGCTGGCGGTTGGGCTGGATTGCCGTCGGCACATCCGTGCTGTTGGTCGGTTTCATTCCGAACTGGCTGTTGATGGTGCGCCGGCCCGAGGACATGGCTCTCGAACCGGATGGCGGGTCGAGATCGCAGGGCTCCCCGACGGGCGATGCAAAGCCGACTTCGGACGGCGCGGAGGAGCCGCAGTTCACGCGCGCGCAGGCACTCAGGACGCCTGCGTTCTGGCTATTATCGCTCTATACGGCATTGGTCTATCCGGTCCAGGCCGGCGTTTCGCTGCACCAGGCCCCACACTTGATCGAACGCGGCATCGATGCGACCGAGGCGGCGCTGATGATCAGCCTGTTCTCGCTGACCTCAGGCGTGTGCGGTGTTGTGTTCGGACTGTTGGCGCGCAGGGTTCCCATCCAGGTTAGCCTGGCGCTGTCGGCTACTGGATTGGCTGCCACCGCCTACGGTATGATCGAGCTTGCCACCACCCTCGAAGGGTATGCAACGGCGGCCCTGTTCGGGTTCGCCATTGGCGGTGTGTTGACCATTCTGCCGATCGCCTGGGCCGACTTTTTCGGTCGCCGCAGCTTTGGTGCAATCCGTGGTATCGCGCTCAGTATCCAGGTTATGGCACAGGCCAGCGGGCCGCTGATTTCAGGAATCCTCAGAGATGCGACGGGCGACTACGTGCTGTCGCTGGCGACGTTTTGCGGGCTTGCCGGCCTCGCCGTCGTATGTGCGCTGTTCACGCGGGCGCCAAAACCGGTCGCACCGCGCGGATCATCTGCCTGATTGCTAAGGCCTAATGGGCCGCCAGATTGCGATCGCACCGCCACGGCAGTAGGTTGCGCCAGGGCGCATGCGCCCCGGAGTTGCCACAGGATGTCGGAAGTCGACCATGCATGATCTTCACCCCCTCGCAGGGCTTTCGGTTCTCGATCTGTCGCAAGGGATTGCAGGGCCGCACTGCGGCGGCTTGTTTGCCGAGTACGGCGCCCGGGTCGTCAAGATCGAACCGCCTGGCGGCGACTGGATGCGCCCGCTCGGTCCCGGTTACGGCGATCGATCGGCGGCGTTCATCTACTACAACCGCGGCAAACAGAGCCTGGCGCTCGATCTCAAAGCGGCGGGTGCGCGCGATATCGTCTGGCAGTTTGCGCGGCAATGCGACGTTGTGATCGAAAACAACCGGCCGGGTGTTTCCGAGCGCCTCGGGATCGGCTTTGAAGCGATCAGGGCCGTTCAACCGCGCATCATCTACGTTTCCGTGTCGGGCCTCGGCCAAACCGGTCCGGATGCGGCCAAGCCTCTTAGTGACACGGTTGCGCAGGCCTACTCGGGCATGATGATGATCAACCGTGGCCGGGCCGACGTTCCCGCAAAAATCGACACGACGATCATCGACGCGATAACCGGGCTCTACGCATTCCAGTCGGCGACGATGGCGTTGTGGGGCAATCCCGAACGCCGACAGGCCAGGCACCTTGACATTTCGCTGGCGCAGGCTGCTGCCGCCATTCAGGGCCCGAAGATCCTTGAGTACGGCATCATCGGCGGCATGCCGATCAAGCTCAATCCACCGGCCGGCAGCTATCAAACCTCGGATGGCTGGCTCGCTATCACGCTGGTGCGCGAGGCCGACTGGACCGCCATCTGCAAGGCGATCAACAGGGAAGGCCTGGCAACCGACCCGCGCTTCAGGACGTTTGCTGACCGCGCCGAAAACATCACGGCGTTGACGGCAATCCTCGATGAAGTTCTCAGAAGCCGCGGCACGAGCGAATGGTATCAGCGTCTGACGGATGAAGGGGTGCTTTCAAATCCGATCAACGACTACGGCGCATGGCTCGACCTGCCGCAAACCCACGCGACCGATGGCGCGCCGACCGTGGCGGTCGCAAGCCCGGGCGACGGCCCGGTCGCGCGCACGCCCGGTCAGACAAATTACACCGCGCTCAGCCCGATGCTCGGCCAGCATTCGCGCGAACTGCTTCGTGAAGCCGGTCTCGACCGCGGCACGATCGAGCAGATGATCAGCGATGGTGCGGTCGTCGTGCCGGACCAGACGGAAGCACCAGATATCAGCAAGGACACCGCCCATGGATCGACGTGCCAGCCCTGCCAATGATCAACCGCTCGCCTTCGAACTGAGCCAACAACAGCAGGAAATCCGTGATGCAATCCAGCGCATCATGGCCGATTTCGACGACGACTACTGGCTGGAAACGGACCGCACGGGCAACTATCCGCATGAGTTTCGCAAGGCGATCGCGGCCGGCGGCTGGCTCGGGATCTGCATGCCGGAAACTGTCGGCGGATCGAACCTCGGGATTAGCGAAGCGACCGTGATGATGGAGGCGGTCGCCAACTCCGCCGGTGCACAAACCGCGGCGAGTTCGATCCATCTCAACATCTTCGGGCCCAACGTCTTGGTCAAGTATGGCTCCGATGAACAGCGCCGCGCGTTCCTGTCGCCGATTATCTCAGGCGAACTGATGACGAGCTTCGGGGTGACGGAACCCGATGCCGGCCTCGACACGACGAATATCAAGACCTTTGCGCGCCGCGACGGTGACGACTACGTCATCAACGGGCGCAAGATCTGGAACTCCTGCGCACAGCAGGCCGACCGCATCCTGCTGCTGACCCGGACCGAAGCAGCCGGCCAGGGCGCCAAGCGGGCCGACGGTATGACGCTGTTCTTCTGCAAGCTCGACCGTCGCCACGTCGAGATCCGGGAGATCCCGAAAATGGGCCGGCATGCGGTTAACTCCAACATGCTGTTTATCGATGACCTCAGGGTGCCCGCCGGCGACGTTGTCGGCGAGGTCGGCCGCGGCTTCTATCAACTGCTCGACGGCCTCAACCCCGAACGGATCCTGATTGCCGGCGAGACCGTCGGCATCGGCCGCCAGGCAATTGCGCGGGCGACGCAGTATGCCAAGGACCGCGAGGTGTTCGGCCGCCCGATCGGCATGAACCAGTCGATCCAGCATCCGCTCGCGCACAGCTGGATGGAGCTCGAGGCGGCATGGCTGGCGGCAATGCGCGCCGGCATGCTCTATGATGCCGGGCGCTCGTGCGGGGCCGAGGCCAACATGGCCAAGTATCTCGGGGCCGAGGCCGGCTTCAAGGCCTGCGAACGCGCGGTGCTGACCCATGGCGGCATGGGTTATGCCCAGGAATACCACGTCGAGCGGTTGTTCCGGGAAGTGCAAATCGGGCGGCTTGCGCCGGTCAGCCAGCAGCTGATCAGCTGCTTCATCGCCGAGCGTGTGCTCGGCCTGCCGCGGTCCTATTGAGTTGGGGCGCGGGACGTTTCATTTAACCGGAGATCGACCATGAGCCTCGTGCGCATCGAAGCAAGCGGCGCCGTGCGGACGGTAACGCTCAACCGGCCCGACAAACGCAATGCCTTGAACGAAGCGATGATGGAAGAGGTGCGCGCCGCCTTCGCCATCGAACCGCCGACAGCGGAGCGGGTCACGGTGCTGCGCGCTGAAGGGCACGCGTTCTGTGCCGGATTGCAGCTTGCCACATCCGGGGTCGATGCCGACCAGGCCGTGATCATCGAGCGAATGTTCGATGCCGTGCAGCGCTACCCGCTGCCGACGGTTGCAGTTGTGCACGGCCCGGGCATCGCCGGCGGTTGCGAACTCGCGCTGCATTGTGATTTCGTTGTCGCATCCCGACAAACGGCATTGGCGATGCCGCTGGCCCAGCTCGGTGTGTCGACGACCTGGTTCCTGACCAAGAAAATCATGGAAGCGGCCGGCCCCGTGATCGGGCGCGAGTTCCTGCTGCTCGGCGATGCGATGCCGGCCCAGCGCCTCTACGATCTCGGCATAATTGCGCGCGTTGCCGACGCCGATCAACTCGACGCGGTCGCCCAACCACTGATCGACCGGTTGGCACGCAATGCACCGTTGTCGATGCGCATGATGAAGGCGATCATGCTCGCGCAAATGGATCACATGTTCGCCGCCGAGCACGCCGATCTCGATCGCCGTGCGCAGGCCATCTACGCAACGCGTGACGCCGTTGAAGGCGTCGCAGCTCGGGTTGAACGACGCCAAACAACATTCATCGGCAAATAGCGCCGCGCGTGCAAGGGAGCCGCGGAGCGAGAACTTCTCAGCCGTCATGGCGCCGCTGGCCCGCTGCGATGGTGAGACCTGCACCGCGGTCATCCCGGTGCTTGTCACCGGGACCCATCGCGCGGCCGGACCCGGCCAAGCGGTGTGCGGTGCAGCCGTGCGGTTTGTCCGAGACCTCAGGCCCGCGGCGGCATGGGTCGCCGGGACAAGCCCGAGGATGACGGCCGTGCTTGCCTTGGAGAGGCGGTGCCGGTCTCGAGAGGTCAACAGTTCACACCGCGGTCATCCCGGTGCTTGTCACCGGGACCCATCGCGCGGCCGGACCCGGTCAAGCGGTGTGCGGTGCAGCCGTGCGGTTTGTCCGAGACCTCGGCGCTCGCGGTGCCATGGATCCCCGGGACAAGCCCGAGGATGACAACTGTGGGGGTTGTGGCCTCCATCGGTTTTTGCGCAATCCGGACGCGGCCGTGCGGCGTGCGGCGCGACCGTGCGGTTTGTCCGAGACCTCCGCGCTCGCGGTGCCATGGATCCCCGGGACAAGCCCGAGGATGACGGCTGTGGGTGTTGTGGCCTTCAACGGTTTTGCGCAATCCGGGGCGCGTGCCTGATCGAGACGCAAGGCAAGCCATCACGGCGCCGCTGGCTCGCTGCGGCGGTGAAACATGCACCGCGGTCATCCCGGTGCTTGTCACCGGGACCCATCGCGCGGCCGGACCCGGTCAAGCGGTGTGCGGTGCAGCCGTGCGGTTTGTCCGAGACCTCGGCGCTCGCGGTGCCATGGATCCCCGGAACAAGCCCGAGGATGACAACTGTGGGTGTTGTGGCCTCCATCGGTTTTTGCGCAATCCGGACGCGGCCGTGCGGCGTGCGGCGCGACCGTGCGGCTTGCCCGAGACCTCTGCGCCCGCGGTGCCATGGATCCCCGGGACAAGCCCGAGGATGCCGGCCGTGCTTGCCTTGGAGAGGCGGCGCCGGTCTCGAGAGGTCAACAGTTCACACCGTGGTCATCCCGGTGCTTGTCACCGGGACCCATCGCGCGGCCGGACCCGGTCAAGCGGTGTGCGGCGCGATCGTGCGGTTTGTCCGAGACCTCAGGCCCGCGGCGGCATGGGTCGCCGGGACAAGCCCGAGGATGACGGCCGTGCTTGCCTTGGAGAGGCGGTGCCGGTCTCGAGAGGTCAACAGTTCACACCGCGGTCATCCCGGTGCTTGTCACCGGGACCCATCGCGCGGCCGGACCCGGTCAAGCGGTGTGCGGTGCAGCCGTGCGGTTTGTCCGAGACCTCGGCGCTCGCGGTGCCATGGATCCCCGGAACAAGCCCGAGGATGACAACTGTGGGTGTTGTGGTCTCCGTCGGTTTTTGCGCAATTCGGGGCGCGGCCGTGCGGTGTGCGGCGCGACCGTGCGGCTTGCCCGAGACCTCAGGCCCGCGGCGGCATGGGTCGCCGGGACAAGCCCGAGGATGCCGGCCGTGCTTGCCTTGGAGAGGCGGCGCCGGTCTCGAGAGGTCAACAGTTCACACCGCGGTCATCCCGGTGCTTGTCACCGGGACCCACCGCACGGTCGGGCGTGGCCGTGCGGTGTGCGGCGCGACCGTGCGGCTTGCCCGAGACCTCGGCGCCTGCGGTGCCATGGGTCCCGGTGACAAGCACCGGGATGACAGCTGTGGGGGTTGTGGTCTTCATCGGTTTTTGCGCAATCCGGGGCGCGTACCTGATCGAGACGCAAGGTAAGCCGTCACGGCGCCGCTGGTTCGCTGCGGCGGTGAAACATGCACCGCGGTCATTCCGGTGCTCGTCACCGGGACCCATCGTGCGGCCGGGCGTGGCCGTGCGGTGTGCGGTGCGACCGTGCGGCTTGCCCGAGACCTCTGCGCCCGCGGTGCCATGGGTCCCGGTGACAAGCACCGGGATGACAACTGTGGGGGTTGTGGTCTTCATCGGTTTTTGCGCAATCCGGGACGCGGCCAAGCGGTGTGCGGTGCGATCGTGCGGTTTGTCCGAGATCTCGGCGCCTGGGTGCCATGGATCCCCGGGACAAGCCCGAGGATGACAACTGTGGGGGTTCAATCGCCGGCGTGTTTGATGCTCACGGTTCCGACTTTCCGAGCAGATGGTCGGCGCTTTGGTTGTAGAGCAGCGGGTTGTTGGTGGCGTTGTCGCGGCCGCGGTTTTGGTTGTCCTTGAACAAATCGATGGCAGTGCGCACCGCGGGACGCTCCTTGATGCGCCCGCGCCAGGCGGCAACGTGGGCAAACTTGTCGAGTGAGGCACCCAGCGGCTTGGCAATGAACGCCCAGGGAAATGCCAGCATGTCGGCAATCGAATACTGATCGCCGACAATGTAGTCGCGGCCTTCAAGGCGACGCTCGAGAACGGCGAGATTGCGCTCGTATTCGCCGGCGTAACGGGTCTTGGCGTAATCGTTGCCGGCCGGTGCGTAGTTGACGAAATGGCTGATCTGACCGCCCATCGGGCCCTGGTTGCCGACCTGCCAGAACAGCCACTCCAAGGTTTCCTTGCGCCCGCGCGCGTCGGCCGCCATGAAGCGGCCGGTCTTTTCGGCAAGGTAGAGCAAGATTGCGCCGCTTTCGAATACCGACACCGGTTCGCCGCCATACTGCACCGGTGGATCGTGATCGACGATGGCCGGCATTTTGGCATTGGGGCTGATGGCCAGGAATTCGGGCTTGAACTGGTCCCCCTGGCCAAGGCTCATCAGGATCGTGCTGTAGGCGATCCCCAGCTCTTCGAGCATGATCGCCACTTTCCAGCCGTTGGGTGTCGGCGAATAGTAAAAATCGATCATGCCGCGCTCTCCGCGCCTTGGCGCTCATCCCCACCCTGGATCGCCGCGCCGGCGGTCTCCAATTCGCCAATCTCGCGCGCGCTCAAGCCGAACTCGCCGAGCACTTCGCGCGTATCGGCGCCCAGCACCGGCGCGCCACGCTTGACCTCGGTCGGCGTCTCGGAAAAGCGGGACGGATGGCGCGCGATGCGCAACGGTCCGGCGTGCGGATGGGCTACTTCGACAATGAGTTCGTTGGCGGCGATCTGGGGATGGCGGACCATTTCGCGGCGCGTGAGCACCGGCGCGCACGGCACGTCATTGGCTTCGAGCTTGTCGATCAGTTCGGCCGACCCGAACGGGCGCATGGCCGCCTGCATGGCTTCGAGGCGCGCGTCCTTGTTTTCATCCCTGAGGCTCGCCGACCGGAAGCGCGGATCATCGATCAGTTCGGGCTGCCCGACGGCGTCGGCAAAGGCGCGCCACTCCTTGTCCTGCATCACCGCGACGCTGACATAACCGTCGGCGGTCTCATAGATCAGGTCGATGAAGGACTGCGCCACTTCCCTTTCAAGTTCGTCGCCAATGAACGTGTGCCCGCCCATGTCAGAACTCCACAGAAACGACACAACGGTATCGAGCATCGACAGTTCGATGTGCTGGCCCTTGCCGGTCCGCTCGCGCGCATAAAGCGCCGCCGCGACGGACTGGGCGGCCTGGATGCCGGTCAGCTTGTCCGGCAGGATCGTGCGTACAAGACGCGGGCGGGCATCATCGGAACCGGCCTGGACGGTGGTTAGCCCCGACGTCGCCTGGATCAGAGGATCGAACACCGGCTTATGGGCATAGGGGCCGGTTTGGCCAAAGCCGGATATCGAGACATAGATCAGGCGCGGATTGATCTTGCGTGCTTGCGCTTCGCCAATGCCAATGCGGCTGGCAACGCCCGGGCGAAAGTTTTGCACGAGCACATCGGCTGCGGCGATCATGCGATGGGCCACCGCCAGGCCTTGCGGCTTTTTCAAGTCGAGGATCACGGACCGCTTGTTGCGGTTGTTGATCAGAAACGACGCTGAGAAGCCGCCGCGACGGGTGGCGACCCGCCGTGCATGATCGCCGCTGGGTGCTTCGATCTTGATGACGTCGGCGCCCTGATCGCCAAGCGTCATCGTCGCCAATGGTCCGCTGACCATCGACGAGAAGTCGAGGACGCGGACGCCGTCGAGAGGTCCGGGCATGGGGCATTCTCCCGTTCGAGATTGATATGCTTGTCGGTTGTTGTGTTCTTACTCTGTCGCAACGCCTCCGTCTCCGCCAACCAGTGTCACATGCGGGCAAACAGCGCCAACATCCGCTGTCGCCAATACCGGTCGAGCCGCGCCGTAGACGGTATCGCGATCGCCTCGCCGGCACGGTTACGGGATGCTTCGTCGTACGCAGGGTTGTCCTTCATACGTGATCGTTGAAATCACAAAGCTGATGTGAGCGTTCTCGCCTCGATCGGCGCGATGATTACACTGCAGGCGCATACGAGCAACGCCGACAGGCGCGTTGGGATCAAGTAGGGCACATGGCGGACACGACAACGGCATCTGCAGGCGGGCAACTCTCGACGCTGCGGCGCTATCTGATCCTCGTTGCCGTCATACTGGCGACAACGCTGTACGGGACCACGATCCTAGTCGTGTCGACAATATTGCCGCAGATGCGCGGCTCGTTTTCCGCGACGGCGGATGAAATATCCTGGGTGATGACGTTCAACATTCTGGCAACGGCGATCATGACGCCGATGTCGGGTTGGCTTGCCAATCGCTTTGGGACCCGGCGTGTGATGGTTTATTCGCTCGGCGGCTTCACAATTTCGACGATCATGTGCGGCCTTGCGGGCAGCCTCGAAGCGATCGTGTTCTGGCGCATCATGCAGGGCGCCTTCGGTGCGCCTTCGACGCCGCTGGCGCAGTCGATCATCATGGAAACGTTTCCGCGCCATCAGCATGGGTTGGTGCTTGGTCTGTTCGGCTTCGGCGTGGTGATCGGGCCGGTTTTCGGCCCGACGTTCGGCGGCTACATGGCCGAACTCTACACCTGGCGATGGTCGTTTTATTCGCTGTTTCCTGTCGGTGTCATCGCAACCATCATTCTGCACCTGGTGATCCCCGACGACCAGGATACGGAGCGCAACCGCGTGCGCCTCGACTGGACCGGATTTCTGGCGCTGTCGGTCGCCATCGCGGCCATGCAGCTGGTGCTGTCGCGCGGCCAACGGCTCGACTGGTACGGTTCGACCGAGATCATTGTCGAGACGTTCATTGGTATCGTTGCATTCTGGATCTTTACCACCCATAGCCTGACGGCCAAGCAACCGTTCCTCAACCCGCGGCATCTCATGAACCGCAACTACGTCCTGGGCTTGATCCTGGTGACGATCTACGGGATGCTGAACTTCACACCAATGGTGCTGCTGCCGCCGTTGTTGCGCGAACATGCGGGGTTTCCCGATACGATCGTCGGCATGATCATTGCAGCGCGCGGGATGGGCGGCATGATCGGCTTCCTGGTGGCCGGCTTTACGAGCCGGTTCGAGCCGCGTTTGAGCATGACCATCGGCTTCGGGATGCTGTTCGTGGCGGGCATCTGGCTGATGGCCGTCGACCTCAACGTCACCGTGCTGTCGCTGTTTCTCAACGCATTTCTGCAGGGCCTTGCGATCGGCGCGATCTGGGTGCCGCTCAGCGTTTCGACCTTCGCCAACGTCAAAAGCGAGGACATGGCCGAGACCACCGCGGTCTTTCACCTTCTGAGAAATCTCGGCTCGAGCTTTTTCATTTCGATTTGCGTTGCCGAAATCGTGCGCTCGACGACCACCAACTACAGCCGCATGGTCGAGATGATCACGCCGTTCAACAAGGTGCTGACGTTGCCGGAGGTGATTGGGCGATGGGATGTCGACACCGCGCCCGGCCTCGCCCGGCTCGGCCAGGAGATCGCCCGCCAGTCGGCGATGATCGGCTATCTCAACGCCTTCGGCTTGTTTACGGCGGCCTGTGCTGCGACCTTGCCACTGATCCTACTGTTGCGCCGGCGCGATGCGGTTTGATTGCAGACCGGTGCAGCGCATTGCGTGTCGCTGAACTGCGTAATTTCCGGAATAGTTGTCAAAAAAGGAAATTTTGCAGTATTTTGCGTGCTAGATCATCGTGCTTTAGAACGAGCAATGTTCTGCCTTTAGTCGACATCGTTCCGATTCCGACTAAAGGCCGGTTGCTTCTAGTCGTAACAACCCGGTGGGTTCAGCCAGATGACCGACATTGCCGAAGCGTTGGGGCTGGCGCTGGACCTGATCGTGACCGGCAACGCCGATCTTGCCGAAATCATTGGGTTGTCGCTCTACGTCAGTGCGATTGCGCTGGTGATTTCGTGCGCGGCCGGATTTGTCGCCGGTGGTGCAACCGCGGTGCTGCCCTTGCCGGGCCGCGGCGCCGTGGTGATCCTCATCAATGCCCTGATGGGCCTGCCGCCGGTGGTTGTCGGCCTCCTTGTCTACGTCATGCTGTCAAATGCCGGGCCGCTCGGATGGCTGCAGCTGCTCTACACACCAACGGCGATGATCATCGCCCAGTGCATCCTGATTACGCCGATCATTGCGGCGCTCTCGCACCAGGTCATCGGTGATCTCGATGCCGAATACCGGGACCAGTTTCTGTCGTTGAGCGTGCCGTGGCCGACGTGGATCGCAGCGCTGATCTGGGACGCGCGGTTCAGCCTGTTGACGGTCGCGCTGGCCGGGTTCGGCCGGGCGATCGCGGAAGTCGGCGCCGTCATCATTGTCGGCGGCAACATCGACCATCTCACCAGGGTCATGACGACGGCGATCGCGCTTGAGACCTCGAAGGGAGATCTGGCCATGGCCTTGGCGCTTGGCATCGTATTACTGGCGATCGCGATCGCCTTGAACGCCGTTGTGATGTCACTGCGAACGTCGGCGGCGCGGTCGGCCCATGCTTGAGATGGCGCCGGCAGTGAACGTCAACCACCGCGGCTTAAAGCGTTTGCGCGCTTGCGACCTGCTGCCGCTGGCATTGACAAACGTCAGCGTCGTGCGCGGTCAACACCGCTTGCTCGACGGTATATGTCTGACGCTCAACAGCGCCGGCATCACGCTGGTCATGGGCCCCAACGGCGCCGGCAAATCGTTGTTGATCCGTCTGATCCACGGTCTTGAATCTCCCACCAGCGGCCGGATCACGTGGGCCGGCGCCGAGCTCGACAGCGCCGCGCGCAAACGCCAGGCCCTGGTCTTCCAGAGGCCCACCCTGCTGCGCAGATCCGTCGCCCAAAATGTCGCGTTTGCGATGCGCTTGCGCCGGCCGGTCGACCACGGCGAGATCAGGCGCCTGCTCGCGCGTGTCGGCCTCGAAGGGTTCCACGATCGCCCGGCACGCCGCCTTTCCGGCGGTGAACAGCAAAGATTGGCCCTGGCACGCGCGCTGGCAACCCGCCCTGACATTGTGTTGCTCGATGAACCAACCGCAAATCTCGACCCCGCTTCAACGCAAATCATCGAGACCATCGTCACGGCGGAACGCGACGCCGGCACCAAAGTGATCTTTGTCACGCACGATATCGCTCAAGCAAGGCGGCTGGGTGATGATATCGTCTTTCTGCAGCGCGGCCGCGTTCAGGAATACGGCTCGGCCACGACTTTCTTCGAACAGCCCAGCGGTCAGGCGGCACGCGACTACCTCGCCGGCCGCCTGGTCATATGACGCGGTAACAGGACGTCTGAAGTTATGACGGGACGTTGCAACGAACCATGATTGGCACGCTCCGCACGCTCGTAATCTGTCTGACATTGCTGGCCGTCCCGGCCATCGGCGCTGACAAGTCGATCATTGTCCAATCGACAACGTCGACCGCCAATTCCGGACTCTATGATCACATCCTGCCGCGGTTTGAGGCAAAGTCCGGCATCAAGGTGCGGGTCGTTGCCGTTGGCACCGGCCAAGCCTTGCGGAACGGCCGCGCCGGCGACGGCGATGTGCTGCTCGTCCATGCCAAGGCGGCTGAGCAAAAGTTTGTTGCCGACGGCTTTGGCGTCGAACGGTTTGACGTCATGTACAACGACTTTGTGATCGTCGGTCCGCCATCGGACCCGGCAACGATTGCCGGCATCCAGGACGCCGCCCAGGCGTTCCGGAAAATCGCCGCGAGCAAGGCGATCTTCGCGTCGCGTGGCGATTATTCGGGGACCCACAACAAGGAGCTTCAAATCTGGCGGCAGGCCGGTTTCGATCCGTCGGACGCAAGCGGGACATGGTACCGCGAAACCGGCTCCGGCATGGGCGCCACGCTGAACATCGCCGTCGGCATGGGCGCCTACACGATGACCGATCGCGCAACCTGGATCAGCTTCAAGAACAAGCAGCGCTTCAAGATCCTGGCCGATGGCGATCCGGACCTCCACAATCAGTACGGTATCATTCTCGTCAACCCGGACCGCCACCGGCGCGTCAATGCCCGCGACGGGCAAGCCTTCATCGACTGGATCCTGTCACATGAGGGCCAGAGTGCGATTGCATCCTACCGGCTCAAGGGCCGGCAACTGTTCTTCCCCAACGCCAAGCCGCCATAGTTGTTTCGAGGCCAACCACTGACTTTCATTGATTCGGGTATGGCAAGGATGCAGGTGCAGTATGGGTCATCTACGCTTTCGGAGTTTTGCAGATTGCACCTGCCGGCCCGAACCGCTTCGACGGCGTTCGCAGCCAAGTGATCCGACCGGCGGTCAGGTATGCGGATCGCGGGTCAGGGCCTCGACCGCGTCCGCCAAATGCACGTCGGAAATATTCTTGTCACCGCGCGCAACACGGATCGAGTGGGCCTTGGCTAGGACGTCGGCATGGCTCGCGCCCAACGGCGGTTCGAACTTGTAGCAGGCAAGCTCGAGCAGCTGTCCCAGCGGGTCGCGGAAGTAGATCGAATACATGAAGCCGCGGTCGATCTCGCCGGAGTTGGCAACACCGCGCTCTTTGAGGCGGGCGACGGTCTGCGTGTAAGTTGCCCGCGACACGTTAAAGGCAAGGTGATGAAGGTTGCCGGCGCCGTTCGGATTGGGGGTCGGGTCAACCGGCCAGTCCTCCCTGGTAAAGATCGTGATCAAACGGCCGTCACCGGGGTCGAAATAGAGGTGGTTTTGGGCTTCGTCGTCGAGATTGGGCTGCTCGAAAACGAACGGCATACCCAACACGCCCTGCCAGAAGTCGATCGAGGTTTGCCGGTCGGCGCCAACCAACGTGATGTGATGGACGCCCTGGGTTTGGATTTTCTTCATGCCTACTCTTTCACCTTTCCTACAATTTCTTGACCAACGAAGCCGATCGCCCATTGCTCCTCCGCACACCTGCTTTTTGGGCTACAGTGGCGCGCAGCCAGGGAGGTCTCGATGACACAAAAACCGATCACCGTTCACTATTGGCCGACATCCAACGGGCACAAAGTGACAATCATGCTCGAAGAATGCGGTCTGCCCTATGAAATCAAGCCGGTCAATATTGGCAAGGGGGAACAGTTTGCGCCTGATTTTTTGACAGTTGCACCAAACAACCGCATGCCGGCGATTGTCGATCCCGAAGGCCCGGACGGCGCGCCGATTTCCGTGTTCGAGAGCGGCGCAATCCTGTTTTATCTCGGACGCAAGACCGGTCGCTTCTTTCCCAGTGACGAACGCCAGCGCGTGGCCGTCGAAGAATGGGTGATCTGGCAGGTCGCCGGCCTCGGGCCAATGGCGGGCCAGGCCAATCATTTCCGCCATTATGCGCCGGAAACGATCCCCTATGCAGCCAAACGTTATACCGACGAAGTCAACCGGCTCTACGGTGTGCTCAATCGGCGGCTGGACGGACGCGAATACATTTGTGAGGCGTATTCGATAGCCGACATGATAACGTTTCCGTGGATCAGGCGGCCTGCCTATCAGGGCCAAGATCTCGCCGATTTCCCGAACGTTGCCGCTTGGTTCGAGCGCATCAAAGTGCGTCCCGCCGTAATCCGCGGCCTTGCGGCGGGCGCGGAGTTGCGGCCTGAGGACTATAACCTCGGTGACGATAAGGACGCGCAAAAGGTATTGTTCGGCCAGCGCGCAAGATAGCCCGTTCGATGACAATCAGGAGAAACTGCAGAGCGATGGCAAAGATCGAGATCCAGTTCACACTCTTTTCCGCCTTCTATTCGCCGCTGATCGCGACCATGGCCGGCGGTTTTCTCGAAGCCGAAGGGATCGATGCCGGCTGGTCGGTTTCGCCGCCGGGAGTGTCGGCCATCAAAGCCTTGGAAGACGGTACTGCCGACGTGATTCAATCGGCGCCGAGCCAGGGTTTTACCTCACTTGCCAAGGGCGAAACGCCGCTGGCCGTCCATTTTGCCCAGATCAACGAGATGGATGGCTTCTTTTTGACGGCGCGCGAGCCCGACCCCGATTTCAGCTGGCACAAGCTCGAAGGTTCGCGCGTGGTCCTGTTCGGCGGTGGCCAACCGTTGGCGATGTTCATGTATGCCTGTCACAAAGCCGGCATCGATTTCGACAGGATCAAGGCCATCAATGTTGGCGGTGCGGCGGCCATGGACCAGGCGTTCCGCAACGGCGAGGGCGCCTATGTCCAGCAGCAAGGCCCGTTTCCCCAGCAGCTGGTCAAGGACGGCGTCGGCCACATCGTCGCGCAGGTTGGCCCGCAGATCGGGCGCAACGCGTTTTCGAGCCTCGCTGCGCGCCGCGAATGGCTGGCCACGGACACCGCCAAGGCCTTCATGCGCGCCTATCGCAAGACGCGTGTTTACATCAACGAAACGCCGGCGGTGGAGATTGCCAAAGCCGAGAAACCGTTCTTTCCGGACACCGATGAGGATGTGCTGGCGGACTGCATCGCAACCTACCAGAAGCTCGGTTGCTGGACCCCGCATGTCGAGATCACGCCGCCCGCCTTTGAAGTCACAATGGATGTCTTTGAACACTTCGGCACATTGAAGGAGCGTTACCGCTACGATCAAATCTGCGCGCTGCCGCCGGCAGCTTGACCAGGCGGCGCCCGCTCCGCTCTACAGCCTTTCAGACTGAGCCCGCAACCGGCCGCGCGCAAAGGCGGTGTAGACCGCGACCAATGTCAGCGCCAGCCCCCACCAGGTCAGGGCATATTCCAAGTGACGGTTGTTGAGATTGAGTTGCTGGAAATCTGGTTGCGGCGCGGGCGGCGGTGCCACCGGCTTGGCGGCCTCAACCAGGAAGGGGGCGACCGTGCGCGCGACGTCCGCCGGATAGAGACTGCGCGCCATCGCATCGGGTTGCAGTGCATACCAACGATTGGTTGCAAGGTCCGGCGCCGGCGTCGCCCAATTGTCGGAGGCAAACCGGATCCGGCCCGACACCTCCTGATCGTTCTTGATCTGACCGGCCGGTCGCGATTGCGCCGCCTTGTGGTCAGCTGCGACCACGCCTCGGATCACCAGAACGTGCGTGATCGACCGGCCATCGCCATTCCACGGCACGGGACGGGTGAGGCGCACCGGGGTGATAACGCGCCATGTGTCGCGGCCCTCGCGCGGTGTCCAAACGTGCAATTCCCGGTCGTGCTCGTAGACGCCTCGCAGGGTTGTTTTGCGCAAGCGGATTGTATCGGCTTCGCGATACGGCAGCAGCTGGTCCAGACGCACTGCAGCCGCCGCCGTTTCGACGTGCAGCCTGGCAAGCAACTCTTCCTTCCAAGCTTTGCGCTGCCATTGCCAGGCCCCGAGCCCGATCAACACAAGCACGGCCGGCACCGCCAGCAGCGTCGGCCAAATCAATCCTGCCCGTCGCAGGTCGGTTAGCATCCGTTCAAGCCCAGTCCTTGCCCAGTTCTTGGCCCAGTCCTTTGCCAGCCGGCGTTCAGGCGCGCGATCCCAAGCATTGCGGCGCAATCACACCGCCGGCCCGCTCCCCTGCCATCCGTATCGGCGAGCTTACAATCAGATTGGCATTGCCGGCAGTCGGGGGCCAGTGTCGGCTTCCACCGTTCACCATCCACCGTCGAAATTGAATACGGGCGGTTGAGCCGCCCGCTTGCGGTGTGGCCGCCATTCAAACTCGCCGGCCTGGCGTCCCGTCAGTGGGCGCCGGCCCCGGAGCCAGCAGCCCAGACATAGATCGCGGCAAACAAGAACAGCCAGACGACGTCGACGAAGTGCCAGTACCAGGCAGCGGCCTCGAAACCGAAGTGCATCTTCGGTGTGAAATGGCCGGCCAGCGCACGCATCAGACAAACGAACAGAAAGATCGTACCGATGATGACGTGGGCGCCATGGAAGCCGGTCGCCAAGAAGAACGTCGCCCCGTAGATGTGGCCAGAAAAGTTGAACCCGGCATGCGCATATTCGTAGGCCTGGCAGATGGTGAACAAAACGCCGAGTGCCACCGTCAGCACCAAACCCCAGATCAGCCCCTTGCGATCGTCATGCAAGAGCGCGTGGTGCGCCCAGGTTACCGTCGTCCCCGACAGCAACAGGATCAGCGTGTTGACCAGCGGCAAACCCCAGGGATTGAAGGTGTGCTGGAAATACTCCGACTGCTTCGGCGGCCAGTGCCCGCCCGTCAACTCGTTGCGCGCTGCTATGCCGATCTGCTCTTGCATGCCGTCCGGCGTATACATGCCGGATGGGAACAACGAGACGTCGAAGAACGCCCAGAACCAGGCCACGAAGAACATCACCTCAGAGGCGATGAACATCACCATGCCGTAACGAAAATGCAGCTGAACGACCGGTGTCATATCGCCAGCATGGGCCTCGCGAATAACATCGCGCCACCACAAGAAGGCTGTTGCTACGACGATCATTGCGCCGAGCCAGAAGACGTGTGAGCCTTGGATGCCAAACAGCCCGTCACCGCCATCGAGTGATCGGAACCAGATAATGGCGCCGAATGTCAGGGCCAGCGCGCCGATTGAACCGCACAACGGCCATGGGCTCGGGTTGACGAGGTGATAGTCGTGTTCCTTAACGTGATGGCCGCCCGCCATGTTTCAAGCTCCGTCTTTGTGTACTGCCCCTCGGGAGGATCGGTTGGCCGAACTGCTCGGCGCAACGCTATCCCCGCGACCCCAATTTACCGTTCTTGGTCTCGTTTGCGTCCGCTTGCTTCTTGTCTACCGGATAGAACGTGTATGACAACGTGATCTGCGTCAGGTGCCGCGCATCCGGATCATCCACGATGTCGGGATCGACGAAGAAACTCACCGGCATGTCGACCGACTCGCCGGCATTCAGCGTCTGCTCCTTGAAGCAGAAGCACGCGATCTTGCTGAAGTGGCGTCCGGCCGCCGCCGGTGCCACGTTGAAGGTTGCCGAGCCGGTCAACGGTTGATCGGTCGGATTGGTGACACGGTAAAAGGCCAACTTGTTCTCACCGATCTTAACGGACATCGTCGCCGCCAGCGGCTCGAAGCGCCAAGCCAAACCGCCGGCGACGTTGCTGTCGAAGCGGATCGTAATGGCGCGGTCGAGAACCTTTCCCGGGGCCTGATCGGCACGCCGGGTTGTGCCGGCAAAACCGGTGACCTGGCAGAACATCTGATAAAGCGGTACGGCGGCATAGGCCATCGCCAGCATCACCAGCGCAATCGCGCTCGCCCACAGCGCGACGCGACGGTGCCGGGCCGGGCTGCTGCTGATTGCGGCTATCTTGTGGTGCTCAGTGCTCACTCACGCTGCTCCCGCTGGTCGGTCATAATGGTCGGTTCATGGCGTTGCCGCCAAGATGCACGATCGTCGCCAGATAAAACAAGATCACCAGACCGAGCAACGCCAAACCGATCGCAATCGAGCGCATGCGCTGGCGCCGTTTGCGCTCGGCTTCGAGTTCCTGATCTTCGGCGGTCATTACATCCACGCTCACCCCGCAATCCGTTCGGCGATCCGTTCGCAAAGCAGGACAGCGAACAGGGCGAACAGATAGAAGATTGAGAATAGAAACAGCCGTTTGGCCTCGCGATCGCCGCCGCGGCCTTCGCGGATCCGGTAGACGCGCACCGCCTGACCCAGAAACGCGATGCCGAGCAGTGTCGCAGCCACCACATAACTGGCGCCGCCAAGACCAATGAACCACGGACAAACCGTCAGCGGCACCAGCAAGGCCGTGTAGATCAGGATCTGACGGCGGGTTTCATCGGGGCCTGCCACGACCGGCAGCATGGGCACACCGACCCGCTCGTAATCGCGGCAGCGATAGAGCGCCAGGGCCCAAAAGTGCGGTGGTGTCCACATGAAAATGATCAAAAACAGAATGATACTTTCGAGGCTGACGCTGCCGGTAACGGTCGCCCAGCCAATCATCGGTGGAAAGGCACCGGCTGCACCGCCGATCACGATATTGTGGGGCGTGCGCCGCTTTAGCCACATCGTGTAGATGAACAGATAAAAGGCGATCGTCAACGCCAACAGTGCGCCGGCGGCCCAACTGACAAGAATGCTCAAGGTAAAAACCGAAAGCGCGGACAGGATTGTCCCGAACAGCAAGGCATCGTCTTTGGTGATGCGGCCCTGCGGGATCGGTCGCGCCGCCGTCCGTGCCATGTGGGCGTCGATATCGGCATCATACCACATGTTGAGCGCGCCGGAGGCGCCGGCACCGACGGCAATGGCGAGCAAGGCGATGGTCGCAAGAATCGGGTGGAGGCCGCCGGGTGCCGCAACCATGCCGACAAGCGCGGTGAATACGACGAGCGACATCACCCGCGGCTTCATCAACGCCAAATAATCGGCCACGGTACCGCCCAGCTGAGCGCTGGCGGCGGCGCCGTGCACGCGATCATCGAAACTCGCCTCAGACATCCGTCGCTCTTCTCGCGGCGCGCAAGATGCCGGCCGCGCCAGTTCGGCGCGGCCGGCATCTGCATTGCTCAGTGATGGCCGTCATCCTTGATGACCGGCAGCGTATAATAGCAGTGGAACGGTGGCGGTGACGGCAACATCCACTCCAGCGTGGTGGCGCCCTCGCCCCACGGATTGTCGACGGTGCGTTGCGCCCGCAGGAACGCATAAGCCACGCCGATGAAGAAGATCACCGTGGCCGTCGCCGTGACGTAGGAGCCGTATGAGGAGACCTTGTTCCAGTAGTGGAATGCCTCGGGATAGTCGGCGTAGTGGCGCGGCATGCCGGCGAGGCCAAGGAAATGCTGCGGGAAGAACAGCACATTGGCGCCGATGAACGTCAGCCAGAAATGCAGCTTGCCGAAGAACTCGGAATACTCATACCCGGTCATTTTCGGGAACCAATAGTACCAGCCCGCGAAAATCGCGAACACCGCACCGAGTGACAGAACGTAGTGGAAATGGGCGACGACGTAATAGGTGTTGTGGAATGAACGGTCGACGCCGGCGTTGGCCAGCATCACACCCGTAACACCGCCGACGGTGAACAGGAAAATGAAGCCCAAGGCCCACAGCATTGGAGTGCGGAACGTTATCGAGCCACCCCACATCGTTGCAATCCATGAGAAAATCTTGACGCCGGTTGGCACCGCGATGACCATCGTTGCAAACGTGAAATAGGCCTGCGTGTTGACGTTGATGCCGGCGGTGTACATGTGGTGCGCCCAGACGATGAAACCGACGACACCGATGGCGACCATGGCATAGGCCATGCCGAGATAACCAAAGATCGGCTTGTTCGAGAATGTCGCAACGATGTGACTGATCATGCCGAAACCTGGCAAGATCAGAATGTAGACTTCCGGATGCCCGAAGAACCAGAACAGGTGCTGGTAGAGCAGCGGATCACCGCCGCCTGCCGCCTCGAAGAAGGCGGTTCCGAAGTTGCGGTCCATCAACAACATCGTGATCGCGCCGGCCAGTACCGGCAACGACAGCAGCAGCAGAAATGCGGTGATCAGAACCGACCACACAAACAGCGGCATCTTGTGCAGGGTCATGCCCGGTGCGCGCATGTTGAAGATCGTCGTGATGAAATTGATCGCGCCGAGGATCGATGAGGCACCGGCAATGTGAAGCGCCAGAATACCGAAGTCGACCGCGGGGCCCGGGTGACCAGCCAAGGTCGAGAGCGGGGCAAGAACGATCCAGCCGGTGCCGACACCGGTTGCCCCCGGTGGTCCTTCAACGAACATCGAGGTCAGCAGCAGGATGAAGGCGACGGGCAACAGCCAGAACGAAATGTTGTTCATCCGCGGAAACGCCATGTCCGGTGCGCCGATCATCAGTGGCACGAACCAGTTGCCAAAGCCGCCAATCATGGCCGGCATGACCATGAAGAAGACCATGATGAGGCCGTGTCCGGTTACGAACACGTTGAACATGTGCGGGTTTGAGAAGTACTGCAGCCCCGGGTTTTCAAGTTCGAGGCGCATGCCCACAGACAACGCGCCACCAATGATCCCGGCAAACATCGCAAAGATCAGGTAGAGCGTGCCGATGTCTTTGTGGTTGGTTGAAAAAAGCCAGCGTGCGACAAAACCTGGCTTGTCGTCATGGTCGTAATCAGAAATCGCTGCGCTGCTAGCCATCGCCAAGAACCCTTTTTCTCTTCACCTGCTCTGCGGTGGCCAAGCTCGCAACCACCGCCCACGTTTTCATCGAACGAATATCATCTATCGATCGGTTGTGCGGCGGCGACCTTGGCCACCTTGGCCCCGACGGCCGTATCTGTCGCCGCTTTGAGGATCGCCTTTGCCTTGTCCCAGTCACGGGCTTTCGCGGCCGCCACCCAACGCGCGAACGCGGCTTGCGGTACGACGCGCACTGCGATCGGCATCGATGAGTGATCTTTGCCGCAAATGACCGAGCACTGGCCGTAGTAGACGCCGACCTTGGTGGCTTTGAACCAGGTCGCGGTCAGGCGTCCCGGCACGGCTTGAACTTTGGAGCCGAACGAGGGAATGGTCCATGCATGAATGACATCGGCTGAGGTTACCAACATGTGGACGTTGGCGTCGACGGGAACCGCAATTTCGTTGTCGACGGAAAGCTGCCTGATCAGTCCCTGCTTGGCATAGAGCGGCTTGGAATCATTGTATACCGCCTTGAGGTATTCGACGCCCTCCAACTTTCCGTATCTCTTCTCGAACGCCTCTTCACCGATCTCGGCCTTGATGACGTCGCCGTCGCGGACCATGTTTGAGGTCACCGTAAACCCGCCGTGGTCGGGATAGGTGTGCTCCCAGAACCAGGCGTTGCCCGTAGCTTTGATGGTGATGTCCGGCTTCGGATAGGTATACTGCATGAACAGCAGTTTGAACGACGGCACCCCGATCGCAACGAGAATGAGGATCGGGACCACGGTCCACACCACTTCGACGGTCGTGTTGTGAGAAAACTTCGAAGGGGTTGGGTTGGATCGCGCATTGTAGCGGATAATCACCCACAACAGCAGCGTCAGAACAAACAGTGCGATGGTGATGATGATGAAATTCACAAAATCATGGAATGCGTGGATTTCTTCCATGACCGGCGTCGCCGCAATCTGCATGCCGGTCTGACCAGCGGCTGGTTGCCCCATTTGCGCCGTGGCCTGTCCGCTCAACGCCAAAAGCGCAAGCACGGCGATGGCACTGGTTGTGAAGCGCTCGCAAACAGTTCTCATCATCAGCATTGCCCCGATAGCCGGGCCCCCAATCTGGATTCTTTACGGAACTCAGGCGTGAAACTACGGCACTGTGCCCGTCTTACAATGGTCCCAAACGTCTCAGGTACCCTTCCTGCATCATATTCTATTATCTGCATGTGATAACGTGGCGGGATGTCTCTGCGGCGCGGACCTGCCCGACGGCCTTTCAGACTTGGCTCAAACCATCCCGCTCACCGCCCGGCCGCCCGAAGGACGTGACCGCATGTGTCGTTGGGCGGCGGCCGGGCGGGTTGCTCGATCGACGCGGGTCGATCATCTTTGCGCCCGCGGTTCGGACCTGGTCAGCGGATCCGAGCCGCGGGCGCGCGGAACGGGTTGGTCCCAATTCAGCCCAATTGCTCAACCACACGCTCATGGCTGCAATGCCGACTGACGGGTTGTCCCCTGTTATCGCGAACGAGGCGGAGTACAGTGACCGAAAGACTGCGAGACCGAGACGATGATGCGCCAGTTTATCTTCGATAGATCAGGATTTTGGCCACGCAAACTGCGGGCTTTGGCCGGCGTCGCAATCGCGATATTTTGGCTTATGGGTGCGAGCGGGGCGTGGGCCCAGAAACCGATCGACGGGGAGGTCGTGGCGCAGTTCAACGATTGGCAGGTGGTATGCCGCGACCCACCACCGGGTTCCAAGAACCGGGCATGCGCGCTGGTTCAAAGCGTGACGGCGGAAGATCGCAACAACGTCGGCCTGACGGTTTACTTCCAGCGCTTTTCGAACGGCACCCGGGTGCTGCGCGTGTTTGCCCCGCTCGGCGTACTACTGCCGCCGGGCCTGGGCCTCAAAATCGACGGCAAAGATGTCGGCCATGCACCATTTCTGCGCTGCCATACGTTCGCGTGCTACGCCCAGGTCGTCGTCGAAGATGATCTCGTTGCCAAGCTGTCCAAAGGCAAGACGGCGATTTTCATCATTTTTCAAACCGAAGAAGCCGGAATCGGCATTCCAATTTCACTGGCCGGGTTTGACAAGGGACTTGCCAATCTCAAGTAGCGCGCTCAGGTCGGCACCGGCACCAGGTCATGCGCCCGAACTGGCGCGTTGGACGCCATTTCGAAACCGCGCTGCCGCGGCGAATCCGGTCCGGGATTGAGCACGCTCGGTATCGTGCTGGAAGCACGCGACTAACGTCGTGCTGGAAGCACGCGACTGACATCGTGCTGGAAGCACGCCACGGGTATCGTGCTGGAAGCACGACATCGTCCTCCTGCCGGCTCGCCCCCCGACAACACATGCGATCATGGCTTGTGGGCGGCCGGGCGCGGGACGGTTCGGGCCAAGTCTGGAAGGCTACGATGCGCTATGCGATGCGCGCAGCTCGCAATGCCGCCTGCTTGCTTTGATGGCCCCGGATCGCCGAATACCGACGAGCTGCGTCAAGCTGCTTCCTTGACCCCGCCATCGGATTTGCCTGCCCGATCGGCGTCAATGTGGAGCTTGTCGCGCTGCCCGCCGGACTTCGGGCACGATTGCAGCGATTCGTCCTCGAACGTTTCTTCAATGCCCGTAATTGGGTTTACGACCGACCAGATTTCGTTCAGCGCCTGCGTGGTCTGCACATAATCTCGCGCACACTGCTGCCAGAACACCTGCTGGGCTGCGAACAGATCGATCGGCGTTTTGGCCTGTGCGAGCTGCGCCGGAATTTCGACATAGGCGCGCATCCGCTTACTGGCCAAACTCGACATGTGGCAGTTCGAGAGGCCGATCGCCTTGGCCAATGAACCGTATTCGCCGTTCCTGGGGTTGATACCGTCTAAGCGGCTTGAACTTTCCAGTGCCGGAAATCGGAACGGTGGAAATAGACTGTTGCTCTGCATATCACCATTACTCCTTGAAAATTTGTCTTATTACTGGTGATGTCACTCACTGGTGATGCCACGCCGTAAAAATTCAGCAAGCATGTCACGCTAAATACTTGACTTAGTGTTGAGTCGGCATGTCAACTACGATCTCGATCAAATCAGTGGAAAACATCGTTCGCCGTGTTCAGCGACCGATCAGGTCGAGAACCGTCGCAAGATCATCTGCATCTTGCGCAGGTTTATCCCAACGAATGCGGCTAATTCGCGGAAACCTCATCGCCACGCCGGATTTGTGGCGTTGTGAACAATGCACGGAGTCGAATGCGACCTCCAGCACCAACAGCGGGCGAACCGCGCGGACCGGACCAAACCTGTCCGTCGTATTGCTTCGCACCCATCGGTCCAATGCCAACAATTCATCATTGCTGAAGCCGGAATAAGCCTTGCCCACCGGCACCAGTTCAGGCCGCCCATCCTGAGCGTGGCGCCAGGTGCCGAAGGTAAAGTCGGAATAATAGGACGAGCGTTTGCCGGAGCCGCGCTGAGCATACATCAGGACGCAGTCGACGGTGAGCGGCGCCCGCTTCCACTTGAACCAATGGCCCTTCGGGCGACCGGGCAGGTACGGACTGGTCCGGCGTTTGAGCATCAGTCCCTCGATCGCGCTGTCACGCGACGACTGCCACAGCGCCATCAACGCCGATTTACTGGTGATTGCCAGTTCATGCGAGATATCGGTCCGGTCGGGGCGGGTGCGTGCGTGCCAGGCCAACAACTGCATGCGTCGCTCGGCGTAGGTCAGATCGCGAACGTCGAGACCGTCGAATTCCAGGGCGTCGTACAATCGGATATGCGCCGGGTAGGCCTGCATCTGGCGCTTTGACACGCTTTTGCGATTGAGACGCTGCTGTAGGTCCGAAAACGGTGCGACGGTGCCATCGCGGACGACGAGCAACTCACCATCGAGCACGGCGTCAAACGAGAAGGCAGCGATCAGATCCGGAAAGCTTGCCGAGATATCGTCGCCGGTGCGCGAATAGATGCGCACGCCGGCGTTGTTTGCGACGACCTGAACGCGGATACCATCCCATTTCCATTCAACCGCAAAGTCGGTGAGATCGAGGCCTTGCAGATCGGATTCGAGCAGCGGTGTTGCGAGCATCAGCGGGCGAAACACGGGTCGACCCGCCGTATCCGGGCGCGGGGCGCGGCCCTCGAGCCAGCCAAAAAGGTCGCCATAGGGCGGGCTCAGCGCGTGCCAGAGCTCTTCGATTTCGGCAACGTCGCGCTGCCATGCATTGGCCAGGGCCAATTTTGCAAGCCGAGCGGACACTCCGACCCGCAGCGCGCCGGTTAATAACTTCAGCAGCGCCCAGCGGCCGTTGGCATCGAGGCGGTCAAGCCATGATATCAGCAGCTCCGCAAATCGATGACGATCGGCAAGTTGGAGATTGTCGACGACGTCGCGCAATTTGAGAGTGCCCGGCGCGCCGGCACGGCCTGAGGTTTGCGGCCATAACAATGCAACGGTTTCGGCGGTATCACCGACGTAGTCGCGTGACAGTCGCAGCAGTGTGGCGTCGACCTTGTCCGCCATGATCGTGCGCAAGGTATTTCTGAGCGGAAATGAGAACGCCAAACCATCTGTGAGGGCCGCCAGTGCCCAGCCGCGATCCGGGTCAGGCACGGTTCGGAAATAGTTCGCCATCAAGGCGAGCTTCGCGTTGCGGCCCGGTGTATAGGCGAGGCGGTTCAGGAGCTCTGCGAAGACCTCCATGTCACGCTTTCAAGCTTGGCTTCGGTTCACTCACCATGGCCCGTCACCGTCACGCCCGCCGGTTGGCAGAACCAGTTCGCGATCCGGGCGCCAGTTGCTGGCGGCTGCAAGTGCAATCAGCCTTAGCTGGTTTTGCAGAACGTTGCCGTGCCGTTGCAGGTCACGCCAAGACCTTCAGGCTTGCACTTGTACCTTTGCTTGGTGATCTTGTAACCGGACACCTCACCGGTCGCAACGAAGCCCGGCCACAGGCCCCAGCTGACGCTCTGCACCATTGTTTCAAGCGCAAACCACTTTGCTGATGCCGTTGTCGTCGATGTCGCAACGGCCGACTTGCGCACGCACGCGGCCTGAGCAGGCAAGACCGCAACAACCAAAAGACCACAGGCGGCAATGGTCACTGTTTGCAACGATGTCATGTCCGATCCCCAATCCAACCTTTGTGAGGCCGGTCTTTGAAAGAGCCGGCACTCGGTCGGGCTGGCCCTTGTTGTGGCCGGCCCTCGTTAAACAATTCACTCTTCGACCGGCACGCGGCGCGGCGGCGATCTCAAGCCGTTCAGAATTAAAGTGTCGGTTTCAAAAGGGCAACGCCGTTTTGAAGCCGATACCGTGTTCAGAAGCTCGCGCGGTCATGTCCGCCGCAGGCCGGTCCACGATGCCGGCCCGCTCCCCGCCCACCGAGCCAGCGCTCATCACGACGTTATCCGAGGCCACGGGCGCGGCTCTAAGCCGATGCGAACAGCGCCGGCAGCAGGCCTAAACCGGTATCGCTACGCACGATGATCTCAAGGGTGAGGATCAGGGCAATGTGGTGCAGCATTTGATCGAGGCCGATCGTCACGAAAAACCCGCGCATATTGCCGGCTGCATAGTACCTGGACGAGATACGGCTGGTGACCAAGTCCGTGGCCAGGTGAAAGATGAAATTGACCGCGATGAAAACGTGGACCGCCGGGCCGGTTCCCAACAAGACGTAGGCGCCAATGGCAAGCACGACTGTATAGGTCAGAACATGAACCAGCAGCGCCAGCAGGCTGCAGCTCTTGCGTGCGGCCATCCAATTGGTTTGGAGCGCAAAGTCCCCGATCCAATGGAGGACCAACAACGCCATGATCTGGAAGCCTGGGTCGCTTATTGCCATTCGTTATCGCTGCCAATGCTCTCGTTCCCGGAGCACTCCATCGTCGTTGTCCGCCGATCGCGGGTTCGCCTTCCAAGCAATCGTGGTTTGAACGGCATCCGAATCTCGCACGTATACTACCAAATCTGGCAGATGCGCGGAATTCCACAACGGCGCCATGGGCATACTGTTGGCGCTCGCCGCACAGGACGAACGCTGAATTCGACCATGCCAAGGCTGCGACGCATCCCGATGCGACTGATGTCGTGCCGCCCCTCGGGAACCTTTGATCAAGCCTGGGGTCCAGGGGACCCATCCCCTGGTCGGGGAGTTTGAGGGGCTGAAAGCCCCTCAAGGATCGCCGCACAGCCGAGGCCGTAAACTCATAAATCCGGACACGCGGCAGAGGGCCAGTTCGTTTCAGCGGCCTCTTGCAATTATAGAATAAGTCTTTCAATTTTTCTGATAATATGAATTAACTTATCAGTCAACGTTGTATTCTAGCCTACTCTAGATTGCAGTCTCTCCCAGTTGCAATCGACACTGTGTGACCCTGGCTGAGTCTCCCCCATCCAAATGACTTCAGTCGGGGTCCTTTTTTTGCCCGCATGTTCCATGTATTGCGGCTTTGCGCAGAGTTTGGTTTGAACGTGCAGCCAGTCGCAGCGCAAGCAGTGCTCAGCGACTTGGTGAACCGCTGACCAGGTCGGGGGGCCGGAGCATGATCTTTTGATTGGGGCATTTGAGGGGCTGAAAGCCCCTCATCGATCGCCGCAACGCGGCGATTGGTTAAGGGCGCAGCCCTCAACAATCCCGCCAACGGGCATTCCCTTTGGAAGCCCGTGCGAGGTGCGAACGCCGCGCCGCGGCCGTCTTGCAAGCGGCTATGCGTCGACGGTTTCTGGCTTCGACGTCGCCACAGCGACCGGCACGGTTTGTGGCGCCTCGTTGCCGATGCGACCGCGTCGGCGCGCCTGCGGCGGCTGAAAAGCGCGCCGTGCATGATCTTCGCAATAGGGCAGGCCCGGAACCTTGCCGCGATTGCAGAAGTGAAAGTCTGGCAATTGCGGATCGCCAATCGGCCAGCGGCAGCTGTTCTCGGTCAAGTCTTGCAGGGACTTGCGCTCGGGCTCCGGAATCTCGAATTCCTCAACGGGCGCCGAATAGGGCTCGGCATCCTGATAGAGATTGTGCAACGGTGAATTGCCGGTTTTCGGGTGGCGCTGCTTAGTAACGCGTCTGCTGCCGGCCGGTTGACGGCGGGCACGGGTCGTCTTCAGTCGGGTCGGTGTAGCGCGGCCCGAGAGGCCGAGGCGATGGACTTTACCAATCACCGCATTGCGCGTTACGCCGCCCAGCCGACCGGCAATCTGGCTGGCGCTGAGACCTTCACCCCAGTATTTCTTTAGGAGCTCGACACGTTCATCGGTCCAGGACATTATATTGGCCCTCCTCACAGGGACACGCATGCGCACCGCTCGCCTGAGGGCGCACGCAACTATTCCGAGATCCTCGTCGGCGGACGCGCGCAATGGGCGCGTGCGCAACACACAACGAGAACTCGACGACTTGACTGAACTGAAACGCTACTCGGACGCTTGATACTGCGAACAAGCCGACGACACACTGGCTCTTCGCTGGAGGGCACTCATCGCCGCCAGGCGGCGCCCATCCGAAACCGCACATCTGTGCTGGTGACAGGGAACCTACGCCGCACTGCCGTCGCGAAGCAAGAATCGGGCGGCCACAACGCCGCCATTGACTTCGGAAGTGACCCAATGGCAACAGGCTGATTCGGTTCCTGTGCAAATTCTGTTGCGAGCCAAATTGAGATATTGACGCGTTGCATTTGCCTTGATCTCGCGCCCGCGCCGGTAACTGGCGTTATGACGAAGGCAACCTCTGATCAAGTCTCAAGGCTTGCAAATGGGCAATGCCCTTTTGGTCGGGTTGGTCGGGCTGAAAGCTCCAACTTGATCGCCGTTTGAGGGCGATCCATGAGGGGTGATCCGTCCCGCAAACATCGCGCCCGAGGATCGGTCCCCTGACCCCTGAACTCGTTCAGAGGTCCCAAAGATCCCGAGCCACGCGCTGCTGCTTGACTGGATCGGGCCGTCGATTTAAACAGTCGCCTGTCGTGGTGATTTGGCCGGCCGGCTTGCAGCCACGTTAAACAACTCGCTAAAAGGCCGCGCGCGGGACCCGGTTCCGATTGCTCGGCCGCAGGCGGGCATCGAAGAACCGGGTTTTTTGTTGCCCAAGATCAAGGGAGACGCGCGATGAGCCCCGACAGTGACAACGTCAACGACCAGCCGCAGTGCCAGCCGCAGTGGAAGGCAGAGACCGCCCTTGTCCATGGCGGCTCGCTCCGATCTCAGTTCAACGAGACCTGCGAAGCTCTTTATCTAACGCAAGGCTACGTGTATGCGAGCGCCGAGGAGGCCGAGCAGCGCTTCAAGGACGAAGCCGGCGGTTTCATTTATTCGCGCTATGCCAATCCAACCGTCTCGATGTTTGAGGAGCGCGTGCGTTTGCTCGAAGGAGCAGAAGCGGCGCGGGCGACGGCGTCGGGCATGGCGGCCGTCAGTGCGGCGCTGTTGTCGTATCTGCGCGCCGGCGATCACATCGTGGCGGCACGGGCGCTGTTCGGATCATGCCGATATGTGGTCGAAGATTTGTGCCCCAGGTTCGGGATTGAATCGAGCCTTGTTGATGGTCCGGACCTCGCACAGTGGCGCAACGCGATCCGGCCCGACACCAGGCTCGTGTTCTTTGAGACACCATCAAACCCGACGCTCGAACTGATCGACATCGAGGCGGTTGCAGCCCTGGCCCACGACGTTGGGGCGATCGTCGTGGTCGACAATGTTTTCGCAACCCCGATGTTGCAGCGCCCGCTTGAGCTTGGCGGCGATGTCGTCGTCTATTCCGCCACCAAGCATATCGATGGTCAGGGCCGTTGTCTCGGCGGTGTCGTGCTCGGCTCTGAAGCCTTCGTTAAGGATCATCTGCACAACTATCTCAAGCACACCGGCCCGTCGCTCAGTCCGTTCAACGCCTGGACGTTGCTGAAGGGGCTCGAAACGCTTCCCCTGCGCATCCGCCAGCAATGTGAAAACGCGGCCGTTGTCGCGAATGCGCTGGCCGAATTCGGCGGCGTGTCGCGGGTGCGCTACTGCGGTCGATTGGATCATCCACAGGCCGAGCTTGCGGCAAAGCAGATGCGCGGCGGCGGCCAGGTGGTCAGCTTCGAATTGAAGGGCGGCAAGCAGCGCGCCTTCGCATTTCTGAATGCGCTTCGGCTGATCAAGATCTCGAACAACCTTGGGGATGCAAAGAGCCTGATTACGCATCCGGCAACGACCACTCATCAGCGCCTCGATCCACACGAGCGTTCGCGCCTCGGGATCACGGACGGCCTGCTGCGTCTCTCCTTGGGGCTGGAGGCGGCGGAGGATCTGCTTGATGACGTCGAGCGAGCACTAGCTGCGACCGGCAAGTCGTCGGCCTGCACAAATCTCGGTCAACCGCAACAGAGCACCGCCTCCCAGCCGGCTTAAGGCACCTCTGAACAAGTCCGGGGTCCAGGGGACCCATCCCCTGGTCGGGGTGTTTGAGGGGCGGACAAGCCCCTCAAGGATCGCCGTGAAACGGCGATATGTTAAGGGCTCCGCCCTTAACGATCCCGCCAAAGGGCGTTGCCCTTTGCAAACCGGTGAGATGATGAGTGTTGTTGCCGCGTTAGGCAGGAACGTGAACGTGGTCGGTGTTTCGAACCACATCGTGTTCGTGTGGCGTTCGGTGGCTGCGAAGGTGCCCGGGTAGCATTTACCGTACAGATGCGTCCCGGCAAAGCTGGCGAAACGACCTCACCAGCTCGATGGCACGTTCGGGTCCCGCTTCGCTCAACACTTGCTGCAGCCGGCGCGTCCGATTGATTTCCCTGAGGCTCTGGTTGCTCAGACTTGCAAATGGCGGCCGGAAGTGAATGGCGAGCCCGCGCCGCCGAGCGATCTCGTTTGCGATCAATGCCTCGTCATACCAGAACAACCAGCCGCCGAGATCGCCGTCCAAAGCGTGGGCCGCGCGCAGGCTGGCTTGGTGCTGCCGGCAAATCGCATTGGCCACCAGCTGCTGGATGAGGGGCGAAACGGGACCTAAGGGGTTCGGCAGACGCGGGCGATTGCCAAGGGTTGTTTCCGGCTGCCATCGCGGCATCGCTTTGCCCCAGTCGCCAGGCAGCAGTTGGCCGGTCCGCTTGTAACTAGTCGAACGGCGTTTGGCTTGCGCAATCCATGCCGCGACGCGGGCAATGGTCAGCGCCGGCTCAGGTGCGTTCGCATCTGAGGTACCGACACTTCCCGCCAGCAGCACAGTCCATACCAGCGCGCGCGTGATTCCCGCCCGGCAATAACCAATCACAGGTCAAGTTCCACAAAGAGGAGCAATGCAATGGCACCAAAGAGTTTGCAGCTAACAGATCATTGTCAAATGATCCGTCGTCAGTATCAAGGCTTGAAACTGGAGCGACAGCAACAGACCTATCGCAACGAAGAGGACGAGCGCCAAATTCAAAGATTGAACGAAGCGTCCTTTGCAGCGACAGACAGCGCGGCTTGCTGGCGGCTTTGTTCCTTCCGTACTTGACCGTTGTTGGCCGACGCGCGCTCGGCAAGCGCGTAAACGCGCAACGGGTCCTCAGTGAGCGTCAGAATTTTGCCGCCAGGTCAATAACTTAACCGCTTCCCTCCCAAGAAAAGGTCCCACGCTCCCATTTCACCGGGCAAACTGACACCCGTGCGCAACACTGCCAGCGCACGCCCGCGCTGACACGTGCAAATCCCTTAATAAACCATTGACATCCATAAGATTCCATGACATCCCATATATGCCCGACCGCACCGGGCGTGGGTCCGTGGATGTGGCGCAGCGATTGCTAAGAGGGACTTTCGCGTGCGACCGCCACGGCCCGCCCGCGGTCTAACGGCCGGCGCAGGGATGAATTGGTGAACGGGCGCGGTCGCGCCCGGCGTTGAATAGGGCCCGTGCAGCTGGAGATGGACCGCTTTGTCTCAACGTTCGAAAACAAGCTCGACGCCAAAGGTCGGGTCTCCGTCCCGGCGCCGTTCCGTGCCGTCCTCGAGCGCGACGGCTACCGCGCAGGTGCAGCCGGCGGCATCTATTGCTATCCTTCGCTCGATGCTCCGGCGCTCGATGCAGGCGGCGAAAGACTTGCGCAGAAGATCGACCAGCTTCTCGGCGGTCTCGCGGATTATTCGGACGAGCGGGACGAGCTGTCTCTCGCGCTCTACGGCGACGTCCAGGTGCTCTCGGTCGACGGCGACGGCCGCATCATCATTCCTGAAGGGCTTCGCGCCCATGCAGGTCTCGCCACCCGGGTCACATTTGTCGGCCTGGGCGAAAAATTTCAGATCTGGGACCCGGAGCGTTTCGCCGAACGTCGCGCCCGGGCACGCGCCAAAGTGCACGACCACAGACGATTGTTCGCCGCGCGCAGCGGCGATGACCAGCCACCAGTTGCGGGGCGCCGATCCACACAGGGGAGCGGCGAAGGGAGCGCACGGGAATGATGGCGAGCGAAGGCGGCAACCCGGCGGGGACGGGCTGCAGCTGCGGGCCGCAACACCGCCACGTTCCCGTGTTGCTCGCCGAGGTTCTGAGCCGCCTGGCGCCCGCGGACGGCAGCGCCTTTGTTGACGCCACGTTCGGTGCCGGCGGTTACACCTGCGCAATTTTAAGGGCAGCGCAATGCCGCGTCGTTGCGCTTGACCGCGATCCGTCCGCGATTGCGGCAGGGGCACCGCTGGTCGAAGCATTTGCGCCGCGGCTCGAACTCGTTGCCGCCCGCTTTGGCGATATGGCCGACCTCGACGCAATCAAGCGGGCCGGTCCGGTCGATGGTGTTGTCCTGGACATCGGCGTGTCGTCGATGCAACTCGACCGTGGCGAACGCGGCTTTTCCTTCCAGTCCGACGGACCGCTCGACATGCGCATGTTCATGGAGCGAGAGGAGCGGCCAAGCGCCGGCGATTTGGTCAACCACCTCGCCGAACAGCAATTGGCCGATGTCATCTTCCATTTCGGCGAAGAGCGCCGCGCCCGCCGCATTGCAGCGGCGATCGTGAGGGACCGGCGCGCGGCACCGATCACGCGCACCGGCCAATTAGCCGACCTTTGTGTGCGCACATATGGCCGCCGGCCCAAGGACGGCATCCACCCGGCAACGCGCACGTTTCAGGCCTTGCGTATCGCGGTCAACGATGAACTGGGTGAACTGGTTCGTGGACTGGCGGCGGCGGCAACCATCTTGAAGCCCGGCGGTCGCCTGGTTGTCGTGACCTTCCATTCCCTGGAGGATCGCATCGTCAAGCGGTTTTTTGCCGACCGCTCGGGTCGCAGCGCCGGTGGATCGCGCCATCGGCCGCAAAAGACCCAACTTGAGGCACCCGCTTTCCGAAACGTTAACCATCGTCCTTTAGGTCCTGGTAAGAAAGAGGTCGCGGTTAATCCCAGGGCCCGGTCGGCCAAGCTCCGCGCCGGTGTGCGAACAGACGCACCTGCAGGTGCGGTTGATCCGCTGCGCCTGGGATTGCCGCTAATCGATCTTAGTTGACGCCGCCAACAGGAAGGACCGGCGGCCGTGAGTTGTCCGCCTTTGGCCGGATACTGCAAAAGGTACGAGCATGTTGCGGTTCATGATGTTTGGGGCCCTGCTCCTGGCGATCGCCAGCGCCGTTACGCTTTATGCCGTCAACTACACCTCGCGGCGGATTGCCGTCGAGGTTGCCACCCAAAAGAACCATAAGGAAAAACTGATCAACCGCATTTCGCTCCTGAAAGCCGAACGCGCCTATTTGAGCCGTCCCGACCGGATCGGACCCCTGGCCGAAAAGATGGGTATGCGCCCGCTTGCCGCCTCGCAAGTGGATGTCAGGGCGCCATCGCCATCACCTGGGCCATCACCTGGGCCATCGCTTGGGCCATCGCCTGGGCTACCGCGCGCGCGGGGCCAGCCATGACGGCGGCGGTTGAACGACATCAGACGTCTCAAACGCCTTATCGCGGTCCAAGCCCGAAGCTCAAGTCCGCTGCGTTCCGGGCATTGTTGGTTGGCAGCTTCGTGACCGTCATGTTCGCCGCCGTTTCGGCGCAACTGGTCCGTTTGGCGTTGAAGGGGCAATACGCTCACGTTGCAGCTCCGGCCGAACCGGTGCGCGAGTTCTTTACGCGCCCCGACATCGTCGATCGCAACGGCCGTCTGTTGGCGACCGACGTTGCACTCCCGATACTGTTTGCCGATCCGTTCCATGTTCTGAGCGTCGATGAAACCGTCGAGCAGCTTGCGGTGTACTTTCCGGAGCTGGACTCATCGCGCGTCCGCGCCGCCTTGGCCGACCGCACCAGGCGCTATTATCCACTGAAACGCGCCGTGGCCCCGGCCCTGGCCCAGACGATCCATGATCTCGGACTGCCGGGCATCGATTTTCGGGACGCGCCCAAACGCAGCTATCCGGTAGGGCGTCTCGCGGGCCACCTGCTTGGGTATGTAAACGGCTACAACCACGGCATCGCCGGCGTTGAGCGGTTTGTCAACGACAGCCCCGATGTTCGCAAGATCCACACCGCCGGTGTCAACGGTGCGGCGCCGGTGCGGCTGACAATTGATGTCCGTGCCCAGTACGGATTGGAACACGAACTAAGGCGCGCAATGACGCGCTATCGGGCTCAGGCGGCGACCGGAATTGTTATGGACGTCGACAATGGCGGCATCGTTGCGGCGGCCTCGCTGCCGGGCGTTGATCCGTCGGCGAAACGCGACGTGCTTGACCGGGCCAAGCGCAATCGGTTTGCGGGTGATGCATTCGAGCTCGGCTCGGTGTTCAAGGTTTTCACGTTGGCCATGGCGTACGAGCTGCAACTGGTGTCACCGGACGCACTGATCGACGTATCGGCGCCGCTCAGGGTTGGCCGTTTTACGATTACGGACGACCATCCCGTTCGCGCCAAGCTGACGCTGGATCAGATCTTGACACGGTCTTCCAACATTGGCGCCGGCGTGCTCGCCCAAATCGCAGGCAAGGACAAACAACGGGCGTTTCTCGGCCGGCTTGGATTGCTCGACAAAATCGAAGGCAAGGGTCTCAGGATTGTCGCGCCCCAGCCGCCCAAGCATTGGGGCGAGGCTGAGACGGTTACGGTCAGCTATGGCCACGGCATCGCCGTCAGTCCACTGCAGTTCACGGTCGCGTTCGCGAGTATCGTTAACGGCGGCTTCGCCGTCCAACCGACCGTGGTGGTGCAACAGGATGCACAGCAGCACAAGCCGCGCCGGATTTTGGGCGCCGAAACCAGCGCTGCCCTGCGTCGGATGTTGCGCGATAACGTCATGCACGGCACCGGGCGCCGCGCCGACATCAATGGCTATCGTGTTGGCGGCAAGACCGGTACCGCCGATCGGGCGCGGGGCGGGCGCTACGATGGAAAGTCGGTGATCTCGACATTTGCGGCCGCCTTTCCGATCGACAAGCCGCGTTATGGTGTTGTCGTGACGCTGTTTGACCCGCGGCCCGAAGGCGGTCGCGATGCCCGCAGCGCCGGCCGCACGGCCGCACCCGCAGCCGGCAAAATCATCGCTCGCCTCGGCCCGTTGCTCAATATGCCGATTGCGCGTTAAGCACGTCTGAACCGAAACTTTGATCGAACATGGCGATGGACGTCAGCCAGCTCACTGCCGAACTTGAACAACGCGGCCTGACCATGCGCGGCGCGTTCCATCCCGCGCCCGATGACGGCGTTCCAGACGTCGGTGATGGGCGCCCGGCGCAGACGCTGGTGCTTGTCGGCAATGCCGGGCCTGGCATGTGGGCGCGCTTTATCCGTGAGCGTGATCCTGGCGCGCACCTGCTGGATGATTGGTCGAGGGATGTCCTCGAGCAACTCGCCGGTTGCCTGGGAGCGCGCGCCTTGTTTCCGTTCGCGCGGCCCTATCTGCCGTTTCAGCGCTGGGCGCAACGGGCCGAGGCCGTGTTCTGCTCGCCACTCGGTATTCTCATGCACCCCGAATACGGTCTGTGGCATGGCTATCGCGGCGCGCTGGCCTTGGCCGATCCGTTGCAGTTGCCAAGGCCGGTCCAAGGCGTCAGCCCGTGTGCGACCTGTGCTGACAAACCCTGCCTTTCAGCCTGTCCGGTCGACGCGTTCGATGCGAGCGCGGGCTACGATGTTCCGGCCTGCACCGCGCATATCGCATCTGATGCCGGCAGCACTTGCCTTGAGACCGGCTGCCTCGCCCGCCACGCTTGCCCGATCGGCCGTGACTATCGCTACGCGCCCGATCAGGCGAAGTTCCACATGGCGGCGTTTCTCAAGAACAACCGGGCCATGCACTAAAGCAACCTGCCTTTATTCGGGATCGGAACGAGCCTGAATAAAGGCAGAAAGTTGCTCGCTTCTAAAGCACGATGATCTAGTCACGATAGTCAGGCTCTTCCTCATCGAGCACCGTCCGGATGGCTGCGAGATGCTTTGTCGCCATGTCGGGATAGTCGGACCATTGTTGCGCGGTCTTTTCCGCAACAGTGTGGCTTGCAACATTGAGCGCGCGGCCGCTCGACAGCGCCGTGATGTAGGTCTCGGCCGACTTCTCGAAGTAGTAGATGGCGTCGAATGCATCGGCCACCGTCGGCCCGACCGTCAAGACACCGTGCTGGCCCATCATCAGAACCGACTTGTTGCCGAGCATTCCGGCAAGGCGCTCTGCTTCATCGCCGAGGCCCATACCGTCATAGCCGTCATCAACGGCAACCCGGTTGTAAAACCGCATGGTGTTTTGATCGATCGGCGGCAAGGTCGGGTCCTTGAGACAGGACAGTGCCGTCGCATACTTCGGGTGCACGTGCATGATGCAACGCGCGTGCGCGACCTTGCGGTGCATGGCGCCGTGTATCGCCCAGGCTGTCGGGTCGACCGTGTCGCCGAGCTCATCGACGTGCTCGGCATTGGCGTCGAGTTCGAGCAGGTCGCTGGCTTTGATCTTGGACCAGTGCACGCCATAGGGGTTCATCAAGAACCGGGCGCCGTCATCGCAAACCGCCAGGCTGTAGTGGTTGGCAATGCCTTCATGCATGTTGAGCCGCGCCGACCAGCGAAACGCTGCTGCCAGATCACGGCGGGATTCGATGTGTTCCATCTCTTGTCGTCCTATCGCCTGTCAGACTGAGCTCGAACCATCCCGCGCCCCCGTCTGCCGCCCAAAGCCGCGCTCGCATCGCCTCCCGGCCTCGTTTCCAGTTCCTATAAGGCCCACCGCACCGGACCCGCGGTGGCGCGCGATTTTGGGTCAGACTACTGTGCGGCGGCAGCTACGACAATCGGCTCGAGCGCCGGTTTGCCGAGAATGAGGTCCGAGCCTTTCTCACCGATCATCATCGTTGCGGCATTGAGATTGGCGGAAATCATCTCCGGCATGATCGAGGCATCAACAACGCGCAATCCTTCGATACCGCGCACTCTTAGTTTGTCGTCGACGACGGCGCTCGGGTCAGTTGCCGGGCCCATGCGGCAGGTGCCCATGACGTGATAGGTCGTGTTCCCCCAGCGCCGCGCCGCATCGAGCAGTTCATCGTCGCTTTGCACGTCCTCGCCGGGATAGGTTTCACCGTCGAAATAGATCTTCATCGCGTTGGTTTGCATCAGCCTGCGGGCCAGCTTCATGGCTTCGATCGTAACCTTGCGATCAAGCTCCTCGGCAAGGTAGTTGGGTTGGATGATCGGTGCTGCGAACGGATCGGAGGAGCGGGCGCGAACATAGCCGCGGCTGGTTGGCCGATGCTGCCAGGATGCGATTGTGTAACCGGGATGGGAATCGAACACGCCATGCTGACCGTCCTTGAAGCTTGCCGGCGTAAAGATGAACTGGACGTCGTTCGATTTGGTCTCGGGATTGGAATGCCAGAACCCATAGACCAGTGAGGCGGAGAGATTGACAATGCTCTCAGCACCGACCAGGTATTTTACGATTTCACCGACAAGACGCAGTCCCGTTGCGCGTTCGTTGAGGGTTTCGATGCCCTTTACTTTCGCGCACAGGCGGGGGGCATAGTGGTCCTGCAGGTTCTCACCAACGCCCGGCAATGCGTGGCGCAGCTCAATGCCCAGTGTGCTCAGCAGGTCCGGATCGCCGATCCCGGACAACTGCAGGATCTGAGGAGAGTTGATCGCCCCGCCGCACACAATCACTTCGCGATGCACCTTGATCTCCTGCAGAGGACCGCTCAGCCCGCCCTTGGCCAATTCGACGCCGACGGCCCGCTTTCCATCCAGCACAATTCGCGTGGCATGGGCATTGGTTTTGACCGTCAAGTTCGGACGTCGCTTCGCCGGATTGAGAAAAGCCGTGGCAGTCGATACGCGCCGGCCGCGATAGGCGGTGCGTTGCACGTAGGAGATGCCCTCCTGGGTCGCGCCGTTGTAATCTTTGTTGCGCGGAATGCCGAGTTCTCCGGCGCCCGCCATGAAGGCGTCACAAAGCGGATGGTGAAACGGAAGATCGGCGACCTTCAAGGGGCCTTCGCGGCCGCGAAAGGTCTCGTCGCCGTCGCCAATGCGGGTTTCGCAGCGCTTAAAGTAGGGCAGAACGTCGGCGTAGCCCCAGCCGATGTTGCCGCGTTGCGACCAGCCATCGAAATCCATCCGCTGCCCGCGATTATAGATGTGGCCGTTCACCGAGCTCGAACCGCCAAGCGTCTTGCCTCTTGGCACCGGCGTCGCCCGATGATTGGTCCAATGCGTCGGTTCGGCCGTGTAGAGCCAGTTCACCTTTGGGTCGACAAGTGTCTTGATGAAACCTGCAGGAATGTGAATGTAGGGGTTCCAGTCGGGCGGGCCGGCCTCCAGCAGGCACACCGAATGGCGGCCCGTTTCCGTCAGGCGGTTGGCGACAATACAGCCGGCGGAGCCGGCACCGACGATGACGTAGTCGTAGGCCTCACTCACGTTTGTCGTTCCCCCAAAGCTCGAGACGCCGCACACGGGTCTGTTCAAACCACTAGGCCGCACGCTCGTAAATCCGGGCACATTGGCGCCGATTTGGCCAAGATATGCAAGGCGCGGCCTCAACTTAATCGCCGTTTGACGGCGATCTTTGAGGGGCTTTCAGCCCCTCAAACTGCCCGACCGGGGGATCATCCCCTGGACCCGGACTTTATTTGTAGGGAGCAGAATTCATAGCGAGCAAAGCGCCCCGGCGGCGATAGCGCCCGATCGTGTAGCGGGCCTATCGCCGCCGAGGGGCGGGCTTTGCCATCAGCGCCACGGGTATGCCGATCGCCGCCACCAGCGTAAACAAGCCGAACGCATTGAGGTAGGCAATCATGGCCGCCTGCCGGGTGATCTCGCGCGAGATCGTGCTGAGCCCCATCAGGGTCGTTGCATCCCAGGCGCCGGCGACCCACGGCGAGGTCAGGCCCGGATTAAACGGATTGATGAACTCGACAAGGCGGGCATAGTTGACGCTGGTCGAGCGCACGACCTCGGCAACGCAAATCGAGATAAACAGGCTCGATCCGACATTTCTGAGAAGATGAAAGACGCCGAGCGTTTCCGGTCGATGTTTGGGGTCGAGATCGGAAAACGCGAGAACGTTCATGGGCACAAACACCATGCCGATGCTGAGACCCTGCAGGATGCTGTTGAGCGCCATCTCCAGCGGCGTCACATTGAGATCAAACTGCATCATCCAAGCGCCGGCAATCGTCAGCAGGCCGAACCCCGTCGCCATGCTCAGGCGCGGGTCGACGCGGTCGGAATACATCGCAAGAAAAAAGCCGACCAGACCGCCAATGCCGCGGCTGCCGACCAGCAGGCCGATCAATGTATCCGGATAGTCAAAGTGCTGGCGCAACAGCGAGGGCAGGATCACCATCGGTGTGAACGAGAGCATGCCGAAGAAGGTGACGAGCATAAAGCCAAGGGTCAGGTTGCGGTTTCTGAGCAAGCCGAGATTGAGAAACGGATGTTTGGCCGTCAGGCTGTGGGAGAGGAACAGATAGAAGGAGATCACTGACATCAAAGCCGCGATCCGGATCTCGTCTGCTTCGAACCAATCAAGCCGCGGGCCGCGGGCCAGGATATACTGCAGCGCGCAAACGGCCACGGACAGCGACAGAAAGCCGGTCCAGTCAAGCCGCACGCGCTGCGTTGGTCCATCCCGCGGCAGCGTCGCAATGAGCCCGATGAGACCGGCAACGGCGATCGGCAGCAGCATCAGGAAGGCCCATCGCCAGCCGTAGGCCTCGGCCACGATACCGGCAAAGGTCGGCCCGATGATGGGGCCGATGATGACGCCCATCCCGTTGATGCCCATAACCATCTGGTGCTTTTCTTTCGGCCAGTTGTTGAGCAGAAAGTTCTGCACCAGCGGCACGGTCGGCGCCCCGATCGCCCCTTGGAGAATACGCCAGATCACCAGTTCCGTGAGCGACTGGGCAAGGCCGCACATCAAGGTGGCAATCGAAAATCCGGCAATGCAGGAGCACATCACCGTCTTGGCGCCGAACCGGGCCACTAGCCATCCGGTCATCGGTGTTGCGATCGCAATGGCGAGGATGTTGAAAGTGACGACCCAGGAAACTTCATCGGGCGTTGCCGACAACGCCCCCTGGATTTGCGGGAGAACTGCCGAGACAACCAGGATCGTCGTGAAGTACAGCGTCAGGGTGAGCATGCAGAAGACGAGAATCGCCACTCGCCGCAAAAGGGGTAGATACCGACGGTTCTGTTCGCTTGACATTGTGTGTGTTGGCTGCGTCCGCCCCTATTCGGGATCGGAACGATCTCGAATAGGGGCGGGTTGTTCTAGATCATCGTGCTTTAAGTTGGAACCGCTATTGCGGTTCCAACTTAAAGCACAAAGATGATCGCCACTTTAGAGACGAGCAACTTTCTGCCTTTATTCAGGATCGTTCCGATTCCGAATAAAGGCAGGTTGCTCTAGAAAACCGATTGCGAGCGGGTTCGAACGGCCCCGCTTGTGATCGTCAATTGCTCGCATCGTTGGCGCGTTTTACCAATCAGACCCAAGATCCTTTCGGCGTGTGGCTCTCAACCAGTCGCCATCACGCGGCGACGGACCTCCGGCAAGACCTTGGTGCCCAATAGCTCGATACTCTCCAAGATGTGCTCCTGAGCCATGCCCGGCCACGATACCCGCATCGTGAGATGGCGAACACCAATGCGGTGCTGTTCGAGGAGCGCGGTGGTCACCTGCTCCGGCGAGCCGACGGCAAACCGGTTTCTGGCGAGCTTCTGCAGCTGGATTTCCGGCGCCGCCGCCGCGTCAATGCTGACGCCCGCCAGCCCCCAGCGCGCATACGACTCATACTTGGCCAGCAGATAGGGCGCGGCGCGTTTGAGCGCGGTCTCTTCGTCGCCGGCGCAGGCAACCTCGTAGAGCCGGACGATGTGGTCCGTGGCCGGTTGGCCGGCACGGGCGCGAACGTCGTGGAACATCGCGATTTCCTCGCCGATCTTGTCCACGGACGCGCTTGGCACCAGACACCAGCCGTCGGCAATCTCGGCAGCCCGTTTGATGCTGGCTTCGACCTGCGCCCCGATCAGCAGCGGCGGACCCGGGCGTTGGACCGGTTGCGGCCGGATCGTCACGTCGTCAAACTGCCAGTATCTGCCGTGATGCGTCACCCGATCCTGCGCCCACAAGCGCCGTATGATCTCGATTGCCTCCACCATGCGGCTCACGCGTTGTTTGATCGGAACGCGGAACATGTCGAATTCGGCCTGGCGATAGCCGAGCCCGACGCCGAGGTTGAAGCGCCCGCCGCTGAGGACATCCAAAAACGCTGAGAGCTCGGCGATTTCAAGCGGGTTGTGCAGCGGTAACAGAACGATGTTGGTGCCAAGCTCCATGCCCTCGGCTTCCCCGGCAAGGCGTTGCAGCATGCCGAGCAACGGAAAGTAGTGATAGGGCGGGACGGCATGGTGTTCGCCGCCCCATAGCGAGTCGAAACCAAGCTGGCGCATCAGACGAACTTGTTCGATCATTTCGGCGAACTTGCGTTGCGGGTCCTCACTGTCAGGGTGTTGCGCGTTGATGTAGATGCCGAGTTTCATAGCGGCGCCTCCGCGTCTTGCCGCCCGGCATCGGTATTTGGTTGCCCGGACCGCGCAGTCCCGGCGTGCGTGGGGCGGGCGACATCCTCCTGGAAACGCTGCATGGTGTGTTTCATGTCAGCCGTCGTTGATCCGGCAAACGTCAGATTGATGTGGCTCACGCCGATCTCCGCGAGCGCTGCAACATCACCAATCATGTCGCAGGGCGAACCGGAAAACAGTCGGCGGGGCGTATCGAAGCCGGGTTGTCGTTCGAACGAAACCGGCCCGAAGAACAAATAGGCAATGTCGATGCTCGATGGATCGCGGCCGTCTCGTTCGGCGAATTCGTGCAGTTTGGCGATCCGCGCCTTGAGGCGATCCGGCGTATCGAGCCGCCATCTGGGGTTGCCGGAACCCGGATACCAGACATCGCCCAGACGAACCGTGCGCCGCAGTGCCGGTGCGCTTTCGCCGCCGACCCAGATTGGCGGGTGCGGCGTCTGCACCGGTTTGGGAAGAAACGCAATGTTCGAGAACTCGACGAACTCGCCGCTGTAGGCCGGGGCATCCTTGGTCCACAGCTCTTTCATCGCTTCAATGAACTCGTCTGTGACCTTGCCGCGGGCCTCGAACGGTTTCGTCTCCAGGGCTTCGAACTCTTCGCGCAGCCAGCCGGCGCCGACCCCGAATAAAATGCGTCCATTTGACAACAGGTCCATCGATGCCAGCATCTTCGCCGTCAGCAGGGCCGGGCGATGCGGTATCACCATCACGGACGACAGCAGCTTGATGCGTTCCGTGCAGCCGACCAGAAAGGTCATGGCTGTCAGCATCTCGAAGGAAAACCCGGACGCCCCCCCGGCCCATTTGGCATCTTCGCTATAGGGATAGTCAGAGGCAGTCGCGCGCGGTACGACGACGTGGTCCGATACGCTGAGGAAATCGAACCCGTAAGCTTCAGCACCCTGCGCAATCGTCATGTAAGCTTCGCGCGACGTCATTAGCCCGCGCGGCGAAGTGTTGACACCAAATCTCATACTTACGGTCCTCCCGAGATACTGTGCAGTGTTACTGCTTTGACCCGCGCCCCTTCTAGTGTTCCGCCTCTTTTAAACTGGCGGGCTGTGTTTGTTGGCGAACAGTGATTCTTCGGTTGTCATCAACGATGGCAGGGGGAGGTCAGAATGGCCAATAAGAGACACATTGTCGAGTTGTCAGACGATGAGCGCGCGCGCTTGAGCGCAATGATCACCAAGGGCAAGTGTTCGGCGCAGGCGAACCTTAGAGCGCGGATCTTGCTGAAGGCGGATCAGGGCCCTAGATCATCTTTGTGCTTTAAGTTGGAACCGCTATTGCGGTTCCAACTTAAAGCACAAAGATGATCGCCACTTTAGAGGCGTGCAACTTTCTGCCTTTATTCGGGATCGTTCCGATTCCGAATAAAGGCAGGTTGCTCTAGTATCGATTACGCGCATTTTCTGTGTGACTTGAGCGATCAGCACTTTGCCGAGGCCAAAAAGATCGTCCTTGTCCAGGATAACCTGTCAACCCACACCCATTCCGCGCTCTACGAAGCTTTCCCACCTGACCAAGCCCGCCGGCTGGTCGAGCGTTTCGAGTGGCATTATACACCCAGGCATGGCAGCTGGCTCAACATGGCCGAAGCCGAACTGTCCGTCCTTGTGCGCCAGTGCCTCAACCGGCGCATTCACGATAAGGCTTCACTGGAAGCGAAAGTTGAGCGCTGGCAACGAGACCGCAACAACCGCGCCCAAACCGCCAATTGGCGCTTCACCACCGAAGACGCGCGAATTAAACTCAAATGCCTGTACCCGACAATTTAGGTGAGTCGGACCACTGGAACGCTGTAGTCAAAAAAATATGCTTCTCAGATCGCCGCTCAAGCGCTTTTATGGTTGCGCCGCATTGGCGTCTGACATCCGGGACTGACTTCCGGTCGTTGATCGTTGCGGCCGAATTCAATTGAAACCGGCTGTGACGTTGTGCTTGCAGCGCATCGTGAGCCGCAAACATCGGTCAGCAGGCTCTGTAATGACAGGGCTCGACCCGGGAGGAAGTCCTAATGACGACCAGAAAGTCTGGCATCAAGCTCGTTCTGACAGCCGTGGCGGCATCCTTAATGGTGCCATCAGCCGCACTCGCGGACTTTCCCGACAAGCCAATCAAGCTTGTCGTTGGTTTCCGCGCCGGCGGCGGCACCGACGCACTTGCTAGTGCGCTTTCAAAGGAGATGGAAGCCATCCTAGGCCAACCGGTCGTCAAGCAAATCCGGGCTGGCGCTGGCGGCGGCAAAGCGGCTGCATCCGTGAAAACGGCCAAGCCGGATGGCTATACGCTGGTCATGGCAGTCACGCCGACGTTTGCTTTCAATCCAGCCTTCGCACCAAACAAAACACCTTACACCAAGGATGATTTTGACTACATCGAAAGCCTCGCCAAAGCGCAAGAAGGCATCTTTGCAAAGGCCGGTGCTCCATTCAAAACGTGGGCGGAAATGATCGCCTACGCCAAGCAGGGCAACACACTCACCTATGCAGCGGTAACGCCGTACGACCGCCTGTTAACCAAGGCTATCAGCAAGAAGGACGGAATTACGATCAAGGCTGTCCCGGTGAAAGGTGGATCAGGCGCGGTTAAGAATGTGCTTGGCGGACATACCAGCATGGGCTTCACCGGTGGCGCTCATATCAAGCACCTTGCCAAGGGAACGGTCGTGCTGCTGGCCAGCCTGCGCACCGAGCGACTGACCAACACGCCCAACGTCCCAACTTTGATGGAACTCGGCTATCCGTTTTCATTTGAAGCCCACTTCATGATCGCAGCACCAAAAGGTGTTCCGGCGGACGTGAAGGATAAGTTGGTCGATGCGATCCGCAAGGCATCGAAGGGACCGGCTGTCCGCCAGATCCTGAAGAAGCTGCCGTTTGCGGAAGAGCAACTCGGTCCGGAAGGCCTCACGAAGCTGATCGACAAGGCCTACAAGGGCTACGTCGAAGTTGTTGCAGCTAACAAGTAGCCGCAGTTGAGCCTTTGAGCTTTGCAGGGGCGGCCAAAAGATGAAGCATGTCGACATCCTTACATCGCTTGTCTTGATCGCCCTTGCGCTTGCCGGCATTTTTTGGGCCGTGCCACAGGAGACAACGGCTGGCGAACCGGGCGAGATCGCGCCTGCTGACTTGCCCGGGATCGCACTGTGGGTGATCACCGTGTGTGGTGCCTGGCAATTGCTGCAATCGCCTCGCAGGAACGACGGAAGACAAAACCCATTTGATCGTTTTGCAATTGGTTTTCTGGCCGCCGGAACTTTGACCCTGATTGCCGCACTTATCGGCATTTGGACGTTCGGTTACGTCGCCGGCGGTATCCTTTGCATTTTTGCGATCGGTGCCGCGATGCGCCCGAAGGGGGCAAATTGGGCATGGCTGGTCGCCGCAGCGACCATTCTGCCTGTCGGGATCTATTTTCTGAGCTGGCACGGCCTTCGTTTGTCGCTGCCGTGAGGATGCCATGAACGAAATACTGCTTGGCATTCAAGATGCTTTCACGCTGGCTAACATCGTCATAATTTTTGCAGGTGTCACACTCGGAATTATTGTCGGAGCGATACCAGGCCTAAATGCTCCTATGGCGATCGCGATTGCGGTGCCGCTGACATACTATATGTCACCGTTGTCGGCCTTGGCCTTCCTGATCTCGGTCAACAAAGGCGGCAGTTTCGGCGGTTCAATTTCAGGTATTTTGCTGAACACACCTGGCTCCCCGGAGGCTGCGGCCACTGCAATTGACGGCTATCCGCTTGCGCGGAAAGGCAAACCCGTCAAAGCAATGCAAACAGCGCTCAGCGCCTCGGTTTGTGGTGATCTATTTAGCGACATTGTTCTCATTCTCGTTGCAGCGCCACTTGCCATCATTGCGCTGAAGCTCGGGCCGGTTGAGACGTGTGCTCTCATTATCTTTGCATTTGCAATGATTTCGGGGCTGCTCGGGAGTTCGATCGCAAAAGGACTAATCGCAACCGCGCTCGGCATATTCTTCGCCACCATCGGGACCGACCCGACACTGTCGATGCCCCGCCTGACATTTGGGTCGATTGACCTGCAAAGCGGCATCCCGCTGATGGCGATCGGCATAGGCATGCTGGCACTGTCCGAGGTCTTACTGCAGATCGAAGACTATTTCAGAGGACAACGCGGAAAGGCGCCGCCTGTCGCAAGAATTGAAAGCGACCAAGACGATCGCCTGACCTTTCGCGAATTCTTAGGCCTCAGCCGAACGGTTTTTCGTTCTGCCGTCATTGGAACAACCATTGGCGCCTTGCCGGGCCTTGGTGCAACCATTGCCGGTTTTCTTGGCTATGGCGCTGCGCGACGTGCATCATGTACCCCGGAAAAGTTCGGCAAAGGTGAACCGGAAGGCATTGCCGCAGCGGAAGCCGCTAACAGCGCGGTTGTCGGTGCCAACCTGATACCATTGCTTGCATTGGGCATACCTGGAAATGTCGCGGCAGCCCTGCTGGTGGGCGCCTTCATCATCCATGGTATCGCACCAGGGCCATGGCTGTTCGATGACCATGGCAGGCTCATTTATGGAATGTTTGCTGCGATGGTGATTGCGAACTTCGCGAACCTTATCATCGGCGGTTTTGGTCTTCGTCTGTTTGCACGCGTGTTGGCAATCCCGAAGCCCGTGATTCTTCCCGCTCTCGTGTTGCTTTGCCTGACGGGAGCCTATCTGAATGATCAGAGCTTCTTCGCTGTCAGTCTGACGATTGCGTTTGCCGTCCTCGGCTACATCATGCGCAAACTCGAGTATCCGTTTGTGACGTTCATTATTGGCTTTGTCCTCACACCGATGTTGGAACTCTCCGTCAGTCAGGCCGTCATCATAACTGGCGGTAGCATCTTTGCACTGACCGAGCACCCGGTGGCACTGACCTTTTTGGCTCTCACTGTTGTCGTCGTCTTGCGCTTCACTCTATTTGCACCTCGCTCCAAGACTGAGACCCAACCAGAGGCATAAGAACTGTGACTGTTGAAGTCGATATTGAGCCGCAAGCAAAGTCTTCTCTGAACAGCAAACGCGCCGTTCTGCCACCGCTGGCCTTGGCGGACAGTATCGCCGGTCTCTACGGTTCAATGAACGAACCCGCTTTCGCGGGAGGGCGCTGGGCTCGGGGACCGAAGCAAGCTGGCGAGGCATCGCCAACCATCAGATGAGCCCACGATAACGGATCGCGCCACCTGCTATCTGATGTTATCTGGCTTTCCGCGAACTGCAGATGGTCAGTGAACCGTCCACGAAGCAGTCATTCGAATGCTGCAATCTGGGGTGCCGCTACTGTTCGTGAATGCCATCAACGCAGAAGAGGCCACCCTGCAGTTTGGCACGCGGATCATCGGGAGCGGGTTTTTGCTGTTCGGCATCCAGCTTTGCGCGGAATTTCTCTGCGTTGTCCTGCGGTTGCCAGCCGATGTATGCGACCTCACGGTTATCCCACCATGAAGACGAATTGTTCGAGGCGCCATAGATGATCGGGCATCCCAGCCGCAACGTGGCAAAAATGCGCTCGATTAGGAGAACAAAATCATCATCACTCATCCAGGTCGACAGCATCCGATGATCCTTCGGCTCTGGAAAGCACGAGCCGATGCGCACGCAAGCCGTCTCGATGCCAAATTTGTCGTGGTACATACTGGCAAGAGCTTCGCCGAACACTTTCGATACGCCATAGAGCCCATCCGGCCGGGTCGGCGATTTTGCATCCAGCCGTGTTGTTTGTTCGTGAAATCCGATCGCGTGGTTCGAACTCGCAAACACTATGCGCGGTTTGACCGATGATTTTCGAGCACCTTCATAGAGGTTGAACATGCCGTCGATGTTCGCGTTCTTGACGGTCTCCCAAGATGCCTCAACCGCCTGTCCACCGAGGTGAACGATGCCATCACAGCCTTCAACGAGTGCTTCGACCGCGGGTTTATCTCCAAGATCGCAATAGACAATCTCTTCGTTCGGTCCGGCCTCACCCAAGCCGCGACGCGCGCCAAGCCGGATCGTTTTTGCCAGATGGCCCAGGCGTTGCCGGCAGACCGACCCCAGCATTCCGTTTGCACCCGTGATCAGTAATTTGTCGAGCATCATAACGCTCTCCTCAGTTGGACTAGAGCAACCTGCCTTTATTCGGAATCGGAACGATCCCGAATAAAGGCAGAAAGTTGCTCGCCTCTAAAGTGGCGATCATCTTTGTGCTTTAAGTTGGAACCGCAATAGCGGTTCCAATTTAAAGCACGATGATCTAGTGATCTCAATCAATAGGCGTAAAGTCGGAACGGCTGAAGGGTGATGATAGCTGGAAAGCGGACGGGCGGCACAATAGAGCCGCCCGACCAGCGTTCCGTGCTTCGTTATTTGGTGTCTTGCACCTGCTTCAGCAGATCCGCACCGTGCTTGTCGGTGAAGCCCTTGTAGACAGGGGCCATCCGCTCACGGAACGCGGCGACGTTGGCCTCGTTGATCTTCATTCCCTTGGCTTTCAGCTTTTCAATCGCTTCCTGCCCAACTTTCGTGGTCAGCTTGATCTCATAGTCCTGCAGCGCCTTGGCTTCTTCCGTCAGCGCCGTTTGTTGCTTGGCCGATAGCTTGTCCCAAGCTTTCTTGCTGATTGCAACGATCCCCGGCGGACGAAAATGCTGCGTCAAGGAGAAATACCCACTCACTTCGTAGAACTTGTCATTCAGAACATTGCCGGCCGCGTTTTCACCGCCATCCAGAACGCCCTGCTGGAGTGCGGTATATAGTTCGCTATACGACATTGGCGTCGCGGAACCACCCATGGCATTGAGGGTGTTGACCATGAGCGGGCTTTCCATGACGCGGATCTTGAGGCCCTTCATATCGTCAGGCGTGACAACCGGGCGCTTCTTGTTAAAGACGTTGCGATATCCGTTATCGAACCAGGCCAGTATCTTGATGCCGCGTTTTTCAAGCAGTTCGGCATACTTCGCGCCGACGGGACCAGACACGACTTTCTTGAAATGCTCGGTATCTCGAATGAGATAAGGCAAGCTGAACAGATCGAATTCCGCAACGAAACCGCTCACCGGAGCCGTGGACACCTGAGCCATCTGAATGCTGCCGAGCATCATGCCCTCGATGTAGTCGCGCTCACCGCCGAGCTGTGCGCCGTCCATAACCTGGATTGTCAAACCGACATTGCGATCTGCAATGCGTTTCGCAAACCAGCGCAGCGAAACGTTGTGGTGATGCGATGGTCCCGTGACAGATGCGACCCGCAGGGTTGCGTCAGCAGCGATTGCTGATTGCGCCAAGCCACCAAGAAGCAAAGCGGCTGTCGCGCCTGCTCCCATCAGCCAAGACTTACAATTCATCATGTTTTCCTCCTGCCATTCGAGAGAGCGTTGTTCCTCTCACTTCACCCAGGTACACAGCCTGAGTGCTCCGCCCCTGCGCGGGGCCGGATTTGGTCGGACGCGCAGCGTTTAACGCTGCACGGCGAAATCATCAGGTTCGTCGAGAACAAGCTTGTTCAGCGGGCGAACGCCATCCTCGGTGACGGCGATAACCACCTCGATGCGATACCCGCCACCCGGCAGATCATGCAGGTCCAGCTTGGCCGCGAGCGTCATCCCGGCCTCGAGTTCAAAGTCGCTGTCGGAACTGAGGTTCGGTGGCTCAACGACATCTAGGCCGACGGCATGTCCAACCCCTCTGAGACCCTGAGCATAGGGCGTAAAGTTTTCTGCGAGGCCATGCGGCTCCAACTCCGCCAGCATGGTGTCGAAAATCGAACGTGCCGTGATTCCGGGACGTAGACCTGGAATGACTTTCTTCAGGACTTGGTGGCCGATCACGAGTGCGCGTTCCTGTTCCGGAGAAGCGCCAGGCATCAGAATTGTAATGCCACCGTCGTTACAGTAGTGGTCGACAGCCGGGTTGAAGTCGAGCATGACGAAATCACCGGGCTCGATCTTGCGATCCGTCGCACGCCACGCCGGATAGTTTGTGTTGGGGCCGGACATCACAACGGTCGCCGAGCCGATGTCGGCATTCATGCGCCGCGCGATGCTTTCCGCGACACCGGCAACTTGGATTTCCGTCATGCCCACGTGTACTGCAGTGGCTGCTTCCTTCAACACCAGGTCATTGATCTCGGCTGCGCGCGCCATCAGCTCAATTTCTGCAGGCGACTTGATCTTGCGCAGGTCGAGCATGATGTCATCGCGCGCTTCGATCACTGCTTCAGGCACGGCGCTGACGAGCTGCTCGTAAATTTCGAATGGCAGGATGTTTTTGCCGATCAGTCCGATCTTGCTGGCGCGGCCTACAATTGGCGCGAAGACCTGCGGGAAGTCGGAATAGGGGCGATGGATTCCGCGCACATCTTCGATCCAGCACATGTCTTTGGCAGCGTAGGCGTTCAGTCGCCCCAGAAACACCACCGGTTCGCGGTCACCAACGATCAGGACAAGCTGGGGTGATTCCTCAATCACATTGATTGGCTTATAGTTCGTGATGTAGGTCGAATGCCCCGAGCGATATTCATCCGAATAAATGATGAGCGCGTCATAGCCCTCGTCGCGCATCCGCCGGCGCAGGTTCTCGGTCCTCAGTTTGAGTTCATCATGCGAGATGAGCATGGCGGGAGCACTTTCTTGGTTAGGGGCCGAGTAGTCTCGGGACGGTCATTACGATTGCGGGGAAGATCGCGCACAGCATGAGGATGGCGGCCAGTACAAAGCAGAACGGCAACAGCCCTCTGAAAGCCTGCGAGATTGTGATGCCGGCGATCGAACAGCAGATGTAGGTGAGGATACCGACTGGTGGGGTGACCGATCCGATGACCACAGCCATGACCAACACGACGCCAAAGAAGATCGGGTCGATACCCAATTTCAGAATGACCGGCAGCAAAACCGGCGTGAAGATAATCAGGATCGGGATGCCTTCGATGAAGAGGCCGAGGACCAAGATGAACGTGAGGATCATCAACAGCGCAAGTGTGGGGTCCGTGGAAATTCCGCTGAGAACACTCAAAACGGCAGTTCCGAAACCAGCCCACGCCAGAAGCCAGGCAAAAGATGTCGCCATGGCGATGAGAAACATCGCAGCCGCGGTCGTGACCGCTGCGTCCACGAGGAGGTCGGCGACTATTTTGAATGTCAGTGTCTTGTAAACAAAAGTTCCAAGAATTGCGGCATACGCGACGGCCACCACACCTGCTTCAGTGGCCGTAAAAATGCCTGAGAATATGCCGCCCAGGATGATCACCGGCATGGCGAGTGACAAAGCGGCGTCCTTGAACGCCGTGAAAATTGGGGTCAGCTCGCTGCGCGGGATCGCGGGGTAGTTGCGCTGCACGGCAATGAAATAAGCCATCGCCATGAGCCCGAAACCAACCAGCAGCCCCGGCACGAAACCGCCGAGAAAAAGCTGGGCAATCGAGACATTAGCGATCGATCCGTAGATCACCATCATTATGCTCGGCGGAATGATTGGCCCTATGGCGCTCGATGACGCGTTCACTGCAACGGTGTAGTCGGAATCAAATCCATTCTTTTGCATCGCGGGGATCAGCATCGACCCCATGGCCGACGCATCGGCCGTCGCAGATCCGGAAATCCCGGAGAAGAACATGCTCGCGACGATCGAGACATGCGCGAGGCCGCCGCGCACATGGCCAACCAGCGATCTTGCAAATTCGACAATGCGCTCGGTGATTCCACAGGCGTTCATCAATTGGCCGGCGATGATGAAAAACGGAATGGCCAGCAAGGTGAACGAGTCCACGCCGACAAAGGCACGCGTCACGATACTGTTGATTGGAAGCGTGTCGTCGGCCAGCAGTGTCACCGCCGCCGCAATGCCGAGCGCAAAGGCAATCGGCATGTTGATCACAAGCAGAACCAAGAACGTCAAAAACAGGACGGTCAGCATCGGCTCAGCCCTCCTGTCGCTGGTGCTGGGTCAGATCTCTGACGATGCGCTCCACACAGATTAGGAAAATCAGCGCCATCGAAATGGGAATGGCGACGTAAATCCAAGACATCTGCACGCCGAGCGCCGGCGACCGCTGCAGCATGTTCATGTTGATGACCGGAAGGCTGGCGTAAATGATCGTTGCCGCGAAGCCCGCAATAAGCGTGCTGGTGAGGATATCGAGCCCATGTCGCACCGGCTTTGGCAGCGCGTTGACGAGCAGATCGACGCCGAGGTGAACGCCCCTCTCGAGCCCGATCGCACCGCCCAGAAAGACGATCCACACAAAGCAGTAGCGCGCAAGCTCTTCCGACCAGGGGAGCGGTGCGGCGAACACATATCGAAATATCACCTGCGCCAGCGTGACGACGACCATCAGCACCGAAATGGCGATCACGGAGGCTTTCGCCGCGCTCAACAGCAACGACAAAACCATCGAATTTCGCTTGGGCACTGACTGCATCACTGACGCCTAACTTGCGAACACAACCTTGCGAACATAATGATGAAATCGATTTCACATATAGCAACACAGTGCGACAAGCTGAGTCAACCCGGTCGTTCTCAAAAAATTGAACCCTCTGATATTTATATGTATATCGTGAGAATGAACTGATAGATCGGCATTGCGCATGGAAAATCGATTTCATGAAATCTCAATCCGTGTCCGCGTGACGGATGTCGCCAGGCATGCCGGCTGCGCGCCGGCAACCGTGTCGCGCGCACTCAACAACCCGGCCAAGGTCTCTGCGGAAAAGCGCGCCAAGATCGAAAGCGCGATGCGTGAGCTGGGTTATGTACGCAACCACGCGGCTCGAGCGCTCAGATCGCAACGCTCACACATGATCGGCGTGCTCATCCCGACGCTCGACTACGCCATTTATGCTAGACTGGTTGGCGCCGCGAGCGAGTGCCTCTCTGCAGCCGGCATCTCCACGCTCATCGCAACGTTTAGCTACGACCTCGACGCGGAGTTGAAAGAGGCGCGATCGCTTTTGGAGCGCGGCGCTGAAGCGCTGATCCTAGTCGGCGAGCATCACCGGCCCGAGCTTTACGAACTGGTTCATCAATTTGCTGTGCCGTACGTGAACACGTACGTGTTTGACCCAAACGGTGACCACCCAACCGTCGGCTTCGACAATGCGATGGCGGCTGCAGAGATCGCCCGGCATCTCGTCCATATCGGTCACCAGAACATCGGTGTTCTTTCGGGGATCACCAAAGACAACGACCGAACGACAAGACGCCTGGAAGGGGTGAGGGGCGAACTGCAGGCAAACGGGATCGAATTGCCGGAATCGATGATCGTTGAACGGCCTTACTCTATTTCCGATGGCCGCAAGGGCTGTGCACTGCTTCTGTCGCGCCGGCCCAAGCCCACGGCAATAATCTGCGGTAACGATGTGCTTGCCACCGGTGCGCTGCTCGAATGCGCCGAACGCCGGGTTGCCGTTCCCGACGAACTTTCCATCGTCGGCTTCGACAACAACGAATTTGCCATGCACTCCAACCCGCCGCTCACGACGATTGAAGTGCCGGCCGAAGACATGGGCAGCAATGCCGCTGCCTATCTCCTCGCGAAGCTCAAGGGCGACGAGGTCACTATGCACCACTGCGTCGACGTGCAACTCATCTTGAGAAAATCGACTGCGCCACCGAACAGTGCTGCGCGAACTGTGTGACTAGAGCAACCTGCCTTTATTCGGAATCGGAACGATCCCGAATAAAGGCAGAAAGTTGCTCGCCTCTAAAGTGGCGATCATCGTGCTTTAAGTTGGAACCGCAATAGCGGTTCCAACTTAAAGCACGATGATCTAGGGCCTGTTGAGTATCAGCGATTCACGAATCAGTTGTTTTCTGATTCAAGCTTCCTTTTGGAGGGAGGCTTGAATGGCTGCACGGCGTGTGATCACTGACGGTATGTGGAAGAAGATGGCGCCGCACTGCCTCGGCAAGCCAACCGACCCCGGCCGCACGGGCAGCGACAACCGCACGTTCATGGAAGCCGTCCTGTGGATCGTGCGGACCGGCAGTCCGTGGCGCGACCTACCGGAAGAGTTCGGCAAATGGAACAGCGTCTACAAGCGCTTTCGAGAGTGGGTGAAGCTCGGTGTTTTTGAACGCGTTTTCGGTGCTTTATCCGGCGATCCTGATATCGAATATGCGATGGTCGACGGAACAATCGTCAAGGTCCACCGCCACGGACAGGGCGCAAAAGGGGGACCGGGAGCCAGGCTATCGGCAAGTCGAGAGGCGGGCTGACGACCAAAATCCTGGCGCTCACGGACGCGCTCGGCAATCTCGTGCGGTTCGAACTTCTGCCCGGCCATCGCCACGACACGGTTGGCGTTGCGCCGCTCATTGAGGATGTCGCGTTCGATGCCTTGCTCGGCGATAAGGCGTTCGATGTGAACTGGATCATCGAAGAGCTGAACGAACGCGGCGCCAAGGCCGTCATTTCGCAAATGCCGCATCGCGTTGCGCCGCTGGAGATTGACGCCGAAATCTATAAGTGGCGTCATCTCATCGAGAATTTCTTCTGCAAACTCAAAGAGTTCAAGCGCATCGCTATGCGCAGCGACAAAACTGACGCCAGCTTCAGCGCGATGATCTACGCCGCGGCGGCAATCATCAATGGCGCCTGATACTCAACAGGCCCTAGAGAAACGTCCGGTCGCGGTCGGCGTTCACAAATCTGATCTTAAGCCCGACGGATAACGGATTTGCGAACCAAGGTCCGACGGGCTGGTAGACTGACGCTGAAAAGTCCACCGCAGGGAGGCCACCGATGATGCAATCGCTCGATACCGGATTTGATCCCAATGAAACCGAAGAGATGCGCGAACGGCGCGAACTCACCATCCAGTCCAGCCCGAAACCGCAGTTTTTTGAGCTGCGCGCGCAGTTGTTGGACCAGGGTCGCGATCAGCATGTCGTCGCCGAAACCGATAACATGGAGGTGCGCGTGAAGGTCTATGCTTCGGGCGGAGAAAACGGCCTTCACAATCATACCGACGAGGATCACTTCCATCTCGTTCTCGATGGCGCCGCACGCTTTTATGGTCCGCGCGGCGAATACCAAGACTGCCGCAAGTATCAGGGCATCATGTTGCCGGCCGGATGCTATTATCGCTTCCACGCGATCAGCGATGAACCGCTGATCCTGCTGCGTGTCGGATGCCACGTTGCAACCGATGACAAAATCACAAGAAAGAACATCTACGGCGACCCGATCCCCGGCAATTCCAAAGCCAATGGTCGTGTCGACGTCATCAAGCGGGAAGGGGCGTTTTGGGGCGCGGAAAGGTAACGTAGTGAGCGATGATCGGCGTTCGACAGCGAACGGATGTCGGCCCGCAGCACACCCATGCTCCAACCGCACCGAACGGGGTCTTGCCAAGCACAACGGCACGGTCTTTGATGCGCTCATCAGCCGGGAAAGACATCTGATGGCCATTGACAAGCGAACCGCAACAGCCGCCGAAGCCCTGGCCGGCATCAAAGACGGATCGGTGGTGATGGTTGCAGGCTTTGCCGGTGCCGGATTTCCCAACGTCCTGATTGAGGCTTTGCGGGACGCCGGCCCCACCGGCTTGACCCTGGTGGTCAACTCAGCAACGCATCGATATTCGCTCACGCATAGATTGATCGAAGCCGGCATGGTGGCCAAGGTGATCGCCAGCGCGGCGCGCGGTATCGGCCGCGAGCTATCGGCATTTGAACAATTGTGGCGGCAGGGCAAGATCGAGCTTGAATGCATCCCGCAAGGTAACTTCTCGGAGCGTATTCGTGCTGGTGGTGCGGGTATCCCGGCGTTCTATTCACCGGTCGGCTATGGGACGGATCTGGCCGGCGGCAAAGAAGTCCGCGAATTCAACGGCCGCCGGTGCATTTTGGAAGAAGCCATCACCGCAGATCTCGCCTTGATCCGCGGTGATGTTGGCGACCGCTTTGGTAACATCCGATTTCGCTATGCGCAGATCAACTTCGCTCTCGCCATGGCCACCGCCGCAACCACCACCGTTGCCGAAGTCCGCGAGGCGATTGACGGTGCGATCCCGCCTGAGGATGTGCAGCTGCAAAGCGTCTACGTCAATCACGTTGTTGCGGTTGGAGGAGAGGCGTGATGGCTCTCAACAGACAGCAGATGGCGTGGCGGGCGGCGCAGGATTTACCGGACGGCAGCGTCGTCAATCTTGGCATCGGCATGCCGGTTCTGGTCTCGAACCACATCCCTGCCGACCGGGGCATTTTCCTGCAATCGGAGAACGGAATTCTTGGCGTCGGCCCGCAGGCACACGACAGTCAACAGGACCGCAACCTCGTTGACGCTGGAAGCCGTCGCGTCACGCTTCGCGAAGGGGCCAGCATTGTCGACTCCGTCGCATCCTTCGCGATGATCCGGGGCGGCCATATCGATGTTACCATCCTGGGCGCCTTCGAGGTTGCCGCAAACGGAGATTTGGCCAACTGGGATTCGCGCGTCGCCGACAAGGGACCGCTGGTGGGCGGCGCCATGGACCTTGCCGTTGGAGCCAAGTCGATCTGGATCCTCATGCAGCATAACACCAAGGATGCGGCCCCCAGGTTGCTGCAATCTTGCACTTTGCCACTGACCGCTCCCAACTGCGTCGAACGGATTTATACCGACATCGCCGTGGTCGATGTCACATCGCAGGGTTTTGTCGCAAGGGAACTGGTCGCGACGGTCAGCGCGGAGGAGTTGCGGTCAAGAACTGGTACTGCGATTGCAATTGGCCGCGATTGCAGCGTTCTGGACGCGCCGGACATCGCCGCCTGAACGTGGCGCAGTTGATCGTTTCTCGTGTCGCCCGGCCCCGCGGCTGGTGGCGCGAGGCCAATCAAGTTTTATCGAACCCAAAACCCAAAACCCAAAACCCAAAAGGATGACGCCGTTGAAACTGTTCTGGTCGACCCGCTCGCCGTTTGTCCGCTTCGTCATGGTGGTTGCGCATGAGAAGGGCCTGGCAGCGCACATCGAGCTTGAGCAGGTCGTGGTCGCGGCTGCACAGCCAAACGCCGACGTCATGGCCCAAAATGCGTTGAACAAACTCCCGACCCTTGTGCTGGCCGATGGCACGGCGCTTTATGATTCACGCGTGATCAGCGAATATTTCGATGAGATTGGCAGCGGCGAACACCTCTGTCCAAAGACCGGGTCGGAGCGCTGGGATGTCTTGCGCCGCCAGGCACAGGCCCTCGGTCTGCTCGACTTGCTCGTTGGCTGGTTGCCTGAGCGCAGAAAGCCGGTGGCCGCGCAAGATGGAGTTCTCGCGGCTGCATTGAAGAAAAAATTCACTGCGGTCTTGGATGCGTTGGAACACGATACCGAACGAGTGCGCCGGCTGCCGTTTGACGTCGGCCACGCCGCACTCGGTGCAGCGTTGGGCTACGCCGACTTTCGCTATGGAGATCTCCGTTGGCGCAACAATCGTCCGCAATTGGCGAGCTTGAACGACATGCTATCGCAACGACCGTCATTCAAGGCAACCGAACATCGTGACGAGTATTAGGGAACCTCTGAATAAGTCCGGGGTCCAGGGGATGGTCCCCTGGTCGGCGATCCTTGAGGGGCTGAAAGCCCCTCAAGGATCGCCGCCAAGCGGCGATATGTTAAGGGCTCTGCCGTTTTGCAAACCCGCGATTTGTTCAGCGGTTCCATAGGCCACAAACTCACAAATCCGATGACTGGTTTTGCAGGGCAAGATCCAATAAGCTTTGCCGATTGGTCCAAGACGGAAACGCGACATGACCTCCCGGCAGCCCCTCGACGTGCTATTAGTTTCACCGCAGGACGTGCCACTGGATTTCGACGTTAGCGACCCGGCGCTTTACGAAATGGACGCGTGGCGGCCCTACTTCGCACGACTGCGGCGCGATGATCCGGTCCACTATCATCGTGACAGTCCGTACGGCCCGTATTGGTCGGTCACTCGCTACGACGACATCATGACGGTCGAGTTGGATCACGAGACCTATTCATCGGCGCGCGGCATTCAGATCATGGATCAACCGCGTGGTGCGGAGCGCGGCAACTTTATTCGCATGGACCCGCCGCGCCACACCGCCCAGCGCCGCACGGTGGCACCGATGGCCAACCGCACCAATCTCGAAAACTTTGAACCCGTTATCCGCCGGCGAACAGAAAGTGTCCTGGACGGCCTCCCGAAGAACGAAACCTTTGACTGGGTCGATCGCGTTTCCATTGAGTTGACCACGATGATGCTGGCGACGCTGTTCGATTTTCCGTGGCAGGAACGCCGCAAACTCACCTATTGGTCCGACGTTGCGATTGCCGACGTCAACGCCCCCGACGCCCCCGTTAGCTGCGAGGAGGCGCGCACCGCCGAGCTCGAAAACATGGGCGCTTATTTTCGGTCGATGTGGCAAGAGCGTGCCAACCAGCCGCCTCGGCCCGATCTGATATCAATGATGGCCCACAGCGAGGCCACACGAGATATGCCGGAATCCGAGTACATTGGTAATCTTGCCCTTCTGATCGTGGGCGGCAACGACACGACCCGAAATTCGATGAGCGGCGGGCTATTGGCGCTGTCGGACAATCCGCACGAGCATGCCAAGCTCAGGGCCGATCCGAGCCTGGTCACCAATATGGTTGCAGAGACGATCCGCTATCAGACGCCGGTCATTCACATGCGCCGCACCGCCAACGTCGACACCGAACTCGCCGGCCGACAAATCAAGACCGGCGACAAGGTCGTCATGTGGTACATTTCCGGCAATCGCGACGAAGGCGCCATTGACGACCCTGAGGCCTTTCAGGTCGATCGCAAGAAAGCGCGCCGTCATCTCTCATACGGTGCCGGCATTCATCGCTGCGTCGGTGATCGCCTTGCAGACTTGCAGTTGCGGGTGTTGTGGGAGGAATTCCTGAAACGCGATCTGGAGTTCGAGATCGTCGATGCGCCAACACGGCTCTACTCGAACTTCATACGCGGCATTCGCAAGTTGCCGGTCCGCATTCGCGGCTAGATCATCGTGCTTTAAGTTAGAACCGCTATTGCGGTTCTAACTTAAAGCACAAAGATGATCGCCACTTTAGAGGCGAGCAACTTTGTGCCTTTATTCGGGATCGTTCCGATTCCGAATAAAGGCAGGTTGCTCCAGTATTCTGTCTTCGACACTTCACACCCGAAGTGTCTGCGCCGGAAAACTAGCGGTCTGGATCATGACCGCTTTTCAAGATGACTGCGGATGAGAGCGCCGCACTGCCCGGAGTGGCCGCACTGCACGGAGTGATTGAGCACCAAATCCCGTCCGATCCATGTTAGCTTGACACTATCACAGCGGGCGCGAACCTGCGACCGGGCCGTAACAGTCAGGATCAGCCACAAATGCCTTACATCCTCGCGATCGACCAGGGAACGACGTCAACCCGTGCTCTTGTCTTTGACGAGGGCATGACCATTCGCGCTGTCGCGCAGCAGGAATTCGAGCAGCATTTCCCGCGGTCCGGTTGGGTCGAGCATGAACCGCAGGACCTATGGCAAACCACGCTGTCAACCTGCAGGTCGGCGCTAAACAAAGCCGGCATCGAACCATCGGATGTGACCGCAATCGGCATCACCAATCAGCGCGAAACCACACTGATCTGGGACCGCGAAACGGGTCGGCCGATCCATCGCGCGATCGTGTGGCAGGATCGGCGAACGGGTGAGGTTTGCGCGCGCCTGAAGGGCCAGGGCCACGAGCCCATGGTCCGTGACAGAACCGGCCTCCTGCTCGACCCCTACTTTTCGGGCACCAAGATTTCGTGGCTTCTCGACCACGTCGATGGCGCCCGCGGTGCGGCGCGGGCGGGGCGGCTGGCATGCGGCACCGTCGATACCTACTTGTTGTGGTGTCTGACCGCGGGCCAGGTTCACGCAACCGATGCGACCAACGCCAGCCGAACGCTTCTCTACAATATTGGGAGCGGAGACTGGGACGACGATCTCCTGACGCTGTTCGACGTTCCGCGCAGCCTGTTGCCGGAGGTCCGCGACAGTGGCGCTGACTTCGGTACCTGTGCCGCCGGTATCCTCGGTGCCACCATCCCGGTTGCTGGCGTTGCCGGAGATCAGCAGGCCGCCACCATCGGTCAGGCCTGTTTCTCGCCGGGCATGCTGAAGTCAACCTATGGCACGGGCTGCTTTGCACTGCTCAACACCGGTGCCGAACGCGCTTTGTCGAACAACCGACTGCTGACAACGATCGCCTATCAACTCGACGGCGTTGCGACTTATGCCCTTGAAGGTTCGATTTTTGTCGCAGGGGCGGCCGTGCAATGGTTGCGCGACGGGCTGGGGATCATCGAACAGGCATCACAGGCCGGCGCACTTGCAGCGTCGGCCGATCCGAACCAGGATGTCTATCTGGTGCCTGCGTTCGTCGGGCTCGGCGCTCCCTACTGGGATGCCGAGTGCCGTGGCGCCATGTTCGGCCTGACGCGCGGGAGTGGTGCCGCCGAAATCGCATGCGCGGCGCTGGAGAGCGTCGCCTACCAGACCCGCGATCTGCTCGAGGCCATGCAGCAGGATTGGGGCACCGGCAGTTCAACGGTGTTGCGCGTCGACGGTGGCATGGCGGCGTCCGAATGGACGATGCAGCGGTTGGCGGACATTCTCGATGCACCGGTTGATCGGCCAACCAGTCTTGAAACCACGGCCCGGGGCGCCGCCTATCTGGCCGGACGCCAGGTCGGCATCTATCCCGACCTCCCCGAGTTTTCGGCCGGCTGGACGCTTGATCGGCGCTTTGAACCGGCGATGGACGCGAGCCGGCGCGAGCGCAAGTATGCCGGCTGGCGCGATGCCGTGCGCCGAACCCTCTCGGATCCGAAGGATCACGCACGGCCGGCATAAGCAACAGGTCTGTTTCAATTTCGCTCGAACAGCCGGCAACCGCACGTCAGAGTTGGGGTGCCCGTGATCAAAGCACGGGTTTCCAAAGGGCAGCGCCCTCAACCAATCGCCGCTGTGCGGCGATCCATGAGGGGCTTTCAGCCCCTCATACTCCCCGAGCAGGGGTTGGACCCCTGGACCCCGGGCCGGACGAGGTCCCACGATCGGCCCTCTCGCGCGCTCCCCAAATCCATCGTATGGTCGCAGCCGTCGAATCCGTAATCGGCCGAGACCGAACACGATCGCATGCGCCATCAATCCGATAGCCACGGGGGCAGCACCAAGTCATGAGCGGAATTCTCGCACTTCTCGATGACATCGCAGCGATTGCCAAACTGGCGGCGAGCCAGGTCGATGACATCGCCGCCCAAGCCGTGAAGGCAGGCGCCAAGTCGGCAGGTGTGGTCATCGATGATGCCGCCGTCACGCCGAAATACGTCACCGGATTGCCGGCGGCGCGTGAGCTGCCAATTGTCGCCCGGATCGCCCGCGGCTCAATTTTCAACAAACTGGTAATCCTGCTGCCGGCGCTGCTCGTGTTGCAGACCTTCGCACCGTGGTCCATTGCACCGTTGCTGCTGGTCGGCGGTGCCTATCTCTCGTTCGAGGGCGCCGAGAAGATCTGGCACGCACTGATGCATCACAAAGACCCCGGCCCGCAGCAGGCCGAAACGCTCGATGCCGCCCACCTCGAAGAACAACGCGTGCGAGGTGCGATCAAAACCGACTTCATTCTATCCGCCGAGATCATGACCATCGCACTCGCGACGATTGATGCCGACTCGCTGTGGATGCGCGCCGTGGTGCTGGCGATCATCGCAGTTTTGATCACGGCGGTGGTCTACGGTGCCGTCGCGCTGCTGGTCAAAATCGATGACATCGGTGTGCGCATGATCCGAACCGGCACCATGGCGATAACCCGCGCGACGGGCCGCGGCTTGGTGGCGGCAATGCCGACCGTGCTGTGGCTGATCTCCGTTATCGGCACGGCTGCCATGTTGTGGGTCGGCGGCAGCATCATCGTCCACACCCTGCACGAAATGCACGTTTCGCTGCCCTACGAGACGATCAACTCCATTGCCAGTACCGTGGCGGGCGGCGGCACGAGCCAATGGCTGTTGACCGCCCTGATCGATGCGCTCGTCGGCTTTGTCCTGGGCTCCCTGCTGATGCCGATCGTCGAAGCCGTGCTGGCGCCGATCGCCATGCTCTTTCCTGAAAAGAAGGCACGGACAACAACCCATCTTACCAGCCCGCATAAATATTGATCCGCTTCATGGGTCCTGGCGGCTCACTCGGGCAGGCGCGGTGTGCCGCGCGATGCGGTGCATCGGGCATCGGGCAGTTGTGTGCGTCAAGTTCTGCAATATGGTCTGGTTGTTCTGGCGCGGTTCTTCCTCTTCAAGTTCCATTCTTTTGTTTGGCGCCTGCGCAGCCGTTCGTCCGTTCCGGCCACGCGCCGCACTCGCCGGCGTGTCGAGGGGCGATCACGACCGGCTCGCAGAGCCGCCGAAGGCCTGGTCTTGGCGGGCCCGAGCACGATGGCACGATGACCGACGTCTCAAAGGCTGTGATCATGTACTGAACCGAGCAGGAAAGAGTTCACCATTTTCTAACGGCTCACGTTTACCTTTCGCCGCGTGGTAACGTGCAGTCCGTGCTGCGCGGTGAAGGACGCCGAGTTGTGAGATCATTGCTCAAGTTTAAGATGGCAATCGCGCTGACGTTGTTTGCCGGCTACGTTGTTCATGTCGAGCCAAACGTCGCCCAGGACCCTTACGGTGCGACGACGCGCGCGGTTGGCCGGTTGATGACGATCTGCGATCGCAACCCGCAGGAATGCGCGTTGGCATCGCAAACGGCGCAACGGGTCCGGCGCTTCGGCGAAATCGGCTGGGGGCTGGCGAGCGGGCGCGGGCAGCTGGTCTACGTCACCGATGGCCGGGCCATCGCGGCCGGAGCAGGGCGATCGCCACCGGCGCTATACAATGGTGATACGGGTCATGCTGCGTGCCCGGCACGGCGCTATGGGGATAGCCCGGCCGCCGCCGGCCAGGGCCTCTCTATCAGCGCGTTGCTCGGCGGGCCGGCTTGATACAGACCACAAGTGTGTTGCGCCCATTGCCCGAAGCCCCAAGTCTGGGGGCGTCGAACGAATTCGCCTACGCAACCGTCGCAATGGTATCGCGGATGTCCGCAGCTTCGGCCAATGCGGCGAACGCAGCGGCCGCGGCTTCGGCCCGCCGGTGCCCGCAAACCGGCGCGGCGAGGCTGACAAACTTACTGCAAAGCCGCTGCCATTGGCGGTTCAAATCGGTTTCCGGACGGCCACTATCGTGCGTCACATCGAACGCTCTGCCGTCCTTGAGCGCAGCCTTGACCCGCGTCACCATGCGATTGCGATCAGCCTCGAACACGACGTTGACGCGCGCGCGCGTCGCGATGTAGCGGGCATCGTTGGCGTTGTCTTCTGAATAGGTTTCGAGCGCGCCGGTGTCAGCGCCGTCAAAGGCCATCACCGCCAGGTGCCGAATTGAGAACTTGAGATCCAGGCCCGTCTTCGGATCGGGCTTGTTGCAGTTGTTGGCGTGGCGCGGATTGACATAAAGGGTCACGCTTTCCAGGGCATCCAGATCGATGTCGTGGGCAGCTCTGAGATCCTGCACCGCGTTGAGCGTCGCGTGGGTCGAATAGCAGGCTGCGTGATACTTGAAGAGGATACGCTCAACTTCAAAGACACCATCCGGCCCCGGTTCCGGCGCCTTCGGTGTGAATTCCGGCACTTGCGCAAACGCAAAGCCTTGCGGCGCTTCGATGGCATCTGGGTTGGCCGTGAAGCCACGCGCTGCAAGCCGCGCCGCCAACAGGCCGTTGGCCGCCGCCGTCCCGGCGTGAAACGGTTTCGACATCGTGCCGAAATTGCATTTGAGCCCCGCCCCCTGCGTCGCCGCCAGTGCTAAGGCCCGCGCCGTCGTTTCCGCATCGAGCTGCATCAGCTTGGCCGCCGCCGCCGCCGCGCCAAACGCCCCGAGCGTTCCCGTCGCGTGAAATCCTTGTTCGTAGTGCGAGCTGACCGCCCGCGTCGCACTGTCGGTCATCGCCCCGAGCCGGCACGCGATCTGCACCCCGGCAACAAAGGCTGTGATAATGTCCTTGCCGCTCGCACCGAGTTCCTCACCCAAGGCGAAGATCGCAGGCGCAACGGGCGCGGTTGGATGCCCGTGCATCGCCTCGGCAACGTCATCATAGTCGAACGCGTGGGATGCGGCACCGTTGATCAGCGCTGCGGTATGCTTGGACGCCGACTGCTGCCGGCCGATCAAGGTACAGGTGCCGGGCGCGTCGCCAACCAGCTCGTCGGCGAGAATCCTGACCAGCGGTTGGTTGGCAGCGGCCAGCGCGACGCCGGCCCAGTCAAGCAGCGCATGCGTTGACCACGTCACCGGCCGCTCGCCGAGATCTTCAAATCTCAACCCGGCGACCCATTCCGCCAGCCGTCGCGTCGTCCCGAGCGCGGCCTCGTTTGGCGACCCGGGACCAACCGCCGGAGCTTCAGCCACAGCCATATCAACCTCACCAGCATTTGTTGACCGGCGCCGATCGAAGTTCGCACGACACCAACGCAAGATCGTGCAGTCGCCGAACAGTCTAAAGAAATGAACCGGCCGCCTACGCCTATTTCGTAGCGGCCTCCTTCTGCGATTTCGCCGCAAACTCGGTGAAATCGCTGGCAACGGCACCAAACCCGCCCAACAAACTGCTGAGCTTGCGTTGACGCTTGGTATCAACGCTGACGGTCGCCGTCATGCCGGCCCGCAGCGGTGGCTCACCTGCCCTTGGCTTCAAATAGATCTTGACCGGCAGGCGTTGCACCACCTTGACCCAGTTGCCGGATGCATTCTGCGGCGGCAACAACGCGAATTCGGCACCTGTTGCCGGGCTGATGCTGATGACTTCGGCTTCCCACTCGATGTCGGGATAGATGTCCAAGACAACGGTCGCAGACATTGCTTCGCGGACATGCGTCAGTTCGGTTTCCTTGAAGTTGGCTTCGACCCAGGGCCGCGAATCGACGACGACGGCGAACAACGGTTTGTCCGGTTCGACGTATTCACCCGGCTGTAGCTTGACGTTGACCGCCCGCCCTGAAACCGGCGCGCGGATGACCGTGCGGCGCAGATTGAGCTCCGCTTCGCTCAAGGCGGCGAGCTTTTCGCGCACTTCCGGATGATCATCGACTTCGAGGTCGGCCGATCCACCAAGCTGGGCGAGCATGCGCTGCACCTTGGTCTTCATCACCATCACCCGGTTCTTCGCCTGCCGCGTATTGTCCTCGGCTTGTTCGAGCTTGGACGACGATACGATGTTGCGCTCGGCGAGTTGACGGTTGCGTTTCAGTTGGGATTCCTGATACGCGATTTTGTCTTTGGATTCCTTGAGTTCGCTGCGTGCCTGTTTCCATTCGGCAATCAATGTCGCGACCTTGTTGCGCGTTGTGTCGACTTCGGCCTTGGCCTTCGCAACGGCAATCCGGAACGGTTCATCGTCCAGTTCCAACAATCTTTCACCGCGCTTGAGCTGCGAGTGATCCGTCACGAACACGCGCTTGATGCGCCCCGTCACCTCGGCAGAAACGCGTGCGATGTCGGCTTTGACGTAGGCATTCTCCGTCGTGATGTAACGACCACCCCAGAGCCACACGAGCGCTGCGGCAGCAACGGCGAGGCATGGCACGACGACCAATAGAAACGGTCTGACCAAACTCTTTATCATTCTAGTTCCTACCTTGCATCTGCATGTTCGGTGTTGTCGAAGCGTTCGGAAAGATCTTGCACGCCGTCGTCCGCCGCCGAATCATATTCCGCCAATTGCAGAAGCTGCTTCTTGACCCGCCGCATGAGTTTGGCGAGCATCCGCTGCTCGCTCGAACTGAGATCACGCAAGGCATCTTCGACCGTTGCCTCGGCAATCGGCCAGATCAGACCGTGGAGCTGTTCTGCCTCATGCGTTAAATGCAGGCGATTGACCCGTCGATCATTGGGATCTGCGCGCCGCTCCAACCAACCCTTCAGTTCCATTCTGTCGATCAGTCGGCCGGCCGTTGCCTTTTCGATTTCGAGCAGGTCGGCGATCTCGGTTTGGCTTAGTCCGGGATGGCGGTGGACGCGCGCAATCACCACCCATTGCGCCCGCGTCAGGCCGAGGCTGCGCACACGCCGCTCAAACACGGTCCGCAACAGACGGGCCACATCCGTCAGCGTGTACCCAATATAGTGTTCTTCGTCGGGTGACATCGTCTCGGATCCTTGGGCCCAACGTGTGGTCTTCGCGCTGAGCCTGAGGCTCTACGACGCAAAGACAGGTGACCCGGAATAATGTAACCTAAGTTACTATCGCCGTGGTTAAGGTCGTCAAGGCAAAATTCGTCGCGATGTGCCGATGTTTCCAAGCTAAACAGCTGAGCCATATGAGAATTCCCAGATGTTCGGCGGTTTTTGCATTGCTGCTCTGCGCTAGAAGCAGACCACGGATAAGCGCCAGACATGTCTGATGACGATGCTGTCTACGATCTGTCACCGGCCCGGCGGGTGCTGGTTCTAATCGTCATCATTACCGCCACGACCATCTATTCCTCATCGATTCTGATCGTCTCGGCACTATTGCCGAAGCTGCAGGGTGCACTCGGCTCGACCCAGGACGAAGTGTCATGGACAATGACCTTCAACATCCTGGCAACTGCCGTCGTAACGCCGATGACCGGCTGGCTGGCGGAGCGCTTCGGCAGGCGCGCAACGATGGTTTGGTGCGCTGCCATCTTCGGCATCTCGACCTTCTTGTGCGGTGCATCGACGGCGCTGGAAGAGCTGATCTTCTGGCGGGTTGTTCAGGGTGCTGCTGGCGCCCCGCTTATTCCGCTCGGCCAGGCCATCATGCTCGACACCTATCCGCGTCGCCAGCACGGCTTCGTGATGGCGATCATGGGCATGGCCAACATGATCGGCCCGTCGCTCGGTCCGACCCTCGCCGGCGAGGTCTCGGAAGCCCTAAGCTGGCGATGGGGGTTCTGGATGGTTGTGCCGGTTACGATCATCACGGTGATCGGCTGCCAGCTGTTCATTCCGAGACGCACCAGCCGCAAGCTTGCCCTGCTTGATTGGTCGGGCTTCATTACGCTTTCGATCGCGATCGCCTGTACGCAGTTGATGTTCTCGCGCGGCCAGCGCCTCGACTGGTTTGAGTCAACCGAAATCGTTATCGCCGCCTTCGTGGCGATCGTGTCGTTCTACATGTTCCTTGCGCACAGCCTGACCGCCACGGAGCCCTTCCTGCGCCTGTCCCTGTTCAAGGATCGCAACTTCTCGCTCGGTATGCTGTTGGTGTTCCTGTTCGGGATGCTGAATTTCGCGCCGGTCGTGCTGTTGCCGCCGCTCCTGCAAAACCACGCCGGCTATCCGGATTCGGCCATCGGTGTGTTCATCGGCTGGCGCGGTTTCGGCACCCTGATCGGCTTTTTCATCGCGATGTTGACCGGCCGCATCGATCCGCGGATCATGATGATCATCGGCTTTGCGATGCAGGGCTACGGCGGCTATCAGATGATGCTGTTCGACCTCAACGTCGGCCAAACCACGCTCGCGACCTGGTCGCTGGTGCAGGGTGCCGGCATCGGCGTGACGTGGGTGCCGATGACCATCGTCACGTTCTACACCCTCAGGCCTGAATCGCGGCCGGAAGGCATGGCGATCTACCATCTCCTGCGCAATTTCGGCTCGAGCCTGTTCATCTCGATCGCCGTCGCCGAAATCGTGCGCGCGACCGGCAGCAACTATGCGCGCTTGTCGGAAACCGCCTCGCCGTTCAACAAGCTTTGGACCATGCCCTGGGCATCCGGTTCGTGGTCGATCGAAAGCGTCGAAGGCATGGCCCGCTTCGCCAAGGAGGTTGCCCGCCAGGCCATCATGCTGGGTTACGTCAATGCGTTCTGGATGTATGCCCTGGTTGCCCTGATAGCGGTCCCCTTCTGTCTGCTTGCAAGGCTGCCGAAGGCACCGGCGACCGGCTCAGGCTGATCGCACACGGCCGGGCTGATCCACTGCCACGCCGGCCCCGTCGTTGCGCGGATCAAACGAAATCGAAAAGCCGACATCCTGCGCCATATGCATCATCGCTCGTTCCGACAGCGCCGTAATGGTCAACAGCGGATTGACCCCGAGTGAGCGCGGTATGATCGAGCCGTCGATCACGTAGAGGCCCTTATGGACGGCCTGCGCGCCCGCACCTTTGGGGTCAAACACCTGCGATTTGTGATTGACGACGCCGTCGCTGGCCGCCGAGCCCATGCCGCAGCCCCCGAGCGGGTGGGCGGTGGCCGGCTGATGGCCCATCACCGATCCCGCCAGCGGGTTCTTCACATAGCTGCCGCCGACATTGCCGACCAGTTGCCCAAGCACGCCGTCAAGGCGCTGGTAGACGGGCTCGTCAATCGCCGTCGGCCAGACGACACGCAACGCGTCGCCGTCGAGGACTAAGCGCCCGGAGGCTGAGTCGTGCGAGACGGCAAAAAACGTCTGCAGGCTTGCAAGCGGGCCCCTGTAGACGCCGTTGATCAGGCTCTTGAGGGCGCCGAGCAAGCGCCCGTTCGGCACGAACATCACCGGCAGGATCGGCGCCAACGCCGACGGCAGCGCACCCTCCTGCACGCGCAATTCGTTGGCGAGTTGGTCGGCATCGTCGACTTCATACTGGCCCGTCACAGATGCGCCAACGGGTGCCAGCCCGTCCTTCACGGGATGGCCGACACCGATGGCGTTGACGGCAACCTTGGCACCGTATCCGAACGCAATGATATCGCCATTGGCTGAAAACCGTTCCCCGAGCCGATCGGAAACGGCCAGTCCTGCCGCCTGCGAGCGCAACAAGATCTCGGTGGACCCGAGCGTGCCGGCAGCCAGAATGACGATTTCGCCCGACAGCTGCCGCGCGCGGTCCGCCGGCGTGCACGATCGATCGCTGTTGAGCACGTGAACCCGCCAGCCGCCGGCGCCGTCCGTGTCGCCCGTGCCTTGCTCGACGCGCAACACCTTTGCCTGCGTGAAAATCTCCGCGCCATGGCGCACGGCGTCAGGCAGATAGGTGAGCGCCACCGTGTTCTTGGCACCGACATTGCAGCCGCCGCAACAGTCACCGCAGCGCGTGCAGGCCGGCTGTGCGATACCGCCGGCACTGACCCGGGCATCGTAGCTGACCACGATCTCCGGCGCGACGGTCCGCCCCGGCATCCCCGCACTGGCTTGGAGCAGCGATTGAAACTTGGTCTGGCGATCGGCTTGCGGATCGCTGCACGGCTGCAACCATTGCCGGGCGCGCTCAAATCCCTGATCCAACAGCCCGTCCTGCAGGATCTGGTCGGGAAACCGCTGATCGGCAAACACCCGCCGATCGGGTCGCAGCGCGACGCCGGCGTTGACCAGCGAACCACCGCCCAACCCGCAGCCGACAAGCACGTGCATGTCCTCGCCCAGGCGTACGTCGTAGAGGCCGTTTTCAGAACCGAGGCTCATGCGCTTGCCGGTCACGCGCATTTCATTGCGCATGTCCGGGAACCGTGACGGGAATTCACCGGTGACGAACTCGCGTCCGCGTTCGAGCACGGCAACGCGTTTTCCGGCCCGTGCCAGCCGCGACGCCGCGACGCCGCCGCCATAGCCGGAGCCGACGATGATCACGTCATAGTGGCGCCCGGCCTGATCGAGCGATTTGGCAAGACGTGTCACAACCATTCCTTCTTCGTGTTCGCACAGCCTATGGCGTTTCCGACTTAGGGAGACACTGAATAAGTCCGAGATCCGGGCGATCCATCCCCTGGTCAGGGACTATGAGGGGCGGACAAGCCCCGCATGGATCGCCGCAAAGCGGCGATCAAGTCAAGGGCTCTGCCCTTAACGATCCCGCCCACGGGCATGACCCTTTGGAAGCCTGAGACTTGTTCAGAGGCTCCTTAGCTCGAACCAGCCCGCGCGCCGGCCACCCACAGGCGCGTTCGACCGTGGTCGCGGCGGTTGGGTCGACGCGCGGGACCGCTCCAGCTATGTCTGCCGGTCATCTCTGCCAGTCAACTCTGAAAGCCATCTCGCCAACCAAGAAAGCCTGCTGGTTTATGCCGTTTGATCTCGACAGCCTCGCACTCATTGCGTTGACCTACCTTCTTGCCGGCCTTGTCAAAGGCATTACCGGCCTCGGCGTTCCGGTTGTCGGCGTCGCCCTGGTCGCCCCGGTGCTAGGCATGAAGACGGCCGTCGCCGTGCTGTTGATGCCCAGCATATTGACCAATCTCTGGCAGGCCGTCAGCGGTCGCAGTTTCGTTCAGGTCTTACGCCGCATCTGGCCGTTGCTGGCCACCGCCTGTGCCGGTATCTGGTTCGGCTCCAAAATCCTCGCTGACGCCGACGGGCGCTATCTGATCCTCGCCATGGGACTGTTTCTCGTCGCCTATGCGTCGATTGCTATGGCCCGCGCCAAGCTGCCCTCTCCCGGCCGTTGGGAGCCGTTGCTCACACCGCTGATCGGCGGGCTCGGCGGCATTGTCTTCGGCATGATCGGCAGTTTCATGGTGCCCGGCACGCTCTACATTCAGTCGCTCGGCTTGCCGCGCGATCAATTCGTGCAGGCCTTGGGCATCACCTTTGTCGTCGTCAGCGTCACGCTCGCGGCGGCCCTGACCCAGCGCGCGCTGTTGACCGCAGACCTGGCCATTGTTTCGACCGCCGCCGTCGGCCCGACGGTGCTTGGCATGCTCGCCGGCCAGCGCCTACGCCGGATCCTGACCGAAGCCCAGTTCACCAAGGTCGTCCTGATCGTGCTGCTGACCACCGGCGTCTACATGATCGCGCGCAGTATGATTGCGCTATACAGCCCAATCTGAAGGCTCATCACACGCGTGCTTGATCACGTGAGTGCCGGGCTGGCCCGGCACAGGTTTCGGGTCGCACCGAAGCGCCAAATCGGGCACTGGTGGGCCTATTACGACAACGCCTTATCCGGGCCCGGTACCATGACGAATGACCCTTGCGAAGCCGATCAATCAATCACGTCGCGCATTGCCGCGCTGAACTGGACCGCCATCGCCGCGCAACTCGACACCTATGGCGCCGCCAGCTTCGGGCCGCTCTTGAGCCGGCGCCAATGCCAGCGGCTTGCGGCCGGCTTTGATGGCGCCGAACAAGACTTCCGCAGCCACATCGTCATGGCCCGACACGGCTTCGGCCGCGGCCACTACAAGTATTGGTCCTATCCGCTGCCGCCGGTGATTGCGCAATTGCGCCGGGACCTCTATGTGCCCCTTGCCGCCATCGCCAATCGCTGGCGGCAGGCACTCGGCGACGAGCACCCCTTCCCGAACGCCCACGACGCCTATCTGAAGACATGTCACAGCGCCGGCCAAACCCGGCCAACGCCATTGCTGCTCAAGTACCAGACCGGCGACTACAACTGCCTGCACCAGGATCTCTACGGTGAACTGGTTTTCCCGCTGCAGGTTGCGATCCTGTTGTCGGAGCCAGGGACCGATTTCACCGGTGGCGAGTTCATCGTCACGGAACAGCGCCCACGCATGCAATCGCGCGCCGAAGTCATCACCTTGCGCCAGGGCGAGGCGGTTGTGTTCGCCGTCAATGCCCGACCCGTGCAAGGCAGCAAAGGCACCTATCGCGTCAAAATGCGTCACGGCGTCAGCCGGCTGCACGGCGGCACCCGGTTTACGGCAGGCATCATCTTTCACGACGCCCGCTAGGCCGCAAACTCATAAATCCGGGCACATCGGCGTGCGCATCAATCGCACTCTATACATAGAATAATTTGAATGTTTAAATGGCGCATCGCATTCGCGTGAGCGAGGAGGACGGCTGCCATGCAGCAGAGTTATTCGAAGCCGATTGCCGGCGCTATATGCATTGCCGTCGCCGTCGTGTTTGCAACGACGACCGCGGTCTTTGCCAGTCAGAAGATCAAGGATCAGTACCCGGGCTCGGTGCTCTATCAAAAGCCCGTTGAAGTGATCCCTTATGTCTGGTCGGCGATCGGCGCCACCGCCCCGCCGACCTACGAAAACTCCGGTCACAACAACAATCTCTCGTTCATCGTCACCGGCCGCGGCGTCGTCGTCATCAACGCCGGCGCAACCAACGAATTGGCCAAGGCATTGCACAGGGAAATCAAGGACATCACCAGTGAGCCGGTCAAGTTGGTGATCAACGAGAACGGCCAAGGCCACGCCATGCTCGGCAACGGTTACTGGGCCGACCAGGGCGTCGCCATTCTCGCCCACAAGGACGCCGCCCACGAGTTCGAGGAACGCGGTGCCGACATCCTCGATCGCATGAAACGTTACAATCGTGACAAGGCCGGTGATTCGCGCGTGCAACTGCCCACGGAAACCTTCGCGGACAAGAAGGTCATCAAGATCGGCCGCTTCACCATCGAAGTCCTCAACCTTGGCCCGGCCCACTCGCCCGGCGACATCTCCGTCTGGCTGCCGCAGCAAAGACTGGTGATTGCCGGCGATATGGCCTTTCACGAACGTATGCTGCCGATCTTCGATGACACCGACACCGCCGCCTGGATCGAAAGCTGGAAGAATTTCGAGGCCCTGGGCGCGCTCTACGTTATTCCTGGCCACGGTCATCCGACCAACATGGCCCAGGTTCGCCGCTACACGCTTGACTACCTGGTCTATCTGCGCGGCAAAATCAAAGACCATCTCGACAACGGCGGCACCCTCAAGGATGCCTACTACGTCGACCAGTCACCCTACCAACACCTCGACACATTCAAGGAACTGGCGACCCGCAACGCCGGCCGCGTGTTCGAACAAATGGAGTTTGAGTGAGGCGCGGGCGCGCCGCCGCGTCGGGGAACGCGGCGCGGGTATGGGCCTTGTGGCAATGGCCGTGAGCAGGGTTTGCAACGGGCACTGCCGTTAGCCGGTCGCAAGCTTGCAGCGATCGATGCGGGGGCTTGTCCGCTGCTCAATCTCCCCGACCAGCGATCATCACTAGATCATTGTGCTTTAAGTTGGAACCGCCATTGCGGTTCCAACTTAAAGCACAAAGATGATCGCCACTTTAGAGGCGAGCAACTTTCTGCCTTTATTCGGGATCGTTCCGATTCCGAATAAAGGCAGGTTGCTCTAGTGATCATCCCCTCGGCTCCGAACATGATCACAGGTCTCAGCTCGGTCGGCGGGGTCGGAGCCAAGAATTGCGGCAGGAAACAACGCCCGCGCGCCCAGCGAAGGCGTTGTTTTGGCGCTGTCAACGGCGCTGCTCGATCAGCGCCCGCAGACCGCCCCATAGCGAACCTTCCATCACGTAGGTGAGCCCGAGCCAGACACCGCACCAAATCGAAAGCAGTACGATCGGTACCGATAGGGCGAGTACCGAGGCAGCCGACATCCCCTGACCGATCGTACAGCCACCGGCGTAAACGCCGCCGGTTCCCATCAACAGTCCGCCGACCAGATGCCGGCGCATCTCGCGCGCATCATCGCCGCCTTCCCATCGAAATTCGCGCTTGTAGAGCGCGCCGACAAAGGCGCCTGCGATCACGCCGAGCGTCGCCCCGACACCGAAACTGATCGGCGTACTGCTCATCGTCATGAAATAGATCAACGTCTGACCGAGCGGAACCGAATAGGTATGTGATCCGAGCGGCACCGGATCAAACGGATTGGCGCCCAGCCAGCCGGTTGCCCACCAGCCGGAAACAATGGCGAGACCGACCACAACGCTCCACACCAGCCGCTGCGGTGCCAGCGTGAGAGCCGACCCGCGCAGCGCCCATCCCGCGATCACGAGGGCCGACAATGCATAAAGCAAATGGGCTGCCACCGTGTCCGGCCCAACCAGCTGATCGAGCGTTCTGGCCCACTCGCCGTCCTGCGACAATGCCAGCGGACCGAGCACGCTCAGCCGAAACATCGCCGTTGGCCCGGCAATCGCCATGTATGCGGCAACCGCCATCACCAGCATCACGAACAGCGCTCTGAGATCGCCACCTCCAATGCGTACCAGCGTGCCGTAGCCGCACGTACCGCAGAACGCCATGCCGACCCCAAACAGCACGCCGCCGAGGATCCACGCAACCGGATTGATCGAAAGCCGGTGATAGAGTGAGGCGGACGTGTCGACCGTTCCTGTCGCCGTCAGCAGTATCATGCCCGCGATCGCAACGGCTATGGCGAGCGCCCACATTCTAAGGCGGGCGGTATCACCACCGAACATCGCATCTTCGATCGCCGCCAGCGTACAGAACCGGCCGAGCCGTGCTGCAAGGCCAAGCGCCATCCCGCCGAGGCCACCGGCGATCGCAACCAGCACTGGCGTCGGCCATTCTCCCACGGATATCCTCCCGCAAACGGCAGCCCAAGCCTGCGGTCCTGCTGTCGTGACGCCTTGGCTGGCCGTTACCGGCCCGGCCGGCGCTATTGGCCGGGCGCGTCCGGTCCACAGAACAGCTCGTAAACGAGCGCCATGATCTGCCGAGCGCGACCATCTTTGATGCTATAGTAAATGGCCTTGCCCTCGCGGCGTGCCGCGATGATGTTATCGGCGCGCAACCGCGCCAGCTGTTGCGACACCGCCGGCTGACGCAGCGACAGCGCCTCCTCCAACTCGGTCACCGACTTTTCGCCATGTGCTAGATAGCAAAGGATCATCAATCGGCCTTCGTGCCCGAGCGCCTTGAGCATGTCGGTTGCGAGCTTGGCCTTTTCAGCCATCGCATCGAGCTTGTCGTCATCCTCAAATATTGTTGAGCTTGGCAGCACCACTATTCCTTAGCCTCTAGTTCGATGTTTCGGTCAATTTCGGTTGCCTGTTCGCCATGCGCTTCAGCATCTGTCCCAGCAATCCCCAGAAAAAATCTTCCCCGGGATAGCCGCGAATGCGGCCGTACTCTTTGCCGTTCTCCACCAGTATGAACGTCGGAGTGTACCCACCCTTGTCCAGAAATCTAAGATCGACGGGCAATCTTTCGTGAATGTCGAGACGCCGCAATGGCGCCAGCTTGCCCTCCGGCGTCTTGTCGTAGATGACGCCGACCTCCTGCGTCCACTTCGCGCACCACCAGCAGCCGTCTTCTTCGAGCATGACCAGCTCTGCCGCCCTGGCCTCGATGGCCGACATCATCAACAGGGCTAGCATCAAGCCGGCCAGGCCTGCAGCCCAGTATCGCGGGCTCTGCTGCAGGTGATGATATGCGACGGTCACTTGAGCCTCCGTGAGCTTTCGGCAACGGCGCAGCGGTCGGCCTCACGGCCGGGCACGCGCCGATGCTTGTGGACGCTTATAGCCTATGTACGCTCATATATGAATTCCTAGCTGCCCGCAGCCGGCCAGCACCGATCACCTCAATGACAATGACAGCCTGCTGCAGACTTGCTCATAGCCATGCTTCATATATAAAGAAATGAATATAACACGCGCGGCGAGGCCTGGTTATACGATATGGAGTTTGACATTTCGATAGCAGGCGCATTCATCGCCGGCTTGCTTTCGTTCCTGTCGCCGTGCGTTCTGCCCTTGGTGCCGCCCTACCTGTGTTTTCTGGCCGGTGTGTCGTTCGATGAGTTCCAGAACAGGGCGGCCGGTGCAACGGCCTCGGTTGTGCGCACCGCACTGGCATTCGTCCTCGGATTTACGACGGTGTTCGTGTTGCTGGGCGCGACCGCCAGCATCATCGGCCAGGCGCTTACCCGACATCTTGAAACCCTGTCGATGATTGCCGGCCTGATCATTATCGTGATGGGTCTGCATTTCCTGGGCCTGTGGCGGCTGTCCTGGCTCTATGCCACCAAGCGTGTCGACGTTCAATCAAAGCCACCGGGCATGCTGGGCGGCTACATCGTCGGGCTCGCCTTTGCCTTCGGCTGGACCCCGTGTGTCGGCCCGGTCCTGGCCGCGATCCTGTTTCTCGCCGGCAGCACGGACACGGTTTGGCAGGGCGCCGGTCTGCTGTTTGTCTATGCCCTCGGAATCGGCCTGCCGTTTCTCGTTGCCGCTCTCTTTGCCGGACCGTTCCTCAACCTGATGGCGCGCGCAAAACACCATATGCAAACCGTTGAGCGCGCGATGGGCGCGCTTCTCGTGGTGACCGGCGTCCTGTTCATGACCGGGCAGATGTCGAACCTGGCCTTCGGGCTGTTGGAGCTCTTTCCGGTGCTCGGAAAAATCGGCTAATCAAGGAGTGACCGACCATGCGTTTTTTGATCACGATCGCAACCGTTCTGTTACTGAGTGTGCACGCCAATGCAGCAAAGCTCGGTGAGGACGGGCTTCACAAGCAACCTTGGTTTTCAGTTACATTCAAGGATCTCAAAGAAGACTTGGCCGCCGCCAAAGAGGCTGGCAAGCGGCTTGCTATATTCGTCGAGCAGCGTGGCTGTCTATATTGCAAGAAAATGCATGAAACCGTGTATTCGGATCACAAGGTCGCAAAATATATTTCCGATAATTTCATGGTCGTACAATACAACATGTTTGGTGACGAAGAGGTCGTCGACACGGATGGCGAAACGCTGACGGAAAAGAAGGCCGTGCGCAAATGGGGGCTGGCTTTCACGCCCACCGTCATGTTCCTGCCGGAAGACGTTGCATCCAACACCAATGCCAAACAGGCGGCGGTCGCCATTATGCCGGGGGCGTTCGGTCTGAACACGACCCTGCACATGTTCCAGTGGGTCCGCGAGAAGGGCTACCTCAAGGCGGAGCCGTTCCAGAAGTACCACGCCCGTAAGCTGTCGGAAAAGAGATCCCAGTAGCCGTCGCGCCCGGCGCCGGCGCCCGCCGCGCCAGCGCCGTTCTCGAGCAGCGTTTTGCCCGCTATATTCAATTATTCGAATTTGTGATTGAATCGGTGACGTGCCTCGCTGTAGGTTGTGTACAACGCATGGCCGCCAGGTCCATGCATGAACGCGGCGAAAACCGCGCCAACGGGAGGAAAAACGTGGTAGGCAACAGGACGTTCGGCACGGTGGCCGTGATCGCCGGTCTCTTTGTGGGTTCAGCATTGGCAGGTGAAGTCACGCCCGCCAGCGTGACAATCGACGACGGCAAGATCACCGCATCATTGACCGGCAAGGCCGGCGATGCCAAGGCCGGCAGGAAGTGGTTCGTCGGCCGCAAGCTCGGCAACTGTCTGGCATGCCATGTCAACAGTGAAACTTCCGACCAGCAATTCCATGGCGAAGTCGGACCGTCACTCGACGGCGTCGGCGCGCGTTATGAGGATGCCCAGCTGCGCGCCATTGTGGTCAACTCGAAGGTGGTCTTCGGCGAAGAAACGCTGATGCCGGCCTTCTACCGGACCACCGGCTTTAGCCGTGTCAGCAAGAAATTCGCAGACAAGACGATTTTGTCGGCCCAGCAGGTCGAAGATATCGTCGCCTATCTCAAAACCTTGACCAAGGAATAGTCGGCGCCGGGCAACGTGCCCGACCCGATGCAAGGTCCGAACTGTGGAGCATTCGCAATGAAACTGAACAAACGAGAGTTTATGGCTTTGAGTGCCGGCTCAGCTGCCGCGCTGACGATGTCCGGCAGTCTTGCCGGCGCACTTGCAGAAGCCGGCGAAGTCGACAAGCTGATCAAGGCCTTCACCGGCGGCAAGCAGCCGAACGGCGGCAGGATCACGATCAACACGCCGGAAATCGCCGAAAACGGCAACACGGTCCCGGTGTCGTTCGACGTCGAAAGCCCGATGAGCGCCGATGATTATGTTGCATCCGTGCTGCTGTTGGCAGACGGCAACCCGCGCGCCGGCGTCGCCACCCTGCATTTCAGCCCGATGAGCGGCGAGGCCTCTGCCACCACTCGGATCAGGCTGGCCAAGACCCAGAACATCGTGGCCGTCGCCAAGATGAGCAACGGCTCCGTCTACATGGAAAAAAAGCAGGTCAAGGTCACCATCGGCGGCTGCGGCGGCTGATTGTGCGCCCGCCAGCTGCGAACCTGAACCGAACGCAATTTTCTCACCCAAGGAACTGATCGAATGGCCAAGCCGAGAGTAAAGGTGCCGAAAAGCGCCGACAAAAACGACGTCATCACCATCAAGACACTGATCAGCCACAAGATGGAGACCGGCCTGCGCAAGGACAAGAAAACCGGTGGTCTGATCCCGCGCAAGATCATCAACAAGTTCGTTGCCAAGTTCAACGGCGAGCAGGTGTTTGCCGTCGATATCGAACCTGCCGTGTCGGCCAACCCGTTTCTGCAGTTCAACGTTAAGGTTCCCGAAAGCGGCGAGTTCGAGTTCATGTGGACCGAAGACGGCGGCAAGGTCTTCTCGACTAAGAAAAAAATCAAAGTGGGCTAAGTCCGCACCGGCTGTTCCTGACAGCCTTTAAGCCCAACTTGGGGAGGAAATACCAACAATGAAAACAGCAGTGAACATCCTTGGTCACGGCCTGCTCGCCATTGCTGCGATTGGCTTGATGAGCGTTGCGCCAAATGCCGAGCCGAATGACAACGAGCTCGTCATGGACGGCCAGAAGTTCGTCACCAAACTCGCCGGCCCGAAGGATGGCCCGCTTGACGAGATCTATTCCGGTTGGCGGTTCCGCACACCGGCGACCCAGAAGCTCCAGCTCGATGACTTCGAGAACCCGGGCTTTCCGCTCGTCGATCTTGGCGCCGAGCTGTGGAACAAGGTTGAGGGCACGGCCGGCAAGGCGTGCGCCAGCTGTCACAACGATGCGTCGGTCACCATGAAGGGTGTCCGCGCTGCGATGCCGAAGTGGCACAAGCAGGCCGGCAAACCGCAGGCCCTTCAGCAGCACATCAACTACTGCCGCACCGAGCGCATGGGTGCCAAGCCATGGAAATGGGAATCCAACCAGATGCTCGGCACGGCCGCCTACGTCGGCATGCAATCGCGCGGCATGCCGGTCAAAGTCAGCATCGACGGCAAGTTCAAGGACTTCTACGACAAGGGCAAGAAGATTTACTACACCCGTGTCGGCCAGCTCGACATGGCCTGTGCCGGCTGTCATGAAGCCAATCACGGCAAGATGATCCGCGCCGACCACCTCAGCCAGGGCCAGACCAACGGTTTTCCACTGTATCGTTTTAAGTGGCAGAAGATGGGTTCGATTCACCGCCGCTTCAAAGGCTGCATGAAGAACATCCGCGCCAAGCCCTACAAAGTCGGCAGTGATGAGTTCGTTGCCCTTGAACTCTACGTCGCATCACGCGGCCAGGGCCTGTCCGTCGAGACGCCCGCCGTGCGCAACTAAGATCATCGTGCCTTGGGTTGGGTCCGCAACAGCCGTTCCGACCCAAGGCACAAACTTGAGCGCCACTTTGGAGGCGCCGACAGGGGCCGCCCGGAAATCGCATGGCCGTTGGGCGGCATGGGCACGTGATGCGGCATGGAACGTCAGGCAAAGTCAGGCATGGATTGGTGATGGCGTGAGCGACGCCGAAGACGTCATACCGGGACTTGGCTTGTGCTGGCGCCGGCCGCGGTTGCCGGCACCGATCATGCTACTGGTGCGGCGCTTGTCGGATAATGGGCCCCGGCGACGTGCGCCGGATGACGCGGAGTAAAGAGTTTTGCCCGGCCAAGTCGGCCCTCTGGTGGGCCGATCCGGTGTTCAGCCGTCACGGCCAGCCACCGGCTTCGGCCGCCGGCTGGCCGGTGGAGAATGCACAATCGAGCAACCGGCCATTGTTCGGGATCGGAACGATTGCGAACAATGGCCGGTTGCTCTCAATCATTTCCGCCTCAGGCGGGTCCACCCGAGCCGGCCCGCTGCGCCGCCCGGCCGCCCCGAGAACGCATGAGATCATGGCCATTGGGCGGCCGGGCGGCGCAGCGGGCCGGCGATGCGTTTGCGCTGGACGAGCGCAAATGATCTCAGGTCGATTGTTGGGAGTGCGCAGCACATGGTTTCACGTCGCGAATTTCTGCAGGCAGCGGTCGCTGCAGGTGTCTTTGCCGGCGGTGCCGGCACCGGCCGTTGGAGTGCCTTGGCAGCCACGCAAAAACTGATGAGCGAGGCGGACCTGCTCAGGTTTCCAACCTACGGCAACGTGTCGATCGTCCACATCACCGACAATCACGCCCAGCTGCTGCCGGTCTACTTCCGGGAACCGTCGATCAACCTTGGCGTCGGCGAGGCTGCCGGCAAGCCGCCGCACCTGACGGGTAAGGATTTTCTCAAGCAGTACAACATCACGCCCAAAACCCCGCAGGCCTACGCGCTGAGTTCCGAAGATTACGTCGCGCTCGCCAACACCTATGGCCGGCTCGGCGGCATGGACCGTGTTGCCACCGTCCTCAAGGCGATCCGGGCCGAGCGCCCGGACAATGTCCTGTTTCTGGATGGCGGCGATACCTGGCAGGGCAGCTACACGTCGCTTAAGACCCGCGGCCAGGACATGGTCGACGTCATGAACGCCCTGCAACCGGATGCCATGACCTCCCATTGGGAGTTCACCTACGGCATCGATCGCGTCAAACAGATCGTCGACGATCTGCCATTCGCCTTCCTGGGCGGCAACATATTCGACAATGAATGGGATGAGCCGGCCTTTGAAGCGATGAAAATGTTCGAGCGCGGCGGCGTCAAAATCGCGGTGATCGGCCAGGCCTTCCCGTACTTGCCAGTGGCCAATCCGCGCTGGATGTTCCCGAAACTGTCGTTCGGCATTCGCGAAGAGCAAATGCAAAACAACGTCACCAAGGCCCGCAAGCAGGGCGCCCAGCTGGTCGTGGTTCTCTCCCACAACGGTTTTGACGTTGATCGCAAGATGGCCTCCCGCGTCACGGGCATCGACGTCGTCCTCAGCGGCCACACGCATGATGCATTGCCGGAGCCCGTGGTCGTCGGCAAGACGCTGGTCATTGCGAGCGGCTCACACGGCAAGTTCCTGTCGCGCCTCGACGTCGATGTGCAGGATGGCAAGGTCAAGGGCTACAGGTATCGCCTCATTCCGATGTTTGCCGATGTCATAACGCCGGACAAGGAGACAACCGAACTGATCAAGAAGGTTCGCGCGCCCTTCAAAGCCGAACTTGAAAAGGTCGTCGGCAAGACCGACTCGCTGCTCTACCGCCGCGGTAATTTCAACGGCACCTTCGATGATCTGATTTGCGATGCACTGCTGTCCGAACGCCAGGCCGACATTGCGCTTTCACCCGGCTTCCGGTGGGGTGCGACCGTTCTGCCCGATAGCGACCTGACCGTTGAAGACGTCTATTCGGCCACCGGCATGACTTATCCGAATGCCTATCGCACCACCATGACAGGTAAGTTCCTCAAGGACATTCTGGAGGATGTCGCCGACAACCTGTTCCACCCCGACCCCTATTACCAGCAGGGCGGCGACATGGTTCGTGTCGGCGGTATGGGCTACCGCATCAATGTCAAGGCGGCGATGGGCTCTCGGATTTCGGACATGACCGTGCTCAAGACCGGCACGCCGGTGGATCCGAACAAGACCTACGTCGTCGCCGGGTGGGCATCGGTCAATGAGGGCACCGAAGGCCCGCCGATCTGGGATGTCGTCATCAACTACATCAAGAAGCAGGGCACCGTGAAACTGAAGCCCAACCGCTCGGTCATTGTCGAAGGCGCCTGATCACAAGTTCAATTTCGCGAGATCGGCACTTAAGTCGATCTTTTCAACTTCATATTCGCATATTAGAATATGAAGTTGGTTGCGGCCATGGCCAAGCTGACCTGGCCCGGTCGCGCACTCGGGAGCAGCAAAGTGACCAAGCAGACAGACCCACAGCAAACCGCGCCCGTCGCATCGCGGCGATCGTTTCTCACGGGCAGCCTCGTCGCCGGCGGCGCCGTGATCGGAGCGGGGCTCGCCGCCCGCGCCGGCGAACCGGACCCGGCCATTACGCAGACACAGGAATGGGCCCAGGTCCTGGGCGAGGGCGTCGATGCGCGCCCCTACGGCACGCCGTCGGACTTCGAGAAGCATGTGGTCCGCCGCAATGTTCCATGGCTCACCGCGTCAGCGGAATCGTCGGTGAATTTCACGCCACTCCACGCGCTTGATGGCATCATCACGCCGAACGGGCTGTGCTTTGAACGCCACCACGCCGGCATCGCGCTCGTCGACCCGGCGAAGTATCGCTTGATGATCAACGGCCTGGTCGACAAGCCGATGGTCTTTACGCTCGACGACCTCAAGCGCTTTCCGCGGGTCAACAAGATCTTCTTTCTGGAATGCGCCGCCAATTCCGGCATGGAATGGCGTGGCGCCCAGCTCAACGGCTGCCAGTTCACGCACGGCATGGTCCACAACGTCATGTACACCGGCGTACCTCTCAAGTACTTGCTTGCCGAAGCCGGCGTCAAAACCAATGCCAAGTGGCTGATGCCGGAAGGCGGCGATGCCTCGGGCATGAACCGCTCCGTGCCGCTGTTTAAAGGCATGGCAGACTGCCTTGTCGCGTTTGCCATGAACGGTGAAGCGCTGCGCCCCGAGCAGGGTTATCCGGTGCGCCTTGTCGTGCCCGGCTGGGAAGGCAACATGTGGGTGAAATGGTTGCGCCGGATCGACGTTGGCGATCAACCTTGGCATGCCCGCGAGGAAACCTCCAAGTACACCGATTTGATGGACAACGGCAAAGCCCGGCGTTTTACCTGGGAAATGGATTGCAAGTCGGTGATCACCAATCCGTCGCCGCAGGCCCCGTTCAAACACAACAAGGGCCAGACGGTGGTGACCGGCCTGGCATGGTCCGGTCGCGGCACCGTCAAGCGGGTCGACGTCACCATCGATGGCGGCAAGAACTGGCACACGGCCCGCCTCGACGGGCCAAGCCTGGATAAGTCGTTGCACCGCTTCTATTTCGACTTTGACTGGAACGGCAAGCCGCTGCTGTTGCAATCGCGTGCGATCGACTCGACCGGTTATGTGCAACCCACAAAGGATGAGCTGCGCAAAGTGCGCGGCACCAACTCAATCTACCACAACAACGGCATCCAGACCTGGCATGTGCGCGACAACGGAGAAGTGGAAAATGTCGAAGTCTCTTAAGCTCGCGTCCGCGCTGGTTCTGATGCTCGCCCTGTCCGGCGCCGCCAGCAACGTGTCGGCAGCGGACAATAAGAAACTAGGTCTCGGCCGCGTTGCCCATCCCGAGGAAGTCAAAGCCTGGGACATTGACGTTCGCCCGGATGGCCACGGCCTGCCAACGGGACAGGGCAAGGTCTCCGACGGTGAGACGATTTACGCCGAACAATGTGCCGTCTGCCATGGCGATTTCGGTGAAGGCAAGGATCGCTGGCCGGTGCTGGTCGGCGGCAACGGCACGCTCGCCAGCGCGGATCCCGTCAAGACTATCGGCTCTTACTGGCCCTATGCCTCGACCGTCTTTGACTATGTCCGCCGCTCGATGCCGTTCGGCAACGCCCAGTCCCTGTCGGCCAACGACACCTATGCCCTGACGGCTTATCTGCTTTACATGAACGAAATTGTTGATGACGAAGATTTCGTCTTGTCGGACAAGAACTTTTCCAAGGTGCGTTTGCCCAACGAAAAGAACTTCATCAAGGACACGCGTCCCGACACCCAGCTCATAACCGAGCGCGAGCCGTGCATGAAGAACTGCAAGACGGACGTCAAGATCACCATGCGCGCGCGCATTCTCGACGTCACGCCGGAAGCGGAAAACAAGGCCAAAAAGGAATAGTAGATCTATTGCCTTACAGACTGAACTCGACTATTCCGCGGCCGCGACCGGCCATTCAAAGCCCATGATCTCATGGGCCCTCGCGGTAGTGTTGTCTAATCGTGGTTTCCACTGTCTGTCGTTACCTTGCCGGGAGCTGTGTTGTCTTCGCAGTCGCGTTTGGTTGCTGCGCCATGGTGGTCGCTTGAGGTCAATCTCCTTATGTCCAGAACGCAATCGCATGATGCGTTGCCACACTACCCACAGGATGATTGTGCCTCGCCCCGGCAGGGGTCCGATTTCAGGCGATTGGTCCTGCCTGGTTATCTGCCTATTGTTCGTCGATCCTCCTCACTTCTCAATTTGAGCCCTATTCTTTTGTTTGGCCTCACCAGAGGCCATTCTTCTGCCTCGACCCCATTCTTCCGCCTCGACGGTAGACCGGCGACGCCATCGCGCACAGTGGCGGTCAGGGCTTGCCGCTTCTTCAGCGGCAACCGAAGGCTTGGCCTTGACGGCCGCGAGCACGTTGGCATGCTCGAGAGAGACGGGACTTTGATTGTACGTGAACTTAGAGCAACCTGCCTTTATTCGGAATCGGAACGATCCCGAATAACGATCCCGAATAAAGGCAGAAAGTTGCTCGCCTCTAAAGCACGATGATCTAGTCATGCCGGTATACTTTCGCGTTTCCAGTCGAACGGTTCCTGGCTGATCCAGATCCTGTGAAGAACAACAGCGAGTTTTCGGGCAAGCGCGACCTTGGCCTTCTTGGGTCCGCTTCTTTTCGCCAGATGCATGGCCCAATCCTGCAGCGCGCATTTTCGTTTGACACGGGTCAGCAGAACATTGGCAGCTTCAAAAAGATAGCTACGCATCAAGCCGTCACCGCATTTCGAGATGTGACCCGTCACATCACACTCGCCAGATTGATACCGGCGCGGCGTGAGCCCGAGGTAAGCACCAACAGATCGCGATCGTCGGAACCGATGAGGGTCTTCGATCGTCGCGATGAAAGACAGAGCCGTAATGAGCCCAACACCTGGCACCGTCATCAACCGCTGGCATACCTCAGATTGCCGGGCGATCGACGACAACCTGGCATCAAGGCTGCCAATCCGCTCTCCAATTGTTCGCCAGACATGCAATAGAGGCATGATGACATCGCCAAGATCCTGGTTATCGTCAAGCAACTCAAGACACCGCTTGTCGAACAGGTTACCCCCTGCCGGACCAACGACAACGCCGAATGTCTTGAACAATCCTCTGATCTGATTGCTGAGATCGCGGCGCATATCCACCAGACTTGCCCTGATACGAATGAGAGCTCGCACTCGATGGGTAGCATAGCTCTTAACTGAGACTTCACGATACCAACCTGTGCGGACAATCTGAGCAAGACCGTCAGCGTCATTGCTGTCGGTTTTGTTGATCTGAAGCGATAGAGCCGCATGGGCATGGCGCGCTTCAAGACAAACGACCGGAAGGTTGAGCCGCCGCAACTCTAACGTAAGCCAGGTTGACAACGGTCCGGTTTCAAGACCAATACGATGAACCATTTCGAAACTCGAAATGGCTGATGCAATTCTTTCGGGCGTCGTTAGACTCTGTCCACGCCAAACAATCTCGCCATCTCGATCAACAACTGAAATCGCCGTTTTGGCCAGCGACACATCCAAGCCGATGTAATAGTCCATCATTACTCTCCATCAATTCGTCTAGCCGGTTAACAGAGAGTGGCCACGATAGAGCGATTACGCCATGTCCAGAATCTTTCGCACTTTCGATTTTGGCTGCGGGCTCGGCGCGACGATCTCAAGTGGTCAGGTTTGTGTTCAATGATCTCTCCTTTCGCAGCAATTCCATGTTGAGATAACGCTTTGCCGACCAGGTCGTGCCGGCGACGTGCCGGTATGACATCTTTGATGGTGATCACTCAATCAGCGGTCGTGTGCGCCAATTCTTAAGCGGGGCGGTATAACAATCCCGCCAAAGGGCATTGCCCTTTTAAAGCCTGAGACTTGTTCAGAGGTTCCCTAGATCATCGTGCTTTAAGTTGGAACCGCTATTGCGGTTCCAACTTAAAGCACAAAGATGATCGCCACTTTAGAGGCGAGCAACTTTCTGCCTTTATTCGGGATCGTTCCGATTCCGAATAAAGGCAGGTTGCTCTAAGGCGAAATCGATCCGGGCGTGCCGAGCAGCTCACCGACCAGTCGCGTGGCGCCGACGTAATCGGGCTTGCCGGAGCCCAGTACCGGCACGCGGTCGACGTGCAGGATGGCGGCCGGCACCATCAGTTCGGATGCACCCTTCGAGCGGGCCAGGGTCTGGAAACCGGCCTTTGTGACCGTCGCATCGGAGGTGACTAGGACCAGCCGTTCACCTTTGCGCGCATCCGCCGCCGCCACGACGACGGACAACACGCCGGGCGCCAGATCGGCAGCAATCGCCTCGACCGCCGACAGCGACACCATTTCGCCGCCGATTTTGGCGAACCGCTTGGCACGACCCTTGATCGTCAGGAAGCCCTGGTCGTCGATCTCGACAATGTCACCGGTATCGTGCCAGCCATCTTCCGGCGGTTCCAGCACGCCTGGATTTTCGGCCCGCAGATAACCCATCATGACGTTGGGACCGCGCACGAACAGCCGGCCGCCTGCCGTGATGCCCGGCACCGGCTCGAGCCGCGCCGCCATCAGCGGCGACAATCGGCCAACGGTGCCGACCTTGTTGGCAAGCGCAGTGTTGATCGCCAGGACCGGCGACGTTTCGGTCACCCCGTAGCCCTCGAGAATTCTGACGCCGAACTTTTCCATATAGATCGCGCGCGTGCGCTCCTTGACGGCTTCCGCACCGGCCAGGATCAGGCGCACGGAATGGAAGTCGTAGGGGTGGGCGGCGCGGGCGTAGCCGTTGAGGAAGGTATCGGTGCCGAACACGATCGTGGCGTTGGTCTGATAGATCAGCTCCGGCACGATCCGATAGTGCAGCGGCGAAGGATAAAGATAGACCGGAACCCCACGGACCAACGGCATTACCAGCCCGGCCGTCAATCCGAACGAGTGGAACAGCGGCAACACATTGAAGACCTTGTCGTCGCCGTTTACGGCGATCCTGGCGAGCGACTGGATCGCGTTCGATAGGATGTTGCGATGCGACAGCACGACGCCTTTGGGCGTGCCCTCCGAACCGGACGTGAACAGGATCGCGGCCGGATCATCGGCGCGACGCGCAACCAGCGGTGTGCGGCCGGCACGCCAGCCCGAGATCTTGTCGGAGAGTGTGATCGCTGCGCGAATGTCCTCGAGGTAGACGATCTTGGCGTTGTTCTGGATTGCCGCGATCAGATCTTCGAGGCGGGCCTTTTCGACAAAGGTGCGCGAGGTCACGACCACGCCCACCTTGGCGGCTTTGCAGGCTGCGACCACGTTCGATGGCCCGGCCGTGAAGTTCAGCATGGCCGGGACGCGGCCGCTGGACTGCAGCGCGAAAAAGGTGACCGCCGCGCCGGCGGCGTTCGGCAGCATGACGCCGACGTTGTCACCGACCGCTGCCAATGGTGCGAGCTTGCGCCCGAGCACCTGGGCGCCGATGATCAGCTTGCGATAGGACAGTTTGGTGCGCAGCGCATCCTCGACGATCGCTTTGCCGGTATCGAACAGGTCGCGAGCATCGCACACCGCCTCAAACAGCGTCCGGTCGGTGTTGGCAGTATCGACCGCGGTGTCGACCATGATGTCCTGCAGCGCGAGGCCGGCGGCCTGGCGGCGGGCCTTGCCCTTCAAGGCCGGATCGATCTCGATCCGCCGCGGCGGCAGGATCGTGACCGTCACTTTCGGAAACCAGACCTTCTTGATCTGGCTCTTTTTCATGTAGGACCAGGGCGAATGTTCGAGCCCGTCGATGCGCACGGGAACGATCACCGCGTCCGCCTTGTCGGCGATCATTGCGGTGCCGTCGTAGACCTTCATCAAGCCGCCCGTCACCGTCAACCGGCCTTCCGGGAAGATCACCAATGTCTCGCCGCCAGCCACCTCTTTGACGAGATGGCGTGTCGCTAGCGGCTTGGTCGGGTCGAGGGTATAGGCATTGATGAACTTGAGAAACGGCTTGACCCACCACGCCTCGGCAATGCCGGTATCGACTGCGAACGCCGCATGGCTCGGCAACAGCGCGTGCATCACCGGGCCGTCCATGTAGGAGACATGATTGGGCGTGATGATCGCGCGTTGGCCCGGCACCGGCAGGTTTTCCAGGCCCCTGACGTCGAGGCCGTAGGCCAGCCGGAAGACGAACAGCGCAACGTCCTGCAGGCCCTGACGGCCCCAGGCCCGCATCACCAGACCAACGGCGATCAGGTTGCCGAGCCCGAGGGCCAGGAACAGCAACCCGAAGCCGCCGCCCAAAGCCTGCAGCGCTGCCAGTGCGGCGAGACCGATCGTCATCGCACCGGCGTTCAATATGTTGACACCGGCAACCACCCGGGCGCGACGCTCCGGTGCCGCCCAAGCCTGTACGGCGGCAAAGGCTGGCACAATAAACAGGCCGCCGGCCGCTGAAATGCCGAGCAGATCAATCGCGATCCTGAGGCCCGCCGTGCTTTGCGCCAGCGCGATCGGCCCGATACCAGTGGCCGGCGGCGTGTAGTTGGAGAACAGCCAGCTGGCATCGAGCGCAAACAGCCCCATCAGGAACGCGCCGATTGGGACCAGGGCCAGGTTGGGGCGCGTTTTGCTGGCCAGCGCCGCCAGCGCTGAACCGAGCGCGATCCCGATCGTGAAGAGCACCAGACCGGCGGTGACGACGTGCTCGTTGCCACCAATGCCGGTTTTCACCAACGTCGGCAGTACGGTGAGCGCGATGACGCCGGCAAACCAGAACCACGATGTGATGAGGCCGCCGATCCAAACCCGTCTGTCGGCGCGCAATTCGTTGACGAGGCGCCATGTCGAGGCCAGCGGATTGCGCGTGATCGCAAGGTTGGGAGCCGCCGCCCCGGTCGGCAGAATTGCGCGCGCGGTGAGCCATCCGAGCGCGGCCAGGGCAATCAGGATCAGGCCGACCGCCGAGGACGGCACCAAAGCTTCGGAACCGTTGTTGGCCATGGCGAGGCCGCCTGCGATCGTGCCGACCAGGATCGACAGAAACGTCGCCCCTTCCATCAGGGCGTTGGCGGCGGGTAGTTCGCGGGTCTCAAGATGATCCGGCAGGATGCCGTATTTGATCGGCCCGAACAGCGCCGCCATGATGCCGAACAGGCTCAACGCAGCAAACAGTACGATGAGCGAGTTGGTCACAAAGCCGATTGCCGCGATCACCGCCACCGGGATTTCGGCGAGCTTCAAGAACCGCGCAACGCGGGCTTTGTCATATTTGTCGGCCAGTTCACCGCCAAGTGCCGACAGCACAAAGTACGGCACGATCAGGACCGCACCCGCCAACGTCACGAGCAGACCGCTGCTGTCGCTGCCGGCGAGCTTGAACAGGATCAAAATGACCAGCGCATTCTTGATGAAGTTGTCGTTGAGAGCGGACAGAAACTGGCAGGCAAAGACCGGAAAGAACCGCTGTGAGCCAAGGAGAGCCTGAAACATGTGAGCCTCTTAAGTATCGATCTTCGATGAGAAAGTTATCAGCACAAGGTTAACTATCTGACGGCTGCCTATCGTTGCCATCAATGCGTACGTTTCGGGGCAGCGAGCACCGCGCCCGGGATCTGTACCCGGCCGGTTGCGCGGATCCGCCTGGCCAACTGACTTGATCACTCAGGACGGTGCGCAGACTGTTGGCAAGATCTTCAAACATTGCTGTACTCCGTTCTTTTGAACTATGTTCACAAAAATATGGCAACATTATGAACTATGTTCATAGACGGCGACCAGCTATGATTGATCAAGTGCCGAGTGCAATCGTTGTGCGAGCCGGTATGACAGCCTTTCGGACTGAGGAGACCTCTGACCAAGTCCGGGGTCCAGGGGACTAGTCCCCTGGTCGGGGAGTATGAGGGGCGGACAAGCCCCTCAACGATCGCCGCTTGGCGGCGATATGTTAAGGGCGCGGCCCTTAACGATCCCGCCAAAGGGCCCGGCCCGTTGGAAACCTGAGACTTGATCAGAGGTGCCGCAAAGCACTTCCGCCTCGAGCAGACGTGATTCGGGCGGGATCGCGCCGAGGCTGCGACTGCGGCCGGTGAGCGACATCATCAGGGCCACGCCCCGCTATTGCAGAACCGATCCAAAGCGTGTTCAACTGACATCGAACCGTTCTACCGAGTGGGATCTGGTCCGAGATCAAACGGGCCGGGTGCGCTGGAAGCGCGTCGTCGTTGCGACATGCGTAGCGGCGCGACGGATGAGACGGGGCGCACCGAGATCGGGGCAGATCGCGCCGGCCTTTGAGGTGTCGGAGCGGCGGCCGGCCCGACGTCGAGTGATTTCTCCGCAGCGCCGCTGCGCACAGCCTCATTCGCCGGCCGGTTCAGCGCGCCGCCTGAGAAATAGAAGTGCTTCTATTTCAGTGGAACACGCTTGAGCTGTCGATAGCAGCGGGCCGGCATCCGTGCATGTCGTTGCGGCTGACGAACATGGAGGGAGGCAGATCAGCAATGTATCTCACGCAAGGCTTGCGCCGGGCCGCCAAGCTGACGCCGTCCGAGGTGGCTCTGATCTCGCAGGACCGCTTCTTTACCTGGTCGCAAATGCGCGATCGGGTGGCCCGGCTGGCGGGGGCGTTGCACGGGCTCGGCTTCGAGCATGAAGATCGGGTCGCAATGTTGTCACTCAACTCCGACCGCTACGCCGAATACTACTATGCGACGTTCTGGGCCGGCGGTAACGTCGTGCCGATGAACATTCGCTGGTCGCTGCCGGAGCACGTCTATTCGATCAACGATTCCGGTTCGCGGTATTTGATTGTCGATGATACCTTTGCCGACATGGGCGCCGAAATTGCAAGCGAGTGCCCGTCGATCGAGACCATTATTTATGCCGGAGACGGTGAAACGCCGACGGGCATGAAGAGTTACGAAGATCTCATCGACAATGCCGACCCGGCCGATGATGCCTTTCGCAGCGGTGAAGATCTCGCCGGCATCTTTTATACCGGTGGAACCACGGGCTTTCCGAAAGGCGTGATGCTGCCGCATCGGGCGCTGTGGACGAGTTCGATATGCTTTGGCAGCGGCTCGCAGGTGAGTTCCCGCGACCGTACGCTGCATGCCGCGCCGCTGTTTCATATCGCCGGCAGCGCGATGCTGTTCTCGCTCACCAACTTCGGGGGGTCGCACGCCATCATTCCGGGCTTTGAGGCATCGGTCTTCCTGCGCGGCGTGCAGGACTTCAAGCCCACCATCTCGCTGCTCGTACCAACCATGATCGGGATGCTGCTGCAGAACCCTGACCTGGAGCACACAGACACCAGCTCTCTCGGCCGGCTGATTTACGGGGCTTCACCGATCACGCAGGCGGTTCTCAAGGAGGCGATGGCCAAGATGCCGCAGACCCGGTTCATTCATGCTTACGGTCAGACCGAGCTGGCGCCGCTCGTCACCCTGCTCGGCTCGGACTACCACGTCCTCGAGGGGCCCAAGGCGGCGAAGATCCGGTCCGTTGGCCGACCGGTGTTCTCCGTCGAGGCGGAAGTCGTCGGCGCCGATGATCGCGAGGTGGCGCGCGGGCAGGTCGGTGAACTGCGTGTGCGCGGCGCCCATTGCATGCTCGGTTACTGGAACAAGCCTGAGCAGACGGCCGCGACACTGCGCGGTGGCTGGGTTTACACCGGCGATGGCGCCGTCATGGACAAGGACGGGTTCGTCTACATCGTCGACCGCATGAAGGACATGATCATTACCGGTGGGGAAAACGTATTTTCTGCCGAGGTCGAAAACGCCATCATGCAATATCCCGGCCTTGCCGAATGCGCTGTGATCGGAGTTCCCGATGACAAGTGGGGTGAAGCGGTGCACGCCATCGTCGTGCCGCGGGACGGCGAGGCGCCGGACGGCGATGCCATCATCGGCCATTGCCGCCAACTGATCGCGCACTACAAGTGCCCGCGTTCCATCACCATCAGGACCGAGGCGCTGCCCAAGTCCGGTGCCGGCAAGATCCAGAAGTTCGAGCTGCGCGCACCCTACTGGGAGGGGCATGATCGCCAGGTTCACTGACGGCGCCGCGCTCAGATCGCCAGGCGCCCGAGACCGTCGTTGACCCATGGGCCAAGTCCGGGGTCGAGAGGATGGGCCCCTGGTCGCGGCGTTTGCGGCACTGAAAGCGGCGCATCGATCGCCACAAAGCGGTGATTGGTTAAGGGCTTTTAGACCACCACGGCGACAACCGACCTGCAGCGTGGACAACCTTCTGGAAGTTCAGATCTAGCTAATGCCGATCGGTGCCTGACGTATTATATGATCTGTTGTACTGATGCGCTGAGGAGAGTTTCGCAATGTTCTTTCGTAATACCCCGGCCATGCCGACGGCTGAAACGGCCTTGCCTGGCCGGTCTCAGGCCATTGCGACGGCCGAGCGCCATTTTGTGTTTGATCGCCCGCTGAAGGGACCGTTCGCTGCGACGATCGAGACGGCAATAGTCGGGATGGGCTGCTTTTGGGGGGCGGAGCGGATGTTCTGGACCCTCGGCGCCGACAAGGTTTGGACAACGGCGGTCGGCTATGCGGCGGGGATCACACCACATCCAACCTACGAAGAGGTTTGCACGGGGCGAACCGGACACAACGAAGTGGTCTTGATCGCCTATGACCCGGCCAGCACGCAGTTCGAAGAATTGTTGAAGATTTTCTGGGAAGGGCATGATCCGACCCAGGGAATGCGCCAGGGCAATGATGTCGGAACGCAGTATCGCTCCGGTATCTACGTCACGTCCGCGGCGCAGCGAACCGCGGCCGACGCCTCACGCGACGCGTTTCAGACGGTGTTGTCGGCGAACGGTTACGGCCCGATTACGACCGAAATCGTCGATGCCGGACCGTTCTATTACGCCGAAGACTATCATCAGCAGTATCTTGCCAAGGTCCCGCACGGTTACTGTGGCCTTGGCGGTACGGGACTTTCGTGTCCTGCAGGGCTCGACGTCGCCTGACGCCGACGGCTCGCCCACCTGCCTCTAGAGCAACCTGCCTTTATTCGGAATCGGAACGATCCCGAATAAAGGCAGAAAGTTGCTCGCCTCTAAAGCACGATGATCTAGTGGTCTCAATCACTTAAAATGGCGTATTCAGATGCGCCATTTTAAGTGATTGAGACCACGAGCAACCCGGCCAAAGGGCCGGGCCCGTTGGAAGCCCGTGATGTGTTCAGAGGTCCCCTCCGGCCGGCATCTGCAATGCCGCGCTCATCAAAGTTCAAAGCCACTTGGGCGGAATAAACAGCACCATATCGGTTTGTTGGCGCTCAAACAGCGGATCATCTGGCCGCGCCTCGACAAGCTTGCATCGTTCAAGGTCCTGATGGTCGGTCACGAACAGTGCGCGGTAGCCGGCCGCAAACAGCATGCCGACGCAGTTGGTGCGTGAGATCCCGTCACGTTGTTTGGCGTCCTTGTGCAGCTCCAGCAGGATGACCGGCTGGGTATCGCTGAGGAGGTGCTTGGCGCCGCGCAGAACTTTGCCCTCGTAGCCGTCGACGTCGATCTTGATCAGGTCCGGACTGACCGCGTTGTCGCTGCAAAACCGATCGAGCGACGTTAGCAAAACCTCCGCGCTGTTAAGCGCGCCGCGCTCTGTTTGACCGCCTTGCAAAGCAAACTTCATGCGGATCCACCACGGTTCCAGATAAGCGCCGGGCGCTGGTTCCGTCTCGAACATCTTGGTCCGCGCATACCAGATCCTTCGCCGGCCGCGGTGAACATCCGACAGGCCGGTCAAATGACTGACGACGCGGTCCGACAGGCCTCGCTCCCGCGCCGTTTGATCAATCATTTCGATGAGATAGGGCTGCATCTCGAAGGCGTGCGCCCGGGGCCGTGTGTGAGCATGTGATGCTGCAACAAATGCGAAATAGCCGGTCGATGCTCCCAGGTCGAAAAACGTGGAGGTCTTGAAATAGCCTGTTAGGAAACTGATCAGCAGTGTCGTTGTCTCTTCGTAAAAGTCCCGGTTCGAGCGCCTGGTGATGCGGATCTCCAGCGGATCGCGACGATGCTTTAGCGCACGAATGATGTGGGGATCATGGCCAGGGATCGACAGCCATCGCTGCCCGGCTTGATCCGTGACGTTGGCAAGCCGGGTATGTGCGAGAAACGTCTTGCTATCGGCCTGGATGTTCGCCAACGTCATTGTTCAACCCTTGTGATAGCAGCGCTCAAGCAGGCCCTGCCCGCCGGTATCGGCAACATCCACGTTCAGCGCCGATGCCACCAGGTGCTGAGATCGAACCCAAACAGCGGTTGACGCTTCGGAAAGGCAAGTTTCGAACTTGCCGCCACCCACTGCTTGGGATCGTGAAACAACGGTATGACATAATCGCCGGACAACAACACCCGATCGAAGGCCCGCACCGCCGCCTCGAAGTCCGGGCGCTGCTTTGCTGCCAGCATCGCCTCAATCATGCGGTCGACGGCTGCGCTCTTGACGCCGGCATAGTTGAAACTGCGCTCGACATCCACATAGCGGCTGGACCAGCGATGGATCTGTTCATTGCCCGGCGACAGCGAGGCCCGGTAGGTCCATTGGATGACATCAAAGTCGAACGTGCCGAGCCGGGCCCAGTATTGTGAGTCCTCCATCTGGCGGATTGACGTTGCAATGCCGAGCCGTTTGAGGTTGTCACCGAACGCCAATGCCAGTCGCCCCTGGGCCCGCGTCGTGACCAGAAACTCGATGGTAAACGGCTTGCCGTTGCCGGCCTTGACGAGCCGGCGTCCCTGGAGTTGATAGCCCGCCGCGCGCAGCAATTGAAAGGCCCGCTTGAGATTTGCGCGCTGTTCACGGCCGGTGTTGGCCGTCGGCGGGCGCCAGGTCCCGGCCAAGATATCATTGCGCACGGCGCCGGCAAACGGCGCCAGCAGGCGCTTTTCGGTGGCGCTTGCAGGCCGCCCCGTCGAGGCCAGATCCGACCGCGCAAAGAAACTCGCCGACCGAATGTAGCGACCATGAAACATCTGCGCATTGATGCGGCGCGCATCAAACGCGAGCTGCATTGCCTGGCGCACCCGTTGATCGGCAAACTTGGCCCGGCGCGTGTTCAAGACAAACCCGGTCATTCCTGCCGGCAGGCCGGTATCGAATGCGTACTTGCGCACCGCGCCGGACGTCGCCGCCGGGAAATCATAGCTGTCGATCCAGCGCGCCGGATCGTTTTCCTGGCGAAAGTCGATGGCGCCAGTCTTGAACGCTTCGAAAAAGGCCGCATTGCTGCGAAAGTAATCGACGTGGACGACGTCGAAGTTGAACAGCCCGCGTCGCACAGGCAGATCGCGTCCCCAGTAATTCGGGTTGCGGGCGTAGGTGATGGAACCGCCGGCAACAACCTTTGAGATCGTGTAGGGCCCGCTGCCAACCATCGGCTGCAGCGTTGTCTTATCGAAGCTCTCCGGCCGATTGGCATGGCGCGGCAGAACCGGCATCAGGCCCATGATCAACGGGATTTCGCGATCGGCGCCGGCCTTGAAGACAAACCGCACAGTTTGTGTTGACGGCGTTTCGATGCGCACCACCTTGCTGTAGTGGCTGCGCATATAGGGCCGACCTTTGCGGCGCAGGATGTCGAATGAGAACCGCACATCGTCGGCCGTAATCGGCGTGCCGTCGGAAAACCGCGCGCCGGGGTGCAGGTGAAACACGATCCAGCTGCGATCCTCGGCAACCTCGATGCCGCGGGCAATCAGCGCGTAGAGCGTAAAGGGTTCATCGGCGGACCGCGCCAGTAGGCTCTCGAACACATAGCCCCGAATGGTGTCAGGCGTGACGCCACGGACGATGAACGGGTTGAGACTGTCAAAGGTGCCAATCCGCCCGAGCCTCAAGGTACCGCCCTGCGGTGCGCGCGGGTTCGCATAAGGAAAGGCATCGAAACCCTTGGCCAATGCCGGCTTGCCGTGCATCGCAATCGCGTGCTGCAGTGTCTCGGCATGTCCGCCGCGAACCGAAAGCAGGATCAAAACTGCCCAAATGATGGTCTGCAACTTGCTCACAGCCAGTTGTCCCTGAATTTTGAACGGAAGTATGCTGACGAATTTAGCCCTTGATAGGCTGGTCCGCCGGCCTCAATACGCGTAAATTCCGGAATTCAAAAGGCAGTTGGGCCTCCGTCGGAGACTGCGCCTGGATTGACGCGTGGCAAGGCTGCAACGCCGGCCCGTCATCGCTTTGGCCAGCCGAGTCGAAGTCATTATGTCATGGGATTGCCTTAATCACGCCGTTAGACCGTCCCGGTTAACAGCAATTGGGACAATCTGTTGCCGTCAGGGCAGATCGGATCATGTGGGGACGGGCGGACATCGAGGCCGCACCGTAAAGGTCGGAGCAAACGATGATGAAACTGAGCGGAACAGGTGGGCGCGGCGCCCGGATCGCCGCAGCGGCGCTGACCATGGCGGGCGCATTCGCAATGCTTGGCGGGCCTGCTTGGGCGCAGGCCAAGCAACCGGCAGCGCAAGCCAAAAAGCCGGCCAGCGCATGGGTTAAGCTGTGCGAAAAGGCGAAAGTGCCCAAGCCTGGCAAAGACGGAAAACCAACATCCGAAGTGATCGATATCTGCCTCACGCACCATGAGCGTCTGGACGGCAACACCGGTCTGGTCATCATTTCGGCCGCGATCCGTGAGGTCAAAGGTCGCAACGAGCCGAGCCTGATGATCATGGTTCCGCTCGGGATGGCCCTGCCGCCGGGCGTCAAGGCGGCGGTCTACAGCAAGGAACAGTGGGCCCGCGCGCAAAAGAAGAAGCGGGTCGATGACAAAGAATTGAAACCCGTTGCGTTGAAATACAGCCTCTGCCACGCCTCCGGCTGCACCGCCGAGATCAAGGCCCCTGCAAATTTGGTCGACTCGATGAAAACCGGTGGTGGTCTGATGGTCCTGGCACTCAATGCCGCCGGCCGGCCGGTCGTATTTCCGGTGCCGCTGACCGGCTTTGCCGAGGCCCATGCCGGCAAACCCGTCGATGGCCAAAAGTACGCCGCGGCCCGCCAGCGCCTGATGGGCCAGATCCAAGAGCGCATTCTTCGCAAGCGCCTCGCCGCTCGCGAGCGCTTTGCCGATCGTGCGACAGATGGCAAACTGCCCGACCCTAAGCAGGTCACGTCAAGCAAGCAGGTCGCGCCAAAGAAGAACTAGGGATCCTGTTGGGATCCTCTGATCTAGTTTGGGGGCCAGGGATGATCCTCTGGTCGGAGTATTTGCGGGGCGGATAAGCCCCGCAAGGATCGCTGCAACGCGCGGCGATTGGTTAAGGGCTCGGTCCTTAATCAATCTCGCCGATGGGCTGAGCCGTTTGGCCCCCACCCCCGCCGCCTGATTACAGGCACCCTCAGTCTGAACGGCGATTGGAGTATGATCAGCCGCCGTGGCGCGGATCAATGCTCCTGCAGGAATAGGGCATACAACTCGCCATCTTCGCCCTCGGCAAACATTTCCGGCACCTGGGGATGGCGCAGCGGCTCACCGCTTTCGTCCGGCAGCAGGTTTTGTTCGGATACATAGGCGATGTATTCCGTTTCATCATTTTCGGCGAGAAGATGATAGAACGGCTGGTCCTTGCGTGGGCGCACATCTTCCGGGATGGCCTCCCACCACTCCTGCGTGTTGGCAAACACCGGATCGATATCGAAGATCACGCCGCGAAATGGATAAACCCGGTGACGCACGACCTGACCGACGCCAAACTTTGCTTGCTTCATCGTCTCACACACATCGAGGCGAAGCTCGAAGATAGCCCCTTTTTGGATGCCTCAGCCGGCTTTGGATGCTGCAGCCGGCTATAGCACGACGGATGCCCGCACCAGTCAAGCCCCAACGGCGAACAAGCCTTACCCCCGCCAGCACCCGGCCGGCTGCACGCCACACATCCGCCGGCGGTCACCGGCCGAACAGCGCCGGTGAACCAACGTGGTGTGCGAATTGCTCTGCTCAGCTGGCATAGGCTGCGGCCATGTCGGGGTCTTTCGCAGCAACCTGATCAGCCAGATCGACAATAACCTTGGCCTGCTTCCAGGTCGCGTCATCCTGCATCTTGCCATCGATCATCACCGCTCCGGTGCCGTCCGGCATCGCGGCAACGATCTTCCTGGCGAACCGAACCTCGTCCGGATCCGGCGAAAACACCCGCTTGGCAATATCGACCTGGCTTGGATGCAGCGACCACGCACCAACGCAGCCCATCAAGAACGCGTTGCGAAACTGGGCTTCACATGCCTGCGGGTCAGAGAAATCTCCGAACGGTCCGTAGAACGCCTTGATGCCGTTTCGCTGGCAGGCATCGACCATCTTTGCAACGGTGTAGTGCCAAAGATCCTGCTGGAAGACGGCGCGGCCCGGCCCGGCTTTGCCGGCGTCGGCCAGTACCGCGTAAGCTGGATGACCGCCGCCGACCCTGGTGGTTTTCATGCCGCGCGAGGCAGCCAGATCAGCCGGACCAAGGCTCATGCCGTGCATGCGCGGACTGGCGGCCGCGATCTCTTCGACGTTGGAGACCCCTTCGGCGGTCTCAAGAATGGCGTGGATGAGGATCGGCCGGCCGATCCGATGCTTGGCCTCCAACTGCGCCAACAACTGATCGAGATAGTGGATATCCCATGGCCCCTCGACTTTCGGCAGCATGATGACGTCGAGCCGGTCGCCGATCGCGCCGACAACTTCGACGATGTCATCGAGACCCCATGGCGAATTGAGACAGTTGATCCGGGTCCAAAGCCCGGTTTCGCCAAACGCGTGCTCTTGTGCAAGCTTGATCAATCCGCTCCGCGCCGCGGCCTTGGCATCCGCAGGGATGGCATCTTCGAGATTGCCCAACACCACATCGACGGTCGGTATGATGGCGCCGAGCTTGGCGGTGATCTTTTCGACATGCGGCGGCACGAAATGGATCATCCGTTCCAGCTTCGACGGCAATTGCCGAAGCGGGGCCGGAGCGCCAATGGCGAGCGGTTCATAGAACCGTTGAGGAGTTCGGGTTGCGGGCATGTTCACCTCGGTCGTCTAAAGGTGGTGCCGGACAAAACCGCCGTCGACCGCTGTCGACCGCCGTCTGAGCGTCAACGCGGCGCACCAAACAGTCGATAGGGGAAGGTTGCCCGCAATCTCAAGCGCCAAATGGTCGCTCAACCGCCAGCGGGCCGCCAGCTCACTGCCAGCGTCGGTTCGACCACATCCACTGTTCCGGGTGTTCACGCACCCACTTTTCGAACGTCTTCTGCATTTCGACCATCGTGTCGCGCACGTCTTGTGATTGATTGGCGGTGCGCGGTACACGCAGCTCCTCCATCAGCACGCGAAACCGGCTTTCGGTGCCAACGCGCACACACCGCGCCAACCACACCCGCGCCCCGACCCGGCGCGCTATCATCGCGCCGATTGCCTGGGTGCGCGCATCGCGGCCAAAAAAAGGCACGGGAATGCCGGTGCGGTCGTAGAGATCGCAAACCATGCCCAATTGCCCGCCCTTGCGCACAAAATCCGTAATCAAACGCGCCGTGCGCTGGTTGTCACCGTGATCACCTTCCACTTTGCCGCGGCCGAACAAGCCGGACGGATAGATATCGGCCCGTTGCGCGCGCAGAAATTGATCGACGTATGGATTGTTGACGGATCTGTAGATGGCGGCCGGGCGTTTGCCGCTGCGGGTCATCGGCCAGACGGCCAGCTCCCAATTGCCGAGATGCAGCGATATGCCGATCACCGGGCCGAGTTTGTCGATGTAGCGGGCGAAGACGTGTGCGCTCTCAATTTCAATGCGCTCGGGTTCGGCGATGATGCGATCGAGCTGCATAGTCTCGGCCATCACCCGACCAAGATTTTCCCAATGCGCCATGACGATGCGCTCGCGTTCCTGCACGGCAAGGTCGGGAAACGCGATGGCGACGTTGTCGAGGGCGCGGCGATGGCGCTTGCGAGAGATGAGCGGCGCCAGCGATCGCCACAATCGTGCCGACAGCCGCACGCCGGTGTCGAGCGACACCAGCCTGATGCACCAGACGACGCTGCGCAGGAGCAGATACTCCAACCGGAACTGAATATCTCTCAATACCGGAATCTTGTCGCCAGGAGGTGCCCGCATCGCTGCCTTGAAACTGCCGTAACGTCTAAATTACCGCGCAAAAATCCAATTAATCAACCGTTTAAGTAGTCCGTGTGGATGCCTCGAAGCCGGCGCTGCGTCAAGCCGCCAGGCGTTCGCGATCCGCGATCGGCCAACGCCCGACCGGTCAGGCCCCCTGCGATCAACGTTGACGCATCAACGGCGGCAGATCTCCGCTTTCTGCCAGGCCGACCTGCATCAGTCCGCGCCTGACGGCCGCGCTGGCATTGAGGGTGTGGAGAACCGCGCCCCGCGCCCAGCCCATCATCGGCCACACACTCGTCAATGATCTGTTAAGTCCGTCGACCGCCCAAACCCGGCTCAGGACATCCTGCCGCCGCCGGCGATCGTACGCTACGCCGAGCTTTGTGAACTCAGCTGCACTCCCGCCCTCGGCCCGCAGCCCCGCGATACAGTCGGCCAATACCGCAACATCGCGACAGGTCAGATTGAGACCTTGTGCGCCAATCGGCGGAAAGGCATGCGCCGCCTCACCGATTAACACCGCCGCGCCGCAGCCAAACCGCTCAGCGACAAGCCCGCCGAGCGGAAATACGCGCGGCGGCAGGGGCTCTTCCACCAGCCCCAGCAGGCCTTGCAGTTGTGCTTCGATGGCCGCCCGCAGTATCGCCGCCGTGCCGCGCTCCAATTCGGCGATGCTCTCTTGCGTATCGACCCACACCAGGCTCGACCACGGCCCGGGCAACGGAACAACCGTGAACGGGCCGCCGGCGCGGTGGAATTCCGTTGAAATGTCGGCATGCGGGCGCGAGTGCGCAAATGCCGTCGTCAACGCCGCCTGGGGATAGGCCCAGCGCCGGGCGCCAATCCCAAGCTCGCCACGCAACGTCGATCGCTGCCCGTCGGCTGCGACCAGCAACCGCGCCCGCACCGCCCGGCCGTCATCCAAATGCACCGCAAAGCCAACTGTCTCCTGCGAAATCCTTTCAACGCGCACGCCGAGCAATAGTTCACAGTTTTGGGCCGCGTCTGCAGCCGCGATCGCGGCGTTGACCAGGGCATCGTTGGGAATGTTCCAGCCCAGTCGGTCGCGGCCAATAGCTGCAGCATCGAACAGGACTTCCGGTGCGCGGGCCAGGCGGCCCATGTTATCGACCAATCGGATGGCGGTGATCGGCGCCGAGGACCGGCGTACGAATTGCCAGACATTGAGCGCCTCCAGCAGCGTAATGCTTGGTCCGAGCAAAGCTGCCGTGCGCGTGTCCCGTTGGCCTGTCGCCACTGTGGGAACTATGCCACACACGGCAACATCGAGGCCGGTGTCGGCGATCGCCAACCCTGCCAATAGCCCGGCCGGGCCGGCGCCAACCACCACTGCGTCTAGCAAATCATGATCTCCTCAACCATCACAGCGCCTTTGCGCCGAAGTTTGCAGAACAGCGCCCGAAACCACTCGGTTGCTGCACCGGAATTGCCACTTGCCGACCGTTCATCATCACGCTAACAAGTGTGAAATCACAACAAAAACGGCCGTTTGGCTCAAGCGATACGATGGCGCACCGTTGACCCATGCGGCCGGGGCCGGCAACCGCTGCGCCAAGCGATCACCGCGTTGCGGTGCGGTCGATGCGGCCGTCGGCCTGGCCGCCGGGCGTCCTGTACGTGGCACTCCAGCAACATCTGCGAATCAAGTTGCGGAGAACAGTCAATAGCTATTGCGGTCCAAATTCCCGATCGGCTAGTTCTAGCGTTAGCAAGATCGTGGTTTGGCTGTTGACGCATCCAGATAACTGATCGAGCCCCAGCCACGGCTGGGATTGAGTTCTCAGCTAACGATGCTGGGTGGGTCCTGTGGCGTTGTCCAACGGAGTAAAAATATGATCGGGGGACTGTTTAAGTCATCCAGCCGTGTCGCGATGCTCGCGGCTGCTGGTCTTCTTTCTGGTGGAGTTGCTGCACAAGCCGCTGACCTTGGCGGTAACTGCTGTGCAGATCTTGAAGAGCGGGTTGCTGAACTGGAGGCAACCACGGCTCGCAAAGGCAACCGCAAAGTTTCGCTCGAAGTTTCTGGTCACGTCAATGAAGGCGTTCTGTACTGGCAGGACGGTGTTGACAGCGACGTTTATATCGCAACCAACGTGCAGTCGCGCACGCGCTTCCGCTTCAAGGGCAAGGCAACCATCAACGCCGACTGGTCCGCAGGTTTCCTCATTGAAATCGGCATGACGCGGCCGGGTGGTGGGACGACCATCACGAACGACGATGGCTCGAAAGATTGGAGACGGTACGGCGGTAATGATGATCGCCGGTTCACCAACTCCGGTCTCGACACCCGCCATCAGGCGTTGTGGATCAAGTCCAAGAGCATTGGTACGATCTGGGTTGGTCATACGTCCGACGCCACCGACGGCATCACGCAGATCTGCCTCGGCTGCACCATGGGCAACTATGGTCAGACCGCAGCTGAAGACCACGTCGGCGGGTTCCGTCTGAGAACATCCGGCGACGGTTACTCCGCTGATACGGTTGATGACTATCTGTTCTCGGCTGAAGGCACCCGTCAGGCCGTCGTCAAGTATGTCAGCCCGACCTTTGCCGGCTTCTCGCTGTCGGCCAACTGGGCTGATGCCGAAACGGACAGAGATGATCCGCCCGGAACGGACAGAGGCGTCGTCACCGACGATGGCTGGGGCGTTGCCCTGCGCTATGCCGGTGAATTCGGTGCAATCCGCGTTGCCGCCGGTATCGGTTATTCTGAGACCGGTGGGTCAACGGAAGAAACCGGTGGATCGCTGTCGATCGCTCACACTCCGACCGGTCTCTACATTGCCGGTGGCATGGGCAAAGAAGAGAAACCGGGAGACGAGCGTGACACGTGGGATGTCCGTGCCGGTATCAACAGCAAGTGGAACTCTCTGGGCAAGACTCACTTTGGCGGCTACTACGCCAATTTCGAGCGCACATCAAACTCGCGTAAGGCGAATGTTTGGGGTCTGACTCTCAACCAGAAGATCGACGCTGCGGCGATGGAGGTCTACCTTCAGTATCATAACATTGATGCCAAAAACGCATCAGAAGGTGATCTGCAGAGTTTCGACTTCGTCTATGCCGGTGCCCGCATCAAGTTCTAGTGTCTGACGCGCTGGAACCGCTGGCAGTTGGCGAGCGGGAGTTCAAGTTGAGGAGGGGCCGCCGTTCGGTGGCCCTTTCTTGTTGTTGTGTTGCCGGCTCTGAGACATGGTCCCTACTGCGACACGGGCTCCGCTCCGGCGCGCCTGTTCCGACATGGTCTTGGTTTGCTTTGACATCGAGCGACGTTGTCCACATTAATTCACGCCCCCACGTGTCACCACAACCTGAACCGGCGACCAACCGTTGGCTTGCTCGAGTTTGCGGTTGGCCGGGGGTGCGCTTTGGGCAATTAACTATAAACCATTGATTAACAGTGGCTTGCGGCCAAGCTGCCGGTCGCGCTCGGCGCATGCGCCTACTGTTGCATCCCGGCACGTAGTTGCAATGTTGCAACCATTGATCCGAATTGGCTTAATATCTTGCGAACGCCGTTTGCGCACATCAGCGTCCTCGCCTAATCATCTGTTCATGGTAATGAGTCGTGCGGCAACCTCCGTATGAGGTTCGCGACGTGAGGGTTCATCAGCCATTCTGCCGAACGCAGATCCGGTGGCCTCACAGCAGGGAGCAAGCCCGGCGCGCATCTACGCCGCACCAGTATTCGCGTCAGTAACGAGTTCAGTATCGCGTCCGGTCGGAACCGCGTGCGCACACGCGCGTGCGTGCTGTTCGGTCCGGACACGGGCTGTCGCCGGGCAGCGCGTGATGCTTTCTGCAACATCTACAACCACAGACGTGGAGACTATCATGATTGGGGGACTAACCAAGTCAGTAAGCCGGTTGGCCATCATTGCCGCAGCAGGCGCGATGAGCACGACCGGCGTTATGGCTGCCGACCTCGGTGGCAACTGCTGCAGTGACCTCGAAGAGAGGATTGCTGAACTCGAAGCCACAACCGTTCGCAAGGGCAATCGCCGCGTATCGCTCGAAGTATCGGGTCACGTCAACGAAGGCGTCTTGTGGTGGGACGACGGTGTTGACAGAGATGCCTACATCGCAACCAATGTACAGTCGCGCACGCGCTTCCGCTTCAAGGGCAGTGCGACGATCAACACCGATTGGTCCGCTGGTTTCCTCATTGAAATCGGCATGACGCGTCCAGGCGGCGGGACGACCATCACGAATGATGACAGTGCGAAAGAGTGGAGACAGTACGGCGGTAATGATGATCGCCGGTTCACCAACTCCGGTCTCGACACCCGCCACCAGGCGTTGTGGATCAAGTCCAAGCATATGGGTACGGTCTGGATCGGACACACCTCCGATGCAACCGACGGCATTACCCAGCTGTGTCTGGGTTGCACCATGGGCAACTATGGTCAGGCCGCAGCCGAAGACCACGTCGGCGGGTTCCGTCTGAGAACGACCGGCGGCGGTTACTCCGCTGACACGATTGGTAGCTATATCTTCTCGGCTGAAGGCGGGCGTACGGCCGTCGTCAAGTACATCAGCCCGACGTTTGCCGGCTTCTCGCTGTCGGCCAACTGGGCTGATGCCGAAACGGACAGAGATGATCCGCCCGGAACGGATAGAGGCGTCGTCACCGACGATGGCTGGGGCGTTGCCCTGCGCTATGCCGGTGAATTCGGTGCAATCCGCGTTGCTGCCGGTATCGGTTACTCTGAGACCGGTGGGTCAACGGAAGAAACCGGTGGATCGCTGTCGATCGCTCACACCCCGACCGGTCTCTACATTGCCGGTGGCCTGGGCAAAGAAGAGACCACGACAGACGAGCGTGATACGTGGGATATTCGTGCCGGTATCAACAGCAAGTGGAACTCTCTGGGTAAGACTCACTTTGGCGGCTACTACGCCAATTTCGAGCGTACATCAAACAAGCGTAAGGCGAATGTTTGGGGTCTGACTCTCAACCAGAAGATCGACGCTGCGGCGATGGAGATCTACCTTCAGTATCATAACATTGATGCTAAAAACGCATCAGAAGGTGATCTGCAGAACTTCCACTTCCTGTACATGGGTACACGCATCAGATTCTGATCTTGATGGTCATCAGAGAAACATTGAGCAGGGGCGCGGTCGCGCCCCTGTTTGCTGGTGGAGTGTTGCAGCTCAGCTACATGCTGCGTAAGACACACGTCAACAGCGTTTTGTTTAGCCACGATTAACTGCTCTGGTCACAAAGTGGACTGCACGTTATGTGTTCACACCAGTAACAAATGTAGAGAATGTCATCTGTTCGGGGTCACAGCATGTACTTGGCGAACAAAGTGAAGTGGTTGAGCTTGGCAGTCCTGCTGTTGCCGTCGACTGCTGGCGCGTTCGAGAAGCAGCAACTGCCCGCCGCATCGAAACCTGGCCCAGCCGTCATAAAATCGGATCCGCGGTCCGAGCTGGCGCCGGCAGAGACCGGCCCGCAGACCCGCAGCACCGGTGGCACCACCATTTCCATCCCAGGCCTCGGCCAGCTCGGGGTCATTCCCAAACTCGACTTCGGTATGGAGTTACTTTACGGATCCGAGCCCAAATCCGATCCCGCGCCGCTCGCCAAGGACGAGGACGACGGCCTGCAGATCCGCGGCACCATCAAACATCGCTTCTAGCGCGACCCGTCTTTATTCCGAATCGGGGCGATCCCCGATAAAGGCCGAAAGTTGCTCGGTTCTAAGGTGGCGATCATCTGATCAAGTCTCAGGTTTCCAAAGGGCCGGGCCCTTTGGCGGGATCGTTAAGGGCGGAGCCCTTAACACATCGCCGCTTTGCGGCGATCCTTGAGGGGCTTTCAGCCCCTCAAACACCCCGACCAGGGGATGATCCCCTGGACCTCGGACCTGATCCGAGGGTCCCTAGAACATTTCCGCTCGTCACGCGGCCCGCCGCGCCCACCGCCGCACGCTGTTGTGGCGCGGCCTGCTGCCAAAGCAGGCTGGCACAGGGCGAACTCTGGCGTTGTCGTGAGTGTTGCGGCCGCGGCCGGCAGGGTATTTCGATGCGTTGAGTTTTGCGATGGTCGATTGCCGGATGTTGGCCAGCGCCCGATCGCGAGTGCTATCGTGCCGGCCGACAGCCAAGACCACACCGCATCCAACGACAGACCGCAGAGCCTGCCATGGTCGAGATCGCCACCCGCGTTTACAATCACTTCTGGAAGATTGATCCGATTGTGCGGTCGCTGCTCGACAACGACTTTTACAAGCTGCTGATGGCGCAATCGATCTTCCGGCATGGCAAGAATGCGCGGGTTACGTTCAGTTTGATCAACCGCACGGACGAGGTGGCGCTGGCCCGACTGATCGACGAGGCGGCGTTGCGTGAGCAGCTGGATCACATCCGCACCTTGCGTCTGTCGCGTGGCGAATCGACCTGGCTGCGCGGCAATTCGTTCTACGGCGAGCGTCGCATGTTTGACCCGGCCTTCATCGCGTGGCTGGAAGAGTTTCGGTTCCCGGAATACCAGCTGGTGCGCCATGATGATCAGTACGAGCTGACCTTCGAAGGCCGATGGATCGACGTTATGATGTGGGAGGTGCCGGCGCTCGCCGTTGTCATGGAAATGCGCTCGCGCGCGGTATTGCGAGGGATGGGCAAGTTGGCACTGCAGGTGCTCTATGCGCGCGCGATGACGAAAGTGTGGGAGAAGATCGAAGCGCTCCGGCAGTTGCCCGGTCTGCGCATTTCCGATTTCGGCACGCGGCGGCGCCACAGTTTCCTGTGGCAGGACTGGTGTGTGCAGGCGATGATCGAGGGCCTCGGCGCGCGCTTTCTCGGCACGTCCAATTGCTTGGTTGCAATGCGCCGGGAAGTCGAGGCAATCGGCACCAATGCGCACGAGTTGCCGATGATCTACGCCGCGCTTGCCGGACGCGACGGTGATGCGGCGCTGGCCAAGGCGCCATATAACGTGCTGTCTGACTGGCAGCAGGACTATCACGGCAACCTGCTGATCATATTGCCCGACACCTATGGTACGTTCGGCTTCCTCGACAGAGCGCCGGATTGGCTGGCGAGGTGGACGGGGATGCGGATCGACTCCGGAGATCCAATCGAAGCCGGGGAGTTCGCGATCGCGTGGTGGCGCACGCGCGGCGAGGATCCGCGCAACAAGCTGCTGATCTTCTCGGACGGGCTCGATGTCGAAATGATCCGGTTGCTGCACGAGCACTTCCACGGCCGTGTCCGCGTCGGATTTGGCTGGGGGACGCTGCTGACCAACGACTTCCGAGGACTTGTCGACGACGGCCGGCTCGATCCGATTTCTCTCGTGTGCAAAGTCATCGCGGCCGATGGTCAGGAAACCGTGAAGTTGTCCGACAACCCGCTCAAGGCGGTCGGCTCGCCGGATGGTGTTGCGCGTTACAAGCGCGTCTTCGGCGTTGGCGCGCAGGATGCGATCGCCGTGCTCGTCTGACCAACACCGCCTACATCTTGGCGATAACCTCGCGCGCAAAATCTTCGATCATGCGGTAGCGCTGTTGTTCGGTTGCAATGAAGCTTATGGCGTTGAGGCCCTGTCCTTCCAACCCGCGCAATTGCTCGATGATCTGTTCCGGTTGGCCGGCAATGCAGAACGCTTTGATGAGCTCTGGCGTGACGAAACGCGCTTCTTCCGGGTCGAGATGGCTGTAGTGGCTCGCATGCAGGTGCTGATGTCGGGTAGCCGCCGTTTTGGCGTTGTGGAACGCCATGTACTCGTCCCAGATTGGCTGAACATAGTGTGGCGGCTCGCAGCCGGTTTCCTTGACCAGCTCAACGGCGAAGTGGACGTTGACCATGATCGATGAGCCGCAGCGTTGGATGACCGCCTCGTCGGTGAGTTTTTCACCGGGCGCCAGCATCAGCAGATTGACCAGGGCCGAGGTGTGGAAGTTTTCGAGCGTGCGGCCGGCGCGATCGGCACCGCGTTGAACGTTTGCCAAAGCCTCGGGGATGATGCCGCCGCGCGGAATGCCGGTGACCAGGCCGTCGCCAAGTTCGCCGGCAAGGGCCTGTGCTTTTGGTCCAAAACCGCCGACGTGGATCGGAATGTAGTTGTCTACATCAACGTATTTGTAGTGCAGGTTTTGAAAGCGGATCGGGTGGGTTGCGCCGTTTAATGTGTAGTCGGCTTCTTCGCCGTTAAGGAGCGCGCGCACCACCCTGATGTGTTCACGGAATTCGCTAACGCGCATCGGGCGCTGGCCCAACGTGCGCATCGCCGTGTTGCCGGTACCGACCCCGAGGAAGGTGCGCCCTGGGGCGAGGCGATTGATGGTTGCAATGCCGTTGGCCGTGACCGGCGCCAGGCGCAGGGCGCCAATCTCAAGCCCGGTGCCAAGCTTGATCGTCCGGGTTTGTTGGGCGGCGAGGGCGAGAACGGCCCACGGGTTCGATCGGATCAGTGGACTGTCGGTGACCCAGACGAAATCGTATCCGAGGTTTTCCGCGTGCCTGGTGAGGCCGACATCGTCGATCTTGGCTGCGGTTATGCCGAATTCCATGGTGGTCTCCTGGCGCCTTGGTCGTCGGTCGACGAATGAGCCGATGGCGCCTCTTGCTGCGGTCGGGCCTGCGCGCTGCTCAATCGCCGGGTTGATACCGGCCACGATAGCGTGCCTGCGGGGCACTGCAATTGTTTCGGTGGCCGGGATGGACAAACACGAAGGCGGGTTGGATGATGTGGCGGTCATTGTCCGCGGGCCGATGCCTCGGATATCGCGTCTCGGCGCTGCGTCACGTGTCAGCTGTGATGACGGGCGCTCTCAACCAGGGATGGTCCAATCGTGCAGAAACCCGCAGAGATCCGCACTTTCGATGTTTTGGCGCGGGCGTTCGCGCAGGAAGGTGTTACGACGTGCTTCGCGCTGTTGGGCGATGCCAACATGAACTGGGCAACGCGATTGGCAGAGCACGGTTGTCGGATGATCTACGTGCGCCACGAACACTGCGCGCTGGCGGCGGCGATGGCGTATACACGCAAGTCAGGGCAGGTCGGCGTCGCGTCGGTGACGTGCGGGCCCGGTGTGACGCAACTGATGACGGCGCTGCCGGCCGCGGTGCGTGCGCGCCTAGCGATCGTTGTGTTCGCCGGCGAGGCGCCACTCAAAAGTGGCTGGTATAACCAGGGCATCGATCAGGCGCCGATGGTGACCGCGACGGGGGCGGCCTATCACAGCCTGCATTGGCCTGAGCGCATGCCGGTGGCAATTCGCGACGCGTTTTTGCAGGCACGACGCGAGCGCCGGCCGGTGGTCGTCGGCATTCCGTTCGATTTGCAGAACCGACCTTGGACCGGGTCGATGGATTTGCCGACGCCGTCGCACGAACTGCTGCCGCGCGTGTCGCCCATCGTGCCGCATCCCGACGATGTTGCCAAAGCTGCTCGCCTGGCCGGTGGGGCCGAGCGCGTCGTTGTGATCGCCGGCTTGGGCGCCGTCGAAGCCGGCGCCGCGGCGGCGTGCCGTACGCTTGCAGCCAAGGTCGGCGGTCTGCTCGCAACCAGCCTGCCGGCTCGGGGGCTGTTTCACGATGATCCTTACTGCATCGGAATGTCCGGGAGCTACACGACAGAGGTTGGTCACGACTATCTCGCCGAAGCCGATTTGATTATCGCGGTCGGGTGTTCCCTCGCTTTTCATCTGGGCGGCGGCGGACAGCTTTGGCCACAGGCCACACTGCTTCACATCGATGTCGATCCGTTGGCGGTGAGCCAAGGCCAGGAGGTGGCGCGCCATCACTTGCGCGGCGATGCGCGGCTTGGCGTGGAGGCGCTGACGGCGGCTTTGCCCGAGCGCGAAACGACGTGGCGCAGCACGGCCATCGCGGACCGCATTCGGAACACGAAACCGGACAGTTTTGAATGTGAGATCGAACCGGATCTGCTTGATCCGCGCGATGTCGTCGAGGTGTTGGAAGCGCAGTTGCCGGCCGACTGGGAGATGGTGAACTCGTCGGGGCACTGCTCCGGGTTCTTTGCACATATGCCCTCGCGTCAGCAGGAGCGTTTCCTGACGATCCGGGAGTTCGGCGCGATCGGCAACGGAACGTCTTTTGCAATGGGCGTGGCGGCCGCCCGACCTGACCGGACGGTCGTTTTGTTCGACGGTGATGGCAGTTTGCTCATGAACATTCAGGAGCTCGAAACCATCAGGCGGCATCAACTCAACATCTTGATCATCGTGATGAATGATGGGGCCTATGGCTCGGAAGTGCACAAGCTCCGGTCAGAGGGCTTGTCGGAACAGGGCTCGGTGTTCGGTCATAGCGACTTTGCCGGTATCGCCCGGGGCTTCGGCATGGCCGGGCATTGCGTGCGAGATCTCGGCGACGTGCCACACCTGGTCAGTGCATTTGCCCAGAGCGGCGGCGCCGCCGTCTGGGATTTCCATGTGTCCGACAAGGTCGTCTCGGCCGTGTTGCGCCGGGCCCACCCTCCGCCGCCAACCCGTTAGGCGCCCTATTGCGTTGCACAATTAGTGGTCTCAATCACTTAAAATGGTGCATTCAGACGCTCAGATTTGGTCTGTGCCAAGGCGCGGTGGGCCCAAGGCGCGATGGGTGATGCTGGCGCATCATAAGGCCGCCGCAACGCCGGCACCAGGCCAAATCTGAGCGCCTTCGGTGCGCTGCCCTGGCCCGTGAGGGCGTCAGCCGTGCTCACCATAGCACACGCTATGCTTTCGCACGCCTTCCTGCTCACGAACCAGGGCAGCGCATCTGAATACGCCATTTTAAGTGATTGAGACCACTGGCCCGAACCATCCCGCGTGCGCGGCCGCGCTCGCGTGCTCCCCGAGATCATGGCCGGTGGCCGTCCGCGCAGCGCCGTCGTCGGTGGCAGCGGTATTGCGAACGGCCGCCGGCCAAGGCCGCGCGTGCCGAGCGGTGTCGGGGGACCGCGTGGGGCCGTGTCATACCGTCTCAGCAAACGGCCAAGGGCCGGCCGGATCGGGCCCTGATTGAGCGCGGTGGTCGGGCCTGATCAGATGGTGTCGATCAGCTGCGTGATCCGCTGCCGGCGGCGGTGGGCGCGCAGGAAACAGCGATCCGGGCCGATCGTCCGGTTTTGTGGTGCCTGAGCCGATGGTTTGTTACGGCGGCAAATACAGGTATCGTCGTAATATCGGGAGTTGACAACTCAACCAGAAGACTGAATAATACTTGAAATATGATGATTTAAACAAACAACAGTGCGCTGACAAAAGAATTTCTGCGCATTGGTGTGATTTAACGCACACCTTTTGCGATCGGAATGCGCTATGATGTGTTTGTTTTCGAGGGATATGGGGCAATTCGCACTACCCCGTGTGGTTGCCTCTTCCTTCGCCATAGCCGGTCGTGTCTGTCCGCCCGTCAGCGAGACACGGGGGCTCACATGGGTATAGTCGGCCTTTTGGTCCAATTGACTTGGCTATACTTGGCGGGAATTTCGGGGATCCGGAGACAGTCGGCACAGCCCTCGTGCCGGCTGTTTCTTTGATGCACAGGCCAACGACCGCGGCAGCGGGCCGCCGGACGTGAATGCGCAGACTTGCGTCGGCCTCGTTGACGTCGTTTCATGCATGTTGCCGTTCGACGGCGATCCACGAGGCGCTATCCGCCCCTCCAACGTCTCGATCAGGGGGCTTTCGCTGTCCCCGCACGCGTTCTGAGGCCTCCGAGCGCGGCGACCGCTATTTCGCGACCATTTTGCCACGGTGAACGTAGTTCGAGACGACGTCGACCGACGTCGTGCTGTACGGGGCAGCCGTTGTCACGTCGTACGGCAGCGTGCCGCTCGCGAACCACAACTCAATGCGAGATGGCGTCCGACAGATGATATGTGACCATTGTTCATGTCGATCACGACAGGCGCTGAACGCGCCGGGCTATGCGCCGTGCGCGTTCTGTCTGGATTGCGCGGGACCCGAAAAATCTTTGGTGGTAATCATGGCGGGTCTGCGGCACAGTGGTGGCGTAGGTGTTTTGAACTAGGGAGAAACAGAAAATGCCAACCCACCAAGAATTGGGTGTTCTCAAACGTCTCACGCGACGCGCCGTTGCGGTTGGATGTGCGGCCGTGATGGCTGCTGGTCTGGCCACCAGCACGGCGAACGCCGAAGTGACGATCCGTATTGCATCGGATACCGTTGGACCGCCTCACCCGGCCGGTATCGCGATGGAGATCTTCAAAGAGAAGGTCGAGAAGGCGATTCCAGGCAGTAAAGTGCGGATCTACGTCTCATCATCACTTTACAAGAATCCGGAAGCGATCGAGGCCATGACCGAGGGTAACCTCGAATTGGCATGGGGCCAGTTCGGCAAGACCGCCATCCTCGACCCGTGGACGAATGTCGTGCTCGGCCCGATGCTGCTGACGACACCCGGTGCGATCAACGCGCTGGACGGCTTTGAAACCTTCAAAATGCTGCAGAAGAGGTTTAACGACGTTCATGATGTGACGATCTTCGGCTCGGCACATCTCAGCTTCTATATGGGTGCCGGGTCCGGTTCTCGTTTGATGAAGCCGGACGACTTTAAGGGCAAGAAAATCCGTTCGATGGGTCCGGCTGAAAATGCGATGCTGCGCGCCTTCGGTGCGAACCCGACCACCATGGCATTCGGCGACGTTCCGCCGGCGCTAGAGACCAAGGTTATCGACGGGCTTCTGACCAGCCTCGGCGGCTTCAACAAGGTCAAGGAGCAGGCACCGTTCTACACCATCGCCGGCATCAACGGGATCGTCGGTGACTACTACTACATTGCTGGCTCGAACAAGTGGTGGAAGAAGCTCAAGCCCGATCATCAGGCGATAATCAAAAAGATCCTGGTTGACGACGTCCTGCCATGGGCCAAGCGCGCCAACTTCTGCAACGATAAGCGCCTGATCGACAAGTATGGCACCAAGGATCCCTCGAAGCCGGGCATCTATATCATGACGTCCGCGGAAGCCAAAGCGATGGCCGACAAGCTCGGCGATGCCACGACCAAGTGGATCAAGGCCAATACGCCGGGTGATGCCGACTCGTGGGTCGACAAATTCGCACAAGAGGCAAAGGCCGCCGTCAAGGCCAATCCGATTGGTACCAACTGGCTCGAGAAGACCGACTGTGCGAAGCTTGAGCCGATCTTCGCCAAGTACACGAAGAAGTAAAACGCCTGAGTGCTGAGACCGGCCGGTTCGACGTTGGACCGGCCGGCTTGCTACGGGGCTGCGGCTCTAACAATTGAGGCCGAACGAGGTTCGGCTTGGGGGACGTCTTCATGGATTGGCTCGTCGATCGGCTCTATCGCGTCTTTCGGTTTGTGCTCGACTACGCGGTGGGTTACTGCGCCGTTGCGATCATGTTTCTCGGAACGCTGCTTGCGGTCGCCGAGGTGCTGCGTCGCTATGTCTTCGGTCTCGTGTTCGATTGGGGACAGGATGCCGTCACCTACGGCATGGTTGGTTCGATCTTTCTCTATTTCGCGGTCACCCAGGCCAGGCGCTCGCATCTACGTATGGCAGCCGTCATGGATGCGCTGGAGAACGCCGGTTGGACGCGGTTCGTGATGATCGTGCGGACCTTGATTTCGGCGCTAGCGGTGGTGGTCTACGGTGCTATCGCCTACTGGGGCGTTCCGACCCTCGAGCGCTCGATGATGCTCGGGCGCAAGACCCAGAGTATGGTGATCTACATCTGGCCGTTTCAAGCCATCCTGATCGTCGCTTTCGCATTGCTGGCGATCGTTTGCTTGTTTCAATTGTACCAGGACATCCGTGCACTCATGGGCAAAAAGGTCTTTGAGTGGGCTCCGGTCGAAGAAGGGATCGAGATCTAATCATGGGTGTTCTAGGACCTGCACTGTTTGCGATGCTGGCGCTCGGTGCGCCAATCGGCCTGGCGCTGATCGCCGTTACCGTCGGCTTCATCGTCTACGACCCGCTGCTCTCGGAAAAGGCGATTTTCCGGTCGTTCTTCAGCTTCGTCAACAAATACACGTTAATGGCGATCCCGTTCTTCATCTACGCCGGCTTCCTGATGGAGCGGACGGGACTGATCAGAAAACTGTTCCGGTTTGCTGACGCGCTGGTCGGCTGGGTGCCGGGTGGGTTTGCTTATGCAACCATTCTGGCCGCCGTGATGTTTGGTGCGATCTCCGGATCGTCGACGGCGATGGCGGCGGCAATGGGGCTTGTCGCCTACCCGGAGATGATCAAACGCGGTTATCCGAAGTGGATGGCGGCCGGGGTGATCGCGACGGGGGGCGGGATCGCAATCCTCATTCCTCCGAGTATCACGCTGATCCTCTACGGCGTGTTGACCGATGAGTCGATCGTCAAGCTGTTCTTTGCGGGCGTGATCCCGGGGATGATGCTGGCGTTCAGTGATGCCGTGATCGTCTTGACCATGGCGCTGATTATCAAGTTGCCGGCGAACAAATTCAGCTGGTCGGAACTGGTCGAGGCCGGCATAGATGCCCTGCCGGCGCTATTGATGCCGGTGTTTGTGCTCGGTGCACTCTACGGCGGCGTGCTGACGCCGACGGAATCGGGCGCCGGCGCCTGCGCCTACGCCCTGATTTACGGCTTTCTGTCGATGCGCGGGCGGTTTGTCAAGGAAATGCTGGCCGCAACCGAGCGCGCCGTCAACCTGACGGCAATTTTGTTCTTCCTGCTGGGCGGCGTCGGCATCTTCCAGTTTCTGCTCGCCAACCAGGGCTGGCCGCAGGATATCGCGACCTGGGTGACCGGCATGGGGCTATCGCCAATCGGGTTCCTGGGCGTCCTGATGGTGGTCTTGTTGTTCCTGTCGATGTTCCTCACCGGCGTGGCCATTCTGGTGCTGGTGGTGCCGATCATCTATCCGGTGTCGCTGTCACTGGGCATTGACCCGATCCACCTTGGCGTTCTGTTCGCGTTGTGCATCGAAATGGGCGCGGTGATCCCGCCGGTCGGCCTCAATCTGTTTGCGGTCAGCGGCACGACCGGCGTGCCGGTGACGACCGTGATGCGCGGATCGTTTCCATTCCTGTGCACGGACGGGTGCGTGCTGATGCTGTGCATGTTCTTCCCGATCCTGACGTTGTGGTTGCCAAGCATGGCGGTGCAGTCGGTGTTCAATTGATTGCGCTGATAAGGTGATGACGATCTTCTCGATCATCAGTGCGGGCCGCCACGGGGGGCTCCGGTTGGTGGGTGCAAAGGTTTACAGGGCTTGAGAGGAGAGCGTCATGGATCCGGCTTTTACTCTGATTGCCGTGTTCGCGATCTTTATTCCGGCGTTGGTGTTGCCAGGGCCGGACTTCATCGCGGTGGTGCGCTCCGCAATGGGCCACGGCCAGCGGGCCGGACTGCTGACGACGCTTGGTGTATCAATCGGGTTGGCGTTCTATGCAACCCTGAGCTTGGCCGGGTTGGCCGTCATTCTGGTGGAATATCAATGGCTGACGTGGCTCGTCCGCGTACTCGGCGGGGCCTATCTGATTTATCTGGGCCTCGTGCTGTTATTTTCGAAGCCCGCAACCGCGAACATCGAAGATTTGGGCCAGGCCAACCACGGCAATCCGCTGCTGTTCGGATTTCTCGTCACGCTGACCAATCCCAAGGCGATCGTGTTGTTTGCCAGCGTGTTTGCAACAGCTGTGAGCGAGGCAACGCCCTTGTGGCTGATGCTCGTCATGATTATCGGTGTGTTTCTATCGGCGCTGGTTTGGTACGCGTCAGTCAGCCTGTTTATGTCATCTCGCGTCGTGGTCGGCAGGTTCCAGCGCCTGCGCCATTGGGTTGAACGCGCCGCCGGCATTTGCTTTGTCGGCCTTGGCACCAAGATCGTGACAGACGCGCGAAACCCCATTACGCCGTGATCACGCCAGCCCCGGGTCCAGGGGATCATCCCCTGGTCGGGGAGTTTGAGGGGCTGAAAGCCCCTCAAGGATCGCCGCAACGCGGCGATTGGTTAAGGGCTCCGCCCTTAACAATCCCGCCAAAGGGCTTTGCCCTTTGGAAACCCGAGCTTGTTCGCAGGTCGCGCCTAACCCGGACTGAGACCGCGCAGCCGTTCGGTGCGTCGGCGAAGCAGTTCGATGGTTGTGAGGAGCGCGATCGAGAGCAGCACGAGAACGGTGGCAACGGCCAGGATGGTCGGGCTGATCTGCTCGCGAATACCTGAGAACATCTGGCGCGGGATCGTGCGTTGATCGACGTCGGCCAGGAAGATCACGGCGACGACTTCGTCGAGCGACGTAATGAACGCAAACAGCGCGCCGGAGATCATGCCGGGCAGGATAAGCGGCATGATGACTTTGCGAAATGTCGTCACGCCCGAAGCGCCGAGGCCCTGCGAAGCACGGATCAGGGATTGGTCAAACCCGGTCAGCGTCGCCGTCACCGTGATAATCACGAACGGAACGCCGAGCGTCGCGTGCGCGAGAATCAAGCCCGGGTAGGTGTTGACGAGACCGTCGGGATAGAACGGGAAGATGTTCTTCTTGGCGTAGAAAAAGAACATGCCGGTCGCGGTGATCACCAGCGGCACGATCATCGGTGAAATCAGCAGGCTGGTAATCGCCGTGCGGAACGGCATCTCGGGGCGCGATAGGCCGAGGGCGGCGAGGGTGCCGAATGCGGTTGCCAGCAGCGTTGCCATGATCGCGATAAAGAACGAATTTCGGAAAGCGCCGATCCAGACGGAGTTGTTCCACATGTCCGTCCACCAGCCCGGCCCATCGGCATTGGGCGCGGTCATGCCGAACTTGAAAATGTCCTTGTACCAGCGCAGCGAATAGGCGTCCGTGTCGAGCGCGATCATTCCTTCGGTGAACGTGAAGTAGGGCTCCGCATTGAACGACAACGGCATGATGATAAGGATCGGCGTGATCAGGAAGATGAAGATCAAGGTGCACATGGTGAGAAAGGTGTATTCCCACAGCCACTCACCGAGACCGGCGTAGGCCGGCAACTGGCGCATGCAGAAATATGGAATTGCGAACAGAACGAGAAAGCCTAAGGCGCCGAGCAGTGTGCCGGTGTAGGCAAAGAACGCTGCCGTGGCCGCAAGCAGAACGAAGAATGCCGGTGCTTTGATACGTTTCATGAAGGTCATGCTGGCAGACTTCCACTATCCGAATTTCAGATTATCGATGCCGACGAGGCGGTTGTAGAGCCAGTAGAGCACCAACACGATGACCAGCAGAATGGCGCCAAGCGCAGCCCCGAGGCTCCAGTTCAAGGTGCTCTTGATGTGGTCGGCAATCAGATTCGAAATCAACAAACCATCGTTGCCGCCGACCAGCGCCGGCGTGATGTAGTAGCCGATCGCGAGAATAAAGACGAGCAGCGTGCCGGCGGCGATACCAGGCGTCGTCAGCGGGAAGTAAATCTTGAAGAAGGCATAGAAATTGCTGGCGCCCATGGAGCGGGCCGCGCGCATATAACTCGGCGGGATGGTTTTCATCACCGAATAGAGCGGCAGGATCATGAACGGCAGCAAGATGTGGACCATGGCGATGACCGTGCCGGTGCGGTTGTAGATCATCTGGATGCGCCCGTCATCGCTGATGAAGCCGAGTGATACGAACAAATCATTGAGTACGCCCTCGGTCTGCAACATCGCAATCCACGCCGTCGTGCGCACCAGGAGCGACGTCCAGAACGGCAGCAACACGAGGATCATCAACAGGTTGGATGTTCTCAGCGGCAGCGTCGACAACAAAAACGCGACCGGATAGGCCAGCAGGAAGCATAACAACGTGATCAGCGCCGACAGCCACAGCGTCTTCCATAGGATCGGAATGTAAATCCGATAGAGTTCGTCGGCTTGCACGATATTGTTGTCGGCATCGTAGCGGCGATCGAGGGCGGCCAGATAAAACGCCAGCGTGAAGTCTCTTGTTGCGCGTTGCAAAACCCGCCACACGGCCGGGTCGCCCCAACGCTTGTCGACGGCGATCAGGGCGTCTTTGTAGGGGCCTTCTTTGATGCGGCGGACCTGGCGTGCCGTTCTGGTAATCAGGCTGCGCGATCCGGGAATTTCATAGTTGATGCGCGTTGCAAGGTTGCCGACGGTCTTGCCGACCTCGCGGACTTTGCGCGCGCGCGCCAGATCCTTGACCAGGATTTCGAAGGCTTGCTCCGGTGGCAGATCGTTGCCGTCCCAGGTTTGAATCACTTCGGCAAAGGACGGCACGACGTTGCTGCCGGTCGGATTGTAGAACGACTTGAAGAGCATTTCCCCGATCGGGAAAACGAAGGAAACAAGGATGAAAAGAACCAGGGGTAGCGTCAGCAACAACGCCCGGCGCTTGGCCGCCCTCGTGGTTCGCGCCAGCTTCAGCTTGAGCGGTACGCCGTCGCCTGCCAGCAGCGGAGCAGTCGGTGTGCTGGCGTCTGCCGTGCCGATACGATCTGCGGTGGTGTCTGACATGGCGGTCCTCGAGGCGTCATTCGGGATCGGCGATTTCACTCGGTGACGGTAGTTGGTGACGGTAGTTGCGGTGCGGACTGTAAAGCCCGCACCGCCGATTGGTGCTGCGGCGCGCGCGCCTTAGCCTTTCGCCAGCCAGGCGTTGAAACGCTCTTTCAACTGGTCGGCGTTGTCGGCCCAGAATTCAAAGTTGTTCTGGACGGCATTTTTCAGGTTGTTCGGAGCCGTTGGCATTTGCGGACCCATGTCGATGTCCTTGTTGTGGTATTTGCCAACCAGCGGTGCCGATGATTTGCGGGCCGGACCATAGGAGATCCAGGACGCCTGAGCGGCCAGCGCCTTGGTGCTGGTTGAATATCTCAGGAAGTCCATTGCGAGCTCTTTGTTCGGCGCGCCTTTGGGGATGACCCAGAGGTCGAGATCCCAGATCTGGCCGTCCCAAACGATTTCGAAGGGTTTGCCTTCGCCGGCGACGGCATTGAAGATGCGGCCGTTGTAGGCCGTGGTCATGGCAACCTCACCGTCGGCAAGAAGCTGCGGCGGCTGGGCGCCGGCGGTCCACCAAACGACGGACTTCTTGATGGTGTCGAGCTTCTTGAAGGCGCGATCGATACCTTCCTTGGTCTGCATCACCTTGTAGACGTCCTTGGCGGCAACGCCGTCGGCCATCAGGGCGAATTCAAGATTGACCTTGGCGCCTTTGCGCAGGCCGCGCTTGCCGGGGAACTTCTTGAGGTCGAAGAAGTCAGCCATGGTCTTGGGGGCGTCGCCCTTGAACTTGGTTTTGTCGTAGGCGTAGATCGTCGACCACACGATATTGGCAACCGCACAGTCATAGAGTGTTCCGGCGATGAAGTCTTTGGTTGCCGGCGTGCCATCGTCGCCCTTGGGAAGCGTGGAGTGGTCGATGGTCTCAAGGAGGCCTTCGTCGCAGGCACGGATGGCATCAGACAATTCAACGTCGACGATGTCCCACGTGACCTTCTTGCCTTCAACCTGGGCTTTGATTTCAGCAATGCCGCCGTTGTAGTCCTGGGACTTGATCTTGGCGCCCTTGCAGTCCTTCATGAACGGCTTGTGGTATGCTTCCACCTGTGACTTGGTGTAGGCACCGCCCCATGAAACGACGGTGATCTCACCGGGTTTCGCGCACGCAGCACCTGCAGCTGCTGCCTGGCCGGAAAACGCAAAGCCTGCGCCAACGGCCAAAGAAACAACGAGCAAGCATTGTTTGAGTTTCATTCCATTACTCCCTTCGGTGTGATCCGGTAGACCCGGATCGGCTGATGTTGCGCCATGCTTTTGCGCATGTGACGCAAACATTCTTGGTTTCGCTATTGAACTTCAATCGGGTCAAGGGCACGGCAGTCTTCGGTCTGCCAGCCGACGGTGACCTTCTCGCCCTCGCTGACGACTTTGTGTCCGGCGTTGTTGGGCACCTTGACGATGAACTCCGTCGCGTCGGCAACGTGGAGGACCGCGCGCAAATGATCACCGAGATAGATCAGTTCGTGGATTTCGCCGTTGAGCACGTTGGGCACGGCACTGTCGCCGGGTGCAATCTCGACGCGTTCCGGGCGCAGCGACAGCGTGGTGCGCTCACCGTTCTGTTTGACATTGATGGCGGCGGCGCTGACGGTTTCTCCGGTCGCAAGCTTGACCTGGCAGGTCGCGCCGTTGATGTCGGTAATGGTGCCGCTCAGTTTGTTGTTCTCGCCGATAAACTGGGCGACAAAACTGTTCTGCGGTCGTTCGTAAAGATCATCGGGGCTTGAGAGCTGCTGGATCACGCCGTCATTGAAGACGGCGATGCGGTCCGACATGGTCAGAGCTTCCGACTGATCGTGCGTGACGTAGACGACGGTGACGCCTAGGCGCTCATGGATGTGCTTGATTTCGTACTGCATCTGTTCGCGCAGTTGTTTGTCGAGCGCACCAAGCGGCTCGTCCATCAGAACCAGGTCCGGCTCGAACACCAGGGCGCGGGCGACGGCCACACGCTGCTGCTGGCCGCCGGACAGTTGGGCTGGACGTCTGCCGCCAAATCCCGACAGCTCGACCATGCCCAGTGCACGCTCGACGCGGTCCTGGATGTCGTGCTTCTTGAAACTGCGAACCTGCAGCGGGAAGGCGAGGTTTTCTGCAACCGACATGTGCGGGAAAAGCGCATAGTTCTGAAAGACCATGCCGATGCCGCGCTTGTTGGGGGGGACGTTGTTGATCGGTTGTCCGTCGAGGTAGATCTCGCCGTGGGTGGCGGGCTCAAAACCGGCGAGCATCATCAGGCAGGTGGTTTTGCCCGAACCCGACGGCCCAAGCATGGTCAGAAACTCACCCTTTTCGACATCCAAATTCAGATCCTTAACGACGAGCGTCTCGCCGTCATAGCTCTTTTGGACGTTGGCAAATCGCACAAACGGCATGTCTGTCGTGCTAGCGATCATTCCCTCCCTTTAACAGTCTGCCCACTCTAACGGTGGCTTGTGTGGTTCGTTGCCGACGGGTTGTTGTCATACTTGCCCCGAGGTCATATTCGCCCCGAGGTTGGATCGGGCTGCATGGTACGGAGTGGCGTTGGCTGAGACAACCCGTCAATTGCCCTATTTTTGGGCATTGTCCGGCAGCATTAATGAGCATCGGGCGGCGAGTCAATTTGTTGATGGCGACGGCCGCGGTAGGCAACCGTGCGCGGTGTCGCGGGTCCAGCGCCGCATAACCCGGATCCGCCATGGTCCACACTTACGGCTGCAATTGCGCCAATTGGGCGGAAAGAAGCGGTTTTGCTAGTTTTTCAGCGCCGAACCTGACGACATCTTGCACCGGGACGCCGGTCTCGCTTTCCAGTTGTGAAATGGTGTCGCGCGCTGCGCCTTCGCTCAGGCCGGTGGTGTTGATCGCAATGGCGCTCGTCGTTGCCGGTGTGAGCGCGCCGGCGGCGGCGGCGACCGCCTCGTTGAGGCGCATGACATCTTTGAGCGGTGGAATGCGCACGCCGGAATCCTGCGTGGCGAGTTCCTGCAATCCGGCTTTGTGGCAGAGAATGAGATGGGTTGCACAGGCGCCCCGCATCAAGGGCAGCGTTGCCGTACTGCCGGGATGCAGTAAAGAGCCCTGACCCTCGATCAGGACGATGTCCTTGTCGGCGGCCGACATGACGAGTTGTTCCACGGCGCCGCAAGCATGGTCGACCTTGATGGCATCGAGGGGGATGCCTTGCCCGGTAATGGTCATGCCGATTTGACCGGTCGCGAGAAACGCAACGGATGCATTTGCTTGGCGAAGCCAGCGATAGATTTCAAGGCCGGCCGTCATCTTGCCGATCGCCATGTCCGTGCCGACAAATAAGACGCGTTTGTTCGCGAGCCCGTCGGCACGACGGGTGGCAATGGGCGGCGGCGTGGCAGCTGGGACGCGAACATCCCAGACCCACTGGCCGCGATGGCCGAGATCCGGGTAGCGCTCGGAAAGGCGATCGTGCAAGCCGTTGACGATCGAAAGGCCGTTGGCGACGGCGGCGTCCAGGACCGCCCACCAGGCCTCCGGCACCCGCCCGCCGGATGGGGCGGTGCCGAGCAGCAGGACGTCAGCACCACGGCGCATGGCCTCATCCAGGTTGGCCACAACCGGGACGCTGCGCGGCACCGGGCAGACATCTCGAACGGTCTTGCCGGCCTGCTCTGAATCGATCACGCAGACGATCTCATTGGGCGAATAGCGCAGCACGCCCTCCGCCATTTTGGAGCCGGGCTTGCCCATACTCGCTTCCGCATAGATCGCGATCTTGTGGTGCGGGCCAAGCATTGTTCAGACCGTGCTCTCGTTCAATGTAGCGCCGTGGCCGGCAACATCTGGCGGCATGACGACGCCGTCCACCAACTGCGCGCCGGTCGCGGGATCGGGGGCCAGGTTGGTGTGGGAATCAAGATCGATGTGATTGAACAGGGCGCCGATCGCGGCGCCGGCGGAAATCGCCACCGACGTTTCGCTCATACAACCAATCATGGTTTGCAGTCCGAACGCGCGGGCAACGGCGACGATGCGCAAGGCCTCGGTGATGCCGCCGCACTTCATGAGTTTGAGGTTGACGCCGTCAACGGCGTCGGCCCACTTTGGAATATCCGAGGCGAGCCGGCACGATTCGTCGACGAAGATCGGCAATGCACGGTCTTTGAAGAGTTCCGGGAGACGGTCTTCTTCGCCGCGTTTGAGGGGTTGTTCGACATACGCAACGCCACGCTCGGCGAGCCACGCCATCATCCGCCGCGCCGTGGCCACGTCCCAGCCGCCATTGGCGTCTACCCGCAAAAGCATGCCAGAGCCTTCGGCGGCTTGTGCGACAGCTGCAAACATGGCCTGGTCCGCGGCCGCACCGTCCGGTGAACCAAGCTTGATCTTGAGTGACCGGAACCGACCGTCTTCAATCAGTTCACGGGTGTGCTCGCGGGCGATATCCGGTGGATTGATGCCAACGGTCACGGACGTCACGGCGGTCGGCCTGCCGAGCCCGAGCAGCCGGTGGAGCGGCAGGCGTGCGCGCTTTGCCAGCCAGTCCCAGAGCGCGACGTCCAACGCGGCGAGGGCGCTGCTTGGAACATTGGCTGCCAGGCCGCGGGCGTGGATCTCGTGGATTGCCAACTGCTGCAGGTCCGGCGTGAAGAATTCGCGCAGCGCGGCTTCGCCTGCGGTGGCGGCAGCAGCGTCGTCGCCCGTCGCGGGCGCCATTTCGCCGAGGCCGGTGACACCGTCCTGAGTGATGCTGACAAATAGGTTGTCGGAACCGGTCGATACGCCTCGACTGATTCGCAACGGCAAACGTTTGTTCAAGTGAACGATCTGATAGGCAACCTGCATGATCCAACTGTTTCGGGCTGAGGGGGATGGTGCCGGCATTATGCCAGCCCTTGTTGCGAAATCCCAACGTAAACATCAACCGCCAAGGCGCGCGCGATGGCAGCTCATTCGCTGCGTCGACCGCGCGAGGCACAGATTGCCCGGACCGACGATCGCGTCGGCGCGTCGCGACCATCGAGCGGGATGCCGGCATCGCCTTCGCACGACACGCACTCAGCCAACACTTTGGCGTCAATCATCCGCCGTCCGTACGCGCCGCCAACTGCCGCTCCCAGGCCAAGGCGTGCTCGACGGCTGCCGCGAGGTCGTCGTATTCCGGAACCCAATTCAGGTAACGGCGGATTTTGGTATTGTCCGCCACGATCACCGGCGGATCACCGGCGCGGCGCGGCGATTCGACAACGTCGAAGTCAATTGACGACACCTTCTTCACCGCCGCCAGCACCTCATGCACCGAGTATCCGCGGCTGTAGCCACAGTTGAAAACGTTAGACTGGCCGCCTTCTCGCAAGTGTTTCATGGCGGCCAGGTGGGCACGGCACAGATCCTTGACGTGGATATAATCGCGAATGCACGTCCCGTCCGGCGTCTCGTAGTCGGTGCCGAAGATCTCGATTCCGGCGCGCTTGCCGAGTGCAGCCTCACACGCCACCTTGATCAAATGCGTTGCCCTGGGCGTCGACTGACCGCTGCGGCCGAGCGGATCTGCCCCGCACACATTGAAGTAGCGCAGCGCCACATAGCCAAGCCCGTGCGCCAGCGAGACGTCACGCAGCATGATCTCCGTCATCCATTTCGAGGTGCCGTACGGCGATATCGGGCACAGCGGCGCTGCCTCATCAACGGGGCTGCGTTCCGGCATACCGTAGACGGCTGCCGTCGACGAAAAGATCAAGTGCGCAATCCCGGCGCTAACCGCTGCTGCAATGAGTGAGCGCGAGTTCGACGTATTGTTGAAATAGTACTTGAGCGGATCGCTGACGGACTCCGGCACGATAACCGAACCGGCAAAATGAATAATCGCCGTGATGTTGTGCGCACTGAGGACGTCACGCACCAACGCCTGGTCACCAATACATCCGACAACGAGTGGAACCTGCTGCGGAACGGCCCAACGAAAGCCGGTCGATAGATTGTCGATCACAACCACCCGTTCGCCCGCATCCAGGAGTTCGAGCACCATATGGCTGCCGATATAACCAGCTCCGCCTGTAACCAATACCGTCACCTAACCGCTCCCGATCAACCCAGCGATGTGGTGCTTCGCTGTCGACAGTCGGCACGTCCGGTAGCGCACCTGCTTGCTCCGCCCCCGCGCGCAACAGTCGGCAATTGCAACTGCGCTCGAGGGTTGGCCGGCCGTGACAAGCGATCGATGTGTCGCGCCTGATCCACCAGATCCTATCGCCATGCGTTTTCGCCTTTCAGACTGAACTCCAACCATCCCGCTTCTCCGCCGGGCCACCCCATCCCGCTTCTCCGCCGGGCCACCCAACGTCCATGATCTCATGGTGCACCAGGATGCACCATGATGCATCATGATGCATCATGATGCATCGGGGGGGCTGCCGGGCGGACAGCGGATCCGGGAAACCTCCGGTCAGGTCACGAGTTCCCAAAGGGCGGCGCCCTTTGGCGGGATTGTTGAGGGCAGAGCCCTTAACATATCGCCGCTTTGCGGCGATCCTTGAGGGGCTTGTCCGCCCCTCAAACACCCCGACCAGGGGTTGGACCCCTGGCCCCGGGACCTGTTCAGAGATGTCCTTAGCTCTTTCCACCAAGGCCTCAGCGCCGGCGGTCGGTGGCGGCTGCGGTCCTGTTGTGGGCGGCGATAACCGCGGCCCGACCGGTCTTTCCGATATCTTTCATTCGCACGGATCATCGTTTGCCCTGAAAAACGAAATAGCGGTAAAGCGTGAAGTTGAACAGCATCGTTGTCAGCGTGGCGATCACCAGCGCCACAAGCGGGTGGGTCGAGGCATAGAGGATCAGCATCACATAAACGGCCCAGTTCAGGGTCAGCCCCCCGAGACTTGCGGTCAGGTATTTGTAGAACTTTGTCAGTATCCCGCCGGGATTACAGCTGCCGCCGAAAGTGAAGAGGTTATTCAAAGCAAACGTCAAAACGATCGAAGCGCTGACGGACGGTACACGAGCGACAATGGGATTTAAGCCGACGTTTTGGCCGATCAATAACACGCTGGCATCCGCGACAAAGCCCAGCGCGCCGGCCACCGCAAAACGCAGAAATGTTGGAATCAATCTCGGCGATGTGAATATCGAGCGCGAGGAAACCGCCGTCTTGCGGTGCTCGATCATGTCCAGACCACCTCCCCTCACTTCGTGTAGGGTATCTTGAGAATGCCGACTAAGAACGCGGCCATCAGTTGCTGTAGGCCGATGACGATGATCGTGAGGCCAGCCACGACGATGCGGGGAACATAGGAACCGCCGAGGTTTCCAAACGATGCCTGTCCCCAACTCCAGACCGCGGACACAAATAAAATCAGACCGATCAATACGATCCCAACCGCAGACAAGGCCAGGCGATCCGTTGTCAGCCACTGGTCCACGGCTTCGATCCGCCGACTTGAGGGAAGGTAGCCGGACATCGTCGCATACTGCCTGGCGATCATCCCGGTTGTCAGCAATTGTGCACCAAAGACGCACATGAAGCATGCAACGAAGAAGGAACTTATGTCGAACACAATCTGATGAATACGGATCGGACCAAAGAACAGGAGCGTCCCGAGGGTTGTCCCGCCGAACAACAGCACCAGGCCCGGATAGACGAACAACCATCGGGGGCTGTACATCAAGAGAAACTTGAGATGACGCCAGCCATCGCGCCAAGTTTTCAAGTGTGGAGGCCTGCTGCGGCCGTCCTCTGTCAGTGTCGTTGGGACCTCGTCGATTCGATAGCCGGCCAGTGCCGAACTGACGACCATTTCGCTTGCGAACTCCATTCCCGTCGAGTGCAGGCCCAGGCTCCTGATTCTTTCCGCCGAAAACCCCCTTAAACCACAGTGAAAATCATTTGCCGAAATGTTGAAGAAGGTCTTGCCGATCAAACTCAACACCGGATTGCCGAGATACTTGTGAAGAACTGGCATCGCGCCCGGCGCGATGCCGCCCTCGAAGCGATTTCCCATGACAAGATCAGCGCCCGCACGCAGTCGCTCAACGAACGGCATGAGCTTTGAAAAATCGTATGAATCATCGGCATCCCCCATGATGATGTAGGTGCCGCGCGCCGCGGCGATGCCGCCGTTCAAGGCTGCGCCGTAACCTCTGTCGGCGACGTGGACGACCCGTGCTCCCGCGTTCTCAGCGATGGCTTGGGAACCATCGGTCGAGCCGTTGTCCGCGATCAACACTTCACCGTCCACGCCCGACGTTTCGAGAAACCCCTTGGCCTTGCGAATGCAATTCGCCAGCGTTTCCGCCTCATTGAGGCATGGCATCAAAATTGTCAGTTCCATGCCCGTCTCGATTTACCTGTTGCAGTCATTTGCACTAAACGAGAAAGCCCACCGCGATGATGAGTGCCGGCATGGCAAGCAGTCGTAACTGCAGGCCGTTCAACGACAGGACTTTCAACGACAGGCCCTTCGCATGGAAATTGACCGCCAGCAGCGCCAGAGCGGCAAGGCAGGTCAATTGCAGCGATGGCAGTGCGTAGCGGAAGCCGGACGCCACCCCGAAGGGAAGATATCCGGCCAGATAGAATATCGAGCCCGCCGCCATCGCGTTCGCTGCCTGGGTTACGCGGTTCGCCAAGGGCATCGTCAGAACGAACAGCCCCAGCGCCAGTGCAAACCAGAAATAGGGCATGTACCAAATCATCCGGGGATACGCCTTCAGCCAATTGACGTAGGCCCGGTATAGGGGGGCTTTCTGTGGCGGATTGTAGTTATCAAAACCAGGCTCGGTTTCTGCGACATACTGGTGTGCATCGAACGTCCCGGCAAAGCGCATCAGCGCGTTGAAATGCGCGAACCTGTGAGTGAGATAGGTGATGGGACGCGATGCGATTTCGGCCAGCCATGCACGCGACACCTGCGCGTAGTCGATCTTTGCCCATACGAATTTGCATTTGCCCCAGGAAGCATAGTTGTCCCATTGCTCGACATCGTAGCAGGCACCGACAATTTTGCGGCTTTCCGCTTCCGTCCAGATGCCCGGCATAAGGTTGTGACCGCTGAAGTGCGATAGGCCGGCGAGATCGTAGACCTGCAAGGATCTGATTGCTCCTTCCTGCTTGGCGCCGATCAGGCGGTTGTTGACCAGCGGTGATCCGAAGAGCAGCGCGGCGGCGAGCGCGACAGCCGCCACCGGCTGCCAGGAAATCAGCCTGTCCCAGCGCCCGAATGCTAACAGGATCAGCGGCGCGGTCAGAAACGGAGCGTTGCTGCGAACGAAGCTGGCATAGAACAACAGCACGGCGATCGACGCGCCGCGGGCGAGGCCGACGGGACGGTCTTTAAGGCGCGCATCGAGGATGAGGGCGCAGGCGAGCATCGCCGTAACCGTCAGCGACACGTCCTTGTAGACGACCCCGAGCAAAGGCAGCGTAAAGGGTGCAACGCCCAAAGTAAGCGCAGTGAGTGGCGTCCACCATCTCGCCGGCCAATGCCGCAACACCAGATAAAGCGCCAGCCAGTAGCCGGTTATGTGCAAGGCATAAAACAGGTTGCCGGTGCCGAGCAGCTTGATCTGCAGACGCCAGAACAGAGCCATGATCGGCGGGTGCCAATCGCGCAGGTCACCGCTGAGCGCCTGGTTATACTGGTAGAGGGAATCGGCGTAGATAAAGCCGGGATAGTACCAGGCGGCCTGGGCCAGCGCCCCGACGATGACGACCAGGCGCAAGATCTCCTGCCAGTTTCTCTCACCAGCTGAGTTTGTCATGCAGCCCACTCGCTCCCCTTAGAGCAACCTGCCTTTATTCGGAATCGGAACGATCCCGAATAAAGGCAGAAAGTTGCTCGCCTCTAAAGTGGCGATCATCGTGAGTTGTCATCCATCTGCCGCCGGAGGAGGCGCAGGGCGGCATCGCATCCGGGATCTCAACCCAAAGCAACGTGCAACTCGCCGATACTTCACCCTGTCAGTGGGGAAAGCACCACCACCGCCCGACGGAAACCAGTGCGCGGCCAGGTTCGAGATGTCTGGTAGCATTGCCACCCTCTCCGGAATTAAAGTTCCGGCATAAGAAGTTCCGTGCTGCCCCAATTTGCCTTTAGCGTGGCTTGGTCGAGTTTGCAAGCGGGCGCTGTGGCAATCGAAGGCGGATCTATCCAGCGGGCGGGCAGGTTCGTTCGGCGCAAAGACCGTCACTGTCTGACCGGACTGGGTGAGGATCACGTGATCGCCAAGCGCCCGATCAAACCGGGTTGCCCGATCGCCGCCCCGTCGCCTACGCCTGCAGCCGATGCGCAACGCGCGCGGGGTGGCCGGCGGGTCGGGCTTGTTGGTCGGGTTGTAAGGGCTGAAAGCCTTCACTCAATCGCCGCGTTGCGGCGATCCTTGAGGGGCCTTCAGCCCCTCAAACACCCCGACCAGGGGATGATCCCCTGGACCTCCGACTTATTCAGAGGTTTTCTAACTCTGATTGGGGAAATAGTCCTGCAGCGATCCTTCACGGTGGACGTCAGTGGTCGCGCAATGCAATGCACCGCCGAACGCGTAAGCATCCCGGAACGGCACCGGCACGACCTCAAACCCGAGTTTGTCGAGCTGGTCCATCTGATGAACTTCGCTGGCTTCGACACAGACGGTGTTGGTGTCCAGCATCAGGATGTTCATGGAGAGCCACACCGACGAGTAGCACAGCGGCGGTGGTGAATTGTGCGCGGGCCGGGCTGCCTCGACGATTTCCCAGTCGTTGTTGTGAAACAGGGCGCGCTGGTCCGCGGGCAAGGGGCGATCGGGATTGTTGATGATCAATCCGGGTCGCAACGGGGTGAAGGTTGCATCAATGTGGATCGGATAGGGATCGCCGGGAAAGTTGACGGCGTGGACGCGGTGATCGGGGAAATGGCGCTGCAGCCAGTCGATACCCTTTTGATTGGTGGTGAAGCCATGCTGCACAACCAAGTCCTTGCCGAAACGCAGAACATCGGCGGCATCGAACAGCGGCTCTTCCTCGGTCGTAACGAAGAACTTATCCGCCGTCCACTTGAGGCGCTGCTCGACACCAATGTTGTCCGAGAGATAATCGGGGCGGTAGTCGGCATCCGTCAGACGCGGTTTTGGCGCTGCCTCGTGGCGCATGTTGGGATCTTCTTCATAGTAGCGCTGCAGCAACGGACGATAACAAAGGTATTCAAACCAGCGGCAGCGGTAGGACATCGTCGCCTCCAGCATTTCATGGCCGACGGTGAGGATGACATCGCGCGCCGGCATCGTGCCGAACATCGATTGCGTTTGCCAATCGGGCGTCGCGATCGGCTGGTTGAAATTCAGGGGTGTCGGGCGGTCGACACGGATGCCGCGGCTCTCGAGGATCTTGGCGAAACCATCGAGTTGGAGGTTGGCCTTTGCAACGGTGTCCTGCAGGCGCGGCCCCCACTGACCGCGCATGTCTGAGTCTTCCGGAACTTTGGCGTCGAGAGCCGGTTCGGAGGGCGGAATGCAGCAGCCGTCTGCAACGCCGACAATGACGTGGCGCAAGGGATCCCACTCATTCCATGAGCTAACGCGCGTCGGTTGCCGTTCGGGCATGGTTCAGTGGCCTCCGTTGGTTATTCGTGAGCCAAGTGTTGCCCCATCGGCCACCAGTGCCGACAACGTGCGCATCGCTCACAAAGCTGAAATCTGGCCAACTTCAGTAGTTGCGGTGACCAACCTGCGTCAATAGATTCTGTGCCGGAATTGTGATGCAACGGATCGGGCGCGCCGGCGGTGAGCAGTGCGTGGCCGGATCGCAGGGCCGCGGGGCCGCCGCAGGGAGAACCGGTGGGAGACAAGACATGACAAATCACGGCTACGAAGCCGGGCGGCTCAACCTTCCGTTTGTCGGCATCTGCACGTTTGGGAAATGGGTGCATGTCTCGGACTGGCGTGACCTTGAGGCCGATGTTGCGGTTCTCGGCGCGCCGTTTGATTTCGGAACGCAATGGCGGGCGGGTGCGCGCCAGGGACCGCGCGGTATCCGGGAGGCATCGACGCTGTTTGCGTTTGGTCATGCCGGCGCCTACGACCACGAGGACGATGTCACCTACTTGCCCGAAGGCCGCTTCAAACTCGTCGATCTTGGCGATGGCGATATTGTCCATACCGATACGCTCCAGAGCCACGCCAACATCGAGGCCGGTGTCAGGGCGATTCTGGCAGCAGGGGCACTCCCGGTGGTTCTCGGCGGTGACCATTCGATCAACATTGCCTGCATCAACGCGTTTTCAAACGAAGCGCCGATCCATGTCGTACAGATCGATGCCCACCTCGATTTTGTCGATGAACGCCATGGCGTGCGCTACGGTCACGGCAACCCGATGCGTCGTGCGGCGGAAAAGGCGTATGTTACCGGACTGACCCAGGTCGGCATTCGCAACGTCTCATCAACCGCGCGGGAAGGCTATGAAGATGCCCGGCGGATGGGCTCGGACATCCTGTCTGTGCGCCAGTTTCGAAAGCTCGGGGTCGATCGCGTGTTGGCGCGCGTGCCGGCCGGCCGGCGTTACTATCTGACAATCGATATCGATGCGTTCGATCCGTCAATTGCACCGGGCACGGGAACGCCGAGCCATGGCGGCTTTCTCTATTATGAAATACTCGAATTCATCGATGGGCTGGCCCAGCGCGGCACGATTGCCGGGATCGATCTGGTCGAGGTTGCACCGGACTATGATCCGACCGGTGCAACATCGATCCTGGCAGCGCAAATTCTCATGAATACGATTGGGCGCGTGTTGCACTATCGGGACTGAACGATATCGCATTGAGAGCCGAGCCAGCACAGAGCCAGGCAACATTTGGGCACATCACGGGTTGGCGAAGGGCGATGCGCCCTTGGCGCGATTGTCAAGGGGGCCGCGGCCAGTCTGATACCAGCCCGCATAAATATTGACCCGTTTCACCGGAGCGATTTTTGAGCGCCGGCAAGGCGCGTGCCGCGCCGCTTGCCCGACGCCTCGCCATCGCGCGGCGCACTGCGCCTGCCGGGCTCGGCCGACCCTTCCCCGAGAACTCCCGAGAACTCGTGAGACCGCGGCTGTGGGTGCCGGGAGGGGGCGGCCAGGCCGTTATCGAACTGGCGACAACGGCTTCGCGCTCGGCCTGGAGTTGGTTGGGGTCTGCGGCATGTTTGGCTGTGTTTGCGGCGATGCATTGGCCATTTCCGGCACATACTCGGTCGGTTTGCAGGAACACCCGGCGACATACTCGTTGCGGTACCGAAAGGCCGTTTTGAGATCGCTATACGGTTGTTGGGAGGCGTGCGAAACCATCTGATCGATCGATTGCCCCGGATTTTGATGGAAGTACAACTCTGCCGGTGCTGCACATTGCGACCGGCAGACGTTCGCATCTCGTGAAAAATGCGTCGGCAGCGTCGAAAAACTTACCGGAAAGTAAAAGCCGTCGCACAATCTCACGCAAACGGTCCGGTAGGTCGCAAACGGCAAGCCTGCAAACGTGTTGCCGCGATAGTTGTGATCGCCCGAGTCTTCGTCCTGCCAGAAATTCGAGAACGGGTTGCGCCGCCGCGCTTCTTGCTGATAGATCCCACCGCAGTTGTTGTGCGCCAGTTCGCGAATGATGTCGTCCTGGTACGAACGCCCGGCACTGCCGAGGATCTGCTGTTTTCGCGCCTCCAAGTCGGCAATCTGACGACTGGCCTCGCGGGACGAGCGATCCAGTTGCACGCACGTACGCGTTCGGCGCAGCGATCGCGTAAACAGAAACTGCTCGTAACAGCCCCGGCGGTCGAGATCACGCTCGGCGCGCCGCAGATTGCGCCGTGCGGCTCGAATGTTGTCATTGATCTGCGGCAACCGGCTGCGCTGTGTACTGCCGCGGTTGGCTTCTTCCGCCAAGCGCTGCTCAAGCGTCAGGCAGATCGGCGCGCGTCCTTGCGGGTCACGCACTACGGGCGCCCCTGGAGGCGGTGACCGACGCGGCGGCGGCCGCCGCGGTTCATCGGTCTCCCAGGGAAACTTCCAGAACTGTGCGTTAGCCGCGGATATGCCGCTGACCACAACGATCGGAGCAGCGATCATTGCGAGGGCACTGGCAGACCATATCCAGGTTGTCCACTTATGCTGTTGCATCATCTGCTTCTCGGTCGACGGGATCACGAAGGTGACGTGGCCACGCGTTGTAATAGATCTTTTGGGTATGGCGTCAATGCAGCGCAAATGCGGCATGCACAGGCAACTGGATCATTGTCGCCTTTTCGACATCTGAGCGTGTCGGCGGCGCCAACATCTTGACCATGGCTGGCAAACCGCGCATAGATGACGCGATTGGCAGGATAACCAAACAGGTCCACCGTGCGGTGTTGTTGACACGCTTGAACGTCATTTGACTTTCGCGAACCCTGGCGGAAGCGGCCGTTATCTTTGCTGCAAGATCCCCGACATAGCCTTTCCAACACTCGCATCGCCCGTTGTCCCGAAGGCTTGAGGGTTTCGAAACGCACCCTGGCACGCGGTCCAAAGCGCACGCGTTGAGTTCGAAGTCGTGATTTCGGCTTGAATTGCAACGATGATCGCGACGTCAGAATCGAGCAATCTTCTGCCCCTATTCGAGATCGTCCCGTTCCCGAATAAAGCCAGGTTGCACTAAGGAATTGCACCGTGACCGAACGCCAGATCGTCCTTTACAACTCGCTGACCCGCAGCAAACAAGAGTTCCAACCGATCGACCCCGACAACGTCCGCATGTACGTGTGCGGGCCGACCGTCTATGACTATGCTCACATTGGTAACGCCCGCCCCGTCATCGTTTTCGATATCCTGTTTCGGCTCCTGCGCCACACCTACGGTGCTGAGCATGTCACCTATGCGCGCAACATCACGGATGTCGATGACAAAATAAACGCGCGCGCGGTGCAGGAGCATCCCGGCATTGCCGTCAACGATGCCATCTCGCGTGTGACACGAAAGACCGAGGCCCAGTTCCACGCTGACATCGCGCAATTGGGTGTCTTAGCCCCAACCGTCGAACCGCGCGCCACCGAGCATATCGCCGAGATGCGCACCCTCATCGAGACCCTGATCGCGGCCGGTCATGCCTACATCGCCGACGATCATGTGCTGTTCGACGTCGCCTCGATGCCCGATTACGGACGGCTGGCAAACCGGTCGCTGGAAGAAATGGAAGCCGGTGCCCGCATCGATGTCGCACCCTATAAAAGAGGCGCGATGGACTTCGTTCTGTGGAAGCCGTCCGGCGAACACGAGCCGGGCTGGCCATCGCCGGCGGGTATCGAGCAGCCCGGCCGGCCCGGCTGGCATATCGAGTGCTCTGCGATGTCTGAACGCCATGTCGGCAAGGTTTTCGACATTCACGGCGGTGGCATCGATCTCATTTTCCCCCACCATGAAAACGAAATTGCGCAAAGCCGCTGCGCCCACGGCACGCCGGTGATGGCGCAGGTGTGGATGCACAACGGCTTTCTGCAGGTCGAAGGCGAGAAGATGTCGAAATCGCTCGGCAACTTCATCACTGTGCATGAGTTGTTGGCAACCGATAGGTTCGGCGGGCGCAGCTGGCCCGGCCCGGTCCTGCGCCTGGCGATGCTCATGACCCACTATCGCCAACCGTTGAACTGGTCGGTCGCCGGCTTGAACGCGGCCGAAAAGGCGCTCGCGCGGTGGGCTGAACTGTGCCAGGCCTGGGGCTCAGTCGAGCCGGCCTTGACGCCGCGCATCGCGCGACATCTGGCAAACGATCTCAATACACCGGGGGCTATCGCCGAGCTGCATGGCCTGGCCCGCGCGGTTGAAAAGGGCGCCACGGACAGCGCCGCTGAACTCGCCGCCAATGCTCTGTTTTTGGGCCTGGCAGTCGATCAATACGTGCGTGCGCAGCGCACGTCGGACCTCGAACCGGCCTATATCGAGGCTCGAATTGCCGCCCGACTGGCGGCGCGAAAGTCGAAGAACTGGGCCGAATCCGATCGCATCCGCGATGAGCTTGCAGCCCACGGCATTGGTCTTAAGGACACCAAGCATCCCGAAACCGGCGAGCCCGTGACAACCTGGGAAATCGTCGGATAGATCATGTCCGCTCTGGCAGCAGGTCAGCATCCCCTGGACCCCGCCTTGGATCCCGCCCTGGCCCCGAACGTGTTGAGAGGTTTTCAAACTCTGGACGGCGATAGGCGGGTTGACATCGGCTGCAGGGCGCCAGGTCGGGGCGGTTGCGACCTCATTTCTGCGCTCCGGCGCCGCCGACGAGCTGCAACACCAGCTGACCGGCCTCGGCAAGGCTGATGTCGCCGGCGAGGGCTGAACCCGCGATCGCATCCAGTGCCTGAGCGTGCGTCTCGGCGCGGCGGCGCATGCGCAGCAGCTCGGCGGCGGCCTGGCAAATAAGATATCGCATGCGCCGCCGGCGCCGCCGCAGGCCGTCATCGGGGCGATCATCCGTGCCGACGTGCGCATCGATGGCGCCGGCCAGGGCGCCAATGCCCGCGTCCCCCCGGGTCGCCGAGGTCTTCAACACCGCCACGCCGCGCGATGCCGTGGTCCGCAGTGATACGGCACCGGCCAACTGTTGGGCGGTCTCTTCGGCTGCCGGCAGATCAGCCTTGTTGACGACCAGAATATCGGCAATTTCGAGCAGCCCGGACTTCATCGCCTGGATGTCGTCACCGAGCCCCGGTGCGCAGACAACCACGGTCACGTCGGCGATTTCGGCGACGTCCATTTCCGATTGCCCAGTGCCGACGGTCTCGATGATGATGCGGTCGAAACCGGCGGCATCAAACACATCAGTGAGGCGGACGGCTGATGGTGAAAGCCCACCCAAGTTGCCCTGGCTGGCAAGTGAGCGCACAAACACGCCGTCATCTTGCCGGGCTGCCGTCATGCGAATGCGGTCGCCGAGGATTGCACCACGCGTCAATGCGCTCGATGGGTCGACGGCTATGACGGCCACGGTTTGCCCGCCACGGCGCCAATCGGCAACGAGAGCATTGACGAGCGTGGACTTGCCGACCCCGGGCGGGCCTGTGACGCCGACCAGCGCCAGCCCGCGCAAGTCGCGTTGCAGTTCCGCCAGCACGGCCCGCGCCACGTCGGAATCGCGCTCGACCTCCGTCAACGCCCGCGCGATGGCGCCACGTTGGCCGGCCCGGACCTGGTCGACCAGCCATCTTACAAAACCGATGTCGTTTGAGCGCTGCAAATCGCTAATACCACAAGCCCGGGAACCGATACCGCGGCCGCATCGAGATCGGTCCAAGGCCAACCATCGAAAGCATCGGTTCTTCGACAATCGTGATCTGCGGCAGTGCCGTGTCGAGATCTAGTTGCCGCAGCCGCTCGATGCGCTGATTGGTGGTCGGGTGCGAGCGCAATACCGACGGTTGCGGCACGCGCCGCGCCTGCACCGGCGGCATCAGGTCTTCCCAGAAATGACCGGTATAGCGCTCGACCTTGTGGAGCGCACTTGCCAGGCCCTCCGGATCGCCGGTCAAACGCGCCGCTTCCAGGTCGGCATCGAACTCACGGGCGCGCGATAATCCCAGCTGCAGCAGGTTTGAGATTGCCGGCGCCAGGTAAAGCACGCCGATTCCGAGCCAATTATAGCGCGCTTCACCGTCGACCACGACCGACATCAGGTTCAACACGGCCAGGCCGGCGCCAATGTAGGACAGGGCGTGGGTGAACCGGGTCATCATGTCGGCGAGCCCCATGACGAACAGGTCGTTGTTCCTGATATGGCTGATTTCATGCGCCAGCACACCGGCCAACTCCCGCAAGCTGAGTTTGCGCAACAGACCTTCGGTGATGCCGATTGCGGCGCTTGAGCGGCGGCCCGTTGCGAACGCATTGAGCGTCATGCTCGGAATGACGTAGATGAGCGGCGCATGCTGCAGACCGCCGCGCTGGGCCAGGGCGTCGACAATGCGGTTGAGCTGGCTGTTACCTCTCGGGTCGACCAGTTGTCCACGGTAGAGCCGCATTACCATTTGCGCCGGCAGCCGCGGTGCAAACAGTGACAACAGCACCAGGCTAACGGCTGTCCCGATCAACCCGGCCCAGCCCCAAAGCAAAGCGGTGGACACCGCAAGCAGCCCGCCGATGCCGGCCAGCAGAACGACCGTATGGAGGACATTGCTTGTCTTGTGAGCGCGCTCGGCGGCAGCATCGAGCATCAGGCCTTACACCTTCTCGTCAAGTCAAACGGTCCCGCATCGCCACGCGTCATTTTAGGTGATTGAGACCATAGTGATCGAGACCACTAGAACTCCGCGAGTACACGATCTGTTGCAGCCGTGTCCTCGGCACCAATCAGCATTTCAATGGTCGGTACAATCTTCTCCGCCCCGTCGACAACGGCAAACTTGACCCCCAAGCCATCGCGAATGAACGCTTGCTCACGCATATGCGCCAACAGCGACAGGAACGGATCCCAAAAGCCCGCGATATTGGCGAGAATAACGGGCTTGGAGTGCTGGCCGAGCTGTGACCAGGTCAACTGTTCGACCAGTTCCTCAAGCGTGCCGATGCCTCCGGGTAGCGCCACAAATGCGTCCGAGCGTTCAAACATCGCCATCTTGCGCTCGTGCATGTTGGCGACAACCCGCAATTCCTGGGTCCCCGTCAACGGTCTTTCCTGCTCCAACAGAAAATTGGGGATGATGCCGGTGACATGGCCGCCGTTGGCCATGGTCGCACGTGCAACCTGGCCCATCAGGCCGAGCCCGCCGCCGCCGTAGACCAGGCCGATCTGGCGCCGTGCCAGGTCTCGACCGAGCGCCACGGCGGCCTCGCCGTAGACCGGATTGCGGCCGCTGCCGGATCCACAATAAACACAGATGCGCCCGAGCCGCGCTTTGGGTGCACCCTGGCCTGGCCCTTGGCCGGCGGTGGTGTCAGGCGATGGTTGTGACATTTTTGCTCTCACGATCCTGTCGTTGTACTCAAAACCACCCGTCATAGCCGGCGCAAACGCTTAACCAACGCGGCAATTGCGGCACGGAGTTGGCCGGCACGATGCTGTAGTGTTGAGATGGCAAGTTGTGGACCTTGGTCGCAACGCATGCAAGTGTCATAATTTGGTGGTGTGGTTTAAAGTTACTAAGTTTGGCCGTGTCAGCAGCCATGCCGACCGCCGTCCTCGGACAATGCCGGAGCGCTGCGGCCGGCACGCGTTTACACGCTATGGTGGAGATGCACTGTTATGCGGGCTGCCGCGACGATTTGTTGTTGGTTGATCTGGTTGAGCCTGACCGGCCCGGCGGCTTTGTCCAATGAGCCTGGCCAACCGTTACGTACCGCCGCGGTCGATCCCAAAATTCCGCATAGCGCCGGTCGGTTTGATCCGCGCGGGCGGGCGATGGCTGGCGTCCCGGTTGCGCGCGATGGTCTGCCGCCGTCGGTCATTGCAACACTTTCGGTGAGCCGCAAGGGTCGTCTGCTCGCCAGCGGCTATGGCGCGCCGGGCCGCGAACTGTCGCTGCTGCGCAACAACAAGGTCATTGCAACGACACGGGTCGATCAGACGGGAAAGTGGCACGTGATGCCGCGGCAGGTGCTGCGCGCCGGCAACCATCGACTTGTGCTCGAGACGATCCACCCCAACCAGGTTCTGACAAGGGTTGGCGATGAAGTGCGCCTTTCGATCCCATCGCGCACCGGAACCGGGATCGATCTAAAGTTCCACCATCCTGGTTATCTGCAAAGATATGCGCAGATGATCGGTGACCAGGCTAGCAAGGAGTTCGACGCGTTTCTGACTAATCAAGAAAACCGGTCCGCCGGGGATCCGATTGCACAGATCCAAGCAACATCGAAGCCGCCGCCGCCCGGCGGCGACACGGTGAGCGGACCGGCGGTTGACTGGTTGGACCATTCGAACACGACGTATCTACAACAGATCATTCCGCGTCTGCAACTCGGCGGCGGTCTGGTTCTACCGCCGCCCGGCCAGCGGCCACAGCGGATGTCCGACATCAAGCTTCGTCGTATCGATTTCCCGAACTCGGAAACCATCATCAAAACGATGCAGAGTTGGTTCGGCGAGTCGGCCGATAACTACGACGGCGAAATCCTGCCAAGGTTGTCGGGCGCAACGCCGCCTCCCTTTGTCGTCCCGAGCGAGGTCACGAAGCCGCCGCCGCAGCACACCGGCAGCGAACGAGACCGGTTGGACCTCGCACAACAGCGAGCGGAGCACGAACGCCGGCGTGCGGAACAAGCGCGCCGACAGGCTCAACAAGAACGACGCCGTGCCGAAGCCGACCGGCGCCGGGTCGAAGCGGAGCGCCGCGCCCGACAGGAGCGCCAACAGCAAAACGCCGAAATCGAACGCCAGCGACGCGAACAGGAAACCCGTCTGAGACTGGAAGCCGAACAACGCGCGCAGGAGCTGCGTTTGGCGGCGGCGCGCCGACGTCAGCGCGAAGCCGACGCGGCGGCCGAGCGCAAAGCTGAAGCCGAGCGCCAACGCCAACACGCCGACGTTGAACGCCAGCTTGCGCTGCGCCGCCAGCAGGACGCCGAGAAGCGTGCTGCCGCGGAACGCGCTGCCGCGGAACGCGCTGCCGCGGAACGCGCTGCCGCGGAACGTGCTGCCGCGGAACGTGCCGCCGCGGAACGCGCTGCCGCGGAACGCGCTGCCGCGGAACGCGCTGCCGAGAAGCGTGCTGCCGCGGAACGCGCTGCCGCGGAACGTGCTGCCGAGAAACGCGCGGCCGAGAAACGTGCTGCCGAGGAACGGGCGCGCCAGGCGGCCGCCCGCCAGCGCGCCGAACAAGAAGCCGTGCGCCAACGCCGGGTCCGCATTGGCGAACTGCCGCCCGCGCCCCGCCGCAACACCTGGCAGCGCCAAGCGGCCGGGCACAACACCCAAGACCAGCACAATCGACTGGCTGCCGTCTGGCGCCGCGCAAAGCAGTTCGCGCGCCGCTTGACCGCAGCGGACGAGCCGGAACCGGTTCAAGAACCGGAACGCGCGTTGCCGCAACTCGGGCGGCAGGCGCGCGTCGAAGCTGCCGCCAGACCGCGTTCCGTGCCGCCGCGCCCGGTGCGCAAGACCACCGGCCAGCCCGCCGCACGCACACCGCGCGCCAAGCAACAGCGACCGCCGTCAACGCCCACCACGACGCCCACATCAACGCCACAGCGTGTCGCCAACGACGCTCGTCGCGACGTCGGTGCGGGACGACGATCGCGAACCGCGGTTCGCGGCTATCGCCAGCGCGCCCGTCGCCGCGGCCACGGCTGCCGCAAACGGTCTCGATGGCGCGTGAAACTGCCCGGCAAATACGTCGTGCGTCGGGGCGACTCACTGTGGCGCATTGCACGACGCCATTATCGCCGCGGCCGGCGATATCGCATCATTTATCGCGCCAACCGTCGCAAAATCCGAAACCCGCATTTGATCTATCCGTGTCAGCGCTTCGACATTCCCCGTCAAACTGCTCGGCGCCATCGCTAGAGCGCCCCGCCGTTCGTCTGAACCGGAGCGATCGCGACGAATGGCATAACAGTTGCTCGACTGGTGGTTTCAATCGCCTAAAGGCGCATCGAAGGCGCTCAGATTCGGCCTGGTGCCAGCGTTGCGGCGGCGTTATGATGCGCCGGCATCACCCACCGCGCCTTGGCACAGACCAAATCTGAGCGTCTGAATACGCTTTCTTCGGTGATTGAGACCACTAGATTGCCGGCATCGGTTCATCCCCGTCTGAGAGCCGGTATCCGACTTGCCGCCGGCGTTGGCATCTTTCTTTCGGCGCCCTGACAACCCTTGATGCAGAGCGGGCGCGATGGCAGAGCAAGCACGAGCACACAATCGGGCGACCAAGTCGGCGACCCATAAGGCTGCGGGACAGGCGGCGCGCAGTACGCATGCCTTTGTCGTGCGCGGCTTGCTGCCCTTCGTCTGGCCTGAAGGTCGCCCGGATTTGCGTCGGCGCGTAATCATCGCCGCAATCGTTCTCGTGCTTGCGAAACTCGTGACCGTGACGGTGCCGGTGTTCTACAAGTATGCCACCGACGCTCTCACCGAAAGCGCCAGCGGCTCCGACGCGCTGGCGACCACAAACATCGCAGCGGCCGTGGTGATGTTGGTCGTTGCCTACGGCGTCGGCAGGATCTTGATGGTCGTTCTGACCCAGATCCGGGATGTACTGTTCACAGCGGTCGGTCAGCATGCGGTGCGATCATTGAACAATCGTACCTTTCGCCATCTCCATCAGCTCTCGCTGCGCTTTCACCTGGAACGACGAACGGGTGGGCTGTCCCGCGTCATCGAACGGGCCACCCGAGCGGTCGAGCTGATCATGCGAACCGGCGTTTTGAACCTCGGCCCAACCCTTCTCGAACTCATCTTTATCACCGTAGTGCTGCTCTACTACTTCAACTGGGTTTACGTTGCGATCATCATCGTGACCGTCGCCGCCTACATGGCGTTCACCCTTAAGGCTACCGAATGGCGCATCACCATTCGTCGTGAAATGAACGACAGCGACACCGAAGCCAACACCAAGGCGATCGACAGTCTGTTGAACTTCGAGACCGTCAAGTACTTCGGCAACGAAGTCATGGAGGCGCGTCGCTTCGATGTATCGATGGCGCGCTACGAACAGGCAGCGATCAAAACCTACTATTCGCTCGGCGTGCTCAACTCGGGTCAGGCGGTCATTTTTACGGCGGGCATGACGGTGTGCATGGTGCTAGCCGCCCAAGGTGTCATCGCCGGCCAGCACACGGTTGGAGATTTCGTTCTCATCAATGCGTTGCTGATCCAGCTTTATATGCCGCTGAACTTCATGGGCTTCGTCTATCGTGAGATTCGTCAGGGCCTGGTCGACCTGGAGACGATGTTTGCGCTGTTGCAGGAGAACCCTGAAATTGAGGATCGTCCGGACGCGGTTGCGTTGCACGTTGGCGACGGCACGATCAGGTTTGATAACGTCTCGTTCTCGTACGATCCCGAGCGCCCGATTTTGCAGGATCTGTCGTTCACGGTGGCGCCCGGCAGCATGGTGGCGCTGGTCGGCCCGTCCGGCGCCGGCAAGTCGACAATCAGCCGCATACTGTTTCGCTTCTACGATATCTCTGCAGGTCGCGTGACCATCGATGGCCAAGATATCGGCGCGGTAACGCAGGCCTCGCTGCGCGATAACATTGGCGTCGTCCCCCAGGACACCGTGCTGTTTAACGATACGGTCCTCTACAACATCCGCTACGGCCGGCCCGATGCGCATGATGAAGAGGTCTACGAAGCCGCCCGCCTCGCACAAATCGACCAGTTTGTGCGGCAACTGCCCGATGGCTACATGACCATGGTCGGCGAACGCGGACTGAAGTTGTCCGGCGGCGAAAAGCAACGTATGGCGATCGCGCGGACCATATTGAAAGGCCCGCCCATCCTGATCCTCGATGAAGCAACGAGCGCGCTCGACAGCCAGACCGAAAGGGATATTCAAGACGCTCTCGATCGCGTCTCTCAGGGGCGCACCTCGCTGGTTATCGCCCATCGCCTTTCAACGATCGTGCACGCCGACAAGATTCTTGTTCTCGAAAACGGCCGGCTCGTCGAAGAAGGTACACATGCCGAACTCATTGCACGCGACGGGCTCTATGCAAACTTGTGGAACCAACAACTGAAGGCCGAGCAGGCCCGCGCCGAACTTGCACGCACGCTTGAAGAGGCGCAGCGCACCGGCGCCCTGCGCCCCGGCATGGCCAAGCCTTAGAGCAAGCTGTCTTTAGAGCAACCTGTCTTTAGTCGAAATCGGGACGATCCCGACAACGGGCAGAACGTTGCTCGATTCTAGACAGGCGATGATCTCGGGCGTTTCAGAGCGAGCAGGTACCATCCTGTTTCATCGCGTTTGCCGGCCCGGTCACCCAAAGCCCACGCTTTTGTGGGTGCCCCGTGGCGCTAAACCAACCTGAGAATTGGTGGATGGCAGTTCATCTGTGGGTGTGGGCGTTGCCGGCGGGCGCCAATTCGGCCAGTTCGAGGATCAGCTTGCGGCGGACGGTGTCTGTAAACGCGCGCGCAGTGTCGACCGTGATCACGAAACTTCCCGGGCCGCCGATGATCGTCTCTGAAAAAGCCTTCCCGAGGTCATAGGACACCGGCCGGCCGCCGCAGTCATCCAACCGGCACAATATCGCCAATCCGTTGATCACGATGCCGGCGGCCAGCGCCTTTCGTCGTGCCGTCTCGATCGGCTGACCGTTCCAGTTGTTGGCGCTGTCGCCGGAAAGGTCGATGATCTTGCGATGGCCGTGATAGGCATTGGACTCGATCGCCTTGTGAGCTGCTGCGATCGCCTCGCCAATGGCATTGCTGCCATAGGCCCGGCGCGGTGCCCGCATGAGCCTGTCGATGAATGCCTGCGCCGTGGCCCGATCCCTTATGATCATCCACGGCACGACAACATCCTGGGAAACGGCGTCCGCCCATTCGATGAACGTTACGGCAATCCGCCCGAGATCACCCTTGGCGATGGCTGAGAGCACATCGCGGTGCGTCAAGGCGGTTGCGTAACCGCTGCGCTGGAACCGGATCTCCGCTTCATCAATGGAGTTCGACGCATCGGCCAGCAACACCAATTCAACGTCGACATCATTGGGCCTTTGCGCCGCGGCCGGCGATAGCGATAGCCCGAGGGCAACCGCCAGCATCAAACCGCGGCTCAAACCGCGGCTCAAACCACGAATTAAGACACGAACGTCCATTGGGCAGGTCTCCTCTCACACCGCGGACAATCATGTTCAGCCTCACGTCGAGCCAACCGAGATATCCAACCACAGCTGCGGCGTTACAACCGCCTGATCACCTCGGCGCAACAGCACCGTTGTCGTTTCCGACTCAATCAACGCCGGCCCGGCGATGTTCTGGCCGGGTGCCAGCAGTGCGAAGCGATAGACCGCTACGTTGGTCCAGTCGTCGAGGTAAACGCGCCTGCTGCCGTCAGCCGTGGCCGGTGTGAGAATTTGCGGCGGCGGCTCGACTGGCAGTTTTTCCAATTCACCAATGGTGGCCACCCGCGCGTTGACCAGAACCGGCGCCTGGTCCGGCAGATGGTAGGCATAGAGTTCGTCGTGGCGCCGCTCGAAGGCACGTTTGAGTTCAACCAATGCGTCAGCAGCATTCAGATCGACACCGTCAAGCGCCACATCGATTTCGAAGACCTGCTCGCCGTATCGCATGTCCGCGGCCCGGCGATGCCTGATCGTGCCATTGAACCACGAGCGCATTTGCGCTGTGCCTTGCGCTTCCATCTGCGCGAACAGATCGCGCAACGCACCAGGCGCGATCGTGTCGGTTTCGCCCACTGCCGTGCGCACGCTCTCCAAGCGTAACTCTGTCGTCAGCATACCCCAGGCCGACAGAACCGACGCCAGCCGCGGCACGACCACCCGGCTAAGCCCGAGCATCCGTGCCAGCTCCGTGACGTGCATTCCCGCCGCGCCGCCAAAGCCGAGTAGCGCGAACCGGCGCGGATCGACCCCGCGCCTGACGGTGGCGATCCGAATGCCCTCCGCCATTTGCGTGTTGATGACACGATGCACGCCCACCGCGGCTTCAAGCGCGCTGACGCCAAGTCTTTCGCCAAGCTGCGTAAATGCCGTCAATGCCGCCTGCGGGTCGAGCTGCGTTTCGCCGCCTGCAAAGTTTGCGGGGTCGAGATAGCCGAGCACGACACTCGCATCCGTCACGGTCGGCGCCGTGCCGCCCTTGCCGTAGCAAATCGGACCGGGCACTGCCCCGGCGCTTTGCGGGCCGACTTCGAGCAAACCGCTGGTTTCAACCCGCGCGATCGAGCCGCCGCCGGCGCCGAGCGTCACGATATCGAGAGAGGGCAGGGCAATGCGCTCATTGGCCATCGTCCGGTCCTTGGACAGGCTCGCGCGGCCATCCGCAATCAGTGCGATATCGCTCGAGGTGCCGCCGACATCGAACGTAATCAGGTCCGGTTGACCGAGAATTTCAGCAACCCGCCGGCCACCGGCGAGACCGCCGGCGGGGCCCGACAGCACCGTGCCGGCCGCAACCCGAACGGCTTCCCGCACCGGTGCTACCCCGCCGTGCGACAGGATCACGAGCAACGGCCCGGCAAAACCGGCTGCCTTCAACTGCTGCTCAAGCCGGTCAAGATAGAGCTTGATCAGCGGGCCGACGTAGGCGTTGACGACCGTTGTCGAAACCCGTTCGAACTCCTTGATCTGCGGCAGGACCTCCGATGACAGCGATACGTAGGCATCCGGCATCGCCGCCGCGATCGCCGCGCGCGTGATCTCCTCGTGTTCGGCATTGGCATAGGAGTGCAAATAGCACACGGCGACCGACGTCACGTCCTGCGCCTCGAGTGCATCGATGGCATCGTCAAGCGACCGGCGATCGAGCGCAGTTTCAACCCGGCCATCGGCGCGGATGCGCTCGCGCACGCCCAGGCGCAGATGGCGCGGCACCAGCGGTTCGACGCGTGCCAGGCGCATATTGTAGCGTTCAGGTTTGAGCCCTTCGCGCATCTCCAGAACGTCGCGATGACCGCCGGTCGTGAGCAGCCCGACCCTGGCCCCTTTGCGCTCCAACAGCGCGTTGGTTGCAACCGTCATGCCGTGGACGATGCGATCAGTGTCGGCGAGCAGCTCGCGCGTTCCAATGCCGAACTCAGAGGCCAACCGGGCAATCGCCTCCAGCGTGCCGACAGACTGGTCTTCGGGTGTGCTTTGGGCTTTGGCGAAGGTGACGGTGCCGCTATTGTCGACCGCGACGACATCCGTGAACGTGCCGCCCACGTCGACGGCAATTCGATACGTCATCACGCCTCTCCGCCGGTGGCGAGCGTCACAAAACCATTGCGCAAATCACGCCGTCTTGCGGGCTCGGAGCGCTCATCGGGCGGCCCCCATCCGCCACCGCCGCCGGAGTGGATTTCAAACGTGGTGCCCGGCGGCACCGGCTGGCCTTCGATCTTGCTCGCAAGCCTGACCGGGTCTTGGCCGGGGGCCTGCATCTTGTAGTCGTGCGCTGCACCGTCGCCACCGCCGAGCATGCCGCGTGCGCCGTGGCGCGTGCCGTCGCCGGCAACGTTGGCGACGGCTGCTTGCGCGGTCTCGACAACCATTTTGAGATCGCACCCCGCACCGCCGACGTAGCGCCCGTCGCCGCCCGAGTCGGCGCGAAACTCATGCTCCGGAAAAAACAGGGGAAACCGCGTTTCTGCAACTTCGATGGAACCGAACTTGAGGCCGCCGGCAGAATGCCACTCGCCCGCGTTGTGCCAGCCATCACCGCCGGACGATGCGCCACCACCGGGCCGGGCGTGGAACAAGTGCCAGATGAAGGCGCGCCCGTTGCTGGGGTTCACGCCTTTGAGCGCAATGCGCAGCCGCCGTCCCCAGCCGCCCATGGCGCGTTCCGGGCAGGCTTGCGACAGGGCCACGACGACGGCCTCGATGATCTCGTTGCCGCAGTGCGATGTGCACATCGTCACGGGCGCGCCGGGCCGGGGATGAACAATCGTGCCTTCCTTGGTCAGGATCCGCACGGGCCGGGCCATGCCTTCATTTTTTGCAATGTCGGGATCGAGCAGTACCGCCAACGCCACCAGAACCGCCGACCGTGTATTCGCCACCGCGGAGTTCAAAAAGCTGTCGACCTGCGGATCGCAATCGCGCAAATCGACGGTCAGATCCGAGCCGGTAATGGTGATCTCGGCACGAATGGCGATATCCTCGTTGCCACGGCCATCATCATCAAGACACGCTTGACCGCGGTAGATCCCGTCCGGCCAGGCGGAGAAGATCGCCCGCGCCTGCCTTTCCGTGGCATCGAGAATGCGCGCAACACTGGCCAGAACCGTCGCACCGCCGAACTCCTGCGCCAGCGCCAGCAGCCGCCGCTTGGCGAGATGGACGGAACCGATCTGCGCCATCAAATCGCCTTCGAAGTCGCGGGCGTGGCGAACATTGGCTTTGAGCAGGCGCAAAACATCCTCGCGCCGCTCGCCCTTGTCATAGAACCGCAACGGCGGCAGCCGGATGCCCTCCTGCCAGATCTCGCGCGCGGCCGCGTTATAGGCGCCATAGGTCGCCCCGCCAATGTCGGAGTGATGCGCACGGTTGATGCACCAGAACGCCAGGCGGCGATCGAGAAAGACCGGCGCAAACACCGTTACATCCGGCAGATGGGAGCCGCCGAAATAAGGGTCGTTAAGCACAAACACATCACCGTCGTGGACCGTACCGGCGAAGGCCTCGATGATCGATTGGGCTGCCGGGCGCAACGCGCCGACGTGCACCGGGATATGATCGGCCTGCGCCACCAGCTGCGAGTCGGCGCCGCAGATCGCCGTCGAAAAATCGCGGCTCGAGTTCAGGATTTGCGAGAACGAGGTGCGCAGCATCGCCTCGCCCATCTCCTCGACGATGCCGGTCAGACGGTGTTGGACCACGGAAACGGTAATGGTATCCGGCACGCTCATGACTCTGCCTTGTTGACAAACCTACGCCACGCCCAGAGCAGGACGCCGGCGCCAGAATGTCAAGCGCCTGCCGGCGGATATCGCCGCCGCCGGCCGATCGCCGGAACGCGGCCGGTCAGCGCATCTCAATGCGTCATTTGAGGTGATTGAGACCACTAGATCATCGTGCTTTAAGTTGGAACCGCTATTGCGGTTCCAACTTAAAGCACAAAGATGATCGCCACTTTAGAGGCGAGCAACTTTCTGCCTTTATTCGGGATCGTTCCGATTCCGAATAAAGGCAGGTTGCTCTAGCGGAACAGATAGATCGGGCTCGACCAGGCCTGATAGCCATCTTCCGTGATCACCGCGACCCACAGCGGATTGTCGCCTTCCGGCTTGAGTGCAATCGTGCGGGTGATCGACAGTTCTCGGCGCAATGGTTCGCCGGGAAGACGAAAGGCGCGGATCCGCCGGGCCAGGCCGCCGGCCTCCAACACCTGATCATCGAGCCCGAGCGTCGCCAGATCGACATCGAGGTCGCCGTGGTTGGTTGTGATGTGCAAACCGCCGCTGCGATCATCTTGGAGCCAAGCATCAAAGCCCATGAAATTTCCGGTTGTGACCGTATTCCAGACAACCGTGTTCGAACCGCGCTGTTCGAACAAGCGCTCGTGGTTCCATTGATTGATCAGGCCGAGGCGCGCAATCTTTGCGTCGGAAAATTGTGCCCGGCCGCTCCAGGTCGTATTGCGCCCGCGCCCGCGATACTCGGCGCCACTCCAAATTACCCGGACACGATGGCCAAGATCCGGCTCCGAATAGGGCCGCACGGTCGCAAGCGTTTGCAAGCCGTTGCGAATTTCAACGCGCTCGATACCGGCATGCGCAATGACGTTGATTGACAGTTCGACTTCGCCCGCATTCGTTTGGACGATATCGCCCATGATCGCGCTGTCGACGGCATGGTGCGGCGGATCGGCAACGGCATCCGGGTTGCGCTCAAACAGCGTTGCGCCACCGGCAATGGCGGCCGACACATTGAGGTGCATACGGCAGCCCGTGGTGCCATAGTGATGGCGCCGCCGCATCGCCTCGAAAATGGCGTCGCGATCAAGCCTGTCGGTCAGGAAACAGGTCAACCCGCCATAGGCACCGAATGTCGATGAACCGGGGTAGCTGGCGCCAGGCCGGCCCTTGTGACCGTCACTGTTGCACACGACGCCAACCCGGCGGCCGAGCGCAAAACCATCGGTCAAGATCCACTCGAACGAGCCCCACGCCGAGTGCATCTCGACGGCGGTTTCGATCTTGGCGTCATGGTCGTAGAAGATGTTGGCGTAACGCCCGCCGACGTGGGCGTACATCACGCAGTCCTCATCGGCCAGACCGCGATAGAGGTCGGTGAGCGTGTTGCAGTCCGTTGCCATGCCCGAACGGTCTTCGAGCAACGCATGCGAACAACGCCGGATCTGTCGGCCCTCGTGCCGGAAGAACACATTGTGATCACCGCCGACGGCCGTGTTGCCCGACCATTCGTATCCGGGAAATGCGACGAACCGGCCCGGCTCGTCCACTTTGCCCGTCAGTTCATTGAGCAGCGCCCAAAACCGGTCATTCATCTGAAAGTCGTTGCCTTGATGGCTGGTCACATCCAGAAAGGCTTTGTTGCGGGCGAAATCGAAATAGCTCTCGATCTTGTTGATGCCGACGGTCTCGCCCGTCTGGCCGTGGAGATCGCCCCAAAAGCCGGCCCGGCCGCCGCTACGAATGACCAGCGGACCGGCTTCGCCGACCTGTTCGTCATCGACGAACACGGCAATGCGCAAGACCCCCTCGTCGGCCACGGACAAGCCCGCGATGGTCACTGCCCGGTCAACCGGCGCGTAGTCGAACGACAATGGCAATCCGGCAACCGCCATCGATGGTTCAAGCCGGACCCTGCCGGTCGCCTGACCGGTCGGATTACCCCAAACATCTTCGGCCTTGAGACCGAGTTGAAACGTCTCACCGGGTCGCCTAAGGCTCGGCAAAACCGCTTTCCAGGAATGCGCCGGCCCGGCCACGATCGGCACCCAAAGCTGTTCCGGCAAGGGCAGAAAGTTACCGGTTGCCTGGACATCGGTCATGACCTTGAATTCACACCCGCTCTCGGCAAAGGTCTGCATCACCATCCCCGGCGAGCCCCTGCTGGTGTCGCCGAACACGATCTCGATGATCTCTCCTTGTTTGAGATAGCCGCCGCTTTGGTGTGCCGTGACGACCAGGTTCCACGGCCGCATGCCATGAAATCCGACCTCGACGTTGATGGTGCCCTCGCCATTGCTGCGCGCCGTCACGTAGTTGGGCGCTGCCGGATCGCTCGTCTGCGGGCGACCCATGTCGCCAATGCGGCGGAACGCGACCTGAATGCCGCCGGTATCATCAATGCCGAGGCGGCCGACCGTGTAGATGATCTTGAACGTCTGAAAGCTGCGCGCTTCAACCGGCGCCGTTGGCGACAGCGTGGCGCTGCCGTAGAGGGCCGGGTCGTCACCCGGGCGCACGGACGGCGCATTGTCGCCAACAAGTTCGCGCGGCACGGGGCCGCGAATGTCAAGATCGGTCATGTCCCAAGCCCTTTGGGTTGTTTGCCGCGCCTTATGCCAGCCCGTGGCAACCGCATTATGCCATACCGACAGGTTCACGTGTCGGCCCGATATCGTTGGGCCGGCGCGCGATACAGCCCATCAGCCGGTCCTTGAGCGCCTTGGCGGCAGGATCATCGAACCGGTTGGTCATTTCGCCGGGGTCGGCGGCGAGGTCGTAAAGCTCGCCCGCGCCCGATTTGAGATCCACCGTCAGCTTTGCGGTTTCGGTTCGCACCGTGCGCAGGCTGAGCCCGACGCCCGTACGGTTGGAATGCAACTCCCATTCGCTGAGGGCATATTCTCGCGTGGCACCCACCGTTTCCAACAGCGGGCGAAGGGACTGGCCGTGCTGTCGATGCAGCGGTTGCGCACCGGCATAGTCATAGATCGTCGGGCCGACATCGATCGTGCTGGTTGGCGCCAGGACGGTTTTGCCGGCCGGCACCGTCGGCCCGCGCACGATCATGCCGACGCGGTGCAGGCCTTCGTAATGCATGGGGCCTTTGAGGATCAGCCCGTGGTCCCCAAGCCAGTCGCCATGATCGGCGGTGTAGATGACATAGGTATTGTCGCGCAGGCCAAGCTCATCGAGCGCAATCATCAACCGGCCGACCTGATGGTCGATCAGTGCAATCTGTCCGTAGGTGTTGGCGATAATCTCGCGCAGCTGTTGATCGGTTTGCGGTGGGATCCGGCTGTAGGCCTTTCGCGTTTCGGCATTTTCCCTGGTGCCTGTCGGTTCGCCTTCAAGCACGGCCTGGTGCCACCATGGCCGGTTCTCAAAGTCGCGCACACGATGCTCGGGAAGATCGACATCGTCGGGATGATGCAGCCACGACCACGGTTCCGGACAGTCAAAGGGGTGATGCGGGTCGGGGAAACTGATCCAAGTCATGAACGGCCTGTCGTCGCGCTCGCGCAACCATTGCAGCGCGCGGTCCGCCGTCCACGTCGAATTATGCCAGGCGACCGGCAGTTTCGAGTGCCACGTTTGCGCGGCACCGCGGGTATCGCCGGCGTTCTCACGGTAAAGTGCGTTCTTCTCCTCGCCGCGGCCATCGCCATAAAACCAGCGCTCATAGTGCTGCCCGGCCGGCGGCTTTTCCGGCAAGAACCAGTTGTGCCCGACGAGCATCAGTTCGACATGGGCGAAGCCCATATAGGGTCCGTACCAGTCGGCGCCATAGTTGACCGAAGATCTCAGGCACTCCGGCGTGCCGGTCGGCGTGAACGTGTGATAGGTGGCAAAGTGCGCCTTGCCGAAGAACGCGGTGTCGTATCCGGCCGCTGCCATTGCGCCGGCGATGCCTTTGGCGCCGACGTCCGGGTCGAGATCGATGCCGTTGTCATGCACGCCGTGGGTCAGCGGCAGTTGACCGGTCAGGATTGACGCGCGCGCGGGTTGACAAACCACGCACGGTGTTACGTTGTTTTGCAGCCACGCCCCGTCACGGCGCAGCTGGTCAAGATGCGGCGTCTTGATCTTGCGGCCCATGAAGCCATAGCAGTCGCCACGCTGCTGATCAGCAGTGATGAAAACGAAATTCGGTTGTGACATGATTTCATCCAGTTCAATGCTTATTGCCGGTTGCTACATCGGCTGCGTATCAATCAGACCGACGGTGCACCACGACGCACCACGCCGTTCAATGCGCAGCAGTAGGGCGCAATCGGCCGTTTGCGCAAATCATTTGAACCGCGGCGCAAAGCACAGCGTGCCTGACGTGGCGCCGTCTCCGGATCGGGAGCGGCTGGCCCGCACTTTGCCGGTAATTTGCCAGTACTTTGCCAGCGCTTTGCCCGTACTTTGCCAGCGCTTTGAAAGTCATTGTTGCTCTTGCGGCGAAACGAAAGCATAGTGGATCGGGATCTGTCAATCATTGACTCATCAATAAATTTGATCTGGAATTCACATGCACACTCATGCTCGTAATCGCAATCAGCCAGCCGCCAACGACAGCATCGCATACCCCGTTGAGCAGTTCATCACCTATCGACTTTTGGCGCTGACCAACCGGCTCAACCGCCAGGCCATGCAGATCCTCGATGAAACGGCTGCTTTGCGCCTGCCGGAGTGGCGCTGTCTGGCGATTGTTCACCAGCGCTGCGAAACCCAGGACGAGGTCAGCCTGCACGACATTGCCGACACCATCGGCATGGACCCGGCCCTGATCAGCCGTTCGGTCCAAGGTCTCGTTGAAAAGGGGCATTTGCAAACCGAGCGCGATGCAACCGACAGACGCGTCGTGCATGCCCGCCTCACGCCCCAAGGTGCAGCTCTGTGTGAGCAGGTCCTGCCGATTATGCGCCAGCGCCAGCTGCATTTGCTGAACGCGCTGTCATCGCAAGACCAGAAAGCGCTCTATCGTATCATTGACCGCCTCAACCAAGCAGTCGAGGCGTGGGAACAGGGCGTTGGCGTCGATGTAACCCGCTAACCTGATCATCATCATGTCCGATGAGCACGACCCGCGCTATATGGGCTGCTCGGGGCACCGGCTTGTCAAAACACCGGTGTTTGATCGCATGGCCGGCGCCGGCGTGCGCCTCAAGCGTTGCCCGCACCTCAAGCGTTGCCTGCGCCTCAAGCATCAAGGTGGCAACGGACACCGGAGCCTCGCGGACGGGCTCATTCACCAGGGACCAGCTCCGGATTGTTGCCGACGCTGTCCGGATCCTGCGTCGTCACGCGACGCAAGTCGCGCGCATACGTGACATCATCGTACCGTCGGCCGCGATGCAGCGTGCATCGGTTGTCCCAAATGACGAGATCGCCGGCCCGCCATTGATGGGCATAGCGGAACCGTGGCTCGGTCGCCCGATCCATCAAGTCGCGCAACAGCAGTCGTCCCTCCGGCATCGGCCACCCGACGATGTGGGAGGCGTGGGCGCCCATGTAAAGCGTCTTGCGACCGGACCCGGGGTGGTTGCGCACCAACGGATGTTCGACATCCGGCAGGGCCGTCCGCTCCGCCTCGGTATAGTCGGTATGACCAAGCTGGCCGCGCGAATGGAAGATGGAATGCACCACAGTCAAGTCGGCGATCTCGGCTTTCAGGTCTTCATCCAGTGCGTCATAGGCTGCGCGCAGGTCGGCAAACTCGGTGTCGCCGCCGGTGGGCGGCACGACATGGGCATAGAGCATGGACAGCGCCCCCGATATCGGCCGGAACGAAGCATCCGAATGCCAGAGCTGGTTGGCCAGCGCATCAAGCCGGCGATGATCATCGCGCGCCCTGACCTCGCCCTTGGCATTGAGGTTTGAGATGTCACCGATCTCGCCAATGGCGATCCGGCGTTGCGCCCGGTGGTTGCGGGGGGCAGCGATCGTCCCGAACAACCGGCCGACGCCGAGCAGCTGTTCATCATCGAGATGTTGATCGTGCAGGACCACAACGGCAAACCTGTCAATCGCCTCTGTCAGTGCGGCGACCGTCGCGCCATCGAGATCCGGAGACAGGCGAACGCCGACCACTTCGGCCGCGAACAGCGGATGTAACGGTTTGACTGTCAGTTCCATGGCCAACCCCTCCAACGGTTATCTGTGGCGCTTGGCATCACCGGCCTGATAGATAGGGGCAGGAGAATTGCACATGTGGGCCCCGTCGGGAAATGATGCAGCAATCGGTTTGCTGCCTCGACAGGAAGACACCATGCAAGAGTCAACGGTTAGCCACAAACCCTCCGCTCAAGAACATGCCGCCGCAATGGCCGACTACATTCGCACGGGTGCGGCAAAGGCTATCGCCTTGGGCAATCGCGGGCCAGTTCGTTTTGGCAGCGATGGCAAGATTGCAGCCGAGATCCTCGATGCCTATTGGGAACACGGCTTTTATGTGTTCGAGAATGTCATCGGGCCGGATGAATTGTCGGAACTGCGTGGCGACGTCGACCATCTCCTCGATGTTGCCCCGGTCTCCCCGGATGCCGACGTCGATCACCTTGGACGCCCCGCCTTCGGGCGCGATCTCGGCAAGTTTCCCTACCGTTACGCCAAACCGTTGAGTGATCCACTTGGCGGCACATCGCTCAACAAGGGGCGCCATCCGGTCAAGATGCAGGAGGCGATGCCGGACACGGGCGCGCCCGAATGGACCGTCCAACTGCTCGATGGCAACCTGCACTTGATGGATTCGTGCCTGCGCCTCTACGGCCATCCGGGATTGCTGGCCGTCGCCGAGGCGATCAACGGACCAGATTTCGTTCCCTACAACGAAGTGGCGTTCATCAAGGAACCGGGGCTCGGCCCGTCCGTCGCCTGGCATCAGGACGGTACAACCCATTGGCAGGCCGAAGACTGGGACCAGGGTGCACACGGGTTCAATTTCATGGCCCAGCTCTATCCGAGCACGCCCGGCAACTGCGTGTGGACACTGCCTGGCAGCCACAAGCTCGGCAAGGTCGACATCAAACAGTTGGTCGCAAACAGCGGTTCGGAGCGGATTGTCGGCGCTGTGCCAATGCTGTGCGATCCCGGCGACGTCATGGTCCTCAACCGCCAGGCGGTGCACGGTTCGTTTGCCAATACGTCGGGCGATCGCCGCGTGACATTGAACGCCGGCTTCTTTCCGCGCAAACGCGTCTTGGGCGTTACCACGCAGAAACTCACCGGCGAAGTCCAAACCTACACCGCTGAGCGCATTCACCAGCGCTCACGCATGATCGCGTTGGGCATCGATGCGCGCCAACAGCGCTACCCCGAAGAACCGCGTTACGTCTACCAGCCACTCGCCGGCGAAGAAGACGACAATCGCTGGCATGAGGCGGCTCGCGAGCGCCTGGTCAAGGACTACAATCTGCTCGACATGTACATTTGAGAGAGGGCCGGGATCATGAGTTCGCCCTACACCGCCGAACAGATCGCCGACATGAACGTCCAGTATTCGCCGCGGATCAGCGTTCCCGATGCCGAACGCTACCTTGAGAATTCAGCCGCACTGAGCGCTGTCGCCCGCCAAACGCTCGATGGCAAACTGGACATTGCCTTTGGTGACAGTGACGGCCAGAAGCTTGATATCTTCGCTGCGCCGGGCGCCAACGCGCCAGTTCATGTCTTTATCCATGGCGGCTACTGGCGCGCTCTGGACAAGAGCTTCTACAGCCATGTGGCCGGCCCGCTGGTGTCGGCCGGCGCAACGACGGTGATCGTCAACTACGATTTATGCCCGACCGTGCGCGTCTCGGATATTGCCGCACAAATGCAGCGCGCTCTGGCCTGGGTCCACACCAATATTGCCAGTTACAACGGTGATCCGACACAAATTCACGTCTCTGGCCATTCTGCCGGCGCTCACCTCGGCGCCATGCTGATCGCCACCGACTGGGCCACCCGGTTCGGCCTGCCAAACGATGTCATCAAGAGCAGTGTGCTGTTGAGCGGGCTGTTCGACATCACCCCCCATCGCTTTCTCGATGTTCAGGCCGACATTCGCCTGACCGAGGACGAAGCGATCGCAATGAGCCCGATGGGCCTACCCGCCGTCGCCAACAGCAATGTCCTGCTAATGGTCGGTGAAAACGAGCCGCATCTGTTTCACTGGCAGTCGTTGGCCTATGCGGCGAGGCTGCGCCAGCAGGGCATCAAGGCCGAATATGTCGCAACGCCCGGCGACAACCACTTCAGTATCACCGACCGCCTGGCAAGTGCGGCTGATCCCATCACCCGGCAGCTCATCGCCCACATGGGTCTATGAGCAGCGTCCGCTGCTGCCGCCAACCATTTTTACGCCATCGCAAATGTTCAACGGTTGATCGCCAGACGTCTTTCGAACCGGCCGATACGAAGTTTCAATCGCATTGGCGACAGTTGCCCAACAAGTGCCAATCTGACAATCGATTGGTGCCACAATTTTTCGTTCAAGTTGTGTTCATATGGCGTCCGGCATTGTGTACTGGTCGCTGACACGCTTAAGACTGCGAGCAGCGCATGTCTCTTCACCCCCGATCTAAGGAATGGACCACATGCGTATCCTAATCCTGGCAATTGTCGCCGCATCGCTCACTGCCGTCTCGAAAACGCCTGTCCACGCGACGATGGCCGGACCGGCCGTCGTTGGTAAATCGGTCCTGGCCGACAACGCCATTGTCCACAAGACCGGCCGACGCGGACGCCGGCTTGCAACCGGTATTGCCATCGGCCTCGGCATCCTCGGCATAATTGCCGCCAGCAAGGCGCGGGCGCGTCACTACGATGACTACGAGGTTTATGACCGTCGCATGGCGCGACGTTGCCGACGCTGGCATCGACGTTGTCTCAACGGCAACGACCGCGCCTGCTTTAAACACGAGGACCGCTGCTAATCCGCGGCCAACCCTCCTCACGCGGCCGGCAGCGGTGCACAGTGAGCTGGCACCATGCCGCCAGCCGGCAGTGACTCGCCGGCGTTGGGCGGCGGGCCGGGAAGCGGGTCGGTGCGGCGGGCCCGCCGCGGGCGGACATGGGTTCGCGTTGCTCGGTTGACGGCGTAGCTAAAAGCGGCGTAGCTAAAAACGGCGTGGCTAAAAACGGCACAGGTGCAATCATCGCGCCTACTCGCGCGAGGCACAGCTTTTCAAGAGTGAATGATTTGCGGCGGATCAAATCCGAACCGGGTATCATCCTGTAGGATGTGGGAGCGCCAGACAACGCGTGCACCCACCTGAACGTTCCGAGCGCGAAGATGCTCGACGCGAAGGATGCGCGACATGACATTTCCGTCACTCGATGCCAGCTATTCGGCGGTGCCGCTGGCAGCAGTCCCGACCATTGTTCTCGATACCGAAACAACCGGCTTGAACCCGGCCGACGACCGGATCGTACAGATCGGCGCCGTGCGGCTCGCCGGCGGCCAAATCGCCGACGACGTCGCTTTCGACGTGTTGATCAATCCCGGCCTGCCGATCCCGGCGCAATCGACCAGCATCCACGGCATCTGCGATGCGGATGTCGCCGGCGCCGAACGCTTTGCCGCCGTTATGCCGAGATTGGCGCGGTGGCACGGCCAGTCGCTGATGGTGGGCTATTCTATCGGTTTCGACGTCACCGTCTTGAAATACGAGCATGAGCGCCACGGCCTGGCGTGGGCCCGGCCGCGCACGCTCGATGTTCGCCAGCTGTTCGAACTGGTTGTGCCGAACCTGCCCGTGTCCTCCCTCGAGGCCGCGGCGGACTGGCTCGAAGTCGACGTCAGTGCCCGCCACACGGCCGTCGGTGATGCCGTGACGACGGCGAAGGTTTATCTGGCGCTGCTGCCGCTGCTGGCCAAGGCCGGCCACCAGTCGCTGGCCCAGGTCGAGCGGGCCTGCATGTCGGGCAATGCCGGCCGGCGCGCACTGGAAGCTCAATCCGGTTGGGAAGACGTCGTGCAAGCAGGCCGCCTGATCCCTGCCTCCGTGGCCGACTATGCCCGCATCGACAGCTTCCCTTATCGCCACAGAATCAGTGACATGATCGGGGGTTCGCCGCAGATCGTAGCACCTGAGACCAAGCTTCGCGAGGCTCTCGCGATCATGATGCGCGACAAGATCAGTTCGGTGTTTGTCGCGGCCGCAGCAACGACAGACGAGCCCGGCATACTAACGGAACGCGACGTCCTGCGGGCACTCGACAGTCAGGGTGCCGCCGCCCTCGATCAAGCGGCCAAAGCCGTTGCGACATTTCCGCTTGCTACCATCGCGGCAGATGATTTCGTCTACCGTGCAATCGTCGACATGGCGCGGCGCGGCACCCGGCATCTCGGCGTGCACGACAACGCCGGCAACATCGTCGGAGCGATCACGGCCCGCGATCTCCTCAAGCAACGCGCCGGCGATGCAATTGCGCTGGGCGACAGCATCTCGCACGCAGCGACCGCGCCGGAATTGGGACGCATATGGTCGGAATTGACAACCGTTGCCCGCGGCCTGGTCTATGAGGACGTCGATTCGCGTCATATCGCAGCGGTGATCTCGCGCGAATTGCGCGAGCTGACCAAGCGGGCCTGCGAAATCGCTGCCCGGGACCTGCTGGCCGCCGGCAAGGGGCCGCCGCCCGCCCGCCATGCAGTGCTGGTCCTGGGCTCGGGCGGGCGCGGCGAGAGCTTGCTCGCCATGGACCAGGACAACGCGATTTTGTTCGATGAAGGCGAACCCGGCGGTGCAACCGACCAATGGTTTGAAGCTTTCGGAACACGTGTCGCCGACATTTTGGATCAGGTCGGCGTTGCCTATTGCCAAGGCGGTGTCATGGCCAAAAATGCGGCTTGGCGCATGAGCGAGGGACGCTGGCACGAAATGGTGTCCGGCTGGATTGGCCGTTCGCGTCCGGAAGACATCCTCAATGCCGACATCTTCTTCGACTTGCGCGCGGTTCATGGCGATCTCGAATTCGCCCGTCATCTGCGCCGAACCGCGATTGAATTGGCAACCGGCGCCGCCGGCTTCCACCGCGCCCTAGCCACGTCAGCTGCCCGTTTTGAAAGTCCGTTCGGTCTCTTCGGCGGCTACAAAACGCAGGACGGCCGCATCGATCTGAAAAAGTGCGGCCTGTTTCCCATTGTATCGACGGCGCGGGTGCTGGCATTGCGCTATGGCCTAAGCGAGCATGCCACGCCGGCCCGCCTCGCGGCGGCAAAGTTGCACATCGAAGAGCAGGCTCATGTTGCCGACGCCCTGATTCAGGCGCATAAGATCCTGCTTGATGAAAGCCTTCGCCAACAACTCAGGGATCTCGACAGCGGACTGAAGCTGTCCAACTCCGTCAAGATCTCCGATTTGTCGAAACACCGCAAACAGCAGTTGCGCTGGGCGCTCGAGCAAATTCCCGGCATCGCCAATCTGCTGGGCACCCCCCTGTTCGCGGCCGCCTAGAGCAACCTGCCTTTATTCGGAATCGGAACGATCCCGAATAAGGGCAGAAAGTTGCTCGCCTCTAAAGTGGCGATCATCTTTGTGCTTTAAGTTGGAACCGCAATAGCGGTTCCAACTTAAAGCACGATGATCTAGGGCAACCTGCCTTTATTCGGAATCGGAACGATCCCGAATAAAGGCACAAAGTGATCTAGGGGCCCCTCTGAACAAGTTTGGGGTCGAGGGGACCCATCCCCTGGTCGGGGTGTTTGAGGGGCGGACAGCCCCTCATCGATCGCCGTGAAACGGCGATATGTCAGGAGCTCCGCCGCTAACAATCCCACCAAAGGGCGAGGCCCGCTCCTCGCCCGCCCGCCGCCTGACCACACGTGAGATCATGGGCTTCCTGTGGCCGGGCGGAACAGCGCGATGGTTGGAGCTAACTCTGAAACGCTATAGATAGACGCTATAGATAGTGCGTCACTGTTGCGGTCGGGCGCGAGGGCGGCATCGTTCGAGCTCAACCTGAAAGGCTGTAGGGCTGCGCAATGCTAAAACTGTTGTCCATCGGATTTGCCGTCGTCCTGATTGGCGCAGGCTTGGTTGTTCTGCCAATGCCGATCCCACTGGGCGCAATCATGATCGTTTCCGGGTTGGTTCTGTTGGTCTCGGTGAGCACCACAGTTGCCCTGCAACTGCGATCCTTCCGCCGCCACCATCGCGACATCGACCGTTGGATCCGCATCGCCGAGGACCGCCTGCCGGAGCGCTGGCGACGCATCATGAAACGCACTGATCCTTAGCCCTCAAAGGCAATAGACGGCGCAGAAGACGGCGCAGAAGACGGCGCAGACGTTGGCCAATTGCGCGTGCCGCCCACTCAGCCGTGCATGATCAGATCGGCGGTTTCGTCCGGCATCGACAGCATCGGATAGTGACCGGTTGCAAACTGATGCCAGCTGCCGCCGAGTAGATCGGCCGTCCGCCTGATATGGGCCTTGCCAGGATTGGCAGCACCGGAACAATAAAGCACCGAAGCATCCCAATCCTGCTCCCAAAAGCGCTCGAGTTTGACCGGCGCATAAAACACCGCCCGGGGATGCAGCGTGAAGCGCTCGGCCGCCCAGGTCCGCAACTCGGGATCGAGATCCGCCAACAGCCGCCCTTCTGCATCCGGCGCCGTCGGACCGACGCCAAGATCTGTTTCAACCGCCGCCGGACGCGTGACGATGTCGCGGATGCGCTCGCCGTTGAGCAGCGCCAGGGCATCGGCAAACACCAACCGTGCAATGCGTGCCCGCGCCAGTTCCGCCACCCGCGCCATCACCATACCGCCGGACGATGTCGCCGCCAGCACGACATCGCCCAGATCGTAAAAGTCCAATAGCGCGGCAATCTCATCCGCGTGGCTTTCCGTGGTGATCCCGGCGCGCAGGTGAGGGGCCCGTTCGGCGCAGCCATCGAGTGTCGGGGTCAGTACCAACTGGCCGGTGCGTGTGATCCGCTCGGCGACGGACCGCCAGATCCAGCCGCCTTGATAGGCACCATGAATGAGCACGAACATTGCCATCTGTGTTATCTCTTGCCGTGATTGTCGCGCGCAACCGCAACCACCGACACCGCTCGCACAACATAGGCGACGCCGACAACCATCCGCCACTTGAAATGTGATGATTGTAATGCGCGATCGGCGGCTTTGTCCGTCGCGGTGGTTGACCGGCCGGGCTGATCGTCCTGCAATGTCGTCACGAGAGCAAACGCGTACGAAAGACGGGAGGCCGCACCGGCATGCGAACCGTTGGCATTGGGTTTTATTGGACTGATCTGAGCGTCGGCGAAACGTTCCGGACCCTCAATCGGACCATCACCGAGGCCGATATTGTCCAGTTCATTGGCGTCACAGGCATGGTTGAGACGATTTTCACGGACCTTTCCTTCAACGATGCTCACGGCGCCATTCAGGGTCGCGTGGTGCCGGCCGCCTGCACCTATACGATCATCGAAGGTTTGCTGTGCCAGGCGACCATGCAAACCACCGGTCTTGCGCTTCTCGAAGTCGAAAAGAAAGTCCTGAAGCCGGTGTTCGCCGGTGATACGGTTCATGCCGAGGTCGAAGTGATCGGCCTGCGTGAGACCAGCAAAGGCGGCCGCGGCATCGTCACCACCATCAACCACATCGTCAATCAAGACGATGAAACGGTTATCACCTACAAGGCCGTCCGCATGATGGCTGGGCGTCCGAAAGCCTGATAGCGGCCACCCCCGGCGCCGCGCTTCGATGAGACAGATCAAGTTTGAAACCCGAAACCAGGACCCAAACCATGAAAATCGGCCTTTCAACCCCACTTCCCGCCTATACCATCGACCCGGCATTCATGGGCCGCACGGCCGAAGCGCTCGGCTTCGACTCGCTGTGGTATGCCGAGCACCCGGCCACGCCCGTTGACAGCAACAGCCCGTTCCCCTCCACCGGTGGTGAGATCCCGTGGACCTATTCCCACTTCAATGAGCCCTATATCGCCCTGGCGCGGGCCTCGGCGGTGACCTCCAAAATCCTGCTCGGCACCGGCATCACCCTGGTCCCGCAGCGCAACCCCCTGATCCTTGCCAAGGAAGTTGCAGCGCTGGACTTTCACAGCGACGGCCGCTTTCTGTTCGGCATCGGCACCGGCTGGCTGCGCGAGGAAGTCGAACTCTTCGGCGGTGATTTTCCCCGCCGCTGGACCCAAACCCGCGAAGCGCTCGACGTCATGAAAACACTGTGGAGCAACGACGAAGCGGCCTTCGAGGGCAAATATTTCAAGTTCCCGAAGGTCCGCTCGTTCCCGAAGCCCGCACAAAAGCCGTGGCCGCCCATCATCATCGGCGGCATGGCTCCAAAGGTGATCGACCGCATTGTCAAACACGGCGATGGCTGGCTGCCCAACCGCATTACGTATGAGGAATTGAAGGACAAGCGCGCAGAACTCAACGAAAAGGCAACCGCGGCCGGCCGCGATCCCAACAAACTCGAGATCTCCATCTTCGGTCAGGACGCCGATGCCGACCATATTGGCAAATTGTTCGAGGCCGGTGCTGACCGGGTCGCGATACGCCCCAAGCATGTCGAAACGGAAGCTGAAATGGGCGCGCAGTTGGAACAAATCGCAAAGATCGTCGGGCTGGGAGGCTAAGCCATGCGCGGGTTGAAGGAGCGCCCCGCAATCGTGACGGGCAGCGCCAGCGGTATCGGTCGCGCCATCGCCAACCGGCTCGCTGAGGAGGGCTGCAAAGTCGGCGTGTTCGACCGCAATGGCGAGGGTGCACAACGGGCGGCCGAAGCTATCAGATCGGCCGGTGGGCAGGCCGCCGCCTACACTGTCGATATCACCGACCTTGCCGCGGTCGAGGCCGGCGTTGCCGCCTTCGAGCGCGACCTCGGCCCCACCGAGATCCTGGTCAACAATGCCGGCTGGGACAGGATCGTGCCGTTCCTCAAGTCCGACACCGAACTGTGGAAGAAGGTGATCGATATCAACCTCTACGGCCCGCTGCACATGCACTACGCCGTGCTGCCCGGCATGGTCGAGCGCAACTTCGGCCGGGTCATCAACATCTCGTCCGATGCCGGGCGTGTCGGCTCGTCCGGGGAAGCCGTTTATTCCGCGGCCAAGGGCGGTATCATCGCCTTCACGAAGACGCTCTCACGGGAGCTAACGCGGGCCGGCATCCAGCTCAATTCCGTCTGTCCGGGCCCCACCGACACACCGCTTTTCGCCGACGTCGCCCAAGGCGAGGCCGGTGCAAAGATCGTCGAGGGCCTCAAACGCGCGATTCCGATGAAGCGCCTGGGCCGGCCGGAAGACTACCCCGGCATCGTCGCTTTCCTAGCCAGCGATGATGCCGCCTATATCACCGGCCAGACCGTCAGCGTCTCCGGCGGCTTGACCATGCACGGCTAACACCACTGAGCCCGAACATCTGAAGCGCCCTCGGACATCTGGAGCGCCCTCGAACATCTGGAACGCCCATGACCTTTCAATTGACAGAAGACCAGCTCGCCCTCCAGGACGCGGCACGGCGCTTCGCCCGCGAGCGCTTGATGCCCGGCTACCAGGATGGCGACAAGACGCAGTCTCTCAATCGCGAGACCGTCAGGGAAATGGGCGCCCTGGGTTTGATCGGCGTCGAGTTGCCGGAAGCCTACGGCGGCCTTGGTACCGACAGCATCACGGCCGGTGTCATTATCGATGAGATCGCCTACGGTGACTTCACGATGAGCTACGTGCAGCTTCTGGCCGGCCTGCTCGGCGACATCGTCGTGCGTTTCGCGACGCCCGATCTCGCCCGGGAGTGGGTGCCACGACTGATCAAGGGCGACGCCATTTTGGGCCTCGGCCTGACCGAACCGCGCGGCGGCTCCGATGCCGCCAATGTTTCTGTTACGGCGAGAAAATCCGGCAATGGCTATGTCTTGAACGGTGAGAAGACATCGATGAGCTTTGCCGGCGAAGCCGATGTCGCGCTGGTGTTCGCGCGCACCGGCGAGCCGGGCTCGGGTGCCCGCGGCGTCACCGGCTTTTTCGTCGATTTGAACCAGGCGGGTGTGACCCGCACGCGTTTCGATGACCTCGGCACCAAGGCCGTGTCCCGCGGTTCGGTGTTTTTCGATGACGTCTTCGTTGCACCGGAGTGTCTGTTGGGCGAGGAGGGCAAAGGCTTTACGCAGATTATGGCGGGTTTCGACTACAGCCGCGCCCTGATCGCGCTGCAATGCCACGGTGCCGCCCGCGCCTCGCTCGACGAAGCCTGGAATTACACCAAAGAGCGCGAAGCCTTCGGCGCTGCCATTGCCCAATACCAGGGCGTCACGTTTCCGTTGGCCGAGGCAGAAACCCAACTCACGATGTTGCGCCTGCTCGCCTATCACACGCTTGGTTTGCGCGATGATGGCCAACCGCACACCGCCGAAGCCGCCATGTGCAAATGGTACGGACCGAAGATCTGCGTTGAAATCATTCATCAATGCCTGTTGACGCACGGCCATTACGGCTACACCACCAACCTGCCCCATCAGCAGCGTTTGCGCGATGTCATGGGCCTCGAAATCGGCGACGGTACGGCGCAAATCCAGAAGTTGGTGATTGCCCGCGAAAAGGTCGGCCGCTTAGCCGTGCAGTATTCCCGAGAGGCCCGCGAAGCCGTCCGGAAACCCGTAGGCGGCAAGGCCTGATCCCATGCACGATCTCGTCCACATCGCCATCGACGGCCCGATCGGTACGATCGAACTGGCCCGCCCGGACAAATTCAATTGTCTTTCGCGTGCGGCCTGGTCTGAGATCGATCAGGCGCGGGCGGCCTTCGAAGCCAATGCAAACGTGCGCGTGATCGTGATCCGTGCGCGCGGTGAAAACTTTTGCACCGGTGCCGATCTCGACGAAGTCACGGCCATCCGAAACGACTTGGCAAAGCTGCGGGCGTTCCTCGATGTTGGTCATCGCGCTTTGTTGGCGCTGGAGGCGTCGCCGCTGCCGGTGGTTATCGCCGTGCAAGGGCTCTGCCTGGCGGGCGGCCTCGAGCTGATGCTTGCCGGCGACGTTGTCTTTGCCGCGCACAGCGCGCGCTTTGGCGACCAACACGCCCAATTCGGCCTGATCCCGGGCTGGGGTGGCAGTCAGCGCCTGCCAACACTGATCGGGCAACGCCGCGCCCTCGAATTGTTGCTTTCGGCGCGCTGGCTCAGTGCCGATGAGGCCCACGCGTTCGGACTTGTCAATTACGTCTCGTCCGATACCGGCCTCGACGCCGACACGACGGCTTATGCGATGCAATTGGCCGAACGCAGTCGTCAAGGACTGGCCCAAATGAAACGGCTGGTGCGCGCCGGCATGAAACGATCCGACGCAGACGCGATGGCCGCAGAGGCGAGCGCTGCAGCAAGCCATATCATGGGCGCCGATGCCGAAGAGGGTCTTGCCGCCTTCGCGGCGCGCCGCAAACCAGCTTTCGACTGACAGGCTCTTTGCCACTCATCGCCAAACTCAACAGCAACCAGGAACCGATCCATGACCGACCGCTATGCTGCCTATGACAAATTTCTGATTGAGCGTCCCGCCGACGGTATTCTCAAGATCACGTTCAGCCGGCCGCAAACCTACAACTCCGTCGATGCTGAGACCCATACCCAGTTGACCTACATCTGGCGCGATATCGACGCCGATCCGACGGTTCGCACGGTGTTGGTGACAGGCGCGGGCAAGGCGTTCTCGGCGGGCGGAGATTTTGATCTGATCGAGAAGATCATGGACGATCCGGCGCTGCGCATGCAGACTTGGAAGGAGGCGCGCGACCTCGTCTACAACATCATCAATTGCAGCAAGGTGATCGTCTCGGCGATCAATGGTCCCGCGGTTGGCGCCGGTCTCGTTGTCGGGCTGCTCGCCGACATTTCGATCGCGGGCAAGTCGGGCAGAATCGTCGATGGTCATACCCGCCTCGGCGTCGCCGCCGGCGATGCGGCCTGCATCATCTGGCCCCTGCTGTGCGGCATGGCCAAGGCCAAGTATTACCTGCTGACCTGCAAACCGATCAGCGGTGAGGAAGCTGAGCGCATCGGCCTCGTTTCGATGTGTGTCGAGGACGACCAGCTGCAACAGACCGCCATGGAGGTTGCGACCGAGATGGCGAACGGCGCACAAAGCGCCCTGCGATGGACCAAGTATTCACTGAACAACTGGCTGCGCCAGGCCGGTCCGACGTTTGATACTTCGACGGCGCTCGAGATCCTCGGCTTCACCGGTGCCGAAGCGAGAGAAGGGCTCGCCTCACACCAGGAAAAGCGCAAGCCGGCGTTTCCGAAGGATTGTCCGCTGTAGCCCAATTCCGCCTGCGGCGGGCCGGCTCACTGATGCGCGTGCGTTGGCCGCCGCCGACCACGTGAGATGGTTCGAGCCCTAATTGAACGACCGGGCCGGCCATGCGAGCCAGCCTCTGGTCCAAGCAAACTGATGGAGTTGATCGATGGGCGAAAGCTTCGGGATGAGCGATAGCGACATGCTCAACCGCGCGACGGTCTACGCGCCGGAGCTGTTTGCCGGCAAGACCGTGCTCGTCTCGGGCGGCGGCAGCGGATTGGGCAAGGCGACCGCCGTCTTGTTTGCCCGCCTCGGCGCCAGCGTCATCATCTGCGGCCGCGATCAACAAAAGCTTGCGACCGCGCGCCAGTTGTTTGCCGACAACGGCCTCGCGATCGACAGCCATGCATTGACCATCCGCGATGCCGACAGCGTCGACCGCATGATCGCCGCCGTCTGGGCAAAGCACGGTCGGTTGGATGTTCTGGTCAACAACGCCGGCGGTCAGTTCGCGCAACCAGCATTGGAGTTTACGGCGAAGGGCTGGAACGCCGTTGTCGACACCAACCTCAACGGCACCTGGTACATGACCCAGGCCGCGGCAAAGCGCTGGGTTGGCAATCGGCAGTCGGGCAATGTCGTCAATGTTGTTGCAGACATCTGGCGCGGCCTGCCGCAAATGGCCCATACGGCGGCGGCACGGGCCGGCGTCGTCTACATGTCCAAGACCGTCGCCGTCGAATGGGCGCCGTACGACATTCGCATCAACTGCGTGGCTCCGGGTTGCTGCGAGTCCTCTGCATTTTCTCGCTATGCGCCCGAGGGCCGCGCAACGCTCTATCAGTCCAACCCGATGCTCAAGGCTGGCGATGAATGGGACGTTGCCGAGGCGATTGTCTACCTCGCTGCCCCGTCCGGCAAATTCATCACCGGCGAAGTGATCACCATCGACGGCGGCCAGCAACTCTGGGGCGAACCGTGGCCGGCCGGCAGACCGGACTACTTCGAGTTCGACTATGCCGAAACACGCTACCGCAAGCCGGAGTAGTTGGCGCCAACGCCATCACGTCGTCTCGAAGATCGAGGTGTCCACTGGCCGCACCGCGCCCATCCAGATGGCGTGGTCACGATGGTCTTCCAGCGCCTGGCCGGTCTGCGGGTGAATAAACACGACAAGCCCTTGTCGGTTCAGAGCCAACCAACTGATGACGTCGGCAAACTGCTCCGGCTGGATCGCCAGCTGGCAGCTCCAATCCGGGTGCGGTCCGACAGGTTTTTCGTGCATCCGCCCCATCTCAACCCCGAACGTCTCGCTGCATTGCCGACATACCGCGCGGGCCCTGTCGATCGTCGCCGCATCGAAATAGACGTGCGCATGCCAGCTCGAAATCTCACTCATCCATCTGTCTCCGCATCCTTTGGGCCACCGATCAAAACCAGATAACATCTTTGCGGTCCGGAACCTACCGGCTCAGTCGCTGACAACACGCGCAATGATAGCTGCGACGACCCGATCCGGAACCACGATCAGCGCCCGCCCCAGCCGCAGGCGGCAGGCGCTGATCGGGGCTGCGGCCTGCGGTTGAGTCGGTGCTCCGATACGTCACCCAGCACGCTGCGGCAGCGATCTGGCGGCACGACGGTTGAGTTGTGGCTCTCGCCCTGACCCGACCTTGCTCTCAACGGTCATCCCGGTGCTTGTCACCGGGACCCATTGGCCGGCAGGGCACGAAGGTGCGGCTTGCGGCACGGCCGTGCTGCTTGCTCTGGGCTCTGCGCCAGCTGAGAACTGGATCCCGGTGACAAGCACCGGGATGACAGCCGTTTGCTTTGACAGCGCCCGCCGCCCGCCCCAGCCGCAGGCGGCGGGCGCTGATCGGGCTGCGGTCTGCGGTTGAGTTGGTGCCCCGGTGCGTCACCCAGCACGCTGCGGCAGCGATCTGGCGGCACGACGGTTGAGTTGTGGGCTTCGCCTTTACCCGACCTTGCTCTCAACGGTCATCCCGGTGCTTGTCACTGGGACCCATTGGCCGGCAGGGCACGAAGGTGCGGTTTGCGGCACGGCCGCGCTGCTCGCTCTGGGCTCTGCGCCAGCTGAGAACTGGATCCCGGTGACAAGCACCGGGATGACAGCCGTTTGCTTTGACGGCGAGCGGCACCCGCCCCAGCCGCAGGCGGCAGGCGCTGATCGGGGCTGCGGTCTGCGGTTGAGTTGGTGCTCCGGTGCGTCACCCAACACGCTGCGGCAGCGATCTGGCGGCACGACGGTTGAGTTGTGGCTTCGCCCTGACCCGACCTTGCCCTCGACGGTCATCCCGGTGCTTGTCACCGGGACCCATTGGCCGGCAGGGCACGAAGGTGCGGTTTGCGGCACGGCCGTGCTGCTCGCTCCGGGCTGCGGTCTGCGGTTGAGTTGTGGGCTTCGCCCTCACCCAACCTTGCTCTCAACGGTCATCCCGGTGCTTGTCACCGGGACCCATTGGCCGGCAGGGCACGAAGGCGCGGCTTGCGGCACGGCCGCGCTGCTCGCTCTGGGCTCTGCGCCAGCTGAGAACTGGATCCCGGTGACAAGCACCGGGATGACAGCCGTTTGCTTTGACGGCGCCCGCCGCTCGCCTCAGCCGCAGGCGGCGGGCGCTGATCGGGACTGCTGTCTGCGGTTGAGTTGTGGGCTTCGCCCTGACCCGACCTTGCTCTCAACGGTCATCCCGGTGCTTGTCACCGGGACCCATTGGCCGGCAGGGCACGAAGGTGCGGCTTGCGGCACGGCCGTGCTGCTTGCTCTGGGCTCTGCGCCAGCTGAGAACTGGATCCCGGTGACAAGCACCGGGATGACAGCCGTTTGCTTTGACAGCGCCCGCCGCCCGCCCCAGCCGCAGGCGGCGGGCGCTGATCGGGCTGCGGTCTGCGGTTGAGTTGGTGCCCCGGTGCGTCACCCAGCACGCTGCGGCAGCGATCTGGCGGCACGACGGTTGAGTTGTGGGCTTCGCCTTTACCCGACCTTGCTCTCAACGGTCATCCCGGTGCTTGTCACTGGGACCCATTGGCCGGCAGGGCACGAAGGTGCGGTTTGCGGCACGGCCGCGCTGCTCGCTCTGGGCTCTGCGCCAGCTGAGAACTGGATCCCGGTGACAAGCACCGGGATGACAACCGTTTGCTTTGACGGCGAGCGCTGATCGGGGCTGCGGGCTGCGGTTGAGTTGGTGCCCGGTGCGTCACCCAGCACGCTGCGGCAGCGATCTGGCGGCACGACGGTTGAGTTGTGGCTTCGCCCTCACCCGACCTTGCTCTCAACGGTCATCCCGGTGCTTGTCACCGGGATCCATTGGCCGGCAGGGCACGAAGGAGCGGCTTGCGGCGCGGCCGCGCTGCTCGCTCTGGGCTCTGCGCCAGCTGAGAACTGGATCCCGGTGACAAGCACCGGGATGACAACCGTTTGCTTTGACAGCGCCCGCCGCTCGCCTCAGCCGCAGGCGGCGGGCGCTGATCGGGACTGCTGTCTGCGGTTGAGTTGTGGGCTTCGCCCTGACCCGACCTTGCTCTCAACGGTCATCCCGGTGCTTGTCACCGGGACCCATTGGCCGGCAGGGCACGAAGGTGCGGTTTGCGGCACGGCCGTGCTGCTCGCTCTGGGCTCTGCGCCAGCTGAGAACTGGATCCCGGTGACAAGCACCGGGATGACAGCCGTTTGCTTTGACTGCGTGCGGCGTCCGCCCCAGCTTCAGGCGGCAGGCGCTGATCGGGACTGCGGGCTGCGGTTGAGTTGTGGCTTCGCCCTCACCCGACCTTGGAATAGCCGGTTCCTGAATGATTGAGGCGCTCCGCAATGACGGTTCTGCCGTAGATGGCGAGCTGTGCTGGAGCTATATTGGACATTGTTCATTAACGTGCAACGGCCAACTGTTGCCGTGCGTCGACGCAAACCCTATACGTGTTGGAAAATCAATAGTCATACTACGAACCAAGTCATGGCACCGGCTGACAACAAGCAAACACAACCGGCTGGCAAGGAAAGATATTATGGGCACCAACGCAGACTACCAAGGCCGGATCGAGGACGACCGCTTCATCACCGGTCAAGGCCGTTATGTCGGCGATCTCGAACTCACGGGACCGGCCCATGCCGTCGTTGTGCGCTCCGCGGCGGCCCATGCCACGATCCGCGCGATTGCGACGGACGAGGCGCGCGCGGCGCCGGGCGTCCTTGCCGTTTATACCGCACAGGACCTCGCGGCCGACGGCATTGGCGATCAACCCTGCAACGTGACCCACAAGCGTCCTGACGGCGCCGAGGCCTTCAAGGCCTGCCGCCGTGTCCTGGCCCGTGATACGATCCGCCATCTCGGCGAAGGCGTCGCGCTGGTGGTTGGCGAAACCCGACAGGCAGCCCTTAATGCGGCAGAGCTTGTCGTCGTCGATGCCGATGAACATGACGTGGTCGTCGATGCCAGGGCGGCACTGGCAGCGCATGCGCCGCAGGTCTGGCACGAAGTGCCGGGCAACGTTGCCTATGTTTGGCACAATGGCGATGCCGCCGCCGTCGATGATGTAATCGCGAAGTCCGCACACGTCGCCCATCTCGACACCCAAGTCAGCCGTGTCATCGTCAATACGATGGAACCGCGTGGCATCATCGCCGAGGTCAACGGCGACGATCGCCTTATCGTCTACCCGTCGACCCAGAACCCCTATCCGATGCGCGCCGGCCTGTCGGCCATGCTCAACATTCCGGCGGACGATATCCAGGTCGTGGCCGGCGATGTTGGTGGCTCGTTCGGCATGAAGAGCGGCGTCTATCCGGAAGATGTCCTGGTTTGCTGGGCGGCCCGCAAACTCGGCCGCCCCGTCAAATGGATCAGCGATCGCACCGAGGGTTTTCTATCGGATGAACAGGGCCGCGACGTCCACATGCGCGTCGATCTCGCCCTCGCCGCCGACGGCCGGTTCCTGGCCCTCAAGGTCGTTTGCGATTGCAATATCGGCGCATACCTGTCGGGGCGTTCGCTCAACCTGATTGGTAACTTCGGCGGCATTGCCGGCGTCTACCGCATTGGCCAGATCTACGGCGAGATTCGCGGTGTCCACACCCACGCCCAGGTCACCGCACCTTACCGCGGCGCCGGCCGCCCGGAAGCGACCTTTGCCATCGAACGCGTGATCGACATTGCAGCCCGTCAAATCGGCATCGACCCGCTGGAGTTGCGCCGCCGCAATGCCGTACCGCCTGAGGCCATGCCCTACGACACGGGTTTCACGTTCAACTACGATTGCGGCGAGTTCGAACAGAACATGATCGCCGCTGCCGAGATGGCGGACTACAGCGGTTTCGAGGCCCGCCGCGCCGAGGCTGCAGGCCGGGGCAAACTGCGCGGCCTTGGCATCTCCAACCCGATCGAGGTCGCTGGCGGGCCCTACGTCAAACCGGGACACGACTGTTCGAAACTGCGCGTCGATGCCGACGGCAAGGTAACGATTTTTTCCGGCATCATGTCCGTTGGCCAGGGCATTGAAACGGCGTTCTCCAATATGGTCGCCGAACGTCTTGCTGTGCCGGTCGATGACGTCATCTACCGCCAGGGTGACACCGACAATCTCGCGCACGGACGCGGCAATGGCGGCTCGAGCGCCGCCCCGGTCGGCGCCTCCTCGATCGCCGTCACGATTGACAATCTGATCGCGCAAGCCAGACCGCTGGCCGCCGAGATGCTGCAGACAAGCGCTGCGGCGCTCACCTTTGCCGACGGCGCGTTTCAGGTCGCCGGTGCATCAAGCTCGGTTACTCTCGTCGAGGTCGCAAAGTTTGCCGCTGACAAGGATCAGCACGGGCTCGAGGCGAGCGGCGGCTTCACGCCACCGGACGTGACCTATCCCAACGGCTGTCACATGTGCGAGGTCGAGATTGATCCCGACACCGGCGAGATCGAAATCATCAGGTATTCGGTGTGTGAAGATATCGGCACGGTCATCAACCCGACGTTGGCGCAAGGTCAGATGCACGGTGGGATCGCGATGGGCGCCGGCCAGGCGCTGTTGGAACGCGCGGTCCATGACGGCGAAAGCGGCCAACTCCTGACCGGCTCCTTCATGGATTACACGATGCCGCGTGCCGATGACCTGCCGGCGTTCGCATTTAAGACCCGGCCGGTGCCGACCGCCGTCAACCCGATCGGCGCTAAGGGCATTGGCGAAGCCGGCACCGTCGGCTCCATAGCGGCGAGCATCAACGCTGTTTGTGACGCCTTGAAACCGCTCGGCATCGACCACGTCGACATGCCGGCCACGCCCGACCGGATCTGGACTGTAATTCAGTCGTCGCAGGGGCGTTGCCGCTAAGTGACCGCCATTCTTCACACGATTTGGCCATGCCTTGCCCGCCCGATCGGCACGTTCGCGGCCATGCTTTGTGTGGTTGCGATGCTGGGCCTGCCAGCACTGGCGCAACCTGCCGCCCTGCCCGAGGACCTCGCGCGCCAGGAAAAGCTGCGCAAGGAAGCGATTGAAGCCTTGGAGACGCTTGCCAGTCTGTTGGCGGCAAAGGCAGTTCAGGAACGGGCCCTGAACGAGTTGCGCGGCGAGATCAAGAAAGTCGCCGAACCGGCTCTCAAGAAAGAGGTCGAAGCAAAGATCAAGGCCGAGACGGAAAAACTCGACCAGCTCGATATCCAGGCCGCCGCACTGACGACCGGCGTCGCGGCCGATGAAATCGGTGACGACGAAAACCGCAAGTTCAACTTGCAAGGCGAGTTGGAGAGCCTGCTGCAACCGTTTATCAAAATGATGAAGGACGCCACCGAGAACGCCCGCCAGATCGAGAAATTGAAGCGCTCGATGGCGACCGCCGAAAAGCGCAAAAAGCTGGCCGACCGCGCGATCGAACGACTGACGATGCTCAAGACTATCGATGATGAGCTGAACCCGTCCGCGCCAGCTGAGACGAAATCACCAACGCAGGCACACCTGTCGAAGTTGCTCCAAGCTTGGCGAGAACGCAGCCAAGCCGCAGAGGACCTCAAGGAAACGGCGGAACAGCAGTTGACCGTCCGCGAGAATGAACAGTCGCGCTCCGGCGACGGTCTGGGCAGCTACGTCACGGAGTTCTTCCGCGATCGCGGCCTCAACCTGTTGCTGGCCATCTCGGCGTTTGGCGCCGTCATTGTTTTGATGGGGCTTGTCGCCCGCGCCGCCGGTTGGCTGCAAAGGCGCCAACGCATTGAGCGCAGCTTTGCAACGCGTCTTGCCAGTCTCTTGTTCACGGTGGCAACCGCGATTGCCGCGTTTCTGGCGATGCTCGCGGTATTCAACATCATGAACGACTGGCTGTTGCTTGGCATCGCCTCGATTTTTGCCCTGGCCACCGCCTGGATCGGCCTCAAGATGCTTCCCGGAATTACCGAGCAGATCACGCTGCTGTTGAACCTCGGGGCCGTGCAGGAAGGCGAACGCCTGATGTTTGCCGGCGTGCCGTGGCGCGTCAGCCGCCTCGACTTCTACACCGACCTTGAGAACCCGGCACTGGACGGTGGCACGTTCACACTGCCGGTTCGCGAGCTTGTCGGCCTCCACTCCCGCCCCGCCGCCAAGGACGAACCCTGGTTTCCAACCAGTAAGGGCGACTGGATCCAGTTTCGCGGCGATCACATTGGTGTCGTCTTGAGCCAAACCCCGGAACTCGTCCAGATCCGGGAACTCGGCGGTTCAATCGTTGTGTTCGAAACCTCCGCCTTCCTGGCAGAAGCGCCACGCAACCTGTCCTCCGGTTACCGGATCCAGCACGAATTCGGTCTCGATTATCGCCACCAGGCGATCGCCACCGACGAAATCCCGGACAGGCTCGGCGCCCACGTCGAAGCCGGGCTCGAACAACTCCTCGGCCGCGACGGCGTGACGAACGTCGATGTCGATCTCATCACTCTCGGTGACTCTGCGATCGTCTTTGAGGTTGAGGCCTGCATTGCCGGACACCACGCCCCGCGCTATGAGGACGTCGAACGTGAAATCCCGCGCCTCATCGTCGATGCCTGCAACAAAAACGATTGGGCCATCCCGTTCCCGCAGATGGTGATTCATACCCAACCCGCGGTCGGGGCGCGACGCCGGTAGACAACGCGCAAAGTGGAGCGCCATGGGTAGGCTTATCGATCCGATTGCCTGGCTGATCGTGCTCAGCATCGGCTTCGGCTATCTCGCGGCACCGCTGTGGATCATTGCCGCGCTCGCGTGCGCGCTGACCTTGGTGTCAATCGCCGGCGATCCGAATTGGCGCGCGAAATTGGCAGCCGCGAACAATCTCCCCGAAGTGTTTGGTTTCGGCTTCGGCGCCGTGGCGGCCAACGCTGTTTTCGCGGCAGCCGGCTACGGCTTTGGATCGCTGCTGAAGGCGGTGCTCTGAACAAGGCGGCGCAAGACCGAGCCGGATCAGACCGTGCCAGGCGTCGGATCGAAGGAACGGTTTGCGCTGTTCCACGTTCGAGCACGCGTCGGGCCAGTTGTGTTCAGAGGGAAGTTTTCAACCTCGCACCATCACCGGAGGTCGTCCGTCAAGGTGACAGAGCAACCCGATTTCAATCGCAATCAGAAGGTTTCCGACTGAGACCAGAACGATGCTCCATACTGCAATCCGGTCATGGTAAGCCCGGGGTCCAGGGGATGATCCCCTGGTCGGGGTGTTTGAGGGGCTGAAAGCCCCTCATGGATCGCCGCCAAGCGGCGATATGTTAGCATCTGTCTCGCTTGTCAAGGCATTTTGGGGGCCCATTTTCGGTTTTCGAAGATCAGGGTGTTGGCGAGAATGATGAGTTTTCGCATGACGGCAACGAGCGCGACTTTGGCGGGCTTGGCGTTGGCTCGCAAACGTTCGTAGAAGGTTTGCAAGTCAGCATTCACGCCACGACCGACAGCAACCATGGCCGGCATGTAAAGCAGCTTACGCACTGCTGCTCGGCCGCCGCGAATGGCACGCCGCCCCCGCATTTCGCCGCTGTCCCAGTTCATCGGCGCGACGCCGACAAGGGCTGCGATTTCTTTATCGGTGCAGGTGCCGAGTTCGCTGAGCAGGCCGATCAACCCCATCGCCGTGATGTCAGCGATACCTGGAATTGAGACAAGAATATCATAACGTCGCATCAGCGCCTCATCGCTTGCGATGATCTTGCGGATCATCGCCTCGAGGCGCGCGATATGCTTGTCGACGGCCTTGAGCTGCCTGCCCAGTTCGCGCTTGAGGTTGGCACATTGGGCCGCACCATGGCGGTTTGAAACGGCCGTTCTGTCGCCAACGGCGGCGATGCGAGCTGAGATAAGCTCTGCCAGTTTCTGGATTTTTTCAGGAGCAGGGATGGTCGCGTTTGGCTGATGCAGGGCTGCCAACTGGGCCAGTGTCATCGCATCGATCGTATCGGTTTTGGCCAACTTACCTAAGATGTCGGCAAACTTGCGGGATCGATAAGGATTGATGACACAAACCGCAATACCGGCAGCGTGCAGAGCGGCGTGGCAAGAGCGATGGTGTTTTCCCGTTGCCTCACAAACCACAAGGCCGACCTGATACGTGGCAAGGCTGGCGAGCAATTGCTTGTGGCCTTTTTTGGTGTTGGCAAACCGGAACGTCACATTGGCCGGATAGATTGCGACATCGAGCCAGTTCTTGGCAACATCGATGCCGACATATACCATGTCAGAGTCGCTTCGTTTGACCTTGCCTTGCATCCGGGACTTGCTCCCAATCATCTGTTCAGGTGAAGCGATGGGCGGGCTGGCCTAGCTAACAAACGGTGCAAATCACCCAAGGGCAGCACGGCCCCAAACCCGCCCGATCCGGCAGGGTGGCCATCCTGCCGGATCAAGCCTGAACATCGCTGATTCGCAAGAAACAGGCTCAAGATTAAGATACAAAGGGCTCCACCCTTAACGATCCCGCCAAAGGGCATTGCCCTTTGGAAACCGGTGACGTGTTCACAGGTTCACCCATTTGTTAGGGTTTGGAGTGTGGCGTGCGTGGGCTGTCGCGACACGGTAGCGCGTCGCGTTGGTCGGTCGGTTTGCCGATAATGGGAGCATCGATCGGTCAGCTGCCGCGGCTCGGAGCGCTGCAGTTTGGCCACGGATAGCAGTACTATGCGATAATTCTGTCACAATGCTGTTAACTGAATCCCATGAAAAGTGGCGAGCGCCATCGGGGATGACTCATGAAGGTCGCCAGTCAGAGGAGCAGCCGGCATGACCAAATATCGAACGCTCTTTATTTCCGATGTCCATCTCGGCACGCGCGCCTGCCAGGCTGAAGCCCTTTGCCAATTCCTCGGCCAATGTGATGCTCAGACAATCTACCTGGTTGGCGACATTGTCGACTTCTGGCGAATCAAACGCGGTGCAAGGTGGACGCCGTTCCAAAACGAAGTTCTGCACCGCTTGCTCATGAAGGAACGCGGTGGCAGCCGGATCGTATTCATTCCCGGCAATCATGACGATGGCCTGAGGGCCTACTGCGGCATGACGTTTGGCAACATCGAGATCGTGCGCAACGCGATCTTTGAAACGGCGGACGGCAAGCGCTATGTGGTGATGCACGGCGATGAGTTCGACGTGGTCGTCAACCATGCCCGCTGGCTGGCGTTTCTTGGTGATTGCGGCTATCAACTCGCGCTGTGGTCGAACGGGCCGATCAACTTCTTTCGGCGCCGACTGGGGCTCGGCTACTGGTCATTATCGGCCTATCTCAAGAGCCGGGTGAAATCCGCCGTCAACTTCATTGGTGATTTCGAGAAGTCGCTGACGGATGAAGCAAAGCGCCAAAGTGTCGACGGCGTCATCTGTGGCCACATCCATCGTGCCGCATCAAAGCCGATGGGGGACATTCACTATGTCAATATTGGTGACTGGGTCGAGAGCTGTACGGCGGTGGTCGAACACGATGACGGTGAGTTGGAGCTCATCCGCTGGCTTGATGTGCAACAGAGCAAGCTGGTTGGCGTATCGGTGCAAGGCGAAATCGGAGTAGCGGCTTAGCAATGCGGGTGCTGATCGCGACAGACGCTTGGCGGCCTCAAATCAATGGCGTGGTGCGCACTTACGAGCGCTTGGCGGATCATGCTGCCGATCTCGGCGTCGAACTGGTGCCTCTGACGCCGGCTGAGTTCCAGACCGTGCCGTGTCCGACCTACCCTGAAATTCGCCTGGCGCTGCCTGGTTACGCGTTCGTTATCGAGCGTCTCGACGTTGTCGCGCCCGATGCCGTGCACATCGCCACCGAGGGGCCGATCGGATGGATGGTGCGGCGCTACTGTATGCGGCGCGGAATCCCGTTTACGACCGCTTTCCACACCCGGTTCCCGGAGTACGTATCAGAGCGCTTCGGCCTGCCGGTCAGCTGGACTTATGCCCTCCAACGCACGTTCCACAACGCCGGCGCCGGCATGATGGTCGCCAGCCGCTCGCTGGCCGATGAACTCGAAGGACGCGGCTTTCAACATGTCATGCCGTGGACGCGCGGCGTCGACACCGAATTGTTCCGTCCGCGCGACATCAGAAGGTTCGGCAGCGACCAGCCGGTCTACATCTACGTCGGCCGGGTCGCGGTTGAAAAGAACATCGAGGCGTTCCTGGCCGCGCAGCTCGACGGCCAAAAGGTCGTTGTCGGTACAGGACCTTTGCTCGAAGACCTCAAGCAGCGTTATCCAGACACAATCTTCACCGGTAAACTGATCGGACAAGACCTGGCACAAGCCTATGCTTCGGCCGACGTTTTTGTGTTTCCCAGTTTGACGGACACGTTCGGCATCGTGCTGATCGAAGCGATGGCGTGCGGGCTGCCGGTTGCCGCCTTCCCCGTCACCGGTCCCATCGACAATGTCGTCGATGGCGTAACCGGCGTTCTCGATCAGGACCTCGCGACGGCGGCGGTCGGTGCCCTCGGTCTCGACCGCGATGACATCCGCGCCCATGCGCTGACCTTTAGCTGGCAGGCCGCAACGCGGTTGTTCTTGTCGAACTTGGAAACCGCTCTGTTCTCGCGCCAGGGCAGGCGTGTGCCGGCGCGCCGCAAACCGGCGCTCATCCGACGCATGCGGTCGGTCGGTGAACTCTGACCGACCGATTGGCGCCGGTCATGATCCGGGCAGACGCGGTCGCTGCCCGCACAGCGCGGCACATTGGCGGTCAGTGCGATCCGCGACCGCAGCCCTGCCGCGATCTTGCTCACGCAGGGTCGGGGGCGCTCAGCGGCCTGAATAGCAATCAGGGCCGGTTGTTGCGGCCTGTGTTGTGGTTGCTCCGCAACATTCCGGCTGAAAAGGCGCGGTGACCAGGCGCATTTGTCCGCAAATTATTGGCTGAGCATACCGCTGAACTGACCGCCGGACCGCACAAAGTCAGGCATCGTCATCGACGCAGGTGACGAACTGATCGAGCCCGATCCGAGATGTGCTGAACCGGTTCGCGATCGCATCCGGGTCCGGGTCCGGGTCTCCGAGGTACATGCCGCAGACGATCATCAAGTTATAGCTGGGCTGGCATTATGCGGCAGCAAACGTCGGTTGCCATTGTGTGATCGAAGATCCCGCCTACATGCAAAGATGTGCGCAAGTTGCCCAATTGCGCCGTCTGCAGCATCATTGCCGCTTCGCGCCGGGTTCCTGTCACAGGTCCGGCTTGCGTTGCGATCACCCGAGGCAGGTTCAACGTGGTTTTCGGACTTATCATGCTCGTGCTGATTGTCGGCCTCGCCGTACTGCCGCAAATGTGGGTGCGCCGGGTGATTGCGCGCAATGCGGGCCAGCGTGCCGATCTTGGCGGCACTGGCGGGGATTTCGCCCGCCATCTCCTCAACGGCATGAAGCTTGGCGATGTCGCCGTCGAAGAGACGGAACTCGGTGATCACTACGATCCGGATGCCAAGGCCGTGCGCCTGTCGCGTGAGCACTACAACACGAGGTCGCTATCGGCGATTGTGATCGCTGCCCACGAGGTCGGCCATGCTATGCAGGATGCCACGGATTACGGGCCGCTCAGGGCGCGCACCCGGCTCGCGAAACATGCCGACAAGATCCAGTCGGTGGGATTTGCGATGATGCTGGCGGCGCCGTTGCTGGTGTTATTGATGAAATCGCCGGCGCTGATGCTGGTTGAAATCGGGGCCGGCATTGTGCTGCTCAGCGTCACGGTACTGATGCATGTCTATACGCTGCCGGTCGAGTTTGATGCCAGTTTCAAGCGAGCGATGCCGGTGCTGGAAGCCGGCCGCTTCATTCCGGAAGAAGACCTGCCGGAAGCGCGGGAAATACTGCGAGCTGCTGCCTTCACCTATGTCGCCGCCGCGGCAATGAGCATGCTCGATGTCATGCGTTGGCTTCGGATCCTGCGGTTGTGATGCGGCGTGCACTGCCCGGACCTGGCCGGATCTTGTCGGACCGTGCCGAGACCTTGCCGATGAACTTCAGGCAGTCGCTGAGCACTGGCGCGCGCCAGCGCAGCAGCGCCAAGAAACTCGTGATTGGCAGGATGTGGCCGATGCCGGGATATTCAATCAGGCTGGAGGCGACGCCGCACGCGCTCAGGGCGCTATGAAGTTCGCGCGCGTTTTCCGGCTGCACGACATTGTCCTTCAAGCCATATATCAGCAGTGTCGGCGGGCAATGCGGGCCGACATGGGCGATCGGTCGCGGCGTCTGCGGGTCGCGGGCGGTTGCAAATATGGCCTTCGTCGTCGGCCAGGTGGTGGGGTCGAACGCGTAGGGGCCGGACATGGCAATGACGCCGTCGGGCGGGCCAATGGTCCGGCCCGTTGGTTGCCAATACTGGCGGTCGTAGGCGAGCGTCGTTGCGATGTGGGCGCCGGCGGAGTGGCCCATCAAGATCACCGGCCTGCGGTTGTCGGGGTCGAGTGTTCGCCGGGTCCACGCCAAGGCCGCGGCGACATCATGGTTGAACGCGGGATAGCGGACGTCCGGAAACAGTCGATAATCAGGAATGATCGTGGTGATGCCGCGGGACGCCAACGCTGCGCCGACGAACGAATAGCACCCGCGTTCGCCCGTACGCCAGCTGCCGCCGTAGACGAACAGAACGATTGGTGGCACATCCGCAGGCGTGGCGGCCGGTTGGCGTGGTGTATAGATGTCGAGGAGGTGGCGCGGATGATCACCGTAGGCGATGGCCAGGCGCGATCGCACGCCTCGTTCGGCCAACAGATCGCTGGCGAACGCTTGCCAGGGCCGGTGTTTGCAGGGTTTATGCGGGCGTCCTCTTGACATTTTCAATCGTTCTACCACAAACGTGATGGTTTCGCGGGCGACGGCCGTGCGGTCATCGTCGGGGCCAGCTTGGTCAGCTCAATGTGATGTCGCCGCCAACATTTTACTATCCCGATACGCCAACCATACCGCTGCCGGACGGCCACCGGTTTCCGGCCGGGAAATACCGTGCGCTCTATGAACGGGCCGTTGCCGAACGGATTCTCGGGACCGCGGCCATCGTACCGTCGCCAGCCATCGGGGTTCGGGAACTCTGTCTGGCTCACGATCCGGGATACGTAGCCGCTGTTCTGGACGGCTCGCTCGATCCCGACATCCAACGCCGCATTGGCCTGCCCTGGTCTGAAACCCTGGTGATGCGGGCGCTGGCCGCCGTCGGCGGTTCGCTTGCGGCCGCCCGGTCGGCCCTGGACCGCGGGGTCTCGGGACAGTTGGCCGGTGGCACCCATCATGCCCACCACGCGTTCGGGTCCGGCTTTTGTACGTTCAACGATGTGGCGGTTGCGGCGTTGACGCTTCTCGCCGAGGGTGCGGTCAAACGCGTCGCGGTTGTTGATCTCGATGTTCACCAGGGTGACGGCAATGCCGCCATCCTGGGCGCCAATCCGAGCGTGTTCGTCGCCAGCATGCATGGTGAGAAAAACTTTCCGTTCCGGAAAGTTGCCTCCGACCTGGATATTGCGCTGCCGGACGGCACCGGTGATCTCGCGTATCTGGCGGCTCAGGATGCGCTGCTTGACGCCGTTGAGGCATTTCGGCCGGATCTCATGTTCTACCTCTCGGGCGCGGATGCGCTGGCTTCGGATAGCCTCGGGCGACTGGCGTTGTCTGCGACCGGGCTCATGGAGCGGGATCTGACGATCTTCCGCTTCGCCTTTGAACGCCGGATTCCCGTCTGTGTTGTGCTCGGCGGCGGTTACGCCAAACCGATCACCGATACGATCGAGGGTTACGCCAATACGCTGCGCAGTGCGCGGCAGGTTTTCGGCTTTTGATCTGGATTAGCCGGAACAGCGTCTCCCGTCGATCAAGCGAATCTGATGGAGTGACGCGCTGGCGGGCGCAGGCCACATCTGATTTTAGCGTTCGCTCATGAATTATTGAGAGGGCGCAGATGGCAAACTTCGCGACGCACATCGGGGTTGGCACGGTTGTCAGTGGCGGGCTGGCGACACTGACGCTCGCTGCCGACGTCATTTCTCACGAAAGCCTGGTTGCGGTGACCATGGCCGGCGTGCTCGGCAGCGTGCTGCCGGATATCGATTTGAAGGACTCGCGCGCCAGCCGGGCGTTTTTCTCCGGCCTTGCCGTGTTTATTTCATTCTGCGTTTTATTTGTGAACGCCCAGTCCTATTCCATAGCCGAGCTCTGGCTGTTGTGGCTTGGATCGTTCGTGGCGGTGCGCTACGGCGCGGAAGCCGCCTTTCACCGCTTTTCCTACCATCGCGGCATCTGGCATTCGCTGCTTGCCGGACTATTCTTCTGGTTTTTGACGGCCGTGGTGTTCAAACAGGTGCTCGGGCGCCATGAAGGCGTCGCCTGGCTTGCCGGCGGTTTCATGTTCATCGGTTACATGACGCATCTGCTGCTGGATGAACTGTTCAGCGTCGACCTGATGGGCAAGCGGCTGAAGGCATCGTTCGGATCGGCGTTCAAGGTTCTTGACAGTCGCAACGTTGGCGACACCAGCCTGGTTGCGGTTTTGACCATCATCGCGTTCTTGCTCACGCCGCCCTCAAACACGTTTGTCGACGGCATCACCTCGCAGCAGTTGTGGACGGGATTGCATCGCAAACTGTTGCCGCAGGACAAGTGGTTCGGCCTGTTCGGCAATGTCGTGCGCGCCGACATCACGCCGGTTGGGGATAGCAGCCGGATAACGACCGGATCGGTTGTGCCGACGCCGCCCCCGCCGCGCAAGGTTGCGCTGCCCGATCGGTAAACAGATAATTGGGCCGGCTCATGGCTGCGGTGGGGTGCACTTGACGCCATCATATTCGATCGATGAGGACAGACGTGGCTTCAGGTAAAATGTATCCGAAAACGTAATTGTGCCCTTGATGAATTTCGAAAACAGCGCTGGCGTGTAGGCGTATTCGGCCTTGACAACCATCACGCTTTCACCCTTCTCCAGAATGCCGGTAGGCAGCTGATAATCGGCGCCGTTCTTGTAGCTCTCCACGCCGCCGTTTGGATGATGGTAGGACCAGCAGACGACGGTCTTGGTTGCGTCGGTTGTGCTCGCAATGACGTTTGTGGCGGTCAGCCGGATCGGCGCTGCATCGTAAGGCTTCAGCAGCTCGTCGATGATGTCCATGATGCCGGCAAGTTCCGTTGTTGTGGTCTTTTTGCTCCGAGCAATGAGATCGGCCGTGGAGCTTGCAACCTGGTTGACGCGCCGGTCGACGGTAATCGCTTGGCTGAATTCGACGATGCCGATGAACAAGGTCACCATGATTGGCACGACCATCGCAAATTCGATGGCGGCGACGCCGCGCCGATTGCGGGCAAACTTGCACCAGGCATGGCGGGCGAGGCTGGTCAAGTGGTCTAGGCGAAGAACGTTCAGCATCTCAAGTCTTGCCTTTGCTGTCGGACTTTTGCCGGTTGCGGGTCGCGCATCGTGGCGACGCTATTTGTAAGGTTCGGTTTTGAACACGGCCGCAGCCTGGATCATGGCGGAGCCGTTGTTCATGTTTCCGAGTTTCATGAACGGTAGACTGCCGGCCAGCGTCCATTCATAGCAGACAAGTGCGAGAACGATGCTCTGGGAGTCTCCGGGTACAAGCGCCTTGCCGTCGGGATCGGCGATGATCTCATTGGTGGTCGAGTCGATACAGGACGGCGGCGTGATAGAAGCGAAGTCTGTGAACTGCTGGACTCTGACGCGCAGGTGTTCATCACAGTTGATGAAGCTTGGAGCCTTGCTACAAACTTCGGACTTGAATGTGCTCATCGTCTTTTGGGCAGTTTGGGCCTGACCGGTTCTGATCTGGCGGGCAACCTGTTCGATTGCGTTCTCCAGGGAGAAGGTCACGAAGAAGTACAGGCCAACTGCAACGGTGCCGAACAGGAGCGAAATAAACGGCATCATCACTGCAGCAAATTCAATCGCAAGCGAGCCTCTGACGTTATCGAGGAACCTGCGAGGGAACCGGGCTATTTTGATACTCATTGTCTCGAACATGTTTACTTTTCCGATCGGCCAATGCCATGTGATGGGGGGATCATACACGCACGAATGGACAACCACCAAAAAAGTCTACACTTATAAATAATTCCTTTCGTTCCGGTATTGGCGTGAATTAGGATTAATCATTTATTTGCAAATTATTTTATCGAGTGTGAGGTTTGAGGGCGGTCATGAATCCGGAAATCGCAACGAGGCGCAAAAGGCCGGGATCATCTCGATCCCAGCCTCAATCCGGTCTTCCAGTGTTGTGTGCCGGCGCTCTTGCCTTTCAGACAAGGCCGGAAGCATCCCACACCGTCGGCCAACCGCTGGAGAAATTACAGCGACCTTGTGATGTTAATCGGAAGTATTCGGTTTTCGAATAACGGCAGGCTGGCAGGTTGTCCTAACGTTCACCACCACCGCCGCCACCCGCTTGCGCTTCCGACATCTTCATTTTGAGCTGCGAGCTCGTGGCAATTTCCTTCAAATATCCGTTGTCGTCACCGACCGTAATCGTTGGATTGCATTGCGTCGAGCAGTTGTACGACATGCGCTTGTCACCGCGGTGGACGTTGACGATCTTGGCCTGGTCTCGTTGCACCACAATGCGCTGATCCTGAATGATGTTCTTATCGGCATCGAGGACAATGATATTGGTGATGCCGAACGACTTGCCGGTTATCACAAGCATGTCCTTTGACTGAACTGTAATGCCGGCAATCGACGGGTTTCCGACAATGATCTCGGCGATCGGTCGCGGCAGGCGCAGAAGCTGAGACTGATCGTATTTGACGACGAGATCAGCGGCGCGTGCCGGCGGCGCCGAAACCGCGGTCGCGGCCAGCACAGTTGCGCTGATCAGCAGTGCAAGCAGCGGGCGCTTCATCGCGCACCGACCGTTGTGGAGGCAAGAAAACATTGTTTGACGTCCTCATTCCGATGGTTGGACTGCGCCATTACGCCAAGGAAAGATGAACGAATTGCAAATGATTGGTTCAAGTTTGCGGACGATTGCTCGCTGTTGCAGTTACCGTTCTTGCTGCCGCTGCCAATTCTGTCATGGCCTGTATCACAAGGCAGGTTCCGGCGCCGTCGCCGTGCCGCCATCAACACTGATCCCATCAACACGGATCAATGCGTCTCGCGTAGCCCCGTGACGGTTGCGCCGAACTGGACGCCGACGGGGCAACTTTGCTTTTAAATCAACATTTAACCAACAAATGTTTGGAGCGCGGAAGTTAGCATTCTGTTAGGGGCTGAAGTGCATGATCGCCGTCGTCGCAACCGGAATAACCCGGTGCGGACTTTGGCCATAACAATAGGCCATTTCACAGTGTCCAACTTGGGAGAGTTGTCATGAAAGCTTTGGTTTGCCGTTTTGCAAAGTGCGAATCGGGTGCTACCGCAATTGAATATGCCTTGCTTGCGGCCCTGATCGCCGTTGCGTTGATTACCGGCATGAAGTCACTGTCGAACAGCATCAACGACACGTTCAACGACGTCAAGAACGAACTCTAGGTTCTAGCGTTCAGAAGTTGTCGGGGAGGCGCACGGACCTCCCCACCGATCCGTTGGGGGATCATCCGCATGGCGCGGATGATCCTTTTCTCGTTTATCGGGCCTATTCAAGCGGATTAAGATAATATTTTCCGAAGTTTGCAGAAAATCGAATTTCACTTGAATCTTCAACTCTAGATGGTCGATTATTAAGATCATGGCATCAAAGCTGTTCGCGCCGAGCCGCACCAGAGCTGTTCGCGCCGAACCGCAATGGCGCTGTTCGTGTCAAGCCGTAGTGGCCGGCTTTTTGCAGCGAACATCGAACTGCGGTCAAATAGGGATTCAAGTGGAGTTACTCAGTATGTCAGGCTTGCTACGACGTTTCATGGGCGATCAGTCCGGGGCAACGGCAATCGAATATGCTTTGCTTGCCGGGCTCATCGCGCTGGCAGTGGTTGCGAGTGCGCGCCAGCTCGGCTCAAGTCTCGACAACAGCTTTAAGAACACTGCCAACGCCTTGGGCAGTTAATCAGCGATTTACACCGACACGCTAAGCTTTGAATTGTGCTCAATTAGGGCGAGTGTGTTGGTGTCGGAGTTCGTGGCGTGTTCGAGTATTCACTCCTGTTGATCTTTCCAGCAGCGATGGCGTTTGCTGCGATGCTGGATCTCTTCACGATGACGATCCCGAACAAGATCTCGCTGGGCTTGCTTGCGAGTTTTCTGATTGTCGCGCCATTGACCGGCATGCCGTGGGAGCAGTTCTTCGTCCACATCGCCATCGGCTTTGCCGTGCTGGTCGCCGGCATTGTCTTGTTTGCCTTTGGAGTTCTGGGCGGGGGCGATGCAAAGCTGGTTGCGGCTGCTTCCTTGTGGATCGGCTACAACGATTTGCTGGCATATCTGTTCGTTGCCGCCCAGCTCGGAGCTGTGCTCTCGATCGCTATCATCATGTATCGCGGCATGCTGCCGCCGCGGTGGGCACTCAACGTGGACTGGGCAATGCGCCTCTACAACAAGAATGAGGGCATTCCGTACGGAATTGCGCTGGCCGGTGGCGCGTTGGTGACCTTTCCAACGACTTCCTGGTTCCTCTCCGTCGCGGCTTGATGCTGCGGCAGGCGGCATAATTTGCGCGTCAATGTTTGGAATTCGTTAACACAGGTTGGATCGTTTTCCGACGCTGATTAACGCGCTGTTGAGTTTTCTGCAGCAATGTAGCCGTACGAGTGGGAGCCCTTGCGGGCAGTTGGAAAGGACTTGATCGCGCTATGAAACGGGGTCAGTTAATCGGAATTGGAATCGCCGGCGTTGCCGGACTCGTCGCCTTTACGGGCATGCAAAGCTTCGTCAACCAGAAGCCCAAGACGATCATCAAAAAAGAGACCGTCGATTCTTCGGAAGTCCTCGTCGCGAGCATGGACATGGGACTGGGCACCGTTGCGGAGGCGACGCATTTCAACTGGAAAAAATGGCCGAAGGATGCGGTCAGCCCCGGCTATATCACGCGCTCCGGCAACCCGATGGCGGTGCAAGAGCTCGTCGGCGGCATCGCGCGATCAATGATTAGTCAGGGTGAACCCATTACTTCCACGAAGCTGGTCAGCGCCGGTAAGGGCGGTGTGCTGGCTGCCATTCTGCCGAAGGGCATGCGTGCCATCTCGACCAAGATCACGGACGTGTCAGCGGCCGGTCGGCTCATTCTGCCGAACGACCACGTCGACGTGCTTTTGACCAAACGCAATCGCGGCCGCAACGGTGGCGAGAACTTCGTAACGGATACGTTGTTCCGGAACATCCGTGTGCTCGCAATCGGGCGCAAGCTCGACGTTGAAAAGAAACAGAACGGAGCCGACGGACCTGTGGCAACGCTGCAGCTGACGCCGCGTCAGGCTGAGATGCTCGCCCTGGCCAACTCCGTGGGTGACATTTCGCTGGCACTGAGGAGTATCGCGGACATCGATGACCAGGCGGGCGAGGATCCGTCCTTGGGCAAGCGCGAGCAGTCGACGGCGGTGAAAATCTTCAAGTATGGCGTCAAGGGGCGTGCTTACGGCGTCAACTAAGCGGATTCTATAAGGTAGCGTTGCAGTATCGCGTGAGTGCAGGCGTTTGAAGTTCGAGATTGACCACAAGTTAGCTCGTCAAAAGGCTGGAACCCATGCGGAACCCTCTACACTATTTTTGCAGCGTCGCACTGTCCGTTATGGCGGCTACGGCGATGTCCTTAACGCTGTCGGGACAGTATTCGGCGGCCAATGCACAAGGCAGAAACTACGCCAAAAACATCTCGTCTAGCGGCGTGCACCAGTCCGTTCTTCGCATCAGTAACAATCAACAGTTGCCGATGACGAAGATTATAACGCTGTCGCGAAACAAATCGATGCTGGTCGAGATGCCGCGGCAGTTGAGAGATGTTTTGGTGTCGAACCCGGCGTTGGTCGATGCCGTCGTGCAGACTGCCAACCGTGTTTATCTGATCGGCAAGAATGCCGGTCAGGCAAACGTCTTCTTCTTCGACACCCAAGGCGAACGCATCCTCACGCTCGAGGTGCAAATCGAGGTTGATACCAGGCCGCTCGACGCCATGCTGCGGCGCTTCATTCCGGGCTCGAACATCCGAACGGAAACACTGAACGAGACGCTGATCCTGACCGGTACGGTCCGCAATCCAGATGATTCAACGCGGGCGGAAGCGCTAGCCGGCCGATTTGCAAACACGCAGGCTCCTCAATCCGAAGCGGTCAAGCTGGCTAAAGTCATCAATATGCTGGTCGTCGAAGGCGAAGAGCAGGTGATGCTGCGGGTCAAGTTCGCTGAAGTCCAACGCACCGCGCTCAAGCAGTTCGGTGTCAACATTGGCGGCAGCGTGAACAATGGAACGAACATCACCACGATTACAACCCAGAACTCGTTGCCGGTTACAACTGCGGAAGGCTTGAATGATCTTGGTCAGATCGTCGGCTGGCCGCTTACCGTCTCTGGGGTTGGATCAGGTATCGGCGGCGCGCTTGCGACGGCCAACAATGCGCGCCAACTCGCCTACACGCTCCGTGCCTTGGAGCGCAACGGACTGGTTCGCACGCTGGCTGAACCGAACCTGACAGCAGTGTCAGGCGAAAGTGCGAACTTTCTGGCCGGCGGTGAGTTTCCGATCCCGGTCGCGTCCGAAGACGAAAAGGTTACGATTGCCTTCAAAGAGTTCGGTGTCGGGCTTGCCTTCACACCCGTTGTCCTGAGCGAAGGTCGCATCAGCCTCAAGATCTCGACCGAAGTCAGTGAGCTGTCAACAAACGGTGCCGTGACGTTCGGCGGCATCGCGATCCCTGCGTTGACCAAGCGCAAGACGGAGTCGACCGTGGAATTGCCGTCAGGAGGGACACTGGCGATGTCCGGTCTGGTGCAAAGCAACATTCAGAGGAACATCGACGGTTTTCCCGGCCTCAAGGAACTGCCAATTCTGGGAACGTTGTTTCGCAGCACCGATTTCGTCAACGAGGAAACCGAACTCATCGTCATCGTGACACCGTACATCGTGCGTCCGACGTCGCGGGACAAGATTGTTTCGCCAACTGATGGCCTTGCACCGGCAACCGACCAGAAGGCCTACCTGCTTGGCCATCTCAATCGCATTCATGGCCGGGCGGTTGCGTTGCCGGTCGGCAGCGTCAAAGACAGTTACGGTTTCATTGTCGAATAATCGAAGGTTGGAGTGGGATCTATGACCTATCAAGCTCAGACGCGGTTGCCAGCCTTCACTCAAGCGAAGCGGACGTTGGCAAAGATCGCAGCAATGTCGGCGGTGGCGCTTTCCGTGGCCGCATGCAAAGGCCATCTCAGCAACGAGTACAAGGACGGGCTGCTGCAGATCGACCACGACGAGATGCATCCGATCACGGTTTCGAAGCGACCTGCAACCATGGCCATTTCGGTTCGTCGCGGTGCCTACGGTCTCCTGCCAAGGCAGCAGGCGCGTGTTTCCCGGTTCCTTGCCAGACAACGGGTACGGGATGTCGGCAACTCAAAGCTTTACGTCGCCGTTCCGAGTGGCTCGGCAAACGAAGTCGAGGCGATGCAGGCGGTGACCGATCTCAGGCATTTGATCAGCGAGCATGGTTATGATACGACGACCGTGAAGGTCAGCCCCTACCAGGCCGCGCGCCATTCGCAACCGCCAATCAGATTGTCGTACATGCGGTTTGTCGCCGAAGGGCCGGACTGCGGCAACTTTCCGACCAACCTGGCTCGCCAGTTCGACAATCTCCACCACGAGAACTACGGCTGTTTTGCGCAGAAGAACCTTGCGACGATGGTCGCCAACCCGGCGGATCTGATCGGCCCGAGAACGATGACGCCGCGCTCGGAAGAGCGCCGTCGCGTGATCTGGCAAAAGTGGCAGCAAGGCCAGAGCACCGCGGCCGAACGTTCGGGCGCAGAGACGGCTGATACCAAAAAGTAATCCACGGACAGTTCAGGGGAGATTGAAGATGTCGGATCAAGCACAGGTCTACGAAGACGATCAGGACTATAACGCTGGCGGCGACATGGCGACGACTGAGTACAGTGACGGCATATATGCCGACGCTCACGCTGCTCGCCCGGTGCCGCGGATCTCGATCCAGGCCTTTTGCGAGGATACAGCAACCGCCGAGGCAATCCAATATGCGGCAGAGGACCGCCGGCTTTCCAAGGCGCATGTCAGCGTCCATATGGGTGGGGCGGCAGCGGCTGTCGGTCACTATCAGGCCAGCCCGACACCAAACCTTATCGTTGTAGAATCAACACTCAATCGCGACGCCATACTCAGTGAACTCGATCAGCTGGCCGAGTGCTGCGATGCCGGAACAAAGGTGATCGTGATCGGCCAGGTCAACGATGTCGTGCTCTATCGGGAACTGCTCAAGCGTGGCGTCAGTGAATATCTGGTGGCACCAGTGCAGCCGCTTGGCTTTATGGAAGCGGTATCAAATCTGTACAACGATCCTGACTCCGAGCCGGTTGGCCAGGTCATCGCGTTCATCGGCGCGAAGGGTGGGGTTGGTTCATCCACCATCTGCCACAACGTCGCCTGGACGCTGTCGAGCGAGCTTGATTCAAGTGTCGTCGTTGCGGACTTCGACCTGGCGTTCGGGACGACCGGCCTGGATTTCAACCAGGATCCGGTTCAGGGCATCGCAGAGGCATTGGCAACGCCCGAGCGCCTTGACGATCAGTTGCTCGATCGTCTTTTGACCAAGTGCACGGACAACCTGCACATCTTTGCGGCGCCGGTGGTTTTGGACCGCGATTATGAAATTTCCGCTGACGCCTGTGAAATGGTGATCGATGTTGTCCGCCAGAACGTGCCGTACGTGATCGTCGATGTTCCACATGGCTGGTCGGTTTGGTCCAAGCGCCTTCTATTACAGGCCGACGAAGTGGTCGTGACAGCGGCGCCTGATCTTGCCAACCTGCGCAATGCCAAGAACATCTTTGACCTTCTGAAGCAAGCGCGTACGAATGACGGCCCGCCGCATTTGGTCATGAATGCAGTTGGTTTGCCCAAGCGGCCTGAAATCAGCGTGTCCGAATTTTGCCAAGGCCTCGAAGTGGATGCGGCAGCGGTGATCGACTTCGACAGCGAAACCTTCGGCACAGCCGCCAACAACGGTCAGATGATCGACGAACTTAATGGCAAGGCAAAAGCGGTAGCCTCGTTCCATGATCTCGCACACATATTGACCCATCGTAGCACCAGTAAGTCAGCCAAGAGCGGTTCAAAGTCGGCATTGGCGCCGCTGTTTGAAAGGCTGAAATTTAAGCGTTAGACGATTGCTGGGGGGAGAGAGGATATTTAAATGTTTGGAAGGCGAAACGGTGAGATACGCTCTAAGCAGCCTGCTCAGACCCTGAGTCCTCAGGCAGGTGGTGCACAAGCAGAACCGGCTTCCACAACAAATATTTCGGCACCAACGGCGCCACCGCCGCCGGTGCCGGAGACGCATACAATGCCAGAGCAGTCGCGCGCGGGCGAAGGTCCTGCGAGATCGCGATCCGAGGAATACTATGATGTAAAGACGACGGTTTTCAACGCGCTGATCGATACCATCGACCTCACGCAACTTGCCAAGCTCGATGCGGAGGCCGCGCGCGAAGAGATCAGGGATATCGTTAGCGAGATCATCCAGATCAAGAACGTGGTGATGTCCATTGCCGAGCAGGAAGAGCTGCTCGAGGACATTTGCAATGACGTTCTCGGCTATGGACCGCTGGAGCCCCTGCTTGCGCGAGATGACATCGCAGACATCATGGTGAACGGAGCAGATACCACGTTCATCGAAGTGAACGGCAAAATGATCGAAACCAATGTGCGCTTCGCCGACAATGCGCAGCTGATGAATATTTGTCAGCGCATCGTGAGCCAGGTTGGTCGGCGCGTGGACGAATCCAGTCCGATATGCGATGCGCGCCTGCCCGACGGATCCCGTGTCAACGTGATTGCGCCGCCGCTTGCGATCGACGGGCCGTCATTGACCATTCGTAAGTTCAAAAAGGATCGCCTCACGCTCGATCAGCTCGTGAAGTTTGGCTCGATCTCACAGGCGGGTAAGGAAATCCTTGAGGTGCTCGGTCGCGTGCGCTGCAATGTGATCGTGTCGGGCGGGACCGGTTCGGGTAAGACGACGTTGCTCAACTGTCTGTCGGCCTGCGTCGACCATGATGAGCGCATCATCACTTGCGAAGACTCTGCCGAACTGCAGCTGCAGCAGCCGCATGTCGTAAGGCTGGAGACGCGCCCGCCCAACCTCGAAGGCGAAGGTCAGATCACGATGCGCGATCTGGTCAAGAACTGTCTGCGGATGCGCCCGGAACGCATTATCGTCGGCGAGGTTCGCGGATCTGAAGCGTTCGACCTGCTGCAGGCAATGAATACCGGTCATGACGGCTCGATGGGAACGTTGCACGCAAACAGCCCCCGCGAAGCCATAAGCCGCATGGAATCGATGATCATGATGGGTGGTTATGCACTGCCAACCAAAACTATTCGCGAAATGATCACGGGCTCGGTCGACGTCATCGTCCAGGCCGCCCGTTTGCGCGATGGCTCGCGACGGATCACTCACATAACCGAAGTTGTCGGGATGGAAGGTGAGGTTGTCACGCTGCAAAACATTCTCGTCTACGAAATCACGGGCGAGGATCCGAAAACCGGCAAATTGCTCGGCCGGCATCGCTCGACCGGCATCTCGCGGCCGCGCTTTTATGAGCGGGCGGAGTACTACAATGAGGAAGACCGCCTCGCTCATGCGCTGGCAAGGTCGGAAGTGCAGGATGTCGACGGCACCGTTCTAGGAGAGGTCAATGCTTAGTCCAGAACTGACGCAATTGGGTGTGCTGCTACTCGGAGCGATTGCCGTTGCGAGTGTCGTCTTCACGTTGGCATATCCTTATCTGTCCGGTGAAAAGCAAACGGAAAAACGGATCAAGGGGGTGACCGAGAGCCGGGCTGCGCGTGGTGCCCGGCGTGCTGCTGTCGAACAGGGTGCGCAGCGCAAGCAGGCGGTGGCCGACACCTTGAAGACGATCGAGGATCAGAGCAAGAAGAAGAAGAGCGTGTCGTTTCGCATGCGGTTGCGTCGCGCGGGTCTCGATATATCGCTGCAAACTTTTTATCTTGTAAGCGCGATCTGTGGCATGGCGTTTGGCGCTGTGACATTCGTGTTGGTTCCCGGTGTCTCGATCTATGCAGTCGGCATCGTGGCCGCAGTTGGCATGTTCGGAGTGCCGCGCTGGGCCCTCGGCTTTCTGACCAAGCGGCGCCAGAAGAAGTTTCTCAACGAGCTCGCAAACGCGATCGACATCATCGTCCGTGGTGTCAAGTCGGGTCTGCCATTGAACGAATGCATCGGGATTATCGCACGCGAAAGCCCCGAACCGCTGGCGTCCGAGTTTCGCGAAGTGATCGATGAACAGCGCGTGGGGGTTCCGCTCGGTGAATGTTTCGAGCGGATGTCGCAGCGCATGCCGCTGCCGGAAGTTCGCTTCTTTGCGATCGTGATTGCCATTCAACAATCCGCAGGTGGGAACCTGTCGGAGGCGTTGGGCAATCTGTCGGGGGTGCTACGGGCGCGTAAGCAGTTGAAGGCAAAGGTTGGTGCGCTGTCGGCGGAAGCCAAGGCTTCAGCTGCCGTGCTGGCGGCGATGCCTCTGATTGTCATGGGCCTGGTCTACATGACGACGCCATCCTACATGGAGCCGCTGTGGACGACGACCGCTGGAAAGTTCATGCTGGGCTGTTCAGCAGTTTTGATGACCTGCGGGATCTTGATCATGAAGAAGATGATCAACTTCAAGTATTAGGCATTAGGGTGATGGGTTTCGGGGCGCTGACGCCCCGGCGCTGGAGCAAGAAACGGCACAGGTGCTAGCATGCTGGACTTTATCGAATTGATCACACAACCACAGCTGTTGGTGACAATTGCGGCGGCCATCGCAGCCTTCGCAACGGTTCTGACGGTCGCAATGCCGGTGCTCAACCGGGATCGCATGAGCCACCGTATGCGGGCAATGGCGGTCGAACGCGACAAGATGCGGGCGGCACGGTTCACAGACATCAAGGGTAACGGCGGCCGTGGCCGACTGCGCCAGGAGGCCAAAGGCTTCATGCGCGAATTCGTCGACCGCTTCGATCTGCGCTCAAAGTTTGAAACGGAAGATCTCAAGAACAACCTGAAGATGGCCGGCCTTCGCGGTCAAGCGCCGCTTTACGGCTATGTCTTCTTCCGCATGATCATGCCGCCAATCGTGTTGCTGGCGGCGTTGTTCTACCTGTTTGTCATTGAACAGGCAGATGCTTATTCGCCGATGATGAAACTGATGATTGCGGTCGGTGCCGCCGCCATCGGCTACTATCTACCGAGTATGTTCGTGGCCAACCTCGTGCAGCGCCGCAAAACGGCGATCACCGAAGCATTTCCGGATGCGCTCGACATGCTGCTGATCTGTGTGCAGTCAGGTATGTCGGTGGAAGCCGCTTTCGGCCGGGTTGCCAAAGAGGTTGGTACACAGTCGATCGAGCTTGCTGAGGAATTCAGCCTGACAACGGCCGAACTGGCCTACCTGCCGGAACGTCGACAGGCTTATGAAAATCTCGGGATTCGCACCGGCATCGACGCGATCAAGGCGACGACGACGGCCCTGGTGCAGGCGGAAAGTTACGGTACACCGGTCGGACAGGCGCTGCGCGTGATGGCCAAGGAAAACCGCGATCTGCGCATTACCGAGGCCGAGAAAAAGGCGGCTGCGTTGCCACCGAAACTGACGGTTCCGATGATCGTGTTCTTCCTGCCCGTGCTGTTCATCGTCATTCTCGGACCGGCCGGCATTTCGGTCATGCAGTTGGACAAGTAAAACGCGTTAAGCGCGCGCGCATGCGCCGATGAACGCTGCTTGTTGTTGGTCGTGGTTCGGGCGCAGTTGACATCATCCGTGAAATCAAGGTCATGGCCGGGCCATGCCTCCGGGCCGCGCCGTCGGCCCACAAGCCACAAGCTCGGCGCTTGACAAAAGCGATTGAGCAAACGGAAACGGCCGGCAAAGGATGGTGAGCAGCCATCCCTACCGGCCGTGGCAAGCGTTGGTTTTGGCGTTGTGACAAGTGCCGAACGACGCTTGGTTTTCTATAGCGTTTCAGAGCTGCCGAACCTTGCCATTAGATCTTCGTGCTTTAAGTTGGAACCGCTATTGCGGTTCCAACTTAAAGCACGAAGATGATCGCCACTTTAGAGGCGAGCAACTTTCTGCCTTTATTCGGGATCGTTCCGATTCCGAATAAAGGCAGGTTGCTCTGTCGCTACTTTTGGGTCTTGATCTGAGCCAGTTTCGGGCTGGCGGGACGATGGTTTCGTGTCGGTGAAATGGAGCTGCGAATGGCATTTGCCGATGTGCTCAATAGATTGCCGGCTTCGCCCTCGCGACCCTGAAGGCGAAGCACGAGTGCGAGGTTTTGGCGAACCTTTTTGTTGGCCATCGGCATCTGGTTTGCCTTGCGCAGCAGCGCCTCGGCATGTTTGAGATCGCCAGTTGCAGCTTTTGCCATTGCAAGGTTGTTGAGGACGGTCGGATTGCCCGGTGCCAGCTTGAGCGCGCGATTGAACTGGCGTGTTGCCTCATTGTATTTGCCCTGCTGAGCCAGGGCGGCCCCGCGCGCGGATACCGTGCGCCAATCCGGCTGTTCGGGCTTGTCGGCCCTGGATAGGATCTTCGAAGCGAGTGAGGCATGGCCGTTTGCCAGTGCGGTGCGCCCGTAAACGGATGTAAATTCCGGATCCTTGGCGTGATAAACCGAAGATGCGCGCAGGACGGCAAGGGCGCGCTGCTTCTGACCGCTATCCGTCAGCGCTTTGGCATAGTCGATGATCGTGCGCTTGTCGCGCGGATTGGCGGCATAGCGGCGGGCGAGATGGTCTACCGCTTCGGCGGAGTCCTTGAATTGTCGAGGCGAAACGTCTTGATCAAGCGAACTCGTTTCGAGAAGGTCGCCACCACTGCCTTGGGCGCATGCACCAAGTGCCAGGACCGATGAAACCGCCAGGAGTAGGCGCGGCAGACGGCCTGCCCGGAACTGCTTGCGCGACAGTCCGTCGATCATGATAAACTCCCGTTATCAGTGGTGACGTGATTCGATTGTGGTCGTCAGTTTCTCGGACAGTGATCAATAAACCCTTAACTTTGGTAAACCGGTTCGCGGGCGTGACAGTCGATGAGCAAAATGCCGGAAGGGCCGAATAATGAGCCAATTGAGATCTTCAGAGCATGTGTTCGTTGACCGGTCCGACAGCGCTGTTGCGATCCATTTGCTGCGCACACCGGCGGATCTGGAGGCCGTGCCGGGTCTCGACAGCCGACAGCGGGCGTGGATTGACGCACTGAACTTCAAGGTCGAAGCGCGCGCGTTTGCGGCCTTGCCGGACGAGGATGGCACACTGGCCGCGGTGCTGTTCGGCATTGGTGAGGGCGACAGCGGCAATCCTTGCGGGCCGGGCGAATTTCTGGTTGGCGACCTGGCCGGCAAGCTGCCGCCGGGCGATTATCGCCTGGCAACCGGTTGCGGTCAGGCCGAAGCCGCCGCCGTGGCCTGGGGTCTCGGCAGCTATACCTTCAAGCGCTACAAGAGGAGCGCCAAGGTGTCGCGGAAGCGACTGGTTATCCCCGACGGCGTCGATGGTGGACGGGTTCGCGCGATTGTGGAGGGTGTCTGGCTCGGCCGCGACATGATCAATACGCCCGCCTCAGACATGGGCCCCGACGACATCGAGCAGACCGCGCGGGCGGTTGCTGAGCGGGCCGGCGCGGCGTTCAGCGTTGTCGGCGGCGGGCAACTGCTGGTCGAGAATTTTCCGATGATCCATGCCGTCGGTCGGGCCAGCAGCCGCGAACCGCGCCTGATCGATATGCAGTGGGGGCGCGTGGACGCGCGCAAAGTGACGCTGATCGGCAAAGGCATCTGTTTTGACACCGGCGGCTTGGACATCAAGCCCGCTAGCGCCATGCTGCTCATGAAAAAGGACATGGGCGGCGCGGCCAGCGCCCTGGCGCTCGGCGAGATGATCATGCGTCTGGGGGTGGACGTGCGGCTGCGGCTGCTGCTCGCGGTTGCAGAAAACAGTATTGCCGGCAACGCCTTGCGGCCCGGTGATATTGTGCCGTCGCGGGCCGGCTTCAATGTCGAGATCGGCAACACCGATGCCGAAGGCCGCCTGGTGCTGGGCGATGCGCTGGCACTGGCGGATGAGGATCAGCCCGAGCTGGTTGCGACATTTGCGACGCTGACGGGCGCTGCACGGGTGGCGCTCGGGGCGGATCTACCGGCGATGTTTTCGACCAGTGATGAGATTGCTGGGCACATCTGCCAGACCGGTCTTGCGACGGCCGATCCCGTGTGGCGGCTGCCGTTCTGGGCCGGTTACAACAAAAACCTCGAGTACGGCGCCGGCGACTTCAACAACGTTGCAGAGAGCGGTTTCGGTGGGGCAATCACTGCGGCACTGTTTCTCAAGCGGTTTGTGCGCGAAGCACGCAACTATGTCCACTTCGACCTTTACGGTTGGCGCCAGGCCAACCGGCCGCTCGGGCCCAAGGGCGGCGAGCCCCACGTTGCGCGGACAATGCTGCGGGTAATCGAAGACCTCGCGCGGGCGCCGTGAGGCCGGTCGAGCGCTGAAATCTGCGCGACGGGCGCAACTGCGGAGATGGCGATGGCTGAGCACGAGGCGCTGGACCCGCGACGGCATGCCTACCGCGATGATCTGGCAGCAAAGACACTTTTGGGCCGGGTGCGATCCGCCCGGTTTGTCGAGGGCCGCTGCAAACAGGTTGGAGTTTGCCGATTGCCGGTGCGCCGCGCGCCGCAACGCGATGCGCCACGTGATACAGAGGCGTTGTTCGGGGAATGCGTCACGGTATTCGATGAGGCGGAGGGCTGGGCATGGGTGCAGCTGGCGCGCGATGGTTACGTCGGCTATGTGGCCGCATCCTGTCTGAGGGATGAGAGCGATCGTGCGACGCATCGGGTGGTGTCGGTCCTGACGCTGGTCTACCGCGAGCCGAGCGCGCTGTCATCGCCGCTGATGCATTTGCCGTTCAATGCAATGGTGGGCATCGTCGGTGCGCGGGGTGGGTTCGTCGAACTCTCATCCGGCGGATTTGTCGGGGCGCAGCATCTGGCCGACATTGACACACGGCTGCCGGACTACGTTGACAGCGCGTTGCAGTTCATCGGCCTGCCCTATCTGTTCGGCGGCAAAACCGGATTGGGGCTCGATTGTTCCGGTTTGGTGCAGCTGGTTTTGCAGGCGGCCGGCCATCAAGCGCCGCGCGACAGTGACATGCAGAGCGAAGAGATATCGCCCAAGGTCGACATTGGACCTGATCTCGTCGGGCTGCAGCGGGGTGATCTCGTGTTCTGGCCGGGTCACGTCGGGATCATGGTCGATGCGGCGATGGTTGTTCACGCCAATGCAACCACCATGTCGGTAGCGCTCGAGCCGGTTTGTGATGTTGACCAACGCTCGCGCAAGGACGGTGTCGCCATCGCGAGCGTCAGCCGGCCGGACATCACCACCAGTGATAGCCTTTCAGACTAGATCATCGTGCTTTAAGTTAGAACCGCTATTGCGGTTCCAACTTAAAGCACAAAGATGATCGCCACTTTAGAGGCGAGCAACTTTCTGCCTTTATTCCGGATCGTTCCGATTCCGAATAAAGGCAGGTTGCTCTAAGCGCGATCTATCCCGCTCCGCCGCCGACCCCAAGCCACGCTGTTCTGGCGGCTCGGCGAGGAGAGCGAGATGGTGCTCGAAGAACGCCCTTCAGCCTCTCAATTTCCCCGACCAGAAGATGATCGCCCGGACCCCGGACCCATTTCACGAGGGACGTGTTCAAACGGTCCCCGACGGGCGGGTGCTACTCTTGATGTGGCAGGTAGGGTGCGAACCGGCGGGTCTCGATGATGGCGTTGTCGATGCCCAAGCGTTCGCCGAGCGCGGTGCGCTCTAGCCTGTCCCAGTGTTCGTGATCCCTCAGCGCCACCAACGTTCGGGTTGCGAGCCATTGGTGGGTTGCGGCGCTCCAGTAGGTCTCAATCGTTGCGCGACCTTCGCCAACAGCTTCGAACAGCGCCGTGAAGTATGTAAAGTCAGTGATCGGCTGGTCCTCGATCATGGATTGGGCCACGGCAAGGTCGAATTGGCGGTCGCGCCGGATGATGAGTTCGATCGGGCACAGCGCACTTTGGTCAGGCTCGACGGCAATCCGCCAATAGCCCGGATCATCATCGATTGCGATGTGGCCGATACCCTGACAGCGTTCGGCCCAGAGCGTCAGCGCCCGCTTCGTATCGGTTAGTTCGTTGTTGTAAGCTTCATCCGACCACATGGCCGCCCTCCGATCGTCTCTCCGGCAAACAGTCGGACGCGCCTCAATCGGCACGAATGCTGCCCGTGCGGAGATGCACCATAGCCTGGCAGACTGAGCGGGATGGTTCGGGTTAGCTCTGCCCATAGGCGCCGATTTGGCCAGAATATGCAAGGCGCAGCACCGAGAACCGCCCGGTTACCTATTCGCGTGGCGCAACGTTTGAGATCACAATGTCAGACCGGCGTCCGCAGGAGATCGCCGATTTGCTGCGCCGCGGTGCGCCTAGGATTTGAAAATGATCCACATTGTCTGCGTCCTCGCGCCCGGCAGCGAAGTAAATTGACTCATACCAATGTGCCCGGATTTATGAGTTTGTTGCCTAATACCCGGCTGTCCGGTCGACCACGTTGTCGAGGGGTTCACCGTTTTCAATGCGTGCGATCTGGTGCAGGAAGTAGGCGACGATGCTCTCGGGCGTGCTCTCGGCGGCGTTGTGCGGTGTGATGATGATGCGCGGGTGCGACCACAGCGGACTTGCCTGCGGCAGGGGCTCGGTCTCGAAAACGTCGAGGCTTGCAGCATAGAGTTCGCCAGCATCAAGGGCTGCGAGGATGTCGGCTTCAACCTGGATGCCGCCGCGCCCGGCGTTGATCAGGACCGGGCCCGGCAGGCGCGGATGTCTGCAGGTCTGCGAGAGTTTGGCAAGCAGCGCCCGGTTGATCATGCCGTGGGTGGCGGGCGTATAGGGCAGGAGGGCCGCGAGAATGTCGCTCGTACCCAGAAAAGCGTCGAGCTGGTCGGCACCGGCAAAGCATGTCACACCGTCGACCTGGCGGGGGCGGCGCGTCCAGCCGTTGACCTGATAGCCCAAGACGTTGAGTGCGTTGGCGGCTGCAGTTCCAAGAACGCCGAGGCCCATGATGCCGACACGGACCTGACGGGCGGCCGGTTCCGGTAGGAACTTCCAAGTTCTGGTCGACTGCTGCACGCCATATTCGACCATGCGCCGCGTATGCAGGAGGGTGTGCAGAACAATGTATTCGACCATGCGCCCGGTCAGGTCGGGGTCGATGTAGCGCACGATCGGCACATCCGGCAGATCGGGATCGCGGAACAGATGATCGACGCCGGCACCGACGGAAACGATGGTCTCGAGATTGGGAAACTTTCGCAAGGCGCCTGGTTCGGGATGCCACGCCAGAGCATGTTTGATCGTGTCGGCATTGCCGACGTCGGGCCACATCCTGACCTCGCGATCCGGGGCCTGATGCCGGACCGTATCGTAGAACTCTTGGGCCCGATCGCTGCCGATGACTAGGAGTGCCATAGGTCCTCTTTATGGATTGATGGCTGATGCTGGCGTGAGAGGTTTCATTCGCTGACGATGGCCTCGTCGCGTGTCGCCTGCAGGTTGAAGGCTGCAGAGAGCAACGCTCTTGTATACGCGGTCTGCGGTGATGTGAATATCCGCTCCGATGGTCCTTCTTCGACGACTTTGCCGGCGCGCATGACAATCACGTCATTTGACAGCGCGCGGACGACGCGCAGGTCGTGGCTGATGAACAGATAGGCGAGCTCGCGATGACGTTGCAGGTCGCGCAGGAGGTCGACGATCTGGGCCTGCACGCTCATGTCCAAGGCGCTGGTTGGCTCATCGAGCATGACGAACTTCGGCTCAAGGATCATCGCGCGGGCGATGGCGATGCGCTGGCGCTGACCGCCGGAGAACTCATGCGGATAGCGATCCTGGGCGTGCGGATCGAGACCAACTTCGCTCAGCGCCCGGCTGACGGCTTCGCGGCGTCCGTCGTAGGTGAGCGAGGGCTGCTGGATCAACAAACCTTCCTCGATGATCTGGCCGACCGACAGGCGCGGGCTGAGCGAGCCGTAGGGGTCCTGGAAAACGATCTGCATGTCCTTGCGCAAGGGCCGCATGGCGCGCGAACCGTAGGCGTCGATGCGGTTGCCGACATAGGTGATCGGGCCTTCGGACGCGATGAGACGCAGCAGGGCCAGGCCGAGAGTCGTTTTGCCGGAACCCGATTCTCCGACGACGCCAACCGTCTGGCCGGCGCGCAATGTCAGCGATAGGCCATCGACGGCTTTGACGTGATCGACGGTTTTCCGGAGCAAGCCGCGCTTGATCGGGAACCAGACTTTGAGGTTGTCGGTTGCGATGACGACCGGGGCGCTGTCGTCGGCCTTCGGCGGGTCACCCTTGGGTTCCGCCGACAACAGGTGGCTGGTGTAGCTGTGCTGGGGCCTGGCAAAGACATCCTCCGTGGCGCCGGTCTCGACAATCTCGCCATCCTTCATGACGTAGACGCGGCTTGCCATTTTGCGGACAATGCCAAGGTCGTGCGTGATCAGCAGCATCGCCATGCCGAGTTCGCCCTGCAGGTCCTGCAGCAGCTCGAGGATTTGGGCCTGGATCGTGACGTCCAGGGCGGTGGTCGGCTCGTCGGCAATCAGCAGTTCAGGCTCGTTGGCCAGCGCCATGGCGATCATCACGCGCTGACGTTGGCCACCGGACAATTGATGTGGATAGGATGCGAGCCGTTTTTCCGGCTCGCGGATGCCGACCCGGGTGAGCAGATCCAAGACCCGGGTATTGATTTCGCCGGCGGCAAGGCCGCGGTGGATGCGCAGCACTTCGCCGACCTGCTTGTCGATGGTGTGGAGCGGATTGAGCGATGTCATCGGCTCCTGGAATATCACCGAGATGCGGCGCCCGCGAATGGTGCGCATTTGCGATTCCGGCAGCTTCAGGAGGTCTTTGCCGTGAAAGAATATTTCGCCCGAAGGGTGCGACGCCGCCGGATAGGGGAGCAGGCGCAGGATCGATTGTGCGGAGACGGTTTTGCCGGAGCCGGATTCGCCGACCAGTGCAACGGTTTCGCCGTTGGCGATGGTAAACGAGACGCGCTTGACGGCGTGGCTGATCGCATCGCCGGCGCGAAAGTCAACCGACAGGTTGCGGACATTGACAAGGGTTTGCGATCGCTGCTGCATGGTCACTGGCTGCCGGGTCATTCGAATGTTTTGCGCGGATCGAGGGCATCGCGGACGGCCTCGCCAATGAACACCAGGAGGCTCAGCAGCGCTGCCACCGAGAAGAACGCTGCAAGGCCCAACCACGGGGCCTGGAGGTTGTCCTTGCCCTGTTTCAAGAGCTCACCCAAAGACGGTGAGCCGGGCGGCATTCCAAGCCCGAGGAAGTCCAATGCGGTGAGGGCGGTGATGGCGCCGGTGAGCTGGAACGGTAGGTAGGTGAGCGTTGCCACCATCGCATTGGGCAACAGATGCTTGAACATGATGGTGAGGTTGGACAGCCCCAGGGCGCGGGCTGCGCGGATATATTCGAAGTTGCGCCCGCGCAGGAACTCCGCCCGCACGACGCTGACCAGCGATGTCCACGAAAACGCCAGCATAACAAACAGCAGGGTCCAAAAACCGGGGATCAGAACCGATGAGATGATGATCAGAATGTAAAGATAGGGCATTGACGACCAGATCTCGAGAAAGCGCTGGCCGATGAGATCGGTGAGGCCGCCGAAAAACCCTTGCATGGCGCCGATGATGATACCGATGGCGGATGCCAGGATCGTTAGAATGAGACCGAACAGCACCGAAATCCTAAAGCCGTAAATGATCCGCGCGACGACGTCGCGGCCTTGATCATCGGTGCCTAACCAGTTGCGATTGCCAAGCTTGTGGTAGCGCGCCAACTGGTCGGGCGGTGCTTTGCAGTCGGGCGCCGCGGTCAGCCACGGCGGTGGCGCTGGAAACCCGAGGCAGGCGCCGCTCGCGGATTTGCGGCGCGGATAATCGTTGTTGGTGGTCGAATAGGAGTAACGGATCGGTGGCCACAGCATCCAGCCGTTGGCGTTGATTTCCTCTTCGATAACCGGGTCCTTGTAATCGGTGACGGCAAGAAAGCCGCCGAACATTTCTTCCGGATAGTCGATCAGGACAGGGAACAGCGCCGCGCCCTTGTAGACGGCGACAATCGGTTTGTCGTTGGCGATCAGTTCGGCAAACAGCGACACGATGAAAAGGCTCAGGAACAGCCATAGGCTCCAGGTGCCGCGGCGATTTGCCTTGAAGTTTTGCCAGCGGCGGCGGCTGATGGGGGTGAGGCGGAGCTGGCGTTGATACCAGTTGCCGGCAGTGCTGTTTACGACTGCGTCGGCAACGGCGGCGGGGGCGGCGTGCGCGGATCCGGCTGGTGCCTTGCGCTCCAACGTTTAGACCTCCCGGCTCTCGAAATCGATCCGTGGATCGACGAGGGTGTAGACGAAATCGGTGATCAGCTGCACCACCATGCCGAGCAGGGAAAAGATGAACAGCGTCGCGAACACGACCGGGTAGTCGCGGTTGATGATGCTCTCAAAGCTGAGAAGACCAATGCCGTCGAGGGAGAAAATCGTTTCGATCAACAGTGAGCCGGAGAAGAAGGCGAAGATAAATGCGGCCGGGAAGCCGGCAATGATGATCAGCATCGCGTTGCGGAAGACATGGCCGTAGAGGACCTGGTGCTCGGTCAGGCCCTTGGCACGCGCCGTCAGAACGTACTGCTTACGGATCTCGTCGATGAACGAGTTCTTGGTCAGGAACGTCAGTTGCGTGAAGGCGCCGATTGCAAGCGCGATCAACGGCAGCGTCAGGTGCCAGAAGTAGTCGACGACTTGGCCGATGGTCGAAAGGTCGGCAAAGTTGTCCGATGTCAGCCCCCGGGTCGGGAACCATTGCAGGAACGAACCGCCGGCGAACAGGACAAGCAAAAAGATGCCGACCATAAAGCCGGGCAGTGCATAGCCGATGACCAGGATGCCGCTGGTCCAGGTGTCGAACGGCTCGCCATCACGGACAGCCTTGCGAATCCCGAGCGGGATGGAAATCAGGTAGCTCAGAAGGACCATCCAAAGTCCCAGCGATATCGAGACCGGCAGCTTCTCCTTGATCAGTTCGAGGACCGGCGTGTCGCGATAATAGCTGTTGCCGAAGTTGAACGTGAGATAGTTGCCGAGCATCAAGGCGAAGCGTTCGTGGGCCGGCTTGTCGAAGCCGAACTGGCGCTCGAGTTCCTTGATGAATTCCGGATCGAGACCCTGGGCGCCGCGATACTTTGATGATATGTCACCGCCGGCCGCGCCCGGCTGTCGGGTGCTGCCCGACAATGCATCGCCACCGCCGCCAACCCGCGACGTCGCGCTGACGTCGTTGCCGGTCAGTTGCGCGATCATGCGCTCCACGGGCCCGCCCGGTGCGAACTGGATGATGGCGAAGCTGATCGCCATGATCCCGAACAATGTCGGGATGATGAGCAACACACGCTTGATCAGGTAGGCGACCATCAGGTTCTCATGGCTGAGCGCGGCAGAGGTATGACTACGGCTTGAGTTTGGCAGCCTTGTCGGCGTCATACCACCACAAATCAACAATGCCGCGGGCGAACTTTGGCTTGATCTTCGGACGGCCGAACTTGTCCCAATAGGCGATGTTGTGAGCGCCCTTGTACCAGTTCGGTATCCAGTAGTAGTTGGCCCGCAGAACGCGATCGAGCGCCCGTGCGGCGGCCGTCAGCTGGTTGCGGGATTTGGCCTCGATGATGTTGGTGATCAATGCATCGACGACCGGATCCGAAATGCCGGCAAGATTGAAGCTGCCGTCCGCTTTGGCGCTAACGGAGTGGAAAAAATTGCGCAGTTCGACGCCGGGCGTGTTGCTGACACTGAAGCGAACGCCGTAAAGGTCGAAATCAAATGATTTGCGCCGGCGCTCCATCTGGGCAGGATCAACCGCGCGGATCTGGGCATCAACGCCGAGGCGGCGCAAGTTCTCGACAAAGGGCAGCAAAATGCGATCGAACGCCGGATCTTCTCTCAGAAACTCGACCGAGAAAACCTTTCCATCCTGGTCGATCAGCTTGCGGCCCTTGTAGGTGAAGCCGGCTTCTTTGAACAAGTTGCTCGCAGCGCGCAGCAGCTTGCGGTCCTTGCCGGTGCCATCCGACGTCGGCGGGACAACAGCCTCGCCAAAGACGGCCGCCGGCAGTTTGTCCTTGAACGGATCGAGCAGCGCCAGCTCGGCCGCTGACGGTTTGCCGACGGCCTGCAGGTCGGAGTTTTCGAAATAGCTGTCGGTGCGCTTATAAAGGCTGAAAAACAGGTTCTTGTTGGTCCACTCGAAATCGAACGCATAACCGATGGCGCGGCGCACGCGCGGGTCTGCAAACTTTTTGCGCCGCGTGTTGATCATCCAGCCCTGGGTGCCGGACGGCGTGTCATCGGACAAGGTCAGCAGCTTGATGCGGCCGTCCTTGACCGCGGCAAAATTGTAACCGGTTGCCCACTGCTTGGAGGTGAACTCTTCGCGCAGATCATATTCACCGGCCGCAAATCCAATGAGGCTCGCGCCGCGGTCCTGGTAGTAGTTATAGCGGATCACATCGAAGTTGTTGTGGCCGACGTTGACGGGCAGGTGTTCGGCCCAATAGTCCTCGCGCCGCTGGTAGTCGACATAGGCGTTCGGCTTGTGGCCGGCGAGCCTGTAGGGGCCCGAGCCCAGCGGTGGTTCATCGAGCGTCGTCTTGGTGAAGTCACGGGTTCGGTAATAGGCCTTCGAGAGGATCGGCAGACTGCCGACCAGCAACGGTAGATCGCGCGTTTGATCGCCCTTGAAGTCAAAGCGAACGGTGTACGTGTCGACGGCCTCGGCCTTGTCGACATCGCGCAGCGCAAAGCGGTAGCTGGGATGGCCCTTGGATTTCAGTGTTGTCAACGTGAAAACCACGTCCGCCGCGGTCAGCGCCGAGCCGTCCGCAAACTTCGCTTCGCGACGCATGTAAAACGTGACCGACTTTTTGTCGTCGGCGACTTCGATGGCGTGTGCGATGAGGCCATAGGCAGCGGCCTTTTCATCTGCCGCTGCGACAACCAGGGTGTCGAACAGGTGCTCAAGCAGGCCGGCAGCAGCATCACCCTTGAGAATGAAGGGGTTGAAGCTGTCGAATTTGCGGGCCCCGCGGATCGGTGTGGTCGACATGCGACCACCCTTTGGCGCGTTCGGATTGACGTAGGCGAAATGCTTAAAGTCGGGCGGGTATTTGAGATCGCCGAAGATTGACAGGCCGTGGCGCCGTTCGGCGGCGAGGCTGGGCGAGAAGAGAGCTCCGGATGCGAGCGTGGCGGCGATCGTCAGGCGGAACAGGTAATGCACGTTGGGTCGGCCTCCCTGGCGGGCTGGACGCTTGTCCGGGTTGAGCGTCCGCCCCAAAGACTAGGCGGGCATTCCGGTCGGGTCACGTTACAAAATCGTTATATATCAGATGCCTGACGCCACGCCGTTAACGCTCACGAGGCAATGGCCGGGATTGGCCCGTGACGGGGTGAGCTGTTTGACCGGCTGATCCGGCATCGCAGCCAGGGTCGCGGCATCGCCCGGCGCGGGCAAATCATTGTGCCGGGAGCGGCGCGGGACTATCGCTCAGGGAGCGCAAATAGGCGATAACGTCGGCAATGTCCTGGCTGCTTTTCAGCCCGCCGAAGGCCATCTTGGTACCCTTCAACCACTGCTTCGGTTTGTAAAGGAACGCGGCGAGCGATTGATAGTCCCACTTGCCGCCTTTCTCGAGCAATGCTTTGGAGTATTTGAAGCCGTCGACTTTGCCGAAATCACGGTTGACGACATTCCAGAGGTTGGGGCCGGTGCCGTTCTTGCCGCCTTCACCGGGTGTGTGACAGGTGATGCATTTCTTGAACACGCTTTGACCGGCCGTTGCCGTCGCTGACTGCAGGAGTTCAGCAACCTTGGCAAAGTCCATACCCTTCGGCTTGGCCGGGGCACCGCCGGATTTGGCGGTCGATGCAACGTCGACGGGCAGGGTGTAACCGGGTTTGCCGTGATCTTTGCTGTGTCCGCCCTGGGCGATCGTGACAATTTCCTTGCCGCCAAAAATCACCAGCAGCGCTGCCAACACCGCACCGGCAATCTTGTTCAACTCGAAACTATCCATAGCGATCGTCTCCCTGTCGCTCCGACCCGCGCACTCTGTCGCCCCAACCGGCGCATCTTGTCGCCCCGACCCGCGCATCGCCAACGCGCCGGCGAACCCGGCCGCGGACGGCCCGCATCTTTGCACGGCGGACTATAGGTGGTCGCAGCGGCGTTGCAACTAGGCCGATTGGCGTTTTCGGGCGAGATTGGCGAGACCTATTGTCACCGATCTTGCGCCGTTGCAATGCCCGACAGCGTGTGAAATCAAACGGTTGGAGCGCCACACTGATACCTATCGTGTTGAGTTTGCTGCGCTCTGCGCCTATTGCAAACGGATTGCGCTCAATTTCGACAAAGGATTGATAATGGCCCAGACGTTGATCGTGATCCCGGCCCGAATGAAAGCGACCAGACTGCCGGACAAACCGATGGCCGACATCCACGGCGAGCCAATGATCGTGCGGTGCTGGCGCCAGGCGAGGGCGGCGGAAGCCGGCCGTGTCATCGTCGCCACCGATGCCGAGGTGATTGCCGATGCCGTGCGGCAGGCTGGCGGTGAAGCCGTGATGACCCGTGACGATCATGTTTCCGGATCAGACCGCGTATTTGAAGCCGTGAGCCGAGTTGATCCGGAATTCGATGCAGAGGTTGTCGTCAACCTGCAGGGAGACTTGCCGACATTGGAACCGCAGCTGGTGACGGACTGCGTCGCCGTGCTCGGCGACGCGAACGTCCATATTGCGACGCTGGCAGCGGAAATTGACGATGAAGCCGAGCGCACGTCCTCCCACATCGTCAAGGTTGTCGGGACCTCGCGCGGGACGGCAGCGCCGAATATTCTGAGGGCGCTCTATTTCACGCGCGCGCCGGCGCCGCATGGCGAGGGTCCGCTCTATCATCACATCGGCATCTATGCCTATCGGCGCACGGCGCTGGAACGGTTTATCAGCCTGCGACCGTCACCGTTGGAATTGCAGGAGCGCCTCGAACAGTTGCGCGCGCTTGAGGACGGCATGCGCATCGATGTTGCCGTCGTTGACACGGTGCCGCTCGGTGTCGATACTCCGGCCGATCTTGAGCGCGCCCGTCAGTTGATCGGACCATAGCGTGTTCATCTGAAATGGGACCATTCTACTGAGCGGGATTTGCCCGATCTCGGCTTATGTCGTTTTGTCCGCGGCGGCACCATGCACGTCGTGGCCCAGGCGCGCTTTCAGCGCATCAGGTCGAAGGCGCGCTTTCAGCGCACCAGGTCGAAGGCGCGCTTTCAGCACACCAGGCCGAAGGCGCGCTTTCAGCGCGACAACACTGCCGGCCAGCCCGGCGCGCCGCGTGCGAACTTGAATGGCGTCTGTTTCGGGTTGAACACGCTTCGAGCTGAGGCGCTGACTTGCCCGCTCATTGTTATTTGATATGGCGAACGGTCACTGCCTGGCTTGCCGTTCGATCGAGGAGGTCACTATGGCGCCGCCTGCCGATGCCCGCCGAGCACGGATCGCCTATCAGGGCGAGACAGGTGCCAACTCGCACGTTGCCTGTTCGACAGCCTTTCCAGAGCTTGAGCCGCTGGCCTGCCCGACATTCGAAGATGCGGCGTCGGCGGTGCGGTCCGGAACGGCCAAATACGCCATGATCCCGATCGAAAATACGCTTGCCGGGCGCGTGGCCGACGTCCACCTGCTGCTGCCGCAAGCCGATCTTTACATTGTCGGTGAGCACTTTCTGCCGATCCACTTTCATCTGATGGCGCCGCGCGGTGCGACGCTCGAGGGCATAACCGACATCTACAGTCACGTCCACGCGCTCGGCCAGTGCCGCCAAATCATCCGCGAAACCGGTGCCGTGGCACACGTTTCAGGCGATACCGCCGGCGCCGCACGCCAGGTCGGCGAATGGGGCGAGCCGAGCCGGGCAGCACTTGCGCCGGGACTTGCAGCTGAAATCTACGACCTCGAGGTGCTCGCAGAAAACGTTGAGGACGAAGCCCACAACACGACGCGCTTCGTGGTGCTGGCGAGTGAGCCCGATGATGCGCAGCCGAGCGACGGGGCGTGCGTGACGACGTTTATTTTCCGCGTCCGCAACGTTCCGGCCGCCCTCTACAAGGCGATGGGCGGATTTGCAACCAACGGCATCAACATGACCAAGCTCGAGAGCTATCAGGTTGGCGGTTCGTTCAATGCGACCATGTTCTATGCCGATATCGAGGGCCACCCGAACCAACGCAACGTGCGCCTGGCGCTGGAGGAGTTGTCGTTCTTCTCAAGCGAACTCAAGATCCTGGGCACGTATGTTGCCAGCCCGGCGCGTCAGATGATCGAGGCCGGTGTGGCGCGACCGACCATATCATAATGGATAATGGCCGATTTCGGATCTTGTCGAACGCCGCCGTGAACTGCTTTGCTGTTGCGCGCAATCAAGTATCGTTGGGGAGAAGCAGCAATGAAACTCGAAGGTAAAGTCGCTATCGTAACCGGGGCCGCCTCCGGGTTCGGGCGGGCCATCGCGGAGCTTTATGCGCGCGAGGGCGCCAAGGTCTGTGTCAGCGACATCAATGGCGAGGGTGCGCGGGCGGTTGCCGGCGGTCTTGGCGAGGCGGCGATCCACGTGCCAGCCGACGTCGCCAAGCGCGAGGACGTCGCCAACATGGTGGCCGAGACGGTCAAGGCGTTCGGCGGCGTTGATATCATGGTCAACAACGCCGGGTATACGCACACGAACCAACCGATGCTCGATGTCAGCGAGGAGCAGTTCGACCGGATTTTTGCAGTCAATGTTAAGGCGATCTTTCTGGCCGCCAAGGCGGTTGTGCCGGAGCTGGAAAGGCGTGGTGGTGGTTCTATCATCACAACCGCTTCCACAGCCGGGGTGCGACCGCGGCCGGGGCTTGTCTGGTACAACAGTTCGAAAGGCGCCGCGATTACGATGACCAAGGCGATGGCGATCGAATTGGCGCCGAAGAACATTCGCGTCAATGCCATCAATCCGGTGGCGGGGGACACACCAATGCTGGCGGACTTCATGGGCGAAGACACGCCGGAGCTGCGGGCGAAGTTTGTCTCGACGATACCGCTCGGCCGCCTGTCATTGCCGCAGGACATTGCCAACGTTGCATTGTTCCTTGCCGACCCGGCCTCCGAGTTTCTTACCGGACTGGCGATCGAGGTTGACGGCGGGCGTTGCATCTAATGGACATTTGATCCTGTTGGAATTGCTTGCAGTCTGAAATCGTTGGCCGTGCTCGTGCTTGACCGGTGTTTTGGAGTGCCCGACAGGGGCCCCCGCAAACCCTACGCCTTTATGGTATGTCCGCCTGAGGCGGAACCGCCACGCTAGCCCGCTTCCCCGCCCGACCGCCCGTCAGATCATGGGCTTGGATGGCCCGGCGGGCGAGCGGGCTGGTTCGCGTTCTCTTTAGAAACGCTGTAGGCGGCGGCATGGGATGGCGATACGGCAACGAACATCAGGCACCGATTGGTGACGGCGTGACCGAAGCCAAGAAACGTCAGACCGGCGCGTTCCGGTCCTGGCACTGGTCCTGGCACCGGTCCTGGTACCGGTCCTGGTACCGGCGCTGTTAGCGACCGGGGTTGCCGGCATCTGTCGTCCAACAGACGCGGCGGTTGTCGGGTGACGGGTGCCGGCGACGCACGCCGGGCTGATGCGGCGTTCAAGATTGCCGGCGCTGGCCACGTCCGGCGCCCGACGAGCCGATCGGCTGTCAGTCGTCACGGCCTCAACCGGCTTCGGCCGCTGGCGAATTCGCAGGTCGTTTGAAACTGTCTTTCAGTTGCGGCATTGTTTCGTCACGGAATGTGCGCTTCTATTGTGTTTTCAAGGATGCCATGGGCGGCGCGGACTGGCGATTGCCGCCTGCGGCGGAAATGGTCCGGGTTGCGGGGCCAAACGGCGCAACGGCGGTTTTCATACTTGGTGCAAACTTTATTGGTTGAGAGGTTGACAATGCGTGTTGTGCGGGCTGTGGGTGTCGGGATGTGGCTGTGGTTGGGCGCGACGCACACGGTCGCCGTCGAGCCGGATATTCCGCGCCAGTTGATCAGCTCACAACAAGCAGTGGCCTTTAGGATTGCGATCGCCGCCGCGGCTGATCGGCCGGGTTTGGCAGAGGTGGAACGGCGCGAGCGTCGGGCGATCGCAACGTTCTACAGTAAGACAGGATCCGGACTGCAATGGGTCGATCAGGGCGGGCTGCGGCTGCGGGCCAAGACTATAGTCGCTGAAATCCGCAACGCCGACAGCTGGGGCTTGCGTGCGCGCGACTTCGATGTGGCCGATCTGACAATCGCCGAGGGCAGCGCCAATTCATGGGATCTGAGCAGGCAAATCACGGCCGAGTTGAAAGTCGCGCTGGCGGCTCTCAAGTATGCGCGGCACGCGCGCGGCGGTCGACTGCAGCCCGGCCGCTTGTCGCTTGATTTCGATCGCCAGCCGCTGGTGCTGGCACCGGGCCAGGTGCTGGGCGCGCTGATAGCGAGCGATGATCCTGCCGCCTATCTGCGCGGTCTTCATCCGCGTCATCTGCAGTTTAGGCGCTTGCGAACCGTCTATGCCGCAGCGCTGGCGGGCGGGGCTCAACTGGACGTCATCAAAGCGCCCGCGGGGCGGTCCAAACGGCGAAAGCGCCGCCGCGTCAAGGTGCCATCGCGCCAACGCCAGCTCGAACGGATCCGCTTCAACATGGAAATGTGGCGATGGATGCCGGCCGAACTCGGCGACAAATTCGTGTGGGCCAATATCCCGGAATTCAAGGTGCGTGTGGTGGCGCACAACGCCGTCGTCCACCAGGAACGCATGATCGTCGGCAAGCCCCGGCACAAGACGCCGATCTTTTCCGACGAGATGGAAACGATCGTCTTTCAGCCCTACTGGGCGGTTCCGAACTCGATCAAGGTCAAGGAGCTGCTGCCCAAGCTGTTGCGTGGCGGGTCGCTGCGTGGGCTGAAGATCTCGACGTCCGTCGGTGGCCGCGCGGTCGATCCCTACATGGTCGACTGGCAGCAGACCGACATCCGCAAATATATCGTCTATCAGCCGCCGGGACGAAGAAACGCGCTTGGCAAAGTGAAGTTCCTGTTTCCCAACCGCCACGCCATTTACTTCCACGACACGCCAAGCAAAAATCTGTTCAGACACTCCCGGCGTGCCTTCAGCCACGGCTGCATGCGGGTGCGCAATCCGTTGCAGCTGGCAAAGGTGCTACTCGGCGCCGATCGCGGCTGGCAGTTGGGCGAGATCAAGCACCTGTCGTCGCGCGGGCCGGCAAACAACGAAATCCATCTCAAGCAAAAGATTCCAGTTCACGTGACCTACTTTACGGCTGCGGTCGACGGGCGCGGTCGTGTGCGGTTCTTCAATGATCTCTATGGCCATGAACGCCTTATCCGTCTCGGTCTCGCGGGCCGGACCAAGCTGTTGAAGGAACCGGTCGCCGAAGATCTGACCAAGGTTCGCGAACAGGTTATCGCTGCGGCCGGCGGTCAAAGACGGGGCCTGCATCGAGCGGGCAGGTCGTTGCCGGTGTCAGCGCCGCTGTTCATGCTGGGTAATCCCCCTGCGGTGGCACGCGTCGGTCGCGTGCGCGAGAGCCGACGGCGATATGCACAGCGTTGGTTTCGACGGCCGCAGGGCTGGCGTCACCGAATTTACTCCAATGATCATCGCTGATCATTGGCGATCCTCGGCGTTGACACCGCTGCTCGAACCTCGACCGGCTCCGCCTTGGGCGGGGCTGCATCACCTGCCCGACCGGCCATCAGACCATCGGCTTTAGATCGCCCGGCGGGGAGCGGGCTGGTTCGCGCTCAGTTTGAACGGCGAGCGACGGCTCTATGCCGTGAACCCGACTTCTAGAAGCGGCGCGTCATCGATGACCCGTTGGTAGGACAGTCGCGACAGGTCGATTGTGCGATATTCACCGTGGAGCAGAAGTTCCGACAGCGCCCGGCCGATGGCCGGGCCCTTCTGGAGACCGGCACCTGAAAAGCCGATGGCCAGCAAGAAATTATCAAGTCCGCCCGGCCAATTGCCGATGATGGTGTTGCCGTCAAAGCGGTTGATGGCGTAGTGACCGGCCCAGCTGCGCTTGACTTTCAGCGTTTCGAAAGCCGGCACCCGGTGGGCCAGTGCCGGCCACAGCGTGTTGTCAAATTCATCGTGCTCGGCTTGGCCCACGTCCCATTGGAAACCAGCTGGGCGGTTGGTGTCGGTGAGGCCGACCGTAAACCCGCGGCCTTCTGTGCGAAATGAAACACCGCTTGGGTCCTTGGTCAGCGGCGTTGGACCGATATCGTCGGCGATCTCGTAGTAAAACGTTGGCCGGTAGAGCGGTTCGACCGGCACCTTCATGCCGACCATGCGGCAGATTTCCGGGGCCCAGGCACCGGCGACGTTGACGACCATCGCAGCAGCAAGGCTTTCACCCGAGCGCAGTTCGACGGCGGTGATCTTGTTGTTTGCCACCCGCATGCCGGTGATGCGGTCTGTGAGATACTGAACGCCGAGGCTGACGGCCTTGCGGCGGAACCCGATCACGGCGGCATAGGGGTCGATAAAGCCGTCACCGGGGCCGTGCAGGCCGGCATCAATGTCGTCGGTGCGCAAATAGGGAAACTTCTGCGCCAAAGCGTTGCGATCGAGGATCTGGTTGGCGACACCGCAGGCGTGCTGGACGCGCAAGTTGTCTTCGATGGCCTTGACGTCGGCAGCGCCGGCGACAAGATGAAGATAGCCGTACGCGTGGAACGCAAACGTGCCGGGCTCGCCGTCGACATCCATCAGCGCTGCAAAGTTGCGGTAGACCTGCTGGCCGTAGCGCGACATTTCGATGTTTTCGGGCAGCCCGTGCATGAGCCGGACGCCGCCGGCCGACCGAGGCGCTGCGGCGAACGCGTAGCTCGGGTCCGGTTCGACGACAATGAGGTCCTTGGCATGGCCGGCCATCGCCATATGATAGGCCAGCGACGAGCCCATGATGCTGCCGCCGACCACAATGATTTTGGACATGACACCAACCCTGCGTTTTTGACCTGCGTGAGGTCAGTCTCGGCCAGTCCGGCGGCGAGGGCAAGGTCCGAAATCTGCGACCGGCATCGTTGCACCCGCGGGCGATGCTTGGTTCAAAACCGGTCAATCCGACCGCATCGGGGTCCGGGAGATGATCCCTTGGCCCCCAACGTGTTCAGCGGCTTACTAGTGATTGAGACCACTAGAGCAACCTGCCTTTATTCGGAATCGGAACGATCCCGAATAAAGGCAGGTTGCTCGCCTCTAAAGTGGCGATCATCTTTGTGCTTTAAGTTGGAACCGCAACAGCGGTTCCAACTTAAAGCACGATGATCTAGGTCGGGTTGGCGAGGTTTTCGACAATATTTCGGATTTCGCCGGCGGCGCGCGCGATGTCACGACGTCCGAGATCCGGGAGTGCGATGCGGGCAATGGCGGGGCGGTTGTGGTGCTTGCGATGCCTGCTATAGCGCGGGTCGTAGTGATGTTTGGCCAGGGCTTCGGCCAACGCCGTCATCTCGCCGGCCGCGGCCAACTTCAGCCAGTTTTCGATTTCGGCCTTGGCATGGAACGGGCGCAGACCGTCGATCGCGGTCTTGAGGCGGTCCGCGGAGGCGACGATGTCCGGGTAGGTCTCGACGAGATACCGGGCCCGGGCCGCCAGCGGCGCACAGATCTCGATCCGCGGGGCTAAGCGCATTGCCTTGATCAGGCGCGGCGGTAGCGTACGTTTGCCGATCATGTTCGATTCCGCTTCGATGATGATCGGCCGACCCAGATCGAGGCGCCGGAGCTGATCCCAAAGTTTCGATTCAAACAACTTTTGTCCCGGCTGGCCGGTTCGTGCATGCGCGCCGAAGACGGAGCCGCGATGGTTGGCGAGATCCTCAAGATCGATGGTCTGTGTGCCGGTTGCGGCCAGAGCGCTCAGTATGGCGGTCTTTGCCGTACCGGTTTGTCCGTCGAGCAAGACGATGTTCAGCGGGGCGGCGATGTCGTGCAGTCCGCGAACGACAAGTTTGCGCCAGCGCTTGTAGCCATCCTTGACCACGCCGGCCCGCCAGCCGATGGCACAGGCCACGGTCGCCATGGCATTGGAACGCATGCCGCCACGCCAGCAATAGATGAGCGGGCGGAAGTCAGCAGGTTTGTCGGCCAAGGCCGTTTCAAGGTGATGGGCGATGTTTTTCGATACCAGCGCGGCACCAAGACGCCGGGCCTGGAAGCGAGACGTTTGAACGTAGATGGTCCCAACGCGCGCGCGCTCCTCATTGTCGAGGACGTATAAATTGGTGGCGCCGGGAATGTGATCGGCACCGAACTCGGCGGGCGAGCGAACGTCGATGACGGCGTCGTATCCGGCAACGCATTGCGGGCTCAAATCCTCGATCTGCATTATCATTTGCATATAACCGGACCTCGGATCATTTGCGCTCTTTAAGCGGGTCTGCATCGCCTCCCCGCTGCCCGGCCGGCCGGAGCAACGCAGCTTTCGGTGGCCGGGCGGGTCAGCGGGATGGTTCGCGCCAAATCTGAAAGGCTATAGATCATCGTGCGGTTGGTTGGAACCGATGTTGCGGTTGCAAGCCAACGGACAATGTTGCTCCAAAGCTGCTGGCCGCCACATCATACTGGAGGAGCGTCTCGAGGTTTGGCCGTGATCGAGCTCAAACCGGCGGAACTGCGCGAAACCATCAATTTGGCTGGTAATTTTCTAAATTGCAGAATTGCAGAATTGCAGAATTGCGGATTATTGCCCTTCAAAGCCCGGCGCGTCCACGAACCGTACACTCCTTAGGCCAATTGAAATCCAGGCACCGGACGATCTCTCCCAAACCGACAAACTTCCAGGATCGCTTCAATTCTTCCGCGATGTTTAACCGTGTCTTGCAGTCGGTCGGGGAAGATGCTGGCTGAACTGCCGTTGGAGCAGCATTGAGGCCAGAAGACAAATGTTCCGAATAGCGATGGTGTTGCTGCTTGGCATGTCGATGCCGACAGCGTTGGCCAGAGAAGCAAGCTTGAATGTTGACGACACGCTGCTGCCGCGCGGCGTCATGCGTGCGATCAAGCAGGCAACGATTGCCGTCGAATTCTCGGCACCGGTGCGCCGCGTCGCATACCGGGAAGGACAGGCCTTCAAAGCCGGTGACACGCTCGTGGCGTTTGACTGCCGCAAGCAGCAAGCCGAGTATGATGCGGTCAGCGCCAAGCGGCGGGAAATGGAGCTCACGCTCGAGCACAATCGATATCTGAGCGACCGTGGTGCCATCGGCCAGCATGATATCGAGATTTCCAAAACTCGCGTCGCCAAGGCCACCGCGGAAGCCGAGGCACTTGCGCTGCGGTTGGAGCGGTGCACGATCAAGGCGCCGTTTGATGGCAGTGTCATCGAGCTGAGCATTTTCGAGCATGAACTGCCTGCCCCTGGCAAGCCGTTCATCAAGATCGTTGGAGCCCGCGACCGCGAGGTCGAGCTGATTGTACCGTCGAAGTGGCTCGTATGGCTCAAGTCAAAGGCAACCTTTGAGTTCAACGTCGAGGAAACCGGCAAGACCTACAAGGGCGCCGTCACGCGCATTGCGACCGCGGTCGATCCGATCAGCCAAACGGTGAAGATCTTCGGCACGCTTGAGACGGCCGCCGATGTGTTGCCTGGAATGAGCGGCATCGCGAATTTTCCGCAAGTCGTACATTCCCGGGAGCAATGATGATGGCAGCCGTGGCGCTAAGCGCAGATCAGCAATCGGTTGACCAGTCGACCGCGACAGCGAGGCCCGTGTCGAGCGGTCCCAAACACGTTGAAGGCGCCGCACTTGCCGCGCTGCAGCTGCTGCTCAGAGTGGAAAATGAGGCTCGCGAGGCTAAGAACCTGCAAGAGCTTTGCTTTCTCATCGCAAACGAAACGCGGAAGCTGACCCGGGCCAGGCAGATCTTCGTCGTTGAGTTGAGCCGTTCCGGGCAACCTCGTATTTTGGCTGTCTCGTCGGTCGCCAGCACGGATCGCAACTCTCCTCTCAATCAGTCCGTTGAAGGTTTGATCCGCTCGCTCGGCGCCAAACAGGGATTGTCCAAGGTCGCCGAATGCACACCCGAGGATCATTCGGATGCCGGTGTGCTTGCGACCTATCCACTCCGGCAGCTGGTTTGGCTGCCATTCAAAAGCCGCCGGGGCAGGACCTTCGGTGGCATCCTGCAGGCCCGTGAAACCGTGTGGAGCGAGCGTGATCTGGTTGTCAGCAAGCGGCTTGCGAACGCTTACGCACATGCGTGGGCCGCCCTTTCCAATCGCCGCGAGCCGGTTCGGCGCAGATTTCTTTCCCGTCGGGTCGCCGCGATCGCATGTGCGGTTATCGCGGCGCTGATGTTCGTGCCGGTGCCGATGACGGCTTTGGCACCGTCCGAGATTGTGCCGCAATCACCGGGCATCGTCAGTGCGCCGATCGACGGTGTCATCGAGTTTGTTCGCGTCGAGCCGAACGCGCGGGTCAAGGCCGGCGACGTGCTGGTCGCCTTCGATGATACGACACTGCGCAACAAATTCGTTATCGCTGAGCGTGAAGTGCTGGTTGCGCGCGCGCGGTTGAAGCGCGCTAACCAGTTGGCTTTCGAAGATCAGCGTGGCCGCCACGAACTTAGTATCTCCAAAGCAGAACTGGCCTTGCGGATCGCTGAGCGCAACTATGCCAAGGCGCTGCTGGATGAGTCCGTGGTGCGCGCGCAGCTCGATGGCATTGCTGCCTTTCGCGACAAGAAGGATCTGCTTGGTAAACCGGTCAGAACCGGTGAGCGGTTGTTGGCAATTGCGGACCCCAGCAAGGTGTTGGTGCGCATCAACATGCCGGTCGCGGACGGCTATATTCTGAAACCCGGTGCGCACGTCAAACTGTTTCTTGATTCCGATCCGCTCAATCCGCTCGCGGCACGGATCGTGAGTGCGGATTACGAGGCCAAGGCGCTGGATGGGGCCCAGGTCTCGTTTCGCGCGCTTGCCGAGATTGAGACAGAGCTGCCGGCACCGCCGCGGCTCGGCGTCAGAGGTACGGCACAGGTTTACGGCGACGATGTTGCTCTTGGGCTTTATCTGTTGCGCCGGCCGATTACCGCTGTTCGCCAGTGGATCGGCCTATGAGCGAGGTCGGCGCGAGCGGCGATGACAAGTCACGGGTCAAGCTGGCGCGTTTGCGCCCTGAACTTTCGATCATTCGCGGTGCATCCAGCCGGGATACCGGTCGCGGCTGGATCATCTACGACCCGGTGCAGCATCGACATTTTCAGATCGACCAAGACGCCTACGACATCCTTTCGGTTTGGTCGCAGTGCACATACGTCGATGAGCTGATGGCATGCGCCGGGGCGCGGTTCGAGACCGAACTCGACGATGATCAGGTTCTGAAATTCCAGAGATTCCTCGAAGTCAACTGTCTCGTGACCGAGCCACGGGAAGGCGGCTGGCGCGCCTTTCACCAGGCTTCGGAACGCAAGTCGAAAGAGGTCGGCTTGTTCACGCGCCTCGCCCACAACTATCTCTTCTTTCGCATTCCATTGTTCAAACCGCACGGCTTTCTGTCGGCGACCCTGCCGTTGGTCGAGCCGATCTATTCGCGTGCGTTCGCCTACCTGGTCATCGCTCTGGGAATGATCGGGCTTTACCTGTCGTCGCGGCAGTGGGATGCGTTCTTGAAGACGACGGACTATTTGTTCAGTTGGCAAGGTTTGCTCCATTTCGGTGCCGCGTTGGTGTTTATCAAGGTGGTACACGAATTCGCCCATGCCTACACGGCAGTGCGTCACGGTTGTTTCGTGCCGACAATGGGCGTCGCGGTCATGCTGCTGACGCCGCTGCTTTACACCGATGTCACGGATGCCTGGAAGTTGCGGGACCGGCGCAAACGGTTGTCCATCGATGCGGCGGGTATTGTCGCGGAGCTGGGCGTGGCATGCATTGCGACATTTCTGTGGGCGTTCCTGCCGGACGGGCCGATGCGTAGCGCGGCGTTCATGCTGGCGACTGCCGGCTGGCTGATGAGTTTGGCGATCAACCTCAACCCGTTCATGCGGTTCGACGGCTACTATCTGTTCTCCGAACTCGTCGGCATCGAGAACCTTCAGTCACGCGCATTCGCACTGTCGCGTTGGCGCTTGCGCGAGATACTGTTCGGGCTTGGTCAGCGGTGCCCGGAGTTGCTGCCGGCAAGGATTGTGAACACGATGATCCTGTGGGGCTGGGCAACCTGGATCTATCGTCTGCTCCTGTTTATTGGGATCGCCTTGTTCGTCTACGCCTACTGCTTCAAGGTGCTGGGCGTGATCCTGTTTGTTCTCGAGATCGTGTTTCTCATTGCCAAGCCCATATGGGCTGAACTGTCGGAGTGGTATGCGATGCGCAACAGAATCGTAAAATCGAAGCGTTGGATCACATCCGCAGGTATTGCAGCGTGTCTGTTGGCCATCGCCATTGTGCCGTGGTCACAAGCCGTGATGGTGCCTGCAATTCTGCAACTGAGCAGCACGCAAGACGTGCATGCCCCACGTCCAGCATTTGTTGCCGATGTGCATGTTGCAGTGGGGCAGAATGTCGTCGCCGGACAGGCACTCTTCACGCTGCATTCAAAAGAGATCGCAAACAAACTCGACAAGGCCGACACCGAACTGCGACTGGTCCGCTTGCGGCTCGGCCGCGGCAATGTCGATATGCTGGATCGCGAACAACGGCTGGTTCTCAAGCGCCGGCTGCTGGCGCTGGAAGCGAAACGTCTCGGCCTGCTGCAGGAGCGCTCGGAACTTGTCCTGCGGGCGCAAATCTCGGGGCGCGTTCTGGAGATCGATCAGGCCGTTCATAAGGGACGCTGGATCCAACCGGCCGACCGCCTGGCACTGATTGGGGATGTGACAAAGTTCGAGGTCAAGGGCTTTGTCGACGAGGATGACGTGTGGCGATTGGCGAATGGCGCCGACGGCCGGTTCGTACCCGATACGCCGCTTGCCAGGGCGATCGACGTCAAGTTGCGCGAAATCGCCGTCGGCGGTATTTCGGAACTGAACGTTCCAAGTCTGGCATCGGTGAACGGTGGGCCGATTGCGGTCGAGCGTGATCAGGACGGTCGGCTCGTTCCGACAAAAGGGCAATACCGCATGCGGCTCGATCTGATGTCTGCTCCCGCGTTCGACGGGTCGATCGATCGTGGGGTCATACACCTCAACGGAACCCCGGAAAGTCTGTTCGCCAAATTCTGGCGCAGGACGCTGAACGTACTGGTCCGCGAGAGTGGTGCGTGATCGGCCGGCGGGCCAGTTATCGTGGCCCGGCCAGCGGTTTGATCGCTTCGATGTGTTCCGGTCCAAGGCCGCAGCAGCCACCAACAATGCGCACGCCGGAATCGACCCAGCGGCGCGCAAACTCGGCGAACTCTGCCGGCGGAATGATGTTTTCGAAATTCCAGTTCGGCATCGTGAAATAGCCGGAGTCCGGATAGGCCATGAGCGGGCCGTTAAACGTTGTGCTTAGAACATCCAGTGCATCACCAACCGTACTCGAAGCCGTATGCATGATGCCGGCGGCATCGATGTCGAAATCGTTGAGGATTGGCAGGATCTGTTCCAGCGGGATATCGCGGTGGCTGGCGTGGCTCAGGACCCGGCCGTCATCACGCTGCCGCGCGGCAATACCGACCCAAACCGGCAATTGAGAATGCATGGCCGCCTCGAGGACCGGCCGCATGCGATCAGGATGATACATCATCTCGACTAGGATCAAGTCGCAGCCAGCCTCACGCAGCGCGGTACCGAGCCGCTTGGAAGACGCCAGTACTGCCGACGTCTCGGGCGTCGGCGATCGGTCGGACCGCGCCTCGCCGCGCGGTCGCGGCACCATGTGAGACATCGAACCGGCAACCAGGACATCGCCTTGAGCGCTGTCACGCCTGGCGGCGTGGGCGGCGGCCACGGCGGTGCGCACAATGACCTCGAAATGATCGCCGAACCCGGCGTGCTCGAGCATGATTGGCGCACTGCCGTAGGTATTGGCCGTGATGATCTCGGCGCCGGCGGCAATGTAGTCGCGGTGGATACCTTCGAGGATCTCCACGTTGCCAATGGTTGCCGGGCCGCACCAGGCGTTGGGGTCCATGGCGGCGCCCCGGCGTTCGAGCTCGGTGCCGACGCCGCCGTCCAGTAGTACGACGTCGCCGCGTCGCACGCGTTCGATGGTTGCCTGATAGCCCACGTGTGCCTCTCCTGGTACCTACCGCCACTATTCTTCGGAACTTTGTCCATATTCAATCCGACGGTTAGCCCTGCGATGCAACCAGATTTTGCGCACGGTGGTGTGTGCGGCCATGAGATCGTGGCTTGGGGCGGCCGGTCGGCGGCAGCGGGATGGTGCGGGCACGGCCTGACAGGCTATAGAGGACAACCCGAGACAAACCCAGCAAGCCGAATGACCGCATGACTGACCGTGCGCCCGACCAAGGCTCACGCGCTCGCCGCCGGGAGGAACAGGAATTGGATGGCCATGTCGCAAAGAGAAAAGAACAGATCGGCAGCGGCGGGCCATAGTTGCGTGATCGCGTTCGACGGGTGCGGCTGCGCCAAATGCCGCCCAGACGCGTTGCCACCGGTCAAGCGAAGAGACTGAACAAATGCAAACACATGCCCGCGTCGTTGTTATCGGTGGTGGCCTGGTCGGCTGCAGCATCCTTTATCATTTGACCAAGCTTGGATGGTCCGATGTCGTGTTACTGGAGCGCGATGAACTGACGTCGGGCTCAACGTGGCACGCGGCGGCCGGGCTGCACGGGCTTCATGACAACAACAACATCACCAAGCTGCAATATTACACGATGAAGCTCTACAAGGAGCTTGAAGCCGAGACCGGTCAGGGCTGCGGTGTCTTTCAGCCAGGCACGCTCTATCTGGCGCAGACCACGGACCGGGAACACCAGCTGCGGATCCAGGCCGCAAAGGCGCGCTATTTCGGCTTCGACTTTCACGAACTCTCGATTGCCGAAGCGCGGGAACTGCATCCCCTTGTCGATTTCACCGGCATTCGATGTGTGATGCTGGAGCCGGACGGCGGCAATGTCGACCCGTCCGGTGTCACCCATGCCTATGCACGTGGCGCACGCAATCGTGGGGCGTCGATCCATCGCTTCACGCCGGTTACCGCGACCAATCCGCGGCCGGACGGCGGCTGGGACGTGGTCAGCGACAACGGCACGATCCATGCCGACATCATCGTCAATGCCGCAGGACTGTGGGCGCGCGAGGTTGCGAAGCTGGCGGGTTTCGAATTGCCGTTGATGACCATGGAGCACCAGTATCTGGTGACCGAAAGCATTGCCGAGATTGCAGCGCTTGACCGGCGGTTGCCTTCGGTCGCCGATCGCGATGGCGAATACTATATGCGCCAGGAGGGCAGGGGGCTGTTGTTCGGGGCCTATGAGCGCGACGGCAGGTTGTGGGCGCCAGCGGGCACGCCGGCGGACTTCGGTCACGAACTGTTACCGGACGATCTTGGTCGCATCGAAGAAAACTATATGCGTGCCTGTGCCCGTGTGCCGGTTCTCGGTGAAGCCGGCGTCAAGCGCGTGATCAACGGACCGATGATCTGGTCGCCCGACAGTGCAGCACTGTTCGGGCCGGTCCCGGAGCTGAAGAACTACTACTGCTGCAACGGCATTATTCCGGGCTTCAGCCAGTCGGGCGGTCTCGGCATGCTGCTGGCGCAATGGATTGTCGAGGGTGAGACCGATCTCGATATGTTTGCGTGGGATGTTGCGCGCTACGGCAGCTGGGCCGACAAGTCCTTTGCAAAGGCCCGTGCCCTGGATTGCTACAGCCACCGCTTCAAGATCCACTATCCGTTCGAAGAGCGCGACGCAGGCCGACCGGTGCGCACGCGACCGGCCTATCGGCGCCAACAGCAACTCGGCGCCGTCTTCGGTCTTAGCTACGGCTGGGAGCATCCGCTGTGGTATGCGCGCAACGGCGATGCGGCGGTCGACACCTACGGCTTCGAGCGCCAGAACTGGTTCGCGCCGATCGGTGCCGAATGCAACGCCCTGCGCAATGATGTCGGCATTATCGATGTTGCAAACTTCGCCAAGTACGAAATCAAGGGCACAGGTTCTGGTGAGTGGCTGGATCGCATCATTGCCAACCGGGTTCCGCCTACGGTTGGTCGGTCCTGCCTGACGCCGCTGTTGAGTTTCAAGGGCGGGATTGCCGGCGATTTTACGCTGACGAAGCTTGACGAAGATCATTTCATGATGTTCGGCTCGGGCATCGCCGAGCGCTACCACCAGCGCTTTTTCAATCATGTGCCACGGCCGGATACGGTCACGTTCCAATCGCGGACCGATGACATGGCCGGTTTCAACGTGGCCGGGCCGAAATCGCGTGCGCTTCTTGAACGGCTGACCGATGCCGACCTGTCGAATGACGCGTTCGCGTTCTTCCGGTCCCGGCGCATTAACGTCGCCGGCATCGAGACCGTGGCTTTGCGGGTGTCGTTTACCGGTGATCTCGGCTGGGAGCTTTATGTCCCGGAAGGCGATCAGCTGGCGCTGTTTGAAGCATTGCTCGATGCCGGGCGGGAATTCGGCGCGTGCCCGGTCGGTAGCCGTTCGCTGCTCAGCCTGCGCATCGAAAAGGGCTACGGCAGCTGGGGCCGGGAATATTCACCGGAGTACTGGCCGCAGGAAGTGGGCCTGGACCATCTGATCAAGGCGGACAAACCCGAGTTCATCGGCCGCGACGCCTATCTCGCCCACAAGGACAAGGCGCCGCGCGAGCAACTGGTGATGCTTGAGATCGACGTCGACAATGCCGATGCCGTCGGTGGCGAGCCGGTTTTCACGAAGGACGGAGCGGCGGCGGGGCGGATCACGTCGGGGGCCTACGGCCACTATGTCGGCAGGTCTCTCGGCCTGGCGATGATCCGAACGGACCTGGTATCGGCGCAGTCCGAGTTCGATGTGGCCGTCATCGGCAAGCCACACCGTGCGCGGCTCCTGGCCGGGCCGCCGTTCGATCCCGCGGGTGCGCGGCAACGGGCGTAGATCGCGGCCGCCTGGCAGCCTTTGAGGCTAGGCTCGAACCATCCCGCTGCAGCGGCAACAGACAACAGGTTTGCTTATGAAATGGTCAATGGCGCAGTTCGCAGTGGGCCTCGAACATCGGCAGATCCCGTCCGAAGTGTTGGCGATCTTGCGGCGCAGCTTCGTCGATACGATGGGCGTCTGCGCGATCGGCTCGACGACGGACCTCTCGCGCATCGCCCGAAAGGCGGCGCTGGCTCTGTTCGGCCGCGGTCAGGCCGGCGGCGCGCGCATGCTGATGGACGGGCGGCACGTATCGCCGGTCGGTGCCGCCATGGCCGGTGCCTTCATGATTGACAGTATTGATGCCCACGACGGCACGTCGCCGAACAAGGGCCACGCCGGCTCGGCGATATTTCCATCGCTGCTCGCAGTCGCAGACCAACTACTCGGGCGCGGCCAGGCGATGTCCGGCGCCGACTTCGCCGGTCACCTCGCTGTCGCCTACGAAATCAGCTATCGCGCCGGTCAGGCGCAGCACGCGACCTGTGCGGACTATCACACCTCGGGGGCGTGGACGGCGGTTGGCGTTGCGGCAGCCTGTGCGCGGATGCTCGGCTGCGATCAGGAGAGCGTTCGTCATGCGGCCGGCATTGGCGAGTACCACGGGCCGCGCAGCCAGATGATGCGGTGCATCGATTTTCCGACAATGGTGCGCGATGGTGTCGGCTGGGGCGCGCCGTCGGGTGTCACGGCCGCCTATCTCGCCGCAGCAGGTTTTACCGGTGCGCCGGCTTTGACCTGCGAGGGTCCGGATGCCGAACCGTTCTGGTCGGATCTCGGCGCCGCCTGGCGCATTGCCGAGCACACGCACTACAAGGCCTATCCCTGCTGTCGCTGGGCGCATCCGGCCATGGATGGCGCAGCGGCGCTGATGCGCGACAACGGGCTGGCACCGGGGGATGTCGAGGCCGTTACCATTCGTACATTTCACAACGCCACGCGTCTTGCCGGGCACCAGCCGCAGAACCTCGACGAACTGACCTATGCGATCGCGTTTCCGGTCGCGGCGATGATCGTGCGCGGGGCGTTCGGGCCGGACGAACTGCACGCGGACGTGCTCAGCGATCCCGAGATCCTCCGGATCAGCCGGGCCACCGAACTGATCGATGATCCCCATCTCACCGAAATCAGCACCGGCAAGCGCTGGGCGGCGGTAACGATAGCGTGCAAGGACGGGCGCACATTTGCAGACGAACCACGTACGCCACGCGGTGATCCGGACGCACCGCTCAGTGATGCCGAGATCTCCGCCAAGTATCATGGTCTTGCAGATTCGATCCTCGGCCGCCAACGCGCCGACAAAATCGAGGACCTGGCCGGCCGCTTTGATGGCCTTGATGCAGATCAGTTTGCGCGGCTCTTGGGTCTGTGCCTTAACCGACCGACTTGAGATAAAGCTTCGTCATTCGATCGGCGCAAGGTTCATTCACAATTTGCCGCGCGCTGACCGCAAGGATCGATGCTGAGTTGCTGGCTGGTGCGATCTATAAGAGAACTGATAATTGGCGAGGAACGATATTGGTAAGGTTCCTTTACGCGAAAGAGACGCGCACGTTTGCCGGATCGGCGGCGTGGGTTTTGGCGCTCGTTGCCGGTTGGCATCAAAACCGTATGCGTCCTTTTAACTTTCGGCATCGCGCACATACTTCACGTCGAACTCGAAGCCCAGCATCGATGCGTTGAATTGCCGAACGGCTTGCGCATTGGGCGGGCCGCGGTTTTCGGGCCCGGATCGGCGCCCTATCGCAATATCGCACTCAAAGACGCCAACGGGCGCGTTTTCGTTGATCGCGATCGGGCCATAGACTTTTATGACTACGAGGCGGTGGCCGGGACGGCGCCGGATACGCCAAGCGGGAAGTCGGACAGATACATCTACATCAAAGGCATTGGAATGATCCTTCGATCAAAGGAACCGGAAAAGTTCCAAATGCATTAAAACCGGAAAGTTGAAGAGCTTGGCCTTAAAGGCAACGGTTATAGCAGCAATATGGGCTATGTCGCATGGAAGCTTTGGCAAGACCGCAGCAATCGGATCTATTGGTGTAAGTCGGCCCGGTTCGATCCGTAGCCGATCGATGTGAAGGGTGTTCCGGGCAAGCGCAGGTCTTCGATCCACTCAGACTTCGACGTCACGTCCGGCCATCGGCCACAGAGACGGTGACGAGCAAACCGACCAAGTCGGCAAATACATGGGCGTCTGGCACCGCAACTCTGGGCCATGTCGTTGCCGCGACCTGGCGGTGTGGCACTCGCAGCATCAACAGTTGATAGAACGAGCCCGGCGCCTAGAGCAACCTGCCATTATTCGGAATCGGAACGATCCCGAATAATGGCAGAAAGTTGCTCGCCTCTAAAGTGGCGATCATCTTTGTGCTTTAAGTTGGAACCGCAATAGCGGTTCCAACTTAAAGCACGATGATCTAAGCGCCCATCGGTGCGCTCAGTTCCAAGACTTCCCGATGGCATTCGATGAAATGGTCGTGGCCGTGATCATCCTTGCGCGTTGGCGGCGTTTGTCGGTCGCACACACCGTCGATGGCGACGGCGCACCGCGCGTAGAACGGGCAGCCCTTAGCGCCGAGTTCGACACCGCGCGAAATGCCGGCGAGTGCTTCGCGGGTTTGCATCGTCTCTTCGAGCCATTTGACCCGCATTTCCGGCACCGAAGCAATCAGCAGACGCGTGTAGGGGTGAAACGGCGGTGAGAGAACCTGGTCGGTCGGGCCCTTTTCGACGACCCGGCCGGCATAGAGAACGACGATTTCATCGGCGAACGAGCCGACGGTCGACAGGTCATGGCTGATGAACACGAACGACACGCCGGTCTTGGCCCGCAGATCCTTGAGCAGCTCGATGACGTTGGCGCCAACAATCGTGTCGAGGGCGGATGTCACCTCATCGCAAAGCACGACCTCGGGCGTGGCAGCAAGTGCGCGGGCGAGATTGACACGCTGCTTTTGTCCGCCCGAAAGCTCGGTTGGGGCGCGGTTTGCAAACGCGACCGGAAGCTCGACCATCTCCAGGATTTCGTTGACCCGTTCGCGGCGCGCCCGACCGCGCATGCCGTGATAAAAGGTCAACGGCCGGCCAATGATCTCGGCAATCGTCTGACGCGGGTTGAGCGCCGTATCTGCCATCTGAAAGACGAACTGCACCTTGCGCAATTCATCACGCGAGCGGTTTTTGAGGGCGGGCGGCAGGACGTCACCGTCGAGCACCACGTCGCCTTGCGCGGCCGGCAGCAGACCGGCCATGACCCGCGCCAACGTTGACTTGCCGCAGCCCGATTCGCCGATTACACCGACAACATGGCCGCGCTCGATACTGACGTTGATGTCTTTGAGGACCGGTAATGCCGGGATGCCGTTGGTCACCGGCCCGTAGCCGGCTGTGACGCTGCGAACTTCCAGCGCCGGTGCTTCACGCATATGCTCACCGGTGGCACCTTCGCCCATGCCGGCGACAGGTGGCGGGCGGACCGCGGCCATCAATCGTTTGGTGTAGGGATGTTCCGGCGCATTGATGATCTGCTCGACGGGGCCCTGTTCGAAGACTTCGCCACCATAAAGAACGACAATGTGGTCGGCGATCTGGGCGACAACCGCGAGATCGTGCGTCACGTAAATCGCAGCCGAGCCCTCATCGGCGATCACTTTCTTGAAGGCTTTGAGTACTTCGATCTGGGTTGTCACGTCGAGCGCCGTGGTCGGCTCGTCCAAGACTAGCAGCGCCGGTTTGGGAACCAGCGCCATCGCTGCCATTAGGCGCTGCAGCTGGCCGCCGGAGACCTGGTGCGGATATCGATAGCCGATGCGGTCCGGTTCGGGCAGCTCGAGGGCGTTATAGAGTTCAAGCGCGCGCGCGTCGGCCTCGGCCTGGCTCATTGCACCATGCAGCACCGCGGACTCGGTGACCTGCTCGTTGATCTTGAGTGCCGGGTTGAACGTTGCCGCCGCGCTCTGAGCGAGGTAGGCAACGTTTTCGCCGCGCATGTTCAGGCGCTCCAGTGGCGACAACTGCAGCATGTCCTTGCCCTGCAGCAACACTTCGCCGCCGGCAAAGTGAAGGCCGGGCTTGGTATAGCCAAGGGCGGCCAGCGATATCGTGGTTTTGCCGGAGCCAGATTCGCCGATCAGTGCAACCACCTTGCCGGCCGGGACGTCGAAATCGACACCTTTGACGATCGGGATCGGGTCTGCACCGTAGGGCCGCGCCTCGATGACAAGGTTGCGCACTTCGAGGGTATTGCTCTCTGACATCAGACCATCTTCTTGGCGAGGCTGCCACCGTCGTGAGCGGAAATGTCATCGACGATGAGGTTAATCGCGATTGTGAGCGAGGCGATCGCGAGGGCCGGTGCCAGCGAAGCGATGGCGCCGCCGCCGAAACCGTTGCCGAGGCCGGCGAGGTTTTCGCGCACCATGCTGCCCCAGTCCGAGGTCGGTGGCTGCACGCCGAGGCCAAGGAAGCTCAAGCTCGAAATAAACAGAATGACAAACACGAAGCGCAAGCCGAAGTCGGTTGCCAGCGGCATTGCGGCGTTGGGTAGAATTTCCTTGGTGATGATCCACCACAGCCCCTCGCCGCGGGCGCGGGCGGCTTCAACGAAGTCCTGCACCATAATGTCCTGGCCAAGCGCGCGCGCGATACGAAACACGCTGGCCGCGTATATCAGGCCTGCGAGACCAATGAGCAGCGGGATCGACGAGCTGAATGCCGCGATCACGATCAGGCCCAGCATGATGTTGGGGAAGGACAGAATTGCATCATCGATGCGGCTCAGAATACTGTCGGTCCAGCCGCCGGCGACGGCTGCGGCGATGCCAAGCGTAATGCCGACAAAATAAGCCAACAGGGTTGCCGCGAACGAGATGCCGATCGTGGTGCGCGCGCCCCACATGATGCGCGAGAGCACGTCACGGCCAAGGTAGTCGGTGCCGAGCAATGTTTGCTGGCTCGGTGGCAGGAAACCGGGGTCGAGAATGTCGTTGCCCTGCAAGTCCTGCTCAATGAAGAAAGCTTCATCGAACGGGGCGATATAGGGGCCGACGATTGCCATGCCGATCCAGAACAGCGTGATCATGACGGCAACGCGTCCGGTCCAAGATAGCCGCAGGCGCTGTCGGGGCGGGGCATCGGGCAATTCGTCGAACTGCGTCTTTTCCGGTGTGCCGGCCATGTTTTGGCCGACGCCTTCCGCCAATTCGGCCGTCGCGACTTCGCCACGTGCCGGAACGCCCGTTGTCAAATCGCGATCGCGGTTGTCGTCGCTCATGCTCATTTCGGATGCCTCAAGCGCGGGTTGGAGACGATCGACGCGATATCGGCGATCAAGATCAACACGACGTAGGTGCCGCAGAAAATCATTGCGCAGGCCTGCACCAGCGGGATGTCGCGGGTTTGCACGCCGTCCACCATCAGTTTGGCAAGGCCCGGGTATGAGAAAATCGTCTCGACCACGACAACGCCGCTGACCAGGTAAGCGAGATTGAGCGCGATGACATTGACGATCGGCCCAATCGCGTTGAACAGAGCGTGGCGCAGAATGATGCGTCGCCGCGGCACGCCCTTAAGGATCGCCATTTCGATGTAGGGCGAACCCATGACGTTGAGCACGCCGGCCCGCGTCATGCGGATCATCTGGGCGGAGACGACAACCACCAGGGTCAGGATCGGCAGCGCCAGGACCTTGAGTGACGTCCAGAAGTCCTCGGTACCGCTGAGATAGCTGACGGCTGGGACAAGCCCCAGCTGGACGGCCAGGACCAGGATCAGGACGATTGCGACGAGGAAGTCGGGCACGGCAATCAGGCCGAGGGTGGCCGACGTCACGATGCGGTCGAGCAGGCGGCCGGGGTTCATGGCGGCGATCAGTCCGAGCAGAACGGATAGCGGGATCGAGATGCCGGCGACGATGCCGGTCATAAACAGGGTGTTCCAGATGCGCGCGTCGATCAGGCTCGCGATGGTGGCGCCGCCGGCAGCCGAGATGCCCAGATCGCCGGTCAACAGGTTGCCAATCCATTTCACGTATTGGACATGGTACGGCAGGTCGAGGCCCAGTTCTTTGCGCAGGGCAGCCAGCGATTCGGGCGTTGCGTTCTGGCCGAGCCGGATGGAGGCGGCATCACCCGGTAGGATTGCTGTGACAAGGAAAATCAACAAAGACACGACCCAGATCAGCACCAGGCCGATCCCGATCCGTCTCACCACCGTCGCCCACATGAGCTATCCAATATCCGTCGATTGTGCTCCAGCTTGGCTCGTCCGAAGCATTTCTCTGGCGACCTGCCGGGGCAAACCGACACGCAATTCACACCGACACGCAATTCACAATGCCGAACGGCCCGGAAGTGCCGAGCGCCGGATCTTTCAAGACCCGGCGCTCGGCAGTTTTATGATATCGAATTAGGAATCAATCCAGATGAAGTCCGGCCATTCCATGCCGCCGAACGCAGCAATCGGCACGCGTGGGAAGCCCTTGACCTTCTTCAGCTTGGCATCGATGTAGGCGCGATGGGTGGCGATCAGGGTACCGGAACCATCGTGAATGAGCTTTTGCGCTTCACAGCTCATCTCATAGCGCTTCTTGGGATCGAGTTCGGCACGCATGCCGGCGAGCAACGTGTCGAGCTTCGGTTCCTTCCAGGCAGATTCATTCCATTTTGCGTCGGACTTATAGGCCAGCGTCATCATGATGTTGGCGCTTGGACGCATGTTCCAGGATGACACGTGGAACGGATCCTTGTTCCAGATCGCACCCCAATAGCCGTCGTTCGGAACCTTCTTGATCTTGAGATTAAAGCCGACCTTGGCACACTCACGCTGCAACAGCAGGCAGATGTCGGTCAGGCCGGGTCCGACCTCGGCGACCTTGAGTTCAGCTGACGTGATACCGGCCTTCTTGAGGTGGAACTTGGCCTTGTCCGGATCGTAGGCCCGAATTGGCAGGTCCTTACAGTGCATCGCACCATAAGCCGGGCCGATCGGGTGATCGTTGCCGATATCACCGATGCCCTTTTGTACGACGCTCAATATGCGGTCGCGGCGCTGCAGATGCTTAAGGCCAGTGACAAAGTCAAGATGGTTGGCGCCAGCGGGAGAGTTATCATAGCGCGCGACGATATCCATGTAAGCGCCGGACGGCATGGCGAAGACTTCGGCTTTGGCGCTGGCCTTAACCTGGCCAACGGCCTTCGGGTCGAGGTTGCCAATCATGTCGACATCACCGGACAACAGCGCGTTCGTGCGTGCGACGCTGTCGGTGATACCGAACAGCTCGATTTCATCGATATACGGCCGACCGTCGTTCCAGTAGCCCTCGTTACGCTTGTGGACCGAGCGCACACCCGGCTTGAATTCAACCAGCTTGAACGGGCCGGTGCCGACCGGCTTCTGGAAGTCCGTCGTGCCGTTCTTGACAATCTTGAAGTGGAAGGTGCCGAGAATAATCGGCAGTTCCGCGTTCGATGCTTTGAGTTTCGCGCGGACTGTGTGCTCATCGTCCTTGACCCACTCGATAACGTCTTCGACGAGAACCTTGGCTTTCGACTTCGAGTCCTTGCCAAGATGGCGCATCATCGAATAGACGACGTCATCGGCGGTAAACTTGGATCCATCGTGCCACTCAACGCCCGTGCGCAGCTTGAACACCCACTCGGTCGCATCCTTGTTTGATTCGAACGACACGGCCAGTTCAGGTCCAGCAGTCAGATCGTCCTGCAAACGTGTCAGATTGTTGTAATTGACGCGGCCGCGGCCGTAGTCGAGCGAGGATGTGAAGAGGATCGGATCGAGCGTATCGGACGGGCCGTGCAGGTCCCATGCGAAACGCAACTTGCCGCCGCGCTTTGGCGTTGCCGCAATTGCTTCGGATGCCGCCGTGACGATGGCGCCGGCACTGGCGATCGTGGCGCCCATCGCGATCAGCCAGCCCATGACCTGGCGGCGGTTCGCCCCCGTGTTTAAGGCATCAACAACAAATTGACGGTCGACATCCGGCATACTGCCAAACTGAATCTCATCACCAATACGCGATCCAACTCCGTTGCGCTTTTTCATGTAACACTCCCTTTCAATATCGAACTGGACAGCTGATTTTTGGGCACAGCATTGGCACGCAGCCGTGATTGTCAACCCTTTGGCTGGTATTTAATACTAAACTTGTGCAGAAAATAATCGTTCTAATGCATTGCAAACAGTAATATTTCTCGGCAATACTTTATTTTTGCGGCATTCATGACTTTAAGTCTTTTTGGATCCTGCAAGATCTAGGAATATGAACAAAATATCGAACAGTTTAGACTGTTTTTCTTGGATTTTGGTCTGGTAACGCAGTTCATACCTGTTGGCGGCTTGATATATTGGCGGTGTGGCAGTGTCGGGGATGAACGGCCCGGGCCGCAGATCACGGCCCGCAGATCACAGCATGGGTTGGGCGCGCGCGTCAGGGATGTGACGGAAACGTTGAAGTTTCACGCAGATCGCCGGCCTGCCAGATGTAGAACACGACCAGCGGTTGCGTTGTGGTGCGCAGTCCGTGGACCAAATTCGGCGGTACATAGACTGCCTCGCCCGCTACCTTCTGGGCCACGGTGCGCTGATCGCCCTCGCCAAGGTCGAACTGCGCGGTGCCGGCAAGAACGAGATAGAGTTCTTCGGCCGCATGATGGTGGCGGGGATAGAGGACATTGGGTCCCCAGACGCCAATGCCGCTGCGAACACGGTCGCTGATGAACGGCCCCCACTTGCCGATCGTCTCGATGAACCCGTAGCCGGCCAGCATATCGTCGCCGACGAGGCCGTCGGCCTTCTTGTAGCTTTGTTCCCACCTGCACTGGGCGCTGACATTCGCGAATGCTGCAAGCAGGCGATGGGTTGACGGTGCACTGAGAGATAATGCGTCGACCAGGGTTTGGGCGGCCGGCAAATCCGTCGCTTCGACCGCGCACCATCGCTCGCCCCAGTTTGCGATCGCCGGCTTGAAACGTTGGATCTCATTCAATGGGCAATCGGCGACGAACGTCTGAATGGCCCGAAGAAGTGTCAGCTCAGCGCTTGATGGATGGCAGATCATCGCCGGTCGCTCCGGTCTGGGCTGGCGCAGGCACGGCCTGTCGGCGATCCGCGCGTAAGGTTCAGGGCCTGCGTTCTTACCACCATCATCGGCGCTGTGCAGGACTGGAATTGGTCGCAATTGGACAAGCTTGCTAGACTGGCTTGCTAAACTGGGCTGTGCTTAAACCAGAAGCGCCAGCAATTCGATGGTAGGGGAGTGACCGGCGATGGACATCAGCATCTCACAACAGGACTGGATCGAACGGGCAAAGGCAGTGCTTCCAGCCGGCGGTTTCGGCAATTTCGATCCGAGTATCATCATTCGCGAAGGCCGGGGCGCGAATGTTTGGGATGAGGATGGCAATCGCTATGTCGACTATCTCATCGGTTCGGGGCCAATGGTGATCGGTCATGGTCATCCGCGGGTGCTCGAAGCCGTTCAGGAACAGGTGGCCAAGGGCATGACGTTCTTTGCCAACAATGCTCGCGGCATCGAGCTGGCGGAGGAGATCTGCAGCGCTATGGCCTGTGCCGAACGGGTTCGCTTCGTCAGTTCCGGTAGCGAGGCCGACATGTACGCGATCCGTTTGGCGAGAGCGTTTACCGGACGCGACAAGATCCTGAAGTTCGAAGGCGGCTATCACGGCATGTCGGCCGAATCGTTGATGAGCCTGGCGCCGGAGCGCTTGGAGAACTTTCCGTTGGCTGTGCCGGATTCTGCCGGCATCCCGGAGAGTATCCGCGATGATATGATCATTGCACCGTTCAATGATGCAGACTTTGCACGCCAGATCATCGGTGAATATGCAGATGAGATCGCCGCCGTCATTGTCGAGCCGTTGCAGCGCCTGATCCCGCCGGTCGCCGGCTTCCTCGAAGCCTTGCGCGAGGAAACGGCCAGGCGCGGCATCGTGCTGATTTTCGATGAAGTGGTCACCGGGTTCCGACTCGAATACGGCGGCGCGCAGCAGCGCTACGGTGTGACCCCGGACCTGTGCACGCTTGGCAAGATCATCGGCGGTGGATTTGCCTTGGCCGCCATCGCCGGCGGCAAAGACATTATGGCGCATTTCGACAAAGCGATTGTCGGCAAGGACGGCTTCACCTTCCAGGTCGGCACGCTCAGCGGCAATCCGGTGGCGGCCGTTGCCGGCTTGACAACGATGGATGTCTTAAGAGAGCCGGGAACCTACGATCGGCTGAAGGCAAACGGACAGCGCGTGATGGATGCGATTTCAGAACATCTCGGGGCGGCCCGCATCGATCACCAGATCGTCGGTGATCCGGTTCTGTTCGACATCGTGTTCACACCGCATCAGGTGCGCGACTATCGCGGCGTGTTGGGCGGTGATGGCGCCCGCCTCGCGCAGTTCAACCGCGTCCTTCGTGAAAACGGGATCCTGAAACCCGACAGCAAATGGTACATTTCCTTGGCGTTGACGGAAGCAGATCTCGCGCAGACGGAAAGCGCAATTGCCAAGGCCGTGGAAAGCTTGCGCGCGGTTTGAGGTTGACCGGGCCGGGCTGCCGGCCTTCTCGGGTGGCCCCCTTGGGTGGCTATGATCCGTTAACAATTCGTTAACCAGACGTCCGCTGCCGGCCGGTGTCGCGATGCCATTGCCGGTGCGTTCGGAACACATGTCGGCGGCAGGACAAATCCATTGACGGTTTTGCGCAAGCATTGGTCGCAAAACCAGTATTTGCCGCAGCGCACACTCCCCTATGATTCTCCGCAAGCTCCGACAGAGCTAACTGTCCGGCGGCGCTGGAGGAAATATGGATGAGTGAAGACGATATCGATCTCAGGTCGCTCAATGACGAGGAACTCGTCGAGCAGATGTTCGATGATCTCTATGACGGCCTCCAGGAAGAGATCGAAGAGGGCGTCAACATTCTTCTGGAGCGCGGCTGGTCACCTTACGATGTATTGACCAAAGCACTTGTCGAAGGGATGCGGATCGTCGGTGTCGACTTCCGCGATGGCATCTTGTTCGTTCCGGAAGTGCTGCGTTCGGCCAACGCCATGAAGGCGGGCATGAGCATTTTGCGCCCGCTGCTTGCCGAAACCGGTGCACCGAAGGTCGGCAAAATGGTCATCGGTACCGTCAAAGGCGACATTCACGATATTGGCAAGAACCTCGTCTCCATGATGATGGAGGGCGCCGGCTTCGAAGTGATTGATATCGGCATCAACAATCCGGTCGAAAACTATCTCGATGCGATCGCGGAACATGAGCCCGATATTCTCGGCATGTCGGCGCTGCTGACGACGACGATGCCGTACATGAAGGTGGTCATCGACGCGATGGTCGAGAAGGGCATCCGCGACAAGTACGTTGTGCTGGTCGGCGGCGCGCCGCTCAACGAAGAGTTCGGTAAGGCGGTTGGTGCCGATGCCTATTGCCGTGACGCCGCCGTAGCGGTGGAAACCGCCAAGGCGTTCATGGACCGGCGCCATAACATCCGCGCTGCAATGTGATCGGCCATGTTTGACGCTGTTCCACACCCTGGTCCCGAGTTCAACGGTCTGCGGTTCGGCGCTGGTCCGCAGGGGCGCGTGCTACTGATCGCCTGCGGGGCCGTTGCCCGCGAAGTGCTGGCCGTGATCGCGCGCAACGGCCTGGTGCACGTCGACCTCAAGTGTCTGCCCGCTGATCTGCATCTGACCCCGGATGCGATTCCGGATGCCGTGCGCCGGGTATTCGAAACGTATGCTGCTGCCTACGATGAGACGTTTGTCGTCTATGGGGATTGCGGCACCGGCGGCAAGCTCGACGCGATGCTTCAGGACCTCGGCATCTCGCGCATCGAGGGGCCGCACTGTTACAGCTTTTTCACCGGCAACGAGTTGTTTTCCGACAATGCCGAGGACGAGATTACGACGTTTTATCTTACGGATTTTCTCGCCCGTCAGTTTGACAGCTTCGTGATCAGGCCGCTGGGTCTGGATCGCTGGCCGGAACTGGCTGGGATGTATTTCGGGCACTACGAAAGGCTCGTCTATCTCGCCCAGACCGATGACCCGGAGCTCGACCGTCGCGCTGCCGCCGCCGCCGAACGCCTGGGTCTGGCGTTCGAACGACGCAAGACCGGTTATGGGGACCTCGAGACCGCGCTTGCAGAATTGAAACCGGCTGCTATCGCCGCCAACGCCGCCTGATCGCAAGCCACTAGCCGGGAATTCGGACACCATGGCGACTTTGCAGATTACATATTGGCGGGATATTCCGGCCATGGTCGCAGCCAAACAGGGCCGTAAGGCTGCCAAGCGGGAACTGCCATTGCGCTTTAGCGAGGCAATCGATATGGCGGCCATGCGCAGCGGCGCCCACGGCACGGACGCATACTTGCAGGATTGGCGCCAGGGCGCAGCGGTTGCCTGCGACGATGATCTTGAAAAGGCGGCCCAGACCGAGTTTGAGAGATTGCAGCGCGAATACGATGACGACCGCCTCAAAGACCTGGTCAATGCGCACGGTCGAGATGGAACTTGACCAACGTTTGAACCGTGCTTGGGCGCACAGAAGCGACAACCTGCCAGACACCTGCCAGACACCTACCGACGCCTCCCAACACCTCCCGACTGAAGGAACAGATTGAATGACACGCACAGTCGTGGCATCCGCGGCCAAGGAAGCCGTGATCGGATTCGACCAGCCGTTCTGCGTGATCGGCGAACGGATTAACCCGACGGGCCGCAGGAAGCTTGCGGCCGAGATGATCGCAGGCGACTTTACGACCGTCGAAGCGGATGCGCTGGCCCAGGTTGCGGCCGGCGCCACGATGCTCGACGTCAACGCCGGCGTCACAGCGGTCGATCCAAATGCGACGGAACCGGCGTTGCTGGCCAAGACCATTGAATTGGTCCAAAGCCTCGTCAATGTGCCGCTCTGCATCGATTCGTCTGTGCCAGCGGCCCTGGCTGCCGCACTCGAGGTTTGCAAGGGCCGTCCGTTGTTGAATTCGGTGACAGGTGAGGAAGACCGTCTCGAAGTCGTGTTGCCGTTGGTCAAGAAGTACGATGTGCCCGTGGTCGCGATCTCCAATGACGAGACCGGTATTTCAGAAGATCCGGACGTGCGCCTGGAAGTCGCCCGCAAGATCGTCAACCGCGCGGCGGATTTCGGAATTCCGGCGCATGATGTTGTCGTTGATCCGCTGGTGATGCCGATCGGGGCCATGGCCACGGCCGGTCATCAGGTGTTCCAACTGGCCCGCCGGCTGCGGGATGAGTTGAAAGTCAACACGACCTGTGGTGCCTCGAACATCTCCTTCGGATTGCCGAACCGGCACGGCATTAATGCCGCGTTCTTGCCGATGGCGATTGGTGCCGGTATGACGTCGGCGATCATGAATCCGCTGCGCCCGCAGGAGATGGAGGCGGTCCGCGCCGCCAACGTCTTGATGTCGACGGACCGGGACTGCATGACCTGGATCACGACCTATCGCGAGCCCGCGGCAGAAGGAGCGGATGCAGGCGCTCGCCGCGCTCGCCGCGAAGGGCGGCGCCGGCGCGAGGCCAGCTGATTACGCGCGAGGTGGATCGCAAATCATGGGCGAGGCAGTGGGACCCGAGAGCGAGGACGACAAGGTTCGCGTCGCGTTCATGCCAAGCGGCCGGCGCGGCGAATTTGCCAAAGGTACGACCGTCCTCGATGCCGCCCGCGCGCTCGGTGTTTATGTCGAATCAGCCTGCGGCGGACGGGCGATCTGCGGGCGCTGCCAGATCAATCTTGCGCAAGGGACGTTCGCCAAGCTCAACATCGAGAGTGAGGCCGCGCATGTCACGCCGCCGAACGAAACCGAGACGAACTTCACGCGCGAGCACGGCTTGCGCGGCGACCGCCGGCTTGGTTGTCAAACGCAGATCCTGGGCGACATCGTTATCGATGTGCCGACTGATTCGCAGATGCACCGCCAGATCGTGCGCAAGCGAACCGATCACCGGCGATTGCCGCTCGATCCCGGTGTGCGTCTCTATGCGATCAAGGTTGAACAGCCGGACATGCACGAGCCGTCCGGCGATCTTGAGCGTGTGTTCGCGGCGCTCAGGTTGCAACACAATGTCGAGCTTACGACATGTGCAGCGTCGGTGTTGCGTGAGCTGCAGGCGTCGCTGCGACGAGGCAACTGGGAGATCACCGTCGCCGTCCATGACGATGGCCGCGCGGGCCGCGAGATCATTGCAGTCTGGTCGGGCGGGCGGGTGCGGGTATTCGGATTGGCCGTCGACTTGGGCTCGACGACGATTGCCTGCCAGCTGATCGACCTTGCCCGTGGCCGGGTGTTGAACTCGGCCGGTGTTATGAACCCGCAGATCCGCTTCGGTGAAGATCTGATGAGCCGGGTCTCCCACGTCATGATGAACCCGGGTTCCGAGGTCGAGATAACGGCGGCGGTTCGTGACGCCGTCGATGAGCTTGCCGGCAAAGTCGCGCGCGAGATCAATGCCGAAGCGTCCGACATCTTCGACGTCGTTATCGTCGGCAATCCGGTGATGCATCATTTCCTGCTCGGTATCGATCCAACCGAGCTTGGTGGCGCACCCTTCGCCTTGGCCAGCGGGTCATCGCAATCGATCAAAGCTTCCGAGATCGGCCTCAACTTTCACCCCGAAGCGCGCCTTTATACGTTGCCGCTGATCGCCGGCCACGTCGGCGCCGATGCCGCCGCCGTCGTGCTTGCCGAAAAGCCCTACGAGGATGAGGAGACGTGCCTCATCGTCGATGTCGGGACCAACGCCGAGATCGTGCTCGGCAACACGCATCGCTTGCTAGCCTGCTCTTCACCAACCGGGCCCGCCTTCGAAGGGGCGGAACTTTCCTCGGGCCAGCGGGCAGCGCCCGGCGCCATCGAGCGCGTGCGCATCGATCCGCAGACGCTGGAGCCGATCTACAAAATCATCGGCAGCGAGCTATGGTCCAACGAACAGGGCTTTGAGGACGAAGCCGCGACCACCGGCGTCATCGGCATTTGCGGGTCGGGCGTGATCGAGGCGATCGCCGAAATGTTCCTGGCCGGCATTATCGATCGCGACGGCGGGTTCCGAGGCGAAGCCGTCGCGCGTACCGACCGCATCAAGCCGATGGGGCGGGTCAAGGCCTACGTTATCCGGGCCGGCACACCCGAAATCACGATCACTCAGAACGATGTCCGCGCAATCCAGCTGGCCAAGGCGGCGCTGCAAGCCGGCGCGCGTTTGCTGATGGCGAAGCTCGGCATTGAGCGGGTCGACCGCATCAAACTTGCAGGTGCGTTCGGCAGCCATATCGATCCGACCTATGCCCTGATTTTGGGGCTGGTGCCGGACTGCCTGCCCGAGAACGTCGTGACGATCGGTAACGCGGCGGGCACTGGCGCACGTATGGCCTTGCAGGATCGCAAGGCGCGCTCGGAGATCGAAGCCGTCGTCAAACGCATCGAAAAGATCGAGACTGCCGTTGAACCGCGTTTCCAGGAAGAATTCGTTGCAGCGATGGCCTACCCGCATCGCGATGATCCCTACACGGGTCTCAAGACGGTTGTCGCCCTGCCCGATGGGGCTGCGGCTGTCGGCGACAGCGGCACCGGACGCCGCCGTGGTCGCCGTCGCGGTGAGCCGTCCGGAACGTAAAGCTGCTGGCAGGTTGCTCGTTCTAAAGTGGCGATCATCTGATCAAGTCTCAGGTTTCCAAAGGGCATTGCCCTTCGGCGGGATCGGCAACGGCAGCGCCCTTAACAAATCGCCGCTGTGCGGCGATCTATGAGGGGCTTTCAGCCCCTCAAACACCCCGACCAGGGGATCATCCCCTGGACCTTGGACTTATGCAGAGGTTCGTTGGCCATTCTGAATTGGCCGGACCCTCCCGCGCCGCGCCCGGCCTAAGCTCATGATCCGATGGTCGGGCGGGGCAGCAGGCCGGCGGTGTGGACCCGCTTGAAGAGCGGCAATGATCGGAGGTGGACATCACCTATCACTCGAGGCGGACAGGGACACCGGCTTGGGCGAGATGGTGCTTGGCCTCGTCAATGGTGAAAGTGCCAAAGTGAAAGATCGAGGCGGCCAGAACCGCGCTGGCGTGGCCGTCAAGGATACCTTCAGCCAAGTGCTGGAGTTGGCCAACGCCGCCTGAGGCAATGACCGGGACCGCGACCGCATCCGCCACCGCCCGCGTCAACGCGATATCGTAGCCCAACTTGGTACCGTCGCGATCCATCGATGTCAGCAATATTTCGCCGGCACCAAGCGAGACGACGTCCTTGGCGTATGCGACGGCGTCGATACCGGTCGGCTTGCGGCCACCGTGCGTGAAGATTTCCCAGCGAGGCGGTCCGCCCGATGCCGAAACCCGTTTCGCATCGATGGCAACGACAATGCATTGCGCGCCAAACCGTTCGGATGCTTCACGCACGAACCGGCGGTTGGTGACCGCAGCGGTGTTGATTGCGACCTTGTCCGCACCGGCCTCAAGCAGGCGGCGCACGTCGTCAACCGTGCGCACGCCGCCGCCAACGGTGAGCGGCATGAAACAACGCTGCGCCGTGCGCCGGACGATATCCAACAGGATGCCGCGATCTTCATGGCTGGCGGTGATATCGAGAAAGCAAAGCTCGTCGGCACCGGCTTCGTCATAGGCGGTTGCTGCCGCGACCGGATCGCCGGCATCGATCAGGTCGACGAAGTTGATGCCTTTGACGACGCGGCCGTCTTTGACATCGAGGCACGGAATGATGCGGGTCTTGAGCATGCCAATGGGTCCGCTCGGCTAGTGGTCTCGATCAGACGCTTGATTCCCGGGGTGGAACTCGTCATTCCCGGGTGGAACTCGTCAAGCGTCTATTATTCCAGAATACAAACAAAAGGTAAGCCTCGTTTTACGGCCTAGTCGTCGGTCATGGCATCTGCGATCGCCAGCACGTGTTCGATCGCAATCCGCGATGCTTTGGCGGAATCGGCGGCCATCGGATCGAAGCCGGTGATCGACAGCGATGAAATCCCCTTGATTTCGGCCAGCGTGTTGCGAACGTCCGCGACCGACGGACCGTCAGGAACGGCAAAGCTGTTGGTGCGAACGGCCAGCGCGTCGTGCACGTCCATGTCGAGATGGACATATGTGGTCGCGGCTGCGGCAAGACGCTGATTGATCTGCTCGGCGGACGTGACCAGGGGGATGTCGTGCATGTCGATCAGTGCGGCTTCCGCCTCGTCGATATCGCGGACGCCGAACAGGGCGACCTTGTCCAGTCCGGCCGGCGCTTGCAGTTTAACGTGCGCCCGCGACATGGCGAACCAGGCGAGGCCGGCGGCTGCCGCCAGCGCCATGCCCTCGAACAGCCCGCTGGTCGTGGTCTCCGGTGTGTTGAGGTCCGGATGCGCATCGAACCAGGCGATGCCCATATCAGTCCCTCCCAGTGCCGCCACGTTGGCAATTGCTGCGAGTGTACAACTGCCGCACAGCAGAACCGGCAGTTCGCCCTGCCCGCGCGCCGTTCGGATTTCGGCTGCGGCTTGGGCGGCAAGTTCGAAGCCGCAGCGCAGTTCCGCGGGGTGATCGCCGTCCGGCATGAGAATCGATTCGCGGACCTCGTGACCGTCGTCGCTGAGACGCTTGGGCATGCCGGCATCGCGCAGCGCCCAGGGTAGATCGCACCACGTCACCTCGAAGGGCTGGTTCGGCCAGTAGGCGTAGATCAGTGTGACTTTCACATCGTGCTCCTCGTCGCGGCGATCAAGGCGAGCGCCTCGCCGGCATTCAATCGGCCATCGTAGAGTGCGCGGCCGGAAATCGCACCTTCCAGGTGGGCGTAGGCCGGCGCCAGCAACTGGCGGATATCCGCGATCGAGGCCAAGCCGCCCGAGGCGATAACGGGGATCGTTGTTGCCGCCGCCAGCGCCGCGGTCGCCGGCAGATTGAGGCCGGTCAGAATGCCGTCGCGATCAATATCGGTATAGATGATGGCGCTGACGCCGGCATCCTCGAAGCGGCGCGCCAGATCGACGGCGCTCAGCTCGCTGGTCGCAGCCCAGCCCTCGACCGCGACCTTGCCGCCCTTGGCATCGATGCCGACGACAATGCGGCCCGGAAACCGGCGGCAGGCATCCCTGACGAGGGCTGGATCACGCACGGCGATGGTGCCGAGGATGACGCGCCGGATGCCCTTGTCGAGCCACATCTCAATGGTTGCGATATCGCGAATGCCGCCGCCCAACTGCGCCGGGATGGCGATCGCCGACAGGATGTTGTCGACGGCCTCGGCGTTGACCGGTTGCCCGGCGAAGGCGCCGTTGAGGTCGACGATGTGCAGCCATTCGAAGCCTTGGCTTTCGAAGTCGGCGGCCTGGGCTGCCGGATCGTCGTTGAACACCGTTGCATCCGACATTTCGCCGAGTTTGAGGCGAACGCACTGGCCGTCTTTGAGATCGATTGCGGGAAACAGGATCACGGCGGCTCCGTTGCTGCCGGCCGATCCCGCAGCGCGGCGCGGCCTTGGCCATCAGATTGCTATTTTGTTCTGCCATTTGGCGATCGGGTCGTGACGCGCGGCCACATACCGATGATTTGGTGCCTCGCGTGTTGGCTTAACCCGCTGATGCAACAAGTCAACCCGTCGTTTGATTGACGCCGTCGCGCGTCGCCGTCGTGGTTGGCTGTCGTTGTCGTCGGTGCTGCAATTGCCGGAATTTGCCAACGGAGCATGCGGTGTTGTTCGAAATGCCAAAACAGAAACCGCCGGTTCGTGCGTTGAGCGCGCAGGATGCGGTTGATATCTGGATTGCGCGATGGCTCAGGGTCCCGCGCAAGGATTTGGTCCACCGCTACGGCTGCGATCCGCGACGGCTTTACGAAATCTGGGAGGGCAAGAAGTTTCCGGCCGCGCGTGATACGGCGCTGGAGCGGTTTTGTACCGTGTTTCCCGGCCTAAAGGACCGGGTCGACTTCGGGCCGCACAAGCGCGTACCGCGCCGGCCCGACTGCGACGATCAACTGGCGTTGTTCGACTCGTAGGCCGGGATTGTACAATATCGAACTTTTTAAGAACATTTGTTGAACTAACGCTGGACAACACTGGCGACTCGTGTGATGTTCTATTTACGTTCTCGCACAAGTCTCCGAGAACGGCTCGATCCCAGGAGCCCGCGTATATTCGGGTGTTGCGTCCACGTTCCGCGTTCCGCGTTTCGTGATGCGTTCCGTTCGCGCCTTAACGTCCGCAAAGAGAGCCGTCATGCAAACGTTCCTGATAGCCTACGACCTCGCCGTACCTGCCACCAACAAGCACGCCATCTCGTCCGCGATTATGATGCTCGGGCAAGCCTGGGCGCGCCCGCTCGACCAGACCTGGTATCTCAAGGCCGACCTCGACGTCGGCGACATTGAAGGTGTCCTGGGTGGCCTGCTTGGTGACGATGATGGCCTGCTGGTGCAACGCATCGATCGCGATGGCGACCTCGCCAAGACGGCGCTCAGATGGTTCAAACGGCGCACGCAACCTGTGGCCGGCATCGAAACCAACATCGTCGCGTTTGCGCCCGCCCAGCAGTCGCGCCCGATCGAGCAAGACGACTTCGCGCTTGCCAGCTAGGAAACCTCTGATCAAGCCACGGGTTTCCAAAGGGCTTGGCCCTTTGGCGGGATCGTTGAGGACAGAGCCCTTAACATATCGCCGCTTGGCGGCGATCCTTGAGGGGCTTGTCCGCCCCTCAAACACCCCGACCAGGGGATGGGTCCCCTGGACCTGAAACTTGTTCAGAGGTTGCCTCGGAGTTCGTCCAGATGGCATTTCCTTGGGGTTGGTCGGCGATGCGATGCCGAGGCGCAGAGCGCAGGGAGAGAACGGATGCCGGAGCTGAAATCCGAGTACCTTTTTACGATTACCGTTACTGTCAACGCATTACACGATGTCGGCCAAGTACCGCTCGGCACGCGCCATCTCGATATGCTGGGCGAGGGGCGGTTCGAGGGGCCGCGGCTGAAGGGTGACGTGCTGCCAGGTGGGATTGATCAGAAGATATTCCGCGCCGACGGGGCCATGAACCCGAATGTGCGCATGGTCCTGAGAACCGATGATGATGCCTTGATCTATATGCACTATCAGGGGGTGCGCTACGGCACGCCGGCGGTCATGGACCGCATTGCCGCCGGAGAGACGGTTGATCCTTCGGAATATTATCTGCGCAATACGCCGTACTTCGAGACCGCGTCGGAAAAGTACGATTGGCTCAACCGGATCGTCGCCGTCGGCGTCGGGCGGCGGCTGCCGGATCACGCCGCCTACGATGTGTTTCAGATCCTGTAGATGGCGGTCGGTTGCACCTGCGGAAGACTTTGAACAACGTGTCGTGCAACTGGCGCGATTGGCGCGACTGACCGACGGCTGGGTGCGATATCGCCAACGGCGGCTGGCGCGATTGGTGCGGTTGGCGAAACCTCGGGCTGGCAATATGCCGGATCGCAACAATCGATTGCACCAAAGGCACCTTCGCCAATAGGCTTGCCGACCAAACATCGGGTTGCAACGACTGGTTCCAAGGTCATGACACGGCGCGGGCTCTACTTCGACTGCAGCGACGACATGGCGGCGCTCTTGAGCGAGCTTGACGATGATTTCACCGACGGTTTGGAAATCAGTCTCGGCGATCCGGCGCCGGACAGGTTGGCCGGACTGCTCAAAGGCCATACGCTGCTGGTCAACGGGCACACCGTGATGGATGGCCCGTTACTCAAGGCCTTGGCACCGGAACTTCGGCGCATCGTGTTTCTCGGAACCGGCGCTGCCAACTACATCGACGAGGGCGCCGCGGACGATCTTGGCATCGAGGTCGTCACCGTGCCGGGCTACGGTGACCGCTCGGTCGCAGAACATGCGTTCGCATTGCTGCTGGCGGCAGCCCGTGACATCGCAAGAACCGACCAGGCGCTCAGAGGCGGCGGCTGGTTGCGCAGTTCCGGCACCGAACTCAAAGGAAAGACCGTCGGCGTCGTCGGGTTCGGCGGCATTGGGCGCGAATTCGCGTCGATCGCGCAGGCGTTCGGAATGAACGTGCAAGTTTGGAACCGCAGCGCAGTCGACGTGCCCGACGACATGCGACGGCTCGAACGGCTCGGGGACCTGTTTGCCTCAAGCGATGCGGTGTCGCTGCATTTGGCCTACACACCCGAGACACGCAACTTCATCGGCCGTGACTTGTTGGCTGCGATGCGGCCCGGAAGTTTCCTGATCAATACCGCGCGGGCCGAGCTGGTCGCACCGGGCGCACTGCGAGAGTGTCTGGTCAACGGGCCCATCGGCCATGCCGCGATCGACGTCTTCGAGCCGGAACCGCCCAGTCCGGAGGACCCGTTGCTCAAACTCGCGAACGTCACGCTGACCCCGCACATTGCCTGGAAGACGCCGGATGCGAGCCGGCGGCTACTGGAACTCGGTCTCCGGGAACTCTGGAAATAAACAACCGGGCCCGGCGACCTTGCCTCACTGCAGCCCCATTGATCCGACATACGCCCGCCTCCCGATGGGTTGCCGTGTGTCCGGGCTCGTTGAGACCCGGCTGGCGCGCGCCGCTGTGCGGTGGACGTGTTCCGCACTCGTTGGGATTGCGGCTATAGCTCAGTGGTAGAGCACCCGGCAGCAGGCCGGGAGGACAGGGGTTCAAGTCCCTTTAGCCGCATGGAAACGACTAGCTCAGTGGGTAGAGCGCGAGACTGTTAATCTTGTGGTCGTGGGTTCGACTCCCACGTCGTTTGTATGTGCCCTCCTGTCCGACCCGGAGACATAGGTAACAGATCGTTCCTAAGACATGGGTGACACCCTCGAGCCGAACGGGGTATCGATAGTTTGCAAGGTTTTCTGTTCTAAGTCTATGTATCCGAGATCGTAGGCCATGAAGCTTACGAGCCAGATGCCGTCGTCGACTTCCTTTATTCCAAGCCTCTGTCCGGCCATGACGGTTGAGATGTTGATCTTCTTGCGGTGCATGCAGATGCGTCCGCATGACGTCACGAGCACGTCGCGATCGTGCAGCGGATAGTCGATCTCCGGCAGGCCCTGGTAGGGTCGCGGCGCTGCGCGATAGACGTCTGCAGGTATTTTCATGTCGAGTGCTTCGTGAGGGCGTTCGTCATTGAACTCGCTCATAAATTCATCGAAGCGGGCCTGCTGCTGAAGACTGTTTGCGGCAGCGGGGCGGCATGCCTCCTTCTTCAAGGTCAGATGCATGCGCTCATGGCGGCCGTTCTGGTGCGGGTTGCCGGGTTTGATGCGCTCGATCGCGATGCCGAGACGCAGCCACCACACCGATAGCCTGGAGAGATTGTAGAGCCCGTTCGGGCTGGCGAAGGGGAGGCCGTTGTCGGTGCGGATAGCATCCGGCAGGCCGCGCTCCTGGAACAGGCGCACGAAGGCGTCGAAGGCGCCGGCCTCTTTGGTCGATTGCAAGGCTTCGCACATCAGGATGAAGCGCGAGGCCTGGTCGGTGACGGTGAGGGGGTAACAGTAGTTGCGGTTGGCGAGCTTGAACTCGCCCTTGAAGTCGGCGCACCACAACTGATTGGGCTGGGCGACCTCGGTGAGCGCGGTGCCCTTGGCCTTGCCGCGGCGGGTTTTGGCGCGTTTGACCAGGCCGTAGCGGTCGAGGACGGCGTGGACGGTGGATTTGGCGGGCACGCGGATGTCGCCGGCGAGCCGCCGGACGAGCAGTTCGCGGATCTTGCGTGCGCCCCAGTTGGGCTTCTCGCGCTTGATGCGCACGATCAAGGCCTCGACCTGGGCCGGCAGCTGGTTGGCGTAGCGCCACGGCCGGCGCGAGCGGTCGGTCAGCGCTTCAACGCCGTGCTCCTTGTAGCGGTTGAAGATCTTGTAGCCGGTTTTGCGGGAGATCGCGAACTCGCGGCAGACGTCTGACATTGCCTCGCCTTCGAGGATGCGGGCAACGAAGCGGACACGTTCGTCCATCACCGAACTCTCTTTCCACGGCATCAACACCTCCCGCAAAATGCGGAAAGTGTTACCTATGTGTCCGGTACGAAGTGTCACCTATGTCTCGGGTCGGGCACCAAAGCACATTCGGTTAGGGACCGATCTACTACTGAACGAGGGGAGCCGGTTGCTTCCCGGGCAGGACCAAATTCGCCGGCGGCTCCGGCCCAAGGCGATGGCGGGAATGCCAGGTGATTGAGCGCTCTGCGCGCGCGCAGATACCGCGCTGTGGCAATGCTTGCGCTGCGGGCACCGGCAGGGCGATGCGGACGGCTGCGGCCGGAAACATCGACCTGGACGCAACCCGCAAGCAACGGCGGCGACGCAGCGCTCAAGCGCGGGTCCGCGTCTCAGTTGCCGGGCGGCGACCGGCGAACCTAAACGCGATCTTGTTCCGGCGCCAACTGCGATGGAAGCAGATTGGGCGCGCCGTAAATTGATTGCCGCGGCACGTGCCGAGGAGGCTTGTTATGTGGGGTTTGGGATTCTTTGATGTTGTCGTTCGCGACGATGAGCGCGCGTTCCTGACGCGCGATGGCAAGTTCGTGCGCCTGCTCGAGCCGGGCCGCCATCGCGAACGCGATTTCAACAACCGCCTCAAGGCCGAAGTGGTCAAGGTGATACAGGCGGAGTTGCCGGCGGAACGGGCGCTGTTGTTTGCAAAGACGCAGCCGCAGTTGGCGGCCGAGCACTTCGTGATCGTGCAACCGCGCCAGGGCGAGGTCGCAATCGTTTCGATGGACGGGGTGCCCAAGCATCTTGTGTTGCCGAATTCGACACGGGCGTTCTGGCAGACTTTGACGGCGATCGAAGTCGATACGATCGACACCGAGGCCGATCTGCGGGTCGACCGGGCGCATCTTGCCAAACTGGATCTGGATGATGCCCGCGTCGTGGTTGAGGAGGTCGTCGCCCAGCACGAGGTTGGTCTGCTGTTCGTTGACGGCGATTTGGTCGAACAGCTGGCGCCGGGACGCCACGCCTTCTGGGCGGTCAACCGCAAGGTTGAGATCGTCAAGGTCGACCCGCGTCCGACGCCTTTGGAAGTTACGGCGCAGGAAATCCTGACCAAGGACCGGGTCGGCATCCGTGTCACGCTGACCGCGTTCTACAAGGTCGTCGATGTCGTGAAGGCAACAATCGGGACCGGTGATCTCGCCAATACGCTCTACCGGCTGGTGCAGTTCGCGATCCGGGAAGCCGTGGCGACGCGAACGCTGGATGACATCCTGGCCGCGCGCGATGCGATCGACCAGGACGTCCGCGCCTATGTGACGGCGCGGGTTGCAGATCTTGGCGTTGAGATTGCCGAAATCGGGGTCAAGGATGTTATCCTGCCGGGCGACGTTCGCGATCTGCTCAACCAGGTCGTCGAAGCCGAGCGGGTGGCCAAGGCCAACCTGATCAAGCGTCAGGAAGAGACCGCGGCGACACGCTCGCTGCTCAATACGGCGCGGCTAATGGACGACAATCCGCTGCTGCTGCGCCTCAAGGAACTCGAGGCACTGGAGAAGCTGGTCGAGAAGGTCGGACGGATCGATCTTCACACCGGCGGCGGCGCTGCCGGGTTGGAGGCGCTGTTGAAGAACCTCTACCGGTTGAGCGAGAAGGACGGGGAGTAGCCGTCTGCGATAAATCCTTCGGCTGCGCCTCAGTGTACGTTCTGCCCAGGGCACTATGGACAACTGCTCTTCGAGGCGGCCCGGCGATTTGATTGTCCCTTATGCGTCAACGCCGAACACCACACCGGAGCGCAGCGGCGGGACTGTCTCCCGAGGGACTGAGCACGACCGCCCCAGCCCACCCGCAGGGCCGCTTACGATTTGGCGCAAACGCCGGGCCCGGTTGGCGGCTCAGTCGAAATTGAAGATATCGTTGGTGATGATGACGCGCGGGCGGCGTTTGGCTGGCCGTCGTGCCGGCGCGTGCGTGCTTTCTGGCTCACGCTCTGGTTCGGGCGGTGTCGTCGTGGCGGCTTCCTGCTCGGATTGCCGGTTGCCGGTTTGCGGCGGCGAAGATGCGCCCTGCTCAGCCGCCAGTTGCGCCTCGCCTGAGGGCTCCGGTGCGGCCGGTTCGGCGCCAGCAGCGCTCGGCGAACCGCCATGGTCTGCCGGGGCGGTTCCGGTGCCGCCGTTGGCCGGCTCGGCGGCGGCGGGGGCGTCGGCGTCCCGCACGTCCGCTGTCATCGTGCTCGGCGGCCATCTCACCTCGGGCTCCACGACATCGCGACGGGCGAGCATTGCGGGCCGCGGCGCGCCGTGCTGTGACACGGGCACCGGCGCAGCGTGCTTTGGCACTGGCACCGGCGCGACGTGCTGGGGCAACGGCGCCGTCTCGGCCGCCAGTTCGACCGTCGCGGTAACTTGGCTATCGGCGGCGGGGCGGCCCGGCGGGCGGTCGGCGCTCGCAAGATCGAGCAGCGCAAACACGAATTCGGATTTGACCAGCACGGTGTCGGATGCGCTCGGTGGTTCCGGCTGGCCGATCAAACCGAAGGCCGATGCGACATTGAGGCATGTGCGCAGCGTGTCTTCATCGCCGCGTTCGATCGTGTCGGTCTCGATGCCGGAGCTATATTCCGGGTGACGCACGGACGGAATGACATAGTTGAGGACAACGCCGGCCTTGCCGGCAACGTCGGTCCTGAACGCTTGCGATATCGTTCGCTTCAGTCGCGTCAACTCCGTGCCGGTGAGCGTCGCCTGCTGCGACTGGTTGGCCAGGAATTCGATGATTTCCGACGTGATGAGATGAACGCCGGCGCGGTCGGGATGCGGCCTGGCGGCGCCGATCGCAGCACAGGCACTGACGAGTTTGCGCGCGCTCTCGCAAAGCTGGTGGTCGGCGATCTCGTCGAGCGCAATTTCATGGGTCCAGCGCTGGTCAAGCTGGTAACCGGTGACGGCGGCCGGGATGGTGGTTGCCAGCGTGGCACGGGCGTTGCCGGCGATGTCGGGAAGCAGGGCGGCAATGATGATCGCCTCGCGTTGCGACGGGGATTGCGCGGGATTGAACGAGCGTCCCGCGAGCGGCGAGCGGATGGCGGTCGCACCAATGAAGCCCGATGCCAGCACCAACATGTCGATCGCCGATGCGATGACGAGGGCCAGGTACGCCAGTTTGTTGCCGTCAAAGAAGGCGTTGGTGGTTACGACAAACCGGTGGGCCTTGTCGTCTCGCTCGCGTTCGAGGCCGTTGATCCGGGCGATGATGGACTGGGCTTCGTTCGGCAGCAGCTGCGCCCAGTTCAGGCAGTCGCGTGCAAATGCAACTCGACCTGAAAAGCTGCGTTCGGCCAGTCCGACGCTCTTGGCCGTGCAGCGTTGGCTGAGTGCGCCAATACCTTGTTCGAGTGCGAATGTGCGCGCGGCGACGGGTTGCAGTGCGGCCGTGTTGCACGATGCGGTTCCGGAACTGGCCGCCGTCTCAACAAACCCGGACGCAAAAGTCGAAGCCTGCCGGCAGGTTGCTTCCAGGGCCGCCAATGAGGCCGGGGTCGGGTCCGATTCGAACCGCTGTCTGGCCTGACCGAGTTTGGCGATGAATTGGGCGGACATTGCCGTTGCTGACGTGTCGCTGTTCGTTGCCGCGAACCGGCCGGCGTCCTGCTCGGATTGTTCGATCTGAAGGCGGGTGCGATCGAGATCGGCCTGGGCCTGCGCAATTTGCATCCCCAACCGGGCGGCGGCCTTTTGCAGGCCCGTGCGCTGATCGTCAAATTTTGATTGCTGCAGCTTCAGATTTTCGCGCTCGGCGCGCAGGCGGCCGACCTCGCGCATGATGCGGCGAAACTGCGGGCCGCGGCCCGCAGTTGCGCTCGGCCCAAGGCCGCGCGCTTCGGCGTCAGCTTCTGCCGTTGTTGCAACGATTTTTCTTTCGACGGCGAAGATCCGCGAGCGAATGCCGCTGATTTCAGCTGCAATTGACTTTTCCTGCGCGTCGTTGGCGGCGAGGCGATCTTCAAGCCGCTTTTTGGTCGCCGATGTGGTGATCAACTGCTGGCGAAGGATGCCGATCGTGCGCTGGCTCTGGTCGCGAACCTCAAGCCATTCACGGCGACGCGCGGCCTTTCTTTTCTCTTCAATTTCAGGTGTTTGCCTTATGCCGTCCGTCAGTTGCGCCAGGCCCTTGCGATAGTCGAGCCACGGCCTGCTGTCGAGCACCTTCGCTGCTGCCTGACGCCGTTTGGTGCGGGCCACATCATTGATTTCATTGACGATGGCGGCGACTTCCGACCGCGAGCGAAGATCGGCAATGCGCTGGCGTTCATCGGCGGGCAGAATTGTTGAAAACAAAGCATCAAAGGAAAAGAAAACGGACGTCAGCAAACATCCGCACAGCATGCTGACAGGCAGAATGTTCTTGAATGCGAAGTGCGTAAGGTTGATCAATGCGTCGAGTGCTGCAGCGCCATAACGAATGATGAGAATCGCGAGTGCACAACCGGCGAACAGGGCGAACAGCAGCCCGGACGGCAGGTAATCTCGCATCAGGCGAGTGATACCGGATACCTGGTCGCCGGCGTAGGTGAGATAGAGCGCCAGCAGCAACAGGCAAAGGGCGATGGTTGCAACGGATTTGAGCAACCGATCCAGCATCACCAGAGCATCAGTTGCAAACCAGCTCGGTCTCGCCGGCGCGGCCGGTGCGTAGTGGCTCAATCTTGTGCCGACGATCCAGGACAGAACCAACATCACGCCCTGGACGCCGAATGTGATGAGCAGCGACAAAACGCTTTCGCCGGTGAAATTCTGCATGCCAAGCCAGGTTGTCCAGCCGGATGCCACGGACAGTACGACACTTGTCAGCGCCAGCAGCAGTAGCTGCCAGGAATGAATCACTGAACTGAAACTTATGGCACGCATCACTATCCTCAAGCACAATCGGTCATACTATGCCCAGTACTATATCTGTAATTGGTAACCATCGCTTGACTTTGATGGGCGAAACCGGCGGACGGTTAGGAAATTTTTGATGCTCCGGCCGGTCAATCCGACAAGCCCGGCTGCCAAACGCTCACCGGGTGGTTAAATTTCTCTAAACGAACAGCCGGGCTTGTCCGAGTGTGAAAGCCGGGCTGCCGCTGAACTCAAGATGTCCGGCGCTGCGACGTCCGCCGCGTGGCGGCCGGCTCCCCACCCGGCCGCGCCCGAGAACCGATGAGATCGTGCCACTGCCCACTGGCGCGATTGTGCAAGCTAGCTCTGAGAGGTTACAGCAGAGATGACTGCCACGATCGTCCGGTGTTCCGGTCATCCGGTCACCGAATGGGAGGCGCGTAAAGGATGCCGCCGCGCGTCCATAGCGCATTAACGCCACGGTCAATCTTGAGCTTGCTGCCCGCGCCGAGATTTCGATCGAATATTTCACCATAGTGGCCGACCGCCGCAATGACCTGTCGGGGCCACTCGCTGCGAAGACCCAGTCGGGCGCTGATCTGCGGCGGTACGACAATTGCTTCGACTTTGGATTTATCGGCCGCGTTCATCTTCGACCAATTGTTCTCTTCAGCATTGATCAGTAGATACAACACCCACTGCACCAGCTCCCGCCACTTCGGATCTGACTGACGCACAACCGGGCCAAGTGGTTCTTTTGAAATCACTTCCGGCAGCAACATGTGCTCACCCGGTTTAGCCATGGTGCTGCGTTGCGATGCCAGAGCCGAGAGATCTGCCGAGTAGGCATCGCATTTGCCGCGCGCATAATCTGTTAGTGCCGCGGCACGACTGTCATGGAAAACCAGTTCCACTTTGAGCTTTTGCCGGGCAAAGAAGTCTCGTGCATGTTCCGCCGTCGTCGTACCCTTGAGGATGCAGATCTTCGCATTCTCAAGCTGCAGTGCACTTGAGAGGCCGGCTGCGACCGGCACCATGAAGCCTTGCCCGTCAAAATATGAGATGCCGACGAAGTCCATATTGCCCAGAACATCACGGCCCATCGTCCACGTGGTATTGCGTGAGAGCAGATCGATTCGTCCGTCCTCAAGCGCGCCGAACCGCTGCTTGGCATCCAACGGGACGAACTCGATCTTGGACCCGTCGCCCAGCACAGCACTTGCGACCGCCCGACAGAAATCAACGTCAAAGCCCCGCCACCCCCGGTCGGGCTCATTGGCTGAAAATCCGACGAGGCCCTGACTGACACCACACGAGAGTTGGCCGCGCTTGCGAACCATCTCGATTGTTGTCTGCGCCTGCGCGGGAAGTGTCGCTAGCAGCAGGCCGAGCGTCAGCGCCGACAGTCCCACAGCGCGGCACAGTCGATTGTGCATCATGGCATTGTTCCTCCGTTCTTCAACGCGACGGTTCGCTTGCACGACGATCCCGAGGGACTTTTTCACGAGGGAAACGATCGCCTTTCAGAGCTCGCCCGAACCATCCCGCGCCCCCACCTGGTCACCGAGATCCCACGATCCCACGATCTCGCGATCGCATCGGCTCTCGGGCGGCGGCCGGCGCCGGCCGATGACGTGATCGGGCTAGGGCATGACCAACACAGTTTGGGTTTGCCAGCCACCGACCTGAGCGGTCTGAACAATGCGACCATCTCGCCGGTAGATGTCCGGCCGGAAATGGGCGCGCCCGTCGGCCAACGCCCAGGCCGAAATGTAGACAAAATGGACATCCACGGGCTCGCGCAACTTGATCGTCTGTTTTTGACCTTGGCGAATGATCGACCTGAGCTGGCCACTTGCCGGACTCTGATCGCCTTGCAACAGCCACTCGCCGACGTCGAACACGGTCTGGACGCGGACGCAGCCGGCGCTATAGGGCCGCAGATGGTAATCGTAGAGTTGTTTTAGGGGTGTGTCGTGCATGTACACGATGTGCTTGTTCGGCATGTCGAGGCGCAGCAGGCCGAGCGCGTTACCGGGGCCCGGATCCTGTCGGAAGACGAAGCGCTGGCCTTGCGGCGCCCACCAGTTAACGGTGTGCGGGTCGATCTCCTGTCCCCCCCAACTTGCGAACACGCGGATCCTCTGCTTTTGCAGATAAGACGGATCCTTTTTGATTGCCGGAATGAGTTGGCGGCGCGCAATCGATTGCGGGACGTGCCAATAAGGCAACGTGTTTAACGCTTTGATCTGGGCGGATACGACCGGCGTCGGTGTCGCGGGTTTGCCCAGAACAACACGGCTGAAAATCTCAAGTCTGCCGCGGTTGACGGCCTGTAGCTCGTAAGCAGGTATGTTGACGAGTACGTAGCGGCGGCCCTCGGTCTGCGCCAGCAGCTGCGCAATGCGCCGGCTGTTTTGGACCAGCTGATCGCGGCGGTGATCGGCGCCGACATTCAGAGCGCTTCGCGTATAACTGTTGACTCGGCCCGACGGTGTCAGCCCATGCCGGATCTGGAACTGCTTGAGTGCAACCGCAACCTGTCCATCGAATGCGCGCCCTGCCCGCGCGGCTGCCTGCTGCGATAAATCGCCGGTTGCCGCCAGCCGCTGCACCAACAGGCCGACGCGGGCGCCTTCATCGCCCGCTTTGAGCGTGGGCCCCTTTGGTATTACCGGCCAGGGCCAATTATCGGCCAGCTCGCGATAGCGGGCCAACGCGCGATCGATGTTGTGCAGTGTCGCCCGGCTGATCAGTATTCGTCGGGCGGCAAACGGCGGCATCGTTGGGCTGGCAGAGCGGTTTGCGGCTCTATTCGCCGTGTTGCCGATCGCCTCCGAGATCCAGTCGTCCTGCGCGCCAGCGGGTTTGCTGACCGAGCCGATGATAAGCAGTCCGATCGCCGTGATCAGCAATCTTCGATGGAGTGCACCATACATACTGACAACCATTTCATGACAACTATTTCATGGCAATCATTTCAAAGCGGAACGGGCCGCTCGAAGGTCTTGTGCCAAAATATAAAACTCAATCGCTATGACATTGATCGCTATGACGCCCGAAGTGGCGCCAGTCGCGGCAACCGAAATTCTCAACTGATGTGGCGGCTGCATGCTTTGCCAGGGCTGGTCCGGAGCAGACGGCAGGCGAGCGTCGATGTATAAACTTACTGAATCCAAGCGCCGGCATGAACAATCCCTCAGAGATATTTTTCCTCACACTCGCTGGCCTGATCCTGATTGTCAATCCTTCGCGCACGGCGCCGCCGTGGCCGGCTGGCCGACCCTCTTAGGGAACCCCTGATCAAGTCTCGGGTTTCCAAAGGGCCCGGCCCTTTGGCGGGATCGGCAACGGCCGCGCCCTTAACATATCGCCGCTTGGCGGCGATCCTTAAGGGGCTTGTCCGCCCCTCAAACTCCCCGACCAAGGAATGGGTCCCATGGACCCCAAGCTTGTTGAGAGGTTGCTTAGACCATGGCCAACTGCCCCGCCGCCGCCTGTTTTCTCAAGGCCGGTGCATGGTGCGGGGTGGCGATGTGAATCAGAAGTTCGTTGAATATCTGCAGCAGGCTCTGTAACAGAACGTCAGATCCGAAAACCGCGCGCGCAACATGAGTTTGCTGGTGTCCTTCCCGAGCCAGGAGTTGGTTCGGGGCGCGCTGCCAAGAGCAACGAACTCTCAGACCGGGCCACGGGATCGTTGCCGCCTTGGGCGAGCCGGCAAGGTGGTTCGAACTCAGTCTGAAAGGCTAAAGGTGGGGCCAATGTCACGCACTTTTTACATCCCCGATCTCGGCACCGAACCCAATAGTCCGTTTGCTCGCGACGGCGACGGCAAGTTGGTCCGGCGCCCGTTCTGGCTCGATATGTCTGACCGTTCCGTCATTCTCGCAATGACCCAGGGTGTCGGCACGGTGCTCAGCAACGATCAAAAGCGCGCTCATCTGAATGACATCGGCCGGGCGCATTTGATCGATGAGGTTATCGTTCAAGAAATTCTACCTCCGGAGGACGCCTAATGTTCGTATCCAAGGTTGCAATTCTGACGGCGGCTGGCAGCGGCATGGGTGCGGCTGCCGCACGCAAGCTGGCTGCAGAGGGCTATCGTGTCGCGCTGCTGTCATCGTCCGGCAAAGGCGAGATGCTTGGCCACGAGCTCGGTGGCATCGGCATCACCGGATCGAACCAATCACATGATGATCTGGCGCGTCTGGTCGACATGACGATGGACAAATGGGGGCGCGTTGATGTGCTGGTCAACAGTGCCGGTCACGGTCCGCGTGCGCCGGTGCTGGAGCTCACGGACGAGGACTGGCATGAAGGGCTCAACGTTTATCTTCTGGGCGCCGTGCGCCCGACCCGGTTGGTGACGCCGATCATGCAAAGCCAGAGGAGCGGCGCGATCATCAACATCTCGACGTTTGCTGCGTTCGAACCGGATCCGGTGTTTCCGACGTCGGGCGTGTTCCGTGCTGGCTTGGCCGCGTTCGCCAAATTGTTCGCGGACAAGTATGCGCCAGACAATGTCCGCATGAACAACGTGCTGCCGGGCTTTATCGACAGTCTGCCGGAAAGGCCGGAGTTTCGAGACCGGATCCCGATGCAACGCTATGGCGGCGTGCAGGAGATTGCCGATACCATCGCGTTCCTGGCATCGGACGGTGCTGGCTATATCACCGGCCAAAACCTGCGGGTTGACGGCGGCATTACACGCTCGGTCTGATCGGGTCGCAGATTCAGGAGAACAAGCAGATGGAACAGGACGGCCAGCAACGCTTTTGCGACCGTGAGGTGACCTTTGCCAATGGCGTCAAGGGCGAAAACATAGCGGTTCCGTCGGCGACGCCTGCAAATTACTACCAGGTGATCAGCGCGCGCGAGGACATGCCGGCGATCACCGTTGACGGCAAACTGTTTATGGCCGAGGCTCGCGACGGCGGCCCGCGGCCGTTGGTTATTGTGGTGCCCGGCAGTCTCGGTGTCGCACCATCGCACGTCGCCCATGCCGAGACGCTCAACGCGCTTGGCTTTGCGACGTTTGTTCTCGACAGTTTTGGTGCGCGCGGGGTGACGTCGACGGTTGCCAAGCAGACGCAGTTTTCGTTTGCCGCGTCGGCCTATGATGTCCTGGCGGCCTGGCGCGTGCTCGGCCAACGCCCGGACATCGATGCGGCGCGGATCGGGGCGCAGGGACACAGTCGCGGCGGATCGGCGGTGTTGAGCGCTGCAACACGACGCTTTGCTGATGCTGTGGTCGGCACCGGCAAGGGGCTCAACGCGGTGCTGCCGGCTTACCCCTGGAGTGGCCATCAGTTTCTCGACCCATCGGTTGGTGCAACGCGCGTTCGTGTGCTGATGGGCGATGCCGATGAATGGTGCTCGCCAATGCAAGTGCAGGGCCATCTCCAGGCGATACGGCTTGTCGGCGGCGACGCCACCCTGCGGCTGTTCAAGGGCGCCCATCACAGCTTCGACCGCGGCAGCGACGTTATCAACATTCCCGAAGCATCGGTTTCACCAGCTGCACCGACGACCTATTTGGCCGACAATGGAGCGTTCATCCACCCGCTTGAAGATGCGCCCAACCCGGACCTGATGGATCGCGACGTCATGGTTTATTCCGTCAAGGCCGGCTACGGCAGGAAGGGCGCCCATCTCGGCAGCCATCCGGGAGAGGCCGAAGCGTTCCGCGCGGACATGATTGCGTTCTGGCGGCGAGCGCTGGGCGAGGCGACAGAGCCTCACGCTGGTGAATAGATCAGCGTGGAAAACCTGCCGTTGATCGCCATTGCTATTCGCAATGCCGCCGACATCCGGCCGACACTCCGGCCGGGCCGCGTCTGGTCGACCGTCGGCTCTCAGGCAGCGATCTCAACCCTGTCGAGCAGCGGCGCGAGTTTGGGGTCAATGGTCGGGCTGGTCGCTTTGATGCATTGTAACAGTGCGATCTCGTTGGGCGTCAGCTCACCATCGCGCCCGATCCGTTCGACCAGCCAATCGGCCTCGCACGGTGTGATTTCCTGGTTGGTGATGATTTCGATGCGCTGCTGCTCGAGCCTGCTCAAGGCGCGCTCCTCCGGGCTTTGCTCGCGGTAGCGGTCCAAAATTCCGCAAAGACCGCCCTTGAGGGCCGAGCCGACGCCGGCGCCAAGGCTGAGGTCGCCGCGCGCCTCAAGCCAGCGCTCGCGTTCGAGGGCTTGCTGTCGCGATGGCACGCCATAGCCGGATGCCGCCATCACATGATTGACGATCGCCTTGACGAACAGCTCACTCCAGGCCGGGCTGTTGTCGCCATCGCCGGCGACATCGTTGATTTCGAACAGCAGTTCAGCTTCGCGTTTGGTGATCGCGATATTGCCGTCGCCGCCAAATGCATACAACGCGCGTCGCAGCAACTCGACATCCCGGTCGGTGACGATGCCGGGTGCAACGAAGCCGCAGGTGCGAAGCGGGCCGGCTCCGCCAACGACGGCATTTTTGACTTGCTCGAGAGTGAATGTGACGAGCAGTTCGGGTGACCAGCGCGCGTGATCGAGGACGTTGAGCAGAAGATCGAGCTCGGTCTGCGTGCGCACGGTACCATCGCGTGCAATGCGCCCGATCAACCAATCGCCGTTCTCCTTCGTCAAGTAACCCTCGGGCACGGTGTCGCAGACGATGTAGTCGGTTATCGCCTCAACGAAAAACTCGGCCCAGCTCGGGTCTTGGACTTTGCAGGCGTCATTGATTTCAAACAGACACTCGATTTCCTGGTCGGGCATTCTGTCGACGTCATAGAACCGCTCACGCAACTGTTTAACGTCGGTATCGCGAATGCAGCCGCGCCGACAAATCGCTTCGAAAGAAATCGGCTTGGCGATACTCATTGGGCCACTCCGTGGTTGGTCGCGTGGATTGATGAATTAGGCCTCCATCGTTAACGATCTGCTAACGAACGAGCTAAAGTTGCACGCTGGTGCCACGGTGCAGCTGCCACTTGTCGAGGGCCGGCAAGCGTGCAAAGTACCGGCCAGCAGGACGGTCCGCCCGGCGGCGGCCACGACGAGGTGACAAGTCCGAAAGCCATGCAATTTCAGGACGACGTTGCGACAGCGACCTGGCAGGACGCATTCGAGCGGGCGCAGGAACAGCGCGCGGTCAACGTTGTCTGCATGAAATGGGGCGATCGCTATGGGCCGGAGTGGGTCAACCGCCTTTACGGCATGGTGATGCGCAACACCACGTGGCGTGTACACTTCGTGTGTTTTACCGATGACGCGACCGGCATCCGTGCAGAGGTTGAATGTCAGCCGCTGCCCGCGGTCGACTTCGATCGCAGTCTGGGCAAATACTGGCCCAAGCTCGGCCTCATGCAGGCGGGACTGGGCGGCCTTGACGGCCTGACCCTCTATCTCGATGTTGATCTGGTGATTATCGATTCGATCGATCCGTTGTTTTCACATCCCGGCCGGTTCCTGATCATCAAGGAGTGGAAAGATCCACATTTGGGCTACGGCAATAGTTCCGTTGTGCGCTACGTGATTGGTCAGGAAGCCGCCGTTATTGATCGCTTCTACGCGACCCCCGCGGCCGTGATCGAACGAGTTTATGATTTTAAGGAGCAGAACTTTCTCACCAAGAACGTTGACGAAGTATCGTTCTGGCCGGCCGATTGGTGTGTGCCGTTCAATCACGTCTGTCTTCCGCACAACCGGATCGTGCGCTTCTTCTCGACCCCGAAACAACCGGCAACCGGCAAAATCTTGGTCTTTTTTGGCTCGATTACACCTGCTAGTGCAGTGCTGGGGCAGCATGAACCTAAGAAACGGGTTGGAAGGGGATTTCGGTGGCAGGTGGTGAAGCGCAGATTCAAGCCGGCCGGTTGGATCACGCGGTACTGGCGGGAATAGATGTTGGTGCAGGGGGCGGCAGTGTCCGAGCTTAGGGGGGTGGATGCAGTTGCGCAGCTGCCGGAGGAATACGCCTGGCTTGAGGGCGGCCAGAGCTACGTTGCTTGCGCGTTCTATACGCCAAACTATCTCGAGCAAGTGCTATCGCTAAAGGCCTCTCTCGAGGCGCTGGGTATCAATCATTATCTGAAACGATATGCGCGAGCGCGGACCTGGGAGGCGACAACGCGGCTGAAACCCGTGTTTGTTGACCACGCCCTGGATAAGTTTCCCGATAAGGACGTCCTCTATCTGGATGCGGATGCCGTCGTCCGCCGGCCGCTCGAATTCTTTGACGGCGTGTCCAGCGACATCTCGATTTTGTTTCATCACATCCAAGCCGGCGGCACCAACTACCTGAGAGTTTCTGCCGGCACCGTGTTCGTGCGCAACACGGTCGGTGGACGCAAGTTCGCACGGCTGTGGAAGGACGCCGAGCCACACTGCGGCCCGCTCACCCTCGATGAAGATATGATCTACATGGCCTTCAGCGACATGGCCGGGATTTCGATTACCGTGCTGGCGCCAAACTATGTCAAGATCTTCGACCGGCCCGGGGAGGAACCGGTCATCGAGCATTTCCAGGCAAGCCGCCAGCAATTCAAGTGGCGACGGGTCATTCGCAAGGCGAAACGGATCGGGCTGGTGGGCGCCGGCATCGCCTTGGCGGCGATCATCTGGTGGCTGGTCAGCCATTTGCGCTGGATCCCGTAGGCGCTAGATCATCGTGCTTTAAGTTGGAACCGCTATTGCGGTTCCAACTTAAAGCACAAAGATGATCGCCACTTTAGAGGCGAGCAACTTTCTGCCTTTATTCGGGATCGTTCCGATTCCGAATAAAGGCAGGTTGCTCTAAACTCATTGGTGGCCGATCTCCCACTGCCATCGGGCAACAGGCCAGTATAACACCGACCTGGTGCTCAAACGACAAGGTCGCAAAATCATGCCAACCCGTCGACAATTTCTCAAAGCCGCAGCGCTCACAGCGTTGCTGCCGACGCCGACGTTGCAGGCGGCGAAGGCGGCGCCGGGCCACCAACGCCTCGCCGCACGGGCCGGCCTCGCACGACTGCTCGAGCAGGACCAACCCGCGACCCCGATTTGGGGCTACGAAGGCCGGGTGCCCGGCCCGGAACTGCGCACGCCGCAAGCAAAGCCCTTTGTTGCCGAACTGATCAACGAACTGTCGCAGCCAACGACGATACATTGGCACGGCATTCGGATTGCGAACGCGATGGATGGCGTTGCCGGCCTGACGCAACCGGCTGTTGCGCCGGGAGAACGGTTCACCTATGCGTTCACGCCGCCCGATGCCGGCACCTACTGGTACCATCCCCACAACCGCACGTCGGAACAACTGGCCCGCGGCCTGGCCGGCGCATTCATTGTCGAGGAAGCCGAACCGCCGGGCGTTGATCAGGATCTCGTCTTGATGTTCGACGACTGGCGGATTGATCGTGACGGCAAGATCCATGAACGCAGTTTCGGCAGCCTGCATGATATCGCTCACGCCGGTCGCCTCGGTAACATTCTGACGCTCAATGGCGCGTTCGAGCATGATGTTGCGGTCAAATCCGGCCAACGTCTGCGCTTGCGACTGATCAATTGCGCCAATGCGCGTGTCTTGCGGGTCGACTTTGAGGCGCATGTGCCAATCGTCATCGCACTCGACGGCCAGCCGGTGGCCACACCCTTCGCACCGGACGGCAACGCCATTTTGCTGGCGCCGGCTCAGCGCGCCGACGTCATTGTCGATTGCGGCGCCGAACCGGGTGCGCGGACCGAGATTGTGGTCGACACCGGCCGCGAAAGACTGCGTGTCGGTCGCCTCGTCTATGACACGACCAAACGTGCGCGCCGCAAGGTTCTGGGCGACCTGCCGGTGCTGCCGCCGAACCCGATGCCGATGGACTTGCGCCTCAAGACGGCGCTCGAACTCGATCTCGTCATGACCGGTGGCGCCATGGCGCCGTTCGAGGCCGCCGAATACCGCGGCAAGAACTACGGCATGCGCGAGCTGGCCCGCGCCCACGGCAAGGTCTGGGCGTTCAACGGCATCGTTGGCATGCCAATGCAGCCATTGGTCAAACTCGCGCGTGGTACGACCGCCAGCATCCGCATGGTCAACCGCACCGTGTGGCCGCATGCCATGCATTTCCACGGCCACCATGTGCGCGAAGTCGCCCATTCGGCGCGTGAGCCGGTGCCGCATTGGCGCGACACTGTTCTTGTCCGACGCGAGGAAGATGTGAGCGTTGCATTCGTTGCTCACAATCCGGGCAAGTGGATGCTTCACTGCCACATGCTCGGCCATCAGGACGGCGGCATGAGCACCTGGTTTGAAGTGAGCTGAGGGCGCTTGTTCATGTCCGCTGCCGGCGGCTCCGCCGAGCCGGCCATTGCCCCGCCCGGCCAGGGCAGCGCATCTGAATGCACCATTTTAGGTGATTGAGATCACTAGATCATCGTGCTTTAAGTTGGAGCCGCTATTGCGGTTCCAACTTAAAGCACAAAGATGATCGCCACTTTAGAGGCGAGCAACTTTCTGCCTTTATTCGGGATCGTTCCGATTCCGAATAAAGGCAGGTTGCTAGTAGAACACCCGCCACAGGAAACCGCGGACATCGGCATCGGTGCGCTCACGCCAGATGTTGCGTTCGGCCCGGTTCTGGGCGTTACGAAGCTGCCGGCGTTCAGCGCGGTCGAGATAGCCATCGCTCAAAAACCGCCGCTTGAATTTGGCGATCCGGCGTTGTTCACGCTTGAGTTTCCAGCCTTCGAGGAAAGTCAGAGAACCTGTCTCGCGGCCAACGCGGATCAGTTCGAGCTGGCGCTCTTGGCGCGCTTCGATCGCTGCGAGCTTCGGTGTCTTTGCAGCGCCGGTCGAGACCAAGATGGTATTTGTAACGCCGATTGCCAGCAATGAGACAGCTGCCAGTGAGAGGGTGCGGGTCATGGTCGAACTCCGTGTAATTGTGTGCTGCCGGGTGCCGACTGCGTTCGTCGGGGCATCGCAAGTGTTCTAGGGGCAGCGCATTGAACCGTGCCTGAATGGTAATTTCAGGTACAGTTCATGTTGGGCAACGTTTGCCAAGCATGGTTCGATGGGCCATGGCGCGGTGCCGTCTCCGCGCGGCAGCGCCCGACGTTCCGCGCCGCAGGGCCGCTGATTACGTCACGGCCTTCCAGAGCCCGAACGGTGGTTGCCGCCGTCCTGCCCGGTGCAACCGGAGCCGGTCACAATCGCAATGGTTGCACTGGCGCCGGCGATCTCCGGCTGGTCTGTGAACGCGTGCGGTGCTACCACGCTGCCAGCACCAATTGATATTAAGAACCGGCATGCAACTTGAGCTGACATTGAACTGCGCGGGCGAGGACTACGAACCTCGTGACCTTGGCTTCCTGCTTCACAAAAACCCGGACCGGGTCCATGTCCGCGATGTTGCAGCCGGCAAGGCCTATGTGTTTTTCCGCAAGATCAGCGGCTCCGAGGCAACCGCGGTTCTTGCAGTCGACGTTGACCCCGTCGCCTTGGTTCGCGGCCGTTCAAAGGAAGATCGCGGCCTGCTCACCCAGTACGTCAATGACCGGCCATTTGCCGCGGGCTCATTTCTCGCGGTGGCGATGGCAAAGAGTTTCGGCCAGTCGATGTCCGGTCGTTCAAAGCAGCGCCAGGCGTTGGCAGACCGCGCGCTCGACTTTGCAGCGCGGATCGTGCCGGTCGCCCTGACCGGTGAGAATGACATTGCCCGCGAGTTGTTCGGGCCGCTTGGCTACCAGGTCGAAACCCGACTGTATGCGACGTCGCTCGATGCCAATGAGCGCCGCTACGCCGATCTGCGATTGAGCGGCAAAGTGCGCCTCGGCGAGCTTCTCAATCATGTCTACGTGTTGCTGCCGGTCCTCGACAACGCCAAGCACTGGTGGATCGATGAGGCCGAGGTCGATACCTTGTTGAGCAAAGGTGAGGGCTGGTTGCGCGACCATCCGGCCCGAGATCTGATTGCACGGCGCGCGCTCAAGCACCGCCGCGCGCTAGCTAATCTGGCAATTGCGCGCCTTGAGGAGGCCGAGGCGGAAAGCCGGGAGCCCGATCAACGCGAGCAGCTGCAACAGGGCAAGGACGCGCTCGAAGACGATCTCGAAAAGCCCATCCGTTTGCACGATCTGAGACTCGACACCGTTGCACAGGTCCTGAAGGCCAAGGGCGCAAGCAGCGTGCTCGATCTTGGTTGCGGCGAAGGCCGTCTCATCGCGCGGCTTGTCAAGGAGCGGCACTTTAGCCGGATCGTTGGTGTCGACGCGGCGATCGCAACCCTTGAACGGGCGAGCCGCCGCCTGCGGCTCGACCGCGCCGGTGAGGCGATGCACAAACGCGTTCAGTTGTTGCAGGGCTCGCTGACCTATGCGGACCGGCGTCTTGAAGGCTTCGATGCGGCCGCCATGGTCGAGGTGATCGAACATATCGAGCCGGCGCGGCTGTCGGCCGTGGCCGGCGCACTGTTCGGTGCGGCGGCGCCGAACACCGTCGTCATCACGACGCCGAACCGCGATTACAACGCCCTGTTCGAAACGCTGCCGGCCGGCAGCTTTCGCCATCCCGACCATCGTTTCGAATGGACACGCGAGGAGTTCACAAACTGGTGTTCGAGCATTTGTGAGGCCTACGCCTACGACGTTGCGATCTCACCCCTGGGCCCCGGCCACGACAGGCTTGGCGCGCCATCGCAGATGGCTGTTTTCGATCGGAGGCGGTCATGACCAAGCTTGCCATCCCGGAATTTGCGCTGGTGGTGCTGGTTGGGCCGAGCGGCTCGGGAAAATCAACGTTCGCGCAACGGCATTTTCTGGCGACGGAGATCATTTCGTCCGACCGTTGCCGCGGCCTCGTCGCCGATGATGAAACCGACCAGGCGGCGACGGCGGACGCCTTCGACCTGGTCTATCACATGGCAGGTCTGCGCCTCAAAAACCGTCGCCTCGCGGTCATCGACAGTACTGCGGCCCATAGCGAAGATCGCAAGCGGCTGATCGCTTTGGGGCGTCGGTGGCACGCCCCGATCGTCGCCATCGTCCTGGATATCGATCCGGTGCTGTGCCATCAGCGCAACGCCGATCGTCCCGATCGCAACTTCGGTGCACAGGTGTCACGCAATCAATCGCGTGCCATTCGCCGCAGCCTGCGCGGCATCCGGCGCGAGGGCTTTACCAACACACACATTGTGCGATCACCCGAGGAGGTCGAGGCTCTCGACGTCGTCCGCGAACCGTTGTGGACCGACCAGCGAACCGAGCGCGGCCCGTTCGACATTATCGGCGACGTCCATGGTTGCTTTGATGAACTGACGACCTTGCTCGGCGACTTGGGCTATGCGGTCGCAGACTACAACGTGAGCGAAGATCTGCTCACCGCGCATCATCCGCAGGGCCGCCGCGCCATCTTCGTCGGTGACCTGTGCGACCGCGGCCCGCGCAACGTCGACGTGCTCCGCCTCGTGATGGGAATGATCAGAGATGGTACAGCCGCTGCTGTTATCGGCAATCACGATTACAAGCTGCTGCGCTGGTTGCGCGGGCGCAATGTCACGCTCACACACGGTCTCGATCTGACCATTGCCGAATTGGAACGGACCAGCGCGGCGTTCCGCGACAGTGTGCGCAGCTTCATTGACACACTGCGCTCGCACAGTTGGTTGGACGATGGCCGCCTGGTCGTCGCCCACGCCGGCCTCAAGGAAGAGATGCACGGCCGCGGGTCGGGTGCGGTGCGCCAATTCGCGATGTTTGGCGACACCACCGGTGAGGTGGACGAGTTCGGCCTCCCGGTCCGCCTGGAATGGGCGCGCAACTACCGTGGTCAGGCGGCCGTGGTCTACGGCCATACGCCGACCCTGGAGGCCGGCTGGCTCAACGGTACGATTTGCATCGATACCGGTTGCGTATTCGGCGGCAGACTAACCGCGCTGAGATGGCCGGAGAAAGAGCTCGTTGCAGTTGCTGCGGGCCGCCAATACGCGGCTCCCGCCAAACCGCTCGGTGCACCAGCGGGCAAGGGCGGCGAACAGCTGATCTATTTTGACGAGTTGCTTGGCCGTCGGCGCATCGAGACGCGCTTTCGCACGACCGTGATCGTGCCTGAGGCCCACACCACGGCGGCGCTCGAGGTGATGAGCCGGTTCGCCATCGATCCGCGTTGGCTCATTCACCTGCCGCCGACCATGGCACCGTGTCCGACCGCTGCCGAAGGGCCGTTCCTCGAGCATCCCGATCAAGCCCTGGACTATTTCAGAGAAGCCGGCGTCGAGACCGTCGTGGCAGAAGAAAAACACATGGGCTCGCGTGCCCTCCTCGTCGTCTGCCGTGACCAAGATGCAGCCGCACGCCGGTTCCGTGTCGAGGATGGCAAGGCCGGCATGATCTACACCCGAACCGGCCGCGCCTTCTTCCGCGACGAGCGCATCGAGGAGGCCATCGTCGACCGGGTCGCGCGTGCGATTACGGCGGCCGGACTGTGGCAGGACCTCAAGACCGACTGGGTGTTGCTCGATGCAGAGTTGATGCCGTGGTCGGCCAAGGCGCAGGAGCTGCTGCGCCAACAATACGGGCCGACGGTTGTGGCGGCCAAGGCATCGGCTGGCGCGCTGGCACAAGCGCTGGCGGCAACGTGTCCAACGTTGGATGGTCTCGACCTGTTGCGCGAGAGTGCAAAGTTGTCAACCGCGAACGCCGCCCGCTTCGAGGCCGCTCTCAAGGGCTATTGCTGGGACGCCAGCACGGTCGATGACTATCGGGTCGCGCCGTTCCATTTGCTGGCCGGTGAGGGCCGGGTTTTCGACGATCGCTCTCACGGCTGGCATATGCAAACTCTGGCGCGGATATGTGCGGTCGAGCCGATCCTGAAACAGACGGCCTGGCAGGAGCTGTCGACATCGGATGACAGGGCCCGGGACAGCCTGGCGCAATGGTGGCTGCGCCACACCGAGGACGGCGGTGAAGGCATGGTGATCAAACCGTCGACCTACATCGCGTGTCGCGACCACGGCTTTGTGCAACCGGCCATGAAAGTCCGCGGGCGTGATTATCTGCGGATCATCTATGGCCCGGACTACGATTTGCCACACAACATCGAGCGGTTGCGCCGGCGCGGATTGAAACGGAAGTTCACCGCGGCCCTGCGCGAGTTTGCCCTCGGCCTCGAAGGCCTGCACCGGTTTGTCGAGCACCGGCCGCTGGCGCGCGTTCACGAATGCGCGCTCGCCGTTCTGGCTCTTGAAAGCGAACCCATTGATCCGCGGCTCTGATAGTTCAATGCGGTCGCCTCCGATCCGGCCGGGCGGCCGTCGCAGCCGGATCACGGCCAACCAAATCCCATGCGATAGGATTGCGCCGTAACGCCAATATGCAACGGCAATGCCGTTTGGTCGGGTTGTTGGAGCTGAAAGCCCTTAACCAATCGCCGCTGTGCGGCGATCTTTGAAGGCCGTGCAGCCCCTCAAAACGCCCCGACCAAGGGATCATCCCGCGACCCCGCCCGTGTTCAGAGGTTCCTGAGCCCGAACCGTTCCGCGGCCCCGCCCGGCCGCCCCAAGGCCACGATCTGATATGATCCCAGCCGGCGGGCGAGCGGGCGGCGCCCGCCTCAGGCGGAAATGATTTAGTCTATCAAAATTCTTGAATTGAATTTCTGTTGATTGGCCGATAAGCATCGCCAGCGAAATGAGACCGGCCATGAAGATCGCGCGATAACCGTCGATTTGCCGGACCAGCCGCGCAACTTTGAGACGACGTTCGCCAGCCGGCGACGTCGGATGCCGCCAACGGGACAACCAACATGGAACGCTACGTCAATGCCCGCGCATTCATCGAGGCACAGCGTCCGGAACGTGCCGCATTCGGCCTGCGCCCGCATGCCGCCGGGCGCGCCGCGCGCTGGTTCATCGAGCATTTCCCCGGCGAAGTCGCCTACGCCTACAAGGCCAACAGTTCGGTGTTTCTCGTCGGCGCGCTGTACGGTGCCGGCATTCACAATTTCGACGTTGCCTCGCTGCCCGAACTGGAAGACGCAGCCACCATCCCGCGCGCTCAACTGCACTTTATGCATCCGGTCAAGTCGCGCATGGCGATCCGCCGGGCCTATCACGAATTCGGGGTCAGATGTTTCGCGCTCGACAGTGCTGATGAACTCCAGAAGATCCTGGATGAGACCGGTGCTCCGGATGATCTCGAACTGTTCGTGCGCATTGCCGTGCCGGCCATCAACAGCGGCATCCCGCTCGAAAGAAAGTTCGGCATTGCGGCGGACGAGGCATCGGACCTTCTCATCAAAACCCGTCAGGTCTGCGATGAACTGGGCCTGACGTTTCATACCGGCTCGCAGACGGTCACAACCGATGCCTTCTGGCAGGCCTTCAAAGCCGTGCGCAAAGCGATTGTCGAGGCCGGTGTCGTCGTCGACGCGATCGACGTCGGCGGCGGATTTCCGGCGTGTTACTCAGACCACCGCCCGGCGCCATTGCAGGATTTCGTGGACGTCATCAGCGAGTGCTTTGAGGACCTGCCGGTCAGTCATGATTGCCGGCTGATTTGTGAACCGGGTCGTGCCCTGGTTGCCGAAGCTGAAAGTCTGATCGTGCGGGTCGATGCGCGGCGCGACAACGAACTGTTCATCACCGACGGCGGTTACGGCGCATTGTTCGATGCCGCGCATCTCGACTTTCGGTTTCCGGTACGTCTGATTGGCAGCGAGGATGCGGCAAGATCCGATCTTGTGCCGTTTGAATTTTGGGGGCCGACCTGCGATTCAATCGATCACATCAAAGGTCCCTATTTGCTGCCATCCTGGGTCGGCGAAGGCGATTACCTGGAAATCGGCAACATGGGCGCCTACGGCCGCGCCATTGCCGGCACGTTCAACGGCTATGGCCAGTACGACGAGGTGATCCTCGATGACGAGCCGATGTTCACGATGTATCCGAGCGAACATGCAAGGCTTGCACAAAACGTCTGAGCCGCGAGCACGCCGGCGGCGCCCGACAATGCGATGATGGTGACATGTCCGAAGCGTTTTCGTATCTGCCGCCCACCGAGGATTTCCTCGAAGCCGAGCGCCGCGATGCCGACAAGCCGCAAGCGGCAAAGGCCCTCGTGATCCCATTCGGCCTCGAAGCATCGGTCAGCTACGGTTCGGGGACCTCGGCCGGCCCCGCCGCGATCCTCAAGGCAAGCGACCAGCTCGAACTGTTCGACGACGAGCTGTGGCGCGAGCCCTATCTCGACTTTGGCATCGCAACCTTGAGCCCGCCACCGATCGCGGCCACGATCCCGGCCGCCCTGGCGCAGCTGGCCGACCTGGTTGAGGCGGCACTGTGTGATGGTCGCTTCCCGTTGATCCTGGGTGGCGAGCATGCCTTGACCGCCGGTGCGATCCGTCCATTCCTCCAACGCTATCCCGGTCTGATTGTTCTGCAGCTCGACGCCCACGCCGATTTGCGTGACGGCTATTTGGGCGCGCACTATTCACATGCCTCATCCATGCGCCGGGTGCTTGATCATCCGGGCGTTTCGGTTGTCGGCGTCGGCATCCGGGCGATATCCGCCGACGAGGCGGCATTCTACGTGGCTAACCGCGAGCGCATCCATATCTACTGGGCTAAAGACCAGCACGCGTGGGATCTCGATCAGCTCGCGCGTCTTTTGCGCAACCGCCCGATCTACGTCAGTTTCGATATCGATGCTCTGGATGCGGCCCTGATGCCGGCGACCGGCACCCCGACGCCGGGCGGCCTTGCGTATTGGCAGGCACTTGAGATTGTGCGCGTGGCGGCGCGATCGGGCACCATTGTCGGCGCCGACGTGGTTGAGCTTGCCCCGATCGACGGCCTGCACGCCTGTGACTACACGGCCGCCGCAGTCGTCTACAAGATCCTGTCTTACGCCCTGTCAGGCACCGAACCGGTTCCGCCCACCGTGCCCGACCATCCTATTTCGGCTTAAAACTAGCCATCAGCGCCTCGGCTGGCGCTAGCAGTTTGTCGCTTTCCTGTGCGCTGATAATCGCAAGCAAACGAAAATAACCCCCGCCAGCGCGCGCGAGGACGAGTTGACGAAGTTCGACGGTGGTGCCGTCCTTTGGATCAACTGCGCGGGCGGCCAGGCGGGTGGCCTTGAGACCGCCGACGACCGTTGCCGACGTGTCCACTATCTTCAAATCCTTGAACTTGCCGTTGCTGAAGCTGCGCAAAGCCCGCTCGGAGAACGCCGCGGTATCACCAACAGGCGCGCGATCCAGCGACGGTGCTATGATGATCGCGCTGCGGCTCCGGCCTGGTGTGGCCGGCTGCATCTTGCCATCGGTGGTGTAGAGAATGGCACTGCCCGTCAATTTCCCCGCTTCACGGAACGGTCCCAGTTTCGACAACGAGAACTGCTTGATAATCGGTGCGGCTTTGTCCGTGAATTGGGCACTGGCCAGGGCGTCGACGATCGCGGCCGTCTTGACGTGGCCGGCGGTGATCGATGCCGGTGGCACGTTGACGGTGATGACGGCAACCCCTCGCGGATCGGCGATCAGCAAGATGTGCTTCAGGTATTCACGACCACGGCTGACCTGGCGACCGGTCAAATAGAGATGGTCATCCGTGCGTTGCAGCTTTTGGCGCTTGATGTTGGTCACCCCCCGTTGGCGCCAAGCCGCGTCGGTCATGCTGGCCTTCAACCGGTCCAACCGAGCCCCCGGCAATTCGGAAATAACCATGCTGACGCCGCCGGCCGGCATTATAAAACCCGAAAACTGCTTCGAGATCTCAAAGCTCTCCGGCACGTCCATCGAAATCCGGCTGCCGGGTGGTTGTTTGACTTCGGCCAGAGCAGCGCCGCTGAATCCGGCAACCAAACCGATGATGCTGGCGATCACAGCAATCAGGCCGAGGATCTTTTGCATTGGATAATAACTCCACTTGTCACGTACAATGATGATTACCGTTGATAGGCATTCCGGGTCGCCTTTGCAACTCGTCGTTGTGCAACCGGCAGCGTGATCTGGCGTGATCTGGTCAGCATCCTTGCGCCCGGCAGCGCAGCAAATCGGCTGCTATCAATGCGCCCATCAATGCGTTCGGCCAATGCGTCCGAATTTGTGAGTTTGCCGTCTAATACTGCCGCCGGATGAGGAACCGGAAGCCGTCGTCCGTTCGCGAACTCTCGATCAGTTCGTGGCCGGTCGATTCGCAAAAGGCCTCGAAATCGTCCGGCGAGCCGGGATCAGTGGCCAAAATCTCCAGCACTCCGCCGTCGGGAACACCGTTCAGCGCGCGTTTGGTCTTGAGGATCGGCAACGGACACTGCAGGCCTCTTGCATCCAACGACTTGTCAATCGTATCCGTCATGTTGGCGTGCAACCTTTCATCACCACTCTAAGGACATCTCGTCACATCGTGATCGGCACAACGCGATCGAGCCCTGCGCTGTTGCGTCTTTGCACGTGCGATTTCAGCGACAATAAAATACCATGTTACGAAGATACTCAGACGATTGAGATGCCCTGCCTCCTAAGCCCATTCAAGCAAAACCCCAAAAACCGTCCATGACAGACCGACCCGAGGAACGCCGCTTCCTGTTTACGTTCGGGCTAGAGCGCCTCGGGCTGTTTGCCTTGCGCGGGCCCTGGACTGCGCTGTTCGCCATTTTGCTGGCGAGCATAGCTGCGATCTTTGGCGTGCTGAACCTGCGTGTTGATGACTCATTGTCCGAGCTGTTTCGGACCGACACACCCGAATTCCGCCAGTACGAAGCCATTGACCGGCGGTTTCCATCCAGCGAACACGATGTGCTTGCGGTTATCGAAGGTGCACCCCTCCTGACCAAGGTCGGGCTCACCGCCTTTGCCAATACCGCCACCGACCTGTTTTTGGCCGACGGCGTGGACGGTCTCGTTTCGATGCTGTCGGCCCGCGACAAACCCGACGCCACCGGCTACGCCGCACCGCTTGTTCCGGACAGTCTACCCGAGGCCGAGGCCGATTTTGCGGCGCTGGTCGAGCGGCTGCGTCAAAACGAAATCGTCAAAGGCAAGTTCCTGTCAGACGATGGTCGTTTGGCGCTGATCGTGATGGCGCTGAACCGCGAGGTCGTCGCCGAGCGCGGATCGCGCGCGGTTATCGATGACATTCGCGGCACGATTGAAGCTGCACTCGAAGGCAGTGGCTTGCGAGTCAAGCTGACCGGCGCGCCGGTCATGCAGCTCGAAATCCGCAACGCCGTCGAGCGCGATCGTCTGGTCTACAACGGGTTGGGCTTCATCCTGGGGGCGGCGACAGCGTTTTTGTTCTTCCGGCGGCTGTCCCTCACGCTGCTGGCGGTGCTCGGTCCCTCGATTGCCATTTTGTGGACGCTGGGCGTCGTTGGCAGTCTCGATTTCCGGCTCAATCTTTTCATCAATGTGCTCACGCCACTGATCCTGGTCGCCGGTTTTTCCGACTCGATGCATCTGGTGTTTGCCATCCGGCGCGACATCCTCGCCGGCGAGGACCGCCTGACGGCGGCGCGCAATGCCGTGCGCGAGGTCGCACCCGCCTGCCTGCTGACGGCGATGAACGCCGGCTTGGCATTGCTGTCTTTTGCACTGGCCGAGTCTGCCCTGATCCGGACCTTCGGCCTTGCCGCCTTGATGGCCGTCGGCATCTCCTACCTTGCAGTTGCGATTGTCGTCCCGACGCTGGCAGTCTTCCTCGTGCGCCGTGAACCGCAAAACACGACCACCGAAGACGGCGATGACAACACCGCGATGGTCGTCCTGAAGTCGGCCACCGAAGGCATCGTACGACGGGTCGCCGCCGCACCAACGCTGTGGTTCGCACTTGGTGTCATCGCCGTGATTTCGACCGGGTTCGTCTACACCAAACTCGAACCCAAATACCGTCTGGCCGACCAGGTCCCCGACAAAGAACAGGCGCTGGCTGCGACCGCCCGCCTCGACCAGAAGCTCACGGGCGCAAACCCGGTCCACATCATGATCGAATGGAAGGGCGGTGAGAACCTCTACGATCAAAAGACGCTGGCCGTGATTGGCGCCGCTCACGCGGTGCTCGAACACAACGCCGGTCTTGGCAATGTTTGGTCCTTGGAGAGCCTGCGGCGATGGCTGGCCGATGCCGGCAATGCCGATCCCGGCAACATCAAACGCTATGTTGATATTCTGCCCAGCCACCTCAGGCATCGGTTTATCGCCAAGGACCAGAAGGCCGTTCTGGTCACGGGCCGCCTGCCTGATATCAACGCCAGCGAAATCCTGCCCCGCATCGAGACCATCGACAAGGCGTTACAGATGGTGCGCGATCAAAACCCGGGTTACGCGATATCGGTGACGGGTTTGTCGGCAATTGCCGCGCGCAACTCCGCCAAACTGATTGGCGAACTCAACTGGGGCCTGATTGGCGACATGTTCGTGATTTTCATATTCCTCGCGATCGCACTACGCTCGGTGTTGGCGGGATTTGCCAGCGTTTTGCCGTCCCTGTTTCCAATCTTCCTGACCGGAACCGTGCTGTGGCTCACCGGCAACGGCCTGCAGTTCGCGTCGATCATCGCCATTACGGTCGCTTTCGCGCTCGCCATCGATTCGACCATCCATTTCCTCAATCGCTACAATCTCGAAGAGGCCCGTCTCGGTCCGACCGCCGGCTATCACGCCTGCTTGGTTGCCAGTGTCCACCATATTGGCCCCGCGATCGTTCTGACCACCATCGTTCTCGCCCTCGGCCTTGGCGTTACAATGCTGTCGGATCTGCCGTCCTTGCGGCTGTTCGGGCGGCTAACGGCGGTGTGCCTGTTTGCCTCGCTGATCGGCCAGCTCATCATCTTGCCGGCGGCTATCGCCTTTTATCGACGGAACTGGCCGCTGCGCCCAGCCAAGACGTAACATACCGCGGCACATTTGGCGCCAGCCCGACGATAAGGTATGTAGACGCGGACAAGGGCGAGCCGCGCTCAAAAGCGCATTTCACGACCCGCGCGGCGCCAGGGCAGTTAACAATTGCGGCCGATAGTATGAGCGAACATCAGGAAGACCATCTCGACCGCGCCCCCGATATGCGCGAGGAATACGATCAAATCTACGAACAGCCCGACCCGCGCGCCTATTTCAGGATCCTGCACGGCTTGGACTACAGGCTGCCGGAGCTCGCCCGCCCGATTTTCCGCAGCCTGGCCGAGGTGATCGGCGAGGTCCGCAACACCCGCCCGACGATCCTCGATATCGGTTGCGGCTTCGGTATCAACGCCGCCCTGCTCAAATATCCGGTCGACATGAACCGGCTCGCCCACCGCGCGCGTGATCTGGACATGGAGGATCTTGGCTCACGCAGCGTCTTTGAGCTGGATCGCAACTATTTCGCCTCCTGGCCATTGCAGTTCAAGTGCACTTATATCGGCTTTGACATTTCCCATCACACGGTCGCTTACGCAAAGTCCGTGGGTCTGGTTGATGACGGCTTCGCCCGTGACCTTGAAACCGAGGACCTCGTCGGCCGCGAAGCCGATCTGATTTCTGCGACCGACCTGATCGTATCGACCGGCTGTGCCGGCTATCTGACCAAGGCATCGTTTGAACGGATCTACGCAGCCATCGACGGCCAGCAGCCCTGGTTTGGCGTGTTTGTCCAGCGCACCGAGCCGTTCGATGAGCTGCGCACCTCGTTCGAGCGGTCCGGGCTGCGGGTCGAAAAGCTTGAAGGTGTTACGTTCATCCAGCGTCGCTTCCACTCCTCGACCGAGTGGACACAGTCGCTGATGGCCCTCGAGACTCTCGGCATTCACAGCGACGGCAAAGAGGCCGACGGACTGCTGCACGCAGAGTTCTATCTGATCCGGCCCGAGCAAGACGCCGAAGAGCGTCCCTTGGAAGAGATCATCTCGGTCTCATCGGGCACCGAGGCCACGTTCGGCGGTTGGCGAGGGCGACCGTGGGGGACCTAAGGAACCTCTGAACAAGTCTCAGGTTTCCAAAGGGCAATGCCCTTTGGCGGGGTTGTTAGGGGCAGAGCCCCTAACATATCGCCGCTTGGCGGCGATCCTTGAGGGGCTGTCCGCCCCTCAAACACCCCGACCAGGGGATGGGTCCCCTGGACCCCGCACTTATTCAGAGGTTTTCTAGTGGTCTGTTACCTATCAGGTTTGTTCGTTTGCCGACAAGCCGACGGCGCGCAGCAGTCGGCCATCAAAAATGAGCAACGCCAGCGCAATCACGCCGGCGCCGGCAAACTGGCGATATGACAGCGTTTCGCCGAGCACGACGACCCCGAGGTAGATGGCGCTGACCGGGATCAGCAGCGTTACCAGCATGGCATTGGTCGGCCCCGACACGGCGACGATGTGAAAGAAGACGATGTAGGCGGCGGCAGTCGACAGCACGGCGAGACCGACAACGGCCCCGGCAATCGGCAAACTCGGCATCACCAGCATCGACGCGCGGTCGACAAATAACGCGACCGGCAACAGGATGACGGATGCGCAAAGGAGCTGGCAGGTCGCGCTCGTCAGCGCCGGGGTCTGGCGCAGGCGCCGCCCCCACAGGCTTGCAAAGCCATAGGAGATAGCGCCGGCCACCACGCAGGCCATGCCGATTACACTCGATGAATGCCCAAAGACCGCGTCCGGGCCCATCAAAACCGCGACCCCGCCGATCCCGAGAACGACGCCGGCCAACTTGTTCGCCGTCAACTTGTCATCGGTGGTGAAACCGTGGGCGATCAACACGGCCCACAGCGGCGTCGTCGCATTGAGGATCGATGCCACGCCGCTGGCGATCTGCGATTGCCCCAGCGTGATCATCGAAAACGGAATGATGTTGTTCAACACCGCCATCACCACGAACGGCATCCAGGCCGCCGGCGAGCGCGGCAGTGACAAGCCGGCAAACCACAGGACCGGCAACAGCGTCAGCGCCGCCAGGCCGACCCGCAACAACACCAGTGTCGCAGTCGGAACATCATGGACGGCAACGCCGACGAAAAAGAATGACCCGCCCCACAGCACCGACAACAGGATCAAATACAGCCATTGCGATACGGACATGCGCGGGTTCCCTGATTGTCTGTTGCCCTGCGGATGTGAGACTTGGTCGGCCGATCCCGCTGACCGGGCCAGCAACGAGATCCAGGCCGGGGGCGGCCGGGAGGTGAGAGGGGTGGTTCGAGCCAGATCTGAACGGCTTCTGCCAGATCTGCCAGATCTGCCAGATCTGAATGACTACTGAACGGCTATAGCCCGGTTTGCGCGGGCCGCAACCCGTTTCTTGTTCGGGCGTTGACACTCTGGCCGAAAATCTGTCTCACAGCCACGGCGCCAGCGTCGGCAGCGCACTGGCAAGCTGGTCGTAGTGGGAGATCACGGCATCACAATCGAGTTCGCTAACGGGGACGTCCGTATACCCGAACGTCACCCCGACCACGGGAACGCCGGCCGACTTTGCCGTTAGCACGTCCGTGTTACTGTCACCGATCATAACCGCGCGGGTCGGGTTGCCGCCGGCCCGGGCGATGGTCCCGAGCAGATGTCGGGGGTCCGGCTTATGGACGGGAAAGCTGTCGCGTCCGGTGACCGCACCGAAACGGTGATTGAGCCCCAGTTCAGCCAGCAACGGCCACGTCAGGCCCGCGAGCTTGTTGGTGCACACGGCGAGCAACACGCCGCGCGCCTGCAACCGGTCAAGCTCGGGCAGGAGGCCGGGAAACGGCACCGTGTGGACGGCGATGTTGCGGCTGTAATAGTGAACGAACTCGGGGAACAGTTCATCCACTGCTGGATCGGCGTGATCGAGCCCGCTGAGTTTGAGACCCGCGCGGATCATTTCCCGCCCGCCAAAACTGACAACCGGGCGCAGAACATCGGGCGCAGCCGGCACCCCGCCTGCCAGCGCCACGGCGTGGTTGACGGCCGCGATGAGGTCCGGCGCGGTATCAAACAAGGTGCCGTCCAGATCGAACACGACAATCGCACCTGCCGGCACGGATCTCTGGCTCATCCCGATCCCATCCATCGCTCGCGTCCAGTTTGCTTTGACCGCTATTCAATAGCGGCAGCGCTGCGTCAAGCCGCCATGTTATCGGACATTGGCCTTGCCCTGCAGCACAAAAGGGGCCATGTCCTGCATTCCGGACAGCAGATTCAGTTGCAACAAGGCACGCCCGTGAGCCCGACAGACAAGAAGAGAGCTGCCGCCGAACGGGCCTTGGCCTTGATCGAGCCGGGCATGGTGATTGGCCTGGGGTCCGGCTCGACGGCGGGCGAGTTCGTCAACCTGCTTGGTGCGAAAGTCCGCGACGGTTTTGAGGTAACCGGAGTGCCGACCTCACGGGCAACCCATAGCCGGGCGGTCGAACTGGCAATCCCGCTGACGAGTTTGGATGCCCATCCGGTTCTCGATCTGACAGTGGATGGTGCCGATGAACTGGACGATCAACTGCGTTTGATCAAGGGTGGCGGCGGTGCACTGCTGCGCGAAAAGATCGTCGCCGCGGCGTCCGACGGGTTGATCATCATCGCCGATGATACCAAGCATGTCTCGACGCTGGGCCGCCATCCCTTGCCCGTCGAGGTCGTTGAATTCGGGCTCGGCGCGACGCGCACGATAATCGAGGCCGTGGCGGGCGACCTCGGCCTTGAAGGCGACATCACGCTGCGCCGATTGTCCGCGGACCAGGCGTTCAAGACCGACAGCGGTCATCTGATCCTCGATTGCGCGTTCGGTGCGATACCCGAGCCGGAGGTGCTCGCAGAATGGCTTGATAGCATTCCCGGCGTCGTTGAGCATGGCCTGTTCATCGAGATGGCGGATTTAGCAATTGTCGCCGGCGATGACGGCGTTACGCTGATTGAGGCGGTAGCGGATCGCGACGCTCCCATCCACACCTGATCCGGACCTTCCGGGCCCACCACCATCGATCCCACGGAGTGACAATGAGCCAGTACGACTACGACCTGTTCGTCATCGGTGGCGGTTCTGGCGGCGTGCGCGCAGCCCGCATTGCGGCGGGCTACGGAGCCCGCGTCGCCGTGGCGGAGGAATACCGATTTGGCGGCACGTGCGTCATTCGCGGCTGCGTTCCCAAGAAGCTGCTGGTCTACGCCAGCCGCTTTCGTGACGAATTCGAGGATGCGGTTGGTTTTGGTTGGAGCAAGGTGGCGCCCGACTTCAGTTGGCCCAAGCTGATTGCCAACAAGGACAAGGAAATTGCGCGTCTTGAAGCGATCTATTTGCGCAATCTCGAAAGTGTCGATGTGACCGCGTTCAAGACCCGCGCCGTGCTTGAGGACGCGCACACCGTCCGTCTGACTGGTGACGAGCGAACCGTCACCGCAGACAAAGTTCTGATCGCCACAGGCGGCACGGTCAACCTCGACGACAATTTGGCCGGCATCGAGCATGTCATTTCCTCGAACGAAGCCTTTCATCTGCGCGAGCTCCCAAAGCGCGTTGTGATTGCCGGTGGCGGTTATATCGCGGTCGAATTCGCCGGCATCTTTGCCGGGCTTGGCGCCGAGACGACATTGATTTATCGCGGCGAGAAGATCCTGCGCGGCTTCGATGATGATCTGCGCGACGGCCTCAGCGAAGAATACGATCGCCGCGGTATCAAGATTATCACCGGCGAAGTGTTCTCGAAGATCGAACGGCGCGATGGCCAGTTGCTCGGCCACACCAGCGGTGACAGGACGCTTGCAGCGGATCAGATCATGTTCGCCATCGGTCGCAGCCCGAACACCACCGGTCTCGGTCTCGAAAGCGCCGGCGTTGCGCTCGGCGGCAAAGGCGAAATCATTGTCAACGATCAGTCCCAGACTTCGGTGGCCAACATCTATGCCGTCGGCGACGTCACCAACCGCGTCAATCTGACACCGGTTGCCATTCGTGAAGGACATGCCTTTGCCGACAGCGTGTTCGGCAACGCCCCGCGCACCACCAGCTATGACATGATCCCGACCGCCGTGTTCTCCACGCCCGAGATCGGCACCGTCGGCCTGCCGGAGCATGAAGCGCGCGATCAGGTTGCAAATCTCGATGTCTACAAATCGCGCTTCCGACCAATGAAGGGCACGATCTCCGGCCGCGATGAGCGCATGATCATGAAACTGCTGGTCAACGCCGATGATCAGCGCGTCGTCGGCTGCCATATCCTCGGACCCGATGCCGGCGAAATCGTGCAGATGGCGGCGATCGCCATGCGTATGGGTGCAACCAAGATGGACTTCGATGCCACCATGGCCCTGCACCCGAGCGCTGCCGAAGAACTCGTAACCATGCGCGAGAAGTGGCCATCCGGAAGTTAGGGAGCTTCTGAAGAGGTCCGGGGTCCAGGGGATGATCCCCTGGTCGGGGTGTTTGAGGGGCTGAAAGCCCCTCAAGGATCGCCGCAACGCGGCGATATGTTAAGGGCTCTGCCCTTAACGATCCCGCCAAAGGGCCTTGCCCTTTGGAAACCTGAGACGTGTTCAGAGGTTCCTTGACAGGATTAAGGATCGTGGCGCGGCGGTGTTGCTTTGATTTCGGGCTCGGGCAATTGCTGTGGTTTGTGCGGCATCGGTTGTGGCCCGACGACTGGCGAGGACAACGACATGACGCGGCTTGACAACAAGATTGCCCTGATCACCGGCGCCGGTGCCGGTATCGGCCGGGAAACGGCACGCCTGTTTGCCAGCGAGGGCGCCACGGTCTACCTGGCCGACGTTGACGATGCTGCCGTGGCCGAGGCTGAACGGCTCATTCAGGCCGCCGGAGGCCGGGCCGTTGCAGTCGTCTGTGACGTCTCGCGCGGCCAGGACGTTGCGGCGGTTTTCCGCCGGATCAAAGGCGATCACGGCCGGCTGCACGTCATCATCAACAATGCCGGGCTCAATGTGCGCGGTGATTTTCGCCATATGTCCGACCACGATTGGGAAAAGATCCGGGAGGTCAATCTCGATGGTGTTGTGCGCATTGCGCGGGATGGTTTCGACTTGATGCGCGCGGCTGGCAACGCCTCCCTGGTCAATCTCGCTTCCATCATGGGCCACCGCGGCCTGCGCCAGTTGGCGGGGTACTCGGCCACAAAAGGCGCGGTCTCGGCGCTCACACGCGCGCTCGCCGTCGAATATGCGCCCTTCGCAATTCGCGTCAACGCGCTCGCGCCGGGCTTCATTGCTACGGCCCTGACGGAACGCGTCCTGCGCAACCCCGTGATCAACAAAGCCCTGCTCGATCAAACGCCGCTGCGCCGCTTTGGCGAGGCCGCAGACGTCGCCCGCGCTGCCCTGTTTTTTGCTTCAGACGATTCCGCCTTTATCACCGGAGCGGAGCTGGCGGTGGACGGCGGCATGGCCGCCGGCCTCTGACAACAGCGATCGTCATGGGCTGTCTGATGCGGTTTGCGCCAATCGATCAGCGCAAATACCAGCCCGCACAAATCTTGACCCGCTTCATGGATTCTGGCGGCTCACTCGGGCAGGCGCGGCATGCCGCGCGATGCGGTGCATCGGGCAAACGTCGCAACGCCCCCGATGGGCCGCCAGGACCCACCCTTGAGCGCCGGGCGCATTTTGCCGCCAGCTGCGTTGGGTGCCGCTTGTGGTACGCGTACCACGGCACGACACCTGCCTGACTGGCGACAAAAATCGCTCCGGTGAAACGGATCAATATTTATGCGGGCTGGTATAATCTCTTCCCCCGGCGCGTCGGCTCTTGCACAATGGCCGGCGCCGGTAGCCCTCTGCCGGATGCAAAGGAGGAAGCACATGACACCCGAGGAAATCCTGGCTTATCCCGCGCGGGTCCTGTCCCAATCCCAACGCGAGCACTATTTCGAGCATGGCTACGTTGGTGTCCAGAACCTGGTTCCGCAAGCAACCGTCGATGAATTGAACCGGGTCACCAACGCATTCATTGACGAAAGCCGCAACGAGACATCGCCTGGACATATCTACGATATCGGGCCCGGCCATTGCTTTGATCATCCGGTGTTGCGGCGCCTGAAACGCCCGGACGAACGTCACGAGGTCTACTGGAACTTTGCCAAGGGGCTGATCGCGGATGTCGCCGCCGATCTTGTCGGACCGAACGTGATCTTTCATCATTCCAAGTTGAACTTCAAATGGTTCGATGAGGGCGACACCGTCAAGTGGCATCAGGATATCCAGTTCTTTCCCCACACCAACTACAATGTGCTGACCATCGGCTGCTATCTGGCCGATACCGACATGCAGAACGGGCCGTTGGCCCTGTTGCCGGGGTCCCACAACCAACCGCTCTACGACCAGTATGATGAAAACGGCAACTGGACCGGAATGCTCAGTGCGGCAGATGCCGAGGCAATCGACATGAGTAAGGTCGACTATCTGACGGGGGCGGCAGGCTCGATCACCATCCACAATGCGCGCGCGTTGCACTATTCGCCGTCGAGCAAGTCGCCGAAGCCGCGCCCGCTGTTGCTCAACTGTTATTCCGCGGCTGACGCCAAAGCCTACACCCCGCACCCCGACCCCTCCGCACACGCCTACGAACTGGTGCGCGGCGAGCCGGTGCGCTGGGCCAGTCATGATCCGCGCCCGTGCCAGATCCCGCCTGATTGGTCGGGCGGTTACACGTCGATCTTTGCGGCCCAGTCCGGGGAGGACAAGCCGGCGGCGGGATGATGTCGTCCCGCCATCCATTACCACAACAGCGATCTGTCAATCCCAGGTGCATCAATGACCATCGAGCGTGTTGTCCGGCCGCGCCGGAGCTTCATCTTCTCCCCGGGCCTGCGCCCGGAAATGTTTGCGAAGGCGCTGGCGTCCGGCACCGATATTGTCTGTGTCGAACTCGAAGACGGCATTGCGCCCAAGGACAAGGCGGTTGCGCGCCAGCGCGCGTTGGCGCTGTTCTGCGAGCCGCAGGCCGATGACGGAGTTGAACGGATCGTGCGCATCAATTGTCTGCGCGATCCGTTCGGGCTGGCGGACGTACAAGCGATCCTCGAAACCGATACGCCGCCGCCGGCCCTCATGCTGCCCAAAGTCAAGACACCGGACGAAATCGTCTGGCTCGATGATCTGCTGGGAGAACGCGGCCATGCCTGCCGACTGCACGTCATCATCGAGACCAATGCCGGCCTCGAAGCTGTCTATGACATCGCCAAGGCGAGCTCGCGCATTGACGCGCTGTTCTTCGGCGGTGTCGATATGGCCGCCGAACTGCGGTGCAAGAACGCCTACGAGCCGCTCCTCTACGCCCGCTCGCGCATTGCCCACGCTGCCGCCGGCGCCGGCCTGGACGTCATCGACGTGCCGTACCTGGATCTTGAAGATGCCGATGGTATGCGCCGCGAGGCGGAACTTGTACGCGACCTCGGCTTTGGCGGCAAAGGATCAATCCACCCCAAGCAAATCGCCATCCTCAATGAGGTGTTCACACCGACATCCGAGCAGATCGCGCACGCGCGCCGCATCATCGCCGCCTTCGCAGAGGCCGATACGGGCCTCGTCGTCATCGATGGTAAACTGATCGAGAAGCCGGTCCTGCGCGATATGCACCGCATTCTCGCGATTGCCGATCGGATCGCCGGCTAGGTGATTGAGACCACTAGTTCCTCGTGAAAGGGTCTCTCGGCTACGCTCCGGTGTCCTTTTTCGCGCTGAGAATTGAGGGAAATTCAAATCTTAGGGAACCTCTGAACAAGTCTCAGGTTTCCAAAGGGCAAGGCCCTTTGGCGGGATCGTTAAGGGCCGAGCCCTTAACATATCGCCGCCAAGCGGCGATCCTTGAGGGGCTTTCAGCCCCTCAAACACCCCGACCAGGGGTGATCCCCTGGACCCCGGACTTATTCAGACGTTCCTTAGGAGATGCGCGGCCCGGCGAAAAGTACGCCGCCGCGAAGCCGAGCGACCTTTTCGCCGACGATCGTCTAACGCATGCCGATCGCTTTGAAGACCGAGCGCAGCGATCGTGAAATGATGCGCCGCATGATCGAACGGCCGATGTCGCGGGTGACCTGCTCGCCGATTGATCGACCACCGCGCGGCCCGCGCCCGAATATGACGTTGGTCCAGCTGTTCTTGCTCTTTTCGGCCTCCGCCTGCGCCGCCGCACGTTGTTGTTCAAGCTTGGCGGCCCGCGCCTGCAGCATTTCATGTGCGCTTTCGCGGTCGACCGCCTCGTCGTACTTGCCGGCCACCGGACTGCGCGACATCGCCTCATGGCGCTCGGCCTCGGTCATCGGTCCAATGCGACCGTTGGGCGGCCGGATCAGCGCGCGTTGGACAATCGAGGGCTCACCCCGGTCCTGCAGGAACGAAACCAGCGCTTCGCCGACACCCAATTCCAGGATCACGCGTTCGGCATCGAGATCGGGATTGGGCCGGAACGTCTCGGCGGCAGCCCGCACCGCGCGCTGTTCCTTGGGCGTATAGGCTCTCAGCGCATGCTGGATGCGATTGCCGAGCTGTGAGGAAACCGTATCGGGAACATCAAGCGGGTTCTGGGTAATGAAATAGACGCCGACGCCTTTGGATCGAATGAGGCGGGCGACCTGTTCCACCCGCTCCAACAGCGCTTTCGGTGCCTCATCGAACAGCAAATGCGCCTCGTCGAAGAAAAACACGAGCTTTGGTTTCGGCTGATCGCCAACCTCCGGCAGCTCCTCCCAGAGCTTGCTCAGCAACCACAACAGAAACGTTGCATAGAGCCGCGGGTTCTGAAACAGCTTGTCGGCCGCCAGCAGATTGACAAACCCGCGGCCGTCGTAGGTCGTCTTCATGAAGTCGGCGATATCGACGGCGGGTTCCCCGAAAAATTGGTTGGCACCTTGGTCTTCCAACACCAACAGCCGCCGCTGAATGGCGCCCACCGAGGCAGATGCAACATTTCCGTATTTGGCGGAGAGCTCCTTGCTGCGCTCGGACACGGCCGTTGCCATCGATCGCAAATCATCGAGATCGAGCATCGGCATGCCTTCGTCCTGGGCGACGCGGAACATGATGTTGAGCACACCTTCTTGAACCTCGTTTAATTCAAGCAGGCGCGACAACAGCAACGGCCCCATATCCGTGACCGTCGCCCGAATGGGATGGCCATGCTCGCTAAAAACATCCCAGAACACCGTCGGATAACTCCGCGGCGCGAAGGCTGGCAAACCGACCTCGTCAAGCCGCTTGTCGATGAAGTCCTTCTCGGTCCCGGCCATGCCGATCCCGGACAGATCGCCTTTGATATCGGCGGCAAATACCGGCACGCCGGCATCGGAAAAGCCTTCCGCTAAGACCTGCAAAGACACCGTCTTGCCGGTCCCGGTGGCGCCGGTAATCAAACCATGGCGGTTGGCCAGCGCTAGATCGAGATATTCACCTTTCTGGCTCTTGCCAACAAAGATCTTGCCGTCCTGAAGCATTGCTCTCGTCCTCGCCCTGATTGTGCGGCCGCGATGCTAGAGTAACCTGCCTTTATTCGGAATCGGAACGATCCTGAATAAAGGCACAAAGTTGCTCGCCTCTAAAGTGGCGATCATCTTCGTGCTTTAAGTTGGAACCGCAATAGCGGTTCCAACTTAAAGCACGAAGATCTAGTGTTCCGACTCAACAATCCGCAGAATTAGGTCCTGATTACACGGGAACTTAGCTTTGCCAAGGCGGGCCGCGGAGCAAACTGCGCAAATCTCCGGCCGAAGCAAACAAAACTGTTTCGCCAGCCCGCAAACATCGCCGAGCGACATCCGAATTGACCACAACGAGAACAGCTATGCGTCCAGGCCTGCCAACGTCTCTTCGGCCAAATGATCGACCACCACCTCGAGGGCGGCGGCTTCCGACAGGCCGCGCTGCAGCGCGTTTCGGTAGACCGCGACCTGACGGTCGGCACTCGTGCCCTGCGCCACAATGTTGCGCCCGGCTTGCACATGCTCGCTGCAGCCGAGCGCTTCGGCGTCCTCGCCAATCAACTCCAGTATTTCTGCATAGAGTTCAGCAAAGGCAACCAGCTCACCGCGGCCGAAATCAAACAACGCCTGCGAACAGCCGTAGCGCTGAGCTCGCCACCGGTTCTCATCGAGCAGGACGACGGGATATTGCCGCCAGCTCTGATTGTTGCGGCGCAACCGATAGAGCATCCGGCAGATGCAGACAAACAGCGCCGCAACGCTCAACGCATCGCGCAGGCGCGTGCACACGTCGGTGATGCGCATTTCCAACGTCGGGAACTTGGCCGACGGGCGCAGATCCCACCAGATCTTGCCCGGATCATCGATCACGCCCGAACCGATCAATGTCTCGGTCAGGGCGCGGTACTCATCCCAACCTCCGAGCCGGCCCGGCAGGCCGGTTCTGGGCAAACCATTGAAGACGGCGAGGCGAAAACTCTTAAGGCCGGTATCTTCGCCTTCCCAGAACGGCGACGACGTCGTCAGTGCGAGGAGATGCGGCAGGAAATAGCGGGCCTGATTGAGCAGGTCGATGCGCAGTTCCTGATCGTCGATTTCGACGTGAACGTGCATGCCGCACACGATCAAGCGGCGCCCGACCCCGGCCAGATCACTGGCCAGCGCCACATAGCGCTCGCTCTGGGTGGTTTCCTGTGAACGATAGCCGCCAATGGGGTGGCTGGAGGCGGCAAGCGGGGCCAGCCCGAAATCGGCGGCGAGCCGCGCAACGGTTGTGCGCAGCCGCGCAAGATCGCTGCGTGCGTCGGCAAAATGCGTCGTCGGTCTGGTGCCGACCTCGATTTGCGAGCGCATCAGTTCAACCGAGACCTGGCCCGGACAGGCCGCCTCACAGGCCGCGAGCAGCTCCGGCGGTGCCGACTGCAGCTGCCGGGTCGCGCTGTCGACCAACAGGTACTCTTCTTCGATTCCAAATCGGAAAGTCGGTGCACAAACGGCCATCTACCCGGTCCTTCAGGATGCCTGCGAACCGCCGCCGGCGCGGCTATAGGCGGTCCGATCAAGCTTACCATTGCGCAAATTCTGCGAAACAGCTGACATTTACCCCAAAACTATCCTATAAGCCGCACTCCGGACGTCGGAAACGCCAAAAGAGTGTCCGCACGGCCGTGAAACTCAGAAATCCAAAGCCGAACGCGTTGAGGAGAAGACCATGACGGCCGCCTGGAGTCCCGCGAGTTGGAGATCTAAGCCGATTGTCCAAGTCCCGGAATATCGTGATGCTGCAGCCCTCGCCGCCGTCGAGAACCAACTCGCCGCGTTTCCCCCGCTGGTATTTGCAGGTGAGGCGCGCGATTTGAAACGATCGCTGGCCGAGGTTGCTGAAGGGCGCGGTTTCCTGCTGCAGGGCGGCGACTGTGCCGAGAGTTTCGCAGAACATCACGCCGATAACATTCGCGATTTCTTCCGCGTGTTCCTGCAAATGGCGGTCGTTCTGACCTATGCCGGCGGTCTGCCGGTCGTCAAAGTCGGTCGCATTGCCGGCCAGTTCGCCAAGCCGCGCTCCTCGCCGGTCGAACAACAGGGCGATGTCGTGCTGGCGAGCTATCGGGGCGACATCATCAATGGTGCCGAATTCACGCCGGAATCCCGCGAGCCGGATCCCCGGCGCCAACTCCAGGCCTACCGCCAGTCGGCGGCAACGCTCAATCTCATTCGCGCGTTTTCGACGGGCGGCTTTGCCGATCTGGAGCGGGTGCACCAGTGGACGCTGGGCTTTCTGGCCGACAGTCCGCAGGCCGATCGCTACCGGGAGCTGGCTGATCGCATCAGCGAAACGCTGGATTTCATTCATGCCTGCGGCATCAATGCCGACAACACGCCGGCCCTGCGCGCGGTGCCGTTCTACACCAGCCACGAAGGCTTGCTGCTTGGCTATGAACAGGCCTTTACGCGGATTGATTCGACCACCAGCGAGCCCTACGCGACAGCCGGCCATTTCGTCTGGATCGGCGATCGCACGCGCCAGGCCGATCACGCCCATGTCGAATATTTCCGCGGCATCAAAAACCCGATCGGCTTGAAATGCGGACCAACGCTTGAACCCGACAACCTGATCGAACTGATCGACATCCTGAACCCGGACAACGAGCCCGGCCGGCTGACGCTGATCTGCCGATTTGGCGACGACAAGGTCGCCGACCGGCTGCCGCGCCTGATCCGCGCCGTCCAGCGCGAGGGCAGGAAGGTGGTGTGGTCCTGCGACCCGATGCACGGCAACACGCTAACCTCGAACACCGGCTACAAGACCCGCCCGTTCGAGCGCATCTTGAGCGAGGTCAATACGTTCTTCGACGTCCACGCCGATGAGGGCACGCATGCCGGCGGCGTCCACGTCGAGATGACCGGTCAAAACGTGACGGAATGTACCGGTGGCGCCCACGCCATTTCAGAAGCCGATTTGCAGGACCGCTACCACACGCATTGCGACCCGCGCCTCAATGCCGATCAAGCGCTCGAACTCGCGTTCTTGATAGCCGAACGCTTGAAGCAGAACCGGACCGCGCGGATCATGCCGACCCGCGCGCCGCTGGCGGCGATTGGCTAGGGGTTGCAGGTTGCCTGACTGGACAACATCCAGGATCGCCGCCGTTTGACCGGCCGTGCCCTTTATCAATCGTCGCGAATGATGCCTGCGAGGCAGACCAGCCCATGACCGATGTTCCCAAAAGCCGCCTGCGCATCGCGTTGGCTCAACTCAATCCAACCGTCGGCGATCTTGCCGGCAACATCGACAAGGCCCGCGCGGCATATCGCCAAGCGGCGGCCGGGGGCGCCGACCTGGTTTTGCTGTCCGAGTTGTTTGCTTGCGGCTATCCGCCCGAAGATCTGGTCCTCAAACCGGCGTTTGCGGCCGCCTCACGCCATGCCGTCGAGACGTTCGCCAAGGAGATTACCGGCACTGGTCCCGGCGTCCTGATCGGCACCATCTGGCCCGAGGCCGACCAGCTCTACAACGCCGTTGCCCTCCTGGATGGCGGCGCGGTCAAGGCGGTCCGCTACAAGTCGGATCTGCCCAACTACGGCGTATTCGATGAAAAGCGCGTGTTCGCCGCCGGCCCGTTGCCGAGCCCGATCGATTTCCGCGGCGTCCGCATTGGCGTACCGATTTGCGAAGACATCTGGTACGAAGACGTCTGCGAGTGCTTGGCTGAGTGCGGTGCCGAGATCTTGCTGGTGCCCAACGGCTCGCCGTTCGACTGGAAAAAGCCCGATGTGCGCATGAACATCGCCGTCGCGCGCATCACCGAAAACAAACTGCCGCTGGTCTATCTCAATCAAATCGGCGGGCAGGATGAGCTTGTGTTCGACGGCGCTTCGTTTGTATTGAACGGTGATGCAAGTCTTGCTGTGCAACTGCCCGCCTGGCGCGAGGACGTCACGCTCACGGACTGGAACAAGGTTGGCGAGACCTGGCAGTGTGCACCCGGACCGCGCGCAGTCTTGCCGGTCAACGAAGCGTCAGCCTACGAGGCCTGTGTTCTGGGTTTGCGCGACTATGTCGACAAGAACCGATTTCCGGGCGTCGTCCTCGGGCTGTCGGGCGGTATCGATTCGGCGCTGGTTGCGGCGATCTCGGTCGATGCTCTGGGTCGCGAACGTGTCCACTGCATCATGCTGCCCTATCGTTACACATCGCAGCAAAGCCTGACGGATGCCGCCATGTGCGCCGAGGCATTGGGCGTGCGCTACGACACCATCGCAATCGCCGAACCTGTAGAGGGCTTGATGTCGGCTCTGTCCGAGATGTTTGCCGGCCAGAACTCAGGCGTTGCCGAGGAGAACCTGCAAAGTCGCACGCGCGGCACCATCCTGATGGCGGTCTCCAACAAGTTCGGAAGTATGGTCGTCACAACCGGCAACAAGAGTGAAATGTCGGTCGGTTACGCCACCCTCTACGGCGATATGAACGGCGGCTTTAACCCTATCAAGGACCTCTACAAGTCGGACGTCTATAGCATTGCCCAATGGCGCAACACGGCCGTTCCGGAAAGCGGCAAGGGGCCCGGCGGCATCGTCATACCGACAAACATTCTAAGCAAGGCACCAACCGCTGAACTTAGGGAAAACCAAACCGACCAGGACAGCCTGCCACCCTATGATGTTCTCGATGACATCCTGTCGAGACTGGTCGAGAACGAACAGCCGCTGTCCGAGATCATCGCCGCCGGCCACGACCCGGAAACCGTCAAGCGCATATGCCGGCTCTTGAACATCGCCGAATACAAGCGCCGCCAGGCCGCCCCCGGCGTCAAGATATCCGCGCGCAATTTCGGCCGTGATCGACGTTATCCGATTACCAACCAGTTCTCGGAAGACGCCTAGCACAAGCTGCCCGATTGCCTTGCGCGTTTCGATTGCCATCGCGACCCGACGGCGCTACTGTTGCCAAGCTTACTGAAGACTTGGGGGACCCTCTGATGCTAAGTCCTGGGTCCAGGGGTTCACCCCCTGGTCGGGGTGTTTGAGGGGCTGAAAGCCCCTCAAGGATCGCCGCAATGCGGCGATTAAGTTAGGGCTTTCACCCCTAACAACCCGACCAAAGGGCGCCGCCCTTTGGAAACCTGTGACGTGTTCAGAGGTTGCTTTGATCATTGCCTCCCAAGGCGGGTCGACCGTACCCTCCCGGCCGCCGCCCTGTGAGATCATGGCCTTGGGGTGGCCGGCGGGGGAGCGGGAGGGCCCGGGCTAACTCTGAAACGCTATAGGCGTTCCATCACGTTGAACCGATAACATCCATCGCCGGCATGGGCGGGCGTTGTGACGGGTTCATTCAGGACTTATCCGAATTTGGTATGGTATTGCGTCATAATGTTCAACCACACACGTATTCATCAGGCGGCCGGTTATTTCATTGCCGGCAGTGTTACGACTTTGATTGGCACCGCTTTGATGTCATCGCCAGCCCTGAAAGCGCAGTCGCCAACAGCACAAAGGCACAGCGGCCTGCAGCAGATTGAGCGGCTGCAGCGGGCACTCGCCAGCAGCTCGAGACAACTGACCAGCGAGCAGCGACTGTCCCGCGGGCTGCAGCAGGAGTTGCGCGATTCATACCAGCAAATCATGGAATTGAACCACCAGGTCCGCGACCTGAGGGCGGCAGCTGTAAAGCCGACATTGCATCCAGCGGCGACAACAGTGTTGGCGATCAGGCCGCATATGGTCACGCACAGCATGCTGGTGGTGACCAATGCGGCAGGCGTAATGGTAAACCCCGCCATGGTAAACCGCGCCGGCACCGCACGGGCGACCGCCGGTCTGGCACCGTCGCCCTATGCGCCGCGTGCCAGCGGGACGCGCAGGACGTTGCCGCCGCCCAATCAAGGCGCTGGTGGCATCCAGTTCGTCGGAGCCGCCCGCGCAATGACCGCAATCCGGGCACTGCCGCGGCGGCCGGCTCGTGGTGTCCAAGCCAGGTTGGTCCGTCCTGGCGCGCAGCTTCGCCAGACGCCATCGCCGTCCGATGTTGAGGTCGCGCCGCTTGGTATCAGACCGCCCGTGCGCGTGCGATCATTGCTGGCTTCGACGGCCGCCGGACGACGGGATGCTGGTTCATATCCTGCCGACGTGCCCGGTCTTGCAGACGCATCGAAGCGTAACCGACGAACAGCGCAACGAAGGACCGGGCGCCGCGCAGCACGATACCGGCCGCGCTCTTGGTTGGGCCGGAGCCAGTGGCGGCGCGGCCGGCGCGCGCGCCCACGCAGAACCGGAAACCTCTTTGCCCGCATGTCCCGGCGTGGGGTATTCAACAATGGAGCCTTCGGTCGATAGCCGCGTGCCCGATGCCCTGTCGGCTGAGCACAGCCAGTCCTCAAGGCGCTCCTCGGATCAGCCATCAATCAGCCATCAATCAAGTGTTGATCGCCGCGCGGTGCAAGCGGCGCTGGCCTAACCGCGCCCAAGCCGCTACATGTCTGGTTCGACCCGAATGATCGAAATTGAGCAGGTGAACAACGGCAATGACGAAGTGGGACTTTTGGATCGACCGCGGCGGCACATTCACTGACGTCGTGGCACGCGATCCCGACGGTAAGGTGCATGGACAAAAGGTGCTCTCGGAAAACCCGGAAGCCTACGATGATGCGGCTCTTGAGGGCATCCGCCGGTTTCTGAATGTCGCGTCGCGTGATCCGATCCCGGCCGAACGAATTGCGACCGTCAAAATGGGAACGACGGTTGCAACCAACGCCCTGCTCGAACGCAAGGGTGATCCAACGCTGCTGGTCATCACCGCGGGGCTGAAAGACCAGTTGGAAATTGGATATCAGGAACGTGCGGACATCTTCGCCAAGGAAATCATCAAGCCACAAATGCTCTATGAGCGCGTTGTCGAGGCCCGGGAGCGCGTCCTTGCTGACGGCACGGTCGAGGTCGCCCTTGACTTGGAGCAGTTGCAAACCGACCTGGCCAGCGCGCTCGCCGACGGTATCCGCTCGGTTGCGTTCGTGTTCATGCACTCGTTTGCCTATCCCGAGCATGAGGCGGCGGCGGCCGGCCTCGCCCGCGAACTGGGCTTTGAGCAGGTCTCTGCCAGCCACGACGTCTCGCCGCTCATAAAGATTGTCGGCCGTGGTGATACAACCGTTGCGGATGCTTACCTTTCACCGATCCTGTCGCGCTACGTCGAGAAGGTGTCGCAGGCATTGCACGCCGACGATGGAGCGGGCCCGCGCGTGATGTTCATGGCCTCGTCCGGCGGCCTCAAGGCGGCCGAACTGTTCCGGGGGCGCGATGCCATTCTGTCCGGCCCCGCAGGCGGCATCGTCGGCATGGCGGAGACCGGCAAACTCGCCGGTTTCGAGCGGATCATCGGTTTCGATATGGGCGGCACGTCGACCGATGTTTCGCACTTCGCTGGTGAATATGAGCGCGCCTTCGAGACCCAGGTTGCCGGCGTCAGGATGCGGGTTCCGATGATGCGCATTCACACCGTCGCCGCCGGCGGCGGCTCGATCCTCTTCTTTGACGGCAGCCGGTTCCGTGTCGGCCCCGAAAGCGCCGGCGCCAATCCCGGCCCGAAGTGTTATCGCCGGGGCGGACCGCTCACCGTTACCGACGCCAACCTGATGGTTGGCAAGCTGAAGCCGTCCTTCTTCCCGAAAATCTTTGGCCCCAACAACGATGCACCGCTCGATGAAGACGCGACGCGGCAGGCCTTTGCCAATTTGGCGAACGAGATCGGCGACGGTCGTTCGCCGGAGGATGTAGCCGACGGATTTTTGCGCATTGCCGTTGAGAACATGGCGAATGCGATCAAAAAGATCTCCGTGCAACGCGGATACGATGTCACCGAATATGCACTGAATTGCTTTGGCTCCGCCGGTGGACAGCATGCCTGCATGATTGCCGATACGCTCGGCATGAAGACGGTACTGATCCACCCGCTTTCCGGCCTGCTATCGGGTTACGGCATGGGCCTTGCCGACCTGCGCGCCAGCCGCGAACAATCGATCGAAGCCGAACTCAATGCCGAGACCATGCGACGGGTCGAAGGCTTTGGCTTCGACATGGAGCAGTCCGCCAGCGACGAGGTTGTCGATCAAGGCATCCGCCACGAGGACGTCGCGACCACGACCTGGCTGCACCTCAGATACGAAGGCACCGATACCGCGCTGCCGGTGGTTCTCGATGAAGCAGAGCTCATGCGCCGTGATTTCGAGGACCAGCACCTTCAACGCTATGGTTTCATGTCGCCGGAAAAGAAAATCTTTGCATCGGCCATCGAGGTCGAAGCCTCCGGCGGCGGTGCTGGGCTCGATGAGCCCGCGTTGGCCGAAACCTCAACGCCGCTCGGCACGCCGCAGGAGACCACCAGGTTCTTTTCGGCGCGCGAATGGCACGAAGCGCCGGTTTATCTGCGCGAGGCGCTTGGCCCGGGCCACCGCATATCGGGCCCCGCCCTGATCATCGAGCCCAACCAGACCGTGATCGTGGAGCCGGGCTGGGAGCTTATCGTCACCCCGCGCAATCACCTTCAGCTCAATCGCGTCGCCGCTTACGCGCGCGAAATTCTCGGCGCCGAGGCCGATCCCGTCCTGCTTGAGGTCTTCAACAACCTCTACATGTCGATTGCTGAACAAATGGGCGAAGCGCTGAGAAATACCGCCCAGTCCGTTAACATCAAGGAGCGGCTCGATTTCTCCTGCGCCGTCTTCGATGCCAACGCCGAACTGGTCGCCAATGCGCCGCACATGCCGGTTCATCTCGGCTCGATGGACAAGTCCGTTGAGACGATTGCGCGTGAGCGCCGGGGCCAGATGAAGCCCGGTGATACCTACATGCTCAATGCGCCTTACAATGGCGGTACACATTTGCCGGACATCACGGTCATCACGCCGGTTTTCGACGATGATGGCCAGCAAATCCTGTTCTACGTCGCAAGTCGCGGCCACCACGAAGACATCGGCGGCCTCACTCCAGGCTCCGCCTCACCGCGCGCAACCCATATCGAAGAGGAAGGCGTCTATATCGATAACTTCAAGCTGGTCGACCAAGGCGTGTTTCTTGAACGCGAAACCCATGCATTGCTGACCGGCGCCAAGTATCCGGCCCGTTCGCCGGCCAAGAACATCGCCGACCTCAAAGCCCATGTCGCCGCCAACGCCAAGGGCGTTACCGAGTTGCGCAAAATGGTCGGCCACTTCAGCCTTGAAGTCGTCCAGGCCTACATGAAACATGTCCAGGACAACGCCGAGGAGAGTGTGCGCAGGTTGTTGTCGAAGCTGCCCGACGGCGCATTTCGGGTCGAGATGGATCAGGCCAGCCACGTGCAGGTCAAGATTAGCGTCGACCAGCAAAACCGCTCCGCCAAGGTTGACTTCACGGGTACGTCACCGGTCCAGGCGAACAACTACAACGCGCCGATGCCGGTGACCCGGGCGGCGACGCTCTACGTGTTCCGCGTGATGGTTGATGAGCCGATCCCGATGAACGCCGGCTGCCTGAAACCGATCGAGCTGATTATTCCGGAAAACTCGATGCTGGCCCCGCAGTACCCGGCAGCCGTCATGTCCGGCAACGTCGAGACCAGCCAGATCGTCACCAACTGCCTGTTTGCCGCCCTCAATGCCATGGGACCGAGCCAGGGCACGATGAACAATCTGGTCTTCGGCGATGATGTTTATCAGTATTACGAAACGATCTGCTCGGGCTCACCGGCTGGACCCGGCTTCAACGGTACCAGCGCGGTCCACGTTCACATGACCAACACGCGGCTGACGGATCCTGAAATTCTGGAACTGCGATATCCGGTCGTGCTCGAGGAATTTTCGATTCGACGGGGCTCCGGCGGCAAAGGCAAATGGTCGGCCGGCGACGGCATTTACCGGCGCATTCGCTTTATGCGCGAGATGAAGCTGACGCTTCTGACCAGCTATCGTGACGTCGTCCCCTACGGCCTGGACGGCGGCGAACCGGGTCGGATCGGCGAGAACTGGGTCCGGCGCAATTCCGGTGAGCTGGAACGTCTTAAGGGTTGCGATGAGACGATGTTGGCCGTCGGCGAAGCCATCATCCTCAAGACGCCGACCGGTGGCGGTTTTGGCGCACCGCAATAGCCTCGGGTCGCCCGACGATTGTGCACCGACGTTTGCAAGGACCAGCCGATGCTTGATATCCTCCGGCAGCGCCTGTCTGAAGAAGAACAAGACGACTACGACCGCTACGATGGCCGCGCCGCGCTCGCTTGTCACTTCATGATGTGGCCGCTGATCGCAGCAATCGCCTTCTATTATTCGCGCATGACCAATACCGCGCTGATCTTTCTGGTGATCGCGGCCGTTGCGCTTCCGGTCATGTTGTTCAATGCCAGACGTGCGCGCGGCCTGCGGCAACTGGCCGAGGAGCGCTACCGGGCGATCATGCTGGGCCATGATCAAGCCGAACGCGAAGGGGACGCATCATGATCTGGGCACGGCGTATTGCATGGCTCATCATGTGGTGCGGACTACTTGTGGCCATTGCGCTCCATCACGACGTCCGCGCATCCGCGAGCGATACAACCCTTCGATTGTTTGTCATTGCCCTCGCAGGTATCGTGATCGGCCTTGCCGGCGCCTACTTTACGGCAAGGGCCACCACCGACGGTTGGGGACCTTAACGCGCTGTCATACCGCCCCAGCACTGAATTGAGGCAGTTCACCGGCGCACAATGCAGCCGGCGCGCAATATGCGCTCGGCCCTGCCAGGCTCGGCCGCCTCAAGGCCATGACGTGTGTCAATTCTTAAGCTCGCGCGGTATTGTGGTGCAGTGAGCGGGGCAGCAAGCTCATTTGAGCGTTGCGGGCGGCCGCATCTGGGACGATTGTCGGGCCGGGTGACAATCCCGGCGGTGTGCTTGCCAGCACGTTCGAGCGAACGGGGAGGATCGGACATGAATGATTCTGGGCATCGACCAACATCATCCAAGCCGACAGAGCATTTCGATGTGCTCATCGTTGGCGCAGGTATGTCCGGCGTCGGCGGCGCCTACCACCTGACGCAGCAGTGCCCCGACACGACGTTCGTCGTGCTGGAAGCGTTCGCATCATTCGGTGGGACATGGTGGTCGCACCGCTATCCGGGCATCCGCTCCGACAGCGATCTCTACACCTTCGGCTACCGGTTCAAGCCGTGGACCGGCCCGCCGATCGCGACCGCCGAAGAGATCCTGTCCTACATGGGTGAAGTGATCGACGAGAACGACCTTGCAAGACATATCCGCTACCATCATCGGATCGGATCGGCACAGTGGTCCAGCGCCGACAATCTGTGGACGATTACGGCGACGAAATGCGACACCGGCGAGACGGTCAGCTTTACGGCCAACTTCCTTTACATGTGTCAGGGCTATTACCGGCATCACGAAGGCTATTGGCCCGATTGGCCCGACATGGATCGTTACACGGGCAAACTGGTGCATTCGGAAGAGTGGACCGATGATATCGACTATGGCGGCCAGAACGTGCTCGTGATTGGCTCCGGAGCCAGCGCGGCAACGATCGTGCCCGCGATGTCTGACACGGCCGGCCATGTCACCATGCTGCAGCGCTCACCGACCTATTTCCGGTCCGGCCGCAACGCCATCGACATTGCCGACCACCTGCGCAAGCTGCAAATCGACGAGGCTTGGATCCACGAAATCGCCAGAAAGCAGATCCTGTACGACCAGGCCAACTTTACGGCGCGGACGTTCAACGAACCGGAAATGGTCAAGCAGGAACTGCTGGCCGACGTCAGACATCATCTGGGCCCCGATTACGACATCGACACCCACTTTACGCCGCGCTATCGGCCCTGGCGCCAGCGCCTCGCGTTCATTCCCGACGCCGATCTGTTCAAAGGTATTGCGTCCGGCAAGGCCACGGTTGTAACCGACGAGATCGAACGCTTTACGCAAAACGGTGTCCTGTTAAAGTCCGGCCGCATTCTCGAGGCCGATCTGATCGTGGCAGCGACCGGTTTCAACATGAGCGTGCTCGGCGACATTGACTTCGAGGTCGACGGCAAGCCACTCGATTTCCACGATACGGTCACCTACCGCGGCATGATGTTCACGGGGCTGCCGAACCTTGCCTGGGTGTTCGGCTATTTCCGCGCGAGTTGGACCCTGCGCTGCGATCTCATTGCCGACTTTGTATGCCGCCTTCTCCAACATATGGAGGCGACGGGAGCGCGCCGCGTCACCGTGGCGCTGCGACCTGAGGACGAAGACATGCCGCTTCTCGACTGGATGGACGCCGAGGACTTCAATCCGAATTATCTGGCACGCTGCACGCACCTTCTGCCAAGACGCGGCGCCAAACGTGAGTGGCAGCACACGCAGGACTACTGGCGCGAGAAGGACGAGTTTCCGGCCATTGATCTTGGCGGACCCGAGTTCGTGTATGGCGGCTTCACCGAACACGGGGCGGTGCCGGGCGCAACCGTGCCACAGCCGGATGCTGCCGAGTAGGCATCGGCGAACCTTCGAAATCGGGCGCTCTCGCCGGCGATCACAGAACTGCCCGGTCCCGTACCTCTGAGCGCACGAGCAATCTGGCCTGTCGACAACCAGATTATCCGACAGGCGCCGCGGTCGGCCGGTGCTCGTCGGGCGCTGTCGGGACGATCCGTTGGTTTGGTGCTGAACCGCGACAACAACACCTTTTCGCCGGACCATGTATGGCGCCGGCGATAGCACCCAAACCGGCACACCGGCTGGCGAGCCGACAAGGCACCATGCAATGAGCGACCAGAGCGAACCATCGGAGCAACGCCGCGACAGGACCCGCCTCGGCGTCGGGTTCATCATGGTCGGGATGTTCTTCATCTCGCTCAACGACATGCTGATCAAGCAGTTGTCGGGCGCCTATCCACTGCACGAGATGGTGTTTGTTCGCTCTGCCATCGGCATCATATTCAGTTTCATCATCCTTCAATTCGAAGGCGGCATCAGGATGCTGCGCACCGATCGGCCCGGCCTGCACGTCTTGCGCGGCCTGTTCATCGTCGTGGCCAATATGTCGTTCTTCGCCGCACTTGCGGTGATGCCGTTGGCCGATGCAACGGCGCTGTTTTTCGTGGCGCCGCTGCTGATAACCATTCTGTCCGTTCCAGTTCTGGGTGAAACGGTCGGGTTGCGTCGGTTCCTGGCAGTTGTGGTCGGCTTTGTCGGTGTGCTGGTGATGCTCAAACCTCAGAATTTCGCTGCACAGCCGACCGGCGATCAGCTGATCCAGGTGCTTCCGATCATCGGTGCGTTCGCCTACGCCTGCATGCAGGTTCTCACGCGGCGGTTGGGTATGTCATCGACGGCATCTGCAATGGCGATCTACATTCAGGCAACCTTCATTGTGGTCAGCTTCGGGTTCTGGCTTGTTGCAGGTGATGGCCGATTTGCCGACGGCCTTGAGAACAAGAGCGCCGTCTTTCTGTTGCGGGCCTGGACATGGCCGGCCGAAAACGATTGGCCGTGGTTTGTCCTGCTCGGTTTCAGCTCGGCGGTGATCGGATATTCGCTCTCGCAAGCCTATCGATCGAGCGATGCCGCAACGATTGCGCCGTTTGAATACGTGGCGCTACCGATGTCCGTGCTGTGGGGCTGGGTGATCTTCGGCCATTTCCCGGATGCCTGGGTTGGTGCCGGGATCGTGCTGATTGGCGGTTCCGGTCTCTACGTTTTTCTGCGCGAGAAGCAACGAGCGCGGCCGATCGCCAGCCGCCGGCCGGTTCGCCGCTATTGATGGTCCAGGGGATGATCCCCTGGTCGGGGTGTTTGAGGGGCTGAAAGCCCCTCAAGGATCGCCGCCAAGCGGCGATTGGTTAAGGGCTCCGCCCTTAACGATCCCGCCAAAGGGCATTGCCCTTTGGAAACCTGTGGCTTGATCAGAGATTGCCAAGGGTGTTGGAGCTGAACTCGCAATCACTTCGATTTCATTTCAGTTCACAACTGGCCTGTGGTCGGTGCTGCAACCGGTGCGAAGTCACGCACATCGACAATGCGGTCGGCCAAGGCCTCACGAACCTGCTCATCGTGAAAGATGGCCAGTATCGCGACATTGTCTGTCTTCTTTTCCTGGATCAGGTTGATGACGGCCTCGCGATTCAGCCGGTCAAGGGCGGCGGTCGGTTCGTCGAGCAGCAGAAGCGGATGATCGGCGGCAAAGCCGCGCGCAATGTTGATGCGCTGCTGTTCACCGCCGGAGAACGTCGCTGGCGGCAAACTCCACAGACGCTCCGGCACGCTGAGCCGCGTCAGGAGTTGTTTGGCACGGGCCGTCGCATCGATAGTGCGGTCGGTGACGGCGGATGCGACGATGTCGAGGGCCGAGACCCGGGGAATGACGCGCAGGAACTGGCTCACATAGCCGATTGTGGCTTTGCGCACCTGCAGAACATGACGCGGCGAGGCCGCTGCGATATCCAGAAAGCCGGTGCCGTGACGCACCAGGATCTGACCGCTGTCGACGCGGTAGTTGCCGTAGATCATCTTCAGAATGGACGATTTGCCGATCCCCGATGGTCCATCGAGGACCACGCATTCACCGGCATCGACCGACAGCGCGGCGCCATCGACGACCGGCAATCGTGCGCTGCCCATCAGATGCAGAACGAAGGTTTTCGACAGGGCGCGCACGTCGAGCATGCGGCCGGTCGGCAAGTGGGATGACGGTGGGTCTGACACGGCCTAAACCTGAAGAACGGAGGAGACGAGCAGCTGCGTATAGGGCTCGCGCGGATCATCGAGGACCTGGTCGGTCAGGCCGGTCTCGATAACGCGGCCGTGGCGCATCACGACCATGCGATGTGATAACAGTCTGGCAACGGCCAGGTCATGCGTGACGACAACCGCGGCAAGGTCGAGATCGTTCACCAGCCCGCGCAATAGGTCGAGCAGGCGCGCCTGAACCGAAACGTCGAGGCCGCCGGTCGGTTCGTCCATGAACACCAACCTGGGCTTCGACACCAGGTTGCGCGCGATCTGCAAGCGCTGGCGCATGCCGCCGGAAAATGCGTGTGGCGTGTCATCGACGCGGTCATCGTCGATCTCAACGCGCTCGAGCCAGTCGATTGCGGCGCCGCGCAATCGGCCGTAGTGGCGCTCGCCAATCGCCATCAGCCGCTCGCCAACATTGGCGCCGGCCGAAACGCTCATGCGCAGGCCGTTGGCGGGGTCCTGATGGACGAACCCCCAGTCGGTGCGCATCAACAGGCGCTGTTCGGCCTCGGTCAGCGCGAAGACGTCGCGCATGTCGCCGTCACGCATGCGGTAGTGCACGCGCCCGCTGGTGGGCGCCAGCTGCGTTGAGACGACGTTGAGCAGCGTTGACTTGCCACTGCCGGATTCACCGACGACGGCGAGAACCTCTCCCGGCCACAACTCAAGGTCGACGTCGAGACAGCCGATGCGGTCGCCAAACCGTTTGGTCAGACGTTCGACGCGCAGCAGCGGCGGCTGGTCTGCGCAAGCTTCATTTTCGTTCGCTGCATCCACCGCCGTTACTCCCCGGCCTGCGCTTGCCCGGCCTGCGCTTGCCCTGTCGGCGTTGGTGCCGCCGCGGTCTCGTCCGCCTGGTGGACGAACGATGGCGCCGCGCCAAGCATGGCGCCACGATGGCCGGCCCGGCGGCGGCGCTCACAAAAATCCGTGTCGGAGCAGCAGAACAGGCGGCCGCCTTTGTCATCGATGATCACTTCATCGAGATAGACCGCTTCTGCACCACACAGGCCACAGGGCTGCTCGAACTTGGTGCGCTCGAAGGGGTGGTCTTCGAAGTCCAGTGAGACAACCCTGGTATATGGCGGGATGGCGTAAATGCGGCTCTCGCGGCCGGCGCCGAAGAGTTGCAGCGCCTTGCAGTTGTCCATCTTCGGGTTGTCGAATTTCGGCGTTGGCGAGGGATCCATCATGTAGCGGCCGGCGACTTTCACCGGGTAGGCATAGGTCTTCGAGATGCGGCCGTGGCGGGCGATGTCCTCATAGAGACGGACATGCATCAAGCCGTATTCTTCGAGGGCGTGCAGCTTGCGGGTCTCGGTTTCGCGCGGTTCCAAGAAGCGCAGAGGTTCGGGGATCGGCACCTGGTAGACCAGGATCTGGTCTTGCGCCAGTTCAATTTCGGGAATGCGGTGGCGGGTCTGGATAATTGAGGCCTTTTGCGTATTGGTGGTGGTCGCGACGCCGGCCGTTTTGGCGAAGAACTTGCGGATCGAGACGGCGTTGGTGGTGTCGTCCGATCCCTGGTCGATGACCTTGAGGGTATCGTTGCGACCGATGATCGACGCGGTGACCTGCACGCCGCCGGTTCCCCAGCCGTAGGGCATCGGCATTTCGCGGCTGGCGAACGGCACTTGATAGCCGGGGATGGCAACGGCCTTGAGCAGCGCGCGCCGGATCATGCGCTTGGTCTGCTCATCGAGATAGGCGAAGTTGTAGCCGGTTGCCGGATTTTGCGACGTCATTCGTTTGTGTCCTCCGCCGAGGCCGCGCGATTGAGCCGTTCATAACTCTCCAACCTCATTGCCAAACTGCCGGTGTGCAGCTCAAACAAGTGGTTGTCTGCGTCGTAGAAATAGATTGAGCGTCCTTCACCCTCGACCCGTCGGCGCGGCGGTTCAACATCCAGCCCCGCCCTGTGCACGCGATCGAGATAGTCGTCATAGTCATCGTCCGGGATCTTGAAGGCGACGTGATTGTAGGTGCGGCCCGGCAACGGTTCACCTTCCATGATCGCGATCCACAGGCCGGCCAGATCGAAGAATTTTTCCCGACTGCGGGAAAACAACTGATCGCCACTGGCATAGATTTCCTTGGCGCCAAGCACGTCCGTGAGTATCAAACTCATGCGTTCGAGATCGCGGACGACAAAGGTCATATGGCTCAAACCTTCGATCATTCCGCAGCCTCGTGATGGCGTTCGGCGTGCTCGCGGCGCAACTGGCGGACCAGGGCCAGTTCGGCCTGGAAGTCGACGTAGTGCGGCAGTTTTAGATGCTCGACAAAGCCCGTCGCCTGGACGTTGTCGCAGTGCGAGAGCACAAATTCCTCGTCCTGGGCCGGCGCCTTGCGGTCCTCGTCGAACTCCTCGCAGCGCAACGCCCGATCGACCAGCGCCATCGACATGGCCTTGCGTTCTGATTGCCCGAAGACCAGACCATAGCCGCGCGTAAACTGCGGCGCCTGCTCGGCCGAACCCTTGAACTGGTTGACCATGTCGCATTCGGTAAGCTCGATGTCGCCGATTGAAACCGCAAAGCCCAACTCTTCGGCAAAAAACTCCAGCTCGACCTCACCGTATCTGATCTCACCGACAAACGGGTGCGTGCGACCGTAGCCACGCTGGGTCGAATAACCAAGCGCGAGCAGGAAACCTTCATCGCCGCGCGCCAGATTTTGCAGGCGGATGTCGCGGTCCGCCGGATAGGAGACCGGTTGCCGTGTGATATCGCCGACGTCGGCCTTTGCGTGATCTGCGTGGCCGGTGTCGCTGATCCGCTCGACGAGGCCGTCGTCGTCGAGCAACTGCATGACGTGCGGTGCATCCCGCGGCCCTGCCTGTTCGCGGCGATCCGGCGCCGGCACGTCGTCATCGGCAAAGTCGATCAGGCGGTGTGTGTAGTCAAACGTCGGGCCAAGCACCTGACCGCCGGGCAGATCCTTAAAGGTCGATGACACACGCCGCTGAATGTCCATCTTCGCGGTATCGACCGGTTCGCTGTAGCCGAACCGCGACAAGGTCGTCCGGTAAGCACGCACGAGGAAGATCGCCTCGATCATGTCACCGCGCGCCTGCCGGATGGCGCGAGCTGCCAGTGGCGGATCATAAAGCGCCCCTTCGGCGATGACGCGCGCGACGGCAATGGCCAGCTGCTCGACAATCTGATGATCCGTGACGGCGGCTAGGGTGCGATCGCCGCGGCGACGATCGGCAAGCAAACGATGCGCTGCATCAATTGCCCGTTCCCCGCCTTTGACGGCAACATACATGGCGATTACTCCAGTACCCGGACGGACCGCGGCAAGCCCACGATCTGATCACCGCAAACCAGAACGAGATCAATGCCGCGCGGAAACATTTCGCGGTTGCATTTCAGGCGCTCCGAGAAATCAATTGGTAGGGGGATTGGCGCGATCGAGATCCGCCCATCGATTCCCGGGCCTTCGAGAGCCACACTCGGCCCGCCGCTCAGGGCTTCGATCATTGCGATGACCGTGGTCGAGCGGTCGGGATATTCCAGCGTGCCCTGCGCAAATTGCGCGAACCTCGGCATCGACTGCGCGCTCGTACACAACGCAAACGAGGCCTCACTCGGACAGCCCGCAATTGGTGCGCCGGTATTGAACGACAAATAACGCCGGACGGCTGCATGCCGTGACAGCTCCTCATCGATCCAGATCGGTGTTTCGTAATCGCACAGCGTCAGGGCAATGGTGGCGAGGGCGCCCGGCAGTTCCGGCGGGGCGGCCGGATGCTGTGACAGTCGGACCGGGATGCCGGGTCGCGACATCGCTTGCAGCACCTCGCGAAAGGTCGCCTGGGATGCGCTAACCGGCTCCGCGTAGCCGTGCCCGACGCGCGTTGTTTGATCGCTCAGCATGTCAATCCTCCCCGCGCACCATCGTGAAGAAGTCGACCTGCGTCGCTGCAACCTCCTCGCGCCGGCGCTGAAGCGTCTCGGCCAAACGCTGTTTGACGGGCCCCAGCACATAGCGCTCGACCAAAGCTCGGGCACCGGGGTCTTGCCAATGGGCATCGGCAAGTGCCGCCAATCGGGCCCGCGTCTTGTCGCGCCCCAGCACGTAAGCAAAGCCCTCCGCACCGCCGGCAAGGCGAACGGCCGCGCGTGTCACGGATACTTCTCCGACGTTGAACGGCCGGCCGGTACCGCTCATGCGCCCGCGCGCCATGACCAGGCCGACTTCCGGTGCGCGCAGCTCCTCGCCGGTCATCGTGCAGCCGGCTTGCTCGAGCCCGAGCTCAAGTTCCGCCACCGTCGCGCGCGCAAACACCGCCATCGCCTGACGTCGCTGGCCCGGTTCAGACCCGCCCACTTCCGATCCGGTTTGACTCGATTCCTGGCATCCCATGACCGTCTTCGACCTTTCCGGTTGATCACCGACTTGACCTACATGGCGAGGTTGTTGTTGCATTTGCAGGTATAATTGTCTAGTCATTTATACAAATCAATTTGGCGTCGACGATTGACAACCGAATGACGGAAAAGTTTGTGAAAAAGAACGCCACAGCGACGACGACACGTGCGGCAGCGACGACACGTGCGGCGAGCGCTGTCCGCCGCATCGACGGAAACGGCGCGGCTTGGCGCGAAGCCGGATCAAACGGGCCAGCGGCCGGCTCGCGCGGGATCGCGCTGTGGCGTCAAATCGCAGAAGATATCGAGGCGGACATTCAAACCGGCCACTTCATCGAGGGCGCGCGCCTGCCGACGGAAGCGGCGCTTGCCGAGCGGTTCGGGGTCAACCGGCACACCCTGCGCCGTGCGATTGGCGAATTGACGGACAAGGGCTTGATCGAAGCAACGGCGGGGCGCGGCACGTTCGTGCGCGCATCGCGGCTTGCCTATCCGATTGGCGAGACGACACGATTTACCGAGGCCGTCGCCGGCAGCGGGCGCGAACCCGGCGGCCGGTTGCTGGCCAACGCTCGGATCGTGGCGCCGCCTGCCATCTGCAAGCTTCTCAATCTTGGACAGGGTAGCGAGGTCATTGAGCTTGATCATCTCAGAGCCGCCAGCCAGGTGCCGATCTGTTATGCGACGACATGGTTCCCTGCGGACCGCTTTGCAGACATCGCCCATGCTTACGCAAGGCATGGCAGCGTGACCAAATCTCTGGCGGAATTCGGCGTCAAGCGATACCGGCGCAAGCGCACCCAGATATCCGCCCGGCTCGCCAATACGCAAGAACGCGGCTTGCTCGATCTTGATCGTGGGGCGATCGTTTTGGTGATCGAATCCATCAACGTCGATACAAAAGGCCAGCCCGTACAAGCAAGCCATACCCGGTTTGCCGCCGATCGCGTCGAACTGGTCGTCGAAAACTGAGCGCAACAGTCGAACGCCGGCACCTGTGCCGGCACCTGTCACGGCTTTGCACTATCAGATCGGGCCGGTTCGAACTCAGTCTGACAGGCGATCGAGCCGCCCGGTCGACGTGCTCAGCCGTGCTTGTAATACGATTTATACCAGTCGACGAAGTTCTGCACGCCCTGCTCGATCGGCGTGCTTGGGCGAAAATCAACGGCTTGGGCGAGGGCATCGATATCGGCATAGGTTTTCGGTACGTCGCCGGGCTGCAATGGTAGGAAATTCCGTTTCGCGGTCTTGCCAACGGCGTTCTCGATACATTCGATAAAGTACATCAGTTCCACCGGGCTGTTGTTGCCGATGTTGTAGAGGCGGTATGGCGCCTTCGAGGAGCCTGGGTCAGGCCGGTCTGACTCCCAACTCTCGTTCCGATCGGCGATCCTGTCAGCCGTGCGCACGACGCCCTCGACGACGTCGTCGATATAGGTGAAATCGCGCTGATGCCGGCCGTGGTTGAATACATCAATCGCCTCGCCCGCCAGAATTTTGCGGGTGAAAAGAAATAGCGACATATCCGGCCGCCCCCAGGGCCCGTAGACCGTGAAAAAGCGCAGTCCCGTCACCGGCAGATCGTAAAGATCCGCATAGGTGTGGGCCATCAGTTCGTTGGCCTTCTTGGTCGCCGCGTAGAGGCTCAAAGGGTGGTCGACGTTGTGGCTGACGCTGAACGGCATTTTGGTGTTGGCGCCGTAAACGGATGATGAGGACGCAAAAACCAGATGCTCGACGCCGCCGTGCCGGCAGCCTTCCAAAATGTTCATGAAGCCGACGATATTTGCATCGATGTAGGCATGAGGGTTTTCGAGTGAATAGCGCACGCCGGCCTGGGCTGCCAGGTTGATCACGCGAGCGGGCTGGTGGGCGGCGAACAGGTCGTCGATGGCGGCGCGGTTTTCGAGGTCCGCCTTGACGAAATGAAACTGTTCGAGGGGCAATAGCTGGTCCAGCCGCGCCTGTTTCAGGGTGACGTCGTAATAGTCATTGAGGTTGTCCAGACCAATGACGGTGTGGCCTTGGTCAATCAGCCGTCGCGAGACGTGAAAGCCAATGAAACCGGCAGCCCCGGTGACCAGAGTTTTCATTGAACTACCTCACTCGCCTGTTTGTATGCGACCAACGGACGGGCCGCCTGCGCGCGGCTGCAGGGCGGCCGCTGTCGAGACACATCAGGTTGGCGCCGTCGTTTGAAAACGCATAGCCGCACTGCCCGCCAACCGCAATGGGGCAGACAGGGTGAATTCTCGATCGGTTAAAGCCGGTCGCATCCCGTGACGGCTGACAGCCGGATCGGCCCGCCCTGCGGCTTCGGCGGCAGCAAGGTCGATTTACATCGCTGACATCAGCCGTTATCCAGTGGTGCGAACCACAGGCCCAATGGTGCGGATGTGAACAGCTGATGTGTGGAATTGCCGGCGTCTTTGCCCGCGCGCAGATCCCCGATCTCGAACGCGTCGTTGGCGAAATGACCGACACCATGATGCACCGGGGGCCCGACGACCGTGGTGTTTGGTGTGACCGCGACAACGGACTGGCGCTCGGACAGCGCCGACTTGCCATCATCGATCTGAGCGCCGCAGGCCATCAGCCGATGACATCGTCATGCGGCCGCTTCACGCTGACTTACAACGGTGAGGTCTACAATGCCGCCGAACTACGCCGCGAACTGATGGCGGCCGGCCGATCGTTCCGCGGGCACTCCGACACAGAAGTGATCGTCGAAGGCTGCGCGGTCTGGGGGCTGTCGGTCACGGTTGGGCGCCTCATCGGCATGTTTGCCATCGCGGTGTGGGATGCGCGGGAAAAGTGCCTGTCGCTGGTTCGGGACAGACTGGGAATAAAGCCGCTTTATTGGTCGCTGCAGGATGGCAGCTTGCTGTTCGGATCCGAGTTGAAGGCGTTGAGAGCATTTCCCGGATTTGATCGCACGATCGATCGTGATGCCGTCGTTTCATATCTGCGCCACAACTACATACCGGCGCCGAAGACGATCTACCGACACGCAAAGAAGCTGGAGCCGGGATGGCTGCTCAGTCTGAAGGATGGCGCGGAGCCGAAATTCGAGCAGTACTGGTCATTATCGGATGCGGTTGTGGCGGGGCAGGACAATCAGCTCGAATGCTCGGACGAGGAGGCGGTGGAGCATCTGGAGGTACTGCTCGGCGATGCCGTTGGTCGGCGGATGATATCCGATGTGCCTCTCGGTGCGTTTCTGTCGGGCGGGATCGATTCTTCAACAGTCGTTGCCTTGATGCAGAAACGCTCGGCCTCACCGATCAAGACGTTCTCCATCGGCTTCAACGTGGCCGGTTACAACGAAGCACCATACGCAAGCGAGGTTGCACGTCATCTCGGCACCGACCACACCGAACTCTATGTTGATCCAAGCGAAGCCCGGGACGTCATTCCAAGACTGGCGACCATCTACGACGAGCCGTTCTCGGACTCATCGCAAATTCCGACCTACCTGATCTGTGAATTGACCCGCCGGAAGGTTACCGTGACGCTATCGGGTGACGGCGGCGATGAAGTCTTCGCCGGTTACAATCGCTATGTTCAGGGTGAAAGGTTTGCCAAGTACGTTGCCCGCGCGCCGCGGTCATTGCGCGGTGCGGCGGCTGGCCTTGCCCGGGTGCTGGGGCCAGGCAGCTGGGACCGGTTGTTGCAGGCGCTGCCAGCGTTGAAACGGATCCAGCGCGCGGGCGACAAAATCCACAAACTTGCAGACGCTCTTGAGCACGATGAAGACGGCTTTTACCGCGCGCTCGCCACACATTGGCAGGACCCTGCGGCGCTGGTCATCGGTGGCAGGGAAGATCCCAACGCTGTGTGGGCGTCGGCTTCGGAGCGGCTGCCGGAGTTTGTCGCGCGCATGCAGTATCTCGATACGTTGACCTATTTGCCCGATGACATCTTGACCAAGGTCGATCGCGCCAGCATGGCGGTGTCCCTGGAGGCTAGAGTTCCGTTGCTCGACCATCGCGTGGTTGAACTGGCGTGGCAGCTTCCGCAGCGCTTCAAGATCCGGCGGGGTGAGAGCAAATGGATCTTGCGACAGCTCCTTTATCGTCATGTTCCGCGGCAACTCGTTGAGCGCCCGAAGATGGGCTTCGGGGTTCCCATCGACCATTGGTTGCGCGGTCCGTTGAAGGATTGGGCCGAGACCCTGTTGTGTCCACACTCGCTCACAAAACACGGTCTCATCGACCCCGGGCCGGTGCGGCGCAAATGGGCCGAACATCTCGATGGCCGGCGCAACTGGCAATACCTGATCTGGGACATCTTGATGCTGCAGCAATGGTGCGAAGAGTGGTGCTGAGATCCGCGCAATGTTTTCGGTTTCGAGGCGGCGGTCGGGCCGCGGTTGCCGGCGTCGGCAATCGGGTGTTGCTGGTGCGTGCGAGGTTCGCCCCGATGGTCCTCAAGCGCCTGTACGGCCGGAGTGCTAAAGTCGTCGAACGCCTGAACCGCCTGAAAGCGCCCGGGCGATAGGGTGTTCGTATTTGGCTGATCATGCGCAAGCAAGCTCTAATACCAGCCCGCACGTCGGTGATGAAACCGGCGCCAACGGTGATAGCCAGCTGCCCGAATAGAAGCTGCAAATGTCAGGCGACACATTCAGACTTGATCATCGGTTCGACGGCAAACTCGATCAGCTTGACGATTGGCACGCCGATGCAGTCATGACGGAGCCCGGGCGCCAGCAGGTCGTTGCCGCCAGCCCTGATCGACGTCTGCCCCATCGCGACCCTGCTAATTGCAGGCCGCCTCTGGCGTCGCGGGCGCATCCTGTGCTCTTTATGGACGCCAGGACCAACAGTGCCAGATCCACGGGGGCGAAGTAGTGATCGACAAGCGCGTTGCAAGTGCCGATGAGGCCGTCAAACCGATCAAGGACGGATCGACCGTGTTGGTTTCCGGCTTCGGTGGCGCCGGCAGCCCCATAGATCTCTTGCATGCCCTGCTCGACCAGGGCGCCAAGGATCTGACGATCGTCTCCAACAATGCCGGCAACGGCCAGATCGGCATTGCGGCGTTGGTGGCGGCGGGTCGGGTCTCCAAGATTGTGTGTTCGTTTCCGCGCTCATCGCGCAGCGAGATCTTTACCAAGGCCTATCGCGCCGGCAAACTCGCCCTGGAAGTGGTCCCGCAGGGCACGCTGGCCGAGCGCATCCGGGCGGGCGGCGCCGGCATTCCCGCCTTCTATACACCGACATCGGCCGGGACGCCGCTGCAGGACGGCAAGGACGTGCGCGAATTTGACGGCGTTCCGCATGTCCTCGAACAAGCTATTCGCGGCGATGTTGCCCTCGTCAAAGCCCGCGATGGCGACCGCTGGGGCAACGTGACTTACAATCTGACGGCGCGCAATTTCGGCCCGATCATGTGCACTGCGGCAGATCTGACCATCGTCCAAGTCAAAGGCGTTGTCGGGCTTGGTGATTTGCAGCCGGAGATGATTGTGACACCCGGCATCTATGTGGACCGCCTGGTCGAAATCTCAAATCCGGAAGAAGAAGAAAAGTTGCTCGCAGCTGGCGTTGAAAGGACACCCCGATGAGCTGGACCCCGTGGAACAACGATCAAATGGCAGCCCGCATTGCCGCCGACATCCCCGATGGCAGCTACGTCAATCTCGGCATTGGCCGACCGGAAGCCGTTGCCAATCATATCCCCGCCGACAAGGAGATCGTGTTTCAGTCCGAAAATGGCCTTCTCGGCATGGGCCCGGCGGCGACCGGCAACGAAATCAACTATGAACTCGTCAATGCCGGCAAGAAACCGGTAACGGCGCTGCCGGGGGCGGCGATCTTCCATCATGCCGATTCGTTCGCGATGATCCGCGGGGGTCATCTCGACTATTGCGTGCTCGGCGGTTTCCAGGTCGCGCGCAATGGTGATCTTGCCAACTGGTCGACCGGTGAGCCCGACGCCATTCCCGCCGTCGGCGGCGCCATGGATCTCGGCGTCGGGGCCAAGAACCTTTTTGTTTTGATGACCCACACGACCAAGCAGGGTGAGGCAAAGATCGTCGATGAGATCACCTATCCGGCAACGGCGCTCGGGGCGGTGTCCAGCGTCTACACCGATCTGGCCGTGATCGACATTCGTGACGGCGCGGTCATCGTCCGCGATATCGTCGACGGCATGAGCTTTGACGAGCTGCAAGCCAGAACCGCAACCAGGTTGACGACATTGTAGTTCGTCGGTCTTGAGCACGATCAGATGATAAGGGAGAAACGCCATGAGTATCGCCGCCCGCCTCACGGAGCTTGGCATTGAGCTGCCGCCGCCGCCGAAACCCGCCGGCAACTATGTACCGGGCGTCCAGGTCGGCAACCTGCTGTTCATGTCCGGTTGCGGACCGCGCAACCCCGACGGCTCGTCGATTACCGGTAAGGTTGGTGCCGATCTGACGACGCAAGAGGGCTACGCCGCCGCCCGTCTCGTCGGCCTCAACATGTTGGCCAACATCAAGGCGGTGGTTGGCGATCTCGACAAGGTCAAGCGCGTGGTGAAGGTCCTCGGCATGGTCAACGCGACGCCGGATTTCACCGAGCATCCGAAAGTGATTAACGGCTATTCGGACCTGATGGTCGAGGTCTTCGGCGAGGACGCCGGCAGGGCTGGCCGCTCCGCGGTCGGCATGGGCTCACTGCCGTTCCAAATCGCGGTCGAGGTCGAGATGATCCTGGAGCTGAAATAACTCGGGCTTGTTGGGTCCCGGTTTGGTCCGAGATCCGGCAGACCCGCGTCGTACTGCTAACGCGCCTTCGGCACGTCATCGTTAAGGGTGGCGCCCGTAGCCAATCGCCGCCGAGCGGCGATCCTTGCGGGGCTTGTCCGCCCCGCAAACACCCCGACCAGGGGATCAATCCCCTGGACCCCGGACTTGGTCAGGGGGTGGCCGCGGGGTTGCCGGGCGGGATGTGCGATGGTACGGGGCTCAGTCTGACAGGCTACAGAAAATTGCGCACGACCGCGATATGGGCGTCTTGGACCAGGCCCGGTGCATGGCCGCAGCCCTTGATATCGACGACCTTGGCCTTTGGGCCGCGCTCGGCCATCTGTTCGGCGATCTCCGGCAGTAATAGGTCCGAGGATGTGCCGTGCAACACCAGTGTCGGCACGTCGATGCGATCGTAATATTGCCATTGCTCATAGTCGTCGGGCCGGGTGATCAGCTGCCGGACAATTGCCGGATCATAGTGGGTGGTGAGCTTGCCGGACGGCAGGCGGCGGCAAGATGTTTCCGTCAAATGGCGCCATTGCGTGTCGGTGTGAAATCCGAACGGCTCATAAATCGTGCGGAAGTAGATTTCCAGTTCCTGCATGGTCGCGAACTCGGGCGGGTTGCCGACATACTGCTTGATGCGTTCATAAGGACCTTTGGGAAAGGTCGGCCCGATGTCGTTGATGACGAGGCGTTCGATACGCCCCTCAAGCGTTGTTGCCGCCGCCCGGATGCCGAGCGCCCCGCCCATCGAGGTGCCGACCCACGAAATCTTGTTGAAGCCGACCGCATCGATGACACCGCGCGCCTGCGCCGCGTAGGTTTCGAGACAGTAATCGTTGTCGGGGGCAACGCTCCACTCGGATAATCCTCGGCCGATCGTATCGGGGCAGATGATGTGGAAGCGATCGCTGAGCGCCGCCGCAATGGTGTCGAAATCACGACCTGATCGCGCCAGTCCATGCCACATCACCAACGGAGTGGCGCCCCTCGTGCCCCACTCCGTGAAGTGGATTTCGCGGCCCTGCACCACCACGTACCGTGAAGCTGGTTTGCGATCCGTCATAACGTCGTCCCTTTGCTCGGCGCAAGGCCCATTGAACCGGCGGTGCGGTCGCGGTCAACGCCCGCATCGATGATCCAATGGATTGCTCAGTGACCCGTTCGAGCCGACATCCCGGCGCGTTTTACTTGGCCGCTGCAACTTGGCCGCTGCAACTTGGCCTCTGCAATGTGCCTTTACTTTGTCATCATCTCATGAATTCTGCGGTGGACCTTGTCCGGACTGACCAGGGCAACCCGAACCAGGCGGTCAAAGCGCTGGGTGAAGTCGCGCACCTGTTCTTGCCCGGTTATGACGACGTAGGCCTCGCCGATGTAGAGTGCGACACGCAACTTGCCAAATACCGTGAACGGTGCCGAAAAGAATTTGCTGCCGTCATAGAGATGCAAGCGCACAGAGGGATAACGCTGTTCGCAAATGCGGGCCATATGCGCGAGTTGGCGATGGCATCGTGCCGGCGCTACGCTGCGCCACAAGCCGGACTGCGCGGCGACATCCTGCAAGGTCTGGATCGGCATCGCAATCTCAACATCCATATCGTCGAGTGAAATCTCGCCGAGGATGTTCTCGACACCGCCGCCCCGGGTGTCGGCGACCTGCCGGGGATTGTCGGGCTGCTCGTCTGCCAGGCTCAACATATCCGGCAACGTTGATGGGATGTAGCGCAGCTTGAAGCCCTGTGCTTCGGCCCGCCAACGGGCAAGCGGCGATGACTCGTCGGCCAGCGTAGCACGTTCAATTTGCCAGCTGCTCGAGACCTCCTGTCGGCCTTCCGGGGCGTTTTCAATCGCCAGCAACCAGTCGGCCGAAACACCGCTTGCAACGGCTAGGCGTCTTAACACCTCCAGGCGTGGCAGGCGCACCTTGTCAGGCGACAGAAATTGGCTGAGTGCCGAACGGTCGATTCCGGCTTCGCGCAACAGCGCCATTTTGCCATCGCCGTGGGCATCCAGGACTTCCTTCAATCTGACCCGGAAGTTCTTGACCAACTCACGCTTATCCATATCGGATCCACCTTAGATGTGGCACTTATACAATAGAATTTTTCTAACGCATCATAAATAACGCTTCAACGATACATTCACACACGGCTCAACCGTTAGATGCCGGTGCACAATACGTGCATGTCAAGTTGCCGGGATAAGCAAACTGCACAAACCTGCAATGGTGTGAAACTCAACGCGTCGATCAAGCGACCGGAGTGGCCGACGCTTGCGGTGGCGGCGGTCTGCTATGCGGGTTGGGTTGCAATCATATCGCTGTGCGAGATCATCGGGCCGTGGCCGTCGGCGATCATCCTGACGGGACTGCTCACTCTCCATTCGTCACTGCAGCACGAAATTGTTCACGGCCATCCGTTCCAACACCGCCGTTACAACGATGCCCTTGGCTTCGTTCCGCTTGGATTGTTTGTGGCGTTCGAACGCTACCGCCAGATTCATTTGCAGCATCACCACGATCCGGCGCTGACCGACCCCCGTGACGATCCGGAAAGCAACTATTTGCATCCGCTCGCCTGGGATCGCCTGCCAATCGCCCTGAGGTTGGTCTGGCGCTTCAACAATACGCTTCTGGGCCGTGTGATCGTCGGTCCGGCCTTGAGTTTGGCGTGCCTCTACTGGCAGGACCTGCAAGGTCTGCGCCGTGGCGTGCGGCGCATTCGCCGCGCCTATCTATGGCATGGCGCCGGGCTGGCGATTGTCGCGACAGTGCTGTTGGCGATTTCGACAATGCCATGGTGGCTCTATCTGATCTGCGCCTATCTGGCGCTATCGCTCCTCAAAATTCGTACCTTCCTGGAGCATTGCGCAAACGCGCATGTCGCTCACCGCACCGCCATCGTCGAAGATCGCGGCCCACTGGCGCTACTTTTTCTCAATAACAACCTGCATGCCGTGCATCACGCTCATCCGGGCATTGCCTGGTATGCCTTGCCCGGCTTCTATCGGACGCGGCGCGCGCAATTTCTGCAAGCCAACAACGGCTACGTCTATCCGTCGTACTGGGCCGTCGTTTGCAAGTACTTGGTTCGCCAAAAGGATCCGGTCGCCCACCCGATTTCACGGCGCGGCCGAAGCAATACGGGCGCGCTGGATCATGTCCGCCCTGGGCGCCTCCACCGCGCCGACCCGCTCCGCCGCCCCGACCCGCTCCCCCGCGCCGACAACCGCTGACATCATCGGCTTGGGGTGACGGAGCGCGGCAGCAGGCCGGTCAGGCAGTTAGCTTGGCGACAGCATCGGCTTGGTGTTCGGTTGCATGATCGTCTTGTTCGGGCGGTGTTCTTTGCCAGCGTTGCAATGCCTCCATTGCACGCGCGAGCGCGGTCTTGAGTTCATCGCCGAGGTCTTCGGAGATTTGCGTTCGCCCTTGCCTCGCCTCACTCTCGATGCGAGCGCAGATATCGCCGACCCGCACAGCGCCGACATTGCGACTGAGTGATTTGAGGGCATGAGCTTTTTGCGCCAGCTCATCACCCGAATTGTTCGTCGTGGTGGCCAACAACTGATCCAGTGCTGGCGGTGCATGTGTGCAATAAAGGCCGACAACGCGGTCGATCAGATCGTCACCTGAGCGGTGCATTTCGCGTATCGCGCGCAATTCGCCTTCGTCGAGATCCGGTTGCGAATTGGTTGGATTGGCGTGCGCGCCGATCGCGTCGCTGCCGGCCAGTCCAGCCACGGACGAGAACCGGTTTGATGCTGTGGTCGAGCGCGCAGCGCTCGTCCCGTCGCGCAGGTCCAGCACAGAGTGAATTGATTGTTCAAGTGTCGCGAGGTTAAACGGTTTGGATATGTAGGCGTTCATGCCGGCCTTGCGCCAGGCCTGCGCATCGGCGCCGAGGACGTGTGCGGTGAGCGCGACAATCGGTGTTGACCGGATGGCTTTGGATTCTTCCAACTCTCTGATCTTTCTCGTTGCTTCGAAACCGTCCATGACCGGCATGCTGCAATCCAGGAAGATCAGGTCGAAAGTGTCGGAGCTGAAGGATGCGACGGCCTCAGCCCCGTTCGATACGCAGACCACCTCGATGTCCAAACGCGACAGCGCTTCGGCCAGGATTTCGCGGTTGACGGGGTTATCGTCTGCGGCCAAAGCTCGAACACCTTTGAAGGATGCGCTGATGGCGGTGGCGGCCGAGTTGCGCGATTGTGCATTTCGCGTGTGCCAGTCGGGATCGCCGCCGGCCAGGCCGGCGAACAGCGGCATGATATCGCTCGCGCAAATCGGTTGCATAATTTCAACGGTTGGCTGGCCGGCTCCGAGCAGTTCTGGCGCTGAGTTGTCGCCGATCCGAGCCAGGACGATAATCGGAACGGTGAGGGGGGCCTGCTCGCGGCGGACCAGGGCGGCAGCGGTTTCGGGCTCGGTGATTATGGCCCGGTTGCCGGCGCGGCGTTCGGCTGTGGCGGCGTCTTCCGGGGCCAGATAGTCGACCGCGATCCCGGCATCACGCGCGTAGGCCGCGATTGTATCGCGGGTCTTATTCGCGGGCAGGATAAGTAGAACCGACAGGGGGGTGTCGCCGGCATGACCTGATGCGCCCGGTCCGGCGCGGCGCGGTGCTGGCTCCAGGACCTCAACGGGCAGTTCGAACCTGAAGGTGGAGCCGACCCCGACGGTGCTCTCGACTGTGAACTCGCCACCCATCTGCTTGACCAACTTTCTGCAAATTGTGAGACCAATACCGGTCCCGCCATAACTCCGTGTGGTTGATTTGTCCGCCTGCGCGAAGGACTCGAATATGGTGTCGAGTTTGTCCTCCGCAATTCCGATGCCGGTGTCGGAAACAGCGCAAACCAGACGCGTTTGACGACGGTCATCGGCCGTTGTTTCAACCTTACCAACGGTTTCGAGGCGGACGAAAACGTGCCCGGCGTTGGTGAACTTCAGCGCATTGTTGATAAGATTGGTTAGAAGCTGGCCGAGGCGAACCGGATCCACCAAAATCAGGTTGGGGACCTCGGGTGCGCAGTATGCACAAAGCTCGAGGTTCTTAGCCAGCGCCCTCTCGGAATAAAGGCGCAGGGCATTGTCGAGCACGCCGGCGGGCTCAACCGGGACCATTTCCAATTCCAGTTTGCCGGCTTCAATTTTCGATAGATCGAGAAGGTCATCGATGATTGCCATCAGGTTCTGACCGGAACGCACGATGATATCCGCACTTCGCTGAAGCCGTGGTGGCAGCTGGCCTGCGCACAGCAATTCCGCCATCACCAGCATGCCGTTCATCGGCGTTCTGATTTCATGGCTGACGGTGGCGAGAAATTCGGATTTGGCGGCATTTGCAGCCTCCGCCTGACGCCGCGCGGCCGATAGTTCCGCGGTGCGCTCCTGAACGCGCATCTCCAGCGTTTCACGATGCCGGGCAAGCTTGTCGTCGCGCTCGCGTATTTCACGGAGCATGGTGTTGAATGCGTCAACGAGTTGACCGGTCTCATCGTTACTGGTGCGCTTGACGGTGTGCGAGAAATCATAACCGTCCCGCACCATCCGCATCGTTCGGGTCAGCTCACGTATCGGGCCGGCAATGCGGTTTTGAAAGTAGGTCGAAGCCAACATGCCGAGGATGGCCGCGAAGAACCCTGTTAGCAGGGCCTGGGCGATGCTTTCAAACAGAGCCGTGCGCAGGCTGGAAAGATCGGCGATCAATTGCAGGTAGCCAACGGGTCGTCCGGCGTAGCGAACCCGCATGCGGTAACGATAGGCACCAAGATAGACCGGCGCCAGCAAGCCGATTTCAGTTTCCGCAAACTTGCTTCGATCTTTGGTCAGAATGATTCCGGTGCCGACCTGGTATGCGAACTTGGCCGAGTTGTCGTGAACATGCGCGAACTTGACGGTCGGGATCTGCCCGATGGCGTTGACGGCTTTGGCGATCGCAGCGCGATCACCGGTGGCAAGGCCTTTCGCAACAGAAGCAGCGAGAACCGCCGCAATGCCGGCGACCTCATTTTTCTTGGCCTCGAAGCGACGATGGGTCTCACGCCATGCCGACATCAGCGACGTCAGAACGACACCGCACACGACGGCGACGCCGACAGCCAATGCCAGCTTTACGCGGATGGAATTGCGGACACGATAGGACAACAACTGAAACCCGATCTGGACGACGGACATCGAACGAGGATCGGTAGCCCAAGAAGACAAAGAAACTCTTAGTTTAAGATTTGTTTACCACACGATTAAGCGAGATTTTCATAGTCGATAAATAATCTGCAAAGTAATTAATATTCACTCCTGGAGAAATTCCAGAAACGGGACGAAATAAATGAATGCCAACAGCAATGTCAGGGCGATCTGCGTCGATGACGACCCGATCTTGCGCTCTTTAATCGGTGCGAAAATTGCGCCGTTGACTGCCGAATTCGTCGAGGCAGAAGACGGTGTCATCGCCTGGGATCTAATGCGAAATGGTAACTTCGATATCGCATTTATCGACCTCCTGATGCCCAACCTTGACGGGTTCAATCTTATTCGATGTATACGTGCCAATGACAGAACCAAGCATACCCCAATTGTTGTCATTTCATCGTCAGACGATACCGGGTCTGTTAGGACCGCGTTTGAGGCCGGCGCAAGTTCATTTCAAAGCAAACCGATCAATTGGATCATATTTGAACCACTTGTCGCACACCTCCTGAAGCTGGCCAACTCGGCCCGCGCCCTCGATGAACAAATTGAGTCGAAACGGCAAATACCCCACGCGACAGCTCCATACGATGAAATTTACCGCCAACTGATCGACGATTTGCGGAAAATCAAGCAAATCGCCGAAACGGCGGCCGACAGCGACGATCCGATGTGTGTGATGCGCAGCTTGCGTGATATTTCACAGCGCTCGGGCTCGCTGGTAGAAAGTGTTTCTTCTTACGAAAGCCGAAAGGAGCAGGTGGTCGCATAAATACAAATTGATTAGATTTTGTAGGTTTCCAGTTTAACAATAAATTTTCGAAGTTTTTAGAGCAGAATGGATTTACGTTCGAGCATCGAATAGCTTGCGATTCTTACGCCCGCAATATCAACGAGCAAGAAAAAGATCGCGTCAAATAACGCAACAATTGGCGTTTGCTGGAAATGGCCATGACAATAGTCATAAGGCAGATAAAATGCGGAGATGCCGGATGAAGCCAATGATCTCTACTTTTCGCAACGACAATAGTGGAGCGATTGCCATTATTGCGGCTGCGGCGCTGCCCTTGATGGTTATGGCTGTGGGTATCAGCATTGACTATGTGCGCATTGTAAATCACCGCATTGGTCTTCAGGCTGCAGCGGACGCCGCGGCGCTTGCAGGTGCGAAAAGCCTGAGTATGTCAGATGCGTCACGTGACAATGTGTCGGCAATCGTGTCGGCGGTTGTTGCCCAGTACGCCACGGAGAATGCCAGTGGGCTTCGTGGAACTAGAATGCGGGTTCGCGCCGAGACTTTGAGTAACCCGCTGGAAGTGAAGGTTGTTGTCAAACAGTCCTTGCGGTCCAGTTTCGCGCAAATCTTGGGGCAGTCGAAAACAAGGCTCCGCGTCTCTGCGACAGCGCGGGTGATCGGTCAGCCGAACATTTGTGTTTTGGCCTTGGAACGGTCGGGCGTTGGCGCGATCTCGATGATACAGAATTCGCGCATAGTTGGTAATAACTGCTCGATCTACTCTAACTCGACCTCGGCCCACGGTCTTGCGGTGCAAGAAGGGGCCAATATGATCGCGCACTCCGTGTGTTCGGCCGGCGGAGTACTCAGCAACGACAACAATATTTCGCCAGTGCCGGTTACGGATTGCCCACAAATCGAGGACCCATTGGCCGGCCGTCCCGAGCCGGCGATCGGTGACTGCGATTACAAAGATACCTTGATTGACGGTGGAATGACAACGCTCAGCCCGGGCGTATATTGCGGTGGTCTGAGGATCTCCGGGACTTCCAACGTTCAGCTCAAGCCCGGCAACTATCTGATCAAGGACGGCCGGCTCTCGATCAGCCAGACGGCAACGGTGACCGGAGCGGGTGTGTCATTCTTCCTTGGGCCGAAGACGTGGATGTTCGTTGGCACGAGGACAACGATCAACCTGTCAGCGTCCAAAGACGGCGTGCTTGCAGGTTTGTTGATATTTGGTTCGCGCGCGCAGTCCAAGCTGTTGACCCATACGATCCTCAGTCGCAATGCGCAGAACCTGGTTGGTACGATTTATCTGCCGAACAATAATTTCATTGTTGATGGCGACGCCAGTGTTGGAGGCGATAGCGCCTATACCGCAATCGTCGCCCGTCGCGTCGTACTGCTCAACGGACCGCACCTTGTGCTCAACACCGACTATGGATTGACGGATGTGCCCGTGCCGCAAGGCATCAAAGGGGTTGCACAGCCGATTGTCCTTGTTGAATAGCCAGTCAAACAGGGCCTCCAACCAGATAGGCCAACCAGATAGGCCAACCAGATAGGCCAACCAGATAGGCCAACCAGATAGGCCAACCAGATAGGAATGCCGAGATGAGTGGACAACGCCGTTCCGATTATCGATCTGTCAGCACCGTCGCCAATGACCGCCAACTATGGCCGCTGGCATCAAATGTCCGAATTCTCCTGACCGATGATGATCCGGTGTTCGTGTCACTGGCGGAGGCGGCACTGCAATCAATCGCTACGACGCTCGTCGTCGCCCATGATGGAGCACAAGCACTGGACCAACTCCAGAAACAGTCTTGCGATATTGCCATCATCGACCTGTCAATGCCGAAAGTGGATGGGTTTCGTCTTATCGCCTGGATCCGGGATATGCCGCAAACGCGTGAATTGCCAATCATGGTGGTCACGACCAGAGACGATTGGCAGGCGCTCGATGAAGCCTACCGGCTCGGCGCCAATCTGCTGTTGACCAAGCCGCTGAACTGGAACGCTTTTCCCTATCAGGTGAGTGCCGTTTTGCGCGGCCTGGCGCCGGCAACCCGTGAGCCAGCGTTCGCCTCTTCCGCTATCGGACCGGTTAGGTCCAATGGCAGGGCGATGACGTCTGAACAATCAGTCTTTGGATCGTGTCTGCCTTAGGCGGACATGATCCAACGCCCCGTGGGCAGCCCGGTTGCGATGGTCCGGTGACGGCGACAGCGGGCGAATGGCGATCCGGCGGTTGGCGTCTTTCGTTTAGACACGTCGGGGTTCCAGCTGGTCCCAGTCGAATGCGATGCCGTGGCCGGGGCGCTCCGGCGCAGTCGCATGGCCCTCGCTCACCGACAAAGGATCTTCGATGTAGCGATCGAGCCCGAAGGCATGCCATTCCAAATAGGCAGCGTTCGGTGCGGCCGCGAGCAGGTGCACATGAAGATCGTGGGCGCCGTGAGAAATGACCGGAAGGCCATGGGCTTCGGCCAGTCGGGCGACTTTCATGAAGGGCGTGATGCCGCCGCAAGTGGTCAGGTCCGGCTCGGGAAAATCGATGCCGCCGGCCGCGATCAAGGTCTTGAATTCGGCCAGCGTGTGGAGATTTTCACCGGCTGCTAAAGGGACGCTGCCAAGTGAGCGCAGGTGGGCGTAACCTTCGAAATTATCAGGGCCGATGGGCTCTTCGAGCCAGACCAAATCAAACGGTTGAAGCATGCCCATGGCACGAACCGCCTCATCGACACGCCAAGCTTCGTTGGCGTCCGCCATCATCTCGATGTCATCGGGCAAGTGCTGGCGCATGGCCTCGACGCGGGCGATATCTTCCTTCAACGTTGGCCGGCCGAGGCGCATCTTGACGGAACGAAAGCCCGCATCAACGCTTGCGCTCGCACCTTCGAGCAAACGCTCGACCGGGAAGTTGAGATCGATGTTGCCGGCATAAGCGCGAACCTTCGGGTCGTAGCCGCCGAGCAGGCGCCACAGCGGCTCCCCGAGGCGGTTGCCCTTCAAATCCCACAGTGCAACGTCGACGGCGGCGAGTGCGAATGACAACGGTGCGCCGCGGCCGGCGTAATGGTGGCCCTTGTACATGCGCTGCCAGATCCACTCGATGCGGTCGCCGTCGGCGTCAATGACAAAGTCTCGCAATGGCGCATCGAGCATGGCGGCAATAGCACCGCCCTGGCCCTCGTGCAGAACCGTATAGCCCATGCCGGTGGCGCCGTCCGTGTCGGTGATGATCACGACAACCATGTCGAAGGCGTGCATCAAGCCCGCCGCGCTGGCTTCAACCGCGCTCGGCAACGGTATACGATAGTGATCAACATGCATTTGGGCGACTTTGGCCATTATAACTTTCCTCTCGAATACTTGATTGCCGGTCGTGCATTGACGCTCGGTGATCATGCATGGAAATCTAGGCCGCAAACTTATAAGTCCGGGCCTATCGGTATTGGTCAATTTGCTGCGCTGCCAGGCGCGAGAATGCAGGCAATGTGGTTCATTTTCAAATCCTTGGTGCACCGCAGCGCGGCAACTCGGCGCCAACGGGCCCGGATTTGTGAGTTTACGGCCTGGCACCGGCATGTCCCGATGTAGCATTGCCTGTTGATGACCGGGGGGAGACGATCGCGCCGCGACACGCTGTTCCGGCGTCGGACCCGGAGCGCAAGCAGGTTGGGCGTGAACGGTCCGGACCATGGCGTCGGCGTGAGACATTGGGCAGTATAAACGGGGGACGGTGCAACGGGGGGCGGTGCAACGGGCGCGGACAACACGGCATAATTGTCGGGCGCCCGCGCCGCCTTGGCAGCACTTGGCAGCAAATGGACAAAGGAGCCTGCTCGCATGCGTGGGGACATATTCGATCTGACCGGCAAGGTGGCGCTTGTTACCGGCGGCAACGGCGGGATTGGCTTAGGCATGGCTGAAGCCGTTGCCAAGGCCGGCGCCAACGTCGCGATCTGGGGGACGAACGGCGACAAGAACGCCGCCGCCAGGGACCGGCTCGCCGCGCACGGCATCGAGGCCGAAGCATTCCTGTGCAATGTTGCAGATCCTGCAGCCGTCAACGCTACAATGGCGAAAACGCTGGCGCGGTTCGGGCGGCTGGATGCGTGTTTTGCCAATGCCGGAGTAACCGGGCGCGGCCCCAAGTCGTTCATGGATATTTCACCGCAGGAATGGCGCCGGGTGCTGTCCGTAAACCTCGATGGCGCCTTCTTCACCCATCAGGCAGCGGCACAGCACATGGTCGAGCGCGCCGAACAGGGTGATGCCGGCGGCCGGCTGATTTGTGTCTCGAGCCTGGCATCGCTGTCCGGACCAGCCCGCAACCAGCATTACGCGGCAAGCAAGGGTGCGCTCAATGCGCTCACCTATTCGCTTGCCGTCGAGTTGGCGCGTTATGGCATAACCGCCAATGCGATTTTGCCCGGATGGATCGAAACCGATATGACCGAGAAGCTTATGGCAAACGACAAGTTCTCGGCTGCGGCCGGGGCACGGATCCCGCTCCGCCGTTGGGGTCGGCCTGATGATTTCGGCGGCATTGCAGTTTATCTTATGAGCGAGGCGTCAGCCTATCATACCGGCCAGTGCCTGCAAATCGACGGTGGTTACTGGCGGTTCTGAGGAGACCAAGCATATGCAGGACTTGCAATCAAAATTCCGCGACACTTACGAACGCGACGGCTTCGTGTTTCCGTTGCGGGTGATGAGTGTCGAGAGGGCTCGCGACTATCGCGACCAGCTGGAGGCAGCCGAAGCCGCGGCCGGCGGCAATCCGCAAAGCTGCAAAGCCATCCGCACCTATTGCAACCTGTCGCTGCCGTTCGTCGATGAGATAACGCGCGACCCGGCGATTACCGGACCGGTGGCCGACATCCTCGGCGAAGATCTGCTGGTTTTCGGTTGTTCGTTCTTCACCAAGGAGGCGAACAGCAGTTCTTATGTCAGCTGGCATCAGGACCTGCACTATTGGGGGCTCGAAAACGATGAAGAAGTCACGGCCTGGCTGGCGTTGTCGCCGTCGACGGCAGCCAGCGGTTGCATGCGGTTCGTGGCCGGCAGCCATCGTGAGATCCTGGACCACAAGGATACCTTCGCACAGGAAAACCTGCTCACACGCGGGCAGGAGATCGCCGTTGACGTTGATGACAGCACGGCCGTTGACGTCGAGCTGGCACCCGGTGAAATGTCGCTGCATCATGGCCGCCTGCTGCACGCGTCCAATCCGAACACGACGGATGATCGGCGCATTGGTCTGGCGATCCGCTACATCACCGCGAAACAACGTCAGGCCGTCGGCGACAAGACGATCGCCACGCTGGTGCGCGGCAACGATCGATACGGCAACTTCGAGCTTGCGACGCCGCCGCAAGTGACGATGGGCCAAACCGAGATGGCCCAGTGGCGCCGCGCCGTCGGCACCAAGGACGAAATCCTCTATCGCGGCACGGCCTAATAAGTTCGGGGTCCAGGGGACGATCCCCTGGCCGGGGAGTTTGAGGGGCTGAAAGCCCGTCATCGATCGTCGCACGGCGGCGATATGCTGGCTCCCACAGTGACCATACCCGCCCGCCACCTGCGATCAAAATCGCTCAAGGTCTTGACAGGATCATATATTTCGATAATTCTAGAAATATGGATATAGCGACCAACATTCGCCCGACCAACGACAATCTCAGCCTCGAGCAGGCCGCCCAGGGGTTTGCGGCGATCGGCTCTGAACCGCGCCTGGACGTTTTGCTGGCACTGGTCAGCGCCGGGCCGAAGGGACTGACGGTCGGGGAAATCCAGCAACGGCTCGATGTTCCGGCCTCGACGCTGAGCCATCATCTGCGCTTTTTGTCTGCAGCAGGCCTGATAGAGCAAACCAAGGATGGCCGCACCATCCACAATCGTGCCGCGTTCGCACACATCGAGGCGCTCGCAAGCTTCCTGCTGCGCGAGTGCTGCAGCGATGAAAAGGAGAGATGATCATGGCGGCTCTCGTTGCCAAGCTCCGGCAGTTCCAGCTGCCGAAAGTCGACGGTGCCTGGCTGGCCTTCCTGGTCCTGGCTGCGGGTCTGGCAGCCCTTGACCCGGCACAACTGCCGAAGTCACTGTGGTTCGTGGCCGGCGCGCTGACGGGCACGACGCCCTACATTCTGTTTGCGGTGCTTGCCGTTGCCTATCTCAAGGCCAGCGGCGCCGAGGCAATCGTCGCAACGGCCTTCGAGGGCCGCCAGGTTCGCATGATCATACTGGCGGCCATGATGGGGGGCCTTTCACCGTTCTGCTCTTGCCAAGTTATTCCGTTTATCGCCGGGCTGCTGGCGCTTGGCACACCGCTGGCGCCGGTCATGGCGTTCTGGCTTTCTTCGCCGCTGATGGACCCGTCGGCATTCCTGATTACGGCGGGTGCGCTCAGCTGGGAATTCGCGGTCGCAAAGACCTTCGTGGCCGTCGGCATGGGGCTGTTTGGCGGGTTTGTCATGTTGTCGATGACAAGCGCGGGGTGGTTTGCCGACAGCCTGCGTGCGCGCACAAGCGGTGGTTGCTGCAGCGCGCGCTCACCGTTTAAGGGCACCCCGCAGTGGTCGTTTTGGAGCGAAGCCGAACGCCGCGACGTGTTCCGCCGCGAGCTCTTGGTCAATGGTCACTTTCTGTTGAAATGGCTGACGCTCGCATACCTGCTCGAGTCGATGATGATCGCCTACATTCCAGCCGAATCGATTGCGCATGTGCTCGGCGGTGACGGTTTGTTCCCGGTCGTTCTGGCGGCTTTGGTCGGTGCACCGGCCTACCTCAACTCCTACGCCGCACCGCCACTGGTTGCCGGCCTCATGGAACAGGGCATGAGCGCCGGCGCCGCCATGGCCTTCGTGATCGCGGGTGGCGTTAGTTCGATTCCGGCGATGACCGCGGTGTTTGCCCTGGTCAAGCGCGAAGTCTTTGCCGTCTACGTTGCGCTCGGCTTTACCGGCGCGGTACTGGCCGGACTGGCCTATGGAACCTATGTTGGCTGGGCCTGACGGGCTCAGGCTGCAATAGATGCACAACACGGCTTGCCGGGCCGCGGTTCGATGCGAGGCGCGGCCTTCGATAGTTTGCACAGGCAAGGCACCGAGTTTGCTCAGCAGCGCAAATCGCTGATGCCGGCAGCGCGGCTTTGGTGCCATGCCTTTGAGCCAAATCAATGTCATCGCAGATCAAAGCAGGTCCTCTGCAATAATCGGCGGGTCGGCCGTGACGAGCAATGATGCAGGAGGGCCCGGTCTTGAAGTATTTGGTCGCTTTTGGAACGGTCGCCGGGCATACGCGCCGGATCGCCGACACCATCGCGCAACAAATCATCGACGCTCAACATCAGGCGGTCCTGCACGATGCATCGCAGCGCGCACGTGATCCCGCGGTCAGGGAGTGTGATGCCTGCATTATCGCGGCGCCCGTCCATCAGCAGCGCCACCCCGAGGCAATCATCAACTTTGCCACGGCCAACGCCGAGCGGCTCAATGCGATGTCGTCCGCGCTGGTCTCGGTCAGCATTTCAGCAGCCTTTGCGGATGGCCGCGAAGAGGCCCAGTCATACGTTGATCGCCTGTTGGCAACAACGGGCTGGAAACCCGCCGCCATCCACCTCGCCGCCGGTGCCTTGCGCTATACCGATTACGACTTCTTTCAAGAGCAGATCATCCGTCACGTCGTGCTGAAAGATCGGGCGGTGGACAACATCCGCGGGGACCACGATTTCACGGACTGGCAGAAGCTGGCCGCGTTCGTGGATCAGTTTATCGGTCGCAAGTGACGGACGCGTATACCTGGACGTCATCGGGGCGCCGTTTGCCTGCTCGCCACTCAAGCACCTCGGCGAACATGATCTAAGGAACCTCTGATGAAGTCCGAGGTCCAGGGGATGGGTCCCCTGGTCGGGGAGTTTGAGGGACTGAAAGCCCCTCAAGGATCGCCGCCAAGCGGCGATATGTTAAGGGCTCTGCCGTTGCCGATCCCGCCAAAGGGCCAAGCCCTTTGGAAACCTGTGGCTTGTTCAGAAGCTCCTTAAGGTGGACGTGATCGACAGTTCCTATGGTTGGGTCGCGTTTGCGGTGGATTACTCGGCCGCTTCGGTGTTGGCGGGACCGGCAAACTTATCGCGCAGTCCATCCCATTCGGCGGCACCAACCCGGGCGAAGATGCCGCGCACACCAATGCCCGCATTGGGATCCGGCAGCTGGTTGTTGTCGTGCAAATCGCGAAGGATAGTCTCGCAGGTGAAGACGACGTTGCGCAGCAGCAAACCGGGCAAGATCGCCAGCTTGAAGCCCATCTCGCACGCCTGCTCCATGTCGATTGTTGGCGTCTTGCCGCCTTCAACATAGTTGAACAGGCATGGCCCCTTGACGTCGCGCGGGATGGCCTTGAGCTCATCTATGGTCTGCGGTGCTTCGACAAACGCGATGTCGGCGCCGGCCGCCAGCGCCGCGTTGGCACGGCGCACGGCTTCTTCGAGCCCGAATTTGGCGCGGGTATCGGTGCGCGCGATAATCATGAAGTCAGGATCCTGGCGCGCCGCCGCCGCCGCGCGGATTTTGGCGAGGTAGTCGTCGAGGGCAATGATGTCCTTGTCGTCGAGATGGCCGCACTTTTTCGGAAAGCCCTGGTCTTCGATGTGGATCGCGGCAACGCCGGCCCGCTCGAACTCGCGGATCGTGCGCGTTACGTTCAGTTCATTGCCATAGCCGGTGTCCGCATCGGCGACGACGGGAATAGCGCATGCCGCCGCAATCATGCCGGCGTTGGCAACCATCTCGGTCATGGTCATCAGACCGTAATCGGGCAGTCCCCTGGCAACCGACGTGCCGGCACCGGTCATGTAGGCGGCCGGGAAGCCGGCCTTGGCGACCAGCGTTGCCGTCAGGCCGTCGTAGCAGCCGGGTGCCACCACGATGCCGTCACCGTCGATCATGTTGCGGAAATTCTTACGCGTTTCGCTTGCCGTCGTCATGCGCGTCCTCCGGTTTTGCCACGGCCCATCATCATAGTGCCTTTCAGCCTTAACTGAAACCATCCCGCTGCCCCCGCCCGGCACCGCCCGGCGCTGCATGAGACCGCGCCTTTGGGTGGCCGGGCGCGGCATAGAGCCGGCGATGCGGGCCCCCCGCCGGGCGAAAAGGCGCTCATGCCCGGGGTGAAACTTGTGCTCATTTGCCATGCCGTTTCGTTTGCGCGCAAGCCGCGAAGATCCGCGGTCGATCCGCCATCAAATATCGGTTGAACGAGGATTGTGCACGCGCGCGGGGAACCGCGGTGGCTTCATCGGCAGCGTCGGCGGCGGGATGATCTTGATGTTGAGCCCGCCCGTCTGAGCGTACTGGTCGTTGGTGAACGGTTTGACGACCTTGAGCCGGTGACCTTTCTTGGCTGCGGCCTCGAGTTCGTCTTCGAGGTCCTCGGCCGTCTGCTTGTTCCACGGCAGCATGTAATAGCGTGGCTCGATCATGCCTTCGAGCCGCAGCCACAGGTAGATGGCCCGGCCTTCCGAAAAGCTGGCGCCGAGGATCTCCGCTTGCTCAACATTGCGTTCGAACCAGATCAGCTGGCGCGGCTTTGGCTTGGCGAGCAGGCTTGTAAGCGACGTATAGGCAAGACCCATGGCGCCGATCGCCAGGGCGACGGCCGTGATCCGGATCCAGGCCGCGCGCGGCGACCAGATCGCGATGCTGGCGAGCCCAGCCAAACTGAGCAGGGTTACCACGAACAGGAAGAAGATGACGTCCATTGTCTCGGCTCCGTTGATCCCGCCACAGTCCTTCGACGTTGGCCTGGTCGATCGTGCCCGCCCCTCACTCTTTGCCACCGGTGATCAGCGGGCGATAGAGCGTCGAGACGCTGTCATCGACAAGATCACCGGCCTTTGTCAGGCGAAAACTGAACACTGTTGTTTCCTGGTTGTGTCGGATCAGGACGATCGAGCTGTGCAGCAACTGGCGGGTCGATTCGAACTTGGTGCGAACGCTGACCACCACGTTGACCGGCACGATCGTTCCGGGCGGAATGTAGCCGTACATGTGCGCATTGACGATGTATTCGCCGGCTGGAATGCCGCGGCTGTAGGAGACTTCGTAGTTGAGGTCGGTGGCATCGCCTTCGACACCGAGATCGTCGCGCAGAAGGTTGAACACCTCATTGCCCTTGTTCCAGAAACCGACCGGTCCGTCGCCTGGACCCTGCACCCACAAATCGACGTCGAACGGTTTGTCGTTCGGCCAGTGCATTTCGATGATGACGTTGCCCGGTGCCTTGTGATCCTGCGCTTCGACTTCGGCCTCATGGATGTGCGGCAGCAGCATGACCACCATCGCGACGAACCCGATCAGCGCCAACAGGATGACATCGCGAAAGACGGTATCGGCGCCATCATCGATGAACTCGTCCAGCTCATCCATCAGCCGCGCGCCTTTGCTTCGCCGCGTTCGACGATGGCGCCCAACAGATTGACGGTTCCGGTGGTGAGCAGGCGGTAGTTGATCGTGAGCCACAGATTGAGGATCGCGCCGAGCAGTGTCGTATAGAGCGCAACCGACATTCCGGCGATCAGTTTGCCGATCATGCCGGCAACATTGCCGGTGTCGGATGCCGCCTTCGCATCAATCCCGGACAGGGCAATAATGAAGCCAATCACCGTTCCGATCAGGCCGAGGAACACAAGAATGTTGGCGATTTGCTTGACCACTGAGATCTTGTGGACGAGGCGCATGCGCAGCAGATTGATCTGAACGATACGATTGTCCGGATCCTCAAAGTCAGCCATTTCAAGATACTGCCGTGCCCGCGAGCCGGCACCGAAAATCCCGCACCGAACATCGTCGAGTGCTGCCATGGTTTGCTGGATCTTGAGGCCTGACAAGACCAGTCCATAAAGGAACACCGCGGCGATAACGGCGGCCGGCGGCCAGACGTTTTCCGACAACAAGCCGTCGAGCCATCCCTGGAAATAGGCGGCCGCGACAAGCGCCACCGCGACGGCGTTGACCACGGCGAAGCGAAGCATCAGCGCGTGACGAAACAGGCCACCCGGCGGCGCTTCCTGATCAATTGCACTTGCCACCATATAACAACATCTCGATTGTCCCGACGGCCAATATTTGACGCACGAATGTTGACGATCGGCAAGTGTCGCCGCGCCGGAAACGATAAAATTGATGTCGCTGCCGCCAACGCGCCGAGCCCGATCACTTCACCGGCACGCGCCTTGCCGGCGCTCAAAAAAGCGCCGGTGAAGTGCCGCGGTCCAGGGGTTGATCCCCTGGTCGGGGTGTTTGAGGGGCTGAAAGCCCCTCAAGGATCGCCGCCAAGCGGCGATATGTTAAGGGCTCTGCCCTCAACGATCCCGCCAAAGGGCCGGGCCCTTTGGAAACCTGTGGCTTGATCGGAGGTTTTTCCATCTCAGCTGGGATACCACCACTTGCCGGCCAGCACCACCCCGTCGGCGTTGATCTTGCGATCGCCCGTCATGATCTCGCCGGTGGTGTCGACATAGTCAAACGCGCCGTCGGCAACCGAAAGGATCGTTGCATCACCGGCCGCTCCGGCTTTGAAGGTCCCGAGTTCCGGCCGGTTGAGCGCCTTGGCGGCATTGACGGTCGAGCGCTCGATGACCTCCGGCAGGGCCATGCCGAGACACAGGAATTTCGACATTGTCGTGACCTGGTCGAAAGCGGGGCCATCGATGCACAGCCGGTGAACATCGGATGAAATGGTATCCGGCGGAAAACCGTTGGCCAGCATTTGCCGCGCCACCTTGAACGAGAACGAGCCCTTGCCGTGGCCGATGTCGAAGATGACGCCGCGTTCACGCGCCGCCAGCACGGCGGCTTTGATCTTGCCTTGGCCGGTCGTCGCGCAGTTCGGAAACGGTCGGAAGCAGTGCGTGAGCACGTCGCCGGGCCGCAACATGTCGACGACCTCGTCATAGCTCGGCGGCGGGTGATCAATGTGCGCCATCACCGGCATGCCGATCTCTTCACCGACCTGCAAGGCCGCCTGCAATGGTGCCGCCCCCTGATCGCCGGAGGCATGCAGCCCGACGCGCGCCTTGATGCCGACGATCACGTCGCGGTTGGCATCGGCGATCGCAGCGGCTTCGAACGGCGCCATCAAGTCCATGTTCTTGCTTTCACCGACCATCACCCGGTCATGAAAGGCATAAATGCCGGCGAACGAGACGTGTAGATAGGCCAGGATGCGCACGTCGCTGGGTTCGATCACGTGTTTGCGAAAGCCCGCAAAGTTGCCTGGTCCGGCCGAGCCGGTATCAACCGCCGTCGTGACGCCGCTCAAGCGACAAAAGTCTTCGGCATCGATGCCGAGTGATGTGCCGCCCCAATAGACGTGGGTGTGCAGATCGAGCAGGCCTGGCGTGACGATCTTGCCGGTCACATCGCGCACGTCGGTCGCCGGCCCGGCTTCGAGGTTGGGCCCGACGCTTGCCGCCTTGCCGTCGGCAAAGGCGACATCCATAACGCCATCGATGTTCTGCGATGGGTCGATCACGCGTCCGCCGCGGAGGATCAGATCGGTCATGTGCGTGGCTCCGTTTGTTCGTGAGGTTGGGGGCGGCAACGGCCCGTCAAAGCGATCGCCTGGCCGAAAACGCGAGGGCATACCTGCAGACGATCACCTCAATAACTGCGCGGCATGCCGAGGACGTGTTGGCCGATATAGGCGAGGATCATGTTGGTCGATATCGGCGCCGTCTGGTAGAGGCGGGCTTCGCGCCATTTGCGCTCGATGCCGTATTCGCGCGCGAAGGCGAAACCGCCGAAGGTCTGCATGCACGCCTCAGCGGCGTGCCAGGCGGCGTCGGCCGCGAGCATCTTTGCCATGTTGGCTTCCGCGCCGCACGGCCGGCCGGCGTCAAACATCGCAGCCGCCCTTTTGATCATCAGTTCCGCCGCGCACGTCTCGGCATAGGCTTTGGCGATCGGGAACTGGACACCCTGGTTCTTGCCGATCGGCGCCCCGAACACGACGCGCTCGTTGGCGTAATCGGTTGCACGTTGGATGAAATACTTGGCATCACCGAGTGATTCATGCGCGATCAGAATGCGCTCGGCATTCATGCCGTCGAGAATATACTTGAAGCCGCGGCCTTCTTCGCCGATCAGGCTGTCGGCCGGGATCTTCAGGTTATCATAGAACACCTCGGTGGTGTTGTGGTTGATGGCGGCATCGAGCTTGCGGATCTCCATGCCGTTGTCCTTTGCCGCGCGCATGTCGACCAGAAACACCGACAGCCCGTCGCTGCGCCGCTTAACCTGATCCGCCGGCGTCGTGCGTGCCAACAGCAAGCCGAGATCGGACTGTAGGGCGCGGCTGGTCCAGACCTTCTGACCGTTGATGACGTAGTGCTCGCCGTCGCGCTGGGCCCGGGTCTTGAGCTGGGTCGTGTCGCTGCCGGTTGTCGGCTCGGTGACGCCGAACGCCTGCATGCGCAACGCGCCCGAGGCAATATCCGGCAGATAGCGCTGCTTTTGCGCTTCACTGCCATGGCGCAGCAAGGTTCCCATCGTATACATTTGCGCATGGCAGGCCGCCGCATTGCAGCCCGTGGCGTGGATCGTCTCCAGCACGGCACCGGCCGCCGAGATCGGCAGGCCGGTGCCGCCGTAGTCCTCCGGAATGAGTACCGCCAGATAACCGGCCTGCGTCAACGCATCGACAAAGGCGTGGGGGTATTCGCTCTTGGCATCGAGATCCATCCAATACTCGTTCGGATAGTCCTCGCAAATCCTTGCCACCGCGTCGCGGATCTCGCGCCACGTCTCATCCAGCGGCATGGTCAACTGAGTGTCGGAACCGGCGTTGTCCTGCATGATTTACTCCGCAGCAATCGAAGGCGTGGCCGGCGCAAAGCCCTTCGGCAGACCGGCCTTCAGTATCGCACCGTGGGGTTCTTCTTCGGGCAGCGCGCCAACCAGAATTTCGCGGGCATCTTTGAGCGCCATGATATCGATGCCGGTCTTCAGGCCCTCCGCCTCCAACAGGAACACCAGATCTTCGGTGACGATGTTGCCGGTCGCCCCCGGCGCGAACGGGCAGCCGCCGAGACCGGCCAGCGAAGCATCGAAGCGCGTGCAGCCGGCTTCCAGCGCGGCATAGACATTGGCGAGCCCGAGCCCGCGGGTATCGTGGAAGTGGGCGACGACCGGAACGTCGCCGCACAGCGCGATCGTTTGTTTCAAGACCGAGCGCACGTGGCTCGGCGCCGCATAGCCGACGGTGTCGGGGATCATGATCTCATCCGGCCCGGCGGCCAGGATCTGTTCCACGACATGGAGCACTTCGGATTCGGCCACGTTGCCTTCAAGCGTGCAACCGAGCGCAGTCGGCAGACCGCAACCCACCTTGATGTCGGCGTAGTCCGGATTGGCATTGCGCGCGGCAATAATCTTGTGAAAGCCTGCGATCGACTCCTCGCGCGTGCGCCGCACATTGGCCTGGTTGTGGGTCTTTGACACCGACACGATGCCGTTGACCTGCGGGCATCCGGTCTCGAACGCCATCTCGGCGCCTTTCAGGTTGGGCACCAACACCATCGCATTGATACCGTCGATCTTGAGCGCCTCGGTTGCCACGTCGCGGGCATCGGCGAATTGCGGAATGACGCTCGGCGGAACGAACGACGTGACCTCGAAATCGATCACGCCGGCCGCCGCTTCGGCCTTGATCCACTTGATCTTGGTTGCGGTCGCCATGAAGGTCTTGACCAGCTGCAGGCCGTCACGCGGGCCCACTTCGCGCACTTGAACGTCGCGTTCCATGTCTCATTCTCCTTGCGGCGGTCGCCCTAAATTTCTATCCAACGAACCTATCATGCGGCACGATGGCAACGGGTGTCATCTCGACCAGGAAGTCGGGATGACCGAGGCCGGCGACCATGATCGACGTACTCGCCGGTGCCGTGCTCGCCGCGATGAATTCGGATCTTACCTGTTGGATCGCGCCGAGCTGCGATGGTTCGGTGTAGTAGGTCGTCAATTCCACGATGTCTTCGATGCGCCCGCCCACACTCGCCAGGCTATTCTCGATGTTGCGGAAACATTGCCGCGCCTGCTCGCGAATGTCGCCCTTACCGACGATCTCCTCGTTCTCGTCCCAAGCAACCTGGCCTGTGAGAAAAACAGGATGACCGTCGTTGCTGGCGGCAACAAGCATGTGAAATCCGCGCCCCCGTGGCCGCCAGACACCGTTGGGATTTCTGCGAACTACCATTAGCGGCCTTTGAACACCGGTTTGCGCTTTTCGTTGAAGGCTTTGACGCCTTCGAGGCGATCTTGAGTGGGCACCGTGAGATTGTAGGCCTCGATCTCGAAGGCATAGCCCGAATTGCGGTCAAGCTCGGTCGCCTTATCCAGTGATTTCTTGGCCTGGCGCACGCCGATCGGCGCGTTCTCGGCAATGATGCGCGCGGTTTCGATGGCATCGTCGAGCAGAGTATCCGGTTCGCAAACCTTGTTGACGATGTTCCACGCCATCGCGGTTTTGGCATCGAACGGCTTACCCGTCAGCACGATCTCCTTGGCACGGCGCACGCCGCAGGCCCGCGGCAGGTTTTGCGGGCCGGCAGCGCCCGGCATGATGCCGCGGGTGACCTCCGGCAGGGCAAATCGCGCGGTGCTTGCGGCATAGATAAAGTCGGTTGCGAGCGCCAATTCGAAACCACCGCCCATGGCAATGCCGTTGACCGCGGCAATGATCGGCACCGGGCAGTTGAAAATGTTGCGGATCAGTTGCTCGACAATGGCGTGCTGGCGCTGCCAGGTTGCATCCGTCATGCCGTCGCGTTCTTTGAGATCGGCGCCGGAGCAAAATCCGCGCTCGCCGGCGCCGGTCAAAATAATGCAATTCGCCTGCGCGGGATCGACGTAGAACTCCTGAAAGCAGTCCCGCAGTTCCGTCATCATCAAGGTGTTCATGGCGTTGAGCGCCTGCGGCCGGTTCATCGTCACAACCCAAATCTTCGGCTCGTAAACCGCTATTTCCAGGGTCTCGAAGCTGAGCGCCATCGTTGGATTTCTCCGCTGTTCCTGTTGCCCGCTTGGCTGTCGCCGTCCCGTTATGCCACGGCCATCCCGAATTCCCCATCAACGGTGTGATTTGAGGCTGCGGCGGATTGCAGAACCGGTCCGCAGCGGTAGTGTCGGCGCGGCGAGAACGCGGGATGGTTCCAGGCCGGTCTGTCGGCCCCGTCTGCCGGCTCGATCTGCCGGCCCGATCTGCCGACAAAGTCCGAAAGGCCATCGTTCGCAACCGCAATTTCGAGGAGTATCGCATGGACGGGCCGCAAGCCAACCACCGCTCGCACCTGCCGCTGGACGGTTTGACGGTGATCGAGATCGGCCACAGCGTCGCGGCCCCCTATGCCGGCCTGATCCTGGCCGAGATGGGGGCCGAGGTCATCAAGGTGGAACGCCCCGAAGTTGGCGATGATGCACGGGCCTGGGGGCCGCCGTTCGTCGATGACATGGCCGGTGTTTTCCACGCGCTCAATCGCAACAAGAAGTCGGTCCAGGTTGATCTCAAATCGCCGGAGGGTGTCGCCACGATCCGCCAACTGGCGCGCGATGGCGATGCCGTGATTCAGAACCAGCGACCGGGCCTGGTCAACAAGCTTGGCATTGGCGCGGATGTGCTTTGCGCGGACAATCCCCGCCTCGTCTATGCGTCAATCCACGCGTTTGGCAAGAGCGGACCGCTGTCGGAACGGCCTGGCTATGATCCGCTGATGCAGGCCTTTGGCGGCGTCATGAGCACCCAGGGTGAACCCGGCCGTCCCGCCGTTCGCGTCGGCACCTCGATGATCGACATGGGCACCGGCATGTGGGCGGCGATGGGCGTTGTCACGGCGCTGTTGCGGCGCGAGAAAACCGGCCGGGGCGGCGTTGTTGACGTTTCGCTGTTCGAAACGGCGCTGGCCTGGATGGTGTATTTCCTGCCGATGTACCATTTTTCCGGCAAGCTGCCGGCCAAATCCGGCTCCGGCGTCGCGATGATTTCGCCCTATCAAGCGTTTAAGACCAGCGACGGCGAACTTGTGATCGGCGGCGGCAACGACAATCTGTTCCGCAAGGTTTGCGAGGTGTTGGGCCATCCCGAATGGGCCCGGGATCCGCGCTTTGCCAACAACGGCCTTCGCGTTGAAAACAAGCCGATCCTCATTGCGATGATCGAACAGGTGACGCAAACCAAAACCAGCGATCAGTGGGCCGATCTGCTCGATGCCGCCAACGTGCCGAACGCACCGGTGCAGACAATCGACAAGGTCGCAGTCCACCCACAAACCAAGGCACTTGAAATTCTGCGCGGTGACGGCGACAAGCAGGATCACTTCTTCGGCCTGCCGATGATGTTCGACAATGTCAGACCGGATCGTGATGAGCCGGCGCCGAAGCTCGGCCGTGACGACGAGGAGATCGCAGACCGCGTCAAGCGCAAAGCTGCCGAATGAACTGCTGACACCGTCAGCCTCCAGGGAGGAGACAGACAATGAATATTCAAACCAGGATCGCGGCCGGCACCGGTACGCGATTGCATGAGCTGCCGATCCAAGAGGCGCTGGCGGAGTTTGTCACGGCGCTCGACCATGATGATATTCCGGCGACCGTGCGCGCGCGGGCCTTGCATCACATGCTCGATGCGGCCGGTATCGCAATGGCTTCGACCCGGTATGAGTTTGCGCATAAGACGCTGGCGGGCCTGCGAGGCATTGCCGGCGAAGGCGCGGTGCCGGTCATCGCCATGCCGGCAACCCTGCCGGTCCGCGATGCCGCGACAATGAACGGCTTTTTGTGCCACGGCCTTGACTATGACGACACTCATGTCGCCGCCATCGTGCATCCGACGGCCAGCATCTTTCCCGCCGTCATGTCGGCTGCCGCCCACGTTGGTGCCAGCGGTCGTGAACTGGTGACTGCGTTCATTGCCGGCGTCGAGACCGCCGCCCGCATTGGCATGGTGGCCAAGAGCCAGTTCCATCAGGTCGGCTTTCACCCAACCGGCATGGTCGGTATTTTCGGCTGCGCCCTTGCCGCCGGCCGTTTGATGGGCCTCAACAAGAAACAACTGATGCATGCCCAGGGTCTGGCGGTATCGATGGCCTCCGGCAGCATGGAGTTCCTCGAAGACGGTGCCTGGAACAAACGGTTTCACCCGGGTTGGGCAGCATCGGCCGGGATCACCGCCGCGGCATTGGCAAAGGAAGGCTTTGTCGGCGCCACCAATCCCTACGATGGCCGCTTTGGTCTGTTCAACGCCTATCTCGGCCGCAGTTCGCGCACGGAACTGATTGATCTGGACCTTGCAACGCAGGGCTTGGGAGAGGTCTGGGAGCTGCTCGCAACCGCCATCAAGCCGTACCCAACATGCCACTTTAGCCACGGCGCGATCGACGCCGCCCTCGCCCTGCGCGACGAGGTCGGCGATCACACCAAGATCAAGTCCATCGAAGTGCTGGTGCCGGAGGGCGTGCACGCCACGATCTGCGAGCCGGAAGCCAACAAGAAGCGGCCGCAAAACGACTACGATGCAAAGTTCTCGACGCACTTCCTGGTTGCTGCTGCCCTGGTCCGTGGCCGGTTGACACTGGACGAGCTCGAGCCTGATGTGCTGCGAGATCCGCACGTTCTGGCGTTGGCCGACAAGCTCTCCTATGCCGATGATCCGCAGAGCCCGTTCCCGGCCGCCTATTCGGGTGAAGTCCTCATCACCATGGCGGACGGCAGGACGTTGCGCCACCGCGAGCACATCAATCGCGGTGCGGCCGACCGGCCGTTGTCCAACGAGGACATCATCGTGAAGTTTCGCGACAACGCTGCAATGGCGGTTGACCGGACCACGGCGCAACGCCAGCTTGCCGCCATGCTTGATCTCGATCGGCCCGATGTGATCGCAATCGACGCGCTGCGCTGCCTGTCGCAAGCGAAACAGTGAGCCACAATCGAAATCGCCAGATGAGCCTGGGTGACGACATCCGGGCTCTTCAGTTTGTGATAAGGTAGACGCTATGACCACCCCGGTGACACCGCGCCTGTCTGCAACCGTGCTGCTCGCCAGAGACGGCAGGCAGGGCTTGGAAATCTTCATGGTGGTGCGCCATCACCAGATCGACTTTGCCTCGGGTGCACTGGTGTTTCCCGGCGGTTCGCTCGACCGCAGTGATTATGATCGGCGGTTGCGCACATTGTCGGACGGCGCCGATGGCTTGAGCGACGACCAGCTGGCGGTGCGCGTCGCCGCTGCGCGCGAAGCGTTCGAGGAATGCGGTGTGCTATTGATGCGATCGGCGCAGACCGGTGCGATCGTGGACGGTGAGCGCACCGCCAGGCTCGGAGAGCAGTATCGCGAAGCATTGGACAAGAACGAAATCGGCATGGCCGATGTCGCGATCGCAGAAGGTCTGCGGTTAGCGCTCGACGAGATGGCCCATTTCGCGCATTGGATAACGCCCGTCCACTTGCCGAAGCGATTTGACACGCACTTCTTTCTGACCCGTGCGCCCGACGACCATGCGCTGGCCCATGACGGCACGGAAGCCGTTGATTCGGTCTGGATCAATCCGCAGCGCGCGATCGCGGAAGCCGACGCTGGCCGGCGCACGCTGATCTTTGCGACCCGTCTCAACCTCGAGCGGGTCGGGCGCGCCACGAGCGTTGCCGAAGCGATCGCTCGCACGCGCCACGATCCGATTGTCACGGTGTTGCCGCAAGTCCAGAAAACGGATAGCGGGCGTATTCTGCGGATCCCGATCGAGGCCGGCTACGGCAAGAGCGAGTTCCATATCGAAGGCGGCCCCGGCAGCGCCAAGCTGGCCGAGAAGGCTTAGGGAACCTCTGAATGAGTCCGAGATCCAGGGGATCATCCCCTGGTCGGGGAGTATGAGGGGCTGAAAGCCCCTCATGGATCGCCGCAAGGCGGCGATTGGCTAAGGGCTCGGCCCTAACAATCCCGCCAAAGGGCGCTACCCTTTGGAAACCCGTAGCGCTGCTATGCACCTCGCCGGTCCGCTTGATCTCAGACCAATTTCGCCGCGGCAGAATGGCTCCATTTCGGTTGAATGCGCTAATTAGCGGCAACTGACACGCATTGTCAGGACGGATTGCCCTAGGGCCTGTTGAGTATCAGCGATTCACGAATCAGTTGTTTTCTGATTCAAGCTTCCTTTTGGAGGGAGGCTTGAATGGCTGCACGGCGTGTGATCACTGACGGTATGTGGAAGAAGATGGCGCCGCACTGCCTCGGCAAGCCAACCGACCCCGGCCGCACGGGCAGCGACAACCGCACGTTCATGGAAGCCGTCCTGTGGATCGTGCGGACCGGCAGTCCGTGGCGCGACCTACCGGAAGAGTTCGGCAAATGGAACAGCGTCTACAAGCGCTTTCGAGAGTGGGTGAAGCTCGGTGTTTTTGAACGCGTTTTCGGTGCTTTATCCGGCGATCCTGATATCGAATATGCGATGGTCGACGGAACAATCGTCAAGGTCCACCGCCACGGACAGGGCGCAAAAGGGGGACCGGGAGCCAGGCTATCGGCAAGTCGAGAGGCGGGCTGACGACCAAAATCCTGGCGCTCACGGACGCGCTCGGCAATCTCGTGCGGTTCGAACTTCTGCCCGGCCATCGCCACGACACGGTTGGCGTTGCGCCGCTCATTGAGGATGTCGCGTTCGATGCCTTGCTCGGCGATAAGGCGTTCGATGTGAACTGGATCATCGAAGAGCTGAACGAACGCGGCGCCAAGGCCGTCATTTCGCAAATGCCGCATCGCGTTGCGCCGCTGGAGATTGACGCCGAAATCTATAAGTGGCGTCATCTCATCGAGAATTTCTTCTGCAAACTCAAAGAGTTCAAGCGCATCGCCATGCGCAGCGACAAAACTGACGCCAGCTTCAGCGCGATGATCTACGCAGCGGCGGCAATCATCAATGGCGCCTGATACTCAACAGGCCCTAGAGCAACCTGCCTTTATTCGGAATCGGAGCGATCCCGAATAAAGGCAGAAAGTTGCTCGCCTCTAAAGTGGCGATCATCTTTGTGCTTTAAGTTGGAACCGCAACAGCGGTTCCAACTTAAAGCACGATGATCTAGCATCTGAATTGTGCAAAGCCGGTGTGCGAGGTCGGGCCTTTCAACGTGGGCAGACGAGGCGCGCACCAGTGCCGGGAAAAACAAACCATCATGCAGCAGCGTTCGCAATCATCTCGCCTCGGTTGGCTGGCCGACAATGGCGCGCTGCTGGCCGTCATCACGACGTTGGTCTGGGGTGGTAACGCGGTTGCCGGCAAATTCGCCGTCGGCGAGGTCTCACCGTTGATGCTGACGATGTGTCGTTGGTTGATCGCCATTACGATCATGCTGCTCGTTGGCTGGCGCTACGTGCGCAACGACTGGCCGGTCATCAAGCGCCATATCGTCTACTTAGGTGTTGCTGGCGCCTGTGGCTTCGCCATCTTCAATGGCCTGCTCTATTCGTCGTTGAAGTTCACGACGGCGATCAACGTTGCAATCTTGCAGTCGGCGATGCCGATGTTCATTTTTGCGCTCAATTTCCTGCTGTTCGGACTGCGCATGCATTGGGCCCATGCCGTCGGCTATTCGATAACGCTGGTTGGTGTTGTGCTGGTTGCGGCCCAGGGTGACCTCGGCCGGTTGGCGGATCTCACCATCAACCCCGGCGATGCGATCATGCTGGTCGCCGTCGTGGTTTATGCGGCCTATTCCGTCGCCCTGCGCGCCAAGCCGCAGATGCACTGGATCAGCTTTCTGACCGTCCTCGTCGGCGCTGCGATGATAACCTCGGTCCCGATGGCGGCGGCCGAATATTACTTCGGGCAAACGATCCTGCCGAGGACGGGCACGGCGTGGAGCGTCATTGTCTACACAGCGCTGTTTCCCTCGATCGTCTCCCAGGGCTGCTGGATCCGCACCAATGAGCTGCTCGGCGGCAACACCGCCAGCCTGTTTCTGAACCTCGTGCCGATCTTCGGCGCCGTCCTCGCCGTCGTCTTCCTTGGCGAAACCTTCCATCCCTATCACGCCATCGCATTGGCGATGGTCATTGGCGGCATTGTCATCGCCCAACAATTGGCGCGCGGGGGTTGAGGGCACTCAATCGGTCGGCGCCCTGATCGATCACCTGATCGACCGCCCGCCTGATCGACCGCCGTTGCACGACACTGGGCGAGACGCCGGCCGGCTGACCGCGATCTAGATCATCGTGCTTTAAGTTGGAACCGCTATTGCGGTTCCAACTTAAAGCACAAAGATGATCGCCACTTTAGAGGCGAGCAACTTTCTGCCTTTATTCGGGATCGTTCCGATTCCGAATAAAGGCAGGTTGCTCTAGCGTTGCCGCAGGTAGCCGATCCTGCCCTTGGCATTGCGTTCGACGTCGTCGAGATAGTCATAGACGGCGCGCGGATGCAGCGGTCTGCCGGTATCCCTGATCGCCTTGCGCTCCAGGGCATGGAGTTCGCGGTAGAGCGGTTCGGCGGTCCGTTGCAGCATCGCGATCGCCTCGATGGTTTGGGCGCGCATGTTTGATGGCACCTTGGGCACGACAAACGACAACAGGTCTTTCAGGAAGTTCGGCAGTTGGCCGGCGACAACGCCAAACCAACCAACCATCTTGATGCCTAACGACGGGCGCATGACATAGCCGCGCGACATCCACTCGAACAACTTGACCATGATGAAGTCCGTTAGCCGGGTGCGGGACGTTTTGCGATAATCGCGCCATTCCGCAACGGCATCGAACTGCGTTTCAAGCTCCATGTCGCCCGGGGCGAAGCTGGCTTCGGCGGTGACGCCGATGCGGTTGAGGAAGTCCGCCGGCGCCTGCCGGAACTGCGTTGGATAGGTCGGCAGCTGCACCAGCCCGCCACTGGCCCTGTCGAAGCCTTCCCGGATCACTTTCGAGCAAAAATGCGATGAATAGTCCTTCAGCTCCATCGAAAAGTCATAGAGGATCGGCGTGCCGCCAAAGCTGCGTGACGCCTTGAACCTGTCATAGATGCGATCGGCAGCGCGCGCGGCAAGGTCCGGATCGCGATGGCGAAACAGAACAGCGCGGCCAATCCGGTGTTCGAGCGTGTAATCGAGATTGGAGATGGTTGCCCCTTCTTCGATAAGCGCTTCGAGCACGCGATGGCGCCCGCTGTCATCGATGTGTATGAGCGCGGCATGGGAGAACTGTGAATCGACATCGCCGATCCGCGCGATTGCAGCACTGTTGTGGTGCAGACCACGCAACACAATCACGTCGCCGGATTGGAAGGTTACATCCTGCCCGCTCTGCTCGAAACGCGGATGCAGCAGCGTGTTGTTGTGGCGGCCCGCAAAGGCGCGGATCACCCGATCGCCGGCATCCATCTGGTCGTAACCGATGGCGAGTTCGCCGAGCATGTCGGTGGCATAGCGGCTGGCGCGAAACACGTTTCTGAGAGCCGTTTCGCTGTGCGTCGTGACCAACTGGCGCCGCTCCCAATCGGCGAGCCGGTCGCGCAGCGACATGCGCAAAGCATAAGTTGCGCGCAACACCTGGCCGGCAGCGCTGCGCAATTCATCAACATCGTAAGTGTTCAGGTCGACGTTGAAAATCGCTGCGTAAAGCTCGCTCAACATCGCTTCGAGATCTTGCGATGTCTGGATCTCCCGATTGGCAATGGTGGATATGTTGGCGAAATCCTGATCAAAAGCGACACAACCGGTTTGCGGCAGCATGCTTGGTCTCCCTCAAACAATCACGCCATTCAACTATATGACGAAAGCGAAATGCGCGATCGAAAACGTGCAACACGGCGATCGTGTGGACCAGAACGTGGCCAAATGTCCCTGCACAGCACGGCACAGCATCGCAGCTGGGCCTATTGGTCCCGTATCACCTAAAAATGCGCATTCGGACGCTCAGATTTGGTCTGTGCCAAGGCGCGGCACCGGCAACGGGCTGGTTGCCCGGCCGCGTGGCCCAACGCTTGAGATCGCAGCGCTAAATTGGCGTCCGCAGGAGCTCGCCAGTTTGCCGCGCTGCGGCGTCGCGATGATGCCGGCGATGTGGTCGATCGCACCCGCGGTTCGAGGCTGCAATTTGTGCATCTGGCCCCGCCGGCGCGGCCGCGTTCGCGAGCCCGTCGGCGGCGTTGGGCGGTGCAACCCGATGACACCGTCCGCTTGTTGCCGTTGGCCCATGCCCAGTGGCGCTCCGAACGCGATAACGATCGACGTGCTGGTCAAGTGCTCGGCCTAGTTGCGAATCAAGCGCCTCGGTCGCGGGCGGACGTCGTCGGGCATTTGTCACTCCAGAACCCAAACAAAATGATTTCCCGTTTGCCGGCGGAGACACTTTGGGAACGATGTGTCGGTGAAAGAACCTTCGATAAGACGATATAGGATATTATGCAAAATGTAGAGATTTAACAATTCATTCACTTGTTTATTTCCATGCAACGGAACCTGACGTATCCGTAAAAACGAGTATTTGAGCCACAAACTTTTTATCTGGTGCGATTTTTGCCTGTGGTTATGCGAAGGTCGAGAGCAGTTCGATGTGACTGGCATTCATCGGCCGACAACGCAAGAGGCATCGACAATGAAACCGCTCAACCGGGTAACCGAGAGAAGCAGGCATCAATCAATCGGCTTTCTCTCCAACAAATCGCTATCACGTCCGATCATGTATATCGCGACGTTTTCCATCATAGCCAATCTCTTGCTGCTCGTGGTGCCGCTGCATATGACCCAGATCTATGGGCGCATCCTGAATTCCCAAAGCTTGGAAACACTTATTTACCTGACCGCTGTGACCGTGATTGCGCTTTTGACGTACGGCGTTTGCGAAATGGTTCGTATTGTTTTGGCACAGCGCTTGTCGTCGCGATTTTTGACCGTGACGGCCGAGCCGCTCCTTCGCGGCGCCCTGTCGGCGACGGGCACCCGCAGTGACATTGAAAAATCTATGGTCGTGCGCGACCTGCATCTGGTTCAAAATTATCTGGGATCACAAACCTTCATCAACCTTTTCGACGTGCCTTTTATTCCGATTTTTCTGGCCTTGCTTTTCATTCTGCATCCGATGCTTGGGTTTCTGTCGCTTGGCGGTGGAATTTTGCTGTGTATCATTGCCTGGCTTAATCATGTCAGCATTGACGAGGTTCAGAAGCTGTCGACAGCGCAGCAAAGCCATGCATCGAACTTCGCGAACTTTGCTCTGCAGCGCAGTGACGAGGTCCTGTCGATGGGCCTTGCTCCCTCGATGTTCGAGCGCTGGGGCCGCCTGGTTGTCGGCGCCGCCAACACCCAGGACATCGTTGCCCGCCAAAACGGGCGCTTTCTCGGTATCAGTCGCAGTATCCGCAATATCTTGCAGGTTGGTACGCTGGCCGTCGGGGCGTGGCTGGTCATGCAAGGAGATATGTTTGGTGGAACGATTTTCGCCGCTGCGATCATTTCCGGAAAGGTGTTGGCGCCGCTCGAAAAGCTGATTGCGGGTTGGAAGCTGACCCTCACCACCCTTGAGAAGGGCCGCGCGATCTCGAAAAAGTTGCAGGAGGTCACCGCCGAGCCGACCAAACACAGTCTGCCGCCGCCCAAAGGCGTGCTGACGGCCGCCAACATCAGTTATTGTCCCGATCCACGAAACCAACCCGACTTGAGCATTCTTTCTTCCGTGTCACTGCGGGTCGAACCCGGCGAGGCGGTCGCCATTCTCGGTGTCAGTGCGAGCGGCAAGTCGACCCTGGCGCGGATCCTGTGTGGCGCGCTTGAGCCGACGGACGGCAAGGTCAGGCTCGACAACTTCGCACTCAATCAATGGAATGAAACGCAGCGCGGCAATGCGTTCGGCTATATGCCTCAGGATGTCTGGCTGTTTCCCGGCACCGTGGCTGAGAACATTGCCCGCATGGCGCCCAAGGTTGATGAGGCGGCCGTCATCAAGGCCAGCGAAGGTGCCGGCGTCCATGAAATGATTTCTCGCATGCCATCGGGCTACAACACGATCGTCGGTCCCGGCGGCATCATGCTATCCGGCGGTCAGCGCCAGCGGATTGCACTGGCCCGGGCACTGTACGGCGACCCGAAGGTTCTGGTTCTTGACGAACCCAACGCCCATCTCGACGCCGAAGGACTGGCGCAGCTGTCCTCGGCAATCCTCGCAGCGCGCGAGAACGCCAAAAGCGTGATTGTTATCAGCCAACGAAAGTCGATCCTGGAGGTCGTGGACCGGGCAATGGTGATGGACGGCGGGCAGCTGGTACCAGCCATCGTCAAGAACAACCTGGCTACAATTGCGGCAGCTACGCCGACCAACGTAGCAGAACTCAATCCAGCAGGTTGATCATCGCGGCTCTGCTGCCTGCTCACCACCTGCCTCGCCTAACGAGACACTATTGATGAAGATGCGAAGGATGCTTGCAATGCGTGCAAATGATGACCACAAGCCGAGCTGGCTCAACGATCTGATAACGGACACATCATCACCGCTCAGGATCGGCGGATTGATCGTCTTTGGCTTTATCGTCGTCGTCGGTCTTTGGGGTGCCCTGGTGCCGATTTCGGGCGCCGTCATCGCATCGGGACAAATCACGGTTGCCGCACAGAACCAGTTGGTCCAGCATCCGGTCGGGGGTGTGGTGGCAAAGATCCATGTCACGGACGGCCAAACGGTGAGCGTCGGTGATCCGATTCTGTCGCTCGACAGTTCCAAAAGCCTGTCGAGGCGCGATATGTTGCAGGCGCGCAAGGCTTATCAGTCTGCCCTGTTGACGCGATTGCAGAAGGAATATGATCTGTTTGAGAACGGCGGATTGATCGGCTCGGCGGCGCTGCGGAGCGGGCACCGGCAGAACGGCGGCGCGGGCAGCCGGACAATCCTCGACGCCGGTGACTTTGCGAGCGACCAGTACATTCGGATGAAAAGTTCGCTCGACAGGATTGCCAACGAGATTTCGGGACTGAGAAAGCAGCGCCAGGCACTGCGGCAGGAACGCGGTGCGCGCGAGGCCGAGGCCTTCAGCGTGGCACAACAGGTGAAGATCTCCAAGAGCGAGGTGAGCCGGATGCGGCCGGTCGTCAAACAAGGCTACATCGCCAAGACCCGGTTCTATGAAGCCCAGCGCCGCGAGGTCGATGCCGTCGGTCGCCGGGCGATCCTCGCTGAACAGATCGACTCTCTGAGCTCCCGGCTCGATGAAGTCGATGCAAAGATCCGCGAGCGCAAAGCTGCCTATCTCGAACGGATCGGCGATGAGATGTCGAGGGCGCGGGTTGCGCTGCGGGAGGCCGCCAGCGAGCTGCTGGCCGCGCAACACGAACTCGATCAGACCGAAATTCGAGCGCCTGCAACGGGCCGCCTGGTCAAGCTCGCCGTCTATACGGAAGGCGGTGTCATCAAATCAAACGAGAGCGTTGCCGAGATTATACCGAAATCGAGCGACATCATCGCGGAGGGCCGGTTGGCCCCGGGCGACATCGAAAACGTCGCCATTGGCCGCACGGCATGGGTGACGATATCGGCGCTGAAATCATCGGAGGGTGAAAACCTCGAGGCAACGGTCGCCTACGTCTCTCCCGACGCGCTGACCGACGAGAAAGACAACACGACCTACTACCTTGTCCGGGTCAACATCGTACCAAGTGACAAAGCAAAGCGTTTAATGGCGCAGATCAAATACGGAATGCCGGCGGACATCTTCGTGCGCACCAACACGCGCACGTTCTTTTCCTACTTGCTGCGACCAATATCCGACAGCTTCAACCGAGCGTTCCGGGAGTATTAGGGAACCTCTGACAAAGTCCGAGGTCCAGGGGATGATCCCCTGGTCGGGGTGTTTGAGGGGCTGAAAGCCCCTCAAAGATCGCCGCAGGGCGGCGATATGTTAGGGCTTTCAGCCCTTTGTATCTTAATCTTGAGCCTGTTTCTTGCGAATCAGCGATGTTCAGGCTTGATCCGGCAGGATGGCCACCCTGCCGGATCGGGCGGGTTTGGGGCCGTGCTGCCCTTGGGTGATTTGCACCGTTTGTTAGCTAGGCCAGCCCGCCCATCGCTTCACCTGAACAGATGATTGGGAGCAAGTCCCGGATGCAAGGCAAGGTCAAACGAAGCGACTCTGACATGGTATATGTCGGCATCGATGTTGCCAAGAACTGGCTCGATGTCGCAATCTATCCGGCCAATGTGACGTTCCGGTTTGCCAACACCAAAAAAGGCCACAAGCAATTGCTCGCCAGCCTTGCCACGTATCAGGTCGGCCTTGTGGTTTGTGAGGCAACGGGAAAACACCATCGCTCTTGCCACGCCGCTCTGCACGCTGCCGGTATTGCGGTTTGTGTCATCAATCCTTATCGATCCCGCAAGTTTGCCGACATCTTAGGTAAGTTGGCCAAAACCGATACGATCGATGCGATGACACTGGCCCAGTTGGCAGCCCTGCATCAGCCAAACGCGACCATCCCTGCTCCTGAAAAAATCCAGAAACTGGCAGAGCTTATCTCAGCTCGCATCGCCGCCGTTGGCGACAGAACGGCCGTTTCAAACCGCCATGGTGCGGCCCAATGTGCCAACCTCAAGCGCGAACTGGGCAGGCAGCTCAAGGCCGTCGACAAGCATATCGCGCGCCTCGAGGCGATGATCCGCAAGATCATCGCAAGCGATGAGGCGCTGATGCGACGTTATGATATTCTTGTCTCAATTCCAGGTATCGCTGACATCACGGCGATGGGGTTGATCGGCCTGCTCAGCGAACTCGGCACCTGCACCGATAAAGAAATCGCAGCCCTTGTCGGCGTCGCGCCGATGAACTGGGACAGCGGCGAAATGCGGGGGCGGCGTGCCATTCGCGGCGGCCGAGCAGCAGTGCGTAAGCTGCTTTACATGCCGGCCATGGTTGCTGTCGGTCGTGGCGTGAATGCTGACTTGCAAACCTTCTACGAACGTTTGCGAGCCAACGCCAAGCCCGCCAAAGTCGCGCTCGTTGCCGTCATGCGAAAACTCATCATTCTCGCCAACACCCTGATCTTCGAAAACCGAAAATGGGCCCCCAAAATGCCTTGACAAGCGAGACAGATGCTAACAATCCCGCCAAAGGGCCGGGCCCTTTGGAAACCGGCGACTTGTTCAGAGGTGCCCCAGTGGTCTCAATCACTTAAAACGGCGTATTCAGATGCGCTGCCGGGTTGGTGTTTGCCGTTAGAAGAAGCGCTCGCGAACAACGATCGTATCGCCCGGACGGACGAGGACGTGCGGTCGCGCCTCAAACTCCTCTGTATGTCCGTTAACGCGGCGGGTTATTCGCATCAGAGTCCCATCTGCGCGTTTGGTATATCCACCGGCGATCGCCACGGCGGCTTCAACCGTGAGGCCGCCTGCGAACGGATATTGGCCGGCGCTTTTCACCTCGCCAAGGATGTAAAACGGACGTGACTGGTCAATGTCGACCGTCACTTTCGGATCGCGAACGTATTGGGTTGCAAGGCGTGATGTGATGGTTCGGGCCAAATCTTTGGTGGTGCGAGCTCGAGCGCGGACATAACCGATGAGCGGAACGGCAATGTTGCCCTCGGTATCGACGGGGTAGAGGCGCGACAGGTTCGGCTCGCCGTAAACGAACACCCGGAGGCGGTCGCCAGTGTCCAACGTGTAGGGGGCATGGCGCCGAGCCAATTCGGCACGAGGTGCGGGGGTTGTCGGGTAAACGGCGGTCGTGCCCCAGTTTGCCAGCGGCATTGCTCGCGCAGCGGGAGCGATGGGCGCGTCAGACCGAAAATTGGCGGCCGGCTCCGCCGAACCTTCAAACGAAAGATGGGTACAGCTGCCGAGCAGGAACACAGCACACAAGGTACCTGTAATAGATCTCGCACGCATGTCCAACCCCCCGACCTTCCGGAATACGCGCGAGTCATAGCCGGGAACCAGTTAAAAATTACTGACCAGTCGTCGCCACGTGAAACACGGTTTCAGACCGCCGTAAGATCGCGCCGGAAACGACAGCGTTAGGTCATGCTGCAAGACGTCCGGGTCAGACAGGCTGGACAGATTGGACAGGTTAAGCGATTGGCAACCAAACGCGTCCAATAGTGGCACAGCAATCAATCCCTAAAACCAAGGGAGTTCCATGGCGCCGCCTCAAACGACTCATTCCAACAACGTTGACATTATTTCGTTGTGGCATGGCATACGCCGCAGCATGCGAACGTTGCTGATTTTGACGATTGTTGCAGGTGTCGGCACGTTTGGCGTTCTGTCGTCTCTAGCGCCGCGCTATACGTCGCAGGCGCAGCTGGCGATTTCAGCGAAGGTGACCAATCCATTTCCTGACGGCAACGATGGCCAGAAGGTGCCGGACGGCCGTACGCGGCGGCTCGATCGTGAGGCCATCAACACCCACGTCAACGCGCTGATGGCGCCGGCGCTGCTGATCGAGGTCGCAAACGACCTTGAACTGGCAAAGCGCAGTGAGTTCGCCAGCACCCAGGACGGCGTTCTCGCACAACTGATGCAGCAGGTTGGCCTGTCACGAGGGCCCGCCCGCCCGGCCAGCGAAGAGACGGTGATCAAGGTGGTGCGTGAACGCTTGCAGGTCGTCGCTGCGCGTGACAACCGCTTCATTTCCATACGATTTTCTGCAAGCGATCCGAGGCTGGCGGTCGCGTTCGTAAATCAGCTGGCCGAGTCCTATCGCCAGAATTTGGTCGACGTGCCGGTCGACGAAACGCACCAGGCTGTCGACGCCCTGACGCCGAAGATTGAACAGCTCAAGAAACAGCTGTTGGTTGCTGAAGCGGACATCGAGCGGCTTCGTGCGCAGACGGATCAACTCCGTGCCGGGGCGCAATCGACACCCGCTGACGTCCGGCGAATGGCCGCCCTCAAGGATGAACTCATCAAGGCCGAAACCGCGCGCTCAGCGGCACAGTCGAAATGGCAGACCGCCAAGCAGCTGAGCGTCAACGGCAACGTCGAAGTGTTGCACGAGGTGCAGAACTCGCCGGTCATTCAACGGCTGCTTAAGCAACGTGTTCGCGTTGAACGCCAGGTTGCCGAGGCGCGCAAGTCAATGCTGCCAAAACATCCGCGGATGCGCCGGCTCAATTCCAATTTGGAACGCGTGCGCAGCTCAATCCGGCAGCAAGTCCTCGATGTGGTTCGCGGGCTTGAGAAAGACTTTCGAACCGCCGACTTCCGGGTTCAGGACATTCGTCGCGAGATTGACAGTTTGAAAGTCAAGGTCGTCGATACCTCGCAGAACGAGGCGCAACTGAAGTCATTGCAGAGCAGTGCCAAGTCGAAGCGCACGGAACTTGAACGGCTGCAGCGGCAACTGCAAGACAACAAAACCCGCGTTGTGACAAAGACGGTGCCGATCGAAGCGCAAGTCGTCTCGCGTGCTCGCCTCTCCGATGGGCCAACGTCGCCCCAAAAGGGGTCGTTCGCGCTGATTGCAATGGCTGCCGTCTTTATATTGGGACTTGCCTTGATTACGGCCAAGGAAATCGTTGTGGCGAGGCGGGATCGTGGCCCGCGGTCGGCGGGGCAGGGCGTCGGGGCCCGTCGCGAACCGCTGCTCGACGATGCGGAACAAGCTGTCAAGATCTCAGCTGAACGCGTCGCCGCCGCCGCACCAACGCTTGCCAATATCCCGGGGCCCGCGCGCACGTCGATGCCGCGTGGCGCTGACAACGGCGGGACGATCAAGCAAATCGCCGGCCGCTTGTTGCGCAATGGCCAGTCGGTCGTGGGTTATCGAACGATCGTCGTCGGCGACAGTCAGCACACCGATGCGGCGCCCGAAGCCGTGGCAATAGCCGGGGAGATCGCCCGGGTCGGTCAGCAAGTGGTGATCGTCGATTGGAACGTTGCCGGCGAAACGTTCGGTCAGAACGACGACATCCAAGTTGCCGGCGGCGTGCTCGATCTGCTCGAGGGCACCGCATCCTTTGAAGACATCATCGCTATCATTCCGCGCAGTCGCGTGCACTATATTGGCGCCGGCAACAGGCTTGAGTTCGAGGATCAGGTGTTGGACGGTGACGGCTTGAATGCAGTTCTCGACGCGCTGGATGAGGCCTACGACCACGTTGTCGTCGTCGGACGGTTCGGTGCCGCGCAGTCGTTGTTCGAAGCGATCCAGGGTCGTTTCGATGCCGGCATCTCGGTTTTTGAAGCAGGCCATGGGGCACCCGTTGATGACGGCGCCCGACAGATCTTCCTTGGTTTTGAGGTGACCGATATCGATCTCATGAGCTATGAGCGCGCGAACGGTCCGCCGACCGACCGGGTTGGTCCCGCGCGCGGTGTTTCACTCAAGACCGCGTGATGCTGGTTTGGCGACACCGTGACGACGACGTAGCGGTGACGTGATCGGGCTCAGTCCGATCCGCCAAATCGATGAACCGCGAGGGCTGGCGACGGGCTGTCAATGCCCGATTGATGCGGCATCGCGGATTGGACGGACCGATGCAATTGTGAGGGAACCTCTGAACAAATCCGGGGTCCAGGGGATGATCCCCTGGTCGGGGTGTTTGAGGGGCTGAAAGCCCCTCATCGATCGCCGCAACGCGGCGATAAGTTAAGGGCCGGGCCCTTAACAAACCTACTCTGACCGACTGCGATCTCATTGGCGCGGTCGCAGCGCGGCCGGGCCTGCAGCGCGTTGCCGTTGAATCATCGGCGGACAACGCTGACTGATCATTCCGGCCTTTGCATCCACGAGATTATTGCGCCGGCCGGGATGACCCAGGCTAAACCGGCGACAACGTAGTAGGCCATTTCCACGAAAAAGCTCGAATTCGTCTGCAATGCCATGGCGACCACCATGGCTGCCAGGGCATAGGTGGTCAGCAAAATGATCAGCGCGATTGCCCCGATCAACTTACGGGTTCGGACTGTCACATCTTCCTCCAGCCTGCAGTTTGCCGGCCTGCGCCGTCTCAGCGCCTTGTGAGAGCGCCCTCGAACGACGAGATCATTTGCGCCTCAAGCAGGTCCACCCGTGCCGGCCCGCTGCCCCGCCCGGCCGCCGCCCGAGTCCCCCCGAGACCCCGCCCCGGAGACCCCATGCGATCGTGATCTTTGGGCGGTCGGGCGGGATGGTTCGAGCTCAGTCTGAGCGGCTACAAAGCGTGTCCAACTGAAATAGAATTGCTTCCATTTCAGTTGGACACGCTTTAGTTAGCACAATGCAAGCAGTTAGCAGGAGTGGGAGTAGCATACCATGGCGCTGGGTGTCGCGGTCGGCGCGCCGGATGGAGCGCGGCATGATCATCGTGGCGTTCGGGCGTGGCTGGCGGCGATCGCGGTACTGGTGGTGGCAATGGTTGGCGTTGGCGGTGCGACGCGACTGACCGACTCCGGACTATCGATCACCGAGTGGAAGCCGATCCTCGGGGTTATACCGCCGTTCAGCGAGGCTGACTGGCAGGCCGCGTTCGCCAAGTACAAACAGATCCCGGAATATCGACAGGTCAATCAGGGCATGTCGCTTGCCGCGTTCAAGTCCATATATTGGTGGGAATGGGGGCATCGCTTTCTTGGGCGCTTCATCGGCCTGGCCTTTGCCGCGGGACTGGTTTGGTTTTGGCTACGCCGGCAAATCCCCGACGGTTATAGAGTGCGTTTGGTGGCGCTGTTGGTACTGGGCGGCGTGCAAGGCTTGATTGGATGGTACATGGTGCAGTCGGGCCTGACCGATCGCGTTGACGTCAGTCAGTATCGCCTTGCCATGCATCTGACGATGGCGTTTGTTATCTTGGGCCTGCTGGTCTGGACGTGGGCCGACCTGCGCGAACATCGCGAGATCTATTTTGGCGCGCTGCCGTCCGGCAGCCGGGCGCTGGCGCTGTTGATCAGTGGTCTCGTATTGGTGCAAGTGGTGCTGGGGGCTTTTGTTGCAGGCACCAAGGCCGGACTGGTCTACAACACCTGGCCGCTGATGGACGGCCAGCTCATTCCCGAAGGTCTGTTCGCGTTCAGACCTTGGTTCATGAGCCCGTTTGAGGATCATCTCACGGTTCAGTTCAACCACCGCATCATGGCCTATGTCCTGATTGGATTAGCCGCGGTGCAGGCGGTTCGCTTGGCCGGTGTCGATAATGATCGCGTGTCAGGCACCGCGCTCTGGCTCGCGCTCGTCATGGTTGGCCAAGCGGGGCTCGGGATCTGGACGTTGCTCGCAGCCCAAGGCGAAATCCCGATCGGCCTCGGCATCGCACATCAGACGTTTGCCGCGGTCGTGTTCGGCCTAAGCGTGCTGCATCTCAATGCCGTCAGGCGGGCGCGCACGTAGAGCAACCTGTCTTTATTCGGAATCGGAACGATCCCGAATAAAGACAGAAAGTTGCTCGCCTCTAAAGTGGCGATCATCTTTGTGCTTTAAGTTGGAACCGCAATAGCGGTTCCAACTTAAAGCACGATGATCTAGTGGTCTCAATCACTTCACCAAGACGTCGATCGTCATCGTTCAGAGTGCCACACAATGCGGCGGCGCTCGACGTTTCAGAGTTAGGCAACCTGTGAACAAGTCCGGGGTCCAGGGGATGATCCCCTGGTCGGGGAGTTTGAGGGGCTGAAAGCCCCTCAAGGATCGCCGCCAAGCGGCGATATGTTAAGGGCTCCGCCGTTGCCGATCCCGCCAAAGGGCATTACCCTTTGGAAACCGGTGGTTTGTTTAGAGAAGCGTTAGCTTGAACCAACGGCCACGTCGCATGGATTATCGGAACAGATAGATCGGGCTTGACCAGGCCCGGTGACCATCCTCCTGGGTAACGCGAACAAACAGCCGGGCATCGCCGTCGCCGGCAATGCCAACGCGCATGCGATGCCTCAGGTGCACCTCGTCGAGGTCCTCGGGCAGGCGATAGAGCCGGATCTTGCGATCAAGGCCGCCGCCGTCGAAGGTCAGGTCTTCCAGGCCGATTTCGGCAAGGTCAACGTCCTGCGTCACGTGCTTGGTGCGGATTGTCAGACGGCCGGCCCGGGGATCTGCGAACTTGAGATCGATGCCGCCCAGATTGCCGGTCGTCACCGCCTTCCACGTCAGCCGCTGCGGCTCGGCATCTTGAATGCCGCGGTCGAGGTTCCAGTTGTTCAGCATGTGGCTGGCGACGATCGTGTTGGCCGCGACCGCCAGTTCGCCGTCCCAAACCGTCGTGCGCGAGCGGCCGCGATATTCGGCACCCTCGTACATCAGCCGGATGCGACCGCCGAGTTCGGCTTGACCAAAGGGCCGGACGGTTTCGAGCAACTGCAGCCCGTCGAAAACATCGACCCGCTCGATTGGCGCCGAGCCGATGACTTCGATGTCGAGATCGATCTCAGCTGCATTCACTCTGGCGATGTCACCCATCAACGCCGTTGTCACCATCTCGGAAGCGGTCGGCCCGAGAGCCGGATTGCGCGCGAACACCTCCATACCGTTGTTCGCCTCTGCCGTGATGCAAAGCACGAGCCTGTTGCCTGTCGTCGCGTAGTGATGGCGCCGGCGCATCGCCTCGAAGATCGCATCACGGTTGAGGCGCGGTGCGACATAACAGGTCAGCCCACCCTGCGCGCCGAAAAAGCTGGCGCCCGGATAATCGCAGCCGGGACGGCCCTTGTGGCCGTCGGAATTGCCAACGATACCGACCCGGTAGCCCTTTTCGAAGGCATCGCGCACGACCCATTCGAACGTGCCCCAGCAGGAATGCACTTCGACCGCCGTCTCCAGCGCCTCGTCGTGGGCATAGGTGATATCGGCATAGCGCCCGCCAATGTGCGCCATCACCACGCAGTCCTTGCCGTCGAGCCTTTCGAACAATTCGTGCGCGGTGTGGGCGTCGCTGTGTTCATCGGCCATGTCGGTCTGATCGGCGATTTGGGCGTGGCTCGAGCGATGGATGGTCTCGCCTTCGTGGCGATAGAAGACGTTGCGATCACCGCCAACGGCCGTATTGGCCGACCACTCATAGCCCGGGAAACAGACGAACTTGCCCGGCACGTCGAATGCGGCGGACAGCCGGTTGAGGTCCCGCCAGAACGCACCGGTGATCTGAAAGTCGTTGCCTTGATGGCTGATGACATCGAGGAATGCCTTGTCGCGGCCAAACCTGAAGTAGTCCTCGGCCGTGTTGGTCCCGAGCGTCTCGTTGGATTGGCCGTGGATGTCTGCCCAGTAGTGGACGTTGTCGGTGTCGGCCGCCACGATCCGCAACGGATTGGTGCGGCAGATTTCAGTGCCGTTGAGATCCTGGATCGAGATCGTCAGGTCACACGGCTCATCGACCGTCAGGTCGGCAAGGATCGTGGCAAATGAGGTGTCCTGCATGCGCGAGACACGTGGCAGGTGATTGACCGGCCGGCTTGGCACCAGCTGGATCATCTCTGTCGCCAGGTCCGATGGATTGCCCCACTTGTCGTTGACCTTGATCTTGAGGTCGAACCTTTCGCCAACCCGGCGCATGGTCGGCAGCACCGCGTGCCAATCAATGCCGGGCCCGGCGACGACGGCGATCTTCGGGCTCTCGACAATCGGTACGTAGTCGTAGGTCGCAATGGCGTCGACCAGGACGCGGAACTCAAACGCGCTTTCAACGTAGGTCTGCAGACGCACGCCTGGTGAGCCGAAACGGCGATCGCCAAATCGTATGGTGATGGTGTCGTCCGGCTTCAGGAACAGGTTGTGCACACCGATGTAGAGCGAGCGGCTCCACGGCCGAATGTTGCGTTTGAACTCCCACCTGGTCTCGAGCGTTGCACCGTTTGATGCTTCGAGCGTCGTGTAACCGGGCGCTTTCGGGTCATCGAACTGGACCGGTCCAAAATCCGTCGCGAAACGAAAGCCGATCTTGATCGATCCGGTATCGTCGATCCCGAAGCGCCCGGCGGTATAGGTCAACGTGAAGCTCTGGTAGGACCCGGCCTCGAAGCTGCCGGAAGGCTCGAGCGTGGCCGAACCCATCAGTTCGGGGCGGTAGTCGGAATAGGGCATGCCGAGGTCCTTGCAAATTGCGCGACAGTGAGCGCCAATGAGCGCCAGTGAGCGGTGTCAGGCCTTGTAGGCCTGACCCGCCATCGGTGAGGTCTCTAGGAAAGGCCGGTCGTAGTTGATGACCCGCATTGGTGCGCCAGCCAGATAGGCTTTGAGGTTCTCGAGGCTCTGTTGAAAGAAGATCTCGTAGTTCTCCAGCGTAACGAAGCCGATATGCGGGGTTGCGATCACGTTCGGCAGCGACCGATAAACGCTGTCGCGCTCAAGCGGTTCGGTCTCGAAAACGTCGATACCGGCACCGGCGATGCGCCGGTTCGTCAATGCGTCGAGCAGCGCCGCCTCATCGACCAGCGCAGGTCGTGCTGTGTTGATCAAAAACGCCGTTGGTTTCATCAGGCCGATTTCGCGGGCACCGACAATGCCTTGGGTCGCGTTCGTATCCGGCATATGGATGGTGATGGCATCGGCGCGCCGGAACAGTTCGTCCTTGGCGACGCATTCGACATTGTGTGGTGCACAGCGCTCGGGCGTCAGATTGGGGCTCCAGGCGATGACGTTCATGGCGAAGGCCTGGGCGATCCTGGCGACCGGCTGGCCCATCTTACCGAGCCCGATGATGCCGAGCGTCTTACCATCGAGACCGCGACCGAGGCCCCATTGCCAGGCCCCTGAACGCAGCGCGTCGGTTTCGGGGCGAAAACCGCGAAACAGCGCGAGCAGCAGCATCCAAACGATCTCGACGGTGGTTGTGTGGTGGACGTCCGTTGCACACACCGTGATGCCCTTTTCGTCAGCCGCCGCCAGGTCCAAGGAACGCGCGTTGCGCATGCCGGTGGCGAGGATCAGCCGCAGCTTCGGCAGCGCCTCGATCACGGATCGCGAAAAGATGGTGCGCTCGCGGATCCGCATGACACCGTCAAAATCGGCAAGGCGCGCGATCAGTTCGGCGTCCTCAACGACATGGTCACGAAAGGCAACGACTTTGACGTCCGGGACTTCGGACCAGTCGACCAACGATTTGGCAACACCCTGATAGTCATCCAGGATTGCAATCTTCATTGGTCCGCCTCGCCTATTGTTGCCGTTGATGCGATCGTCGGCTTGAAGCACCGACCGGCGCGAATGTCAAAGTAGCCGGTATCGGAACCATCGTGCGTGGCGCCAATCCTGTGACCGTTCGCTGATCGCATTGGATCAGAACCGGCGAAATCACACTCGCGATCGCTGCCAGGGCGGTGGCGATCGCCGCGGCGGCCGCATCACAATGGCTTGAGCCTTGTGCCATCCGCGGCCCGGCAACGAGTTCAGACTGGCATTGCGCAGGCAACCACCGCTAAGCTGCAATATCGAACCGTTCGGGCGCCGGCACCGAGCAGCCGTCCAGTCAAGGTTGCGGCCGCTAACTGCCGGTCCGAGAACGGCCCGACCGTCCATTGAAATGGATTGTCATTGTTGCCACAGTTGCCACAGTTGCCACCGAAGAACAGCGCATCATGACCACACCCTCACCTATCCAACTCGTCGGTTATGCCGACCGCCTGTCCGGCCGCCCCGGTGACACCATCGACTTCAAAGTCTCGTCGCTGTGTTGCGAAGACTTTGCGGCGCGTCTCGTGCGCATCATCTGCGCGGACCCGAACCCCGACGGACAGGGCCTGGTCGAACACGACGTCGCGGCATCGTTTGCCGGTCGTTATCCCTCGCGCGCCCAACCCTTCTATCCCGGCTCCTATGTCGAAATCGACCGCCCGCTTCCGCAGACTTCGACGAGGGCGCGGCGCTTCGAGGCATTTATCTGGCCAACGCTGACGGCGCACGCCAAGCAAGTGATCATGGCTGTCGGTGAACTGGCGCTCGGCCTCGACGAACGGGGCTGCATCACCGGCTGGGCCGGCGATCAACGGATTTCGATCGCGACCCCGGTCAAGGAGCGCGCGTGGTACAGCGTTTGGCTGTCGCTCGACGACAGCGGCGGCAGGCTCAACGTTGGCTATCACCAGGTTGAACGACCGAACGGAGAGGAAACAGCGGCCGCCCTCGTCGGCGATAGCGCCAATCCCACGAACGCAAGAGCCACGATCGCGGCGCAACTGGTCGACGGGCGCGCGGCCTATCATTTCAACGGCAAGATCGAAGCTGCGACGATTTTCAACTCCGAACGCGGCCACGAAGACAACGTTGTTGCCCGCTGGGATTTTTCCCGCGGCATTTCGACGACAGTCATCGAAGACATCGGATCGCATGGCTTGCACGGCAAGACCATAAACATGCCGGCGCGCGCCATGACCGGCGTCCATTGGGATGGCAGCGAAATGTGCTGGCGTCATGCGCCCGAGCATTACGCCGCCATTCACTTCCACGAGAACGACATTTACGATTTCGGCTGGGAAACAGACTTTTCCTTCACCATTCCCGAAGATCTGCCGTCCGGCGTCTATGCCGCCCGCGTCTCCTGTAACGGTCACGAAGATGCGCTGCCGTTCTTTGTGCTGCCGCCCAAGCATCGCCGCAGCGCCGATTTGTGCGTCCTGGTCTCGACCTTTACCTACATCGTCTACGGCAACCACGCCCGGCCCGATTACACGCCCGATTGGCAGACGACATTTGCCGCGTGGAACTGTTACCCGCACAATCCGGCAGCCCACACGGACTACGGGCTTTCGACCTACAACTACCACAAGGACGGCTCCGGCATTTGCCATGCCTCGCACCGTCGTCCGCTGTTCAACCTCAAACCGGGTTATCGGACATATCCTTACGGCGTCGGGTCGGGGCTGCGCCACTTTCAGGCCGACAGCCATTTGATCGCGTGGCTGCATCACCAAGGCATCGCCTACGATCTCATAACCGATCACGAACTGGATGCAGAAGGTTACGATGCGATCAAAGACTACAAGGTGGTAACCACGGGCAGTCATCCCGAATACCATACCAGCGAAACGCTCGATGCGTTGCAGGCCTACCGGGATAGTGGCGGTCAACTCGCCTATCTCGGCGGCAACGGATTTTATTGGCGCGTGGCGATACACCCGGAGGACAAATCCACCATTGAAATCCGCCGTGCGGAAACCGGCATCCGCGCCTGGGCAGCCGAGCCGGGAGAATATTACAACGCCTTTGACGGTCAGTACGGCGGCATTTGGCGGCGCAATGGCCGGCCACCGCAAAAGCTGGTCGGCGTCGGATTTTCAGCGCAAGGCCAGTTCGAGGGCTCCTATTACCGGCGCAAGGTTGATGCCTGCGATCGCGACGTCGGTTGGATTGTCGAAGGGATTAGCGATGAAAAGATTGGTGATTTCGGCTTCAGCGGTGGCGGTGCCGCCGGCTTCGAGTTGGATCGCGTCGATCCGAGGCTTGGCTCGCCGGACAGCGTGCACGTGATCGCGCGTTCCGAAAACCATTCCGACACGTTCGTACTGGTGCCGGAGGAACACCTCACCCACCTCACCAACTGGCCGGGCGAACCGGTCGAAAATCTGCTGCGCGCCGACATGATCTATTTTGACGTGCCGGGCGGTGGCGCGGTTTTTGCAACCGGTTCGATTACCTTCTGTGGCAGTCTGCCCTGGAACAACTTCGACAATAACGTCTCGCGATTGCTGGCTAACGTCTTCGGTAAATGGCTCGCATAGCCGGTGCTGTGGGCTTTGGCTGCGAAGCGGCGCGCTGGTTGCCGCAAAGACTCATATCAGCTGGTGAAATCTTCGCCAACTCAGTGCTTTACGCGGCATGATCCCATGCTAAGGTAGGCTCAAGACGAATCCAGACGGGACGCCTGAAGATAACGACGGGGACCATAATCCTCGCGTGTGAATGAGCCAGGCGCTGGAGTGATGACTTTGGAGGGAACGGGCAGCAAAGGTCGTGCGCCGGCGATCAAGTCGAACGCGCGCAACCGGCCACCAAGTAGCGGAACAGACGGCGGCAGATCGATGCAGCAGCCGGCCGGGCAGGGCCGCGTTCGCCGGGCTGAGGCGGCAGATGCGGCGCGATCCTACGCAGCACTGGATCTCGGCACCAACAATTGCCGGCTGCTGGTGGCACGACCGACCCGGCGTGGGTTTCATGTCGTCGACGCGTTTTCGCGCATTATTCGCCTTGGCGAGGGCTTGAGCGCAACTGGCGCCCTGTCTCACGACGCCATGGATCGCACGTTCGAAGCGCTTCGCGTGTGTGCCGCGAAGATGGCGCGCAACAACGTCGTCCGCTCCCGCCTGGTGGCGACGGAGGCCTGTCGGATTGCCAACAACGGCGAAGACTTCGTCGACCGCGTGCAGCGTGATCTGGGCCTGCGCCTCGAAATCCTGAGCCGTGAAATGGAAGCGCATCTCGCAGTCTCGGGCTGTGCCCCGCTCGTTGACGAAAACTCGGAGCATGCGCTGGTTTTTGACATTGGCGGCGGTTCTTCGGAGCTGGTGTGGCTGGACCTCGCCAAGCGCCGCTGCAATTGGCGCCGCTCGCTCGCCGATCGCCTCGAGGCAACCGATTGCATTGCGGCCTGGACGTCGCTGCCGGCCGGAGTGGTGACGTTGGCTGAAAAATTTGGCGCCCGGCACGTCGATGATCGCGCGTTCGAGAACATGGTTGCGGCGGTCGAGAACCTGCTCGCACCGTTTGAAACAAAACATCGCTTCAAAGAACGCACCGCCGGCGGCAGAACGCAATTTCTCGGCACCTCCGGCACCGTGACGACGGTCGCCGGCATCCAGCTCAACCTCGCGCGGTATGACCGCAGTCGGGTCGATGGCTGTTGGTTGGCGATCGATTCGGTTCGCAAGGTAACGTCCGATCTCCTCGCTCAAAGCTACGAGGAACGCGTGGCTCAGCCCTGCGTTGGCCGCGATCGCGCTGATCTCGTCCTGGCCGGCTGCGCGATACTCGAAGCCCTGCTGCGGACCTGGCCGGCGCACCGACTGCGGGTTGCCGACCGTGGCCTGCGCGAGGGCATCCTGACGACGTTGATGGCCGAGGATGCGCGTAGGCATGGACCGCATCGACGCTCGCCGCGCTAAGGACTCTTTGAACAAGCCTCAGGTTTGCAAAGGCAATGCCCTTACCCAATCGCCGCTTTAGCGGTGATCTTTGAGGGGCTTTCAGCCCCTCAAACTCCCCGACCAGGGGATCATCCCCTGGACCCCGGACGTGTTGAGAGGGTCCCTAAGTCACGAGTTGGGCTGATGCGGTAGATGGGTGGTAATCCGGGTGTGGCCGCCTTATTGGGGCTTTTATCATCGACTATGCTCTTGATGAGTGGAGCAGCGGGATCAATTTTGACGGCGATCGCCAGGCGCTTTATATCATCGTGCTTTAAGTTGGAACCGCCATTGCGGTTCCAACTTAAAGCACAAAGATGATCGCTACTTTAGAGGCGAGCAACTTTCTGTCTTTATTCGGGATCATTCCGATTCCGAATAATGGCAGGTTGCTCTAGCGTGCGGCAGTTGCGACACTGACGACCGGTTGTCGTGCAATCCCACCTGATGTCTTCCAAGCGAAACCGAACAGCTGTAAATCAAAGCCGATATGATTAAGTCGCTACCAGAAGCCATTGGTCTGACGAAAGGCGGTTCGCTGCGGGCCGCGCTCGACCGGTTGTTGTGCGGGCTTGGCATTGGTCCATGCCCGGACTGCCCGACAAAGACCAACACCATCGCCTTTACCGTCGCCGTCGTGGCTCTGGGGGCCAAGCTTGCCAAGGCGGACGGTTTTGTTTCGAACGTTGAGATTGAGGCGTTTCACCGGGTGTTCGAGACACCGGCATCGCAATCGACCAACGTGCAACGCGTTTACGATCTGGCGAAGAGCGACGTTGCCGGCTTCGAAGGTTATGCCCATCAAATCTCAAATCTGTTGGCGCGCGAGCCGAAGCTGAAACGCGACGTGCTCGAGGGCCTGTTTCACATCGCTGCGGCAGACGGCATTCTGCACAATGAAGAAGATAAGTATTTGCGGCGGATCAGCGAGATTTTCGGTTTCACCGAACGTGAGTTCCGCGCCGTGCGCGCGATGTTCGTTCACGATCCGGAAGACGCTTATACCGTGCTCGGCGTCAGTTCGGATGTGTCGAATGCAGCTCTGAGAGCCCGCTATCGCCAACTGGTCCGCGATCATCACCCGGATGCTGCGATGGCGCGCGGCGTGCCTGAAGAATTCGTCGACATGGCCAACCGCAAGCTTGCGTCGATCAATGCGGCTTACGAAGAGATCGCGCGGGAGCGTGGACTGTGACGAGCCACGCGGTGGTCGACTTCGCACCCGACTGTGATCTTGTTGCCAATCTGCACCCCTCGCCCAATGTCAACGAGCGCCGCAACGTCGCGGCGCCATCGATCCTGATTTTGCATTACACCGGCCTTGCTTGTGCCGAGCAATCGATCAGCGTGTTGTCGGATCCGCGGTGCCAGGTTTCCTGCCATTACGTGGTCGATGAATGTGGGCTGATCACGCAAATGGTGGCGGAACGGATGCGTGCCTGGCATGCGGGATTGTCGTATTGGCAGGGTCACACCGACCTCAACTCGATGTCGATCGGCATCGAGATCCAGAACCCCGGGCACGACGGCGGATATCCCGACTTTTCCGACCAGCAAATGCAGAGTGTCGTGGCCTTGTCAAAGGACATCACGGCGCGCCATGGTATGCGCCCCGAGCACGTGCTGGCCCATTCCGACGTCGCCCCGCTGCGCAAGCTCGATCCTGGCGAGAAGTTCGATTGGAAAGCGCTGTGGCAAGCGGGAATCGGCCACTGGGTCGAGCCCGTTGCCGTGCCGGGGGCCGACGCCGTCGCGCCCGATCCCGATCGGTCCAGGATCTGCAAGGTTCAGGGCTTGCTGGCCAAATACGGCTACGACTGTCCGGTCACTGGCACGCTCGACCGCAAGACCACCAAGGTCGTCATGGCCTTTCAGCGACATTTTCGGCCGGCGCGCGTGGACGGATTAATCGATCATTCAACCCATGACACGTTGCGCCGGTTGGTGGGCGCACTCAAAGCGTGAGCCGCGGGGGGGCCTCCTGTGAGGTCGCACCGACGCGCGCCCGGCTACCAGCGGCATGCGTGCAGGCGGTGGTCCGATCGGCACCGCCCGCTTCATGATCGCTGATGCGATCAACGCGGTGCGCCTTTGGTGTCGAAGCTCGGCACGCTGCGCTTTGAGGCCGCCGTCTTGCCAATCGACTTCCAGTTGCGATCGGCGCGCTTGATGTGGCCGGGGATGTTCTTTTCCCAGAAGCCGACGACGACCTTGGTGATGTTCAAATAGAGTTTGCCGTCAACGATGCGCCATAGATGCGGGTTGCCCGGCACTTTGCCGCCCTTGTTGCTATTGCCGATCGAAGCGCCATAAGCACAATGACCATCATACTGGGGCGCATACTTGGCCGGATTGGCGAGGAACTTGTCGCGGTTGGCTTGCGTCGAGAATGCCCACTTGGCACCATTGTAGTCTGCCGTGATTGATTTTTTGCCCGGCACCGCCTGTAGCTGCGGTTTGCCAACGGCTGACATTTTGAGGTCCTGGTAGGCCACGGCGTCGTAGCCGGAAATCGCAAATCCGGTTTTATCGACATATTGCGGGCCGGCCATCACGGTGCCGGCCAGCATCACGGATCCGGCGAATGCAAGTACAATTGGCTTCATTGGATTGATCCTGTGCGTGAGGTTCCAGTGCACTGGAAGTTGGCAGGTTAGAGCAACCTGGCGTTATTCGGAATCGGAACGATCCCGAATAAAGGCAGAAGATTGTTCGATACCAAAGTGGCGATCATCATCGTGACTCAAGAGACCATGACTTGGCCAAGGTCTGCCATACACACAATCACAACAATTCGTGTGATCGCGTGTGCGGCAGGGGCCTGGTGGCAGCGACCCGTGAACTGTGATCCAGCGGTCTGACGACATTGGGCCATGGCCGGGCGCCAACTCCGTTTCCATTGTGGTCGGGCGCCTTTCCACTTGACCAGCGGGCAACACAGGCCAATATCGCGTGCACCAGTCGGCCGGGCGGCCGCTGTCAAAGCCGGTGTTCGCGCACCGCGCTGATCGGCAGAGGAAAGTCCGGGCTCCATGGAAACACGGTGGCGGCTAACGGCCGCCGGGGGCGACCCCAGGGAAAGTGCCACAGAAAGCAAACCGCCGAAGCGGGCGCCAGTCCGCGGCAGTAAGGGTGAAAGGGTGCGGTAAGAGCGCACCGCGCGCGCCGGCAACGGCCGCGGCACGGTAAACCCCACCGGGAGCAAAACCAAATAGGGACGACCGCGAGCGGGAACACCCGGCTCCAAACCCGTTTCCAGGTCCGTCGTCCGGGTTGGTTGCTAGAGGTGTCCGGTAACGGGCATCGCAGATGAATGGCCGTCGCGGGGGCCTGCCAGCAATGGCAAACCTCCAGACAGAACCCGGCTTACAGGCCGACTGGTGATTTGCCGATAGCGGTTGCTTCCGGCAACCGCCCTGGCCCGGGTCTGATTGCCGGGCAACGGCCTGTCCCGGGCGTGTGCAATTGCAATCGACGCCGTTCACATCCTGCGGCCGCCGCCGCTCGTCGATCAGGCTCATCGTGTGGCAGCGAAGGCCGGTCGGTATGTTTGCGCCGCTTCACAGTGAAAATGGTGCCGCGACAAGAATGCGGTTTTCCTGCTTTACCAGCGCCCCCAATTCGCCGACCTTTTGCGTGTAGGCGATCCATTCGGGATCCGCCCACATGGCGGCGCGCTTGGCGTCTCGTTCGGCAAGGTCCTGGTAGGCCCAGACGTGGACAAATTGATTGACGTCGCCGACCTCGGTCGTCGCCCAGATGATCGGTTTGCCGAGGTTGCGGGTTTGCGGCCCATAACCGTGCTCTTGATAGAGCGCGACAACCTGCTTGATGGTGCCGGGGCGGCAGGTGTAGACGCGCATGTCATAGATCATCGGGCTTCCTCCAACTCGTTCCACTTGGTGATCGCGATGCTTAAGCTAACACGCCGGATGAGCGGACGCCGAATTTTTCGAACGCGGCGCACGCACTCATCCCGCCTTTGATCGCCGCGCCGACGGCACTGCGGGCAAATCGCACGACGCCCCTGACACCCCTGACACCCTAGACTCCCCCGACACCCCAGGCTGTGCTGGAGCCGTCCGAAACATCGGATGTCTTGCGGCGGCGGCGGCTTGGAAACGGAATTGGTTCCAATTTGCGGTCCGATGCGCCCGGCAAACGCGAAGACTTGCCCCGCTCAGCTCGTGTTCGCCGATGGGTCCGGCTCCTGCGATCGAGATGGACTGCCGAAACCGGGGTCGTCGCGCTGATCATCTTTATCGGTCGTCATGGCGTGTCGATCGGCCGGTTTGGTCGCGCTAGTGGCATCCGCTTGCGGATCGGCTGCCGCAAACGCGTCCTCGACTTGTGTATCGTCTTCGTCGTCTTTGTCGTCTTTGTCGTCTTTGTCGTCTTCGCCGTCTTCGCCGTCTTCGTCTTCGTCGGTAAAGTAACCCTTGCCGACCTGATAGGCGGTCTTCAGAGTTTCGACCGCCAATGCGGCATCGGTGAAATCTTCATCATAATCGTTGAGGCCATCGACATTGGCGAGGACCGGACTCGATCGCCATAACTGGCGCAGCGCGCGACGCTTCAGAGCTTCCGGGACGTCGTCCTCAAGGAAGCGCGTAAAGTCGGCCTCATAGTCCAAGGCCTCGATTCTAACGTCGACGAGATCGGCCGGGACATCCTGGCTGTCATCCGCAGAAGCATCGTCGGGCCTGCCCGAGACCTCGGGTTCGATATCGTGTTCGGGTGAACCGGCTGTTAGAGCTTCGGCCCGGCCCGCTTGCGGTGAAGGTGAACGGGTCTTGGCGCCGGCTTTGCGCCTTGACCAGCGCACCAGGAAGCTGTCGCTGTCGTCGTTCTCAGGCATCGAACTTACGCCTTTGACGTTGACGGACCGCAGTGATCGGCTCCTGACCGAACTTTTCGACGTCGAGCCTGATCCGGTCGCGCTGACGTTTGATGAACTCTTCCTCCCGGTGATGGACGTCGATGAAGCGTTGCACCCACGCGGCCAGCGGACCGACCATTGGAAGTGCTTCGACGATCTCCTCGCCGGTGTCGAGAAAGTCTTGGGCCTCGAACGGCGATACCGTCACGAGGCGGACCTCATAGGGCAGCGCCGCGTCCGCGTCCTCGGCTTCGCTGATCACAACGTAGACGCCTGGTGGATCGTTCTCGAGATTGAGGATATAGGCGGCTGTTTCCTTGCGATGCATCTCGATATCGAAGGCACCGGCAAAATAATGTTCAAAGCCGTCGTCGCTCTTGAGGAGTGTGCCGGGTTCGACCTCAGGAATGCCGACCAACACCGCCAGTGGGCGCCAACGATGATCCTGCCACGGGTGATCAATCGTCTCGCGGGCAAGTACGACGCCAACTTTCAACGATGTCGATCGGTCAAGTTCGGCCACGGTCCCGAGCCCTTTCACGCGGGATTGAATTTGCTTGGTTACCCGCCAGTCGACAGGTGCGAGCGACGGCTTTGAGGTTGGCAAAGAAGATGCGTGCGTCGCTCGCGTCTGTGATGATAAGGTATATCAGGGAACGAACGTCCAACAAAGCCGGCAAGCTTGCAACTGCAAATGCGCGAGACATCAAGACCGGTGATCGAGGCCTTGACAGTCTATGACCCTCTCGAAGATGCCCGGCACGATGATGAGCGGCGGGACGCAGGCGGTGGAGCTGCTCGTCTGCAATTGCGAAGCCACGATGACCGTCGACGGTTCGTCGCTTGCCCGCGGCCTTGGAAGTGAACAGCCGTTGCGGGTCCATTCGCAATTGTGTCGGCGTCAACTGGCCGCGTTCGAGGCGGCGTTGGACGGTGCGGCGCCGATTGCCGTTGCCTGCACACAGGAAGCGCCGCTGTTTCGCGAATTGGCGCAGGGCAAGCTGCGCGACGACATCACCTTTGTTAATATTCGCGAGCGCGCGGGCTGGTGCGCCGCAACGCCCGCGCAATCGACAAATGTCCAGGCCAAGATGGCAGCCCTGCTGGCCGATGCAATGCACGAGGCGCAGCCAACGGGTTCGATGTCGCTCAACTCCGACGGGCAGTGCCTCGTTTACGGCTCCGGCCAGCAGGTGCTTGATGCGGCGTCCCGGCTCGGCGAGCGCTTGAGCGTGACCGTGGTGTTTGTCGATGCCGGCGATGTCATTGCGCCATCGACCGTGACCGTGCCCATGCACATCGGACATATCCGGCAACTCAGCGGCGCGCTCGGCGATTTCTCCGTGTCCCTTGACGGCTTTGCGGCGGCGCTGCCGCATTCGCGCGCGATGCTCGCGTTCGAGGCGCCGCGCAACGGGGTTTCGACGACATGCGATCTCATCTTGGACCTGTCGCGCGGGCCTTCGCTGGTGCCGGGAGGCGCTGATCGAGACGGCTATTTCAAGGTCGACCCCGGATCGCCGGCGGCCGTCGCCGAAGCGGTTTTCGAGATCTGCGATCTGGTTGGCGAGTTCGAGAAACCCCTGTATGTCGACTTTGACGGTGAGATTTGCGCGCACAGTCGCAGCCAGAACATCGGCTGTCGAAACTGCCTTGATCATTGCCCGACGGGCGCGATCTCGCCGGCAGGCGACGTCGTCAGCGTAGAAGCGATTATCTGCGGCGGTTGCGGCAGCTGCAGCGCGGTCTGTCCGACCGGGGCCGTGAGCTATGCCTATCCTCGGCGCGACGATGTCATCGATCGTATCGGGCTGCTTGCCAGGACCTATCAGGGCGCTGGCGGTCGGCAGCCGGTCCTGCTGTTGCACGATGACAAACATGGCGGCGAGGCGATCGGGCTGATGGCGCGGTTTGGCAAAGGTCTGCCGGGAAATGTCATACCTCTGGCGCTCTATTCGGTGTTCCAGGTCGGACACGATCTGCTGGCCGCGGCTTTGGCGACCGGCTTTTGCCGGGTTGTCGTCATGGCGCCGCCCGACAAGCCGCATGAGATGCCGGCGCTTACAGGCCAGATCGGGTTGGCCAACGCGCTTGCAGCCGGGCTTGGCTTCGGTGATCGCCGGGTAATGGCGATTGAAGAGGCCGATCCCGACCGGATCGAAGCGCGCCTTCACGGATTGGACGACGTAGCGGACATTAATGCAAAGCCGTTCGTTGCAGCCGGGGGTAAGCGGCAAGTGGCGCGGTTGGCGTTGGCGGCGCTGCACGATGTTGCGCTGCAACCGCAGGCGATCATCGCGCTGCCCGCAGGTGCGCCCTATGGCCGGCTGGTTGTCGATGTCGACAATTGCACGTTATGCCTGGCCTGCGTTGGCGCCTGTCCTGCCGGTGCGCTCAGCGATGACCAGGACCGGCCGCGCCTGACGTTCAATGAAGGGGCCTGTGTGCAGTGCGGGTTATGCGTTGCAACGTGTCCGGAACGCGTGATCACGCTGGAGCCGCGTTACAACTTTTCTGCAAATGTCATCGAGCCCGTCCTGATCAAGGAAGAAGAGCCGTTCGCGTGCATTTCGTGCGGCAAGCCGTTCGGGACCAAGAGTACCGTCGAGGCGATTGTCGCGAAGCTCGAGGGCCGGCATGCGATGTTCCAGAACCCGGGCCAGATCGAACTCATCAAGATGTGCGATGACTGCCGTGTTGTTGCCGTCAACGATGCCGGCGGTGATCCGCTGCGGATGGGCGAGCGTCCGCGCGTCAGGACGACGGACGACTATCTGATCGGCAATGTCGATGAGGATGAGACGTAGGTGCGGACCTGGCGTTGGGCTGCGGTGTGCCTGGTTGGGTCATTTGCGCTCTGCAAGCGCAATCCCATCGCCGGCCCGCTGCCCCGCGCGGCCGCCCATCAGATCATGGGCTTTGGGTGGCCGGGGCTCATCGACCCGCAGGCGCCGCGCTTGTCGACAAATGGACCCCGGCGACACGTGCCGCGGTGACGCTGAATTCAAGATTTCCGGCGCTGCCAGCTCCGCCCCCTGTGCTAGAGCAACCTGCCCTTATTCGGAATCGGAACGATCCCGAATAAGGGCAGAAAGTTGCTCGCCTCTAAAGTGGCGATCATCTTTGTGCTTTAAGTTGGAACCGCAATAGCGGTTCCAACTTAAAGCACAAAGATGATCTAGTGGTCTCAATCACCTAAAAAAGCGCGTCTGAATGCGCATTTTTAGGTGATTGAGACCACTCGTCCACGTCGAGGCAGGTTACTCCATGGCGCGATCACAGTCCGCTCAGACCATTGTGGGCGATCCAGCGCTGCATCTTCTGTTCGCTGCCAAACGACATTGGCGGGGCGTAACTGTGCAGCCAAGTGCAATAGTTTGGCAGTGCAGCGAGATTTTCCGAGTCCGCTCGTCCGATACAACGCACCAGGTCGTTTTGGATGAGATAGGTCAGGAAGTGGTTGACCGGGCGTCCTTCTTCCATGTAGCGACGCAGCTCCCGCGCCTGCGGCAGCGCAGCGAAGATCTCATTGTCGAACATCTCCTCGATCATGGCCCGTCCTTGTCGCGAAGTGATGCCAAAGCTTCGGGTGTGTCGACATCGGTGAAGATTGCCTCCGTGGTAACGTCGACTTCGGCGACCGCCTCGGCGTTTTGGGCAATGACATGGCGGGCGCCGGTATCACCGGTCAGCGACAAAAGTTCGGGAAAGAATTCCGCCCCCCAGAGCACCGGATTGCCGCGGCGACCGTCTTTGAAGGGGACACATATCCCGCGACCGTCATGGGGCGCAAAGGCGGCGATCAGTTGGTTGATCAGCTCGGCCGTAATCAGCGGCATGTCCGCCAACAGTATGACCGCGCCGTCAACGTCGTCCGCCAGCGCGGCAATGCCGGCTGCCAGCGTCGTCGACAGGCCCTCGGCGTAGTTGGAATTTTCGGCGTAGCGCACGGCAAGGCCGGCCAGACTGGCGCGGACGTTGTCCTGATCGTGGCCGGTCACGACGACCGTATCGAGCGCCGTGCTCGCGAGCGCGGCTTCCGCGACGTGGCGCACCAGCGCCTTGCCGTGGAAATCCTCGAGCAGCTTGTTGGCCGTGCCCATCCGCGTGGACCGGCCGCTCGCCAGGATGACGGCGGCAATCCTGGGTGCGGTTCGCACGGCTGGCTCGGCGCGTGATGACGTGGTGCTGGCCCGCGGTTGCGGTCGGGTCGGAATTTCCGTCAACAGGCCGCCAACCGCCATTTCGGTGATGTCGTCGTCGGTGACGGCGATGCCGGCCAGGGTGCGCTCGAGGATCCAGTCAAGGCCGTTTAGTTTCGGGGAACTGGCACAGCTGGGTACGCCGATTACCGTTGCCCCTTGATGGCGCCCGAGCATCAAAAGGTTGCCGGGGTCGACCGGCATGCCCAGATGCAGAACATCGCCGCCGACGTCGACCAATCCACCGGGAATGACGTCCTCGCGGTCAACGATTGCCGAGGCACCGAAAATCAGGATCGGATCCGCGCCCTTACCCTGCATGAGGCGGATTGTTTCGCTGACGGCATCGCGGGTGTGCGGGACCGTCGTTTGCGCAATAATTCGGCTGCCGGCTGTCTCGACGCGATCGCGCATGGCGCGGACACGTTTGTCGAGGAGCGAAGTTTTAACGCCGGGCAGGTCGGTGAGGATCAACGCTGCATCGTGCGGTTTGAACGCGGCGACATGGAGCAGCGGTTGGCCGCTGCGCGCGATTTTGACGGCGCCGTCAACAATCCCGCGGTCGAGCGCAAACGTGATGATCTTGATGGTCGCGATCATCTGGCCGGCTTTGACCCGTTGATAGGCGGGCAGGCTCGCAACGGTAAGACCTTCATCAATGCGGTTAAGAGCAATCAGGCGATCGCGATCGAGCCCGAAGACGCCGTCGACTTCGGCGTAAACGTTGGCGCGGCCCGTGAACGCTTCTGCAACCCGGACGCCGTCGCCGGTCAATGCCGCCGCGATGCGTGCTGCGGCTTCGTCCTCGATGACGTCGTCGGCGCTGAGTTTGGCGGCGATGACGGTTGTGATGTTGGCGCGTTTCAGCGCCGCAATGTCGGCGGTCGAAAGCTGCCGGCCTTTCTTTATCCTGCCGTCCGGCGTCGATGCCGAATGGGCGAGGATCGCGCCTTCTGATTCGTCGATCGGGAGGGAGCCGAATTTCATCGCGGTGACTTTATGCTTGGGGCGGGAGGCGGCCGCGCAGCGCTGCGGTAACCTCGGCGATGATCGAAATTGCAATCTCGGCCGGACCGACAGCACCAATGTCGAGCCCAATCGGGGCATTGATCCGGGCGATCTGTTCGGTTGTGAGACCGCCTGCCGTCAGACGGTCGACACGCTTGGCGTGGGTGCGCTTGCTGCCGAGCGCGCCGACGTAAAAGACGTCCGAGGCGAGGGCAATCTGCAATGCGGGGTCGTCGATCTTGGGGTCGTGGGTCAAGGCGACAAACGCGGTTCGCGCATCCAACTTGATGTCTGCCAAGGCATCATCGGGCCAGCGTGCATCGCGCCGGACACCGGCAAACCGCTCCTCACTGGCAAATGCCGTGCGCGGGTCGATGACCAGGCAATCGTAACCTGCCTGCACGGCCACAGGTATCAAGGCCTGGGCGATGTGCACGGCACCGATGATCACCATCCGCAACGGCGGATTGTAGAATCTGAGGAAGACGTCTTCGCCGGCGCTCTCAAGCGTTCGGCTGCGATCGGTGCGGAAGCCCTCGGCAATGCGCGCGGAAAGCTCGTGGTCGTCGATGTCATCGGCGCCGTAGACGAGCTGCTGTCGGCCGCTGGTCAACCATGTCATCAGTGCAACGGGCCGCCGCGCGGCGGTATCAACCAGCAACTGATCGAGGACTGACAGTTCCATAGCCGGGCTGCCTAACTTGATTTCACCGGTTCGAGGTAAACGCGGATGCGACCTCCGCAAGCGAGACCGACTTGCCAGGCTGTCTCATCTTCAACGCCGAACTCCATCACGGTCGGTTTGCCGGACATGATGACATCCGCCGCTTCGACAATCACGGCACCTTCGACGCAACCGCCTGATACCGAGCCTTCAAAGTTGCCGTCAGCGTCGATCAGAAGCTGGCTGCCGACCGGTTGCGGGGCGGAGCCCCAGGTCTCGACAACTGTCGCGATGGCAACCCGGCGGCCGTCATCGATCCAGTGTCGCGCGGTTTCGAGAATGGGCTGATGCGTGGTGGTCATCCGGAATGCCTCCGCGATTGATAAGTGATTGCCAGGCCAGCTCGATCCCTCGTCGCCGGTCAAGCTCAATGGCTCGTCTGCGGAGCAACAACTCGCCTCGCTGGCAGGCTTAGCTCAAGAGATACCAGACGGCCGCAACTGCGATCGCACCTCCTACAATCCACCATATATAGGACGATCCGCCGCCATTTGCAGCCGTTCGCGGTGCAGCAGCCTCCACTTGGTCCGGCAGCCCGGTATCGCCGCCAGGCGGCTTGAACTCCGCTGCGAGATTGTCGAAGAACTTGTTGGCAAGACTGGCCGCCGTTGCATCGATCAGGCGGGCGCCCAGCTGCGCGATCTTGCCGGACACTCTTGCATCAACATCATAGCTCAGTTCCGTGCCGCCATCCTTGTCGCCGAGGGCGACGTTGGCGCCGCCGCTGGCGGATCCGGCCGCTCCGCCCTTACCCGAGCCGCTGATGCGATAGGAGTTGGGCGGGTCGAGATCGCTCAGTTCGACATCGCCGGTGAACTTGGCGTTGATCGGGCCGATCTTGAGGCCAACGGTAGCCTTGAGTTTGTCGTCAGCAACCTGTTCGAGAGCCTGGCAACCGGGGATGCAACGCTTGAGCACCTCGACGTCGTTCAATGTGCGCCAGACCTCCTCCCTGGAAGCTTGCAATTGACGTGTTCCCGACATTTTCATCGCCAGTCCTCCATCTATCCTCGGATGTTCGCCTGCAGGTCGGCCATCGGGGCGATGGGAAACGGGCCGCGGTCGCGCTCGAAAGCGGCCGCCACGCGAATCGCCATCGCCTCATCGTTGCCGCGGGCGACCACCTGCAGAGATGTTGGTCCGACACCATCGACAAGTCCCATTGGTACGGACATGGCACAAAAGCCAAGGTAATTCGCGATACGGGTAAAGCGCGCCGGCGTTCTTGATTGATCGACATCGCTGATCGGCTGCGGCGGGGTCGCAAGCGTTGGTGTGAGATAGGCGGCAATGCCGCGCAGTCCTTCGAGCACGCGGGCTTGGTTCTGTTTGCGCAGCGCAAGCATTTCGATGAACTGCCTGGCGGTCACGTCGCGGCCGGCAAGAATGCGGGGCTTGACATCTTGGTCGACTTGATGGGACGGCGTCTCGTACATGGCGCCGTGGTGGAAATAGCCTTCGCAGGAAATGATCAGGCCGGTGCCATCGCGCATGTCATCGCCAGAGGCGGCCAGCTCCAGCGCGACGACGTCGGCACCAAGAGCCTTGAGGCGCGCGATGGCGGCATCGTAATGTTCGAGAACCGCCGCATCGATGCCGCCGCGTTCGGCGTCGCTAAGGACGGCCAGTTTGAGACCGGCGACACCGCGTTCGATCTCGCTATAGAGCCCGTCGCCGTTTGCAAGATCGTCAGCAACGGCGGTCGGATGACGACCGTCCATCGTCTCGAACATGATGGTCGCATCACGCACGCTGCGCGCCATCGGGCCCGGCGTATCCAGTGTGTGAGATAGTGGTTGAATGCCGTCGAGAGGCAATCGGCCTTCGGTAACCTTGAGGCCGGCAAGACCGCACCAGCCGCATGGGATGCGCACCGAACCGCCGGTATCAGTGCCGACGGCGCAAGCTGCCATGCCGGCTGCAACGGCAACGCCGGAACCGCTGGACGAGCCGCCCGGAGTGCGATGGACGGCGCCATCCCACGGGTTCCAGGGGGTGCCGCGGACCGTGTTCGTGCCCCACGCCCCGTAGGCGACCTCAACCGTCTTGGTTTTGCCGATGAGTATGCCGCCGGCCGCAAGCAGGCGCTTGGCGATTGCAGCGGTTGACGTTGCAACGCGTTCGGCGTGCACCACGGTGCCGCCGCTGGTGATGTGTCCTGCGACATCGACAAGGTCCTTGAGGGCGAAGGGAACGCCCTGGAACGGGCCGGTAATGTGACCGGACTTGATCGCTTTGCTCGCCGCTTGCGCTGCTTCACGGGCCGTATCGGCGAGGATGAGATCGAATGCTCCAAGTCTGGGTTCGAGCTGTTCGATGCGCGACAGCGTTGCCTCGACAACGTCGCTCGGGCTGAAACTGCCGTCTCTGAAGCCGACCGCCATGTCTGAAATTGAGAGAAGAGCCTGGTCTGTCATGTGCGGTTTGGTATCCGGGTATTGTGGCCGCGGCCGAGGGGCGATGATAAAAGACGATGAGTGGCGAGCCGACCATGAGGCCATTGTTCAATTGAACGCACGTCACCATACTCGCTGTGAACGTCAGGGAAAAGTCGAATGGATGCCAAACGGATCAACGATCATATCTCCGTTTCGCCGCAGATCGGCGTTGGCGATATTGCCGCCATCGCGGCCGCCGGTTTTAGGTCCATCATTTGCAATCGGCCGGATGGTGAGAGTGGCGATCAAACGGCATTTGCCGAGATCGAAGCTGAAGCCGGGCGCTGCGGGATTGCGATCGCGTGGCAGCCGGTTTTGTCGGGGCAGGTCCGCGACGAGGATGGTTTGGCGTTCGGCGAGCTGATCGAGCGGCTGCCGCGGCCGGTGTTGGCCTATTGCCGGTCCGGCACGCGGTGCACGGTGCTGTGGGCGTTGTCACAGGCTGGTCGACTGAGCAGCGGCGATATTCTCACATCGGCTCGTGATGCCGGCTACGACCTCGGCGGTTTGGCTCCGCGCCTGGAGGCGCTGGCCCGGCGACGCGACGGCGAACGGCGCTGCATTTGAACAACGCCGTGTTCGCGCGCAACTTCAGACGGCTTCGATCGCCATTGCGATGCCCTGCCCGACACCAATGCACATGGTGCAAAGCGCACGCTTGGCACCGCGCTCCTGGAGTTCTATGGCAGCTGTCAATGCCAGCCGGGCGCCGGACATGCCGAGCGGATGGCCAAGCGCGATCGCGCCGCCGTTTGGATTGACGTGTTCGGCATCGTCGGGCAGGCCGAGCTGACGGGTGGTCGCCAAGGCCTGGGCTGCGAAGGCTTCGTTGAGTTCGATAACGTCGACGTCGGTAATCCTGAGGCCCAGTCGCTCGAGCAGCTTTTGCGACGCCGGCGCCGGGCCGATGCCCATAATGCGTGGCGGCACGCCGGCCGTCGCGGTACCCAGAACGCGGGCTTTCGGCTTGAGGTTATACTTTTCAACGGCCTCGCCTGACGCCACGATCACGGCGGCGGCGCCGTCATTGACGCCGGATGCGTTGCCCGGGGTGACGGTGCCGCCTTGCTTTCGGAACGGTGTCGGCAGGCCGGCGAGCTTATCAAGGGTGGTCTGGCGCGGATGTTCATCCGTGTCGACGACAACGGCATCGCCTTTGCGCTGCGGTATGCTCACCGACGTGATTTCCTTGGCGAGGCGGCCGTTGGTCTGCGCCGTGGCGGCACGTTCTTGACTGCGCAGCGCAAAGGCGTCCTGGTCGAGGCGGCCGACCTGAAACTCCTCGGCGACATTTTCGGCGGTCTCCGGCATCGAATCGATGCCGTACTGGTCCTTCATCAGTCTGTTGACGAAGCGCCAGCCGATGGTCGTGTCATAGACCGTGTTGTCGCGCGCGAAGGCGGTCGTCGCTTTCGGCATGACGAACGGAGCGCGGGACATGCTTTCGACGCCGCCGGCCAGCATGACGTCGGTTTCTCCGGCTTTGATGGCACGCGCGCACGAACCAATTGCATCGAGGCCGGAGCCGCACAACCGGTTGATCGTCGCTCCTGGCACGTCGGTTGGAAGGCCGGCCAGCAAGGTCGCCATGCGGGCGACGTTGCGATTGTCTTCACCGGCCTGGTTGGCACAACCAAAGATCACATCATCGATGTTTTCTGGTTTGAGATCCTTGGCTGCCGTCATGACGGCGCGGATGACATGGGCTGCCATATCGTCCGGTCGGACGGCAGAAAGTGAACCGCCATATCTCCCGATCGGGGTACGGGTCCCTTCACAAATAAATGCTTCTCTGGCCATGTCTTCCTCCGCTTACCCTTTGTTAAGTTGGCGAACGTACTGCAGATTGAGGGCCTATACTTGCGCAACCAATCCTATTTGCAAGCAGACTCTCAGTGTGTTTGCCTCAAGATCAGCTACTTGTACGGTCGCCGCCCTGCGGCTGGGTTGGGAGCCGGATAAGTGGGGGAAATCAGTGGTGTCGGTCCGGGAGTAGTGCATGTATTCCAAGCGACAAGGCGTTTCGCTGACGATCACGCTGGCGGTCAGCATCAGCCTGCTGGTCTTGATCGCGGTCGTGTCCGTGCTCGGCCTCGGGCTGGTGAGCGGCACCCGCAATACGATGTCGCTGTTGCGAGAGCAGGCCGAGCTGGCAGTCGCGAGCATGGTCGACAAGGTCAGCACGCATCTGGGTGCGGCGCGCAATCAGTTGGTATTTGTATCGTCTCTTATCGAAAACGGAAAAGTTGACCTGGAAAACGAGCAGCGGTTGCTGGATGTCATGACGGGATCGCTTGCCGCAGCACCGCAAATCAGCGCAATCCTGTTCATGTCCCCACAGCTAAAGACGACTATCGTTGCTCGCACACCAAACGGGCCACAGGTTTTCCGGCGGGATGATGACAGCGGCGACCGGGCCATGGTCGCAGCGCTATCAGCTTCGCGACAGGCCCGGGAGCCGGCCTGGGGCGATCCGCTGTGGCGAGATCTTCCCAAAGAAACGATGCTTAACCTGCGTATGCCGGTGCGCCGCAATGGCGAATTTGTGGGCATGCTGATCGCGGCGGTGAGCATTCGCCGGCTGTCGTCCTTTCTCGCCGAACTGGGCAAGGATGTTCGCGAGAACGCCTTTATTCTCTACGATCGCCACCAGGTGATCGCGCATGCGAGCCTTGCCACGAACCCGTCGACGCATTCGCGCGAGCGACCGCTGCCGCGACTGATTGATATTGGCGATGCCAAGCTCGCTGCGATGTGGCAGAGCCAGGATCGTTATCCATTGCGGCTGATCGAGGGAACCGACCTTAAGGGCCATGTTCTGCAAATCGACGGCGAAGAATACATATACATTTATCGTGAGAGCTCGGAGTTTGGCCGGAAGACATGGCAAATCGGGACCTATCTGCGCAGCGCCGACGTCAGCACGGAACTGATGCGTCTCGAACGTGCCTTGATCGCCGGGCTCGCGATGCTGGCCCTGTCGGTTTTCGTTGCGATTATGCTTGCCCGGCGGATTGCTTGGCCGATCGTCAAACTGGCCGGAGCAGCCTCACGCATCGGGCAATTGGAGATTTCCGAAACCCAGGAACTGCCGGGCAGCATGTTTCGCGAACTCAATGATCAAGCGCGCGCGTTTAATGCCATGCTGAAGGGGTTGCGTTGGTTTGAAGCCTATGTTCCCAAGAAGCTCGTCATGCGTCTCATCCAGCAAGGCGAGAACGGTGTTGCAAGCTCCGAGGAGCGCCAAGTTACGGTGATGTTCACCGACATTGTGGGTTTCACGACGTTGTCGGAAGATATTTCCGCAACCCAGCTTGCCGACATCCTCAACCATCATTTCGCCCTGCTGGCCGGCTGCATCGAGGCCGAGGACGGTACGGTGGACAAGTTCATCGGCGACAGCGTCATGGCGTTTTGGGGCGCACCGGACGTGCAGACGGATCATGCGGAACGTGCGGTGCGCGCCGCCCGCCAGATCCAGGTGGTCGTTGAGCAGGAAAATGGGCGCCGACGTCAGCGCGGCGAACAGCCTATTCGCGTGCGGCTCGGCTTGCACAGTGGCCGGGTCACGGTTGGCAACATTGGTGCGCCCGGCCGCATCAACTACACGATCATTGGTGATGTTGTGAATGTCGCGCAAAGGATCGAGCAACTCGGCAAAGACCTCGCTGGCGATCAACCGCGGGCGGCAACCGTCACCGTACTCACCAGCGCTGCCACGGTCGATCAGTTGAGTTCGCTTGATGGCGTCGTCTCGACCGGATTACACAAGCTTCGCGGCCGCGACGAGGAGATCGAGGTCTATGTCGTCGGCCCGAAACCGACGCCAAGCTGAACAATTCACGGGCGTGTTCCAAGTCGATTGGCAAGCGGCGAGCGAGTGTCGCTCGGCTGTCAGAACTCATTGTTCAGAGCATCAACCGCTGGAATTTCACGCTCCCGGCGCGCGATGAAATCGCGTAGCGCCTCATCCACTCCGGCCTCGAGCCGTGGTTCCTCATAAGCCTCCAACATTGCGCGAGCCTCCGCCAATGCGCGCGCGGTAATGTCTTTGCTGCCGTCTGCGATCCACTGCTCGACGGAATTGTTGTCGAACAACTTCGGCATGAAGAATGCACGCTGAAAATTCCGTTGCGTATGTTCGTGCGCCAGGAAGTGGCCGCCCGGGCCGACGTCACCGATCGCAGCAAGGGCCTCTTCGAAGTCGTCCCAGCGAATGCCTTCGGCCATGCGGTAGGCCATCGCGCACTGTTCGGCATCGACCACAAACTTGGCAACGGAGCAGTGCATGCCGGCTTCATTCCAACCTGCCGAATGCCATATGTAGTTGGCACCGGCGAGCATCACGGCCATCAGCGTCGACGCACTTTCGTAGCCGGCCTGGGCATCGAACGTCTTGGCACCGCCAAGCGTGCTCGATGTCCGCCAGGGAACACGGTAGTGGCGCGCCATCTGGCCGATCATGAAGTTCATCAAGCTGATTTCCGGCGTGCCCGCCATTGGTGCGCCCGATGCCATCGAAACCGTTGAGAGATAGTGGCCATAGATTGCCGGGCAGCCCTTGCGCACCACTTGTGTGTAGGCGAGGGCCGAAAGCGCTTCGGCGTTGAGTTGGGCAACGGCCGACGCGGTCGAGGCCGGCGTATTTGCACCGCCGAGCACAAACGGTGAGCACAGCACCGGCTGATTGCGGCGGCAGAAGGCGCGCATGGCACCCAGCATGGTCTCGTCCCAGACGAGTGGTGAATTGCCGTTGCAGTTGCCGGTGACGACCGCATGGTCCTCCATGAAATCAGCGCCGAAAAGGATCGCACTCATATCGAGGACGTCCTCGGCGTTCTTCGGCGACGTCGTCATTCCCATAAAGGTTTTGTCCGAGTGCTTCATCGACGAATAGGTGATGCGCAAGTGTCGGTGCGCCACGACATGATCCATTGGTTCGACAATGTGGTGGGCACTTGAGTGCAGGGCCGGGCACAGATGCGAAAGCTTGTGGAACGTGGCAAGGTCTTCGAGCGTGGGGCTGCGTCGATTGTCATCGAGATCGCGCAGGTAGGGTGCACCGGTCATCGGCACGAACATGGCGTGATCGTTGCCGAACGGTAGGTTCTTTGCGGGATCGCGCGCGTGATAGGTGAATGTCGGCGGGACCGACTTGATCAGCTCCCGGACCAGGCCGCGATCGAAATGCACGCGCTCGCCATCACGGATTTCGGCTCCCGCCTGGCGCCAGTCGTCAAGGGCTCGGGCATCGCGAAAGACGACGCCGACCTCCTCGAGAATGCGCATCGAGGCATCATCGATCGTCTCGACCTGCTGCTCGGTCATCGGTTCGACCAGCGCCAGGTTGCGCCGCAGTGCCGGCAACATCATCGCAGTGCGGTCGGTTCGGATTTCGCGGCGCGCCCGGCGGCCGCCGCGGCGACCCAGGCCAGCGCCTTCTTCTGGTGGCGCGGTGCCGGTCATTGCACCAGGTCTCCCGATGTCGGATCGCGCAGGTCGAGCCAAATCGTCTTGACTTCGGTGTATTGATCGTGGGCCTCCGGCGCCAAATTCGATCCTGCACAAATCCACGAGCGCGCACCCCGGGCAAAGCACTCCAGGGCCTGGTCGTCGATACCGCAGGACAGTTGGATGTGGGGATAGTCACGCGCCAACATGTGCAAGCGGTTCGGATCACCGGAACTCTCCTTGATGGCACAGAAATTCGGGCTTCGGGCGACGCGATCCAGTGTCTCCTCGTCGATGTTGACGCCCATGCGACCCGGATAGTTGTAGAGCATCACGGGCAGATTGGCGGCGCGGTCGATGGCCAGCGCGTGCCGGGCGATTTCGCGGCCGGTCGGATAGGCGTAGGGCGGCGTCGCCACGAGCAGGGCATCGGCGCCCGCCTGCTTGGCGGCCCCGGCATCCATGATGCTGTCTTCGGTCCGCATCGCCCCGGGGCCGATGGTCAGCGCCACGCGGTCCGTGATCAACGCCGTGCAGAACGGCATCATTTCGATCCGCTCGGTCGGTGACTGCGCATAGGACTCACCGGTCGTGCCGGCCACAACGATTCCGGCAACGCCGGCGGTGATGAGGTGCTGCACCGTTCCGGCAAAGGCTTGTTTGTGGATTTCGAAGCTCTGAGAGTAGGGCGTTGCGATTGGTGTGTCGATGCCATCAAACTGCATTGCGTCGACCCTCGAGGTAGTCGAAGGATTTGTCGATCGGCAGCGGATCGGGCTGCACATACTTCTCGATCTCGCTGCGCGAAAGTTCCCAGTGCTCCAGTGTCAGCCGTGCGGCCCGATCAGCATCTGCGTTCTCGAATGCGGTGATCATGGCGTCGTGCTGGTCACACGCTTGGCGCACGCGCCGCTTACTGGTTTCCAATCTCGGCCGGTAGAAACGATGGCTCATGCGGCTATGGTCGATCAGCAGGCGGTTGAGGCTCGGCATCAGATAGACGCTGCGCGACATTCGCCCGATTGTCTCGTGGAACTGATGGTTGAAGGAGGTCATCTCCGTCACGGCCTTTCTCGTTACAGCCTTGCGGAACTGCGTCTGAACCTTGCGCAATACCGCAATCTGGTCCGCCGTGGCGTTTTCCGCGGCGAGCCTGGCGACCGCGCAATAGATGAGCGGTGCTGTTTGAAAAAAACTTCGCATCACATCGAGGTCCATTGGCGACACCGTCGCGCCCCGGTTGGCTTCCAAGACGATGTATCCTTCGCCGGCGAGGCGCTGAAAGACCTCGCGTAGCGGTGTCCTCGACAGATCGTAGGCGTGGGACAGCACAACCTCATCGAGGGGCGTTCCAGGCGCGATCTCCAACCCCAAAATTCGTCGCTTCAGGTCCTGATGACATACAACTTTGCGGTCGGACTTCATCGGCAGCGGCCTATGGCGTGTCAGCGTTAGCAGGACCCATCCCGCGCGCCCGGCCGGCCCGCCAACGGCCCGCGCACGTTGGTGGGCAGACGGCAGAGCGGGTCGACATCAACACCCGCCTCGGGCGGCAATGGTCCGTTACCGCAGCAGGGCGCTTCAGGTTTGTCAATTCAGTTTCATTGGCACTGAAAAATTGTGTACACTATGCATACAAAACTGTAAACTGCCGGCCGGGGCGAAATTCGAGAGCGCCAGGCCCTTGTGTCAAACATGATGCTGTGTTTGTCTTTGTGCTGTGCCATGGATCGGCACCGTCTTACGGTGAGTGGTTCGCTCGCTTGGAGGCTGCTTGAGTCGTCTTGGGACTTGGCCTCCTGTACATGGCCTTGTGTACAGGGCCTCGAACGTGGACCACAGCCTCGGGAGGATTACGCCGGCCGAACACTTTAGCACCCAGCACCGTCCGACAACGCGAGGGTGCTGATTGCGTTCTTTAAACTGCTTCTGGAAGCGAACGATAACCGGCAAGAATACCAGCGGCGATCTCGTAGTCATTCATTCGACCAACCGCCTCGATTGCCTCCGGAACTGAACAATCCTGAAGGGAAGGAAAATGTCCAACACCAAAGATCGTGACACCAAAGATCGCGACCTCATCTCACGAATGGCCGAGGCCGCTCGCCGCGGGCGGCTGTCACGACGCGACTTTATGCACTATGCGATTGCGGCTGGGATCACCAGCTATTCGGCAAGCGCGCTTTGGACGTCCGAGGTATCGGCGGCAACTCCCAAGAAGGGTGGTACGTTCCGCTATGGCGTGCACGATGGTAACACCAGCGACACGCACGATCCCGGCAAGTATCAGAGTGTGACGGATATCCAGGTCGCTCACACCCATCGCAGCTACCTGACCGAGATCACGGCGGACAACAAACTCGGCCCGGACATGGCGTCGAGCTGGAGCGCATCGCCGGACGCCAAGGTATGGACGTTCGAACTCAACAAGAACGCGGCGTTCCACGACGGGCGCGCCTTCAAGGCCAAGGACGCCATCGCATCGCTCAACTACCATCGCGGTGAGAAATCGACTTCGGCCGCAAAGGCACTGATGGCAAGCATTACGGACATCAAGGCCGATGGCGATCACGCGATCAAGATCGAACTCAACCAAGGTTTTGCTGATCTGCCGTGGATCATGACGGATTATCACCTGACGATGCTGCCGGCCAACGACGACGGCACGGCGGACTGGAAGAGCGGCAGCGGCGCCGGACCTTACAAGCTGGTCAACTACAAGCCGGGTGTTAGCGCATTGTTCGAGCGCCACGATGGCTGGCATCGTGAAGGTGCCTATTTCGACAAGATCGAAATGACGATCCTCAACGACCCCAACGCCCGCCAGACCGCGCTGATCTCCGGCCAGGTTGACGCGATTTCGTCCGTTGATTTGAAAACCATGGCGCTGTTGGCCCGGCATCCGCAAGTGGAAGTCGAAAATGTTCCGAGCGGCTCGGCCATCACGCTGCCGATGTTTTGCGATCACAAGCCATTTGACAATGTCGACGTGCGCCTTGCCCTCAAGCACGCGATCGACCGCGAAGAAATCATCAAGAAGATTGTGTTTGGCACCGGCATCCCAGGCAATGACTTCCATGTCTCGCCCAACATGCCGTACTTCCCGAAGGAAATACCGCAGCGCAAGTATGATCCGGACAAGGCCAAGTTCCACCTCAAGAAGGCCGGCATGAGTTCGCTCAACGTCAGCCTGTCGGCGACCGACAGCGTGCTGCCGGGTGCCGTTGACATGGTGGTGCTCTACAGCGAGCAAGCCAAGAAAGCCGGTATCAACATTAAGCCCGTGCGCGAACCGTCCGATGGCTATTGGTCGGATGTCTGGCTCAAGAAGCCGTTTGTGTTCGTGAAATGGGGCGCACGGCCGACGCCGGACAATATGTTCACGCTGGCTTACAAAGACGATGCTGCTTGGAACGAAGCGCATTGGAAGAATACGCGATTCAATGAGCTGCTGCTCAAAGCCAAAGCGGAACTCGATGAAAAGCGTCGGGCCGAAATGTACCACGAGATGTGCCAACTGGCCCGCGATGACGGCGGTACGATCATTCCGATGTTCGTGAACTTCGTCTATGCGCGCCGCAAGAACGTCGCCCACGGTCCGAGCTTGTCGGCGAGCTGGGAACTCGACGGTGCCCGCGGCACGCATCGTTGGTGGTTCGCTTAAGGCCCGCGCCTGGCCGACGACTGAAAAGGCAGCGACGTACCAATCCTGGCCGGCGCTGCCCTTTCCGCCCGGCCGTAGCCGTTCTACTGTCGATCGGGCGCAACGGTCGGCGACATGAATGTGATCGGCGGCTCATGCGCAAACGCATTTGACTTGGTCGCCGACGCGCCGCCAACGGAACAATCAAGCTGGATAGAGACCGTGAAAATCCTCGGGATCATTTTGAAACGCCTGGGTTTGGGGTTGATCACGCTGCTTGTGATCTCGATCCTCATCTTTGGTGCTGTTGAGTTGCTGCCTGGCGATATCGCGCAGGCGGTGTTGGGCCAGAGCGCCACGGAGGAAACCGTTACTGCTCTCAGGAAGGAACTCGGGCTCGATAAGCCGGCGCCCGTGCGCTATCTGGAATGGCTCTCAGGCGCCGTCGTCGGCGACTTCGGCAGTTCCCTCATCAGCCAGAAACCGGTCGCCGAGGCTATCGGTCCACGGTTTCTGAACACGCTCTATCTGGCGCTCTATGCAGCCGCCATCGCCGTGCCGGTGGCAATCATTCTGGGCGTGGTCGTCGCGCTTTTGCGCAACACTCTGTTTGACCGGATCGCCAATATCCTAACGCTGACGTCGATTTCGTCGCCGGAGTTCTTCCTGGGCTATATCCTGATACTCTATTTCTCGGTCAAGACCGGTTATTTTCCCGCGATCGTGCAGCTCAGCGATGGCATGTCATTCTTCGATTACCTCTATCGGGCGTTTCTTCCGGCGCTGACGATGGTCTTGGTGGTCGTCGCGCACATGATGCGCATGACGCGAGCTTCGATCATCAACCTTCTCGCATCGCCCTACATCGAGATGGCGCGATTGAAAGGCGCACCGGCCTGGAAAGTCATCGTCAACCACGCCCTGCCGAACGCTTGGGCGCCGATTATCAACGTCGTAGCTCTCAACCTTGCCTATCTGATCACCGGCGTCGTTCTGGTCGAGGTGGTGTTCGTCTATCCAGGCATTGGGCAACTACTTGTCGATAGTGTCTCGAAACGCGACTTCCCGGTTGTCCAGGCGTGCTGCCTGATCTTTGCAGCAACCTTTATCCTGTTGAATCTTGCAGCTGACGTCGGGGCAATTCTCACCAATCCGCGTCTGCGCCATCCGAAGTGAGGCCGCATCAATGAACTACTTTGTCATCGGCTACTACGCGATGTTGATCGGCGCCTCATGTCTCGCCGCCTACTTTTCCAAGCGGCAACTGTTTTTGCTGTTGTTCACGCTGACACTTGCATCGTTCATCATGGGCATCGTTGGCGGCGAACGCGCGCTGTGGACGGTGACGATCATCGCCGGCATGATCGCGCTCGCCGCCGGCGTTGCCTATTCGTTCCGCGAGTTCCTTGTCGCGCTGACCTCCGGCGATCTCGAGAAGGAACTGCGCACGGCACCGCTGACGGCAAGCTTCGGGATGTTCGTGATCTTCACCTACGCGATCTTGGGGATCTTTGCGCCGGTGATCGCCCCGTTCACCGAAGCCGAGGTCATCGCGTCCGCATTCGCACCGGCCGACGAAAAGATGTTGCTTGGTTCGGACCAACTCGGACGCGACATGTTCAGCCGTATCGTCTACGGCGCCCGCAATACCGTTGGTCTCGCCCTTGTTGCAACAATCCTGGCGTTTTTGATGGGCGCACTGGCCGGACTATACGCCGCTGTCACCGGTGGTTGGTTCGATCAGCTCATGGGCCGCATCGCCGACGTTATCATGTCGATACCGTCGCTGATATTTTCGCTGCTGCTGCTCAGCATCTTCGGCACCAATCTAACCGTGCTGGTGATCATCATTGCCATAATCTATTCGCCGCGCGTGTTCCGATTGACGCGAGCTGTGGCCGGCAATGTCGTCGTAATGGATTACATTGAGGCAGCCCGTTTGCGTGGCGAAGGCAAGTGGTATTTGATCCGCAAAGAAATCCTGCCAAACTCGACAGCGCCGCTGGTTGCCGAATTCGGTCTCGAATTCTGCTTCGTGTTCTTGCTGATGGCAGGTTTGTCTTTCCTCGGCCTCGGCATCCAACCGCCGACCGCCGATTGGGGATCGATGGTTCGTGAGAATGCAACCCTGATTTCGTTTGGTGACATCACGCCACTTATACCCGCTGGAGCGATCGCATTGCTGACCGTCGCCGTCAATTTCGTGGTTGACTGGATGCTGGATCGCTCGTCAGGCCTGAAGGAGTAATAGCATGGCGAAGGACAGAGACGTCCTCCTCAAGATCCGCGATTTGAAGATCGAGGGCTTTTCGGACGACAAGTGGGTCGAGATCGTCCATGGTGTGAACCTGACGCTACATCGCGGCGAGGTTATGGGGCTGATTGGCGAATCCGGGGCCGGCAAATCGACAATCGGACTTGCAGCCATGGGGTTCACACGCGATGGCTGCCGGATATCAGGCGGCTCTGTGGAATTCGATGGCATCGAGCTGACGACCACACCGCAATCGGATTTGCGTGCGCTCAGAGGTTCCCGCATTGCCTATGTCGCCCAGTCGGCGGCCGCATCATTCAACCCGGCCCACAAGATCATCGACCAGCATACCGAGGCGCCTGTCCACTACCGCATCAAGAAGCGCCTCGAAAGCCAGGAAGATGCGATGGAGCTCTATGAGCGACTTCGCCTTCCCAATCCGCGCGAGATCGGCTTTCGATATCCGCACCAGGTCTCGGGCGGACAGCTCCAGCGCGCGATGACGGCGATGGCGATGGCATGCCGGCCGGATCTCATCATCTTCGATGAGCCAACGACCGCGCTTGACGTTACGACTCAGATCGAGGTTTTGGCGGCGATCCGCGACATCGTGGATCAGTTCAACACCGCTGCAATCTACATCACGCACGACTTGGCCGTCGTCGCCCAGATGGCCGACGTGATCAAGGTCCTGCTGAAGGGCGAAGAAGTCGAGGAGGCGGATACCAAATCGATGCTGGACAGCCCAAAGGAAGAGTACACACAGTCGCTTTGGGCGGTCCGCAGTTACCGTCGCGAACAAAAACACAGGCCCGGCGGCGACGCCGATCCGGTTGTGTCGCTTCAGAATGTCGATGCGGCCTACGGCAGCGTTCAGGTTCTCTATGACGTCTCGTTCGATATCTATGCCGGTATGACCGTCGCGGTTGTTGGCGAGTCGGGTTCGGGCAAATCGACGGCCGCGCGCTGCATAACCGGTTTGCTGCCGCCGACATCGGGAAAGATTCTGTTCAACGGCCAGGAGTTGCCGGCAAGTTATAGGCGCCGAACCCGAGACCAGCTCCGGCAGGCACAGATGATCTATCAGATGGCCGACACCGCGCTCAATCCGAAGGTGCGCATTAGCGAAATCATCGGCCGGCCGGCGCAGTTCTACCACGGCTTGCACGGCACCGCCCTAAAAAGCCGCGTCGACGAGCTGCTCGATATGATCGAGTTGGAGCCCTCGCAATACTACAACCGCTTTCCGCCGGAGCTGTCCGGAGGTCAAAAGCAACGCGTCGGAATTGCGCGCGCGCTCGCCGCCCAACCCACCTTTATCATCTGCGACGAGGTCACCAGCGCGTTGGACCAACTGGTCGCCGAAGGGATCTTGCGCTTGCTCGACAATCTCCAGCGGGACTTGAACATCGCCTATATGTTCATCACCCATGATCTGGCAACAGTGCGCTCGATTGCCGATGAAGTCGTGGTCATGAAGGAGGGCAAGGTTGTCGAACAGGGTCCGAAGGACGAAATGTTCAAGCCGCCGCACCACCCCTACACCGACCTGCTGTTGTCCTCGGTTCCGGAAATGGACCCCGATTGGCTGACAACGCTGCTTGAAGAGCGTGGCGTCGACGGCGTTGGCGAAGCCGCTCAGATCTGACTTGTCGGCGCCGCGATCTGTGCGTGGTCCGCGATACTGCTGTGCTCAAAAGACGGCCGACATCGCCGCATACGGCCCGCCCAAGCCGAACCTATAGCGCTGCGTCCGGGGCGCAAGGCCGCCAGCCGTGCAACGTTGTCGGCGACGTCTGCTGCGGGCCGCGAACCGTCGTGGTCGCCATCGTGACAGACGCAGCACCATGGTTTCTGTGCCGGCCGGCTGGTTGCCGGCCAGTTGCGGGCTGACGTCATAGGATAACGTACGGTTTTTTCGCACAATTGAGAATTAGCAGGCGGTTCCGAATCGGGATCAGGTGGTGGTTGGCAAACCCCAACCATCAACCGAACCGGAGACCACCATGAACGAGGATAAGACGATTCCCGAAGCTGGCAACATGACACCAAACCAGCTTGGCAACGTTATCAAGATCGACGACGATCGCATCAAAGGCCATCTCGATCGCGTTGTGCGCGGCACGGTTGAGGAGACACTGAACAGTCTGCTTGATGCCGAAGCCGACCGGCTGTGCAATGCGGGCCGCTACGAACGCTCTGATCAACGCCGCGACAAGCGCGCCGGCCACTATGAACGCAAGCTGCACACCAAGGCCGGCGAGGTCAATCTCAAGGTGCCGAAGCTGCGCCGGCAAACGTTCGAGACGGCGATCATCGAGCGCTACAAGCGGCGTGAGACGTCCGTCGAAGAGGCGCTAATTGAGATGTATTTGGCCGGCGTTTCGGTGCGCCGCGTCGAGGACATCGATAACGTAGGATTTCTTTCGCAAGAAAGATTTGAAGAGGCGGGCTCCGCGTCTCGGTCTTGAGTGGTTCGTGACCAAACGGATCAATCAAGTGAGAGGAACACCGCCATGACGGATCATAGCAAGAATATGGATTCGGAGAAGTCGGTTTCGAACGTTGTTAAGATCGACGAGGAGCGCATCAAGGGCCATCTCGATCGCATTGTTCGGGGCACCGTTGAAGAGACGCTGAACAGCCTGCTGGATGCCGAAGCCGATCGTCTCGTTGGTGCCGAACGTTACGCTCGTACAGATGAACGTCGCGATTACCGCTCTGGGCATTACGAGCGCAAGCTGCATACGAAGGCTGGCGAGGTCACACTCAAGGTGCCGAAGTTACGCAAGCAGACGCTCGACACAGCCATCATCGAGCGTTACCGGCGCCGGGAAAGCTCTGTCGAGGAAGCCCTCATGGAGATGTATCTAGCCGGTGTTTCGGTGCGCCGGGTCGAGGACATCACCGAGGCGCTTTGGGGCACGCGCGTGTCTCCATCAACAGTCTCCGAGCTCAATAAGAAGATCTACGTGCGCATTGATCAGTGGCGCAATGCGTCGATCGAAGGCGAACACCCTTACGTTTATCTCGATGGTATCGTCATGAAGCGCACGTGGGCAGGAGAAGTACGCAACGTGTCACTGTTGGTTGCGATCGGCGTCAACGCCGACGGCTATCGTGACATCCTCGGCATCTGCGAAGGCGCCAAAGAAGACAAGGCAGGTTGGTCAGCGTTTCTCAAGCACCTCAAAGAACGCGGCCTCAGAGGTGTCGAGCTGATCACATCGGATGCCTGCATGGGTCTGGCTGAAAGTGCCGCCGAGTTCTTCCCCGAAGCACGCTGGCAAAGGTGCACGGTTCACTTTTATCGTAACGTGTTCAGCCATGTGCCGGCGCCGAAGATCAGGGAGGTCGCTGATATGCTGAAGGCCATCCACGCAAGCGAGGACCTGGCTGCAGCTGAAGAAAAGGCTCAGCAAGTGGTATTGAAGCTGCGCGATCAGCGCATGAGCCGCGCCGCCGAGTTGGTGGAGGCATCGGTTGGCGAGACGCTGGCCTACTATGCGTTCCCCTCGGAGCACTGGCGCCGCATCAGAACCAACAATCCCCTTGAGCGCCTGATGAAGGAGATCCGCCGGCGCACCCGTGTGGTTGGCGCTTTCCCTGACGGCAAATCATGTCTCAATCTTGCAGCGGCCAGGCTCCGGCACGTGGCTGGAACGACCTGGTCGCAAAAGCGTTATCTCAACATGGAACTCTTGCACAAGGAGAAGTCATTGAACAATAGCCTAACCGCCTGAGACCAGCCCGCGGAGCACGCTCGAAAATCAAAAGTGCGAAAAATTCTGGACATGGCGTAATCGCTCTATCGTGGCCACTCTCTGTTAACCGGCTAGACGAATTGATGGAGAGTAATGATGGACTATTACATCGGCTTGGATGTGTCGCTGGCCAAAACGGCGATTTCAGTTGTTGATCGAGATGGCGAGATTGTTTGGCGTGGACAGAGTCTAACGACGCCCGAAAGAATTGCATCAGCCATTTCGAGTTTCGAAATGGTTCATCGTATTGGTCTTGAAACCGGACCGTTGTCAACCTGGCTTACGTTAGAGTTGCGGCGGCTCAACCTTCCGGTCGTTTGTCTTGAAGCGCGCCATGCCCATGCGGCTCTATCGCTTCAGATCAACAAAACCGACAGCAATGACGCTGACGGTCTTGCTCAGATTGTCCGCACAGGTTGGTATCGTGAAGTCTCAGTTAAGAGCTATGCTACCCATCGAGTGCGAGCTCTCATTCGTATCAGGGCAAGTCTGGTGGATATGCGCCGCGATCTCAGCAATCAGATCAGAGGATTGTTCAAGACATTCGGCGTTGTCGTTGGTCCGGCAGGGGGTAACCTGTTCGACAAGCGGTGTCTTGAGTTGCTTGACGATAACCAGGATCTTGGCGATGTCATCATGCCTCTATTGCATGTCTGGCGAACAATTGGAGAGCGGATTGGCAGCCTTGATGCCAGGTTGTCGTCGATCGCCCGGCAATCTGAGGTATGCCAGCGGTTTGAACCGCCCCGGGTTTCCCGGAGGCTGTTTAGTTTGAGTCAGGCGGCGATCTTCAGCTCCTCCAGGCTGGCGTAGTAGGTATCTTCTGCTTCGGCGGGTGGGATGTTGCCGATCGATGAGAGCAGACGGCGGTTATTGAACCAGTCGACCCATTCAAGTGTCGCGTACTCGACTGCTTCAGGCGATCTCCATGGTCCACGCCGATGGATCACTTCAGCTTTGTAAAGCCCGTTGATCGTCTCGGCCAGTGCATTGTCGAAGCTATCGCCAACACTGCCGACCGATGGCACCAGGCCGGCTTCCGCCAACCGCTCCGTGTATTTGATCGAGACGTATTGCACACCACGATCCGAATGGTGGACAAGGCCGCCGCCGACAACAGGTTTTCGATCATGCAAAGCCTGCTCCAGGGCATCGAGTACAAAGCCGGCATGTGCCGTCCGGCTGACGCGCCAGCCGACGATGCGGCGGGCATAGGCATCGATGATGAAGGCGACGTACACGAAGCCGGCCCAGGTGGAGACATAAGTAAAGTCTGACACCCACAGCACGTTGGGCCTCGGTGCCTTGAAGTGCCGGTTGACATGATCAAGCGGGCAGGGCGCCGATCTATCCGGCACTGTCGTACGCACCTGCCTGCCACGGATCGCGCCTTGTAATCCCATGGCTTTCATGAGCCGCTCCACCGTGCAGCGCGCGATATCGAAGCCTTCGCGCTTGAGTTGGCGCCAGACTTTGCGCACGCCGTAGACACGAAAGTTCTCATCGAAAACCCTTTGGATCTCAGGCATCAGCACAGCGTCACGCTTAAGACGAGGCGGTGCCGTGTCAGGGTTGATGCGGCGGTGCGCATACGCGTGGTAGGTCGACGGGGCGATCTTGATGACACGGCAGATCGGCTCGACCCCGTACGCAGACCGCTACTCATCGACAAAGCTGATCATGTCTTGGACCGGCGGTCGAGCTCCGCCTGTGCAAAATACGCCGACGCCTTGCGCAGGATCTCGTTGGCCTGACGCAGCTCGCGGTTCTCCCGTTCAAGCTGTTTCAATCGCTCGCGCTCTTCGCTGGTTGGCCCGGGCTTTAGGCCTCGATCACGCTCGGCTTGGCGAACCCAGGTGGACAACGTTTGCGCCGCGCATCCGATTTTGGCTGCAATGGATTCGATCGCCGCCCATTGCGACGTATGCTCGCCGGTCTGATCGAAAACCATCCGCACGGCGCGCTCACGCACCTCCAGCGAATACCTTGGCGATGTCTTTCTTGGATGATTCGTCATAGCTCCAGTCTCTCAAGAGTTGGAGCCTCCGACAAACCCGGGGCGGTTCAGTTGATGACGGTGCCAGGTGTTGGGCTCATTACGGCTCTGTCTTTCATCGCGACGATCGAAGACCCTCATCGGTTCCGACGATCGCGATCTGTTGGTGCTTACCTCGGGCTCACGCCGCGCCGGTATCAATCTGGCGAGTGTGATGTGACGGGTCACATCTCGAAATGCGGTGACGGCTTGATGCGTAGCTATCTTTTTGAAGCTGCCAATGTTCTGCTGACCCGTGTCAAACGAAAATGCGCGCTGCAGGATTGGGCCATGCATCTGGCGAAAAGAAGCGGACCCAAGAAGGCCAAGGTCGCGCTTGCCCGAAAACTCGCTGTTGTTCTTCACAGGATCTGGATCAGCCAGGAACCGTTCGACTGGAAACGCGAAAGTATACCGGCATGACTAGATCATCGTGCTTTAGAGGCGAGCAACTTTCTGCCTTTATTCGGGATCGTTATTCGGGATCGTTCCGATTCCGAATAAAGGCAGGTTGCTCTAAGTTCACGTACAATCAAAGTCCCGTCTCTCTCGAGCATGCCAACGTGCTCGCGGCCGTCAAGGCCAAGCCTTCGGTTGCCGCTGAAGAAGCGGCAAGCCCTGACCGCCACTGTGCGCGATGGCGTCGCCGGTCTACCGTCGAGGCGGAAGAATGGGGTCGAGGCAGAAGAATGGCCTCTGGTGAGGCCAAACAAAAGAATAGGGCTCAAATTGAGAAGTGAGGAGGATCGACGAACAATAGGCAGATAACCAGGCAGGACCAATCGCCTGAAATCGGACCCCTGCCGGGGCGAGGCACAATCATCCTGTGGGTAGTGTGGCAACGCATCATGCGACTGCGTTCTGGACATAAGGAGATTGACCTCAAGCGACCACCATGGCGCAGCAACCAAACGCGACTGCGAAGACAACACAGCTCCCGGCAAGGTAACGACAGACAGTGGAAACCACGATTAGACAACACTACCGATAATCGTGAAATCTGAAGAATGTAGCTCTTCAGTCCCCCTTTCATGTTCATGATTTTTTTATTGGTTGTGATTGCTTCCAATACGAGGCGACTGTGATCGCCTCCGTCTGATGGTCTTATGCCAGCTTCTTCTAACATCTGCCTCACGCGGTTGAGGTGTTCCGCGGCGAGCGGGCTTCCAGATACCCCTAAGCCTTTAACAGCAAACCTGTCTGCATTTCGCAGAATGAAGTTGCGATCAACCTTCCTCTTCCTGTTCATAATTTTTGACAGATCAAAATAGCGCTCACTGATGCCGGAAAGAAACTCAATTATCGACCGGTCTTTTGTAGTAGCGGCAAGATAGCCGATGGCAACCAACGCCGATCCACGTCCTCTATAATATAACCACGACCTTTTATGTTGGTGTTTAGTAATATAAGATTTGAGTGGTTCAATGGCGCTCTTGCGTCCAATTATCCCGAGTGCAAGAGCTATGTTTCCGTGATATTCTGCATATTTGGACTGCGACAGCAGTTCAACTAGTTCCGTTGCATCTTTCTCGCTATACTCCAACGCCTTATCGAGAGGTAATCCATGTGCATATGTCCGGAGGACAAATTCTCGAATGGTAACCATTCGACCAGCTGAACGATATTTTCCCGCAATTGCGGATGCTGCGGCACCGGAACCGCTTAGGAAGGCAGTACACTCGGCCCGATTGATTTGATTTTGATCATCGGAGTTGGAAATAATACTATTCATTATGTTTCTGTCACTGGTGTCCCTATGAATTGATCCTCTATTATGCCCTACTTCATGTGCCCAAAGAGCACCTTCGTTCCAGCTTTCACCATCATGCTTGATTTGTATAACAATGGAGGAACCCGGTGTCAAAGCGCAACCTATTGTGTTGATATCACGTATGCCACCGCAGTTACGAAGTTCATCGACCACTTTGATATTTCTCGGCAAGTTTTGAACCTGGTCTAAATCCTCTGCGCTATCCACTTGAGCTTTGCCTTGGTTCTGGTCGAATTCGCCTACATTACCCGAGCGAACCAGTTTGACGTTGCAGGCCACATCGTCATCACCATCCTTATTCTGCAACGCTTTCGTCGCGTCACTCAAAATTCGGTCAGCATCCCTTTCGGTGAATGACACCGAACTGTGCCGTGATATCGTCAGCCGTATGGTCGTAGGCGGTGGCGGGGGAGCGGCCCGCTTTGGATCGAAAAGATATCCCTCGAGACGGTAGAGCTTGTACCCTCCTCCGACGTTGTTGGAAGGCCCATTAGTAATGTGCTCTCCATGCCAGCGAACTCCAGAAACGGGCATCCCCCAGCGTGGGTCCGACGTCGCAAAATTATCGCCTCTGTGTGGATTCCACCAACTGAACAGCGGTACCGTTCCGGGCGGCTGACGTTGCTTGGGATCGAATAGAAATCCCTCGAGCCGATAGAGCTTGTAGTCACCTCCATGACCGCTGACAGAGGGACCGTTAGCGATATGTTGCCCGGAGCGCCCCCAGCGAATTTTTGAAACGGGCATCCCCCAGCGTGGGTCCGACGTCGCAAAATTATCGCCTCTGTGTGGATTCCACCAACTGAACAGCGGTACCGTTCCGGGCGGCTGACGTTGCTTGGGATCGAATAGAAATCCCTCGAGCCGATAGAGCTTGTAGCCACCTCCATGACCGCTGACAGAGGGACCGTTAGCGATATGTTGCCCGGAGCGCCCCCAGCGAATTCCTGAAACGGGCATCCCCCAGCGTGGGTCCGACGTCGCAAAATTATCGCCTCTGTGTGGATTCCACCAACTAAACAACGGAACCGTTCGTTCAGACTGTGCTAACGTCGTCGCAGTTTGCATTGCTAAGACGACAATGGTGACCAGGCTCAGGTGTAGACTACGAGTGTGTTGAAGGCCGGTGAGAAGCTCAGAATGTAAACAACTGTGGGAAGTCTGCATTGATCCACCTTTCGATGACCGACATCTGGGATGGTGTTATCAACCAACCTATTTCATCAGTAGAAAGTTCAGTTTGACGCGCCGCCCCCAACGCCCACAATTGCAGGGACCTGCCAAATAGTTCGGATTTCCGCAAAAATTGGCGCACTGAGCATTATTCATCGGCGGTTCAGCGCTGCTGTCACCCAATGCGGTCGTTTGACCCAAGCAAGGGAGATGGTGATATGGCCGTGCTTGACCTGGATGGATTGTCCCGGCTGACACGGCGCGAGCGCGACTGTCTCAAACAGTTGTCCGAGGATCTCACGTACGAAGAAGCGGCGAAGCAAATGGCGATTTCGCCGTCGACATTCAACAGGCACCTGTTGTCAGCCCGTTCGAAGCTGGGCGTGCGGACCACGCGACAGGCCATCTTGATCTACGACAGAGCCACGAGAATCTCGGACTCGATGAACCGGCACCTGCCGATCGAAGCGTTTGCGCTGGATACGAACATGGACGATGTGAACCTGTTGTTCGATCTGGTGGGTTCCCTGGCGGACTGCGTGACGTTCGATCAAGCCTGGCAGGTGTTGCGCCGCCACACCGCGCCATTGGGCGTCGAACATGTCAACTTTGGGCTTGTTGCTGAACCGTTCGGTTATATGACCAATGGCGCCCGCCTCGTCGGCACGACGCTTTCGGACGATCATCAGAAATTGTACAAAGAGTGCGGCGGCGTGTCGGTGGATCCCCTGGCGCACTACGTAGCTCGAAACAGTGCGCCCCTTGTTCTCGACCTGGAGGAACTCTTACGGCGCGCCAAACAGACAATGCCTCGGAATGTCGATACCATGGAAGTTGCCCTTATCGACTGTGGCTGCCGGCATTTTGTCTGCATTCCAGACCGCGACAACGCAACGAACGCACCATACGGGATTGTGTGTTTTCTCCATCCAGCGGCCGCGCGCGCGATCGGTAGGGATTGGGGGCACTTGATGAGAACTCTCTCGGTGATCACCAAAACGTTCTGGTTTGCCGTACAGGACAAACAACTGCTCAGACCCTTCGTCCCGCTGTCGAGTCGACAATGCAACGTGCTGAAGTTAGCACTACGTGGCTTTTCCACGGCGCAGATGGCCACGCATTTGGGACGTTCAACGAGAACAATCGAGCAGACGCTGACGACGACCCGGAACAGCCTTGGTGTTCACACGACAACAGCCGCGATCTATCGCGCGACAGTCTATCGTGCGCTGAAATAGAGCGTGTCGGGGTCGGCCCGGAACCATCTCGCTACCCCCGGCCGCCGCTGGTGCAGATGAACGACCGGGAGCATACCTGACAATTTGAACCGGCAACATGCCTGGCACTATTCCATGTTTGTTCCGGCCGGTTCCGCCGCGGAGCGTAGCCGCGCACGCGGCGGAGCGAAGCGGTGGAACCGGCCATCGCGATTGATGGTACCGAGGTCTCGGTTGTAGAAGCGAACGAGATGAATGCCGTCGTCGACCTCGATGATGCCGACCGGTTCACGCGCCAGCGCCTCGCCGATGAAGACGTAGCCGCCGCGCCATTTGATCTCGCCCGTCGGGCGCACCTTGCACACCTCGTGATCGGCATCATACCAGGGCGGCTCGATCACCTTCGGTATCTGGCGCAGCGGCGGTTGCCACAGGCTCGCCGGCGTCATCTGGCCCAGGGCTCAAGCTCGCTGCCATTGCAACAATCAGTGTGCTCAAGGCCGGCAAGCGCGTTTCCCTGAAGCTGACCGAAGAGGCTGCCGCGCAGCTGTTGCGCAACCGCAACGGATGGATCAATGCCAAAACCAACCAACAGGTCTTCCGTGATGAAACGATCCCACCAGTGCAATTGACAGCCGCGCAGGCAGAGAACATCCTCAATGTCGCGCAAGGCGCGAAAATCAAACTGTCGGCGCATCGCACGCATCACAACCAGATCGTGGGAGATGTAACCAGGCAACTGCGTAACCAAGGCTATGATGTGATTGGTGAAGTCACGTTCAAGAATGGGTGCAACGGGGGGCGATGTCGCCCGGACATTGCCTATAGCGATCACGACGGCCGCCTCAGAATGATCGAGATCAAGACTGGTGGCGCGGATCTGTCAATCCGTCAAAGCGAGATCTTCCCGAAAGTTAGACAAGGCAAGCCACTACGCGAACAAGGATATCCCAACGGGATTCCAGTCGAAGTCCGCCGATTGCCTGGAGCGCAATGACATGCTGCAGAACGAGGTGATGCTGTGTCTCAGAGATTATGGCTGGGACATCTACAAACTGGACAATGACCCGTTCTGTCATAGAAGAGAACGTCGCCGATTGATTGATGCGCGAATACGTCGACGTCCGCTCAGTGGATGTATGGAGTTCCCCCGGTTCGGTGGACAGTTAGGGACTAGCAGTTTCTAGCGTTGCTTGGCAGCTCCTTTCGAAGTTGATCGGCGACATATAGCCGAGGGCTGAGTGGCGGCGGCCAGGGTTGCCGGGAACGAGAAACTCGATAGGCGCCCGCTGTCGATCGTTCAATGCCTGTCGTATCGAGATCGCCTCGATCATTTGCGATTTTAAACCACATTCGCAAGCGGATCTGCCCCCCTGAATGTCAACGGCTGCTAGGCCACATTACCGTGTCACGAGACATTGAAATCGGCCTGTGAGAGATGGACATCATGGTCACGAGACGCTAGGAAGGTGCATTGCTTCGACTGGCCCTGCCGATCATGGCGGCTAACAGTGTTTAGGTGCAGCGATGGTCGCTCCACCAGCGGTGCCGCCGGTCGGCTCCGCCAAAGCAAAGGTATGGCGGCCGCCTTAGCTCAGTTGGTTAGAGCGCTAGATTGTGGATCTAGAGGTCCCCCGTTCGAGCCGGGGAGGCGGTACCAATAAAATCAGCTGGCTCTCCGCTAAATGTGGGGGCGTGGTCTATGTGGCTCTTCGCTGAAAACGGGGGCAGGTCTATGATCTGCGGCTTCTTCTGGCTTTCTATCAGCTCTCCTCCTGTCGGCTCTTCGTCGAAAACGGGGGCAGGTCTATGATCTGCGGCTTATCTTAGCGTTCTATCAGTTTTCCTTCTATCTCGTCACAGCTCATGCGCAGAGTGCGCGAACACGTCGACGATAGTTGTCAAAGTTGCGAAAGCCGAAGGCGCGGCGCTGGATCAGTTTCATCTGTCGGTGAAAGCCCTCGGTGATGCCGTTTGAGCGTGAGAAACGCCACATGCGGCCGATCTCCTCCTGCCAGGTTTCAAGCGTGCGACCGAGTTTTTGGCAGTTCTCAAAGCCGCTTTGTTTGAGTTCGGCGATCGCATCAAGGAGCCGGTGGGCCAGAATGCGGCACTGATCCTTGGTCTGGTTCCTGGCCGTTAGCACCGTCATCAGATCGTCCTTGAAGTCGTAAATGCTGGCAATGGCTGATTGGTTTGCAAGGTAGGCCGACAGGCGTTCTGCTTGATCGTCTTTCAGGTTGTGGCCATGCCTTTGCAGCAGCTTCGCCGTGCCACGGCGTGTGCTCAGTTCCGGATCGATCTGGCGGCAGGTTTTCAAGAGATGATAGAGCGCGAGGCGCACCACATGGAAGCGATCGGCAACCACGAGGGCTCCCGGAAAGTAGCTGCGCGCAATCGAGCGATAGCTCTCGGAGAGATCCATACAAATGATGCGAACCCGGCTTTTATCTTTTAAGTCTGATAGATACGGGCCAAGAGACGAAGCTGACCGGCCTGGCGTGACATCAAACACGCGGCGCTTCTTGAGATCGCAAAACGTCGTTGCAAACCGCATGCGACGAGAGAAGAAGTGCTCATCGATACCAAGCACGCGTGGGATCTGCAGCGTCATGAGCTTGCGGTTCTCCAGCTCGTACATGTGATCATAATAGCGCGCGATCGTGCTGTCTGACTTGTCAAAGTTCTGTGCCAGGCCTTTGCGTGAGATACCATGGCTGTGCTGGCGATAGACCTGCTTTTTCAATGCCTCGGTTGAGCGCTGCCAGGGCTGGATGCCATCCAGACGCTGGCGGAAATAACGACCGCAACCGCGGCAGTGATACTTGCAAACCGAAAACCTCAGCAGCACACGGCGCAGGCCGACGCTTTCGTGCCAGACACTGCGCTGCACCTTGTCCTTCTTGCGCAGGTCTGAGCCGCCGCAATGCGGGCAATGAGGTTCGTGATGGCCGTCGAGGTCATGCACGATTGGGTTGAAACCGCTCGTCCTGGCAATTGTGAAACCAGGCAGGTTCAGCGTAACATCAAAGTCGGGCATCCTCGGTGTGTCCTTGATCTATCAGTCCGGCAAGACTGCAAATCATAGACTGCGATTCGAGGGTGCCCCCTTATCTGATGGAGAGCCCTCCTGTCTTGTCATTGCTCATGCGCAGAGGGCCCGTACGCGGCGGCGGTCGTTCTCGAAGTTGCGAAAGCCGAAGGCGCGGCGCTGGATGAGTTTCATCTTTCGATGAAAGCCTTCGGTGATGCCGTTTGAGCGTGAGAAGCGCCACATGCGGGCGATCTCTTCCTGCCAGGCCTCAAGCGTGCGGCCAAGTTTTCGGCAGTGATCAAACCCGCTTTGCTTGAGCTCGAGGATCTAATGTGCGGGTATTGCAACGCACCAATGACGCCAGGTCTACGAAGCCGACATCCATTTAGCGCAAAGGCCAGGGTAGTTCAGCATACGACTGCAGCAGGCCCGGGGGAAAATCACGGTTCAAGACGCCGGCCATGGCAACGATGAAGCCAACGCCTGCCGTAGTCAGAATGAGAGCCCGCGGGAGACTTGTCCGTGCTCTGACTGATAGGAAAGTCAGGAAGAACAGCACGAGCGCAATTACGAACCCAACAAGCGCCGTCAGGATAAGCAGTGACAGGAACCAGGCAAGCGTACTCCACAACCCGAAGGGCGCACCGGCATCGTCGCTGCCTACCTCGCCATCGGCGAACAAGGCATTGTTGGCAGATGAGGCCCAAGCCATCTGAGTCAGCAATGCGAGCACCGAAAGCAGCGTGACGCCGGCCACAATCAGTGGAAACACTTTGTCATTAAACACCGGCACAAGCAGTGAGTCGACAAAGGCATAAGCAATGCAACACGACAGCAGCAGTGCAAAAGCCAAGGGACCAGTCTTGCCTTTTGTCGCCAAGTTGGCTCCGCTCTCCTGATTGATTGACTTCATCTGGCGCGCACCAACCCAAACCGAGAACACCGTAATCACAAGGATCGTGATCGAGATTGGCGTAAACAGGTATTGCAGCATTTCTGCTGTGCCAGTGCGCAGCTTTATGTTTGCGATCTGTGCCGCCTGATAGGTGTAGGTCTCAGCCTGACTGGACAGGACAAAGCCAATCAGGAACGCCGGTCTCGACCAGTCGAAACGGCGCATGAAAACACCAAGCAGACCGAACGCGACCAGAGCTACGAGATCGCCTAGGGATTGGCGCGATTGAAACGCTGCAAACGCGAGCAGCATGAATAGGAACGGTGCCAGCAGCGCGAAACGTATCGTCGTCAACTTGGCGATATAGCCGGAGAGTACGATGCACAAACCGGCGCCGAGTACATTGGCCAATGCCAGTGACCACACCACTGTATAAGTCACGTTCAAGTCATTGGTGATCATTTGCGGTCCGGCTTCGTAGCCGAGCAAAATCATGCCGCCAATGAAGACGGCCATCGAACCGGAACCGGGAATGCCGAACAGTAGGGTTGGCACCAGCCCACCCCCTTCTTTCGCATTGTTCGAGCTTTCAGGGCCGATTACGCCACGAATATCACCCTTGCCGAAGTTCGACTTGTCTTTAGATGTCTGAACCGTGTGGCCATAGGCAATCCAGTCGACGACTGATCCACCAAGGCCTGGAATGACGCCGACAACCACGCCGATGACCGAACAGCGGATTGACAAGAACAGATTCGAAAACCACGCGCGGATCCCATCGAACCAACCGGCACCGAGCGTTGCATCCCTGGAGATGGAGCGGTCTTGTCGGAGAAGCGCCAAAATCTCAGGAACGGCGAAAATACCAAGACCGACGATGACAAGTTTGAACCCATCGTAGATGTAGGGCATTTCCGGCGAGCTCATCCGCGCTGACCCGAGTGCGGGCGCTTCGCCGATCGCTCCAACGAGCAGGCCAAGGCCGGCGGCGACAATTCCCTTCAGCGGTATACGCCCTGACAACGTCCCGACCATTGACAGGCCAAGGATTGTAACCATCAGAAGTTCCGGCAGACCAAACGCGAGAACCAGCGGCCGGGCAATGAGGATAAAAAATGTAAGGACCGTTGCTCCGAACAAGCCGCCAAAAAGTGACGAAGCAAACGCGGCCGACAGCGCCATAGCGGCCTTGCCATTGCGTGCTAGAGGGAAGCCATCGAGAACCGTTGCCTGTGAAGCCGATGAGCCAGGAATGCCCATCAAAACGGAAGCAAAAGTATCCGATGTTGGAATGACGGCGACGAGGCCGACCATAAGCGCCAAGCCGGCTACCGGATCCATACCGTAGAGAAATGGTAGGACGAGGCTGAGGCCGGCAATTCCCCCCAGACCTGGAAACACGCCGACCGAGAGGCCGAGCAACACGCCCGCAAAAAGATACAAGAGTTGCTGGGGCTGAAAGATCAGAGCAAACGCCTGCTCCAGAGCCGGCAGCGCGGTCGTGAAAAAGTCCATTGGCGCAATACCTGTTGACAAATGAGGCCGGCGAGATCTCTCGCCGAACCCTTGCTCGACTGCTCAGACTAGAGCTTCACACCGTAGCGCGTCTTTAGCCAGTCCTTGATCCATGTCTTGGCAGACTCAGCCACGACCGTGCCTTGCTTCAGCTTTGCCTCAGCTTCCGCACCCGTTGATTGCGGGTAGACGCCAAGGCGCTTTTTCGAGATCTTTGCGAAGTCAGGTCTCTCGGTCACGGCCTTGAAAGCCTTCGAGTAGGTGTCGACGATATCCTTCGGCGTGCCCTTCGGCAGGAAGACCATCTTCTGCGCCGGGAAGCCTGCTACGAAGAATGCTTTCCATGCATCCCAAGCTGGGCCCGATGGCGCCTTGCCTTTGATTTTCTCGTAGACTTCCTTGAAGGTCGGGATGTCCGGGAACGTCGGATCTCGCACGATGTTACCGGCATTGTCTAAAGCACCCCAGGTCATGATGGGCACGGCTTTGCCTTCCTTTACGAGCGGCGTAACTTTGGAGAGGAAAGCTGAGGACGTCTGGTAGTCGATATTTGCTTCGCCACGCTCAAACATCAGGCGACCTGCGGAGCGACCCTTGATGCCGAATACCGGCTCCACTTTCATACCGAGCATTTCCCAGGCAAGCAGTGGAACGAGGTCAAGTCGTGTTGCACCCTGCGATCCATAAACGAAGTTGGTCGACGTGATGACGGCCTTCGGGTCAGCCTGCCACTTTGCTGCAAGGTCAGCCGGCAGGTAGGCGACGCCACCTGTTGCCGTCGCCAGCACGACGTTCCAGTCCGAATAGTTGTACTTGACGCGCTTGTCCCCGAGCAGAAATGGGAACTGCGTCGAACCGGAAGAACCGAAGATCGTCAAGCCGTCAGGCTTGGCTCTGCTCGCAAACCAGTTCGCACCCTTGGTCGAACCAGCGCCGGGCATGTTCTTGACAACAACAGCAGGCTTTCCGGGCAGCGCTTCGCTCAACAATGGAGCGTAGAAACGAGACCACTTGTCTGAGCCTCCACCTTCTTTGAAGGGGATAACCCATGTAATCGTCTTACCGCTAAAATCTGCTGCCACAAGCGGCGCCGTCGATGCCGCAACAGCAATCGCTGCCAGCGACGCTACAGCAGCGGTGTATGCGAATTTGGTGGTGCGAGACATCCTCGCCTCCCTGTTCCGATTTGACCAAGCGAGGGAGGACTGCGGGTGTCGTGCACCCGTGAATATGAACCTCCCCGTCATCCCAATTCTTGCTTTTCATCTTACTGGCCCGATTAGGTTGACGCTTCTGCGATAACCAACGAAACTTTCATAAACCTCTCAAACTCGAAATATTGCAATGCAGCAAAATGCGGATCGTATTGGTTGAAGACAACCGGATTCTAGCAGATGGCATAGCGCAAGCGCTGGCCAATACAGGGCATGCCGTGGAGTGCTTCACCGATGGCGCCGAGGCGAACGATTTTCTCGCACACGAAAGCGCAGACCTCGCGATCATCGACATCAATCTGCCGTCGCTTTCAGGTCTGGACCTTGTGAGGGAATTGCGCACGCGCGGCGACAATCTTCCGGTTCTCATTCTCACTGCCCGCGACTCGACGAACGACCGCGTAACCGGACTCGATGCCGGCGCCGATGATTACATGGTCAAGCCGTTCGCCATGGAAGAGTTGGAGGCGCGCGTGCGAGCGCTTATGCGCAGACGTTCAAGCAGCGCCGATGCACGCGTTCTAGTGGGGGCGCTTGAGTTCGACATGAGTGCGCGGCGCGTGTACGTCAACGGTAGTGAGATAAGGCTTCCGCGAAAAGAATTCGCTCTCCTAGAATGCCTCATAGACCGTGTGGGAAGGCTTGTCTCAAAAGAAGAGATTGCCGATCACCTGTATGGTGTCGGTTCCGATGCTGAGGGAAGGGCCGTTGAGATCTACGTGTCACGGCTGCGTAAGCATCTCAGTGATGCGGATGTTGAAATTCGAACGGCACGTGGATTGGGGTACATGCTAGAAGCGAGCAGCCCATAATGCTTCCCAGCCGTTCGCTTCGTTCTCGTCTGATAGTCATTCTGCTTATTCCATTGTGCCTTGTTGCGGCTGCAGGCGGCTACTGGCGCTATCATGAAGCACTTGGAACAGGACAACAGCTCTACGACAAAACGCTCTTTGCAATAGCGCTTGCAATTTCCAGACGCGTGACGGCAAGCGGCGGCGACCTGATTGCCGAAGATGTCCTGGAGGTTGTCACCGAATATCTTGGTGATCAGGTCTTCTACAAGGTGTCCGCATCGGATGGGTCATTTGTAACCGGTTATGCCTCCGGTCCGCAGGAGCCGAAAGGGCTGAAGACGACACCAGGCCGGCCGTCTTTTTTCGATAGCCGATTTCAGGGCGATCCGGTGAGGGCGGTGGTCTACAAGGAACTCGTCTCTGATGGCGACACGCAAGGCTGGGTGACGATCAAAGTCTGGCAAACGACACGGGAGCGAACCGTCTATGCACGAACTGTTGCATTGCAGTCGCTTGCTTTGATGCTCGCCATCGTCTGCGCAGCAGGCATCGTCATTTGGTTCGGTGTCAATCGTGGTTTGAGACCGCTTCTCGATTTGGTGGACGCCGTCGAGATCCGGTCTCCTGATGACCTTTCATCAATCCGCCGCCCAGTGCCAAGAGAGGTAACAGGCCTCGTTTCTTCTATGAACCAGTTGTTTGCCAAGTTGCGGAAGGCCTTTGCCGAGCGCGACGCCTTGATAGGCAATGCTGCCCATCAACTGCGTAATCCTATTGCGGCGATTCAGTCCCAGGCTGAGGTCGCAGTAAGGACTGCGGACCCTCATGAGTTGCGAACGCGCGTCGGAGACATCGCTGAGGCGGCCAGGCAGACGAGCCGGCTTACTCAGCAGTTACTATCAATGGAGAAAGCGAGCGGACGCGGCAAGCGTTCAACGTTCGATCTTTCCAAGCTCGCAGCGGACGTCGCCCGTCAACATGCGCCGAACGTTTTGCGGCGCGGCGGAAACTTTTCGTTCGTTGAGGCGGATAAGCCGTTGTTCGTTCGCGGAGATGAAACGATGCTCCGCGAGGCGATCGACAACCTTATCGACAACGCTGTAAAATATGGTTTGCGGGAAGGCGGCGCCATTCGGGTCGGCGTTGCAAAATGCTCGAGCGGGCATGCGGCTGTCACCGTCGAGGATGATGGGCCCGGCATTCCAATCGAGCAACGCGACCGCGTATTCGAGCGGTTCTTCCGCCTTAACGACGACAATAGCGGTGGTTGTGGGCTTGGCCTGGCAATCGTCTCCGAAGTTGCTGCAGCCCATTCCGGTACGGTTTGTCTTGGCAGCGGTGGATCAACCGAGTTTAAGTTGACCGTGCCGATTACGATGCCGCCAGACGCTAAGGCATGAAACACATAGCCAGCCTCGCGCGACCCACTGTGCAAGCCGGGAGGCTTTTCGCAGGTTGCTCTAACACCTCGCAAGCCCGCAGCTCTCATCAGACGCTCGACCCGCTTGCGCCCCACTGACAGATCTTCATCGGCAAGTTCAGCATGAATGCGTGGTGCACCATAGGTCTCTTTCGAGGCGGCATGGATCCCTTTAATCCGCTCCGTCAGCTCCGCATCAGCTGCCTCACGCTTGGAAAGCGGACGCCCCGCCTGTGCGTAAAAACCACTGCGCGAGACACCCAGTACCTTTGCCAACATCTGAATGGAATACACAGCCTGATTTGCGGTCATGAATTCGAATACCTTGGCGACGTCGCGTCGTTGTGAGCAAACCAGGCGTTCGCCGTTGGGCTCGAACCAATGGCGCCGTCAACGGCTCACCCTTTGAAAGGATATCGCGCTCCTGGCGCAGTTGCCGAACTTCTTTGCGCAGGCGGCGCAATTCGTCCCGCTCTTCACTGGTCAGCCCATCGCGACGACTGCCGTCATCCCGTTCAGCCTGTTTGACCCAGCCATGAATCGTCGCCGTGCACGGCTCAAACTCTCGCGCAAGACTTTCAATGCTGCGACCAGATCGTGCCAACGCTATGATGTGGTCCCTGAATTCCGCAGGGTACGGGGTCCTTGTTCTCGGCATGCAAACACGCTCTTCGATAACTCAAAAAGTGTCCATCAAACCGCGGGAAGTCCAAAGTGTAGCTGGTGCGGGCGGGGGGACTCGAACCCCCACGGGCATACGCCCAACGGATTTTCGTACCAACTACGGTTTTCACCGCCACCGCAACAACAATGTCGTCGGCGTTTGTGGTCTGGACTATCCCTTCACCATAGCAACTGCGTTAGGTGCTGCCCGTCTAGTCTCTACACCTTCTGCCTGGCCTTAGGCCGAAGCAGCTTGGCTCGGGATTGCCACCGTCAGCAGGTTTCCCCGAATTTGAGCAGTTCTACCATCGGGGTTTCCCGCCGAGGCACTCAATTTGCTTAAGTCCGTTGCGTCTACCGATTCCGCCACGCCCGCAATATTGTTCATTCATACAGTCGTTGAGGCAGATCTCCAACAGGAATGAATTCCTTACCGCATCTATTCAATGTGACCTGCCCGCCAAAATCCGGACCATGAAAATTGGAAAACGACAACGCCGAGCTCAAGAAACTCCTCGCTGAGGCGATGGTCGACAACGATGCGTTGAACACGCTGCTCGCAAATACGTGGTGACACCCAAAGCTCGACGCGAGGCGGTGTCGGCTGTTCGCAAAGACCATGACCGTTGCCAACGCTGCGCCTGCCGCCTCGTCGCCATCTCGCGATCGGTGAACGCTTACCGGGTGCGTCCTGACTGACATGCACGCCTGCGCCAGCGGCTCAATGAGCTTGCCGCCAAGTACAAACGCCAGGGCTATCAACACGATCAACAGCCGCACATGACCATCAGCTTAGACTTTCTTCGGCGTACCAAACAGACGACGAAGCGGTGAGCGATGATAATTCAATACCTTCGTGGCGAGCTCATCTTTGGCGTCACTTTCGACTGCAGCTTGGGCATAGTCCAGGCCGCGTTCCTTGTCGCGTTTCGTTCCGACGCCGAAATAGTGATGGTAGGCCAAGTGGCTAAGGGCCCAGTCATGCCCCGAAACTTCCGCTTCCTCACACAGTTGAAAGGCGAGTTCGGGCTTAACGTCGATAACCGCCAGGTTTTCCACGGCCTTCCTCAAAGCATCATCATCGCCGCTTCGACCGATCTCAATCAACGCATTGACGCCGTTGAGCCAGTCGAGCGGATCGTCGGTGTCCTCGATCTCCAATAGGACAACTTGGCGGCGCGCGCTGAGATCACCGCCGTTCGCCGCCGCTTCGAGCAGCGGGCGCGCGCTTGCGACGCTCTTGCCGTAATCCGACAGGCGCTGCACCAGGTCGGCCGCGCAGCCCGGCACCGCGCGCCGTGCGCCTTCCTCGAGCAAATAAAGCACGAACCGCTCTGTGCCCTCGATTGCCCAGCCGCTGTCGCAAAGGTCATCAATGTGATCGGCAAACGCCTGCCAGTCATCGGTAATCGGATTGAGATCATAGGCGCGCGCGAGCCAGCGATCGGCAAGGTCCGCATTGGCTTGCGCTTCGCCAATGCCGAATTTGTAACACAAGGCATAAGTCAAAGCACCGTGAACCGAGTAGAGGTGCCCCAAGTCGAAAATCTTCTTTGACTCCGGTTGCCGGGCGAGGAGATAGGGAATGACGTTTTCACACGCGTCCGTTTTGCGATAGATTTCGGTAGCTTCATCATAGCAGCGAAAAGCGTCATCCTCCTCGTCGTCGAGCGAGTACGAGTAGATGTCGCCCAAAACCAACAGTATCTGGGCGCGGCCGTCCGGCTCGGTGGTGGTGTTGAGGATCTCGACCAAGGGCGAGATATGAGTATCCAACTCCGCACGCGTTGCGAATCTCGGCAGGTCGCAGTCGAACGGGTCCGTATCGATCCAGGCTTGATAGCGCGCGCGCTGCGGCGCCGTGAGAAAGGTGGCGAACGGTCCGTCGAGCAGGGCCTGCATTTGTTCATATGAACCACCCCAGCGCGGCCTGAGGAAGTGCAGGACAGATCGTACGCCGCCGTCATAGTCTGGATGACGGTGCTGGATAAAGTTCAACAACGGCGTCATATCCACCGGGTCAAACCACGGCGGCACGGCTGGCAACGGGAGCCATTCCACCCAACCGAACGTCTTTTCGAGCTGAGGTGGCAATGGCGTATCCGGATCAGGCGCCACAAGGCTTACCTGTCGATCTTCAGCCCAAATCGGCAAGCCTAGAAACCCGGAAACGCCGATTATTCCTTCGGCGGCTATCACTGCGAAGGCGCCATCATAGGTCAGTGCGGCAAAGTAGGCACGTGCGGCCTGGTCCGCAGCCGCGTGTGCGGCAGTCCATTGCTCATTTGTAACTTTGCTCGCCACGTCTTCGCCGCGGAACGCGCCCGCGCGCTCATACCAGTAACTGCCGAGAACGGTCAGCGAATAACTGCTCGGACGTTCCACCGCCCAGCGATGGAGCACTGCTCCGCGACTAACGCCACAAGCGCCGAGCTGTTCGAGATCCGACCAATCATCGCGGCGGGCAAGCATGCCCTCAAGATAGCGCTCGAGCCCCTCAAAATCACCTGCGTCAAGCAGTTCGAGATACTGATCGGTTGGTTGTTTCATCAATCCGCCCCCAATATTTGCATCAATATTCGCCATCCGTGCTGACCATTTTCGACCGACACGCTCCTGGTCCAATTTCCGAGCAGACGAGCGCTGGTGTCTTGAGCTGCAACCCTTGTGGTTGCCGGCCAGTCAATCTTGTTCTCCGATCATAGACAATTCCCGATTTGTCTGCCAGCCTACTAGTGGTCTCAACCACTTAAAATGGCGCATTGAGATGCGCCATTTTAAGTGGTTGAGACCACTAGTTTGCACTTGAGGCCACCGGTCAAATGCCGGACATCGGGGCAGTTCTATGCGGGCAGCTGATTGTGAACGCACAAGCCGGGCGATCGTAGGGTGTTGGTGTGTGGTGTTGGCCGCGATCGCCGTGACGTCGTGCGGGCCGCTCTATAGACATGACCTGCTTTTGACCCCACCGAAGGATCCATCGGGCCGTCAATGTGTTGTGCGATGCACACAGGCACAATCGTTTTGCGAGAGCGAGGAGATCCATCGCCGAGGTGACTCACTTGGACGCTGCTACGACAAAGCCGCCGAGTTTGCTGACGAGGCGTTTGCAGATTACGAGCGTGAGCGCACTGCGAACAAAAAGCCCGTCGAAAAATCATTGTTCGACTTCCAAGAGCGGGAACGTTCCAGGTGTAACTCGCTCTATCAGACCGATGAGAAAATCTGCAAACGATCGTTCCTGCGCTGTTTCAAGCTCTGTGGTGGCGAACTTCATCTCAAGACCGTCTGCGTCGACAGATGCAAAAATGCCGAACCCGACTCGATACGCGAGTACAACGTATTTCCCTAAGGCAACCTGCCTTTAGTCGGAATTCGGAACGATCCCGACTAAAGGCAGAAAGTTGCTCGCCTCTAAAGTGGCGATCATGTTCGTGCTTTGAGTGTTCCGGATCGCGCGACCGGTTGTGAACGCAGCATCGCTGAAGCAGTACTGGCGCCGCGGCGGGCGGGCCGGTCCGTGTTTCGCTGGTCGACAACACTTCGGTTGCCAACAAGGGCAGACCACTGCAGAGCGCGCAAAATTCTATTGCCCACCGATCGCCGATATGTGCGAATGTGCCCCTCGATCATGAGTGAGAGGTGGACACGTGGCGCAAAAAGCACCGCCAATCGAACGCATGCCGTTGTGGGCAATTATCCTGACGGCTGCGACCATTGCCAGCATCGGCATGGGGATCCGGCAGGCAATGGGGCTTTATCTCAAGCCGATCAGCGACGATCTCGGTCTCGGCCGCGAAGCCTTTTCGATGGCGATTGCGATTGCCAACATCGTGTGGGGGTTGGCAGCGCCGTTCACCGGTGCGATATCCGACAAGCTCGGCTGCGGCCGGGTGGTGATGTTTGGGGCGCTCACGACGGCCGTCGGGCTATGGCTACTGCACGGCGCGACGTCGGACACACATCTATTTGTGTCCGGGATCTTTCTCGGTTTCGGCATTGCCGGCACCGGCATCAATGCGCTGGTTGGCGCGGTCGGGCGTGCCTCACCGCCGGACCGGCAGGCATCCGCGGTTGCCAGGATCGGCATCGGCAGCGGCGTTGGCGCGCTGGTGGCGCTGCCCTATACGCATATCCTGATCGAGAACTTTGGTTGGCAGACCAGTCTCGTTGTTCTGGCAACGACGGCACTCATTGCATTGCCGCTGGCGTGGCCCGTGAGCGGGCGCCCGTACAAATCTGCCGAGACGACCAAGCCGCAGTCGGTGGGTGAGGCCTTACGCGAGGCCTTTGCCTACCCAAGTTTCTGGCTGCTCAATGCCGGCTTCTTCGTGTGCGGGTTTCACGTCGTGTTCTATGCCGTTCATCTGCCACCTTACGTGGCCGACCAGGGCCTTGACCCCAGCATTGCCGTGATTGCGCTGACCCTGATCGGCGTTAGCAATCTGATCGGCACCTATTTGACCGGGGTCTGGGACCGGTATTTTGCAAAAAAGTGGGGCTTGGCACTGATCTATTTGGGCCGCGCTGCAGTATTTCTGGGCTTCTTGTACCTGCCGATCGACGGTCTCACCGTGATCGTGCTCAGCGTCTTTCTCGGTCTGTTCTGGTTGTCGACGATACCGTTGACGTCGGCCATGGTTTCGACGTTCTTCGGGCCGACATGGATGACCATGCTCTATGGCATCGTGTTCTTCTCGCATCAGGTCGGCTCTTTTCTCGGTGCCTGGCTGGCCGGATATCTGTTCGATATCACACAGTCCTACGACATGATGTGGTGGATCTCGGTCGGCCTCGGGCTGTTTGCAGCGCTGATTCACATGCCGATTCGTGAACGACCCGTGGCCCGGCCCGCGGCAACACCTGCCGATGCCGTATGAACTTTTCCGCTTTTGGCCGGCCGTCCGGTTGCAGCAATTCCGCTGCTGTCCAAGGCGCGCCTTAGCTCTACACCGGGCGCTTTGGCACACGCCGGCATTTGCGCTATTATCGAAGTCTGGATCGCGGACGAACGGAGAGTGCAAGCGTGTCACCGACTGTGCGATGGGGTATCATAGCTGCCGTCGGATTGCTCGTCGGCAGCGGGGTTTACCTGTGGGCCGTGCGCGGGCATGCGTTGCTGCTTGATCTTGCAAGCAGCGCCATTGCCTGGTGCCTTTAAGTCCGCTGCCGCCGATAACTTTTCACAACGCTCGTGTTCTCTCACAGAAATTAAGTGGTTTCATCGCCGCACGTCCGTCACGAGGCTTGGCATGACCGCTGAGCTGGACTAGCCCGAATGAGCTGAACTAGATCATCTTTGTGCCTTTATTCGGGATCGTTCCGATTCCGAATAAAGGCAGGTTGCTCTAGCCCGAATGAGAACGGAAAGTTGCGCGATGTCTGAAACGGCGATCACAATCGGCCATCGACGGCGGCGTGGTGGGCGGCGATAAATCGGGTCGACAGGGGATTGAGCCCGGCTGTTATGATGAACGAAATGCCATCGAGCTCTGCAAACTCCTGGTACGGCGACTTGCGCGCCTGGCTCGGGTCGATCGTCAATCATCCGATCTGTGAGCGGGTCGTCGTGACCTTAATCGTGATTAACGCGATCGCCCTCGGCCTTGAGACCAGCACGAGCGTGACGGCCGTCGCCGGCACGTTTCTCGAGGCCTTGGACACCGTTATTCTCTTTGTCTTTGTGATCGAGATTGCAGCACGGATTATCGTCAACGGTGCCAGGTTCTGGCGCGACCCCTGGAGCGTTTTCGATTTTGTCGTGGTCGGTGCGACGCTGCTGCCGTTGAGCGGCAACTTTTCGATTCTGCGCGCCATTCGCATTATCCGCGCATTGCGCCTGGTGTCCGCCATTCCGTCCGTGCGCCGGGTGGTTGGCGGTTTGCTGTCGGCGATCCCGAGCATGGGCGCGGTGATCCTGCTGCTGCTGCTGGTCAACTATATCTTCGCGGTGATGGGCACAAAGCTGTTTGCCGCTGAATTTCCCCGACACTTCGGGACGATCGGCGCTTCGTTCTTCACGTTCTTTCAGATCATGACGCTCGAAGGCTGGGCCGAAGAGGTGGTGCGCCCGGTGATGGACAAATATCCAATGGCCTGGCTGCTGTTCATTCCCTACATTGTGTTTGTCGTTTTCGCCGTGCTCAATCTGTTCATCGGCATTATCGTCGATGCCATGCAGCGCGAGGCTCACGACGCGCGCGATGCGTTCATCGAGGACGCACGTGATGCCATCATCGAAGCCGATGACGAAGAGCACGCCGCGGTGATGGCTGAGCTCAAGGCGTTGCGTGCCGAGCTCAAGGAATTGCGCGACGGGATCGCGGCACGAGCCAGTTCGGACGGAGCCGGCTAAATCTAACCGGCTATTGAGCCGAACGTCGGCACGATCAAAGGCTCAGCCGTTTGGGCACGATCCCGGTTCTGGTGGCTGGAGTGGGGGAGACGATTGCGGCTGTTCCGGCGACATCGAAAGCTCAATGTGGCGCTGCAAGGCGGCGGTGTCCACGGTGCGTTTACGTGGGGCGCGCTCGATCGGCTGTTGGCTGATCGCGACATTGACGTCGGCTGGATCAGCGGCACGAGTGCCGGCGCGGTCAATGCGGTGGCCGTTGCGCACGGCCTTGCTCAGGGCGACCGGGAGCGGGGCCGGCAGGCCATGCGCGACATCTGGAATGCGGTCGAACGCGCCGGATTGCCGGATCTGATGCGGTTCAATCCGTTTCTCGCTGGATTTGCGAAAGCCGCACCGATTGCCAACATGGCGGCGCTGTTTTCGCCATATGAGTTCAATCCGACGCGATTTGACCCGCTGCGCAAGATCATCAACGAACATGTCGACTTCGCGGCGATCAGGTCGTGCGACAACATCGAGCTGCTGATTGCTGCCACGGATGTGGCGACGGGCCGGGCGCGGTTGTTCCGGCGCCCGGAACTCACCGTCGATGCGGTTCTCGCCTCAGCGTGCCTGCCAACATTGCATCATGCCGTGGAGATCGACGGGCGGGCCTATTGGGATGGTGGGTTCTCGGCCAATCCCGATCTCGTCACGCTAGCAGCAGAAAGCCCGGTCAACGATACGCTGCTGATCCAGCTCAATCCGGTCTACAAGGCCGGTGCGCCGCGTGATGCCAAAGGTATCGAGGACCGGGTCAACACCATTACGTTCAATCAGCCGCTGATCCGTGACATCGAAACAATCCTGTTGGCAAAAGCGATGCGCGGCGGCTTGTTCGCACCGCGAAACGACCGCCTGTACCATCTCAAGACGCATCGTTTTCATCTGATCGAGGCGGGCCGGCATACATCCGGGCTCGATGCGGATTCCAAGATCCTGCCGGATACAGGGCTGATCAACTATCTGTTCGGCGCCGGCGAGCGCGAGGCTGGAAAGTGGCTGGAGGTGCACAAATCAGCCATCGGCAAGCGCTCGAGCGTCGATCTCAAGGCCCGCTTTATCGATTCCGAACCGGTGGCCTTCGTTGCAGATCAGACCGCTGACGGTGTTGTCGAAACGGTTGATACGCGAGCCGGCCCGATCGTTGCGAAAGTACGCTCATGAAGCCGGCAGCTGGACAAATGATCGCATGCGCGGTCGGTTTGCCTGCCACCGCGAAATTAAGTGTGATTGGCTTTGGTCTCAGCACGATGCGGATTATCAGGTTGTGCGAGTTGGACGCCGGCCCGGCGCCGAGTAAGGTGCGCCGGCACTGGTGAGAAGAGATCGGGCCCGCAGGTCGGTCGCACTCTCTGAAATCGCAGAGATCGCCCAGACGAGAAGGGGGCAGACTTGAGCGTTGAAAACGCGCAGAAGCTAAGTTCGGTCGAGCAAATCATCGACGGCCTGGGATCGGTTTCCTATATCGCCTCACGCCAGATCGCGACGGCGATCCTGATTGCACAGAACCTTTCAAAACCGGTCCTCGTGGAAGGTTCGGCCGGGGTCGGCAAGACCGAGCTGGCGCTTGCAACGGCGGCCTATCTCGATCTGCCGCTGATCCGCATGCAGTGCTACGAGGGGCTCGATGAGTCGAAATCGCTCTATGAGTGGAAGTATGGCAAGCAACTGCTCTACACGCAGGTCCTCAAAGACAAGATTGGTTCGGTGCTCAAGGACACCGATGATCTGTCGTCGGCAATGCAGCGCCTGCACGGCTTCACGGACGTGTTTTTCTCCGAGCAGTTTCTCGAGCCGCGCCCGCTCCTGAAGGCCCTGCAAGAGCCCGCCGGTGCGGTGCTCCTGATCGATGAGGTCGACAAGGCGAACGAGGAGTTCGAGGCCTTTCTGCTCGAGGTGCTGTCGGCTTTCCAGGTGACAATACCGGAGATCGGGACGGTCAAGGCCGCCTGCCCGCCGCTGGTGTTTCTCACCTCCAACAACACCCGCGACATGGGCGATGCGCTCAAGCGGCGCTGTCTTCACCTGTTCATTCCATTGCCGGATGCCAAGCTTGAAGAGCGCATCGTTAGAGCGCGCGTGCCCGATATTGACGCGCGATTGCGCCGGCAACTGGTCAGCTTCGTCCAAAGCCTGCGTGCGGTCGATCTCAAGAAGCTGCCATCGATCAGTGAAACCATCGACTGGGCGCGGGCGCTGGTGTTGATCAATGCGGCGGAGCTTGAACCGGCCCTGGTTCGCGAGACCCTCAATGTGCTGCTGAAGTTCGAAGAGGACATCACGGCTGCCGAGCGCAAGGTGGCGGAACTGGTGCACAACGCCAGGCAATCCTCGCAAGGTATGGCCGGTGCAACGCGCGCTTGAACAGTTCATTCGGGCGCTCAGGGCGGCCGATGTCCGCGTCTCCGTTGCCGAGGCGATGGAGGCCCATGAGGTCGCAGCGGCAATCGGGTTCGGTGAGCGGGCGCTGTTGAAGGATGCGCTTGGGCTGACCGTCGCCAAATCCCGTGCCGAAAAGGAGCGGTTCGCTGAGACCTTCGATATGTTCTTTGCGCGCGATCGGCTTGAAGCTCTGGATGAGGGCGCCCGGGCGGGCGAGCAACCGCCGACCAGCACCGGCAGTCAACTCGCCGACATGCTGCTTGGCAACGACCGCGAGGGCCTCGCCGCCGCCATGGAAACCGCCGCCCAGGCGGTTGGCGTCGGCAACATCCGTTATTTTACGCAAGTCAACTACATGGCCCGTCGCATGCTGGAACAAATGGGTCTGCGCGAACTCGAGCGCCTGATCGGCGATGTCGTCAACGGGCGGGTCGATGGCGGTACGGACCTGGCCGCGGCTCTCGAACATCAGCGAGCGCGTTTGCTTGAGACCGGGCGCGGCTACGTCGAGCGGCAGTTTGAAATCTACGGGCGGTTTGCTGCAGGTCAGTTGCGCGAAGAGTTTCTCGAACAAACACCGTTGGCTGCGATCGACCGACGTGATTTTGCACGGATGAACCGATTGGTGCGACGGCTCGCCAAGAAGCTCGCTGCGCGCCATGTCCACCGTCACAAACGAACGCGGCGCGGGCATCTCGACGTGCGGCGGACGCTGCGGGTCAACATGGCGCACGACGGCATACCGTTCGAGACGGTTTGGAAGCAACGGCGGGTGGAGCGGCCGAACATTGTCGTGGTTTGTGACGTGAGCCGTTCGGTTGCCGCCTCGGCGCAGTTTCTGCTGATGTTCCTCTACAATCTCAACGACGTACTCGCGGATCTCAGGAGCTTTGCGTTTTCCTCGCGCCTGGTGGCGGTCGATCACCTTCTGGACGATCACGCGGTCGAAGAGGCGGTGCCGAAGGTGCTCGAGAAGATCGGGTTCATGTCAACCGACTACGGCCGCGCGTTCGATGACCTCAAGAGCCAGTTCGCAGATTGTATCAACCGGCGCACGACCGTGATTATTCTCGGCGATGCGCGCTCAAATCACCTTGATCCTCGGGTTGACATCATCAAATGGATCGGTGAGCGCAGCCGCCGCGTGGTCTGGCTCAACCCGGAGCCGCAGGCGTTCTGGGGGACCGGTGACTCAGAAATGCAACGCTATCGGCCCTATTGCCATGTCGCCAAGACCTGCCGAACGATTAAGGACCTTGAACGTGTCGTGGACAATATTCTGCGCACCTCGGCACCGGCCTGACGGGCTCGATCCCGCCACATCAACACCCCGCCAAATCAACACAATGTGAGACCGGATCGCGCGCCGCGCCGGCGTGACACACTGATCATCCAAATTTCTGCGATCATCCAAATTTCTGCCGCAAGTCGTTGGCACTCCCCTCTTGACAGTGCCAAGGGTTGAACTATGTCAATCGGCGCAGCTTGCAAACTCGAACAAAAAGAACATGTCGGTGGAGGAAATGCGCGTCCCGTTGGCAATCTGCACGCCGCTATCGCCCTGGATCGGTTGCACGCCTCGGCGAGCCGCGGTTGATTTCGTGATGGCATCGCGGCGCGCTCGCTCTGGGTTCGGGGTTTGCGAACCGGCGTTGGCATGCTATCCCGCCGCTCAAAGTTCTTCCCAAGCAATTCAACCCGATAAGTGGCTACTGCAACGCATGCGGTGCACTTGCCGCAACGTGAGGAAATGTTGATGGCCGAACTGATCAAGACAGACCGGCTGGTGAAGCACTTTGGCGATATTGCTGCGGTGAACGGGATTTCACTGTCGGTCCAGAAGGGCGAGGTCTTGGGTTTTCTCGGCCCCAATGGTGCCGGAAAATCAACGACGATGAAAATGATCACCGGTTTTCTGGAACCGGATAGCGGTGCCGTCAGGATCGACGGAACCGACATGGCGAAGGATCCGATAACGGCCAAGAAGCAGATCGGGTATCTGCCCGAAGGCGCGCCGGCGTATGGTGATATGACGCCGGAATCGTTTTTGCGGTTCGTTGCGGAAATCCGTGGCTTTGATGCCGGCGAACGCGACTATCGCGTTGCCCAAGCGGTCGAGAAAACCGGTCTCAAATCAGTGCTCCACCAGCTGATCGATACGTTGTCGAAGGGCTACAAGCGCCGGGTCGGCGTTGCCCAGGCAATCCTTCACGATCCCGAAGTGCTGATCATGGACGAGCCGACCGATGGTCTCGATCCCAACCAAAAGCACCAGGTGCGCGCACTCATCCGGGAGATGGCGGCTGCCAAGGCGATCATCGTTTCGACGCACATTCTTGAGGAAGTCGAGGCCGTATGTACGCGAGCGGTGGTGATTGATCGTGGTCGGATCGTTGCCGACGGAACGGCCGAGGATCTGATGCGCCGGTTGCCCTATCACAACGCCGTGGCGCTCAGAGTTTCGCTCGAAAGTGCCGATGGTTTGAAGAGCGCGCTCGGAGGTCTTGCCGGGGTTGCCGACGTCGAAGAGATCAGCCGGGCCAACGGGCATGTCCGCCTGCGCGCCATTCCCAAAGCGCACGCGGCGATTGCCACGGACATTGCCGCCCTGGTCCGCGATCAGTCGATTGCGATCGAAGAGTTCCAGGTTGAGCGCGGGCGTCTCGACGAAGTGTTCCGCGAAATCACGACCGCCGATACCGGCACCAGCATCGCAGCCAACCGCTGAGGAGGCAGTCATGCGCAACATCCGGATTATCTTCTGGCGCGAGCTCAATGCCTACTTCGGCACGACGCTTGCCTATGTCTTTGTCGCCATCTTCGTTGCGTTGGTGTGTGCGCTGGCGTTCTATGTGGGACAGTTTTTCGCGCGCGGTCAGGCCGACCTGGCGGTGTTCTTTCAGTATCACCCGTGGGTCTACCTGATCTTGGTGCCGGCGGTGGCCATGCGATTGTGGGCGGAGGAACGCAAGTCCGGTACCATCGAATTGCTCATGACATTGCCGATTTCGCCAACGCAGGCGATCGTTGGCAAGTTCCTCGCCGCCTGGGTGTTTCTCGGCGTCGCGCTGGTGCTGACGTTACCGATGTGGCTCACGGTCAACCATCTCGGCAACCCCGACAATGGCGTGATCCTGGCCAGCTATATCGGCAGCTTCCTGATGGCCGGGGCGTTTCTTGCCATCGGTTCATTCGTGTCGGCACTGACCAAGAACCAGGTCATTGCTTTTATTGTGGCGGCCGTCATCTGCTTCCTGTTCGTGATGAGTTCGCTGCCGTTGGTGCTCGGTTTCTTCCGCGCCTGGGCGCCGAGCTTTGTGGTGTCGGGCATCGAGGCGATGAGCTTCCTGTCACATTTCCAACTGATCAGCAAAGGCGTGATTACGCTGCCATCTCTGATCTTCTATCTGTCGATGATAGCCTTCTTCCTGTTCGCCAATACCTTGGCCGTTGCGCAGAAGAAGGCGGAGTAGGAGGGCAACCGATGGCAAATCAGACCACTGAGCCCACTGGCCCGGCGCAACCAAAGACCGAAGGTGCGATCGCTAAGGCGAAGGCTGCCGCTGACACGTTGACGGGTTGGGCGCTGTTGGCGCCCGGCGAAGCGGGCCGCGCCTTGAGCGCAATGAGCGGGGCTACGCGGGCCTGGATCGCAATTGCGCTCGGGGCCGTGGTGCTGCTCTCGATCAACGTGATTTCGAGCAACATCTTTCGCACCGCAAGCACCGATTTGACGGCGGGCGGCCTCTACTCAATCTCTGACAGCACGCGCAAAGTCCTCTCGACCATCGGCGAGCCGATCGACGTCAGGGTTTATTTCTCCAACAAGCTCGGTGAGGCAGCGCCAACCTATAAGCGGTATTTTGAGCGCGTCAGGGCGTTGTTTGAGCGCTATGCAGACATGTCGTCCGGCCAGCTGCGGGTGGCCTTCATCGAGCCGGAACCGTTTTCCGATGCCGAGGATCGCGCCGTCGCTGCGGGCCTTCGTGGGCTGCGGCTCAATTCGACCGGTGATCAGGGTTACTTCGGTTTGGTGGCGACCAATTCGACGGATCAGCAGGAAGTCGTCGAGTTCTTTTCACCGGAGCGCGAAAAGTACCTCGAATACGATATGACCAAGCTGGTGCACAAACTGGCGGCACCGAAAAAGCTGGTCGTCGGCCTGATCAGTTCAATTCCGTTGCTCGGCGGCCAGTCGCGGCCACGGTTTCCGGGCCAACAGCCGCAGCAGTTCCCGAAGTGGACTGTGATGACGCAGATCGAAGACTTTTTCGAAGTTAGATCGATCGATCTTAACGCCAAGAAGATCCCCGACGACGTCGATGTTGTGATGATCGTGCAGCCATCCGGCCTGGCGCCAGAGACGGCTTATGCGATTGATCAGTTTGTGCTCAGCGGCAAAGCCGTGCTGGCGTTTATCGATCCGGTGCCGGAGATCGGGCGGATGATGAAACCGTCCTCCGGCGGCGGAACGCTCAATCCCGAGATGGCCAAGTTGCTCAAGGCGTGGGGCGTCGAGTTCGATCCCAAGAAGGTCGCCGGTGACGTGCAGATTGCGCGCCGGGTCCAAACCGCCGACCGCAACCGGCCGGTGGTTACCGAGTATATCTCGTGGCTGTCGGTGAAGCCGCCACTGATCAACCAGGAGGATGTGGTTGCCGGCAGTGTCAAGGTTCTCAACCTCGCCTCGTCCGGCTTCGTTGCGCCAGCGGACAAGGCTGCGACCAAGTTCGAACCGCTGTTTCAAACCACACCCGCCGCGATGGAAGTCGATGCCGCCAAGTTTCTAGCCTACCGGCCGGATCCGGTTTCCTTGTTGCGCGCCTACCGGGCCGGGTCGAAAGCACTGGTGCTGGCCGCCCGGATCACGGGCAACGTAAAAACCGCGTTCCCGAACGGCAAGCCGAAGCCGGCGAAATCGGACGACAACGCCGATACCAAGACGCCCGAAAAGGACGCCGCGAAACAGCCGGCAGCGGCGGGCGATGCCAAGCAGCTCAAGGCCGGCAAGCTCAATGCGATCGTGGTCGCCGACAGCGACCTCCTCTACGATGAGTTCTGGGTGCAGATGCGTGAGCTGCTCGGGCAGCGGATCAGTTTGCCGATTGCCCACAACGCGGTGTTGGTCGTCAACATGCTGGAGAACCTTTCGGGCGGAGAGGCACTATCCGGTCTCAGAGGCCGCGGCGTTGATGAGCGTCCCTTTGATGTCGTGCAAGACATCCGCCGTGATGCCGAACGCCGGTTCCGACAGAAAGAGGACACCCTGGTCAAGAAACTGACGGATCTGCGTGGCAAACTGGAAAAGGTTCAACAGCGCACCAAGGACGGTGCCTTGATCCTCAGCGATGTGGATAAGAAGGCGGTCGATGAGTTTCGCGGCGAGATGGTTGCCACGCGCAAGGAGTTGCGCGACGTGAAGCACGCCATGCGTGCCGATATCGATAGCCTCGAAGGCTGGCTCAAGTTCATCAACATTGCCGGTGTGCCGTTGGCGTTCGGTGTCGGCGGGATCGTTATGGCGATGATGCGCCGCCGCCGTCGCGCCGGCAAATAGCACAGGGAGGACAACAGCGATGGACTCCAAGCACCTTAGTATACTTGCGATCGCCGCCGCGGTGTCACTGGTCACCGCCGGCCTGGTGCACAGCGCCTATGATACCTGGACACAGGAAAAGCTCGACGGAACGCTGCTGTTTCCGCAATTTGACCAAGCCGGCGCAACGGTTGACAGGGTCAAGCTGCAACAGGGTGAAGTGACCCTCACGTTGACCAAGGACAAGGCCGGCGGCTGGAGCCTGCTCGAACGCGGCGGCTATCCGGTCGATGGCAAGAAGGTGCGCGATCTCCTCGTCAAAGTCGCCCGGGCGGAACTGGTCGAGACCAAAACGCGTGATCCAAAGCGCTATGATCTGCTCGAACTCGGTGATCCAGCCAAGGCCGGCACCACGGCGCGGCTGCTTCGGCTCAGCAGCGCCGGCGGCAAGGTGCTCGGTGAAGTGGTTGTCGGAAAGCGACGGCAAAGCGCATTCGGGGCCGGCAAGTCAGGCAGCTACGTGCGCAAGCCCGGCGACGCGCAAACCTGGCTGTCCAGCAGCGTCATTCGGTTGCCGATGGAGGTTTCCGATTGGGTCAAGCCGGTGTTCTTCCAACTGCCGTTGGACAAGATCAAGGCGATCAAACTGTCGCCGCCGGACGGTGCACCTGTCGACCTCGTCCTGGCACAGAACACGGCGGCTGACGGTGGCAAGCAGGCCAAAGCCAAGGATGGCAAGAAGCCCGAGCCCAAGTTCAGGTTCGCATCAGTGCCCGACGGCAAGACCACTAAGGACGGCGTCGATGCAACCGTCATGGTCAAGGCGCTTGAGACCCTCGAGATGACGGATGTGCGCAAAGCCGAGGGCGCGAACGTGCCGAACACTGCCTCACGCATCCCCGTCACCGTTGAACTCAAGAACGGGCTCAAACTTGAAGCCTCGGTTCTCAAGATCGGGGACGATGAGCGCTGGGTGTCGATCAAGGTATTGAGCGACGGCAGCGACACCGAGACCGCGAATAAGCTGCGCGAAAAGCTGCATGACTGGCAGTTCAAGATTGCCGACTGGCGTTCGCGTCAGATTTTCAAGACGGCGGCTGAGATGTTTGAGGATAAGACGCCAGCGCAGCCGGCCACCGAGCGGGCACCCGTCAAACCGCCCGCCGGTTTGGAGCAGGCGCCCGCCCGTCAGTAAAGTTACCGCGTTCGGCGCCGCTCAAGATCAAATCATCGCGACACCAGATCATCGCGCAGTTGCCAGAGCGGATCGGCGGTCGGCATCGCTTAGCAGCCCGGTTCGTGCGGTATTTGTCAGCCGGCCACGGCGGGCGAGGAGGGCGAAGGCCGGTGGCGTGAAGTAGAGCGAGACGACGGTCGACAACAGGACCCCGCCGGCGATCGACATCGCAAACGGCGGCCAGAAGCCACCGCCTTCAAGGATCAGCGGCAGGAAACCGCCGAATGTCGTCAGCGTCGTCGAGACGATGTGGCGGCTTTGGGCAATGACCAGTTCGCGGATGCGGTTGACGTCGCCGGACAGGGCCAGCGGGTCTTCCTGCAGTGCCGTCATGATAATGATGGCGGCGTTGATTGACACCCCGATCGAGCCGATGACGCCGATCACGGCCTGAATGCCGAACGGGTAGCCGAAGACGGCGAGCGCGAGCAGGCTGAGCCCCATCGACAGCACGGCGACGACCGCCGCGATCAGCGACAGTCGGTATGACCCGAATGTCAGGACGATGACGGCGATGCTGAGCGCGATGATGATGCCAAGCGTCGAGATCAAGTTGCGCAAGACATCATCGCGGGCATCGGCGTCGCCACCGACTTCGAAGCGATAGCCGGGCGGCAGCCTGAAACCGTCGGCGGCAATACGCGCCTGGACCTCTTTCAAGGCTTCCTCGGGCAGCACCTGGCGATGAACGAAGCCTTGGATGGTGTTGATCCGCTCACCGTTGCGCCGGAAAATCGGAGTTTCGGCGGGCGCGAGTTTAAGGGTGCCGAGTGCGGTTAGCGGAATGCCCGGATAGGCTCCGCCGCGCGCGTTGGCCGGTGCTCCCGCCGGTATGATGTCGATAGCGCGCACGGCCGAGACATCGGCGCGGTCGTTGTCGCCCACGCGTACGCGCACTGGAAGCTCCTCACTGCCTTCGATCAGCGAGCCACCCGTGCTGCCCTCCAGTGATGCATTGAGCTGGCCGGCAACGTTGTTCAGCTGCAAGCCGGCAAGACGCACCTTGTCCTCATTGAGATCGACGATCACCTTGGGCGCGCCGCCGGTCAGCTGCGTGCGTGTCTGAACGATATCCGGCACTTCGTTCATGCGGCCGCGAATGTGTTCCCCGATCGCGCGAAGCTGGCCGAGTTCGGGGCCGACAACGCGGATCTCGACGGGTGCGGTGACGGGCGGGCCTTGCACCAGACCGCGGACGATCACTCTGGCATCCGGAACCTCGGCGTCCAACGTGCGCTGCAGGCGCCCGAGAACGGCTTCGGTTGCCGCCGGTGAACTGGTTGTCACCAGTGCTTCGGCAAAGCTCGGCCGGTTATCCTGGTTGGCGATCATGTTGTAATAGAACGCCGGTGCGCTTTCGCCAATCACCCAGTTGACCGCGCGCACCTCCTGTTGCTTGCGGATCAATGCGTCGGTGCGCAGCGCCACGCGTTGCGTCTCGGCAATCGCCGCCCCGTCGGGCAGTTTCACCTGGACATAGAACTGGTTGCGATCGACGCCGGGGAAGAATTGGGCGCGCAGTGTTGGGAAGGCCCCGAAGCCGATTGCGGGCAGGATCAAAGCAATCAGGATCGCGAGCCGCGGGCGGGCGAGAGCAAGCCCGATCGACCAGCCAAAGAGGCCGGACCGGTGTTGTGCCTGTGCCGGCTTCGGTGTTGCCGTCAACAGCCAGCCGGACAGCGCCGGCGTGATGGTCAACGCCAGGACCAGCGAAGCGACCAGCATGATGATCACCGAGATGGCGATGGCACCGACGAAGTCGCCGGCCGGGCCGGGCAGCATCGCCATCGGCATGAAGGCCAGCGCGGTCGTCGCCGTTGACGCGAGCAAGGGCACGGCCAGGCGTTTGACGGCGCCGTCGACGGCATCCAATCGCGACACGCCGCGGGCCAATCTGCGCCGAATATCGTCCGTCATGACAATGCCAGCGTCGACCAACAGGCCAAGGGCGACTATCAGGCCGGTAACCGACATCTGATGGATCGAAATACCGACGGCGCGCAGGCCGGAGATCGAGATCAAGGTCGCGAGCGGCAGGATCACGGCGACAATCAGGGCGGCGCGCCAGCCGAGGGTGAGGACCAGCACGCCAACCACCAGCCCGACCCCTATGGCAAGGTTCTGGAGCACCCCGGTCAGGCGCTCTGATGTGTAGACCGATTGGTCGAATAGGACTTTGAATTCGAGGCTGGCCGGCAGCTCGCGACGGAACGCGTCATAGACGGCGTTGACCTTGGCGATCCAGGCATCGACCTGCAAATCATCCTGCATTCGCGCGGCGATAAGAATGGCGGGTTTGCCGTCCGCGTAAGCAATGCTGGCGGGCGGGCGGCGAACGGACTTTGCAACCGTCGCGATATCCGAGACGCGCACCACGCGGGCGCCATCGCGTTCGAGGACCGGAATGCGGGCGATGCGCTCCAGCGATTTGATTTCACCGGTGATCTCGATCAACAGATCCGCCCGACGTCCGCGAACGAGACCGGCGCTCACCTTGCTGTCGGCACGGCGGATGGCGGCCGAAACCTGGTCGGCGGTGAGGCCCACCGAAGCGAGTTTGCGCGGGTCGATACTGACAATGATTTCCTCGGCCTGCGCACCGTAAAGGCGCACGTAGCGCGATCCGGACAAAGCGCGCAGGCGGTCTTGCAGGAGTTCGGCGTAGCGGCGCTTGACGGCGGCGCTGACGTTGCCGCCATCGCCGGCAACCAGCGCCCCGATCGCGGTAAACGCCCCGGTTCGGTCGTCGTCGAAACTTGGCTCCGGCACACCAGCCGGGAACTTCGCGGCGGCATCGGCAAGCGCGTCGCGAATGCGCGACCAGGCCTGGTCGATGTCAGCTTGCGAGATGAACTGGGAGAGTTCGACCTGGATCACCGAAATTCCGGATCTCGATGTCGACGTTATCTCGACGATCTCTTCGATCTGGCGCAGCTCTTCCTCGACTTTCTCGGTCACCAGGGCTTCGACGCGCGCCGGACCTGCACCCGGATAGGGTGTTACGATGGTTGCAAACAAATTGGTGATCGTCGGGTCTTCCTGGCGACCGATGGTCATCAGACCGGATATGCCCGCCGACAGGATCATGAGGACCGCGAGAGCAAACAGGCGCTTGTCGCGATAAAACAGGGTGCGCATTGTGGACCTCGCGCTTTGATAGGCCGGGTTCGCGGCGGCGGTTCAGGTCTTTCAATTGAACCGGGCAAGCACGACACGTTGGCCGGGCGTAATGCGGTTGGTGCCTTTGGTGACAACCTTGTCACCGTCGCTGAGGGCGCCTCGCACGAACGCACGACCAGCGGCAACATGCAGCACTTCGACGGCTTCGCGACGGATGGTCGGGGATTTGCCGGTCTCATCGGCCAGCATCACCGTCCACAGACCTTTGCGGCCCTCGACCAGCGCCGACAGCGGCACCCAAAATCCCCGTGCATCGATCCGGCGTTCGAGTTCGAGGACAGCAAGCTCACCAAGCGGTGTCTTGGTTTGACCGGCCAGAGTGAACAGCGCCGTGACCGTGCGCGACTGGGTTTCAATATCGGAACGCAGGGCTTTCAGCGACGCGTTCAATCGTTCACCGTCGGTGCGCAACGTGTAGGCGTCGCCGATCGTCAGGCTCTTGGCGGCTTCGGGTGATACGCCAATGCGGGCCCGTTGATTGGCGGTCTCCAGCAATCGCAGAACCGTCGTCCCGGCGCCGACCACGGCACCTTCATCGAGATTGCGCGCAGCCACAGTGCCATCGAACGGGGCTTTCAGCTCGGATTTGCGAAGATCGACATCAAGGGCTTGGATTGCGGCCTCGACGCGGGCGATCGCGGCGTCGAGGCGGGCGACGCTGAAGCGGGCCTCATCATAGCGCTGCTGAGGGCTCCAACCGCGCGACTGAAGCTTGTTCTGGCGGCTCATCGTCAGCTTGGCGAGATCGCGCTGCGCTTCCAGTTCGCGGCGCTGGGCAATCAATGCGCGGCGGTTGGCCGACAGTTTGGCGCTGTCGAGGCGAGCGACAACCGCGCCCTTCTTGACGAGATCACCCTCGTCAAACGTGATTGCGATGACGAGGCCCTCGCGCTCGAACGCCAGTGCGGTGTCGCGGGCCGCTTCCAGGCGACCGACAAAGCCGCGCTTGATCGTATAGTGATCCGCCCAAGTGACGCGCTCAGTTGCAACGGTAATCACCGGGTTGGCGGTGGCTCCGGCGCGCTTGGCAGCCCGCGAATGTAATGCTGTCACGGCGACCACGACGACGCCAATCGCAAGCCCGGTGGTGAGCAGGACGGCGGCGGCATTGCCGAGGCGATGGCGCATCGCGCGCGCGCCGGCGGCAGGCTCTCGGTCCGGCGTCGCGATCTGTTCGGCGTTATCGCGGCATTGCAGGTTGCTCATGATCTCAACCTTTCATGGCAATCTTCGACTTGATGCTGCATGTTACGAGTGCTAACTTATGTTAGATCAACTAACTTCGCAACCGCAAAGTTAGTTGATCTAACATTCACGGTTTGGTGATACAGTGGACGGCATGGACGAAAAGACAACCGCCGACGCCCCCGACCAGGCTGCAGAGCGGGGATCTGCACCGGGCTCCAACCCCGACGCCGTGCGCTCCAAGACCGCGTACCACCATGGCGATTTGCGCGAAGCACTGATCGCTGCGGCGTTTCAGCTGGTCGCGGAGCGCGGTGCCGAACATTTCACCGTCGCCGACGCCTGCCGCCTTGCCGGCGTTTCCACGGCGGCACCCTACAAGCATTTCCGCGATCGTGACGAAATCCTCGAAGCGGTCGTGACCCGCGGCTTCGACGTTCTGGCGGACCAATCGATGGCGGCCGTTGCGCGTCATGGTGAAGGTACGCTGGCAGGCATCGCGGCGATGGGCGAGGCTTACGTCAATTTCGCGGTCGAACAGCAGGCGCTGTTTCGTCTGATGTTCGGTCAACACCCGACGCTCAAAGCGGCCGAGTGTGTGGTCGATGAGGGGCGCGACTGCTTTGCTAAAGTCATCCAGCAAGTGGCCCTGTTCTGCGTCAAAAATGATGTTGATGGCGATGCCACGGAAATTGCGCTGCGGTTGTGGACATTTGTGCACGGTGCCGCATCACTGACGATCGATGAAGACTACGACAAGGTGGCGCCTGATTTTGACGTTCACGGCATGGTGCGCGACACCACGCCACTGCTGCTCAATCTGAGCGGCGCACGCCGCGCGCCATGTAGTTGACGTCGGTGTCATCGGACAGTGACCACTGATCCTTGAACGGATTGTAGACGACGCCCATCGCACCGAAATCAGCAAGGCCCGCGGCTTGCATGTGTTGCTTGAGCTCGGATGGGCGGACGAACTTGTCCCACTGATGCGTGCCGACGGGCAGCCAGCGCAGGATATATTCGGCGCCAATGATGGCGAGCGCGTAGGATTTCGGCGTCCGGTTGATGGTCGACATGATCGCCAGGCCGCCGGGGCGAACCAGTTCTGCGATCGTGGCAACGAAGGCCGCTGGGGCCGGCACGTGTTCAATGACCTCAAGGCAGGTGACCAAGTCGAAGGTGCGACCCTCAGCGGCGAGGTCTTCAACTGTGACGGCCAGATAGTCGATCTCGAGGCCGTTTGCCGCTGCGTGGGCTTTGGCGGTGTCGATGTTTTCGCGGGCCGGGTCGATGCCGGTGACGGTGCCGCCCAAACGGGCCAGGGGCTCGCTGATCAGTCCGCCACCGCAACCGACATCGAGACAGGTCAGGCCACGCAGCGGTTTGAGACCCGGTGAACCAACCTCAAAATGGCCGATGGCGGTTTGGCGGATGTAGTTCAGACGCGTCGGCCCGATTTGGTGCAGCGCTCGAAACGGCCCGTTCGTATCCCACCATTGCGTGGCCTGGCGGGCGAACTGCGCGACTTCTCGCTGATCGAGATTGCGGTCAGTGTCGCTGGCATCGGGGTTGCGGGGTGTCGAGTCTGGCATATCGAGTTCCGACCGGCGCGGTGCCTTGGGTTGGGCTTCGGGTTGGGCCTGGGGTTGGGTCTTGGGTTTGGCCTTGTGTTTACATGACTGTGCAAGTTGCGGTAATCAAGTGTTCCCGATAAGACTACGCCGCGCCCTGTATTGAAGCCAGTTCGCGGTTTGTCCGGTTTATTCAGCCCGACCTGCGGCACTGGCCGGCGGTCAGGCGTCAATCTCCTGGTATCAGGCAACACAAACTCATCTGACCTGCCGGCGGCGGCGCTCCCGGCAGCTTCAACGGGCAAGCCAATGGCACGCGTGGTCATGAAGTTCGGCGGCACCTCCGTCGCCAATTTGGAGCGGATTCGCAACGTCGCGAAACACGTCAAACGCGAGTTCGACGCCGGCAATGAAGTCGCAGTCGTCGTCTCTGCCATGGCGGGAACCACCAATCAACTGGTCGCATGGGTGCGCGAGGCATCCGCCCTGCATGACGCGCGCGAATACGACGCCGTGGTTGCGTCCGGTGAACAGGTTACGGCTGGTTTGCTGGCGATCGTTTTGCAGGCACTGGGCGTTCCGGCGCGGTCCTGGCAGGGCTGGCAAATCCCGGTCGCCACCGACCAGTCGCACGGGGCCGCCCGCATTCAGAGCATCGACGGTGGCAGGGTCGGCGAACGTCTCGCCAACGGCGAAGTTGCGGTCGTGACCGGCTTCCAGGGCATCGAACCTGAGCGCAATCGGATCGCAACACTCGGGCGCGGCGGCTCAGACACGAGTGCGGTCGCCCTCGCCATCGCGCTGGCAGCAGATGTTTGCGATATCTACACCGATGTTGATGGTGTCTATACCAGCGACCCGCGGATCGTGCCCAAGGCGCGCAGAATGTCTCGAATCTCGTACGAAGAGATGCTCGAAATGGCCTCATTGGGCTCAAAGGTTCTGCAAACGCGTTCCGTTGAGCTTGCTATGGTCCACGGTATGCGCACGCGCGTGCTGTCCAGTTTCGCCGATCCCGACAGTTTGGCGGCGGTGATGGCGGACAGCCATTGGGACGATGTCGGTACGATTGTTTGCGACGAGGATGAAATCGTGGAATCACAAGTTGTTAGCGGAATTGCCTACGCCAAGGATGAAGCCAAAGTCACGATCCTCGAGGTTGCCGATAAGCCCGGTGTCGCGGCCCGCGTGTTCGGTCCGCTCGCGGCCGCCAATATCAACGTTGACATGATCGTGCAGAATCTTTCTTCGGACGGCCAGCACACCGACATGACATTTACGGTCAATGCGACCGAGCTTGAGCGCACCAGACAGGTGCTGGAGCGGGCGCGCGAGGATATCGGCTACGCCGACATCACGAGCTCCGCCGACGTCGTCAAGGTCTCCGTCATCGGTATCGGCATGCGCTCGCACGCCGGCGTTGCTGCCGATATGTTCAAGGCGCTGGCCGAGAAGAACATCAATATCCTTGCGATCACGACGTCGGAGATCAAGGTCAGCGTGTTGATCGACGCCGCCTATGCGGAATTGGCCGTGCGAACGCTGCATTCGCTCTACGGCCTTGACGGCGATCAGGCGTCTTAGCCTTAAAACTGCCCGACACTAGACTGCCCCGTACTGAACTGCCTGACAGTGGGCGAATGTCGCGGTCGCGGAGCAGCTGTTGACCTGAGATTTGGTAATTTGTGCGGGCTCGAAAGTCCGTCTAATAAAGCGTTAGCGGAAGATGGCCGCACGGCTAAGCGATGAGAAGGCGATGATGCACAGCGAACCAGCGCTGCGCGTGATCACGCGCCGGCTTCGAGAGATAATGGCCGAGGCGGGCGACGGTCAGGCGCGGCTCGACAAGATCGTGCGCCTGATCTCGGGCCTGATGGTCGCCGAGGTGTGTTCCATCTACTTCAAGCGCCAGGACGGCTCGTTGGAGCTGTTTGCGACCGAAGGCCTCAACCCGGGCGCAGTCCACCAGACCCGGCTCGACCGCGGCGAAGGTCTGGTCGGCCAGGCCGCCGAGACCGCGGTTCCGATCAACGAACCGGAGGCCCAGCAGCACCCGGCCTTTTCGTATCGGCCGGAGACCGGTGAAGAGGCTTATCATTCGCTGCTGGCGGTGCCGATCCTGCGCGGTGGGATGGTGCTCGGCGTACTCGTCATCCAAAACCAGACGCCACGCGAATACTCCGAAGAAGACGTCGAGATCATGCAAACCACCGCCATGGTGGTGGCCGAGCATCTGGTGTCCGGTGACGTTGCACGGGCCATGGTCGATGACGAACTCGATCGATCGCTGGCGGTCGCTCTCGACGGCGTCGCGATCGCGGACGGCATTGCGCTCGGACATGTCGTGCTACACCAGCCCCGCGTTGTGGTCACGACGCTGCTGGCCGAGGATCCCGCGGTCGAAGGCGAGCGGCTGGAACGGGCGGTACGCGATTTGCGCACCAGTATCGACGACATGCTGGCACACGAGACCGTCTCTCATGCCGGCGCCCATCGCGACGTGCTGGAGACCTACCGGCTGTTTGCCAACGACAAGGGCTGGGTGCGGCGCATGCATGACGTGGTGCGCGAGGGCCTGACGGCGGAAGCCGCCGTCGCCCGCGTCCAAAACGGTACGCGCGCGCGCATGCTGCATCAAAACGATCCGTTCTGGCGTGAGCGTTTGCGCGACCTCGATGATATCGCCGACCGATTGCTGCGCATTCTTGCGGGACGAACGACGGCGGCCTTGGAACAGATTGATCTGCCTGAAGATACGGTCCTGGTGGCCCGCAACATGGGGCCGGCGGAGCTGCTCGATTATGATACCAGCCGGCTGCGCGGACTGGTCGTCGAAGAAGCCAGTGCCCAAAGCCACGTCGCGATTGTTGCACGCGCGCTCGGGATTGCGGCCGTCGGTGAGATCCCGAGGGTCATCGAAGGGGTCAGCGCCGGTGATGCGATTATTGTCGACGGCGAGGCAGGCCAGGTCCACCTTCGACCATCGCCGGACATCATTGCCGCTTTCAACGACAAAGTGCGGTTTCGGGCGCGGCGTCAGCAACAGTTTGCAGCGCTCCGTGACAAGCGCGCAATCACCAAGGACGGGGCCAAGATATGCCTCTACATGAACGCCGGTTTGATGGCGGACATGACGCATCTGCGCGAGACCGGCGCCGAAGGGATCGGACTGTTTCGCACCGAACTCCAGTTTATGATCGTGTCGACCTTTCCGTTGCTCGGCCGGCAAACGCAGACCTATCGCCAGATCTTGGACGGGGCCGGCGACAAACCCGTCGTGTTTCGGGCGCTGGACATCGGAGGTGACAAGGCCCTGCCCTACCTCAGGCAGCCGAAGGAAGACAATCCGGCGATTGGCTGGCGGGCGGTGCGCCTGGCGCTGGACCGTCCGGCACTCTTCAAGCTGCAGGTGCGCGCCCTGCTCAGGGCTGGCGCCGGGCGAACGTTGCGGTTGATGGTGCCGATGGTAAGCACGGCAACGGAAATCGATCAGGCTAAGGCGCTGATCGACAGCGAATTGGAGCGCGCGAAGGACAAGGGCGGCAGGCTGCCGGACAAGGTTATGGTCGGCGCCATGATCGAGGTGCCGAGTATTCTCCTGGAGCTCGATGCGGTGATGGCGCGGGTCGATTTTGCCTCCGTCGGTAGCAATGATCTGCTCCAGTTCCTATATGCAGCAGATCGCTCGAATCCGCTGGTCGCAGGGCGGTATGATCCACTGTCGATGGCGGCGCTGCGGGCGCTCAAGATGGTGCAGGATGCGGGCGATCGTCACGGCGTTCCGGTAACATTGTGCGGCGAGTTTGCAGCTCAGCCTTTGCAGGCAATGGCGCTCGTCGGGCTTGGCTACCGGGCCTTGTCGGTGGCGCCCGCCGCCGTCGGTCCCGTCAAACGCATGATCCTGTCCCTCGACAAGGGCCGGGTCGCAGAGTTCATCGCGGAGCGGATGACGGCGCCACAGGTCGGCGATCTGCGCGCGGCGCTGCAAAAATTCGCCGAGGGTGATAGCGTCGAGATTTGAGCAATTGCGCGGACGGCTGCCTGCCAGGGATCCGCCGATCAACCGGGACGAGGATGAGTTCGTTACCACAAGAAAAGCTGGCGGAGATTGTCGAGCGCTGGGCCTTGGTTCAGCAGGAAATGAATGCCAACTCCGATAAGACGGCGTTCGTTCGCCTGTCGAAGGAATTTGCCAGCCTTGACCCGATCGTTGCCACGATCAAACAGCTGGAAGCGGCAGCGGCCGAAGCGGACGATCTTCGCGGCGTCCTCGACGAAGCCGGAAATGATGCAGAAATGGCAGCACTTGCGCGCGAAGAACTGCGCGCCCTGGAGCCGAAGCTTGCCGATCTGGAGCAAGCGCTCAAGGTTCAGTTGCTGCCGAAGGACGAGGCCGATGACAAGGGTGTCATCATCGAAGTGCGCGCCGGTACGGGCGGCGATGAGGCGGCGCTTTTTGCAGCGGATCTGTTTCGCATGTACACGCGCTATGCAGAGCTCAAACGTTGGTCGGTCGAAATTTTGAGTGTCTCCGAAAACGATCTCGGCGGCTACAAGGAGATCACGGCCGCGATCACGGGCGACGGCGTCTTCGCCCGGTTGAAGTTCGAGTCCGGGGTGCACCGGGTGCAACGGGTCCCGGCGACGGAGGCCAGCGGGCGCATCCATACCTCGGCGGCGACGGTTGCGGTGTTGCCGGACGCCGACGACGTCGATATCGATGTCCGCCAGGAGGATTTGCGAATCGATACGATGCGTGCCTCCGGTGCCGGCGGCCAGCACGTCAACACGACAGATTCAGCAGTGCGGATTACCCATGTCCCGACCGGGCTGGTGGTGGTTTCCTCGGAAAAATCGCAGCATCAGAACCGGCGCAACGCAATGCAGGTTCTGCGCTCCCGCCTCTATGAACTGGAACGCGAGAAGGTGGCCAGCGACCGGGCAGAACAGCGCCGTGATCAAGTTGGCTCGGGCGATCGCTCGCAGCGCATTCGAACCTACAATTTTCCGCAGGGCCGGGTGACCGATCACCGTATCAATCTGACGTTGCACAAACTCGATCAAATGCTGGAGGGCGTCGTGCTGGATGACGTGGTCGATGCACTGATAACCGATCACCAGGTCAAGCAGCTGGCGGCGATGGACGATGCCGGCTGATCGGTCGGTCATGGACGACCCGAGTGACGAGCCGAGGGCCGACCCAAGGGTCAACCCGAGGCCGGCCCGCCCGACGCTGGCCGACGTCTACACGGACGTTGTCGGGGACTTGCAGCGCCATGACGTTGCCAACGCACGGCACGAAGCGCGGGCGCTGATCGTCGATGCGGCCGGGCTCGATGCGGTCGATTTTGTCGTCGGGCCGGACCTTGTGCTGGCGCCGGCGCAATGCCGCGCCATTTCGGCCTGGCTCAAGCGGCGATGTGCCGGAGAACCGTTAGCGCGGATTCGTGGCTGGCAGGAGTTTTACGGTCGCCGGTTTGTCGTGTCGGCGGCGACGCTCGAACCGCGGCCGGACACTGAAACACTGATCGATGCCGCGCTTGAATTGGTCGACGCGCGCCACGGTCGCAACCATCCCTGGCGGATCATCGATGTCGGAACCGGCAGCGGTTGTCTTGTGTTGACCTTGTTGGCGGAACTGCCACAGGCAACGGCGGTTGCGACCGACATATCTGTTCAAGCCCTAGCTACGGCGCTTCACAATGCCAACGAGTTGCGCCTGGCCGACCGTCTCAGCCTGCACCACACCAATTTTCTCGATGGCATTGCGGGTCGGTTCGAGCTTTTGATTTCCAATCCGCCTTATGTGAAATCCAAGGATATCGCGACACTTGAGGTTGAAGTGCAGGGCCATGATCCGGTGTTGTCGCTCGATGGCGGCGCGGACGGGCTTGCCTGCTATCGTGCGATCGGCGCGGCGGCGAAGCTGCATCTTGGCGACAGTCTGATGATCCTCGAAACGGCCTGTGATGATGATCAACGGGTGACCGATGCGGTGCTGTCAGCAGCCGGGCCGGGCGTCTTTCGACCGCTGCGCGTGTGGCAGGACCTGAGCGGATGCAACCGCTGTGTTGCGCTTGAGACACTTTGCTAAGGATGACTTGAAAAACAGTTGGAATCGGATTGATATTCGGCTACGGTGTAGCCAGGGAACGACGCACGTGCACCTTTTTCAGCGAGCAGATCTGCCGCGACGGCACGAGCAAGACAAGACTGCATCACATTGGCGATTGTCTAAGTTTGCTGCGAACGCGCACGAGTTCGGCGAGCTGACAGCTGACGATCAATATTCGATGTGCGAAGCGCTCTTCCAGCTTAATGCGTAGCTTGGCTGCGCGGAGCAGACGGCCGGAATGGGCAAGATGGTTTGATGGCCAGCTTCCAAACGGATGTATGGATGCGGATTGGTTCGCGACCATCTGGCTGGTGGGTGCAGGACCGCTAGTATTATTTCAATTGGCGATTGAGAGCGGGTCCGATTGGGCAACGGATCCAATAGGGCGACAGATCCGATAGGGCGACAGACCCAATGAGGCGACAGACCCAATGAGGCGACAAACCCAATAGGGCGACAAACCTAATGAGGCGACAGACCCAATGAGGCGACAGGCCCAATGAGGCGACAAACCCAATAGGGCGACAAACCTAATGAGGCGACAAACCCAATGAGGCAACAGACCCAATGAGGCAAGGACAACAGAACCGTCGTGGCCGCGGACGCAACCGCAAGAATCAGAATCCGCTGACGCGTAGTTTCGAATCCAGCGGTCCGGACGTTAAGATTCGGGGCACGCCTTCGCATATCGCCGAGAAGTATATGTCGATGGCGCGCGACGCGCTTGCATCCGGTGATCCGGTTCTTGCCGAGAACTATCTGCAGCATGCCGAGCACTACAACCGCATCATTATGAGTTATCGCGAACAGCAAACGCCGGTTGGCGAGGGTGCCGGCGCTGGCAACGGTCGAAATCGGCTGCACGACAGCGGTGAGCAGCCGGATGTCGACGAGATTTCCGAAGCTGACGAGCCGGCCCCGGGACAGGAGCCGCAGCCGGTTATCGCGGGTGACGAGATTGGCGCCGAAGAGCAAGAAGAGCGGCCCGAGAGGGCGGTGCGACGCGGCAATGGCGCACGCGGGATGGGGCGTCGGCGGCGGCACGAGCCACGCGAGAACGGTCATGCCGGCCATGGCGGGGATGATGAGGAACTTGTGCAAGACGCTGGCCCGGCGCGGACCAACCGCCGCAAGGATGCTTTTGTAGATGATGAGGAGCAGCCGAATTTTCTGAAGCGGCCCGTGCGTCGCCCACGACGCGGCCAAGCAAACGAAGCCAAAGATGACAATGCGGCGGACGACGGTCAGACCGCCGACGAAGCTGCCGAATAGAAACTTGCCTGATATACCAGCTATACCAGCCCGCATAAATATTGACCGGCTTCATGGGCCCTGACGGCTCACTCGGGCAGGCGCAGCGTGATGCCGGGCGGGGTAGCGGGCAAACGGTGCAACGCGCCTTGCCGGCGGTTTGATTTTGCTTGATCCCGTTGTGCCAAGCCTTGCAGCCGCAGCGGCCCAAAACCCTTGCAAAACCGCAACCGGCTGCGAGGGCTCCTTGATCCTGAAGCTGCAGGAAAAAGCAAAGTCGCCCTGCCGGGCCGCCGCAAACAGCAGTTTTTCCATAGTACCTTGAAAAAAGGACACCGCGGCGAAGTCGAAGGACTTTGTCACAGCCGACCGGATAGGACCGTATGGCTCGGGTTCACCGTATTCTGGGTGGACTGCACACTAGAGCAACCTGCCTTTATTCGGAATCGGAACGATCCTGAATAAAGGCAGAAAGTTGCTCGCCTCTAAAGTGGCGATCATCTTTGTGCTTTAAGTTGGAACCGCAATAGCGGTTCCAACTTAAAGCACGATGATCTAAGGACAGATAAAGCGGCGGTCATGGCTCAAGCGATGCCGCTGGCGGCCGAGCGCCCGCCATCGACGACGATTTCCGCCGCTGTGATGTAGCGCGCTTCATCCGACACCAGAAACAAAACCGCATGCGCCACGTCCCAGGCATCGCCCATCTTGCCGGTCGGACACTGCGCGTTACGCCGGTCGATCAAGCCCTGGACATCGTTGGCGCCAATCGTCTTGGCAAGCCGATGTTCGACCAATGCGGTGTGCATCAGCCCCGGCACCACCGTGTTGCAGCGAATGCCCTGCTTGGCATACGAAATCGCGGTCGACTTGGAAAATGCCAATATCCCAAGTTTGGCCGTCGAATAAGCAACGTGGGCACGTTCGGCGCTCATGCCGAAACCGGCCACCGAACTGAGGTTGACAATCGCACCGCCGCCCTGCCGCTCCATAACCGGCAGGACATGCTTGCAGCCGAGAAACGCCGTTTTGAGATTGTGATCGATTTGCTTATCCCACAGATCTTCGCTCATCGTCACCGCGGTGCCGGGGGCCGACCCGCCAACATTGTTGACCAGGATATCGATACGGCCGAACTGCGCCAGGCAGTCGGCAACGGCGGCTGCCACCTGATCGGTCTTCGTCATGTCGACCGCGCGCGTTGCACACACGCCGCCCTCGCGCGCGATGATGCCTTGGGTGACAGCCACGGCCTCGGCGCGAAGATCGACGCCGAACACTTTCGCCCCTTGTCTGGCCAACAGCACCGCCGTCGCCTTACCATTGCCCCAGATCGCGGCATCCGGATCATCACCAACCGAACCGGCTCCGGAAATAAAGGCAACCTTGTCTTTGAGAGAGAGCATTTCCGACCTTTCATCGCTGTCGTCGAGGGCACCGCAATCAGTGCTGCAGCGCCCCCCAATTTTCACGGGTTCACAGTCATAACAACCAGGCCGTGACGGCGTTGCGCTGCGTTATTCGGCGGCCATCGCAACCTGCCGGCAGAAGCAGGATGCCTTGATCGGCATCTCGGCGCGGGCCGCGGCGAGGTCAAGGCGCTGTTTGATCAACCCGGCCTCCGCGTTCTCACCCCGCATGGTCAGACACTCATGCAGCCCATGCAGCGACCACAGATTGTCGGGATGCTGGCAGGCTCGGCTGAGCTTGCCATCGAGCCCGAGGTCGGAGCGATAGACGGCTTCTGCCTCTTCGGCACGGCCTTGTTCGAGCAACAGCGCGCCCAGCGCGTGCCGGCTCGGCTGCATCCAGCCCCACGGTTCATCATAGGGGAGGGCATCATCCAGCTCGACGGCCTTGCGCAAATGCGCGAAGGCCGCATCATAGTTTTCCTTACGGTACTCGAGTTCGCCGTTGAGCATCGCCTCGGCGACGGCGAGGAGATCGATCATGGTGTTGTTGTGAACCCGGCGACCTTCCGGCACCCGCGCCTTGGCTGCCAGGAACGACACCTTTTCGGCCTCCGCCTCCGCCACGTTGCCCAGCGCAGACTGCGCCACCGACTTGGCGTAATGCATCATGGCGACATTCGAGCAATAGAGTTCGCGATCCTTGGGCAGGTCCTGAGCGATAATCTCGTGCCATTTGCCAAAGCGCACGAGGACGTGCTGCTTCATCGTCAGATATCCTTCGAGGAAATCGGCCATCGGCGGCGATTCAATGCGCAGCGCCGCCTCCGGAACGGTGGCGTTCAACTCCTCGGCAAGCGCAATCGCCGGGCGATACTGGCCAAGGAACATGGCGCCGTAGATCGCGAAATGGAAATTGTGAATCACATAGATCAGGTAGACGCCGGGATCGTCCGAATAAGCCAGGAACCGGCGGTCCGGCCCGAGCGCCTTTTGGTTGTAGACGAGGACATCATTGTAATGCCCGCACAGCACGTCGATATGCGTCGGCATATGAATGAGATGCCCCGAATCCGGCATGATCGTGCGCAGATGGTCGCCGGCCCTCAATGCGCGCTGCGGATAGGGTGACATTTCCATCAGATGGACATAGAGGTGCAAAAGCCCGGGATGGTCCCACGCCGCCGGGATCTTTTCGAACGCCTCTTCAAGCGTTGCGATCGCCTCGACCGTGCCGGCAGCGGCAGCCGGCTGGCCGGACGGCAGATCCCACATCTTCCACGGCGTCTCGTTCATGATCGACTCGACGAACACCGAACGCACCTCGAGATCATCCGGATAGCGCTCGAAGATCTTACGCATTTCGATCGTATACGCCTTGTCCCAGGCGCCCATGTCGTCAATCGCATCACGTTGCGGATAGCGGGCCTGCAAAGCTCGGATCATCGCCTGTTCGACGGAACTCACGTTATCGACATGCGCAAGCGCGTCTTGCATCGCATCATAGGCGGCCGACAGCGCCATTTGCCGGCCCTTCGGATCATACCTGTGCCACGGCAAGTTGTAGTTCGGTCCCGCCGCGTAGCTCACACCCCAATGCGCCATTGCGCACGCCGGATCATGCCCCATCGCCTTCTTGAAGCATTTGATCGACTCGCCGTGATTGAAGCCGAACAGCCAATTGAGCCCGCGGTCGAACCACAACTGCGCATCAGGCGACGACGTCGTAACCGTTCGGCTGTAGGGTCCCAGATCGAAATAGTCCATGTTCCAGCTCCAAAATGATGTGAAATCGTCAATAGTCTAGCGCGGTTAGCTTATGCCGTTGCGCTCGGCGCGGCCAGAACCAACGCGCATTTCACTCGACAAGGCCCTGTGACCTCGTCGCTGTGCAATTTGGCCATACGGCAGAACGTCCTCAGAAAGCGGCCAAACGACCTTCGTCAGCAAGGGGCCAGGAAGAGACATAGTCGAGCGAGATTGGTAATTCGAGAAGCACCTATTGCACCAAATTCCGATAGAGGTTGGACCTATGGGCAAGCTGTTGCTTCTTTTCCGATTTTCATGTCTACCGGAGATATTCGTTGGACGCCACGATAAGAGGCGAGCCACGTTATTGGTATATTACGACCTTCGATCACACCACTCATGCAAACCTGATATTCAGAGCCTGGGATTTTTAGCTTAGGATTGAACCAACCGTGGCGCCCTGGCAGATAATCAGCGCTGAAACGTGTTAGCTCCCCGTTACGCGTCTGAAGCGTTCCCTTAACATTCGTTATCCCGAACGCTCGATTGTACAACTCAATCGTTCCTCCATTAGGAGTCAATATTGGAAGGCATTGTGCATCACATCCCGTTCCGTCGAGCGGATTTCTAAAGTCATCAAAATTGACGTCAGTCCTTTTCCTTGCTGATTCGCTTGGTACTCGCTGAGCCTGCTGATCCGGTTGAGGCAACAGCGCAATGAACAGCATCGCTACTCCTGCGATAGCCCCAACGATGGTTGCGACTGCTGCCACGACCGTAAGTTTATTCATTTGCTGGTCACTCCAACAGAGTAGGTCAATCGAAACCTAATGTATGTGCGCACCGCAGCAGAGGCTCGTGGGCTTGTCGACAAGACCAGTTTTGGCGTCACTATTGTGTAAGTCGAAAGAGTCTGCAAGGGGTCATCAAGAGCCATCGTCGAACGTCAGATTGCATCCGCTCTACCTCTGGGAGCGGAACGGTGTGAACAGAATGTGCTTTTTGTAATGAGTGACAGGTAGTGGCAGTCTGATTTCCAAGGGTTTTTGGGGGCTGCTGATCCCGCGCCCGACCGGCGAAATGTAAAATTTGGAGCTGATGGCGGACGCTCTATGGCTAAATTGCACAGCGACGAGGTCATTGGGCCGACAATAAAATACCGCACCCCCTGGTCTGCACGGGTCGCGGGCCAAGCACAGACCGGTCCGTTGGCACCATCGTCGTCAAGAGCGAACCACCGGCGCGTCAAACCCGGTTCAGAGCTTGCCCGGCGGCGGCATCGGTCCGGTATGGCGCTGTCAGGCCAGGTTGCTCTAGTTTTGGCTGCAGTCACGCGGACGGCCGCGCAAAATCGTGTCGGCAAGCACGCGCGCTGCAAACTGTGATCCGGCAACCGAGGCGTGGTTGCCGTCGGCTGAATAGAACCGCGCACGGTGCGGCGAGGACAACCAACAGCGGCCAACCGGCGCGACGACGACGCGCGGCAAAGCCGCAAGCCGCCCGTACTCGTGCATCATCGCGCGCCACAACCGTGCCGTACTCGAACGCCCGCGAAAGTACCGGCTGTCGTTGCGCCATGGCCAGGTTTGATAAAGCACCGTCCGTGTCCGTGGCGGAATACGGCCCAGAAACCATTGAAGCGCGCGATGAAACTGACGGCGACCTTCGGGCGTTAAGAACGATGCTGTCGCCTCCTGCAGCACGACGACATCCCAGACCTCGTCGGCCAGTGCCGCTGCCACATCAGCGCGTCGGGTAAAGTGTGTGAGCCGCGCACCGCCAACGGTAAACGTGGCCGTGATGATCGGCGCCGCGTCAACCTCGAGGAGGTGCGCGACCCGCGCCGGAACATCGTTCACAAAGAGATGCGAGTTTCCGACAAACAGAATTCTGAGCGGCCCGGGAGCATCGGACAGTTTGTCATTGGCATTGAGGCCCGGAACACCGGATCCGAACGCGACAGCAATGAAGATTGCTATCCTCAAGTACGCCATGCTGTGCTCGGTCTCCGTTGCGGTCAGGTATTGTACCGCCCCAGCTCACGAATTGACACACGTCATGGGCTTGAGGCGGGCGAGCCTGGCAGGCGCGGTCGCCGGCGCGATGCCGAGACATCGGGCACTGGGCGCAACGCACCCAGGTGGCCGCCTCAAGCCGACCCGCAGGGCTGGGCGCTTTTCAGCGCCGACTGCGTTGCGCGCCGCTTGTAGTCCATGTGACCACCGCCAGACTGTGCACATATTTGCCGATGGCCCGCGGCAGCCGCGTAAGGTGCGGCAGCGTTGTTTCTCCTGCAGCAAGATCTCACCATTCCAAACCAACTCATGCCGCCTCCCGCGTTCGCGGCCGCAAGTTGCCGGCCTCAACTGGCGCCGGCAGTCTTTTGGGCAACCGCATTGGCGATTGCTGTCAGCGTTTGAGGACCGGCCACACCGTCGACATCAAGATTGTTCTGGCGCTGAAAATCGATTACCAGCGTTCGGGTTGCCTGCCCGAATTGGCCGTCGATTTCCGTATCGGCATCAAGCAGGAGACTGAGATCTTCCTGCAACTTGCGCACGGCCGGGCCGCGGTCGCCGATATCGAGCATGCGCGCTATCGGCGAGATTTTGCTGCTGCCACCGAAGATCCCGGCCGCATTCCATTCTTCCATCTTTTGGCGCGACACTTCGAAATGCATCGCATCTTCAGTGCGGAAATCGATGCCCCAGTAAAAGCCGTGGCGATTGAAGATCGGATAAATCCGCGTCAGACCGTACTGCACCTCGCGATCGCCGCGTGCATCGAGTTGGCCGTTGATCATCAGGTCGATGGCCGTGCCCCAACTGTGATTGGAAATGCTGCGCCCGCCACGAACCCGGCGCACGCACAACATGCCAGCCGAACTGAGAGAATGATAGACCTGCGGCTCCTCGACCCGCATGTCGTCCATGACCTTTTTGAGAAGCTCAACGGCCGGCCGCAAGCCCGCCACTTTAAACGGTCCGACATCGACACCCCAAACCAGGTGTTTGCGCAAACCCGGATAGAGGTTCGATGAACTGCAGCGCGTGGTGATGTTTCCTTTCGGGCGACCGAGGACCGAGATCATCAGGTTGTTGCCGGTGCTATCAAGCCCTTTGTTAATGTCGCCGCGCATTGCCGCGGACAAGCTCGACACCGCCAGTTCGTACGCGATCGGATATTTCAGGATGTTCGGAACAGGGGGCTGGCCGATGCCGTCGGGCGGCGGCACCGGTGCCGGGTCGGTCGTCGTCGGCTGCGGTGGCGGCTGCGGTGTTGACCGGGGGGCCGCAGGCGGCGCGGCGACCGGCGGTAGCAGTGGTTGACCTGGATCGCGGCCGGCGCCGCCCGGCCGTTGCTCTTTGCCCCACAACCACGACCACAAACTCCAAGCCATCACACAACTCCAAACACATGCATCGGACTACATCGGATCAATCGTCGGCCCGACCAAACCAGAGCGCTGGCAAAGCCGTAGATATCCGCGCGAAATGACACTTGAACTGCAGAACAGAATGTCCAACGGTCTAATCGGCTTGGAATGTGATCAAGATGACAACGACTCCAATCGTTGTCGATCTGGCAACCGACGGCTGCAGGCCCAAGCGGCAGCCTTCCAATTGGTTGCGCATATCACGGCTCTCGGGTTGAGGTCGCAGCGCCTGGCGAGGTCCGCGATCGTCGCCGTCGAACGCAGGATTGGGTTTCAAATGGCGCGCGCGGCCGTGGCGCGGCCGTGCGTCCTGGCCCGCAGAACCTGCCGCCGTGATCGACACACCGCCAAACCGATACCATCACTTGCTGGCACTTGCTGGCACTTGCCGGCACTTGCTGCGACCAGACCGTCACGCATGTCGTTTCCATCGTCGGTTTCACCCTTGTTTGCTCGTCAACGAGAGGCGTGATAACGGCACCAGACATCGGCTACTGCTGACGCTTTGCGTCTTCCTCTTCCTTCAACTCCTTTTTCGACAGTTTGCCGATCATGGTTTTCGGAAGTTCATCGCGGAATTCGATTTCGGCCGGCATTTCGATCTTCGACAGCTTCGGTTCGAGATGGGCGACAATGTCGTCCTTGGTTGTCGTCGCACCGGCGCGCAGCTTGACGAACGCCTTCGGTGCTTCGCCGCGATAGTCATCCTTGATGCCGATGACGGTTGCCTCCTCGACCATCGGGTGATCGTAAAGCGCTTCTTCGATGCGGCGCGGATAGACGTTGTAGCCGGAAGCGATAATGAGGTCCTTGATGCGGTCGACAATGAAGAAGAAGCCCTCCTCGTCCATGATGGCGACGTCGCCCGTTCGGAAGAACTCACCGATGAAGGCGCTCTCGGTGGCATCGGGTGCATTCCAATAACCCTTCATAACCTGCGGTCCGGCAATGCAGATCTCGCCCTTCTCACCGATTGCCACGTCCTTGCTGGGGTCGTCCAGATCGCGCAGGGAAATGACAGTTTGCGGGACGGGTTGGCCAATGCAGTTTTCCTTGACCGGGCCGTTCAACGGGTTGGCGGTGGCGACCGGAGACGTTTCCGACAGACCATAGCCCTCGACCAGCTTGCAGCCTGTCAGGCTTTCGAACTGGTTCTTGACGTCAAGCGGCAGTGCGGCTCCGCCCGACAGGCAGAACGCCAACGAACCGAGATCAAACGACTTGAGCCTGGGGTGATGGATCATGGCGTTGAAGAGTGTCGGCACACCGGGCATGACCGTCGGCTTGGTCTTGGTGATCAGCTTCAGGGCGTCGTCGAGTACGAAGCGCGGCATGATGATCAGTTCGGAGGCCGTGGCAATGCCGAAGTTCATGACCACCGTCATCGCGAAAACGTGAAAAAACGGCAGGACGCCCAGCACCTTCTGTTCGGCCTTGGTCAGCTCGCCCGACCAATCGACGACTTGCTGTGCGTTGATGTACAAGTTGGCGTGCGTCAGCATCGCGCCCTTGGGCCGGCCCGTGGTGCCGCCAGTATATTGCAGCACGGCAACGTCTGAATGCGGGTCGATCGACGGCTGCGCGAACTGGCCGTCGTTGGCGAGCAAATCCTTCTCGAATATGAGCTTGTCGTAGACGGCCGATTTGCGCAGCTTGGCCAGTTCCCCACCCTTGAGAACGCGGAACAGGACGGATTTCGTTGCCGGCAACAGGTCGGGGAAGGAGCCGATGACGGCCGATCGGAGCGTGCCGGCTGCGAGCAGGGCCTCAACTTTGTCGAACAGCATCTTCAGGTCGAGCGTCACCATCATGTCGGTTGCGCTGTTGTCGACCTGAAATTCCAATTCTTCGTGCGAGTAGAGCGGGTTATAGTTTACGACCGTGGCCCCGAGCTTGAGAATTGCATAATAGTAAACGATGAACGTCGGGCAGTTCGGAAGGAACAGGCCGACTTTGACACCGGGGCCGACGCCGTGTCGGGCCAAGCCGGCCGCAGCCCGCGCGACGAGGTTGCCGATTTCTCCGTAGCTCGTCGTTCTGCCCAGAAAATTCGTGCAGATCTTTGCCGGTTGGGCATGAACGGCGGCGTCCAGCAGCGCATAGACCGGCTTGGCTTCGTATTGTCGATACCAGTCGACATCGCTGGGATAACAAGCAAGCCAGGGGTGTGCCAATCCGGATTTATCAGTGGTCTGGGCTATTGTGCTGCTTGGTTGTGGGACCTGTGCCATTTCTTTGCCTCCGCCCTATGCCTCGATCTATGCCCGGTCGAGGCTCCGATCCAAGTATCGGCCGGACATATTCGAGCATTTTTGTTCACCTTGATCAATTTCCGCGCCTTGTTGTCTCAGTCAGGCTATGATCTCTGTAATTATCTACTCAAAGTTAGCATGTAGGGGATAACCCCTGCGGCTGAAATCGCTTGCCCTGCCGCCTTGTGATTTCGTTGACGTGAAATGGGGCTTCTACGGCATGGGTATTGCCGGCTTGCGGCGCGATCGAGGCCCGTTTGGCGATCTGGACGTCCGGCACATTTACGGTTATGTGACGACAACACTTGTTCGCTCGCTGGGGCTATACTACTGGAATGTTAGTCAACACTGGCACGACACCTTCGTCATCGACGCCTTCGGAGAGTGATATGGACGAAATATCAACAAAGATCATCGAGATCCTAAAGAAGCACATGAAAGAGCCGCGCGATGATATTGATTCATCGACCGCACTCGCTGATCTGCAGATCGAATCGCTCGACCTGGCGATGATCGTGTTCGACATCGAGGACTCGTTCGGTATTGAGATTCCGTACAATGCCAATGAGGAATCAACCGAGGATTTCCAAACGGTTGGCTCCGTGGTCGAGCGTGTTAGGGCTTTGATTGCCGCATCCGGGAATGACGCCGCCAGCGCCAGTGCGTAGACAAACCCGGCTCAGACTTGAACAATCGATGCCTGTTGTTGTCTGCGATGACGGCGGCCGGGCTGGCATGGGACGATACTCAACATGACAAAAAGCAACGGTGCGCGGCGTGTGGTCGTGACCGGTCTCGGGGCGGTCACGCCGATTGGACAGACCGTTGATGATTTCTGGGCCGGATTAAAGCGCGGTGAGTGTGGCGTCGGCCCGGTCGGCGGCTTTCCGCTTGAAGATCTCAAGATACTGATCGCAGCACAGATCAATGATTTTGATCCCAAGGCTCGTCTGCGGCACTTCCAACGCGACAAAATCGTTTTGCACGCCGATCGCTATTCGTGGTTCGCTGCGGCGGCAGCTGACGAAGCCGTCAAGATGTCCGGCCTGCCAAGCCCGGTGACCGACCCCTACCGGACCGCCTGCATTATCGGGTCCGGCGCCGGCGGACTGGTGACCTACGAAAAGGCCTACCGAGACCTGTTTATAGAAAACAAGCGCGCGACGCATCCGCTGACCTTGCTGCGGATCATCGGCTCTTCGGCGTCTGCGCATGTCGGCATTGAAATGGGCATCAAAGGGCCGACGTTTGCGACCTGCAGTGCCTGCTCAACGGCAACGCACGCAATTGGAATTGCCCGCGACTATATCCGCAACAACGTTGTCGACGTTGCCATTGCCGGAGCATCCGAGTCGGTGATTAACTACGGCACGATGAAGGCCTGGCAGGCGTTGCACGTGCTGTCGCCCGAGGGCTGCTTTCCGTTTGCGAAAAAACGCAATGGGACGGTGCTCGGCGAAGGTGCCGGAATTCTGGTGCTGGAAGAGTATCAGCATGCCAAACGGCGTGGTGCGACGATCCTGGCCGAACTTTGCGGTTACGGCATGACGTCAGATTCAAAGGATATGGTTAACCCGGATGTCGAAGGCCCGCGCGAAGCCATGCGCATGGCGCTGATGGATGCCGGCCTGGCCGGCCCTGAAATCGACTATCTCAACGCCCACGGCACAGCGACAACCATCAACGATAAGAACGAGACCAACGCGATCAAGGCCGTATTCGCCAATCACGCCCACGAGATGCTGGTGTCTTCGACCAAATCGATGCACGGCCATCCGCTCGGTGCCGGCGGCGGTATCGAGGCTATTGCCTGCATCAAGGCGATGGAGAACAACTTTGCGCCGCCAACGATCAACCTCGATGAAGTCGATGCCGAGTGTGATCTGGACTACGTCCCAAATCAGGGACGCGAACGTACGATCAACTATGCGATGTCGAACTCGTTCGCGTTCGGCGGTTTGAACGCCGTGTTGGTGTTTGGTCCGCCGCCGGCCTGATTGTTCGAACTCGCCTGCTGGCTTGGATCACATGCCCGCTCTGCTGCATTTGGGTTGTGCAAACTTGATACGGCTCCGAGGTGGCGATGCCGACGAACGTGTTGCGCAAATCAAACCGAAACCCGGCAGGTTCAGTGCGGTCCGGTCACGGGCGGGCAGGGGATCGCTTCGCCGTTCTTGAGGCGGGGCCGGCGAAACTGCGGTTGCAATTGCTGCCGACCGTAACCGCCGACCTGCTGTGGCGCGCGTTTCCGATATTTTCGGTTTGTGAGACCTGGGGTGAGAGCATTCATTTCGCCTGCCCGATCCGCGCCGGACGTGAGCGCACGGCACGGTTGAACGTCAGCCCGGGCGACGTCTGCTTTTGGAGCGAGGATGATCGGGTGATGATCGGCTGGGGCCCGACGCCGATTTCTCGCCCAGGTGAGATCCGCCTGATGCGGCCATGCAATATCTGGGCGCGGGTCGACGGTGATGCGGCAGCGCTGGCGGTGGTTACGCCCGGCGAGAAGGTGGCGCTCACAGCCGGCCACTGACGGCAATGCTGCACCGCGCTGGTCTTTGCAAGCTTCGGCCGAGATCACGGGTGTGCAAAGGGCAATGCCCGGTGGCGGTATAAGTTCTACACCGATCAAGGTCGGTGGTTCCCCGTTACGGCTGAAAATCGTATTGGTCCGCCCAGCAGCGAATTTGCCACCGTCGGCAATCTTAACTCGGCGTCACCCCGGCGCTTGTCGCCGGGGCCCATCGCCCGACAAGCGCCGCGCCTGTTGGACGATGGGTACCGGCAACAGGTGCCGGTATGACATCGTTGATGTTGATCACTCGACCACCGCGTGTGCGCCAATTCTTAAGCCGGGGCAATCTTAACTCGGCGTCACCCCGGCGCTCGTCGCCGGGGCCCATCGTCCGACAAGCGCCGCGCCTGTGGGACGATGGATACCGGCAACACGTGCCTGTATGACATCTTTGATGTTGATCACTCGACCAGCGGTCGTGTGCGCCAATTCTTAAGCGGGGGCTGGTACGACCTCGGCGTCACCCCGGCGCGCGTCGCCGGGGCCCATCGTCCGACAAACGCCGCGCCTGCGGGGCGATGGGTGTCGGTAACCCGTGCCGGCATGACATCTTTGATGTTGATCACTCGGTCAGCGGTCTGCGCCAATTCTTAAGCGGGGGCGGTATTGGGCCGTCCGGACTCCTTTCCAACAAAGGTCATGATCCAAGGATAGGACGTGCGCGAGGTGATGCTTGCCTGTTTGCCCGGGTTCGAGCCGGCAGTGCAATCTCGGTTGCGCGGGCCGGTAGCTGACCGGTTCGCAACGCCTCAGGCAGCGCGCGCCGCGGGCAGATTGGTCTCGAGCAAGTCGGCCAGATCGTCAAGTGGGTTGCGCGTCATCGGTTCCAACGTCTGCAGCGCTTCGGCCATGCTTTCCGGCTTCAGGGCGGCGATCTTGATCGCCGAACACCAGCCGTTGCGCTTCAGCCAGTTGCGGTAGTCCTGCTCGTTGCGCGTCAATGTGTATTTGGCTGGTTCGGCACACAGAACCGGTTTTCGCGCCCAGATCGCCTCTGAAATCATGCTGCTTGAATCCGCCGTGCAGACAATACCGCTCACATTGGCAAACATCTCGGGCAATGAACTTGCAGCCGGTCCATCGACGTCGATCAATCCAACAATCGGCCCGTCGGGGCGCGCAGCCAACGTCCGCAGCTGCGTGCTCGCTTCAGACGGCGTCCGGCGGGAGTTGCTGGCAATCCAGCGCATGCCGTATTGCTCAAACGTGTTCTCGACCAGAGCAACCAGCGCCGTCCAATCGCTGCGGGCATAGGCGATACCGCTGCTCGGGCCGCCCACCAGTAGCCCCAGGAGACTCTGATGGGTGGCCGGCGCGCTCAACGTGTCGGGATCGAGGGCGGAGGGCTTGAGCGCTTGAACAATGTTCGGCGCACGCGCAGCTTGGCGTGCGTAGGAGGTCAGCACCAGGGTAAAGTCGGCGGCGCGATACTGGCGCAGCGAGCCGTAGAAGATGTTCTGAGCGCCGAGAATGCGTGCCGCCGAGATGTTGGCTGCCAAGGTTTCCCCGCCGGCGGAAATGACGAGGTCGGCGGGCGGCAGATCGCCGACCTCGACGCCATAGACGATCTTGAGGATGCGCTGCGGCGTGAACGCGCTGCGCGTCATCAGGGCCGCGACCGGGCCCGGCCACTTGCCGCGATCGACGCCGAAGTGGCGCACCGAAGTTTGCCGTTTGCGGCCAACAGCTGCTGCAATGCCGTCCGACAGGTTGGTGTGGCCGGGTCGGCCATCCGTCAGGATCAAGATTCGTAGAGTCGACATTACGCGCCTTTCCTCGGGCGATCGTGTGAAGGTGCCAACCAAATCATCGCCAGGCCGAGCGTTACCGGTGCGAGCGGCAAAACGAGATGCCAGATCGATACCGCAACCTTTCCAGTTGCGAGAACGCTCATGACAAAGTGAAGCCCGATTGCAAACATCATCACAATGCCGCAGATCAAAAACAGGCTGCCGGGAACGAGAAGCCAAAGCCGCATGGGTCGCCATAAACGCCAATCGAGTTGCAACGCCGGATCTCTACCTCAAAATCACCGTCGAAGCGATGGGTAGATTGAACTGGTGTCTGTGTTGCGCCTGAGGCGGGGCGCCCAACCGGCCCGCTCCGCCGCCCGGCCGCCGCCGGAGAACCCTTAAGATCGTGGGGTTTGGGTCGCCGGGCGCGGCAGCGGGATGGTGCGGGCTAGATCATCGTGCCTTGCGTTGAAACCGCCGTTGCGATTCCGGCTTGCAGCACAAGGATGACCGCCGGTTCGCCATCGCCCCGCTTGCTGGCGCAATTCGGGATCGTGAAGGGCGCAGCCCTTGACTCAATCGCCGTTTGACGGCGATCCATGAGCGTCTGAATGCACCATTTTAAGTGATTGAGACCACTAGACCGACGACAACCTGTCGAAGCTGCACAGCAAGAGCAACCCGCCTTTCGTCGGAACCGCGACGGCGGTTCCGACTTGAAGCACGATGATCTAGTCGTCGACACGTTCGCGGCGTCGGCGATGGCCGCCGCCGCGGCGTTCGCGCCGGTCTGCGCCACCGGCGTCGTTGTTGGCTTCTTCGCCTTCGGGGCGCGGGATTTCCTGGCCGGTTTCCTGATCGACGACCTTCATCGACAATCGCACCTTGCCGCGATCTTCAATGGCCAGCAGCTTGACGAACACCTCCTGGCCTTCCTTGACGATCTCGCTCGGGTGGCCGGGGCGGCCTTCGTAGGTCAGCTGCGAAACATGCACCAGACCGTCTTTCGGCCCGAAAAAGTTCACGAACGCGCCGAAGTCCATGATCTTGACGACCTTGCCCTTGTAGATCTCACCAACTTCCGGCTCCGACGTGATGGCTTTGATGCGGCTCAGCGCGGCGTCGATGATCTCGCGGCTGGTGCCGGCGACTTTCACCGTACCATCGTCCTCGATATCGATCTTGGCACCGCTTTCTTCGACGATCGAGCGAATCACAGAACCGCCGGAACCGATGACTTCGCGGATCTTGTCGGTCGGGATCGTGATGGTTTCGATGCGTGGTGCATGATCGCCAACGTCGTCGCGAGCAACATCAAGCGCTTTGGCCATCTCGGCCAGGATGTGCAGGCGCCCGTCGCGCGCCTGCTCGAGCGCGACCTTCATGATCTCGGCCGTGATGCCCCTGATCTTGATGTCCATCTGCAGTGAGGTGACGCCGCGATCGGTACCGGCGACCTTGAAGTCCATATCGCCGAGATGGTCCTCATCGCCGAGGATATCGGAAAGGACGGCAAACTCGTCACCGTCTTTGATCAGACCCATCGCGATGCCGGCGACCGGACGCTTGAGCGGAATGCCGGCATCCATCATCGCCAGCGAGGTGCCGCAGACCGTCGCCATCGACGAGGAACCGTTCGACTCGTTGATCTCGGACACAACGCGCACGGTGTAGGGAAACTCTTCTGCATCCGGCACCAGCGGATGAACGGCACGCCAGGCGAGCTTGCCGTGGCCGATTTCGCGGCGGCCCGGCGAACCAATGCGGCCCGTCTCACCAACCGAAAACGGCGGGAAGTTATAGTGGAGCATGAAGCGCTCCTTGCGGGTGCCCTCGAGGCCGTCGACGAACTGCTCGTCGTCGCCGGTACCGAGCGTGGCAACGACCAGCGCCTGGGTCTCACCGCGGGTGAACAGCGCCGAGCCGTGCGTACGCGGCAGGACATGAACCTCGGACATGATCGGGCGCACGGTTTTGAGATCGCGCCCGTCAATACGCTTGCCCGTCTTGAGGATGTCACCGCGGACGATGTCGGATTCCAATTGTTTGAAGACATCGCCGAGCAGCACGGCTTCGCTGCCGTCGTCTTCATCCGGCTGCAAGGCTTCGAAGACCTTCTTTTTGGCAGCGCCGATCTTGTCCTGACGCGCCTGCTTTTCGGCTATCGCGAACGCATCGCGCAGATCCGCTTCGGCGATTTCGCGGGCCTTGGCAGCATACTTGCCCTTGTCGGGCAGTTCGACGTCCCAGGGTTCCTTGGCGGCGGTCTCGGCCAGCTTGATGATGGCGTCGATCACCGGCTGGAAGTGCTTGTGGCCGAACATGACGGCGTCGAGCATTTCGATGTCGGGCAGCTCCTTGGCCTCGGACTCGACCATCATCACGGCGTCCTGGGTGCCGGCGACGACGAGATCGAGATCGGTGGCATCCATCTCATCAAGCAGCGGGTTCAACACGAACTCACCGTTGACCTTGCCGACTCTGGCCGCGCCGATGGGGCCGAGGAACGGCAGGCCCGAGAGCGTCAGCGCCGCGCTGGACGCGACCATGGCCAGGATGTCCGGATCGTTTTCATTGTCGAAAGAGAGAACGGTTATGATAACCTGAGTCTCGTTCTTGAAGCCCTCGACAAACAACGGCCGGATCGGCCGGTCGATCAGGCGGGAGGTCAGCGTTTCCTTTTCCGTCGGGCGGCCTTCGCGCTTGAAGAACCCGCCCGGAATCTTGCCGGCTGCGTAGGTCTTTTCCTGATAATTTACGGTCAACGGAAAGAAATCAATGCCCGGGCGTACGCTTCTGGCGCCAACGACCGTCGCCAACACGCTGGTTTCGCCGTATTGCGCGAACACGGCTGCATCGGCCTGGCGCGCCATGCGACCGGTCTCGAGCTTGAGTTTGCGCCCGCCCCATTCGATTTCCACGCGATGAATGTCAAACATAATGCGTCTTTCGTCTTCGTTTCTGTCTTGTTCGTACGTTCGTAACGCGCGAACGCGCACCGACGCCGGCTCCTTGCTGCAGCCGGCTCAGCGTGCGCCGCATGTTGTTTGGACACGATCCGGTCGCCCGACAGAGCGACCTGTCGCCGGATCAACGGCGAATGCCCAGCTTTTGGATGATACCTTGATAACGGGCCTGATCCTTGGACTTCACATAGTCCAGCAGCTGCCGGCGCAGGCTCACCATTTTGAGCAGGCCGCGACGGGAGTGGTTGTCCTTCTTGTGAAGCTTGAAGTGTTCGGTGAGATTGGTGATCCGTTCCGTCAGGATTGCGATTTGCACCTCAGGTGATCCCGTATCTCCCTGTTTGGTGCTGTTATCCTTGATTATTTCGGCTTTACGTTCAGCCGTTACCGACATCAGCAAGTCCTTTCTCATAAGTTCGTAAGAGACGCGGACAGTGGCCCGCATACTCGGGCGGTGGCCGGCTGCATGGCCGACGCCGGGATGTCGTCCAGCGTGGTCATGCCGCAAACAGGGTCAACCTCATTGACCATGATCGTTGGTCACAAACACTGCAGCGCCAACTGACAAACCCAAAAAGCGGGTCACTGGCGACACGCCAGGCCCGCGATGGGCGTGGTATACAGGAAATCGTGCAAAATGCGAGTTCTTTTTTGAGCACCGTGCGCCGCGCGCAGCAGGGCCGACTGACGATGATCTATCCACCGAGGTTGAACACCCGCGTTGGCCGCAGCTCACCCTTGTCAATGTCGACCAGTGCCAGCAGCCGTCCCCGACAGGTTGCATAGGCCTGGCCCAAAACCACCGGCGCGTCGCGACCACGCATGATCACGCTCTGGCCGCGGGCAATGCGCGCGGCATCGGATGGCGACACCGCGACCTGTGTGAGGCCGTCGAGCGCTGCTTCGACCGGCAGCAGTGCCGAGTCGAGGCCGGCCGCGGCGGCGCCTTGGTCGTCGGTCTCGCCGGTCTGGGCGAGATCCTCGAGTTCTTCGATCGTCCACAAATCATCCTCGCAAAACGGGCCGACCCGGGTTCTGCGCAAGTTCAAGACGTGGCCGTAGCAGCCCAACGCCCGGCCGAGATCACGGGCAATGGCACGCACGTACGTGCCCTTGCCACAAACCGCTTCGAAGACCGCCGTGTCAGGATCGGGCAGATCAGCGAGCGCGAGCTTCTCGATCAGAACTTCGCGCGCCGCGAGCGCGATCATCTCGCCGTCGCGGGCCAGATCATAGGCGCGGTTACCATCGACCTTGATCGCCGAAAACTGCGGCGGGACCTGCAAAATCAGGCCGCGGAAACCCGTCAGCTCGCGCTCGATATCGGATCGTGATGGTCGTTGATCGGTCCGCTGCACGATCGCGCCGTCGGCGTCATCGGTCGTGGTCTCCGCGCCCCAGCGCACGGTGAAGCGGTAGGCCTTTTCTCCGTCCATGGCAAAGGACACGGTCTTTGTCGCCTCACCGAGCGCGAGCGGCAGGACGCCGGTTGCCAGCGGATCCAGTGTACCGGCGTGGCCAGCCTTTTGGGCATCGAACAGCCGCTTGATCCTGCCGACCGCCGCCGTTGACGTCATCTCCCAGGGCTTATCAAGAATGAGCCACCCGTGCACCGGGCGGCCGCGCTTTCGTCGGGCCATCGCTTATCCGTCCTGTCCCCTTTCACAGTTAGATCAATCTGCTAACCCCTGGTTTGCCGCGCACCCTAGGAGTTTTCGAGATCCTGGCGAACCTTGGGGCTGTTGAGCAGGGTGTCGATCCGCATCGCCTCGTCGTAAGTCTCATCAGCCCGGAAGCGCAGGTCCGGTGCGAACTTGAGGGCCACGGCACGCGCGACCTCGCCGCGAATGAACTTACGGTTGGCGTTGAGTGCAGCGATGACGCGGCCGACGTCGCCGCCGCCGAGCGGCATGACATAGGCCGTTGCGATTTTCAGGTCGGGGCTCATGCGCACTTCGGGAACGGTGATCGCCTGGCCGGCCAAGACATCATCGTGGACTTCGCCCCGCGCGAGCATCTCGGCCAGTTTGTGGCGCACCAGTTCGCCGACCCGGAGCTGGCGCTGGGATGGCGCGGACGGTGATGAGCGGCGGGTCGGTTTTCGCGCAGCCATTGGCAATCCTCGTCAAACGTAGCGTTCAGCTCGCAACCGGCGGGTAGCGTTGCACCCAGTCGATGATCAGATCGGCGACCTCGACCGGCGCCTCGCGCTGCGGGAAATGGCCGGCACCGGCGATCACGTCGTAGGCGTATGCGGTCGGAAAGAACGGCTCGCAGCCTTCGGCAAGTTCCTTGAGGCAGCACGTGTCAGCGGCACCGTAGATCACGCGGGTTGCGACATCGATTTGCTCGGCCGCGCGCACTTTCCTCTCATCGGCCTCATAGGCCGGGTCCGGCTGATAGGCGCGCCAGCGGCTGCGGTAGAAATGCAAGACGACATCGCACCAGTCCGGGTTTTGCCATGCGGTGGTCACCTCATTCCAGTCCCGTTCGCAGAACCATCCAGCCGGTGACCAAGTTTCCCAAAGGCGGCGACAGAACTGCTCGGGCTCCTCGCGAAAGGCGATCTCACCGTGCCGGGTTGCAAAGTACCATTGATACCAGAAACAGCGCGCCTGTTCAGTGGACAGCGGCAGCATCGCCTGCGGCGTTTTCCAGCCGAGAGAAAGCGCAACAACGCAGCTCAGACGATCCGGCGCCATGATCGCGGCATCGAACACCGCCCGGGTTCCCCAGTCGTGGCCGACAATCGCAAAGTTGCCGAGCCCGAGAGCGTCGGCCAAATCGAAAGCATCGCGGGCCAGAGCAACGGTTTGGCCGCTGCGCGGGGTCGAAGGATCGCGAAATCTCGTACCACCATAAGCCCTGAGGCTGGGCACGATTGTGCGCAATCCGGCGCCATGCAGCGCCGGCAATATAGCGTCCCAGGTCCTAAGGCTGTCCGGCCAACCGTGCAGCAAAACCACGGCCGGGCCGTCAGCCGGCCCGGACAATTCGGTTTCGATATTGAGCCGCGGCGTCGCCACCGCGCGCACCACCTTGTCCATCGGTTTCAACCTAGATCATCGTGCTTGACCGGGATCTTCACGCATTCTATCCCGGCTTATACGGGCGCCCGATAGAGCCTGCCGCCTGCGCCGGCGATGCGCGCGGCGACCATCGACAGCCCGCCCGCAGCCGAAACCACCTACAGTGTGCGCTCGACGGTCTCCACCTGGAAGCACTCGATCACGTCGCCGGAGCGGATATCCTGATAGTTGGCAAACGCCATGCCGCATTCCTGGCCGCCCGGAACTTCTCTGACTTCGTCCTTGAAGCGCTTGAGGGTCGACAACGTGCCTTCATGGATCACAACGTTGTCGCGCAACAGGCGCACCTTGGCTCCGCGTTCGACCTTGCCATCGGTGACCAGACAGCCGGCAACCCGGCCGATCTTCGAGATGCTGAACACTTCGCGGATCTCGGCGTTGCCCAGGAAGATTTCGCGCAGTGTTGGGTCGAGCATGCCGGACATCACCGCCCTCACGTCGTCGACGAGATCGTAGATGATGCTGTAATAGCGGATCTCGACACCGTCCTGCTCGGCGGCAACTTTCGCCTGGGCATTGGCGCGGACGTTGAAACCAATGATGACGGCGTTCGATGCCGTCGCCAGCGTGACGTCGGACTCGGTGATGCCGCCGACACCGGAATGAATGATGCGCGCTTCGACTTCCTCGTTGCCGACCTGCGCCAAGGCACCGGCGATCGCTTCGACGGAGCCTTGCACATCGCCTTTGACGATCAGCGCAAACTCTTTCTTACCCTCCTCGTGCAGCTGCTGCATCATCTGCTCGAAGGAGCGCGTTGTACCAGCAGAACCCAGCGTCTCGCGGCGCTTGCGGATCCGGTAGTCCGTAATCTCACGCGCGCGCGCCTCGTTTTCGACGACGGCAAACTGATCGCCTGCTTCCGGTGCCGTATCAAAACCGAGCACTTCAACGGGCAACGAGGGTCCGGCCTTGGCGACGTTCTTGCCCGTATCATCGATCAGCGCACGAACACGTCCCCATGACGTTCCGGCGACGACAATGTCGCCGACGGCCAGCGTGCCGCGCTGAACCAGCAGGGTTCCAACCGGTCCACGGCCGCGCTCAAGCTTCGCCTCGATGACAAAACCTTCCGCCGAGCGATCCGGATTGGCGCGCAAATCGAGGAGTTCGGACTGCAGGGTAATCGCCTCGAGCAGGCCGGCGAGGTTCATCTTCTCCAGCGCCGACACCTCAACTTCGAGTGTCTCACCCGACATGCTCTCGACGATCACCTCATGCTGCAACAGCTCGGTGCGCACCCGGTTCGGATCGGCATCGGGCTTGTCCATCTTGTTGATGGCGACAATCATCGGGACTTCGGCCGCCTTGGCGTGGGCGATCGCCTCGATCGTTTGCGGCATCACGCCGTCGTCGGCGGCGACCACCAGAATGACGATGTCGGTGACCCTGGCGCCGCGCGCGCGCATTGCAGTAAACGCGGCATGGCCCGGCGTATCGATGAAAGTGATCTTTTGGCCGCTGCCAGCTGTGACCTGATAGGCGCCAATGTGCTGGGTGATACCGCCTGCTTCGCCGCCGGCCACGTTCTCTTCGCGAATGGCATCGAGAAGCGAAGTCTTGCCATGGTCGACATGGCCCATGATGGTGACCACGGGCGCGCGCGGTTGCAGCGTATCGTCGTCGTCGACTTCGTCGATGAAACCTTCTTCAACGTCGGCTTCGGATACCAGCTTCGCCGTGTGACCAAATTCCTCGACAATCAACTGAGCCGTTTCGGTGTCAATGACGTCGTTGATCTGATGCATTGCACCTTGCTTCATCAAATATTTGATGACATCGACGGCGCGTTCCGTCATGCGGTTGGCGAGTTCCTGAATTGTGATCACTTCCGGAATGATCACTTCGCGCGAGATCTTCTCGCGGGTTTGGGCAATGCCCATCGCCTTTTGCTTTTCACGCTCGCGCTTGCGCTTGAGAGACGCGAGTGAACGTTCGCGCTGGCGTTCATCGAATGCATTGGTAATTGTCAGCTTGCCGCGAACGCGGCCGTCTTCGCTGCGCGGCGTCGCCCGCTTGCCGCCGCGGCGGCGGCGATCGTCCTCGTCCTCGCGCTGCGGCTGGGCGGGTAAGGGTTTGAGCGGTTTGCGGGTTTGTTCTTCGGCCTTTTTCGCCGGCTCTTCCGGCTTTTTCGGTTCCGGCCGGTCGGTGCGCGTGACAATCATCGGTCGGATCATGCCGACGGACTTGAGCAGCGGTTCATCGCCGCGCGCAGATCCGGGCGCGGTATTCTCCGCCCGCTGTGGCTCGGTTTGGCCAGCGGCGGGCGTTTGAGCGGCGGCTGGCGGCGTTGCGGCGGCCGTTGGCGGTTGCGCCGACGCGCCTACGGCACCGTTCGTCGCTGTCGCAGAAGCGGCCGGTTCGCCGTCTGTCGCCGGTCGTGCGGATTGCCCAGCTTCGGCCGCCGCTTCGGCCACGGCCGCGGCCCGCGCTGCCGCTTCGGCTGCTTTGGCGGCGGCTGCGGCCGTCTCAGCTTGCTTGCGCACGGTTTCTTCGGCGGCCTTAGCCTTGGCCGCAGCGTCCTGCTCGACCTGGCGCTTTGCGGCTTCGGCGGCTTCCTTTTCTGCCTCTCGGGCAGCGCGCTGAGCAGCGGCCAGCGCGGCGGCGCGCTTTGCCACTTCCTCTTGCGACAAACCGCTGGGCGATTGCGTCTCACCCGCCTTGGCCGCCGCAGATTTGGCCCTGGCGCTGCGTCCGGCGTCCCGTTCGGGCGCAGTTACAACGCGCTTGCGCTTCTTCTCGACGACAACCGATTTCGAGCGTCCATGGCTGAATTTCTGCTGGACGTGACCTGCATCGACCGTGCGTTTGAGGCTGATAGGCTTACGGCCACGGGCCGTTTTTTCGCCAGCTTCCTTCGATTCGCTCATACTTGTTCCGTTTCTTGTCCTACATCACATCATTCGCCTTCTCCGATGGCGATTTCACACATTCGACCGCGCTGGCGGAATCCGGTAACGGCTGGCCGATCCCACGAAAGCTTAAAATCCGCCGCGTCGCCGCGGCAAATCCGGCGGCTGCACGAGCGCGGTGAACCGCAGCATGTACCACATTTGGCCGCCCGATGGCCAAACTGATTTGTTCAACGCTGAATAGATCTATGATCAATGGGGCAATCTGCAACGACCGGCAAATTGCGCCATACTTCCGCGCCAGACGCTCACGACCATCAGCTCCGGCATCTGCGGCCTGAACCAGCCACGGGGGCGGCTCAACCATGATGCGTTGATCGACATTTGTGTAGCCGGTTATGACACATCCTGCCTTGTTTGCAAGGCTCAGCTGCTGCAAAGCGCGGCGGATGAGAAGCGCGTCGACCTGGTCGGCGAGATCCTCGCCAACCTTGACCTGTCGGCGCCAAGCGCGATCGAAGGCCTTGCGGGCAACGGCCTGATCCAAGCACGATCGCGCATTGGTCACCCAGGCACCGCGCCCGGGCAATTTTGTCGCGAGGTCGGGGACAACCGTGTTATCGGGTGCCAGCGCGAATCGGATCAGGGCCTGGGGCGGGCGCTGGGCACGCGACACAATGCACGTGCGCACCGGTCGATTGCCGGTGGCGCCAGCCTGGTCTTGGCGTCGTGCGTTCATCGCGCCTATCCGTCCTCGCCCGCATGCGGTTTATGCCGGGTCCGCTGCAGCTGGCGGCGGTGCGTCATCTTCAGCGGTTGCAGCGGCTGCAGCGCGTGCTTCGCCATCGCCACGATCGCCGTCGTCGTCGCCGTCGTCACTGTCGCCCTCCGGCTCGGCATCCGGTCCTGCGTCATCGACGAGGTCGGCAGGATCAATCCAGCCGAGCAGAATGCGGGCGGCCAGGATCATTTCCTCGGCTTCTTCGCGTCCGACATCAAAGCCGTCCAGAATACCCTTATGGCGAACGGGCTCTGCACCCTTGTCCTTCTTGCGCTCGACCCAGCCGACCAGATCATCGGTTGCACAATCGGCAAGATCTTCTAGGGACTTGATCTCGTTTTCGCCGAACCTGACCATCATCGCCAGGTTTACGCCTGAGACGCTGGCAAGTTGGTCGGCAACGCCCAGCTGTTTGCGCTGCTCGTCACGTTCCTGCTCCTGGCGCTCGAGAAACTCGCGTGCGCGGGCCTGAATCTCGTCAGCGGTATCCTGATCAAAACCCTCGATGCCGGCGATCTCGTCGACTTCGACAAAGGCAACCTCCTCGATCGAGGTAAAGCCTTCGGTGACCAGCAGCTGGGCGATGACTTCATCGACGTCGAACGACTCCATGAACAGTTGTGAGCGCTCTGTAAACTCTTTCTGGCGGCGTTCGCTTTCTTCCTGCTCGGTCAGGATGTCGATATCCCAGCCCGTCAGTTGCGAGGCAAGGCGCACGTTCTGGCCGCGTCGGCCGATCGCCAGCGACAATTGGCTTTCCGGCACCACAACCTCAATTCGATCGGCATCTTCATCGAGCACGACCTTGCTGACCTCGGCCGGCGCCAGGGCGTTCACGATAAAGCTCGCAGCATCATCGTTCCATTGGATGATATCGATCTTTTCACCCTGAAGCTCGTTGACGACGGCCTGAACACGTTGACCGCGCATGCCGACACAGGCGCCGACCGGATCGATCGACGCATCCTTGGAGATCACCGCGATCTTGGCGCGCGAGCCCGGGTCACGCGCCACCGATTTGATCTCGACGACCCCATCATAGATTTCCGGCACCTCCATCGAGAACAGCTTCGACATGAACTCCGGCCGCGCCCGCGACAGGAAGATTTGCGGTCCGCGCTGCTCGCGACGAACATCATAAACATAGGCACGCACGCGATCGCCGTAGCGGACATTTTCACGAGGGATCATCTCATCGCGCCGGATGATCGCTTCGGCCCGGCCAAGGTCGACAATCACGTTGCCGTATTCGACGCGCTTGACGGTGCCGTTGGCGATTTCATCCACCCGGTCCTTGTATTCTTCGTACTGACGGTCGCGTTCGGCGTCGCGAACCTTTTGCACGATGACCTGTTTGGCGTTTTGAGCAGCAACCCGCCCGAAATCCATTGGCGGCAGTTGTTCCGTCAACTCATCGCCAATCTGGGCATCTTGCTTGATCCTCAGCGCATCTTCGAGCCGGATCTCGGTCCACTCGTTCTCGACGTCCTCGACTACGGTCTGGACGCGGGTTAGTTCTGTTGCGCCGGTCTTGGGATCGATGGCACAGCGAATGTCGTTCTCAACGCCGTAGCGGGACTTGGCCGCCTTCTGGATGGCATCCTGCATGGCGTCGATCACGATCATTCGATCGATCGACTTTTCGCGCGCCACCGCATCTGCGATTTGCAGCAGCTCCAGACGGTTGGCGCTAACACCTGCCATGGCCATGTTCAGTCTTCCTTCTGCTCGTGCGCCTGCATCGTGGTAGCGGCGCCCAAATTCTCGCCGCAGCGGTCAAGCTCAGTATCTTGCCGGTCTGCGCCCGACACGCGTTTTGATCGACGCAGCGACTCGCGGACGAGGTCATCGCTCAGAACCAGTCTCGCGCTTTCAATCAATTCAACCGGGAGGCCGAGCACCTGCCGGCCAAGTTGATCGAGGTCGACTTCGATCCGCACTTCTCCGTCCGCAAAACCTTCAAGTGTGCCGGCAAAGCGCCGCCGCCCGTCCAACAGCTCGCGCAACTCGATCTTGGCCGCATAACCCGCCCAGTCCTCAAAGTCACTTGCCCGCACCAACGGTCGGTCAATGCCGGGTGAGGAGACCTCCAGTCGATAGGCGCCCGGGATCGGATCAAAGGCATCGAGAAGCGGTGAAAGCTGCCGCGAAATTGTTGCACAATCGTCAATCGAGATGGTGCCGTCGGACCGTTCCGCCATAACCTGTACGGTTTGCGACTTATCGCGCCCCATCAATTGAACACGCACAAGGCGAAATCCAAGATCTTGCAGCGAAGGTTCGACCAGTTCTGCGATCGCAGCCGCCAGTCCGCTTTCGCGTACAAATCTAGAATCGAGTGGTACCGCGTTTGCCCCAGACATCACACAACGGTTCTCAACGGTTGGCCCGCATCGCGAATGCAAGGTCAACGTGACGGACTGCGGACCCGTTGCTGCCTTCAGGCTGTCATTCGGCACCGCAGCGGCCGGAGATGGACCTCATATTCAACAGATTCAAATTGTCGACTGATCGCAAAACAACAAAAAAGAGCGAGCCCGCGAGGGCCCACTCTCAGAGTTGAGATGATCATGAGCAAGCCAACCCTAGGTGAACAACGCCGGCATTGCAAGCGCAATTTGTCACTTTTTTGAACCCTCCCTCGATCAGCGCCAGCGTCGGGCTGTGACGTGAATTTGCCGCCGGCGAACGCCGGACCGGCCCATCCTGCGGCGGACGTGGGCGGCGCCGGCGCCCATCGTTCGACAGGCGCCGTGTCTGCGGCACGATCGGCGCGGCCACCCACCGCGGCCGCTAAACCCGTAGGAATCGAAAATAGTAGCAGCGCCGGCCCTCGCGGTCGGCCTTCGCCTCATACCGGGTTGGCGGCCAGTCCGGTGGTCGCTGACGCCAATCAGCCGTTGCCGTCGCCGGCCAGGTCAAACCGGGACATTGGCGGACCGCCAACAACATGGCGCGGGCATAGTCCGCGACATCCGTTGCAATGCGCAACTGCGAGCCGGGTGCAAGCGCTGCGGCCAGCAGTTGCAGTGTGACCGCGTTGATGAGGCGACGCTTGATATGGCGCCTTTTCGGCCATGGATCAGGAAACAGCACAAACGCCCGCGACAGTGTGCCCGGCGGCAGCCCACGCAGAATGTCGCGGGCGTCGCCATCATAGAGCCGAACATTCTTCAGGCCGCGGCGTTCTACGGCATCGAGCACCTTCACGATGCCGTCCAGGAACGGCTCGCATCCGATCAGGCCGACGTCGGGGTGGCGCTCGGCCTGCCAGATCAGGTGCTCGCCGCCGCCAAATCCGATTTCCAGCCAGATCTCGCGCGGAGCAATATCGAACGGGTCGGCGGCGGCGGATGTCGGGTCGATGCGGTAGGCCGGCAGCATCTTGGCATACAGTTGTTGCTGGCGCGCCGTGAGTTTGCGCGCGCGCAATCGGCCGAATGATCGCAAGTCCCGACGGCGCCATGGTGCAGGTTGCTGGTCCGACATCGTGTCAATTGCCGACGTGTTAGGAACCTCTGAACAAGTCCGAGGTCCAGGGGTCCAACCCCTGGTCGGCGTGTTTGAGGGGCTGAAAGCCCCTCAAGGATCGCCGCACGGCGGCGATATGTTAAGGGCGCCGCCCTTTGGAAACCTGGGACCTGATCGGTGTTTCGTGATCAATGCGGGGCGAGCGGCAACCTCACGCCATCGCAGATTGCAGGGCATCGACCAAGTCGACCTTCTCCCAACTAAAACCGCCATCGTCATCCGGCGTCCGGCCGAAATGACCATAAGCCGATGTGCGCGCGTAAATCGGCTTGCTGAGTTCGAGATGTTGGCGAATGCCGCGCGGACTTAGATCCATGACATCCATCAGCACGCCTTCCAGCTTCTGTTCGTCAACGTTGCTGGTATCGTGCAGATTGACGTTGATCGACAACGGCTTTGAGACCCCGATCGCATAGGAGACCTGGATGGTGCAGCGATCGGCCATACCGGCGGCGACAACGTTCTTGGCCAGGTAGCGCGCGGCGTAGGCAGCGGAACGGTCAACCTTGGTGGGATCCTTGCCGCTGAATGCACCGCCACCATGCGGCGAGGCGCCGCCATAGGTGTCGACAATGATCTTTCGACCCGTCAATCCGCAATCGCCATCCGGTCCGCCGATCACGAACTTGCCGGTCGGGTTAACATGCCATTCCGTCTCATCGTTGATCCACTGGGCCGGCAGCGTTTCACGGATGAACGGTTCGACCAGCTGGCGCACGTCGTGCGATGACAGCGTGCCGTCGAGATGTTGTGTCGACAGAACGATATGGGTGATTGCGACAGGCTTGCCGTTTTCATAGCGCATCGACAGCTGGCTCTTGGAATCAGGTCCCAGCTTGTCGGCATCACGCTCACCGGCTTTGCGCGCGCGCGCCAGAACCTCAAGGATTTTGTGGCTGTAGTAGATCGGTGCCGGCATCAGGTCCGGCGTTTCATTACAGGCATAACCGAACATAATCCCTTGGTCGCCGGCGCCCTCATCCTTGTTACCCGCAGCATCGACGCCTTGGGCAATGTCCGCCGATTGCTCGTGCAACAGGATCATGACGTTGGAGTTCTGCCAATGAAACCCGTCCTGGACGTAGCCGATGTCCTTAATGGCGGCGCGTGCGCGCTCTTCGATCATCTCACGCGTAATCGTGTCGGGACCACGCGTCTCACCGGCAATGACGACCTGATTCGTGGTTGCAAGCGTTTCGCAGGCGACGCGGATGTTGGCCGGGTCCAATCCCGCCTTTGGGCCCTCTCTGAAAAACAGATCGACAACCTCGTCGGAAATCCGATCACAGACCTTGTCCGGATGTCCTTCGGACACTGATTCACTCGTAAAATAGAAAGTCCTTACCGACACATCGATCCCCGGGGTTTAGATTTGACAAAGCGCCGATGTCTTGCCGGCTTTGCACGGCAAGGTCAAGTAACCCGGCGCATGCGACACATTCGGCATGTCTTTTGCCGCCGTCGCCGAGCGTTGCAGCGCTGCGAGCAATAGGCCGTCCGGGAGCGTGATCATTATCGCGGCCCGCGGCCCGCTTCCCACTTGAAGAGCGGACATCAGCGCACGGCGCGGGGTTTACCGAGCCGCGATCGGGGCCTCCAAAGGCTGCCTCATTCCTTTTTGTCGTCGCCATCAGGCCTGGCGAGATCTTCATCGGCAACGGCAACAGCCCTGACGAGATCGACGACCGAACGGCGCACGCGCGGGTCGGATATGCGCGAAAAGGCGCGATTGAGCTCAATGCCTTCACGGCTCTTCAAAACCCCGCCGACATAGTCGGTTCCTGGATCTTCAGCCATGCCGTCGACATTGCCGTTGATGTCGCAAACCGGCGCCTCGTCGTAGAAAAACTGGACATTTACGCCCAACACATTGGCCAATTCGAACAGCCGGCTCGCACCAATGCGATTGACGCCCTTCTCGTATTTTTGAACCTGCTGGAACGTGAGGCCGAGCCGCTCGCCGAGCTTTTCCTGGCTCATGCCGAGCAGCATCCGGCGAAAACGCACGCGCGAACCAACATGAACGTCGATTGGATTGGGCCGTCTCGCATTCCGGTTCTGAATGTTCTCACTATCCAATAGAATGTCCCTCCGCCTCTGCCCCATAAGTGACGGCGCCAGAATATTGACTGACCGCGACTATAGCGATTGTGCGTCATCCCAGAACGATCGATGACGGTTGATTTGACCGGCCTGAGGTTGTGCGGTGCCCTTCCACGTCCCCAAGACCTGCAACGTCGAGTTGAGCCAAAGTGCCAAACGAATAGCATCGCCACTTCGGTTCAAACAATGTGCTCAACCATCACCCACGTCAATGATCGTCAGCTTGACAGTTTATTTAACATGATTTTAAGAAAGTGTATATCTATTTCATGTGGAAACAAGGCTATTTCTGTACATGCAATCATATCTGCCGGGTGGCAAACGTCACAACTCGTATTAATTGTCAGTACGCCCGCCAAATCGATTTCTGCAACTCCAGATAATTATGACTATAGCGAGCAATAACCACAAAAGACCAAATAACCCATCACCAAACCTCGCATACGTTGTTGGTGACAGAGCGGCCGGAAGGTGCGTGTCTATGATCCCGACCGCGTTGAGAGGGAGCCTGTCCAAGATCCTACCGCGCGCATCGATGACACCCGATATGCCGTTGTTGCCAACCCGAATCATTGGCAGGCCCTGCTCGACGGTGCGGACCACCGACTGATGGAAATGCTGATAAGGCCCCGATGTGGCACCATACCAAGCATCGTTCGTCAGATTGATCAGAACGGCCGGCCGCCGCTTGTTCAGCTGCACCTCGTGCGGAAAGATGACCTCATAGCAAATCAGCATCCGGACCGCGGGCAGACCCGGCACCGTCAAGCCATTGCCGGCGCCGGCGCCGGTCGCGAAGCCACCGCGGATCCGCGTGACCTGCTCGAGACCAATCGCTTCCAACAGGTGTTGCAGGGGGAGATACTCGCCGAACGGCACCAAATGGATCTTGTCGTAGGTGTCAACAACCGTGCCATTGCCGCCAACCGCCATCGCCGAGTTGAACACCCGGTGCCGGCGCCCGTCGTCGACCAACGCCCCTTCTAGGCGGAGCGTACCGGCGATCAGCGTGACATCGTCGGGAAAGGCATCGGCTATTGCGCCAAGTACATGCGGTGAGCGCAGCGCCAAAAATGCCAGCGCCGCCTCCGGCCAGATGACGTGGGTAATGCCGTCAAGGCCGGCCCTGGCGCCGGCCCGACCCGCCGTTGACAGCGTCAGGTGGCGCTCAAAGATGGCGCTTCGCTTTGCCAGGTCAAACTTGTCGCTCTGGGCAATGCTCGGCTGCACGAGACGCAGTTTGATGCCATCGACGATGCCGGCAGGTGGCTGGGCCAGGGCATAAACGCCGTAGCCCAGCATCAGAGCGAGCGGCGCCACCAGCATTGCCGCGGCTGCGGCCATGTGAGGCCAATATTGGCGTTGGCGCGCGTAAGATTCAACCAGAACGAGCGGCGCGCCGAGGATGAAAACGGCAGCCAGCGTCAGCCCGTGAATTCCGACGACCGCTGCTGACTGCATCAACACCAGGGGGTGGGCCAGCGCATAACCCAGCGTATTCCACGGAAAGCCGGTCAGAATGTTGCCTCGCAGCCACTCGGTTGCCGCCAGCGAAACGGCAAGAACAACCAGCCGCCCGGCGCCGGCACCGGCAAAACATGCAACGACGGCGATCGCCAGACCGTGAAACAGCGCCAGGCCGGCCGGCAACAGCGTGACGGCAAACGGCATGAGCCAGGCATAGGTATCCGACTGCACCAGAAATGCGCCGCCGATCCAATATAGACCGGCGAGATGAAAGCCAAAGCCGAACCACCAGCCGATGGCCAAGCCGCGCAGCAGATTTTTGCCCGTCAGGCGCGGGCTGATCACCAACAGATCAGTGATCGCCGCCACCCGTTTCACCTCGCTGCGCGGCTGCGACAACCAGAGCAAAACCGGCAGCGTCAGAACCAGGACCGGTGTCAGGTGGAACGGTGCAAAGCCGATGATGGACAGGGCGCCGGCCGCGAACGCCAACGCGTATTGGCGCCAGCCCGTCAACGACCGGATCCGATGGGCAAAGGTCGCCAGGGCCCCTAGGAGTTGGGTCGGCATCGCGACGTCAGTGCCCGGCCGACATGGCGGTGGTCAAAGCCAGGAGGGCGGATGCACCCTGTGCCCTGTCGAAGTCGCCTTCAAACCCCGTCGGGCTTGCTTTGTGCGATGTGAATCCTGAGCTTTTTGATGCGTCTCGGATCGGCATCGAGAACCTCGAACTCGACCCCGGAGGGGTGTTTGACCAATTCGCCGCGAACCGGCACGCGACCGACCATCGAAAACACCAGACCGCCCAAGGTATCAATATCGTCCTCATCCTCCGGTAGTAATTTGATCCCGAGCTTGTCCTCGAGATCGTCCACCGGCGCCCGCGCCAGCGCCGTCATGCCGGTCTTCGGATCGCCGGTGATCTGGCTGTCATCGAACTCATCATGCTCATCCTCGATCTCGCCGACAATCTCTTCGACCAGATCCTCGATCGTGACGAGACCATCGGTGCCGCCGTATTCGTCGACGACGAGCGCCATGTGTATGCGCGTCGACTGCATGCGCAACAGCAGGTTCATGGCCGGCATTGACGGTGGCACGTAGAGAACCGGGCGGCGCACCTTGGCGCCGGCCAGCGGCTTTGTCAGTGCCGTTGGGCTGATTCTGAGTTCCGGGCCCGCCTGCCGGCGCGTTGCGGGGTCCCCGCTCGCAGCAGACGCTGCCTGCGACTGGCGATCGTCAAACGTCACGAGCCAGTTGACCAAATCCTTGACGTGGACCATGCCGTTCGGATCATCGAGCGTATCGTGGAACAGCGGCAGGCGCGACACGCCGGCCTCGACAAACAACTGCAGCGCTTGGCCGACCGTTTCGTTTTCTTCGATGGCGATAATGTCGGCGCGCGGCACCATGACGTCATCGATGCGCAGCGTGCCGTAGTGCAGCAAACGCAGCAGCATCGCGCGCTCTTCGGTGGAAAACGAGCCGGTGGCGGCGTCTTCGGTTGCCAGCGCGGCTTCAATGGTATCGCGCAGAGACTGGCCGCCGGGCAGTCCGAGACGGGACTTGAGAGCGGCCAGCCAACCACTGCCTGATCCACCGCTGGTCTGAGCACCGCCGTTTGCCCGATTGTCGTCATCAGGTTGCGCGGGAACCTCGCTTGCCATGGCACGTGTCCGTGTTTTCGTCGCGCTCGATCATTTCCGCGGTGGGCGGGAGCCGATCGCCATGCCGCCAAGTCTGAACGGCGATGGTCAGCGGACGCAATCAACGGCCTCCTTGCGGTTGTTGTGATTGTCGTGTTCGGTTTCAGAGTATGGATCGCCGATCCCAAGATAACCCAGGATCGTCGTTTCAATTTGCTCCATCACGCGGGCATTCGGTTCCTGCCGGTGATCGTGGCCCAGCAAATGCAGAACACCGTGCACCACCAGATGCGCCAGATGGTGCGCGGCGGGAACATTGCGCTCAACGGCCTCGCGCAAAACCGTCTCCTGGGCAACGATAACGTCGCCGAGAAACCGGCTCTGCTCGCCGTCGGGGTCCTGCGCGAGGGCCGGCGCCGCGAAGGACAAAACGTTGGTCGGGCGATCGTGGCCGCGATACTGGTTGTTCAGAACGCGGACGTGCTGGTCGCTGCTGAGCACCAACGTCGCCGTCGCCGTCTCGCCAAGTCGAACATCTTCGGAGTTTGAAAGCGCGACGCTCAACGACGCGATCAAGTCGTCGAGCGGTTCAAACGACGACCAATCCCCGTTCAAGCGGACGCACTCAAGCGATAACCCTATGTCGGGGTCGCTGTCATCGTCATCACTGTTCGGCCCGCCGACAGGCAAACCGGAAGCATTATCGTTCATCAGGTATCGGGCGCGTTGTTTGCGTCCCTTCGATCGTAAGCATTGACGATGCGGGCAACGAGATCCCGGCGGACCACGTCGGCGCTGAGAAACCGCACGGCCGCGATGCCATCAACGTCATCGAGCAAATCGACGGCCTCTATCAATCCAGATTTTTGCCCGGCTGGCAAATCAATCTGCGATGGATCACCGGTGACAACCATCTTCGATTCTTCGCCGAGCCGCGTCAGAAACATTTTCATCTGCATGGAGGTCGCGTTTTGCGCTTCGTCGAGAATGACAAAGGCGCTCGCCAGCGTACGCCCGCGCATAAACGCCAGCGGCGCGATTTCGATCACTCCGGTCTCGATATCGCGTTCGACTTTCTCGGGTGGCAGCACGTCGTAGAGGGCGTCATAGAGCGGACGCAGGTAGGGATCAACCTTGTCGCGCATATCGCCTGGAAGAAAGCCCAACCGCTCGCCGGCCTCGACAGCGGGCCGCGACAGAATGATACGCGAAACGAGGCCGCGCTCCAGGAAGTGAGCCGCCGCTGCGACGGCGAGATAGGTCTTGCCGGTCCCGGCCGGGCCAATGCCGAACACCAGGTCGACGGTGTGGATGGCATCGATGTAGGCACTTTGGGTCGGCGTGCGCGCCTTGACGACCCGTCGCCGCGTCGTGATCTCCCCTTGACCGGCCGCACCGACATCGTCCGACTTGGCATGACGGATCAGGCCGTCGAAATCGCCCGGCCCGACCTCGCCGCCGTCGGCGACCCTGTCGTAGAGCTGTTCAAGCACGTCACGGGCAATGCGGCAGGCCGCGTCCGAGCCGGCCAGCACCACGACGTTGCCGTGGGCATGGGCTTCGATCCCGAGACGATCTTCAACAAGCGCCAGATGGGCATCGTATTCGCCAAGCAGGCGCGGCAGCAGCAGATTGTCCTCGAAGGTTACGACAACGCGTTTCTTTGCCTGTCCGCGCCCCATTCGGCCGGGGCTGGCATTACGCAATCCGCTCAAATGTTGTTCTCCAATCCGCCGCGCCATTTGCAAATGGTCGAGGACATCCGGGTCCGACCGCACACGGCGGCAAACGAAAGCTTATACGCGTGCAAAACGTCGATACGATGCCAAATATCGACGATTCATGCCGCCTGCACGATACCCGAAAGGGAATTCTTATTTGCGGCTGCAATTTCCACAGGCAGGATTTGCCCGAGCAATTGCTCTGCAGCATCGGCATGAACAGGCTGCAAATACGGCGAACGGCCGACCAGCTGGCCCTTGCCGCGGCCATGGCGTTCGAACAACACTGGCAGGGTCTTGCCGACACAGCTGGCGTTGAAATCACGCTGTTGGTTCTCGAGCACGGCCTGCAAGGTGTGCAGGCGCGCGGTCTTCTCGGCATCGCTGAGGGCATCTGCCAGCGTTGCTGCCGGCGTTCCCGGACGCGCGCTGTACTTGAACGAAAACGCCTGCGCGAATTCAACCCGCTCCACCAGCCGCAGCGTCTGCTCGAATTCTGCGACCGTTTCACCGGGAAAACCAACGATAATATCGGTCGACAGCGCGATTTCCGGCTTGGCGGTGCGGATGCGCTCGATGATGCGCAGGTAATCATCGGCCGTGTGCTTGCGGTTCATGGCGGCCAGGATGCGATCCGAGCCGGCCTGAAACGGCAAATGCAAATACGGCATCAAACGTGGATTGTCACGATGCGCCGCAATCAGGTCGTCCGACATGTCGCGCGGGTGGCTGGTCGTATAGCGCAACCGCTCGATACCGTCGATCTCGCACAGATGATTGATCAATCTCGCCAGCGACCAGCTTTGGCCATCGGCGCCGACGCCGCGATAGGCGTTCACGTTTTGCCCGAGCAGCGTCAGTTCGCGCACGCCATTGTCCACCAGGGCTTTCGCTTCGTCCACCAGCTGATCAACCGGGCGCGCATACTCCATACCGCGCGTGTAGGGCACGACGCAGAATGTGCAGAATTTGTCGCAGCCTTCCTGCACGGTCAGAAATGCTGTCGCCGTGCGCGGTCCGCGACGCTGTGGCAGTTCCTTGAACTTGTCCTGATCCGGAAATTCAACCTTGACGATCTTGCGCCCGTCGCTTTGGACATCGCGCACCATCGACGCCAGAGCGTGGTAACTCTGTGGTCCGACCACGATGTCGACGATCGGGGCGCGCGCGATGATTTCGTTGCCTTCCGCCTGCGCCACACAACCGGCAACGGCAACCGTCGTCGCCAGGCCGCCTTGGCGGCGCTGGTCGCGCACCCGGCGCACGCGCCCCAGCTCCGAATAGACCTTGTCAGCAGCCTTTTCGCGAATGTGGCAGGTATTGAGCACAATCAGATCGGCCCGGGCCATGTCCGCCGTTTCTTCAAAACCGGCGGGGACCAGCGATTCGATCATGCGCTCGCTATCATAGACGTTCATCTGACAGCCGAAAGTCTTGACGAAGACCGTCTTAGTTGCCGCCATAGCTGTCTCGCTGTTGCTCATTGTCTCAATTGTTCTACTCTATCGTGTGGCGCCTTCAGATGGTGTTAGCGATGCCGCGCCGTCGGCTCCAGAACTTGCGAGAATAGTTAGTAATTTGTCATCGGTTTGTTGCATTGCAGCATCGCAACCGCCAAGATGTCATTGTGGCGCTGCGCGACGGCCAGCCACAACTCTCAGGTATGGGCATAATGGTTCTGATATGACGAGCATAATGGCTCTGAGATCCGCGCCTCCTGCTCACTCTGGCTGTCGGCCACGCAAAATCCGCGAGATATCTGCACGGATGATTGATTCGGTCAATTGCGCCAGGGCCTTGCGATCCTCGAACGCGGCCAGCTCGATTGGCGCGCCGATCACGATGCGAACGTCGATCGGCCCGGCCTTGAGCAGCGCCCAGGCATGATCGCCGATGCCCATATCGCCGTACCAACCGATCAGTTTGCGGTCCGCACGCCCCAACGGCACGCCATGCAGATGCGTGTAGGCGATGGCCAGCGTCTGCACCGCGGGGCCGGGCGCATCACAACCGGCCGGGGCGTGGTCGGCGCCGCCAAACGCCGGCGCCAACAAGGCCGACCGGAACGGCAACACCTGGTTACCGTCACTGGATGTGCCTTCGGCAAACAGGATCAAGGTATCGCCGGATGCCAGCCGCCGGCTCATTTCGGTGCTGACCCGGCCGACATCGCTGCGGCGCTGGCGGTTGACGAATACGGTCCGTTGCAGGCGCGCTAGCCATGACACGAACGGCCAGCTGCCAACCTCGCTCTTGGCGATAAACGAAACCGGTGCGACCGCCGACAGCACGGGAATGTCCAGCCAGGAGACATGGTTTGAGACCAGCAACACCGGCCGGTCGCCGGCCACCTCACCTTCGATGTGGAGGCGGAGACCGAGCAGGCGACAAAGCCGGCGATGATACCAATGCGGAAACCGGCGCGCGCGTTCAGGTGCCAGCTTCAACAGCGCCCACTGCAGCGGCATCAAAGGCAGCGTTAAGGCCAAAAACCCGCTCAATAGCGCCGTACCGCGCAAAACGTTGGCCAAGCCAAACGGTTTCGGCAGATAGAGGTCCGGCGGGTCGGCGGATGATGGTTCGGTGTCAGCCATTGCGCATTGTCGATTGCCCCGTCACGTCAGCACCGACGGTCCCAGCAGTTTTCTCAGGATTAGCGCGTTGCTGCGCCGGCCACCGTGCAGCTTGTAGTAGTCGCGGCGCAGTCCGACGCGGCGGTAGCCGTGGCCGTTGTAGAGCGTCACGGCGCCGACATTGTTCTCATCGACTTCCAGGAATACACTGGCACAACGCCAAGCCGTCAGGCGATCGTGCAATTGGTGTAGGAGTTGGCCGGCCAGCCCGCGTCGGCGAAATGCGTGGCCGGTGGCAATCGAGATGACCTCAGCATCAACCGCGGGCGCCCGCGCCAGAACGAACGCGACCGGCTCGGCGCCGAACTCGGCCACAAGCGTCAGCGTGCGCATGCCCTTGAGGAGCGCGCTCATCTCATCCGGTGTCCAGCCGCGATGAAAGCACTGACCGTGGAGGCCGGCGAGCACACCGGCCTCGTCCGCCGCCGCGGGGCGAATGGTGGCATGGGCTGAAAGGTGTACCGACTGCATTAGTCAATCCGCTGTTTCATCCAAGCGTCTCGGAATGACGCCGGCGGTTTGCGGTTTGGCATCGGGAGAGCGCAAATAGAGCGATCTCGGCGGTTCCAGGCGGTCAAGGTGTTGATCGAACATAAAGCGGGCGTCGGGCAGCAGTGCAACGCCCGCCACGTCCAGTTTTATGCCCCGCGCTGCAGCCGCTGCCGCGACCAGTGGTGCACCAGACCCAACCAGAACGCTGTCGCCAAGCCGGTTGCGCGGGCGCGCTGCAATCGCCTGCGATGTGAGAATGGAGACGGCTGAGCGATGCCGATCCCGGCCCAACCTGAAAGTCTGATGATAGATCTGGCCCCGTCGGGCATCGACGCAGACCTCAATCGCGCTCACCGCGGTCATTACCGGATCGCCCGCCAATTCGGCAGCGGCCCGCGCGGCAATCAAGGCGAGGCTCGTGGTGCCAAATACCGCCAGACCGGTAGCAAGTGCGAGGCCGCGCACGGCAGCGATGCCGACGCGGGCGCCGGTAAACGATCCCGGCCCGATCGTGACAGCGAGCGCGTCGAGATCGCCGTAGCCGAGGCCGGCATCGCGCAGCACCTCCTCAATCATCGGCATCAGGCGCTCGGCGTGGCCCGTCGACATTTCCTCGTAGCGTCCGGCAAACTGCGGCGCGGTGGCCGCGCCACGCGGCGACACCCGGACGGTCGCCGAGCAGGCCGCGAGCGTGGTATCGATCGCCAACATGTTGCCTTCGACGGTCATCGTCCCAGAGCACCCGTGCACGTTTGCAAACAATCAGGCAATCTCGGCAATGTCATCGAACGAAAAGCGCGGCAGGCGCGGATAGAGCCCGGCCGGATCGCCGTAACCGATATTGCACAGAAAGTTCGATTTGAAGGTTGTGCCGGCAAAGAAATCCGTGTCAACACCGGCATTGTCGAAGCCGGACATGCCGCCAACATCAAGCCCAAGCATGCGCGCAGCAATCATCAGGTAGGCGCCCTGCAGTGAACCGTTGCGGAAGGCGGTCTCCTTGATCAGAGCATCATTGCCGGTGAACCAGGCTTTCGCATCATCGTGCGGAAACAGCCGTTCGAGATGCTCGTAGAAAGCCAGGTCATAGGCAATTATGACCGTCACCGGCGCTGTCATGGTCTTGTCGGTGTTACCACTTGAAAGATGGGGCCGCAGACGTTCCTTGGCCGCTTTCGATTTGACGAACACGTAACGGGCCGGCGAGCAATTGGCGCTGGTCGGGCCCATCTTTGCGATGTCGACCATCCGTCTCAACAGATCGTCGGCAACATCGCGGTCCTGCCATTTGTTTTGAGAGCGCGCTTCGCTCAACAGCTGATCGACTACCGCCTGGGCTAGGATGGGCGCCATCGCTGGATCTCCCGGGGGCGATGCCGACGGCAATAAAACCGCCGTTCGGCATTGCGGCAAAGGACAAGACCCCGAAATCGGCAAGGGGCCGGTCGCGTTCGAAGTTGCCGGAGTACAGCAAATCAGGCGGCTTCGACGGCCTGAACTTCCGGACAGAAGTGGCGAAGAAGATTTTCTATGCCGTGCTGCAGTGTTGCAGTCGAACTCGGGCAGCCGGCGCAGGCGCCGCGCATGCTGAGGTAGACGACGCCGTCGCGAAAGCCATGGAAGGTGATATCGCCGCCGTCCTGGGCAACGGCCGGGCGGACGCGTGTATCGAGCAGTTCCTTGATGGTGGCCACCACCGCCGCATCAGCGGCATCGAAACTGCCTTCGGCATCATCGTTTGCGCCGGCGGCGCCGGCCGCCGCTTCACCCGAGGCGAAGTGGTCCATGATGGCGCCGAGTATCGCCGGCTTGAGATGCTGCCATTCGCCGTCGCCCTTGGTCACGGACACGAAATCCGCACCAAGGAAAACGCCGGTCACACCATCGATATCGAACAGGCGCGAGCCCAGCGGCGACAGTTCCGCCTCTTCCTTCGAGCGATAGTCGGCAGTGCCGTCGGTCAGAACCTGACGCCCGGGCAGAAACTTCAGCGTCGCGGGATTGGGGGTCGGTTCGGTCTGAATGAACATTCTTGCGCACCTCGGTTTGGGCCGACTGACAAATCATAAGCATGACAGTCAGGATTTAACTTTAGAATAGTTCTAGATCAACCGGATGCAAGGGGAAAGATGGCACTTTCACAGTTTGAACCTTGTCCGCAGTTGAACGGCGGAGCGACAGTCGGTGGCGTCGCGCTCTGCCGGTGCGCGCGACGGATCGGTTGTTTGGCGCCAATCGCATCCACGGCCGCCGTACAGCGCTCAGACAACTGTCTAGATCGCCGCGCTCGTGGCTGCGACCCGGGCCCGTCAAACATCGATAACACCTCTCCATCGACACCTGATCGCAACCGGACAACCGACCCTGGCAACCAGGAAATGCTTGACTGAAATTACAGATGCCGTGGAAACCCGTGACTTGAACAGAGGCGCCATGGATTGGACAAAGCAGCCACACGAGCCGTGATGGAGACGCCGGATGCAGGAAATTGGCGAGGCCGACGCCAGTGGCGCGTTGGCGGCCATATATGGCGAAGTTCGCGATTTGTGGTGCACGCCTTACGTGTCGGCCGTGCACCGGGTGATGGCGGCCCAACCCGGTCTCCTGGCGTGGTCTTGGCAGGGCGTGGCGCCGGCGTTTCGCGACGGGCGCGCGCAGACGGCTGCATGGTCGATCGCCGACGGCCTGGATTTGCCGCAGCTGGAGCCGATTTCCGGCGCGGCGCTGGCGCTGTGGCACGTCGACGCCAACGCGCTGACAAAGATCAATGACGTCACCACCAGCTTCGTGCGTGTGGCCCCGGTCAACATGATGTTTGCCGCCCTTGTCATGCGGCTGCTGGCGGAGGCGCGCGCCTGTGCGCCGGCGATCGAGCCGCCGGCATGGCAGCATCCGCGCCGGATTGGCGAGCTGCCGGACATGATCGACATGCGCACCTGCCCGGCACCGGTGCGCACCTGCCTCCAGGCGTTCGCCGCCGACATGCTGGGGGCGCCGTTCATTCCGGGCCTCTACCGGATGATCGCGCATTGGCCGGGACTGCTGGCACACCTGACGAGCGTGCTGCCGCCGTTGCTCAAACTCCGGGCCGTGCAAGCGGCCCATGACGAGATCCGTGCCCGCATCGACGCGGCCGCAGCAACAATCGAGATGCCGCGCGATGCCGCCGAGCTGACCGCTGCGCGGCCGTCCGAGGAGGTCATCGAGGCGTTCCGAAGCATTGCCTCGACCTACCGCAAAACCAGCCCCGAGATGATCATTGCCGGCACGCTCATCGCTCGCGCACTGCCAGACAACGCCGAGCCGGCTGGAAAGTTTACGGCCTAGATCATCTTTGTGCTTTAAGTTGGAACCGCTATTGCGGTTCCAACTTAAAGCACAAAGATGATCGCCACTTTAGACGCGAGCAACTTTCTGCCTTTATTCGAGATCGTTCCGATTCCGAATAAAGGCAGGTTGCTCTGGTGGTCTCAATCACTTAAAAAAGCGCATTCAGACGCTCAGATCTGGTCTGTGCCAAGGCGCGGTGGGTGATGCCGGCGCATCGCAACGCCGCCGCAACGCTGGCATCAGGCCAAATCTGAGCGTCTTCGGTGCGCTGCCCTGGCCCGGGAGGTCGACCGCGATGCCGGTTTGGACCTGCGCGCCGGCTTGGCTTTGGCCTTGTCGACAATGTCCTGCATGTAGCCCGGCACGGCAAATGCGCCGGCGTGAAACTGCGGGGTCCAATAGCGTGTCTTGAGGTTTCGCCGCTTGGCCCGGCGGGCGAGGGTGACCGCCGGCACCGCCGCCAATTGCGGATGATCGGATGCCCATGAGATGGCAAACTCGCCGCCGAAATAGCTTGGATGTGTGCAATAGTAAGGTGCAACCGACTGATAGAGCGGGATCAACAGTCTGGTTGTCGCCAGCAGATGTTCGGGGGTGTGGAACGGCAAGCTGTTCTGCGTGACGAAAATCCCGCCCGGCTTCAGTGCCTGTTTGCAGTAGGCGAAGAATTCCTTGCCGTGGAGGACCGCGCTCGGGCCAATCGGCTCCGATGAATCGACAATAATGGCGTCGTATTTTTCTCTGGTTTCGGCAACATACGCGACGCCGTCGCCGATCACGATGTTGCTGCGCTGGTCCTTGAAGGCGGTTTTGCCAATCTCAGGATAGTACGCGATCGCGGTGTCGATGACCTCCCGATCGATCTCCACCAAGGTCGCAGCTTCGACGCTTGGATGCTTGAGGACCTCGCGCAAAATGCCACCATCGCCGCCGCCGACAATCAGAACCTTGCGCGGACGCGCCAGCGCGGTCAGCGGAATATGCGCCATCATTTCGTGATAGACGAACTCATCCTTGGTGGTCAGCTGGAAAACCCCGTCAAGAATGAGGACTTTGCCCCAGAACGCGTTTTCGAAGATGACCAGGTGGTGATGCTTGGTCTTGACTTCATGCAGGATCTTGTCGGCGCGTATTGACGGGCGCCAGTCGGGATGAAACGTTTCTGATATCCAACGCGCCATGGCGTGCGGTCCTCTTGTGATCGCCACCAACCGACCCACGTGACAGGCTTGATCAGCTCATAGCGTGATGCTGTGCGGCTGCCATGGGTGCGGCTCGGATGCCTGCGGGTCGGCACGCAGGCGAGATCTCAACAACGGCAATCGCGCACCGCACGGACACCGCTCGCTTGTGTCTCGATCATGTCCGCCGGCATGTCCGCCCCGCATGTCAACCCGGCATGTCAACCCGGCATGTCGATCTGGCATTCCCGCCCAAGGCGGGCCTACCGTGCCGGCCCGCTCCCCGTTCGGCCGCCGCCCGAGAACCAATGCGATCACGGGCGTTGGGTGGCTGGGAGCGGGTCGGCACGGGCTTAAGTCTGTAAGGCTATCGGCATCGGCGGTGTTCGAGGGCCAGGGCTCAGGCCGCCTTGACCTGACGCTCAAGTGCCGTCTTGGCGGCTGCCTGCTGCCATTCCATCAGATCGAGATCTTCGCCACGCTGATGCGATTTGACAATCGCCTCGCGCGCATCGAACGCATCTTTCAAGATGTTGACGCAGAGTTCCGGTTTGGCATCACCGCACATGAACACGTCGAAGGCCGCATAATCGGCTTCCGGCCAGCTGTGCACCGAGATGTGACTTTCCGAGAGAACTGCAACCCCTGAAACACCGCCGTTCGGTGTGAAGTGATGCAGGTGGAAATGCAGCAGAGTGGCGCCTGCAACTTCTACACAGCGCTTCATGGTCTGTTCCATGTACTTGATGTCGTCGAGTCTGCTGGCACCAAACAGATCTATAATCAAATGGTTGCCTGCATATCGCACGCCATCGCGCTCTATGAAGAAGTCTAATCGTTCGTCCGGCGTATCGGTGGAAACTTGTACTTCCGACGCTTTCGGAATCTGATGCGCTACCCGCGCTCTTTCACCATGATCTTCCTTTTGGGCGGTGCTTGAACGAGTCAAGTCCATCCCCAATTGGAAGAGGGTGTCATCGTAGGCCATGTGACCCTCCCCAACCAGCAGATAGATGTGACCCGTCCGCTCTTACCTTTATAGGGGTCTAGGACATCTTACCTTCACCTTTAGGGCAGGGGGTCGAACGGAGAACATCGCATATGCAGGCAATCATTTGTGATTGCAAGAAAAATTCTTGTTTAAACGGCAAAAATTTCCGTCTTGCATTCACCAAGCCTTCACGATGTGCGGCCGCGTGGCGGTCTCACGCCATTCTTTATGACAGCGTAAGGTTAAGTGATGGCTTCCAAATTGCGTTTTTGTTCGAGCGCCTTGAACGTGCTGAGCTGTTCACGGCGGCGGCGTCAGGGCTCAGCGTGCCGCAGATCGTCCAGACGTCGTCAATGACGGCCGCCCAGCCGCTCCCCACAACCAGCTCCCCCACAACCGGTTGCATTGCGCCCGCATAACAGCCGCCGAGCGGCTCGTCGACGGTCACTGCCTGAACAGGTTTTCGAGCAACTTGCCGGCCGAATGAGCGCCGGCGTCGGTGCCATCCTGGTTGCCGTTCTTTAACAGGCCGCGGAGAATTTGATTGGCGTTTTTGCCCTTGAATTTGTCACGCAGCTGCTTGGCGTTCTTGACGATTCCGTCAACGGCCTGTCGGTTGTTCAAGATTCCGGCGACGTCGGGTTGGAAGTTTGGATTGCGCCATGGGCCACTGACCCGCACGGGAACTTCGATGCCGGTTAGTCCGGTTTGGCCGCCTTGGCCCGACAGGCTCGCCACCAGTTTCGGGCGCAAGATCATATCGAGACGTCGCCCACCGACGTCGGTATTGCCGCTGCCGGTCAATCGCAACAGCGGGCTCAGCATGCGCAAATCCTGAGTGTTGGCGATACCGCGGTTGATTGCGAAGTTGGCCGTCAACTCCGAGAAGTCCGTCTTGCTGGCCTCAGCTTTCTGAAGGCTGGCGACTTGGCCGGCCTGCAAGCCGCGCAAAATTTGCGGAATGTTCCAGCCGACAATGGCCCCGTCCTTGAACATGAAACTGGCCTTGCCGGCAAGGTTGGACATGATTTCCTGTTGCGATCTGCCGGCACTGGTCAGGGCGCCGGTCAACCGGCCGGTTCCCGCGATGGTGTCGATGTCGGCGGCATCTTTCAGCAGCGGACGGGCGGAGACGTCATCCATCGTGACATTGAGACCGACCCGCAGACCGGTGTCGGTGGGAGCGACAGTGACGATACCGCGGCCTTTGCCCTGATAGAGCGCAACATTGTCGAAATCGGCGCGCGCATTGCCGTTGTCGAGGCGCACACGCAGCGATGTGTTGCCGATCGCAAGGCCGCCGACCTTCAGCCCTGCAATTTTCAAGCGCGCGTCAGTATCGAGGGAACGCAGGCCGGATGCATCGATCGGCTCCTTGCTCCATCCCGCCGACTGCTTGAAGCCGCGAACCTGCGGGCTGAAACGGCCTGCACCACGATCGTCTGCGTTGTGCGCACCGCGCAAGATCTCCTCAATCGACTTCGGCGGTTGCGGATTTGTTGCGCCGCCCTGGTCGGCACGATGCGAGACCGGCTTCATTTTCGGCCGTTTCAATTGTTTGGCGCCGGTCAGGTGGGTCGACAATTTGTCGATGTCGAGTTGAGAAACGCCGAGGTTGGCCGTGACCAGCGGCCGGGCACGTTTGAGGCGAACGGCGACGCTGCCGTTGGCCGCGGTTTCGCCAAGCTTCAATTTCGCACCATTGAATGCGATCGCGGCCGCCGTCGCGTTCAATCTGCCGGACGCCGACAAACCGCCAAGCGCGCTGCCGTTTGGCAATTCGGTGCCGATCCACTTCACCAATCGCTGGGCCGAACCAGCCTTCAGGTTGATCGTCCCGTCGATCGCCGCGGCGGGTTCAAGCATCACCCGACCGTTGAAGTCTACGGTGGCCGGCTTGGCCTTGACGGTCAGCTTTGCATCGGCCTTTTGACCTTGCAGCAGTTGGCGCAGCGTCGACAGGTCGAGTGCGAGCTTGAGCCGTTCGCCTCTCCAGGTCAGGTCGCCCGTCAGCGAAATCGGATCGGCGATCCGCCGGCCGCGCACGCTGACATCGACATCGGACAGGATCTCACCCGCGCCGCTGCGTTCATCGAGATACTGGACCAGGCCGTCGGAGATTTGGATGGCACGCAGTTCAAGCGCATCCAGGGTTTCGAGTGACTTGTCCGATTGCGCCGTCGCACCGGTCGCGGCAGCGGCGGTCCCGGTTGCCTTGGCGCTTGCAAAATCCCAGTTTCGTCGCCCGCTGCCATCGACCCGCAGCTCGATTATCGGCCGATCGAGGCTGATCCGTTCGACGATCACGTTCCGGTTGAACAGCGGCAACAAGGCAACACTGACGTGGACCTGGTCGGACTGCATCATCGGGCCGCCAGCCATGCCCGGCGGCGGCGACAGGGAAACCCGCGGCAGCGAAACACCAATGCTGGGATAAATCGTCAGTGACGGCCGGCCTGCAATCGTCAAGGTGCGACCGGTTTTGGCTGCGACCTGGCGAATAAGCTCGGACCGTACGATGTCGGCCGGCGACAGCACGAACACCGCCGCCGTAACGGCGCCGGCGATAACAATGATAAGGGCCGCCAGCGACCATGCGATGGTCCCAATGATCGATGATTTGCGCGGCGCCGGGCGCCGACGCCGGCGTCCGGGAGGATGATTGTGCGGCGGAACCCGGCCGGGTCCGCCGTTCGCAGCCGTCGGGCGATGGCTTTCAGACTGTTGAGTTGGCGGGGTTGTCATTTTGAAACTCACAAAGCGTCCATTGGAACTTACAGATCTTTGGACCGCGGCAATTGTCTCTAAGCGGATGGTGATTCGATCTCCAAAGCATCTTCATCAGATACCGCCAAATTGTGTCAGCGCGCGGCAGAAATCGCGCAAAAGCTTGCAGTTTTCCACGAAATGTCTTTACGACGAAGTTGAACGGACTATTCGAAACGCCATTGATGGTCGGACATTGCGGTCCGGTCTTGGTCGGTGTCGCGCGGCGGCAACAAACCGGGGGACCACTTATGCCTGACAACCTGCTGGCCGCTCAAAGCCTACTCGGCGTCATCCTCATCCCGTTGTTTGCCTGGCTGATTTCGGAGGATCGCGCCGAAATCGGCGGCAGCGGCGCCCTGCGCACCATCGCGACGGGGCTATTGTTGCAATTCCTTCTCGTCGGCCTGCTGTTGTTGATGCCGTGGACGAAAACGCTGTTCGACGGCCTCGGTCTCGCCGTGCTCGCGCTGCAGCGGGCAACGGATGCCGGGGCGCAGCTGGTGTTTGGTTATTTGGCCGGGGGACCGGCGCCGTTTGAGGCCAAGCAGCCGGGCAACGCTTTCATTGTGGCGTTCCGCGTGCTGCCGATGATCCTGGTCTTGAGTGCGCTGGTCCGACTGCTCTATCACTGGGGCATCCTGCAACGGGTGGTGCAGGGCTTTGCCTATCTCCTGCAGCGCTCGTTCGGCACTGGCGGTCCGCTCAGCACGGCGGCGGCGGCGAGCATTTTTCTCGGGCTTGTGGAAGCGCCGCTGATGATCCGTCCCTATCTCAATGAGATGGGCCGGGGCGCCCTGTTTGCATCGATGGCCGTTTGCATGGCGACGGTCGCCGGCACCGTCATGGCGCTTTATGCCAGCATTCTAAGCCCGGTGGTGCCCGGGGCGGCCGGCCACCTGCTGGCCGCCTCGTTGATCAACGTGCCCGGCGCGCTGATGCTCGCGCGCCTGGCGGTACCGACGGACTTCACCGGCGGTCCGCGGTCGGCCGATATCCAGCTCGATGATCCATCGCAAAGCAGTGTCGATGCCATCTCAAAGGGTACCATGGAAGGCATCATGCTGGTGGCGGGTGTGGCCGCGATGTTGATTGTGGTGGTCTCGCTCGTCGCGCTGACGAATTCCGTTCTGGCGCTTGGCGAGGATGTCGTCGGCGCCAAGGTTACACTCCAGGATCTGCTCGGGTATCTTTGCATGCCACTCGCCTTCATCATCGGTATCCCCTGGCACGAAGCGGCGGTGGCCGGCGGCTTGATCGGACAAAAGGTGGTGCTCAACGAATTCCTGGCCTATCTCGAGCTGGTCAAAACGCCGGCAGGCGAGCTATCCGAACGCTCGCGCCTGTTATTGACCTATGCGCTGTGTGGCTTTGCCAACCTCGGTTCGCTTGGCATTTTGCTCGGCGGCATGGCCGCAATGGCGCCGGCACGACGCTCGGAGATCGTCGAGATGGCGCCGAAGTCAGTATTGATCGGGTTCTTGACGACACTGTTGTCGGCGGCAGTTGTCGGCACCACAACCTGGTCATAGTCGGCAAGGCGCGACAGTGGCACGGAGCACAACCAGGGTTGGCGTAAGCGCATGGCGGACTTCGAATTCGACGGCTATCGACCTGGCGCACTGGCCGGCGTCGTGCGGCTGCATATGGCGTACTACGCCGTTTCTTGGAACTTCGGCTGCGCCTTCGAGACCAAGGTGGCGGCGGAACTGGCGGAATTCCTTGCACGGCACGATGAAACGCGGGATCTGTTCCTGTGCGCCTATGACCGCAGCGGCGGTTTGCTTGGCAGTATCACGCTGGATGGCGGCAGCGCCGCGCACGAGGGCGCGCATTTGCGCTGGTTCATTACCAGCGAGGCGGCTCGCGGGAGCGGGCTCGGCCGGCAGCTTCTGGCGCGCGCCGTCGCGTTCTCGGATGAGCACAATTACCCTCTGATCTATCTGACGACCTTCGCCGGTCTTGAAGCAGCACGCCATCTCTACGAACGGGTCGGTTTCAGCAAGGTTCGCGAAAGCACCGTTGATCGGTGGCAGGGCGGTGTGCGCGAACAGCGGTTCGAACGCAGGCGCGGCTGAACCATCTGTGACATATCGTGGATGCTTGGGTTCGCGCCTATGATGCGCGTATAGTCACGGGCTATGTCTCATTGTCATCAACAGCTGCGGCATGGGCGGACGGTCGCCGGCGAGCAGCGCGCAACGGAGCTGATTTCGGCGTTCATTGTGAGGTTCGTTAGGTTCGTGATATTCGCGATATTCGCGATGTTCGCCGGTCAATCGGTTAGCGCGCGAGGCCCGGCCGACAGCTGTGCGTTGGCGCTGGTGTTGGCGATCGATGTGTCTGGAAGTGTCGATGCCGGTGAATACCAGCTGCAGGCCGGTGGGCTCGCGGATGCGCTGCGCTCGGAGGACGTGGCGGCCGCGTTGGCGGCGGTTCGTGGCGGCGTCTTCATGTCGGCCGTGCATTGGAGCGGCAACGGTCAACAGGCCCAGGTCACACCGTGGACGTTGTTGCGCGAGCGCACCGATGCCGATCGGCTTGCCAGCTTGATCGAGGGCCAGCCGCGGCGATTTGACAAGTATTCGACCGCCATCGGCGAGGCGCTGATGTTTGCCGATGCCCAGTTCGCAAAGCTGCCGCGAACCTGCCGCCGCAACGTCATCGACATCTCCGGTGACGGGCGCAGCAATGAGGGATGGTCACCCAATCTCGTTCGCGATCGCCTCGTGCAACGCGGCGTGACTGTAAATGCGCTTGCCATTCTGGCGAGTGATCCGGATCTGCTCACCTACTTTCAGCGCTATATCATTGGTGGAGCTGGATCGTTTGCAATGAGCGCCGATCGTTTCGAAGACTATCCAACGGCAATCCGGCGCAAACTGGTGCGCGAAATCCTGCCGCCCATCGCAACTCCGCATCAGCGCCGGCACGGGCACTTCGCGGCATCGAGCCCGGTAATATACCACCCTTACCATCCTTACAGGAACCGCCCGGAATGAACGACACCGACGACCAACGATCTGCTGGCACGGCCGCGAACACCGGCGCCATCGCACCCGATACCACCGGTTGGAATTTCTTCACGGCGGATCAGGGCCTCAATGACCTGCTCAAGCTTTATCTTGCCGATGACCTCTTGCACCATATCGCGCCCTATCTTGCGCGCCTCGGCGCGCTGGCAGCAGGACGGCTCGACCGGGCCGCGCATCTGGCCGACCGCCATCCGCCGATCCTGCATCACCGTGACCGCTACGGCAACGATGAGCAGTGGATCGAGTATCACCCGGCCTACCGCGAGCTTGAAGCGGCGGCCTATGGCGAGTTTGCGATTCATGCGCTGAGCCATCGCGGCAACGTGATCGGCTGGCCGCAACCGCTGCCCGTCGTTGCCAAGCACGCGTTTACCTACCTCTTTAACCAGACCGAGTTCGGGCTTGGCTGCCCGATCAACGTCACGGACTCCGGCGCGCACTGCATTCGCCTGTTTGGTGATGAGGCGGTCAAGGCGCGGTTTCTGGATCGTATGCTGTCCCGCGATGTCGACGCGCTCTGGCAGGGCGCCCAGTTCATGACCGAGAAGGAAGGCGGCTCCGACGTCGGCAGCGCGACGACCCGGGCCGAATTCGACGGCACGCACTGGCGGATTTATGGCGACAAGTGGTTCTGCTCCAATGCCGACGGCAAGGCGGTGCTGTTGTTGGCGCGGCCGCAAGGGGCGGCGGGCGGAACCCGCGGTCTCGGGATGTTCGTGATGCCACGCTTTCTCGATGATGGATCGGCAAACCACTACCGGATCGTACGCCTCAAGGACAAGCTCGGCACGCGGTCAATGGCCTCCGGCGAAGTCAAGCTGGAGGGCGCTATCGCCTATCCCCTGGGCGCGCTTGCCGACGGCATGAAGCAGATGCTGGAAATGGTCAACTGGTCGCGACTGTCCAACGGTGTTAAGTCGTCGGCACTGATGCGGCGCGCCGTTCATGATGCGCTGGCGGCCATGCGCGGGCGGCACGTGTTCGGAACTGCGCTGGCCGAGAAACCACTGGCCAAACGGCAAATGCTCAAAATTGCGCTGCCGGCGGAGCAGTCGCTATCGATGTGGTTTTATACGGCGGATGCGCTTGACAAGGCGGAAGGATACGGTGACCAGCCGCCGAGCCAAACCGCCAAGGCGATCCTTCGTCTGGCGACGCCGGTACTGAAATTCCGTGCCACCCGTGACGGGCGCAAGGTCACCGGCGATGGCCTAGAAATGCGCGGCGGCATAGGTTACGTCGAAGAATGGGTCAACCCGAGACTGGTGCGCGATGCTCATCTCGGCTCGATCTGGGAAGGGGCAAGCAACGTCGTTGCGATCGACATCGTCGCGCGCGCGGTTGGCAAGCACGCCTGCCAGGAACCGCTGGTCGCAGACCTCATCGCGCGGCTGCGTGAAGCTGACGAACTGCCCGATGCCTACCGAGAGAAGCTGGTCGGTTTCCTGCAATTGGCCTCAGCCCGCCTTGGCGACGTTGCCGGCAACGGTGCGAACGAGGTGCAGATGCGGCAGGTCTCAACGCTATTCTATCACGCCGTTACGGCCGCCCTGCTGGCCTGGGAAGGGGTAATGATCCATCGTCACCGCGGTGATGCCCGCCGGCTGTTGTGGTCGAAACTGGTGGTCGACCATCATCTCACACCACGCGACCCGTTTGACCTGGGCGATGGCGGCCGAGAGATCGACATTGCCGATCTGTTGCTCGGCGATCAGCCCGTGCTGCTGATGGACATTGCCGCCGATCTTTGAAACAACGGCTGCACGTCCTTGCGCGCCTGCGGAGGAGAAACCATGAGCCTGTCCGACGTCAAAGCCCTGACCTTCGATACCGGCGGTACGATCCTTGATTGGCACACCGGATTTGCGAGCGCATTGGCCGACGTCGGCACTGCCCACGGCATCGACAGGGACTGGCATGCACTGGCCAATGACATGCGGCGCAAGTCGCTCGGCAAAATGCTCAATCTCGGTGAGAATGAGCCGCCGGCCTACAACTTTGACGGTGCACACCGGGCCGCACTCGATGAGATCATTGCCGCCAACGGCCTGGAGGCTGTCACAGACGCGGAACGTCACCGGATTGCCTATGAAGTGCCGCACGCGTTTATCTGCTGGCCGGATTTTCCCGCCGTGCTGCCGCGGTTGCGTGAGACATTCATGTGCGCGTCGTTTACGATCCTGAGTTTCAGGATCATCATGGATACCGCACGGCAGAACGGGCTGAGCTGGGATGCCGTGTTTTCCTGCGAGGCGATCGGCAAATACAAGGTGTTACCGGAGGCCTATCTGGCGGTTGCGAAATTTCTGCAGCTCGACCCGGGCGAGATCCTGATGGTTGCCTGCCACAACTTCGATCTCGATGCCGCCAAAGCGCAAGGCTACAACACGGCGTTTGTCAAACGGCCGCTGGAGTGGGGGCCTGAAGCACCGCCGGACCCGGAGCCCAATCCCATCCACGACATCATCGTCGATGACTTTCCGGGGTTGGCGCGCGCCCTCGGTATCGTTTTATAGGAAGCCGCCGAACAAGTTTGGGGCCAGCGGATGATCCTCTGGGCAGGCTGTTTGCGGGGCTGGAAGCTCCGCATCGCTCGTCGCGAGGCGGCGGTTGAGCCACGGGTTGCACCGGCCGCTCACAACCCGGCCCAAGGGCCGGGCGCTGTTGTACGCCGGTGACGTGCCTCAATTCATAGCCGCGGTGATATGACGTTCAACCGCAGGCAACCGCGGGGCGCAACTTGACGGCCGTGTCAGATTTCAGATCCGGCATCGTGCGCCGCCCATCGCCCACAAGCTTCGTTGTTTCGGAGCAATTTAAAGTTGACATTGATCTGAGTTCCGGATTGTGAGCGTTCGGCGAGGCGGCCTGCGAATAATCTCAGCGCTGTCGACCACCAACATGTGATCCGCAGCAATAACCTCACAAATACAATTCGTTAAGGATTTGGGTCGACGGTTCCGCGCGGCGCCCCGTCGACGGCTCACTTTTGCCTTTTGGTCGCCCTTCGACTCATATAACCACAACCTATGCGCGTGTTATCCAGTCAGAAGTTTGCCAAGGCTGCTGCCAGCTGTGCGCTGGCCGGTGGTTTGGTGTTGGCGCTTTACACGTTTTCGTCGCCGAGCGGTTCGGTCGAACGCGGGCCGGCGGCGGCGAGCGGACACGCCGTGGTTGTGGATGGCGACACCGTCGACATAGCCGGCCGCCGGGTGCGCCTCGAGGGCATTGATGCGCCGGAACTGGGCCAGCGCTGCCCGCGCAGTTTTGGGTGGGGGGCGTGGCCGGCCGGGCGCCAGGCACGGCAAGCCTTGATCGGGCTGATCGCCCGACGGCCGGTCACCTGCCGGGCGCGCGGCCTTGACCAATACGGCCGCATGCTGGGTGTGTGTTTTGCCGGCGGGATCGAGCTCAATGGCGCGATGGTGCAGCGCGGAATGGCGTGGGCGTTCCGGCGTTATTCGACCTCCTATGTGGCCGCCGAGCAGGATGCCCGCAGCAACCGGATCGGCATTTGGCAAACGCGCTGTGCGCCGGCCTGGGAATACCGCCAGGCGCGATGGTTGGCGGGCGCTGCCGCGGCGCCGCGCGGATGCGCGATCAAAGGCAATATCACGAAGGCCGGCCGGATCTACCACATGCCGTGGAGTCCGTGGTATCGCAAGACCAAGATCGAACCGCAAAAGGGCGAGCGTTGGTTTTGCGATGAACCGGCGGCCCAGGCGGCGGGATGGCGACCGGCAGTGCCGCGGACCGGCGGGCCGTCGGTGCGTTGATCGCCAACCGCGGCGCTCGCCGGCAAGCCTCAACTCCTCGCACATCCGCAGGCGTCACCCACTCGCGAAGCGCTTCAATCGGGGCCGGGCCCGTGATGTGGCGATCGAGGCTGTAATGATGGCACCGGCAGTAATGTGGGTCTTGCAAGGTCAGATACCCGTGTCTCAGCAACCTGCACATTGACAGCCTGCCCATCTGTCAATCGCGCGAATTGACTGACATGCATTGCTTCATTCAGAGCGCATCTCGCGCGCCGCGCCACCGCAACACGAGCGATAGAGCCGGGGAACTGGTCCTACAACGATACGATGAAAATAAATCAGCAACTAATTTCGCATAGGCGTTGGAAGGTTATCTGGTTCAACTCGCGCCCAGCGTGAAGGGCGCGCCAAAGGAATGCCAAATGTATTGCGTCCCGAAGGTGGCTCTGGCTGCCACCGCTGCGATTCTTCTGCCAACCCCAGCATTTGCCTATATTGATCCGGCTGTCGGCAGCATGATGCTGCAAGGCGTCCTGGGTGCAATCGCGATTGCCGGGACCGCATGGTACGCGCTGCGCCAGAAGGTCGGCGCTTTGTTTGCCACCGCGAAAGCCGCAATCTCCGCGCGTTCGTCAAGCAAAAAGTAACTCATCGTGACGCGCAGTTCAGTGATGTTCGAGCGGGTCGGCGGCTCCTTCCGCGACCCGGCGGGCCAAGTTTTTGACGACGGCCATACGATTTTGCGCACGGTGACCGGGGGCAAGATCGAAGACTTCCTGAAGGTCCAGGCTCAGGGCGTGCTGGAGCGCCTGAGGCAACGCGGCCAAATCGTCAGCAGCACCGATGTAACCAACGAGCATGCCGACATGCTGGTCGGCGATGTCCGGCGGGTGCTGCGCCATGAGCGGCTCGACTATATTTCCTACCCCTACGAGTGGTGCTTCGGCCAACTCAAAGATGCCGCGCTGCTAACGTTGGACCTGCAGATCGAACTGCTCGAGAACGAAGACATAACTCTCGCCGACAACACTGCCTACAACGTTCAGTTCGATGGCTGGCGGCCGCTGTTTATCGATGTGCTTTCCCTGCAGAAATACGCCGAAGGGACGCCGTGGGTCGGGTACGGGCAGTTCTGCGAGCAATTTCTCAATCCACTCCTGCTGCAGTCGAAGCTCGATATCGATTTTCGCCATTGGTACCGCGGCAGCGTTGACGGCATTGCAACGCTGGACCTGTGCAAGATGCTCAAGTGGCATCACTTCCTGTCGCCCGGTGTGTTCTCTCACGTCTATCTCCATGCCAGGAGCCTGGAGAAGGCATTCCGTGCATCCCATGACACGAACAGCGCCGGTGCAGAGGTGAAACTGCCAAAGGCGAGACTGCTGGCGCTGTTCAGGTACATGAGGTTATTCATCAACAGTCTCGAAGCGCAAACCAAGAACACGACCTGGGCAGCCTACGAGACGACAAATACCTACGAACGAGCTGCATCAGAGAAAAAGCGCGGTTTCGTCGCCGAGTTCGTCGAGAAGGCGAAACCCAACACCCTGATTGACCTCGGCTGCAATGCCGGAGAGTTTTCGGTTCTGTCACTCGCGGCAGGCGCGCGCCATGTTGTCGGGTTCGACTTCGATAGCAACGCAGTCGAAATCGCTTATGCGCGCGCGAAAGCAGACGAGTTAAACTTGCTGCCGCTGCAGCTCGATGCTTTCAATCCAAGTCCCAGTCAGGGATGGCGCCAATGCGAGCGCATGGGCTTTGCGGATCGCGCACAGGCGGACGCCGTTATCGCTCTCGCCTTCGAGCACCATCTTGCGATCGCCAAGAATGCGCCGTTGGACGAGGTCATCGACTGGATCGTTGCGATCGCACCTCATGGCATCATCGAGTTCGTCCCCAAGAGCGATCCGACCGTTCAGGTCATGTTGCGCGGGCGCCAAGACATCTTCCCTGACTACACGCCGGAAAATTTCACCGACGCGCTCCGGCGCAGTGCGAGCATTGTCAGAAATCAACAGGTGACCGATGATGGTCGAACGCTTTTCCAATTTCAGCGCTAGCATCCGACGAGCAGGTGGCATTTATTTCCTGTTCATTCCAATTGGCGGCCTCGTAGCATACATCTTCGTGTTTTATGGCACCAAGCCGTCGGCGCTGCTTCTGACAGGCCACCTCGAGAAAGCCACAACACTTTTCACGCTGCTGTTCTTCGCGTTCACCTGCGCCGGCTTCCTGACCATCATCCTGGCGGCCGGACTAGCATCGAGACGTGCCGCCGTGCGCACGTTTGCCGATCGCGCCGGCCTGTTCCTGTTTGCCGCCCTGGCAACCCTACTTGCAATCGTGATGGTCGAGAACTTCGCCTATACACTGTTCCGCACAGGAATAAAGAACACGGAATCGATCCCTGCCAAGGTTCTCATTCTGGCAGCGAGCGCGGGCGCATTCTGCTTCTTTCTAAGGGTTGGCAGCAGCTATCGCAAAACCGTTTCCGAGTGCCGGTTTCCCATAGCCAATGCGATCATTGCTATCGCCAGCGTTTTTGCTCTGATCAATCTGTCGGGAAACCTGAGCGCGTTTGCCTCGCTCGATAGGGACGTCCCGAAGCGCTTCAACATCGTCATCCTTTCTTCCGATGGCATCAATGCAAAGCGCATGTCGCTTTACGGCTACGGGCGCCAAACCACGCCGTTTCTCGACTCGCTCAAGGACGAGGTTCTGATCGCGCGCAGCTCCTATGCCAACAACGGACACACAACCGGTTCGATCGTCTCACTGCTGACGGGCATGCTTCCAACACGCAGCAAGGTGGTCTTTCCGCCCGACAGCTTGAGCGGCGAAAATGCCTACCGGTCGCTGCCGCGGCTGCTGCGCAAGCAAGGCTACTACGCAAACAACATCGCCGTGCCTCATTACGCCGACGCCTCCATACAGAACCTGCTCGAGGCGTTCGACTACAACAACAACCGCAGCATGGTCAGCGCGTCATTTCCCATCAAGTTCAGCTACATGACGACGAACTGGCTGTTCGACCGCCTGTTGAGCGATACGACGGCACTCGTGAAAGACGTCCTGTGGCTGGAGGAGATGCCTAACCCTTATGCGCAGGTTGACGGCATTGAACGGGGCAAACGTTACGGCTTCAACGATATGCACCGGCTGCGGAGCTTGCTGGCAGACCTCAATCGCACCGAGAGGTCGTTCTTCATAAACAGCCATTTCCTCGGAACCCATGGGCCATATTTCAACCCGCGCGTGATCCGGTTCTCTCTCGGTTCGAAAGACAACAACAAGGAGTGGTCAAATGATCACTACGATGACGCGGTGCTGACGTTCGATGCCTACGTCAAGCGGGTCTACAAGCGCCTGGAGAGCAAGGGACTGCTTGACAAGACAATCCTGGTAATCACCTCCGACCATGGCATTTCCAATGAGCCGCGCCTCAAAATTCCACTCATCATTAGATTCCCGAGAAAGGAATTTGGCGGCACCGTCATCAACGCCAACACGCAGACTGTCGATATTGCTCCGACACTGATCGATTTTCTCGGCGGTTCGAAGCCAACCTGGATGGATGGCACGAGCCTTATCGCCGGAACGCTGCCGGCGGATAGAAGGATCTATTCGACCAGCGTCTCGAGGACATTCTTGGCGCCGTCAATCGGTGCAGTGAGCGCGCCCACCGGCCGCTACGGCAGCATGGACTACTTCTATATGATGCACTGCGACATGACCTACAAACTGGACATCAGAACGTCCAAGTTCATGCATGTTGAAGCCAAGGATCCGCAAAGGATGTGTGCCGCCAAAGATCAGCTGACACCAAACGCGGCTAAAGCAATCATGCTGGAACACCTCCGCGTGCGCTACCGGTAGCCGACGAGTACCGTGTTCCTGGAAGTCTCAGGCAACGGGCGTAACGGAGTATGCATCAGGCAAGGATCACTTGTTCGGATTATTTGATCTGTTCACATGATGCTGCAAAGCAGGTTCATGCTGGGCAGTCAAACAGAGGCAATACCGCCCCAGCTATGAATTGAACACTGCGTGGGCTTGAGATCATGGGCTTGGAGGCGGCCGAGCCTGGCAGGCGCGGTCGGCAGCGCGATGCCGAGGCATCCGGCAATGGGCGCAACGCACCAGGTGGCCGCCGTACGCCGACCCGCCGGGCGCTTTTTGCCGCCAGCTGCGTTGGGTGCCGCTTGTGGTACGCGGACCACGGCACGACACCCAACGCAGCTGGCGACAAAAATCGCTCCGGTGAACCGGATCAATACTTATGCGGGCTGGTATTAGCTGCTTTACACGCCGGCCATGGTTGCTGTCGGTCGTGGCGTGAATGCTGACTTGCAAACCTTCTACGAACGTTTGCGAGCCAACGTCAAGCCCGCCAAAGGGCATTGCCCTTTGGAAACCTGGGACCTGATCGGCGGTTCCTTAGCAATCCGCTGAAAAACCAACTGGGCAGCCCTTTTTGTTCGGTTCGTTGGCTTTCGGTTTTTGTGTCATGCCTGCTAGGCACATAAGATGGCCGCGAAGCTTGAGCATTGCGTTCAATCGCAACATGCAACATCGAAACGCGCATCATAGCGCGACCAATTTCGGGATGCGCATCAGGTTGTAGGCGATTAGGTTGAGCAGGAAATCGGCGCTGACGCCGGCGATGCCGCGGTGCCTGGTCTTACGCATCGTGCCATGCTGTTTACCCCAGCCGAAGATGCATTCGATCATCTTGCGCCGTGTCTGCGATTTCTCATAGCCCGCATGGCGCGTCGTGCGCTTGTCGATTGCCGAACGCCGGCGTTTGCGGGTTCTTTTGTTAACCGCATCGTTCTGGGCGACATGCGGCGTCACTTGCATGCCGCGTAAATTGGCGACGTGGTCGGACGTGTCGTAGGCCTTGTCCGAGCCGACCGTGATGCGCCGCCCGCCAGCCTTGCGCCTGGCGCCCAGCATGGCCTCGCCGGCGCGCCGTTCGGCGGTGCCGTCGGCATGCGTGACTTTGCCCGCTACCGCCAGACCGTTGCGATTTTCCATCAGGGCATGGCCCATATAGCACAGCTTCGCCTCACGCCCTTTGGCTTTGCGAAACAGCCTGGCATCGGGATCGGATGTGCTTTCATGCGTGTCGTTCTTGCGCTTTTGCCCGTGAAAATTGTCGCCATTGCCACCGGTTGGGCCATTGTCAGAGCCGTCCTTCGGGCGAAAGCTTTTCTGCGAGGCCCAGGCCTCGATCAACGTGCCATCGACAGAGAAATGTTCGTTCGACAGCAGCGCGCGCACCTTCCTGTGGGCGAGGAGGGCGGCCATGAACTTCTGAAAGATATCGCTGCCCTGGAGGCGTTCGCGGTTCTTCGTGAACGTTTCCGGTACCCACACCGGATCGTCCGGTGACAGGCCGACGAACCAGCGAAACAGCAGATTGTAATTGAGCTGTTCCATCAGCTGGATCTCGGAGCGAATGCCGTAGAACACTTGCAGGAGCAAGGCCGAGAGCAACATCTCGGGCGGGATCGACGGGCGACCCTCGTGACTGTAAAGACGGGAGAACTCCGGGTCCAGTTCACTCAACACTTCGCGCACCAGAGCACGGATCTCACGCAGAGGGTGCTTGGCTGGAATGCGCTCCTCAGGATCGATGTAAGAAAACAGACCGCCCTGGTCCCGAAACCGCCCGCGCATCGCATTGCCTCCGATTCAGCCGCCACCGCAAAACAGAATCACAATTGCCGAGACCGCGCGAGGTTTTTCAGTAAAGTGCTAGATCATCGTGCTTTAAGTTGGAACCGCTATTGCGGTTCCAACTTAAAGCACAAAGATGATCGCCACTTTAGAGGCGAGCAACTTTGTGCCTTTATTCGGGATCGTTCCGATTCCGAATAAAGGCAGGTTGCTCTAGAGTCCGGCCTTGACAAGGGCGTCGCCAAATTCATCCGCCAGTTCATCGCTGCAGGTATGTAAGTTCATGCGCCAGATGGTGCCTTCGACAAGTTCTGGATGGTTCGCCTTATAGTCATCCAGGTTGGCGCGGGCTTCGTCTTCCTTGCCGAGCCTGACGGCGGTGGCGATACGTATCAGTTGCGCCAACGTAACGCCCGGTGTGACCGTCCGGTGGGCAATGCGATAAGCTTCTTCGAAGTCACCCTGGCGCCATGCATAATAAAGCGGTGCAAGATTGAGCCAACTGGGTAGGCAGGCATTGAGCCGCCGGCCGGCGTCCAGATGCGCAAGACCGCGTTCCCAATCTCCCGCCAACGCCAGCCCCCAACCGCAAAAGGCCCGCATTTGCGCTGCATTTGGGTCCAGTTCGATACAACGATTGTAGGCCCATTTTGCGACTTTGAAGTGGCGACACCGCAGGCGGGTATAGGCCAGCGTTTGCATTGCCTCCTGGCAGTTCGGATCAAGTGCGGCAGCCCGTTCACATATGGCCAGGACAGCTTCCAGATCCATATGGTCGTCTGTGGCTTCGTACAGGGCCGCTTCAAACTCGATCTCGCCATGCATCGACAGCACGAGCGCATTGTCAGGCTCTGCTTGTGCAGCCGCGCGAAGTTGGGCCCGCGCCTCACCGAAGTGCGCGTGGTCCCTGCTTTGAGCGTTGTAAGCGCGGACTGCGTTGTAGCCGACTTCTGTCGTGAATGGCTTGGCGCATGCCGCGCGGCGGATCGAACCGGATGTGGTTGCGTAGCGCGATGCGAGGCGTGCTGAAACGACGGCGGAAATCTCTTCTTCCAGGTCAAAAATGGCCCGCGTAGACCATCGACGATCATGCGTTTCCGACCACACCGTCGTCAACCGTGTTGCATCCGTCAGAGCGACACTCAGCCGGAACCGATCAGCGGCCCACCGCAAATTGCTGCCAACAAATAAATCGACATCAAGCTCAGCGGCCACGGTCCTAAGATCAATGTTTTTGCCACGGAATTGATTAACCGTGTGATGACCAATAACCTCGATGCTCTGAAACTCTGCCAGCGCCGTGATCAGTCCGTGTGCAAATCCAATTGCGAAAAGCTCCGCGTTCGGGTCGGCATTAAGATTTTCGACTGGCAGCACGGCAATTCGCGGTTTGCGATAGTGTTTTCTGTTCTTATCGTTTGTCGCTCGAGCCTGTTGGACCTGCTCGATAATCTGGAAGGTGACGAGATAGGCGCCCTTCGGGATCTCAAAGCGGATTCGGTCCTCTTGTCGTTCGATGGCGTTATATTCAGCCAGTGCACGACGAAGCTTGGCGGCTTCGGTCCGGACGACCGGGTCGACACGCGGGTCGAAATCCGCATCGCGGCCAAACACATCCAGTGCGATCGAATACTGCTTCAGGCCGGCAGCGCGGCCCTGCAAACACTCCTCCACGAGGTATCGGAGCAGACGCTGGCTGCGATCCTTGCCCTTGAACTGCGGGCTCGCCAACAGTTCGCCAAGCTGTGAACGCACTTGGTCGAACCAGTGACTGTTTGCTTGTGGTGGACCAACGTCGGCTGGGCTATTCTTAAAGTCGATCGGATTTGCCATTTAATAAATCTCGTGGCCAGAAAATCACCCGGCTGAATTCAAATGCAAATGGAGTAGGCTTCCGAAAAGTTTCGAGTCGAACAAGTCTGGCCCTTTTATTCTAACCGCTTCCAGGTATTTCACAAGCACCGAACATGCAAGTTTTCCTGGTTCGTTTCGGTTGAATATAAGTTGCAGGATCGCCAAATGGTTGAATTTACGACTCTCTTATGCAGATGTCTTTGTGCCACAGGCAAACTCGCGTGCGACCAAGGCAACCTCTGAATAAGTCTCAGACTTCCAAAGGGCAGCGCCGTTAACCAATCGCCGCGCTGCGGCGATCCTTGAGGGGCTTGTCCGCCCCTCAAACACCCCGACCAGGGGATCATCCCCTGGACCCCGGACGTGTTCAGAGAGTTCCACGAATACCGCCCCGCTCAAAGAGCGGCAATGATCTAACGATCGACCAGAAAGTCGGCTAGCACGTTTGCCACCGTGTCCGGATCTTCGAGCGCAGCCATGTGGGCCAGGCCGACGAGCAAGTGGGCCTCGGCGTTCGGCAATTCGCGACTGAGAGTGTGCATCATCGCGGGTGTTGAGCCGGTGTCCAGTTCACCGGTCGTCACAAGTGTCGTGCAGGCGATGGAACCTGCCCGCTCGGCCAGCCTCTCATCGGCGGTCGCGAACATGGCATAGGCCTTGAGGAATTCCTGCGCATCATTGGTCGCCAGCCGGTGTCGGATCTCGGCCGTGACATGCGGATGCGTGGCGCGGAAGCGCGGTGTGAACCAGCGCGCCAAGGCATCATCAATCACGGACTGCGGACCATCGCGGCGGGCCTGTTCGAAGCGGGCTTGAACGTTGGCGCGCTGTTGTTTCGAGCGGCGATGGACAGCGCACATCAGGACCAAATGGGACAGCGCTTGCGCACGCTCGTGTGCGGCTTGCTGGGCGATCATCGCACCCATCGAGAACCCGCACAGGGCGAACGGTGTGGGGCCTGCCAGATCGGCGATTTCGCTCCAAAGCTGATATGTAAACTGTTCAAGGGTTGCCGGTTCGCGGAGCGGTGGGGCCTGGCCATGACCGCAGAGGTCGTAAGCTAGGACCGTGTGGTGGGTGGCCAGGCGCTCGGCCATCGGCCGCCACATGGTGTGGTCGAGACCGACACCATGCAGCAAGACCAGCAGCGGTCCCTTACCAATAACGAAGCGGTGCATCAGGCCGCCCGTGAGTGGGCGGCAAAGGCCGGCATCACCTCATCGATAAACAGCCCAAGCGAACGTTTCTTGGCCTCGAAGGTCATGCCGGAATCGAGCCACAGGCTGAACTCGTCAAAGCCCAGCGCCTGGTAGGTGCGCAGGCGGTCGATGACCTGACCCGGCGTACCGATCACGAGATTGTCTTTGATCTTATGCGGCGCGAACTGTTCAAGTGCTGCCCGTTCGGCGTCGCTCAACGGTTCGAGTTTGCCTTGACTGACGGCCCGCTTGTTCTGAAACCAGGTGCCGAACTCGCAATAGAAGCGGCTCAGCATGTCTGCGCCCGCTTCGAGCTCGGCGTCGGTTTCGGCGACATAGGCATGACGGAGCAGCATAATCTCCGGCCGCGGGCTGGGCATCGCAGATGCAAGGGTCTCGGAAAAGCGGTTGGCGAGAACCTCGACCTCGTGGTCGCCCTGCCAGAGCGGTGTGACCTGGATGTTGCAGCGGTGGGCGACGGCGAAGGCAAAGGACGCCGGGTCGCGGGCCGCAATCCACATTGGCGGACCGGTTTGGTCGGCCGGTTTCGGGATCGCCGTGGTCGCGGGAAACGACCAGTATTTGCCGTCGTGGGCGTAATCGCCGCGCCAAAGTGCGCGCAGGGCAGGCACCATTTCGCGCAGCTGCTCGCCCGCGGTTTGGGCGTCAATGCCGCCGCCAATGCGCGCGTATTCATAGCTGTAGGCGCCGCGCGCCAGGCCGAGCTCCAGGCGGCCGCCGGTGACGAGATCGGCCATGGCCGCTTCACCGGCAAGGCGGATCGGATGCCAGAACGGGGCGACCACCGCTCCGGTTCCGAGCCGCACATGTCGGGTGTGGTGGGCGAGGTCGATCAACGCCAGGAACGGGTTCGGCGTAATGGTGAAGTCCATGCCGTGATGTTCACCGGTCCAAATGGTGGCAAAGCCGCCGTTGTCGGCAAGCTGGCAGAGTTCGATGAAGTCCCGGTAGATCTTTTCGTAAGTGTCCTCGGGGCTACTGCGCTCCATGTGGGCGAACAGGGAAAACCTCATGGCTGACCGCCTTCGGCACGCCGTGCGCCGCCAAGATCAGTGCTCTGCTTACGGGATGTAACGGGGTGATAGCCTTGGTGGCAGTTCAAACGATCGTTCATGATCGCCCTCCAGAATTACGGTTCCAAAAGACGACACACACCGTTTGCGCTCACTGCGTGCCCACTTGAGCTTCGATGTACGATGTCACTGTTTAGTGAAATGTCAAGCGGTCCGACGCACGATATGTGAAGCTTCAAGAGATTGTGGTCGGTCAGCTCAGCCGGCTGCTTGGTGTCCGTTGCCCAAGACCGGCATGAGGCCGGTGCCGGTCGCAGCGGTGTTGCGATCTCGGCAGATCGGCTTGTTACTGGTCTGCGTTCGCGAAGGCGGCGGCCTATTCTCTGAGCGCGGTCTCGATGAAGCGCTCGGCCTCGCCATCGGCTGTGGCCCATAGCGCCCTCGAGCGCTGGTGGTACCTCCGACGCCAGCCGGCCGGTGGACTGATTGACGTTGGTTTCCGCGGTTTCAAGACGCCTCGTCAGTCCTTCCAGGCCGGAGAAGCCACCAAACGGTCCATCCTCGAGGCCGGCCATGCGTCCGACTATGGCGTTGCCAGGTGTTGCTCGAGCCGTTCGCGGACCACCCGTGTCGCCGACGTGATCGTCTGCTGGGATGCGCCGGCATCACTTGCAATGTCCTACAATTCCACCGCGAACCGTCACTGCCGCCTTGCCTGCGCTTCATTTATTTCATATAGTTCTGTCATGACAGAAATGACAGTAAGAAAAGGCCAGCTTGCCCCACCAGTAGAACGCTTCGTTCTGCATTGGGGCGAAATGGGCAATACCTGGGGCGTCAATCGCTCGATCGCCCAGATCCACGCGTTGCTGTTCGTCTCGGCGGAGCCGTTGACAGCCGAGGAAATCGCGGCCCAGCTCGTCATGGCGCGCTCCAACGTGTCGACTTCGATTCGCGAATTGCTGGTCTGGAAGTTGATCCGCCGGGTTCACGTCCGCGGTGACCGGCGCGATCACTACGAAGCGGAAGCCGACCTGTTCGAGATGGTTCGCCGTATCGCTTACGGGCGAAAGCAGCGCGAGATCGACCCGACAATTGAGATGCTGCGCAATTGCGTTGGCGAGGCGCGCTCAGATAAGCGCGTTTCGGCCCATGCCCAGGCGCGGCTGGCCAGCATGCTCGAGTTCATGAATACGGTCGACAAGGGCTTTGACGAGATTATGCGTCTACCGGCGCCGACCTTGATGCGTCTCATCAAGATGGGCGGTGCGCTCGCCAAGTTTGTCGGCCGCGGCCGCAGCTGAGGAGTGGCAAGAACGCAACCAGAGCAGGGCATCGCAGCGCCGGCTCATCGCAGTGCCGGGGAGTGATTGTGTCATGAAGCAACAGGCCGCCATCGGCGACAATGTCGTCGCTTTTCCCGCTACCGGGAGGGTTCCGCGGCGCCGGGCGCTGGTTCCGCTCCGCCCCCCGTTCCATGAGCTTCTGGGAGACGCAGCCTGGTTTCGGCTTCCGGCCCCCGTTCGGGCGCGGTTCTCCCACCACCCGGAGCCGGGCGAGACCCGTGTGTTCACGGGCGAGGTGGTCGAAACGCATATGAGCCGCGCCGGCTGGCTATTGTCGCAGGCCGCGCGCGTGGTCGGGGCACCGTTGCCGTTGGTTGCCGGCGGTGTTGGCCCGGCCACGGTCAGCGTTACCGATGATGACACGCTTGGCGCGCAGATCTGGACTCGCATTTACGCCAGGCCGGGCAAGTTCCCGCAGGTCATCCACAGTGCCAAGCGGCTCAGCGGGCCGACCGGCCTCGAAGAATGCCTTGGCGCCGGCCTGCTCATGCGCCTCGAACTCGTCGAAGAGGACGGCGCCGTCGTGTTCCGAAGTTCCTCCTATGCCATCGAGGCCTTTGCGCGTACCTGGCAATTGCCGACGTGGATGACGCCGGGACGGTGTGACGTCATCCACCGCGATGTCGGCGGCGGTCAGTTCACCTTTACCTTGCAGCTGCAGCATCCATGGTGGGGCTTGCTGATGCGCCAGGTCGGTTTGTTTCGCGAACTCGACCGGTCCGATCTCTGACCGTTTCGGGGGGCTCATATCAACCCTCGACAACGAACGCGGATGCTGCGTTCTCGTAGTCGTCATAGCCCAGGGTCTCACGCAGCTCGGCCGCTGGCAGGGCGGTTGCCGCTTCCGGCACGCCGGCGGCCTGAGCGGCAAGGCCGGCCTTGATGCCGGCAACGGCCGGAGACAGCATCGCCGTCGGAAAGGTCCCGATCTTGAGGCCCAGTTCGGCTGCCCGCGCGGGCGTCGGTGTGGCACGCGGCGCACCGGGCGACATCACGACGAACGACGCCCGCCCGCCGGCAGCCGTCACCGCGCGACGGATTTCATCCTCATCGGCGGGCGAATCAAGAAACAGGATATCCGCGCCTTCCTCGACAAAGGCTTCGATGCGCGCGACCGCCTCATCGATGCCGAGCGTCGGCCGGCAGTCGGTGCGCGCCATGATCAAAATGCCGCTGTCGCGTGCAGCCTCGACGGCCGCCCGCATTTTCATGCGCGCTTCAGCACGCGACAGGCAGGGCTTGCCGGCAGCCGTTAATGCGCGCGGCGTGATCTTGTCTTCGATCAAAATCGCCGCCGCTCCGGCGTTGCCGTAGGCGCGTACGGTTCGCTGCACGTTCATGGCATTGCCGTAACCGTGATCACCATCGGCAAGCAGGAGGGTTGCGGGCGCGGCGTTGCGCGCCATCGTGAACGAGTCGAACATTTCTGCAAACGACAGGAGGTCGAGGTCAGGCCCGCCAAGTCGACTGGCGGCAACGCAGGACCCCGATACGAACGCCGTCTTAAACCCGGCCCGCGCCGCGAGCCTGGCTGAAAGGCCGTCCCAGACCGCCGGCATGGTTATGAACCCCGGTTCCGAGAGCAACTCGCGTAGTCTTTGTGGTGGCGTCATGTCGGGTCCTTTGCGGCGGTTGGCGCTGGCTACAGCAGTTCAGACTTAACGGAAACCATGCCGCTCCCCCGGCCCGGCCCCAACCACCCATGAGATCATGGGCTGTGGCTGGCCGCGGGGGAGCGGGACGGCGATGCGGCGCCGCTTGAAGCGCGAAAATGATCCAATCGGCGTCGCTGAGCAGATCGTGCAAAAGCAAGTATTGTCGAACGCGAAGCCAACGTTCAAGACCGTGGCACGAAAGCGGCGAGCCGTCGCCGACATTGTCTCGGCCAGCCCGGCGCGGCATTGGTTCAAGATCTGTCGGCATTTTATCGGTCTTTTATCGACTTTTTATCGGCTTTTTATCTGCTCCAGGCGCTGGCGCACTTGCGGCAGGGTATCCGTCCCCCAAAACAGCTCACCTTCTAAAACGAAACTCGGAACGCCGAACACACCATGCTCGTCCTCGGCCCGCTGGTTGACGGCGGCCAGTTCCCGCGGACCATCCGGCAGGCGGTGATCATAGGCTGCAACATCACCACCGCTCTCACCCAACACGATGCGGACCTGATCGCCATCATCCGGGTCAAGTTCGCGCCTGAAGACCCGTTCGAACACGGCATCGTGGAAGCCGCGAAACACGCCGTCGTCCTTGGCCTGCAGCAGTCCGACATGAGCCGGCGTCGGATCGAAGATGCGCTTTGTACCGCGAATGGTGAGGCCCTGTTCGGCGCCAACGCGGCGCACGTTCATGTACATGTATTTGATTTTGCGAAACTCGCGTGCGCTGCGCCCGTCGGCTGGTCCGAACACCTCTTGCAAAGGCGTTGTGTAGGGCAACCAGTCAAGTGTCACGCCGAAGTCAGCCTCCCACCGGTAGGCCTCAGCCTTGGCAACGAAGGTGTAGGGACTTCGAACGTCGGTGTAAGCCGTGATGATCAAGCCCATTGTCAAGCTTCCCTGGATCCGGATCTGTTGTGCGTCGTGATCTATATCAGATCCTATTCGCGCCGCCGCACCAATCCCATCGGCATGGTCGAGATCCGCGTCATTTCCGCGCTTTCGAACGGCTCGGGCTGTGCCGGAAACTCGGGCAACATATCGGTTGCATCATCGCCCCGGAACACCTGTCCGTCGCAACCGAATGTCGGCACGCCGAACACGCCGGCGGCAATTGCCTCGTCGGTGTTGTGGTTCAACCGCGCTTTGTCATCGTCGGCTGCAATGCGCTCGGCATTATCGGCGATGGCGAGATACCAGCCCGCTGCCCCGCCCGGCCCTACGGGTGGGTCAATATTTGTGCGGGCTGGTATTAAGGCTGAGGTTCTGCCGCGCTCGGCTGCACGTGCGCTTTGTCCTCCGGGTGCCGCCGCGTTGTCGCTGCGGCCTCCGCGACCGCCAGCGGATAGGCGACCACCGGTTCGTTGCGCGAGACCATGTGGATCTCACGATGCTCGGTGGTCGGGATCGGCATGCCGGCAGCTTGCAGGGTGTCACGCGAGACCAGGCAGTCGGACAGGAACTCCTTGGTTGCATGCTCAAGCCGGCTTGCGATCGTCACCGTCTCGCCCAGCGCGGTCGCCATGTAGCCATGCTCCTCATCACCAATGCGTGCCATAACGACAAGGCCGGTGTGGATGCCGATTCCGATCCGCAACGGTTGCGGCAGCGCCGAGGAAAATTCGCCGTTGAGCAACTCGGCCGACTTGAGCATGTCATGGGCGGCCGCAATCGCCGCCCTTGCACCGGATCTTCTGCCGGCCTGACCAAAGACCGCCATGATACCGTCGGTCAGGAACATTGTAACCCGGCCGCCGTGGCCCTCGATGGCCTGACGCATTTCCTCGACAAACCGGTTGAGCAAGACGACAAGGTCAAACGGCAGCTGGCTCTCGATCAGGCGGTCGAAGGCGCGCAGGTCGACAAAAAGAATGGTCGCGGACTGCTCGACCCCGGTCTTGAAGGCCTCATCATTCCAATCCAGCTGACCGCCGTTGACGTCGACCGGCAGCACGATTTGCAGCGATAGGTCGCGTCGCGGGCGAACCTGGCAGGCCAGGCGCACGCGCGCAGGCGCAGATATCCGTTTGAGCAGAGCGCGCTCCGCCGGGCCCGGCGGGTCGAGCGTTTCGATGCCCTTGTGAATGAGGACCCGGCAGGTCGAGCAACGCCCGCGCCCGCCACACACAGACGGATGCGGAATACCCTTGCTGCGGCTTGCTTCCAGGATCGTCAACCCGCGCGCCATCGTCAACTCGCCGTGCCCGGTATAACGCAACAGCACGCGACCGCCAACGCGCCGATATAGCTCCAGTCCGATAATCAACGACACGATCAGGCAGGCGCCTGCGATGATCGCCAGATTTGCATTGCGAACCGTGGCCAAGAACAACGCGCGCTGGTCCGGCGACCACAGATATGGGGCGCTGTCGAACTCCGCCACCTGGCGCCCGGCCGCAACGAAACCGGCGATTGCCAGCAGCGGAATAATGAAAGCCAGCACCAGGCCCGCATCCCGCAGCGGCAAATACCAGGGCCGCGATCGCCACAGAAAGTGCAGGCCGATGACACCGTGCGCCCACACCACCACCAACAACGCGATCTGATCGAACGCCTTGCCCGGCCACAGGTTCAACAGCGTCGGAATGTAACTGTCGTCGACACCGCCGAATTCGGCGACAAACCGCGTCCCGATCAAATGCTGATAGATGAGCACCGGGATCAGCAGCCCGAGCGCGATCTGCACGGCCTCGGTCAGCGGCATGCGCCAGGTGCGACGCTGCACGATACGTTTGACGGCAAGAACGAAGTGAATGATGGCGGCGCCATAGAGCAGGATGGAGCCCGGCCACGAACGCCAGATCGCAACGCGCCAGACCTGTACCGACTGCATCGCATCAACGCCGAGGATGCCGATTGCATGGTTGAGCAGGTGGGTTGTCACGAACACCATAAGCACGATGCCGGCCCACAGGCGCATCGAGCGCTCCCAGGCAATGCCACCGCCAACCGCCACCTCCTTCGACTGCGTGCCTGCCATGCCAGCTTATGCCTCTGCTCGTTCCGCGAACTGCTGGTTCATGATTTCGAGCCGGCGGGCCAGTTCTTTGGCAATGGCAAGGGAAAGCTGCGGCACGTCGCGCGCCACTTCATTGAAGGTCAGGCGGTCGAGCTGCAAAACGGTCACCGGCGACGCCGCCTCAATCGTGGCATTGCGCTTCTGATCGCAAAGAACGCCGGTCTCACCGAACATGTTGCCCTCGCCGATCTGTGCCAGTCGCACACGACCGCCGGGCGCTTCCTTGACCACGTCAACAGTGCCTTCGAGTATAACGTAAAGCGCTTCGGACGGATCGCCTTCCTTGAAGATGATGTCACCGGCCTCGTAGTTCATGCGTTCGCCGGAAAGTGCAAACAGCTTGAGCTTGGCGATGTCGACATCGTGAAACATCGGGATCTTTTGAAGTGCGGCGCACTCTGCTTGGATACTCATGGTCTTGCCTTCTGCCTATTCCCCGGTTTCCAGAACTTCGTTTGTGTCGGCGGCCGCAACCGTCGAGCGCCGACTTTGTGATACCCCATAGTCCGATACGCGAACACCATCGAAGACGATGACGCGATCGAAACCTTCTGCCGCATCGCGATCCGTGAAGGCCATGATCAGGGTCTTGGCCTGCATGGCTTTGCGCAGATTTGCAACGATCGCGGTTGTTTCGGCGGCAGAAAAGTCAGACAAGCCGCCGTCGACAACCAGGATATCGGGCCGGCGCACCAGACACCTGGCGAGATTGACCGCCACGCGCTGTGGTGCAAACAGCAGCTTGCCACCCGGCCCGACGTCATAGTCGAGCCCCAGCCGGTACACGGTTTCGATGAGACCCAGCTCGGTCATCGTCGTTTTCAGAACCTCGGCCACTTTTTGTTCCGAGTTGGCAACCCCATAGGTGACCCGGCCGAACAGCAGATTATCGCGCACCGCGGCTGCATGGATGTAGCGGTCGGGTGAATAAAACTCGATCTCGTCGGTATAATCTTGCGGCAGGTAGCGCATAAAGCTACCGCGTGCTCTGAGAACGCGCTGCTCGAGGGCAGGATCGACCAGACTGAGACGGTGACGTGGTTCGCTGTAGCCCAGGGCCAGCCCGATCAGCCGGTCAAAATCCGATCGCGACATCCGCGTCGACGCGTCTCGGGCGTGAACTTTCTCGATAATCTCGGCAAAGTCGTCGAGTTCGCCCGACTGCATTAGCGCGTAGCGTTCGAACAGCGGATGGCCGGGCGGCAGGCCGGCAAAGGTTTCGATTGTGGTCTCGGCAATGTTGCGGCCGATTTCGGCGAGCGGGGCCTCGAGCCCTTCAGCGCCGATAATCGCGCGGAAGAAGCGGTCGGACGCCAGCCCGCGCGATGACAGGCGCTGACCACCGGCAATCCCAAACACCAGGTTCTCGCCGAGCGTCGCATTGCGGTTGAAATGGTCCGGATCAAACGGTTCGATCACGTTCAGCAGGTTTTGCGCGTCGAGGTTCTCCCGGATTACCTGGCGTGCATCGACGAACCGCTGCAGGATGTCCGCATCGGTCGACTTCGGCAGTTTTCCGAGCAGTCCGAAACTGTAGATCTCGCTTTCGAGGCCGGTGGTTTTGAGCGCCGCAAGAACGGTGCGGTCGAGCTCCTCGCCATCCTTGGCACCGGCTGCGGCATAATCCAGCCAGTCCGCATCTGCGGTCACCGGCGGGTTGCCGCTGCGCTCGGCCTCTTGAATGTCGAGGCGTTCGGCGGCCGAGAGACCCGCGGCCGGTTGCGGTCTTTTTCGCTGCAATGAAAAGATCACATTATCGCGCAACGGGCCCGGGAACAGGATCGGTTCCGCCGTCGCGTAGGCCACAATCTCACTCGCGGCAATATTGTTCATCGAGACGAAGTCGTGCTCCCCGATCCGCAATCGGCCTTCGAAGTCGGTGACCTGCCGGCCGAGCAGTCGCATGACGACCTCTCGTCCGCTCCCCGGAGGGCCGACGATGGCAACGTGCGCAGGCCGGTCGATGACGGTCGTCAACGTATCGAGGATCGGACTGCCACGCTGATCGACAACACGCAGACCATCAAACCGGATCGGATCATTGGGCGCGATCTTGAGGTCCTCATCATCGCCTTCCGGCAACAGCTTGTCGGCACCGAACTGCGAAATGACCTGCTGGTACTTGATCGTGACATCAGCGCGTCGCTGATCCCAGTCGATCAGCTCTTTCACCGGCGGCGGCAGGTCTTTGTAGGCGGCGATCACCGCCACCAGCTGGCCGATGTCCAAAGAACCTGTCAGCGCGAAATAGCCGCCGATCGCATAGAAGAAGAATGGCGTGATTTGAGAAAGCAACGTGTTGAGATACTTGACCGCGTACTTGCGCTTGTAGAGCGCCACCCGGATTTTAAAGAGATGGGACAGGCGGCCGCTGACCTCGGCCTCGGAATAGGGCGCCGTGCCGTGACCGTAAATGAGCGGCGCTCCGTCGACCATCTCGCCAATGCGTCCGGACAACTGCCGGGCGGCAAGCTGGCGCTGACGCGCATACTCGAGCTGTTTTCTGCGCAGTATCGGAATGACGAACGCCTGCACCAAGACGATCGACATTGCCACCAGACCGAGCCAGAAGCTCTGCACCATGATGAAGATCAGCGCGGTGAGGGCCTGCGTGCCGAGAAACACCGGCCACACGAACGCATCGCCAATGAAGCCGCCGATCGGCTCGACTTCATTGTTGATCATGGTTGCCGCTTCGGCCGGCTTGACCTGGCGGATGTCCTCCGGCCGGAACCGCATCATCCGCGAAAACAGATCGAAGCGCAGGCGCCGCAGCATGCGTTCCGCGAGAATGCCCTTGTCGATGTTGATCTTGTATTTGAAAAGACCGTTGATCAGCACGAACGTCAGGAACAGAAAACTGAGCGCCAACAGATAGCCGATCTGGTCGAAGTCGTAACCGTCAAAGAAGGTCACGGTGCCGCCGCCGAGGACGTCCGGCAGCCCGAACGAGATCTCAAATAGATTCGCGGTCGTGCGCCCGTCGGAAAAGGCATCACCCTGCAAAGCCTCATTGACGATCCGCTTCGGCACATCGAGCGATAGCCAGTAGAACGGCAAGGCCGAGACAATCAGGATCAAAATGGCGATCTGCTCATTTTTTGAATGTTGCCAGATATAGCGAAAGAGGTTCGGGTTCAAACGATTGGTATCCCTGCTAAGATCATCACAATAACCGTGTGCAATCGGCGGGCGGGCCGACGACGAACCAGCGCGCCGATCATATCGTCTGTCATGGCGAACGCGAAGCGGCGTTGGTATGTTTTTGACCGTGCCAGGGTAAGGTTGATGAGCGATTTATGATCACAAGTATATGAACACCGTGCGCACCGGCCGATTGACACCGGCCGAGGCGATCCAGACCGCGCCGACAACAGCGCGGCACCGTTGTTTGCGTTGCCGACACCGTATAACTGCGGAATAACTGCGGACCGTATAACTGCGGGATGAGTGCAGGCCATGAGAATTGCCTTTTACGCGCCATTGAAATCACCGCGACATCCGGCGCCTTCCGGCGATCGGTTAATGGCGCAGCAACTCATGGCGGCGCTGACCGCCGGCGGCAGCGATGTGCGTCTTGCCAGTGAACTGCGCACCTTTGCGCGCCAGCCCTCGCGTTCATTGCTCGCACACTTGAAATCAGCGGCGCATGCCGCCGCCGCCGACTTGACGGCCGCCTGGCAGGCCGAAGGCTGGCAGCCCGACATCTGGTTTTCCTATCACCCCTATTACAAATCTCCGGACTGGATCGGGCCGGAGGTTGCAGGCCGCTTTGGTTGTCCTTTGGTCACGGCAGAGGCCTCCTATTCGGCGCGCCGCGCATCGGGTCCGTGGTCGGCTTGGTCGCGCGAAAACCTCGCCTGCCTGCAAGCTGCATCCTGCCATTTCACGATGACGACACGCGATCTGCGCGGTCTTCGCGCGATGCTGGGCCAGACGGCAAAACTGGTGCAACTGCCGCCGTTCATCGACCCGGCAGGTTTTCGGCCCGCACCGCGACGAGACCGGCGCTCTGGCCCCGCCAGGTTGATAACCGTCGCGATGATGCGCGACGACGTCAAACGCGAGAGCTATCGCGATCTGGCGCGCGCGCTCGAATTGCTCGGGCCGCTCGATTGGCGCTTGGGCGTTGTTGGTGACGGCGAGGCGCGGCCGTCGGTCGAGCAGGCCTTTCGGGGCCTGCCTGCCGCGCGCATCGACTGGCATGGCCGCTGTGAGCGCGGTCAAGTTGCCGATCTGTTGGCCAATGCCGATCTGTTTGTCTGGCCTGGCATCGACGAAGGTTACGGCCTTGCTTATTTGGAGGCACAGGCGAGCGGTTTGCCGGTTGTCGCATACGCCAGCGGCGGCGTCCCGGAGGTCGTCCGCGACGCTGATACCGGCATCCTGGTGGCGGCGCGCGATGTCGCGGCATTGGCAGCCGCAATCCGCGACCTGCTTGGCGACCCCGAGCGCCGTTCGGTGATGGCCGCACGGGCGCGCCAGTTCGTCCTCGCCGAGCGCTCGAGCGAACAGGCCCGGCAAACGCTTGCGCAAACCATCGCCGAAATCGTCGGGCGGGCTGGCAATTGAGGCGCGCGGCAAACCGGCCGTCATCGATCACCTCCCTGATCCCTCCGGCCCTGTTCCTGGCCGCAGACAGCCTGCTAGTTTGGCGCCAATCACGCGAAAATGACGAAACGGACTTCCCGGGAGGACGACATGAAGCCGGTGAGCGCGGCTGACTATAAGGTGGCGGTTGTAGGGGCGGGTGCCATGGGCCAGGGCATTGCCCAGGTCTCGGCACAGGGTGGCATGAAGACGCTGGTGTTTGATGCCCGTGAGGGCGGCGCCGAACAGGCGTTGTCGCAAATCGCCGCGCGCATTGAGCGGCTGGTCGAAAAGGGCCGCATTGGCGAGGACGATGCCGGCCGCGCCAAGGCCAACTTGCAGGCCGTCTCAAGCCTCAGCGATATTGGCGCTGCGGATGCTGTCGTCGAAGCCGTATTTGAGAACTACGAGGTCAAGGCCGATCTCTTCAAGCAAATCGAAGCCGCGGTGTCGCCGGACTGCCTGATCGCATCCAACACCTCCTCGATACCGATTTCATCGATCGCCAAGAACTGTGACAAGCGCGACCGTGTGGCCGGTCTGCATTTTTTCAATCCGGTCCCTTTGATGAAGCTCGTCGAGGTCATTCGCGCGGCCGAAACGTCGGATGCAACGGTCGCGGCATTGAACGAACTCGGCAAGCGCATGACGCGCGTGCCCGTGACCGTTGCCGATATGCCGGGCTTTCTGGTCAATATGGGCGGGCGGGCGTTCTCATCTGAGGGCCTGAGGATAGCGCACGAATCGGTCGCGACGCCGGCCCAGATCGACGCCATCATGCGCGACTGCCGTCATTTCCGCATGGGTCCGTTCGAGTTGATGGACCTGACCGGCATCGACGTAAACTTTCCAGCCAGCCTGATCATCTACAACGGCTACATGCAGGACCCGCGCATCAAGACGGCACCAAATCACGAGGCGAAATACAATTCCGGTCAATGGGGCCGCAAGACCGGCGCCGGTTGGTACACGTATGCAGATGGCAAGATGAACGCGCCGTCTGCGGATCATGTGACCTCTGCCGCGCCGGCGGTGCGGGTGTCGCTCGCCGAACCGGATGAGCAACTGGCCGGCCTATGCGAGGAGCTGGGCCTCACCGTCGCAGACGATGATGGCGCCGGCCCGATCCTGGCGGCACCGTTCGGTGATGATGCAACGCACACAGCGCTCCGAACCGGCGTCGACTTCAAGCGCCTCGTTTGTGTCGATCTATCCTGTGACACCTCCAAGCGGCTGACGATCATGACCGCGCCGGGTGCCGATGCCACCGTGCGCGACGGCGTTGGCGCTGCCATCATCGCCAGCGGCCGGTCGGTCAGCGCGATCAACGATAGTCCCGGTTTCGTTGCCCAACGCATGGCCGCCATGATCGCCAACCTCGGCTGCTACATGGCCGAAGTGAGCCTGGCGAGCCCGGCCGACATCGACCTTGCCATGAAGCTGGGCCTCAACTATCCGCTCGGCCCGCTCGAGTTGGCGGACGACCTTGGCCCGCAGCGCTGCCTCGCCATTCTCGAGCGCCTCCACGACATCACCGGCGAAGACCGCTACCGCCCGACCATGTGGTTGAAGCGCCGCGCCGCTCTTGATCTGCCCATCCATACGACCAATTGAGCGAGTTTCACGCATGGCAAAACGTTGGCTCAACCGGCCGCAAGGCTCGAACTGGGGCGACTTCGGTGACGACGATCAATGCGGGCGCCTCAATCTGATCACGCGGCAGAAGGTGCTCGAAGGCATCGCCGAGATCAAGGATGGCCGCACGTTCTGCCTGTCAATGCCGCTCGATTATCCGGGCGGCAACACGCTCAATCCGGCGCGCCTGCCACCGCAACGTTTCGCCACGGAAACACCCGACGGCGTCAAGCGCTACTTGCTGCCGCTCGACAAGGCGCTCGGCAATCCGGATCTGATCGACGTCGTCTGCGATGATCGCGTGCTCATTCACACGCAGTACTCGACGCAGTGGGATGCGCTCGCCCACGTCGGCCAGCAGTTCGATGCCGATGGCGACGGCGTTGACGAATATGTCTTCTACAACGGCTGGCGTGGCGGCGAAGACATCGTCGCCGGTGCGCAGTGCACAGACTGTGGCGGTCTCGAAAGCGCCGAAGCCAAAAAGCTCGGCATCGAGAACATGGCCGCACGTTGCGTCCAGGGCCGCGCCGTCATGATCGACCTCCACACCGTCTACGGTGATGCCAAGTCCGATGTCGATTTCGACGGCCTCGAAGCGGTGATGGCGCAACAAAACGTCGTCGTCGAACCCGGCGATATGGTCTGCCTCCATACCGGCTTTTCGACCCGCATCCTGGCGCGCAACAAGGAGCCGGACCATGATGTGCTGCACAACTCCTGCGCCGCACTGGAAGGCCGTGATCCGAAATTGCAGAACTGGATTCGCGACTGCGGCCTGTCGGTGCTGATTGCCGACAACTATGCGGTCGAACGCACACCGAGCACCACCGGCGACGGACGCCGCGCCATGCTGCCGTTGCATGAATTGTGCTTGTTCAAACTCGGCATCCATCTCGGTGAGATCTGGTATCTCTCCGAACTCAACGACTATCTCAAGGCCCACAACCGCAATCGCTTTTTGCTGACCGCCCCGCCGTTGCGTTTGCCGGGCTCGGTTGGTTCGCCGGTGACGCCGGTGGCCACGGTCTGATGGAGGACGACTTGAGCGTTCGCGCGCCAGCGACAGACGAGGAGGTTGAACAGGCGCGCTTTGTGACCGGCCGGTCCTGGCGTGCCACCTTTCGTGCGATCACCGCCGCCGCCACCGAGGCGCTGGCCGCCGGGCGCAACGCCGCCCGGCGCTGCAAACAACAACCCGGTTCGCAAGGCCACACGTTCCTTATCGCAGATGCCGATGGCGCAATTGTCGACCATTGCTGCGCCGTTGCCGGGCACGGCGGCATTGCCGGCGTACCCGCAGTGATCTGCGCGCAAACCGTCGCGCAACCGATCTGCAGCGCCTCTGACCAAGGACAACGAGCAACACACAATGACCACACTTGACGATCTTCTGACCCCGAAGTCCGTCGCCGTCGTCGGCGCCTCCGATGACCCGACACGGATCGGCGGCCGACCGGTTTCATTTTTCAAGAACCTCGGCTATGCGGGTGCGATCTATCCGGTTAACCCGAACCGCGACGAGGTCCAGGGCCTCAAGGCCTATCCGTCGTTGCGCGCCATCGATGGGGCGATCGACTTTGTGCTCGTCGCCGTGCCGGCCAAAGGCGTGATCGATGTCGTCAACGATGCCGTCGCCAAGAAGGTCAAGACGGTGATGATCTTCTCGTCGGGCTTTGGCGAAATGAACGAGGCCGGCCAGAAGGCGCAGGACGAACTCACCCGCATCGCGCGCGCAAGCGGGGTGCGCATCATCGGCCCCAATTGTCTCGGCGTGTTCAACTCGGCGATCAATTTCTATCCGACCTTCACGACCACGATCGAACGCCGCCAACCCGAGCCGGGCGGCCTTGCGATTGCCAGTCAGTCCGGCGCCTACGGCAGCCACATGTTCTATCTCGCCAACCTGCGCGGGCTCGAAATGACCTACTGGATCACCACCGGCAACGAATGCGATGTCCATGTTGCCGAAGCGATCAAACTGATGGCCGAGAAGGACGACGTCCACGCCATCTGCGCCTATGCCGAAAGCATCAAGGATGGCGACGTCCTGGTCGAAGGCCTTGAAATCGCGCGCGCCAACCGCAAGCCGGTGATTTTCATGAAGGTCGGCCGCTCCGAGGTCGGCGCCGCCGCCGCCTCCTCCCACACCGCATCCTTGGCCGGCGAAGACGTGATTTACGACGCCGTCCTCAAGCAGTGCGGTGCCTACCGCGCCCGCACCACCGAGGAAGCCCTCGACATTGCCTATGCCTGCCGGCCGCGCATCTTTCCCGTCGGCCGCCGGATCGGCCTCGTCACCGTTTCGGGCGGCGGCGGCGTGTTGATGGCCGATGCCGCGGCCGACTACGATCTCGATGTCGCCGAAATGCCGGGCGATGCCCAGGCCGCAATGAAGGAACTCGTGCCCTTCGCCGCACCGCGCAATCCGGTCGACGTCACCGCCCAGTTTTTCAATGACCTGACGCTGGTGCCGAAGTTCACCAAGCTGATGCTGGATCGCGGCAATTACGATGCCTTGATCGGCTTCTGGACGTCGGTGGCCGGCTCGCCGAAGATTTCGCCGGTGCTGCGCAAATATCTCGTCGAAGCGATGGCGGGTCAGGACAACAAGCTGTTCATTCAGTCGCTGGTCGCCCCGCCCGAGATCTGCAAAGAATACGAGGACGAAGGTTTTCCGTGTTTCGAGGATCCAAGCCGCGCCGTTGCGACGATGGCGGCGCTGATGAGTTACGGCATTGCCTTCAAGGCCGGCCGGCCTGCGGAACCCGATGTGCCCGAGCTGCCGCCGTTGCCGGACGGCGCGCTTGGCGAGCACGAAGCCAAGCAGATCCTGGTCGACTTCGGCCTGCCGCTCGCCGTTGATGTGCTGGCAAAAAACGCCGACGATGCAGCCAACGCTGCCGATCAAGCCGGCGGCCCCGTCGCCATGAAAATCGCGTCGCCGGATATCCTGCACAAAACCGACGTCGGCGGCGTCAAACTCGGCATCGCCGGCAATGATGCAGCCAGGGCCGCATTCGATGAGATTGTCGCCAATGCAAAGTCGGCCGAGCCGGACGCGACCATTGCCGGCGTTTTGGTCTCACCGATGGCTGCCGACGGCGTCGACTGCATTCTCGGCGCCAAGGTTGATCCGGTGTTCGGTCCGGTGGTGATGTTCGGGCTTGGCGGTGTGTTCACCGAGATCCTGAAGGACGTCGCCTTTCGCCGTGCGCCCGTCAGCCCGGCCGTTGCCCGCGGCATGATCGACGAACTCAAGGCCAGGGCGCTGCTCGCGGGCGCGCGCGGCGCCGAACCGTCCGATCTCGCCGCCCTCAGCGATGCAATTTCACGACTTTCGGTATTTGCCGCAGCGCACAAGAACGCTATTGAAAGTATCGAGATCAATCCGCTGCGTGCGCTGCCTGAGGGCGCAATCGGTCTCGATGCCCTGATTGTCAAAAGGACTTAAGCCGCAGCCCGTCATGGCGCGCGCGAACGGACGGCACGGTGTAAGTCTCGGACGACAAAGTCAAACTATAGGACACTGATCATGGCACTTCCTCCCATTCTGCAGAACCTGCGCATCCCGGCGGTTGGCGCGCCAATGTTCATCGTCTCGAACCCGGATCTCGTCATTGCCCAGTGCACCGCTGGCATCGTTGGCGCGTTTCCGGCCCTCAATGCGCGTGAGCAGGACGGCGAACCAATCCAGCTGGAACAATGGCTGACGCGCATCAAGGACGCGCTCGATCGCCACAACCAAGCCAATCCGGACCATCCGGCCGCACCGTTTGCCGTCAACCAGATCGTGCACCGCTCCAACGCGCGCCTTCAGCGCGACCTCGACATCTGTGTCAAACACGAGGTCCCGATCATGATCACGTCGCTCGGCGCGCGCGAGGAGGTCAATGCGGCGGCCCACTGCTACGGCGGCATCACCCTGCACGACATCATCAACAATCGCTTTGCCAAAAAGGCCATCGAGAAGGGCGCCGATGGTTTGATCGCGGTTGCAGCCGGCGCCGGCGGACACGCCGGAACGTTATCGCCGTTCGCCCTGATCCAGGAAATTCGCGAATGGTTCGACGGGCCGCTGTTGCTGTCGGGCGCGATCGCGCGCGGCGAGGCTATTCTGGCGGCCGAGGCAGCCGGCGCCGACCTTGCCTACATTGGCTCGGCGTTCATCGCCACCAAGGAAGCCAATGCCGTCGCGGGCTACAAGCAAATGATCACCGAAAGCGGTGCCGACGACATTGTCTATACCAATCTCTTCACCGGCGTTCACGGCAACTACCTCAAGGGTTCGGTTCGTGCCGCCGGCATGGACCCGGACAACCTCGAGACCTCCGATACCTCTGCCATGAATTTCGGCGGCGGCTCATCGAAGCCGAAAAAGTGGAAGGAAATCTGGGGCGCCGGCCAGGGCGTCGGCGCCGTCAAGGACGTGCCCGGTGCCGCCGAGCTCATCGATCGCCTCGAACGCGAATACTTCGCCGCCCGTGCCCGCCTCGGCCTCGGCGCGCGGCAGGCTGCAGCGGCGGAGTAAGGGAGGAAAGGTTGTTTTTGCCCTGCGCCCCGCTTCGGGGGACCGGAAGGATCTGCGAGAGGCACTTGCGCGGTCGCAGAACCATCGTCGAAAGATCAACGCCGATGACGTCACCGGATGAAGGTCATCTGGACGTCCTGAGACACGGAGAAGCCTAGCATGAGCAGCAATGATTATTTTTCCGGGCCCGGCCCCGAACGGCGTTATCTGGACTATATCGCCGCGGGCAAATTCATGATCCAGCGCTCCAAGTCCACCGGTGAATATGTCCACTATCCGCGCACGTTGGCGCCGGGTACCGGCACGCCGGATCTCGAATGGATCGAAGCCAGCGGCGCGGGCACGGTCTATGCGACCACGGTCAACCGTCAGCGCCCCGAGCGCGGCGGCGACTACAACATCGCACTGATCGATCTCAAGGAAGGCCCGCGCATGATGAGCCGGGTCGTCGGCATTGAACCGACAAACGTCAAAGTCGGCATGAAGGTGCGCGCCAAAATCGACAATATTGGCGAGACCCCGGCCATTGTGTTCGAGCCGGCATAGAGGGGGCAGCAATGGTTCACAAACTGCGAGGTAAGACGGCCTGTGTCGGCGTTGCGACGGCCGGCTGCGGTGAGGCCCATGGGCGCAACGCCATGGAACTGATGGTCGAGGCGGTGCACGGCGCGCTGGCCGATGCGCAAATCCCGCTGGCAGAAGTCGACGGTGTGTTCGCCGCCAGCGCGTTCTTCGCCATGGCCAACATGTCGTTGGCCGAAAATCTCGGCATTGAGCCGGCCTATTCCAATGGCTCCAATATTGGCGGCTCATCGTTCATGATGCATGCGCTCGATGCCGCCATGGCGCTCGAAGCGGGTCTGATCAACGTCGCCGTGATTGCCTACGGTTCCAATCAGCGCACGGCCGGCGGGTTTCGGTCGATTTCCGAACCGCCACCGTTCGAAACGGTCTACGGTCCGCGCAACCCGATCACGTCCTACGCGCTGGCCGCCTCGCGCTACATGCATCAGTACGGCGCCACCCGCCAGGACTTGGCCGAGGTCGCCGTCGCCGCGCGCAAATGGGCGCAACTGAACCCCGAGGCCTACGCGCGTGACCCGCTGACCATCGACGATGTCGTCAACGCCCGCATGATTTCCGACCCGCTCGGCAAGCTCGACTGCTGTCTGGTCACCGATGGTGCCGCAGCGATCGTCATGACCCGGGCCGACCGCGCCAAGGATGGTCCGCAAAAGCCGGTGCACCTTCTTGGTTGCGCCATGGAACACCACCATCGCATGATCTCGGCGATGCCGGATCTGACCGTCACCGCAGCGGCCAAGAGCGGCCCGCGCGCCTTCGCGATGGCCGGCTATGGCCCGGCCGATATGGACACCGTCCAGCTCTACGATGCCTTTACCATCAACACCATCCTGTTCCTCGAAGATCTCGGTTACTGCGCCAAGGGCGAGGGCAAGGATTTTGTCGGCAACGGCAACATCGCGCCGGGCGGCGGGCTGGCGGTGAACACCAACGGCGGCGGGCTGTCGTGCGTGCACCCCGGCATGTACGGCCTGTTCGTCATGATCGAGGCGATCCGCCAGATCCGCGGTGATTGCGGCCAACGCCAGATCGCGGATGCCAATCTCGCGGTTGCGCACGGCAACGGCGGTGTGCTCTCATCGCAGGTGACGTCGATTTGGGGGGCGCCGGCAACGGTGTGACCCGGCAAGCGGCCGGTCGCGGCTGCGAGGTTGCAAACCGGACGATAAGGCCTGACGCCGCGAACGGCATTATGGGGTGATGCGAATAAGCCAGCCACTGAGGAGGCAACACCATGGACATGACATTGAACGCTGAAGAGCAGGCCTTTCGCAACGACGTGCGCACCTGGCTCGCCGATGGCGGGCTGCCCGGCTGGCTGTCGGACAAGATCCGCACCGGCAAGCGTCTCAAAAGGGATGATTTCCTGACCTGGCACGCAGCCCTGCGCTCGCGCGGCTGGCTCGCCTGGCACTGGCCGGTCGCGCATGGCGGCGCCGGCTGGACCGCGGTCCAGAAACACATCTTCGAGGAGGAGTGCGTTGCCGCCGGCGCACCGCGCGTGATCGCCTTCGGCCTCAACATGCTCGGCCCGGTCCTGATTAAGTACGGCAGCCAGGAGCAAAAGGACCATTATCTGCCGCGCATCCTCAACGATGATGATTGGTGGGCGCAGGGCTATTCCGAGCCGGGCTCTGGCTCCGATCTCGCCTCACTCTCGACCCGCGCTGTGCGCGATGGCGACCACTACATCGTCAACGGCCAGAAGACCTGGACCACCCTTGGTCACTTCGCCAACCGCATCTTCTGCCTGGTGCGCACCGGTCCCGACGCCGCAAAGCCGCAGGAAGGCATCTCGTTCCTGCTGATCGATATGGACACACCCGGCATCGAGGTGCGCCCGATCATCACGCTGGATGGCGAGCATGAGGTCAACGAGGTGTTCTTCACCGATGTCAGGGTGCCCGTCGAAAACCGGGTCGGTGAAGAGAACAAGGGCTGGACCTATGCCAAGTATCTTTTGACCTATGAACGCACCGGCATTGCCGGCGTCGGCTTTTCCAAGCAGGGCCTCGATCACTTGAAGAACGTCGCCCGCCGCCAGAAGAAAAACGGCCGGCCGCTGATCGAAGACCCGATGTTTGCGGCCCGCATTGCCCAGGTCGAAATCGATCTGATGGCCATGGAGGTGTTCAATCTGCGCATCGTCGCGGCCGCCGGTGAAGGCAAGGCCCCGGGCCCGGAATCGTCGCTGATCAAAATCAAGGGCACCGTCATCCGCCAGGAAATTACCGATCTTCTGCGCCGTGCCGTCGGTCCCTATGCCAGCCCGTTCGTGCCCGAGGCGTTCGATGACGGTTACAACGAGGAGCCGATCGGCCCCGCGGGCGCAATGATGTATGCGCGCAGCTACTTTAACAACCGCAAGCTCTCGATTTTCGGCGGCTCCAATGAAATTCAGCGCAATATCGTCGCCAAGCACATGCTGGAACTCTAGCGCGCGGCGGTGGCAGACGGGCACAGCGCCGCCGCCCGTCAATCGGGCGCAGGACCACAACCATCCGACGCGCCGGGATCAAACCAACACACCGACACCCCGCCAAGGAACCGAAAGATGGAATTCGCACTCTCTGAAGAACGCCAGATGCTGGCCGATACGGTGGGCCGGTTTGTAGCCGATCGCTACGACATTGCCGCCCGTCACGCCAATGCCAAGCTTGACGGCGGTTTCAACCGCGCGACCTGGGCCGATATGGCCGAGCTTGGCTTGGTCAGTGCGCTATTGCCGCCGGAGGTCGGCGGTTTTGGCGGACTGGGAGAGGACATCGCGGTTATCTTTGAGGCGCTGGGCCGCGGCCTTGTCGTCGAGCCGTTTCTTGCCTCCGGCGTGCTTGGCGCCAGTCCGCTGATGCTCGAGGGGACCGATGCGCACAAGGCACTGCTTGAAGATGTCGCCGCCGGTAAGGTCATTCTCGCACTGGCCCATGGTGAGCCGGAAAGCCGCTACAGTCTCTCCCAGGTCAAGACCCAGGCCAACAAGGAAGGTGATACCTGGCGTCTCAACGGCCGCAAGGCGGTTGTGCTCAACGGCGATACGGCCGACCGGCTTGTCGTCTCGGCCCGCACGGAAGGCGCGGAGAATGACCAGGACGGCATTGCGCTGTTCCTGATCGACGCCAATGCGGTCGGTGTCACCCGGCGCGGTTACGCCACCATCGACGGCGGCCGGGCGGCGGAAATCTCGCTTGCCAACGTTGCCGCCAAGGCGGATGCCGTCATCGGCACCCCGGGCCAGGCGTTTGCGATGATCGAGCAGACCCACGCCCGCGGTATTGTCGCGCTCTGCGCCGAGGCCATTGGCGCGATGGATGTGGCCAAGGACACGACGCTTGAATATCTCAAGACCCGCAGGCAGTTCGGCCGACCGATCGGCACCTTCCAGGCCCTCCAGCACCGCATGGTCGACATGTTGATCGAAATTGAACAGGCGCGCTCGGCGGTGATGTTGGCTGCCGGCACGCTCGAAGCCGGCCGCACCGACCGCGAGCGCAATTGCGCCGCAGCGAAAAACCTGATCGGCCGCGTCGGTCGCCAGGTTGCCGAAGAGTGCATCCAGATGCACGGCGGCATTGCCATGACCTGGGAGTACAGTCTACCGCACTACGCCAAGCGCCTGACCATGATCGACCATCAGCTTGGCGACACCGACTTCCATCTCGAACGGTTCCAGCAATTTGCCAACGAGGCCGCCTGATGTCCGACCGCATTGTTCTCGAGCGCCGAGGCCGCGTTCTCACCATCACCAACAACGATCCAGCCACCCGAAACGCGATTTCGGAGGACTTTTTCGTTGGCCTGACCGAGGCTTTGACCGCGGCGTCTGCGGATGACGACTTGCGGGCCATCGTGCTGACCGGGGCCGGCGGCTTCTTTTGCTCCGGCGGCAACCTGAGCGGCCTTAAGGATCGCGCGCAAGACCCGATCGAGGCACGCTACGAGACCATCGCCAAGCTGCACGGTATGATCGAAGCGCTGAGATCGTGCCCCAAGCCCGTCATTGCGGCGATCGAAGGCGGTGCCGCCGGCGCCGGTGTGCCGCTGGCTGTTGCGTGTGATATGATTATGGCGGCCCGCGATGCCTACATGTCGATCGCCTACATCCGCATTGGCCTGTCGCCCGACGGCGGCACCACGGCGCTGCTCGGCCCGATGATCCCGCGCCAGATGCTGACCGAGATGTTGCTGACCGGTGATCGTATTGGTGTCGAGCGCCTGCACGGATTGGGCGTCGTCAATGCGGTGTGCGAGCCAGGCGAGGCGCTGGCGCGGGCGCAGGACATGGCGGCCCGCCTGGCCAAAGCGCCGCCCCAGGCGGTTGCCGCGTGCAAGCGGCTGGCCGGCTCGTTCCAGGACAACACCTTCAAGCAGCAACTCAATGCCGAAGCCGACGGTATTGCCCATGCGCTGGGCGGGCCGGAGGCGAAGGAAGGTATTGCGGCCTTTCTTGAAAAGCGCGCGCCGGATTGGGGATAGCGCCGGCCCGCGCTGGCGTCCAATTAGTCGACCTGATGGTCACCCCACGGCCGCGCCGCCACCGCCGCCGGTCGGCAGCGCGTGCGCGCGGTTCCGGCATGAGCGGCAGTGAACGCGCACGACACGGCCAACGCACTGCCTGCAATGGCGCGACGCCAGCATCGACGAGGTTCAGGAATGAAAGTCGGCTTCATCGGATTGGGCAACGTCGGCGCCAAGCTGGCCGGCAGTTTGCTGCGCAACGGCATCGATCTGACCGTCCATGACATCGACGAAGCGGCGGCGGCGGCGCTCAGGGCCAACGGCGCCGGCTGGGCCGAAACGGCACAGGAGGTTGCAACCCGCACCGATGTTACGATCACCTGCCTGCCGAGCCCGGCGATCTGCGCCGAGGTGGTGGAGGGTCCAAACGGCGTGCTGGCGGCTTTGGGGCCGGGCAAGATCTGGGCCGAGATGTCGACCACCGACGAGGCCGAGGTCAAACGCCTTGGCGCGCTGGTTGGCGAACGCGGCGCGTCGGCGATCGACTGCCCGGTCTCCGGCGGCTGTCACCGGGCGGCAACCGGCAACATTTCGATCTTCGCCGGCTGCAAGCGTGACGTGTTTGAGCGCATGCTGCCGGTTCTCTCGGCGATGGGCCGCAAGATCCTGCACACCGGCCCGTTGGGCTCGGCCTCGGTCCTCAAGGTCATCACGAACTATCTCGCTACGGCCAACCTCATTACCTGCTGCGAGGCGCTGGTCACGGCCAAGGCCGCCGGTATGGATCTCGCCACCGCCTACGAGGCAATCCGCATCAGTTCCGGCAATTCGTTCGTCCATGAAACCGAAAGCCAGGTGATCCTCAACGGTTCGCGCGACATCAACTTCACGATGGATCTCGTCGCCAAGGACATCGCCCTGTTCCAGGCGATCGCCGATCGCTTTGATGTGCCGCTCGAAATCAACCCGAAGATGATCGAGATTTTCGCGGATGGCCAGAACCGCTACGGGCCGCGCGAATTCTCCCCCAACATCATTAAGCGCCTCGAAGATGCCACCGGCCTCGACATCCGTGCTGCCGGTTTTCCAGCCGCGATGATCGATGACGAACCCGAAGCGCCGGGCGGAGAAGTCACGCCACAGCGGCGATGATTGCCGTCGGCTTGTCATCGGCGTGCATGATTGCCCATCATCCGGCAGCACCCAACCCCACCCGAAAGGCCTCCTCCAATGCGCGACCTCAAGCAATTTTATATCGGCGGCCGGTGGGTCACACCATCTTCGACGCGTGAATTTGCCGTCGTCAATCCAGCCACCGAAGAGCAGTTCGCAACCATCATGCTTGCCGATCCGGCGGACGTCGACCGCGCGGTTGCCGCCGCCAAGGCGGCGTTCGAGGCCGGCCATCTGGCCACCAAGGCCGAACGCCTTGCGCGCCTCGAGGCGCTGCTTGCGGTCACCGCAGCCAGGCTCGAGGATCTGGCGCAGGCGATGACCCTGGAGATGGGGGCGCCGATCACGATGTCGCGCGAACTGCAGGCCGATGCGGCGGTCGGCCACCTCACGGGCTTCATCGATGCGCTGCGGGCGCAGCCCGAGCGCGAAGCGCTGGCCAACGGCGATGTGGTGGTGCGCGAGCCGATTGGTGTGTGCGGCCTTATTACGCCGTGGAACTGGCCGATCAACCAGATTGCGCTGAAGGTCATCCCGGCGCTGGCTGCCGGTGCAACCTGTGTTCTCAAGCCCTCGGAACACACGCCGTTGTCCGCCGCCCTCTATGCCGAGATCATCGATGCGGCCGGCTTTCCCGCCGGTGCCTTCAATCTGATTCAGGGCGACGGCCCGACCGCCGGCGCCGCGCTTTCGCGCCATCCCGACGTCCAGATGATGTCGTTCACCGGTTCGACCCGCGGCGGCGTTGCTGTCACCAAGGATGCCGCCGACACCGTCAAGCGCGTAACGCTGGAACTTGGCGGCAAGTCGGCGAACATTGTCTTTGCCGATTGTGCCGACCAGCTCGAAGCGCGGGTCAGACAGGGCGTCGCGGAGTGTTTTCTCAACACCGGCCAGTCCTGCGATGCGCCAACGCGCATGCTGGTTGAACGCCAGTGCTACGATGCCGCCGTCGCGATCGCCACCCAAGCGGCGCGCGCGACCGCGGTTGGCGACCCGGCACGCGCGGGCGATCATCTTGGCCCGCTGTTCGACCGCATCCAGTTCGACCGGGTCCAGGCTCTGATCGAGGCCGGCATTTCGCAGGGTGCGCGCCTCGTTGCCGGCGGCCTTGGTCGGCCGCAGGGGTTCGACAAGGGCTGGTATGTGCGCCCGACCGTCTTTGCCGACGTCGCACCCGCCATGCGCGTCGCGCGTGAGGAGATATTCGGCCCCGTACTGGTGATGATGCCGTTCGAGGACGAGGCCGATGCCATCCGCCTGGCCAACGACACGCCCTACGGCCTGGCCGCCTACATCCAGACCGCCAGCCCGGAGCGCGCCGAACGCGTTGCCGCCCGTCTGCGCGCCGGCGCCGTCCACATCAACGGCGGCGGCTATAACTACGGCTCACCGTTCGGCGGCTACCTGCAGTCCGGCAACGGCCGCGAAGGCGGCCGCGCCGGCCTCGAAGATTACCAGGAACTCAAGACACTGCATTGGCCGGGATGACGCTCGATCCTGCGTCCGACGGCAGCCAAAGATCCCGAAGCAGGCTCGAACCGCTAGAGCAACTTTCTGCCTTTATTCGGAATCGGAACGATCCCGAATAAAGGCAGAAAGTTGCTCGCCTCATAAGTGGCGATCATCTTTGTGCTTTAAGTTGGAACCGCAATAGCGGTTCCAACTTAAAGCACGATGATCTAGCAAGCAAAGCGATCCGACGCCGGGCGCCGCACCGCCGAAGCTGCCGCGCTGCGCACGCAACTGCACCGTGTGCGCTCAACAATTGTTTGTCGTGTGTGAACAAGCTGTTCGGCTTCGCCACAGTGAATTTTTTGCCAGCGCACTATGGAAAAATACGCCGGAGCGTGGCAGGGCCTTGTCACGCGGGACTTGTTTCTCACCGGCCCTTGAGCAGGTCCTTGGCCAGCATCACGTGGATGCCCTTGTTGCCGTTGACCACTTGGGTGACGCGCAGGTCGGCGGCGAGGCTGCACAGCGTATAGGCCTCGGCCCGTGACAGGCCGGTGCGCGCGGTGATCAGGTCGATCATCTGGCGCAGGGCGATCACCACGCACTGATCGAGGTCCGGGTCGAAGGCCATCGTGATGACGTGCCCGGGCGTTTCGGCGCGTGGCCACGCCAGTGTCATGTCATCGCGCACATGCAACGTGAATGTGCCGATCAGACCGGTTTCGATCGCCGTGACACAGACTTCGCCATCACCTTGCGCACCGTGACCGTCACCAACGGAAAACAGGGCACCCGCGACGTGAACGGGCAGATAAAGCGTGGTGCCGGCGACCAGCTCCTTGTTGTCGAGATTGCCGCCGTTGCGCCTCGGCGGCAGCGTGCTGATCATGCCCCACTCGGCCGGCGGCGCCACGCCCATCACCCCGAAAAACGGCTTCAGCGGCAGTTCCAGCCCCCACGGCAGCGTCGCGATCATGCGTTCGCCATCGAGCGCGATATGGATCAGATGGGACTGTGGAAAATCATCCGGAAGAGCGCCGGCGAGCGGGCGAATGCGGTTGTAGCCCCAGCCGTAGGCGAGCGCGATATCCTCGATTTGGACTTCGAGGACCTGGCCGGGCTGCGCGCCTTCGATCGCCACTGGTCCGGTGCAGATATGGCCCGGCAGCTTGCAGGGGACACGGGCGTGGATGTCGCGCAGGGTCTGCGGAATCTCGTGATCCGCGCCGGGCATCACATCCGCTCCTCCGGATACGGTTCCAATCGTGACGGTATCGCCGCTGCGGATGGTCAAAACCGGCTCGAGACCGGCGTCGAAAAAGCCCCAATGAACCGTTTCAGGTGCCGCATCGATCCGCTGTTGAGCCATGCCGTCCTCCACCCTGCGACGCGATCCGAGTTGGATGGCGCCGTTATCTCATCCGAAGGGGCCACCCGAAGATCGTCGCGTTACGCGGCAGCGATCTTCGATGCATGGGGCCCCGGGTGATTGCCGTTACCGTTGCGCATACCCTTGAGCGCCATCAGCCCGCGATTAAGTTCAGCACCGAGAATAATCGTTACCGCCGTAATCTGGAAGAAGATCAGAGCAATCATCAGCTGCGATAGGCCGGCATAAAAGCGGGTGTAGTTGGAATAGCTCAAATAGTATGAATAGAGCGTGCCGATCACGAGCCACAACAGGATCGTCAGGGCAACGCCCGGCCACACATCGGCCAGCCGTCGCTTGCCGGCTGCCAACCACAGATGAATGGCGAACAACTGCACCGCAATGATCCCTGCGGATATAATGTAGAGCGCGCCCGACTGCACCCAGCCCGAGTTGAGGAACGCGCGCAAGAATTCCGACTTGATGATGGTGTCGAGGCCCGGTGCAACCAGCAGCGTCCAGGTCAGCGCCAACAGCACCATCGCCGTCACCAGGACGTGCAACATGCTGAGCCCCAGACAGACGAAATAGTTGCGCGATTCACGCACGCGGTAGGCCAGGTTGAGAGCTGCGCGCAAGGTCTCGATGGCGCTGGTTGCAAAGAACATCGTGATGGCGCCGCCGAGCGTCAGCAGGTCGATCCGGCTTGACGTCATGATCGCCTCAACCTGAGGCACCAGTCCCTTTGCAACGTCTTGCGGCAACACCTGGAAAAGGTGATTGATGGCGTGGTTGGCAAGCTCGCTGCCACCGAAAATACCGGCCAGCGCGCCCAGCAGAATGCAGAACGGAAACAACGAAACCAGGAACGAGAACGCGACGGCTCCGGCCATCGAAAACTGGCTGTGCTCATACAGACGGTAGATTGCTTCAAGGAGCGCGCGTTTGCTGCCCATTTGGCGTGACCTTGGATGTTGAGAACCGCCCGATTACCAACCATTCTAATTAGGCCATTCTAATTAGGTATGGTCGTGCCTGCGGTCCAGATCCGTCGGACATATGTCACAGTCAGATGCTCAATGATCACATATAACGGCGCACCGTCGGTGTTGCGGCTCAAACGCCTGCCCGCGGTGACAGGCGAAGCATCCTTTGGTGCTCGACCTGGGAATTCTCGACCGGCGAAAGCCGGCGGCTTGCCGTGAGCACTTGAAGCCGGATCGGCCCGCCCGCAATCTTGAACGCCGCGTCACGCCGGCACGCGTCGCCGGCCACCATCGTCGTTGCGGTACGATGATCTAGCGGTGTTCTTCAACATGGCGCTCGATCAACGCTTTATTGAAGGCATCCATCGCCCGCATCCGTGTGGCCCAACCGACGATGCGTCCATCATCACTGGCAGCCACGACCGGCAGGCGCTGCAAACCAGTGCGGTCGAACATGCGCAACGCGCTTTCGACGGTATCATTGGCCGTTAGCCAGTCGGGCTGCGCGCTCGGATCACGGCGGCTGGGTTCGGTGTCGTCGTGATCGAAGTCTGCAAACTCCTTGACGGTCAGCGATCGCATGACTTCCTGATGCGGCCCGTCCTGAACGGACAATCCACGCTTGGAGAGCTGCCAATGAAAAAAACTGTGCCCGAGTGCCGCGCGCGTCAACCCGTGGGCGATTGACACAGTCAGCATCAGCGCCAGTGATATGTCGTAGCCCTGGGTCACCTCCAGAATGATCAACGTGCTCGAAATTGGTGCGCCGAGTACCGAGGCGGCAACGGCTCCCATTCCGAGAATGGCATAGAGACCGTGGCTCGACGCCATTTCCGGAAACACCGAACTTGCGATCATACCGAACGATCCGCCGGCCATCGCCCCGAGGTAGATTGCCGGCGAGAATATGCCGCCGGCAAACCGCGTTGCCAGCGTAATCGCCGTCGCCGCGGTCTTGGCAACCAACAGGGCGAGCATCATCCACAACGGATACTGGACCTGAAGCGCGGCATCCGTCGCCTCATAGCCAACGCCCAAGACCTGCGGAAAATAAAGCGCGATGGCCCCCACCATCAGCCCCCCGATCGCCGGCCGCAACCATAGCGGCGCTTCGAACTTCCAAGAAATCTTCTCAGTCACCATGAGCGCGGTTTCAAACGCCAGTGCGACGGCGGCGCAGGTCACACCGAGCAGCGCGAACGCCGGAAACTCCCAGTACGTTGTGATCGAATACTCAGGGATGATGAAGGCCGGATAGTCACCGAGATGGATTCTGGCGACGATGGTCGCGGCAACTGATGCAATCACGATCGGCCCGAACGCACTGAGCGCATAGTGGGCGAGGATCACCTCGTGCGCAAAAATCACGCCGGCCATTGGCGCATTGAACGAGGCTGCAACGGCCGCTGCGACACCGCAGGCCAGCAAGGTCCGGCGTGTTCCGCGCGTGAGGTCAAAGAAATTCTCGATGAACGAAGCCACTGTTGCACCAAGGTGCACCACCGGTCCCTCGCGACCCGCGCTGGCGCCGAAGCCCAGCGACAGCGAGGCGAGCAACGCACTCCAGCCACCGGCGACAATCGACAGATTGCTGTCGTGCAGAGCCCGCGCCTCAATCACGTCGGCAACCCCCTGTGCGCGGCGGCCCGGCATGTGGTGATGCAGAATATAGCCGACGATCAAGCCGCCGACTGCCGGCGCCAACAGGATGATCCACCACGGCGCGTAGGTGGCCGTCGAAGCGACCTTTTCCGATGTGGTGCCGAGCCAAAGATACTGCCAGAACCCGATCGACAACCGGAACAGGACGGCGAGATAGGCAACGACAACGCCGACGCCGAGCGCAATAAGCCAAACAAGCGGCTGGCGATCACTGAGGAATGTGCGAACGTTGTGGCCGATCTGCGCATTGAGGAGATCGACAATTGGCCGTAGTGCGCGCACCAAGCGGCCGACGATGTCAAGCCCGCCCGCTCGCCGAGCAGCGCGGTTGCGACTGTGATCGGTCACACCACCGGAATCATTGATTTGTTCACCGGCATCGTCCATCAAACGATCGCATTCAGGCCCCGACAACCACACCCGTTGTGTGATTTCAAGATAACTGCACGCCAGTTAAGTGCAATGGCTCAGGCATAACATATACTGTCAACAGATCGCGATTGACCGTCGCGCCATCGCCTCATCGTTAATCACGGGAAGCCGGGTGCATCCACGGGAAACCGGGTGCGCCATGTCTTGTCACGCCCCGACATTTGTGACAATCGGTTTTTCGCACCCCGACTTGCCCGCTCTTCACCCCTCCTCGATACAAGACCGCACTTTCAGAGCGGCTCAATTTACGCCGACGGGCCCGCGAGGAATTCGAATATGCTGGTAAGACTCGCGCCTTGGTTGTTCGTCACGATGTGGGCGACCGGCTATATCGGCATGAAGCTTGGTGCGCCCTATGCCGAGCCAATGACGTTCCTCAGCATTCGGTTCCTGCTCGTGCTCCTAATCCTAGTGCCGGTGTGTTGGCTGTTCCGGGTTCCACAATTGCGGCCGCGCGACTGGCTGCGTTCGATGTTTGTCGGGGCCTGGCTCCACGGCATTTACCTCGGCGCCGTCCTGTGGGCGATCAGCCACGGCATGGCCGCCGGTATCGCGGCGCTGATAATTTCGCTGCAACCAATCGTGACTTCGGTGGCCTCGCCGCTCGTTTTGGGCGAGCGTGTGCGCGCCATGCACTGGTGCGGATTGCTGCTTGGTGCGGCCGGCGTTGTGTTCGTGGCATTTCCGACATTGGACCTTGGAGGCGCCGCGATGACGCTGGAGACCACGCTCGCCGCGGTCATTTCACTAGCCTCAATCACCTTCGCCACGCTCTATCAGAAGGCCACCGCGGCGGATCTCGATGTCACATCCGCCCTGGTGCCCCAGTACGTCGGCGCCGCATTGACTGTCGGCCTGCTCGCCTATCTGACCGAAACCCGTGAGGTCGAGTGGACCTGGCAGTTCATCATCGCCCAGATCTGGCTGGTTTTCGTACTTTCGATTGGTGCTGTGAGCCTGTTTCTCCATTTGCTGCGCGAGAACGCGGCTTGGCGCACGAGTGCGCTGTTCTACCTGATCCCTGCGGTTACCGCCGTCTTTGCCTGGCTGCTCTTCGGCGAACAGTTGCGTTCTATGCAACTCATCGGCATGGCACTGGTTACGCTGGCTGTGTTCATCGTTCGTCCCGGTTCGCCCGATGCTGGTTGAAAGTGCCCCGTGCCGGCCGGTGACGTCCAACCGTTGCTGACAGGGCTCGATTGGACCAAAACGTTATCAGAGCATATTGTTAACCGGAATGACGCAATCTTTGCGTCGGGGACGGCTGGCCGGCTGGTTGGCTCGGCTCGGCGCAAGCCCTGTCCTCGGCAGATAAGCTTCTGTCCGCAACGAAGCCCACGCAGCAGCGAAGCGTTGACGATGAACAACGGCATTATTGAGCAGCTGAAAGGCCTGGAGCGCGAACGGGCGCGTCTGGACGCTTTGCTGGCGCATGATGCGAACTGGGCGGTTTACTATGCCCACATCAAAGCGGCTCCGGGTCGGCCGGAAACTGAGGTGGCGCGCGAGTTGGTGCTGCCTGCCTCGGTCGCAGATTCATTGAACAACAATCGCCTGTTCCGGGCGCGAAGAAAGCTGCTCGATGCAATCGAGCTGCTCGAAGACCTGTTGGCCCGGCCCGGCAGTTATCCGGTCGCGCAATCCCGGCCGGACCCGACGACCGAGATCGCCGGTTCGGAAGCTGCACCGAGCGCCCATCGAGCGGCTGCTGACGAGCCTGCCTCCGGGCCGCCGCCGGAGCCTATTCGCGCGGCCGACGCGGCCGGCGCAGTCGACGAGGCCGATCGGGCCGAGATCACAACCAGGCCACCGTCGCAACCGGACCGCCGATCTGAAAGTCCCGTTGCCGCCCAACCGCCGGCGCACGCCATCGCCGCCGCGGCAACCGGCCAACAGGGACCACATCAGGTGGCAGTGGCAGACACGGTTACCACCTACCGGCATCCGCCGCCGTTTGGCGTTGACGGTACCAAACATCGTCGCAAGCTGACACCGTTCATCGCACTTGGCGCGGGAGCTGGCCGCACATCGTCCGATACTGACGCACAAAACCCGGCGCCCGCCCGCGGCCCGTCGCCAAGGGTTGAGGGGCAACCGGCAGCGAACCGCCCCGCCCCGATCGCCGTCAACACCGATCATCCCGACAGCCTGCTCAGCATCAAAGGGTTGACGCTGGCCGACCGTGAGATCTTGGCGGCTGCGGGGCTGGTCAGCTTCGACCGGATCGCGGCCTTGCGCGCCGTAGACGTCGATGACTTGCGCCAGCGCATGCCGGACGGCCGCAGAATCTCATCGGGTCAGTGGATCGAGCAGGCGGCGATGTTGGCCGGCGATCGCATGACGGCGTTTGCACGGGCCCGATCGCGCGGTATTTCATCGACCACGATTGCACCGCCCGACGAAACCGCCTGGGAGCCGCGGTACGACCGGCCGCAGGCACCGAACGCGAGCGATGATAAAGCGCGCCGTGACGACACGGGCTACCGCCAGGTGGGCTTGAGCGATCGCATCGCGCGCTTGGAGCAGACGATTTCGACCATCGTAATGCCCGACCTCAAACGTCCGCCGCCGGCAATCGCGGAACGCGCAAAAACCGCCGATCAGCCGCGCCAAGAGCAACCCCCACCGCCGCCGCTGGTGATGCCGGCGCCAATCGCAGACATCAATGATCCGGAGATCGAACCGACGGCGACCGCCGAAGGGGTGGCCGCACGCGGGCAACCATCACCACCGCCGCCTTTGACGATTGCGGATCGCGGCGACCACCGATCGATCGACGACACGCACGCTGATGAAGCCGATGTCAAAATCGTCAAACTTGAACCGACGCAGGACAGGTCTGCGCCGGCCGCAACGGCTGATCAACCGCCGCCGATCCCGCAACCCCAAGCCGATCGCATCGAGCCGGCGCAAGCAAATTGGTCGACAGCTGACCTGGCACGGTCCCTTGAGCGCGTTTCGTTCGATGCGGATGAGGAGGAAGACTTCTACGCAGTCGCAAGTCGTTTTACGAGCGATGTCGAAGAGGCCAGCGTCGAAATCGTGCGGCGCCCGGCTGCCAACCGGGCGGCAGCGGCGAGCCCGCCTACGCCCTCCGCGGAGCGGCCGACCGCGCCCGCCGCGGAGCGGCCGACCGCGACGAGCGCAACACAGCCGCATGCTGCACGGCCCGCCAGCACAGCACACGACCCAACCAAATCGCGTCGCAACAAATTCCTCGGCGCGTTAACCGGGCGCCGCGAATCGGGCTAACGCCGGTGCGGTCCGTGCGGCACGGCGGCAGCGGCGGCGATATCGGTGAAGTTCGAGGTCCCGGAAGGCTGCCGCATGCGTTGATGACACGCCATCTTTCCGCGGCCACGCGCGTCTTGCGGCGTGTCACCGCATAGTCAAACGGCGCCGCGCCATGAATTTTCACCCCTATAGCGTTTCAGACGTGCGCTGCAACCCTCCCGCTCGCCCGCTCGGTCCCCGACGGCACGTTGGTGGCGGCGCCAGGCGATTGCACCGGCGAGCAAGACGGCTCCAGCGGACGTCTGAACGGCAACGGCAACACATCATGGCCTACGGACACTGGGCCGGCAACGACGTGGCGGCGGCCGCGATTGGTGAGATCTTGGCAATCGGCCCGGCTGCACGAACTTCAGCGAAAGATTGAGATATGACAGCAATGGCGCAAGGACGAGGTGATACGATCAAATCCGAGCAATCCGCGCTTGCCGCTGCCGCCGACGTCGTCGACGCTGCCGACCGCATCTTGGTCAGCGCCAAGGCTGCCGTCCGCGATCGCACGGGCGGCAAGCCCGCGGACCGCGACCAACACATGGCCCACGGTTTGGCCTGGCTCGCAACATACGTTGAAGCTTTGCGACAGATGCACGGCTGGGGACGACGGCTGACGGACGAAGGCCGGTTTGGTGAGTTCGAAAGCCTGATCCTGGACGTTGCGATTGGCGAATACGCCGCGCAAATTGCCGGCGGGATCGCCATGAGCCAGGGCGAAACCGCTCGTCTGGCGGAACTCGGAGTTGCGCGCTCGGAGATTCGCCAGTTTGCCGACGACACCGATGCCGTGGTGGACCGGGCGCAAAGCCAGCGCGTCAAGACTCGCCTCGCCGAACTCGTTGCCGCGCATCCCAAGGCGACCACGTTCGGCGATAGCGGTCTTGATGAGACCCATGCCGCGATGCAGGAAGAGATGCGCCGTTTCAGCGAGGCGGAAGTGCTCCCGCATGCGCACGAGTGGCATTTGGGAAACAATTACATCCCGCTTGAGACAATCGCAAAGCTCGCCGAATTGGGGGTCTTCGGGGTGTCGATGCCGGAGCAATGGGGCGGCCTTGGCCTCGGCAAACAAGCGATGTGTATCGTATCCGAGGAACTCTCGCGCGGCTACATTGGTGTCGGTTCACTCGGCACACGCTCGGAAATTGCAGGCGAACTGATACTCGCCAACGGGACCGACGCGCAAAAGCAACACTACCTGCCCAAGATCGCATCGGGTGAGATCATCCCGACGGCGGTGTTCACGGAACCGAACACCGGCTCGGATCTCGCATCGCTGAAGGCGCGGGCCGAGCGCGACGGTGATGTCTACCGGATCTTCGGCCAAAAAACCTGGATCACCCACCCGGTGCGCGCCGACCTGATGACGCTGTTGGTGCGCACCGATCCGGACCAGAGCGGCTATCGCGGCCTGTCGATGTTTCTCGCCGACAAGCCCCGCGGCAGCGACGAAGATCCGTTTCCCGCCGCCGGCATGACCGGCGGTGAGATCGAAGTGCTTGGCTATCGCGGCATGAAGGAATTCGACATTTCGTTCGACGGATTCGAAGTGCCGGCATCACAGTTGCTCGGCGGCAGCGAAGGCCAGGGCTTCAAGCAGCTGATGGCAACATTTGAAGCAGCGCGCATTCAAACCGCAGCGCGCGCCGTCGGTGTTGCCCAATCGGCGATGGATCTGGCCGTGCAGTATGCCCAGGAGCGCCTCCAGTTTGGCAAGCAGATCTATGCCTTCCCGCGCGTTGCCAACAAGATCGTCATGATGGCGGTCGAGACCATGATCGCGCGCCAGCTCACCTACTTCGCGGCGCGTGAAAAGGACCAGGGCCGGCGCTGCGACCTCGAGGCCGGTATGGCCAAACTGCTGGCTGCCCGCATCGCCTGGGCTGCGGCGGACAATGCGCTTCAGGTTCACGGAGGCAACGGTTTCGCACTCGAATATCCGGTCAGCCGCGTCCTTTGCGACGCCCGCATCTTGAACATCTTCGAGGGGGCGGCCGAGATCCAGGCCCAGGTCATCGCCCGGCGTCTCCTCGAAGGCGCCAACTGAGCGCGCCGCCCGGATGTCCGAGCCGCGTTCGATATTGATTACCGGCTGCTCGTCCGGTATCGGCCTGGCCTCGGCACGGCTGCTCAAGGCGCGCGGCTGGCGCGTCCTGGCGACGGCCAGGCGTGAGCGCGATCTCGCCCATCTGCGCGATGACGTCGGCGTCGACGCACTGGCGCTGGAGCTGACCGATCCGGCTTCGATCGCCGCTTGCGCCGCCCAGGCGCTGGCGCTGACCAACGACCGGTTGTTTGCCGTTGTCAACAACGCTGCCTATGCCCAGCCCGGCGCCATCGAGGATCTCGACGACAAGGCCATGCGCCGCCAATTCGACGTCAACGTGCTGGGCGCACACGATCTGACGCGGCGCCTGGTGCCCGCCATGCGTGCCAACGGCGAAGGTCGCATCGTGTTTTGCTCATCGGTGCTGGGCCTCATCGCAGCGCCCTACCGCGGCGCCTATTGCGCCACCAAGTTTGCCCTTGAAGCGCTTGCAGACACGATGCGCCTGGAGCTTGCCGGCAGCGGTATCCGCGTGGTCCTGATCGAACCGGGACCAATCGAGACCAGGTTTCTCGAGAACGCCATGGCAGCGGCCCGCGCCAACATCGACATCGACGGCTCGGTTCACAGTGACAAATACCGCGCGATCATCGCCAGCATGGAACGCGGCGGCAAACAACTGTTCAAGCTACAACCGCAATCTGTCGCCCAAAAGCTGGTCGAAGCCGTTGAAGGCCGGCGGCCGAAGCGCCGTTACTATGTCACGATCCCGACCTACGTGATCGTCGCCATGCGCCGCCTCGCACCAACCGCCCTTATGGATTGGTTCGCGGCGCGCAACTAGTGTAACCTCTGAATTAAGTCCAGGGTCCAGGGGATGATCCCCTGGTCGGGGTGTTTGAGGGGCTGAAAGCCCCTCAAGGATCGCCGCCGGGCGGCGATATGTTAAGGGCGCGGCCCTTAACGATCCCGCCAAAGGGCCAGGCCCTTTGGAAACCCGTGACTTGATCAGCGGATCCTTAGGCCATTTCTGCCTCGGGCAGGGCGGCGAGCGGGATGGTTCGAGCCAAGTTTGAACGGCGACCATGGCGGGCTATTCGGCAAGCCGCATCAGCAACATGCCCGAGATGATCAGCACGGCGGCAAAGGTCCGCGCGAACGTCAACGCTTCTCCGAGCATGGCAACGCCGACAACGAACGCGCCGACGGCGCCGATTCCTGTCCACACCGTATACGACGTGCCCAGTGGCAGGCTGCGCATAGCCAACGCCAGGAGCACGACGGAAGCGGGCATCGCGATGACGACCACGATGGTCGGCCCAAGCCGGCTGAAACCATCCGACTGCTTCATGGCGACCGCCCAGACCACCTCAAGCAACCCGGCAAACAACAGGATAATCCAGGGCATCAGTTGCTCCCGTTCGCTGTAGCGTTTCAGATTGAGCTTAAACGGTCGGTTTTGCCGGCAGCCGCGATCCGCACAACCTGTTTGCCGTAGTTGCCGCCCCTCAACATATTGAGGAACGCGGCCGGCGCCTGCTCGATGCCCTCGGCGACGGTTTCGCGATACTTGAGGCGCCCCTCGCGGAACCAGCGCATGAGCTGGTCAAGCGCCTCATCGCGCCGCGGCAGATGATTGGAGATCCTAAACCCCTCGATCCGGGCGCAGCAGTCGAGCAGTTTGACGATGTTGCGCAGTCGGTAGGGTTCGGTCGTGCTGTACTGTGAGATCTGGCCGCAGATCGCAATCCGCGCATGCTGCCTGAGATTGCCGAGCACCGCGTCGAGAACCTCGCCGCCGACATTGTCGAAATAGACGTCGATGCCGTTCGGGGCGACCGCGGCCAGTGCCGCCGAGATATCGCCGGCCTTGTAGTCGACGGCATGATCAAAGCCCAGATCCGCGACAACGTGCCTGCACTTTGCTTCGCCCCCGGCAATGCCGACAACTCGACACCCGATGATCTTGCCGATCTGGCCGACAACGCTGCCGACCGCGCCGGCCGCGGCACTGACGGCAAGCGTTTCACCGGGCTGCACGTGGGCGACATCTTTGAGACCAACCCAGGCCGTTGCGCCCGACTGGCCGACAACACCAAGGCTGAGCGACAGCGGCATCAAATCTGGCGGCAGTTTCCTCAGCCCGTCACCATTGAGCGTGACGTATTCGCGCCAGCCGAATTCGGCCTGGACGCCGTCGCCCACGGCAAAATCCGGGTGTCTGCTTTCGATTACGACCCCGCAACCGCGCCCGATCATGACGTCGCCGATGTTCAGGGGGCGGGCATAGTTGCGTGTGCTGCCCATCTGCCGGCGCATGTAGGGGTCGATCGAAAGGTAATGGGTTTCGACCAGGACCTCGCCGTTTTCGGGGCTCGGGATCGCCATGTCTTCGAGACGAAAGCAGTCTTCGCTGGGAAATCCGTCCGGTGCTGTGCAGTAGATCATCTGCTTTGCCATGGCGCGTCTCTCACCTCTTTCTCAGGCCGTGGGCCGCCATCAACGGTCAGCTCGATCACCGCACATCGACGGCCCGGCTGAAACGAATTGCGGCCCGTCGGGATCAATCAACGAGCCGCAGTCTACAACCGGTATCCGGCAGCTGGATCAGTAGACAACCACCGAGCGGATCGACTCGCCGGCATGCATCAGGTCGAACGCCTTGTTGATGTCCGCCAAGCCCATGGTGTGCGTGATCATCGGATCGATCTGAATTTTACCATCCATGTACCAATCGACGATCCTCGGAACGTCCGTGCGCCCGCGTGCGCCGCCGAACGCGGTGCCGCGCCACGATCGACCGGTGACCAGCTGGAACGGCCGGGTCTTGATCTCCTGACCGGCGCCGGCAACGCCGATGATGATGCTTTCGCCCCAGCCCTTGTGCGCCGATTCGAGCGCGGCCCGCATGACGTCGACGTTGCCGATGCACTCGAAGGAATAGTCCGCGCCGCCGCCGGTCAGTTCGACAAGATGGGCGACCAGATCGCCGTCGACCTCACGCGGATTGACAAAGTGCGTCATTCCGAACTTTTCGCCCCAGGCCTTTTTGCCGTCGTTGGTGTCGACACCCACGATCATGTTCGCACCGACCAGCTTGAGCCCCTGGATAACGTTGAGGCCGATGCCGCCAAGGCCAAACACGATGCAATTGGTGCCGGCCTCGACCTTGGCGGTGTTCATCACCGCGCCAATGCCGGTCGTCACACCACATCCGATATAGCAGATCTTGTCGAATGGCGCGTCTTCGCGGACCTTCGCCAGCGCAATTTCCGGCACGACGGTGTGGTTCGCGAATGTCGAGGTGCCCATGTAGTGGAAGACGGGCTTGCCTTCGAAGGAAAAGCGGCTGGTTCCGTTGGGCATCAGGCCCTGGCCTTGGGTAACGCGAATGGCCTGGCACAAATTGGTCTTGGGGTGGAGGCAGTATTCGCATTCGCGACACTCGGGCGTGTAGAGCGGGATGACGTGGTCGCCCTTCTTGAGGCCCTTGACGCCAGGTCCGACATCGACGACGACGCCGGCGCCTTCATGGCCGAGAATTGCCGGGAACAGACCCTCCGGGTCGGCGCCCGAAAGCGTGAACTCGTCGGTATGGCAAATTCCCGTCGCCTTGACTTCGACCAGAACTTCGCCGTCCTGCGGGCCTTCGAGATCGACGTCGACGATTTCAAGTGGTTTGCCGGCCTCGAATGCGACAGCTGCGCGCGTTTTCATGGTGTCTTCCCCGGATATTGAATGATGGTATTCAAGGCCATTATGGCAGCCTGACCGGTGTTGTGAAAGTGAGACCGTCGCAGGTTTTGGCGTGGTTGTGGAGGAGCGCACGGATCTGTTCCGTGCGCTCCGACGCCGTACCCCTGCCGGCGTGGTCCACGCGGGGGAGGTGGACCAGCCGGCTAGCCGACGACAGCTCGGCCGGCCGCTTCGGGACGACCGCGGCAAACGTGTGCGGATTGCAAAATGGCCTTTGGTCTATCGACCTAAAGCTACTCTATGATGAAGCGATTTCGTGACGGCACCGGGGCCATTTTTTGCCGATTCGGTGTGGGCCAGGCTCGTTGATCGGTTCCCCAAGGCGGGTGTGCATCGGTATCAACCGGCCGGTGACGGGTCACGCGACATGACCAAGGCGCGCTGCCATGCGCGAGCCCGGTCCACTTGATCTCAGACCAAATTCACCGCGGCACAATGGTTCCGATTTATCGCCTGGCGCTGCGGATTGCAGTAATTGTGTCGCTGGCGCGTGCACCGGCCAACAACCGTCGCGAATGTTGCGGATGTACCATATTGGTGCCATGCCAGGATCGGATTGTCAGCCTAGGGGAACCACATCCAGATGCCGAGCCTATTTCGCTTCTTGTTTGTTGTTGGGACGATCGCGGCCGTCGCCTATGGCGGACTTTACGTCATGGCCGTCTACTTCGAGCCGGAACCGAAAGAGATCCGCAAACCCGTTCCGGGCATTCAAATTCAAAGGCAATGACGCGCAACGCCTCGCAAATTCGGCAGCATTGATGGCCCGTCCCTGAGCGGCGCGCGCTCTATCGCCACCAGCCCCGCGAAGCCCACCAATTGGCGTTGAGCGATGCGATTCGCGCCCTGCAGCGTGCTGGTCTTGTGAAAGCCGCACGGCGCCTTGCCTTCGAAGCAGTGTTTGCATCCTGGCCGCGACCGGCGGGATACTGAGGCGATGCCAACTGATTCGCTCTGGCGCGGTGCCTGAACGTCAACCGCTTGTGCGCTGGCGACAGCGGATCGAACCGTCGATTAATGTGTGCCAATGCCAACGGCCCAGCGCCAACTGTCGGACTTTCTGACCGCCATCGCCGCCGAGCGTGGTGCGGCGAAGAACACGCTCGCGGCCTATGAACGTGACCTCGATCACTTTCTGGGTTTTCTCGACCGCCGCGGATTGGCCATCGCGGACCTGCGTACGCCGGACATTTCCGCCTACTTGCGCCGTCTCGGCGAGGAGGGTCTGGCCGCCAGCTCAAGGGCGCGCCGCCTATCGGCGGTGCGCCAGTTCTTGAAGTTTCTGGTCGTCGAAGGCTGCCTCGATGACAATCCGGCCGATCGCACCGCCACGCCGAAACAGCGGCGCGCGTTGCCGAAAATCCTGTCCGTCGATGAGGTCGACCGGCTGATCAGCGCCGCCCAGGACAGGATCGACGGGACCAGCGGCAAAGACCGCCTCAAGGCCTTGCGGCTCTACTGCCTGATGGAAATGCTCTATGCCACGGGCATGCGCGTCAGTGAACTGGTTTCGCTGCAGCGCACCGTGCTGAAGGGCGACAGACGCGTGCTGAGCATCATCGGCAAAGGCCGGCGGCAGCGGCAAGTTCCGCTCAATACGGCCGCACGACAAGCCCTGGACCGTTATTTGGACGCGTGCATGAGCGATGAGCTCGGCTCGGCGACGACGCGCATGTCGAAATGGTTGTTTCCGGCCCGCAGCGCGCAGGGTTACCTGCCGCGCCAACGGTTTGCCAGCGAACTCAAGGACCTGGCGGTTGCAGCACAGATCGACCCGTCGCGGGTCAGCCCGCACGTTCTGCGCCATGCCTTCGCCAGTCATCTGCTGGATCGCGGTGCCGATTTGCGCGCGGTCCAGAAGCTGCTTGGCCATGCCGACATATCAACCACCGAGATCTACACGCACGTGCTGGAAGAGCGCCTCAAAACGCTGGTTCACGAGCACCATCCGCTGGCGACAACCGCCAAGTAGGCGCGCCGTTTCGATTGGCGGCGGATAGCGTGCAACGTGTTGTTTGCGCAACCAGACTGTTCGGCCGAACTGTTCAGCATTGTCGCAGCTGCGACTTGACAATGGTGATCCGAGATCCTTTGTGCAGTCTCAAATCAGGCCGTCGCCCTGGGCAACGGTGGTCTCAACGCAACCGGCGGTATCGACGTGGAAACGAACAACATCCGCACCTATCTTGATTTCGAAAAGCCGATCGCCGAGCTTGAAAGCAAGGTCAGCGAACTGCAGGCGCTGAGCAGTGACGAAGATTCGGTTTCGATTGGCGATGAAATCGAGAAGCTGCAGCAAAAGGCGCAGCAGGCGCTGCTCGATACCTACGCCAAGTTGACGCCATGGCAGAAGACACAGGTGGCACGCCATCCCGACCGTCCCCACTGTATGGATTTTATCAACGCGCTCATCGATGATTTCACGCCGCTGGCCGGTGATCGCTATTTTGCGGAAGATGCGGCCATCATTGGCGGCCTCGGCCGTCTGGGTGAGCGATCAGTCGTCCTACTCGGCCATGAAAAGGGGTCGGATACCGAAAGCCGCATCCGGCACAATTTCGGTATGGCCCGACCGGAAGGATACCGCAAAGCGGTTCGCCTGATGGAGATGGCCGACCGGTTCGGCCTGCCGGTGCTGACGATCGTCGACACCGCCGGAGCCTATCCCGGCATTGGCGCCGAAGAGCGCGGACAGGCCGAGGCGATTGCACGCTCGACCGACTGCTGCCTCGGCCTCGGCGTGCCGGTTGTCTCGATTATCGTCGGTGAAGGGGGCTCCGGCGGCGCCGTGGCAATCGCCACCGCCAACCGGGTCATGATGCTTGAGCATGCAATCTATACGGTCGCTTCACCGGAAGCGGCCGCATCGATCCTGTGGCGCGACTCGGACCGGGCAATCGATGCTGCAACCAACATGAAGATCACCGCCCAGGATCTGTTCGATCTGAAGGTAGTCGACAAAGTCATCGAAGAACCCGTTGGCGGTGCGCATCGCGACCAGGATGCAGCGATCGCGGCCGCCGGTGAGGCCATCGAAAGCGCATTGCAAGAGTTCGACGGACAAACACCGGATCAGATCCGCAAGCACCGCCATGATCGCTTTCTCGATATCGGCCGCACGCTGTGATCGGGATATTGCACAATCAGCGATCGCGGCTTGCTGGTGCGGCTTCACCATCAAAGCCGCGCGAACTCACTCGGGCGGCTGCACCGGGCGAATTAGACCATTTGCGCTCTTCAAGCGGGTCCACATCGCCGGCCCGCCGACGGCGCCAATGATCTCAGATTTCACGTCGAACCCTACCGCAATCATAAGGACCCGGCTGCACCCATGACTGTCGAACTGGACTACCGCCCGTCGGCACCGGCGGCGCTTGATGGTATCCGCGTTCTGGATTTGTCGCGGCTGGTCGCCGGCAACGCGATCACCCACCTGCTGGCCGATCACGGCGCCGAGGTAATCAAGGTCGAGCGGCCCGGTGCCGGCGATGATCTGCGCAATTGGAAGACCAAAGGCATCACCGTCCACTGGAAGGTTTACTGCCGCAACAAAAAGTCCGTAACGCTGGATCTGCGTCAGGCGCGTGGCAAGGCGCTGTTGCTCGATCTCGCCGAACGCGCCGACGTTCTCGTTGAAAACTTCAAGCCCGGCACACTGGAAGCCTGGGGCATTGGTCCCGGCGTTCTGCAGGCCCGCCAACGGCGCCTGACGATCGTGCGCGTCTCCGGCTGGGGCCAGACCGGAATGTATTCCCACAAGCCGGGGTTCGGCAGCCTGGTCGAAGCGATGTCGGGGTTTGCCGCCATGAACGGTTTTGGCGATCGCCCGCCGGTGCTTCCGCCGCTCGCCCTGGCCGACATGATTGCCGGCCTCTACGGTGCGTTTTCCGTGATGGTCGCGGTTCGCAACGTCGAGACCAAAGGCGGCAAGGGCCAGATCATCGACCTGCCGTTGTTTGATCCGATCCATTCAATCCTGGGGCCGATGGCCGCGCAATACCGCTTGACGGACAAAGTTCCGCAGCGCACCGGCTCACGGTCAAATCAAACGGCACCGCGCAATGCCTATCGCACCAGCGACGGCAAGTATGTGGCGCTGTCGGCCTCCATGCAGGCGATGGCGGAACGCTTCTTCAAGGCGATCGGGCGCGAAGACCTGGTCGACGACCCGAAGTTCAAGACCAACACCGATCGCGTCGCAAACAATGACGAACTGGACCCGATCGTCGCCGCGTTCATGGCCGCCAGGACCCAGGACGAGTTGCTTGAGCTGTTCGAGGCGGCGGATGTCACGGTCGGACCGGTGGCGGATATCGCGCAGCTGATCGATCATCCCTACATCAATGATCGCGCGATCATCGTTGATTTACCGGATCCCGAGATGGGCCGTCTGCCAATGCACAACGTCATCCCGGGAATGTCGCAAACCCCGCCGGCGATTCGCACACCCGCGCCGGACCTCGGCCAGCACAACGGCGAAATCTACGGCGAGCTTGGCCTGAGTGCGGGCGACCTTGATGCGCTGAAGCAGCGCGGCGTCATCTGAACGCAACGAATGCATTCGCCCGTTTTGTGGTGAGAAGGACGCTCGCGAAATAACAAAGCCAGCCGGACTGGGCATTTGCTCGCGGTGACCAATAATATCGCCTCAAGCCGACCCGCAGGGCCGGGCACTTTTTGTGCGCCGGCTGCGTTGCGCGCTGCTTATGGTCCATGCACCACCGTGCGTCGTGCAACAGTCCTGTTGCTTTGCGCCCGAACTTGCTAAAAGCCGCCCCGACGGCAACAGGAGATCGCCATGACCGGACCGGTAGTCGGCATCATCGCCAATGCGCACCTCTTGGAGGAGCGCATTTCCGTGCAGCTGGCGGGTGAGCGCAACCTGCGGGCCGTCGCCGATGTTTGCGGCGCCTTACCGCTGATGTTTGCGGGCGACCCGAAGGTAACCGACATTGCCGCATTGCTCGATGTTGTCGACGGTGTTGTCCTGACCGGCGCCCGCGCGAACGTTCACCCGACCAGGTTCGGAGCCGAGCCCCACCCCGCCTACGAACCCTATGATGAAAACCGCGATGACGTTGCCTTAACGCTGACGCGCGTCTGCGTTGAGCGTGGCGTGCCGCTTCTGGGGATCTGCCGCGGCTTTCAGGAAATGGCGGTCGCCTTTGGCAGCACTCTTCATCCCGAAATCCGTGACATTCCCGGCCGCATGAATCACCGCGCACCGCGCATCGAAACCGGTGAAATTCATCCCGACCCCGAGGTCGTCTTTGCCGATCGCCACGACGTCGCACTGACCGAAGGCGGCACCCTGTGCAAACTCTATGGTCGCGACAAGATAAGGGTGAACTCGCTGCACGGTCAGGGCATTGAAGAAGCCGGTGAGCGCCTCCTCGTCGAGGGTATCGCCGAGGATGGCACCGTCGAGGCCATCCGCATTGCCGAGGCGCCGGGATTTGCGCTGGGCGTGCAGTGGCATGCGGAATATGACCCGCAGACCAATCCGATCAATCGCACGCTGTTTGAAGCATTCGCCTCCGCCTTGACCGCCGGGCGCCATTGAGCGCTGGCTGCGTTGCGCGTCCATGAAGTGCCTCAATTCATAGGCGGGGAGTATAACCCGCTTACGCCATCGTGCCATAGCTGTCAGTTCGGCATTGATCTCGATCAATGCTCCATTGGCCGGGGCCCTTCGGGATGGGGTCGGTTTGGTGTGGAGCCACCCGGACAGAGTGGTCGTCTGTCCATTCCGATCGATCATCGTGCTGGCCGATCGACCATCATGCTGGAGCGCAATGGAGTGGTTGCAGTGGAAAGCAACGGCGTTTCAATCGAGAAGCAAGACGTTCCGGTCGCCAAAGTGACCTTGGCGGATATCGCCCGCATCACTGCTGCCGGGCTTCGCGATTTCCTGTCGGCACCGCAATACGGTCTGGCGCTCGCCGGATTTTTTGTTGTCGGTGGCTGGTTGCTCGTTTTCCTGCTGTGGATCGTGCAGCTGATTTATCTGATCTACCCGGTGGCGATGGGTTTTGCGCTGGTCGCACCGTTTGCCGCCGTCGGGTTCTATGCTGTCTCACGCCTGCTTGAACGTGGTGAGGCCGTGACCTGGTCGCACGTCTGGGCCGGAATTAGGCAGGCAACCAAGCACGACTTGAGATGGATGGCGGTGTTTACCGGCTTCGCCTTTTTCTTTTGGGTCGACATGGCAGCGATTTTGTTCTTCACGATGATAGGCGCGAATTCGATTGGGCCGGAGTTCTTTAGCCGGCTGTTTACGACAACCGACGGACTGATATTTCTGGTGGTCGGCAATGCGGCGGGCGCTGCCATCGCGCTCGCGGTGTTTTCCGTCTCGGCCATTTCTTTTCCGATGCTGTTTGATCGCGACGTCGACATCGGAACGGCGATCATGACCAGCGTTCGCCTGGTCCGGAACAATGCCGTAGCAATGATTGTGTGGTGCGCGGTGATCGCGTTCAGTGTCGCAGTGTCGATTGCGACCGGGCTGATTGGATTGTTGATCGTCATGCCGGTTGTTGGCCACGCGACCTGGCATCTCTACCGCCACGCGGTTGCCGACTGAAGCGGCCGCCGATGGCCCGGGTCAATCAGGCCCCGCCCGTCAGATCATGGGCTTTGTGGCGGTGAAGTGATCAGGTTAGGGATCTTCTGGATGCATCCGGGGTCCAGGGGATGATCCCCTGGTCGGGGTGTTTGAGGGGCGGACAGCCCCTCATCGATCGCCGCTTGGCGGCGATTGGTTAAGGGCTCGGCGCACCGCTTGGAAACAGAATTGGTTCCAATTTAAGGTTTTATGCTTGAGACGCCACGGGGCTGGACATCAGGCCGGCACATGGCGAGGGTAGAGCGCGCTTTTTTTGTACGTGTAACCGGCGGAGGAAACGGATGATCAAGGTCGAAAACAAGGCCAAGCAGCGGCTCGAGAACGGTGAACTATCGCTCGGTGTGGGACTGCGCCAGGCGCGGACGGTCGACATCGCCAAGGCCATGAAGGCGGCCGGCTTCGACTGGCTGTTCATCGACATGGAACACAACACCATGAACATCGACACCGCGACGCAGATTGCTGTGGCCGCGCACGATGCCGGCATCACACCGATCGTCCGCGTGCCGGGCTTCGAGCATCATCACGCGAGCCGGGTTTTGGACGGCGGCGCCCAGGGCATTGTCGTACCGCATGTCGATGATCCGGAGACCGCCGCCCGTATGGTGGCGAACTGCCGATATCCGCCGGTTGGCAAGCGCTCGATGACCGGCGCGCTACCGCAGTTGGACTTTGCATCGCACCCGATTGGCGATATGGCCGCTGCGATCAACGATGGCACCCTTCTCGTCGTGATGCTCGAAACCCCGACGGCGATCGCCAACGCGGACGCCATCGCAGCTGTTGCCGGCGTTGATGCGCTGTTGATCGGCACCAACGATCTCTGTCTGGACATGGGTATTCCAGGTCAATTCGATCACCCGGACGTTGCGGCGGCCTATGAAACCATGGTGGCGGCCTGCAAGAAGCACGGCAAACACCCGGGTATGGGCGGCGTCTATCATCCCGAGCTCATGAAGAAATACATCGACATTGGCGCGCGGCTGATCCTGTCCGGCAGCGATTTCGCGTTCATGATGTCGGGGGCAAGGGCGCAGGCCGCCCAGGTCCGCGCGATGATCTAGCAGCCGTTGGCATTCAGGGGGGCAGGTCCGCTTGCGAATGTGGTTCAAGATCGCAGGCGCCCGCCAGCACACCGCCGACGCAAAAGGGCGACTTAAGGACCCTCCGGTCAAATCACGCGTTTCCAAAGGGCAATGCCCTTTGGTCGGGTTGTTAGGGTTGAAAGCCCTAACGTATCGCCGCTGCGCGGCGATTTTTGAGGGGTTTGTCAGCCCCTCAATCTCCCCGACCAGGGGATCATCCCCTGGACCACGGACTTATTCAGAGGTTCCCGAGAATTGTACAAGAACGGTCATCGCCTGACAGTGGCCCGCGACCATTGTCGTTGCCGATCCTTGGCACCGCATCCGGAGCTGCCGCAGCGCTTGATTGCCGACGACCTCCTCCTGCGTTTATTGTCCTAAAAAAAGCGCCAACCGGAGGAATGCACCCATGTCCGACTTGCCGTCGTCCGTCGAAATACATGAAGAAGGCCCCCGTGAAGGATTTCAGATTGAACCCGGACCGATCGCAACGGCCGACAAGATCCGATTGATCGAGGCGCTGGCCGAGACCGGACTGAAGCACATCCAGGTTTGCTCGTTCGTCAATCCCAAACTGGTGCCGGGTTGGGCCGATGCAGAAGATGTGGTCGCCGCCTTCAAGGCCAAGGCCGGCGTCACCTATACGGCGCTCTGGTTCAATGCCCGCGGATTGGACCGCGCGCTTGCTTTTTCCGACAAGTTAACCAACACTGGTTCCATTTCGCTCGCCGCATCCGATGCCTTCAGCCGGCAGAACCTCAACCGCAGCCACGCCGACAACCTCGAGGCCATGCGCAAGCAAACCGCGCTGCATCTGGAAAGGGGTCTGGTGGTGCGACGCATTGGCGTGATGGCGGCCTTCGGCTGCAACTATCAGGGCGACATCGAGGCGGGCGACGTCGTTCGCACGATCGCTGACGGCCTCGGTATCGCGCGCGAATTCGAGACGGACATCACGCTGCTCTCGCTCGCCGACACCATGGGCTGGGCGACGCCAGCCCGGATCGATCGGGTCGTCGGCGAAGTGCGCGATCGCTGGCCCGACAAGACCATTGCCCTCCACCTCCACAACACGCGCGGACTTGCCGTCGCCAACGCCCACGCCGGCCTGCGCCTCGGCGTAACCCGGTTTGACTCGACCGTAGCCGGCCTGGGCGGCTGCCCGTTCGCCGGCCAAAAGGGCGCGGCCGGCAATATCTGCACCGAGGAGCTCGTGCTGCTGTGCGAGGAGATGGGCATTGCCACCGGTGTCGATCTCGACAGTCTCATCGAGGTCGGCCGCATGGCCGAAGACATTGTCGGCCACGTCCTGCCGAGCGAACTGATCCACGCCGGCAGTCTCAACGCGTTTCGTCGGAGGGCCGCCGCCTGATGTCTGCCTCTCCCTTGACCGGTATCCGCGTGCTCGAGTTCAGCCACGCCGTGATGGGCCCCACTGCAGGCCTGATCATGGCTGAAATGGGCGCGGAAGTCATAAAGGTCGAACCGGCCCCGGACGGTGACCACACGCGCCGGCTTGGCGGCTTCGCCGCCGGCTTCTTCGCCGCGCTCAACCGCAACAAAAAGTCGATTGCCATCGACCTCAAACGGTCCGATGGCCAGGCCGTCCTGCATCGCCTCGCGGCCTCGGCAGACGTGGTCATGGAAAACTACGCCCCCGGCACGATGGACCGGCTCGGCTGCGGATACGAAGCATTGGCGCAGGTCAATCCCCGCCTCATCTATCTGGCCTTGAAAGGTTATCTCAGGGGCCCCTATGAGCATCGCCCGGCGCTCGACGAGGTCGTCCAGTTTCAAAGCGGTCTTGCCTACATGACCGGCCCGCCCGGCCGGCCGCTGCGTGCCGGTGCTTCGATCATCGATATTCTCGGTGCCTCATTCGGAGTCAACGCCGCCCAGGCTGCTTTGCTCGAACGCGAACGTACGGGTACGGGGCAGCGAATTGGCAGCGCGCTGTTCGAGAGTGCCGCCTTCCTGATGTCAATACCAATGGCCGGCATTGCGGCGACCGGCAGGGAACCGCCGCCGATGCCTGCCCGCCACGGCGCCTGGGCGATCTATGATGTGTTCAAGACCGCCGGTGATGGGGCCCTGTTTGTCGGCGTGACCAGTGACCAACAGTGGCAGCGGTTCAGCGATGAGTTTGGTCTGGATGAACTGGCCAAAGACCCGCGGCTGGAGACCAATGTCACGAGGATCGATGAGCGTCCCTGGCTCATTCCGGCCGTGCAGGAGGTCCTCGAAAAACTGCCGCAGAAGGAGGTCGAGAAACGCTGCGAACGTGCCAATGTGTCATGGGCACCGGTCGGCAGGCCGGTCGACCTCTTCACCGATCGGCATTTGCTCGCGACCGGTGGTTTGCTGGACGTATTCGTGTCGCGCTTCGGCGAGGAGCAAGGCAAGATTGCAGGCCTGCCGGCGTTGCCGTTCGAGTTCGGCCCAGATCGCGAGCGCCCGCGTTTGCACCGACAACCGCCTCGCGTCGGCGAGCACAGCCGCGAACTGCTCTGCTCCAGCGGCTTGTCCGACAACGAAATCGCAGCCCTTATCGACAACAAAGTCATCGCCGCCGCGTAACCGCCAGTCGCGCCGATTGCTTGCGTTGCGCGGCCTCGGCGCTTGTTTGCGGCCTAAAATGCAGTCGGGCTGCCGATCACGCGCGTTCGTTCACCGTCATCAGTAAACTGACCGTGATGGTGTTCGCATCGCCACCCGGATCGGTGCGCCGCATACGTACACGGTTCGATGACTGCTATGCTTAACCGATATGCCACGTTCTGAGCCAATTCCAGTAATACATTGCCTTGCAACCTTAAATTACACCTACACATATTCCCAACGAAAAGTTGAATATTCTTTGCATATGAGATAGATACAATTTATCCTAATATTTGATTATGATCACGCGACCGAGACCCCTTGACGACGACCTTGTAATTTTCCGAGCGCTGAAACTATCGGCGTCCGACCACTGCTCCCCGTCGCAACGATGCGGCACACAAAACCAGATCGAGACTAGCAAATTGGCGCGCAGCTTGCAGCAGCAATGGCGGCAGCATTTGAGTGTTGCACGCCGAGATCAAATCGGCAGGCGATACTTAAAATGTCACGACACCGACGACTTAACGACGTTCAGTTGCCATAGTGCTTTGGCATTGAGTTCCAATCAGATTTGTCTTAAGAAGATAGATCAACTTGAATGAATATCTGCATAATATTTATATCAAATTAGTTTGTTGTATGAATGCAACTGAGTGGTTGTAAGAGCGGTGGAATGAGCGAATACAGAATAACTGAGACCAGAGGTGCTCTCGCTGGCAATGCGTCGGAACGGCTGCCCTATCAGTTTGACCGACAGGCCCGCCAACACCCAATCTCTGCCCCGATGTCTGTCGCAAGGCGGTGCTTGGTTGTCGGCGAATTCACCGCCGTCATATTGGCGGCGATACTGGCGAAATGGATCTATCTTGATTGGATGCTTGCCAGCTACCCCGACGCCTGGCCCTACGTTGCCGCCTCAGCCGGTCTGGCCGTCGCGGTTTGTGTCACGCACAAGCAGATGGGCCTCTACGACGATGAAAGCCTGATCGGGCCGGCCCTCAATTTGGGCAAACTGTTGGGCGGCCTTGCGATCGCCTTTCTGGTTTTGCTCGGTCTGCTCTATGCTGTGAAGCTGTCCGAGGCGGTCTCGCGCGGATGGATTGCGACGTGGTTTATCGCCGTCGCCGTCGTTCTCGTGCCGTTGCGTGCATACGTCATCCATCTGATCGGTCGCGGCCTGGCGAGCGGGATGTTGAAACGGCGCATCGCGGTTGTCGGCTCTGCGCAGTTCGCCGGTGATTTGGCCGGCAGGATCACAGAGACCGAAGGCCTGTCCTATCAGATTGACGTCTATGGCCTGCACCCGGCGGCGGCGGCGGACCCGCGCGTTGCGGGCGCGCTTGGCGATCTTGAAACAGCGTTGTTGAACGAGCAATACGACCAGGTGTTTGTTGCTATACCGGCAGCGGAGTCTGAAAACATTCAAAAGGTCGTCAGAACCCTTGGATGTTATGCGACGGAGCTGATGTTGATCACGGACCTGACTGCGCCGCTGATCACCACCACCGGCGCCCGGCAAATCGGGGGCGTGCGGGCCGACATTGTTCACCTGCTCCCCGGATCCGAGCATTCCTGGTTCCTGAAACGCATGCTTGACGTGATTTTGGCGTCGATTGCTTTGGTGTTGCTGCTGCCCGTCCTGCTGCTCGTCGCTGTCGCGGTTCGATTGGACAGCCCCGGGCCGGCATTGTTTCGCCAACGACGCAGCGGTCAAAACGGCAGCACATTCCGCATCTACAAGTTTCGCACGATGGTGCAGGCCGACGAGGGCGACAACGTGGTGCAAGCGATACGGAACGACCGCCGCGTGACCAGGCTCGGCCGTATACTGCGGGCCACGAGCATCGATGAACTGCCACAGCTGATCAACGTTTTGCTCGGCCACATGTCGCTGGTCGGACCGCGGCCCCACGCCGTCTCCCACGACCTCCAGTTCGAGCAACAGTTCGATTTGTTCTCCCGCCGGCGCCGGGTCAAGCCCGGTATTACCGGCTGGGCTCAGATTAACGGCTATCGCGGCGAGACGAGAACCTCGGCGGATGTGCAACGGCGCATGGAATACGACCTCTACTACATCAACAATTGGTCGATCTGGTTAGACATCGAGATCATGGCACGGACCTTGCTCGTCGTGTTTAGAGGCGCCTATTGAGGCACGTGCTGCAACCGGCCGATGTCGTTGCGGGTTTGAAGGATTGGCGTTGGCCCGGCGAAACCTGCAAACAACGTGCGTCACCTGCGGACAACTTGCAAAATGTCGGCTTGCAAAAAATGTCGGCTTGCAAATGTCGGCCGAGGATGCGGAGTGCGATTGACCCAAGATGAAACAGTTCATCGTGCAAGGCGTTGAAGTCAATTGCGATGCGCTCGGAGCGACCACATCGCGAATTGTGGGCGATTGCAACAGCGAGTCCTCATTCGCCGTCTTCACACTCAATCTCGATCACGTCGTCAAGCTCCAAGACGATGCGAGTTTTCGCGCTGCCTACAGGAGGGCGCGCTACGTCACAGCTGACGGCATGCCGGTGGTCTGGGCAGGCCGACTGTCGGGCGCGCCGGTCGAGCGGGTGACGGGTGCCGATCTCATCGAACCGTTGTGCGCTGAAGCCGCCAAGGCGGGTTGCCCGGTCTATCTGTTCGGCAGCGAGTTCGCATCGCTGGCTAGCGCTGCACGTCATTTGAAAGCGGCCATCCCGGACCTTGAGCTGTCGGGGGTGTGTGCACCCGAGTTCGGATTTGATCCGACCTCAGAGCGTGCTGCAGAGTATGCCCGACAGATCGCTCGCTCTGGCGCGAAAATCTGCTTTGTGGCGCTCGGGGCTCCGAAGCAGGAGGTGTTTTCGTCGTTCGCTATCGACAGGGTCGACGGTGTTGCGTTCGTTTGCATTGGCGCCGGCCTCGACTTTCTGTCGGGCAAGCAGAAGCGTGCACCGGGCTGGGTTGGTCGGTATGGTGTGGAGTGGCTCTGGCGGCTGCTTTCGAACCCGCGACGGTTGGCAGCGCGCTACGTCCGTTGCCTGCTGATCCTGCCAAATGTCCTAATGGCGAGGTCGGCGAAGTCGTAAACCGACGTCAGGCGGGGCCTGGCGAACTGCTTGGTCATTGCGGCTCTTTATGCTGCCACTGCTGGCCGCCGCGCAACCCGACATGAGATCATGGCCGTTGGCTGGCCGGGGGCGGGCAGCGGCGTGGTTTGAGCTCACTCCGAACGGCTATCGGCCCGCGCAATGCAACCAAACGAAGACAGGCCTGATGTGTTGCAAGAAGACAAAAAGTACGTCCTGGTCACCGGCGGTGCGGGCTACATTGGCTCCCATGCCAGTAAAGCCCTCAACAGTGCAGGCTTCACGCCGGTTGCCTTTGACAACCTCGTCTACGGTCATGATTGGGCCGTCAAGTGGGGACCGCTCGAAACCGGCGACCTACTCGACAGGAAGCGCCTGGATGATGTTCTCGAGCACTACCGGCCGATCGCCATCATGCACTTTGCCGCCTTTGCCTACGTTGGCGAATCCGTCGACAACCCGTGCAAATACTATCGCAATAATTTCGCCGGCTCGCTCAACCTGATCGAGGCGGCGGTCGACCACGGCATTGAGAACTTCATTTTCTCAAGCACGTGTGCGACCTACGGTGTGCCGGAATTTTTGCCAATCGATGAACAGACGGATCAAAATCCGATCAATCCTTACGGCGCATCGAAGCTGATGGTGGAACGGCTGCTCGCCGACGTCGCGGCGGCCCACGGCATGCGCTACATTGCGTTGCGATATTTCAACGCGGCGGGCGCCGATCCGGACGGCCAAATCGGCGAGGTCCACGACCCCGAAACACACCTCATTCCACTTGTTCTCGACGCCGCCTCGGGCCGGCGCGCAAACATTTCGGTTTTCGGCACGGACTACGACACGGCCGACGGCACCTGCATCCGCGACTATATTCATGTCACCGATCTGGCCGCTGCGCATGTTCGGTCGCTCGTGACCTTGCTCGATGGCGGGCCGTCTCAGGTTTTCAATCTGGGGCTGGGGTTTGGCTTCTCAGTGTTGGAGGTCATCGCGGCGGTAGAAGCGGTATCGGGACTGGATGTCCCCGTCGTTTATGGCGATCGCCGAGCGGGCGACCCGGCGGTTCTGGTGAGCAATCCCAACCGGGCAATGGAGGTTCTTGGCTGGCAGCCGGAGTTTACAGATCTTGAAGCGATCATCGCGACGGCGTGGGCCTGGCACCAGAAACATGCATCTGTGACCGCTGCGAGCGAGACCACAACGGCAGGTTCCGGCGCGCCAACTTAAGGGTGGCGGAACATATCTGGGTTTGGTGACGTGCAGGCCAACTGCATCGCCGAACGATACTGGGTGAGATCGTCAATGCTACGCGTCTGTTTCATCATGGAACAACATCTGGGTCACCAAACCTATGCTCAGAACATCCGCCGGTTCCTGGAGCACGACCCGCAGATCGTGGCTGAATGGGTGCCTGTGACCTACACCAAGCCGAACGGTGCGATTGAGAAACTTCCCTTCCTGACAACGCATATGCGCGGCACCTTGCGTGGCCGCCAGCAAGTGCGCGCGGCAATGCATAACTCGCCGGCCGATGCGTTTTTCTTTAACACCCAAGTGCCTGCGGCGTTGGCCGGTGGATTGATAGCGCGCAAGCCATATGTCGTCGCAACCGACATCACACCGCTCCAGTACGATGCGATGTCCGAAGCCTATCATCATAGCCCCGACGCACCGGGCCTTATCAAATCCTACAAGCACCGCATCAACCAGAACGTCTTTCGCGGCGCGGCGCGATTGCTGCCGTGGTCTTCATGGACCGGCCACTCAATGGTTCACGACTATGGCGCTGATCCGGCCCGCGTCGAGGTCTTGGCACCGGGCGTCGACCTCAAGCTCTGGCAACCATCACAGCCGGACCCGACCGGACCGCTCAAAATTCTTTTCGTCGGCGGCGACTTCGAGCGCAAAGGCGGTCCGTTGCTCATCAATGCGTTCCGCTCCCTGTCAACGGGGACGGCGGAATTGCATGTCGTCACGCGCTCGGCGCTGGCACGCGAACCGGGTCTAACGGTCTACAACGATCTCAAACCCAACACGCCGGAGCTGATCGACCTCTACAAGCGTTGCAATGTATTCGTGCTGCCGACCCGGGCCGAGGCTTTCGGCATTGCAGCGGTCGAGGCGAGCGCTGCCGGGCTGCCTGTCATCGCAACCCGTACCGGCGGTCTGGTTGATATCGTCGGCGATACCGAGACGGGTTATCTGATTGCAGCCGACGACGAGAAGGCTTTGCATCAGCGTCTTTACCGCCTCGCCGAGGACCCGCCACTGCGCGTTCAAATGGGCCGCGCGGCGCGCAAACGCGCCGAACAGCGCTTCGATGCACGGCAAAATGCCCGCCGCCTGGTCGATTGCCTATCCGAAATCGCAGTGCGTGAAAATGCGCCACACCTGTCTGTTGGCAAATCTTGAGCAGTTGCCGCACAACCGACCAATAGAGAGGCGATCATCTTGGTGCCTTCTGAACAAGTCCGAGGTCCAGGGGCCAGCCCCTGGTCGGGGTGTTTGAGGGGCTGAAAGCCCCTCAAGGATCGCCGCCAAGCGGCGATGCGTCAAGGGCTCTGCCCTTAACGATCCCGCCAAAGGGCATTGCCCTTTGGAAACCTGAGACTTGTCAGCCTGACCTGTGCAAAACCGTGCTGCGCTCGCGCACGGCGTGAATTGCGTTTCTGACGTCGCTCATTTTGAGGAGACCGAGGATCATGGCGCTCGTGAAATAAAGTCCCGATAACAAGATCGCGGCGAGCACCACCGGCAGCGTCGGCAGCATCACAATCGGGATGATCGTTGCAGCCGTAACCAGGCCCGCGCGCAGCAGATCAAACACCGCTGCGTGCGACAGAACACCGCGCGGCAACAGATATGCCAGCGACAGCAACATAACAACCTCGGCGATACCAAAGGCGATCATCAAACCAACCGCACCGTTTCCAAATCGCGATTGACAAATGTTGATCGCAACCCACGCCAATCCGGCTGCGATAATCACATTGACGAACTTCGCCACGGCCAGCTCCTTTGTCTTGCCGAGTGCGTTGAACGTTGTGCCGATTAAGAAGTTGAGAAACAGAACGGGCAGGATCGGGGCTGAGGTGCGCAATATCTGGGCGGCGCTGGCGAAGTCACCGGCGCCGTAGATCAAGGCGATTACAAAGTCGGCAAACACATAGAGCGCCGCGCTCGCCAGCGCGCTGGTTGCCAGCAGCAGCCGCGCGGTTGATTTGAGCAATTGACGAAGCTCGGGAATGTGTTGGGCGGCGCGGGAGATTTCCGGGTAGGTTGCCGTGGCCATAATAGAGGCCGGGGCGATGATCGTGCCGAGCACCGTGCGCGCGGCGCCGTACCATCCGACCACCTCGGTCGGAGTCAGGACGGACAGGATAAGGACGTCAAGAAACGGCTGCAGTGCAAGTGTCAGCAAGAAAACAACGATCGGTGCACCGCTGACCAGCAGCTCGCGAACGGTATGCCGGGCCGGCGGCGCAAACTTCACGCCGATGCGATTGGCGAGCATGAGACACAACATCAGCGCGCCGCTGGCACCAACCACTTGCGCCACGATGACACCCGGCAAACCTGCACCCAGAACCAGGAACAGCAGCGTCGCCGCGACAGTCAATATGCGCCCGACAACTGTCGTGAACACGTCCAGGTCCATGCGATCGCGGCCACGAAACAAGTACCCGATCGGGAAGGCAATCGTCGTCGGGAAACTGAACAGGACGGCCAGTACCGAAAGCAAGACAATGTCGTTGCCGTAGCCCAAGACGAACGTGATCGCCGCCGCGACAAGCATCGCGATCACGGTTCCAAGCATACGGATCACAACAGCGCTGCCAAGGAACGTGGCCTCGTCCGTTCGCCCCCGCGCACTTTCCCTGATCATGTAATTGCTCTGTCCCCAGTCAACGGCAACGTTAACAAAGGTCACAATTGTTATGATGATGTAGTAGCGCCCGAACTCGGTTGCCCCGAGATAGCGGCCCAGTACGGCAGCCAAGACAATCCCGAGCACCGTCGTTGCAACTTGCCCAACGCCGAGGTGAAGGACGTTGCGGATCAACATGCCGGTTTTCTGATCGAGCTTCGGTTGCTCCTTTTGTACTTTGTCGTCCATTCCCCATCCCAGGAAAGTGTGGCTTGGGACCGTCGGTCGATCAGGTCGCCGTCTTGTTGCCTCACACCATCGTTCGGACACGCCAGGGCGAGTTGGTGGTCGTCCTCAACAACCGCGACAACCTGTCAGACCAAGCTCGAACCACTCCGCTCCAGTCCGGCCCGAGCATCACAGATCGCGAGACGTGCCATCGCCCAAACCGGACCGAGACTGCCTCAGGTAACCTGTTGGTGAGCTCCGACCAAGCCGAAAGTGGCAAAATTGCATAAAGAGTGAACGGAGCGAGCTACGCTTGTGAGCGACTTGGTATCGCAGCCCACGTTATGGCAGTCGGCTGATTATCGTTACTCGATGAAAGACTTTTGCGGTCGTGCTGCTTGCTTGTGTGATCATTGCGACGGGATCGCACGGTTGTGCGATCCATGCCGCAGTCGCCGTGCGCAAGTAGACCGACCTGTGCTCGCCATCGGCACAAACTGAATAGACTGCGACGTGAAATATCAGGGCGTTGTTCGCCTAGTGATCTCAATCACCTAAAATGGCGCATTGAGATGCGCCATTTTAGGTGATTGAGATCACTAGAATTGCGTTGGGAGCGGGCCTGCTTGATGATAGAAGGCGCTGAGATTTGGCGATCGGTAGCGAAAGCGTCGTTCACGCGCGTGCGATAGTTCGGGTCACTTCGGTGCACCATCGAAGGAGCAATACCGCAAAACAAGCCTGGAAAGCAGCGCCCGTTTTGGCTGCCGCCGCCGGACCCTATTGCAACGGGCTTCCCTCATACGTAGTTATATACAACAAGGTTGTCATTGATGTCTGGACCACACATTCCTCGATTGAGCATCGGACTGCCGGTCTACAATGGTGAACAGTTCCTGCGATCGGCGATAGAATCGCTGCTCGCGCAAACGTTCACTGATTTCGAGCTGATCATCTCCGACAATTGCTCAACCGACAGCACACCGGCCATCTGCCAGGAATTTGCCGCACGCGATGCGCGCGTGCACTATCACGTCAACGACACCAACATCGGCGCTGCCGGAAACTTCAACAGTGTCGTCGGACGTGCACAAGGCTATTACTTTGTCTGGGCAAATCACGACGACCTCTGGAAGCCGACGTGTTTTGAACGCTGCGTAGAGGCGTTGGACAACGACGGTGATGCCGTTGTGGCGTTCGGACGGTCGGAAGTGATCGATGAGGCGGGCAGGGTTGTCACCGGCGCCGTGGCAAACCTGCAACTCGATGCCGACAAGCCGGAGTTGCGCGTTAAACGCTACATCGACCTGCAGGATTGCCTTCAGGACCATGATCCATCACAACCGCGTCCGCACCAGTCAATTACGGGGCTTTGGACACTTGCCTTTGGCGTCATGCGAAAGCATGTGCTGCTCAAAACCCCTTTGATCGGACCATATGTGGCATCAGACACGGTTCTAATCGAAGAATTGCTCATGCATGGTCGCTTTGTTGAGATCGATGAGGTGTTGTTCTTCAAGCGCGATCACGCAAAGAATTCCACCCGCGCCCACAACCAAGAGCGCGATCGGACGACCTGGTTTACCGGCCGTCAGGCCGGCGGTATCCTGATGCCCAAGTTCCGCGTGCTCGTGGAACGGCTCAAGGCGGCATTCAGGGCGCCGGCTGCATGGCGCGCGAAGCTTGCATGCGCGTACGTTATACTGAGCAGATACCTGATGCGACGCGGCGCTTTCAAGGCTGCCCTGGTGGAAATGGCAAACAACGCCAAGCGGATCACCGGCTTCAGGTCTTCGCCGCGCTAGTGATTGAGACCACTAGGTCTGTAACCAATCGCCGTTTCACGGCGATCCTTGAGGGGCTTTCAGCCCCTCAAACACCCCGACCAGGGGATGATCCCCTGGACCCCACGAGATCGTGGCTTTGGGTGGTCGGGCGTGGCGCCGGGAGCGGTTGTGCTCGCTCAGAATGGCCACAGGCGCGAACTTGCCGCGATTGACCGGAAGCACTGTTGAGCCCGATCAACGGCGGATTGGCTTAACTTCGCTTGGTCCTCTTCCACTGCACCCGAGAGCCGGCCATCGCTCGCGCGTAGAGGGGGATCTTGCAGGCGACATACGCCGGCAGGATGGCCAGGTCCCGGACCGACAGAAGGTCGCGGCCAGCCTTGTACCAAGCCACTGCGAGGGCGATTGCGGCGGCCACGTTGGCGCCCAGTATAACGGCCAGGGCTGCCGGTGAACCGCCAATAACCGCGACCAGGCCCGCGATCACGGTCGTCGCGATCAGCAACAGCGCGTGCAATGCAAGTGGCGGTATGGCGGTATCCAGCGCCAGCGCAAAAAGCGCCGGTTTTCTGTTGTAAAGCGCCTGCACCATGGCACGTGGCACGATCCCGAAAATGACCTGCAGATGACCTGTTTCCCATCGTGTGCGTTGCGACATCTGGCCATCAATACTCGGCGGAAGAGCACTGACGATCCGCGCGTCCGGCACAAACACAGGCCCGCTGCCTTGCGCGGTCAACTCCAGCCCCAATACCATGTCCTCGACGAGATGGTCCGACTCCAACCGACCATTCATGACATCGGACCAAGGTAACGCCATGCCGGTGCCCATCAGGTGGCAGGGCAGACCCAGGTTCGCCAATCCCGCCGGTCGAACCCAATTTTTGACTCGCCACGCAAAAGCGCCAACCCGTGCGATGATCCCATCGACATTGTCCGGGCGAACCAGATCGTAGCGCGCCTGCACCGGCCGCCCGGTGCGGTGGCAGGTTGCCACCAATTGCCTGATGGTGCCTGCTGCGGGTTTGCAGTCGGCATCGAGAACGACGACAACCTCCGGCGCGTGTTGCGCGAGATGACGGATGGCAAAGTCGAGGGCGAACCCCTTGCCGCGCCGGGTCGGGTCCTGCCGCTCGATAACGTTGGCCCCGGCAGCCGCCGCAACGCCGGCCGTCGCATCCGTGCAGTTGTCCGCCACAACCAGGACTTGACCGCAGTCGTCGACGTCATCCAGCGCGACGGCGAGCGTCTCCTCGATCGTGCCGACTTCGTCGTGAGCGGGGATCACGACAACGTAGCTGCAAGGCGTTTTCTCTGCGCGCGGGAAGTTGCATTTCAGCGGCCGCAAACTGGCCAGCACCTCAACCAGCAAAACCGCCGTGATCACGGCCAGGACGATCGCCAAGGCAAACAGTAACACATGCACAACATCCAACAGACTATCGATAATCAATTCCGGCCCCCTATTGGATCAACGTGCCCGTCGTCGGTGGCCGTACGGGCCTGCAACGCGGGCACTCAGCCGCGCCACACCAGCCTTTGCGTTCCGTGCCGCACGCTTGTCATCTGGCAAGCCTGCAGCGATGGTCGGTAACGTAGTTGGTGAGCGGGTCTCGTTCCAACTTTTAAGTTCCCATATAGTAAGTCTCAGATCCTTGCTATCGGCAATTGCGCTGCGCGGCAGATGAGGCGAGCACCCAAGCATGACGAATTCGGTGTTGTTGACTGTGTCTGGAACAATCCCGCCGGACATTGACCGCCAGATTGCTACCGGCTCGCGGCCCCGGGCCGATTACTTGGCAATCGCCGACGGTCTCCAAGCCGACATACTGGACCATGCCAAAGCCCGGACCATGGCCGGCTTCACCGGCCGCCTCCTCGAACGTCTCGGCGGCCCCAATTTGTTGCTGGCCCATGTCTGCTGGACGTTGCGGCGCAACTACGCGACCATCCTGACGGACGGTGAGCAGGTCGGCATTCCGCTCGCTTGCCTGTTTTTGCTGACACCGAGGACGCGCGCTCACCACGCCATGATCGTGCACATCTTGTCGGTCGGCAAGAAGATGTTCATTCTTGACTGGCTCAACGCTCATACCTGCATTGACCGATTTCTGGTCTACAGCAGTTTCCAGAAGCGGTTCATTGAGGAGCGCTGGAAGATCCCGAGCGCGCGGGTCATCTGGACGCCGTTCATGGTTGACGACGCGTTCTTTGCACCGCGACGGGCGCCGCCACGGCCGACGCCGCGACCGCAAATCTGCGCCGTTGGCTTGGAGCGGCGGGATTATCCGACGCTTCTGGAAGCGGTGGCGGGTTTGGAGGTCGACGTCGTGATTGCGGCTGCATCGCCCTGGTCGAAATACAAGGATACGACCTCGGGCCAAAGCATACCGAGCAACGTGACCATCAAAAAGTTCACGCAGTACGAACTGCGCCAGCTCTACGCCGATAGCAGTTTCCTGGTGATGCCGTTGGAGGCTGTCGACTTTCAAGCCGGCGTGACCGCTATCCTGGAGGCGATGGCGATGGCCAAGCCGGTGATTTGTTCACGGGTTCCGGGACAGACCGATGTCATTGTTGACGATGTCAACGGGCGCTACGTGCCGCCGGGAGATGCCAACAGTCTGCGCGCCGAGATCGAGCGGCTGCTGGACCAGCCGGCGGAAGCGCAACGGCTGGGAGCGGCGGCCCGCGAGCTGATCGAACGCGAGATGAACCTGGACCATTATGTCGGCAGACTGGCGCGCATCCTCATTGGCGGCGGCGACGTCGCGTGCCGGACGGCTGCAAGCGAGGCCGACGATCAGGTTTGACGCTCGTCGCTCGCCGGCCGGGTCGTGCCCCTCACAAAGTTTCGTGATCTTGACCTCGCGCCGCCACCGGGCTTCCTGTCCGGACCTATCACAGCGAACCAACTTTCGAGCGATCCGCCGGAGGAGAGTCCAGATGTCACCCAATCTGCAGTCTGTTGCCAAGGTGCTCACCAACCCCCGAGACCTGCTGCGGCTGTCAAATGCTCAACTTCGTCTGCAGGGCCGGGCGCAAACGCCGCTGTCCGTGCGGCTGCGGGGCCGCGCCCGCGTTTTCGGCCAAGGCAGGGTCATCTTCGAGAACGGTGTCATCCTGGATGGCAGCATTGTACCGATCGAGTTTCAAACCTACCGCAGCGGCCGGATCGCGATCGGCGCCCACACCTATATCAACTATGGCTCCTCGCTGACGGCACATTCCGACATCAAGATTGGCGCCAGCTGTCACCTGGGCCATTACACCTTCGTGATGGACAACAACCAGCACGACTTCGAGAACCATTTCAAGTTGCCACCGTCCGCGCCCGTGGTGATCGAGGACCATGTCTGGATCGGCACGCGCGTGATCATCCTGCCGGGGGTTCGCATTGGTGCCCGGGCGGTGATCGGAGCTGGCAGCGTCGTCACCAAAGACGTGCCGCCAGGCTGCGTCGCGGCCGGCAACCCGGCCCGCGTCATACGCCAGGTAAGTTGAGACCGATGCGCGCTGGAGATCGCCGCCGCGGCCTCATCCCGGCCGGCCGGTGTTGCGAACCCGCCTCGTCACCCGACGAATGCTGCCAGCAGGCGAATATAGTAGGCCTGATAGTTCGTTGAGGGCTCGCTCACCACCCATGAATTTGCAGGCCACGGATCGTTGAACTGCAGGTAGGATTTCATTGGCGGCTGGCCCAAGGGCGGGGCAAAGCGGCGTTTGCAAACAGCTGCTGCCGCCCGGCTGAAGCAGCGCAGCGCGGTTCGTGCGCCAGGCGCCTTGCAGCACTGGTCAAGAGAGTACTGCGGGGTCGGGCCACCAACCACATAACCAGGCGGCGGCCCGGCCATTTGCGGACCAACCCTTTCCCATCGCGTTCCCTTCGCGAACCAGGCATGGAAAATCGTCGTTGCCGAATGTTCGGCGCCGGCCACCGTCATGTTGCTGAGATAGACCAGGCCGAGCGGATTAACGCCATGGATGTAGTGGACATAGTCCAACGCCGCAGCGCGGGCATTGGCTTGGGTCGCCGCGGCCGAGGTCACGCGTGCGGTCAGCTGAAACAACCGCGCCTGCATCGCCATCGCCTTGTTGCTCCCCCACGTGAAGTCCTTGAGCGGCGCACGGTAGGCGGCGCTGCGTGCAACGAACCTCTCGAACGCGTCCGCCCGGGGCGTCATCCGGGCCAGAAACCGGTCACGGATTCGGGCTCGGACCCGGGCTGATACGCCCGGCAGGCCCGCGTAGAACAGTAACGCTTCTTCGCGGTCGACGTGCCACAGCGTCGGGCCGTCGCGCGACATCAAGGCGCCGGCGCTTGTTTCGATGAGCCGCTTTAGCGACGGCTTTCCTGACAGGGCGAAGAGATAAATCGCCGCCTCGACCTTCGCCGATTGCCGCTCCGTGTCGCTCAACTCCTGTTGACCATGTGCGAGCCCCTTCGAGCCTGGCTGCCTGGCCTCGTCGTTGTTGTAGTAGGTCACGGCCGGATTGGCGCTTGCCCACGTCCAGGCCGCGTTCGCGCGCGTCGCCAGCCTGTCGGCAAAGTCCTTAAGGTGCCGTTCCGGCCGTCTTGAGAAAACCCGCGATCCATAGGCCATCGCCGCCGCTGCCATCAGCGATGCGGACGTGGTTGGTGGTCCGTAAAAGCTGCGCCCGCGCGCGGCAGACGGCGGACTTGCGCTGGACACGCCCTGAACACAAAGAATTGAGCCGTCATCGAGCTGCATGCGGACGAGCCAGTTGAGGCCCCAAATCAACTCATCGAGCAGATCCGGCACGCCGTTGCCGGACTCCGGTATGCCGATCCCGTCGCTGAACGCTTGCGGGTTTTCCTCGAAGGCGCGCAACAGCACGATGATGTTGCGGGCCGTCCACGTCGTATACCTGTTGTAGTCGCCGGCATCATACCAACCACCGCTAAGGTTTCTGGGTCCAGGCGATCGCGATGGCCCATTTTTCGGCCAACTTTTGGGCCAGGGTCTGGCTTCGCGATCTTGTCCGGGAGCGATGTGACTGGCGGCGTCGGCCCATTGCTTCCCGGCAAAATCGGGCGATTTATGAAATCCAGCCCGCTGATAAAAGAACATTCGTACAGCATGCACCATGACTTCGCCATAAACACCATTCGAAATCTGAAATTCCGCTGAACGAATTGTTTTGTCGATATCGGCAACAACATATCTGCCTGGCGCACGCACGTCCGAGAAGTCAAACCACCAAACTTTGTCGCCGGAGTTGGCGTGGACGTTGCCGTTTTGCCAGACTTTCAGCGCCCCCCTTTTTACGATGCTGCCGTTTGATAAATCAATGAGCGCATAGTTCGTCGACGGCTGATAATTGACAGCAGTATCATATCCAACGATCGGCTGGCGGATAATTGCAATTTTCCTTGAGTTTGGGGGATAGCCAAACTGATCGACAACAATCGCCGGTATTGGCCCGTTGGGGCCGGACTGTAAACCACGTGCCCAATTTTTGACCATAACCGGCGACAACGGTTGGCCGGCCCGGTCGCTGGCGCCGCTTTGCCGCGGCGAACTTGCAGCAGCCGATGTCGCGGCGCTGCAGACGCCGGCGATGAAGACACAGCCGAGCACCATGCTGCAAGACAGTTTTTGCATGGACATAGCGCAGGTTAGCTCCGTTCCGGCCACAATCAAAGCACAATCAAAGCACAATCAAACCACGTAACGACAGCGCTAACCAAATGAGCCACGTGCGATAAGCGGTGATGTTGTCGATCGGGCCACACATGGCATTTGCGACAAGTCCCAGGCCACACAATGTGCCCGGATTTATGAGTTCACAGCCCAATATAAACATTAGATTGCAGACGGTCGACAGACGTGTTTCAAGTCATGGTCCCGGCGCTTGGTCGGCTCGTTTGGTGTCATCTACCAGCGCCCACTATCCGACGTGCAAATCAATAATGACAGAGTTGATCACAGTGTCGTATAGGTTTCTCCACAAAATGGCACAATTACCACAATTGCCTGTGCGCCTGGAAATATGCCGCAGGTTCAAGCCTTGAGGGCGGCGGAACGTGTGCTTACCAAGCTTTGCGAATGCTTATTTTCTGTGATTTCTCCGATTCACTCGTGACTTGAATCCCTGATCGTAAATGTATATCGTTTTAAATAAATTCGTCCAGCCCAGGCCCACCTCTTCAGCCGAGTGATAAAGTTATGTCCATCGCGTCCGACGATTTCGATAGTGTTGCGCTTTCGGGTATTTGGCTTGTTCAAGGACCCGCCGGTACCTCCAGCGGTCTTGCAACCCAAGGCGACGAATCCTACCTGACGTTGTCGACTGAGGCCGGCGATCACAATGTGTGGACCGAGAACAAGTCCGCGCACGCCTTGCAGACGATTGGCGATGACGACTTCGAGGTTGAAGTCAAGTTTCTGTCGACACCGACTGAGCAGTATCAGATGCAGGGCATCCTGGTCATGGAGGATGCCGACAGCTGGATCCGTTTCGATACCTATTCCGACGGAACCAGTCTTCACGTGTTCGCCTCGGTGACCCTGGACGGGGTGCCGACAACCAAGATCAACGTCACGATCTCGGCCAGCGCGGTGCCGTATTTGAAGGTCTTGCGCGTTGGCGATGTCTGGACGTTGTCCTATTCCGTCGACGGCACGAACTGGACGACCGCCGGCAGCTTCACCCAGGCTCTCAACGTCACGTCGGTGGGGCCGTTTGCCGGCAGCACGGGGGGCGCGCAGGGATATACGGCCGAGGTCGACTATTTCTTCGATGCCACCAATCCGCCGGCCACTGAGGATGGCCAGACCTCGAATGCGGCCCCGATTGCCGCCGATGACAGTTTGACGGTTGTCGCAGGCAATCCGCTCATCATCACGGTTGCCACCGACATCCTCGCCAACGACAGCGATCCCGACGGTGATGCGATCTCGTTGATGTCCTTTACGCAACCGGCCAACGGCACCCTGACGGATAACGGCGACGGCACGCTAACCTACACCCCCAACGCCGGCCATACCGGCCCCGACACGTTTCAGTATGTCGCCACCGACGGGTCGGACACGGCCTCCGCGACCGTGACAATCGACGTCACCGTGCAACCTAGCGCACCTGTCTCTGATGATTTCAATGACGCCACTTTGGCAAGCCGGTGGCTGGTCGGCGGCCCGGCGGGGACCTCCAGCGGTCTTGCAACCCAAGGCGATGAATCCTACCTGACGTTGTCGACTGAGGCCGGCGATCACGATGTGTGGACCGAGAACAAGTCCGCGCACGCCTTGCAGACGATTGGCGATGACGACTTCGAGGTTGAAGTCAAGTTTCTGTCGACACCGACCGAGCAGTATCAGATGCAGGGTATCCTGGTCATGGAGGATGCCGACAGCTGGATCCGTTTCGATACCTATTCCGACGGAACCAGTCTTCACGTGTTCGCCTCGGTGACCCTGGACGGGGAGCCGACAACCAAGATCAACATCACGATCTCGGCCAGCGCGGTGCCGTATTTGAAGGTCTTGCGCGTTGGCGATGTCTGGACGTTGTCCTATTCCGTCGACGGCACGAACTGGACGACCGCCGGCAGCTTCACCCAGGCTCTCAACGTCACGTCGGTGGGGCCGTTTGCCGGCAGCACGGGCGCGGCGCAGGGATATACGGCCGAGGTCGACTATTTCTTCGATGCCACCAATCCGCCGGCCACTGAGGATGGCCAGACCTCGAATGCGGCCCCGATTGCCGCCGATGACAGTTTGACGGTTGTCGCAGGCAATCCGCTCATCATCACGGTTGCCACCGACATCCTCGCCAACGACAGCGATCCCGACGGTGATGCGATCTCGTTGATGTCCTTCACGCAACCGGCCAACGGTACCCTGACGGATAACGGCGACGGCACGCTGACCTACACCCCCAACGCCGGCCATACCGGTCCCGACACGTTTCAGTATGTCGCCACCGATGGGTCGGACACGGCCTCCGCGACCGTGACAATCGACGTCACCGTGCAACCTAGCGCACCTGTCTCTGATGATTTCAATGACGCCACTTTGGCAAGCCGGTGGCTGGTCGGCGGCCCGGCGGGGACCTCCAGCGGTCTTGCAACCCAAGGCGATGAGTCGTACCTGACGTTGTCGACTGAGGCCGGCGATCACGATGTGTGGACCGAGAACAAGTCCGCGCACGCCTTGCAGACGATTGGCGATGACGACTTCGAGGTTGAAGTCAAGTTTCTGTCGACACCGACTGAGCAGTATCAGATGCAGGGCATCCTGGTCGTGGAGGATGCCGACAGCTGGATCCGTTTCGATACCTATTCCGACGGAACCAGTCTTCACGTGTTCGCCTCGGTGACCCTGGACGGGGAGCCGACAACCAAGATCAACATCACGATCTCGGCCAGCGCGGTGCCGTATTTGAAGGTCTTGCGCGTTGGCGATGTCTGGACGTTGTCCTATTCCGTCGACGGCACGAACTGGACGACCGCCGGCAGCTTCACCCAGGCTCTCAACGTCACGTCGGTGGGGCCGTTTGCCGGCAGCACGGGCGCGGCGCAGGGATATACGGCCGAGGTCGACTATTTCTTCGATGCCACCAATCCGCCGGCCACTGAGGATGGCCAGACCTCGAATGCGGCCCCGATTGCCGCCGATGACAGTTTGACGGTTGTCGCAGGCAATCCGCTCATCATCACGGTTGCCACCGACATCCTCGCCAACGACAGCGATCCCGACGGTGATGCGATCTCGTTGATGTCCTTTACGCAACCGGCTGGCGGCACCCTGACGGATAACGGCGACGGCACGCTGACCTACACCCCCAACGCCGGCCATACCGGCCCCGACACGTTTCAGTATGTCGCCACCGATGGGTCGGACACGGCCTCCGCGACCGTGACAATCGACGTCACCGTGCAACCTAGCGCACCTGTCTCTGATGATTTCAATGACGCCACTTTGGCAAGCCGGTGGCTGGTCGGCGGCCCGGCGGGGACCTCCAGCGGTCTTGCAACCCAAGGCGATGAGTCGTACCTGACGTTGTCGACTGAGGCCGGCGATCACGATGTGTGGACCGAGAACAAGTCCGCGCACGCCTTGCAGACGATTGGCGATGACGACTTCGAGGTTGAAGTCAAGTTTCTGTCGACACCGACCGAGCAGTATCAGATGCAGGGCATCCTGGTCGTGGAGGATGCCGACAGCTGGATCCGTTTCGATACCTATTCCGACGGAACCAGTCTTCACGTGTTCGCCTCGGTGACCCTGGACGGGGAGCCGACAACCAAGATCAACGTCACGATCTCGGCCAGCGCGGTGCCGTATTTGAAGGTCTCGCGCGTTGGCGATGTCTGGACGTTGTCCTATTCCGTCGACGGCACGAACTGGACGACGGCCGGCAGCTTCACCCAGGCTCTCAACGTCACATCGGTGGGGCCGTTTGCCGGCAGCACGGGCGCGGCGCAGGGATATACGGCCGAGGTCGACTATTTCTTCGATGCCACCAATCCGCCGGTCACTGAGGATGGCCAGACCTCGAATGCGGCCCCGATTGCCGCCGATGACAGTTTGACGGTTGTCGCAGGCAATCCGCTCATCATCACGGTTGCCACCGACATCCTCGCCAACGACAGCGATCCCGACGGTGATGCGATCTCGTTGATGTCCTTTACGCAACCGGCTGGCGGCACCCTGACGGATAACGGCGACGGCACGCTGACCTACACCCCCAACGCCGGCCATACCGGCCCCGACACGTTTCAGTATGTCGCCACCGATGGGTCGGACACGGCCTCCGCGACCGTGACAATCGACGTCACCGTGCAACCTAGCGCACCTGTCTCTGATGATTTCAATGACGCCACTTTGGCAAGCCGGTGGCTGGTCGGCGGCCCGGCGGGGACCTCCAGCGGTCTTGCAACCCAAGGCGATGAGTCGTACCTGACGTTGTCGACTGAGGCCGGCGATCACGATGTGTGGACCGAGAACAAGTCCGCGCACGCCTTGCAGACGATTGGCGATGACGACTTCGAGGTTGAAGTCAAGTTTCTGTCGACACCGACCGAGCAGTATCAGATGCAGGGCATCCTGGTCGTGGAGGATGCCGACAGCTGGATCCGTTTCGATACCTATTCCGACGGAACCAGTCTTCACGTGTTCGCCTCGGTGACCCTGGACGGGGAGCCGACAACCAAGATCAACGTCACGATCTCGGCCAGCGCGGTGCCGTATTTGAAGGTCTCGCGCGTTGGCGATGTCTGGACGTTGTCCTATTCCGTCGACGGCACGAACTGGACGACGGCCGGCAGCTTCACCCAGGCTCTCAACGTCACATCGGTGGGGCCGTTTGCCGGCAGCACGGGCGCGGCGCAGGGATATACGGCCGAGGTCGACTATTTCTTCGATGCCACCAATCCGCCGGTCACTGAGGATGGCCAGACCTCGAATGCGGCCCCGATTGCCGCCGATGACAGTTTGACGGTTGTCGCAGGCAATCCGCTCATCATCACGGTTGCCACCGACATCCTCGCCAACGACAGCGATCCCGACGGTGATGCGATCTCGTTGATGTCCTTCACGCAACCGGCCAACGGTACCCTGACGGATAACGGCGACGGCACGCTGACCTACACCCCCAACGCCGGCTTCAGTGGCGTTGATCGGTTCGACTATACCGTCACGGACGGTGGGTTCACGTCGACTGCGACAGCTCGTATCGAAGTTGACAACCAGGCGCCGAGCGCCGTTGAAGACAGCGCCGTTCTCGATGAAGATACGACGATCATTGTCGATGTTCTGGCCAATGACACCGACCCGAACGGTGATGCGCTGACGATCACGTCGGTGGGCGGAGCAGCAAACGGCACGGTCGCGATTACAGCGGATGGAAAGGTCCAATATACCCCGAACGCCAACTACTTTGGAACGGACGTCATACGTTACGAAATCAGCGACGGCGTTCGCTTATCGAGCGGCGTGCTCAACCTGACCGTCAACGCGGTCGAAGACCCGCCGCAGGCCAACGACGACAACAAGGCAACGGCTCCGAACACGGTTTTGGCGCTTTCGATCGCGGCTGATTTGCTGGCCAACGACTTCGATGCCGATGGCGACACACTGAGTTTCGTGAGCTTCGGACAAGGTGCAAACGGCCAGGTCGCGGTTGGTGACTCAGGGACAATCACCTACACGCCAAATCCAGGATTTGAGGGCCAAGACAGCTTTGCCTACACGATTAGCGACGGCACCCAGACGTCGACCGCCAACGTCATCGTCAAGGTCGGCAGTCCAATCAATGTCTGGTACGGGACGACGCAGACATTCGGCCTGCCGGGCGAAGCGCAAACATGGATCAACATTCTCGGCAACGTTCAGAAGGCGAACCTGGCCAAGCTGACCTATTCGCTGAACGGCGGCCCCGATGTCCAACTGACGGTCGGCCCGTTCCGCCGCTTGGAAAATGAAGGCGACTTCAACATCGATATCGCCTATGCCGACCTCGACGGCTCGGCCGCCGATGATATCGTAACCATCAAGGCCACGCTGAACTCGGGCCAGGTTATCACCCAGGACGTTGTGATCGACTATGAGAGCGGCAATGATTGGTCCAGTAATTACTCAATAGACTGGTCAAAGGTGACCAACATCCAAGATGTCGTGCAGGTCGTGGACGGGTTGTGGTCGATTTCCGCCGCAGGCGCGCGGCCGGTTGAGACCGGCTATGACAGGCTTCTGGCAATTGGCGACAAGACCTGGGACAACTATCTGGCTTCATTCACGCTCACCTTCCATGACGTCACCTCGGTCGATCCGTCCGGCGAGAATGGTGGCGGCTTCGGCTTTGGGATGCTCTGGAACGGTCATGGCGACGACTTCATGCCGGGCAATCAACCGAAGCTTGGCTTCAACGACGCCGCCTACTTTTTCCGCGGTCCATTTGCTTGGAATACATCGATGGACCTGCACCAGTATGGTGATTGGTTTAGCACGATCGCCAGCGGACCAGGCTTCTTCGAAGTCGACAAGACCTATGAGTTCCGCATCGCGGTCGAACAGGTCGGCGCCTACAATCGCCAGTTCAGCTACAAGGCCTGGGAAGTCGGAGCGAACGAACCGACCAACTGGCAGATCCAGGCAACCCAAACCTTCGATACACCCGTAACCGGTGCTTTTGCGTTCATCCCCCACTATTGGGATTTCACCCTCGGCAATGTCCAGGTTTCGGAAATCGTCGGCAGTGACATTATTCAAGGCGAGGAAACGTCGGACGTCATTTCCGCCGTCGACACGAGCCAACCAAACCCCGGTGCCGGCGAGATCGATGTTTTGATTGGCGGCGCCGGCAACGACCAGTTTATCATTGGCAGCAACGGCGCTGTGTTCTACGACGACGGCAATGCGCAGACTGGCGGCACGGCGGACTATGCGTTGATTTGGGACTTTGACAGAACGCAGGACAGCGTCCGCCTGGCCGGCAGCGCCGCGGACTATTCCTTCACGACGTCACCGGCAGGCCTCGAAGCGGGATTGGCGCTCTATCGCATCGAGTCGGGTGGTCAGAACGAGTTGATCGCCGTGTTCCGAAACGAGAGCGACCTGGACCTAACGAATCCGGAGTTCATTTTCGACCTCATCGCTTGAGGTCGGCCGTCTTGGCGATGGCAAAACCCGGCAATTTTCCAAGACCAGCGCGGGCCCCAGCGCCAGAACATCGCGTGACACGCGCCTCGCACCGTCCGGCCGGTCGCTTGCACCGAAGCTGCCGTGGATGGGCCTCGACAGATTAGCGTGCCTTGACCAATCGCCGCGTTGCGGCGATCGATGAGGGGCTTGTCCGCCCCTCAAACTCCCCGACCAGGGGATGGGTCCCCTGGACCCCGGATCAATGAGTTTACGGCCTGAAGCTGTATGAAAAAGCGAAATGGCTCTGGTGGGCCGCTGCCGGAAGCAGTTTTCCATCGGGCCTTTTTTCCATTAGGGCCTTGGCAAAAGGTACATTGAGGCCAAGCCGAAGGACTTCTTCACAGACGGCGATCGATCGGCGACTCAGAAAGCCGGTGTGAGTGTCTCAAAATCCAATGTTTTCTATGGAAAACCCTCTCGTAAATTGTATACAATATACAACCAAGACCGTTCTTGCACCGGATGCGAGATCGCGTCTCGGTTGCAGCCTGGACTGGCGATCTGCGAACCGGTGGTTCGGCTTCGGTTCCGGCTTCGACTTTGGCTTCGGCTTCGACTTCGGTAGCGCTCGTTGTCCGGTCGAGCTTGTCTGCCACCTTATTGGCGCGGGAGGTCACGTGAACATCCACACTGCGGTCAACCATCGCCTGGCCGAACGCCTGGCACGCGAGATCGAAGGCGAGGTGCTGTTTGATGCCTTCAGCCGCGGGCGTTATGCGACGGACGCCTCGATCTATCAAATCGAACCGGTCGGCGTCGTCGTGCCGAAACGGTGGCATGATGTCGAGGCGGCCCTGGCGTTGGCGCGCGAAGAGGGCGTCAGCGTTTTGATGCGCGGCGGCGGCACGTCGCAGTCGGGCCAGACGGTCGGGCGTTCGCTGGTCGTTGACACTAGCAAGTATCTCCATCGGATCGTCGAGACCGATTTCGAGAACGGCACGGCGTGGGTCGAGCCGGGGATCGCGATGGACGATCTCAATCGCCAGATCAAGGCGTCCGGACTGTGGTTTCCCGTAGATGTTTCAACGTCGAGCCGGGCCACCATTGGCGGAATGACGGGCAACAATTCGTGCGGCACGCGGTCGATCCGTTACGGCATCATGCGCGACAACGTGCTGGCGATCGATGCGCTGCTGGCGGATGGAACCGCGGCACGGTTCGGGCCGCTCGACGATGATTTCGCCAAGCGCAATCTGCCGGATACGGTTCGTGATCTGTTTCGCGATCTGGTGTTGTTCGGACGCCGCGAGGCCGATCATATCGCACAGGCGTTTCCGGGCGTCTCACGGCGCGTTGGCGGTTACCTCATCGATGCGATTTTGCCCGCGGACGATCGGCAGGCGAGACCGGTCAACGCGGCCACGTTGCTGTGCGGTTCGGAAGGCACACTGGCGCTGTCGCAGCGCATCAAGATCAAGCTGGCGCCGCAACCGCAAAACAAGGCGCTCGGTATTTGCCACTTCCCGACGTTTCGCGCTGCCATGGAAAGCGCGCAGCACATTGTCAAGCTCGGGCCGGTTGCCGTCGAGCTGGTTGATCGCACGTTGATCGAACTGGCGCGCGACATCGCGATGTTTCGGGCGATCATGGAAACCTATGTGCGTGGCAAACCGGATGCGGTGCTGCTGGTCGAGTTTGCCGAAGACGATCAGACGGAAAACCTGCGCCGGCTCGATCGGTTGGATGAACTGATGGGTGATCTCGGTCATGCGCAGGCGGTGATCAAAGTCGCAAGCGCCAAAGCACAGGCTTCGATCTGGGGTGTACGGGCGGCCGGCCTCAACATCATGATGTCGATGAAGAGCGAGGGCAAGCCGGTGTCCTTCATCGAAGATGCCGCTGTGCCGTTGGAGCATCTGGCTGATTACACCGAGCGTTTGACGGAGGTGTTTGCCAAGCATGGGACGAGCGGGACGTGGTATGCGCATGCCTCCGTCGGCTGCCTGCATGTACGCCCGGTCCTCAACCTCAAACTGGAAAGGGACGCCAATACGATGCGCGCCATTGCCGAGGAGGCCTTCGAGATGGTGCGCGCATTTAAGGGTGCGCATTCCGGCGAGCATGGCGATGGCCTGGTGCGCTCGGAATTCCACAAATCGATGTACGGGGCGAAGACCGTAACACTGTTCGAAGAGATCAAAGACCGGTTTGATCCCGACGGCGTGCTGAACCCGGGCAAGATCGTGCGGGCCCCGCGCATGAACGATCGCGCCCTGTTCCGCTACAAACCCGACTATCACGTCGCAGACTTTGAGACGGCGCTCGACTGGTCGGCCTATCCGGGTAGCGGCGGCGGCTTCCAGGGCGCGGTCGAGATGTGCAACAACAATGGCGAGTGCCGCAAACAAGTCGGCGGCGTCATGTGCCCGAGTTACCGGGTGACGCGCAACGAGCGCGATCTGACGCGCGGGCGCGCCAACGCGCTGAGACTGGCGATCTCGGGTCAGCTTGGGGCCGACGCCTTTGCTGGCGATGATATGCTTGCGGCGATGAAGCTGTGCGTGTCGTGCAAGGCCTGCAAGCGCGAGTGTCCGACCGGTGTCGACATGGCCAAGATGAAAATCGAAGTCCTGGCGGCGGCCAACCGCAAGAACGGCGCAAGCTTCCGAGATCAGCTGGTTGCCTATCTGCCCCGCTATGCGCCCTATGCGTCGCGGTTGGCACCGTTGCTCAACTTGCGCAACCGGGTGCCGGGGCTCGCGACATTGGGCGAACTTGTCACGGGCCTTTCGTCGGCCCGATCGCTGCCAGCTTGGCGTTTCGATGTGTTCGCCGACAGCCGCCGCTCTGACCTTGGCACCGCCTCGGATAAAACGGTTGCGATCTTCGCCGATACGTTCAATCGCTATTTCGAGCCGGATAATCTGCGCGCCGCCATCGGCGTGCTCACCAAACTTGGATACCAACCGCAGATCCTTCAGGCGGACTGGATGAGGAACGAGCGCCCCTTGTGTTGCGGGCGCACGTTTCTGGCTGCCGGCATGGTTGCCGAGGCCCGCGAGGAGGCGCAGCGATTGTTGAGCGTGGCCGGCGGTTTGGCGCGGCGCGGGGTGGCGATTGTCGGGCTGGAGCCATCTTGCGTTTTGACCTTGCGCGATGAGTTGCCGGCCATGCTCGCCGGCAGCGAGGCCAAGGTTCTCGCCGATCATGCGTTCCTGTTCGAAGAGTTCTTGGTGCGCGAAGTTGCGGCTGGCCGGATCGCGGCGCCGCTGGCCCGACGTGATGCCAAGGTTCTGCTGCACGGTCACTGTCATCAAAAGGCGTTCGGAACGATGGCGGCGGTGAGCGATGCCTTGGGTTTGATCGAGGGCCTGCAGTGCGACGTGATCGAAACCAGTTGTTGCGGGATGGCCGGCAGCTTCGGATATCAAAGCGAAACTTACGAGCATTCCATGGCGATGGCCGAGTTGTCGTTGTTGCCGGCCGTTCGCGGTGCCAACGGCGATGTGCTGGTTGCAGCCGACGGGTTTTCTTGTCGCCATCAAATCGCCGACGGTACCGGTCGCACGGCCAAGCATGTCGCGTGTATTATCGATGAGCTCTTGGGTTGACGGGCGCGCATGGGAAGCGATAGAGGCGGAGGGCGAAATGACGAAATCGGCACTACCGTTGGCTCCAACTGATATATCGACAATCGAGCGTAGGCCGCTGTTTGGGCAATTGGCGGATCAATTGAGGGACATGATCCTGGCCGGTGATTTCGAGCCCGGCGAGCGCTTGCAGGAGATCGAACTCAGCGCCCGTTTCGGCGTGTCGCGAACACCGTTGCGCGAAGCCCTTAAGGTGCTCTCCTCCGAGGGGCTCGTGACGCTGGCCCCCAACAAGGGCGCCGCGATCACACAGTTGAGCGATGAAGAGCTGGCCGAAGTGTTCCCGGTTATGGGTGCACTTGAAGGTCTCGCAGGCGAACTTGCCGCTGTCCATATCACGGATGCGGAAATCGCCGACGTCGAAACCCTCCACCGCGACATGGTCATGAGTTTCCAACTGCGTGCGCTTAACGACTATTACAAGACCAACCAGGATATTCACGATGCGATCTTTGCAGCGGCTCGCAATGCCACCCTGTCACGTCAATATCAGCTGTTGGCCGGGCGCGTGCGGCGGGCGCGATTTCGCGGCGAGATGTCGGACGAGCGCTGGTCACAGGCCGTCGAAGAACATCACCAGATCCTCGCCGCACTAAAGGCGCGCGATGCCCGGCGGCTCGGCGACATCCTGCGCCAGCACGCCGGCACCAAGTTTGCGACCGTGCGCGAAGGTCTGGTCGGCGGGGCCGATTGAGGGGCTTCAGTAAGGCTGCCGCCGGCCGGATCTGCCTGGTCACCCCCGATCCGGTGTGATAGCTGCGATTGGCGCGATGCAATTGAGGTTCGACCGAGGGAAAGGGATGAACAACGCCGTGGTAAACCCATCACCAACCAACATCATTCGTCGCATCACCGGCGGCCAGGCGCTTGCCGAAATGCTGAAACTACACGAGGTCGGGCCGATGTTCGGAATGGGCGGCTTCCAGCTGTTGCCGTTCTACGAAGCGTGCCGGGCGCTTGGTCTGCACCACTATCTGATCAACGATGAGCGGTGTGGGGCGTTTGCAGCGGATGCCTATGCCAAGGTGACCAATCGGCCGGGTGTGGTTGATGCGACGCTCGGGCCGGGTGCGACTAACCTGGTGACGGGGGTGGTCGAGAGCCTCAACGCCGGCTTGCCGATGATCGTGATCACGGGCGATGCCAACCGCGAGCATGCCTGGAAGAACATGACGCAGGAATCGAAGCAGATCGAGATCCTGCGCCCGATCATGAAAGACGTCATCCGGGTCGAGGTGATCCAGCGCATTCCAGAACATGTCCGCCGCGCGTTCGCCGTCGCCACCAGCGGCCGACCCGGCCCGGTTCTGATCGATGTGCCGGAAGATATCGCGCACGGTGAATTTGACTTCGACGTCTCCGATTTCTGGATCGACCCGGCAACCCTCAAGGCGCAGGCCCGCCGTCAGCGCCCGGCTGCCGATGCCGTTGAACACGCGGCAGCTATGCTCGCCGGCGCCAAGCGCCCGATCATCATGGCCGGCGGCGGTGTTCATATCTCGGATGCCTATGATGAGTTGCTGGCGCTGGCCGAAGCGGAAGGGATACCCGTCGCCCACACGATGAGCGGCAAGGGCGCGGTGGCGTGCGTTCATCCGCTCTCAGCGGGTCTCTTCGGGCGTTATGATCGCATCGCCAATGGTCTGATCAATCAATCCGATTGCCTCATTGTCGTCGGCTGCAAGCTTGGCGAGATCGCAACCAAACGCTTCCAGTTGATTGCACCCGACAAGACGCTGATCCATCTCGAAGTCGACCCCCATGAAATCGGGCGGACGACGCGCACCGACATTGCGCTTGCCGGCGATGCGAAACTCGGTCTGGCCGACCTTTCCGCGGCCTTGGGCGATGGCCGGGCGCGCCGCGCCGGGCGGCAGGATTACCTGGCGGAAATCCCCGTCAAGATGGCCGAATGGCGGGCCGGTGCCGCTGACCGTTTGGACAGCAATGAAGTCCCGATCAACGTCGGCCGATTGATGGGCACACTCAACAAGATCATGCCGGAGGATGGCATTGTCGTTGCCGATGGCGGCTTTGCCGGGCACTGGGGCGGCTTGATGTTCGACACCAAACGGGCCGGCCGCCACTTCCTGCCGGACCGTGGCTTTGCCTCGATCGGCTATGGTGTGCCGGGCGGTATCGGTGCGCAACTCGGTGCCGGCCGCGGGCGACGGGTGGTGAGCCTGACCGGGGACGGTGGTTTCAACATGAGCCTTGGCGAGCTCGAGACGGCCCGGCGCGTGGGCGCGAACTTCGTGGTTGTCGTGTTCAACAATGCGGCCTCGGGTTATGTCAAAGCGCTGCAGCATGCCGTCTACGGTGAGGGCAACTACCAGTCGTCGGATTTGATTGAGACGGACTATGCGACGGTGGCGAAGGGTTTCGGATGCCTGGGATTGCGCGTCACCGATCCGGCAAAACTCGAAGACGCCGTTCGTGAAGGCCTTGAGAACACATCAACGCCGACGGTGATCGATGCCATCGTCACGCGTGATCCGGCGCGGATGTTGCCGGCCGCCGACAATCGTACGCTCAAGGTCGAAAAGGGCGACCGGCCCGTTTGATCACCGATCGGCGGACCGTCGGCCAACGGATACGTGGCTTTTTCGAGGTTGGCTCAACGGGACGTGTGCGATGGAAGAAATCACTATCCGACCGGGCGAGGCGGGCGATGTCGATCGGTTGCACGCGATCAACCAGGCCGCGGTGCCGCAAGTGGGCAGCGTCACGCGGCAAGAGTTGACGCGATTGATGTTCGAGTTCGCGGATCTCGTGCTCGTCGCCCTCAGTGACGACGATCCGATCGGCTTCGTTGTGTGCATGGTCGAGGGCCTCGACTACGACAGTCTCAACTATGCATGGATTTCGGATCGCTACGTCACGTTTGCCTATGTCGATCGTGTCGCCGTATCTGAGCGCGCGCGCGGGTTCGGGATTGGTGCAAAGCTCTATGGGCGCGTGTTCCGTCATTTCACCGGCAAACGTCCGGTGGTGATGGCCGAGGTCAATCTTGCCCCGCCCAATCCGGGATCGGTCCGGTTTCACGAGCGTATGGGCTTCCGTGATGTCGGCGAGCGCTGGCAGGCCGACGGCGCCAAGGGCGTGGTCTATCTCGAACGGTCGCTGGTCGACCTCAACGCATGAGGTGCCCGGCGTCCGCGAAGCTGAGGGTTGCCGGCGGACACTTATACCAACCCGCACAAGTATTGACCCGCTGCACGGGCTTCAGGCGGCCGATCCTGGCAGGCACGGCGCGCAATGGCGGTCAGGTCGGCCCGATCGCCACTTTAGAGGCGAGCAACTTTCTGCCTTTATTCGGGATCGTTCCGATTCCGAATAAAGGCAGGTTGCTCTAGCCACCGGCGCCAGCTGCGATCTCGCTACCGCGAACGTTCACTTGGCGAGAGGTTGTTGCGGCAGCGCTGACGGCCGCCGTGCGAAAACGCGGTCCACCCAAGCAACGGCCGGGCTGACGATGAGCGCGACGATAGTTGCCAGCGTGTAGGTCTGCCACACGCTCAAGTGCTCAAGGGTGCTGGCGACGACGACAAAAAACGTGATGAAGGCAATGAACGACAGCGTCATCGAGCGCATGAAGCGGGTGACGGCCGCAGTCCCCCATCGCGCGTGCGTGAAGACGGCCATGACCGTTCCCAGAACGGGGATGGTGGCGATGATGCCGGTCCAGGTCGGCCCCATCAGGCTGGCGGTGGCCGTGACCATGGCAATCATCGCCGCCGTCGCCGCCATACGCAGCCAGATTTCCCACCAGGGAATGCGTGGCGGCGTTTCCGGCTGGCGGTGACGCGGGATCACAACAATTGCCAGGATGATGGCGATGTAGGCGCTGGCGATTGCCTGCCACTGCATGGTGATGAACGGCTGGATCGAAGCGGCCGCCAGGAAGTAGGCGGCGTAGGCGATGATGATCGAAACCGGCCACGGCGCGAAGCGGGCGGCCAGAGTATAGGCGAGGGCGTAGAACGCGATCGCTGTGAGGGCGATCAGGATGCCGGTGGTGGCCGCGACCGTGAAGGCCGCGCCCTGTTCGAGGGCAAGAAACAGCGAGATCGGCCCGGTCATCAACGGCAGACCGGCGATCAGGCCTGCAATGGTGTTGCCCCAGCGTCGGGCGATGAGGCTCGCAAGGCCGACGAGAACCGGTGTGACCGTGAGTTTGAAAAGCGCGAGATAAACATCTGGTGGCATCGTGCCCACCCCCGGTACCGGCAGCGTCCTAGATCTTTGTGCTTTAAGTTGGAACCGCTATTGCGGTTCCAACTTAAAGCACAAAGATGATCGCCACTTTAGAGGCGAGCAACTTTCTGCCTTTAGTTGAAATCGGCACGATCCCGACTAAAGGCACGATGATCTAGCCGCGGCCCTTGAGTAGGAACACCGCCTTTTCACCGAACACGTTTTGCAGGCGGATTGAACGGTTGATGGGCAACCGGCGGCCGGAACTGTTGAAGGCGACCGCCCGTTCGACCTTGGCGTCGAGCAACTCGCACAGGTTGGCGAAGTCCGTAATCGTGCACAGATGCGCGTCGGGGCTCGCGTACCACGCCTCGGGAAGGTTGCGCGTTATCGGCATGCGGCCGGTGAACAGCAGTTTGCCGCGGATTTCCCAGTGGCCGAAATTGGGGAACGACACGATGGCGTGGCGGCCGATGCGCAGCAGGTTCTCAAGCACCGTTTTGGGATAGCGGGTCGCCTGCACCGTGAGACTGAGGATGACATAGTCGAACGCCTGGTTCGGGTAGTCGTCGAGATCGTTGTCGGCGTCGCCCTGGATCACCGAAAGGCCCCGGGCGACACACGCGTTGACCTTTTCGCGCTCGATTTCGATGCCGCGGCCATCGACCGAGCGGGAGTCGGCAAGCAACTGCAGCAGCGCGCCGTCGCCGCAGCCGACGTCGAGAACGCGGGCGCCGACGGAAACCATTTCGGCAATCAACAGATGGTCGGCACGGTAGGCATCGCCGGTGATCGGGTCATGGGTCACGGGAAGTCGGCTCAACATTATGATGTCCGAGCCGGTGTCCGGGCCGGTGTATGGGCCGGGGCAATGCCGCGCTTGCGAGCACCGGCGCCGAGAAAACCGCCGATGGTCGCAAACAGCTCCGGCTCATCGAGCAAAAAGGCATCGTGGCCCTTGTCGCTTTCGATCTCGACAAACGACACATTGGCCGCGACGGCGTTCAGAGCCTGCACAATCGCCTTGCTCTCGCGGGTTGGATAGAGCCAGTCGCTGGTGAAGGAGACAACGCAAAACCGCGTCTTGGTTTTGCGGAAGGCGTTCGCCAGGACCTCGTCGTTGTCCGCCGCCAGGTCGAAATAATCCATGGCCCGGGTGATGTAGAGATAGCTGTTGGCATCAAAGCGGTCGACGAACGTCGAACCTTGATGGCGCAGATAGCTCTCCACCTGAAAGTCCGCATTGAACGAGAACGAGCGATCGACCCGGTTCTGGAGATTGCGCCCGAACTTTTGCTGCAAGGCCTCTTCAGACAGGTAGGTGATATGGGCAGCCATGCGGGCCACCGCCAGCCCCCGCCGCGGTGTGCGGCCGTGCGCAAGATAGTTGCCTTCACACCAGTCCGGGTCCGCCATCACGGCCTGGCGGCCAACTTCGTGGAAGGCGATGTTCTGCGACGAATGCCAGGCCGCCGTCGCAATCGGCAGCGCACAGTAGACGCGTTCGCCATGCCGGGATGCCCAGTCGAGAACCTGCATGCCGCCCATCGATCCGCCGGCGACGGCGAACAACTCGTCGATGCCGAGGTGATCGATCAGGCGAACCTGGGCATTGACCATATCCTGGATGGTGACGACCGGAAAATCCAGTCCGTAGGGTTCTGCCGTTTCCGGATTGATCGACGCCGGGCCGGTGGAGCCCATGCAGCCGCCCAAAATGTTGGCACAAATCACATAATAGCGATTGGTATCGATCGGCCGGTCGGGGCCGACCATCAATTCCCACCAGCCCGGCTTGCCGGTGATCGGATGATTGTTTGCGACGTGTTGGTCGCCGGTCAGTGCATGGCAAATCAGGACGGCGTTGGAGCGGGCCGCGTTCAGTTCACCGTAGGTCTGGTAGGCAATCGAAAACGGTGCGATCTCCTTGCCACAGTCAAGTGCCAGGGGTGCGTTGGCGGGCAAGTCCACCAATAAGCTGGTCGGCCGGTGAATCTCGTCGATCTTCGCCAGTGCGTCCAGGCTCGCCGTTTGTTGTGCGCTGTCCATGGCTCTCTTGCTAGGACGCTCGAGCGATTATGGCAAGGCATTGTGTAGTTTGGCCGACCTGTCGCTCGCAGTTCGGCGCAAACCGGCACGCCAAGCGCACACCAGGCGCGCACCGACGCCGGTTCGGCAACCGAACGTTTGATTTTGCCGCCGAGGCGGCCTATTAACCGCCTCTCGGCATCGGCAACCAATGCGCCGCTGTGCTGGGGCTGCAACCCGGCCCGCAATTGCCGGCCCATTCAAATCGCTACGACCAATTGAGAAGGCATCATCGCGATGAGCACGACGTCGCCCAAACCACGGCAGGGTGTGCTGGACATTCAAGCCTATGTGCCGGGCGCCCACGAGGTCGAGGGGCACGCCGAGCCGATCGTGCTGTCCGCCAACGAAACGCCGCTCGGGCCGAGTTCGGCGGCGCGCGCCGCATTTACAGCACTGGCCGGCAAACTGTCGCGCTATCCGGATGGCGCTGCGACGGAGCTGCGCGACGCGATCGCCAAGGTTTACGGGCTCAACGCAGACAACATTGTTTGTGGCTCCGGCTCCGATGAACTCCTGAGCCTGATTGCGCAGACCTACCTCGGTGCCGGCGATGAAGCCATCTACACCGAGCACGGCTTCCTGATCTACAACATCGCAACCCTTGCCGCCGGCGCGACGCCGGTGGTGGCGCCGGAACGCGACCTGACCGCCGATGTCGATGCCATTCTCGGCTGTGTGACGCCCAAAACCAAGGTCGTCTTTCTTGCCAATCCCAACAATCCGACGGGGACCTATCTTGCGTTCGACGAGGTGCGCCGCTTGCGCGACGGGTTGCCGGACACCGTGCTGCTGGTGCTCGATGCAGCGTATGCGGAATACGTCCGGCGCAACGACTATGAATCCGGCATGGAGCTGGTGGCGACGACCTCCAACACCGTGATGACGCGGACGTTCTCGAAGATCTACGGTCTTGCCGCGCTGCGTTTGGGCTGGGCTTACTGTCCAGCCGAAGTGGCCGCTGTGTTGAACCGGGTGCGCGGTCCCTTCAACGTCAACGCGGCGGCGGTGGCGGCCGGCGCCGCCGCGATCGCAGACCGCGGCCACATTGAGCGTGCGCGTGAGCACAACGATCAGTGGCTGCAATGGCTGACGCATGAATTGCGAAAGCTTGGTCTCGGCGTCAACGACAGCGTCGGCAACTTCGTCCTTGTGGAATTTCCGCGCGAGCCCGGCAAGGACGCCGCGGCGGCCGATCAGTTTCTCAGACGCAACGGCATCATTGCGCGCGGCACCGGCGGCTACGGGCTCGGCCATTGCATCAGGATCACGGTCGGCACGGAACGTGAAAACAAGGCCGTCGTGGCAGCCCTCAGCCGCTTCGTTGCCGGCGCCGGGGCGAGCTCATGAGCGAGCCACAGTTTCGCAAACTTGCGCTGATCGGGCTCGGATTGATCGGTTCCTCGATCAGTCATGCGGCCCGGCGCGGCGGCCTGGTCAGCGAGATTTCTGGCGCCGCGCGGAGTGCGCCGACCCGGCAGGTCGCACGCGAATTGGGGCTGGTCGACAGCGTCCATGAGGATCCGGCCGCGGCGGTTGCCGATGCCGACCTGGTCATCCTATGCGTACCGGTTGGCAGTTGCGGTGATGTTGCCAAGGCGATGGCGCCCGGATTGTCTGAGGGCACGATCGTTAGCGACGTCGGATCGGTGAAGAGCTCGGTGATCAGGGACGTTGGCCCGCATCTGCCGGACGGCGTCCATTTCGTGCCGGGTCATCCGATTGCCGGCACCGAACATTCCGGACCGCAATCGGGCTTTGCAGAGCTGTTCGATGATCGCTGGTGCATACTGACACCGACGGGCGATTGCGACCCGGAGGCGATCGCAAGACTAAAGGCGTTCTGGCAGGGGCTCGGCTCAAATGTCGAGGTCATGCCGCCGGATCATCATGATCTGGTGCTGGCGATCACCAGCCATCTGCCGCATTTGATCGCCTACAATATCGTCACGACGGCCGAGCATCTCGAACGTGTGGCCGACGCCGATGTCATAAAATACTCAGCCGGCGGGTTTCGTGATTTCACAAGGATCGCGGCGTCGGATCCAACGATGTGGCGCGATGTATTCCTCAACAACAAGGAAGCGGTGCTCGAAATGCTCGGCCGCTTTTCGGAGGATCTGACAACGCTGCAGCGCGCGATCCGCTACGGCGATGGCGATACGCTGTTCCGCCTGTTCACCGAAGCGCGCCACATCCGCCATGGCATTATCGAAGCCGGACAAGATACCGCCGCGCCCGACTTCGGTCGCCATGTGATCGGCGATGATCAGTCCGGCAAAGCCTAGCAGTCCGCTGAAAAACCAACTGGGCAGCGCTTTTTGTTCGGTTCGTTGGCTTTCGGTTTTTGTGTCATGCCTGCTAGGCACATAAGATGGCCGCGAAGCTTGAGCATTGCGTTCAATCGCAACATGCAACATCGAAACGCGCATCATAGCGCGACCAATTTCGGGATGCGCATCAGGTTGTAGGCGATTAGGTTGAGCAGGAAATCGGCGCTGACGCCGGCGATGCCGCGGTGCCTGGTCTTACGCATCGTGCCATGCTGTTTACCCCAGCCGAAGATGCATTCGATCATCTTGCGCCGTGTCTGCGATTTCTCATAGCCCGCATGGCGCGTCGTGCGCTTGTCGATTGCCGAACGCCGGCGTTTGCGGGTTCTTTTGTTAACCGCATCGTTCTGGGCGACATGCGGCGTCACTTGCATGCCGCGTAAATTGGCGACGTGGTCGGACGTGTCGTAGGCCTTGTCCGAGCCGACCGTGATGCGCCGCCCGGCAGCCTTGCGCCTGGCGCCCAGCATGGCCTCGCCGGCGCGCCGTTCGGCGGTGCCGTCGGCATGCGTGACTTTGCCCGCTACCGCCAGACCGTTGCGATTTTCCATCAGGGCATGGCCCATATAGCACAGCTTCGCCTCACGCCCTTTGGCTTTGCGAAACAGCCTGGCATCGGGATCGGATGTGCTTTCATGCGTGTCGTTCTTGCGCTTTTGCCCGTGAAAATTGTCGCCATTGCCACCGGTTGGGCCATTGTCAGAGCCGTCCTTCGGGCGAAAGCTTTTCTGCGAGGCCCAGGCCTCGATCAACGTGCCATCGACAGAGAAATGTTCGTTCGACAGCAGCGCGCGCACCTTCCTGTGGGCGAGGAGGGCGGCCATGAACTTCTGAAAGATATCGCTGCCCTGGAGGCGTTCGCGGTTCTTCGTGAACGTTTCCGGTACCCACACCGGATCGTCCGGTGACAGGCCGACGAACCAGCGAAACAGCAGATTGTAATTGAGCTGTTCCATCAGCTGGATCTCGGAGCGAATGCCGTAGAACACTTGCAGGAGCAAGGCCGAGAGCAACATCTCAGGCGGGATCGACGGGCGACCCTCGTGACTGTAAAGACGGGAGAACTCCGGGTCCAGTTCACTCAACACTTCGCGCACCAGAGCACGGATCTCACGCAGAGGGTGCTTGGCTGGAATGCGCTCCTCAGGATCGATGTAAGAAAACAGACCGCCCTGGTCCCGAAACCGCCCACGCATCGCATTGCCTCCGATTCAGCCGCCACCGCAAAACAGAATCACAATTGCCGAGACCGCGCGAGGTTTTTCAGTAAAGTGCTAGATCATCGTGCTTTAAGTTGGAACCGCTATTGCGGTTCCAACTTAAAGCACGATGATCGCCACTTTAGAGGCGAGCAACCAGTGTTGCCGGGCTGACGCGCGGCGGCGGTGCGCAGGCGTGACAGAAATGCGCGACACGCACAGCCAGTTCGCGCTTGCGCCGCTAACGCGGTGCGACTATAACCGCCACTCCAGCCGCCCGGCGGGGCATGCCGTGGCGGCTGAATTGCTGTTGCAACATGAAATCATGCAGTTGCGGGCGTGATGCCCCGAACCTCGCGAGATGTCCCTGACATCCGGCAGGCCGGTTCGGTACCAGCGCATCGTTCGTCGCGCCCGATCGAACACCGGAGAGCGAAATGCCCAAGATGAAGACGAAGTCCAGCGCCAAGAAGCGCTTCAAGATGACGGCCACAGGCAAGGTCAAGGTCGCAGCCGCCGGCAAACAGCACGGCATGATCAAGCGCACGAACAAGTTCATTCGCGATGCCCGCGGCACAATGGTGCTGTGTGATGCGGATGCGAGGATCGTGAAGAGGTATATGCCCTACGACCGCTGATATGCGGCCCGGTGGGGGCAACGGTCCTTGCCGATCCTTCCTGTCGATCCAATCATGAGGATGTTCTGAAATGGCACGTGTCAAACGCGGAGTAACGGCGCACGCCAAACACAAGAAGGTGTTGGCGGCCGCCAAGGGGTTCTATGGCCGGCGCAAAAACACCATCCGGGTTGCCAAGCAAGCCGTCGAAAAGGCGGCCCAATACCAATATCGCGACCGCCGGCGGCGCAAGCGGACGTTTCGCTCGTTGTGGATTCAGCGCATCAATGCGGCAACGCGCGAGCATGGCCTGACCTATGGTCGGTTTATCGACGGTCTCAACAAGGCCGGCGTCGCGATCGATCGCAAGGTGCTTGCCGATCTTGCCGTGCGCGATGCCGCCGCGTTCAAGGCGTTGGTCGTGCAGGCCCAGGCCGCGATCGGGCCAACTGGCAACTGAATTTGGACCGCACTTTTGAAACCGGGCTGAGGCTTATGGCCCACGACGGAGATACCCAAAGTCTCGCGCTGATCGAGGCCGAGATCATTGATGCGGTCGCGCAGGCAGCGGCGCTCAAGGATCTTGAGAGCGTGCGTGTGGCAGCACTTGGCAAGCGCGGCCGAATTTCCGGCCTGATGCAGAGGCTCGGCGGCATGGCGCCGGATGAGCGCAAGACGTTCGGGCAGACCGTCAACGCTTTGAAGGGCCGGGTCAGTGACGCACTCGAAAGCCGCAAAGCCGAGCTCGAGGCCGCCGAACTCGAAGCGCGCCTGGCAACCGAAACCGCCGATATCACGCTGCCGGTCCGGCCGGGGCCGTTGGCCGAAGGGCGCGTTCATCCGCTCAGCCAGGTGTTCGACGAAATCAACGAAATCTTTGCCGACATGGGCTTTGCGGTTGCCGAGGGCCCCGACATCGATACCGACGACCACTGCTTCACCAAGCTCAACATCCCGGCGCACCATCCCGCCCGCCAGGACATGGACACCTTTTATTTGAAAGAGCGGGCGGACGGGACGCGCATGGTTTTGCGCCCGCACACCAGCCCGGTCCAGGTCCGCACCATGCTGAGCCAGAAGCCGCCGATCCGGATCATCGCGCCCGGCCGCGTCTATCGCTGTGACAGCGACCAGACCCACACCCCGATGTTCCACCAGGTCGAAGGCTTGGTGATCGACGAGGAAACCCATCTCGGCCATCTCAAATGGTGCCTGCAGGAGTTCTGCAAGGCCTTTTTCGAGGTCGATGACGTCAAGATGCGCTTCCGCGCCTCGCATTTTCCGTTTACTGAGCCGTCAATGGAAGTCGACATCGATGCGGCTGCCATCGGCAAGCCGGGCAAATGGCTGGAAATTCTCGGATCCGGTATGGTGCACCCCAACGTGATCGCCAACTGCGGGCTCGATCCGGAGCGCTATCAGGGCTTCGCGTTCGGTATGGGTCTCGATCGCATCACGATGCTCAAGTACGCGATTCCGGATCTGCGTGACATGTTTACCGGGGATCTCAGGTGGATGCGCCACTACGGGTTCATGCCGTTGGATGTTCCGACCTTGGCCGGCGGCATGTCGGCGTAATGTGGCGGAGTAATGTGGCGGGCGCACCGCCGGCGCCGCAGTTTGTTTGGCTGACGTTTCAATCCATGTTGGTGAAATCTGAGGGTGGGCGAGAAGATGATGCTTGTCCTGCAGGGCCTGCAGTTTTCGGTTGTGGCCGCGATCATCCTGGCAGCGGTGATGATCGCGACGGTGATCTTCATCATATTCTATCACGACACCAAGCACGATGAGATCGACCGCTGGGTCGATTTTTCCTTCAGTGGCAACTCGCTGCGCCGGGCGTTCGGATACTACCGTTTCATGGCGTTCTCGATGTTGATTTTCTACGTGCTGTTCACCTGCAGCTGCCTGTTGCTCCAAAATGATGGGTTCAAAGTATTCTCCGATGGCAAGCAGCCCGTCTACGGCGGGCCGATATCGGTGGCGTTGTTTTCACTCGATCTGGTCTTGCGCGGCGGCTTCTTTGACGTGATGGAGCATTTTGATCTCAGACTCGGTTCGCTTTACATCAACAAGGGCTCGACGTGGTTTTGGATCTATTCCTTTATCTTCCGGATCTTTTATGGGCTGACGCTGATCAAGATCTTGATCTCGTTCGCCTGGATCTACGGCAAGATCCGCATCGCGCGACAAGCCTACACGCAGGCGGAGCGATGAATGCGATTGTGTGATTGGTGGTCTCTGTCGCCTAAAAAGAGCGCATTGAGATGCGCTGCCCTGGTTCGTGAGCAGGCCGGGTTCGTGAGCAGGCCGGGTTCGTGAGCAGGAAAGCGTGCCAAAGCATAGCGTGCGCTATGGTGCGCACGGCTGACGCCCTCAAGGGGCCGGGGCACACGCACCGACGGCGCTCAGATTTGGCCTGGTGCCGGCATCGCGGCGGCCCTATGATGCGCCAGCATCACCGACCGCGCCTTGGGGCCACCCGCGCCTTGGCACAGACCAAATCTGAGCGCCTGAATACGCCATTCTAAGTGATTGAGACCACTAGAGCATCTTTGTGCTTTAAGTTGGAACCCGCTGCGGGCGCAAGTGATCGGGCTGAGGCGGGGCGATGTGCTTAGCGGATACGCCGTCGCGTGCAACCGGTCGGCAATCACAGGTAGCAACGATACAGTAAGAACGATACGATGAAGTTCACACTCGGCTGGCTCAAAGATCATCTCGAAACGGAGGCCACACTCGAGGACATCTCGAGCACCTTGTCGGCCATTGGTCTCGAGGTCGACGACATTTCAGATCCGGCGGCGGCGCTCGGCGCCTTTACGATTGCGCGGGTGCTGGATGCCAAGCAGCATCCCAATGCCGACAAGCTCAAGGTGTGTCAGGTCGAAGTGGCGCCGGGCCAGCCGCCGGTCGAGGTCGTTTGTGGCGCTTACAACGCCCGCACCGGCATGATTGGTGTGTTCGCCCCGGTCGGCACCCTTGTTCCGGGCACCGGCATCATGCTGGAAAAGCGCCCGGTTCGCGGTGTCGATTCCAACGGTATGCTGGTTTCCGAGCGCGAACTGGAGCTGTCGGATGACCATGAAGGCATTATCGACCTGGACGCGGACCTGGCCGCGCGGGTCGGCGAGCGGTTCATCGATGTCATGGGCCTCGGTGATCCCGTCATTGAGGTCGCCCTCACACCGAACCGGCCCGACTGCACCGGAGTGCGGGGAATTGCCCGTGACCTGGCAGCGGCCGGTCTCGGCAAACTGAAGCCGGAGCCGAAACGCGGTAGGGTCGAAGGTCGTTTCGATTGCCCGATCGACATCCGCCTGGAATTCGACGCCGGCTTTGCAGACGCCTGCCCGGTGTTTGCAGGCCGCTATGTCAAAGGCGTCAAGAACGGGCCGGCACCAGCATGGATGCAGCAACGCTTGCAGGCGATCGGTTTGCGCCCGATCAGTGCGTTGGTCGATATCACGAACTACATTTCCATCGACCGCGGGCGGCCCTTGCACGTTTATGATGCCGACAAGCTTGACGGCGACATCCGCGCACGCATGGCGAGGCCCGGCGAAAGCTTTGCCGCTCTCGACAACAAGACCTACACCGCCGACGAGACCATGTGCGTTATCGCCGACGACAGCGGCGTGCTCGGTTACGGCGGCATCATTGGCGGTGAGGCGTCCGGGTGCACGCGCGAGACCACCAACGTGCTGATCGAATGCGCCTATTTCGATCCGGTACGCACCGCCGAGACCGGACGCAAGAACGGCATCATTTCGGATGCAAGATACCGGTTCGAGCGCGGCGTCGATCCTGCTTACGTGCGACCCGGCCTCGACTATGCAACCGATATGATCATGGCGTTGGCTGGTGGTAGGCCGTCGAAAGCGTTGGTCGCGGGCGAGGCGCCGATAGAACACCGCGTTGTCAGCTTTGATGTTGCCATGGTCGGCAAGCTCACCGGCCTCGACGTTGCAGCCAAGGACTGCCGTCGGATCCTAACGGCGATCGGCTGCAAGCTCGACGGCAAGGGCGGTTCGTTCAACGTCACCATCCCGACCTGGCGTCCCGACATGCTTGGCGGCGCCGACCTGGTCGAGGAGATTATCCGCATTGTCGGTTTGGAGAACGTGCCGGCGGCGGCAATGTCGCGCACGCACGGTGTGGCACGCGCCGTTCTCACCGCCAGCCAAAAGCGCTCCCGTCGTGCGCGGCGGGTTCTTGCCGGACGCGGCTTGATCGAAGCGATCACGTGGTCGTTCCTGCCACGCGAACAGGCCGAGCACTTCGGCGGCGGGTCGGACGCCCTCGAACTCGACAATCCCATTTCGGTTGAGTTGTCGTCAATGCGGCCAAGCCTGTTGCCGGGGCTGCTGACTGCAGCACAGCGTAATTTGAACCGCGGGTTTGCCGACGTCGCGCTGTTTGAACTTGGCCAGGCCTACCGCGACGACACGGACGCGGGGCAAATGCTCGTCGCATCCGGCGTTCGGCTGAAGTCGGCCAAACTGATGGGTGGCGGTCGCCACTGGAGCGGAGCCACCGCGTCCGTTGATCCGTTCGATGTCAAGTCCGATCTCTCAGCCGTGCTGACGGCGATGGCCGTCGACGTGTCTCGTGGCCAGGTCACACGCGATGCGCCGCAGTGGTTCCATCCGGGTCGCTCCGGCACCTTCCGGCTTGGCCCCAAGCTTGTCCTCGGCCACTTCGGTGAAGTACATCCGGCGACCCTGCGCTTTCTCGACATTGACGGACCGGCGATGGCCTTCGAAGTGTTCCTGTCGTCGCTGCCGCCGGAAAGGCGCAAGGCACGGGCCAAACCGGCGCTCGCCGCAAGCGATCTTCTGCCCGTGCGGCGGGATTTCGCATTCGTCCTCGACAAGCAGGTGGCGGCCGGCGACGTCGTCCGGGCGGCCAGCGGTGCGGACAAGGCATTGATCGCCGATGTCAACGTGTTCGATGTGTTCGAAGGTGGCAACCTCGGCCAGGACAGGAAGTCGTTGGCCATCGAAGTGACCCTGCAGCCGGCAGATAAGACGTTGACGGATGCGCAGATCGAAGCGGTGTCGGCCAAGATCGTTGCGGCGGTGACAAAGGCGACCGGTGGCGAGATCCGTGGATGAGCGATCAGGCGTTCGGACTGAGTTCGAACCATCGCGCGGCGCTGCGCGGCCTGCCAAGGCCATCGATTCATGGGCTCTCTGGCGGCTCTCAGGCGGCGTCGGGCGGCGGGAGCGGGCAGGCGACGATGTCGACCCGCTTGAAGCGCGGGCATGATGCAAGGCGGAAATCGCCTAGTGCTCCGACTCACCTAAATTGTCGGGTACAGGCGTTTGAGTTTAATTCGCGCGTCTTCGGTGGTGAAGCGCCAATTGGCGGTTTGGGCGCGGTTGTTGCGGTGTCGTTGCCAGCGCTCAACTTTCGCTGCCAGTGAAGCCTTATCGTGAATGCGCCGGTTAAGGCACTGGCGCGCAAGGACGGACAGTTCGGCTTCGGCCATGTTGAGCCAGCTGCCATGCCTGGGTGTATAATGCCACTCGAAACGCTCGACCAGCCGGCGGGCTTGGTCAGGTGGGAAAGCTTCGTAGAGCGCGGAATGGGTGTGGGTTGACAGGTTATCCTGGACAAGGACGATCTTTTCGGCCTCGGCAAAGTGCTGATCGCTCAAGTCACACAGAAAATGCGCGTAATCGATACTGGTGCGCCGGTCCGTGATTTTGACATGGCGCCAGCCTTCGAGCGGCGCAAAACCCATGAACAGGTTGGCGACGCCGGCCCGGCGATACTCATAATCATAGCGCACTGGCCGGCCCGGCGCCATCGGGATCGGCGTGCGTGTTTCGGCAACGAGCTGTTTGCTGGTCTCATCCAGACAGACCAGCGGTCGGCTGGGATCATGCGAGCGGGTATAAACGGCGAGCACGTTTTCCATAGCGGCAACGAAGGCGGCGTTTTGGCTCGGCGGGATCACCCAATATTTGCTGCGGTGCGGCTTGAGTTCGTTTTTTTAAGCGTCCGCGCGACCGTGTTGTGATGCACCGTCTCGACGATGCCAAGTTCGACGACCTTGTCGGCGAGCAGACGGATCGTCCATTGTGCACACCCTTCAGGCGGCTCTGAGCAAGCCAGGGCAATGAGCCTGGCTTCAGCCTCGCCGTCAAAGATCGGTTGTCTCGGCGGGGTCTCACGTTGCTTGCGCCTAAACACCGCCTCGAGCCCTTCGAGGACGCACTTCTGGCGCACCCGCTCGACCATTCTGACATTGGTCTCAAGCGCCTCACAAATCGCAGTGTCGCATAAGCCTTCACCACTTGGGCCCTGATCCGCCTTCAGCAAGATCCGCGCTTTAAGGTTTGCCTGCGCCGAACACTTGCCCTTGGTGATCATTGCGCTCAAGCGCGCGCGCTCATCGCCTGACAACTCGACAATGTGTCTCTTATTGGCCATTCTGACGTCCCCCTACCATCGTTGATGACAACCGAAGAATCACTGTTCGCCAACAAACGCAACCCGCCAGTTTAAAAAAGGCGGAACACTAGAGCAACCTGCCTTTATTCGGAATCGGAACGATCCCGAATAAAGGCAGAAAGTTGCTCACCTCTAAAGTGGCGATCATCTTTGTGCTTTAAGTTGGAACCGCAATAGCGGTTCCAACTTAAAGCACGATGATCTAGTGGTCTGTATCACTTAAAATGGCGCATTCAGATGCGCTGCCCTGGTTCGTGAGCAGGAAGGCGTGCGCAAGCATAGCGTGTGCTATGGTAAGCACGGCTGACGCCCTCACGGGCCAGGGCAGCGCACCGGAGGCGCTCAGATTTGGCCTGATGCCGGCGTTGCGGCGGCCTTATGATGCGCCAGCATCACCACGGCCACCGCGCCTTGGCACAGACCAAATCTGAGCGTCTGAATACACCATTTTAAGTGATACAGACCACTAGTCGCGGGCGGGGCCGCGCAAATGTTCGACAATCTGCCGGATATGCCGGGCGACGCGGGCCTGGGCTTCGAGGTCGGCCGAAGCGATGTCGATCTTGTGGCCAATGCCGGACAGGAAGTCGAACGGCGCTGCAACGATTCTTTGGAATATCCCGCTCGCTGCCTGGATCGCCTCGAACGGGGCGGGTTCGCCGCCACCGACTTCCTTTTTTGCCAGAATGGCACCGAGTTCCATGGCGAGCGCCATGGCTTCACCCTTGAACCGAGCTTGTGGTGACGGCGACCACTCACCGCTTGATTGGCCGGCGATGGCCGTCATTCGATCTTCGGTGAAACCCGGTGCCAGCCCGGGTGCCGGCCCATCCGAGGATAGGCCGATTGTTTCACACAAAAGATCATTCGGTGTTATCTCGAGCGCCGTACAAATGCTGTTGAACGTGGCAAGATCAGGTTCAACTTCGGCGCGTTCATAGCGCGTGTAACGGTTCTCATGGATGCCGAGGTTTCGCGCGAACAAACGCGCGGTTTTGAACCCGCGTCCAATTCGCGTCGCACGTAGTCTCTTTGCGAAGCGCTCAGTCACTTCGTTGGGGACGGTCTTTGCCATTGTTCTACAAAATTGCGGATATACTGCGAGATGTTCTGAAACTACGCTGATATATTTAGGAATGTCACCCATATTCTTCCGAACAGAGGGAATTTCAATTTGAGATAGAATTAAAAGTTGATCGTTTCTATCGAAGATTGCGTTTTCTGTTGAAAACTATGACGAAGATTGCAGATTTTTTTGAAAGTTCTCACCATACCGTTAGCCGGTTGTGAGTAGTCCGTAAACGCGAGAGATGGCAAGCTACCGCCATGGGCATGGTCGACGATGTGCTGGATTGGCTCGGGCATAGACTGGCGGCACGGTTGCGTGATCGCAAGCCACAGGCTTGGCCGTTCGCGCCGGCCGATCCGCAAGCCCTGAAGCGGTCGCTGCGCGCCGGCGATGTGATCTTGGTCTCCGGCGGCGATCGGGTGTCCCAGGTCATCAAGTATCTCACCCAGTCGACGTGGTCGCATGCGGCGCTTTACATCGGCGACGCCGACATCCCGGCGCAATCCGATCGCGAGCCCCATGTTCTGGTCGAGGTCAATCTCGGTGAAGGTTGTGTTACGGCGCCACTTTCGAAGTATGCCCAGGCCCATACCAGAATTTGTCGGCCGGTTTCGTTGACCCCGCAAGACCGGCAGGCGGTTATTGATTTCATGGTCGCGCGCATCGGTCTGCAATACGACCTGCGCAACGTCTTTGACATGGCGCGCTATCTGGTGCCGCTGCCGATCCCGGCCCGATTTCGCCGCCGCATGATTTCGCTCGGTTCCGGTGCGCCGACGCGTGCGATCTGTTCGACGCTGATCGCCCAGGCCTTTCACAGTGTGCGCTATCCGATTTTGCCGAAAGTCGAGAAAGTCAGGTGCGAACGTCTCGGCATTGGCCGCTACAGCCGTCGGGAAATCCTGCACATCCGGCATCACTCGTTGTTTGCACCTTGTGATTTCGACTTGTCGCCGTACTTTCAGATTATTAAACCAACGCTCGAAGACGGCTTCAACTACAAGGGATTGAGTTGGGCCGACACGGCGCAGTCCGGCGAGGTTTGCGGGTCTGGGCGGGCCGATCAGGCGGTCAAATTTGCCGCACGCGACATTGCCGGCAACGATCGTCTCCGTGCCCGCGAGAACGCCTCGGATCAGCCGGCGTCTTGACGCCGGGCCAATTCCCCGGCACGAGCGCGGACGATGCCGACACACCACACATATCCAGCAACCGGTCTGCCGATCGAAGACGTCCTCGAGACGGTGTGTGAGGCACTTTCCAGGGCAACCGGTGCGGTGCTCGTTGCCCCACCCGGCGCCGGCAAGACCACCGTTGTGCCACTTGCCCTGCTGGGCCAAGAGTGGCTGCGCGCGCAACGCATCCTGGTGCTCGAACCGCGCCGCTTGGCGGCACGCGCGGCCGCACAGCGCATGTCGGAGCTGTTGGGTGAGGCGGTCGGCCAGACGGTCGGCGTGCGCGCCAGGCTCGACACCAAGGTTGGTCCTGAAACGCGGATCGAGGTCATCACCGAGGGCGTGTTTACCCGCATGATCATCGATGACCCCGCACTCGAAGGTGTCGGCGCCGTGGTGTTCGATGAGTTTCACGAGCGCTCGCTTGACAGCGATCTCGGCCTGGCTTTGGCGCTTGATACCCAGGCCGGCCTGCGCGACGATCTGCGATTGCTTGCGATGTCGGCGACGATGGATGGCGCGGCGGTTGCCGAAATGCTTGGCGGCGGCGGGGTGATCGAGAGCGACGGGCGCTCGTTTCCTGTTGAAACCATCTACCTGGGACGCGCGAACGGACCGCACCTCGAAACGGCGGTTGTCGGTGCCATCCTTCGCGCGCTCAGCGAACAAACAGGCTCGGTGCTGGCATTCCTGCCCGGCCAGCGCGAGGTTTTGCGCGTGCGCGATCTCCTTGAGTCGCGGTTGCCGTGCGGAAATGTCCTGGTGGCACCGTTGTTCGGCGCCCTCGAGGCCAAGGCGCAGGACCGGGCGATCGAACCGGCGGCGGCGGGCTGGCGAAAGGTTGTCTTGGCGACCGCGATTGCCGAGACGTCGTTGACGATCGAAGGCGTGAGCGCGGTTGTCGATGCCGGTTTAGCCCGGGTGCCGAGATATGACGCCGGAGCCCGCATGACGCGGCTCGAAACGGTTCGTGCATCGCGTGCAAGCGTCGATCAAAGGCGCGGGCGCGCCGGCCGGCTCGGGCCGGGTGTGTGCTACCGGCTTTGGAGTGCGCCGGAAACGCAAGGCCTGCATCGCCACGACACGCCTGAGATCAAAGTCTGCGATCTCACCGCACTGGTGTTGGATTGCGCCGCCTGGGGTGAAACCCGGCCGCAGCGCCTGACATGGCTCGATCCACCGTCGCCCGGCAGCCTTGATGCGGCGCGGGAGGCGCTGTTGGATTTGCGTGCAATTTCCGCAGATGGCCGGTTGACGGCACGCGGCCGTGCCTTGCGCCAGCTGCCGATGCCGCCGCACCTGGCCGCCATGGTTGTCGATGCGGTCGCCTGTGACCAGGGGCAGGATGCAGCGGCACTTGCGGCGGTGTTGATCGAGCGCGGGTTGGGCGGATCGTCGGTCGATCTCGAGGAGCGGCTCCATCGATTTCGACGCGATAAGGGGCGACGGGCCGGTCAAATGCGGCAGTTGGCACGAAGTTGGGCGAAGACGGCCAGACAGCTGGCGCCCGATCGTAATCGCGGCGCCCGTCGGCGCTCGGTCGCGGGGCTTTTGGCACTGGCCTACCCGGACCGGATCGGACGCCGCCGCGGCCGGGACAATCGCTTTCTGCTGGCTGGCGGACGCGAGGCCCGCCTTGCCGGAGATGGCGCCCTCAGCCACGCACGCATGATCGTCGTCGGCGAACTGCAAGGTCGCGCCGCCGGCGGGCGCATTATTGCCGGCGCCGAACTGGCCGACGGCGAGGTCGAGGATATCGCGGCTGAGCGCATCGAAGTCGGCGACGAGCTCAAATTCGATGCCGCTGCCGCAGCGGTCAGAGCGGCGCGGATCAAACGGCTTGGTGCGATCGTGCTGTCGCGTGATGCGATCGAAGCACCGCGCGATCAAGCATCGGCACGCGAACTCGCCCGGGGCATCGTCGCTGAAACCGGTTTGGCGCGCCTGCCTTGGCGCAGCTCACACCTGCAGCTGATCGCACGGATTTCGTTCCTGCGTCGGTCGGGTGGCGCGCTCCCCGACGTTTCCCTGGACGCGATCGCTGCCGATTGGGAGGACCGGCTCGTGCCGTTCCTGATCGGCAAGATTGCGGTGTCCGAAATCGCCGCGTGCGATCTCACCCCAATCCTGGACGCGATCTTGAGCTGGCACCAACGCCAACACATCGACGCGGCCGCACCAACGCATTTCCAAGCACCAACCGGCAATCGATTTGCGATTGACTATGCAGCCGACAATGCCCCGGTTGTTGCCGTCAGAGTTCAGGAACTGTTCGGCCTGCAGTCACATCCAACAGTCGCCGACGGGTCGCTGGCGCTAACGTTGGAACTGCTGTCGCCGGCCAACCGGCCAATCCAGGTGACGCGTGATCTACCCGGTTTTTGGGCCGGGTCCTGGCGTGACGTCAGGGCGCAGATGAAAGGGCGCTATCCGAAGCACGTTTGGCCCGATGACCCGGCCCAAGCCCAGCCCACCACGCGCGCGAAACCGCGACGATAACGGCGCCGGCCGGCCAGCGTGTTCACCGGCCAGTGTGTTCACAAGTGTGTTCAAATGTCAGCAAGTGTGTCGAAATGTCAGCCGCCGGTCGCCTCTTTGGCGATGCCATCGAGCAGCGTCTCAATCCGGCCGAGCGCCGTCTTCGAGTACTTCGACGGACCGGCAATCGGCCGGCGATATCCGACGACGATCTTACCCGGTTCCGACTTCGCCTCGAAAACAAATATGACGTAGGGGCAAATGGCCAGATTGTAAGGGTTGGCGCTGACGGCCTGATGCGTGAGCTTGGCCGAGCAGAACTGGATGTACTTTGCATGCAGATAGGGCGACTTGCTGCCGGTTTCGGTGACGCTGCCGGCTGCGGCGCTGGTCCGCTCGAGCATTTTGTCGACGTGCCCGGTGTAGTCGATCACTAGGCCACGATTGACGATCGCGTCCTTGAGATCAGCGAGGACATCCTCAAACGCAGCCTTGGTCGAGAAATGCTTCTTGCCGGCCGGCTGTGCCAGAGACGCACTGCAACTTGCCAATGCTGCAAGCAACAGCGCGGCAACGAAGGATAGCCGGGCGCGGATGGTGAACGGGTTCGGCATTGATGTCTCCTCGCTGTGGTTGTCGTCCCGCCGGTCCAAGCCTGGCACCCAAGCCTGGCTTGTCGGTGTGTTTAGATGGCGACGCTGCGGCACAGCAAAGCCTGCGCCTGCCACCGGCGCCAAACAAGAGGTCGACGCAAACGCTGCCAAGCGCCGCTGCGCTGGTTTCGCAGAGCTGGCTTGTCAGCCATGTCTGATCCATGAGACGGCTCGCTTCCCGATCGCGACGGGAGACTTTAAGACATTGAATAGGCAGCGGTGATGCGGACGACCTTGATCCTTGTCAATCACGGCAGCGGCCGCGACAGCGGCGCTCACCCGACTCACCGGCAGCTAAGTGAACTGCGTCCACAGCGGCTGCGTAACCAAGCCACACGGCGCTCTTGAGCCGGGCCCCAAGTTCCCCTTTGCGGCCTTAGTCGGCGGTGGTAAGGACGTGCCATGACCGAACAATCGCATATCCGCAACTTTTCGATAATCGCGCACATCGATCACGGCAAATCGACGCTGGCGGACCGCTTGATCCAGTTTTGCGGCAACGTCGCGGATCGCGAGATGAAGGAGCAGTTGCTCGACAACATGGATATCGAGCGCGAGCGCGGCATCACCATCAAGGCCCAAACCGTGCGGCTTGACTATCAGCACACGGACGGTAAGGCCTATCAGCTCAACCTGATGGACACGCCGGGTCACGTCGACTTTGCCTATGAGGTCTCGCGCTCCCTGGCGGCCTGCGAGGGTGCCTTGCTGGTGGTCGATGCCAGCCAGGGTGTCGAAGCCCAGACCCTGGCCAACGTCTACCAGGCGCTGGAGCACAACCACGAAATCATCCCGGTGCTCAACAAGGTCGACCTGCCGGCTGCGGACGAGGACCGCGTCAAACAGCAGATCGAAGACGTCATCGGACTGGACGCCTCCGATGCGGTTTCGGTATCCGCCAAAACCGGCCGCAATGTCGAAGCGGTGCTCAAAGCCATTGTTGAGCGTCTGCCGGCGCCCCGCGGCGATCGCAACAAACCGTTGAAGGCGATGCTGGTCGACAGCTGGTATGATGCCTATCTCGGCGTCGTCGTTCTGGTACGTGTAATGGAGGGCGTGCTCGCGAAGGGCCAGAAGATCAAACTGATGCAGACCGGCACAACGCATCAGGTCGAACGCGTCGGCATTTTCCGGCCAAAGCAGGAAATGCTGCCGCAACTGGGCCCGGGTGAGGTTGGCTTCTTCACCGCCGCCATCAAGGAAGTGGCCGACACCCGGGTCGGCGACACCGTCACGGACGAGCGCAATCCGACGTCGGAACCGCTCGCAGGCTTCAAGCCGGCGCAGCCGGTGGTGTTCTGCGGCCTGTTTCCGGTCGATGCCGCCGACTTTGAGGATCTGCGCACCGCCATGGCCAAATTGCGGCTTAACGATGCGAGTTTTTCCTTCGAAATGGAGACTTCGGCGGCGCTCGGCTTCGGCTTTCGCTGCGGCTTCCTCGGACTGTTGCACCTTGAGATCATCACCGAGCGCCTCGACCGCGAGTTCAATCTCGATCTGATCGCCACGGCGCCGAGCGTCGTCTACCATCTCTATCTCAACGATGGTGCAATGCGCGACATGCACAACCCGGCCGATATGCCCGATGTAACGCTGATCGATCGTCTCGAGGAGCCGTGGATCGAGGCCACCATCATGGTCCCCGACGACTATCTCGGCGGTGTGCTGAAACTCTGTCAGGACCGCCGCGGACGCCAGAAGAACCTGACCTATGCCGGCTCGCGCGCGATGCTGATCTATGAACTGCCGCTCAACGAGGTGGTGTTCGACTTCTACGACCGCCTGAAGTCGATCTCGCGCGGCTATGCCTCATTCGACTATCAGATGATCGGCTACGAGCCAGAAGACCTGGTCAAGATGTCGGTGCTGGTCAACGCCGAACCGGTCGATGCGCTGTCGATGATCGTGCATCGCAGCCGCGCCGAAGCCCGTGGCCGGGTGCTGTGCGAAAAGCTCAAGGAACTAATCCCGCAACACCTGTTCAAGATCCCGATTCAGGCGGCGATCGGCGGGCGCATTATCGCGCGTGAGACGATCTCGGCCTTGCGCAAGGATGTGTTGGCCAAATGCTATGGCGGCGATATTTCGCGCAAGCGCAAACTGCTCGACAAACAGAAGGCCGGCAAGAAAAAGATGCGCCAGTTCGGCAAAGTCGAAATCCCCCAGGAAGCCTTCATCCAGGCCCTCAAAATGGGCGAGTGAGGGTCCCTTGGCGGGGCACGCGCCTTGCCGGCGCTCAAAAAAACGCCGGTGAAATGCCTCAATTCTTAAGCTGGGGCGGTATATGGCTGGGGCGGTATCATGCGTGGTTTGGAGGGTAGTGCGGCGGGGCAGCGGCCGGCCGGGTCGGCGCGTTTGCGGTGGACATGGTCTAACCGCGGGCCAGGGAAATACGCATTGATTGCAACCGGCCGTCGTGCGGCGTCACCTGGATCGTCTGCCGGGTGCCGATGATCATGATGTTGAGCCTGGCGTTGAAGAACGTACTCGTGAGCGCGGCCTTGATCTGATTGCCGTGCCGGCGTCCTTCGAGGGTGCCTGACATCGAATAGATCCGGTCATTCCAGAAGCCCGAGATCTTGCCACCACGATCGACAATCTTGGTTTTGATCTCGAGGCGCATGGAGGTGTTCTTGCACCAGATGTTCTGGACCAGGTTCTTGTGCCTGCGGATGCGATAGGTAATGCGGCAGTTGAGCTTTTCCGACGTGCCATCGCGAAACGCCATATTGCCGATGCCAACCCAACGGCCGGGGAGATCTTTCAACTTGAGGGGGGTGACGAGGACCGGTTTCGGAATAACCTGGGCGACAACGCCGGACAACGCGTAGCAAGACATCGCGCCGGCCATCACGGCGCTACTGGCGATCCTTGCTCGCATCGCAATCCGCATTCGGAAATTCTCCCTAAAGCCACCTCGGGACAGTGGTCGGCTCAACTTCTTGCAGACGGTGCAGCCGGATAAAAATTAACTTGATTGCGTCTGCAATGGTGCCGGTGGTCACGCACAACTTATCGGCCGGAAAAGTGCCGATTGTTCGGCAGCTTCGCGTCGATCCGTTGGCGAGACCATCGGGCCTCAAGTTGGAGCCGCCGGTGCGCCTCCAACTTGAGGCACAAAAATGAGCGCCACGTCAGGCTAGAGCAACTTTGTGCCTTGATCCGGGATCGTTCCAACTCCGCATAAAGACAGGTCGCCCCAGACGCATTATTGGCGAAAGGTGGTAAACAGAGACCTACCAGGCCGTTCATCCTGAGATTTTCGAGAAATCGGCCACGGTCAGCGTCGCAGCGCGGATTTCGGCCAGAAGTTTGAGGCGATTGGCGCGGACGGCCGGCTCATCGTCGTTGACTTTGACGCATTCGAAGAACCGATCGACGGGTCGGCGCAGTTCTGCCAGAGCCCGCATCGCGCCCTCGAAGTTTTCGACATTGATGGCGGCTTGCGTATCAAACTTGACCTTGGCAATGGCCGCTTCAAGACCGCGTTCGGCCGGTTCTTTCAATAATTTGCCGTTCGGGGCGCCGTCGTAGGTGGTGTTGTCGCGCCGTTCCTCGATGGTCAGGATGTTGGCGGCGCGTTTGGTGCCGGCGAGGAGGTTTTCACCGTCCTCGGTCTCGAGGAAATCGCTCAGGGCCTCGACCCGTTTGACAACCAGAGCGATGTCGTCCTGGCCGTCCAGTGCGAACACTGCATCGATCAGGTCGTGCCGCACGCCTTCGTCGCGAAGATGCGCTTTCAGGCGATCGGCGAAAAACGCCAATAGGTCGAGGACCTGCTCGAAATGGGCTGCGCCATCGACCAGGCGGGTCGGCGGCGGCGCCGAACTGAGCGCGGCCAGAGCGGTGGTGTTGCCATGTTTCTGCAGAACCGACAGCAAGCCGAGTCGCAGGTCGTTTTCGAGCGCGATCCGGATCACACCCAAGGCGGCACGGCGCAGCTGGTAGGGATCGCCGGAGCCGGTTGGTTTTTCCCCGATCGCCCAGAAGCCGACCAGCGTGTCCAGCTTGTCGGCCAGCGCCACGGCAATTGAGGTCGGTTCGGTGGGGACAGTGTCGCCTTGGCCTTTGGGCTTGTAGTGGTCTTCGATCGCCCGCGCGATGGTTGCCTTGGTGCCGGCCCGTTCGGCATAATGGCGCCCCATGAGCCCCTGCAACTCGGGAAACTCGCCAACCATTTCCGACATCAGGTCGGCCTTGCACAGTTGTGCGGCGCGGCGGGCGTCCTCGGCGGCCGCATCGACAGCTGGCGCCAGCACGGCGGACAGCTCCGCAATGCGTTCAACCCGTTCCCGTTGTGTTCCAAGTTGGTCGTGGAACGTGACGTTTGCCAGCCCACTTGCCATTTCATCGAGCGGGTGCTTCAAGTCCTGCTCCCAGAAAAACTTGGCATCGGACAACCGAGCGCGGATCACCTTCTCATTGCCGGCGACGATCTCGCTGCCGCCATCCGCGGCAACCAGGTTGGTGACGGCGAGAAAGTGGTTGGCCAGGCGACCGGTCTTGGGATCGCGAAGCGAGAAGCATTTTTGGTGGGCGCGCATCGACGAGATCAAACACTCGGCGGGAACGTCGAGAAACGCCTTGTCGAATGATCCCATGAGCACGGTGGGCCACTCGGTGAGACCGGCATTTTCCCACGTTAAGGCATCGTCTGCGACCAGTTCGAGGCCGGCCTCTCGTGCCAATTCCTCGGCTTGCTCGGCAATGGCGGCGGCCCGCTCTGAGGCTGGCAGGAGAACCTTGTTTGCCTTGAGTTTGCGGCCGTAGTCCTCAAACGAGCCAACCTCAAACGGATCTTGTCCGTGAAATCGGTGGCCGCGGGTTTCGCTGCCCGATGCCACACCGCCAACCGCAAACGGCACGACCTTGCCGCCCAACAGGCAAACAATGCCGTGCAGTGGGCGCACCCACGTGAACGGTGCCGATCCCCAACGCATCGACTTCGGCCAGGGAAACTTGTTCAAGACATCCGGCACGACTTCGGCGATGATTTCGGCTGCAGTCCGTCCCGGCCTTTCAATGCGCGCAACGTAGTAGTCGCCCTTCTTGTGATCGCCGACGATGTCGGCCTGGTCGATGCTTTGAAGGCCTGCACCTCTGAGAAACCCGGCAATGGCTTTGTCCGGTGCGCCGACGCGTGGTCCCTTGCGCTCATCGCAGACGGCCGCAGACATGTCGGCAACCTCGTCGATCACAAGGACCAGCCGGCGCGGCGTGACATAGGCCGTGGCCTTGCCGACATCCAATCCGGCCGCCTTGAGCCCGTCGTAAACCAGGCGTTTGAGATCATCCGCGGCCCGCTGCTGCATGCGCGCGGGGATTTCTTCGGACAACAATTCAAGCAGAAATTCGGACATAAGGTGTCTCGTTACATGGGTTGTGAAATAGTGGCCTATGCCGGTTGCGCGATCAGATCAGCTTACCGTAGAGCGCCTGCGCAAGGATGCTCGGTGCAGTGGTTGTCGCAAGATAGCCGAGACCGACGGCCGTCAAGGCGAGGGCAAACAGCCGGATTGGACGTGGTTGCTTGCGCAGCGCGACGGCTATAACGAGCACGGCAATGAACGCCATCGTGGCGAGGCCGAGGATCTGGGGGCTGATCGGGTTCATGCTGCCGCCCCGCCCGCCGCGGTCTGCAACCACGCCCCGCAACAGGCCTTTGCCAGTTCGCGGACCCTGAGAATGTAGCTTTGACGTTCGGTTACCGAAATGACGCCGCGCGCGTCCAGCAGATTGAAGATATGGCTGGCCTTGATGCACTGATCGTAGGCCGGCAGCGCCATTTTGTGGTGCTTGTCATCGTCGGTCTCGAGGGCAGCGCCGTTCTCAAGGATGGAACGGCACTCGGCTTCGGCATCCTTGAAATGGCGGAACAGCAGTTCGGTGTCGGCATGCTCGAAGTTGTACCGGGAATACTCCTGCTCGGCCTGCAAGAAGACATCGCCATAGGTGAGCTTGCGGTGGTCGGTGCGGCCGTTGAAGTTGAGGTCATAGACGCGGTCGACGCCTTGAACGTACATGGCGAGGCGTTCGAGCCCGTAGGTGATTTCACCACTGACGGGCCGGCAATCGAAGCCGCCGACCTGCTGGAAATAGGTGAACTGGGTAACCTCCATGCCGTTGCACCAGACTTCCCAGCCAAGCCCCCAGGCGCCCAGCGTCGGGCTTTCCCAGTCATCCTCGACAAAACGGATATCGTTGATGCAGGTGTCAATGCCAATCGCATCGAGGCTCGCCAGATAGAGGTCCAGGATGTCCGGCGGCGACGGCTTCATAATGACCTGGAACTGATAATAGTGCTGCAAGCGGTTGGGATTGTCGCCGTAGCGGCCGTCTTTGGGGCGCCGCGAAGGCTGCACATAGGCCGCATTCCAGGGCTTGGGCCCAAGTGAGCGCAGCGTCGTTGCCGGGTGGAAGGTGCCGGCGCCGACCTCCATGTCATAGGGCTGGAGAACGGCGCAGCCCTGTGTCGCCCAGAACTGCTGCAAGACCAGGATGAGATCCTGGAAAGACGCTTTCGGGCGCAAGCCGTCCGGGCGCACCTCGTTGTTGCCTTTGCTGGCTGATTTTGCCATGTCGCACCGCCAATTCACTCGATTGCGGCGCAATATAGCGGCTCACAGAATTCTGTCAGCCGCGACATGAAACCTGTGTGCTAGAGCAACCTGCCTTTATTCGGAATCGGAACGATCCCGGATAAAGGCAGAAAGTTGCTCGCCTCTTAAGTGGCGATCTTTGTGCTTTAAGTTGGAACCGCTATTGCGGTTCCAACTTAAAGCACAAAGATCTAGTGGTCTGGATCAGACGCTTGAGTCCCGGGTGGAACTCGTCAAGCGTCTGTTACTCCAAAACACAAACAAAAGGTTAGCCTAGTTTTCCGGCGCAGACGGATCGCCAGCATCCGTCGGATTAGGAACACTAGGTCCCGCAACCCGGACAACATCCTCGTCTACCGTGGCGCCGCTCAGTCCCGGCGGGGCCGGTATACCTTGGCGCCTTCGTCCCAGGTGAGATCGCCAAGATCCTTTGGCTGGTGCGGCTCCGGTTTGGTGCGAACGCTGGCCGTTGCCCGGCGGTGCGCGCTGGCAAGCCAGCGGTAGCCTGCATAAGCCAGCGTTCCGGCGACTGCGAAAGCGATAAGCTGTGGCACGGTTCTCGGCCTCCTATGCCGACGCTGCCGCGATCATAACCCGAACCGTGACCAAAGCAACCGCGCTTCAACGGCGGCGATGAGTTCGTCACCCAGTGACAGCGGCAAACGCGCGGCGCCATGATCCATGGCAAACCCCGGGGCCCTGCGGAAACGGCTGAGCCATCCGCCGCCGCCGACCGCGACGGCGCGGAGTTTGACCTTGTCGCCGAAGAGTTCGCGCATTTTCGTGCGCACATCGCTGACGCCGTCGATCAGGCCGAGTTCCAGGGCTTTGCGTGCCGACCAAAACTCGCCTGAGAACAACTCGCCGTCGGCACCGGTCAGCTTGCCCGCGCGGCGGTCTTTGACGACGCCGATGAAGGCATCGTGGACATCCTTCTGGATCGCTTTGATGCGGGCGATGTCCTGCGGATCTTCGGGTTTGAAGGCATCCAACGTCGACTTGCAGTCGCCGGCCGTATAAACACGGCGATCGACACCGAGCCTGGCGATCGCCTGATGGAAGCCGAACCCGGCAAAGATGACGCCGATGGAGCCGATGATCGAGGAGGCGTCCGCGTAGATTTCGTCACCGGCAACGGCCAGGTAATAGCCTCCCGATGCGGCGACATCCTCACAGAAGACATAGACCTTCTTGTTCTTTTCTTCGGCGAAATGCCGGATCCGCTTGAGGATCAGGCTCGATTGAACGGCGGAGCCACCGGGCGAGTTGATGACAAGCGCCACGGCCGGCAGCTTGGACATCGAAAAGGCACGCTCGATCGGGCCACTGAGGGTGGCGATGGAAATTCCGGGACGCAGCGGCGTCGCCATGCCGATGGGGCCGGACAGGCGCAGAACCGGCACAGTCGGTCGTGAGCTAAAGGGCCACATTTGTCCTCCAACCAGGCTCTCAGATATCAAAGTCCGCATTGCTTGCAGATTTAACCAATCTTGCCTTGGTCCGCCAGCAGGAATGTTGCCCGGATCAGTTCCGCCTTACAGCGTTTCGGCGCCGCCCCCGAAACGCTATAGCGGCCAACTCGTCGGGCTTCGCAAAACCTTGTCGATGTCCGCCCGAAAGCCGTGCGAGGATCCGTGCAGGACAATGCCGGGCAGCAGCTTGGTTGGCGCCCGACTGCCCTTTGTGCCGCGCACGATGATGCGGCTCGCCGTGTCGGTCTGACGCGGATGCAAGGGCTGTATCAGCAATTCGCCAAAATGCTTGGCAAAGGCGCTTGCAACGTCGACCACGCAGTCGGCGCGATGAATCATCGTTGCCGTGCCGCCGGGCCGCGCCATGGCCGCCATGAAGGCCACCCAGCGACCGAGACCGCCGGGCTCAAGCGCGTGCGCGTGCGCTTTCAAGACGTCAACGGGCGGCCGGATTGTACCGATCTCGAAGAACGGCGGGTTGCTCACGACCTGATCGAATGTTCCGGCCTCGAGGTCGCGGGCGTGGTCGCCGTGGCCTGGTTCTGCCGCGGTGGCCGCCAGGACGTCGCCCGCAACCACCGTGACCCGGCCGTCGAGCCGGTTGCGGGCGATGTTTTGGGCCGCCAGACTGCACAATGCACGCTGTCGTTCGATCAGTACGACGTTGGCGCCGGGCACGCGCGCTGCGATCGCAAGGCCGACGACGCCAACGCCTGCACCAACGTCGAGAACGCGCGTTTGGGGCCGATCGAGATCAGGCACGGTGGCCGCCAGAAACACGGCATCGAAACCAGCACGATAGCCGTTCTCGGGCTGCAAAATTCTCAGCGTTGCGCCGAGAAAGGCATCGTCGGTGGTCACCGGTTGAACGTCGGGGGCGATCCGTCGGTCACCGGTTGCGCTAGTCGAACAGACCATCTTTCCGCTTGATCCATTTTTCCAGTCCGGCCTCGATCAGCACGTCTTTCGCCTTGTCTTCGTCGTCGCCATCGACCAGCAGGCGCTTCGGCAACACGCCGATCGAGCCTTCCAAAACGGACATGTTTTGATCGGCGACGACGACGATCAGACCGGCATCGCGCAACAGCACTTCCGCGAAGTTCAACAAGACCGGGTCGTTGGTTCGCATCAATTCTATCATGTCTTCCCATACGACAGCTATCGAGCGTCGGCCCTCCCAACGCACGCCGATCAAGTCTTTCGCAATGCGGCAATCTGCCGTGAATGTGTCGGCCCGCCAATCGGACTATACCTAGGCCCGTAAGCTCATAAGGTCCGGACGCATTGGTATCAGCCAATTTGCGGCGCTGCCAGGCGCGAGAATGCAGACAATGTGGTTCATTTTCAAATCCTGGCGCCGCCGCAGCGCAGCACGTTGGCGATCTTCTGCGGACACCGGTTTGGCATTGCGGTCTCAAGCGTTGCGCGATGCCAATGGACAACCGGCCGTTTCGCGGTGGTGCGCCTGGCGTATCTTGGCCAAATCGGCGCCAATGTGCCCGGATTTATGAGTTTACGGGCCAAGTGTTCCTGATCCGACGGATGCGACCCATCCGTCTCAGCCGGAAAACTAGGCTAACCTGTTATTTGTGTTCTGGAGTAACGGACGCTTGACGAGTTCCACCCGGGACTCAAGCGTCTGATCCGGACCACTAGCTCACGGCTTAGACACGAGGTGATGGTTTTGGGCATCGTTGTGCCACTTGGAGAGTCTCGCGATCCGGTGCAAGGTTTGCAACCTATGCTGGAGCTCACCGGAGACGACATGGGCGCGGTCAATCGGATCATCCTCGACAAGGCCGTCTCCGACGTCGAGATGATACCGGAACTGGCGCATCATCTGATCGATTCCGGTGGCAAACGATTGCGCCCGATGTTAACCATAGCTGCTGCCAAGTTGGCCGGCTACGTTGGCGACGGCCACATCCGGCTGGCGGCCAGCGTCGAGTTCATGCATACCGCGACGCTGTTGCACGACGATGTCGTGGACGAGAGCGATTATCGCCGCGGCAAGCAGGCGGCGCGGTTGCTATGGGGCAACCAGGCGAGCGTGTTGGTCGGCGACTTCCTGTTGGGTCAGGCTTTCCGCATGATGGTTGAAGTCGGTTCGCTGCCGGCCTTGAAGATCCTGTCGAACGCCGCCGCAGTGATCGCGGAAGGCGAAGTCATGCAACTTGCCGCGGCCAAGGATCTGACCACCACCGAGGATGCCTATCTAAGCATTATTAGCGCCAAAACTGCGGCGCTGTTCTCGGCCGCCGCGGAGGTTGGCGGTGCGATTGGCGAACGGCCGACTGCGGAGCAGGCGGCCTTGCGCTCGTACGGCAGATCCCTTGGCATTGCGTTCCAACTTGTCGATGACGCCCTCGACTATTGCGGCGATAGTTTAGACCTCGGTAAATCCGTGGGCGATGATTTCCGTGAAGGCAAGATTACGCTGCCGGTGATTCTGGCCTACCGCCGCGGCGATGAGGCCGAACGCGCGTTCTTGCAGCGAACCATCGGCGAGGGCCGCATCGAGGACGGCGATCTCGAGCACGCGATGCATCTGATGGTCCGCTACCAGACCACCGCGGCGACACTGGAGCGGGCGCGCTACTATGGCTCCGTTGCGCGCGATGCAATGGCAACTTTTCCACAGAGCGTGCCAAAGCAGGCGATGTTGAACGTTGTCGATTTTTGTGTCGATCGGGCAAGCTAGAGCAACCTGCCTTTATTCGGAATCGGAACGATCCCGAATAAAGGCAGAAAGTTGCTCGCTTCTAAAGTGGCGATCATCTTTGTGCTTTAAGTTGGAACCGCAATAGCGGTTCCAACTTAAAGCACAAAGATCTGGACTTGCGCACGATCAGCCACGGCCTATCCTGCATGCAACAACGCAACCACGGACCGGGAGGACTAGGGATGCGCGGCCTGATGCAGGACCAGCCGTTGCTGATTTCATCACTGATCAAACACGCCTCTGTCTATCACAAACATGGTGGTGTCTGCGAGATGAGCGCCACCGGCGAACTGCAGCGCTGGACCTATCCGGTACTGCATCAAAGGGCTGCGAAACTGGCCCATGCGCTGGATCGTCTCGGCGTCAAAGCCGGCGAGCGCATTGGAACGATCGCGTGGAACGACCACCGGCATTTCGAGATCTATTTCGCCGTGTCCGGCATAGGCGCGATTTGCCATACGATTAATCCGCGGCTGTTTTCCGAGCAGCTGTCCTACATCATCCGCCATGCCGAAGACCGCTGGCTGTGTGTCGATGCCAGCCTGCTGGCCGGCGTCGAAACGGTCATCGATGACATTGCCGACACCATTGCCGGCATCATTGTTATCGGCGATGTGGCTGGCGACAGTCCGTTGGCACAGCGCACGCGACTGATTTCGTATGAGGATCTGATTGCTCCCGAGGCTGTCGCCTATGACTGGCCGGTGTTCGATGAAAACACCGCTTCGAGCCTGTGTTACACCTCGGGCACGACCGGCAATCCCAAGGGGGTGCTCTATTCGCACCGCTCGACCCTGTTGCACGCCTGGACGCTGGCGTTGCCCGACATGGTCGGTATTCGCGCTGTCGATGTCATCCTGCCGATCGTTCCGATGTTCCATGTCAATGCCTGGGGTACGCCCTATGCCGCGGCAATGACCGGCGCGAGCATGGCAATGCCCGGCCCGAAACTCGACGGTGCCTCGCTCTACAAACTGATCTGGGAGGCAGGTGTCACCTATGCCGCCGGTGTGCCGACCGTTTGGCTTGGCCTGCAGCAGCACTTGCAGGCAACCGGCGGCGCCCTGCCCAAGGGGTTGCGCGGCTTGGTTGGCGGTTCGGCGCTGCCGCAGGCCATGGTCGAGAAATTCGACAACGACTACGGCGTTCGCCTTGAGCACGGCTGGGGCATGACCGAAATGAGCCCGGTTGGAGCCTACAATGCGCCGAAGCCTGAAAACAAGGATATGTCCCGGGAAGACTACTACGTCCATTCAAACAAACAGGGCCGGCCACCGTTTGGTGTCGACATGAAAATCATCGACGACGACGGCAACTGTCTGGCGCACGACGGCGAGGCGGCCGGTGAGTTGTGCGTAAAGGGGCCATGGATCACCAGTGGGTATTACAACACGCACGAGGGCGACGATCAGTTCACCGCCGACGGCTGGTTTCGCACGGGCGATGTCGCCAAGATCGACGCCAGCGGTTATCTCCACCTTGTTGACCGCGTCAAGGACCTGATCAAGTCGGGCGGTGAATGGATCAGCTCGATCGACGTCGAAAATCTGGCGATGGGGATTGCCGGCGTCAAAGAGGCGGCCGCCGTGCCGGCAAAGCACGACAAGTGGGGCGAACGGCCAGTGTTGATTATCGTCAGGGAGGACGCCAGCACGCTCGATGAAGCCGGTGTCCGCGACTATCTCAGGCAACATCTGTCATCATGGATGATGCCGGATGCCGTGGTTTTCGTCGACCAGCTGCCGCACACCGCGACCGGCAAACTGCTCAAACGCCAACTGCGCGAAGAGTATGCGGACTTCCTGATGAAGCCGGGCGGGATTGGTTAAGGGCCGAGCCCTTAGCCAATCGCCGCGTTGCGGCGATCGATGAGGGGCTTTCAGCCCCGCAAACTCCCCGACCAGGGGATGGCTCTCCTGGACCTCGGACCGGAATGGCTACGCTATAAGCGCGGGACGCCGGCTGGGAATACGTCCACATCGCCATCGACGATCACAGCCGCATGGCATAGTCGGCAATAACCGATTGCGACCGCAACTAGAGCAACCTGTCTTTATTCGGAATCGGAACGATCCCGAATAAAGACAGAAAGTTGCTCGCCTCTAAAGTAGCGATCATCTTTGTGCTTTAAGTTGGAACCGCAATGGCGGTTCCAACTTAAAGCACGATGATCTAGTTCGACTGGTCTGTGCGTTCTATGCTGCCGCGCGACGGCATAACCGGAGATCGCGATGCGAACGTCCCACTGGCGAACCAACAGCCGGTCCGACTTCACCTGTGAGAAGCAGCCCGTTCAAGGGGCGAACGGGATTGTTGTCGCCAACCATCCTCTCGGAACCGCCGCGGGAGCCGAAATGCTGGCGGCCGGCGGCAACGCCGTCGACGCGGCGGTTGCAACACTCCTCGCCCTCACCGTGGTTGAGCCGATGATGGTCGGCCTCATCGGCGGCGGCATGATGCATATCCGCCTCTCCGACGGTCGCGGCGTGGTGCTCGATGGTCAAAGCCAGGCGCCCGCGGCCGCCACGCCGGACATGTTCGAATGTGTCAGCGACGAAATCGCGACGCGGTTGGAAACGGTCGGCCGCAGGAATGCCTGTGGGCCGATGGCGACGGCGACTGCCGGCAACCTGCCGGCCTGGGTCGAGGCGCTCGAAACGTTCGGCACCTTGTCGTTGGCCGACGTCATTGCGCCTGCCATCCGCCATGCCGAGCGCGGCTTCTTGACGACGCCCTATCTGTTTGAGTGCACCGGCGAAGCCGCCGCCGACATGGCGAAGGACCAAGCAATCGCGTCGCTGTTTCTGCCCGGCGGCAACCCGATCCCGCCGGGCTCGCGCTTAATCCAGCCGGCCTATGCCGAAACGCTGAAATGCATTGCGCGCGAGGGCCCGGGCGCGCTGCACGGCGGGGCAATCGGCCAGGCGGTTGACGAATTCATGACGCGCAACGGCGGTCTGCTGTCGCTGCATGACCTGGCCGACTACCGGATCATCGAACGCGAACCGGTGCGCGGCACCTACCGCGGCGTTGAGATCATCGCCCCACCGCCGCCGTCATCGGGTGGTGTGCACGTCATCCAGATGCTCAACATTCTGTCCGGCTTCGACATTGCCGGCGCCGGGTTCGGCACGCCACAGTCGGCCCACCTGATCGCCGAGGCGATCAAAATCGCCTTCAGCGATCGCGACGCCGCAACCGGTGATCCGGCATTTCTAGATGTTCCGGTCGAGACTCTAACGGCTTTGGCCTATGCCGATAAACGCCGTGCCGAAATCAATCCAAAGGCTGCCAGATCCTGGCAACCGGGCGTTTCGCCGTTCGCTGCCACCGGCGAAGCTAGCGGCCACACCACGCATATGACGGTCGTCGACAAAGACGGCAACATCGTCGTCGCCACCCATACGATCAACAGTCTGTTCGGTGCGCGCTACATCATTGGCGAGACCGGCATGATCGCCAACAACTACATGTACCTGTTCGATCCCCACCCCGGCCGTGCCCTGTCGATCGCGCCCGGCAAACGGGTGCCGACGTCGATGTCACCGATCATTGCGACGCGGGACGGACGGGTGGAATTTGCCTTCGGACTGACCGGCGGTGTGCGCATCTTTCCGTCCGCCATGCAGGCGATCGTCAACATCGTTGCCCACGGTATGTCGTTGCAGGAGGCCTTCGAGGCGCCCCGCATCTGGACCCAGGGCGGCGTTCTCGAACTGGAGGCCGGCCATGACGGCGGATTGCCAGGCGAAATGGCCGCCCTCGGTCACGATCCGGTGGTCAAGCCGCATCTTGGCGGCGGCATAAACGGTGTCAGGCAGCTGGCGGAGGGGACGTGGGAAGGCGCGGCCTGCTGGCGTGCCGACGGCACGGCCATCGCGCTCGGTGGCGGTCTTGCTCGCGAAGGCGTAAGGTTCTGGCCGGAACAGCGCACCGGTTGATCCGGACATCGCCTTGGCGTGTTTGCCCGAAAACCGCGCGCAACCAAATCCCGCCCGCACCGGGCACCGACGGCATCGAGGAGCCGGCCTATGCGTGAGACTGTCCCGGCAGACATCATTCTCACCAACGCCAAAGTCGCGACGCTGGATGGCGACAACGCGTTTGCACGTGCTGTTGCGATAACTGGCGAACGCATCCTGGCGGTCGGCTCCAACGAAGATGTAAGCCGGAGTGCCGGCCGCGCGACCAAACGGATCGATGCGCAGGGCAAGCTGGTTGTTCCCGGTCTTATCGACGGCCATGCGCATATGGATCGTGAGGGCCTGAAGGAGGCCTTGCCGTCTCTCGCCGGGTGTCGGTCGATTGCCGACGTGCTCGATCGCATTCGCACGCTTGCCGCCCAAACGCCCGCCGGCGAGTGGATCGTCACCATGCCAATTGGCGAGCCGCCGTTCTATCAAGGCGTGCCCGGCAATCTGGCAGAGAACAGGTTTCCGACCCGGCATGAGCTCGACCGTGTCGCGCCGGACAATCCTGTTTATATCCGGCCGATCTGGGGGCATTGGCGCAATACGTTGCCGCTCGTTTCGATTGCCAACTCCCTGGCGCTGGAAAAGGCCGGCATCACGCGCAACACGCTGCCGCCGGTTGCCGCCGTCCAGATCGACAAGCAATTGTCCACTGGTGAGCCCACCGGTATCCTCTACGAATTCACCTATAAGCCGATCGTCGAAAAAACCCTGATGCGCTGCATCCCGCGCTTCACCCTCGAGGATCGCATTGCGGGCCTGCGCCGTTCGATGGCGATCTACAACAGCTTTGGCACAACCAGTGTTTTCGAGGGCCACGGCATAGCCGGTGAAGTGCTGGCCGCCTATCAGCATTTGCGCGCCGAAGGCCGATTGCCGGTGCGCGCCGTCCTGATGTTCAGCCCGGCCTGGCCGTCCACCGAACCGGACGCCGTCCGCGATCTACTGATCGATTGGGGGCGCTGGCTCGCCGGCCGCGGTCTCGGTGACGAATATCTCAGAATGGCCGGCCTTTATACCGAATCGGACTATTCGGAAGAGAATCGACTGCGCGCGCTATGCGGTCCTTATACGGGCTGGGCGGGCTTCAACTTCGATAGCTGTCTGCCCGAAGCCGTCATGGTCGACATGATGGTCGAGGCCGCCCGCCTTGGCATCCGCGTGGGCTCGTTTACGCCCGGCGTTCTCGACCTCTACGAAGCCGTCGACAAGCGCGCCCCGATCGCTGATCAGCGCTGGTTGATCGAGCACGTCGGCATGTTCGACCCGGACGAGGTCAAGCGCATTCAGGATCTGGGATTGGTGCTTCAGGCCTACTCCGCCAGATGGATCGCGCAGGACGGCGAGAGCTTGCGCGCCAAGTACGGCGATCCGGCCGGCGAGCATGTGCTGCCGATGCGCGATCTTATTGACGCCGGCATCCATGTGTCGTTGGCAACCGACAATGTGCCACCGACGATGTTCGTTCCAATCGCCGACGTTGTTTCGCGCAAGACCAATGCCGGCCGCGTGCTTGGGCCGGGCCAAGCCATCAGCCGCCTCGAAGCGCTCGCCTGCGCGAGCCGCGAAGGGGCTTGGCTCAGTTTCGAGGAACATGACAAGGGCACGATCGAGCCGGGCAAGCTCGCCGACCTGGCCATTCTCGGCGACGATGTGCTGGAGATCGACGAGGCAAAGATCCCGGACGTCGTCGCGGACCTGGTCATCACCGGCGGACGCGTTGTCTTCGAACGCGACGCCGGTATCGCCCAGGAAGCCTCTGAGTAAAGCCCAAGGTCCAGGGGATCATCCCCTGGTCGGGGAGTTTGAGGGGCTGAAAGCCCCTCAAGGATCGCCGCAACGCGGCGACAAGTTAAGGCCGCCGCAACGCCGGCATCAGGCCAAATCTGAGCGCCTTCGGTGCGCTGCCCTGGCCCGTGAGGGCGTCAGCCGCGCTCACCATAGCACACGCTATGCTTTGGCACGCCTTCCTGCTCACGAACCAGGGCAGCGCATCTCAATGCGTCATTTTAAGTGATTGAGACCACTAGTGCTTCAGCGAAAAGCTGACGGACACATAGGGCTTGAGATCGGACCGGCGATCGCCGGATGCACCGATGGATAGGCGCGAATAGCCGTCATTGGGGCTGAACAGTCCGAACGTGTAGGCACCGAATAGCGCTGCGCGTCCAGAAACATAATCATCGTTGCCGGCGGTGCCCGCCTCAAGACCCACCGACAAGTTCTGGTTGATCCGATAACCACCACGCAGGCTCGCACCGAAACCGTTGAAAACCGTGACGTATTTAGCTTCGGCGCTGAGCCAGAACTGGCGGTTGATCGTGTACCAGGCCTCGATGCTCGCCTGCCCACCGTACTGCTCTCCGATTGCCTGATTGTCGGCATCGAACGGGGTTACCGATTGCCGAGCCCCGACAACGCCGATGAATGCTTGCCAGGATAGGTCTTGATCGTGGCCTTGGTAGCCAAACAGCAAATCGCTGAACTCATACTGACCGATGAATTGCACGTCGCGTTGCACACCACCAGAGGAGCGGTCGCTGAAATAGTCGTAGTTGCCGTGGCCGCCGATCAGTCGCAATCGCCAACCGGGCTTGTGCAAACCGCCGTACAGCGCCAACGTCGTACCGGTGTACACCACCCAGCTGTCGCCGATCACTTGGCTACCGACCCAGGTCTCCTGCTTCGGCGGGCCCTTGGCTGAAGACCAATACAGGATTGTCGGTGACGGCGGCGTTGTCGGCGAAGCTGGCGTTGTCGGCTCCGCAGCGGTGGCTGGCACATGTCCGACATTCGCTAACGGTGCGTTGGCGATGACAAGCACCAGCAAAACCAAACTAATAAACGACCACTTGCCGGTCATGCGCCGCCAACTCAAACAAACTTCAAAAAACTCAGCAAACATACTAAATATGGTACCGACCGCGCGGTCAACACACAATGACTAGAGAAATCAGCCACAATCCCAGGTTGCATTGACGGTGCCGCCAGGTCATTCCGCCCAGCTGTGAATCAACGCACATCACCGGCGCTTTTTTGCCGCCGGCAAGGCGCGTGCCGCGTGGTGGTGCATGTGTCCCAAGCAGCCAGCGTCACCAGCGCCCGGCCCGGCGGGTGGTCTTGAGGCGGTGTCACGGCGCTGCGCTGCCCAACGCCGCCGCGCGGCCCGTCGACTGCGACCGCATCGGTGAAGTGATCGGGCCAGAGGCCGCAATCGGGGATCCGGTACGCGATGGCGTCGGGCCGATCGCTGCGGTACGCTGGCGTGAACGCACGCCGTCACCGCGGCGCTTGTGGACAGATGGGTCCGGCGACGCGGGCCGGGATGATGCAGCGTTCAAGATTTCCGGCGCCGCCAGGTTCGCTGTGCTTGGCGCCACGATGGCGGACGCAAACGTGCAGGGCAGAAAGACGGGCAACGATGATCTCGATCAAGGCTGAACGGCTGAGCGATTTCGTGAAGGACATCTTCGTCAAGGCCGGGTGTTCGGCAACGGAAGGCCAACGGCTGGGCGAATCCCTGGTCGGGGCCAATCTTACCGGCCACGACAGCCATGGTGTGGTGCGCGTTCCGCGTTACCTGCAGTGGCTAGCCGACGGTGACTTCGTGGCGGATCGCACGGTCGAAATCGTGCTTGACCTGCCGTCCATGGCGGTGGTGGACGGTCACTATGGATTTGGCCAATCGACGGCGCAGCAGGCCGTTGAAATCGGCATCAAAAAGGCGAAAGAAACCGGCGTCGCGGTCGTTGCTTTGCGCAACACCGGTCATGTCGGCCGCGTCGGGGAATGGGCCGAGCAAGCGGCCGCGGCCAATATTGTCTCGACCCACTATGTCAACGCCCCGTCAAGCCTGCTCGTTGCACCATATGGGTCGATCGACCGGCGGTTTTCAACGGCTCCCTATGCGGTTGGGATTCCGCGGCCGGGCAAGGATCCGATCGTGCTCGATTTTGCAACGTCGGTGGTCGCGGAAGGCAAGGTGTTGGTTGCGAGCCAGGGCGGCAAGGCATTGCCGGGCAACGCACTGGTCAGTGGCGATGGCGAGATCGGCAACGATCCGCATTTTCTCTATGGCGCGTATGCGCCGGGCGGGCCGCGGAGCTACACCAATGGCAACGGCGCAATCCGCGCCATGGGTGATCACAAGGGTTCCGGACTTGCCTTCATGGTCGAGATTCTCGGTGGCTCGTTGACCGGCACCGGTGCGCCGCTGGAAGGACGGCGATGGTCGAACGGGATGCTGTCGATGTACATCGATCCGGACAAGATCGATCCCGATGGTTTCTTTCCCGCCGACGTCGAGCGCTATCTCGCATTCTTCAAGGAAGCCCGGCCCATCGAAGCCGGTGGTGAGGTGCTCTATCCGGGCGAACCGGAACTGAGGGCGCGCAAGGAGCGACTGGCCGGCGGCATCTCCATTTCCGAGGAAACCTGGACGGCGATCTGCGATGCCGCCCGCAGGGTCGGGATCAACGACGTGCGGATCGAACAGGTCGAGGGCCACAGCCTGTCAGACTGAGCTCGAACCAGCCCGCTCGCCGGCCGGGCCACCCCCTGGCCACCCAACGCCCATGATCTCACAGCGCGCCGGGTCGGGTAGCGGGCGGCCGCGAGCGCCGCTGCCTGGATGTAGCCATCCTTGGTTTTCGGGATGCGGCGATCGGGATCGGTGAAGTTGCGCTGCGACTTGCCATCAGGCGCGTTGCTCGGCGGCTTCGGTGTTTGGGCCGACGGGACGTGCTGCTCGGCGCCCCCTGCAATGCGTTGGGCTGCCGGGCCGGCAGCTCGTCGCCGCGCCTGACCAGGCCAGCCTTGGCGGCAATCAGCAGAACCGGGGTGAAGAGCGATGCCAGCGCCGCCAGATGACGCTTGCGCAAAGCCGAAATGGTGCCAAAGTCGGGCCGATCGCCGGCCACGATCATCATGACATCGGCGCGCTCGATTATTGTTGATGGTGAGCTGGCAAAAGGGTTGATCCGGCCGTCCGCAACGCTGGGTTTACTCGGACTGCTTGATGACATTGGCAAACCTCGCACGCGTCCAACGGTTTTCACCGGAAGTGTCAAGACAATAGCCGACCGCCATCGACATCAACTGTCGTTCCTGTGACGAAATCGTTTTGAATGACGAACAAGATGCCTTGCGCAACCTCGTCGGCGGTTCCTGCGCGGGGGATAAGGTTTTTTGCCGTCTGCTTTTGATAGAATGCCTCACGCTCAGCTCCTACAAGCGATGACGTCGGTGTATCGATCGTGCCGGGCGCAACCACGTTCAAGCGCCGTGGTACGATTTCCGGAGCTACAGCGCGGACCAGGGCCTCGACCGCGCCGCCAACAGAGGCAATCGCAACCTGACCCGGATGCGACTTCCTGGCCGGCGTGCCGCTGACCAGCACGATAGTGCCGTTCGGCGTGACGTGAGGTGTCCCAAGCTGCAAGACGTTTACGTAACCCCAGAGCTTGGCAAAGGATGCTTTGTATCCTTCAAAGTCCATCTCAAGGAGCTTGCCTCTTGCGCGTGTGCCGCCGGTTGCGGCGCTGACGAGAATGTCAAACGGTGCATACTCCTGAAACAGCTCGGCAAGAGCCTCACGATCGAGCACATCGCATTGACGTAGCGTGATGCCTTGCGGAACATCACCGGCCCGCTCGGGACTGCGGCTGAGGGCAATGACATCTGCCCCGAGCGCGGCCAACTGCTTTGCCGTCGCAAGGCCAATCCCGGATGTGCCGCCAAAAATCAGTGCTCTTTTTCCTGAAACGTCCATATTTGCGCACCTTCATATGTTGATCACGAGTCCAAGACCTGCCGATTGCCGGTGAGCTTTGGTTGGAAATCTCGATTGTTGCTTGGAAACGACTACATCCCGGTCAAAATCCTGACCGTGTTGCATGCTGTTAGCGGTTTGCCTTTGTAGGTCCAGCGGAACGGTTTGGCCATGGTTTCCTTGAAGACGGCGATGAAGGCCTCGATCTTTGCCTTGAGGTCGGCCTTCGAGGTGAGGTTGCCGCGTCGGATGCGCTTGCGCCCCAAGATCGAAAACCAGATCTCGATCTGATTGAGCCAAGAAGCATGTTTCGGCGTGACGTGGACGGTGATGCGGTGGCTGGCGTCGCGCAGAAGCGCTGCGCGCGTCGCCATCGATTGCAAGATGCCGCTGTTGGCTCAACAAGCTGCATCACCTGCGATGAATAACGCACCCCTAAATCATTGCCGCTCTTCAAGCGGGTCTGCATCGCATGCCCGCTGCCACGCTCCGCCGCCCGGCCATACATAAGTTCGTGGCCTTGGGTGGCCGGACGGCGGGGCGGGATGGTTTGAGCCAAATTTGAGCGCCAATGGGGCGGCCTGAGTTCCCGGATGGTGCTGATGCGTGATTGACGGTAGTGTCGACATACTAGAGCAACCTGCCTTTATTCGGAATCGGAACGATCCCGAATAAAGACAGAAAGTTGCTCGCCTCTAAAGTAGCGATCATCTTTGTGCTTTAAGTTGGAACCGCAATGGCGGTTCCAACTTAAAGCACGATGATCTAACCGCACGAAGGGGCCCTGCCATGTCGGACGTACCGCCAATTTCGCTCTGGGACACATCGGCTGAAGAACCGAACTACGCATTGGCGATGGATGGCGATATCAACACCGATGTTGCCATCATCGGCGGTGGCTTTACCGGCCTGTCGACGGCGCTGCATGCCGGCGAGCGTGGCGTCGAATGCCATGTGCTGGAGGCCAAACGGATCGGCTTCGGTGGCTCCGGGCGCAATGCCGGCCTGGTCAATGCCGGGTTGTGGTTGCCGCCGCAGGACGTGCGCGAACTGCTCGGCAACGAGCGCGGGTCGAAATTCATCTCAGTACTCGGCGATGCCCCGAGTTATGTTTTTTCGTTGATCGAGCGCCATCAGATTCGCTGCGAAGCGACCCGCAACGGCACGATCCATGCCGCTCACGCGCCCAAGGGATTTGAAGACCTGTCCAGACGCGCGGAGGAATGGCGCCGGCTCGGCGCACCGGTCGACTTGCTGTCACGCGACGAGGCGGCGGACAAGATTGGCAGCCCGGCGTTTTTCGGCGGTCTGCTCGATCACCGGGCCGGTACCGTCAACCCGATGGGCTATGTTCGCGGTCTGGCGCGCGCAGCGCTCGGCGCCGGCGCCAGGATCTCGACCGGGGTGACCGCCCGACGCCTCAGCCGGGAGGGCGGCAAGTGGCGAGTTGAGACCGACCGCGGCCGGATCACGGCCAACCGGGTGGTGATTGGCACCAACGCCTATTCGGACGATTTGTGGCCGGGCCTGCGCCGCACGTTCACGATCATCAACTATTTTCAGTTCGCTTCGCAACCGCTCGGACATCGCGCCGCCGGCATCCTGCGCGAAGGCCAAGGCCTTTGGGATACCGGCCCGATCATGTTTTCGCTGCGCCGCGACGCCCATGGCCGCATCATCATCGGGTCGATGGGCCGCGTCATCGGCGGGCGGAACGGTCTGTCACGGCGCTGGGCGTCGCGCAGTCTCAAACGCCTGTTCCCGGATCTGGGCGACGTTGAATTCGAGCTTGCCTGGCACGGTCGGATTGCGATGACGCCCGATCACCTGCCCCGTATTCATCGCCTTGCCGACGGCCTTTACACGCCGGTCGGCTACAACGGCCGCGGCATCGGGCCCGGCACGATTTTCGGCCGCGCCATGGGCGAGTTGCTCGCCGGCGGTCGGGAGGAAGAGCTGCCCCTGCCGATCACCGACTTGAAAACCGTTGCCAGCGCGCCGATCGTGTCGCGGATCTATGATTTGGCTTTCACCGCGAACCAATTCGTGAAAAGCCTCTGATATCGCCCCAGCTATGAATTGAGGCACTTCACCGGAGCTTGTTTTGACCGCCGCCCGATCGAAATTGTTCAGTCCTCTGGCGATCCGCCACCGGACACTTAAGAACCGCATCGTCTTCGGCGCCCATACGGCGAACATGTCGATCGACGGTTTGCCGGGCGACCAGCACCGCGCCTATTACGAAGAGCGCGCGTTGGGCGGTGCGGCGATGATTGTTGTCGAGCCGATGCCGGTGCATCTGACAGCCGTGCTGACACGCGGCAACTTTCGCCACAACGACGACGCCGTCATCGCGCCGTTCCGCACCATCACCGAGGCCGTCAAGCGGCACGGGACGGTGATCTGCCAGCAGCTCTATCATATTGGCCAGCACGGCGATGGCGACCTGTCGTTTGCACCTAACTGGTCGCCGTCGGGCATGCCCTCCTATCACGACAGCGACGGCAGTCACGCCATGTCGCGCGCGGAAATCGATGAGACCGTCGAGGCATTCATCGCCGCTGCGATAAGATGCCAAAAAGCAGGCTTCGACGGCGTTGAGGTTTGGGCTGCCTACCACTCATTGATCGACCAGTTCTGGACGCCGTGGTCGAACCGGCGCGAAGACGATTACGGTGGTTCGCTCGAAAACAGGATGCGGCTCGGCACGCGCATTCTCGAGGGCATTCGTGCAGCGGTTGGGGAGCAGTTCATTGTCGGCCTCTCGATCAGTATCTCGACCGCGACGGACCAGCTGTTGGGGATCGACGCGTACCAGGAGATCATCGCGATCCACGACGCTGCGGGCCATATCGACTACGTCACGGTCGGCAGCGGCGGCTATATCGATTTCGAAGTCCTGATGCCGACCTTCGTCTATGGCGAGAAACTGACGACGCCCTATACGCAGCAACTCAAAGCGGTTGTGACCAACGCCGCCGTGATGTCGGAAAGCCATATCCGCACCCCGGAGAACGCCGAAGATGTCATCTCCAGTGGCGCGGCAGACCTCGTCTCCATCGTGCGCGGCCAGATTGCCGATCCGCATCTTGCAGCCAAGGCACAGGACGGACGCGACGAGGACGTGCGCGGTTGCATTTCCTGCAACCAGATGTGCTGGGGGCGGCGTTCGCGCGATTATTGGATCTCCTGCCTGGTCAACCCGTCGGCTGGTCGCGAACACCTCTGGGGTGGCGACCGCTTCGCACCCACGCGCGCAGCCAAACACGTGCTGGTGGTCGGCGCTGGCCCGGCCGGATTGGAAGCTGCCCGCGTTGCCGCCGAGCGCGGCCATCGCGTCACGCTTGCCGAGGCAACCGGTGATCTGGGCGGCGCCTTCCGGCTCGCAGGTCTGGCGCCGCGCCGCGGTCAGATCCTCGATCTCCTCGGCTGGTACCGGCATCAGTTCGAAAAGCTACAGGTCGATGTGCGCTATCACTGGGCGCTCGAAGCAGATGAAGTTCGCGACTATGGCGCCGATCTCGTGATCCTCGCGACAGGCTCTGCGGCGGACGACACCGGCCGCCAGAAATGGCTGCCCGACTTCGACACACTGCCCGGCATCGAACACGGCAATGTCTATGCGCCCGAGGACGTTATGCGTCGTGAAGCAAGGCTCGGCGATGATGTCATCGTCATGGATGAGGGCGGCAACTGGCGCGGTCTCGGCACCGCCTGGCATCTCGCCGATGCCGGCCACCAGATCACGATCGTGACCCCGGATCCCTATGTCGGCAAAGAGCTGACACGGACGTCCGCCGACCTGCCGATCCGCCGGCATTTGAAACGCGCCGGTGCCCGCTTTTACACCGAGTGCGCGATCGAGCGCTGGCACGGCGATCGCGCCACCGTTCTCTCGCTTTTGGATGGATCGCGCACGGACGTCGCCGCATCGGCGTTGATCATGGTGACCGCAAACATGGCCATCAACGAGCTGGAGTTGGCGCTGCGTGACGGCGCACGGAACGTTTTCACCGTCGGCGATTGCGTCGCCCCGCGCAACGCCGCCCACGCCTTCTATGAAGGACGCAAACTCGCATTAGCGGTGTGAGCGCCAAAGCAACCTGCCTTTGGTCGGAATCGGAACGATCCCGACCAAAGGGGAGAAAGATGATCTAGTGGTCTGTATCGGATGCTTGCCTCCGGCGACAGGTGGCGCGACGTGATGCCGGCACCCCTCCGCCCGGCGGTGACGATTGGCCAACCGGTCGCGCGAACAGGCGGCGTCATGCTTCGCATTCGAGCAGGGCAGCACCCATGAACCGACCGGCCAACACCGTAATGACCGGCGCCGAGGCTTTGATAAACGATGGCTTTGCAGAATTGCGCGGCAAACGCGTCGGCCTCATTACCAATCAAACCGGAATTGTCGGCCGGACGCACTTCGCCGACCTGTTGCGCGCGCACCGGGCTATCAGCCTAACCGCGATATTCGCGCCGGAGCACGGCTCCGTCGGCCAGATCGAGGCCGGCAGGTTGGTGCGCAGCAGCGTTGATAGCACCACCGGCGTGCCCGTCCGCTCGCTCTACGGCAAGACCCGCAAGCCGACCACGGCGATGCTCCGTGACATCGATCTCTTGGTGTTCGATCTGCAGGACATCGGCGTGCGGTTCTACACCTTCATCTCGACCTTGGCGCTGACGATGCAGGCCGCGGCCGAAGCCAACATTCCCTATCTCGTGCTCGACCGCCCCAACCCGCTCGGCGGCCAGTACGTTGCGGGCTTTGTCCTCGAGGCCGGCCAGCGATCCTTTGTCGGTCAACTCGAGGTTCCGATGGTGCACGGGATGACGGTCGGCGAACTCGCCACAATGACCGTTGGCGCGCGGCTGCTGCCGGGCCTTGAGAAATTGCAGGTCTCGGTCCGCCCGATGAGCGGCTGGCGACGGGCGATGCGCTGGCCCGATCATTGTGGTGTTTGGACCGCCACCAGCCCGAACATCAATTCGTTTGACGCCGCCTTGCTGTACCCCGGCCTCGGATTGTTCGAGGCCTCGCCGGTCAGCGAAGGCCGTGGCAGCGAGACGCCCTTCACGGTGTTGGGCGCCGCCTGGATCGACAGCCAACGTCTTGCCGACGACCTCAACGATTTGGACCTGCCGGGCGTGCAGTTCGCCCCGGTCCGCTTCACGCCGCGATCACTGCCCGGCCGGGCCGCTCGACCCAAGTTCGAAGGCGAGACCGTCAAGGGCGTGCAGATCATAGTAACCGACTATCAAGCCGTCCAACCGGTTGAACTTGGTGTGTGGTTGTTGCACCTGGTGCGCTTGCACGCCCGCCGAAAACGCGCCGGACGGATCATCAACAAGCCCGCCTGGCTCGCCAAGCTGGCCGGAACCCGGCGCCTCGGCCGGCTTCTGAGCGCCGGCCAAGACGGCGCTGAAATCGCCGCCGCCTGGCGCCCGGACGTCGACCGCTTCAAACACGCCCGCACGCCGTACTTGCTCTACGACTAGATCATCGTGCTTTAAGTTGGAACCGCCATTGCGGTTCCAACTTAAAGCACAAAGATGATCGCCACTTTAGAGGCGAGCAACTTTCTGCCTTTATTCGGGATCGTTCCGATTCCGAATAAAGGCAGGTTGCTCTAAAGCACCCATAGAAAAATGTGAATCAGGGGATTCCCTTTTTTATCGAACGATGATTCCGATCGGTCATCGGGCAGGTGGCCTATGGGAAAAGCAATTTCATCAGATCTGCGAGAGCGGATGGTGCGTGGGATTGCGCGCGGCATGAGCTGGCGTGCAGTTGCTGAACAGTTCGAGGTCGCGCCATCGAGCGCGGTGCGCATCCAGGCCCGGTTTGGCGCAACCGGTTCGGTTGAACCGGCCAAGCAGGGGCGCCCGAAAGGGTCGGGTAAGCTTGGTCCTTATCGCGATGGCGTGCTGACAAAAGTTCGTGCTCAGCCTGACATCACCATGGCGGATCTGGCGAACTGGTTGGCACAGGGAGCACGGTTTGACGGTCGCGCCATCAAGCCTGTCCAAGTTGTTATGCCAAGAAGGCTTCACATATAAAAAAACGCTGCTGGCCGCGGAAAGGGAACGCGCTGACGTCGAGGCAGCGCGGCGCACATGGATCAATCGTCGACAGCCAATTATGCGCCGCAATCCCGGCCGGCTGGTGTTTTGAGATGAGAGGTAGCGTCACGACCAACATGACGCCGCTTCGTGGCCGCGCAGCCAAGGGGGAGCGCCTGATTGGTGATGCGCCCTTCGGCAAATGGCACACGCAGACCTTCATCGCAGGCCTCAGATGTGGCGAATTGATTGCACCATGGATCATCAACGGCGCCATGAATGGCGAAGCTTTTGATGTTTATGTGCGCACCCAACTGGCACCGGCAATCAGGCCTCGGGGCACGGTGATCCTCGACAATCTCAAAGTGCACGAAAGTCCACGCGCAGCAGCGCCACTTGCCGAGCGTGGCGCCTGGTTTCTGTTTCTGCCCAAGTACGCGCCCGATCTCAATCCGATCGAAATGGCATTTGCCAAGCTCAACGGGCTACTCAGAAAAGCCAAGGCGCGCACTTTTGACGAGCTCTGGAGAGCCGTTGGTGACATCTGCGCCCTGTTCGGGGTGAAACAATGCCGCAACTACCTTAAAGATGCCGGACACGTTGCAGATTAATCGCCCGATGCTTTAGGCGCCATGGCCCTATTGCTTTTCATCCACGCTGGCGGTGCTCAAGCGCGATGGTTAAGCACAGTCGATGAACAGGGTTTCAGAATGAAGTTTGTTCTAAGAACACTTAAGGTTTGCTCGAAATGATCACACAGGTGGCCTACGCTGGCCTAATGTTGTAAGTTTTATCAATGCACTATCTGATTACGCCGACAGGAGATCTCATTGATGCTGACCCCGATGCGTTGCGGCGGCGGGTCGGAGCGGCTGTGTCGAAGGACGCCCTCGTCGGCTTTGTTATTCGCAATCTGGGATATGCGGGTATTGCACGGCATGGCTCATCCATGGCGGTGAAGTTTGCGCCGGCGAGACTGAAGCTGAGGGCCTACACGAAGCTGACCCGCGTCGTCGATGACGCAAAGCCGAAGCGGGTATCCGTGTCATGGTTTGTCGCCGAGTGGAACCACGAGATATTCCCATCCGTTCGTGCCGCCATACGGCGCATGAGTGAGATCCAACTCAACACCAAGCAGGACAGCATCGAGCGCAAGTACATCGCGGAGCCGCGGGCGTTGGATCATTTGAACCGCAAGCATCGCCACTTCCGCGCTCTCGAGGCGTGGCGGGAGGCATCGGGGCAATTATCCATTGAGAACACGCCGCAGCTCTTCCACAATCTTTTGCAGGGACGCTACGTCGTTCTGGTCAACAATGCCGACAATGGGCGCCTGGTCTTCGGAGAAATCGGTCCGGGTCTCGCAATGTATCGGACCGGTTGGCAGGAGCTGTTGGCCGGCCATGACGTCTCACTTCAGCCGGACGCGAAGTATGCCCGTGCCGTTGCTGATGACTGGCGCGCTGACCTATTGAGCGACGAACCGCGCCTCATTGATGTCGATGCCAATGTCTGGCAGGCCCCGGACATGCCGGAACTGCGCTGGCGGTATACACGATTGACTCTTCCCATTTGGCGAAGTGATGAAAAGGTCCTGCTATCCATATCGGCGCCGAACGCCGACATCGACTTCCGTTCCGAAGGTCACCAGGAACTTGAAGGCATCGTCAACGACATCGTCCGCTGATTGATGAGCGAGCGTCATGGCGAGATCTCCGCCGGGCAGTGACGGGGTATTGCGCAAGATCACCGATCCAGGATCCACGCCCCTTAGTCCCGTACGATTGTGCAGCTCGGATTTGGTATTTGTCGGCGTAATCAAACAGCACAGCATATCGTAGCCGAAAAGCGAAAGCCCATAGGCCCGGCCGAGGCGCGGGATAATAGTCGACATTTTATTGCCGCGAAAATCCGGGTGGAACCAAACCCCACCGGTGTACATCACGTTGCCGGTTATCGATTCCGCTTCGGCGGCATTGACTATATAGGCTTCATCATCGGCGACTGATTTGGTGTCTGCATAAAAGAGCCGGGCTGATTCAGCCTCGTTTTTGAAGTTAGTTCCCCGCCAATCATACATGCGCCCGGCAAAGGTGACGACGATTTCGCCGGCAAGATTGCGTCCCAAGAGGACGAAACCGGTGGTATCGTCAGCCCCACCAAGGCAGGGTCGAAACGTAGTCGTTATCGGAAACCAGCTGTCCCGGTTTTTCTGATTGGTTTCATAGAGTTCCGCGAAAGTTCCGGGCTGGAGAAAAACACCGCGCTCGGCGGCTTCTTCGGTCGCTTTCACAAAAAAACGGCCAAGCAATTCTGCCGGGCCGTGGTGAATGGTTAACTGATCTAAGAAGGCGTCAACTGCGCTTACAACGTGCCCGGTCAATGTCATGCCAACCTCCGACACTTAGAGTTGAAGTTGGCAGCCTGTTATCATTTAAGGCAAATTTCCAGACATATTGGTTGCTTTTGCTCACTGGTCGCCTAGCATGTAAGTGAAGTTATATTTCCTAGTTCTATTCGGAGTTGAGTGAACATGGGTCACGCAGTAAGGCAGGTTGGCGAGATGGATCGGTTGATCGGCTCGCGATTGAGATTGAGACGCAAACTCTTACGCATGAGCCAAAAACAGGTGGCAAACGCTTGCGCTATCTCACCTCAGCAGTACTTCAAGTATGAGACCGGCAGTTCACGGCTATCGGTAGTGCGCCTGATCGAGATTGCGCATGCGCTCCACACCGAGCCCTTTGCAATGCTCGATGACATCACGTCACCGGCCGGTGACATTGAGGCAGTGTCACATTTGCTGGACAATGCTGACGCCGTGGAGCTGCTGACGCTGTTCGCCAGCATTGACGATCAAGCCACGCGACGAGCAGCAATCAGATTGATTCGTGAGTTTTCGACAAGCGTGGACCAGGCCACAAAGCAGGCCACCAACGATTAGTGTTTTGTGGCCTTCATGCCAGCAACAAGAAACTTGCGTAACACAGTCGATCCATCTGTGCCACCCAAGAGCAATCCGCAAAACTTGGTGACGGCGCGAATCGCTGAAGCCGGCGAAACCGACCTCACCAGCTCGATGGCACGTTCGGGTCCCGCTTCGCTCAACACCTGCTGCAGCCGGCGCGTCCGATTGATTTCCCTGAGGCTCTGGTTGCTCAGACTTGCAAATGGCGGCCGGAAGTGAATGGCGAGCCCGCGCCGCCGAGCGATCTCGTTTGCGATCAATGCCTCGTCATACCAGAACAACCAGCCGCCGAGATCGTCGTCCAAAGCGTGGGCCGCGCGCAGGCTGGCTTGGTGCTGCCGGCAAATCGCATTGGCCACCAGCTGCTGGATGAGCGGCGAAACGGGACCTAGCCCGGATCATGCACGACGCGGACCGCTCGGTTCCCTTTCGGGGATGCGCGCGCGGGATCGTTCCCCGGGGTCGGGGCCATGCAAACTCGCCTGGAACGCGTTGGGGATTGATCTGCGCTGATTTTGCGCGGCTCGTCGGGGCGCATGCCCCGCCGCTCAGGGTCCGGCGGGCATGATCCGGGCTAGTTGGATTCAGTTTCGAAAGTCCGAGATTCAGGTGTATCTGCGAGCAGAGCAACTCCTAGAGCGCGCATCATTTCAGGGGTCTGGATGCTGTTGCCTTTGAAAAACCGCCCAACGAACTCGTCGACACGCCTGCAGATTTTCCGATCCAAATGGACGAACTCAAGCCGCTGGTTGACATCTCTAAACGCATCCCCCCAACCCCGTACTTGGCGATCGACTGCATTCAGCGCCTGCACAAGATGCTGCTCAGCCCGGCGCGGCAACGTGGAATTCTTGCAAATCGCGTGCCTTGCCTCGCGCAGGCGTTCGTCGATATTAGCGAGCAATTCGATTTTGGCCTTTCGAGATGGGCTAACGTTGCCGTCGTGGAATCGAAACGACAAAAATTCAAACCCATCTTTCGTCAACCCTGCCGACGCTTTGGTGTTGCCTGGAAAAGGGGCGTGCGCCTCAAGGCCAAGTCTATGTAAGTGGGTAATAACCGCCTGCCACGATCGGCGCAGGCTTCTCTCGCTAGTGCCGAGCATGACGAAGTCGTCGATGTATCGTACCGTTGTTATCCTACGGTTGTTAAATTGGGCGTCAAAGTCGCGCAAAACGACATTCGCACAAAGTGCCGACAGCGAAGAACCCTGCGGTACGCCGATATCATCTGTAGGAAAAAGGCTAATCCACTGTCGTACCCTCGCTTCTTCAGCATTTGACAGCTCTACAACGAGGGCCTCTTTCACAAATTGGACGAACAATTCGTCCCGTGTTTGGCTCAGCAAATAAGCGAGTACATCGGCAGTTGGAACGTTCGTGAAGAAATTTTTGATGTCCGAGCGAATGTAGTAGACGGCACCTTCCTTTATCGACCGCTGTATAAGCGCAACCGCGTCGTGGCTGCCGCGCCCGGGTATACCGCCAACCGATGTCGGTGTGTTCAATACAGTCGGTATCTCACCAAGTCTCTTTTCGACTCCCGGCTTCCGAGACTGAAGAACATCTAAAATTGCTCGCTGAACTATTCGGTTGCGTACAGGCGAGATGACGATTGGTCTAGGTGTTTTGCCCTTTTTTGTCTTCAACACACCACGCTGTTTTGAAAAATGAAATTCGCCTCGGCGCATTCCCTCGTGCAAGGCCCGCAAGTGCCGGGACGGATTTTGATCGATTTCTCGCGCGTCGCGCAAGGTTTCACTATCACGAGACGCGAGTGCGCGCCTTCTTACGGAATGCCAGGCACTCCACAAATTATCCAGACGACGAACGTGCCAGCACAAATCACGAGGTCTTTTGTTGGATTGGTCGGGGTTTTTCATTTGCCGCGCGTTCCCCCCGACCCCTCAGAAATCAGCGTCTCCCGGAGCACGATGCCGAGCGTCTGCTCAGCTCCGTGGCGATCCGCACGATGGCGGTAGGACCGACACCGCGCCTAGCCTCCGCACCGCCAACATCTCGCGACTTGGGGCCGAAGCCAGGAAAGGCTGAGATCACTATACGACGTACAGCAATCAACGTCGCCGCCCAGTTAGGGCGGCGATAAATGAACCAGGTTGGCATCTTGGCAGTCTCCTGCTTATCAGGTTTTTGACAATGTCAAGCGCCGCGTGGCCCCCGGCCCTTGCCGTATAAATTGTCCCATTCGCCGTGTGACATACACGAAAGTGCAGCGCGGCCACGGCATATAGGCCAAGGCTGAAGGGTCGGCGTCTCCCGGAGCACGATGCCGAGCGTCTGCTCAGCTCCGTGGCGATCCGCACGATGGCGGTAGGACCGACACCGCGCCTAGCCTCCGCACCGCCAACATCTCGCGACTTGGGGCCGAAGCCAGGATCAACAGTCAATGAGTTTATAATGATTCGTAAGAAATCAAGGCGATACTGAAGTGGTGGTACATACGTCCACGGAACCACCAAATCTTTTTCAGTTCTTCCGCCGATAGGTCGAGATGCGCTAGGAGAGCTGCTTCACTAGACAATTCAGGAGGCAGCGGAACTCGAGAGACGGTAGAACCAAAGAAAGGTGCTAGCACGAGGTCTACCCCTCCAATCACGCCAGGTGCTCAGTGTCGTTTGGCGCGCACGATATGTGCTGACGTTAGCTCTTACGCCGCAGTTACTACAGCGCGTATGCGAGAGTAGACCTCGTCGAATAGCACATTAGCACTGCACCGCGGATTCCATCGTGGAAATCACGTTTATCCACAATGCGGGATGTCTTCTGGTCAATAAAAAGCTGACCACTGCGACAAGCGCTGTGCCAACATGAGACGACTTCCCCTTCTGGGATATCGCTGCCGAATTGGCCGCTTTGTCGCGATGGGACCGGACGGCAGGACATGGCCCAAGTCCAATGTCGTCACGTTGGGCGCGGCCAGCTTTGGGCTGAGGGAAAGGTGGACGAACTTGATCGTTTTGAATCGACTTGGGCACGGTTGCCGATCTTGTGTTGGGGGGCTCGGCGGCAGTTTGGTTGGTTATGTTTTGGCGTCAAACGATGAATTGTAGATGTGTTGGACGGCCGTGCTGACGTCTTGCGCCGAGTTGATCTTGGAGGGTTGGCGGCGGCGGTATTTGCCAGGCGCGTCCGGTGCCACCTGCTTGCCGATCGCATCCCAACCGTTGCGCTTTTCGCGGGCGAAGAGTTCGAGGTAAGGCCCGTCGACCAGGCGCTCGATGCGCTCGTAGATCTCGACCGGTTTGCGGCTGTGCTGGCGACGTTCGCTGACAAGCAGGCGGCGCACATCCTTGGCAAGGCGCGGCGGGCGCCCGCGTGTGCCGAGCAGGCAAAGTTCGGGATTTGCCCTGGTCCAGTAGCCGAGACCAACGAAGAAGGGATCATCCGCGATCGTCCTGTCGCGGCCGTTCTTGTTGATCTTGACCCAGTTGAAGGCAACCGTTTTGTAGGTGAAGCCCCAGCTCCTCATGAGCGCGATGCCGTCCGGCAGCATTGGATCGGTTACCCACAGAAAGAGTGCGCAGTCCTTGGCGGCGTAGTCTTTGACCGGGACGGCTTTGAGCGCTTCGAGGGAGAGGACATCGTAGTGTGATATGGCGGCCCGACCGGTGCCTTTGGCGCTGAAATTCTTGAAGTACCAGGGTGGGTCGGCGAGGATGGCTCCGTATTTCAATTGAAGAGCGCCCCTTGTTCCGTCTCGCGGCCGACCCATCCGAGCAAACGCTCGCGGAAATGAGCATTCACGGATTCGACCTTTTCGTAAATTCCATGACCGATGAAATGGTTGATTTCCCTACCTCCAAGGTAGACCTGCGGCGGTGATTTGGGAACGCGGCAGCCAACGCCGCATCATGCGTGTCATCCCATTCAACGTCTTGGTCGCGCAACCGGCACTCGAGCACTGTCAAGACCGTCTCAGTCGTCTTTCGGCATGCGTTTGAGATCTGTGATCCGCGCGCCGTAGACGACCCTCATGTGCGGTTGCGGTTCCAGAAGGCTGCCATGTCGGCATCCGACACGATGCGGCCGGCATCGAGATCGACAAGGCCTTCGCGGACCAAACGGCGCTCCTCGTCCGACAATTTATAAACATCATCGCCGGCTGCAGCGATCTGTTCCAAGACTTCGGCAGCATACCGCTGGCGTTCCTCGGACAGGGCCTTGACCTTGTCGATTGCGTTTTCGAGAACCTTTATCATAGCGCCAGTCTACCAATTTCGAGGCGCCACGTCATCACGTCCCACACCTGGTCCCACCCTGGCCATGCAGCGGATGGTGTTGGTCTTGCGGAATGCCGCCACCTGCGGAGCGAATTGAGCCTTGAAGTTGATGGCAACCATCTCAACCCTCTTTCTTGATGGCAGCTGGAGCAACCCAACGCAACTCATACACGCCGGCTGCATGACGAACTCCGTTAATCGTCACGTCTTGCGCCAGAACCAGCCGGCCGCCGTTCGAATAAGCCTCATGCAAGGCATCAATGAGCGCATCCGTGTGATCCATCACGCGCGGCCCCGGCCAGCGACGGTTGCCTTGGCGCGCTCATGCAGTTGCAGCTCGCCATTGCGAGCCTCAACGTAACGGTTGCGCGCCGCGGTGGCCTCGAGCTCGAGCGCGTTGGCCTTGCGGCGTGCCGCATCGAGCTCAGCCGCCAGGTCCGGCGCCAACGCCTGCGTCCTGGCGTTGTGTTCATCGCTGATGGCCCGGCTCACCAGGCCGATCATGAATGCCTGCCACTCAGGGCAAGGCGGCGCGATGCGGCCGCGGTTGAGCTCAGCGAAGTGGTGCAGCCCGCTGGCGATGGTACGGGCCTGCTCTTCAGGCGTACCCGTGATGGCGTCATTCCAGTTGGTCGGAAAAATCAGCATTAGAGCCTCGCCCTCCTTTGCATGATGTCGCGGGCTTTGCGCTTGACGGCGGCCTCGTGATAATCGCGGTTGAACACCTCGAAGCCGGCCAGCGCGTCCTCGCAGCGCATGAGCACGTCCTGCATGATCGCCACCCACCAGCCCTCGATTTCGCCAAAGTCCATGGCGTTGCGGAAACGATGGCGCAGCGGGTCGGCATCAACTTGGCTTTCGCGCCCGCACAATGCTTCGTCGATCTCGGCCTTGAGGCGGTCGGCGCCGGCCTTGCTGTTGACGCCGATGACGGCCAGGCGCACGGCGCGCTGTGCGGCTTGCTGGTTGTCATAGACGACGCCGGCGCGGCGCCAGTCGGAGACGCGCTCGACGTGCACCGGCCAATGACCGCGGTTGTCACCGAAATGGCGCGGTGCCGGGCGCTCGAGGGCCACCAGCACCACCCAGTGATGATCGAGCTGCCTTTCGGCCTCAACCTCATCAGCCGTGCGCCGCGGCCGCCGTGGCGTCTCATCGACGAACTCGAAGTCGACACTCTCATGCGGGTCGGGCTCAGGCCTGGGCGGCGGCGGCGCAATCTCGCTTGCCACCGTCAAGCCGTGTCGTTCAGCCAGCTCTTGCCGGCGGCTCAATTCCGGGTCCATCTATCTCCCCTGCTCCTGCCAGGCCTGCTGACGCGCCAGAACGGCGGCGTCGACGTCCGTGATCACACTGGCGCCAGGGCCGTTGGCGGCGGCGGTTACAATCTCGATGCTGTGCTTGTAACGCCGGCGGGCCCACTCATGGGAGCGGCCCATGCGTTCGCCCAACGTGCGCCAGGTGTAGCCCCACGATTTCAGCACCACCAGTTTCTGTTCGATGTTCAGCTGGCCGGGTCGCCAGTCGGGCGGCCGCCGGTTGGCCGGGTTAAGCGCCGTGAGCCAGCCCAGCGCCACCCACCAGTCGTCGCGGTCGCGCCGGTTTGCAATGAACGCGCGCAGCTCAATGGGGGCTGCGTAGTCACTGCTATCGCCGACAATCTCATGCGCCGGCCAACTTGATTTGGCGGCCAGGCGGAATTGCCTGACGATGCCCGGCACGCGCGATGTCTTGAGGCCGCGCAGCACCCGGTGCTCGGCCTCGCGCCGGCTGATGGCGCCGGCCGGTGCATACTGAAACGGCCAATCGCGATCGGCGCTCGCGCCCGCCTCATCACCAACAACCTCAACCGGCAGTGCGTGGGCCGGCGAGGGCACCAGCTTTGACACCACGATCGGCTGCAATGGCTGCCAGTGGGTCGGTAGATCGCTGGCCGGGATGCGTGCCGGCTCCGGCCGCGAACAGTCGATGAACATGCGCACCAGGCGGGTGCTGTGGAGCGGTGAGGGTGCGCGCCCGCGCCGTCCCCTGGCGCCGCGCGGATCGCCCCAGCACCAGAACCCGGGCACCGCCCAGCCGCGGCCGACCAGAACGGCGCGGGTGTTCGCAGCCAGCGAGCAGATGTCGAATTCCTGCACCGCCACGTTCAATGATCCCCCCGCCCACAACGCGCGCAGATGCTAAGGCCGGTGCCGTGATAGGCTGGCGAGCGATTGCGCCCGGACCACACGGCCCGCCGGCAGATATGGTAGCGGTGGTCCGGGGGCGGTGTTCGTCGCTGATGGCGGCGGCTCTGCGCCGACCTGGTCAGCACGACACTGAAGACGGCCGCCAGCACAGCCATTGCCGCCATGCCGACTACCACAATGAACGCCAGATCATCCTCCACCATGTCAGAGCCCCCGCCCCTCTTGTCGCTGCACCAGGTCAGCGAATAAGTCCCCACGCCTCGAGATGCCTGAGCGCATCATCGAGCCCCCACGCGATGGCCGCACGGCCACCGGCCTTCACCCACTGGTCTTGAAAGATGGTTTGGCTGGGCTGCACGCGGCCACCCGCCCGCTTGAGCTCGAGCGCAAAGGCAATGCCGTTGTGCAGCAACACCAGATCACTGGTGCCGGCGACCACGCCCATGCCCTTGAGCCGTGCCCCCGTCGTCCGCGTGCGCCCTTCACCGTTGGCAGGGTGGAAAAACACCACTCCCGGCACCGCGCGCGCCTGCAGGTGCGAGACCACCGTTTTGTGAATGGCCTCCTCACTGACGTTCGCCAGTGCTGCAGCTGCGCCCATCACATGCTCCCCGTTGAACCGTAACCATCGGCGAAGTGTTCGCGTTGCTCTTCAACCACGGTCACGTGGGCGAGGTGCCAATCACCCGAGGCCCGCCGAGGTGCGCACTCTCGCATGAGCCACGGCGCCACCTGCTGTTGCCACCCACCCGCCAACGCATTGCCGTTGCCCAGCGCCGGCGGGCACCTCATGTGATGGCTCATGTGGTGGCCGCCTTGTCTTTCCGGCGTTGCGTTGCGGTGGCCACTTCAGCGGTTGCCGCACGCGCGGCGCGGTAGGCCTCTTCCAGGTTGGTCGGCAGCTCAACGGCGCGGCGGTAGGTGTTGGTGACGGCATGCAGCTCGAGCTGCGCGGCGCGGTAGTCCTCGTCCTTGCGCAGCTCTTTGACCACCTGCGCCAGCGCCTTCATGTCATAGCCATCGGCCTTGGCTTCGGCCTTCACCTGCTTGAGGTCTTCCTGCAGGTCAGCGATGTCATCGAGCAGGCGGGCCCAGCGCTCGACAAACGACTTGAGCCGTTCGGCATAGTTGTTGCCCAGCTCTTCGACACCTTTAGTCATGGTCGGCCCCCGTTGGCTTCAGCCACCACCAGAGGCGCAGCGCACATGGCGCCCACGACATAGGTGGTCTGGCCGTTCTCGAGCTCGAACGGCACCACCACATCCGTGGCCATGCGCTGCACCTCAGCGAAACACGCCGGCCCGTTCGGCGCGCTCAGCAACCCCACCCCGCCGTTCGCCAGGAACAGCACCAACAGCCACTCTTTCATTGCCTTGCCCCTTTGTTGCTTTGCCTCAGCACCGCCCTTCAGCCGGCGCCGCCACCAACACACGACGTGCGGCTGGCACGGCCATCTCAGCGATGTCTGCCAAATCACGCTCACCGCTCCCCTCGCTGCCGTCCGGCTCACCAAGGCGGCCCTTGAGTTCATGGAACCGCTCAACGAAGGCACGCGCAGCACCAGCCGGCTGCATCATCCGCAGCTTGGTCGGGTGCGGTGGCGGCAACTGAGAGAACGGGTGTTCACCCACCATCAGGTCGCGCCGCTCAGTAGCCAGGGCGACGTCGTCAACGTGGCGCACGATGGCAGCCGTCTGCGCGCTCGGCAGTGCCACTGCGAACGCCGGGAAGATGCGCGCATCCGCCTCGTTGGCGAGATCATCGAGAATCTGACCGGCGCCGCGGTGTTTGAGTTCGAGTTTCACCGGCCGCGCGACGTCAGAGATGATCACCTCGTGCGCATCGTGCATCAGACCGGCCAGCGCCCACTCAGCATCAACATCGAGCTGCATGGACACCCAAACCGAATGCTGCGCCACGCTGTATGGCCAGCGAGTGGCGCCGTTGAACCGGTTGATTTGCGAGAGCTGGTGCGCCAGCTTTTCAATCGGCAGCGTGAAGCGCATGCCGTCAGGGTCGTTGCGGTCGTTGTTCAGCCAGTATTGGCTGCCGTCGATGAGCTCGAGCCAGTTGCCGTGTGTCATGCTGCGGTGCCCCCTGCAAAGATTGGAAATGCGTCGGTCATGATGCCGAGCGCCTGCGCGCGTGCCGGCACGTCGCCTGGCGAGCAGCCCAGCGCGGCAGCGATTTGAGTGTCGGTCATGTCAGGGCTGGCCCACATTACGCGCAGCGCCTGGTCCTTAGCTTCAGTCCAGAACTCGGCCGGCGCAGACCGGCCGCCGGCGGCAAAGGCGGCGATGGCATCGCACAACTTCTGCATCTTGGCGCGGTAGCGCGGCTCGGCATCGCGCACGCGGTAGTGCGCCAGATGCGAGATGCTGCTCACGTCCTTGCACAGCAGGTTGGCCATTTCGCGCCGCGTGGTGGCGGTGTGGTCGCTGAGCGCGCGCACGATCGCCTTGCGGGCATAGACCACGTGCTTGATGCGTTGGCCGCTGACGATCGCCTCAACGCTACACCCGAACATCAGCGCCGCCATGTCGCGTGCGTAGGTGGCCACGGCTGATGGGTGCGGGCACGTGGTCATTGGTCCGACCCTTCCCCGTAAATTGCAACCACTTCATCGAGCAGGTTGCGCTCGACCGTGCCTTGCGGTTGCTGCTTGAAGAGCTTGAGCGCGATCGGCGTGCCGTGGGCCGCGAGGTAGGCGAGCCAGGCCTGGTGAGCCTTGCTGCCGGCGCTGATGCGCACTGAGCCGTGCAGCATCTTGCTTGCCGCTGCGCAGGCCGCATCGGCTTGCGCGATGGTCGGGAACACCGAGCGTTCGCGGATGATCCGTGCCGCCCCCGCCTCGAGGGTCTTGCTGGCATGCCCGGCCAGGCACGTGACCAGATCGGGCATGCAGGCGCGATGCTTGGTGCGCACCTGCAGACATCGCTCGGCCGGCACCAGGAAATGGGCCACCACCCTCAGCAACCAGGGGTCATCAACCTTCAAATTCAGTTTTTCACACACACGCGCACAGGCGGTGAGATCGCCGCCAGTGTGTGTGAGAGTATGAGAAGTTAATTGAGAAGTCTTATCCCGCTGACCCTGCGTCAGTGCCTCGTGCTGATCCCGCGTCAGTGCCTTTTTCGACTTTTGGCCAGTCGGCTGTCTGTCAGAACAAGCACGCATCATCGAAGCAGCCGGCACCGGGGACTGTCAGTAGACAACGCCAGACGCAACAGAACTGCTGTGTGCGGGTGGCGGGCTGAACCGCTCGGATGCAGCACCGCCGGGTGCTTTATGCAAAGCAAGCTTCCAGCATGACGCGAGCCTCACCGGACCACCCTACCGTCAAGGGCTCTGCTCCTAGAAAGAGGGCACCGGCGATCGCCGGCTCATGCGCGACGCCCGCGCCGCGATCGAACGCGCGCGCGCGAAGGTCTCACCAGATGGCCGGGGTCGATGACCGGGATGCGCACGGGGGCGCAACCGGCGGGGTATCATCGGCCCCGGCCTTTTCTATTGAGCAGCGCATCACGGCCGAGGTCGAAATCATCACCAGCGGTGAAGAGAGCAGCGCGGTTCGTGAGATGGCGCAAGTGCGGCTGGCTGCCGATCGCGCTGCGCCACCCGGCCTATGACATCGCGGCCGCCGCGCAAGCGATTGAGGTGGCGGCATGATCGTCATCGAGCCCCAAGGCGCTGACGCAGCGCAAATTCACTACAGCCACCAAAATCGTCTGCCCATGTGGACGGTCTACAGCAAGCCAACCGATCACCCGAAAAAGGTGGTCGCGCGCATGTTCTTGACGCTGCCTGCAACGGCCCCCACGAACCTGGCGCTGATTGGCGACTCGCTGAGCGAGGTGCGCGAAGCGCTGCCACCTGGACTGCACCGTCTTGAGCGCAATCCCTGCGATGAGCCGCAGATTGTGGAGACGTGGTTGTGATCAAGGACCCGACCGACGCCCGGAAAGCCGAAATGGTGCGTGCAGCTGAGCAGGCCGCCGGCCGGGCTGTGGCCGGCATCCCATCTCGGATTGGCGCTGACGTGCTGGTCAAGGTGCTCGCCACCTGCATGGCGATTGCCGCGCGCGGTCAGTGCCCGGCGGCCCTGCTGCACGAAGTCAAGGGCCAGCTCGATGCCGCCTTCGTCAAAGAGATGCAGCGCATCAAGCTCGTTGATGAGGGCAGAAGGCGGAGGATGAATTGATGGCCACCTCCGCCCCAAAGGGCGGCCGGCGGCCAACGCCGGCGCCTTCTCAAGCGGCAAGGTCGGCCGCGCGATCCACCATCTGCTGCGCACCGTGCCAACAACCTGAACCGGAGGCTGCGTCAATGGCCGAGCCCGTCAAACTGCACCGACGCGATTTGGACGTTACCGCGCCCGAGCCGCCGCGCGATGCGCGCGACTGTTTGGCCGACGTCCTGGCCGAGTTGCGCCATCTGCGCGCCCGTCTCGACCGCGACCGCGACCGCGACCGTGACCGTGACCGCGAAGGCCAGCGCGGGCCTGAGTTCCTCAACATCGACGGCATCGCCGCCCTGCTCGGCGTCTCACGGCGCACCGCCGACCGCATCGTGACCGCCAACACCACCTTCCCGCGCGCGATCCGCATGGCCACCGGCACCGCCACCACCACCCACCGCCTGTGGTCCACAACCGAAGTCCGCCGATGGGTCAGCCGCCAGCGCGATCGGTAGGCGGTGGGCGGCCTCAGGTGGGCGAGCGTGAACACAGTCCGTGCGTGCCAACTCTTCCGCCCGAATGCAGGGATGCGGAGGTTGCGGACCTCAGCCGGCCCTTTGGACCATCCATAATTCGCGTGACAGACCTTGACCGCACTACCTCCAGCAGCCGACATTGCCATAGCTGCACGCCCAGCTACTCAGACTAAGCGCCGGAACGTCCGGTTCTTGGGACCACCGGGCACGGCTAGATGGGCGTTTGTCGCGATGGGCCATCAAAGGATCTGAGCTGGTGCAGCATGCGCACAGGCAGCGCAATTGTCTCGGTAGTGATAAACGTGGCGTAGTGCCCGAGAATCTTTTCGTCATATCTGGCAACACACCGCCGATCTTAGAAGCTGTTGAGCTGCGTGCGTAGCGAACAACCGAGGACGAGTGCGTAGACCTTGCGCAACAGTTCCGCCAGGGCATCAAGCTCCGATCGCTTGGCGCGGCTAACGATCAGGCGCGAACGCGACTTCGAATGCTTGAAGCTCGAGCGTTTCGGACCGACCTTGGTCTTCGAAGGTGTTCCGTTGACGTAGTTCGCTCGCTCAAGTCCAACCAGGACGAGTGCACCCGCAAAGCCGATTAAACGCTTGCGGCGCAAGTCAGGCACCAATTTTCTGTGCATTTTGGAATTGAATGGAGGCTGAAGAAGGCAAGAATCATACTAAGCAAAGGGCAAATTAGTCATATGCGATGTAAATTCATAGGAACGGCTGGCTTGGATAACATGCAAAATGACACTTTTTACAGCCCCAAGAGCACTGTCTGCGGAATACCTAACCACGCAGTGCGTCGTCCGATCACAAGGCGCTGGCCGACAGCGTTCTTTTTCGGTTAAGTCGCTTTTGATGATTGCGTGCTTGTCACCGCTGCTCGCATCATGCGATCTTAGCAGAGAAGAACAACTGGTCAGCTACGGTATTGGCCGCGACTTGCACCATAGTAATGCGCGGCAGAATACAATAAATCTGGATGCGTATCTAGGGTATCTGTGTAACCAGGCCGGCCTTGCTTCGAAATGGCCAGCCCAGGGTGAGCCCTATTGCGAAGATCACACATTCACTCAGCGTGACTGGACGTTGCTGGTCCATACCGGGTTCAACGACATCGACCAGAGGTGCGACAGCTACCTGGCTTGGTTGGCGAACAAGCGCAGGCGGCGCCCGGCGATCCTCGCTCAAATAACAAATACACGTGACTTTGTTGCAGCGCTAATGACCGCAGCCGGGGATACCGGTACACCGTTGGCCGTCGTTGGGCAGGCCTTCGGGTTCGTAAGCAAGAGCTTCACCAACTACCATTCCAGGCTTTTGCTTGAGATAGAGTCGTCGACGGTTGAGACGCTTGTCCTCGAGCGGCGCGCGCAAGTGCGTGAAAGCCTGCGAAATACTTCCTATTTCTTCAAACCAGATGTGATTTACGTTCTGCGGAGCTACCTCAGACTTTGCATGCCGTTCGCAATTGAGGCAGGCATAAATTCGGTTTCAAGACACGGGATCATCAGGAGTATTGCGCCACAAGCCGAGTCTGCCGAACGTATTGCGCCGCATCTGATCAGTCGGAGTCGCGGCATTGTTACCGGCGCAATTCGTCAACCGGGGCCCAGTGGCCGGCGCCGGCCAATCGCGCCGACCGAACCACTCCCGCCGACACAACCCGATCCGACCTGCCAAGTCGTTGGCGCAAAAGAGAACACTGACGAATGCCAAATGACGAAAGTCGATATCGAGAAGCTGCAAAACAACCTCTGCGTTGGGCCGGCTGATGGAATCATTGGAGAAAACACCAGACGCGGTTTGAACATCTACGAATGGATGAACCCGAATTCGACAACGGCTAATCGCACCATTGAAGAGAGTGAACTGCAGCGAATCCATGACCTTGGAAAGTGTCCGGCCGGTCTTCTGAACTACTACGAACGTTTGACTGTTCAGCGACAGGTGACCAACGGTGCGCAGATTGCGTTACAGCCTGACGATACCGTTGAGGCGGCCTTCGTTGAGCTTCTTCGGGAGGCCTTGTTGGCATTGCCCGAGGTGAGAAACGAAGTCGTCACGACGACGAAGTTGAAGGACCTGCGCAAGGCCATTGCGGCCGCAAACAAGAAGTTCGCCGCAGAGGATAGCACCTTCAAATCTGATCTTGCCCAATGGGCCGGCCAAGATGGTGATTATGCCGGGTTATCAGAAATGCTCGTCGGAAAGCTCAATCTCGATTAGTCTGTGAGGGTCGAATTTTTCAAACCCCCAGTCTATTGACCTAGAGGATACTCGCTATGGCATTTCGTGAGATGACCCGCTTGTTCCGATTGCGTGAAGACCCGCGCATGAACGCCAAGAAGCTGCAAACACTTCCGGGTGGAACAATATTGAAGGTGGTCAACGACTCCGTTGGCGATGACGGTGATTGGGTGGAGGTCATCGCGAGTCTAAGTTTCCCTGCGCCCGGATTTGTTCCAAAGGCTCATACCAAAGAGATTGATCCACCGGCTGCGCCCAACGTTGACATCGACGAGGAACGGTTTGTGCGCTCCTCGACGCGTGCTGCCAAGACAATTAACGCAAGGCACGCGCGCGGTCGTCTTGGCGTCAACCGAGATTACCTCGTCGCACTGGCGTGGCTCAAAAGTAGATTGAAGAACAAGGCCTCCGACGTTGCGGACTCGACCGAGTTCGGACCGTTTCAATTCTCCGAGGTCGTTTGGAAAAGTTTCCTTGATGATCTTGGTGGCCGGGCGCGGGGATTTGGCGAAGCTGACCGGCGGCATCCTTACATGCAATGTTACGCAGCGGCGCAGTATACGTATGCAACTGCGGAGGCCTTGAGTATCGCGCTTACCCCTGACCCAGAGCCCAGCGATGGCCGTTTCATTCCCAACGGCATTGAACTCTACGTTGCGCAAGCCATCGGTGTGCTGAATGCAGCGACGTTGCTCCAAAGCACCGATGTCAATAAGTCCATCAAGGAGCAGCTGAAGCCGCTATATGATGGGAAGGAAGATGAACTGGATGCAATTCTTCAAGCCAACAAGGGGCTATTCACCAAGGCGAACGGGACGCCCAAGAGTCTGAAGGACGCTATTCAGGCGGTCGAGAAAGCACTCGAAGACGGTTTTAAAAAAGCGTTCGATCTTGCCTCACAATACCTGCCGGATGAACTTGGACCTGGTCAGACCAGACGGCCACCGTGGATGGACACGGCCGAAGCTGAGCTGGCCCGCACGCCGCCGGTTAAAGAACGAGGCACACCACCGCATCCTCAGATCATCAAGTATTTTGAGTCGACATCCTATAAGGCGAAGACCGAAGAGCCGTGGTGCGCAGCCTTTGTCTCATTCTGCATGGACAAGGCGAATGTTGAAAACCGCGCCTCTGCCCGCGCTGCCGACTGGATTACGTGGGGCCATAGCGTGTCGAAGCCGCCCTATGGTGCGGTTGCTGTGTTGTCGCCGCTGTCATCCGGGGCGTCAGGGCATGTTGGTTTCGTTACTGCTCTCGATAGTACGCACGTCGAGTTGTTGGGCGGCAACCAAAGCGACGCCCTCAACAGAACGCGATATCCGAAATCCAAGGTCCGGGATTATCGCTATCTGAATTGGGGGGCGGGCGCGATCAATCCCGGCGAGCCGGATCGAAACCTCAATCCCGACGGTGTGCCAAGTGCAAAGTACAACGTGACGTTTCGCAGTTTGGTTGCTGGAGGTTTTTACAGCTTCGATCCTGACGACATGTCAGTCCGTCGGTCGATCCGGACCAACAATCCCGGCGCTATCAATATCTCGCAGTGGCAGCAGCAGTTCCCTGGCTACGCTGGCAAGACGCGACCAGACAGCAGCCAGAACCAGAATAGGACGACAATCTATGCGACGCCGGAGCACGGGGTTGCTGCTTGGTATCATCTCCTTACCCATCGCTATGGCTTCGGCAATTCCCTAGTCATATCGGCTTTGGCCGATCGCTACGCCGGCGGCACGGGCTCGCAAAAGTATATTGACGGGTGGCGTGTGAGGTCCGGTGGCAAACTCAAGAAAAGCACGAGAGTGGATTTGAACGATAACACCCAAGTCCTGGTTCTCGCGCATGCCATGTTTGCGTACGAGGCTGGGCAAAGAACCCCTCTACATGACACTCAGATCATAGACGGTATCACGCGTCTCAAGAACAGTAACCTACCCTCGAACTGACAGTTTGCGGAGTGCCCCGTTTACAGCTTGATTCGGAAGGGTTGTTAACCGTTGAGTTGGCATTGTTGCCGGCAAGTTCTTTCGCGACTTTGCCGCCGCCCTTGTACGGCACGTACCTCATGTTGAGGCCATAGGCCGAATTCAGGAAGTCTGTAAGTAGATTATCTTCGGAGTTTTTACCTGTCCCCGCCATGATCCAATTGCGGCCGGCCTTCTTGGCCTCGCGCACGAAGTCACTGACATTGTTGATGTCCTTGCGATCGGAACTCACCCACAGGCAGAAGGTATCTTCTGCCATGCGCATGATCGGCGTAAACGTAGCAATGTCCACACCAAGTCGTGGCTGCCGCAGTGGTGTGGTGTAAAAGCTGTTAAGGGTGAACATGATGGTATAATCATCACCAGTCTTGCCCTTCAGATAGACCAGAGCCTCAGCCCCCGATCCGCCAGGTTTGTTCGTTGATGTAACGGGCTGTGAAGCGAATTTGTGCTTTGCAATGATCGACTGGATCAGACGGACGGCCTTGTCCGCGCCACCACCCTTGCCCGCCATGACAACAAACTCGATCGGCTTGAGATCACAGCAATCCTGAGCCTTGGTTGAAGTAAGTGGTACGAGTAATCCGACCGACAATACCAGAGCCAATAGGCCGGCTGATGCAATCATGACTTCAATCTTTCAATGCAACCATGAATTCAGTTCAAACAATACGAACTCGGGAAGCTTCTAGTGCCCTGCATGTCGTGCGGAAACAAAGCGGCCAAAACGTCAGGCACTCAGTGGAATGATTGTAAGACGAGAGATCACTTCATGCAATTTCTTATTCTCGGATGATGTTGGCGTTCGTCTGGTCCACTGTCGAAGGAAAACCAAGCGGACGACATCCGCGTATCGCCGGCTGACCTAGGCGACACGCGAGAAGTTAGCTCATGCTAAACACCTGTTCCGGATCATTCACGACGACCATCGACTGTCCGCTTGCTGGGCGTTGCGGCCACCGCAAACTACAATCGTTGAGCCGAGTTCCACCGGGCCGGGACTGATCGAGGTAGAAATGCCCTCAACTTCGGACATGGTCGGGGGGCGCGGTCGTGTTGTTAACGGCCGATCACTGGATAGCGGCTTCTGGGATATCGCGTCAATTGCGATTGGCTGATCGATGGCGACAGTCGTTGGCCCCGGGGCTCTCCAGCGTTCTCACTGCAATCGGCGAATTCCGCGATCTCCAGCTTCACCGCCCACCAACGACACCCCAACCTCAATCCAGCCACGCCGCCATTTCGGTGACCGTGGGGTTGAAATAGCGGCGCAGCATGCGCGGGTCGCGGTGGCCGGTGATGCGCGACAAGTGCAGCGCGTCGGGCACCTTGAGGCCGATGCGTGAGCACGCCTCGTGGCGCGTGTCGTGGAAGCGCAGGTCGTCGATGCCGGCAAGCTCGACGGCGCGGCGGAACAACACGCCGGCGCTCGCTTGACTGGAGTGAAACACGCGCGGGCCCGGCCGCGCGAACGCCCGCACGAGCCGCAACAAGGCGACCGCACGCTGCGACAACGGCACGTTGCGCGGGTCACCGTTTTTGGTGTCCGGCAGCCGGCAATAGCGCGCGTTAAGATCGACATCGCCCCACGTCAGGCCCCAGATCTCGCCCTGCCGCATCGCCGTCTCGATCGCGAACAGGAACGCGATGGCGATCTCCAGCCTGGTCGAGCATTGCTGCCGCCGGGCGGCATCGAAGTTGTCGCCCAACCCGGCACAGCCGAGGGCGGCGAGCACACGCCCGATTTCATCATCCGAAATACGCCGCTCGCGCTCGCGGCCCTTGGCCGGAAACTTGACCTGGCGCACGACGTTGTCGTCGATCCAGCGCCACTCTTTAGCCTGCGCGACGACCGCCGACAGCAGCGTCATCTCGCGGTTGACAGAGGCCGCGGTGACCTCGGCGAGACGCCGGTCGCGCCACGCAGCAATGTCGTCCGCGGTTAGTTGCGCGAGCAGCCGGTCGGCGATCGAATCGCGGCCGAACTTGGCCAGCCGGATCTGCTCCCAGCGCGCGCCCTTCTTGGCGGGGCTGACCTCCCGCGCATAGCGCTCGAAGGCATCGCGCAGCCCATAGCCGCCCAAGACGCCCGCGCGCGCGCCGATCTGATGCTCCTGCTCGAGGGCCCAGCGCTGTGCCGCGAGCTTGGTATCGAACCGCTTCGACCGATAGCAGCCCTTGCGCCGAACCTCGGCCCGCCATCTCGCCGCCTTGCCCGCCCCCACCTTACGAACCGTCGCCACCGAACCCACCTCCCAATCACGCGTCCCGCGGCGTAACCGCGGCGTAATTTTGGCGCAAACTGACCAAACCTGGCAAGAAAAAGCACGCTGGTCGGGGCGCACACTGTGCATAACCCCTTGTTATGTCTCAACTTGTCCTGGAGTGGCGCAAACTGCCAAAGTGTAGCTGGTGCCCCAGGCCCGACTCGAACGGGCACTCAGTTGCCTGAACCAGATTTTGAGTCTGGCGCGTCTACCAGTTCCGCCACTGGGGCGCGGCGGCGTTGATCCGCTGCGAAGCGCGGCACTATAGTCGGTATCGTCTTGGCGTCAATGCCAGGACACGGGCAACGGGCCGCTGGCGGAGCGCCGATCGGCCACAACGGGTTCTGCTTGGTCGACCGATGACGGCGGCGATCGGTGCACATCGGTGCACAGCATCACTGCGGGCCGGTTCCGATGGTTGCGGCCAGGACGCCGACCCATTGGGCGTTGGGGCCGGCGACCGGGCGGAAGGTCATGGCCAGAAGTTCCACCAATTTCATAATGCGTTCAACCTGCTCATCGTAGGCGGCACTGCCTTTTTCCATGGCCGCAAGGTCATTGCGGGCGTGGACCAGGGCGGCGCTAATGACGGTGTTCCATTCCGATCTTCGCCGCTCCAGCGTCTTCAGCGCCTCGCCGGCGCGTTTCCAGGTGCCGCGCAGGCGGTAGCAGGCAACGGCCAGAAACTCGAAGTAGGTGAACGGCTCGATGCCATTGATGAGGATGTCAGGGTCCGGTCGGGTCGCGCTGTGCTCGCGAATATCCGCCTTGAGCTTGTCGAGTTCGGCGAACACATTGCCCAACAGATTGTCGACGTGTTGTCTGGAGATCGTTTGCAGCTCTGTTGCTATGTCCGGTGTCATGTGCGCAAGTCCTGCTGGTGAGCCGAAATGACAGGCACGGCCGACGGCTCGGCCGAACAGCCGGCATTTGTGCCGCCGGTGTTCGCGAACGTCAATGTTTGATTGGTGCGCATCTCAGTTGCCGGAGACGACGCCGTAGGCTTCGAGCGAGCGCAAAATGCGGCCGAACTGGTCGAGCGGGATGGTGATGAAGCGGCCGAAGCCAACAGGGGTGTCGACGTCCGGGTCAAAGTCTGCGACGTGGGTGGTGATCAATTTGCGCATACCGGCTGCGATCTTTGCTTCGTCGTAGACGTAGGGGCTTTGCACCGAAGCATCCGACCACACCACGATGACGGCCTTGGCGGTGGCGATCGCCGTGCGGATGGCGATGTTGAGATCGTCGCCGACGATGAAATCCTGATCCCATTTCACACGGACCCCGGATTGAAGCAGTTGCTCAACCAGCTGCGAGACAATCTCGCGATCAACCTGGGCGTAGGCAACGAAAACCTCGTGCTCGTCGCTGGCGACACTCGGTTTGGGGTCTTCGAGCCGTGCGGCTCGGATACGCTCGGCGCGGCCGGAACCGTGGATCTCGGCGACAGCGTGATGGCTTGGTCTTCGTCTTCTCGGTGCAGACACGTGCGTTTCCTTCACGGACAGCGTGCACGGGCAGCTTGGCCCCGGTTTGCTAGATCATCGTGCTTTAAGTTGGAACCGCTATTGCGGTTCCAACTTAAAGCACAAAGATGATCGCTACTTTAGAGGCGAGCAACTTTCTGCCTTTATTCGGGATCATTCCGATTCCGAATAAAGGCAGGTTGCTCTTGAGCATTCTTCGTTTATACGGAGTCACGAAAAATGCTCTATCTGTTTGTTTTCACGCATATTCTTATCCAAAAAGTGCGCGCACTTTTCGGGAATATGCTCTAGGCAAGCGGTCTTTCGCCGTATTGAGTGAACAGCAGATTGAGGGCTTCGAGGCCAAGCTCCTGCACGGACTTGTCGTGCTCGTAGGCGATCTTGTCGAGCGTGCGTTTGGCGATGGGATGCATGTAGATTGCGATGCCCTTGAGGTCCTTGCGCTTGCGGCTCAAGGCCGTGTCGGCCGACGCCGCAGGCCCGGCCGGCTGTGCCCGTTGGCGCGATGTGCTGGACTTTATTCTGGCCCGACGATCGGCGGCCGGTTCGCGCATTGATTTGGTCATCCGTGCTCACTCCTATGCGGCCTAGGCGGCCGATGCGGCCTTCGATCGGCGCTGTTCAAAGCTGTCGATATCATCGAGGATCTTGCCGATGGCGTTGGCGGCCTTGCTGCCGGGGCTTGCCTCGCTGATGCCCTTGCCGTGTTCAAGGGCTGCTGCCAGTGCGACCTGGTTGGCGAGCTCAGAGGCAATCACGTGCACGCCGAATTCGCCTTGCGCGACGTGCGCCACCTGCTTGCGAACCTTGTCATTGCGCGCGGCATTGAGCACCACCAGTGTCTTATCCAGGGCTTGGATGTCGTCGAGGAACTCCAGCGTCTCGCGCAACGAATCGCGATCGAACGAATTGGTGCGCGTCGGGATCACGATTGTGGTGGCGACCGAAGCGGCGCCAACGGTTATCTTGTCGAGGGTGCCAGGGGTGTCGACCAGCACCAGATCATGTTCGCTCTCGGCGACCTTGAGCTTGGTCTTGAAGTCAACGATGGTGCTGGCAACGATCGGCGGGTCCTGCGTCTGGCGCAGGTCAGCGCGCATTTCCGCCCATTGTTCGGCCGATCGCTGCGGGTCGAGATCGAGGACGGCGACCAGGCGGCGCTGCGCGATCGCGGCAATCGCGAGATGGATGAGAAGCGTGGTTTTGCCAGCTCCGCCCTTCTGATTGATGAATGACCAGGTCGACGCCATAACTGAACTCGCATCACTAAACTATGTGGAAGCTGTTAGCATGCTATCGTGCTAGCACTCTAGCATCAAGCCTTGTATACGCGCTTTGCGGAGCGATTGAGGCGGGACTGTGCCGACATGGTTAACATGGTTAAGATGCGAGCGCCCGCTCGATCGTAGCGGTGGCGGTTCGATCATGACTGCGCGGCACAGCGGCTTTGCCAGCCGCCGTGATGCGGTCTAATCTCGGCCGCGATGATTGGCCGGATGTTTTGGAGAGACCGCCATGTTGCCCGAGGACATGTTGCCCGAAGATATCAGCTTCATTGACGATGAAGACTGTCTGAGGGCGGTGCATCACGCACCGCTCAGCCGTGCAACCGACAAGGTTCTGGACCAGCTCGATGAGCATTGCCGGGCGATCATTGCGCATTCACCGTTCTGTGTGATTGCAACCCTGGGTCCGAGCGGTGCCGACGTGACGCCGCGCGGCGACCCGCCGGGGTTCGTGCGGGTGCTGGACGAGCGCCACCTGCTGCTGCCGGATCGTATCGGCAACAACCGACTGGATACGATGACCAATCTGTTCGCCAACCCGGCGATCGGTTTGATTTTCCTGGTGCCGGGCATGAACGAAACCCTGCGTATCAGCGGTACCGCGCGGGTCACGGATGATGTGCGATTGTTGTCCGACAGTGCCGTTCAGGGGCGCGCTCCCAAAGTCGGACTGCTGATCGAAGTCAAGCACGCGTTCATGCATTGCCCTAAGGCTTTTTTGCGATCGAAACTTTGGGACAGTTCCCAGCATATCGATCGGGCGCAACTGCCGAGCTATGCGGAAATCCTGCTTGCCCATTGTGCCGGGCTGTCGCCAGAGGACAACGAACGCCAGACCAGGATTATGGTTGACCGAGGGCTTTACTGAACTGGCCTCAAAGACGCGCCAATGACGATCTTTGCACGTGTTGCCTGCCTAGTGTTCCTAATCCGACGGATGCTAGAGCAACCTGCCTTTATTCGGAATCGGAACGATCCCGAATAAAGGCAGGTTGCACTAACGGCCTTCGCGCCACCACGCCAGCGCCATCAACAACAGGAGTGCGGCGAGCGCGGCAAAGCCGGCAAACATCGGTGTCAGTTTGACGCCGCGTGTAATGTAGGCGTTGCGGTCCTTCAACCCCATCCAGTTCGAGCCCGAGAATACACGTGCGGCCGATAGCATCGTCACCCGGGGCACGCTGACGCTGGCCGGATCAGCGCTTGCAAGAAGGCCGCCGGACTTGGTCCAGTAAATGCCCCCACCGGTCCTTTCAATCAGTGCCGCCAGCTTGGTGTCCGTGGCGGTGACGGCAGACATTTCCCGCGGGTCAGCAACGCCGGCATGGGCGATCGCCGTCAGTTTGCCGACCGGTGCGTCGGTCTCGAATTTGTAAACGCCGGCCCGCTTGACGTTCAATGTTGTGCGCCACAGGCCGGGCTTGACCCGTTCTAAGGTCGCCGTCGAAGTCGTGCCGCTCGGCTCGGCAACCCGGACCGCCGGTATGCCGTCTTCCATGCTTCGCCGTTCGAGGGTGAGCTTCAAGCCGTTGGCGGCAACCGTGAGGCGCTCTTCTTCGAGGTCCGGCTCCTTCATCAACCAGTGCGACAGGCGCCGGAGCAATTGGGTGTGCGGGCCGCCGCCGTCGTAGCGGCGCGCCCACAGCCAGGCGTGGTCCGATGTCAACAGCGCCACCCGGCCTTCGCCGCGCCGTTCGAGGATGAGCAGCGGCTTTTCCGCGACGCCGTTCATCAGGGTGCGGCCGCGATCCTTTATGACGTCGACCTGACGGAACCAGCGCCCCCAGCTGGGCGCCTTTTGATCACCGCCGGGCAGACCCTCCGTGACCGGATGACGGGCGCCGAGGTCCGTCAACTTGGCGCGGAACGGCTGCTCGATAACCTCACCCGTCGGGCGCGCGGGCAGCACCGGAAACAACGGTGTGCGCACAATGCTGTCGCGGCCGGCGTAGTCGTCGCCGGCGGCAATGAGTAGGGCTCCACCGTGGCGCTGCACGTAACGTGCAATGTTGTCGTAGTAGTGCAATCTCAGGATGCCGCGGTGCTGATAACGATCGAAAATGATGAGGTCAAAATCCTCGATCTTCTGGGAGAATAACTCGCGGGTCGGGAAGGCGATCAGCGACAACTGATTGATCGGGGTGCCGTCCTGCTTTTGCGGCGGGCGCAGAATCGTGAAGTGAACAAGATCGACGGCAGCATCCGACTTCAGCAAGTTGCGCCAGGTCCGCTCGCCGGCATGCGGCTTGCCGGATACGAGAAGGACCCGCAGGTTTTCGCGCACCCCATCAGCGATGATGACGACACGGTTGTTGGCGGTGGTGAGCTCACCATCGGTCTTGGATAGTTCGATTTCGACAATGTTCTGGCCGGCATGCGGGAATTGCATCGGCACCGTTACCTTGGTGCCGACGCGCGCCAACATGGTCTCGTCCGGTTGGCCTTCGCGGCGGACCTTGATGCGCACGCTCGGCGACGCCGTCGGCGGCACCTTACCACTTTCACGCAGTGCAATCTCAATGTCGCGCGACTGGCCGACAATACCATAGCGCGGCGCTTCGACGATCTCGATATGGCGGTCGAACTCACCCTTTCGTCCCGTCAACAGGGCGTGAACCGGCGCCTGAAAGCCCAACTCTTCGACTTTGGCTGGCACGTCGTGGACCTGGCCGTCGGTAACGATCAGGACGCCGGCCAGACGATCCGGTGGCGTATCGGCGAGCGCCTCATTGAGGTCGCGAAAAATTTTGGTGCCCGACCTTTCGTTCGCGCGCGCGCGCGAGGAGACGACCCACTTCACCTCCAGGTTCTTGATCTGGCCGAGGCGGGCCTCGAGTTCCTTGCGGATCGCGGCGGTTTGCTCGGGCCGGCCGGCGAGCGTCTGGCTGGTGCTGTCATCGATCACGGCAATGGCAATATTGCCGAGGTTTTCGCGCTGTTCTTCGCGCAACGTTGGATTGGCAAGGGCGCCGATCATGGCGGCCAGTGCAACCGCGCGGAAAACGGCACCGCGGGTGCGGCGCACCGCCAGCACGGCGACCAGCACGACACCGAGCGCAATCGCCGCCCAGAACAGCGCCGGCGGCACGAGAGGTGCGATATCGATCGACCAGTTCGTCATTTCACCACGCGTGTTTCTTCAACTCGTTGCCTACTGCCCCAAACGTTCGAGGAGCGCCGGAATGTGAACCTGGTCCGCCTTATAATTGCCGGTCAGCGCGTACATGGCGATGTTGATGCCGGTGCGAAACGCCATTTCGCGCTGGCGTTCGCCGCCCGGGACGACCGGGAACAGTGGCAGGTTGCGCTCATCCAAGGCCCAGGCGGACGCGAAGTCGTTGGCGGTGACCAGAATTGAGCTGACACCGTCTGCCTGGCGCGCCTTGCGGTCGGCGGTGATCGTGTTGCCGCCGCCGGCTTCGACCCACAGCTGGCCGCCGGCCCAACGGCCGGGAAAGTTGTCCAACAAGTAAAACGACTTCGTCAGCACGTGTCCCTGCGGTACCGGCTCCAAGCGCGGAACGTCGAGCTTGCCGATCAACCTTTGTAGCGGCGTTTCGTTGCTGTGCCCGGCCCGTTGCGAAAGTTCAATCGGGATCCCCTGACCATAATCGCGGGTGTCGAAAATAATCATGCCGCCCTGCTTCATGTAGGCGTCCACTTTCGCCAGGGTCTCGCCGGAGAGTTCCCTTCGACCGTCAACCACGGGCCAATAGAGGATCGGAAAGAAGGCAATTTCATCCGTGGCAATGTCGACGCCGACCGGTTGGCCGGGTTCGACCGCGGTGCGTGCCAACAGAACCTGCGAGAGGCCGGTCAAGCCCGACCGGGACGTCCCGTCAATCCCGGCATCGCCGGTGAGAACATAGCCGAAGGTCACTTGTCGCGTCGCACTGAGGGCACGCAGGTCCGCAGTCGGGGCGGATGAGCCCGGTTTTGGTTTTGTCGCGGCCGTCGGCGGGCTTGTCTGCGCGCGCGCAATGTCGCTGGTTGATGCTGCCGACACCAGGCCTGCAATTGCCAGTACCGCAACGCCGGCAGCGGTGGTTCGTGACATCGCGACGCCGCCGGTCTGGAGCAGCAACACCGCAATGACGTCGACGAACAGCAGTGCCAGGGCGATGGTCAACATCCAGGGCTTCAGATTGGTCGAGGTTTGCTTGTCATAAGCGAGAATGGTGGCTGAACTCGGCAACCCCGGCAATGGCTTAAGTTCGCCTTCCGCGCGCATAACGTTGAGAGCCTGAGGCCGGCCGGCCGGACCATAATAGCCCGGCGGTGTCGCCAGCGTGGGCCTGGCCTTTGCAAAGTCCGCCACCGCGATCGGCGAAGCGGTCGGCGGTGGCGGCACCAGTTGGCCGAAACCATCCAGGGTCTGGACCGGCGCCAGCACGCTTTGCGATGGGTTGATCCGCGCGCTTGAACGAAGCGCGCTGGCGGTCGCTTCGCGGCCACCTCCACCGGACGTGCTAAGCGTTGAAACGCGTCGCAGCATCTCCACGAACAGACCGGACAGCGGCAAGTTCGACCAAGCCGGATTGGCGGTGACGTGGAACAACACCAGATAACCATCCTCACGCTTGGCGGCGGTGACGAGGGGGGTACCGTCCTGCAACCGCGCCCAGACCGCAACCTCGGGGCCGAGACGCGCCGGATCCGCCAGCACCTGGCGCTTGATCAACACGTCATCGGATGTCGTCAGGCCGGCAAAAATGCTGTCCTCCGAAAACGCGGCCAGCGGCTGCGGGGTTGACCATGACAACGCGCCGCCAAGCGCGCGTCCACCACTACGCAACGCGACCGGCAACAGGCCATCGCCGCCCTTTTCCAACCGCGGGCCGGCAAAGCGCACAAGCGTGCCGCCATTCTCAACCCAATTCGCCACCGTGCCGGCGACATCGCCGGCCAGCGTCCCAACATCGGTCAGGATCAACATCGACGGCTTGCGCTTGATAATCTGTTCGATGCCCTGGGCGAGGTTGGCGCTGCGGTGTTCGACCAGCTCGGCATAAGGGCCCATGGCACGGCGGACATAGTAAAGCGGTCCGAGCAGCGGTTGGTCGCGATCGGCCTCGGTTCCGGACAGCAGCCCGACACGGGACCAGCGCGAGCCGGCATCGAGCAAATGCACCGCGCCGGCGGATCGCTCATTCGCGATTGCAACGCGGCTGACCTGATTTCGCAGTTCCAGCGGCAGCACAATTTCGACCGCTTGTCTGGTTTCGCCGGGTGCGAATGCAAATCGTGCTTCGCTCAACCGTTCGCCACGCGCCGAAAGCGCCGTTGCGATACCTTCGGCCTGGCGCCCGAACGGTCGCAACACGTCGACGTTGATTTTGCCGCCGTCACTGATGCTGGCTAAGGCGGCCAGCGGTGCACCGTCGGCGCCAACCGCAACAACGCTGAGGCCGGCATCGGCGATGGCGGTGAGCCCGTCGATGAAGTCTGCGGCGCGGCCATGATCGACACCGTCGCTCAGCCACACGGCGCTCACACCGTTCTTGTCCTGCAGTGCGCCCTTTATGCGTTGCAGGGCGATCAGGCGATCGGGCGGGAACGGGCGCGGCACCAACGCTGCGGCCCGGGTTCGCGCGTCAACCGGTGCTTCGATGCGGGCCGCTTGATTGGCGGCTTCCGCCGTCCCGATGACAACCAGCGGCCGGTGCTCGCTCTCGGCTTGCGCAATCACGCGCTCGACCATGCGCAATCGTTCCGGCCATTGCGCGCCCGCCGCCCAGCCGTTGTCGATGACGAGCAGGATCGGACCGCCGCCGCGCAGCGCCGTTTCGCGATTGGGATTGAGGACCGGATCCGCCAACGCAAAAATCACCAAGGCAGCGGCGAGCAGGCGGATCAGCATCAACCACCAGGGCGTGCGGTCCGGGGTCCTGTCACGGTTCTCGATGCCAACGAGGATGCGGGTCGGCGGGAACCTGATCTGGCGCGGGCGCGGCGGTACGGTTCGCAACAACCAGTAGATGATCGGCAGCGAGATTAATCCGGTCAGCAACCAAGGGCTGAGAAAGGTCAAGGCACCAAGCGTCATGCGGCACCTCCCATGGAGGGTGCCGCGTAGGGTGCGGCGGCACCCGCGTCCGTGCTTTGGAGCCGCATGATCAGCTGCAACAGCGGTTCGGCCGCCGAACGGTCGGTGTGATGCACGACATGCGACCAGCCCAGCGTCCGGGCCTGCAATTGGATCGCCTGCTTGTGGGCGGCAAGTTTCTCGATATAGCGCTCACGCAGGCTTTCGACGCGATCGGCCAGCCACCGTTCGGCGCCTTCCGGCCCGAGAAATTCGGCTCTGCCCTCATAGGGTAGGGTTTCTTCGGCCGGATCCAGAATCTGAATCAAATGGCCCGTGACGCCCGACCCGGCGATTTCCGTCATGCGTTGGTTCACGTCCTCGGATGGATCGAGAAAATCACCAAACAGTATGACGCCGGCAAATCGCGACAGCCGCTCGGGCGGCGGCAAACCGGCCTGATGGGCGGCAGATGACAGATTGGCGCCAATCGCCTCGGCCAGCCGAGTGGTGGCGCGACGGCTCGCCGTCGGCGCCGTTAATCCCAGCACTCCGACGCGCTCGCCGCTGCGCACCAGCAGTTCGGCCGTGGCAAACAGAAGGATCAGGGCACGATCACGTTTCGACTGCTGCGCAAGATCACTGCGAAAGTCCATCGACGGCGAGAGGTCGGCCCACAGCCAAAACGTGTGGGCTGCCTCCCACTCGCGCTCGCGCACGTAAAGATGATCGGAACTGGCCGACCGCCGCCAGTCGATCATGGCGGCCGGGTCCGTGTTTTCGTACGGCCGAAACTGCCAAAACGTTTCACCGGGCCCGGGCCGCCTGCGACCGTGAATTCCATGCACGATGGTGCTGGAAATCCGCATTGCCTCGATCAGTAAATCGGGCAGACGTTCCGCCAGCGACTGGGCTTCGGCCTCCGTCGCGTGCAACGATTTGCCCTCGCCCTCCGGCGATGACAGCTGCCGCAATCGGTCCCGCAACGCCACGCTCGTTTACTCCACGTCCGCGGCAAGTTTGGTAATGACCGCATCGATCGTCTCACCTTCGGCGCGGGCCGCAAACGTCAGCGCCATACGATGTTTGAGCACCGGCTCTGCAAGTTCGATGACATCGTCGACGGACGGCGCCAAACGCCCCTCCAATAACGCCTTGGCACGCACCGTCAGCATCAAGGCCTGGCTGGCGCGCGGGCCAGGCCCCCAGGCGACCAGGCGGTTGGTCTCTTCGCCAGCATCCGGCCCCGGCCGCGCGGCGCGGACCAGCGACAGGATCGCCTCGACCACCTTGTCCGGAACCGGCATGACGCGCACGAGCTGTTGCATCGCCATCAGCTCCGGCCCGCTCAGTATTGTCGCCGGTTCCAGGCTCTGAGCGCCGGTGGTCTCGTGCAGCATTCGCCGTTCGGCGGCAACATCCGGATAGTGCACGTCGACTTGCAAAAGGAAGCGGTCAAGCTGGGCTTCCGGCAGCGGATAGGTGCCCTCTTGCTCCAACGGGTTTTGGGTCGCGAGCACGTGAAACGGGGCTGGGACATCATGGCGCGTGCCGGCAACTGTCACGTGATGTTCCTGCATCGCTTGCAACAGGGCGGACTGCGTCTTCGGACTTGCACGGTTGATCTCATCGGCCATCAACAGCTGGGTGAATATCGGACCGCGAATAAAACGAAACTCACGTTGCGCGCCGCCGTGCACCTCTTCCAGGACTTCCGTGCCAATAATATCCGACGGCATCAGGTCCGGCGTGAACTGGATCCGTTTGGCATCGAGTCCGAGGATTTTGCCCAATGTCTCGACAAGTAGGGTCTTGGCCAGCCCCGGCACCCCGATCAACAAGGCATGGCCGCCGGACAGCAGCGTTATCAGCGTTTGCTGAATGACTTTGTCCTGCCCGAAGATGACCTCACCGGCGGCGGCGTGGACATTCTTCATGCGCGCGCCCGCTGCCTCAATCCGGGCTACCACTTCATTTTCGGGTTGGGAAACTATGGTCATGATCGCTCAGTTGGCCTTTGCATGGATTTCGCTGAGAGTGTTGTCTTGAAAGTGGTTACAATATGAACCGGATGCAATCTGCAGGCATATTGTAAAATGGAACGAGTCGGGCGGCGACATCGGGGGCGGGCCCATTTGGCGCCAAAGGATTGAGATACGCAAGGTCGGACCATCAATATGGAAGCACGCGCAGCAGATGGCAATCGCATCCAGGGCCTGGCAGAGCTGATTGCCGCGCAGGCCGCCACCGGACCAGCACCGGTCGACAGCTGGAATCCGCCCTATCGCGGCGACATCGGACTGGCCATTCGCGCCGACGGGACTTGGGTTTATCAGGGAAGCCCGATCACGCGCCAACGGCTGGTGCGATTGTTCGCGCGGGTCTTAAGGCGTGGTAACGACGGACGTCACTATCTTGTTACGCCAACCGAAAGCGTCGATGTTGCCGTTGCCGATGCGCCGTTTCTCGCGGTCGAGATGGAGGTGCACGGCTCGGGTTGTGGCCAGCAGCTGATCTTTCGGACCAATGTCGATGACATTGTGCAATGCGGCCGCGACCATCCTTTGCGCTTCGAGCAACAAGCAGCAACCGGCGGTCTCAAGCCCTACCTGCGCGTGCGCGGCCGCCTCGATGCCCTCATAACGCGTGCCGTCTGTTACGACCTGTTCGAACTTGCGCAACCAGATCTTAACGACACGCAAACCCTCCACCTATGGAGCGGCGGCGTCCGGTTCGTCGTGGGCGCAAATCAGTGACGACCTGACGCAGCGCGTGGCGCTGCCGGCAGGACTTGGCCGTCGGCATCGGGCCCGGCCGCGAATATCCATCGCTCCTTCGGGCCCGGCCGTGATACAGACCACTAGATCATCGTGCTTTAAGTTGGAACCGCCATTGCGGTTCCAACTTAAAGCACAAAGATGATCGCCACTTTAGAGGCGAGCAACCTGCCTTTATTCGGGATCGTTCCGATTCCGAATAAAGGCAGGTTGCTCTAAACGTATCAACACATGTACGAGGGGCAAATTCGTGTCGTAAGCCGACGCTGCGCGCCAACCGAGCCCGTTATGCCGGCAACGTCGCTTTAACCGTAACCGCCTCGAGATAGCCGCGATAGCCGACCAATTGCCCGAGCAGGGGCAGGCGAATGTCGACGCTGAAATTGAAGCGGCCCCGAGCATCGACGCACTCGAATGTCTCGCCGCCCGGCGCAAGGACGCGTGGCAGGGCAATGGCGAAGGCGCGCCAGCGCCGGACGACAAAATTCAACCGGTCATTTTCCCAGACCAGCGCCATGGCAAACGACAGCGGCCCAAAGCGTTCTTCGATAAGGCGCGCGCTGCGCCCGGCCCCGGCCGTCAGATGGCTCTTGAACCGGTGTTTGCCGAACTGACGTGTCCACACTTCGCCGGCATCATCGCCGGTGATGGTCACGGTTACAGGCGTGTCGTCGGTGGCCGGCGGGAAGCCGAACACTTGGGCGATCATCCAGCACAACGGATTGCGCCCGCGCGCGACCGAAGCCTGGCCTTTGAGCACCAGCCGAGAGCCCGGTTTGTGCACCGTTTGAATTGGCTCGGGCAGCCTGTCCCACGCTTCGCCAAGCACCTGCTGGAACAGCGGTTGCGGGTCGTGGCCCTCTGGTTCGGTATCATCACGCACGCCCTCATAAATCGTGCGATCCGCGAACACCCAACGATAGTCTTCCAGCTCCAGAGCGCGTGTTGCCGAACGTGCACCATCGGCCGGAGGGCTGCCCTCCAGGTGCTTGCGGATCACCGCCTCGATTGCCATCGACGGGATGTACGGGCCGTCATTGCCCTCGGCCAGGAGATGCCAGGATCGCCTGATCTTGCGCCCGTCGGCGCGCTGTCCGACGACGTCGACAAACATGCCGCCGCGATGTTCGCCCCATCTCAAGGTATTGATCGTGCGATGGAAGAGCGGGGCGGCAAACGCCAGCGACGGCAGCAGCCTGAGACGCACGGCCCAGGTTAGCCAGATCAGTAAGCGGTGCAGGATCTCGGGCACCGGCCCGGCGCCGATCCAGATCGACCGCAGCTTGGGCCACGCGGCCGGCAACAGCCGCAGATCCGGGACATCGATCAGCGAGAACAGCGTGTTGTGCAGGGGCAGCCGGCCCGGCGGGGCAATCGTGTAGCGCATGGTCTCCGCCAGCCCGATGCCGGTCGACGGGCGGCCGTTGCGGGTCAGCGACACCGGCTTGCCGGCATAGCTTGCGATCGCCTTGACGACGTTGCGCCCGACGCCCGCGTAAGGTGACGGGGCGATGCCGCCGGTTATGGTCTCGAGCGCGACGCCGTCCCGTGTCAAATGGCGCACGACGGCGGCTGTGAGCACGGGAAAGCTGCTGACACCTGACAAGACGTAAACGCCCGCCGCCCGGGCATCCTCATCGAACGCGGCAACGCCGGCGACGAACGCGCTGGCGTCCGCGAGATCCAGATAGTGGCAACGCTGCCCAATCGCGGCGCGCACGATCGCATAGGGATCCGCGCGGTAGTTCTGAAACGGACCGCTGGCATCGACCACAATATCGGGCGCAAGCGCGCGGAGCTGGCTGTCGATATCCGCATCACGGTCGAACGGCGTTGCGATCAGTTCGGCCCGGCCCGCAATCGACCGGCACAACCGCTCGGCCTTTTGCCGGGAGCGGCCCGCGACCAGGATCGTCAGGCGCGGCTCGTCTGCAAGCAACTGCGCCAGGCGGCCGCCGAACACGCCATACCCACCAACGATCAGCAGGCGCAGGCGCTCCTCACTCATGACAAAAACCTTTCGCGGATTTCAGATGGCGGCAGGAAGCCCTGCGTTTGCCGTCCCAGCAGCCGGTAGCGGTTGCGGGCAACCCTATCATAGATCCAATCGCGACCGGGCCGCGGTATCACCCGAAAGATAGCGAATACCGGCCACGGCCCATCGAGCAGTTCAAACGCGCGCAACGTGCCCGCCGATTTCGTAACGGCGCGGGCGTCGATCAACAGCAGATTGGTGTCATTGCGCTTGGGCGCGAGCCCGAAATCGCGGTAGAGCGCGGCGCCAAGCGCGGATTGGGCCGCCAACGGGCGAACGCGGCCGTCTTTGTCGTTGCCGATGACGAACCGCGCCCACGCCGAACGGAAATTGCAATGGCCGTCGAACACGATGTGCGCTCGATCGTCGGCAGACGTCGGGACTGCCGGGTCATCGCGGTTACCGTAGGGTTGATTATCGGTGCCGGTCATTGCGCTGTGCTCACAATGAGAATGGACTTCGCCGAGAACGGACTTCGCTGAGAGCCAACTGCGCTGAGAATGAACTCCGCTCTCAACATGGTGTGCGGTTGCCCGAAATTAATGCTGAGGAATGCCGCAGACGCGGGCGTTCGATGACCGGTGTTGCGACATCGCGTTAAGACGATCAACTCATCATCGATTTTCTACCAGGCTTGCACTGTGTTGATACACGACTTCATTCGGAGGCAAGACGATTGACGGCTTAACGGAGCTGAAACCAGTCTATCCTAGCTTTGCCGCATCCGATATTCAGTGAAGTGAGTAATGGCTATGATCGGGTGGAAGACGGGCTATTGTTTTGTTCTCGTTGTGATGGTGGTATCAGGTCTGGTCTCCAACACTGCCGTAGCGTCAATTGCTGACAGCATCGATCTACGCATCGTAGATTTGAACGGGACTTTGACGGACGAGGACAGGCGCACGACCTTGGCTGCAGCCCGCGAGCAAATCCGCTTTCACTCGCGGCATTTCGCATTTAACCGCTCACTCACGCTTCGTGTCCGCTACTTCACGCAGCCACATCGCTACCTCAACTGGCGCGATCGTACTTCGCGCTCTCGGTCGCCGGCTGGCTACTACAGCTCCCGCCTGGATGAGGCGACCGTAAATCATGGTAAGTATTATAGGAGTTTGGTCGTGCATGAGGTCCATCATCAAATCTTTGCCAAGCTAATGCGTCGTTCGCCGCGCTGGCTTGATGAGGGGTTGTCAGAGTTCTATCAGCGCGTGTTCTGGCGTGAGGGCCGGCCCTATGTGTACAGGAGCCGACCGGCCATGGCAGCGTTGCGAAAGTGGGACCGATACGGAGCCAGCCCCAGTGTTCGTGAGATCATAAGCATGCCGGCCAGGCAGTTTGCTGACCTGGAGTTCAACGGGGATTCAACGGTGAGGTACGTTTCTTGGGGGATCGTATACTTGATGATGACGTCAAGCGCCGGAAAAGAATTGTTGAGCAAAGCGATCGGCGAGCAGCTGCGTAACCCACGGCGGCGCAACCACCTGATCATGGACGACGTTTATCCGGGCGGGATCGACAATCTGGAACGGCGCTTGCGACGAGCCATCAACCGGCTGCCTCGTGCCATGTGGTTGCGCTGATCGGGAGGCAAGTCACAAGGCGGCAGTCCTCATTGCGAGCCCGATACCTGGTTGCCAGGCGGGAACTGCGTGGCCGTGGGCGTTCGTGGACGCCGACGCTTCCCAGTTTGATCCGGCGCCGGATCGGGCCCTAAACCCATATCTGAGGTTTCCAAAGGGCAATGCCCTTTGGCGGGATCGGCAACGGCAGAGCCCTTAACTTATCGCCGCTGTGCGGCGATCCTTGAGGGGCTTGTCAGCCCCTCAAACACCCCGACCAGGGGCTGGCCCCTGGACCCCAAACTTGTTCGCAAATCAGCTGTTTTGGAATGATTTTCAGGAGGTCTTGATGGTTCTGTTTGGTTTGATGATTGCAAGTTGAAGTGCCATCGGTCGCGCAAGTATGCTAGATCATCGTGCTTTAAGTTGGAACCGCTATTGCGGTTCCAACTTAAAGCACAAAGTTGCTCTAGTGAACGGCGTTGGTCCGGTTGCGGGCGGGCCACCAATGGGAACTCAACCGATGAAACCAGTGTCGACGCGTGTGCAGATCGCCTGGCTTGCGGCCTGTTTGCTCGCGGCCGGCGGGCTGTGGTGGGCGCGGGATCACATTGGCGGGGCCATTGCCGGGCTCACCGGTGCGAAGCCGTCTGGCAAGCAGGGCGGCCGGCGTCGGGGCGGCGGCAAGCGCGCTGTTCCCGTGATCATCGCGCGCGCTGAGGCGGCCAGCAGTGATGAACGCGTTGCAGCCGTCGGCACCGCGCGCGCGCGCCGGTCGATTATGCTGCATGCCAAGTCCGATGGCGTCATCATGAGCCTGGCCTCGCGGCCCGGCGACAGGGTCAAGGCCGGCCAGACGATTTTCGCGCTCGACACAACCCAGGCGTCACTGGCCGTCAGGCTCGCTGAAAAGAAACTCGCCGATGCCCAACGCACCCTCGCGCGCCAACAGCAGTTGTCGCGCCGCGGTGTTGCCTCCAAGGTCAAGGTCGATGACAGTCGCCTCGCCGTCGAGCGGGCCGAACTTGAGCTGCACCAAGCCCAGAAGTCCCTGCGCGACCTGACGATTGCCGCACCGTTTGACGGTGTCGTCGGCATGCCCAGCGTCGAGGTCGGCGACCGCGTGACGACTGCGACGGCGGTTGTGTCGCTCGATATGCGCCGCGATCTTCTGGTTGAGTTCCCGGTGCCGGAGCGCTATGCCACGCGCATTCGCACAGGACATGCGGTGACGGCATCGACGCCGGGATTTGACGAGCGCCAGTTTGCCGGGCGCATCGCGTACATCGACAGCCGCATAGATCCGACATCGCGTACCGCCAAAGTCCGCGCCGTGTTCGCCAACCCGAAAGACATCCTGCGCCCCGGCATGTCGTTTGCCGTGGAGCTGTTGTTGAAGGGCAAGAGTTACGTTGCCGTTCCGGAACTATCGCTGCAGTGGCGCAAGGGCGAGAGCTACGTCTGGATCGTTCGTGACAAGGTCGCCAACAAGGTCCCAGTCCGCACCATCCAGCGCCAGAACAGCCGGGTGCTGATCGCAGGCGAGGTGCGCGACGGCGATCTTGTTGTCGTCGAGGGTGTTCAACGTCTGCGCCACGGGCGCAAGGTCCGGTTCGATCCGCCAGCGCCGGCCAACCAAGCACGCGAGACGCGCCGCTCGGCGCGCCGCCGACCGCCGGCCGGCAGCCCGACCGCAACACGGTGAAACGGCAATGAGCGTTGCATCGGACCTGCCCGCCCTCAGCGTCCGCCGCCCCTATCTCGCGACGGTCCTCAACCTGTTGATCATCGTTGCCGGGCTTGGCGCGCTGTTTGGTGTCGAGGTTCGCGAGTTACCCAATGTCGACCGGCCGATCGTGTCGGTGCGCGCCAATTTCCCAGGCGGCTCGCCTGAGACCATTGATGCCGAGATCACCAGCCTGGTGGAGGGCGCTGTCGCCCGCGTCAACGGTGTTGTCGAAGTGCGCTCCTCAAGCGAGGAGAACAACTTCCGCATCCGCATTGTGTTTCGACCGTCCGTCGACCTCATCACCGCCGCCAACGACGTCCGCGAGGCGGTGAGCCGGGTGCAGCGCAAACTGCCTGCCGGGGTCGAGAACCTGGTGGTGATCAAGGCCGATGCCGACGCCCAGCCCGTGCTGCGCCTCGCTGCCTACTCGAATTCGTTATCGATCGAAGACGTCACCCGCAAGGTCGAAGACGAGATCGTGCCCGAGTTGACGGCGGTCAACGGCGTCGCCGACGTGACGCTGTTCGGCCGGCGAGAGCGCGTGCTGCGCGTCGTCGTCGACCCGATGCGGTTGGCCAGTTACAAACTGTCGGTCACCGACGTCGTGGCAGTTCTGAGGCGGGCGAACTTCGACATTCCCGCCGGCAGTTTCAAGTCGATCGAACAGGACGTGATTGTTCGCGCCGACGCGTCGGTTACAACCCCGAAGGCGGTCGAAGCCCTGATCATCCGCAACCCTGTCCGGATCCGCGACATTGGTCATGTGTTCTTTTCGCCGGCCGATTCGGAAAGCGTCGTGCGCCTGAACGGGCGCAACGTCATCAGCCTCGGCATCATCCGCCGCGCGCAATCCAACACGGTGCAGATTTCACGCGATGTGGCCGACGTGGCCGCGCGCATGAACAAGCGCGTGAAAGGTGTGAAGCTCGAAATCACCGCCGATGACGCCGTCTTCATTCGCGGGGCGATCACCGAGGTCCTGGTCAGCCTCGGTCTGGCGGTGATGATTGTCGTCAGCGTGATTGCGATCTTCATTGGCAACCTGCGCGCCGCCCTCATTCCCGCCGTTGCCATTCCCGTTGCCCTGATCGGCACCGTGGCCGCGATCTGGCTGCTCGGTTTTTCCCTCAACCTCATCACGCTGTTGGCGCTGGTGCTGGCGACGGGGCTGGTGGTCGATGATGCCATCGTCGTGCTCGAGAACATTCAACGCCTGGGTGGCGAGGGCGCCAAATCGCGGGCCGCGGCCGTGCTCGGCACAAAACAGGTGTTCTTCGCCGTCATCGCCACCACGGCAACGCTGATTTCCGTGTTCACGCCGATTTCCTTCCTGCCCTCGACCGCCGGCCGCCTGTTTGGTGAGTTCGGTTTCGTGCTGTCCGTCGCGGTCTGCCTGTCATCGCTGGTGGCGCTGACGATGATTCCGATGTTGGCATCGCGCCTTGGTCCAGCCCCGGCTCCGGAAAGCAACCGTGCAGTCTGGCCCGTTGCGCGGTTGGGCAACGGCCTCAGAGGCCTTTACATCGCCGGGCTCGATCGCGTTCTGGCGGCGCCGCTGATCGTGGTCGGGGCCTGTGCCATAGCGATCGCGGTTGCGGCAATCGCCCACGGCACGCTCAAGGAGGAACTCGTCCCTGAAGAAGACCGCGGCCTGATCGCCCTGCGCATGCTGGGGCCCGACGGCATTAGCCTCGACTACATGGACCGCCAGGTCGAAAAGGCCGAAGAGATCGTGCGCCCGCTGATCGAGGACGGCACCGCCAAGAACCTGTTCTCGGTCACCGGTTGGTACGATATCAATCGCGGCTATATTGCAGCACCGCTCAAAGACTGGTCCGAGCGCACCGTCAGCGAAGGCGAGATCGCGCGCGCGTTGAACAGCAAGCTGGCCAAGATCCCGGGCGCCCGGGCCCGCGTGCGCCGGCGCAACAGTTTGAACTTGCGCAGCGCCGGCGGCGGCCTGCGCCTCGCGTTGACCGGCTCCAACTATGAAAACATTGCCGATGTCGCCGACAAGTTCGTGCAGGTCCTGGAGAAAGAGGCACCGCAAATCCGCAACCTGCGCGTGGAGTTTCGCGCCACGCAGCCGCAGCTGTCGATCAGCGTCGATCGCCGCCGCGCAACCGATCTCGGCGTCTCGGTCGACACCCTTGCAACGACGCTGAGGTCGCTGGTCGACACCGACGAAGTGGCCGAGTTGACCATCAATGACGATCGCGTCCCGATCATCCTGCAGGCGACCAACGGCGCCATCGATGACCCGGTCGACCTGCAGAACCTGTTCGTCACGTCGAGCCGCGGCAATCTGGTGCCGCTGTCGCAACTGGTCACGTTTCGCGAATATGCCGTCGCTGCCGAATTGGACCGCCATGGTCAGCGCCGCGCCGTTGAAATTTTTGCCGATCTCGCCGCCGGCTATTCGCTGCGCCAGGCGGTTGCGGCGGTTGAGAGTGCAGCAGGCAGGGCGTTGCCCGCAGGCATCGGCCTCCTGTTTCTCGATGAGGCGGCCGCGCTCAATGAAACCTCCTCCGGTATCGCCATCACCTACCTGGTGGCGCTGGTCATCGTGTTTCTGGTGTTGGTGGCGCAGTTTGAAAGCATCACGAGTGCCCTCGTCGTCCTGCTCACCGTACCGTTCGGCATTTGCGCTGCGATCTTCGCGCTGGCACTGACCGGCACCTCGATCAACATCTACAGCCAGATCGGCGTCTTGATGCTGATCGGCATCATGGCCAAGAACGCGATTCTGATGGTCGAGTTTGCCGATCAGTTGCGCGAACGCGGCGACAGCGTGCGGGCGGCGGCACGTCAAGCCTCGATCGTGCGGCTCCGGCCGATCACGATGACCATCGTGTCGACGGTTTTGGCCGGTTTGCCGTTGATCCTGGGCGGCGGTCCCGGCATCGAGGCCCGCGCCGCCATCGGCTGGGTCATCTTTGGCGGCCTCGGCCTGGCGGCCTGCTTCACGCTGTTCCTGACGCCGGCGCTCTACATCCTGGTTGCCGGCTTCGTGAAGCCGCGCAACGAAGAGACCGCGCGGGTCCAGAGCGAGCTGGAGGATGCGCGCAGCGTCCTCGGCGAACCGGCGCAATAGAGCAACCTGCCTTTATTCGGAATCGGAACGATCCGGAATAAAGGCAGAAAGTTGCTCGCCTCCAAAGTGGCGATCATCGTGCTTTAAGTTGGAACCGCAATAGCGGTTCCAACTTAAAGCACGATGATCTAGTGTCCAACGGGGCCGACGTGATCGTGCGCCCTCCGTGCCGGACTTATCCCGCCCCGGCTCTGAATTGGTGCATTTGACCGGAGCATGGAACCGACTTGCAGTGGTAATCAGCCGCCGCCGGGTTTCACCGGTCGAGAATTCATTTGCCGCCGTTGCGCGCAGATGTCGGTTCGTGCCTGCGGTTCGACAACCGCAAATCCGGATATTTCGACCCGCGCCTGCGAAATCGGCTTGGCCGGCGGCAACAACTGCTGCCACAATGGAGATCGTGCGCCGGGTGCGCAAAGTTGCAGGGTGCGAGCGGCCCTGGTTGGCAAGTCGAAACGGAACTTGGAACAGCACGTTAGCAAGGACATTTGAAATGGATCGCAAGGTTGCAATTGTAACGGGCGGCAGCCGCGGCATCGGGGCTGCAACGGCGCAGCTGTTGGCCGCAGACGGCTGGGCCGTGGCCGTCAACTACGTGTCGAACGAAGCGGCGGCGGGCGCCGTCGCCGATCAGGTCAAGGCGGCCGGCGCGCCGGCGCTGGTGATCAAGGCCGATACCGCCTCCGAGCGCGATGTTGAGCGCCTATTCGCCGCAGTGGACGCGCAGTGGGGGCGGCTCGACGGTCTCGTCAACAACGCCGGCATCGTTGGCCCGCGCGGGCGTCTCGAAGCGCTCGAGGGCGATGCGATCGACCGGGTGCTGGCGGTCAACGTCAAAGGCTACATGTTATGCGCCCGCGCCGCCATCAAGCGGATGTCAACAAGCCACGGCGGCAATGGCGGGGTGATCGTCAACGTCTCGTCCGGGGCCGCCCACCGTGGCGGGGCCCACGACAACGTCCTCTATGCCGTCTCGAAAGGCGCGGTCAATTCGCTGACGATCGGTCTGTCGCAGGAGGTTGCCGGCGAGGGCATCCGCGTCAACGCCGTGGCGCCGGGGCTGACCCGCACCGACATGCCCAACCCGCAGACGCTTGCAACCCAGGGCCCGTCGATCCCGATCGGGCGCGTTGGCGAGGCCGACGAAATCGCTGCAGGTATTGCTTGGCTGATGTCGGACAAGGCGGCCTATGTCGCCGGCGCCAACCTGCGCATTGCCGGCGGCCGGCCCTAGAGCAACCTGGCTTTGTTCGGAATCGGAACGATCCCGAATAAAGCCAGAAAGTTGCTCGCCTCTAAAGTGGCGATCATCTTTGTGCTTTGAGTTGGAACCGCAATAGCGGTTCCAACTCAAAGCACGATGATCTAGCCAAACGCGGGGCGGTTGTCCCGAACAGCCCTGGCAAAGAGCGGCCGCAATGCCAGTTGCAACGCGCTACACGTTTATCGTCAGCATGGATTCAGCATGGATGTTGCCGTTTACGAGCAATCGCCGCCACATCCTTTGCAAGGTGATCGCCTGGTTGGGGTGTTTGAGGGGCGGACAAGCCCCGCAAGGATCGCCGCAGGGCGGCGATTGGTTAAGGGCTCCGCCGTTGCCGATCCCGCCAAAGGGCGGTGCCCGTTGGAAGCCTGAGGCTTGATCGGAGGTGGTCGAGACTTCCCATGCGCAACGGAACCGACTATGTGAAGGGTTCGACTGAATGTTCCCGCGCAGACGCTGGCGGTGCGACGCATCGGTGTGCGGCCACGAGCGATACGCGCGAAGTCGGCGTGATGTCGGAAAGGACGAAATCCGTGGCAACCGTGAAACTTCTCTATTTCGCCTGGGTTCGCGAGCGCATTGGCCGGCCGGAGGAAACCCACCAGATTCCGGCAAGCATTACCACCGTCGCAGACCTTATCACCTGGCTCAAAGGCCGCGGCCCGGAATATCAGGCCGCCTTCGCCGAGCCGGACGTGATCCGGGCCGCCGTCGACCAGCAGCACGTTGAGCCCGACGCCCCGATTGCAGGTTCCCGCGAAATTGCATTCTTCCCGCCGGTGACCGGCGGTTAGGCGGCATCATGAGCGTTCGCGTCCAACACGAAGACTTCGACATCGCGCACGAAATCGCCGCACTGCGTGATGGCAATACCGATATCGGGGCGATCGTGACGTTCACGGGCACCGTTCGCGGAACCGCCGGCGGCAAATCGATTTCCGCGATGCATCTCGAACACTATCCCGGCATGACCGAAGCCGAACTGGCCCGTCTCGAAGCCACAGCCTGCGACCGCTGGCCTCTCGCCGGCTCGCTGATTGTCCATCGCTACGGTGCACTCGCGCCCGGTGACAACATTGTCCTGGTGATCACCGCGTCGGCCCATCGCCAGGCCGCTTTCGAGGCGGCCGAGTTCCTGATGGACTTCTTAAAGTCGCATGCGCCGTTCTGGAAGAAGGAAACCGACGCTGCCGGCGCCGCCGACTGGGTCGACGCTCGCGATAGCGACGACCAAGCCTTAAAGCGCTGGTCGAAGGCCTAACGACGGCGCCCGCCGACAGACCATAATCAAGTTTCGGGTCCAGGGGATGATCCCCTGGTCGGGGTGTTTGAGGGGCTGAAAGCCCCTCAAGGATCGCCGCAGGGCGGCGATATGTTAAGGGCGCGGCCCTTAACAATCCCGCCAAAGGGCATTGCCCTTTGGAAACCTGAGACTTGATCGCAGGCGACCTAAACTTGACCGCCGCCCTCCTGCGCCAAAGCCGCAAGGATCGCCTCGGCGATCCGGCGCGGTGTCGCTTCGATGGGTACGATGATTGGCCATTCGTCGGGCGTTGGCTCCTCAAGCGTGCGAAACTGGCTGTCGAGCAGCGTCGTCGGCATGAAGTGGCCTTGCCGCGCTGCCATCCGCGCGCCGATGACCCGGCGGTCGCCCTCGAGATAGACCAACCGCACGTCCGCGCGACCGGCCAACAGACGGTCGCGATAGATCCGTTTCAACGCCGAGCAGGACACAATTGCGCACGTGTTGGCGTTGCGACAGGCATCGATCCACGCGGCGATCGCATCGAGCCACGGCCAGCGATCATCATCTGTGAGAGCCTCACCGCGGCTCATCTTTGCGATGTTGGCCTGGGGATGAAAGCTGTCGGCATCGCGGTAAGGCCAGCCGAATTCGTCCGCCAATGCCGCACCAATCGTGCTCTTGCCGGAACCCGCCACCCCCATCAGCACAATGACCCTGAGCGCGGCAGACGGGTTGAACGGCGTTCTGGCAGTCACGGCTCGCCCACCTATTTCGGTTCGGAATGGCCGCCAAAGCCCTTGCGCATGGCCGATAGCACCCGTTCGGCAAACGTTGCCTCCTGCCGCGATCGAAACCGCGTGTAAAGGGCCGATGTCAGGACGTGCGCCGGCACCGCCTCCTCGACGGCCGTCTGCACCGTCCAGCGCCCCTCACCGGAATCCGACACGTGACCGGAAAACCCGGAAAGCTGTGGGTCCTGGGCCAATGCCTCGGCCGTCAGGTCGAGCAGCCACGACGTCACCACGCTGCCCCGGCGCCAAACCTCCGCGATGTCTGCGAGATCCAAGTCGAGGCGGTGATCTTCCGGCAGGTTCGGCGAATTGGCATGGCGCAGAATGTCGAAGCCCTCGGCCATCGCCTGCATCATGCCGTATTCGATGCCGTTATGGATCATCTTGACGAAATGGCCGGCGCCATGCGGTCCGGCATGAATATAGCCGTGCTCGGCGCGCGGATCGCGGCCGTCGCGATGGCGGGTGCGGGCAATATCGCCAATGCCGGGCGCCAAGGCGGCAAAGATCGGATCGAGGCGTGCGACGATCTCCGGCTTGCCGCCGATCATCAGACAGTAGCCGCGCTCGAGCCCCCACACGCCCCCGGACGTGCCGACGTCGACGTAATCGATCCCGTTCTCGGCGAGCGCTGCGGCGCGGCGCACGTCATCCTTCCAGAAGCTGTTACCGCCATCGATGATGGTGCCGCCGCCGGCCAGCAAACCCGCCAGCTCGCCAATCGCGGTTTCGGTCACCTCGCCGGCCGGCAGCATCACCCAGACGGTTCTGGGCACAGTGAGCTTGGCGACGAGATCGGCCAGACTTTCGGCCGCGATCGCACCCTCCCCGGCGAGCGTCGTCCGGGCCGTTTGATCGCGATCATAGACGACGCAGTCATGACCGTTCTGCATCAGGCGGCGTACGAGATTAGCCCCCATCCGCCCCAATCCAACCATCGCAATCTGCACGCGCGCTCCCTTTCGTCCCTGATCCCGGAAACTGCTGAATAAATCCCGGGTCCAGGGGTCCAACCCCTGGTCGGGGTGTTTGAGGGGCTGAAAGCCCCTCAAGGATCGCCGCCAAGCGGCGATTGGTCAAGGGCTCGGCCATTAACAATCCCGCCAAAGGGCATTGCCCTTTGGAAACCCGAGACTTGATCTGAGGATCCTTAAGTCATCACCTGCGCCAGCTCGGCGAAGTCCTTGACGATCAGGTCGGGCTGATGCGGCGTCTCGCCGAACGGACGCCGGCGGCGATCGACAAACGCCGCGCGCATGCCAAAACTCTTGGCGCCAATGCAGTCGAAAGCGTGATTGGCAACGAACAAGATGCTGCTGCGCTGTTCTGCGAGGATGTCCTCGGCGGACGCATAGGTTGCCCAGTGCGGCTTGAAATAGCCAGCTTCCTGCACCGAGATGACCGCGTCGAACTCAAACCCGATGTGGGGGCCGGCGGCCCGCAGCATGTCGCGGTCGCCGTTCGAGAGGATCACCAGCGTGTAACCGCTGGCGCGCAATTTTTCCAATGCGGCGATCACATCCGGAAACGGCTTGAGGCGCTCGATTTGAGCAACCAGCCATTGCACCTCGTCCTGGGTGTAGGAAATCGCGCACCGGTCCATGACGAAGGCAACCGCGCGGTGCCCGATCTGACGGTAGGGCGTGTGACCACGATCACACAATGCATCGATCATCGAGTTCTCATAGTGGGTGCGCCGCCACCACGTGACGAACCGGTGCGCCTCGCCATCCCAACCCTTGTCCTTGAGAAACGGCGTCACCGCCTCGGTCAAGCCCGATTGCATGTCGACGATCGTCCCGTACTGATCGAATACCAGGGCTTTGATGTCGCGTTTGAGGATGTCTGCGTTGGGCACCATATCGTGTCCGTCCCCGAGATGTTGGTGTTAGTTGCTCGTTCGCACACCGCAATTCTCACCAATTGCAGACCTGACGCAATCACGTGCTGGCGCGGCGTGCCGCGCGATGCGGTGCATCGGGCAATGGGTGCAACGCTCGCGAGGCCGCCAGAACCCATGCAGCGGATCAAGACTTGTGCGGGCTGGTATTAGACCGCACTGGCGCGCGGTCCGACAACCCGTTTGGCGTTGGCGGCAAACCAAGCTATCACGCGGTCAAGCGATAATCGGTGATACAGACCACAAGGCAAGCTTCGCTCCCGTGCCCATCCCCATCCTCATCCCTATCCTCATTCCCTTAAGACGTGCTGCACGATGTCATCCGACCGGCCTGGCACCGATTGCATGACCGGCACTTCAACACCGGCCCGGGGCCTTGTTACGGCGCTGTGTTTCATCATGGCCGTCATCGCCTGGGGAACGGTTTTCTACGGCCACAGCGTGTACATGGACCAGCTGATGCGCAGCCACGGCTGGTCGGCATCGTTGATCTCGAGCGCCATTCTCGTGTTTTGGATTGCCGCTCTGCCGGGCACGCTGTTTGTTGGCACGCTGGTCGACCGCTTCGGGCCGCCGCCGGTCGTTGTCGTTGGCGGCCTGTGCATTGGTGCCGGCCTTCTCGCCCTGCCGTACATTGCTGCACCTTGGCAGATGTTCACGATCTACGCTGCGATGGGCTTCGGCTACCCGGCTCTTGCGGCCGCCGCCATCAGCGCAACGCTGGTGCCCTGGTTCACGCGTGGCTTCGGTGCCGCGCTCGGTGTTGCATTGACGGGAGCCAGCGTCGGCGGCGCAGTGTTGCCGGTGTGGATCGTGCAAAGTTCGGCGCTGCAAGGCTTCGTCACAACCATGACCGTCCTCGGCGGCTCGGTTATCGCCCTTGCCGTTGCGATTGGCATCATGCTCGCCCTGCTCGGCCGGCCTCGCCCTGCCGTCGGCCAGGCAGCCGACAACCCTGCTCCCTATGCCGCCGGCGCCATTCTGCTGCAGCCGACATTTTGGCTGATCGCTTTGGCAGCCGCCTTTGGTCTCGGCGGACAAGTTGGCTTTCTCGCCCATCAGGTGCCGATTATCGCCGCCCGCTTCGACCCGGTCACGGCATCACTCACTGTCACCATCGTTGCAATCGCCTCGGCGCTCGGCCGCCTGATCATCGGCATTGCTAGCCGCTATCTGGCGATCAGCACTTTGGCCGGTTTGAGCTACTTGATCTACGGCGCCGGCCTCGCACTTCTGAGCCTGCCTGCAACCATCGACGTGACGCTGGCCGGATGCGCCATGGCCGGACTGTTCGTCGGCGCCATTGTGATGCTGCCGCCGATCCTGGTGCGCGACGTCTACGGCGCCCGCGGCTTTGGCCGCACCTACGCCATGGTCAATGTCGTGATGTATATCTTCGCCGGCCTGACGCCCTGGCTGGTCGGCCTGCTGCGCGATCGGATCGGCAGCTACACACCGGCATTGTGGCTCCTGATCGCCATGGAGGTCTTGGCATTCACGCTGATCGTGTGCAGTTCCCGGCGAACCAATATCGCCGGGCGCAACTGACCGAGTGGGCCGACGGAGCCGCTGGCACCGGACCGCCGGCTCAACCGACGTAGCGCACGGTTCCGAGCCCGGTCACATCATAGCCGGCCAACTCCCGCGCCCGAGCAGCAAACGCATCGCTTCGGCAAAACCGCCACAAGGCCTGCAGCGGCTCATCGAAATAGGCTCGGCGGTCGACCAGCAGGTCAAACCGCTCACGCACCACCGGCACGAAGTCCAACCGATACTGGGCCGCAAACGCCGCCAACCCGAACGCAGCATCCGCCTTGCCCTCACGCACCATCAAGGCGGCATCACTTTCCGTGCGCTGAGCCGGCAGGCAATCGATCGCATCAAGTGCCGGGCCATCGCGCGCCAGCAGCGCCGCCAGCAACATCTGACTGCCGGAGCCGTGCTGGCGCTGCGCCAGTGACTTTCCGGCAAGATCCTTGAGGCCGCCGGCAAACCGGCCGGCCTTGTCCGGCGCAACGATCAGGCCGCGCTGGCGCCAGCACCATTCGATCAACACCACGGGCTGACCATCGAACCGTTCGGCGACCGCGGCGACATTCCAGTTTTCAGCGCCGGCATCCCACACGTGCAGTCCGCAGGCGACACCTTGGTTGGCGCCGAACCGCTGCAAACCGTCGAGACTGCCATCGAGCAGCGTTGCCAGCCCGCAGCCCGACTGGCGCACGACCCACTCCAGCAACGGATCGGAGCTGCCGAGCATCACCGCCGGCCGGTCCGCCGCCGCGACCGATGCCGTCGCCGCTGTCATCGGCCCGCGGGTACTGGCCGCCAGCCACGCCTCGATCTCGGAACGTGGAAAGAGCAGCTTGCCGGTTGCCCGCGAACACGGCAACGCGCCGCGGGCGGCAAGATCATAGATCTTGCGTTCCTTGAGCCGCAACAGCGCCGCCGCCTCTTTTGTCGTCAGGTATTCGGTCATGGCTTGTCGTGCTGATTATTGCAAATCAAACGCCCCTATGACAGCTTCAATGCAGGCGGCGGAACGACCCGTGGCAGGCGCCCGAAGCGCGACGGCACGCGACCGCGAAACCAGCGCCAGCTGCGCGCCTTCCGGGAGGACCAAGGTGATCTTGAAGTGGCTCAAATCCGGATCGGGTGATGGTCATCCGCCACCCTCTCTGCCACCCTCTCCGGCCCCGGTGGTCGAACCGACTCAAGACGTCCTCACCGACGCCCAACCGCATCGCGGCGACGGCGCCGTCGCCTATGCCAGCGGTGCGCCTGCTCGCCCGCTTGCATACATCACCGTCGGCCAGTTGCTCGACCGTGCCGCCGCACAGTTCCCGCACCAGGAGGCCGTCATCTCCCTCGCGGAAGGCGTGCGCCTGACCTACGCCCAATTGCATCAGCGCGCCAACGATCTCGCCCGCGCCATGCTCGGCTACGGACTGGCGCACGGCGATCGTGCCGCGCTGTGGGCGCCGAACATGGCCGACTGGGTCGTCGTTCAACATGCCGCCGCCAAGGCCGGTGTCATCCTCGTCACCGTCAATCCGGCCTATCGCGCTGGCGAAACCGCATTTGTGCTCAAGCACTCCGGCGCCCGCGTCCTGTTCTGCGCAGACAGGTTCCGCGACCGTGCCTACACCGACGACTTCGACGAGATCCGGGCCGCGGCGCCGGCGCTGGAGGCGATCGTCGTACTCGCCGGCGACAGTGCTGCAGGCGCCGAGAGCCTGACCGCCTTCGCCGCGCGCAATCGCGCTATCACCAGCGACGATCTTGCCGCCCGCGCGGGCGAACTGTGCTGCGAAGATCCGGTCAATATTCAATACACCTCCGGCACCACCGGCCAACCGAAGGGCGCGACGCTGACCCACCACAACATCGTCAACAATGCGATTTGCGTTGGCGCCGGTCAGGCCTTTCGTGCGGGCGAGCGCATGTGCGTGCCGGTCCCCTTCTTCCACTGCTTCGGCAACGTCCTGGGCACGTTGTCGGCCGCCGCCTACGGTTGCGCGATGGTGTTGCCGGCTGCGGCCTTCGATCCGCAATCGACGCTCGAGGCAATCCACCACGAACGGTGCACGGTGCTCTACGCCGTGCCGATGATGTTTATCGCCATGCTCAACCATGCCGCGTTCGCAAACTATGATCTGACCAGTCTGCGCACCGGCGTTTCCGGCGCCGCCCCATGCCCGACCGAAGTGATGCGTGACGTCGTCACCAAGATGCACATGCGCGAGCTGACGATCTGTTACGGCATGACCGAGACATCGCCGATTTCGACCCAGACCCGGATCGGCGACGACATCGAGCATCAATGCGAAACGGTTGGCCTGATCGGTCCGCATCTCGAATGCAAGATCATCGATCCCGAGACGCACAAAACGCTGCAGCGCGGACAGCAGGGCGAATACTGCCTGCGCGGTTATTCGGTGATGGCCGGTTACTGGCAGAACCCGGAGGCCACCGCCGCCGCCGTCGATAGCAATGGCTGGATGCATTCCGGTGACCTCGCCGTCATGCGCGATGATGGCTATGTGCAGATCGTCGGGCGCTCGAAGGACATCATCATCCGCGGTGGTGAAAACATCCAGCCGCGCGACATCGAGGAGTTCTATCACACGCTGCCCGAAGTCGAAGATGTGCAAGTTATCGGCGTGCCGGACGAGACCTACGGCGAGGCGGTCTGTGCCTGGATCAAGCTGGCGGCAGGCGCCAGCATCTCTGCCGATGACTTACGCGCGGCGTGTCACGGCAAGATCGCCACCTACAAGATGCCGAAACATATCCGCCTGGTCGACGCGTTTCCGGTGACCGCCAGCGGCAAGGTTCAAAAGTTCCGCATGCGCGAAATCATGATCGCGGAGTTTGACCGGCAGGCGTAGTCCGCGATCTAGAGCAACCTGCCTTTATTCGGAATCGGAACGATCCCGAATGAAGGCAGAAAGTTGCTCGCCTCTAAAGTGGCGATCATCTTTGTGCTTTAAGTTGGAACCGCTATTGCGGTTCCAACTTAAAGCACAAAGATGATCTAGGGATCCTGTGAACGAGCCGTAGGCTTCCAAAGGGCAGCGCCCTTAACCAATCGCCGCTTGGCGGCGATTCTTGAGGGGCTTTCAGCCCCTCAAACTCCCCGACCAGGGGATGATCCCCTGGACCCCGGACTTCATCAGAGGTTTCCTAGGGTTTGACGAGCACCTGGGTTGACCACATGCCGTGCGATTTCACGAGTTTGTAAAACCTTGCAGCATTGGCGACGCTGAGGCGGATACAACCATGCGATGCCGGCCGCCCCAGTCGCTTGGTCCGATAGGTGCCATGGATCGCAGTGCCGTCAGATCCGATCATCGTCAAATACGGCAAGCTCATCCGCCATTTGGATGAATAAAACTTCTTGCGCTGCGCAAACGGCGTGTAGATGCCGGGCTTCGTGCGCCAGCCCCGTTTGCCTGTCGACACCACCCAGGTGTACCTCTTCTTGCCGTCGACATAGACGGTCATGCGCTGTTGGGAAAGATCAACCGTGGCTTTCAACGTGGATGCTGACGCCGCCCCATAGCCAGCACCAAGACAAACGCATGCAGACACGAGTACAAAGAGCGAACGAAACCGCATATGTCAGGAGCTCCATATCAAAATTGCAGATCGCGAGATGATCGGTTCAAACCCTGACTTAATAACCGAAATATCTAACGATTGTTCTACACATTTGTGCAATTGTTCGTGTGTTGTACGCGGCCGTTGTGTTCGTGCAACAATTTTCGGCATTCAATTTTCAATGATCAATTCGAGCAATCTGGCGGGATATTACTCATGTTGAGTACTGTTGCTTGCGGGCACCAACGCCACGCCAAAACCGGCGCTGCGGCACGAGAGTTCTTGCGGTATGGAGCCCGGGTCGGTTGAAGTGCAATCGCTACACCACTTTGTCACAAGGAGAAAGACAATGAACCGGGGCACACTTTTCGTTGTTGCACTGCTTTGCACTGCCGCTGTTGTCACGGCATGCCGCCGTGAGATGCCGCACCCGAACGGGCTTGGCGCTGCAGACATTGCTGCCCAGCAAACGATTGTAAAAAAGTAAGTCGGCTTTAGAATTTACCCGAAGCGTTTCGGCGCTTGAGCGTTGGCCAGCACAGACCGAATTCAGGATGCAGGCCGCAAGCGCCTTCGGCGCTCGGGATTAGTCTGAATTTTTTGTTGATCCGCCCATGATCGGCAGACTGTTCAGCCATGGCTATCTCCAAAGACCTTGATTGGCTCTGCCAATCAAGGTTTTGTCGTATTGGGGCGGCTGCCAAACTGCGCACGGCCACGATGATCTAGGGTCCAGGGGATAGATCCCCTGGTCGGGGAGTATGAGGGGCTGAAAGCCCCTCATCGATCGCCGCAGGGCGGCGATATGTTAAGGGCTCCGCCCTTAACGATCCCGCCAAAGGGCATTGCCCTTTGGAAACCTGTGATCTGTGTGCCGGCAAGCTTATCGCACGCGGGAGAGATCCAGATGACCGCTTCACCGTCCGACAATCCGCTGCTTCAGGACTGGCGCACACCGTTCGCCATACCACCGTTCGCAGCGTTCGCGGTGGCCCATTTGGAGCCCGCATTCACAGCCGCCCTCGCCATGCATTGCGACGAAATCGACGCCATCACCGCCAACCCCGAGCCGGCAACGTTCGAGAACACCGTGCTCGCGCTCGAGGCCAGCGGTGACCGACTGAGCAAGGTCGCCGCCACGTTCTGGGTGTTAGCGGGTGCCGACACCAACCCGCAGCTCCAGAAACTAGAGCGCGAGCTCGGCCCGCGCGTGACGGCGCACTTCAATGCCATCACCTCCAACGCCGAGCTGTTTGCACGCCTCGATGCCGTCCATGCCAAGCGCGATCAACTGGCCCTGACCGACGAGCAGCGGCAATTGCTCAAACGCCAGCATCGCGGCTTTGTCCGCGCCGGCGCCGCACTGGACCGCGCCGACAAACAGCGCCTCAACGACATCACCGAACGCCTTGCAACGCTCGGTATTCAGTTCTCGCAAAACGTGCTCGCAGATGAAAACGCATTTGTGCTGCCGTTGACCGACGCCGCCGATCGTGACGGGCTGCCGCCGGCGCTGTGCGAAGCCGCCGCCGCCGCCGCGCGCGAGCGCAACAATGACGCCGACCACGTTATCACGCTGTCGCGCTCGCTCATCGAGCCGTTTCTGACGTTCTCGACACAGCGCCATCTGCGCGAAAAGGCCTTCAAGGCGTGGCTGGCTCGCGGTGAAAACGGCGGCGACACGGACAACCGCGACATCATCGCGGAGGTCCTGAAGCTGCGCCAGGAGCGCGCGCGCCTGCTCGGCTTTGCCTCGTTTGCCGCCTACAAACTCGATAACGCCATGGCCAAGACGACCACTGCGGTCGATGAGCTCCTCGCACAAGTCTGGACGCCGGCCGTCAACGCCGCCGGCCAAGAACGTGCGCGCCTGGCCGCGGCCGCCAGCCGCGATGGCCAGAACATCGACATCCAACCATGGGACTGGCGCTTTTACGCCGAAAAAGTCCGCCAGGCCGACTATCAGCTCGACGAGGCCGAGGTCAAAGCACACCTGGTGCTCGACAACATGATCGCGGCCGCCTTCGCAACCGCAAACCGCCTGTTCGCGCTGACGTTTGAGGAGCGCTGCGACCTCGACCTCTATCATCCGGATGTGCGGGCCTGGGAGGTCAGCACCGCGGACGGCGAACATGTCGGCCTGTTCCTCGGCGATTATTTCGCCCGGCCATCAAAGCGATCCGGGGCCTGGATGACGGCGTTGCGCGGCCAGCGCCGGTTCGCTGGCAAACAGACACCGATCATCGTCAACGTCCTCAACATCGCCAAAGGTGAGGCGGGCAAACCAACGCTCATCTCCTTCGACGATGCACGGACGATTTTCCATGAGTTCGGACATGCCCTGCATGGCCTTCTGTCCGACGTCACCTACGGTTCGCTGGCCGGCACCAGCGTCGAGCGCGATTTCGTGGAACTGCCCTCACAGCTGTTCGAGCATTGGCTGGAAAGCGACGCGATCCTGTCGCAGTTTGCCCGTCATCACGAAACCGGCCAGCCGATGCCGGACGACCTGCGCACCAAACTCAAGGCGGCGCGCAATTTCAACCAGGGCTTTGCCACGGTCGAATACCTCGCCTCCGCGCTGGTTGACATGGCCTTCCACAGCCCGGCCTATGACGCCGATGATGATCCAATCGCATTCGAAGCCCGCCAGCTCGAAAGCATCGGCATGCCGCCGGCGATTGCCATGCGCCATCGTTCGCCGCACTTCCAGCACATCTTTGCCGGCGACGGTTATTCCGCCGGCTATTACAGCTACATGTGGTCCGAGGTTCTCGACGCCGATGCCTTTGCCGCGTTCGAGGAAGCCGGCGACGTGTTCGATCCCGAAACCGCCGGCAAACTCAAAACCTTCGTCTATGCGGCCGGCGGCCGGCGCGACGGTGATGATGCATACCTGGCCTTCCGCGGCAAGCTGCCGACGCCGGCGGGTCTGCTGCGCCAACGCGGACTTGTCGATAGCTGAGCGTTACGTGCCGTCACCGTTCAGCGCCCGCGCGAGATCCGCCAGGCTTGCCACGTTGTGGCAACTGCGGGTTTCGCTTGCGTAGCGATCGAGAATGCGCGCACCGGCAGCAAGTGGCTGGTATCGGTCGTAGCGCAACAGCGGATTGACCCACACCAGCTTGCGGCACGAGGCGGCCAGACGCCGGACGGCGCGCGTCATGCCGTCGCCGGCGTCACGGTCGAGCCCGTCGGTGAACACCAGCACCTGCGCATTCTGCCCCAGCACCCGCCGCGCCCACTGTTGGTTGAACGCACCAAGGCAGTGGCCGATGCGGGTGCCGCCGGACCAGTCGGTCACGCCACTGCCGACGGCTGCAATCGCCACATCGGGATCGCGATCCTGCAGTTTGCGCGTCACATCGTAAAGCCGGGTCGCGAACAAAAAGCACGAAACGCGGCCATGGTCCGACTTGAGGGCGTAAAGAAAATGCAGAAAGACCCGCGCATACTGCTCCATCGACCCCGAGATATCGCACAGCACCACCAGCGGCGGGCGCTGACGCTTGCGCCGCCGGCGCTGAAGCAATAGGTGGTCGGGTCCTTTTTGCGCCGCATCGCGCAACATCCGCCGGAGATGAATATCGCGCCCGCGCTTATCGGCGACACGCCGCCGGGTGGTGATTTCTTCGCGCACCAAACGAATGCGCCGCACCGCGGCCATCGCATCGGCAAGCTCCTCGGCGCTCATCTGCGCGAAGTCCTGGTGCCGGTCGACCTGGTTCGGCGAGAACGTCTCAAACGCCTCGACTTCGATGTCGTCGGGCTTCGGTTTGGTGACATCGTCGCTTTGTGAAGTCAGCGCCTCCGACAGGCGCCGCGCCAATTCCCGCTGCTGATCCGGCTGTGGCGGGGCCAACGTCTGCGGGATCATCATCGTCATCATGCGCTTCAGAAATCCGGGATCGCGCCAGAAGATGGCGAACGCTTGATCGAACAGCTCGCGCTCGCTGCGCCGTTTGACGAAGGCCGTGTGCAACGCCCAGTAAAGCCGCGCGCGATCGCCAACCCCGGCCGCCGCCACCGCCGCCGTCGCATCGGCGATCTGGCCGGAGCCGACCCGCAATCCGGCCGCCCGCAACAGGCGGCCGAAATGCAGAATGTTGTCGGCGAGTGTGGTTTGTTCGCTGGTCGGGCTCATTGCTCAAGCGTCGGGTCAATCGGCGCACTTCACTGCGCATCAGTCCATCGCCGTGACCAAACGTCAAGCATCAACGTCGGCGCCGACCCTGACGGACGGCGGTATGCGCCTTTCCTTTGCGACATCGATGTGCGGCATATCTCTGCGTTTCGATCTATTTGTCTGCAGATGTATGGAATAGGGATGGATTGAGATGCGCCGTTCAGGTGGTGAATGCGCGAAACCGGGCTCAGGAAGGGACCCGGTTGCATTTGCGGTGGTTCGCGGAGTCGTGACAGAATGACGGGCAACGCACAGTCCGGGAGAAACGCCATGGCCCAGTCCGACATCGATCTTGCCTCACGCAACGTCTTCGACATCATGCACACGACCCGCGCAATGCGCCGCTTGAAGCCGGACCCCATACCCGACGACCTGATCGTGAAGATCCTCGATGCCGGCATCCGCGCACCCAACGGCGGCAACAGCCAGACCTGGCATTTCATCGTTGTCAAGGATGCCGCGATCAAGAAGGCCGTGCAGGTCTGGTACAAGAAGGCCTACGACGAGATCATCGGGCCGCGCTACGCGACCAGTACGCCGCCGCCCGGCTCGAATGCTGCCAGGTATGGCCGCCAACACAGCGCTGTCGAATACCTCACCGAGCACTACCACGAGGCGCCGGTGTGGATCGTCGCCTGCCTCAAACACGGTGACGCCAAGCCGGATCGGATGGCCGGCGCATCGATCTATACCGCTGTCCAAAACATGCTGCTCGCAACCCGCGCGCTCGGCCTCGGCTCATGCTTGACCACGCGACACATGTTCTATGGCGAAGAATCCGACAGGGCGCTCGGCCTACCGCCGGGCATGATGTCCTACGCGATCCTGCCGATCGGCTACCCGATGGGCAACTTCGGACCGGTCGGGCGCGGCAAGCTCTGCGACTTTGTCTCACTCGATCGCGTTGGCGAGACGTGGGACGTGCTCGACGATTGACAACGCACGGTCATGGCTGATCGCTGGCGGCGATACCAGCCCGGGGCCGCTATCCCGCCCAGCCATGAATTGACACGCTTATTGATACACGTCTTGGCTTCGGGCAGCCGCGCCCGGCCGGCGCTCAAAAAAGCTGCGGTGAAGGCCTCAATTCATAGTTGGGGCGGGATTATTCGCGATCGTTCCAACTGCGAATGAGGACAGGTTGGTCTACTCGCGCATCGCCGCAATCTGATCGCCAACCGCCTCGGCTTTGATCTCGGCCAGGATGCGGGCCGCCTCCGAGCCCTGAATGCGGGCGATGTCGTCCTGGTACTTGAGCAGCGTGCCAAGCGTTGCATCGATCGCGCCGGCATCGAGTTCAAGCGCGTCGAGTACGGTGAGCGCCTCGGCCCAGGCGATCGATTCTGCCACACCCGGGTTCTTGTAGAGATCCGCGCCGCGCAGGCTTTCGACAAAGGCCACGATCTGGCGCCTGAGTTGGTCGCCGGCCTGCGGCACCTTCAGCGCCAAGATCGCCCGTTCCCGCGGCGCACTTGGATAGTCGATCCAGTGATAAAAGCAGCGCCGGCGAACCGCATCGTGGACCTCCCGCGTCCGGTTGGAGGTCAGGATCGTAATCGGCGGTTGTGTGGCCCGGATCGTCCCCAGTTCCGGGATCGTGACCTGGTAGTCGGCCAACAGTTCGAGCAAGAACGCCTCGAAGGGCTCGTCAGCGCGATCAAGCTCATCGATCAGCAGCACCGGCGCCGTGCCCCCGGCGCTCAATTCCAGGGCCTTGAGCAGCGGGCGGCGCAGCAGGTAGTCGGACGAGAAAATATCGCTCTCAATCGCTGCGGCATCGACGTCGCCGTGCGCGGCTTCGGCAAGGCGGATGTGTAACAGTTGCCGCGCGTAGTTCCACTCGTAGAGCGCGCTCGCCGTGTCGAGCCCTTCGTAGCACTGCAAGCGCACCAGTGGCCGGCCGAGCCTGTCGCTCAGCACCTTGGCGATCTCCGTCTTGCCGACCCCGGCCTCACCCTCGAGCAGCAGCGGGCGCTTCAGCGTTAGCGCCAGGAACACGGCGGTCGCCGTCGCCTCATCGGCAATATAGCCACCGGCGGCCAGCAACTCGGCGGTCGCCTCGACGGACCTTGGCAGTGCGCCGTTCGGTGTTTGCGAACCGTTGACCACAGATGTTGCGTCCTTCTCACAGCGCGGCAAACCCGACGCAAAGCCCTCTTCCCGTCAACGGCAAGAGGAGCCACGCCTGTCATCTGCGGCTATCGCCGTTGGCGATCGATCGACCACCAAGCCTCAACCGCACCAAGCCTCAACCGCCATCAAGCCTCAACCGCCATCAACCGCGCGTTCGGCCAGCACCGATATCAACGCGGCACGGTATTCGGCGCTGCCGTGCATATCGCCCATCAAGCTGGCGGGATCAACGGCGACACCGCGCGCGGCACTGCCGGCGAAGTTGGCGGTCAATGCCGCCTCGACATCGGATGCGCGAAATACGCCGTTGCTGCCGGCCCCGGTAACGGCCACGCGGACCTCGTTGGAGCCGGCCAGGCGGGCGACGAACACGCCGACCAGAGGATAGCGCGACGCGCGCTGCTCGATCTTGCGGTAACCTGCGAACGCCGGCACCGGAAAGCGCACTTCGGTAATGATTTCATCGTCCGCCAGCGCCGTCCCGAAGATCCCCGTGAAGTAATCAGCGGCTGCGATCTGGCGCTGGTTGGTGACGACCGTTGCGTTGAGTGCGAGCACCGCCGATGGATAGTCGGCCGACGGGTCGTTGTTGGCCAGCGAACCGCCGATGGTGCCGCAGTGGCGCACCTGCGGATCACCAATGCCGTCAGCGAGTTTTGCAAGCGCCGGGATGGCGGCAGCGACATCTGCGTTCGCTGCAACGTCGGCATGCGATGTCATCGCCCCGATTACGAGCCCATCACCATCCTTGCGGACGCCCTTGAGTTCGGCAATGGCGCCGAGATCAACCACCGAGGTTGGCTGCGCCAGACGCTGTTTCAGTGTCGGCAGGTAGGTCTGGCCACCGGCCAGCAGTTTGGCATCCGGATCACCGGCCAGCGCCTGCGCTGCATCCGCAACCGAACCGGCGCGCACATAGTTGAATTGATACATCTTGCAAAGTCCTTCTCAGTCGCGTTCCGTTCGTGGCCTATTCCGCCGCCTGCTTTGTTGCGACCGCCTGGTGTGCCCGCCACACCGCTTCCGAATTCGCCGGCATCGAAAGGTCGTTGTTGCCGATTGCATCGGTGATGGCGTTGATCAGCGCTGGTGGCGAACCAATGGCGCCGGCTTCACCGCAGCCCTTCATCCCGAGCGGGTTGTTCGGGCACGGGGTCGTGTGATGCGAGACCGTGAAGGAGGGCACATCGTCGGCGCGCGGCATGGTGTAGTCCATGTAGCTGGCCGTCGACAGCTGGCCGTCCTCGGTGTAGACGGCATGCTCCAGCATCGCCTGGCCGATGCCCTGCACGATGCCGCCGTGAACCTGGCCCTCGACAATGTTGGGGTTGACGATCACGCCGAAGTCGTCGGCTGCAACGAACTGGATGATTTCGGTCTGACCGGTGGCCGGATCGACTTCCACTTCGCACACGTAGGCCCCGGCCGGGAACGTGAAGTTGACCGGATCATAGAACGCGCCCTCTTTGAGGCCGGGCTCGATGTCGGCCGGCAGGTTGTGAGCGGTGTAAGCGCCGAGGCACACCTCGTGCCACAGCAGTTGCTTGTCGGTGCCTTTGACCTTGACCGCACCGTCCTCGATGACGATGTCGCTTTCCGCCGCTTCCAGCTGATGGGCTGCAATCTTCTTCGCCTTGGCTTCAACCTTGTCGAGCGCCTTGGAAATCGCCGACATGCCGACAGCGCCCGAACGCGAACCGTAGGTGCCCATGCCGAACTGCACCTTATCGGTATCACCGTGGACGATCTGGACGTTCTCGATGGGTACCGACAGGCGGTCGGCGACGAGTTGTGCAAATGTCGTCTCGTGGCCCTGCCCGTGGCTGTGCGAACCGGTCAGCACTTCGATCGTACCAACCGGGTTGACGCGGACTTCGGCGCTCTCCCAGAGGCCGACGCCGGCGCCCAGTGAACCGACAGCCTGCGATGGTGCAATCCCGCATGCCTCAATGTAACAGGACAAGCCAATCCCGCGCAGCTTGCCGCGCGCGGCAGCTGCCGCCTTGCGCTGGCCGATATTGGCGTAGTCGGCCGCCTGCAGCGCTGCATCGAGCGTCGCGTGATAATCACCAATGTCGTAGTTCATGATTACCGGCGTCTGATGCGGAAACTGCGCAATAAAGTTCTTGCGCCTCAGGTCTGCCGGATCAACACCGAGTTCGCGCGCCGCCGTCTCGACGATGCGCTCGACCAGATAGGTCGCCTCCGGCCGGCCGGCACCGCGATAGGCATCGACCGGCGTCGTGTTGGTGTAGACCGCCTTGACGTTGCAGTGGATGGTCGGAATGTTGTACTGGCCCGACAGCAGCGTCGCGTAAAGGTAGGTTGGCACACATGAGGAAAACAGCGACATGTAACCGCCGAAGTTGGCAATCGTGTCGACCTTGAAGGCGGTGATCTTATGGTCGCTATCGAACGCCAGCTGCGCCTTGGTGATGTGGTCGCGGCCATGGGCGTCGGTCAGGAACGACTCGATGCGCTCCGCCGTCCACTTGACCGGCACACCGATGCGCTTTGAGGCCCACAAACACACGATCTCTTCCGGATAGATGTAGATCTTGGAGCCGAACCCGCCGCCGACATCCGGCGCGATCACGCGCAACTTGTGCTCCGGTGCAATTTGATAGAAGGCTGAAAGCACGAGGCGCGCCACATGCGGGTTCTGGCTGGTCGTATGGAGCGTGAAATGCTCCTCTGCGGCATCGTAGGCGGCAAGCGCCGCCCGCGGCTCTATCGCATTGGGCACCAGACGGTTGTTGGTGAGCTCCAATGTCGTGACATGGGCGGCCGCAGCAATCGCGGCGTCGGCCGCCGCCGCCTCTCCGATCTCCCAGTCGTAAATCAGGTTGCCCGGCGCGTTGTCGTGGATTTGCGGCGCGCCGGCTGCCAGCGCCTGGGCGGCATCGACCACGACCGGCAGTTCCTCATAGTCGACCGAGACGAGTTCGGCCGCTGACCGCGCCAACTCCTTGGTCGGCGCGATCACCACGGCAACAGCTTCGCCAACATAGCGCACCGTGTCGGTTGCCAGCGCCGACCATGCGCCCATGTTCATTGGCGAGCCGTCTTTCGAATGGATCATCCAGCCGCAAATCAGGTTGCCGACACCATCGCCGGTCAGCTGCTGACCATCGAGAACGCTCACACCTTCGTTTGCTTCCGCCGCCGACTTGTCGATCGACTTGATCCTGGCGTGCGCCACATCGGAGCGCACGAACACGGCATGGTGCATGCCCTCGATCTGGAAATCATCGGTATAGCGGCCCTTGCCGGTGATGAACCGCTTGTCTTCTTTGCGCTCGACCCGGGCGCCGATCCCTGTCGCTGACATCTGTGTTTCCTCTAATCCGAATTGCGTTGTGTCGTTCGTCGCTGGAAGGACCGGCTCGATCTCCGCCGAGCGTTGTGAGCGGTGCGAAAGATGCAGAGCTTATCGCGAGCGCTGCAACTGGTGCGGTTGCGACGGCCTTCCGGTCTCCTCAATTATTGCGCAGGCGCCGGAGATTGCATGTTCTGCGCCGCGATCTGAATGGCCTTGACAATATTGTGGTAGCCGGTGCACCGGCAGATGTTGCCCTTCAGCCAGGTCCGGATTTCTTGCTCGCTGGGCGATGGGTTGGTTTGCAAAAGATCAACCGCGGCCATGATCATGCCGGGCGTACAGAACCCGCACTGGAGGGCGTGGGCTTGCCTGAACGCTGCTTGCATCGGATGCAGAGCATCGCCGCTTGCAAGGCCTTCGATGGTGGTGACTTTGGCACCGTCGGCCTGCGCGGCCAGCATCGTGCAGCTCTTGACCGACTTGCCGTTGACGTGCACGACACAGGCGCCGCATTGGCTCGTATCGCAGCCGACGTGGGTCCCGGTCAGACGCTGATCGTCACGGATAAAATCGACCAGCAGCGTGTTCGCAGCGACATCGGCGGTCACCGATTTGCCGTTCAACTCGATTGTCACCTGTGCCATTAACGTCCTCCCTTGCTGCGCCGCTTGATTGGCGTTCCGACGCGTCATTCATCGCGATTAGAAGTCAGCCGATTTTGTCGTCGAATGTTGGACTATATCGGGAGCAGGCGTCAACCGGTGAGCGCACGCTCGAGCGGCCACTCAGATCGCCGCAACGTTGACCCGCCGCGAACCCCGCCGGCCCGGCGCGGGTTGCCGCACACGCCTGCCATCGGATCGCGGAAGTGATGGCAGCAGGGCAATTTGCGACATCTGGTTGGATGGACAGGCGCCGGCAGTGTCTCTTACTCTCTTATATTCGTTCGTATATAGGAGTGACGATTGCGGGCCTTGGCATTGACGATTGCATTGCTGGTCGTTTCCGCGCCGGGATTGAGCGCTGCGCGCGACGTGCGGGTTTATGCGGCCGCCAGCCTCGCCGATGTCCTGGTCGAGATCGAACACCATTACCGGCAAACCACCAAGCAACGCTGGAAACTGATCCTGGCCGGGTCTTCGACGCTGGCGCGCCAGATCGAGGCCGGGGCGCCCGCGGATCTCTTCATCTCGGCCGACGAGACTTGGATGGACTACCTTGCAAGCAAAGGCGCCGTTGATCCGGCCAGCCGGCGGTCGCTGCTCGGCAATGCGCTTGTGGTTGTGGCGCCGGTCGCCGGTCCCGCGCCGGTGCACAAGGCCGACGCGCCGGACTGGGTCTTCACGCTCGGGCGCGGGCGCGGGCGGATCGCGGTGGGCGATCCCGCGCACGTACCGGTCGGCCGCTACGCCAGGACAGCGCTCGCCCGCCTCGGCCTGTGGCAGCGGTTGCGCACGCGCATTGCGGCCGCGGCGGATACGCGCGCAGCCCTCGCCCTGGTCGCGCGCGGTGAAGCGGTGGCCGGCATCACCTATGCAACCGACGCGGCCGCGTCATCCGCGGTCAGGATTGCGGCGCGGATCCCGGCGACCAGCCATCCGCCGATCTCCTACCCGATCGCCCTCATATCGAAAACGCCCGGCGACGGCGCGCGGCGCGCCTATAACTACCTGTGCGGGCCCGCTGCCGCGCGCATCTTCAAGCGTCACGGGTTCATCGTCAAATGAGCTGGGTCAAATGAGCTGGTTGGCGTTTGGAGAGGCTGAACTTGAAGCGATGCGACTGAGCCTGATCATCGCCCTGCAGGCCTCGGCCTATTGTCTGCTGCCAGCGATCGCCGCTGCCTGGGCGCTCAACCGCTCGAATTGGTTCTGGCGCGCCGTCCTCAACGTCATTGTGCACGCGCCGCTGGTGTTGCCGGCGGTCGTCATCGGCTACCTGCTGCTGGTCGTATTCGGCGTGCGCGGCCCGGTCGGCGCACCGCTCCAGGACTGGTTCGCCATCCGCCTGGTGTTCACGACCGCCGGTGCCGTTCTGGCGGCGGCCGTCATGGCGTTTCCCCTGATGGTTCGCGCCATTCGCGCTTCGCTTGACGTTATCGATCCCGGTCTTGCGTTTGCCGCCCGCACGCTCGGTGCCACGCGCACGGATGTGTTCGTTTCGATCACGCTGCCGCTAATGCTGCCCGGCATCCTGGCAGGCTTCGTCATGGCCTATGCCGCGAGCCTCGGCGAGTTCGGCGCAACCATCACGTTTGCCTCCAATATCGCCGGCGAAACCCGCACCCTGCCGCTCGCCATCTATACCGCGATCCAGACCCCGGGCGGCGATGGGTTGGCGATGCGGTTGGTCCTGTTGTCATCGATCCTTGCCCTGGTCTCGCTGGCGCTGTCGGAACTGGTCGAACAACGCGCCCGCCAGATGGTCTACGGGCGATGATCGAGGTCGACTTCAAGGCCCGCGTGCCCGGCATGGCGTTCGATGTCGCGTTCACGGCACCAGGGCGCGGGGTGACCGCCTTGTTCGGCCGCAGCGGCGCCGGCAAATCAACGATTGTCGAGACAATTGCCGGTGCCAAGCCGACCGCCGTCGGCCGCATTGCGATCAACGGTCAAGTGTTTCAGGATAGCGCACGCGGCGTGTTCCTGCCGATCGAGCGCCGCCGTGTCGGCTTCGTGTTTCAGGACGCCCGCCTGTTTCCCCATCTCAGCGTCGAGACCAATCTGCTCTATGGTTTCCGCCGCGCCAAGCGGGAGCGCTTCATCTGGCCGCACGAGGCCATCGAACTGCTCGGGCTTGGCGATCTGCTCAAGCGCCGCCCGCATCGCCTGTCCGGCGGTGAACGTCAGCGCGTTGCCATTGGCCGTGCCATTCTCTCACAACCCGCCTTGCTGCTGATGGATGAACCGCTGTCGTCGCTGGACCCGCCACGCAAAGCCGAACTGCTGCCCTACATCGAGCGTCTGCGTGATGGCGTTGCGGTACCGATCATCTACATCAGCCACGACTTCAACGAAGTCATGCGTCTGGCCGATACGCTGGTTGTCGTCGACAACGGCCGCATTGCCCGCAGCGGGCCGCTGCTGGACCTGACATCGGACCCCGAACTGAGCCCGCTCATCGGCCGTTACGAGGCCGGCACGGTCCTCGCCTGCGAAGTGGCAGCGCACGAGCCGGCCAATGAGCTGTCACGCTTGGCGTTCGGCCGGCATGCCATCACCGTGGCGCTGGTCGACGCTGAGATCGGCACCGAAGTTCGCGTCAGGCTTCGGGCCCGGGATGTCGCCCTGGCCCTGAGCGAGCCGGTCGATACCTCGATTGCCAACCGTCTGCCCGGCACGGTCGTCGAACTCGTCGAGCGCGACGGCCCCTACGTCGATGCCGGCGTCGATGTTGGCGGCGCCATCCTGCGCTCGTTGTTGACCCGGGCTTCCGTGGCGCGCCTTGGGCTGAGAGAAGGAACGCCGGTGTGGGCCTTGATCCGCGTTGTTGCGCTCGACAGCCGTTCGGTTGGCTTCATGCGTCGTCCGCGCCGGAGCGCCGGGATCTGACCCGTGCCGACGGGTAGGCGTGATTGACATAGCGCTCGATTGCGCCAACGTCGTCGGTCGCGATCTCAGCACAGGTTCGCTCGGCCGCCCGGTAGCGCGCGATCAGCGCCTCGCCGAGATCGGTGAGGCGGGCGCCATGGCCCCGTGAGCGCCCCGGGAACGTCTCGACGACGGTCGAAGTGAAGGCCTGGTTCATATCATCGATCAACAGCCAGGCGCGCCGATAGGACATGCCCTGCTCGCGGGCTGCAGCCGCAATCGAGGCGCAGCGTTTTACAGCTTCAAGCAGCGCCACCTTGCCCGGCCCGAGCCGCGAACCGTTGGCCAGGTCGAGCCTGATGGAAAGTCGCGTGCCGCGCGCCATCTCAACCCCATGGCGCACGCTGGTGGCCGTCGAGCCGGGCCGGTGCAGCCAGTCGTCCGGACCCGCGTCCGGGCGCGTTGGGCAGCACGAAGCCCTGTTGGAAGCTGGCGTGCACGATCACGGTCGCCTTCCAGATCGCCCCGGCCGCAACCAGCATCAAGCCGGCGAGGGCGTAGTATGCCGGTGCCGGAGCGAGAACCGCACAGGCGATCAGGATCACGAGCGCCACGGCCCACCACGTCACGACAATCGCATTGACGCCGAGCAGGACCTTGCGCGCCATCGCCGGAATGCCGTTGGCTTTCGCGCGCGCGACATAAACGAGCCACAACAGGGCGGTTGCCGGCGCCAGGATGATCCCGAGCACGACCACAGCGGTCGGGATTGCCGGTTGTGCGAGCGCGCTCAACGCGAGCATTCCGGCACCGGTTCCCTCGGTCAGGCCGCTGGCGATGATCAGCGCCGGGATCAGCGGTGCACGCCAGGCCGGAATGGCCTTGGCGGCAAACAAAATCTGGGCCTGGCAGAACAAAAAGGCGGCGCCGGCCGCGCCCGTTGCAAGCCACAATTGCGGTGAGGTCCACAGGACGTTGGCGCCAATCAGCGGATAGAGAATGGCAACAACCCACACCTCCCGGGTCATCCACGACGATTGTGGCCGCAGGATCGCGTACCAGAAACGGGCCTTGCGTCCGATCTCCAGGAACACGAACAACAAGCCGAGGGCGATAATCGCCCCGCCGGTTGCAAACATTGCGCGTAAGGTGGCGCCATCGAAGTGACCATCGAGGGCGGCCAAGGCAGCGACGATGATCAGTCCGGAACCGGTGCCGCCCATGATGAAGTTCATCGCCGCGCGGAAGTCCCAGAACGTCTGCAATTTGCCATTCAGCGGGTTGGCGGGATCGCTGCCGGCGTCTTCTGATTGCAGGTCGGCGGCCGTGGCCAGCTGCTGGCCGGGAATGGCGCCGGGCACATCATAGAGGTATTTGATCTGCGGATCGGTGCCGAGGAAGTCGTTGATCTGGAAGCTGTTGCGCGCGCCGACCAGCCGCGAGACGGTGCTGTCGGGATCGTTGAAATCACCAAATTTGATCGCTTCGGCAATGCATGAGGCGGCACAGGCCGGCGTCACAGCGAGATCTTCACCGGGCACCAGGCCCGCGGCCTCGGCTTCATCCATGCGGTCGATGCAGAACGTGCACTTTTGCATCGTGCCGATCCGCTCCGGATGGCTGGTGAGAGTTTCCTGCCGGGTCTTGGCAGCAAAGTAGTGGCGGTCCTCGTGAACGATCGTGCGCGCCTGATAGGGACACGAGACCGCGCAATAGGCACAGCCGATGCACAGATCATGATCCATGGTAACGAGCCCGTCGGCCCGCTGCGCCGTCGCCCCCGTCGGACAAACCGGCACGCACGGCGGTTCGGCGCAATGCTGGCAGCCGACCACCAGAAAGAACCGCTGGACATCCGGAAACGCACCCTGTTCGACGTCGAGCACGGAGCGCCATTGCACATCCGGCGTCGTGTCGTTGGCGTGTTTGCAGGCAATCGTGCAGGTTTGGCAACCGACACAGCGGTTGACATCCACCGTCATGCCGTAGCGCCTGGCGCTGCCGGTGGCTGCTCGCATCCCGAGGCTCATGCCGCAGTCCCCGCCGGGCTCGGGTCCTTGGCGATGTTGACGGCAACGATATCCGAGCCGCTCCCGGTCGCATCGGTCAGCGATAGAGCAAGCGCGCTTAAGGTGTTGAGCGAGGGGTTGTGAAAGTCCTTGGCGACCGGCGTGGCCCAGTGATCGAACTGCCCGATCATCAACACCGTGTCCGGCCGGATGCCGGCCCGCAGGACGGCGCGGCCGCGGGTCTGGCCGGTCGGCGATGTGATGATCACGCGATCGCCATCGCCAATCCCGAGTTCTCTGCCGCGCGCCCTGTTGATGATCACCCCCTTGTGACCGGCAACATTGTCGGCGACCTCCTTGATCATCGGCAGGCCGACGTTGGCACCCCAGGAATATTGCATCGAGCGGGCCGTCAAGGCCCACATCGGGAAATCTTCCGGCCGTTTGCCAACCTCGGCGGCAAAGGCCGACCAGATCCCTGGAAAGTCGATGTAGGAGGGCAACGCCTCATATTCCTCGAGCTGTCGGTCCCACCAGTTGACACCGGCTTCGTGGAGGCGGTTGGCGAGCTGCGCACCATGGCGCTTCAAGCGTTCCTGATAGGGCAGCTCAAAGCGCAGGCCCGCCGCCTTGATGGCCGGATAGAGATACCATTTCAGCTGGCTGTAGGGGCGCAGCATGTAGCCGTTTTGTTTGAACCAATCGAGGTCGTGAATCGCTTCACCGTCGGACACCTCGTGGCTGGCGGCCTTGGCGACACGATCCCAGATGGTGTCAACGTCGTGCTTTTGATCTTCCGACAGGGCGTAATCGAAACCGTCGCCGAACAGGCGGATCCCGGCGGCGCCGCCGTTGATCGCCTTGTTGTAGTCCGCCAGGACGCCGGTGCGGGCGGCAAGCTCCGTCGAAATCTCGGTCATGTCCTTTGAGTCGGTCGGCTTGTCGCCGACCGGCTGGCGCACGGCCCAGCCTTCCTGCGTCCAGAACTGCTGGATGAACTTGGTATTGCCAATGCGGATCAGCTGCGTGCTTTCGAGATCGCCTGAGTCCGGCAGCAGGATGTCGGCCATGTGATTGGTTTCATCGCGCGTATAGGCAAAGGCGACGACAAACGGAAACTCGGCAACGCGTTCGGCAATCTCCGGCGCGTTCCAGGATGAGATCGCCGGGTTGGTGCGATAGCAGAACCACACGTCCGGCGTCGTCGGTTGCGGCCAGTTGTCCGGCGCCTCCTTCTGGAACAGCCAAGGCAAATGCGCCGGCCCCAGCGCCGGTGACCAGGGCCCGTTCGAGGCCAGCGGCACCAGCGAATCATAGGCGTTGCGAATGCCCGGTTGCGATTGCCAGCCGTTCTTCGAGGTCTCGTTGAACGGGTAGTGCATGAAGCCGTCTTCGCCGTGACGGACCGAGGCCGAACGATCGTTGGCCGGGCGCACCAATTTGACGTTGGTGCCGAGCACCCCGCCTGGAACCTCGAGCGCACCGACCAGGACGGCCAATAACGTCCGCGCCCAGGTTGCCTGATAACCGCCCCAACCGTTGTTGACCGACTTGCCGAGCATCACGGCCACCGGGCGGTAAGGCAATTCGACGCCGTCGATCTCGATGGTTTCGCCGACGCAGGCATGGGCCAGGAACTCATCGGCGATCTGACGGGTTTTGTCGGCGGGGATATCGGTGATGGTCGCAGCCCAATCGGGCGTGTAGTCCTTGACGTGATCGCGCAGCGCATCGAACGAGGTCCGCGCCTGAACCTCCTCGTGCAGCCATTCCTCGTTGTCCGCCCCGCGTTCCCTGCCGGACACCTTGGCCGTGATGGTCAATGCCGGCGTGGTTGCCTGATTGTAGGGCTTGGCGCGATTGTCGGCGAGATCCCAGACCAGCGGATCGCCGCTTGCCGGATCACGCAAGTAGTAGCCGTTGGGGCCCAACAGATAGGGCGCGTTGGTCGTCTCGCGCAAATAGGCGACATCGCAAACCTGCTGCCAATCGTGACCGAACAGAATGTGGTGGATCAGTGCAAACAGAAACGCTGCGTCCGTCTTCGGCTTGATCGGTACCCACTCCCCGGCCGAGGCTGCCGATACCGAAAGATGCGGTTCGACCTGAATGCGGCGCAGGCCGCGCACCCGTGCATCCGCCTCGCGCCAAACCCCCGCGACGCCGGACGAAGCATCGACATTGTTGCCGCAGCTGATCACGAAATTGCAGTAGGGCACATCGGGTGAGACGATAAACGCGCGGTGCCAGAACTCGCCGTAGAGATGTTCGGAGTGATAGCACTTGACGCCCTGGCCGGCACCGAAACCGAGGTCGACAGGTCCCCAGGCTTTGAGAAACGCCGGAAACGTGCCCATGTACTGGGTTGGCGTGCCGCCGCCGCCAAAGCTCGCCGCAACGCGCGGAAAACCAGAACCGTCCGTCAAGCCGTTGGCGCGCGCCGCGTTGAGCTTGTCGGCAATCGCATCGAACGCCTCATCCCAGCTGATCGCCACGAAGCCCGGGTCCTCGTTGCGCCCCTTGTTCGGGTTCGTGCGCTTCATCGGTTGGCGAACGCGATTGGGATTGTAGGTCTTCTGGATCAGTCCGTAGGCCTTGACGCAAATCCGCCCGCCGCCGGGATGCTGACCGGCCAGCGCGTAGTTCGACTCAACGCGCACCGCGACGCCGTCTTGTTCCTCGACCGTCAACAGATCCGGACCGGCGACACACTGATAACAATACGTCGGCTTTTTGATGCGTTGTTGCTGCGGCCGGTAGCGGCGCGGGCCGGTTGGTGCCATCGGATCAGGCTCCCGGTTGAGATTTTTTGGCGGCAATCGCGGCCTTGAGACGGTCAATGTCGACGACAAACCGCGTGTGGGTGGCGGTTGCAACCTCCTCGACACCATCATGAACGCTGACTTTGCAGGTCACCCGCCGCCGATCGACGTTGTCGATGGTCACCCGATGGGTGGCCGTGAAACCGAGCGGCGTCGGTTTGGCATGCGTTATCTCGATCGATGCGCCGACCGTGTCCTCGCCGTCATCGAGATGTTCGAGAATGAAATTGCGGCACGTGTATTCGAGATCGTGAACGATGGCTGGCGTCGCATAGACGCGCAGATCATCGCCCATGAAGTTAATGGTGCGTTGTTCATCAACGACAATGTCGACCGTGTGCTGCAGCCCTGCTTGAAGTGTGTCTTTCATGATCGTCCCCAATTCATCTGTTCATCTGCTGATCTGCTCATCTATCTGCCCTAACCCTAACCCTGTCGCCGCACGCTTTGCTATGGGGAGTTGGCAATTGACTGCAAGTTTCTGCGCGTCTTGTTGCAGTGGTCAAGCCCGACCGAGCAGTGCGCCACGCCGCACAGGGTCGGCCCGGGTGGCGTGCGAGGCCGGCAACATCATCCACCGGATTCATGACATCTTGCCCGTCGCCCGCGGCTGACAGGCCATCGAGCCCATGGTTGTCTTGGCCCAGTCCAGCCCGCGATGCACGACGCAACACTGGAGGGTGCCAATGCAGACCGCCTACAATCGCATTGAGGTGAGACCGCTGGCCGGCGCACTGGGCGCCGAAGTCGACGGCGTTGACCTCAACACATTGGATGATGAAACCTTCGCCGAGCTTTATCAGGCCTGGCTCGAACATCTGGTGATTTTTTTGCGCGACCAGAACATCACGCCCGAGCGCCAGATTGCCTTCGCCAAGCGCTTTGGCGATATCCATCTGCATCCGTTCATGAAGAGCATGGACGATTATCCTGAAATCCTCGAAATCATCAAGGAAGAGGGCGACACCTTCACGTTCGGCTCGGTCTGGCATTCCGATCAGATGTTCAATCCGAAACCGGCCAAGGCCACCATTCTCTACGCCCGCGAAACGCCCGATGCCGGCGGTGATACGATGTTCGCGAACATGTACCTCGCCTACGAGCAGCTGTCCGAGCCGATGAAACGGGTCCTCGCCGGCGTCGAGACCTGGAACGTTGGCGCGCGCCGGCAAAACCACGGCTCACGCAGCCGCGAGGGCCGCTATGCCGGCAACACCAAAATGAGTGCCAAGGTGCGAACGCCGCCGGACGATATCATTACCGATGCCGCCCATCCCTTGTTCCGCAAGCACCCGGAAACCGGCCGCATCGCGCTCTACCTCGGCTCACATTCAAAGACGTTGCACGGCTTTAATCCGCAAGAAGCCAAACCGCTGCTCGATTATCTGCTCGACTATTCGGTGCAGCCGGAAATGACGTGCCGCTTCCGCTGGCAGCCAGGCTCCATGGCGATCTGGGACAACCGCTGCACCCAGCACCGTGCCCTTGGCGATTATGCCGGCAAGCGCCGCCGCATGCACCGCATTACCATCGCCGGCGATGCACCGATCGCCGCTTAGATCATCGTGCTTTAAGTTGGAACCGCTATTGCGGTTCCAACTTAAAGCACAAAGATGATCGCCACTTTAGAGGCGAGCAACCTGCCTTTATTCAGGATCGTTCCGATTCCGAATAAAGGCAGGTTGCTCTAGCAACTTCAACGAACTGCGTGAGTGGTCGCCCCGTAATGGGCGGCCCGGTCAGAGGTAGCGACCCATGAAACCTAGAATTGCCGTCGTCTGCGGAGGGGCCCTTGGCGGCTACGTCTGCGGCTATCTGGCCCGTGACGGCCATGACCTGACGCTGATCGACATGTGGCCGGCGCATGTCGAGGCGATGCGCGGCAAAGGGCTCACGCTGACCGGCTTTACCGAACCGGAAAACTTCACGACCAAGGTCAATGCCATTCACCTCAGCGACGTCCACCAGATGGCGCGCCGGTTCGGCAACTATGACATTGCCGTGATCGCCACCAAATCCTACGACACGGTCTGGGCAACGCACCTAATTGCGCCCTATCTTGCCCCCGGCGGCTTTGTCGTCTCGCTACAGAACGGCATCAACGAAGAGCGCGTGGCAGGCGTTGTCGGCTGGGGCCGCACGGTCGGCTGCATTGCCTCCAAGATTGCCGTCGAGCTCACCGAACCCGGCAACATTCGCCGCAACGTCGCCCTTGGCGGTCAACACCACACCATCTTCCGCGTTGGCGAACCACACGGGCGCATCACCCCTCGCGTCCAGCAATTTTGTGATATGCTGAGCATCATCGATAGCGCCATGGTCACCGACAACCTGTGGGGCGAACGGTGGACCAAATTGGCCGTCAACTGCATGCGCAATCCGATGGCGGCAGCCACCGGCCGCGGCGGCAACGACAACGATCGCGATCCCAAAACCCGTGATCTGTCCCTGCGCCTCGCCGCCGAGACCATCCGCATTGGCCGCGCCCACGGCTACGTCTTGGGCAACATCTACGGCATGACGCCCGATGACATCCTTGGCGCCGTCTCGGGCGACAACCAAGCGCGCCAGATTTGCGAAGATCAGCTGCTGAAGAGTGTGGCGACCCGCAGCGACGCCCAGCGCCCCTCGATGGGCCAGGACATGGCCAAGGGACGGCGCACCGAAATCGCCTACCTCAACGGCCTCGTCGTCGAAAAGGCCAACGAACTGGGGCTAGAAGCACCCGTCAACGCCGGCATTGTCGACGTCGTCCAACGCATCGAGCGCGGTGAAATCGAAGCAGGCCCCGAGGCGGTCGCGCATTTGTGAGCCCGACGGTCGCGCGTTGTGCGCGGTGCGGCTGCACGGCCCGCTGCGCCGGGCCGACCTGATCGGCGCCGACGACGGCACTGGCGCACGCGCCTTAAGCCGATCACGTCATCACCCACGTCATTGTCACGCCGGCCACGGCCACGAGGCTCGCTGTCGGACGCGGCCGGTCGGCGAGCGCCCGGCCGCAGATTTCCGCGATCGCACCTGGTACCAGACGTCGTCAGAGCTCGTTCTTGACGTCGTTGAAGGTATCGTTGATCGAGTTCGACAGAGCCTTCATTCCGGTGATCAGGGCAACGGCGATCAAGGCGGCGAGCAATGCATATTCGATTGCCGTCGCACCACTTTCATCAGCCATGAACTGTTTGCTAAATTTCCACATTGCAGTTGGTCTCCACTGTTCGCGCCCGTCGGCATCTGCGCACCGCTGGCCGCCTTGAAGCAGCTCGCGATGATCGCGAGAATTTGCTCCGAGCGTTCGCCTGGAATGATCCAAGACGGAGACGATCTAAGGCGCACCATGTTGAGGAATGGCAATGATTGGGCCGGCAATTCGAAGTATCGCCCGGATTCCGTAGCAGGCTTAGAAATGTGCAAAGTCGACGACCAAAATGTCGGTCGATTTGGTTGAAGTGGCACGCGCTGCTTGGCGTGCCGGCGCGGCGGCAGCCCGGAGAATATCGCCCCGCACCATCAGTGCGACGCCGGCCCCAGCGGTCGACGTCGTCGGTGGCGCCAACCACGTCGCGACCAAAATTCTCGTCAGGGATCGACCTTAGATCATCGTCCTTTAAGTTGGAACCGCTATTGCGGTTCCAACTTAAAGGACAAAGATGATCGCCACTTTAGAAGCGAGCAACTTTCTGCCTTTATTCGGTATCGTTCCGATTCCGAATAAAGGCAGGTTGCTCTAGCCCGGCAGTTGCAATTCGTCGGCCCTGAGGATCGAAAGCGCCAAGGCCTGCGCTCTGGGAACGATGCTGTCGACCTCGAGATATTCCTCGGGGCTGTGCGCATTGCCGCCGACCGGGCCGGTTGCACAAACGGTCGGCGCCCCAACCCCTGCGGTAAACCCGGAATCGGCGCAGCCGCCGGAAAACTCGCCCTCGACCGTGAGGCCGGCCTCGGCAGCATTTGCGACATAGTGCTTGAACAGGCGATCGGACGCGGTCGTCGGCGCCAGCGGTGAAAACTCGCTGAAGATGTTCACCGATCCGTGCGTGTCGGGCACCGTGCAGTGCGCGCCGACCGCCATGATCTTAGCGACGATACCGTCGCGGTCGGCGGGCTTTTGATAGCGCACATCGATGCCGCAATCGGCCAGCGGCGCCACCGTGTTGATCGACTGGCCGCCGGAGATCAGACCGACATTGACGGTCGTCCCCGCCGCCATATCGGTGAGTGCATGCCAGGCCTGGATCTTGTAGGCAAGTTCCAGTATTGCGCTGCGCCCCTTATCGTAGTTGCCGCCGGAATGGGCTGCCACGCCATTGACTTGAGCCTTGAAGAAAATCCCGCCCTTGCGCTGTGTGACGACGTTACCGCTCGCACGCCCCGGTTCGGAATTAAACACCAGCCGCGCCGCGCGGGCTTCGCTTTCGATGATCGGCCGCGACGTCGGTGAACCAATTTCCTCATCACCCGTGAACAGCCCGACGAGCGGGCCTGGCGCACCGCCGAACTTGGCGAAGGCCGCCAGTATGAACGCATTCATCACAATGCCGGCCTTCATGTCGGCAACGCCCGGCCCGTAGGCGCGGTCACCCTCGATCCGAAACGGGCGCCGCGCGGCTTCGCCATCCGGGAACACCGTGTCTCGGTGGCCGAGCAGCATAATCGGGCGATTGCTGCCGCCCGCCGGCACCACGGCACGAACCGCATCGCCATGCGCCGCAACCGGGATCTTCGAGGTTTGGATCCCGGCGCCGTTCAAGAATGCGGCGATCTCATCGCCAACACGATCGACGCCAACCTTGTTATATGAGCCGCTGTCGATATTGACGAGCTTTTCGAGCAGGGCCAGCATGTCGGCCTTGGAGGCGGCAAGCCAGGCGAGAATCTGCTGTTGTGGTGCGGCGTTTGACATTTCATTTGCCCTTTCCGGCGTTGCGTGGCCCTGCAACCAGCACCTCAGCCGGTCGGTTAACGATCGCGTTTCAGAGTTGGCCCGAACCATCGCCGGCCCCGCCCGGCCAGCCACAGGCCATGACCTGCTACAGGGATGACCTGCCACAGGCCATGATCTGATGCGTTCGCGGACGGTGGCCGGGGAACGGGCCGGCTGGGTGGATCCGCCTGAAGAGCGGAAATGATCTCGGCATTCAGTTAACCAGCGCGGCGGTTTGACTTCAACATTAATGGGAGATTTCCAACTTTCGAAGTTTGATCACCGCATTGATGGACTGATAATGGTTGGTCACTAAACCTTGGGTAGAAGGAGCACGCCTTGAGATTTCTGAGTTCAACCCACACGCGTCTGGCTACATTTGCGATCGCGCTTGCCATGGCGACTTCGAGCACAGCTCAGTCGTCACGCCTGAGACCGTTCGCGGTCGACGGCGCCAGCAAGTCAGGTGTCAGCATCTCGGTCAGCTATCAGTTCTTTCTGGTTGGTGAAACCACGGCCGTCAGCGACCAGGCATCGCTCGCCGATCAGGGTCGGCGCCATCTCTACAAGCTGTTGGCCAAGGAGTGCGACATGCTGCTTGAGACAATCGCGACGCACTGCACGATGCAGCGCGCCAACGTCAACACGCAGCTGCGCCACGGCCGGCGCAATCAGCCCGATGGCGTTCGTGTTTCCGGCTCGGCCATCTACAAGATCCAGCTGAAACCCAACCAGGCGAAACAATAATACCGCCCCAGCAATACCGCCCCAGCTATGAATTGAGGCAGTTCACCGGCACGCAACGCTGCCGGCCCACAACAGCGCCCGACCCAGCGGCTCGGCTTGAGGCGGCATAAAGCGGCAGTCCCCGGCCAATGCCCGGCAGCACACTGGTGGGGGTCGGCTGTGCTCAGATCGTTGCAGCACCAACTCTTGCGTCCGGCCGCTGGCGCCTAACTCGCCTCAATATCGGCGACGGCTTGGGCGAGAAACTCGCTCAGCCGGGTCCGGATTTCATCGTCGGACACGCCGACACTCTTGGCGGCGAAATCCTGGCTGATCTTGCGCACGACATCCTCGTCTCCGGCTTCCTCAAAATCTGCACGCCGCACAGCTTTTACATAGTCTTCAACTTCCGAACCAGCCATTCCTAACTTGGTCGCCGCCCATTCACCTATCATTTTATTTCGTCGAGACTCAGCTTTGAACTTCAACTCTTGATCATGAGCGAATTTTTTCTCGAATCCTTTTTCTCTTTCGTCGAAGGTGTTCATTTTATTCTCCGATTTACTTCAGTCGCATCAATCAACACTTGGATTTTGTGTGATTTTCTGCTGCCTCACCGTCCTATATGGGAGCCATAGCGGGCCACGTTCAACAAATCAATGGCTTCCGGATGCTCGCAATCGCGCGCCTTTACCGAACATCGCAGTTGCTCAATGTCGCCGTTGTTTCGAGGTTACGATTCGGCTAGGGTTTCGGCCTTGGACCAATCACCGAAGGCACCTGATGCCCCGCCGGGCTGAGGAGACAGCTCGCTGCAGATCAAGGCGCCGACGGCTTTCCGTACAACTGCTGGCGGGCGTCTGCCACCGCGCCGACCCGACGCATGTGGTTGTGTGAAACTTCTAATAAAATTGTATCTCAAGGACTGGTCAGAGGACTGGCACAATGAACAGGCGTCGTCGAATTTATGAAGGTAAGGCCAAGGTTCTCTACGAGGGGCCGGAACCGGGCACGCTTATTCAACACTTCAAGGATGATGCGACCGCCTTCAACAACAAGAAGCATGCCCAGATCGACGGCAAGGGTGTCATCAACAACCGCATTTCAGAGTTCATCTTTGAAAAGCTTGGTGAAATTGGTGTTCCGACCCACTTCATCCGACGCCTGAACATGCGCGAGCAATTGATCCGCGAAGTTGAGATTATCCCGATCGAAGTCGTCGTGCGCAACGTCGCGGCCGGCTCGATTAGCAAACGCCTCGGCCTCGAAGAGGGCGCGCAGCTGCCGCGTTCGATCATTGAGTTCTACTACAAGAACGACGAGCTTGGTGATCCCCTGGTGTCGGAAGAACACATCACCGCGTTCGGTTGGTCCAACCCTGGCGAACTCGACGAGATCATGCAGCTCGCCCTGCGCGTCAACGATTTTCTCGTCGGCCTGTTCTTGGGCGTCGGCATTCGACTGGTCGACTTCAAGATCGAGTTCGGCCGGATGTGGGAAAACGATCATCTGCGCATCCTGCTCGCCGATGAGATCAGCCCCGACTGCTGCCGGCTGTGGGACGTCGAAACCGATGACAAGCTCGACAAGGACCGTTTCCGGCGCGATCTGGGCGGCCTTCTGGAATCCTATCAGGAAGTCGCCCGCCGCTTGGGCGTGCTGACCGAAAGCCGCCCGCCCCAGGGCACGGTGCCGGTGCTGGTTGCCTCCAATCCCACCGGCAGTCGCGATTAACGCCGGCCGGCCTGCGCCACGCGACAATTGTGCCCGGCTTTGAGGCCGGGCATTTGTGTTTTAAGAGCAACGACTCATTGTAGCCTTGCGATGCTCGCCCGGCCCGCAGCATTGCCCGAACGGCGCCCGAACGGCCTGCGATCGGCGCGGCCGAGCGACCTGCGACAACGTCGAGGAGTAGATCCGCCAATGAAAGCCCACATTAAGATCACGCTCAAATCCGGGGTTCTTGATCCGCAAGGCAAAGCCATTGAAAACGCCTTGGCCGCCCTTGGTTTCGACGGCATCGAAGACGTTCGCCAGGGCAAATTCATCGAAGTCGAACTGGCTGAGACCGACGCTGCGGCAGCCCGCGACAAGGTCGAGCAAATATGCCGCGATCTGCTCGCCAACACGGTCATCGAAAATTACTCCTACGAGTTGGTGGCGTAAATGCGCGCGGCGGTTATCGTTTTCCCGGGCTCCAACTGTGATCGCGATACCAAGGTTGCCCTCGAGGTGGTTTCCGGGCGGCCGGCCAAAATGGTCTGGCACGCTGACAGCCAGCTCCCGGATTGCGATTTGATCGTCCTGCCCGGCGGCTTTTCCTACGGTGATTATCTGCGCTGCGGGGCGATGGCCGCGCACGCGCCGATCTTGCGCGATGTTGTCGCCAGGGCGCGATCGGGAACCCCGGTTCTTGGCATTTGCAACGGCTTTCAGATGCTTTGCGAAACCGGCCTGTTGCCGGGTGTCCTGATGCGCAACGCGTCACTGAAGTTCGTGTGCCGCGATGTCTTGCTGAGGGTCGAGAACAACCGCACGCCGTTTACCAATGCCTATCGGGCTGGCGAGGTCGTCCGCATCCCTGTCGCCCATCACGACGGCAACTATTTCGCAGACCAAACCACGCTTGATGCGCTCGCAGCCGAGCACCGCATCGTCTTGCGCTATTGCGATCCCGACGGCAATCCAACACCGCAATCAAATCCCAACGGATCGCAACGCAACATTGCCGGCATTTGCGATTCCACCGGCCGTATCCTCGGTATGATGCCGCATCCCGAACGCCTCCACGAGCCGCTTCTCGGAGGGATCGACGGGCGCCGTATCTTCGAGAGCTTCCTCAACGCTGTCGTGACCTGACCGCGGCCAGCGCGATTGTTGTTGCGGTGCGATGCCCGTATGAGAAGGCCAGATGACATGACCGAGCCTGCCACGCCCAAGCCCGCCACGCCCAAGCCTGCCACTCCCGAACCTGCCATAACACCCGAGCGCGTCGCCGAGCACGGCTTGAAGCCGGATGAATACGCCCGTCTGCTCGAGATCATGGGGCGCGAGCCGACCATAACGGAGCTTGGCATCTTCTCCGTTATGTGGTCGGAGCACTGCTCCTATAAGTCGTCGCGGGTATGGCTGAGAACGCTGCCGACGCGCGGGCCGCAGGTTATTCAGGGCCCGGGCGAGAATGCCGGCGTTGTCGATCTTGGCGATGGTGATTGTGCGGTCTTCAAGATGGAAAGCCACAATCACCCAAGCTACATCGAGCCCTATCAGGGCGCGGCCACCGGGGTCGGCGGCATCATGCGCGACGTCTTCACGATGGGTGCCCGTCCGATCGCAAACCTCAACGCATTGCGGTTCGGCGATCCCGACCACGCCAAGACCCGCCATCTCGTGTCAGGCGTCGTCGCTGGCATTGGCGGCTATGGCAACTGCGTCGGCGTGCCGACGGTCGGCGGTGAAACCAATTTCGATGCCGCCTACAACAACAACATTCTTGTCAACGCGATGTGCATTGGCCTCGCCAGGGCCGACAAGGTCTTCTATTCCGCCGCCAACGGAGTTGGCCTTCCGGTTGTCTACGTCGGCTCAAAAACCGGACGTGATGGCATTCACGGGGCGACGATGGCCTCCGCCGAGTTCGACGATGCCTCCGAAGAAAAACGACCAACCGTCCAGGTCGGCGACCCGTTCACGGAAAAGCTCCTGATCGAGGCCTGCCTCGAGCTGATGGCCGGTGACGCCATAGTTGCCATTCAGGACATGGGTGCCGCCGGCCTCACGTCCTCGACGTCGGAAATGGCGGACAAAGGCGGCGTCGGTATCGAACTGGATCTCGACCACGTGCCGCAGCGTGAGGCCGGCATGACCGCCTATGAAATGATGCTGTCGGAAAGCCAGGAGCGCATGCTCATGGTCCTTAAGCCCGGTTCCGAAACAGCTGCCGAGGCCGTGTTCAAGAAGTGGGGGCTGGATTTTGCCGTGGTCGGGCAAACCACCGACACCGGCCGCATGATCGTGCGCCATCACGGTCGTACCGAGGCCGACATCCCGGTTGCTATGCTGGCCAACTCGGCGCCGCTCTATGAACGTCCTTGGCGCCCCGCGCCGAAGCCCAAACGGATCTTGGCCGAGTGGGTCCCCGCCGCCAACGGCATACTCGCGAGCCTCAAGACGATCATGGCCCACCCCCAGGCCTGCTCGCGGCGCTGGATCTGGGAACAATACGATCACATGGTGATGGGCGACACCATCCAACGCCCGGGCGGCGATGCCGCGGTCGTGCGCGTGCACGGAACCGACAAAGCGATTGCGGCGTGCTGCGATGTGACGCCACGCTACGTTGTGGCCGACCCTGAAATCGGCACGCGTCAGGCGGTGGCGGAAACGTGGCGCAATCTCACGGCGGTCGGCGCCGAGCCCTTGGCGATCACCGACAACCTCAACTATGGCAATCCGGAACGCCCCGAAATCATGGGCCAGTTCGTTGCGAGCATCAAAGGCATGGCCGATGCCTGCAGCGCGCTCGACTATCCAGTGGTGGCCGGCAACGTCTCGCTCTACAACGAAACCAACGGCATCGCGATCCCGCCGACGCCTGCAATCGGTGGCGTCGGGTTGATCCGCGATCTCGGCCTGCAAATGGATTTGGCACTCAAGGATGACGGCAACCTCCTGATCCTGCTCGGCCATGAGGAGGGCCATCTCGGCCAATCACTCTATCAGCAGATCATTGTCGGCAAGCTTGAAGGCGCGCCACCGCCCGTCGATCTCGCGACAGAAAGGACCACGGGCGATTTTGTCCGCGGTCTCATTCACACCGGCCGGGTGCGTGCCGTCCACGATGTCAGTGATGGCGGCCTGCTGGTCGCTGTTGCTGAAATGGCGCTTGCGGCCGGCATCGGCATCGAGCTCTACAACTACGAGGGCAAACTGCCGCCGCACGCAATCTGGTTCGGTGAGGACCAGGCCCGCTACATTGTCGAAGTCAAGCCCGACGATGCCGCCGGCATCATCGCGGCGGCACGTGGTGAGCAGATCCCAACCCGCATCGTCGGACGCGTGGGCGGCTCGGAACTGACAATCTCGGATAGTGAAAAATTGTCCTTGAGCGCGTTGCGCGAAGCCCACGAGAGCTGGTTGCCGGACTACATGGGCGGGGTCGGGTAATGGTCTAAACAAGTGTGGGGTCCAGGGGATGATCCCCTGGTCGGGGTGTTTGAGGGGCGGACAAGCCCCTCAAGGATCGCCGCTTGGCGGCGATATGTTAAGGGCTCTGCCCTTAACGATCCCGCCAAAGGGCATTGCCCTTTGGAAACCACGGCCACGATCGCAGGTGCGGGCGCGGGGTGGCCCAGCGATGCGGGACCCGCGTGAGGAACGGAAATCTCTGGCCGGACGCCACCAACCCGGGATAGGATTGGTGCTTGGACTGTGCATCTCCTGCACCGAGGTCAGCCTGATGAAACACGACAAGGAACTGCGAACATGCCGATGGATGCCGGCGAAATCGAAAAACTGATCAAAGCGGCACTGCCCGACGCTGACATAACGATCAAGGATCTGGCGGGCGACGGTGATCACTATGCCGCCCACGTCATCTCGCGTGCGTTCAAGGGCAAAAGCCGCGTCCAGCAGCACCAGCTCGTCTATCAGGCCCTCGGCGGTCGTATGGGCGGTGTGCTGCACGCTCTGGCGCTAACGACGGCGGTCAAAGATTGACACCGGCGCGCGCGCGCCCCATTTTCGCAACCAACCACGTCATTTGAACATGTGAGGACGATTGACCATGAGCGACCAACAGGCCGTGCATGACTGGATCCGCCAAACCGTGAACAACAACGATGTCGTCTTGTTCATGAAAGGCAACGCCAAGATGCCGCAATGCGGATTTTCGGCCCAGGTGGCCCAGATCCTGGCGCTGACCGGGGTCGAATACAAGGACGTCAACGTTCTCGAAGACATGAGCATTCGCGAAGGCGTCAAAAGCTTCACGAATTGGCCGACCGTGCCCCAGCTCTATATCAAGGGCGAGTTTGTCGGCGGCTGCGATATCATCCGCGAAATGTATGAGCAGGGTGAATTGCAGGAGCTGCTCGCGGACAAGGGCCTGACCAGCGGTTCTGCCGTCGCTTGATGTTGCGCAGAACAGGCTCGGATTGATCACCCGGCACGGACCGGCGCGCGTGGTTCGTCGGCGGCGTTGTGAGCGATGTTCAAGTCGACAGTCTTAACGGTGATTAACGACGGTGATTAACGATGCGTCGATCGGCGGCTGTGTTTTGGTCGCTTTTCACGGTTGTCGCCCTAAGTCTGCCCCGAGTCCCAGTTTAAGCTGATCACGTCACCAGCACGCGGTCGCCACGGAGGCTAAATGCACAACAGGCGCGGCGCAACACACCGTTCGATGTGGTCGATCGCACCCGGGGTTCGACGCCGCATTTTATGCCTGTGAGGTCGCCGGTGCGGTGGTGCTCACCACTCGATCGGCGGCGTTGGGCGGTGCAATCCGACACCATACGCTTGACCATACGCTGGTCGCCGTTGGCCGTGCCGGGTGGCGCCGTCTAAACGGCTATAGGAAGCGGTTATGGATCTCGCCAACAACGACACCGCGACGCGCAACGTCAAACTGGGTGGCAGACGCTTTCTGTTGAGCCTCGCCATCGTTGCCGCCGCGGTGTGCCTGGCGCTTGGCATATCGATGCCGATTATCAAGCTGACAAAGATGGTGTTCTGGAGCACCGAGCATTCCCTGATCACCACCGTCACGGTCCTGCTGCGCGAAAACCAACTGTTTCTGGGTCTCACCGTCCTGGTCTTTTCGATCGTCCTGCCGATTTTGAAGCTGTTCTATCTGGTCTTGGTCTCGACCCTTCCGGCCGACGAGATCCGCCGCCAAAGCTTTCGCCTGCGCGCGCTTGAATGGCTTGGCAAGTGGTCGATGCACGACGTCTTGGTCATGGCCCTGATGATCTTCTTCATCAAAAGCCATGGTCTCTACGATGCCGCCAGCCTGACCGGGGTTTATTTCTTCACCGCCGCCGTGGTGCTGATGATCCTGGCCTATGCCTGGCTGCGCGGCGAAACGCAGGTCTTGACCAGCCGCACCGAGCCGCCGCCAGCGCTGGACCCGGATCGCAGACAAGAGCTGCAGATCTCGACGTTTCGAAACGTCGTTTTGAGTTTTCTGATTATCGCGGCGACGATCTGTTTTGCGCTCGGCATCATCCTGCCGGTAATCAAGTTTACGACGATCTACGTTTGGACCAACAAGCATTCGATCGCGACCATCATCTATGCGCTTTACCAGAACCAGGAGTTCTTCCTGTGCGGTGTGTTGTTTACGTTTTCGATCGCCTTCCCATTCCTGAAGCTGTTCTATCTCCTGACGCTGGTCACCTCGCCCGACATTTCGCCTGAGTTCCGCGAAAAATCTGTCTCAACCATGGAATGGCTGGGCCGTTACTCCATGACCGACGTCATGGTGCTGGCAATCCTGATCTTCTATATGAACTCGTCCGGTTATACCGAGGCCAACGTGCTTCCCGGCGCATATTTCTTTGCCGCCTCGGCGCTGATGACGATGTTTGCCTACGGTTGGGCGAACTCAATTGCACCCGTGAGGATTGTCCAGAAGCGCACCAAGACGGCCTGACGGCGGCGCCGGCACGCCGCATATCGGCGCGGTACGACATCCTTGAGGGGCTTTCAGCCCCTCAATCTCCCCGACCAGGGGATGATCCCCTGGAGCCGGAACTCTGAACGGTGCTGGCAACTCACTGACGGGCGCCAAACATGTGTCGCATCACCTGCGCCCGGCGGGGTTTGCGCTGATAGCTGTCTGCCGCCAGCTCGGGCCGGCGCCGTCGGTTGGCGTGCGGTCGGTTGTGCGTTCAGCCGGAGTTCCGGCGGCGTCGTTGGTACTCGATCAGTGCCAGGGCGTGGATCGCCCTGGCGTTTGCAAAAACACCGCGTGCGACCAGTCCATTCAGGATCAGTGCGAAACCGACTACGATCAAACCTGCTGCAGTTAGGCTCGAGATGAGCGGCATGTCGCCGACAACGGAACCAACGATAGATGGTGCATAGAAGGCGGCCGCGGTCAGGGCGAGACCGGCGGTTATCGCACACGCGCCGACGATGATGGCCAAGACTGCCAAGAGATGGCCCAACGGATGCCGGCGCAGCCGCGGCTCCGATGGCGACTGCGGGTGATCGGCAGTATCGACGGCGATAACCGGTTCCAAGTTGAGCCGGTCGGCAGATTTTGATTGCAGCCCGTGGGACTGCAGCCGCTGGGATTGCAGCCGCTGAGATTGCAGCCGCTGAGATTGCAGCCCCTGGCCGGAGGGTGGTGGCCGGGCCGGTTGTTGCGACTGGCCCGGTGGCGGTGCTCCAGCGTGTCCTGAACGGTGCTGTGGGCCGTGCGGCGCAGAGGGATAGCCGTGATAGGCCGACGGCGCTGCTGGCGACGGTTGCCGATAGCCGCTGACATAACCGGGGCCGGCGCCAGGATCCTGTGGCCGGGGGTGATGGGCGGTCGCTGTCATTGGCGATTGCTGCGCATGCGGTGGCGGCGCCGACTGCGATGGTGCGGCATTCGACGATGGCTGCGCCCGGCCCGGCAACGGTTCGCCCTGGTCAGGGACCGGCGATGTCGACGGTTTGGCGTCGTTGATGCGGGCCAGGCTGCCGTGCGCGTAGGCCGCTTCCGGTGCGCTTGGAAAGTGTTCCAGGAGATGACGGAATAACTGCTCGGCGCACTCGCCGCGCCCGTCCGCTTCCGCATGGCGGGCGGCATCAAGTAACTGGGCCGGCGTATAGTTCAGCTGTGACTGCACCATCGGCAGTTTACCTTAGTCCTGGGAACAGATCATTCGCCCGACAGCGTCAAGATCTCTGCCCGCCACAGCCCAGCTTATATCAAACGCAAGTAAAAGCCAGCTGATTAATGAACCTGCACGCGTCAAACGATCGAGTAACACCGCCCCGGCTTAAGAATCGACACACGTCTTCGGGCTTGAGGCGGCCGAGCCCGGCAGGCGCGGTCGGCAGCGCGATGCCGGGGGCGGGCACTGGGCGCAACGCAGCCGGCGCTCAATAGCGCTCCGGTGAAACGGATCAATATTTATGCGGGCTAGATCATCGTGCTTTAAGTTGGAACCGCTGTTGCGGTTCCAACTTAAAGCACAAAGATGATCGCCACTTTAGAGGCGAGCAACTTTCTGCCTTTATTCGGGATCGTTCCGATTCCGAATAAAGGCAGGTTGCTCTAGTATTCATCGCCGTGGGCTACTGGCAAGACCCGGCGGCCGCACCACGCCGCCGCCCGGGCCAGATCCGCGCAGCTGTCGACATCGCCCAGTGTGGCAATCGTGGCGATGTCAAAATCGCGCATCGATCGCAGCGTATCAGCCAGAGTATGAGCGCTCGACCAGCGCACGTTGGCGAAACACTGCGTGGCAGGCTTTCGCCGGGATAGGCCGACCAGCCAGTAGCCGCCGTCGGGCGCCGGGCCGAACACCGCATCGTGATCCCCCAGAGCCCGGAACGCTGTGGCAATGTGGTGTGCGCGCACCGCCGGGATATCGCTGCCGATCAAGACGGCCGGTCCGGGTGGTAGCGCGGCGAACGCGCGATGCATGCGGTGGCCGAGATCGCCGGCGCCCTGCGGTATGCGCGGTAGATTGTGCGGCCAGGCCGGATCGCTGCGGGCGGTGTCCGGTGTGATCGCCAGCACCGCCGTCCAGCGCGGATCCGCCGCGGTGCGTGCGATCACCGCCGTCATGGTCTTGCGGTAGAAACCGAGGGCCTGTGCGATGCCAGCATCGCGGGCGAGGCGCGTTTTCGCCCGGCCCGCGCGGGGCTGTTTGACCATGATCACGAGCCAGCGTCGGGTTGCCTGGCAACTTCGCTTACAGCGCATTGCGGTGGCTAACCGTAGAGGCGCGCGATGCGCTCAATCGGAACCCGGCAATAGAACATCGCCAGACACATCCAGTTGCGCAGCACGCGGTGCACATAGCCGTCCCGTTTGAAGCGGACCGCACTTGTTACGGCGCCCGAACGCAACATGACCATCCGCGACCGCCCGAGGCGCCGGTTGATGTCGACATCCTCCATCAATGGCATGGCGCGGTAGCCGCCAACCTGATTGTAAAGCCGGCGCGGGATCAGCAGGGCTTGATCTCCGTAGGGCATGCGCAGGATCCTGCACCTGAGCGCGACGCCGGTTTCGATCAGGCGGGGCCGGATGCCGAGGTCATCGAGGATGAAGCGAAACGCGGCCGCGGTTGGCGGTCGCTGGCCGTTGTCGACGCGCGCCATCAAGGCTGCCGCTTCGCGGTCCCATCCCGTTTGCAGGACGGTATCGGCGTGGAGGAACAACAGCCAATCGCCGCGCGCAGCCCCGGCGCCGGTGCGAAGTTGTGTGCCGCGGCCAATGTCCGCCTTGACCAGCCTGGCGCCGGCGGCTTCGGCAATGTCGGCCGTGCGGTCGCTCGAGCCACCGTCGACGACGATCACCTCGCGCACGATACCGTTGACGACCGCCGGGACCAACGCCGCCATGGTCGATGGCAACGCTGCGGCGGCGTTAAGGGTGGGTATGACGACAGAGATCACGTTCGGGCGCCCATTGCCGGGTTCACGACGGGCGCAGAATAATCCGTTCGATCATTGTGTCAAAGTTCAAATTGTTCTTGATATGTTCTATTTTGTTCCGTATGGTGCCTGACCGGTTGACGGCGGCTTGGCCGGAGGCGTTGGGCAAACACGTTGGGGCAAGTTCATTGGGTCAGGTGCGAGCGGTCAGGTGACATGGGTCAGATGACATGGGTCGAGTGCGATGAGTATGGATACGGCCAACGGTAAGATTGTTGATGCTGCGCGGCGGCGCGGCAGAGGCGCCAGGAGCAATGTCAGCGGTCGCTTCGAGAAGCTCGCGCGTGCGAGCTTCGATGACGGCTGGGAGACGCTCGGCGACCTGCCCGCGTTCAAGACCGAGGTCCAGATCGAGACGTCGAGATCGATTATCGCCCACAACGACAGTCCGGACATCTCATTTGACCGGTCGATCAATCCCTATCGCGGTTGCGAGCACGGCTGCAGCTATTGTTATGCGCGCCCGAGCCATGCCCTGCTCGGACTTTCGCCGGGGCTTGATTTCGAGACCAAGCTGTATGCCAAGACGAATGCGGCGGAGCTGCTGGAGGCGGCGTTTTGCAAGCCATCCTATCGTGCCGCAACGATCGCGCTCGGTGCGGTCACGGACGGGTATCAGCCGATCGAGCGGACCTATCAGATCTCGCGGCAAATTCTGGAGGTGATGGAGCGCTATGCGCATCCCGTCGAGATCGTGACGAAATCGGCACTTATCGTCCGCGATATCGACATTTTATCGCGGCTGGCTGCGCGCCAACTGGTGACGGTTGCCCTGTCGGTTACGTCGCTGGATCGAGATGTGGCGCGCAGGATGGAGCCGCGAGCATCGACGCCTGCTCGGCGGCTGGCGGCGGTTGGCCGGCTGGCGGATGCCGGCGTACCGACAACGGTGATGGTGGCGCCAATTGTTCCGGGGCTCAACGATCATGAGATCGAAGCGATTTTGAAGGCGGCTCGGGATGCAGGCGCGCAAAGTGCATCCTACGTCATGCTGCGCCTGCCATTGGAGTTGAAGGATGTGTTTCGCGAATGGCTGGCAACCGAGTTTCCCAATCGCGCCGCGCGCGTCATCAATCTTCTGAGGTCCATGCACCACGGCAAGGACTATATCGCCGAGTTTGGTCATCGCCAGCGCGGCGCTGGGCCGTTTGCGGAACTGACCGCACAGCGTTTTGGCAAGGCGCTCGATCGCTATGGCCTGAACCGGTCGCAGACCCGGTTGCGCACGGATTTGTTCAGGAGGCCGATGACGGCGGGCTCGCAGCTTGAGATGTTTTAGACCGCCCCAGCAGGCAACCTCTGGCCAAGTCCGAGGTCCAGGGGATGTCCCCTGGTCGGGGAGATTGAGGGGCTGAAAGCCCCTCAAGGATCGCCGCAGGGCGGCGATATGTTAAGGGCTCTGCCCTTAACGATCCCGGCAAAGGGCCAAGCCCTTTGCAAACCCTGAGACTTGATCACAGGATACCTAGACGTGATGGGGCTGAAAAAGGGGGACGGACATGGTGAAACGGGCGCCGGCAAAGCGTCTGCAGGCACGGCCGACGGCCGACGTGGAGATCGCCGAGATCGACCGCTGGCACGGCCCGGTTGCGGGCGTCGATGAGGCCGGCAGAGGACCGCTGGCGGGGCCGGTCGTGGCGGCAGCGGTGCTGTTCGAGCGTGATCAGCTGGCAAGCTTGCAAGGCGGATCGCTGGCCGCGCTCAATGACTCCAAGGCAGTGCGTGAGGACGTGCGGGAATTGCTGCACGACGCGATCGTTGCAACCTTCACGCACGCCGTTGCGATAGCGGATGTTCAGCGCATCGATCGCGACAACATCCTGAACGCGACGATGTGGGCGATGCAGGAGGCGGTGCGTGGCTTGGCGCGGCAACCGGCATCGGTCCTGGTCGACGGCAACCGCGCGCCGCAGTGCGGATGTCCGACCCGCACTATCATCAAGGGCGATGCGCAGTGTTTGTCGATTGCAGCGGCCTCGATTGTCGCTAAAGTCCACCGCGACCGGCTCATGCGCGGTCTTGCATCGCGCTATCCGGAATACGGTTTCGACCAGCACAAGGGTTACGGTACGCGGGCGCATCTCGAAGCAATCGACCGGTTCGGCGTTACCGATGCGCACCGGCGATCATTTCGGCCGGTGCGGCAGGCGCTGCAGCGGCGGCAGGGCAACGCGGAACCCGCCGACCAAGTCTGAATGACCGGGCCCGGGCGATGATCTCGTGGTCGGGCAGTTGGCGGCGCGCACAACCCCTCAAAGATCACCGCAACGCGGCGATTGAGTCAGGGGTTTCGCCGGCGCACAGCCTGAGCAAGCAAGGCGCTCGTGTTCGCCCGCGGGGAGCGGGGCGCGTATAGCGGCACACCGCAGCAGCAGCAGCTGCAATGGGCTGCACTATGATGTCGTAGCGGTGTCGTAGATCGGCTGACACGCCCAAACTGACCAAGCCCAAACTGACCATATGTGCAGCGCGCGCCGGGCGGGCGGACACGGCGCGCGCCTGAGGGTCGCAGCCAGTGCATACTTGCGCCCCTTAAGCTATGCAAAATATGCATAGATGAGTATCAAAAAATCCTCTGGTCGATTATATAGATCATCCTTATGATCCAATGGTATAACAAACCTGACTGGAGGAAAACGTGACAGAAGGGGTGAAATCGGCCGAACGCGTACTTGCGATCTTCGAAGTGTTCGAGGCCGAACGGCGGCCATTGCGTATCTCAGAGCTGGTCAAGCGACTTGAGATTCCGCAATCGAGTACGTCGACGTTGATGAAGACCCTGGTCGCCAACGGCTTGGTCGAGTTCGATCCGGATACCCGGACCTTTCAACCATCGGTGCGATTGGCGTTTCTTGGCAACTGGGTGCTGGGCTCAAGCGACGGCCTGGCGCAAATCCAGTCGCTGATCCAGCGGCTGGCGGCGGAAACCGGTGAAACGGTGTTGGTCGGCGCGCAGAACGGCTTGAACGTGCAATATCTGTCGGTGGTCGTATCAGAGCATCAAGTGCGCTTTGCACTGCGACCCGGACTGATGCGTCCACTGCATCTCGCGGGCCTCGGACTTATGCTTCTCAGTCAGAAGAACGATGGCGAGGTCGGACGGATCGTGCGCCGTTATAACGCCGAGGCCGATCAGGACCAACCGCATGCCAACGAGGCGACGGTGTTGGCGGCCGTGCGTGAAGCGCGCGCGCTTGGATACTGTCAGACGGCAAATCTGGCCTCGCCGGGCGCCGGCGTGATCGCCACGCTGCTACCATTGCCCGTCGAAGGTCGGTATCTGGCCATCGGGCTCGGGGCGCCGTTGGATCGTCTCGAGTCGCGGCGACAGCTGTTGCTGGACTCGCTATTGACGGAAGTGGACCAATTTGCCGGCCGCGCCTACGAGGCCCAGGTCGCTTAAGGAACCTGTGAACACGTTTCGGGTCCAGGGAATCGATCCCCTGGTCGGGGTGTTTAAGGGGCTGAAAGCCCCTCATGAATCGCCGTGAAACGGCGATTGGTTAAGCGCGCTGCCAGGCGTCGAGTTCACGGATCTCATCGTGCGTGATCGGCAGCGCCCGTCCAAAATCCGGAACCAGGCCCGGCCAACATTTGGCCGGGCGGTTGGCGAGTGTGCCGCGCACGGCGCTGATCGGGCCGCCATGGGTGACGAGGATCGTACCGTGCGTGCGCCCGAGTTCGACCACTGCCGCAACGACCCGCCGGCGCATGGCGTGAACGGTCTCGCCGTCGGGCGGTGCAAACGCATCAGGCTCGTGGATCAGGCGGGCCATGTCGTGGCCAACCGCGGCAAAGATGTCGCTCCAGCTCTGGCCTTCCCAGGCTCCGAAGTTCAACTCGCACAGCCGTTCGTCACTGGCACAGGCGCAGTTGGCTTGGCCGGCGATGGCGTGCGCTAGGCGCCGGGCGCGCTGGCGGCCGGAATCGATGACGCGCGCCGGGCCGGTGGCTGCAAGTTCGGCCGCAATTGGCGCGATGGCGGCTTCTCCAGATGGTGACAGCGCGACATCGCTGGCCCCATAACACCGTCCCTGCCAGTCGGCGGCGACGTCGGTGTGCCGGATCAGGATCAGGCTCATGGCGCCAATCCCGGCTTGATGTTGAGCGCCAAACCGGCGGCGACGAAGTCGACGTGGTCGACCGCGGCTGCGATGCGCTGATTGATCAGGCCCTGCAGGTCGCGGAATTCTCTCGCCAGTGCGTTGGTCGGCACAATGCCAAGGCCGACTTCGTTCGAAACCAGGATGATGTCGGTTTCGGCCGTGGCGATGGCGCTTTCCAGCTCCGCGATCGCCTGATCGACGTCGTGAGCCGCGCCCATCAGATTCGACAGCCACAGCGTCAGGCAATCAACCACGATTGATGTGTCGCCTTGATCGGCCGCGGCAATGGCGGCGGCCAGCGCCAGCGGCACCTCCCGTGTGGTCCAGGTGTGGTCGCGTTCGCGTTGGTGGCGTGCGATCCTGCCGCGCATGTCCTCATCATGTTGATGTTGATGGGCATCGGCGGTTGCGATGTATGTGCGCTTGGGCCGGCGCATCGCCAATTGCAGGGCGTGGCGGGTCTTGCCCGATCGCGCACCGCCCAGGATCAGAAACGTGCGAGGTTGCCTCATTATCAGATCGTAGCCGCCGTAAGTGCCGAAAGAAAACCGAGCGTGATTGCTGCACCGAGAACGTCGCCGGTATACCCGCCCAGATAGCGCGCCGCCAGACCGGCGATGATCGCATTGCCGGCGACGGCGCCGACGCCGATCATCGCGCCGTTCCAACCAAGGCATGCAATCAGGCCGGCGATCGTCAGGCCGAGACCGGCAATCGTGGTTGCGCCGCCCGGTCTGCCAAAGCAACGTGCAAGACCGCCGGACTTGGCCGGCGGCAGCGCCAGAAAGACCGTCGGCAATGCTGCTCTGGCCGCTGCGCCAGCGCCGGCAAGCGTGAACACGAACGACCAGCGGTCCAAGCCGACTGCCAACTGCGCAACCAGGGCGCACTGCATCAGGACCGCGAGCACCAGCGCGCCGGTTCCGTATGTGCCGATGCGCGGATCATCCATGATTTCGAGGCGCCGGGCGCGGTCGCCGGCACCGCCAAGGCCATCGCACAGATCGGCGAGGCCGTCTTCGTGGAGGGCGCCGGTCAGGATCGTTGCGAGCGCGACCCCGGCGACAGCGGACGCCAGCGGACCGAGACCGATCAACTGGCCGAGCACAACGGTTGCGGCGAGGCAGGCCCCGACCACCGCGCCGGCAAGCGGCATCGCCCAGTAGGCATCCGCCAGGCGGCGGCGAGCACGGATCCAGGCCACCGGTAACGGTAGGCGCGTCATGAACGTCATGGCGAGGACGAGGTCTTCGGCGAGGCGGCGGAGCATGGCGGTCAGGACGGCGCTTTGTTGCTGACGGCGGCCTCGTCGAAGGTTGCCATGCCGTTGTGGGCGGCGACGGCGGCTTTGAGCAGTGTGATTGCGAGGGTTGCGCCGCTGGCCTCGCCGAGACGCATGCCGAGGTCGAGCAGCGGGTCGAGGCCGAGATTGACCAGCAGCCGGCGGTGGGCCGGCTCGGCCGACAGGTGTCCTGCGAAGCAGTGTTCGACAATGGCGGGGTTTTCGACGAACAGCGGCGCGATGGCGGCGCACGCGACATAGCCGTCGAGGATGACGGGAATGCGCTTCAGCCGGGCGGCAACCGCGGCGCCGGCGAGCGCCGCCACTTCCCGCCCGCCGAGGCGGCGCAGTTTATCGACCGCGGTTACCGCCGCCCGGTGTCGATCGAGCGCCGCATCGACGATCTCGGCCTTGCGATCGACACCGTCGCGGTCGAGGCCGGTGCCCGGGCCCGACCAATCTGATCCGGAACCGCCAAAGCAGGCTGCAGCCAGCGCTGCGGCAATGGTGGTGTTGCCAATCCCCATCTCACCCAGGGCGAGGAGGTCGGCGGTGTTGGGAATCGCATTGGCACCGACATTGAGAGCGTCAAGCAGCTCCTCTGTGGCCAATGCCGGTTCGGCTGAAATGTCGCCGGTCGGGCGCGCAAGTTCGATCGGGACCACGTGCAATTGCGCACCGACAACGTCCGTCAAAGCATTGATGGCGGCGCCGCCGGCCGCGAAGTTTGCGACCATTTGGGCCGTTACCTCGGACCGATAGGGGCTCACGCCGTGCGCGGTGACACCGTGATTGCCGGCAAAAATCAATGTCGTTGGATGCGCGATTACGGGACGTTCGGTGTTTTGCCACGACGCCAACGCTATGGCGCAGTCTTCCAGGCGGCCGAGGGATCCCGGTGGCTTGGTGAGTTCCGTTTGGCGCCGCCGCGCCGCCGTCGCCATCAAACGGTTCGCCGACGGCAAGGCGTGCAAGGTGGCCGAAAAGTCGTCCAGCGTGTCAAACATGGAACTTGCGGTACTTGCTGGCGAGGGAATGTGCAAGGCGGAATCTGCCCGGCGGAATGGGCAAAACCGAAGTGCCGGCAGGTGGCGGGTGTCGGTTCGCCCGGTAGCGGGGCGGGCCTGCGCGTGAAGATTGATTGACAAGCAAGACCATGTCGCCTACTCGATCGCTGCTGGTTGCCCGAACAGATGCAAAGCATCGGGCATGAAAAGGGAACGTGGTGCGGCTTGACCGATCTCCGGAAGCTTATGCCACGGCCGCCCCCGCGACTGTAAGCGGTGACGGAGTGTTCGAATGCCACTGGTCCGGCAGGGCTGGGAAGGCGAACAATCCAGATGAACCGTGAGCCAGGAGACCTGCCGGCGCATGAGGACTGAATTCGGACGGGGTGTTCCGGATCACCGTTTTGCGCAAGGCCGTGTCATGCGGTTACGACCATAGCGGTTTTCCGACATCCCTCATTACTGGAGGGAGGAAAGCATGACGTTGCGCATGTCCACAAATCAATTCGCCGTTGCGCTCGCCGTTGTCAGTGCGGCGATGGTTGCCGCCGGACCGGCACTTGCCCACCATCCGATGGGTGGGGCGACGCCAACAACATTCTGGCACGGCTTCCTGTCGGGTATTGGCCATCCGATCATCGGTCTCGATCATTTTGCGTTCGTGATCGGCGTCGGTCTGGTGTCGGCCTTTGTGGCCGGGCGTTTCATCATGCCGCTGTTGTTCATCGCCGCCACGGTGGCCGGCTGCATGGCCGTCGTCAACGGCATGACGTTGGCGTCCGCCGAAATGGTGATCGCCGCTTCCGTTCTGGTGCTCGGCGTGATTGCAATGTCGGGGCTGTCGCTGCCGCTATGGTTGCTCGGCGGCTTGTTTGCGGCGGCCGGTTTGTTCCACGGCGGCGCCTATGCCGAAGCGATTGTCGGGGCCGAGGCGACGCCGCTGGTAGCCTACCTGGCCGCCTTCAGCTTGACCCAGTACGTGATTGCGATCGGGGCAATGCTGGCCGTTCGGGCACTGTGGCATGCAACGTCCGGCCGGGCCCTGCAGCCGCGCCTTGCAGGTGCCGTGGTCGCCGGCATCGGCCTGACGTTCTTGGTTGAACACCTCGAGTCGCTGGTCTTCAAAGCGGTCTGATGCGGTCTGATGCGATCTGAAACGGTTTGATGGCGATGCACCGGCTGGGCGCGTTTCTGGGCGACAGAAATTTTGTCGAAGCCTTCGACGAGCTGGTCCGGCTGCGCCGCGATGTGCGCCGCTTCAAGACCGCTGCGGTCGGCGAAGAGTTGGTCGAGGAGATCGTCGGTGCGCTAAGATATGCACCGTCGGTGGGCCTGTCAGAACCGACCCGGCTCGTGCGCCTGCAATCGACCTTTGTCCGCCAGGCGATGCTGGCAAACTTCGAGATCGCAAACGGCGAAGCACTCGCCGGATATCGCGGCGAAGCGGCGCGGGCCTATGCGCGCTTGAAGCTTGCCGGCCTGCGTCAGGCGCCAGTTCAGTTCGCGGTGTTCTGCGATCCCGACACCGGCAAAGGGCGCGGGCTTGGCTGCCGCACGATGCCGGAGGCCAAGGCCTATTCGAGCGCCTGCGCGGTCATGCTGATCTGGCTCAGTGCTGCAGCCCGCGGGTTGGGGCTCGGCTGGGTTACGATATTCAAGGTTGGCGACCTGGCCGACCTGCTCGACGTACCGAGGGGTTGGACGTTTGTCGGCTGTTTGTGCATTGGCTGGCCGGAAGAACAGCATCTTGATCCCGAACTGGAGCGGGCCGGCTGGGAGCGCCGTCGCCTGGATGGTCCGTCGATTCTGATCAGATAACTGGCAAATGAGGTGCGCACAGACATGGCAGGGCGAATTCCGGCAACGGTCATCACCGGCTTTCTGGGGGCGGGCAAGACCACGCTGATCCAGAACCTACTGAAGAATGCAGAAGGCAGGCGCATTGCGCTGATCGTCAACGAGTTCGGCGATGTCGGCGTCGACGGTGCTGTGCTCACCGATTGCGGCGATGCGGCTTGCGCTGCCGCCGATGTCGTCGAACTCGCCAACGGCTGCATTTGCTGCACCGTTGCGGACGATTTCATCCCGACCATGGAAATGCTGCTCAATCGTGTGCCGGCGCCCGACCACATCGTGATCGAGACGTCCGGCCTGGCCTTGCCGCAGCCGCTGGTGCAAGCCTTCAACTGGCCGCAGGTCCGTTCGCGTGTGACGGTCGATGGGGTCGTCACCGTGGTTGATACGCCGGCGGTTGCCGCGGGCAGATTTGCCGCCAACGTCGCGGCGGTGGCGGCACAGCGCGCGAGCGATGATAATCTCGATCACGACAGCCCGTTGCACGCGTTGTTCGAAGACCAGCTGGTTTGCGCTGATCTTGTCGTCCTCAACAAGACCGATCTGGTCGGGCCATCCCAGCGCGAAGCCGTCAAAGCCATCGTCGACCGCGACAAGCGCGCCGCCGCCCGGGTTGTGCACGCCGTGCACGGCGATCTGCCGCCGCAGCTGATCATCGGTCAGGGGATCGGTGCTGAAGACGATCTCGAAACCCGCAAATCGCATCATAACGACGGCGATCATGAACCGCACGATCACCACGATCACCACGATCATGATGACTTCGAGAGTTTCGTCGTGGCCGTGCCGCCGGCGCGCCGCCCGGAAGATATCGTTCGACTGCTCGAGAACGTGATGGTGCGGCACAATATTCTGCGCGCCAAGGGCTTCGTCGCCGTCGATGGCAAGCCAATGCGCCTGGTGGTGCAGGCGGTCGGCCCGCGCGTCCAAGCCTACTTCGATCGACGTTGGACGGCGGCGGAACCACGCCGCGGACGCCTGGTTGTGATCGGCTTCAAGGGGCTCGGTCGGGCCGCCATCGAACACGATCTCCGTGGAGCCCTGGTATGAGCGCGACGGGCGCGGCGCCGCCCGCCGGCCGGGCGCGACGCCGGCGGGCGCCATTGCCGCCAAGTCCGTGCGTCGGCATCTGCGTTGTTAACGAAGGCCTGGGCTTCTGCCAGGGATGCGGGCGGACACCGGCGGATGTCGCCCAGTGGCCGGAGGCGAGCGATGCGCAAAAGTCGGCGATCTGGCGCCAGCTGCCCGGCCGGCTGGTGCGGCTCGGGGTTAAAGCCTTCCGGCTGCCGGCAGCGCCCGATACGGTCAATGCGTTCGTTCAAAGGTCACTTCGCGACGGCGCCGGCCGCTGGGAGTTCGGGTTGGAGGGTGGCGCCGCGGTGTTCGATGCGACGGCGGCGTGCGACATCGAGGAGATTTCAACAGGGCTGACTGCGCGCAACGCCGACGGTGATGTGATGGTGTTCCAGCCGAGCGATCGGGTGCGCGCGTTCGGACTTGCCGCGGAGGCTGGCTCGGGCGGCATGGCAGCCGTCGCTTTGGCTCTGCCGCGCGGTCGCGCCGAGATCAGCGCCGCTGCGCCGGACGGTGCGACGTCGCGGCCCGATGGTCACATCGACGTTGACTATCCGTTCGCGCATTTTCGTGCGCTGGATGGCGGCACTGTGCTGCGCGCGACGACCGTGCTCGGTTATGTTCAGTCGCCGGCGACGCCCGAACTTTTCGCGCGGCTGCAGGCCTTTCGTTATGACGAGACGGCAGCTGGCCAATATGCGGTTGCCAAGTCGTTTGCGGTTTGCGCGGTGTTTCGGGCCGCCGATCGCGACTGGCTGAAACGCGCGATCGCACCATGATGCGTCGCGGTCGCTCGCCCGCCTCGTGATGGCGTTCGCATAGGCTGATCTGGCAGATTGGAGAGACGTTGCATCTTCTTCTCGCGCAGTCCGGTACGATCGATGATGGCGATGAGCCGCGCGATCTCGGCCAGTCCGCCGGCGACGTCGTGGTTCTGTCGGCGGCTGACACCGAGTTGGCGATGTTGGCCGGCGCCCACGCGATGCGACGACAGCACGGCAAGGAGCTGTCGCTGCGCCTCGCCAATCTGTTGCAGCTCAAGCACAATTTCTCGGTAGATCTCTACCTGGACAAGACCGCGTCGCAGGCCAGGCTGGTCATCGTTCGGTTGCTTGGCGGGCGCAGCTATTGGCCGTATGGGCTCGAGCGTCTGGCTGAAATGGCGCGCAACGGCGTATTCGACCTGGCGCTGCTGCCGGGCGATGACAAACCCGATGCATCGCTCGATGGTCTTTCGACCGTGTCCGAGGAGGTGCGGCTCGGTTTGTGGGCCCTGTTGTGCGAAGGCGGGCCGGCAAACGCGGCCCATTTTCTCGACGGCGTCGCGAACTGGCTGACGACAGGTGGACCGGTGCCGGCGCCGCGCCCGGTGCTGCGCGCCGGCGTCTACGAGCGACCATCTCTCGGCGGCGATGACGCGGCGACCAAGGTCGCGGTGATCTTTTATCGTGCACTGCTGCAGTCGGGTGATGTTGCCGGCATTGATGCCCTGATGGATGGTTTGGCCGAGCAAGGTTTGTGTCCGGTTGCCATCTACGCTGCCAGCCTCCGTGATTCGGTCTGTGCGGAAACCGTGCGGCGGCTGCTCGGTGAGGCGAGGCCGGCTGTGATTTTGAACGCGACCGCATTTGCAACGACCAAGCCCGGCGATCAACCGGCCGGCGGGTTGCTGGCGGAGCCCGGCGTGCCGGTTCTGCAGGTCGTCCTGGCCAGCGAATCGCGGGCGGCGTGGCAGTCCGGCACGCGCGGGTTGGCGCCGCGTGATATCGCCATGCATGTGGCGTTGCCCGAAATCGATGGCCGGCTGTTGAGCCGCGCTGTCTCTTTCAAGGCGGATGCAACCTATGATGCGGCGACGGAGCACTATGTCGTGCGCGCCGAGGCTTTGGCCGACCGCGTGCAGTTCGTCGCCCGGCAGGCACGGGCGTGGTCCGATCTCCAACGCACGCCCACCGGCGCACGAAAGGTTGCACTCGTTCTCGCCAACTATCCCAACCGGGACGGGCGATTGGCCAACGGCGTCGGCCTCGACACTCCGGCAAGCGCGGTCAATATCCTCGACGCCATGGCGGCATCGGGATACCGTGTGGCCGGGCACCCGCGCGACGGCAACGCGTTGATCGTGCAGCTCAAGGCCGGCCCGACCAACGCCGCGGTGTCGGGACGCACGGTGCGCGAGACCTTGGCGCTGTCGCGCTACCGCGAACTGTTCGACACGCTGCCGGTCGATATCCGGCGGGCGGTCAACGCGCGTTGGGGTCAACCGGACAGCGATCCGGCGATCGTCGGCGACGGATTTGCGATTGCCGCTTGGCGCTATGGCAACGTCGCCGTCGCCGTTCAGCCGGCGCGCGGCTACAACATCGACCCGAAGGCGACCTATCACGATCCGGACCTGGTGCCGCCGCACGGTTATCTCGCGTTCTATTTCTGGCTGCGCGTGACCTTCGGCGCCGACGCCGTCGTGCATCTGGGCAAGCATGGCAACCTCGAATGGTTGCCAGGCAAAGCGCTCGCGTTATCCGAGGCTTGTCTGCCGGAAGCCATCCTCGGGCCGCTGCCGAACATCTATCCCTTTATTGTCAATGATCCGGGCGAGGGCAGCCAGGCCAAGCGCCGGACCTCGGCCGTGATTATCGATCACCTGATGCCGGCGATGACGCGGGCCGAGACCTACGGGCCGTTGCGCGCCTTGGAGATACTGGTCGATGAGTACTTTGATGCCGCCGGCACCGATGAGCCGCGCCGCAAGTATCTTGAAGGCGAAATTCTCGGCACGGCCGTGCGGCTCGGTCTCGATCGGGATTTTGGGTTCGATGCCGGCGCCAACAGCCTCGCTGCGCTGCAGGCCATCGACAACCACTTGTGCGACATCAAGGAGATGCAGATACGCGACGGGCTGCACGTTCTTGGCGTCTCACCTCAAGGGCGGTTGCGCGCCGATACTTTGGTGGCGCTCGCGCGCATACCGCGTGGTGACCGGCAGCCGGCGCAGGCCTCGTTGATACGCGCGCTGTCGCACGATCTTGGGCTCGGGGCCTTCGATCCGCTCGATCTCGAATCATCGCAGACCTGGCACGGCAGCAAGCCGGACGTGCTGCGCGATCTGTCTGATGATGCTTGGCGCACGTGCGCGGATACCGCCGAGCGGCTCGAACTGCTGGCGGCCAACGTCGTCGAGGGCCGACAACTGCCGGATCCTGACTGGCGCTCAACCGCAGCGGTTATGGATTGGATCAGCGGCGAACTCGCACCGCGCCTCGACCGCTCGGGTGCAAATGAAATCGCAGCGCTCATGCAGGCGCTCGACGGCCGCTTCGTCGAACCAGGTCCCGCCGGCGCGCCAACGCGCGGGCGCGCGGACGTGCTGCCGACGGGGCGGAACTTTTACTCGCTCGACAGTCGGTCCCTGCCAACGCCGGCGGCGTGGCAACTGGGGCGAGCATCAGCCGAACGTGTCATCGAGCGTTATTGTCAGGACCATGGCGATTGGCCGCGCGCGATTGCGCTCAGCGCGTGGGGCACATCGAACATGCGCACCGGCGGCGATGATATTGCGCAGGCGCTGGCGCTCATCGGCGTGCAGCCGGTTTGGGAGCCGGCATCGGGCCGCCTCACCGGTTTCGAGATCATGGCCGTGGCCAAGCTCGGCCGGCCGCGGGTCGATGTTACGCTCCGAGTGTCGGGCTTTTTCCGCGACGCCTTTCCGGCGCAAATCGATCTTATCGACAGTGCGGTGCGCGCCGTGGCGGACCTCGATGAGGCCGAGGAGGACAATCCGCTGGCCGCGGCGGCCAGGCGCGATGCGGCGGCGTTGATGGATCAAGGCGTCGACCAGGTCGCAGCTGTGCGCCGCGCTGCCACGCGGGTTTACGGGTCGAAGCCGGGCGCCTACGGTGCCGGCCTGCAGGCGCTGATCGATGCTAAGATCTGGGACGACGAGCACGATCTGGCAGGCGCCTATCTGTCGTGGGGGCAATACGCCTACGGTGGCGGCCAGGACGGGCGCGAAGACCGTGCCGGCCTCGAACGCCGGATTGGCGCGATCGACGCCGTCCTCCACAATCAAGACAATCGCGAGCACGATATCCTCGACAGCGACGACTACTATCAGTTCGCGGGCGGTCTGGCGGTCACGGCCAAGGCGCTGCAGGGCGGCAACGTCACCGTCTATCACAACGATCATTCACGCCCCGAGCGCCCGGTTGTGCGGGCCCTGGAAGCGGAGATCGGCCGGGTCGTTCGCGGACGCGCCGCCAACCCCAAGTGGATCGCGGGGATGATGCGACACGGCTATAAGGGGGCCTTCGAAATCGCCGCGACGGTCGACTATCTGTTCGCCTTCGCGGCGACGACCGGCGCCGTGGGTGACCATCATTTCGATGCGCTGTACGATGCCTACCTCGGTGACGAACAGGTTCTGGCATTCCTCGCCGAGAACAACGTCGATGCGTTGCGCGACATCGCGGAACGCTTCGAAGAAGCCATCGACCGCGCGCTCTGGGTGCCGCGACGCAACAGCGTGCGGGATATGCTGAGCGCCGTACAAAGCGCAAATGGCAACGCACAGGAGCATGGCCATGTCTGACAATCGCGAGACCGGAAACACTGCCGCCGGCGATCCTGACGCTCACCACGCGCAGAAAATGGCCAAGAAGAAGGCCGCGCGCGACAAGATCATGGCGACCAAGACCGCGCAAAAGGGCTTGCTCGTGGTCCACACCGGCAAGGGCAAGGGCAAGTCGACGGCAGCCTTCGGCATGGTCTTCCGGGCGATCGCGCACGGTATGCCGTGCGCCGTGGTGCAGTTCATCAAGGGCGGCATGAGCACCGGGGAACGGGATCTCATCACCGCGCATTTCGGCGACATCTGTCAGTTCTATACCATGGGTGAAGGCTTCACCTGGGAAACGCAGGATCGCGCCCGCGACATCGCCCACGCGCAGGCGGCGTGGGCGCAGGCCAAGGCGCTCATTCGGGAACCGCAGATCCGCATGGTGCTTCTCGACGAGTTGAACATCGCGATCCGCTACGACTATGTGCCGATCAGCGATGTCGTGGCGTTCATGCGCCAGGAAAAGCCGGACGACACGCATGTCATCATTACCGGGCGCAACGCGCATGATGACCTCGTCGCGGCGGCCGATCTGGCCACCGAGATGACGCTCTTGAAGCATCCGTTCCGCTCCGGCGTAAAGGCGCAGGCCGGGATTGAGTTTTGAGGCACCGTGACGGCAAACCGGAAAACACCTGCGGTGATGGTGCAAGGCACGGGGTCCAATGTCGGCAAGTCGCTGATTGTGGCGGGGCTTTGCCGGGTGCTGGCGCGCCGCGGACTGGCGGTGCGCCCGTTCAAGCCGCAGAATATGTCGAACAACGCTGCGGCGACGCCAACGGGCGGTGAGATCGGACGGGCGCAGGCGCTGCAGGCCCGAGCGTGCGGCGTGGCGGCGAGCGTCGACATGAACCCGGTGCTGCTCAAGCCGCAAAGCGAGACCGGGTCGCAAATCATCCTTCAGGGACGACGATGGGGCACCATGCGTGCGCGCGAGTTCGGGCACCGCAAGAGCGCGTTGATGCCGGCCGTTCTGGACAGCTTCGAACGGCTGTCGGCGACCGCCGAGATCGTCATTGCAGAGGGCGCGGGCAGCCCGGCGGAGGTTAATCTTCGCGCCGGCGATATCGCCAATATGGGCTTTGCGCACGCCGCCGACGTCCCGGTTATTATCGCCGGCGACATCGAACGCGGCGGCGTGATCGCAAGCCTCGTTGGCACCCACGCCGTCATGTCGCCGCAAGATCGGCGGCGCATCAAAGGCTTTGTTGTCAACAAGTTTCGCGGTGATACTGCGCTGTTCTCGGCCGGGCTGACGACCGTGACCGAGCACACCGGTTGGCGCTCGCTCGGCATACTGGCGTTCTTTGCGCAAGCCGCGCTGTTGCCGGCGGAGGACATTCTCGATCTTGATCGCCCGGCGGTTGCAGCCGGCGTTGGCGGCAATGGCGAGCGCATCAAAATCGCGGTTCCCGTCGCCGGCCGGATCGCCAACTTCGATGATCTCGATCCCTTGCGCCTCGAGCCGAGGGTGGAGCTGCATTTGATCTATCCCGGCCGCCCACTGCCGCGCGATTGCGATGTTGTTTTGCTGCCGGGTTCGAAGGCGACGATCAACGATCTGCAGGCGCTGCGCGGTCAGGGCTGGGATGTCGACATTGCCGCCCACGTGCGCCACGGCGGCTGGGTTGTCGGCCTCTGTGGCGGCTACCAGATCCTCGGGCGGACGGTGAGCGATCCCGACGGCATCGAAGGCCGGGCCGGCACATTCGAAGGGCTGGGGTTGCTCGATGTCGAGACCGTGCTCGGTTCTGACAAGGTCGTGCGTGCGGTCACGGGACGCCACTGCGCCAGCGCCAGCGAGGTCAGCGGATACGAGATCCATCTCGGCGAGACCACCGGCCCCGACACGCAACGACCGGCGTTCGAAATCGACGGGCGCGCGCATGGGGCGACGTCCGATACCGGCCGCATCATCGGAACCTACGTTCACGGCATCTTTGCGAGCGATGCTTACCGCACGGCGTTTCTCAATTCCGTTCGCCACGGTGGCGCCGGGTTGGTTGACTACGAGGCAACCATCGAAGCCGCGCTGGACGGCCTGGCAGACCACATTGAACGCGATCTCGATGTCGACGGCGTGCTCGCGATTGCCAACGCCCGTCACGCCAGCAACTGAACGAGCGCGATCAGGGCCGCGATGCCGGCAAGCAAACCGCAGGCGGTGACCATGACCGTCAGGGCACGGGCGATATCGTCCGGCGTTGCCGCCCGCCGCCCGCCGGCGTTCATCCAGGCATCGTCAATCCTTTGATCGCCATAGATGCGCGGCCCGGCGAGTGCCAGACCGAGGGCGCCGGCCATCGCTGCTTCCGGTCGTCCCGCATTGGGTGAGCGGTGTTTGTGCGCGTCCTGTAAGACCGCCGACAGGGCCTGCGACATCGACCCCCTGACCATCGGCGCAGCCACGGCGAGGAGCAGCGCCGCGATCCGTGCCGGGATCAGATTGACGACGTCATCGATGCGTGCTGGCGCCCAGCCGAAGGCCTCGTGGCGCGGGGTGCGGTGAGCGATCATGCTGTCGGCGGTGTTGATCATCTTGTAGGCGAACAGCGCCGGTAGTCCGCCGACGAGATACCAGAACGCCGGCGCCACGACGCCGTCGCAGAAGTTTTCCGCCGTACTTTCAATGGCCGCCCGGCAGACGGCGGCCTCATCCAGACTTTCGGGATTGCGCCCGACGATCATGGCCACCGATTGTCGGGCCGCGGCGAGGCCGTGTTGCGCGAAGGCGCTGCGAACCGCGTCGACATGGGCGTAGAGGCTGCGCTGTGCCAGCAGCATGGCAACGATGATCACTTCGACGGCTAAGGCGATCGGATGGACGGCCAGCACCGCATGCAAGGTCCAGCCGGTGATGGCGGTGATGAAAATCGCCAGCAGAATGGCGGCGATGCCGTTCTTGCGGCGCTGATATTCAGGAAGTGCATCGTCATTGAGGGCGTTGTCAAAAGCGTCGATCAACCGACCCATCCACGTCACCGGGTGCGCAGCGCGGCGCCACAGCCAGGGGGGATCGCCAATCCAGCCGTCGAGGATCATGGCGCCCAGCAAGAGGAGCGGTGCAAATTCGGACAGCAGCATTATCCAGGCTCGATAATCGCCCGGCAGGCTTGGAGCGCGGTCGCAAGGCGTCGATGGTCTTTGGTGCTGCCCGGCAACGCGAACCGCGGCCACGTCGGCTGGTGCGCGAAGCGGCGTGTCAGGATGCCGCGTCCTGCCAGCGCATTGTGAAGCGGGGTTAGCCGGGGATGCCGCGCCCGGCGACACAGCAATGTGGCGGCCATGATCTCCAGGCCACTGGACTTGAGTGTTTCATCGAGACGTGCTGCTTGCTGCGCGTCGCGTGATGGCGCCGCAGCCGCCCGATCGCGGTCGGCCAAAGCCGCCAGTTTCCGCCAGGCGTGATCAGGGATCGGCGGCAACGGATAGGGCGCGGGCGCGATAGCTGTGGACAGATCCAACCAATTTTCGTTTGGTTTGCCGAACTGCGCACTTGCCCGGGAGATGTCGCCGCCGTGTTTCATGGCGTGCGTGATGTCATAAGCCGCACCGCCACACCAGCTGTTTGTCGTGCGGCATGGCGGCTTGCGGCAAACTTCCGTCGGTTTGCATGCTTGAGCAGGCCGCCAAGATCGTGTTAGCTGGACAACCAGCGATCGGCGCGCACCAGCGCGCGATGGCGATGTTGCGGACCCTGACGGGCGCAACATCTTCGCTTCTGAACGGATGGCGAAGTGATCGGGCTAGACCTGGCCGGGATGCCGAGCGCAACGGACAAGGGGATCATATCATGAAAGTTATCTCGAATATTGGCGCGCTGTCTGCGGCTGGCGCGGTGCTGCTGGCAGCCTTTGCCGCCAGCGCCCACCCCGGCCACACGGGCGAGATCGTCGCCGGTCACAGCCATTGGAGCGATGTTGCCGTAATAGCCGGTGCCGGCGCGCTGGTCTGGTGGCTGGCCCGGCGCATTTGGGCAAGGCGTCGATAACGCGCGAACCGCAGGCTTCTGGCCCGGTTCGACGTGCGATGGCGCACACCGGGAGCGCACACTGGGCGCGCGCACTGGGGGGCGCACACTGGGCCGGCGCATCCAACTGGTAGCACACACCAGCGCACGACGACGCGGCGCGGTGCCGGCCTTGCGGCGGGCTTGCGGCAATGTTGGCTGTTGGTGAACTGATCACAATCCGGAACCGAGATCACGTATGGCAGAAAAAATCGGCGTTATGGTGTGCGGTCACGGCTCACGGTCACAGGCCGCGGTCGATGAGTTTTCCGTTGTCGCGCAAAAGCTGACCGCGAAGTTTCCCGATTGGCCGGTCGAATACGGCTATCTCGAATTTGCCAATCCCGTAATCCGCGCCGGCCTTGATGCCTTGCGTGACAAGGGTGTCGCGCGCATTCTGGCCGTTCCGGGCATGTTGTTCGCGGCCGCCCACGCAAAAAACGACATCCCGTCGGTGCTCAACAGCTATCAGGCGGAAACCGGCATCAGGGTCGATTACGGTCGCGAACTTGGGCTTGATCCCAAGATGATCCGCGCCAGCGCCGATCGCATCCAGGCGGCCCTGGACCGGGCCAACGCCGATCATGGTGCACGCGATAACCACGACGTCTGCCTGGTCGTGATCGGTCGGGGTGCATCCGATCCGGATGCCAATTCCAACGTCTCGAAGATCGCCAGGATGTTGTGGGAAGGGTTTGGTTTCGGGTGGTGCGAAGTCGGCTATTCCGGTGTCACGTTTCCGTTGGTCGAACCGTGCCTGGAACACGTAACGCGCCTTGGCTACAAGCGCGTCGTGGTGTTTCCGTACTTTCTGTTCACCGGCATTCTGATTGACAGGATCTACGGCTTTACCGATCAGGTTGCAGCGCGCAATCCGGATATTGAGTTTGTCAAGGCCGCCTACCTCAACGATCATGCCCAGGTGATCGACACGTTCGCGCAACGTGTCACGGAAATTCTCGACGGCCAGAACGCGATGAATTGTGCAATGTGCAAGTACCGCGCCCAGGTGCTGGGCTTCGAACACGAGGTTGGCACGCCGCAGGAAAGCCATCATCACCACGTCGAAGGCATGGGCGCATCGGCGCCGGGATCGCAGGTCGAGGATTGCGAGTTGTGCGATACGTTTTGCACCGGCAAGTGCCGCCTGGTCACCAATGCCGGGCGCAGTCACGGCCATCACCGCCATCATCACGACCACCATCATGGCCACGGACAACACCACCATCACGACCACCATCATGGCCACGGACAACACTACCATCATGACCATCATCATTCCTATCCCCATGCCGACCACCCGCTCGGCCCGCGCAGCGTGCTGAGCGGGGACGATGAGTGAGCGATGACCCTCGCCTATCTCAAAGATCCGGCCGCGATCTATCGCTTGTCCTTCGACACGATCCGTCGTGAACTCAACGTCGCGGGTCTTGATGATGATCATGCGCGTATCGCCGTTCGTGTCGCGCACGCCTCGGGAATGTGCGATATCGTCGATGACCTGAGATTTGGCGGCGATGTCGCAGCCGCAGCCCGCTGTGCCTTGGCGGCGCGACGGGCAGTCTTCACCGACGTCGAAATGGTCCGCGTTGCGATTAAAACGGAACAACTGCCGCCCGATATCGCTGTTCGCTGCACGCTCAACGACCCGCGCACTGGCGACAATGCGCGGCGCTGGCGAACCACCCGTTCGGCCGCCGCGGTTTCGGCGTGGAAGGATGAGCTTGCCGGCGCCGTTGTCATTGTTGGCAATGCACCGACGGCGCTGTTTGCATTGCTGGAACTGATCGATGCCGGTGGTCCGAAGCCGGCTGCGGTGTTCGCCTTTCCGGTCGGCTTTGTCGGTGCCGCCGAGGCCAAACAGGAACTCGTCTCAAGTCCACGTGGCCTCAGCTTCGCGACCTTGCTCGGGCGCCGTGGCGGCAGTGCGATGGCGGCGGCCGCCTTCAATGCTATCCTTATCGGCGCCGGTGAACGATGACGGCCTGGCTGACGATTGTCGGGATCGGGCTCGATGGCTTGGCATCCGCGCCCGCGGCGGCCCGGGTCGTAATCGACCGGGCCGACATGGTGGCGGGCTCGGCGCGATTGTTGGATCTGGCAGCGATCGACGCCGGGCGCAGGTATGCGTGGCCGACACCGTTCAGCGACGGCGTCGAACACGTCCTCCGAGCCCGAGGACGCGCGGTTGTGGTGCTGGCGACCGGCGATCCCATGCACTTTGGTGTCGGTGCAACTTTTGCCGCGCGCCTGCCGGCCGAGGAGTTTACGGTGCTGCCCGCACCTTCGGCATTTTCGCATGCAGCCGCGCGCATGGGTTGGGCCTTGCAGGATGTCGCCTGCATTTCCCTGCACGGCCGGCCTCTGGAAGTGCTGCACGCTGCCATCGCACCGGGCGCCAGGTTGTTCATCCTGACGCGCGATGGCGATGCACCGGCCAAGATCATGAGTTTGATGTTGCAGGCAGGCTACGGGCCGAGCCACGTCAGCATTCTCGAGAATCTCGGCGGCGCCAACGAAGCGCGGCATGATCTCAAGGTCGAAGAGCATGACTTTACCAGCTATGCGGACTTGAACATCATGGCGGTGGCGTGCGCGATCGAGCCCGATGTGCATTATCTGCCGCCGCTTCCCGGACTGCCGGACGGCGCCTTCCTGCATGACGGCCAGATCACCAAACGCGAGGTGCGGGCGCTGTCGCTGTCGGCGCTTGCACCGGCACCGCGACAGCGTCTCTGGGATGTCGGCGCCGGCTGCGGTTCCGTCGCCGTTGAATGGTTGCGATGTGGTGCGAATGTCAGTGCCGTTGCCTTCGAGTGCGATCCGGAACGCGTCGGTATGATCGAGCAGAACGCGCTGCGCCTCGGCGTGCCGCAGCTTTCGGTCGTTGCCGGTCGTGCGCCCGCCATCCTCGACGGTCAGGCTGCACCCGATGCCGTCTTCCACGGTGGTGCGATCACAGATGACGACGTGTTCGAAGCGTGCTGGCGGGCGCTCACGTCGGGTGGTCGTTTGGTTGCCAATGCCGTCACCCTGGAGGGCGAGGCGGCATTGGCCCGGCGACACGGAGAGTTCGGTGGCGACCTTGTCGGGCTGGCGGTCGCCCGGGCCGGTGCCGTCGGCCGGTTCCGCGCCATGCAACCGGCCATGACCGTAACGCAGTGGCGGGTGATGAAACCATGAACCGATCCCATTCCGCCGCGCGCTTCTATGTTGTCGGGGTCGGTCCGGGAGCACCGGATCTGATGACGTTGAAGGCGGTTCGCCTGATCGGCATGGCGGACGTCATTGCGTATCCGATGACGGCGGACGGGCAATCGAAGGCGCGGCGCACGGCGGCCGACTACATTACGCCGCATCACGAGGAACTGCCGTTTCGGTTGCCGATGGCGCTCGACCCGGCGCCGGCGCAGGCTGCCTATGACGGCGCCGCGCAGCAGATCCGGGCGCACCTCGAGGCCGGCCGTTCCATTGCCCTTCTGTGTGAAGGCGATCCCTTTCTCTACGGCAGCGCCATGCATTTGTTTGTCCGGCTGGCGCGGGATTTCACGACCCGGGTTGTGCCCGGCGTTTCGTCGGTGACGGCCGGTGCGGCGGCTGCCGGTCTGCCGCTTGCAAGCAGAACCGAGACGTTGAAAGTGGTGCCGGCGACGTTGTCCGAGGCGCGGCTGAACGAGGAGTTGGCGCGAACTGATGCGGCCATCATCGTCAAGGTCGGCCGACACTTTGCGAAGGTCCGCCGCGTGATTGAAGGGCGCGGCCTCAAAGCTGCCGCCGTGCTCGTTGAAGCTGTGTCTCATGACGAGCAGCGGGTCTTCGATTGGTCGCAGATCAACGATGACGAGCATGCTTACTTTTCGATGATCATCCTTTCGCGTCACGACAGGATTGCGCCATGAGCGCGGTCGTCGTCGCACTCGGCCCGTCGGGCGCTAAGCTGGCGCGGCGGCTGGTGCGGGTGCTCGGCGATGCGGAATTGCACGGGCTTGCGCGGCGGGTTGATGATGCCGACGTCTTGTTCACCGACGTCGGGCCACATTTGCGCCGGTGTTTCCGGGACGGGCGGGCGATCATCGGCGTCTGTTCGAGCGCCATCCTGATCCGCGCCATTGGCCCCGTGCTGGCGGACAAACTTAGAGAGCGCCCGGTGCTGGCCGTGGCCGAAGATGGCAGCGCTGTCGTGCCGCTGGTCGGTGGGCATCGGGGCGCAAACGAACTGGCGCGCCGGCTTGGCCAGGCGCTGGCAGTGACAGCGGCGATCACGACGGCCGGAGACGTTGTGCTCGGCGCAGCCTTGGACGCGCCGCCGGCGGGTTGGACGCTGGCCAACGTCGATGCCGCGAAGGCGGTTATGGCTGACATTCTTGCCGGCGCATCGGTCGAGATGTCGGACGAGCTGGATTGGCTCGATGCGACGCGGTTCAACCGTGCTGCGGCGGGTGACGTGCGCCTGACGGCGGCGCTGGCGCCGCGCGAACCAGGGCCGCGCGAACTCGTTTATCATCCCCGCCGGGTGGTCGTCGGGGTTGGTTCCGACCGTGGTTGCCCGGCCGCGGATCTGGTCGCACTGGTCGATGCCGCGATCCGAGACGCCGGTGTTGCCATCGCAACGATCGCATGCGTGGCCTCGCTCGAGCGCAAGGCGGATGAGGCCGGCGTTCATGCCGTCGCCGATCATCTCGGCGTGCCGGCGCGCTTTCTGAACGCCGCCGCGATCAATGCGGCGGCAGACCGCATTCCCAATCCATCATCGGTGGTGATGGCCGCGGTCGGTGTTGCGGGTGTGGCGGAGGGTGCGGCACTGGCCGCTAGTGGCGCGCCCAGCCTCGCCATAGAAAAGCGCAAGTCGAGGCGGGCAACCTGCGCGATCGCCGTCTCAGATGCGATCATCGATCCGCTGCGTGTCGGGCGCGCCCGCGGCACGTTGGCCGTTGTCGGCGTCGGACCCGGCACCGCCGCCTGGCGCAGCCGCGAAGCCGTCGAGTTGCTGACACGGTCGTCGGACTGGGTTGGCTACGGCCGCTATCTTGACCTCGTCAGCGATCTGCGCCGGGCGCAGGCCGAGCATCGCTTTGCGCTCGGTGATGAGGAACTGCGTGTGCGTCATGCGCTGGAACTGGCCGGCGAGGGCCGTGATGTTGCGCTGATCTGCTCCGGTGATGCCGGCATCTATGCCATGGCGGCGCTGGTTTGCGAATTGATGGCGCTGCCACCGGAAACGAGCAGGCTCAGCGACGGTGCCGGCCGCGTCGCATTGGCCTTTGTGCCCGGGATTTCTGCCTTCCAGGCGGCCGCCGCGCGCGCTGGGGCACCGATCGGTCACGACTTCTGCTGCATCTCGCTGTCCGATCTGTTGACGCCGTGGCCGGTGATCGAGAACCGGATCAGGGCGGCGGCGGTAGGTGATTTCGTCGTTGCGTTCTACAATCCGCGCTCGACGCGGCGGCACGATCAGCTGGACCGCGCCCTCGCGCTGATCGCACGATACCGATCACCTGAGACGCCGGTCATCATCGCCAGCAACCTTGGCCGCCCGGATGAGACGCTGACCTATGCAACTCTGACGTCGATTGAGACAGCGCAGGTCGACATGTTGTCCCTGGTGATGGTCGGCTCCAGCACCACTGAGACATGCCAAATGGGCGACGGCCGCACCTTGGTGTTTACGCCGCGCGGCTACGCGGCCAAGCGGGAGACAGCGCAATGACGGTCTATTTCATCGGTGCCGGGCCCGGCGCAGCTGATCTCATCACCGTGCGCGGCTTGACGTTGATCCAAAGGTGCCCGGTCTGCCTTTACGCAGGTTCATTGGTGCCGGGCGAAATCGTCGCCGCGGCGCCGGACGGGGCAAGGCTGATCGACACCGCGCCGATGACGCTCGACCAGATCATTGCCGAGATCGAGCACGCCGAACAGGCCGGCCATGACGTTGCACGTGTCCATTCCGGCGATCCGTCAATCTACGGTGCAATCGCCGAGCAGATGCGCCGCCTGGACGGCCTCGGCATCGCCTACGAGGTGGTGCCCGGGGTTCCGGCCTTTGCAGCCGCGGCGGCGGTTCTGAAATCGGAACTGACGTTGCCGGAAATCGCGCAAACGGTGATCCTGACGCGGACGGCCATGAAGGCGTCGCGCATGCCGCCCGGCGAAGACCTGGCGACGCTGGGCCGGTCGGGCGCGACGCTGGCAATTCACCTATCGGTGCGCAATCTCAAGCATATCCGTTGCGAGCTTGCGCCTCACTATGGCGAGGACTGTCCGGTCATCGTCGTCTACCGCGCGACCTGGCCCGATCAGCAAATCATTCGCGGGACGCTGGCGGATATCGCGCAGCAAGTTCGCGCCGCCAAAATCACGCGCACAGCGTTGGTGCTGGTCGGGCGGGTGTTCGGCAACGCCCGGAACTTTCGCGATTCAGCGCTCTACGATGCCGCCCACCAGCACATTCTGCGTCATCGCAAAACGTCTCAGGTGGCGTGATGGTCGAGCAACGCCAGCATTTCGTCGACGGTTTCGGCATCGGCCGGCGCTGCGCCCGGCGGCCGTTCGATCATGATGACAGGAACCGACAGCGAGCGGGCAGCATCGAGCTTGGCGTCAACGGCATCGCTGCCGGCATTCTTGGTCACGAGTACCCTTGCACCGGCTTTGCGCAGCAAGGAGCGTTCGCCCTCAAGGCTGAACGGCGGGCGGTCCAGGATGACCGAGATATGATCTGGCAGCGGTTCGGCGGGCGCTTCGATCATGCGCGCGTGGATGGTGACATCGCGGCGTGCCGCGAACGGTTGCAATTGCTTGCCGCCGACCGTGAGAAGCACCGTTGCGCCGGTTTCGATGAGGTCGGCGGCGTGCGCGACGTCGGTGGCACTGGTCCAATCGTCGTTCTCACGAGGCAGCCATGGCGGCCGGCACAGCCGCAGGACAGTACATCGCGCATCCGCTGCCGCCCGCGCCGCATTGGCCGAAATCCGAATGGCGAACGGGTGGGTGGCGTCGATCACGATGTCGACCATCGTCGCGCGGATGTAGGCGGCAAGGCCGGCGCTGCCGCCGAAGCCGCCGGTTCGCACTGGTCCGGCAATCGCCACGGGGGTGGTCGTGATGCCGGCGAGTGATGTTGTGAGCGTGAACCGTTTATCGTCTCCAAGCCGTTGGGCCAGCGCGCGGGCTTCGGCGGTGCCACCGAGGATCAAGACACGTTTCGGCGATCGGCGCGGCGGCATGTCAGCGGGCCTCACCAATGACGGCGCCGTTGCGGTCGACGACCAGTATTTCGGCGCCAACCGGCGCTCCCTGCAGTGTTTGCTGCGCCGTTTTGAAGCCGGCGGCGGCAACTTCCGCGGCGATCGGAAGGTGGTTTTCACGGCACAGCATCAACACTTCGGCGGCGGTATTGGCGTTGACAATGCGCGCGCACAGGGCGGCGTCGGCGCCGAGGCCAGCCGCCGCTGCAGCGAGCCAATCGAAATCGACCTGGCTGCGGCCGGAGTGAAGGTCGAGGTAGCCCTGGGCGAACTTGCACATCTTGGCAAATCCGCCGGCGATGACGACCTGCGGGATCGGGTGCGCGCGGACATATTTCAACATGCCGCCAACGAAATCGCCCATGTCGATGATGGCGCTGTCGGTCAGGTCATAGCGCCGCTGGGCGGCAGCCTGCGATGTCGAACCGGTGGCGCCGGCAATGCGGCTCAGGCCTTCGGCACGGGCGACGTCGATGCCGCGGTGGATCGCGTGGATCCAGGCCGAGCAGGAAAACGGGTGGACGATGCCGGTGGTGCCGAGGATCGAGATGCCGCCAACGATGCCAAGGCGCGGGTTCCAGGTCTTGGCGGCGAGCCGTTCACCGCCCGGTACGCCAATCTCGATCGCGATGTCGGCTGCCATGCCGTGGCGCGCTGCGACCTCGTGCACGATGTTTTGCATCATGCGCCGCGGCACTGGGTTGATCGCCGGTTCGCCAGGCGCCAGCGGCAGGCCGGGTTTGGTAATGGTGCCGACGCCTGCGCCGGCCTTGAAGGTCACGCCCGCGCCCGCTCGGCCCCTTTGGACCGTGACGACAATCAAGGCGCCGTGGGTGACGTCCGGATCATCGCCGGCGTCCTTGATGATACCGATGCGCGCCCAGGCCAGCCCGTGCGCTTCGAGCGCCAGCGCAAACGCCGGCTGTTCTCCCTTCGGCAACGTAATCGTCACCGGGTCGGGGGCGCTGCCGGTCAACAGCAATTCAAGCGCCGCTTTGGTTGCCGCCGTCGCGCAGGCCCCGGTCGTCCAACCACGGCGAAGTTCGCGTTTGTCCTGCGCGGAGGGGCGTTTGGTCTGCATGGGCCGGATGTTAGTCGTTTTGTTGAGTGTGCAATACCAACATTTGCGCCGCCAACGGCGCCATCGTCAATTGACAGGTTAATGTGATGCAGGACGTCGATCGAAAGCTGGTCTCTGACACCGGAATAGTGTCGAACTGCGAGGAGGCGCAAGGGTTCGGGCGCCTGGACCGTGAGGACTTCCCCGCGTTCCGGTCCGGAACGGTGTGGCTGGTTGGGGCCGGCCCCGGCGCCCCCGGTCTGTTGACGCTGCTGGCCTACCACGCCCTGCAGAACGCCGATGTGATTGTCTATGATGCGCTGGTTAGCGATGCCATTCTGAAATGGGCCGGTCCGCATACGCGGTGCGAATATGCGGGCAAGCGCGGCGGCAAACCATCGCACAACCAGCGCGATATTTGCGATCGCCTGATTGAGCTGGCGCGCGCCGGCAACCGCATTCTGCGCCTGAAGGGTGGCGATCCGTTTATCTTCGGGCGCGGCGGTGAAGAATGCGAAGCGCTGGCCGGCGCCGGTGTCACGTTCCGGATCGTTCCCGGGATCTCCGCCGGCGTCGGTGGGTTGGGATATGCCGGCGTGCCGGTAACCCACAGAGACATCAATCACAGCGTCATTTTTCTGACCGGACATGATGCCAGCGGCGCGGTGCCGGCCGGTGTCGATTGGCGGGCCGTGGCGACGGCGTCGCCGGTCCTGGTGATGTACATGGCGGTCAAGAACCTTGCCGGCATTGCCGAGCGCCTGCTGGCGAACGGGCGGGCCGGCGATGACGCCGTCGCGATTGTCAGCAATGCAACGCTGCCAACCCAACGCGTGTGGACGACGACGCTGGCGCAGGCCGGCGAACTTGCCGCCAGCGGCACCGTCGCAACGCCGGCCGTCGTGGTGGTCGGGCGCGCGTCATCGTTGCGCGACAAGCTTGATTGGTACGTTGCCGGGTTAAAGAGCAATGCGATCGGGTAATCGTGTGGTGGGGGCTGCGAAAGGAGTTGTCATCGCGGCGCCGAGTTCCGGCGCGGGCAAGACCGTGACGACGATGGCCGTTCTGGCGGCGCTGCGGCGGCGCGGCCATGCCGTCAGACCGGCGAAGTGTGGTCCGGATTACATCGATCCCCAGTTCCTTGCGGCTGCAGCGCAGGCACCGTGCATCAATCTCGACCCATGGGCGATGTCTCAGGCGCAGTTGCGCGCCCGTGCCGGCAGCCACGCAGCAGCGGGCACGCTGATGATCGTCGAGGGTGTCATGGGCCTGTTCGACGGTGCTGCGGGCGGCGGGGCATCGACCGCCGATGTTGCTGATGCGCTCGGCCTGCCGGTCATCCTGGTCATTGATGCGAGCCGGCAGGCGCAGTCGATAGCAGCCGTTGTGCACGGCTTTTCGACGTTTTGCGACCGAGTGCAGGTGAACGGCGTGATCGCGACGCGGGTTGCCAGCGATCGCCACGCGGCAATGCTCGCCAAGGCGCTCGCAGATGTTGCCGTGACCTATCTGGGCGCGGTCCGCTCGGACCCGAAACTGGCGCTTGGATCTCGCCATCTCGGCTTGGTGCAGGCTGTGGAGCAGGACGACCTGGCAGGCGTGGTCGATCTGGCCGCCGACGCGATTGCAGGTGCGATTGATCTTGATGGGCTTGTCGCGCTCTGCGGCGGGCTCAAAACCGGCGGCTCGGCCAGCATGTTGCCGCCGCTTGGTCAACGCATTGGCGTTGCCTGCGATACCGCGTTCGGCTTTGCCTATCGCCATATTATTGAAGATTGGCAGGCGCAAGGTGCCGAGGTTTGCACGTTCTCGCCGCTTGCCGATCAAGGCCCGCCGGCCGACGCGGATGCCGTATTCCTGCCGGGTGGCTATCCGGAGCTCTATGCGGGTCGGATTGCCGCCGCGCAGGGGTTTCGCTGCGCCATGCAGGCGGCCCGCGATCGCGGGGCGGTGATCTACGGCGAATGCGGTGGCTATATGGTGCTCGGCGAGGGTCTGATCGATGCGCACGGCGGGCGCCACACGATGTTGGGCCTGCTTGGGCATACCACCAGTTTTGTGGTGCGGCAGCGGCAATTGGGATATCGCAAACTTGAGACGCTTGGCACGGCGCCGTTGCCGCGTGCCCTTCGCGGTCACGAATTCCATTACACCACCCTGGTCGATGGCAGTTCCGATGATGCCCTGTTCAAGAGCTGGGACAGCGGCGGTTGCTATCTTGGAGAAATCGGCGGCCGGCGCGATGCGGTGATGGGCTCTTATGCGCACATTATTGCGCCGGCACCGGCACCGGCACCGGCGCCGGCATGACGGCGGCACGGCGTTTGGCCGCGATCGTGACCGCGGCTGCCAGCGCGATCCTCGATCGGTGCAGCGGTTTCCATTGCAGCCGCCACGGTTTAACGTCCGGCGACCGTGGATTGAGACCGGAACCTTATGGCGAATAGCAAACGTGTGCTCTATCTCCAGACCGAGGACTGGGCATTTCTCCTGCACCGCCTGCCGATGGCGCGGGCGGCGCGCGATGCTGGTTTCGAGGTCCACGTTGCCGCGCGGCTCGAAGACCGCCGGGCAGACATCGAAGCGCAAGGCTTTGCCGCCCACCCGATCGATTGGAGCCGCGGCAGCCGCTCACCGCGCGATGCAGCCAATGCCGTTGCCCAGGTCCGCGATCTGCTGCGCCGGCTGCGACCGCACATTTTGCACAATGTTGCAATCAAGCCGGTGCTGGTTGGCTCCGGCGCGAGCATCGGCCTGGGCGGGCTCAAAGTCGTCAACAGCATTGCCGGTCTGGGCTCCGCCTTCCTGGCGCGCGCGCCGCACCAAAGATTGTTTGCGATGGGGTTGGGCTACAGTCTCAAAGTTCTGATGAACCGTGCGAATGTACGCACGATCGTGCAGAACCCGGACGATGAGAGTTTCCTGCGACGCCTCGGTGTCAATCCGCAACGGATCGCCCTGATTCGCGGCTCCGGGGTCGACACCGCGCTGTTGCAACCCTTGCCGGAGCCGGATGCGCCAATCACGCTGGCCTTTGTCGGGCGGATGCTCGAAGACAAGGGCGTGCGCACCTTGGTCGAAGCGCACGGCGTGCTCGCCCACCAGGGTGCGGCGCCGCGGTTGCTGCTGGCCGGCACGCCGGATCCCGAAAACCCGACGACAATCGCGCAGGCGGAGCTGGAGAACTGGCAGCGCCGCGACGGCATCGCATGGCTCGGCCATGTCGGCGACATCCCGCAGCTGTGGGCGCGCGCCCATATTGCGGTATTGCCGTCGCGGCGTGAGGGGTTGCCCAAGAGCTTGCTGGAGGCGGCCGCCCACGGTCGACCGATGATTGCGTCCGATGCCCCCGGCTGTCGCGAGATCGCGGTGCACGGCGTGACGGCACTGACCCACCCGATCGATGATCACCAGCAACTGGCACGCGCCATCGCACGCATGAGCGATGATGCGCCAATGCGCCGCCGGTTCGGCCAGGCAGCGCGGCGCCTGGTTGAGGACAACTTTTCGGAGGCCATCATCGGGGCCCAGACCGTCGCCCTCTACGAACAATTGATAGGTGCATGAGGACGGCAATCCGCCGGTTGAGGGACTGGGGTCGGCGCTGGGGCCGGGGCCGGGGCAGGCGCAGCCTCTGGACAAGTTCGGCACCCGGGGCAGCCATTCCCTGGGCGGGGCGTTTGCGGGGTGGCCAAACCTCTCATCGATCGCCGTCAAACGGCGGTTGAATAGATGCTCCGCCCTTAACCAATACCGCCAAAGGGCCGGGCGCTTTGGCAACATGTGCCGGTATGACATCTTTGATGTTGATCACTCGACCAGCGGTCGTGTGCGCCAATTCTTAAGCGGGCGGTATCAACTCGGCGTCACCCCGGCGCTCGTCGCCGGGGCCCATCGTCCGACAAACGCCGCGCCTGTCGGACAATGGGTACCGGCAACATGTGCCGGTATGACATCTTTGATGTTGATCACTCGACCAGCAGTCGTGTGCGCCAATTCTCAAGCGGGGCTGGTATTAACGCCGCGTCACCCCGGCGCTCGTCGCCGGGGCCCATCGTCCGACAAGCGCCGCGCCTGTGGGACGATGGATACCGGCAACCCGTGCCGGCATGACATCTTTGATGTTGATCACTGACCAGCGGCCGTGTGCGCCCATTCTTAAGCGGGGCTGGGATTAACTCGGCGTCACCCCGGCGCTCGTCGCCGGGGCCCATCGTCCAACAAGCGCCGCGCCTGCGGGACGATGGATACCGGCAACAGATGCCGGCATGACATCTTCGATGTTGATCACTCGACCAGCGGTCGTGTGCGCCCATTCTTAAGCGGGGCGATATTAACTCGGCGTCACCCCGGCGCTCGTCGCCGGGGCCCATCGTCCGACAAGTGCTGCGCCTGCGGGACGATGGATACCGGCAACAGATGCCGGCATGACATCTTCGATGTTGATCACTCGACCAGCAGTCGTGTGCGCCCATTCTTAAGCGGGGCGATATTAACTCGGCGTCGCCGCGGCGCGCGTCGCCGGGGCCCATCGTTCGACACATGCCGCGCCTGCGGGACGATGGGTACCGGCAACAGGTGCCGGTATGACATCTGTGATGTTGATCACTCGACCAGCGCGTGTGCCTCAATTCTTAAGCGGGGCTGGCATTAACTGGGCGTCACCCCGGCGCTCGTCGCCGGGGCCCATCGTCCGACAAATGCCCGCGCCTGTCGGACGATGGATACCGGCAACACGTGCCGGCATGACATCGTTGATGTTGACACTCGGTCGGCGATGGTGCGCGCCAATTCTTAAGCTGGGCTGGTATAAGCCAAGACGCGCTTCACGCCATCGACAATCCGTTGGCGATCCGGAAAGACGTGATCCTCGAGCTCGGGCGCGTACGGGATCGGCACCTGCAAGGCGCAGACCCGCTGCGGTGCCGCCTTCAAGGCCCGGAAGGTTGCGGCGTCCTCCGTCACCAGCGCTGAAATCTCGGCGGCGGCGCCGGCCGTCGGGCCGGCTTCGTCGGCAATCACCAGCCGGCCGGTCTTGCTGACGGATGAGCGGATCGTGTCGGCGTCCATCGGGACCAATGAGCGCGGGTCGACGACCTCGGCCGAGATCCCACCTTCGGCAAGCTCGTCGGCTGCCGCCAGCGCCTCGTGGACGAGCCAGGCGAGGGCAACGATGGTGACGTCGGAGCCCTCTCGCTTGACGTCGGCCCGGCCCAACGGAATGGTTGCATCGCCGTCGGGCACGTCGCCCTTGAGGCCGCCGAGCCGGCCGGATTCAAACACGATCACCGGGTTGTTGTCGCGGATCGCGGTTTTGGTCAGGCCTTTGACGTCGCGCGGCGTTGACGGCAGAACCTGCTTCAAACCGGCAAGGTTCATGAACATCGAATAGGGGCTCTGGGAATGTTGGGCGGCACGGCGTGTGCCGCCGCCGACGGTCGTGCGGAACAGGATCGGGAACTGGGCCTGACCGCCGAACATGTAGTGGATCTTGGCTGCCTGGTTGACGATCTGATCCATGGCGACGAACGAGAACGTGACCAGGCGCCAATCGACGATCGGGCGGTAGCCGGATGCGGCCGCGCCGATCGCAATCCCGGTCAAGGCGCTTTCGGCGATCGGCGTCTGGCGCACGCGGGCCGGCCCGAATTCTTCGAGCAGCTCGGGCGGGGCATCGGTCGACAAATGAAAGATCTTGTCGTCCCGGCGCATTTCTTCGGCGATCGCCTCGCTGATGGCTTCGAGATAGGTGATTGTCGGCATCGGGCGGGGTCCTTAGTCCGCAAATACATCTTCGTCGGCGGCGTTGCGATTGGGGAACGGGCTGGCCTTGGCAAAGGCGACGGCTGCTTCGATCTCGGCAACAATATCGGCGTCCAGCGCCGCCCAGTCTTCATCCGTCAGCTGGCCGTGCTGGAGCAGGTTGCCGACAAGGCGATCGATCGGGTCCTTTTTGAGCCACGCTGCGATCTCTTGCGGCGGTCGCGAATCCGGCTGGTCGGCGCGTTCGGTGTGACGGCGATGACGATAGGTCTTGCACTCGATCAGGGTCGGCCCGTCACCATGACGGGCACGGCGAACGGCCGCACGAGCTGCCTCGTAAACCGCAACCACGTCGTTGCCGTCAACGATAACGCCCGGAATGCCGTAGCCCTTGGCGCGTTCGGCAATGTCGGGCACGGATACGCTTTCACCAACCGGAACATTGACGGCCCAGAGATTGTTCTCGCAGACGTAGATCACGGGAAGCCGCCACTGGGCCGCGATATTGATCGATTCGTGAAACGGGCCGGCGTTGGAGGCACCATCGCCGAAGAAGCACACCGCCACGCTGCCGTTACCATCCATTTGCGCGGCAAGCCCGGCGCCGGTGATAATCGAGATGCCGCCGGCAACAATACCGTTGGCGCCGAGCATGCCGATATCGAAGTCGGCAATGTGCATCGATCCGCCCTTGCCTTTGCAATAGCCGGTCTCACGGCCGTAGAGTTCGGCCATCATGCGCTTGAGATCGGCGCCCTTGGCAATGCAATGGCCGTGGCCGCGATGGGTGGAAATGATCTGGTCGGTGCGCTCGAGCGCCGCGCAAACCCCGACCGCGACCGCCTCCTCACCAATGTAACAGTGGACGACGCCATAGATGTCGCCGGCCAGAAAATCGGCGGATGCGCGTTCCTCAAAGCGACGAATGGTTTGCATCTGGCGCAGCATCACACGCTGGAGCTGAGACGATGCGGTCATGATGGCGCTCCCGAATAATAGCAGGTTGCTCTAGGATGCGCCCGTTTGCGGCTGCGGACAAGGATGGCGGGGCCGGTTGGGTTGCGATGATCAGCCTTGCGATGGCCCGCGTGTTTGCTTGCCGGCGGTATCGCCGTAGCATCGCCGGAACACTGTGTGGGAGAAACGCTCATGAATCGGCTTGATGGCAAAGTTGCCCTGATTTCGGGGGGCGCGCGCGGGATTGGCGCACAAACGGCCAAGCGGATGGCGCAGGTCGGCGCCGAGGTGATCGTCGGCGACATTCTCGAACAGCGCGGCAAGGAAACGGTTGATGAGATTGTTGCAAATGGCGGCGCGGCCGCGTTCGTGCGTCTTGATGTGACGCGTGCGGCGGACTGGCGGGCGGCCGTCGATCTGGCGGTCACGCGCTATGGCGGGCTCGACGTTCTGGTCAACAATGCCGGCATCTTCCTCGGGCGCGATTTCGAGGATGTAACCGAGGAAGACTGGGATCGCATCATCGACATCAACCTGAAGGGTGTTTATCTCGGCACCAGGCTTTGCGCACCGGCGCTGCGCGAACGCGGCAAGGCCAGCCCGCACGGAAGCGCGATTGTCAATCTGGCGTCGGTTGCCGGTCTCATCGGCTCGCAGCTCGATCCGATCTACTCGATGACCAAGGGCGGCGTGACGCTGTTTACCAAATCCACCGCCCTGGCGTTCGGGCGCCGGGGCGACCGGATCCGGGTCAACTCGATCCATCCCGGCGTCATCGAGACCGACATGGGGGCACAAACGTTTACCTCGCGGGCAACGCAAACCGGCAGCAACGATGTCGAGGCGGCGCGCAGCATCGCTATTCGACAGCATCCGATCGGTCGTCTCGGCGTCGCCGACGACATCGCCAAGGGTATCGTCTACCTGGCGTCTGATGATGCCGGCTTCATGACCGGCGCCGGGCTGGTGGTGGATGGCGGTTTGACGGCGCAATGATGATGCCGTGACGATGCCGTGACGGCGCGCGTGCTGCGGGTTGTCAGCGGATAGATTTCACCACCAGCATCTTTGCCGTCTCCGTTTGCCGAACACCGGCTGAACATCGGCCGAACAATGAAGGACACATCACATGCAAACAGTTGCGGCCGTGCAAACCCAAATCGGTGGTCCGTTGCAGGTCGAAGAGATTGATCTGCCCGATCCCGGCGCCGATCAGGTGACGGTGCAGCTCTATTCCAGCGGGGTGTGCCACTCGCAGCTCCACCAGATGCACAACCCGGCATTGGGCCGGCCATTGTTGTTGGGCCACGAAGGGACCGGGATTGTGAGTCGGGTGGGACGGGACGTCGAGGATCTCAGGGAAGGCGATCAGTGTATCGTTACCTGGGTGCCACGGACAGCTCGCCGCGGACCGGTGCCACGCGGACTGACCGGGGCGACGTTTCAGGGCCAGGCGGCACACGGACACGTCTATACCTGGGCCCGCGACGTGCAAACCAGTCGTGACTTGGTGGTTCCGGTTCCGAACGGGCACCCGCGCGATCTGAGCTGCATCGTTGGATGTGCGGTGTTGACTGGGGCCGGCGCCGTCTTGCACACCGCCCAGGTGCGTCCGGAACAATCGGTTGGCGTGTTCGGCGTTGGCGGTGTTGGGCTCTGCGCCATCCGTGCCGCTGCGATCCTCGAAGCCCATCCGATCATCGCCGTCGACGTCGATGAAACCAAGCTCGAATTTGCGCGCTCGTTTGGGGCGACGCACACCGTCAATGCGTCGGGCAATGAAGATCCGGTCGCAGCGATCCGCGAGATCACGGATGGCGGTCTAGATTACGCCTTCGATGCGATCGGCAAACAAGTGACGTGCGAGCAGATCCTGCAGGCGACCCGGCCGGGCGGCATCGGCGGCGACAACTTCGGTGGCCTGGCGGTTCTCATCGGCATCCCGCAGGAGAAGATCACGATCGATCCGCAGCTGTTTGTCTATGGCCAGCGACGCTATTGCGGCAGTTTCGGTGCGAGTTTCCCGGATCGGGATTTCGCGATGTATTTACGCTGGCACCAGGACGGAAAGTTTCCGCTCGATCGCCTGATTACGCGGCGCTACGGTCTCGGCCAGATCAACGAGGCCTGCGACGACCTCCGCGCCGGCAGGATTCTTGGACGCGCAATTCTCGAATATTGAGCGGTCCGTCGCGGTTTTCGTCGCGGTTATTGTTTCCGGCGCACCGGGCAGGGACGTTGGATCTTGTTGATCGGGTCGTATTCCGACCGGCCGGTGGCGGCGAGATCGCGGCCGTAGATGTGCAACGACATCGAATCGGTTTGGCCGTCGTTGCGCACGCTATGGATATCGCGCGCCTGAAGGCGGCAGATGTCGCCGCAGCGCACCGGCATCTCTTGTGACCGTTCAAGATCGGCATAGCCGGGTGTGCTGCCGTCGTCGTGGCGCCGCCAGGTGACGTTGGTTTCCTCGCCTTCAAGGCCGACGACGACGCCCCACGTTAGATGGTCATGCGGGGCGACGCCGCGGCCGGCCTGCCAGCAAACGGTTTCGATCAGCAGGCCGTCACCGGGTTCGCGATGAAGGACGACAATGCCAATGCCCTGCTCATCATCGGTTTCGAAACATCGCGGTTCGATCCAGCTTTTGTCGGCAGCCAACGGTTTTGCCAGTTCGCCGACAGCAGCGGTGATCATTGCATCGTCATCCGTGGTTGCCAGCACGGCCTTGATCTCGCGGACGAGGTTGGCGATGGTTGCTTGGGTCGTGGTCGCTTGGGTCATGTTTGCTTGGGTCGTGGTTGCTTGAGTCATGGCGGTTGTCCTTCAACGTCGTCGATGCCGGGTGCGCATTCAGTGGCCCTTGAATACCGGCGCGCGCTTGTCCTGCCAGGCTTTGAGCGCTTCCCGGTGATCATCGGACTCTGAGCAAAGCTGGCGGGCGGCGGCATTGTCGGCCGGATCGTGACAACCGGCTGCGATGTCGTTCAGCGTCTTCTTGATGCCGGCCAGTGCGAGCGGTGCATTGCCGCTCAGCTGGCCGGCGAGGCTGTCAACTGCGCTGGCGAGTTCGTCGGGCGCCACAAGCTCGGTCAAGTAGCCCATGGCGATGAGTTCGTCGGCCCGGATATGGGCGGCCGTCATGAACAGCTTTTTGGCGTTGTTGAGGCCGAGCCTGGAAACATAGCGGCGGGCACCGCTGGAATAATAGACGATGCCGAGCTTGGCGGCCGGCATGAACATGCGCATGCCTTCGACACCAATGCGGAAGTCGCAGGCCAGCGCCAGATCGGTGGCGCCGCCATAGATGCCGCCGTTGATCGCGGCAATCGTCGGTAGCGGCAGCGCCTCCAGCGTGTTGACCATCTTTTCGAATGCATCGGGGTCGTAGTCCGGCCCGCCGTTCGCCTTGCGCTCGGCCAATGCTCCGATGTGGAAGCCTGAGGAAAAACTCTTGCCGGTGGCCGTGATGACCAGGACCCGGCAGCTGCTGTCGCCTGCAACCTCGCCGAAGATCTCAACCAGTCGATCGAGATCCGCGGGCTCGAGGCGGTTGTGCATCGCCGGCCGGTTGAGGCGGACGGTGGCCCGCCCGTCGGCAATGTGCAGGGTGGGAACGGTTGCTGGCGGCAATGGCTGTGTCGCAGTGCTCATATCTGGTCCTGATGTGTTGCAGCAAGGCTCGGATCGGTTGGCAATCATCCAAGGTCGGGCAGCTTGTAGAATCTCCGTGCCGTGCCGGCAAACAGGTCCGCCCGTTCCGTCGGTGAGGCATCCTTTGCCAACAGCTTACAGGCATTCCAGAACACCTGATAACCGTAGGACCCCTTGTCGACCGGGAAATTGCTCTCGAACATGCAGCGCTCGGCGCCGAAGGCATCAATGCAGGTTTCGATATAGGGCCGCCATGCCTCTGCCAGCCTTTGCGAGGACGGCGGATCATCGCCGTGTTCGAAACCAAAACCATTGATCCGCATGCCGAGGCCGCCCAGTTTGACGTGGACATTTGCGCATCGGGCCAATGCGCGGATTGCAGTTCGCCAGGTGACGAATTCTTCATCGCGACGGCCTTCGTAGGCGCCGATGCCGAGTGGCCCGCCGCAGTGATCGAGAACGATCGGCGTGTCGGGGCAGGCCCTGGCTGTTGCCGTCAGTTCATCGATCTGGGGATGATAGAGCCAGGCATCGAAGCTCAATCCCATGCGCGCCAGGGTGTTGAGGCCGTCGCGAAACTTTGCTGTCGTCATAACGCCCTGCGGTGGGGCATAGGCCGGGTTCATGAGGCTCGCATCCGCGTCCCAGCTGGTGATGTGGCGAATACCGCGAAAGCGGCCGCCGCCGGCTTCGATATGGGCCGCCAAGACCGGCTCGACGTCGCCGCCCAAGGTCATGTCGGCATGGCTGACGATGCCGGCGCAAGCACGAATGCCGCCGTAGACGCCGCTCTCGCACATCGCGGCGATACCGGCGGCAAACGTCGTCTCGCCGATCGGTTGCATCTCGGGCGGGCCGGCTTGGCGGTGAAATGCGCGGCACTGGACGAACACCGTGCCGGTAATGTTGTGGCCGGTGTTGGTGTCGGCCAGCAGATCATCGAGCAGGTATCGCCAGTGGGGCCGATCCCAGAGGTGATGATGCGGGTCGATGATCGCCAAGTCCGGTTCGATGACGGTTTCGCTGCGCCGGGCCAGCCAGTCTTCGCGGACGGGCACGTAGGCGTTGTGGTTGGCTTGCCGGGCTAAGGACATCGGATCGCTCCGTTCAGGATGGCAGGTTGGTTGCCAACATGGCAGCGGTGTGGCGGGCGACGGCCGCCTGATCACGTGCCATTTGAGCGCATAACCCGGTATATGCCGACGGCTCGCCGAGCCGGGCCTTGGCCGATGCGTCGAGGTTGGCCTGGATGATCGGGTCGGCGGCGAGGGCATCGGTGAAGCTGGCGTGGCCGGCCAGGACCTTCTCGACAGCATCATAGACCAGATCATGGGCGACCTGGCGGCCGAGCTTTGCACCGAGATCCATCATAATGGCTTCCGAGAGGATCATGCCGTTGGTCAGCCCGAGATTGGTTAGCATACGCTGCGGATCGAGCTGCAGGCCGGCGATGATCGTGATCAGGCGCGCGAGGCAATCGCCGACGTAAATGGTGGCAGGACTGATGGCGTCGCGCATCATGATCGTGGTCATGCGGTTGGCCTCATGCTCCGTCATCATCGCTTCCAGGGCCAGCGGCACCAGCGCCCGCACCTTGGCGGCGTCGGCCATGATGTCCTGACACAGGATTGGGTTGCGCTTTTGCGGCATGGTGCTGGAGCCGACGGTGCCGGCGGCAACCGGCTCGCCGGCCTCGGCGAACTCCTGCTTCATCAGAGTATAGACTTCGTGGGCGATCTTGCCGGACGTGGCCGCGATGAGCGCCAGCGTGGCGACGTACTCGGCCTCGCGATCGCGATGGGTGCGGGAGGGCACCGGCGTTGGCTTGAGGTTCAAAATGCGGGCGAGGCCGGCTTGGACCTTGGGGCCGTCAGGGCCAAGCGAGGCAAACGTGCCGGCGGCGCCGCCGAGCAACGCGACGAAGACGCGGTCTTCCAGGCCGCGCAGGCGTTCGACATGGCGGACAATCTCATCGATCCACACCGCAACCTTGTAGCCAAACGTGATCGGGACGGCGTGCTGACCATGCGTGCGACCGGGCAACGCCATTGTAGCACTGGTTTGCGCCAGGTCGGCGAGCGCGTTCAGAAGATCGCGAAACTGGCCGAGGATGATGTTGTGTGCGGCACGCAACAACAGATTGTCACCGGTTTCGAGAATGTTCTGAGTGGTGGCACCCCAATGAACGAAACCGCCCGCTTCCTTGCCGCAGATCCGCGCCAGTTCCCACACCAGCGGCACCAGCGGGTGAGCGGTACGCGCGAGGCCCGCGCGGATTGCGCCGTCATCGAGCAGGTCCAGTTTTGCGTTGTCGGCAATGGTCTCGGCGACCCCGGCCGGTATCATTCCGATATCCGCCTGCGCCTGGGCCAGGGCCGCTTCGACGTCGAGCCAGGACTGCCAGCGCGCCGGCTGCGCGAACAACAGGCGAATGCCGGGATCGTCAAAGCGAAAGGAACTTGGCTGCAGGCTCACGGCGCCTCCCCTGCTGCTGTCGGATCCTACCCGAGAGAGGGTAGGGGGGAGGTCGCGGCCACTCAATTGCTTGCGTGAATTATCAGGTGGCCAATGTGGTTGATCACGATCAGGTTGACATTGCCACGACGGATGCCTGGTTGTAGGGTGCGGTTTGCGCCAACATTGCCTGCGAAGCTGGATATCGCAGACATGCCCTCGTAGCTCAACTGGATAGAGCATCGGCCTTCGAAGCCGAGGGTTGGGAGTTCGAATCTCTCCGAGGGTGCCAATGATCTGAGCCGCAAATCAACCTATTCGGCACTTTGAGTTCGGTAGTTTGAGGCCGCCGGCCAAGGCGCAACGGTCAATCCGGCGGGCTGCCGTCCCGACCGGCCAACGCTAGAGCAACCTGCCTTTATTCGGAATCGGAACGATCCCGAATAAAGGCAGAAAGTTGCTCGCCTCTAAAGTGGCGATCATCTTTGTGCTTTGAGTTGGAACCGCTATTGCGGTTCCAACTCAAAGCACGATGATCTATCCCAGGTGCACCGGCCAATCATCCGTGATACTGCTGACGGGACAACTCTGTCATTGTCGGGGATCTCAAACCGCATCGTCGTCGATCTCAAACCGCATCGTCGCGGCCATGCAATCGCCCGGCTGCTTGCTGACGGCGCTCACGGTTAACGGCGGCGGCGCGATCGGTGGGATTGAGCAGCGCCGACGTTCAACCCGGTCGACGCCGTCACGGCTCGACAAACAACGAGAACAACGAGAAGGCCGATGATCGGACTTTTGACCCAGGGCGAGTACTTCTTGTTTGTGACGTTGCTCGGGGCACTGATCATGTCGCTGACTTTCCATGAGTTCGGACATGCTTATGCGGCCAAGCTCTACGGCGATGATACGGCCGAACGTCAGGGCCGGCTGACGCTCAATCCTTTGGTCCACATCGATCCAATGGGGCTCTTGATGGTCATCCTGGTGGGCTTTGGTTATGCCAGACCGGTGCCCACGAATCCACGCAACTTCAACTCGTTCTGGGCGCAGTTGGTGATCGCGGCGGCCGGACCGCTGGCCAACCTGATCATCGCGATTGTCGCTTTCAACGTCCATCTTTATGGTCTTCAAGCGGGCTGGACCGGCTTTGCGGATGCGGGTGTCCGCCAGGTTTTCGTGCTGCTCGTGATCGTTAATCTCGTGCTGATGGTTTTCAACCTGATCCCGCTCGGGCCGCTGGACGGGCATTACATTCTGCCCTATTTCCTGCCGCGTGCCCTGGCCGATAAGTACCGCTATCTCAATGCACGCTATGGCACGTTGCTGCTGTTGGGGCTGGTCCTGCTTTCGATCGCCGGTGTGCCGGTGTTCCGGTTTGTTGTGAGTATCGGCGCGAGCCTGCTGCCGTTTATCCGGTTGGTGTAAGCTCATTGGCGCGCAATCGATCGGTTCGCCTTATAGCCTGTCAGACCTGGGCAGACTGTGACGACGTCACGGGTTGGCAACTTGCGGGCCAATCGGGGGTTTGCGCACGCAGTGAACCAGCGGTTGTTCGATTTCCACCAGAACTGCGACGATGTGGGAAGGGCCGATACCGCCAACAAGCTCTTTCGCCGACGGCGATGCGGTCTTGGCGATGGTATTGCCGGCCGCGAGGTCGCCACCGCCGGCTCCTCTGCGGCGGCCTCTGGCGGCGACAACTGACGTTGATCCGATTGGTATATCGTGCATGAGCGCCTATCTGCCCAGCATCCTTGCACTCACCGCGGCGCTGATGTTTGCGATCTCCGCGCACATCCAGAACATCGGCCTCGACGGCTCCAACGCGCAGACCGCCTCGTTTGTGATTATTCTCACGACGGCTGCGATGTTTTGGCTGGCTGCCCCGGTGTTTGTCCAAACAACCAACTGGTGGAGCATGGCGACGGTGTTGTTTGCCGCTTCCGGCCTGCTTCGCCCAACCCTTTCGATTTCGCTGTGGACGCACGGTATCCGCCTGCTGGGCCCGACGCTGAACTCCGGCATTGGTGCGAGCGGCCCGATCTTCACGGCGATTGCGGCCTACATCATCGTTGGCGAGCAGATGACGATGGCGATTGCGATTGGCACGCTGGCCGTCGTCGCCGGCATTTTCGTGGCATCGTTGCGCGGCAACCGCGCCGTCACGTCCTGGTCGCGGTGGGCGGTCCTGCTGCCGATGGCGGCGGAACTGCTTCGCGCCATCGCCCATTCGATCACCAAGCTCGGGTTTGATGAGGTGCCCGATCCGTTCTTCGCCGCGCTGATGGCGACAACCGTTGGTGCCGTCACGCTCACGATCCGTTTCTTGGCCGCCGGGCGGCGACCGGATTTCAGAACGCCGGGGATGAAATGGTTCATCCTGACGGGCATCATCACCGCCGTTGCATTTTTCATCCTCAACATTGCGCTGGAGATCGGCAAGGTCATCACCGTCATTCCGATCGTTGCGATTTCGCCGGTCTTCGCCATGCTGCTCGGCCTGTTCGTGTTCGGTCGGGAAACGATCACCTGGCGCACGGTTGCAACCATCGCACTGGTCGTACCCGGCGTTGTGCTGGTGAGCCTGTCGCGATAGTCCGAGATGCGAACGGCGGTGCTGCAACAACCACGCGTCCGCCTGTGGCGCCAATGTGGCTGGGGCGGCACAGGCCCCGACCATCGCCGGCTCTAGAGCAACCTGCCTTCATTCGGAATCGGAACGATCCCGAATGAAGGCAGAAAGTTGCTCGCCTCTAAAGTGGCGATCATCTTTGCCGGGCCTCTCGGGCGCTGCAAGCGCCGTGGTTCGGTGTGATTTGGTGTGGTCGGCGCAACTCAGCTGGCGGTGCGGTGCCGTTCGCCATGGTTTGACCGGCGCCCCAGTAGCACCCGGCGAAAGATCAGTGCTGCTGCGAGCCCCGGGACCGGACCGTTGGCCAAGGCCAAGAGGCTCGCCTCGTCCGCTGGCAGGTCGGTGATGTGTGACCGGTCCAATGGGATGATGATCACCAAGCCGGTCGCAGCGCCAAAGATCGCCCAAAACCACCACGGCCAGGCAGCAACGCGCGAGTAGCAAACGAGTGTCGTGACCAGCACCACGCCGACGCCAATGGCGGCGACCGGCAGTCCAATCAAATAGGTCATCAAAATGATGGTCACAAAGATTTCCAGGTAAAGGCCGTCAACCATCAAAAAGCGCCACATCAGCGGTGCAAACAGCGGCGCAGCGAACCATGCACAGAGCGTCGCGAACAGCCATCTTGCCCAGTGCGGCCGATCGAGGGCTCGCAAATCCTCCCGCAAGTCACCCTCCTTCGCGCTCAACGCATCATTGTCCTGCCAGGCGGTACTATAGCCTTTCAGACCGAGCTCGAACCAGCCCGCTCCGCCGCCCGGTCGGTTTGCTTTCGGTCCAGATCGCGAGCAGCACCGTCAGCACCATGAACCCAGCCGAAACCGCGAACAACACCCGCGGCGCCTCCTGGTCCATGATAAATCCGTACAGCATCGGCCCGATGATCGCGCCAATATTGAAGCCGGTGGAAACAATGCCGAAAGCGCGCCCTGCCGCGCCCGGCGGCGCCGCCTTGCGCACCAGCATGTCGCGCGATGGCGAGATCAGCCCCGACAGGAACCCTGCCAACGTCAAGACCGAAATCAGCAATATTGGCGCCGGTCCGGTCATTGCGATGGCCGCAAAGATGATTGCGTTGGCGCCAAAGCAGCTCGCCGCGATCAAGCCGTGCTTATCGGTTCGATCAGCGAGCACGCCGCCGACCAGCACACCGATCGACGTCGCGGCCAGGAACAGCGACAGCGCCAGCGAGGCCGATTCAACCGAAACACCGTAACCGCTGCCGAGCGCCGCAATCCCGAAGTTCGTGAAGCCACCGTTGGACAGTCCCAGAAAGACGAAGAACAACACCAGTGCGAGGATCGCCGGCGTCAGCACCCGCACGTTGTTGCCGCGACCACCGCCATCTGCCGCCTTCGACAGTGGTGATCTGTCACTGTCCGGCGTTTTGAGCAACAGGATGATCAGGGCGGCGATCGGCCCGAACGCACCAAGCACGATCAGCGCCGTCGCGACGCTGAATTCGAGCGCGATGCCAAGGCCGATCACCGGCGCCAGGGCGCCACCGGCCATGCCGGCACAGGTGTGCACCGAAAACGCCCGCCCCATGCGTCGCTCGTCGATGGCCGACGACAGGATCGCATAGTCGGCCGGATGGTAAACACAGTTCGCCAGGCCCGCGACGGCCGCGCACACCAGCACGGCCGGATAGCTGAGGAACAGCCCGAGCGCCATGAACGAAGCTCCGCCCAAGCACAACCCGGCGATCAGGATCCGCCTGGCACCGAAGCGATCGACCACATAGCCCATTGGCGCCTGGGTCAGGCCCGAGACGATCCCGGAGATCGTGATGGCCAGGCCAAGTTCGACATAGCCGACCCCGAGCTGGTCCTTGAGCAGCAGGAACAGCGGCGGCAGCGTGAGGATATGGACGTGGCTAACCCAGTGCGCCAGCGAGACCGCGATTAGCGCCCGCGTCTGACGGCCAAATGGCGGCGCCGAACCGCCACCCGTCGAAGCCTCGCTGACCATGTGATCGCAACCCCGGCGCGTCGCTATCGCAATCGCGCGTTGATCGCCTTAAGTGCTTTCGAGCCCGGACAAAGCTCGTTCATCGGCACCGCGTTCATTGGTCGCTCGGTGGTGCCGATGACGTCGTGCAAATCCTGTTCCGCATCATTGATGTAGAGTAGCCCCGTGGCAACTGCACCCTGCGCCGACTGCGAGCGAATGGTCGACAGGGCATCATCGCCATTGCGCACGTCATGGGCGCTATCGAGCTTGTGCAACCGCAATAGCCCGCCGTCGTGCAGCGTCACGTCAACCGTTGCACCTTGCTCGTAATCAACCGTAATCTCCTCCATCTCGGGCACGAAGTCGAGCCGGCCGAGCATCTGATAGTGATCGCGGATATATTCGTAGCTCTTGGTCGAGGTGGTGTGGTTGTTGAAGGTCACGCACGGTGACAGAACATCGAGGAACGCGAAACCGTTATAGGTCAGCGCCGCCTCGATCAGGGGAACGAGTTGGGCCTTGTCGCCGGAGAATGAGCGCCCAACAAAGCCGGCGCCGAGTTGGATCGCCAGCTGGCACAGGTCAATTGCATCGAACGGATTGGGCTCGCCTTTTTTCGACGGCGATGCCTTGTCGTTGGTCGCCGAGAACTGCCCCTTGGTGAGCCCGTAGCAGCCGTTGTTCATGACGATATAGGTCATGTTGAGCTGGCGGCGCACGGCATGGCAGAACTGGCCGAGCCCGATCGACGCCGTATCGCCGTCACCGGACACTCCGATATAGGTCAGATCGCGATTGGCGAGGTTCGCGCCCGTCGCGATCGACGGCATCCGACCGTGCACGCTGTTGAAGCCGTGACTGCGGCCGAGAAAGTAGGTCGGCGCCTTCGAGGAACAGCCGATCCCCGACACCTTGGCAATGCGGTGCGCCGGCAGATCGAGACGAAAGCAGGCCTCGATGATGGCCGCGGTGATCGAATCGTGCCCGCATCCCGCACACAACGTCGACATCGATGCCTCATAGTCGCGATGCGTCAGGCCGATCTTGTTCTTCGGCAAATTGGGATGATGAACGACCGGCTTCTGGATGTAGCTCATGGCTTTGCCCTCGATTACTCCGCGGCCTGGAGCACGATCGACAAGCCGTTGCGCACCGCCGACCTCACAAAGTCGGCCGTCATCGGCATGCCATCGAAACTGAGCGCCGGGATCAGCTTTTCGGCCGGGCACCCCAGCTCGCTCAACAGCAAAGTCCGCATCTGACCATCGCGGTTCTGCTCGGCGACAAATACGAACCTGTGATCGTCGATGAATTCGCGGACCGCGCCGCTGAACGGAAACGCCCGGATGCGCAACGCGTTGACGACGTGGCCGTCCGCCTGCAGCAGATCCATGCCCTCGCAAACCGCTGCATGGTTGGCGCCGAAATAGATGATGCCGACATCGGATTCAGAATTGCGGATCAACGCTTCCGGCTGCGGCATGATTTCCGTGCCTTGATCGATCTTGCGCGCGATGCGCTCGAGCACCCGAGCATGGATGATGCCGTCTTCTGTATACTTGGCCTTTTCATCGTGACTGGTGCCACGCGTAAAGAACGCCCCCCGTGTCGGATGCGCCCCGGGTAGCGTCCGATAGCAGATGCCGTCACCGTCTATATCTTCGTAGCGGCCCCAATCGGTCATCTCCTCCAGGCCGTCAGCATCCAACACCTTGCCGCGGTCGTGAACGCGCCGATCATCCCACTGGAACGCGTCGGTCATCCAATCGTTCATGCCGATATCGAGATCGCTCAGCACCATCACCGGCGTCTGCAATCGCTCGGCGAGATCGAAGGCATCGGCCGCCATCGTGAAGCACTCGCCGGGATCGCTCGGAAACAACAGCACGTGCTTGGTGTCGCCGTGCGAAGCGTAGGCCGATGACAGGAGGTCGGACTGCTGGGTGCGCGTTGGCATGCCGGTTGACGGGCCGCCGCGCTGAATATTGAACAACACGACCGGGATCTCGGCAAAATAGGCAAGTCCGAGAAACTCGCTCATCAACGAGACACCCGGCCCCGACGTCGCCGTAAATGCCCGCGTCCCGTTCCAGCCGGCGCCAATTGCGATCCCGATCGCCGCCAGTTCGTCCTCGGCCTGGACGATGGCGTGGTTTTTGCGCCCGTCCGCATCGTTGCGCAGCCGCCTGGCGTAGCGCTCGAACGCTTCCGCCAGCGAGGTTGAGGGCGTGATCGGATACCAGGCGCAGACCGTTGCGCCAGCATAGAGCGATCCGAGCCCGGCGGCGTCGTTACCGGAGACCATGATCTTGCCTTCGGTGCCGCTGGCCTTGCGCACGTGGATTGGCAGCGGACAATCGAAGTGTGCCTGCGCATACTCGCGCCCGAGATTGATCGCATCCAGGTTGGCGCCGATCAATTTCTCCTTACCCTTGAGCTGATCGCGGATCACGCCTGCGACAATGTCGACATCCATGTCTAACAGCGCCGTCAACGCGCCGACATAGACCATGTTCTTGAACAACTGGCGCTGACGGGGATCGGACCACTTCTGGGCGCACATCCGGGCGATCGGCACGCCGAGAACGGTGATGTCGTCGCGCGGCCAGATCCGCGGCATCGAGGAATCGTAGAACAAATACCCGCCGGCCACGATCTCCTTTAAATCGTCCTGATAGGACTGCGGATTGACCGCCACCATGATGTCGATGCCCTCGCGGCGCGCGAGATAACCTTGTTCAGAAACCCGAACCTCATACCAGGTCGGCAAACCCTGAATGTTGGATGGAAAAATGTTCTTTGGCGCAACCGGGATGCCCATCCGGAACAGCGTTTTGGCGAACATGGCGTTGGCACTGGCCGAGCCGGACCCGTTCACCGTTGCAAACTTGATGACGAAATCGTTGATGCCACTCATCGGCCCGCTGTTCTCCCGTGTGGCGTTATCCGAGATATGCGTTGTGGTGCGTATGACAGGCCGGCGCCGCCTGGGCTTCTACATAGAAGTATTTCTGCATATCCCAAGCCCCGGTCGGACAACGCTCGGCGCACAGCCCGCAGTGCAAACACATGTCTTCGTCCTTGACCATGACCCGACCCGTCTTGAGCGTATCCGACACGTATAGATCCTGGGCCGGGTTGGTGGCCGGAACCCGCAGCGCCGCCCGCAGGCGCTGTTCTTCATCGTTGACCGTGAAATTGATACAGTCGACGGGCAGATGTCCATGCACGCATCACACTCGATGCAGAGCTTATCGGTAAAGACGGTTTGGACATCGCAGTTAAGACAGCGCTCGGCCTCGCGCACGGCCAGCTCGTCGTCGAAGCCGAGCTCAACCTCGACGCTGAGATCCCGCAGTGACTGCGCCAAATCCGCGTGCGGTACCGGCGTCCGGTCCTGCGCATCATAGTCATTGTCGTACGACCACTCGTGGATGCCCATTTTCTGGCTGACGAGGGTGTGACCCGGCGCCGGGCGATCGGTGATATCTTCGCCGCGGCAGTACTTGTCGATCGAGATCGCCGCCTGGTGGCCATGGGCCACGGCCCAGATGATGTTTTCCGGGCCCCACGCCGCATCGCCGCCGAAAAACACCCCCGGCCGCGTTGACATCATCGTGGTCTTGTCGACTTCCGGCGCCTGCCATTGATTGAACGCCAGACCAATATCGCGCTCGATCCACGGGAATGCGTTTTCCTGGCCGATCGCCATCAGCACGTCGTCGCACTCGAAGGTTACCACGTCGCCGGTCGCCAGCAGTTTGCGCCGGCCGCTGTCATCGTATTCGGCGCGCATGATCTCGAACTGCACACCGACAAGTTTGCCATTGTCCAGCACGAACGCCTTCGGGTTGTGGTTGTCGTAGATCGGGATGCCTTCAAGCTCGGCTTCCTCGATTTCCCAGTCCGAAGCCTTCATGTCCTTGCGCGGCGACCGCACCGTCACCCTGACGTCGTCAGCACCGAGACGCAGCGCCGTCCGGCAGCAGTCCATCGCGGTATTGCCGCCACCGATCACGACGACTTTTCTGCCGATCTTTTCGACATGCTTGAATGCCACCGCCGTCAGGAAGTCGATACCAATGTGAATATTATCATCGGCCTGACGCCGGCCTTCGATATCGAGATCCTTGCCGCGCGGGGCCCCGGTGCCGACAAACACGGCGTCGTAGTTTTCGTCAAGGATCGCCTTGAGGCTGGTTACCTCTTCGCCGAACCGTGCTTCGACGCCGAAGTTAATGATCCTGTCAACTTCCTCATCGAGCACGCCGACCGGCAGCCGGAACGCCGGGATGTTGGTCCGCATCAGGCCGCCGCCTTGCGGGTCCTTGTCATAAAGCGTGCAGTGATAGCCGAGCGCCAGCAGATCCCGCGCGACGGTGAGCGATGCCGGTCCGGCTCCCAGCAGCGCAATGCGTTTGCCGTTCGAGGGCACCGGAAACCGCGGCATGAACTGGTCGACGTCGCCCTTGTAGTCAGCCGCAACCCGCTTCAGGCGACAAATCGCAACGGGCGCCTCCTCGATCCGCCCGCGCCGGCAGGCCGGCTCGCAGGGCCGGTCGCAGACGCGCCCCAAAATGCCCGGGAAAACATTGCTCTCCCAGTTCAGCATATAGGCCTGGGCATAACGACCCTGCGCGATCAGGCGGATATATTCCGGAACCGGAGTGTGCGCCGGGCAGGCAAACTGGCAATCCACCACCTTGTGGAAGTACTGCGGATTGGTGATATCCGTCGGCGCCAGACCGCCGCTCGAGGTCTTGGCCGCGACACCGCTGCGCTGCATGACCGCGAAATCCTCCCAGTTTTCCTGCGTCTCCGAGCCGAATGCGCTGAGCCAACACATTACGAAGCCTTGTGCCGCGATGACAACAGCCGCGACCAGGATTGTCACATTGACGTTACGATTGGCTCGCATTGGTGCACAAACACACCGAACCGGCGTGATGTATGGGCTTCCGACCCCTACCGCAAGCCCGAATGCCATGAGATTTCATACATGCTGAGGTTCAGGTATCGAATCGATTACCGATTGCGCCGCCGACAGACGACTTCGGCGGCGCGCAATCCCTCGCATCACATTTGCGGGATCGCGCTGCGCGCCAGTTCATCTGCCCGTTCGTTTTCGGGATCGCCGGCATGGCCCTTCAGCCATTGCCAGGTGATCTCGTGGCGGGCTTGGGCCTGATCGAGGCGCTGCCAGAGTTCGGCGTTCTTGACCGGTTTCTTGGCCGCCGTCCGCCAGCCGTTGCGCCGCCAGCCGTGGATCCAGTTGCTGATGCCGTCGCGCACGTACCGACTGTCAGTGAAGAGCGTCACGATCGACGGCCGCCGGAGCGCTTCCAGCGCCGCGATCGCCGCCATCAATTCCATGCGGTTGTTGGTTGTTGTGCCTTCACCACCGCTCAATTCTTTGCGATGGTGATCTGCGATCAGGATCGCCCCCCAACCACCGGGCCCCGGGTTTCCGGAGCAGGCACCGTCGGTATAGATCGTGATTTGCGGCTTTGCCGACACCGAACCCTCGTTTCAGGATGAACCGTCCAGCCCATATTCTCCGGGCGAGCGGATCGTTTGGTGAAATCGCAAGCGCCGCAGATATTCGAGCGGATCGTGCGGCTTTACGAACGCATCCGGGGCGGTATTGAGCCAATCGAAGGCCCGCGTCAAAAGAAACCTGAGCGCTGCGCCGCGGGCCAGGATTGGCAAGGCCCGGCGTTCGCGCGCCTTAAGCTTGCGCACCCGCTCATAGCCCCGCAGCAGGGCCCGGCCCTTGGTGATGTTGAACGAAAAATCCGGCTCGAAACACCAGGCATTCAGGCCCACTGCCAGGTCATAGGCAAAAAAGTCGTTGCAGGCGAAGTAGAAATCGATAACGCCGGAATACTGCTCGCCGCGGAAAAAGATATTGTCGGGAAAGAGATCGGCATGAATGACACCGTGCGGCAGCTCGCACGGCCAAATCGGCAGCAGATCGTCGAGTTCAGCTGCAATGATGGCCGCCAGATCGGGGTGGATTTCGCCGGCCCGGTCCTCAAAGCGCCGAAACAGCGGCGTCCAGTCGGCCGGCCCGAGCGTATTGCGGCGCGTCGCGGTGAACGATCTGCCGGCCTGATGCAGTTCGGCCAGCGCGCGCCCGGCGCCGTCGCAGTGGACCGGCTTTGGTTTGCGCACCCACAATCCTGCCAGAAACGTGACGATCGCGGCCGGGCGCCCGCACAACTGGCGCAGATTGCGCCCGTGGTTGTCGCGCAACGGTACGGGACAGCTAAAGCCGCCCTGCGAGAGATGCTCCATGAGCCCGAGGAAAAACGGCAGATCGGTCGCGGCCACCCGCTTTTCGTAAAGTGTGAGAATGTATTGGCCGGACGCCGTGGCGAGCAGATAGTTGCTGTTTTCGACACCCTCGGCAATGCCTTTGAAGGATAGTAGTTCGCCGAGATTGAAACTATCGACAAAGGCGGTCAGCTCATCGTCGGGGACTTCGGTGTAGACGGCCACTAGATCAGGTCTTCCGTATTGAGCGCGGCCGCAGTGGTGGCCGGTGCGAATTCTTGCTCGCCTGCAACATCGCGCAACACCCGTGGAACATTGAACGCGATCCGTTCCTGCGCCGTCACCACCGTTTCAATTTCGATCCGGTAGCGCCCGGCCAGGGCATCGACGATTTCGCGCACCAGAATGTCCGGTGCCGAGGCGCCGGCCGTTATACCGACGCTGCGCGCGTCCTGAAGGTCGGCCCACGGCATGTCGGCTGCACGCTGCACCAATCGCGCCCGTTTGGCGCCGGCCTTGAGCGCAACCTCGACCAGACGCTGGGAATTGGAGCTGTTGGGGGCGCCGACCACCAGCACGATGTCGCAGCGCGCCGCGATCGCCGCGATCGCCTGCTGGCGATTTGTCGTCGCATAGCAGATGTCCTGCTTGTGCGGCCCGGCTATGGTGGGGAACCGGCGCGTCAGTGTCGCCACGATCGCCGCCGTATCATCGACCGACAGCGTTGTTTGCGTGGTATAGGCGAGATTGTCCGGATCATCCGGCGCAAAGCGCTCGGCATCTTCGACGGTTTCGATGAGTTTCACGGCGCCGTCCGGCAACTGTCCGGCGGTCCCGATCACCTCGGGATGTCCGCTATGACCGATCAACAACACCTGGCGGCCACTGTTGAAATGCATTTCGGCCTCACGATGGACCTTGGTGACCAGCGGACAGGTGGCATCGACAAAAAACATGTTGCGTGATTTGGCCTGCGCCGGTACCGACTTCGGCACACCGTGTGCCGAGAAGATCACAGGTGCGTCAGTTTCTGGAATTTCGTCGAGTTCTTCCACAAAGATGGCGCCTTTTGCCTTCAAGCTGTCGACCACATAACGATTGTGAACGATTTCGTGGCGGACGTAGACCGGGGCCCCGTATTTCCTCAGCGCCAGTTCGACGATTTGAATGGCGCGATCAACGCCGGCGCAAAACCCGCGCGGTGCGGCCATCAAGACTGTGAGTGGCGCCGTGGCAGACCGCGCACTGTCGGGGTTGATATCCAGGTCCGTCATCGAGCAAATTTCCGGCTTTGGGATCTCATTATAGTTGATGAACCATAGCTAAGCAGTTGGCGCCAACCTGTCGAGAGTGCTATGACTGATTCTTAAGCGGATTGAAGAACTTGCCACATATGGCTTGATGCCGTTTGGCATTGTGCCAGACGCCACGTTCGGGACACGGTTAGGGCTTGTTGTGCACGACATCAATCAGAACCATGCGATCAGTTTTGGCAAGCTCGTCGGCGCTGTCCTGTTGGCGGTGGCGCTGCCGGCCTGCGGGATGTCAAACCTGACCTCCGGCTTGAGCGGCGGCCTGTTCGGTAAATCGCAACCGGCTGCCGTCAAGACGGTCACCGAAGAACAGCTGCTGTCGGCGGCCAAGGCTCACAACGGCCCGGTCACGGGCTCGGTCTCCAGCGTTGACGTCGCCCATGGCTGCCCGCGCTTCCAAGTCTGGGCGCGCGACAATGCGTTGACCGCCTATGCCGACGGCCAGGTTGGCGATGGCCTGGCGGTCATCCATCGCGGCGAAATTACGAGAACCGCGCGCGAGTGCCACATCGAGCCGGGCCGCGTCATGGTCAAATACGGTTTCGCGGGCCGCATTCTGCTCGGCCCCCGTGGCCAGTCCGGTCGGGTCCGTTTGCCGATCACCATATTTGTCACCGATGCCAGGCGCGAACGCATTGCCGCCGATCAGCTGTTCGTCGAGGCCGAGGTCACACTTGAAAACCCGATCGGCTATTTCTCGCAAGTGCGAACGGTGACGTTCAATATTCCGCAAGGCACGCGCCCGGGCGACTTCGACGTGTTCGTCGGGTTCAAGCAACCGCCGGCATCCGGTGCGCCGCCGCAACGCGGGTTCGGCCGCAGCTAGTGTTCCGCCTTTTTTAAACTGGCGGGTTGCGTTTGTTGGCGAACAGTGATTCTTCGGTTGTCATCAACGATGGTAGGGGGACGTCAGAATGGCCAATAAGAGACACATTGTCGAGTTGTCAGGCGATGAGCGCGCGCGCTTGAGCGCAATGATCACCAAGGGCAAGTGTTCGGCGCAGGCAAACCTTAAAGCGCGGATCTTGCTGAAGGCGGATCAGGGCCCGAGTGGTGAAGGCTTATGCGACACTGCGATTTGTGAGGCGCTTGAGACCAATGTCAGAATGGTCGAGCGGGTGCGCCAGAAGTGCGTCCTCGAAGGGCTCGAGGCGGTGTTTAGGCGCAAGCAACGTGAGACCCCGCCGAGACAACCGATCTTTGACGGCGAGGCTGAAGCCAGGCTCATTGCCCTGGCTTGCTCAGAGCCGCCTGAAGGGTGTGCACAATGGACGATCCGTCTGCTCGCCGACAAGGTCGTCGAACTTGGCATCGTCGAGACGGTGCATCACAACACGGTCGCGCGGACGCTTAAAAAAACGAACTCAAGCCGCACCGCAGCAAATATTGGGTGATCCCGCCGAGCCAAAACGCCGCCTTCGTTGCCGCTATGGAAAACGTGCTCGCCGTTTATACCCGCTCGCATGATCCCAGCCGACCGCTGGTCTGTCTGGATGAGACCAGCAAACAGCTCGTTGCCGAAACACGCACGCCGATCCCGATGGCGCCGGGCCGGCCAGTGCGCTATGATTATGAGTATCGCCGGGCCGGCGTCGCCAACCTGTTCATGGGCTTTGCGCCGCTCGAAGGCTGGCGCCATGTCAAAATCACGGACCGGCGCACCAGTATCGACTACGCGCATTTTCTGTGTGACTTGAGCGATCAGCACTTTGCCGAGGCGGAAAAGATCGTCCTTGTCCAGGATAACCTGTCAACCCACACCCATTCCGCGCTCTACGAAGCTTTCCCACCTGACCAAGCCCGCCGGCTGGTCGAGCGTTTCGAGTGGCATTATACACCCAGGCATGGCAGCTGGCTCAACATGGCCGAAGCCGAACTGTCCGTCCTTGCGCGCCAGTGCCTTAACCGGCGCATTCACGATAAGGTTTCACTGGAAGCGAAAGTTGAGCGCTGGCAACGACACCGCAACAACCGCGCCCAAACCGCCAATTGGCGCTTCACCACCGAAGACGCGCGAATTAAACTCAAACGCCTGTACCCGACAATTTAGGTGAGTCGGAGCACTAGTCAGAGGGCGACAGGTGCGCGACGAGATGATGCAAGCGGTGGTTTGTAGCGCGCTGTCGGATGACCTTGCAGCGGTTCGGGTCGAGGCCGTGGCGCGGCCCCGGTTGCGGCCGGCTCATGTGCTGGTGGACGTTGCCGCCGCCAGTATCAACTTCCCCGACATTCTGATGTGCCGGGGGCTCTATCAGCATCGCCCCGCGCTGCCGTTTGTTCCGGGCATGAACGTTGCCGGAACCATTGCGGCGATCGGCGCCGATGTCAGTGGATTTGCAATCGGCGACCGTGTGGCGGGCGCGCTGCGCACGGGCGCATTTGCCGAGTTGGCGCAGCTGCCGGCCAGCGCCGCCCAGATCGTGCCCGAGGCGATGAGCCTGGACCAGGCCGCCGCCTACCCGTCCGCCTATCTGACGGCCTACGTCTCGCTGGTCCGCCGCGCCAACCTGCAACCCGGCGAGACGGTGCTTGTGCACGGCGGCGCCGGCGGTGTCGGACTTGCCGCAGTCGATCTGGCAAAGGCGTTGGGCGCAGACGTCATTGCGACCGCCTCGAGCGCGGCCAAGCGCGCATTCCTGCGCGATTACGGGGCTGATCACGTCCTCGACCCGGGCATACCGTTCAGGGACGCCGTCAAGGACCTGACCGGTGGGCGCGGCGCAGATGTCATCTTCGATCCGGTTGGCGGCGACATCTTCGACCAGTCAACCAGGTGTATCGCCTTTGACGGCCGCCTGCTGGTCATTGGTTTCACGTCGGGACGCATTGCCAACATTGCAACCAACATTCCGCTGATCAAGGGGTTCTCGGTGGTCGGTGTGCGGGCCGGCGAATATGGCCGCCGCTTTCCCGAACGCGGCCGGCAAAACGTCGCCGCCATCTGGACACTCGCGCGCGAGGGCAGGGTCCGGCCACACGTTCACGCGACCTTGCCGTTGCACGAATTCAAGCGCGGCTTTGCGATGCTGACCAACCGCGAAGCGATCGGCAAAGTGGTGCTCAGACCGCAGCCAGCTTAGGGAGCCACTAAACAAGTCTCAGGTTTCCAAAGGGCAGCGCCCTTAACATATCGCCGCCAAGCGGCGATCGTTGAGGGGCTTTCAGCCCCTCAAACTCCCCGACCAGGGGATCGGTCCCCTGGACCCCAATCCGTTCAGAAGTCGGCAACTTTGATCCGCCGTCGCTTACGACACCGTGTTTTTCGGGACGTCGCGGAACGGCCGGTCGGTATCGAACCGCGGTTCCTTCGGCATGCCGAGGACCCGTTCTGAAATAATGTTCTTCTGGATCTCGTCGGTGCCGCCCGCAATCGAGATCGCCGGGGTCGATACCAAGATCTCCGCAATCAGGCCGTCGCGCGGACCATCGTTGCCGGCCAGCATAGCATCAGCACCACTGATCAACGTGTGCACCTGATTGGCAAAGCGGGCAATGCGGGATGAGACGAGCTTGCCGAGCGAGCCTTCCGGGCCCTGGGGGCGGCCGAGTTCCTGCGCAGCGCGCGCGCGTCGCGCGGTCCATTCCGCGCATTTGTCCATGATCAAAAGTTTGGCAATTTGCTGGCGCAGGGCGGGGTCCTTGTCGCGGCCCGCTTCCCTGGCGCGGCCAATGATCAGGTCGACGCGACCGGCACGCTGGGGATACCACTTGTAGGGCTCAAGCGCGACGGCAATCTCCTCGGCCTCCTCGCGATAGATGCGCTCTGGCCGGTCTCGCGCCTGGGGCTGATGGCGCAGGCGGTCGGCGCCGCGGCGCTCGTGCATCAGGGTTGTGGTGGCGACCTGCCAACCATCGCCTTCGCCCGCCAGCATCATTTCCGGCGCGATCTCGGCGTCCGTGATGAACACCTGGTTGAACGACGCGTAGCCGTTCATCTGGCGCAGCGGAACCACCTCGACTCCCGGTTGGCGCATATCGAGGATGAAATAGGTGAGACCCTTGTGCTTGACCTGGTCGAGATCGGTGCGGGCCAGCAGCAAACCGTAGTCGGCGCGATGGGCGCTGGTTGTCCAAACCTTCTGACCGTTGACGACCCATTTGTTGCCCCGGCGTTCGGCCTTGGTCATGGCGCCGGCAAGATCGGAGCCGCTGCCCGGTTCGCTAAACAGCTGACACCAGGTGTCCTCGCCAGTCAGGATGCGGCGCAGAAACTGCTGTTTGTGAAAATCGTTGCCGTGCGCGAGGATCGTTGCCGCCGCGAGCGTGCGGATGCCGGTTTTGGCAACACCGACGGCGCCGAACTCGGCAAACTCCTCGTCGACGACGGGCACCAGCCCCACCGCAAGGTCTCGGCCGTACCAGTCTTTGGGCCAGTGTGGCGCGCCCCAGCCGGAGTCGGCCAGTTTGTTGCGCCACGCGACCAGGCCGAGGTTCGTGTCCCAGTTTTCCTCCAACCACTGGCGCACGTCCCGACGTACGGTCGTTTCGCTGATGTCGCTGATGTCGCTCATGAGACCTTCCTCACACGTCGTCCTCCTCACACACCGAGGTGGAGGAGCATGCGTTCGCGATGGGTATCGGTGGTGCCGAGGAAGACCTCGGAACTCTTTGCACGCTTGAACCACAGGTGGGTGTCGTTGTCCCAGGTGAAACCAATGCCGCCGTGGAACTGGACGGCATGGACGGCGGTTTGCATGTAGGCTTCGGCGGCGGCCGCCTTGGCCAGCGATGCCAATGCCGAGATGTCGATGTCATCGCCCTCGTCCGCGGCCGCAGCGCCATAGTAGGCGGCCGACTTTGCCAGTTCGACGTCCGCCAGGATGTCGGCTGCCTTATGTTTGAGCGCCTGAAAGGACGCAATGGCGCGGCCGAACTGCATGCGCATGTTGGCGTATTCGATCGCGGACTGGCGCAGTCGTTCGGCGCCGCCGACCATTTCGTTGGCCAGACAAATGGCGGCAATATCCAGGGTCTGGCGCAACGCTTCGCCGCCGCCGCCAGCTTGTCCGAGCAGTGTTGCTTCAACGTTTGCAAAGCTCATGTGGGCAAGCTTGCGGGTCGGGTCCAGCGACTTGAGCAACCGGCGCTCGAGGCCACCGGCGTCGCCTTCGACCAGAAACACCGACACACCGTCGACGCCGGCGGAGCCCGGCCGCCTGGCCGCCACGATCAACTGGTCGGCAATGCAGCCATCCAGAACGAAGCTCTTTTCACCGTTGAGGTGAAACCCGCCGTCGGTGGGCGATGCGGTTGTCGTGATCGCCTCGGGCGACCAGTGCCCGCTCGGTTCCGCGATTGCCAGGCTCGCGATTTTCTCACCGGATGCAATCGCTGGCAATATGGCACGCTTTTGGTCTTCGGTTGCCGCCTTGAGGACCGCCGTGGCCGCCAGAACAGTCGTTGCGAAGTAAGGCGCACAAAACAAGGCGCGGCCCATTTCCTCCACGGCGATTGCAAGCTCACCAATGCCGAAACCCTGGCCGCCATAGTGCTCGGGAATGTGAACCGCCGTCAGGCCGAGCTCCTGACTGAGTTGGCGCCAGACTTCCGGATCATAGCCAATGTCGGTTTCCATCAGGCGATGGACCTCACTGGTCGGCGATTTGTCCTCGCAGAAGCGGCGCAGGATATCGCGGAACTCGCGCTGCTCTTCGGTAAAGCTGAACTTCATGCGTGCAATCTCCGCCGCCTGCCGTTGCCAGCAACTATAGCGAGTGTCGCCGCCGACGGCGCGCACAATTATGATTTCGCGAGCACCTTCTCCCGGCACACGCCGATCGGCGGCCGGGCGCGCGCAACCATCACAATATGCCCCTGGCCATGCGCCCTTCACTGCCACATAATTCGATCAAGCCAGCCAGCAGGAGCAAAACCATGACACGTGCCAATCCGATGGATCTGACGGGACAAACGATCATCGTTACCGGTGCCGGGCAGGGGATCGGTGAAGAGGTCTCACGCCAGATTGTCCGTCTCGGCGGCAAGGTTGCCGCGGTCGATGTCCAGGGCGACCGGCTCAATGCTTTGGTTGGCGAACTCGGCCAAGACAACGCCGAGGCGCATGTTGGATCGGTCGCCGATCCGAGCTATGTCCAGGACATGGTCGGCAAGGTCGTGGCCGCCAACGGCGCGGTCAATGGTCTCGTCAACAACGCCGGCATCGTGCGGGCTGCGATGATCAACAAGATGTCGATCGACACCTGGCAGCAGGTCATCGACGTCAATCTGTCCGGTGTGTTTTACTGCCTGCAGGCCGTTGGCCGGCACATGCTTGAGCGCATCGAGGCCGGCGATACCGGCCCGTCCGCGATCGTCAACGTGTCTTCGGATGCGGGTCGGCGCGGCACGATCGGCCAGATCAACTATGGCGCCGCCAAGTCCGGGGTGATGGGCATCACGATGAGTGCGGCGCGAGAATGGGCGGGCCAAGGCATCCGGGTCAATTCCGTCTGCTTTGGTGTGGTTGAAACGCCGATGACCGAGGTTATCCGATCCGACAAGTTCCGCGAGCGCATTCTTGCGCAAGTGCCGATGGGGCGCTTTTCGGAGCCGGATGAGGTGGCGCCGCCAGTGTGTTTTCTGTTGTCGCCGGCAGCGAGCTACATCACCGGCCAGCATTTGTCGATCAACGGCGGCTACACGATCGGCGTTTAGGATTTGGGGCCAATCCTGAGCGCGTTTGGCGGCCTGGCCACGCCGAGGGCAACTTGCTGCCTCTAAAGTGGCGATCATCTTTGTGCTTTAAGCCACAACGAGCGCAGAACCGCAACGAGCGCAGACGAACGGGAAACACGGCAGGCGGAGGCCACCATGACGACGGCAAGCGAAGGCTTAGAACTGACGCGAACGGGACCCGGCACGGCCATGGGCGACTTGATGCGCCGCTATTGGATTCCCGCCTGCAAATCGGACGAACTGGCGGCGGATGGTGCGCCTGTGCGCCTGATGTTGCTCAGCGAAAAGCTGATCGCGTTCCGAGACAGTTCGGGCCGTGCCGGCATCATGGACCATCGCTGCCCGCATCGCTGTGCCTCGCTGTTCCTCGGCCGTAACGAGGACAACGGTATTCGCTGCGTTTATCACGGCTGGAAGTTCGACGTCGACGGCAACTGCGTTGACATGCCGAGCGTGCCGCCAAGCCAGGACTTCAAGCACAAGGTCCGTGCCAAGGCTTACAAGACGGTCGAGAAGGCCGGCATCGTCTGGGTTTATATGGGTGATCAGGCCCGCGTGCCGGAACTGCCGGGCTTCGAAATTCTCGACCTGCCGGAGGCGGAAATCAACGTCGGCTTCGTGATGCGCAGTTGCAATTATTTACAAGCGCTCGAGGGCGAAATCGATACCTCGCATTTCGGTTTCCTGCACGCAGGCCACGTCGACCCCGACGACGTTCCGGAAGACGAACCGCTGAGAAATACAATCATCAACCGCGCTCCGGAATACGGCGTCGCCGACACCGCATGGGGCACGCAGTATGCCGGCTATCGCGAGACGCGGCCGGGAGAAACCTATTGGCGCTTTGCCAACTTCCTGTTTCCGTTCTGGACACAGGCGCCCAACGGTGAGTTCGACAGCCACATGCACGCCCGCGCCTGGGTGCCGCTGGATGATCATCATTGTATGTTCGTGTTCATCTGGTGGAAAGAGGCGCAGGCCGCCAACGCGATGCCGACGCCGGTCTATAAGGACGGTTCACCGATCGGCGGCGCCGGCCGCGGCAACCAGATGCTGGCGAACACGACCGACTGGCTCGGGCGCTGGCGCATGGCAGACACAGAGGCCAACGATTGGTCAATCGATCGCGAAGCACAGGCGAGCGGTGCGATCTACACCGGCATTGAAGGTATCCATTTGCAGGACCAGGCGATTACCGAGAGCATGGGGCCGATCACGGATTTCGACTTGGAACACCTGTCACCGGCCGACCGCATGATCACGCGCACCCGTCGCCGGATCCTGCTGGCGTTGCGGGCCCTGCGCGATAACGGCGAAACGCCGCCAGGTGCCGATGATCCGGCCGTCTATCGGGCAGCGCGCAGCGGCTATTTCCTGACCCAAGGCGATGCCTCCTGGGACGAGGTCTATCGCCGGCGCTTCTCGATGGCACTGCACCCCGCCGCCCGGGCGGCGGAGTGAGGTTCAGGCGTTTGCGTCGTCATCGATGCTGCCGCGTTTCCACAACCGCGTCAGGAAAAGCGATGCGATGGTGTGGGCGGCCAGGGCCGCCGCACTCAGCACAAACACCAGGTAAAATGCGATCTGGAACGCCTGCTGTTCCGGTCCTGAGCCGGTGGGCGCCATCGGCCACAACGACTGCGGATCGATGTTTGCGCGCTCAAAGCGGCTGAACAGAACAGGCAACGTACTTGCCGCAATAACGACGCCGACGGTGCGCATGACCAATGTCAGGGCCCCGGCAACACCGCGGTTGGACTTCGGCAATGTTGCGATCACGCTTTCGAGGCTTGCGACCTGGAACAGGCCGAGGCCGGCGCCATGCACAATCAGTCCGCCCGCCATCGCCGCCGGGCCGGTATCGGCCTGCCAACAACCGATCCATAGCAGCCCGGCAGCAACGTGGGCGGAGCCGATCAGGGCGAGACGCGAAGCGCCCAGTTGCGAGATCCACCGGCCGGCGAGACTGGCCGCCAGCGTCATGCCGAGCGGGCCGACCGCCAATACCAGCCCGCCCTGCCACAACGGCAGTTCGCTGACCCTGACCAGGAAGTAGGGAACGAACAACATGGTCGCAAAACCGGTAACGTTGACGATTACATTGGTGACGTTGATCCAGGTGAACGACAGGTTGCGGAACGCCGGCAGGTGAATGACAGGGTCGCTCGATCTGGCGGTGATCATGATGAAGGCCGTCATCCCGGCTATGCTAGATGCCAACAGCACCGCCAACAGTTGCGGGCGCTCGCCGATCGTTTGGATCTGGCTGAATGTGACCAACAGCAGGCCGCTGGCAACGGCCAGCAGCACCGCGCCGCGCAAATCGAACCGGCTTTGGTCACGCGGCGGCGCCGGCATACCCAGCACGATCATCAGCACCAATGCGATGGCGGCCAGCGGCAACCGGAACCAGAACACCGCCGACCAGCCCCAGATATCGACCAACAATCCGCCCAGCGACGGGCCGAGCGCACCGCCGAGCCCGAACATCATGGCGTAGGTGCCGAGAATTCTGGGGCGCAGATCTTCAGCGAAGAGATGCGTTGCAAGCGCCGGCCCGCAACTCAGCACCATTGCGGTTCCGACACCCTGCAGGATGCGGGCGATCAGTAGCCAATTGTATGTTGGTGCCAAACTGCACAAGGCAAATCCGGCAATGCACAACACCAGTCCGCCGGCAAAGATCCGCTGATGGCCGAACAGGTCGCCGACCCGGCCGAACACCAGCATCAGGCTCGCATAGGTTGCCACGTAGGCGATCACAACCCACCGGATTTCGGCCAGTTCAATCGCGAAATGCGACGTGATGTCGGGAAATGAAATGTTGACGGCCGAGTCGAGCGGTCCGAGCAGGGTCCCGAGCAGAACCACAAGCAAAAGCAGCGTTGGTCGCCTGATGGGTCTTGTGGGCTCGCTCATACCTGTCAATCACGCAACCGCGGCAAATCCTGGAATGCCGGCTCACGGGTCGGGCATGCTGGATCTTCAATTGGATTCGTCAGACTATCGGTTTGCCGGCCGCAAGACACGCAGGATCAGGCGGCGGCGAGACGGAACTCACAGATCAATTGCAGGCCCAGGCGTTGCGCTGCAACCGCGGCCGGCGCGTGCCGAGGCCGGCGGGTGCCGGCACAACGTCTCGAGAACCTGGTCACGCTGTCCCCAATCAACGCCCGACCTTCCTTCAAACCAAACATCGCTTTTCCTTACCGGCAGCAGGCGATAGCGGTCACGGATCCCCGATCGGAGGCTGCAAAAGCTGGCCCACGCCCGACCAAATGTCGGCGACGATCTCACCGGCCGGCTTTGCCTGGGCCTGACCGGCGGCCTGACCAGCCCAAGCCTGCAGGCCGGCCAGCTGATTGTCCTCGGCAGCTTGCGTGCGCATCGCGCCGGTCAGGCCGCGTTGTACCGGGTATGGCGCCGGCTCCGGCGTATCGGCGGCATTGGCCGCGCGCACATAGTCGGTCTTGATGCTGCGGCCGAGCCGACCGGAAAAGGCGCGCGTTGCAACCGTTGCTTCGGGGCGTGCCGCGCCGATGGCATCGGCCCAGGCGGTCGCGATGCCCGCCTCGGGGCTGCGCAGCAAGCCCGTCCCGATCATGATGGCGGATGCGCCGAGCACGAAGGCTGCAGCCGCACCGCGCGCATCGCCAATGCCGCCGGCGGCCACAACCGGTACGCGCACGGCATCGACCACGGCGGGCAACAGGGCGAACAGTCCAATCAGGTCGATTGCGGCATTGTTGGCATCGAACGCGCCGCGGTGACCGCCAGCCTCCATGCCCTGGGCGATAATCACGTCAGCACCGGCTGCTTCGGCTTCGAGCGCCTCGGCAACCGTCGTTGCCGTGGCGAACCATTTGATGTTGCGCCGTTTCATCTCGGCGACAAAGGCCGGCGGATAGATGCCCATGATCGAGGAGATCACGCTCGGGCCGGCTGCGAGCATGGCGGCGCATTGCGCATCGAAATCAAGCGGGCCGGCATCACTGGCATCTTCGGCGACCTCTGGTCCCCAGCGGCCAAGAAACGCGCGCAGCTGCCGTTCGTTGGCAGCATCGCGCGCCGGCGGCGGATCGGGGATCCACAGATTGAGCTGGAAGCCGCCATTGGAGCCGGTGCGGAACCGTGTCGCCCACTCATCGATTGCGGCCGGCGACATCAACAGCGTTCCGCACGAACCCATGCCGCCGGCATTTGCGACCGCGATGGCAAGCTCCGGCGGGCAGGCGCCGGCCATCGGTGCCATCAGGATCGGCACGCTGATGTCGTAGGCTTCGCAGAATGCACCGGCACGTTCGAGGGCTGGATGAGAAAACGACATCGTTCGGCTTTCGTCGGCTTGCAGCGTGGAGCAACGTTCCGGTTGCGATCGGATAACTCTGATTTTGATCAACGCCCGGTTACAGCAAACCCGGACATGGCGGTCCGGACGTCAATCGCGCAGCAGTTCGTTGATGCTGGTCTTGGAACGGGTCTGAGCATCGACCGTCTTGACGATGACGGCGCAATAGAGTGACGGGCCGTTGCCGGCCGGCAGTGCACCCGGAACCACCACGGAATAGGGCGGTACCTTGCCGACATGGATGTCGCCGCTGTTGCGATCCACGATTTTCGTTGACGCGCCAATGTAAACGCCCATCGAGAGCACGCTGCCTTCGCCGACGATAACACCCTCGGCGACTTCCGAGCGCGCGCCGATGAAACAGTTGTCTTCGATGCAAACCGGATTGGCCTGGAGCGGCTCGAGCACGCCACCAATGCCGGCGCCGCCGGAGATGTGGCAGTCCTTGCCAATTTGCGCACAACTGCCGACCGTCGCCCAGGTGTCGACCATCGTGCCGCTGTCGACGTAGGCACCGAGATTGACGAACGACGGCATCAAAACGACGTTGGGGGCAATATAGGCGGACCGCCGTACGACCGCGCCCGGCACGGCCCGGAAACCGGCCTCGCGAAAATTTTCCGGCGACCAACTGTCGAATTTCAAGGGAACCTTGTCCCAGCCCTGGATCTTAGCCCCGTCGCCGCTGGCATACGCCATGATCTCCATATCCGCCAACCGAAACGACAGCAGCACGGCCTTCTTGAGCCACTGATTGACGACCCACTCACCGGCAATCTTCTCTGCCACCCTGGCGGCACCGGAATCCATTTGCTGCAACGCGGTTTCGATCGCATCGCGGGTCGCGCCGGTGGTTGCCGGTGAAATCGTATCGCGCACGTCCCAGGCGGCTTCGATTGTCGATTGCAGATTGTCGTCGGCCATGGCGCTACTCTTGCTGGTTTGATGATGGATTGACGATCGGTTTGTTGCGCGCGCCACCGCTCAAGTCAATGCCGGCGCTCGACGTCGGCCAAACACCTCATCAGGTCGCCATCAGGTCGCCGCCGCCATGGCCGTTGCGCGTTGAGGCACTACTATCCGGCTATCCGGCAACTTTCGCGATAAAGGCGCGCACCAGCCGCTTGGCATCGTCGCTGGCCCATAGCGCCGGTCCGACCAGTCGGCCCAGTTCGCGTCCCTCGGGATCGATCAGTATCGTCGACGGCATGCCGATGATCTTAAAGGTGAAGCCGAGCTGGGCGGTGGGATCATGATAGAGCTTGAGCGACTTGACCTTGATGTCATCGAGAAATTTGCGCGGCTTGTGCGGACTGCCGCGATCGATGCTGACCGCCACGACCTCGAACCTGTCGCTGCCGAGTTCGGCCTGCAGGGCATCGAGGTCGGGCATTTCCTTGCGGCACGGCGCACACCACGTCGCCCACAGGTTGAGCAGAACAAGTTTGCCGCGGAACGTTTCAAGCGAGATCGCGTTGCCATCTGCGTCGTTGAACCCGCCCGCCGGCAAGACCTCTGGTTTGTCGCGAAACACGAACGTCGTCATCGTGCCGACATTGAGCTTGGTGGGGTGACTTGCAGCGGTCGCCTGGACGGCGATCGCGCCATCACCACGGCCCGAGATCAAATTGCCCAGGCTCTTGCCGCCGCCGCCCACCATCACGTATATGGCTGCAAAGCCGATAACCGCGGACAGGCCGGCTGCTAGTGCGTAGGTCGTCCAGTGTGTCGGCCGCTCATTTGCCATCTCGTGTGCCTGCCAGCTTTGCAATCGTTTCGGTCAACATGGCCACGTCGGTCAACTTCGTCACGTCGGTCAACATGGTCACGATCCGCCAGAGCCCAAGTCAATCGGATCGGGCGGGATCCGGCGGGTATCGCGGGGCCTGGCACATTTGCCGGGCCGAGAACCTAAACCATCCAAGGTGACTGCACTATGAACAATAACAGCGCCAACACCATGTGGGGCGGCCGGTTCGCGATGTCGCTAGCCGATGTCATGGCTGAAATCAACGCCTCGGTTGCCTTCGATCAGCGCTTCGCCGAACAGGATATCCGTGGATCACTGGCCCATGCCGCGATGCTCGCGGAGCAGGGCATCATCACCAAATCGGATGCCGGTGAGATTGCCAAGGGTCTGGAAGCGGTTGCGCAGGAAATCCGAAACGGTGATTTTGATTGGCGTCGCGATCTCGAAGACGTCCACATGAACGTCGAAAACCGCCTGCGAGAGCTGATCGGGCCGGTCGCGGGGCGGCTTCATACCGCGCGCTCGCGCAACGATCAGGTGGCCACCGACTTTCGCCTCTACATTCGCGATTGCATTGATCGCCTCGATCGACAGTTGGCTGAGGTGCAGCTGGTGCTGGCGCGCAAGGCTGAACAACATGCCGCAGTTGTGATGCCCGGTTTCACGCACCTGCAGCCAGCCCAGCCGGTCACCTTCGGCCATCATCTTCTGGCCTACGTCGAAATGCTCGGCCGCGACCGCGGCCGGTTTAAAGATGCGCGGCAGCGGTTGAACGAGAGCCCGCTCGGTGCCGCCGCCTTGGCCGGCACGTCGTTTCCGATCGACCGCAAGGCGACGGCCACGGCGCTCGAATTTAGAGGTCCGACGGCGAATTCCCTGGACAGCGTCTCCGATCGCGACTTTGTTCTCGAAACGCTCGCCGCCGCGACCATCAGCGCCATGCACTTGTCGCGGTTTGCCGAGGAAATCGTGATCTGGGCCACCCCGCAGTTTCGCTTCATCACCCTGTCGGATGCCTGGACGACGGGATCCTCGATCATGCCGCAAAAGCGCAATCCGGACGCGGCTGAGCTGGTGCGTGCCAAGGTCGGGCGGATTGCGGCTGCCTTCAACAGCCTGACGCTGGTCATGAAGGGCCTGCCGCTGACCTATTCCAAGGATATGCAGGAAGACAAGGAGGTAACCTTCGATGCCCTCGACAATTTCGCTCTGGCCTTGTCGGCAATGGCCGGCATGATCACCGACATGGCGCCCGTTCCCGAAGAGATGGCGAACGCGGCCGGCAGTGGTTACGCCACTGCGACGGATCTTGCCGATTGGCTGGTGCGAGAGCTGAAATTGCCGTTCCGCGATGCCCACCATATCACCGGCACGATTGTTGCCATCGCCGAGCGCCGGAGCTGCGAATTGTCCGAGCTTGGTCTTGCCGACATGCAGTCGGTGGAGCCGCGCATCACAAACGCCGTCTTTTCCGTGCTGAGCGTGGAAAAATCCGTGGCGAGCCGCACCAGCTATGGTGGAACTGCGCCACAGAACGTGCGTAAAATGGCGCGCAGCTGGGTCAGACGTCTGGAAAAAGACGCGGTGTCGGTCTAAGACAACGGTTGCAGCGGAGTGCACGCGCGGTGATCGGCGCCGTGCACGTCGGCGCAAGTGCTTGGCGGAGCGGTCTCGCGGGCCGCGCGATTATTCGGGCGATTCGGGCTGTTGCCGATTGAGTTGGAGCCGGTTGGGGCCAGTTGGGGATGGCAATGAAATTTTCCAGGACGCACCGTGTTGCTGTCTGCATCGTCCTTGCAGCTGGACTGCTTACGGGTTGCGGCGTTCGTGGCGGCTTGGAATATCCGCCGGAGAGCCAGGCTGACCAACAGACCGGCGCAACCGCCGATTCCGGCCAAGGCAAGCCGGCCGGTGCGGCGCCGAAACCTCACCAGGGCTTCATCCTCGACAAATTGCTGCAGTAGCGCCGCGTCCGCGGTGATGTCGCGCCTGATCGCCGCACCATGTCGGCAGCGTTTGGCTGCGCTTGAAAATGCGGCAAAATTCGGCTGAAGCTCGCAGTCAGCACATTTCGACGACGGCTGTGGTTATCTCGGCCTTGGATCATCGTGGTTGTGGCTGTGGTTGCAGTTGTGGCTGGCCGAGCGGGGCGGCGGCATGGTTGGTGCCAACTCTGAAAGGTTATATCCTTCGCCGATGCATCATTTCACCTATCGCGATGGCGAACTGCACGCCGAGAACGTCAGCTTGGCAGCCATCGCCGCAGCGGTCGGCACGCCATTTTACTGCTATTCGACCGCCACCTTGAACCACCACTTCGACGTTCTCGATCGCGCCTTCTCCGGCCACGATCATCTGATTTGCTACGCCGTAAAAGCCAATTCAAATCAAGCAGTTCTGGCGACAATGGCAGCCCGTGGTGCCGGCATGGACGTGGTCTCGGAGGGCGAGTTGCGCCGGGCCAGAGCGGTTGGTGTCCCGGCTGAGCGGATCATTTTTGCCGGCGTTGGCAAGACCCGCAGCGAGATGGCCTACGCGCTGTCGCAGAACATTCTCGGCTTCAACGTCGAAAGCCAGCCCGAACTTGAAGCTTTGAGCAGCGTTGCCGCAGAAGCCGGCACGACGGCGCGCATCGCGATCCGGGTTAATCCGGACGTCGATGCACAGACCCATGCCAAGATTTCGACCGGCAAGGCCGAGAACAAGTTCGGTGTCCCGTTCCTGCAGGCTGCAGCGCTTTATGATGACGCCGCCGCACGGCCCGGCATTGCGGTCAACGGCGTTCATATGCACATCGGCAGCCAGATCACCGACCTCGCGCCGTTTCGCAAGGCGTTCACGCTGATGGCGGAACTGGTCGTCGAGTTGCGATCGCGCGGCCACGACATCGAGCATCTGGATCTCGGCGGCGGCCTCGGCGTGGCGTATGGTGACAGCAACAAGACCCCGCCCGGCCCGGCGGAGTATGCCGCCGTTGCCAGCCAAACGCTCGGCGGGTTGGGGCTGAAACTGGTGCTTGAGCCGGGGCGCATGATCGCGGCCAATGCCGGTGTCCTGGTTGCCGGCGTGATTTTCGCAAAATCCGTGGCAGCCAAACGGTTTACCATTGTTGATGCGGCCATGAACGACCTCATTCGGCCGACACTCTATGATGCCGAGCATGATATCTGGCCGGTCCAGGAGGCGCATCGGGCCCAGCAGAACATCGTTCAGGATATCGTCGGCCCGATTTGTGAAACCGGTGATTATCTGGCTGAGGCCCGCGCCCTACCCGCCCTCGATGCCGGCGATCTCATTGCCTTCATGGGCGCGGGCGCGTACGGCGCGGTGATGTCGTCGACCTACAACTCAAGGTTGCTAGTCCCCGAAGTGTTGGTGAACGGCGAGGCATTCGAAGTGGTCCGCCCGCGCCCGACATACGAAGATTTGATTGGTCAAGATCGCATTCCGTCCTGGCTTTCCCTTGAACATCGATCTTAGATCGTTGCCGCCGCAGGCGGGGCAGTGGAAGGGGTCCGGCTCGCCCAGAAAGGCGACAGGCATCCAAATTGCCCCTGTACCGCCACCTTTCGGTGTGCAATTTTGACCGGGCGGCGAGCGCCGCTGCAGATTAGGCAGATTGGGCAGATTGGGCAGATTTGGTAGACTAGGCGGATTGGGCAGATTGGATTGAGCTGATCTTTGGTCGGGCTGAAGAGGCTCGGTTGAAGGTCTGGATGTCGCAGGGCGACGAACGACTGTTTGCCAAGACCGATGTTGCGGGTCGCCAACCCGCAGGCGATCGCGTGTCAAGCAGACGGTCAAAGTGAGGAGGTCTGCGCGGCAGGCCAATGGGATGGCAAAGTCATCAGGGCGCATGACGTCGGTCGAACGCAGCTTTCAGCGCAAAGTTATTTGGAGCCGGCTGGCGCTTTACTTTGAGCGCCTGTGGCCGCGGCTGTGGGCCGTGATTGCGATTGGCGCTGCATTCGTTCTCGCATCGTTGTTCGGGCTTTGGCCGCTGCTCTCCGAGCAGGTGCACTGGCTGATGCTCGGTGCGTTCGGCGTTGCACTGGCGGTTGGTGTTGTGTTCGTCTTGTGCACGCGCTGGCCGACACGCGATGCGGCAATCCATCGCCTGGAGGCGAAGTCGCGCGTTCGTCATCGTCCGGCCTCGGCCTATGCTGACAGCCTGTCGAGCGCGCCGGCGGACGGGCCAACGGCCGCCATTTGGAGCGCCCACAAGGAGCGCATCAGACGCGATCTCGACAATCTCCATGTCTCGCCACCGGTGCCGCGGACCGACAAGTTCGACCGCTTCGGCCTGCGCGCCGTATTGATGATGGCTGTGGTGGTTGGCGTCGTGTTCATAGGCGATGCCGTCAGCGACCGCATTTGGTCGGCGTTTCGGATGGTCACCGTCGGCCACGTCGCAGGCTTGCGTCTCGATGCCTGGGTGACGCCGCCGCCATACACCCGTCGTCCGCCGATCCTCGTTGCCGACGGAGCGATCGGCGCCCGGCTCGCGAATAGCGCTGAAGCGTCCGCACCAATCGAGGTTCCGGAGAAGAGCACCATTGTTGTGCGGATGGGCGGCAAGAGCGACGTCAATCTGACGCTCGAATATCTCGACAGCGACGGCCAGCCGCTTGGTGAGCCCGTCACGGAAGTCGATAACGACAAGGCAGACACCGGCAATCAGGTCAAAGGCACAATCGCGCTGGGCGTTGCCGGCGCGCGCGTGCTTGCCAATGGTGCCGAACTGGCTCGCTGGTCGTTCGGCGTCATCGCGGACCAGGCGCCAAGGATCGCCTTTACCAAGGACCTCGAAAAAACCCGCCGCGGCGCCATGAAGTTGTTCTATTCCATTACCGATGACTACGGCATCGCCGTAGCGGAGGCGAAGTTCGATCGCATGCCGCTGCGCCAGGGTGACCCGAAGACGGCCTGGGCGCGCCCGGAAGAACTCAAGGGGCCGCGACTGCCGCTCGAGCGCCCGCCGAGGATCATTCTGCGCGTCCCGCCGCCGGGTGCCAAGAAACCGGAGACCTGGAGCTTTCACGAGCTCGGCTCCCACCCCTGGGCCGGTATGCCGGTAAAAATGACCCTGGTTGCACGTGACCATGCCGGCAACGAAGGCCGCAGCAAAACCGTCGAGATCGTGCTGCCGGAGCGGCTGTTCTTCAATCCATTGGCCAAGGCCGTTCTCGAACAGCGCCGCCGCCTCGTGTTCGACGCGCGCTATCGTCGTCTCGTCATTCGTGCAATCGATGCGCTGACCTATGCACCTGACGGTTTCATCAACGATAAGGCGGTCTACCTCGGCCTGCGCAGCGTTCGTCACCGCCTCGCGGTCGACTTTACACGCGCGGCCGTTTCCAGCGCCATCGAACAGCTCTGGCATCTGGCATTGCGCATTGAAAACGGTGGCGGCCTGTCCGAGGCGGAACGTCGGTTGCGCGAGATTCAGGAGCAGCTGTCGAAGGCCATTGAGCGCGGCGCCTCGCAACAGGAGCTGCAGCAATTGATGAAGCAGCTGCGCCAGGCCCTCGCCCAATTCTTGAACGAACTGGCCAAGCAAGCCCAGCGTCAACCGCCGTCGAACGCGCCGCAAATGGATCGCAACCAGATGATGAGCAGCCAGGACTTGCAGCGCATGCTCGACAATCTCGAGCGCATGATGCGGCAAGGTTCGCGCCAGACCGCGCAGGAAATGCTGAGCCAGCTGCGCGACCTTCTGGATCGACTGCAATCGGGCCGCATGGTGCGCCGCCCCGGCCAAGGCCAGCAGCCGGGCCGTTCGCGCCAGATGATGGAAATGATGGATCAGCTGGGCGATCTGATTGGCCGCCAGCAACGGCTCATGGACGACACATTCGGCGCGCAAAGACAGGGCCAGCGCGGCCGCCAGCAGGGCCCGCAACTGGGCCGGCGCGGTCAGCAGGGCCAGGGCCAGCAACAAGGTCGGCGCGGTCAGCAGGGACGCGGGCAACAACAGGGCCGTAACGGGCGCGGACCGGGCCGCAACGGTCAACAGTTCTCGCCGAACGCATTAGGTCAGCGTCAAGGTCAGCTTGGCCGCCGCCTCGATGACTTGCAGCGAGGTCTCGGACGCTTCGGCATGCGGCCGTCGCCGGAGTTGGACGGCGCCCGCCGCTCGATGGAGAACGCCGAACAGGCGTTGCGTGACGGTCGTCTTGGTGATGCAACACGAGACCAGTCCGAGGCCCTTGAGCAATTGCGTTCCGGCACTCGCAACATGGCAGAACAGATGCTGCGCCAGATGCCGTCGCGACTTGGCCGGTCGGGAGATGCACCGCTTGATCCGCTGGGCCGGCCGCAGCGTTCGGAGGGTCCGGATCTGGGAACCAGCGTCAAGGTTCCTGACGAGATCGATGCGCAGCGCGCCCGCGAGATCCTCGAGCTTCTGCGCAAGCGCCTCGGCGAACGCTTCCGGCCCGAACTGGAACTCGAGTATTTCGAACGCCTGCTTGAACGGTTCTAGGGAACCTCTGAATAAGTCCGGGGTCCAGGGGATCATCCCCTGGTCGGGGTGTTTGAGGGGCTGAAAGCCCCTCAAGGATCGCCGTGAAACGGCGATGCGTCAAGGGCTCTGCCCTTAACAATCCCGCCAAAGGGCGTCACCCTTTGCAAACCCGGGGCTTGATCAGAGGTTCCCTAAATCTCGTTCTTCCTGATCAAGCCGCCGAGCAACGCGTCGAGGGAGACCAGACCCGGCCCCTTGATGACGAGATAGCCGAGCGGGAACATCCACAACAGACGCTGATCGGCGATCGCGGAATCCTGAACGCGATCGAACAACTCACCAATCGTCTTGGCATCGACGGTGTGCAAGTTGATGTCGACAATCGTCATCACAGCGATGAACCCGATCATGCCGAGACTGGCCGCGCGCGTAAACAAGCCAATGACAATCAGGACGGGCAAGACAAACTCCGCATAGGTGCCGGCGTAAACGATCAGCGTTTCGGGAAACAGGGGCACGTTGGCGACATTGAAACTGTAAGCTTCAAAGGCCTTCTCGCCCAGAATCTGGACATATGCCCCGGTGCTTGCGATCAGGCTGCCGGGAAAGCCGGAGCCGACCTTGGTCAACGCCGAATTGAGGAAATACATCAACAGGACGCTGGCGAACGTCAGCCGCGCGGCAAGCCCAACGAACCAGCCGCTGGCGATGCTCTCAATGGTTCCGAAGACACCATGGTAAAGGCTTCTCAACAAATCAATCATGTTGCGGTCTCCGGCAATTCGGGCGGTGCGCCGTTGACGCCTGCGCGAGGATATGTTGGTTCAATCGGATCGGGGCGATGACAGGCCAACAACGCAGCCTGCACCAAACAGCAATTGCAGCATCGCTCCCAGGTCGGCCTCACCGGCGGCCATGAGCGGTTCGGCAGCCGCGCCGAGCGAGCAGCCCTGCCCGAGAGCGCTCACGACCTGAGCGGTCGCTGCATCGATCAACCTGACGTCGACGTCCATCCGAGGGCGAACGATGATGGCATATTCCGCCACCGGGCTCAGTTCGCTCATGGCGGCAGCGGGATCATCGTCGGTCTGGTGGCAATGCCAGATCGACGCAACCGGCCACTTAGAAGCGATGACCTGCAAGGAGGGATGAAGCACCAGGCCGGTGGTGGCGAGGGTTTCAGGCGCGATGGTCTGGAGCAGCGCAATGTCGGCCGGCTCGGCGTCTTGGGCATGATAGGCCCGCGCCCAGGCCCATTCGACCCGTGCCACGTCGGCCAGAAACGGCAATCCCCGGGCCGGCTCGAACTCGGCGATAAAATCGGCAAATGTGTCGCCATATTCCAGCATGACCGGTGAGCGCGGTCGGTTGGCGTCGACATAGACCCGCGCCATGGCATCGAAGAAATCTTTGCCGACGAGCTGGCGAACAACCGGGTAGCCGGCGCCAACCGCCTCGGTCAGACTGACGGCGATGTTGTTGCGGTAGACGTTGAAGCGCTTCAGCGGCGCCCGCGAGGCGGTGCGGGCGATGGCAGCCGGCACAGCGCACTCAGGATCGCGCAGGGCACTTGCAAAGTCACGCTGGATGCTAGGCCACGGCATTGGCGACATCCTCGGTTCCGGGCTCGGTTCCGGGCGCGGCGATGGTGTTCAGCAGCTTGTCGGCCCGGCCGGCTTCCGCCATCAGCACCGGCCACGCCGGAATATCGTTGTCCCACTCGATCAGCGTCGGCAGACGACCGCCGCGTTCGAGCAGCCGGACATAGAGCGCCCAGACATCATCGATAACGTGGCGATCGTGGGCATCGATCAGCAACCGGTCACCGGCATCGTCAACGTCCTCGGCGTGGCCGGCGAGATGAACTTCACCGACGTGAGACAACGGAAAGCGGTCGATATAGGTCTCCGGCGAGCGCTTATGATTGGTGCAGGACACGTAAACGTTATTGACATCGAGAAGCAGGCCGCAGCCCGTGCGGTTCACAATCTCGCCGAGGAAGTCGATCTCATCGTAGCTGCTGTCCTCGAAAACGACGTATGTCGCAGGATTTTCCAGCAGCATCCGCCGCCCGACATGGTCTTGGACCTGATCGATATGATTGCAGACAACGCTCAGGGTCTCGACCGTGTAGGGAAGCGGCAACAGATCGTTGAGAAAGCCCTCGTCATGGCTCGACCAGGCCAGATGCTCCGAAAAGCTTGCCGGATCATAGCGCTCGACAAGGTCGCGCAAACGGTCCAGATGCGCGCGATCAAGCGGGCCAGAGGATCCAATGGACAGGCCGACGCCGTGTAGCGAAAGCGGATAGCGCTCGGCGATCGCCGACAGGTAACGATGCGGCGGGCCGCCTTGGCCCATGTAGTTTTCGGGATGGACCTCGAACCAGCCGATATTCGGATTGGTATCCAGGATATCGCCATAGTGCTCGGCCTTGAGCCCGACGCCGGCGCGATCGGGCAGACCGGCAGCAAGGCGGTGCTGGCGCATGGTCATGGCGGCCTCAAACCACTGCGCGCCTAGGAAGCGGGATTGTCGCGCTTCAGCTCGGCAAGACTGCCCTTGCGGCCACCCGGGATAACCTTGTCCCAGGCAAGACCTTCGCAGCTGCCCTTCGGAACCAGCGTCCAGGCATTGCCCTGGTAGTCAACCTTGGAGGTGCCTGCGCAGGTCGTGCCCGGCCCGGCCTTGCAGTCGTTCTTACCGGCAAGCGAAATGCCGTAGCACTTTTCCATGTCGGCGGCGGATGCAGGCGTCGACTGCAGACCGGTTGCCGCCAAAGCGACGGCGCCTGCAACGAACGCTGCGGTTGAGAGGTGTTTGCTCATTCTGAGGCTCCTTAAGCGATGGATCACAGGTGTCCGCCACCTGCTAGGCACCAGCAAAGACGGAACGACGCTCGCGACACAATCAACAATTCATCACGGTTCGTTGAAGCGCCGTGCGATGGTCGCGTGCGACGTGCAAGACCCAGACGGCACACCGGCGCCGTCGGGCGCCGCTGCCGCCGCCGGGCGCCGAGAATTGTCGATCAAGCGTTCGTGCGCACGTCGACAAAATGCCCGGCAATGGCTGCTGCTGCGGCCATTGCCGGCGAGACGAGATGGGTGCGCCCGCGATAGCCTTGGCGGCCTTCGAAGTTGCGGTTCGAGGTTGCCGCGCAACGCTGACCCGGCTTCAACTGGTCCGGGTTCATGCCGAGGCACATCGAACAGCCGGGTTCGCGCCAGTCAAATCCGGCTGCGATCAGGATCTTGTCGAGGCCTTCGGATTCGGCTTGTTCCTTGACCAAGCCTGAGCCCGGCACGACATGGGCATAATCGAGGCGCTCGGAGATCTTCTTGCCTTCGACAATGCGGGCCACTTCGCGAATGTCCTCGATGCGCCCGTTGGTGCACGATCCGATCCAGACGACATCGAGCCCGATATCGGTCATCTTGGTGTTGGCCTCGAGACCCATGTAGTCGAGCGCGCGCACGACGGCGGCTCGCTTGGCCTGATCCTCGATGTGCGATGGGTCGGGGACGAGGCCGTCGATGGTCGCGACCTGTTCGGGGCTGGTCCCCCAGGTGACCGTCGGCGGCAGGTTCGATGCATCGAGCCTGACGTGCTGATCGAAGTGGGCGCCATCATCCGAGTGGAGTGTTTCCCAGTACTTCATGGCGATGTCCCAGGCGCCGCCTTTCGGTGCCTTCGGGCGGCCTTTGAGATAGGCGTAGGTCTTTTCGTCCGGCGCAACCATGCCGGCGCGCGCACCGCCTTCGATCGACATGTTGCAGACCGTCATGCGGCCTTCCATCGACAGTGCACGAATGGCATCGCCGTCGTACTCGATAACGTGGCCGGTACCGCCGGCGGTGCCGATCTTGCCGATGATCGTCAGGATGATGTCCTTCGCCGTGACGCCCTCGGGGACCTTGCCATCAACGGTGACGCGCATGTTGCGCGCCTTGGTTTGGATCAGCGTCTGGGTGGCCAGAACGTGCTCGACTTCGCTGGTGCCGATGCCGTGGGCGAGGGCACCGAAGGCGCCATGGGTCGAGGTGTGGCTGTCGCCGCAAACGATGGTGGTGCCGGGCAGTGTGAAACCCTGCTCGGGCCCGATGACGTGAACGATGCCCTGGCGCTGGTCGAATTCATCGAAGTACTCGATGCCGAAATCGGCAACGTTCTTGGCGAGCATGTCGACCTGAATTTTCGCTTCCGGATCGTCTATGCCGTTGGCGCGGTTCGAGGTCGGAACGCAATGGTCGACAACAGCCAGGGTTTTGTCGGGCGCGCGGACCTTGCGGCCGGCGAGACGCAAGCCTTCAAATGCTTGCGGGCTGGTGACCTCGTGGACGAGGTGGCGATCGATATAGATCAGGCAGGTTCCATCGTCCTGGCGATCAACAATGTGGTCGTCGAAAATCTTGTCATAGAGCGTCTTGGCCATTGCGGCTGGGCCTCCCGAGCGGTGTTTTGGAGTTCGGTGCGAGTGATAGCGTTTCGCAGCGCGGCAGGCAATCGAGCACAAAGAAGGCCGGGCGAGCACAAAGAAGGCCGGGCGAGCACAAAAAAGGCCGAGCAACGCGCTCGGCCACTCAAGTTTAGCCACATCACAATGGATGGGTCGAAGGCGTTGAAGGGAGGGTACAGCCTTCACTAGCTGTCCGTCACAGCACCAGTATTAGACCGGAGAGTTGCGGCGTAGGACAAGCATCTCCGCCGCATGCAAGCCATGCGTTTACCGCATATCAAGCTTAACCATAAACAAACCCCGTGCTCAATATCGAAAGCTTTTGGCCTGTGCCACCAAAAAATCTCTCAATACTTGAATTTTTTTCGAAGTTTTTAGTTCTTCTGGATACGCAAATATAACCGGCATTGTCGGTAAGTTGACCTCACCCAAGACTGGAACGAGGTCGGTCTCTTCTTCAGCCAAATACTCCGGAATCAAGCCAATGCCGACGCCTGACCGGATGGCGTATTTCATGGCAATGACGCTATTGGCGCGAAATGACGGGATCCGCGGTGCTGCATCGTGGCGGCCGGCCGTCTCGAGAAACCGGATCGCAGACAGATGTTGTGCCGGAACGCCGCCATGCGAGACAATGCGATGGCTATCCAGATCGGCCAACGACTGCGGTGCGCCGTAGCGACGTACATACTGGGCCGAGGCGAACGCGCGCACGCGGGCGTGGAACAGCACACGACGAATGAGATCGCTTTGCTCAGGCTCGTGCACCCACAGCGCGGCGTCGGCCAGTCGCATCGAAATGTCGATCATTTCGTCATTGAGGATTAGTTCGACGCGAATGTCGGGGTAGAGATCCATAAACTCGCGAATGCGCTGTGTCACCCAAACCGTGCCGAGGCCGATCGGGCAGGTCAGGCGCAGTTCCCCGGTCGGCTTGGTCGTTGCATCGCTCAACAGCGTCTCGGCCGTGTGCAGCTTGGTCATAATCTCGCTGGCTGTGTTAAACAGTGTCTCGCCCTGCTCGGTCAGCACCAGTCCGCGGGCATGACGGTGGAACAAAGCAACGCCAAGATCGCGTTCAAGGGCTGAAACCTGACGGCTCACGGCCGATTGGCTCATGTGCAGAATGTCGCCGGCATGGGTGAAACTGCCAGCCTCTGCGGCAGCATGAAATATTCTCAGCTTGTCCCAGTCCATGGCCGCTGCCCTTCACATTCTCTCGGCGTATGCCCGACGCAAAGCCTGTTCGTCACCGAGCGCATCTACCTTCAGCAATCGGCCCACACTATGACTGTTCTCCGACCCACGGAGATTTGCCGTACCAATTGAGATGCTGATGATAGGCCGCCTATTCAACGACAGCATGGCACGGCCTGCGACGCGTTGACAGACCGCCGCCGGTCACCCGGCTTATTCGGCCGCCTCGCGGTCTGCTTCGCGAGCGGCGAGAAACTTCTCCGATTCGAGTGCCGCCATACAGCCCATCCCGGCCGCCGTTACCGCTTGACGGTAGATATCGTCGGTCACGTCACCGGCGGCAAATACGCCGGGGATGGACGTTGCGGTGGAATCCGATTTGGTAACGATATAGCCGCCCGCTTTGGTTTCGAGCTTGTCAGCGAACAACTCGGTTGACGGAGCATGGCCGATGGCAATGAAAATGCCGTCGACAGGGCGTTCGAAAGTATCCCCGGTCCTGACGTTCTTCAGTTTCGCTGCGCTGACGCTCATCGGATCGCCACCGCCGAGCACCTCTTCCAGGGTGGTATCCCATAAAACTTCGATCTTCGGATTTTTGAACAGGCGGTCTTGCAGGATCTTTTCCGCACGGAATTCGTCCCGGCGATGAATAACCGTGACCCGCGCCGCAAAGTTGGTCAGGAACAACGCTTCTTCGACCGCGGTGTTGCCGCCGCCGACAACGATGACCTCCTTGCCGCGATAGAAAAAGCCATCGCAGGTGGCGCAGGCCGATACGCCAAAGCCCTTGAATGCGTCCTCGCTGGCAAGTCCCAACCACTTGGCCTGGGCGCCGGTGCAGATGATCAGGGCATCGCAGGTGTATCGGGTACCACCATCGCCAGCCAGCTTGAACGGACGGCTCGCGAGGTCGACGTCAACAATATGGTCCATGACGATGTCGGTGCCGACATGGGCTGCCTGGGCCTGCATTTGCTCCATCAGCCACGGGCCCTGGATGACATCGGCAAAGCCCGGATAGTTCTCGACGTCGGTGGTAATCGTCAGCTGACCACCCGGTTGAATGCCCTGGATCAAGACCGGATCGAGCATCGCTCTGGCCGCATAAATGGCGGCCGTGTAGCCGGCCGGGCCGGAACCCAAAATCAGAACTTTCGCGTGCTTTGGCGTGGGCATCGGCTTCAGGCCTCCGGAACACTCTGGTTGGCAAAGGTGATGGCGGCATTGGCCGCGGTCAAGGCCCGAGCGCGCGGTATCCCGTCACGTTCAAGCCTGATGCAGCAAATGCGCTACGCGGCCCGCAACCTGTGAACAGGTTCGGGGTTCAGGGGATAATCCCCTGGTCGGGGTGTTTGAGGGGCTGAAAGCCCCTCAAGGATCGCCGCAGGGCGGCGATATGTTAAGGGCTCTGCCCTTAACGATCCCGCCAAAGGGCGCTGCCCTTTGGAAACCCGTGACATGATCATTAAGAATCATAAGACCACTAGTGGTCTCAATCACTTAAAATGGTGCATTCAGACGCTCAGATTTGGTCTGTGCCAAGGCGCGGTGGGCGCGGTGATGCGGCGCATCATAAGGCCGCCGCAACGCCGGCACCAGGCCAAATCTGAGCGCCTTCGGTGCGCTGCCCTGGCCCGTGAGGGCGTCAGCCGCGCTCACCATAGCGCACGCTATGCTTTCGCACGCCTTCCTGCTCACGAACCAGGGCAGCGCATCTGAATACGCCATTTTAAGTGATTGAGACCACTAGTTCCCGATCGCGTGCCTGGCGGCTGATGCCCCGGCGATCTTTCCGAACACCGCACCGTTGGTCAGGCCGGCGCCGCCCGGATAGTTGTGGAAGAACACGCCGCCGACCATTTCACCGGCGGCGGTCAGCCCCGGGATCGGCTGGTAGTCGGTGCTCAGGACCTGGGCATCGGTATTGATGCGCACACCGCCGAAGGTGAAGGTGATACCGCAGGTCACCGCATAGGCCTCGAACGGACCTTCATCGATGGTGTTGGCCCAGTGGCTCTTGACGACGTCCAGACCGCGCGTGCAACGCCCATCCTTAATCGTCGGATTGAATTTGACCTCGGTCGCGACGCTGGCGTTGTATCTGGCGATCTCGTCCCTGGCGGCCGCAGCGTTGACACCATCGAGTTTCGCCAGAAGATCATCGAGTGTATCAGCCTGCACCTTGGTCATCTGCCGGATGCGATACTCGTCCCTGAGCAAATGCAGCACTTTCTGGTCGAATATCTGCCAGGCGAAGCTGCCGGGTTGCTCGAGGATGACCCGGCCGTACTTGGCATAGGTGTAATTGCGGAAGTCGGCACCTTCATCGAGGAAGCGTTTGCCGTCGGCGTTGATCATGATGCCGAACGGATAGGAATGCTTCTGGAAGTTGTCACCGACGGAAAGGTCACCGAACTCCGGCGCGTTCATGTCCCAGCCGACGGCGTGGCAGCCCGACCAGTTGCCGGCCGTCGCCGCACCGACCTCAAGCGCCATGCGGATACCATCGCCGGTGTTGTAACGCGTGCCGCGCACCTTGGCGATATCCCAGCCGGTTCCGAGATAACGGGTCCGCATTTCCGGGCTGGCCTGAAAGCCGCCGGCTGCCAGCACCACCGCGCGTGACGGAATGTCGACAAGCTCATCGGGCCGCTTCACACGCACGCCCTTGATCGCGAAACCGTCGCTCAGAAGTTCCTTGGCGCGGGCCCGATACCAGATGTCGATGCCGAGCTTGCGGGCGGTGTTGGTCCAGCATTCGATCAGCCCGGGCCCGCCGCCCCAGGTCTCAATCGCAAGCCCGCCCCAGAACCTGAACCTGTCGTCGACCTTGAAGGCCTGGCGACCATAGCTTGCCTGCAGGCGCACGCCGGCTTCGCGCATCCAATGCACGGTTGCATTCGAGTTGCGCACCAGCGTCTCGCACAAATCCGGATCGGTGCGGTATTGCGTGATGCGGAACATGTCGTCGAAATACTGGTCTTCGGTGTAGGTGCCAAAGTCGGTGTTTGCGATCTCATCAGGCGTCAGATCCGGAACCAGCTTGATGATATCCTCGCTGCCGTTGAAGGCGAACCGAATGGCGCCGGCGGTATAGCGCGAGTTGCCGCCCGCTTCGTCTTCGGGTGCAGCTTCCAACATCAGCACGCTGGCGCCGTTCTGCCGTGCGGAGACCGCCGCCGCAAACGCAGCATTGCCGCCGCCAACAACAACGACATCATAGGCTTCAAAGGTTCGGATCTCGGCCATCAACACCTCCTTGGCAAGCGCCGTTGAAAATTGTATGCGATTGGATACAATCTGCATTGCAGGTGAGTCAACAGCTCGCGAGACCGCAGGTGAAGACCGACATATTCGAAGTGCTGCAAAGCGAAATCCTGGAAGGCCAGCTGCAGCCGGGAGAGCGTGTCAAGGAAGCCGACCTGGCGGAACGGTTCGGGCTGAGCCGCACGCCCATTCGCGAAGCCCTGCGCCGCCTTGAAACGCGCGGCCTGTTGGTGCACGAGCCCTATCGCGGCATGGTCGTCGCCCGGCTGGAGCACAGCGCAATTGGCGAACTTTACGTGATGCGCGAAGTGCTCGACGGCGCCGCTGCGCGGATGGCGGCGCAACATGCGACTGCGACCGAAATCTCAGCCATGCAGAACCAGATCGCCCGCGATCGCAAGCTGCTCAACGAGCCTGTGAAACTGGCAGCATCCAACCGCGCCTTTCACCATGCGATCTATCGCGCGGCCCACAATCGCTTCTTGATGACGTCAGCCGATGCGCTCACCGAGGCCCTGGCCCTGCTCGGCCCGACGACCTTGGCCGCAACGGGGCGCGGAGCGCAATCGGTCGATGAACATCAAGCGATCGTCGACGCCATCAAGGCCGGCGATGGCCGAGCAGCCGAAGCCGCAGCCCGCACCCACATTCGACATGCCTTCGAAGTTCGCCTCATGCAGCTCGACCGCACCATCATCGAAGACGACGCATAGGTTTAAGCAAACCTCCGATCAATGCGCGGGTTTCCTAAGGGCTCAGCCCTTAGCCAATCGCCGCGTTGCGGCGATCCTTGAGGGGCTTTCAGCCCCTCAAACTCCCCGACCAGGGGATGATCCCCTGGACCTCGGACTTGTTCAGTGTGGTTGCTTGGGTCATCGTTGCCGGGCCAGTTGCGCTTCGAAATGTTGAACAGCCATGGTTGCCGCGCGATCATGGACCGCCGCGCGATCGACGCCGTCATGATCAATCGTGATGTCGGGCATTTGAGCTCTGCCGAGGTCGGTTGCTTCGCACAAGAAGACGTAGTGGCCATGGCGCGCGTCGAGGGTTTCAAGGTCGAACGCCGGATTTATGTCGTGGAGCCAGAGCGCACAGGTGTCGTACGGCGCCTCCGTATCCCCCTTTGTTGCAAGGATCGTGACAGGGACCTGAATGGCAGCCAGGCTGGCCGGCGTGAACGCCCAGACCGGCGGCGCCGGCGCCAGCAGAACCAGCGCGCGGACCCGCGCATCCAGATAGGATTGGCCGTGCCGCGCCATGGATTGCCGGAAACTTTCGCTTTGCTCGAACAGTTGCGGGATTTGCTCCGCCAGATCAGGAAACTCGCGCGGTCCCGACAGCGCGCCGGCAACCTTCGCGTGATGGGCCTCGAACAACGCCATATCGCTGATCGCGCCGGCGAGCGCGAGGACGGTGTAAGCACCAAGCGAAAAGCCGGCCGCAAACACGTTCGCCATGTCCATGCGGCCCTTAAACCAGTCGTCGTTGGCAATAACGTCGAGAACGACGCTGAGGTCGCGGGCGCGTTCCCACCAACACGCAAAGCCCTCCGGCAAATAGGGCTCAATCGCCGTATTGCCGTGATGTGAAACACCGATGGCAATGAAGCCGCGCCTCGCCAGCCGGTTGCCAAGCCAGCTTAAACCGTCCGCCGTGCCGCCGGTTCCGTGCGACAACAGCACAACCGGCCACGCCGCTTTGACCTCGCTCAGCGGCGCACCGGTACTGAGCCATCCGGTGTGAAACAGCTCCGCACCCGGCGGGCCGGCAAAGGTCTCCTTCACTTCGGCATCGGCATGTGCCGGATACCAAGCCGACCATTTCAGCGGGCGCTGGTCGCCCCCTCGCCAGGCCGGACGTTCGGCATCGAACGCAAGCCCATCAACATAACCGACGCGATGAGCCATGGGTTGTTCCTCCATGCGCGTAAATTGCCCGTCAAGTCTGTTGCCGCATTTGCGCTATGCTGTCCGTCTCATGGTCGACAAGCAAGCAGTACACGCGAAAATCACATATGCGCCTTGCTCCGCGAACGCGAACGCGCGATCTATTGAGCCATGACCGAACGTCGCGCCGCCATAGATTGTGACATCCACCCGTCCGTGCCGGGTCTCAAGGCGCTGCTGGCCTATATGGAGCCGCACTGGGCCGAAACACTGGTGCAGCGCGGCATGCATGAGCTCGATTCGATTTCCTATCCGAACCGGTCGCCGCTGACGGCGCGTGAGGACTGGCGCGCCGAGAACGGCAAGCCGGCGACGACGCTGGGCGCGGTCCAAGCGCAATTGCTCGATCCGTTCGCCATCGACATTGCGATTTGCAACTGCCTTTACGGTGTCCAGATCCCGTTCAGCGAGGATATGGGTGCCGCCTATGCGCGTGCGGTCAATGATTGGATCGCGCGTGAGTGGCTCGACAACGATGATCGCCTCAGGGCCTCGATCGTCATTCCCGTCCAAAATACGGAACTCGCCGTCGAAGAGATCGAGCGCGTCGCCGCCGACAAGCGTTTCGTACAGGTCCTGATGTTGGTGATGGGCGAGACCATGCTCGGCCGCCGCCAGCACTGGCCGATCTACGAGGCGGCGGCCAAGCACGGCCTGCCGGTCGGCATCCACGCCGGGTCATCCTATCGCCATCCCGTTACGCCCGTCGGCTGGCCGTCGACGTCGACGGAGGATTATGTCAATCAGTCCATCGCCTTCCAGTCACAGCTTGCAAGCCTGATCTCCGAAGGCGTGTTCAAGAAGTTCCCCGACTTGAAAGTGGTCCTGCTCGAGTCCGGCATCACCTGGCTGCCATCGTTCATTTGGCGCTTCAAGAAGTACTGGCGCGGCCTGACGATGGAGATCCCGTGGGTCGACCGCCCGCCGGAAGAGATCATCTATGACCAGGTGCGCTTCTCGCTGCAGCCGTTCGATGCGCCGGACGACCCGGAAACGACTGCGAAAGCGCTCGAACATCTGGGCTCCGACGAATTGATCCTGTTCTCGAGCGACTATCCCCATTGGCAGTTCGACGGCGATGATATCATGCCAAAGGGTTTGCCGGATGATCTCAAGCGTAAGATAATGATCGACAACCCGCGGGCGACATACGCCCGCCTTTGAAGGCCGCCCGCACGCCGGCCCTCCCGTTCGAGGAGACCCACAATGAACATTCATGTCGCCAACCCACCGACCGCCGAGCAAAGCGCCGAAAAGGCCAAGCGCATTGGCCTTGCCATTGCCGATGGTGACATCCACCCGCGGCCCAAGGAAAAGGCCCTTCACCCGTACCTGTCGCGGCGTTGGCAGGACCATCTCGACACTTACGGCTTCCTGGTCCGGCATGGCTATCAGGCCGGTCCCGCCTATCCCAAGGGCAATCCGGATGCCTGCCGCCGTGATGCCTACTTGCCCGATGGCGGCAAGCCCGGCACCGACCTTGACTTCATGCGCCGGCAACTGCTCGATCCCTGCAACATCGAACTTGGCGTCCTCAACACCATCACACCGACGCCGGGCAATGCCCAGAACCACGAACTTGCCGTTGCCGTCGCACGCGCCATAAACGAATGGCAGGTGGCGGAATGGACGGCGCAGGAACCACGCCTCAAGGCCTCGGTTGTCGTGCCTTACGAGGATCCGGTTGCAGCCGCCGCCGAAATCGACCACTGGGCCGGCCACAAAGACTTTGTGCAGGTGCTGCTGATGAGCCGCACCGCCGAGCCGCTGGGCCAGCGCAAATACTGGCCGATCTACGAAGCCGCCTGTCGCAACGATATCGCCGTCGGCGTCCACGCGTTCGGCTACGGCGGTTACCCGGTCACCGGCGGTGGCTGGCCATCCTACTATATCGAGGAAATGAGCGGTCACTCGCAATGCTGTCAGGGGTTGCTTGCCAGCATGGTCCTGGACGGCGTCTTCGAGCATTTCCCGACGTTGCGCCTGATCCTCATCGAAGCCGGATTTGCCTGGCTGCCCGCCCTCGCGTGGCGGCTCGACAAGCACGCGCACAAAACCCACAGCGAAGTGCCATATCTAAAGCGCAAACCCTCCGAATACATCCGCGACAATGTCTGGTTGACGACGCAGCCGATGGAAGAGCCGATCCGCCGCAAACATCTCCACGATACCATCGACTGGATCGGTTGGGACCGTCTGATCTTCGCCACCGATTATCCGCATTGGGACTTCGATGATCCGGAGTTTGCGCTGCCGATCCGCATCGATGAGGCACAGCGCGCCATGTTCTTCCGCGAAAACGCGCGCACGGTCTACAAGGCCTGAGCCGGCGCTTGGCCCCAGAGCAGGAACATCAATGACCCGCCACGTCGTTGCCACCGTCGATGAAATCCCACCCGGCAGTCGCAAGCGGGTCGCCGTTGGCGACCGCCGCATTGTCGTCTTCAACGTCGACGGCGAATTCCTGGCCCTGCTTGACCGCTGCCCACATCAGGGCGGCAGCCTGTGCGATGGCGTATTGACCGGCTTCGTTACTTCGCACGAGCCCGGTCACTACAACTATTCGCGCCCCGGCGAGATCATTCGCTGTCCCTGGCACGGCTGGCATTTCGATTTGCGCACAGGCCAGTCGTGGGGCGAACCGGAGCGCGTCTTCACCAAACACTACGACGTCGAAGTGGCGGCCGGACAAGCCCTTGTCGAGGGCCCCTACAAGGCCGAAACGATCGATGTCGCGGTCGATCGTCAATACGTTGTGATCGACGCCTGAGGCCCGCAGCGCGTCAACTAGAGCAACCTGCCTTTATTCGGAATCGGAACGATCCCGAATAAAGGCAGAAAGTTGCTCGCCTCTAAAGTGGCGATTATCTTTGTGCTTTAAGTTGGAACCGCAATAGCGGTTCCAACTTAAAGCACGATGATCTAGCACATCCCGTCAACCAAATATTCACCCTGACGAACGATACTATCACCGGTGCCGGTGACATCCCGGTGTGAACGTTTCGCACCGGGGACGGCGGGCAATGGATAGGTTCATGGGGTTCGTAAAGGGCATACTGATTGCGGTCGCACTTGCGGTGGTCGGCAATCTCGGCGTGCACGAGTATCTGCGCCAAAACGCCACCAGCCAAGTCATCATCAGCGCCTATCAGGAACACGCCGTCGCCGCCTGCCGTCAGCGCGCCGGCGACAGTGTGAGCACGTTGGCCTGGTCACAACCGAGCGGCGTCCGCCTCGCAATCGGCAAGAGCGATCTCAACGTCTACATCTGGCAGACCAATCATCGGCTGTGGAACGCGCGCTATCGCAATGCCTACCTTTACGTCACGATCGATGATGCCGACGCCCATGTCTATTGCGAATACGACATCGCCAACGACACCGCCTGGGTCTACCGCCTCAACCGCGCGGCCGGCGAGGAAGTCTATCCCCGCCAGGGTTGATCAAACCGGTCCGGCGGACCCAAACCGCGCCGCCAACAGACACAACATCTCATACATTATCGTTGCACCGTTGAGCGCCGTCAGGCCGCCAACATCGAACGGCGGCGAGACCTCGACCATATCCGCACCAACAAACTCGATACCGCGCAAACCGCGCACCAGCGCGATCGCCTCGCGGGTGGTCAAACCGCCGGCCTCCGGGGTTCCGGTGCCGGGGGCAAAGGCCGGATCGAGCGAGTCGATGTCGAACGACAGATAGGCGGGCCCGCCGCCAACAATCCTGTGGACCTCACCAATGACCGCCTTGATACCGATCTCCTCGACCTCGTCGATGAACATCACCCGCATACCGCTGTCTTTGGAATAGACCCAGCCCTCGTTCGAATTCTGCGCACCGCGGATCCCGATCTGGATCGTGCGTTTCGGATCGATCAGGCCGGCCTCGACAGCACGGCGGAACGGGGTGGCGTGCATATACTTGCTGCCGCCAAACGAGTCCCAGGTATCGGTGTGGGCATCGATGTGCACCAAGGCCAGCGGCCGATCTGGCGCCAGCGCCTTGATGATCGGATAGCTGATGCAGTGGTCACCGCCGCAGGTGAGCGCTAGGGCGCCCGCGCTCTTGACCGCCAGATAGTACGCATGGATTTGCTCGATACAGGCTTCAAGATTGTAGATTTGCGTAAAGTCGACGTCGCCGAGATCGCCAATGCGGCATTGCTCGAACGGATTGATACCGCTCACCGGATGCGTGGTTCGCATCAGGCTCGACTGGTTGCGCACCTCGCGCGGGCCGTGTCGCGCACCGGGCCGATTGGTGACGCCGCCGTCGAACGGTACGCCGATCATCGCAATGTCCGCCTGGTTCGCCGTGTTCAGCAACGGCGCGCGCATGAAGGTCGGTATTCCATGATACCTCGGCTTTGTGATTTCAGACTGGTCTGTTGCCATTGCCGGTTGTCCCTTGTTCAATCTTTGAATTTGCGCTGCGGATCGATTTTACGACAACTTGCCATGCATGGCCCGATATTTTAGTGGATCGATTGGTGCAGCTGTGCCAATCGTCAGTCAGGGTTCTAACCTGGCATGGCGCCCGCAACGCGAAGCACTTGCCCTGCTGGTTCCTGGCCAAGCGATCGACGAGGCCGGTTGCATGCGGCACCTGAAACTCACGGAGAACGGGGAGAACGGAATGAGCACGGTACCAACCATCGGCGGCCCCCGACGCGGCAAGGGCAAGGCCGACGAGATCGACTACGACATTCACGGCCAGGAAATGCAGTTTGTTGAAATCGAACTGGATCCGGGTGAGAGCGCGATTGCCGAAGCCGGTTCGATGATGTTCAAGCATCCGGCAATTGAAATGGATACCATCTTCGGGGACGGCAGCGCCAGGCCGAGCGGCCTGTTCGGCGCCATCGCCTCTGCTGGTAAGCGTATTCTGACGGGTGAGAGCCTGTTCATGACGGTGTTCACGCATCAGGGCCAGGGCAAGGTGCGCGTGGCCTTTGCTTCGCCCTATCCCGGCACGATCCTGCCCTTCAATCTTGCCGACCTGGGCGGCACCTTGATCGCCCAGAAGGATGCCTTCCTGTGCGCCGCCAAGGGTGTGTCGATCGGCATTCATTTCCAGCGCAAGATTATGACCGGCCTGTTCGGCGGCGAGGGCTTTATTATGCAAAAGCTCGAAGGCGATGGCTTTGCCTTCATTCATGTCGGCGGCTGTGTTATCGAGCGCCGCCTTGGGCCAGGTGAGGAGCTTGATGTCGACACCGGCTGCGTCGCGGCCATGACGTCCGACATCGACTTTGACATCGTCCGCGCCGGCTCGGTCAAGTCGATGATCTTCGGCGGCGAAGGTTTTTTCTTCGCCAAGTTGCGCGGGCCCGGCACCGTCTGGCTGCAGTCCTTGCCATTCTCGCGTCTCGCCGGCCGGATCATCGCCAACGCCGGTGCGATGGGCGGCAAGGGTGAGGGTTCGGTTCTCGGACCCCTGGGCGACATCCTTGACGGGGATAACAGCTAGAGCAACCTGCCTTTATTCGGAATCGGAACGATCCCGAATAAAGGCAGAAAGTTGCTCGCCTCTAAAGTGGCGATCATCTTTGTGCTTTAAGCCTTATCCGACACCATTTCCGCCTTGGGCGGAGATGATCTAAGATGCGCCGCCTGCGGAGCATGCGGGCCCGTGTCCACGATGGAGGATGAAATGCTGACCCTCGACAGGCTCCTCGTTGCCGGCATTGCCATTGCCGCAGTTGCACTGGCACCGATGCCAACGGCCAACGCACAAAAGGCGGGGCAACCGGCGGCCAAGGCGGCCGCGGCAGCGCCACCAGCCAAGGCTGTCGCAAAGAAACCGAAAAGGAAACAGAAAACAAAGACGGCATCCGTCTGCCAAGGACTGGCCCAGTCACCGTGCGAGAGAAACGAAGTGTGTGGCTGGATCAAGCCCAAAAAGAAAGTCGACAAACGCGGGCGCAAACTCACAGCCTATTGCCGAAAGGTCGCCGGCATCGCGAGAGCAAGGAAGCCAAAGGCCAAGCGCAAAGACAGCGCCGTGCGCAAAACGACAGCCAAACGAACGGGCTCAAAGCCCAACAAGAAGAAGTAGGCAACCTCTGATCAAGTCTCAGGTTTCCAAAGGGCAATGCCCTTTGGCGGGATTGTTAGGGCGGAGCCCTTAACATATCGCCGTTTCACGGCGATCCTTGAGGGGCTTTCAGCCCCTCATACTCCCCGACCAGGGGATTGTCCCCTGGACCCTAAACTTGTTCCGAGGTTCCCTTAGGTCGGCCGACCATGATGAAATCTGGGCGCGGACCGCTTAGGGTGTGGGCTGCGCCATTTGCAGCGATAGCCAACCGCTAACAGCCAAGGGCACGCCATGACGACAACCTACCAGGACGCCATCTTCATCGACGGTCTCGTCATCTCCAATTTTTCACGGGCGGTCTTCGAGGACATGCGCAAGGGCGGGATCACCGCCGCCAACTGCACCTGCTGCGTCTGGCACGACTTTCGCGCCACGATGGCCAACATCGCGCAATGGAAGCAATGGTTCCGCGATCATGCCGATCTGATCGTCCAAGTCTGCACCACGGCCGACATTCGCAAAGCCAAACAGGACGGCAAAGTCGGCATCATTCTCGGCTGGCAAAACACCAGCGGCATCGACGATGATCTCGCCAACCTCGCCCTGTTCCACGAACTCGGCGTTCGCGTTATCCAGCTCACCTATAACACCCAGAACCTTGTCGGATCCGGCTGTTGGGAGGGCTCGGACGGCGGTCTCAGCGATTTCGGCCGCGACGCCATCGATGAGATGAACCGGCTCGGCATTCTGGTCGATCTCTCCCATGTTGGCGCGCAAACCAGCGCCGATGCCATTTCTCATTCCAAGTCACCCGTCGCCTATACGCACTGCTGCCCAATGTTGAAACAGCACGCGCGCAACAAAACCGACGCCCAGCTCAAGGCCATCGCAGATGCCGGCGGCTTCATCGGCTTTGCGAGCTACACCCCGTTTCTGCCCAACGGTGAGGACAGCACCATCGACGACTGCGTTGCCGGTATCGACTACATGATCAATCTGGTTGGCGAACAGCAGGTCGGCATTGGGACGGACTGGGTTCAGGATCAGGATGTGGCCTTCTTCGATTACCTGTCCGCCGACAAGGGCAAGGGTCGGCGCACCACGGGCAAGGGCTATTCGAAAGTGCCGGCCATGCCCAAGGGGCTCGAAACGCTGGGCGATTTTGCAAACTTCATTCCGGCAATGGAGCGCGCCGGATGGAACGAGGGCCGCATCCGCGGCGTGCTCGGTGACAACTGGCTGCGGTTTCTCGGTGAAGTCTGGGCGGATTGATGTCCGGCGATGTGGCGCCCGGCCGCCCCCGGCTCGGCCGCCCGCAGCCCATGAAGCGGGTCAATATTTATGCGGGCTGGTATTACGATCGGCCGTTGAGCAGCCATTGGATCTGGCGATAGACATAGGGCCCGAACAGGTTGATGGACATCAGCCGGCACAACTGGACGGTCGCCACAAAACCGACGTCCAGCCCCAGCGCCAGCGCGATCAGTCCGATTTCCGACATCCCGCCGGGGGCGAATGACAGCAGTCCGGTGAGCACGGGAACGTCCAATGTTGCATTGAGCGCAACGGCGAAACCCGCACCAATGGACAGCATCAAGACAACGTGGCCAAACGCATACCTGAGCGCAGACCACAATAGTCCGACGGTCTGACCGACAAATCGCGAACCGATGTTGGCACCGAGTATGGCCTGGGCGGCGATGATGATCTCGCTCGGCGGTTTGGCGGACGTGATGCCGGCAATGTGGAGCACGGCGCTGCAGATCATCGGCACGATCATGAGCGCACCCGGTATTCCCGTTGCACGGCCGATCAGCCAGCCAACGACGCCGGCGACAAGCAGAATTGCGAAATCTTGCGGATCGATCTGCGTCACCGACACCGCCGCATCCGTCACTGCAATGGTCGGCAGCTCAACTACGAAACTTGTGACCAAGGTGGTCAGCAGAACGACGAAGGTAATGCGCAAGGCATGCGCCAGCGAGACCAATCGAACGTCGACGCCGCGCTCCTCGGCATAGAGCGTCATGACGTGCAGCCCACCGGGCAGAGCGCAGAAATAGGCCACTTCGCGCGAATAGCCGGCGACGCGCTCATAATAGACGGTGCCGACAACCGCAGTGATCACAACAAACAGCGGCACAACCGCGGCGGTGCCGGCAACAGCTGCGAGGCGATCGAGCAGCTCGGGTGTCATCGTACTGCCGAGCAACACGCCGAGCGTCACGCGCATCGGTGCGACGACGTGCATTGATGGCCTGACGATCGGTGCACCGAGCATGGCGGCAAGCATTGTCGCTGCAATGCCGCCGAGCATATAGGGCAGCGGAATTGCCAACCGGGCCGCCACCAGCCCGCCAATCAAGGCGATGACAATGCACAGTGCCGCCCGGACCAACTGCCCGGATCTGAGATTGTTGTTGATTGCGGAAAACAAAGCGAGGGTGTTCTTTAACTTGCTTTTGGTCTGCTATCTTGTCGTCAACGGTCGCGCCAAGCAATTGTCATAATTGACCGGCGGTAACAAGAGCAGGAAAACTTGAACACCCGCCCGCCCCGACAACCCGATACGTCGAACCGGCCGCGCAACCGTCACTGGGCGGTGCGTTTGCGCGCCGGCTGGCGCGCGTTGCCGGGCAATCTGCGCGGCGGCATATGGATGTTGTTGGCCGCCTTGTTCTTTTCGCTGATGGTGGCGTTGATCAAGATCGCGGGCCAAACGCTCCACGTCACCGAGATCCTGGTCGTGCGCCAATTGACCATGATCGTCATAGCCGCGCCGGCAATCCTGGGCTCATTTCCACGCTCGCTCTATTCGGCACGGCCGGGGTTGCAGATTTTGCGGGTCGGCATTGCGTTTTTCTCAATGCTGCTCGGGTTTACCGCGGTCATTCATCTGCCGCTTGCCGAGGCCACCGCCATTAGTTTCGGCAAGACGTTCTTCACGACGATCCTCGCAATTTTTGTGCTTGGCGAGATGGTCGGTCCGCGTCGGTGGGGCGCCGTGATTGTTGGTTTTGTCGGTGTTCTGGTCGTTGCCTGGCCGACCGGAGAGGGCGCCCTGAACGTCTATGGGTTGCTGGCCATTGTCAGCGCCGCCTGCGTTGGCTGTGTCGTGGTTATCGTGCGCCAACTAAGCCAGATCGACCAACCGATCACCATTCTGACCTACCAGGCGATCGGCGTCGGCCTGTTGATGTTGCCGGCTGCCGCCTGGTTTTGGAAGACTCCGACTTTCAACGAACTGGGCATTATGATCACGATCGGCGCCCTGTCGGTGGTTGGGCAGTATTGCAACATCCTGGGCCTGAAGGCGGCGGAAGCAAGTGCCGTGGCACCCTTGGACTATGCCAGGCTGCTTTATGCCTTGGTGCTCGGCTTCTGGCTGTTTGCCGAATGGCCGCAGCCACGGGTCTTCCTTGGCGCCGTCCTGATCATCGCTGCGGCCGCCTACACGCTGCATCGCGAAAGCATTCGCGGCCAGCGCACAAAAGTGATCTAAGGAACGTCTGAATAAATCACCGGTTTCCAAAGGGCAGCGGCCTTAACATATCGCCGTTTCACGGCGATCCTTGAGGGGCTTTCAGCCCCTCAAACACCCCGACCAGGGGATCATCCCCTGGACCCCGGGTTTGATCGCAGGGTTGCTCGCCTCTAAAGTGGCGATCATCTTTGTGCTTTAAGTTGGAACCGCAATAGCGGTTCCAACTTAAAGCACAAAGATGATCTAGCTTCTTGCCTGAAGCTTGCGCAATTCAAGCATTGCGAGAATGCCGAACGCGGGGCCGAGGGCGAGGCCGGCGATCACCGGCGGCCAGCCGAGGCTTGCTGCTATCGTCGGTGTGATCTGAACGGTAAAGAACGTCAACGCAAAACCGAGCGCGGTTTGCAGTGTCATCAGGCTGCCGGCCTGGGCCGGCGGTGCGGCATCGGCGACCAGGGCGGAGAACTGGGCCGAGTCGGGCACCACGGCCGCCCCCCAGATCAGCACGATTACGAGGGTCAGCCACACCGGCCCGCCGAATGTCAGCGCCGTTGCGATTGCCGCCGTGCCACTGGCAACCATCGCCATGATCGCGATTTCGGCCTTGCCAACGCGGTCGGCAAAGTAACCGGCTCCAATGCTGGCGATGCCGCCGGCCGCGATCGCCAAGAACGTGGTCAGTTTGCCGAGTTCATCGGCGGCGCGCTGATCGAGTGTCACGCCGAAGGATGCCGCCGTCATAGCGCCGATCCAGGCCCACATCGCATAGAGCTCCCACATATGGCCGAAATAGCCGAGATAGGCATAACGCACACGCCGGTCGCGCCATGCCGTTGTGATGGCCGACGGATCAAACCTCGGCGACTGGGCATGATGCGGTCCAAGGCCGGCCGTCATGACGATCAGCCCGGCCGCGACGGACCCGAGACTCGTGACGATCACCACCATCCGCCAGTCGGCGCCGCCGAGCCACGAGGCAAGGTGAGGGGCGGCCGAGCCGAGCGTCAGCGCGCCGACGATCAGGCTGACGAGAAAGCCACGATCGGCGATGCCCCAGCCGACGGCCAGCTTCATGCCGACCGGATAGACGCCGGCCAGCAACAACCCGGTCGCAAACCGCGCTGCAACCGCCGGCACGTCGCCGGGTGTCGCGACCAGCAGGCTGGCGTTGATCAGTCCTGCCGCGACAGCACAGATGGCGAATATCACGCGCGGATCATGGCGATCGGGCAGCCCGGTTGCTGCAAACACCAGCGCCCCGATCACGAACCCGGCCTGCACCGCGCTCGACATCAGGCCGAGCTGTTCGGCACCCAGTGAAAACTCTCGCGCCATCTCCGGCAGGATCGCGGCGGAGACAAACCATAGGCTCATGGCCAGGATTTGAGCGAGCACCAGGACGGCGATGGAGCGGGTTTTCATGGTGGCCGCTGCTACTTTTCTATGGCGTTTCAAAGTTAGCCGGAACCATCCCGCCGGTGGTCAATGGCGCACCCGGTTGGGGCCGGGCGGGGCAGCCGGCCGGCCGCACCCGCGGTCGGCGGAAACGGTCAAAATCGGTTCAGCGACCAAACAACATGCGGCGCAAAATCGGCCATGCGATACGGAGCAGAACGAAGCGGATAATCCAACTCATGACGCCGCCGTTCCTGAAACCGAGGGTTTGCGCCAAAATCTGACGGATCAAGCCGCCGAGCGCGCCGCCGCCCTGGTTCGGCAGGCGCCCACCGCGGCGGCGCAGAATATCGGAGAGGTCGCGATACCGGCCGTTGCGCCCCGGTTGTGGCGCCCGCCAATCCTCGCCGGCCGCGCCCCCCGGCACCGGCAGTGGTCTTTGATTGCCGAAACCGGCATCGCCTGGCGCGTTTGGTCCACCCAAGGGTCCGCGCTCGGGAAACAGGTCATCGGCCCGTGGGATCGGCTGGCCCGGCTGCCAGTCACGCTCCCAGCCATCGCGCTGTGGTAGCCCGCCGGGAACCGGCAGCGGGCTTTGGTCACCGAAGTTGCCGGGCTCGGCCGGTGGTGAGCCGGGAAGCTGGGACGTCAACTCGCCGAACTGGGACGCCGTCTGGCGTTGCATGGCGCCAAGCACCATCATCGCGATTTCCGGCATCATGTGTTCGATTGCGGCGGCAGGCACATTGGTTTTGCCGGCGGCGGCGGCGGCGATGGTGCGACTACCGTGTTTGGTGCCGATAATTTGGCCGAGGATCGCCCGGCCTTGCGCACGCGCCGGTTCCTGACCCGCCAGTGCCGGCTCATCGAGCACGGCCTCGTAGTCGGCGCTGCCCATCAGGTCGACAAAGTCGGCGACCCCGCCACGCGACAGCGTATTGCGCTCGATACGTCGCGAAAACTCAGGCAGGACGTTGGCCAGCACGGCCTCGGCCTCAGCCGCATCGATCCCGGCCCGCCCGGCAAGTGATGTGACAGCTGCGCCGCTGTTTGCGCTGCGCAGCGTCTCGAGTAAGTCCATCGCCCCGACCTTCCATATTGAAATTCCGTGCGGTCGGTTTATGCGGGATCAACCCGGCGCGCAATTGCAACAATCAGATGAACTGCTATCAGCAAGGAGATTGTGCGACGTCCGCCCCCGACGCCCTGTGATGGGACGGTCTCGCTATCTGCAGGCGTCCGTCGGGGCGATCCTAGAGCAACCTGCCTTTATTCGGAATCGGAACGATCCCGAATAAAGGTAGAAAGTTGCTCGCCTCTTAAGTGGCGATCATCGTGCTTTAAGTTGGAACCGCTATTGCGGTTCCAACTTAAAGCACGATGATCTAGAACGGATTGAAGGCCCGCCGCGGCGTGATTTTGAGGTATCCGACATTGGCACCGAGCCGCAGCCCGATACCGGTACGGATCGGGGCCAGCACCATCCGGCCCATCTTGTGGAAGGTAATGCCGACGCCGCCGACAAAGTAGGCGGCACCTTCGACGCCGACAAAGCGATTGTACAGTTGCTTGGGATCATCGAGATTATAGATCAGCATCATGACGCGTGAGCCGGCAAGGCCGAAGTCGGTTCCGATGGATGGTCCCTGCCAATAGATTGTGCGCGGATCGAACTGCTTGGAGATCATGCGGCCCTTGCCATATCGCAAGCCTGCCAGGAAAGCGGCGCCGCCTTCGGAGCCGAGAACGTAGCCGTTGGGCCGGCCGTAGCTGTCGAATGCGAAATTGATGACGGATGCAAGTTCAGCCGACAGCGTGCCAAACAGGCCGCGACCGGCAACGCGGATCTCGTGTGCCGAAAAAGATGTGTCGCGTGCTTGCTGCGTGACCGGCGGCAGGTTTGCCATTGTTTCGGGTGAGGGCGGTGGCGCCCGGGTCGTGCTCGTGGCCCAGTTTGCCGCAACCTGACCGTTTGCCGAAGCAGCCGGTGGCGCAGCAGACTTCGAAGCTTGGCCGTTGTTTGGACCGGCCGAGGGGCGCTGCGCTGCTGCGGTCGATGAAGCAGCCGTCTTTGCTGGTGCCGGTTTCGCCTTGAGCTTCGGGTTGAGGATCACCGCCAGCCGAGCGTTGACGTGCGCCCGCTTGGCACGGGTCACTTCCAGCAGTCGGTCTGCCGCACGCCTGAGCTCATCGAGGCGTTCGCAGGTTGCCGGTTTCGCCTCGGTGTCACTGAGCAGGTTGAGACGGATCAGCAACTCGCTCGCCTGCTGATCGAGGGTGCGCGTCGTCTCGTCCTGCAACGAGTCATAGCCGCGCTCGACCGCTTCTTCCTGGGGCCACTTTCTGAGGGCCGCGAGCTTTTCAAAGTTTCGGCGTAACGCCTGTTCCGATTGCTGGTTGGCGATCCGCAGCTTGTCACCGGTTTGATCGACCATCTGGCCGAACCGTTCGGCGCCGCAGTCCTCGGCCTTTGCCATTGACGCGGTGGCGGCGATGATCACGACGCATACTGTCACGCACATCCGCAACATGGCGGCGCTCCGTTGCTATCATTTGCCGTTTGGATAGCACATTAACTCAAATAGTAAGATATCTGAAGCAGTCTACCCGACCAAGTGGGATCTGACCATATCGCCGTCAACGGGTGCTTTCTCAGCGCTTGCTCAGTCGCGTCTTGCGCGCACGCCGGCGAAGCTTTTTGCGCTCAAGCGCCAGCCAGCGACGGCAGCTTGCAAGGCCGAGGTTGCACCTGACGCGGATTCGCGGGCGGCGTCGATAGGTCTTCGCCAGCTTGCCAGGCCTAACGCCGGCCGTTGTCGCCGGGTCCGTGAGAATATCCGCCGCGGCCCTGCGGATAAGGCCACCGGCAGTCATCCGGGCCATGAACGAATTGGCACGAATAACACTTGGTCCGAGCAATGCAATCAGTCGGACCGTCTGCGGTGCCCTTAGAACTCTGATCGCGCCGCCCGCACCGAGCAGGAAGGCGAGCCGCAAGCGCGGAAACGTCGGTTTGAACCCCGCTGCTGCCAGCACCGCCGCGTTCTCGCGAGTATAGGCCGCGGCCGCCTTACGCGCAAAGGCACGGTTGGTCCTGAGCGCCAGGATCTGCGCCTCGTTCAGATTTTCGATGTCCTTTAGGAAGTAACGCCGCGTGACCTCCAGAAACGTGGCTTCGACAAACTGATAGGGCCCGAGCGCCGATGAATGCGGGTTCTTCGCGTCATCATCGCCACCGGATTCTGCCTGCATCAACCGATCGAGATAGACCGCCATCGTCATCGTTGTGGCTGCCGGCTTCACTTCCGGCCCGGTAGCCGCAGCCGCCACCGGTTTCGGATTGTCCTTGGCGGCGGCGGCAACGCACAGCCCGATGGCCGTCGTCAGCACCACAACGGTTCGCAGTCCAGGCCAGTTATCCCGAGTGTCGGAAATCATCACGTCCCAACCACGTTTGTGCGTTGCTTAGAGCAACCTGCCTTTATTCGGAATCGGAACGATCCCGCTTGCCGGCCGACCACCGACCCACAGGCGATGATTTGATGGGCCGCCGTGGCAACCGCGTGCGGGTCACGTGATGGCGCCAAGCATCGAGCCTAACGCGGATCCGTCAGCAATCCGTTTCACGATAGAGCAATCTTCGTTCATTCTCTCAACAATCGTGAAACGCCGGGCGATGCCGGTTCATAATGGTAAACGCGGCGCTAACGACGACGTCAGAACTGCGCTGATTTCGGCCTCGTAGGCAAACAGCGCCGGCGTGCCACCGGTGTGGATGAACAGCAGTGCGTCATCGGCGCGGGCCCCTTGCGCCGCCGCAATCACCGACGCCAGGACACGGCCGCTGTAAACCGGGTCGACCAACAACGCTTCGGTCCGCCCGGCCAGTTGGATCGCGGCGCTCACCCTGTCGTTCATTTGCCCGTATCCGGGTGCCAGCACGCTGTCGTCGATTTCGATGTCGGCGTCGGTGACCGGGTTGTCGATGGCGAGGAGATCGGCGATTTCGCGGCACCGCTCGCGGATGCGGGGGGCTTGAAGTTCGCCGGCGCGGCGCACACACACACCGGTGACGCGAACACGATTGCCGATCGCGCGCAGCCCGAACAACAGGCCGGCATGTGTGCTGCCGCTGCCGGAGGCAACAAAAATGCGGTCGACCTTGGTTTCAGATTGCGTCAACTGCCGGACGATCTCGCGCGCGCAATCAACATAGCCGAGCGCGGCAATCGGCGGGTGTCCGGGTGACAGCGGAACGATATAGGGGGTATGGCCGTCGCGCTCGAGTTGATCTGCGATTTCGGCGAGGCGGCGGTCGGCACCGTGCTCGTCTTCGCCTTCCGGATAGCTGTGGATCGTCGCGCCCATGATCTTGTTCAGGAGCACGTTGCCCGAGCGGCGGTAGGTGTCGCTCGGGTCTGGAACGCGCTCTTCCAGCTGCACGTGGCAGCCAAGACCAAACTTGGCTGCAGCCGCCACCGTCGAGCGCACATAGTTGGACTGCACGGCACCGGTAATCAGCAGCGTGTCGGCGCCCTTTGCCAGGGCCGCACCCACATAGTATTCGAGCTGGCGGATCTTGTTGCCACCGAAGGCCAGGCCGGTACAGTCATCGCGCTTGACCCAAAGCCTGGCGCCGCCAAGCCGTTCGGCCAGGCGCGGCATTTCTTCGATCGGCGTTGGCAAATGCGACAGCCTCGCCCGCGGCAGCCGGTCCAGCCGGCCGATGTCGTTGGTCAATGTGTACTCCCGGGATATGTTGAACTCACAACGAGGGCAACCTGCCCTTATTCGGAATCGGAACGATCCCGAATAAGGGCAGAAAGTTGCTTGTGCTCAAGTGGCGATGATCTAGCCGAAGATCGCGCTGCGGATCAATCTTGCCGCGGCGCCAAAGCGGTGTAGGCTGGCACTGCGCCGGTCGTAAACACAGACCCAGCCGCGCACGAACGCGAGTGAGCGATGCCGAAGATCGCTGTCATCGGACTGGGCAACATCGGACTGGGCAACATCGGCCGGCGCCGGGCCCGACCCCACTGCAACGCGGCGGCGGCAGAGTTCCGACAAAATCGGTTTGGTTGAATTTTGAGATCCGTTGGAAAGGTCAACTGCAATGCCGCTCACGATCGATGCCGCCGCGACGGCCGCCGCGCTGCTCCATGCGCGGCGCACCCTCAGCCAGTTGGACGTCACTGATCTCGATCGCGAGGCGACAACGCTTGCAGATGCCTATGCGGTGCACGAACTGGTTATCAAGGAGATCGGACCGGTTGGCGCCTTCAAGGTCGGCAAGCTGGCGGACGGCACGCTGATGATGGCGCCGATCCCAGAAAGCGGTGTCCGCGCCAGCGGGGCAGCGTTCGCGGCCGACGAAATCGTTCAATCGGGCGTCGAATTGGAAATTGCCTTTCGCATCGAACGCGAACTGCCCGACCTTGCAGCACCGGATTTCACCGATCGCTTGCGCCGGGCCGTTGTCGCCGTCCCGGCCATCGAAGTGGTCGACACGCGCCTTGCCTTCCACGACACCTGTCATCCGATGATGAAACTCGCCGACAGTCAGTTTAACGCCGGTCTGGTCGTCGGCGCACCGCGGCAGGACTGGCAGGCGCTGAACCTCACTACCCCCAGCCACAAACTGACCGCCGGAGCGGCCACGATTTCCGAGGGTGTCGGCACCGTGCCGGGCGGCAGTGCCCTTGAGCTTCTCGAAGGTCTGGTCCGGACTGTCGGCCAGCACTGCGGCGGCCTGTGCGTTGGCCACTACGTCACGACCGGTGCGCTGTCGGGCCTGCACTGGATCGACAACGGCCAGCGCGTCGCCGGCTCGATTGCAGGTCTCGGCGCGGTCGATGTTCTGATCGAGGCTTAGGGAACCTCCGAACACGTTGGGGGCGGACAAGCCCCTCAAAAATCGCCGCCAAGCGGCGATTGGTTAAGGGCGCGGCCCTTAACGATCCGGCCAAAGGGCATTGCCCTTTGGAAACTTGTGACTTGATCTGAGACCACTAGCGCCACAGCAGCAGCGCCATGATGCCCAGTGTGACAAGTGCTATGCCCGCGAGTTCGACGGCTGTGCTGCGTTCGCGAAAGAAGACGTAGGAGGCGATGAACGTAAACAGCAGCTCGATTTGTCCGAGTGCGCGGACGTAGGCTGCGTTCTGCAGCGTCATGGCGCTCAGCCAGGCGATCGAGCCGAGGACGCCGGCGAGCCCGACCAGCCCGCAGACGCGCCACGACGTCAAAACGGCCGTCAGCTGACCTGGTTCGCGAATGCGCATGTAGATCGCCATGACGATGGTTTGGAAGACGGTCGCATAAGCCAACGTAAATGCAGCGCGTATGACGAAATCGCCGCCATCGAGGTTCAGCGATGCGGCCCTGTAGGCGACGGCGGAGATGCCGAACAAGCCGCCCGAGGCAATGCCGAGGAGCGCGGAGCGATCGAGCCAGTTGGAGGCTAGATCGCGGGCGCTGAGCGAACTCTGACTGATCGAGATCATCATCACGCCAACCAGGCTGACGAGGATTGCGATTGTCGCCGGCACGCTGATGGTCTCACCGAGCACAACCAACCCGAAGATGGCGGTCTGGATGGTCTCCGTCTTCGAAAAGGTCGTGCCAACTGCAAAGTTGCGGAACGAAAAGATGTAGACCAGCAATGCCGTTGCAAGAATCTGTGAAAGCCCGCCGGTCAGACCATAGATGATCGATATCGTCGATGGTTGCGGCAGATCATAGCCGGCAAAAAGCACCAGCCCCAAAAGATAAAGGATGGCGAGCGGTGCCGCGTAGCCGAACCGCGAAAACGTTGCCCCTGTCGTTGTCAGCCGACCCTTCAGGTACTTCTGCAGCGACGAGCGCAGGTTCTGCATGAACGCCGCAAAGATTGTGATTGGAACCCAGAGTTCCACGTGTCATCCCCCGCAAGTCTGTGGTTGGTTGGGCCTGTCGGGCAAGCTGTCGCGGCGCCGATTAGTAAAGCTTCGCGCCGAAATTCAAAGCCTCATCGAACTCCGGTGCGAGGCGCCCGGTCGGCTCGGTCGCCCAGCCGGCGGCGCGCGCTAGGAACTGGCCCGATCCAGCAGACGCCGTGCACGCCTCGTCGGCGACAATGCGTTCGCCCCGGCGCAGCACCGTCACTGGCCACCCCTTAACGGTCCGGCCTGCAAACGGTGTGTAGCGCGTCCGGTCCGTCACCGCCTCATCGCACAGCGTCACCGTCTTGTCAGGATCCCAGATCGCGATATCGGCATCCGATCCGACAGCAATCGTACCCTTGCGTGGCGCCAGGCCGTAGATGCGCGCCGGATCGGATGCCGTCCATTTGACGAACGCGTTGATGCCGTAGCGGCCGTTGCTGACCATTTGATCGAACAGCATTGGCAGGCGCGTTTCGAGACCCGGCAGCCCGTTCGGGATCTGCTTGAATGTCGGATCACGGCCGGCAATCAGCTTGCCGCCGTCATCGAACGCAAACGGAGCATGATCGGACGAAACAATCTGGAGGTCGCCAAGATCCAACGCCTGCCACAGCGCATCCTGGTCGCGCTCGGTGCGCAGCGGCGGGCTACACACCCACTTCGCCCCGAGATTGCCGGGCTTGTCGATGTCCTTCGCGGTCAGGAACAGGTACTGCGTGCAGGTTTCAGCGAATACCTTGGCGCCGCGCCCGCGCGCCGCGCGGATCACCTTGGCGCCGTCTTCCGTCGCCACGTGATAGATGATGATCGGCTGGTCGATCAGTTCGGCACAGGCGATCAGGCGCTGGAACGCTTCCGGTTCCGATGCGCGCGGATGCGATATGGCATGGAACTTTGGCGCCGTATAACCCCGTTCCACCAGGCGCTTGCTCATCCAGCTGATCATGCCATGATTTTCCGCATGCACGGCCACCAGCGCGCCGAGTTCGCGCGCCTTGAGCAGAATGTCGAGCAGCGCCTCGTCACCGACATTCATCAGATCATAGGTCATGAAAACTTTGATGGAGCGGTTGCCGGCCTTGACCAACGCCGGCAGCTCTTCGTGCAAAACGCTCTGTGTCACGTCGGTGACCAGGAGGTGGAAGCTATAGTCGATCACGGCGCCCTGTGCGGCGAGGGCGCTGTAATCGTCATAGACCGCCTTCAAGCTGTCGCCGCGGTGTTGACAGGCAAACGAGATCACCGAGGTGGTACCGCCATAGGCCGCCGACTTTGTCGCAGACTCAAAGGTGTCGGCATTGATGATGCCGCTTGAGGAGATCTGCTCGATGTGGGCGTGGGTGTCGACACCGCCGGGCAACACGTACTTGCCGGCTGCGTCGATTTCCTCGCGTGCGCCGTCAAGGCCGAGACCGATCGCGGCAATTGTCTCGCCTTTGACGGCGATATCTGCAACCATCGTGTCGAGGGCGGTCGCTACGGTGCCGCCGCGAATGATCAGGTCATAACCGCTCATCATGGTCTCCCCGCCGGGTCTGGCGCCCTGCAACTTTTCGGTTCCCGTCAGCGCGCGGGATCTGGTTGTGCTAGAGCAACCTGCCTTTATTCGGGATCGTTCCGATCCCGAATAAGGGCAGAAAGTTGCTCGCCTCTAAAGTGGCGATCATCGTGCTTTAAGTTGGAACCGCTATAGCGGTTCCAACTTAAAGCACGATGATCTAGAAATTCTACAATCGTCATCAGATTTGACCAAAGCGCGGTTCGAGGCAAGGCAATGAGCAAGCAAATTCATGTCGTCAACCCGAATTCCAATCAAGTTGTCACGGATGGGATATCGGCGGCCTTGGAGCCGGTGCGGTTATCGGGCGGACCGACCATCAGGTGCTCGACCCTCGAAGACGGCCCCTTTGGGGTTGAAAGCCAGGCCGATGCCGAAGCGGTGACGTTGCCGTTGCGCCGGCTTGTCGAGAGCGACAAGGACAGCGACGCCTTTGTCATTGCGTGTTATTCCGATCCCGGCCTGCATGTCTGCCGTGAGGGCACCGACCGGCCGGTGTTCGGTATTGCCGAATGCGGTGTGCTGACGGCGCTTTCGCGCGGCGAGAGCTTCGGCGTTCTGGCCATTGCGCAGCGATCGATCCGCCGTCATGTTCGTTATTTGCGCCAGATGGGTCTGGCCGACCGGCTCGCCGGAGAGCGGCCACTGGACATGTCGGTGGCCGAGACGGCATCGGGCGACGGCACGTTGGCGCGCATGACCGAGGTCGGGCGGCAGTTGCGCGACAAGGATGGTGCCGAGGTGCTGGTGATGGGCTGCGCCGGCATGGCGCGTCATCGCCAGCCATTGCAAGCAGCGCTCGCCATGCCGGTGATCGACCCGACCCAGGCAGCCGTTGCGATGGCGATCGGCACGGTGATGTTTGCCTGACGTCGGCAGGCAAGCACCCAGGCGTCGCGATGCTCTGAAATTGGATTGCCGACGCACGTGAACAACGGTTACGGGTGCGGGAGGTGGCCGAATATGGCGGACGAAAAACTGCGTGTGGAAATCGATGATGCGATTGCGCGATTGACGTTCAATCGGCCGCGCCAGCTCAACGCCTTCGACAATGACCTGATGACGGCGTCCATTGCCGCCGTCGACCGCCTCAACCGTGACCGGAATGTCCGTGTCATTGTCGTCGCCGGTGAAGGGCGGGCGTTCTCGGCCGGCTTCGATCTCAAGGCCGCCGCCGAGCGCCAATTGACCGAACGTGACGACTGGCGCCGCCAGCTCGAACTGCAGTTCGAGTTTATCATGAGCTTCTGGAATGCGCGGGTGCCGACGATTGCTGCCGTGCACGGCTACTGCCTGGCGGGTGCCCTGGAGGTGTCGATGGCCTGCGACATCACCGTGGCCGATGAGGCGGCCTTGTTCGGCGAGCCGGAAGTGCGCTTCGGCTCGGGCGCCGTTGCGATGCTGTTCCCGTGGGTGCTCGGCCCCAAGCAGGCCAAGGAATTGGTGCTGACCGGCGAGGATCGCATCGCGGCCAAGCGGGCCTACGAGATCGGCTTGGTCAATGCGCTGGCGCCGGCAGGCCGCGCGGTGGCACACGCGCTCAAAATGGCGCGGAAGATCGCGCGCGCATCGCCTGCAGCCGTGCAGAAGTCCAAGCAGGCGATCAACCGCAGTTACGACATCATGGGCTTGCGCCAGGCGCTCGACCTTGGCCTCGACATCGACGTCGACATCAATGCGGCCCCAACCTGGGAAAAGCAGGAATTCTCGCGCATTCGCAGAGAGCAGGGCGTCAAGGCCGCGATTGCCTGGCGCGACGCGCGCTTTATCGACACCGGCGATGATTGAAGTGACAATCAATGACGCCGTCGAACGGAGGAAACACCAATGACTGAGCGACCACTTGCCGGCAAAACGGCGCTGATCACCGGAGCTTCGCGCAACATCGGCAAAGCCATTGCGGAAACCTTCGCGGCCAACGGTGCAAACGTCATCATCAATACGCTTCAGGATCGTGCCGCCGCCGAGGCCGTGGCAGCAGGCATCGCATCATCCGGCGGCAACGCCATGATCGAGGTCGGCGATATTGTTGACCGCGCTACCGTCGACGCGATGGTTGCGCGCGCAACTACAACCTTTGGCGGTGTCGATATCCTCGTTGCCAACGCGTCGGCCCGCGGCCTCGTCGACTTTCTCGATATGGACTATGCAACCTGGCGGCGGATCATTGATATCTCGCTCGATGGAACGTTTCATCTCGCCCAGGCAAGCCTGCCCGGCATGATCGCGCGCGGCTGGGGCCGTATCATTACGCTCGGCGGCATCTCGTGGCACGTCGGCTTCAAACGTCGTGCCAACAATCTGACGGCGAAGTCGGGCCAGGTCGGCTTCACGCGCGCGCTGGCCGCCGAGTTCGGTGACCGCGGCATTACGGCCAACAGCATCTCACCCGGCCAGATCGACACCGTGCGCCCGGCATCGGCCGGCGAGCGCCCGGCAATGGTCAACCCGCCGCCGGTCCCGCGCATGGGCGAGGTCGCCGAAATCGCCTCGGCCGCGATGTTTCTGGCCGATCCGCAACAGGCCTACATCAACGGCCAGATCATTCACGTCAACGGCGGCTTGTTCTACGGGACGTAATGGCCCGCCCGTTCAACTGAGCACACCGGCTGCGATCTCGACGCATTCGGCAAACCCCTCAAGGTTGGTGAGTTCTGCGCCGGCCGGCACGTCGCGCAACACGACGTCACAGTCGAAATTGTGCAGGGCGACGGCGATCATCAGGTTCTCGAACAGGCCGAAGTTTTCGATGTCGGCATCTGCGCTATAGGGATCGATCGCACCGCGCCCGAGGGCGGCGTTGTATTGGCGCGTGCGCTCAGCCAACAGCGGCGTCACGTTCGAATACCCGAACGCCGGTTTGCCGAGGCCGCGCATGAAGCCGATTTCGTAGCCCGTGCCGATATCCATGCTGACGCTGCGAAACGGTGTGCAGTTGGCAATGATCGCATCGCTGGCGCGCATCAGGCGCTCGTTTTCCCGGCCGATCTGCTGCGCCTGCTCGCGGCGGCCAAGGTGATCCAGTTCGGCAATCTCGGCATCGAACGGGAACACGCCGTCGAGGCCAGCTTGTGCACACAGCGCTTTCTTGGCCGCGGCGATCTCTTGCACGTTGGCCAGAAACACCTCCGGCCCGGCAAGGTAGACCTTGGGTTTCGCCATGCGCTTTGCTCCCGGCTTGCTCAGCGCTTCTTGAGCGCGCGAAAATCGTAGGTGCCGTCGCGGGCCAGGGGGTCTTCGCCTTCAGAGAAGATCATATGCTTGAGAACCTTCTGGGTTCCGGTGACCGGCAAGTGCTCGACAAATGCGATCCAGCCCGGCGCTTTGTAATAGGCAAGCTGGCCGAAGCAGTGATCGAACAAGGCCCGTGCCGTTGCCGCATCGGGCGGGCCGCTGGCCAGAACGATGCACGCCAGCACCTCTTCATCGCGCAGCGCATCGGGCGCTGCGATGACGGCAACCTGCGCCACCTGATCGAGACCCTGCAAACAGGCTTCGACCTCGGCCGCTGCAATGTTTTCACCCGAACGGCGAATGATGTTCTTCTTGCGATCAACAAAGTACAGCATGCCGCTGTCGTCCTGGCGCACGGTATCGCCGGTATGGAACCAGCCGTTGCGCCAGGCCTGTTCCGTGGCCTGCGGTTGATTGAGATAACCGGAAAAGGCACCGCAGCGCGGCCTTGCAGCGGAATGGCGCACCACCATTTCTCCGCTCTCGCCCAGCGGGACATCGTTATCGTCTGCGTCGACGACGCGGACCTCGAGGCCCGGTTGCGGTCGGCCGATGGCGCGCGTGTCGATCTCGCGGGGCTCCTCGTTGGCGACCAGGATCTTGCACATCTCGGTCATGCCCCAGCCCTCGATCAGGGGAAAGCCGTAGCGTGCCTCGAACACGGCGTGCACGGTCGGCTCCAGACCGGCGCCGAACCCAAAACGGATCTTGTGATCGCGATCCTGCGGTCCGGGCGGCTCGTTCAAGATCACCGGGATGATGACCCCGAGATAGTGAATGATCGTCGCCTCGGTGTCGCGAATTTCGCGCCACCACCGGCGCCGGCTGAACCGTTCCGGCAGGATCTGGGCATTGCCGGTCAAAAGCGCGCCGTAGAAGGACACGATACCGGCGTTGACGTGAAACAGCGGCAGCGCGTTATAGATCCGCTCCTGGCCTTCACGCATGGTCATGAGGCCGCCGCGCGTTGCATACCACGCGCCCAGGATCAGCTCGTACTCGTGGCTGAGAATGCAGCCCTTTGGCCGCCCCGTTGTCCCGGACGTATAAAGCAGGCTTGCCTCCGTGTGTGGCGCAACCGGCCCGTCGACCGGCGCTGGCCGCGGCGCCCGGGGCAGGGCTTTCGGCCAATCGTCCAGAACTATGATACCGACATCGCGCCCGCTGTCGCGGACGCCGGCATGCATCAAGGCGGCGCGCTGGTCCGTCACGACCGCGAGATCGGCGCCCGAGTCCTGCAACAGATAGGCAAGTTCGGCCGGCCGATAGTCCGGGTTGACGGGCACCCAGGAAATGCCGAGCCGCGCGCAGGCAAGCTTGAACAGGAGGTTTTCGGCCCGGTTTTCAAGCAGCACCGCGATGCGATGGCCGTGACCATAGCCGGCGCCCGCGAGCGCCTCGGCCTGCGCGCGGACCAATCGACCAACGCCACCGAACGTGAGTGTCCGGCCGGCAGGGTCGTAGGCCCGCTCCGGGTCCTTCGGTACGATCAGAAAGGGATTGTCTGAATATCGCGCGCACGCGCCGTCGACCACGGTGGCCAACGTTTGCCCTTCGATCTCCAGCATCTGCCTTCGCTCTCCCCGTGTCCGTTGCGCCGTGCGACCAGATTGACCCAAGTCGCAGGCAACGTCACGCCCTTCGTGAACGCCAGAGCTGGGGCGGTATTACAATGCGATCGGCCTGCGACCGGCGCGTTCGAGACGCACATTGAGTTCTTCAATGTTGCGCGCAATGCGCTGATTGGCGGGATCCATACGGCGTGCGCGCACCAACAACCGCTTTGCGCGCACCAGGTCGCCGCGCAGCATGTAGGAATAACCTCGGTTGTTCAACAGGACCGACGTCTCGCCGAGCAGGTCCTTGGCGCGCTTGTAGCTACGATCGGCCATGTCGAAGCGTGCCAGCTGATCATAGGCGGCCGCCAATCCGAGCCACGCCTCGGGGTTTTGTGCATCGGACTCCACCGCCTTGCGGAAATTCTTCTCCGCCAGACCAAACTCGCCGCGCGAAAAATGCGATTGCGCCTGGCTCAGTTCCGAAGTCGTGCGCGTCGTTCGGCCGTGGACAGCCCCGTTGTCCGGCCCCGGCATCGCGCATCCGGCGATATGTAAACCAAGGACGGCCGCGCAAACCCCGGCGCGCGCGTACCCGCATTGAACGGTGGAATTTCCGATCATTACACTTACTCGCTAACCGCCGAAGAGGCTCCGGCGGGACTGATTGGCTCGCCAAATTTGCCGGCACCGGCGACCGTGGCGCCGCGTCCCAGTGCTGTCAACGCGCAAGGTCGGGATATGCAATGTCTTTCCCCAGTCGATCGAATTTAAGAAAGATATTGGACCGGGTCTCAACTGTGGGTTGACAAAAAGCTGATAGGTTCCACCCAGGCAGGGAGAGATCCGCGATGAAATTTGGCCAATTGCTGGCATTGTCGGTCGCCGTCGCTGCGAGTGCGCTCGCCGTCACCATATCATCCGATTATATGGCGTCCGTCAAAGTTCCACAGATCGTGCAGGTGGCGCCGCCACAGGTCGAAATGACGAAGGTCGTCACCGCCGCGGCTATGATCGGGCATGGCCGCATCATCAAACCGTCGGATCTGAAGTTGATGGAGTGGCCGGCCAATGCGGTGCCGGACGGCGCCTTTAACAATGTCGTCGACATTTTGGGCACCGAACATGGCCGCATGGCATTGGCGCGCATCACACCGGGCGAGGTCATCACCGAGCGGCGCATCAGTGGTCCGAACCAACGCCCGTCGCTGGCGCTCATGCTCGGCCGCGGCATGCGCGCCATAGCTGTGCGCGTAAACGCCGTGTTGGGGGTTGGCGGATTTGTACTGCCGGGTGACCGTGTCGATCTGTTGCTCACGGAACGCGGAACGGACCAAGAGCCGGGCGCGATCCGGTCAACCGAAGTGTTGCTGCGTGACGTGCGCGTCCTCGCGATCGACCAGCAGACCGAGGATCCGGACTACAAGCCGCGCGTCGTCAGCACGGTGACGATCGAAGTTTCGCTATCCGATGCAAAGAAAGTCGCCCATGCGACGACGCGCGGCAGTATTTCGCTGGCTTTACGCGGCGCCATCGCTCCGCGCGAGCCCAAACCCAAGCCCGCCGAACGTCCCGCGCCCGTCAAAGTCGCACCGGTGGCCAAGACGGAAGATCCGATGCACAGGATTGTCGTGTTCCGCTCAGCCAAGCCGACGGAGTACAAAGTTCCGAAGGTCCGCGCGAGTTTGGTGCAGTAATTTGTGCCACGCCCGCTCGGGTTTCGACGAGCGAACGCCTCGGTGATGGCCATGTCCTGCACCATGTCTTCCACCATGTCCTGCACCACGTCCTGCACTATCGCGCGGGCAATTGCGTTGGGACAATGACTTGCGTGTGCATAACACGATCCAGAATAACTGTTTTTCCAATTAACGAACTATCATTGCCGTGATTCGAGCCAAGTCAGTGGCCGAGGGGTGCGTTTGCGTTGTGCTTGCAAAACACGGATTACTGCAATGATTGCGTTCAGCCATACAATGTCGGCCGTCGGCCGGCCCCGGGACAGATTGTATTCGCGCAGTTGGCGCCGGGCGCTCTGCCGGGTTCTGCTTCTCACCCTGTTGCTTTTGTCAGTCGTTGCCGACGGCGCCGGTGCCGATGGCAAATGGCGTTATACAGGGTCGGGCGGGGCCTTTCGTGTCAACGCCAGCAGCGGCAATGTCGCGGTCGTCAATCACAAGTCGATCATCGTCGAATTTCGAGAGCCCTACAACAAGGCTCTGATCGCCGACGAAAAAATTGCCGATGTCCTGCCGCTGACCGATCAGTCAGTCTATGTCGTTGGCAAGAGCATCGGCTCTACCAGTCTTGCACTGCTCGATGACAAGCGCCGTGTCATTGCCGCATTGGAAGTCAACGTCACGCACGATCTGCAGGATCTTCGCGCAAAACTGCGCCGGAGCATCCCGTTTTCCCGTATCAAGGTGTCCGAGGCCAACGGCCGCCTGCTGTTGAGCGGCAACGTCGCCGACACGACCGCGGCGCAAAAGGCGCTGGCGATCGCCGAGCAGTACGCACCAAAAGCGGTTACCAATGCCCTGCAGGTGCGTGCGACGCAGCAGGTCATGCTGGAGGTGCGCTTCGTCGAGGCCAACCGAACGGCATCGCGCGAATTGGGGTTGGGCACGCGCCTGCGCAGCAACCGGTTCAACGCCGACACCGGCGGTCTGGCCGCAGCGGCGGAAACGATCATTGCCGTTGAGCCTTTGTTGTCCGGCGCGGCGCCGTTCGGGACCATGATCGCACGCCTGCTCGACAAGGGCTTGAAGGCGGATCTCATTGTCCGCGCGTTGGAAGATCGTGGCCTGGCGCGCCGGCTTGCCGAGCCCAACCTGGTGACGATGTCGGGTGACAAGGCGAGTTTTCTGGCCGGTGGTGAATTCCCGTTCCCGGTCGATTCCGGCGACAACACCATCACGATTTCATTCAAGAAGTTCGGTGTTGCATTGGATTTCACGCCGACCGTACTGGCCGATGGCCTGATTCATCTCAAGATCGAACCGGAGGTCAGCGAACTCGACGCGGCCGGCGGGATTAGCATTAACGGCACGCAAATCCCAGGTCTCGTCGTCCGCAAGGCGCAAACCACAGTGGAGTTGCGCAACGGCCAGAGTTTCGCCATCGCCGGCCTGCTGCAAAGTAACAACATGTCATTGAGCGCCCAACTGCCCTGGCTTGGCAGCGTGCCGGTCCTGGGACCGCTGTTTCGCAGCGCCCGATATCAAAAGCGACAGACGGATCTGGTCATTATCGTCACCCCGCGCCTGGTGCGTGGTGCAGTCCCCGGCGAGAAGCTGTCAACCCCGCTGGACGGCTCGAAACCACCCAATGACACTGATTACTTTATGCTGAGCCGAGACGAACTTCCCGATTGGCAGGCAACGGTCAAGCGCCAGGCGCGCGGTGAGATCCGGCCCGGCCACATCATCACCCTGAGTGAACGGAGAACACTGCAATGAGTGCGTTTGAACGCCCGTACCATCGCGGCATGACCAGGTGGGTTGCCTTCGGAGCGGCGAGCTTGGCGCTGCTGGCGGTCGTGTCGTGCCGCCAGTATTTGCAAAGGGCCGACACGGTCAACTTCGCCGGCGGCGAAGCGGTTGCCGCCAACAAGGCGATACAGACCATCGATCCGTGGCCTCCGGAAGCGTTCCGCCGGCATCACACGACCAGCGCCAAACGCCTTGTTGTTGGTCGCGAACATTATGACGGGGGCCCGCCCAAAAAGGGCAAGGACCTCAAGACAACAACCCAAAACTAGATCATCGTGCTTTAAGTTGGAACCGCTATTGCGGTTCCAACTTAAAGCACAAAGATGATCGCCGCTTGGCGGCGATCCTTGAGGGGCTTTCAGCCCCTCAAACACCCCGACCAGGGGATGATCCCCTGGACCTCGGACTTATTCAGAGGTTCCCCAGAGCGTGTCGGCACGGTCGACTAGCCTTTGGCGGAAATGATCTAGGCGGCCGCTTCTGCGATGACCCGCAAGGTCTCGACGTCCTTGATGCCCATCAGCAACGAACCCACGCTGTGATCCTTGGCGGCGTCCTTCCATGCCTGGATGCGGTCCTTGATCCGATCCGGCGGTCCGACCAGCGCGGTCTCATCGACCAGCGAGTCGGGAACGGCAGCGACGGCTTCTCTGCGATCGCCGCCGAGGAACGCATCCTGGATCTTGACGGCCGCCTCCTCATAGCCGAGCCGCTTGGTGTAGTCGTTGTAAAAGTTCTTGTTCCTTGCGCCCATGCCGCCAATGTAGAACGCCATTTCCTGTTTGACGGCGTCGCGGCAGGCCTGCAGATCATCGCCCATCTGCACTCTCACGAACGGTGCAATGTCGAAATTGGCGAGATCCGTGCCTTTGCCGGCTTTGACCCGGCCCTCTTCGACATGCTGGCGGACAAGGCCGGTCTTCTCTGGAATCATATAGATCGGCTGCACACCATCGGCCACGGCGCCGGCGGTTCGCAGGCCAGCCGGCGCGAACGAGCCGGTGTAGATCTTGATGTCCGGGTCGGGATGCATGATGGTCTTGAGTGCCTTGCCGAGCCCGGTTGTGCCCGGTCCCGTGTTCGGGATCCGATAAAACTCACCCGCGAACTCAAGCGGCTTTTCGCGCGCGAAGATCTGCCGGATGATGGCGACGTATTCGCGTGTTCGCTTCAGTGGTTTGCCGAACACCTCGCCGTGCCAGCCCTCGATGACCTGCGGTCCGGACGGGCCGATGCCGAGGAGGAAGCGGCCGCCCGACATCGATTGTAGCGCCATGGCGGTCATTGCCGCACACGACGGTGTCCGCGCCGACATCTGCATGATGCCGGTCCCGACCTTGATTTTCGATGTCCTGGCCAGCACCCACGCGGCCGGCGAGACGGCATCGCAGCCCCAAGCCTCGCTGGTCCATGCCGACTCATATCCGAGCCGCTCGGCTGCCAGGATCAAGTCCATGTTCGGCCCGCCAGGAGCCCCCTTATAGCCGAGCAGAATTCCCAGTTTCATCACGCACTCCTGTGGTTGCGATGATCGATGGCGCGGCGCCTCCAGTGTTCTCAATGCACCATTTTAGGTGATTGAGACCACTAGTGGTCTGTATCACTTAAAATGGCGCATTCAGATGCGCTGCCCTGGTTCGTGAGCAGGAAGGCGTGCGCAAGCATAGCGTGTGCTATGGTGAGCACGGCTGACGCCCTCACGGGCCAGGGCAGCGCACCGGAGGCGCTCAGATTTGGCCTGATGCCGGCGTTGCGGCGGCCTTATGATGCGCCACATCACCACGGCCACCGCGCCTTGGCACAGACCAAATCTGAGCGTCTGAATACACCATTTTAAGTGATACAGACCACTAGATCATTGTGCTCTAAGTTGGAACCGCTATTGCGGTTCCAACTTAGAGCACAAAGATGATCGCCACTTTAGAGGCGAGCAACTTTCTGCCTTTATTCGGGATCGTTCCGATTCCGAATAAAGGCAGGTTGCTCTAGACGGTGCCGGGCGATTGCACGACAGCGCCGCTGTCGCAAAGCGCGCGAACAAGTTCATCATCAACGCCGGCACTGCGCAATACGTCAATCGAGTGCTCGCCGAGGTCGGGCCCGCGCGTGGCCGGCGGCATGGCAACGTTACTCAGAGCAAACGGAGATGCGATCGTTTGTGCCATTTCCGGGATTGACGTCGCCACGATCGCACCGGATGCCAGCACCTGTCCGTCATCGGCAAGGTCCTGCGCGCGGTTGATGACGGCAAACGCAATTCGTGCCGCTTTCAAGCGTTGGCGCCAGTCTTCGACGTCGCGGGCGGCCAGCGTCGCGGCAATCTCGGCGGCCAGCAGCGCAGAATTCTCGCGCCGCAAGGACCGGTCCCTGAACCGTTGATCGTCAAGCAAATCGCTGCGCCCGATGGCGCCGCAAAGCGTCGGCCAATCACGGTCTTCACGCACCAGGGTCAACTGCAGCCAACGCTTGTCACGCGTTCGGTAGACATTGGACAGCGCCGCCCGCGGGCGGTCGGGCGGCGGTCGGGCGGGTTGCACAGCGCCAATCAGGGCGCCTTGCGCGACGTTGGCGTTGGCCCAAATGCCGTTGGCCAGCAGCGAGCTCGTCACCAGGCATCCCGCCCCGGTCGTCTGCCGGTTCCATAGCGCCATCATCACCGCCAGGGCCAAGGTAATGCCGGATGAGCGATCGCCCTGTGCCGGCATTGCGACGCCCGGGTAGGCATCGTCATAGCGGGCACCGTCGAGGATGCCGGATCGTGCGAAGTAGGCATTGATATCGAATCCCATCTGATCGGCATCGGGGCCGCTTTCACCGTAACCGGTAAAGGCGCCGTAGATCAGCCGCGGATGCCCTTGCGCCACGGTTTCATAGTCGAGCGCAAGCCGCTTGCGCGCCGCCACCGGCAGGTTCGTGATCAGGACGTCGGCACCGGCAATGACGGCGTCAAACGCCGATCGTGCCGCCGGGTCTTTCAAATCGATTGCCAGCGAACGCTTGCCGCGCGAATCGAGATGCCAAGGATAGTTGACATCGCTGTCGGGGTAGGCCGCAACGGCGCGCATCTGCCGGTTGGGATCACCGCCGGCGGGCGGTTCAACCTTGATGACGTCGGCGCCATAATCACCAAGGATCGTTGCAGCCACCGGCGCCGCAATGAACGACGCGACATCGAGCACGCGAATACCTGCCAACGGCAACCGACCAACCGCTTCGGGCTGGACGTGATGTTGTCCACTCACCGGCGTCTCCGAACGTTTTTGAAGCGATGACCTTGAAGCGGCCAGGGTCACCTGTGGCGATCATGATTGGAGGAAACGCCACAGCCCGCAATCAAGCCTGTGATTGGTTCGTGGCGATCCGGCCCGTGTCGATACGTCACTGGCTCATCGATCGCCAACCGTCCGAAAATGCCGGCCAAACAAATGACAACATGATCAGAGCCCGTTCATGCACGATAGCCGCCGCGCAGCTGAGGAGATGCCGACGACGATGGCGGCGTCGATGCTCGTCGTGCTCTACGCGCTGGGCTTCGCCAATATCTTTCTGCGCGGCAGTCTCGGCATCTTGGCCCCGACGCTGGCGCAAGAGCTGCAGTTGAGCCCCGCAACGCTGGCATTGGTTGCAAGCGCCTTCTTCCTCGCCTATGCGCTCATGCAAATTCCCGGCGGCATGTTGCTCGACCGCTTCGGGGCCCGGCGCACGCTTGCGGTCTTGCTGCTGTTTACAACTGCCGGCGCCGCCGTCTTTGCACGCGCGACAAGCGCCGAGGACCTGATTGTTGGGCGCGCCCTGATGGGCATCGGCTGCGCCGGCATTTTCAGCGGCGCCTTCTTTGTCATCAACCAGTGGGTTGCGCCCGACAAGGTGGTCATGCAGACCGGTATCCTCAACAGTTTTGCAGCAATTGGCGGGCTCTGTGCGACCGCGCCCTTAGCCGCGCTGATCTCGGTCTTTGCCTGGCGTGATTGCTTTTTCGTCTTCACCCTCGGTGTCGGGGTCCTGCTGGTTCTGGTCGCCTTCGGATTGCGCGAGCCATCCGATGTCCGCCAGCGCCAATCGGCGCGCAAGGAGCGTATCGGTGCTGTTTTTGCGGGCGTCGGGCGCGCCATTGCGCAGCCCGGCATCAAGCGGTTGCTGGTGGTCGGCATTCCGCTGTCCGTTCAAACCACGATCCTCGGGGTTTGGGGCGCCCCTTACTTGCGCGATGTTCACGGCCTCGACGAACTCGCCCGCGGCAACGTGCTGTTGGGCATGGGCGTGACCAGCGTCTTCGGCCATGCCTGTTATGGCTATCTCGCGCGCTTGCTCAATTCCATCAAGGCGGTGATCTTGGGCGGCGGCAGTATGATATTTCTGCTCACCATGTTTCTGGTCGTCACCGAACATCCCGAAGTGTGGCAAGTTGCGATTGTATTCGCGGCGATCAGCTTCTTTGCGATGTATCCGATGATGGCCTTTGCACATGCCCGCGGCCTGGTCCCCCCGGACCTCGTCGGCCGCGGCATTGCAGCGACCAACATGGGCGTGATGTCGGCCATCGCAATCTCGCAGTTGGTGTTTGGTTGGATTCTGGGAGCGTTTCCGGTCGAACACGGGGGTGTGCCGGAAATTGCCTATCGCACCGCATTTGCGACGTTGGCGGCACTGAGCTTGCTGGCGCTGTTGATCTACGCTCCGATCAGGGACAGCAGGCCGCGCCAATGATCTGAGCCGATATCGAAAGAGGAGGAGAGCTATGAGCAGACTATGTGAAGACCGGGTTGCGATCGTCACCGGCGCCGCGCGCGGGTTGGGACGCGAACACGCGCTGACGCTCGCCCGTCACGGCGCGAAGGTGGTTGTCAATGATATCGGCGCCGAAGTCGACGGCAGTGCGGGCGATGTTTCTCTCGCCCAGAAGGTGGTCGATGAAATCAAGTCGGCCGGCGGCGAGGCCATTGTCAATGGCGATGATGTCAGCAGCTGGGACGGCGCCAAGCGCATGATCGACCAGGCGGTCTCGACCTACGGCACGCTCGATGTCGTCGTCAACAACGCCGGTATCCTGCGCGACCGCATGCTGACCAACATGTCGGAAGACGAATGGGATGGCGTCATCCAGGTCCACCTCAAGGGCACGTTCGCACCGTCCCGGCATGCGGCCGCCTATTGGCGCGAACAGACCAAGGCCCAGGGCGGGCCGGTTGCGGGACGCATTATCAACACGTCCTCGACCTCCGGCATCTTCGGCAACATCGGCCAGACCAACTACGGCGCGGCCAAGGCCGGGATTGCCGCTTTTACGATCATCGCCGCGCGCGAACTGCGCCGTTACGGCGTAACCGTCAACGCCATTTCTCCGTCGGCCCAGACCCGCATGACGGCAAACCTGCGTGAATACACGGACCAAGAAATCGCCGCGCGTGACCCGAAGTGGGCGGCAGCCGTGGTCACCTACCTCGCCAGCGAACAGGCACAGGACATCACCGGCCGCGTGATCCAGGCCGGCAACGGCCGCATCGCCGTCTGCGAAGGTTGGCGCCGCGGCGCCGAGGTCGCACAAGTAGAAGATCCCGCCACGCTTGGCCCTATGATCCGCGACATGTGCGCCAAGGTCCGCAAGAACGTCGGCATGGACGGCGAGGAACTCGACTAAGCGTCCCCGCCGCCGGATAAGATTTGCAGGCCGCGTTCGAAGATCAACGGATCGATGTGGCCTGCATTTTCAGCCAATCGCAGCTGCCAGCGGAACATGGCACCGAGCTGCACGGAATGTTGCCGGCAATGATCAAAGTACCATTGGCCACGTGCAAGGCGGTGGGGCCCCTGCGCCATTGCCGCCGCCATCCGCGGCAGATCGGGAGCGGCGCTGTCGTTATCGCTCGTGCCGATCAATAATGTGAGGTTTCGGCCAAACAGGCGCCGCACGTGCGCGCTGGTCAAACCTAACCCACCCAAACCGTTCGGGTAGGCGGCTTTGAGGTCTGGCAGCATATACCAGCCGCTGTTGGCCACTACGGCGCGGCCGATGTTGCAGGCGTCTGTAACCGCCAGATAGCGCAGCACGAACTGTGCTCCCGCAGAGTTCCCGAACATGTTGAAGGTCGCCAGGTCACAATCGATCACGTCACAATCGATCGCGCTACCAACTGACGCAAACAGCCGGTCGATAATACCGAACGTCCAGAGATGCTTTGGACGCACGACGCTTGACGGCGGCGGCTCACAAACGCCGCCATAGTTGTAGGCATGGGCGTCTGGAAACTGTTCCGCATCGAACTCGGGAACGAGCACCACCTGGCGGTACTTCTGTGCCGCAGGGATCAAACAATCTCGAAAATCGCCAGCCGCCCGATCCAGGCCGTGCAATGCGATTGTCATGCGCCCGCCGGCATCGATCGCTTGCGGAACAAAGTAGTGTGCGCGGATCGTCCGCTGGGTGCTGCGATCTTCAAAGCTGAACGACCCCGCCCCCGTCCGTAACCGTAGCTGATCCACGTTTGCACTCTCCGTTGTGGCGTCGACATTGGCAGTTCATACGTCAACAATGGCAGTATCAACAATGTGAACTGTTGCGGCCGGGCGGAGCAACAGGGTTGTCGAAGAACAACCAAGCGGCCTTGCGACATGATGCGGTGCGACTGCCTTTGGCGTTGCAGGCCAATCAAGCTCGGCGCATCGTGGCGCGCATGAGTACAAACGCACCACCGGCAACTGCGACGCCCGGCAACGCCGTATCCCAGGGCATGGCGTTCATGGTGATTGCCATGTTGATGCTGCCGGGTATCGATGCCATTGCCAAGTCTCTTGCAGGTTCAGTTGCGCCTGGTCAGATCTCCTGGACCCGGTTCTTGTTTCAGGTGCTATTGCTGGCTCCGTTGGTGATGGCAAACGGGGGCGTGCAGCTGGATCGCACGATTTGGGCGCATGCCTTGCGCGGATTCTTGATTGCCCTCGCGACGGTGTTATTCTTTACAGCGATCCGCGTCATGCCGCTTGCTGATGCCATCGCGATCTTTTTTGTGCAGCCCTTTGTGGTGACCATTTTGGCGGCCGTTTTGCTTGGCGAGACGTTCGGCTGGCGCCGCATGATCGCGATCATGGTTGGTTTCGCCGGCGCACTCCTGATTATCAAGCCCAGTTACGAGGTCTTTGGCACAACGGCGCTACTGCCCGTCGGCACGGCCATCGCGTTTGCGTGTTATGTCATTCTAACCCGTTGGTTGGCCAAGTCTCAGTCGGCAATCAACATGCAGTTCCTTACCGGGTTGTTTGGCGTGCTCGCGATGTCCATCGCGTTGCTGATCGGCAACCAAGTGAAGGTCGAAGTCTTGGTTCCGGTCTGGCCGACGCCGCCGCAGTGGGCCCTTCTGGCGCTCCTCGGCCTGATCGCAACCGGCGGCCATATCCTCGTCGTGATGGCATTTTCACGCGCGCCAGTGGCTGTACTGGCGCCGTTCCAGTACCTTGAAATCGTAAGTTCGGCATTGCTCGGCTATCTCTTGTTTCGCGACTTCCCTGACGCGCTGACCTGGATCGGCATCGCGATCATTGTCGCCTCCGGGCTTTACGTCTTCTATCGCGAGCACAGACTTTCCCGATCGGGCCCGTAAGGAACACCAGCCGCTCCATGACAACTGCACAGCCAGCCGAAGATGAGAGCGAGCGGCCGATCTGGCTAGTGCCGCTGGTTGTCGCCTCGGCGCTGTTTATGGAGAACATGGATGCGAGCGTGATCGGCACGTCGCTGCCGGCGATTGCCAGGGATCTCGGCGAGGATCCCGTCATCCTCAAACTGGCACTGACGAGCTACCTGCTGTCATTGGCCGTATTCATTCCGATCAGCGGTTGGTGTGCGGATCGGTTCGGGGCCCGCCCGTTGTTTCAACTGGCGATTGCGGTGTTTATCGTCTCGTCGCTGGCTTGTGCGATGGCCGGCAGCCTGCTCGAACTGGTTCTCGCCAGGGCCCTGCAGGGCGTCGGCGGCGCGATGATGGTGCCGGTCGGCCGCCTCATTCTGCTGCGATCGGTGCCCAAGTCGCAAATGGTGAAGGCGATGGCCTACCTCACCATTCCGGCGTTGTTTGCGCCGATGGTCGGCCCGCCGATCGGCGGCTATGTCACGACGTTTTACGACTGGCGCTGGATCTTCTGGATCAACATACCGTTCGGTGCTCTCGCGATCACGTTGGCGGGCCTTTACATGCCGAACGTGCGCGGTGAACTGACCAGCCGCCTCGACTGGTTGGGCTTCGGGCTTTCCGGCATTGGTCTTTCGACACTGATCTTCGGGTTCACGATCGCCGGTCGCAGTACGTTTCCCGAGGCGTTGGCGCCAAGCCTGATCGTTGCCGGTGCGACACTTCTGGCGGCCTATGTCTGGCACGCGCGGCGCACCGAGCATCCGATCCTCGATCTGACGCTGCTCAAGGTCGCGACCTTTCAGACCAGCGTCGCGGGCGGTGGTTTGTTCCGCCTCGGCATTGGCGCCATTCCCTTCATTCTGCCGTTGATGCTGCAAATCGGCTTTGGTCTCGATCCGCTCAACTCGGGACTCATTACGTTTGCCAGCGCCGCCGGCGCACTGATGATGAAGTTCACCGCACCGGCCATTCTGCGCCGTTTCGGCTTCCGCCAGGTGCTCACCGTCAATGCCTTGATCTGCGCCGGCTTCATCGCCACCCACGCGCTGTTTTCACCGGCCACGCCGCACTTTGTCATTGTCTTAGTGTTGCTGGTTGCAGGCTTTTTCCGCTCGCTGCAGTTTACCTCGTTGAATGCCGTCGCCTACGCCGACATCAGCCCCGAACTCATGAGCCGCGCGACGGCGCTGGTCGCCGTCGGCCAGCAACTGTTCGTTTCGGCCGGGGTTGCCGTCGGCGCGTTTGCCATCGAGATTTCGAGATGGTGGCGCGGTGACACCGAGCTCACGCCGGCGGACTTTTCGTTTGCGTTTGTGGTGATCGCCGGTCTGTCGTGCATCGCCTCGTTGGCCCATGCGCGGCTGCCGGAGAATGCCGGCAATGCCGTGTCCGGGCATCGCCAGTTGAAGCGCGGAAATGATTTGGGAAGCCCCTGAACACGTCACGGGTTTGCAAAGGGCAGCGCCCTTTGGCGGGATCGTTAAGGGCAGAGCCCTTAACATATCGCCGCGCCGCGGCGATTCTTGAGGGGCTTTCAGCCCCTCAAACACCCCGACCAGGGGATGATCCCCTGGACCCCGGACTTATTCAGAGGTTGCCCAGGTCCGCCCGATGGTTGAGTGATCCGGCGTAGCGGCAAGCCGGCGGAGAATTCACTCGGGATCGTTTCCATCCCGAACAAGGGAGGCTGGTTTATGCCGACTTGTTGATGCCCATCAGGATGCGCTCGGTTTTTGCTTCTTCGACCTTGCTGATCAGTTTGCTTGCCTCGTGGTTGTCACGCAGGGTCTTGGTCAGCGTAATGGACGATTGAATGATCATCAGCGTTGCCATCGATATGTAGCCTTTGGAGGCAAGTTCAAGCGGCAGGAAGGCGATCCCGGCAGCCATCATCGCGATTGAGATAGCAAAGCTGAACATGGTGAAATTCACCCACGCCGGTGCGTGTTTGATGTTGGTATCTTTCATCGTCGATATCCTTTTGAGTTGAGTTGAGTTGAGTGTTGAAAGGCGCGGTTAGCGAGCGGTCGAGTTCAATTGGCTTTACCGCGGTGTTGAAGGAGTGGGCGCCGGTGATTGCGTTGGATCATCGCCGCCCTCAGCGCGTTTGCGCAATCGCGCCAGCACGTCGTCGGCTCGCGGCTTTATCGGGTCGCCGCAGCCGGCCTCTGCCAGTTTCTCGCTCATTCGCGACGGATTGTTACGGGGATCCATGTCCACCATCGCGCGCTGCGTGAGATCGAACTCCTGTTGGCGTTGGCGTAATCGGAACAGGGTTGCTTCAGCTTCGGCCAGACTTTGAAAGTTGTCGTCGCCAACGCTGCCGCGCATCCTTTGCGCCGCCTCGGTCGCGCTCGCCAGACGCTGCCCGCGCTGAACGTCCCTAAGCTTGGCTTCGGCGGCGCGGACGTTCGCCTTGAGGCGCGTGATCTCCTCCTCGAACACGGCCAGTGCCTGTTGTGAGACCTCGCTTTCGGCCTCCAGTTGCGCAATCGTCTCGGCCGCCTCACGGGCCAAATCTTCCAAGCCCTTGTTCAGGGCAGCGACCGCCCGGCTTTCGAGATCTGTGATGCGCGTGCGCAGGTTTTGATGTTGCCGGGCCTCTTGTGCGTTCTGGGCAATGGCGATCGCGACGGCCTTGCGTGCAGCCGCCACGGCCCGGGCGGCATCGCGGATCTGCTGCTCAAGGATCAAGAGGGCATGGCGGTCGGTAAAGCGTTCTCCGGCATCGTGTGCAAGACCTCGGAACAGCGTGGCGACTTGACGAAACATGATGAAAACCTTTCGTGGACGTTGTTCACAAGTACGAATATAACGTAATATGAACCTTGTTCAAGTGCGACATGATCGACGTTCACAAAAGATCGGGCGATAGTTAAGGAACCTCCGAACAAGTCCGAGGTCCGGGGGATCATCCCCTGGTCGGGGTGTTTGAGGGGCTGAAAGCCCCTCATGAATCGCCGCAGGGCGGCGATTAGTTAAGGGCGCTGCCCTTTGTATCTTAATCTTGAGCCTGTTTCTTGCGAATCAGCGATGTTCAGGCTTGATCCGGCAGGATGGCCACCCTGCCGGATCGGGCGGGTTTGGGGCCGTGCTGCCCTTGGGTGATTTGCACCGTTTGTTAGCTAGTGTGTCGTTTCAGAAATACCTATTCATGATGGATCTTCTGTGCTTCAGTCCTTGGGATTTCTGATTCGGAGGATTGCATGGGGCGGAGAAAGACGGCAAGCGCAATAGAGCTTAGCGCGGATGAACGCGCTTACCTTGATCGGCTGGTGCGCCGGAGAAAAGTGCCGCGTGGCGACGCGCAACGTGCCGAGATCGTGCTCAAGGCGGCCGAGGGTATGAACAATTGCGAGATTGCCAGTTGTGTTGGTGTGACGCGTCAGACCGTGCGGCTTTGGCGCGAGCGGTTTGCACAACAGCGCCTCGACGGCCTATGCGACGAGCCACGCCCTGGCGCACCACGCAAGATTGATGACGAGTGTATTGAGGCTATCGTCGTCAAGACACTGGAGACGAAACCTGACGATGCCACACATTGGAGCACCCGCGCCATGGCAAAGGCGTCGGGCGTGTCAACGTCGTCGGTACATCGCATCTGGAAAGCGTTCTCGCTGCAACCACACCGCGCCGAGACTTTCAAGCTGTCAACTGATCCTCAATTCGTTGAGAAGGTGCGTGACATTGTCGGCCTTTACATGAGCCCTCCCAGCAACGCGCTGGTGATCTGTGTTGATGAAAAAAGCCAGATCCAGGCGCTCAATCGCACGCAGCCAGTGTTACCCATGACTATGGGTCAGGTTGAGCGGCGCACGCACGACTATGATCGGCACGGAACCACGACGTTGTTTGCGGGCTTTATCGCTGCTGTGAATGCTGAGACCACCGTGAAGGCCGGTTCGGTGATCGGCAAGTGCATGCCGCGACATCGCGCAAAAGAATTTCGCGCGTTCCTCGACGAAATCGAACGTAATGTACCCAAGGAACTCGATATCCATATCGTTATGGACAATGCGTCGAGCCACAAGACCGAGGCAATCAAACGTTGGTTTGCCAAACGGCCGCGTTGGCACAGACACTACACACCCACTTCATCGTCATGGATCAATCAGGTTGAACGCTTCTTTGCGCTCATTGCCGACAAGCAGATCAAACGCGGCGCACACAAATCGGTGCAGGCGCTGGTCGCCGATATCATGGACTTTATAGACAAACGCAACGCCGATCCCAAACCGTTACGTTGGACAAAGTCGGCCGACGATATCCTAGCCTCCATCCAGCGGTTCTGTCAGCGCACACTTGACATACACGCCAATACTAACTCCGGTGGATAGAAACTTCTGAATCGGGACACTAGCTAACAAACGGTGCAAATCACCCAAGGGCAGCACGGCCCCAAACCCGCCCGATCCGGCAGGGTGGCCATCCTGCCGGATCAAGCCTGAACATCGCTGATTCGCAAGAAACAGGCTCAAGATTAAGATACAAGGGCGGCGCCCTTAACATATCGCCGCTTGGCGGCGATCCTTGAGGGGCTTTCAGCCCCTCAAACACCCCGACCAGGGGATGATCCCCTGGACCCCGGACTTAAATATGCGCGGTAGACGACCAACGATGGCGTTTACTCATCGCCGAAATGCTCCATCTTGGCGCTGCCTGCATTGCGCAGTTCCTGTGCCGCGCCGGACAGCAGTTGTGCGACTTGATCGAGATCGTCTGCGAACTGCTGGCGGTTGCCACTAAAGCCAAAGTCGGCGAGCTGGGCATTGAGCGTTTCACGTCCCATCCAGGCGACATGGCGCGCATACTCGCTCGCAGCGATGTGCTCGGGATCGGCGAGGAACAGCTGATCAAAGCGGGTGTAATCGGCAAAGCCGACCTGCGCTGCGACATAGCCGTTGACCATCGTGATCCGCTCGCCAGGCGCCGACAGGGCCTTGGCACGATGAACCACCATGTTGCCCTGCTGCAGGACGGCATAGCCCGGCCCCGGCAGCTCGGGCGAGACAATTCTGTCGGGCGGCAACCTCTGCCGCCGCCGGTTGAGGTCGGCAACCTCGTCTTTGGTCCCGTGGAAATATTGAAACTCGCCACCCTCGATGCTGTTCGGGTCGGTGACGAACATCACGAAGTCGATGCGCAACGTATCGGCGTGCCACTTGTCGACGTTTTCGCCGGGCTGAAACGGATTGTAGTTCAGGTGTCCCAACTGATGGGGCATCGTGTGGGGATGCAGCGGGGCGCCGCAGATCTTCGAGATGTGGGCGGTCAGTTCCGGTGCCAGGCACAGATCACGCAGAAACTTCGACTGATAGACGCCGCCGCGCACCATGCGCGAAATCCGTTCGATGCCGCGGGCAAACGGCGCCAGCTTGCGGGCAACCTCAAGCATGCACCGAGCACCCTCTGCGCTCAGGATGCGAAACGCCGAGGTGACGGCGAAGTCACTCGGGCAGTCAGCGATCGCTTGTGCATCGTAGCCGAACTCGTGGAGTGATACGATCCGGTCCGGCATCTCCAGGGCCAGGTGGCGCGCCGCGTCAAACGCCGGTTCGTTCTCGATCGGCGGAAAGCCGTCAGGGTGGGGCGCCGGAAACGCCAATTGCTCCGTCAGTGTTGTGGTCATCGGGCACTCCAATTTGCCGGTCGTCGGTGGCGCGCGATCAGCATCGTCGTCAACCATCGGCCGGTTGCGTGGCCGCTTACGTGACAGCTGCCGCTCACCGCAGTTATCATCCATCCGACGCCAGCGCTACGGTTTGTCCGCGCCACGGTTTGGATGACATGCATCAACCACAACAACCACAACCACAACAACCACAACCACAACAAGCGAACCGGCCACCAAGGGCCATCGCCGCGCGCTGGACTGCGCCTGTTGCAGCGTTGTTCATGGCGCTTGCGTCCGTGTGCGTTGGTCCAGCAACCCTTGGCCATGCCGAAACGGTCGTCGACATTGAATTGGTGCTTGCCGTCGACGTCTCGCATTCCATGGATGCGGCAGAGCAACGTCTGCAGCGCCAGGGCTATGTCGCAGCTTTCCGGCATCGCGATATCATCCGCGCCATCGAAACCGGACCCCACGGGCGTATTGCGGTATCTTTCCTCGAATGGGGCGAGGCAACGTTTCAGGCGCTGGTCATCCCGTGGCGGATCATCGCCTCCGGCAACCAGGCCCGCGCTTTTGCCCGCGAACTCGCGCGCAGCCCGATCACGGTCGCCAAACGCACGTCGATTTCGCGCGCCTTGGAGACCGCCGTAACGCTGATCGTCAAGAATGATATTACGAGCTTGCGTCAGGTCATCGACATCTCCGGCGACGGGCCCAACAACAGCGGCTTTCCTGTGACGGCGGCACGCGATGCCGCCCTGCGCAAGGGCATCGTCATCAACGGTTTACCGTTTGTGGTTGCGCGCCCCGGCAACATCTCGAGCTTCTTTGCCGTGCCGGATATCGATCGCTATTACAGGGAATGCGTGATCGGTGGGCCGGGTGCGTTCGCCATGCGGGTTTCCAACAAGGACGAGTTCGAAACGGCGATCCGGCGCAAGCTCTTGGTCGAGATTGCCGGCCCGCCATCACCATTGCGCGGCCTTGTTCACAGGGCGCGGTTTCGCGATCGCCGGTCGCACTACGATTGCCTGGTTGGCGAAAAGAAGTGGGATGCGTTTCAGCTTGAGTGAGGCGGACGTCAACCCTGAGGCGGACGCGGATCACGTAGGCTGCGATCCATCACGCAGACTCCGATCCGCCTCAAATGGTCCTGTGGATCGAAGCCCGTCACACAATCGTCGTCCCGCCATCGGCGACGATCACCTGACCGGTGATGAACGAGGCCGCAGACGAGGCGAGAAACGCCGCGATGCCGCCAATCTCGCGCGGTTCGCCGATCCGGCGCAACGGTGTGCGCGCTTCGCGGTCTGCCCGCAGCTTGGGGTTCTCCCACAATGCCCGTGCGAAATCGGTGACGATCAGGCCGGGCGCGATGGCGTTGACACGAACGTTCTTCGGGCCCCATTCCACCGCCAGCGCGCGCGTCACACCGAAGTCGGCGGCTTTGGAAATCCCGTACATGCCGAGCGTACTCGACCCCTTGAGCCCGCCGATCGATGATATGATGGTAAAGCTGCCGCCGCCTTGCTCGGCAATGTGGGGCAGTGCCAGGTTGGCGAACCAGATGGCGCTTTGAACGTTCGAGACCATGACCTTGTCGAAGGCCTCGTCCGGCAATGTCTCCAATGGTCCGTAAACCGGGTTGACGGCGGCGTTGCACACAAAGCTGTCGATCCTGCCCCAGGTGTCGAGCGTCTGTTTGACCAGGTTCTCACAGTCTTCTTTGCGCGAGATATTGCACGGCACCGCGATGGCCTCGGCGCCGGACGCATTGATTGCTGCGGCCGTGTCATCGCAGACGTCGGCCTTGCGTGACGAGATCACCACCTTGGCGCCCAGCGCTGCCATATGTTCGGCGATCGACAGTCCGATCCCCTTCGTCGATCCGGTGATGATGGCGACCTGGCCCGCGAGTGAAAACGGGTTGCCGTTCGGGCTTGTGGTGGATGTGGTCATGGGCGTTTCCGTTCGTTGCAGCACGATTTGAGCAGGACAGTAGGGCCAAGCCTTCTGCGAAATCCAGTGGCGCGGGCTGATATCAGGACCGTGTTACCGGTGCACGGGCGCGATTGCCCGATTGTCCGGCGTCCGGTGCTGGTGTTTGATGACAGATCGCGCCATTGGGAGGAACACTTGGCAACAACAACAGCGGATGGCCTGTCACCGGGGCTGCGCGGAATTCTTGCGATGTCGATTGCCGCGGTTATCCTCACCGTGCACGATACCGGCACCAAGATCCTGCTTGAGACCTACGCGGCCAACCAGATCATCGCAGTTCGACAGTCATTCGGCTTGTTGCTGATCGCGGCGATTATCCATTTCACGACCGACTGGTCGGTGATCACGGTGGTCAACCGGCAGGCCATGGCATGGCGTTGTTTGACCTTCATCACGACAACCGTGTTGATCGTCCTCAGCCTCAATGTATTGGCGATCGCAACCGTGCTCGCGATCGTGTTTGCCAGTCCGCTGGTGGTGGCGTTTTTGTCCGTACCGTTCCTGGGCGAACGCGTCGGGCCGTGGCGCTGGGCTGCAATTCTCGCGGGCTTCATTGGTGTGCTGATTATTCTGCGGCCGGCGGACCCGGCGTTCAACCTGCTGCTGCTCGTGCCCGTCGCCGCCGCCCTGTCGTCCGGCGCGCGCGATCTTATCACCCGTTGGGCCGGCCGCACGGAGACCTCGTTGGGCATCTTGTTCTGGTCGAACGTGGCGATTGTGATCGTTGCCGGCGCCACGCTACCCTTGAACTGGCAGGCCGTTGCACTGGAACATTGGGCGATTTTGCTCGCCACGGCCGTGCTTAACACCATGGCCCACTTCCTGATGATCTACGCTTTGACGGTCGGCGATGCGGCGCTGGTTTCACCGTTTCGCTACACCGCGCTGGTCTGGGCGGTGGTGCTTGGCTACCTGGTCTGGGGCGACATTCCCGACCGTTGGACGATAACCGGCTCGCTGATCGTCGTCGCAAGCGGCATCCTTCTCGCCATCCGTGAAGCCCGCGCGCTGCGGGCATAATACCAGCCCGCACAAATATTGGCCCGTTTCATGGGTCCTGGCGGCTCACTCGGGCAGGCGTGGTGTGCCGCGCGATGCTTACCATCGGGCATTGGGCGCAACGCACCCGATGAGCCGCCAGGACCCATCCCTGAGCGCCGGGCGCTTTTAGATCATCGTGCTTTAAGTTGGAACCGCTATTGCGGTTCCAACTTAAAGCACAAAGATGATCGCCACTTTAGAGGCGAGCAACCTGCCTTTATTCGGGATCGTTCCGGTTCCGAATAAAGGCAGGTTGCTCTAGCCGCCAGCTGCGTTGGGCGCCGCTTGTGGTACGCGTACCACGGCACGACACCCGCCTCACTGGCGACAAAAATCGCTCTGGTGAACGGGTCAATATTTGTGCGGGCTGGTATAACTCATTCAAGCATAAAGTTGATTGATTGAGACGTGCCGGCGGGCCAATGTCCGGCGCAACGGCCGGAGCCGGAAGCTGCCAGAGACTAAGAGAGCGGGGAAGATGCGAAGCTCATTCAATCAAAAACTTGGTGCGGAATTTCTTGGAACTGCTTTTCTGCTGGCAGCCGTGGTCGGCTCCGGCATCATGGCCAAGAGCCTCGCTGGCGGCAACGATGCACTCGCTTTGTTGTGCAATACCATCCCGACCGGAGCGATCCTGTTCGTTTTGATTACGATGCTGGGACCGATCTCGGGTGCCCACTTCAATCCAGCGGTAACATTCGCATTTCTGTTGCGCGGTGAGATCCCGAATAACGAAGCAGCAGCCTACGTCATCATCCAGATCCTCGGCGGCATCGTCGGCGTGCTTGCCGCGCACGCAATGTTCGACGACACCATCCTGCAGATTTCCACCACGGCCCGTTCGGGCGGCGGACTGTGGTTCTCGGAATGGGTCGCAGCTTTAGGCCTGGTCGCCGCCATTTTGTTGACGTTGCGCGCCAACCCCGCCGCCGTTCCGGCCACTGTCGGATTATACATCACGTCGGCCTATTGGTTCACGGCATCGACATCGTTTGCCAATCCGGCCGTCACCATAGCGCGCGGTTTCACCGATACGTACGCCGGTATCGCACCGCTCCATATCCCGGCCTATGTGGTCGCGCAGCTGATCGGAGCTGCCTGCGCCGTGTTCATTGCGCGCGCGTTGTTGAGCAGTGAAGCGGCGGACTGACGGACACAGATGCCGACAGATCTTGCGTGCACTGCGCCGGATCGTGCTAAATTTCATGTCGACATATGGACATGTCGACATGTGGACTGGTGCGATCGGAGGGAGTGATGCGCAAAACGTTTCCATCGCGCGGGCGCGGGCGCTCGGATGTTCTGGCCGCTTTGGAGGCAATGAAACAGGGCGATGCCGATTGGCAGGGCGGGCGCGTGCCGCTGTTCGTCTTCAAGGGCTCGGATGAGGCGACCGACATCGCCCAGGCCGCCTTTAACCTCTATTACGCCGAGAACGCGCTTGGTCGCCATCGCGCCTTTCCCAGCCTCAACCAGATGGAACAAGACATTGTCGACATGGCCCTGGATCTCTTTCAGGCGCCGGTTGGGGCAACCGGTTTCGTAACCACCGGCGGCACTGAGAGCATCATCCAGGCGATCCAAACCTGCCGTGACTACAATCGCGTCAAGCGCGCAGATCCGGCCCACCGCGGTAACATCGTGGCCGCCGTCTCCGTTCACCCGGCGTTTGACAAGGGCGCCCGACTGATGGATCTCGAGGTGCGCCGACTGCCCGTTGCTGCCGATTTTCGTGCCGACCCGGGCGCGATCGAAGCCGCCATCGACGATGACACGATCATGATCGTCGGCTCCGCGCCGTGCTTTCCCTTTGGTGTTTTCGATCCCGTCGAGGACCTCGCAGATCTGGCGCGCAGAACAGGCCTTTGGCTGCACGTCGATGCCTGCGTCGGCGGCTATTTGGCACCGTTCGTTGCCGCCAACGGTGGTCGGGTGCCGGCCTTCGATTTTGCCGTCGACGGTGTCATGTCGCTATCGGCCGACCTGCACAAGTTCGGGTTTGCGCCGAAACCGATCTCGACAGTGTTCTATCGGTCGCATGACCACAGCCAGCATCACGGTTTCGCGTTCAACGATTGGCCGAACGGGCGCTTTGCGACGACAACCATTGTCGGCACCCGCGCCGGCGGCGCCATCGCCGGCGCCTGGGCCTTGTTCGAGCATCTCGGCCGCGATGGCTACGGCGCCATTGCCGACAAGCTCATGGCCGGTATCGAAGCCTACCGCGCCGGCATCGGGGCGATTGACGGTCTCCACGTGCTTGGCGATCCGGAACTGTCGATCGTGGCCTACGGTTCCGACCGTTTTGACATTTACAGGGTGGCCGAATTGCTTGAGGCCAAGGGCTGGACCCCCGGTCTGCTACAGCAGCCGAAGGCCATCCACCGCATGATGTCGATGCTGCATGTGGCCGTGATGGACGATTATCTGCAGGACCTGACAACGGTCGCAGCCGAAGTTGCCGCCGGCGCCGCCGGTGAGGCGCAACTGGCCGCAGAGTATTAGGTCATACCGCACCAGCTACGAATTGAGACGCGTTATGGGCTTCCCATGGCCTTCCTATGGGCTTGAGGCGGCTCCGCCTGGCAGGCGCGCTCGGCGCTGGGGCCCATCGTTCGACAAGTGCCGCGCCCTTAACGCATCGCCGTTTCACGGCGATCCTTGAGGGGCTTTCAGCCCCTCAAACACCCTGACCAGGGGACCCATCCCCTGGAGCCCAATTCGGTGAGGCCCGACCTTACAATTCGATCAGCGAGCCGGCGCCGGGTCTCGGGCCGCCGAACGACATCTGAAACTGCGCCTGAATGTCGAAGTCGATGCAGTGCATTGGCATCAAAATGTCTGGCGCCTGGTCCTTGAAATACCGGATCGTGTCCGCGACCGGTGGGTCTTCGTCATGCAGCAGGTGGAAGCCGCCGATCACGGCATAAAGCGTCTGTCCGGTCACCGTCTTGGCGTGTTCGCAGATGTTGCAGATGCCGGCATGGGCACAGCCCGAGACGACCACCGCACCCTTGGACGTGCGAAAGGCAAGCGCCGTATCGTCGATCATCGGGTCATCGAAAAAGCACCCCTTTTCGAAGTTGGTGACGCGTGGGATCTCGCCAAGAAAATAAGCCCCGTCCGCGAATTCCAGCGGCTCGCTCGATGTGCGGACGTCGAAGTCGCTGGCCAACGTCTTGTGGATCGCCGCGTAGTCCTGCAAGGTCGCGGCATCGTCGGTGTCGAGCACTGCATTGAGGCCCCGCGGGTGCAGGATCAACGACTTGCGGTCCTTGAACGGATGGAACAGCAATCCGCGTGTGTGATCGCGATGAAAGTGCGACAGCGCGATCTGGTCGGCGCTTTCCAAATCGATGCCGGCGTGCGCCGCATTGCGGCAATAGACGTCCGAAAAGCCGGTGTCGAACAGGATTCGCCGGTCGCCGAATTCGATCCACGCGCTAAAACCCCACTCCGCCAGCCACACCATATCAGACGCGAGATTTTCAGTGAGTAGGTGGATTTTCATGGGCGAGACCTGGGTAGAACCAATGACAACGCGTGACTTGCGGGACGGTGCCCGGCCGGCGGCGTGGCGACCGCTCGCCGTCGTCAAACCGCTGTCGGGCGAACAACCAGAGCAAGTCCGGTCAGGCATTGCGTCGCGCTAGCCGATGATCCCGTTGAGCGTCGCGCTCGGCCGCATCGCGGTGGCAAGCTTGGCCATATCCGGGCGGTAATAGCCGCCGACGTCGACCGCTTGGCCCTGGGCGGCGTTGAGCTCGTCAAGGATCTTGGCTTCGTTGGTTTGCAGCTGGGCGGCGAGCGGCGCAAAGTGCGCCTTCAAGTCCGCATCCTCGTCCTGCGCGGCGAGCGCCTCGGCCCAGTACATGGCGAGATAGAAATGGCTGCCGCGATTGTCGAGTTCACCAACGCGGCGGCGCGGCGACTTGTCGGTATCGAGCAGCTTCTCGGTGGCCGCATCCAACGCCTTGGCCAGCACCGCCGCCTTGGCGTTGTTCTTGACTTGTGCGAGATGCTCAAGCGAGGCCGCAAGCGCACAGAACTCGCCAAGCGAATCCCATCGCAAATGCCCTTCCTCCAGCAACTGCTGGACATGCTTCGGCGCCGAACCGCCGGCGCCCGTTTCGAACAGTCCGCCGCCGTTCATCAACGGCACGATGGACAGCATCTTGGCGCTGGTACCGACCTCGAGGATCGGGAACAGGTCCGTCAGGTAATCACGCAGCACGTTGCCGGTCACCGAGATCGTATCCTGACCGTTCCTCATGCGCTCCAGCGAGAACCGCGTCGCCTGCCGCGGCGCCATGATGTGGATCTCGAGCCCTGTGGTGTCGTGGTCTTTAAGATAGGCTTCGACCTTCTTGATCAACTGGGCATCGTGCGCGCGCTCCTTGTTGAGCCAGAATACAGCCGGTGTGCCGGTGATGCGGGCGCGGCCAACGGCGAGTCGCACCCAGTCGCGCACCGCTGCATCCTTGACCATGCACATCCGCCAGATGTCACCTTTGCCGACCTGATGTTCGTGGATGGTGTTGCCGGCGGCGTCGACGGCACGGATCGCACCGGCCGCCGGCGCGACGAACGTCTGCGGGTGGGAGCCGTATTCCTCGGCCTTTTGCGCCATCAAGCCGATGTTCGCAATGGTGCCCATCTCGGCCGGATTGAACGCCCCGTGCTCCTTGCAGAACGTGATCGTCTCATCATAGACGGGGGCATAGGAGTTGTCGGGAATGACACACTTGGTGTCGTGCTCCTTGCCATCCGGCCCCCAGCCCTTGCCACCGGCCCGGATTAGCGCCGGCATCGAGGCATCGATGATAACGTCGGAGGAAACGTGCAGGTTGGTAATGCCGCGGTCGGAGTTGACCATATACATGTCGGGCTGATTGGCCATGCACGCTTTGATGTCGGCTTCGATCTCGGCCTGCTTGTCGGCCGGCAGCGATTTGATCTTTGCTTCGAGATCGCCAATGCCGAGGTCCGGATCCACGCCGATTTGCGCGAAGGTCGTGGCGTGCTTGTCGAAGACCTCCTTGAGATAGGCATAGACCGCGTGTCCGAACAGCACCGGGTCGGAGACCTTCATCATGGTGGCCTTGAGGTGAACCGAAAACAGCACGTTCCGCGCCTTTGCATCGGCGATCTCGGCCAGTAGGAAGCGGCGCAGGTCCTCGGCGCTCATGAAGGTAGCATCGACCACTTCGCCCGCCTCCAGCGGCGTCATTTCCTTCAGAACCGTGACATTGCCGGCAGCATCGACAAACTCGATGCGCGCATCACCCGCCTGCGCCGCGGTGATGGTCGTCGACTTTTCGTTGGCGAAGAAGTCGTTGCCGGGCATTGAGGCGACATGGGTCTTGGAGGCGGCCGTCCATTTACCCATCGAATGCGGGTTCTTTTTGGCGTATTCCTTGACTGCTTTCGGCGCCCGCCGGTCGGAATTGCCCTCACGTAGGACCGGGTTGACGGCACTGCCCTTGATCCGATCATAGATCGCCTGCACGCGGCGCTCCGCATCGCTGTGCGGATCTTCCGGATAATCGGGCAGCGCATAACCCTGCTCTTGCAGTTCCTGGATGGCGGCCTTGAGCTGCGGGATCGAAGCCGAGATGTTCGGCAGTTTGATTACATTGGCCGTCGGCGTCGTCACCATTTCACCCAGTTCGGCGAGGTCGTCGGGTTGGCGTTGATCGGCGCGCAGATAGTCCGGGAACTGGGACAGAATGCGGCCGGCCAGTGAGATGTCCTTCGAACCGATGGTAATGCCGGCTGGTTTGATGAAGGCCTTGATGATCGGCAGGAAGGAACCGCTGGCGAGCTCCGGCGCCTCGTCGACCTTGGTATAGATGATATCGTGCTTGTCCGTCATCGTCGTTCCGTCTTCGCTGGGGTTCTGAATGAATTCGGCCCGGAACCGGCCGGTGTCGCGCCGACCGTTCGAGAGTTTGGAGGTGTTGTAGAGAAGTTTTTGAATTTCGGCAAAGGTCCGAAAGTCGGGGACGATTGGCGCCAACCCGAAACCACTCTGGGCAATCTCTGAATAAGTCCGGGGTCCAGGGGATCATCCCCTGGTCGGGGTGTTTGAGGGGCTGAAAGCCCCTCAAGGATCGCCGCCAAGCGGCGATTGGTTAAGGGCTCCGCCCTCAACAATCCCGCCAAAGGGCATTGCCCTTTGGAAACCTGTGATTTGTTCGGAGGTTCGAGCCGCACCTGCAGGCGGGTCGACAGCAATGACCGGGGGCATCAATGCTGCATTGCATCGCGTTGGCGCTGCGCCCTATGATCAACGCGAGACCCGGACGGGACCGCACCCGCATTGCGGCTCTGACACGCGACCATAACATCAACGGAGAAATGCACATGTCCTTTTATCGCGGCATGACGTGCACCAACGTCATGATCAACGGCGACGGCGGCACGCCGATCACGGCCTATACGGCCAAGCCCGACGGTGCCGGCCCGTTTCCGGGCGTCGTCCTGATCCACCATCTGCCGGGTTGGTCCGAGCTTTATATCGAAACAACCCGGCGCTTTGCTCATCACGGCTACATGGCCATCTGCCACAACCTTTACGAACGCACCGGCGCCGGCCATCCCGACGATGTCGCAGCCAAAGTCCGCGCCGAGGGCGGCATCGCCGATGCCCAGATGGTCGGTGACACCGAGGCCGCCGTCAAATGGATGCGCGCGCAGCCGGACTGCAACGGCCGGGTCGGCCTGATCGGCTCATGCTCGGGCGGGCGCCACGCCTTCATCTATGCCTGCCAGCGCAGCGACATCGATGCCTGCGTCGACCAGTGGGGCGGCCGCGTCGTCATGGGCGATGATGAACTGAACGATAAAACACCGGTTGCCCCAATCGACATGACAGCGAACCTGTCGTGCCCGCTACTCGGCCTGTTCGGCAATGACGACCGCGCCCCGAGCCCCGAGCAAGTCGACCAGCACGAGGCCGAACTCAAAAAACACGGCAAATCCTACGAGTTTCATCGTTACGACGGTGCCGGTCACGGCTTCAACTATTGGCACCGCCCGCTCTATCGCCCGGAACAAGCCATGGACGGTTGGAGCAAAGTGTTCGAGTTCTTCGGCAAACATCTGTCCAACTGAGGCGACGACATGTGCACATCAATTATTGAGATCGCAGCGGCCGAGGGCATGGCCAAACGGGGCGACAGCTGGTTTGCGCTGACCCGGACGGTTGTTGCCTACGATCACGCTCGCCATGCTCCACTCGACGACGTCATCACACTCGACTTCGTCAACACCGACATGGAGCCGGGCGCCCGCGCGGGCGTAGAGATGACGCTGGCGTCCGCCATCGCGCTGCGCGCCGCGCTCGATCGTGCCATTGCCGCCGCCGAGTTCGAGGAGGCCGAGGTGCGCGGCAAGCGCGCCCGCCCCGAGATCATCGCAGCGGCTTGAGTTGGGCTGTATCGGCCCGCTCTTGTCAAAAACCACCTTGCCTGCGGTGTTGTTCGTCGCAGGCACACGCGCGCGAGCGTGACCGCAACCAAACGAAACCGAGGACATCTTTGAATGGCCCGCATTACGCTGCGACAACTCCTCGACCATGCCGCCGAGCATGACTACGGCGTTCCGGCCTTCAACATCAACAACATGGAGCAGGCGTTGGCGATCACGGCGGCAGCCGCCAGCCGCGATGCGCCCGTCATCATTCAAGCCAGCCGTGGCGCGCGGGCCTACGCCAGCGACATTATGCTGCGTCACATGATGGACGCCGTCGTCGAGACCTATCCTCACATTCCGATATGCGTGCACCTTGATCACGGCAACAACCCGGCCACCTGCATGAGTGCGATCCAGGCCGGCTTTACGTCGGTGATGATGGACGGTTCGCTGCGCGAAGATGGCAAGACACCCGCAGATTGGAGCTACAATGTCGCCGTCACCAGAACCGTCGTGGAAATCGCCCACCTCGGCGGCATCTCGGTCGAAGGCGAATTGGGTGTACTTGGCAGTCTTGAAACGGGCACTGGCGATCAGGAAGACGGACACGGGGCAACGGGTCAGTTGTCCCACGAGCAGTTGCTCACTGATCCCGACGAAGCGATCCGGTTTGTGCGCGAGACCAAGGTCGATGCGTTGGCCATCGCGATGGGGACCTCGCACGGTGCCTATAAATTCTCACGCAAGCCAGACGGTCAAATTCTTGCAATGCACGTCATTGAGGAGATACACAACCGCCTGCCCAACACGCATCTGGTGATGCATGGATCCTCATCTGTGCCGCAACACCTGCAAGACATCATCAACGCCTACGGCGGTCAAATGCCACAAACGTGGGGTGTGCCGATCGAAGAAATTCAGCGCGGCATAAAGAACGGTGTGCGCAAGATAAACATTGACACTGATAACCGCATGGCCATGACCGGCCAGATCCGGAAAGTGCTTGCTGAGAACCCCGGTGAGTTTGATCCGCGCAAGTATCTCAAGCCAGCCTTGGAGGCGATGACGGCGGTCTGCGTCGAGCGATTAGAGCAGTTTCAAACCGCTGGGCAAGCAGCAAAGATCGGAAAGATCTACACGCTGCCGGAAATGGCCAACGGTTATCAGGTCGGTCATCTTGCTCCCAAAATCGGTTAAGATCTTTAGTTCGTCTCACCCAGCCCGACCCGGCACGGTGCCGGCCGATGTTCAATGTCCGGCAAGAATGGTGTCGGCCACCTTTTCCGCTGTCATGATCGTCGGCAGGTTGGTGTTTGCACACGGTACGACCGGAAAGATCGACGCATCGACCACGCGCAGGTTGCCGACACCATGCACCCGCCCGGCCGTGTCGGTCACCGCCATGGCATCATCCGCGGCGCCCATCCTGCAGGTGCACGAGGCGTGCCAGACACCGACCGCGGCCTTGCGAATGAAGGCTTCTGCCTCATCTTCATCATTGCACACCCCGTCGAGGGTGAAGCCCTCCATGATGAGATTGCGGATCAGATAACGCCGCAGCGGCCCCGGCCCGTCGAGCAGGCCCGCCATCACCCCCGTCAGAACCTTGTTCTTGATGTTGATCTCACCAACCTGGCGGACCTTATCGGAATAGCTTGCAGGAAACGGATCGCTCGCAACCCGCTGCATTGCCGGATGATCAAACAATGGTGCCAGCCTGCGAATGCCATCGGCGAGCCGGTCGAGATCGCGCTTGTCGGACAACAGGTTGAACTCGACCTCGGGTTCCTGCGACCAGTGCGTCGATTGCAGGCGCACTTGTCCCGTCTCCGAAAACGTCTTGTTGACGAACAGCAAATAGCTGCCGATTTGTTCGCCGACCGCATGCCACGAGGTCTTAGTCGTGCCGACCACGAACATGTCGCCGGGCGGTGCGCCGCCGATGTCGGATGAATAGCGCATGCCGACGTAGAGATGCCGTCGCGATTTCCGGTTGTCGATGCGCGCACCCCGCTTGACGAACGCAGCCAGCGCAATCGATGGATGGTCCATGAGACGCTGGCCGACCCCGAACAGCGCGTGGCGCACGCCAATGCCCATATCATGGAGATGCCCGCTCGGCCCGATCCCGGCCCGCAGCAAATGCGCCGGCGAGTGTATCGCACCTGACGACAGAATGACTTCGTTGCCGAGAAACTCCTGCGGCTTGCCGTCGACAAGCGCCTTGACGCCAACGCATTTGAGCCCGTCAAACATTAGCTCGGTCACTTGTGTCGATGTTGAGATCGTCAGGTTCGGGCGCTTGCGCACATCGGCGGTGAGATAACCGATAGCGGCCGAAACCCGCCGTTCGTCCATGTTTGAAATCGTGACCGGAAAGTAGCCCTCCTCGAACAATCCGTTCTGGTCCTCTAGGTATTTGTAACCGGCGCTTTGAAACGTTTCGGCCAGCGCTTTGGAGTGTTTCGGCCACAGCGCCTCCGGCACGCGACGGATCGGGATCGGGCCGTCCTGTCCGTGCCAGTCGTCATGGACATCGAGATCGCGCTCCAATTTCTTGAAGTAGGGCAGCACCGCATCCCAGTGCCAGCCGGTCGCCCCGCGCGCTGCCCATTCGTCGTAATCCGTCGGCGCGCCGCGGTTGGCCATTTGCCCGTTGATCGATGAACCGCCGCCGAGCACCCTGGCCTGTTCGTACTTGCGCATGGGCGGTTTCGGTGCGTCCGGATTGTTGTGCGAGACAACCTCGGTTCTGACCTTGAGATCGGACCAGATGAAGCGGTTGTTGAGGTAGGCGGTACCCGGATAGGAATCGAGAATTTCTTCCGGCACGGCGTCCGGCGGCGTATCCTGGCCGGCCTCACACACCAGAACGGAATTTGTGCTGTGGGCCGACAGCCGGTTGGCGAGAACCGACCCGGCAGATCCGCCGCCGACGATGATGTAGTCAAAAGACATGCCGCGTCTCCTCCCGTGGAACCGATTGTAAAGGATGCCGTCCATTGCCAACGGCGACAATCCGACTTGCGATAGTTTGCCAGGAAACCAACCAAAGTGCCGTGATTTTACCGGCTCTTCAGAACCTGCGAACAAAGAGCGGAGTGCAGAACGGCAGCGCCCTTGGGTTGGGTTGTCAAGGCCAACTGCCCTGACGCATCACCGTTTGACCGCGATCGATGCCGGCATTCAGCCCCTCAAACACCGCGGTGGGAGTTCGGGTGACAACCACCGGCTCGCTTCAACGCCAACGCAAATCGCTTGACAGCGCCCGGTGCTGGCGTCATAACCCCGCGCCATGATCATGAACCGGACAGCCCAGCGCGCACGCCTGCGCCGTCGCATTGTCGACGTCGCCCGGTCGCGCCATGTCCGAAGAGAACGCTAATCAAAGCTTAAATTAGCCAACTTCTGCCGAGGCCATCCGCGACGCGGGTGGCCTTTTTTGTTGTGTGACTGCGCCAACCGGAGAGGATCCCGACATGCAGAAAACAACCTTCGACACCTCCAACCTGATGAACATCACGGCCCGACCTGCGATCGTATTCACAGAAGGCAAGGGCTCCTATATCTGGGACAGTTCCGGCAAGCGCTATCTCGATTTCGTACAAGGTTGGGCGGTGAATTGCCTTGGCCATGCGCCCGGGAATATTGCTGCCGCGCTGGCCCGCCAAGCCGAAACACTGATCACGCCGAGCCCGGCATTTTACAACGCGCCGAGCATCGAACTTGCCAACCGCCTCGCCAGGCAGAGCTGTTTCGATCAGGTGTTCTTCACCAACTCCGGCGCCGAAGCGATCGAAGGCGCCATCAAGCTCGCGCGAAAGTTCGGTGCCAAGTACAAAAACGGCGCCTTTGAAATCATCACGTTCGATGGCGCGTTTCACGGCCGGACGCTGGCGGCGATGTCGGCATCCGGCAAGTCCGCGTTTGCGCCGCTGTTCGAGCCCAAGGTCCCGGGCTTTCTGAAAGCCAAACTCAATGACATTGCCACCGTCGAAGCCCTGATCAACGACAACACCATCGCGATCATGCTCGAACCGGTGCAGGGCGAAGCAGGCGTTTGGCCGGCAACGGACGCGTTTTTGAGGAGCCTATCGGATCTCGCCTCGATCCACGACCTGCTCTTGATTGTCGACGAAATTCAAACCGGTATCGGGCGCACCGGCAAACTGTTTGCCTATCAGCACGCCGGCATCGCGCCGGACATCATGGCTCTCGGCAAGGGCATTGGCGGCGGCGTTCCGCTTGGCGCCACGCTCGCCACCCAGCAGGTGAGCTGCTTCGAGCACGGCGATCAGGGCGGCACCTACAACGGCAATCCGCTGATGTGCGCCGCCGGTAACGCCGTCATCGAGCAGGTCGCCAATGCGGGCTTCCTCGCCCATGTCGACGCGATGGGCAAGCTCCTGACAACCGAGTTGGGCCGGCTTTCTGGCAGGCACGGCCTTGGTGCACCGCGCGGCCGCGGCCTGTTGATCGCTCTCGATCTCGGCAGCGAGATTGCACCTGAGATCGTCGCCAAGGCGATCGACGCCGGCCTGCTGATCAACGGCCCGCAGCCCGACAGCCTGCGCTTCATGCCGGCGCTCAACGTCACCGCTGACGAGATCCACGCGGCGGTCGGCATTTTGGATAACGTGCTCGCGGGCATGTGATAGCGCCCCAAGCCGACCCGCAGGACCGGGCGATTTTGTGCGCCGGCTGCGTTGCGCGCCGCTGCTGATCACGGCCGCTCGGCGGCGCGCGTTATTTTTTCAACCGATACCCGGTCTTGAACATCCACCAGATAATCATCAGGCAAGCGAGCAGGAACAATAGCGTCATCGCAAGGCTGACCCAGACGTTGACGTCGGCGATTTCAGTAAAGCTCCAGCGAAAGCCGCTGATCAGGTAGACAACGGGGTTGAACAGGCTGACCATCTGCCAAAACGGGGGCAACATATCGATCGAATAGAAACTGCCACCGAGAAACGCCAGTGGGGTGATGATCAGCAGCGGTACGATTTGCAACTGCTCGAAATTCTGTGCCCAGATGCCGATGATGAACCCGAGCATCGCAAACGTTACGGCGGTCAGCACCAAAAACAGCACCATCACAAACGGATGAGCGATCTTGAGATCGACGATGAACGAGGCGGTGATCAGGATGATTACGCCGAGCATGATCGACTTCGTCGCCGCTGCCCCGACATATCCGAGCACCAGTTCGAACGACGAAATCGGCGCCGACAGATGTTCGTAGATCGTGCCGATGAACTTCGGGAAGTAGATCCCGAACGACGCATTGGTCACACTTTGCGTGAGCAGCGACAGCATCACCAGCCCCGGCACGATGAACGAGCCGTAACTCACGCCTTCGATTTCCGTAATCCGGGACCCGATCGCCGCACCGAACACCACGAAATAGAGGCTGGTTGAGATCACCGGTGAAATGATGCTCTGCATGATTGTGCGCCACGTGCGCGCCATCTCATACTTGTAGATCGCCCAGACACCAAGGTAGTTCACGTCCTGTCCTCTCTGACAAGATCAACAAAGATATCTTCGAGCGAGCTCTGCGTGGTGTGCAGATCACGAAAGGCGATACCAGCTTCACTCAATGCATTGAGCAAAGTTCGGATCCCGGTTCGCTCCGCCCGTGTGTCATAGGTATAAACAAGCTCGTCACCATCTCCTTTGAGTTCGAGCGCAAAAGCTTGCAACGCGTCTGGTACAATGGAGATCGGCTCATGGAGCTGCACCGTCAACTGCTTCTTGCCGAGTTTGCGCATCAGTTCGCGGGTTTCTTCGACGACGATTAGCTCGCCGCCGCTGATCACCCCGACCCGATCCGACATTTCTTCCGCTTCTTCGATGTAGTGCGTCGTCAGAATGATGGTCACGCCCGAGCGTCGTAGTTCGCGGACAACCTCCCACATGTCACGACGCAGCTCGACATCGACACCTGCCGTTGGTTCATCGAGAAACAGGATCTCTGGTTCATGCGACAATGCTTTGGCAATCAAAACGCGTCGTTTCATGCCGCCCGACAGCGTCATGATCTGACTGTCCTTTTTGTCCCACAGCGAAAGCGATTTCAGGATCTTCTCAATCAACTCGGGATTGGCCCGTTTGCCGAACAATCCGCGGCTGAAGGACACCGTCGCCCAGACCGTTTCGAAGGAGTCTGTTGTTAGCTCCTGCGGCACAAGACCGATCAGCGAACGCGTATGACGGAAGTCATCGATAATGTCGCGGCCGTCAACCAGCACCTTGCCGCCGGTCGCATTGACGATGCCGCAAATGATGCTGATCAGCGTCGTCTTTCCGGCCCCGTTCGGGCCGAGAAGTGCGAAGATCTCACTGCGCTCGATCTCGAGATCGATCGATTTCAGCGCCCGAAACCCCGACGCATAGGTCTTCGACAGATTTGAGATCGAGATAATTGCTGGCATGTGGCTGGAGACTTTTCTGCCGCCGATTGGCGGTGCAACCGACAAAACTTAACGTGGGCCGGCACGCGACGTCGTACCGCGATCAGGCTCTGGCGCTGCTAACTCCGGGCGGCACCCGCAATGGCTGCATCCATCTGAAACCCGCTGAACTTTGGCATCAGATCGAGAAGGTGCCGGCTATAGTCGTGCTGCGGCTCTTCAAACAGACGCTCGGTTTCTGCGATCTCCAGCAGCTGACCGTGCCGCATCACACCGACCCGGTCGCACATTTGGCGGATGACGGGCAGGTCGTGGCTGATGAACAGCATCGTTAGCCTCAACTCTTCCTGAAGGTCTTTGAGAAGGTTCAGGATCTGGGCCTGAATGGAAACGTCCAGCGCCGATGTCGGCTCATCGCATACGAGAAACCGCGGCCTGGTCGCAAGCGCGCGTGCGATTGAAATCCGTTGGCGCTGACCGCCTGAGAACTCGTGCGGGAACTTCATCGCCGCCTTGGCCCCGAGGCCGACGATCTCGAGAAGATCTTCGACCATGCCGTAAGCCTCAGGCCCGCCGGCCGCGAGCTTGTGAAATCGAATTGGTTCGGCAACGATGTCGCGCACGCGCATGCGCCCATTGAGCGATGAGAACGGATCCTGAAACACCATCTGCATTTGCCGTCGCCAAGGCTGGGCGGCGCGGCGCGATTTGAGCGCGGTCAGATCCTGTCCGGCAAACGTGATGCGCCCGCCCGTCGGCTGATAAATTCCGGTGATCATGCGCGCCACGGTCGACTTGCCGGAGCCGCTCTCGCCGACCAGCCCAAACACCTCGCCGGTGTGGATCGCGAAACTGACATCGCGCACGGCATCGAGATAGAGCCGCTTGCTTGCAAACATCGAATGGCGCGTGACAAACCGCATGTGGAGCTGCTCGAGCTCGACAAGTTCCGAGCGCTCTTCGCCGAAATCCTGTGTCTTGCCGAGCCAGTGCGTCGCCAGATCGAGCCCTTCCGGGCGTTCTTGTGCATCTTCGATGTAGGTCACCAGCGGGAACCGCTGCATGCGCTTGTCGGGTCGCGGCACGGCGGAAATCAGACTGCGTGTATAATCATGCTCCGGCGCCGTGATGATTTGCGCCGTGGTGCCGGTTTCGACCACGCGACCGCGATACATCACGGCAACCCGGTCCGCCGTCTCGGCGATGACACCCATATCGTGCGTGATCAGGATCATGCCGACATTGCGTTGGCGGCACAGGCCCTTCATCAGATCGAGAATCTGCGCTTGCACCGAAACATCAAGCGCCGTCGTCGGTTCATCCGCGATGATCAGTTCAGGATCAGCACACAGCGCCAGCGCGATCACCACGCGCTGGCGCATGCCACCAGAAAACTGATGCGGGTATTGCTTGATGCGCACGTCCGGATCAGGAATTCCGACCGCATCGAGAAGACCAACCGCGCGCTTTTGCGCATCGTCTTCATTTAGCTGCAAATGCAGCTGGATGGTATCGAGCAACTGGGTCTCGATGGTCTGTAACGGATCCAGAGACGTTAGCGGGTCCTGGAAGATCATGCCGATCCGTGCCCCGCGAATGAGGCGCATCTCGGCCGCGCCGAGCGTGTCGATCCTGCCACCCTGGAGATAGATCTCGCCGCGAGTGAGCTCACCGGGCGGCTCCAGCAAACCAATCACCGCATTGCCGATCGTCGACTTGCCGGCACCGGATTCACCAACCACGCCCAGGATCTCACCGGGCCGCAATGTCAGCGAAAGATCCTCGACGGCAACCACGTGGCCGCGTCGCGAGGGAAACTCGACCCGCATGTTCCTGATATCGAGAAGGGCTGTCACGCGCGTGTCACCTCACCTCAGCTTTGGATTGAGGGCATCGCGCAGCCAGTCGCCCAGCAGGTTGATTGCCAGGACCAGCAGCACCAGGGCAATGCCGGGGAAAATCGTGATCCACCACTCGCCGGAGAACAGGAAGTCGTTGCCGATGCGAATGAGTGTTCCGAGCGACGGCGTTGTCGGCGGAACACCAACGCCGAGGAACGACAGCGTCGCCTCCGTGATGATCGCGATCGCCAGGTGAATGGTTGCGATGACCAGCACCGGCCCGATCACGTTCGGCAGCACATGGCGCAGCAGGATTGCCGTCGGCCCGAGGCCGATCACGCGCGCCGCCTGCACATATTCCTTGTTTTTCTCAACCAGCGTCGAGCCGCGAACGGTGCGTGCGTACTGCACCCAGCCGGACACACCGATGGCAAAGATCAAAACATAAAACGCGATGTCCTCGTGCATGTCCCGCGGCACGATCCCGCGCGCAACCCCATCGATGAGCAGCGCGATGAGGATGGCCGGAAACGACAGCTGGATGTCGGCGACGCGCATAATGAAGGCATCGAGACGTCCGCCTACGTAGCCGCTGATCAGACCGAGGCCGACACCGAGAATGATCGAAAAGATCACGGAAGCAAAGCCGACGAACAGTGAGATCCGCGCCCCGTAGATAATGGTCGACAGGATATCGCGGCCCTGGTCGTCCGTGCCGAGCAGAAATTTTGCATTGCCCTGCGCCATCCAGGCCGGCGGCAGGCTGGCATCGAGAATATCAATGGCGGCGAGGTCGAACGGATCGTGTGGCGCGATCAACGGCGCCAACAGCGCTGCCAGGAAAAACACCAGCGTCAGGATTGCAGAGACGACGGTGACCGGCGAGGCCAGAAAGCTGTGCCAGATGTCGCTCTCGCGCAGGCGTGAGATCCAGCCCTTGGCCTCCTCGCTCGGCGCTCGTTCGATCCTGTTTGCTTCGCTCATGGTGACCGCACCAGCCCGCTCACGCCGCCCGGTCAACCCGCAGGCGCGGATCAACGACGAAATAGAGCACATCAACAACGAGATTGATGACGACGAAGAACAACGCAATCATCACAAGATAGGCGGCCATGATCGGAATATCGACGTCACCGATCGCCTGAATGAACATCAAGCCCATACCGGGCCACTGAAAGACGCTCTCGGTGATGATCGCAAACGCGATGATCGATCCGAGTTGCAGGCCGGTAATCGTGATCACCGGCACCAGCGTATTCTTCAGCGCCATCTTGTAGTGGACATGACGGTCCGAGAGCCCGCGCGCGCGGCCGAACTTGATGAAGTCCGTGCGCAGCACTTCCAACATCTCAGCACGCACCAGGCGCATGATTAACGTCATTTGAAACAGCGCCAGCGTGATCGACGGCATGATCAGCGACTTGAGGCCCGAGACGGTCAAGAAGCCCGTTGTCCACCAGCCAATGGCGACAACCTCGCCGCGTCCGAACGTCGGCAGCCAGCGCAGGATCACGCCGAAAAACAATATCAGCAGAATGCCGATTAGGAATGTCGGCAATGACACCCCGACCAGGGACATCGTCATGAACGAACGCGAGATCCATCCGTCGCGGTGAATGGCGGTATAGACACCCATCGGAATGCCGATGACCAGAGCCAGGATTGCCGAGACGAGCGATAGTTCGAGGGTCGCCGGCAGACGTTCCGCGATCAACTCGGAGACCGGCCGGCGATGCTGGTAGGAAAACCCGAACTCGCCCTGCGCGGCGTTGGTGGCAAAGCGCGCGAACTGGACGATAAACGGATCGTTGAGGCCGAGGCGCTCGCGTAGCTCGGCGCGTTCCTCAACGGTCGTGTCCTGCCCAACCATATTGTTGATCGGATCGCCAACGTAGCGAAACAGAGCAAACGCAATCAGGGCCACGGTCAGCATGACCACGATGGACTGTACGAAGCGCTGCACGATGAAGCCGATCATGGATGACACCAGCCTTGGGAAAGTGAAGCGGGCTGGCGCGATCACCCCGCCAGCCCGCCGGCATTGTTAGGTCAACGCCCGCCTACTTGACGACGGCATAGCGCAGATCGAACACGTTGTCAGGCCGTTGGACGACCTCTGCCTTGTCCGACACGCCCCATGACAGCGGTTGTTGATGCAGCGGAATGTGGCCGACTTCGTCCTTGTGGATCTTGAAGGCTTCATCGATCATTTGCTGGCGCTTGGCCTGATCGGTTTCCGACTGGATCTTGGCTGTCAGCTCGTTGATCCGTTCGTTGCAGTAGCCGCCGAGATTGAACGCGCCGATCTTGTCGGCACCACCCCGGCACGCCATCAGCGCCGAAATCGGGTTGTGGCTGTCGAACGTCGACGGCGTCCAGCCGAGCAGGAAGAAGCTCGTGTCATAGCCGTTCTGCGCCAGGACCTTGCCGAAGTACTTCGACTTGGTTTGCGCCAGAAGGTCGACCTTGACTTTGATCTTGGCGAGCATGCCGGCCACCGCCGTGCAGATCTTCTCGTCGTTGACGTAGCGATCGTTGGGGCAGTCCATCGTCACCTTAAAGCCGTCTTTGTAGCCGGCCTCCGCCATCAGTGCCTTGGCCTTCTCGAGGTCGTAGGGGAGACGACTATTCAGGGCGGCACTGTATCCGTTGATTTGTGGCGCCACCATCAGACCGGCCGGCGTTGCAGCACCGCGCATGACCTTTTCGCGGATCGCCTCAATGTTGATGGCGTGCATGAAGGCCTTGCGCACGCGCACGTCCTTGAACGGGTTCTTGCCCTTGACGTCGGAGCCTTTGAGTTCGTCGCGCAGCTGGTCGAAGCCAAGGAAGATCGTGCGCGCTTCGGGTCCCGTCAGCGGCTTGACACCGGCGGCCTGTTCGAGCCGGCTCCAATCCTGGACCGGGATTGGATAGGCCATGTGAACGTTACCGGAAATCAGGGCCGCCACGCGGGTTGCGTCTTGCGCGATCGGCGTGAACACAACCTCCGTGACATTGCCCTTGATCTGGCCCCAGTAGTTGTCGTTACGGACCAACACCGTCTTGACGCCCGACTGGCGCGATTTGAGCTTGAACGGACCGGTACCGTTGGCGTTGAGATTGGCAAAATTACCCTCATCACCGCCTTTGACGTTGGTTGCAGCGGTTGCCTTGTTGTTCTCGGCCCACTGCTTGTCCATGATGTAGAAGATTTCGAGCTGCAACGGCAGGATCGGGTTCGGGCTCGGGGTGACGATGTCAACGGTATGATCGTCGATGATCTTGACTTCTTTGATCAGCGCCGCAACCACCTTCATGTCCGAGCCTTCGGATCTCAAGCGCTCGGCGGAAAACTGTACATCATCGGCCTTGAAGTCGCTTCCGTCGTGGAATTTCACACCCTTGCGCAGATAGAACCGCCAGACCGTCGGGCTCGTGTTCTCCCACCGTTCCGCCAACGCGCCCGTCATTTCCATCTTGTCGTTGCGGATGACAAGGCCTTCATAGATGTTGCGTTGAAAACCAAGCGTCATCGTTTCGAACAAGCCGTGCGGATCCATCGTCTGGACATCGCCCTGGAATGCAAATTTCAGCGTTTTCGCCTGCCCTGCTCCGGCAACAACCATTGCCAACCCGCCGGCCAGCAACGCGCCTATGGTACGCGTTCGCATAGACATTAACCGTCTCCCCATTTCATTGCGTTTGATCATCCATGGATGATCAGATGAGAGGCCGCATTAGGCCTCACATCGACACAAATGACCAGTCGAAAATCGACAGTTGATGGGAATTCGGACGAAACGACCCACAACACGGCTGCGACCCCGGCGCGGCCGGTATTCAAAGGCCGGTTCGGTTCTTGAAAATCGTCCCGCCCTTCATGACGAACGGTACTTTGACACCGTCGTTCTCGAGACAGCCGATGTCAGTCAACGGATTGCCCTCGACCAGGATAAGGTCGGCGAAATAGCCTGGCGCGATTTTTCCGATCTCGTGATCCATGCGCATGATTTCGGCCGCGGTCTCAAGCGACGTCTTGATGGCGCCGTGATGACCCAGCACCTCGGCCGACAACGAGAATTCATTTGACTGATAATGGTGGCAGGCACCCAGCAGATCCGTGCCGAAGCCGATTTTGACACCGGCCTTGTGGCTCAGTTCGACGGCGTTCAAGCCGGCATCGACGATCGCCTTCAGTTTGGCGATCGACACGTCCGGAAACCCAAACTCGCGACCGTGCTTGTTGAGGGCATGGTAGGTGATGTTGGTCGGCACGTGGTAGGCACCCTGTGCGGCCACTAACGCGGCTGTTTCGCGGTCGATCAGGTTGCAATGCTCAACCGTGCGCACGCCGGCCCTGACCGCCATCGAGATTGCCGCCGGGGTATAGGTATGCGCCATCGTGTAGGTCTGCCAGGCCGCGGCCTCCTCGCAAATCGCCACCATCTCTTCAAACGAATACTGCGTGTTCTCGATCGGATCCGACGGCGAAGCGACGCCGCCGCCAGCCATGATCTTGACCTGATGGGCGCCCTTGCGCAGCTCATCACGCGCGGCGCGGCGACATTCATCGACACCATCGGCAATGCGCCCCAGCTGCTGGCTGAGATTATGGACTTCAACCTGGCTCGCCTGGCTCATGACGCTGACCGGGCGCACGTCGCTGTGCCCGCCGGTCTGGCTGAGCGCCAGCCCGCAAACTCTGAGGCGCGGACCGATCAGCAAGCCGTGGTCGACGGCATCGGCGAGCCCGCGGTCGGCGCCTGCCGCATCGCGGACGGTTGTAAACCCGCGCATCAACATGGCGTGCATGATCTGCGCCGTCTCGGCAAACAAATAGCTGACCGGTTTGCTCATCAGCCGCGCGATATTGAGCTCGCTGGCTTTGACATGGACGTGGGCGTCGATCAGCCCGGGCATCAATGTCAGGCCCTTCGCATCAATCTCGCGCCAGCCTTCGCCGCGTATCCGGATCGGCGTGGCCGAGACGTCTTTGATGCGCTCGGCCTCCACCAGGACATCGAAACCCTCGCGCACGTGCGGCTGCGTTGCATCGAGCAATTGAGCGTTGCGAAAGATCGTCCCTACCATCGCAATTGCCTCCGCGCCGTGCTGGCGCACCAAACGACCATTCGCTATCGTGCTAGCGGCATGGCGGTTTCGATCAGTTTGACCCAGTAGGAACAGCCGATCGGAATGATCTCGTCGTTGAAATCGTAGTTGGGGTTGTGCAGGCGCGCCGATTTGCCCTGGCCAATGAAGATGAACGCGCCCGGCCGCGCCTCAAGCATGAACGAGAAGTCCTCACCCCCCATCACCGGCTGAAATTCGCGGTCGACGTTTCCGGCACCGACAATCTCGCCGGCGACGTCGGCGGCGAAGTCGGTTTCGTCGGCGTGATTAACGGTGACCGGATAGAGCCGATCGTAGGTCAGTTCGACCTTGGCACCATAGGCTGCACCAATATGCTCGCAAAGCGCGCCCATGCGTTGTTCGGCGAGATCGCGCATGGCCGGCGTCAGCGTGCGCACGGTGCCGCCCAAAACCGCCGTCTGCGCAATCACGTTGTTGGCCTCGCCCATGTGGATCTGCGTCACCGAAATCACCAGATTGTCGATCGGGTCGGCGCTGCGCGATACGATGGTCTGAAAGCTCTGCACCAGGTTGGCCACGACCATCGCCGGATCGATGCCCTCGTGCGGCCGTGCGGCATGACCGCCGCGGCCCTCGATGTCCACTCTAAAGAAGTCGACCGATGCCAGCATGCCACCCTTGCAAATGCCGAATTTACCGACCGGCAGGCCGGGCTGATTGTGCATCCCGTAGACCTGTTGGACACCAAAGCGGTCCATCATGCCATCGTTGACCATCGCGAGACCGCCGCCGCCGCCCTCCTCCGCCGGCTGGAAGATGACCACCGCCGTGCCATCGAAGTTGCGCGTTTGCGCCAAATATTTGGCCGCGCCCAGCAACATTGCCGTATGTCCATCGTGGCCGCAGGCATGCATCTTGCCGTCGAACTTGGATTTGTGTGCGACCTCCGGCAACTCCTGGATCGGCAGCGCATCCATATCGGCGCGCAGGCCGATCACCTTGCCGCTGGCCGTATCGCGTCCCTTGATCACGGCAACAACGCCGGTCCGTCCGATGCCGGTGACAACTTCATCGACACCGAACGCTGTGAGCTTGTCCGCCACGATAGCGGCCGTGCGCTGCACATCGAACAGCAATTCCGGATGCGCGTGAAAGTCACGGCGCCATGCTGTGATCTCTTCATGGAAGTCAGCGAACCGATTGATCGTTGGCATGGTTTGGGGGCTCCGTCTTTGTGCGCCGCTGTTCGATTGGGGATACATAGCACGACAATGCGAGTCGGCGAGACGGCGGCTCGGCGAGACGGCGCGTGCGGCGGTGCTCGCCGCGGCACAATCGTGTGCCCGGCCGGGCAGTGCCGTTGCGTCAATCCGGCCATCGCCCCACAAATCCAACCTGGTTCCGCCATAACCTCACCCGAATCGGCGTGACATGTAACGGCAACGATAGTGGCGTTTACGCCTCGTTAGTCGAATCGGCGTGAAGTAGCCCCTGCAAATCGGGGGGAGGGTTGTCCATGTTGATGAGCGTTGCCGAAATCACGGCCAGTAACGAGCTCCATCCGGAGCTGGCAGGTTCGCGGGTTTTGATTACCGGTATCGGTCCGACATACGGCGTTGATATCTCTCGTGCTTTTGCCGAGCATGGCTGCCGCCTGGTGCTCCAGATTCCCAACCCCTGCCCGGAAACCGACGCGCTGCTGCAGGTCATCTCGCAAGCCGCGTTGGATGTGCGCGTTCACCATGACATGATTGACGATGCCGAGGCGTCGACCCGCTTCACCCAAGCCGCCACCAAGACCTACGGCGGTTTTGAGACGGTTATCAACCTGATCCAGTTCAGCCGCTACGATCTCAACCACGCAACGACCCTTGAAGATGTCGAGGCGCTGTTCACCGCCCGCCTGCAGGCTGCGAGCCATGCGACCCGGGTTGCCGCCAACCGCATGGGCCTAACTTGGGCCAACGGTTCAATTCTCAACGTGCTGAGACTACCGGCGCCAAAATCAGGTTCGGAGGCCGCGCTGGCGGGCATTGCCCGCACGGCACTTGCAGCCATGACGCGATCAGAAGCTGCGAACTGGGCCGAACAAGGCATCAGGGTGAACGCCATCGCGCCGCGGGTCACGATATCAGATGCCCCCGCACTCGAAGATTGTGTGCGCTCCGAGCCGGAGATTGCCGCCGTCGCCCTCTATCTCGCTTCGACGCGCGGGCAGTCCGTCAGCGGCCACATCTTCGCGTCCGAGAACGTCGCTTAGCGTTTCGCCCCGGTTAAATTGGTGGGTTGCTGTTGTCAGCGAACCGCGCTTTTCCGACTGTCATCAACCACGGCAGCGGCGCAATAAGTCCTGGGTCCAGGGGATAAATCCCCTGGTCGGGGTGTTTGAGGGGCTGAAAGCCCCTCAAAGATCGCCGCCAAGCGGCGATATGTTAAGGGCTCTGCCCTTAACGATCCCGCCAAAGGGCACAGCCCTTTGGAAACCTGAGATTTGATCAGAAGACCATTAGAGCAACCTGCCTTTATTCGGAATCGGAACGATCCCGAATAAAGGCAGAAAGTTGCTCGCCTCTTAAGTGGCGATCATCTTTGTGCTTTAAGTTGGAACCGCTATTGCGGTTCCAACTTAAAGCACGATGATCTAGTGGTCTGTATCACTTAAAATGGCGCATTCAGATGCGCTACCCTGGTTCGTGAGCAGGAAGGCGTGCGCAAGCATAGCGTGTGCTATGGTGAGCACGGCTGACGCCCTCACGGGCCAGGGCAGCGCACCGGAGGCGCTCAGATTTGGTCTGATGCCGGCGTTGCGGCGGCCTTATGATGCGCCAGCATCACCACGGCCACCGCGCCTTGGCACAGACCAAATCTGAGCGTCTGAATACACCATTTTAAGTGATACAGACCACTAGTGCGCGGCTTGCCAGTTGTCGGCGGCGTTGGCCTCGACCTTCAGCGGCACCGACAGCTTGATCGCCGGCTCCGGCGATTTTTCCATGACCTCGGTGGCAACTTTCAATACCCCGTCGACTTCGGATACCGGCGTTTCGAACACCAGTTCATCATGGACCTGCAGCAGCATGCGCGTTGCCGTCAGCCCGGCCTTATCGAGCGCCTTCGGAATGCGGATCATAGCGCGTCGGATGATGTCGGCGGCTGAGCCCTGAATTGGTGCATTGATGGCCGCGCGCTCATAGAAACCGCGCGCCGACGGGTTCTTGGTATTGATCTCGGGATAGTGCACGCGCCGCCCGAAGATCGTCTCCACATAACCGTCGGCCTTGGCCGCCTTCTTGGTCTCCTCCATATAGTCCTTGATGCCCGGAAACCGTTCGAAGTAGGTCTTGATATAGGCTGCGGCCTCTTCGCGCGATATCGCCAGCTGATTGGCGAGGCCGAAGGCGGATATGCCGTAGATGATCCCGAAATTGATCGCCTTCGCCCGCCGCCGCACCTCGCTCGGCATGCCTGCGATCGGCACCCCGAACATCTCGCTGGCGGTCATCGCATGAATGTCGAGCCCGTCATCGAAGGCTTTGCGCAATTGGGCGATGTCGGCAATGTGCGCCAGCACGCGCAGCTCGATTTGCGAATAGTCTGCCGAGACCAGCTTGTTGCCCGTTTCGGCCACGAACGCGGTACGGATCTCGCGTCCCTCCTTGGTGCGGATCGGAATGTTCTGCAGATTGGGATCCGTCGATGCCAGCCGTCCGGTCGTCGTTGCGGCAAGCGCATAGCTGGTGTGGATGCGATGGGTCTCGGGGTGGATGTGATGCGGCAGCGCGTCGGTGTAGGTCGAGCGCAGCTTCGTCAGCTGCCGCCACTCCAGCATCGTGTGGACCAGCTTGCGGGCATCTTCGGGTAAGTCTTCGTTGCCGGCCAGGTCATCCAACAGCGTTGCACGGGTCTCCCATTGTCCGGTCTTGGTCTTCTTGCCGCCGGGCAGTTGCAGCTTGTCGAACAGCAGTTCTCCGAGTTGTTTCGGCGAACCGAGGTTGAATTTCTCGCCGGCCAGGTCGTAGACCTCGTCTTCGAGCTGCGCGGCGCGCTGCGCAAACGTTCCCGATAACCGCGACAGGATCGTGCGGTCAACCGCAATGCCGGCGTGCTCCATGTCGACGATCACCGGCGCCAGCGGGCGTTCCAGCGTTTCGTAGACGGTGGTCATGCGTTCCGCCACCAGGCGCGGTTTGAGCGCCAGCCACAGCCGCAGCGTCACATCTGCATCTTCGGCGGCATATTCCGTGGCCTTGTCGACCGGAACGCCGGCGAACGTCTTGTCGGCGATCTTCTTGCCGGGCGCGTGCGCAATCACCTGCTTGAACGGAATGCACGCGTGGCCGAGATGGCGTTGCGCCAGATCATCCATCCCGTGGCCACCGCGCCCGCCGTCGAGCGCATATGAAATCAGCATCGTGTCGTCAAACGGCGTCAGGTTGATCCCGTACCGCTTCAAGACGAGAATGTCGTACTTGAGGTTCTGGCCGATCTTGAGAACGGACCGATCTTCCAGGATTGGTTTCAGCAAATCGAGCGCCGCGCGCAACGCCATTTGCTCGATGTCGTCACCCTCGCCGAAGTCAAGGCCGTCGGCCGCCGTCTGGTGTCCGACCGGCACATAGCACGCACGCCCCGGCCGCGTTGATATCGAAAAGCCGACGAGGTCGGCCTGCATTGCCTCCAGGCTGGTGGTCTCGGTGTCAAACGCGAAATGGCCGACCGCGCGCGCCTCCGCGATCCAGGCTTCGAGACCCGCCAAGGTCGTCACCGTCTCATACTTGGCGCGATCAATCGGCTCGGCCATTGCCAGGCGCGCATTGTGCGCGACCATTACCGCCGGCGTTGCAGCACCGTTATTCGTACCAACCCGGCCGCCGCCCGCCCCTGTCTTGCCCGTCCTTGCAACACTCGAGCCCACGGATTTCGCTGCCGCCGGTGGCGGTTGCGCACCAAGGACGTCCGCGATCTTGCGGGTCAGCGTGTTGAATTCCATGGCGCTGAGGAAACTCAGGAGCGGCGCGGCCTGCTGTTCCTGCACACCCATTTGCTCTGGCCGCACCGTGACCGGAACGTCGCGCTTGAGGCGAACAAGCTGCCGCGAAATGCGCGCCTGCTCGGCAAACTCGATCAGCTTCTCGCGGCGTTTGGGTTGTTTGATTTCGCCGGCCCGCGCGAGCAACGTGTCGAGATCGCCATACTCCTGGATCAACTGCGCGGCGGTTTTGACACCGATCCCCGGAACACCGGGCACATTGTCGACGGAGTCGCCGGCAAGCGCCTGCACATCGACGACGCGATCCGGTGCGACAAAGAACTTTTCGTGGACCTCCTCGGGTCCGATCTTTCGATTCTTCATGGTGTCCAGCATATCGACGCCAGGCTGCACGAGTTGCATCAGGTCCTTGTCCGATGACACGATGGTCACCTGCCCCCCCGCATTTGCAATCTCTTGTGCATATGTCGCAATGAGATCGTCCGCTTCGAAGCCTTCAAGCTCGATGCACGGCACGTTGAATGCTGTGACCGCATCGCGGATCAGCGGAAATTGCGGGACCAGCTCTTCCGGCGGCGGCGGGCGGTGCGCCTTATATTCGGGGTAAATTTCATTGCGGAAACTTTCAGCTCCGGCATCGAAAATCACCGCCAGGTGGGTCGGCTGATCGCCCGCCTTGGTGTCCGTTAGCAACTTCCAGAGCATTTGGCAGAAGCCGTGCACGGCGCCGATCGGCAGCCCGTCGCTCGGCCGCGTCAACGGCGGCAAGGCGTGGAATGCCCGGAAAATATAACCTGAACCATCAATCAGATAGACATGACTGCCGGTGTCGATTGGAACCGCCTCGCCGTCCGGGAGGGACGTGCGGTTGGCGCGCTTGGGCTTCGGCTTCGGCTTTGACTCTTCAGTTTTCTCGCTCATGTCACCAACTATAAGCCTGCCATGCCCACCGGGCGAGCGTTTGATCGCTGCAATCCAAGCGAATTTTCCGGGACCTGCTCTGCGACCGGTAGGCGCGGGCGCAGCGTTGTGCCGCAGCACCTCAAAACTTGTTGATCCGCTGCGAGGGTCATGTGGTTGGACATCTTTGCCGACATCGCCCATTTCAGGCAGCAGATCAACGATATCGGTCAACGATATCGGTCACGGAATTGGGATTTATAGCACTTGGAATTGCTGCTTGCATACGGCGCCGGGCTGTTGACCTTGATCAACCCCTGCATCTTGCCGGTGCTGCCGGTCATCCTCGGCTCGGCGGTGCGCGAGGAACGCCTCGGACCGCTGGCCCTTGCCGCCGGTCTCAGCGTTGCCTTCGTCACGGTCGGATTGGGGATTGCCGCCGCCGGCCCGGCGATCGGGCTAGACGCCGACGCGATGGTTAAGGTCGGCGCCACGGCGATGGTCCTGTTCGGCCTGATTCTGATGGTGCCGGCGTTCAACGTCCGCTTTGCCGCCGCAACCGCGGGACTATCCGGCGAGGCCGAACGCCAACGGATCGAGGTCAGCGGCACCGGCCTCGGCGGCCAGTTCATCGGTGGCGCACTGTTGGGTGCGGCCTGGTCGCCGTGCATCGGACCAACGCTCGGTGGGGCGATCGCGCTGGCCGCCCAGGGCCAGTCGTTGGTCTGGGCCGGCGCCATCATGACCGCCTTTGCGCTCGGCACCGCGACGGTGATCGTGGCGCTCGCCTACGGCACGCGCGAAGCGATCGCGATGCGTCAGGACCGCTTGCGCAAAATTGCCGCCAATTCGAAGTGGGTTATGGCCGCAGCTCTGATCGCTGTCGGCACCGGACTTCTGTTAGGCCTGCACCATGTCATCGAAGCATGGGCTGTCCGCCTGCTGCCGATCTGGCTGCAGGATCTTTCCGTCGCGCTGTAATCTTGATCAAGGAAAGGAGATCGGGTTGAACAAAGTGATCACAGGACTGTTGGCATTGGCCTGGTTCGCGGCAGCATTTGCGTTGCCGGCATCGGCCCAGGAGATGGTCAACTATAAGCCGGGTGCGATCAAAGCGGCCTTGGCTCAGGGAAAAGCGGTACTGATCGACTACAAGGCGGTTTGGTGATCAACCTGCGCGCGGCAAGGACGCGTGCTCAAAAAGCTCCGTGCGAGCAATCCGCAATACGATCAAGCCATCACCTTCATCAAGGTCGATTGGGATACCTACAAAAACCACAAAGTGACGACCAGTCGGCGCATTCCGCGGCGCTCGACCTTGGTGCTGCTCAAGGGCGGCAAAGAGGTTGGTCGCGTCGTCGCTGAGACCCGTGAAAGCCGCATCAAGGCGTTGCTCGACCAGGCGCTTTAGGCCACTCCCGCCGACGGCGAGGCGACCTGACCGGCCCGCTTCCCCGCCCGGCCGCCGCTTCGATCCACCCATCAGATCATGGGCTTTGGGTGGCCGGGCGGCGAAGCGGGCGGGTTCGAGCTAACTCTGCAACGCCATAGAACAACGCGCCGGTGCGCGGCTCACCTTGGCCCAGGCTTTCCCTGGCCCCGGCCTCCCTGCCCCCGGTTCACCCGTGACGATGGCCGCCTGCAATTCCACCCGCCCGGGGTGGCCGGCGCGGGCGGGTGTCAACTGCTGCCACGAAACAGGCGGGCGAGAAAACCGGAGGGTTTCGTGCGGTGGTCGCGATCGGAGCCATCGCGGTGTTTCGGGTCTGAGCCGCCGGCTGACACCATTTCGTTCTTGAGCATTTCGGCGACCTTTTGTGGATCTGCGTCCCAGGTGATCCAGCGTTTGGTGCCAATGAGCGGCGGTTTCGACAGATCAGGACGACCGACGACCAGCGGCAAGATGCGGTTCGAACCGGAGACTTCCAGCGCCGCAACCGAATCGATCTCGGCCAGCGGCCCATCCTTCGAGAGCGAATTCGATGATACAATAATCAGCACCGTCCGGGCCGCGCCCAAGGCAACATTGATGCGATCGGTAAAGTTTTGACCGAACCCGATATCTGCATCATCGAGCACCGCCTTGATGCCGATGCGCCGGCAAGCCTCATAGATCGGCCGGGCGATCCCGGCCTTGTCCGCGCTCGCATGGCTGATGACAACGTCATAGTCACCAGCACCGAAAACCATCTGCTGCAGCAGTCGCGACGGCGTTTGATCAAGGTCGTGAAGCTGGGCGCAAAGCTTGAGGAAAACCGGGTCGTCGGCCCCGCGCACCATCTTGACGAAGGCCAGATGACCATAGACGATATTGCGAAATGCGCCGGGACCGGCCTGCATGAGCTGTTCGCGTGAGCGGCTGCGATACTTGCAGAAATGCTCGCTTGCTGCCTCATCGATGCCGAACTTGCGCCACGCGTGCAGGATCGCGCGCAGCCGGCGGATCCGCTCGCGCGTCACGTTGACCCGTTCGTTGACGCTGAGCCCGGTTACCGATTGGCGCCCATATCGGCCTTGCAAGCGCACCTTCGACGGGTTGATCGTGAACCCCGAGCGCTTGACTGCCTCGCGCAGCGCATCTCCGGCCTCAACCTGCAGCAAATCTTCTGACAGTGTGCGGCGCGTTGCGACTGCCGGCGGAAAGGTCGCCAGATCGGTCGAGAACGTGATGTCGTCGGCATAGCGGGTGTATGTCAGCCGGTTCTGGCGGGCGAGGCGCTGAAGTTGACGATCGAGTGATGCGGCAATGAAATTGGACAGCACCGGCGAGGTCGGCGCACCTTGTGGCAGTCCGTTGCGATGCGTGACGATGCGCGCACACACGGTGGCCGCGCCGTTGGCCATCGCGAACGGCGGCTTCATGAACAGCCCGCGCACGCGACCAAAGTTGATGGTCGGAAAGAATTCCTCGATATCGACATTGAGCACCCAGCGCTTGCCGACATGCTCGGCGGCGTTGCTTGCCACGCTCTTACCATCGATAAAGCCGTGCGCTTGTGAAAATGGCCGGTAGAGCGCCTTTAGATCCCGATGCATTTTTGTTTGCAGATCACGGATGAGACCCAGCGGCACATGGATCGGGCGCATTCCTCCGGACCGTTTTGGCAGTTCGAAGTGGCTATAGCGTTGGTCGTCCGCGGCCTTGTAGAGCACCCACAGCATCTGGCTGTGAGACACGCGGAAATAGCGCGCCACATCGTACGACGTTTCAAGCGGCTTGTTTTCGAGCCGCAACACGGAACCCGCAGCATCACGTCTGGGCGCGGTCGCCGGGTTGGTTTGAGCAGTCATCCCGCCCCTCGTACCTCACACATACTAGGGCCGCGGCACGCGGTCCTAGTATGAAGACCACATTTGTTATTCCGCCGCAGGATCAACAGCAGACATAGAAGGGCAGGATGCTGAGCATCATCAAGCCGCATCACCGCGGCAGCGTCAAGCACCTGCCGCGAAAAAATCCGCCAACAGAATATTTGGAAACCTCTGAACACGTTTGGGGTCCGGGGGATCATCCCCTGGTCGGGGTGTTTGAGGGGCTGAAAGCCCCTCATGGATCGCCGCCAAGCGGCGATTGGTTAGGGCTGGCCGGGCCGGCGCGCGGGATCGTTCCAGCGCGGTCTGACCGGCCGTCGGCCTGTGACAAATGAGAACGTGTTGCCAATTGATTGGCGATGGCGGCAATGATCCTTATCGCTGGCGCTGACGTAATCACCGTGACCCGGTGAACGGGATCGGCCGGTCGAACGATCGCGGGGCCCCGGGTTCATCATTGTTGACGATTGAGGCGGGCCAAAGCAGGCACGTCCCGATCGCGAAGAATTTTAAACAAGAACGCCTCAGTGCCCGTCGAATTTGAGCGCGTCGCACGGCCCGAACAAGGCCCGATGATTGAACACCAAACAACAAACCGCACTGGATCAACAAACATGCGTCAATTGAGTATTGCAGTGGTAGGTTCGGGGATTTCCGGGCTTGCGAGCGCCTGGCTGTTGTCAAAGCGCCATCGGGTGACCTTGTTTGAGCGCGCCGGCCGACTGGGCGGCCATGTCAACACGGTGGACATCGCAGCACCCGACGGCGTGATTGGCGTCGACACCGGTTTTATCGTCTACAACGCCCGCACCTATCCCAACCTGACCGCGCTTTATGATCACCTCGGTGTGGCCACGGCGGCGAGTTCAATGGGCTTTGCAGTGTCGCTCGGCGGCGGTGCTTATGAATACTCGGGAACCGGCTTGCAAGGTCTGTTCGGCCAGCCGTCCAATCTGTTCCGCAGCGAACACATCCGTATGATTGTCGACATCGCGCGCTTTTTCCAGGAGGTAGGGCGCGTTGATCCGCAGGCGGTGGATCCGGATTTGAGCCTTGGACAATGGCTGCAGATCAACGGCTACTCGGCGGCCTTTGCGGACAACCACATTCTTCCGATGGGTGCTGCGATCTGGTCCGCGCCGGTTTCACAGATCTTCGACTTTCCGTTCTCCACGTTTGCACGCTTTTTTCATAATCACGGCCTGCTGCGGCTCAATGGCCGACCGAAATGGCGAACCGTGCTCGGTGGCGCGCGCAACTACGTCGACAAACTGATCGAGGATTTTTCGGGTACCGTTAGGACCGGCTTTGAGATCAGTCGGATCGTTCGGTCCGACCGCGGTGTTGACATCCATTGCGCCGACGGCATCGTGCAACGTTTCGATCACTGCATTTTGGCAACCCATGCCGACCAGGCGTTGCAGCTGCTCGCTGATCCCGATGACGATGAGCGCCGGGTTCTGTCCAACTTTCGCTATTGTGACAACACCGCGATCCTGCACACCGACACCTCGATGATGCCGCTGCGCAGAAGGCTTTGGTCAAGCTGGAACTACGTCTCGTCCGATCGCGCAGGTGCTGCCGGTGTGACCTATTGGATGAACGCGCTGCAGCCGCTATCAACCGCAATGAACCTGTTCGTGTCGCTCAATCCGGATCGCGACATTCCAGCCGCCAAGCAATTGCAGGCGTTCAACTATCGCCATCCGGTTTTCGACAGTCACGCGATCGATCACCAACAGCATTTGTGGAACCTTCAGGGCCGTCGCCGAACCTGGTTCGCCGGCAGTTATTTCGGTTACGGCTTTCATGAGGATGGCCTGCAGGCGGGCCTCGCCGTTGCTGAGGAGCTCGGCGGTGTGCGCCGGCCGTGGCAAGTCGCACATGACTCGGGCCGGATTTCGTTCGGCCAGGCGCCGGCGCCGGCCGCGGCAATGCTGGAGGCGGCGCAATGAGCAACGGCGCACAGATCTATTTCGGAACCGTCAGCCACAAGCGCTTGCGGCCGCGCCAGCACAGCCTGTCGTACCAGGTGTTTTCGTTTTTGCTTGATGTCGACCATCTCGCCCGGCTATCGCGCCGGTCGTGGCTGTTTGGTTACAACCGATGGTCGCTGTTCAGCATTTTCGACAGCGATTACGGCCGCCGCGACGGTCAGTCCATCGCCCAGCACGCCCGCCACGTCCTGCAGCAGGCCGGCCTTGATGACGCCGGCTCGACGATCAAACTTCTGACCTATCCGCGCGTGCTCGGCTATGCCTTTAATCCGCTGAGCGTCTATTACTGCATGGATCGGCACGGCCAACTTCGGGCCGTCATCTACGAGGTGACGAACACCTTCAAGCAGCGGCGGTGCTATGTGCTGGCGGCTGGAACCGCGGTCAACGGTACCTTCGCGCACAGCTGTGCCAAACAGATGTATGTGTCACCCTTTGCGCCCAATCAGGGCCGATACGGGTTCCGCATCACCGAGCCCGGGGCAACGCTTGTTGTCGGTGTGCAGCTGCGTGACGGCGGCGGTGCACTGATCAAGACCTGCTTTCGGGCCACGGCGGGGGGCTTCTCGCAGCGGTCGCTTCTGCGCGCGGCCGTCTGCTACCCGGGCCTGACCTTGAAGGTGATGGCCGGCATTCACATCGAAGCGTTGCGGCTGTGGCTCAAGGGTTTGCCGCTGACCAGGCGACCGGCGGCGCCATATTTCGCGGTCTCAACTGGTTCAACCTCCAATCGTCATAGCGCATCGCAGCAGCCGTGAGTTGAGGTTGTCAGATCACCGTCCGGTTGCCGGCGGTTTGATAGATCATCGTGCTTTAAGTTGGAACCGCTATTGCGGTTCCAACTTAAAGCACAAAGATGATCGCCACTTTAGAGGCGAGCAACTTTCTGCCTTTATTCGGGATCGTTCCGATTCCGAATAAAGGCAGGTTGCTCTAGCCGGCGGCGCATATGACGCGCAATTGTTGTCATCCGTTTCGTGCGCCTGTGCGTAACTGCGACACGAAACAAACCACCACGATACCAACCATCACGATACCAATGCCAAATGATATGACCCCGCCGATGCGGGCAACGCCGTTCACATTGGCGAACTTCTTTGAGGGCGAGACCCGCGCCTGGGGTATTTTCGAAGACCGGTTTGGACGCGTGCGCCTCAGGTTCACGGTTGTCATGCATGGTGCTTGGACCGGTGACACGTTCACTCTGAACGAACGGTTCGCCTATGACGATGGGCGCAGCGAACAGCGCACCTGGACCGTGTGGGCGCTGGCTGACGGCCGTTTCCGTGCCACCTGCGCGGACTGTATTGGCCAGGCGTCGGGCAAGACAACGGATGATCAGATCACGATGTCCTACGTCCTTCGCCTGCAGCTCAGATCACGCACGCTGCACGTGCGTTTCGATGACCGCTTGATCCGCATTGACGAGCGCCGCGTCGTCAACCGCGCGACAATGTCGAAGTGGGGCATCCGGCTCGGTGAATTATCGTTATTTTTTGAGCGCGATCGTGTCGCGAGAGCAGCTTAGCGCTGTCCAATCAACCGACACCGGCGGTTGGCGCTCAGCGCTTGTTGCGCAGCAAGTGAGTGCGCACGTACCAGAAAAACAACGCATAGGGCATCAGCCGCATCGCCTTGAGGATCGTGACCAGCTGCCAGGGGAATGCGATCTCGAACTTGCGCTTTTTGAGGCCGGCCAGGATGTTGCGTGATGCGACCTTTGCCGTGACCCGGAACGGCATCGCGAACGTGTTCTTGGCGCTCATCGGTGTGTCGACAAAGCCCGGGTTCACGACGCTCAAGGTTACACCATAGCGCGTCAAATCAGGGTGCAGGCTCTCCGCCAGATTGATCAGGGCGGCCTTGGTCGGGCCGTAGGCCGCCGCCTTCGGCAATCCTCGATAGCCGGCGATCGAAGACACCAGCGCAATTTGACCGGAGCGCCGCGCAATCATCGCCGGCATCACCGCGCCGAGCACGTTATTGATTCCGGCGACATTGATCGCAACGCTGTGGTTGGCGCGCTCGGCATCGAAATCAGCCGCGCCCATCGGATGCCAGACCGCGGCACAGCAAACCACCAGATCAATCTCGCCAAGCGCGTCAACGACCGCCTTGGCGCATGTTGCCACGTCATCGCCGTGCGCAACATCGCACGCCACGGCTTCGATCAGGGGATCGCTGCAACTGAGCGCATCCAACGCATCACGCGATCGCGCGCTCACGGCAACACGAACGCCCTGCCTGGCCAAATCGATGGCAAGCTGGCGCCCGATGCCGCTGCTTGCACCAATGATCCAGGCCGTGGTCCAAGGCACAGCCAACGCCACTACATTCCGAACCACGGCTGCAAGAGGCGCGCGATCGGGCCCTTGAATCTCGCCGGCGCTTCACAGGCAACCACGCAGATGCATGGTTCGCCGGGTTCGACAACCGGCTGATGTTCGACGTCCTCGTCCATGTCGGCGACATCACCCGGCCCGAACACACCAAACTGGTCGCGGTAGGCGCCGCTGATGATCATCGTCAGTTCGGTGCCGCCATGGCCGTGCTCCGGCAGCCGCTTGTTGGGCGCAACCTTCAAGAGCCGCACGTCTCCGTCTGCGCTGTCGGAAAGCTTGAGAACATGGGCGCTGACGCCCGGCCCGAGCCACTTCCATTTGATCTGGTCAAGCGGCTGGTCGATGATTTTCGCCAGCGGCCCCGGCAGCTCGCCGTCGGGCCGTGCACCATGACTGTGACGGTTCTGGTCGCGGCCACGACCGCCCGCCGCCCGCACCGTCTCCTCGGACAGTTCGTCGGTCCAAACGGCAATCGTGCCCTCATTCAGGTCCGCCTGCTCCGTCGCCGTCAGCAAAACGCCACCCAGCGCATCAAGTTCGCGCATCTTACTCCGGCAAAGTGAACAGATGCCGACGTGTGCGGCAGCAACAATGCTCAGCGCCTCTCCGAGTGTTCCAGCCGACAGGCTCATCAACGTGGCATCGTCAAGATGGTGGTTGACCTTCATCTCAAGTCCTCGAAAACGCTGCGCAACCGCTGATAAGCGAGACGCATGCGAGATTTGACGGTTCCCAGTGGCAATGACAGTTGTTCGGCAATTTCGCTTTGGGACAGCCCTTCGATGTATGACAATCGGATAACGTCATGCTGATCCGCAGGCAGCTCCTTCAGTGCTGCCGATACCAGGCGCTGCATCTCGTTCTGAGCGACCTGCTCGTCGGGCGCTGTGTCTTGCGACACGTGCGCCGACAGATCTTCATCGACCTCGGCCCACGTCTTCTGGCGCCGGATCCGGTCGATGCGCAGATTGCGGGCGATGGTAAACACCCACGTCGCAGCATTACCGCGCCCCTCGATAAAGTAGCCGGCCTTGCGCCAGACCGTGAGCATCGTTTCCTGCGCCAGCTCCTCAGCGGTCGCCGGATCGGCGCCTTGGCGCATCAACAAGGCCTTAACGCGGGGCGCGAGCTGCTCAAACAGTTCCTGAAACGCGTTGGCATCCTGGTGATTAGCAATTCGTCGCAGAAGATCCGACATTGTTGACCTGTGGGCGGGCAGCGCCTGATGCTGCATGTGGACAGTTCCAGGTAGCACGCCCAGCATAAACCCACTCCGTGTCGTTTCAGAACGGTCTACGCTGGTGGACGGCAAATGGATGAGTGCCTGGAACAAGAAAAGGTGGATCGCTATGAAAGTCTCTGAGCGTTGGTTATGCGCACGCCGCCGCGCAAGCATTGACCTGTGACAATCCGGGACCGGTCATTGCGCTCGCACGTTTGCAAACACCGCCGCAATCTCCTTGCAACTCATGCCAACTTCGCCACCCAGGGCTGCCGCCGTCTTGTTGACGACTGAAACATAGCCATCCTCATAGAGTGAGCGCCCGTCACCAATGCGGCAGGAAAACGCCGAACAGCATGCACCCGCAATGCCGCGCTCATCAAGCGCCGGCAGCCGCGAGATGCCGGCATCGTCGATACCCCTGTCGGCGTCCGATGAGATGGCAGCGAAGACGGGGTATTTGACCGCCGTTTCGGGGCGCCCGCCAAGAATTGCACCGTGTGATGCCGCGACGATGACATGGCCGTCGTCCGCCGGCGTCACCAGCGAAATCGAATCCATGACGATGATCTTGACGTTGGTATCGGTTGAACCATCCGCTTCATAGCGCGCCTCGGCCAACGGTGCGGGCGCCGGCGACGGGCTCAGGTCGGCGCCCTGCAATATCGCCAAGGCCTCGCGGCACGGCATGGCGACCGCCAAGCCCAACTCCCGCGCCGCGCGATTGACAAACGACAGCACACCGCGCGCAACACCGTCCGCACCATCCCCAATTCGGGCCGAGCGATGCGAGACCGTCGCCGCCGGCACGCCCAGCTGATCGAGCAGTTTGACGCCGGCGAGCCCGGCAGCTTCGCGGCCGATGCCGGCATCGTTCAAGATCACCGCGCCAACCCCCATGCTGGCGGCGCAATAACCGGCATAGACGCCGCCGTGGGAGGCACAATGAGCGGCCCGGCCGCGATGGTCCGGCGTTAGATGCGTTACACTGTCGAGTATCACCGGGGCGTTGCTCATGTCGCCGTCCACCACTTGCATGAATCGGGGTGCCAACGTCCGCACCGCCTTGATTTTATGAACCCGATTGCAGACGTTGCGCAATATCGCAATGTTTCACGTCAGCAGCCGGATTGAGCGACGGCGTTGATCCGAGCGAACGCGCGACTTGAGAGCAGCCGGCATAAATATTGACCCGCTTCATCGGTCCTGGCGGCTCACTCGGGCAGGCGCGGCGTGCGGCGCGATGCGGTGCATCCGGAGGCGCGCGTAAAGGCTGCGACGGCGGCCGGCGCTGGCGAGCCGGCGGGCCAGCGGGCCAGCGGGAAGGTGATACAGGCCCGCCTACGGCGGCAATGATCTCACTCGCCATACCATGAGCGGCAATTTGGCATCGCCAAGTTCAACGCGCTCGAGGAAATCGATGGCAGCGCCGCTTTGCAGCGCAAACATCATCGTGTCACGCGGTATCTCGGCCAAGGCCTTGGCATCACGTCGGCAGACGACGACGTAGTTGGCACCAAGTCTGCGCAGAACCCGTTCGGCAACCGCGGGCGTGCCCTTCAGGAACTCAAACGTGGCGAGGATGGACTTGTCGATCCGGTGATAGGGCGCGCTCACAACGCGGTGCTTGGCGTAGAGCCCGATGAACGGACCGAGATCCAGTTCATTCGCGACCAGGCCGGCCGGCAGGGCGTCGAGGGCACGCACATAAGCCCGGCTCTGACAGCTATTCGTCGATGCCGTCAGCTTGGTCTTGGCCGTCGCCTCGATGTCGGAGACCAGTGCGACCAGCGATGCCACCAAGACCTGGATCGTGGCCTGACCGGCAATCACAATGGCGCCAAAACGCACGGTGCGTTCAGGGATCTCACCGATGGCCGGCAACCGCGCGATGGCGAGCGCAAGGGCGGGGATCGCCAGCCACATCGCATAGGGCATCAACTTGACGTAGATGCAACTGTAAATGGTGGCCATCACCAACACGCAAAGGGCAAACAGCGAACCCGCGTCTCGCTGGCGCTGGTATGCCCAGCCCGCTGCCGCACACCCAAGCAGTGCACACGCAACGAAGCTTATCGCGCCCGACGGCGTCACCATTGCAAAGTCGAACAGCGACTTCACTTCGATGACATGGTCGAGCCAGACCGGCTTCACCGCCGGGTCGACCATCGCGAACGGACCGCCGGCACAAGCCGGTTCAACCGCGAGATAGGCGCCAAGCGCAAGGCCGCCGCCGGCGGCAAGACCGCCGAGCCAGACGGTGGCCGGTGCGCCCGCGAACTTGCGATACAAGACGGCGTATGCAGCCGTTCCGACCGTCAGCATCAGGGCAAGATTGAGTGACAGCTCATCGCAGGCCGGCTGCAACCAGTGCGCGGGCGCGATCGTCAAGAGCAGTGCTGCCCAAACCGGAATCAGCGATGCGATCAGAGCCCGCACGATGCCGTCGCGCATCTCATTGGCAAAGCAGCTGAACAGCGCCGCCAATCCGATCACAGCTCCGATTAGAAACAGACTTTCGAGGCCGACAGTCAGCCCCAGGCCGAGGAACGCGCCGGCCCACCAGCCGATTTTGGGATCGGCAAAACTGCGCTGCAGATAAAGAATTCCAATGACCGCGCAAAGGATCTGGACATTGTGATGATCGATTCGCCCGGGATTGAACTGAAAGATCGCAGATGCGCCGTTCACGGCCAACACAATGACGGCGATCGCGGCAACCAGGCCGCTCTGACGCTCCGCTTCGCGCATTACCGCGAACAACAGAGCAAACAGGAGCGCGGACGGCCAAAGCACGCGGGTCACCAATTCGGACGTAGCAACGGAAAAGACCGTCCCCAAGGCGCCGGTCAGCATCAGCAACGGCAGGTCGATCAGACGCGACCAATGCGACCGCAATGCTTCGGGCGCGCCGATTGCCGGGATTGTCCGGTCAAACCAGTTGCCCGATGCCGCCAATTCGCGAACCTGTAACAGCCGTGTCATGTCATCGGTGCCGCCGCTGCCGGCAAGCAGCATTTCACCATTGCTAAACAAGTAGCGCGTCGCAATCACGATCGTCGCCAGCGCCGCCCACAACAGACGTGACCGCAATAGTGCAAGCAGAGCCGAATTCGAAGCTCTTTCGTTCAATGCGAATTGTATGGACATCAATGCAGAGAACTCTCAACCAACCGATTTTCCGGACATTTCCGCCTCAGGCGCGTCCGCATCGCCATCCAGCTCAGTCTGAACGGCTTGAGAACACCTACAAGATTTGCGTTGCAAAGCCGTAAAGCAGCGTACGGCCTATCCGGTTCGTGAACGTTTGATCCAATTGCGCAACCGGGTCGCAATGACAGCAATTTCTCAACCATTCCGCTTTACGAATCGCCCGAGCCGAAGGTGATCCGAGCCGCGCCCCGGCCGCGGTGGCGATGAGGAGGGGTGAAGTTTTCATGACCACGTCTGACGTTTTTATTGTCGGTGCCGGCCCGGCTGGCCTGACTGCGTCCTATCTGCTGACCAAGGGCGGCGTTTCCGCCACGGTGATAGAAGCAGATCCGGACTACGTCGGCGGCATTTCGCGCACCGCCAACTACAAGGATTTCAAGTTCGACATTGGCGGCCACCGCTTCTTTTCGAAATCAAAAGAGGTCGTTGATCTTTGGAACGAGATCCTGCCGCAGGATTTCATCGACCGCCCGCGTCTGAGTCGCATCTACTACAATGGCAAGTACTTCTCATATCCGCTGAAGGCGTTTGAAGCCTTTAACAATCTCGGCCCGGTCGAAAGCGTGCATTGTGTCCTCTCTTACATGTATCAGCGTGCCTTCCCGCATGAAAATCCGGAAAACTTCCATCAATGGGTTGCCAACCAGTTTGGTGAACGCTTGTTCTCGATCTTTTTCAAGACCTATACGGAAAAGGTCTGGGGCATGCCCTGCGATGAGATTTCCGCGGATTGGGCGGCCCAGCGGATCAAGGGCCTTGACCTCTCTTCGGCGATGGCAAACGCGCTGCGCAATTCAATCGCACCGAATTCCGCCGGCACCACGAAGAACGGTGAAGTGATCAAAACCCTGATCGACTCGTTTCGCTATCCGCGCCAAGGCCCGGGTATGATGTGGGATGCAGCCGCCGCTAGGACCCGCGCCCAAGGCGGTGAGATCCACATGGGTCAAGCACTCGATACCATGCGTTGGCACGAAGCTAGCGGGTTGTGGACGATCACGGCCAAGGCCAGCGACGGTGAAGTTTTCACCTATCAGGCTCAGCACGCGATTTCGTCGGCACCGATTACCGAGTTGATCGCCGCCCTCGATGTTTCGGAAGCTGCAACAGCGGCGGCCGCTCGCCTGCGCTACCGCGACTTTCTCACCGTCGCGCTGGTGGTCGAAAAGCCGGACTTGTTTCCGGACAACTGGATCTACATCCATGAACCGAGTGTCAAGGTTGGACGCATCCAGAATTTCCGGTCGTGGTCACCGGAGATGGTTCCGAACCCGAAGCAGTCCTGTCTCGGTCTTGAATATTTCTGTTTCGAAGGTGACGGGTTGTGGACCTCGAGCGATGAAGATCTCATTGCGCTCGCCAAGACAGAACTCGCCCAGATCGGCCTGGCCGCTGAGGAGGAGGTCGTCGATGGTTGTGTCGTGCGCCAGAAGAAGGCCTATCCGGTCTACGATGACGGCTATAAGCACAACGTCGACACGATCCGCAGCGAGTTGGCCCGAACCTATCCGACATTGCATCTGGTCGGCCGCAACGGCATGCACAAGTACAACAATCAGGACCATGCCATGATGACCGCCATGCTGACGGTCAAAAACATTGCGGCCGGCGAGCGCATCTACGACATCTGGAATGTCAACGAGGATGCCGAATACCACGAAGCCGGCAACGACGGTGAACAGGAAGCCTTGACGTCGGTTCGCTTGGTTCCCGAGCGCGTCAAGAAGGCCGGCTGACAGGACCTCGTGCGCCCGCCCGACGCGCCGGCTGCACCGGCTGGAGACGCCGTCATGGTGCCGGACCGGCAGGTGTCCGTTTGCCTGTGCGGTAAGCCGTGCTGCGGTATTAGGCCGTAAACCCATAAATCCGGGCACATTGGTATGAGTCAATTTGCTTCGCTGCTGGACGCGAGGATGCAGACAATGTGGTTCATTTTGAAATCCTTGGCGCAGCCCAGCGAAGCAAATTGACGATATCCTGCGGACGCCGATTTGGCACTGCGATCTGCAGCGTTGCACCACTGGAATGGGCAACCAGCCCATTCTGCGTGCCGCGCCTTGCATATCTTGGCCAAATCGGCGCCAATGTGCCCGGATTTATGGGTTTGCGGCCTAGATTTGTATCGCCAGGTTGCGGGCTTGTTACCGCATTATTCAGCAGCATGGGCTGCTGTCGCTTGGGCACGACCGCGACCGGTCAACCAGGCAATGATAATGCCCGGCGCCGCAACGGCCATCGCGATGGCGCCGAGCTGCAAATGCGACAGTGCGATCATGCCGCCGCCTGGGGCGGCGAGGGTCAGACCGCCGGCGATTAGGCAAATCCGGCCGATCCAGCCGGCGACACCGTTCACTAGGCGCCCGGCGCCGATCAGATAACCCTGAAGACCGGCAGATACGAACAATATGCCGACCAGTGCGGTTGTAACCACGATCGCAACTTCACTCCAGGCGCCCTGCAACAGCAGCGCCGGATTGAATACGAAGAAGAACGGGATGAAGTAGATCACCGTACCGATCCGCATCGCCTCGAAGCCGGTTTCCATCGGCTCCGACTTGGCCACCGACGCGGCCGCAAATGCGGCCAGAGCGACCGGCGGCGTGATAAAGCTCAGCATCCCCCAATAGAGCAGGAACATATGCACGCTCATCGGATCAAGGCCGACCTTGATCAGTGCGGGCGCCAGAATGATGGCCAGGAAAATGTAGGCCGCGGTCACGGTCATGCCGATGCCGAGGATGAAACTGGTCAGCGCCCCCATGATCAGCAGCACCAATGGCGCACCGCCGGCCAGGAACACCAGGTCGTTGGTCAGCGTCCCGGTCATGCCGGTCGCCTGCAAAGCGCCGACGATCAGACCGACGGCGGCCAGCAGACCGGCGAGTTCGGCGAGCAGCCCGCCGGTTGCGAAAATGTACTGTCTAAAGTCGGTCCAGCTCAGGCGATGGTTGGGATTGAACTGATTGATGAACAGCAACAGGGCCGTGGCATAGAACGGCGCATGCGCCTCGCGCTTCAGGAACACCAGCATGAACACCAAGAGGGCGAACACGGCGACATAATACCAGCCGTCCTTGATCACTTCCCACAGTGACGGCAGTTCGGACTTGTCCAGCCCCTTCAGGTCGTTCTGCGCTGAATAAGCGTCAATCTGCAGGAACAGTCCGGTATAAAACAGCAGCGACGGCACGACGGCCGCGATTGCCACGGTGACATAGGAGACCTCCAGAAAATCCGCCATGACGAAGGCGGTCGCGCCCATGATCGGCGGCATCATCGTGCCGCCGGTCGACGCGCAAGCCTCGATTGCCCCTGCGGTCTTGGCCCTGACGCCGATCCGCTTCATCGCCGGGATCGTGAGCGAGCCGGTGGTCAAGACGTTGGTGATCGGGCCGCCGGACATCGAACCAAACAGGCCCGACGAAAAGATCGCCACCTTAGCCGGGCCGCCGCGGACGTGACCGAGCAGCGCGAAGGCCAAGTTGATAAAGAACTGGCCGCCTCCGGTATAGACGAGGGCGTTGCCAAACAACAAGAAGCCGAAAAACAGCAGGGCAAAGGCCTGCATCGGGATGCCCAGCAGGCTTTCCTCGGAGAACACGTGATAGGCGGCCGTGTCGAGGAAGCTCTGGCTGACGCCCGAAATCACCTGGGGCATGTATTGCACGTAGGTTGGATAGAGCGATACGACCGTCACAATGATCAAGACCGCGATGCCACCGGCCCGTCGCCCGGCCTCGAGAATCACGAGCCATAACAAGACCGCCAGATATTTGCTTTCATCAGGCGCATTGTATTCCCAACTCTCCTCGAGGATCGCAAGGCCGTTGTAGGTGAAGTAGGCGCTCAGTCCGAGCGTCACGATGAACAGCGCAATGTCGTACCAGGGAACGGTCTGGCGCGGTGCGCGCGGATAGGCCGGCATGACCAGGAAGATCATCGAGACCATCACGCCGACGAGCAGATAGATGTACTGGTTCTGCACCAGCTTGTTGCCGATAACGGCCTTGATGAAGCCCAGCTGGAACATCTCGTTCGCCGCAATCGCGACGGACAACAGCGTCAGGGCCAATATCAGGTTGGTCCAGAATGGGCCGGGCTTGCGGTAACGTGCGACCTCGACATCTTCTTCGGCCGGTTGGTCGCCGGTTCGAGCTTGATCTGACTGAGCTTCCGAGCTGCCGGTGGTCATGGCCCGCCGTCTCGCATTGCTGGCACCGGGGGAACGCTCACGGGCGCACCGGGGCCCGCGGCGGGGTTTGGCGAACACCGGCGCGCACGCTTTAGCTGCGCACCGGAACTTTGCATCAGGTCTACCAGGTCTCGAACACGACCGGCATGTTGGCGGCCTTCAACGCGGCTGCCCGCGCCGTCATCCAGCCGTTGTCGAAATCGCCTGCCGGCTTGGCCTTATATGCTTTCCAAGCATTGGCCAACACATCCTGACGCTTCAACATGTTCGCCTGATGGGTTGCCATGGCCTCGTTCCAGATGCCTTGTTCCTTGAGCGCCTTGATCGCTCCGGGATGCCAGGGCAGGAAAAAGTCTTCCAGTTGTTGTTTGATGTTCCATCCGGCCGCACCCGGCGCGCCCGCCTTGTAATCATCGAAGCCGTCGATCATGGCGCGGGTCATACCGTAGGCAACCTCGTCGCTGACTGATGCGGTTGAAACGAGGATCGGATAGATGCTGGCAACACCTTCCTGTTTGCCGCCGGGAATGCCGACGCCTTTGGTGCACATGCCCTGGACGTACCACGGTACGATCTTTTGCACGCGCGCCCAACCGGCCGTATCGGAATGTGCCATCGTCGGATGTGTGACGCCGCGCGGACTGGCCTGCATTTTGAGCATGAAGGTCGACTGGGTTGCGGTAATCGCGGCGTCAATGTCGCCGTTGATGATGCCGTTGATGGATGCCGCCCAACCGCCGACCTCGACTTTCTTGACATCGCTGAGTTTGAGGTCGGCGAACGCGAGAAGCGACTCGGTCGCCTTTTGCAGTGCAGGCGAACCGCGCACCCAGGCAACCCGCTTGCCCTTGAGATCTGCCATCGAGTTGACGCCAACGTCTTTGGCGACAGCGAAGTTTGTGCATCCGCCGGATCGATTGACCAGCAGCAGCCGGATCGCCATCGGCCCCCACGCCTTCTTGCCGAACGTGTAGACGGCCTCTTGCGCATAGACGCTGTCCGAACCGGTGGCGGTGAACTGGGCCGTGCCCTTTCTGACCGGCGACAGGCGGGAGACGTCGTTCTTGCCGGGCAGAACGCGAAGGTTGACGCCGTGCTTGTTCTTGAGCATCGAGCCGACCGCGACCATCTGGCTGTAGCCCGATGTGCCGGTATTGTATGCCGTGGTGACCAGCGTTGCGGGAAGCTTGAGATCCTGTGCGACCGCCAGTCCCGCAAAGGCGGTTGCGCCGGTGCAGATGCCTGCAAGCTGGACCCAATAACGTTTGGTCATAATGTCCTCCTGGATGAACTTATCAAGCGGCCGGCTCAGGTCGGCGGTTCGCTCACAACACAATGGCACAGCAACCTGGCGGGTTTGCAAGGAATATTTTCGGAACGGAGCATTCGAAAGCGCCTTGATGGTCGTGGCGATGTGCTCGCCAACCGGCGCCGTGTCCGCCGCGCGGTCCGGGCGCGCTCGACTTGCACGAGAATTGACCGGGCCGATCGTCCGCCGGCGAACCTGTCGTTGCGCCGCTGTGGTGTCGTCGTGGCGTCGAGATGATCGCCGTCGACCTGCTGCATTGTGGCAACGTGCACATGAAAGTCTTGACTTTCGCTACCCATCCAATCAAGTGGAGGGGTGTGCGGGATCGTCAAACGCACCAGCAATGATCAAGGGCGCCAAGAACATGGGTGTCAGGATCAGGGGTGTCAGGATCAGGGGTGCCAGGATCAGGGGTGCCAGGATCATGGGTGCCAGGATCATGGGCGCCAGGGTCTGAACGGCGGCGGCCGAACGAGGTTGGACGTGGCGGCATCGCGGTGCGATCAGGGCCAGGTTTACAAGCGGTAAATATTTGCCACCGTGGCCGACTAATGCGGATCACAGGAGCCTATTATTTTAGATGTTATTTCATATAATGAGGCGTACGGTTGAGATGGCAAAGCGCCTTATACCGGACCGCGTCGACGAGGTCTCATTCGGGCGTAGTCATTAACATTTTCTATGCAGGTTCAAGACCATCACCAGCGTTCCGCACACACAACCGGTCGCCCGGACCATTGCAATGATGCGCTCTACAATGATGCGTTCTGCAATGTCGGTCGTATTTCGGTTGATCGTCCGTGCGATAAGATGGTCGAAGGGTTCGATGGCGGCCGGTTGGCAGCGGTCAGGTTTGCCACCAGGACCGGCAGTTCGCCGTTTAACTCGAGTGTTCAATTAGCGGTAATTGCTGTTGAGGAAATCGGCCCATGCGGGTTCTTGTGACAGGTCAAAATGGCTATATCGGCGCCGTGCTGGTTCCATTCTTTCAGGCCCATGGACATCACGTGACCGGGCTGGACACCTATTATTTCGAGCATTCCAACTTTGCCGACATGGTGCAGCCGGACGCGGTGATCCGCAAGGATATCCGCAACGTCACTGCGATCGACTTTGACGGTATCGAGGCTGTCATCCATCTGGCCGGGCTGTCGAATGATCCGATGGGCAACCTCAACCCGCAGTGTACCTATGACATCAACGCCGAAGCTACGGTGATGATCGCCAAGGCCGCCAAAGCTGCCGGCGTACCGCGGTTTGCATTTTCGTCCTCGTGTTCGATTTACGGTGCCGCTGATCCCAGCGACGTGCTCGATGAAACGGCCGCCTTCAATCCGGTTACACCTTATGGCGAATCCAAGGTTCGAAGTGAACGGGGCCTGGCCCAACTCGCCGACGACAATTTCAGCCCCGTCTACTTGCGCAACGCCACGGTCTATGGTGCATCACCCATGCTGCGCACCGATTTGATGGTCAACAACCTGGTCGGACATGCCTATGTCGACGGCAAGGTCCTGATCATGAGTGACGGCACGCCGTGGCGCCCGCTGGTCCACATTGAGGATATTTCACGCGGCTTCCTGGCCGCGGTCACGGCGCCGCGCGAAACAGTCCACAACGTCGCGTTCAATATTGGCCGAACCAGCGAAAACTACCAGGTCTCGGAAGTCGCCGAACATGTCGAGCGGATCGTTCCGAACTGCCGGGTCGTCTATGCCGAGGGTGGCCAGCCCGACGAGCGCTGTTACCGTGTCGATTTCAGCCGTGCGGAGAACCAGCTGGCGGGCTTCGATCCGATTTGGACGGTACCTCAGGGCATTGAAGAGTTGTTGCGCGCCTATCGCGATAACGGTTTCCGGCATGAACATTTGGAGGGCGAGCGTTTCGTCCGTCTGAAGACATTGCAAAAGCACCAGGCAGCAAAGCGACTGGATGCGGAGTTGTTCTGGCTCGCCTGAGTTTGCCCGATCGTGGCTGCGAAAGGTTCACCAAGAGACGAGCCGACCGGACAGCACGCGCTCGGACATCGTTCCGCTGGTCCCGATCTTGCGACGTGCAGTGAAAGAATGTTGTGTTGAAGGTGTTCGCGTGAGTAAATTTCAAGTGTGCCCGATCTGTTCGGGCGAGCAGACGAGAGAGTTTTTTGCGCTGCGCGATCAGCCCGTGCTCATCGGCGCGCTGTGGGACAGTGCGGCGGCGGCGAAGGCCTGCGCATCCGGTAGCATCGCATTGCGATTTTGCAACGATTGCGGCTTCATCTGGAATTCCATTTTTGACGACCGCAAGATCGCCTACGATCAAAACTACGAGAACTCGTTACATTTCTCTGCGACGTTCCAGAACTACACCGAACAGCTGATCGACCGGCTCGTTGCAACCTATGATCTGAGAGGCAAACACCTCATCGATATCGGCGGCGGAAAAGGCGACTTTCTGACCATGCTTTGCGAGGCCGGCCCGAATTTCGGCCATGGCTTTGACCCGAGCTATGAGGGTGACCGCGTGCCATCCGAGGCCGCTGATCGCATTACCTGGTACCAAGACTACTACAGTGAAAGCCACGCTCAGATCCAGGCCGACTTCATCTCGACCCGCTTCGTCTTCGAACACATTGCCGAGCCACTGGCCTTCCTGGACGTCATCCGTCGCAACATCACTGATTTCGACCGGACGGTGCTGTACTTCGAAGTGCCCAATGTTGACCTTATCGTGCGCCAGTTTTCAGTTTGGGACATCATCTATGAGCATTGCTCATATTTCAGTCCGGAATCGCTCCATCGCTGCTTTGAAATTGCCGGCTTCGAGGTGCTCAACATAACGGAAACCTATCAGAAGCAATTTCTGGCAATCGAAGCGCGTGCAACCAATGCGGCCGGACGCGTTCGCAACGCGTTTGGCAATGTTTCCGAGCTGGCACGACAGGTCGACACCTTTCAGCAAGAGATCGCCAGTAAATTCGCCGAGTGGCGCGCCAATCTTGAAACGTGGCGGGCACGCCAAGAACGAGTTGCAATCTGGGGCGCAGGCGCCAAGGCGGTCGGCATGTTGAATATGTTGTCTTTGACGGATGAATTTCCGGTCGTCGTCGATATAAATCCGCACAAGCACGGCAAACACCTGTCCGGCGGCGGTCAGCGCATCATAGCGCCGCAGGACCTGGTTGAATTTGCGCCCGACACCATCGTCCTGACCAATCCGATCTACCGAAACGAGATCGAGGCCTCGTTGGCAAGCATGGAGCTGTCTCCGAGGCTGGTTGCTGCTTGACCGGCACAAATGCGGAGCTGAATTCGCAATGACCAATAACGTTGGTTCCTTTCCATGTCGGTTCTGCGCAACGCAGCTCGAGCATCGCCTGGTCGATCTCGGCGTCTCCCCTCTGTGCGAGAGTTTTGTTTCGGCGCAAGACTATACCAAGATGGAGCCGTTCTATCCGCTCCAGGTCTTCGTTTGCCACCACTGTTTTCTCGCTCAGTTGGACGAGTTCGTGCCGGCCGAAGAGATATTCACCGAGTATGCCTATTTCTCATCCTTTTCCGACAGTTGGGTCGAGCATGCCAAGAGCTACTGCCACGACATGCGCGATCGCCTCGGCCTCGGCCCCGGCTCGCAAGTGGTCGAGGTTGCATCGAACGATGGTTATCTGCTCCAGCATTTCGTTGAACTCGCCATACCGTGCTATGGCATAGAACCAGCAGCAAATGTTGCCAAAGTTGCGATTGAAAAGGGCATTGCGACCGAGGTCTGCTTCTTCGGGGTGGACACCGCCAAGGCCCTGGCGGCGGCCGGCCGCCAAGCAGATCTGATCCTCGGCGCGAACGTGTTGGCGCAGGTGCCGGACCTCAACGATTTCGTTGCCGGACTGAAGATCATGATGAAACCCCAGGGCGTGACGACCATCGAATTCCCGCATTTGTTGGCCACCATGCAGGGCAATCAGTTCGACCAGGTCTATCACGAGCACTACTGCTACTTCTCGCTGCTCGCCTGTGAGCGCATTTTCGCCCGGCACGGCATCCGCCTCTTTGATGTCGAGGAACTGCCAACCCACGGCGGTTCACTGCGCATCTTTGGTCGCCACGACGATGATGAGAGCCAGCCGATCACGGACCGCCTCCGCGCCTTTCGCGCGCGCGAGATCGAGGCCGGGCTAATGAACATGGACACGTACCGTGCCTTTGCCGAGCAGGTCAAAGAGACCAAGTTTAACGCTCTGAACTTCCTGCTTGAGACGGCGCGGGACGGTAAATCGGTGGTCGGTTACGGTGCGCCGGGCAAGGGCAATACGTTCCTCAACTACTTGGGCGTCAAACCCGACCTGATCGCCTATACGGTCGATCGCAATCCCTACAAACAGGGCCGCTATCTGCCCGGTTCGCGGATCCCGATTCATCACCCCGACAAGATCGCCGAAACTCGGCCCGACTACGTCGTTATCATGCCTTGGAATCTCAAGGATGAGATCGTGAACCAGCTTCAGTACGTCGGGGAATGGGGCGGCCAATTGGTCGTCTTCATTCCTGAAGTTGAGGTCATCACACCCGGTATGTTCTGAAATCGAGGAGCTTGAAGATGAAAGTCGTACTGTTCTGCGGCGGGCAGGGAACGCGCCTTCGGGACTATTCGGACCAGATTCCAAAACCGCTGGTACCGGTTGGCGGGCGCCCGATTATCTGGCACATCATGAAGTACTATGCATCTTTCGGGCATAAGGATTTCATCCTTTGCCTCGGCTACAAGGGCGAAGCGATCAAACGCTTCTTCCTTGACTACGATGAACGTCTCACCAACGACTTCGTACTTGAACGGGGCGGCAGAAAGGTCGAGTTGCTCAAGAGCGACATCGATGACTGGCGCATTACCTTCGTTGACACGGGGCAGCATACCAATATTGGCGGTCGCCTGTTGAACGTGAAAGAGCACGTTCAAGATGAGGAGATGTTCCTTGCCAACTACAGCGATACGCTTTGTGATTTGGACATGAACGCAATGATCCGCGACTTTTCTCAAACGAACAACATTGCCGGGTTCTGTTGCGTCAAACCACCCTATAGCTTCCATCTCGTTTCCTTCGGCAGCGAGCAAAAGGTGTCGTCAATTGACGATGTCCGCGTTTCCGACATGTGGATGAACGGCGGCTTTTTCGTGCTGCGCCAGGGCGTTTTCGACAATCTAATGCCGGGCGAAGAGCTCGTGATCGAGGGATTTGATCGCCTCCTCAAGAAACAACGCCTTTACGCCCACATTCACAAGGGGTTCTGGAACTGCATGGATACCTTCAAGGAAAAGCAGGCGTTGGATGACATGGTCGCCAAAGGTTGCACGCCCTGGCAAGTCTGGCTCAAAGGCACCGCGCGCGCGCAGCCAACAGCGCTCTCGGAGAATGAGGTCCATGAGAACGCTGCAGTTTGATCAGCTCAAGACCGTCCTGTTGCTCGGCGCACACAGCGACGACATCGAGATTGGTGCCGGTGCCACCGCCCTAAAAATTCTGCGCGAAAACCCTGACGTCCGGCTGATCTGGGTGGTCCTTTCGGCGCCGGGAGAGCGCGAAACCGAAGCGCGCAATAGTGCCCGGTTGTTCCTTGCCGGCGCCAAGCATGCCGATGTCGTGACTTATGCGTTCCGCGACGGTTTTTTTCCGCACGAGTGGGCCGAGATCAAATCGGCGTTCGAGACCTTCAAGACGTACGAGCCTGACTTGGTCTTTACGCATCATGGCGAGGATCGCCATCAGGATCACCGGGTCACCTGCGAACTTACCTGGAACACATTCCGCGACCACATGATCCTCGAATATGAAATCCCGAAGTTTGATGGTGGGCTGGGCTCTCCGAATTTTTTCGTTCCAGCCAGCGTTGCCGACACCGATCGGAAAATCGAGATCCTCGGTGAGTGTTTTGCGAGCCAGGCTGGCAAGCACTGGTTTGCGGATCTCACCTTCCGCGGTTTGATGCGCTTGCGTGGCCTGGAGTGCCGCGCTCCCGAGCATCTTGCTGAGGCATTCTATGCGCGCAAGATCGTCATGTCCTAAGCTGCCGCCGGCGAGATTGTCCAACGGCGGACCAGAGACGACGACGGACCCGCCGAGCTTGGCTCAGACCCGCCAAACCCAAACCCAAACCTAAGCAATGCCAGAGGTTCGCAATGGCCGAAACGAACGGATCTGCCGGGCAAGCGACTGCAGCGCCACAGATTGCGCCAACCGGCAAATGCCCGTGCTGCAGTTCGACGACCGCCACGGACGCCTTCTACCGCGTTGAAAACATTCCGATTCAGAGTTGCGTTTTGCTGGAGACCGCCGACCTTGCCCGGGCCTATCAAACACGCGATCTGGAACTGACTCAATGCTGGCAGTGTGGGTTCATTTTCAATGCCATTTTCGATGCTGAAGCTATGGAGTACGCTGCTGCCACCGAAGAATCGCAAATCTACTCAGGCACGTTCGGCAGGTTTGCCAAACAGCTGATTGAAGACATTTCATCGACCTACGACTTGGTTGGCAAGCACGTCGTCGAGATCGGCTGCGGCAAGGGTGACTTTCTCATAGAGCTCTGTTCACAGGCGCAATGCTCCGGCCTCGGGCTTGATCCTGGCTTTCGCCCGCAGCGGCTGCAGCGCAACGCGCTCGGCGCCGGCTATGACGCTGAGCGCGTCAGCTTTGCCGCAACATACTTTGGTCCCGACTATGGTCCGTTGGAAGCTGATTTGATCGTTTGCCGACATACACTTGAACACATCGCGGACGTTGCAGATTTCGTATCCAACCTGCGTAGCAGTATCGGCCAGCGAACAGATGTTGGTGTATTTTTTGAAACACCGGACACAGAACGCATTCTGAGCGAAGGCGCCTTTTGGGACATCTACTATGAGCATTGCTCATACTTTACCCGCGCGACGCATGCCGAATTGTTTCACCGGGCCGGCTTTGCAGTTGATGCGATTGAGTTGGTCTACGATGATCAATACATCATCCAGTATGCCCATCCCGCCGACCGTTCCGGGCGGCGAAGTAAACAGCCGATCGAGGATATTACACAGCGCCGGCATCAGGTTGCGGAATTTGGCCGCAAGGTCGAGCAGAACAAGCGCGACTGGCAGCGCTATATCCGCAAACAGGCACAGCTCGGCAAACGCATCGTCATCTGGGGCGGCAGCTCCAAGACCGTCGCATTCCTGACGACCCTGGCGATCGGCCCGCAGGTGTCAAACGTCGTCGACATCAACCCGTTCAAGCAAGGTAAATATCTGCCGGGCACCGGACATCTGATTATCGCACCATCGCAACTGAAAGGGCGAAAGCCGGATGTCGTGATTGTCATGAACCCGATCTATACGAGCGAGATCGCCAGCGAACTGTACAGTCTGGGATTGTCACCAGAAATTGCAACCGTGTGATTGCAGCTGCCGCTCACGGCACCACGGAACCAGGCGCAAGCGCTCAAACGGCAATACCTGCTGTGGCGGGATGACAGAGGTTTCCCAACACACGGCAAAAGACGCTGGACACGCCCCGCGTCCGGCATCAAGCTGCCATGCGCTCACGCGCCATGTCATCGGCGATGTCGGAGGTCGCCCGCCCGGTCGCCTCGGCGCGCTCAAATATCTCTTTCAACACACCGCCGATCGCGCGGATTTTGACTTCCGCCTCGCTGGTATCGTGGGTTTTGAAGATATCATCCGAGCCATAGATCACACCGCCGGCGTTGACCACGTAATCCGGCGCATAGGCGATGCCGCGCTCGCGCAGCATGGCGCCATGACGCGCTTCGGCCAACTGATTGTTGGCCAGGCCACAGACCGCCTTGACCTTGAGCTGCGGCACGGTTTCGTCGTTGAGGATGGCCCCGAGCGCACATGGCACGAAGACGTCGGCGTCCTGCCGATAGATCTCGTCGGGCGCCACGATCACGGCGCCATATTCGTTGTGCGCCCGTCGCGTTGCCGCCTCATTGACGTCGGCGGCGATCACAACTGCGCCGGCTTCGCGCAAGCGGCGACAAAGATCGATGCCGGTTTGCCCCAACCCCTGCAATGTGAACGTTAGACCGTCCAGCGTTGGCCGACCGAGCACGTGCTGCACGGTCGCCTCGATCGCAACGAAGCCGCCAAGCGCCGTAAACACCGCCGGATTGCGCCGGCCTCGGCGCTCATCAACCAGCGTGAACATATAATCGCAGTGCCGCGCCATATGGGCAACGTCGGCGACCCCGACACCGACGTCGATGGCGGTCCAATACCGCCCGCCGAGCGTTTGCACGTGCTTGGCAAAGGCCGTCAGCAGCTGCGGTTTTTGTGGCGTGCCCGGTTCGCTGATAATGACGGCCTTACCGCCGCCCAGTTGCAAGCCGGCAAGCGCGTTCTTGTAACTCATGCCGCGCGCCAACCGCAGCACGTCCGTCAGTGCGCCATCGAGCGTCTTATAAGGATACATTCGACATCCGCCTGCCGCCGGCCCGAGCCGTGTCGAGTGGATCGCGATGATCGCCTTGAGATCCGTCGCCAGATCTCGGCAGAACACGACCTGTTCATGATTGTCGAATGCAGGGTTGTCAAAGACCGCCGACATCGATGCTCCTCCATAGCTATGGACGAACGCAAACCACCCGAAGCGCTGCCTCGAATCACGTGATGGAGTGAGAACTGCTTCACCGATCGTGTCAACACGCGCCGCCGCGCGGCCGAGATGGCGACGGCCAGTGTGGGAGCCAGTTTGGGAGGCGGTGCGGGAGGCCGACAAACCGGCGATGACGGTGGCCGTCTCACCAGCATTTGATCACCAGTGAGCTATCGCACCGACCGCGACTGCAAATCAGTTGTGCGGCGAGATCGTGGCGCTAGAGCAACCTACCTTTATTCGGAATCGGAACGATCCCGAATAAAGGTAGAAAGTTGCTCGCCTCTAAAGTGGCGATCATCTTTGTGCTTTAAGTTGGAACCGCAATAGCGGTTCCAACCTAAAGCACGATGATCTAATCTCCGGTCTGTTTGGTCACCAATCCGGAGGCGTTCAGATGGCCGTGGCAGATCCTGAAACGCAGCTGCAGTCGGAGTGTTCGGCGATGTTCGAGCTCAATCCATTGTCGGACAAGTTCGGCGCTGAGATTGTCGGGCTTGACCTTTCAAAGCCGCTCGATCCGGAACACAAAGACGCCGTACAGCGCGCCTTTCTGGCCCACAAGGTGCTGTGTTTTCGCAATCAGCGCCTGACCCAGGAGCAACAAGTGGCGTTTTGCGAACAGTTTGGCACGTTGGAGCGCCATGCCGTATCAAACCGCAACAATGCCGCCAATCCACTCGTCCATATCGTCACTAACCTCGGCCCCGACGGCAAACCATCGGGCAAGGTGAAGTCGACACAATGGCATTCCGACAAGTCGTTCAGACCGCAGCCATCGATGGCCACCATCCTGCACGCGGTTACATTGCCGCCTAATGGCGGCGATACCTGCTTTGCCGACATGACCGCGGCCTATGCTGCATTGCCCCAAGCGACCAAGGCCGAGCTGCAAGATGTTAAGGTCATCCACAGTTGGGAATTGTCGCGCGAAAACGTCGACAGGACGCTGACGCCGGAAGAGATTAGGGATGCTCCACCGCAAGCACATCCGCTCGTACGGGCGCATCCCGAAACCGGCCGGAAGGCGTTGTTCATGGGCACGCATGCCTCCCATCTCGAGGGCCGGCCGTTGGCCGAGGGTCGCGCCCGCATCATCGCGCTCGAAGCGCACGCAACACAGGACCAGTTCATCTACCGCCACACCTGGCAGCGCGGCGACGTGCTGATGTGGGACAACCGCTGCCTGCTGCACCGCGCCGACCCGAATTTTGATGCAGCCCATTACCCGCGCGTGATGCACCGAACCTGCCTGCGCGGCACACCGACAGGTTCGACGCCCTAGAGCAACCTGCCTTTATTCGGAATCGGAACGATCCCGAATAAAGGCAGAAAGTTGCTCGCCTCTAAAGCACGATGATCTAGGCAACCTCTGAACAAGTGTGGGGTCCAGGGGATGATCCCCTGGTCGGGGAGTATGAGGGGCGGATAGCCCCTCATGGATCGCCGTGAAACGGCGATTGGAGCGGCTTGTTACAGACTTGGCCGGGACCGTCCCGCGCGCTGTCGCCGAGCGGTAATGGCCGGGCACGGTCTGAACCGGCGCGGCGCGGACGGCGCCGCCACGTTATCAGTTGCCCCGGTCCGCTGCGGCGAGCCGCGGTTGATCGGCGGCGTCATCGCCGGCGGTTGCCGGCATTTCGTCTGGTTCGAGATGGCTTGCAACATTTTCAGCCAGACTGATGATCAAGCTTTTGGTTTCATCGTTCCGGATGTTGCGGAATATCGTTAAGATTCGCAGCAGCTGTGGGTCCGACAGCAGCTCGAGGAGATCGTTGGGCATGCGTGTCTTGAACCGCACGTCTTCGAAAAACCAGCCAACCGGAACATCCAACGCCTTCGACATCTGATCGAGGCGACCCGCCGACATTTTGCTCGAGCCATTCTCATATTTGTGAATCTGTTGCGGTGACAGAAAGCAAAGATCTGCGAGTTCAGCCTGGGTGTAGCCAAGCAGCGTTCGTCGCAGCTTCAGCCGACGACCAAGCAGATTATCGATTTCCGAGGACTTGCGGCGCGGAACCCGGCGGACCGGTTCTGTGTGGTTTGACTCATTCTTAATGACGCGCACCCTGACTAGACTCCCCTACATCTCAATTGACCAAATCACAAGCTTAAATGCCGTCTGATGAAATGCAAAACAATTTTTGCTTGAACTTTCTCGCCAGTTGATGAGCGTCAGAGTCCTCAACCAAAGATAGAGGAGATCTCTGATGTCATATCAAACCCAGAAAATAGACAGTTTCCTCAAGCGACTTAACCTGAAGTACGGCCCGTCGGAACTGATGGCGCGATTCTTCCTCAAGGCGGTGCACGCCGCCGCTGATCGTGGCGTGTTTCTCGAGTTCGGCACATTTGCACAGCTTTGGGAGGTCAACCAAAAAAATGCTAACAGTTGGTTTCCGATCACAACCAGCTTTCGCGAGAACCCGGGCGGTGTCAGTGACGACACCGGCTTTGTGTTTCTGGGACGCAACCATCTCGGCGACGTCGTTGCGACGCAGTCGGCTAGGATTTTTGATTGGAGTGATACGAACTTCAAACGCGAAGCCGAGGAACTGCGGTTCTTCTATGCCGACCCCGACCGCGACAAGGCTCCCAACGAGAGCTGCATCATCTCAGCACCGAATGCGACCGAGATCACAGGGCGCGTCGCGCTCGGAGGCGGGATTTGGTATCGGCCGGACTTTCGGCGACTGCAACTGGGTGAGATCATTTCGCGGATGGGGCGCGCCTACGCGTTTGCGCTGTGGAACTACGACAGCCTGATTGCAACGATCACGCAGCAGAACGTCGGCAAGGCCTTCGACAAGCGCATCGGGTTTCGTGATGTTTCGCCGAAGTCAATCATCATGCGCCACTCACCGACATTTCCCGAGGGTGATCTGTATCTGGCGTTGGCGCGAATGACGCCCATGCAGCTGATCGACGATACCTTTGGCTTCCTAGCCGACTTCGACACGCAAGTTGATGTCAGGGTCGACCAGCGACGCGCTCAATAGCAGCTGTTTGCCGTTGTTGTTGCTGATTGGAAGAGTGAGGCGGGAATACTGAATTCGTCGCCTCGTTCTTTCCCTGGGGTTGGTAACGATGACGTCCGCATCCGACAGCGTTGGCTGATCGGTCAGGTAGGCGTTGCGCCAATAGTTGGCGACCCACTGCGCATAATCGATGTCGGGTTGGTCCTCGACGCGGTGGCCGACCAGGCGGCGGGTCCAACCTTCATCGTACATGTGTAAACCCTCTCCGATGCGATTGAACACCAACCGCGAGGTCCCGGTTTCGCGTTCAAGCACCACGTACCTGCGGCCCAACCGGTCATCGAATACGCGGGAGTATTCGTCAATGGTCATGCTGGCACCGCGGTCGCGCCAAAGCTCGAGAAGGGCGCCAAGAGGGTGGTCTGAAGGCAGGCTCTTGAGGGGACGTGCCCGGGCCAGAAAGCGGCCTTGATCGTAAAGCGATTCTTCACACGCAGCCTCGCGCAGCGCGTTGAGAGCGGAGCTGTGGTTGGGATGAATGGCGTGCTGCCAGTCACCGTCGAACAAGGCCAGTGCAACCCGCTTCGGGGCGATCTTGTCGAGCAGGCTTGAAGCAGCTGCGAAGGCGGCAATCGACGTCCGGTCCGGTGCAGCGCTGAGCGTGCACCAATCGGCGCCAATATCGATGCGGATGTGGCCGTTGTTTCGCACCAGAAAGTCGTTGAACGTCGTGCACGAGCAGCTCGCGCCATAAAGCTCTTTGAGGTTCAAAACCCCAGCATCCTGCTCGCAATCGTGTTCGCAACCGTTTGTGTCGATCAGTACTGTGCTCAATGTCTGCGATCCCGGCGTGTGGAAAACTTCTGTTGGTTGTCGTTGGTTCTATAGATGCATCTGGGCTCTATGGGTATGTCGTTCTATCGGAATATCTTGGCTCTATATGTGTCGCCTCGCTCTATATGTGCACACGTGTATCTTGGTTCCAGATGTCTATCTTGGATTGGTTGATCGTTCCAGTGTTCGATGACCCCCGCGCCGCACACTCAGGCCACTGAGCTTGTTTGGAGCGATGAGTTCTGACAAATGTGCTGCAGCGCAAGAACGGCGTTCAGATCAGCTCGCCGCGGCGTCATCGCGGCTCGAGGCGACGCCACCGCTCAGCGCCAGGTCAGTGCTCCGATCCACTGTTGCGCAAAGCCGGACATCGAGGATGCCGTCGCGGCCATACGCGGCCCGTGCGGCCGTTTTGGCAAGCCTTCTTGAGTATTTTGAGAGACATTATCCTTGCTTGAAAAATCGATTTCTTTGTCGGAATGATCGGTGCCGGAGCGATCGGTCTGCCCCGTTGTCGGCGACCACGCATCAACTTGAGCCATGGCAAATCCGGCGGCCTCGGCTGCGCGTGTCAAACGCTTCATACTCATGACTCTACGATATCCCGGCAAGCTTTGAAAGCAGTACAACGGTCGAAGTACCGTTAAGCTTCGATGCAATTATGCCGCACGTCAAGCGTTTTTTAGTTAATTCCGAAGCTGTCGGCTAAGTGTTCGCTGGGGTAACGCAAATCGGACAATGCCGGAAAATCTGATCGCAGCCGGCACGATGTGCGAGGTGGCGGGCATCGCCATCATATCTCGATAGATCTGCGCACCGGACGTTGGCGGGATCGATTTGTCCGGTTCTTAGCCGTTCCCTCTTGCACTTGCGTCAATTGAGCGCAAACATGGTGAAGCCGAGCCTTCTCCCGGGCAAGGGCACGGCATGGGTCTTTCGCCCGGGCAACAGGAGGAGAACCATGGGGCAACCTGCAGGACCGAATGGCGCAGCAGGCCGCAGCACCCGTTGCATTGCACTGGTGGGCCCGTTTCTGAGCGGTAAGACGTCGCTGCTCGAAGCGATTTTGGCTCGGACAGAGAAAATTCCGCGGCAGGGAAAAGTAACGGACGGGACGACCGTCGGTGATGCCAGTGCCGAGGCACGAGATCACAATATGAGCGTCGAGCTCAACATTGCCGATACGGACTATCTGGGTGACATGTTCACGTTTATCGATTGCCCGGGTTCGGTTGAGTTTCAGCAGGAAGGCATCCATGCCCTGTCGGTCTGTGATGCTGCCATTGTCGTGTGCGAACCCGATCCCAAGCGCGTGCCGGCGCTGCAAGTGATTTTCAAGGCGCTCGAAGACAACGCCGTTCCGCATATGCTGTTTCTCAATAAGATCGACACCTTCGATACGCCGGTCCGCGACCTCATTCCGATATTGCAACCGTCCAGCGCGCTGCCCCTGGTGCTGCGCCAGATACCGATTTGGGAAAACGGCATTGCGACAGGGTTTGTTGATCTGGCGCTCGAGCGCGCGTTTGTCTATCGCGAACATGCGGCCTCGGAAGTCGTTGAGATGCCGGATGGTGTGCTTGAGCGTGAACAGGATGCCCGGTTCGAAATGCTCGAAAAGCTTGCCGACTACGATGATGAGTTAATGGAGCAACTGCTGTCCGATATGGAGCCGCCGCGCGACCGCGTCTTCGATGACTTGTCCAATGAAATGCGCTGCGGCCAGATTTGCCCGGTCTTCCTCGGCTCGGCCGAACATGGCAACGGCATCGTGCGCTTGCTCAAGGCCCTGCGCCATGAGGCACCGTTCGTCGAGACGACCGCGCAACGCGTGCTGACCGATCAGCCCGCAAATGCAGCTTACGTGTTGAAGTCAATCCACACGCCGCACGCCGGCAAACTCTCCGTTGCCCGGGTTCTCGCCGGCACCATCAACGATGGCGCGACGGTGGTCTCGCCGGATGGTGAGGGTAAGGTGTCCGGAGTGTTCGCGATGAGCGGTCAGGATGCCGTGAAGCGGGATGCGGCGCAGGCCGGAGATGTTGTCGGCCTCGGTCGCATCGAGGCGATCAAAACCGGTGAGACGATTACGACCGACAAGACGCCCGTCGCGCAAATTGCCGCCGCCGCCATTCCGCAGCCGGTGTTTGCCTCGGCCATCAGTATCAAGGACCGCAAGGATGAGGTGAAGCTGAGTGCGGCGCTGAACAAGATGACGGACGAGGATCCCTCGCTGCGCGTCGAGCAAAACGCCGACACCCACCAGATGCTGCTGTTGGGGCAGGGTGAAATGCATTTGCGCGTTGCGCAGGAACGTTTGACCCGCAAATACGGTGTCGACATCGCGCGTTCAAAGCGCCAGACGCCCTACAAGGAAACGATCCGCAAGGCCGCCAGTATTCGTGGCCGCCACAAGAAACAGTCCGGCGGCAGCGGCCAGTTCGGCGACGTCGTCCTCGACATCAAGCCATTGAGTCGCGGCGAGGGCTTCAAGTTCTCCGACACGATTGTCGGCGGCGCTGTGCCGAAACAGTACATTCCATCGGTGGAGGCTGGCTGTAAGGACTACCTCGCCTCCGGACCGCTGGGCTTTCCGGTGGTCGACGTCGAGGTGATATTGACCGATGGCAGCTATCACAGCGTCGATTCTTCCGATATGGCCTTCCGTCAGGCTGGCCGGCTCGGCATGAGCGAAGGCATGCCGCAGTGCAGCCCGGTGCTGTTGGAACCGATTATGGCGGTCGAAATCACGGTGCCGAGCGATGCCACGCCGAAGGTCAACGGCATGGTCTCGCAGCGCCGCGGCCATATCCTGGGGTTCGACGGTCGCGATGGCTGGCCCGGCTGGGATATCGTGCAGGCCCACATCCCTGCAGCCGAAATCGAAGACCTGATCATCGAGTTGCGGTCGGCGACATCGGGTGTCGGCACCTATTCGGCCAAGTTCGACCATTTGGCCGAGCTCACCGGCAAACTCGCCGAACAGGTGCTGAGCAACCACCGCGAGGCGGCTGAATAAACCGCGCCTGTGGAGCAACCTGCTGGTGACCGGGCTGCGACGGATTGCAATGGATTGCAACGGATGGCAATGACCAGCGGACAGTTGCTCCACACCTCAAGACGACCTGGTCGGGGACTATGCGGGGCTCAAAGCCCGGCAAGGATCGCTGCAACACGGCGATTGGTTAAGGGCGCTGCCCTTTGTATCTTAATCTTGAGCCTGTTTCTTGCGAATCAGCGATGTTCAGGCTTGATCCGGCAGGATGGCCACCCTGCCGGATCGGGCGGGTTTGGGGCCGTGCTGCCCTTGGGTGATTTGCACCGTTTGTTAGCTAGGCCAGCCCGCCCATCGCTTCACCTGAACAGATGATTGGGAGCAAGTCCCGGATGCAAGGCAAGGTCAAACGAAGCGACTCTGACATGGTATATGTCGGCATCGATGTTGCCAAGAACTGGCTCGATGTCGCAATCTATCCGGCCAATGTGACGTTCCGGTTTGCCAACACCAAAAAAGGCCACAAGCAATTGCTCGCCAGCCTTGCCACGTATCAGGTCGGCCTTGTGGTTTGTGAGGCAACGGGAAAACACCATCGCTCTTGCCACGCCGCTCTGCACGCTGCCGGTATTGCGGTTTGTGTCATCAATCCTTATCGATCCCGCAAGTTTGCCGACATCTTAGGTAAGTTGGCCAAAACCGATACGATCGATGCGATGACACTGGCCCAGTTGGCAGCCCTGCATCAGCCAAACGCGACCATCCCTGCTCCTGAAAAAATCCAGAAACTGGCAGAGCTTATCTCAGCTCGCATCGCCGCCGTTGGCGACAGAACGGCCGTTTCAAACCGCCATGGTGCGGCCCAATGTGCCAACCTCAAGCGCGAACTGGGCAGGCAGCTCAAGGCCGTCGACAAGCATATCGCGCGCCTCGAGGCGATGATCCGCAAGATCATCGCAAGCGATGAGGCGCTGATGCGACGTTATGATATTCTTGTCTCAATTCCAGGTATCGCTGACATCACGGCGATGGGGTTGATCGGCCTGCTCAGCGAACTCGGCACCTGCACCGATAAAGAAATCGCAGCCCTTGTCGGCGTCGCGCCGATGAACTGGGACAGCGGCGAAATGCGGGGGCGGCGTGCCATTCGCGGCGGCCGAGCAGCAGTGCGTAAGCTGCTTTACATGCCGGCCATGGTTGCTGTCGGTCGTGGCGTGAATGCTGACTTGCAAACCTTCTACGAACGTTTGCGAGCCAACGCCAAGCCCGCCAAAGTCGCGCTCGTTGCCGTCATGCGAAAACTCATCATTCTCGCCAACACCCTGATCTTCGAAAACCGAAAATGGGCCCCCAAAATGCCTTGACAAGCGAGACAGATGCTAACGATCCCGCCAAAGGGCAATGCCCTTTGGAAACCTGAGACTTGATCGGATCAGGTAAGTAGCTCCCAGCTTTGCCGGGGGATACTTACGTTGGGCCGCTCGAATTGCTGGTTTTGCACTGCCACCACTCCTGGCTGCCAAATGGATATTGCTCACAATCTTCGGCACTGCTGTTGGTGGCTGAAATCGACAAGGCGAGAACTGCGGCCAAGATCACTCTCATCATCTGCTTATCTCCGTCGGCTGCGCCGTTGTCAGCGCCAATGCAGCGGATGTGGGACACCTGCGGACCGCGCGCCAATGACTTCTGGGCACGTGCGTGTGAGGATGATGTCAATGACTGCGCGTGAACGGCGGTCAGGCGCTATTGTGCCGCGATGCTGCTCTCATCTGGCCGGCGCGCGATCAGCGGTGTTGGCGCAACAGTCGTGCCGCCATTGGCGCAAAATAGGTCAGCACGCCGTTGCAGCCGGCGCGCTTCAATCCGATCAGGCTCTCCATCATCACCTTGTCGCCGTCGAGCCAGCCGTTTTGTGCGCCCGCCTGCAGCATCGCGAATTCGCCGGACACCTGATAGGCATAGGTTGGCACGCCGAAGGTCTCTTTGGCGCGCCTGACGATGTCAAGATACGGCATGCCCGGCTTGATCATGATCATGTCGGCACCTTCCGCCAGATCGAGGGCGATTTCGCGCATTGCTTCATCGGAATTGGCTGGGTCCATTTGGTAGGTGCGCTTGTCGCCTTTCAGCACGCCGGACGAGCCGATGGCATCGCGAAACGGATCATAGAAGGCCGAGGCATACTTGGCCGAATACGCCATAATCTGCGTATTGGTGTGGCCATGCGCTTCCAAGGCCCGGCGAATTGCGCCGACCCGCCCGTCCATCATATCCGACGGGGCAATGACATTGCAGCCAGCCTCGACCTGAACCAGTGACTGGCGCACCAGAACCGCGAGCGTTTCATCGTTGAGGATGACGTCGCCGCGCACCAGACCGTCGTGGCCGTGACTGGTATATGGATCGAGTGCCGCATCGCAAATGATGCCGACGTCGAGGCCGCGCCCGCGCACCGCACGACAGGCGCGACACACCAGGTTTTCCGGATTGTAGGCCTCGGCCCCGTCCGCGGTGCGCTTGTCGGGTTCGATATAAGGAAACAACGCCATCGCCGGAATGCCGAGTTCCAGGGCTTGTTCCGCGGCTTCGCCAATCAGGTCCACGGACAGGCGGTCGACGCCGGGCATCGAGGGAACGGCCTCGCGCCGGCCGTGTCCTTCGATCACGAACACCGGCCAGATCAGGTCGGAGACCGACAGCTCATGCTCGCGATTGAGGCGACGTGACCAATCCGCCTGTCGGTTGCGCCGCATCCGCACTTCCGGATAACGCCCGCCGGCGTCGCTGCCGCTGTTTGGTTTGAAGACCGAATCGATTTTCGTCACGCTCTTGCTCCCATCCCGCGAGCTGCCAGATCATGTCCGCCTGAGGCGGATCCGCCACACCGGTCCGCGCCGCCGCCCGACCGCCTTCTGACCGCGCTCCGACCGGGCCCCGACCGCCTCCGACCGCCCCCCGACCGCCCCCCGACCGCCCCCCGACCGCCCATGAGATTGTGGCTGTCGGCGGCCGGACGCGGGCCAACTCTGAAACGCCCGAGATGCAGACAATGCTCTGCGGCGGAACACGAGTGTGCCTGCAATTTGAGCCATTGCACAATGCTTAGACGCAACCTGCTTCACATGGTCCGCATGCAGCCAAGCCGGTTGGCTGTCATGCGCGGCTGTTTGAGGGCGCGCCGGAGCGCGATGGTTCGAGCCAAGTCTGACCGGCAGCAATGGCATCGCTGGCGCTCGCGCGCCGCACGCATCCAATCGCAGTGCCAATCCGATTGCTACTGCGATTGGTAATCATAGAGCATACTACAGGCGCAGAGCATGCTACCGGCGGTTAGCGGCAGTAGTTGCTGCGGCGGCGGGTTGCGAGGTCGACATGGAAGTGATCGCGATGTGCGTCATTGGCTTCGGGGCCGAGAACCGTGCCGAAGATCCGGCATGCGGTCCGGTGCGCGCCCTTGAGAAACGCGGCGCGATCAACTTCGGGCGGACGTGATCGAGGCGCCGCCTTGGCGCTGGCCGCCTGTTTCGGCCCGCCGAGATCGTTGCGCAGCGACAGAAACGAGTCCAGCCGGTTGCGGTAGGCGTCGCGGCGCGCCTTGGGCTGCCGGTTGGAGCGCACAGCCGTGGTCGCGCGCGACCACTCCCAGCGCTGTCGAAGGCTTGGGCGGCGCTGCGGGGTTGGCGGCAATCCGGGCGCGGCGACAATCACACGTGCCGCAGGTGCCGCCGCAGCCGGTGGTCCGGAACTGTCGTTGCCGGCCGTTGGCGTGGCGCGCTGCGGCGTTGGTTTTGCCGATTGCGCCGGCGTTTGGGCGGTGCTGGTCGACGGTGCGGTTTTGTTGCGCCGGCGCGCCGCCGCCTGCCGTGCGATCTGCGCCTTGCGGGCCGCCGCCACGATGTCGCGCTCGGTCGGGCCCCAATGCGCCAGTAGCGTTGTGCGGTCACCGTTGGCGGTAACAAAGCCGCCAATGTCGAGCGCATTGGCGCGACCGTGTTCGCTGAGCCGGCGCCCTTTGCGGCCATAGGAATTGCGGCAGGAGTAGGAACTCATCACCGACACCTCTACAATCCGGCTGCCGAGATGCTTGACGGCAAGCGGTTGCAATCCGCGTCGTAGCCAGGTGTCGAGCGCGCGCACCATCTGGCAGTTCAGCGTCGCTGGCGGTGCAAACATCACCGGTGCGTGGCCGCCGAGTTGCGCCAGCTTGACCGGTGCGGCATCCCCGCATGGCCCACGCTTGATGGGTGGGGTGGGCAACACGTCCGCATCGACGCCTTTGAGAACCTTGCGGCATGCGAGCATCGCCTGCTCGATCTGGTGCGATGTCCAAACGTCAGGCGGAGGCGGCGGCGGTGCGACCGTTGTCGTGGTCGCCGTTGGATCACTGCCGGGGCCGGCCGTCTTTGCGGCTTTGCCAGGTCCGGGTTGACCGGTGTCTTTGGGTTGGCTGGTCTCTTGTTGTGCAGCGGCCTGCTTGAGACGTCCGGGATTGGCGACAGGGAGCGGTGCCGGCGGTGTGATCTTGATGTTATCGGTCGCGATCGATGAGCGCCGACGCTGTCTGATGCGGCTTGCTTTCGGCTTGCCGGTAATTGCTCGCTGCGCTTGTCGGATCATAGAATCAAGGGCTGCGGCGGCGTCGTTGATCTGCGCGCCTGCCGGCCGCGCCAAACTGGCCGCCAAGCCTGCCAGAACGCCAATTCGTAGTAGCAGCGCGACTGATGTGCGCATTAGTCCCCCGAGTTCTCGCTTAAGCAATGAACGCAGCACGCAATATCAGTAGCTCTAACAGTCCAACCCGCTCAAGCCGTACGCCTTGTCAGCGCGGCAGACCTTTGATTTGCATAATCTACCACGTAAAAGGAGAAAATGCGGCCGTTTCCGCACTTATTTCAGGTGCTGTGTGGTCATATTTGTCCGAAGATGAGGCTTTTGCGGAAGACATGTCTGAGATGGCGAACGAGAATTCCGAACCATGCGATGAGATCATCATGCAGCGCGAGGGCGCGCTGCACACCTTTGTTCTCAACCGACCGCGGGCGCTCAATGCTTTGAACGACGCCATGAAAAATGCCATTGCAGCGGCAATCCCCGGTCTGGCCCGGGACATTGATCTCTACGCGGTGGTATATCGCTCATCGCCGGCGCGGGCGTTCTGTGCGGGCGGTGATGTCCGCGAACTTGTCGCCCTGGCGCGCGAGGACATGGCGCTAGCCCGCGCCTCGCTGGCCAGCGAATACAGCCTCTACTGGTTGCTCGATTGCTTCTCGAAACCAAGCCTTGCCATTCTTGACGGTGCGGTCATGGGCTCGGGTGTCGGCCTGACACAGGTTTGCACCCATCGCCTTGCCACCGAGAACCACCGCTTTGCCATGCCGGAGACAGCGTTGGGCTTCTTTCCCGATGTCGGTATGGCGCACGTTCTGGCCCGGTTGACGAACCATGTCGGCATGTATCTGGCGTTGAGCGGGCACAGCATCGGGCGGGCTGATGCATTGCGGCTTGGCCTGGTAACACATTGCATCGCCAGCGAAGAGGTGCCTGCGATCCAAGCCGCGCTAGCCGATGCATATCCCATCGATCCGTTGCTTGACACACGTCATCAAGATCCGGGCGCCGGCGTACTCGGCGCGCAGGAGGGCCACATTGCCGAGGCCTTCGGTGCGCCGACCGTCGAAGAAATTCTCGCGCGCCTCGATCATCTCGCCGATCGCCATGCGGGCAATGAGTGGCTGCAGACGACCAGGCAAGATCTCGCCAAGCGCTCGCCGACGGCGTTGAAAGTGACGCACAGTTACCTTCGCAAGTGCCGCGACTGGGATTTGCGCGAGAATTTGATCGTCGACTACCGTCTTGCTTGCAAGTTCCTCGAATCCCACGACTTTTACGAGGGCGTCAGGGCTGTCTTGCTGGCCAAGGACGGTGCCCCGAAGTGGCGGCCGGACACGGTGGCGGCAATTGCCGATGCAACTGTTGAGGCGTACTTTGCGCCCTTGAGCGACGGCGAGCTGGAGCTTGCCTCCCGCGCCCAAATGCAGGCGGCGCGCGTTTGAGCGCCGCCGTTGCCCGGCGCGATCGGAGCCGTCGGCCGCCGTATTGCTGTTCGAATGGGGTGCGTGACCCGGCGCCAGATCTTGTCGAACTGCTTCAAGAGCAGCTGCCGCCGCCCAACACGCAGAACTTGGCGCAGTGCGGATGGCAGAGTTTGACCGCACCGTCGCAGAACATGCCGCCGTCCTTGCGCAGCGAACCGCCGAGTGTCGAACCCATTTCGAATGCCGCCTCGTAGGGCAGCAGCGTACAGGGCACGATTGTCGGTTTGTCAGCCCCCTTGCGCTTGACGACCATCCGGCTTGCAGCGCACATCAGGTCGGCAGGCGCTTTTCCGAGAATATCCCAGCAGGCGGTCGTGATCTCGGGGACATCGTGGCTGCCGTCCATTTCAGGCAACAGCACGAGGCGGATCGGGTCCGACGGGTCAATCGACCAATTATGCTCGTTGATCAACTGCGCATACCCGGCACGGGCCTGCGCTTCCGACTCATGCCAGCAGGTACGACCGGCGATCGCCAGTGAGAAACCGTTTTGCGACAACCAATCAAGGCCGCTGACGGCCTTGTCCCAGGTGTTATCTCCGCGCTCGCTTTCGTGCAGGGTCTTTGAATAGTGGTCGAGGCTGACGCGCAGGACGAGGCGAGCGCCAAATGCGGCCTTCAACTGCAGCAGTTGTGAGCGAATTCTTGGCCGCTGCATGGGTTGCATGGCATTGGTCAGGACGAGGCTCTGAAAGCCACGGTCCAACGTATCGGCCAGCATGTTGATGAAATGCGGGTTCATGAACGGCTCACCGCCGGTGAAGCCGACTTCGCGGGTTGCAAGGCCGAGATCTGCGATCTCATCAAGCAGAGCTTTGACTTCGTCCCGGGTTATGTAGGCGAGCCGGTCGTTGGTCGGGCTCGATTCGATATAGCAGTTCAGGCATTCGATGTTGCACAGCGTGCCGGTGTTGATCCACAGCGTATCCAAACGTGTAAGCGCGACATCGGCGCGTCGTTGTCCGGTCGCGGTCCAGTTGGGGTCTTCGAATTTGCCGAGCGCCGTGTGGGCGCCGGGAGCGCGGAACTCCATATTCACAGGTGTATATTCCCTTCTGTGCTTGGTCGTCTGGCTTGGTCGCCTGGTTGACAACGGCCTCGCCTACCATGATCACCTAACACGTCACACTCACATTAGCTTTATTGACAGCTTAATTGACGAGCACAGTTCACCCCACCGGCACGCGACATGATCAACGCAGTCCGGCCGGCGATTTTCGCACTGCCGCCCGGCCCGCGTGCCAGCAGTCAACAGTTCGGGCTGAAAGTCCTCAACGAAACCGCCGCTTGGCGGCGATCTTTGAGGGCTTGTCAGCCTCTCAAACGTCCCGACCAGGGGATGATCCGCTGGACCCTCAACTTTAGCAGAGGTTTGCCAGGGCGACAGCAGTGCCGTTACTCGTTGACCAGCGCGTCCCGAATTTCTTTGAGGTAGACTTCGGACTGGGCCGGTTCTTCCGGCGCGGCTTCAGCCTCTTCTTGCTGCTTGCGCATCGCATTGATTGCCTTGACGATCATGAACACCGCCCAGGCGATGATCAGAAAACTAATGACATTGTTGATGAAGGTGCCGATGTTCATGGTCACGGCGTCTTTTGCACCCAGTGTGCCTTTCAGCAATATCTTCCACTTGGAAAAGTCGGCACCACCCAACAACAAGCCGATCGGCGGCATGATGATGTCCGCGACCAGGGATTTGATGATGGTGCCGAAAGCCCCGCCAATGATGATTCCGACGGCCATGTCGACCATGCTGCCCTTCATCGCAAATTCTTTGAACTCTTGAATAATCGCCATTCTTGCCTCTCCTCGAAATCTGTCCCCTCACGAACCCGGTACAGTTTGCCAAACGGCGGCGAATCGCGCCCGACGGACCAGACGAGCGTGCCGCTCAATGGCCGAATAATCCAGCTCCGTTGCGGACCCGGAAATTGATTCACTTGTGCCAAGACGGAAAAATTCGCGGCCCGACCAAAAAGGTCGACCGTCTTTCAGATTGAGTGCGGACCATGCTGCCCAACTGCCCAGCCGCCCAAAGGTCACGATCTCATGGGTTCTGAGGCGGCGGCCGGTCGCAGCCGCGGGCCGGTGCGCGGGGCCGGCCTGAAGGGCGGACATGATCGGGCTTGGATCGGTGCGGCGTCAATGGACTTGCAAACCGCTTTCACGCCATACTGTAGCGCGCAGCTGAACGGCCGCTATCGAGGTCCGGGGCGCCGTCATCTGCTCAAATCGAGGCTGCGACGGTCTCAATTTTTCTGGCAGGTCTGACAATCCAACGCGCATGATCGACAGCTACCTGATTGCAACCTTGGCCCTGACCTACCTGGCGACGCTGTTTTTGATCGCCTGGTTTGGCGACTTCTGGCTGCGCGCCTGGCAAAGCAGCGGCGGGCGCCCGCTGATCTACGCGCTTTCGATCGCGGTTTACTGCACCTCTTGGACGTTCTTCGGCAGCGTTGGTTTGGCATCGATGACGGGCTACGACTTCCTGGCCGTCTATATCGGCCCGATCCTGATGTTTACGGTTGGCTGGCCGATATTGCTGAAAGTGGTCCGGATCGCCAAAACCCAGAATATTACATCGGTCGCCGACTTTCTTGCCGCACGCTATGGCAAGAGCCCGCTGGTTGCCGCCCTGGTCACCTGCATATGTGTGATCGGCCTGCTGCCCTATATCGCACTGCAGCTGCGCGCCATCACCGTGTCGGCTGAAACGATGCTGGTCGGCCCGGTCGTGCTGCAGGACACCTATGGTGTTGCCGGCCTGATCGATACCGGCCTCATCGTTACCATCGCACTGGCAGCGTTCACGTTGCTGTTCGGCACACGCCACATCGATGCCACGGAGCACCAGGACGGCCTGATACTCGCCATTGCAACGGAAAGTCTCATCAAGCTGCTGGCGTTCTTGGCGGTCGGTGTCTTTGTTGTGTTCTATGCCTTCGGCAGTGCTGAAGCGTTTTTCCAGCAGTTGCGCACCCGTCCCGAAGTCGACGACCTGCGCAATGTCGCCATGAGCGGCAGTTCGGTTTTGACCATCGGCCTGCTCAGTTTCATTTGCATCCTGCTGCTGCCACGCCAGTTTCATGTCACGGTCGTCGAGAACCACTCGGAAAGGGAGATCAGGCGGGCGCGCTGGCTGTTGCCTGTCTATCTCGTGCTCATCAACCTGTTCGTCGTACCAATCGCGGCTGCGGGGCTGATGCTGATCCCGGCCGAAACCGCAAACCCGGACATGTTTGTGTTGTCGGTGCCGCTCGCCCAAGGCGCCCACCAGATCGCGACGCTCGCGTTCATTGGCGGACTTTCGGCTGCCACCGCAATGGTCGTGGTCGAAACGGTGGCGCTGTCGATCATGATCAGCAACGGCCTGATCGTGCCGTGGTTGCTGCGCCGCGGCTACGGCCCGGCGGAAACCGAGGATCGCCAACTCTACAGCGCGCTGTTGACGGTTCGCAGGGTTGCGATCGTCGTCATCCTGCTGCTCTGTTATGCCGTGTATCGAACGGTCGGCGGTGTCGGCAATCTGGCCGGCATCGGCCTGATTGCGTTTGCCGCCATCGCCCAACTCGGGCCGGCATTCTTCGGCGGCCTGGTTTGGAAGCGGGCAACCAGCAGCGGCGCCATCGCGGGCATCACGGTCGGCGCCGTGGTGTGGGCTTACACGCTGGTTCTGCCGTGGATCATCCAAGCCGGCTGGATGCCAGCATCAATTCTCAATGACGGGCCCTTCGGCATCGCCATGCTGAGGCCTCAGGAATTGTTTTTTGTGCAGTTCGAGCCGCTTGCGCACAGCGTATTCTGGAGCCTGGGTCTCAATGTAACCGCCTACTTCGCGGTTTCCCTGCTGCGCGGGCTGCACCCGATCGAGCGCCTGCAGGCCTACGTCTTCATCGTCAACGAGAACGTTATCCCTCAACAGCAGCCGGCGATTCGCTTCTGGCGCAGCTCGATCACGCTGTCAGACCTGCAGTCGACCGTGGCCCGTTATCTGGGTCCGCAGCGCACGGCACGCGCCTTTCAGCAGTTTTTCGATGAACGCGAGCTGCCCAATAACCCCAATGCGGAGGCCGACCTCCACACCTTGCGCTTTACCGAGCGCCTGCTCAGTAGTGCCGTCGGCGCACCGTCGGCGCGGCTGGTATTGTCGCTCGTTCTCAGACGCGGTGATGTCGCCAACCAATCGGCCCTTCGCCTGCTTGACGATGCCACCGAGGCATTGCAGCAGAACCGGGACTTGCTGCAGTCAGCGCTCGACCAGGTCCGCCACGGCATCAGTGTGTTCGATCGCAACAACCAGCTGATTTGCTGGAACCGGCGGTTCCGCGAACTCCTCGACCTGCCTCAGGATTTGGCCAGGGTCGGCGTTCCCCTGGTCCAGGTTTTGCGCACCTGCGCCGCACAAGGCAGCTTCGGAGACGGCGACATCGACCAGCTTGTCGCCGAACGCCTCACCAAGCTCGCGGTCACCGGCGAGACGTTTCAGGAACACGTTGCCGACAAAAGCCGGATTATCGAGTTTCGCACCTCGCGCATGCCGCAAGGCGGCTTTGTGACAACCTATCTGGACATTACCGACCGTGTGCGCTCGGCCAACGCCCTCGAACAGGCCAACCTCACCCTCGAACTACGCGTCCGCAAGCGCACGGCCGAGCTGGAAAACGTCAATGCCGCTCTGGCCATCGCCAAGGCAAAGGCCGACACGGCCAATGCCGATAAGACCCGCTTTATCGCGGCCGCCAGCCACGACATTCTGCAGCCGATGAATGCCGCCCGGCTCTATACCAGTTCATTGCTGGAGCGCAGTTTGCCGCCGGAAACGGCAAAGATCGCAGACAGCATCGATCGATCGCTGCTGGCGGTGGAAGATATCCTTCGTGCGCTCGTCGACCTGTCGCGCATGGATGCCGGACGCCTTGAACCGGACAATCGGGCTGTTTCACTGAACGAAATGCTTGAGCAGTTGAAGGTTGAGTTTGAGCCCGCAGCCCTCAACAAGGGTTTGAAGTTCACCGTCCAGCCGTCGTCCCTGTGGGTCCGCTCGGATGCCCAGCTTCTCTCCCGCGTCCTGCAAAATCTCGTTGCCAACGCCGTCAAGTATACCAACTCCGGCCGCGTACTGGTCGGGGCGCGGCGTCGGGGCGCGACGGTGGAAGTCCAGGTTCTCGATACCGGTCCCGGGATTGCGGCAGACAAACGCTCCGAAATATTCCGTGAATTTCATCGCCTGGAAACGGACGTGGGCACAGAACGCGGCCTTGGCCTCGGCCTGTCCATCGTCGAGCGTATTGCCAGGATTTTGAACCATCCGATCGGCCTTCGTTCGGTACCGGGACAGGGCACATGTTTCTTCGTCGTCCTCCCGGTCAGCGCGGCGCCGGCGGCGCCGGTGGTCGAAATTCGCCCGGTTGAACAGATCGGTCCGCTCAATGGCACCCATGTTCTTTGCATCGACAACGAAACGGCGGTGCTGGATGGTATGGAGACGCTGCTGCGCGGCTGGCAGTGTTTCGTGACGACTGCAACCTCGGCTCGGCAGGCCATTGAAAAGCTGAACAACAAGGCCCGTCCGCCCGATGTCATCCTCGCTGATTATCACCTCGATGCCGGGGCGACCGGTCCGGATGCCATCGATGACGTGCGCCAACACTGCAACCGCTTCATTGCCGCGGCCGTTATTACCGCGGATCACTCGAGTGCCGTGAAACGGGAACTGGTCGACAAGGAACTGACGGTGTTGCGCAAGCCGGTCAACGCCGGGGCGTTGCGCGCGCTGCTGACGGCGCTTGCGCGTCGCCAGTTGGCCGCCGAGTGAGCCGCCGGGCCCCCAGGCCCCCAGGCCCCCAGGACCCCAGGACTCATGAAGCGGGTCACTATTTATGCGGGCTGGTATTATGCGTTTGAGGCCGGCGCAATCGTCCACGTTGGTGCCGGCCGGCACCGAACCGGGTTTCGCACAATGCCAATTGAATTCATCCACAACACCGCGGCCGCCCCGATCGCGACCGTATTGCTCGCACCTGGATCAATGGCCCCGATGGACAGTCCATTTCTCGAAGCGTTCGGTGAATTGCTCGGCGCACGAGATCTGTCAGTGTCCCGCTTCGAGTTTGCATATATGGCCGCACGCCGACGGGGCGGGGCAAGACGCCCGCCGCCCCGTGCCGAAAAACTGCGTGATGAATTTTTGGCAGCCGTCGACGAGTTGATTGGTGGTGTCGCGACCAACTTGCCGCTACTCATCGGCGGCAAATCTCTGGGCGGTCGCGTTGCCAGCATGGTCGCAGATGACCTATATGGTTCGGGGAAGATTTCAGGGTTGGTCTGTTTGGGCTATCCCTTTCATCCACCCAACCGGCCGGATAATCTGCGCACAGCACATCTGCTTGAAATCGACTGCCCGACGCTGATCATGCAGGGTGAACGCGACCCGTTTGGCAGTCGCGATGAAATCGCAAACTATCGGCTTTGCCACCGGATCATGTTCCATTGGGTTGGTGACGGCGATCATGACTTTGGCCCCCGCGTCAGCTCCGGCTACACCAGACGCGGCAATCTGGCAGCCGCCGCCGACGCGCTGCGCGCATTCGTTGTTTCACTGCAGCACGGTTGAGCAATCGGCTGCTGATTTCGAGCCAGGTCTGAAAGGTTATAGCATCGCTCGTTATGACAAGATTGCGATTTGGACGTGCGCTTTTACTTGTTCCGGTCATTGGCGGTGTGCTGGTGCTGGCGGTTTGGAGCTACCTCGACGGGTTCCATCATCGTCGGGGTCTCGGGGCCTTTGCGGACATGATGCGGGTCGTTCAGCATCCGCGCTGCCTCAATTGTCATCAATCGCATCAGCCGCGCGTGCGCGACAAGGGCAAAACCCACTGGCCGCGTCTCAAGATCGGTGATCTCGGTTTGGGCCTCGGCGGCCACCGTTGCGCCATCTGCCATCGCGCCACGAACAATGATCTCACCGGAATTCCGGGCGCGCGCGGCTGGCGCAAGCCGCCCTACTTGATGAGCTGGAACGGATTGGCACCAGGCGACATTTGCGCAAACCTCAAGGACGAGCACACCAACGGCGGCCGCGACCTGGCAGCAATTCTGGCGCATGTTGCGCACGACCGGCTGATAAAATGGGCATGGGCGCCTGGTAAACCGCGGGCCCCGGCACCATCTTCTCATAGCTCCTTTGTCGAGAACACGAGAACGTGGATTGAAGCTGGTGCGCCCTGTCCCGCACCGCCAACCAACTGATCGGTCGAACCGGGCGCAACGTTCCACGTTCCACGTTCAATATTGCAACTCGGCACTGGCATCGCAGAACAAGTGGGATGGGCAAATGCACACAATCAAGGTCAATGGCAGGTCGCATCGCGTCGACGTTGATGGCGACACGCCGATGCTATGGATCCTGCGTGATGAATTGGGCCTCACCGGCACCAAGTTCGGCTGCGGGGTTGCGGCATGCGGGGCATGCACGATCCATGTTGACGGATCACCGACCCGTTCGTGTCAGTTGACGATCGAAGATGCCGCCGACGCCGATATTCGCACGATCGAAGGTCTTACCGGCGAAAGTCTGGCCGACAAAGGTCTGGCCGGCGAAGGTCCCCTCGGCGAGGTTGCGATGGCGGTTCAGGGTGCCTGGCGCGAGTTGGACGTTGTCCAGTGCGGCTATTGCCAGTCCGGCCAGATCATGCAGGCGATCGGTCTGCTCAGCCACAACCGCACGCCGACCGACGCGGACATCGACAGCGAAATGGGCGGCAATGCGTGCCGCTGTACCACCTACCACCGCATTCGTGCCGCGATCCACCTGGCCGCGAAGAAGTTGGAGGCCTGACCATGACTATTGCAACGTCCCGCCGAGGATTTTTGCGGGGTGCCGGTGCGCTCGGCGCAGCATTGGTTGTCGGTTTTAACGACAACGGTGTGGCGATCGCAGGCGAACATGGCGAATTGATCGCCAATCCGTTTGTGAAGATCCTGTCCGACAACAGCGTTGTCGTCATCGCCAAACATTTCGAGATGGGCCAGGGCACCACAACCGGTCTGGCGACACTGGTCGCAGAAGAACTCGATGCCAACTGGGACGATGTCCGCACCGAGTGGGCACCAGCCAACGTCAAGCTCTATGCCAACCTGTTGTTTGGTGCGCAAGGCACCGGCGGCTCGACGGCGATCGCCAATTCCTTCGAGCAGTATCGGCAAGCCGGCGCGATCGCGCGTGATCTGCTGGTGCGGGCCGCGGCCGTGGCCTGGAACGTGCCCGTTGCACACATCAAGGTCGAAGCCGGCCGGGTGTCGGCCGGCGACAACAAGGCAACCTTCGGCGAACTGGTGACCAAGGCCGCGCAACTGAAGCCGGTTGCAAAGCCCGACCTCAAGTCACCCGATGCCTTCAAACTGATTGGCAAACCGGATCTGCCGCGCAAAGACTCCGCCGCCAAGACCGACGGCACGGCAAAGTTCGCAATCGATGTGCAATTGCCGGATATGGCCGTCGCCGTGATCGCGCGCTCACCGAAGTTCGGCGGCAAGCTCAAGTCGTTCGATGCTGCCGACACCCTCAAAGTCAAAGGTGTGCGCGACGTCAAGGTCGTCCCGCGCGGCGTTGTTGTCTACGCCGACAACACCTGGGCCGCCATCAAGGGGCGGGCAGCGCTCAAGACCGAATGGGACTTTGCCGAAGCCGAGACCCGCTCAACCGATGCCATCGTCGCCGAACATCGCAAGCTGATGGATCAACCCGGCCTCGTTGCCAAGGCTGTCGGTGATGCGGCAGCGGGTCTGGCCAAGGCATCGAAGACAGTCTCTGCCGAGTTCGTTTTCCCGTTCCTGGCGCATGCACCGATGGAGCCGCTCAACTGCGTCATCGAGTACACGCAAAATGGTGCGCAGGTTTGGGACGGCTGTCAGTTTCCCTCGCTGGTCCAGCCGACGATTGCCGGTGTGCTGGGCTTAAAGCCGGAGCAGGTGAAAATCAACACGCTCTATGCTGGCGGCTCCTTTGGCCGTCGCGCTAATCCAACATCGGACTACGCCGCGGAAGCCGCCATGGCCGCCAAGGCGATTGCAGGCAAATGGCCGGTAAAGATGGTCTGGACTCGCGAAGATGACATCAAGGGTGGCTATTACCGTCCGTTGTTCGTCGAGCGGGTCGAAGCCGGTATCGACGACAGCGGCAAGCCGGTTGCCTGGGCCCACCGGCTCGCGGGCAAATCGATCCTGATCGGCACTGTCTTTGAGAAAGCGCTCGTCAAGGATGGTATCGATTCGACCTCGGTCGAGGGCGCTTCGAACCTACCCTACGACATCGCCAATCTGAAGGTCGATGTTCACAACACCGAGACGCCGGTCTCGGTGCTGTGGTGGCGATCGGTGGGCCACACCCACACGGCCTATTCGACCGAGATCGTCATGGACATGCTGGCCGAAGCCGCCGGCCAGGACCAGGTCGCCTACCGTCTGGCGCTGCTCGACAAGCATCCGCGCCACGCCGGCGTCCTCAAGCTTGCCGCCGAAAAGGCCGGCTGGGGCGATGCCGTCGCCGCAGGTCGCGGGCTGGGCGTTGCAGTTCACGAGAGCTTCAACAGTTACGTGGCGCAGGTCGTCGAAGTTTCCGTGAACGCTGATGATGAGATCAAGATCGAGCGCGTTGTCTGCGCGGTCGACTGCGGCATTGCCGTCAATCCCGACGTCATCAAGGCCCAGATGGAAAGTGGCATCGGCTATGGTCTGGGCGCCATCATGCGCAACCAGATCACACTGAGCGATGGTGAAGTGCAGCAGGAAAACTTCCCGGACTACGAGCCGTTGCGGATTGGCGATATGCCGAAGATCGAGGTCCATATCGTGCCCTCGGACAAACCGCCGACCGGCGTTGGCGAACCGGGCACGCCGCCGGTTGGTCCGGCGTTGGCCAACGCGATCTATGCGGCCACCGGCAAACGCATATTCACCCTGCCGATGTCGGAAAACGGCGTGACGTTCGCCACGGCGTGAGCTGCTGGTCCGGTGTTGGCGCCCGCGTGATACCGCCAGCTATGAATTGAGGCACGTCACCGGAACTTTTTTTGAACGCCGGCAAGGCGCGTGCCGAGCGCTGGTCACTCAATCAGCGGTCGGGTGCCTCAATTCTTAAGCTGGGGCTGGTATCAGACCCAAGCCCGGCCGGTTGTCCGTGCCGTCGTGCCCGGGCCGATCAAGACCAATCCGGCCCCGGCGCCTGATGAGATCGTGGCTTGGGCTGACCGGACCGGCAGCGGAACGGTTCGCGCTCCGTGTACCCTCGGTGTGAGTGGCGATCGGGCGGATGGCGACTATTCGGCCGGTTGACCAACGGTCTCCATCTCAATCTCGCCGAGTTGCTTGTTCTGCAGCGTTGCCTCGAATGCCGCGAGGCGCTTGTAGATCGAAATCAACTCGACAATCGTCTTCCAGGAATGAACGAGGAATTGAAATGAGCTTTCAACGCGGCCAAAGGCCCGGACGATCTGCTGCATGACACCGAGCGTGATCGCCCCGGAGACGATCGTTGGCGCCAGCGCCAAATAAGGCACGATCACGCTGAACTGGAGGTAGGAGTAGCGCGCGACATCAAAGTACATGTAGTGAAAGAACAGGCGGAAGTAGTTGGTCCGGACATTGCTGAACAACTCGGCGATGGACGGCGGGCGGGCGCGGTCCTCATGTTCTTCACCGAGAACCAGTTCCTTGCGGTAGGCCGCCTCGACGCGCTGGTTGCGAAATTCGAGGCCGGGTAGTTTCAATCCGACGCCGGCCAGCAGCACCGTCCCGCCGAGCGCCCAGATGACGGCAACGAACACCAAACCCTGAGGCACATCACCGATCAGCGGTATCACCTTGACCTGATTGGACAGCCCCCAAAGGATCGGTAAGAAGGCGAGCAGGGTCATGACCGAGTCGAGAAATCGACCGCCAAGGCTTTCCAGGATCTTGGCAAACTTCTGTGTGTCTTCTTGAATGCGCTGCGAGGCGCCTTCGATGTGGCGCAGCTTGTTCCACCGTTGCATGTAATAGTCGTTCATGGCGGTGCGCCAGCGGAACGCATAGTGGCTGCTGAAAAACTGATTGAGCACCGCGACCACGATGTAGACCGCCGCAATGATCGCAAATGTCCAAAGATGACCGTTAAACTCGCTGGTTTCAACGCTGTTCGGCTTCGCTAGTGCCTTTTGGATGGTGTTGTAAAAGCGGCCGAACCAAGCGTTGATCATCACGTCGATTTGGACTTGGAACCAGGTGACAAAGACGATCAACGATGAGCCGGCAACCGACCACCATCGCCAACGGCGCGGGGCCAGCCGCATCCAAAATACGGTGAACACGGCAAAGCATGCGATCAGGTATTGATAGTACCAGAAATTCACAGCGCTTTTGTTCGCTGCTGCGAATGCCGCCTTGGCGGTCTTGTCGGCATCCTCGGCCAGGGCTGCAGGATAGGAAATCCCGAACCAGTCACCGATACTCAGGACTGTTCCCCAATCTCGTCCGCCCATGAACCACACGACAACGCAAAGCAGTGACCACCCGACGAAAGAACCGAAGAACAGGCGCGGATGGGGAAAGAAGGCGTGAAACATTCGCAGGCGGCTCCAGAGGCGTCGGCAGACAGATGCAATCCGATGCGATTGCTTCCAAAGCTCGCGGCGATCGGGCCGAGCTTGAGGACTTGCCGGGAGCGTATATGTGTCTCAGCCGCGCTACAAGCGCATCAGGCCGGTTGAACTTTCGATGAAGCAATTGGGGAACACGCTCATCACCTGAGGTCGGCGGCCGGCCCCGGCGATGCCCGACCGGACCGGGCCGGATCGCCCGATGCTGTCGGCACTGGCGGTTGACGAGGCGCTGAGGTGATCGGGTCGGACCTGCGCTTCACGGCGGTGCGCAGGCATTGATCCGGGTGCGCGAAGACGTCACAGCGTCGGGCAACCGTCATTCCCCCAACGGCGGCAGCGCCGCTTCGATTTGCGCTCTGTGGTCTTCCAGATGCGCCGGTAAGCACAACCTGCGCCCGAGTTGGTCGATTGCTTCATCGACCGTGAGACCAGGTCCCCGGGTCGCGACCTCGAACAAGACGCCACCCGGCGTTCGAACGTAGAACGATCGGAAGTAGTGTCGGTTGACCGGTTCGGTGGGGTGCAAACCCAGTGCTATCAGCTGGCCGCGCAGCGACAACTGGTCCGTCTCGTTTTCGACGCCGAACGCAACATGATGGATGGTGCCGTGCCCCTCCGCCCCCAAGCGAATGTTGGGGTCTATCTGGACATCGATGACGCCGCCGTCCTTGGTCTGCGAGAGACCGAAACGATAGTACCGGGCGGTTCCAAACCGGTCGTAAGCAATCTCGTGATAGCCAAAAACCGAGGTGAGAATATCGCTCAAGTGCGCCGGCGACTGTTGCGCGATCGTGACACCGTGCAAACCCTGTACCGCGACCTCGTCCGGGATATCGAGGGTGCCGTGGCCGTCGCCGGCGTCGCGATGCTCAACCAGTGCGAACAGCAGGCCGTCATCGGTTTGGAAGATCGCCCGGTCGTCATCGTAATAGCTGTCATCGATAATATGACAGATCCTCTCACGGCGCAGTCTGGGGCGCCAAAACCCGAGCGAACCATGCGGCACGGCGAATGCCACGATTGTCGCTTGCCCGCCACCCTGGCGGCCGCGACGGCCGTCGGGTTGCGCATAGTTGGTCAGCAATGATCCGGGCCGTGCCGCCTGCGTCCCGTAGAACAGGTTGTAGTGCATCGGCGCATCGTGCCGGACGGTCCGTTTCAACAGATGCAGACCAAGGGTGCCGACAAACAATTTCCGGCTTGCTTCGAGGTCCTGTGAAATCGCTGAAATATGGTGTAGCCCAAATGATTTGCTCGCCACTCTGCCCTCTTGCCTCAAAATCAGTGCGAGAAATTTCTCCAATGACGCAGACTGTCAGTGAACGGCATATGACTGATTTGAGCAACATTGTCTAATCTTTGTGCATGCAACGATGTTCGCGCGAGAGCCCCGATCCGCCCGGATCACGTCTGCCTGAGGCGGATCCGGCGCACCATCGCGCTGCCGGGCCCGGCCGCCGCCCCGACCATCGATGAGGTCGGGCCACCGGATCGCCGGGTCGGCGCGCGCTGGTTCGGGCCGGGTCTGCCGGCTCGGCCGCCGGCGCTCGCCGATTATTGGATGTCGAGTTGGTAGGACACGGGCACCCAGCGATGGGCATCTGCAACTTTCTCGACATAGCCGATCGCAGGAAACGGCATATGATAGCCGGTGGCCGGGATTTTGTCGGCGGCCGCCATATCCAAGATTTTCTTGCGCGAGGCGATGGCCTGGTCCTTATCCATGTCGAAAACAACGTGCCATTCAGGCTTTTGCAGTGATGCCACATAGTGGTTGCAAGCATCGGCCCAAAGCAACAGGCGCTTGCCGTCGCTTTCGATGTTGTAGGCCATGTGACCAGGCGTATGGCCGTAGCACTCGATCGCCGTGATGCCGCTGACCACGTCCTTGCCGCCGGTGAGATACGTGAACCTTGCCGCCAGCGCCCCGACTTTGGCCTGCACCAGTTTGGCCCGGCTTTGCATGCCCTTGTTTGAGCTTTCCGTGACCGCCTTGGAGGTCCAGAAATTGTTTTCGAGCGCGCCCGTCACGTACCGTGCATTTGGAAAAGTCGGCTTGCCATCGCTGATCAGACCGCCAATGTGGTCCCCGTGATAGTGGGTAATCACGACGACATCGATTTGATCGGGCGTGAGGCCGGCAGCTTGCAACGACGTCACCAGATGGCCCCGGGTCGCACCACGCCCGGCGCCGTTGCCGGTATCGAACAGGACCAGTTCATTGCCGGTATTCACGACCACCGGGGTGAAGCCGATATGCATCGCATTGCCCGGCAGATAGTTCTGTTGCATGTAGGCGGCAACCGCCTCAGCCGATTGGTTCTGGCCAAAGATGGGGTGCACCTTCGGCACGTTGGCAATTCCGTCAAACACCGTTGTTACTTCGAAGCTGCCGAGTTTGACGCGGCGATATGCCGTCATGCTGGGGCCGGCCATCGGCGCTTTGGCGCGCGCATCTCCGGTGCTCCCGAGACCGGCTGCTGCCGCGGTCAAGCCGGCACCACCGACAAGCAGGTCACGTCTGTTCAGCCCGTTGAACGATTTAAGCATTGCTGTACTCCAATAAACCGACTGCAGATTGGATAACGTCGATCCACCCCATAAACGCATACGCCCAATCGCGCCCGTTGATGCGCGTGCAATCATCACATTGCCGTGAAGGATTGCTGTGATCAATCGCGCTCAGAACTCGAAATGGGTCCCGACGGCGGCGTAACAGCGTCCGAAGTTGGTTGGTTTCACAGGTTGTCAGCGCACGACCGGCCGCTTGCGTTGCACGGATTTCGTGTCCTCATCGACCAGCCGCCGCCAGCCGCGCAGCGTGATCGACTTCGACAAATTCTGAAGTCTCAGATCGCGCTCAGCAGACAGTTCGATCAGCTTTCGGTCTGGCGCCAGAAAGGTGACCGGCGGCGCCGCCTTGAGCCGCGGCGGTGTAAGTGGGCGGATCGTCCCGTGCAAGCCGTCAACCGATACGGAAACGATCGGTTTCGTCCGTTTGCGCAACAGCGCCTTGAAAGCGCGTTCGTGATTGCCCGCGGGCGTAAATGCAAACTTCGACGTCAGGTGCACAACCTTGAAGCCGCGTTTGCGCAAGCCCTTCAGAATGCGCGGCAATGCATGGGCGGTCGCGAGCTTGATGTCGTGGAACAGCAGAATGCCGCCACCGTTGGCGCTGACCCGTGACAGCGTGGTTTGCACCAGTTTGCCGACATCGCCGATGTAGCTGTCGTCTGAAACAACATCGACCGAGAACGTGGCGATGCCCCGCCTTTGCAGGTGCGCCAGCGCGCGGCCATCGTCATTAAGACCCGGAAACCGAAAGAACGGTGCGACGGGTTGATCGGCAGCCAGTGCGATGGCCGCAAAGCCCTTTTCGATCTGCTCGATGACCTTGACCTTATCGACCCGTCGCAGGTTGTAGGGATGACTCCAGGTATGGGCGCCGATCGTATGTCCCGCCTTTGCGATCTCCCGGATCAGATCCGGATGGGCGAGTGCCATCCGGCCGACGGGAAAGAACGTTGCCTTGACGCAGAACCTTGCAAGCGTCGTCAGAACGGACCGCGTGATGCGTGGCGAGGGCCCGTCATCAAAGGTCAAAACGACTTCTTTAGGTTGCAAAAAACTGGGCTCGCGCGCGTAGCGCGTGATGTCGCCGTAGATTGGTCCTGAGGACGCGTCGATCTGCACCTGACGGCTGGTTTCCAGCCGCAGGCTTGGCTCGCAGGCGCGCGCCGTCCCGAGCGGCAGAACCGACAGGAAGACGATCGCAAGATGGCGGGCATGCAGCATGTGAAAATCCGGTGGTCGTATTGGTGTAGGAACTTGTCGTCGCAAATGTCGTGTGTGATCAACAACGGAATACTAAGCGACTTCAGATTGATCGCTGGTGTGGCCGTCGCACCTTATTAATCAACAAGTTGAGAAATCCGGTTACTGACAATCGTGCGGCCCGACCGGAACCCTGCAACCGCCAAGCTCACGGTTGACCGAGAACTTGCAGCTTCCAGTTATCAGCAGCCCTGGCGGCGCGTGTTTTTGCAGCCCGCGCGAGCTTGGGCGTCCGTCCTTGTTGCCCGATGGCCCGTCTGCGACCGGCGCCAACAGTCGTTTTCCGGGCTGGCGATGCGGCCCGGCCGGAACCGACCGGTCGAATCGATGGCGAATACCGTCGCTTGGCATGCAGTTCTCTCGCCTGCGCGTCGTAGGCTGGCACTGTTGCCACGGACCCTTTTGCCACGATGTGCACGACTTTATAGCCTTTGCGATGCAACGTATCGAGCACCGACGGCAGCCCCCGCACCGTCGAGATTTGAATGTCGTGAAACAACATGATTCCTTTCTTGCGCGCCGTCAGCTGCCGCATCACCGCGCGGTGCACCGAATCGCCGCGACGCGTGCGATAGTCATACGAATCGACGTCGATCGAGAACACGGCAACGTTGCGCTGTCGGCTGTAAGCAATCATCGCCTTGGAATCTGCCAAATAAGGAAACCTGAAGAACGGCGCCACAGGCTTTCCAAGTGTGTGCTCGACGGCGCTGATGCCAAGCTCGAATTCGCCCCGGCCGCGAGGTGTGCTGCGCCGTTGGAGATTGCGATGTGACCAGGTGTGTGTCGCGATCGTGTGACCGTAACGCGCGACCTCACGCACCATTGCCGGATCGGCAACAGCCATCCTGCCGACCATGAAGAACGTCGCCTTCGTGCAGTGATCTTTGAGGGCGGCGAGGATCCGACGTGTCTTGCTGCGCAACGGGCCGTCATCAAAGGTCAGCACGACCTCACCATCCTTGAGAAAGCTCTCCGTCTTATACTGCAGACTGCCGTAAAGCGGGCCGCCGCTGGTGTCGAGCGAGATTGTCCGCGACACCCCAAGTTTGCCGGTGCAGGCCTGTCCGGGCGTCGGGGCGGCGTTGGCGATCAGGACCAAAGCACCGATCAGAACTGCGCGATATGCCATGATTGTGCTAAGGGCCATTATTATTTGAACCGCAACCGGACCGTTCCTGTTGCCACAGAACTTCTGGGCCGATTGCCACAGAACTTTTGGGCCGAGCGACACTGTTGCTGGGAAATCGCGAAACAGGCCAGCATATATATTTGTGATTTGACGATATTTGCAACTCACAAGGCAGTCACGTCATGTCGACGTCTCGAAACGTGGCGGCCAAGACGCACGGTGGTCGTGGCGTGGCTCTTGTGTTAGGGCGCCTCTATGGCTGACGCGATATCAGATCCGCAAGCTCACGACGGCACATCCGACCACGTCACGGTGATCGATCAGGAGCTGGTGCGCGCCGTATCGGACGCTGTGGCAGCCTTCGATGAAGCGCGCGTGCGCAATCTGGTCGTCAACCTGCGGCCGCCCGATCTTGCCGACCTGATCGAACTGCTGGATCCGGGCGAACGCGCAACCTTCGTGCAGTCGCTCGGCACGGCAATCGACTACGACGTCTTCTCCGAGCTCGATGAAACGGTTCGCGACCAACTCACGCTGGAGCTGCCCAACACCTACCTTGCGAAAGCGGTCACCGAGCTCGATTCCGACGATGCAGCCTACGTCCTGGAACGGCTCGATCCCGAAGATCGCCAAGAGGTGTTCGATCGCCTCTCGGTCACGGACCGGGCGGCGTTGGAGCGCAATCTGGACTATCCGGAAAAGACGGCCGGTCGCCTGATGCAAGGCGAATTCGTGTCGGTCGCACCGTTCTGGAACGTTGGTCAGGTGATCGACTACATGCGTGAGACCGACGACTTGCCGACCACGTTTTCGGAGATCTACGTCGTTGACCCGGGCTTCAAAGTGCTCGGTTCGGTCAACCTCTCGCATTTGCTGCGCACCAAGCGCCACGTCGCCATCGAAGATCTGATGAACGACGACGTCACCCTGATCGACGCCATGGCCGACCAGGAACAGGTCGCGCATCAATTCGAACGCTACGATCTGTTTTCTGCGCCGGTGGTTGATGGCAACGGCCGCCTGATTGGCGTGGTCACCGTCGATGACGTCGTCGAGGTCATCCACGATGAGGCCGATGAAGACATCAGGCGCCTCGGCGGTGTCGGCGATGAAAGCGTAACCGACACGGTCCTCAACACCACAAAGAGCCGCTTTGTCTGGCTGCTTGTAAACCTGTTCACGGCGATCGTCGCATCGGCGGTCATCAAGCTGTTCGATGCATCGATCGAAGAGATGGTGGCGCTCGCGGTGCTGATGCCGATCGTGGCGTCGATGGGCGGCAATGCCGGCACGCAAACCATGACCGTTGCCGTGCGTGCCCTCGCGACACGCGACCTTGGTACGGTCAACGCCACCCGCGTGGTCATTCGAGAGGTCTTTGTCGGTGTCCTGAACGGTTTTCTGTTTGCATTTATTCTCGCGGTCGTCACGGTTGCGTGGTTCGGCTCCGGGCCCCTTGGTTTGGTCATAGCGATGGCGATGATCTTCAACCATTTGGCGGCCGCGCTCGCGGGCATTCTGATTCCAATCGTGCTTGATCGGTTGAACTATGATCCGGCCGTCGCCTCGAGTGTGTTTGTGACGACGATCACCGACGTGGTCGGCTTTTTTGCCTTTCTTGGTCTGGCCACGTTCTGGCTGTTATAGCTGCCAGCCGACAATGGCTCAACACGGGAACATGTCATGGTAATCAGCGTGCGCCGCATCGAAGATCAGGATCGCCCAGCCTGGGACCGGCTGTTCCGCGGCTATCTCGAATTCTACCAAGCTCGCCTCAGCGAGGAGATGATCGACCTGACCTGGCAACGTCTCCTCGACGATGATCCGCAATTCCACATCGGATTGGTCGCCGTCGCCGGTGATGACGCCCCGCTCGGCCTCGCCCACATCATGTTTCACCGCTCGACCTGGTCGCCGACCTACTATTGCTATCTGGAGGACTTGTTCGTGGCGCCGGATCAGCGGCTCAAAGGCATTGGCCGGGCCTTGATCGAGGCAGTCTACCGCGAGGCCGACGCCGGGGGTTGCACGCGAACCTACTGGGCGACGCAGGAGTTCAACTATCGCGGTCGCGCCCTTTACGACCAGGTCGCCAGCAAGAGCCCGTTCATCCAGTATCGCCGCTGAGCGCACCGGCCGCATCACGACCGGGGCTGGTCAGACGTGGCTCAAACCATGCCGCTCCCCCGCCCGGCAGCCGAGGCCCCACCCAAGGCCCCACCCAAGGCCCAAGGTCCCATGTGTGGGTGATCCGGTGTGCGCGTGATCCGATGTAGGGTTGATCCGTTGATCCCATGCGTGGTTGGGCCGCCGGGCTGGTATCAGGCGGGCACGATCCGGATCTCAGCTGGTTGGAACCTCCAGTTTCTTGGTGAGGTTCTCGAATTCTTTGCGCAATTCTTCGTTCTTGAAGATCTGCTCGAAGGTCGGTGCCTCGAGTTTCTGCAGAGCCTCGAAGGTCGATTTGGTATTCTTCATCAGGTTGCGCAGCTGAAAGCTTGCCTCGACGGTCTCATAGGTATTGTCGGCAATCGACAGATCGTGGGCCGACCGTCGCCGCGCCTGCGCGATCTGTTCGCGCTGCTGCAACAAATAGCGCCGATAGCCGCGCGCCGCGGTTTGCGCCAGCGCCTGGCTGCGCAAATTGGATTTCAGAATTCGCTGTTGATCCGGCCGGTTTTGTTGGCGCAGCAGCCGTTGGGTGCGCTGCCGGGCCGCGGCCAGGTCGTTTGTGATCGCCGTCAGTTTCGGCAGATACTGGGTATCGATCTTGGCAATGACGCTGTCCTGGGCGTGAACCAACATCGCAAATAGTGCGGCATGCATCGCAAAGTATTTGCGCGCAGCCTTGATGTTTTCGCCGCTGGCTGTCATGCGCTCGGCGAGCTGTTGGTCGATCAGCTTTGCCGAATTGAAGACCGCCACTAGTCGCACGAGGTCACCGGACAGGACACCGCCGAGGAGCAGCTCAACCTGCTTGTCGGACAGCTCAATGCCGGATTTCTTGAGCGCGTCGCGGACCTCGCCCTTGGCTGCGGCAATGTCTTCCTTGTTCTTTGCAATCCGCTTTTCGGCATCGATGATTTGTTCGCCGAGGCTTGATACGGTGTCCGAAATCACGCCGGGCAACAGCGAGCTTTGCGGGGCGGTGAGCTGCTTTTCGCGCAGGCGCACGATTAAATCTTCGATTTCGCGAATCGTCTTGCGCCGTGCTGCGATCTGCTTTTGCTTGGCGACGACGGGAACATCGGACACAATCCCAAGCGCTGCATCGAGCAGATCCCGAATGCGCTGTTGGCGGTCCTCCTTGGTCTCGGTCCAGAGCGGCGGCAGGAGGAACTCGTCCTTGGACGGCAGTTTGTTGGACGCGCTTCGTTCGTCCGCAGTATCCTTCAAAATGGCATCGATGGCCTGCATCAGGCGCTTGGCCTGTTGATAGGTTTGATCGCCGTCGCGCGGGTCCGTGACCGACGTCTCGCTCGGTTTGCCGGGCTTTTTTTGGCGCCGCGCATCGGCCTGTGCCGGTTTTGCTTCCGGCGCCGTGGTGTTGGAGAGCCAGTCGGCAATGATGTCGCGATGCTGCGTTTGGGCCACGGCTGCGCCATGGCCGGCGCAGGCCATCACCGCGGCACAAACAAGCGATTGGACTGTCGCGAGATTGATGGTCAACATAACCGCTGATACCTCCGCCCATGATCCTCAACGTGCGGTAGATCAAATCTTTAGAAGGGGATTGATTTGGGCATTTCAATGGTGGAGCCGGTCATAAACGGCAGTTATCCTTGCCCGAAAGCGCTCAAATCCAGCGCCGCGATCGCGACTTGTAAGCGCGATAATCATCACCGAAGCGCGCCTCGAGATGGCGCTCCTCGGGCAAAATTGCGAGCACCGTGACCAACACCGCAAACGCTATGGCACCGGCAACGAACCAGATGTTCTTGGTCAATTCGGCCGCACCGAGCAAAACCATTACATCGCCGAGATATATCGGATTGCGAAACCGCACGAACGGACCGCAGGTGACCAAGTGCGAGGCCGCGCGATGGGGCAGGACGGTCGTTTTTGCGCGGTGCAGCGTCCAGGCCGCCCATGCTATCAGCCCAAGCCCGACGCCGCCGATCCCCAGCCCGATGATCCGCGCGGCACGATCATCGACGCCGGGCCATGGCAGCGGCAGCCAACGATCAAGTCCAACCGCGAGGACAGCGACGCCGACCAGCAAAATCGGCGGCCATGCAATGGTACTGGGTCCTCGATGCGGCCGGGCGTCGGCCGGTCCTGCGTTGGCAGCCGGTTCACGGGTTGGCGGTAACTCGGTCATACGGTCATCCTGACGAACTTGCGCTGCGCGAAAACAGGTCTGCACCACGGACGGCGACCGGTGAGCAACACCCACCATACCTGCAGTGCGCGACCCGATCCAACCGACGGTGCACGGATGCAAGGCAGTCGTGGCGAACAGGGCGTTGTCAGTGCATTTGCGGCATCTGAGCCCTTAACCAATCGCCGCGTTGCGGCGATCCTTGAGGGGTTTTCAGCCCCTCAAACACCCCGACCAGGGGATCATCCCCTGGACCCCGCAACAAAGGCTCAATTCTGTGCTACCGGCCGCCGGGCTCGATCGGCGTTCAGCTTGAGCGGCCAGGTGAAGCAGGTGAAGCAGATTTCGGTCCGGGCGAAGTGGCTGTGCAACCCGAAAAGCGCTGACGATGTGGTCCGCAAACGTATACGATGTTGGCGCCCGCGGCGCATCTCATGTCTTCGCCGGCGTCGCGACAATTGCGCATGTGCCGGGTCTGGGCAATGCGCTAAACAATGGCTGTCCGGCTGATCCGCCGGTCGGACTATATGCGCTGCGTAAGGACAAGAATATGCGCTGCCTCAGGATAAGGAAGGCTCGACAATGATCCCGAACACGGCCCCGGTATTCAATTTCGACCTCGGCGATATTGCTGATCAATTGCGTGATACGGTACAGTCCTTCACTGCCGACAAGGTTGCCCCGATTGCCGCCGAAATCGATGCAACCGACGAGTTTCCTCGCCATCTGTGGCCCGAGCTTGGCGCACTCGGCCTGCATGGCATTACGGTCGAAGAAGACTATGGCGGCTCGGGCCTCGGCTATCTCGAGCATTGCATCGCGATCGAGGAGATTTCGCGCGGCTCGGCCGCCGTTGGCCTGTCGTACGGTGCGCACTCCAATCTTTGCGTCAATCAGATCCGCCGCAACGGGAATGACGAACAAAAGCGCCGCTATTTGCCGAAACTGATCTCCGGCGAGCACGTCGGCGGTCTGGCGATGTCCGAGCCGGGCGCCGGCTCCGACGTCGTGTCGATGAAGTTGCGGGCGGAAAAGAAGGGCGACCGCTACATCTTGAACGGAACCAAGATGTGGATCACCAACGGTCCGGGCGGTGACGTCCTGGTGGTCTACGCCAAAACCGATCCCGATGCCGGCCCGCGTGGCATCACCGCGTTCATCATCGAGAAGGATTTTCCCGGCTTCACCGTTGCCCAGAAGCTCGACAAGCTCGGCATGCGCGGCTCCAATACCGGCGAGCTGGTTTTCGAGAACTGTGAGGTGCCGGAAGACAACGTCCTCGGTGAGGTCGGGCGCGGCGTCAATGTGCTGATGAGCGGTCTCGACTATGAGCGCACGGTTCTGGCCGCCGGGCCGCTCGGCATCATGCAGGCCGCCATGGACATCGTCATGCCATATGTGCACGAGCGCAAGCAGTTCGGTCAGCCGATCGGAGAATTCCAACTCGTCCAGGGCAAGATCGCCGACATGTACGTGACCATGAATTCCTGCCGGGCCTACGTCTATGCCGTCGCCAAGGCCTGCGATCGTGGTGAAACCACCAGGCAGGACGCTGCCGGCGCAATCCTGATCGCCGCCGAAAAGGCCACACAGATCGCACTTGATGCGATCCAACTGCTCGGTGGTAACGGTTACATAAATGACTATGCAACAGGGCGGCTGTTGCGCGATGCCAAGCTCTATGAGATCGGTGCCGGGACCAGCGAAATCCGCCGCATGCTGATCGGACGCGAGTTATTTGCAAAGTCAGCATAAGCTGTCTTCGGTCGGAAGATTGCTGAGCGTTGCCGCCCCCGATGAGCCTCAACAGGACCGGCAAACACATTGAACTTGGTACAGAAAATCGTGTGCTACGCCAATCGCGCGTTGTTGGCGCATTCGCGTGCATTACCTTTGACAAACGGGCTGGTGGCGTGCAACTTAGGGGGCCTTGTCAGCATATGACGGGGTCTTCCACGAGTGGGATTATGAGCAGGTTTGGTTATGCGCAGCAATCGCAGGCCGACCGCGCGGTGAAGCGGCCAATAAGAATAAGTGAGCGCTGCGACCGTAACCGTTCTGGAAGAATGGAGGAAACCGATCGGAGGGTTACATGCGCCTAAAGACAACAGTCAGCGCGCTCGCAGCCGCTGCAATTCTTGCTCTTCCGGCAGCTGACGCGTTCGCGCAAAAGCGTGTACGTTGGAAGCTGCAGAGCACTTGGGGTGCCCAGGTGCCGGTACTTGGAACGTCTGGTGTTGCATTCACCAAGAACGTCGAGATCATTACGGACGGCAAGTTCAAGATCAAATTCGAGGAACCAGGTGCTCTCGTTCCGGCACTTGAGTGCTTCGATGCCGCATCCAAGGGCTCTGTCGAGTCGTGCTGGACGACGCCGGGTTATCACACCGGCAAGCTCGGCAAGGCCGTCTCCTTCTTCACAGCTGTGCCATTCGGTCCGCGCTTCGGCGAATTCCAGGCCTGGAAGAAGTACGGTAACGGCGACAAGCTGCGCGATGATCTCTATAAGCAGCACGGCGTGATCGCATACGACATGCTTTGCATCTCGCCGGAAACGTCCGGCTGGTTCCGCAAGGAAATCCCGAACGTTGAAGCCATGAAGGGCATGAAGATGCGCTTCTTCGGTCTCGGCGCGCTCGCCATGCAGAAGCTTGGCGTTTCGACTCAGCTGCTCGCCGGCGCCGACATTTATCCGGCCCTCGAAAAGGGTGTGATCGACGCGACCGAATTCTCGATGCCGATCACCGACATCAAGTATGGCTTCCACCAGATCGCGAAGTTCAATTACTTCCCGGGCTGGCACCAGCAGGTTTCGTGCTCTGAAATCCTGATGAACCGCAAGGCTTTCGAAGCTCTGCCGACGTCCTACCAGAAGCTGATTGAAGTCGTAGCCGGTGACCAGGTCACCAAGACGATGGCTGAGACGGAAGCGACCAACCCTATCGCTCTGAACAAGATGCAGAAAGAGAACGGTGTCACCGTCAAGCGTTGGCCGGACTCCGAACTTGCCAAGTTCGAGAAGGCCTGGTTGGAAGTGGTTGCCGAAGAGTCCGCAGCTGATCCGCTCTTCAAGAAGATCGCTGATGACTATTTGAAGTTCCGCAAAGAGTACAAGATTTGGGGTGAAGCCCAGGCCATGGATGCGACATACATCAAGTAGTCGGACATGCCAAAGAAACACCGCCGTTGCGTCACGGCGGTGTTTCTTGAACTGTTGCAACCATCGCCGCACTAAATTCGCTGATATGGGGCCGTTGTTGCGCCGCCCTTGCCGAAGCAGGCGGGTGATAGCAAGACGAAGGCAAGCCCGAGGGGTTCTTGAACGACATGGCAGACCTTCAACACACACCGCAGCAAACCGAAGGCCGCGGTTGGATGACCATGGTCATTTCATTGGTTGTGCTTTTGTTGATCGCGGGGGCAGTGGCTTACGTCTCGACGCTCGACGCCGAAGCTAAGGAGGAGCTTTTCTATAAGGTTCAAGAATTTCTGCCGATCGTGATGTTCATTACGTTGGCGTGTTTGCTGTTCACGGGCTATCCGGTCGCATTCATTCTCGGCGGATTGGCGCTGACGTTCGGTCTCATCGGCTATTTCATGGAAGCCTTTCGCCTGATTGAGTTCTTCAATTTCTTGCCGCGCATTTGGGGCGGTGCGGCTGAAAACCTCGTGCTCGTCGCGGTGCCCGCGTTTGTGTTCATGGGCGTGATGATGGAGCGCAGCGGTATTGCCAACGATCTCCTCTATTGCGTGCAGGTGCTCCTGAAGCGCGTGCCCGGCGCGTTGGCGCTGGCCGTGACGATCATGGGCACGATCCTAGCTGCCATGACTGGCATCATTGGCGCTTCCGTGACCATGATGACGGCATTGGCGCTGCCAACCATGATGCGACAGGGCTATTCCCACGCGCTGGCGTGCGGCACCATTGCCGCCTCTGGAACCCTGGGCATCCTCATTCCGCCGAGCATCATGCTTATCATCATGGCCGATCTGCTCGCGATTTCGGTTGGTGATGTGTTCATGGCGGCGATCGTACCGGGCTTGGGACTGTCGCTCCTTTATCTGATTTTCGTCACTCTGATCGCCGGCCTCTATCCGCGGCTGGCCCCGCCGCTCGATCCCGCATCGCTGACGGTGCCGAAGGGTGAAATGCTGCCGCTGCTGCTCAAGAGCTTCTTCCCGCCGGTGTTCCTGATCACGCTCATCAAGGGCTCGATCCTGCTCGGTTGGGCGACGCCGAGTGAGGCCGGCTCGGTCGGGGCGTTCGGGGCCATGTTGCTGGCGCTGCTTGCAGGACGGCTGAATTTCGGGGTGCTTCAGGGCGTGTGTCACACCTCGGCACGCACCATCGCGATGATCTTTTTCATCATCGTCAGCGCCACCTGCTTTGCCTACGTCTATCGCTCGCTTGGCGGCGACGACATCGTCGAGCACTTGATCCACAGCGCCGGCCTCGATTCCTGGGGCTTCCTGTTTCTGTTGATGGGGATCGCCTTCATTCTCGGCTTCTTCCTCGACTGGATCGAGATCACCCTGATCGTTCTGCCGGTTTTTGCTCCGATGGTTGCCGGCCTGGACTTTGGCGATCACGTTGCCAAGGCAGATGTTCTGATCTGGTTCACGGTGTTGATGGCCATCAACCTGCAAACGTCGTTCCTGACGCCGCCGTTCGGTTTCGCGCTCTTCTATCTGAAGGGAATTGCACCGAAGGAGATCAAGATCCAGAGCGTCTATACGGGCATCATCCCGTTCGTGCTACTGCAGCTGACGGCTCTGATTCTGGTGATCAACTATCCGCAGCTGGCCATGTGGCTGGTTCATGTCGACTGACCTTCGTCGGTGCCGGCAACGCGAATTGCAGATGGAGGAAATCATGTCGGACCAATCCGACAACGTCGAACTGAGGCGCTACTCCGATGCGGACATGCCGTTTGCGTTGCGCATGGCGGAGTGGCTGCGCGCCATCGTTGACCGTATGGGCAGATGGGCGTCGTGGTTGATCCTGCCGCTCGTCCTGATCACGTGTTTCGATGTGATCATCCGCAAGGCTGTGCTTCGTGGCGAGAATGACCAATTGATCTTTGGTATCCAGTATTTCCTGGTCAACAACGTCAGCAAGTACTTCGGCTCGACGATGCTGCAGGAACTGGAATGGCACTTCCATACGGGGCTGTTCACGCTGGTTCTGGCCTATGGCTACATTCACAACACGCATGTGCGTGTCGACCTCGTGCGCGAAAACCTGCATTTTCGCAAGAAGGCGTGGATCGAGTTCCTCGGTGTCACGTTCTTCCTCATCCCCTACTGCTTGATTGTGTCGTATTTCGCGCTCGATTATGCCTACACTTCCTTCGTTCAGAACGAGATTTCAGCATCGACCGTTGGCTTGACCAATCGTTGGATTATCAAGACCGTGTTGTTGGTTGGGCTATTGCTCTGCGTGATGGCGGGCTTCGCGGTGTGGCTGCAATCGCTCACGGTCTTGTGGGGTGAACCGAACCGGCGCTTCGATCTTATGACCTTGGAATGGCCGGAAGAACAAGGCACCATGATCGAGGGCAAGAAGCGCATCGAGCTCGATGACGAGCCGCCGCCGCCGGTGCAAGGATCAAAACAAGCCGCCGAGTAGCGCTCGCCGGCCTGAACCGAAAATGCGGACGAATGCTGGCAGTTGGCACGAGCCGGGTCGATCACGGCGATCGTGCCGTCCGGTTCGCAGGAGGCCTAGGGAACCTTTGAACAAGTGCGGGGTCCAGGGGATGATCCCCTGGTCGGGGAGTTTGAGGGGCTGAAAGCCCCTCAAGGATCGCCGCTAAGCGGCGATATGTTAAGGGCTCTGCCGTTGCCGATCCCGCCAAAGGGCGTTGTCCTTTGGAAACCGGTCACTTGATCACAGGTTCCTTAGATTGTGTCCGCTCTTCAAGCGGGACGGCTCGAGTAAACCCTGAAAGGCTATCATGGCATTCGAGTGGGAGAAAATGTTCCGGCGCTACGTTAGCGACGAAGTTCGCACACCCTATGCGATAGCGCCACGCAAGATGACCCGCATGCAAGCCCGCTATGAGGTGTTCGCCTACGCCTTGTTGATGGCGGTTGGTTTCGCGGTGACGGGTGTTGCAGCCTTGTCCGGCAAGCTGCCCCATGGCGATGGTGTTGGTGTGCCGATCTACGCTTTTTTCATGGTATGGGCAGCCGCCGCGTTTGGTTATTCAAAAAACCAGATGGCGGCGGCGTTCTGCGCGACAGCCCCGGTCGCCGTACTGCTCTATTTCGCGATCTATGGCTTCCACGCCAAACACACGACATTCGACAAGAGCCTGATGATTATGTTCGCGGTTGCCTGGTTGTATTACAGCTGGCGGATCGTGCGGATTGCCGCGCACTACCCGAATATGCCAGATCCTCCGCAACAAAAACCATCGGGCCGGCGCAATCCATACGACTTTTTAGGTGATCGAGACCACTAGGAAACCCCTGAACAAGTTCGGGGTCCAGGGGATCATCCCCTGGTCGGGGAGTATGAGGGGTTGAAAGCCCCTCAAGCATCGCCGCAATGCGGCGATATGTTAAGGGCTCTGCCGTTGCCGATCCCGCCAAAGGGCGCTGCCCTTTGGAAACCCGGTGACGTGATCACAGGTTGCCTAACGCTGAAACGCCAGAAGCCTGAAAGGCAATAGGCCGTCATGTCGGGGATACCTGCAAATATTGAACGGGACTGGGCGGCGGTGCTGCGGTGGATGCAGGTTGCCTTTTCGTGGCATCGTTTATTTTTCTTCGGGTTCAACGGTGCGCTCACGGCTGCCAACATCATCACCGGCCCACCATGGTGGGGGCTGTGGCCGTTGTTGATCAGCGGACTGGCCTTCGCGATCCACTACCTCTTCTACAAGGCCTCGGTTATCGACGATGCGTGGGTCGATGAGCGCGCCGCTGATCTTTATTACAAGAGCTATGATCAGGGCCATATCGATTCGATCTCCGACCGCGGAGAGCTTGAGCGCGTCAACGACCGTCTCATTGAGGAGGGCCGGCAGCGCTCCCACGATGCCAACAGGCGCGCGCGCGGACCGGAGTAGATCGCCAGCAGCTCGACCCGCGCTGACCTGCCGTGATCTTGCGTGACCTTGCGTGCTGCCGGCGTGCTTGCCTGAAACCCGATCGCATGCCACAGCATGGTTCCAGCACCCGCCCGGCAACGGCCAACACAAAGGATAGACCAGCTATGAGCGCGACCGACAAGGACCCGATTGTTATCGTCGATGGTGCCCGCACCCCGATGGGTGGCTTTCAAGGTTGCCTGCAGTCGATGAGTGCATCGCAACTGGGGGCGGCTGCCGTCAAGGCTGCCATCGAGCGCGCCGGCGTTGCGGCCGATGACGTCAGCGAAGTGTTGATGGGCTGCGTTCTGCCGGCCGGCCAGGGGCAGGCTCCGGCCCGTCAGGCAGCGTTGGGCGCCGGTCTGCCCGACAGCGTTCCGTGCACGACCGTGAACAAGATGTGCGGCTCCGGCATGAAGACCGTGATGATGGCCTATGACACGCTGCACGCGCGCCCTGGCGATGTGATCGTCGCCGGTGGGCTCGAGTCCATGACAAACACGCCGCACCTCCTGCCGAAAATGCGGTCCGGCCAGCGCCTTGGCCATGCCGTCGTGCAGGATCACATGTTTGTCGACGGCCTCGAGGACGCCTACGACAAGGGCCGCCTGATGGGCACCTTTGCCGAAGATACCGCCCAGCACTATCAGTTTACGCGCGAAGCCCAGGATGCTTATGCCGTCGAGAGCCTCAAACGCGCAAGGACGGCGAACGAAGACGGCACGTTCGACAACGAGATGACGTCCGTCACCGTAAAATCCCGCAAAGGCGAAACGACCATAGATCGTGACGAACAACCATTTTCCGCCGATCTCGCCAAGATCGCAACCTTGCGCCCGGCGTTTCGCGAGGGTGGCACGGTGACCGCGGCAAACTCAAGCTCGATTTCCGACGGCGCCGCCGCCGTGGTCATGATGCGCCTCAGCGAAGCGGTGCGCAGGGGTCTAGCGCCGCGCGCCAAAATCGTCTCGACGTCGAGCAACGCGCAGGCCCCGCAATGGTTCACCACCGCGCCGATTGGCGCCATCCGGAAGGTGCTGGATGACACCGGTTGGTCGGTGGGCGACGTTGGTCTCTTCGAGATCAACGAAGCGTTTGCCGTCGTCACGATGGCTGCCATGCGTGATCTCGACATTCCTCACGACAAGGTCAACGTTCATGGCGGCGCCTGCGCTCTCGGCCACCCGGTTGGTGCATCCGGCACGCGCATTATCGTGACCTTGCTCAATGCCATGGAAAAACATGGCCAGGACCGTGGCGTCGCTTCGCTTTGCATCGGCGGCGGCGAGGCGACGGCGGTTGCCGTCGAACGCCTGTCCTAGATCATCGTGCTTTAAGTTGGAACCGCTATTGCGGTTCCAACTTAAAGCACAAAGATGATCGCCACTTTAGAGGCGAGCAACTTTCTGCCTTTATTCGGGATCGTTCCGATTCCGAATAAAGGCAGGTTGCTCTATGCATCGCGAGCCGCCGCCGCACCGTCCCGCTGCAGCTGCCCGGCGCGCCAGCGCTGGGATGGCACCGTGAGGCACAGCACCTGCGGTACGACGTGACGGGCGCTTTGCGGCATGACGCCGCGCCATGGACCAGTCACGCGCGCCGCCCGCACATCACCCGCGCCGGAAGTAAAACGTCGCGCGGTTGACACCAAAGCGTGCCGCCACCTCGCATGCCGAAAACAACCCGGCATCACACGCAACATCACGATACGCGCTTTGAGCGGGCCGGTCTCCTGCAACGGCATCGTTCGACTTGGCTCGGTTCGAACGAAGATTGTGACCTGTCTGGCATCAACCCACTCTAAAGTGTCAATGATCAGCCCGGTCGTGCAGAGAACTGACGCTTGACGCGTTCCACCCGGGAAGCAAGCGTCTGATCCAGAACACGAGCAACTGCGGGTCGCCAACCGACCACGGCGCCGGGTGAACGCCACGGTTGAGTGGTCGCAACACTTCGAACAGCAGCGTGAACAACCGCACTCTGAGGGCTTGATTCAATGCCATCACTCATCCATAATCATTCGATCACGTTCTGGAGTAACAAGCGCCCGCCGGGGCGCAGATCGGGAAGCGTTTGTGAATTCAGAGCGCAAACAAAAGGTTAGCTAGTATTCTGGCGGCGAGACTTCGGGTGCGACGTGGCGGAGTTCAGACTTCTAGCGCCCGGTGAATATCAAGCCAGGATAGCATAAATTTATAGCATACAGCGTTTCAGGATCGATCATCGCAAACCCGAACAAGGCCAAGACATAGATTATCATGACACCTAACCGGCTCATCCCCGTCTATCAAAGGGGTCAGAAAGAAACTGGACATCGCTACGTTCCTCGCCCGGTGAAAGCCGATACTGTGGGTCGCATGACAACTTTCGTTTGGTCATTGACTATTCAGCAACCTCCAGTACACGGAGGCATATTAAAGTGAATAACTACATTAAGAAGTTCAGTAATTTGCTTAAGGGTGAAGACCGCAGCGTCGCCTCTGTGTTAATGCGAAAGTCTTCCTCCCTCGCGCGACTTCTTTCAGGTGGCGACTTATCCGCGATTAAAACGACGATTAATAAGAACCTGGCGGTAATGAACGAAGAGGATCTCGTTGTTCCTAACGTGCGCCCGAAAGATCAACACGGCAACACCGGCAAGATTTATCGCCCGGCCGTAGCACAACTCCCGATGCTCTGGAGGAAATATGTGCTCCCGTCAGGTTCCGTGCCTGCCCCTGCTACAATTGAACACGATCAACCCGAGTTGATACCCGGGCTGACAGCGCTGATCCGGGCAAAAAATGAACAGGCGAATACCTATGAGTGCATATCCCGCGTATCCCAATTCGTTGACCAGGTCATATTTGTCGACAACAACAGCACCGACGCGACATTTGTTGAAGCGCAACGCGCTCAACAAAAAAAATTCAATACTCGGATTTATCAATACAATATAGATGTTCCAAGGCTCGGCGCTGATCACGCCGCTGCGGTCGCGGCACGCTCGGCCAACACATTGGCAACATATTATAACTTCTGCTTATCCAAAGTGGCGACCCAAAATGTGATCAAGTGGGACGCAGATTTTGTCGCGATTGACGCAAACTTGCGTTTGATGATCGAGCAATTTGACTTAAGAACCCGGGCCGATTGCTTTACGCTCTGGTGTGGCGGGGCCAGCATCTGGACGGACGGTCAAAGATTTTGGCATGAGACCGAGTCGAGGCATAACGAATTCAGGTGTCATTCAAAACTGCACGGTATGCACTGGGTCGACTTGCCCGAATGGGAGGAGGTTGACCAGGCGTATCTCTATATGTCTCAGAAACTAACTTTTTTAAAACCCGTTTATGCGGAAATCGTAAAGATTGACCCGGAACTCTATGCGAGAAGGGGTATCAATTTGAATGACAAGCGGGACCGGGACCGGTTTGAGGCGATAGAATATTTCAAGCAGCACGCAAGTTTGCCGTCAGACCGGTTTGTCGAGATTGATGGGCTCGATCAGGCCTCGCTATCGCAGCTGAGTTTGTCTGCGTGGGAGATTGAGGCTGCGGATTATATGAAAACAAAGTACAATGCCGTGCCCGAGATTATTTCTCGGGCGACAGGAGAAAAAATTGTTCCGGCGGAAACATTGCCGCAACCCACCTTGGGCGTATTTTGCATTTCGCATAAAGGGAATTATGCGCGTCAGGACATGATCCGGCACGCGTTAAAGCCGCAATTCGATAAACTGAGAATTCCGTTTTACTTTGTTGTCGGTGATCCGACGCGCAGCTCCCATTTGTCAGGCGACACTCTGTTTGTCAATTGGTACGATAACTACGAAGGTTTGGCAGGAAAAGTGTGTGCGGTTTGCCGATATTTTGCCGACCATATGAACCTGGAATTTATGCTCAAAATTGATGATGACGTCGTGTTGTCGGCAGAAAGGCTGATAAATGAAAGTTACTGGGAGCACGATTATTATGGTGGGGCAGTAGCAGGAGGTAGTGAGACGGTCGTCAACTGGCATCAAGGCAAATGTCAAAACCACCAGTTGGACCAGTTATTGCACTCATTTGCCCAATCGAGCAGATGGTACGGTGGCGGATATGGTTATTTTCTTTCAAAAAAAGCGGCTTCGGTAATCGCCGAGAACGAGGAGGAAATGCGGTCATCGCTCTATGAAGACTGTGCCGTTGCGGATGTGCTCGGCAAACACGGTTTGTTTGATGCAGGTTCGATGCCGGTTTTTGGCATGATGGATTATCCCAAGTGGGAACAGGCGGGGCGTCCGGTTGACATCATTGGAGTAACCGATTGTCCGGCGGAAGCGTATTGGGAAGTGGCGAATTTGTTTGATGCAACCGGGATTGAATCGAACTTCAATCGAATTTATTACATCAATACAGATTGGTATAATTGGGATGAATATTGGAAAAACCTGCGAAAGAAGAAAGCAGCGAACGGTGCGGAAGGTCGGATTTCGAGGTAACCGGCCGGCGCTTTTGCTGCCGCAGGGGGTTGGAGCATTCGCTCCATGAGCCTGTTGCGCACGAGAGCTTGATCATCACCAAATCATGGACGTGGCAATTGTGAGTTTATGTGTTCGCGGGGCGACAACTCAGCTCACGTGCTCGAGCCGACAGCAGTTTGGCAGTAGGCTGTTTGCTCGAAGTGTGTTAGGGAGCCTCTGATCAAGTCTCAGGCTTCCTAAAGGGCAATGCCTTGTGGCGGGATCGTCAAGGGCAGCGCCTTAACCAATCGTCGCCTTGCTGCGATCCTTAGCGGGGCTTGTCCGCCCCTCAAACGCACCGACCACGGGGTAATCCCCTGGGAGCCGAACCTGCTCTAAAGGGTTGTTGGCGTTTGAGCCGGGTAGAGACCTAGATCATCGTGCTTTAAGTTGGAACCGCTATTGCGGTTCCAACTTAAAGCACAAAGATGATCGCCACTTTAGAGGCGAGCAACTTTCTGCCTTTATTCGGGATCGTTCCGATTCCGAATAAAGGCAGGTTGCTCTAATGTGAAGGAGCTTGCATTACTAGGGATGGGGGAGCATCGCTCGTTACGATTCGCCACGATAGAAGTTCTTGAGACGCTGGCTCGAGCGCCACAGTGGGGCACGCTCGCCTGGAATGACATCAAGCTCCGTTATCGGCGCACCACGCTCGGGCCGCTTTGGATTACGCTCGGTCTTGGTGCGACGGTGTTTTCGGTCGGCATTCTCTATGGTGTGATTTTCGGAAATGAGCTGGCGCGTTATCTGCCTTACTTTGGTGTCGGTTTAATTACTTGGACATTCATCAGTACGGCTATAGGCGAGGGCTGCACGGCTTATCTCGGCGCGGCGGCGATCATCAAGGCGATCCCTGTGCCGCCGGCCGTGCACATATTTCGATTGATGGTCCGGCAATTGATCAATCTCGCCCACCACCTCGTGCTCGTCGTCGTTCTTTGGCTGATGTTTCCCTGGCAACTCACATCGGCATCGCTCCTGGTGGTGCCGGCGTTCGTGCTCAATGCGATCGTGTTATTTGGTGCGGTGATGACGCTAAGCATCATTGCGGCGCGGTTCCGGGACATTCAGCTCATCGTCACAACCATACTGCAGCTCTTGTTCCTGTTGACCCCGATTATCTGGCAGGCTGACAGCCTGCGCGGCGCAGCTCTTGTCCATGTCGTCAACTGGAACCCATTCTTTCATATGATCGAGATTGTCAGGCAGCCGCTTCTCGGCAAGGCACCAATGCTGGTGTCATGGCTGAGCTGCTGCGGACTTGCCGTGCTCTCCGTGACATGTGGCACCTACTTCTATGCGCGTTACCGCCATCGGATTCCGTTCTGGGTTTGAGGGGGCAGAATGGTTCATCTTACGCTGGAAAACGTCGGGATCGACTATCCCGTCTACCATTCGAGTTCGCGCTCGATCAGAAAGCATCTCGCACTTCCCGCACGAGTCGGCGGCCTGGTCGCAGCCAGCCCGTCAGGGTCGGTTACCGTCATCCGCGCGCTCAATGATGTTTCCCTCGATTTGCGGCCCGGCGACCGTCTTGGGCTCGTCGGGCACAACGGCGCGGGTAAAACCACCTTGCTACGGGTGTTGGCAGGGATCTATCATCCCAGCGTTGGAACCATCACATGCGTGGGCAAGCGGATGCCGCTGACCGACGTCAGCGTCGGTCACGACGACGAGGCAACCGGCTACGAAATGATCCAGCTACGCGGGCTTTTGCTCGGGCTGACGCGATCGGAGATCGACGCGAAAGTCGATGAAATTGCCGAGTTCAGTGAGCTTGGCGACTTCCTCCATCTGCCGATCCGGACCTACTCAAGCGGCATGGCGTTGCGGCTGTTTTTTTCCATCGCAACCAGCATCAGAGCTGACATCCTGCTGATGGACGAGTGGATCGCGGTTGGCGACGAGGCGTTCATGGAGAAGGCCAATACGCGTCTCCAGGATCTGGTGGATGAGGCCCAGATCATCGTCATCGCTTCGCACAACCGCCTGACCCTTAAGCGGATCTGCAACCGCGGTCTGCTGTTGGAAGCAGGCCGGATCAAACATAGCGGTGCCTTGGATGAGACCCTCGAAGCCTACGGCGCCAGCCAATGACCGATTGAGATCGTCGCGCCGAGCCCGCAGTCAAAATCGAAAGTGCGAAAAATTCTGGGCACTACCTTGTCGCCAGGCAGGCGGGCGGTCAATATTTATGCGGGCAGGTCATAAGTTGCGCACGTCATCACGTTGTTCAGAGTCCGGCAGCACCAGAACGCGCGATATCAGTTCGCGATAGGCTTTGAGCATTTTGGCTTGCGTGAGATGCGATGCTGTAATGGCGTTGCGGGCCTGCGTCCGCATCCGCCCGACTAGGGCCCGATCGTGCAGGGCCGAGGCCAGGTGCTCGGCCAGAGCGCCCGGCTTATCCGCTGGCACGAGAAAGCCCGTTTCGCCGTGCCGGACAATCGTCTTGAGGCCGCCAACATCGGTTGCAGCGACCGGACAGCCACACGCCAACGCCTCCAGGGCGACGAAGGGCAGGCCCTCGATTGTCGACGTCATCACAACAAAGTCGGCTGCCGCATAGACTTGAGGCATGTGCTCGCGCTGCAGGTGCGCGATGCGCCGGATCTCCGTCCTCGTGCTAGTGATGCGATCAATCGCCGTTTCGACCGAGGACGCCAATGCCCCGTCGCCGACGATCACGCCCGCGACGGGGAGACGCTCAGCCAGACTTGCAACGACGTCGACGAACTGCAGCGGACGCTTCTCCTCGGACAGGCGGCCGACCCAGGCCAGCACCGGTCCGTCAGCGGCAAGTCCCAAGGCCCGTCGCGCCTCCTGCCTGTCGTAGTTGTCGGGGTGAAACAAGCCGTCCGTGTCGACACCGTTGGGGATGATCGATATCCGATCCGATGGCACGCCATAGGTCGCCAGCGATCGGGCAACCGTTTCGCTGATGGCGACATGGGCGTCGATGCTCTCGCTTGCGAGCACGGCGCCGCGAATGTGTCCGCTCGGGAGGTCGTTGTGGAGGATGTCAACCGTCGCCAGCTGCGGATGGCGCTGCTTGAGGCTGGCAACGTGGGCGTAGGCAAAGGTTGATCCGTGCGAGAGCACGACACGGGTGCCGTGCGTTGCGATCAAGTGGTCGAGCACATATGGCCATACGTCATCCGCGAAGGCGCCGAACAGCGGCACGATGTCCGTGGTGATTTCCCGAAACCGAGGCCACCAGATCTGCTGATCGGGCATCGTCGTGACGACGGTCATGCGCCAGTCCTGTCGAAGCTCGGTCAAAATATCTAGCAGCAGGATTTCGGCTCCACCGTCGGCGAGCCTGGGGGCGATGACGAGAAGATGCGGTCTCGGGTCCGCCGCTGACAGAACGCCGGGGGCATGCAACGCGGCGAGCGGGTTGGGGGAGTGCTTGACTGCGTGCAGCCGCCGGATCTTGCGGCGCAAACGCGAGCTGTCGAAGATCCTCGGATTGTTCGCGCGCATCGAGCGCATGATATCTTGCCGCTTGTCATGCGCATCGTGTGTCATTGTCCGGCCATGCCGGCGATGGTTGAACAACGGCGTGCGCAGAACGCGCCCCTGGTGGCCGAGCGCCGACAGCCTCAGCCAGAACTCCCAGTCCTCGTAGCCCTGCCGCATGTCAGGCCGATATCCGCCCGCCGCAATCCAGTCGTCACGGCGAAAGACGGCCGCCACGGACGTGTGATTGTCGATCAGGGCCTCCTCGATATCGAAGTCGCGTGTCTGCCACACGCTCGAGGCGTCGCCGAAGAGTTGGACCCAGGAGTAGGCGAAACCAACCGAGCGATCGGCTTCCATGACCGCGATCGCCATCTCCACGTAGGTGGGCTCAAGCGTATCGTCGGCATCGAGACAGCAGATGTACTCGCCTCTGGCAAGAGCAATTCCTGTGTTGCGCGCGCTGGGGAGCCCGGCGTTGTCCTGACGCACCACCCGCACGCGCGGCAGGTGCTCCAGCGTTGCGAGAACCTCGTGGGTGTCCGGCTCGGTCGATCCGTCGTCGACGACGATCACCTCCAGGGAACGGACGGTTTGGCCGAGGGCTGAGTCGACTGCTTCGCGGATGAAGCGGCCATAGTTGAAGCAGGGAACGACAATGCTGGCGAGCATCGGTGCGGTCGCAGACGGAAACGTGATCGACATCTTCTCGACCACGAAACCGTCGGGCGTAAGCCGGTTGTGCTTCGAATCGATCAGGGGCTGAACAGTTACGGCACTTCGCGCCCAGCGTTCTAGGCGATGCTGCCAACCTATGGCGTGGCGGCTGCCGGCGCGACCGGCCATGCGCATGCCGCCCCGCAACAGCTCGACATACTTGCCTTGGCGGACAAGATGAACCGCGTGATCAACGTAGAGCTGCGCCTCTGGCGACAGCCACCGCCTTCCGGACTGCGACGGCAACGACAGTCCACTGCCGAACTTGCCGATGTGGCTCATCTACTCAGTTCCGGCCGGGCCGAGGGCATGCCGCTCGGTACCCGCTCGCTCGACATGCTGGCGCGCGTTCGATGCCGGTTGTCGAGCCTTGCCCAAAGCGAACTTGCGACCTCCTCAAAGGTCGAGCGCGCTGCATATCTCAGCCCGAGCAAAAGCGGCAGCAAGGCGTGCGAAGGCCGTTGCGCCCGCGCCATGTGATAGGCGGCGCGGATGACTATGAACGCAAACTGGTCGGACCGGTCCTTCGTGTGTGCCCAGTGGGCCAGCTCGGGCAAGGCGCTCATAAGGTGCGCCCAGGCCTTGGGTTCGGTGATGCCGCCGTTGAGCGTCAGCGCCAGCAGATATGAGGCACGGGCCTCAAGGCGGACGTGGGTCGGCAAAGCGGCCTCGATGGCCGGCCACTCGGCGTCGGCGGCGTGTAGGGTGGGCCAGCTGGACGGTTGAACGGTTGCACCGAAGACATGGGTGAGGCGGGCCAGACAAACGGCCCGCGCGTTGGCCTGTGCGCGCCGCGCGGTGACCGCTGCCGCATGCCGGCGATAGTAAAGAACCGTTCGATCGAGGTTGGCGAAGTCTCCGACCGTCGATAGCCTGAGCCATAGATCGAAATCTTCGGCCGGCTCGAACCCATGTCGATAGCCGCCCACGGCTTCGAGCGCATCCCGCCGCATCATCACGGCTGGATGGCAGAACGGGGCGCCAAAAGCGAGATAGGCCCGGCAGTCCGACGGGCGAAATGGATATCGACCCTGCGAGCATTGCGCGCCGTGCGCGTCGATATAGCGAACCTGACCGCCGACAGCGACGACACTCGGGTGGTTGTCAAGGTAATCGGCTTGCAACTCCAGCCGCAGCGGCAGGGCTATATCATCGGCATCCATTCGCGCGATATAGGGCGCACGTGCAACCGCGCGCCCAGCCTCGAGGGCATCGACAATACCAGTCTCGGGGTTCGATAAAACACGAATTCCGGCGTGCTGTCTCGATGCCGCCCCGAGCAGTGATCGGGTTGCGTCGGTCGAGCCGTCATCGATGATGATGAACTCAATATCTTGATTACTCTGCCCTAGAATACTGTCGACAGCGGCGGTGAGGTAGGCCTCACCGTTGCGCACCGGCATGATAACGCTAATGCGGGGGGCCGTGGCTCTCGCCCCATAGATTGAGGTCGAACAGCCCGTTCTGACCCAGCCTTGGTTAGACTTACTCATCTTCGTGCCTCGGTCGTAAACTGCACTCCTGCTGTAGTCCTCGCGCCGGCCATCTGATCCGGCACCCCATGGCCGGCGACGCCGTCGTCAACTAAGTCTTCGCTTCCGGTCCCGCCGTTGGCCGTGAACCCTGGCCACCAGTGATCTGCATCAAGGCTGCTTGCCACCGGGACGGTCGTCAGCCGCTGCTTTTGCCCGACCTCCAAGCCCGCGGCGGTCAGCAGCGCATTCCCGCTGCTACGCGTGCCGCTGCGCAAATCACTGCCGACGCTCGATGCAGATGCACCTGTGATGCGTGCTGATGCCGCTTGGTACAGACCGAACTCCAGCGCACGTTATATCAGCTGTCTTAACGTCATCCAGCTGAAATGCAAGCTTAAGCGTGTATAAAGCTTAAGCGTGTATAATAGTACAAGGCACAATCAACAGCGTAACAGACTGCGGACCGGGCGCCGGCCTGATGGGTGATGCTGTGATCGCTAGCGCGCAGGGTTGAGCGATGCGCTTCAGGGACAGCCGTCGGGTGGAAGGATGTATCGCGTTATTTCACGACCGTGACGGCGGCGCCGGTTCGGCTCGATCGGTGTCGGCGGGCGCTCGCGGTTGTCGGTGTGGCCGCCGCAGCTCAACGACGTCGCGCGGTTTGCGGGCCGCCGGCAGGATCTGCAGTGGAACACATCCCGCCCGTTGCCGATCCGGTCCCCGCGGCGCTCGCCGCCTGGCAGCACCGCGACAATGCCATCATCGTGGCAAGTAGCCGCCGGCAAGCAAACTTCAACGGCCCGTCAGCGTTACGATTCGAGAATGGCTTCAACGACGACCTGAATGTCGCGCGGCCTCAACGTCGATTGGATCATTTCCGCTCTTCACGCGGGTCTAGAGCAACCTGCCTTTATTCGGAATCGGAACGATCCCGAATAAAGGCAGGTTGCTCGCCTCTAAAGTGGCGATCATCTTTGTGCTTTAAGTTGGAACCGCAATAGCGGTTCCAACTTAAAGCACGATGATCTAAATCGCCGGCGCGCGGGATGGTCCGATCTCAATCAGCACGGCCATAAGGGGCCGGCGCATCGGCCGGTGCGATCGGCGCGGTCTCAGGCTGTTCGGGCTGTGGCAATTCCGCGGTGGGATCGGCTCGCGGGTCGAGTTCATAGACCGCCGGTGTTGTGCGCGGCACCAGCACGAAATCTTCGCGGTGGCGAGCGGGAAGCTGCGGCCGCAGCTGGCTGCGGATCGTCATTGTCGCGGTGATCGCAAGGTGTGCAATCGTGGTGACCGCAAACAGGGCGTATGGCCCGAACATGTCCATGGCGACGGAGGCGACGATCGGGCCCAGCACCGCGCCGATCGAAAAGATCAATAACAGGCTGCTGGCAACCTCGACGGCGCGGCGCTTACTGACCAGATCGTTGATGTGGGCAAGCGCCAAGGTGTAGATCGGGAAGTTGGCAGCGCCAAACAGTGCAATGCTGGCAAACGCCAACCACAGGTTGTCACCAGGCGCGATGGCAAGGCCGAGCCCGCCGACTGCGGCGGCCAGCCCCGCGATCGCCAAAAAAATGCGGCGGCCGAAACGATCGGACAGGCTGCCGATCGGCCATTGCGTGATCGCACCTGCCATCACCCCGGTCGCCACAAACAGCGCCACGCCGCCGGTCGAATAGCCGATCGCCTTGCCGAACACCGGCGTCAACATCCAGAACGCACCGTTGGTGACGCCGCTGAGAAACGCCGCCAGCCATGCCGCCGGAGAAATGTAGAACAACCAACCGAGCCTGAGCCTGGCCCGCTTCGGCGGCACCGGGGCGATCGTCGCCGTCAACGCGATTGGCAGCGCTGCCACCGAGAACAGGATCGCAACCATCGAGAACAATTGAAAATCCGCTGGTGAACTCATCGAGATCATCTGCATGCCCGCCATTAGGGCAACGAGGTGGATCAACGTATAGGCGCCGAGCACCCGCCCGCGGGTTTCCTGTTCCGTTGCCGCCGACAGCCAGCTCTCGATCGCCAGCAATATGCCGGCAACCGAAACGCCGGTGACAAGACGCAGCGCACTCCACAAAACTGGGTCGGGACTCATCGCATGGATCAGCGGGGCCACCGACGCGACGGCGGAAAACGCTGCAAAGGCTCTGATATGGCCGACCCGCCCGATCACGCCCGGTCCGAGCAGACAACCGCCGATCTGGCCGAGATAGTAGGCAGCCCCCATCAGACCGATATGGATGTCGGTGAAGCCATCGATCTGCGCGCGCAAGGGTAGGGCGACGGAAAACAGCCCGCCGCCCAACATCAACACGCCGGTTGCCAGCAACAACGCTGTGACCGGTCGCAGGATCCCTGTCACCGCCATTGTTCACCTCGAAGGCCAAGAGTGGAGCTGCCGGGAAGCTGGCAGTCTCGCACCGCCATCATCGCGCCATTCACTATTGGTGTTCGAGGCGGCTGGAAAGTAATGGATGCGACGCCGCTATTCCGAACACGACATGACGTTGCCGCGATGCCGGCGCATGGACGTCTGTTGCACAGCCGCCTGCATCCCGATGTGCGACTGCAGCGCTTCCGCGGATGGCGCCTGGACGCCTATTCCGCCGCCACCTTGACCGGGCTTGGGCGATCGAGTTCGCCGAGTAGCGACGTCTGCCGGGCCATCGCTTTGTCGTAGTTGGCCTGTTTGACGTGACCGAAGCCCTTGATCTCCAGCGGCAGGCCGGCAAGCGCCGTGATGGTTGCGTGCGTCGCGCTGGAAAGCTGCGGTACGATCTTGTCGAGCAGCGCCTCGTAGTCGGCGATCATCTGGCGTTCGCGCTTGCGCTCGGGCGTGTATCCGAACACGTCCCATCGCCCGCCACGCAGGCCCTTGCACTTGGCCAGGACACGGAACACGCGCATCATCCAGGGGCCGAACGTCATCTTGTAGGGATGCCCGGTGAGCTTGTCGCGATGCCACCAGGACATCAGCGGCGGGGCGAGGTGAAACTCGATCTTGCCGACACCATCGAAGTTGGCTTGGATCTGCTGTGTGAATGCGTCGCTTGTGTACATGCGTGCGACTTCGTACTCGTCCTTGTAGGCAAGCAGCTTGAAATAGCCGCGCGCGGCGGCTTCGGCGAGGCCCTTGCGGCCGGGCGCGGCAGCCTCTTCCCTGGCTGCGATCCAGTCGATCTTGGCCTTGTACTTCTGGGCCAGAGCAGCGTCCTGATAGTCGGTGAGCATCGCCACGCGCCGCGCAACAATGGCCTCGAGCGTTTCGGGCTGGTCCGCGCCGGCCTCGCCCTGCGGTTTTGCAACGCGGTCCAGCGCCGTTCTGTCGTGGGCTGCGAGCCGGCCGAATCGGAAAGCCTGGCGGTTCATTTCCACGGCCGCGCCATTGAGCTTGATGGCGTCTTCGATGGCCTCGCCACCAACCGGCAGGTGACCGAGCTGATAGGCCATACCGAGCAGGAACATGTTGGAGGCGATCGAGTCGCCAAACAGCTTCAAGGCATAGTCATGGGCATCAACTGCCACCAGCTGTCCCCGGCGCACGCGATCAGCAATTGACTGCTGCAAGGTCTGGCCCGGCACCTGCAATAGCGGATCACGGGTGAAGTCGCCGGTCGTCATCTCGTAGGTATTGACGACCACGGCCGATGCATCGGGCTTGATCGCTTCCAGCACCTTGTTGGATGCCGTCACCACCAGATCGCCGCCGAGCACCAGGTCAGCGCTGCCGACACCAACCCGGATCGCGTGGATTTGTTCCGGGGTCTTGGCGATCTTGAGGTGGCAGGCAACGGCGCCGCCCTTCTGCGCCAGCCCCGCCATATCGATGCTGCCGAAGCCCTTGCCTTCGATATGTGCAGCCTGCCCGACGATCGCGGAAATGGTCACGACACCAGTGCCGCCAACGCCGGTGATGATCATCGAAAACGGTTTGTCGCCGAGCGTCGGGCTTTCAGGTTCCGGCAAGCTGGCGAGCATGTCGACAATGGCGCCGTGGCCCTTGGCGGCGCCGTCCGCCTTTTTCGGCTTGGCACCGTGCAGGGTGACGAAGCTCGGACAGAAGCCCTCAATGCAGGAGAAGTCCTTGTTGCACGCGGACTGGTCGATTTGGCGTTTGCGACCGAGTTCCGTTTCGAGCGGCAGCACCGCGACGCAGTTCGATTTGACGCCGCAGTCGCCGCAGCCTTCGCAGACTTGTGGATTGATGAAGACGCGCTTGTCGGGATCCGGGAACGTGCCGCGCTTGCGGCGGCGGCGCTTTTCCGAGGCGCAGGTCTGATCGTAGATCATCGCCGTGACGCCTTCGATCTGCGCCAGCTCATTCTGGACGCTCATGAGATCGCGGCGGTGATGCACCTTCACATTGCGCGGCATGTTCGAGCTAACGCCGTACTTATCCGGCTCGTCGGTGACGACGTCGACGCGCTTGACCCCTTCCGCCAACAGTTGGGCGGCGATGCTCTGCGGCGTCTGTCCGCCGTCCAGCGACTGCCCGCCGGTCATCGCGACGGCATCGTTGTAGAGGATTTTGTAGGTCAGCGTGGTATTTGCGGCGACGGCGGCGCGCACCGCCAGGCTGCCGGAATGAATATAGGTTCCGTCCCCAAGGTTCTGGAACACGTGCGGGCGTTTGGAAAACGGCGCCTCGCCGATCCAGTTCGCGCCTTCGCCGCCCATGTGAGTCCAGCCATCGGTCGACCGGTCCATCCATTGTGCCATGTAGTGGCAGCCGATGCCGGCATAGGCGTGCGCTCCGTCCGGAACCTGGGTCGAGGTGTTGTGCGGACAGCCGGCGCAGAAATAGGGCGTGCGAATGAAGGCCTCGGGCGTCACCGGCTTGTTGCCGCGGATCTGCTTGAGTTCCGAGACCTGCCGTTTGATGGCATCGCCGCCGAGTTCGGCCTGGATCAGGCGTTCGCCGACGGCAATCGCAACCTCGGTCGGGTCCAGGGCACCTTTGGCCGGGAACAGCCATTGATCGTGCTCGTCCTTCTTGCCGAGCACGCGCGGGCGAACGTCGAGATCGAAGAGCTGCTCCTTGATCTGTGTTTCGATCAGCGAACGTTTCTCTTCGACGACAACGATAAGATCCAAACCGTCCGCGAACCTGGCAATGCCTTCGGGTTCAAGCGGCCAGGTCATGGCGACCTTATAGAGCCGGATGCCGATTTCGTTGGCCTTGACCTCGTCGATGCCGAGCATGTCGAAGGCGGCCCGCACATCGAGATAGCTCTTACCCGTCGACACGATGCCGATGCGCGCATTGGCACCGCCGCTCATGATGATTTTGTCGAGGTTGTTGGCGCGCGCGAAGGCGAGCATTGCCGCGCGCTTGTTGTCGTGCAGGCGTTCTTCCTTTTCAAGTGCCTGATCGCCGAGACGAATGTTGAGGCCGGCTGCGGGGATCCGACAGTCCTCTTGGCTCGGGACCTTGACCTTAATGCGCTCCAGGCGCCCGTCGACGGTTGCGGTCGATTCGATGTTGTCCTTGACGCATTTGAGGCCGACCCAGACACCGGCGTAGCGCGACAATGCATAGCCCAGAATGCCGTAGTCGAGGATCTCCTGGACGCCGCCCGGATTGAGCACGGGCATCATGTAGTCGACGAACGCGAACTCGGATTGGTGTGCCGATGTCGAGCTTTCGCAAGTGTGATCGTCCCCCATCAGCGCTAGGACGCCGCCATGTTGCGAACTGCCGGCGTGGTTGGCGTGGCGGAAAACATCGCCGGTGCGGTCGACGCCGGGTCCCTTGCCGTACCACAACCCGAACACGCCATCGAACTTGCCCTCACCGCGCAGCTCCGCCTGTTGCGAGCCCCACAACGCCGTGGCGGCAAGGTCCTCGTTGAGGCCCGGTTGGAACAGCACGTCATTGGACTTGAGCAGTTTGTCGACCCGCAGAAGTGCGCCCTCGAGACCGGCAATCGGCGAACCGCGATAACCGGAAACGTAGCCGGCCGTATTGAGCCCGGCCCGACGATCGATTTCCTTCTGCATCAGCAGCAGCCGCACCACCGCCTGCGATCCGTTGAGGATCTGATAATCATCGTTGAGGTCGAATTTGCTGTCTAGGCTGGCGACACGCTTCGGCATGGAGCACCTCGGTTCGCTCGGTTGAGCGGAAACAGGATCGATCCGCCGTAGTCATGAACGGCGCCATGACCAGCGGATTTAGGTCAGCGCTACTGACATAATAAACATATGTTTCCTACGACGGAAGTCTTAATTAGAAGGGTGGGGATGCCTGAAATTCAATAGTCAACGCCGCCTTATGGAATAACTTTCCTGAAAGATCACGCCAAAGTTCAGGACCTGCGGCACCGCCCACGGGCTTCGCCGATATCGGCCCAACGAAGCCCTGCAGGCGCATCTGGCAGTGCAAAATCGCGCTTAGGCGAGATCGCCGACTTTGCCGAACTTCTCAGCAAGTAGATAGTAGAACGTCACGCGCTGCTTGCGATGATCGCCCTTCATTGCCTCACACACCTCCTTGATCGCCTTGTCGAGTTCGGCATCGGAGCCGGTAAGTCCGAGCTTTTTCTTGCACCAGCTGTCGCGCACGCGTGCAAGTTCATCCTTCGACGAACACGACACCAGCGAGGCATCCTTGCTTTTCAGTGCAATGCCCAGATGTTTGACAATCCCGGACACGGCGTTTTCATCAGCGCTTGCGGCATAGCGTTTCACATCATCGAGATACTCGGACATGGAATGATCTCCTTTAGTCGACGTGCCTGTTCACCCAGGCCGTAACGGTTCTGCAATTGCGCGTTCGCCGGCTCCAGTTTTTGTCTGGCTGACGCACGGCACAAATCGACTCACTCTGCGCCTGCAGATAATACCGCAACTTGAGGAGATTTCGAGGTTTTTAGGCGGTTAGATGTTGACAGCCTCAAACCACGGCGGCGGCGTGCAGCGGATTTGGCAGACCTGTAATTATTTCGCGAAACTGCATGTAGTTTTCGTGAATGCCGGCCGCCGCACGATCCGTTGCCGCGAGCCGGACGACGGCTTCGCGTGCCAGATGCGTGATGGCGCGTTGAATGTCGGCGGGAAGGGCGGCGCTGGTAACGCCACGCGCTTGCATGAGATGGCCTGCGACCATGCCGTCATGGGCTGAATGCTCGGCCAGGGCTTGGTTATAAGCTTCCGACGCTGCGGCCGCGATCGTCGCTTGCGCCGCGGCCCCGATGGTCTCCCAGACCTGCCTGTCGAGCGTCAGCGACAGCGCCACGCCGCTGCGGTTGATCCCGTCACGATACCAGAAACGGTGGGCTGGCGCCGGTTGTGCGGCCAGGAACGCGGTCTGGCCGGCCAGGGGTTCGACCACGTCCACGTCGCAGGCGGCCGTATCTCTGTTGCAGTTGGCAAGACCCAGGCCACGTGCGACGTCTCCGGCAAGGCCCGTGGTCATGATCCGATGCCCGGCCAGATCGGCCAAACTGTCGAGCGCCATGGTGCTCCACAGGCCGGGTTGGCGACCGGAATGGCCGGCCGGCAGCGCTTTCAGGCCCAGCCCTTCGTAGACCTCGTCGCAATACATCTGGCCGCCGGCGGCCGTCATCCAGGTTGCGAAATCCGCGGGCGCAAGGCCCAGGTCACCCGGCAGCGCCTGGAAATAGTTCAAAGCCGGATGGGCCGCCGTGTAATCATGATCGCAGCCGAAACAGGCAACCGCCAGACCACGTCGGATGGCATCAACGCCGCCCGCCGGGCTATCGAGAATTGCAAGCTTGATGCGGCCATCGGACAGCGCACCAATGCGCAGCGCCAGTCGGTCGGCACGATCGCGCAAATAGTGCGGCGTGGAACTCGGTGCGAGCACGGTCGCAATCTCAACCCTGGCCTGCGTATTCGCCGGGCGAGCCTGGGTTTCATCGGCCGCGACCGTAGCGCCGGTGGCTGCGACGGCCGCCCCGGAAGACTTCAGAAATGTGCGCCGATCCATGACTGCCCACCATCAATGACTGACAACGACTGATCTAATTGTGACACGGTATTCTGAACTCCGACCCTGCGCACCCGAAGTGTCTCCGCCAGAAAACGAGCCAACCTGTTGTTGGTGTTCTGGATTAACAAACGCTTCCCGACCTGCGCCCGGGAGTCAAGCGTTTGATCCAGACCACTAGCGAGCCTCCGAACACATCATGGGTTTCCAAAGGGCAATGCCCTTTGGCGGGATCGTTAAGGGCCGCGCCCTTAACCAATCGCCGCCAAGCGGCGATCCTTGAGGGGCTGTCCGCCCCTCAAACACCCCGACCAGGGGATGATATCCCCTGGACCCCGGATTTGTTTAAAACTCAAAAAAATTATGTATAGCAGAAAATTACATCGATGAATTAAAGTTGAGAACGGGGTTGCCTGGCAACTTTATCACACGCAAGCGAGTCGAGAGTGTGTCGGCGCACGGGCCAATTGATCGGCGTTTCGGTTAGGTTGTGAAAAACGCTTCGGCGGACGGAGCGGCGGTTGCAAACAGCGGTTGTAGGACCTCCCGGACCCGGTTCTCGCTCAAGCCTTGGGTGATAAAGACCAGTCTCGAGCGCCGGTCGTCGCTCGGCCAGCTCTCCAGCGTCGTGGGCGGGTAGAAGACATGCTGGACACCATGGATGACAAATGGCAGCGGTTCGCCCGCAACGTTAACGATGCCTTTGATGCGCAGCAGCTTGTCACCGTGCGCCATGCGCAAAAGCTCCATCGCAAACGACAGTTTCTGAGCGTCCAGCGGGGTCTCGAACGTCAGCGCGAAAGCGGTCACACCGTGGGTGTGGGTATGGCTTTGGGGATCGGCATGGGCGTCGGCATGACCATCGTGATCGTGATCGTGATGCGTGCGGTCGTCGTCGGAACCGGTGTGCGCGCAACGATAGCGCTCGTGCGCCAACCAGGTCAGAGCACGGGCCTTCGTTGCAACGGGCTCGAATGCTGCTAGTCCGACCAACAGATCGATATCTGCGCTACCATTGATGACCGCAATGATTTCTGCGGCTGGATTGAGCGCCCGGATCTGCGCCGTTGAGGCCGCGATCTGTCCGGCGCTGGCGCGATCCGTCTTGGTCAGCACAATGCGGTCCGCCAACGCAATCTGCTTGGCGGTTTCAAAAAACGTGTCGACCTGCCGGGGCAGCAGTTCGGCATCGGCGGTCGTGATAATGCCGTCGAGCTGATAGATCCGGAACAGGTCGTGCTCGGTCATGAGCGTGTGGGCAATCGGAGCGGGGTCGGCGAGGCCGGAGGTCTCCAGCACCACCCGTGTCAGCTCGGGAATGGCGCCGTCCGTCATTTGCTGGTAGAGCCGATTGAGGGCTTCGATGAGATCGCCGCGCACCGCACAGCACACGCAGCCCGAAGGCAACAACACCGTCTCGTCGTTGGCGCTGGCAATCAGTGCATCATCGAGGCCGACGTCGCCGAACTCGTTGACGATGACCGCCGTTCCGGCCAGCTCCGGTTTCGCCAACAGCGCCTTCAGCAGGGTGGTTTTTCCCGACCCGAGAAAGCCCGTTAAGACGACCAGCGGGATTGGTAATTGCACGGCTTTGGCTCGAATTGTGTTTGCGCGCAGGATCGCTTCAGGGCTATTGGCTGACACGATCACCGTCAAGATGCAAGGGGGAGCGCGATGGCAACCGCATCTCGAAGCCCGACCACGAAGCCGGGCAAATCAGCCGGATCGGGCCGGCCGGCAGTGTCGACAACGGCTCAGGAAACCGCCGCCCGCCGCCAGGTGATCGCCACCGCACAGGCGCTGGGCGCTGCCGGTTTGTCACCGGGGCGATCGGGCAACGTCTCGCGGCGCTGGGCCGATGGCATGCTGATTACACCCTCCGGCATGGCCTATCACACCCTCAAGCCGTCCGACATCGTGTTTGTTGGCCGCGATGGCGGGACCAAGGCCAAGGCGCGCAAACCATCCAGCGAATGGCGCTTTCACGTGTCAGCCTACCAGGCGCGGCCGGATCGCAATGCGGTCGTCCACACGCATTCCCTCAATGCCACGGCCCTGGCCTGCCAGCACATGTCGATCCCGGCGTTTCACTATATGGTCGCAGCCGCCGGCGGCCACCACATCCCATGCATTGCCTACGCCGCATTCGGAACCGCTGAACTCGCCCAACTGGTCGCCGACGGCCTCAGCCAACACGACGCCTGCTTGATGGCGAACCACGGCCAGATCGCGATTGGCAGCTCGCTTGAAGGCGCACTGGAGTTGGCAGCCGAGGTTGAAAACCTCGCCGCCCAGTACATTCGCGTGCGCGCGCTCGGCAAACCCAAGCTCCTGTCGAGCGCTCAAATGGACGATGTTATCGAGCGCTTTCGGTCCTACGGTCAAAACGCTCAGAACGGGGCCGGCGAGGTCTGATTGGCGGATCTCGAGCGTCGCATTGTGCCCGACCGATTGTGCCCGGCCGATTGTGCCCGCCCCATTGTGCCCGACCGTGCATCCCGATTGCCCTCGAAGCTCGGAACGATCAGCGATTTGCCGATATCGCCGTGGTGGCGGGTATGCCGGCCGTCGATATACGAGCGATAGGGCAGGTCTTTTTCGACCATCTACAACATTGCGCGCTCCACCGCGGTCGTCGGCGCCAGCCATCAACCGGCATCGGTGGTCCGGGCGGTGGCGCCGCCCGCGAATATCACGAATGCGAGCTTGACCACTGCGGTTGCTTCGGCGTCTAACAAGGCTAATGCAAAGTCAACACGTTTCTGTCCACCGCAATGTCGAGGAACCCCGCCTGTGAGAAAGAACAAGCTGCGTGAAATTTGGTCGAATGGCAACTCGACCATCAACGGCTGGCTGGGCCTGCCGAATACAATGTCGGCCGAGGTCGTTGCCAATGCCGGCTTCGAGAGCGTGACGATCGACATGCAGCACGGATGCGTGCCGTTTGAGCAGGTCGTGCCGATGTTGCAGGCGATTTGCACGACCGATGCGGTGCCGATGATCCGCGTGCCGTGGAACGAACCGGGCATCATCATGCGGGTGCTGGATGCCGGTGCTTACGGCGTCATTTGTCCGATGATCAACACGGTCGCGGAAGCCGAGGCGTTGGTGCAGGCGAGCCGTTATCCGCCGCTCGGCGGGCGTTCGAACGGCCCCTTCCGGGCTTCGATCTATGCCGGCGCCGACTACGTCAAGCAGGCCAACGATGAAGTGCTCGTATTCGCGATGATCGAAACCGAAACGGCGATCTCCAATCTGGCGGAGATTTTGAAAGTGGAAGGTCTCGACGGCACCTACGTCGGCCCCTCCGACCTGGGCCTTTCGATGGGTGAAGAGGCAACGCTGGCGCCGACGTCGCAGAAAGTTCTCGACGGTATCAGGAAGATTGCCGACCTGACCAATGAAGCCGGCCTCATTGCCGGCATTCATTGCGACAGTCCTGAAACCATCCTGGCCCGTTATGAGACCGGTTTTCGGTTTGCGACCTTGCTCAACGACACGCGGTTGTTGGCCAACGCCTGCCAGAACGGCGTCAACGCAGTGCGCGGCAAAGCACCGGCCGCTACCGCCAAGAGCTATTAGGAAACCAACCTGTGATCACGTCCCGGGTTTGCAAAGGGCAATGCCCTTTGGCGGGATCGTTAAGGGCAGAGCCCTTAACATATCGCCGCTTGGCGGCGATCCATGAGGGGCTTTCAGCCCCTCAAACACCCCGACCAGGGGAACTATCCCCTGGACCCCGGATTTATTCGGATATTGCCGAAGTTGCCGGGCTTGCATTATGCGATCGGACCCTGCATCGACCGGGTTCCAATGGGCGCCAATCTGTGAGATAGCGCGAATGCCAGCCGAAGCCAGCCCCGACCTTGGCGAATGCCGCGTTTGCCGGCGCGGACGGACCGCAATGTTCGGCGCATTCGAAGGCCGCCGGTACGTGCGCTGTGGACGCTGCCACGCCACCCTGTTGGACCAGACACAGCTGCCGTCGGGCGAACAGGAACGGGCGCACTACCAGACCCATGAGAACGATCCCGCCGATCCCGGATACCGGGCCTTCCTGGCCCGCCTCGCACGGCCATTGATCGAACGTCTGGCCTCACCGCAAGCGGGCCTCGACTATGGTTGCGGACCGGGCCCTGCGCTGGCCGCGATGTTGCAAGAGCATGGTCACGATGTGGCGCTGTTTGATCCGTTCTTCGCGCCCGACAGGGCCCCGTTGGCGCGCTGTTATGATTTCATCACCTGCAGCGAAGTTGCCGAGCATTTCCATCACCCGGCGCATGAGTTTGCGCGCCTGGACCGGTTGTTGCGTCCAGGTGGTCTGCTCGCCCTGATGACCATGTTCCAGACCGATGATGCCCGCTTTGGCGATTGGCACTACCGCCGTGATCCGACCCATGTCGCCTTTTACCGGCGCGAAACGCTCGCCGTTGTTGGTCAGGACCACGGTTGGTCGTATGATTTTCCGGCGCCCAACGTTGTCATTTTTGCAAAGCCCCAATGACGCGGCCGGCACAGCACAAACTTGTTTCGCGCCGTGAAATCCTTAACTATAGAGCAACCTGCCTTTATTCGGAATCGGAACGATCCCGAATAAAGGCAGAAAGTTGCTCGCCTCTAAAGTGGCGATCATCTTTGTGCTTTAAGTTGGAACCACAATGGCGGTTCCAACTTAAAGCACGATGATCTAGCCTGTCAGATTTAACGCGAACCAGCCTGCTCACCTGCTCCCTGCCCGGCCGCCCAAAGGCCATGATCAGATGGGTGATCGCGGCGGCGGGCGGGGGAGCGGGCCGGCAAGCGCGATCCGCTTGAAGAGCGGCAATGATCTAGACGAACAACCTACCACGCGCGACTGAGCCAATTGCGATCAAGCGGCGAACAGGAGAGGGCGATGCTCGATCTGACCACCAACAAGGGAAAAATCATCGATGCGGCCTTGCAGTTGGCCGCCGAGCGCAACTGGTCGGATGTCACGCTGCGCGACATCGCACTGCGCGCCGGCATTACGATGTCCGAGCTCAAGCGCGACGTCTCCTCGAAGGCTCACATCCTGGCACTGTTCACCAGCGCCGTCGATCGCGCCGTTCTCGACAAGGCGGGCGCAATTGATGCTGCACAATCGGCCCGTGACAACCTCTTCGAGGCGATCATGAATCGCTTCGACGCCATGCAGCCCTATCGCGACGGCATCAAATCTATTCTGGCGGCGACGGCCCCGGATCCGAGATTGGCAGCGCGGCTCTTGAGTTCGCAAGGTTGGATGCTCGAAGCAGCCGGCATTTCCTGCTACGGCCCGGTCGGTGGCATCAAGACGGTTGGGCTTGCTTCTGTTTACTTGCAGGTTGTTCGGATTTGGCTCGAAGATGACGACCCCGGCATGGCGCGCACGATGGCCGCGCTCGACCGGCGCCTGCGCCGCGGTGAACGGTCCATCCAGGCATTGGATGACGGCTGCCGGGCGGTTGGCCGGTTGGTGTCTCTCATCCGCTGCACCAGGCGCCGGGCCGACAGGGCCAGCTCTGACACAGTCGCTGCAGACGGCGGTCCTGTCGACGGTCCTGTTGATGTCACCCCTGAGCCGAGCGCCACGGGTGAAGCCGGCGACACTCGGCCGGCGGCCCCCTAGGCTAACTCCGCCCGAGGCGACTCCGCCTGAGGCGGCTCCGCCCGGTCGGGCCCGGCGGCCCAAGAGATCATGGCCCTGGGGTGGCCGCACGGGGGGTGGCCGCACGGGAAAGCGGTATTATACCAGCCCGCGTGGTTTGACGCCGCATTTTGTGCGTATCGCGCCGGCCAATGCGACGCCGATCCACGTGCCGGTGAAGTAACCGGGTTAGAGCAACCTGCCTTTATTCGGAATCGGAACGATCCCGAATAAAGACAGAAAGTTGCTCGCCTCTTAAGTGGCGATCATCTTTGTGCTTTAAGTTGGAACCGCAATAGCGGTTCCAACTTAAAGCACGATGATCTAGTGCGCGAGAACCGCCAGCAGCAGCAGCGCGACGATGTTGGTGATCTTGATCGCCGGGTTGACAGCCGGGCCGGCGGTGTCCTTATAGGGATCGCCGACGGTATCGCCTGTGACCGAAGCCTTGTGCGCTTCGGAGCCCTTAAGGTGCTTCTGGCCGTCCTTGTCGACAAAGCCATCCTCGAAGGATTTCTTGGCGTTGTCCCAGGCGCCGCCGCCCGATGTCATGGAGATGGCGACGAACAGCCCGGTCACAATCACGCCGAGCAACATCGCGCCAACGGCGGAAAACGCAGCATTCTTACCCTCGACGCCGCCACCGCCAATGTAATAGATGGCGACAAACACGACGATTGGTGAGAGCACCGGCAACAGCGATGGTATGATCATTTCCTTGATTGCGGCCTTGGTCAGCATGTCGACGGCGGCTGCATAGTCCGGCCGTTCGGTGCCTTCCATGATGCCTGGTTTTTGGCGGAACTGACGACGCACTTCCTCGACAACCGCACCGCCGGCGCGGCCCACCGCCGTCATCGCAATGCCGCCGAACAGGTACGGGATCAGGCCGCCGATCAGCAAACCAACGACCACGTAGGGATTGGACAGGGCAAAGTCGGGACTGACGTCCTTGAAGTAGGGGAACTGATCTGCGTTCTTCGTAAAATACTGAAGGTCATAGTTGTAGGCGGCGAACAGAACCAATGCACCAAGACCGGCGGAGCCGATCGCGTAGCCCTTGGTGACCGCCTTCGTGGTGTTGCCGACCGCATCCAGCGCGTCCGTCGACCGGCGCACCTCTTCCGGCAGGCCCGCCATCTCGGCAATGCCGCCGGCGTTATCGGTGACCGGTCCAAAAGCATCAAGGGCAACGACCATGCCGGCCAGTCCGAGCATCGTCGTCGTCGCGATCGCCGTGCCGAACAGACCACCGAGCTTGAAGGTGATGATGATGCCGGCAATGATCACGATTGTCGGCAGCGCACACGCTTCGAGCGAAACCGCAAGGCCCTGGATGACGTTGGTGCCGTGGCCGGTGACCGAGGCTTGCGAAATTGATCGCACCGGTCGGAAGCCGACACCGGTATAGTACTCGGTGATCCAGACGATCAGGCCGGTGACCGCAAGGCCGACGATGCCGCAGATGAACAGGTTCATGCCGGTTATCGAAACGCCGGCGGCATTGCCGATTTCGCCCCAGTTGCCGAACACCAATTCGGTGGCCAGATAGAGACCGCCAATCGACAGCACGGCGGTGGCAATGAAGCCGCGATAGAGTGCGCCCATGATCGAGGCGTTGGCGCCGAGCCGGACAAAATACGTCCCGACGATCGACGTAATGAGGCAAACCCCGCCAATGGCGAGCGGATAGATCATCATCTTGTCGAGCGAGGCCTGACCGACGAAGAAGATCGCCGCCAACACCATCGTCGCAACGACCGTAACGGCATAGGTTTCAAACAGGTCGGCCGCCATGCCGGCGCAGTCGCCAACGTTGTCGCCAACATTGTCTGCGATGGTCGCCGGATTGCGTGGATCGTCTTCCGGGATCCCGGCCTCGACCTTGCCAACAAGATCACCGCCGACATCCGCGCCCTTGGTGAAAATGCCGCCGCCCAAACGCGCAAAGATGGAGATCAGCGAGGCGCCGAAGCCAAGCGCGACAAGGGCATCGATGACCGTGCGATCGGCCGGGTTCTTACCGAGACCAAGGGTCAAAAACATGTAATAGCCAGCGACGCCAAGCAGCGCGAGGCCGGCCACCAGCATGCCGGTTACCGCACCGGACTTGAAGGCAATGCTCAGGCCATCCGCCAGCGACGTCGAAGCTGCCTGGGCGGTGCGCACGTTGGCGCGGACCGAGACGTGCATGCCGATGTAGCCGGCTGCTCCGGACAGGACCGCACCGATCAGGAAGCCAATCGCCACCTGCCAGCCGAGAACCACGAAGGCGGCAACAAATATGATAAAGCCAACAATGGCGATTGAGGTGTATTGCCGGTTCAGGTAGGCCGCTGCGCCCTCACGAATGGCGCCTGCGATTTCCTGCATTTTCTGATTGCCGGCGTCGGCCGCCATAACGGATTGAATCGTTATGATGGCATAGACGATCGACAACGCGCCGCAGGCGATCACCGCCCAAAGCAGTTCGTTCATCTCAAGCTCCCTCTCCCACAAGGAAAACGTCAACCGAATGCGGACGGTCCGCTTCCGCCCTACCGCCTCGTGCATGCTCGCCTATCACAAACTGACGCGGGGACCATGCCAAAACCGCATCCCCGTGACAACGTGGCAACACCCGGCAATTCGTGGAATATCAATTGTTCATCGGCAATCGGAAATGGTCGTAACCTTCCGCTCCCCAGGGGACGGGCGTGCCGGAGCCATCAAGCAGTTTGTGGGTATCACCGTCGACGAAGCGTCCGATATTCTTAACGGGGACGCGACCGGCCCGTGCGGCTGCGACAAACGTGTCGCAGACCTCGGGCGGCACAGCACAAAGGATCTCGTAGTCATCGCCGGCTGAAATACGCTTGGTCACTGCCGCCGGGTCGTGCGCGACAGCGCTGATCCGATCAAGCGCATCGGAGAGCGGGATGTCCGCCAGTCTGACCTCGGCGCCAATCCCGGCCGCCCGGCACATGCGGCCGAGATCTTTGGACAAGCCGTCGGAAATGTCCATTGCAGCACGGGCGTAACCGCGCAAGGCCGATCTCAGGCCGAGCCGCGGCTGCGGGCGCAAATAGCGATCGAGCAAATAATCGCGGTCGGCCCTTGCGAGCGTGCCCTCAAAGGTGCCTTGGCGCAGCTCAAGCCCGGCGGCGGCATCGCCGAGCGTGCCCGAAACGAAGACGTGATCGCCGGCCCGCGCCGTGCCACGCTCGACCATGCGCCCACACGGCACTTCGCCGAACACGGTTACGGCGATCGACACTGGTCCCGGTGCGCGGTCAGTATCACCACCGATCAACACGCAGCCAAACGCCGACTGCGCTTGGCGCAGCCCCTCTGCAAACGCCTCCAGCCAACTGGCTTTCGGTGCCTGCGCAAACGACAGGGCGAGCGTGTAGGCAACCGGGCGGGCCGCCTTGGCCGCCAGGTCCGACACGTTTACTGCAAGCGCTTTCCAGGCGATGTCCTGCGCTGCATCATCCTCGAAAAAATGCACGTTGGCACGCACCGGATCGGTTTTGACAACCAGATCCTGGCCCGGTGCTGGCGGGATAACCGCGCAGTCGTCCTGCAAACCGAAGGCCCCCGGCCAGCCCGCTGCGAGCGGTTTCAGGAACGTCTTGATGATGTGCTCTTCACCCGTGGCAATCAATTGGTGATCCGTCATGTCCCGCGCTCCGATGTCGGTTGCGCCCGTGTCATTGGCCGTTGCTGGCCGGCTTTTGCAGCTCCCCGGGCCGGTAGCGCTGCGCCAGGTTGTGCAGAATGCCGTTGACAACGCGGGGCTCATCCTCGCCGAAGAATGCATGGGCGACATCGATGTATTCATTGATCACGACCTTGACCGGCACGTCGGGGCGGTCAATCAGCTCGTACATGGCGGCGCGCAAGATTGCGCGCAACGTGGAATCGACCCTGACCAGACGCCAGCCCGCGGCCAGTTGTTCGTCGACCACGGGGTCGATCGTGCGCTGGTGTTCAATGACCCCACGCAAAATCTCGGCGAAAAACGTTGCATCTGGCCGCGCCTGGTTTTGCTGATGCTCGCCAGCAAAACGATAAGTCTCAAACTCGCGAATGATGTCTGTAAGATCGGTGTTGGCAAGGTCCATCTGATAAAGCGCCTGCACGCTGGCCAGCCGTGCTGCGCTCCGACGAGCCGCAACCGAGGAGCGTTTTGCCGCCGGCAACATCAGGCCGACTCGCCGTCAAACAACGCTGCCGTTTCGATGAGCTTCAGGCACGCCCGGGCGGCGTCGCCACCCTTACCGTCACGCCCGCCGACCGCGCGCTCCAAGGCCTGTTCGTGCGTGTCGACCGTCAAAATTGCATTGCCGATCGGGATTGCATGGGCCGCGGCAATGTCGATCAACATGCGGTTGGAATGGTTGCACACGATCTCGAAATGGTAGGTCTCGCCGCGAATGACGCAGCCCAACGCTACGGCACCGGTATAGCGCGGCCGCTCGGCATCGGCGCCAAGCAGGCCCCGCTCGATGGCAAGGCTCAACACCTGCGGTATTTCAAGAGCACCCGGCACGACGATGTGTTCGTAGGTGGCGCCGACCGCATCAAATTCGGCGCGCGCGCCCTCGAACAATGCATCACCAATGTCTTCGTAGAACCGACCCTCAACAATGAGAATGTGCTGCCTGGCAAACAGCTCCGGGTGATTACCAAGTGCAGCCGTCGCCCCGGATCCTGCCATAGCCTGTTTCGCTTTCCGCTGATCTACGCGATTGGCCGCTGGTCGGCAATCCGCAGACCGTAGCCGTCGAGACCGACATATACGGATTTCGGCGAATTTGTCAGTAAAATCATGTCGGAAACACCAAGGTCGCGCAGAATTTGCGAGCCGACGCCGATCTCGACGTTGCGCTGTTCGCGATTGTCACGCTTGCGCAAGCCTGCATCCTGGATCTGACCCATTTCGATCGAAACTGCCTTGCTGCGTCGGTCACGGATCAGCACCAGCACGCCGCGGCCCTCTTGATCGATCTGGCGCATCGCCTTTTCGATGATCAGATCCTCGCCGGTCTCAACACCGATGCCCAACAGGTCGCCGAGGAGGTTGACTGCATGGACGCGAACGAGAACCGGATCAGACCCCGTGATGTCGCCTTTGACCAAGGCCAGATGTTCAACCGGGGTGCCGGTTGTTTCGTAGACGTGGAGCATAAAGTCTCCGGCCACGGCGCTGGTAACGGGGGTCCGCGAAACCTCGCGCACGACACGATCGTTGCGCAACCGGAAGGCAATGAGGTCTTCGATGGTACCGACCTTCAAACCATGCTTTTGGGCAAATGCAACGAGGTCCGGCAGGCGCGCCATGGTGCCGTCATCGTTCATGATCTCGCAAATGACAGCCGCTGGATAGAGCCCGGCCAGGCGCGCGAGATCGACAGAGGCCTCGGTATGGCCGGCACGTAACAGCACACCACCCTCGCGCGCGACCAAGGGAAAGACATGGCCCGGCGACACGATATCCTCATGATCTTTGGTGGCATCGATCGCGGTGGCGATGGTGCGGGCACGGTCGTGGGCCGAGATGCCGGTGGTGATGCCCTCGCGTGCCTCGATCGAAACCGTGAACGCAGTGCCGGTGCGCGAAGCGTTGGTGCGCACCATCGATGCCAAGTGCAACTGACCGGCGCGCTGTTCGGTCAAGCTCAGACAAATCAGACCGCGGCCATGGGTTGCCATGAAATTGATGGCATCGGGCGTTGCCATTTGCGCTGGAACAACAAGATCGCCTTCGTTCTCGCGATCTTCTGCGTCGACCAGAATCACCATGCGCCCATTGCGCATATCCTCGATGATGTCCTCGGTCGGCGACAGAAACCCTTTGCCTTCCTCATAGACCACGGTTTTCAAGTTCTGACTCACTTGCGATACTCCAAGAGCCGGGCAACGTAGCGGGCGAAAAGATCAACTTCGGTATTGACCTCATCGCCCACCTGCCGCGCGCCCCAGGTGGTGACGTTGAGGCTGTGCGGGATGAGGTTGACCCCGAACGACTGGCCGGCGACCTCGTTGACCGTCAGTGACGTGCCGTCAAGCGCGACCGATCCCTTTGGCGCGATATATAAGGCCAGATGCTCGGGTGCTTCAAATACGATCCGCTGACAATCTCCGTCCGGATAAATGTCGGCAATGCGCGCGAGGCCATCAACGTGGCCTGTTACGACATGACCGCCGAGTTCGTCGCCGGCCCGGAGCGCGCGCTCGAGGTTGACCTTGGTGCCCGGCAACCAGGCTCCCAGCGACGTTTTCGACCGCGTTTCATTCGACACGTCAACCGTGAAGACCGCGCCCGCTCCGGACGCTTCGATGCCCGTCACCGTCAGACAGCAGCCGGCACAGCAGATCGAGGCGCCGATGGCGATTGTTTGCGCGTCGTAGGAGCACTTTATCTCATAGGCATCACCGTCAACCGCGGTGATTTCACCTATATCCGTAACGATCCCGGTAAACATTCTGCCTCCTCGGCGCGGCGGCTAACGCGATTGCGATCTCATCGACGACGGAACACGATCATATCATCGTTGGCAAGCATGCGATGTGCGATGCGCCGCAATGGTGTGCGGCTCACATAACGATGAAGATGTGCGCTGACCCGTGCATCATCCAATGGCCTGATGCCGGCTGGTCGGGCGTGGAACAGGCACACCTCGTCGACCAGGCCGGCGCGATCAAAGGCCCGCCATATGGTCGGGCCGCCCTCAACCAGCAGGCGCGTAATGCCGCGGGCGACCAGTTCTTCCATCAGGGCCGGCAACCACGGCCTGCCGGCGACGCCCACAATCGCCACGGTTTCGCACGAACCCCGGTCCTGTCGCGGCGCTATGTCGGAACCGCCGGTCGTCACCCACCACACCGGAGGGTGTTGAGCGTCAAACAGCGCGAGCGGGGAAGGTAGCGGTCTGCTGCCGCCGAGCACAATGCGCACCGGTGAGCGCTGCAAAAGGCCCGGCAACCGACAGGTTAGGGTCGGGTTATCTTCAACAGCGGTGCCGTGGCCGATCACGATCGCATCAGCCGTGGCGCGCAGGAGATGGCCGTGGCCGCGCGCATCCGGTCCGGTGACCCAGGTCGGCGCACCGGCGGTACCGCGCGACACTGATCCATCCGCGGCCAACGCCATCTTCAACTGCACGAATGGACGGCGCTCGGTGACACGCAGGATGTGGCCGAGCGTCAGCCAATGGCAGGCATCTCTGAGGACGCCGCGGGTAACGTCGATCCCGGCCTCGCGCAAGCGCGCCAAACCGCGGCCTGCAACGCGCGGATCAGGATCTTCAAGACCGACGACGACGCGGCCAATTCCGGCGGCAATGATTGCATCCGCACATGGCGGCGTGCGGCCGTGATGGGAACAGGGCTCGAGCGTGACGTAGAGCGTCGCGCCGGCAGCGCGGTGGCCGGCGCGGCGCAACGCTTCGGGTTCGGCATGGGGGCGGCCGCCGGGCATCGTCCAGCCGCGCGCAATAATCTCGCCCGTTGCCGGTTCGACAATGACCGCGCCGACGGTTGGATTGGGCGATGTGCGCCCGAGACCGCGAGCCGCCATGCGCACTGCAATCTCCATACAGCGCACATCGTCTCGCAAGTCCTGCCTCCTCACCATCGCGCCTCTATGCGCACTTGTTGCCGGTTGGACGACCGACCGGTCATCGCCCGCCGATCCCGCCTAACCTAACGCGACGGCTCGCCGTTATCCGCGCCGTCCTCGCCAGCCGTCTTTGCAATTTCGCCAAGCACGTCCTCAAAATCCGCAGCGTCGCGAAAATCGCGATAGACGGATGCAAAGCGAACATAACCGACGGCATCGACGCTGCGAAGCGCTTCCATCACCAACTCACCAATCAGACCGGACGCGATCTCGGTTTCGCCCGCGCTTTCGAGCTGGCGCACAATGCCCGACACCATGCGGTCAATGCGCTCGGAACCGACTGGGCGCTTGCGCAATGCGACCTCGACGGAGCGTTGCAGTTTGTCACGCTCGAAGGACACCTTTCGGCCAGATCGCTTGAGGACGACGAGTTCGCGCAACTGCACTCGTTCAAAGGTCGTAAACCGCCCGCCGCAGTCGGGACACATGCGGCGACGTCGAATCGCACTGTTTTCTTCGGTGGGTCGGCTGTCCTTGACCTGGGTCTCATCACTGGCACAGAAGGGACAACGCACGGCCGGTCTCCCGTTGGCGCGCAATCATCATTGCGCATCGTCCCCGGAATAGATCGGGAACCGTTGGCACAGCTCGACGGCCTGGCGCTTGACGCGCGCCTCGACCTGTACCTGTGCACCACCATCGCTCCCGTGGCGTTCGAGCCCATCGAGCACGTCGGCAATCATGGCCGCCACCTGGCGGAACTCAGCTTCGCCGAAACCTCGCGTCGTTGCCGCCGGTGTGCCAAGTCGAATACCCGACGTGATGGCCGGCTTTTGTGGATCGAATGGCACGCCGTTCTTGTTGCAGGTGATATGCGCGCGACCGAGCGCGCTTTCGGCGTCCCTACCGGTGAGGCCGCGGCGGCGCAAGTCGACCAGCATCAAATGATTGTCGGTGCCACCCGTCACGATCTCATAGCCGCGCTCCTGGAGCGCGGCGGCGAGCGCCTTGGCATTGGTCGCGACGGCTTTCGCGTAGGCCCTAAAGTCGGCCTCGAGCGCTTCGCCGAACGCCACCGCCTTGGCGGCGATAATGTGCATCAGCGGGCCGCCTTGCATGCCCGGGAAGACGGCCGAGTTGACCTTTTTGGCAATCGTCTCATCGTTGGTCAGGACAAGACCTCCGCGCGGGCCGCGCAGGGTCTTGTGCGTCGTGCTCGAGACAACGTGGGCATGCGGAAATGGGCTTGGATGGGCGCCGCCCGCGACCAGGCCGGCGAAATGAGCCATGTCGACAAACAAACAAGCACCAACGGCATCGGCAATCTGGCGGAACCGCGCAAAGTCCCAGAACCGGCTGTAGGCGGAACCGCCGGCAACAATCAGCTTCGGTTTGACGCGATGAGCGGTTTGTTCGAGCGCGTCCATGTCGATGATGCCGTCTGTTTCGCGCACACCGTATGGCTCGACGCGGAACCACTTCCCCGATTGATTGACTGAGGAACCATGCGTGAGATGGCCGCCGGCATTGAGGTCGAGGCCCATAAACGTGTCGCCCGGTTGCATGAGCGCCATGAACACGGCCTGATTGGCCTGGCTGCCGGAATGGGTCTGGACATTGGCATAGGCGCAGCCAAACAACTGTTTGGCGCGTTCGATTGCAACCCGTTCGGCGACGTCAACAAACTGGCAGCCGCCATAGTAGCGCCGCCCCGGATAACCTTCGGCATACTTGTTGGTCAGCACCGTGCCGGCGGTCTCCAAGACCGCCTTCGAGACGATGTTTTCCGAGGCGATCAGTTCTATTTCGTTCTGCTGGCGGCCAAGCTCCGATTGCACGGTGGCAAAGATTTCCGGATCGCGCTCGGCCAGAGGGGTGTGGAAGAACGCGTTCAAATTCATGATGTCTTGCGGCATGGATTCGGCTGCCATGATTGATTTCGCGTGACACTGTCGGCGGTTTGGTTCTGCGGCCTCGATGTCCGACACTTGAACTTAACGCCAGCGCCGTCGCCTGTTTCGCCGCACCATGATACGTGTGCTAGCACGTCGTGGCCGTGTGGATGCGCCTCTACTCATCGCGCGTTTCGTTGCGCTTGCGAACAAGGGCAGGTTGCTCTAGCACCACCTCAGCGCGACCGCAAGCGCGTCCCCGGTCCTGCAACCATCGGTCACGCAAATACCGTGATCCTATAATGCCGCGATCCGATCAAGTCGGCACACGCATCGATTTGCGTTCCCGGGCCTGCGATCCCTTGAACTGCTGTTTGCAGATATTCGTGAACGCCGAGGTGCGCGCGCTGAGGATGGCGGGGAAGGACGACATCGTTGCGCTTTGTGATGGCGCACACGGGCCAGCGCACAACCTGCCACCGCCCACCGGCGGCAAGGTTTCAAACACCTCTGAAACGCGATAGGCGTATTGCATTGACTGCGCCGATGACCTAAGAACGCGTGTTCGCGCTGCGATTGATCCTAGACCTTAGGACTTGCGCTTACCGGGGCCGATCAATCGAGAAAAGGTATTTCTCGAAAATCAAGGGATTAAATCTCAGGAGACGTGGCCGAGTGGCTGAAGGCGCTCCCCTGCTAAGGGAGTATACCTCAAAAGGGTATCGAGGGTTCGAATCCCTCCGTCTCCGCCAGTGAACACTTGTCCGACCCGGAGACATAGGTAACAGATCGTTCCTAAGACATGGGTGACACCCTCGAGCCGAACGGGGTATCGATAGTTTGCAAGGTTTTCTGTTCTAAGTCTATGTATCCGAGATCGTAGGCCATGAAGCTTACGAGCCAGATGCCGTCGTCGACTTCCTTTATTCCAAGCCTCTGTCCGGCCATGACGGTTGAGATGTTGATCTTCTTGCGGTGCATGCAGATGCGTCCGCATGACGTCACGAGCACGTCGCGATCGTGCAGCGGATAGTCGATCTCCGGCAGGCCCTGGTAGGGTCGCGGCGCTGCGCGATAGACGTCTGCAGGTATTTTCATGTCGAGTGCTTCGTGAGGGCGTTCGTCATTGAACTCGCTCATAAATTCATCGAAGCGGGCCTGCTGCTGAAGACTGTTTGCGGCAGCGGGGCGGCATGCCTCCTTCTTCAAGGTCAGATGCATGCGCTCATGGCGGCCGTTCTGGTGCGGGTTGCCGGGTTTGATGCGCTCGATCGCGATGCCGAGACGCAGCCACCACACCGATAGAGCATTTTTCGTTTATACGGAGTCACGAAAAGTGCTCTATCTGTTTGTTTTCACGCATATTCTTATCCAAAAAGTGCGCGCACTTTTCGGGAATATGCTCTAGCCTGGAGAGATTGTAGAGCCCGTTCGGGCTGGCGAAGGGGAGGCCGTTGTCGGTGCGGATAGCATCCGGCAGGCCGCGCTCCTGGAACAGGCGCACGAAGGCGTCGAAGGCGCCGGCCTCTTTGGTCGATTGCAAGGCTTCGCACATCAGGATGAAGCGCGAGGCCTGGTCGGTGACGGTGAGGGGGTAACAGTAGTTGCGGTTGGCGAGCTTGAACTCGCCCTTGAAGTCGGCGCACCACAACTGATTGGGCTGGGCGACCTCGGTGAGCGCGGTGCCCTTGGCCTTGCCGCGGCGGGTTTTGGCGCGTTTGACCAGGCCGTAGCGGTCGAGGACGGCGTGGACGGTGGATTTGGCGGGCACGCGGATGTCGCCGGCGAGCCGCCGGACGAGCAGTTCGCGGATCTTGCGTGCGCCCCAGTTGGGCTTCTCGCGCTTGATGCGCACGATCAAGGCCTCGACCTGGGCCGGCAGCTGGTTGGCGTAGCGCCACGGCCGGCGCGAGCGGTCGGTCAGCGCTTCAACGCCGTGCTCCTTGTAGCGGTTGAAGATCTTGTAGCCGGTTTTGCGGGAGATCGCGAACTCGCGGCAGACGTCTGACATTGCCTCGCCTTCGAGGATGCGGGCAACGAAGCGGACACGTTCGTCCATCACCGAACTCTCTTTCCACGGCATCAACACCTCCCGCAAAATGCGGAAAGTGTTACCTATGTGTCCGGTACGAAGTGTCACCTATGTCTCGGGTCGGGCAACATTGGGTCCGTCCCTGCGCGCCGCCGAATGCGCACGCTGGCGGTGCGGTTGGTTCGCGGGCTCTTTACTTTTATGACCGTCTCGGCCGGCAATCAGGTCGATTGGCCGGATTGCAACTGATCGGCGCAGGGCCAGTGGCGGTCGTCGGTATAATCGGCCGGCGGCGCTGGCTCCATGGCGTTTGATGCCGCCCGGACAGCCTCGATCAGGCCGTCGATTTGCGCGAGTTCTCCGGCCCGCGTTCGTTCCGCCTCAGATCAACTGGCCTTGCCTTTGCGCAACAGGCGGATTGTCTCGCGCATGGCATTCGACAGGATGATGGCGAGATGCGCTGCATCGCGGGCACCGACCAGGGACCGAACCGGTCGCCGGGTCGACAATATTGGATGGCCGCGCCAGGCGACAGCGGCGCGGCTCTCACATCACCGCGCCGACCTGCCAGGGGACGAATTCGTTGTCGCCGTAGCCGAGCGCCTCCGACTTGCTCGGCTCACCCGAGGCCACCCGCAGGATCGTCTCGAAGATTTCCCTGCCCTTGTCTTCGAGGCTGACGCCGTCGAGGACGTCGCCGCAGTTGATGTCCATGTCGTCCGACATGCGGGCAAACATGTCGGAATTGGTGGCAAGCTTGATCGACGGTGAGGGTTTGCAGCCGTAGGCCGAACCGCGCCCGGTCGTGAACGTGACGACGTTGCAGCCGCCGGCAACCTGGCCGGTTACCGAAACCGGGTCGTAGCCGGGGGTATCCATAAAGCAGAAGCCTTTGGCATCGACCGGTTCGGCATAGCGGTAGACGCCGCGCAGAGTGGTCGAGCCGCCTTTGGCAGTGGCGCCGAGCGACTTTTCGAGAATGGTCGTCAGGCCACCGGCCTTGTTGCCGGGCGACGGGTTGTTGTCCATCGAACCACCGTGTTTGGCGGTGTAGTCGCGCCACCATGCGATAATGTCGACAAGCTTGCGGCCAATGTCCTCGTTGGCGGCGCGGCGCGTGAGGAGATGTTCGGCGCCATAGATCTCAGGGGTCTCAGCCAGTACCGCAGTGCCGCCGTGGTGAACCAGCATATCGGCCGCCAGGCCGAGCGCCGGGTTAGCGGTGATGCCGGAATAGCCGTCGGAGCCGCCGCACTGCAGCGCCACCATCAATTCCGAGGCGGGGCACGTCTCGCGGGTCGCCTGGTTGGCGCGCGGCAGCATGTCCTCAATACGCCCGACGCCGGTGGCGATCGTTTTGCGGGTGCCGCCGGTGTCCTGGATGGTCATCGTGAACAGATTGTCGCCGTCCTTGAGGCCATACTTTTCCTTCATGCGGGCGATCTGGAAGACTTCGCAGCCGAGCCCGACGATCAGTGCTGCAGCAATGTTCGGGTGGCCGGCCATGCCCCATTGCGTGCGTTCGAGGAATTCGAAGCCGGCCGAATTGGTCGCCATGCCGCAACCGGTGCCATGGACAAAGGAAACGACGCCGTCGACGTTGGGAAACCGCTCGAGGATGCCCGAGCGGTTGACCTCCTCGGCCATGAAACGGGCAACGGATGCCGAGCAGTTGACGCTGGTCAGGATGGCGACGTAATTGCGGGTGCCGACCTTGCCGTTGGCGCGGCGCAGGCCCTGAAACGTCGCCTGCTGTTCGACCGGCAGGAACACCTCGTCTTTGGCGCCCCGGGCGAAAGCGTAATCCCGGTCAAATTCGGCATAGTCGCAATTGTGGGTGTGGACGTGGCTGCCGGGGGCAATGTCAGCGCCGGCAAAGCCGATGATCTGGCCGAACTTGAGAATCGGAGCACCTTTTTCGATTTTCGCGATCGCCATCTTGTGGCCTTTGAGGACGCGATCGGTCGCGGCAATGCCGTGGGCGCTGGTGCCCGGCATGAGACCGTCAACGGCAACGATAACGTTATCGTCGTCATGAAGGCGAAGGGTGCGTGGGCAAGTGGGACGGTCCGGCATGTGATGTCCTTGTTGGGCTCGTGCACGGTCGCAATCTCGGCGCCGCGCAGGGCGGTGTTGCAGCCATCATGAACCGAGGTTGCGAAATGGCAAGGGCAGATGTGGCAGATGTGGACAGGCCGAGACGGGCTGCCGCTCTGGATCGCACGGCACAGCCTGTTCAGCGGTTTTGCTCGATCAGGACGCCGCCGTTATCAAGGCACGCTGCATGAACAGTTTTAGAGGCGGTGTGATTGGCGGCCGGGTCAAAAGTCTGCGCCGGCGCGCGCGCAGGCAATCGAGGCATCGAGGTTGGCCACACCGACGCAGACGGTCGCAGCCCGCCGATCCGGCCTCGGTTGTCATAAACCGGCGCATCAAACAGAGCTGCATCAAACAGATTTGCTTTGCCGCGCGCCATGTGCTTCGCTCACCGGCGGTGACGGGCGAACGGGAGGGCTGCCGCCATGGATGGCGATCACGTAGCCGGAAGATGTTTTTGTGGCGCGGTCCGGTTTGCTTTCAGCGGTGAACCGAACTGGGTCCTGCACTGCCACTGCGAAAGCTGCCGGCGCGCGACATCATCGGCAATGACAACCTGGATCTCAGTGCAGCGTACCGGCTTCCGCTATACGTCGGGATCGCCACGCTACTATGCCTCTTCACCGGGCGTGAAGCGCGGCTTTTGTGAAACCTGCGGTGCGCAACTCACTTACGAAAACGACCGGCTGGCTGACGAGGTGCACGTCTACGCCGCCGCACTGGACGACCCGTCGAGCCCAGTGATTTCGCCCAGCTGCCACGTTTTCGTGGCCGAGCAGGTGCCCTGGCTGGACGTCCATGACGATCTGCCACGCTTTTCTGCCACCAGACGCGGCTAGATCATCGTGCTTTAAGTTGGAACCGCTATTGCGGTTCCAACTTAAAGCACAAAGATGATCGCCACTTTAGAGGCGAGCAACTTTCTGCCTTTATTCGGGATCGTTCCGATTCCGAATAATGGCAGGTTGCTCTAGGCGCAGTGGGTGCGGTGCGGGCCCAAGACGTCGAGCGCCAGGGCACGTTCGTGTTTTGGCGATCACGCGCGTTCGACTTGCCGCCGGTCGCCGGCGCCGGCTCGCGCCAGGCTGTGGACAAGCGGGCCGAGGATGACGATTTGACTTGAGCCGCCCCCTGGGGTCGCCGCGATAACCGGTGCTGCCACAATCAGCGAGGCGGCACATGACACGATTGACACGATCACGCGACCGGTATCTCAGTCCCGCCGAAGCGGCCCGACACCTGGGCGTTTCGGCCAAGGCGCTGCGGCTTTACGAGCAGCGCCGGCTCATTCGGCCAATGCGAACCGAGGCCGGCTGGCGCCGTTACGGGCCGGCTGACATTGAAAGAGCAGCCGAGGTGGTGGCGCTCAGATCACTTGGCCTGAGTATCGGACAAATCGCGCGCGTGCTCGCCGGTGATGGCGCAAGTCTGGAGGCGGCGCTGGCGGCGCACGCCGATGATTTGGTGCAACAGATCGATGCTCTGCGGTGCAAATTGGCCGACGTGCGTGCGCTGGTCGACGGACTGCGGGCCGGCGACACGCGCGGTGCGCGGGACATCGTCGATGTCTTGCGTCCGCAGCCGGCGGTGGTTGCGACATTGGATCTGCCGTGGCCGTGGGGTGGTGAGCCGTTCGCGGTTCAGGCACCGCGCGCGCTGAACTTCATTGTCGGCCCGCTTGCCAGCGGCAAGACGCAACTGGCCAAACGCATTGCCGACGTGCTGCCCGATGCCGGCTTTGTCGGCCTCGAGCGGATTGCGGATCGGTGTGCTCCAACTGCTCGCGAACCGGGCTGCAATGAGGATCTGAACGCTCGTGTCGACAGCGCGCTGACGTGGCTGTTGGAGGAGGGAGCCGAGATCTCCGAGGCGCTTGTTGCGACGGTTACAGCACTCAACGCCGATGCGCCTGCGGTGCCGGTTATCGATCTCATTGAGCACGGCCTGAACGAGCGCACTCAGGAGGCGCTGATCGCCCATCTGCACGGTCGCGGCACGAACGCGCGGGCGATCTACATGATCACGCGATCGTCTGCGGTGCTCGATCTCGCAGCCTGCGGACCAGATGAGGCGATCATCTTCTGCCCGGCCAATCACAGCCCGCCGACATATGTCATGCCGCACCCCGGTGCACCAGGATATGAGGGCATTGCAACTTGCCTGGCCTCGCCTGATGTTCGCCATCGCAGTGCCGGCGTCGTCGCCGTCCTTGACCGCGCCGCGTATGCGCGATGATGTCCGCGTTCGATCGTTTGCGCTCTTCAAACAGAAGCCTATCGCCGGCCCGCTCCCGGCCCGGCGATGACCGTAAGGCGCCGTCACCGTGAGCGCCGATATGGCAATCGACTATTTGCCCTTCCAGTTCGGCTTGCGCTTTTCGGCAAACGCACGCGGGCCTTCGATGGTGTCCTCGCTATTGGTCATGGCGACAAAGCCGGGATAGCGCAAATTCTTGATTGCCGATTCGAGGGTCGGCACATCGAGTGAACGCATGACGACTTCCTTGGTCGCGCGCACGCTCATCGGCGAGCACTCGAGAATCTGACCAGCCCAGGTCTTGGCTTCCTCGAGGGCCTTGCCGGCAGGTGCCAGCGCCGTCACAAAGCCCAGGTCGAAGCCTTCCTGGGCCGGTACGTGGCGGCCGGTGAGCATCATGCCCATCGCCTTCTTGAGCGGGATCTGGCGCGACAGGCGCTGCATGCCGGCGGCGCCGGCGGCCAGGCCAACCCGCGGCTCGGGCAGCGCGAACGTCGCGTTTTCGGCGGCAACGATGATGTCGCAGGCCAGCGCGATCTCAAAGCCGCCGCCCATGGCGATGCCGTTGACGGCCGCTATGATCGGCTTGTTGATATCGAACCGCGCGGTCAGGCCGCCGAAGCCAGTGGCCGGATGTATTGGTCGCTTGCCGGTCTTCTTGACCAATTCGGAATGATACTTGAGATCATTACCGGCGCAGAACGCTTTGTCGCCGGCACCGGTAACAATGGCGACCCAGAGATCGGGATTGTTGGCGAATTCATCGAAGTGGGCGGACATCTCTTCACCCGCCATCGGATGCAGTGCGTTGTAGACCTCCGGCCGGTTGATCGTGACGATCATCATATTGCCATCGACTTCGACGTTGCTGTAGTCACCCATTTGATTGTCCTCCGGGTTTACTTGCTTGCTTCGGGATCTATCGTTGACGTTGGCGCCGCGGCACTGATGAAACGCGGCACCGAGCGTCCTGGCCTCTCTCTAGCGCCAGGCAAATGCCGGCTGGTCGAAGTGGGCGACACGGGTGGCGCGGCCGTTCATGGCCACTTCTCTGAACTGGTAGATCATGGCCGCCGTTGGCGCGAACACGCGGTTGCCGATCGTCGCGATCGGCGCCGAGAGGACCGGGTGGACATGATCGGCTTGCGGTTCAAGATGGGGGATCTTGGTGCTGTCGAGATCCGCGAACGGAATGTGGAAGACGCGTGCAACCTCGGCTGGATCCGGGTGGATTTCAACCCGGGCGCCGGCCCAGACCACGAACGGTGTGATCGCAAAGCCCGACCGCGTCGGATAGTCGTCGAGCTGACCGACAACCGCCTCCGGACCAAGCTCAATGCCCAGCTCTTCGTGCAATTCGCGCAAGGCCGCCGCTGCCGGCGTCTCGCCATCGTCGACACGGCCGCCCGGCAGCGCGAACTGGCCGGCGTGACGGCGCAGGCTCTGCGGTCGCCGGGTCAGCAGAATGCAGGCCTGATCACGATGCTCCAACTCGGTGATCACGACACTCACCGCCGCACTGCGCAGACCCTCACGCGCGAGCGGGCGGTGTTCGAAAGCTTCGAGATTTGCAGACAGGCGCGCGCGTAGTTCCGGCCCGAACTTATAGGACATCCACCCTCGCCAAACTTAAACTGGCCAAACTCAAACCGGCTAAACTCAAACTGGTCAAGCTCAGATTGTCAGCCGCTGATCTTAACGCTTAAGCCTCTGATCGCGGTTCGCCCACCGCATGCCTCACACAATCATCTGCCTGATCTGTCCGCCGCAAGCCTTTGAGCGTTGCCTGCCGCGACCCGTTCGGCTCTTGATCGCGTTGCCGGCTTCCCGCAAGATTGCAACGCCCTAGAACATGCGTTTGGCCGCCGGCTGTGATGGGCTGCGACCGGCTGTCGGCAGCGGGCGCTTGCGGCAGCGTTGCGGCGCACGCGCGATGCGGTCGCAGCTAACGTTCATTGATTGGTTCGACGATTGGTTCGACCGGGATTGAGTTTTCAGCGGCGCAACACCGTGACCGAAACGAAGCCTTTGGGGAAGAGATGCGATGACTGTAGATGCCGGCGCACAGGCCGTACTGGATCTCATCAAGGAGTTGGGCCGCCCGCCCTTTCATGAGCTGACAACAGAAGAAGCCAGGGAAGCCTATGCGCGCTCGCGCCAGGCGCTGCAGCCGGACGACGAGATCGACATCGCCGAGACGGTCGAGTTGACCTGCCCCGGGCCGGTGGGTGACATCGCGCTGCGCCTCTATCGAGGCACGGCACTTGAGGCCGCCGCGCCGCAAGCGGTGCTCGTCTATTTCCACGGCGGCGGTTGGGTGCTGGGAGATCTCGAGTCGCACGACGGCGTCTGCCGCGAGATTGCCAAGCGCGCTGATATCACCGTGATCTCGGTCGATTACCGGCTCGGACCTGAACACATGTTCCCGGCTGCCGTTGACGATGCGATTGCGGCAACCCGCTGGATTGCGCACAACGCCGGTGAACTCGGTGTTGACCCATCGCGACTGGCAGTCGCAGGCGACAGTGCCGGCGGCAATCTGGCTGCTGTCGTCGCCCTTGATGCGCGCGATCGCGGCGGCCCGGCGATCGCATTGCAAGTCCTGATTTATCCGGCTGTCGACATGAGCCTGCGGCAGGCCTCCCACGCCCGCCTCGCCGACATGGCACCGATCCCGCCCGATACCATGCGCTGGTTTTTCGCGCGCTACTGTGCAAATGAGGCCGACCGGGCCGATTGGCGCGCGGCGCCGCTGCTGGCGAACTCGCATGCGGGTCTGCCGCCGGCGCTGATCATCGTCGGCGGCTACGACCCGCTTTGTGATGAGGGTGAAGAATATGCCGCCAAGCTCAACGCCGCCGGCGGCCACGCCGAGGTGTTCAAGATGCCCGGACAGATCCATGGCTTCATGACGATGAACAAGATCATTACCGAGGCCGCACAGGCCCACGATGCGATTGAAGCGGCGCTGAAATCGCATATTTGCTAGATCATCTTTCTGCCATTATTCGGGATCGTTCCGATTCCGAATAATGGCAGGTTGCTCTAGAAACCGCCGTTGTGGTTCCGGCTCACGGCACAAGGATCATCGCCACGTCAGAGGCGCTGTTCGGCGACCCGTCGGCCTTGGCGTGCAAGCCAACCCAGAGGTCTGTTCGTGACCGACTACGTCATCGAGGATATGCGCGCCGGCGACTGGCGCGCCGTCAAATCGATCTATGCTGAGGGCCTTGCCACGGGTCTGGCGGCGTTTACGACCAAACCGCCGCTGTGGCGGGACTGGGACGCCGGCCAATTGCAGCTTGGCCGGTTGGTGGCGCGCGATCGGACCGGCGCCGTCGTGGCTTGGGCGGCGCTGAAGCCGGTGCCTGATACGTGAGGGGCGGCCGGGATCGCTGAGGTCAGCGTCTATGTCACCAGTTCAGTCCGTCGCCGCGGCATTGGCGCCGCTCTGATCAAACGATTGATCGCGCTCAGCGAGGCGGCCGGTTACTGGACGCTGCAAGCCCAGATCATCGCGGCGAACAGTGCCAGCCGGAGGCTGCACAGCACGTGTGGCTTTCGCGAAGTCGGCTACCGCGAGAGGCTCGGCCATGTTGGCGGCCACTGGCACGATGTTGTCCTGCTCGAACGGCGCAGTACCGACGCCGGCGGGCCGGGCCTGCCGACCCGGGCATGCGATTGACCACGCCGCGCAGCGCGGTCTCGCCGGCCAGCTTTAACTGCTTGTCCACCGCCGCTGAAAGTGTCTATTGCGGCATATGATAAGCCGGCTTATTATAAGCCGTTATGGCAAATTGGGACGATGAGGCCTACCTCACCCGCTCGCTCGGGTTCTTGCTCGGAGATGTTTCGCGGCTGGTGCGCAAGCGGTTTGACGAGCGCGCCCAAGCGCTCGATCTGACGCGGGCGCAGTGGCGCGTGCTGGCGCAGCTGCGCCGCCGCGAAGGGCTCAACCAAAGGGCACTTGCCGAGGTTCTGGAAATCGAGAATATCACGCTGACCAGACACATTGACCGGCTCGAGGCCAAAGGCCTGGTCGAGCGCCGTCTCGATCCGAGCGATCGCCGCGCGCGGACGCTCTATTTGCGGCCGAAGACGCGCGCGCTGCTCGGCAAGCTGCGGCGCCTGTCGGAAGAGACCCGGGCGCAAGCCTTGGCCGGCATCAGCGAGCAGGAGGCCGAGCAGTTCATCGATACGCTGCTAAAGATCAAGGCCAATCTCGGCAAACCCGAGAGCGACCGATACGGCGCTGATGACAGCGACGACAGACGCGCGCGCGGTGCTGCGAACAACAAGAAGTTGGAAGCAACCGAATGAGCGATCGCAAACTGAAAGACAGAACCAAGGACGAACAAAGGTCCGCCGCGACCGTTACCGCGCCATCGCCGGCAACCGCGGAGCCGGCCGGCGATGGCCACCGACCCGGACGCGAGCGCCTGGTCACCCGCCGCGTGCTCGGTATTGCGGCGATATCGATTATCGGGCCGGCGCTGGCGCTGGCGCTTGGTCTTTATCTCTATCTCAGCGGCGGGCGCTACGTTTCGACCGACAATGCCTACGTCAAGTCCGAGAAGATTGCGGTGAGCAGCGATATCTCCGGGCGGGTCAGAGACGTCCTCGTGCGTGCCAATCAGGATGTCCGGCGCGGCGATGTGTTGTTCAAACTTGACGAGGAACCGTTTCGCATTGCGCATGATCGTGCCAAGGCCGGACTGCTTGCTGCGCGACAGGAAGGTGAGGCACTCAAGTCACTTTACCGCCAGAAGCTTGCCGGAATCGAACGCGCAAAGGTCGACCTCGCGTTCCAGACAAAGCGTTTCGACCGCCAACGTCAACTGAAGCGCAAGGCGATCGCCTCGCAAAGCACGTTCGAGACTGCGCAACAAAACCTGCAGGCGGCCAAGGTTAAGCTCAACGAGCTGGCCCAGGACCTAGCGCAGGTCAATGCCAAACTGGGCGGCCGGCCCGACATCGCGATCGATCGTTTGACCGGCGTCATGCAAGCGGCAGCGGCGCTTGCGGCGGCCGAACTCAATCTCAAGCGCACGGTCGTGCGCGCCTCACTCGACGGCATCATCACCAATTTCGATCTGCAGGTTGGCGAGTACGTCGAGGAGGGCAAGACCGTGTTCAGCATTGTCGGATCGCGTGATCTGTGGGTGGAGGCCAACTTCCGGGAAACCGATATGGCCCACATGCGCACCGGCCAAACCGCCAAGATCTCGATCGATGCCTATCCGCGTGATCGCCGGCAGGCGGTGTTGGAGAGTATTGATCCGGCAACGGGGGCCGAATTCGCTCTGCTGCCGCCCCAGAACGCAACCGGCAACTGGGTCAAGGTCGTCCAACGCCTGCCCGTGCGCTTCAAGCTGTCGGAGCCCCTGCGTTCACCGCGGTTGCGCGCCGGCATGAGCGTTGTCGTGACCGTTGACACCGGCCACGAGCGTTCGCTGGGCGAGCTGTGGCACTGGGCGATGGACAGACTGGGAAGCTGAGATGGCGCGCGCCGAAGCCGCGAGCAGCTCTGCCGGCCGGGCGGCGCACCCGAAGGGTTTTCGCCTGGCCGCGATCACGGTGGCGCTATTGCTCGCGCCTCTTATTCAGGTGTTCGATACATCGGTACTCAGTATCGCGCTGGTGCAAATGCAGGGCTCGCTGTCTGCAACGCAAGACCAGATCGCGTGGGTGCTGACATCCTATCTGATCGCGGTCGCCATCATGACGCCGCTGTGGGGTGCGGTCGGCGCAAAGTATGGGCGCAAGCCCGTGCTGTTGATCACGATTGCCGGTTTCCTGGTGTTCTCGATCTTTGCCGGGATGTCGTCGACGCTTGAGGAAATGCTGGTCTATCGGTTTCTGCAGGGCGTCTTCGGGGCGGCGTTGATCCCCATCGCCCTGTCGGCGCTGCTGGCGGTTTATCCGCGCGAAGAGATCAGTGTGGCGATGGGCTGGTGGGGCATCGGCATCATGTTCGGCCCGGTGTTCGGGCCAACCATCGGCGGCTACCTGACGGAGTATTACAGCTGGCGGTGGGCGTTCTACATGAACGTCCCGATCTGCGTCCTCGCGTTTGTCATGATCCTCACACTGGTCCCGCGCCCCGGCAATCGCGCCGCGCGAAAGTTCAATTTCTACGGGTTCGTGACGCTGGCGGTGGCGGTCGGATGTGCCCAGTTCGTACTTGACCGGGGGCAACGGCTCGACTGGCTTCAATCGCCGCTAATCATTGCGTTTTGCCTCGTTAGCTTTGCGGCGCTGTGGCTGTTCGTCGTCAATTCGCTAACCTCGAAGATCCCGTTTCTCGACCCGCTGATCTTTGCCGACAAGAACTATCTGTCAGGCATCATCCTGCGGGTGCTGTTCGGGATCATGTTGTTTGGCAGTCTCGTGCTGGTGCCGCCGTTTCTGCAAACTCAGGGTGGCTATTCGCTGCTCGACAGCGGCTGGATCATGGCGCCGCGCGGTTTCGGTACAATGGTTGCCTCGATGTTCGTCGGCCGGCTGGTCAAGTACGTCGATCCTCGCCATGTGATCATCATCGGCATGCTGATCACGGCCTACACGATGTGGGAATTTTCGCAGTTTACCAGCGACATCGACCTGACTTGGGTGATCATCATCAACATCATTCAGGGCGTCGCCTTCGCCTGCTTTGTCATTCCGGTCAACACCGTTGCCTTTTCGACGCTGCCGGATGCCCAGCGCGATGCCGGCACATCGTTTTATGCGTTGTTGAATAACATTGGCCGCGGCATCGGGATCGCGCTGCTGGCGTCCTATCTGGCCGGTCAATCGCAATCATCGAAGGCCGTTCTGAGCGCCCACGTCACCCCGTTTAACGATTTCATCGTGCATATCGGCCTGCCCAACGGCATGGACCTCGACAATCCGACGACGCTGGGGATGCTCGACAGAATTGTGCGCCAGCAAGCCGATCTCATAGCCTACATTGCCGACTTCCAGTTGCTGGGGTTGGTCATTTTATGCTGCGTGCCGGTGGTGTTCGCGATGAACAAGCCTGCCCGCACGCCCGCCTGAGGCGCGGGATGGCGGGCTGGTATTAGATCATCGTGCTTTAAGTTGGAACCGCAATAGCGGTTCCAACTTAAAGCACGATGATCGCCACTTTAGAGGCGAGCAACCTGCCTTTATTCGGGATCGTTCCGATTCCGAATAAAGGCAGGTTGCTCTAGCCGCGGTCGCGCATGATGCGGGCCTTTTCGCGGTTCCAGTCGCGCTTTTTCGCGGTCTCGCGTTTGTCGTGCAACTTTTTGCCCTTGGCGATCGCGATCTTGATCTTGGCAATGCCGCGGGCATTGAAATAGAGCGCGGTCGGCACCAGCGTCATGCCGTCGCGCTCGACCGCCTGGGCGAGGCGGGCGATCTCGCGCTTGTGGAGCAGCAGCCGGCGCGGGCGCTTGGGCGCGTGCTGATAAAAGGCGCCGGCCTGCGCATATTCCGGGATGTTGGCGTTGATCAGGAAGATGCCGCCGTTCTCGACCGCGGCATAGCTTTCGGCAATATTGGCCTGGCCCTGGCGGAGGGATTTGACCTCGGTTCCGGTCAACTGCAGTCCGGCTTCAATGTCATCTTCAAGATGATACTCGAATCGCGCACGGCGGTTTTCCGCAACAAGGCCGCGCGCGGCGCCCTTCTTTTTCGCCGCCATCGCCATTCCAGTCTTTTTGGTTTTGTCTCACGCGGCACTGCGCCGCCCGTTCTCGGGCAGCGCACAGCATCGTTTGACCTGCTTGGGCACCGGGCTCAAACCGCCGCCCGATCGTGGCTCACGGCGCTTTGTTACTCGGCCGCTGCCGCTTGCACAAGACCGGCGTGCGCCATCGCAGCATCGACGAGCTGTTTGGTTGCATCAGTTACAGGTGCCATCGGCAACCTTGCAAACCCGTCACCGAAACCGAGCTTGGAACAGGCATACTTGACCGGACCAGGGCTGGTTTCGGCGAACAAGGCATCATGCAGCGGCATCAGCCGGTCTTGGATCGCCAGCGCCGTCCTAAAGTCGCCGGCCAGCGTGGCGGCCTGGAACTGCGCACAAAGTGCCGGGGCCACGTTGGCCGTCACTGAAATGCAGCCCTGGCCGCCGTGGGCGTTAAATCCGAGCGCCGTTGCATCCTCACCGGACAGCATCACGAAGTCGTCACCGCAGGCCTGGCGCTGCAGCGAGGCCCGGGCCATGTTGGCCGTTGCATCCTTGACGCCAACAACATTCTTGAGTTTGGCACAGCGCGCCATGGTGTCGACCTGCATGTCGGACACGGTCCGCGCCGGCACGTTGTAGAGCACAATCGGGATATCAACGGCATCGTGGATCGCCTCGATGTGGCGGAACAGACCGTCCTGCGTCGGCTTGTTGTAGTAGGGCATGACGACCAACACCGCATCGGCGCCGACCTCTTTGGCATGGCCGGCATAGTCGATCGCCTCGGCCGTCGCGTTCGAGCCGGCGCCGGCGATGACCGGCACGCGCTTGTTTGCCGTCTCAACGCAGATCTCCACGATGCGCTTGTGTTCATCGTGCGTTACGGTTGGGCTTTCGCCGGTCGTGCCGACCGGCACGAGGCCGTTTGAGCCCTGTTTGATCTGCCAGTCGACGAAGCGCGCGAACGTCGCCTCATCCAACGCGCCGTCCTTGAACGGCGTAATCAATGCCGGAAATGAGCCCTTGAACATCATGGTCCTCCTTGCGCCGTCCACCTTGCGTCGCAGCTCCAAGCCCCGATCTGACCGCCATTGCCTGCCGCCTGTTCGCGGTGCCTGGTGTCAACCGTTTCCACCGAATCGTCAAATTCGCGCAACTGCCATGCAAATTGCGCATTTGTCGTTGAATAAACCCTAAGCGCTTTGTTAGTGCGCCGCAAGGTCTGTTGGCGGCATCGCGAACCGGCCGAGCAAACGGCGGCTTATGGCTGGTGAACACCAAACCCAATGAAGCCGTGCCGGACAACACGCAATCGGGGGAGCAGCTTGTCCAGGTGGCTTAAGCTGCTTGGGACAATGCGACGGATCGGCCTATCAATCTACAGCGTGTTCCTACTTTGGGTGGTTTTGGCCGTGGCCGGGATCGCAACGCTCGCCCTTCATCTGGGCCCCGCCGACACCAACGGTGGCGAAGTCAATACGGTTCTGCAAGGGTCCGAGGAACAGGCCCCGACGGCCGTTAAGGAAAGCCTTCCCGAACAAGGGCCAAGCTCGCCGGCGTCAGGTGCACCGCCGCGCCTGCAGGCGGCGACACCATCCGGTGCCGGTGATGAGGCCAGCTATCGCGCCCATGTCGGTGCGCGTGTGCGCGCGCTAGCGAAGCTCGATGTCTCGGATGACGACCGGGCGGCGTTCGCAGCCGTGCTTGCTGCGATCAGGCAGCAGGCGCCCGACACCGCGCGGCTTGCCGCCGACAAGATTTCAAGCGCGGCCGGCCGCAAGCTGGCGCGCTGGCTGATCCTGCGGGCCGGATTTGGTCGGCTCCGCGACTATCGCGCGTTTCTCGCCGACCATCCACGGTGGCCGGATCGCGCCCTGATCCGGCGGCGGCTGGAACAATCATTGTTCATCAATGGCGGCAATGCCCGCGACATCCTCTCACATTTCAAGGACCGGGAGCCGGCATTCGGCGCCGGTTATGCGGCCATGGCATCGGCGCATCTGGCGCTCGAAAATACCGACAAGGCGCGTGAACTGGCTGCCAAGGCTTGGTGCGGCGGCGGCATCGCCAACAGTCGCGAAGACGCCTTCCTGCAACGGTTCGCCAAACTCCTCGACCACAAGGCTCATAGCTGCCGTCTCGATCGTTTGCTGGTTGACAACCTGCGCTGGAGATCGGCGCGCCGGCAGCGTGCGGTGGCGGTGCGACGTGTGATCAAGCTGCTCGACAAAAAGGACCAGAAAAGAGCGACAGCCCGGCTTGCTGCGTTCCTGCGTCAACGGGTGGCGCGCAAGTGGCTCAAGGCCGTACCGCAAGGCCAGCGCAAAGCTGATTGGGGCTTCCACTTCCAGTACATTCAGCATCTCCGGCTGGCCAACCGGCACAGCGCGGCCAGCAAACTGCTCAAGACCGTGCCGACGGATCCGGCCAAGCTTAGCAACGTCGATGCCTGGTGGGAGGAACGCCACGCCAACGCGCTGAATGCGCTGCAGGACAAACGGGCCGCGCTCGCCTACAAGTTGGTCGCCGACATTCGGCCCCAGGACGTCAATCTGGCCAAGGACCAGGCCTGGTTCGCCGGCTGGCTCGCCCTGCGCAAGCTCGGCCGGCCAAAGACGGCATTGAAACATTTCAAACACATGCTGAGCCTGGTCGACGGCCCGCTCAGTTCATCGAAAGCGCATTACTGGCTCGGGCGCACCTATTCCGCCCTCAAACGCCATGACGATGCAGCACGCCACTACCAGGCCGGTGCCGGGTTTCGCGACACATTTCACGGGTTGCTCGCCAAGCAGACCTTTGAGCCGGATGACCGCGCTCTCGCCTTGCCGTTGCCGGCGATGCCCAATGATGAAACGGTGGCGGCCTTCATCGGTGATGAGGCGGTCAGGGCGGGTGTGATCGCGATCCGGGTCGGGCTCGCCCGCGGCCTCGTTTTGAAGTTCTTCCGCTCGCTCGCAAAAACCGCAAACAGCGAAGGCGAACTGGCATTGCTGGCGCAGCTTGCAGCCGAGCTTGGCGACGGCCAGCTGGAAGTGCGCACCGGCAAGACCGGCATTGCCCGCGGCTTCAATCTCTACATCTATTCCTATCCGCTGACATATCTGCCGAAATACGAGCCGCTGCGCGCGCCGCCCGAGCGGGCCGTCGTGCTCGCCATCGGCCGCCAGGAAAGTGAGTTCAACACCCGCATCGTGTCGGGAGCCGGTGCGCGCGGCATTTTGCAGGTCATGCCGGTTACGGCGCGCCATGTCTGTCGTCAATACAAGATCAAATGCCAGCTCCGCGATCTGATTGGTAAGCCGGCCCACAACACCCGCATCGCGACGGCCTACATTGCCGACCGGACCGATGAGTTCGCCGGCAGCTACATCCTCGCGTTTGCCGGCTATAATGCCGGGCCCGGGCGCACGCGCCAGTGGTTGCGCAAGATCGGTGATCCGCGCAAGAAAGGCGTGCAACCGCTCGACTGGATTTACCGCATCCCGTTCTACGAGACCCGCACTTACGTCCAGAAAGTGCTATCAAACGTCCAGGTCTATCGGGCCCGTCTCGGCCTCAAGCACCCGGTCCGGCTCCTTGATGACATCAACCGCGCGCGCTGATGGGGCTGGAAATGCCGTTGCAGCCTCGTTATAGCCTTGCAGGCTGAGCGCGAACCGGCGGCCCGCGGCCCCGCCGGGCCAGCCAAGGATCATGATCTCGTGGGCGGTCGGTCGGGCCAGCGGTATGGTTCGTGCTCGCACTGAAAGGCTATCGGCTCCGGCCCCGAGCAATCGACGTTTTCAACGAATGCTGTGCCCAGCAACGCCAGGCGCAATGGGCGGCAAACGCAATGGGCGGCAAACGCAATGAGCGGTAAAGATGAGCAGAATTGGCGCGATATCTCGATGACGTCGCGCGACGGCCTGACGTTGTACGGCCGCCACTATGTGGCCGCCAACGCGCGCCGCCGACCGGTTCTGTGTCTGGCCGGATTGACGCGCAATTCGCGCGACTTTCATGTCATCGCCACGGCGCTTTCGGGCGGCAACGGGCCGACCCGCGACGTCTATACGTTCGATATGCGCGGACGCGGGCAATCCGACCATTCGCCGAGTTGGAAGGACTACGCGGTGCCGGTCGAACTGCTCGACGTCCAGGACTTCATGGCCGCCCAGCACTTGCACAAGGCGGCGGTCATCGGCACCTCGCGCGGTGGCATTGTTGCCATGGTGATGGCCGCGGTGCAGCCGGCGCTGATCGGTGCGGTGGTGCTCAACGACATCGGACCGGTGATCGATCATGCCGGGCTGACACGGATTTCGCGATATGTCGGCAAGACGCCGGTGCCCCGGAACTGGGACGATGCGGCCCGGCTCGTGAAAAGCGCCAACGCCGATATGTTTCCGGCCGTCGCCGATCATGAATGGATGGACCTGGCGCGCCAGTTCTTCAATGATCGAAACGGCCGGCCGGTGGCCGGCTACGATGCCAAGCTGGCGCGCGCATTTTCGCTCGCCGACGGGCCGATACCGGAGCTTTGGGCGCAGTTTCAAGCTTTGAAGAAGGTGCCCTGTCTCGTCGTGCGCGGCGCGCTGTCGGATCTTCTCGGCGCCGCGACCGTCACCAAGATGCAGCAGCGCCATCCCAACTGCGGCGCGATTGTCGTCGAAGGCCAGGGCCATGCGCCGTTGCTGCGCGATCAACCGACAATTGATGAGATCGGCAGGTTTCTGGCCGCGGCCGATGATTGAGACTGGATTGAGACTGGAATGGCGGAGAGATGTCGTCGATGATCACAGAAGCAAGCCCGGTGGAATTCGATGACGGCCTGCCTGTACAATCCGACGTTGTCGTGATTGGTGGCGGGATTGCTGGCATCGCGACCGCCTATTACCTCGCCCGCCAAGGCATTGCCGTAACGGTTTGCGAGAAGGGCCGGGTTGCCGGCGAACAATCGAGCCGCAACTGGGGCTGGGTGCGCCAACAGGGGCGTGATCCGGCCGAACTGCCGATCATGATGGAGGCCATCCGGCTGTGGCGCGGGCTGGCGCAGGAAACCGGCGAGGCGGATTTGTCGTTCGTGCCCTCGGGCTGCCTCTATCTTGCCGCCAGCGAACAGCAACTCGCGAAGTATGCCGCGTGGTATGACATTGCGCTCGCCCATCAATTGCCGACCAAGATGCTGACGGGCGCTGAGATCCGTTCGCGTTACCCGGGCGTTGCGGGCGACTTTGCCGGCGGCATGGTCACGGAAAGCGACGGGCGGGCCGAGCCGTTTGTCGCCGTGCCGGCGCTGGCCCGGGCGGCGCGCCGAGCCGGCGCCATCGTGCGTGAGAACTGCGCCGCGCGCGCGCTGGATGTGGCCGGCGGCCAGATTTCGGGGGTCTTTACGGAAGCCGGGCGGATCGGATGTGAAAAGGTGGTGCTGGCAGCCGGCGTCTGGTCAACGCACTTTGCTCACAATCACGGCCTCTCCGTGGCCCAGCTGGCGGTGCGTTCAACGGTTGCGCGGACCACCGCCGTCGACGTCGACCTCGGGCCCAATATATCGTTGCCGGGCCTGGCCGCCCGCAAGCGCGACGATGGCGGCTATTCCGTGTCGTCCGGTGATCTCGCGGAACACTTCCTGTCGCCCGCATCATTTCGCCATCTGCCGAAGTTTCTCAAGCTGTTGCGCAGATCGGCCAAGGATGTGCGCATTCGGTTCAACGCGCCAAACGGCTTTCCCGGAACATGGGCGATGCGCCGGCGTTGGAGCGGCGATGACATCTCGCCGTTCGAGCAAATGCGTGTCGTCAACCCGGCGCCGTCGCCGGAGGTTGTGCGGCGCATCAAGGCGCGGTTGCCCGGCCGCCTGCCGGCGCTCGCCAACGCCGGCATAGCGCAAGCATGGGCCGGCATGATTGACGTGACGCCGGATGCCGTGCCGTTCCTTGGCGAGGCGCATAACCGGCCGGGCCTGTTCTTTGCGACCGGGCTCAGCGGTCACGGCTTCGGCATCGGGCCGGCGGTCGGGCGCCTTTGTGCAGACCTCGTTGCCGGCAAGTCGCCCGGCTACGATCTCAACCGCTTTCGCTCGTCACGCTTCGAAGACGGCAGCGAGATCGTGCCGGGGCCCTATTAGGCCGTTTTGGCCTTGTCGCGTTTCAGAGTGAGCCGGAACCATGGCGCTGCCAATCCGCCTCGGGCGGAAATGGTCTTAGGAAACCTCTGATCATGTTCGGGGTCCAGGGGATCATCCCCTGGTCGGGGTGTTTGAGGGGCTGAAAGCCCCTCAAGGATCGCCGCAGGGCGGCGATATGTTAAGGGCGCTGCCCTAACGATCCCGCCAAAGGGCATTGCCCTTTGGAAACCCGTGGCTTGTTGAGAGAATTCCTAATAAACCCGGATCGGGAAGAATTTGTCCACCAGTTCCTGAAAGCGCCCATTGGATTGCAGGCGCGCGAGCGACTGGTTGAGCATCAATCGCATCTGATTGTCGGATTTGCGGACCACCATCACCAGCCCGTCGCCGAAATATTTCGGCTCAAAATAAGGTCCGCCGCGCAGGCTGCAGCATGCCTTTGAACTGGTCCCGTTGGCCCAGAACACCAATCCAATGCCATCATCGAACACGGCGTCGACTTTGCCGGTCTGAACGGCCTGCCGCGCCAGCTCAGGCGTATCGAACGGCATGATCTTGGCGTTGCGGAAGAAGGCGATGAGATACGCTTCATGGGCGCTGCCGCGGACAACGGCAACACTGCGCCCGTCAAGCCCGCTCGGTGTGGTCGCAAACTGCGGCGCCGAGCGCTGCACCGCGAACCGGCCCGGCGTGTAGAAATATCGGTTTGAAAAGGCAAATGAGCGGGCCAGTTTGGCCGTTGCCCGGTGCGCCGCAATGACCACATCTGCGCTGTCGTTGCGCACAGCTTGGAGCAGCTTATCCCAGGCCAGGGCTTTGACGTCACAGGCAATCGACAGATCCTGGCAAATCGCGCGCGCCAGGTCGACGTTGAAACCGGTTAGCGTGTTGTCTTCATCAAGTGCATTGAACGGCGGAAAGTCGTTGGCGGTGACAAACCGAATGAGAACCCGCTGCGCCGGATCAGCGGCGGGCTCCATCGCCGTCCGGTTCTGCGCGGTAGCGCCCGCAGCGCCGATCGCCACGACCATTATCCCCGCCAGCAGCTGTCGCAGATGGGCCATCCGCACGCCGAGGTCTCCAATCACCGTGTCACTACCCCTGCGATTATCGTCTTTGAGGCTGCCCCCGAACCATCCCGCTCCCGCCTCCGTCCACCCACAGGCCAGGGTCTCACGGGCTACCGGGCGGCGGCCGGGCGCGGGCCGGGATGCAGACCCGCCTCACGCCGAAGAGATCTAGACCGAGGACCGCGGTCAAGGCAAGCGCCCGACCGTTGCCCGACCCAACCCAACAACCATCTTGACTCAAACATCAGCATGCAGACTATATGCCCACTTGTTGCTCAAGAGTGTTCATTTGCCGCCTCATACTGTGCCCCATACTGTAGATATAGAACCACCGCTGCGCAGATCGCCATCGCGGCGACGGCCCCGTGAAATTCAACACGACGATCTTGATGCCTACGCGTTCTTGTTGCGCTCACACATTGATGCGCAAACCTTATATCGTGCGCGGCTGATCGCGGCCGGCTGGCAGGTGCCGGTCAACGCGGCCCTGCTCGCATTGGGATGGGTTCAGGTCGGCGATTATCTCAACACTCTCGCGCGCGTCCTTGGAGTTTCATCGTGCCTGCAGCCCCGGCGGCTCCCGGCCGGAGCATCGCCAACACCGGTGTGGCGGATCGATGCCACGACGCCACCGCCGTCCCGGGTCGCTGACCAGGTCAACGCGGCACGCGACGCCGGCTACGATGTCGAACTGACGACACCGCTGATCCCGGACCTGATCGACCGGCACCAGCGCCGGGCAGCGGTCTTCAAGGCAACCCGCAAATTGCGCGATACGCAACCGAAGCTGTCCGCCGGCACTGCGCCACCGTTGTGGCCGGCGACGGTAGCAGGCGGCGCCGCCGGCCTATGCATTGGTGCGGCGATGGTTGATACCTCACTCGCATACTTTGCGATGGTGGCCGTTGCAGCCGTTACGTTTGCCCTGATCGTTTGCCAGCGGTTGCTTGCACTCGCCACGGTTGTGCTGCGGCCCGGCCCGGCCATCGAGCTGCCGGATCATCGAAGCGCGATGGCGGAATTGCCGATCTACACGGTCCTGGTGCCGCTTTACGAGGAAGCCGATATCTTGCCGGATCTCCTCGATGCACTGATCAGGCTGGACTACCCAGCGGCCAAGCTCGATATCATTCTGGCGCTCGAAACAACCGACGTTGCGACCCGAGCGGCCGCCCGGCGTGCCGACCTGCCAGGCTTCATCCGCGTCGTAACGGTGCCGCCCTTCGGCCCGCGCACCAAGCCCAAGGCCCTCAACTATGCCATGAGTTTCGCGCGCGGCGCGTACGTGACCATCTTCGATGCCGAAGACGTGCCCGAGCCCGGTCAGCTCCGCCAGGCCCTGGACGTATTTCAGCGCCACCCGGATATCGTTTGTCTTCAGGCCCGCCTCAACATTTACAATCGCCAGGATGGCTGGCTCGCACGTCAGTTCGCTTTGGAATACACGGCTCTCTTCGATGGTTTGTTGCCTGCGCTCGAGCGCTTAAACGTTCCGCTTCCGCTCGGCGGCACGTCAAACCACTTCCGGCGCGAGGCGCTGGAACGCGCCGATCTATGGGACCCGTTCAACGTCACGGAAGACGCCGATTTGGGCATCCGCCTGGCCCGCCGGTCGGGCCGCATTGGCGTCCTCGCCTCGACAACCTGGGAAGAGGCTCCGGCGTCATTGGCCACCTGGCTGCCGCAGCGCACGCGCTGGCTGAAGGGCTGGATGCAGACCTACATGGTGCACATGCGCGAACCGACGGTGCTGTGGCGCGAACTCGGTGCATGGCGGTTCATCAACTTTCAACTCCTGATCGTCGGCCTTGTGCTGTCCGCTTTCGCACATCCCCTGCTATGCGCCATGGTCGCCATCGAACTTGCCAGCCCGACGCCGTTTGCAAACGCCGGCTCGCAGCTGCAACGCATCTTCTGGTGTATCGCGCTGTTCGATCTTGCCGCCGGTTACCTGTCGGCGATCATCATGGTGGTGGTGACCACGTTGCGCCGCCGCTGGCCGGGGCTTGCCCTGTCGATCGTCTGGATGCCGATCTATTGGCTGTTGTCGTCGCTGGCGGCCTATCGCGCGCTCTGGCAGTTGTTCGTTGCGCCCCACCGATGGGAAAAGACCCGCCATAAGCCGCGCCGGGGCGTGATGCCGATGCCCTATGGCCCGTATTAAACCGTCCCGGCTATGAATTGAGACAGTTCACCGGTGCTTTTTTTGAGCGCCGGCCCTGCGGGTCGGCTTGAGGCGGCCATCCGGTGCGTTGCTCCGCTTGCCCGATGCCGGGGAGCGGGCCGGCACGTGGACCTGCCTGCAGACCACCAGTTTTCCGGCGAAAGTACTTCGCGAACGACGTGTCGGAGTGCGAGCACTGGCCCGCCGCAAGCCCCACGATCAGTTGTCCGTCGGCCCCGGTCTGACAGCACGCGTCAAGAAAAAGCGTAACGAATTATTTACGTTGATGTGGATGAACAACTCTTAACATAGCATTAAATGAAAAGTACTTTACTATCTGTTTACTACATCTATTAGGACAACATTTAATAAACCTACCTTATCTTGCTGGTATCCCCGCACGGAATGTCGGCAGATTGCCGAGCACAAAACATCAGAACAGCAGAGGCAGGAGAGTTATGGGTTTTGCATTCAACGCGGCCGCTGTCGACCAGGCAGCGGACGGCGAGGATTTCCGGGGAGACTACGAACAAGCACTGCGACTGATCGAGCGACTTCATCGTTTGCTGCTCGATGTCATCAAGAGCGAGTTCGATCGTGTTGGCGGCGCCGATCTCAACAGCGTGCAGGCTTTGCTCCTATACAACATCGGCGAAAGTGAACTGACCGCAGGCGAGCTCAAGTCGCGCGGCTATTATTTGGGTTCGAACGTCTCATACAACCTGAAGAAGCTGGTCGACATGGGCTATATCCACTATCAGCGCTCGGAAACGGACCGTCGTTCGGTGCGCGTGAGCCTGACCGACAAAGGCAAGACCGCCTGCAATGTGGTCCATAGTCTCTATGAGCGCCAGCTTGGTTCGGTGGAGGCGGTTGGTGAAGTCTCGCACGACGATGTGCGCGGAATGAACCGGGCGCTGATGCGTCTTGAGCGGTTCTGGACAGATCAGATCCGCTATCGCCTGTGACGATCGTTGGTGCACGGCACAGCGGCACGAACGCGCAATCGCCGCCCCGGGTTGAAGGGTGCGATCTGCGCGGCACCGTACGGCAAAACTGGGCGTGTCATTGACGGCGCGCCCGGTTCCTTTGTGGTTGTTGTCATAATCACGCAGCAGGCAACGCACCCGGCTACGCATTTGGCAACGCATTCGAACGGCACATCACCAAATGCTCACTACATGGTCTTGTGGCAGCTTCGCATCAATCGCGCGGTCGTGATCCGTTGTCAGTGTCGGAGAGCTTTATTTTACCGCCAAAATACCCCATTTTGCCCACGATTGCGGTGCGCGGTCGCGCACCCTGAAACAACACGTACTGCCAGCCTCAGCGGAAAATGGAAAATTCCACTGCGAACGGTCGCTTTGGAACGGGAGGGTTAGGCGGCGTTGGCGGTTGCTGAAATCTGCGCTTCGCTACAGAGGGATTGGGGAAGACGATGAGAGCTTGTCGGCGGCGGTGTCAACAGCATCAATGGAAATCGAGCGGCATTGTGCCGGGGCTGGTAATGCTTGTGCCGGTCACACTGGTGCTGGCCAGTGTGCCGGCCACAGCTGCCGACGAGGGCACCAGCTGGATCCGGTTCGGCAACAAACCCTACAATCAAATCGCCAATGTCGCCTACGACCGCACGTTCATTCGCGAGTGGGAGGCCAACCCGCCGCGCGGATATCCGACGATATCGCGCAACAACATCGCGCCAACCAAGGCGGCGATCGCGCGCTACCGCAAGATTGTCAAGGGCGGTGGCTGGAAACCACTGCCAAAGATGCACAAGAGAATGCGGTTGGAAGCCGGAATGACCCACCCGTTCATCGCGATTCTGCAACAGCGGCTGCTGGCGTCTGGCGATTTGCGCTCGCAGTCGAGCTATCCGGATTATTTCGACTACACGCTTGAACGGGCAGTTAAGCGCTTTCAAGCCTCGAACGGTCTGACCCCGACAGGCATTGTCGACACGCGAACCCGGTTGGCATTGAACGTGCCGGCGCGCGTCAGATTACGCCAACTGCGGCTTAATCTCAATCGCCTGCGGGCCTACGCAAAGTCCGGCACGGCGCGTTATGTCGTAGTCAACATTCCCGCCGCCCAGGTCGAAGCTGTTGAAGATGATCGCGTCGTGTCCCGCCACACCGGTGTTGTTGGCAAGAAAGACCGGCGCACACCGATACTCAATTCGCGGATTCACGAGCTCAACTTCAATCCCGCCTGGCGCCTGCCGCCGACGGTGATCACCAAGGATCTCATTCCAAAGGGCCGCGACATGCAGCGCGCCAAAAAGAATGTTCTCGTAAAGTACGGGATCGATGCTTACAGCGGCAATCGCAAGCTCGACCCCGACAAGATCAGGTGGAACACGTCACAACCCTACCAACTGAGCTATCGCCAGGAGCCGGGGCCCGAGAACCCGCTCGGGTTCGTCAAGATCAACTTCCACAACGCCTATTCGGTCTATCTTCATGACACCCCGTCCGAACGTCTGTTTGGCAGAAACCTGCGGGCGGCGAGCTCGGGCTGTGTTCGGGTCAGCAACATCAAGACGTTGGTCTCGTGGCTGTTGAAGGGCCGCAAGGGCTGGAACAGATCGGCTGTCGACAGGATCGAAGAGAGCGGTGAGACCAAGACCGTCTCGTTGAAGAAACCCGTACCGCTGCACATGGTCTATCTGACAGCGTGGGCAACCGAGGACGGCATCGTTCAATTCCGCCGCGACCTCTATCACCGTGACGGTGTCGGCACGGTGGCAGCCGCCTATTAGGGAACCTCTGATAAAAGCCGGGGTCCAGGGGATCATCCCCTGGTCGGCGATTGGCTAAGAACGGCCTACTTCGCGAGCACCTTGCCCAGCCAGGTCCTGATGTGGCCGATGGCCTGGCCTTCGGACTGCCAGAACCCGTGGAAGGATTTGCCGGAACACGGGCGCGCACCGTCAAGGCCGCCGCTGACCATGCCCCAGCGGACGTGGCGGTCCGCCGCCTGCATGGCCTCGAATGCGGCGCGCGCACCGTGCAGCGGGGTGACCGCGCACCTGTCGTCGACGTGGTGGACGAACAACGTCGGCACGGTAATGGTCGCAAGCTTAATCGCATGAATGGTCGCACCGCGCCGGTTGGGCTGCGTGATCGATGCGGTCAGCCCGACGCCGGCAATCTTGCTGTGCAGACGGCGTGCGGCGTTGACGGCCGAGACCGTACCACGACTGGTTCCGATGACGATCACGGGGACCTTGAAGGAGGCAACGAGCCGGTCGATCACGGCGCCGATATTGCGCACGGCATGGCGTTGGGTTGCGCGATAGCCGGCCAGCAGGCCGGGCTTGTTCTGGCGATCGGACGGTGCATCCAGCAGCGCCGTGATATATCCGTGTTGGCGCAGTTTGCGGCGTGTGCGCACCAGGAAATCGCCCTGCAGGCGGCTTGGTGTGCCGGTGAGATGGAGTTGCAGGCGACCATCACCGCCGGGCACGAGTATGATCGCGGCACGGGCCGGCGTGTTGGTGTCGGGGCGACCGATGAGCGCGTCGATGGTGGTTCTGTCGCCGAGCGGAATGCGCCAGATTTGCTCGTTGGCGCAGAGCTTTGCCACACTTGCCTGACAGGCCATGTAGGCAACAAAGATCCACAATGTTGCCTGCAATCGCGATTGGCGGGGCCACAGTTTCTGACGTCGCATTATTTCTCATCCAGCTTAGATTATTGGCAGACTAGAGCAACCTGCCTTTATTCGGAATCGGAACGATCCCGAATAAAGGCAGGTTGCTCGCCTCTAAAGTGGCGATCATCTTTGTGCTTTAAGTTGGAACCACTATTGCGGTTCCAACTTAAAGCACGATGATCTAGTGGTCTCAATCACCTAAAATGGCGTATTCAGACGCTCAGATTTGGTCTGTGCCAAGGCGCGGTGGGCGTGGTGATGCTGGCGCATCATAAGGCCGCCGCAACGCTGGCATCAGGCCAAATCTGAGCGCCTTCGGTGCGCTGCCCCGGCCCGTGAGGGCGTCAGCCGTGCTCACCATAGCACACGCTATGCTTTCACACGCCTTCCTGCTCACGAACCAGGGCAGCGCATCTGAATGCGTCATTTTAGGTGATTGAGACCACTATTGGTCTCAATCACCTAAAATGGCGTATCCAGACGCTCAGATTTGGTCTGTGCCGAGGCGCGGTGGCCGATCAAATCAAGGGTTTGGGGTGACCGGGCGCGGCAGCGGCATGGTTCGAGCTAACTCTGACAGCCTATACTATACCGTCCCAGCTATGAATTGACACACGTCATGGGCGCGAGGCAGCCGAGCCTGGCCGGCGTTCAAAAGCGTGCCGGTGAAGCGCCCCAATTCATAGCTGCGGCGGCATAACAGGTCTTGGCCGGCCGTTGTGCTCAGGAACTGTTGTGCTCAGAAACTGCGGTGTTGTCAGCGCGACGTTCGATGGCTGTCGTGTAAGGACCGTTTGCCAGATGCCCGAAGGGGAACGCATGACGCCTGCAATCAGGATTTGGCCTTCTTGCCCCAGATCTGTTCGAGGCGGCGGTCGCGCCCACAAACGATCCGATAACGCCAGTAATGCGCTGGGTTCTTCTTGTAGAAGTCCTGATGGTAGTGTTCAGCCTTGGTGAAGGTCGTAGCATCGGTCACCGGGACAATGATTTTTTGCTTGATTTTGGCCCGGCTGACGACCGACGCCTTGCTCGCTGCAGCGGCTTTGCGCTGCTCGGCCGTGTGGACGAAAATTTCTGGGCGGTATTGGTCGCCGCGGTCACAAAACTGACCGTGCTTGTCGAACGGATCGACGTTGCGCCAAAACACCGTCAATAGCTGCTCATAACTGACTTTGGCCGGATCGTAGGTGACCTGAAGCACTTCGGTGTGCCCGGTCCCACCGCGTGCGACCTGTTTGTAGGTCGGGTTCTTGACGTGACCGCCCATGTAGCCGGGGACCGTCTTGAGCACGCCTGGCACGTTGTCGAAGTCCGCTTCGGTGCACCAGAAGCAGCCCGCAGCGAAGGTTGCGATGGCTGTCTTGCGCGCACCGGCGGTTTGATTGTCGCCGGTCAAGGCGGGTGCTACGAGCGCTATCGACAAAACCAGAATCGCGCAGGCAGTGGCGACCTTGCTCACGGTTCAACTCCTGTCAATCAACCCAGTTTCTTGAGTGGCTCGAAGGTCAGCGACACACCGTTGATGCAATATCTAAGGCCGGTGGGTGGCGGGCCGTCGTTAAAGACGTGACCGAGATGGCCGCCGCAGCGGCGGCAGTGAACCTCGGTCCGCGGATAGCCGATCCAGTAGTCGACCGAGGTGGCGATCGCGTTGTCCAACGGCTTCCAGAAACTCGGCCAGCCGGTGGTGCTGTCATACTTGGTCTTTGAGCTGAAAAGCGGCAACTCGCAGCCCGCGCATTTATAGGTGCCGGGTGCGTAAACCTTGTCGAGCGGACTTGTGAACGCGCGCTCGGTACCGCCCTTGCGCAAGACTTTGTATTGCGCCGGTGTTAGCTGTTGGCGCCACTCGGCATCCGTCTTGACGATTTCGAACGTCTTATTGCCGGCTTCGCCGCCGGTCGTCCGGCCGGACCCTGAACCAGCATCTGCAGCTGCGCGGAAAACGGCCCATCCGGCAGTCAGCGCTGCAGCGCTACCGACAATGAACAAGCGCCGATTATGCATCCATCCGAACTCCGAAGTTGGTCGCGGCAATGGCGATCAAAACCGATAACCTTTCTCGAACAACCTGCCATCATTTGGAAACGGAACGATCCTGAATAAAGGCAGGTTGCTCGTTCTGTTGCTCGTTTTAAAGTGGCGATCATCGTGCATTGAGTTGAAACCGCAATAGCGGCTCCCACTCAATACACGATGATCTAGGACAGGACCCGCGTGCGGTCCAGTCACACCCGATCAAACGGTTGTGTGTCGGCCTCGATCTGAGGCCGATGTGACCGCTCCCTGGGCGTTGACCGGCATCCGGCAGCCGGCAGCAGTGCCGGTCGTGCTTGGCGGTGATCGCGCGGCGCTCACTGCGCGCGATATTCAATGCGTCGGTTCTTGGCGCGGCCCTGAGTTGTGTCATTGGACGCAACCGGGCGGCGTTCGCCATATCCGATGTATGCGACCCGGTTGGCCGGGACGCCGGCGTTGATCAGATAGTTTGCTACGTTTTCGGCGCGGCGCTCGGACAGACGCTGATTATACTCCGGCGTACCAATCGCATCGGTGTGGCCTTCGATCGTGACGCTGACGCGGCCGCAAGCCCGTGCGCCGGCTGCCAGGGCATCGAGCGTGATTTCCGCATCCTTGAGGAGTTCGGCGCTGTCGAAGGCAAACAATACCGCACCGGCAGCAGCGGTCGTCGACAACCGCCGTTCGCAGCGCGAGGCCTGCGTGTTCGCCGCGGTCTTGATGGTGCGAGGGCGTTGTGGTGCGGGCTTGGCCTTTTGCGCCGGTTGCGCCGGTTTCTCGACTTTGATTGTCTCAGGTTTGGGCATCACAACCGCGGCCGGCACCGACGGCGTCAACGAGGCGGCGGCGGTGGTCGTTTGGCTTATCGTGGTGGCCCCGCCGGCGCTGGCACTGACCGGCTGTGCTGTGTCGCCGGCAGGTGAGGGCTGCGGCGGAGGCTGCGACGCGGAGGCGGCGGCCGTCCTGCGGGCTTCGGCTGCTTGTGCGCGCTGCACGCGTGCCCGTTCCGCCGCCTCTGCGCGTTCGCGTTTCTTCAGGACGGCGTAGCGTGTCAAGAAGCTTGCCTCTTCGCTGGCCAGGCGGCGTTGTTCGAGCTCTTCGGCGATTTGTGCCTGCCGTTGCTTTAGTGCGCGCTGAGCCGCAGCCATAGCTTCGCGACGCCGCCGGTCCTCGGCGCGCTGTTCGGCAAGGCGGGCCATGAACGAGGCTTGTTCCGCCGCGATGCGTTGGCGTTCGGCGATCTTCAGGGCTGCGCGCCTGGCGGCTTCGGCCGCAACGCGCCTGGCGGCTTCGGCCGCAACGCGCCTGGCGGCCTCCAGACGCAACGCCGCCTGGCGCTCGGCCTGGCGTTTGGCGCGCCGGCGTTGCTCGGCTTGGCGCTGGGCACGCAGGCGGCGCTCCTTGATGGCGATGGCAACGGCGCGATCGCGCATGATCGCGTTCTTGCGCACCGTCCGACGGGCGATGATGCTCAATTCACCAATACAATCGGCCATGATGCGCCAGCTCGGGTCCAGCGGCGGGCGGAACACCGACAGACAGCCGCTGCGGATGTTGTCGGGGATGGCCGGCCAGGCCTCGGCGACGCGACTGCGTGCGCGGGCTTCGAACAGGCGACATTGGCCGGGGGCGCTATCATATTCGCAAATTGTCGCCAGCGGCCAGCTTGGCAACGGCTCGGCGACGGCAGGCTGTCCACAAACCGCACTGAAGGCGGCCGCAAGTGCGGTTGCAACTCGTGAATGTTTCATGACGGCAGTCCAGTTCCCAAGACAAGTGTTGCGATTGCGCACCTGCAATCAGTGTAGGCCAACAAAGTCGTTCGGACCATATTCTAACAGCCGAAATGATTACATTGATTTGCATGGAGATGGGCATGGAGAGGTGTTCGGGCGCACCATATGGCGTTGGCCTCGTGCCCGGCACCTATCAGGCGTCAACAACTTTGATTTTCTTTGCGATGGTGATGGTCGCCGGCGACAGAGCACAGCGATAGGCCAAGGCCTCGACACCGGCGGCCAGTGCCGTATCGAAGGCCGCACCGTATCTGACATCGATGTCGCGGGCGAGGCCGACCCGGCGCGCATCATCACGCTGCACAAGAAAGAGCATCACGGCGCGGTGGCCTTGCTGGGCCATCTCGGCCAGCTCGCGCAGATGTTTGGCGCCGCGTTCGGTGACCGCGTCGGGAAATTCAGCCAATCCGGACCTGCGCATCAGGTGAACGTTCTTGATTTCGACGTAACACCGGCCCTTCCGGGCGCCTTCCAGCAGAATGTCGATGCGGCTGTTTTCGTTGCCATACTTCACTTCGCGCCGCAAACTGTCGTAGCCCTTCAAGGGTGCGATCCGCCCGGCTTCGATTGCCTCACTCACCAGCCTGTTGGGGTGGTTGGTGTTGATGCCGACAATGGTCGGGCCAGTGCCGAGATCATGTTCAACCATCTCCCAAGTGTGACGGTATTTTCGGGTCGGGCTGTCGCTGGTTGAGAGCCAGACGGTTGATCCTGGGTCGGTCAGCCCCTTCATCGAGCCGGTGTTCGGGCATGTGGCCGTGATGGTCTCGCCGGTGTCGAGTTCGACATCGGCGAGAAAGCGCTTATAGCGCTTGATGAGGCGACCGCGCTGCAGCGGGGGATCGAAGTTCATGCTCGGGTTCCGTTGTAGTTCGGCTGTATGACGTGCAGTGATGTGAAAATCAGTGGGTCATCTAGGCGTGATCGCGAATTCATGGCAAGACGATGCCGGGCTTTACGGTCCAAGGCGGCCGATAGATCTGGGGAGAAGTGCACCAATGTCGGATGGATCGCTGAGCGATGAGATTGTCACCGCGGCTTTGATCGTGATTGGCGACGAGATCCTATCCGGGCGCACCAAGGACAAGAATATTGGCTATGTCGCAGATCACTGTTCGGCGATTGGCATCCAGCTCAAGGAAGTGCGCATCATCGGTGATGAGGCGGCCGAGATCGCCGCCGCGGTTAATGCCTTGCGTGCGAAATACTCCTACGTGTTTACGACCGGCGGTATTGGCCCGACGCACGATGATATTACCGCCGACTCGATCGCCAAGGCTTTTGGAGTGGCGATCGACATCGACCAGCGCGCGCTCGATGTGATGCTGCCGCACTTCAAGGCCCGTGGCGTCGAGATCACACCTGCTCGACTGCGCATGGCGCGCATTCCCGATGGCGCTGATCTGGTCGACAATCCGGTCTCAAAGGCGCCCGGCTTCATGCTCGACAATGTCATTACAATGGCCGGGATCCCAAGCATCATGCAGGTCATGCTGGACGCCGTCACGCCGCGCCTGAAGAAGGGCCGGATGATGCACGCCGAAGCGATTGATCTCGACTATCCCGAAGGCACGGTGGCCGAATTGCTTGGGAGCCATCAGCAGGCCTATCCCGAGGTTGCAATGGGCAGTTATCCGACGATCAAGAACAATCGCCCGTGCACGCAGTTGGTGCTGCGATCAGTCGACGCCGAACGTTTGCAGAGGGCGACGCAGGAGTTGCGAAAACTTCTCTCGGATCAATCGCTTCTTTAATACCGTCGCAGCTATGAACGGATGCACTTCACCGGCGCGTTTTTGTGTGGCTAGTTTTCCGGGTTTTGGACCATGGTCAGCCGTGGCCCAAACCCGTGACACCGCTGAACAAGTCCCGGGTCCAGGGGATGATCCCCTGGTCGGGGTGTTTGAGGGGCTGAAAGCCCCTCAAGGATCGCCGCCAAGCGGCGATTGGTTAAGGGCTCGGCCCTTAACAATCCCGCCAAAGGGCGCTGCCCTTTGGAAACCCGAGACTTGATGAGAGGATCCCTAGGTTCGCATTGCGGCGATGGCAGGCACGGGCCCGTCGACGTCGCCTTGAACCTCATCGGCCGGGACTTCCGGGAAGAGATCGAAGTGATCGTCAAGAACGTCGAGAAACCGGGCGCACATGTCGAGCAACGGGCCGAGTTCGATTTGACCGGCGATCAGAAATTTTTCATCGATTTCGATCGCCTCGACGACGGCCAGGCATCCGACTTCGCTCCCGATCAGACCGCGTTTGCGCAAATAGACCAGCGGATCGAAGCCGTGCTCGAAGGCGTGTTGATCGCTGTTGCACTCGCTGTCGATGGCCTCGATCACAACTGCGGTTGCGGCCGTGAACAGGTTGGAGAGTATGGCAAAGCGATGGTCTTGACGCGTCAGTTCCCGGCTCAGCGCGGCGGTATGATCGCGGGCCTGCTTGATCCGGCCCATGGCGGCGATTTCCAGTTCGCGCGCGCGGGCGACAAAGGCGTTGATCGAGTTTGTCGTCTCGTGCGTCGCGTGATCGCTGGCAAGATGCCGCGAGACCTTCAATTTGCCGAGATCCTCACCGGCGGCCAGAATGGCGTCGAGATGATCGGCCAGCAAATAGACGCGTCCATCGATAAGCGCGGACTTTGAATTGATGGGCATGACGCGGTCACTCCTGCGCTAAGACGACTGAAGTTGTGCAACGCGCGACAACGCTGAACTTGAAGCCAACTGGGCAGCGCTTCATGGGCGGTTAGGATCGTGGCGGCGGCAACAACGCCAGCAACACCTCCATCGCGGTCTGCAAGTCAGCGGACGTCTGCCCGAGATGCTGGCCGAGGTTTGAGGCGAAGGCGGCACTGGCGCGCTCACGCAGGTTGGTGTGCGCCGTCACCGCCTTCAGGCTCGCCAGCAGGGCATCGTCGGGAAAGGCCTCGGAGATATTGAGCCTTTCCCGCACGATCGGGACCAACTCGGCGAGGTGCAGGATCATTTCCGGCGCCGCGATCTGGGGCACGCCGGATTGCCGTCGAGGGAGGTCGGGGGCGCTTTGCGATCCCGGTTCCGACAACTGCCGACGTCGAGGGTCCAAGTCGTTGCGCATGTGATCCATTGCCTCTGCCAAGTTGATCAGGAACAGCCGCTGGTGCCGCCGCAGGTGTTGCATTTGAGACAGGTGCCGTTGCGCACCAGCGTGAAGTTTCCGCACTCGCCGCAGGCCTCGCCTTCATAGCCCTGCAGGCGCGCCTCGGTGACACGGTCGATCGCCACCTCGGTCTTGAGCGCCAGTGCCCCGGCGACGGTGATCTCACCGGCCGTCGTCGTCGCTGTCGCCGCCGTTGCCAGGGCGGCACTGGTCGCCGCTTCCGGACCATTGAAGGCTGATGCAACGTCGCGCTGCAGATTGGTTGCCGGCGAGGCTACCGCATCGCTATTGGCCGGCGGTGCGCCAATACGGGCGATCAGCTGGCCGCGTGTGAAGCCGTGCGAGATGATCCGGGCTGCCGGCATCGCCGGCTCGGGCCCGGTCCCTTCGGCTTTGCCGACGGCGGTCGATGAGATGTCACCCGGATCGACATGGGCGAGATCGTTGCGGCCGAGGTAGGATACGGCCAGTTCGCGGAAGATATAATCGAGAACCGACGTGGCGTTCTTGATGGTGTCGTTGCCCTGGACCAGACCGGCGGGCTCAAAGCGGGTGAAGGTGAAGGCATCGACGTACTCTTCGAGCGGGACGCCGTACTGCAGACCGAGCGAAATCGCGATTGCAAAGTTGTTCATCAACGAGCGGAAGGCGGCGCCTTCCTTGTGCATGTCGATGAAGATCTCACCAATGCGGCCGTCTTCGTATTCGCCGGTCGTCAGATAGACCTTGTGGCCGCCGACAACGGCTTTCTGGGTGTAGCCCTTGCGCCGACCCGGCATTCTTTCACGGCCACGCTCGATGATGCGCTCAACAATGCGCTCGGCTGCGATTTCGGCGCGGATCTGGGCTGGTTTGTCGGCCGTCAGTTCGGCTGCAACCTCGTCGGCGTCGTCCTCGTCATCGCTCAAAAGCTGCGAATTCAACGGCTGCGAGAGTTTGGAGCCGTCACGGTAGAGCGCGTTGGCCTTGAGGGCTTTACGCCAGGAGCGCATGTAAGCCGACGTGCAATCCTCGACGGTTGCCTCGTTCGGCATGTTGATGGTCTTGGAAATGGCGCCGGAAATGAACGGCTGACTGGCGGCCATCATGTCGATGTGGCTGTTGACCGTTAAGAACCGCTTGCCTTTGCGCCCGCACGGGTTGGCACAATCGAACACGGCCAAATGCTCGTCGCGCAAGTGCGGTGCGCCTTCGAGGGTCATGGCCCCGCAGACATGCTCGTTTGCAGCCTCGATATCGGCTTTCGAAAAGCCTAAGAACGTGAGCAGCTCGAAAGACGGGTCTTCGAGGTTTGCTTCGGGCACCTTTAAGGTCTCGCGCAAAAAGTCCTCACCGAGGCTCCACTTGTTGAAGACGAACTTGATGTCGAAGGCGGTGGCAAGGCCTGCCTCGACCGTCGCCAGGGCCTGATCGGTAAAACCCTTCGACGTCAGGGTTGCGTGGTTGATGGCCGGTGCCTGGCGCAGCGACCCGTGGCCGACGGCGTAGGCCTCGATCTCGGCGATCTCGGCTTCGCGGTAGCCGAGCTTGCGCAGGGCCTCGGGAACGGCGCGGTTGATAATCTTGAAATAGCCGCCGCCGGCAAGCTTCTTGAACTTGACCAGGGCAAAGTCCGGTTCGATGCCGGTGGTGTCGCAATCCATGACGAGACCGATGGTGCCGGTTGGGGCGATCACCGTCGCCTGGGCGTTGCGGAAGCCATGGGTCTGGCCGAGCTCGATGGCGCGATCCCAGGCGCGCTTGGCGGCCTCGACCAAGGCTCGATCAGTGCAGGATGCATGGTCGAGGGGAACCGGCACGGTCGAGAGCTGCTCATAACCGTCGGTCTCGCCGTAAGCGGCGCGGCGATGATTGCGGATCACGCGCAGCATGTCGGATGCGTTGTCCCGATAGCCGGGGAAGGGGCCGAGTTCGGCTGCGATTTCCGCCGAGGTGGCGTAGGCCGTGCCGGTCATGATGGCCGAGATGGCGCCGCAAATGGCGCGGCCTTCATCTGAGTCATAGGAGATACCGGAGGCCATCAACAGGCCGCCGATGTTGGCAAAGCCCAGCCCGAGCGTGCGGTAGCGATAGGACAGTTGTGCGATTTCCTTGCTCGGAAACTGCGCCATCAGCACCGAGATCTCGAGGACGAGGGTCCACAGTCGGCAGGCGTGTTCGAAGGCGCCGACGTCGAATGAGCCGTCCGCCGCGCGGTACTGGAGCAGGTTCATCGAAGCCAGATTGCAGGCCGTGTCGTCGAGGAACATGTACTCCGAGCACGGATTGGAGGCACGGATTTCGCCGCTGACGGGACAGGTATGCCAGTCGTTGATCGTGGTGTGGAACTGGATCCCGGGATCGGCCGATGCCCAGGCGGCATAGCCGACATCTTCCCAGAGCTTGCGTGCATTGATGGTCTTGACCTTGTCGCCGGTGGTGCGCGCGGTCAGATCCCAGGTGCCGTCACTTTCGACGGCGGCCAGGAAGCCGTCGGTAACCCGAACGGAATTGTTCGAGTTCTGGCCGGACACGGTCAGATAGGCTTCCGAGTCCCAATCCGTGTCGTAGACCGGAAAGTCAACGTCCGTATAGCCCTGCTTGGCGAACTGGATGATGCGACGGATATAGTTGTCCGGCACCTGATCGCGGCGGGCCTCCTTGATGGCGCGCCTCAGGGCCGGATTTTTGGTCGCATCGAAGCACTCATCACCGTCGGCTTCGCAGTTGACACAGGCCTTCATGACGGCCTTCAGGCGTTGCTGGCAGATCTTTGAACCGGACACCAGAGCGGCAACTTTCTGCTCTTCTCTGACCTTCCAGTTGATGTATTCCTCGATGTCGGGATGGTCGATGTCGACAACCACCATTTTGGCTGCTCGGCGCGTTGTGCCACCGGATTTGATTGCGCCCGCTGCGCGGTCACCGATTTTCAGGAAACTCATCAGGCCCGATGATCGCCCGCCACCGGACAGCTTCTCGTTGGCCGAGCGCAACTTGGAAAAGTTCGTACCCGTGCCGGAGCCATACTTGAACAGGCGCGCTTCGCGGACCCACAGATCCATGATGCCGTTTTCGTTGACGAGGTCATCTTCGATCGACTGGATAAAGCAGGCGTGCGGCTGGGGATGCTCGTAGGCCGACTGTGACTGGGTCAATTCGCCGGTTTGATAGTCGACGTAATAGTGGCCTTGGCCGGGCCCGTCGATGCCATAGGCCCAATGCAGGCCGGTGTTGAACCATTGCGGCGAGTTCGGGGCGGCGAACTGCATGGCCAACATATAGCGCAGCTCATCAAAGAACGCCTGGGCGTCGTCTTCCGATGAGAAATATCCGCCCTTCCAACCCCAGTATGTCCAGGTGCCGGCCAGGCGGTCGAAGACCTGGCGCGAATCCGTTTCACCGCCGTATCGTTTGTCTTGCGCCAGCTCGGAGAGTTCGGCTTTATCTGCAACTGAACGCCACAGCCATGACGGAACCTGGGTCTCTTCGACCTTTTTGAGGCGCGCGGGAACGCCGGCCTTGCGGAAATATTTCTGGGCGATGATGTCGGCTGCGACCTGGCTCCAATGTTCAGGTACCATCAAACCATCGAGGCGGAAGACGATTGAACCATCGGGATTCTTGATCTCACTCACTGCCGTGCGGAACGGAATGCTGTCATAAGGTGAGTGACCTGGCTTGGTAAAGCGCCGCGCTATTTTCATTTTTGCCCCCAGCAGTTCGTTGTTGTCGCACGGCGCATAGACCTCGACGTGCGCAGTCATATGATTTGGTTGCACCGGCCGGAGACCGCTCGGACTTGCGATCCGGACGGCCCTCAACAGTGTTCAGGAACTTGTCATCGACGCGCATCTTCTGTGGCTCACCACAACAACCTCGCCCGAGCCGATGGACGGCTCGCTTGCCGCATCTGAGGTGGTCGTTGGATGGCGAGCTGGCGTGTGCCGACGCATCAACTGACTACGCTACCAAGTACAACTCCAGCCGCTGGTCTGCGGCCCGCTGTTTAGTCGTGACGGCCACCGACCGGTGCGCCAGTCACGTCAACAGTGATGACCGATTCGAGGGGGTGGGAGCAAAGGTTTTGTATGTTGCAGATGCTGCACATACTAGATGTTGGGGGTCGGTGGGAAAGCTGTCGAAAAAGCCGGGATCGGTTGCGGACCGGCTCGTGAATTTTCCGCCTGGCTCAAAGCCTTGGCACCAGCGCGGCCGATCGCAAAAGTTAACGAACAACCTAAGCCGATTCCCGGTTCGACAGGTGTGGCCTAGAGGTCCCACGTATGGACAGAGCGCTGCGGGGCAGATACACCCTTGGCCAAGATCAAAGGAGCTGCGCCAGATGGGTTTCTTGAGCCAGATTTTCTGTTGGTGGGGGGCGAGCACGTGGGGCACGAGCTGGACGATCTTCAAGCACGGCCGGTTCGTCGGGGCGGATGATTACGGCAACCGCTATTATGAACAACGCAACGGGGTCGGACCGCACGGGACGCCGCGCCGTTGGGTGCTCTATCAGGATCTGGCCGATGCATCGCAGGTTCCACCGGAATGGCACGGCTGGTTGCACCACACCCACAAGGAACCGCCGACGGCAGAAGACTACGCTGCCAAGCCCTGGCAAAAGCCGCATCGCGCGAACATGACCGGAACGCCGCAAGCCTACCGGCCTGCCGGTTCAATCTTGACTGACGCGGCGCGTCCGAAGGCGACCGGCGATTATACGCCGTGGCGGCCTGAATAACGTCGGCTTATCCGACGCGGCGGCCCTGGCGACGGGTTGGGTGGCGTGTGGCATGGTCAATTTTTGTTCAGAAATCCTTGCCAGACTGCGCGGCATTGGAGGAGCTTGGAGGAACCATGACACCGACCTGCCTCATCCCGTCGGTTGGATGCCGGGCGTGCCGAGTTTTCAGGCCGGGCCGGCGGCTGATTGGCGCCGTCATGATGCTGGCGGTGATGGCCGCGACCGCCCACGCCCAGAAGATCGCCAACAAAACTGCCGTATTTTCGGCCCTCGACAAGGTCACCGCACGGATCTCCAAGCTCGAGATCGCAATCAACGAAACGGTGCAATTCGGTGCGCTGACGGTGACACCGCGGGTGTGTTATTCGCGCCCGCCCGAGGTTCGGCCGAAGACGACGGCGTTTGTGCAGATTGATGAGAAGCGTCTGGATGGTACGCAGAAGCGGGTATTTTCGGGCTGGATGTTTGCCGAAAGCCCCGGTCTCAATGCCGTCGAACATCCGGTTTTCGATATTTGGCTGACCAGCTGCGGGACGCCGGAGCAGACCGCACAGGCGACAACCAAGACACCGAACGCCGAGCGCGCGACAAACCCCGTCCCGCGCCGCTCGCGGCGGCGGCGCATTCGTCGCTAGCTACTAAAGTGGCGATCCTGTGAACAAGTTTGGGGTCCAGGGGATCAATCCCCTGGTCGGGGAGTTTGAGGGGCTGAAAGCCCCTCATCGATCGCCGCAAGGCGGCGATATGTTAAGGGCTCTGCCCTTAACGATCCCGCCAAAGGGCAATGCCCTTTGGAAACTTGTGACTTGTTCAGAGGTAGCTTCGTCCCCGTGCGTAAATTCGCTCTCGCCCGCCGGCGACAGCGAACGAGCAACCGTTTGCGGCCGGGAGGATCGATGCGCGCTGCCGGTCGAGTTGAACTCACCTGCGCAACGCCAGTGTTATCCCGCGAAATCTATCGAAGTTGCCGCCAAGCTGCAGTGTTTGGCGACGAGCGGAAAATGAAACCGACAAGGAGGCCTTGATCGTCCCTGTCGTGAGTAGGGTTATGCGTCCCGGCCTGATCGCCCCCGCCAATACTCCTTCGGCGCCGAACGTGCGCTCGACCCACGTGCCGGTGACGCGGTGACCGTCGGTGGCAAGTTGCGCGCGCAATTCGAACTTGTAGCTCGATGAGGCACAACGTACCGCCATGCGCAATCGTCGACCTGCGCCTTTGGGGTTGTAATAGGCCCGGCATCGCAGACGCTCCGATTTACCATCTGCAAGTTTGATCTTGCCGTTTCCGCGCCAGACGCCGCCCAGCGGATTGAAACCTGCTGCTTGGGCCGGTTGGCCGGCGACGGCCAGCGCCAAGAGAGCCGATGTCGCCGCCGCCAATCCATAGCGCCGTTGCCGTTGACCGCTCACATTTCTCAAGACCTGTTCTCCGCTCAGGTACCAATCCGCCTGGACAATAAACGACATTGGGTAAACAAACTGCTGGTTATGACGGCATCGCATCAACACAATTGCGCGCGATCGGATTGCCGGTCGGGCGGTGCGGCGCAGCTGCGCGATCGGATCGTCAGCGTTTCAAGACGGCTGCATTGGCGCCGGCGATGGTTGTCTGCTCGATGCAGGTCGTGCCAATCTTGATTAAACGTGCATCAATAACGCGCCGGCAAACCAACCGTCTGCGGCCGTCGCGTTTGACATCGAGCGGTGCGCCGCTGGCCTTGGTGGTCAGAGCCAATTGCGGGCCGGAACTGACGGCGATGGTGTAGGTTTTGGAGATGGCAAGCTTCTGCGCATTGCCCGGCGTGCCGATGGCCACAACAAACAACAGACCTGCCAGCATTACCGCAAACAGCGCGTCGGCCTGATTTCGCAGCACTGGCATGATGCCCTCCCCCGCAGCCGATGAGATCAACCGAGGGTGAGGGTGTAGTGATTCGTTAACTTTAGAGCAGATTTGCGGGCTGATCGGCCAGATTTCTTTTGCGCCGTTGTAGCTGTGCCGCGGTTGCCCGCCACCGATGGCCCGATCATTTCGCCGTGCTCGCGATCCGGCCCACGGCCAAAACGCGTGCTGGCGATTATTCGAGATGCCGGCTTTCCTCAAGGCTCGCCGGTGCCCGCAAGCGCCCGATCACGACAAGCGCCCACAGGATCGGGAAGATTGCGAGCGCACGCACCGTTGCCGTCGGATCTGCGAACACATCAATTGCCCAGCCCACCGGAACCGGACCAAGCGAGGCGCCGATGACGCCGATCATCTGACCGGTGCCCTGAATACTGCCCAAATGCCGACGCCCAAAATAGCGCGGCCAGATGTAGCCGATCATCGTCATCGAGAAGGCATTGTTGATGCCGAATAGGACCGCGTAGGCGAGCGCTGTCGCAGCGTTGGCGACCAAGGTCACGGCGAGCAGTGACAGGCCGGTGATCATCAGACCTGTGGCAAACACGTAGCGCGTGCGATAGCGGTCGAAGCCGCGCCCGACCAGCGGCATGGCACAGACCATGGCAATCGCCGAGATCGGGAACACCCAGGCCGCGAACTCGGTGTCGACACCCTGTCTGTGCATCAGCGTGACCTGCCAGAAATGCAAAGTCGTCACCAGCATTGCAATCGCGAACCAGCCCGTTGCAACGATATAGAAGCTCAACGTTCGAACGGCCTGTGACAGTGTCAAACCGGGAATGTCTGGGGGCTGGCTGGCCGCGCCCGAGCGCGCATGCCCGCGCCGCTCACCGTCCGGCAGCAGGCCGACGTCCTCGGGCTTGTCGAACACCAGAAATGCAAGCGGTGGCAGCAACATCAGCCACGTCAGGAGGCCGAGAACGACCCACGCCTGGCGCCAGCCATAGGCATCGATCAGATACTGACCGAGCGGCGGGTGGACGGCCATCGATACCCCGAAGCCCAGCGCCATCAGCCCCATGGCCAAGCCGCGCGACTTCGAAAACCATTGCGAGACCAAGTTGGCGCAGCCGAGCATCAAAGAGCCTTGGCCGAAGAAGCGGAGCATGGCGAAGCCGACGGCCAGCCACAGCACGTTGGCGGCGGCGCCGAATACCAGACACCCGACGCCCAACAGCGCCGTCATGGCAAGCATTGCCTTGCGGACCCCGTAGCGGTCAACCAGGCGCCCGCTCTGCGGCAGCATCAGGGCTGCGATCAAAGTCGCAGCACCATAGGCGGCGGCAATCGACGCCGACGAAATACCGAGGTCGTCGCTGATCGGACCGACGAATACGGAGAACGTATGCGACTGGCCCGGGCCACTGATGAATACGCCCAGGGCGGCGACCGCGACCATTACCCAGCCGTAGAAAAACCGCTTGCCTGCATAGCCGACCGCACCGCGCCGTACCGCTTCAAACACGTTAACGCTCCCAACTGCCTTGCCTGGTCTCGCTGTGAGTTAAGTAACCTCTGAACAAGTCACGGGTTTCCAAAGGGCAACGCCCTTTGGCGGGATCGTTAAGGGCAGAGCCCTTAACATATCGCCGCTTGGCGGCGATCGATGAGGGGCTTTCAGCCCCTCAAACTCCCCGACCAGGGGAATGATCCCCTGGACCCCGGGTTTATGAGTTTACGGCCCAGTGGTCTCTATCACCTAAAATGGCTCAGTTCGTGCACATAGGTTCGTGCACATAAGTTCGTGCACCATGTTTTGATGATCGCAAGGGTTGATCTTGCGCAGATTGTGGCCTTGTCTGTCTGTCGGACTGGGATTTGTGCCTAAATCGCGGCGCCGGAGTGGTGGCCCCAATAGCGCAAGCGAGCCGATCCGCTTGGGGAGGCCGATCAACACGCCCCGGGTGTGCTGCGATGTCCTTGGAGGACAGCTCAATGCGTTTTTCATGGTTTCAAAGCCTGTTGGCCGTCGTCCTGATCACCACTGCCGGATTGATCGGGCAGGCCAATGCCGGCCCGGTTGCCGGCCTGGCCAGGGTTGATATTGGCGGCGGCGTTGTCGAAAAGGTGCACGCGCGTGGGCGCGGTCGACGGTTCGCCCGCCGCGCCCATCGTCGTCGCGGCTGGCGCGGCCGCCGCTATCATCGCCGCCGCTATCACCGTCGTCGCTATCACCGCCGCAGCTTCTACGGCCGTCGTTTCCGGCGCGGGCGGCGCTATTATAGGGTCCGGCGCTTTTACAGCCGCGGGTTCTTCTATGGCGGCTATCCGTTCTACTATCGTCGCTATTCCTACCCCTATTGCGGCCGCTCGATTTACCGCAGTCGCTATGGCTATCGCTATCGCCGATGGTGTTATCGCCGTTGGTATCATCGACCGCGGTTCGGGATTTACATTCAGTTCTAGGGGCAGTTTTAAGGGGCAGTTTTAGGAGCAGCTATGGGGTCAGCATTGGGGTCAGCCATAGGGATTGATGGCGGTTGCATGTGAACGCCTGCACGGCTCGCCTGGTGGCGGCCCGCGGTTGCGTGCGACCTTGCGATTTCGATTGAGGATCGATGACAACCGACCACGATGTGCGTCTCGTCCGTTATCTTGACCTGTTGCCGGCGATGGTCGGCGATCAAATCGATGCGATTTTTTTCGAGGCGAGCGCGGTCAAAACTTTCGCGAGCGATGACAAACGCTGCGCCTTTCACTGGCGGTGGCTCGGGCGCTATCTCAATCATGAACCGGAACATGCCTTTGTTGCCCTCAGTGGCGGCGATGAGGTGTGCGGATATCTGGTCGGCAGCATCGCCGACCCGGCGCAGCGCTCGGAATTCAATGAGCTTGAATATTTTGCGACATTTGCCGAACTGACCCGCCAGTATCCGGCGCATTTGCACCTCAACGTCCACGCCGACTATCGCTCGCAAGGCATCGGTGCGCGACTGATCGCGACATTCGCCCGGCATGCCCGTGCCGAGGGCGCGCCGGGCATGCACATCGTCACCGGCAAGGGTATGCGCAATGTCGACTTTTATGCGCGGTTGGGATTTCGCGAGCTGGCCGTAACGGCCCGTGGCGGCGGAGCGGCGGTGCTGATGGGGCGTCGTCTTTGACGGCGGCAGCCGGGCGACGGTCACGTTGCGGCGTGCCGCGCGATGCTTAATCGGGCAGTGGGCGCACCGCCCCCGATGGGCCGCCAGGACCCATGAAGCGGGTCAATGGTTATGCGGGCTGGTATCTGGTATTTTGAGTAAATTTCCTCATCAAGTGGCAAATAAAGTCTGGATCGGGGATGGTGTTGTTCGGGCGCGGCGCGGGACCGGTTTGATTTCCGCTGCGGCAATGCTAGCGTGAGCGCCGCTGCGGTCGGATCTAGCTTCTGAGATCATCGTTCTGCGTGCAATCGGGATCGTTGCAGTTCCGGTTGTCGGCAGTTTGCTTGAGGGGCGCCGGCAGCACGTGTCTGCGCCACACTGAAGCTCGCTGTGCTATGATTGAGACGACCAACCTCGGGTTTTTATTCGATGCGGAACAGGGCGCGGACCGGCTTGCCCTAGTTGACTGCCGCAATTGGGATGCACCGCGCGAATACAGCCATCGCGAAATTAATGAGGCCGCCAATGCCTGTGCCAGAGGGCTGCTGGCGCGCGGCCTGCGGCGCGGCGATGCGGTTGCGATCTTTTCCGCCAACCGCGCTGAATTTTTGATCGCCTACCTGGGCATTCTGCGCGCCGGACTGATCGCGGTGCCGTTCAGCTACAAGTTTCCCGATGACGTTGTCGCGTTCATTTTGGACGATGCCGCCGTCAAGTTGATCTTCTGCGATGCGCCGCGGCAGGCCGCACTGAAGACCGATATTCCGGTCGTTTCGTTCGATAACGCCGGCGCTGATGATGCCATCGCGGAATTTTCAGCGCTTTTGGATCACGGACCGTTCGAGGCGGTCTCACCAGGCGATGATGCCGTCGCCATGGTGCTCTACACGTCCGGCTCGACCGGGCGTCCGAAGGGCGTGCCGCTCACACACAAAGGGCATTTGTGGGCGTTGCGCAAGCGGTTCGTTAGCGGACCGTTCGCCCATCACCGGGTGCTGGTCGCCGCACCGATGTATCATATGAACGCGCTGTGCGTTTCACTGTTCACGCTTGCCGCCGGCGCCGCCACGATCATGCTGCCTGAATTCGAGGCCAAGCAGTATCTGCAGGCGATCGAGCGGTTTCAGTGCACCTGGATCACGTCGGTGCCGACCATGATTGCCATGTGTTTTGCACAGCCGGCGGCAATCGCGGCGACCGACCTCAGTTCGGTCAAGATCGTGCGCATGGGCTCGGCGCCGGTTTCGCCGAAACTGTGGGCGCAAGTGAAAGCGACGTTTCCGGGGGCCAGCGTCATGAACGGCTATGGTACGACGGAGGCCGGGCCGATCGTGTTCGGGCCGAAGGCCGGTCACGTGGTGCCGGACCTGTCGGTCGGATATGCCAATCCGGAAGTCGACGTCAAACTGATCGATGCCAACGGCCATGAGGCAGACCAGGGCGTCCTGTGGCATCGCACGCCGGCAACCATGACCGGCTATCTCAACCTGCCGGACAAGACCAAGGAAGTGCTGAGCGACGATGGTTGGTACATTTCCGGGGATGTCTTCAGGCGGGATGAGGATGGTGCGTATTTCTTCGTCGGGCGATCCGACGATATGTTCGTTTGCGGCGGCGAAAACATTTATCCCGGCGAAGTCGAGGCCGTGCTGGTCGGCCATCCGGCGATTGCACAGGCGTGCGTCGTGCCGGTGCCCGACGACATCAAGGGAGAAAAACCGGTGGCCTTCGTCGTGGCCGACCCGGCCGCCGGTTTGAGCGAAGCCGCGGTCAAGCAGTTTGCGCTGGATCGTGCGCCTGCCTATCAGCATCCGCGAATGGTTTGGTTTGAAACCGAGCTGCCGCTGGCGGGACCCGGAAAGATTGACCGCAAGCAACTTCAGGTTCGCGCGGCAGCGGCTTGGCGGCAGGCGGCGCCGGCGACACGCGCTGCCGAGTGAGCAGTGTTGAGCGGCGATAACGCGACAATGAGACGGCGTTGGAGGACATGACGTGAAAGCAGCAGTAATCGAACAACACGGCGGCCCCGGCTCGATTGCGATTGATCGCCAATTTGCCGAGCCCAGGCCTGGCGATGATGACGTGGTCATCAAAGTCGGGGCGACGTCGCTCAATTACCATGATATCTTTACGCGCAACGGGATGCCGGGCATCAAGGTGCCGATGCCGTGCATCATGGGCCTCGATTTCGCCGGGGAGATCGTCGAGGTTGGAACCAACGCCGGGCCATGGCAAGTCGGCCAGAGGGTGCTTGTCGACCCGGTTGACCGCGTCGGGCCCGGTGGTTTGATCGGCGAGATGTGGCACGGCGGCCTGGCTGAATATTGCAAGGTGCCAACCCATCATCTGGTGCGTTTGCCCGATAATGTCTCGTATGAGGATGCCTCGTGCCTACCGGTCGCCTACGGCACTGCGCTCAGGATGATGTACACCATTGGCGATGTGCAACAGGGTGAAAAGGTGCTGATCCTCGGCGCCTCCGGCGGTGTTGGTACATGCAGCGTGTTGCTGGCCAAGGCGCGCGGATGTGAAGTCATTGCCTGTGCGTCATCGGCGGCAAAGCTTGACCGATTGCAGGCTCTCGGTGCCGACCATGGCATCAACTACATGGAGGAGGACTTCATGAAGTGGGTCTGGACGAAGTTTGGCAAGCCGCACCGGCGCCAATGGGACAAGGGCGTCGACGTCGTCGTGAACTTTACCGGCGGCGATACCTGGGTGCCGTCGCTCAGGGTCTTGCATCGCGGCGGCAAAGTGTTGACCTGCGGGGCCACAGCCGGTTTCGATCCGAAAGAAGATCTCCGCTTCATCTGGTCCTATGAGCTCAAGGTTCTCGGCGCGAACGGCTGGATGCGCGAAGATCTCGAGCAGCTGGTCGCGATGGTTGGCGATGGTCGCTTGCAACCGATTATCGACCAGGTCTTACCGTTGGAAGAGGTCAACGAAGCATTCCGGATGCTCGAGGACCGCGAAGTGTTTGGAAAGGTTGTCTTGAAGCCATGAACGCAACCGAGAAAAACGCAGAGCCGGAACGCCTCGACGCCAATGCGTTGGCCGCCATCTTCGCGCGCTCGCCGTTCATCAGAACGCTCGGCCTGGAAGTCGTGAAGATGGACTACGAGGCCTGCGAACTGACGGTGCGCATGCCGCTGGCACCGCATTTTGAGCGCCGCGAGGCAACGAAGCAGTTTCACGGCGGTGTCTTGGCGGCGTTGATCGACACGGTTGGCGATTTTGCCTTGGGCATGTTACTCGGCGGCGGCATTCCGACCATGAACCTGCGCGTCGACTATCTGAAGCCGGCCATCGGTGACAGCGTAACATCGGTCGCCAGGGTGCGCCGCAGAGGGCGGACCTCGGCCGTGATCGACATCGACGTTATGGACGACAAGGGTGCGCTGGTCGCGATCGGCCGCGGCACCTACGTTCCCGTGACGGGTTGACTGCCGGCGACCGGACACATCAGTTCCTGCAGGGTTGGGCTGCACGGAGGCGGGGGACGGCGTGATGCACGAAATACTGGAATGGTACGACTACATCATCGTCGGGGCGGGAACCGCGGGCTGTCTGCTTGCCAACCGTCTGTCGGCTGACCCGGATGTCCGCGTGCTGGTGCTCGAAGCTGGCGGCAAGGATGACTACATCTGGATCCGCATTCCTGTCGGCTATCTCTACTGTCACGGCAATCCTCGCGTCGATTGGGGGTTCAAGACGGCGCCGTCCGACGGCCTCAATGGCCGCAGTTTGAACTATCCGCGCGGCAAGGTGCTCGGCGGCTGTTCATCCATCAACGGCATGATCTACATGCGCGGTCAATCGCAGGACTATGATCTGTGGCGCCAGCACGGCAATCCCGGCTGGTCGTGGCAGGACGTGCTGCCCTACTTCATGCGCCACGAAGACCAACTGGCGCTTGATCCGGCCGACTTTGAAGGTGTCCACAGCCGCGGCGGCGAATGGCGGGTCGAGAGCCCGCGCATCAGTTGGGACGTGCTCGATGCCTGGGCTGCCGCGGCCGAGCAAGCCGGGATTCCCAGGGTCAAGGATTTTAATCGTGGCGACAACGAAGGCACCAGCTATTTCCAGGTGAACCAGCGCTCGGGCGTGCGCTGGAATACGGCGCGCGGCTTTCTCAGGCCGGTTCTTGATCGCGACAACCTGACGATTGTCACACATGCCCATGCGCAGCGCCTGATCGTCGATGGGCGCAAGGTCGTCGGGGTTGACATTCTTCGCAACAACATCCCGATGCAACTGGGCGCCACGCGCGAAGTGCTGCTGGCGGCGGGCGCGATCGGGTCGCCACAGCTGCTGCATTTGTCGGGCATTGGACCCGGCGAACTTTTGCAGAAGCTTGAAATTCCGGTGGTCGCAGAACGCGGTGAGGTTGGTGCCAACTTACAGGATCATCTGCAGATCCGCTGTGCCTATAAGGTGCAAGGCGTGAAGACGCTCAATGAAAACGCGCAAACGTTGTGGCAAAAGGCCAAGATCGCGCTCGAATATGCGCTGACGCGAGGCGGGCCGATGTCGATGGCGCCATCACAGCTCGGTACATTTGCCAAATCTGATCCGTCGAGAGAAACCGCCAACCTGCAATATCACATTCAGCCATTGTCGCTCGACAAGTTCGGGGCGCCGCTGGATGCGTTTCCGGCATTCACGGCAAGTGTTTGCAACGTTCGCCCAACCAGTCGCGGATACGTCCGGATCGTATCTCCCAAGCCCGCAGATGCGCCGGAGATCCAGCCGAATTATCTGGCAACGGATGAGGACTGCCACGTCGCCGCGGATGCGATACGCCTGACGCGTCACATCGTGCGCCAGCCGGCATTACAGGCGCATTGCCCGGAGGAGTTTCGGCCCGGTCCGGGCGTGCACGATGAAGATTTTGAAGGTTTGGTGCGTGCTGCGGGCGACATATCGACGACGATCTTTCATCCGGTCGGGACCTGCCGGATGGGTAGCGATGACGGTGCGGTGGTCGATCCGCGGTTGCGCGTTCAAGGCATCGATGGTTTGCGCGTTGTCGACGCCTCGATCATGCCGACCATCACGTCCGGCAACACCAATTCCCCGACCCTCATGATCGCAGAAAAGGCCGCCGACATGATCGCCGAGGATTGGCGGTAAAGCGCCGTTTGTCCGGGTTTTCAGGAGCTTGCGGCGGCGCAGCGGGTTGGTTCGAGCCAACTCTGAAAGACTACAGCAACCTGCCTTTATTCGGAATCGGAACGATCCCGAATAAAGGCAGGTTGCTCGCCTCTAAAGTGGCGATCATCTTTGTGCTTTAAGTTGGAACCGCAAGAGCGGTTCCAACTTAAAGCACGATGATCTAGGGCCCGCGGACGCGAGCAATCTCCCGGGCAACCCGCATGTCATGCGGTTTGCTTCAATTGATCCGCAACGCATTGCGCGCCCAGTTCGGTCGTACCTCGGCACCGAAATAGCCCGCCGACGTAGCCTGCGACGGCGAATTGGCCGGCCGTGTGCCAGTGGCGGCGCCAAGTGCACCGATCGCCCGCCTCAGTCGGCCGGATCGCCAACGTTTGCGGCGCTGGGCGGCGGCCAGCTGCTTCGCCCGGCGCGCAGCGCGCCGAGGGTTGGCGCTCGGTAGCGAAATCAGCGGCGTGAAGTGGCCGTCACTGGCAATCAATTCAGGCGAGATCGCCAAATTGATGACAATCGTCGAATTGGTCGAATTGTTGGTCGGTGCCGGATTTGTGGCGGTGGCCGGCGGCTTGACGGGCGCTGCGGTTGTGGCGATCGTCTTGATCAATTTGGCGGCGGCGCGCAGTTTCGGCGTCCTGGTGTCGAGCCCGGAGCGGCTGGCGGCGTCATCGCGAGGCGGCGAGCCGGTGCGATGCGGCGAGCCGGTTGCCTGGTCAGCAACCACGACAACTTGATTGGCACGCGATGAAGCGCCGTGACGGGGCAACGACGGTGTCTTTTGATTTGACGGTATCGTTTGATTTGCGGTGTGAACCGCGCCCGGCGGCGTGTCAGCTGCCCGTGGCGCATCGCGCCCGGCGGTGCTCGGACTTACAACCGGTGTGGTGCTGCCGATCGGCGGTTTCATCTTGGACTTTGTCTTAACCCAGGCCGCCACCGCGCTGGCCGGCCCGAACGACTTTAGCTCAGTTGGGCGAGGTGCCGGTGCAACGGTCGACGGCCTTGCCACCCGTGCCGCAGCAGGCTTGGGGCCGGATTTCGGAGCAATCGACTGGGCCGCCGGACCGGCGGTTTGCAGCGGCCCCGATGAGGCCTCATCTGCCGGCGACAGGGCGTAAACTTTAAAGGCTCCGAACGCCATTCTGGTCTTTGCGCTGTTTATGCCTTGCGCAGGTGGTGGGCGATCGGGATCCTGCTTGAGGGGTGATGAGAACCGGAACGCGCCGGTGTAGTCCAGCCGCAGGACAGTGTCAAAGTCCGCCGTTGCTTGAGATGCGAAGCCTAACGGCAGGAGAGCTAACAACATTCCCAGACCAAATGCGCAACGGGGCATGTTTTGAGCCCAACCTTGCACTCGAACATTTCGCATGACTGGTTCCTTGGCTCGACGTTTCAAAAACTAAACTGAATGCAGGGCGGGCGGATTGGAATAGACACGGTCCATGCCGCTCTCACCCGCTATCTGGCACGTCGGGGGCGAGCCATTCCATAGCGATGCTGAAGATTGTATCTGTAAAGCTTAACAAGCCGTTAATTTTCGTCCTGTTTTGGGGTAGTGTTGGCGAATTGGTGGGCAACAGCCTGCGATCTTTATATGCTTCATGCAAATTCATGCAAATTGTCAGATTGCGTCGTGCACGAGGCTGTTGCAAAGTGCGACGAAACGATGCCAAGTTTATCCAAATCGTGATTGCATCACGATCGGCCATAGTTAACGAGCACCTCGGGAGGTCAGATGGCGGAAGCGGCAGCGGTACAGGACGTGTCGAGTGAGGTGGAACCCCCTGCCATCTCGATGTCGGGTGTCAACAAGTGGTTCGGCGAATTTCATGTTCTGAGAGACATAAACCTCGGTGTCGCGCGGCGGGAACGGATTGTCATCTGCGGTCCGTCAGGCTCCGGAAAGTCGACGTTGATCCGCTGCATCAACCGGCTCGAGGAACACCAGCAGGGCCAGATCATCGTCGACGGCATCGAGTTGACCAACGATGTTCGCAACATCGATAAAATCCGCTCGGAAGTGGGCATGGTGTTCCAGAGCTTCAACCTGTTTCCGCATCTGACGGTGATGGACAATCTGTGTCTGGCACCGCAATGGGTGCGCAAAGTTCCGCGCGCCGAAGCGGAAGAGATCGCGATGGACTTCCTCAATCGCGTCAAGATCCCCGAGCAGGCCAACAAGTATCCAGGCCAGCTGTCGGGCGGTCAGCAGCAGCGGGTGGCGATTGCGCGGGCGCTGTGTATGCGTCCCAGAATCATGTTGTTCGATGAACCGACCTCGGCGCTCGACCCGGAGATGGTCAAGGAAGTGCTCGACACCATGATCGAGCTTGCCGAGAGCGGCATGACGATGCTGTGCGTCACCCACGAAATGGGCTTCGCGCGATCGGTGGCGGACCGCGTGATTTTCATGGACGAGGGTGAGATCGTCGAGCAGGCGGCACCGGAAGAGTTTTTCAGCAATCCGAAGTCGGACAGGACGAAGCTGTTCCTCAGCCAGATCCTCGAACACTAGGGATTGCCAAGAGGTTCTCGAAAGCGGGGTGTTGCATGGTGTGAGACCATGCCCACGTTTTCGCGAGCGAGTTCACAACCAAAGGGAGGTCAAGAACTCATGAGATCTACGTTGAAACTTGCCGTTCTCGCTGGTGCAGCGCTTGCTGTCACGGCGACCGGCGCGTTTGCCGGCAAGGACCTTGATGCGATCAAGGCCCGCGGCGAACTGCTCTGCGGTGTCAGCGGCGCACTTGGCGGTTTCTCATTACCGGATTCTAAAGGTGTCATGCAGGGGCTCGACGCGGACATCTGCCGTGCGATTGCTGCCGCCATTGGAACCAAGGTCAAGTTCGTTCCGTTGACAGCTCAACAACGCTTTACGGGTCTGCAGTCGGGCGAGGTTGACATCCTCTCGCGCAACACGACCTGGACGTTGACGCGCGATACCGCGCTCGGCCTCAACTTCACTGCCGTCACCTACTATGACGGTCAGGGCTTCATGGTGCCCAAGAAGCTTGGCGTGAAGAGCGCCAAGGAACTCGACGGTGCAACGGTTTGTGTGCAGCCGGGAACGACCACCGAACTCAACCTTGCGGACTACTTCCGCGGCAACAACATGAAGTATACGCCGGTGGTTATCGAAGGCACGCAGGAGACCAATGCTGCGTTCTTCGCCGGTCGTTGTGACGTGCTGACGACGGATGCTTCCGGTCTTGCGTCGGTGCGTGCCAATGACGCGCCGCAAGGCAAGTCGGACGACTATGTCATCCTGCCGGAAATCATTTCCAAGGAACCGCTCGGTCCGGTTGTCCGTCATGGCGACGACCAGTGGCTCGACATCGTCAAGTGGGTCGTCTTTGCGCTCATCGAAGCTGAGGAGTATGGCGTCACCCAAGCCAATGCCGACAAGATGGCTGGTGAATCAAAGAACCCGGGCATTCGGCGTCTGCTTGGCACCGACCCGGGCATGGGCAAGAACATCGGTCTCGACGAAAAGTGGGCGCTCAGAGCCATCAAGGCGAAGGGCAACTACGGCGAGATCTGGGAGGCCAACATTCCGCCGCTCGGCCTGCCGCGTGGTGTGAACCAGCTGTGGTCCAAGGGCGGCATCATGTATGCGCCGCCGGTGCGTTAACGCACGAATGGCAAAGCCAGGCCGCATCGGGATTTCCGATGCGGCCGTTTTTCTATCGCGACGCCAGACCAACAACATCTGACATAACCAAAGCCGACACAACAAAAGCCGACTACAATGACCGATATCACCGCAAACGGCCGGCGCGCACCGGCAAAAGCTTCGCGCTCACGCAGCATCTATGACAAAGAAGTGCAGGGCGTGATTTGGCAGGTCGTCACGGTTGTCCTGGTGATCGCCATAGGTTGGTATCTTTATTCCAACATGGTCCACAACTTGGAGATCCGTCAGATCCAAACGGGCTGGGATTTCCTGTGGCGGCCGTCGAGTTTCGACATTGGCGAAAGCCTGATTGAGTACTCGTCTTCGTCGCCGTACTGGAAGGCGCTCCTGGTCGGCGTGCTCAATACGTTCCGAGTCGCGATTGTCGGCTGTATTCTCGCGACGATCCTCGGCGTCTTCGTCGGTGTTGCAAGTCTTTCGCGGAACTTCCTCGTCAACAAGATCACCGCCGCCTACATCCACATTCTGCGCAACGTGCCCGTCCTCCTGCAAATGATCTTCTGGGTGGCGGTGATGCATACCATGCCGTCGGTGCGCGATGCCAAGTCGGTGTTCGGCGCGGTCGCGAGCCAGCGCGGGCTCTACATGCCGGTTCCGTCTGCGGATTTTGGCTGGACCACGGGGTTGATCGGATTGCTGGTCGCAATTGTTGCGATTTGGATCATGACGCGCTGGGCAAGGCAGCGCCTGCAGGCGACGGGGCAGACTTTTCCGGTGTTTTGGTGGAGCCTTGCACTGCTCATCGCGCTGCCGGTGTTCGGTTGGGCGCTCGGCGGTGCGCCGACAACATGGGACATACCGCAACTCGGACGCTTCAATATTACGGGCGGCGTCAACCTGTCACCGGAATTTCTGGCAGTGCTGGTCGGGCTGACGCTTTATACGTCGGCGTTCATCGGCGAGATCGTGCGGGCCGGCATCCTGTCCGTGCCCAAGGGCCAGGTTGAAGCTGCCCGCGCGCTTGGTCTGCGTGAAGCTGTGATCATGCGCAAGATCATTCTACCCCAGGCTCTGCGCGTGATCGTTCCGCCGCAGACCAGCCAGTATCTCAACCTCACGAAGAACAGCTCGCTGTCGGTTGCGATCGGTTATCCCGACCTTGTCAATACCGCCAACACGACCATGAACCAGACCGGTCAGGCGCCGGAAGGGATCCTCATCATCATGGTCGTCTATCTGTCGATATCGCTGACCATTTCGCTGTTCATGAACTGGTACAACAAGTCGATCCAGCTGGTGGAGCGCTGAGCCATGGCCACTCCTGCAACGAAGCCCCCGATCACCGCCGCCGGGCCGATCGCCTGGGCCAAGGACAACCTGTTCGGCACGGTCGGGAACTCCGTCATCACCATCGTCATGTTGGCGGTTTTGCTGCTCGTCATCCCGCCGTTTGTCGAGTGGGCGATCGTCAATGCGGTGTGGGTCGCTGACAACGCCGCCTGCCGCGCCGGCAGCGGCGCCTGCTGGGGTTTCATCAACGAAAAGTATCGCTTCATCTTGTTCGGGACCTACCCCTACGAGGAGCAGTGGCGGCCGTTCGTGATGCTGGCGATGATGCTGGCGTTGGTGTTGCTCACGCTCAATACCAACAACTGGGGGCGCTGGCTGTGGATCGCGTGGGCCGTTGGTTTGCCGGTGATGTACGTCTTGATGCAGGGCGGCATCTTTGGCTTGACGTTTGTGTCGACGACGCAGTGGGGCGGATTTCCGCTGACGCTGATCCTGTCGGTGTTTGGGATTGTCGCATCGTTTCCGCTGGCGGTTGCCCTGGCGCTGGGCCGGCGTTCCAGTCTGCCGGCAATCAAGCTACTGTGCATCGGCTTCATCGAACTGATCCGCGGCGTGCCGCTGATCACGCTGCTGTTCATGGCAAGCTTGATGATCAACCTGTTCCTGCCGTCGGGGATGAGTTTCGACAAGCTGCTCAGGGCACAAATCGCGATTATCATCTTTTCTGCAGCCTATACGGCGGAGGTGATCCGCGGAGGCCTGCAGGCGTTGCCCAAGGGCCAGGAAGAGGCGGCTGATGCACTCGGGCTGTCCTACTGGTACAAGATGATCTTCGTCATCCTGCCGCAGGCCCTGAAGCTGGTTATCCCGCCGATGATCAACAATTTCATCGGGCTGTTCAAAGACACGACGCTGGTCGCGATCATCGGTCTCTACGATTTCCTCGGCGCAATTCGGGCGGCGACGTCGGACACGCAGTGGCGGGTTTTCACCCTTGAAGGTCTCGTCTTTGCAGCCATCGTCTACTTTATCTTTTGCTTCGGCATGGCGAGTTACGGGCGTTATCTGGAAGAACGTCTGAACACCGAGCGTCGATAGGGGGCGTGATGCGCACGAGCGCCAAGGCGAAGGCCGTCGGCATCAACCATGTCGCCCTCGAAGTCGGCGACATCGATGAAGCGCTCGCGTTCTATGGTGCGTTTTTGACGTTCGAGTTGCGCGGGCGCAGCGACACGATGGCGTTCATCGACCTCGGCGACCAGTTCATCGCGCTGCAATCCGGGCGCCGGCAAAGTCAGGACGCGCATCGCCATTTCGGCCTCGTCGTCGACAACAAGGACGTGGTGTGCGCGCGCCTCGGTGAGATGGGCATTGACATTGTCTCGGACCGCTTCCTCGATTTCTACGATCCCTGGGGCAACCGCATCGAAATCGTCGGTTACGACAGTATTCAGTTCAGCAAGACAGCTGCAGTTCTGAACGGCATGGGCCTCGGCGATCTTACCAAAACCGAAAGCGCGCGCCAGGAACTGCGCGACAAGGGCATGGCCGATTAGAGCGTTTCGGAGTTAGCTCGAACCGGCCCACCATTGGCGGAAATCCTCCGGGGAACCTCTGATCACGTTACGGGTTTGCAAAGGGCAATGCCCTTTGGCGGGATCGTTAAGGGCAGAGCCCTTAACCAATCGCCGCTTGGCGGCGATCCTTGAGGGGCTTTCAGCCCCTCAAACACCCCGACCAGGGGTTGGACCCCTGGACCCCGGATTTGTTCACAGACGATGGAACGGCGTGTTGGCAATGATTGTGTACCGGCATCAGCCCAGCAGTGCTGCAACCTCGTCGGCGATCGATAGCGATGCCGTCAGGCCCGGGCTCTCGATGCCGAACAACATAACGAGATTGTCGTGGCCGTGCTCGGCCGGGCCGTGGATCATGAAATCCGGAACGGGCCCGCCCTCCTGGTAGAGTTTGGGGCGAATGCCGGTGTAGTCGGGATGCAGATTGTCCTCGTCGAGGCCCGGATAGTACGCGCGGATGAAGTCGAGAAATTTGGTCAGCTTTTCCGGCTCGAAGCGGTAATCGATCGCGTCGATCCACGCCAGGTCCGGGCCGAACTTGCAGCGCCCGCCAATATCGACGGTGGCGTGCAGGCCGAGCCAAGCGCCCTGCGGCATCGGATAGATGTGGCGCGAAAAGGGTGGCTTGCCGGACAGCGCGTAATACTGGCCCTTGGCATAGTAAGTGCGCGGCGGGCTATAGCCGGGCGCGTAGCGGCCCAATGTGTCGGCGAGCGCAGTGGCATGCAGGCCCGCCGCGGTAACCAGGCGTCGGCAGGTCACCGCGCTGGCATCTTCGAGCTCAATCGCGAACGGGCCGTTATCCGATTTGGTCAGGCGTTGGACCTTGGTTAAAAGTGCCGTTTGCGCACCATAGGTTTCGGCGTGCCCCTGCAGCGCCAGCATCAGCGCATGACTGTCGACAATGCCGGTTGAAGGTGACAGCAGTGCCCCCATGCAGCGGACTTCCGGTTCAATGGCTCGGACATCGTCCGGCGACAGGCGCACGAGATCATCGACGCCGTTGCCGGCCGCCGCCGCCTTGATCGCATCGAGGCGCGCGACCTGATCTTCGGTTGCGGCAACGATCAGCTTTTCGCAGCGCTTGTGGGCTACGCCGTTGTCGTGGCAGAACCGGTAGAGCTGCTTTTTGCCTTCGACGCAGTGGATCGCGCGCTTGCTCCCCTTTGGATAATAGATCCCGGCGTGAATGACCTCGCTATTGCGCGAACTGGTTTCCGAGCCAATCAGATCGTGCTGTTCGACAATCAGGACGTCCTGGCCTTTGAGCGCCAGTGCGCGGGCGATGGCGAGGCCGACAACGCCTGCTCCAACAACGATGGTCTCAACGTCCGTGTTCATGTGGGGGTGCTCATTTCCGTGTCGTCCTGTTTGGCCGGAGGTTTAAACGAGAAGCATTCGCGAACCAATCGCACTGCATCGCTGTGCGCCGCAAGTTTGATTGGCGCTGTGGACAGCCCGGCGATCCGATTTGAAGTGAACGAAAATAGAACATATATGGAGGCGATGGGTGTTGTTGCTGGGCCGGGCGCCTTGGCGGACCTCATCGCCAGCATTGTGATCATTTTGATAGCGATGACGGGCGGGTTGGTCCAACCAACGTGTTGATGGTGCTCTGGTTACACAACCGTTGCTCGAGCTGCCACCAGGGCGGGCGTTTGATCGAGAGCACGCGAGATTGAATGATGGCTTTCAGGTTCTTACACACCGCCGACTGGCACCTTGGCAAGGCTTTCGGCACATTCGACGCCGACAAGCCGGCCGTGCTGCGCGATGCGCGCTGGCGCGCGGTCGAGGCCATCGCGGCGGACGCGCGGGCCAGACACGCGCCTTGCGTGCTCGTCGGTGGCGATATTTTTGACAGCCACGGCCTCGCTGACAAGGACCTGCGCAGGCTGTTAGCGGTGTTGGCGGCGGCAGATGATGTGCGCTGGCATCTGCTGCCTGGCAATCATGACGAGGATCGTCCCCGTGGGGTGTGGGAGCGGATCGGTCGGTGGGATGTGCCGGCCAACGTGATCGTGCACCGCTCGCCCGAGCCGCATTGGCTGGACGATGACGTAGTGCTGCTGCCGGCCCCGCTAACATCGAAACAGACCGCTCGCGATCCGACATCCTGGTTCGCCAGTTTCACAGACCGCGAAGGCCGGATCGTCGTCGGACTGGCGCACGGTGCAACGCACGACTTTGGTAGCAGCGAAGCGCCGTCGGTATTGATCTCACCTGAAAGTGCCGCCGCCGGTCTCGATTACCTGGCACTCGGCGACTGGCACGGCACCAAGCAGATCTCGGAACGGGCCTGGTTCAGCGGCACGCCCGAGCCGACCGGCTACCGCGATAACGACGCCGGCAACGTACTTCTGGTTACGCTCGACGGACCGGGTGGCGAACCGGATGTCGAGCCGCTCGCCATTGCCCAGTTCGATTGGCGTCGCGAGGAGGTGCGCGTCGATCTTACAATGTCGGTCGAAGAAATCATTGCGCCGCTCGCGCGCGGGCCCGGCGAAAAATCGCGCACCCTCGTTCGCCTGGCATTGGCGGGAGATATCTCGCTGGACCGACATGTCGAATTGCACAATCAGCTGGAGGCTTCGGCCGCCGCCTACTTCGATCTCGATGTGCGCGCGCGGGACCTGCGTGCCAGAGCCGTTGGCGAAACGGCGGCGGAGCTCTTTGCCTCACCGGAACTCAGTGCACTGGCCCAGGGGCTTGCCGCCGCAGCGACGCCGGGTGAAGAGGCCGTGCACCGGAGAGCGCTCGAACTGCTTGGTACATTTGCCGTACGGGCAGCGGAGCACCAGAGCTGATGCGCATCACAGCCATCAAACTGAACGAGGTCGGCCCGTTTTCGTCACCGGTTGCGATTGAGGGTTTTGGGGCGGGGCTGAATTTGCTCACAGGCGCCAACGAACTTGGTAAGTCGACCATCTTTCGTGCCCTGCGGGTGCTGTTCACCGAACCCTACGGCGGGCAGAAGGCATCGCTGCGCCGGTTGCGTCCCCATGCGGGCGGAGCACCCGAAATATCCTGTGAATTCGAAATTGGCGGCGGGCACTGGGCGCTGAGCAAAAGGTATCTGACAGGCAAGACCGCCGAGCTGCGCGAGATCACCGGTTCACGTGTCTTTCGCGATGGCGATGTTGAGGCAGCCTTGGCCGAGTTGCTCGCAACCCGAGGGCTGTCGCGAGAGATGCTCGACCTGTTGTGGGTTGCGCAAGGCGATAGTTTCGCATTGCCGAAGACGAGTGCGCAAATGCGCTACTCAATTGGTGAATTCATCCAAGCGGAAGCTGAAACGGTGTCGGGCGGCGGCCAACTGCTCAATGTCCACCAGGCCGTGCAATCGCGGCTCGGCGAACTCGTTACCGACAAACACCGCCGCCCGCGCGCCAACGGGCCCTATCACACTGCGCTGATGGCTGAAGAGAGGGCGCGTGCAGCGCTTGAGGCGGCGGAAGAAAAGCAACGTCAGAGCGCTGCACGTTGCGATCGACTAGAGGAACTAAAACGCGAACTTGATGAACTCGCCAATCCGGAACGCGAGCGCCAGGAGCAGGACACGGTTGCCCGCCTGCAGCGTGAGATCGCCGCGGTCGAACATGCACAAGGCGAGCTCAAAGTCTTGGAAGAGCGTCTCGAACGGTTGCAGGCCATCGAACGCGATGCCGCGCGTGCGCTCAAGGATTTCCGTCGGATGCGGGCGGAGCGCCAACAGAACGCGGCGGAACTTGCGCGCCTCGATGCGCAGATCGCGACGACAAAGGACAAGCTTTCACACGTGCAGGAGTGCGCCCGCCAACATCGCGAGCGCCTGGAGACATTGACCGGCGAGCGCGAGCGGCTGGCCGGGTTGAAACTCAAGGCCGAGCAGGCCGCGCGCTATCATCACCTGTTGGCGCAGTCGCAGGGCTTGGCTGCCCGGCGCAACCGCGTAGCAGACGTCCTCAAGGCGCAGGCCGGTGATCGAGAACGGTTCGCAGCGATCGCCGTGGACGAGCCGGCGTTTGGTCGACTGAGCCGACAACAACAACTGCTGGACGAGGCCGAAGCCCGGTTGTCGGCGGCGGCACCGCGCATCAGTGTCGCCTATGAGGCCGGTCGCACCGGCGGCATCGAAATCGACGGACATGACGTCGGCGATGGCGAAGAACGCATTGTCGAGCACACCGTTGTTGTGGCTATTCCGGGTGTCGGCACGGTGACCATAGCGCCGGGCCGTCTGTTGGATGCGGACGATCCGCTCGCCATGCGAGATCAGGCTAGAGCCGCGTTCGCAGAACAGCTGATGGCGCTTGGCGCCGGCAGCTTCGCAGACGTGGAAGCGCTGGTGGCCGAGAAACGCCGACTGGGCGAAGTGCTCAAACGGCATGATGTCGCGCTCAAGAATTTGGTGCCGGACGGCGTTGATGCGCTCGACCAGGAGATCGCGGATGTTCGGGCGTCGTTGGCGCAGGTCGAACCCGTGGCCGCCACGCCGTCCGAGGCTTTCGATGATGAGGCGTTGCAGAGGCTACTTGGCGACAGTGCGGCGGCCGCGGCGGCCGTCGAACGCGACGGCAAGCAGAGCGCAGCCCTGCGTGAGACACTCGCGGCGCTATCGACCAAACACGCGGTTGTTCGCGACCGGCTGTCCGCGCTCGAGGCGCAACTGACGGGCGATGGCAATGCCTCGCACGAGGATTGGGAGGCGACCCTCGCGGCCGGCCATGAGAGCGCCGAACGCAACCTCAATGACGCCGTGCGTGAACGGCGTGCGTGGCAGGCAAAAGTGTCTGGATCATCCGGGTTCGAGGCCCTGAAACGGGACCTGGCAGATGTCGAGGCGCGCCGCCGCGACAGGGCCGCCAAAATTCAGCGCGCCCGGGCCGATGCGCAGGCGATCGAAGGCGCATTGAGCCGCGATCTCGAAGACGGCATTGACGGTAGTGTCGAGCTTTGTCGGGATCGATTGACGGCGGCGCGCGCGCAATTGGAGATGGTCGAACGTGACGTTGCTGCCTTGGAGTTGTTGGATCGCGAGCTATCGGATCTGCGCAGCAGACGGTCCGATGCCGTCTCGGGCCCGATTGCCGCACGGATAGTCGCGCTAGCCCAGCCGGTCCTGCCTGATGTGACGGCCTTTGATCTCAGCGATGATCTGGCCGTGGCCGGTGTCCAGCGCGACCGCGTTCGCGAACCACTCAACAGTCTGAGCGACGGAACGCGGGAACAAATTGCGGTGCTGGCGCGGTTGGCGCTGTGCGATGTCCTAACGCGCGGTGGCATCGACGCGCCGGTGATCTTTGATGATGCCCTGGTCTATGCGGATGATAGCCGTCTCGGGGCGATCTTCGCCGTTCTCGGCGAGGTGGCCAAGCGCCGTCAGGTGATTGTCATGTCGTGTCATGAGCGCAGTTTCTCACCGCTTGTCGGCGAGCATGGTGCGCGCCAGCTCAGGCTCGCGGCCGGCGAACAAGGCTCGGAAGGTTAAGTTTGATCAAACCGGCGATCGAGCCGGCAACCAACGCGATCGCAAGCGCCAACAGGCCTCGCGGTCCGCTGCATTCAGGTCTTGCGGTCGGCTGCGTTGCGGTCCGCTGGTTTTGGAAAGCGGACCGGCAGCGCGGTCTCGCCAATCTCGGTGCGAAGATGCTGCTATGCTATTCGCCCGCGCCATTGGTGCCAGGCTGCGGACGCTGAACGCCGGCCAACGGATCATCGGAACGCCGCGACTTGCCTTCGAAGTAGGCGCCCTGCTCGATAGCTAGCGACTGATGGTGGACATCGCCTTCGACGTGACTGGATGCCTGCAACATGACCTTGCGGCCGCGCACCGAACCCATGACATGGCCGCGAACGACAACCTCTTCGGCGTTGACGCCACCGGTGATCCGGGCCTTCTCGCCAATCAAGATGTGCGTGCCGTGGAGATCACCCTGAACCTCGCCGTCGACCTGAACCTCGCCGCTGGAGATCAGATTGCCCATGATCGTCAAGTCGGGGCCGATGACCGACGGTGCGCCGCGATCGCCGACCGATCGCGCCATCGGGCGCGGTGCGGCGGTCGCCGCAGATGGGTCGGATCCGCTGCGAAACGCTGGCTGTGGAGTCGGTATCGGTGCGCTCGCGGGCCCGCTTTCCTCCTCAGGCTTCTTTCCGAAGTTTGACAGCATCCCCACTTCCTTCCGATCTTCCCACCCACGATTTTAAGAACAACCGAAACCAGGCGAACGAGCCGGGTTTCGTGTTCGTTTTTATACATGCGCGCAAGTTAGCACAACGCTTAACGCTACGGCGCCTCCATTTGCTGCGCGTCCGGCTCTAAGTCGCACAGCGGTGGCGCAAAAGAAACAATATCGCGTCGAACCACGAAGCCAGTTCGCTGTCAATAACATCGGCCCCGCCAATCCACGGGGAATTCGTACGGGCCATGGTTGTGGTCGCCTGGTCCACGGATAAATGATGGAAGGGGCGGTCGATCGCTGGGGCATCGCTGGCGCCGTGGGCGGCGGATGCCTATGGTGTTGCTGCCTTAGAGCAACCTGCCTTTATTCGGAATCGGAACGATCCCGAATAAAGGCAGAAAGTTGCTCGCCTCTAAAGTAGCGATCATCTTTGTGCTTTAAGTTGGAACCGCAATGGCGGTTCCAACTTAAAGCACGATGATCTAAGGCGGTGCGCCAAATGCCGTGAGGGGTTTGTAAAAGCCGGGCGTCAGTCCGGCCTCGGTTCTGGCGACTTCATTGAACGGCGGCTTCATCGGTGCGCGAAAATGGCACCGCACGAGACGTTGGAATGTCGGCTCCAACGGTCGGCCGTCGCGCTGGCACAAATACCGAAACCAACGCATGCCGCAGGCGACATGTCGCTTTTCGTCACGATAGATGATCCTGAGGATGTCGGCGGCCTGTTGGTCGCCGGCTGCTTCGAGGTCATTGATCATCGCCGGGCCGACATCAAGACCGCGGGCCTCCAGGACCAATGGCACGATTGCGAGCCGGGCCAGAAGGTCATGCCCGGTCTGCTGGGTCGCCTGCCACAGGCCGTCGTGGGCTGGAAGATCACCATATTGCCCGTTCATCTGCCGCAGCCGACGCTGCAACAGGCCAAAATGCTTTGACTCTTCGAGGCCGACTTGGACCCAGTCATCAAAGAACGCGCGTGGGACGCTAAGACGCGTGAAGCGCGCCACCAGGTCCCAGGTCATGTCGACGGCGCTCAGTTCGATGTGTGCGAGGGCGTGCAACAGGGCAAACCGGCCGCGTTCGCCACGGCGCGAGCGCTTTGCCATCTCGCGCGGTCTGAGAAGGCGCAGCGATGGTGGCCGGCCCGGAACACCGGGCGGCGTTACCCGACGGGCCAGCGGACCCGGTTGCAGCTGGCGTGCGAACCATGCTTTCGCCGCTTTCGTGGCGCGTTCGACTTTGTGGTCGGGGTCGGTTTCGGCAATGATGGCGCAGGCGACCTCGGCCAGGCTCGTGGCTGGCGCCCGGTCGGTGCGCATCTGCCGGTCATCGCCGGTCATCGCCTGTCATTCGCCCTGCCGGCCGGTCAGGTCCTTCAGCACCGCTTCGGCGTGACCGGGAACTTTGACCTTGCGCCAGATCTTTGCAATTTTTCCTTTGGGATCAACAAGAACTGTTGTGCGCTCCACACCCATATACTTGCGCCCGTACATCGACTTTTCAACCCACACGCCGTATTTGTCGAGAACCTTCTTGGCTTCGTCCGAGGCCAGCTCGACCGTCAGGTTGTGTTTGGTCTTGAACTTGACGTGGCTGGCAACGCTGTCCGGTGACAGGCCGATGATGTCGGCCCCGGCGGCGTTGAATTGGTCGCGCAGCGCACTGAAGGCAATAGCCTCCTGCGTGCAGCCAGAGGTGTTATCCTTGGGATAAAAGAACAACACGACAAACCGCCCCTTGTGAGCAGCGAGATGGATCGTTTCGCCGCTGTCACCGGGAAGTTTGAAGTCGGGAGCTTTTTTACCTTCTTCCAGCATCGGATCTTGCCTTTCTTTGGTCGCTTTTGATCAGGTCTATCGGTGTCAATTGGTGCGAGTCCTCTGCAACCCTGGCCTTGTTTCAGAGGCGCCTGTTTCAGAGGTGCCCGTTTCGGATGTGCCCGGTTCAGAGGTGGATGGCAGCAACGGGTGGGATGTGCAATATCAACGATCTGCATCAGGGGATGGATGGGTGAGCTGTTGCGTCGGGCAGGATTGCTTGCGGCTGACGTCGCCAAGCGCGGCCAGAATCATAGCAGAAGGTGGCGCGATTGACTGACTTGGTACCAGTATCGCGCCGGCCGCAACGCGTCCAGCGGCTGGGTGGACAGCGCCCAGGAGGTGCCGGCCCGTGGTGGCGGGTGGTGCGCCAATGGCTGCTGGTGGCGGTCAAGATCGCTGTCCCGATTATGCTGTTGTTGTGTGTGGCAATCGCCATTCTCTACGTGCGCCTCCTCAATGGGCCGGTGTCGTTGTCGTTTCTCACCCAGCCCATAGCTCGTGGCATTGCTGGCGAACTGCCAGGCTTCAAGGTTGACATCGGGCAGACGGTTGTTGCCCTTAGAAACCACAGCTTCGAGTTTCGGCTCAAGAACATCAGGCTCAGTGACGCGTCGGGGCAGCCGGTCGCACTCGCTCCCCTGGCAGCCGTGGAACTCAGCCGGGCAGCGTTTCTTCGCGGGTTGGTTTCGCCATCACGAATTGTGCTGATTGAACCGCGCATGCTGATCTTTTATTCACCCGATGGCGGCGTTTCCCTGCGCATATCCGGAGCCCCGGAGGGGGCCGGCAAGCCGCCCGAGGGCAAAGTTACAAAGTTCGTCGCCAACGCACGAAGTACCGGGAGTACCGGGCGTACCGGGACATTGGTTGCCGGCCTCGGCGAAGACGCGCGCATCGACCTGACCAAAGCCATTGCCGGCATATCCAGACGTGCGCGCGGACAGGGTCATGCCTCGTCCTTTCTGGATCGGGTTGGCCTGCGCAATGCGATGTTGATCATCGACAACGATGGCGGGCGCACCGCGCTTAGGGTGCCGGCTGCTGAATTTCGCCTCGCGCATTCGGATGTCAAGAGTGTGTTTACCGGTAACATCGCGTTCGCATCGAAGCGGGGGCTGTGGCGGGTTGGGTTGCGAGCGGAAGAATCGCGGCGAACCAATCAGGTGCGTCTGACGGCAGTGGTGCGCGATCTGTTTCCGGAGTCGATTGGCGAGGTCGTACCGGGGTTCGCGGCCCTTGATCGCTTCAAGTTTCCGATTTCGGGACAGGTTGACTATTTGCTCGCACCCGATGGCCGAGTAATGACCGGTGTCTTCGACCTCCGGCTCGGGGCTGGCCAGGTCGAGGTCGACTGGCTCGGGCGCGCCTCGCCGTCGTTGACCTCGGCGCAGCTGCGCCTGGTTTACCGGCATGGCCAGAGACACTTGGATGTCAAACCATCGACGCTCGAGTGGGCCAACAGCCGTATCACGGTGGTCGGCCGCCTCGAGCCACGCGATCTCGGCGGCGCCGGGACCGGTTGGGCGTTCGCATTACGCTCGGATGGCGGCCATCTGGCGATGTCTGGCGGCGGCGAGCCGGCACGTCTTACGCAATGGACGGCGCGCGGGACGTTGCTGCCCAAACAGGGCATCATCAATCTCGACCAGGTCGCCGCCGCGGCTGGTGGTGGCAGTCTGGTCATGCGTGGTGTGCTCTATACCGACCAAGCGCCCGGCTTGTCGCTCGAAGGTCGGTTCGGTCCGATGTCGGCACGCGCAATTCTGGCCTTCTGGCCGCATCACCTCGGCAGCGGCGCGCGCAGCTGGGCCGTCAAGAACGTGCACGCCGGTAAACTCAAAGGCGGCACCTTCGACATGCGACTGCGCACACCAACGTCGGAGCAACGGGCCTGGGGCAAAACCCAGTCCGACTATTCGCTGGCGCTGTCGGCGGATTTCACAGATGTGAGATACTCCATCAACGACCGGTTGCCGGCGATGTTTGCCTCGACGGCGTCGCTGCAGTTCACGGACGATACGTTTTCACTGCATATGCCGCGCTCGGCCTTCATCCTGGGTGATGATCGATCGCTTCTGATCGACGATGTGAAGATCGGGGTGAAGGGCGCTTTTAATCCGGTGGTGGACGCAGTGGCGCGCTTCAAGGTTGCCGGCAAGGTTCGCGAAGGTTTGGATATTGCCCGACGGCTCGACGTTTTAGACCCGCAACTGGTCACCAAACTCGGGGCTCGAATTGACGGCAAACTGCGTGGCCGGTTCGAGGTGACGCTGCCACTTCTGCGTCCCGGCCGGTTGCCGCCGCCACAAGTCAATGGTCAGGTTCGGATCGTGGATGGCCGCGTCGCAAAGGTCTGGGGAGACCTCGATGTTAAAGGCTCCAATGTTATACTGGATATCAGTTCGGCGGGCTTGATGGTGCGCGGAGAGGTGCTGCTCGCAGGCGTGCCGGTCAAAATGAAATGGCAACGCCAGTTTGCGCGCGTTGCAGCGCGCCCGCCGCCGCTGCAATTGCGCGCGCAGCTCGATGCCAACGATCGCAAAACGCTTGGGCTGGCGATCAATCACATGATTTCAGGGCCGATCGACGTAAACATCGCCGTCGAGACGGATCGTTCACAAAAGCAGCGCAACGAGGCCCAGGTTCATGTCGATCTGACCAATGCTGAAATCGGCATCGAAAGCCTTGCCTGGAGCAAGCCGGCGGGGCAGCGGGCGGCGCTCGACTTTGATGTCGAATCCGAAACGCGCAATGGTCACAAGTTGACCGCAATTCGCTTGAATGCAGGGCGCCACATTGCCATGCGCGGCGAAGCGCAGGTCAACAGCGCCGGCCGGCTTGCCGCCTTTGACATTTCCGACTTCGCACTCAGCGTCGTCAGCCGCCTGCAGCTCAAGGGCGAGCGGCGCGCGGGCAACATCTGGCGAATATCCGTGCGCGGGCGTTCATTCGAAGGCCGCGATTTTTTTCGGTCATTGTTTTCGATGGACGGGGGGCGATCGTCTAAGGTGAGCACCGCCGAGCCCGATGTCGACCTTGACGTTCGAATTTCCAACGTTCTCGGGTATTGGGGCGAAGTCCTGCGCGATGTGCGCGTCGACATTTCAAAGCGGGCCGGAAAGACAGCCGCGCTTAGCGCCTATGGCAAGTTTGAATCCGGAGCGTATCTGCGCGCCGTGGTGACCAACGAGAAAGGGCATCGCAAGCTGAACGCGACTTCGAATGATGCCGGACGTGTGTTTAAGCTGGTTGGCTTTTATCCAAACGTGCGCAGCGGCGACCTTGAAGCCGTCATTGATCTCGACAGTACCAAAGCTGGCGCACGCAGCGGTACGCTCCTCGTACGGCGGTTCCAAGTGCTTGGCGACACGATCGTCGGTGCGGTCCTGCAACAGCGCCCGGGGCGCCGAACGCGTCGCGCGGCGCAGACCCAACGCCAGGTCATCGAATTTGACTGGATGCGGGTGCCGTTCCTCGTTGGGCGCGGCCAGTTCATTATGCGCGATGCGGAATTGCGCGGACCGGTGCTCGGGGTGCTGCTTTGTGGGCGTGCCGATTTTGCAAGGCGTCGTGTACACATCCCCGGGACCTACATCCCGCTGCAGGGCCTCAGTTCGGCGATCGGTTCGATTCCGGGTATCGGCAATCTGCTGGCCGGTGCCAGAGGCGAGGGCATTGTCGGTATCAAGTTCGAGGTCAAAGGTTCAATGGATCGGCCCAACGTCGAGGTCAACCCGTTCTCGCTGGTCACACCCGGCATCTTCCGCGAGATCTTCCAGGTCGCCTGCCCCGACTCGAAACTGCTGCGCGGGATATCTGGCAGCAAATCGAAGCGCAAGGCGCCCCGGTTTGGCAACAGCTGGGCGCCAGAGAACTTCCAATCTTCAAATTAGGCCACTAGGGAACCGCCGATCAGGTCCCAGGTTTCCAAAGGGCAGAGCCCTTGACCAATCGCCGCTTTGCGGCGATCCTTGAGGGGCTTTAAGCCCCTCAAACACCCCGACCAGGGGATTTATCCCCTGGACCCCGGCATCGCGCTGCCGAGCGGGCCGGTTGGGGCTAAATCCGCACGGCTATAGATCCGCTTAGATGGGTTTGAGAAGCACATGGCGCTTCTTGCCGAAGGACAGTTTGATGACGCCGCCTTCGCCCAGATCCGCTTCGGACAACGTTGCTTTGTCGTCGGCGATAACGTTGTCGTTGACCCGCAAACCGCCGCCTTTGAGTTGGCGGCGTGCTTCGCCGTTCGACTTGGTTAGGCCGGCGATGACAAAGGCAGACAGGATACCCAGCCCGCTTGACAGATCCGACCTTGCAAGTTCGACCGTCGGCAGGCCGGCGGCAAGTGTGCCGCGCTCGAAGGTCTGTTGCGCGGTCTCGGCCGCCCGATCGGCAGCGTCGCGACCATGCAGCAGAGCCGTCGCCTCAGTGGCAAGCACCTTCTTGGCGTCGTTGATTTCCGCACCGCCGAGCGCACCGAGCTTTGCGATCTCGTCGAGCGGCAGTGCCGTGAACAGCTTCAGGAAGCGTTCGACGTCGGCGTCTTCGGTGTTGCGCCAATATTGCCAGTAGTCGTAGGGCGAGAGCATATCGGCGTTGAGCCACACCGCGCCTGACGCTGTCTTGCCCATTTTGGCGCCCGATGCCGTGGTCAACAGCGGGCAAGTCAGGGCATAGAGCTGATGCGTGCCCATGCGCCGACCAAGATCGATGCCGTTGACGATATTGCCCCACTGGTCGGAGCCGCCCATCTGCAGGTTGCAGCCGTAGCGCCTGGCGAGTTCGACGTAGTCGTAAGCCTGCAGGATCATATAATTGAACTCGATGAATGAGAGTTCCTGTTCGCGTTCGAGGCGCATGCGTACCGAATCCATCGACAGCATGCGGTTGATCGAGAAATGGCGGCCGACATCACGCAACATTTCGATATAGTTGAGCATCGTCAGCCATTCCGCATTGTCGACCATCCGGGTGCCAGGTCCGGCTAGGTCGAACGTCAGGAATTTGGCAAACACCTGCTTGATCGTCTCCTTGTTGCTCTCAATCGTCTCGACAGCGAGCAATTGGCGCGATTCATCACGGCCGGACGGATCGCCAACGCGGGTCGTGCCGCCACCCATAAGTACAATCGGCGTGTTGCCGGTCTGCTGCAGCCAGTGCAGCATCATGATCGAGATCAGTGAGCCGACATGAAGCGACGGCGCGGTGCAGTCGTAGCCGACATAGCAGACGACCTCCCGGTTGGCGGCGAGCTCATCGAGGCCGGCGAAATCCGAGCACTGGTGAATGTAGCCGCGCTCCGTCAAGATATTGAGGAATTCGGATTTGGGCGTGAAGTCGATATCGGTCATGACGAAACCGTTCAGGTCAAATGAGCGGGCCGGGATGGGCTGCGGCGACGGCGCGACAGGGCGCAATGCACCAGCGCACGCAGATGCCGGCGCACCATGCACAGGACGGCGACAATGAGCAAGACAATGCGGGCAATTGGTCTGATGAGCGGGACCTCGATGGATGGCATCGACATCGCCGCAATCGAGACCGATGGTGCGGATCGGCTGACGCTGCTTGCCAGCGGTTCGCAAGTCTACGATGCGGCGTTCCGCCAGCGACTGCGTCAGGCGATCGCCGCTATCCAGGCCGTTACTAACCGGAATGACCGCCCGGGCATCAGCGGCGATGTCGAAATCGAGTTGACGCGCTTGCATAGCACCGCCGTGGCGCGGTTTCTGGCGAACAACGCCTGGATGCCGCATGATTTCGATGTCATCGGCTTCCACGGCCAGACGGTGCTGCACCGGCCGCATCAGCACCTCACAATGCAGCTTGGGGATGGCCAGCTCTTGGCCGACGAGACCGGCATCCCCGTCGTTTATGACCTGCGTGCCAACGATGTCGAGCTCGGCGGACAGGGGGCACCGCTCGCGCCGGTCTATCATCGTGCCATGGCCGCCAACATCGCAGAACGACCGATTGCATTCCTCAATGTCGGCGGTGTTGCCAACGTGACGTGGATCGGAACTGACGGCACGCTCTTGGCCTTCGACACCGGGCCCGGCAATGCGCTGATCGATGATTGGGTCTTGAACAAGGCCGCGATGACCTGCGACGAGGACGGCAAGCTGGCCGCGGCAGGTACGGTCGATACGGCTGCCCTCGCTCGCATGCTCGCTCATTCCTATTTCGCCGTCAGACCTCCCAAGTCGCTCGACCGATTTGATTTTTCCTATGCCGACTGCAGCCCGTTGTCCCTTGCAGATGGTGCGGCCACGCTGACAGCGCTAACCGCTGAGGCGGTGAAACGGGCGCTGGAGCACATGCCGCAAGCGCCAAAGCTGTGGCTTGTTTCCGGTGGCGGAAGAAAGAATTGCACTATGATGCGGTTGTTGGCCAAAGCTGTGGATGCAACTGTTTCGCCGGTCGAGACGGCAGGTTTCGACGGCGATGATGTCGAGGCCGCGGCCTGGGCCTACCTGGCCGTGCGCTCTCTGTGCGGGCTGGAAATGACCTATCCGTCGACGACCGGCGTTAGCGCGGCGGCCACGGGCGGCCTCTTGTGCCGACCGGCCGGCGCGGGCGTGCGTCAATAATGCGATAACAGCAGGTGTTAATGTTGCGCGCCTTGGTCCACCCACGCGATCGGGAGATTGTATGTTTCGGAGATATTTTGAGCGCAATGCAATACCGTTGGCGGTGTTGGCGCTTTCTGCGGCGGGCCTGGCTGCCAGTGCCTTTATCGACAACCGGGTACCGGTCGCCAAGGTTGCCGCCACTCCGGCAAGCTCGTCGATATCCAAGTGGCAAGCGTTGCCGGACGCCAACCGGCCGCTCAGCCGGATTGCGTTCGGCTCATGTCTACATCAATCCAGGCCCCAGCCGATTTGGCGCGCGGTTATCGCCAGCAAACCCGAGCTGTTCTTGATGCTCGGCGACAACGTCTATGGCGATGTCAAGTCACCGGACCTCAGGGAGTTGAAGGCAGCCTACGACCGGCAGGCAGCCCATCCAGATTTCGCGGCCGCCCGTGCGGCACTGCCGATGCTCGCGATCTGGGACGATCACGACTACGGCAAAAACGATGGCGGTGCGGCGTTCAGGTATCGCGACGGCGCGCGCCAGCTCTTTCGCGACTTCTGGCACGGCTCTGGCAGCACCCAATGGTCAGACAAAACCGGGATCCACTACGCCAAGCTGTTCGGGCCGCAAGGACAGCGTGTCCAGCTCATTGTGCTTGATACGCGAAGCTTTCGATCACCGCTTAAGCGCCGACCCAAGACGGCGCCCGGCAAGGGCAAATACCAGCCCGATCCAGATCCCACCAAAACGCTGCTCGGTGCGTCTCAATGGACGTGGCTCAAGGCCCAGCTCGAGACGCCCGCTGATCTGCGCATCATCGCGTCCAGCATTCAGGTTGTGGCAGACGGCCATGCCTGGGAGCGGTGGGGCAACCTGCCGCGCGAGCGAACGCGGCTCTATGAGTTGATCCGTGCAACATCGGCGCAGGGTGTGATCTTTGTATCAGGCGATCGGCACCGCGCGGCGATCTATAAGGATGATCAATCCGGGCCATATCCGCTCTATGAGGTGACGTCGAGTTCGATGAACATGGCGTTCGATGATCCGGCCGAGGCCGGCCCCTACCAGCTCGACAGGATGTATGGTGAGGTCAACTCCGGCGGGCTTGAGGTGAACTGGCAGCAGCGCCGCCTGCGGCTTAGTATCCACGGTGGCGATGGCAGGGTCGTGCGGGCCGAGGACGTCGAGCTGGCCGCGTTGATGGCAAAATAAATGCGTGCGCATGAGCGGCGTGTTCGCGCCGCCCGGCGCTGGCCAGCATTGCGGGTGCGCACCTACTCGGCAGCCTCAGAGCCCGACGGCACGTCGACCGCTTTGCCGTCGACGCGGACTTCGCCCGCAGCATTGTCGACAGTGACGTAATGGTCATAGAAGGTCAGTGTCGGGCGGGCGCCAAAGCGCTCCTCGATCCAGCCCCACCAGTCGTTGTTGAACCAAGCTTCGGCGGCGTCGCGGCTCTCGAACAGATAGACACCGCCGCCGCAATCTTCGCCGTTGAGATAATCTTTGCGGATTAGTCCTTTGACCTCGCGGTAGATCGGCGCGGAATCGAGGCCGCGCGCGATGGCGCCGTCCTTGTCCGGTTTCGGAGCTGCACGTGGAATTTGCACGACGGCGATAATCATGGCCAGTCTCCTCGGTTACGGTTGCGTATCGGCTGCGACCAGCCAGTATGGCGCCGCCGCGCCCACCACGCAAACACGACGGCAAATTTTGCAGCCTAATCGTCAGCCTTCGATCGCAGAATGTCGACCATGCGGGTGTCGACGTAGGTGCCGACACTGTCTTTGAGAGCCGCCATCTGTTCGTCGCCCTCGAAAAAATGATTGGCGTCCGGAATGATGTCGTGCTGCAGGATGATGCCCTTCTGGACCTTGGTCTTAACCGACAACTCGGCGACGGAAGCCGACGGCACGACGCGATCGCGTTCACCGTTGACCAACAGACCGGACGCTGGACAGGGGGCAAGAAACGAGAAGTCATAGAGGTTCGCGGGCGGGGCGACGCAGATGAATGAATCGATCTCGGGCCGGCGCATCAACAGCTGCATCGCGATCCAGGTGCCGAACGAGACACCGACAATCCAGCACGCCTTGGCATCCGGTTTGGCGATCTGCATCCAATCCAGCGCGGTGGCCGCATCAGCCAGTTCACCGGGGCCGTTGTCGAAATAGCCCTGGCTGCGCCCGACCCCGCGAAAGTTGAAGCGCAACACCGAAAACCCGCGCTCGACGAACGTGTAATAGAGATTGTAGACGACTTGATTGTTCATCGTGCCGCCGAACTGCGGATGGGGATGAAGGATGAGGGCCAAGGGGCTGCGCGCATCGGGTTCGTGGTGATAACGCGCTTCGAGGCGGCCGACCGGCCCATTGATTATCAGCTCAGGCATGTGTGTGGACCCAGTTTTGTCGTTGTCTTATTTGGGGCATGGGACGGAAGTCTGTCGATCGGTGGCGGCAAGCGGCCTGTCACGCCGGCAAGATTTAATCTTGACTCCTGCGGTTGGGATTTCCATATTCCGCCCACATTAGAACTATTCGAAATTAATGGTGCGGAGCTTGTTTGCGCCGGATTGCGCGGGAGTGATCTTCTAACACGAAGGCGCCCCTGAATTGCAAGGCCTGCGTCAATGCGGACATCTGACGTCGACAAACGTGAGGTTCCGCCTAGTGTTCTGGATCAGGCGCTTGAGTCCCGGGTGGAACTCGTCAAGCGTCTGTTACTCCAGAACACAAACAAGAGGTTAGCCTCGTTTTCCGGCGCAGACGGATGGTTAGCATCCGTCGGAGTCGGAACACGAGCATCGTGCAAGGTGCACAACTGTGGAGCCGGGTTGGTGGAACTCAATACGCGCGGACGATATGCGGTAATGGCCATGGCAGATCTCGCCAAGTTCGGGGTCGCGCGGGCCGTGGCCTTGAGTGAGATTGCCGAACGCCAACAGCTGTCCGAAGCCTATCTTGGTCAGATTTTTGCGCAGTTGCGTCAGGCCGGGTTGGTCGACAGTGTGCGCGGGCGCAGCGGTGGGTATCAGCTGGCGCGGGCAGCGGACGAGATTATGGTGGCCGACGTCATGGCCGCCGTCGACGAACGCACGCATATGACGCGCTGCAGCGTCGGTTCCGGAAATGGCTGCGTTGGCGATGAGCGATGCCTGACACACGGGCTGTGGGCGGCGCTGGGTCGCCATATCGCAAAGTTTCTTGCCGAGGTTTCGCTACAGGACGTCATCGAATATGGACCGTTGCTTGAGGTTGCACGCGAGGCGGCACCGCGGGTGCTGGTCAGGGAGATGGCGGCGAAATGAGCGGCGGGCGCATATACTTGGACCACAACGCAACGGCGCCGTTGCGGCCGGAAGCGCGTGCGGCGATGGTTGGCGCCATGGATACTCTCGGCAACCCGTCCTCGGTGCACGGTGAAGGTCGCAAGGTGCGCCGGCTGGTGGAAGATGCGCGCGCGCAGGTTGCCCGGCTGGTCGGCGTCGCGCCGGCCAACGTGGTGTTCACGAGCGGTGCGACGGAAGCCAACAACTGGGTCGTTTCGGCCGGGTGGGATCGGGTTTTCGCAGCCGGTGTCGAGCACGATTCGGTCTTGAGCCCGGCCCGAGGGTCGACCGCGCGGTTTACCGAGATTGCAGTCGATGCCAACGGTCGGGCACGCCTGGACGATCTTGAACGTGCGGTTTGCGCGCAGCAGGAAGGGTCTGCGCGCAACCTGCTCGCACTGCAAATGGCCAACAACGAAACCGGAGTGATGCAACCGATCGCACAGGCCGCGGAGCTGTGTCGCAAACATCGCATTACGCTGCACTGCGATGGCGTGCAGGGTGCCGGACGCGCTGCCATCGATTTCAGCGCACTTGGTCTCGATACCCTCAGCCTGTCATCGCACAAGCTCGGCGGCCCGACGGGCGTCGGCGCCCTGATCGTCGGCGACGGGATCGACTTCGCGCCGCTGATCGCCGGCGGCGGCCAGGAGCGTCGGCGCCGGGCGGGCACCGAAAACGTCGTCGGAATTGCCGGCTTCGGTGCAGCCGCGCAGGTAGCGGCGCGCGATCTCGCCGACGTGGAGGCGATGGCGATGTTGCGGGACGTGCTTGAGCGCGCCCTCCTCGATATGACGCCGGCTGCACAAATCTTCGGTGTCGATGTCCAGCGCATTGGCAATACAACCTATATAGGTGTGCGCGGCGTTTTGGCCGAGACGTTGCTGATCAAGTTTGATCTGGCCGGTGTTGCCGTTAGTTCCGGTGCGGCCTGCTCCTCGGGCAAGGTCGGAACCAGCCACGTGCTGTCGGCGATGAAGATCGATCCGCAAATCGCCCGCGGTGCAATCCGCATCAGCCTCGGTTGGAACACATCCAGGGCCGATGTCGACGCGTTCCTGGATGTGTGGCGCAGCGTTGTCCTCGGACAGGTCAGCGCCGTGGCCTGAGGCCAGCAGCAAAACCCGCTTAGGGGAAACGACAACGCCGCCATCTGAGCCAGGGCGGAAGCAGTGGAGAATGTCATGCCTGCCGTTCAAGAGACGATCGAACAGGTCAGAGAGATCGATGTCGATCAGTACAAGTATGGCTTCACGACCGACATTGAGACGGTGAAGGCGCCGAAGGGGCTCAGCGAAGAGATCATCCGCTTCATTTCCGAAAAGAAAGAGGAGCCGGAATGGATGCTGGCCTGGCGGCTCGATGCCTATGAGCGCTGGTTGGCGATGACGGAGCCGACTTGGGCGAAGGTCAACTACCCGAAAATAGATTTTCAGGACCTTTATTATTACGCGGCGCCAAAGGGAACCGAAGGACCCAAGTCCCTCGATGAGGTCGATCCGGAATTGCTCAGGACCTACGAGAAGCTCGGCATTCCGCTCAAGGAACAGGAGATCCTCGCCGGGGTGCGCCGGCAGGGTGAGCCGAGTGAATTGGACGATAGCGATGCGCCGGGCGGCTACAACAAGGTGGCCGTCGATGCGGTGTTCGATTCGGTGTCCGTCGTGACCACGTTCAAGCAGGAACTGGCCAAGGCGGGGGTGATCTTCTGTTCGATTTCCGAGGCGTTGCGCGAACACCCGGATCTGGTCAAGACCTATCTCGGTTCCGTCGTGCCGAAGTCGGACAATTACTATGCGGCGCTCAACTCGGCGGTGTTTTCCGATGGGTCGTTCGTCTACATTCCCGAGGGCGTGCGCTGTCCGATGGAACTGTCGACCTACTTCCGCATCAACGAAATGAACACGGGCCAGTTCGAGCGCACGCTGATCATTGCCGACAAAGGCGCCTATGTGTCCTATCTCGAAGGCTGCACGGCACCGATGCGCGATGAAAACCAATTGCATGCCGCCGTCGTCGAACTGATCGCGCTCGATGATGCCGAGATCAAGTATTCGACAGTGCAGAACTGGTATCCGGGCGACAAGCATGGCAAAGGCGGGATCTACAACTTTGTGACCAAGCGCGGTGACTGCCGCGGCAACAACGCCAAGATTTCGTGGACGCAGGTCGAAACCGGTTCTGCCATCACATGGAAATACCCGAGTTGCATCTTGAGAGGTGATAACTCGCGCGGTGAGTTCTATTCGATTGCGATTTCCAACGGCTATCAGCAGGTCGACAGCGGCACCAAGATGATCCATCTCGGCAAGAACACCTCGAGCCGGATCATCTCGAAAGGGATTGCCGCAGGACATTCCGACAACACCTACCGTGGCCTGGTGTCGGCGCATCGCAAAGCAACCAATGCCCGCAACTTCACGTGCTGCGACTCGCTGTTGATCGGCAACCAGTGCGGTGCGCACACCGTACCCTACATCGAGGCGAAGAACGCGTCCGCCCACTTCGAGCACGAGGCGACGACGTCGAAGATCTCGGAGGACATGCTGTTTTACTGCCGCCAGCGCGGCCTTGATGAAGAAGCAGCCGTGGCCCTGGTGGTCAACGGTTTCGTGCGTGATGTGCTGCAGCAGTTGCCCATGGAATTCATGGCCGAGACGCAGAAGCTGATCGGGATCTCACTGGAAGGCAGCGTCGGATGATGCGTGGTTCGCTGAGTTGGTCGCCAATCAGGACGCTCGCCCCATCGTTGGCGATTGTCGCCTCGGTATTTGTGTTGGGGCATCTGATCCCGCTTGCGGGCACGGCCGAAGCGGAGCCGTTCGTGCAAACCGGCCGAACGTCGGGATGCCTTCACAGTTGGGCGTGGATGACCTGCTGGACCAGCTATCCGGATCCGCGCCATCTGCAAATCATCAATGTCTTGTGGGCGGTGGCGCTGCTGCTCGTCGGGCTAGCCTGGACTTGTCGGCGCCGCCTCACCCATCCCAACGTGATCAGACAAACGGAACAGTAGTCATGCTCGAAATCAAGAACCTAAACGTCAAGCTGGAAGAGGATGATACGCCGATCATCAAAGGCTTGTCGCTGACCGTGCCGAAGGGCGAGGTGCATGCCATCATGGGGCCGAACGGGTCGGGCAAATCGACGTTGGCGTATGTGCTGGCCGGGCGTGACGGCTATGAGGTAACCGACGGCGAGATCCTCTGGAACGGCGCGGATCTGTTAATGATGGAGCCTGAGGAACGCGCCGCTGCGGGAGTGTTCCTGGCCTTCCAGTACCCGATGGAGATCCCCGGCGTGGCCGGCTTAACGTTTCTGCGCACCGCGGTAAATGCCGTGCGCAAGACGCGCGGCGATGAGGAGCTGACAACGCCGGAGTTCATGCGTTTTGTTAAGGCCAAGAGCGGCGAACTCAACATCGACATGGAGATGCTGAAAAGGCCTGTGAATGTCGGCTTTTCCGGCGGCGAGAAAAAGCGCTCGGAAATTCTTCAGATGTCGATGCTGGCGCCGTCGCTGTGTGTGCTCGATGAAACCGACTCCGGTCTCGACATCGACGCCTTGAAGATCGTGGCAGACGGTGTCAACGCGTTGCGCTCGCCGGACCGTGCGATGCTGGTGATCACGCACTATCAGCGTCTGCTCAACTATATCGTGCCGGATGCCGTCCATGTTCTCGCCCGCGGCCAGATCAGGGCCAGTGGCGGCAAGGAACTGGCGCTCGAACTCGAACAGTCAGGCTATGCCGCCTATGTCGACAAGGCGGCCTGAGGCGATCACGCGGTGACCCAAGCAATGACCCAAGCGATAACCATGAGTGTGCCAAAGACAGCGGCCGAAGACGCCATTTCCGACTATTTCGCTAACATCGGCGAAACGCTGCCCGGTGCCGCGCAGGTGGCGGCAACCCGGACCGCGGCGATGACAAAGTTCGAGCAACTTGGCTTGCCACATCGGCGCATCGAGGAATGGAAGTATACGGACCTGAGATCGCGCCTGAAGACGGCGTTTGCGCCTGCCCGGCGCGGGGCCGGCGCAATTGACAATGCCCGTCTCACGGCTGCGCTCGGTGCCATCGCCGAGGTCGAGGCGGTACGGCTCGTGCTGGTTGACGGTCAATTCGCACCGGATCTGTCCGATCACGGCGCGGTCGCGCCGGGCACGACCTTTATGGCACTGGCGGCAGCTCTCGGTGACACCTGTTTTGTTGATCTGCACGCTCGCCCGAACGCCGCCATTGACGATCATGCCGTCGGCGCGTTGAACACCGCATTCATGAGCGACGGTGTCGCGCTGATGATCGCCCGGTCACCTGCCAAGCCGCTGCACATCGTGCACGTGTCCTCGGCCACGGAGGAAAGCGCGGTCGCCACGCGCAACATTATCACCGTCATGGACGGCGTTGAGGCGACCATTCTCGAAAGCCATGTCGCCATCGGCACGGCCGCGGTTCAGACCAACGCCCTGACCCATCTTGGTCTCGCCGACAGCGCATCTGTCGACCATATCAAGCTTCAGCACGACGGCGATGCCAGCACGCATCTGTCGACATGGCTGATCGATCTCCATGCGGCGAGCCTTTACCGCGGCTTTCAGTTTTCGGTCGGTGCGGGCTTGGCGCGCAATCAGATCAACATCAACTTCAAGGGCGCCAATGCAACTGCTGATGTGTCCGGCATTAATCTGTTGAACCGGCAACAGCATTGCGACACAACGATGGTCATTGATCACGGCGAACCGGGTTGTACGAGCCGCGAGCTGTTCAAGCTGGTGCTTGATGATCAGGCGCGCGGGGTGTTCCAGGGCAAGGTCGTGGTCCACGCCAACGCCCAGAAGACCGACGGCAAGCAAATGGCGCAGGCCCTGATGCTGTCGCACGACTGCGAATTTGACTCAAAGCCCGAACTTGAGATCTATGCTGACGATGTCGCCTGCGGTCATGGCTCGACATGTGCCGAACTCGACGAGGATCTGATATTCTATTGTCGATCGCGAGGCATTCCGGAAGCGACTGCCCACGCGCTGTTGATTGAGTCCTTCATCGGTGAGGCATTGGACAAAGTCGGCAACGCGGCCGTCCGTGCAGCCCTGCAACAGACCGCGCAGGCTTGGCTTGGCAACTTGCAACACGAAGGAGCGCTGAAACCGTGAACACTCTGGCGCACCATCTTCAAGTCGTGGGCGAGCCAAAGACGCTCGATGTCGAGCGTATTCGCGCCGACTTCCCGATCCTCTACCGTGATGTCAACGACAAGCCACTGGTCTATCTCGACAGTGCAGCCTCGGCCCAAAAGCCGAATTCCGTCATTGAAGCGATGGATCATGCGCTGCGCTTCGAATATGCCAACGTGCATCGCGGCATCCATTATTTGTCGAATACGGCGACGCAGAATTACGAAGACGCGCGGGAAGCTTGCCGGCGGTTTCTCAACGCGCGTGATGCAGATGAGATTGTCTTTACTAAGAACGCGACGGAATGCGTCAACCTGGTTGCCTATGCGTGGGGCATGGACAACATCGCGGAAGGTGACGAGATCATTCTGTCGATCATGGAGCATCACGCCAATATCGTGCCGTGGCATTTCCTGCGTGAGCGCAAGGGCGCGGTGATCAAGTGGGCGCCGGTTTCCGACACTGGCGCATTCTTGCTCGAAGACTTCGAGCAGCTGATCACGCCACGCACCAAGATGGTGGCGATGGCGCACATGTCGAACGTGCTCGGAACGGTGGTGCCGATCAAGGAGGTCGCGAAAATCGCGCACGCCCACGGCGCGCGGGTATTCGTCGACGGTGCCCAGTCGGCGGTGCACATGGCAGTTGATGTGCAGGACCTGGACGTTGATTTCCTGACGTTCACCGGCCACAAAGTGTATGGCCCGTCCGGCATTGGCGTGCTCTACGGCAAAAAGGAGCTGCTTGGTGAACTGCCGCCGTTCCTCGGTGGCGGGGCGATGATTGAAAGCGTCAGTGTCGACAACGTGACCTACGGGCCGACGCCGTCGCGCTTTGAAGCCGGCACACCACCGATCGTCGAAGCGGTCGGGCTGACGGCGGCGCTGGACTACATGATGCAGATCGGACGGCGTGAGATTGCAGCGCACGAGCATGAGTTGATGATCTATGCCCACGAGCGCTTGGACGCTCTCAACTGGCTACGGGTCTATGGTTCGGCGCCCGGCAAAGGTGCAATCGTGTCGTTCACCATGGACGGGCTTCATCCGCACGATATTGCAATGGTGGTCGACCGCTCGGGGGTCGCAATCCGGGCCGGGCACCATTGTGCGCAACCGTTGATGGAGCGCTTCGGCGTGCCGGCCATGTGCCGGGCGTCATTCGGCATCTACAACACAAAGCAAGATGTTGACGTGCTGGTCGATGCGCTGAAAAAGGCGCATGACTTGTTTGCTTGATGCGAGGCCAAGGCATGAAGATGGGCGAGAATTCTGCTGAACGCGATTATGTAACGCTTGACATGGAGGCGCACGATGCCTTCACCGGTTCGCACGACGGCGGCGATCGGCCAAAGTCCGTGGCCGAAGGTGGCACGCCAGTCGACGGCTCGGCGTTGTCACAGGAGGAATTGGAGCAGCTGACGGCGGATATCGTTGCCGCGATCAAGACGGTCTATGATCCCGAAATCCCGTCGGACATCTACGAACTTGGATTGATCTACAAGATCGATGTCGATGACAATCGCCACGTGAATGTGGAGATGACGCTGACGGCTCCCGGATGCCCGGTCGCCGGCGAAATGCCGATTTGGGTCGAGAATGCGGTCAACTCGGTCGCGGGTGTTGGGGGCACCACCGTTGAACTGACCTTCGATCCGCCGTGGGATATGAGCCGGATGTCGGATGAGGCACGACTTGCGCTCAATATGTTCTAGAGCAACCTGCCTTTATTCGGAATCGGAACGATCCCGAATAAAGGCAGGTTGCTCGCCTCTAAAGTGGCGATGATCATCGTGCTTCTGAAAGGCGCTGGCGCTGGCTCGGCGAGCGCGCCGGGAGACTCGACAAATTGTCACGAGCACTTACATAATTCGCACGACTTTTGCGCACTGCGATGCGCAAGCCCTCGGCAGGGAGCATTGACATGGCATCTGCAACACGACCGCGCCCCCAGATTATGACGCTGACCGCGGCGGCGGCGGCCCGCGTGCGGGCGATCATGGCAACCAAACCGAATGCCATCGGGCTCAGGATCGGGCTCAAGAAGGGCGGTTGTGCGGGCATGGAATACACACTCGAGTGGGCCGAGGAGGCGGGCCGGTTCGATGAAGTGGTGGAGGATCAGGGCGCACGGGTGTTGATCGACCCGATGGCGACGCTCTACGTCCTCGGCACCGAGATGGACTATAAGGTCGACAAGCTTTCGGCGCAGTTTGTGTTCAACAATCCTAACCAGACGTCGGCGTGCGGTTGCGGGGTATCGGTCGAGCTTCGCCCGCGCGATGAGGCGGAACTCGCCGATATCAAGGCCTAGGATCAGGCTTCTGGCGCTGACCGCAATGGAGAAGGCTCCGTGGAACTTGACAGTAACTGGCCCGAAACCGTCCTGACATTCTGGTTTGGCGAACTTGAACCGTCGCAATGGTTCAAGAAGTCGGACGATATGGACCGTCGGATTGCGCAGCGGTTTGGTGAGTTGCATCGTGACGTCGCGGCGGCCTCGGGCTCGCAACTAATGGCAGACGCGAGGACGGCGCTGGCGGCGATCATCGTGCTCGATCAGTTCTCCCGCAATATGTTCCGCGGCACGCCGGCGGCATTTGCCAGTGACGCCAAGGCTCTCGCAGTGGCCAAGGACGTTGTCGCACGCGGGTGGGATCAAGAACTCTCCAAGAACGAGCGCGTCTTTGTCTACCTGCCGTTTGAGCACAGCGAACGCCTTGAAGATCAGGACCGATCGGTCGTGTTGATTTCCAGCCTGGGTGATGACGAGTTCACCCGCTATGCCGAAGCACATCGCGATGTGATCTTGGCGTTCGGGCGTTATCCGCATCGCAACGCCATCCTTGGCCGCCGGTCGACGCCTGAGGAAGAGGTCTTTCTCGCCCAACCGGGCAGCGGCTTTTGAGGCGATGCAACGAGCAAGACGGTTGCGCTGGCAGCCGCCGTCGGTGACTGAGACCGGGTGGTTCGATGGCCGGAAACACCGCGTTTGATGAGTTTATTCGCGAGCAACTGGCGGTCGTCGGCCCGGTGCGAGTGCGCCGCATGTTTGGCGGCGCCGGTGTTTTCCTCGACGGGGTGATGTTTGCGCTGGTTGCCGATGAAGTGCTTTATCTGAAGGCCGATGAGACCACCCGGCAGAGCTTCGAAGCGGCGGGGTTGAAGCCGTTCACCTATCAGGCCAAGGGCGGCAAGCGTGCCGTTATGAGTTACTGGCAAGCGCCGGAAGCTGTGTTCGATGATCCCGACGAGATGCGCGCTTGGGCGTCCCAGGCGGTCGCGGTGGCAATGGCCGCGGCGGCCAAGAAACCGCCAAAGAAAAAGAAGTCTGCGGTGAAACGGTAATGTCACGTCACGTCACGTCACGTTATGTCACGTCACGTCATGTCACGTCGCGGCATCGGCGCGTTGCACGGGAACCGGCGCCGGCCGGTGTTCAGGCGGCGTGTGGATAGGGTTCGGGCGGCAGGTCGCTGCGCGCCGGTGTGCGGGATAACTCGGCCGGATATCTGACGGCCGTCAGTTCACCATACTCGGACGCGATCGTCGTCATCAGGTCGGCAAGCTCATGGTTGGTTGGCGTCGTCGTGGTAAAGCCGTCGGCGATGCGCCCGAGGCCCTGCAACCAGTAACCAGTGCGGGCCAGGCCGACGCGGACCCGCCAGCTGCCGCCTTCGGTGGCGCGCTTATAGAGGCCGGCCATGGTTGCCATCGCCATCAGATGACCAGATCCGAAGTCGAGGGCCTGGCAGGGCAGGGGTTTGGGCCGATCGGTGCCGGCAGCCTCGGCTTCGGCCCAGTTGAGCCCGGTTGCGGTCTGAACCAGCGAGTCGAAACCGCGGCGGTGGGACCAGGGACCGGCGTGCCCCCAGGCGGAGATTGAGACGGCGATGATGCCGGGCCGCAGTTCAGCCAGGCGTTCCGGCGAAAAGCCGGCAGCGTCAATGGCGCCGGGGCGATAACCTTGCACGAAGACATCGGCACCTTCGGTCAGTGCTGCCAGTTGACGGCGTCCGCTGGTGTGTTTGAGATCAATGAAGCGTGAGTGCTTGCCGCGTCCGCCGTCGGCCTCCAGCATGACGGGATCCGGCGCCAGTCGCGGCGCTGAGATGCGGGTGACATGGGCGCCATGAGCTGCCAACGTTCGCCCGCACACCGGTCCGGCAATGACGCGGGTGAGATCAACAACTCTGATGCCGGAAAGTGGCTGCGTTGGCGCACCGGGCAAAGGTTCGGCCGGCGCATCGCCAATGCGCTCGATGTCGAACAACGGCAATGCCGCAATCGCCTCGGCTTGCGGGTGTCGCGCCCACTCGGCCTCAGAGCGCATCATGAAGACGACGAGGCCTTTTTCTGCACAGGCATCCTCGAAGTCCTGCGCCCGCCAACCCTTCAGGGTTTGCTCGACGGCGCCGCGGTCGCGCGCGCACTTCAGGACGTCCAGAGCGCCGGCTTCGTGATGGGGAAAGTTGGCGTGGATGCGCACCCAACGCCCGTCGCCGCATTGGTAGAGGCCGGCGATCGGCCCCCACACGTCGGGTGCCGGCGCACCATCGATCCGCAAACGATGTTCGCTCAAAAATTCCGCTTCGGCGTGGCGCGAGGCAACTTTGACGGTTTGGCGCTCACCGGATCGCAACTGCCAGACTTCGGCGGCTGCCAGGCCCGCCGCAGCAACCGTCGCCGTTGCCGCCGCGGCGACATGAAATGACGTCGGCAGGGTCGGCGCCGTCATGTCCAGCGCAACGTGTCCGAGCGCTTCTTCGGGCAGACCAGTTTGGTGCCAGATACCCTGTAAAGCCTTGTTGGCAATCGGCAGATGGTTGGTGTCGTGTTCCATGGTCGACGGTTCCGGCTTGCGCTCGGGTGCAGTTCACTGAATTTGCATGGTTTGGTTGAAACCGCATTTACGGTTTCAACCTGAGTACAAGGATGGGCGTTCCGGCAGTGTAAACCAACTCTGCGCCGTTCGTCAGAAGCTTTCTGATGCCGATGAAAGGCTGAGTGTTCGACAAGCCTTTCCGGCTGAGCCCGAACCATACCGTGGCCGGGGCAGCAAGCGGGCCGGCACGTTGATCTATGAAACCTCTGATCAAGTCGGGGGTCCCCCTGGTCGGGGAGTTTGAGGGGCTGAAAGCCCCTCAAGGATCGCCGCAACGCGGCGATTGGTTAAGGTCTCCGCCCTTAACAATCCCGCCAAAGGGCATTGCCCTTTGGAAACCTGAGACGTGTTCAGAGGATGCCTAGATCATCGTGCTTTAAGTTGGAACCGCTATTGCGGTTCCAACTTAAAGCACAAAGATGATCGCCACTTTAGAGGCGAGCAACTTTCTGCCTTTATTCGGGATCGTTCCGATTCCGAATAAAGGCAGGTTGCTCTAGACTTGACGGGCGCGGTTGGAATTTAGGCAGCTGTGGGGCAGGCCTGTGCGCATTCGCCGGGTTTCTCAATCGCCGAGTTGTGTCAAGTAACGGCCCACAGTCGCGTGCAGTCGGTCGGTCGCCGGCAAGGCGCAGGTGGCAGAAGTGAAGGGAATGGCGGCCATGAAAGATGATTTGCCGAAGCTGCAGCGTTATTTGCGCAGGCTGTTCAATACCGATCGGCTGAGAATTGTCATGCATCCGAAGAAGGCCGACATGGCCGAAGTGTTCATCGATGATGAGTTTATCGCACCGCTCTATCGCGAAGAAGAAGACGGTGAGGTCAGCTATCAGCTGCAGATGGCAATCCTCGATATTGATCTCGACGAAACTTGAGCGGAGGTGGGCCGATGGCATTGTTCAGTCTTGACGGAAACTGCGTCACCAAACCGGCCAACGGTGCATGCTGGGTTGCCCCGAATGCGACGGTGGTCGGCAACGTGCATCTCGCCGAGAATGCCAGTATCTGGTTCAATGCGGTTGTGCGCGGCGATAACGAACCAATCACGATCGGTCGCGGCGCCAATGTTCAGGATGGTTGCGTTTTGCACACCGACCCAGGTTTTCCGATGACGATCGAGGAAGATTGCACGATCGGCCATATGGTGATGCTGCACGGTTGTACGATCAAGCGCGGCAGTTTGATCGGGATCGGGGCGATTGTGCTCAACGGTGCCGTCATTGGTGAGGACTGTCTGATCGGGGCACACGCCCTGGTGCCGGAAGGTAAGGTAATCCCGCCGCGCTCCCTGGTGATGGGGACGCCCGGCAAGGTCGTTCGCGAAGTGACGGATGAGGATATCGTGCGCAATCGGCGTGCGGCCGAAAGCTATCAGCGCAACTGGCGTCGATTTGCTGCCGGCATGAAGCCGCAGCCCGACTGATGGCCTGTTGCGCCGGGCCGGAACCCTGCCGCTTCCTGGCCCGGCCAGCCACGGCCATGATCTGATGATCGCCACTTTAGAGGCGAGCAACTTTCTGCCTTTATTCAGGATCGTTCCGATTCCGAATAAAGGCAGGTTGCTCTAGTGCGGAGCTGTCAGCGCGTGTTGAGGCCGGCCAGAGCCTGCGGCGATGCCGTGGCACTGGGGTCGAGCGACATCCAGATCTTCGGGTTGATGTAGGACTGGCGCATCACGTAGCGGTAGGGCGTGCTGGTCCAAAGCTTGACCTCGGGGTCCTTGTTGTCGAGGATGAAGTCGCCCTGGGCCGTGCGTGCGGTCAGCACGGCGTGGCCTTCGCCCTTTTCGTCCAGTACGACCGTGATCAGCACCGCGCCGGCCGGCCAGCCGCGTTCCATCAACATCTTGCGCTTGAGGACGACGTAGTCCTCGCAGTCGCCCATAGCACCGGGAAACGTCCAGAATTCCTCAACACCGTAGACTTGGTTATCGGTTGCCGGAATGACTGCCTCGTTGACCTTGCGGTTGACTTCGTCGAGTTCGCTGAGACGGTCGGGCGAGGCTTGAAAGCGTCTGCTGTCGAAACCTTTGCTGATGCACTCGGCCGTGAACGACTGACAGAACTGCACGAAACCGTAAGGTGGAGCGGCTTGGCCATGGACACGCATGTAGCGCGGCCCGGCAATTGATTGATGTGCAAACAATGGCAAAGCTGCCAATAGCGCGCCCAGCGAAAGGGCACACCAACGCTTCGAAATCATCGCAAACCCCGAACGAACAAACGCTACTTTACGCGGTGCAGAGCAGCGATAACGTGAACCGGAAATTTGTTGCTTGTGAGATCTCCCACGCGCTGTGGACAACTTATTTGACCGGGCGGTCTTGCAAAGCCGCTTCAGGGCTGAACCAACGCTGTGCAACATGACTTTGTCCTACATTATAGCTCGTTGAAATCAGTCGAAATGTCGGCGAATGGCGTCGACCTTTTGGATGTCTGTGAACTCGACGCCGAAACCGCGCGTGTGGTGGCGGGCGACGCGTGCGCGCAGCTTGCCGACAATCAATTTGGAGCCGATTGGTGGGCGCCGTTCGCTGGCGATCGAGGCGCCCGATATCGATACGTCCAAGGCGTTGCACTGCTCGACTTCGCCGTCTTCGTGGGTAATGGCGATGGTATGGTTGGTGAGCGTGATACGGTCGTGACCGGGTCGCCGCAGATCATGGCCGGTCAGGTCATCTTTGTTGATCAACCACGTCAGTTGGGCGGCCAGTTTTTGGCGCCGGCGCAGCGTGATCGAAAATTCAAGCGCAAAGCCGTCTTCGAACCGGCGCGTGACGACCCCTTCGAGACCGCCAAGGCTGTCGAAATAGACGACGATATGCTCACCGGGGTCGACGTCGACCGGTGATGAGATTGCCGCGCCACCGACGGAAATATCGACCAGTCGGCACGGATATTCGGCCTTTGAGGCGCGCATGAAGCGGCCGAGCAGCGCCAGTGCAACGCGCTTGTGGCGGCGCCGGTCCGGCGCGATCCGGACGGTCTGTGACGGCGCGGTCACACGTTCGAATGTGGCAGTCGTCATCATTTGACCCTGGCGTGAAGTTGGCGATAGCCGATCGGGCCGGCTGCATACCTGCGACAGTCTGCAGTCTGCAGTATGGGGCCAATTCATTAACGAAGCACAAACACGGTGTTTCTGTTTGGGACAGATTGGGTTCGATCGGGCGCGCTCGGTGGATTGCAAGGCGGGCCATCACCGTGTTTGGCTGACCGTTTTACGCCGGAATTGGCGGCGCGCAGCGGATCGCACGGATATGCTGGTCCGTTACTCGCGACCGCCGTCATAGACGCGGAACCGGCGCCGTTGGTCGGTGACCAGGCGTCGCCATTTGGGCTGCGGATCGGATGGGGAAGACGGTTGCTCGTGCACTGCAGCGACCGATGGGCTATCTTCGTCAAGCTGATTTGGATCGAAAATGGCGTGATCCGTCAAATGGGCGGCACCATGCCACGACGGCATCTGATCAAAGCTCCAGGCGCCGACGAACCGATTGATTAAGCCGCGCTGGTCGGTGAGTGGCAGCAAAACGATCTCCGAGTGGTTGATACCACCGGAGCTTAATCTCGAGCACACCGGCAAGGTTGTGACTTGCCCGTAAAGTGTCATGGCGGTGAAATGATCTTTCAGGCGCTGTTGATCGCGCGCGCTCCAAAGTGCCAGAAAATCAATGCCGCGCAGTTCTATTGCAAGCTTGTCGCAAATGCGTGTGCCAGCAATACGAAATCGATAGGAGCCGGTGAGTGTGTTGTCGAGAATCAGCGTCTCGGGCAGGATCGAGGCGATGCGCGACGGCTCAATGTCCAGGCGCCGTGGCGCCGTGCGTCCTGCACGCAATTCATCCCAGTAGGCAAACAGCAGCTTGCTCGTTCTGTATTTCATGTGGTTGGCCTGCATCTTGCCATCTCTTGGAATGTTCACGAACTGCAGGGCAATGCCGGTCTTGCGATAAGACCTGGCGCCTGGCGAAGCGTTGGCAGATTGATTTGAGCAGGAAGCGTGCCAACCGCGGTTCGGTCCGTGTGGAACGGATCGACAGATGATGTATTGTTTAAAATTCCGAGCCGGATGCCCGGTTGAACGGGACGCAATTTCGTCAGAGTGTTAGCGTCGATAAGGCCGGTATGCGCACCCTCATCAGGGCGTTAACAGGGCGTTATCAGAGCGTTGGATCGCCACCGCGGCCGGTTTTGGAGAGCAAATGCAGAGCAATGAAGCGCAACCGCCCGCCATCAATGCACCGGCAGTGGTGGTGTGGTTTTTGGCCGTTCTGATCGGTGTTCACGCGGTGCGCCAATTCATCGGCGCCGCCGGCGAAGAACACGTCATCTCCTATCTGGCGCTCTATCCGTTCCGGCTCGGCCCGGACGGCGGCTCGGTGATCGGCGGATTTTGGATCGGCGTCTCGTCGCTGGCCACGCACGCGTTGCTGCATTCCGACTGGCTGCACTTGTTGATCAATGGGGCATGGCTTTTGGCGTTCGGGTCGCTTATTGCAAGGCGGACCTCGGTTGCCGGATTTGCCGTTCTGTTTGTGGTTTGTGCCATTGCCGGCGGTTTATTCTTTATTGGCATTAACGGTTTTTCGCAGGCGATCGTGATCGGCGCATCCGGTGCTATTTCGGGCCTGATGGGGGCGGCGTTCCGGCTGATATTCGCCGCTTACCAGGGCGGCGGCATGGCGTTGCTGCAGCGTTATCCGAAGCTTGTTCCGCGCATGTCGCTGGCGATGGCACTGAGGGATCGCGCGACGATGGTTGCCTCGGGTCTGTGGGTGTTGTTCAACCTGCTCTTCGGATTGGGCGGGCCAATGCTGGTCGGTGCAGCCAGCATTGCGTGGGAGGCGCATCTCGGCGGATTTCTGGCCGGTTTTGTGCTGTTCGGTGTGGTCGACCAGGGCCGCTGCTGGAGCTGACGGCCGGCGCTCTTAACCAATCGCCGCGTTGCGGCGATCGATGAGGGACTTTCAGCCCCTCAAACACCCCGACCAGGGGATGATCCCCTCGACCCCGGACTTGTTCAGAGGTTCCTTAGGCCGGCTGTGCGATGGTTGACGTCGCCGGCACCTCCGGCGCGGTCAGATCAAGTTGGACATCCGACAGCACACGCCTGGCGGCCGTTGCACCGCGCTCGATCATCTCTTCTGCGCGGTGAAACTCGAACAGGCCAAAGCTGTTCAGTCGCGGGCTGATCAAGATATCCGGCGGATCGCCGGCAAGGCGCGATCGTGCGATGCGGTCGTGGACGATGTTGATGGCATCGACCATGACGGTGGAAATGCTCGGCGGGCTTTCGGGATCGGACTGATTGCGGCCAAAGAGTTGGCGCTGCAGCAGTTTTCGTGCGCCCCAACCGTTGGTGGCGGCCAGGGTTTGGGGTTCCGGTGCTTCTTCGCGATCGGGTTTTGCCTCGATGTCGGAGAGCACCGCGCCAAGCCCGAACAGGTCGGCATTGAGGTTGACGGCGATGACATACTGGGCGCCCATGGCCCGACAGACGGTGACCGGGATCGGGTTGACGAGGGCGCCGTCGAACAGCCAGCGACCATCAAGTCGAACCGGGCGAAAGATGCCGGGTATGGCATATGATGCGCGCATGCACTCGACCAATGAACCGCGTGTCAGCCAGACCTCATGACCCGAGCCGATCTCGGTTGCGATGGCGGTGTAGGGAAGGTCGAGATCTTCAATGTTGATGCCGCCAAGGGCGGTTTGCAAGGCCTGGCCCAGTCGGCGGCCGCTGATCAGGCCGGAACCTGCCAGATTGACGTCGAAATAGCCGAACACCGTGCGGCGCGTCAGACTGAGCGCGAACTGTTCGAGTTTGTCGAGTTTGCGAGCCGCATAACAGCCGCCGACGACGGCACCGATCGACGTGCCGGAGATGCAGTAGGGCTTGATGCCGGCGGCCAACAGGGCGCGCAACACACCGATGTGAGCCCAGCCGCGGGCCGCACCGCCGCCAAAAGCTATGCCAATCTTTGGTTCCAATATCCCAACTTTCCGCGCCGGTGCGCTGTTGGCGCCAACAACTGCGTATATGCCTCACGGGTCTCGAAGAACATGCAATAATCATGATCGAGTAATGCCGCTGCCGGATCATGTCAGAATTGATATTGATTCTGGTTAAATTATAACACCACCACTTGCCGGGCGCGGCTGAAATGGTCAGTGAAGCTGCATGTGGTTTGGCGAGCGCGCCTTAACCATCAATGAACTCAAGCGTTGCCGGGCTATCAGGACGGTTTCGCAACACCCGGCGGTAAAAGCATGAACGACGTTTCGTATGACAGGCATGGCCATCGCCGGCAACCTCGGTCAGCAGCCAGATGACATCCTGATCGCAATCGGTGCGCATATCTACGACGTGCAAGGTGTTGCCGCTGTCCTCGCCCTTGCGCCACAGTTTGGCGCGAGAACGGCTCCAGAAATGGGCCATGCCGGTTGCGATTGTGGCCTCGAGCGCCGCGGCGTTCATCCACGCAAACATCAGAATTTCACCGGTTGCAGCATCGCTGGCAATCGCCGGAATGAGACCGTTCTGGTCGAATGTCGGGGTGAAGGCGCGGCCCTCTTCACGGTGCTTTTCATGGGCCATGGCGCGATCTCCAGGAACTTTGTTCATCGGTGCCACCGATGGTTCAGCAATGGCGGGCCATACCGGCGACATCGCCGATGCTGGCTACCGATTTGGACTGGCGTGGCTCACGGGTTTGCCAAACGGGCACTTGGCGGGGCAGGTCTGGCGAGCGCGATAAAGCGACTTTGCAAGTCGGGATCGGTCTTGAAGCTGCCGACAAACCGGGTTGTGACCGTGGCGATACCGGACTGACGGATGCCGCGGAACGAGATGCACTGGTGCTCGGCCGCGATCAGTACGGCGATGCCGCGCGGGGCCAGGCCATCCTGGATCGTCTGCGAAATCTGCTCGGTCAAGGCTTCTTGCGTCTGTAGGCGCCGGGCGAGCGTATCAACCACGCGGGCAAGCCGGGAGAGGCCGACCAGGCGGTGATCGGGCAGGTAGGCGACGCTCGCTGTGCCTTCAAACGGTGTGATGTGGTGTTCGCAAAAGCTCTGAACGCGAATGCCGGTGAGCAGGACCATATCGTCGTAGCCGTCCGACATCTCGACGTCGGCCTCGCTCAGCCAGGCCAGGGGATCTTCATGGTAGCCTCGAAAGTATTCGCCATAAGCCTCGACAACCCGGCTCGGCGTTGCCCGCAGCTCCTCCCGGTCCGGGTCTTCGCCGGCCCACGCAATGAGCGTGCGCACCGCGTCTTCGGCCTGTTGCCGGGTCGGCTTGGCCGGCGCGGGCGGGTCGGGTGCTAGGGTTGCGATACGTGGTAACTGGGCCATGGTATACATATGAGGCGAGGCCGTGGTACGGCGATTGCCACTTTGATGTCGGACGTTGCTGGTCTAAACGAGAGGGCAGACTATATAGACCACTATTGCCGCCGTCACCTCCCGGGCGGTGCAGATTGGGCCAAATCTGTCGCGCAACCACGATTGTGGCCGGCAAGGTGATGGCGGACGGGCGCGAAAGCGGCGCTGGGTGAAGGGCATGATGGCGGATCTCAATGACATCTACAGTTCACGGCTGCTGGATTTGGCGGCCGATATTCCGCACGCGACCAAGCTGACCGATCCCGATGCCTCGGCGTCGGCGCACTCCAAGCTGTGCGGCTCCACGGTCGCCGTCGAGATTGCCGTCGAGGGCGACAGAATCGTCGGCTTTGGCCAGACTGTGAAGGCCTGCTTGCTGGGGCAGGCGGCGGCCGCGATCGTCGGCCGTGAGATCGTCGGCACCAGGTTTTGCGAGTTTCGTGACATTGCCGCGGCAATGCGGGCAATGCTCAAGCAGGACGGGCCACCGCCAGGCGGGCGGTGGAGTGATCTTGGTCTGCTGGAACCGGTCCGCCCCTACAAGGCGCGGCATGCCTCGACGCTGTTGGTTTTTGATGCCGTCGAGAAGGCGATTGACAATCTCGAAATCAATGCGCCTGAGGTGTCGCACGCAGCAGCGGCGCGCTGCCTTTAAGATCGAAGTGATAGCGGCAATGGCTGTTGATTTGAAACCGGGCTGGCTGTCTTGGACGGGCCGCTGGCTGATCAAGGGACCGATCGTCGTCTATCGCCTGACGCTGCGGCCCTGGCTCGGCTGGCCATGCCGGCATCTGCCGACCTGTTCCGATTATGCCCTAGAGGCGGTTGACCGCAACGGTGCCTGGCGCGGCTTGTGGTTGACGATTTCGCGTCTGGCGCGCTGCCAGCCGTGGGGGACGGCGGGCCTTGATCCGGTGCCCGATATCCGCGCGCAACGCTTCCTGTTGCGACCGTGGCGCTATGGCCGCTGGAGTGGACGCCATATTGTGCAGTCGTGGGCGCGTGCGGATCAACCCGCTTCGTCGCGCCCGGACCGGCCGTAACATTATGGGTTTTGGCCGGCACGATGGGCCGACCTTAGGCAACCTCTGATGAAGTCCGAGGTCCAGGGGATCATCCCCTGGTCGGGGTGTTTGAGGGGCTGAAAGCCCCTCAAGGATCGCCGCCAAGCGGCGATATGTTAAGGGCTCGGCCCTCAACAATCCCGCCAAAGGGCGTTGCCCTTTGGAAACCCGGAACTTGATCGCCACTTAAGAGGCGAGCAACTTTCTGCCTTTATTCGGGATCGTTCCGATTCCGAATAAAGGCAGGTTGCTCTAGCTGTCCAGGAAGCTGCGAAGCTTGCGTGAACGGCTCGGATGTTTCAGCTTTCTCAGCGCTTTGGCCTCGATCTGGCGGATCCGCTCGCGCGTGACGGAGAACTGCTGGCCGACCTCCTCGAGCGTGTGATCGGTGTTCATGCCGATCCCGAAACGCATGCGCAGCACGCGTTCTTCACGTGGCGTTAATGACGCGAGCACGCGGGTCGTCGTCTCGCGCAGGTTGGCCTGGATGGCGGCATCGATCGGCAGGACGGCGTTTTTGTCCTCGATGAAATCACCGAGATGGGAATCTTCCTCGTCACCAATCGGCGTTTCAAGCGAGATCGGCTCCTTCGCGATCTTGAGGACCTTGCGGACCTTCTCCAGCGGCATGGCGAGCTTTTCGGCGAGTTCCTCCGGGGTTGGCTCGCGGCCGATCTCGTGCAGCATCTGGCGCGAGGTGCGCACGATCTTGTTGATCGTCTCGATCATGTGCACGGGGATGCGAATGGTGCGGGCCTGGTCGGCAATGGAGCGGGTGATCGCCTGGCGGATCCACCAGGTCGCGTAGGTCGAGAACTTGTAGCCGCGCCGGTATTCGAACTTGTCGACCGCTTTCATCAGGCCGATGTTGCCTTCCTGGATCAGGTCGAGGAATTGCAGGCCGCGATTGGTATACTTCTTGGCGATCGAGATCACCAGGCGCAGGTTGGCTTCGACCATTTCCTTCTTGGCCTGCCTGGCCTCACGCTCGCCCTTCTGGACGGCCCGCACGATGCGGCGGAACTCGGAAATCTCGAGGCCGGTCTCGCTGGCGAGTTCGTGAATGCTGGCGCGCAGTCTTTCGATGCGCTTGCGTTCGGTGTTGACCAGTTCGGACCACTTCTTGCTTTGCCCGCAGATCCGGTCGAGCCAAGTCTGATCCAATTCGTTGCCGTAGTATTCAGCAATGAAGTCGGTGCGTGCGATGGCATAACCGTCAGCCAGACGCATCAGCTGGCTTTCGAGCTGGACCAGGCGCTTGTTGATCGCGTAAAGCTGTTCGACCAGGCTCTCGATCCGGTTATTGTTGAGGGACAGGCTCTTGACGTCGCGAATGATCTCTTCGCGCTGCTTGTCGTAGGCCTCTTGCTGTCTGCGCGTGCCGGATTCACCGCTGACCTGAAGCTCGAGCTTCTTGTCCTGTTGCTTCCTCAACTTCTTGTAGTTTGCCGCAATGGCATCGAAGGTCTCGAGAACCTTGGGCTTGAGCTCGGCTTCCATCGCTGCCAGCGAGAGGGCGTTTTCGAACTCGTCGTCGTCCTCATCGTCATCGCCGTCCTGGTTTTCGGTGTCACCGCCTTCGCCGGCGCCTTCGCTGTTGGCAGGCGGTGTTTGCGCCTGCGATTGCGGTGCTGCGACCGGCGGTGGGGCGGCTTTGGCTTCCGGGCCTTCATAGGTTGCTTCGAGGTCGATAATGTCGCGCAGCAGGACGCGGCCTTCGTTCAGTTCGTCACGCCAGATGATGATCGCCTGGAAGGTTAGAGGGCTTTCGCAGAGCCCGGCAATCATTGCTTCATGGCCGGCTTCGATGCGCTTGGCGATTGCAATTTCGCCTTCGCGCGACAGCAGTTCGACGGTGCCCATTTCGCGCAGATACATGCGGACCGGGTCGTCGGTGCGCTCTGACGGCTCGGATTTGGTTTCGGTTTTGGCGACCGCGCTGTTCTGCGTGGTCAGCGCGCGGCTTTCGTCTTCGCTCGCGGTACCGTCGGACCCCTCCTCATCGCCATCTTCCTCGTTCTCGACAACAGTGATGCCCATTTCCGACAGCATTGCCATGATGTCCTCGATTTGCTCGGAGGACACTTCGTCCGATGGCAGGACGGCGTTCAATTCATCATAGGTGACAAAACCGCGGGTCTTGGCGGTTTTGATCATGCGCTTGACGGCATTGTCCGAAAGATCGAGGAGCGGGGCATCGCGATCCGGGGTCTCGGTCTTGTTGCCGGTCTGAGCTTCGGCCTTTTGCTGCATGGTGTATTGTCTCTATGCTCGGTTAGATGCGCGGGGTACGGTCGGGGGTGGAGACGGCTCGGCGCCAATTGGACCGGCACAATGAAGATGCGACGGCCAGAGAAGATGCGACGGCCAGGCGTGATCGTGATGACCTGGGTCGGGGTATGATGGCATGACGAGCGTCCACTGGCTGGCTTACGTCCTTATCCGCCAATTCATGTCGAAGTCCGTTTAGCGAGGACGCACGTTGACCGCATTCGGATTGTGCGAATGCAGATACACACGCGAACGGAACCAGAACTGCCACGTATCAATCTTCGAATTCTTCGCTCGCCCATGAGGATGCGATCATGCGTTGAAGCTCGGCAATTCTTACCATTGCCTCGTCATCGCCAATTGTGCGGAATTCACGCTCCGCCGCCGCCAACTGGTCCTGTAGTCCCTGCCTTTTGTGCATCGCGAGGGTGTGGCGCCAGCCCTTCTCCACCTCGGCACTGTCGGCATCGGGATTTGCAAACCCATCACTCTTGTGGGTTACGAGACGATCGACAAGCTCCACATCCTGACCCAGCCTCAACTTCTCCAATTGGTCTCGGATCGGTGCGCTGTCAAGGTTTAATTCGCCGGCCAGAAGATCAAGCAGTCCCGTCCGCAGCCGCTCGAACGCGGCGGCGCTCAGGTGGATGTCCGCGATGTCCTCGGCGTGGCGCTCAATCATCCAGGGATGATTGAGCAGGGTGAGAAGGAGAATCGCTTCCCTGTTGGATACCGCCTGGTTGGCGCCGGCGACGAGTTTGCTGGCTTTCAGACTGGTCGTGCGGGGCGCCGGGTTGGCGGCATTGGACTGGGCTCTGAACGTGCCGGCGGATTGCCGGCGCGGCGCGGCGAACGCCCTATCGTTACGGTGGCCGTTGCGGTGGGGCCGAGCTGATCTCGACGCCGCGACACGATTGGAACTGCCCCAAGCGTTCTCTAAACGTTCTCGAAGCGCGCGACCGTAGTGGGATCGCACGTCGGGATCTTCGATCTGGCCAATCAGCCGGCGCAGGCGGCTTTCAAGCCCGGCGCGGCGTTCCGGCGTCGACCAATTGCCGGCATCCCATTCGCGCTGCCACAGCACATCGGCGAGGGGACGGGAGGTGTCCAATACACTGCGCACCGCCTGCGGGCCGTGTTGGCGCACGAGGTCGTCGGGATCGAGGCCATCGGCCAAAAACGCAAACCGAAGGCTGAAACCGGGCTTTAAGATCGCCAGCGCCGTATCAAGGGCGCGATGTGCTGCCTTGTAGCCCGCCGCGTCGCCGTCGAAGCACAGGATTGGCTCGGGCGCCAGGCGCCACATCAGTTGCAGCTGATCCGCGGTCAGTGCCGTTCCCAACGGCGCCACGGTGTGCATGTATCCGGCCCGCGCCAGGGCGATCGCGTCGATGTAGCCTTCCACCGCAATGATCTCAGTGCGGTCGAAAGCGGGCTGACGCGCGCGGTGCAAATTGTAGAGCTGGCGGCCCTTGTGAAACAGCGGAGTTTCCGGCGAGTTGAGATACTTGGCGGATTGATCGCCAGCCAGTGCGCGACCGCCAAATGCGATCACCTGACCTTTGGCATCGTGAATCGGAAACATGATGCGATTGCGAAAGCGGTCATAGGGCTTGGTGATGTCGGGCCCGCCAATCACCATGCCGCTGGCGATCATGTCGGGCACGGTGTGGCCCTTGTCGGCCAAGTGGTCCTGCAGGATCGATCGGCCGTGGGGTGCGAACCCGAGCCCGAATGTGGCGATCGTCTCGCCATCGATGTGGCGGCCTTCGAGGTACTGGCGCGCGTGTGTTGCCGCCGCCGAAAACAGCTGTGCGCGAAAGAACGCGTCGGCATCGCGCATCAGTTGCAGCAGGCGCTGGCGCTGATCCGCACGCTCGGGATCGCTGGGGCGCTGCTGGGGAACCGGTACGCCGGCCTCCTGCGCCAGGCGCTCAACGGCCTCCGGGAACGACAGGCCTTCGGTCTTGATCACAAAGGTGAAGATGTCGCCGTGTTCGCCGGAGGCAAAGCAGTGGTAGAAACCCTTGTGGTCGTTGACGAAGAACGACGGGGTCTTTTCCGATTTGAACGGCGACAGACCGGCAAGTTCACGGCCCTTTTTCTTGAGTGCCACTTTGCGCGCAACGACCTGGCTGACCGGCAGCCGGGCCCGGATTTCATCAAGGAATTGAGGTGTGAATCGCATCTTTGCCGGGCGCACGTTGCTGGTCGGGCGAGCTTACGCTGATTCGGTCGGCTGCGGTTGGCAACCGGCCCGCGCAAAGGCATCAAAGACGCGATCCGTTTCCGCACTATCCACAGCTTTTGAGGCCCCTCGAAGAGGGCGCCGCGCACGGTTGATCGCGCCGGTGGGCGGTGGCACGCCGGCGGGCGACGGCGGCAGCGGGCCCGGTAGGCCAGACCGCCTTAGAGCAACCTGCCATTATTCGGAATCGGAACGATCCTGAATAAAGGCAGAAAGTTGCTCGCCTCTAAAGTGGCGATCATCTTTGTGCTTTAAGTTGGAACCGCAATAGCGGTTCCAACTTAAAGCACGATGATCTAGGCCAACCGGTTTAGGACAGCAGTTCCTTTGCGACCGCGCTCGCTTTGGCAAAATCCATCGTGCCGGCGTAGGTTGCCTTCAAGGCGCCCATGGTGCGGCCCATGTCCTTGAGACCGGTGGCCCCCTCGCTGGCGATCACTGCGGCGACGGCGGCGCGGATTTCGTCCGCCGTCATCTGCGCCGGCAGGAATTCCTCGATGACTGCAATCTCAAACGCTTCCTGTTCGATCAGTTCGGTGCGCCCGGCATCGCGATATGTGGCTTGCGCTTCCCGGCGTTGCTTGATCATCTTTTGCAAAAGTCGGAGGATCTCGGTGTCGTCGACAGCGTCGAGGCCGGTGGACTGGCCTTTGTTGTCAACTCTGGCCGCAATATCGCGATCCTTGATGGCAGCTGAAATCAACCGCAAGGTGGAAAGACGGCGCTTGTCGCCGGACTTCATGGCGGTTTTGGTCGCCTCAGTGATCTGTTGGCGCATGGCGGGCTCCAGTTCGCAGGGTCGCAGCACCCGTTTCGGGCGGTCGGTGTCGGAGTTGTAACCTGTGTCCAAATGGCTTTTCCAGGCCCTCCATGATTGATTCATAACGGCGCGTCACATAGGTTCCGTGCAATCCTTAGCTTGGAGCCGGAAGTGTTGCCCGCGTGCGCCTGTCGCTGCGGACCCTGGCGTACGGAGGTCGATGCCGTGAACCAACTGCCAACCGCTGTTGGCGAGCCCGAGCCCTGGGTCGCGCCGCCGGCCACGGCCGTCTTGGTGCTGGCAGACGGAACCGTGATCCGCGGCCGGGGCCTTGGAGCAACGGGCCAGGCGGTGGGTGAGGTCTGTTTCAACACGGCGATCACGGGCTACCAGGAGATCCTGACCGACCCCAGTTATGCCGGGCAGATCATAACCTTCACATTTCCACACATCGGTAATGTAGGCACAAATCCAGACGATTCCGAGACCGCCAATCTGGCCATGCGTCTCGGCGTTCGCGGGTGCGTGCTCCGAGCCGACATCAGCGCGCCTTCGAACTACCGGGCGGCAGAGCATCTGCAAACCTGGCTCCAGGCCAGAGGTATCATCGCGATTGCAGGGATTGATACGCGGGCGCTGACCACACGGATCCGTGATCAAGGCATGCCCAATGCGGTTATCGCGCATACCGCCGACGGTCGGTTCGATGTGCCGGCGCTCAAGCGTGAGGCCGCTGAATGGAGCGGACTGTTGGGTCTCGATCTGGTTCCTGACGTGACCACCGGCCAATCCTATACCTGGGATGAAACGCGCTGGGCGTGGGATATCGGTCACAGGCGGCTTGAGGCGCCGGAATTTGACGTCGTCGCAATCGACTACGGGTTAAAGCGCAACATTCTGAGATGTCTCGCATCTGCCGGCTGCCGCGTGAGCGTTGTTCCGGCGACGACATCTGCGGAAGACATCCTGGCCCGTCATCCGGACGGCGTGTTCCTGTCGAATGGTCCCGGTGATCCGGCGGCGACCGGTCAATATGCGGTGCCGGAGATCGACAAGCTATTGCAGAGCGGGGTGGCGATGTTCGGCATTTGCCTCGGTCATCAATTGTTGGGGCTGGCGCTCGGTGCCAAGACCATCAAAATGCACCAGGGCCATCACGGTGCCAATCATCCGGTCAAGGATCACGCTACCGGTAAAGTCGAGATCACCTCGATGAACCATGGATTTGCGATTGATTCCGCGACGCTGCCGGACGGCGTCGAAGAGACCCACGTGTCGCTGTTCGATGGTACAAACTGCGGTCTCAGTCTCACCGGCAGGCCGGTATTTTCGGTGCAGTATCATCCGGAGGCGAGCCCCGGGCCGCAGGACAGCCACTATCTCTTCACGCGGTTTGCCAATCTGATGCGGGCGCGCAAGACAACGGCCCACGTTGGCGAACGCTGATCACGGCGAACGCTAATCACAGAATTGCCGCGCCATTTTGCTTTGCTGAGGGCTGTTCCGCCGCGGGCGGGTCCATCCGGCCCGCGCACCGCCCGGCCGCCGCCCCGAGACGCCCCGAGACGCCCCGAGACGCCCCGAGACGCCCCGAGACGCCCCGAGACGCCCCGAGACGCCATGAGACGCCATGAGATCATCGGCTTCGGGTGGCCGCGGGGCGGCCGCGCGGGGGAGCGGGGAGCGGGACGGTGCGAGCTACATCTGAAAGTTCAGATCTAACTCGGCCAGGCTATAGGGCGCTGGACGACGGTATCGAAGGCTGAGGCTATGCGTGTTGCGAAGGTGATGACGGGCTTGATTGCGCTGGCGAGCGCGCTGTTGGCTGCGGGCGGACCGGCAGCGCCGCAGCCGGCCGCAGGCGACGGGTCAATCGCCAAGGCCCTGGTCGAGGCTGCAATCGCACGAACCAGGCGTTTGGTCATCTATGATCCGACCTACCGCGTGATCGCCTATCCCGGCGGCGATGTGGCGCTCGACCGCGGCGTTTGTTCCGACGTCATCGTTCGTTCCTACCGCGCCCTCGGCATTGACCTGCAACGGCGCGTGCACGAGGACATGCGCCGCGCCTTTCGCCGCTATCCGCGGCGCTGGGGACTAACGCGGCCCGATCGCAATATCGATCATCGCCGGGTGGCGAACTTGCGTGTCTTTTTCACGCGCCACGGCCAGAGCCTGCCGGTCAGCCGCGATCCGTCCGACTATCAACCGGGCGACCTCGTGACCTGGGACCTTGCCGCCCCGCGCGCCGGTGGTGCGCGCCGCGCCCGCGTCATCAAGCCGGCGCGCGGTGCCATGACATTCGCGCGCACGCCCCATATTGGTGTCGTCACCCACTTGAAAAGCGCAGATGGCAAGCGCCCGCTTATCGTGCACAACATTGGCGCCGGCACTCGGACGGAAGACATGCTGTTGTCGTTCCGGATCACCGGCCATTATCGCTATGCGCCCGCCGACGCCCGCCTCCGATAACATTCGATCCCGTCCGCAACCGTTTCGTTTCGTCGTCTCGGACCGCGCGGCGCACCGCGCCTGCCAGGCGGAGCCGCTTCAAGCCCATGACGTGTGTCAATTTATAGCTGGGACGGAATTACAGGTCATAGCTGGGACGGTATTACAGGCTGTCGCGATAAGCGTGGGTGTTACCGTCGGCGGCGGTGACCCGATAGCTGCCGTCGGGCCGTCGCACGAACGTGCGCTGGGTGATTGGAACCTTGCCATGTCCGCCGGGAAGATCGAGGACATAGGTTGGCATCGCGCCGGCGTCGAGGCGGGCGGCGAGCTGATCCATTAGGTGTAAGCCGGCAGCGATCGTCGTTCGCAAGTGCGCCGTGCCCGGCGCCAGGTCGCCATGGTGGAGGTAATAGGGCCGGATGGCGGCGGCCGGAAGGGCGGCGAGCAGGGCTTCGAGGGTTGCCGCATCATCGTTGACGCCGCGCAGCAGGACGGTCTGGCTCAGGAGGTCGATGCCGGCTGCCGACAGTGCCTGGCATGCGCTGCGGGCCTGGTCGGTCAGCTCCCGGTGATGATTGGTGTGCACGGCGAGCCGCACTTGGCGGTTGGTTGACGTCAGCGCGGCAATCAGGTCCGGCGAAACACTTTCCGGCCGGACGACCGGGACCCTCGAATGCCAGCGCAGCTTGCGGACGTGGCCAATGCGGCTGAGACGGTCTGTAAGATCGCCAATCCGGCGCGGCGACAGCACCAACGGGTCACCGCCCGTCACGATGACTTCTTGCAGTTCAGGATGGTTCTCGATGTAGCTCAGTGCGTCGGTCAACGCCTGATCACTCAGGACGCCGCCATGATCGGGCCCGACCATTTCGCGGCGAAAGCAAAAGCGGCAGTAGACCGGACAGACGCTGACCACTTTCAAGAGCGCGCGGTTGGGGTAGCGATGGACAATACCAGCAACGGGCGCGTGCGCGCGGTCGCCGATCGGGTCGGCAAGCTCTTGCGGGTGGGCCTGCAACTCACGGGCATCGGGTATGAATTGCCGGGCGATCGGGTCGTTCGGATCTTGACGGTCGATCAGGGCCTGCACGGCCGGCGGGACGGCGATCGCGTAACGCTGTGCAACCGGCGCCAGCGCGGCGATCCGGTTGGCGGCCACAAAGCCGGCGTCAGCCAGCTGGTGCAGGTGCGTCAAGGTCTGCTTCGATTGGGCGGCGCTCAAAGCTGGCTGCTCCGTGGTGCGAACGGATCGATAACCGGGGTCCAAATCACGTGCTCGACACGTTGGGCGCCGGTTGCCAACATGACAAGCCTGTCGAAACCGAGTGCACAGCCCGATGCCGGCGGCATCGCATTGAGGGCGGTGAGGAACTCTTCGTCGATCGGGTAGCGCTGGCCATAGATCCTGTGTTTTTCGTCCATCTCGGCCGCGAAACGGCGGCGCTGGACTTGCGGATCGGTCAGTTCGCCAAAGCCGTTGGCGAGTTCGACCCCGCAGCAGTAAAGCTCGAAGCGTTCGCCAACGCGGGCGTCGGAGGGCGAGGGACGGGCCAGCGCTGCCTCACAGATCGGGTAAGCATCGAGAATCGCCGGGCCGCCGATGCCGAGATGGGGCTCGACCCTTTCGAGCAGGATGCGGGTGAAGATGTCTGACCAGGTGTCATCGGCAGAACAGCGGATGCCGGTTGCAGTGGCCTGGTGGAACAGGCGGTCGCGATCCGGCCCGTCTTGACCGAGGGTCGCAAGCAGATCGATGGCGGCGAACTTTTGCACAGCATCGGCCACCGACATGCGATCGACTGGCGCGCGTGGATCGGCTCGCCGGTCGGCGAACTGCCAGTCTCGGTTCTCAGTTGAATCTGCTGCCAGGCCCAGAATGTCGGCGCAGTGGTCCATCAGCCGGGTGTAATCGGCCCCTGCTTGATACCATTCCAGCATCGTAAATTCCGGATGATGAAGGTTGGAGCGCTCGCGGTTTCTGAACACCGGCGCAAACGTGAAAATCCGAGGTTCGCCGGCCGCCAGCAGTTTTTTGCACGCGAATTCGGGCGAGGTGTGCAAGTAGAGCGGGTGGGAACGCCCGTCGATCGACTGTGCCAGCGTTGGAAAGGCGTGGACATGGGTCTCATTGCCGGGTGAGCGTTGCAGGCAGCAGGTATCGACCTCGACAAATCCGTGCGCAAGAAAGTATGCGCGGATGGCGGTTTTGATGCGGTTGCGCGCGAGCAGCAGCGGGCGGCGGTCGCGGTGGCGGTTCGGCGTCCACCAAGCGCCAACGTTTGGGTCGGATAATCGGGACGTGTCGGGCATTGGTTCGATTGGTTAATGGGTTTGCGCGGACCTGCGCCACCGCCGCGGCTTGGCCGCGGCGCGCGAAGCGAGTAATAAGCGTTTTCAAGACGGATTGAAACGGCCGCCGGCAGCGCACGCCGGCCGGCGCTAACAGCACTATCAGATGGAGGACGGCCGTGGCCAGGGTCATCGCGAGTTCGGTTCGCAAGGGCAACGTGCTTGAAATCGACGGCAAGCTTTGTGCCGTGCTCAAAGCCGAGAACGTGCATCCGGGGAAGGGGACACCGGTGACCCACCTGGAACTGCGGCGGATTGCCGACGGCGTCAAGATCACCGAACGCTATCGCACGACCGAACAGGTCGAGCGCGCCTTCATGGAAGAGCGCGATCTTCAGTATATCTACGAGGATGATACCGGCTACGTGTTCATGGATACGCAAACCTACGATCAGTTTGCCGTGCCACGGGATATTGTTGGTGAGTCTTCGGTTTACTTGCAGCCTGAAATAATGTGCAAGGTGATGCTGCACGAGGCTATTCCGGTGGCGATCGAATTGCCGCAACGGGTGGTGGTTGAGATTGTCGAAGCCGATCCGGTCGTCAAGGGCCAGACGGCGTCGTCCTCCTACAAGCCAGCCGTAGCCGACAACGGCCTCAAAGTCATGGTGCCACCGCACATCAGTGCCGGCACCCGGGTCGTGATCATGACCGAAGACGGCTCCTACGTTGAGCGTGCCAAGGATTGACGCGCTTGATCGTCAGGCTGCGGTGGTGCCGGCCCAGTTTTGAGCTGCGGCAGGGTCGTGATCACGGCCCTGCGTGGTTGGTGCTGTTCATGCCGGCACGGAGCGGTTAGATCATCTTTGTGCTTTAAGTTGGAACCGCTATTGCGGTTCCAACTTAAAGCACAAAGATGATCGCCACTTTAGAGGCGAGCAACTTTCTGCCTTCATTCGGGATCGTTCCGATGCCGAATGAAGGCAGGTTGCTCTAGTCTTGCGCAAAGATGACCGAGAGGCGCCGATGCTCACCGATCCACCGCTGCTGACGATCAAACGGTCTTTCGCGCGCATTCCTGCCGAGTTGCTCGCAGCTCTCGCCGACGCGCAAACCGGTCATGTCGTCGATGCAATGAACGGGCGCGGCGCAATGGCCGGCACCATCAAGCCGGTCGACCGCGCGCGGGCAACGTTCATGGGCACGGCCTTTCCGGTCGAGACCGGACCGTCGGACAACCTCGCCATCATGGCGGCCGTTGCCATCGCCGAAGAGGGCGACGTCATTGTCGCCGCCGCCGACGCGTTTTCCGGGACGGCGGTGTGCGGTGATATCCTGGCGATGATGGCTCAGAACGCCGGCTGCGCGGGGCTGGTGATCGACGGCATGGTGCGCGACCTCGATGGTTTGGAGGCCGTCGGCATCCCGATTTTCGCGCGCGGCGTGACACCCAATTCGTGCGTCAGATCCGGCCCGGGCACGGTCGGACTGGCAACTGTCGCCGGCGGCGTGCACGTCGAGGCCGGCGACTTTGTAATGGGTGATCGCGACGGCGTCGTCGTCGTGCCGCGCGGCGATCTCGACGGCGTGATTGCAACGGTCCGCCGGATCATTGCGGCCGAGGGGGAGACGATTGCAGCGATCGAACGCGAGCGCCGCACGCACATCGCATACGTCGAACAACTGCTGACATCCAAGCAAGTGAAATACGTGGACTGAGACGAATGAAGGTTGCCGCGATTGAAACGGTCCGGTGCGAGGAATTTCCCAATATTCTCTGGGTCCGGGTCGAGACCGATGAGGGCCTGACCGGCCTCGGCGAAACGTTCTACGGCCCGGCTGCAGCCGAAGCGCATATCCACCAGATGATTGCGCCCAAGCTGATCGGGCGCGATCCCCGCAACATCGAAAGCGTGCAGGCCGACCTCATTGGTTATCTCGGGTTTGTCGGGGCCAGCGCCGAGATGCGCGGACGGTCGGCGGTCGATATCGCACTGTGGGACATCTTCGGCCAAAGCGTCGGGCTACCGTTGGCGGACCTGATCGGCGGGCGCGTGCGCGACACGATCCGCGTCTACAACACCTGCGCCGGCTATTCCTACGTGCAAACCAAAGTGACACAAGGAACCGACAACTTCGGGCTCGATGCGGCAACCGGCGATTATGAAGATCTCGATGCGTTTTTGAACCGTGCCGATGAACTCGCGCACTCGCTGCTCGCCATGGACATTACGGCGATGAAGATCTGGCCGTTCGATTATGCCGCCGAGGCCAGCCACGGCCAATGGATCGGGGCGGAGGATCTCAAGCGCGGCTTGGCGCCGTTCGAGAAGATCAGGGCGGCCGTCGGTGACCGCATGGAGATTGCCGCCGAGCTGCACGCCCTGTGGTCGCGGCCGATGGCGATCAAGATCGCCAACGCATTGGAAGAGCTTGCGCCAATGTGGGTCGAGGATCCGGTGTTTATGGACCATCTGGCATCTATCGGTGACGTGGCATCGGCGACGTCGTGCCCGATTGCGGTTGGTGAGACGCGCGGCGGATGCGCCGATTTTCGCCAGCTGCTCGAACTTGAAGCCCTGTCGATGGCGATTATGGACCTATCTTGGTGCGGCGGTATTAGCACGGCGCGCAAGATCGCTGCGACCGCTGAAACCTATCACATTCCGGTCGCCTTTCATGACTGCACCGGGCCGGTGGTACTGACCGCATCAACGCATCTGGCGCTCAACACGCGCAACTGCTGGGTGCAGGAAGTGGTGCGGGCGTTTTATTATGGCTGGTATGGCCGGTTCGTGACCGAGTTGCCGCCGATCGTGAAAGGTGAGATTGCGATACCCCCAGGGCCCGGGCTTGGCACGGCGTTGCAGCCGGATGTGGACCGGCGCCCAGACGTAACCGTGCGGCGTACGACGGCTGCGGATCTGTGACTTGTCCAGCGGCGAAAGTCGGTGGCTTGCCGTGACCGCTGAACGCCGGAGCGGCCCGCTATGCAGCGGACTTGGCATATGCAGCGAACCTGGCATGTGCAGCGAACCTGGCATGTGCAGCGAACCTGCTGGCACCGGCAGAACTCTTTGCTCCGTGCCGGCCCGACGCCTGGCGTCCGGGGCCCATTTGTCGACAAGCGCTGCGCCTGCGCAGCGATCGGTGCCGGCAACCTCGGCCGGTGCGGCTCGATCAGGGTACGGCCGCGAGCGTCACGCATTTGTGCCGCGCCGATGATCGCAGCAGTCATCGCCGAACCGATTATCGCAAATGCGGAGCTTGATCCAATTCGGTGGTAGGTCCATGCTGTCGGGGTTTGCTGCCCGAAGGGCGGCCAATGAGAGATGAGGAGACGTCATGTTGAAGAAGTATTCGCTTGCCGTCGCCGGCGCGGTGCTCGTAGCCGGGATTGGCAGTGCAGTTGCCCAGGATAGTTGGTATCCGTCCAAGTTCGGTAAGGACGATCAGGCCGGTCGCTCCAACCTGATGACACCCGAGCGTGCCAAGGCGGCGATGGCGTATATCAAGCAGGGCAAGGTGGTGTCGCTGGCGCGGACCTATTCCGCCAAGATGCCGTTGTTCGGCCATCGCGTGTTTGCAACGCGCGGCACCGGCGGATTGGCGGGTGGACCGCTGGGTGAAAACCAGGTGATCTGGATGGATGATACGCTAACCGCCGAAATCGGTCAGGTTGGCACACAGTTCGACGGGCTCGGGCATATCGGCATCGGCTCGAAATTCTATAACGGTGTCGAGGCAAAGGACATCTTCGGGGCGACCGGCATGAAGAAGCTCGGTATCGAGCACATCAAGCCGTTTTTCACGAAGGGCGTGCTGATCGATATGGTGCTCTACAAAGGTGCGCCGATGGACGGCGGGCAGGAAATCACCGTTGCCGACATCGAAGGTGCGCTCAAGAAGCAGGGCATGAGTGCGGATTCGATTGGCGAAGGTGATGTCGTCATGTTCCACACCGGCTGGGTGCGCTACTGGATCAAGGACAACAAGACCTACAACGGCGCCGTTCCCGGCATCGGCATCGAGGCCGGCCGCTGGTTGGCGAACAAAGGTGTGGTGATTGTCGCCTCGGACACGTGGCCGGTGGAAGTCGTGCCGAACCCGAACCCGAAGATGGCATTCCCGGTTCACCAGATCCTGTTGGCGCGGAACGGTGTGTTCATCCATGAGAATGCAGCAACCGAGCGCCTTGCGGCGGCCAAGGTCTACGAGTTTGCCTACATCTTCAATCCGCTCGCGGTCGAAGGCGGCACGGGCTCGCCCGGCAATGCGCTGGCTGCCTACTGAGGCCTGATCTGGTCAATCTGGCTACGATTGGTCTTGAGCCGATTGGTCTTGAGCCCAGGTGAAATGCCCGCCTGCGCCATTTTTCCCTTGGCGTTGGCGGGTTTGTTTCGTTAGATCATCGAGCCTTGAGTTGGGATCGCAATCGCGGCTCCAACTTAAAGTACGATGATCTAGGGCTGTGGGTCGAGCGCGATCCCATACGATGATCCCATACGATGATCCCATACAATGACGAGACCAAGAGAGGGGGTTACGACCCATGCGAGTCTATTACGATCGCGATGCCGACGTTAATCTGATCAAGGACAAAACCGTTGCCATCGTCGGCTATGGCAGTCAGGGTCATGCCCATGCCCTGAACCTCAGAGAGTCCGGCTGCAAGAACGTGGTCATCGCCCTGCGCCAAGGCTCGGCATCCGCCAAAAAGGCGCAGGCCGATGGCCTGCCGGTGAAGTCGGTCGCTGAGGCCGCGGCCGAAGCCGACGTCATCATGATGTGCGCACCGGATGAGATTCAGGCCGACATTTGGAACGATCACATTGCCGCCAATATCAAGGACGGTGCCGCCATTGCGTTTGCCCATGGCCTTAACGTGCACTTCTCCCTGATCGAGCCGCGCGACACCATTGACGTGATCATGATTGCTCCGAAAGGTCCGGGCCATACGGTGCGCTCCGAATACCAGCGCGGTGGTGGTGTGCCGTGTCTGATCGCGATTGACAAAGATGCATCCGGCAACGCCCACGACGTGGCACTGTCCTATGCTTGCGCGATTGGCGGCGGGCGCTCGGGCGTCATCGAGACGACATTTAAAGAGGAATGCGAAACCGACCTGTTCGGCGAACAGGTGGTTCTTTGCGGCGGTCTGGTGGAACTGATCCGGGCCGGTTACGAAACCCTGACGGATGCCGGCTACGCGCCGGAGATGGCCTATTTCGAGTGTCTGCATGAAGTCAAACTGATCGTCGACCTGATCTACGAAGGCGGCATCGCCAACATGAATTACTCGATCTCGAACACGGCTGAGTTCGGTGAGTATCATTCCGGACCGCGGATCATCACCGACGAGACGCGGGCGGAAATGCGCCGTGTCTTGAAGGATATTCAGAGCGGGGCGTTCACCTCGGAGTGGATGCGCGAGTGCAAGAGCGGTCAGGCCAAGTTCAAGGCAACACGGCGGGTGAACGATGCCCATCCGATCGAAGAGGTTGGTGCCAAACTGCGCGCCATGATGCCGTGGATTTCGGAAAACCAGCTCGTTGACAAAGCCAAGAACTAAGGAACCTCTGCAAGTCCGGGGTCCAGGGGATGATAATCCCCTGGTCGGGGTGTTTGAGGGGCTGAAGGCCCCTCATGGATCGCCGCAAGGCGGCGATTGGTCAAGGGCTCCGCCCTTAACGATCCCGCCAAAGGGCAATGCCCTTTGGAAACCCTTGATAAACGTAGCGGCTCCCTTGCGCGGCTGAGCGACAGGCAGGAGATGGGCGCCGGACGGCGGAGTAGCGGGGAAGCCCGCCATCCGGCAACGGGTGCTCATAAGCGAGCAACCGCAACTGTAAAGAAGGTCAGGGTCGGCGCTATCACCCCGTGTATCAGCCCCCCGGCTTCGCCTTGTCAGTTCCGGCCGGGTGGCGCGCGGCGGCCAACCGGTTCCAATAGCGCATTTGTCAAAGTTCATTGAAACGCTTGATTGATTTTCAGGATGAGTGTGTCCTCGCCATGACAGATATGAGGAATTGTCGCGGCACAGACGGGGAAAACACTTATAGATGAATGCGTTATAAGTCGATCGGAGGACGTCATACGACGCTATTCGGGCACCCATCTTGGGCTTAGTTGGGCTTCTCAGAGGCCGCGATGGGGGATCCGTGAACGCCGCGGCCTTCGGGGCCATTTCCACCGAACGCGAACCACATCGCCAGCCCGCCCGGGCGCGGCCCGGTTGCCCGGACCGGTTGTCCCGCAGGCGCGGCGCTTGTCGGACCATGGCCCCGGCGAGGCGCGCCGGCCCCTGCAACAGCGTGTCACTGCCGACGGGCGGCACGGTGCGCTATCTCTGGGCGGCAACAGGAGATGTCATGATTGAGGAAGATCGGATCTTTGCGGTGCGCGCCATCGACCTGCGGGTCGTTGGTGAGTGGACCTACGCCGAGCGCCACGCAGCCGACGTCATGGCGTTCTGGGCCACCCAAAAAGCCACGAACCCGAAGATATTCAACGGTGTCGTTTTCATTCTGGCTGAGCACTGGATCGACGGGGCGGTGTTTTGCGGGCGCTACCTCAAAACCGACTTTGCCAGCTACTTGCACTGGCGGGAACTGGGTGATTTGAACGCCGGCGTGTGCGACGGATTTGCGTCGATTTACATTCACAGTGCGGCGGGCCGTATCCTTCTTGCCAGGTCGACCCCGCACACGGTCAATGCCGGCATGTACACACCGCCGGGCGGATTTGTCGATGGCCGGGATGTCGGCGCCGGCGGGCGGGTTGGGATCGCGCCCTACGTGCTGCGGGAAATGGCGGAAGAAACAGGCCTCGATGCCGACGACGTGGCGCTGGTGGACGGCGGATTTGTGGTCCGGCGGGGACGGTTTGTGGCGATCGCCGTGTGCGCGCGAGCACACCTTAGCGAGCAGGAGATCTGCGCGCGCGTCATCGCCCACAACAAGGCTACAGCCAACGCCGAGTTCGGCGACGTGCTGTGGTGTGGCGGGGAGCATTTGCAATCAGGGATTGGCGTGCCGGAGACGATTGGCCTGCATCTGACCAATTTTTTGCAGACGGCGGCGTGATCGCGCAATTTGGCTTGGAGGGCGGCCGCCGGGCATGCATAACGGTTCCACCAATGCGCGTGGCATTGGCCGATGATAGGCGCGATGATGTTCGGAGACAGGCCTGATGGAGTTGGAATTCTACACGTTGGATGTTTTCACTGCCGAACGTTTCGCCGGCAATCCTTTGGCGGTGGTGATGGCGGCAGACGATCTTTCGACTGCGCAAATGCAGCGCGTTGCGCGCGAGTTCAACCTCTCTGAAACCGTGTTTGTCATGGCGCCTGAGAACGAAGCGCATTCGGCGCGCGTGCGCATTTTCACGCCAATGGCAGAAATGCCGTTTGCCGGTCATCCAACGGTTGGAACGGCGGCACTGCTGGCTGAGTTGCGGGCCGCTGAAACCGGTAGCGACAGTCCGGCGTTGATGACGTTGGAGGAAAATATTGGTCTCGTCAGGGTCGGCGTGCGGATCGTGACCGGGAGGGCGACATTCGCCGAGTGCGATGCCCCGAAATTACCGGTTGAAGTCGGCGGGGTCGCGTCGCCTGACAGTCTGGCGGCAGCGCTTGGTCTCATTCCCGGCGAGATCGGGTTTGCCAACCATGTCCCAACGCGGTTTGATTCAGGCCCGGTTTTCACGTTCGTTCCGGTGGTATCGGGCCAAGCGATCGGCAAGGCGGCGGCCAGTCTTGACCATTGGGCCGATGCCTTCGGCGAAGGCTACGGCGATGGGGCATTCCTCTACACCACCGAAACGGTGCATGCGACCTCGCATTTTCACGCCCGCATGTTTGCGCCAACGCACGGCATACTGGAAGATCCGGCAACCGGCTCCGCCGTGGTCGGGCTGGCCGGCGTCGTCGCGAAGTTCGATGAGGATCGCGATGGTCATCACAATCGTATGGTTGAGCAGGGCATCGAAATGGGGCGGGCGAGCTTCATTGCAATGTCATCGGATATGACCGGCGGTAAGCTGGTCAACGTGCGGATTGGCGGAGATGTGGTGCGTGTCAGTCACGGCCGGGTCAACGTTGGTTAACGGCGGACCAGGACTTGGTTTGGGCCTTGATCTATCGCCAGCGCGATCTCGGGCCGGGGCGATGTCGCCGGGCGCACCACGATTCAGTGCTTGCAAGTTCACAAATCATTCGCTTATTTGTGGGACACAGACCAAAGCGCACAGGCCAGCAGGGATGAAATAGATGGGCGTGGGTTTCCAGCGCCATTCCCCGATCGATGCCGGCGGCCGCACCGCGGCCCGCGACGACGCGCGCGCACTGTTCCTCGACATCCTCCTCCTTACCAGCCCCTGAGCATCGACGGTTTCGGGATGCGCCGGAACGGGTACTCAGGGGGACACGGTGACAACGGGCTTTACACAGCGGCCGGCTCTGGAGGAGTCGCTGCGAAAACCACAAGGATCAAGTCAAATGTCGAATGAGGCAGCAAATTCAAACTCGGAAAATGATCGCGTATTGATTTTCGATACGACGCTGCGTGATGGTGAACAGTGTCCCGGCGCGACAATGACCTTCGAGGAAAAGCTCGAAGTCGCCGAACTGCTCGATCACATGGGCGTCGACATCATCGAAGCCGGGTTTCCGTTTGCCTCCGACGGCGACTTCGAGGCTGTCGCAGAGATTGCGCGGCGGACCAAGAACGCTGTCGTCGCAGGATTGTGCCGGGCCGGCTTCAACGATATCGACCGTTGCGGTGAGGCCGTGAAGAATGCGCAACGCCCGCGCGTTCACACGTTCCTGTCAACATCACCGATCCATATCAAGTGGAAACTGCAGAAGACACCGGAACAGGTGTTGGAGATGGTCACGGCATCGGTGAGCCGCGCGCGCAACTGGGCCGACGATGTCGAATGGTCGGCGGAAGATGGCACGCGAACGGAGTTTGACTATCTGTGTCAGTGCATCGATGCGGCAATCAGGGCCGGTGCGACGACGATCAATATCCCGGACACCGTTGGTTATACGACGCCGGAAGAGCATTTCGAAATGTTCACGAGGCTGCGTGACAACGTCGCCAACTCCGACAAGGTGGTCTGGTCGGTGCACTGCCACAACGATCTCGGCATGGCGGTGGCCAATTCGCTCGCCGGCGTCAAGGCCGGGGCCCGCCAGATCGAGTGCACGATCAACGGCATTGGCGAGCGGGCCGGCAACGCGGCGCTGGAAGAGATCGTGATGGCCATCAAGACCCGCAACGATGTGCTGGCCTACGACGTCAACATCAATACCGAAATGTTGATGCGGGCTTCGAAGTTAGTGTCGGCTGCGACGTCGTTTCCAGTGCAGTACAACAAGGCGATTGTCGGGCGCAACGCCTTCGCCCACGAGAGCGGTATTCACCAGGATGGTATGCTGAAGCACACCCAGACCTATGAGATCATGACGCCGGAATCGGTCGGCGTCTCGAAGTCCTCATTGGTGATGGGCAAGCATTCGGGCCGCAATGCCTTCCGTGCCAAACTGAGGGATCTCGGCTATGAGCTGGGCGAAAACGCCTTGGAGGACGCGTTTGTCCGGCTCAAAGCATTGGCTGACCGCAAGAAGATTGTCTACGACGAAGACATCGAGGCGTTGGTGGACGAGGAAATCGCGACCGGCGCCGACCGGATCAAGGTGGTGTCGTTGACGGTCATCGCCGGCACGTCCGGGCCGCAGTCAGCGACCCTGACGCTCGATGTCGACGGTGAACACAAGACCGTGCAGTCATCCGGTAACGGGCCCGTGGATGCCACGTTCAATGCCATTCACGCAATCATTCCGCACGAGGCGGTGTTGGAGCTCTATCAGGTGCACGCCGTGACCGAGGGTACGGATGCGCAGGCGGAAGTGTCTGTGCGGCTGCAGGAGGATGGGCGCACGTCGACCTCGAGATCGGCCGATCCCGACACGCTCGTTGCCTCAGCGAAGGCTTATATCGGTGCGCTCAACAAGCTTATCCTGAAGAAGGAGCGCGGCGCACCGGCACAGCACTATGTTGAGGACCGCGCGCAGTTGCGCGGGCCCTAGAGCAACCTGCCTTTATTCGGAATCGGAACGATCCCGAATAAAGGCAGAAAGTTGCTCGCCTCTAAAGTGGCGATCATCTTTGTGCTTCAAGTTGGAACCGCAATAGCGGTTCCAACTTGAAGCACGATGATCTAGCGATTGGCGCCGGCGGTCGATCTCGGGGCAGAATTTGTGCTGGCGCACGAATTCGCGCACTATTGTCGCCGCGGGGCGGCCGCGCGCAATCGCTCAAACTGCTCGACAGTTTGGAACTATCTAATCATAAGGGTGAAATTGGCCGGGTTAACGCCAACGACGTTAGCCGAGTGGCGTCGGTGTTCCGGCATCTGGCGGTCACGGTTGCACGGTTGAATGTCCTGTTGACCGCTGGCGGGCAGGTCACACAACCTGCAGGGGGTTGTTGATGGGCGAGAAAGTTTGACAAACAATGCTGTCCACAATGGCCACTGTTTTTTCAGATGACATGGCGATCGATCTCGGAACGGCCAACACGCTCATTCACGTCGTCAACCGCGGGGTCGTGATCGACGAGCCTTCGGTGGTTGCGATCCGAAACAAGGGCGGCACGCGCGAAGTGCTGGCGGTCGGGCGGCAGGCCAAGCAAATGCTGGGCCGGACGCCCGAGACGATCGAGACGATCCGGCCGCTGCGCGACGGCGTGATCGCTGATTTCATCGCCACCGAGGAAATGCTGCGCCAGTTGATCAAAAAGACCAAGACGATGCTCGGCTTCCGCCGGCCGCGGATTCTGATTTGCATTCCGGCCGGAGCAACGCCGGTGGAGCGGCGTGCGGTCTATGAAACCGCGCTGTCGGCCGGCGCCAGACGGGTCTTTATGATCGAGGAACCGGTGGCAGCATCGCTCGGTGCGGGGCTGCCAATTGATGAGCCGTTCGGCTTGATGGTGGTCGACATCGGTGGTGGGACGACCGACATCGCGGTGCTGTCATCGGGCGGCGTCGTGCAGGCGCGGTCGCTGCGTTGTGCCGGCAATGCGATGGACGAGGCCATCATTCGCTATGTCCGTCGCAAGCATCAGTTGCTCATCGGTGAGGCCAACGCCGAGCGGATCAAGATTGAAGCCGGCACGGCATCACCGAGCGGCGGCAGCGCTGCCGCCGAAATCCACATTCGCGGCAGAGACTTACGTCAAGGCCGGCCGAAGAGCATCGTGCTCGGACCAGTTGATATCGCCGATGCGCTATCCGGGCCGATCGAGGAAATCGCCGAGTTCGTGCAGCGTGCGCTGGAAGACCTGCCGGCGGAGATTGCCACCGACATCTGCGACCGGGGCATCTATCTGACCGGCGGCGGCGCACTGCTCGACAATCTCGATCAGGAACTCGAACGCCAGACCGGTGTGAAGATCATGGTACCGGACAACCCGTCCCATTGTGTCGTAAAAGGAACAGCCGTTGTTCTGGAGAATTTAAGCGTTCACGATCATTTACTGATCAAACCATAAGATTTTGATTGTATATTTAATATTCGCCTAATTTGCTTGGCTTCGGAACAGTTGCTCCGAGTTGCAGGGGTTAGTCTAGCCGCAATGGCCGTACTGCGAGATGATTTGTTCACGCGAGGTCGTGTTTCGCATCGACGTCATGTGATTAGCGCAATGCATTGTGCGCTCATATTTGTTGCGCTGGCGCTGTTGGTGCTGGGCCGACTCGAACATCCCCTCGTGCGCGTCTTTAGCCAAAGTCTGGCCGAGTTCGCCGCCAAGCCGCTAAGCGTTGCCCGGTCGCTCTCAGGGCGGCTCGAATTGGTGTGGGAGCGGGCAAATTTGGCTGTTCACGGCGAACGTGAAGTGGAGCGCCTTCGTCGACAGATCGTACGGTTGCGGGCGGCAGCGCAAGACGCCGAGCAAGTGCGCCGGCAACTCGAAAGCCTCGAAAAACTCGTCAAGCTGGTGCGTCGCGATGAAGATGGTGCGACGGTGACGGCACGCGTGCTGGCAGGATCAGGTGGCGTGTTTCGACGCTCGCTATTGATTGATGGCGGCGTGGCTGAAGGCGTTTACGACGGATTTCCAGTGTTTGGCGATGGCGGCCTTATCGGTCGCACGATCGATGCCACCGATGATACCTCGCGCGTGCTGTTGCTCAGTGACATCAACAGCCGGGTACCGGTCAATGTCGGCGCGCGCATGTATCGTGCGATCCTTGCCGGGGACGGCAGTTCATCGCCGCGCCTGCACTTTCTGCAGCGGACTGCGCGGCTCAGGGCCGGAGAAGCGGTCGAAACGTCGGGCGCGGGCGGCATCTTTCCCGCCGGCCTGGCGATCGGTGAGATTGTCGAAGATGGCGGCGGGCTTCGGGTCAGGCTCCACGCCAGCGATCGTCCCCAGCATTTCGTTCGTGTGCACACCTTCCGCGGCCCGGGTGCGCGCTTGACCGGGATCTTGTCGGCGCGGTCCTATCTACGCCGAGCCAGAGCGCTCGATGCATTAGCGCACAGTCGCCGGCCGGTGACGCTGCGGGCCGATCGCGATCCGGTGCTGCGGGTGATGCGTCACGGCGGCAAGGCGGTGGTGCGATGAGGGTCGTGTTGATGGCGCTCGTGTGGATGTTGCTGGTTGGTCTGACGGGGCTGGCCGGAACCGGATTCGGAGTACCGTGGCCGATGTCCGAAACACTTGCGCGCACCTTTGCCGTCCTGCCGCTGGCGCTGATTGTCGTTTGCAGTATGCGGGGCGGGGCCTGGGCTGTGTCGTGGCTCGTCTTCCTGTGCGGTCTGGCCATGGATCTGATGATGCAGACGGTGCTTGGTTATTGGGCGCTGTTGTATCTGATCGCCGCGTTGTTGGCGCGGCTGTGTCCCGGTGGATTGCGGCAGACGGTTTGGGGCCGGCTGGCATGGGCCGTCGGGCTCGGGTTGGCCAGCTTTGCGGTTCAGTTTGTGGTCGGCTGGTCGATGTATCTGATGGTCCCCGACTGGCAGGTTCTGGCCTCGGCCAGCGTGGTTGTCATCATCGCCGTCACGGTTCTGGAACTGGTGATCGCCGTCGTCAGGTCTTTATGGTCGGTTTGGGCGGGGCCCGATTTCCAGGCACGAGGTGTTTAGAGCGGATCGCTTGACCGCCAGGCGTTGCGCATGGCGGGCCGACCGATTGCAGCTCGGTCGCAAGGGTTGTAGCACGGCAGATGTTCCTGCAGGCAGACGATAGCGAAAGAAGCCGGCGCAAGTTCACACGGCGCGCCTTGCTGTTCGGCGGCGTCCAGGCGCTCGGGTTCGGCGTGCTGACGTCGCGGCTCTATCAGTTGCAGGTGATGGAGCGCGGCGTCTACGTTCCGATTGCCGAGCGCAACCGGGTCTCGGAGTATGGGCTCGCTGCCTTACGTGGCCAGATTGTCGACCGCCGCGGTCTCGTGCTGGCCAAGACGCATGAAACCTTTCGCTGCTATCTGACGCCGTCACTGGCCGGAGACGTGTCGGATGTTTTGGCATCGCTGGCCGAGATCATCGACTTTGGCGACGGCGAAAGAGCGCGCCTTGAAGCGCGGCTCAAGCGCCACCCGTCGAAGTTGCCGCTGCTCGTTGCCGATGATCTGAGTTGGCAACAGGCGGCGCAGGCCAGCATTCATGCGCCGTGGCTGCCTGGTGTCGACATCGAACTTGGCGGCCGGCGGACCTATCATGGCGGCACCTCCATGGGCCATGTCGTCGGCTATATTGGCGCGGTCGAGCGATTTGCATTGGACGACAAGCCGGCGCTGCGCCTTGCCGGGGCAAAGATTGGCAAAACCGGTGTTGAGCGGGGCATGGAAGAGGCACTGGCCGGGCACAGCGGGCTGGTGCGCCGCGAGGCCGATGCCCACGGCAAGATCGTCAGCCAGCTGTCGCGGGTTGAGCCGCAACACGGTGAGCACGTGGTGCTGTCAATCGACAAAACCCTTCAGGATCTGCTTCTCAGCCGGTTGCATTCCTATCGCCGCGCCGCCGCGGTAGTCGTCGACTGTTTACAAGGTGATGTGCTGGCGATGGTGTCTTCGCCCGCGTTTGACTTTGCGCGCATGGCCGGCCCGATGTCGCAAAGCGAATGGCAACGGTTGCGCGAGACACGCGATGAGCCGATGCTCAATCGCGCCGCGCAGGGACATTATCCGCCCGGTTCCACGTTCAAAATGGTCACCGCGCTCGCGGCTTTGGAAGCAGGCGTGCTCGATCCTCGCGACCAGATCAACTGCCGCGGCGCCATTAAGGTTGCCAACCACAAGTTCCGGTGTTGGAACCGCGGCGGCCATGGTCCGTGCGACCTGCATCGGGCACTGCGCGAAAGCTGTGATGTTTATTTCTATGAGATCTCACGCCGGGTCGGCATTAACAGGATTGCCGAGATGGCCCACAAACTGGGCCTCGGTCAGACCTACGACAACGGCTTTGCCGGCCAGGGCAGCGGGCTCATTCCGGATGCGGACTGGAAGCTCGCCCGCTTCGGCCGCGGCTGGTATACCGGCGAGACGTTGCTTGCCGCGATCGGTCAAGGCTACGTCCAGGCGACGCCGCTGCAGATGGCGGTCATGACGGCGCGGCTGGCCACCGGCAAAGCGATCGTGCCGCATCTGGCGCGCATTTACGGCTCGCCGGTGGCGCCAGGCGTGCAGGCGCTCGATGTCAATCGCGATCATCTCGAACTGGTGCGCCGGGCGATGGCCGCGGTGGTCAACGAGCCGAGCGGAACCGGCACCAAGGCCCGGCTCGATTCCGGGCACGTTGCAATGCTCGGCAAGACCGGGACGTCACAGGTCGCGCGCATGTCTTCGCGGCTCGGCCGAAGCACCTTGCCGTGGCATTTGCGCGATCATGCGCTGTTCGTTGGATTTGTCGAGGACCAGCGTCTGGAACAACCGCTCTTTGCGTTGTCCGTGATCGTCGAACACGGTGGCAGCGGCGGCCAAACGGCGGCGCCGCTGGCACGACTGCTGGCGCGCGATGTGTTGGCGGCGGCAGCTGGCGGGCAGGGGCGTAGTGACCATTGGCAGATGGTGTCCGGTGCTGGGCTGGCGCGGCGGCGGGACGGCTGAACATGAGCCCACGGTCGCATGACTATTATGCCGGAGCACGGGTGCTTTCCATCGGTGAAAAGCTGGCCCGCGTCAACTGGTCGGTGATCGCGGTTTTGTGTGCGATTGCGGGGGTCGGCTTCGTCCAGCTCTATTCGATTGCGGGCGGGACACTCGATCCCTGGGGAGACCGCCAAATCGTGCGCTTTCTGTTCGGCCTCGGACTGGTGCTCGCCATTGCCGTGATACCGCGCGACTTTTGGCTGGGGATTGCCTATCCCGCCTATCTGTTCGCGTTGCTTTGCCTCGGGTTGGTGCTCGTGATCGGCAGCGAGGCCGGCGGCGCACGGCGTTGGATCGCCCTCGCCGGTGTCACATTCCAGCCTTCGGAGATGATGAAGGTGGCTTTGGTGCTGGCGCTGGCGCGCTACTATCAGTGGCTGCCCGAGCGCTGGGTGTCGCATCCGGTCGGCTTGCTCGCACCGCTGTTGATGATCGCCGTTCCGGTTGCGTTGATGCTGCTGCAGCCCGACCTTGGGACCGCGGTACTGCTGTCGATTGTCGGCGTCGGCCTGATGTTTCTAGCCGGTGTCAACGTGCTTTACTTCATGGCGGCAGCGTTGGGCGCAATTGGTTCGGCGCCGGTCGCGTTCACCTTGCTGCACGACTATCAACGCCGGCGGATCGAGGTGTTCCTCAATCCGGAGCGTGATCCGCTCGGTGCCGGTTATCACATTGCCCAGTCGAAGATTGCGCTCGGTTCGGGCGGCGTTTCCGGCAAAGGCTTCATGGAGGGGACGCAGGTCAAACTGGATTTCCTGCCGGAAAAACATACCGATTTCATTTTCACCGGCTTCGGTGAGGAGTGGGGTTTCGTCGGCGCCGTTTTTCTGCTCGGACTGTTTGCGGTGCTGCTGATGCTGCTGACCTTGATGGCCTTGCGCTGCTCCAGCCAGTTCGCCCGTCTTACAATTTCCGGTGCCGCAATTCTGATTTTTTCATACGTCTTCATCAACATCGCCATGGTGAGCGGATTGCTGCCGGTCGTCGGTGTTCCATTGCCGTTGGTGTCCTACGGCGGGTCGGCCATGCTGACGGTGTTGTCCGCCATCGGGCTTGCGATGTGTGCCTACGTGCATCGCGGACAGTGGTTCGTGCGCGGTCGGCTAGGTCCGTTCTGGTAGTCGTCCGTGATCAAGTCTCAGGTTTGCAAAGGGCGGCGCCTTTAACCAATCGCCGTTTCACGGCGATCTATGAGGGGCTTTCAGCCCCTCATACTCCCCGACCAGGGGATAAACCCCTGGACCCCGGACTTGTTCAGAGGTTTCTTAGCCCGTTTGCAAGGCGGTTTTGTGCTTGGTGGGGCCACTGTCGCCCTGGGCGGGTGGTCCCGGCGCCGGTGCGAGGTCGCCGGACAGCAAGGTGCTCGACGCGGTTGTGATGGCGGCGGACGGCGGCAGGCTTCAGACCAGCGTGCGCTCGAACAGGGCTTCCAGGTTGTACCAGGCCGTCTCCGCAGCAGGCAGATGGTAGGCGGCGCGTTCCGGGAAACAATACCCGTGTTCGGTGCCGGGCACGACTTCGACCGTTGACTTGATGCCGTGCTCATAAAAAATCGCTTTGATGCGCGCTGCCGTGTCCGCCTCGACGTGGCTGTCGACCTCGGCGAACGACAGATACATTTCGGCCCTGATGCGGGCTGTCGCAAGATGCGGAGAATCCGGTTCGTCGGTGACAATGCGCGTGCCGTGGAAGGTGGCCGGCACGGCCGGTCCGCGTTGGCGGCAAATGATCCGGCGCAGGGCCGCTGTCGTGCGATGTGGGGGCACGATTGCGGGCCGGCGGTGATCAGCGGTAGACCATCGTTGGCAAATAGAGTGCAAGTTGCGGGAAGGCAATGAGCAGTGCGACCATGGCGATCATCATGACCACGAACGGTGCTGCACCGTAGGCAACATCGTTGAACTGACCGCCGCGGGAGCGGATGCCGTGGACGACGTAGAGATTGACGCCGATCGGCGGCGTAATCAGCGCCGCTTCCATGAGCACCGTGATCAAAATCCCGAACCAGACGCCGTCGTAGCCCATCTTGGTGACCAGCGGAAAGATGATCGGCACCGTCGTCAGCAGCATCGACAGCGTCTCCATGAACATGCCCAGGATGAGATAGAAAATCACGATCAAGATCATGGTCTGAAGCGGCGTCAGCCCCAGGTCCTCGATAAACTTGATCAGCGCCTGGGTGACGCCCATGAAGCCGAGAATAAAGTTCAGGAAAACCGCCGCGAGAATGATCAGCATGATCATCGCGGTGGTGCGCATCGTCCCTTCGAAGGCTTCCTTGAGCATCCTCACCGTCAGGGCGCGGTTCCAAGCGGCGAGGATGAGGGCGAAGCAGACACCGACCGAGGCGGCTTCCGTCGGCGTTGCAATGCCCGCATAGATCGAACCGACCACGACACCGAACAGCAGGATTGGCGGGATCAAGTCGGGAAGAACGCGGATGCGGTCGGCCCATGTCGTCTCGATCGGCGTGCCACCCCAGCCCGGGCGGGTAAAACAGGAGACGAGAATGATCAGCATGAACAGTGTCGACAGAATCAAGCCCGGAATGATGCCGGCAAGATAAAGTTCGGGCACGGATGTATCCGTGATCAGGCCGTAAATGATCAGATTGATCGACGGCGGGATGAGAATGCCGAGGGTGCCGCCCGCGGCAAGCGAGCCGAGGAACAACGGTTCGTTGTAACGGCGCTTGGTGATTTCGGGATAGGCTACCGTGCCGACGGTCGCCGCCGTCGCGACGCTGGAGCCGGACGATGCGGCAAAGATCGCGCACGAGCCGATGTTGGCATGCATCAGGCCGCCGGGCAGCCAGGATAGCCACTGCGCGACGGCATTGTACATGCGCCGGGCGACGCCGGCGCGCAGCATGATCTCGCCGAGCAGAATGAACATCGGGATGGCGACAAGAATGAATTCCTTGCTCTTGTCCCAGGTAAATTCACCGATGGCGACGGACAGCCGCCCGCCCATGAAGACGTAGTCCAGACCGATGGTCAAAATTCCGAGCACCGCTGCGACCGGAACCGCGGCAACGACAAGGATCAAAAGCGCAACGACAATCCAACCGACCATGTCAGGCGCCCCCGCCGCCGTCATTGTGCTTGATTTCCTGGATGCCGTGGGTTTCTTCGGCGATCTCTTCCTGGACGCTCAACGTGCCGGCGACCTTCTGGACGGTGTCGAGTTGACCGGTGATCAATGCAACGCCGGAATAAACGATCAGGAAGGCCAGCGTGATCAGGAACATCATCAAGCCGGAGATCCAGAACATCTGCGGGATCCACAGCGGTGTCGCCAGCGTCGAGATGGCAACCGAATTCTTTTCCCATGAGGTCATGAACACCTGCCAACCGGCGACGGTCAACAGCCACATGTAAAAGAACAACAGCGACAGGCCGACGACATCGAGGATGGCGCGGACCGGTTTGGGCAAAAAGTTGTAAAGGGCGTCGATGCGGATGTTGGAGCGATGGATCGCGCAGTAGGAATAAGCCCAGGTCGTGCCGCCGGCGAACACGTAGCCCGATATTTCATCGGAACCGCTCATGGTGACGCCGGCGAACTTGCGGGCGAGGACGTCGACGGTCACCATCACTGCCGCGAGCAGCAGCGCTGCACCGCCGATCCAGACGGCGAACCGGGAAAGTTTCTCCAGTCCGCCGTGTATGGTCTCAAACACGTCCAATGATCGACTCCGTTCAGGGTTTGCCGGATGCCGCCCGACCGGCAAGGCCCGCCGCATATGCGCACCGCCGCGCGCCGGCGCGACGGTGTCACAGCAGTTGTCGTCGCAGGCTTAGTTGAGCGGCGCTTTGAGACCTGCAACCTTGCCGACCGTGGCATTCCACTGTTCGGCACAGGCCTTGCCGCAGCGCTTGGCAAAACGCTTCAGCACGAAGTCGGTAACGATCTGCTTGAGCTGGGTCTTGTCGGCAGCGCTCGGTTCGACCGGGTTCATGCCGCCGGGCTTGCCGAACGGGCACGGGCCGTTGGCGTTGCAGTCCATGCCGATCTTGTCCAGTTCGGCGGTGCGACCCCACATCTCGTCTTCGAGCTTCTTGGCCGCCGTCGAGATGGTTGCCTGGGTCTCCTTCGACAGGCCTTCCCAGACCTTCATGTTCATGGCGCCGAAGCTTGCAGCATAGCCGAGGCGAACCCGAATGTTGGTGTTTGCGACCTGCCACCATTTGGCATTGTAAGCCGGTGTGGTGCCGGTAATGCCGCAATCGGCGACACCCTTCTGTAGTGCGGGCACGACTTCGGCAAAGGCGATAGTGACGGCGCTGGCGCCGAGGCCTTCGATGAAATCACCGAGCGTGGTCGAATAGGTGCGGATCTTCTTGCCCTTGAGATCCTTGAGCGCGGTGCCGGAACCGGCCTTGAGATTGCACCACATTTGCTGGCTCGGGAACGAGTAGAGGAACAACAGCTTGGAGTTGTATTTTGTGGCAAGCGCCTGCTCGATCACCGGGCGATAGGCATCAAGCGCCTTGCGATAGGTCGCAAAGTCCTGGAACACGCCGGCCAGGTCCACACCTTCGAGTTCCGGGGCATCGGCAGCAGCATAGGTCGTCACCGCGTGGGCCACGTCATAGGCGCCGATCTTGAGGAGGCGCACCACCTCAAAGCCGGACAGGCCGAGTTCGGTGTAGGGTTTGGCGTTGGCAGTCAGGTTGCCGCCGGATGCCTTGGGCAGATCCTCGGTCCAGAACCGCTTCTCGAATTCCTTCCAGGCAAACAGGTTGCCCCAAGATCCGACGACCTTGAATTCCTTCTTGTCGGCAGCCAGGGTGGGCGTCGTGACGGCCGCCACCGCAAGCGCGACGGCACCTGCCGCAGCGAGTGTCAATTTCAGAGCCTTCATCAGGTTCCTCCCGTGATGCTGGAGATAAGGCGCGGTTCGAATGTTCCGAGCGCGTCTTAAACTCCCGGCATGATTGTTATGATGCAGTCGGGATCGAGCCCGACAGGTGACAACTTTGCAAATTGTGCCGGCCGGCACAACTGCTTTGGTTGCACCAACTTTCGCCACGGATTGATAAACTCCCCAGCGCAAATCCGCCCAAGATCATCGTGCTTTAAGTTGGAACCGCTATTGCGGTTCCAACTTAAAGCACAAAGATGATCGCCACTTTAGAGGCGAGCAACTTTCTGCCTTTATTCGGGATCGTTCCGATTCCGAATAAAGGCAGGTTGCTCTAGCCCCAGTCTTGCCCGGTCGCCGTCGGCGGCTTGTCGAAGGCAACGTGATCGCCGAAATGGACGACCCGGGCCGTCCAGTCTGCGATTTCCGCGGCCGTGAAGGAGAAGCTCGCGCCGTCCGGTTTGATATGATCGCGGGCTGCCACGTAGGCGTCGGCCGGCTGCAGGGTCGAGCCGCGCTGCACCAAATCCCATATAAAATAATGGTGCGGGACGATAATCTTGGCTGCAAGCCTGGCGGCCAGTTGGTCTGCTTGTTCGTAGGACAGGATGTGCATCGAGGCGTCGATCGGCAACAGCGCGACATCGATGGCACCGAGCATCTCCCACACGTGCGGGTTCGGGTCCGGCCGGTTGTCGCCCCAGTGCATGATCTTCACGCCGCCAGTCTCGACAACGATAATGGTGTTGTCAAACTGGCGCGGGTTATTCGGCGGGCGGGCGTCGATGCCGGCGGTTTTAAGGTACATTTCGGGCCAGTCGTAAACGCTGCCGGGTGGTGCCACGTGGCAATGCTTGTCGGCCAAGCAGGTGATCTTGACGTCGCCGAAACGATATTCGCCAATCGGCCGGTCGAGGACGACATGGGCATCCGGGACGTGGACTGCGTCGTGGTCGAAGTGGGCATGGGTCGAACACGCGATGTCAACCTCGATCGCGGGGAACGCGCCGCGGTACCAGTCCCACTTGCCCGAGGGATGATTGCGCCACGGGTCGATCAACACGGTGATGCCGGCCGGCGAAGTTATGCGGAAGCTCGACGCGCCGAAATAGGCGATTTCGAGCGGGCCTTCGGTTTGCGGGTCAACCGGATTGGACTGCAGTTCGATCATGCGGTTGTGATTGGTCGAACGGCGCCACGCCAGCATGCCCTCGTTGAGGTTGGACATGGTTGCTCCTTGAGCGCTCGAAAGGTTGCCGGTGCGCCGGATCAGAGCGCCGCCAGTTCTGCGTTGAGGAGATCGGTGACCAGCATTGAACCCGGATAGTGGGTGATGCAGAGCGGCGGTTTTGCGTGCTCGATAATCGCCTGTGGTGTGACCCCGCAGGCCCAGAATACCGGCACCTCGCCAGGCCGGATCTCGGGCACGTCGCCATAGTCGGGCTGCATGATGTCGTCAATGCCGATGGCAGCAGGATCGCCGAAGTGAACTGGCGCACCGTGCACCTGCGGGAAGCGCGATGTGATCTGGATCGCACGAATGGCCGCGGCCGGTGTGAACGGGCGCATCGAGACGACCAGGGGTCCCTTGAAGGGTCCCGCCGGCTGCGTTTCGATGTTGGTGCGATACATGGCGACGTTGACGCCGCGGTCGATGTGGCGCAGTGCGAGACCGGCCTCGAGGATGGCGGCCTCGAACGAAAACGAGCAGCCGAGAATGAAGGCGACGAGATCCCGGCGCCACAGATCGCCAATGTCTGGGCAGGTGGCGACACAGGCACCGTTCTCAAACACACGGTACATCGGCACATCGCTGCGGATGTCGATATCCGAGCCGAGCATCGGCAACGACGGATCACCGGGTTGCGACATGCCGATCAGCGGACAGGGCTTCGGATTGAAATGGCAGAAAGCGACAAAATCGTCGGCGTAGGCCTTGGGCAGGATCGCCAGATTGCCCTGAACCATGCCCGGTGCAAGGCCGCACGTCTGGCCGGTCAGTTGGCCGCGGCGGGCCTGGCTGCGCACAGCCCGCGCGGCGGCGCGGCGATCCGGTATCGGCGAGTGAACGTTCATGGCAAGATATCATCCGTTGCTGGTCGGCAGGTCAGCGGATTATAGGCCCCGGCCGGCGAAATGAGAACAACGCGTTGCGTGCCGGCGGCCCCGACGCGCTGGATGCTGGATCATGGCCGCCCGGGAGCTGCATCGCCGAACGGCTCACCGCCATGACCAAATTGACGTCCCGATCGATGGCGGCGCCCTTAACATATCGCCGCGTTGCGGCGATCTTTGAGGGGCTTGTCCGCCCCTCAAACACTCCGACCAGGGGATCATCCCCTGGACCCCAAAATTGTTCAGAGGTTTCCTAGCAGCCTGTCTAGTGGCCTGTTTCGGTTTTTTGCGTTGTGAGGATAGCGCACTCGGTTGCGGGCAGGTATAGGACAGCAAATGAAGCTCGTCATCTTTGATTGCGATGGAACGCTGGTCGACAGCCAGAACGGGATTGTCACCGCCATGGCGCGCGCGCTTGACGGGGCGGGACAGGCGCCGGTAACGCGAGACCAGATTTTGTCCGGCGTCGGCTTGTCGCTGGAGTTGGCCGTGGCCCGGCTGCTGCCGGATCAGGATCGCGAAGTGGTGCGCGATGTCGCCACGCGCTATCGCGATTGCTTTCGCGAAATCAGGCAGGATCCGGCCCACCATGAGCCGCTTTACGACGGCATGATCGAGCTCGTGCACACCCTCAGTTCGCGCGACGATCATCTGCTCGGGGTGGCGACCGGCAAATCCGTTAACGGCACCCGGGCGCTGCTCGCGCGGTTCGGTCTGCGGCCGCATTTCGTGACCGTGCAAACCGCCGATACGCATCCCTCAAAGCCGCATCCGTCGATGATCGAGACGGCGATGCGCGAGGCCGGCGTTGCGGCGCAGCGCACGGTGATGATCGGCGATACAACCTTCGATATCGAGATGGCGCACAACGCCGGCGTCAAGCCGATCGGTGTCGGCTGGGGTTACCATCCGGTGCTGCACCTTGAGCGCTGCGGCGCCGTGACCGTCGCCGAAGATGCCGCGCAATTGTTGGCCGTGATCGATCGCTGTTTGGATCGACATGACGGAGGCTGTGACGATGGCCGATAACGGTCCCGGGACCGGTGGGGTGGGGTTGGCCGGCACCGATGCTCCGGGCCGGCCTCTTGCGAAATGCTTCTATGAACGCGTCGGCACCGGCAAACAGCACGACGGCTGGGTGGTGCTGCTCGACGGGCGGACCGTGCGAACGCCCGGCAACAACCCGTTGGTGGTGCCGAGCGAAGCGTTATGCGATGCGCTCGCCGCCGAATGGGCCGCCCAGCAAAACGTCATCGATCCGGCGTCGATGCCGTTGACCCGGATCGTCAACACTGCCCTCGATGGTGTTGCCGGCAACGAACAGGATGTGTGCGACGAGATCGTCAAGTTCGCCGGCAGCGATCTGTTGTGTTATCGCGCCGATCATCCGCAACAGTTGGTGGCGCGCCAAGCGCGCGCCTGGGATGCGCCATTGGCGTGGATGGCCGGGACCCACGGGGTGGCACTGGCGTGCGCCGTCGGCATAATGCCGGTGGCCCAGGATCGCGCCGCGCTCGATGCCTTCCGGCGATTGATCGCCGGCGAACACGCGCTGAGGTTGGCGGCCTTGCACATCCTCGTCACGCTGTCGGGGTCGGCGGTGCTCGGTTATGGCGTGCTGGCGCGGCACATCGACGATGAGACCGCGTGGTCGGCCGCCCATGTCGATGAGGACTGGCAATTCTCGCAATGGGGCGAGGACGGTGAGGCACGGGAGCGCCGCGCGCGGCGGCGCCAAGAGTTTGCCGCAGCAGCGCGGCTGCTGTCATTATTTTGATCATCGCCACGCGAGACGGTCTGGCGGGTTACCCGGTGACCTCATCGAAGGACGGATTCACACCATTTGGTGGGCATGGTATGTAGCGGCGCCGGGCAAACCATGTCTCGCTGAACCGACGACGCCACCGCAGGATAGCCGACGCCATGAAGGACATTATCGAAGAACTCGAACGCCGCCGCGCGGTCGCCCGTCTGGGTGGCGGTGAACGGCGCATCGAAGCGCAGCACAAGCGCGGCAAGCTGACCGCGCGGGAGCGCATTGATCTGCTGCTCGATGACGGTTCGTTCGAGGAGTTCGACATGTTCGTCGAACATCGCTGTTCGGATTTCGGGATGCAGGAGACCAAGTTTCCGGGCGATGGCGTGGTCACCGGCTGGGGCACGATCAATGGCCGCGTCGTCTATTTGTTCGCCAAGGATTTTACGGTGTTCGGCGGGTCATTGTCGGAAACGCATGCGCGCAAGATCAATAAGATCCAGGACATGGCGCTGCAGAACCGGGCGCCGATTATCGGCCTGTTCGATGCCGGTGGCGCGCGTATCCAGGAGGGCGTTGCAGCGCTCGGCGGCTATGGCGAGGTGTTTCTGCGCAACGTGCTTGCTTCCGGCGTGATCCCGCAGATCTCGGTGATCATGGGGCCCTGTGCCGGTGGTGATGTTTATTCGCCCGCGATGACCGACTTCATCTTCATGGTCAAGGACACGAGCTACATGTTCGTGACCGGACCCGACGTCGTCAAGACCGTCACCAATGAGGAAGTCACCGCCGAACAACTCGGCGGCGCGAGCGTCCATACGACAAAGTCCTCGATTGCGGATAACGCCTATGAAAACGACGTCGAGGCGCTGTTGCAAATGCGCCGGCTGATGGACTATCTGCCATCGAACAATCTGTCGGGCGTGCCGGAGCTGCCGACAAAAGACCCTGCACAACGGGTCGAAGTCTCGCTTGATACGCTGATCCCCGATAATCCGAACAAGCCCTACGACATCAAAGAGCTCATTCTTAAGGCCGCCGATGAGGCCGATTTCTTTGAGATCCAGCCGTCGTTTGCAAAGAATATCGTCGTCGGCTTCGCGCGGATGGAAGGGCGAACCGTCGGCATGGTCGCCAACCAGCCAATGGTGCTGGCCGGCGTTCTCGATTGCGATGCCTCGCGCAAGGCGGCGCGTTTCGTGCGGTTTTGCGATTGCTTCGAGATCCCGATCATCACATTTGTCGATGTCCCGGGGTTTCTACCGGGAACGGCGCAGGAATACGGCGGCCTGATCAAGCATGGCGCCAAACTGCTGTTTGCCTATTCGGAGGCGACGGTACCGAAGATCACCGTGATCACGCGCAAGGCCTACGGCGGGGCCTACGATGTCATGAGTTCAAAACATATTCGCGGTGACGTGAACTATGCCTGGCCGTCGGCGGAAATTGCGGTGATGGGCCCGCAGGGTGCAGCGGAGATCCTGTACCGGTCCGAACTGGATGACGCTGAAAAAATCGCCCAACGCATCAAGGATTACGAAGACCGCTTCGCCAATCCGTTCGTGGCGGCCGAGCGCGGCTACATCGATGAAGTGATCCTGCCGCGCAACACGCGGATGCGGATTTGCCGGGCGCTCAACATGCTGCGCAACAAGACGGTCGAGAACCCCTGGAAGAAGCACGACAATATTCCGCTTTAAGGCGTCGCTTGCGCTAGAGCAACCTGCCTTTATTCGGAATCGGAACGATCCCGAATAAAGACAGAAAGTTGCTCGCCTCTAAAGTAGCGATCATTGTGCTTTAAGTTGGAACCGCAATGGCGGTTCCAACTTAAAGCACAATGATCTAGCTGGGAGAGGGGTGCCGCGGACAAGCCCCGGGATCATGGGATCACGGGATGACGCCGATTGGCCTCAAATATATTCCCGGGACACTCGGACGCTTCTTGCCGGATGCACCCGACCACAGTCTGGTGGCGCTGAGCGCGCGCCTATCTGATGACCAGCGTCGGAATTTTCGTGTGGGTGAGCAGCTTCATTGCCTGGCTGCCGAGCAGCAGACCCTCAATCCCGCGGCGCCCGTGAGAGCCAACAACGATGAGATCGGCCCCGCATTGTTCTGCGGCCTTGATGATGCCGTCATAGGGCCAGTGGTCTTCCTGATGGCGGGTGTCGCATTCCACGCCGGCCTGCTTGGCGATCGCGCTGGTGGTCGCCAAGATCTTGTTGGCATATTCGCTCGAGCGCGAGCGAAACTCAGCCGGATCGATGGCACCCATCGAATCGGTGAAGGCGACGGCCTCATAGGGTTCCGAGACGGTCACAATGGTCAATGCTGCGGCCAACGACTTGGCGAGTTCGATGGCATGATTGGCGGCCGCGGAGGCGATATCGGAACCATCGGTTGCAATCAGGATGTGCTTGTACATTGGCCTCTCCCGGAGTGTGCCGTCGTTGATCGCGTGACTGTTCCAAATGATCGGTGCCGGCGCTTTGCGCTCGATCAAGCGCAGCTCGCTCGTGTCCGCCTGAGGCGGGTCCGCGTCTGAACGACCGGGTTGATGCCTGACACTATTGTTGCAGTGCTGCTTCGGTGCATCGGTGCATCGGTGCATTACTGCAGTGGTGCAGCTTGCCTCGGCGCGTGCGGCCGGGCTTGCGCGATGGAAACCGCAACGAGGCCGATCACAAATGGTGTGCGACCGTCACAGGAAGCGTTTCAGGCTCGCAACAAAATCTTCGAAGCGGTCGTGATGAACCCAATGACCGGCCTCGGAATACATCTCGACGCTGGCGTTCTGGAATTTGGCGAGCCGGCCGTCTTGTTCCGGATTGGAAGCCCAGCTCTCCTCACCATAGATAAGCAGCGTCGGGCAGGTGACGGCAGCCCACAGCGCCTCGATCTGATCGTGCGCCAGATCACTCGGCGGCCATGACCGCAGATAGTTGTCAAACTTCCACGAATAGGTGCCGTCTTCGTTCTGGTTGACGCCGTAGCGGGTCAGGTGATCGGCCATTTCCTTCGACAGGAACTGGTTTTGCTCCTGCATGCGTGCGGCGGCATCTTCCAGGGTCGGGTAGCGTTTCGGCTGCCGACCGGAAAGGTCGCGCTTGTGTTCGATCCATTCGCGCATGCGCTCGGCCGGAGATTTGTGAGCGCGTTCGGCCAGCACCTTCGGTGAGGCGCCGAGGCCTTCGATCGAGACGAGTTTGCGCACATTGTCGGGATAGATGCCGGCATAGCGGGTTGCGATATTGCCGCCAAGGGAGTGGGCAACGACGGTCACGGGGGCGAGCTTCAACTGGTGGATCAGCTGGGCGAAGTCGTAGACATAGGCGGCCATTGTGTAGTCGCCGTCGCTGGCCCAAGCCGAATCGCCGTGGCCTCTGAGTTCCGGCACGATGACGTGCCAGTCGGTCATCAACTCGAGCGCGACGGGATCCCAGCTGCGGCCGTGGTCGCGGCCGCCGTGTTGCAGGATCAACGGCGGGGCTTCCGGGTTGCCCCAGTCCAGATAATGCAGGCGCAGGCGCTGCGACCAGTAGAAGTTGGATGTCGGGCCGATGCTTTTCGGTCGCGCCTCGCTGCCGGCGCCGGCCGGGCGCAAGGCGTCGGATTTAAACGGGTTCCACATGGCGGCGATAAAAGCTGCAAATGCCGTCAACCACAAGGGGGCTGCGGTTTTCTGGCAAGTCCGGCCTATGAGTGTTTGCTGATCATTCGCTGAGCCGATGCCGCCATTGCAGATGGCGACGAATGCCATCGCCGTTGAGACCGAGCTTGGCCCATCCCGCTGCCCCGCCCGGCCGTCCACAGCCGATGATCTCGGCCCCGGCGGTCGCGTTTGGTGCGATGGGCAGCTCCGCGATCCGTTGCCGCGGCCGGATCATTAACGCCATGCCGAACGATCGGCAGTGAAAACCTTTGCATGTCGGTTTTCATGTTCTAGCTTTGGCCGCAACGCGAGCATTGAGCATTGAGGATTGGGGCGCATGGGCGAGGCAGAGCCGACAGTCGAACTGAACGAGCCGATCGGGGACGAGGTCAAGACCACGACGTGTTACATGTGTGCCTGCCGATGCGGGATCAAGGTGCACTTGAAGAACGGCACGGTTCGCTACATCGAAGGCAACCGCGACCATCCGGTCAACAAGGGGGTGCTGTGCGGCAAGGGGGCCGCCGGCATCATGCAGCACTATTCGCCGGCACGGCTGTCGGCGCCGTTGAAGCGCGTTGGGCCGCGCGGATCGAACCAGTTCGAAGAGATCGGCTGGGACGAGGCGCTGGATCTTGCCACGGAATGGCTCGCGGATGTGCGCCGGCGCGACCCGCAAAAGTTTGCCTTGTTCACCGGCCGCGATCAAAGCCAGGCCTTGACCGGCTGGTTTGCACAGCAGTTCGGGACGCCGAACTTCGCAGCCCATGGCGGCTTTTGTTCGGTCAATATGGCCGCCGCCGGGCTCTACACGTTCGGCGGATCGTTCTGGGAGTTCGGCGAACCGGACTGGGAGCACACCAAATACTTCATGATGTTCGGGGTAGCCGAAGATCACGGCTCCAACCCGATCAAGACGGCGCTCGGCAAGCTCAAGGCCAAGGGCGTCAAATTCGTCGCGGTCAATCCGGTGCGCACGGGCTACGGTGCAATCGCGGACGAATGGATCGGCATCAAGCCCGGCACCGACGGCATGTTCGTTGCCGCGTTGATTCGTGAGCTGTTGATCAACCAGCAGATCGATTTGCAATCGCTGGTTGCCTACACCAACGCGCCGTGGCTGGTGATCCAGGACGACGGTGCGCCGGATCACGGTTTGTTCGCGCGCGACGGTGACAACAAAGTGTTGTGCCTGGACAAGGCAACCGGCCAAATCGTCGATGCATCGCGGCTCGATATCTCGCCGGCGCTGACCGGCAAGGTGGAGCTAGCGGACGGGCGCACGGCGGTGCCGGCGTTCCAGCTGATCGCCGACCGCTTTCTGACCGAGTATCACGCGCCTGAAGAAGCCGAAAAGGTCACAGGCGTTGCGGCGGCGACGATCCGGCGGCTGGCCCGAGAGATCGCGGATGCAGCCTTCAAGAGCCAGGTCGAACTCGATATTCCGTGGACGGATTGGGCCGGGCGGCGCCACGAAAAGATGGTCGGCCGGCCGGTGTCATTGCACGCAATGCGCGGGATTTCGGCGCACTCCAACGGCTTTCAGACGTGCCGCATGCTGCACGTGTTACAGATCCTGCTTGGCACCATCGATGTGCCGGGCGGGTTCCGCTACAAGGCACCGTTCCCGCGGCCGGCGCCGCCGCCATTGAAGCCGGCCGGCAAGGCCGGAACCGTGCAGCCGGAAACACCGCTTGGCGGCGCACCGCTCGGGTTTCCGACCGGCCCCGACGATCTCCTGGTCGATGCTGCCGGCAACCCGACCCGGATCGACAAGGCCTATTCCTGGGATGCGCCGGTCGCAGCCCACGGCTTGATGCACATGGTGCTGACCAATGCCGCCCGTTGCGATCCCTATCCCGTCGATGTGCTGTTCATGTACATGGCGAACATGAGCTGGAACTCGGCGATGAACGTGCCAGCGGTGCTGCGTTATCTCACCGAGAAAGACGAGACGACAGGCGACTACAAGATCCCAAAAGTCATCTACAGCGATGCCTATTTTTCGGAGATGGTGCCGTATGCGGATTTGATCCTGCCCGACACCACCTATCTTGAGCGTTGGGACTGCATCTCGATGCTGGACCGTCCGATTTCCGATCCCGATGCGCCGGCCGATGCGATCCGCCAGCCGGTGGTCGAGCCGGACCGCAATGTGCGCCCGTTTCAAACCGCTTTGCTCGACCTTGGCGCACGCCTGAAATTGCCGGGGTTTGTCAACGAAGACGGCGCGGCCAAGTATCCGGGCGGGTATGCCGACTACATTGTCAACCACGAGCGCAGCCCCGGCGTTGGTCCGCTGACCGGTTATCGCGGTGCGGATGGTACGTCGTTCGGCAAGGGCGCGCCCAACCCGGACCAACTCAAGGCCTATATCGAAAACGGCTGCTTTTACGCACACGAGCTCAAACCGCATCAGCGCTATTTCAAGCACGTCAACAAAGGCTATCTCGACTGGGCGGTCGAAGTCGGATTTATCGGTGCGCCCAATCCGGTGGTGTTCCAGCTTTATCTCGAATCGTTGCAGACGTTTCGACTGGCTGCAGAAGGTCACGGCGACGTGCAGCCGCCGGACAGTCACCGCGCGCGGATCAAGCGCTATTTCGATCCGATTCCGTTCTGGTATGCGCCGTTCGAGGGCACGATGGTGGATGAGGCGACCTATCCGATGCACGCCATCACCCAACGGCCGATGGCGATGTATCACTCCTGGGGCTCGCAGAATGCGTGGCTGCGCCAGATCCACGGTTACAACCGCCTTTATATGAGCCGCAAACGCGGTCGCGAACTGGCTGTCGAGGACGATGGCTGGGTGTGGATCACGAGCGCGATCGGCCGTGTGAAAGCACAAGTGCGCCTGATGGACGGCGTCAACGATGATACGGTCTGGACGTGGAATGCGATTGGCAAACGCAGTGGCACGTGGGGGCTCGATCAGGATGCGCCGGAGGCTAGGAAGGGTTTCCTGCTCAATCATCTGATTTCGGAACTGTTGCCGGAACAGGGCGGCGGCTACCGGTTTGCTAACTCCGATCCGATTACCGGCCAGGCCGCCTGGTATGACCTGCGCGTGCGTATCGAAAGGGTCGGTGAGGTGAATATCGAGCAAAGCTGGCCGCAGTTCGCGGCCCTGGCGCCGGCCGGGGAGACCGATCGGCCCGAGGTCCTGGCTTTCGACGGGCGCAACCGGAGGGCCACGACATGACGGCGCTGCCGCCAACCACCAACAAGAAGCTCGGCCTGGTGATCGATCTGGATACCTGTGTCGGGTGCCAGGCGTGTGCGACGAGTTGCAAGGAATGGAACACCGGCGGTTATTCGGCACCGCTTTCCGACAGGGATCCTTATGGTGGCGATCCGGTTGGGACGTGGCTCAATCGGATCCACGGCTATGAGGTCTCTGACGGTTCGAGGTCGCGAACGGTTCACTTTCCGCGCTCGTGTCTGCATTGTGAACAACCGGCCTGCGTCACCGTCTGCCCGACCGGTGCATCCTATAAGCGTCAGGAGGACGGCATTGTCCTTGTTAATCCGGACACCTGCATTGGCTGCAAGCTGTGCTCGTGGGCGTGTCCCTACGGTGCGCGCGAGTTCGACGACCATCACGGGGTGATGAAGAAGTGCACGCTGTGTGTCGACCGTATTTACAACCAGACCCTGGCCGAGGAAGACCGGGTGCCGGCGTGCGTGAAGGCCTGTCCGACCGGCGCGCGTCACTTCGGCGATCTCGGTGATCCGTCCAGCGCTGTATCAAAACTGGTCGAAGACCGTGGCGGTTATGGTTTGATGCCGGAGACCGGCTATAAACCCGTCAATCGGTATCTGCCGCCGCGTCCGCGCCGCGATGGCGATGCCAACGGCGATGACAGACAGACCGCATCGCCGGCAGCAGCGCAAAGTTCACGCGACATTGCCGAGCGGTTTTTCCGCTGGGCGGATCAGATGTTGCAGCGATAGCGGGAGGACCAGAGACGATGCATCCCGCCTACTCAGTGATTTTGTTCACGACGATTTCCGGTGCCGGCTATGGGCTGCTGATCTGGATGGCCGCCGGTGTGTTGCTCGCGATCGTGCCGCCGGATGGATCATTTGGTTTGATCGGGCTGGGCTTGGCCGTGATCATGATTACGACCGGGCTGTTGTCATCGATGCTGCACCTCGGACGGCCGGAGCGGGCCTGGCGGGCGTTCTCGCAGTGGTCGACATCGTGGCTGTCGCGCGAGGGCGTGGCAGCGGTTGCCACCTACGTTCCCGTGGCCGGGCTGGGCATTGGCTGGGTGTTGTTTGAGGACGTTTCGGGCAGTGTTGCGGTGTGCGCGATACTGGCGATCTGCGGCGCGCTGGCGACCGTCTGGTGTACGGGCATGATCTATGGCTCGCTGTCGACCATCAAGGCCTGGCATCACCCGCTGGTTGCTCCGATCTACTGTGTCATGGCGGTCATGACCGGGGCCATTCTGTTCAACGTCCTGGTCGCGTTTTGGTTCGGGGTCGAGGCCGGGTCGGTGTGGTTCAATTTGGTGCTGTTGCTCGCCGGTTGGCTGATGAAGGTGGTTTACTGGAGCCAGGTCGACACGGCGCCGAAGACGGCGACGGCCGGCGATGCCACGGGCCTGTCGCGGTTTGGCACGGTCCGGGTCCTCGAAGAGCCGCATACGCAGGCAAACTACGTGATGCGCGAAATGGGCTATGGCGTGGCGCGCAAGCACGCCGACAAACTGCGCATGATCGCGACCGTGGCGCTGTTCCTGATCCCGGCCTTCGGTTTGTTGGCGTTATTGGTTGCCACACCCGGTGTTGCCGCCTTGCTTGGCATTGCAGCCGTTGGCTCGACCGCCGTCGGCGTGCTGATCGAGCGCTGGCTGTTTTTCGCGCAAGCCCGTCACGTCGTTTCACTTTACTATGGTGCGGAGGCGATCTAAGACCGGCGCGGCCGCGGGCTATCTTGCCATAGGTGCTGTGCCGCAGTTGGGCGCAAAGATCAACCAAGTGTAGCCAAACGGGCGATTGTTAGCTAGGCCGTGCTGATTTGACAGGGTCCTCGGGGTCAGCACAACGATCGAGTTTTGTCATGCAGGGGCTCACTGCCGAAAGTCCTCACGATCGCGCATGCGGTCTGATACCGCGCAGAAAATTGAGAGACGAAAGTCGCCGACGATGCCAAAACGCACCGATATTTCCTCGATTATGATCATCGGCGCCGGCCCGATCGTTATCGGACAAGCTTGCGAATTCGATTATTCGGGAACCCAGGCCTGCAAGGCGCTCAAGGCTGAGGGTTACCGGATTGTTCTGGTCAACTCGAACCCGGCCACCATCATGACGGATCCGGAACTGGCGGATGCAACCTATGTCGAGCCGGTTACGCCGGATGTTGTCGCCAAGATTCTGGCCGAAGAACGCCCCGATGCGTTGCTGCCGACGATGGGCGGGCAGACGGCGCTCAATACGGCATTGGCCCTGCAGAACAACGGCGTGCTGAAAGCACTCGGTGTCGAGCTGATCGGCGCCAATGCCGAGGCCATCGACAAGGCTGAGGACCGACAGCTGTTTCGCGAGGCGATGAACAAAATCGGCCTTGAGACGCCGCGCTCGGCGCTGGCCCACAACCTCGCCGAAGCGATGGCGGCGCTCGAGGTGATCGGCCTGCCGGCGATCATCAGGCCATCGTTCACGCTCGGGGGAACCGGCGGCGGGGTCGCCTACAACCGGCAGGAATATCAAGACATTATCGAGCGTGGCCTCGATGCCTCGCCGACGACGCAGGTGCTGGTCGAAGAAAGCGTGCTCGGCTGGAAGGAGTTCGAGATGGAGGTTGTGCGCGACAAGGCGGACAACTGCATCATCGTGTGTTCGATCGAGAACGTCGATGCGATGGGCGTACACACGGGCGATTCGATTACCGTGGCGCCGGCGCTGACATTGACCGACAAGGAATACCAGATCATGCGCGATGCCTCGATTGCGGTGTTGCGCGAAATCGGGGTCGAGACCGGCGGCTCGAACGTGCAGTTCGCCGTCAATCCCGCGGACGGGCGCCTGGTGGTGATCGAAATGAACCCGCGGGTGTCGCGCTCCTCGGCGCTGGCCTCCAAGGCCACCGGCTTTCCGATCGCCAAGGTCGCAGCGCGGCTGGCGGTCGGCTATACGCTCGATGAACTCGAAAACGATATTACCGGCGGGGCGACTCCGGCCGCGTTCGAGCCCACAATCGATTATGTCGTGACCAAGATTCCGCGGTTTGCCTTCGAGAAGTTCCCGGGTGCCGACCCGACCCTGACGACGGCGATGAAGTCGGTTGGCGAGGTGATGGCGATCGGGCGAACGTTCCAGGAAAGTCTGCAAAAGGCACTGCGCTCGATGGAGTCCGGGCTCGCCGGGCTCGACGATGTCGAGCTTGAGGGTCTTGGCCAAGGCGACGACAAGAACGTCATTCGCGCGGCCGTCAGCCGACCGGCGCCGGACCGGATTCTCAAGGTCGCGCAGGCCTTGCGGCTCGGGTTTCCGGCCGAGCAGGTGCAGGAGTTCTGCCATTATGATCCGTGGTTCATTGCGCGGCTGCACGAACTCATCGAGCTCGAACAGCGCGTCAAGGTGCATGGTTTGCCGGAGCACGCGTCGTTGTTGGGGATGTTGAAGGCAAATGGGTTTTCGGATCAACGCCTGGCCGATCTGGCCGGCGTCGAACGCCACGACGTCGTGGAACTGCGACAGCGGCTCGGAGTGATGCCGGTGTTCAAGCGGATCGATACCTGTGCGGCCGAGTTCGCCGCACCGACGGCTTACATGTATTCGACCTACGAGACGGGCCTCAGTGCCGCGGCGATGTGCGAGGCACGGCCGAGCGCGCGCGAGAAGGTCATCATCCTCGGCGGCGGCCCGAACCGGATCGGACAGGGCATCGAGTTTGACTATTGTTGTTGCCATGCCTGTTTCGCGCTTGGCGATGCCGGTTACGAGACGATCATGATCAACTGCAATCCGGAGACGGTGTCGACCGATTATGACACCTCCGATCGTCTTTATTTCGAACCGCTGACGGCCGAGGACGTGCTCGAAATCATTCGGGTCGAGCAGACCAGCGGAACGCTCAAGGGGGTGATCGTGCAGTTCGGCGGGCAAACGCCCTTGAAGCTGGCGGCAGCGCTCGAAGACGCCGGCGTACCAATTCTCGGGACGTCGCCGGATGCCATTGATCTCGCCGAGGATCGCGATCGGTTTAACGCACTGATCCGGTCGTTGGCGCTGCGCCAGCCGGAAAGCGGCATTGCCGGTTCGCCGCAGGCAGCACGCGCCGAAGCCGAACAAATCGGCTATCCGGTGGTGATCCGTCCGTCCTATGTTCTAGGTGGGCGCGCCATGGAGATCGTGCACGACGGGGCGGAACTGGACCGCTACGTCACGCGCTTGTCGCAGACGCTCGACAATCCCTCGGAATTGGTCGTCTCGCCTGACCGGCCGCTGCTGATCGACCGCTATCTTACGGATGCCATCGAGGTCGATGTCGACTGCCTGTGCGATGGTGAAGAGGTGTTTGTCGCCGGCATCATGGAACACATTGAGGAAGCGGGCATTCACTCAGGCGATTCTGCGTGTTCGCTGCCACCGCATTCCCTGTCGGGCGAGGTTATCGAGGTCCTGGAGGCTCAGAGCCGGAAACTGGCGCGGGCGCTGAACGTTGTCGGCCTGATGAACGTCCAGTACGCGATCAAGGATGGCAGTGTCTATATCCTGGAGGTCAATCCGCGCGCCAGTCGCACGGTGCCGTTTGTTGCCAAGGTGATCGGGTTGCCGGTGGCGGGATTGGCGGCGCGGGTGATGGCTGGGGAGAAGCTGGCATCGTTGAACCTGGAGCGGGTGCAGGTCGGCCACATCGCGGTCAAGGAGGCCGTGTTCCCGTTTGCGCGGTTCCCGGGGGTCGATCCCGTATTGGGACCGGAAATGCGATCGACCGGCGAAGTTATGGGCATCGATCGCGACTTCGCCGCGGCGTTTGCCAAAGGCCAGCTCGGCGCCAATCTCAAGCTGCCGATGTCGGGCAAGGTTTTCGTTTCGCTGCGTGACGGCGACAAGGAACGCATTGTCGAGCCGGTCCGGGACTTGCTGGACATGGGCTATCGGATTGTCGCGACGCGCGGCACAAAGCGATTTCTTGAGCACAATGGTCTGGCGTGTGAGGCCATCAACAAGGTGCTGGAGGGCCGTCCGCACATCGTCGATGCCATGAAGAATGGCGAAATTGCGATGGTTTTTAATACAACTGAAGGTGCAAAGGCGCTTGAAGACTCAAAGGATATCCGGCGCACGGCCTTGCTCAATCATATCCCATACTATACAACTACAGCCGGTGCGAGCGCGGTGACCAAGGCGATCAAGGCGCTCAAAGCCGATATCCTTAAAGTCGCTCCACTGCAAAGCTACCTTTGTTAAAAGCTACCTTTCGCCAGGCGGCAAACCCATAAATCCGGACGCATTGGTAGCAGTTGGTGTGCTGCACTGCTGGACGCGAGGATGCAGACAATGTGGTTCATTTTCAGACCCCCGGCACAGTGTCGGCGAAACAGATTGGCGATCTCCGGCGCGCACCGGGATGGTTCGAGTTCACTCTGAAATGCTATAGTTCGTCTGCTTGATTGGCTTGAACCCACCCGCAATTGACCCAACTATGGGGCTAAACTCCGATATCGTCGGTGAACTTTAATCAATGAGGTGAGGCAGTCGTACCTCATCCAAGAGGAGATTTGATTGATGTCGATGGAACGTGTCCCGATGACGGCCGAAGGTTATGCGGCGATTGAAGCAGAGTTGCAGCGTCTCAAATCGGTCGAGCGTCCGCGCATCATTCAGGCGATTGCAGAGGCGCGCGCGCACGGTGATCTGTCGGAAAATGCGGAGTATCACGCCGCCAAGGAAGCCCAGGGCATGAACGAGGCCAAGGTTGCAGAACTCGAAGACAAGCTCGGCCGCGCGGATGTGGTTGATCCGCAATCGTTGTCCGGTGATACGGTCAAGTTCGGTGCAACCCTCACGCTCGAAGATGAAGACACCGAGGAAGAGGTAACTTACAAGATCGTCGGGGAGTTGGAGGCCGACGTCAAAGCCGGCAAGGTCTCGATTACCTCACCGATTGCACGCGCGCTGATCGGCAAATCCGAAGGTGACGTTGTCGAAGTCACGACGCCGAAGGGTGCGCGCTCCTACGAGATTCTCAAGATCCAATGGAAATAGCGCGCCGCAGGAACTTTTCACGCGGGACCGATTGCGCTGGTTTATTGCGCAAGCCGTCACGGGCGCACGTCGAGTGGAACACCGGGCTCGTGTTTGGTCTGTCTGATCGTGACGGCGGTTTTGACGCTGGCAACGTTCGGGGCGGCACTCAACGTGTTGATCAGGAAGTCCTGGAACACGGACATGTTTGGCGCAATGCATTTCAGGACATAGTCCGTTTCGCCCGACATCATGTAACAATCGCGCACCAAGGGCCATGTCAGCGTCGCGTTGTCAAAGGCACGCAGGTCGGTTTCCGACTGGCTGTGCAGCGCCACCATCACAAACACCGTTAGCTCATAGCCGAGGGCGGTTTGATCGATGTCGGCGTGATAGCCGCGAATGAGGCCGGCGGCCTCCAGAGCGCGGACCCGACGCAGGCACGGAGGCGGAGTGATGCCGACGCGTTGTGCCAGTTGGACATTCGTCATGCGGCCATCGGCCGATAGTTCCTTGATGATGCGCCAATCAATTGCATCGAGTTTGACAGGCATGGGTTGCAGCCGCCTTGGACAATGGAAAACGGATTGCCCACTCTATGGCTTTGCAAGGCGATGTCACGCCTCGAGCTAGATCATCGTGCTTTAAGTTGGAACCGCTATTGCGGTTCCAACTTAAAGCACAGAGATGATCGCCACTTTAGAGGCGAGCAACTTTCTGCCTTTATTCGGGATCGTTCCGATTCCGAATAAAGGCAGGTTGCTCTAAGCGGCAGGGCGGGTTTTCCGATGCGGCGTGTGGCCCGCTCGACAGGGGGGGGCGGGCGCAGGCAAGGTTTTGAAATGATGGTACTTGGCGAACAATGTTCGGACCACAACCCGCCGGATTTGCGCGGACGGTGCGGGTGGGTGATCACCGACGGCAAGGCCGGTATGGTCGTGCAGGTGTGCGGCGTGGCTGACGCTCTGGGGCTCGATTATCAGCTCAAGACCGTCGCCCCGAAAGGCCTTGCCAAATTCCTGGCGCCGTGGGCAGCGGTCAGCGCCGAAGAGCGCTTCGGCGAAAGCGGCACTCAGTTTGCGCCGCCGTGGCCCGCCGTTGCGATCGCGACGGGGCGCGCGAGCATTCCCTATATCCGCGCGCTTCGAAAGGCTGCCGGGCCGCGCTGCTTTACCGTCGTCTTGCAGGACCCGAAGACGGGGGCGGATACCGCGGACCTGATTTGGGTGCCACACCATGACAAACGGCGCGGCGTCAATGTCATGACGACTTTGACCGCGCCGCACAGCTTTTCCGACGTCCGCCTTGCCACCTTGCGCGCGACGGCGCCGAACGACATCGCAGCCCTGCCGGGCCCGAAAATTGCGGTCATCCTCGGTGGCAAAAACGCCGCCTACAGGTTTCGCGAAGCCGATGACGAGCGACTGGCACAAAGCCTCACATCATTGCGCGGGCTCGGCGCCAGCTTTCTGATCACAACGTCGCGACGCACGCATCAGCGCTTGTTGCAGGCCGTGGATCAGGCGACCCGTGGCGCGCCGCGGATTTTGTGGACCGGCGAGGGGGCCAATCCTTATGCGGACTTTCTGGCGCATGCCGATTGGCTGATTGTGACCGCTGATTCGGTCAACATGACCGGCGAAGCGTGTGCCACCGGACGGCCTGTTTTTGTCTTCGCGCCGTCGGGCGGGTCGCAGAAGTTTGCCCGCTTCCATGCAGCGCTGCGCGATTATGGTGCAACGCGGGCGCTGCCCGAGCGCATCGAAAGACTGGAAGCGTGGACCTATGCGCCGCTCTTTTCGGCGCAGGAAATCGCGTGCGAAATCGTGTCGCGCTGGCGGCGTCGGTGCGAGGTTTTGCCAACTACAGCTGGGTCATGATTTCTGCCAATCAGGCCGTTAGAGTCGCCGCGCGTTGAGCACGCTCTAGATTGGCGACCGGCAATGCGGCGCGCGAACCAGACCGCGCGCCAACTTTGACAGCGATGACAAGGCAGCGGGGAACTGGCATGACCCATCTCGATTTGGATAAGCTGCGTTCGGCGGAGTTGCACGAGGAACCTTTCCAGTATTGCATCGTGCCCGGTTTTCTTGGCGCCGACAGTATTGCAAAGGTCAATGCAACCTATCCGGACATCGACAGCGGCGGCTCGTTTCCACTCGAAAGCCTCGATGCCGGCATGGTGATCAAGGAGGTCATCGATGAACTTGATGGCCCCGCCTTCGAGGCGGCAATTGCCGAAAAGTTCAACGTCGACCTTTCAGAACGCCCGAAAATGTACTCGTTGCGCGGCTATACGCGCGCCAAGGACGGCCGTCTGCATACCGATTCAAAGGACAAGATCATAACCGTCCTGCTCTACCTCAACGAACACTGGCAGCACGAAGGCGGTCGGCTGCGGATCTTGCGGAACGGCCACGACGTCGATGATTTCGCAGCCGAAGTGGCGCCGGACAACGGCACGCTACTGGTGTTCAAGAGGTCGGATAATTCCTGGCACGGTCATCATCCGTTCGAAGGTCCGCGACGGTCCTTGCAGATGAACTGGATGACCGGCGAGGGCACGAAGGGCTTCCATAAGCTGCGCCACAGGGTCTCGGCGGCTTTCAAGCTGATGGGGCAGGGCCGCTAACAAGTTGGACGAGGCCGGCCGACCGAGGCGGATGGGTGTTGGCGATGCATCAAGTCGAGAGAGCACGCTTTGCCGCAGGCGGGTCGCTGTCGTGGCCCGAAGCGACATCGAACCCGCGCCTGGCGCGCCGGATCTGGCTGATTTGTGAGCTCGGTCTGTTTTATGTCGGCGCGCCGTTGGCGATGAGCTGGGCGATCTTTGAATTGCGCATTCCGCTGTTTTTGGTGTTGCAGCCGGTGTTGTTCGGTTTCATCGCCTATCTGCTGTGGGATGATACGTTTCGCATCAGGACCGAGCTTGCGCGCGGATTTTCATCCACAACGTTGATTGCCATTCTCGTCAAGTTTGCCGTGCTTGGTAGCATCGTTGTGGTCCTGACCTATCTGTTGTTCCCGCATCGGTTCCTGTCGTTTCCGCGTTATGCGCCGATGTTATGGTTGATGGTGATGGTCATCTATCCGCTGGCGTCGGTGATCGCCCAAGAGCTGGTTTTCCGGACCTTCTTCTTTCATCGCTACGGTCCGTTGTTTCGGAGCGCGAAGTGGTTGGCCATTCTGTCAAACGGCGCGCTGTTCGGTTTTGCGCACATTATCTTCGGCAACCCGATCGCGATTTTGGGCTCGATGGTGATTGGCTGGCTGATCGCCTACCGTTACTGGTCAACGCGTTCGTTCTGGGCGGTGTGGTTGGAACATTCGCTCTACGGCTGCCTGGTGTTCACGGTCGGCCTCGGCAGGTTTTTCTACACTGGCGTGTCCAACCTCAACTAGAGCAACCTGCCTTTATTCGGAATCGGAACGAACCCGAATAAAGGCAGAAAGTTGCTCGCCTCTAAAGTGGCGATCATCTTTGTGCTTTAAGTTGGAACCGCAATAGCGGTTCCAACTTAAAGCACGATGATTTAGTGGTCCATATCATCGCCGCTCTTCAAGCGGGGGCCGCTGGCTGGTTCGCGTTCGGGCACAGGCTATCGCGCTGTTCGGATCGGGCGGCGCAAGCTTCCGGTGCGGAACCGTTTTGAGCGTATGGTCCGGTGGCGAATTCACCGGCCCCCGATCCGGGCGGCAAGCCAGCTGTCGATTGCTTCGGGCAGGCCGTCGAGCGGGCGATAACCGTTGGTGAGGAGCGCATAGCTGCCATCGTGACTGCCGAGCAGCAGGCAGGGGAAACCGTGGACGCCAGATTGCTGGGCGAACAGGAAATCGCGAAACGTCGCGTTGCGGATTTCGGGGCGCATGAAGTCCGTCAGAAAGGCGTCACGGTCATCGCCGAGTTGTGCTGCAATGTCGGCCAGAACCTCGGATTGGGTGACGTCGCGATTGGCGGCGTAGAAGGCGTTGCTGATCGCGCTCTTCATGGCGAGGGCGTTTTCGGGATGGCGATGGCGCATGGCGACAACGGCGCGACAAGCGGGCTCGGTGTCATAGACGAAGGTGTCGCGGTCGAAAAAACTGAAATCGAACGGTTGTCCCGAGGCCGCGCTGACCCGGGTCCAGGCGCTGCGGATATAGTCGCGGTCTTTGTCGCGCATCGCCTCGGTGTTGCCGGCTCTGAGCCCGCCCATGACAATGCGCAAAGGAAGGCGATCAGCAAATTGTTCGCTCAACGTTGCGATGACCGGGGCGAATCCATAGCACCACGAACACATCGGGTCTGCAAAGTAGAGGAGATGGTTTGGCAACTGCGGTTCAGGTGCCTGGCTGGCGTCGGTCATGGGTCGGGCCCCGATGTGATCATTGGCTGTGGCGCAAAAAATAGGTGCATAGGCTAGTGGTCTCAATCACTTAAAATGGCGCATTCAGACGTTCAGATTTGGTCTGTGCCAAGGCGCGGTGGGTGATGCTGGCGCCATCATAAGGCCGCTGCAATGCCGGCACCAGGCCAAATCTTGGCGTCTCCGGTGCGCTGCCCTGGCCGTTGAGCTCGGGCGCGGTTTTGGCTAGAACCTCTGCCAATCCTGAAATCTCTACCGCTGCGGGCGGTCAATGAGCGGAGCAGTTGCGCAATGGCGACGCCACAATACGTCTATCACATGCACAAGTTGTCGAAGACCTACCCCGGCGGCAAACAGGTCTTGAAAGACATCTCCCTGTCGTTTCTCCCGGGCGCCAAGATCGGCGTGGTCGGGGTCAACGGTGCCGGCAAATCGACGTTGCTCAAAATCATGGCGGGCACGGTTGAAGATTTCATCGGTGAGGCCTGGGCGGCTGACGGCATCAGGGTCGGTTATCTGCCGCAGGAGCCGGAACTCGATGACGACAAGACGGTGCTCGAGAACGCCATGGATGGGGTTGGCGAGAAGAAGGCGATGCTCGACCGGTTCAACGAGTTGGCGATGAACTATTCGGATGCGACGGCGGAAGAGATGGCGCAGCTGCAGGACCAGATCGATGCGCAGGAGCTGTGGGACCTCGACAGTCAGGTCGAACAGGCCCTCGATGCGCTCAGGTGCCCGCCAAGCGATGGCCCGGTCGATAACCTGTCGGGCGGTGAAAAGCGGCGGGTGGCGTTGACGCGGCTACTGCTCTCAAAGCCCGAGATCTTGCTGCTCGACGAGCCGACCAACCACCTGGATGCCGAAAGCGTGGCGTGGCTCGAGCGTTTTCTCAAGGACTATGCGGGCTGCGTCATCCTGGTCACGCACGATCGCTATTTCCTCGACAACATCACGGAATGGACCCTGGAACTCGATCGCGGCCAGGGTGTTCCCTATAAGGGCAACTATTCCGCCTGGCTTGAACAAAAGGCCAAGCGGCTGGACGTGGAAAAGGGCCAGGAAGCGGCCAAGCAACGCGCGCTCAAGCGCGAACTGGAGTGGATCCGCTCAAGCCCGCGAGCGCGTCAGGCGAAATCCAAGGCGCGTATCGATGCCTACGAAAGGCTGGCGGAGGAAGCCGGGCGCCAAGACATCAACCAGGCGCAAATCCGAATTCCGCCGGGGCCGAAGCTGGGCACGATCGTGATCGAGGTGGACCGGCTCTCGAAGGGCTTTGAAGATCGCCTGCTGATCGAAGACCTGTCGTTCAAACTGCCGCCAGGTGGCATTGTCGGCGTGATCGGGCCGAACGGTGCCGGCAAGACGACGTTGTTCAAGATGATCAGCGGACAGGAGCAGCCCGATGCCGGTTCGATTCGTGTCGGCGACAGCGTCAGGCTCGGCTATGTCGATCAGTCACGCGATGCCCTCGATGCGAACAAGACGGTTTGGCAGGAGATCTCCGACGGCAATGACATGATCGCGCTCGGTGGCCGGGAGATCCAAAGCCGGGCCTATACCGGCTGGTTCAATTTCAAGGGACCGGATCAGCAAAAGAAGGTTGGTTTGCTCTCGGGAGGTGAGCGCAACCGGGTCCATCTTGCCAAGATGCTCAAGCAGGGCGCCAACCTGCTGCTGTTGGATGAACCGACCAACGACCTCGATGTTGAGACGTTGTCGGCGCTTGAGGCAGCGCTCGAGGACTTTCCCGGTTGCGCGGTCATCATCAGCCACGACCGCTTCTTTCTCGACCGTATCGCAACCCACATCTTGGCCTTCGAAGGCGATAGCCACGTCGAATGGTTCGAAGGCAACTTTGCCGACTACGAGGAAGACAAGAAGCGCCGGCTGGGTGAACAGGCGGTCGAACCGCATCGCATCAAGTTCAAGCGTTTCGAGCGTTAGAGCATCGAACAGTTCGCGCTCCAGGGGATGATCTCCTGGTCGCATGTTTGAGGGGTGCAGCGGCCCTCAAGAATCGCCGTCGAACGGCGATCGGAGGATATGCTGCGGGCCGTTGTGCGCTGCCTACGGCATGCGGCTCAGGACCGTGACCAGCGCGTTGACACTGCCGCCGTTCTGGCGGATGTAGTCTTGGAACAGGTTCTGGAGAAACGGGCTGACCCAGAAGCCGAGCACTTGCGCGTCGCGAACTTTGAAGCCGCCACGGTTGGGCAGCAGCATCCAGCGTACATCGTAGCTCGAGCCGTCCTTGAGGATCACGACGCTGTCGATCATGATGGCGCGGCCGTCACGGACACCGGCTGCGGCAAACTTGACCCGCTCAACCGGATATTTCGGCGCCTCAGTGGCGGCGTAGCGACCAATGAAGCGGGTCATGCCGCTGTAATAGGTGCGCCGGCTGGCCCGTGGCAGGTCTCTGCGGAACTCACCAAGGGCAAACAGCGCGATTGCCGGGACATGGCCGTAGGAATTGATAACCCGGGCAAATGCCGCCGATGAGCCTTTGCGCTGGGCATCCATCAAGGCGTTGGCGGCGCGGCGCATGTAGCTGACGGCAGGGTCGGCGGCGGCCGCCGCCGGTGATCCGGCATAATGGGCGCCGGCGAGCACCATGACCGCAACGGCGAGCGTTAAAACGCGAACGTTTGGGGACAAATTTCTGATCATCGCGGGTTCCATGCGGAAGATGCCAATGGTCGTGAAAACAGCGAACTTTTCAATGGTCGATGCAGCAGTTCAGAACAAATTGCGGACTTAGCCTCATCCTATGTCGGAAGTTGGTGGTCCGTGCAACTCTTGGTGCTGCGTCTCGGTGACGAATACGTCGCTAGAGGTCCTTTCCGCAGTCTTGTGACAGCATCGTGGGCCGCTGCTGCCGGGTGGTGCTGCCAGGTGTGCTGCCAGATGTCATGACGCAGAGCCGGATCGGCGATCCGCCGGTGCACGGACTGCTGGCAAACCAGCCCGGCGTCCGGCGTAAGGTTAACGGTGATCTGTTACCCATCGATTAATCGGTGTTTCAGATTGCTCGGCCAAGGCCATCGAATTGTGCAGCCAGCGGGGCTGCAGGCGCGCCATCGGCGGCGGTCACGGCGGCGGCATCTGCGACCAAAATGGCGCAGCCCGTTTGCATTGTCGCACGGCCGCGTTGTTGCCTGAACCATGAAGCCCCATAATCCGCCGACGGATCAAAAAGGGATTTGCATGCTTCATGTTTGATGTTCGCAGGCCGCATGCGGCCGCGCGAGCGGTGCCCGACCTCGTTTCGCTCGTGTTGTTGACGGCGCTGGCCGGCTTGGTTTGCAGCACATCGCCGGTGTCGACCGCCGGGCCTCGCCAGGCCACGAAATCGCCGCCGTTCACTTCGAAGCCGCGGTTGCGCGGTGGAAGAGCCTCAGGCGCAACGATGAGCGCCGGTTGCGGCGCATTGCGGCGCGTACGGGCAACGCGCGGCTACGCCGAGCGGCGCAAAGCTATTTGCGCGCCTATGGCGGCTTTTGTGAAATTGGCGCAAACGTGCGTGGCCTACCATTGGCGCTCGCCGTCGCCGGGGCGCACCGGACGCTGTTGACGCTCGACAACGTGCCGGATCGCACGAGCGTGCATTTCATGGCCAGATTCTATGAAAATGTTGCCAAGCGCGGGATGAGCTACGTCGACGCGTTCGTGCAAACCAAACGAGATGCTTGGGCCGGCAAGATCGCACACTTCGATGCGCGATGGACTTACGCGTATGTTCTCTTCGAACACTAGATCATCGTGCTTTAAGTTGGAACCGCTATTGCGGTTCCAACTTAAAGCACAAAGATGATCGCCACTTTAGAGGCGAGCAACTTTCTGTCTTTATTCGGGATCGTTCCGATTCCGAATAAAGACAGGTTGCTCTAAAGCGTTTCAGAGTTCGTCGTCTGTGAAAAGTCCGCCGGCTTCGTCGCTGTGTACTTTTTGCCAAGCCGCTACAAGCCCGTAAATAGAAAGATTGCTCCTCACGCCGGCCCGGCAGCGCAGTTTTGTTTTGCTCTTGCAACTTTGGGCCCCTTGCAGCTCTGCAGCTTTGCAGCTTGAGGATCAAAGAGATCCTGAAGTTGGTGTTGCAGGCGTGCGTTCGCCGCGTTGGGTTCCAGTTCAAGCACCGCGACAGGGCGCGGTCGTTGCGACCTGACGGCGGCCGCGGGCTTGTGCAGCTGTGGGCCGGCCACCGGCCGTGGCCGCGGTCATGTCAACCACTCGACCACCGCTCAACCACCGCGTCGCCGACGTCGTCCGGTGTGATGTCGCAGCCTCGCATGCGGCAGATGGCAACGCGTTGCGTAATGGTTCGCAGCCGGCGTCGGTTGACCAAGACGGGCTCGGGGCCGGCTATGGTCCAAGCCCCGCAAACCACCAACGTCGCGGCCAGATTGCGAGCCGAAGACGATCCGTGATGGCGGGGTTGTCGACGGTGCGACGGTTTTCTCTTGACATATAAATATATCCTTATATCTACCTATGGTCCAAGGAGTGAAGTGGTGAAGTTCGATGCCGATACAGGGTTGATGGTGCTGCGGGCCGTGGCCGAACAAACGCGGTTGCGCATCTTGTTCTTGTTGCAGGCCAGCGAGCTGACGGTGAAGGACCTGACGCGCGTTCTCGGGCAAAGCCAGCCCCGCATCAGCCGCCATCTCAAGTTACTCGCCGAGGCCGGCTTGATCGAGCGCCATCGCGAAGGCAGCTGGGTCTATTTTCGGCTCAGCGAAGAACCGGCGCGCGCCCAGCTCACAGCCCATATCCTGTCCGCTTTCGCCGCCGATGACGTCGCTTTCCGGCTCGATCAGGAGCGCCTTGCAAACCTGGTCAAGGAACGAACGGCGGCCGCCCAAGACTATTTCAAGCGCAATGCGGGCGATTGGGATCGGCTGCGCTCATTGCACGTCGATGAGGGCGAAGTCGAAGCGTTGCTGGTCGACGCGTTCGGTCCCGGTGAGGTCGACATGCTGGTCGACCTTGGCACCGGCACCGGGCGGATGCTTGAGTTGTTCGCGGGCCGCTATGGCCGCGGGCTCGGCATCGACGCCAACCAATCGATGTTGGCCTACGCCCGCTCGCGTCTCGAAAAGCTTGCCGGCCATCCCGTGCAGGTGCGCCAGGGAGATCTCTATCATCTCAGCCTCGATGACGGCGTTGCCGATGCCGTTGTCATGCATCAGGTGCTGCATCATTTGCGTGATCCGGCACTGGGGCTGCGGGAGGCGGCGCGGATCCTGGGTGACGACGGGCGGGTGTTCATCGTCGACTTTGCGCCGCACGAGCTTGATTTTCTGCGCGATGAGTTCGCCCACGAACGCCTCGGGTTTGCAGATTCTCAGATGCGTCAGTGGCTGGTCGAAGCCGGGTTGGTGCTGCTCGATGTGCAGCGTCTCGAGCCCGATGCCGAGGAGGTGCAAAAGCTCGTGGTCACGCTATGGGTCGCCGGTAAAGCCAACGCACACGGTCAACCTTTGCCGGCGCATGATGCCGGGCAGCTATTGGAGAATGCCTCATGAGCCTGCATGATGGCGGCGTGCGCCGCAGCCGATTGATCGGCGCTGACGAAATAAGCGTTTCGTTCGAGTTCTTTCCGCCGAAAAGCGCGAAGATGGAGGCCAGCCTATGGTCGTCGATTGCGCGGCTGCAGCCGTTGCGCCCAGAATTCGTGTCGGTGACATACGGTGCCGGTGGTTCGACACGCGAGCGCACGCATGCGACGGTGGCGCGGCTGGTGAATGAAACCGGGCTGGCGCCGGCGGGTCATCTCACCTGCGTTGGTGCCTCGCGTGATGAGGTCGACGGCGTGGTGCGCAACTACTGGCAGGCCGGTGTCCGGCGCATTGTCGCGCTGCGCGGTGATCCGCCGGACGGGGTTGGCAGCACCTTCGTTGCGCATCCGCAAGGCTATGCGAGTTCGATCGAACTGGTGCAGGGCATCCGGGCGCTCGGAGACTTCGACATTTCCGTCGGCGGGTATCCGGAAATGCATCCGGAAAGTCCGTCGATGGAGGCGGATCTGGATCATCTCAAAGCGAAAATCGATGCCGGTGCGAACCGGATTATCACCCAGTTCTTCTTCGACAATTCGCACTATTTGCGGTTTGTAGAACGCGCCCGCGCGCACGGGATCTGGTGTCCGATCATGCCGGGGATCGTGCCGATTCACAACTTCCGTCAGGTGGCCAGCTTCGCGGGCCGGTGCGGGGCGACGATCCCGTCATGGTTGGCCTATCGGTTCGAGGGGCTCGACGAGGATCCCTCGACAACCCATCTGGTGGCGGCGGCGATGGCGGCCGAACAGGTGATGGATTTGGTCGATGAGGGTGTGCGTACGTTCCACTTCTATACGCTCAACCGTGCCGATCTCGTCTATGCGATCTGTCATTTGCTGGGGCTGCGGCCGAGGGCTGACTACGCTAAAGAGGCGGTCAACCAATGAACGTCCGGGAACAACGCATCGCCGCCCTCAAGGCGGCGGCGGTCGAGCGCGTCTTGGTGCTTGACGGCGCCATGGGCACGATGATCCAGGATCTGGGCCTGGAGGAAGCCGACTATCGCGGCGCCCGCTTTGCGGACTGGCCGCAGGACGTCAAGGGCAACAATGATTTGCTGGTGCTGACCCGCCCGCACGACATTCGCGAGATTCATCGCCAATATCTTGCAGCCGGCGCCGACATCGTTGCGACCAACACGTTCAACGCGCAACGCATTTCGCTTGCCGATTACGGCATGGCGGAGTTCGCCTACGAAATGAATGTCGCCGCTGCGCGCCTCGCCCGCGAGGCTGTGGACGCCTTTAACGGCGCGGCTGGCGCGCTGCCAAGATTTGTCGCCGGCGCGGTCGGGCCAACCAACCGAACCGCCTCGATTTCACCGGATGTCAATGATCCCGGCTATCGCAATGTGACCTTCGCCGAGCTCGCTGATGCCTATGGCGAGCAGGTGCGCGGCCTGATCGAAGGCGGCGCCGATATCATTCTGATCGAAACCATCTTTGATACGCTCAATGCCAAGGCCGCAGGCTATGCAACGCTGGCGGCATTCGATGAGCTCGGGGTGAGATTGCCGATTATGGTGTCGGGGACGATCACCGATCGGTCCGGTCGGACGCTTTCCGGCCAAACCGCCGAGGCATTCTGGTACTCGATGCGCCATCTCAAGCCGTTTGCCATCGGCCTCAACTGTGCGTTGGGGGCCGAGCTTATGCGCCCGCATGTGGTCGAACTTGCAACGGTCGCAGACACCTTGGTGTCAGCCTATCCCAACGCCGGCCTGCCCAATGCGATGGGGGAATACGATGAAACGGCAGAGGAAATGGCGGCGCAAGTCGGGCCGTGGGCAAGCGATGGCTTGGTCAACATCGTCGGCGGCTGTTGTGGGTCGACGCCGGCGCATATCGCGCGCATCCACAGTGCGGTACAAAACGTGGTTCCGCGGGTTCCACCGGCAATCGAGCCGCGCTTGCGGCTGTCTGGTTTGGAAGCCTTTGTGCAGGCCTGAGGCGGGCCCGGACGCGGTCTTCAAAGGGCACGGGACAGCAACGCGATCCGCATTTGGAGTTGAGGCTGATGGCTGCTGTGAGGGAAGCATACAACATCGAGGCGGACATCATGATCTGGCCTGAGCAGCCGCCGGCCGGGCTGAATGAAAACGATATCGCACGTGCCAGCGGACGCCGGCTGGACGATGTCCTGGTGGTATTGGAACACGACGGCGAACGGGTTGCCGAGCGCCTGCGGCGGCAAATCGAAGCGCAATGGCGCGATGTCGAGCGTGCCGCGGTGCAACTGACCTTCGGCGAGACCGAGACCGGTCTCAAAGTCGCCATCGACGTGCATGGCGTCGACGGCAGTGAACTTGATCGCCGGCAGCATTTGAGGGAGCTTCCGGATCTGGTTGCCAAGACCATCGAGGCCCAGATTTGGGATACCGCAACGGTGGTCGGGCAGTGGCGGTTGAGCGTCCAGGCGCGACTTGTCGGAGAAGCGAATAGGTCTGGCGAGAAGCATTCGGCTGCGGGGCGCCGCATTGTCGGGCGCGGCCTTGTCGCCGCCACTTTGGGGTTGGCATTGGCAGGTGCGGTTTGGGCGGTGTTGGTCGGTTGAATGAGGGTTCGGGGGGTGAGACTAGCGAATGCGAGTGATCAAGATAGAGCTTCCAGCTGTGCCGCGTGTTCTGGACGAGAGTATTAGCCTGTCCTCTTCCGAGATCCGCGCGCAGCTCTACCAAGACCTGGCCTCGATGGAGGAGGAAGTCAACGCACTGGTCAGGCACAAGGCCCAATCTTACTTCCCGGGCGATTATAGCGTGTTCACGCGCTCGCACCGGGATGAGGCGCGCAATCTGGTGACGACGGAGTTGTGGGTTGTCGACCCGACGATAACGTGGCCGGCCGGTTTGCTGACACGCTCGGCCTGGCGGTTGTTCGTGCCGATTATGGGCCATGTCGTGCGCGATGCCCATGCCCAACGCCTGAGCGGTGCGGTGATGGATGTGCGCGAGGGCGATGTCAAGATTTCGGTGCTGGCGCCGACCCGCGGCTGGCGCGATCCGATCATTCTTTCGGGCATGGTGGTCGTTGCAAGTTCGCTGTTCTGGTTACTGGTCTGGCCTCGGCTACAGGCTTATTTGACGGACTATTTCGGCCTTTAGGCCGACACCGGGCTCGCGAGGTAGAGGAGCCGCAACAAGAAGGAATTGCGACAGTGAGCGGTTCGGCAGCATCAACATTCATCAACATTGGCGAGCGTACCAATGTCACGGGATCGGCCAGATTCCGAAAACTCATCGAGGCTGGCGATTATACGCGCGCCGTTTCGGTCGCCCGTCAGCAGGTGGAGAACGGTGCCCAGATCATCGATGTCAACATGGATGAGGGTTTGCTCGACAGTGAACAGGCGATGGTCACCTTTCTTAATCTGATCGCGGCCGAGCCTGACATCGCACGCGTGCCGATCATGATCGATTCATCGAAGTGGACGGTGATCGAGGCCGGCCTGCAATGTGTGCAGGGCAAATCGATTGTCAACTCGATTAGTCTCAAAGAAGGCGAGGCAGCCTTCAAGGAGCAGGCCAGGGCGGTGCTTCGGTATGGTGCTGCCGCGGTCGTCATGGCGTTTGACGAGGACGGCCAAGCCGACACGGTTGACCGGAAATTCGAAATTTGCGAGCGCGCCTACCGGGTGCTGACCAACGACGTCGGGTTTCCGCCTGAGGACATTATCTTCGATCCCAACGTGTTCGCGGTCGCCACCGGGATCGAGGAGCACAACGTGTACGGCATCGCGTTCATCGAAGCAGCGCGCCGCATTCGTGAACGGTTGCCGCATGCGCATGTCTCAGGCGGCATTTCGAACCTGTCGTTCTCGTTTCGGGGCAACGAACCGGTGCGCCAGGCGATGCATTCGGTGTTTCTCTATCACGCGATTAAGGCCGGCCTCGACATGGCGATTGTCAATGCCGGGCAGATCACGATCTATGACGACATCGATGCCGGATTGCGCGAACTTTGCGAAGACGTCATCTTGAACCGACGTGCCGATGCAACCGACCGCCTGTTGGCTGAAGCCGGGCGCTTCAAAGGCGATGGCAAGCAGCAAACGGTCGCCGATCTTTCCTGGCGCGAGGCCGCCGTCGAAGACCGACTGAAGCATGCACTGGTGCATGGCATCACCGACTTTATCGAAGCTGACACCGAACAAGCGCGCCAGGTTGCGGAACGGCCGTTGCACGTCATTGAGGGCCCGTTGATGGCGGGCATGAACGTGGTTGGGGATCTCTTCGGCGCGGGCAAGATGTTCCTGCCACAGGTGGTCAAGTCGGCGCGGGTCATGAAGCAGGCTGTGGCCTATCTCCAACCCTATCTGGAGGAAGAAAAGAAGGCGTCGGGCCTCGATGCTTTGCCGGCCGCAGGCAAGGTGTTAATGGCAACCGTCAAAGGTGATGTGCACGACATTGGCAAGAACATCGTCGGCGTTGTTTTACAATGTAACAACTACGAGGTGATCGATCTCGGCGTGATGGTACCGGCGGCCAAGATCCTTGCAACAGCGCGCGCTGAGAACGTTGACATTGTCGGTCTTTCCGGGCTGATCACGCCGTCGCTGGATGAAATGTGCTTTGTTGCCGGTGAGATGGAGCGGGACGGGTTCACGGTGCCGCTGCTGATTGGCGGGGCGACGACGAGCAAGGTGCACACGGCGGTCAAGATCGCACCGAACTATGTGCGCGGACAGGCGATCTACGTGACCGATGCGAGCCGCGCCGTCGGCGTCGTCTCCAACCTGTTGTCGACGACCGAGCGCGACGGCTTTGTGACCAACACGCAGGCCGACTACGCCAAGGTGCGCGAGGCCCATCTTGCCGGTGAACTGCGCAAGCAGCGGATCTCGATTGGCGAGGCGCGCGCCAATCGCGAACAGCTCGATTGGGCCGCATATAAACCGCCGCGTCCGCGCCTGCTCGGGACGCTGGATTTCCAGGACTACGAGCTTGAGCGTCTGGTGCCGTTTATCGATTGGTCGCCGTTTTTTGCGACGTGGGAGCTGGCGGGGCGGTATCCTGCGATCCTGAAGGAGAAGACGGTCGGGCGTGAAGCGCGAAAATTGTTCGATGATGCCCAAGAGATGTTGCGGCGGATCATCGAGGAGCGCTGGTTGACGGCATCGGGTGTGGTCGGGATTTGGCCGGCCAACAGCGATGGTGATGATATCGTGCTCTACCGCGATGAAGACCGGTGCAGCGAACTTTCGCGTCTGCACACGCTTCGCCAGCAGATTGCACGGGACAAGAGGCGGACGAGGGCCCATGTGGCGCTCGCCGACTTTGTCGCACCGAGGGATCTGGGCGTGGCGGATTATGTCGGCGGCTTTGCGGTGACGGCCGGGCTCGGCGAGGCCGAAGCACAGGAGCGCTATATCGCCAAGACCGACGATTACAGCCGGATCATGCTCAAGGCCCTGGCCGATCGCCTGGCCGAGGCCTTTGCCGAACACATGCATCAGCGCGTGCGCCGCGAGTTGTGGGGCTATGGCGCCGATGAAACCTTGTCGAACGCAGACCTGATTGACGAGAAGTATCAGGGCATACGCCCGGCGCCGGGCTATCCCGCGCAGCCCGACCATACCGAAAAGGAGACGCTGTTTAGCCTGTTGGGTGCCAGCGCCCGGACCGGAATTTCGCTGACCGAGAGCTTTGCAATGTGGCCAGGTGCGGCCGTGTCAGGGCTCTATTTCTCGCATCCCAAAGCCTATTATTTCGGCGTTGGGCGGATTGAGCGCGACCAGGTCGAAGATTATGCCCGGCGCAAGGGCTGGTCGATTGAAACGGCAGAGCGATGGCTTGCCCCGGTTTTGAATTACGACACTGCACGCGCCGTCGATGACGCAGCCTAGATCGTAAACTCTGAACAAGTTTCGGGTCCAGGGGATGGATCCCCTGGTCGGGGAGTATGAGGGGCTGAAAGCCCCTCATCGATCGCCGTGAAACGGCGATGCGTTAAGGGCTCGGCCCTTAACAATCCCGCCAAAGGGCATTGCCCTTTGGAAATCCACAACGTGTTCAACCGAAGTCGATGCAATTCTGATTTGTAAGCGGTGCACCGCGCCGGGCCGCCTGATCGCCAACCAAATCCCGCGCGGTAGAATAGTTCTATTTCGGTTGAATACGCTTTAAGATGTCGTGCTACTTTCCGCCTCCGGTCGGGATCGGTCCGATTCGGATCGCGGGCAGGGTGCGCTGGGGGACATTGGCTCCTCCCGCACCAACGGGCAGAGACAGGACTGACGGCCGCTATCCTGGGGCGCTCAGATGCGGCGGCAGGCGTTGAAGGGGGAAACCGGCCATGTTGGCACGTCTGGTGCTTATTGCGCTGCAATTCGCGATTGGCATTTACGCAGCGCCACACATCCAAAAATTCATTCCTCGACTGGGCGACCCGGTCGACCTCTTCGTTCTGGCGGCAATCTTTGCGGTTGTAATATGGTTGGTCGGCTTGATTGGCGCACTGGTCCTCAAGGACGTCAGCCAGCCGACGCCGTCGGCGTTGGTGGTGACGTTGGTGTTTGCGTGTATTTTTGCAGCCTTGACTCTGGTGCCGGACGTGATGACGGCGATCAACAGCGTCATTAAAGTGCCGACAGAGGTTTATTCATTGATCGGCGCCGTCATTGGCTACGCGCTCAAGCGCTGACACTATAGCCATATAGTCCTATGGCCCTATAACCTTTCAACATTCTATGGCTTGGCCTTTCAACACTGTGCAGTGCCGGACCGTGCAGTGCCGGGCGCATGGCCACCCGGCGCGCTGCGCGCGCCTAACGATCAAAATACGCCGACCACGACTGCTGCGAGAAACACGAACGAAGCCAGGGCGATCGCAAAATTCAAGCGTGTCTTGAGTTCCATAACTGCCTCCTCCTCCGGGTCCTGTCGTTCTGATTGATTGGTCTTGGCGACTCAACCTGCACGGTCGAGCGCAACGCCAGTCTGGTTCAACAATTTGGGTGACGCAACCAAAATTTTTTTCTGAGACGTTAAATTTGGACTGACATTGGAAATTGATTCTAATTTTGATATAACTTATGTGTCCATGTTTCAACATTGATACGAGCACGCAACAGTATTGTCGCATTCCGGATTGCACGAAGAAATTTGTTTTTTGTGAGGGCCTTGCGGGGCGGCTCTGCGACCGCGATTGATCCGAGCGATGCTGATTTGCGACGGATTGTGTTGCCGGGTTGGTTGGCTTTGAGTGTTGCCGGGAGAACTGCGGCAGATTGGCTTATGCCCGCGGAGGGTCGTCGTGATCGATCAGGGTTGGGGGGAAATTTCGCCTATTGCCTTGCTGCGCGAGCGCGAACCGGCCCGCTCCCCGCCCGGCCGTCAATGCGTTCACTGCCGTCTATGCGCTCAACGATACGGCTTGGTTGACAGCGGGCGCTATGTTACCCAGATGCAAAAACGATCAAAACGATACTGAATTGAGTGAGGACGACGTCATGAGCAGTGCGGTTACGTCATCGGTTGATCCGGTTTCCTCGGTTGATCCGATGTGGTCGGAAATGCGACGCGAAGCAGAACAGGCGCTCGCCAATGAGCCGGCGCTCGGCGGTTTTGTTTTTGCGACGCTTTTGAGCCATGACCGCCTGGAGGCGGCAATCTGCCATCGGCTGGCGCAGCGGCTCAATCACAAGGATGTCGATGCCGGCCTGATCAATCAGACCTTTCTCGACCTGATACCCGAGCAGCCGCGTTTGCGCCAGATTTTCCGCGCCGACCTGGCGGCGGTCTACGATCGCGATCCGGCGTGCAACCGGTATTTGGAACCGCTGCTTTATTTCAAGGGCTTCCACGCGCTGGTGACGTACCGGTTTGGGCATGTGCTGTGGCAGCAGGGCCGGCGTGATTTTGCCTACTATCTGCAAAGCCAGGCCTCGAGGATCTTTTCGGTTGATATTCACCCGGCGGCGGTCATCGGTTCCGGAATCATGATCGATCACGGCCACGGGATCGTGGTCGGCGAAACCGCGCGCATTGGTGACAACGTGTCGTTGCTGCATGGCGTGACGCTCGGTGGTACGGGCAAGGAAGGCGGTGTGCGCCATCCGACCATCGGCAACAATGTGATGATCGGTGCCGGCGCCAAAGTGCTGGGCAACATCACCGTCGGTGACTGCTGCCGGGTGGCGGCCGGAAGCGTGGTGCTGAAAGATGTGCCGCCTTCATCAACCGTTGCCGGTGTGCCGGCGCGGATCGTCGGCCCGGCCGGTTGCCCCGAACCCGCGCGCTCCATGGACCAACGCATCTATGTGGGCGACTAGAGCAACCGGCCTTTAGTCGGAATCGGAATGATCCCGAATAAAGGCAGAAAGTTGCTCGCCTCTAAAGTGGCAATCATCTTTGTGCTTTAAGTTGGAACCGCAATAGCGGTTCCAACTTAAAGCACGATGATCTAGGGAACCTCTGAATAAGTCCGAGGTCCAGGGGATCATCCCCTGGTCGGGGAGTATGAGGGGCTGAAAGCCCTTCATGGATCGCCGTGAAACGGCGATATGTTAGGGCTTTCAGCCCTAACAACCCGACCAAAGGGCATTGCCCTTTGGAAACCCGTTCAAGCGAAGCTTGGCTGCGCCAAGACGGCCCGTCCCATCCCAAGTGCTGCTCGGCATGTCACCGGTTACTCGCTGCCAACCGGTTCAGGTTTTGACCTGGGCTTTTTGGTCGCGGTGCTTCGGCGCACCGGTCGCTGCAGAAACGCTGGGATTGACTCCTGTGTGAAGCCGGTGCCGCGCTGATCGTTTTGCGGACGGGCGGGCGCTGTTTCGCTGCGGTCTCGCCGGTGCGTGGTGCTGGCTGCCTTTGCTTGCGGCGCGGATTTGGCTTGCGGCGCGGACTTGGTGCGCGCCGGCGACGGGGCCGACCCGTCGCTGGTCTGCGGGTGAACGACAGCCGACTTGTCACCAGATCGTCCGGGCTCGCGCCGTGCGCTGCCGCGACGGGCCTGGCTGCCTGATGGGGCTGATGGGGCATCGCGTGAACCGGCTGACCGTCCGCGTCGTCGCCCGCGCTTGGTCTTGCCGGCGTCTTCGTAATCCTCCGCGGTCGGTGGTTGACCGAGCCAGACAAGCTCTTCGCCGTTGATCTTTTCGATTTCCCTGATGACTTTCAAGTCATCAACGGTGACGAGGGTGGCAGCAAACCCCTTATTGCCGGCCCGACCCGTTCGGCCGATACGGTGAACATAATCATCGCCGACCCAGGGCACGTCGAAGTTAAACACGTGGCTGACCGCGGGGATGTCGAGGCCGCGCGCTGCGACATCGCTGGCGGCGAGCAAGGCAATGTCGCCGTTGCGGAATTTTTCCAACGTGTCCGTGCGCGAGGCTTGGTCCATATCGCCATGCAGGGCGCCGGCATTAAAGCCGTGCTTGACCAACGACTTATGCAGAATTGATACGTCACGCTTGCGATTGCAAAAGATGATTGCGTTTTTGACGTCCTGCGAGCGAATGAGGTCACGCAAGACTTCGCGCCGGGCCCAGTCCTCACCGTCCGGACAGAACCTAAACGATTGCGTGATGGTCTTGGCGGTTGTCGCCGGACGAGCCACTTCGATCCGCACCGGATTGTTCATGAAGTTGTCGACCAGGCGCTGAATTTCCGGCGGCATGGTCGCCGAAAAGAACAAGGTCTGGCGGCGCGGCGGCAACAGGCTGCAGATTTTCTCGATGTCCGGAATAAAGCCCATGTCGAGCATGCGGTCGGCTTCGTCGATGACGAGAATTTCGACGCCGTTCAACAGCAGCTTGCCGCGCTGGAAATGGTCGAGGAGGCGGCCCGGTGTGGCGATCAGGACATCGGCGCCGCGGTCCAGGATCTTGAACTGATCGTCAAACGAGACACCACCGATCAGCAAAGCGACGCTCAGTTTGTGATTGGTGCCGTAGTTCTCGAAGGCCTGGGCGACCTGCGCTGCCAGTTCCCTGGTCGGAGCCAGGATCAGTGAACGTGGCATGCGCGCGCGGGCACGACCGGTTTCAAGTCGCGTGATCATCGGCAGAGTAAATGACGCGGTTTTGCCGGTCCCGGTCTGGGCAATGCCGAGAATGTCCAGTCCCGTGACCGCAACCGGAATCGCCTGGCTTTGAATTGGCGTCGGCGTGGTATAACCGGCCGCTGCGACAGCGGCTTCGACCTTGGCGCTCAATCCAAGTCCGGCAAAGCTTGGTTTATCCAACGGAAAAGCTCTCCATAGAGCGGTGTGTCATCAAGTGTGGGGCATGGCGTGACAAGGGCGCCAAAAGGGGCAAGCGCTCGTTCACCCGCGCAGCCCTCGGCACCGCCAAACCAGAGCAACCGGAGAGCCAAGTGACACCGGCGATTGCCTGAGGTCGGCGATTGCCGCCATCGCTTCGAATCCGATTGCCAAGGCGTGCTGACACACTTGGCGCCAAAACGCAAGGATTGGCGACCATTCGTGTACAAACCGCGGCATTATTCACTGCCGCCGCGGTCTTGTAGCGATCGTCGGGACGGCGATCCTTAAGGGGCTGCCCGCCCCTCCAACGCCCCGACCGCGGGATCATCCCCCGGACCCCGGACGTGTTGAAAGGGTGTCTTGGCTCGAACCGTTGCCATCGAAGAGCGGGATGGTTTAAGCAAACGCGGAGGCGCTATAAGGGTGGTCAGGGATGGCAACCGTGAGGACCGTGATGCCCGCAAAGCAGGATTTGGTGATGATCCCCGGGCTGTTGTGCTCGGATGACTTGTTTCGCGACCAGGTGCGCGGTCTGAGTGATGTGGCCAATATTCGCATTGGCCGCGTGCTGAAGGCGGCGGGACTGGAGGCGATGGCGCAAGCGATCCTGAGGGCGGCCCCGCCGAGGTTTGCGCTCGCCGGTCTCTCACTCGGCGGTTACGTCGCCTTCGAGATCCTGCGCCAGGCGCCCGAGCGCGTATCCCGCCTGGCCTTGTTGAATGCCAATGCACGTGCCGATCGGGCCGAGCAAATCGCGTTTCGCAGAATGCTGATCGGCCTGGCCAACACGATGGGACCACGCAATGTGCAGGCGGCGGCGCTGCCGATGCTCGTTCATAAGGCGCGGCTCGGTGAGCGCGACCTGGTCGATCGGGTGCTCAACATGGCCGACGCGGTCGGCCGGGCGGCATTTGTGCGACAGCAGGAAGCGATTATCGCGCGCCCCGATAACCGCGCATTCTTGGCCGAGATCAAGCTACCGACGGTGGTCGTCGTCGGCGATCAAGATGCGTTGACGCCGGTCAAAGTCGCCAACGAGCTTCATGACGCCATCGCCGGAAGCAAGCTCGAAGTCATCGCCCAGTGCGGCCATCTGTCAACGATGGAGCGACCGGCGGCGGTCAACGCGATCTTGCGGGCGTGGTTGGAGTGAAACTAAGCCCACGCCCATCGGTGGCGCCAATGCGGAAATGATCGCAACCTCGTCAGCCTTCATTGAGATCGGCCTTCGTTGAGCAAGTCATTGGGCCAGTCATTTGAGAGAGTCATTTGAGCAAGTACCGTGCCGTTAGACCACCAATGCAGGCGCCGACGAGCGGGGCCAGCCAGAAGATCCACAGCTGCGCCAGAAATTCGGCGCCTGCAAACAGCGCGGCGGCCGTCGAGCGGGCCGGATTGAGGCCGGCCTTGGTCAGCGGCATGGCGACGATGTAGCAGAGCGTCAGCACGGCACCGATCGCGAGCGGGGCGAGCGGCGCCAGGGCGGAATGGGCCGTGGCGCCCATGAATACGATCACCAACAATGCCGTCAGAACCGCCTCGATCGCGAGGGCTGCAGGCACCGAGGTTTCGCCCGGCCCGCCGGCATGGTTGGCGATTGCCGAAAAGCTGCCGACAGCGCCGTCGTCAGACGCGGCCATGTCGAACCCGACCAGGACGACGGCCGTGGCCGCCAGAGCAGCGCCCAGCAGATGAGCAAGGATAAATGCTGGGGCATGGGCCAGCTCAAAACGTCCACCGGCGACCAGGCCGATCGTGACCGCCGGGTTGAAATGACCACCGGAGATTTGACCCAGTCCGTAGCTCAGAGCCATCGTTGCCAGACCAACTATGCCGGCCGGCAGCAGCGGATCTGGCGGACCGGCCGATAGCGGCAACCAGGCGGCAAAGAAGAACAGCAGAATGGCGAACGAGCCGAGACCTTCGGCAGCAAGTACGCGCGGGTTCATGGCGCAGATCCTCGTGTGATGCCGGCCCTGGTGTTTGACGGCCGCCGGATGCGGCCCGGTTCCGAGTTCTGGCGGCTCGGTGCGACCGGATTTGGGCGCCGTGCGGCCGGCAGGTGCCACGCCGGATGAGGGTGTCGTCCCGGCGCGGTTTGCGAGCTGGTCGTGTGCAACGTGTACAATGTGAATCAGTTCGCTTAGGTTGGTTGGACTGTCTATTGGTTCTGCTGTTGGAGGTCAAAATGGCGAGCACCAAGCATGGCACGTTTCACTGGAATGAACTGATGACATACGATGTCGATGCGGCCGTGAAGTTTTACCAGGACGTGATCGGTTGGAAGATCGAAAGCATGCCAATGCCGGACGGCATTTACCATGTCGCAATGGTCGACGGCGAGCCGGTGGCCGGCATAATGAACATGGTACCCGGCGTGCCCGAGGGCACGCCGTCACATTGGATGGGGTATCTCGCCGTCGACGATATCGACGAGCGCCTCAAGCAGGCCGTCGAAGCCGGCGCGAACGTTTTACGAGAGCCCATGGATATCCCGGATATCGGTCGGTTCGCGATTCTGAGAGACGGCGGCGGTGCAGCGATCGGCTGGATCACACCGGCTCAGTCATCGTAACACGAGCGCGAGAATGGCCGGCACGGATAGCGGAGACGGATTGTGGATCGAACTCAGATCGGCTCGTTCGAAGTTTGCCAGGTGGTCGAGCACACCGCGCCCTTGATGCCCGCGCGGGAGTTTTTTCCGGATCTGACGGCCGAGATGCTGGCAGCTGCTCGCCCGCAAATACCCGAGGGCCATCTCACCCAGGATGATCAGATCCATCTCAGCTTCCACAGCTACGTGCTCAAGACGGGCCGCTATACGATCCTGATCGATACCTGCTGCGGCAATGACAAGACCCGCCCGTCGCGGCCCGCCTTCGCCAATCTTCAGACCGACTATCTGGGCAGGCTGGCCGCGGCCGGGTGCACACCCGAAGACGTTGATTTTGTCATGTGCACCCATCTCCACTGGGACCACGTCGGCTGGAACACGCGGCTTGTCGACGGGGCGTGGGTGCCGACGTTTGCAAACGCCAAATACATCATGGCGCGTCGCGAATATGAGCATTGGGACCGGTTGTTCGCAACGGACCCGAGCAGCATGCACCGCTTTGGCTTCGAAGACAGCGTGGCGCCGTTGGTGCGGGCCGAGCGCGCGGTTCTGGTCGATGATGATCACGAGATCGACGGCGGCGTCTGGCTTGAGCCCTGCCACGGCCATTCGCCCGGACACGTGGTCGTCAATATCAGGTCGAAGGATGCCGGCGGAGTGATGACGGGCGATGTGATCCATCACCGCGTGCAACTGGTCTATCCCGACCTTTCGACGATTGCCGATAGCGATCGCGATCAAGCGCGCGCGAGCCGCACCGCGCTCATGGCCAAGCATGCCGATACCGGCAATGTTATCTTTCCAGCGCATTTTCGCGCGCCGTCATTCGGATGCCTGGAACGCAAGGCATCTGGCAGTGGCTACAACTGGGTGGTGCCCGGTTAAGCTGCCGGGCTTGGAAGCCAACAACGACCAGCCGCAATCAATGATGCAATCAATGATGTTTGCTCGTGCACCAAGGAGCCGGGATTGATCAAATCAAGCGCTTACGGCGGCGATCGGTGGGCGGCCCGAACGGGCGACCACCGGGACGACATTGGCGCGGTTTGGGCGCCGTTTGCCATCGATACCGAATGGCGGCCACTCAAGGCCGTTTTGCTGCATCGGCCGGGCCGTGAATTGCTGGCAAGCGCAGATGATCCGGACAAGGTTCAGATGCTGGCACCCGTGGACTGGGCCAAGGCTGAGGCCGAGCACGATCAAATGGCAGAGGTTTATCGTGCGCTCGGCATTGCGGTGCACTATGTCGAACCCGATCCGCCCAGTGCGCCAAATCAGATGTTTTGCGCCGATACGTTCGTCATGACGCCGGCCGGGGCGGTTGTGGCACGGCCAGCGTCGACGGTTCGGGCTGGTGAAGAGCGCTGGGTCCAGCGGCGGCTGGCCGCGCTCGGTGCGCCGGTCGTCAAGACGTTCACCGGTCGGGCCGTGTTCGAGGGCGCCGACCTGATGTGGCTTGATCCCAATACAGCCATCGTCGGTCATGGTCTGCGCACCAACGACGATGCCATCGCGCAGCTCGACGACTTGATGGCCCAAATCGGTTGTGAATTGATCGCGGTCGATATGCCGGTCGGAACCATGCATCTGATGGGCATGCTGCGCATCATCGACAAGGATCTGGCCCTCGTCTGGCCGACGCGGACACCGTTTCGCGCCGTGCAAGAACTACAGTTGCGCGGCTACCGGATTGCCGATCTGCCCGAAGCCGATGATGCAACGCGCAACAGGGCGATGAATTTCGTCACGCTGGCGCCACGCAAGGTGTTGATGGTCGCCGGCTTGACCGGCATTCAGGACTGGTTGGAAGGCCTCGGCGTGGAATGCCTGACCAGTCCGACCGATGAGTTATCCAAGGCGGCCGGCAACATTGGCTGCTTGACCGGTGTTTTGTCGCGTGAACGCTCGCCGTGTCGGGTTCCGGGACGGTAGTTCGGCGTGAAAATGTCCGCCCGCCACGGGGTCCCGTTCGACGTTGATGGTCAAGGGAAAGTCAGATCTTGGTGCGCGCGGCCCGGGCCGCTGCCGGTAAGGTGGTCCCGCCTGGGGCGGACATGGTCAACGCAGACATATCAAGGCGGACATGGCCTAGACGACGCCTGCTCTCAGAAGGTCGTGAACGTGGACGATCCCGACCGGTTTTCCCCTTTCGACCACGAACATCTGGGTGTACTTGCGGGCATTGATCTGCTCCAGCGCCGCCGACGCCAGGATATCGCCGGCAATCGTGTCCGGATTTCTCGTCATGATGTCGCGCGCCCTGGCATTGAGAAGTTCCGATCCCATGTGCCGGCGCAGGTCGCCGTCGGTGATCATGCCAACCAGTTTGCCTTTGCCATCGACAATCCCGAGACAGCCGAGGCTCTTTTCGGTCATGGTCAACAGCGCCTCGCTCATCACTGCGTGCTGTGCGACAAGCGGCAGTTTATCGCCGATGTGCATAACGTCGCTCACGTATTTGAGCTGCGCGCCCAGCGAGCCGCCGGGGTGGAACTGCTTGAAATCGTCAGCTGAAAATCCGCGCGCTTCGAGCAAGGCCATGGCCAGACAATCACCCAACGCCAGCGTCATGGTCGTGGATGTCGTCGGCGCCAGACCGTGCGGGCACGCCTCCTTCGCTCTGGGCAATTCCAGGCACACATCGGATGCGCGGCCCAACGAGGAACCCGCATCTGACGTGACTGAGATCAGCGGCACGGCAAAGCGGCGCGTGTAATTGAGGATATTGGCCAGTTCGACCGTCTCTCCGGACCACGAAATCGCCAGCACGGCATCTTGCGGTGTGATCATTCCAAGATCACCATGAGCGGCCTCGCTGGGATGCACGAAGGCAGCCGGCGTGCCGGTCGAGGCCAATGTTGCAACGAGCTTCTGGCCGATATGTCCCGACTTTCCAATTCCGCTCACGACAACCCGACCATCGGCCGATCTGAGCAGTTTGACTGCGGCTTTGAACGCTTTGCCGAGTGCCCCGTCCAATCGCTTGTAAAGCTGGCGCAGGCCCTTGGTCTCGATATCAAGCGTCCGCAACGCGGTGGCGAGCGATGCTGATTTCGCAGCCCTCACCCTGGCCGCCTTGCGCCGCGGCGGATCCTTGATCTTGAGTGTCGCCTCTCCAGCCATGCCGGATTCTCCCTCGGACCTGAACGGCGCAAAGATCGATGCACGCGTACCCTTGAAAGCCTGGTTGCTCGATTGTAGGGCACGATGATCTAGATCATCGTGCTTTAAGTTGGAATCGCTATTGCGGTTCCAACTTAAAGCACGAAGATGATCGCCACTTTAGAGGCGAGCAACCTGCCTTTATTCGGGATCGTTCCGATTCCGAATAAAGGCAGGTTGCTCTAGCAAACTGTGCCGGCTCCCTAAAGGGGGCGGCGGCATTACGCGCCAAATCCAACTGATCGCCAACACCAAACGTTGTGATGATTGCGGCCGCTGCTGGGCGGCAACCCATCATTGACCGGGCGCTGAACCAATCGCCGCGTTGCGGCGATCCTTGAGGGGCTTTCAGCCCCTCAAACTCCCCGACCAGGGGATGGATCCCCTGGACCCCAAACGGGTTGAGAGGTTCCTTGGGCGGTGTCGCATCGCCCGTCTGCTCTCGCGCCCGCGCGGCTCCAAAACATCGCCGTCGGGGCGGACACTGAGGGATACGGCCTCGCGGTGGGTGCGCACTGGCGACGGGTATGTGATCATCAGGCAACGTTTCCCCATCAATATCTGCTTCTAAGAGTGACAGGACTTGACATTGCCACATTTTTTCCCCGCCCCGCCCAAATTGCCGCCGCCCTTCGCGGGCTAATTGTGCACACGTGTAAAGGTGTCGTTAACGACCGTGGGGCTAAGAGTTAACGCTGACGCAAGTTCTTGGGCGATCGAAGCTGGGCCGACGGGTTCGTACGGGTGGGAGAGTTCATGATCAAAACTGGCAGCGCAGCGCTCGCAATATGCATTGGCGCATGGTGTTCAGCGGCGCAGGCAAATACAACTCCGGCGGTGCTGGCATCGGCTGCCAACCAGCCGTACGCCTGTGCCACGCCAGGCCGCCTGATGGCTTTCGCGAAACGGCGCAATCCGGCCTTGCGCAAGCACTTCGACAAGGTCGCCGTCGATTACATGAGGCACGGCATCGCCCTCAACATCCGATGGGATTATGCGTTTTTCCAGATGCTGCTCGAGACCGCGAGCCTGAAGTTCACCGGCGATGTTAACTGGGGGCAGAACAATTTTGCCGGCCTCGGGGCGACCGGCGGCGGCGTCCGGGGTGAACGGTTTGCCAGCGTATCGGACGGCGTTCGCGCCCATCTCGAACATCTGTTGATCTATGCCGGCGTCAAGGTCGATGCCCCGGTCGCAGAGCGCACCCGCAAGGTTCAGGCCTGGAAGATCCTGGTACCTTGGCAACGCTCGATCCGGGGGCCGATCACCTTCGCCCACATTGGCCAGAAATGGGCGCCGGGCGATCGCAGTTATGCGCGCGATATCAGGGCCATCGCCAATGATTTCCTGAGGTCCCATTGCCGGCAACGCGATCCGCGCCCTGACCTTGTTGCCGCGGCGCGTGCAACCCAGCACCAGCGCGCGCCGGCGCACGCCACCACATCGCGCTCCGCCGCGGCGACGTCACCGCGCAGCAGCCTCGGTCGGCGCGCATCACTGGGCGCTCGAACCGTTTATCGCAACGGCGAGGTTGCGACGTCGACGACGGGCGTGCCGGCCGGCGCCACCAAGTCCGCCAATGCGCCTGCCACGACCAAGCCGTTTGGTGCCAACGTCAATGTTTTGAACCGCGCCACGAAATCGCCGGCATCGGCGCAACGCGTACCGAACGGGTCCGAGCCTCGCGCGCAAGGCAAGCCGGCCAAACAGGCCAAACAGGCCAAGCCGGCGAACGGGCAAAAGGTTGCTAGCGCCGGCTCCCTTGCGGCCAAGTTTGCGACGCCGTGGCTGAACCCTGCAACCCGCCAGACACAGCAACCGGAACGGCCGGCTGCCGCGCCGGCCAGTCCGCCAACGAAGTGTCGGGTGTGGACCGCCAGCTACGGCGGCCAAAAGGCAATCATTATCAAGTCGGCCGACAATTCACATATCAATTACACGGTCCTCGACGTCAACCCGGACCGCGAACGGCAAGAGGCGGCCGCCTACATCGCCGCCTACGCCCAGGGCGGCAAAAAGATTGCCGAGTTCAAATCACAGACCCTGGCCCTCGACAAAGCCTTCAAGCTTTGCCCGAACGGGTAAGGCCTGCCGGCCGGTCGCGAGCGTGAAGCGCGCCGCGGGTGCGGCGACCGCCTGGCGGGTTTCAGAGCCGGCGGGATGAGGCACAAGAGCAGACCGGATTGGCTGGCGGCGGCACGGGCGGAACCGGAAAAGAGGGCGAATGATCAGTGTTTGGCGCCGGCAGGCGGGGTTTGGCGCGGCCATTGGTGCGGTCATTGGTGTGAGCATTGTTACAGCCATTGGTGCGAGCCTGGCGACTGCCACGGCGGACCCGGCCGCGGCGCCGGCGATCCGGCTATCGCGAACCAATCATGTTCCCGCCTGTGTAACGCCGGCGCGCCTCACGCGCTTCCTCAAGGCGCGCAACACCGCGCTATTGCCGAAGTTCGGCAAGATTGCCGGCTGGTACAAATACCATGGCGAGGCCTGGCGGGTGCGTTGGGACTACGCCTTTTTCCAGATGCTGTTGGAGACCAACTATCTGAGCTTTCGCGCGCCTAACGGGCGCAAGGGTGATGTTGATCCGCGCCAGAACAACTTCGCCGGCATTGGCGCCACCGGCGGCGGCGTGCCCGGCAATCGCTTCGCGGATGTCGGCACCGGCGTTTTGGCGCAGATTCAGCATCTGGTGGTCTATTCGGGCCAACGCCTTGCCCGCCCCGTCGCACCGCGCACCAGACTGAAGCAGGACGCCATTCTCAAGGCCTCACAGCGCGTGTTGCGCAGCCGCCCGGTCACCTATCAGGACTTGTCGGGGCGCTGGGCCGTCGACCGTCGCTATGGGCGCTCGATCGAGGCGATCGCCGGCCGCTTCCGAGCCCGCTTTTGCCGCAACGTTCGGACCCGCCCGATGATCGCGCGGCGCCGGGCCCGGGTGGCGCCGCGGCGTGGTGTGCGATCACAACCATCGCCGGCACCGACGCGCGCCTGCCGTGTCCAGGTGGCGAGTTTCGGCGGCTCCAAGACCCTCCTGATCAGGTCCGTCGACCACGACACCGTGCAGCTGACGGCGCTTGATGTTGCACCCGGGTTCGAAGCCGAGATGGCGCGCGACTTTGCCAACGCCCACGCGCCCGGCGCCGTCACCATCGCGCGCTTCGGAAACCGGCGGGCGGCATTGCGCCAAGCCCATGCCATGTGTCGCAAGTTGACCCGCCGGCGATAAGCGTTCCGGATCTGGAGGGTGCCGCCTGTGGCGCGAACGGCCTTGATCATCGAACCTTTGCTCGGCATCGGAACGATCCGGAATAAAGGCAGGTTGCTCTAGCGTTGGCCTTGCAGCACCAGATCGGCCGCCTTCTCGCCAATCATGATGGTCGGCGCGTTGGTATTGCCCGAGGTCAGCGTCGGCATGATCGAAGCATCGGCGACGCGCAGCCCGGTCAGGCCGTGGACCCGCAGTTGATCATCGACCACCGCGTTGCGGTCAACGCCCATCTTACAGGTCCCGACCGGATGATAGGTGGTTTGTGCCGCAGCACGCACCCAGCTGAGGATGTCATCATCGCTGGTTGCCTCAGCACCAGGTTCGATCTCGGAGACCTTGAGCGGCGCCATCGCCGGCGCGGTCATGATTGTGCGCGCGATGCGCACGGCGCGCACCGTCAACGCGGCATCGGCGGCGACGGAATGAAAGTTGAAGTGGATTGCCGGCGGATCGCGGGGGTCGGCCGATTTGATGTGAATGTGTCCGGTGCTTTCCGGGCGCATCGGGTGCGCGTAACAGGTCAGCCCGGACTGGCGCGACAAGACCGGCCCGTTCGGCCCCGCCTCGGTCAGCATCGGCACCCAGCCGAGCAACAGGTCGGGCGCCTCCAGGCCAGCGCGCGAGTGCACGAACGCGCGGATCGGGGCGGCCACCATCGACAACATGCCGTCCTGGTGGATCAGATACCGCAGCCCCTGCTTGATCAAACCGAAACCGCGGCCGGTATCGTTGAACGTATAGCCCCGGGCGCCGATGCCCCAACGCGTGCGCGGCGCGTAGTGATCCCTCAAGTTTTCGCCGACGCCCGCGAGCTCGTGCGCGACCGGGATCCCCAGTGCTGACAGGCGGGCGGCCTGGCCAATGCCGGACAGCTCCAGCAGTTGCGGCGAATTGATCGCACCGGCACTGATGATAACTTCGCGCCCGGCCCGCGCCTCGTGGGTTTGCCTGCCCACCCGATAGCGCACGCCGATGCACTTCGTCCCCTCCAGAAGAATTTTTTCGGTCAGCGCATTGGTGATGATATGGAGGTTGGAGCGCCGCCGCGCCGGGCGCAGAAAACAATGGGCGGTGCTCATGCGACGGCCGCCGGCCATCGTTGCCTGGCTCATGGCAATGCCATCCTGCCGGGCACCGTTATAGTCGCGGTTGTGGCGGATGCCGACCTCACCGGCAGCCTTGATCAACGCCTGGTAGAGCGCATCGCGGGGTTTCGGATTGGTGATCCGCAACGGCCCCTCGCGACCGCGATAGGCCTCATCACCGTCGCCGGCATAGGCCTCCATGCGTCGGAACAACGCCAAGACGTCCTGGTAGCTCCAGCCGCGATTGCCGAGCTGTGCCCAGTGATCAAAGTCCTGGCGTTGCCCGCGCACGAAAGCCAGACCGTTGATGGCGCTCGAGCCGCCCAGCAGTTTACCGCGCGGCACCGGCAGGGCGCGATGGTTGGTGGCGGCTTCCGGCTCACCGCTGTAGAGCCAGTTGGCGGCCGGATTGTTGACGAGTTTGGCATAGCCGATGGGGATCTGTGACCAGGGATGTGATGCGCGCCCGGCCTCGAGCAGCAGCACGCTGTGGCGCGGGTTTTCCGACAGGCGGCTCGCCACCACGGCACCGGCCGAACCGGCTCCCACGACGATGAAATCGTAGCTCCTGGACGTGACGGAACCGGCCACCGCGAACCTCGTCAGATTTAATGCCGGCCGAGTTTACCCGACCGCCGGCCGCTGTCAGCAGCCAGGTGAGCGCTATCAGGGATGTAGTGGTCGGCACCGCGGGTTGGGCAAACTATCCGGTAGGCGAATTGATATTGGTCGGCGAATGGGCGACGATTCGGGCGCAGGTCAAAGTCAGGAGCGCATGAAATCAGGAGCGCATGAAACATGAGCGAGGCGATCCGCATCGACCCGGAAACCGGGCGCAAGATCTTCAACACCCGCGCCGCCGAGGCGACGGTGAAGATTGCCGGCAAAGGCTATTCGATCATTGATGATGCCGCGCTGACGACATTGCCGCCGCCGCCCGAAGGGGCCACGTTCAATGCCGCAGAGCAGCGCCGCTACCGCGAGTTTAGTCAGGCCCGTTTGGGCGCCGCCGACTACATGGCGATGGAAGGTGAGTTCGCCAAGTATCTCGAAGACGTCTATTCCGATGCGCCGGTCGAGCGCGAGCCACTGGATGATGGGTGTGAGGTTCTGGTGATCGGTGCCGGCTTCGGTGCCATGCTGCTCTGGTACCGGCTCTCTCAGGCCGGCTTTACCGACGTGCGCTTTTGCGAGAAGGGCGGCGATGTTGGCGGCACCTGGTATTGGAACCGCTATCCGGGCATTGCCTGCGATGTCGAAAGTTATAGCTATTTGCCGTTGCTCGAGGAGATGGGCTACATCCCGACCATGAAGTTCGCCTCGGGCTTCGAGATCTTGGAATACTGTCGGTCGATGGCCGAGCGCTTTAATTTTTACGAGCGCTGCCTGTTCCACACCACCGTCGAACAGACGATTTGGGATGAGGCGACCAAACGCTGGACGGTCAAGACCGACCGCGGAGATGCCATGCGTGCCCGCTTTGTGGTGCTTGCCAACGGCATCCTGACGACCCCGCGGCTGGCCCGCATCAAGGGTATGGAAACCTTCAAGGGCGATGCATTTCACACCTCGCGCTGGAACTACCACGTCGACCTCACGGACAAGCGTGTCGGCATTATCGGCACCGGCGCGACCGCCGTCCAGGTCGTCCCCGAGATCGCCAAGGTCGTAAAGGACCTCTATGTTTTCCAGCGCACACCCTCCTCCATCGACGTCCGTGATCAACGCGCAACCACGCCGCAAGAGTATCGATCCTGGCCGCATGAGCCGAATTGGGCGGTCAATCGCCGTGAACGTCTGGCGCTGATTTCGGCCGGGCGCACCGCGCTTCAGGGCAACGATGATTTTCTGTCCGGCAAGATTGCGGATTACAAGCAGCGCAAAGCACATCAGCGCCAACTGACACCGGCCGAGCTGATCCGCAAGCAGCTCGAGAGCAACTTCCGCATCATGGAGCAGATCCGTGCCCGCGTTGACGCGATCGTCGAGGATCCGGAGACGGCAGCCGCGCTCAAGCCTTACTATCCCTACGGCTGCAAGCGCCCGACCTTTCACGATGAGTACTTGCCGACCTTTAACCTGCCGCACGTTCATCTGGTCGACACCGCCCCGCTTGGCGTCCAGGAGATCAACGAGCACGGCGTCGTGCACCACACCACCGCCTATCCACTCGACGTTTTGATTTACGCCACCGGCTTTGAGTGGATGGGCACCGGCTCGTTCAACATGATCCGCGGTCGCGACGGGCGCACGCTGCGGCAGAAATGGGAAGCCGAGGGCACCAAGACGTTCCTTGGCATGCACAGCCGCGGTTTCCCGAACCTGTTCATCATGAACGGACCGCAGGGCGGCGGCGGGCAGTTCAACTTCACGCGCGTTTCAGAGATGCATGCGAAATACATTGCATGGGCGCTCGAGGCAATGCGCGAGCGCGGCGCCAAAACCGTCGATGTCACGCAAGACGCCGAAGACGAATATGCCGAGCACTGCGCGGACATGGATTTGCTCACCGCCCCGCTGCGCGATTGCGTGTCCTATTACAACGGTGAGGGCAAGGCCAAACCGGGTAGCCTCGCCTACTACGGCGGCGGCCAGCGCTGGCACGACCGGCGCATGGCCGCGCAGCAGACGCTGGCAGCCTATGTGTTCGACGATGAACATGGTGTTCGACGATGAACATGTCGCGCCGGCCGCGGCATCATCGCCCGGCGATGAAGTCGCCAACACCAATGGTGGGTGATTTTCCTTCGCCTCTGAAGGCAGTATCAGACCAAGCTCAGAGAACCTCCGAACAAGTTCGGGGTCCAGGGGACCGATCCCCTGGTCGGGGAGTATGAGGGGCTGAAAGCCCCTCATCGATCGCCGTGAAACGGCGATGCGCTAGATCATCGTGCTTTAAGTTGGAGCCGCTATTGCGGTTCCAACTTAAAGCACAAAGATGATCGCCACTTTAGAGGCGAGCAACTTTCTGCCTTTATTCGGGATCGTTCCGATTCCGAACAAAGGCAGGTTGCTCTAAGGGCCGAGCCCTGCGATTTGATTGTGCTTGATCCTAAAGCTGCTCTGCCGAGCCGCCGCAAACAGCCATTTTTCCATAGTGCCTTGGGAAACGTACACTGAGGCGAAGCCGAAGGATGTTGGCACTGACGACGATCACATTGCGCTGAAACCTTGCTGGGCCCGGCGGCAAGCAGGTTGCTTCAATGCGGTCTCACCTCGCTGTCGAGACCGACGTCGAGAACCGGTGCCGAATGGGTTAGCGCGCCGACCGAGATCAGATCAACGCCGGTCTCCGCGATCGCGCCAACGGTGTCGAGATCAATGCCGCCGGAGGCCTCGGTAACGACGCGGCCGGCGCATTTGGCGACAGCGGCCCGCAACTGTTCCGGGTCCATGTTGTCGAGCAAAACCGCGTCGATTCGATGTCCCAGGGCCTCATCGAGCTGGTCGAGGGTGTCGACTTCGACCTCGATCTTGACCATGTGCCCGGCATGGTTTCGCGCGGCCTGGATCGCCGCGCCAATGCCGCCGGCAATGGCAATATGGTTGTCTTTGATCAACACGGCATCGAACAGCCCGAAGCGATGGTTCATGCCGCCGCCGCAGCGCACGGCGTACTTCTCGAGCGCGCGCAGGCCCGGCGTCGTCTTGCGCGTTTCGACAATCGTTGCAGTGGTCCCGGCAACGGCTTCGACGTAGCGCGCCGTCAGCGATGCAATGCCGCTCATGCGCCCGACAAAGTTCAGCGCCGTACGTTCCGCCGTCAGAATCGCGCGCGCGTTGCCGGATATTCGCATCACCGTTTGGCCGCAACGCACGCGATCGCCATCCTCGGCGCTGGTTGAAATCGCAATGTCCGGATCAAGCTGACGGAAGGTTTCCTCTGCGACCGGCAGGCCGGCGACGAAGCCGTCCTCGCGCGAGACGATTGCTGCGACCGCGTTCCACTCCGGCGCGATAACGGCGGTGGTCGTGACATCGCCGATCAGGCCGAGATCTTCCGTCAGCGCAATCGCGACGGCATTGCGAACGATATTGATCGGAAGACGTGATGTCGGCATGGCGCCTTTCTCCATCAGGTTGCGGTTCGCTTCACGCTCGATCGCCATCGGAGCGCAAGGCTGCGGCAAGCACGTCCCGCGCCGTCATCGACTGGCGTAGATTGAGCCCTTGCAAGGTCATCGACTGGCTCTTGCAGCGCGTATCGTCAGGTGCAGGATAGTCGGAGCGAAAATGGGCGCCACGACTTTCTTTGCGGCGCAAGCAGGCCTCGGCAATGAACCGCGCCGTCAAAGCGGCGTTGGCAACTGAACTATCGCCTTCGGCGGCGTTTTCGATCTCGGCCAGCGTGTCGACGGCGGTGCGCAGACCGGCCTCATCGCGCACGACGCCGACATATTCGCCCATGGTGGCGCGGATCATGGTCATGGCGGCGGCTCTGGCGCCTTCATCGGGCAAGTGCGTTGTCTTGACTCGGCTGCACTGCGCACTGGCGGGCGCGACGGTGGCGGCAATGTCGCTGGCAGCGCGTGCAGCGAAAACCACCGCTTCCAAAAGCGAATTGGACGCCAACCGGTTGGCGCCATGCAGGCCGGTTGCAGCACACTCACCGATCGCCCACAGCCCATCGACGCCGGTGCGCCCGTTGCGATCGGTTTTGACGCCACCCATGTGGTAGTGTTCGGCCGGCGTTACCGGGATCGGCTCGTCAACCGGGTTGATACCGGCCGCTCGGCACTGCCCGTAGACGGTCGGGAACCGGTCGGGCATGTCAGCGCCAATCGCCTCGCGACAGTCGAGAAATGCGCCGCGATCCGCCTTGATCTCCTCAAAGACACCGCGTGCTACGATGTCGCGCGGGCCCAGTTCGCCATCGGCGTGATGCGCGAACATGAACCGGTCGCCGTGGCGGTTGATCAGCGTCGCGCCTTCGCCTCGCAGCGCCTCGGTGGCGAGCGGAGTTGGATTGGTATCGACGTCGACGGCGGTCGGATGGAACTGCACGAACTCCGTATCCGAAACCGCAGCGCCGGCCCGCGCTGAGAGCGCAATGGCGTTGCCGCGCGACACGTCCGGATTGGTTGAGCGATCATAGAGCGCGCCGATGCCACCGGTCGCCAGCACGATGGCCTGCGTGTTGTTGATCATGACATGTGCGGCCGGGTCGTCGGGATGCTCGATCACCAAGCCGGTGACGGTGCGCCCGAATGCCTTTAGTCGGATTGCCGTGTAGCCTTCGATCAACGTGATCGATGGGGTCTTGTGCACGGCGTCAATGATGGCGTGCATGATCGCGCGGCCCGCTGCATCGCCCTTGACACGCACGACCCGTTTGGCGGAATGCGCCGCCTCGCGCGAACAGATGAGCTTGTCTTCGAGGTCGCGATCAAACGGTACGCCGTAGGCCAGGAGGTCGTGGACGCGGGCTGCCGCCGCGCTGGTCACGAGACGGGCGACGGCGTCATCCACCAGGCCGGCCCCGGCTGCAATCGTATCGGCGGCATGGGCTTCGGCGCTGTCGCCGTCGCTGACGGCTGCCGCGATGCCGCCCTGCGCCCAGGCGCTCGCGGCACCTTGACCGAGTGGCGCAGCGGTGATGACGGTGACCGGCAGCGGCGCCAGGCGCAACGCTGCAAACAATCCCGCAAGTCCGCCGCCGACAATGACGACGTTTGATGCAGCTGCGGGAATCTTAACGGACACCGGATCGCCTCTCAGAAATTGCACGCGGTCAATTGCACGCGGTCTGGGCCGTGCGGCAGTTAACGCCTGGCCCGGCAGCCGACGCCGCTCCGACGGCCGGGCCACGGACGCGCTGCCCGCGGTGAACCGGCCGCCACCTGTCGTGGTTCAGTGCGTGAGGTTGACCATGCGCTCGACCGCGCGCCGCGCCCGGTCCGCGATCATCGGATCGACGGTCACCTCGTGCTCCATATAGACCAAGCTGTCGAGGATACCCTCCAGAGTGATCCGCTTCATGTGCGGACACAGATTGCACGGCTTGATAAATGCGACGTCGGGCGTCTCGGCGGCGACGTTCGAGGCCATCGAACACTCCGTAACCAGGATGACCTTCGGTGGTCGTTCGTCCTTGACATAGTTGATCATACCCGCCGTCGAGCCGGTGAAGTCGGCCGCTGCAATCACGTCCGGCGGACATTCCGGGTGCGCGACGATTTTGATTCCGGGTTCGGTCTCACGATAAGCGGCAAGCTCCGCGCCCGTGAAGCGTTCATGAACCTCGCAGTGGCCCTTCCAAGTCAGGATCTCGATGTCGGTCTTGGTCTGTACGTACTTGGCGAGATACTCGTCCGGTATCAGCAGCACGCGCGGTGCGCCGAGGCTTTCAACGACCTTGACGGCGTTCGATGACGTGCAGCAGATATCGGTTTCAGCCTTCACTTCCGCGCTCGTGTTGACATAGGTGACGACCGGCACGCCGGGATAAGCCGCGCGCAGCGCCCGTACATCCGCACCCGTGATCGAGGATGCCAGCGAACACCCGGCTTTGAGGTCCGGAATGAGGATGGTCTTGTCCGGGCTCAGCAGCTTCGAGGTTTCGGCCATGAAGTGAACGCCGGCCTGGACGATGACATCGGCATCGACCTTGGCCGCTTCCCTGGCGAGTTGCAGGCTGTCGCCCTTGAAGTCGCCAACGCAGTGGAAGATTTCCGGCGTCATGTAGTTGTGCGCCAGAATGACCGCGTTGCGCTGGCGCTTGAGCGTGTTGATGGCAGCGATGATCGGAGCGTAATGCGGCCACTCGAGCGGCGTCACGACATCCTCGATGCGCTTGTAGAGTGGCTCCATCTGGCGCGCGAGTGCGGGCGTGAACGCCGGCAGAATGTCTTGGTGGCGCTCGCGAAACGACGCCGCCCGGTGCACTGTTGCCGCGGGACGGGGCGGTTCACAAACGGCGACCGTTGTTTCGTCGATGCGGGTCATGTTCCCTCCTATTATATGCTCAATATGAGCATTAAAGAGTCGCAGCAATTCACATTTAGCTTCATATGCTCAATGTGAGTATTGATCTGCATAGATAATAAGGATTCTGGATCGAAATTTCCAGATCGATGACGGAACTGTGAAGGTGGCATGCAGATTCAGCATACCTTGAGATCGCGCCTGATCGCGTTTCGCCTGACGGCGTTTCGGTGTCAGCTGGAACGATCCCGCCGGCGGGCCGCCCGAACGCCGCTGTGAGCCGTGCGGGCCGGCCAAGCAGTCCCCTCAGGCGGATATGGTCAGGGTAGCCTTTGATCAGGCGACGGGTTTGCAAAGGGCGGGCGCCCTTAACATATCGCCGCTTCGCGGCGATCCTTGAGGGGCTTTCAGCCCCTCAAACACCCCGACCAGGGGATCATCCCCTGGACCTCGGACTTTATTCAGAAGGTTCGCAAGGGCCGTGACCTGCAAGGGAGCGATCGGCCCGCGGCGCGGCCGCCCCTCGGCCAGGATCTCGCATGCGTCCTCAGGCGGCGAGCTGGGTATTACGCCCGCCCGGCCTTGACCCTGACACCCGGTGCCGGGCGCTCCAGCACGACCTCCGGGCGGAAGCGATAAAGCTTGGCCGGCCGGCCGCCGGTCTTGACCCGCAATTCACCGGTCGCCTGCACCAGCCCGGCGCTTTCAACGAGGCGGCGGAAATTTTGCTTGTGCAGGTGAGGCCCGAGAATTGCTTCGACCGTCTTTTGCAGTTCAAACAGCGTGAACTCCGGCTCCATCAGCTCAAAGACGACCGGTCGGTATTTGATCTTGGCGCGCAAGCGCGCAATCGACGTCGCAAGAATGCGGCGATGATCGAAGCGCATGGCCAGGCCCAGGCTCGGCGGATCTTGCCAATGGGCTGCCGCCTGACGCCCGTCACGCCGAGCTTCCTCGACGAGGCCGGCTTCATAGAGAATTTCGTATCGCTCCAGGACCTTTTCTTCATCCCATGAGCCGCCGTCGGCACCAAACACGATCTGCAGGCGCTGCGAGCGGTCCATTGGCCGACCCGGTGAGGCGGACGGTTCCGGCAGTTGGGCCCACTGCTGCAACAGCGGTTCGATGGTCTCGCTGAGCAGTTGCGGCTTACCGTTGCGCCAGTCTTCCCACGGGAAGTAATCGTACCAGCTGCGCCATTGCGACAGGCCGAGTGGTTGTTCACCATCGGGTCGGGTCAGGGCGAGATAACCAATCGAAACAACATGCGGGCCGGTATCGTCCGGCCGCGCGTGGCGGCCGCGGTCACCGAACGTATAGAGCTGCTCAACGTAGCCCAGGTCGAGCCCCGTCTGCTCGCGCACCCAGTTGCGCAGTCCGATATCGAGGGTGCGGTGATTGATCGGCGAAAACGGTCCGTATGGGAGGGCGTCACCACCCGCTCGACCATTGCCCGCGGTGCGCACGACAAGCACGACCGGCTCATCGTTGTGAACCGACACTATCGCCGCACTCAGTCCGACTTCGACGGCCGAGAGTTCAGAACGTGGTGTCGGTTCTGTTTGTGTTTCAGTGATACTTTCATGCCCCGCGTGCAGATGCGTCGCGTCCATTGTCATCGCCTCTCTCCAAATGCGACCTGACGTCGGCGGAGATTAACGGTGAACGTGGCGAATTTCGGAAGAACTATTGTCTCCATTGGGGCAAAATCAAGATAACCCTAAGGTGCTCGTATGGCAGGATTGCGCAGACACGATCACAACTGCCGAGTTTAGAGCATTGAACTCGGTATCGAAAACGGCCGACCTCCAAGACTGTGCTCGCCAACACCGATGTCTTCGACGGCCGCAATCATGCGACCGTTGCGTCGCATTTGCTGATCCGCCAATTTGACCATCAGGCGATTGGGGGATGCGGTTTTGGATGCCGAGCGCAAAGCGCGTGCGATGGTCAGTTCCGGCACGGCGTCGTTGAGGGCGCAGATCGCAATGAATGCCGCCGCGCTCGAACGGCTGATGCCGGCGAGGCAGTGGATCACCATCGGATTGTCGCGCTGCCAACCGGCAACGAAGTCCAGCAGTTGCGCGATGTGATTGTCATCCGGTGCAACGAGACCGCTTTGAGGTTCCTCGATATCGTTCACCGCGATCTTGAGATGGTTGGCTGCCACCACACCGACCGGCGTTTGCGGCATCGACCAGGGATTGATCACGGTGACCACGTGACTGGCGCCGGTGCGGTCAACGACATCTTGCAGGGCTGCAAGGGAGCACACGTGAATGTTGGAAGGCGATGATGTCGGCATGGTCTTCTCAGAATGTTCTGACGGATACGCGACTCAACTGCGGACAGATTATAGTGAAGTTTGATGACAACAGTTGAACGCGCAAAGCAAAATTTTGGCCGTGCGCTTGATCACTCTGAAAGTTCGTTAAATTTTCGCATGAATTGCGCGTGTGCGTGCGGCGTCGCGAGCGCCTCCAGTCGGGCCAGCCGCCGGGCGAGGTCGTGCGGTATGCCGTTCGGCCGGCCGAAAAACTCTTCCGCCTCCGACGGTGAGAAGCCGGCAAGTGTGGTTGCTTCGAAGTAGGCTGCGATGCGGTCTGCGCGTTTGATCAAAGTCGCGGCATCGCGGGGCGCCTCGCGCGGTAGTCCGAAGCGCATGTGGATCGCCGCCAGCAGTTTGCTTTCGAACGTCCTGTAGTCGAGGCCGATGGCCGCCTTGAACGGCGAGATGAGATCGCCGATCACATATTCGGGTGCATCGTGCAACAGCGCCATCAGCCGAACGTCACACCGCGCGTGCGGTGACAATGCAACGACGATCTCTTCGACAATCAGGCTGTGCTCGGCAACGGACAGGGCATGCGCACCGGTTGTCTGGCCGTTCCAGCGCGCAACCCTGGCAAGACCGTGTGCGATATCGCCGATTTCGATGTCCTTCGGCATCGGATTGAGAAGATCGAGACGGCGGCCCGACAGCATGCGTTGCCAGGCCCGTGGGCGGGGCGTGTCAGGGTGGGGCGTGTCAGGTTGAGGCGGGCCAGGTTGAGGCGTGCCAGGTTGAGGCGTGCCAGGTTGAGGTGTGCCAGGTTTGGGTGTGGTGAGGCGGGGGGTGTTCGGCGCCATTATCGGGTTACTTTGCGCTGGACAATGAGAACTTGCGTTGCAGCTGTGCGCACGGGCGGTGGCGCCAGCAGGTGACGACATGATCGTTGACCATGCCGACCGACTGCATGAAGGCATAGACGGTCGTCGGGCCGACAAATCGGAAGCCGCGCTGTTTGAGGTCTTTGGCGATCGCCCGTGAAACGTCGGTTTGGGCCGGGATTTGCGACATGTCGGTGCGCTCATGAATGATCGGGCGGCCATCGACAAAGTCCCACAACAATCGAGCAAAGCAGTCCGTCTCACTGAGCTCCAGATAGGCCTGCGCGTTGTTGATGGTCGCCTCGATTTTCAAGCGGTTGCGCACGATCCCGGCGTCGTTCATCAGGCGTTCGACGTCACGCGCGTTGTAACGTGCAATCTTGTCCGGGTCGAAATTATCGAACGCCTTGCGGAAGTTGTCCCGCTTCTTGAGAATGGTGAGCCACGACAGCCCCGACTGGAAGGCTTCCAGATTGATCTTTTCAAATAGCTTGCGCGGATCCGGTTGCGGGACGCCCCACTCTTCGTCGTGATAGCGCGTGTAGTCGGCATCCTCGATGCCGACCCAGCCACACCTCTGCTTGGCACGTCGAGATGTCATGCGTTGGCCTCGGGCTTGCCGGTCGCGAGATCCAGCGTCATCCACTCCGGCTTCTGGATTTTGACGACGACGTTGCCGGCCTTCAGATCAATGCCGTTGGTGGCTGCCTCATGGGCCCGATCGAGTCGGATCAGCGCCAGCCCCCGGGACCGGCTGGCCGAGCCCAGTTTGCCAATGGCGGCTGCGCCGGCGGTCACGCGCGCCTCGGTTTCCAGTGCCTGATCAGCGATCACCGGCACGATGCGCTTGCGCGCCGTGCCGCGGTGCTGCATCCGGCTGACGACTTCCTGGCCGACATAGCAGCCCTTCTTGAAATCGACGCTCGCCAGTTGATCGTAGAGGGCTTCGTGGGGAAAGGTATTGCCGAGTTCATAATCGCGGCCCGCATCCGGCACCCCGACGCCGACGCGGTGATCGTGGTAGTCGCTCTCCCGCGCCGCCGCGCCCGGCAGCTCATCGCGCCGTTCGACCGGCAGGATCAACCGGTATCCGAGGCCGTGATGGCGCGGATCGCGATAAGCAATAAAGCCACCGGGGAAGCGGACGTCGCTTTGGCCCCAGGCGGCCGCGACGGCGAGCCCCGGGCCTTGATCGCCCGCCGTTTCATCGACAAACGTGACGTCGGCGCGCAGACGGTAGAAGGACAGGCGCTTGATCAAATCGCCGGCACCGGATCGGGCAGTGTCGATCAGAAGGTCATCGCCGTCACGGACCACGAAGAAATCGAACAGGATTTTGCCCTGCGGGCTCAACAGGCCGGCGTGGATGGCACCGTGTTGCGCAATCCGGCCGAGCGAGTTCGTTATCAGGCCGTCGAGCAGCACTGCCGCATCGGCGCCGGCGACCCGGATGATGCCTCTGTCGGCGAGGCAGGTATGATAGAGTTCTGACATGGTTTCGTCCGGCTGGTTGGCGGCGTCGCAATCTCGTTGCAAATTAGGTAAAGCGTGGCTCGGCCGGACGCAAGGCGGCCAGCGACATCGCGGAGCAACCAGGCACGACAAGAACAGGGGCGCAACCAAACGATGGCCGAAGCATTTGATTTAATTCTGAAGGGCGGCACGGTCGTCAATCATGATGGCACGGGCGTGCGTGATATCGGCGTGCGCGGCGGCCGGATCGCCGGGATCGGTCGTCTCGCGGGCAGCATCGCCGCCGAAACGCTCGACTGCACTCATCTGCACATCTTGCCCGGTGTCATCGACAGTCAGGTGCATTTCCGCGAACCCGGCCTCGACCACAAGGAGGATCTTGAGACCGGCAGCCGGGCGGCGGTGATGGGCGGCGTCACGTCGGTGTTTGAAATGCCAAACACCCAGCCGCTGACGACGACCGCGCAGACGCTGGCCGCCAAAGTGCAGCGCGCGCGCCACCGGATGTTCTGCGATTTTGCGTTCTACGTTGGCGGCACCCGGGAAAATATTGCCGACATTCCGACGTTGGAGCGGTTGGAGGCGGCCGCCGGCATCAAGGTGTTCATGGGCTCTTCGACCGGCAATCTGCTGGTCGACGATGATCCCTCGCTCGAACAGATCATTGCCATGCTGAGCCGCCGTGCCGCCTTCCATGCCGAGGATGAAGCCCGCCTGATCGCGCGCCAGCATATCCGCCGCGCCGGCGATCCGACCTCGCATCCGCAATGGCGTGATCCGGAAGTGGCGCTGCGCGCGACCAAGCGTCTTGTCGCGCTGGCCGAAAAGCACCGCCGCCGCGTTCACGTCCTGCATGTTTCGACGGGCGATGAGATGGACTACCTGGCCGAACACCGCGACTGGGCGACGGTCGAGGTCACGCCGAACCATCTCAGCTTGGTGGCGCCTGAGTGCTATGAACGACTTGGCACGTACGCCCAGATGAACCCGCCGGTTCGTGACCAGGCCCATCAGGACAGGATCTGGCGCGCGGTTGGCGATGGTACCGTCGATGTGCTCGGTTCAGATCACGCCCCCCACACGCGCGACGAAAAGGATCATGCCTATCCCGACTCCCACTCCGGAATGACCGGCGTGCAGACCCTTGTTCCGGTGATGCTCAATCATGTCAACGGCGGCCGCCTCTCACTCGAACGTTTTGTCGATCTCACCAGTCACGGCCCGCAGCGCATCTTTGCCATTGCCGGCAAAGGCCGCCTTGCAACCGGCTATGACGCCGATTTTACGATCGTTGATTTAAGGCGGCGCCAGACCATCACCAATGCCTGGATTGAAAGCAAGTGTGGCTGGTCGCCGTTCGATGGTGTTGCCGTCACCGGATGGCCGGTCGGCACCGTGGTTCGCGGCCATCGGGTCATGTGGGACGGCGAAATTACTGGCGCCGCCCCGGGCGAGCCGGTGCGATTCTGGGAAGGCGCTCCGCGCTAAAGCAACCTCTGAACACGCTTTGGGTCCAGGGCGGGGTCCAGGGGATCAATCCCCTGGTCGGGGAGTTTGAGGGGCTGAAAGCCCCTCAAGGATCGCCGCAACGCGGCGATTGATCAAGGCCGCCGCCCGCTGGAAGCCCGAGACTTGATCAGCGCCGGCCTAGCTGCTGGTCTTGGCGCCGATGCTGTGGGCGATGGCCTTTGGCAGACGGCGAAGGACAATCACCTGGGTGCCAATGCCGGCGCGCTGAGCGAGATCGGTCACGTGGCTGTTCAGCATCCGGAAGCAACCGGACGACGAAGCAGTGCCAATCGACTTGGCGTTGGCTGTGCCGTGGATGCGGTAGAGCGACGAGCCGAGATAGAGGGCCTTGGCGCCGAGCGGATTGTAGAGGCCGCCGGTCATGACTTTCGGCAGGTTTGGCTGGCGCCGGCGCATTTCGGCCGGCGGGCGCCAGTCGGGCCAGTTCTGGACACGAGTAATCGTTTTGTTGCCGGACCATTGGAAGCCGGCCCGGCCGACAGCAATTGGGTATCTCAGCGCTTTATCGCCGTCCAGCACGTAGAACAGGCGGCGGCGGCTGGTATCGATGACGATTGTGCCGGGCTGGTAGCCGGAACGAAACCGAACCGTCGACGGCGCCTTTGGGGTGATGGCGGGGCGCGGCCCGCCGAGCCACTTGGACTTGCTGACCTTGACGATCGGAGATTTTTTCGAGGGCCCGGTCGCGGCCGGACCGTAGCCGTTTTGGCGGCGCTTGTTGAGCCAGTCAGCCTGCTGGAGATTTTGCTCGAGAGGGACGATTTCGGCCGACACCGGCGAGGCCGCAAGCGCGATCGCGGCGGCAAACATCATACAACGCAACACGGTTGTGCTCCCATAATTGAACATGATCTTGGGCTGAGCGTTGAGCGCCGAGCCTGCCATCCCGGATATCATACAGATGACGAAGTCCAATTAATGTAAGTTGCGCGATTGTCGCGTTAAGTCAATCAAATACAGTAAAAAACTGAAATGTTTCGTGTTTACTGAGCAACCTTGGCGAAAGCATGCCAGGTGCCGTCGGCGCCAATGACGAGCCGCCAGTAACCGTATTTTCCCGACTTGATCATTGCTTTGTAGTTGTCGCGCGGAATGAGGCGCAGCAGTTGCGTGTGCTCGGCCGCGGCGAGCTTGTCGAGCGGCACCTCGGCAAAGTAGGGCCACACGTAGAGCTTGTTGTTCTCGATGTCGGCGCCCCGTCGGGTCACGGCATAGGGCGCCGCCAGAATGTCAAGCAGGACAGCCAAGATCTCGCGGCCCTGGCCATCGATCGACAGCTTCTTCCAACCTTCGATCGGCTTTGCCGCATCGATGGCGCCAAAGTCCGGCGTCAATTCGTTCCACTGGATCGGCACGAGCAGTTCATCGATGTTGCCGGACAGCGCTGCTGCCAAGATTGCGTCGCGCATTTCGACAACCTGGCTTGGTAACTTGTCCGGATCATGCTCGACCTTGACGGCGCCGGTGCGCTTGGCCTCGGCCTGGGTCTGGGTCTGGGTCTGGGCCGTCGCGCTGATAGAGATAGAGGTCGGCGAACCACCGCTTAGGCCCATGGCGTAGACAAGTCCGAGACAAATTACTACCAATGGCAGGCCGTGCCGTAGTCCGCTGAGGCGGGTGATGGACATCCGGGGGATCCTTCGTGCGAGTCAAAGCCGATAACAACGCCCAACCGCATACTTTGAGATCGGTGGAAAATAAAGGCTGCTCGACCGCGAGTTCGCGCCACTAGATCATCGTGCTTTAAGTTGGAACCGCTATTGCGGTTCCAACTTAAAGCACAAAGATGATCGCCACTTTAGAGGCGAGCAACTTTCTGCCTTTATTCGGGATCGTTCCGATTCCGAATAACGGCAGGTTGCTCTAGCCCGCGGCCGGGAGAGAGATTTGATCGACTACATTCCAAATCCGTTGGTCATCCCGGTCGGCATCGTCATCGGTATTCTGGTCGCTGCACCGGTTGGTCCGGTCAACGTCCTGTGCATCCAGCGTGCCTTGGAGCGCGGGTTTGTGGCCGGCGTGGCGGCCGGCCTTGGCGCCGTCCTCGGCGACGTATTGGTCGCTCTCAGTGCCAGTCTCGGCGTCGGCGCGATTTCCGGTGCCGTCCGCACCCACCGCAACATCATACAGATCGTTGGCGGACTGGCGCTGCTCGTGTTCGGATGGCGGCTTTGCATGAAGACCCCGCAGATCATCGGGTCGGCCCGGCAAACAACACCGGCATCGTTCGCCAGCGCGATCTGGGATGTCCCGAAAACCTTCTTTCTGACGATCACCAATCCCGGTGCGGTTCTTGGTCTGTTCGCAATTTTCGGTGGCATTGGCACATTTGTCGAATTGCGCGGCTACATCGACGCCTTCGTGCTGGTTGGCGCCATTGCGCTCGGCAGTCTTGCCTGGTGGGTGTTTCTGTCGCTGTTGATCAGTCGCTTCCGCCATCGGGTCGCGGGCAACGGCCTGGCTTCGATCAATCGCGGCGCCGGGCTGCTGTTGATCGGTTTTGGCGTTCTACTGATCGGTGAATTGTGGGCGGCACAGCAGGGCTTGAGCTGGAAGCAGGTGCTCGGATGGAACGCGGTGTAGGCGGCCAACGCCCGGTTCAAAGCCGCGGCAGCGTCGCTTGTCGATCGCTTTGAACACTGATCATGTCGGCGTCGCTGGGTTTCCGCAGATTTGGCGTGGGCGTGGGCGTGGGCGTGGGCGGCTTAACGATCTTGCATCGATTGTTTGGTAGGGTGATCCGCGTGCCGTTCGAGCAACCGACCTCAATCCGGAGCTGGAGCGATGCCGACCAACGGCGGGTTGCTTGAATTCCAAAGCGGTGGCCATCTTTGTGCCGTGCGTTGGAGCTGTCATGGCGGCTCCAACGCACGGCGCGATGATCCGGTCGTGCGCGTGTCGCCGCACTGCTTGGCAAATGCCGGCGGAGCCCCTATCTTGAGTTGCAGTCATCGTCGTCAGCGGCCGCCAGAAAGACGCCAATCCGAGACGATCGTCGCGAGGGTCAGATCACGCATGAGCCGCCAGGCCTAGACCACGCAGGAGCCGCCAAGCCTAGACCAAGCATGAGCCGCCAGGCCGAGACCACCCGATAAAGGGACTATAATGAATTCAAACTTCCGGAATTTTGCCATCTGGGTGATCATCGCCCTGTTGTTGGTTGCGTTGTTCAATCTGTTCCAGAACCCAGGCCAGCGCGGCCGGGCGAACGAAATTTCGTATTCCGAGTTTCTGAGCTCGGTGGAAGCCAAGACCATCAACGAAGTGACGATCAAGGGTAACCGCCTGTCGGGCCGCTTAGAGAGCGGTGACCAGTTTACGACCTATGCCCCGCACGATCCGAATCTGGTCGAGGAACTGCGCACCGCCGGTGTCAAGATCAAGGCGCGTCCGACCGAGGACGAAGTGCCCTCGATCCTGAGCGTGATCGTGTCCTGGTTCCCGATGCTGCTGTTGATTGCGGTCTGGATCTTCTTCATGCGCCAGATGCAGTCTGGTTCAGGCCGCGCAATGGGCTTCGGCAAGTCGAAGGCCAAGCTCCTCACCGAGCGCCACGGCCGCGTGACTTTTGACGACGTTGCCGGTGTTGATGAAGCCAAGCACGACCTCCAGGAAATCGTCGAGTTCCTGCGCGATCCGCAGAAATTCCAGCGCCTTGGCGGGCGCATTCCGCGCGGCGCCCTGCTGGTCGGGCCGCCGGGCACCGGCAAGACGCTGCTGGCGCGGGCGATCGCCGGTGAGGCCAACGTCCCGTTCTTCACCATTTCAGGCTCTGATTTCGTCGAAATGTTCGTCGGTGTCGGGGCCAGTCGCGTCCGCGACATGTTCGATCAGGCCAAGAAGAATGCGCCGTGCATCATCTTCATCGATGAAATCGACGCCGTCGGTCGCCATCGCGGCGCCGGTCTCGGCGGCGGCAACGATGAACGCGAGCAAACGCTCAACCAGTTACTGGTCGAGATGGACGGCTTCGAGGCCAACGAGGGCATCATTTTGATTGCGGCGACCAACCGCCCGGATGTGCTTGACCCAGCCTTGCTGCGGCCCGGTCGGTTCGACCGCCAGATCGTTGTGCCAAACCCGGATGTTGCCGGGCGTGAGAAGATCCTGCGCGTTCATATGCGCAAGGTTCCGCTCGCCCCCGACGTCGATCCGAAGGTCATCGCCCGCGGCACACCGGGCTTTTCCGGTGCTGATCTTGCCAATCTGGTCAATGAGGCGGCACTGCTTGCAGCCAGGCGCAACAAGCGGCTGGTGACCCAGGACGAGTTCGAGGATTCCAAGGACAAGGTGATGATGGGCGCCGAGCGCAAATCAATGGCCATGACCGAGGAGGAAAAACTCGCAACCGCCTACCACGAAGCCGGCCATGCTATTGTCAACGTGCTTGTTGACGGTAACGACCCGCTGCACAAGGTGACGATCATCCCGCGTGGCCGCGCGCTTGGCGTCACCATGAGCCTGCCGGAGCGCGACAAGCTCTCGTACTCGAAAAAGTGGTGCGAAGCACGCCTCGCCATGACGTTCGGCGGCCGGGTTGCTGAGCAGATCATCTACGGCAAAGAGCACCTCAACACAGGCGCTGCCAGCGATATCACGCAGGCCACCAATATTGCCCGCAGCATGGTCACCGAGTGGGGCATGAGCGAGAAGCTCGGTCCGTTGCTCTACAACGAAAACCAGCAGGAAGTTTTCCTTGGCCATGCCATCACGCAGCGCCAGAACATGTCCGAAGAAACCGCGCGCCTTATTGATGAGGAGGTTCGCCGCCTGGTGCTGGCGGGCGAGGCCAAAGCCTGGGAGGTGCTCGCCGTCAACAAGGACAAGCTCGAGGCGGTTGCGCAGGCGCTGATGGAGTTCGAGACCATCAGCGGCGAGGAATGCAAGGCCGTCATGCGCGGCGAAAAGATCGTGCGCAAGGAAGATGATGAGGACACCAAAGGCCCGCTGGGCTCGGCCGTCCCGTCGGCCGGCGCGGCGCGGCCTGCACGCCGACCGGATGAAGAGCCCGGTGCCGGTGGCATGGAGCCGCAACCAACCTAGTGGTATGTATCACCTAATATGGCGTATTTGACGCTCGGATTTGGTCTGTGCCAAGACGCGGTGGCCGTGGATATGATCCGCGGCCACTTTGTTTCGGGCCCGCGACGTGCGCAGCCCAAGCCCGGTGGCCGCCAACCTGCAAGGCACGAGGACGTCAATGTTACGCGAAATCTATTTGCGCCCGGTCGGGCTCTATCCGGCCCGGCACGGCGAACAGGCCGACGAAGTGTGGGGCTGTCTACGCCTCGCTGACGGGTGGCTCGATTTTTCCGCGGTCGAAGTGGTCGAGCGCAATGGTGCGGAGATCGAGCGTCGCATTATCAGCCTTGGCGATTTCATGGAACGCGATTGGGGGCGCCGTGCACTCAATGCCGCCGATATGTACGAGTGCCTGCAATTGCCGCGCGCGCGGATTTGCGGCATCGCTCTCGACCGCCCGCGCATCATGGGGATTGTTAACGTCACGCCCGACAGCTTCTTTGACGGCGATCAGTTTGATGATGCCCGCATGGCCATCGACCATGCGCGTCGGCTGGTGGACGAAGGCGCCGACATCCTCGATATTGGTGGCGAGTCGACGCGGCCGGGCTCCGATCCGGTGCCGGTGGATGTCGAATTGGAGCGCGTGCTGCCGGTCATCGAAGGGCTCGCGGGCGAGGTCGACGCGCGATTGTCGATCGATACGCGCAAACCGGAAGTTATGCACCGCGCGCTGCAGGCCGGTGCGGACATTGTCAACGACATTTCCGCGTTAACGTTCGATGCCGACAGTATCGCGGTGGTCGCCGAACACGGCGTGCCGGTGGTCTTGATGCACGCTCGGGGCGACCCCAAGACCATGCAGGACAATCCGGTTTACGATGACGTGGTCCTCGACGTCTTCGATTATCTGGAAGCGCGTGTGGAGGCCTGCCTAAGGGCCGGTATCGCGCGCGAGAAGATCATTGTCGACCCCGGTATCGGCTTCGGCAAGACGCTGGCGCACAACCTCAAACTATTGTCGCATCTGAGCCTCCTGCACGGCATCGGGTTGCCGCTCCTCGTCGGCGCGTCCCGGAAAAGCTTCATTGGCAAGCTGACGGCGGCCAAGAGCGCCGATCAGCGATTGCCGGGATCACTAGCCGCAGCCGTTCAAGCCGCCGCCCAAGGGGCACAAATCGTACGCGTGCACGATGTTGCCGAAACCCGCCAGGCGCTGGAGTTGTGGCAGGGCGCTAATCAAGGAACCGCACAACTCGCCGACGTCGACTGATACCGCCCCAGCTTAAGAATTGAGGCACGTCTCGGGCTTGAGGCGGTCGAGCCTGGCCGGCGCGGTCGCCAGCGCGATGCCGGGACGTCGGCCATGGGCGCAACCCACCGGGCGGCCGCCTCAAGCCCACTTGCAGGGCTGGGCGCAGGGCCGGGCGCTGTTGTGCGCTGGGTTGCGTTGCGCGCTGCTTACGGTGCGTGCACCACAAGCGCGGCACGCGCCCTGCCGGCGCTCAACGGCGCTGGTGAAACGGATCAATGTCTATGCGGGGCTGGTACGACCTCGGCATCACCCCGGCGCGCGTCGCCGGGGCCCATCGTCCGACAAGCGCCGCGCCTGTGGGACGATGGATACCGGCAACATGTGCCGGCATGACGTCGTTGATGTTGATCACTCGACCAGCGCGTGTGCGCCCATTCTTAAGCCGGGCTGGTACGACCTCGGCGTCACCCCGGCGCTCGTCGCCGGGGCCCATCGTCCGACAAGCGCCGCGCCTGTGGGACGATGGTTACCGGCAACCCGTTCCGGCATGACATCGTTGATGTTGATCACTCGACCAGCGGTCGTGTGCGCCAATTCTTGAGCGGGGCTGGTATCAACTCGACGTCACCCCGGCGCGTCGCCGGGGCCCATCGTCCGACAAGCGCCGCGCCTGTGGGACGATGGATACCGGCAACATGTGCCGGCATGACGTCGTTGATGTTGATCACTCGACCAGCGCGTGTGCGCCCATTCTTAAGCCGGGCTGGTACGACCTCGGCGTCACCCCGGCGCTCGTCGCCGGGGCCCATCGTCCGACAAGCGCCGCGCCTGTGGGACGATGGTTACCGGCAACCCGTTCCGGCATGACATCGTTGATGTTGATCACTCGACCAGCGCGTGTGCGCCCATTCTTAAGCTGGGCTGGTCTTAACTCGGCGTCACCCCGGCGCTCGTCGCCGGGGCCCATCGTCCGACAAGCGCCGCGCCTGTGGGACGATGGGTGCCGGCAACCCGTTCCGGCATGACATCTTTGATGTTGATCACTCGGTCAGCGCGTGTGCGCCAATTCTTAAGCCGGGCTGGTACGACCTCGGCGTCACCCCGGCGCGCGTCGCCGGGGCCCATCGTCCGACAAGCGCCGCGTCTGCGGGACGATGGGTACCGGCAACACGTTCCGGCATGACATCTTTGATGTTGATCACTCGGTCAGCGGTCTGCGCCTCAATTCTTAAGCCGGGCTGGTACGACCTCGGCGTCACCCCGGCGCGCGTCTCCGGGGCCCATCGTCCGACAAGCGCCGCGCCTGTGGGACGATGGGTGCCGGCAACAGGTGCCGGCATGACATCTTTGATGTTGATCACTCGGTCAGCGCGTGTGCGCCAATTCTTAAGCCGGGCTGGTACGACCTCGGTGTCACCCCGGCGCTCGTCGCCGGGGCCCATCGTCCGACAAGCGCCGCGCCTGCGGGGCGATGGGTGCCGGCAACCCGTGCCGGTATGACATCGTTGATGTTGATCACTCGATCAGCGGTCGTATGCGCCAATTCTTAAGCGGGGCGGTATTAACTCGACGTCACCCCGGCGCTCGTCGCCGGGGCCCATCGCCCGACAAGCGCCGCGCCTGTGGGACGATGGATACCGGCAACACGTGCCGGCATGACATCTGTGATGTTGATCGCCCAATCAGCGGTCGTGTGCCTCAATTCTTAAGCAGGGCTGGTCTTAACTCGGCGTTACCCCGGCGCGCGTCGCCGGGGCCCATCGTCCGACAAATGCCGCGACTGCGGGACGATGGGTGGCGGCAACACGTGCCGGCATGACATCTTTGATGTTGATCATTCAATCAGTGGTCGTGTGCGCCAATTCTTAAGCGGGGCTGGTACTAACTCGGCGTCACCCCGGCGCTCGTCGCCGGGGCCCATCATCCGACAAGCGCCGCGCCTGTGGGACGATGGATACCGGCAACACATGCCGGCATGACATCTTCGATGTTGATCACTCGACCAGCGCGTGTGTGCCCATTCATAGCCCGGGCTGGGATTAACTCGGCGTCAGGACCGTCTCGAACTCACGAACCGGCCGCGGCACGGCGACCGGCAATCCGTCTTTCGACGGCATCCGCGATCGCACCGCGCAACTGCTCGGCCGGGATATCGCCTTGGCGCAGCTCACGCGGCAGCACGATCTGCTGGGCGCGCGCCATGTGGCGCAAATGATCCGGGTGCGCAATGGCGGCCAATTTCGCCAGTAGACCGTCGCGGCCCTCACGTTGAAACACGGGCACCAGGCCGAACAGGTAGGGGTCGAATTTCTCCGCAGGCAGGGGCGGCGGTGGCTCGGTTGCGGGCCGGTTTGCGCCATCGCCGGCTCGACCATCGCCGCGCCCGTCAGGTGCGCCGGTGGCGTCGTCCGGGCGGCTGCCGCGCGCGGCCGACAGCGGCTGCCGGCGGCGCAGATGGGCGCTTGCGATCGCCCTGCAGCAGGCATCTGTGAGGTCATCGGCGGTGCGCCGGTCAAGGCCTGCCTGGCTGCGAAACAAGCGCCGGAAGAAGCGATGCAGGGCCCGACCGGAAAGCTCTCTTGCATGCTTTGCCATCGCTCTCAACCTTCTATAGCCGTTCAGACTTCGCGCGAACCGTCCCGCTCTCGCGCCCGCCACCCCAGGGCCACGATCTCATCGGGCCTCGGGGGCGGCCGGGCGCCGCCGCGAGCCGGCGATGCAGAACCGCCTCAGGCGAACATACTCCGGCCGGCCCGCGCACACCTATGCAAGCGCCATTTGCACCGATAACTCCGTGTGAAGCGCGCGCAGCGGTGCAACCGCCTCGCCGTACTTTTCCTCGATGGAGAGCGGTTCGCCAAGGTAGTCGAACGCGTCTGCGACGTCCGCCAAGGCGGGAATTTCGGCTGTCAGAACCGGATGATCATTGGCGATCGTGTCGATGTAGATGCGATCGCGGCCACCGGCACGCACGTAATTGGCAAGGCCAACGTAGCGCCGCTCGGTCGGCGCCATGGCAACAACGTCGTCGAACTTCTTGCCCTCGATGATTTGCGCGATGCGATCGACGGCAAATTGCGACACGGCGTCGGGTCGAAACGGGACGACGACCCGGTTGGCGAGCTTGAGGGCGGCGGCGGTCGCATTCGAAAGGCCCGGCGCACAGTCCATGATCACGATGTCGGCGAGCGGGGCGGCAAAGCTGAAAGCCGCCCGAAAGTGTTCGGCGCATTTGGCCTTGGCCTGACGGAACGGCGTCTGGTTCTTGGAGTAATAGGTGATCAGCTCATCCTGCATGTCCTCGAAGTCGAGCGAGCCCGGCAGCAGGGCAAGGTCGGGCATCTGGCCCGGCGCCGCTTCGATGTCGCCGACACCGTCGACGATGTATTCCCTGATCTTGGTTTGTTCGATCGAGTACAGGCGGTCTTCGATGTAGGCGGCAACATTTTGCGATTGGCGCTGGGTTGCGATCCAGCGGTCGCCGCCGAGGACGATGAGCGACGAGTTGGATTGCGCGTCGAGGTCGACGAGCAGGACCTTCTTGTTAGACCACAGCGCGAACGCATAGGCCAGCATCACCGAAACTGTTGATTTTCCGACGCCGCCCTTGCGGTTCGCGACTGCGAGAAAGTAGGCCATCACCATTCCCGAATTTGGTTCTGTGTTGTTCGCGCCAATGGTCGTTCACGCCGTTGCGTGGCGGCACGTTGTCATAATGCCAGCGACATGTGCAGATTCCACGACGACAAACAATGGCTTGCGCGCTCGGACGTCGGCTTGCGAGCCGCAATTGATCCGCCCTGAAGCCTGCCGGGGGACAAGCTGCTGCCGAGTGATCAACAGGGTGAGGGATCGGTGGAGAGGCTGTTCATTTCGATACTAAACCTGCGACAATGTTTGTTTTGCAACATATGCTCACACAGTTTGACGAAGCGATCGGACTCATATCCGAATCGCACACTTTGCTGAATTGAACACAACGGTTAAAGCATAACGGTTAGAGCATCAGGTTGGTTTTTGCCGCCATCATGCCGTGATGGCCGGCCATTGGCTTGATGGGGTGTGAACGGGAAAGAATATGGCGCGCAAATACTTTGGAACCGATGGAATTCGCGGGCCGGCCAACCGCTATCCGATGACCTCGGAAATGGCTCTCAAGGTCGGCATGGCTGCCGGGCGCGTGTTTTCGAACGGCGGAACGCACCGCCACCGGGTTGTGATCGGCAAGGATACCCGGTTGTCGGGTTACATGATCGAATCGGCGCTGATGTCCGGCTTTACCGCTGTCGGCTGCGATGTGTTCCTGCTCGGGCCGATGCCGACACCGGCGGTGGCGATGCTGACCCGGTCGTTGCGCGCCGACCTCGGCGTGATGATTTCGGCATCCCACAATCCGTTCCAGGACAACGGCGTCAAGTTGTTTGATGCCGATGGCTATAAGCTATCAGATGAAACCGAGCTTGAAATCGAGCGGTTGATCGACGGCAAATCGCAGGACCTGCTCACCGAGCCGGAACAGATCGGCCGTGCCAAGCGCGTTGAAAGTGCGCAGGAGCGTTACATCGAGTTCGCCAAGCGGACGCTGCCGCGCAATTTGCGCCTCGATGGATTGCGCATCGTGATCGACTGTGCAAACGGCGCCGGTTACAGCGTCGCGCCCGATGCACTTTGGGAACTGGGCGCCGAAGTTGTCAGGATTGGCGTCGAACCGGATGGGCGCAACATCAACCTGAACTGCGGCTCGACCAATCCGATGCTGTTGATCCAGAAGGTCAACGAGGTCCGGGCCGACATCGGCATTGCGCTCGATGGCGACGCCGACAGGGTTGTCATCGTCGATGAACACGGCGAAATCGTCGATGGCGATCAGCTGATGGCCGTCATTGGTGAGAGCTGGCATCGGCGCGGTCGTCTCGCCGCTGGCGGCATTGTCGCCACGGTCATGTCCAATCTCGGTCTGGAACGCTATTTGCGCGACATCGGTCTAGCGGTTGCACGCACGCCCGTCGGTGACCGCTACGTGGTCGAGCATATGCGCAAGCATGGGTTTAATGTCGGCGGCGAGCAGTCCGGCCACATCGTATTGTCGGATTTCACGACAACCGGTGATGGTCTGGTCTCGGCACTGCAGGTGCTGGCGGTGGTTGTCTCCACCGGCAAGCCGGTGAGCGAGGTTTGCCGCCGCTTCGAACCGCTGCCGCAGGTGCTGCAGAACGTACGCTACACGTCCGGCAAGCCGCTTGATGCCGGCAATGTCAAGAAGGCCATCGATGCCGGCAAGAAGAGGCTCGGAGACGGTGGCCGCCTGGTCATCCGCCCGTCGGGCACCGAGCCGGTCATTCGGGTGATGGGCGAGGGCGACGATGAGACCCTGGTCACGGCGGTCGTCAACGACATTGTCGATGCCGTGCGCCACGCCGCCGGCCCGGCTTGAGGCCGAACCCGGACGACCCCGTTGTCCGGCGATGACCGCAAGCGCCGTGTCGCCCTAGATCATCGTGCTTTAAGTTGGAACCGCTATTGCGGTTCCAACTTAAAGCACAAAGATGATCGCCACTTTAGAGGCGAGCAACTTTCTGCCTTTATTCGGGATCGTTCCGATTCCGAATAAAGGCAGGTTGCTCTAGGGCCTGTTGAGTATCAGCGATTCACGAATCAGTTGTTTTCTGATTCAAGCTTCCTTTTGGAGGGAGGCTTGAATGGCTGCACGGCGTGTGATCACTGACGGTATGTGGAAGAAGATGGCGCCGCACTGCCTCGGCAAGCCAACCGACCCCGGCCGCACGGGCAGCGACAACCGCACGTTCATGGAAGCCGTCCTGTGGATCGTGCGGACCGGCAGTCCGTGGCGCGACCTACCGGAAGAGTTCGGCAAATGGAACAGCGTCTACAAGCGCTTTCGAGAGTGGGTGAAGCTCGGTGTTTTTGAACGCGTTTTCGGTGCTTTATCCGGCGATCCTGATATCGAATATGCGATGGTCGACGGAACAATCGTCAAGGTCCACCGCCACGGACAGGGCGCAAAAGGGGGACCGGGAGCCAGGCTATCGGCAAGTCGAGAGGCGGGCTGACGACCAAAATCCTGGCGCTCACGGACGCGCTCGGCAATCTCGTGCGGTTCGAACTTCTGCCCGGCCATCGCCACGACACGGTTGGCGTTGCGCCGCTCATTGAGGATGTCGCGTTCGATGCCTTGCTCGGCGATAAGGCGTTCGATGTGAACTGGATCATCGAAGAGCTGAACGAACGCGGCGCCAAGGCCGTCATTTCGCAAATGCCGCATCGCGTTGCGCCGCTGGAGATTGACGCCGAAATCTATAAGTGGCGTCATCTCATCGAGAATTTCTTCTGCAAACTCAAAGAGTTCAAGCGCATCGCTATGCGCAGCGACAAAACTGACGCCAGCTTCAGCGCGATGATCTACGCCGCGGCGGCAATCATCAATGGCGCCTGATACTCAACAGGCCCTAGCCGGCTCGAAACCGCTCTACCGGTTCAATCCGAGTCAATCCCCATCAATCCCGATCAATTCTGCCACTGGCGCGGTTGCCGGCGGTCGGCGTCCGAACGCCGGGCCAGGACAGCCCGCGCCATGTTGAGACACCGCTTAAGCCTCCCTTAAGGGTTTCAATCGATAGTGCCGTTCCGGGACATATTTTGGGTCGAACGGCGAATTGACGCCCCGCATTCGTCAGCGGCAGGAAGGGAATTGAGATGATCTCCATTCGTGCATCTGTGCTTGGCGGTGCTGCGGTGCTGCTTGTCAGCTTGGGTTCGGCGCAGGCCGCCGACTTGTTTCACGGCAACGGCAGTATCAAGGATGGCGGATATAGCGCTGGCGTTGCCCCGCCGCCGAGTTGGTATCTGCGCATCGATGGCAGCTATGCTGTGCACGATAACCCGGTCTTGGTCGAGGGCGGCCGCTTCGATCTCACTCAGCGCGGGTTTGATTCGACCTGGTCGTTCGGTGGCGGATTGGGCTATTATTTCTCCAGTGCCGTTCGCGGTGATCTGACCTATGACCATCGCTTTGCCACAAACATGCGCGGCACACGCGATGTCAGTGCCGTGGGCGGCGGCCAGCGCGAGTTCAGTGTGAAAAGCCACCTGCTGCTTGCCAACCTGTACTACGATTTCAACCGCGATGGTCGCTTTAACCCCTACCTCGGCGTCGGTCTCGGCGGCGTCCACCACAAAACCTCGCCATACACCGTTGCGACAACCTGTGGGTGCACGGAAACGATCGCATCCGGCAGTTCGTGGGATGTTGCCGGCGCCCTGACGGCCGGCCTGCAAATGAAACTGACCCGCAGGGCAAGCCTCGATTTCGGCTATCGGTTCCTCTACATGGGCCGCGTCAAAACCGGCTCGGTTGAATCCGACGCCGGCGGTCCCGTCGGCACAATCGCGCGTGACATTGTCTCCGAAGATCTCCGCGCCCACGAGTTCCGCTTCGGGCTGCGCTACAACATCCGCTAGAGCAGCCTGCCTTTATTCGGAATCGGAACGATCCCGAATAAAGGCAGAAAGTTGCTCGCCTCTAAAGTGGCGATCATCTTTGTGCTTTAAGTTGGAACCGCAATAGCGGTTCCAACTTAAAGCACGATGATCTAGGAACCCCCTGATCAAGTCACGGGCTTTTGCAAAGGGTCCAGCCCTTTGCAGACCCGTGACGTGGTCAAAGGTTCCTCAATTCGAACCATTCCGCGCGCCGGCCCGGCGATGTGCCGGCGATGTGATTGTGTCTCGGGCGGAAATGATTTAGCCGCTTGCAAGATCGGGCGCGGCTTGGCCGTCGAACATGATGTTGACGCAGGCCGGCTTGGCGCTGGCGAGGGCGCGCGCAATCGCCGGCAGGATCTCTGTTGATACCGTCACCAGTTCGCCGTGCCCGCCAAGGTCGGCCATGACTTGATCGTAGCGGGCCGGAGTCAATTGGCACGCAAAGGCGCGTTGGCTGCCGTAGTCGCGAACCTGAATCTGATGCTCGGCATTCCATCTCGCATCGTTGCCGATCACGACCACGATCGGGATGTTCTCGCGCACCGCCGTCTCGAACTCGGCGAGGTAGAAGCCGGCGGTCCCATCGCCCATCACGGCCAGCGCCGGCTGGTCCGGGCGTACGACCTTGGCGGCGATGGCATAGGGCGTGCCGGCGCCGATCGCACCGGACGGGCCATTGATCAACGCGGTTTCGACATCGCCGGTCGCCTGGCACCACTGACCGATCTCACCACCATCAATAATGAGCGATGCATCGGGATGGTGGTTGGCGAACGACCGGATCGCCTTTGCGATATCCAGCGACTTGATCTGTCCGGAGCCGGCAACGTCGCCATCCCACGCGGCCGGGCGGTAGGCGATGGCGGATTTCACCGTGCTGTGCCAGGCGGTTGCGGTCGCGGTTGCGCGCGCGGTCGCCGCCGAACCTTGCGCGCGTTGCAGCAGGCCTTGCACCGCGGCGCCCGGATGGCACGTGATTTGGGTCAGTTGGCGGTTGGGATGGGCCCGGCGGTCACGCGCCAGCACGCCGGCTTCGGCGTCGAGCTGGATGATCCGGCAGTCGCCATTGAGGACCGCTACATCGCCAAAGCCGATCATGAAGTTCAGAGGTTTGCCGAGGGTCACGACCAGATCGGCCTGCCCGACCACGTCGGCGAACGCGCCCAGTCGCGGCGCCCTTAGTCCGCGCGGGCTCTCGAATGCCACGACCGGCACGTTGAGGCGCTCGGACAAGCTGCAAAGCAGCGGCTTCCAGCGCGCGCGGCAAAACTGCGGGCCGGCAACTATGATCGGGCGAGCGGCGGTGGTGATCCGTCGGTAGATGTCATCGAGTTCGGCGCCGTCGGCCGCGCGGTCTGCAGCCGGGACCGCAACCGAGGCTGCAGCGGGATCAGCAACCGCGGTCCGGCGTAGGACATCGTCCGGCAAGGCCAAGTGCACCGGGCCGGGGCGGCCGCTGGCCGCAATCGCCATGGCCCGCGCAACATCCTCGCCAAGCCCGGCCGCGTGCGTGCAGCGAAACGTCGCCTTGGCCAGGGGTGCGGCGGCAGCACATTGGTCAAGTTCCTGGAAGGCGCCGCGGGCATCCCTTGCAGTTGGAGAATCGCCGCTGAGAACGACGATTGGCGTTTCGGACTCGCGCGCCGAATAGATCGCCGAAAGACCGTTTGCAAAGCCCGGGCCCGCCGTCAGCAGCGCGACCCCGACCTGACCTGTCGCCTGCGCCGCAGCCTCGGCCATATAGACGGCGGCACCTTCGTGTCGCGTGTGGATGATGCGCAGGTCGGTTTCGAACAGCGCATCGTAGACCGGCATGATTTGATTGCCCGACAACGAGAACACGGTGGACACACCGTGCACAGCAAGCGCCGATGCAATGAGATCGGCGCCGCGCGTTTGGGATGGTGGGGTCAAAATACTATCTCCGCCTGCGATGGATGTTGGTGCGCGACGGCGACCCTAACCGTGTGCGCGATCGCAGAACAGTGCCGTAAACGCTGCCAAGCTGACGCAGGCCAAAACAGTCCGCCGGCGCCAGTCTTGAAAGATCAATCCGTTGCTGCTCAGTGATGGGGCGTCTCAACTCGCGTTACTGTGCCGCTGGCTTGGACGAGTTGCCGTGCTGCCTCAAAAAGTCGATCACGATTGCGCATATTTGAGCGCTCGCGTTGGCGGCGTATTCTCTGCATCAATCGTTCCATCCGGCGTTCGCGTACGCGTGCAACCAAGAGCCGCAAACTGTTCAATCGTTCGGCTTCGATCCGCATATCATCAAATTCCTTTGGTAACTTGCAATACGCCTGCATTGGAAATCTGATTCAATACGTTCATGCAACTTCAATTGCATGTTTGCCAAACGCAAACGTGTGGGCGTGTCCCTGATGATCTCGGTTTGGTCAAAAGTTGCGACCGAGTGGTCCAAGATGCGCGGTTGACGCCGGCGCCAGAGTTGGTCATACGGAACCTGGGACACCCTTCCCCAACGAAGGGCAGCTATCTGGAAGGATAGGTTCATGACCGACCTGACAAGACCGGCCGCGCGGCCGGCAAATCCGCGCTTCTCGTCCGGCCCCTGCGCCAAGCGCCCCGGTTGGACGCTTAAAGCTCTCGAAAACGCTTATCTTGGACGCTCTCACCGCTCGCGTGAGGGCAAAGCCCGCCTGAAGCTTGCCGTTGACAAAACCCGCCGGCTGCTCGGCCTGCCCGACGATTACGTCAGCGGGATCGTTCCGGCATCCGACACCGGCGCCTTTGAAATGGCGATGTGGAACTTGCTCGGCGCCCGCGGTGTCGACATGCTGGCCTGGGAAAGCTTCGGGGCCGGCTGGGTCAACGATGCGGTAAAGCAACTCGCTCTCGACAATTGCCGGGTGATCGAAGCGCCATACGGTGCCTTGCCTGATCTGCAGACCGTCGACTTTTCCAAGGACGTTGTGTTTACCGCCAACGGTACGACATCCGGCGTCAGAGTTCCCAGTTTCGACTGGATCCCGGACGATCGCGCCGGCTTGACGCTGGTCGATGCAACGTCGACAGCTTTCGCTCAACGGCTCGATTGGGCAAAGATCGACGTGCTGACGTTCTCCTGGCAAAAGGTCCTCGGCGGTGAGGCGGCCCACGGCATGCTGGTGCTGTCGCCGCGCGCAATCGCACGGCTTGAAACGTATCAACCGCCGCGCCCGCTGCCCAAGATCTTCCGTTTGACGAAGTCCGGCAAGCTCATCGAAGGCGTTTTCGTTGGCGAGACGATCAACACGCCGTCGATGCTGTGCGTCGAAGACTACCTCGACACTCTGGCCTGGGCCGAGACCATCGGTGGTGCGCCGGCGCTGATGGCGCGCGCCGACCGCAATGCGCAGGTGCTGTTCGAGTGGATCGACAGGACCGATTGGATCGCCAACTTGGCGCAAGATCGTGCGACCTGGTCAAACACGTCGATCTGCCTGAAGATCGTCGACCCGGAGATTGCGGCGATGGGTGAGGCAGACCAAGCCGCCTTCGCCAAGTCGCTCGCAACGCTGTTGGAACACGAGGGCGTCGCATTCGACATTGGTGCGCATCGTGATGCGCCGCCCGGCCTCCGGATTTGGACCGGGTCCACCGTCGAGACCGCCGACGTCGAAGCTCTCGTACCGTGGCTCGACTGGGCGTTTGCAACGGCAAAAGCCGGCCGCGCCAAAGCCGCCTGAGAGGCGCGCTCGCGCGCCGGGCACCCGGAGCAACCGGCGTTGCCGGCGATGCAACGCCGCTCATTCATCGAACCAAGCACACAATCAACAGTGGAGATGCAATCATGGCGCCACGTGTTCTGATTTCCGACGGACTATCGGAAACCGCGGTTCAGATCTTTCGCGATCGCGGGCTCGATGTCGTCTTCGAGCCGGACCTCGGCAAACACAAAGAGCGACTGCTCGACACCATCGATCAGTTTGACGGCCTCGCCGTTCGTTCCGCAACCAAGGTGACGGCGAAGCTGATCACCAGGGCCGCGAAACTGCGCGTCATCGGGCGCGCCGGCATTGGCGTCGACAACATTGATATCAAGGCGGCAACGGCCAAAGGTATCATTGTCATGAATACGCCGTTCGGCAATTCGATTACGACCGCTGAACATGCCATATCGCTGATGTTTGCACTGGCGCGCCAGATCCCGGCCGCCGATGCCTCGACCCAGAGCGGCAAGTGGGAGAAATCGCGGTTCTTGGGCGTTGAAATCACCGGCAAAGTGCTCGGCATCATCGGCTGCGGCAACATTGGTGCGATCGTTGCGGTCCGCGCCCTCGCTCTTAAAATGCGAGTTATTGCGTTCGATCCATTCCTGTCGCCGGAACGCGCCGTCGAGCTCGGCGTTGAGAAGGTCGACCGCGACGCGCTGTTGCAACGCGCCGATTTCATTTCGCTGCACACACCGTTGACCGATAAGACGCGCAATATTCTAAGCCGTGAGGCACTGGCCAAAACGAAACCCGGTGTTCGCATCATCAACTGTGCCCGCGGCGGCTTGGTTGACGAGCAGGCAGTGGCCGACGGCATCAGGGACGGTCACATCGCCGGTGCCGCATTCGACGTGTTCGCGGAAGAACCCGCGCGCCGGAGCCCGCTGTTCGGGTTGGACAATGTCGTGTGCACACCCCACCTCGGCGCGGCCACCACGGAGGCGCAGGAGAACGTCGCGCTGCAGGTCGCCGAACAAATGTCCGATTACCTGCTCACCGGTGCGATTTCGAATGCCATCAATTTTCCCAGCATCACGGCCGAGGAAGCGCCGAAACTGGCGCCGTTTGTCAAGCTGGCGGAACTGCTTGGTTCGTTCGCCGGCCAATTGACGCAAAGCGGGCTCAAGGGCGTTCGTATCGAGTACGTCGGCGAGGTTGGTGAAATGAATACGGCGGCGCTGACGTCGGCTGCATTGGCGGGGGTTTTGCGGCCGTTGTTGTCGGACGGGGTCAACATGGTCTCGGCGCCGGCCATGGCCAAGGAACGCGGCATCGCCGTCGAAGAGGTGCGCCGCGATGTTGGTGGCGCCTACCAAACCTACATCCGGTTCGGGGTCATCACCGAACGTCAGGACCGCTCGGTCGCCGGTACGGTTTTTTCCGATGGCAAGCCACGGATCATTCAGGTCAAAGGCATCAACATGGAAGCCGAACTCGCTGCCCACATGCTCTATGTGACCAACCAGGACAAGCCCGGCTTTATCGGCCAGTTCGGCCAGACACTCGGCGATGCGGGCGTTAATATCGCGACCTTCAACCTCGGCCGGGTCGCGCCCGGCGGCGATGCGATCTGCCTGGCCGCAGTTGATGGCGAAGTGGCCGACGAGGTCCTCGCCATGGTCAGAAAGTTGCCGATGGTGGTTGATGCCCATCGATTGTCTTTCTGACATCTTTTCCTGCCATAGCCTGTCAGACTGAGTTCGAACCTTCCCGCTGCCCCGCCCGCCCCCCGAACGACGCTGCGCGGGGCGGTGGGCAGTGCAGCGGACCGGTTGGGCGGGCTGGCCTCAGGCGGGAATGATCTCGGCCGGGATCTCTGACCGGGCGGCGGCACCATCCGGCCTCGTTCGCCAACCAGAGCAACGCAGCTTATAAGGAGATTTACAATGCGGGTCGTGTTGATTGCGATTGCGATGTTGCCGGTGTTGGCCAGTCACGGCGTCGCCGAGGAGTTCAAGGCGACATCGCAGCTGGCCGCAGTAACGGTCTTTCCGCGCGGCGCGGAAGTTAAACGGACCATGCAGGTCGAGGTGCCGGCGGGCGCCCACCGTGTGGTTGTCTCCGATCTGCCGGCAAGCGCCGATCTCGACTCGATCCGCGTCGAAGGCCGGGCTGCCGGCGAGATGCAGATCGGCACGGTTGATGCCCGCCGCATCGAGGTGCTGCGACAGGACAGCGCCGCCCAGCGGTCCGAGCGGCGGCGGTTGGAAGACCTGATCGAGGCCGAGAACGACAAGCTCGCCGCATTGCAGGCCGAGGTCGAAACCAAGCACCTGCAGAAGCGCTACGTCGAGAACCTGGCCGCCCTCCCGAGTGCCGGCATTTCGGCGATCGCCAAGACGGCGCAGCCACGCGAGGACTGGGCCGGTCTGCTCGGCCTGATCGCCACCAGCATGGCCGACATTCAACGCTCGCTGTTGCGCCAGAAAATCAAGATCCGGGCAGCCAAGCGCCGCATTGTCGACCTCCAAAGACAGCTGGCGAGCGTGGCCCAGGACCCCGAGCGGCGAACCGAGGTCAAAATCAGTCTGACGGCAGCGGCCGCGCAGACCGCCGATCTCACGGTTCGCTATCAGGTTAGCGAGGCCCGCTGGCGACCGCTCTATGATGCCAGGCTCGATACCGGCTCGCGCGCCGATCCGGCCGAATTGGTGCTCACGCGCCGGGCGGCGATCTCGCAAAGCACCGGCGAGGTCTGGACGGATGTTGCCGTTGCGCTGTCGACGGCGCGGCCAAGCGCGCGCAGCGGCGCGCCGGCCATCCATCCCATCATCGTCGACTTCCAACAACCGCCCACGCCGATGGCATCGCAGGGTGCTCAACGGAGCGGAACAGACGGTATCGCTAGTAACGTGCAGGGCCGTACGAGATTGAGATTTAAGGACAAGCGCAAGGCGCGCATTGCAGAGCGCGAGGCTGCGATCGAAATTGCCGGCTTCCAGGCGGTCTTCAAGGTGCCGGGCAAAGTTACCGTCGCCAATACGGGCGATGCCAAGCGGGTCAAGATTGAGACGATCAAACTGAAGCCGAGCCTGCTTGCCCGCGCCGTTCCGAAGTTCGACCTGCGCGCCTACCTGCATGCGAAACTGTCGTTGCCCAAGGGTATTGCCCCGATCCTGCCCGGCGACGTGATGCTGTTCCGCGACCAGACCTTCGTCGGACGCGGCCGCATGCCGCTGTTGGCCGCCGGCGAAGATCACGAACTCGGATTTGGTGTCGATGATGCGGTTCGTATCAAATACGTCAAAGTCGCCGAATCACGCGGTGAAACAGGGATTATCTCGTCGACACGCACCGACCAGCGCCGCTTTAAGATCACGCTCCAAAACCTGCATGAGATCCCGATCGCCTATTCGATCCTCGATCAACGGCCCGAGCCTGTGAACGAGGAAATCAAGGTCGAACTGGTCGGGCGCAACAAGCCGACCAAGCAGAACGTCAAGGACAAACGCGGCGTTGTTGCCTGGGAAGGCAATCTCGCACCGGATCAGGAATTCAACATCGATTTCGGCTACATGGTGAGCTGGCCGGCGGACAAGAAAGTCCACTACATTCGGTAAATCGCAGCGCTCAAACGCGCAGCCATTGTTTGATTGCCGCCTGCTGCGCTATACATCGTAACCCCGGCAGTGTGCCGGGGTTTTTTTGTTCAGACGGATTGGAACCGGCATGGCGAACGTCGTTGTTGTGGGCGCGCAGTGGGGTGATGAGGGCAAGGGAAAGATCGTCGACTGGTTGTCGGAGCGTGCCGACGTCGTCGTGCGCTTCCAGGGCGGCCACAATGCCGGCCATACGCTGGTCATCGGCAACCAGGTCTACAAGTTGTCGTTGCTGCCGTCGGGCGTCGTGCGGCCGGACAAGCTGGCGGTCATCGGCAACGGCGTCGTCGTCGATCCGTGGGCGCTTGTCAATGAAATCGAGACGCTGAGAGGCCAGGGTGTGACGGTCAATCGCGCGAACCTGCGGGTGGCCGAGAATGCGACCCTGATCCTGCCGCTTCACCGCGAACTGGACCAGATGCGTGAAGCCGCCGCCGGTACCGGCAAAATCGGCACGACCGGCCGCGGCATTGGTCCGGCCTATGAGGACAAAGTCGGGCGGCGGGCGATTCGGGTGCAGGATCTGAAGAACCTGGCGACGCTCGAATCGAAGCTCGATCGCATCCTGGTGCACCACAACGCCCTGCGCCGCGGGCTGGGCGAGGCGGAAATCGCCCGCGATGCCGTGATGGATGAACTGAGCGAGGTGGCGCCGAAAATCCTGCCATACATGGACGTGACGTGGGAATTGCTCGACCAGCAGCGCCGGGCTGGCAAGCGGATCTTGTTCGAGGGCGCGCAAGGTGCCTTGCTCGATATTGATCACGGCACCTATCCGTTCGTGACCTCCTCAAACACGGTCGCAGCGCAGGCTGCCATTGGCGCCGGTATCGGTCCCGGCGCCGTCGGCAACGTCCTCGGCATCGCCAAGGCTTATACAACACGTGTCGGCTCCGGTCCGTTCCCGACCGAGTTGAGCGACGAGACCGGCCAGCTGCTGGGCGAGAAGGGCCGCGAGTTTGGTGTTGTTACCGGCCGCGCGCGGCGTTGCGGGTGGTTCGATGCCGTGCTGATGCGCCAGATGATCAAGGTCGGCGGCATTACCGGCATCGCGTTGACCAAGTTGGACGTGCTCGACGGCTTTGACGAGATCAAAGTCTGTGTCGGCTACATGCTCGATGGCGAGCGCATTGACCGGCTGCCGGCCGGCCACAAAGCGCAGGAGCGCATCGAGCCGATTTTCGAAACCCACGAGGGTTGGTCGGACTCAACATTCGGTGCCCGCAAATGGGCGGATCTGCCGGCGCAGGCGGTCAAGTATGTGCGTCATGTCGAGGAGCTGATCGAGTGCCCGGTGACGCTGTTGTCGACCAGTCCGCAGCGCGACGATACGATCCTGATGCGCGATCCGTTCGAAGACTAGGGCCTGTTGTGAATCAGGACTCACAGACAGGCCCTAGGCCGCAAAATTCACCCGATCACATTGCTAATATTGCCGGTCGAGGGCTGCGTCGATGGGCGCAGCGGTGCCGAAGCAGGCATATTGGCGGTCATTAGAGCAACCTGCCTTTATTCGGAATCGGAACGATCCCGAATAAAGGCAGAAAGTTGCTCGCCTCTAAAGTGGCGATCATCTTTGTGCTTTAAGTTGGAACCGCAATAGCGGTTCCAACTTAAAGCACGATGATCTAGGATTTGAAATGGGGATGCCGATGCGCCAGATGGCATTGATCGGGTTTATGCAGGCACAGAACTGCTCGAACTTTGCCGCCTCATGGCGCCATCCGGATTCGCGAACGGATTTCACCGCACCGGAGTTCTATGCCCACATCGCGCGCGTTCTGGAAGGCGGAAAATTTCATCTGGCATTCTTCGATGATCGACTTGGTATGCCCGAGTATGCCGGCGGCAATTTCGCAGATGCCGTGCGCCACGGTATTCGCTGCGTGAAAATGGACCCGATCGCGACCTTGATGCCGATGGCGATGGCGACCACCCGCCTCGGCCTCGGTGCCACCATGTCGACGACCTACTACGAACCGTTTCACGTGGCCCGGTTGTTTGCCACGCTCGACCTGATGACCCATGGCCGGTCGGCCTGGAACATCGTCACCTCCCTGAACGACACCGAAGCCCGCAACATGGGGCGCGATGGCGTCATCGAGCACGATCTTCGCTATGACCGCGCCGATGAGTTCATGGAGGTGGTGTTAGGGCATTGGGATACGTGGGCCGATGACGCCCTGATCCTCGACAAGGGCGCAAACCAGTTTGCCGACCCGGACAAAGTGCGGCGGCTCGATCACAACGGCCGGTACTTCGCATCGCGCGGGCCGTTCACGGTGCCACGTTCTTCACAGGGCCACCCCGTACTCATTCAGGCCGGACAAAGCGGTCGCGGACAGCGCTTTGCCGCACAATGGGCGGAGCTGGTTTTTGTCGTCTATCCCAACCTCGAACGCGGCACGCAGTCCTACCGCACACTCAAACAAATGGCCGCCGCCGCCGGCCGCGATCCGGACACCATGCGCATCAGCCATCTCATCACGCCGGTTATCGGTGAAACGCGCACACAAGCCGAGGACAAGTGCGCCCTGCTTGAAAGTCTGCCGATCGAACAAGACTCGCTGATGTTGTTGTCGGAGGTCCTCAACTTCGACTTCGCCAGCAAACCGCTCGATGAGCCCTTCACCGATGAGGAACTGGCCAGCATGTCCGGCTTGCAGACCTATCGCGATCGCGCCATTGAGGGCAGCGGCAAGTCCAACCCGTCGATCCGCGATTTCATCCAAGTGACACAGCGCGGCCGCCTGCGCCATCCGCTCGTTGGAACCGGCAAAGACATCGCCGACATCATGGAAGAGTGGTTCACGACGCCGGCCTGCGACGGCTTCGTCATCAGCGCCTCCTGCGTGCCGGGCACATTTGAGGACTTTGTCCAATACGTTGTCCCGGAACTGCAGGTGCGCGGTCTCTTCCATCGCGACTACGGCGGTGCAACGCTACGGCAAAACCTGGGCCTGGCTCGCCCGCAGGTTGGCGGTTGGAAACAGCGACTGCACTGAGGCGCGGTGCGCATCGATCCGGTAAGTTAGTTGCCGTCAGAGCCGAGATGAAAGGGTCCGACCATGCCGACAATTCTGCCAGGCCCGCTGCGGGCGAGCATCGAGAAGCTGCTGGTTGCAGCCGGAGCTTCGTCTGAGGAGGCCGAGATCGTGGCGCGTCACTCGGTGGCGGCCAACCTCGCCGGCCACGACTCCCACGGCGTCATCCAGATCCCGATCTACATTGATCGCATCGACAAAGGTCATATCGTTCCCGGAGCCGCATTCGAAATCAAACGGGAATCTGCCACCAGCACGGTGATCGACGGCAATTGGGGGTTCGGATATGTGGTCGCTGAACGCGCGACCAAACTGACGATCGAAAAGGCCAGGACCGCCAACGTGGCGGCGGCCACGATCATGCGGCAAAGTCATATCGGTCGGGTTGCGGCTTACCCGCTGATGGCCGCCCGCGAAGGCATGATCGCGATCATGACGGCGGACTCAGGCCGCTCGCCGAAGGCCGTGGCACCGTTCGGCGGACGTGAGCCACGGCTTGGCACCAATCCGATTTGCATCGCGGTGCCGGCTGATCTCGAACAACCCCTGGTCGTTGACATGGCAACTTCGGCGGTGGCGGCCGGCAAGATCAAACTGGCCCAGGCCAAGGGCATCGACATCCCGGAAGGCTGGGTGGTCGACGGTGAGGGTAAACCGACGACGGATGCCTGGGCGTGGGGCAAGGGCGGTGGTGTGTTGCTGCCGCTCGGCGGCCCGGAAGGCCACAAGGGCTATGGGCTATCCGTCATGGTTGAAATTCTGTCGGCGCTGCTGCCGGGCCTCGGCTTTGGCGTTGAGCCGAGCGGCCGTCACAATGATGGCTGTTTCCTCGCGGTCTTCAATACCGAGGCGTTCCGCGATCTTGCGACGTTCAAACGTGAAGTGGGCGAATTCGCGCAGTATCTCAAAGCGACGCGGCCGGCGCAGGGCTTCGAAGAGGTCCTTTACCCCGGCGAGGTTGAACTGCGCACGCAAAAGCAGCGCGCCACGGCCGGTATCGCCGTCGATGATGAGACCTGGGGCAAGTTGAGCGCACTCGGTGACAAGTACGGGCTGGACGGACTGTTCGAAGACGATGACGAGGGTCTCGGTCATGAGTGATACCACGAGTGATAGCATGCGGATGATGGCAACGACCGGGCTTCTCGGCTACGGCTTCGGTGAAGCAGCGTTCCGCAACGGCCTTGGCATGGACCTCGACTTCATTGCCGCCGACGGCGGCTCGATGGATCCCGGCCCGCACTATCTCGGCGAAGGCGTGGCGTTCGTCACCCGCATGGCGATCAAGCGCGACATCGGCCTGATGCTTGAGGGGGCGCTGGCAAAGGGCATTCCGATGCTGATCGGTTCTGCCGGCGGCGGCGGCAGTGCGCCACAAGTGGCGCTGGTTCGCGAGGTGGTCGAGGAAATCGCGGCAGAGCGCGGCTATCACTTCAAGATGGCGGTGATCCATGCCGATCAAAGCAAGGCCTACCTCCACGACAAGCTCCGCGCCGGCAAAATCGAACCGCTCGGCCCGATCGATGACTTGACGGCTGCAACCATCGACGACACGCATCGCGTCGTCGCCATGATGGGCGTTGAACCGTTTCAGGAAGCGCTCAAGGCCGGCGCCCAGGTCGTGCTCGCGGGGCGGGCAACCGATGCATCGATCTATTCCGCCATGCCGCTGATGCGCGGCTATGATCCGGGCCTCGTCTGGCACCTCTCTAAGATCATCGAGTGTGCGGGCCAGGTCACGACGCCGCGCACCGGTCAGGACTGTGTGATCGGGACCCTGGAGCGGGATCACTTCATTGTCGAGCCGGCGCATCCCGACAAACGCTGCACGCGCATGAAGATTGCAGCCCACACGTTGTATGAAAACCCGAGCCCGTTTTATCTCGAGGAACCGGACGGGACGCTGGTCACGGTCGATTCAACCTATGAGCAGATCGACGAACGGCGCGTGCGGGTCGCCGGCAGCAGGTTCGAGCGCGCAAACCGCTACACGGTCAAACTCGAAGGCGTGCGGTTTGCAGGATACCGCACAGTGTTCTTTGCCGGCGTGCGCGACCCCGTCCTGATATCGGTGATCGATCAGTTCATCCGATCATGCCATGACCGCGTGCGCGGCGAGGTGGCGAGCCTTGGCATTGGCGCCGAGCAATACAAACTCAACATCCGCGTTTACGGCAAGACCGGCACGATGGCATCGCGTGAACCGGTCAAGGATGCCGAACCACATGAACTCGGATTGCTTGCCGAAGCCCTGGCCGATGATGAGGAGATCAGCAAGGCGGTCATGGCCAAGGCCAGATACGCCCTGCTCCACACGGATTTTCCCGGCCGCAAGTGCATTTCCGGCAATCTCGCAATTCCGTTCTCACCGTCGGATATACCGGTCGGCCCGACCTATGAGTTCAACATCTGGCACGTGATGGAGATCGATGATCCGTTGGAGCCGTTTGCGCTCGAGATGGTGGAGGTCTAGATCGTGGCAACGCTGGCCGAACTGACCGGGGTGCTGCGCTCGAAGAATGCCGGCGCGCTGCTCGTCACGCTTGATATGTTGTTTGAAGATCAGGCGACCTACGAGCGCGTGCGTGACAGTGGCGTGTTGACCGAGGATCTGATTGCGCAGCTCTACAACGTTTCCCACAACCAGGTGACGATCGTACCTTACGATGTCGCCATGGCGATCAAGATCACGGTGCCACGCCTGGTGCCGTCGGGCGGTTTCGGCGATACCGACATCTACGGCGCACAGCAGCACGCGCCGTTGCTCAACATCGACGTCCCCGACTGAGCTCTAAACCCGGCAACACTCGCAACCCGCCGCGCGCTGATCGACCGTTGGGCCCCCCGCACGCTTTCATTTTCCGCGCCACATCCTACATATCAGTTCGGACCCGACAGATCCGGTAGTCGACGGCAGCGGGATGGCGGCGCAAATGCTCGATCAAGACGACATCGCAAACTTGCGCCAGTACGCGCCGTCGGTCAGCGTCGTGCGCAGCGCATCGCGCGGGGCCCGGAGTGCGGAAGGGGCCACGACATTCGACGACATCGAGGAATGGTTGTTGGGCCCGGCAGTGCTCGAAAATGACTTGCTTGCCGTTATCGAGGCGCTGGCCTGGCGACTGGTTGCATGCGGCGTTGAACTCGATCGTTTGACCGTTCACGTCGGGACATTGCATCCGCAACTTATCGGATTCATGTGGGCGTGGTACCGTTTCGACGGAATTTGCGAGGAGGCCCGCATTGGCCGCACGACACTTCAGACCGAGAGCTACCTGCGAAGTCCGCTGACCCATGTCATCGAAGGTGGCCGGGTCGTTCGTGAAAACCCACAAGATCCGGAAAGTGCCAAGCGGTTTCCGTTGATGGCGGACCTGAAGCCACTCGGCATTACGGACTATATCGCGCTGCCGTTTGCGACCGCCGGCCTGGTGCACACCGCCCAGCCGTCGGCGGCCGGCGTCTTTCCGGTGGCGCGCGGCGAGACCGCGACAGGCGCCACCCGGTTTCACAATGCAGCGACGATTGCGACATCGCGCGAGGGCGGCTTTTTTGACCATGAGCTCACCCAGATCAAACGCGTGCTCAAGCTGGTCGCGCTGCATTTGGAGCGCCACATTGCAGTGCGCATCGCATCCAATCTGGTCGATACCTACATCGGGCCCGTTGCCGGCGTCGAAGTGTTGCATGGCACCATCCAGCGCGGCGACGGTCACGCCATCAACGCCATCATCTGGGCTTCCGATCTGCGCGATTTCACGGGCCTGACAGACCGGCTGCCGGCACAGGATGTAACGGCCGTGTTGAACGCGGCGTTCGAGCGCTTTGCAGGCGCCGTCGCCGATCATTGCGGTGAAGTTCTCAAGTTTATTGGCGATGGCCTGCTTGCGGTGTTCCGCTACGAAGAGGACGCCGACAAGGCAATCGCGGCACAGGCCGCGCTGCTCGCCGCTCGACAGGCGCTGCGCGATCTCGATGACCTCAATCGCAACCCGCCGTCGGACCTCGGCAATGTCGTCGGCTGGTGTCCCCTTGCCGCCGGCATCGCATTGCATGACGGCGAGGTTTTCTTCGGCAACGTTGGCGCGCCGGATCGCCTGGACTTTACCGTTATTGGCCGCGCAGTGAACGAGGCCAGCCGCGTCGAGGGATTGACCAAGGAACTCGGCCACGCGCTATTGATCACCGAAGGTGTTGCGCGCGTATTGCCGGATAGCCTTGTCGACCTCGGCGTTCAAAACCTGCGCGGGGTCGACCGGCCGGTCCGCATCTTTGGTGCTTGAATAACGTCTGCGAGAGCTGCTCGCGCCGGTCTTTGGCGGCCGCGACAGGCGATCCCGTGAACCCCGCGGCGTTCGCGCGGCACAGGGCGACGCTAGAGCAACCTGCCTTTATTCGGAATCGGAACGATCCCGAATAAAGGCAGAAAGTTGCTCGCCTCTAAAGTGGCGATCATCGTGCTTTAAGTTGGAACCGCAATAGCGGTTCCAACTTAAAGCACGATGATCTAGAACAACCTGCCGTCAGCCGCGATCATACCGCCACTGGTAAATCCAGTCGTAGCGTTGCATCAGTCGGTCCGGCGGCAGTACCCGCATGGCGAGGTCGCGACCGCGCGCGGCCAATCCTTGCAGGTGATAGATGCGGCCGTTCTGGCGCGCGGCCCGTTGCACTTGCGCGACCCGGCGCCAGCGCAAGCTGCGAAAGACCGGGAAAACGATGTCCGGCCGCGGCCCGTGTTGGGCGATCAGTTGGCCCAGCACAAATCCATCCTCGATCGCCATGGCGCCGCCTTGCGCGTTGAACGGCAGCATCGGATGTGCCGCATCGCCGATGAGCTGGACATTGTGCCATGACCAGCTGTCGAGCGGTTGCGGGTCGAACAACGGCCATTGCCGCCACGTCTCGCCAGCCCGAAGTATCTGCCACAGATCATCGTTGAACGGGTCGAGATGCTTGAGCAGGCGGTCTGCTTCGATTTCACCTGACCAGCCCGATTCGGGCCGCGGTCCACGCCTGATGACGACCAGCGCCGCCTTGGCGCCGGCACTGACCGGATACATCACAACGTGCGCATCCGGCGCCAGCCAGACATAGGTCAACCGGGCATCGAAGCGCGCGGGAAGGATTGTAAAGTCGACCAGCGTGCGGGCTGCGATCATTCCTGAATAGGCCGTATCGAGGCTTGGTCGCAGCGCACGGGCGAGTATCGACCACATGCCGTCGGCGCCGACCACGAGCGGTGCACGCAAATGCCGGCCATCGGACAGTTCAATCAGCGTTTGATCGCCGGCCGGCCGGTTGGGCGGCGACGACGGGCCGGCGACAGCGCAGCCCAGGCGAACCTCGATCAGCGGATTGGCGCCGGCCTTGCTCACCAGCGCCCGCTGCAGGTCTGCTCTGTGCGCAACGAGATAGGGTGCGTCGCACCGTTGCTCGATCCACGGACCAAGCGGCAGGCGAACAATCTGCCGGCCGGAGCGCGCGTCAGCGACGGCGATGGCATCGGGCGCCACGGCCGCGTCGGCGAGCTCGGCAAGCACGCCAAGCTCGCCCAGAATGCGGGTTGCATTCGGCCCGAGCTGAATGCCCGCACCCGCTGCGCTGAACTCGGAGCGTTGCTCGAGGACCAGCGAGGCCAGACCGCAGTGCGCCAATGCGAGCGCGGTTGTCAGCCCGGCAATGCCTGCGCCGGCAATGACAACGCGTTCATCACTGAATTGAAGCTGGCTCAAGCGTGCGCGTTCTGATCCGATACGATGCAGCCCGCAGGTTCGGATTCGTCCGCCTTCAGCCGTGCATCATGAACAAACAGGGTCGAACAATAAGGGCACAGCACTTGCGCCTCCGCGCCCATATCGAGAAACACATGCGGATGATCAAAGGGCGGACGGGCGCCCATGCACTGAAACTCCTTGACACCGATGGTCACCATTTCGGCACCAGCGTCGTTGGCGAAATGCGGCACCGCATCGTCGGCCATCAGCCTCATCCCCTCCGAAAGCACAATGCAATCGCCCGATTGCTTGGTCCAACAATAGCCGTAGCCGCATCGAAATGGTAGTAGGGTGGACGGTCGCACAGCTGGATCAAGGCCATGGAACAGACCCTGCACAGGTTTAACTCCTTCGACTCCGACGGTATTGAAATCGCTTATATTGACGAAGGCCGGGGTGAACCCATCGTCCTCCTGCACGGCTTTGCCTCAAACGTCGTCGTCAACTGGATGGAGCCGGGATGGGTGCGCCATCTGACCCGCGAGGGTCGGCGGGTGATCGCAATGGATCACCGTGGCCACGGTCGCAGCGCCAAGTCGCATGCCGCAGCCGACTACGGCGCGGCGATCATGAGTGAAGACGTGCGCAGATTGCTCGATCATCTGGCTCTGTCGCAAGCAGACATCATGGGCTATTCGATGGGCGCGCGGATCGCGGCGTTTTTCGCGCTCGCCCACCCGGCCCGCGTCCGCAGCGCCATCTTCGGCGGCCTCGGCTACAACATGGTGCGCGGCATGGCCGGCACCGGTCCGATCGCCAACGCCCTCGAAGCGCCGACCATCGACGATGTTACGAATGCCACCGCCCGGACCTTTCGCGCGTTTGCCGAACAAACCGGCAGCGACCTGAAAGCGCTGGCGGCGTGCATTCGCTCAAGCCGCGACCCGCTCGGCAAGGAGGATGTTGCCCGCATCGCGTGTCCGGTTCTGGTCGCGGTTGGCAGCGAGGATGTGATTGGTGGTTCGGCGGCCGGACTTGCAGAGTTGATACCGGGCGCCGAAGGTCTCGACATTGCCGGTCGCGATCACATGAAGGCGGTCGGCGACCTTGTTTTTAAGCGCGGCGTCAGTGACTTTCTGGCCAGGCGGCCGTAGTTCGCGCGCCAGCCGAACGCGAACACCGCCGGCGTCGCCGCGAGGACGTTGGCGCGCGGCGCGCGGGCCAGTGCAGCCCGACGCGTTGTCGGATGGTTCGGTCGGGGCCGGATGGTTCGGTCGGGTCTGTTCCGCGGCCCTTATCCGACAACGCTGGTCCGAGCGTCGGTCGAGATCTGTGTTGCCAGCTTGGGTGAATTGGCGCTCAACGGTGTTTGCCTGCACGGCCTTACCCGCAAATGTCAAAGCCCCGGTTAGGCCGTGACTTGCTTCCCATGTTCACCTTTGCGGGGGACGGGGAAGTAAGCGCGGCGAACAACCGGGGCCGACGCGGTTCAGAAACCGTACTTACGCATACGCAACTTACTGACAGACACTTGTTAGCACGGTCATGGCCGGCTTCCCAGCCGCAATCACGGGTTGTGGACAAGCTGTGGGGGGACACGGCAGGTTCGGGGCTGCGGGCGGGCCCGCCGGAGGCAACTGACCGCTCCGCCGGCCGAGCGTTCGAGATCTGCACGGGCAGGCTCGGCAACCACGGATTGCCGGGCCGAGGTCCCAGGCCGAAATTAATGCATGCGATTGCTTCGCAATTGAACACGTATCGGCAGCCATGTTGCGCCAAATCGCTTCTCAGAGTGTCGCGCCGCTGTCGTCATCAATGGCCTTCCGATCATCGGCGAACCCGATGCCTCACCTGGTTACCTCGAAGCAATCGAGCTCGATCGCTACTATCGCGATTGCGTCATTGGCGGGCCCGGCGCATTCTACATCCCCGTGCGTTCGATGGACAACTTTGCCAAGGCGATCAGAATGAAACTGATGCGGGAGATCGCCGGCGTGGCGCGCGGGCGCCGGGGCCGATTGGTCAAGCCGGTCGACTACCGGCCGGCCGCCACCGAAGTCGGCGCGACGAACTGTCTTGACGGATCGGCGACAAAACCGCGGCCGGCCCGCCCACACCAACGGCATTGAGGAAACGGTGACCTGATCACCAGCCGGCGCCATCGATCCGCCGCGGTCCAGTCGAACTCGTGCCAGAAAGGTACGCATGTTAACCATCGGGGCAACGGTTCATTGAGGCCGCCTTAGCGCGGCCCACGGTAGTGTGCACCCATGGTCGTTACGCGCATTTCCCTCGTTGGTGTTTTGTTGGCGACGGTGGTGGTGTCGAGCTGTTCCTCGCACACTGCGCGGATTACGCCGCCGCGGGCCCGCGGACAGCCGACCCATCTGGTTGGTCCGGTCGCCTGGCACATGATCAGCGATCGTCGCTGCCTGACTTCGGGCGGTGTACGCCAAACCCGATTTGTTCGCGCCCGCTCGGCGATCTATGGCGCCGGAGCATGCGGTGTTGAACGCCCATTCGTTGTTGATGCGGGGCTTGGCGGCGCGGTCGGCTTTCAACCGGCCGCCACGCTGCGCTGCCCGATGGTCGCTCCCGTCGATTATTGGCTGCGGCACACGGTCCAGCCCGCGGCCCGACGCTACTTCGCCCAGCCGGTCGTGCGCCTGAAGATCGCCGCGTCTTATGCCTGCCGCACCCGCAACAGCCGCCGCAATGCCCGGCTTTCCGAACACGCCCGTGCCAACGCGCTCGATGTTTCCGCTTTCTGGCTTGCGGACGGAACGCGCATAACAGTCAAACGCGGCTGGCGCAGTTGGGGCGCTCAAGGCCGTTTTCTGCGCACCGTCCACAACGGCGCCTGCCGCCAATTCACGACCGTTCTGGGCCCCGACGCCGATCGCTATCATCACGATCATTTCCACCTCGACCTCGCTCGTCACGGTCGCACTGGATCTTATCGCGTGTGCCGCTGATCGTCTGCGGTTGTTGGCGCCGTCGCGTTGCCCGGGCGCTGCGCATATCAATCCGGCAACGACCGACAAACATCTGTGCCGGCGGCCTGCCGCTCCGCCGCCAACTCCAGGCCAGAGAAATCAAACAGCGCGCGATCAAGCAGGTGCGACGGCCGGGTATTGCTGAGCGCGCGCAGCATAATCTGCTTGCGCCCGGGATGCGTCTTTTCCCACTCCTGCAACATGGCCTTGATGCGTTGGCGCTGCAGCCCGTCCTGGGAACCGCATAGATCGCACGGGATGATCGGGAACGCCATCAGTTTGGCAAAGGCGGCAAGGTCTTGTTCTTCACAATAGGCCAGCGGTCGCACAACCATGAGATCGCCGTCCTCGTTGATCAGTTTCGGCGGCATGGTCGCCAGCCGGCCGCCGTGAAAGAGATTGAGGAAGAAGGTTTCCAGGATGTCGTCGGCGTGATGGCCGAGGACCACGGCCCGGCAGTCGAGCTCGCGCGCCAAGCGATAGAGAATGCCGCGTCTGAGGCGCGCGCACAGTGCACAATAGGTCCGGTTGGCCGGCACCTTGTCGGTCACGATGGCGTAGGTGTCCTGGGTCTCGATGTGATGGGCAATGCCATATGTCTGGAGAAATTCTGGCAGGGTCTCCTTGGGAAATCCGGGCTGACCCTGATCGAGATTACAGGCGATGAGTTCGGCTTCGAGAAGGCCGCGCCATTTGAGATCGAGCAACAGACTGAGCAGACCGTAAGAGTCCTTGCCGCCCGACAGACACACGAGCCATCGCCGCCCGGCCCCCACCATCGCGTAGTCTTCGATTGCCGCGCGCGTTAGTCGAACAAGGCGCTTGCGCAGTTTCCTTGCCGCAACCGTACGCGGGTAGCCGGCAAACAGCGGGTGACAGGCGCCGCTCTCTGCCTCGTCGACGTCGTCGCCAGCAGTTCGATCGTCGCCATCCGGGTGGAGTTCACCGTCCGCAGCGCGCCGGCCAGTTTCCAAAAGCTGTTTCATTGAACGGTCTCCGTTGCCTTGCGCCTGGCAACGGATCTAGCGATCATTTGCCGACGTGCCAAGAGCCGGCGCTTCACGGGCGGCATGGGGGTTGGTAAGATTTGCTGCAGCAATTGACGGTTCAGAGTTGGCAAGACGAGTGAGGACGTTGTCATGGCAATGGCGAAACAACATGCAGCTGGTGCAGCGCCGCGAACGCGACAGATGATCATCAATGGCGAATTGACCGATGCCGCCGGGGCAGACACGATCGACATTGAAGCGCCGGGCACGCGCAACATAATCGCAGCGGTGCCGCGCGGGCGTGGCGAGGACGTTAACCGAGCCGTTGCCGCAGCCGCAGCCGCGTTGCCGGCCTGGTCGAAACTTGCGCCGCGCGAGCGCGGTCAAACCCTGTTGAAGATTGCCGAAGCTTTGGCAACCGAAATCGAGCCGTTGGCGCGTACCATTGCCGAAGAGACCGGCAACGCCATTCGCACGCAGGCGCGTCCCGAGGCGACAGCGGTTGTCGATATTTTCCGTTACTTTGGCGGGCTTGGCAGTGAACTCAAGGGTGAAACGATCCCGCTCGGCGAAAACGTGCTGAGCTATACGCGCCGCGAGCCGCTGGGCGTTGTCGGTGCGATCATTCCCTGGAATGCGCCCGTCATGCTCGGTGTATTGAAGATCGCGCCCGCCCTGTGCGCCGGTAACACGCTGGTCTTGAAGGCGGCGGAAGACGCGCCTCTCGGCATTCTGCGCGTCGCCGAGATTTGCCAGCGCTTCCTGCCGCCCGGCGTCGTCAATGTCATCACCGGAACTGGCCTCGAATGCGGCGCACCGCTGTCACAACATCCCGACGTGCGCAAGTTGTCGTTCACCGGCTCCACCGCCGTTGGCAAGTTGATCATGCGGGCTGCCGCCGAGCGCATTGTCCCGGTGTCGCTGGAGCTTGGCGGCAAGAGCCCCTCGATCGTCTATCCCGATGCCAACGAAGACTGGGTCGTTGACGGCATGGTGCTGGCGATGCGGTTCACGCGTCAGAGCCAGTCCTGCACGGCCGGCTCGCGCCTGTTCCTGCACGACAGCATTTTCGACAGCTTCCTGGACAAGCTCGCAATAAAACTCGCCGCGCTCAAGATCGGCGATCCGCTCGATGAACAAACCGACATGGGAGCGATCATCAACTCTAAACAGTTCACCAAGGTCTGCGGATATGTGAAAGATGGCCTCGACCAGCCCGATGCCACGCTGCTGTGTGGCGGTCTGCCGCCCGAGACCGGGCCGTTGAGCGAAGGCTACTACGCGATCCCGACCGTTTTCGCCAGTGAGTCGAACGACTGGCGTCTGGCGCGCGAAGAAATCTTCGGTCCGGTGCTGGTTGCGATCAAGTGGCGCGAGGAGGCCGAAGTGATCCGCATGGCCAACGCGTCCCACTACGGCCTTGCCGCCTACGTTTGGACCAAGGACATCGCCAGGGCCATCAATGCGGCGCACGCAATCGAGGCCGGGTGGGTGCAAATCAACCAGGGTGGTGGCCAGCTGCCTGGGCACTCCTACGGCGGCTATAAGCAGTCCGGGATCGGCCGTGAGTTTTCACTCGAAGGCATGCTCGACAGTTTTACGCAGCGCAAGAACGTCACAATAAACCTTGCAACGCCGCCAACACCAGTCAGCTGAGATCGGCGCACTGTGAACCGCCAGGACGTTGTTTGCTCGGCCCGGCCGAACGGAGCTTAACAAGGAACTTGCGATCAGGTCACGGGGTTGCAACGGGCTTGGCCCTTAACCAATCGCCGCTGTGCGGCGATCCATGAGAGGCTTGTTAGCCCCTCAAACGCCCTGACCAGAGGATCGGTCCCCTGGACCTCGGACTTGTTGAGAGGCGCCTTTGCAAGCGCGAGGCTGCGCATTGTTTTGCGCCGTCGCGGGCCAGGGCACACGCACCGGAGGCGCTCAGATTTGGCCTGGTGCCGGCGTTGCGGCGGCCTTATGATGCGCTAACATCACCCATCGCGCCTTGGGGTCAGCGCTTTGGGGCCACCGCGCCTTGGGCCACCGCGCCTTGGCACAGTCCAAATTTGAGCGTCTAAATGCGCTTTCTTTAGGTGATACTCACCACGAGGACGGACGACGGTGAGTTGGTATATCGCTGAAGGAGGGATCGTGCAGTACGTTTGCGATGCTCCGCCGTTCACATGGTTTCGCCTTGAGACGGCCGGCGAGGCCGCGCAAGAATCGCGCGCGATGGGCCATGCCGTCGAGAAGTACTTCAAGCAGGCCTACGACGAAGCGGCAGCGACTTACACGCCGCCGAAGTCGGCAGCGGTGTTCGAGCAGAACATCGGCTTGCAGGCCCACATCCAACGCTCAATGGCGATCTTCGTCACGTTGCGCGACAGCGACGGTAGCGCCCTGGTGACTGCAATGTTGCCGCCGAACGGTTATAATGAAGATGATATGCGCCCGATCATCGTCGGGGTTGAGAACGCGGATCCTTATCCCGACTATGAGGATGCAATCGACGCCTTAGCTGATCACTACGGCCTGCTTCTCGAACGCGCGCGCTGTTATCCTTATGCCCGTCGCTAGGGCCTGTTGAGTATCAGGCGCCATTGATGATTGCCGCCGCTGCGTAGATCATCGCGCTGAAGCTGGCGTCAGTTTTGTCGCTGCGCATAGCGATGCGCTTGAACTCTTTGAGTTTGCAGAAGAAATTCTCGATGAGATGACGCCACTTATAGATTTCGGCGTCAATCTCCAGCGGCGCAACGCGATGCGGCATTTGCGAAATGACGGCCTTGGCGCCGCGTTCGTTCAGCTCTTCGATGATCCAGTTCACATCGAACGCCTTATCGCCGAGCAAGGCATCGAACGCGACATCCTCAATGAGCGGCGCAACGCCAACCGTGTCGTGGCGATGGCCGGGCAGAAGTTCGAACCGCACGAGATTGCCGAGCGCGTCCGTGAGCGCCAGGATTTTGGTCGTCAGCCCGCCTCTCGACTTGCCGATAGCCTGGCTCCCGGTCCCCCTTTTGCGCCCTGTCCGTGGCGGTGGACCTTGACGATTGTTCCGTCGACCATCGCATATTCGATATCAGGATCGCCGGATAAAGCACCGAAAACGCGTTCAAAAACACCGAGCTTCACCCACTCTCGAAAGCGCTTAAAGACGCTGTTCCATTTGCCGAACTCTTCCGGTAGGTCGCGCCACGGACTGCCGGTCCGCACGATCCACAGGACGGCTTCCATGAACGTGCGGTTGTCGCTGCCCGTGCGGCCGGGGTCGGTTGGCTTGCCGAGGCAGTGCGGCGCCATCTTCTTCCACATACCGTCAGTGATCACACGCCGTGCAGCCATTCAAGCCTCCCTCCAAAAGGAAGCTTGAATCAGAAAACAACTGATTCGTGAATCGCTGATACTCAACAGGCCCTAGAGCAACCTGCCTTTATTCGGAATCGGAACGATCCTGAATAAAGGCACAAAGTTGCTCGCCTCTAAAGTGGCGATCATCATGGTCCGCCGTCTCGCACCTGGCAGCGCAGCAAATGGGCTGATGCCAACGCGCCCGGCTTGATGAGCTTAAGGTCTGTGGCCCGATGGCTCCAGCCGGCGCCCTTGTCCTGATTGTTCATCAGTTGACGATTGATCACATACGCTGCCTTGACGTTGCTGTGCGGTCGCTCTTTGATGGCGTTCATCGAAGCCGAACATGCATGCGCAATCGAGGATAACATGCCCGACGTATCATCTGATCAGAGCGTGGAGCCTTTAAGGGACTGGTTCAGGACGTGGGGCGCGTGCGTTGCCGCGGTTGACTTTGAAGCGGCGCGGGCGCTGTTTAGTCGCGAGGTCGCAGGCTTCGGCACGCACGTCGAGTTCGTGCAGGGCCTTGACAGCCTGCAGGCCGAGCAATGGCAGAACGTCTGGCCCAATATCGATGGCTTTCGCTTTGAAGTCGAACGACTGGTGGGCAGTGTTGATGGTGATCGCGCCTGGGCGGCTGTGCCCTGGACATCAACGGGTTTCCACGATGACGGCTCGATGTTCGAGCGCCCAGGCCGGGCTACCGTGACGTTCAAGCGCGTCGATGGTAACTGGCTCGCAACCCATACACACTTTTCGTTGAAACCCGGCACGCCGCCGAAAACATTTGGCCGAAAGCGATAATCTCGCGCCGGCGCCTTGTCGCCTTTTAGACTGAGTTCAAATGATCCCGCTCCCCCGCCCAGCCATCCAAAGCCGATGATCTGGCGGGCCGGTGACCGGGGCCCCTGTGAACACGTCCGGGGTCCAGGGGATGATCCCCTGGTCGGGGAGTTTGAGGGGCTGAAAGCCCCTCAAGGATCGCCGCCAAGCGGCGATATGTTAAGGGCTCTACCCTTAACGATCCCGCCAAAGGGCATTGCCCTTTGGAAGCCGGTGACTTGATCAGAGGATCCCTGGCGTGCGCGATCCGGCCCGGCGTGAAGCCTATTCGGAGCGATGGAGAAACGCTCTGACATCTGCAAAGACGGCCTCGAACATGTCCGGTGTGAGGCGGCGGGTGTTGGTGTTGTAGCGCGAGCAATGATAGCTGTCGTAGAGCCGGCGGCCGTCTTCGAACTGATGGCACGCACCGTGCGCAAAACGGTAGTCGGACTTGCGCCGGCCGAGTGCGCTCAGCGTCGTCTCGTGCGCCACACGCCCCAACGCGACAATCGCCTTCAAGTTCGGCAGCGCGCCAATCCGCGCGGACAAGAACCGCCGGCAGTTGGCGATTTCGCTCCCGATCGGTTTGTTCTGCGGCGGCAGGCAACGCACCGCGTTCGTTATCATGCAATCCCTGAGCCGCAGGCCGTCGTCGGGGCTGGCGCCGTAGTGGCCGACAGCGAAGTCGAACGCGCGCAGTGTCGCATAGAGCAGATCGCCGGCGTAGTCGCCCGTGAACGGCCTGCCGGTCCGGTTCGCGCCCTGCATTCCAGGCGCCAGCCCGACAATCAACAGCCGGGCCGATGCGGGTCCGAACGATGGAACCGCGCCGTTGAACCACTCGGGATGTTGGGTTTGGCATTGCCGTCTGAAAGCAACGAGGCGCGGGCAGAGCTGACATTCTTTCGATGGCTCCGACATTGCATCCCCCCGGCGCCTGCCCACCACAACCCTGCGCCCGCGATATCAGCAACCGTTCACAGCCGAAATCGGCCACACCGCGTGCGCGCGATCATATGTGCATGGATGCATGCGCCGATCAACCGAACCAACTGGCCAACCGATCAATGCGCCGAACTCACGGTTCCACCGTCAATCGCCACAGCGGCAGCCGCCACCGCCTGGGCAACCTCTGGCACGAATTCAGATTTTAAGAGTTCGGTTTTGAGAGGGCGGCAATGCGTGGGTCATGTTGTTGGTGCTGCAAACCCTACCGCCGTGCCGCCTGACGACGATTGATAAGGGCCTAGCGCCGCAAACGTCCCGGCCCGGGGGGCGGATCCCCTGGACCTTGTCCCCTCTGAACCTTGCCCCTCTGGACCTTGCCCCTCTGGACCTTGCCCCTCTGGACCTTGCCCCTCTGGACCTTGCCCCTCTGGACCTTGGACGTGTTCAGATCTTCGCCAGGTATTGCCCAGGCTGCGCAGTCAACACCGGCTATAGATCACCGGTATAATCATCTGCGACGTCTTCGAAGCGCACAGGGGCAGCGACGGGGGCGCGGCCGGCCGCGCGTGACGAGCCGCCCTTGACCGGCTGTCGTTCGGCCTGATCTCGGCAAATCACCTGCTCCAGATCGGCAAGGTCGATGAACTGATCGGCCTGCCGACGCAGTTCGTCGGCGACCATGGCGGGCTGTGTTTGCAGCGTCGAGACGACGCTAACCCGACGACCGCGCTCTTGGATTGCACCCACGAGCGCCCTGAAATCGCCATCGCCAGTGAACAGAACAATGTGGTCAAGGCTCGGGGTCAGCTTCATCGCGTCCACCGAGAGTTCGATATCCATATTGCCCTTAACTTTGCGGCGGCCACTGGCATCGGTAAACTCTTTGGTCGGCTTGGTCACCATCGTGTAGCCGTTGTAGTCGAGCCAATCGATCAATGGTCTAATTGACGAGTATTCCTGGTCTTCGGCAAGTGCGGTATAGTAGAGCGCGCGCACCAACCGTCCCTTTTGTCGAAAATGACTCAATAGCCGCTTGTAATCTATGTCAAAGCCTAGCGACTTGGCAGTAGCATAGAGATTTGCTCCGTCGATAAACAGAGCAATCTTTTCTGTAGGATAGAAATGCATCGATCACCTCAATACCTAAACATGGTCTTAACACACAACGTGTCGATTAATCAGAACGCGCACGTAGGGTGAAGATCCAGCATCTTGTCGATAGGCAGGAGCCACAGGCAACAGCTGTTAAAGCGTCGCGCAAAAAAGTGACACAAAAATGTACAGTATGCGTCAAAATGTGAAATCAGAATCTTCGAAATGGCACAGTGTACGCAATCAGTACCGTTTGTCCCGGTACTGTCTCAAACTCTTTCAATCAGTAAGATCAGCACTTTAGCCGAAATGCAATAGGGCCTGTTGAGTATCAGGCGCCATTGATGATTGCCGCCGCGGCGTAGATCATCGCGCTGAAGCTGGCGTCAGTTTTGTCGCTGCGCATAGCGATGCGCTTGAACTCTTTGAGTTTGCAGAAGAAATTCTCGATGAGATGACGCCACTTATAGATTTCGGCGTCAATCTCCAGCGGCGCAACGCGATGCGGCATTTGCGAAATGACGGCCTTGGCGCCGCGTTCGTTCAGCTCTTCGATGATCCAGTTCACATCGAACGCCTTATCGCCGAGCAAGGCATCGAACGCGACATCCTCAATGAGCGGCGCAACGCCAACCGTGTCGTGGCGATGGCCGGGCAGAAGTTCGAACCGCACGAGATTGCCGAGCGCGTCCGTGAGCGCCAGGATTTTGGTCGTCAGCCCGCCTCTCGACTTGCCGATAGCCTGGCTCCCGGTCCCCCTTTTGCGCCCTGTCCGTGGCGGTGGACCTTGACGATTGTTCCGTCGACCATCGCATATTCGATATCAGGATCGCCGGATAAAGCACCGAAAACGCGTTCAAAAACACCGAGCTTCACCCACTCTCGAAAGCGCTTGTAGACGCTGTTCCATTTGCCGAACTCTTCCGGTAGGTCGCGCCACGGACTGCCGGTCCGCACGATCCACAGGACGGCTTCCATGAACGTGCGGTTGTCGCTGCCCGTGCGGCCGGGGTCGGTTGGCTTGCCGAGGCAGTGCGGCGCCATCTTCTTCCACATACCGTCAGTGATCACACGCCGTGCAGCCATTCAAGCCTCCCTCCAAAAGGAAGCTTGAATCAGAAAACAACTGATTCGTGAATCGCTGATACTCAACAGGCCCTAGTCTGGCAAGTGAATAATTTCAGTTAACGGACTAATTTTTACTGCACTCTGCAAATATCGAATCGAAATGTGTTGTTTTTAGGGGCCGGTCAATCACCTCGCGCGTGATCTTGATTCGACCAACAATCCATGCGAAAACAGCGGTTGGCAAAGGAGTGCCTTTGACAGTCCCATCACAATTTATCTGTAGTAGCCGCGTTTAACCGCTGGAGCAGACGCCTATGGCCCGTGTCACCGTCGAAGATTGCGTCGATAAAGTTGAAAACCGTTTCGAGCTGGTACTGTTGTCGGCTCATCGCGCGCGATCGATTGCCAATGGCAGTCCGATTACCGTGGAGCGCGAAAACGACAAGAACCCAGTGATCGCGCTGCGCGAAATTGCTGATCAGACCATTGCTGCTGACGATATGCGCGAAGGCTTGATCCATTCGATTCAAAAGAACGTCGAAGTTGACGAACCTGAGGAGGGCGCAGCGCCGGTTCTGATCAACGAACGCCGTGGACCAATGCTGGGCCGCGATGACCAATCGAGCGACACCGTCGTTGATGTCCTAACCGAAGAACAACTGCTGCGCGGCATGGAAAGCCTGACGCCGACGGAGCCGTCAGCTGCCATTGGCGGCAACAGCAACGGCGGTCGCGGTCGCTAGATCATCGTGCTGGGCAACTTCTGAACAAGTCTCAGGCCTCCAAAGGGCATTGCCCTTTGGCGGGATCGTTAGGGCAGAGCCCTTAACATGTCGCCGCTTGGCGGCGATCCAATGAGGGGCTTTCCGCCCCTCAAACACCCCGACCAGGGGACGGCTCCCCTGGACCGCTTCACGACCGAGACCGCCACAGCCGGCCTGCTTTGCAATCCGCCCGGGCCCGGGCAAAATATGTTGCCGAACCGGCGAACCCATCCAATAATTCGCTCTGTTGAGGCGAGGATCAGTATCACGCGTTTGGCGTTCATGCGCCGTCGGCAGAAATCTGTCGAACCTGGTTCTCGAAGCCATACCGAGTGACTGGCCGAGTGACTGGCCGAGCGACTGGCCGAGTGACTGGCCGGGTGACTGGAGGTTAGAGGAAGCGACATGATGCGCCAGTACGAGCTGGTCGAACGGGTCCTGGCCTATGATCCTGGGGCTGACGAAGCTATGCTCAATCGCGCATACGTCTACGCGATGAAGGCCCACTCCAACCAGAAGCGTGCCTCGGGCGATCCTTATTTTTCACACCCTCTCGAAGTCGCGGCGATCCTGACCGATCTCAAGCTGGACGATGCCACGATCACGACGGCTCTGCTTCACGACGTCATCGAAGACACCGATGCGACCCGCAGCGAGATTGACCGCCTGTTCGGGCCCGACATTGGCGCCCTGGTCGATGGTCTGACCAAAATCAAGCGCTTGGACCTGGTGACCACGAAAGCGGAGCAGGCAGAAAACTTCCGCAAGCTTCTTGTCGCCATTTCCAGCGATATTCGCGTCCTGTTGGTCAAGCTCGCCGACCGTCTTCACAACATGCGCACCCTCGAGCACGTCAAACCCGAGACCCGCCGGCGCATATCCCAGGAAACGCTCGACATCTACGCCCCGCTGGCCGGCCGCATGGGCATGCGCTCCGTGCTTGAGGAACTGCAGGACAACGCCTTTCGCTGGCTCCATCCCGAGGCCTATAGGGCGGTCAACGAGCGCTTGTCCGCACTGCACGAACGCAACCGCAATCTGATCAGTGAAATTATCACCGAACTCGAGGATGAGTTGGCCAAGGTCGGTATCGCGGGCACGGTGAGCGGGCGGCGCAAGACGCCCTATGCAATCTGGCAAAAGATGGAGAACCGCCAGATTTCGCTGGAACAGTTGTCGGACATCTACGGCTTTCGCGTTGTCGTTCGCGAGCAGCCGGACTGTTACAGCGTCGTCGGGCTCGCTCACACCAAGTGGCGGGCCGTGCCAGGCCGCTTCAAGGACTACGTCTCGACCCCGAAGCAGAACGGCTATCGTTCGATCCACACGACGATCGTCGGGCCGCATCATCAGCGGGTCGAGCTGCAAATTCGCACGGAACGGATGAACCGCGTCGCCGAGTACGGCGTCGCCGCCCATGCCAAGTATAAGTCGATCCGAGGCGTCGAACGCGAAGCCGGGCCGGTCGACAAGGACAGTGGGCCCTACGGCTGGCTGCGCCATTTGGTCGAAGCCCTGCTGGAAGGCAATCCGGAAGAATTTCTCGAGCACACCAAGCTCGAACTGTTTCACGATCAGGTCTTCTGTTTTACCCCGAAAGGTCGCCTAATCGCGCTGCCGCGCGGTGCAACGCCGATCGATTTTGCCTACGCGGTCCATACCGATGTCGGCAATTCGGCCTCCGGCGCCATTGTCAACGGCCGCCAACTGCCGCTGTCGACGATCCTGCGCAACGGCGACGAAGTGCAGATCCTGCGGGCGGACCAGAAAACCCCGCCGGCAGCATGGGAACGGATTGCAGCGACCGGCCGGGCACGCGCTGCCATTCGCCGAGCCGCCAGAGACGCGCTCAAGCAGCAGTACGTCGAACTCGGCTACCGGTTGCTCAGTGCCGCCTGCAACAAGGTCGGGATCACGTTTTCAACCGATCTGATCATGAACGCGTTGGATCGCTATTCTGGTAATACGGTCGATGAAGTTCTGGTCGCCGTCGGACGCGGCGAACTGGCCGTCAAGGATGCCATGCGCGGGATCGCGCCGGACGCCGTTCCCGCATCATCGCCCAACCTGCCGCGGTTTACCCCGCGCAACCGTCACGACCAGGCTAAGGATCAGGACGGTTGGTTCAACCTGTCGCGTGTCATGGGGCTGAAGTTTTATCTGCCGGGCGTTTCAAACACGACCGAGCGCGGCCAGACCACCGGCGGCGTGCCGATCCGCGGCTTCAAGGGTGATTTGCCGGTCACGTTTGAGGAGGGCGGCGCCGTGCCCGGTGACCGCATTGTCGGCGTTTTGGTTCCCAACGAGGGCATCAAGATCTTTCAGATACATTCGCCGCGCCTGCGCGAATTTGAAAGCCAGAACTGGGTTGACGTCACTTGGGACATCGACCCTGACCGCCCGGAGCGGTTTCCCGCCCGCCTGAGCGTCACGGCCATCAACGAGCCGGGATCATTGGCGCAGATCGCGCAGGTGATCGGAGAAGGTGACGGCAATATCGACAATCTGCGTATGACCAAGCGGGCGGCGGACTTCACGGAAATGCTCATCGAAGTCGACGTCTGGAACCTTGAACACCTCACCGGCCTGATCACCGGCCTCAGGGCTCGGTCCGTGGTCAGCAAGGTCGAGCGCGTATTCGCGTAGCCGACCGCGCCACGACCCGTCCGTTCCAATAGGTCTTCAAGTCGGCGGGTCTTCAAGTCGGCATCGAATGGTGCAATATTGAAGCTGGCGCCCTCACCACGGCGATCGTCGCAACATCATACGAGACCCTCAATGCACAACCCCCATCAGCGTCTTGGTGTGAATATTGACCACGTGGCAACCATCCGCAATGCTCGCGGTGGCCGCCATCCTGATCCGCTGCGTGCTGCGCATATCGCGATAGATGCCGGTGCCGACGGCATTACTGCGCACTTGCGCGAAGACCGTCGCCACATCTCCGACGACGACATTGCGCGGCTCAAGGCGGAACTGACGCGTCCATTGAATTTCGAGATGGCGGCCACTGAAGAAATGATGGCGATCGCGCTCTCACACCTGCCGCACGCATGCTGCCTGGTCCCCGAGCGCCGGGAAGAGCGCACCACGGAAGGCGGATTGGACGTTATCGGTGGCGCCGAGTGGTTGCAGCATTGCATCTCGGAACTCCAAGCACCGGGTTGCCGCGTCTCGCTGTTTATCGAGCCGGATAAGAAGCAGATCGAAGCGGCGGCCAACTTCGGGGCTGATATTGTCGAAATCCATACCGGACGATACTGCGAACTTGTCCTTGAAGGCGACAGTGCAGCCGTCGGTCGCGAGCTTGAACGCATCAGATCGGCGGCGCGGTTTGCGGCTGATGCAGGCCTGGAGGTGCATGCCGGCCACGGCCTGACCTTTGCAACCGTGCCGGCCGTTGCCGAGATACCGGAGATCGTCGAACTGAACATCGGTCACTTCTTAGTCGGTGAGGCGATCTTCTCCGGCTTGCACTCGGCCGTTCAGCGCATGCGGGCCGTCATGGACAATGCCCGCCTGCGTCTGTCCAACCAGCAGTCGGCCTGACCACCGCTCGCCATGATCCTCGGCATTGGCAACGATATGATCGACATTCGCCGGATCGAGCACACGCTTGAACGCTTTGGCGATCGCTTCACGGATCGCGTGTTCACCGCGACCGAACGGGCGCGCGCCGATCGCCGCAATCAGCGCGCAGCAACGTTCGCCAAACGGTTTGCCGCCAAGGAAGCGTGTTCGAAGGCGCTCGGCACCGGACTGCGGCGCGGTGTGTTCTGGCGCGACATGGGCGTCGTCAACCTCAAGTCGGGCAGGCCGACGCTGCATTTGACGGGCGGCGCCGCCTTGCGCCTGTCAGAATTGGTGCCTGTAGGTCATCAAGCGCAAATTGACCTGACGCTGACGGATGACTTTCCGTGGGCGCAAGCGATCGTCATCATTTCCGCCGTACCGTCCCAAATTTCGGTTTGAAGGCCATGCTCGCGGCACAATATCCTATAGGCTCCTAGCAATTGCGCGTTTGGGGTGGACACGTTATAGCGAACCAATATTAGCCGTCAGCGCCGCTGCGCGAGACCCAGAGCGACGGCCCTGAGGAGAACTTCATGAGCCTTGGCAGCAGCACGAAACCCACATCGCAGGGCGGTTGGTGGGAGACCGTGAAGGTCATCATCCAGGCGCTGATTCTGGCTCTGATCGTCCGCGTTTTCTTCTACCAGCCATTCAACATCCCGTCAGGTTCAATGAAGGGCACCTTGTTGGTCGGCGATTATTTGTTTGTGTCTAAATTGTCTTATGGATACAGCCGCTATTCATTTCCGTGGGGCATGATCCCCTTCAGTGGCCGCATTTTCGAAGGCACGCCGAAACGTGGAGATATCGCCGTCTTCAAGTTGCCGCGCGACAATTCAACGGACTACATCAAACGCGTCGTGGGGCTACCGGGTGACACCGTGCAAATGCGCGACGGCGTCCTCTATCTTAACGGCCAGGCCGTGCCGAAACGGCGCATTGCGGATTTCGAGACGCGCAGCACAACCGGCTTGCGGCGACGGTTGGCCCAGTACGAAGAAACGCTGCCCAACGGCGTTAAGTACAAGGTTCTGGATGCCGAGCAGAACGGGCCCGCCGACAATACGCGCGTGTTTCGGGTTCCGCCCGGCCATTACTTCATGATGGGTGACAACCGCGACAATTCCGCTGACAGCCGCGAAAGTGTCGGTTTGGTGCCTCATCAAAATCTCGTCGGGCGCGCCGACGTCATATTCTTCTCGGCCGATTCCGGGCCGGGCGGTTCGTTTAGCGCGTTTTTGCCCTGGACCTGGCCGACCGGCATCCGCTGGTCGCGGTTCTTTAACCTTGTCCGATAGGGTTTAAGCGTGCCACGGCCTCGGAAATATGCCGGGTTGGAAGAGGCACTGGGCTGCCGTTTCAAGGACAAGAAGCTTTACGCGCGCGCCTTGACCCATGCGAGCACGCACCAGGGGCGCGGCGCCCGGCTGGACAATGAGCGCCTGGAGTTCTTGGGCGATCGGGTGCTGGGGCTGATTGTCGCCGATCATCTGCACGCCGCATTGCCAGGTGTTCGCGAGGGTGAGCTTGCGCGCCGCTTTAATCGTCTTGTATGCGGAGAAGCCTGCGCCGGAGTGGCTCGGCAAATCGACCTCGGCAAATTTCTGACCCTGTCGGCGGCCGAAGCCGACAGCGGCGGGCGTGACAAGGAAACGATCCTGGCCGACGCCATGGAGGCGGTTCTCGGGGCGGTCTATCTGGATTTGGGGTTTGACACGGCACGCCAGGTCGTCGAGCGTCTGTGGGAGGGCCGGCTGGACGGCGCTAATGCGACACCGGTTGATGCCAAATCAGCGCTACAGGAGTGGGCGCAAGGCAACGGCCTGCCATTGCCGGACTACAAGGAGGTGGCGCGCAAGGGACCCGACCACGCACCGCAGTTCGTCACACAGGTAAGCATCGCCGGTGCCAAGCCGGTAACCGGCAAGGGAGCATCAAAGCGGCAGGCCGAGCAGGCCGCAGCGACAGCGTGGTTGGAAAGAGAAGGCGTTTGGAAGACGAAAAGAAAGCAATCGGTCAGAGCTTGATCGACCCCTCCGCCGCGACCCGCTGCGGCTTCGTTGCCATCATCGGAGCGCCCAACGCCGGCAAATCCACGCTCGTCAATCGCCTTGTCGGCACCAAGGTGACAATCGTGAGCCGCAAGGTGCAGACCACGCGTATGATGGTGCGCGGCATTGTTCTCAACGGCCAGACACAGATCGTGCTGGTCGACACACCCGGCATTTTCAAACCCCGGCGGCGCCTCGACCGGGCCATGGTGCAGGCGGCCTGGTCCGGTGCCGGCGATGCCGACGTCATCGCGCTGCTGGTCGATGCTCCGCGCGGCATCGACGAAGACGTCGCGGGCATTCTTCAAAAGCTTTCGGACAATCCGGCACCGAAGGTTCTGGTGTTGAACAAGGTTGACCGGCTTGCCGACAAGGCCCGCCTGTTACCGTTGATCGATGAACTGCAGGGCCGGGTTCGGTTTGAAGACGTGTTCATCCTGTCGGCCCTCAATGGCGACGGTGTCGATGCCTTTCTGGATGCCTTGTCCGCCCGCATGCCGCCAGGGCCGTGGCATTTCCCGGCCGATGATATTTCCGACCTGCCCATGCGCCTCCTGGCGGGCGAAATCACCCGCGAAAAGATCTACGACCGGCTGCACCAGGAATTGCCCTACGCGATCACGGTGGAAACCACCAATTGGCAGACTTTCAAGAACAAATCGGTGCGCATCGAACAGACGGTTTTCGTCGAGCAGGACAGCCAGAAGAAGATCGTATTGGGCAAGGGCGGGCAGACCATCAAGGCGATCTCGACGGACGCGCGTTCAGAGCTGGCGGAAATTCTCGGCGTGCCGGTCCACCTCTTTCTATTTGTCAAGGTGCGCAGCAACTGGTCCGAAGATCCGCAGCGCTATCACAACCTCGGGTTGGACTTTCCCAAAGGCTAGATCATCGTGCTTTAAGTTGGAACCGCTATTGCGGTTCCAACTTAAAGCACAAAGATGATCGCCACTTTAGAGGCGAGCAACTTTCTCCCCTTTGTCGGGATTGTTCCGATTCAGACCAAAGGCGGGTTGCCCCAACCCGGCTGGCTGTCGCCGCTGCCGGAATGATCGTAAACGGCGCTGGGTGTCGCAATTGGCCCCGAGTCGGCTAACATGGCGGCCATGGAGTGGAGCGACGAAGCCTTGGTCCTGTCAGTCCGTCCGCATGGTGAAACGGCCGCCATTGCGGAAGTGTTCTCGCGCGATCACGGGCGTTATCTGGGTTTGGTCCATGGCGGGCGTTCGCGAAAATTGCGGCCGGTGCTCCAGATCGGCAATCAGGTCGATGCAACCTGGCGCGCGCGTCTTGCCGACCAGTTGGGGCACCTGACGTTGAGTCCGCGCCGGGCGTTTGCCGCCAGGGTCATGGAGGAACCCGCAACGTTGGCGATGCTGACGTCGATGGCGGCTCTGACCCGCGTGTTGCCGGAACGCGATCCTCATGCAAACCTCTATGAAATATCGATGTTTGTGTTGGGTTTCATCGACGACCCATCGGTGTGGCCGGCGCTCTACGTGCGCTGGGAGGCGGTTCTCCTCGACGAACTTGGTTACGGCCTCGACCTGTCGTCTTGTGCCGCCACTGGCGACACGCATCACTTACACTACGTTTCGCCGAAGTCGGGGCGGGCCGTTTCTCGCGATGCAGGCGAGGCTTATCGTGACAAGCTCATGCGGTTGCCGGCATTCCTGCGGCCGGGTCGCGCCGGCGCCCCAGCGCTCGGTGATGTGCTCGACGGCTTGGCTTTGACCGGCTTTTTTCTCGAGCGCCAGATCTGGCAGCCGCGCGCGCAAACCATGCCGGAGGCGCGTGCACGCCTGCGACAATTGTTGCAGCGCCAGTCTGAGGCCGCCGTCAACTGATGTGTTGGCCGATGACGACAATTCTCGGGTTATCGCTCGACCCGTGGCCGGTGCGTTAGGTGTAGCGTGCCGTTGTGCTGACGGATGACAAATTGATCGCCGTCTTTGACCGGGAAGCTGGGGTCGGTGCCGGCCGCAACGCCGCGGGCCCTGACGCCCGAAAATTGTGCGTTGGCCGACAGGCAGGCGGTGTGGGTCATGATTGATCGCGGCGGCAACTGTGCGGGTTTGCCGGCGAACGTATAGCGCACCTGTTTGCGCGCTTCGTTGCGGATTGAAAAACGATAGCGCAGGGCTTCGGGCCGCCCGAACAATTGGACGGACAGGTAGCGGTGCTCGCCGGCAGCTTTGGCAACACCAACGCCGATGTCTGTGACCGCGGGCAGCAGCATGTTGCGCCGGTGACCGGGCGAATCGCGCCAGCCGGCCATGGCCTGGTCAGCCAGTTCGCTGGCCGTAAAGCCGCGGGCGTTGCCGTTGAGGGCGAGGTTCTCGGCCACCAGACAAAACTTGTAGCCGGCCAACTTGACGCGATCGGCCGGCCGTCTGCCATCGGCTGTGTGCGAGAACTTGCCGGTCTGAGCAAGGTAGCGCGCAAATGCCCGCGCAGCCCGGTCCAAGACCGCATTCCGCTTGAGTTTCGTCAACTTGTTCTGGCGCCGAAAAACGTTGGTCTTCTCAACGATCACGATTTCGACGGTAGCCAATTCCGGCGTCATGAATACAACATTCGTATTTCAAATGATCTGTTTCATTGCAACGCCAATCTTACGACAATGAGGCAGACACCTGAAACGGCGAACCGGTCAATATTTATGCGGGCTGGTATTAATGGTCGCCGGCCTGTTACGACCCGTTCTGAAACGACGCGCAGAGAACTGCTCCTCGCAAATCGTTTGCTGACCCGGGCAGGCCGCGGCGGAGCTGTAGCTGGCCGATGTCCGCCTCAGGCGGGCCGAGCGTGCCGGCCACCTTCCTGCCCATCCGCGCCGGCCGGCTCAGCCGCCTCAAGCCGATGACGTCACCCAAGTCATAGCTCGGGCGGTGTGCGGCGCGATCGACGGGCCGCGATGTCCTGTCGATCACCTCCATGCCCTGCGGTGCGGTGCGCGCGATCCGTGGCGGTGGCGATAGTTTCTGTTCGCGCACCCGTGCCGTGCGTTAGCGATGACCGACGTTTGCAACCTTGCGCGAACGGTGCCGTTCGGCACGGCGGGTCCGGCGACCGCGGCGCTTGACGCAGTGGTGAAAGCGCACGCGCGGCCCATTGTCGATGTGGATGTGATGCATGCCGCAACTGTAGGTGCCGACGCCGCCGAAATGATTGGCTCTGAGCCAGGCCGCCACCGCCCGGTAGTTGCCGCGCGGTGGATGGAAGTCAACGGCACGGCAGGACGCATGGTAGCTGCGACGGCCGCTGCCGGCGATCCGCGCACCGCGACGATAGGTCGAGATCACGCGCACCCGGCCGAACCGAGCGCGAATTTGCGAGAGGCGTTTGCGCAGCACGCCGGGCAGGCATCCGGAACGGGTCGACGCCTTGATCTTGGCGGCAAAGGACGGTTGCACAGGCGCAAAGAACAAGGCCGCAGACAAGGCCAGTAGCGCACCGAGACGGGCGAGCACAAGTTGCTGCGTCATTCTCGATCTCCTTGGTGAATGCATGAGAGGTGATTGTGCTCAGCCATCGACGGTCGGCGCAGCACGTGGCCGGCGGCGGTTCAGCCCGCCACTCGTCAATATCCCGGCTTCCTATAGCCGTTCAGACTTGGCTCAGACTTGACCCAGACTTGGCCCACTCCCGGCCCGGCCGCCAACGCTCACCAGCGCCGATGATCTCCCGTGAGCCCGCGATCTCACGTGCGGTTGGAGCGGACGGGCCGAGGAGCGGGCCGGCGACGCGGTTGCGCGTGAAGAGCGGCAATGATCTAGTTGCAAAACCACGGGATTGCCAGCTGCATGGCTGCGACATAGTCGCTGTAACAATAGGTTGGAAACGAGTATTACCATTTGAGTTCAATCAAACACGGCCCGATTTGCCGCGCGTTGCGGGCCGTGCGGCACGGTCCGCGATGGTTGCGCCGGCCCGCCGGGGGCGCGCATTTCGGATTGTGGCGATCGGGCACTTGTTGGCAGCGCGCACCTCGTTTAACCGATCGGTATGAGCGACACACCGATTCTGCCGGGCGACAGCCCCATTGAACCCGTCAATCTGCGCACCGCCCTTGAAGAACGCTATTTGGCCTACGCGCTGTCGACAATCATGCACCGCGCACTGCCGGACGTGCGCGACGGCCTGAAGCCCGTCCATCGCCGCATCCTCTATGCGATGCGTGAGTTGCGGCTCAATCCGGATCAGGCCTACAAGAAGTGCGCCAAGATTGTCGGTGAGGTGATGGGCAATTACCATCCCCACGGCGACCAGGCGATTTACGACGCGCTGGTGCGTCTGGCGCAGGACTTTGCCGTGCGCTATCCGCTGGTCGACGGCCAGGGCAATTTCGGCAATATCGACGGCGATAGTGCCGCCGCGATGCGCTATACCGAAAGCCGCATGACGCACACCGCGATTGCGCTGCTCGACGGCATCGATCAGGACACCGTTGAGTTCCGCGAGACCTACGACGGCGCCAACGACGAGCCGGTGGTATTGCCGGCGGCCTTTCCCAACCTGCTTGCCAACGGCGCCTCGGGCATTGCCGTTGGCATGGCGACCAACATTCCGCCCCACAATGGCGAAGAGCTCTGCAATGCGCTGTTGCATTTGATCAAGTTCCCGAACGCGACCATCGAGAAGCTGGTCGAGTTTGTGCCGGGGCCCGACTTTCCAACCGGCGGTGTCTTGGTTGAACCGCGCCAGTCGATCATCGAAGCCTACAAAACCGGCCGCGGCGGTTTCCGCCTGCGCGCCAAGTGGCAGCGCGAAGACATCGGTCGCGGCGGCTATCAGATCGTCGTGACCGAGATCCCCTATCAGGTGCAGAAGTCGAAGTTGGTCGAGAAGCTATATGATCTCATCACGGACAAGCGTCTGCCGCTGATCGGTGATGTGCGCGATGAAAGTGCCGAGGACATCCGCCTTATCATCGAACCGAAATCGCGCGCTGTCGATCCGGTCATCATGATGGAGAGCCTGTTCAGGCTGTCGGAACTTGAGATCCGGTTTGGCCTCAACATGAACGTTCTGTCCAATGGTCAGATCCCGAATGTTCTGTCGCTGCGTGATGTTCTGCGCGAATGGCTTGCCCATCGCATCGAGGTGCTCAGGCGCCGCTCCGAGTTCCGTCTCAACAAAATCGAGCATCGCCTGGAGGTGCTTGACGGCTATTTGATCGCCTTCTTGAACATCGATGAGGTGATCAGGATTATCCGCTTCGAAGATGAGCCGAAACACAGACTGATGGCGGCGTTCTCGTTGTCCGATGTTCAGGCCGAAGCCATTTTGAACCTACGCTTGCGCGCGCTCTCGAAACTCGAGGAAATCGAAATTCGCGCCGAATACGAGCGCCTCAGCGAAGAACGGCGCAACCTGCTCGAGCTGCTCGCCTCCGACGATAGGAAATGGGCGACCGTCGCGCAGGAAATTCGCGATGTCCGCGAAACCTATTCCAAGCAGACCGAGGCGGGTCGACGCCGGACGGAATTCGCCGATGCTCCGGACATTGAGGTCGATCTTGATCAGGCCATGATCGAACGCGAGCCGATCACGATCATCCTTTCCGACAAGGGTTGGGTGCGTGCGCTCAAGGGCCATCAGGACGACCTGACGCGGCTGGATTTCAAGCAGGGCGATGAACTGCGGGCGGCGGTCAAGGCCTTTACGACCGATCGCTTGCTGGTGCTGGCAACCAACGGGCGTTTCTTCACCATCGGCTGTGACCAGCTGCCGGGCGGGCGAGGTCACGGTGAGCCAGTGCGCTTGATGGTCGACATCGAAGAGAACCACGACATCGTCGAGACGTTTGTCCATAAGCCGGGCCGCAAGCTGTTGGTGGCCTCGACCGCCGGCTATGGCTTCGTTGTGCCCGAAGACGAAATCGTCGCCTCGACCCGCAAGGGCAAACAAGTTCTCAACGTTTCGGAACCGGATGAGGCGCGGGTCTGTGTGCCAGCCGACGGCGACATGATTGCAACCGTTGGTGAGAACCGCAAATTGTTGGTGTTCACGCGCGGTGAGGTGAACGAATTGGTGCGCGGCAAGGGCGTGATTTTGCAGCGTCTCAAAGGTTCTGCACTCTCGGATGTTCGCGTCTTTGACGGGATGGACGGTTTGACATGGCGCGATGCGGCGGGCCGCACTTACACGCTGTCGCTCGAGGACCTGGAGCAGTGGTACGGATTGCGCGCTCAGGCCGGCAAACTGGTGCCCAAGGGTTTTCCGCGTTCCAACACGTTCGGCCCGGCGTTCGCGTGAGCCTAGATCATCGTGCTTTAAGTCGGAACCGCTATTGCGGTTCCGACTTAAAGCACAAAGATGATCGCCACTTTAGAGGCGAGCAACCATCCCGCGCTGTCGCCCCGCCTCAGGCGGACATGGTGTTCTAGCGAAACACGATGCGTTCCCAGCCGTTCACGCTGAGATGTTCTTGCGGGTTGAACTTGGTCTTGTAGTTCATCTTGCGTGAGCCTGCGATCCAATAGCCCAGATAGAGATAGGGCAGGCCGAGTTGTCGTGCATAATCGGCATGTTCCAGGATCATGTGCGTGCCGAGACTGCGATCCGAACGCGCGATATCGTAGAAGCTGTAGACCATCGAGATGCCGTCCGACAGGCGATCACAGAGCGCCGTCGCGATCAGCGGCCAACTTTCGGGATCACTGTCGAGCGCATTTTCCGGACGCTCACGGTACTCCGTGATGAATGTCTCGACTATCGAATCCTCCACCATCATCGCATAGTCGAGCACGGTCATGTCGGCCATACCGCCATCACCGTGGCGCGCATCGATGTAGTCGCGAAACAAGCGGTACTGCTCGGCCGTCGGGCGCGCTGGCATCCGCAGTGTGGCTAGATCGCAATTGCGCTTCTGGATGCGGCGCTGGCTGCGGGTCGGCTGGAACTCATCGATCAGCACGCGCACCGATACGCACGCCTGGCAGCCTTCGCAATACGGCATATAGGCAATGTTCTGGCTGCGCCGAAACCCGCCCTTGAGCAAATTATCGGTCAGCACAGCCGGCTTGTCGTGCGTCAAATGCGTGAACAGTTTTCGCTCGAGGCGCCCCTTCAAGTAGGGGCACGGTTGTGCCGAGGTGACATAAAACTCGGGAAAATTCTTCTGTTGTTCCGTCATTCCCGAGTGAACCCCGCCACTGAACCCCAACACATACATGTGCGATCATCTACATGTACGATCATCGCCAAACGCCACATCTTACGAACAGCAGCCGGGTGCGATCAAGGCCATTGCGAGCGACCATCGCATATTGGGATGGTGCCCTTGCAGCCAAAACATGGTCGGTGATGGCCGGTGGCGGATTGGCCGTCGGTGGGACGATGGCGGGCCAAGCGCATATTCACCGCGCCTTAAGGAACTCTGAATAGGTCTGGGGACCCCGCTAGGGGATCGCGCAGACCCGATCGCCTTTGGGCGGCATCGGCAGGCGGTATTGCAGGCAAAGTCAGGCGTGGATTGGTGACAGTTGACCAGACGACCGTCAAAACGTCATGATGGCCCATGCCAGCCCGTGTCGGCGCCGGCCGGGGTTGCCGGTTGTGCGTTGGCCGGCGGGCCGGATTATCGGACAACCTCGCCGCCGGACCTGGCATCGCCCCACTCGGTCCACGATCCGTCATAGACCGGCACGTCCGGGTTGCCGAGCACGGCGAGGGCGAGCGACAGCACCGCGGCCGTCACACCGGATCCGCAGGTCGTCATTGTCGGCTTGGTAATGTCGACGCCGGCATTCTCGAATATCGCGCGCAGTTCATCGGCGGATTTCAATGTGGCGTCCGGGTTTTGCAGGGACGCAAACGGGACGTTGAGCGCGCCCGGCATGTGGCCCGAGCGCAGACCCTGGCGCGGTTCGGCGGCCTCGCCCCGAAACCGCGCCGACGCGCGCGCATCGACGATCTGCTCACCGCCGCCTTTGACAATCGCCTTGACGTCGTCGATGTCGCGTACAAGCCCGCCGTTGAACCGCGGCGTGAAATGGCGCTCGGTCCGCTTCGGGGTGGGCTCATCGGTCACGGCATAACCGTCGGCTTTCCATTTCGGCAGCCCGCCGTTCAGAACGGCGACGTCTTCGTGGCCCATGGCGCGCAGCATCCACCAGACGCGCGCTGCCGAATAGAGCCCTTCGGTGTCGTAGGCAACAACCCGCGTGCCATCGCCAATTCCCATCTTTTTCATCTTCGAAGCAAAGACGACAGTGGATGGCAGCATGTGTGGCAAGGGATTGGCGTGGTCGGCAATGTCGTCGATGTCGAAGAACAGCGCGCCCGGGATATGCTCGTCAGCATACTGCGCCTTTGGATCGTGCGGTTTGGTTGGCAGGTGCAGTGAGCCATCGACAATGACCAGATCCGGTGCATCGAGATGGTCCGCAAGCCAGTTCGTTTCAACGATATAGCGACCGCGCAAGTCAGGCATCGGGTTACGCTCCCAGTTGGCTATTGTCGTGCCGCAACAGATCGACGCCGGTGACGTGACAGGCCGGGCAGGCGGCACCTCACACCAGCTTGAGCCGCACGCGGCGGTTTTGCCGGCCCTTCTTTTCAATTTTGGCGATGACGGCCTCGCCGATTTCCTTGGTCGAGGCGACGTGCGTGCCACCGCACGGCTGCAAGTCGACCGCGCCGTCTTCGCCAATCGCGACCAGCCTTACCCGTCCGGAACCGATCGGCGGCTTGACCGCCATCGTGCGAACCAGGCCCGGGTTGGCGGCAAGTTCCTGGTCCGTGATCCAGCGTTCGCAGACCGCGTGATCTGCGTCGATCAAGGCCTGCAGCTGGGTTGTGAGTGCGTCCTTGTCGAGCGCACCGGCATCCGCGATATCGAAATCGAGCCGGCCTTCGCCGGCACCAATCTGGCCGCCGGTCACGGGAAACTTGATCAGGCTGCAAAGCAGGTGAAGGCAGGTGTGCACGCGCATGAACCGATAGCGCTGCTCCCAGTTGAGCTCGGCACGCACCTTTGCGCCCACAGCCGGAGTGGCGCCATCCTCGCCGGGGACGTGGACGATCGTGGTGCGGTCGGCGTCGTAAACCGTCGCGGCGATCGGACATGAACCGCCGGCAAAGCTCAGGACGCCGCCGTCGCCTGGTTGACCGCCGCCGGTTGCGTAGAACACCGTGCGGTCGAGAATGATGCCGCCGCGGTCGTTGATTGCAACGACGCGCGCATCGCAGGCTTGTTGATAGGCATCGTCGCGGAACAGCGTTTCTGTCATGGCCGCTACTCTTCGGGATCTTCGAAAACCGTCGGGATCGTGTCGTTGCTGCGTTCGAGCCAGGGCGGCACCGGCAGGTTCTTAGCGCGCAGGAACTGCGGATTGAAGAGCTTGGACTGATAGCGCGTGCCGTAATCGCAAAGGATCGTCACGATCGTGTGGCCCGGCCCCATGTCCTTGGCAAGGCGAACCGCACCGGCCACGTTCACGCCCGAGGATGCGCCAAGACAGAGCCCTTCCTCCTCGAGCAACTGGAAGACGTAGGCGACGGCCTCGGCATCCGGGATCTGGTAGGCATGATCGACCACGGCGCCCTCGAGATTGGCGGTAATGCGTCCCTGTCCGATGCCTTCCGTGATCGAATCGCCCTCCGCCTTGAGTTCGCCGGTGGTGTAATAGGAATAGAGCGCCGCCCCCGGCGGATCGGCAAGCGCAATTTTGACCTGCTCGTTTTTCGACTTCAGTCCCATCGAGACGCCGGCGAGCGTTCCGCCCGAGCCGACGGCCGCGGCGAAACCGTCGACCTTGCCCGCGGTTTGCTGCCAGATCTCCGGTGCGGTGGTCTCGATGTGGGCGAGACGGTTGGCGACATTGTCAAACTGGTTGGCCCAGATGGCGCCATTGGCTTCGCTGTTGTCGAGCGCGGCGGCCAGGCGCGCTGAATACTTCACGTAGTTGTTGGGGTTGCGGTAGGGGACCGCCGGCACCTCAACCAGCCGCGCTCCGAGCAGGCGCAGCGCATCCTTCTTTTCCTGGGCCTGGGTTTGCGGGATCACGATCACGCAACGATAGCCAAGCGCGGCGCCGATCACTGCAAGGCCGATGCCGGTGTTGCCGGCCGTGCCTTCAACGATGGTGCCGCCGGGCTTCAGCGTTCCTGCCTGTTCGGCCTGTTTGATGATGTAGAGCGCTGCCCGGTCCTTGACCGATTGGCCGGGGTTCATGAACTCGGCTTTGCCGAGAATCGTGCAGCCGGTTTCTTCAGAAACCCGCCCGAGCTTGATCAGTGGCGTTCGGCCAACCGCGTTGGCGACATTGCTCGCAACAAACACCGCAAATCCCCTGTCTGGACCGTCTTCGGAACCGAGCAACTGCTGCCGTCGTTCGGGGTCGCGCCGATGCCGAATAAGGCCAAGTTGGTCTAGATAGTTAGTAGAGCGCAAACCTAATGAGCTGCGGCCACGTCGGCAAGCACAACCCGCACGCCGGTCCCGATGCCGCCAATCACCGCCACAGCGAGCCGCGCGCGCCAGTCCCGAACTCCAACACAACTTAACGCTCGCTTAACCCCGATCTTGGATGGTGGCGGCGTATCATCCGGTTCGCAGGTCTCAGCTCCGCGGACCTGGCAACCGAGGAACAAGACAATGAATTGCGCTATCACGTCCGGGGCTGTTGCAACGCTGTTTGCGATCGCAGCCTGCCTCAGTGCGCCCGCCGCGGCTGCCGACCTCACCGGATATCGCGGCTCGCTCAAGGACGGCCCGCCGCTGCATCACTATTCCGCCGGCCCCTGCTATATTCGTGGCGACATCGGCTATTCCGCATCGCGCACGCCGGACGTCAGCTGGCCGGTGATCAATAGCGGCGTCTACGCCGGCGATGCGGTGTCGAACGTTGAAATTGACAGCGCTTGGTTTGGCGACATCGGAGTTGGCTGCGGCTCGGGCTCGCGCGGGTTTCGCGCTGAGATCACCGCCGGTTTTCGCGGCACCAAAAAGATCGACGGTCGGCCGGTCATGGTTGCCGGCGCCGTCGATAATCACCTGCGCACCGCGGTCAGCAGCTACACGCTGATGCTCAACGTCTATAGGGATCTTGGCCGCTGGGGCCGCGCCGTGCCCTATGTCGGGGCCGGCGCCGGGCTCTCATACAACATGATCGATGAGGTCCACTTCACCGCGAGCCCGGCCCTCACCAACACCCTCGGCGGCAATCGCGATCTGGCCTTTGCCTGGTCCTTGATGGCCGGCTTGGCCTATCAGGTGTCGCAGCGGGCGGTGCTTGATCTTGGCTATCGTTACATCGACTTCGGGTCCGGCAAGTCCGACCGGGTTGACACTGCCGGCGTTGCCAATCCGGCGGTTAAGATCAATGATCTGGCCGCACATGAGTTCAAGATTGGCCTGCGCTATCACTTCGGCTCATCGGGCCCGGCGAGGCCGCGCTATCCAACCTACAGATAGACTACAGATAGAGCTGCAACGACGGCGCGGCACGGCATGTTTGACAGTCGGGGCGCGGCCGGAGCGCAGTTTCGGATGCCGATTTGCGCTCGGTCGGGGCCGCATTGTCGCAGTACAACATGCATGATCCGATCATTTGCCGATTGATTTGCGGACAGGCCTGAAGATATATGTGCCCGATTGCAACCGACACCAGCCTTGCGCGTGCCGGGCGGGTGTGGTGTTGGTTGCCGCAATTCCTTCTGAGAGCTGGGCCTGCCGGGCCGCTGGGATCGTGGCGGCGCACACGCAGCGCATTAGTCGGTGTTCGGGAGGCTTTGTGCTCCAACCTTGGGCGGGCGTGGTGGAATTGGTAGACACGCCAGATTTAGGTTCTGGTGCCGCAAGGCGTGGGGGTTCAAATCCCTCCGCCCGCACCACAGGCTTGGAAGCGAATCGAGGAGCCGGGCCGCAACGCCGGCGAGCGCTGCCGTGAGCGAGCGTCCGCAACGACACCAGGTGAACAATCATGCAGATAACGCAAACCAGTTCCGAGGGCTTGAAGCGTGAGATTCAAGTGGTCCTCGCCGCCGCCGACCTCAATGCGCGTTGCGATAAGCGCCTCGACGAGATCAAGGATGATGTGCAACTCAAGGGGTTTCGCAAGGGCAAGGTCCCCAAGGTCCATCTCAAAAGGGTGCTGGGCCGGCGCCTGATGCTGGAAGTGCTCGAAGAAGCCGTCCAGGAAAGCAGCCGCAAAGCCCTGACCGATCGCAATGAGCGCCCGGTCGGGCAGCCGGATATCGCTTTGCCCGAAGATCAGGCCGAGATCGAGGATGTGGTCGCCGGCAGCAAGGATCTGTCGTATTCGATGACCTACGAGGTGATCCCGCCAATCGAGCTGGTGGACTTTGCAAGCCTGGAGATCGAACGCCTCGTCTCCGATGTTGACGATGAGGCATTGACGACGAGCCTCGAGGATCTCGCCAAACGCAATATTTCCTACAGTGCCGCGGCCGATGCCGAGGCCGGCGACGGCGACAAGCTGAAAATGGACTTTGTCGGGCGCATTGACGGCGAGATTTTCGAGGGTGGCACCGCCGAGGACGTCGATCTCGTCATTGGCCAGGGCGGTTTCATTCCGGGCTTTGAGGGTGGTCTCAAAGGTGCCAGGCTCAACGAGCAACGCACTGTGGCGGTGACCTTCCCGGATGATTATCCGGTTGGCGAACTGCAGGGCAAGGACGCCGTGTTTGACGTCACGGTCAAGGAAGTGGCCAAGCCGCAGGCGCCGGCGGTCGATGACGCGTTGGCAACGGCCCTGGGCGTTGAAAACCTCGACAAACTCAAGGAACTGGTCAGCACGCAGATTGCCAGCGAATACGAACAGATCTCACGGGCAAAGTTAAAGCGCGGTCTGTTGGATTTGCTCGACCAAAACCACTCGTTCGATTTGCCGCCGTCCCTGGTTGAGGGCGAGTTCGACAGCATCTGGAACGAATTCACACGGGACATGGAGGCGGACGAAAAGTCGTTCGATGATCTCGACAAGACCGAGGAGGAGCTTCGTGCCGAATACCGCTCGGTCGCCGAACGTCGCGTGCGCCTTGGTCTTGTCATTGGTGAGATTGGGGAAAAGTTCGACGTCAAAGTCGAACAGGAAGAACTGCGCGAGGCTTTGGTTCGGCAGGCGCGACAGTATCCGGGCCAGGAAAAGTTCGTCTATGAGTATTTCGAGAAAACGCCAGGTGCGATCGGCCAGCTGCGCGCGCCGATCTTTGAGGAAAAGGTTGTTGATCTGCTCATCGACAAAGTCAATTTGATCGATCGCAAGGTTTCAAAGGAAGAACTCATCAAGCCGCTTGATGGCGATGAGCCGGAAGCCGAAGTCGCCACCGCAAAGACAGATGCTGCAAATGCCGATGACGCAAGCGCTGGCACGTAGCCCGGTGTTGTCGGGTTCCGCGCGCTTGACATTGGCATGAGCTTTGCGCCTGAGCCCTGGCGGACAATGTCGCAGCCGACACCGGCACCGAGCCGACGCCCGCCAGTGCCGGGCCGCGTGGCCGCCAGTGCGGTTGCGGCCGGTGACGCACCAGGCCGGTGCACAATCGCGACGGCTTGTGCCGCGGTCGCTGCGACTTATGTTACATCCTATCAGCCTATCAGCGATTCCCGACGGCCGGACGCAAGCTTCGGCAACCCTGCCAAGACCAAACAACAGATCCGAAAGGTGCTCGATGCGCGATCCAGTAGAAACGATCACGAACACGTTCTGGCCGATGGTCGTGGAGCAGACGACCCGCGGTGAACGCGGTTATGATCTGCCCTCCCGCCTCCTCAAGGAACGCATTATCTTCGTTACCGGCCCGATCGAAGACCATATGGCGGCCTCGATTTGCATGCAGCTGCTCTATTGTGAATCTGAGAACCCGACCAAGGAAATCTCGATGTATATCAATTCACCGGGCGGTGTCGTCACGTCCGGGATGGCGATTTATGACACGATGCAGTTCATCAAACCGCCGGTCGCGACGTTGTGTATTGGTCAGGCCGCTTCGATGGGCTCGCTACTTCTTTGCGCCGGCGCCAAGGAGATGCGCTATGCCTTGCGCAATGCGCGTATTATGGTCCACCAGCCGTCCGGCGGATTCTCGGGTCAAGCCTCCGACATCGAGCGCCACGCCGAAGACATTCTCAAAATGAAGCGACGCCTGAACGAGACCTATGTCAAGCACACGGGCCAGGACTATGAGATCGTCGAACGTACGCTGGATCGCGACTACTTCATGACGGCGGAGCAGGCGCTGGAGTTCGGCATCGTCGATCAGGTCCTCGACAGTCGGGAGGATGTCGCTGGCAGTGAGCAGAACCAGTCCAGCTAGTGGTCTCAATCTCACGCTTGCCGCCGGTGAGAGGCGGCGCGGCGTCTGTTGCGCCACAACACAATCAAATGGTTTGCTCGTGATGCGGCGGCGATTGGAAACGTTGGACACAAAGCGGCACTGCTGCAACACTGGACCTTTGCCGCTTTTCAAGCGAAATAGCAGCGCCGGCTCGGTGGACCTGCTTGAAATGTGGCAATGCTCCAGCGGTCGCGGCTGGCCCGTTTCAATCCGACGCACCTGATGCGCAATCTTCATCATTCGTTAAGTGCGTGCGTCCTGTAATGGTAGTCTCAACGGGGTGGTCATCAAGGCGGCTCGCAGCAGTCGCCGCAAAAGTCGTGATTTACGTAAACGTTCCAGTGTGGCCGCCCTACTACGGCCAGAATGCCAATTCACCGTTTCTAGCGGGTTCGGAGATCATCTTGGGGCCGGTTGATGAGGATTTGTCACAGTTGTGTTGCCAATCTGTCTGGTGATCTCGTTTTCCGGGGATAGAGGCATTAATCGAAACTTGATCCGGGCCGGCGGAGCATGCTCAGATCGTGCAACAAAGAGGTCTTCGAAAATTTGATATGTTTGGGCGATCGTCGATAGGGGTGATCGCCAAAGTCGCAACAGTGGCGAACAGTGAGATTTCGTGAGGTCGATCGGACGTTCGGTGAATTCGGTACGGCAGGCTCCGTAACGTCAAGATCTGATCCGAACTTCTCACGGGTAACATGAGTTTACTCGTGTCCGTCTTGAGCCGAGAGTTCGTTCGCAGGTGCTGCACCGGCCAGCGAACTCAGACGCGGACACCAGACGTGCGTGGCCAAGGGCCGAAAAGGGGTTGAACGACAATATGGCGAACCAAGAAAAGAACACGCTCTACTGCTCCTTTTGCGGCAAGAGCCAGCATGAGGTGCGCAAGCTGATTGCCGGCCCCACCGTGTTCATTTGCGATGAATGCGTCGAACTGTGCATGGATATTATCCGTGAGGAGAACAAAAATACCCTGGTCAAGTCCCGCGACGGTGTGCCGACGCCGGAAGAGATCAAGTCCGTTCTCGATTCTTATGTGATCGGACAGGACTACGCCAAACGCGTCCTCGCGGTCGCCGTTCACAACCACTATAAGCGCCTCAACCATGCCGCAAAGAACAACGACGTCGAACTTGCCAAGTCGAACATTTTGCTGATCGGGCCGACCGGGTGCGGCAAAACACTGCTCGCCCAGACATTGGCTAGGATCCTGGATGTGCCGTTCACAATGGCGGATGCGACGACATTGACGGAAGCAGGCTACGTTGGCGAAGACGTCGAAAACATCATCCTCAAGTTACTGCAGTCGGCCGACTACAACGTCGAGCGGGCTCAGCGCGGCATCGTCTACATCGACGAGGTCGACAAAATCAGCCGTAAATCGGACAACCCCTCGATAACGCGCGATGTGTCCGGTGAAGGCGTTCAGCAGGCCCTCCTCAAGATCATGGAAGGCACGGTCGCATCGGTGCCGCCACAGGGCGGGCGCAAGCATCCCCAACAGGAGTTCTTGCAGGTTGACACCACCAATATCCTGTTCATTTGCGGCGGTGCGTTCGCCGGCCTCGACAAGATTATCGCGGCGCGGGGAAAGGGCACGTCGATCGGCTTTGGCGCCACCGTTTCGGATCCCGACGAGCGGCGCACCGGCGAGATCCTGCGCGGTGTCGAACCGGAAGACCTGCTGCGCTTCGGCCTGATTCCGGAATTCATCGGCCGGATGCCGGTGTTGGCGACGCTGGAGGATCTCGACGAGGAAGCTCTCGTGCAAATTCTAAGCGAGCCGAAGAATGCCCTGGTCAAGCAGTATCAGCGCCTGTTCGAAATGGAAGACATCAAGCTCACGATCACCACGGATGCACTCAAGGCGATCGCGCGCAAGGCAATTGAGCGCAAGACCGGTGCGCGCGGTTTGCGCTCGATTATGGAAGCAATCCTATTGGATACGATGTTCGATCTGCCAAGCCTCAAGGGTGTCGAGGAAGTTGTGATCGGGCCGGAAGTCGTCGAAGGCGGTGCGCGACCGCTCAAGATCTACACAGAGCGTGCCGAAGAACAGGAAACATCAGCCTAGAGCAACCGGCTTTTGATCGCGGACGGATGGCTGGCGATCACAACCGGAACCTTGCTCGGCACACGCGAGACATGGTCATTTTCGTGCACCTGGTTGCAACGGCAGCGGCGGTTGTGGCCACATGCACGCGGGTCTAGAGCAACCTGCCTTTATTCGGAATCGGAACGATCCCGAATAAAGGCAGAAAGTTGCTCGCCTCTAAAGTGGCGATCATCTTTGTGCTTTAAGTTGGAACCGCAATAGCGGTTCCAACTTAAAGCACGATGATCTAGTGGTTTTGCAACGGCGATGACCGGAGGTCGCGTTAACGTTTTGCATGCAACGTTTTGCATGCTGTGTAACATTGGCAGAATTGCCGTACGTACCTATGTAAAGCCATCTGTGGCCTGCCCGCTTACGACAGGCGCGGGGCGGCAACGCCACAGATGATTAAGACGATCGTTGGGATCCTCGAACAACACGCAACCGCCGCCGCGGAGTGGGGCAGTTGCGGTTCCAGGCGACCCGCGATATCAGCCAGCCGGCAGGCTGTCACAAGGTCTGTCCGCAACCGAGAGAGAACACATGAGCGAGCAAACAACTCCCAGGAATGTCGGTGGCGGTGAGGAGCTTTTTCCGGTCCTGCCGTTGCGCGATATCGTTGTCTTCCCGCACATGATCGTGCCGCTGTTTGTTGGCCGCGACAAGTCGATCAATGCGCTTGAGGAGGTCATGCGGTCCGACAAGTACATTTTGCTGGCATCACAGAAACATGCCGGCGACGATGATCCCGATCCGACCGACATTTACGAGATCGGCACCCTTGCATCCGTGTTGCAGCTGCTGAAACTGCCGGATGGAACCGTCAAGGTATTGGTCGAAGGAACATCGCGTGCCCGCATTGTCAAATACACCGACAACCCGGACTATTTTGAAGCCACCATCGCGCGCATCGAGGAAGAAATCGGCGCCGACGATGAGGTCGAGGCGCTGTCGCGCTCGGCCGTCACGCAGTTCGAGAACTACGTCAAACTGAACAAGAAAATCTCGCCGGAGGTGCTCGGCACCATTGGCCAGATCGACAATTATTCGAAGCTGGCCGATACGATTGCCTCGCATCTGGCGATCAAGATTGCCGACAAACAGGAAATCCTGGAGATCACATCGATCTCCGAGCGCCTGGAACGCGTCTTTACGCTGATGGAAAGCGAGATTTCGGTCCTTCAGGTTGAAAGGAAGATCCGCTCGCGTGTCAAACGCCAGATGGAGAAGACCCAGCGCGAATACTATCTGAACGAGCAAATGAAGGCGATCCAGAAGGAACTGGGCGATGGCGATGATCGCGATGACATCGCCGAGTTTGAGGAAAAGATCGAAAACACCAAGCTGTCCAAGGAAGCCCGGGACAAGGCGCTTGCGGAACTGAAGAAGTTGCGCCAAATGAGCCCGATGTCCGCCGAGGCAACCGTGGTGCGCAACTATCTCGATTGGCTGTTGTCGATCCCGTGGGGCGTCAAGGGCAAGATCAAAAAGAACCTCGGCGAGGCGCAGGACGTTCTCGATCTCGAGCACTACGGCCTCGAGAAGGTCAAAGAGCGTATCATCGAGTATCTTGCGGTGCAGAACCGCACCAATAAGCTGAAGGGCCCGATCTTGTGCCTCGTTGGCCCGCCGGGCGTCGGCAAGACCTCGCTCGGCAAGTCGATCGCCAACGCCACCGGGCGCGAATTTGTGCGCATGTCGCTCGGCGGTGTCCGTGACGAGGCCGAGATCCGTGGCCACCGGCGCACCTATATTGGCTCGATGCCGGGCAAGGTCATCCAGTCGATGCGCAAGGCCAAGAAGACCAATCCGCTGTTCCTGCTTGATGAAATCGACAAGATGGGCTCAGACTTCCGGGGCGATCCAGCCTCGGCGCTGCTGGAGGTTCTCGACCCCGAGCAGAACAACACGTTCAACGATCACTATCTCGAGGTCGACTATGATCTCTCGAACGTGATGTTCGTGACAACCGCCAACACGCTCAACATTCCTCCGGCCCTGATGGACCGCATGGAAATCATTCGGCTGGCCGGTTACACCGAACCGGAGAAGATCGAGATTGCCAAGCGCCATCTCGTTCCCCACCAACGCCAGGCCCATGGTCTGACCGAAGACGAGTGGGCGGTCACCGACGAAGGCCTTCAGACCATTATCCGCCGCTACACGCGTGAAGCAGGTGTGCGCAATCTTGAGCGTGAGATCGCAAACCTCACACGCAAGGCGGTCAAGGAAATCCTGTCGAGCGATGCCACTGAGGTTAAGGTCACCAGCGAAAACATCGAGGATTATCTCGGCGTGCCGAAGTTCCGCTTCGGTGAGGCCGAACTCGAAGATCAGGTTGGCGTCGTCACCGGTCTCGCCTGGACCGAAGTCGGCGGTGAAATCCTGACCATCGAAGGCGTCATGATGCCCGGCAAGGGCAAGATGACCGTGACCGGCAATCTGCGCGATGTCATGAAGGAATCGATTCAGGCGGCAAGTGCCTATGTGCGCTCGCGCTCCGTCGACTTTGGTATCGCCCCGCCGCTGTTTGAAAAGCGCGACATTCACGTTCACGTGCCGGAAGGTGCAACCCCCAAAGACGGGCCGTCGGCCGGTGTTGCGATGGTCACCGCCATCATCTCGGTGCTGACCGGCATCGAGGTGCGCAAGGAAGTCGCCATGACCGGCGAGATCACGCTGCGCGGGCGGGTTTTGCCGATCGGCGGCCTCAAGGAGAAATTGCTCGCGGCACTACGCGCCGGCATCAAGCGGGTGATCATTCCGGAGGAGAACGTCAAGGATCTCGCCGAGATCTCCGATGACCTGAAAAACGCGCTCGAGATCCTGCCGGTGTCGCGCATGGATGAGGTGCTCGACATTGCGTTGGTGCGCACGCCGGAGGCGATCAGCTGGTCCGAAGACGACACGCCGGCGGTGCCGGCTGCCGGCGCCGAGGACGCCGGATCGGGCACCGGTGTGACCGCGCATTGATCATTGGCGGCCCCCCCCCGCCTGCGACAATCTTGCCAAATTTGTCCCCCGGACGTGCCCGCGCCGGGGGACAATTGCGTTGGCGCGGCAAAAAACACCGGAAAACCCCCTGTTTTCGGGCGAAATTGTCGGATTTGCGCTTGACGTTCGCCGTTAACAGGCCTTGTGTTCAGGCGATGTTGCAGCCGAGTGCAGTCGTTAGCGCGTTAGCTTCGCGCAAGGATTGAGCCGCAACAGCTAAGCATTAACGATTGGGGAACCAGAAGAATGAGCAAGAAAGAAATCATTGACGCGATGGCCGAGCGGGCTGAGATCACAAAGGAAAAGGCTGGCATGGCGCTCGACGCGTTGACCGATTACGTGTCCTCGACATTGAAGGCCGGCGATGAAGTGAACTTCGCGCCGCTCGGCAAGTTCAAGGTGTCTGACCGCGCCGCCCGCGAAGGCCGCAACCCGATGTCCGGTGAAAAGATCCAGATTCCGGCTTCGCGGGTTCCGAAGTTCACCGCCTCCAAACAACTGAAGGATGACGTCAACTCCGGCAAGAAGAAGAAATAAGGCCGGTCAACACAACATCAGGGTCTGAAGCCGTTGAACGGGTTTGGACCCGAGCGTCATCGACAGCGAGGCGTGCTGGCAACAGCGCGCCCTGTTTGTGATTGGCAGGCCTGGCGAACCGAAGTCGCGAGCCGAAACTGTGGGCCGAAATTGCGAGCCCAAAGGTGCCGGCGATCCGGTCTTGCATCGGTGGCGTTTGATCGTTACACGTTGATGTTTCGTGGGCGGTTAGCTCAGTTGGTAGAGCATCTCGTTTACACCGAGAGGGTCGGCGGTTCGAGCCCGTCACCGCCCACCAGTTCGCGGCCTCGCCCTATTGTGCTTGACGTCGGTTTCGCACTGCCGTAATTGATGCAGCCTTGGCCCGCCGGGATCTGCCGGCTCGGCCAATGCGGGCGTAGCTCAGTTGGTTAGAGCGCCGGCCTGTCACGCCGGAGGCCGCGGGTTCGAGTCCCGTCGCTCGCGCCACTTGCTGGCGCTGATTGCCTGATCCTCTCTACAATCTGTGGCCTGTGGCTACTTGAAAACCCTCCGAACACGTCTGGGCGCGAGGGGATGATCCCCTTATCGGGGCGGGATAGCTCCGCATGGATCGCCGTCAAACGGCGATTTCAGTCGGGGCTGCGGCGCTCACAACCCGGCCGACGGGCCGGGCGCTGTGGAAATCCGGAACTTGACCAGAGGTTGGCGAGCAAGCAGTTCGTTGTCGACCGGACAGTTGAGAGGCCCGTGCACGTGAACGATAATTCAAAGGCCGCGGTGATGTCAGGTAAGACCGCCAGCACGCTCACTATTTCGTTTTCAGAGTATATCGTCCTCAGCGCATTTCTGACGGCGCTGACCGCGTTGTCGATCGACATCATGCTGCCGGCGTTGCCGGAAATCGCCGGCGAGTTTGCATTGACGAACGCCAATGATCGGCAGCTTGTCGTCATCATGTACTTCGCCGGCTTTGGCATCGGGCAACTGCTTTGGGGGCCGATATCCGACCGGTTCGGCCGCCTGCCGGTGCTTGCAACAGGTCTTTGCATTTTCATTGCCGGCTCCGTCGTCGCGTTGATCGCCGACAGTTACGCGTGGTTGCTCGCGGCGCGTGCAATCCAAGGGCTCGGCAGCGCCTCCTCGCGTGTCACGGTCACCGCGATCGCGCGTGATCTGTTCACCGGCGCGCGCATGTCCCGAGTGATGTCGCTGATCATGAGCGTGTTCATCGCCGTGCCGATCCTGGCACCGTTGCTCGGCCAGCTACTGCTGCTGATCGGGTCGTGGCGCCTGCCCTTCTATGTGATTTTGACAGCAGGTGTGGCGGCGCTGGCGTGGTCGCAGTTGCGCCTGCCTGAAACCAATCCGGCAACGGTCAGAGCCGCACCGATGAGCCGTCTTGCAACGGCGCTGGCCGCGCTTGCCCGCCAACACCGATCTCTCGCCTACATGGTCGCAACGGGCCTGCTGTTCTGCTGTCTTTGTGCGTTCATTGCCAGCGCCCAGCAGATTTTCGGTGAGTACTTCGGCCTGCAGAAGGGGTTCGTGTTTGCGTTCTCGAGTGTCGCCCTGACCATGGCCGCCGCCTCGCTGACCAACGCTCGGATCGTCATGCGCCGCGGCATGCGCAGGGTCTGCCACACCGCACTCACGTTGTTCTTTGCGTTGTCGGCGGTCCTCGCCGTCACCGTGTCGCAAGTGCAACTCAGTCTGTTTGTGTTTCTGCCGTGGCTCGGCTGCTTGTTCTTTCTGTTCAGCCTCACGACGCCGAACTTGACCGCCATCGTGCTCGAGCCGATGGGCGCGAGCGCCGGCCTTGCCGCGTCCGTGATGGGCTTTTCAACGACACTGCTGGCAGCCGTCGGCGGCTGGCTGATTGGCAGCACCTACGATGGCACATTGGTGCCCTTCGCCACCGGTTTTGCCCTCTCAAGCGGTGCCGCGCTGGCGCTGGTGTGGGCGGCGGAGGGGCGCACGGGAATGTTTGCCAAAGATGCGCCCGCGACGGCCTGAAGCCTCCTGAAGCCGGGTCAAGCACGCGCGCGCAAACTGCCCGACGCGCGATCAGGCTGTTATCGTCCGGCGTGAAACGGCCCCTGCACCACGCGCCGCTGTCCTTTTCACGAACCAGGGCTCACGAACCAGGGCAGCGCATCTCAATACGCGATTTTAGGTGATAGAGGCCGCTAGATCATCGTGCTTTAAGTTGGAACCGCTATTGCGGTTCCAACTTAAAGCACGATGATCGCCACTTTAGAGGCGAGCAACTTTATGCCTTTATTCCGGATCGTTCCGATTCCGAATAAAGGCAGGTTGCTCTAGTTTGTCGTGCGCCGAAGCGCGTCCAAAGTCACATCCAACGCGGTCGGGTGGGGGCCTGACTTGAGGTGTGCGAGGCGGCTATAGAGATCCGCGGCCGCGCGGTGAAACCCGCCGGGCTGCCCGGCATCTTCAAACGTTGCAGCAATCTCGTTCATTTCCGCCACGAACCGCCACGCCTTCGCCGTAACGCCGCGCATCGCCATTTCGCGCTTTTCCGACAGGCCCGGCTGATCCCGTTCCCAATGGCGATTGAGGTGTTCACGAACGCCGAGATCTTGCGCCGTCGCAAGGATTGCGCATATCAGCGCGGTCGTGCCCTTGCTGAACGCGGCATAACACATCTTGAGTGCTGAAGCCTGGCCGACCTCGTTGCCGATCACTTCGCCGTGCAACGGTCCGCCCGAAACACAGTCGCAAACCCGCTCGGCATCGCGACCGGAAAGATAGAGCCATGTGGTCCCTGGCTGCCAAGCGGGATGGCCGATGATGCCGCCGTCGACGACGGCGATCCCGGCTGCCGAGAGCGATGCGTTGATCGCCGCCATACGATCCGGCGAGATTGCGTTGGCATCAACGAATACGCCGTCAAAGCCGGTCGCCTTGACGTCTTCTGCGAGTTGGCTTGCAGCCTCCGGCGGGCAAACGCTGACAATGATCTCGCTTGCATCACACACGGCCTGCAGGCTGCCGAGATTTGTCAGTCCGTGCGCGTTGGCACGCGCCGCGGTGTCGGGCGATCGCCCGTCGCCCGCCCAGAAAACCTCGTGACTGCCATTGAGAATTGAGCGGGCGACGGAGACACCCATGTTGCCGGGATGCAGGACACCGATCTTCATAGTTGCGCTCCTCTCATCAGGCGACGGTCATCGTTGGGTTGAACTGTCGTACTGGACGGTAGACGGTAAACGCATAAATCCGGGCACATTGGTGCCGATTTGGCCAAGATATGCAAGGGCGCCTCCAAGCGCCGCCCGGTTGCCCGCGCCAGTGGCGCAACGCTGACGATCGCCATGCCAAACCGATGCCCGCAGGAGATTGCCAATTGGCTTTGCTGCGCTGCGCCAAGGATTTGAAAATCAAACACATTGTCGGCATCCCCGCGCCTGGCAGCGTAGCAGATTGGCTGAGACCAATGCGTCCTCGTTCATGAATTTGCGGCCCTTGGAAACCTCCGAACACGCCCGGGGTCCAGCGACTGTCTTGTTGGTCAAACCGGTTGCCATGGGATTTGGCCCGTCATAAATCAAAAAAATAATGGCATCGAGGATGGTGAGGCGCTTTCGGGCGATGGCGATCAGGGCGACCATTTTGGGTTTGTCGTTGTCGGCCAGACGATCGACAGATGCTTTCAGGGTTGAGTTGTGTGCCTTGGCGCCGATGGCGCCCATGAACAGGGCAACAACAGGGCAACGCATCTCAATGCGGCATTTTAGGTGATCCAGACCACTAGGTTGCAACTGCGCGCGACGTGAGATACCAGCATAGGAAGGGTTTTGAACGCTGAGGACGTCCTATGGTGGATCTCGCCACGCACTATCTGCCGATCATCGTCTTTCTGGGTGTTGCACTGTTGATCGCGCTGGCTTTAATGGTCGCGCCGTTCCTGGTCGCCGTCAACAACCCGGACCCGGAAAAAGTATCGGCCTATGAATGCGGCTTCAATGCCTTCGATGACGCCCGCATGAAGTTCGATGTGCGCTTCTATCTGGTCGCCATCCTGTTCATCATCTTTGACCTTGAGATCGCGTTCCTGTTTCCGTGGGCGGTGGCGTTCAAGGACGTCGGCGTTTTCGGTTTCTGGTCGATGATGGTGTTTCTCGCCGTCTTGACCGTCGGCTTCGTCTATGAATGGAAGAAAGGCGGCCTCGAATGGGATTGATCCGCCCCGACCAGCTTGGCCAGCCGCTGCTTGCGCGCGCCACCCACGAGCGTCCCGGTGAAGGCGGCGCATCGGATGCCGGCACCGGCCTGATCAAGCCTGGCGATCCGTCCTTCACGGTGATCAACAACGAGTTGGCGGACAAGGGCTTCCTCGTCACCACAACCGACGATCTAATCAACTGGGCGCGGACCGGCTCACTGATGTGGATGACCTTCGGGCTCGCCTGCTGCGCTGTCGAAATGATGCAGGCCTCGATGCCGCGTTATGATGTTGAGCGGTTTGGATTTGCACCGCGCGCCTCACCGCGCCAGTCGGACGTGATGATCGTCGCCGGCACATTGACCAACAAGATGGCGCCGGCCTTGCGCAAGGTCTATGACCAGATGCCGGAACCGCGCTACGTGATCTCGATGGGCTCATGCGCCAATGGCGGTGGCTATTACCACTATTCCTATGCGGTTGTGCGCGGCTGCGACCGGGTTGTGCCGGTTGACATCTACGTGCCCGGCTGCCCGCCAACAGCAGAAGCACTGGTCTACGGGATCTTGCTCCTGCAAACCAAGATTCGCCGCACGGGTACGATTGCCCGTTAGTTGCCCAAACGCCGGATTAAACCTCAAAGAAGCACTCATGACCGAAGCAGCCGCGAGCAGGACAATCGAAGCGCTAAGCGATCTTGGCGAGCACCTCGGTACCCGGCTTGGCCAGGCCGTCCTCAGTGCCACCGTCAGCTATGGTGAGCTGACGGTCGTCGTCGCCCGCGACGAGATCCTCAAGACACTCAAAATGCTGCGCGATGATGCGCGCTGTCAGTTCGAGATCCTGATTGACATTTGCGGTGTTGATTGGCCGCAACGCGACCAGCGCTTCGACGTCGTCTATCACTTACTCGCACCCCGTCTCAATCAGCGCATTCGTGTCAAACTGACGACCGATGAGGCAACCCCGGTACCGTCCGCGGTCGGCGTTTTTCCGGTCGCAGACTGGTTCGAGCGTGAGGCCTACGACATGTTCGGCATCCTGTTCGCCGACCATCCTGATCTGCGCCGCCTGCTGACCGACTATGGCTTCCAAGGTCATCCGCTGCGCAAGGACTTTCCGCTCACCGGACATGTCGAAGTGCGCTATGATGACGAACACAAGCGCGTCGTCTATGAACCGGTGAAACTCACGCAGGAGTTCCGCGATTTCGACTTCGAGAGCCCTTGGGAAGGGGCCAGTTGTCCGTTGCCGGGTGATGAAAAGGCCACGGACGACCACAACAAGCCCAGCTGAGCCCCACCGCCGGCGCGGCCAACTGCCGGCAACCCCAGCAACCGGCACAGCCAACTGCCAGCACGCCCAGCAACCGGCACGAATGACGGCCTGAGACCATGCCAGAAACAGACATCCGCCAGTTCAACATAAACTTCGGCCCGCAGCATCCGGCAGCCCACGGCGTCTTGCGCCTGGTGCTCGAGCTTGATGGTGAAGTTGTCGAGCGGGTCGACCCGCACGTTGGTCTGCTCCATCGCGGCACCGAAAAGCTGATCGAACACAAGACCTATTTGCAGGCGATCGGTTATTTCGACCGCCTCGACTACGTCGCCCCGATGAATCAGGAGCACGCCTTCTGCATGGCAGCCGAGCGCCTGCTCGCCCTGGAGATCCCGAGGCGCGCGCAGCTGATCCGGGTGCTTTATTCGGAGATCGGCCGCCTGCTCTCGCATCTGCTCAACGTCACCACTCAGGCGATGGACGTTGGCGCGTTGACGCCGCCGCTGTGGGGCTTTGAAGAGCGCGAGAAGCTGATGGTGTTTTATGAGCGCGCATCGGGCTCGCGCATGCACGCCAAGTACTTTCGCATTGGCGGTGTCCACCAGGACTTGCCGGATGAACTGGTCGAGGACATCGCCGCATTTTGTGAGACGCATGGCCAGGTCCTCGACGATATCGAAGGCCTTCTCACCAACAACCGCATCTTCAAGCAGCGCAATGTCGACATCGGCGTGGTGTCGCTGGAAGACTGCTTCCGCTACGGTTTTTCCGGCGTCATGGTGCGCGGCTCCGGTGCGGCGTGGGACTTGCGCAAAGCCCAGCCCTACGAGTGCTACGATGAACTGGAGTTCGACATCCCGATTGGCAAGACCGGCGACTGTTATGATCGCTACCTGATCCGCATGGCGGAAATGCGCGAGGCCGTGAAGATCATGAAGCAGTGCTGTGAGCGTCTCCTGAGCGCGGACGGGCGCGGGCCGGTCTCGGCGAGCAACCAGAAGGTGGTACCGCCAAAGCGCGGCGAGATGAAACGTTCGATGGAGGCCCTGATCCATCATTTCAAACTCTACACCGAGGGCTTCCACGTGCCGGCGGGCGAGGTCTATGCCGCCGTTGAGGCGCCAAAGGGTGAGTTTGGCGTCTACCTGGTCGCCGACGGCTCCAACAAACCTTACCGCTGCAAAATCCGCGCGCCCGGCTTTCCACATCTCGCGGCGATGGATTTCATGAACCGCGGCCATATGCTGGCCGATGTCAGTGCGATCCTCGGCTCGCTCGATATCGTTTTCGGCGAGATTGATCGCTAGGCGATGTCCGCCTCAGGCGGGTCGACCGTGCGGCCCGCTCCCCGCCCGACTGCCCAAAGTCCTGATGTTCTGATGTCATGGCCCGATGTCATGACCCGATGTCATGACTGGTCAGCGACCTCCGGGCGCGGTAACGGGCCGGCGAGCGCGACCCGTTTGCGGAGCGCAGATGATCACTACTTTAGAGGCGAGCAACTTTCTGTCTTTATTCGGGATCGTTCCGATTCCGAATAAAGGTAGGTTGCTCTAGGCGGCATCCTTAACTGCAATGCGATCCGGTGCTGGTCCGGGCACCGGTGTTTTGCGATGCTGTGGCATAAGCTTCTCTTGTTGTCGGCTTTTTGTTAGTCTGCGATTATCGGTCTATGCCCGGAGTGCGAGCGAATGCTGCCCTATCTTGATTTTCTGTTTGTCGTCGCCTGCCTCACCCTCGGCTTTGGTGTTTCGCTCGCAACCTATCGGATATTCGCGCTGAGAAACGACTGGCCGATGGGTGAGTTGCACGCCAACAAGCCGCTGGTGCCAATCCTCCTCGGCGTGTTCTCGATCGTCATTGCATTCTTGTTCGCAGCCGCCCGTCAGGCGGCGCCGGATGGTGGCCTCGACGGCTGGTGGATCATTCTGTGCGGCTTCGTGTGGGGATTTCTCTGGACCGGCATGATGCGGGTTGGCGCGCAGGTCTCGTTGTTTCTGGCGCCGCTGTCGACATTGATTTTGATGATCGCCTGGATCGGGGTGCGCACACCCCCCGGTTTCGTGTCTGACGCCGGTTTCGTACCGCATGTTTATGTTGTCCGTGCCCCGCTTCCGGAACGCGCACCGCGCCGCACGAGCACGCAGGTTCACCGTTTCGCGCTGGGCGACAGTTCTTACGGCCCGAGCCCGGAGCGCTAGATCATCTTTGTGCTTTAAGTTGGAACCGCTATTGCGGTTCCAACTTAAAGCACAAAGATGATCGCCACTTTAGAGGCGAGCAACTTTCTGTCTTTATTCGGGATCGTTCCGATTCCGAATAAAGGCAGGTTGCTCTAGGCCCCCCTGAAAAAGCCATAGGTTTCCAAAGGGCCATGCCCTTTGGCGGGATCGTTAAGGGCAGAGCCCTTAACCAATCGCCGCGTTGCGGCGATCCTAGCGGGGCTTGTCCGCCCCCTCAAACGCCCCGACCAGGGCGGCGGGCTGGTCTTATCGCAGCCCGCACGACCGCGTGCTAACCCGCGATCACACGAAATATCCGTCGATCGACGGCGTCCAAAGGTCATACCGACTTGCGTGACGGGCGGAACCGCCGTAGGTGACACGGGTTCAACCTGATGCCGCGGACGGGCTCGTTGCCGAAGGTCAGGCCGTGTCTTGTTCGCCATCCAACTCACATCTGCGGAGGGCTTGGCAGCCATGGCCGTGCGACGACTGCACCCTGATCAGCCAGCAACATTCCAGTTTACGGCCGACAACGCGGCATGGGCCCGCCACACGATTGCCAAGTATCCGGAGGGCAAACAGGCCTCTGCCGTCATTCCTCTACTGTGGCGCGCGCAAGAACAGCACGGTGGCTGGCTGCCGGAACCAGCCATTCGGTTGGTCGCGGACATGCTCGACATGGCCTATATCCGGGTCTACGAGATCGCCACGTTTTACACCATGTTCCAACTGCAGCCGGTCGGCAAAAAGGCCCACGTCCAGGTGTGCGGCACGACGCCGTGCATGCTGCGCGGTGCCGAGCATCTCATCGCGGTCTGCAGGCGGCGGATTGCAGGCGCACCGCACCAGGTGTCGGATGATGGTGATTTTTCCTGGGAAGAAGTTGAATGCCTCGGGGTCTGCGCCAATGCGCCGATGGTGCAGATCTGGAAGGACACCTACGAGGATTTGACCCCGGAGCTGTTCGAGGCGGTCCTTGACGGTTTTGCCGACGGTCAGCCGCCAAAGCCGGGTTCGCAAATCGGCCGTATTGCATCAAGCCCGGCCGGTGGGTTGACTGCGCTGACCGACCCGGCCCTCTATGCCGGATCACCTGAGGATGGTGGTGGTGCGGCGGCGACGGTTGCATTCGATGCTGCAGCCAAGCCCGCAGCCCTTGCCGCACCGCGTGGCGGCCAGGCCGATGATCTGAAGCTGATCAGCGGTGTCGGCCCGAAGCTGGAAACAACGCTGAACGGCCTCGGCATCTATCATTTCGACCAGATCGCGGGCTGGACTGCCGACACCGTCAACTGGGTCGACAATTATCTGAGTTTCAAGGGCCGCATTGCGCGCGAAGACTGGATCGCGCAAGCCAAGACGCTCGCAGCCGGCGGTGAGACCGAATTTTCACAGCGCGCCAAATCCGGTGCTGGCGAGAACGAGGATTGATCATGCTGACTGATAAGGACCGCATCTTTACGAACATCTACGGCCTGCACGACGTCAGCCTGACGGGCGCCATGGCCCGCGGCCTGTGGGATGGCACCAAGCAAATCCTCGAGCTCGGCCATGACGACATCATCGAACAGGTCAAGGCTTCGGGGCTGCGCGGTCGCGGTGGTGCCGGCTTCCCGACCGGCCTCAAATGGTCGTTCATGCCGAAGGCGGACCAGCGTCCGTCCTATCTGGTCGTCAATGCGGATGAATCGGAACCAGGCTCCTGCAAAGATCGCGAGATCGCCCGCCATGATCCCCATCACCTGGTCGAAGGCTGTTTGATCGCTGCTTTCGCCATGCGCGCACACGTCTGCTACGTCTATTTCCGCGGCGAATACATCCGCGAACGCGAGGCCTTCCAGCGCGCCGTCGACGAGGCCTATGACGCCGGCCTGATTGGTCGCAACAACAAGCACGGCTGGGACTTCGAGCTTTACGTTCATCACGGTGCCGGCGCCTACATTTGCGGCGAGGAAACAGCCCTTCTCGAAAGCCTCGAAGGCAAGAAGGGCCAGCCCCGCCTCAAGCCGCCGTTTCCGGCAGGTGCCGGCCTTTACGGCGCCCCGACGACCGTCAACAACGTTGAATCGATCGCCGTTGTGCCGACCATTTTGCGCCGCGGCGCCGATTGGTTTGCCGGCCTCGGCAAGCCAAACAACACCGGCACCAAATTGTTCCAGATTTCCGGCCACGTCGAGAACCCCTGCGTCGTCGAAGAGGAAATGGGCATCCCGATGCGCGAGCTGATCGAGCGCCACGCCGGCGGTGTGCGTGGCGGCTGGCACAATCTGCTGGCGGTCATTCCCGGCGGTTCATCGGTTCCCTGTGTCCCCGGCACGGTGTGCGATGAGCTGACGATGGATTTCGATGCGCTCCAACAAGCCAAGTCGGGTTTGGGCACAGCCGCCGTCATTGTCATGGATAAATCGACGGACATCATCGCCGCCATCCGGCGCCTGTCCTACTTCTACAAGCATGAGAGTTGCGGCCAGTGCACGCCCTGTCGGGAAGGCACCGGCTGGATGTGGCGCGTTATGGAGCGCCTGGAAAAAGGCCAGGCCGCCAAGACCGAAATCGACATGCTGCTGGACGTTACCAAGCAGGTCGAAGGCCACACGATCTGTGCATTGGGCGACGCGGCGGCGTGGCCGATCCAGGGCCTGATCCGCCATTTCCGACCAACCATCGAAGCGCGCATAGACGCAGCGCAGGCGGCCAAAGAAGCCGCGGAATAGAGGCGCCATGCGTCGCACCGCGCCAAATCGCCGCCAAACCGACTGTGGTTGAAGCACTGGCTTCCGCGGCGTTCTCATTGTAGGTAACGTGTCGAAAACAAGGCCGAGCACCGCCGCTCAGCCCACGATGTGCAGTGCGCAAGGGATTCGCATGCCGAGAAAACTCATCATCGACGGTGAAGAGCTCGAGGTAGAGGACGGCATCAGCTTGCTTCAAGCTTGCGAACTGGCCGGTCGCGAAGTCCCGAGGTTTTGCTATCACGAGCGCCTGTCGATCGCGGGCAACTGCCGGATGTGTCTGGTGCAGGTCGATGGCATGCCCAAGCCAGTTGCCTCGTGCGCCATGGGTGTCAATGATCTGCGCCCCAATCGCGATGGGTCCCCGAACGTTATCGACACCACGTCGGCGCTGGTCAAAAAGGCGCGCGAAGGCGTCATGGAGTTCCTGCTGATCAATCACCCGCTGGATTGTCCGATTTGCGATCAAGGCGGCGAGTGCGATCTTCAGGACCAGGCGATGGCCTATGGCGTCGGCGGCACGCGCTATGGGGAAAACAAACGCGCGGTCGATGAGAAGTATCTCGGCCCGCTGATCAAGACATCGATGACCCGCTGCATCCAATGTACGCGTTGCGTGCGCTTCATGACGGAGGTTGCCGGCGTCGAGGAGTTGGGCGCCATCGGCCGCGGCGAGGATATGGAGATCACCACCTACCTCGAACAGGGTATGACCTCGGAGCTGTCGGCCAACGTCGTTGATCTGTGCCCGGTTGGCGCGCTAACCCATCGCCCCTGGGCCCACAACGCACGGCCCTGGGAGTTGCGCAATACCGAGTCCGTTGATGTGATGGACGCGCTTGGTTGCGCCATTCGCGTTGACTGCCGCGGGCGCGAAGTCATGCGCATCCTGCCGCGCCTCAACGACGACATCAACGAAGAGTGGATCTCGGACAAGACCCGTCACGTCAGCGATGGTCTGCGCACGCAGCGCCTCGACCAGCCCTATGTCCGCGAACACGGCCAGTTGCGTCAGGCGACCTGGGACGAGGCCTTTGGCGCCATCGCCGGCAGACTGGCAGGGCTGGATGGCGCGCGCATTGGTGCACTAGCCGGCGATCTTGCTGGTGCCGAAGAAATGTTCGCCCTCAAGGAACTCCTCACCCGCCTCGGCTCGCCCAATTTTGACTGCCGCCAGCGCGGTGAAGCCTTCGATCCGGCGCTGGGGCGCGGGTCTTACGTGTTCAATCCAGGCATTGCCGCGATCGACGCAGCCGACGCGATTATGCTGATCGGCACCAATCCGCGGCTTGAGGCCGCCGTCCTCAATGGGCGTATTCGCAGGCGCTGGCGCGAAGGCGGCCTGTTGATCGGCGTGATCGGTGAACCGTCGGATCTGACCTATCCCTATACGCACCTGGGCGCTGGGCCCGAGGCCTTGCAGCAGTTCGTTGACCATGCGCCGGCCGACAAGCAGCGGCCAATGTTCATCGTCGGGCCGGGTGCCTTTGCAAGAGCCGATGGCGCGGCGGTCATGGCGTTGATCGCCAAAGCCGCGACCGCGCTCGGCGTCGTCAAGGACGGCTGGAACGGGTTCGGCGTCCTGCAGTCCGCAGCCGCGATGGTCGCGGGCCTCGATCTCGGCCTAGTACCGGTTGGCGATGCTCACAGCGCTGCCGACATGGCGGCCGGCGGTGTCGATGTGATCTACAACCTCGGTGCCGATGAAATTGATATCGCCCCCGGCCCGTTGGTGATTTATCAGGGCAGCCACGGCGACCGTGGCGCCCACCGCGCCGACGTTATCCTGCCGGGAGCCGCCTACACGGAAAAGGCAGCAACTTACGTCAATACCGAAGGCCGCTCGCAGATGACGGCCAAGGCCGCCTTTCCGCCGGGCGACGCGCGCGAGGACTGGACCATCATCCGCGCCCTGTCGGACCGCGTCGGCCACACGCTGCCTTATGATACGGTCGAGCAGCTGCGTGCGGCCATGTATCAGGCAGCACCAGCACTGGCCCGGCTCGGCGCTTTGCCGGCGGCCGAACCGGGCTTCATTGATCGCTTGGCCGCAATTGAAGGCGCGGTCGCGAACGCACCGTTCGTGGCGCCCGTCACGGACTATTACATGACCAATCCGATCGCACGCGCCTCCGCCGTGATGGCGGAACTGAGCGCCCTCAAACAGGCCGATCAAACGCCTGTCGCAGCGGAATAGGGGGCGGCGATGTGGGAGCAGGCAATAGACTTCTGGTGGGCCTACGGCTGGCCGTTGGCGTTACTGGTGATCCAGAGCGTCGTTCTCATGGTCAGCTTGCTGGTGATCATTGCCTTTCTGCTGCTGATGGACCGCAAGGTGTGGGCCGCGGTCCAAATGCGCAAGGGCCCGAACGTTGTCGGCGCCTTCGGGCTGCTGCAGTCGTTCGCCGATCTCTTGAAGTTCGTGCTCAAGGAACCTGTGATTCCGGCCGGCGCCGACAAGTGGGTGTTCCTGCTGGCGCCGATCGCAACCACCCTGTTTGCTCTGGCGGCCTGGGCCGTGATCCCGGTCAACCAGGATGGCTGGGGTACCTGGGTGGTATCCGACCTCAATGTCGGAATTCTCTACATTCTGGCGATCTCTTCGCTGGGCGTTTACGGCGTCATTATGGGCGGTTGGGCGTCGAACTCGAAGTACCCGTTCATGGGCGCGCTCAGATCGACGGCCCAGATGGTCTCCTATGAGGTCTCCATCGGTCTGGTGATCGTCACGGTGCTGCTGTGTGTCGGCTCCCTCAACATGACCGCGATCGTCAACGCCCAGAAGGGCCCCTACGGCATGCTCAATTGGTTCTGGCTGCCGTTGCTGCCGATGTTCGTCGTGTTCTTTATTTCGGCGCTCGCCGAGACCAACCGGCCGCCGTTTGATCTGCCGGAGGCCGAATCGGAACTGGTCGCCGGCTTCATGGTCGAATATGCCTCAACGCCCTATTTGCTGTTCATGCTCGGTGAGTACGTCGCGATCACGACGATGTGTGCGCTGACCACCATCCTGTTCCTCGGCGGTTGGCTGCCGCCGGTCGACATCTGGCCGATCAATGCGGTGCCGGGTGTAATCTGGTTTCTCGGCAAGGTGGTGTTCGTGTTCTTCATGTTTGCCATGGTCAAGGCGATGGTGCCGCGCTATCGCTACGACCAGCTGATGCGGCTTGGCTGGAAGGTGTTCCTGCCGCTGTCGTTGCTGATGGTCGTGGTCGTGGCCGCGGTGCTGCAGTTCGGCGGCGATCTGATCGCGCAAGGCGGTGGCGCATGAGCCCGGCGATGACAGGGACGCTGCTTGGCTTTGCGATTGGCTTCATCGGTTTTGTCATGCTGCGCATTGTCGCCAATCGCATCGAGACGGTGGGCGCCACGGACAATCCCGGCAAGACGGCCGCGCTGATGCGCACCGTGGCGCTCGCGGATTGGCTGCTCTTCACGGTGCTCGGCTTCCTTCTGGGGCCGATGTTCCTGGCGCCACAGAATTAGGAGACGGCGACGATGAGTGTTGCTCAGGGCATCAAATCACTATTTCTGACCGAGTTTATCGCGGCGTTCTTTCTGGCGATGAAGTATTTCTTCCGGCCGAAGAAGACGCTGAACTACCCGTTTGAGAAGGGCCCGATTAGTCCGAGGTTTCGAGGTGAGCATGCCTTGCGCCGCTACCCCAACGGCGAGGAGCGCTGCATTGCGTGCAAGTTGTGCGAGGCGATTTGCCCGGCACAGGCAATCACGATCGAGGCCGGCCCGCGCCGCAATGACGGCACGCGGCGCACCACGCGCTACGACATCGATATGACGAAATGCATCTATTGCGGGTTATGCCAGGAGGCCTGCCCGGTGGATGCCATTGTCGAGGGTCCCAACTTCGAGTTCGCGACGGAAACCCGAGAAGAACTCTTCTACAACAAGGAACGCCTTCTCGCGAACGGTGATCGCTGGGAGCGGGAAATCGCAAAGAATATTGGCCTCGACGCGCAATACCGATGAGGCCGCGGCCTGGCTCACTCTGTTGTCGCAACTGACAGATGACGAGCTGGCGCAATATGGCAAGATTGCCGAGGATCAGCTGCGCCTCGAATGGCAACTGAGGTGGCTGCAGATGCTCTGTGCAATTGGCGCGAGCATCACACTCGGCCTTGCCATAAGGGAGTTTCTCGATGGCGCCGGGGCGCGGGTCATCGGGATGTGGGTGCTGGCGACGGTGGCGCTGGCATACTGGCCGCTGCAAAAGGCGCGCATGCGCCGGATGTGGCGAGCGCACGGCAGGGCGGTTGCGGCCGAGCAGGCACGGCGGCCGGCCGCAGCGGCCGACAGGACGGGATCAGAGGCGACGGGATAAGAGGCAATGGGGCTGGCGGCATTTTTCTTCTACGTCTTTTCGATCGTTGCCGTTTTGTCGGCATCGATGGTGATTGTCGCGCGCAACCCGGTGCATGCCGTCCTGTTTTTGATCCTGACGTTCTTTAATGGCGCCGGTTTGTTCGTGCTCTTGGGCGCCGAGTTCCTGGCGATGCTGTTGGTGATCGTCTATGTCGGCGCCGTTGCCGTTCTGTTTCTGTTCGTGGTGATGATGCTCGACGTCGACTTTGCCGAGCTGCGGGCCGGCTTTATCAAGAACGCGCCGCTCGGGGCATTGATCGGCGGTATTGTCCTGGCCGAACTGATCATGGTGGTCGGTCTCAACCAGTTCCAGCCCAACCAGGTCGGCCAGCCGGCAGCCCCGGTCGCGGTGTCCGGCGCTGAAGCTGTGACCAACACCCAGGCGCTGGGGCGCATTCTCTACACCAAGTACATTTTCTACTTCCAGGGTGCCGGTCTCATTCTGCTGGTGGCGATGATCGGTGCCATCGTGCTGACCTTGCGCCAAAGGCAAGGCGTCAAGCGCCAGTCGATTGCCGCCCAGGTCGCGCGCTCGCCAAAGATGGCGATCGAAGTCATCCCTGTCGCCTCCGGCCAGGCGATTATCCCCTCCAACGATGACGGAGGCAGCCGATGAACTCGCGAGGCATAGCCCGGCTCGGCGCGCCGCGCACGGCCGAGGGAAACTGAACCATGGACATCGGACTAGGTCACTATCTGACGGTTGCCGCGATACTGTTCACGATCGGCATTTTCGGCATCTTCCTCAACCGCAAGAACGTCATCGTCATTCTGATGTCGATCGAGTTGATGCTGCTGGCGGTCAATCTCAACCTGGTCGCGTTCTCATCGTTCAACAAGGATCTTGTCGGACAAGTGTTCGCGATGATGGTGCTGACCGTGGCCGCTGCCGAGGCCGCCATCGGGCTGGCCATCGTTGTCGTCTATTTCCGCAACCGTGGCTCGATCGCGGTCGAAGACATCAACATGATGAAGGGCTGATCGCCGCCATGATGTACAAGGCCATCGTCTTCCTGCCGCTACTGGGCGCGCTGATCGCCGGTTTCCTCGGCCGCTACATCACGGATCGCGGCTCGGAGATCATTACCACGGCGTTCCTGTTCCTGTCGGCGGTTCTGTCGTGGATCGTGTTTTGGAATGTCGGTTTCGATCACCAGACGATCAAGGTTCCCATTGCGCAGTGGGTCACTTCGGGCGAGCTTGAGGTTGCCTGGAGTTTGCGCATCGACACCTTGACCGCCGTCATGCTGGTTGTCGTCACTACGGTTTCGGGCCTCGTGCATCTCTATTCGATCGGCTACATGCACGACGACGATGGCCGTTCGCGGTTTTTCTCCTATCTGTCGCTGTTCACGTTCGCGATGCTGATGCTGGTGACCAGTGACAACCTTCTCCAGATGTTCTTCGGCTGGGAGGGCGTCGGTCTTGCGAGCTACCTGCTGATCGGCTTCTGGTTCAAGAAGCCGTCGGCCAATGACGCGGCGATCAAGGCCTTCATCGTCAACCGCGTTGGTGACTTCGGATTTGCGCTCGGCATTTTCGGTCTGTTTGCCGTATTCGGCTCGATCCAACTTGACGCGATCTTTTCGGCCGCACCGGAAAAGGCCGGCGAGACCATGACCTTCCTCGGCAACGAGGTCGACATCATGACATGTCTGTGCCTGCTGTTGTTTGCGGGTGCGATGGGCAAGTCGGCGCAATTCCTGCTGCACACCTGGTTGCCGGACGCAATGGAAGGCCCGACGCCGGTGTCGGCCCTGATCCATGCCGCAACGATGGTCACCGCCGGCGTCTTCATGGTCGCCCGCCTATCGCCCCTGTTCGAGCAAGCGCCAACCGCGCTGATGGTTGTGACGTTTGTCGGTACGTTGACGGCGTTCTTTGCCGCGACCGTCGGCCTCGTTCAGAACGACATCAAGCGCGTCGTTGCCTATTCGACCTGCTCTCAGTTGGGCTACATGTTCGCCGCCTGCGGCCTCGGCGCCTATGGCGTTGCCATCTTCCACCTCTTTACGCATGCCTTCTTCAAGGCGCTTTTGTTCCTCGGTGCCGGTTCGGTGATCCACGCCATGCACCACGAACAGGACATGCGCCACATGGGCGGTCTTGCCCCGAAGATCCGCATCACCTGGGTGATGATGCTGATCGGCACGCTGTCCCTGACCGGGGTCGGCATTCCGCATCTGATCGGTTTTGCAGGGTTCCACTCCAAGGATGCGATCATCGAGGCCGCCTTTGCCGGCCACACGCCGTACAACTATGCATTCTGGGCGCTGGTCATCGCCGCCTTCATGACCTCGTTTTATTCGTGGCGTTTGATGTTTATGACCTTCCACGGCAAGACGCGGGCCGAGCCGGAAACTTTCCGCCATGCCCACGAAAGTCCTTACGTGATGCTGATCGCGCTGTTGGTGCTCGCGGTTGGCGCGGTCGCGGCCGGCTTTGCCTTCAAGGAGTACTTCATCGGGCATCACTATAAGGAGTTTTGGAACCAGGCGATTTTCGAAGGGCCCAACAACCATATCGTCCACGATATGCACGCGGTTGCAAAGGACGTTGCTTGGGTGAGTTGGGCGCCGTTTGTGGCAATGGCGGCGGGCTTCGCGCTGTCGTGGCTCTATTACATCGCGATGCCATGGCTGCCGGCGGCAACGGCGACCACCTTCAAGCCGGTCTACCTGTTCCTGTTGAACAAGTGGTATTTCGACGAGCTCTATGATTGGCTCTTTGTCAGGCCCGCGCACTGGCTCGGCCGCGTCCTTTGGAAGGGCGGTGATGGCGCCGTCATCGATGGTATTGGCCCGGACGGCATCGCTGCCCGGGTCATGGACATCACCGGCCGGGTCGTCAAGCTGCAGACCGGCTTCGTCTACCACTACGCATTCGTCATGATGATTGGTGTGGCTCTCATCATCACCTACTTCATGTTCCAGGGCGGAGGTTTTGGCCAATGATCAGTTTCGACAATCCGCCAATCCTTTCGCTGGTGACGTTCCTGCCGCTGATCGGCGTGTTCTTCATCATGTTCCTGCCCGATGACGACAGCGGCCGCGGCAACGCGCGCTGGATCGCGCTGTTCGTTACGACATTCACGTTCGCCCTGTCGTTGCTGATTTGGATCAACTTCGACACCTCAACGCCGTCCTATCAGTTCATCGAGGACTACAAGTGGTTCGGCCCGTTCCGATACAAACTCGGCGTCGACGGCATTTCGATGCTGTTCATTATCCTCACCACGTTCCTGATGCCGCTGTGTATCCTGGCCAGCTGGGACTCGGTCAAACAGCGCGTCACCGAGTACATGATCGCGTTCCTGGTGCTTGAGACCTTGATGATCGGCGTCTTCTGCGCGCTCGATCTTGTGCTGTTCTACTTGTTCTTTGAGGCCGGCCTGATCCCGATGTTCCTGATCATCGGCGTCTGGGGCGGTGCGCGGCGCGTTTATGCCAGCTACAAGTTCTTTCTCTACACGCTGCTCGGCTCGGTGCTGATGCTGCTGGCCATGATGTACATTTTCTGGACCGCCGGCACCAGCGATATCCCGGAACTGATCCAGAAGGTGGCCTCTAACCCGACGCTGTTCTCGGCCGAAGCCCAATGGTGGTTGTGGCTGGCGTTTTTTGCGTCGTTTGCCGTCAAGATGCCGATGTGGCCGGTTCACACCTGGCTGCCTGACGCCCACGTTGAGGCACCGACGGCCGGTTCGGTGATCCTCGCCGGCATTCTGTTGAAAATGGGCGGTTACGGGTTTCTGCGATTTTCGATCCCGATGTTCCCGCTGGCCTCGATGGAGCTGGCACCGCTGGTGTTCGCGCTGTCCGTCATTGCCATCATCTACACCTCGCTCGTGGCGCTGGCGCAGGAGGATGTGAAAAAGCTGATCGCCTATTCGTCGGTCGCACACATGGGCTTTGTGACCATGGGCATCTTTGCCGGCAATACCCAGGGCGTCGATGGTGCTATTTTCCAGATGCTGAGTCACGGTCTGGTCTCGGCCGCCCTGTTTCTGTGCGTTGGCATTATCTACGACCGCATGCACACGCGTGAGATCGCGGCCTACGGCGGGCTGGCTAACCGCATGCCGATCTATGCCTTCTGTTTCATGGTCTTCACCATGGCCAACATCGGTCTGCCCGGCACCTCGGGTTTCGTTGGCGAGTTCCTCACCCTGTTGGGCACTTTCAAGGCCAATACCTGGGTGGCGTTTCTGGCGACGACCGGGGTCGTCCTGTCGGCTGCCTATGCGCTCTGGCTTTATCGCCGCGTCATCTTCGGTGAACTCGAAAAGTCCAAACTGATGTCGATCACCGACATGAACGCACGCGAAATTGCGATCATGGCGCCGCTGGTGATCCTGACGATATTCTTCGGTTTCTACCCCTCACCGATCCTCGATGTGACGGCCGTGTCCGTGAAGAATTTGGTGGCCAACTATGAGGCCGCCGTTCGTATCAGCACGGCGATGGTCGACCACTAGGTCACGGCGGGAAAACAGGTCACACATCATGCCAGAAAGTCTCACCGTCTACGCCCCGTTGCTGCCCGAACTCATCCTCGTGGTCGGTGCGATGGTCTTGTTGATGTACGGCGTGTTTCGACCGCACACCCAGAGTGAGGCGATCAATGTCGGTTGGATGGCGATCCTTTTGCTCATCGCCGCCGGTGCGGTCATGCTCTACTATGGCGACGGCACCGAGACCTTGTTCGATGGCGCCTTCGTCAACGATGCTTTTGCCCGCTTCATGAAGATCCTGGCGCTTGGCGGTGCGGCGCTGTCACTGTTGCTGGCATTCGATGACTTCCGCGATCGCGGCATCATGAAGTTCGAATATCCGGTGCTGATCCTGCTGGCCAGCGCCGGCATGCTGGTCATGATCTCGGCCGGCGACCTCATCGCGCTCTATATCGGCCTCGAACTGCAGAGCCTGGCGCTCTACGTGGTTGCCGCCTACCGTCGCGATTCGCTGCGCTCCAGCGAGGCCGGCCTCAAGTACTTCGTGCTCGGCGCGCTGTCATCGGGCATGCTCCTTTACGGTTCCTCGCTGCTCTACGGCTTTGCCGGCTCGACCGATTTCCAAGTCATTGCCAATGCCGCCAAGGGCCCCGAGGCGGCAACCAACCTGTGGCTGATCTTCGGTCTCGTGTTCTTGATGGTCGGCTTGGCCTTCAAGGTCTCGGCCGTGCCCTTCCACATGTGGACGCCGGACGTCTATGAAGGCTCGGCCACGCCTGTGACCGCATTTTTTGCGAGCGCGCCGAAGGTTGCCGCCATGGCGCTGCTGACCCGGGTCGTGCTCGCCGCCTTCCCCGGCATTGCGGCCCAATGGCAGCAGATCATCACCTTTGTTGCGCTGGCCTCGATGCTGCTCGGCGCCTTCGCCGCCATCGGCCAGAACAACTTCAAGCGCCTGATGGCCTATTCCTCGATCGCCAATATTGGCTTCGCCCTGGTCGGCCTCGCCGCCCATTCGAGCGCCGGCACTCAGGGTGTGCTGATCTACATGGCGATCTACGTCGTCATGACCCTCGGCACCTTCGCCTGCATCCTGTGCATGCGCCGCAACGACCAGTCGGTTGAAGACATCCGTGAACTTGCGGGCCTGGCCCGCACCAACCTGGCGCTGGCCGTTGCGCTCATGATCTTGATGTTTTCGCTGGCCGGCATTCCGCCGCTCGTCGGCTTCTTTGCAAAGTACTATGTGTTTCTCGCTGCGATCCGGGCCGGGCTTTATCCGTTGGCCGTCATCGGTGTGCTGGCGAGTGTGGTTGGCGCCTACTATTATCTGCGGGTCGTCAAAATCATGTTCTTTGACGAAGCGGCCGAGCCGTTCCAGCCGGTGCGGTTCGCGCCCGGTCTGGTGATTGCACTTTGTGCGTTGGCGATGGTGGTCGGCGTGGCGGTGCTCGGCCCGTTCGTCGATGCCGCGCTGGCAGCCGCCCAAACGTTCCGCTTCTGACGGCGGCGTCGGGTGCCAGGTCGAGTTGTGAGCAGATAGGACTGTGCCCGTGCGCGACCCGGTGCTTGAATTTACCACGCTCGATTCGACCAACCTCGAAGCCCATCGCCGTGCGGCCGCGGGCGAACGCGGTCCGCTGTGGCTGCGCGCCGACCGCCAGGAAACCGGTCGCGGACGGGCCGGTCGCGGCTGGTCGTCACCGGCCGGAAACTTGGCCGCAACGCTGCTGTTTCGCCCGCATTGCGATGTTCGCGATCTCCACCAGCTCTCGCTTGTCGCCGGGGTTGCCGCCTGCGCGGCCGTTGCCGACGCCCTGGCCGAAGCTGGCTCCGCTCGGCGTTGCCGCCTGAAGTGGCCGAACGATCTCATGATCGACGGCGCGAAGGTTGGCGGGATTCTTGTGGAAAGCTCGATCTATTCTGACGACATTGTCGCGATCATCGGCTGCGGGATCAATCTGGCAATATCGCCGGCAGTCGAGGGTCGACAGATCACGTCCGTCAGCGCTGATGGCCCGGCGCCGTCACCTCGCCAGTTTCTGGCCGTTGTCGATGATTGCCTGAAACGAAATTTAACTTTATGGAACAGGGGCGCCGGCTTCGCAGATATTCGCGAGGCGTGGCTGTTGCGATCATATCCGCGCGGTGAACCGATGACCGTCAATACCAATACCGGCCGCGTTTGGGGCACATTTGCCGGCTTGGACGACGACGGTGCATTGCTCCTGCAACGATCGCCAGATCGTGTCCAACGCTTTCAGTTTGGAGATGTTACGCCAGCAGCCACCGTAGCAAAACCCGCCGACAAGGATTAGAACAAAAATTGAGCGCAGACGGATCGAACAGCAACAACGAAGACATCGTCTTTGTCGCTTTGGGTGGCCTCGGCGAGATCGGCATGAACGTCTATCTCTATGGCGTCGGACCAGCCGATGATCGCCAATGGATTATGGTCGATCTCGGGATCACGTTTCCAGGAGAGGACGAACCGGGCGTCGACATCGTCCTACCGGATCTGCGTTTCATCGAGACCGAGCGGCAGTCGCTGGCCGGGATTGTCATCACCCACGCTCATGAAGACCATATTGGCGCGGTCATCGAGGCTTGGCCGAAATTGCGTGCGCCGATCTACATGACACCATTTGCAGCCGGCATGTTGCGCGCCAAACTCGCCGAGTTCGGCCGCGATGCGCGCCCGCTGATCCACGAGGTTGCCCAAAAGCGCAGGTTCAAAGTCGGCCCCTTTGACCTTGAATATCTGGCGATGTCGCACTCGATCCCTGAAACATCGGGGCTGCTGATCAAGGTCGCAGGCACCACGCTGTTGCACACGGCCGACTGGAAGCTCGACCCGGCCCCCTACATTGGTGAGCCGACGGATGAGGCGCGGATCGCGCAAATCGGCCGGGACGGGGTGGACGTTCTGATTTGCGATTCAACCAACGCCTTCCGCGACGGCACATCGCCGTCGGAGGCCGATGTTGCTGCATCGCTGACCAACATCATCTCGCAACAGACCGGGCGGGTCGCGGTCACGACCTTCTCCTCGAACGTTGCCCGCATCAAGGCTGTTGCGGACGCGGCGCAGGCGACCGGGCGCGAGCTCGTGGTCGCCGGCCGGGCCCTGCATCGCGTCATCCAGGTGGCCAAGGACAGCGGCTACCTGCCCGCCGATTTTTTCTATCTCGACCAGGAGGGCGCACGGTCTCTGGCGCCGAGCGAAATGCTGGCGCTGATTACCGGCAGCCAGGGCGAGGCGCGGGCCGCTCTGGCGCGCATCGCTGCCGGCGAACACCGCGACATCGAACTGGGTCAGGGCGATGCGGTGATCTATTCCTCGCGCGTCATCCCGGGCAACGAAAAGTCGATCCTCAACATGCAGAACCGGCTGGCGGCCATGGGCTGTAAGGTCATCACCGATGCCGACGGGCTCGTCCATGTCACCGGCCATCCCCGTCGCGATGAACTGGCCAAGATGTTTGTGTGGACCAAACCGCAGGTGATGGTGCCGATGCACGGTGAAGTGCGCCATCTCAAGGAAAACGCGCGCCTGGCACGGAACGCTGGCATTGCCGACGTCGTCCCGCTCGTCAACGGCCAGATGGTGAGGCTGGCGCCTGGCAAGCCCAAGCTTGTCGATGAAGTGCCGGTCGGGCGCGCCTATCGTGACGGGCGCCTGATCATCGGCGCAGATGATGGCCCGGTGCGCGAGCGGCGCAAACTCTCGGTCGTCGGCCTGGTTGCCGTCGCCTTGGCCGTGACGCCGCGCGGCAAGGTGCTGGGCGAGGTCGATGTTGCCATCGACGGTATTCCCGATGAAGACAACGAGGGCGAGTTGATGGAAGATATCATCCTCGATGCCGTCGATGGCACCATTGACAGCATTCCCCAACGTCGGCGAAAGGATCTTGAAATGGTCCGTGATGCCATTCGCCGATCGGTGCGTGCTGCGGTCGATCGCGCCTGGGGTAAGCGCCCGATCGTCAAAGTTCTAATGAACGTCATCGAGAACGGCGCATGAATGCGCGAGCGCATGAGTGTGTGAGTGCATGTGTGCATGAATGCATGAATGATGGATCGCGCTTGATCCGGTAGGCCCCAGCCCCTTATGCCGGTGAGATGTTGCGCGCAGACCGGAGAAACAAACATGATTGGTCGCCTCAACCACGTCGCCATCGCGGTCAGGGATATTGCCGCCACCGCCGCCGTCTATCGCGACACGCTAGGCGCCGACATCTCGGCGGCCGAACCGCAGCCTGATCATGGCGTCACGACCGTCTTCGTCAATCTGCCCAATACCAAGATCGAGTTGCTCGAGCCGTTGGGGGATGCTTCACCGATCACCAAGTTTCTCGAACGCAATGGTGACGGCGGCATTCATCACCTGTGCTACGAGGTCGACGACATTTTTGCCGCGCGCGATCGTCTGATGGCCGAGGGTGCACGGATCCTGGGCGATGGTGAACCGAAGATCGGCGCCCACGGCAAACCGGTGCTGTTCCTGCATCCGAAGGACTTCAGCGGCGTTTTGACCGAACTGGAACAAGCCTGAGCCGGACGCCCGGTGGGCAATCGACTGGCCTGGAGACGTGTCGCATGAGCTGGCCGCTGGGGATCGCGCTGTTTTTCGTTGTGTGGTGGATCGTGCTGTTTGCGGTTCTGCCGTTCGGTGTGCGCACACAAGATGACGCCGGCGAGGTGGTGCCGGGCACGCCTGCCAGCGCGCCAACGCGGTTTGATCTGGGCCGTGTCGCGATCATCAATACGGTAGTCGCGGTGCTTGTGTTTGCCGCGATCTGGCTGGCAATCGAGCTCGATCTGTTCGGCGTCGGCGAGATGGCGGCCGCCGTCAACCGATGAGGCGATGGCACGCTCGCGCCGCCATCGTGTGCAGCGTCCGTGGCTGCGATCGCATGTGTTGTCGGGCGCCGGCCGGGCGTGGAGCCGGTCGGCGATGCGATTTCGCCCGCGGCGGACATGAGCTCATCCCCGCATTCCGGCGGCTCTCCATTGCCTCATGGTGCGCCAGCGGCTAAGAGCGGGTCTGATCAACCGACACAGGGATCAAAGAAACGATGTATTTGTCGCGCTATTTCCTTCCGGTACTTCGCGAAACGCCCAAGGAAGCGGAAATCGTGTCGCATCAGTTGATGCTGCGCGCCGGTATGATCCGTCAGGCCAGCGCCGGCATCTACTCATGGCTGCCGCTGGGCTTGCGGGTCCTCAACAAGATTGCCGACATTGTGCGCGAGGAGCAAAACCGCGCCGGCGCCATCGAAGTCCTGATGCCGACGATCCAGTCGGCCGACATTTGGCGCGAATCAGGCCGCTATGACGACTATGGCAAGGAAATGCTGCGCATTGTCGACCGTCACGACCGTGACATGCTGTACGGGCCGACCAACGAGGAACTGATAACTCAGATTTTTCGCGACGGCGTCAAAAGCTATCGCGATCTGCCGCGCAACCTCTATCATATTCAATGGAAGTTCCGCGACGAGATCCGGCCGCGTTTCGGGGTCATGCGCGGGCGCGAGTTCCTGATGAAGGATGCTTATTCTTTTGACCTCTCGCCCGAGGCCGGCATTCGCTCCTACAACCGCATGTTTACGGCCTACCTGCGCACGTTTGCGCGCATGGGCCTGAAGTCGATCCCGATGAAGGCCGAAACCGGGCCGATTGGCGGTGATCACAGCCACGAATTCATCATTCTGGCAGACACCGGCGAAAGCCAGGTCTACGGCCATAGAGATCTCTTCGAAGGCGCCATCCCGGCCGCCGACACGGACTTTGACGGCGATTTGACCCCGATCATCAAGCAGTGGACATCGCTCTATGCGGCAACCGATGAAATGCACGATCCGGCGCGCTTTGACCAGGAGGTGGCGGCCGACAAGCAGGTCTCGGCCCGCGGCATCGAAGTTGGCCACATTTTCTTTTTCGGAACCAAGTACTCCGAACCAATGGGGTGCCGGGTGCAGACGCCGGACGGCGACATGACCAATATTCACATGGGCTCCTACGGGGTTGGCGTGTCGCGCCTGGTCGGCGCCATTATCGAAGCCTGTCATGACGCCAAGGGGATCGTCTGGCCGGTGCCGGTGGCGCCGTTCGAGGTCGCACTGATCAATCTCAAGGCCGCCGACGCCGCCACGGATGCGGCCTGCACCCGGCTCTATGAGCAGCTCGTCAATGCCGGCATCGAGGTCCTCTACGATGACACCGACGAGCGCGCCGGCGCCAAGTTCACGACCATGGACTTGATTGGCATCCCCTATCAGGTGGTGGTCGGACCGAACGGCCTGAAGGATGGCCGCGCCGAACTCGGCGAACGGCAGGGCGGCGCCAAGCTGCAAATGTCGCTCGACACTGTCGCTGAAACCGTCGCCGCCAGGGTCAAGAGCCAGCGTATGTTGGTCTAAAGAGATGGCCAGCAAAGGACGAGAACTTGTCAGGGATGGCCCGAACCATCCGGGTCCCCGCCCGGCGAGCCAATGCGACGCTGATCCGGGCCAGCCGGGGGCGGCCGGGCGGGCGGCAGGCCGGCATGCTCGCCCCGCCTTGGGCGGACATGATCTAACGCGCAGGGACGGGCGGAAAGAACAATGACAGGTCAGTCGGATACCGCGCCTTTTGCCGCCTTTGAGTGGATGCTGGCCACACGTTATCTGCGTGCGCGCCGCAAGGAGGGCTTTATCTCCGTCATTGCCGGCTTTTCGTTTGTCGGCATCATGCTGGGCGTTGCAACTTTGATTATCGTGATGGCCGTCATGAACGGCTTTCGCAATCAGCTCTATGAGAAGATCCTGGGCCTCAACGGCCACGCCATCGTCCAGAAGGTCGGCACCGGTCCGTTCGATAACTACGCAGAGATTGCGCGACGGTTGGAGCGCGTCAGCGGCGTGCAACACGCCATTCCCTTGATCGAGGGGCAGGTGTTGCTGTCATCCCCACGCCAGGCGTTGGGCGGCTTCGTGCGCGGCATGACGGAGCACGGCATCCGTGCGCTTCCGCTCGTCGCACAAAACATTGTGCTCGGCACGATCAAGGGGTTCGACGATCAGCGCGGCATTGCCATTGGCAACCGTCTCGCGACCGATCTCGGCGTCTCGCTCGGCGGTATCATTACTCTAGTTTCGCCCCGGGGCGCGCGCACACCGTTCGGCACCGCCCCGCGCACCAAGCCCTACCGCATCGTCGCGATCTTCGAGCTCGGCATGTCCGAGTACGACCGCACCATGGTCTTCATGCCAATGCCGGAAGCCCAGCGCTACTTCTCGAAAGGCCCGCAAGTCGACGTCATCGAGATCGTCACCGACGATCCCGAGACCATCAATGCCCGCATTGGCGACATGCAGGCGGCGATCGGAGACGGCTATAATTTCATCTCCTGGCAACAGCGCAACCAGACCTTCTTCACCGTCCTCGAGGTCGAGCGCACGGTGATGTTCATCATCCTTTCGCTGATTGTCCTGGTTGCGGCACTCAACATCATTTCCGGCATCATGATGCTGGTCAAAGACAAGAGCCGTGACATTGCCATTTTGCGCACGATGGGGGCCACCAAACATGCCATCATGCGTGTGTTTCTGATTACCGGCGCATCGATCGGCGTTGTCGGCACCTTTGCCGGCCTCATCCTCGGCATTGTGTTTTGTTGGCGCATCGAGACCATTCGCCAGTTTGTCCAATGGTTGACGGGGACCACGCTGATGGACCCCAAGGTCTACTATCTGACGCAGCTGCCGGCCGACGTCGACCCGCACGAAACCGCATTTATCGTCATCATGGCCCTGGTATTGACGATCCTGGCAACGCTCTATCCGTCCTGGCGGGCCTCCAAGCTCGATCCAGTCGAGGCGCTCCGTTACGAATAAGTGAGGCACAGCGCGAGATATGAACCAACCGGTTCTGAGCCTTATCGATCTGGTTCGCGTGTTCCATCAGGGCCCGCGCGAAATCCGCGTGCTGTCAGGCGCGAGCGCGGCCCTTTATCCCGGCCAGGCCGTGGCCTTGGTCGGGCCGTCGGGGTCCGGCAAGTCAACCCTGTTGCACATTGCCGGCCTGCTTGAGACGCCGGATTCCGGTAAGGTCGTCATCGCAGGCCGGGACTGTTCGCGCATGAACGATGACCAGCGCACCCGCGTGCGTCGCAGCCAACTGGGCTTCGTCTATCAGTTTCATCAATTGCTGCCGGAGTTCTCGGCCCTCGAGAACGTCTTGATCCCGCAAATGATCCAGGGCAAAAGCCGCCGTGCCGCGGGCCAACGTGCCCGCGAACTCCTGACCATGCTGGGGCTTGGTGAGCGCGTTGATCATCGCCCGGCCGAACTGTCAGGCGGCGAACAGCAGCGCACCGCCATCGCCCGCGGGCTTGCCAATGCGCCGCGTCTTTTGTTGGCCGACGAGCCGACCGGCAATCTCGACCCGGAAACATCGCAACGCGTGTTTGGCGACCTAATGTCGTTGATCGAACACACCGGCGTTGCAGCGCTGATTGCGACCCACAACATCGAGCTGGCCAAGCGCATGCACCGTGTTCTGCGATTGGAAAACGGTCGCCTGGTTGAGTTGGGCGCCGGCCAGGCTGTGGCGGCGCAGTAATACCAACCCGCATAAATGTTGACCTGTTTCATGGGGCCGGGCGCTTGTTGCCGCCAGCTGCGTTGGGCACCGCTTGTGGTCCTGTGACCACGGCACGACACCCGCCTCACCGGCGACAAAAACCGCTCCGGTGAAACGGATCAAAATTCATGCGGGCTGGTATAAGCTGCAGCGGCCCTGTTGGAGCCGCCATTGCTGTTCCGACTTGAGGCACGATGATCGCCACTTTAGAGGCGAGCAACTTTCTGCCTTTATTCGGGATCGTTCCGATTCCGAATAACAGCAGGTTGCTCTAGTGTCCGCGCATGAACATGATGATTCGCGATCCCGACACCGAACCTGCGATGCCGGCAAAGGCGCCGCCGCGCTTCGTGCACCTGCGCGTGCATTCGTCTTACTCGCTGCTTGAGGGCGCGCTGCCGATCGCCAGGCTTGCCGACCTCGCCGTCGCCAACCAGGCACCGGCAATGGCGCTGACCGACCGCAACAACCTGTTTGGGGCTCTGGAATTCTCGACCAAGCTCTCAGGCGAAGGTGTGCAGCCGATTGCCGGGCTGACGCTGGCGGTCGACTTTGACGATGACCCGTCCGACAAGTCGGCGCCCAACGGTGCACCATCCTCGCCGACCTTTCCGTTCATCGCTCTGTTGGCCATGAACGAGAGCGGTTACGCCAACCTGATGAAGCTGTCCAGTCAGGCGTTCTTTGATCCGAGCGAGCATGCGTCCACCCATGTCGGCGTAGCGCGCTTGCAGGACCATTGCGGCGGTCTGATTGCCCTGACGGGCGGACCGGAAGGGCCGGTCGATGCAATGCTGCGGCGCGCAGATGAAGCGCGCGCCCGTCACCGCCTCGCGCGTCTGCGCGCAATCTTCGATGATCGCCTCTATGTCGAAATTCAGCGCCACGGCCTTGCCACCGAACGCGCGATCGAACCGCAGCTTCTCGACCTCGCCTACGGTTGCGATCTGCCGGTCGTTGCGACCAACCAGTGTTTTTTCGCGACAACCGACGACTACGAGGCCCACGATGCATTGCTGTGCATCTCCGACGGCCGCTACGTCGTCGAAGACGACCGCCGCCGCCTCACGCCCGATCACGGCCTGAAGTCCGAAGCCGACATGGTCGATTTGTTTTCCGATTTGCCGGAGGCCTTGGACAATACTGTCGAGATCGCTCGGCGTTGCCACTATCGGCCGCTGGGGCGCAACCCGATCCTGCCGCAGTTCGTCTCTGCCGGTGCCAATGCAAGTGCCGAGGAACAGCTCACCGCCGAGGCCCGAGAACTCGCGCGCCAAGCCCGCGAAGGCCTGCAGGCGCGTCTCGACAAACTGCCGCTGGCAGCGGGGTTTTCACGTGCCGATTACGATCAGCGCCTCGACTTCGAACTCGACATCATCATCAAAATGAAGTTTCCCGGCTATTTTCTGATCGTTGCCGATTTCATCAAGTGGTCGAAAGAGCAGGGCATCCCCGTTGGCCCGGGGCGCGGATCCGGCGCCGGTTCGCTGGTGGCGTGGTCGCTGACGATTACCGACCTCGACCCGCTGCGGTTCGGGTTGCTGTTTGAACGCTTTCTCAATCCGGAACGCATTTCGATGCCGGACTTCGATATCGACTTCTGCCAAGACCGGCGCGATGAAGTCATTCGCTACGTGCAGCGCAAGTACGGTGCGGACCGCGTCGCCCAGATCATCACCCACGGTAAGCTTCAGGCCCGTGCCGTTCTGCGCGATGTCGGCCGCGTTCTGCAGATGCCCTACGGCCAGGTCGACAAACTCTGCAAGCTCGTGCCCAACAATCCGGCCAATCCGGTCAGCCTTCCCGAAGCCATCGCCGGCGAGCCGCGCCTGCAGCAGGCGCGCGACAGTGAACCGGTGGTTGAACGCTTGCTGGAGATTGCCCAGAAGCTGGAAGGCCTCTACCGACACGCCTCGACCCATGCCGCCGGCATGGTCATTGCAGATCGCCCACTCGATCAACTGGTGCCACTCTACCGCGATCCCCGATCGAGTTTTCCGATCACGCAGTTCAATTGGAAGCTGGTCGAAGCCGCGGGCCTGGTGAAGTTCGATTTCCTCGGCCTGAAGACCCTGACCGTCATCCACAAGGCGGTTGAACTGATCAGCAACGGCCGCGGTATCACGGTCGACCTGGCGAGCCTGCCGTTGGACGACAAGAGGGCCTATGACCTGCTGGCGCGAGCCGACACGGTCGGGGTCTTCCAGTTGGAATCGAGCGGCATGCGCGATAGCCTCAAACGCCTCAGGCCGGACCGCTTCGAAGACATTGTCGCGATGGTTGCGCTCTACCGTCCGGGCCCGATGGACAACATTCCAACCTACATCAACCGCAAGCATGGCGATGAACCCGTCGACTGCCTGCACGTCATGTTGGAGGACATTCTCAAGGAAACCTACGGCGTCATCATCTATCAGGAACAGGTGATGCAGATCGCGCAGGTGATGGGCGGCTATTCGCTCGGAAAGGCCGATGTTCTGCGGCGCGCCATGGGCAAGAAAGACAAGGCCGCAATGGCCGAGCAGCAGGCTGAATTCGTTGCAGGCGCCGTTGCCAATGGGGTCGACAAACAGGACGCCGCCGACATTTTTCAGCTGGTCGACAAGTTTGCGGGTTACGGTTTCAACAAGTCCCACGCCGCCGCCTATGCGCTGATCAGCTATCACACGGCATACCTGAAGGCGAACTACCGCGAAGAATTTCTCGCCGCCTCGATGACGCTCGATATGGGCAACACCGACAAGCTTGCGATCTTTGCCGCCGAGGCGCGCAACAGCAACATCCAGGTCCGCCCACCCTGCATCAATGCCTCCGGTGTCGATTTCCTCGTGGAACCGCCGAGTGATGATACAACCCCCGGCGCCGTGCGCTATTCCCTGGCAGCCCTGAAGAACATTGGCACCAGCGCGGTCGAGGCGATCATCACCGAGCGCGCCGCCAACGGGCGCTTTGAAGACCTGTCGGATTTTGCGCGCCGACTTGCACCGAGAACCCTCAACCGTCGTGCTATCGAGACCCTGGCCGCTGCCGGCGCCTTTGCGAGCTTCGAGACGGATCGCGCGGCCGTCCATGCCAACGCCGAGCAAATTCTGGCGCTCTCCAATCGTTTGGCGGCCGATGCGGCAAGCGGCATGTCCGATCTGTTCGGCGGCGCCACCACCGCCCACAAACCCGGTCTCGACATGCGCCCGGCGAAACGTTGGACGCCAATGCAGCGCCTGGAGCAGGAGTTCGATGCCGTCGGTTTCTATCTCTCCGGCCACCCGCTCGATGAATATCACGCGGCCTTGCAAGAACTCGGCATCTGCACGTGGGCCGAATTCGAGGCGCAGACGGAGCGCGGCGCCGCGGCCGGCAGAATTGCCGGCATTGTGGTCGCGGCGCGCGAACGCAAATCGGCCCGCGGCAACGCGTTCGCATTCGCGGTGTTTTCCGATACGACCGGTCAGTTCGAGGGGGTATTGTTCTCGGATCTTCTCCATCACGCGCGAGATCTATTGGTGCCGGCCACGCTCGTGATTATTGGCCTCGAAGCCGAACGCGACGGCGATGCCGTCAAGCTTCGGGTGCAGTCGCTCGAGGCGCTCGATGCTGCCGTCGGCACAATTCAGCGTGGTCTGAGCCTGCATTTCGAGCGCGGCATATTCGGCTCGCAGCAAACCGAAGCCGTCGTGCGTGAGCTCGCCGCCAGCCTGCGACCGGGCAATGGCCAGATCAGACTGCGCGTGCCGGTTCCCGAGTGCGGCAAAATTTGCGAGTTTCGTCTAAACGGCAGGTTCGACACGGGGCCCCAGGCCCGCGGTCAACTCACGACCCTGCCCGGCTTGATTGCAATCAAGGAATTCGTTTGATGAAGGGTTCAACATTTTGACCAAAGGCCGTGGCGGCGCGTCGCAGATCTGCTATGGTTCGCTATTGTCGATCATGTCCGCCTAGGGCGGGTCCGCCGTGCCGGCCCGCTACCCGCCCGGCCGCCCGTCAGATCAGGGGCTGTGGGCAACTAAGCGGGCCAGCGCGAGACGGTTCGGGCTCAGTCTCCGTCTCCGTTTGAAAGGCCATCGGCGGGCCTGACAGCAGTTATATAGCAGATATGCAGCAGGTATCGTGGAGTAAGTAATGAGATTAATGACCTCAATCATTGCATCTGCAATGATGGTTTGGGCGGCTCTGTCGGCGCAGGCGGCAGAGATGCCCGCACCGAAAGCGCTGTCGAAGTCGAATATTGGTGTTGGTGGTGCGGCCGTTCCCGGCTTTGCAGTCGGGAGAACGGCAGCCGAGGATCGCGTTCAACTGGCACAGCGTCGCGGCGCTGGACGCCGCCGTGGCATTCGCCGGCGAGCAAGACGCAGAGGCAGACGCTGGCGTGGCGGTGCGGCTGCGGCCGGCGCTGCAGCGCTGATCATCGGCGGCGCCATCGCGGCCGCTGAAGCCGAGGCCGCGGCCAGCGAGTGGCGTTATCGCTGCCGCCGGTGGCGCCGCCAGTGCCGTCGCGGCAATGATTGGGCCTGCGATAAGTGGGATGATCGTTGCTAGGAAACCGCTGAACAAGCCATCGGGTTTGTAAGGGCGATGCCGTTAACCAATCGCCGCTTGACGGCGATCCTTGAGGGGCTTTCAGCCCCTCAAACACCCCGACCAGGGGAGGGGTCCCCTGGACCCCAAAATTGTTCAGAGGTCCCTAGGCGGGGAGCCGGGCCGGTCGAAGGGCGACTTGCGGCGGGCGGTCTCCGGCATCAAGCCCAGCCGCATCTCACGCGCCGGGGCCTGCGGCTGCATTCCACCTTGCCAACGCCAGGGTGTGACGGTAAAAGCACGTCATCTCTCACACGATCTTTGCGCTTGGCGGATTGAAAGCCCCGTCGGCCGCTCCGGTGGGTCGGACGACCTTCTCTGGATCGTGGTGGAATAACCGGAAAAGGACCTCTTGATGCTGCCAGCATTCACCATGCGCCAGCTGCTCGAAGCAGGCGTGCACTTCGGCCACCAAAGCCATCGGTGGAACCCGAAAATGGCGCCGTACATCTTCGGCGCACGCAACAACATCCACATTGTCGACCTGACGCAGACGACGCCGTTGCTGCATCAGGCCCTGGTTAAAGTGTCGGATACGGTTGCCGGCGGCGGTCGCGTTCTGTTTGTCGGCACCAAACGCCAGGCTTCCGAGGCGATCGCGGACGCAGCCCGGCGTTCGGCCCAGTACTTCATCAATCACCGCTGGCTGGGCGGCACGCTGACCAACTGGAAAACCATCTCGTTGTCGATCCGCCGCCTGCGCCAGCTCGAAGAGATCCTCGAAGGGGACGGCCAGGGCCGCACCAAAAAGGAAATTCTGAACGTCACCCGCGAACGCAACAAGCTCAATCAGTCGCTCGGTGGCATCAAGGAGATGGGTGGCACGCCCGACCTTTTGTTCGTGATCGACACCAACAAGGAAGCGATTGCGATTGCCGAAGCGCGCAAGCTCAAAATCCCGATCATTGCTGTGGTCGACACCAACTGCGATCCCAACGGTATTGACTATCCAATTCCCGGCAATGACGATGCCGGCCGTGCTGTCACGCTGTACTGCGATCTCATCGCCCGTGCCGCAATCGACGGTATCGAGCGCGCCCAGGCTTCCGCCGGTGTCGACCTTGGCGCTGCGGAAACACCGATGGCCGAGGAGCTTCAACCTGTCGAAGCGCTTGGATTTGAGGGCATCGAAGCGCCGCGCGGCGAGCCTGACGACCTCAAACTCATTGCCGGTATTCATGCCCGCATTGAACAGGCGCTTAACGCCGCCGGTGTGTTCCACTACTGGCAGATCGCCGATCTTGATGACGGCAACGTCGCGGCGTTGGATGCCCACTTGATGCTGGCGGCAGAAGACAGTGCCAAAAACTGGATCGCACCGGCCAAGGCGCTGGTCGATGCCGCTGCCGCATAACTACGGTTTTCCCGACGCAGTTTTTCCGGATCCGGATCGGGAGACACTGATAAATCGACCGTGGCGCGGGCGTTGGGTCGTCTGCGCCCGAAACCGAAAGAGCAAACGATGACGACAATTTCAGCCAGCATGGTCAAGGAACTGCGCACCACGACCGGTGCCGGGATGATGGATTGCAAACAGGCGCTGACCGAGTCGGCCGGTGACATGACGGCGGCCATCGATTGGTTGCGCAAAAAGGGGCTGTCCAAAGCCGCTAAGAAGTCTGACCGGATTGCCGCGGAAGGCTTGATCGGCCTCACCGCCACGGGCCAGGCAGGCGCTCTCGTGGAAGTCAATTCGGAAACCGACTTCGTCGCCCGCAACGAGCAGTTCCAAGACCTGGTCCGCACCATTGCCGCGCTCGGCCTTGAAGCGGACGGCGATGGCGCCAAGCTGCTCGGCCTGACCTACCCGGGCAAGTCAATCAACGTTGAGCAAAGCCTCAAGGAGGCGATTGCGACGATCGGCGAGAACATGACCTTGCGACGCACCGCCAAACTGACGGTCAGCGACGGCGTCGTCGCCGCCTACATGCACAACAAGGTCGCTGACGGATTGGGCAAGATCGGCGTTCTCGTTGCCCTCGAAAGTAGCGGCGACAAAGCCAAGCTCGCAGCCTTCGGCCGCCAGCTCGCTATGCACATTGCAGCGGCAACGCCGCTCGCCCTGACCGTCGAAGAATTGGACAGCACCACCGTCGACAAGGAACGTGCGATCTACCGCGAACAGGCCAAGCAATCCGGCAAGCCGCTGGAGATTATCGAGAAGATGGTTGAAGGGCGCCTGCGCAAGGAGTTTTTCCAGCAGGTTGTCTTGCCTCAGCAAACTTTCGTCATCGATGGCAAGGCATCGGTCGAACAGGCAACCAAGGCCGCCGAGAAAGATGTCGGCGCGCCGATTAGGATTGCCGGCTTTCGGCGCTATGCGCTGGGCGACGGCATTGAGAAAAAAGCCGATGATTTCGCCGCCGAAGTTGCCGCTGCCGCGGGCGCAAGCTAGAGAATCTCTGAATAAGTCCGAGGTCCAGGGGATGATCCCCTGGTCGGGGAGTATGAGGAGCTGAAAGCCCCTCATGAATCGCCGCAACGCGGCGATTGGTTAAGGTCTCCGCCCTTAACAATCCCGCCAAAGGGCATTGCCCTTTGGAAACCTGTGACTGGTTCACAGGATCCCTGGCAAGCCTTCGCACGTTCGAAGGCGAAGGCATCATCGCCTTGTCGGGGTGATTGCGGGGCGGGCGGCCCCTCATCGACCGCCGTCAAACCGCGATAAAGTTGGGGCTTTTGGCCCGGTAGCGTTTCAGAGTCGGCCGCGACCATCCCGCGGCTCGTTCCGGGCGCCCAACGGCGATGATCTGACGGTGAGCGGGCCGGCGACGTGATTGCGCTTGACGAGCGGAATATGATCTCAGCGGAAATGATCTAGTGCTCGGCCAATATGTCGGCTAAATCATTGATCGAAGCGACCACACCAGCCCGCCGGACACCGGCGATCCGCGGACCGAGCCCGGGCGTGCGCGAACCCGGCGGATGGAGTTTCGATCATGACGCTGAAATACAAAAGGATTTTGCTCAAATTGTCAGGTGAAGCGCTGATGGGTGAGAGCGGTTACGGCTTTGATGTGTCGACCGCCATGGCGCTGGCAAGGGATGTTGCCGGTGCGGTCGAAGCCGGTGCCCAGATTTGCATCGTTGTCGGTGGCGGCAATATCTTTCGCGGCCTGCAGGGCGCTGCCGACGGCATGGACCGCGCGACCGCAGACTATATGGGGATGCTCGCCACCGTCATGAATGCCGTGGCGTTTCAGAACATGCTCGAGGCTTGTGGTGTGCCGACACGCGTTCTATCGGCCATACCGATGCCGACGGTGTGCGAGTCCTACGTGCGCCCCAAGGCGCTCCACCATCTGGCCCTCAATCGGGTGGTCATGTTTGCCGCCGGCACCGGCAATCCGTACTTCACCACGGACACTACAGCAGCCCTGCGCGCTGCCGAAATGAACTGCGAGGCGGTTGCCAAGGCGACCAGGGTCGATGGGGTTTATTCGGCCGACCCCGAACGCGATCCGGATGCCGTTCGATATGACCGACTGAGCTATGCAGAGGTGCTTGCGCGGAACCTCAAGGTGATGGACGGTGCCGCCATTGCGCTTGCCCGGGACAACAATCTTCCGGTAATTGTGTTCTCCATCAAAGAGCCGGGAAACATTGCAAAGATGATGCACGGCGAGGCACAGTGCACCATCGTTGGCTAACCCGATCGCTTCACCAGCACGCGGCCGGCACGGAGGCCAAATGCACAAACAGACGAGGCCAACACGCCGTTCGATGTGGTCGATCGCACGACGCATTCGACACTGCATTTTGTACGTGTGGTCCGACCGAAGGCGATGACCGGCGACGTGCTGGTGAAGTGATCGGGTTGGGCTGGGCGCCTGGCCGTGGTTGGCGATGCGTGCGTCGCAGCGATAGCCCGGTAACGCTCAGACCGGCTCGCTCGACGGGCGTGTTCGCGCGGATCTGGGAGATTGAAAATGACAACCAACAACTTTGATCTCAAGGCCCTCGAAGGCCGCATGAAGGGTGTGATCGAGTCGCTCAAGCGCGAGTTCGGCGGATTGCGGACCGGCCGCGCCAGCGCGGCGATTCTCGACCCGATATCCGTCGACATCTATGGCCAGAAAATGCCGCTCAACCAGGTTGCAAACGTATCGGTTCCCGAGCCCCGCATGATTTCCGTTCAAGTCTACGACAAGGCCGCCGTCTCGGCCGTCGACAGGGCGATCCGCGAATCGAACCTCGGCCTCAATCCGGTTGTCGATGGCACGATGTTGCGCCTTCCGATCCCGACGCTCACCACCGAGCGCCGCCAGGAACTCGTCAAGATCGCGCACAAATATGCCGAGACCGCGCGCATTGCCGTGCGAAATGTTCGCCGAGATGGCAATGACCAACTCAAAAAGGCCGAAAAGGATGGCGACATCAGCAAGGACGAACACAAGAAAGGGGCGGGTGATGTCCAAACTCTGACCGACAAAATGATCGGTGAAATCGATTCATTGTTGGCGACTAAGGACAAAGAAATCAACACCGTATGAACATCTACGAAGAACGCGGTGGACCCCCATGCGACCAAATCCTGCCCCATCGAAAGACCGACCGCCGGTGGCTGACTTGCGATTAGACCAAGACTGGGACGGCGCCCCACCGAACGTTCCGCGCCACATCGCGATCATCATGGACGGCAACGGGCGCTGGGCGCAAGAGCGCGGCCTGCCCCGCGCCATCGGCCACCGCATTGGCGTCGAAGCGGTACGCCGTACGATCAAGGCGGCAATGGAACTTGGTGTCGACTATCTGACGCTCTACAGTTTTTCGACCGAGAACTGGTCACGACCCGAGACGGAAATCTCCGACCTGATGGGACTGATGAAGCGTTTTATTCGCCGCGATTTGGCGGAGCTTCGTCAAAATGGCGTGCGCATTCACATCATTGGTGAGCGCGACAAGATCGACGAGGAGCTGTTGCAGCTGATCGACGAATCCGTCGAAATCACCAGGAATAACGCCGCCTTCAATCTTATCATCGCGTTCAATTATGGCTCGAAAACTGAGATCGCATTGGCCGCCCAGCGTCTGGCGGCGCAGGTCGCCAGCGGCCACATGCGCCCCGAAGACATTACGCCGGAACGCCTCGAAGTCGAACTCGACACCGCGCCCTTTCCCGATCCGGACTTGTTGATTCGCACCAGCGGCGAGCAGCGCTTGTCGAATTTTCTGCTGTGGCAGTGTGCCTATACCGAGTTGGTGTTTCTTCCCGACTACTGGCCCGAATTCGGGGAGGACCTTCTCAAGACCGCGATTGCCATCTATGGCACGCGCGATCGTCGCTATGGCGGGTTGAAGCGACGCAACAGCGCATGACCTTGGCAGCCATCCACGCTTTCGCCGAAAAAGCCGGGAGCTGATGGGACCGAGGCAATGGTGGCCAAACCTAATCACAACGAACTTTACCACCGGGCGCTGTCGGCGGTCGTGCTTGCTGCGATTGCCGTCAGTGCACTGTGGTTGGGTGACTGGGCCTTCACCGGCCTGGTCATCGTGATGGCGAGCCTGATGTGTTGGGAGTGGGGCCGGGCCGTGCGCGGCGCGCCGTGCGACCGCGCCCTCGCGGTGCACGTCCTGACGGCCGCGGTTGGGTGTTGGGCTCTATCTGTGGCGCAGGCGCAGCTCTTCGCTGCCGCGCTCGCCGTCGGCATCGCCGCCGTCTACGTTGTCGGTCGCCGGGGCAGTGCCATAATGTCGGCCGTCGGCGTCCCTTACATTGCGATCCCGGCTGCGACCCTGGTCTGGATGCGCGGCGAAATCGCAAACGGTTTTGCCGCGGTGCTGTTTCTGTTCGCGGTGATCTGGGTTCACGACACCTTTGCAATGTTGGTTGGTAAGTCCGTTGGTGGTCCGCGGCTGTGGCCGCTGCTGTCGCCCAACAAGACCTGGTCGGGCGTTGCCGGCGGTCTGAGTGCGGCGGCCGTCGCCGGGGCCGCATTCGCCGCGTTGCTTCCGCGAACCGATCCGCTATTGTTGGCGGCGAGCGGCCTGATCCTGGGGTTTGCAGGTTTGCTGGGAGATCTTTTGGAATCGGCCTTCAAACGCAAATACGGTCTCAAGAACGCCAGTGGTTTGATCCCGGGACACGGCGGCGTACTGGATCGGCTGGATGGCGTTGCGTTGGCGGCCGTTGCCGCCGCACTGATGGCGCTGTGCATCAACCCGCAACAGCCGGCGACAGCAATACTTTACTGGCAATGACAGGTTCGAGGCCAACTGGAGAGAACACGTGCTGAGACGCCATCTCGAGACAGCCGCATCGCCTCTCTGTGAGCCGAACCAGGACACCGATCCCAAGCGTGTTTCGATTTTGGGCGCGACCGGCTCAGTCGGCGCAACCGCGCTCGACCTGATCTCGCATCATCCCGGGCGCTATTCGATTGCGGCCCTGACCGCCAACACCAACGTCGAGCAACTGGCCAGCCTGGCGCGCCGCCACACCGCGGCGCGTGCGGTGATCGGCGATCCGACCCTCTACCGCCAATTGAAGGATGCGTTAGCTGGCACCTCGACCGAAGTGGCGGCCGGGCCGGCGGCGGTAATCGAGGCAGGCGCAATGCCGGCCGATTGCGTTGTTTGCGCCATTGTCGGGGCGGCCGGCCTGCAACCGAGCCTGGCGGCCGTCGGCCGGGCCGGGCGTATAGCACTGGCCAACAAGGAGTGTCTGGTCAGCGCCGGCGATGTGTTCATGGCCGAGGTCGCGCGCGCCGGAACGGAACTGGTTCCCGTCGACTCGGAACATGCTGCGATCCATCAGGCGCTGCGTGATGAAGACTGTTCGGCGATCGAGCGCATCACCATCACGGCATCCGGCGGACCCTTTCGCAAGTGGTCCAAACAGCAGCTTGAACAGGCCACGCGCGAACAAGCCCTGCGTCATCCCAATTGGTCGATGGGCGCCAAGATCACGATCGACTCGGCCACGATGATGAACAAGGGCCTCGAACTGATCGAGGCCTACCATCTGTTTCCGGTCCGCCATGATCAACTGACGGTCGTTATTCATCCACAGTCGATCGTGCATGGCTTGGTTTCCTATCACGACGGCTCGGTCATCGCCCAACTCGCCAATCCGGATATGCGAACCCCGATCGCCCACAGCCTGGCGTGGCCGCGTCGCCTCGAAACCCCGACGCCGCGGCTCGATCTCGTCAAGCTCGCCCAACTAACCTTCGAAGCTCCGGATCTGGAACGGTTTCCGGCCCTGGCGCTGGCCGACAGAGCCCTGCAACACGGCGGCTCAGCACCTAACGTCCTCAATGCCGCAAATGAATGCGCGGTGGCGGCATTCTTGGAGCGCCGCATTGGCTTCACGAAGATTGCCACGATTGTCGAGGACACTCTGGACAAGGCCTACGGCAGTGGCTTGGTGCGCGCGGCCACCACCCTTGAGGACGTGCTCAACATAGATCATCAAGCCCGCCGGTTGGCACGAGATTTAATGGCCGCAGCCCAATAGCCCGGGATCTTGGGCCGGCGGCGAAACCTACCGCAATGAAGGATGACTGTCGGGATGAGTATGTTCATTGGTATTGCAGACGGGGTTGGCGGCGCTCTGTTTTTCCTCGTGGCATTCCTGTTCGTGCTGACCGTCGTGGTGTTCATCCACGAACTCGGCCATTTTGTCGTCGCACGCTGGTGCGGTGTCAAAGTTACAACGTTCTCGATCGGCTTCGGCCGCGAAATCTTCGGCTTCAATGACCGTCACGGGACGCGCTGGCGCGTCGCGTGGCTGCCGCTTGGCGGCTACGTCAAGTTCATGGACGATGACAATGCGGCCAGTGTGCGATCGGAAGCGACGCTGCAGCAGTCGTCGGAGGCAGACAGCGCCGGCGCCTTCCATCTCAAGCCGGTGTGGCAGCGTGCAGCGGTCGTCGCGGCCGGCCCGATCGCGAATTTTATTCTCGCGATCGTGATCTTCGCTGTGATGTTCATGATCTTCGGCCAGGTCAAAATGGAGCCGCGCGTCAGTGGTGTGATGCCGGGGACGCCGGCGGCAACGGCCGGCTTCAAGGTCAATGACCTCATTGTCAGCATAAATGGCCGCAGAATTGATGATTTCGGCGCGCTGCAGCAGTACGTTGCGACCAGTCCTGGCCGTCAGCTGGACGTTATCGTTGAGCGCGACGGCAAAGAGGTGTTGCTCTCAGTTGTGCCGGTTCTGCAGGAACAAGTCGATCGCATTGCCGGCAAACATCAGCGTCCTGTGATCGGCATTCAGGGTTCGCGCCAGTTCAGCAAGGTCAAACACAGCACGGTCGGGCCGGTCGCGGCGATCGGTCTCGGCGTCGAGCGCACCTGGACCATAGTTACCCAAACGCTGTCTTATATTGGCGATATCATCACCCAGCGCCAGCGCGCCGATCAGGTCGGCGGCATTATTCGCATTGCCGACGCCTCTGGCAAGGTCGCCAAGCTCGGTCCGGAATACATTGTACAGTTCATCGCGTTCATCTCAGTAAGTATCGGACTAATAAATCTTTTTCCAATTCCGCTACTCGATGGCGGTCATTTGATGTTCTATGCAATCGAGGCGATTCGGGGCCGTCCGTTGAGCGATCGCGTGCAAGAATTCGGCTTCAAAATCGGGATGGCACTGGTGATCGCGCTGATGCTTTTTGCAACCTGGAATGACCGCGTCGTCGTCAAGAGCTGGTTTGAACCGAGTCGCATCCAGAATCACTCACAGTGACGCAATTCTGCCACTTCCAAAATCCTTGCTGAATCGTTAAAGCTAAGTCAGCGTTTGAGTTTGCGCCGATGTCGACTGCGGCGCATGCACGGAGGTCGTGCAGTCTCGGACACTACGCGCGTGCTCGTGCCGAAGAGTGGGCGTTTGTTAAGGGGGAATTCGGCGGAGAAGGGCAGCAGCAGTATGCCGAGGGCACTGTTTCCGACACTCAGGCGCATGATCACGGGGATGGTGATCGCCGCTTCTGTCATTGTCCTGGCGGTGACAGACGGGCCCGTCAGCTTCGCCTCCAAGGCCTATGCGCAGTCCGTCATCCGGCAAATCGAAGTGACCGGCAATCGTCGCGTCGAGGCGGCGACGGTGCGCTCGTATCTCAATTTCGCGGTTGGCGATCGCTACGATGATGCGCGGGCCAACGCATCGCTGCGGGCGCTGTTTGCGACCGGCCTGTTCGCTGACGTTACGATCACGCCGCAGGGCGCCGTCGTGGTGGTCGCCGTGGTCGAAAACCCGATCATCAACAAAGTCGCGTTCGAGGGCAATTCAGAAGTCGAAACCAAGACTTTGAAATCCGAAGTCCGCCTGAAATCCCGTTCGGTTTACACCCGCGCACGGGCACTCGCCGATGCGCAGCGCATCATCGATGTTTACCGTCGTCAGGGCCGTTATGCTGCAACGGTTGAGCCGCAATTGATCGAGCTGGATGATAGCCGCGTCAACCTGGTGTTCGAGATTAACGAAGGCAACACCACCAAGGTTCAGAGCATCAACTTCATCGGCAACAAGGCGTTCAGTGATTCTCAGCTTCGCGACATTATGACGACCACCCAGTCGGGCTGGTTCGATTTCATTACCAGTGCCGGCATCTATGATCCGGAACGACTGCGCTTGGACCGGGAACTGGTGCGCCAGTATTATCTGAAAAACGGTTATGCCGATGTCCGCGTGCTGTCTGCCAATGCCGAGCTGGCGCGCGATGGTTCCGGCTTCTACCTGACAATCACGATTGATGAAGGCCCGCGCTACACCTTTGGTGATGTGCGCATCGAGAACAGCCTGCCGGAACTGCAGCCGGAAACAATCGAGAGCGCGATCCTGACTGTGTCCGGCAACACGTACGACGCGTCCCAAATCGACAAGTCGGTCGAAAAGCTGACGTTGGCAACTGCAGAACGTGGCTTTGCCTTTGCGCGGGTCCGCCCGCGTGCCGACCGCGACCCGATCGCGCGTACCATCAGCCTGACCTACCTCGTCGACGAAGGTGCGCGCATTTATATCGAGCGCATTAATGTCATCGGCAATGGCCGCACCAAGGATCATGTTATCCGCCGGGAAATCCGCCTGGTGGAAGGCGATGCCTACAACCCGTTGCTGATCGATCGCGCCAAGAAGCGTCTCAAGCGCCTGGGCTTCTTCAAAAAGGTCGAAGTGCGCAGGCGTCCGGGGTCCGCGCGCGATCGCGTTGTCATCGACTTTATGGTCGAAGAACAGTCGACCGGTGAACTGTCCTTCGGTGGCGGCTATTCCACCAATGAAGGCGTCATTGGCGACATCTCGATTACCGAACGCAACCTGCTTGGCAACGGTCAGTACTTGCGTTTGAAGTTGAGCGGGTCGGTGAAGCGGGCCCAGATCGACCTCAGTTTTACCGAACCGCGTTTCCTCGACAAAAACCTGTCGGCCGGCTTCGATCTGTTCCACAAGGAAGTCGATCTCACCGACCAAGCTTCCTACAAGAGCCGGAAGACGGGCGGAAATCTACGCCTCGGCTTCCCGCTCACCGAAAACATTTGGATCTCAACCCATTATCGTTTGACGCGAGATCAGTTGTACGACATCAAAAAGGGCGCTTCGCTGGCCGTCAAGGATGCGGAAGGCACGCAGTTCACATCACTGCTGGGCGCCGCGGTGAGCTACGACACCCGCAATCATCCCACCAATCCGAACCGGGGCTTGTACTTGTGGTTGGGTACGGATTTCGCGGGCCTCGGCGGCGACGTCAGTTACGTGCGCGCCCAGGCCGAAGCACGCGCCTATTATCCGATTTGGAACAAAGTTACGCTGGTTGGCCGGGTCATTGGCGGCCACATCGAAGGCGTCGGTGAAGATGTCCGGCTGCTCGATTTGTTCTATAAGGGCGGTGAGACCGTTCGCGGCTTCGACCGCGCCGGCCTCGGCCCGCGCGACTTGAAAACCAATGACGCATTGGGTGGCGCCACGTTCTGGGCGGCAACCGCGGAAGTCCGGTTTCCGTTGCCGTTCCTGTCAGAGACGATCGGCATGAGTGGCGCGTTGTTCGCGGATGCCGGTTCGGTGTTTGGTGCGAGCGGTCGGGCCGTCCGCGCCCTCAGCGATTGTAAGGTCGCAGGGGCGTCGTGCCTGGCCGACGACAATTCCATTCGTGCTTCGGTTGGCGGCTCGATCATATGGAATTCGCCGCTTGGCCCGTTACGCGCGGACTATGCATTCCCGATCCAGAGCGAAACCTATGACGATGAGAAGCGCTTCCGGTTTGGCGCGGCGACGAGATTCTAGATCAGTTCCGCCTGAGGCCGGTCGACCGTACCGGCCCACTCCTCCGCCCCCTGCGAACACATGACATCATGGCCTTTGGAGGGCGGGCCGGCGATGAGACCGGCTTCAAGCGGAACTGATCCAAGGCCCGTTCGGTTCCGGCACCCAGTGCATTGCGAAATCGCCCGCTCGCCGTCTTGTCCGGTGCGGTGCTATAGATCGCTTCGTTTTAATGCGGTTAAACTCTATGATGTCTGTTCCCAGCGATGGCTGCATGAGACCGTCGTGCAGTCGAGGTCTATGACTTGCCATGCATCATCCAGGTTTTTTCGAACGCGCGGGCCCCTTTACATTGTCACAGCTTTGCCAACAGCTCGGCATTGGCGATGCGCCGGCCGACGACGTTCTCATCGAAGACATCAAGCCACTCGATGAGGCCGGCTGCGCCGACCTGACGTTCTTCGACAACCGCAAGTATATCGCCCAGCTGGACGTCACCAAGGCGGCCGCCTGCCTGATTGACGCGACCTTCGCCGACCGCCTGCCGGCCGGCACGCAAGCGGTTGTGACAGCTGCCCCCTATCCGGCGTTTGCGCGCGCGCTGGCAGCGTTTTATCCGCTCGCCGCGCAGCCGTTGATCGCGCCTCAGGTTGGCGACCAACGGGTCGATCGCACCGCCGAACTCGAACCCGGCGTCGTTGTCGAGCCGGGTGTCGTAGTCGGGCCCGGGGCCAAGATTGGCCGCGGCACCCGCATCGCCGCTGGCGCGGTCGTTGGCTATCGCTGCTACATCGGTCGAGACTGCTACATCGGGCCGCAATCAACGATATGCCATGCCCTGCTCGGTAACCATGTTTCCATTCATGCCGGCGTGCGCATCGGCCAAGACGGCTTCGGTTATGCGATGGGATCTGAGGGCCATCTCAAGGTGCCCCAAATCGGCCGCGTGATCATCCAGGACCACGTTGAAATCGGCGCCAATACAACTATCGACCGCGGCGCCCTTAAGGATACGATCATCGGAGAAGGTTGCAAAATTGATAATCTGGTTCAGATCGGGCACAACGTCGTCATGGGCCGTCATTGCGTCATCGTCGGCCAAACAGGGATTGCCGGTTCGACCGAACTTGGTGATTTTGTCGTAATGGGCGGTCAGTCCGGCGCCGTTGGTCATATCAAGATTGGCGATGGCGCTCAGATCGCCGGCGGCGCCCATCCCAAAAACGATGTGCCACCTGGCGCACGCATGGGCGGTACACCGGCCAAACCCTTGACCCAGTGGGCCAGGGAAATTGCATTCGTGACGCGCGGTGCAAGACGGTCAGGGCGCAAGGAATAGCCACGGCGCTGGGGGCAGAGCGATGGCCGTGAGACATGAACTGCGATCGGGCAACCGATTTGAGACGGAGAAGATTGACAATGAACGATGCACCGGACAAGCGCCAAGAACTGGCAACGGCCGATATTACCCGTCTCATGCAGCTGCTGCCCCATCGCTATCCGTTCTTGCTGGTCGATCGCATATTCGACATGGATCGCGACATCTCCGCGATCGGCATGAAAAACGTCACCATCAATGAGCCCTTCTTTCAGGGCCACTTTCCAGATTTTCCGGTGATGCCCGGGGTTTTGATCATCGAGGGCCTGGCACAAACCGCAGGCGCCCTGTGCGTTCACAATCTTGGTGAGAGCTACACACCTCGGCTCGTATATTTCATGGGGATTGATCGCGCAAAATTCCGCAAACCGGTTCTGCCCGGCGACCAGCTCTTCTACCATGTCAGAAAAATTCGGAGTCGCGGCCGTGCCTGGCGGTTTATGGGCGAGGCCAAGGTTGAAGACAAAACAGTTGCACAAGCAGAAGTCAGTGCCATGATCGTTGATAGTGACGAAACGGCTCACTTGCATGGATGACACCACAATCCACCCGACCGCGATTGTTGCCGACGGTGCCAGGATTGGCGCCGGCACAGTGATCGGCCCCTATTGCACGGTCGATGCTAACGTGACGCTAGGGGCGAACTGCGAGCTGGTCTCCCATGTCGCGGTCGCAGGTCGCACGGTGATCGGTGAGGGCGCGAAAATCTATCCGTTCGCGTCAGTCGGCCATCAGCCGCAGGACCTCAAATATGCCGGTGAACCGTCGACGCTCACGATCGGTGCCAACTGCATCATTCGTGAAGGCGTAACGCTGAACCCCGGCACCGAGGGTGGCGGGATGAAAACCGTCATCGGCAACAACTGCGCCTTCCTCGCAAACTCCCATGTCGGCCATGACTGTGTCGTCGGCAATCATGTCATCTTTTCAAACAATGCGCTGCTGGCCGGCCATTGCGTCGTTGGCGATTATGCCATCATTGGCGGCGGCGCCGCTGTCATTCAGTTCGCCCGGGTCGGCCCGCATGCGTTCGTCGGCGGCATGACAGGGCTCGAAAATGATCTCATTCCCTATGGTATGGCGCTCGGCAACCGGGCCCACTTGTCGGGCCTCAACATCATCGGTTTGACCCGGCGCGGCTTTTCCCGTGAGGACATCCACGATTTGCGCCGCGCCTATCGCCTGTTGTTCGCGGACGAAGGCACGCTCAAGGAGCGGATGGAAGATGTCGACGATGGCTTCAAGGACCATCCCATCGTCCAGGAGATTCTGAGCTTCATCCGCGAGGGTGGCAAGCGTTCCCTGTGTACACCGCGTGACGGCGGGGCTGACTAGATCATCGTGCTTTAAGTTGGAACCGCCATTGCGGTTCCAACTTAAAGCACAAAGATGATCGCTACTTTAGAGGCGAGCAACTTTCTGTCTTTATTCGGGATCGTTCCGATTCCGAATAAAGACAGGTTGCTCTAGATTTAGATTGCGTGAGCGTTCAAGAGCAGACAGGCGAGACCATCGGCATTGTCGCCGGCGCCGGCAATGTTCCGATCGAAATTGCCGAGGCCATTGAAGCATCGGGCAAACGGGCCTACGTGCTGGCCATTGACCCAGCGGCATCCCCTGACATCGCCAGGTTCTCACATGAGCGCATAGCGATTGGTCAAATCGGGCGGATGATCCGGCTGCTGCGCGCCAACACGAATGGCAAAATCGTGATCAGTGGGAGTTTGAGCCGGCCGGATCTGCGCACCCTCAATGTCGACTTCGGCTTCTTTTGGCATTTGCGCCGGATTATCGCCCTGATGCGCGGCGGCGATGATCGCGTGCTGCGCTTGGTCATCCGGTTCTACGAGCAATGCGGCTTCGAAGTGCTGGGCATTGGCGACGTTGCGCCCGGCCTGCTGGCCCAGCGCGGCACCATTGTCGGCCATGCCCCACAGCCCGAGCAACGCCAAGCCGCACAACTCGGCTTCAACATCATCGCCCAACTCGGCGCATTCGATATCGGCCAGGCGATCGTGCTCGACAATCAGGCCGTGCACGCCATTGAGGCCGTCGAAGGCACCGACGCGATGCTGTCGAGACTGGCTTGCGAACAACCGCCGGACGCCGTCAACGCGCCAGTGCTGGTCAAGGCCACCAAGCCGGATCAGGAATTGCGGGTCGACCTGCCAACGATCGGCGCGCGCACCATCGAAGCCTGTCAAAAGGCGGGCATCGCCATGGTTGCAATCGAGGCGGGCCGCAGTGTCATTGCCGAGCGCGCGCGCACGCTCAGCGTTGCCGCCGAAGCGGGCGTGAGCATTGTTGGTCTCAGCCGCGAGCCGGCGCAGCGACCGCCGTTGCACCGCTCCAGCGCCACATTGCCATACAAACTCACCTGCCTGACCAAGGTCACGCCGGACAAGACATCCCGCACCGATGCGCAGTTTGCCCTGCGCACAGCGCCGGTGCTGTTGCAATGGGGCGCCAGCGCGAGCCTGGTCGTGAGCCGCCAACAAGTTCTCGCGGTCGGCGTCGACGAGCCGGCAATGGCGGTGGTTGCGCGCGCTGCCGGCCGCAAACAATGGAGCGATCGCAAGCGTAACAAGCGCCGTGGCCTGGTCGCGCTATCGGGACAATCACCGGTCGATGCGGCTCTGATTTCGCAAATTGCGGCGGCGCGGTTCACCGGGCTTGTGCTCGATGGCTGTCCGGGCGATGACATGGCCCTGGCGGCCTTGATTCGCCAAGCGGATAGGGACGCGCTCTTCATCGTGGTAAGGCCATGACGACGGCAGGTTCGATCTTCATCGTCGTCGGCGAGCATTCAGGTGATGCGCTGGGTGCCAAGCTGATCGATGCTCTCAACGCGATATCCGATGCGCCGCTGCACTTTTCCGGTGTCGGCGGCGATCTGATGGCGCAGCGCGGTTTCCAGTCGCTGTTCGTGATGACCGACGTCGCCGTCATGGGGCCGATGGCGATCCTGGCGAAGCTGCCGAAGATCGTGCGGCGCGTCTATCAGACGGTTGATGCGGCCGTGGCCGCCAACCCCGACCTAGTGATCATTATCGATAGTCCGGAGTTCACCCATCCGATTGCCAAGCGCATTCGCAGGCGCCGCCCGGAGATCCCGATCATCGACTATGTGAGCCCGACCGTTTGGGCGTGGCGCCCGGGCCGGGCGCGAAAAATGAAACCCTATGTCGATCATCTGCTGGCTCTGCTGCCGTTCGAGCCCGACGCCCATCGCCGCCTTGGCGGCCCGCCGTGTACCTACGTTGGCCACCCGATGATCGAACGCATGGATTGGATCAGGTCGCAGGACCCTGCCGCCCTTGCCGAGCGGCTCGGGATTGCTGCCGATGCCGTTCCGGTTGCGGTGCTACCCGGCAGCAGGCGGTCCGAAGTGGCCCGTCTGCTGGACGTCTTCGGTGCGACGGTGGCAGATCTCAAGGCCGGTGTTCGCAATCTGGAAGTTCTGTTACCCGCGGTCCCGCACCTAACCGATGAGATCGCGGTGAGGACGGCAAACTGGCCGATGCCGGTCCACATTCTGGTGGGAGAAGATGACAAGTTCGCAGCATTCCGGTTGGCCCGAGCCGCGTTAGCTGCGTCCGGAACCGTGACGCTGGAATTGGCGCTTGCGGGCACTCCGATGGTTGTAGCCTACCGTGTCGATCCCATCGCCGCGCAGCTTCGTTTTCTGGTCACCGTGCCGTCGTTCGCTTTGGCAAATCTCATTCTCGACCAACGCGCCTTTCCCGAACTGATGCAGGAAGATTGCACGGTGGAAAAACTGGCGCCGGCGGTGGCTGCCCTGCTCGACGACGGTCCGGCCCGCAATGCGCAGCTACAGGCCTTGTCGCTGATCGCTGATCGCATGGCGTTGCCAAGCGAGGTGAGCCCGAGCCGGCGCGCTGCCGAAATCGCGCTGCAGTACATAAAGGGGTAAGCTCGGGATACATGTAACAGGTAGTCACTTTGGCAGAACTCGCCGCCAACTCCCGAAAATCTTGCCGCTGTGAGCATCTATGAGGTCACGGGTATCACCCGACGCCATAGAACGGAAAAAATTGCACGCTAAGGCGTGTCCGCTTCTTGGGTATGTTCTGCCGTGATGTCGTCTTGGTGCAGATTAAACCTGATGACCCGGAGGGGACCTCAACAACCCGCCCTTGGACGCGGTCGTTGAAGGTCAAACACCGCACCTTTGGTCACTTTACCTAATCAAAGTGGCGGAACGGCCGCAGCACATCCATTTATGTCGAAGTCGTTTTGGTATTCCTTTAAACGTTGGCGCCGTCTACGAATTTCTGACCGCAGATATTGGCGTCGGGCGACGAGTTCGGATTGTCTCCGTCGGATTTCACGGCGGCGCGTGATATCTGTTTCATTTAGTGCTTCATTGGTAAGATCGCGCCATTGCTCCGAAACCGTCTCCTCTTCAGCTTCCATATCTTCCACAACCTGTCTTCGAGCGTCGTAAATTCGCCGTATGCCATTGCACGTCTGACGAAGTTGCTCCAATCTCTGAGCGTCGCTCATCGAATTTCTCCATTTACGGCTTCGAGTAGACGCCCATTCTAAGTGGACCTAGATGACCGGGGACAAACATGAAAAGCGTTAAGCTAAGCGTAATTGCTGTGACGTTGGGCGTCATAGTTGGTTTGATACCGGCTTGGGCCGATGATCGCGCAACAAGGCAGGCTGAACTGGAACAGACAATCGCTGAGATTGATGAGATTCTTAGACCTTACAAAAAGAGGTCGGTCGCCGACGGTCGGCAGGGTCGGATTTTTCCACTTGATCTCCCATCTGAACCAACCAATTGGCGGTTGCGTGAAAAGAGTCCACCACAATCTATCCCCGGCAAAATTCGAATTTTGCTAAAAGCCGGCATTTGTCGTGTCGATACGAAGGCGTTGCGCAAGATCTTCGAGCTTGAGTGGCTAGTTTACGGCCTCGACATCACGGAAGCCGAGGCATTGTTTCTGCAAAGAATATCCAAACTGAGAGGCTTGAAACTCCCTTTTCATCGACGGTACCGAAACGTGAAAAACTATGTGGCAAATATTTCAGAGACACCCCAGCTGTTGATACTTGTGAACTCAGCTTTCGACAGCGGGGATGTAGATCGCGCCATTAAATTAATACCAGACTTTCGTGAGATGTGTAAGAAGTGAGCATTTCAGCCCTTGGCCCCTTGCCGAAAGGGCCTCGCTGAGCATATCAGGTCTGCAGTCTGGGCTATAGCGACGGATGTTCGCCACGCCGGTTCAATCAACTCATCAAGAACAGGCATAGGTGAACGTTGATATGATGAACCAGTTTATCGAACCGCAATGGCGGGGGTCATCCGACCGCCAGCGATCAGCTGAGAAGGTTCACGAAAACGCTCGTTTTTCTGAACTGCCGAACGAAGTGACTACCTATTCCACGCATCCCGAGCTTACCCCATAAAGAAGGGCGGCAGGACAGATCCCGCCACCCTCAAATAATCAACCAACCGCGCCAACACGGCGCAGCCGTCGGGTCAGCTGCGCTGATCGAGCGGCACGAACGGGCGCTGATCGGCACCGATATAGAGCTGGCGCGGACGACCGATGCGCTGCTCGGGATCCTCGATCATTTCCTTCCACTGCGCGATCCAACCGACGGTCCGTGCGACGGCAAACAGGACGGTGAACATTGAAACCGGGAAGCCCATCGCTCTCAGCGTGATGCCGGAGTAAAAGTCGACGTTCGGATAAAGCCGCTTTTCGACGAAGTACTCATCCTCCAGCGCGATCTTTTCCAGCTCCATTGCGATTTTCAACAGAGGCTCGTTCTTGACGCCCATCAGATCGAGAACCTCATGGCAGGTCTTCTGCATGACGCGGGCGCGCGGATCGTAGTTCTTGTAGACCCGGTGGCCAAATCCCATCAGCCGGAACGGATCATCCTTGTCCTTCGCCTTTTCGATAAACTCCGGGATGCGGTTGGGCGATCCGATTTCCTCGAGCATATTGAGCGCGGCTTCATTGGCCCCGCCGTGGGCCGGACCCCACAGGCACGCAATACCGGCGGCAATGCACGCGAACGGATTGGCACCGGACGAGCCTGCCAGGCGCACGGTCGAGGTCGAAGCGTTTTGTTCGTGATCGGCATGCAAGATGAAAATCTTGTCGAGGGCGCGCGCCAGCACCGGGTCAACGCGATAAGGTTCACACGGCACCGCGAAGCACATCTGCAGGAAGTTCGATGTGTAATCGAGATCATTGCGCGGATAGATGAACGGCTGACCAATCGAGTACTTGTAGGCCATGGCCGCGATCGTCGGCATTTTGGCGATCATGCGATGCGAGGCGATCATGCGCTGCGTCGGATCGTTGATGTCGGTCGAGTCGTGGTAGAAGGCGGACAGCGCACCGACGGTTCCGACCATGATCGCCATCGGGTGCGCGTCGCGGCGAAACCCTGTGAAAAAGCGCGTCATCTGCTCGTGCACCATCGTGTGATTGGTGATGGTGTGCTCGAATTCCTCATACTGAGCGCGGGTCGGCAACTCGCCGTGCAGGAGCAAGTAGCAGATCTCGACAAAGTTGGACTGTTCGGACAGATCCTCGATCGGATAGCCGCGATAGAGGAGCACGCCCTCATCGCCGTCAATGTAGGTAATCCGCGAGACGCAGTTCGCAGTCGACGTGAAACCCGGATCGTACGTGAAGCAGCCGGTTTCGTGGTAAAGCCTCGTAATATCAACGACGTCCGGCCCGACCGTGCCCGCGCGTACGGGCATCTGCGCAACTTTGCCGTTAAGGGTCAATTGACCGGCTTTCGCCGACGTGTCGTGCACGCTCATTGCCAGATCCCTTCCTTGTGTGCTGGTGCGCGGCCGTGGCCCATGTCCGGCGCCATCCGACCGCAGGTTTTAGTGCCCAATTGCTATAGCATCGCGCGCACTATCACAAGCGCACCAGGCTGAAATTACAGCCGATGTGAGCGCGATTCGATCGACAAAACAAAGGCTAAGACAGCTGATCACGTATTCTGCCTAAAGCTTCATCACGGCCCAGCACGGCCAACATGTCGAATATCGGCGCAGACACCGTCGTACCGGTCAGCGCGGCCCGGATCGCCGGCCCGACCTTGCCGAGTTTCAGGCCTTCGTCCGTCACAAATTCGCGCACCGCGGTCTCGATCTGTTCCAGTTCCCATCCCGGAACCTGCTCCAGTATGTCGGCGAGCTTTGCAAGATTGGCGAGGGCATCGCCATCAAGCAATTTGCGGGCTTTGTCGTCCGGCTGGATCGGGCGCCGGGCCGTCAGGAAACGCGCGGCCTCGGCCAGTTCCAGCAGGGTCTTGGCGCGCTGTTTGACGGCCGGCAGTATCGCAACAAACCGGTCCCAGCCGAGCGCCTGAAATCTTTGCGACAGTTGGCAACCTTCGGCAGAGCCGGCCAGCGCCCGTTGCACGCCTTCGACCAGCACGGCGTCGTCGGCGTTGCGCAAATGGTGCGCGTTGACGTCGGCCAATTTGTCGAAGTCGAACCGCGCCGGTGACCTGCCGATACCGTCGACATCAAACCAGGCAATCATCTCTTCGGTTGTAAAAATCTCATCGTCGCCATGGCTCCAGCCCAGTCGCACCAGATAGTTGCGCAGCGCCGCCGGCAGATAACCCATTGTGCGGTAGGCGTCGACGCCCAGCGCACCATGGCGTTTGGAAAGCTTCGCCCCATCCGGTCCATGGATCAGCGGCACGTGGGCAAAGACCGGAAGGTCCCAACCCAGCGCCGTGTAAATCGCGCTTTGCCGGGCCGCATTGGTGAGGTGATCGACGCCGCGGATAACATGTGTGACGCCCATGTCGTGATCGTCTGCGACCACGGCGAGATTGTATGTGGGAGACCCATCGCTGCGCAGGATGATCAGATCGTCGAGGTGTTCGTTCTGGAACGTCACATCGCCCTGCACTCGATCATGCACCACCGTCTCGCCCGTGTTCGCCGTTTTGAGGCGGATCGCCGGCGCCACGCCCGGAGGTGCTTCGGACGGCGGCCGGTCGCGCCAGCGCTGGTCGTAGACGGGCGCGCGCCCTTCGGCCTCGGCCGTCTTGCGCATCTCGTCGAGTTCGTCCGGCGTTGCATAGCACCGATACGCGCTGCCGCAGGCCAGCAACTGTTCGACGAGTTCGCGGTGCCGGTCGGCGCGGGCGAACTGAAAGGTCGGCTCCTCATCCGCCGCCAATCCGAGCCAGTTCAGTCCATCGATAATCGCGGCAATCGCGGCATCGGTTGAACGCGCACGGTCGGTATCTTCGATGCGCAACAAATAGCGACCGCCGTGATGGCGCGCAAACAGCCAGTTGAACAGCGCCGTCCTGGCGCCACCGATGTGCAGAAAGCCGGTTGGTGACGGCGCAAAGCGGGTCACAACGTTCGAGTGGGTTTTGGTCTTGCTCATGGCGTCGATGTCATGTTTGCTGATTATTTCGCACCGGATGTGTCAGCCGTGTAGCATACTCGGTTGCATGCGATAAGGGCGCGCGATGTGGCAAGCGGCCGGATGATTGTTGACAGTGCCGGAGGATCGCTGGCGGCGATCAAGCAGGTCTTGCGCGCCGGCCGCGACAACCTTCTCGCAGAACGTGACCGATGGTTCTTGTGGCTGCCGGTGGCATTCGGCTTCGGCATTGCGATCTACTTTGCATTGCCTGACGAGCCGTCATTGGTGCTGGCCGTCTTGCCCTGTGCCGTTTTGCTCGTGCTGGCGCGCCATATCTGGCATTGGCCGGTGTTGCACCTCATCGCAATGGCAGTTGCCGCCTGCGCTGTCGGTTTTGCGCGCACAAAGGTTGCAGCCGAACGCGTTAGCGCGCCGGTTCTGGAGCAGCGCTTGTTCAGGGCTCAGGTTGCCGGGTTCATCGAACGGGTCGAGCCGAGGAATGCGCGCGGTCCGCGCGTGACCATCCGTGTCACGGCACTGGCGAAGCTGCCGCCCGCTCGCCGGCCGTACCGCATTCGTGTCCGTTTCATGAAGCGCGTACCACACCTCACACCGGGCCTGGCGATCCGTTTCAAAGCCGTCCTGGCGCCACCGCCGCCGCCGGCCTTGCCCGGTGGATACGATTTTGCAAGAACCGCATACTTCTATCGCCTCGGCGCCGTTGGTTACACGCATCAGACGCCTGAAATCATTTCACCAGCGCCGCCGGCACCGGTGCTCTTGCGCCTCGAGGCAGCCGTTCAGCGCGCCCGCCAGCGCATTGCCAAACGCATCACGATGGCTGTCCCAGGTGAGACGGGCGCGATCGCCAACGCCCTGATGACCGGCGAGCGCGGCAATATCACGAAGCCGACGCTCGATGCCTATCGTGCCTCCGGCGTTCTCCACGTGCTGTCGATTTCCGGATTGCATATGGCGATCATGGCAGGCGCCGTGTTTCTGGCCGTGCGGCTGCTGTTGGCATCCTCGCCGACGCTGGCCCTTACCTACCCGATAAAGAAGTGGGCCGCCGGCATCGCCATCGTTGCCGCCCTCGCCTACCTAACGATTTCCGGCGCCACCCATGCGACGCAGCGCGCCTTCATCATGGTTCTCGTCATGATGCTGGCGATCGTGCTCGACCGCCCGGCCATTGCCATGCGCAACGTCGCTCTGGCAGCGCTTGCAATCCTGTTGGTCCAGCCCGCCAGTCTTCTGAATGTCGGCTTTCAGATGTCATTCGCAGCCGTCGTTGCGCTGGTTGCGGCCTATGAGTTCGTGCGCGACCAACGCGGCGAAACGCGGCCGGTGCCGCGCGGCTGGTTGATGACGGCGGTACTGTTCATGCTCGGTATTGTCGCCACCACACTCGTTGCGAGCACGGCTGTGGCCCCGATTTCCGCCTACCACTTTCAAACCGGCCAGCTTTACGGTGTCCTTACCAACCTGATCGTGGTTCCGCTGTGCAATTTCATCATCATGCCGGCGGCGCTTTGCGCGTTTGTCCTGATGCCCTTCGGCCTTGACGGATTGGCCCTTTGGGTGATGGCCAAAGGCATCGACCTGATGACTTGGACAGCCGTGGGCGTCGCCGGTCTACCCGGCGCCGTGGCGCACATCCCCGCATTCTCGCCGCTGGCTTTCACCGGGCTTATCGTCGGTGGGTTGTGGCTGTGTCTGTGGCGGCGGCGATGGCGGATCTTGGGATTGGTGCCGGTCGCCGTCGGTCTGGCGTTGGCTGCAGCGCCGGTTCAACCCGACATCCTGGTCGGGCGTAACGGCCGACTGGTGGCCGTGCGTCAACCCGACCTGCAGCTCGCAGCCCTGTCGCGCCGCGGCACCTCCTTTGAGCTGGCCAAATGGTTGGAACACGACGGTGATGCCCGGCGTCCGCGCGAAGTTAGGCGCGAACGACGCTTTCGCTGTGACGAGGTCGGCTGCACGATTCGCCACCGGGCCGGCCTCATTGCGGTGTCGCGCCAGCCGGCGTCGTTGATCGACGACTGCGCCCGCGCGCGCCTGCTGATCCTGCGCTACCCGAAACCACCGGCCTGCAATCCCAGGGGCCATGTCATTGACTTCTGGCGGTTGCGTGAAGACGGCACTCATGCCATTTCAGTCGCTCAAGATGGCGCCCTTGCAATCCAAACCGTTCGCGCCCATCGCGGCAACCGCCCGTGGGTGCAACCGCGGCGGCGGTCGCGGCTGAGACGGTCTCGTCAGGCGCCGGCCTCCAAGCGCTTGCAGGCATTTGCGCCGGGCGCCGCGCTACGGCAACGCGATGGCCAAAACCTGCGACCCGACATCGAACCGGATCAGGACTATTGGCGCGATGAGTGAACATCAGTGAATATGAGTGAACATGAGTGAGCACTGGGCCATCGCATGCCGTCAGTCTCGGCCGATCGGATCGGCAGCGATTTTTGCACAGCAACGATTGCCTGTCATACCGCTCCAGCTATCAATTGACAGACGTCATGGGATTGAGGGGCTCACGGGCTCGAGGCTCATGGGCTCGAGGCTCATGGGCTTGATGCGACCGAGCCCGGCAGGCGCGGTCGCCAGCGCGATGCCGGGGCATCGGGCAATGGGTGCAACGCACCGGTTGGCCGCCTCAAGCCGACCGGCAGGGCCGGGCGCATTTGTGCGCCGGTGGCCGGCGGAGACTTACGCGGAAATGATCTAATAGCGCCGTATCAACCCGACCAGCCGGCCCTGGACCTTGACTTGGTCAGGACCGAACGTGCGCGTTGGATGATCAGGGTTGGCGGCCTCGAGATCGAGCGTTGCGCCACGTTTTCTCAGCCGTTTTAAAGTCGCCTCCTCCTCTTCGACGAGCGCGACCACGATGTCACCGTTCTCGGCCGTGTCGCAGCGCCGGATAATCACCGTATCACCGTCGTGAATGCCGACTTCGATCATCGAATCACCGCGCACTTCGAGAGCATAGTGTTCGCCGTTGGTCAGCAAGTCCGGCGGGCAGGCAATATCGTGGGTGTGGTTCTGGATCGCGGATATCGGAACACCGGCCGCGATCCGGCCCATCACCGGCACCGAAACCGTGCGGCTGTCGACGACGGTGGTTGAGGGGACCAGCCGTTCAACCACTTGCCCCGCTCCCCCTTCCCCCGCTCCCCCTTCGATGACCGTCAGGTTCGGCGGCGCGCCGGTCGGGCGCCCATCGGTTTGCGTTTCCGGCAACTTCAGCACTTCGAGCGCGCGCGCGCGATGCGGCAGGCGGCGGATAAAGCCACGCTCCTCCAGCGCCGTGATCAGGCGGTGTATGCCGGATTTCGATTTGAGGTTGAGGGCGTCCTTCATTTCATCGAACGATGGCGGCACACCCGCCTCCCGAAGACGGGTGTTGATGAACATCAACAGGTCCTTCTGCTTCTGAGTGAGCATGCCAATCTCCTGCGCGCGTGGGCTGTGCGGTTGTTGAAACGCAACGCCGTGCTCCGGCAACCTCCGCGGGCAAGACCGGGGCCAGGGAGTGATCCCCGTCTCGGGGTGATCAACACAAGGCTTTCACCCCTGACAACCCGACCACAGGGCGAACCCTGTGCAAGCCCCGTGACTTGATCAGAGGTTCCTGAGCGGAACTACAACATGCGCTCTTATAGATGTTCTGAATGTGTTCGGCAAGTGTTTCAGTATGTTCTGCAGATCAAAAGTCCAAACGCAGCACTGAAACCGGCTGCCCAACGCTCACCGGTCGGTCATTTGGCGGCCGCACGATCAACACGTCCGATTTCGCCAGCGATGCGAGCAGGGAGCTGTCTTGCGAGGCAATCGGGGTGACGTGCAGGACCCCGTCATCACCGGGCCTGGAGACGGCACGCATATAGTGTTGACGCGGACCGTTCGCGGCCATGGCAGCGCCTGCCACGGCGCGCTCCATACGCGTATCGATCGCGGTCTGCCCAAGCAGTGCCCTGATCAACGGTACGACGAACACGCGTGTGCAAATCAGCGAGGACACGGGGTTGCCCGGCAGCCCGATGACATAGCTGTGCGCCAGTCGCCCGAACATCAACGGCTTGCCGGGTCGCATTGCAATCCGCCAGAAATCAAGCGCCATTCCCAGCGCTTGCAGCACTGGTGCCACGATGTCGTGATCGCCCACCGATGCGCCGCCAATGGTCACGAGAATGTCGGCGTCGGCTGCCTGTCGGCAAAGCGCGCCCAGCGCATCGCGGTCGTCCGGTGCAATGCCGAGGAACATCGGTTCGCCGCCGGCACGGCGCACCATGGCAGCAATGCCAAACGGATTGGAACAGACGATTTGATCGGCCCCCACGGGCGCGCCGGGCAGCACAAGTTCATCACCCGTCGCAATCAACGCAACCTTCGGGCGTCGCCGTACCCCAAGGCTGGCATGGCCCATCGCGGCCGCCAGCGTCACGTCCCGTGCGTTCAGAACCGTACCGGCTGCAATCAGCCGATCGCCGTGCGCAAAATCGATACCGCGCTTGCGAATGTGGCCGGTTTCCGGTGCACCTGCGATGATGTCGACCTGGTTGAGATCGTATCGGGTGTTTTCCTGAATGACGATTGCATTGGCACCGCCCGGCACCGGTGCACCGGTGAAAATGCGCACCGCTTGGCCTTCGCCCACGCAACCATCAAACCCGCGCCCGGCGGCGGCTTCACCGATCAGCGTCAGGCGCACAGGCAGCGTGGCAACGTCGTCTCGGCGCACTGCAAAACCATCCATCGCCGACACATCGAACGGCGGCTGGGTGCGAAGCGCTTGGAGGTCACGCGCGAGCGTGCGCCCGTCCGCATCGAACAGCGCCACGGTTTCGGTGTTCAAGGTCCGGGCATTGGCCAGGATCCGCGCGCGCGCTTGCGCGACGCTGAGCAGCGCCATGTCAGGCCCCTCCATCCGCCGCGGCACGATAGGTCCCGGACTGGCCGCCGGTCTTCTCGCACAGACGGATGGGGCCGATGACCATGCCGCGGTCGACCGCCTTGAGCATGTCGTAGAGGGTGAGGCAAGCAACCGACACGGCCGTCAGCGCTTCCATTTCAACACCGGTCGGCCCGGTCACCCGAACCCGCGCCTCGACCCGCAATCCGTTGCCGCCCGGCAGTTCCTCAAAGGCCACCGCAACCTTCGACAGAGCCAGGGGATGGCAGAGCGGGATGAGATCCGACGTTCGCTTCGCCGCCATAATCCCGGCGATCCGCGCCGCCGCCAGAACATCGCCCTTGTTGGCATCGCCGGCGCGCACCAACGCCAACGTTGCCGGCTGCATCGTGATTCGTCCCTCGGCGATGGCCGTGCGCTCGGTTGCCGGCTTATCGGCAACATCGACCATTTCAGCCTCGCCACGCTGGTTGATATGCGTCAGCGCGCTCATGACGGCGATGCTCCGTCAAGCAGCCGGCGCGTCGCTTGTGCGACATCGGCCTCGCGCATCAGGCCTTCGCCGATGAGGACCGCGTTGACCCCGCAGTTGGCGAGCCTGCGCAGGTCGGCATGGTTGAAGATCCCGCTTTCGCCAATCGCGATGCGGTCCTTCGGCACCTGCGGCGCCAGCATTTCGGTCGTCTCCAGCGAGACCTCGAAGGTGCGCAGATTGCGGTTGTTGATACCGATCAGGCGGCCGCCCAGCGCCAGCGCGCGATCAAGCTCGGTGGCATCGTGGACCTCGACGATCGCATCCATTCCCCAAGCTTCGGCCGCGCCTGCGAGCTCCTGGGCAAGGCCGTCATCGACCTGTGCGAGGATAATCAAGATGCAATCCGCACCCCAAGCGCGCGCCTCCGCGACCTGGTAGGTATCGATCATAAAATCCTTGCGCAGCACCGGCAGCGCCGTCGCGCCACGCGCCCTCGTCAAGAATTCCGGCGCACCCTGGAACGACGGCGTATCCGTCAGCACCGACAGACAGCTGGCGCCGCCGGCTTCGTAGGCCCTGGCCAGCGACGGCGGATCAAAATCGGCTCTGATCAGCCCCTTCGATGGTGACGCCTTCTTGATTTCCGCAATCAAGCCAAAGTGGCGACGCGCGCGCGCTGCCTGCAGAGCGGCGGCAAACGGGCGGACCGGACCCGCCGCGGCGGCGGCCTGTTCAACCTCGCCCAGCGGCAGACGGGCCTTGGCAGCGGCGACTTCCTCGCGCTTGTAGGCCGTGATCTTATCGAGGATATGGCTCATGGCCGCAATACATATCGCAGACGACGCGCAAGCGATAGTCGCAGCCCGAAGCGGCGTTGGCAAGGTTAACCGCCGGGGTCGCGACCAACGTGCGGTCTGAGCGGGCGTGCTGGCCGGCGGTTGGCCGACGTGCAGGGCTGGTCGCGAGCGAGGTTTGCGCCGCGTGCCGGCTCGGCGGCCGGTCATTCAAAAAATCAGATGCTTGTGCGCACCAACACCGATAAGTATTTGAGCCGCCGGCGCGACCAGAAGTCTAAACCGCTCCACTCCGGAACTTGAAGCGATGATCAGATCGGTGCTGACCGAGCGCGCACAACATCGCCCAATGGAATGCAACCGACATGCAAAAGACCATGCCAAGCCACCGCAGGCGGGCCACGAGGGTGGACAGCCCTTATGCGTGGTTTCGTCTGGGCGTGTCGCTGCTGCTGGGCACCATCGGCGGCGTTGGTCTCTGGTCCATCGTCGTCATTCTGCCGGCCGTGCAGCAGGAGTTCGAGGTCGACCGAGCGGCTGCATCGCTGCCCTATACGGCGACCATGATCGGGTTCGGGCTCGGCAACGTCATCGTCGGGCGCTACGTCGACCGGCTCGGCATTGCCATTCCGGTCTATGGTGCTGCAATTCTGCTCGGCATTGGCTACGGGCTATCGGCGTTGACGATCAACATTTGGCAACTGACACTTGTCCAGGGGCTCGTGATCGGCCTCGGAGGCGCTGCAACATTCGGTCCGCTGATCGCCAACATTTCGCTATGGTTCGTGCGCCGCCGGGGCATCGCGGTGGCGATCGCTGCCAGCGGCAACTACCTGGCCGGCACCGTCTGGCCGGTGGTCATTCAGAAGTTTGTCGAGACCGACGGGTGGCGCATGACCAGCATCGGCATCGGCGTGGTCTGTCTTGTCACGATGATCCCGTTGAGCTTGCTGCTGCTCGGCAAGGCGCCATCCCAAACATCCGAGCGCGACGGTAACGGCCGGTTGGGAGCCGGCGCTGAGGCCATCAAGAGCGCAGGGTTTTCGCCGAACACGTTGCAGGTCCTCCTGATCGTGGCGGGTGTCGGCTGCTGCGTTGCGATGTCGATGCCGCAGGTCCACCTCGTCGCCTACTGCATGGACCTCGGGTACGGACCGGCCGCCGGAGCCGAAATGCTGTCGATGATGCTGGCCGCCGGTGTCGTCAGTCGGATCGTGTCCGGCTTCATTGCAGACTACATTGGCGGCGTGCGCACTGTGCTGCTGGGCTCGGTCCTGCAGTGCATTGCGCTCAGCCTGTTCCTGCCATTCGACGGCCTCGTCTCGCTTTATGCCGTGTCGGTATTGTTCGGCTTGTCGCAGGGCGGGATCGTGCCGAGCTACGCCCTGATCGTCCGCGAATATCTGCCCGCCCGCGAGGCCGGCCAACGCGTCGGCCTGGTCATCATGGCAACGATTTTCGGTATGGCGCTCGGGGGTTGGCTGTCGGGCTGGATTTACGACCAGACGGCGTCTTACCGGCTTGCGTTCATCAACGGTATCGCATGGAACTTTCTCAACATTTGCATTATGCTGTTGATCTTGTGGCGCACGAAGCGCGCCGTCGGTGGCGGATTACGGGCTGTTCAGGAGGGGGCGGTGGACAAGCGGCAGGCGCGCAATCTTGACAACACACTGGAAACAGCTCGCGACCTTCCGGCGATGGGGCGCGCAACGGTTGTCACCGGCATCGCATCGTTGATCGCCCTGGTCTTTTCAGGGCTCAGCCTCTATGAAACCGTCTTGAAACAGGCGAGCCTGCACCTCTATGTGCCGGAAACGATCGGCTACACCCGCGATCCGAACGGCAGTTTTGAAGTGTTCGTCATCCCGGTCACGGTCGCCAACAGCGGTGCACGCGATGGCATCGTCTCATCGCTCAAACTGAAGGTTCGCAACCTCGAAACCGGCAAAGTGAAGGAATTGGCGGCCAGCTTTGTGGCTGTGCCCGGCTATTACTCGACCAAAGAAGACGTCTCCAAAGGTCAAAGCCGGCCGAAAACGGCGTTCGCACCGATCAGCGTGCCTGGTCGCGACGGCTTTACAGGAACCGTACTCTTTTATCCGAAGGCCCATAGCGGCGAACGCGTCGTACCTGGCGCCGGTCAATTCGAGATCGCGATGAGTGCCGAAATGATCGCCGTCGAGGACCTCGGTGCGCTCGACAAATTCTGGGTGACCACCATTCGCCCGGTGACGTTCACCGCCCGCTTGCCCGCCGTCAGCCGTTACTTCGAAGGCCAGATGTTGACCGGCCAGACCGTGCGCCTGTTCGTCGACAAGCCGGTCAAAAAGGCCGACGGACGGTCACCCTGACAGGTTCAATGCCCGCCTGCCGACGGCGCGTCGTTGCTGGCTTCAACCAGCTTGTCCAAGGCGGCTTTGGCCGCACCCGTATCGATCGCCTGTGCCGCCAGATCGGCGCCTTGGGCGAGGCTGTCCGCCGTGCCGGCAATAACCAGGGCGGCCGCGGTGTTGAAGACGACGATATCGCGAAACGGGCCCCGCTGGCCGTCCAGCACGGCACGAATGGCGCGCGCATTGACATCGCTATCGCCGCCGATCAGATCCGACAGGCGCGCCGGCAGTAACCCGGCATCGGCCGGCGTTACTTCGAATGTGCGCACCATGCCGCCTTTGAGTTCGGCGACCCGGGTTGCGCCGGTCGTCGTCAGTTCGTCCATGCCATCACGGCCATGTACAACCCAGACGTGTTCGCTGCCCAGATTGTTGAGAACATGCGCGATGGGCTCGACCAGGTCATCGCTGAACACGCCGACCACTTGCCGTTTGACACCGGCAGGATTGCAGATCGGTCCCAGCACATTGAAAATCGTGCGCACGCCCAGTTCGGCGCGCACCGGCGCCCAGTGTTTCATGGCCGAATGATGCAACGGCGCCCACATGAAGCCGACGCCGGCCGTCTCGATGCAATGTTCAATCGCGGTCGGTGTGAGGTCGATCTTGACGCCGAGGGCACTGAGCACATCCGAGGCCCCGGATTTCGAGGACGCCGCACGGTTGCCGTGCTTTGCCACTTTGAGACCGGCTCCGGCCGCCACGATCGCCGAACAGGTCGAAACATTGTAGGTGCCGTGACTGTCGCCGCCGGTGCCGACGATATCGATCGCGCCGTCGGGTGGCTTGACGCCGGTCATGTGCTTGCGCAGCAATTCCGCGGCGCCGGTAATTTCTTCAATGGTTTCGCCGCGCACGCGCATCGCCATCAGGAACGCACCCATCTGCGCCGGCGTTGCCACGCCGCTCATCATCAGGCTGAGCGCCGTCTGGATCTCGGCGCGGTTCAGCGTTGCACCGGTTGAGACCTTTTGGATCAAGCCACGAAGCTCATTTTCCGACATCACTCACTTTCCTCGGTACCTGAAGACCCGTTGATCTAGAGCAACCTGCCTTTATTCGGAATCGGAACGATCCCGAATAAAGGCAGAAAGTTGCTCGCCTCTTAAGTGGCGATCATCGTGCTTTAAGTTGGAACCGCAATAGCGGTTCCAACTTAAAGCACGATGATCTAGTGGTCTGGATCAGACGCTTGATTGCCGGGTGGAACTCGTCAAGCGTCCGTTACTCCAGAATGCAAACAAAAAGGTTAGCCTCGTTTTTCGGCTGAGACGGACAGCCAGCATCCGTCGGATTGAGACCACTAGGCCGCATTGTCGACCCGGTTGGTCTTGAAACCGGCCAGCGACAGAAATTTCGCAAGTAGCTCGTAGCCGAACTGTGATGCGATGCTTTCCGGGTGGAACTGGACACCATGCACGGGGTGCGAACGATGCTGCACACCCATGATGATCCCGTCATCGGTTTGCGCCGTGATTTCAAGCGTGTCGGGAAGGCCAACTTTGTCAATGGTGAGCGAGTGATAGCGGGTTACTTCGAACGTCTCCGGCAAGCCGTCAAACACGCCTTTGCCAAAGTTGCGCACCTTCGACAGTTTGCCGTGCATGGGCGTCAGCCGCACGATTTTGCCACCGTAGGCCTGGCCGATGGCTTGGTGGCCGAGGCAGACCCCGAGGATCGGTATGCGGCCGCCCGCCGCGGCAATCAAATCGAGGCAGACGCCGGCCTCGTTGGGTGTGCAGGGTCCGGGCGAGAGCACGATCGCCTTGGGCTTGCGCGCCAGCGCTTCCTCGGCGGTCAGCTTGTCATTGCGCACGACCTCGCACGCAGCCCCCAACTCGCCCAGAAAATGGACGAGATTGTAGGTGAAGCTGTCGTAGTTATCGATCACAAGGAGCATGCAGCCGGTTTAGGTGAGCGCGCCATGTGCCGTCAAGCGCCTGCATTGCCGCCGGTCAGAAATTTCGGTCCGGCAAAGGCGACCAAGGTGCCGCTATGCGGGCGCAGTCGGGACCAAGTCTGGGCTTCAAAGTCGATCACCGCCACGGCGGCCGACGGAAACTTTGCAGCCAGTCGCGCCCGATCCTGCGTGCGACCGGCGCCAATCAACAGCCCCGCGACATCCTCGAGACCGGGATTGTGACCGACGATCATCACCGTGTTATCGTCACGGTCGGCCCGTGCCACGGCCTGCAAAATCGCATCGACCGGCGCCTCATAGATCGCGCCGGAGAAGGTGATGGCCGGCACGCCGACGTCCAGCAATCCGGGCAAGGCGAGGCGCAACGTTTCACGCGTGCGCACGGCCGTCGAGCAGATAATGCGCGCTGGCACGAAGCCGCGCTCGCGCAGGAACCGGGCCATGACCGGGGCATCGCGTTTGCCGCGCTTGCTCAGCGGCCGGTCATGATCTGCCAGCGTTGGATCAGACCAACTTGATTTCGCGTGCCGGAACAGTATCAGACGTCGCATGACCAGCCACCGTCGAACGGATCAAGCCACGGGTTTCCAAAGGGCGGCGCCCTTTGGCGGGATCGTTAAGGGCAGAGCACTTAACATATCGCCGCGTTGCGGCGATCCTTGAGGGGCTTGTCCGCCCCTCAAACACCCCGCCCAGGGGATGATCCCCTGGACCTCGGACTTATTCAGAGGTTCCTTAGAGCATTTCAGAGTTAGCCGAAACCGCCCGGCGCGCCGGCCCGGCCACCCAAACGCATGATTTCATGGGCGAGCGGGCCGGCGATGCAGACCCGCTTGAAGGGCGGAAACAATCTAACCGAACGTGCCCCGATTGTCGCCCGGTTTGCGTTCCTGGCCACGACCGCCGGCAAACCTGACGGCCTCCTCGGCGGCGCGCACCAGCGCCTTGGCCTTGTTGATGCACTCCTGCTGCTCGACTTCGGGCACCGAATCATAAACCAGACCGGCGCCGGCTTGAACGTGCATAACCCCGTCCTTGACGAGTGCGGTGCGCAGCACGATGCAGGTGTCCATATCACCATCGGCCGAGAAATAACCGACGCAGCCAGCGTAGGGGCCACGTTTGTCCTTTTCCAATTCATCGATGATTTCCATTGCCCGGACCTTGGGCGCACCCGACACCGTGCCGGCCGGGAAGCCCGCCATCAAGGCATCAATCGCATCGTGGCCGTCATCCAGTTCGCCAATGACATGGGAGACGATGTGCATGACATGACTGTAGCGCTCGATAACGAACTCTTCGGTCACCTTGACTGATCCGATCTTGGCAAACCGTCCGACATCATTGCGCCCCAAATCGAGCAGCATCAAATGCTCCGCGCGCTCTTTCGGATCTGCCAGCAGCTGTTGTGCAAGCAGGTTGTCTTCGCTGGTCGTCTCGCCGCGTCGGGCGGTGCCGGCCAGCGGTCGAACGGTAATCTCACCCTGACGCACACGCACCAGGATCTCGGGGCTCGAGCCGACCAGCGCAAAGCCGTTAAAATCGAGATAGAACAGGAACGGCGACGGGTTGGTCCGCCGCAACGCCCGGTACAGGGAAAACGGCGGCAGCGGAAACGGTGATGAAAACCGCTGCGAGAGTACCACCTGGAACACGTCGCCGGCGCGAATATAGTCTTTGGCGCGCTCGACCATGGCCATGTATTCGGTGGCGCTGGTGTTGGAGACCGGCTCGGACACCACCAGCCGGCCGTCGCTCCTGGCGCTTTGATGCGGCAACGGTGTTTCGAGCGCCTTGACGACCGATTTGAGGCGGCGGACAGCGGCCGCGTAGGCCCGTTCGGCGTTTTGGCGGGGGTTGGGGCGAACCGGCGTGACGATGGTGAGTTCGTCTTTGACGGCATCGAAGATCACCATCAGCGTCGGCCGCAACAGCAGCGAGTCGGGCACGCCCAGCGCATCCGGACGTTCGTTGGGCAAGTGCTCGACCAGGCGCACGGTATCGTAGCCCATGTACCCGAATACGCCGGCAGCCATTGGCGGCATGTTGTCGCCAACCTCAATGCGCGATTCAGCTAACAACTCACGCAGTGAGGTCAGCGTGTCGCTTTTGCAGGCCTTGAACGCGGTCGCGCGGCGCAGCGGATTGCGATTGATCTCGGCGTGCTCGCCATTGGCGCGCCAGACCACGTCCGGGGCCATGCCGATAATCGAGTAACGCCCGCGCACGTCACCACCTTCGACCGATTCAAGCAGAAACGACATCGGCTGGCCGGCCGACAGTTTCATGTAGGCCGACACCGGTGTTTCGAGATCGGCCACCAGCCGTGAGCTGACCAGTTGCACCGTGCCGGCCTCATAGAGGCCGGCAAATTCACCAATCCCGGGTGATACGTCCAGTGCATTTGCACGTCGGCGCTCGGCCACGCTTGTTCTCCTGTCGAGCGGTGCGCCGGGACCGGTGGTCCGGCATCGCGCCGATCCATCTTAACAATTGATCTGTCTGACTGGTCCTACTGAGCCACAATCCCGACCGTTTGATCAATCAGCGCCTGGTTTGTTTCAACACCGAGCCGGTTGCGAAGTGCCGAGACATACTGGTCAACGGTGTCGGTGCGCAACTGCCCTGTGAGTTCTTCATCCAGACGCTTTTGTTCCTCCGCGTTCGCCGTCGCCGGTGCGATGATGTCGATCACGGCCACCACCATGCGCGATTTGCCGTCGCTCGTCTCGGTGGCGGCTGCAACGCCCTTGGCCAGCGAGAAGGCCTGCCCGACGGCCGCCGGCGAGAGGTTGGGCAGGCTATCACCGCGCTTGAAGGCGGGCGTGACCTTGACCTCGCCGCCAGCCGATTTGGCCACGTCTTCGAACGTTGCGCCGGCCTTGAGTTTGCCGACATAGTCCTGCGCGATTTCGCTCAGCGCGCGCCAGGTTTCGGTTTCCGTCCAAAGTTTGGCGACGTCGGCCCTGACGGCATCGAACGGTTTTTGTTCGGCCTTGTTGATGGCGAGCACCCTGACCCACGCATAGCCGCCATCGGCGAGTTCGATAACCTCGTTTTCGACACCGACGGAACTTTCGAACGCGTTCTTGAGGATGGAGTCACGGTCCGGCGACTTGAAAATCTCCTGGCCGGAGGCATCTTTGCCGGCCTGTGTGATGGCATCGAACGCCGTCAGGGTCAGGCCGAGCAGGCCGGCAATATCCTTGAGGCTTTTGCCGGCCAGGCGGTTGTCGTCGACCTGGTCGTGCAGCGTGCGGATCTCATCGGGCGCCAACCGGCTGGTGATGCTGTCGCGCAACTGGCTCTTGATCTCAGCGAAGGTCGGCACTTTGCCCGGCCGAATGTCCTTGACCATCAGCAGCACGGTCGAAAAGCGCCCCGCCACGACTTCGGAGACCTTGTCCTTTTCGAGGCCGAAGGCGGCTGCCGCGATCTTCGGGTCGATCAGCTTGTCCTTGGCAACCAGGCCCAAATCGATATCGCTGGCTTTGGCGCCGCTGTCTTTGGCAACGGCTGCGAAGTCCTTGCCATCCAGGATCGCCTGGCGGGCCGTGGTCGCAGCCGCTGCATCCTTGAACGGAATTTGCAGCACCTGGCGCAGTTCCGGCACCGCGTAGCGTTGCTTGTCACGCTCATAGCGCTCTTGGAGCTGGGCCTCGGTCACCTTGATCCGCTTTTGGGCGTCTTGCGATGTTAACAACAACACCTCGATCCGGCGCGTCTCGTCGGTCATAAACTTCGGCTTGTTGGCCTCGTAGGTCTTCTTTAGAACTTCTTCGGTCGGGGTTGGCAGCTTGATCGCAACCTTCGGGTCGATCGTGAAATAGCGTACCTTTCGCTTTTCCTCGCGGTAGGTCCGCACCAGGTCGCGCAGGTATTGCGGGACAGCGACGTTCTCAAGCATCGCCCCCGTCAACTGGTCGCGGATGATATCGGAACGTCGTGAGGCCATGAACTGGCCCTCGCTGAACCCGACCTGTGCGAGCAGGCTGCGCAGGCGGTCCGGATCGAATTGGCCGTCGGCGCCCTTGAACAACTGATCGTCGCGAATGTTCTGCTCGACCATATCATCGGTGATCGACAGATTGAGCTCTGCGGCGTGGGTGTCCACGGCCAGCGCGCCGATCATGGTTTCGAGCACCTGCTTCTCGACCCCGAACAATCTTGCCTGCTGCGGCGTCAGGCGCCGGCCAAATCGCCGCGAGACCGCGTCAACTTGATCCTGGTAGTGTCTTCGGAATTCGTAGATCGAGATTTCTTTGTCGCCGATGGTGGCGATCGCGGTGCGCGACACACCGGTAATCATATCTGCAACGCCCCACACGGCGAAGCTCAGGACGAGGAGGGCGATCAGCGCCTTGGCTAGAATTCCCGTTGCACTCTTGCGCAGAGCTTCGAGCATTTTTGTTGGCCGCCTTGGTCTGTTGCACCGGAACGTCCGCGGAACCGGAAAGTTCGGCGCCGTGTGATGGGGGGATTGCTTGCCAGGCAGATTGCGGTTTTAACGGGCGAAATCAAGCCCCGGAGCCGATCCGCCGCGAACACAATCCGGCGAACGGCGCGCAAATGACACTTGATTTGCAGTCGAACAACCGAAGGAACATTCCGTGATTCGACCACTTGTTGCGGGAAACTGGAAGATGAACGGGCTGCGTGCCGCGCTTGGCGAGGTGCGCAGCCTCGCCAGCGATTTACAGACGGCGCCCGCCAATTGCGATGTTATGATCTGCCCGCCGGCAACGCTGCTGGCCGGGCTCGCCGGCGAACTCGATAGCGCCGTGGTGGCCGTTGGCGGTCAGGACTGCCACGGCGATGAGGCCGGTGCCCACACGGGCGATATTTCAGCCGAAATGCTGCGCGATGCCGGTGCCAGTGCGGTCATTGTCGGCCATTCCGAGCGGCGCGCCGATCATGGCGAGCGCAGCGCCGATGTCAGCCGCAAGGCCGAGGCTGCCTTTCGCGCCGGCTTGACGGCGATCATCTGCATTGGCGAAACCGCTGGCGAGCGCCAGGCCGGATTGACGCTCGAGGTCGTGCAGCGCCAACTTGCCGCCTCGCTGCCCGAGGCCTGCAATGCAGCAAACACCGTTGTGGCTTACGAGCCGGTCTGGGCGATTGGCACCGGCCTGACGCCGACGCCGGACGATGTCGCCACCGTCCACGCCGCCGTTCGCGATAACCTAGCAAGCCGCTTTGCTGACGGCGGCAGTTTCCGCATTCTTTACGGCGGTTCCGTCAAGGCCGCCAATGCCAGGCAATTGATGTCGGTTGCCAACGTCAATGGCGCCCTGGTCGGCGGTGCCAGCCTGAAAGCTGACGATTTCCTGGGGATCATCAGAACCTATGACGAAAGCATCGTGGTTTGAGTTGGAACCGGCGTTGCGGCTCCGGCTCAAGGCACAAACTGGTCGCCACTTTAGTATCACGTATCCTGTGTTTGGTTTCGGGATCGTTCCGATTGCGAGTTTCGGGATCGTCCCGATTGCGAATAATGGGTGGTCTGAATCACCCAAAATGGCGTATTGAGATGCGCGAGGGCAAGGGCTGCGTCGGTCAGGAGCCGCAATCGATGAGGTACAGCTTGGCGGCGTTGATCGCCCTGTCGTGTTCGCTGTCCCTCGCTCCCATCCCGGCCCTCGGACAACCGCAACAGGTGCTGCAACATAGCAAAGCCTGTCAGGCCGCGAGCCTGGAGCGCAGCAAACTCGACACCCCAGCCTTGCGCGACCTGCTCGGCAAGGACCCCAAGCAAGTCGTGAGCGCTGCAGTCCCCGCTCAAATAATGAGCCTACGCCGCCTCATTGAGCTTGATGAGATCATCATGTTCAAATGCCGCCTGGCGGCCCACCCAGCCTTCCCCGGCAAGGTCGAAACAACGCCAACACCGCCAACACCGGCTGTGGCGGCAGCGCTCGCCAGCTCAACTCCGCCTGAACTCCCGCAACGGCGACCGCTCCGGCCGGCTGACACCAGGCCGAAACGCAAGCTGATCTTGCCGTTGCCGGTGCGCAAACCCATGTACGAGAGCGTCGGGCGCTAAAGCGGAACGGTTGGGGAACCGACGTGCAAACCGCTGGCGCCGGCAAGTTTGACTGAAAGATCGCTGTGTCGCATCGCCCGCCCGACTGGCAACGCAAGATCGATTGGTGTATGGGACGCTGACAAGCCCGCAATGTCGACCGCAAATTCGCCCGCAAATTCGAAGGTTTCTCCATGCTCGAGGCGTTGCTCATAGTCCATTTGCTGATCGCAGCTGCGATGGTCGCCATCGTGCTTCTGCAGAAGTCTGAAGGCGGTGCGCTCGGCATTGGCGGCGGCGGCGGGGCCGGCGGGTTCCTGTCCGGGCGCGGCACCGACAATCTGTTGACTCGCATGACGGCGCTGCTCGCCGGCCTGTTTTTCCTGACCAGCATTGCCTTGTCCGTGGTACCGAACTTCTCCCGACAGGACGGACCTTCGCGGTTTGACACACCGACCGCCGGTGGCGAGCGCCAACCCGGGCAGGCCGGTACAACCGCTCCAAAACCGGCCGGCGGCGGCGTTCTTGACAAACTGAAAGCCGGTCAGGGTGACCAGCGCCTGCCTTCCATCCCGCAAAGTCAATAGGCCCTCGCCGGCCAGAAGAGGCTTTTGGCGGGCGGGTCCGGCGGGCTGCGCCATGCTTCGGGAGGCGGCGTGGATAGTGCCAATTTGCCACTTCGAATCAGTGACCTACGTCTGTATTCTACAAGCCCATGCAACGGTACATATTCATTACCGGCGGCGTGGTCTCCTCACTTGGAAAAGGCCTCGCATCGGCCGCTCTCGGCGCGCTCCTGCAAGCGCGCGGGTACTCTGTGCGTCTGCGCAAGTTGGACCCCTACCTCAATGTCGATCCGGGCACGATGAGCCCGTATCAGCACGGCGAAGTGTTCGTCACCGATGACGGCGCGGAAACCGACCTCGATCTCGGTCACTACGAACGCTTCACGGGTGTTCCCGCCCGCCAGTCGGACAACGTCACGGCCGGTCGCATCTACCAGAATATTCTGGGCAAGGAACGTCGCGGCGATTATCTCGGCGGCACGGTTCAGGTCATTCCGCATGTCACCGATGCGATCAAGGAATTCGTCGTCACGGATAACGACGGCGTCGACTTCGTGCTGGTCGAGATCGGCGGCACCGTCGGCGACATCGAAGGCCTGCCGTTTTTCGAGGCGATCCGGCAATTGAACAACGAACTGCCCCGCCAGTCGTCGATCTTCGTCCATCTAACCCTGGTGCCGTATATTCCCTCGGCCGGTGAACTCAAGACCAAACCGACGCAGCATTCGGTCAAGGAACTGCGCTCGATCGGCATTCAGCCCGATATCCTGATGTGTCGATGCGACCGCGAGATTCCGTCGTCCGAGCGGCGCAAAATCGCATTGTTCTGCAACGTGCGCGAAAGTGCGGTGATCCAGGCACGCGATGTCGCCTCGATCTACAACGTGCCGTTGGCCTACCACGGCGAGGGCTTAGACCGGGAAATCCTCGATGCGTTCGGCATCACCGGTGCACCAGCTCCGGACCTTGCGCGTTGGGACACGATTTCGCGGTCCGTGGCCTCACCGGAAGGCGATGTCACGATTGCGATCGTTGGCAAGTACACCGGCCTCAAGGATGCCTACAAGTCGCTCAACGAAGCCCTGGTCCATGGCGGCATTGCCAACAAGGTTAGTGTGAAAATCGAATGGATCGAAGCCGAAGTCTTCGAAGGCGAGGACCCGACGCCTTACCTCGAAGGGGTTGACGGCATTCTCGTGCCCGGCGGCTTTGGCGAGCGCGGTGCCGAAGGCAAGATTCTCGCGGCCAAATTCGCACGCGAACGCAATGTGCCCTACTTTGGCATATGCTTTGGCATGCAAATGGCCTGTATCGAGGCCGCGCGCAATCTTGCGGGTATCGAGAACGCCAACTCGACCGAGTTTGGCGAGGCCGAAGAGCCCGTCGTCGGCCTTATGACGGAGTGGATGAAGGGCAACGAACTCGAACAGCGCCAGGCCAACAGCAACCTCGGCGGCACCATGCGTCTCGGCGCCTATGATGCGGTGTTGGCAACCGGCAGCCGCATTGCGCAAATCTATGGCGACACGCGGATCTCCGATCGCCACCGCCATCGTTACGAAGTCAACACCGCCTACCGCGACAGGCTCGAAAACGCCGGTTTGAAGTTTTCCGGCCTGTCACCGGATGGCCTGTTGCCGGAAACCGTGGAGTATCCAGATCACCCCTGGTTCATTGGCGTCCAGTTCCATCCGGAGCTGAAAAGCCGGCCGTTCGCACCCCATCCACTGTTCCGCAGCTTCATCGCAGCCGCAATCGAGCAGAGCAGATTGGTTTGAGCGCGCCGTTGGCTGATGGCCGTGCAAGCCCGATCACTTCACCTCAAACACCTCGTCGACGGGAACCTGCATCGCGTTCATGAGCAAATTACCCTCGCTGGCGAGGCCGATGACGTCCAACATCGCGTAGTACTGTTCGTCCGTCATGCCCTTTTGGCGCGCAAACTGCGTATGGCTGTGAATGCAGTACTCGCAATTGTTGATAATCGAGACCGTCAGGTAGATCATTTCCTTGGTCAATGGATCCAACCCATCGCCCGGCCCCATGACCTCCTTGGCGCGCTCCCAAAAGCGCTTCATGGCCTTCGCGTTGTTGGCTTGAGCGCGCCAGGTGTTGCCAATGAAGTGCGTATTTCGCGTTGTGCGAATATCATCGAAGACGGCGCGGGCTTCTGCGCTGAGCTGATCGTCCTTGAGGAGTGGGACCGTTGCCATGACGTGTGACCTCCGTTGTGTGTTTGCCGATAGCCGGCCGACCTTATACGCTCACGCCCGGCCCGGATATCCGTCGGGCGGGTGATGGCGGCGCCGTCTGCCACGCGAGGACAGGGTGTTGATCCACATCGGTGGTCGAGTGCAGTCAAGTAGGTCGCGGCGGCGGTCGACAAAGACAACTGGGAGACTTCGACATGGCGGATGCACCTGTAGCGCCCAATCGGACGGTCGCGGTCGGCAACGTCACCTTTGCCAATGATCGGCGGATTGGCGTCTTTGCAGGACCGTGCGCGTTGGAGAGCCGCGATCACGCGTTGGAAATGGCATCGGCCCTCAAGGAAATCTGTCAACGGCTGAACATTGGCCTGGTCTTCAAGACGTCCTTCGACAAAGCCAATCGCACCAGCCTTGCCGGCAACCGCGGTATCGGTCTGGCCGGTGCGCTGCAGGTCTTCGCCGACATTCGCGAGAGCTATGGTCTGGCGACCGTCACCGACGTTCATGAACCGGCCCAGTGCGCCGCAATCGCCGCTGTCGTCGATGTGCTCCAGATCCCGGCATTTTTGTGCCGCCAGACCGACCTGCTGATTGCCGCCGCCACCACCGGCAAGGTTGTGAAGGTCAAGAAGGGGCCGTTTCTGGCGCCCTGGGATATGAAAAACGTGGTTGCCAAAGTTACCGGCAGCGGCAACCCGAACGTGCTTCTCACCGAGCGCGGCGTTTCGTTCGGCTACAACACCCTCGTCTCGGACATGCGCGCCCTGCCGATCATGGCGCAGATCGGCTGTCCGGTCGTTTTCGATGCAACACATTCTGTCCAACAACCCGGCGGACAGGGCGCGACGAGCGGCGGCGAGCGGCGGTTTGTTCCAGTGCTGGCCCGTGCCGCGGTAGCTGTCGGTGTTGCCGGCCTCTTCATCGAGACCCATCAGGACCCGGACAACGCGCCGTCGGACGGCCCGAACATGGTACCGCTCAAAGACTTCGAAGGATTGCTCCGCGACCTCCTTGCCATCGACGATGTCGTGAAAGGGACCGCTTGACCATCGGCGCGCACCAATCACGGCCGTGGCGCCAGCCGGCAAAACTACCCGCGTGTACGGCAAATGACTTAAATTCTCAATGGTGCAGCCGATCGCGAGCATTTAATGTAACCTCACGTGAGATTGTGCCTGGCCCGATCCGGCAAAACGGGCGCGATCCGGGCAAGGGCACCGAACACCATCTCGGGCTGGGGTGAAAGCGTGAACGGAAACATCATTTGCGTCGGCCATGCCGCACTTGATCGCGTCTATCGGATTGACGCTTTTCCTGCACGGCCCTCGAAAGTCCGCGCGCTCGAGCACATTGAAAGCGGCGGCGGCATGGCCGCCAACGCTGCCGCCGCCATCGCCCGTCTGGGCGGCCGGGTCGAGCTTTGGAGCAGGGTTGGCGCCGACGACACCGGCCAGAAAATCCGCAACGGCCTGCGCCAGAACGGCGTTGATGTGCGCTATGTTGAGGCGTTCGAGGAGGGCCGCTCTTCGTCTTCCGCGATAATTGTTGACCGCGATGGTGAGCGGTTGGTGGTTGGTACACGCGATATCAACATGCCGGCCGGCACCAGCTGGCTGCCGACCGAACGCGTCTTGAAGGCCTCGCTGGTGCTGGCTGATCTGCGATGGCTGGAGGCGGTCCGCAGCGTCTTTGCTCAGGCCCGCCAGGCCAATATCCCAACGGTGCTTGATGCCGATGTCGGCGGGCGCGGCGCGTTGAAGGAAATTCTGGCGCTGACTGATTACGCCATCTTTTCCGGCGAAGCCCTGTGCGACTTTTTGCCGGATCTCGACCTCAAGGGTCGCCTTGAGCACGTCATGCTGCTCGGCCCACGCCATGCCGGGGTGACGCTCGGCGAGGGTGGCTATGTCTGGCGCGACCCCTTTGGCGGCGGTCAATGTCCGGCGTTCGAGGTTGATGTTGTCGATACCACCGGCGCCGGCGATGCCTTCCACGGGGCCTTTGCGCTTGCCCTCAGTGAACAACGCCCGATCGCAGATTGCGCACGGTTTGCGTCGGCTGCGGCAGCGCTCAAATGCACTCGTCTCGGCGCCCGCGCCGGACTGCCGCGCCGCGCCGATGTCGAGGCCTTCCTTGCAACGCAGGCGCGCTGAACGATCAGTTGGCGATGGTTGCCGTGCGCCGATTGCACACGCCAATCGGGCGGGAGTAGACGCGCATTCGTGTCGGGGCTAAACGAAACGGCGAATTTGTCACTCTAAGCGTGTGCTCACCTCGAAAGGACGACGCATGTCGATGGTCAACGAACCGACCGGTCAAATGCTCTCATCAATGGCAAACGCAATTCGCGCGCTGTCGATGGATGCCGTCGAGCAGGCCAAATCCGGCCATCCGGGCATGCCGATGGGCATGGCCGACGTTGCCACCGTGCTGTTTGCCCAATGTATGAAATACAACCCGGCGGATCCGCAGTGGCCCAACCGCGATCGGTTTGTCCTGTCGGCCGGCCATGGCTCGATGCTGCTCTATGCACTTCTGCACTTGACCGGCTATCCGGGCATGAACATTGACGAGCTGCGCCATTTCCGGCAGCTCGGCTCGAAAACGGCGGGTCATCCGGAATTCGGCCATGCTGGCGGGATCGAAACCACCACCGGGCCACTCGGCCAGGGCCTCGCCAATGCGGTCGGAATGGCGTTGGCCGAGCGCATGTGGAACGCGCGCCTTGGCGATGTCATCGATCACCATACGTTTGTGATCGCCGGCGATGGCTGCCTGATGGAGGGCATCAGCCACGAGGCCATATCATTGGCCGGACATCTCGGGCTGGGCCGCCTGATCGTGCTGTTCGATGACAACGCCATTTCCATCGACGGGCCGACGTCGCTGGCGGTTTCGGACGATCAACCGGCTCGCTTTAAGGCGTGCGGCTGGAACACCACGGCGGTTGACGGTCATGACATAGCGGCCGTGCGCATCGCAATCGAAGCCGCCAAGGCCGACCCATCGGCGCCGTGGCTGATTGCCTGCAAGACCACCATCGGCAAGGGAGCCCCCAACAAAGGCGGCACCGCGGCATCCCACGGTGCGCCGCTTGGCGGTGATGAGATCGCCGCGACACGGATGGCACTCAACTGGCCGCACGCACCGTTCGAGGTTCCCGCCGATATCGCGCAAGCCTGGCAATCTGCAGCCCGCGGTCGCGCCGCCGACTACGAGGCCTGGCAAACGCGCTGGCAAAGCCTTCCGGCGGCCGCACGGGCCGGCTTCGAAGACCCGATGAACGCCGACATTCAATCTGCTGTGGCTGGCGCAATGCTCGCGGCAAAGCAGGCCGCCGCCGCTGCCGTTGACAGCAAGGCGACCCGGGTTTGGTCGCAGCTCACCATCGAAAAGCTGTTACCGGCGCTGCCCGGACTGGCCGGCGGTTCGGCTGACCTGACCGGGTCGAACAACACCCGCGGCAACGGCCAGCGCGTGATCACCGCCGATGACTTTGCCGCCAGCTACATCCACTTCGGCGTGCGCGAACACGCGATGGCCGCGGCGATGAACGGCATGGCGCTCTACGGCGGCCTGATCCCCTATGGCGGAACATTTCTCGTCTTCACCGACTATTGCCGACCGTCGATCCGCTTGTCGGCGCTGATGAAGCAACGCGTCATCTACGTCATGACCCACGACTCGATCGGCCTTGGCGAGGACGGCCCGACGCATCAGCCGGTCGAACACCTGGCGGCGCTGAGAGCCATACCCAACCTGGCCGTCTTCCGGCCGGCCGACGGTGTTGAGACGGCAGAGTGTTGGCAGGCAGCCGTCGAAGCCGCGACGACCCCCTCCGTGCTGGCGCTGACCCGCCAGGGCGTCGCCAACTTGCGCAGGGATGTCACGGCTGAGAACTTAAGCGCCAACGGTGGGTACGTGCTCCAGGACGCCGACGGCACGCGCGATGTCACCCTCGTTGCGTCCGGATCTGAGGTTGGCCTTGCCTGCGAAGCTGCACGCGCGCTCGCACGGCAGGGCATCAGCGCCGCCGTTGTTTCGATGCCTTGCATGGAACTCTTCCGCCAAGCCGATCAGGACTATCAGATGCGCGTCCTTGGCGCGGCCCCGCGCATCTTCATCGAGGCCGGGGTGCCGGCATCGTGGCATGAATGGATGCGCGATAGCGATCACTTCGTCGGCTTGCGTGGCTTTGGCGCTTCGGCCCCGGCGGCCGAACTCTTCGATCACTTCGGATTGACTGTTGAGGGTGTGGTCGCGCGCGCAAAGGCGGCGATATCAGGCTGATTTTCCAAGCGCTCGACCGGTGCAGGCAGGAACGCGATGAACCTCGATAATCTCAAAACCCTGGATGATGTCGACGTTGCAGCACAGCGCATCCTCGTTCGCGCCGACCTCAATGTCCCGGTTCACGGCGGGCAGGTCAGCGATGACACGCGTTTGGCACGGGTGGTGCCCGGTCTCATTGCTCTTGCCGCGCGGGGAGCCCGCGTCATCGTCCTGTCCCATTTCGGACGCCCGACCGGGCAACGCGATCCGGCGATGTCGCTGCGGCCGGTGGCGGATCGATTGCGCGCGCTCGCAGGGCGCGATGTCGCCTTCGCCGACGACTGCATTGGCGAGACCGCGCAAACTGCAGTCGGCGCGCTGGCCGACGGCGGCATCCTCGTTCTGGAAAACCTGCGGTTCCACGCCGGCGAGGAGGCCAACGACCCGGCATTCGTTGCAGCGCTGGCCGAACTGGGAGACCTCTACGTCAACGACGCCTTCTCGGCCGCCCACCGCGCCCACGCTTCCACCGCAGGCCTTGCCGCAAGCCTGCCCAAGTTTGCCGGCCCCCTGTTGATGGAGGAGATCAACGCGCTGCGCGCAGCCCTCGACAAGCCCGAACGCCCAACCGTTGCAGTCGTCGGCGGCGCCAAGGTTTCGAGTAAGATCCCGGTCCTGACCAACCTTGTGAGCAAGGTCGACAACCTGATCATCGGCGGTGGCATGGCAAACACATTCCTGCTCGCCCAGGGCTGGCCTGTCGGTGCCTCACTGGCAGAGCCCGACCAGCGAGACGTGGCCCGCGACATCCTTGCCAGAGCCCAAACCGCCGGCTGCAATATCGTGCTTCCGGCGGACGTCGTCGTTGCACAAAAGTTCGAGGCCGGTGCGCCGAGCCGGACCAGTGCGGTGGCCGATGTTGGCGAGACGGACATGATCCTGGATGTCGGGCCCGGCGCCGTCGCGCACATGAGCGAGCTGCTTGGCGGTTGCCGGACGCTGCTGTGGAATGGTCCGCTCGGCGCCTTCGAAATCGCCCCGTTCGGTGCCGGCACATTCGGACTTGCCAAACGGGCAGCCGAGCTCACCGCTGCCGGCGGTCTGGCCTCGATCGCCGGCGGCGGCGACACCGTGGCAGCGCTCAACGCGGCCGGTGTCACCGATCAGTTCACCTATGTCTCGAGCGCTGGCGGCGCATTCCTCGAGTGGCTCGAAGGTCGTGAACTGCCGGGCGTTGCGGCCTTGACCTGACGCCTGTCGGGCCGTGGCCAACCGGGCCTTCTGGGCGCTGCGCCCGAGGTTGTTCACACGCCCGCGTGAACCGGCTTGAATTGATGGGCGGCGGCAAAACCCTTAAGTGTCTGGCTCCGCTCCGTGACATGGAAAGACGGCATGCTGGCAGAAGCCTATATCTACTTTGGCGTGGCATTCGCTGGACTTGTCAGTTTTTTGAGCCCATGCGTCCTGCCGCTGGTTGTGCCCTATCTCGGCTATCTCGGCGGCACGACCATCAGTCAGGCCAACGTTGATGCGGGCATCGATGATGCCGTCTGGCGTCGGGTCGTGCTCGGCTCGATAGTCTTTGTGCTCGGCTTTACCACGGTGTTCGTCGGCCTGGGCGCCGGCGCATCCCTTTTCGGCCAGGTCCTCAGGAGTTATCAGTATGAACTGTCGATGGTCGCAGGCGCCGTCATTATCGTCTTCGGCCTGCACTTTCTCGGGGTGATCAGAATTCCGCTGCTCTATAGCGAAGCTCGCTATGACGCCGGCGTTCAGGGCGCCAGCCTGGTCGGCGCCTATGTCATCGGGCTTGCCTTTGCCTTTGGCTGGACTCCGTGTATCGGGCCGATCCTGGCAGCGGTGCTGACGTTGGCGGCCAGTGAAGCGAGCCTCGGCCGCGGCGTGCAGCTGCTGTTCGTCTATTCGCTGGGCCTCGGCATCCCGTTCATCCTGGCCGCCATCGCCATCAGACCGTTTTTGTCCTTCTTCCAGCGCTTTCGCCGCCATTTGGGCGCGATGGAAAAGGTCATGGGGCTGCTGCTGGTACTCACCGGGATTATGTTTGTCACCGGCACGATGGCCTGGATCGGGCAGTTCTTGATCGAAACCTTCCCGCTGCTGAGCCAGATCGAGGACTTGATGACACCCGATACACTGCAGCAAGAAATCATGCGCCGACCTTGACAACCGATCGCAGGAGGCCTGGCAGCCGCCAATGACCGAGACCACACCCAAACGCCCCATTGCCCTGACAATCGCCGGCTCCGATAGCTCCGGCGGTGCCGGGATCCAAGCCGACCTCAAGACGTTCACCGCCCTCGGCGCCTACGGCGCTACGGTCCTGACGGCGCTGACCGCGCAAAACACGACCGGCGTGCAAGCCGTGTTGGCGATCCCGCCGGCATTTGTCGCCGCGCAATTGGAGAGCGTTCTTGACGACCTCGATGTCGGCGCGGCCAAGACCGGCATGCTTGCCAATGCGCAGATCATTCGTGCCGTTGCATTGGCAATGGCGAACCAACCACGGGTTCCATTGATCGTCGACCCGGTGATGGTCGCAACCAGCGGCGATCGCCTGCTGCAGCAGGATGCGGTTGCGGCAATGCGTCAAGAATTGTTCCCGCTCGCGACGCTGATCACGCCGAACCTTGATGAAGCCGCCGCGTTGTTGGAGACCGACAAGGCGACCTCGCGCGCACAAATGGCCGACCAGGCGCGGCGGCTGCTCGAGCAAGGTGCCAAGGCCGTGTTGCTGAAGGGCGGTCATTTTCCGGAAACGGACCGCGTGAGACAGGCGGCGGACGTTTTGTTGGCGCCCGACGGTGAGCAGTGGTTCACCGCCGAGTGGGTCGAAACACCCAACACCCACGGCACCGGCTGCACGCTCGCGGCCGCGATCGCTGCAGGCTGCGCTGCAGGCCAGGACCTGCCGCAGGCGATTGACGCGGCAAAGACTTTTCTAACGCGCGCGCTTGTTGCAGGGCGTGAACTCGGCGTCGGCCGCGGGCACGGCCCCGTCGACCATCTCGTGTAATCGCCCGTCAAAGTCCTGAAGCCCAAGCCATTGATCACCGGCGGGTCTTCTGAAGGCTCATCAATTCATAGCTGGGGCGCTAATTACAGCGTGAGCTCGACCCATCCCGCTGCCCCGCCCGGCGACCCAAAGCCCGTGATCTCGTGGATGGTTGAGGGCCGGTCGGGCCGGCACGGTGGACCCGACTGAGGCGGATATCACCTAAGTCCGAAAGGCTATAGATCCGAGCAGCATCAGCCGATATGACTGGGTTGGGGAAGCACATTGACGGCCCTTTTAATGCCAATCGGATCCGCCACAATCGCGCCAGGAGGTTGCGTGCCCCCCAAACACCGGCCGGAGTAATCGTGATGCGTCTTTTCAATCGCCTTCCCGCATGTGTTGTTGCAGTCACCGCTGCGACAGCGGCTGCGGCCGGTCCGCTCGATCAGTTTTCCGGGCGCTGGGCCGGTTGGGGCAGGATTACCACAACCAGCGGCGCCAGCGAGAAAATGAAATGCGTGACGACCTACGAGGTCAGTGCCGGCGGCACCAGCGCGACGCAGAAATTTCGGTGCGCCAGTCCCAGCTACCGGATCGATGCGATTGTCAATTTTACCGCCAAGGGCAAAGCACTCGGCGGCGATTGGCGTGAGCGTATCTATGCTGCCGGTGGCCGTCTGCGCGGAACCGTCAACCCGGGGCGCATCAAGATGACGTTGCGCTCGGAAACCTTTGTGACGGCGGTCACGATCGCCGCGAGCCGCTGTGCGCAGACGATTGACATTCGCCCGCGTGGCGGCATCGAGGTCGATTCCATTCGCGTTGAGCTCAAGCGCTGTTAGTGTGCGACAACACAGGCGGACACTCACGGCAAAGACCGCTAAGAGTACCAAGAACGCCAAGAACGCTAGATCATCGTGCTTTAAGTTGGAACCGCTATTGCGGTTCCAACTTAAAGCACAAAGATGATCGCCACTTTAGAGGCGAGCAACTTTCTGCCTTTATTCGGGATCGTTCCGATTCCGAATAAAGGCAGGTTGCTCTAGGACCGGGGGACCACGATTGTTGCAAGATCTGCCGACATTTGCTGACGTTGAGGGCGCCGCAGCCCGCATACAAGGCCTGGCCGTCAGGACCCCGCTTATCGAGCATCCCGCCTTGAACGACCGGGTCGGTGGCCGCGTTCTGCTCAAGGCTGAAAGCCTGCAGCGCGTCGGCGCGTTCAAGTTTCGCGGCGCCTACAACGCCATCTCGCGCATCGACGCCGCTACCCATCCCGGCGGCGTTGTTGCCTGTTCGTCGGGCAATCATGCCCAGGGTGTGGCCGCGGCTGCATCGCTGTGCAATATCCCGGCCACGGTCGTCATGCCGTCGGATGCGCCGGCCCTGAAGCGCCAGCGCACCGAAGCGTTCGGCGCCACGGTTGTTGCCTACGATCGTGCAACCGAGGACCGCTACGCGATCGCCCACGCCATCGCTGAACAACAACAGGCCGCGTTTGTTCACCCGTTCGACAACCGTCATGTCGTCGCCGGCCAGGGTACAGTCGGCCTTGAGCTTATGGACCAAGCCCGTGAGCTTGGTGTGACACCGGATAGCGTGCTCGTGTGCTGCGCTGGCGGCGGCCTTCTCAGCGGCATCGCGTTGGCCGTCAAACACGTCGCACCATCAACCACCGTTCACCCGGTCGAGCCGGCGGGCTTCGATGACTTTGCAAGATCCTTGGCCTGCGGGGCGCGCCAAACGAACGAACTCAAGTCGGGGTCGATTTGCGATGCCCTGCTTGTCGAAACGCCGGGTGAAATCACCTTTGCCGTCGCTAAGCAACTGTGCAGCGCCGGTGTCGTTGTTTCTGACGAAGAGGCGCGCGCTGCGACCCGCTTTGCGTTCTACGACCTCAAGCTCGTTTTGGAACCCGGCGGCGCAGCCGCCCTGGCCGCCATCCTGAGCGGCAAGTTCGACGCCCACAACCGCACGGTCGCCTGCGTGCTGTCCGGCGGCAACGTCGACCCGGCCTTGTTCGCCGACATCATCCAGCAGCCCGCCTAGTGGTCTGGGTCACTTGAAAAAAGCGCATTCAGACGCTCAGATTTGATCTGTGCCAAGGCGCGGGTGGCCCCACGGAGTGGGGGGTGATGCTGGCGCATCTCAATGCGCTTTTTTTCGGTGATACGGGACCACAAGCCTTGTCATTGCGGCATGTAACGTTTCATCACCATCGTCGAGGCGTCGATGTGGTCCATGAATGTCTTTGCCGCGGGTGCTTGCATGAAGGTAGACATCGAGGCATCTGCCTCCTTCGCCGACCGCCAGTGGACGATGACCAGCCACTCGCCGCCATCGCCCGCTGCCGACTGCCGCGCTAGGAAACCCGGTTGTTTGGAGACGTGCTGCACTTCAACGGCTTTGTCGATTGGCCCAAACTTGGCGAAGGACACGCCGTCTTTCAGTTTGAACGTCACCGTCTCGATGACCGCACCTGCCGGCAACACTGACCTTTCTTTTGCAGCAAGGCTCAGCGACGCGAACATGCACATTGACAGCACGATCGTCGCGATCGCGATTGCGTAACGCATTCTGCCCCCTGTTAGAATTTGCCGTTGTTGTGGGCCATCTTGTCTGGGATGTTCGAGAGAATATCCCAGTGTTCTACCATCTTGCCGTTGTCGACACGGAAGAGATCAAAGAACGCTGTCGGCTTGCCGCCGAAAACACCTTCCGACATCGTGAAGACGAAGTTGCCTTCGGCAACGACCATGTGAACCTTCGTGTACCGCATTTCGATGCCCTTTTCGGCCATCGCCTTCAGGGCTGCGCCAAGCCCATCCAGTCCATCGGCAATGGCGGTGTTGTGTTGGTGGTAGCGTTTCGGGTTGATGAAACTGGTCAGGCTGGATGTGTCGCCGTTCACGAGCACCGTGTTGACGAAATCAGTCACGAGTTTCTTGTTGGCGGCGGTCTTGTCGAGATCGACAATCTTGGTCGGACCGTCCGTCTGCGTGCGACCGGATGGATTTGGCGGTGCTTGTTGCGCGATGTTGTCCCAATGCTCAACGACCTTCCCGTCTGCGACGCGAAACACGTCGAACGTGACGATGTCCTTGGCACCGAACAGTTGCGCGTTGGTGTAGCTGTTGTGCGTGACGACGATGTCGTCCTCGGCGAGAATGCGATGGGTTTTGAGCGAAATTGCGCTAGCTTTCAGTTTCGGCAGAAAGCCAATAATCGGAGCACGGCCCGTGGGCACGTTCGGATTGTGCTGGATGTAGTTCTCCGAGAGGAGCCGCCGGACCGCCTTGGCATCGAAATCGACGAAGATCGCCGCCAGCGCATCGCGTACGATGGCCTTCGGATTGGCCGCCTGCGCCTGGCCGGCGACTGCAACCGCCAAAATAGCCATAACGGCTGCTTGGCACACATGTTTTATGATCATCGAAACACCTTATTCACGAACTTCTCACGAACTTCCTGGTGGACAGAGATGACATAGTATGAAAAATGAACCTAGTGTCAATTACGCACCTATAGGTAACTAAGTATGCTGCGCATAACCGTCACGACCTGCGAAGAGAGCGGTCTTTGTCCCGTCCGCAATGTGCTCGCGAACGTCAATGGCAAGTGGGCTTCGCTGGTTTTGTTGAGCCTCGAAGACGGCTCGCAGCGGTTCAATGCAATCAGGCGTTTGGTGGGCGACATCAGTCAGCGCGTGCTGACAGAAAACCTCCGCGCGCTGGAGCGTGATGGCTTTATCACGCGAACGGTCAACGCCGGACCGCCGGTCGCCGTGTCGTATGCGCTCACCGATTTGGGCGCGGAACTGGTTGACCATCTGATCCCGCTCGTCTTGTGGGCAGAAAAAAGCTTCGACGCCGTTATGACGTGCCGCGACGCTTATGATGCCAAAGCGTCATGAGCCAGGCCACACGTGTCGCTGCCGCAACGCGATGTCAGCTCCGGCAACGTCCGGCGCACAACTTTCGAGTTCGCGACAGGGGATCTCCTAGATCATCGTGCTTTAAGTTGGAACCGCTATTGCGGTTCCAACTTAAAGCACGATGATCGCCACTTTAGAGGCGAGCAACTTTGTGCCTTTATTCAGGATCGTTCCGATTCCGACTAAAGGCAGGTTGCTCTAGCGCCCATGACCGTTCGGCGCTGCGGGCTGGCTTTGCCGTCGGTGCTCGGCCACAACCCAACGCCGCGCACGGCGCCAGCAGCGCCGTTTCAATTGCGCGGGATTCTGCCTCGTCTTCGAAGCCGTGCCGCACGGTCTGGTTTGCCATGGTGAGCTTCACTCACGTTGCGGTTGGTCGATCGACTGAATTGAGCTTAAGACCGCGGGCCCGAGTATGTTACGGAGTGGGAAGGTCCACTATCCGGGCCTGTTCAATCGGAGCGCGAATTGGCTCATAGCTTTGCCGTGCGCGTATCGATTTACTTCGGTGCGATGTTTGCCAATCTCGGCTTATACTTACCGTTCATGCCGATCTGGTTGGCATGGCGCGGCATGACGCCGTTCGAGATCGGCGTCCTCACCGCCGCGCCACTGCTTGTGCGGATCGCCGCCACGCCGCTGATCGGCATTTGGTCGGATGCCCGGGGCGATCATCGCCGCACCATCATCTACGGCGGCTGGTTCGGGTTCGGTTGTGCGCTCCTGCTGGTGTTTGCCGACGACTTTTCGACGATCCTGGCCCTCATCGTCGGGTTTCAAATCGCCACGCAGTCGGTGATCCCCCTGGTCGAAGCCAAGTCGCTGGCCGGCGCGCGCCGGCTCGGGCTCGATTATGGTCGCATGCGCCTGTGGGGTTCGGCGACGTTCATTGCAGCCAACGTCATCGGTGGTCTTGTCGTCGCCAACTACGGTGGCGGCAGCGTTGTGTTCATGGTCATCTCGACCGTTCTGATCACGGCGATCGCAGCCCATGGCCTGCCCACCACCCAGCAAACCGGCGCACCGCTCGCCAAGGCCGCCGGCTCGATCGGACAACGGCTGAACCTTGCCGCGGGTCTGCTGAGGCGCCGTTGGTTCATCCTGTTGGTTTTCGGGGCCGGTCTCATCCAAGGCTCGCATGCTGTGTTCTATGCCTTCAGCGCCATCCACTGGCGTACGCTCGCGATATCGGATCAATGGATCGGCGTGCTGTGGGCGCTCGGCGTCGTTGCGGAAATCGGCCTGTTTGCGATCGCCGCGCGGGCGCTCGCCCAGATCGGGCCGGTCGGCCTTGTGCTGGCCGGCGGCGTTGCCGGCGTCGTGCGCTGGTCCGCGATGGCATGCGATCCGGCCTTTGCGCTGCTGTTCCCGTTGCAGCTCCTGCATGCACTGACATTCGGGGCGACCCACCTTGGCACCCTGAACCTGCTGCAATCGCAGGTGCCGGAGGACCAGGCGGGCGCTGCACAATCGATCTTCGCCGCGCTCGGTGCCGGCGTCATCATGGGCGCCACAACACTGCTCGCAGGCTCACTTTATGAACCGATGGGATCTGCAAGCTTTTGGGTAATGGCCGGTTTGGCGTTGGCCGGAACGGGTGCCATGGGCGTGCTGGCCTTGGACACCGGTTCGGTTGCCGGCTCGCCTCGGGCCTAGGGATCTTCTGATCAAGTTTCAGGTTTCCAAAGGGCAATGCCCTTTGGCGGGATTGTTAGCATCTGTCTCGCTTGTCAAGGCATTTTGGGGGCCCATTTTCGGTTTTCGAAGATCAGGGTGTTGGCGAGAATGATGAGTTTTCGCATGACGGCAACGAGCGCGACTTTGGCGGGCTTGGCGTTGGCTCGCAAACGTTCGTAGAAGGTTTGCAAGTCAGCATTCACGCCACGACCGACAGCAACCATGGCCGGCATGTAAAGCAGCTTACGCACTGCTGCTCGGCCGCCGCGAATGGCACGCCGCCCCCGCATTTCGCCGCTGTCCCAGTTCATCGGCGCGACGCCGACAAGGGCTGCGATTTCTTTATCGGTGCAGGTGCCGAGTTCGCTGAGCAGGCCGATCAACCCCATCGCCGTGATGTCAGCGATACCTGGAATTGAGACAAGAATATCATAACGTCGCATCAGCGCCTCATCGCTTGCGATGATCTTGCGGATCATCGCCTCGAGGCGCGCGATATGCTTGTCGACGGCCTTGAGCTGCCTGCCCAGTTCGCGCTTGAGGTTGGCACATTGGGCCGCACCATGGCGGTTTGAAACGGCCGTTCTGTCGCCAACGGCGGCGATGCGAGCTGAGATAAGCTCTGCCAGTTTCTGGATTTTTTCAGGAGCAGGGATGGTCGCGTTTGGCTGATGCAGGGCTGCCAACTGGGCCAGTGTCATCGCATCGATCGTATCGGTTTTGGCCAACTTACCTAAGATGTCGGCAAACTTGCGGGATCGATAAGGATTGATGACACAAACCGCAATACCGGCAGCGTGCAGAGCGGCGTGGCAAGAGCGATGGTGTTTTCCCGTTGCCTCACAAACCACAAGGCCGACCTGATACGTGGCAAGGCTGGCGAGCAATTGCTTGTGGCCTTTTTTGGTGTTGGCAAACCGGAACGTCACATTGGCCGGATAGATTGCGACATCGAGCCAGTTCTTGGCAACATCGATGCCGACATATACCATGTCAGAGTCGCTTCGTTTGACCTTGCCTTGCATCCGGGACTTGCTCCCAATCATCTGTTCAGGTGAAGCGATGGGCGGGCTGGCCTAGCTAACAAACGGTGCAAATCACCCAAGGGCAGCACGGCCCCAAACCCGCCCGATCCGGCAGGGTGGCCATCCTGCCGGATCAAGCCTGAACATCGCTGATTCGCAAGAAACAGGCTCAAGATTAAGATACAAGGGCAGAGCCCTTAACGCATCGCCGCTGTGCGGCGATCCATGAGGGGCTTGTCCGCCCCTCAAACACCCCAACCAGGGGATGGGTCCCCTGGACCTTGGACTTGCCTTTAGTCGGAACCGGAACGATCGGCACCACTAGACGAGGCGTTGGGAGGCATGCGCAAACAGCAGATAGACGCGTCCGGTGTCCGACACGATTTGCTCCTGGGTCAGATCTCCGCTCGGATCGCGCTGATCGCAGTCGCGCAACGTGCGTTCAAACTCGCGCACGAAGATATCGGCATTGCTCCGAAACTCTGGCTGAGTTTGATAACGATGCACGATTTCATCGAACATGTGCCGCGCTTCCGGCGCGTAAATGCTACGGACCATGAAACCACGCTGCCCATTGCGGAACCGAGACCAGATCGCCGCAGCCGTGGCACTGTCGAGTGCGCGGGCCAGCTGGGCGATGTCGATGCCGGCGCCGCGCTCGGCCGGTGGTGGCTCACGTGTTGGCTCACGCGGTTGGGCCGGCGCTGACGGCTCGTGCAAATTGGCGCTCGGATTTGCGGCGGCGGGTTCCGGCGCAGCGCCGTCATCCTCGGAGACGCGTGCGAGCAAATCGCCAACACTCCAGTTCGACGTCGATGGCGCGGCGCTGTCATTCGGCCCTGGCGTGCGCCGAACCGATGCCGAGGCCATTGCTGCAGGCTGCTGCGCCGGTGCCGCTTGCGGTGTCGTCGCGAACGCTTGGACCTGCCTGGACTGGCGCTCATGCAACTCCCGCGCCAGGGTATTGGACAACGATGCCAGCGGCAGCCGCCGGTCGGGTGCTGCGGGCGACCGCGCGGGCACTTCCTCCAATCGAACCAGCATGTCATTGGACGGCGGTCGGGCGGCCGCCTGCACAGCGGTATTCTGCGCCAGTTCCGCCAGCTGATCGAGAGCTTTAAGCTGATCCTGCAAGGCTTTACGCATCGCCGCGGCATGTTCTTGACTTGCCGACGGCAACTGATCGAGCTGCTGTTTCAGACGCCCTTGTTCGTTCTCGAGCTCGCGTGCAGCGCGGGCTGCGTGCTCGCGCACCTGCCCGGTCGTCTGCGAGAACTGATCGGAAAGCGTACCCAGCCGCTCCGTGACCTCGCGCGAGACCGATGAAAACTCACTGCGCAGATCCTCGAGCGCTTGATCGGCTTCTCGGGCCGCTGCCTGTTTGAACTGCTGTAGGGTGTCAACGGCTGCACGCGCGTGTTCGGCGGTCTCGCGACTGAGATCTTGAGTTAGAAGTTTCGCCTGCTCCTGGGCGCCGGAAATCGTACCTTCGAGGTTCTTCGAATATCCGTCGAAGGCTGCACCGAGCTGTTCGGCGGTTCCCGACATTCGCTCCAGCGTCGCACTGAGATTGTCCGAACGATCGGCCAACATTCTGTCGATACGGTAGTTGGCTGACTCGAGCGCGTTCGCGGAGCGCATGATGGCCTGGCCTTGGGATTCGAACCTGTTCGAGACCGAACTGATCTGGTCGAGGAGGTTTTCCGAAACATTCCGGAGCAAGTCGGACTGACTGGCCAGGCCTTCGATCGCCTTGATTGATTGGCGGGAAATGTTCTCGCTCGATGCACGCACGGCATCGATGCCGCGCACCAGCGTTTCATCGAGCTGCACGGCCTGTTGCGCCAGTGCCGACGTAAAGTTCTCGGCATGCTGATCGAGCGCGGACGTCAGCGCCGTGGCGTTGTCTCCGACCGCCGAATCGATTGCCAGGGTCGACCGCATCATCGCCTCATCGAACAGGCGCAAACGCTCCCCGAAGGCGTTGTCCAAGGCCTTCGTGCGCTCGACCAACTGCATGTCGAACGCCTCGGTGCGGTTGGCAAGGGTCTCATCGAGGGCGCGACCATACTCCTCGAATACCAACTGTATGGTCTCGGTTCTGTTCAACAGCGTATCGCTGGCGGTCTCAAGCGAGCTATCGATCGCTTTGCGTTTGTCCTCCAGCAGCGATTGCATCTGCTGTGTGCGGCTGTCCAGCGCGCCGCCGAGTGCCTCGGTATAGCCGGTCAGTACCGTCTGCATTTCATCGGTCCGGCTGCCGAGTGCAACTGCGAGCGCACCGGTATAATCCTCCAGGACGCGCTGCAGGCGATCGGTGTTTTGTCCGAGCGAGGACTGCAACTTGTCGGTCTGCGAACCAATCGCCGATTCGAGCTGGTTGAGATTGGTGCCGGCATGCTCGATGATTTGAGCCAGGCGCAGTTGCTGTTGATTGAGCTGATCGATGAGCTGCGGCACTTCGCTGCCGAGCTGCACGAGCGTGTCCTTGAATTGATCTCCGGTATTGAGCAGGGCGTGTCGTTCCCCCGACAACTCCTGGATCAGCCCGCGAATCTTGCGTTCGTTGTCCTCATAGGAGTTTTCGAGTGAACTCACCTCACGATGGACGAGCGCTTCCAATTCGCCGGCGCGGCCGAGCGCCCGGGTCACCGCATCGTTCATAAACGAAACCTGCCGCCGTACCGCTTGGCCGAGCGAGGCAACCGACTGCTCCGCCATGCGGTCCGGTTCGGCCAGTCGAACCGCAACCTCCGTCATCGCCGTTGAGCGCAAATGCAACTCTTCCGCGCGCCACAATAACACCGCGATAAACCAGAACAGCAATATTGGCCCGACAACGGTCGCAAATGCCGTCAGGAAAGAGGGGTGGCTCAAAACCGCGCCAATCCCGTCGGCCGCCGTCAGGTCGTTCGACATGAACGCCCAGGAAAAGCCGAGAGCAATTGCGGCCCACAATCCGCTCGCGGCGGCGGCATAACTGAAGGTGCGGTTGGAGGGCCGTTGATTGAGCGCATAGATCAAGCCGCCAATCGAGGGCGCATCATCGTTGGCGGCGATACGGTCTCGCGACGGGCCGGCCGGCCGGCGTTGCGCCGCGCGGCGTTGGTCTTGAGGCCGGGCCTCGTTGATGGCGGCGCCCGGTCCTGGTGCGCGGCGCGCTTTGCCATTGGGCCTTATCGCGTCCGGAACGTCGCCGGCGGGTCCATTGTCCGCATTCCGGGCGGTCTTCGGGGCTGCCGCATCGGACTTCGTTCGGTCCACGGGCGGCGGCGGTGGCGGGCCAGATTTTGGCTTGGCTTCGGCCGCCGACGGCTTGCCAACTCCGGGGTCAACTCCTGGGCCAACCTTGGGGCCAATCCCGGGCCCAACTCCCGGAATGGGGGGTGGTTTGTCTCCGGTCTGGGCGGCGCCGGCCGCCGCAGTGGAGGCTATCGGTGTGGCGGGCAAAGATGAGGCGGGTGTCGGTGTGGCGGGCGACGGTGCGGCGGGTGTCTGCACACGAGACGATTTCGCCGCAGGCTTGCTATCTGGAATGGGTGGAGGAAGCGCACCAGCACTGCTGTGATCCTGTTCGGCCGCCGATCCGGTGGCGCCAGCATCCTCATCCAGCTGCTCAAGCCGATCGCTGAGAGACGCCGCCTTGCGCGATGCCTGCGCATTCCGCTCACTACTCATTCACCCACTCGCGCTCACGTCGTCAGAGTGTTGAAGCATGCATACATCACGAGAACCCCCTTTGCCCCGATCGCAGCAACATGTTGCCGAGCCCTGGAATAATCAAAGGTATCAGACAATTGATCGATAATCACAGATTGATTCGAACAACACCGCCGTCCACCTGATTGGGCTAGTCTACTATCATGACAAATCTTGGACCGGTTTTCAAAGTGAATACCGCTGGCCAGCTAGCGCTGCCGTTCAATAAATGCTGCGGTCCAACAAATGCTGCCGTTCAGCATATGCTGTCGGCCGCCGAACAAGATTACTAAGCAATCATCAACCAGTCTGTGCAGTTGTCATGCAGGAATTAAGCAAATCCTGGCCGCGATCTTGTAGCCTTGCGGCCGGGTCTGCAACAGTGAATGCCGGTTATCCCCGTGTTTAGCCTTAATTAACAGAATGTTAAACTCATCGAAATCACGCCGATCTACAACCGAAGTGGCCTCAAGTGCCGTGGCCGCGACGGATCAGCCGTCCGAGTTGCCGGTGTTGGACTTCAATCATCTTTCACGATACACGCTTGGCGACCGCGCGTTGGAACAGGAAGTTCTTGGCCTGTTCGCTGAGCAGCTGCCGGCGTTGGTTGGCGCTCTCGGCGCGGCCGCGGACAATGATGATCACGAGGCTTGGTTTCAATCATCGCACGCTTTGAAAGGGTCCGCCAAAGCCGTCGGTGCGATGGAACTGGCTGAACGTGCAGCCAGGGCTGAACAGCTGGCGGGCACCCGTCCGAAGTCCACGGTTGTCGAAATCGAACGCGCGATCGCCAAGCTCACGGACGTCATTGGTGAGACCACTCGGCTTGATGACACCCATCCGCACTGATGTGACGTTGTGATGATGTGATCATGTGACGTTTGGCCGTCTCTGAATTCCTTGCGAAGTTCGTCGGTCTTGCGCACTTCATGCGTGGCGGCCGCTGGCTGGCCATGACACGCAAACCATGACACGCAAACCAGACAATCTCACCGGAACCACGGCATGGCGAAGATTACGTACATACAACCGGATGGCGGGCGGCACACCATCGAAGCCGAGACCGGACTAACGGTCATGGAGGCCGCCAAGATCAACCAGATCGATGGTATTGAGGCAGAATGCGGCGGCGCCTGTGCCTGCGCCACGTGCCACGTTTATGTTGGCGACGACTGGATGGCAAAGACCGGCGAGCCGTCCGAAATGGAAGAGGACATGCTGGACTACGCATTCGATGTGCGTGAGACCAGCCGCCTGTCATGCCAGATCAAAGTCACCGACGAGCTTGATGGCTTGATCGTCACCGTACCGGAAAAACAATTCTGAGCCGGTCGGACAGGGCAACCGAGGTAGGAACCCAGATATGACAGCAGCCGCCGGCCATGAGCCGCAATCGATCGAGACCGATGTCGCCATCATTGGCGCCGGCCCGGTTGGGTTGTTTGCTGTTTTCGAACTCGGCCTGCTCGACATCAAGGCGCATCTGATCGATATTCTCGATAAGCCCGGCGGCCAGTGCGCCGAGCTTTATCCCGAAAAACCGATCTACGACATTCCCGCGCTGCCGGTGGTCTCAGGACAGCAACTGACCGACCGACTGATGGAGCAAATCCAGCCGTTTGATCCTGAATTTCATTTCGGTGAGCGCGTCGATGAACTGCAGCGCACCGCGGACGGGCGGTTCAAGCTCACCACCGATGTTGGCAATAGTTTCCTTGCCAAGGTCATCGTCATTGCTGCGGGTGGCGGCTCATTCACGCCCAAGCGCCCGCCGCTGCAAGGCATCGAGGATTACGAGGGCACGTCGGTCTTTTATGCGGTCCGCCGCATAGACGAGTTTCGAGACAAGGACATTCTCATTGTCGGTGGCGGTGATTCTGCACTGGACTGGGCGCTCAGTCTTCAACCGATCGCGAAATCCTTGACATTGCTGCACCGGCGCGATGATTTCCGGGCCGCACCGCATTCGGTCGAACAAATGCGAGCCTTGGTTGCCGACCGGCAGATGGCGCTGATCATTGGCCAGGTTGGCGAACTCAAGGGCGTCAACGGCCAGCTCACGGGCGTCACCATCAAAACCAAGGATGGCGAGCGGCAGCTTGCCTGCGATCGTCTCTTGCCATTCTTCGGACTGACGATGAAGCTTGGGCCCGTTGCGAACTGGGGTCTCAATCTCGAAGAGAACTTGATTCCGGTCGATACGGAAAAGTTTGAAACCAGCGAACAACGCATTTTCGCAATCGGCGACATCAATACATATCCGGGCAAGCTCAAGTTGATCTTGTCCGGCTTCCACGAGGCCGCGCTGATGGCGCAACAGGTGCACCGCTACATCTATCCCGACAAGAAACTGCTGTTCCAATACACGACGTCGTCCTCGAGCCTGCAAAAGAAACTCGGCGTTCGCTAGAGAGCCTCTGATCAAGTCAACGGTTTCCAAAGGGCGAGGCCCTTTGGCGGGATCGTTAAGGGCAGAGCCCTTAACATATCGCCGTTTCACGGCGATTCATGAGGGGCTTTCAGCCCCTCAAACTCCCCGACCAGGGGATGGATCCCCTGGAGCTTGGACTTATTCAGAGGCTTCCCAGTTGCAATTCGCGGCGGGCGCCAGCAGGTCGATCGTATGCGGATCAGACCCGGTCAGACGGGCGATGGTATCGTCGAGTTGGAGATTGCCAACACCCCACTTTTCGTCTGCGGTCGGCGACAGGTGCGACCGGTCGATCAAATGTAGGCAATCTCAAATAATGTTAACAACAGCAAAACGGCGATGCTGGTCCAGAGCACAATCGTCCCGCGCACCGTTTTCACCTGCCCGGTCATGATCGCGGCAAAAAACGCCAGCATGCCACCGACGTTGATCAATGCCAGCCCGGCATAGCCAATGCCGCCGGCAGCTGCGCGTGTCGCCTCGACATAGGCGCCGCCGGCGATGGCGATCAGCAACGAACCGAGAATTCGGATCCAGAACCCGACGCCGCCGTGAGGCAATCCGATCACCTTGGCGACCGCCACCGGCAGCGCCAACAACACCAAGCCGGCCGTCCCCTTGATCAAGACTTCGAACCAGAAAATCTGCGCGGCCATATCAGGCATCAACCAAGATCATTTCCACTCGTCAAGCGGGTCTGCATCACCTGCCCGCTGCCGCTCCCGGCCGCCTGCCAGATCATCGGCTGTGGCTGGCCGCTGGCAGAGCGGGATGGTTCGAACTAGAGCAACCTGCCTTTATTCGGAATCGGAACGATCCCGAATAAAGGCAGAAAGTTGCTCGCCTCTAAAGCACGATGATCTAGACCTGAAGGCTATGAGCGTTATGGCAACAGTCGCTGCCGGCGTTTCGTAAGCCTCGAGCCTGAGGCCGCGCGGTGCTATTCGTCATCGGCGCTCTTGGTCTTGTCATTCAGCAACGGATCGTGGATTGATTCCAGATTGAAGACCTTGCCCGATGGTTCATTGTCGAACCAACCGAAACCGGTTTGCTGTGCCACCTGGCGTTTCCTAACCGATTGAAAATCGCCGGCCAGATAGCGGTTCAGCGACGATCTGATCTGGGCGGTTTTGGCCTTGGAACAATATCCTTCGGCTTTCGCGATCTGCCGCGTAACGCGCAACCTGGCAAAATCATACGCCGTTTCGACCTTGTGCAGTGTAGCAGGCGCCGCCGTGCGCTGCGCTTCGGCGGCCAGGTAGTTGGCCCGCAGCTGTTGCGGATCGAAGAAATAGCCGCACTTTTCGGCTTGCGCCGACGTCACGCCAACCTCCACAGCCCGCGCCAGCGGATCATCCACCGTCGGCGTTGGTTGCGCCGACTGACTGACGGATCCGGTCGTCAGGCTCGGCAGCTTGGCGCTGCCGCATCCGGCGAGCAAGACGGCAGCGAAGATTGAGAGTGCGATTCCCTTGGTCATGTCAGCAGTTTCCCCAAAACCGGCAGACGGTCAACATCGTGCCGGCTTGTTCCCGGAACGCGGCTTAGCGCACGATGGCAACCGAATCATGGCGAATTAGCAATTGTATCGCGTGTTTGGCCTCCGACACACAGTTCCCAGGGACCTCGTTTTCCAGGATCTCGTTTTCCAGGATCTCGTTTTCCAGGATCTCGTTTTCCAGGATCTCGTTTTCCAGGATCTCGTTTTCCAAGACATTGTTTTCCGGGGCCTTGTTTTCCGGGACCTCGGTCCCGGGTGCCGTGGCCAGGCCGGATGGACAACGTCCTGAAAGTTCGAACTTAGCGCATCAACTCACGCATCGCCCGATCGAGGCCGTCGAGGGTGAGCGGAAACATGCGGCCTTCGAGCCGGTCGGCGACCATCTGGATGGACGGTGTCCATTTCCAATGGTCCTTGGCGACCGGATTGAGCCATACGCAATGCTCATAGATGTCGCCGACCCGACCCAGCCAGGTCGCACCGGACTCGGGGTTCATGTGCTCAACCGATCCACCCGGGACCGTGAGCTCATAGGGGCTCATGGAGGCATCGCCAACGAAGATGATCTTGTAGTCCGACGGGTACTTGTGAAGCACGTCCCAGGTCGATTGGCGGTCGGTCCAGCGCCGTGCGTTTTCCTTCCAGACAAACTCATAAAGGCAATTGTGGAAGTAGAAGTACTCGAGGTTCTTGAACTCGACCCGCGATGCCGAAAACAGCTCTTCGGCGGTCTTGACGTGCCAGTCCATCGAGCCGCCGACATCGAGGAACATCAGGACTTTCACGGCGTTGCGCCGCTCCGGTCGCATGTGGATATCGAGATAGCCCTTATGGGCGGTACCCTTGATGGTATTGTCGAGATCAAGCTCGTCTTCGGCGCCCTCGCGGGCAAACTTGCGCAACCGCCGCAGCGCCATCTTGATGTTGCGTGTGCCAAGTTCACGGCTATCGTCGAAATCCTTGAACTCGCGCTTGTCCCAAACCTTGATGGCGCGAAAGTTGCGGTTTTCCTTCTGACCGATCCGCACGCCTGCCGGATTGTAGCCGTACGCCCCATAGGGAGATGTGCCGCCGGTTCCGATCCATTTGCCACCGCCTTGGTGGCGCCCTTGTTGTTCCTCGAGCCGCTTGCGCAGCTCATCCATGATCTTGTCCCAGCCCCCCAACTCTTCGATCTTTTTCTTTTCCTCGTCCGTGAGATAGAGTTCACTGACGACCCGCAGCCACTCCTCGGGGATCTCGGCCTCGACGGCCTCATCGATCGCATCGAGGCCTTTGAAGACGTGCGCGAACACCCGATCGAACTTGTCGATGTGGCGCTCGTCCTTCACCAGGCATGTTCGCGACAGGTAATAGAAGTCTTCAACGCGACGCTCGGCGATGTCGGCCTGCATGCCTTCGAGCAGCGTCAAGTATTCGCGCAACGAAACCGGTACTTTCGCCGACTTAAGTTCAAGGAAGAAATTCGCAAACATTCACGGCATCCCGATGGGTTGTGGGCGCGTCCTTATAGCATCATTCTCGCCAGGTGCACGCTCCCACACAGCCTCGGCCCGGAAGATGACCGGTCCGGCAGCATCCAATACCGTCCTGCTCACGAACCAGGGCAGCGCATCTCAATACGCCATTTTAAGTGGTTGAGACCACTAGCGATCCAGCACACCGCTTTTCACGACCGCTACGATGGCCTGGATGCGCGTGCCCACGCCGAACTTGCGCTTCACGTTCTCGACGTGAAAATTCACTGTCTTGGGAGAAATCTTCAGTATCTGACTGATGGCCCAATCGGACTTGCCCGTTGAGATCCAGCGAAAAACTTCAATTTCGCGTTGCGAAAGCGCGGTCTCGTCGACATGCAACGATTGGCAGGTCCGCCACTTTTCGCCCGACTTACCACTTGTATGGCGAAGCGCCATCTTGCAAACTTTCGTAAATCGTCAATTAATCAGTAACCATAATAATCCTATCGGGTGGACCAGTTGTGTCAATGTCTGTCGACCAAATCGCAAGGTTTGCCTTCGATCGATCCGGACTGATCCCCAACAACCCGGCCTATCCGCTGCTGATCTACCGCGCTGCGGTTCGTGACTTTGTCGGTGACGGGGGTGCGCGGCGCCTGGCCGAACGATTGGTTGAAAACGGTTGGTCGGGAGTTTGGGAGAACGGCATTTTTCCATTTCATCACTATCACGCGCGCGCACACGAAGTGCTCGCCAATCTCGGGCCAGACGTCGAAGTCCAGTTTGGCGGGCCGACCGGTTCACGGATTTGGTTGCGGAGCGGTGACCTCACCATCCTGCCGGCCGGGACCGGCCATTGCCGGCTGTCGCGCGGGCCTGAGCTGTTGATCGTCGGGGCCTATCCGGCGGGCCAGGAAGATTGGGATCTCAAACGCGAAACCGATGCGGATTTCGCGCGCGCTGCAAGCGAAATTGCGCGAACCCAACTGCCGCAATGTGATCCGCTCACCGGTAAGCGCTGGCCGTTGCTCGACTATTGGATCGCGCCCGACCGGGCCGGCGTTTAATCGTTGCGCGTTTGCGAGTCAGGCTTGCCCGAAAACGCCGATTTGACCATTTTGGCCGGGTTGATCTCGGGGAACAGCTCACGCACGACGTGGCGTGAGCGCAACGGCGCGGCTTCGATGTAGGGCAGCGGCCGGCAGACTTCGATGGCGGCGACGCCGAGGCGGGCCGTGAGCGCCCCGATAAAGGCGCCTTCGCCCAGTCGGCGCGAGATCCGCCGGACGATATCCTGGCCGAGGAACTGGCCGAACAGATCATCAGTCAACGCGATCGCACCGGTCGCGGCAACATGCATGATCACCCGCCATAACAAGCGCACCCCACCGAGCGCGCCCGGGCGCCCGCCGTAGGCCGCGGCCAGCCGGCGCACCATTCGAACGTTTTCGGCAAACACAAACATCACGACCAGGAAGGTGATCGGCACGACCGCTGCGACGATGGCAACGCGGCGTGCCGACTCGAAAACAATCCGCCGCGCTTGCAGATCCGGCACCGCCAGCAGCACCCGGTCGGCAAGACCAAGCAGTTCGCCTGGTCCGCGCATGTGGCGTTCTTCATCGCGAAAGGCCGACAACCTCCACGTGTTGTCACTGCGCCCGCGCGCGAGGCCTTTAAGCGCCTTCACCGCGCGTTCTTCCGCGGTGCGATCGGCGCTGGCAAGGGCGTGGTCGGCATCCCGGCGAATGCGCGAAATGCGCGCCATCCGCAGCAGCCCGATGAACTCTTTGAAGGCAATGACCAGCGCTGCGAGCAGCGCCAGCCCGAGCAGTGCCTGCGCCGTCCAACCAACCCAGTCATTGCGCGCCAAGGCAACCGCGGCAAACCGCGCGAACCAGACCCCGGCCGCCAACAGCGCCAGCCCGGACAGCGCCGCGAACAACAGGCCACCCCAGCGCACACCACGTGCAACCGGGCCGCCGTTTTGCGGTTGTTTGGCGGTTGCCTCCGCGCCGTCCGTGTGGTCGTCAGATCCGCCGTGCTGCGGGCCTCGCTCAAAGTGCTCCTGCGTCTCATCGCCCAAATCGCGATCGGATTGCTGCGGCGCGGACGGCTGCACCGCTGGATCGTTCCCCTCGAACATTTGCGGCGGGCGCCGCTTGCGCTCAGTGCTCAAACCAGACGATCTCCCAGAAGGTAGCGCAGGGCCTCGTCAAGACCGATATGCGGCCAGACGCGCGGCGCCGGGTCGACTTGTGCCAAGCTCGTTGGCGGACGAAACCGCACGAAGTTGAGTTCACCGGCCGCAAGCGCATCGCGATCGAATATATCATAGGGGTCGGGCGGCAACTCGCCGGGAAAGACGGCGGCAGACGCCTCACCGTCGGCACGCTTCGTACCGACGGTTTCACCGCGGATCGGGATGCCGCGAATACAGGGGATCAAATCGCCGTCGACGCGGTAATCGACGTCCTCGGTCGCACGCAGCGAAGCCAATCTGGTGACGGCGAAGTCGGCCCCGGCTTCATCCGCCCGCTGGCTCGCCCGCCGCACCAACACGTCCAACGCGGCGCGCAAACGGTCATGGCTGCTGGCATGAACATGATCGGCCTTGGTTGCCGCAAACAGCACTTTGTCGATGCGTCGGCCGAGAACCGCCGCGAGCCAGCGCTGCGCCCCCGGCCGGAAGGCGTTGAGGGCGCTCAGCAGACAGGTTTCGAGTTCCTCAACGGCGTCCGGGCCGCCATTGAGCGCGCCGAGCATGTCGACCAGCACGATCTGGCGGTCCAGTGATTTGAAATGGCGCTCGAAGAACGGCTTGACCACATGTGCCTTATAGGCCTCGAAGCGCCGCTCGAGCATTGCCCCAAGCGTACCTGCCCGATTGCTGTCACCGTCCGCACCGGCCAGCGGGAAGAACGTCAGCAACGGCGAACCGTCGAGGTCGCCGGGCAGAAGAAACCGGCCGGGGCTGATCATGCGCGCAAAGCGATCGTGCTCGCGCACGGATCTGAGGAACGCGCGGAAGCACTCCGCACCGGCAATAGCGACAGTTTCGTCGCCCGCGTCGATCAGGTTGTGCTCGGCGCAGAACCGCAGCCAGTCCTCGACCCGGCCATCACGGGCGCGGCGGCGGGCAAAGGCATGCATGTCCTCGGACCAGGCCGCATAGCTCTGATCGAGCAGGGCGAGGTCCAACAGCCATTCCCCGGGATAATCGATGATATCAATGTGCAGGGCGCGCGTGATGCCGGCCATCTGGCGCGCCCAATCGGTTGGCGCCCATTCGCAGGTCAGGCGCAGCTGGCTGATCTGGCGCGTGCTTTGCGGCCACTGGCCGCCGCCCGAGCGAAGTGTCGCCAAATGCTGCTCATAGGCAAACCTCGGGATATCGTCATCGGGCTGCGGCTCGAGGAACGCGCGAAAGCCCGGCAGATGACCGATCGTCAGTGGCGGGCGCGCGCCGCCCTCGGTCAGGGCCTGCACCAGGGCTGCGATAAACACGGTCTTGCCGGCCCGCGATAGACCCGTCACACCCAGTCGCACGCGCGGTGTCGCCAGATCCGAGAGATAGGTCCCCGCGGCTCGCACGGCATCGGTTGCAGTGTCTGTCAGTTCCGATAGGCGCAAGCGTTCACCTGCAGCTGATTGCACCGTTGATTGCACCGTTCTGATCATTTCCGGCCTAGGCGCAAACACGTCGCCGTTCCGCTCCCCGTCCCGGCCGGCGATCAGATCGTGCCGTCGACTGGCCCGGCGGCGGCGCGGGATGGTTCGAGCTAACTCCGAAACGCCTAGAGCAACCTGCCTTTATTCGGAATCGGAACGATCCTGAATAAAGGCAGAAAGTTGCTCGCCTCTAAAGTGGCGATCATCTTTGTGCTTTAAGTTGGAACCGCAATAGCGGTTCCAACTTAAAGCACGATGATCTAGTGATTGAGACCACTAGATGCGCCACCGCCGCAGCGATTACAACCGCAAACAGCGAAGTTGTGTGCTACGATTTCTGATTGGCCTTTTGTTTTGCGAGGAAGGCCAGACGCTCGAACAGGTGAACATCCTGCTCGTTCTTGAGCAAGGCGCCGTGGAGCGGCGGAATGAGACTGCGGGGATCGGAAGTGCGCAACGTTTCCGGCGAAATGTCTTCGCTGAGCAACAACTTCAGCCAGTCGAGAAGTTCCGATGTCGACGGCTTTTTCTTGAGCCCAGGGACATCGCGCATGTCGTAGAACACGTTGAGGGCTTCGCGAACGAGCATGCCCTTGAGGCCGGGAAAGTGCACCTCGACGATCTCACGCATGGTGTCTGCATCGGGAAACTTGATGTAGTGGAAGAAGCACCTGCGCAGGAACGCATCCGGCAGCTCCTTTTCGTTGTTTGACGTGATCATCACGATCGGACGATGCTTTGCCTTAATCGTCTCTGCGGTCTCGTAGACGAAGAACTCCATGCGATCGAGTTCCTGCAGCAGGTCGTTCGGGAACTCGATGTCTGCCTTGTCGATTTCATCGATCAGCAGGACCGGGCGTTGATCCATGGTGAAGGCATCCCAAAGCGCGCCGCGCTTGATGTAGTTTCGAATGTCCTTGACGCGCTCATCGCCGAGCTGACTGTCGCGCAGCCGGCTGACCGCATCGTATTCGTAGAGGCCCTGCAACGCCTTGGTCGTCGACTTGATGTGCCATTCCAGCAGCGGCACTCCGAGCGCCTTGGCAACTTCGATCGCCAGTACGGTCTTACCGGTTCCGGGCTCGCCTTTGATCAGCAGTGGTCGCTCCAGCGTAATCGCCGCGTTAACCGCGATCTTGAGGTCGCTGGTTGCAACGTAGTCCTTGGTACCTTCAAACTTCATATGTGCCTCTTCCCGGAAATGACAGGGCGGCACACTAGAGTTTCGCCTGCACCAGAACAAGTCACGTACGCGATGCATGGTCCGGCGCGTCAATTCTCACCATTTGACGCAAGGGCAGATACAACTGCCGCGATGGCGACGTGCTCGAAATGCAGCGCAATCAGCAGCTAAACTGCTCGAATTGGCAGAAAACGTTTGATTTCCTTGACTTGGTCGAAGATGCGGCTAAATAGCCCTGATCGAACTGGACAATACCGCCGGTAGCGGCGAGGGAACACCTGGTGGAGCATATCGTGAGCAAGTCCACAACCAAGCCATCCGCCAAGACCAAGCAGACAAAACCGGCCAAGTCATCGACGACGCGTAAACCTCGATCCAAGAATCAGCGCGTGCGCCAGTCAACCATCGTGCTCTCGGCTGACTACCGACCAAGCGACGATGAACCGTTCATGAACCCCAGGCAGCGCGAGTACTTCCGCAACAAGCTCGTCGTCTGGAAGGAAGAAATCATCAGGCAGACACGCGAGACCATCGAAGCGCTGACCGCTGCGCCAATGCAACACGCCGATATTGCCGATCGCGCGACCTCCGAGACCGACCGGGCGCTGGAATTGCGTGCCCGCGATCGCCAACGCAAGCTCGTGGCCAAGATCAACGCCGCCCTGGCACGCATCGAGGATGGCAGTTACGGCTATTGCGAGGAAACCGGCGAGCCGATCAGTTTGCGCCGCCTCGACGCGCGTCCGATCGCGACCCTGTCAATCGAAGCCCAGGAACGTCACGAGCGACGCGAACGCGTCTACCGCGACGACTAGATCGCGGCGGCTCAAACCCTGACTAGATCATTGTGCTTTAAGTTGGAACCGCTATTGCGGTTCCAACTTAAAGCACAAAGATGATCGCCACTTTAGAGGCGAGCAACTTTCTGCCTTTATTCCGGATCGTTCCGATTCCGAATAAAGGCAGGTTGCTCTAAACCTTGGGCAAACCCTGGATAAACTGATCTGGCGATGGCTGCGTGAGGGTGCAGGATCTGCTATAGCTCTTGGCCGCCGGCAGGGCGGGATCCAGGAGCGGATAAGCGATCGATGAAGCTATTTCTATTGGCCTGTGCCGGCGGTGCGATTGGCGCTGGCGGCCGCCATCTGGTTAACATCATCACGGTTCGCAGCTTCGGTCTGGACGCGCCGTGGGCGACATTTGCGGTGAACGTTGTCGGCTCACTGCTTATGGGTATCGTGATCGGATATATCGTGCATCGCATGCCCGATGCGGTCGGCCTTCGCATTTTCGTTGCGACCGGGATTCTGGGTGGCTTTACGACGTTCTCAGCATTTTCCCTCGATACGTTTGCGCTGCTTTCGCGCGGTGATGTCGGCCCCGCCGCTGCCTATGTCATCGGTTCAGTCGTCCTGTCGGTGGCTGCCGCAGTGGCGGGCTACACAACATTGCGGGCGTTGCTGCTATGACCGATCGCATCGAAACAATTGTCGTTGCCAGCGAAGATGACACGCTGCGGTTGGACCGTTGGTTCAAGCAGCACTTTCCCGACGTCGCCTACGGCCACCTCCAGAAACTGCTGCGGTCCGGGCAGATTCGAGTTGATTCAAAGCGCGTGCAGTCCAACACACGCTTGACGGCGGGCCAGCACGTTCGGGTGCCGAAGTCGGTTCGTGAGCCGACCCAATCGCAAACGGGCATTGTGCCGCCAGGCACATCGACGGCCGATCGCACGTACATCGAAGGCTTGATCCTCCATGAAGATGACAGTGTGCTGGTGCTGAACAAACCGTTTGGCATCGCAGTGCAGGGCGGCAGCGGTACCCGCCGCCATCTCGACGGTTTGCTGGCCGGCATGATCGATCGGTTTGGCTCGCGCCCGCGCCTCGTGCATCGCCTCGACCGTGATACCACCGGTGTGCTGTTGATCGCCAAAACGCGCGATGCGGCGGCCAAGCTCGGGCGCACGTTCCAGACGAGGTCGGCGGCCAAGACCTATTGGGCGCTGGTTGTCGGCGTGCCGCGCCCGGCGCAGGGCAAGATCGAAGCCGCCCTCGTCAAGGCGTCGGGGCCGGACGGCGATCGTGTGCGCAAGGCCAGGCCCGGCGAACAGGATCGTGCCATGCACGCCACCACCCACTACGCCGTCATCGATGCGGTCGCGCAAACGGCGGCCTGGGTCTCGCTCAAGCCCGTGACCGGGCGCCAGCATCAGTTGCGCGCCCACATGGCGCTGATCGGCCATCCCATTGCTGGTGATAACAAATACGATGGCCGCCTCGCTCTGGCCGACGACGCCATCGCCTCGAAGTTACATTTGCATGCGCGCAGATTGATCATTCCCCACCCCCACTCCGGCGGCAAGCTCGATGTCACGGCGCCCATGCCGCATCACATGCGCGAGACCTGGACCGCGCTGGGCCTCGATCCCAAGCGCTTCGACGCCGACGAATGACCGCCACGGACCGGCCGCCCCGCGACGTATCATCCGGCCCACGGGCTACTACTGAAACGGGACCTCGTTAAAGCTGCGCAACTTGCGCGAATGGAGCCGTTCGCTTGGTAACTCCCGCATGATTTCGATGGCGCGAATCCCGACCTCAAGATGGCGGTCGACCTGCGTGCGATAAAACTCCGAGGCCATGCCAGGGAGTTTCAATTCGCCGTGCAACGGCCGGTCCGAGACGATCAACAACGTGCCGTAGGGCACGCGAAACCGGAACCCGTTGGCGGCAATCGTGGCGCTTTCCATATCCAGTGCGATGGCGCGTGACTGTGAGAACCGTCGGACCGGCTCGGCCTGATCGCGCAATTCCCAGTTGCGGTTGTCGATCGAGGCCACGGTGCCGGTGCGCATCACCCGCTTGAGGTCTTGATCGCTAACGCCGATGATCTCACCAACCGCATTTTCCAACGACGTCTGCACTTCCGCCAGGGCCGGGATCGGCACCCACAACGGCAGGTCTGCATCCAAGACATGGTCGTCGCGCACGTAACCGTGGGCCAGCACGTAGTCGCCAAGTTGTTGCGTGCGTCTTAGCCCGGCACAGTGTCCGAGCATAATCCAGGCGGACGGGCGCAGCACAGCCACGTGGTCGGTCATGGTCTTCGCGTTCGATGGCCCGACACCGATGTTGATCAGCGTAATGCCGTTGAGATCGTCACGCTTGAGATGATAGGCGGGCATCTGTGGTGCATGGCCTGCCGTCTGCGGTTCGACAAATGCACTGTAGGCGTTGTCCGCCCGTCTCACCAGTTCGCCGGCAAGATCTCGAAACCGGTCGACGTAAAACTGATAGTTGGTGAACAGCACAAAGTTCTGAAAGTGCTGACAGTCCGTGCCAGTGTAATGGCGCAGCCGGTGCAGGGAATAATCGACACGCGGCGCCGTGAAGTTAGCCAGCGGCCGGGCCGCGCCCGGCGGCAGATCAACTTCGCCGTTGACCCACTGATCGTCCATCACGGCCAGGTCGGGCGGATCAAACAACGTCTGAAACTGGGCGATCTGCGCATTGCTCAGTCCCTGTTCGACATGGAGCCCTTCTGCACAGGCAAAGTGGATCGGGATCGCCATGTCGGACAAACCGGTCTCAAACTCGCAACCGTGGTTATCGTGCAATTCGCCCAGCTGCTCTGTGAGATAACGTCGAAACAGGTCCGGTCGCGTGACCGTGGTCTCGTAGGTTCCGGCCTGGTCGCAAAACCCGTATGACCGCGTGACCCGCTGCAACGGCGCCGAGCCGATCGAGACCCGCACGCGCGGGTAATGGCCGCGGGCACGGGCGGGCAAGGTTTGTCCGCGCGACAGGGCGACAAGCGCATCACGCAGGCGGCCGGTCTCGGTCAGGTAAAGACGCTCAAGTTCGGTAACGGCAGCGTCAGGATCGCAATGCATTGAAAACGTCATTGTTCGGATCTCACTGATTGCACAACGGGTACCAATCGAAATGGTCGGTTGCTGTTATCGAACCACGTGCGCGTTGTCATCATGATAGCCTTAGATAGCCTTAGATAGCCCTTGATCGTGCTGGTGGGTGTGATGGTTCACGCCGCGCGATCGCGGCGGTGCCACGACCCGCCCAATTTCGCTGACACATGCCGGCTCACTCGCCTATGCTTTGTTGGTAATGGTGGACCTGCCTGAGGTGGCAATGAGCGCGTTGGCAACAGTGGCCGGCCGGGCCGCCGCCGGCTTTCACTGACAGCTGCTACAAACGCGCAGATCATATTACCGCCCCAGCTATGACTTGACACACTTCATGTCATGGGCTTGAGGCGGTCGAGCCTGGCCGGCGCGCCGCTTATGGTCCATGCACCACAAGCGCGGCACGCGCCTTGCCGAGGCTTAAAAAAAAGCGCCGGTGAAGTACCGCGATTCATGGCTGGTCATAGCGGGGGCGGTATAAAACGTTGAGGTGCATCTGCGGCATCGCTGAACTACCAAATGGCGCCATGTCATATAGGCTGGGCACGGTCGGCGGCGATGGCGCGTGATAAGATCATGCGCTCCAGCCAAAGCGATTTGCATGCCCAACTCAAGAGACTGACGATGCAGGAAACCGTGGCGAAATCAGACCGGAGCGGGGCATCGCCGTCCCAGGTCGCCTTTCCGGTTCTGATTGCCCTGAGCCTGGCGCATCTTCTGAACGATATGATGCAGAGCCTGGTGCCGGCGATCTATCCGATCATCAAGCAGGTGCATGGGCTGAGTTTTGGCCAGATCGGTTTGATTACCTTGACCTTTCAATTGACGGCTTCGCTGTTTCAGCCGGCGGTCGGCTATCTCACGGACAAGCGCCCCCAGCCCTATTCGCTGGCCGCGGGGATGGCCTTCACACTGATCGGCCTCATCGTTCTCGGGGCGGCGTCGAGCTATCCACTCTTGTTGACCGGCGCCGCCCTGGTCGGCACCGGATCGGCGATCTTTCATCCCGAAGCCACCCGCGTCGCGCGGATGGCATCCGGCGGCCGGCACGGCTTCGCGCAGGCGGTTTTCCAGCTCGGTGGACAGGGCGGCGGTGCGCTCGGCCCGGTGTTGGCGGCATTTGTCGTCGTCCCGCACGGTCAGGCGAGCGTTGCCTGGTTCGCCGGTTCTGCGTTGCTTGCAATGCTGGTGCTGGGCTACGTCGGGCAATGGTATGCCCGTCAGGTCCCGGCCCAAACCTCGGGCCATAGCTCGGGCAATAGTCCGGGCAATAGATTGGCTGGTCGCAACCCGATGATGAGGCATGGCACGACCGCGTCCTCGGCGCGCGTTATGTTCGCGGTCTTCCTGTTGATCGTGCTGATGTTCTCCAAAAGCGCCTATACCGCCAGCTTCACATCCTATTACACGTTCTTCCTGATCGACAAATTCGCCATGGCGGTCGAGAACGCGCAGCTGATGCTGTTTGTCTATCTGGCCGCCGGCGCCATTGGTGTCTTGTTTGGCGGGCCGCTGGGTGACCGGATCGGGCGCCGTCGCATCATCTGGTTCTCAATCCTGGGGGCGTTGCCGTTCTCGATCCTGCTGCCTTACGCAGACTTGCAGTGGACGATCGCGCTCACCATCATCGTCGCCTTCATCATGTCCAGCGCGTTCGCGGCAATCCTGGTCTTTGCCATGGAGCTGTTGCCGGGTCGGGTCGGTTTGATCGGCGGGCTGTTTTACGGCCTGACCTTCGGGCTTGGGGCGATCAGCGCCGCGCTGCTCGGCGAACTGGCGGACATCACCAGCATTCAGACCGTATTCCAGCTCTGCGCCTGGTTGCCGGCGATCGGCCTTTTAACGTGGTTCCTGCCGGATATCCGCTCATAACGCCGCCGGCCACCTCGCCACCGACGGCCCGTCGGCCTTGGCTCGAACCATCGCGCTCGCCCGTTTCGCCGGCCAGTGCCCAGAGAAACGTGGCTTTGGACGGGCGTCGCAGCGCGACGGCCGGCCGGGCCCGCCGTCGGCGGACATGATCTAAACGATGGCTGCGATCCGCGGGTCCGGCCGATCGGCAAGATCCGGCCCCGCAGTCCCGGCGATCCAGCCACCGCCGAGGATGCGCGCGCGCCGATCCTCGCCGTCAAAAAAGACGCAGGCCTGTCCCGGGGCGACGCCATGTTCGCCGCCGACGAGGTCGACACGCGCACCGCCAGCCCCGCCAGCGCGACACAGGACGGCCGGTCGCGGCGGTTGCGAGGAGCGCACCTTGACGGCGATTTCCAGCCCATCTGCAGGCAGGTCCTCGAAGCGGCCCGGCCCCAGCCAGTTGACATCGCGCAGCTCAAGGCTGGTTGTTAGCAAGGCCGAGCGCGGGCCGACGACCACGCGATGACGGGCGGCATCGAGGCGAACCACATAGAGCGCGCTTGCGGATGCCACACCAAGCCCCTTTCGTTGTCCGATCGTGTAGTTGATGATGCCGTCGTGACGTCCAACAACAGCGCCATCTAGATCGACGATGTCACCCGGCGCGACCGCCTCCGGACGCAGTTTTGCGACGACGTCTGAGTATTTGCCCGACGGCACAAAACAAATGTCCTGGCTGTCGCCCTTCTGCGCAACCGGCAGGTCCATGTCCGCGGCCAGTTGGCGAACGTGCGCCTTCATCATGGCGCCGAGCGGAAACCGCAGGAACGACAATTGTTCGCGGGTCGTCGCAAACAGGAAGTAGCTTTGATCGCGGTCCGTATCCGGGCCGCGGTAGAGTTCCGGACCATCTGGCCCACAGCGCCGTTCGATATAGTGGCCCGTCGCCAACGCTTCACCGCCCAGGTCTTTGGCGGTCTCCAACAAATCGAGGAACTTCACGCTTTGATTACAAGCGATGCAAGGAACCGGGGTTTCACCTACAACATAGCTGTCGGCAAACGTCTCGATTACGGCCGCCCGAAACCGCGCTTCGTAGTCCAGCACGTAGTGCGGAATGTCGAGCCGCTCGGCAACCCGCCGCGCATCGTGGATGTCCTGCCCGGCACAGCATGATCCGGCGCGCGCGGTCGCCTGGCCGTGATCGTAGAGCTGCAGCGTAATGCCGACAATGTCGTAGCCCTGCCGTTTGAGCAGACCTGCTGCAACGGACGAATCGACACCACCTGACATTGCCACGACAATGCGTGGCCGCGAAGAACGAAGCATTTGAGATCCTTGATCAAACAACCGCCCAGCCGGCAGCGGCGATGATCCGCCAGATTACATTGGAGCGCGCAGTCTTTGCGTCCGCCTTGACATCCGCGCGAGATTGCGCCCGACAAAAAGCACCAAGTTGGTCGACACTGCGCTAGAGCAACCTGCCTTTATTCGGAATCGGAACGATCCTGAATAAAGGCAGAAAGTTGCTCTAATGATCCAACGCGACAACCGGCACCGCCAAGCAGGCATGTTTTGGACTGATACGTTCAAATAGGCAATTGCTGCGTGCCCAACAACGCCTGCGTGTCGTCCCGTCACAATCGTCAGCGTCCGGGATCGCTGCTGGCACGGAAACTGCATCTCCTGACGCTATCATTGCCGCCATCAGCGGGCACGGTGTTGGCTGCCGGGTCGGCCGGCGTTGGGTGATGATCGGCGCGCCCAGTTTAACCAAGCTGCAACAGCACGCTGCAAGTTCTGGTTGTGACTATGGTACAGTTAAACAATCGACATTAACTCTATGGTTTAGACGGAAATTAAGGCGCTTCGCCTATGCTCACATCCTGATCAGGCAAAGTGTAAGAGTATCATGACCGATCAACAGTTCAGATCCCGTACCCGATATGTCATTGGACCGGATGGCAGCCCGCTGACGGTTGCCGATCTGCCGCCAAAGGACACCAAACGGTGGGTCATTCGCCGCAAGGCCGAGGTCGTTGCAGCCGTGCGCGGCGGATTGCTGAGCCTGGATGAGGCCTGCGAGCGCTACAAGTTGACCGTCGATGAATTTCTGAGCTGGCAGCGTTCGATCGAGAAACACGGGCTGCCGGGCCTGCGCGCGACCCGCGTTCAAGACTACCGCAACTAGAGCAACCTGCCTTTATTCGGAATCGGAACGATGCTGAATAAAGGCAGAAAGTTGCTCGCCTCTAAAGTGGCGATCATCTTTGTGCTTTAAGTTGGAACCGCAATAGCGGTTCCAACTTAAAGCACAAAGATGATCTAGCCGTCAGCTCGATCCGGCGGCCCACAACTTGCGTGGGCGCAACGTGCAATCGGTCGTGCCAAGGAACTTGTGAATACGTCACGGGCTTGCCAACACGGGCTTGCCAAGGCCTCGGCCGCTTGGCCGGATTGTTAAGGCGGCGCTCTTGACCAATCGCCGCTTGGCGGCGATCCATGAGGGGCTTTCAGCCCCTCAAACACCCCGACCAGGGGACCCATCCCCTGGACCCCGAACTTGTTCTGAGGTTCACTAGTTCGTGGCGAACGCGCGCGCACTGAGCGACGGTGCGCGTGCGCGCTCATCGTCACGTTGCTGGACGGCATCGACCTGTCCGAGTTCCTCGAGAACTTCGTCGCGCTCCTGAACCGCACTGGCAAGCTTTGCCTCCAGATCGGCGATCGATGCGAGCAGGTTGGATCGGCGCTGGACAGCGGACCGCGCGAACGTGGAATAGGCAAAATGACTGGTGTCACGGATGCCGGTACGCTCTTCTTCCGCCGACACCTGACGCTCGAGATCCTGAGCCATCTGTTCGAACTCACGGATCATCTGTTCGAGCGCTTTGACCTTTTGCGCCTTCTCCTCGGCCTCAAACCGTTTCAGCCTGAGCGCTGCTTCGCGGACTTTCATGCTCGTCACCCCTACACACTGTTTGACTGGAGACTTGAATGAATCAAAATACGTGCCAAGACAGTTAACTTGCTATTTGAACGCCATTTATGCAAGTTTACGCATAACCTGCAAGTTGTGTACACATGCCAGCTGGCGTGCGTGGGCGCCGACCACGGTTGATGTCAATTATGTCCGAACCTCGTAAAGTTGCGGTAAAGCAACAATTAACCCGGACATGAATAAGCGTCTCACATCGGATCGAAATTTTGCATCTTTCGGTCTGTGGATCAGGTCCGAATTTTGTTAGATTATGATTCGCGAGGGCGTGCGTTCCAACTGACCGGAATGGGGGCGGTCAGAAACCACGGAGCGGGTGCAGTTGCAGGGGGCGGACTAGCTGACAACTCGGGTTCTGGACGACCGGCCGCGGGCCGGTGTGTGGATTTTGTTGTCGATCGTGGAAGTGGGTGAATCTTTCTCATTTGTTGACGCGATTGGTAAATTTTTTCAATCCAATCGTTCGAAATTAGGGTTTCTTAACTTCTGCCGCCTAGATTCCTAACGATCACATATTGCACGGCTCTGCGTATACACGGGCCCCGGGGCAGCGACCAACGGCATTTGCCAGGGAAGAGGAACGGCGGAATGAGAGTTCTGTTAATCGAAGATGACAGCGCAACGGCCCAGTCGATCGAGCTGATGCTGCAGTCCGAAGGCTTCAATGTCTATACTACTGACCTTGGCGAAGAGGGCGTTGATCTTGGTAAACTCTACGATTATGATATAATTCTCTTGGACTTAAACCTGCCGGATATGAGTGGGTATGAGGTCCTCAAGTCGCTCCGTGTGAGCAAAGTTGCAACGCCAATTTTGATCCTGTCCGGATTGGCGGGGATCGAGGACAAGGTCAGAGGGCTCGGATTTGGAGCCGATGACTACATGACAAAACCGTTTCACAAGGACGAGCTTGTCGCCCGTATCCAGGCCATTGTGCGCCGCTCGAAAGGACATGCTCAGTCGATTATCGAGACCGGCGAGCTCAAGGTTAACCTCGATACCAAAACCGTTGAAGTTCACGGTCAGCGCGTGCATTTGACCGGCAAGGAATATCAGATGCTGGAGCTGCTGTCGCTGCGCAAGGGCACGACGTTGACCAAGGAAATGTTCCTCAACCATCTGTACGGCGGTATGGACGAACCCGAATTGAAGATTATCGATGTCTTCATCTGTAAACTGCGCAAGAAATTGCAGGCTGCCACCGGTGGTAAACATTACATCGAGACCGTCTGGGGTCGCGGTTATGTGCTGCGCGACCCGAGCGAAGATGCAGCCGGCGCCAACGAAGCGGCGTAGGTAGACGCCTGAGTGGTAAGGTTTGGCGCCGCTGCTGTCAGCTGAGTGACAGGCCCGTTATGGCCCGTTTGCTGTTCGCGAACACGTGATCGGCGCCGCCGACGCTGCGGCGGCGTTGGTTTCGTGATCGACACGGCCGCGCGCGTTTCGTGTTGCTGTGCACAATTGCAACGTGCGTGACGGTGTTGCCACGGCTGCAGCGGACCGATAATCAAGGCTCGGGCAGGCCGCCCGGCGGTCAAGCGACGGCCTTGTTGACCGGCGCTGCGATCCGATTAACAGATTCCAACAAATTCCAGCGGACAAGAAATCCTCGTTCGTGGCATCGCGCCGCCTTCATAGCTGGATAGCTGGTTAGCTGCGGCGGCATCAGAAGGTCACGACAACGCGGCGAACACCGGACCGGCATGTCAGGTCGCCGGCTTGTCGGACCAATCGCACCAGGCACACGCATGTTCTTGTGGATTCCAGGGACCTCGTTGGACGCCGGGTCGCAACGCCGGCTTCGGCGCCACGCATCAAGGCCGAACAAGGCGATGGGCGAGGCGTGGTTCATGGGTGAGACGCGTGAGATATTCAGCGACCTCCTGGGTGACCTCGACCGGATGTCAACGGAACGCGTTCAGCACATACTCAAGGAGATTGCCGCCGGCACCGCGTGCTTCGGCCGGCACCGCGAATGGACGGATTGGTATCACTACCTGCTGGCGAGGTTGCTCTACCGGTCCAACGAGCGCTACCTCTGGTACACATTGGAGGTGCTGAATACGTGTTTCTTCGCGCTCTATCCGGACGAACGGAATGTTCAGGGGCCGTACCGTGCCTTCAAACACGATGCGCTGGCGACGTTGGGTCAATCGATAATGGATCGTTCGCGCTGGGATGGTGACCGTCCCAGGCTGGATCAAGCCTTTCACAGAGGCAGTGTCGCTGCCAGAACCGGCTATCCTTTATGGCGCGATGTCAGCGGCGATCTCAGCTCGTCGTTGTTCTTCTGTACAAAGTATCTGGACGGCGCGGCGTTCGAGCCGTGGCTGGTCTCAATACTGGCAATCGATCATCCGCACTGGCGCGCCCAGCTCATGGTTTGGTTTGTCCACGCACATCCCATTCTTGCCGGCGAAATCACGCAAATTTCGCAACTTGATCCCGGCTCGACAATCGCTTGGGGGACTTCGCACCTGCTGGATGGCAATTGCACGACCGACTATGGCTCGATTGTTTCCGTTCCGTTCTTGGCGGCGGACACCCGAGCGACAAAATACGAGATGGTCGCTTGGCAGCTTCGGCGCGTTGACTTCGGGGCATGGCGGGACGCAATTGCTCGGGTGGATTTCCTCCAACCCGTTTTGGACGAAGTCTCCGACAGGTTTGCCGAACTTTACGTCTAGTGGTCTCAATCACTCAAAATAGCGTATCAGACGCTCAGATTTGGTCTGGGCCAAGGCGCGATGGGTGATGCGGCGCATCGCAACGCCGCTGCAACGCCGGCACCAGGCCAAATCTGAGCGCCTTCGGTGCGCTGCCCTGGCCCGTGAGGGCGTCAGCCGTGCTCACCATAGCACACGCTATGCTTGCGCACTCCATTCCTGCTCACGAACCAAGGCAGCGCATCTCAATGCACCATTTGAAGTGATTGAGACCACTAGGCCGTACCGGACAGGCTTCAGAACGGCGCTCTGGCGGTCGTGCGTGCGACAACCGCCGGCCGGGTGCTGCCCAGGTACGCGGCGCGGCGCCACTGGATGATCATTGCCGGTTTGGTTTTCAAGCGTTGGGCTTGACATGTGCCCGCAGCAATGCACCCGTCACCCGAAATCCGACCGCCGCGCCAGTCGATCGGACGCCAGCGCGAGAACACTGAGGCAAAGGACCCCATCATGGCCGCCGTCGAACCCGGGCTCAACGTCGCGATCATTCCGGTTACGCCACTGCAGCAAAACTGCACGCTGGTGTGGTCGACGGTGGATGGCAGAGGGGTGGTGGTCGACCCCGGCGGGGATGTCGATGAAATCACGCGCGCCGTAGCCGAAGCCAACATCACAGTGGAAAAGATCGTGTTGACACACGGCCATGTTGATCATGCCGCCGGTGCCGACGAACTGCGCGAAAAACTGGGTGTCAAGATCGAGGGTCCGCACGTTGCCGACAAGTTCCTGCTCGACACATTGGCGAGCCAGGCGGCCACGTTCGGGATGTCGGGCGCGCGCGACGTTGCCCCTGACCTGTGGCTCGAGGAAGGCCAGATCCTGACCATGGCGGGTTTCGACTTCGAAATCTTCCATTGCCCCGGCCACTCGCCCGGCTCACTCGTCTACGTCAATCGCGACAACCAGTTTGCGCTGGTTGGTGATGTCCTCTTTCAGGGCTCGATCGGGCGCACCGATTTCCCCTACGGCGATCACGATGCGCTGATCGCGGCGATCAAGACCAAGCTGCTGCCGCTGGGCGATGACATCGCCTTCATCTGCGGTCACGGCGCGCCCTCCTCGTTCGGCCGCGAACGCGAGATCAATCCGTTTCTGCAGTAGCAGGCCGCGACGCCGTTCCCGGACGTGTTGCACACGACATCGAGAAACGCGTTCGCGAGCCGGCGTTGAACGCTGCCCGGCCGGAGGTGGTCGGCAGTGTGATCAACATCCGTAAGGCAAACCAAAAACGCCGGCAGTGCCGGCCGCCGCGGGCACTCAATCGGCCTCGGCTTGTACTTATTATGCAACAAAGAAATAAGGCATAACTTACTGAAATAAAACTAGAAATAGCCGCTCTATATTCCTATTCACGCCTGAATCGATTGGCAAATCATGTCCCGGGAGGCGAAACATCATGGAAATGGAGAGAGCCATGAAAACTATTGCCGTAACCGCCGTTGCTGTTGGTCTCGCACTGAGCGCTATGTCGTCGGCCTTTGCAGCTGATGCCAAGAAGTGTGCAGCAGGAATGGAATGGGACAAGACCACGCAAAAGTGCGTCAAGAAGCAGTCCTGATCTAAGGATCTGAAGATCTAAGGATCTGGAGGTACGATGGCCGGGCGGTGACAATCGCCCGGCCATTTTGCTGCCCACCGGGCTGGTATTACTGCAACGACGCGAGGCGGCCGGGAAGATCGCTGATCTCGGCGCAGCCGAGCTGGGACATGTTGTTGGCGAGATCATCGAGGAACATGCCGGCAACGTGATCGCCGCCGCGATCTGCGAGCGCTGCAACGCCATACATAAAGGCGCGCCCGCAGAGCACGAAGTCGGCGCCGAGGGCCAACGCGCGCGCAATGTCGAGGCCGCTGCGAACACCACTGTCGAATATGATCTTGACGCGCTCGCCCACGATCGCCTTGACACGCGGCAGCACGTTTATGGCAGCGGGCGCACCATCGGTCTGGCGGGCGCCATGGTTCGAGACGCCAATACCGTCGACCCCCTCATCGACGGCGCGCCGCACGTCTTCGAGATCGAGCAGGCCTTTGATGACGATCGGGCCCGGCCATTCTTTGCGCACCTCCCGCAAATAGTCCCAATCAAGGGTCCCGCCAAGGCCCTGGCCGATGAAGTTTGTCATGTTGCGAAGATCCTTGGCGGCAACGTATTTCTCGATCGCGCGAAAGCGCGGTGTGCCATGGCGCAGGGTCGCCAGGCTCCAGCTCGGCCGCATCATGCAGCGCAGAATCATGGTCGCGGTGATGGCGGGCGGCACCGCCACGCCCGCCTTGCGCTGGCGTTCGCGGGTGCTGCCGGTCGGCACGTCAGCCGTGATCAGCAGCGTGGTAAAACCAGCGTCGCCGGCGCGTTCGAGAAGATCTTTGCGGATACTGGCCGAGCGCGGCGGGTAGAGCTGAAACCAGCCCATGCCGTTGGCGATGGCGCCGACCGTCTCCGGTGTTTCGGTCGCGACGGTGCTCAACGCGTAAGGGATGCGGTATCTGGCGGCTGTTGCGGCCAGAATGCGCTCGGCGCCCGGCCACATGAGGCCCGTCAGGCCGACCGGCGCAACGCCGAACGGGGCGGCATAGTTCGTGCCGAACAGCTCGGTTTCAAGTTTTGGTTCGAACGCGCCGAGCAGCAGCTTCGGCGTCAGGCGAACATCATGCATTGCCGCGACATTGGCTTTGGCGCCAACATCATAGCCGGTGCCGCTGTCGAGATATTCCCAGGCAAAGAATGGGATGCGCCGATAGGCGCGCGCTGCAAGATCGGATATGCGAGGATATTTGTTGCGCAGGGCGAGATTGGCTTCGGGCGCCGGCATTGCTGGTTCTCGGACATCAGGTGGATCGGTCTGCTGTTAGATCATCGTGCTTTAAGCTGGAACCGCTATTGCGGTTCCAGCTTAAAGCACAAAGATGATCGCCACTTTAGAGGCGAGCAACTTTCTGCCTTTATTCGGGATCGTTCCGATTCCGAATAATGGCAGGTTGCTCTAGCCCCCGTGATGGCGAATTTGTGGCGTGTTGTCCAATCGACCTGGCCCACGACAGCCACTCATCCACGGCGTGATGGCGCAGGGCTCAACGTCTTAGGTCAACGCTGCTAGATCATCGTGCTTTAAGTTGGAACCGTTATTGCGGTTCCAACTTAAAGCACAAAGATGATCGCCACTTTAGAGGCGAGCAACTTTCTGCCTTTATTCGGGATCGTTCCGATTCCGAATAAAGGCAGGTTGCTCTAGTCTGAGCGCCAAACGCTGCTGGAGGCATGACCATGTCCGATCCTACATTCACCAACTCCCAGATCATTGCGGCTTATCGCCAAAGGACGCGGCGTTCGGCTGAGCTTGCCGGTGAGGCGGGCGCCGTGTTTCCGAGCGGGATCGTGCACGATTCTCGGCGCACGCTGCCCTATGCAGTCTACGTCGAGCGCGCCCAAGGTTCGCGCAAATGGGATGCCGACGGCAATGAATACGTTGACTATTACGGTGGCCACGGGGCGCTGCTGTTGGGCCATGGCCGCAAGGAAGTCGTCGATGCGGTGCAGGCCCAGGTTGCAGTTGGCACGCACTATGGTGCCTGCCACGTGGCCGAAATCCGTTGGGGCAGGCTCGTGAAGGACATGGTGCCGTGTGCCGAGACGGTGCGGTTTACCTCATCGGGAACGGAAGCCAATCTGATGGCGATCCGGCTGGCGCGGGCGATCACCGGGCGCCACAAGTTGGTCCGTTTCAAGGGGCATTTTCACGGTTGGCATGATCACGCAGCGTTCGGCGTTGCCAATCATTTCGACGGCACGCCGACGCCCGGCGTGCTGGCAGATATTGCCGCCAATACGATCCTGGCGCCGCCCGATGATATCTCGGCGACCCGCGAAATCCTTGCAGGCGACGATGACATTGCCGCCGTCATCCTCGAGCCGACAGGTGCGAGTTGGGGGCAGGTGCCGATCAGGGCTGGCATGCTGGAGGCCCTGCGTGAGGTGACGGCGGCGCGCGGCATCGTTCTCATCTTTGATGAGGTGGTCACCGGCTTCCGGGTTTCGCGCGGCGGTGCCCAGGCGCATTTCGGCGTAACACCGGATCTCACGAGCCTGGCAAAGATCCTTGCCGGCGGCCTGCCAGGCGGCGCCGTGTGCGGGCGCGCCGACATCCTTGAGTTGCTTGATTTCGACGTTGCCGCCGCCAAGGGCTTCGAAAAAATCGCTCATCAGGGCACCTATAACGCCAATCCGTTGTCGGCGGCGGCGGGGATCACGGCACTGGGAATCATCAACGACGGCGATGCCTGTGATGTCGCCAATCAACAGGCTCAAAAGCTGCGATCGCAGTGCAACGCTGTGATTGCGCAAGAAGGTGTGCCTTGGGCCTGCTACGGCCAGTTCTCGGGCTTTTATCTGTTCCTCAATCCGCAAGGTCTGGCGGTCGATCCGAATTCGTTCGATGCCGCCCAAATCGGTCATCAGGCGCTGTCAGCCAAGAGCCCGATCGCGGAGAAACTGCGTCTGGCGTTGTTGGTTCACGGTGTCGACATTGCCAGCAAGCCGGGTGGCTCGGTCTCAGCCGTGCATAGCGATGACGACCTTGAACAAACCTCCGAAGCCCTGCGCGCGGCGATCAGGATGCTGCGTGCCGAGGGCGATATCCGTTGACGTTGCGGACCCGGATTTCGACGGAATGCCTGAGCCGAAATGACCAAAAACATTGATCCGATCACCTTCGAGCTGTTCAAGAACGCGATCTTTTCGATTGCCGATGAAATGGCATTGACCGTATTCCGCACGACCTATTCGGCGGTGCTGAAAGACAACATGGACTATTCCACCGGCTTTGCCGACGGTCAGGGCCGGTTGGCGGCGCAGGGGTTGACGTTGCCCGGCCATCTCGGCTCGACGCCAACGGCCATGCAGTCGATCATGAACCACTTCGAGGGCGACATTCATCCCGGCGACGTGTTCATCATGAACGATCCTTTCGACGGCGGCATGCATCTGCCGGACATCTTCATCTTCAAGCCGCTGTTTCATGGCAGCGAACGGTTGGCATTTGCGTGCACGGTCTGCCACCATACCGACGTCGGCGGGCGGGTTGCCGGGTCCAACGCTTCCGATTCGACTGAAATTTATGCGGAGGGTCTGCGCATCGCACCGATGAAACTCTATGACCGCGGTGTGCTCAATGAAACGATCATGACGTTCATCGAGCGCAACGTGCGGGTGCCGGTGCTGGTCCTTGGGGACCTGCGCGCGCAACTGGCGGCCTGCCACATCGCGGACACCCAGTTTGCCGCGTTGGTCGCGCACTACGGCTGCGAGCAGACCAAGGCGTTCCTCAACGAGACCATCGACTATTCGGAGCGGTTGACCCGCGCAGCGCTCAGGCAGTTGCCGGATGGCGCGTGGAGTTTCGAAGACTGGATCGACGATGATGGCATCGATGTCGGTCAACCGATCCGGCTGTTTGTCACCATTCGCAAGTCGGGCGATACGATGGTGGTCGATTGGACCGGCACCAATCCGCAGGTCCGCGGTGCCATCAACAATACGCTGTCCTTCACCAAGTCGGCGTCCTATGCGGCGGTGCGTTCGGTGCTGCCGGCCAACATTCCGAACAACGAGGGCGTGTTCCGCGCGATCGACGTCATCTGTCCCTCCGGCACCGTCGGTAATGGCGTGTTGCCGGCGGCCTGCGCAGCCCGCGGGCTGACCGGGTTCCGCATGGTTGATTGTATGTTCGGCGCGCTTGCGATGATGCTGCCGGACAAGGTCAAGGCGGCCGGCGACGGCGGCAATACGGGCATTTCGATCGGTGGCTATGACGACGAGCGAAATCCGTTTGTTTACGTCGATTTCACCTGCGGTGCCTGGGGCGCACGGCCGTGGGCTGACGGACTTGACGGCAACAGCCACATGTTCGCCAACATGGCGTTGCCGTCGGTCGAAGTGACCGAGGCCGAGCAGCCGATTTCGATCCTGGCCTATGAGTTTGTGGCCGACCGTGCCGGAGCGGGCAAGTTTCGTGGTGGCGTACCTTACCGGCGCGATTATCGCCTCGAAGCCAAGGAAGCGACGCTTGGCGTGCGCGCAGATCGCAGTGCCGTGCAGCCGTTCGGCCTCTACGGCGGCAGTCCCGGCGCGCCGTCGGAAAACTGGTTCAACCCTGACACGCCCGACGCACGGCGGTTGCCGTCAAAGCCGACCATGGAGGTCCGTCAGGGTGATGTGTTCCGCCATATCCACGCCGGCGGCGGTGGCTGGGGTGACCCTCTGGAGCGTGATCCGCAAGCGGTGTTGCGCGATGTGCGCAATGCGTTTTTGTCCGCCGCTAAGGCCACGGCCGATTATGGCGTGGTTATCGATACCGAGAACTGGCTGATCGATGACGATGCGACGACGCAATGCCGGGCCGACATCCGACGGCAACGCGCTTGGAGCGAGGTGCCGAAGGTTCAGCGCGGCAACAGCCCGTCCACGGCAGCAGCGGCGGAGCAGACCGAATGACAGCCAAGACCCGCTTCCGTGTCGGGGTCGATATCGGCGGCACGTTTACCGACATCGTGCTGCTCGGCGATGACGGCACCGTCCACACCAAGAAGATTTCATCACGAACGGATGATTATGCGGCCGCCATCGTCGATGGGTTGACCGAGGTCTTTCACGAGGCATTGCTCGATGGCGGCGACATAACCGAGATCCGCCACGGCACGACGGTGGCCTCCAACGCCATCCTCGAGGGCAAGGGTGCACGGGTCGGCCTAATCACGACCGAGGGCTTCCGCGACGTGCTGGAATTGCGCACACTCAGGATGCCACGGCTCTACGACATGGCCTGGCAAAAGCCGCCACCTCTGGTCGAGCGATATCTGCGCCGGACGGTTAGAGAACGCGTGACGGCGGCCGGCGATGTCGAGATCCCACTGAGCCGCGATGATGCCCGTGCCGCCGTGCAAGCGCTGTTGGATGACAACGTTGCCGCGATTGCGGTCTGCCTGATCAACTCGTTCAACAACCCGGCCCACGAGTTGATGATCAAACAGATTGTTGAAGAGCTGGCGCCGGATATCGCGTACTGCATATCCTACGAGGTGTTGCCCGAGATCAAGGAATACGAACGGACTTCGACGACCGTTATCAATGCCTACGTCATGGCGATTGTCGCCACCTATCTGACGGCGCTGCGCACGGGGCTCGACGATAGCAATGTGCCGGCACCGCTGCTGTTGATGCAATCCAACGGTGGCCTGACGACGGATGGCGCAGCTGCGCAACGGCCCATCCACATCATCGAATCGGGGCCGGCCGGCGGCGTTGTCGGCGCCCAGGCCATCGCCGGCGCCAAGGATCTCGACAACATCATCACCTTCGATATGGGCGGCACCACGGCCAAGGCCTCGATGGTCGAGAACGGTCACGTGATGCGCGCCCAGGAATATGCCGTCGGTGCCGGCATCATGATTGGCTCGCGATTGCTGTCCGGTGCCGGGTATACGCTCAAGGTGCCGGCCATTGACCTGGCCGAAGTCGGCGCCGGCGGCGGTTCCTTGGTGCGCATCGACAGCGGCGGGGCCTTGCAGGTCGGCCCGGCCTCCGCCGGCGCCGTGCCCGGTCCGATCTGCTATGCGATGGGTGGCGAGATCCCAACCGTTACCGATGCCAACGTCGTGCTCGGCAATCTCAACGCCGAGCACCTGGTTGGTGGCGCCTTAAAGCTCGATGCCGAGCGGGCGCGGGCGGCGTTCAAGGCGCAGGTTGCAGGTCCGTTGGCACTCAGCGTCGAGGCGGCGGCGCATGGCGCCTACCGCATTGCCGCCTCCAATATGATCCGGGCTTTGCGCGCCGTGTCCAGTGAACGCGGGCGTGATCCGCGTGCGTTTTCGCTGTTTGCGTTCGGGGGCAATGGGCCGTTGTTTGCCTGCGAGATGGCGCTGGCGCTCGGCATGAAGCGCATCATCGTGCCGCCGTCGCCGGGTCTGTTCTCGGCATTCGGCCTGCTCTATGCCGACCTCGAGCATCATTATTCGCGGACCCTGCGACGGATAACCTGCACGGCCGATGCCGCGGAAGTCGGTGCGGCGTGGCAACAATTGGAGGATCAGGCCCGCGCGCAGCTGGCCCGTGATGGTTTGCGCGCGGATCGCACCAGGATCCGGCGGGCCGCCGCACTGCACTACAAGGGCCAGAGCTTCGATCTTGTGGTCAACGCACCGGCCGGCGACATCACGGCGGCCTATCTCAATGATCTTGCGGAAGCTTTCGGTCGCGAACACGAGCGGGTCTACGGCCATCGGGCTGGCGCCGACGAGCCGGTCGAACTGGTGTCAATCCAAGTGACGGGAATTGGACTGCGCGACGGCTCCGGTGTGCCGGAGCGCGTGATCGCAAGTCGTGCCGAGCCGGACCCGCCGCCGCCGCGGCCGGTTTATTTCGGACCACAGCAGGGCTGGCTCGAAACGCCGATCCTGCGCCGCTCCGATCTCGACCAGCCCCGGCACGGTCCGCTGATCATCGAAGAGTATGATGCGACATGCGTGGTCGTGCCGGGCGCAACGGCGGCGTTGGATGCATCAGGCAACATCGCCATTGTGCTGAATTGATAGCTCGGGCGGTATCGGAGCGAGCGCGAACCGTTCTGCTGCTGGCTCGGGCCACGATCTGATACCAGCCGGCCGGCAACGACCGGGCTGCGACCATCACCTATCGCAACAATCGTCTGGCGCCGGTTCGGCCGGTTCGGTGGTGTCCGTTCCGACCAGCTGGCGCTCGCGCCAGGCGACGTAGCAGCCGGCCGATGCGATCAAGAACATGCCCAGGAACGACCACCGATCCGGGACGTGGCCCCAAATGATGTAGCCCCAGAACGTCGCAAAGATCAGGTAGGAGTAATCGAACGGTGCGAGCCAGCTCGATTCCGCGGTCTGATAGGCGCGCGACAGGCTGAGATTGGCCGTGAGATTGAGAAACGACGTCATGACGACGACACCGAACACCCACAGTTCCATGGGGCGCCAGCCGGTCAGGAGGTAGGGCCACTTTGCCGACAACTGCGGTGATGGCCAGTGCGACATCACGGCAACGCCGACCAGGCCGACCAGGACGAAACCCAGTCCGACCCCGTAGGCCAGAGTGACCGGATGTTCTTCGCGGCACAGCCGGCGCGTTGTGAGAACCATACCGGCATAACAAAGGCCGGCGGCAACCGGCAGCAGTGAAATCCATTTGAAGCCCGCGGTTCCGGGCTTGAGGATCAGCAGCGTGCCGCAAAAGCCGAAGGCGATGGCCGTGATGCGGCGCGGGCCGACGCGTTCACCGAGCAGCGCGGCGGAAAGCACTACGACAAACAGCGGAAAGACGTATAGGCCGGCCGCAATTTCGGACAGGGCCAGAACCGGGATACCACCAAACAACAGGACCATGGTCGAGATGAGCAGCACCGTGCGCAACACAACCGCCCACAGCCGCCGTGGGTAGGGCCGGACCTTGCCGAACAGGACCCCGGTCAGCAGTATCAGCAGGATCAGATTGCAGCTGGCACGTACGGTCTGCATTTGCCATAGCGAGATCTCGGTGCTGGTGATCTTAACCAGGGCGTCCTGAAATCCGAGGATAAACAGGGCTCCAACCAACAGCGCGGCGGCGCTCGATGGTTGGTCCGTCGCAACAGTGCCCGATGCAGACCGCTCATTGGTGGTCGTCATTCAAACGCTATCTCGACGGTGCCAAGGCTGCCGAAGTCGGCGATTGCCTGATCGCCGGGGCCGACCGCATCGAGGCCGGTGCAGGTTCCGGTTGAAACGATATCGCCGGCCTTCAGGCCGCGACCGAACCGGGACTGTTGGTTGGCGAGCCAGACCATCACGTTGATGGGGTCGCCGAGTGCGCGCGCGCCGACACCGCAACCTGCTTTGGTGGCGTTGATGGTGACGGCAACGCCATGCTGCTTGAGATCGAGATCCCGCCACGCGGTGGTCCAAGGGCCGATCACCAGTTCGATATTGGCGCCGCCGTCGGCGGTGACCAGGAACCTGCCTTTGCCGGCAAGGCCGCCCGCAATGCGGGTGCCGACGACTTCGATGGCGCCGGCAACAGCCGCGATTGCATCGCGGACTTCGGCATCGGTGTAGTCGTGCGCGCGGGGCGGCAGGTCCTGTCCGAGGCGAAACGCAAACTCGCCCTCGATCGCCGGCATCTGTTGCGGCACGAGCCTGATCCGAGCAGGGCTGTCGTGGAGATAGGGCGCCAGGATCGGACCAGAGCCGGGCTCGTCGGTGCCGAGGATCCGTTGGGCTTCCTGGCTGGTCGAGCCGACCTTGAAGCCGCACACGTCATAGCCCGACAATCGCGCAATTTCGCTCTGGATGGCATAGGCCTGTTGGTTCGAGGTCGGCTCCGCTATCTGGTCGGGCGCGACGACGTTGGCGTCCCTGCGGGCCAGCCACAGCTGTTCTGCGATCGAGCTCATCGTTTCTCCTCCGGCAACGTTCCCATGCGTGATGAAACCGTATGCGATCTGGACGCGGTTCGCCAACGGCATAATGTTGCCGGCGACAAGGAATGAGGCCCGCTCACGTGAAGCTGACGCAATTGACAAGCTATCAGGACGCCCACGAGCACTACACAAGTGCGCGGCTTTGGGAGCTGTTTGACGGTGACCGAGATACCCTCAATCTCGCCCATGAATGCATCGACCGTCACGCCGCGGCAGAGGCCGAGCGCACGGCCATTCGCGTGGTCCGCGCCGACGGCAACGATGACGTGCTGACGTTCGGACGAATTGCGCAGGTTTCTTCGCAATTCGCCCATTGGCTGGCGGCGCGCGGCGTTGCGCGCGGCGCGCGGGTTGCGATCATGCTCGAGCCGTCGCTGGCGTTCTATGCGGCCGTATTCGGGACCATCAAGCGCGGCGCGGTTGCCGTTCCGCTGTTTACGCTGTTCGGACCGGACGGCCTGCGCCTACGCCTCGAAGACTGCACGCCGAGGCTTGTCATCACGAACAAAGAAAACTGGGCGACGGCCAGGTCGCAGCAAGACGTGCCGGTTTATCTCGACGGTGAGGTGCTGGGCGAACTGGCCGGCCTGCCGGCGACCTATGAGGTGGCCAGCACGGCGGATGAGTTGGCCGCGTTTCAATACACATCCGGCACGACACGCGCGCTGCCGGAAGCGGTGAAGCACACGCATCGCGCCATCGTGGTGGTCGCCAATGCTGCCCTTTATGCGACCGGCGTGCGGCCCGGCGATCGGTTCTTTTGTCCATCCTCGCCGGCGTGGGGGCACGGCATGTGGCACGGCACGTTCGGCCCGCTCGGCCTCGGCGTTGAGACCGGTACGTTTGCCGGAAAGTTTTCGGCGGAGCGCATGTTGCAGGTGCTTGAGCAGTATCGGATCACGAACTTGTCGGCGGCTGCAACGCACTATCGGATGATGATGAATTCAGGCGCCGGCGAGCGCTACACCTATGCGCTTGAAAAGCTATCGTTCACCGGTGAGCCGATCGATAGCGCGAGTGCCGCGTTTGCCGAGCGGACCTTCGGCCGGCCGGTGTGCAGCATCTACGGGACGACCGAGGTTGGTGTGATCCTGGCAAGTTATCCCGGCGCTTCGGACTTCAAGGTCAAGCGAGGTGCGCTCGGCCGGCCGGTGCCGGGTGCCGAGGTGGCCGTGCTGCGCCCCGACGGCAGGCCATGTGCGCCGCATGAGATCGGTGAAATCAAGGTCCGCCGCCGCGATATTTGGATCTCGACGCGGGACCGTGGCTGGGTCGATGAAGACGGTGATTTCTTTCATGCCGGGCGTGCCGATGATGTGATCATCTCGGCCGGCTACACGATTGGCGCGGTCGAGGTCGAGGATGCCATCCTCAAACATCCGGATGTTCTGGAAGCGGCGGTCATCGGCGTCGCCGACCCATTGCGCGGACAGGTGGTGAAGGCTTTTGTCGTTGCCAGGCGTCGGCCCGGCCCCGCGTTCGTCGAAGAAATTCAAAACGCGGTGCGGTACGGCCTGAGCGCGCATGAATATCCGCGCGAAGTCGCCTTCGTTGCCGACCTGCCCAAGACGCCGGCAGGAAAGGTCAATCGTAAAGCACTGCGTGAGCGTGAAGCTGCAACCAAGCCGGCGCAGAAATCAGGGTGACAACGATGAGTGTGAGCGCAGATCTCTTTCCCAAGATTACCAATGCCGGCCTAGATGCGCTGCGCGAACGGATCGGCGTCAAGATCGAGAACACGCTCGAGCCGTGGTGCTATGAGGCGACCCGGGACAATATTCGCCACTACGCCCACGGCATTGGTGACGACAATCCGCTGTGGTGTGATCCGGCCTATGCAGCGCAAACCAAGTTCGGGACGATTGTCGCGCTGCCGAGTTTCATGTTCGCGACCAACCGCATCATCTCCGGCTACGTCGGCGGCCTGCCGGGTGTGCACGCGATGTGGGCCGGGGCGGAGTGGACGTGGCACAAACCGGTGCTGCGCAATGACGAGATCTCGACCAACGCCCACCTGAAGGATCTGGTTGAACATCAGACCCGGTTTGCCGGTCGTGCCATCCAGCAAATCTATCACGTCGACTTTTTCAACCAGCATGGCGATCTCGTTGCCGACGCCGACAGTTGGTGCTTCCGCACCGATCGCGACGCAGCCCGCGAGCGCGGAACCAAGTACGCGGCAGTCAAGGCCAAACCGCATCGTGTCTATTCGGACGACGAGTTGGCGACCTTCTTTGAGCTTTACGCCAACGAGCAAGTCCGCGGCGCTGAAACGCGCCATTGGGAGGACGTCGCGGCAGGCGACGCGTTGCCCGCGATGGCGAAGGGGCCGATGACCGTGACCGGCTTCATCGCCTACGCTCAGGGCTGGGGTGGTCTTTATATCCGCGCCAACAAGCTCAACTGGCGCCAGATCTCGGCGCATCCGGGCCTCGGCATCAAGAACCGGTTCGGCATTCCGGATTGTCCCGAGCGCGTGCATTGGGAAGAAGAGTTTGCGCACATGGTCGGCACGCCGGGGGCCTACGACTACGGCCCGGAGCGGTGCTCCTGGCTCACGCATCATCTGACCAACTGGATGGGCGATGACGGCATGCTGCGCAACGCCAGTTGCAAGATCCGCCGGCACAATCCGGCAGGTGACCTTCTGACCCTGACAGCCACGGTCGCGCGCAAATACCGCGATGGTGACCGCCATCTGGTGGATATCGATCAGGAGGCCCGCAATCAGGACGGCGAACTGTCCGTCATCGGTCGTGGCACGGTGGAACTGCCAAGCCGGTGGGCTGCATGATGGCCGGGCGTCGGCTTCCTCTCGCCGGAAAGGTGGTGCTTGATTTATCGCGGGTGCTGGCTGGGCCGTTTTGCGGATTGCTTCTGGCCGACATGGGCGCCGACGTCATCAAGGTCGAAAACCCCGCCGGCGGTGATGATTCGCGACAGTTCTCGCTGCCGAGCCATGGCGGGCATTCGGTCTACTTTCTGACCATCAACCGCAACAAGCGCTCGGTCGCGCTCGACCTCAAACACGCTGCGGGACGGGCAGCGTTCTTGCAGCTCGTCGCCAATGCCGATGTCGTTCTCGAAAACTTCCGCACCGGCGTGATGGAGCGTTTCGGCCTTGGCTACGAAACCCTGAAGGCGGTTCGCCCGCAATTGATCTACTGCGCGATATCGGGGTATGGGCGCAGCGGGCCCAATCGCGATGTGCCGGGCTATGATCCCGTTGCCCAGGCCGAGTCCGGTTTGATGTCGATGACGGGGGAACCGGACGGTCCGGCGCTGCGGACTGGACCGTCGTTGGCGGACATGGTGTGCGGCTTGTATGCCGCAAACGCCGTTTCATCGACGCTGGTCGAGGTCGAGAGCGGCGGTGAGGGCCGCTTCATCGAGGTCTCATTGCACGAAAGCGGCCTCAATATGTTGATCAACTTTGCCGGCAACTTCCTGATTTCCGGCGCAGAGCCAACGCGGGCGGGCAACATCAACCAGGTTGCCCAGCCGGCCGGGGTCTACCAGGCAGCGGACGGACCGCTGATGATCACGATCGGCAACGATCGCCAGTTCGCGCGGCTCTGCCGTGACGTTCTCGGACAAGCCGAGTTGGCTGCCGATGACAGGTTTGTCGACAATCGCAGCCGAGTTGCCAACGCGCCGGCCTTGACCGCGCTGCTCAATGCCGCCCTTGCTGGCCAGCCATGCGCCCATTGGGTCGCGGTCTTGCGGACCGCCGGCATCCCCGTCGGGGCCGTCGCCACGGTCGCGGCAGCCTTGTCGAGCGAACTGGTCCGCGCCCGCGGCATCGTTCGCGACGTCTCGCACGCCGATCTCGGTCGATATCCGGCGCTAATGGGGCCGGTGCGCCTGGCCGGCAGCGATCGGGCGGCGCCGCGCGGTGCGCCGCTGTTGGGCGAACATACGCGTCAGGTTCTGGTTGATCTCGGCAACCTTGCCGAACAAGAGGTTGAACGCCTGATCGAGGCCGGCGTCGCCAGGGACGCCTCCTGAGCGCAATGGTTCGGGCTCGATCTGGACGGCCATAGCGGTGGTAAACAGCAACCGTTTAGCTGCCTCGGTCTGCGCGCGGACACCCTCTCGAAGCTTCACATCCAGGCCGGCGCATGGGACGAATTGTGAAGCTGTCTTTAACTTTCCAAGTCACAACCGCACGACTATATGATAGATATGGATCTGAAGGTCATTTTGCGTTTGAAAACTGGCACTTCAGCCACATATCCGATGTCGCGAACCAAGCCGTTTGTTGGGCCCGCCCATCAAATGCAGACCATCGAGGAGAGTGCCGGGAATGCGCGAGGATCCAACCCGTTTATCATTGCGACGGGTGCTGTGGGGACTGCCGGTTGTCGTTGCGATCTGGGCACTGGCGGTGATGATTGCACAGGGTCGCATCGAAGCCGACCTCAAGCAGCGCGCGGACAACGCCTTCGGCCAAGCCGACCTCGATTGGGCCGATGTGATCGTCCACGGGCGACAGGCCGACCTGATCGGCATCGCCTATTCCGAGCAAGAGCGGGGCTTGGCACGCAGGCTGTTGCGCAAGACCTGGGGGATTGGAACCGTCGAGGATCGCTCGAGCCTGGCGACGCTACAGCAAAAATACGTTTGGACGGCGGCCGTCGACGATGACGGCGTTCGGCTGATGGGCTTTTATCCGAACGGCCGGGCCCGGGCCAACGTTCTAACCGCTGCGCGCCAGATCTTCCCCGAACGCGCCGTTGCCGATGAAATGCAGCCCGCCCGCGGCGCACCCGCCGACAATGTCTGGCTCGGAGCGATCGAATTCAGTCTCGCGCAGTTGTCGCGGCTTGAACAAGGCGGACGGGTCAATCTCATTGGTACCGAGTTGGCGGTTGCCGGGGTGGCGACCAGCGTCAATGCCTATCGCACGATCAAGGGAGCACTCTACCGCAACGTCCCGGCCGGGGTGGTGCTGGTCACGGACAAGGTCGAGCCGCCGCGCGTGACACCCTATACCTGGGCGGCGGAGTTCAAAAACGGCCAGTTGCTGCTGAGCGGTTACGTGCCGAGCGAAGCCGACCGCGACGTGCTGATCCAGTCGGCGAAGGAGGCGTTTGAGCAAAGTCCGATTGTCGACAAGATGGCGGTCGCCGGCGGTGCACCGAAGGAGTGGCTGGCGGCATCGGTGATTGTTGTTCAACAGCTCGCGCGGCTGATCGCGGGACGGGCGGAACTGAGCGATACCAGTTTATCGCTCAGCGCACAGGCGCAGAAACAAGAGACGGCGGAAAGCGTCCGCGCGGATTTGCGACTGGGGCTGGCGGTCATCTACAAGATCGACGCCGACATAAAGTTTCGTGAAGCAACGATCCCGACCGTCAGCCCGTTTGTCACGACAATCAGCTTTGATGGCCAGCGGCTGATGCTTGGCGGCCATTCGCCGGGCCGCTCGTCAGCCGAGCAAATCGCTGCGCTTGCCCGCCAGCAACGCAAGGATGTTGTCGTGATCAATCAGCTGACGCTGGCCAAAGGCGCGCCGGAGGGCTGGCTCAGCTGTGTGCTGGCCGGCGCCGGGGCCGTGTTGCAGCTCGAGAACGGCAAGGCCGAGTTGGTCGATCGCAGGCTTTATGTCGAGGGCCTGACAAAGGATGAGGCGATTGGTGAGAGCCTGCCCAAACAGGTTCGGGCAGCTGCCAATCGGGCCTGCAGCGATACGGTCGACCTGAAGGTGGTGGTTCCGCCAGAGCCCAATCTCGATTTTCGTGTCGTGCATGATCAAAAGACGGTGCGGCTCGACGGTGAGGTGCCAAACTCGGCCACGGAGAAATGGCTGGCTGAGCTGACCCGCCAGCTGTTTCCGAACGCCAAGCTCGAAACCGATTTGCGCATCACCCCGGCGCAGTCGAAGAAGTGGCCGAAGGTCGCCGCGCTGGCGTTGGAGCAACTGGCCAAACTGCGCCGCGGCGCCGCATCGATTACGCGCCAGCATCTGTCGCTGGATGGTGAGGCAACCGATACGGCGGTGGCGACAGCGGTGCGCCAGCAACTCAAGGCGGGGATCGCCACGAGTTATACCGTCAGTACGTCAATCGAGGTGAAGTCGGCGGCGATGCTGTGGGCGGAGCGCGAGGCCAAGCGCAAGGCCGAGGAGGTTGCCGCCGCCGCCGCCGAACGCCGCCGGGAGATTGAGCGCAAGAAGCGCGAGGCCGAAGCGGCCGCCAAGCGCAAAGCGGAAGAAGAAGCCGCGGCCCGCCGGCTGCAAGAGGAGGAGGCGCGGCGCAAGGCCGAAGCTGCGCGCCGCCGGGCCGAACAGCGCGCGCGGGCAGCGCAGGAAGCGCAAGCCCAGCGGGCGGCGCAGGAAGCCGCGCGCCGGGCGCGCGAGGAAGACCAACGGCGCAAGGCTGAAGCGGCGGCGAGGCTGGCCCGACAACAGCAGCGTGAGCGTTGTCAGCAGGCGTTCGATGCAGCTTTGCGCGATGGGACGATCGTGTTTGAACACGGTAGTGCCACCATTGAGGCCCGGAGCTTTCCGACTCTCAATCGAATCGCGAAATTGCATGGCGTTTGCGGTACAAGTCAGATCGAGATTGCCGGGCACACGGATTCGAGCGGGACGGCGGAGCGCAACCAAGCATTGTCCGAGCAGCGCGCTGCATCGGTCCGCCAGTATCTGGTCGACAACGGCGTGCCGGCCGCGCAGCTCGCCGCGCGCGGTTATGGCGAAACGCGGCCGCTGGTTCCCAACACGACGCCCGGCAACCGCGCCAAGAACCGGCGCATTGAATTTAAGGTCCGGGTCAACTGAGCCCTGATAGGATAGGCTAGAATAGAGTGAGAGTGTCAAGGCGCGGTCGTCGATCCATGGCATTCCGAGCGCAGGGGAAGATCGATGGACTATTTGCTGGTGCAACTCGGTTGGTACATTGCCGCAGCATTCGTGGCGGGATTGGTGATCGGATGGTGGTCTTGCGGGCGCGCCGGCTCGCGCAGAACCTGAAGCGCGCTGCGGCTGGTAGCGCTGTGACTTCAACCCGACAACAAAGTGGCGTGTGGGGCAAGAACGATCATGTGGGCGTATATGATTCAATCCGCACTGTTGTTGCTGGCAGCCTATTTCGTCGGCATCTGGCTGGGCTGTTTCCTGCGGCGCAGTTTGATGCCATCGAGGCCGGCGGCGAGTAAGCCTGTTGGTCCAATGACGGGTTCAGATGCGCAGGCGGCTGGCGTTGCGATGTCGCAGCGCAGTCACAGCGAACCAGCACCGGTCGTCGACACCTCGCAGGCGCCAAATGTGACGAACACCGACTCGGTCGCCGCCCGGATAGAGAGCATCGCAACGGATGCGACGGCGCGCGATCGCACCGGGACACCGGATGCGGCTGTTGACAGACTGCCCGTCGCAGCAGGATCCGATGGCGCCACCGCGGTCGCGGCTGAAATCGATCGTGGTCCGAGCGCCGAGGCGACACCGCCGCCAGCGCCGCCGCATCCAGGCACCCGCGATGCACAGGATCTGACGGCGATTCGCGGGGTCGACGCCGCGGCGGCGGCTGTGCTGCACCGTGAGGGCGTCTATCGTTTCGAGCATGTTGCAGCATGGAATGGCGGCGATGTCGCGCGTATCAACCGATCGCTTGGCAGCATCCGTCGGGTGCAGCAGGAAAACTGGATCGAGCAGGCCGCAATGCTCGCTCGCGGCACCGAGACGGCGTATCTTGGCGCAAAGCGTCTTGGGCAGTCATCCGCACCGATTGAGCCTCGTGTGACGATGACCGACAAGGCAGCGGCCGCGGTGCGACACCCGGATGAGGGGGCGGCTGCGGCCTCGGAGCCCGTCGCGGTGACCGTCGGCAATGGCGCGGCCGACGATTTGACCATGATCCAAGGCATCGATGGAGCGCTACAGACCCGATTGGTGGAGCTCGGTGTCACGCGCTATTCCGAGATCGCGCGATGGAATGCTGCCGACGTGCGCCGAATAAACGGCGCGTTGGGCAGCGCACGGCGCGTGCAAAGTGAGAACTGGATCGAGCAGGCCGGGATTCTGGCGGCCGGCGGCACGACCGCGTTTGCGCGCTCCGGCGGCACGAATGGTTATGTTGTGGTCGCGCCGGGCGCATCGGACCTGCCCTGGACGCAGAACGCTGGCGCGTTCGAAGCTTCGCCACAACCGGCGGCCGTGCGCGCTGCCCATCCAACGTCCGCTGCCGGCGCAATGGTCGATGTTGTCGGCGATGATTTCACTCGGATAGAAGGCATTAACGAGGAACTGGCGGCGATGCTCAGGAGCCAGGGCATCAAGCGCTACAGCCACATCGCCGGTCTGGATGATGATGGCGTGGTGCGCCTCAATCGGCTGCTCGGTGTGCGGCGGCGCATAGAACGCGAGAACTGGATCGGCCAGGCGCGGCGGCTGATTGGCTTGGCGGTGGTGCCGGAGCGGGCAACCCCGGCCGCTTCGCCATCGCCCAGCTCTGCGACATCGGATGCGAGTGCGCCTTTGGAACATGATGATCTGAAACGGATCCGCGGTGTCGGGGCGCTGTTGGAACGGAAGCTCAACGCGCTTGGATTTACAACCTATGCGCAATTGGCAAACTGGACGGCGGCAGACATCGATCGCGTCAGCCAACAACTGGACTTTCGCGGCCGCATTGAGCGCGAGAGCTGGGTGGAGCAGGCCCGCATCCTGTCGTCGGGAGGCCAGACGGTGTTTTCACGACGGTTCGATCGCAGCGAGCGGCCGTAGCGAGAACTCCTGATCAGGTCACGCCGTTTCCCAACAATTGCCGCACGCCGTCGGCTTGAGACGGCGACCTGGCGCGTTGCGTCGTTTGCCCGTTGCATTGATCGTATCGTATCGCACCGCACGCCGCGCCTGCCCCAGTGAGCCGCCAGAACCCATCAAGCGGGTCAATATTTATGCGGGATTTATGCGGGCTGGTATAAGACTGATGCGGATCCGCTTAGATCATCTTTGTGCTTTAAGTTGGAACCGCCATTGCGGTTCCAACTTAAAGCACAAAGATGATCGCTACTTTAGAGGCGAGCAACTTTCTGCCTTTATTCGGGATCGTTCCGATTCCGAATAAAGGCAGGTTGCTCTAAGCAGCCGGCACGTCATCGCCGGCCGCCGATTGCGTCAGCCAGCATTGCCACTGCGCAAGGGCACGGGCTGCCATCAAGCGCTTTTTGGCGATCGACTTGGCCTTACCGCGCAGGCGGGTGCCGTCGGCGGCGTGCGATGGGACTTGCAGTGGCGGGAAGAGACCGAAATTGACGTTCATCGGTTGGAACGAGCGTGCGCTGCGTGTCTCATCATCGGCGATGTGACCGCCGGTGATGTGCGCGAGCAGCGCACCGTGAGCCGTTGCGGGCGGCGCCAGGACGGGCGGCAGATCGAGTTGATCGCGGACCGCGAAACGCCCGGCCATAAGACCGCAGGCGGCGCTTTCGACGTAGCCTTCGACGCCGGTGATCTGGCCGGCAAAGCGCAATCGCGGCATCGCCTTGAGGCGCAGTTGGTTGTCGAGCAGGCGCGGGGAATTGAGGAAGGTATTGCGGTGCAGGCCGCCGAGCCGGGCGAACGCGGCGTTCTCAAGGCCCGGGATCGTGCGGAAGATGCGTAACTGTTCGCCGTGGCGCAGTTTGGTTTGAAAGCCGACCATGTTCCACAGCGTGCCCAGGGCATTGTCCTGGCGCAGTTGGACGACGGCATAGGGCTTGGCGGTGCCCGGATGGGGATTGGTCAAGCCGACCGGCTTCATTGGCCCGTAACGCAGTGTTTGGGGTCCGCGTTCGGCCATAATCTCGATTGGCAGACAGCCCTCGAAGTACGGCGTGTTGGCCTCCCACGCCTTGAACGAGGTTTTGTCGGCGCCAATCAACGCCTCGATGAAGGCGTTGTAGCGAGCTTCGTCGAGCGGGCAGTTGAGATAATCGGCGCCGGTGCCGCCCGGTCCGGCCTTGTCATAGCGCGACTGCTTCCAGGCAACCGCAAGGTCAATCGAATCGTAGTGGACGATTGGCGCAATCGCATCGAAGAAGGCCAACTCGCCCGCGCCCGTCAGATCGTGAATTGCGCTGCTCAGGGACGGTGATGTCAACGGGCCGGTTGCGACAATGACGTTGCTCCAGTCGACCGGCGGGAGACCGCAGATTTCGCCGCGTGTGATCGTCACCAAAGGGTGGCGTTCAAGGTGTTCCGTGACATCGCCGGAAAAGCCATCGCGATCGACCGCGAGGGCGCCGCCCGCCGGCAGCCGATTGCGATCACCGGCCGCCATGATCAGCGACCCGGCCAGCCGCATTTCCTGATGAAGGACGCCGACGGCGTTGGTGCCGGCATCATCTGAACGGAACGAATTCGAACACACCAGTTCGGCACAGTCGGCGGTGTGATGCGCCTCGGTCGCAACCCCCGGGCGCATTTCGTGCACGACAACCTCGAGGCCGGCGCGGGCGATCTGCCAGGCAGCCTCCGAACCGGCGAGGCCGGCACCGATCACGTGAACGGGTTCGCGCGCGCGTTTGACGTTGTGGTTCATCGACCGAGCCGGGACTTTGCAGGTGGTGGAGACGTACCGGGTGCACGAAGCCGGCGCTGCGTGTTAAGACCAATCATCGAACGTCGCGCATCCAGTTGTCCGGAGGAAGTCTATGTCGATTACGCGCCATGAGCCATCGCCAATCTTCAACAAGGTCGTTGCAGCCAACGGCTTCGTCTTTACGTCGGGCATTGTCGCCGATGATACCAGCCAGGACATCAAAGGCCAGACGCGACAGGTGCTGGCTGAGCTCGAACGCCTGCTGGGCGTTTGTGGTTCAGACAAGTCGAAGGTTGTCTCCGCCATGATCTGGGTCACCGACATTCGCAATCGTGATGCCATGAACGAAGAGTGGATTGCCTGGACCGGCGGCCAGAACCTGCCGGCGCGGGCTTGTGTCGAAGCCCGGCTGGCCTCACCCGACATGCTTGTCGAGATCGCATTGACGGCCGTCAAGTAGGGGCACGGGGCAAATTGCGCCGGCCTAAGTCCGGCGCCGCCGCCAGCCGATCACAACCAGTCGATCACAACCAGCCGATAACAGCCGGTCGATGACGGCGCATCACCTCCAACACTTCGAAGGCGGTCGAGAAGATCATGAACTCTGTGCGACCCGAGCCACAGCCGCGAACCGCGTTTGGTCACTTTCAGCGTATTCCGACGCGTTGGATGGACAACGACGTCTACGGTCACATCAATAACGTGGTCTATTATGCCTACTTCGATACCCTGATAAACCGCTATTTGATCGACCATTGCGGTCTGGATTTTCAATCGGACCCGATTATCGCCGTTGCGGTTGAGACGACCTGTCGGTTTCACCGCTCGTTTGCCTACCCGGATGAGATCGATGCCGGACTGGCGATCGGCCGGCTGGGCAGCTCGTCCGTGCGCTATGACATCGGCCTGTTCGGCGCCAACGATGACCTGACGCGCGCCGATGGCCACTTCGTCCACGTGTTTGTCGCACGCCAGACGATGCGGCCGACGCCGATACCAACGCCAATGCGGACCGGTCTTAAGCGGTTGCTGCGGGCGCCGGCGCCGTGACCGTGGACGGCCATGACATTGGTGACGGCACATTGGCGACACATTGGCGACGGCGGCCACTGTCGCTTTCCTGCCACCGTTGTGCCGATTTGGTAATACTGTTTTATCAATTGAGATCAATCGGACGCCAAATCACGTTATTTATCCACAGGTAACGAACGTGAATTGGGAGACATGCAGATGCGGACGATTTCGCGCGGCGCTATGCTCTTGGGCATGCTGCTGAGTGGATTGAATTATGCTCAGGCCGACGACAACGGATTTATCACCATTCATGACCTACGCCGCGAAGGCCGCTACCTGTGTACGGTTTCGCACGAGCACTCAGGCACCGGCACCAGCCAGAGGACCAAGAGATTGGCGATCCGGTCGGCCGCGCGCGATTGGAGTTCCTTTACCGCCTGGGAATACGGCACCGATTGGGGCCGCTGGTCTTTGGCGCGGGGCAAAAAGATCAGCTGCCAGGGCGCGCGCGGGAATGTGACCTGCACGGTCGTGGCACGGCCATGCAAGCGCTGGCGTCGGGCGCGCCGCCGGCGCTGAATGAATTGCCTTGGACAACCCCTGAGCAAGTCTCGCGGCCAGGGCATCATCTCCTTGGTCGGAGTGTTTGCGGCGCGCGCTAGCAACCCGACCACAGGGCTGGGCCCTTGGTCCCGGTTGTCGTTGAGCAAGGCAGAACCGGCGTGAGCACACCACTACTGGCAATCATCGTGGCAGTGGCCCGAAACGGCGTGATCGGTCATGACGGCGGCATGCCGTGGCGAATGCCGAGCGATCTGCGGCGGTTTCGGCGGCTGACCCTTGGCAAGCCGGTGATCATGGGCCGCAAGACCTACGAGTCGATCGGCAGGCCACTCGATGGGCGCACGAACATCGTCGTGTCGCGCCGCATGCGCGAACGCCCGGCCGGGGTCGAGGTCGTCGGCGATGTTAATGCCGCGGTCGAATTGGCCCGACAGATCGCGGTGCGCGACGGTGTTTCGGAAATCATGGTTATTGGCGGTGCCGAGATCTATTCCGAACTGCTTGGCCAGGCGGGCCGGATCTACCTGACGCGGATTGACGCCGCGGTCGCCGGCGAGACCAGGTTCCCCGAACTGGATCAGGAGAGCTGGCGCGAAACCGTGCGCGAGCCTGTGCAACGGTGCGATGAGGACGACTATGCGGCAACGTTCATTCAGTTGGACAGAGCAGAAAAAGTCGGCCGGCATGCTTGAACAATGGCCCCGTCTTACCAAGTTGGAGTGAGGGATTTGCGGTGCGCGGGGCCTTGCCCTATAAGCGACGCCGAAATCGACCGTTTCCCGGCAGATGCGCCCAAACCACCGGCGTTGCAGAAGACACAACGCCGGTGAAGCTGTAGCGATGCCGGGCAAAGTGCGTTTGACGCTCAGTTCATGACGATGAGAGGCGGCCTAAATGTCTTGGAACAACGACAGCGGCGGTGGCGGCTGGAAGAGCGGCGGTAACGGCGGCGGCCCTTGGGGCCAGGGGCCCTGGGGTCAGGGGCCCGGCGGCGGTCAGCAGCAGCCCGATCTGGAGGAGATTCTCAAACGCAGCCAAGACAAACTCAAGCGTGTGATGCCAGGCGGCGGGGGCACCGGAATTCCGGCTCTGATCTGGGTGTTGCTGTTTCTGATCGGTGCCGGGGTGATCGGCTTTTATGCGTTCACATTCAAGGTAAACCCGAACCAGCGCGGCATCGTGCTCAGATTCGGTGAATATGTCCGCTGGCAGGGCCCCGGTTTGCATTTGCGTTGGCCCTACCCGGTCGAAGAAGTGTTGTTGCCGGACGTAACCCGGCAGAACCAGACCCAGATCGGCATGCGTACCGCAACCGGCGGGCGGTCCGGGCGCACGGTCGCGGTCCGTGATGTTGCCGAAGAGAGCTTGATGCTGACCGGCGACGAAAATATCGTCGATGTCGATTTCGTCGTGATCTGGCGGATCAACAACGCCGAGAACTATCTGTTCAACATCCAGAACCCGGTGACCACCGTGAAGGAGGTTGCCGAAAGCTCGATGCGTGAAGTGGTCGGGCAAAGCGACATTCAGCCGATCCTCACGCAGGCCCGTCAGAAGACGGAAACGGCGGTGCGCACGTTGATGCAGAAGACGCTCGATGAATATGGCGCCGGCATTCAGGTCTCCGCGGTGCAATTGCAGAAAGTGGATCCGCCAAGCAAGGTGATCGGCGCGTTCCGCGATGTTCAGGCTGCCCGCGCCGACCAGGAGCGCTTGCAGAACGAGGCGCGTGCCTATGCCAACCGTGTCGTGCCGGAAGCGCGCGGTCAGGCCGAGCGCATTTTGCAGGCCGCCGAAGCCTATCGCCAGCAGACGATTGCCGAGGCGACCGGTCAAGCAGCGCGTTTCGAGAAGGTCTTCGGGGAATACAAGAAGGCACCGGAAGTGACCCGGCGGCGCATGTTCCTGGAGACGATGGAGCGGGTGCTCGGCGGTACCGACAAGATCATTATCGACAGCAAGGGAGGGTCCGGCGTGGTGCCCTATCTGCCGCTCAACGAATTGACCAAGAAATCTTCGACAGCGGGAGGCCAGTAAGTCATGCGATTTGTTGTTGCGGCCCTGTTCGTTATCTTGGTTTTGGCCGGTGTGGCCGCCTATTTGTCAGCGTTCATTGTTCGCCAGACCGAACAGGCGATCGTGCTCGAATTCGGTCGACCAATCGAAAATGGTGTGATCACCAAGCCGGGGCTCCACTGGAAGATCCCGATTGCGCAGACGGTCGACTATTTCGACAAGCGCATCCTCGATCTCGACACCTCACCGCAGGAGGTTATCGCATCGGATCAGAAGCGGCTCGTGGTCGACGCGTTTGCACGGTTCCGGATCAAAGACCCACTTGAGTTCTACAAGACGGTGCGCACGGAAAACACGGCACGTGTTCGGCTCGGGGCCTTCCTGGAGGCCAGTATCCGGCGCGCGCTCGGTGCGGCGACGTTCCAGGACGTGGTCCGTGACAAACGCGAACAACTGATGCGCACGATTACCGATCAGGTCAACGAAGAGGCCGAAGACCTCGGCATCGTTGTCGTTGATGTGCGCATCAAACGGACGGATCTGCCGGAAGAAAACAGTGAGGCGATCTACCGGCGGATGCAAACGGAACGCCAACGCGAGGCCGCCGAGTTTCGGGCCGAGGGCGCCGCCGCCGCCAACCGCATCCGCGCGACGGCGGATCGCGAGCGCACCGTCATCCTGGCGGAGGCCAACAAGAAGTCCGAGCAAGTTCGCGGTGATGGCGATGCCGAACGCAACCGCATCTTTGCCTTGGCGTTCGGCAAAGACCCGGATTTCTTTGCTTTCTATCGCTCGATGCAGGCCTATGAAGCCGGGCTGAAGTCCGATGATACCCGGTTGGTCATTTCTCCGAACTCTGAATTTTTCCGATATTTCGGCAATCCGACCGGCGGAAATCCAAAAAATGATGCGAAATGAATGATCTGCTCGTTGGGTTCGGTTTGGTTCTGGTGATCGAAGGGCTGCTGTGGGCGGCGTTCCCGGGCTTGGCGCTGCGCCTTTTGATTGCGGCCACCGAAACCCCGAGCAGGCGATGCGTACGGCGGGTGCCTTGGCGATGGCGGCGGGCGTTGGCATCGTTTGGGCAATCCGTGGTTGAGTTTCTTTACAAATCTGGCGTCCCATGGCAGAGGGCTGGTGCACGGTTGCCAACCGAGTTCGGTGGTTGCCGGGTCCGGCCGACCCTGCAGGCACTGACAGTTGATAGTAGCAGTTGATAATAGCAGTTAATACTGACAGTTAATGCTGACAGTTGATCGTGCCGTGCCTTGAAATCGCGCGGTGCCGGTGCGATGCATAAGGCAAGACCGGTTGACGCCCGATCACGAGAAGGACCTGACGGTGTCCAAGCCAGATTTTCGAGCCCCGCCTGCTCGCCTCGCCGGACTGTTGGCTGCAATCGCGGCCGTGGTGATGTCGAGCACCATCGCTGTCGCGGAGGGTCCGCGTTCCGTGGCGCCGCTGGCAAAACGGTTGAGTGGCGCGGTCGTTAACATATCGACATCGCAGAAGTTGAAAGGGCCGTCGGGCGTTCCTCTGCCGAAGGTGCCCGACGGTTCGCCGTTTCAGGATCAGTTCAAGGACTTTTTCAATCGCAAAGACCGTAAGAAAAAGCGTTCCCGCCAGGCCTCCTCGCTCGGTTCCGGCTTCGTGATCGATGGTGAAAGGGGCCTGATCGTCACCAACAATCACGTTATCGACGGGGCCGATGAGATTACGGTCAACTTTTTCGATGGCAGCAAGCTCAAGGTCGACAAGGTTATCGGGCGCGATCCCAAAACCGATCTGGCCGTGCTCAAGGTCAGCCCCAAGGCGCCGCTGACTGCGGTCGGTTTCGGCTCCTCGGAACGGCTGGAGGTTGGCGATTGGGTGCTCGCGATCGGCAATCCGTTCGGGCTCGGCGGCTCCGTCAGTATCGGCATCATCTCGGCCAAGCAGCGCGATATCCAGTCCGGGCCCTATGATGATTATCTGCAGACGGATGCAGCCATCAACAAGGGCAATTCCGGTGGGCCGCTGTTCAATATGGACGGCGATGTCATCGGCATCAACACGGCGATCATTTCACCGACGGGCGGTTCGATTGGAATCGGTTTTGCGGTGCCGGCGGACATTGCGGTTCCGATCATCGAGCAGCTCGTCAAGTTTGGTGAAACCCGGCGCGGCTGGCTGGGCGTCAATATACAAAGCGTCAGCGAGGATCTGGCATCATCGCTTGGCGTGCCGGCGCGCGCCGGGGCACTGATCTCGACGGTACGGCCGAACTCTCCGGCGGCAAAGGGCGGCATGAAGCCCGGCGACGTCGTGGTTCGTTTTGACGGCAAACGCGTTGCCAACGTCCGGGCACTACCGCGCATTGTTGCGCGCACCGCCCATGGCAAAGAGGTGGTCGTCGACGTTATACGGGAGAAAAAACCGCTGGAATTGCGGATAACGGTCGGGCGGCTCGAGGATGTTGAGAAGCAATCCAAGAAATCGAAACCGGCGGCGACGGTTGATGGCAAGAAAGATGCCGCGACCGTCTATTTGGGCATGACGCTTGCACCGATCGATGATGCGGTTCGCAAAAAGTTTGATCTCGGACCAAAGGTTCGCGGATTGGTGGTCGCGAAGGTTGACGGGGCCAGCCGGGCGGCGAGCAAAGACATCAAGCCCGGCAACGTCATTGTCGAGGCCGACCAATTGCCGGTGTTTAAGCTTGAAGACTTCAAGGCCGCGCTCAACCGCGTCGTCAAGCGCGGCCGTCTTGCCATTCTGCTGCGTGTCGAAGATGGCAAGGGTGGGTTGCGGTTTGTCGCCTTACCGGCCAAGTGATCGCGCTTGCAAATCCAACTCATTGTCCGATGCGTGATGGCGGTACCCCGGTGTCGTCGCCGATGATCCCGGCGCGAGCTGGCGTCGGTGCCGAGGCGGGGCGTTCGACTGCTGATGGCAGAGCGGTGTTGGCTCTGGCGGTGGGGTGATGTTCTGGATCATGTCTGCTCATCAAGCACAACCCCATCGCCGGCCTGCTGCCCGGTCCGGCCGGCGATCAGATTCAGATTATGGGCTTGGGCTGGCCGGTCGGGAGTGCGCGATGGTTGGAGCTCACTCGGAAATGCTTTAGCATCGTGGGCTGCGGCCGGGGCACCGGTCAGACGGACGGGTTGATGATCCAACAGCGGAGTTTGCGGGGTGGCTGGCGGCTACGGCATTTTGGATTCGATTGCTGATGTGTTTGTGCCCATTCATCGCGATGGGCACAAGTTCTTGGGCATTGGACTGGCGGTGACGGTTCTGTTGTTTCTCATCTGGACACCGGTCGGTTGGATTTGCGCCCTTCTGACGGCCTGGGTGGCCTACTTTTTCCGCGATCCAGACCGCGTCACACCACTGCGCGACGGCCTTGTCATTTCACCGTCAGACGGGCGGGTTGCGACGATCGAGCAAGTCGAGCCGCCGCCCGAGTTGGCGATTGCGGGCGGTCAGCGCATCCGCATCTCGATTTTCCTGTCGCTGTTTGACATGCACATCAACCGGGCCCCGGTTGCCGGCAAGATCACGCGCTCCGTCTATGTGCCGGGTTCGTTTCTGCGCGCCTCCAACGATCAGGCGAGCGAGGATAACGAGCGCCGCGCGCTGGTCATCGAGACGCCCGGTGGTGCCGAGATCGCGGTTCTGCAGATTGCCGGCATGATTTCGCGCCGCATCGTAACCTATGCGGGCGAAGGCGACACCGTGGGCGTTGGCCAGCGGTTCGGCCTGATCCGCTTCGGCAGTCGTGTCGATGTTTATCTTCCGCAAGGTCAATCCTCGCTTGTTGCGGTGGGACAGCGGATGGTGGCCGGGGAGACCGTACTTGCCGACCTGAAGTCAGACGAGCCGGAGCGCGAAGCGCGCCGCAGCTAGCAACCCTCTGAACAAGTCCGGGGTCCAGGGGATCATCCCCTGGTCGGGGAGTTTGAGGGGCGGATAGCCCCTCATGGATCGCCGTTTCACGGCGATATGTCAGGGGCTTCGCCCCTAACGACCCCACCAAAGGGCCGAGCCCTTTGGAAACCTGCACCCGGTTTCTGTTCGTTTCAACGTCAGACGTTTCCGGCTCTCGCGCATGTTCAGGGACGACCTCGCCAGCGCGATGCCGCGATGACGCTTTATGACGCGTTCTATCGCTGGTGTCGTGATGCCACAGATGAAGGCCATGACTGGCCGTCTGCGGTTGGCCCCGGCAAGGCTTGAAGCGGGAGCTGGACCATTGCGTGAAACACAGATGGATGCGGGGGCTGGCGGCCCGCAGAACCTCTCGCTCGGGCAGGCGGCCCGGATCTGGGCGAAGATCGGCGTGCTCTCGTTCGGCGGCCCGACGGCGCAGATTGCGCTGATGCATCGGATTATCGTCGAGGAGCGCAAGTGGCTCACCGAGCAGCAGTTCCTGAACGCGCTCGGGTTTTGCATGCTGCTGCCGGGACCGGAAGCAATGCAACTGGCAACCTATGCGGGCTGGCGCCTGCATGGGGTGTTGGGCGGCCTGATGGCCGGTCTCTTGTTCGTCATTCCGGGTGCGCTGGTGGTCTTGGCATTGTCGATGATCTATGCGGCCTACGGCAACGTGACGGTCGTGGAAGCGTTATTCTTCGGGATCAAGGCGGCGGTCTTCATCATTGTCATCGAGGCCTTGCTGCGGATTGCCAAGCGCGCGCTGAAGCATCGCGAACATTGGCTGATCGCCGGCATCGCGTTCGTTGCGATTTTCTTGCTGGCATGGCCGTTTCCGTTGATTGTGCTTGGGGCTGCGATGTGGGGGTTCTGGCGCCTGCCGGTCGATGACGGGGCGGATGCGGTCGCCGCCATTCCCGAAGTCAAAGGTTTCGGTGGAACCCTGGCCACGATCGCCGTTTGGCTGGCGGTTTGGATCGTGCCGCTGGCGCTGGTTTTCGTGGCGCTGGGCGGCGACCATGTGCTCAGTCAGCTCGGCCTGTTCTTCTCGAAGCTGGCGGTCGTGACGTTCGGCGGCGCTTATGCGGTGCTCGCCTACATGGGCCAAGACGCCGTCGTCCACCACAAGTGGCTCGAGGCCGGACAAATGATGGACGGCCTCGGACTGGCTGAAACGACGCCGGGGCCGCTGATCCTGGTGACCGAGTTCGTCGGTTACGTTGCCGGCTATCAGCACGGCGGTGCTAGATCGTGGACGACCGGGTTGGCGGGAGCCACGATTGCATTGTGGGCGACGTTTGCGCCGTGCTTTTTGTGGATCTTTGCCGGCGCCCCCTACATCGACTGGATCAACGCGCAGCCGCGGTTAAAGGGGGCGCTGGCAGCGATTACGGCGGCGGTCGTCGGGGTGATTTTGAACCTGGCATTGTGGTTCGGGTTGCATGTGTTTTTCGGCAGCGTTGCACAGCACAGCGTTGGTGTTGTGCAGGTGTGGGTACCCGACATCACCTCGCTCAATTGGCAGGTGGTGGGGCTGGCTGCCGTGAGCGGGTATTTGCTGCTGGTGCGCCACTGGGGCATTGCCGCCGTGCTCGGTGTTGCCTCAGGGTTAGCATTGGCGTTGCGCTCGCTCGCGCTTTAGGGAACCTCCGATCAAGCTAGGTTTCCAAAGGGCAATGCCCTTTGGCGGGATCGTTAAGGGCCGAGCCCTTAACATATCGCCGCCTTGCGGCGATCCATGAGGGGCTTGTCCGCCCCTCATACTCCCCGACCAGGGGATGATCCCCTGGCCCCCAAACTTGTTCAAAGGTTTTCTAGCAGTTGCCCCCCAAGTTGTGCAAACCGGTCTGACTGATCCGGTTTTCGCCGGCGGGAAACCTGCAATCTAGCCTTAACCGGTTGAGAACCATTATCGCCTAACAATGTTCATGTTGAGCAGTCTAACCCGAGGAGTTGGACGTGGTACACCGTGCTGCCGGCAAGCGCAGACCAGGTCGGTTTTTGGCGCAGATTGTGTTCGTGACCACCGTGTCCGTGAGCGCCCCGTTGTTCGTTGCGACACACGCCGCCAACGGCGAGACCGTGCTGACGTCGGTGCGTTCGGCCGGCGTCGTACACACCACAACCACACCGTTTCATGCCAATGACATCGCACCCGACGCCTTCAACGATCGTTGAGCCAATCGCGCGCAGCGACTTTGTCATCGGCATTGAAATGCTTGCGATAGCAAGCAGAAAAGCACCCAACGCGGCAGCCACGCACGATGCCCCGTCAACGGATCTCGATGTCGTAGGCCTTGCCTGATCGCGTCCCGCGAAAGCTGAAATGCCACCACTCCCGGCGGTAGTTTTGGAAGCCGTGCCGCGCCATCGCGTTCACCAGGATCTGCCGATTTTGAGTTTGGATCCGTGTGATCCGACGGCTGCGCGTGTGGCTGTGCACATCAAAGCAATCGAACGTCGTTCCCATGTCGAGTGCGCGAGGATCGGCGGGATCGCGCCCGTGCGTGCGACACGACCAACCACGCCGGGCCTGCGCACTGCTGTCGGGCGCCTTTGCCGGTGACAGGCGCACGACCGTCAAATCAACCGTTGTCGCCTGCGAATGCGACGAGTTGCGCGCAATGTAGCCGCGCGAGAACAGTTCGCGCTTTGCAACACTCGGAAAGTAGCGCCGGGCCCGACCGGGCGCTTGTGGGCGCTGCGCCCAACGCAGCATCGCACGCACGGCCCGTTGCGGACGATAGCAATCGAACACCTTGAGACCGAGCGGTTTATTACGCTTTGACAGCTCCTCCTGCACGGCCTGCAGCGCGCGGGCGACGGGCGCCCTGAGAATGCATGCAGCACGGCCATAGCCGGGCAGGCGGCGACCCGTAAAGTTGTGGTTGGTCGCGTAACGGATGTCCTGGCGGATGGCCGGGGCAATATCCGACAGGTAGACCAAGTCATCCGGTAACCTCGGTCTGGCTTTGCCGTCGGCGCCGAAGGCCGCATCGGTCACCAGCACGGAGATGATCACGAACCAGACAGCCCGCCCACCTGCCATCGCATGCCATTGCCTCACTGTTTACCTCACCGTTATGCGCCCTTGTCGCGCGACCGGACGTGGTCGCGCCGTAAAGACTGCAACACAGCCCTCAAATCACCATTGCCGTTGCCGCGGCCGGCTGCATCGGACCCGCGGCAAGATTACTTGCATGACATTTGTGGCGGCAATGGCGACAGTGAGCTTTGCCAGCGCGCAACGCTGCCGGCGCCCCAAAAAAGCGCCGGTGAAGTGCCTCAATTGATAGCTGGGGCGGTATCAAACGCTATAGCCCGAGATAGCGGTGTTGGACGTCTTCGGCCGCCTGCAATTCCTGCGACGTGCCGGTCCAGACGACCTGCCCTTTCTCGAGGACGTAGTGGCGATCGGCAATTTTGACGAGATCGGCAATGTTCTTGTCAACCACCAGAATGGAGAGACCGTCGTTGCGGATGCGCTGCAGGCATCGCCAGATTTCCTCGCGGATCAGCGGTGCGAGACCCTCGGTTGCTTCATCGAGCACCAGCAGTGTCGGATTGGTCATCAGGGCGCGGCCGATCGCGAGCATCTGTTGTTCACCACCCGACAGCAGGTTGCCCATTGCATGGCGTCGGCTGGCGAGCTGCGGAAACATCTCGAAAATGCGCTCGATGGTCCAGGGCTGTGCAATCTTGCGCCGGTTTGCAGCGGTTGCGATCAGATTTTCACGGACGGTGAGGTTTGGAAAAACCTGGCGTCCTTCCGGCACCAGGCCAATCCCGAGCTGTGCGATGCGGTAAGATGGGCGCCCGGTCACGTCTTGTCCGTCGAAGGCAACCCGCCCGCCGGCCGGCGCCATAATCCCGACAATTGATTTGATCGTGGTGGTTTTGCCCATGCCGTTGCGGCCGATCAATGTCGCAACTTCTCCGGACCTGACCGTCAGCGATACGCCAAACAGGACCTGGCTTGATCCGTAGGCAGCTTCGAGCGCGGCGACGTCCAGCATCAAGCGCCCTCCCCGAGGTAGGCGCGAACGACATCGCGATTGCGCCGGACTGCCTCGGGCTCACCGGTTGCAATGACACGGCCGTAGACCAGCACGGTTATCCTGTCGGCCAGTGCAAAGACCGCATCCATATCGTGCTCGACCAGCAGCATCGTGATGCCGCGCAAACTTCTGATGGTTTCGACCATGCGTTGGGATTCTTCGCTGCCCATGCCGGCCATTGGTTCATCCAACAACAGGATCTCAGGCTCGCTGCCAAGCGCCATTGCGATTTCAAGCTGGCGCCGTTCCCCGTGCGATAGATCTGCGGCACGATGGTGGGCGCGCTCGGCAAGGCCGACGGTGGCGAGTTTGGCCATGGCCGGCTGGCGCAGGTGCTGCAACTGGCGCGCCGGGTACCAAAATCGGAACGCGTGGCCATCGCGGGCCTGATGGGCGAGCGCGACGTTGTCGAGCACGCTCATGTCCATGAACACCGAGGTGATTTGAAACGATCGCGCGATGCCGACATGGGCACGGCGATGGGCCGGCTGACGGGTGATGTCTTGCGCCTTGTAAACGATCGCGCCGGCATCGGGCGGCAACAGGCCCGACAACTGCGAGATCAGCGTTGTTTTGCCGGCGCCATTGGGGCCGATGATCGCGTGAATTTCGCCCGTGAGGATGTCGAGGGAGACGTTGTCCGTGGCCGTTACGCCACCAAAGCCTTTCGACAGGCCGCGGATGCTGAGCAGGACTTGGTCGCCGGCCGCTTTGGTGGTCATGATTTCACCGTCCAGCGGCTGAAATAGCCGCTCAGGCCGCCCTTCATAAACAGCACGCCGAGGATCAGCAGCATCCCGAACGGCAGATGCCAGTAGATCGACCAGTCAGGGTTGGCCGGGACCGGCAATCCGGCCTGCACGGCCTTGATCATGACCGGCAGCAGTTCCTCCAGCAGCAAGAACACGGCGGCGCCGAGAACCGGCCCGAACAGATAGGCCGAACCGCCCAGGATGACCATGAACATCAGCTCGCCGGAGCGCGTCCAATCCATCATTTCCGGTGAAATGAAGGTCGTGAAGTTGCCGAGCAGGGCGCCGGCAAAACCACAGATCGCGCCCGAGATCACATAGGCTGTGAGCTTGTAGACGTAGGCGTTGATGCCCAACGCCCGCAGCCGCTCCTCGTTCTGCTTGGCGCCTTGCAGGACCATGCCGAACCGGGAGTTGACAATGCGGTGGACGACATAGAGGACGATCAGCAGCGATGCGAGGCAGAACAGATAAAGCTGAAGCGGTTGGTCGAAGCTGATCAGTGGCAGCTCGGAGCGGGTGTCGATCGTGAGGCCGTCATCACCGCCATAGGTCTCAAGCGAGACGATCGCAAAGAACACCATCTGGCCAAAGGCCATGGTGATCATGATGAAGTGAACGCCGCGGGTCCGCAGCGAGATGGCGCCGGTGACAAGCGCATACGCAGCACAAACCACGATCGCCAGCGCCAGATGCCAGAAGCCGTTATGCGAGGCAACGCTCTCGAACCCGCCGTAAAGCGCATGATAGGACGGAATGCCAACAGCGTAGGCCCCGAGCCCGATAAACGCGGCGTGACCGAACGATATCATGCCGCCGTAGCCAAGCACCAGATTGAGGCTGACGGCGGCGATCGACAAGATCACCAGGCGCGTTGCGACATCGATCCAGAACCTGTGCCCCAGCATCGCCGCCAACGGCGGCAACACCAAAAGCGCGATGACGATCATGAGGCTTGCAAGGCGTTGGCCGTCCCACCGCCCGGACGTGTGCGGTTGGCGCCAGTTCAGTTGCGATTGATCGGCGGCATGGCTGTCCATCATCGCCTCACCTGGTCTTGGGCGGAAACAGGCCTTGCGGCCGGATTGCGAGGATGGTTGCCATGAGGATGTAAATCAGCATTGCCGAGACCGCCGGTGCGGCCGTTTCGGCGAACTCGGTCGGCATGGCGATCTTGAAAACATCATCGAGGTAGGAGCGGCCCATCGTGTCGATCAGGCCGATCAGGATAGCGGCGATGAAAGCCCCCTTCATTGAGCCAATACCGCCGACAATGATGACGACAAAAGCGGTAATGATGATCTCGTTGCCCATGCCGATCGAGGCTTCGGTAATCGGTGATATCAGCATCCCGGCTAGACCGGCGAGCGTGGCGCCCAGCGCGAATACGCCGGCAAACAACGTCGTGATATCAATCCCGAGTGCGCCAATCATGGTGCGGTTGGAGGCGCCGGCCCGGATCAGCATGCCGAGCCGGGTGTGGCTGACAAGCACGTAGAGGGCGGCTGCGATCAACAACCCCGACGCGATAATGACGACCCGGAACGTCGGGAACGTGATGCCGCCGCCCAGGGCGACCTGGCCGTCCAACCATTTCGGCAGCGGCACGGCAATCCCGGCCGGCCCCCAGATCAGCTGCACGAGGGTGTCAAAACACAGGATCAGACCGAAGGTGGCAAGCACGTGGTCCAGGTGATCGCGCGGATAGAGGTGGCGGATGACGACCACCTCGATCACGAAACCGGCGAGCGCGGTGGCCGGCAACGCCAGCAGCACGCCCCAGACGAACGAGCCGGTCCAGAACGTCAGTGAGGCGCAAAAGAAGGCGCCGATCATGTAGAGCGAGCCGTGCGCCAGGTTGACGAAGTCCATGATGCCGAACGTCAAGGTCAGGCCCGAGGCGAGCAGGAACAACAAAACGCCGAGCTGCAGACCGTTCAGGAACTGGACGATGAGGAGTGTGAAATCCATGGAGCGGCGGTTGTTTCCGACTGGCGCGAGAACGCGGCCTCGCAATCGCGATCGCCGACCGCGAGGCGCAGTTGGGTTTCTGAGCCTACTCAGTCACAGCCAATGGGGCCGGGTGAGTACTCTGGATGAGCAGTTAGTGTTAGTGTTTGCAGTCCTTGGCATAAACGTCCTGATGGTTCTTGTAGACTGTCTTGGTGATCTTCGTGGTCCACACCCCGTCGGCGTCCTTGACAACCTTGCGCAGGTAGAAGTTTTGGATCGGCATATGGTTGTTGCCATAGGTGAACTTGCCGCGCACCGACGGGAAGCTGGCGGACTTCATCGCCTTGCGCATCGCATCCATCTTGGACGTGTCGCCATTGACGGCGTCGACCGCCGACTTGATCAACATGATCGTGTCATAGGACTGAGCGGCATAAAATGACGGATAGCGGCCGTACTTCTTCTTGAAATCGGCAACGAACCTGTTGTTTGCCGGGGTGTCGAGGTCCGGCCCCCAGAACTGTGTGTTCTCGGAACCGAGCACGCCGTCCATCTTTGCCTTTTGCAGTTTCGGCAGGGCGATCGAGTCGACCGTGAAGACCGTGTAGAGCGGAATCTTGCCTTGCAGGCCGGCCTGCTGATACTGCTTGATAAAGGCGCCGCCGGCCTTGCCGGGATAGAACACGAAAATGCCTTCAGCGTTCGATGATTTCGCCTTGGCGAGTTCGGCCGAGAAGTCGAGTTGGGCGTCCTTGCCCCATTTCGTGAAGTCTTTGCCGAGGATTTTACCTTTGAACGTGCGCTCGACGCCGGCCACCATGTTTTTGCCGGCGGCATAGTTGGGGGCCATAATGTAGAGTGATTTGACCCCCTTCTGGTTCAGCACTTCACCCATCGCCATCGGCGTCTGGTCATTCTGCCAGGACGTCGAGAAGAAGTTCTTGTGGCAGAGTTTGCCGGCCAGCGGTGATGGTCCCGCGTTCGAGGAAATCAGGAACTTGCCGCTGTCGAGCACCGACTTGCGCGATGCGAGCAGGACGTGAGACCAGATAAAGCCGGAAACGAAATCGACGTTGTCCTGCTTAACCAGTTTATCCGCCTTCTGCTTGCCGACCTCGGGCTTGAAGCCGTCATCTTCGAAGATGACCTCGACGGCCTTGCCGCCCATCTTGCCGCCAATGTGCTCGACGGCGAGGTTGACGGCATCCTTCATGTCATTGCCGATGACCGCCGCCCCGGTCGTCAACGTCGTAATGAAGCCGATTTTGACTTTGTCGGCGGACATCGCCGGGCTTGTCGCCAGCACCACGCCGGCCAGAATTGCACTCAGTCTGGTTTTCACGATGTTCCCTCCCAGGGTCTGACGCCCATCGTTGTTGGATCGCCTGAGCAACTCGCTCAGGCTGCGAGATGCGGCCGGATTATGCAAAACTGCGGCGGGTGCGCCAAGAGGCAATCCGGGCGGCGGCCCCGGTTTCGTGTTTCCGTCCGGAGAATTGGCCGGCGTTTCGCGGTGGTTCCGGTTGATTTCTCGGCGGCGGCGGTGTCAGATCCGAGCAGCAATGATGCCGGTTCAAGGGCCGGATGAACGGGAGGAGTTCAAGCGGTGCAGAATGGCAACGCTGCAATTTACTTCGTCGATCGCCATGTCGATGAAGGCCGGGCGGGCAAAGTTGCCTTCGCCCAGGGTGGTCGGGCGCTGACGTTCGGCGAGCTCAAGCGCGACAGCGACCGCATGGCAGACTTTTATGCCCGCATCGGGGTCGCAAGGGAGAGCCGCGCCGCCGTCCTGGTGCACGACTGCCTCGAATATCCGGTGATCTTTTGGGGCAGCCTGAAAGCCGGGATCATCCCGGTCTGTTTGAACACGCTGCTGTCGAGCGAGCAATATCGCTACATTCTAGCCGACTGCCGTGCGCGGGTCCTGTTCGTGTCGGCCCCGCTGATGGCCGGCGTTGCCTCGCTGTTGGGTGGCCATCCGACCATCGAGCATGTCTTTGTCGTCGGTGGTGCGGTCAGCGGCCGCCGCAGTTTCGAGAGCACGTTCGAAGCCTGCGCGAGCGGGCCAGTGGTCGAGGCGAGCGCGCAGGAGACGGCGTTCTGGCTTTACTCATCGGGCTCGACCGGAATGCCGAAGGGCGTCATGCATGTGCATGAAAGCCTGAAAGGGACGGTCGATACCTACGCGCAACAGGTGTTGGGCATACGTGAAGATGACGTCGTGTTTTCGGCTGCAAAGCTGTTCTTTGCCTACGGCCTTGGCAATGGCATGACGTTTCCGATGGCGGTCGGTGCGACGGCAGTGTTGTTTCCCGGCCGACCGACACCGGAAAGCGTCGGCGAGATCATGAGCACGCATTTGCCGACCATCTTTTACGGCGTGCCGACACTCTATGGCGCGATGCTGGCCGCCGCCGGCGACGGGCCTCTGCCGGGCGCGGAACGGTTGCGGATTTGCGTGTCTGCCGGCGAGGCGCTGCCGCAGGAAATCGGTGAGCGCTGGAAGGCGAAGACCGGCGTCGATATTCTCGACGGTGTCGGGTCGACGGAAATGCTGCACATCTTCCTGTCGAATGCGCCGGGCAACGTCGAATACGGGACCTCCGGCGTGCCGGTGCCGGGCTATGAGGTGCGGCTCGTCGACGAGCACGGCGTCGACGTCGGCGATGATGAGGTCGGCGAGTTGTTCGTCAGCGGTTTGACGGCGGCCGACGGCTATTGGAACCAGCGCCGAAAAAGCCGTTCGACGTTTGTCGGTGAATGGACGAGAACGGGTGACAAGTACACACGGCGGCCCGACGGGCGGTTCATCTATTGCGGACGCACCGACGACATGTTCAAGGTCAGCGGCATCTGGGTGTCTCCGTTCGAGGTTGAGTCGGCGCTGATCTCGCATGCCGCCGTGCTCGAAGCAGCGGTCGTACCGTGCGATGATGAACAGGGTCTGGCCAAGCCCAAGGCCTTTGTCATTCTCAAAGACGGCGCCGCCGGCCCTGACAAGGAGGTGCTGTTTGAACAACTCAAAGAGCACGTCAAGCGTGAGATCGGGCAATGGAAATATCCGCGCTGGATCGAATTCGTGGATGACCTGCCGAAGACGGCAACGGGCAAGATCCAGCGCTTTAAGCTGCGCGATCGGTGATCGGCCCTGACCGGGTCGTTTGTTGATCGTATCGGATTTAGAGACATCGACAAGCGGGCGAACCATGATCGAGTGGACTGCGCAGGGCCTGCGAACGCTGTTGTTGGACGGCGTCAGGATTGAGTATGCAACCTGGGGGCCGCCTCCGAGTGCGGCGCCGACGATTGTGCTATTGCATGAAGGTTTGGGCTGCGTTGCGTTGTGGCGTGATTTTCCCGACAAGCTCAGCCGGGCGACGGGGATGGGCGTCTGTGCCTATTCGCGCCAGGGCTACGGCGGGTCCGATGCCTGTGAGTTGCCGCGGCCGGTCGATTATATGCAGCGCGAAGCGGTTGCGGTCGTGCCCAAGCTTCTCGATGCGATTGGCTTCGAGCGTGGCGTCCTCTTCGGCCACAGCGACGGCGGCTCGATTGCCGCTTACTACGTCGGCACCCATCAGGATCATCGCGTGCGCGGTCTGATTTTGATGGCACCGCACTTTTTCGCTGAACCGGACGGTGTGCAGTCGATCCGCGACATGCGCAGCAACTTCGAGAACGGTGATCTCAGGGCCAAGCTCGGTCGCTATCATGGCGACAACGTTGACTGTGCGTTCCACGGTTGGGCCGGTTCGTGGTGTGATCCGGCGTTTGCCGATTGGGATATCAGTGACTGCATCGCCTACCTGCGCGTGCCGGTGCTGTTCCTTCAAGGCAGGGACGACGTCTACGGCTCGTCGGCGCAGGCGGAGGTTCTGGTCAGCGAAAGCTATGCCCCGGTCGATGTGCACTTTCTCGACGACTGCAATCACGCACCGCATCTTGAGCAGCCGAACCAAACGCTGGCGATAGTGACGGACTATCTCGCGCGTCTGTCTCGGATCGAAGCCGCAAAGCCGACCGCGGCATGATTGATCGTTGCGGTCCGACCGCCGGTTCCGCGCGCTAGATCATCGTGCTTTAAGTTGGAACCGCTATTGCGGTTCCAACTTAAAGCACGATGATCGCCACTTTAGAGGCGAGCAACTTTCTGCCTTTATTCGGGATCGTTCCGATTCCGAATAAAGGCAGGTTGCTCTAGCAGCTACCCGCCTATGCGCATCGGCCCGGTCAGACGGACGGGCCGCAAACGCGGAACTGAAAATGGCGCAAGGGCGAACACGGGCGGGCTCTCGGCTGTTTGAGGTGGCCGCCGCCCATCTGCGCGATGCGGTGGCGGCAGCCGCGGGCGCCAGTGCCAGTGCCAGTGCCAGAACAACACTTGCCGGCGTCGATGTTTGCGCATTGCAAAACCGGCGCGGCGCGGTGCTTGGTGAACGCTGAGGTGCAGCGCATCACCGTGCACACGCGATGCACGTTGCAACCGCCGGGTCAAGGCGTAAGCGCTGGTCGGCGATTGGTTCGCCGCAGGTCAGGCAATAACCGAATTGACCGTCATCGATTCGTACAAGTGCGGCCTTGATCCTTTGAATATCGCGCTCACGCTGGCGCTCGGTTGCCAGCGCCAGTTGCTGTTGCTGCAGGGCATCGATCCGTGAGACGCGGCCGACGCTCGATTGATCGAGTGTGACGGCGGCTCTGGCTGCCGATGAGATCGCGCTGATGTCTTCGAGTTCGGCTTGGCGATCAAGCAGTGCGCGCCGAACCTCATCCAGATCGCGTTTGCTATGGCTCATCTTTCCTCCCGTCGGGGTCTTTGCGAATGTCGTGGCGCGAAGCCCGGGGCGTTTCAGAGTTAGCATATACCGGCCCGCTCCGCCCGGCGACCCAACGGCCCATGATCGCATGGGTTCTCGGGGCGGTGACCGGGCGCGGCAGCGGGCCGGCATGGATGGGCCCGCCTGAGCCGCAAATGGTCTAGGGCCTGTTGTGAATGCACGGCCGTGAACGAAGAACGCCCGGCACGTTGGCGCCGGGCGTTCAGAGGGTCTGGGAGCGGGGTCGATGATGGTTTGTTATGCGATCAGCTGTTTGAGTTGGCTCAGCTGGTGGAGGATCTCACGAACCGGCGTCAATTCCCGCCAGCCGTCCAGGACGGCCACGTTCTGACCGTTGAGCGCAATCACCGCGGCGACGGCGGCAGCCGAACCAATGCCGATCAGCAGCGCGGCCTTGCGGTGCGATTTGGTACGGTTCTGCGCGCTGGGCTGTGTTGCCGCCGGCAGCATGGTGACAGCGGCAGTCGGATTGTCGGTTGATGCGTTGGCGCGATTGTCACTGGCGGCTGCACCATCGTGTTGCGGCGGCTCGATGGTGGCCGGCGTTGCGGTGCACACCGGACGGGACGCTGTCTCGACCGCGTCCGAGGTGGTGCTGTCGCGAGAGCGGCTCGGTGCAATCGCCGGCGTCGCCTCCAGCACGACCACATCGCCGTCGTCATCGGCACTGTCTGCGGTTTCCGAGGCCGGCGCTGGAACGGCTGTCGTATCGGCGATGGTAACGTCGGTTGCGACCTCGTCGGCCGGCTCGTCATCGGCGGCGTCGTCCGAAGCATCAGCCAATGCCGCGGCAACAAGCTCGTCTGCGCCCGGCTCACAAGCTGCCAGTCTGACGTCGGTGATACCGCATTGCTTGTCGTCGCCAGCGCCATTCTGCGGTGCTGCCTCGTAACGTTGCGCGGTTATGTCCGCGGTGGTGTGTTGTGCTTCGCCGTCCGCATCGCACGCCGTATCAGCGTCGCCAACGGCGGCGGCGGCGGTGTTATCGCCGGCATCGTCATGGCTTGCATCGTCGTCTGCGTCCACACGGTGTGCGTCGCCGTGGTGTGCCTCCACAGTGGCGACGGACAGGCGGGCGGCGTCGGGCTCTGCTTTGCCGGTCTCGCTGCATGCGTGACCGGCCTCCGACGCCGCTACCCAGGTGTTGTTGCCGGCTATGATCGCAGTCTCGGCATCGTCGAACTGTTCGACCACGTCTGCCATGTCCGTCAGGTCTGGTGCCGGCGGTGCATTGATGGCGCTGTCGCCAGCCGCCGTTGCCTCGGTTGCCACCGCCGCCATCTCGGGCGGTTGCGGCTGACGATCAAGGATCGCATGGTCGGATTGCTGTCCGGCGTCCGTTGCCATGTCTTCTGCGATGTCTTCTGCGATGTCTTCGATTTCAAGAACGGCCCAATCGTCGGCGCCCGGCGAGCCATCGAACGGTTGTGAGGCGCCTGCAACGTTGTCGATTGTCGGCCCGGCATTGTCCTCGCAGGCCTGAGCCGGAGCCTCGCATGTGGCAACCGGAGCGTCGGCATCATCGCCTTCGCGCCGCGGGCCCGGCGCTGAGCCGCTGTCGGTTTCGGACAGCTCAGCTAACGGCGGGTCGTCGTCGGTTTCGCTCGGCGTTTGCAGCAACGGCTGTTCCGCGGCGGCCGGGACATCGGCCTCTGGTGCGCCGAACTCGGCATGAGGCTGCCCGACCGGCGCGATGGCCAGCGGTAGCACCAGAGCATCATCACGCGCCGCCGACGGTGGCGGCTCGGGTTCCTCACCCGGACTGCCAATGGCTGCGTCGCATTGGTTCGCCATGTGCGGCGAGCGGGTTTGCAATTGCGCCAAGACAATTGAGAGAACAGACAGTTCTCGGCAGATATGTCGTGCAGCAGATTCCAAGTTTCCGAGTTCAGTTCGAAGTCGTCGAATTCGCACGGTGGCGTCTAAGCAATCGATGTCATTAATCGCGGTCATTATCCCAATCCTCGTGGTTTCCCGGACCTCCTACGTTGACTGATAGTTTGCGGGCCATTGCTCAACAACTCCCTAATGGCTGTTCTGTTTTCAGGCATCAAAACTGGGTAATTCAGTACACCGTACGAAATTGCGTGAACAAATTGCAACGGCCTATCGCGTTTCAGAGTTCGCTGGCACCATCGCGCAGCCGCATCCGGCCGCCCAAAGGTCGTGATCTCATGTCTGGTTTGGGGGTGGTCGGGGCAGCGGGCCGGCAAGCGGGCCCCGCTTGAAGAGCGGCAATGATTGGGCCGCAAACTTATAGACCGTTGATCGGCACCTTGAGGAAGACATTGCCGTCTTCGTCCTTCGGCGGCAGCTGGCCGGCGCGCATGTTGACCTGCAGTGACGGGATGATCAGCCGCGGCATTGCGAGCTGTTTATCGCGCGTCTCGCGCATCGCGATGAACGCCGCGCGCGAGGTGCCGCCGCCGACGTGAATGTTGTTCGCCTTTTCCTCGCCGACCGTCGTCTCCCATTTGATATCGCGGCCGTTGGGCCCGTAGTCATGGCAGATGAAGAGACGCATGTCATCGGGCAGCGACAGGATCTTATGGATCGAATCGTAGAGCGCACCCGCATCACCGCCGGGAAAGTCGGCCCGGGCGCTGCCGCCATCGGGCATGAACAGCGTATCGCCAACAAACGCGGCATCGCCAATCACATGGGTCATACAGGCCGGCGTATGACCGGGCGTGGCCATGACAAAGGCGGTCATTGCGCCAATCCTGTAAGTGTCGCCATCCGTGAACAGCTGGTCGAACTGGCTGCCGTCGCGCTGGAATTCGGTGCCTTCGTTGAAAATCTTGCCGAAGGTGTCCTGAATGACGGTGATCTGGTCACCGATCCCGATTTTGCCGCCGAGCTGGCCTTGAATGTAGGGCGCCGCTGACAGGTGATCGGCGTGCACATGGGTTTCGATGAGCCATTGCAGGTCGAGATTGCGGGCCCTGATGTCGGCAATGAGTTCATCGGCGTGCGTAAAGGCTAACCGACCGGCCGCATAATCGATATCCATGACGGTATCGAACACGGCGCACGCGTTCGAGGTCGGATCTTTGACAATGTAGCTGATGGTGTTGGAGTCGGGATCGAAAAAGCCTTTAACATCAGGCTTGGTCGACATATCGACCGGATATTGAGGCATAGTGTTCTCCCATCCGATTTGCCTCAGTTCAAGTTCTGGCCGCCAGCATCGGGCAGTCGCGGGTCGTGCGCAATGTGCTTCAAGAAAATTCGTGTGATCACCAGACCGACAATCAGGCCGGCGACAAATGCGGCGACATCGACCCGTACGGTACCGAGCGCCGGCAGGGCGGCACCCGGGCAAAACCCTGACAGTCCCCAGCCAACGCCGAAAATCGCCGATCCGCCCAATAGCCGGACATCGAGGCCGGTCACGGTCGGCAGCTGAAACCTGGCTTCAAGCACGGGGCCCTTACGCTGCAAGACCAAGCGGTAGCCGACAAACGTCGTGATCAGTGCACCCGCCATGACGACGGCCAAACTCGGATCCCAGTTGCCGGCAATGTCGAAGAAGTTCAGGACTTTGGCCGGGTTGGCCATGCCGGAAATCAGAATGCCGAAGCCGAAGATGATGCCGATCGCGAAAGCTGCCAGAAGCGCCATCGATCAACCTCCGAAAACGTGGCGGGTGAGATACACGGTGAGGCCGGTGGCCAGCATGAAGGTCAACGTTGCTGCGATTGAACGGTGCGACAGGCGAGCCATGCCGCAGACGCCATGTCCGGACGTGCAGCCCGACCCAAGCGTCACGCCGACACCGACGATAACGCCGGAGATCACCAGTAGCGGCAACGGTGCTGCAACCTGGATGACGGGCGCTGGTGCGCCCAACATGCCAAGCAGCGTGGCGGCCACGAGCATGCCCGCGATCATCGCCAGCCGCCAGGGCCGGTCACCGGCCTCGGTTGACAGCAGCGCTCCGCTGAGGATGCCGGTGGCGCCCGCAATGCGGCCTAGGAACAGCATCAGCAGCACGGCTGAGATGCCGATCAACACGCCGCCGATCAGGGCTGGAAAGGGCGTAAATTCGGTTGCCATGTCTCGGTTGCTATGTCTCGGTTGCTATGTCTCGGTTGCCGTGTCGATGTCAATTGTCGGTGTTGGAGTTGCCGTGTGGTCCCATCATCAGCCCAGCTCAGGACATCACGGCGATGACTGCCGCCGTAGCAACCAGGCCCCAGACCAGCGTATTGATGAACATGCGAAAGACCATGCGGTGTTCGCCATCCTCAAGACCGACGATGTCGCTCAGCAGATCGCCGGGTGAAAGAAGTTTCAGCATCGCGTGCCTCATTTACATTCATTAAATTGAATATATTGAAATCATATGTTGTCCAGCCCGACAAGGCAAGAGCTGGCGGCAACAAGCGCCCGGCCCCATGAAGCGGGTCAATATTCATGCGGGCTGGTATTAGGCGGCATGGTCAGGAGATGCAATATGGAAAATCAAGCATGGACCGCTGATAGAGTGATCAACATCAAAGATGTCATGCCGGCACCTGTTGCCGGCACCCATCGTCCCGCAGGCGCAGCACTTGTCGGACGATGCGCCCCGGCGATGCGCGCCGCGGCGAGGCCGAGTTAAGATTGCCGACGGTGGCAAGTTCGCCGCTGGGTCGACCGATACGGTTTTCAGCCGTAATGGCGAGCTACCGGCCTTGATCGGTGTAGCATTTACTTCCGGGTGAGACGGGACCACTATTCGAAGGCCTGCTTGATCCGCCCCCAATCTTCGATGGCGGCCTCATGGCCAGGCGTCACCTGAATCGTGAACTGGGTGTAGCCGGCGTCTTTAAGGTCGCCAATGCGCTGCTTCAATTCCGCTTCGGTGGCCGTGAAACTGGTATCGCGGATCAGTTCTGCCGTCACGAAGGCGCGCTCCTCCGGCTTGACGAACATCAGGTGTCCGCGATGGTTCATCAGATAACGCGCGTCTTCCGGTTCGAACCTCTTGGCGATTTCGACATAAGCATGAACGGCGTCTGCCGCGGCTTCGGGAATGCCGCTTGAATTAGGCAGACCGGCGATCGCCTCGTCGGCGGCGCGGTGTAGGATGACCGCGGCTCGCGGGCCGGCCTGTGCCATGGCACGCGCGGAATCGAACGGTTCACCGTCGTCGAGAACGCAGCCCAGCGCAAACGCCGTTGCCGACAACGCCGATTGGCTGTGGCCCGCGTCAGCCCAGGCCTGCTGCATGGCAGCCAGCGTGGATGTCGCGTAGCCGACGTCGCCAACAAAGTTCAGCCAGCCGGCGGCAAGCTTGGCCGTCAACGCCCGTGACCGCGGACCGTAGGCCGAAACATGGAGGGGAATGGGATCACGGGTATTGATCAGTCCGGCGTCAGGATTGAGAAACCGGATCTTGCGCGATTTGCCCTCGAATTCGGTCTCGACGATTTCATCGCTAAGCAGGCCGTAGACGACGCGGATGTAGTCCTCCATGGCGGCCAGCTTCATGGCGCCAAGGCCCATCGCGCGTCTGCCGGTAAAGCCCGTACCGACACCGAAGTCGATGCGACCGGGCGCCAGTTGATTGAGGGAGGCAAACGCATTGGCCGCGACCGGCGCAATGCGGTTGGTTGGAATCAAGACGCCGGTGCCGAGCCGGATGCGCTCGGTCTTGACCGCGGCCGCTGCCATGGCAACGAAGCAATCGGCACTCAGCATCTGCGTGTCGTAGAACCAGGCGTTGGCAAAGCCGAGTTCTTCGGCACGCTTGACGACCTTCCAGGAGTCTGCGGCGGTCGCAACCGCCAATCCGAATTGCATGAGGTTGGTCCTTTACAAATCAGTCGAAGCGGCCGACGCGGTAGGGCGCGAGGTCAATGTTGGGACGGCGCCCGGCGATCAGGTCAGCGGTCAGGCGCCCGATCTTCGGGCCCGACGTCAGGCCGATATGGTGCGTGCCAAACGCGAAGTAGACGCCGCGTGCCTTGCTACTTTCACCGAGGAACGGCAGGCTGTCGACCGGCGCCGGGCGATGGCCGAGCCAGCTCTCCTCGCCGTCCCAGTCGAGGTTGGGATAGACCGCCTGCATGCGTCTGCGGATCAGCTTCAGGGGCGCCTTCGACGGTCCGGCTTTGAGGCCGCCGAATTCGGCCAGACCGGCACAGCGGATCCCGGCGTCCATCGGCGTTGCAACCAACTTGGCATCGGACAGCATGTAGGGTGCGGGCGGATGATAGGCCGGGTTCTTGAAGACGACATGATAGCCACGCTCGCTTTCCAGCGGTGTGCGATGGCCAAGCCGTTCGGCGAGCGCCTTCGACCAGGCACCGGCCGCCAGGACAACGCGGTCGTAGCGGCGCGTCTCGCCTTGCGCGGCGACGGTGATCAGGCCGTCGTTGCCCGCCAGGATGTCTTTGACTTCGGCTTGCCAGAAGCTGCCGCCGCCGGCCCGGAATGCATCCATCAGCGCTGCAACATAACCGCCGGGGTTGGTGATCCAGCCATGATCGCGCATGCACACGCCATATTGGTAGTGGGGGCCGAGGTGGGGGTCGTCGGCGAGCAATTGTTCGCGCGTTTTTTCTTCCCAGCTGAAGCCATGGTCTTGGCGCAGCAGGAAGGCGAACGTCTCCTTTTCAAATGCGGCCTTGCTCGGGTATAGGAATGCGTACGCCCCCCGTTTGATGAATGCCGCGGCCGGTGTGCCCTTTGCCAGCGCCATGTGCTGTTCGATGCTGTCGCCGGTGATGTGCATCAGGCCATCGGCAATTGCGCGGACCTTCGCTTCGTTGCCGTTGCGCAAGTACCGCAGAATGTAGGGCAGCAGTTGCGGAAGATAGCGCCAGCGCACGAACAGCGGACTGTCGGGGTCGAGCAGCATCGACGGGATCTTCTTGAGAAGGCCGGGCACGACGACCGGAACAATCGACGAGGCGGCAAGCACGCCGGCATTGCCGTAGCTGGCTTGGTCCGGTCCGCCCGGTTCGTTGCGATCGATGAGTTCGACCTCAAACCCGTCGCGGCGCAACCATTCCGCCGTCGAAACACCCAATATGCCGCCGCCGACCACGGCAACCGTCGTGCTTTCAGTCATTGTTTGTCTCAGCTCCCGCTTTGGCGCCTAATCGGCAGTGACGATCGATGTCCGCGCATTCAGGACATCCCTGTCGAAGCCGGCAAGCGCCTTGTAGTTATCGGCACTGGCCGCACGTTCATCGTAAGACGCGAGCGCATCGACGTCGTCGAAACCGTCCGGCGCACGCCATACTTTCGCACGCCTTTGTGGTCACGAGCCAGGGCAGCGCATCTCAATGCGTCATTTTAGGTGACAGAGATCCCTAGATCATCGTGCTTTAAGTTGGAACCGCAATAGCGGTTCCAACTTAAAGCACGATGATCGCCACTTTAGAGGCGAGCAACCTGCCTTTATTCGGGATCGTTCCGATTCCGAATAAAGGCAGGTTGCTCTAGCTGCCGGCGATCAGCGGCGATGTATAGCGCGCCAACGTTGCAATAACGCTCTGTGCGACGATGCGGCCGGTGCGCGGGTTGTCCTGCGACGGGATATTGCGGATCGTCATCGTTGCATCACCGCAGTCGGAGCTGATCGTCACCGACTGAACATTGCGATCAACAGCCGGGTCCGCCCAAACCTCGACCCGGGTTCGTTCCGGCCCGATGCCCGCCAAGGCCAACGCGGCAGCGACATTGACGTTGGCCGGAAAACCACGTGCGGCCTCCAGCGCGCTGCCGCTGAAAACGCGCTTTGCCGCCGCCAAGTCGTCAACGGAAATGTTGTTGTTGACGAGGTGGGGGGCGCCGGCCAGTCCGCGCGGCGGCTTGCGGGTTTCGAGGACGACGCTGTGAACCTCACCAACCGCCATGGCGCGGACCGTGTCCAGGCCGACGATCGCACCGGTCGGGACGACGATTTGCGCCCCGGTCGTTCTCGCCCGCTCGACGAGGTCCATGTTTTCGAGCAAGGCTGCAACCGAGAGCGGCATCAAGCAAGCCCCCGTCTCGATCGCCGGCTCGGCGACCTGGCGAAAGATGGCAGCCGGCGTGCAATCGACAACAATGTCGGCTGCATTGGCGAGGTCCTGAAGGTCGCTGATCTCGGGGCGATGGTTGAATGCAGCGACCGCTGCCGCCGCTTTGACACGGTCGCGCGATGCGACGGCCGTCAGTTTCAGACCTTCGAGCGCACCGCCGTCGACATAACGTGCAACCCGCAGTCCGATGACGCCGAGACCTGCGATTGCGACGGTCTGGCGGTTGGTTGTGGTCATACGCTTGCATCCCTTTAGCGACACTGCGGCAGCTGGCCGGTCGTCGTTTGCGATTGAAAAACCGGTTCACTCTCGTGGTCTGCATCAGACGCTTGATGCCCGGATGGAACTTATCAAGCGTTTGCTATTCCAGAACACAAACAATAGGTTAGCCTCGTTTTCCGGCGGCGACGGACGGCTCGCATCCGTCGGATTAGGCACGCAAGCGGATGATTTGCGGCCCGAAGTTGGCGCCATCTTCCAACGGAATTGATCCTGTGCCAAGCTTTGCGCACCGGCAGATCATGATAAGTAGCGATCTGCTCGATCGATCCGGTCGCGTGCCTGATCGACAACGAACTGGACAACCTGACCAACATAGAAGATAGACCATCATGAGAGATCTTGAACGCCCGGGGCGCTCCCCCGTCCATGCCCCGACCGGCATGGCCAGCACGTCCCATCCGCTCTCGACGCAGACCGCGGTTGATGTTTTGCGGGCCGGCGGCAATGCGATGGATGGCGCTGTTGCCGCCTGTGCCGTGCAATGCGTGGTCGAGCCCGAGTCAACCGGGATCGGCGGCGACAACTTCTGCATCTTCGCGCCGGAAGGCTCGCATGATCTCGTTGCATTCAACGGTTCCGGGCGGGCTCCGGCGGCGGCGACGGCACAGTGGTATGCAGACCGCGGCATCACGACGTTGGAGCGCCAGTCGCCGCACGCGGTGACGGTGCCCGGTGCAATCGATGCTTGGGACACGCTGGTGCGTGATCACGGCACGATGCCGCTGCACGACTTGTTACAGCCGGCGATCCGCTACGCACGGGACGGCTATCCGGTGTCTTCGCGTGTCAGTTCCGACTTTGCAAGCCAGGCTGATCTGCTCAAGAACGATGCCGCCGCCGCCCGTGTGTTCATGCCGGATGGTAAGACGCCGGGTGTCGGTGAAATGCACCGTCAGCCGCAACTGGCGCAGACGCTGCAGAAAATCGCCGATCAGGGCCGTGATGCATTTTACACCGGTGAGGTTGCCGACGATATCGTGTCCTATTTGCAGTCGAAGGGCGGTCTGCACACGCACGACGATTTCGCCAATGCGCGCGGCGAATACGTCGACCCCATCAAGACGAAATTTCGCGGTTGCGATGTCTATCAGTGCCCGCCGAACGGCCAGGGCGTCATTGCGCTATTGCTGCTGAACATCATGAGCGAGATCGATCTTTATGGTGATGAGCCGATCTCACTGGCAAGGATGCATGCCGAAATCGAAGCAGGTCGCCTGGCCTATCGCGATCGCAATCTCTATGTCGCCGACCCCAACAAGGCGGATGTCCCGGTCGACTGGTTGTTGTCGCCGGAGCTGGCGGCAAAAATGCGCGCGGCGATCAATCCGGCCACGGCCGCCAATCCGCTGCCGGAGTTCAGCGGGCCGCGCCATGACAGCACGGTTTACATTTCGGTGGTCGACAAGGACCGCAACTGCTGCAGTTTCATCAACACCTTGTTCAACAACTTCGGCAGCGTGCAGATGGCGCCGCGATCCGGCGTGATGTTGCACAACCGCGGCCAGGGGTTTGTGCTTGACCCGAACCATCCGAATTGCATTGCCCCGCACAAGCGCCCGCTGCACACGATCATCCCCGGCATGGTTGTCAAGGATGGCAAGGCGGTGATGCCGTACGGCGTTATGGGCGGGCAATACCAGTCGTTCGGGCATATGCAGTTTCTCACCCGGTTTTTCGATTACGGCCTCGATATCCAGGAGGCCCAGGATCGGCCGCGGTTCTTCCCCGATCCCTACACCGGCGAGGTGGAAATCGAAGGAACCGTTGCAGATGAGATCCAGGCGGGGCTGCGCGACAAGGGCCATCGGCTGGTGAGACCGGCCAAGCCGATTGGTGGCAGCCAGGCGATCTGGGTGGATTACGAGCAAAATGTTCTGACCGCAGGCTCCGATCCGCGCAAGGACGGCTGCGCCATCGGCTACTAGCGGTCTCTATCACCCAAGCTACTAGCGATCTCTATCACCCAAGCTACTAGCGATCTCTATCACTTAAAATGGTGCCTTGAGATGCGCGGTCCTGGTTCGTGACGGCCTTGGCAAAAAGTAGACTGAGGCGAAGCCGAAAGACTTTTCACAGACGCTTATTTCGCGCCCAGTTGTGCGCTTGCTGGGATCGCGCAACGTGCAGCATCAACCTGATATCGATTTGCTTCGGCTCGCCGGCGAACGCAACGCCTGTATAGTTTGGCGACGGGACCAACGCCAGGAGCAGTCATGGACATGTCAGATTGGCCGAGCGATGATATGGGTTTCGCCAACCGGACGGCGATCGTCGCAGGTGGCGGCGCCATCGACGATGGCATTGGCAACGGGCGCGCGGCCGCTATTTTGCTGGCCCGTGCCGGTGCCAACGTGTTTGTCGTCGACAACGCGCTGGCGCGGGCCGAGCGGACCGTCGAAATGATCACGGCCGCCGGCGGTCAGGGCGCTGCGCACGCGGCAGACCTCACCGATGAAGCGCAATGCCGGGCCATGGTCGAGGCCGCGGTCAGCCGGTTCGGGCGGCTCGACTTTCTCGACAACAACATTGGTATTTCCAGCCGCGGCAGCGTTGTCGAGGAGGATCCCGACGTCTGGCGGCGGATGATGCAGGTCAACGTCGAGGCGATGTTTCTGACGTCCAAGTACGCCATACCGGCCATGATTGCGACGGCAGGCGGCGGTGCAATCGTCAACATCTCGTCGATCTCGGCGTTGCGTCCGCGGCGGCTGACGGCTTACACCACGACCAAAGGCGCCGTCATCGCGTTGACCCGGGCGATGGCGGTTGATCACGGCCCGGACGGGATCCGCGTCAATTGTATCGCGCCCGGCCCGGTCTTTACGCCCATGGTCTATGCGCGCGGTATGGCGGCCGCGCAGCGCCAGCAACGCCAGAGCGCATCGGTGCTCGGTATCGAAGGGCGCGGCTGGGACATCGGTTTTGCCGTGCGCTTTTTGCTCTGCGATCATGCCCGCTACATCACCGGCCACACGCTGGTGGTCGATGGCGGTGTGACGATCCAGGCGCCGCCGCGCGAGAGTCAGGACCACTCCCGACCATCCTGAAAGAGAGAAAAACAGAGAGAAAGAAAAAAAGAAAAAAGAGAAAAAGAAAAAGAGCGAGCGATCGCTCCAACACCAACCGAAACGCTTCAAACAAGGAAACGCTTGATGGCTCGGCTGCCCTACCTCGAAGTATCGGATCTGCCGGAAGGCGACCGTGATGTTCTCGCGCGTGACATCAATCTCTATAAGATCCTGGCCCACAGCCCGAAGGCTGCGCGCGCGTTTCAAGGCTTGGGAAAATTCATTCGCTGGGACAGCAAGCTCGATCCGCGTTTGCGTGAAATCGCAATTCTGACGGTCGGGTATCTGGCGCGCCAGCCTTATGAATATTCGCACCACATCAAGATCGGCCGTGACTTTGGCGTGTCGGATGATGATGTTCGTGGCCTCATCGATGCGCTCGAGGGCCGCCCATCGACGCTCGATCCGCGCGCCAAGCTGGTGGTTGCCGCCGCCGAAGAGATGACGTCGGATGGCGAACTATCGCAGACGAGCTTTGCCGCTTTGTCGAAGGAACTCAGCCGCGAGCACCTGCTCGATCTGATTATTGCGATCGCTTTCTATAACGCCGTTGTGCGTGTCCTGGCGTCGACCGGAATCGATGTTGAGGAGAGCTATATGCCCTATCTCGACCAATTCCCGTTGCCGGGTGCCAAAGTTACGGTTGCCAATTGATGAGCGAGATATGATGAGGGAGGCACGGGTGAGGCAGATACGGGTGAGGCAGACACGGGTGAGGCAGACATGGGTGAAGCAGACATGGGTGAAGGAGGTCTGGGGATGAGGGAGGTTAACGCACTCGGCTTCATCGGGCTCGGCGTCATGGGCGGGCGCATGTGCCGGAACCTCGCCAGCACGTCGGGCAAGCCGGTCGTCGCCTACGATATTGAACCGGACAAGGCACGCGCCCTGGCCGATGCGGGCGTCACGGCCGCCGCATCGATTGCGGACGTGGTTGGGCAGGCCGAGATGATCTTCATGTGCGTGCCCGGTGCGCCGCAGGTGCGCGACGCAGCATTTGGTGACGACGGCATCGTCGCCAACGCGGGCGCCGGTCAGACCCTTGTCGATATGACGACCGCGACGGTCGAGGTCAACCGGGAGGTGGCAGCAGCGCTGGCGGACAAGGGTGCCGATTTTGCCGATGCGCCCGTGGCCCGCGGGGTGCCGGCGGCCGAGGACGGTACGTTGGCGATTACGGTCGGTGCCAGTGAGGCGGTGTTCGCACGGATCCGGCCCTACCTTGCATGCATGGGCAAGGACATCTCGCATTGCGGCGGCGTTGGCAACGGCCAGGTCATGAAGCTGATGAACAACATGCTGGTCTTCCAGAATGTCACGGCGCTGGCCGAGGCGATGGCGATTGCAACGCGCGCCGGGGTGGCGCGGTCAAAGGTGTTTGAGATCCTCTCGAAGGGATCGGGCGACAGTTACGCCATGCGCAAACACGGTAGCCACATGGTCACAGGCGACTATCCCGACGATCAGTTCCCGGTGACGTATTCGCTGAAGGATATTGGTTATGCGCTGGCGCTTGCCGAAAGCGTCGGCGTTGATGCTGCAAGCGCGAAGCTTGCCGAGCGACGTCTAAGGGAAGCCAAAGACGCCGGCTATGGCCATCTTTACAGTCCGGTGATCTATCGCCTCTTTGAATCGGATCAGACGTAGACGCTGGCGCCGGGATGTGCCATCTGAGGTTGCAGGGCGGCCGGGCACAGGGCTGGCTGTGCAACCTGTTGCGTCTCGTGTGCAACCTGTTGCGTCTCGGAGGGTGCCATGAACTCATCGACGATCGGTTATATCATCCTTGGCGTCATCGTCCTTATCGGCCTGTGGATGATCGGTGCCTACAACGGCCTGGTTGGCCTGCGTCAGCGCTGTTCGCAGGCCTTTGCCGACATCGACGTCCAACTGACGCAGCGCCACGAGCTGATCCCCAATCTGGTCGAAACGGTCAAGGGTTTCGCCAAGCACGAGCGCGAAACATTGGAGTCCGTCATCAAGGCCCGCAACACGGCGATGACGGCAGAAGGCCCCGGCGAACAGTCGGCGGCGGAAGCACGTCTGACCGGGGCCATATCGCGGCTAATGCTGCTGGTTGAGAACTATCCCGAGATCAAGGCCAACGAAAATTTTCGCCAGCTGCAGACCGAGCTGTCGAACATTGAAGCAAAGATCGCCGCCGCCCGGCGGTTCTTCAACAATACGGCGGCTGAATACAACACGACGCGCCAGGCGTTTCCGGCAGTACTGGTTGCGCAGTCGTTGGGCTTCAAGCATCAGGATTTCTACAACATCGCCGAAGAGGATCGCGAGGTCGTCTCACGCGCGCCGGAAGTCAAATTCTAGATCATGTCGGCCGCCGGCGGGTCCACCACGGCGACCCGCCCCCGCCACGCCGGGCCAGAACAACCGGGCTTTATTCGGCATCGGCACGATCGCGAACTTGGGCCAGCTGCTCCAATGTTGCTTTGCCGACACTTCGTTGCCGGCGGTGCCGGCGTTGCCGAAGTGTCGCGGCCGGAAAACGGCATAACGTTTTGTTGGTGTTGCGGAGTGACGACCGCTTGACGAGCGGCGCCCGGGGATCAAGCGTGTGATCCAGAACACCGGTGATAACCGAGCACGGCGGTGTCGGGGCAGCAGCATCCGGCAAGCCGCAGCGACTTGCACACGCCGATGCCGAAGCGCCATCAGCGCTGCGATTGGGTTGGCGATGGATCCAAAGACCGTGGAGATCAGTCTCATATGAGCCGAGTTAAGATCGCCATCGATATCGGAGGCACCTTTACCGATGGTGTGTTGTACGATGGCGCCACGGGTTCAATTCTGCTCGCGAAAACGCTGACGACACCGTCCGATCCCGGCCAAGCCGTCACCACCGTTGCCAACGCGCTGCTGGCAAAGCAGGCGCAGGACGGTGCCGGCACGTCTCGACCGGTTGAGGACGTGGTGCACGCCACAACGCTGGTCACGAACGCGATTATTCAACGCCAAGGTGCGCGTGTCGCCCTCATCGTCACGAAGGGCTTTGCCGATACCCTCCGATTGCGGCGCGAGGACCGCTACGACTTGTATGATCTCGACATTACGTTTCCCGAACCGTTGGTGGATGACGGCGACATTGTCGAACTGGATGCCCGCCTTGGCTTCGACGGTTTGGAAATCACCGCCGCCGATGACGGTGCGCTCGCCGCCGCCGCCGCCAAAGTCGCCGAGCTGGGCGTTGAGGCCGTCGCAATCTGTTTTTTGCACAGCTATGTGGACGATCGCCACGAGTTGGCCATGGTGCAAGCGATCGGCGCGCGGTTGCCCGGCATGCCGGTGAGCGCCTCCTCGGACATTGCGAGAGAGATCCGCGAGTACGAGCGCATGTCGACGACCGTCGCGAATGCCTATGTTCAGCCGCTTGCCTCCGATTATCTCGGTAACCTGCAACGGCGGTTGTCATCGCTCGGCATCGCAGCGCCGCTGCGGATCATGATATCGAGCGGCGGCTTCACCACGCCCGACAAGGCTGCCAAGGCGCCGGTGCGGCTGTTGGAATCGGGACCGGCCGCCGGCGTTTTGAGTGCGCTCAACACCGCCAACGCGGCCGGCATCGACCGCGTGCTGGCGTTTGATATGGGTGGCACCACCGCCAAGCTGTGCGTTGCCATCGATGCCAGGCCCGAGATTACGAACCAGTTTGAAGCCGGCCGCGTGCGCCGTTTCAAGAAGGGCAGCGGCCTGCCGATCATGGTGCCTTCGATCGACATGATTGAAATCGGTGCAGGCGGCGGTTCCATCGCCCACATCGCCGACCTCGGACTGTTGAATGTTGGTCCGCAAAGCTCGGGCGCCGAACCCGGACCTGCCTGTTATATGGGCGGCGGCGCGCAGCCAACCGTGACGGATGCGGATCTGGTGCTTGGGTATCTCAGTGCCGACAACTTCCTCGGCGGACAAATGCAGCTGTCCGAGGCGGCAGCTGGCGCCGCAATCGAACAGCTGGCCGGCAAGCTCGCCATGTCAGCAAACGACGTCGCCTTCGGCATCCACGATCTGGTCAACGAAAACATGGCAGCCGCCGCCCGCGTCCACATCGCCGAGAAGGGCTTGGACCCGCGCAGTTTTTCGATGGTGGCAACCGGCGGCGCCGGCCCGGTGCATGCAGTCGAGGTCGCCCACAAGCTCGGTATCAGGCGGGTCCTGTGCCCCATCGCCGCCGGCAACGGTTCGTGCCTCGGCCTAATCGTTGCACCGCCACGCGTTGATCGGTCGTGGTCAAAGCCGGAGCTGATCGAACATGCCGATTGGGGTGATGCCGGCAGACGTCTCGCGGCGGCCTTTGCTGACTGCCTGGTTGAACTGGATCAAACCGGTGTCGCGGCCGCGATGGTCGAATGGTCGGTTGATCTTGAGATGCGCTATGAGGGCCAGGGCGATACCATCACCGTGACCTTCCCCTATGGCCCCTATGGCCCCTATGGCATGGTTGACGACGTCGTGCGCCCGGTCGCGGCCGAAAACTTCGCCCAAACCTACAGTCGGCTCTATGGCCGCGCTCTTCCGGATACGGCTGTGGAGATCGTCACCTGGCGATTGATCGGAACCGCTGCGATCCCGGCGACGGAGTTTACGATCAGCAATGTCGCGGCGGCGCATAGAGGCGCGGCGCCGGGCGATCGCGCCATCTATCTGCCTGAGCATCGCGGCCGCCGGCCGGTGCCGGTGCACAATCGCTACGACCTTGCACCCGGCACCACACTAGCGGGCCCGATAATCCTGCAGGAACCGGAATCGACGATTGTCGTCGCGCGCCCGGCGACGGTCACGGTTCTCAAAGACCAGACGATTTCGATCGTGCTTTCCCACTAGATCATCTTTGTGCCTTTATTCGGGATCGTTCCGATTCCGAATAAAGGCAGGTTGCTCTAGCCCTATCCGATTGCAAGCAGGCCCATGGCGAAGACCCTTAGAACCGAATTCGACCCGATTACTCTGGAAATCCTCTGGGCGCGCATCATAAGTATCGTCGACGAGGCGGCCGCCACCTTCTCGCGCGCGTCGTTTTCGACCCTGGTGCGCGAGGCCAATGATTTCGCCGTCATCCTGACCGACGTTGACGGGCGCTCGATCGCCCAGTCGACCAAGAGTATTCCCTCGTTCATCGCAACGTTGCCGGCCACGATCAAAGCCTTTCTCGAGCGTTTTCCGCGCGATACGCTGCACGATGGCGATGTCTTGATCACCAACGATCCATGGCTCGGGACCGGGCACGTTCACGATGTCAACATTGTCGTCCCGCTGTTCCGCCGTGCCGACCCGCGCGGCCGGGCCGACCTGATCGGCTTTGCCGGGGTTGCGACCCACCTGCCCGATATCGGCGGGCGGATCAGATCAACGGGCGTGCGTGACATCTACGAAGAAGGCCTGCAGATCCCGCCGCTCAAGCTGTTCGAAGCCGGCAAGCGCAATCAAACTTTGGTCGCAATGATCAATCGCAACGTGCGCGTGCCCGATCACTCGATGGGCGACATTCTGGGTGCCGTTGCTGGCTGCCAGTCACTTGGCCTCAAGCTCAACCAATTGCTGGCGAGCGAGCAGTTCGATTTGAGAGCGCTCGCCAACATCCTGCAAGGGCGATCCGAAGCAGTGATGCGCAGCGCCATCGCAGCCGTGCCCGACGGCACCTACAATCACGTTGTCCGGCACGATGGCTTTGAGGAGCGCATTGTCATCGACTGCACCATCACGATTGCCGGCGACGACATGCATATCGACTACGCCGGCAGCACCGAACAGTTACCGCGCGCCGTCAACGTCGTGCCGGCCTATACTTTCGCCTACACGGCGTATGGCGTCAAAGTGCTGCTGGCGCCGAACGTGCCCAACAATGAAGGCAGCTTTGTGCCGATCACGACCACGGCCCCGGTCGGCTCAATTCTCAACCCGACCTATCCGGCAGCGAGCGGCGGGCGCGGCATTGTCGGCCATATGCTGCCGGCGGCCGTCATGGGCGCGCTAGCACCGGTGCTTGGCGACCGGTTCGGGGCCGAGGGCTCGGCCAATTCCTCCTTCACGATGACCGGTCGGCACGGCGCCAGGCGGTATGCGGTGATCAACTTTCTCAATGCCGGTCTGGGCGCAACCGCCAAGCGCGATGGCCATTCGGTGTTGAGCTTTCCGAGCAACCTTGGCAACACCCCCGTTGAAATGATGGAAAGCCTTGCGCCGATCAGGGTTATCCATCGCCGGCGGCGTCGCAACTCGGGCGGGCGCGGGCGCTACCGTGGCGGCGACGGTCAAGACCTGAGCTTTGAATTTTATGGCGACGAGCCGGCCGTGTGCTCGTTCATTTCGACCCGGCGCATCGTGCCGCCGGCGGGCGCCAGCGGCGGTCAAGACGGCGCCTGCGCTAGCATCAAGATCAACGGCCGAACAATCGATCCGGCCGAGCACCAGATCCTGCGCAAGGGCGACCGCATTGACTTTCTAACCGCGGGCGGTGGCGGTTTCGGCAAGCCGCCGCAATAGATCATCTCGGCCCGAGACGGAACCCGCACGCCGCTGTCGGTTTGCGCCTCTGGATTATCGTGCTTTAGAATGGAGCAACTTTTTCCCCATTGTCGGGATCGTGCCGATTCCGACCAAAGGCGGGTTGCTCTCGCCCGCACCAGACCCTTGACCAAAACCCGTCCTCTCGGTAACCGGCTCAGGGGCGCTACCAACTCATCGACGCGATGCGAGTTTATGTCCTCATTATCGGCGCGCTGGCGCTGGCTGCACTAGCGATTTTGTGGTTCGTCAGAACGCCGCCCGCCCGTCTGGCCCGCCAGCTTCGGATTGCGACCGGCGTCGTGGCTGGCATTGTCGCCATCCTGCTGATCACCCGCGGTGCAATCAGTTATGCGCTGCCGCTGGCGACGTTGGCGCTGTGGCTGTTCATGCGCTCCGGCCGCGACGGCGCCCCTCAACCAACGCCTGGCCAGACCTCGCAGGTGCGCACCGCGTATCTTGAAATGGAACTGGACCATGAGTCGGGTGCCATGCGTGGCAAGGTGCTCAAGGGTGTCTTCGCCGGCCGCGAACTTGCACAGATGGTGCCGGCAGAGTTGGTGCTGCTGTGGCGCGACTGCCGCTTCGATGATCCCCAATCCGCACAATTGATCGAAGCCTACCTCGACCAAATTCATCCGAGCTGGCGCGAGGACATGGCCCGGGCCGAGCACGACGTCGGAGCAGGTGGCAGGATGACGGTTGAAGAGGCCTATGCGATCCTCGGGCTCGCACCGGGTGCCGCAGAGGACGACATTCGCCGCGCCCATAAGGATCTCCTGAAGAAGCTGCATCCGGATCGCGGCGGGTCGGGTTATCTGGCCGCCAAAATCAACGCAGCCAAGGACATCCTGATCGGCAAGTAGATCTCGCCCACCGTGATCCGGCGGTGCGGTTGGTGGCAGCGCCAACAGCCGACCCGCTGCAGGCGCAACTCATTCGTCCAAGGCGACAAAGCAGTTGATCCCGAGCCGGCGCAGAGTGTCACAGGCGCTGGTCGCCGATTTGCGGGCAAAGCCGGCATAGCGCGCGCGGTAGACTTGGCGGTGGCCGGAACGTGCCCGGATCGCCAACGGTCGAGCTCCGGTCAGCAGTGGTCCGGCCTTTGCGGCTACGGTTTGCAATTGGCGCTCGGCTTCGGCTGCGGTCAGGTAGGCGCCGACCTGGATTTGCGCGCCGCCTTTGGCAAGTTTGCCGCCGAGGGTGGATCGTGCGAACTGCTGGGCCGGGGCGGCCTGGCGATTGAACCTTGGCGGTCGCTGCTGCATCGTGTGCAGGCGCGAGGCTTGTGCATCGAGCGTGCCTGGCGGGCGGCCGCGTTGAATGGACCGGCTTTGTGGTGCACGCGCCGGCGGCGTCCAGCGCGCGGGCGATCGCCCGCGTGTTTTGCCGACCTGAGACGTTTGCCAGCGCGGTTGCGCGCGCGGCGCCGGCAGAATGCCGACCCGTCTCACACGGGCAATTTCGATTTTCGGTTGCGACCGGCGGACCAGCGCGTGGGCGGGCCGCGAAGGCGCGGTTGCGCGTGTTGGCGGTTGCGGCAGGATTATGCGCCGCAGTTGGGGCCCGGCGGATTTGGCCGGCGCGCGCGCAACGCGACGGCGACTGGCAACGCGTCTCGGGCGTTGCTTTAGGGCAATGCGGGTGTCGGGGCGACGGGTCCGCGTCGTCGCCGCGCGCTCGATGTATTTATTGAGCAGGCGACGCATACGGCCATTTCTGGCCCGCGCCGTCTTGCCGCCCAAGACGACGGCGATAATGCTGCGCCCGTTCTTGCTGAGGGATGTGACCAGGTTGAACCCTGAGGCGCGGGTATAGCCGGTCTTTATGCCGTCGACGCCGCGGTACCGGCCGAGCAGCGAATTGTGGCTGCGGTAGCGACGGCCTTTGTAGCGGAACTGGCGGGTGCGAAACTGCGCATAATGGCGGGGGAAGTGGTCCTTCAATCTGAGCGCCAGTTGGGCGATATCGCGCGCTGTCGTCACCTGGTTGGCGTCAGGTAAACCCGACGCGTTGCGGAACCGAGTGTTCGCCATGCCGAGCTGGCGTGCCCGGCGTGTCATCAATCGGGCAAAATTGACTTCGCTGCCAGCCAGATGCTCGGCAACTGCAGTTGCAACGTCATTGGCGGACTTGACGATCAAAGCCAATACGGCCTGGCGGACCGTGATGACATCTCCAGGTTTGAGGCCGAGACGCGATGGCGGCCGGGTGGACGCGTAAGGCGAAACGGAAATTTTCGTACCATAGCTCAATTGACCGTTTTCGATATGCTCAAAGACCAGGTAGAGGGTCATCATCTTGGTCAGCGAAGCCGGATAGCGAAGCGCGCGCGCCTTATTTGCATGCAGCACCCGGCCGGTCTTGACGTCAACGACAAAACTTGCCCGCTTTTGCGGTGCGGCCGCTGCCGGGCCTGTGAGCGCGGTGGCTGCCGCTGCAACCGATGCGATGAAAGTTGCAACGGCCGGGAACAATGCTGTCTGACGCCAAGCCAATGTTTATCGTGCCTCAATCTTGCGCGTATCGCTCTTAAGCTAATGTCTTGATTGTTATCGAGCAGGTGTGGTTGTTGCTGTTGTTGTTGTGGCGCCTTCTCATCAACTCATTCCGGCGCATTTTGGGCTGTGGCTCGGGCGAATTGTGACAACTGGCAATTCTGCCTCGGAATGTTTAAATTTCGTTTACGCTGTTTCTGGCCGTCGCGAGCCGGCAAAAAAGAACTTGAGGTCGGAACAGGCCTCGTGCAGAGATCGTGATCGCTTCGGGGTTTTGGCGGGGTCGGTCGGAGCGCTCGGGGTGGTTTGGGCCGTGAGGTGAACAACGCGCATAGCCGACCAATGAGGTAGTGTTCTGGAGGGCACCGATTTGTTAATGTGAATGCGGCGGTGTGCGATTAAGGAAGCCGCTAACCAAGGTTGTGGTATGTTGAAATTGCGGTTTGCGACGGATCTTCGGTTGGGCAGGGATTGCAACAACCGCTGGCAGGCACAGGCGCAGGCGCGGAGAACACTGGCGGATTGAGCGACGAACGATGGTTGGAAAGCGGCAGACATTGATCACGTTGTCGTCAGCGGGTGATCAAGGCGATGACGCCGGTTCCGGAGGACGGGGCGGTGTCGTCACGCAAACTCGTCCCAAGACGAAGAAACCGAACCTTTACAAGGTTTTATTGCTGAACGACGACTACACGCCGATGGAGTTCGTGGTTCACGTCTTGGAGCGTTACTTCAACAAGGGCCGTGAAGAAGCAACCCGCATCATGTTGCAGGTCCACCAGCAGGGCGTCGGCGTTTGCGGGGTCTACACCTATGAGGTTGCAGAGACCAAAGTGACGCTGGTCATTGATTTCTCGCGCCAGCATCAACACCCTTTACAGTGCACAATGGAGAAAGAGTAGCCCGCCGTGCCATCATTTTCGCAGAGCCTTGAGAACACCCTGCACCGCGCACTCGAGTACGCCAACGAGCGCAATCACGAGTATGCGACGCTGGAACATCTTCTGTTAGCCCTGATCGATGACCGTGATGCGCTTGGCGTGCTCAAGGCCTGCGCCGTCGACGTCGATGCGCTCAGACAGCGGCTGACCGAATACATCGATACGGAATTTTCCGACATCGAGATCGGTAACGTTGCCGATGCGACACCGACGACGGGCGTGCAGCGCGTCATTCACCGCGCTGTCGTGCATGTGCAGTCGTCCGGCCGCGAGGAGGTTACGGGCGCCAATGTGCTGGTCGCCATCTTCGCTGAGCGCGAAAGTCATGCTGCTTTCTTCCTGCAGGAACAGGACATGACCAGGTTTGATGCCGTCCAGTACATCTCTCACGGCATTGCCAAGCGTCCCGGCATGTCGGAACCGCGCCGGGTGCGCGGCGTTGATGATGACGGCACGGACGAAGACGGCGGTGACAAGAAGGCGGCAGACGCCCTCAATACCTACTGTGTCAACCTCAACAAGAAGGCACGCGACGGCAAGATCGATCCGCTGATCGGACGCGAAGCGGAAGTCTTGCGCACGATCCAGGTGTTGTGCCGACGCCAGAAGAACAATCCGCTGCTGGTCGGTGATCCGGGCGTCGGCAAGACGGCGATCGCGGAAGGCTTGGCACGCAAAATCATCAAGGGCGATGTGCCCGAAGTCTTGAAGGCGGCGACGATCTTCGCGCTCGATATGGGCGCGCTACTGGCGGGCACGCGCTATCGCGGCGACTTCGAAGAGCGTCTCAAGGCGGTGATGAAGGAGATCGAGAATTTCGACGGTGCAATTCTTTTCATCGATGAGATTCATACGGTGATCGGGGCCGGCGCCACGTCCGGCGGGGCGATGGATGCCTCGAACCTTTTGAAACCGGCGCTGCAGTCCGGAACGGTGCGCTGTATCGGCTCTACAACTTACAAGGAGTACCGCCAGCACTTCGAGAAGGACCGTGCGCTGGTGCGCCGCTTCCAGAAGATCGACGTCAATGAGCCGACCGTCGATGACGCCATCGAAATCCTCAAGGGGCTTAAGCCGTACTTCGAGGACTATCACAAGCTCAAGTACTCCAATGATGCGATCAAGGCGGCCGTGGAGCTGTCCGCCAAGTACATCAATGATCGCAAACTGCCGGACAAGGCGATTGACGTGATCGACGAAACCGGTGCCTCGCAGATGCTCGTCGAAGCAAGCAAGCGCAAACGGCGCATCAGCGTCAAGGAAGTTGAAGCGACGGTTGCCACGATGGCGCGCATCCCGCCGAAAACCGTGACGAAGTCGGATGCCGAACTGCTGTCAAACCTCGACCGCGATATGAAGCGTCTGGTTTTCGGCCAGGAACAAGCCATCGAAATGGTGACGTCGGCGATCAAGCTGTCGCGGGCCGGTCTGCGCGAACCGGAAAAGCCGATTGGCTGTTATCTGTTCACCGGGCCGACGGGGGTTGGCAAGACGGAGGTGGCAAAGCAACTTGCCGCGCTGATGGGTGTCGAACTGCTGCGCTTTGATATGTCGGAATACATGGAAAAGCACACCGTATCGCGGCTCATCGGTGCGCCGCCTGGCTACGTCGGTTTCGACCAGGGCGGCCTGCTGACGGACGGTGTTGACCAACATCCGCATTCGGTTGTTCTGCTCGATGAAATCGAGAAGGCCCACCCGGACCTGTTCAACATCCTGTTGCAGATCATGGACCACGGCAAGCTGACCGATCACAACGGCAAGCAGATTGACTTTCGCAATGTCGTTTTGATCATGACCTCGAATGCCGGCGCCGCCGATATGGCGCGCCCGCCAATGGGCTTCAACAGGGACCGTCGTGAAGGCGAAGATACCGATGCCGTGAACCGCATGTTCACCCCTGAGTTCCGCAATCGCCTGGACGCCATCGTACCGTTCGCGAACCTGCCGACAGAAGTCATCAAGAAGGTCGTCGAGAAGTTCATCTTCCAGCTCGAAGCCCAGCTCGCCGATCGCAGCGTCACGATCGAGCTGACGGACGCGGCCGCGATGTGGCTGGTCGACAAAGGCTACGATGAAAAGTACGGCGCGCGGCCGTTGGCCCGGGTCATTCAAGAGCACATCAAAATGCCGCTGGCCGAGGAGCTGTTGTTTGGCAAGCTCGAACATGGCGGCGCCGTCAAGGTGATTGTCGAGCAGGACGGCCTCGCACAGCGGCTTGGCTTCGAATTGTTTCCCGCAGCGCCGAAACCCAGGAGTTTGTCCGCGGATGACGAGGACGGCGACGAGGAAGCCGGTCGCGATGGCGAAAAGGCGTTGATTACGGCGGCACCGAGAAAGGCGCTGCCCAGTCCCAAGGAACGAAAACCGCGCACACCGTCCAAATCATCCGGCACCGTGCCGTCGGTGCCGCCCAAAAAGGGCAAGGACTAATGGTTCAGGGGATGGGTCCCCTGGTCGGGGAGTTTGAGGGGCTGAAAGCCCCTCAAGGATCGCCGCTAAGCGGCGATATGTTAAGGGCTCTGCCCTTAACGATCCCGCCAAAGGGCATTGCCCTTTGGAAACCTGAGATTTGATTAGTGGTTTTCTAGAGCGGCGCGGATTTTGTGTGCGTTGGCTTTGAGCAACTCTTTGTCTGCCATGTCATTGGAATGCGGTGCAAGGCGCACGCCGTCGTGGCGCGGCATCACATGATAGTGGAGATGGTAGACGTCTTGCCCGCCCGCCCGTTCATTGGACTGGATCACCGTGACACCCTGGGCCTCGAACGCTTTCATGACGGCGTGTCCGATTGTCTGGACCGTCTTGATGCAGGCGGCGAGCTGGTCGGGCGTGGCATCAAGCATGTTGCGGGCCGGAGTCTTCGGGATCACGAGGGTGTGACCGTCGGTGCGCGGCATGATGTCCATGATCGCCAGCGTTTCGGTATCCTCATAGACGCGCTCAGCGGGCAGTTCGTTGCGCAGGATCTTGGCGAAGACGTTGTCATTGTCGTAACTCATCGTGAATGTCCCTTGTGCAGGCCGGCGAATAACCACTGGTTAAGCTCATAACCGGTTTTTTCGGGTTTGTTTACACTCGCCCGTCGGCTTTGCCGGAAACTGGCTGGAGACGTGTACCTTTCGTCGCAGTTTGATTGGCGCGTAACGGGAGTTCGGCCATGGATCATCAGTTTAGTGACAGCGAGCGGGCGGACCGGGCCGAGGATGTTGACGATCTGGCGGCCGCCTATCTCAAATCGCGCGCCGTTCATCGCAAGGTGTTGATGATCTGCGCCGTCGCCGGGCTGGTTGGGGTCGCGATCCTGGCCTACGTCATCTTGATCCGGGCACAGGTGTCGCTGGCCGGCGCCAGTGGCCTCGGGAACCTCTGAATTCGAGTAGGTCCAGGGGACCCATCCCCTGGTCGGGGAGTTTGAGGGGCTGAAAGCCCCTCAAGGATCGCCGCCAAGCGGCGATTGGCTAGATCATCGTGCTTTAAGTTGGAACCGCTATTGCGGTTCCAACTTAAAGCACGATGATCGCCACTTTAGAGGCGAGCAACTTTCTGCCTTTATTCGGGATCGTTCCGATTCCGAATAAAGGCAGGTTGCTCTAAGAGCGCCGCCCCAACGGCCCCGCAAGCGCGACCAATTCTGATGCGCGGTGCCGTCATGCGAGCTGGCTGAGTGCGATGGCCCGGCCCCCGCTTGGTCTTGCGGCTCGGCCCGAAACGATTTGCCGGGCTTTGAATCATACAAGCAAGCTATTGATTCTCGCGTCCGTTATGGTTCATCAGTTCGTTGCGGTCGTTGCCGCGATTGTTTCACGACGTCATCAACCATGGACACCAGGCAGTTGTTGAATTCCGCAGCTCTTCAGCCCGTCTTGACGCAAAGCCCCACGCGCCGGTTCGTGGGTGTTGCCACTGTCGTTTCGGTTGCCGCTCTGATCACGGCTTTCAGCGCCGTTTCAGGTGACGCCAAAACAAGCTGTCGCAACACGGCAAGCTTTGCGAAATGGAAGGCCAGCTTCCGCCGCGAGCTCCTGGCTCAAAGAATTTCACCATCTCTCATCCGGCGCGTTTATGATCCGATCGTATTCGACCCCAAGATCATCAGGCGCGACCGCCGGCAGAGCTTCTTCTCGCTGTCGTTCTTGCAGTTTTCCAAGCGTTTGGTGTCGGCCCATCGCCTTAAGTCGAGCGCGCGCAAGCTCAAACAGCGCGCCGCCTTGTTTCGCAGGGCGCGACAGAAGTACGGTGTTCCCGGCGCCGTCATCACCGCGTTTTGGGCCCTGGAGAGCGACTTTGGCGCCGGCATTTCAAAGCAATATCCGGTGTTTAACTCGTTGGCGACGCTGGCTTATGACTGCCGTCGCCCGGAGCTGTTCCGGCGCGAGTTGGCATCGGCCTTGAAAATCGTCGACCGTGGATATCTGCCGCTCAACCGCTTTGTCGGATCGTGGGCGGGCGAGCTTGGCCAGACCCAGTTTCTCCCGGACCACTATCTGAACTTCGCAGTCGATGGCGATGGCGATGGCGTGCGCGATCTGATGAAAAGCGATGCTGACATCATCTTTTCGACCGCCAATTTCATCAGGCATTTGGGCTGGCGGGCGGGCGAGCCGTGGCTCGAGGAAGTGCAAGTGCCCAGGCGCTTGAAGTGGCGTGAAGCAGACCTTGCCATCCAGCATCCGCGCGCGACCTGGGCCAAGTGGGGCGTGCGTGCGCGCAACGGAAATGCCCTGCCAAGCGATCGCATGCCGGCCTCACTGTTGCTGCCGATGGGCCGAAACGGGCCGGCGTTTCTCGCCTATCGCAATTTCCAGATCTATCCGCAGTGGAACCAGTCGCTCAACTACGCGATGACGGCGGCTTACTTGGCAACCCGTCTGTCCGGTGCGCCCAGATACCGCCCCGGTCGCGGGCCAATCGAAGACTTCGGCTACAAGGAAATCCGGGAACTTCAGCGCCTTCTGATCCGGCGCGGGTTTGACACCGGCGGCGCGGATGGCAAGCTTGGGGCGCGGAGCCGGGCGGCGGTTAAGGCGGCACAAGTGAGGTTCGGCCTGCCGGCGGACTCCTATCCTTCAAGTGAACTCATTCGCCGTTTGCGGCGTTGACGTCGCCGTACCATATGCTGTTCGCCACGTCCGGCCCGGCCGCAACCGGGTGAAAGATCAACGCTGTCCTGAGGTCAACCATGAGTGATCTTCGCGCACCACGGCGCAAATCGGTACCGGTCAATGTCGGCGGCGTCACCGTCGGTGGCGAGGCGCCCGTCGTCGTTCAGTCGATGACCAATACGGACACAGCCGATGTCGGTGCGACGGTCAACCAAGTCGCAGCATTGGCCCGCGCCGGTTCGCAGCTGGTGCGCATTACCGTCGATCGGGACGCGGCCGCGAAAGCCGTCCCGAAGATCCGCGACCAACTGCTGCGGCACGCCATTGAGGTGCCGATCGTCGGCGACTTCCACTACATTGGCCACAAACTGTTGGATCAAAACCCGGCCTGCGCCGAAGCACTCGACAAGTATCGCATCAATCCCGGCAATGTCGGCTTCAAGGACAAGAAGGACCGACAGTTCTCAGCGATCATCGAGACGGCGCTCAGATACGACAAGCCGGTGCGCATTGGCGTCAACTGGGGCTCGCTTGACCAAGATTTGCTGACGCATTTGATGGATCGCAATGCCGGCAGTGCCACGCCGCTGCCGGCGCGGGCGGTGATGCATGAAGCAATCGTGCAATCGGGCTTGCTGTCGGCCGAGCGCGCCGAACAACTGGGGCTCGGCGCCGACAAGATCATCATTTCAGCCAAGGTCTCAGCCGTACAGGACCTGATAAGCGTTTACACATTGCTGGCTGCGCGCTGCCGCTATGCGCTCCATCTCGGCCTGACCGAGGCCGGCATGGGATCGAAGGGCCTCATCGCGTCGTCGGCTGCTATCGCCATTCTCCTGCAAAAGGGCATTGGCGATACGATCCGCTATTCGCTGACGCCGGAGCCCGGTGGCGATCGCACCAAGGAGGTGCGTGCCGCACAGGAACTGCTGCAGACCATGGGTATCCGTGCTTTCGCTCCGACGGTGACCGCCTGTCCCGGCTGCGGTCGCACCACGTCGACCGTGTTCCAACAACTCGCAAAGGATGTCCAGGACATGATCCGGGAGCGGATGCCGGAGTGGCAGGCGCGCTATCCCGGGGTCGAGACCCTGAACTTTGCCGTGATGGGCTGCATCGTGAACGGTCCGGGCGAATCCAAGCACGCCGATGTCGGCATCTCGCTGCCGGGCACAGGCGAGCAGCCGGCAGCGCCGGTGTTCATCGATGGCAAAAAGGCCAGGACATTGCGCGGGCCGAACATCGCAGCCGAGTTTAAGGGCATCGTTGAGGACTATATCGAGCAGCGATTTGGCTCGTTGTGCTAGCCTACTGCAGGTTGCTCTAGGGACCCTCTGAATAAGTCCGAGGTCCAGGGGATCATCCCCTGGTCGGGGTGTTTGAGGGGCTGAAAGCCCCTCAAGGATCGCCGCCAAGCGGCGATATGTTAAGGGCTCTGCCCTTAACGATCCCACCAAAGGGCGCTGCCCTTTGGAAACCCGTGGCTTGATCAGCGGTTGCCTAGCTAACCGTTTGTTGGTGTTGTGGAGTAACAAATGCGTCCCGATCGGCGCCCGGCAAACGAGCGTTTGGTCCAGACCACTTAAAGCACAAAGATGATCGCCACTTTAGAGGCGAGCAACTTTCTGCCTTTATTCGGGATCGTTCCGATTCCGAATAAAGGCAGGTTGCTCTGGGCGTTACGGATCGCAGTTGATCGCAATCTAAACTGAACTGGTCATACCCAATGCAGGATGAGAGCGAGTTTCGGTGTTCAAGCCAGCCAATGGACGATGTTTACTTTCCACCGGCTCGCGGTGCCTGGGCAACGGCGCCTGCCGCCGACGTCGGCATCGATGGCGCGCAGTTGGACCAAGCCCTGCGATTTGCCGCATCCATCGAGTGTGATTGGCCACGGTCGATGTACACGGGCGAAGGCAAGTACGTTGGCACGGCCTATCTCCAAGAACAGCCACCGCTCGACGAAGTGCTGGGCCCGGTTCAACCGCGTGGGCCGACGGCCGGGGTTGTCGTGCGTCACGGTCGCATCGCCGGCCAATGGGGCGACGTGCACCGCCCCGACATGACATTCTCCGTCGCTAAAAGTTATCTTGCGATGCTCACCGGGCTGGCCGTCGACGATGGCCTGATCAGCGATCTGCAAGCGCCCGTACGGGCGACGCCGGGCTGTCCGGACGCGCTCAAAGCCCACTTTTCGGACGCGGCAAATGCCGAGATCACCTGGCAACACCTGCTGTTTCAGACGAGTGAATGGTCGGGCACGCTCTGGAGCAAGCCCGATACGGTGGACAGCAATCGTCAGACCGATGCCGGCGCGGCCGTCGACAACACCCTCAAGGGAAGCTTTCGCGAGCGCCGCCAACCGGGCGACTACTGGGAATACAACGACGTCAGAGTAAACCTGCTGGCGCTGTGTCTGGTTTATCTGTTCCGCCGGCCGCTGCACGAGGTATTGCGCACGCGGATCATGGACCCGATTGGTGCCAGCAAATCCTGGACGTGGGCTGCCTATGCCAATGCACTGGTCGACATCGACGGCGCGATGCTACCGTCAGTGCCCGGTGGCGGCCACTGGGGCGGCGGTCTCATCATCAGCACGCTGGACCACGCGCGGTTCGGCTATCTCGTCTTGCGCAACGGCAATTGGGCGGGCCGGCAGTTGATCTCAAAGGCGTGGACTGTGGCCATGGCCCGGCCGTGTCCGCTGAACCACAACTACGGCTCCATGTGGTGGCTCAACACCGACGGCAAACACTGCGCTGATGCGCCGGCCTCGTGCCTTTACGCGGCCGGCGCCGGCGGTAACATCATCTGGATCGATCGCCAGCATGACCTGGTCGTGGTGTGCCGATGGACGGCCAAGGACAAGATCGGCGCCTTGCTCAGCCGGATTACGGGCGCCATCACCGAGTTCAGCGATTGAGCCAGTGCGCGTCCGGCGGGTCGGTGATGAGCGAGCGCAAAGCCGGAACCGGCGCGCCAAGCCGGTCAATGTCCGGCAGCGGTCGTGCCAGTTCGGGCGTGTCTGCAAACGATGCTTCGATCGCTTGCGCCGCATCCAGCAGGTCACGATCGCCTCTGAACCGCCCGACGATCTGCAAACCGAACGGCAGGCCGTTATCATCCACGCCGCACGGCAATGACAGTGCCGGGTTGGTCGTCAATGTGATGTACCATGCCATCGCCAGCCAGTGGTAATAGGTGTTGAGTTTCTGGCCGTTGATTTCATCGAGATAGAGCGTTTCCCAGGGGAACGGTGACACCGCGACCGTCGGTGCCAGCAGCAGGTCGTAGTCGTTGAACGTCTCTTGGAAGCGCCTGAAGATGCTGGTCTGCTCGGCATGGGCCCAGGCAAAGTCAGCCAGCGTCATCGTCGCCCCAAGCTCATAGTTGGCGCGCACGTTGGGGCCGAGGCGCATCGGGTCGATATCGTAGTCGCCTTTGTAGCGCGAGACGAAACTCACAGCGCGGATAACATCAAAGCAGCGCTCGGCCGCGCCGAAATCAAGGGCCACCTCATCGCACGCCGCAAACGCACCCTTCAGTGCCGCGATCTTGCGTTTGAAAGTATTGGCGATCGCAACGTCGAGGATACCGGTGCCAAGATCAGCGCTCCAGCAGACCCGCAACTTGGCGATGTCGACAGGCTTTGGTTGCGCCAGCGCTGCGGCATCTTGCGGGTAGGTCAAGGGATCACCCGGATGGGCGCCGACTTGGCTTGCGAGCAGCAGGCGGGCATCGCCGACAGTGCGCGCCATCGGGCCGAGCACCGAGATCGGCGTCCAACCGAGAGGGCGATGTTCGCCCGGCACCATGCCGGGCGACGGTCGCAACCCGACGACGCCGCAAAACGCGGCGGGGATGCGCAACGATCCGCCGGTATCCGAGCCGGTACAAATCGGCAACAGGTCGGCGGCGAGCGCGGCCGCCGAGCCACCCGACGAGCCACCGCAATTCAACATTGGGTTGAAGGGATTTCCGGTTGCACCCCAGACGGGATTGCGGGTGTTGGCGCCGGCGCCGAACTCCGGTGTGTTGGTCTTGCCGACCATGATCGCTCCGGCTTTTCGCACCCTCGCGACCATAACGCTGTCGTGCTCAGGCACATTGTTCTTGAACAGCGGTGAACCAAACGTGGTCAGGACGTCGGCCGTGCGTTCGAGATCCTTCACCGCGAACGGCAGGCCATGTAACGGGCCCAACTCGGCGCCGGCGAGCACTTCGCGTTCGGCCGCTTTCGCCTCTTCGCGGGCGCGCTCAAAGCACGTTGCGGTGATAGCGTTAATCGCAGGGTTCAGGGCTTCGATGCGCTCAATGAAGGCATCGAGAACCTCCACTGGCGAGACGTGTTTATTGGCGATTTGGTCACGCAGCCCCGTTGCCGACAGCCCGACCAGTTCACGCAACTGCGCCATGTCATAACCTCCAGAACCGCTTGTTCATCTCTCCAACGCAGTTTGGCCGTGATCGAGCAAACGCTCAAGTGATCGGCCTTTGACACTGCATTTTTCTTGATCTCGCGCGTAAAGATCCAGCATGCGGACCAATCGCAAATCGGATTACGGTGTTGATCTCTCGGCCGGAAAAGGGGAACCTGTCGCGAGCGCGTCCGTCCTGGCGCGTACAACACATGATTTGGAGGAGTGTGACATGAGACGTCTGAGGCTCACGGCCGTTGCGGTGTCGCTCGGCGCATTGGCGCTGTCGGCGAGCGCCAGCCAGGCCGGCAAATCCGACGATACCCTGAACTGGGCAACGGATCGCGAAATCGCGGTGGTCGACCCATATTACAACAACACCCGTGAGCTTGTGGTCCAAGGTCATATGGGTTGGGACGGGCTCATTTTCCGCGATGCGGAGACCGGCGAGTTCAAGCCGCTTCTCGCCACCAAGTGGGAATGGACGGACAACGTGACGATCGAATTGGAACTGCGCAAGGGCGTGAAGTTCCACGATGGTTCCGATTTCGATGCCGACGATGTTGTCTACACGGTTAACTTTACATCAAACAAAGATAACGGCGTCCTCACCTACCGCAGCGTCAACTGGATGAAAAAGGCGACCAAGCTCGACCAGTACAAAGTGCGCATCGATCTCCATAAGCCGTTCCCGGCAGCACTCGCCTATCTGTCAAACTCGGTCTTCATCGTACCCTCAGGACACTACGACAAGGCGCCGACCAAGGCCGATGGCAAAAAGGATTTTGCCGCCGTCAAGCCGGTCGGAACCGGTCCCTATAAGATGCTCGAGGTCAAAGCCGGTGAGTACGTGCTGTGGGAAAAGAACACCAACTACCTGAAAGACGGACCCAAGGGTCAGCCTCAGATCGGCAAGATTAAGTTCCGCACCATCAAAGAGGCCAACACGCAGCTGGCGGAAATCCTGACCGGCGGTCTCGACTGGATCTGGGACGTGCCCAAGGAACAGGCCGAGCGGCTCAAGGCGCAGGGCAAAGTTGTCGTCGAGAACGCCAAGACCTTCCGGGTATCCTACATCGCCTTTGATGTCGACGGCGATTCCGGCCAAAAGTTCTTCACCGACAAGCGCGTGCGCATGGCCGTTGCCCATGCCATCGATCGCGAGGCGATCACCAAAAACCTCGTCGGTCCGGCTTCGGTGGTAATCCACTCGGCCTGCCATCCGGATCAATTCGGTTGCACGCAGGACGTCAAGAAGTGGGACTATAACCCGGAAAAGGCCAAGGCACTTCTGAAAGAGGCCGGCTATCCCAACGGCTTTGAGTTTGACATCTATGCCTATCGCCAGCGCGAGTACACCGAAGCGGTGATCGGCGACCTCGCAAAGGTCGGCATCAAAGCGAAACTCAACTACATGCAGTATCGCAAGCTGCGTGACCTGGTTTGGAAGGGCCAGACACCGATCAATCACATGACCTGGGGCTCGTCTTCGATTCCGGACGTGTCGGCCATCACCAGCCACTTTTTCTCCAACGGCCGCGATGATCCGGCCAAGGATCCGAAGACGAAGGAGCTGTTGGAAATCGGCGACACATCAACCGATCCGGCCAAGCGCAAGGAAGCCTATGGTCAAGCGCTCAACCTGATTTCGAGTGAACTCTATTGGCTGCCGATGTTCACGTACGCCAAGTACTACGTTTACTCCAAGGATCTCGACTTCAAGACAACCTCCGACGAGATCCCCCGCTTCTACACGGCCAAATGGAAGTGAGCATTTGGCTTCAACAACACACCCTGGCGCCGGCCGCGCGCCTGGGTGACGCCCGACGGCGATCGCCATCATCGAGGGGTTTGCAATGCTGACCTACGCGCTGCAGCGACTTGGCGTGGCCGTGCTGGTCGCCTTCACGGTTTCGCTGGTGACTTTTTCGATGATCTATCTGTCGGGCGATCCGGCGATGGCGCTGGCCGGTGAAACAGCCACCGAGGAGGAGATCACCAACATCCGCCGGGTGTACGGCTATGACCAGCCGATCGCCGTGCAATACGTCAACTGGCTCTGGAATGCGCTGCAAGGCGATTTCGGCCAGTCCCACTACCTGAAAAAACCGGTTGCCGAGGTCATCTTCGAACGCCTGCCGACGACCATGATGCTTGGCATTTGCGCACTGTCGTTTGCGCTGGTCTTGTCGATTCCGCTGGGTGTCCTGGCCGCCATTCGACCGAACAGCTTCATCGACCGTATCGCATTGACAATTGCCGTGCTCGGCCAGGCGATGCCGAGCTTTTGGTTCGCTCTGACGATGATGCTCTGGTTCGGCATTTATTGGAGCTTGCTGCCGATTACGGGCACATCGAGCTGGGCCAACTTCGTGATGCCGTCGATTGCGCTTGGCTATTACATCACGCCCGGGGTCATGCGACTGACACGGGCCGGAATGATCGAGGTCCTGCAGTCCGACTTCATTCGCACCGCGCGCGCCAAGGGGCTGCGGCCGGTGACGGTGCTGTTCAAACACGCGCTGCGCAATGCCATTATTCCCGTCGTTTCGCTCGCCGCCGTTCAGTTCGGCTTCATGCTCGGCGGTTCGATCGTGATCGAGACGATCTTTGCGATCAACGGCCTTGGCTTTCTCGCCTGGGAATCGATCCAGCGCGCCGACCTGCCGATGATGCAGGCCATCGTGCTGGTCCTCAGCATCTTCTACATCGTTCTGACCTTCCTGGCGGACATGTTGAACGCGTGGCTCGACCCGCGCATCAGGGTGGCATGATATGGCAGTGATCGACGCAAAAGACGCCGCGGCCGATGGCGGGGCCGTGATCTCCTCGGAACCATCACCGAGCGCCATCCTGCGCCGGCGGATCTTCGGCCATACCGGCTTAATGATCGGTGCCATCATCGTCGGCGTGATTGTCGTTATCGCGTTTCTCGCCCCGTTCATTTCCCCGCACGATCCCTATGATCAACAGCTCGCCCGCAAACTCATTCCACCGATCTGGTTCGACAGCCCCAAGGCGACCTGGGAGCATCCGCTGGGCACCGATCAACTCGGCCGCGATTACCTGTCGCGATTGTTCTGGGGCGCGCGCATCTCGCTGCTGATCGGCTTTGCCGCGATGCTGATATCCGGCGTGATCGGCACCATCCTCGGGGTCACGGCCGGCTACTTCGGTGGTCGCGTAGACTTGGTGATCAACTTCATTATCACGACGCGGCTTTCGATGCCGGCGACTCTGGTCGCCCTCGCCGTCGTCAGTTTGATCGGCTCGTCGCTGACCGTTGTCATCTGGGTTCTCGGTCTTCTGATTTGGGACCGGTTCGCGGTCGTGATGCGCAGCGCAACACAACAAGTGCGCGCACTTGATTTCGTAACCGCAGCAGAAGCACTCGGGTGCTCGACGTGGCGCATATTGGCCAGCGAAATAATGCCAAACATCGCCAATCATCTGATCGTGGTGGCAACGCTCGAGATGGCGCACGCAATTCTGCTCGAAGCGGCGTTGTCCTTCCTCGGTCTCGGTGTCCAGCCGCCCGAGCCGAGCTGGGGCCTGATGATCTCCGAGGCCAAGGGTTTGATGTTCTTCGATGGCTGGCTGATCGCGATCCCAGGCACGGCCTTGTTCCTGCTGGTCCTGGCGATCAACCTATTGGGCGATGGTATGCGCGATGTCACCGCTCCTGAGAACCGCAGTTAGGACGACGGAGCCGGGATGTCAGATCGTATTCTCGAAGTCGAAAACCTGAGCGTCGACATACCGCTTGCCGCCGGCGTTCTGCATCCGGTGCAAGCGCTTAACTTCCACGTTGATCGCGGGGAAACGCTGGCGATTGTCGGCGAATCTGGTTGCGGTAAGTCTCTGACGTCTTTGGCCATCATGGGACTGCTGCCGTCCAAGGCCAAACGCCGGGCCGATAAGCTGACGCTCGACGGCCGCGATCTTCTCGGCTGGAGCGAACGGCAAATGAGCGACATTCGCGGCAACCGGATGAGCATGATTTTCCAGGAGCCGATGACGTCGCTCAATCCGGCCTATACGATCGGCGATCAGCTCAGCGAGGCATTGCTGCGCCACAAGCCGGTTTCGCGCAGTGAGGCAACCGACCGTGCCGTCTATCTGTTGGAGAAGGTCGGAATCACGGCGGCGCGCGGGCGCCTGCGTCAGTTTCCGCATCAGCTGTCCGGCGGCTTGCGCCAGCGCGTGATGATCGCCATGGCGTTGATGTGTGGACCCGACCTGATCATCGCCGATGAGCCGACCACCGCGCTCGACGTCACCATTCAAGCGCAGATCCTGCATCTGCTCGCTGAACTCCAGAAGGAGTTTAATACCGGTCTCATTCTGATTACCCATGACCTTGGGGTGGTCGCCCGCGTCGCTGACCGTATCGCCGTGATGTATGCCGGCCAGGTCGTCGAAACAGGCACCGCCAAACAGATCTTCGGGGCACCCGCACATCCCTATACGCAGGGCCTTTTGGAGTGCATTCCGATCCCCGGTAAGACCGTTCGCGGCCAGCATCTGGGCTCCATACCCGGCATCGTACCATCTCTGATCGGCGCGTTGCCCGGCTGCCATTTTGCAGGCCGCTGCCGCTATGTCGACGACAGCTGCCGCACTGGCACGTTCGATTTGCGCGCCGCCGTCGCCGCCGGCCACACCTACCGTTGCCGGCTGTCGCCGGCGGAAAGCGCCAACAATCTTGAGGTCGAGGCCGCCCAATGAGTGACATAGTTCTGGAGGCCAAGGATGTTACGCGAACCTTCATGATCGCCGCTGGGTTCATGAAGCCGAAACGTCCCTTGCACGCGGTCAACGGTATCGATTTGAAGATCGAGCGCGGTGAGGTTATGGCGTTGGTGGGCGAGTCCGGTTGCGGCAAGACGACCTTGGCCAAGATGCTCCTCGGCCTGCTGGCGCCATCCGGCGGCTCCATTGAACTGGCCGGACGGCCAATCAAGCAGCTTGACCGCCTGTCGGTCGCGCGCATGGTCCAGCCGATTTTCCAGGACCCTTATTCATCGCTCAACCCGCGCAAATCGATTGGCAACATCATCACCTTGCCGCTGCGCGTGCAGGGTGACCCCAACCCGGAGACCTGGCGTCGCCGTGCCGAGGAGATGATGGCGCTGGTCGGCCTGCCGCGCCGCGTGATCAACAACTTTCCAAGCCAGTTGTCCGGCGGCCAGCGCCAGCGTGTGGCCATTGCGCGGGCCCTGATCAATCGCCCCGAGGTCGTCATCTGTGACGAGCCGACCTCGGCCCTCGATGTCTCGGTGCAGTCGCAAATTCTCAATCTGTTGCAGGACCTGCGCCAGGAGCTGGGCCTCACATATTTGCTGATCAGCCACAATCTCGCGGTCGTCGAGCATTTGGCAACCCGCGTCGCCGTCATGTATCTCGGCCGGATCGTCGAACAGACTAACACCGAAAGTCTGTTTGCCAGCCCGCGCCATCCCTATTCGGACGCTTTGCTGGCATCCGTGCTGACACCGGACCCCAACCTCGGTGTACCGGACACCCACCTCGGTGCCGCCTACCCCAATCCGCTCGACATACCAAGCGGCTGCACGTTTCATCCGCGCTGCATGCGCATGATGGACCATTGCGCGAAAATCCATCCGCGCAGGATCGCCAGCACGCACGGTCACGTCGAGTGCCATCTTTATGACGAGGACGAAGGGCGCCGGCGCGCGTGAGCATCGGCCCTGGTGGCCTCGACAATTTGGAGATCTGAGCCATGGCAAATCGCACCGGCGCCATTGCGCGTGCAACCGCGTATCTCGACAGCGGCCAGTTCGAAGCTGACCTGGCGCGACGCGTTGCCATTCCGACCGAAAGCCAGACAGCGGCCGGCCTTCCGCATCTGACGAGATATCTCGATGAGGAAATGATCCCGGCATTCGAGGCGATGGGCTTTCAGTGCCGCAAGTTTGACAATCCGGTTGCTGGAGCAGGCCCGGTTCTGCTGGCAACGCGGATTGAGGAGCCCGCATTGCCGACCGTGCTGGGCTACGGCCACGGCGATGTCATTCGCGGTCTCGATGAGCAATGGACCGCGGGCGCCGGGCCCTGGAAGACCGCGCGCGACGGCGAGCGCCTCTACGGTCGCGGCACCGCCGACAACAAGGGCCAGCACACCATCAATATGGCGGCGATGAACGCGGTCATCGCAGAACGCGGCAAGCTCGGCTTCAATGCCAAGGTTATGATCGAGATGGGTGAGGAGAACGGCTCGGCCGGTGTTCACCAGATCATGGATGCCAACAAGGATGCCTTTGCTGCCGACGTGTTTATCGGTTCCGATGGCCCGCGCGTGCGCATGGACCGGCCGACGATGTCGTTGGGCGCGCGCGGTGCACAGAATTTCGATTTGGTTTGCGACTTGCGCAAAGGCGGCCACCATTCCGGCAATTGGGGGGGTGCCTTGGCCGACCCCGCCGCCATTCTGGCCCATGCCATCTCGACCATCGTAACGCGAACCGGCGCGATCCGGGTCAAGGAATGGCGCCCGCCGCCGATGTCGCAAGCCGTCAAGGCGGCGCTCGGCGATGTTGCTTTGGATGGCGGCCAAGACGGCCCTGAGATCGACCCGGACTGGGGCGAGCCGGGCCTGACACCGGCTGAAAACGTCTATGCGTGGAATGCGTTTGCCGTGCTTGCAATGAAATCCGGCAATCCCGAGAGCCCGGTCAACGCCATTGCGCCCTGGGCCAGGGCCCACTGCCAGTTGCGCTACATTGCCGGCACCGACGCCGATGATATCCTGCCGGCATTGCGCCGCCATTTCGAAGCCGAGGGTATCGACCGGGTCAGCATCGAACCGCCGCCGGCCAGCAATGCCGCCGGCTTTGGTGCCAGCCGCACCGAGCTCGATGATCCCTGGGCCCAGTGGGTGAAAGGCTCCATAACACGTTCGACGAATGCGCCGCTGGCGGTCGTGCCGCAAACCGGCGGGTCGATTTGCAACGACCTGTTCACGGACTTGCTCGCCATCCCGGCGATCTGGATTCCGCACTCCTATGCCGGCTGCTCCCAGCATGCGCCGGACGAACACATTCTGATGCCGGTGTCGCGCAGTGCTCTCGAGATCATGGCCGGCCTCTATTGGGACCTGGGCGAGGATGGTGGGCCGGCACGATAACGCTTCGCCGGAGGTTGTGATCGTGACTGCACCGGATGTGGCGAGCTATGATAAGCCGGTTGTCGTGCGGCTGGCCCGCCAACCCAGCGGCCATGATCTGATCGGCGGCCAGCGGGGTGCGCGGCTTGAACTTGACGGGTGTGCGCTATGCTTCGCCGATCTCTTCGACCACCAGCACCGTGCCGTTCATGCCGACCACTTTGGCCCGGGCGCCGGCCGGCATATCGGGGCCCTCGACCGACCAGAGCGAATCGCCGACGCGGGCCCGGCCGCGGCCCGATACGATCGCCTCCTCAATGCTCACGATCCGACCGATATAATATCTGCCGCGAATATTGAGATCGGGCTGTTCCGACGGCGCCTGTGCCGGTCTGGCGTAGCGGCGAAAGAACAGCACCGATGACAACGCAATCACCCCGAACAAAACCAGTTGCCATTGCCAGGCGATGTCGACGGACAGGGCCATGACGCCGACGGCGGTTGCCGCAACCCCGAACCAAACGAAATGCACGCCCGGCACCAGGGTCTCAAGAATGAACAGGGCGACGGATAAAACCAGCCAGTTCCAGGCCCCGAGACCGATGAGGTAGTCGAACAGCGCCTGCATAGGCAATTCTCCAGCTCACAAGCTTAATCGTAGCACCGAGCAACCCGCCATTGATCGGCCTCGCAACGCTTGCGTTCAAGGGCGCTTGACGTCACGCCCTTGAACCGAACCGAACCGAACCGAACCGAACCGAACCTCAGGCGTTGTTGCTGCCACCCCACGGCGTTGTCGAGCGCGGCGGTGCCGGGTCCGGCGTTGCGGCGTTGCCGTTTGTTGGTTTGCCGAAGGCCTCGCCGGCGATCTCGGCAACGCCGGCCAGCGAACCGATAACAGATGATGCTTCAAGCGGCATCATGAGAACCTTTTGGTTGGGCGACTGGGCAAGGGCCTCAAGCGCCTTCATATAGTTGTTCGCCACGAAGTAGTTGATGGCCTGGACGTTGCCGGCGGCAATCGCGTCGCTGACCAACGTCGTGGCTTTCGCTTCCGCCTCGGCCGCCCGCTCGCGGGCTTCGGCATCCTTGAACGCTGCTTCGCGGCGGCCTTCGGCCTCGAGCACGGCTGCACGTTTTTCACCTTCTGCCTTAAGAATCGCGGATTCGCGCGAGCCCTGCGCCTCAAGCACTTGAGCGCGCTTGTCGCGTTCGGCCTTCATTTGCCGCGCCATCGAGTCGACAATGTCGCGCGGCGGCTCGATGTCCTTGATCTCAATGCGCGTGACTTTCACACCCCAGGTCTCGGTGGCATTATCGACAACCTCCAACAGTCGGGCATTGATGACGTCGCGATTGGACAGCAGTTCGTCGAGATCCATTGACCCCATCACCGTTCGGATGTTGGTCATTGTCAAATTGATAATCGAAGCTTCCAGTCGGTCGACCTCGTAGGCGGCCTTGGCGGCATCGAGGATCTGGAAAAAATTAACGCCATCGACCCTGACCATGGCGTTGTCCTTGGTGATGACATCCTGGCCCGGAATATCGAGCACCTGCTCCTTCATATTCATCTTGTGGCCGACCTGCTCCATCACCGGAATCAACAAATGCAGGCCCGGGTGCAGGGTTCGCGTGTAGCGGCCGAAATTCTCGACCGTGAAATTGTAACCTTGCGGGACGATTTTGACGATCGACCACAACGTCGCCGCAGCAAACACAACTAGGACGATGCCAAGAATGGCCGTACCTTCCATAACCACTTTTTTACCTCACAGGTTGGCTGAAATCCAGTCTGCTTGATTTGGGCAGTTGACACCGGTTGCGCAACAAAATCGCAACATTTGGCCGCAAACTCATTAATTCGGACGCATTGGTATCTGCCGATTTGGCGCCGCGATCATAAGCGTTGCGGCACCCAGAATAGACAACCAGCCCATTCTCGGTGCCACGTTTTGCTTAATCTTGGTCAAATCGGTGCCAGTGTGCTCGAATTTGTGAGTTTACGGCCCAATTCGTAAACACTTTATGAAATGGTGTATTATTTGGGTAAATCTGCCCTCAAAATTGGGTACCTCGAAAGGTAAATGCCAGTATCGCGGTTTCTTTTCGTTTTCGGCGGACGTGCAAATTGACTTTTTACGCTATTCGACCCAGCCGCGCAATTCACGGCGCACGATGTGTTCAATCACCGTCATGCCCAGTTCGCTGTCGTTCAAACAAGGGATATGGGTAAACTGCTGGCCACCGGCCTGCCTGAACTCGCCATCGGCTTCGACCGCGATTTCCTCCAGGGTTTCGAGGCAGTCCGACACAAAACCAGGGTTTAAAACCGCAATTCTCTTGGTGCCCTTGTGGGCCAGCTTTTCGATGGTCTCGTCGGTATAGGGCTGCAACCACTGTTCCGGCCCAAACCGACTTTGAAATGTGCTGACAAGTTTCTGTTCGCTCCAGCCCAGGCGTTCGCGAAGCAATCGCGTTGTTTTCAGGCATTGGCAATGATAGGGGTCGCCGGCCGCAAAATAACGTTCCGGAATGCCGTGGTAAGACGCCAGCACCACTTCGGGCTCCCAATCGAGACCATCGAGGTGGGTTTCGATCGACCGTGCCAGGGCATCGATGTAGACGGCATCATCGTGATACGGCGGCACGGTTCGCACCGCCGGCTGCCAACGCATCGTCTTGAGCGCATCGAACGCCTTGTCGTTGACGGTTGCCGTGGTTGCGCCAGCATATTGGGGATAGAGCGGAAACCACAAAATCCGGTCACATCCGATCTCACGCAACGCGTTCAAACGCGCCGGGATCGACGGATTGCCATAGCGCATGGCCCAGTCGACGACAATGTCATCACCGAGCGTGGCCAGCCGCGTGGCGAGCGCCTCGCTCTGGTTGCGGGTGAAGGTGCGCAAATAGCTTTCGTCCAAGTCCTCGTTCCAGATCGACCTGTAGGCCGCGCCAACGCGCTGCGGTCGGCGGTTGAGAACGATGCCGTAAAGGATCGGATACCAGTAAATCGGCGACCATTCGATAACCCGACGATCGGTAAGAAACTCAGCCAGATATCGGCGCATCGACCAGTAGTCGGTGCCGTCCGGGGTGCCGAGATTGACCAGCAGCACGCCGATCTTTCCAAACGCGACCTTGGGGTGATCAGCAGGTGCATGGGCCGGCACGGTAGCGATCGCCGCCCGGTTGACACGTTCGTTCATCGTTGCTCGTCCCCCGCGTTGGGTTTGGAATGACGCCGGCTTGGTTGCACTTATTCTACGTTTGAGCCGTCCCATCGGATCGAAACATGCGTTATTGCACGTTAGGCCAAAAACGCCCGGGACCGCACACCTCGGTTCCTATTCGGCCGCCGCCGGCAAGGCACCAGCATGGGCGTTGCGGACCTGCCAATAGGCGTCAACGCGTGCAACGAAGGCGGTCGGCGGCTCGGCCAACAGCAACGCCCCAAGCGCAATTGATCGCCGGCGCAATTCAGCTTGTTCCGCGTTGCAATAGTCGGAAATTCTGCCCGCATCGCGCTTTGTTGCGGGCTTGGCCTGGTCGCTGGAAACAAAGTTGGCAAGCACGGCAAGGTCATGGTCGAGACCGAGGAGACTGGACAACTCACGGCACACGGCAACGCGTGGTTCCAGCATCTGCGGCCACACCTTGGCGACCAATTCGACATGGCGACGATGAATTTGAACACGTTTGCGCCATTCATGGAACGCCGTGTCGGTGGTCAGCGCGACCGCCTCACCATAGCACCTCTCTAAGTTCTGCAGCTCACGCCCCAATCCGGCGATCAAGGCCGGGCGCGTGCAGCGCTCGAACGATCGTTCCGCCAAATCGGCGCGAATGCCCGCCAGCTGCTTGAGCGCCGTTGCAATCGGCGGGTCGGGCGTGAGCTTGGAGGCGGCCGCGCGGGCATTGGCAATCGCGCGTGCAACGCGCTTGACCAGCGCCGGGCTGCTGGCGCCATGACCGGCCTGCAAGTGGGCCAAGGTCTGCACCATAACATCGAGATCGCGCGATTGTGCGAGCGAGCGTGCAACGTCCCTTATCGCCCGATTGGTTTTGCCAAACTCGGTTTTCGACAGACCGGCACGCATCAACCGCAGCAAGGATCGCGCGCGCTTGAAACATTTGCGCGCTTCATGAACGGCGCTGACCCGATCGGCAGGATTGGACAAATGCAGGCGCGCACGGTCCAGCTGTTCGCGCAGGATGCGTGCCGCGCCCTGCGCGAACGGCTCGCTCAATTCAAAGTTGTAGGCCATTCTGCGCCTTAAAATCTGATCTGATCTCATTCGAGCATATATCTGCTTTTGCAGGCAATAAATCTCGTTGTCGGGCCGCGTTTCAACATCCTTTCGCGATCGCGCCCGACGTTCTCGGCCTGACACTTGACTGGCGCGCGGGTCGGAGCAATTGGCGCGGGCCCGACTAATTGGTGCGCCGGCCCGAGGCCCATCGCAACCATTCGCTAACGCGCGCCTCAGGGTGGGGATGGCTGAACACGTCGGTGATGACGGCGACGGACTGTGCGCCGGCCGCGAGCACGCCATCCGCACGCTCGATCGTTATTCCGGCGATGGCGACCAGCGGCAGGGCGCCGATCCGGGACGTCCAGTGAGACACCCTTTCAAGGCCTTGCGGTGCCCACTTCATGGCCTTGAGCTTGGTCTCATAGACCGGGCCGATGGCGACGTAGTCCGGCGCTGCCGCCAAGGCGATGTCGAGTTCTTCGTCGGAATGGGTTGAGACCCCGAGTTTGACGCCGGCCGCCTTGATGCGCGTGACATCAGCATCGGCCAAATCCTCCTGGCCCAAATGCACGAAGTCGGCACCTGCCTCAATGGCAAGGTGCCAATAGTCATTGACGATCAACTGGCAATTGTGTTCTTCACAAACGGCCAGGCTTTCGGCGATCTGGCGGTGCAGTTCACGTTCGTCCATATCCTTGGCGCGCAGCTGGACCGTACGCACGCCCAACGGCACCAGCCGCCGCAACCAGTCGACATCCGGCACAATCGGATAGAACACATCGAGACCGATGTCATGGGCGCGGCGTTGATGCATTGGCTCAATCCAGTTCGAAGAACGGCGTGCCGGCAACCGGAGTGGACGGCGCGGCCATGTCGCGCTGCTCCATCAGCCCCGAACGGTAGGCTTGACGGCCGGCCGCAATCGCCTTGGCGAAGGCGACGGCCATGACGACCGGGTCGCCCGCTTTGGCAACGGCCGTGTTCAACATCACGGCATCGTAGCCGAGTTCCATGGCAGCGGCAGCGTGTGACGGCGCGCCAACTCCCGCATCGATGACCAGCGGGACACCGGGAAAGTAATTGCGCATCGTGCGCAGGCCGTATGGGTTTGCCAGTCCGCGGCCGGTGCCGATGGGTGCGCCCCAGGGCATCAACACCTCGCAGCCCGCCGCCATCAAGCGCTCGGCCGCGCCCAAGTCCTCCGTCGTATAGGGAAACACCTCAAAGCCCTGGCGGGTCAGTTCACCGGCCGCCTCAACGAGCCCGAACAGGTCCGGTTGCAAGGTGTCGTCGTTGGCGATGACTTCCAATTTGACCCACTTGGTGTCGAACAGCTCACGCGCCATTTGCGCCGTCGTGATCGCCTCCTTCGGCGTCCGGCAGCCGGCGGTGTTCGGCAGCACCTTGACATTCCAGGACCGGATCAGCTCGAAAAACCGCTGGCCTGCACCACCGCGGGCGGCCTCACGGCGCAGCGACACGGTAACGATGCCGGCGCCGGCAGCCTCGACGGCTGCACCCAAGATCGCCGGCGAGGGATACTGCGCGGTGCCAAGCAGCATGCGCGAGCTCAATGCGTTGCCATAAAAGACAACGTCATCGCGCGGCTCCGGCCCGCGTTCGGCAATATTTCGCTCAATGCGGTTCATCTGTTATCGGTCACATCCTTAGTCTTCGGTGGTCGGTTCGGTTATGATCGACCCGGCAGGCGCCCAGCCTTACCGATGCGCTTCAGCCGCCCTGGCGCGGTGCCACGATCTCGACTTCGTCATGCTCGACCAGTTTCGTCTCATCGCGCTGGTGAGATGGGACAAAGTCGCCATTGAGCGCGGTCGCGACTTTGGCATTGCCGTAGCCAAGCTCGGTGAGCAGTTGCGACAGGGTTCCAGCCGCGCTCGTCATGGCCTCACCATTGACCGTGAGTGCCACCGTGCCGGCAAGTTCACTGTGCAGATTAGTTGCCATAGTGCTCCAACCGCTATTGTTGTCCGGGCAGTCATACGCCCAACACCGCTCCCAGTGCAAATTCGCCCGCAGCTCGTGGTCTCAACCACCTAATAAAAGCGTATTCAGACGCGCTGATTTGGTCTGTGCCAAGGCGCGGTGACCCCAAAGCGCGATGGCCCCAAGGCGCGGTGGGTGATGCTGGCGCATCATAAGGCCGCCGCAACGCCGGCACCAGGCCAAATCTGCGCGCCTTCGGTGCGCTGCCCTGGCCTCTTGAAGGCGTCAGCCGTACTCACATAGCGCACGCAATGTATGCTTCGGCACGCCTTCCCGTTCACGAACCAGGGCAGCTCACGAACTGGGCAGCGCATCTCAATGCGTCATTTTAGGTGATAGAGACGACTAAGATTGTGCCTGATCGGCGCGCATCCGGCCATCAATTAAAGGCCAATTGCACTTTCATTGCCTTGCTGCGGTCGCCGGCAAGCTCGAATGCGGCAACTGCCTCATCCAGCGGCAACGTCGCCGTGACCAACGATGACACATCGATCAGACCGGCCGCCATCATGTCAACCGCGGTCGCGAACTCCTCGTGAAAGCGAAAGCTGCCCTTGAGCACCAACTCCTTGGCAACGATCGTGTTCATCGCCAGAGTTGCAGTGCCGCCGAGACCGACCTGAACAATGGTTGCACCCGGGCGCAGGACATCGACGGCACCAGCAAGTGCCGATGCGCTGCCGGAGGCCTCGAAATGAACGTCAAAAGTGCCCTTGTCGCGGGCGTATGGCGCGAGCGCATCCGGCGTGTCGAGGATGTTGACGGCGCGATCGACGCCGGCCGCCCGCATAAAGGCCAGGGGCGGTTCGGCGATGTCGGTCGCGACAATCTCGCAGGCCCCGGCCTGGCGCGCCACGATCGCACAGATCACACCGATCGGTCCGGCGCCGGTAATCAGCACCCGCTGGCCGAGCAGCGCGCCGGCGCGGCGGGCGGCGTGCAGGCAGACGGACAGCGGTTCCGCCATGGCCGCCACGGCGGCCGGCATGTCGGCCGGAACCGGGTGGCATTGACCGGCATTGGCAACCAGAACGCTACGGAAGGCGCCATGGATGTGCGGCATGCGCATGGCGCTGCCATAAAAGCGCATGTCGAGGCAATGGTTCGCCGCCCCGCGCCGGCAGTAACCGCATGCCCCGCACGGTCGGCTGGGGTTGACGGCGACCCGCTCGCCGACGCTCAGGTTTGCGACGGCATCGCCGACCTCGGCGATGACACCGGCCACCTCATGGCCAAGGATCATCGGTTGGCGCACGCGCACCGCGCCAAACCCGCCAGCATGAAAATAGTGGAGATCGGAGCCGCAGATGCCGCCCGCCTCGATGCGGATGCGAACCTGGTGTGGCGACAGGTTTTCACCATCGAAATCTTCATCATCGAAGTTTTCGACACGCAGATCCTTTGCAGCGTGAATGACGACGGCCCGCATGCCTGATATTCCTCAATGACGATCCACAAACCCAACCAGCAACCGCGAACGGGTGCTGCACGACAAGGATATAGCATGTCTGTCGACCAATTCAGCCTTTCAGGCCGCCTTGCACTCATTACCGGTTCGTCGGCCGGCATCGGCCTGGCACTGGCCAGGGGCATGGCCGACGCCGGCGCGCAGGTCATCATCAACGGCCGCACGCAGGACAAGGTGCGCCGCGTCGCGAGCGAGCTCGGCGCGCTTGGCCATCGGGTCCATCCGGTTCCCTTCGACGTTACGGATCCAGCCGCCGTCGATGCTGCTATCGCCGACATCGAGACCGATGTCGGGCCGATCGATATTCTGGTCAACAATGCCGGCATGCAGCGGCGCGCGCCCCTCGAAACGTTCGAAACCGAGGCTTGGCGCGTGTTGATGAGCACCAATCTCGACAGTGTGTTCTACGTGTCGCGGTCGGTGGTCGGCCACATGAAGCCGCGTCAGCGAGGGGTGATCATCAATATCTGTTCGGTGCAAAGCGAGCTCGGCCGGCCGACGATCGCGCCCTACACGGCCGCCAAAGGGGGGGTCAAAATGCTGACCAAGGGTATGGCGATCGATTGGGGCCCGCTCGGCATTCGCGTCAACGGGCTCGGACCTGGCTACTTTGCGACCGAGCTTAATGCGGCGCTGGTGGCTGACGAGAAATTCTGCGGTTGGCTCGAAGACCGCACACCGTTGCGCCGCTGGGGCGACGTCGCCGAACTCGTCGGCGCCGCCGTCTTCCTGGCGTCGGATGCCGCGAGCTTCGTCACCGGCCACATCCTCTACGTCGACGGTGGTGTAACGGCGAGACTCTGATGGATTTGGGCTTGGGCTTGAGGCGGCCGCGCCCGGCCGGCGCGGACAAGATGAGCAAAGATGTCATCGGGATCGATGTTTCGATATCAGCCTCGATGCCAATCGTTGTGGCAATGGCAAATCCAGGCAATTGACCAGCACCACGGCGGCTCTGAAGGCACCGCTGCGATCGCGCAATCAAGCCCCTTGCACCCGAACAGCCGGGCGTCGAGGTCAATCTCGATGTGGGCGCGGGTCGCCAACCATTCGAGCGACGCGCGCGGTTGAGACCAGGCCCGCACGACGACGTCATTGCTTTGCCTGACGGGCCTTGTGAAACCGGAGCCAGAGCGGCACGATGGCGCCGAGAGCAAACATCCGGATGACGTGATGAGAGACGACGAAGGCTGGTTCCAAGCCCAAGGCCAGGGCCAGAATTGACATCGTATCGGCGCCTCCGGGCGCATAGGCAAGAAAGACCTGCGCGAGCGTGACGTTCATCCAGTGCGCAACCGGTGCGGCAACGGCCAAAGCAATTGCCGCTCCAATCATGATCGCGCCAAGGCTTGCGCCAAGGGTCTTGATCAGGAACCCGCGGTCGGTTCCAACAAAGTTCGCCCCCGTAACGGCGCCCATCACGACCAGAGCCGGCGCCATCAGGTCACCGGTGATGTGGGCGGCGAGCAATCCTGAGCCGCTGCTGAGCGCCGTTGCAAACATCGCCCCGCACAACAGTCCAGCCGGAAAACCAATCCGCTCGAAAATGAAGCCGCCGACGACTGCCAATCCGAGCAGCAGACCCAACGCGGAAAAGTCGGTCTGCCAGACGTTGGCGCGCGTAATATCGTCCACCGCTTCATAGCCCATGAGATCGAATATGAAGGGCAGACACGATAGCAGGACGGCCAAGCGAAAGACCTGAACGATCGCAACCCGTCGCGTGTCTGCTGAACTTTCCTCAGCCAGCACCAAGACGTAGGCGATGTTTCCCGGAATGCAGGCCAGACGGGCGGTTGCCGGATCAAAGCCTTGAAATCGCTCGAGGTAGAGCGACACCGCGAGCATCATCAAAATCACAACCACGAACAGGCCGGCGAGACTAATCGGCCAGCTTGTAATCTGGGCGAAGGTATCCGGCGTGACGGAACTGCCCATAACCGCGCCCAGAAATATCATCGCGGCACTGCGCATCCACTTCGGGATCACGACCGACAGTCCGGCAATTGCCGCAATCGAAACTGCAGTTGCAGAGCCGGTCAGCCACGATGCGGGCAGCCCAAAGGCAAAAAAAATGCTGCCACCGAGCGCGCCAATGACCAATGCGATCAACAAGCGAAGGATCGGCCTGGATCGGGCCGCGGTCCTCGCTGCGGGTGCTTGATCGCTCAACATTGTCGACATGCTAGAGCAACCTGCCTTTATTCGGAATCGGAACGATCCCGAATAAAGGCAGAAAGTTGCTCGCCTCTAAAGTGGCGATCATCTTTGTGCTTTAAGTTGGAACCGCAATAGCGGTTCCAACTTAAAGCACGATGATCTAGAGCAACCTGCCTTCATTCGGAATCGGAATAATCTTGAACAAAGGCAGGTTGCGCGCTTGTGAATTCGCCACCGACCGGCGCCGGTGGTGTCCCGTGACGGGCGAACGCCGGATCGGCGCGCCCTGCGGCCGACTTCGGCGCCGCCGGAAATCTTGAATGCCGCTTCAGCCCGGCGCGCGTCGCCGGCGCTCAGTTGTCGACACGCGCTGCCCACCGCACCTCTCAGGCTCAGCCGCCTCAGGCCGATGACGTGTGTCAAGTCATAGCTGCGGCGGCATTACATGACAAAATGCTGATCGATTTCGCGAAGGAGCTTGATCAATATGGCGCGGGCATAATCGTCATAGTCGTTGGCGCTGATGACGAACGCGCCCGGGCCGCCAATAACACTGAGGCGATAATATTCGGCCAGATCCGCCTGCTCATCGGTGATTGTCAGCCCATTGATGGTCATGCCGCCCAGAACTGCGCCATCACGTGCATCGTGCGGCGAGTTGCCGACCGTATTGATGCCATCGCCGGATATGTCGACGACACGTCGCGCCGCGGCGAACGGCGCCGTGCGCGTCAATGTATTGGCGCGACGGATCGCACCGGCGATGTGCGTGAAACCGCCATCAAACCGGCGCGGCATGTGGTCGAGCCGCTGCGCGAAATGCGCGGCCGTGCGGTGATTGTCGATGATGGTCCAAGGCACCGATACTTGCTGTTCGCCAATTCCGGCCCACTGCACCACCGTGACGGCAATCCGGCGATGGCGGCCGCGCAAAATCGCGTTCAGCACCGATGGATGGCGAAACGCGTTGGCAAGGCCGAGGCGCTGCAAGGCAAACTCTCTGTCATCGACGCTGGCCGAGCCGTCAAGCGCAAGGACAAGCGCCAGATCGACCGGGCCCGTTGAGCGCACCGTCCCGTGGACCGAGAACAGCATCGAGATAACCGCAGCGACACCCGCCACAAGCAGTCCGCGCATCGCGCCGCGCTTCACCGAATGCCAACCCGTGCGGTCCACGTTTCCTTCCCTTGTGATCGATCAGAATAACCCGGGACGGTTCGGGCTCCAAACTGCCGGCATGCGGTTGGTGGGCCCGCGCATAAATCCCGACAACCAACCTCGAACGTGCAGTCACGATGTGGTCGGAACGGCGCATAGGTGATCGCCGTTGCCTGGCGTTGCTAGATCATCGTGCTTTAAGTTGGAACCGCTATTGCGGTTCCAACTTAAAGCACAAAGATGATCGCCACTTTAGAAGCGAGCAACTTTCTGCCTTTATTCGGGATCGTTCCAATTCCGAATAAAGGCAGGTTGCTCTAGCCCGCAAGCAGTCTGATTTCGATTGAAGGCAGATTGCTCTAAGGTGTTGCACTATCGAGACCGAGGCAAGGTGGCACTCGGGCGTCCGGCAAGGAGAGGATGGGGTCATGGTTGAAGTTGAATGGGCGCGCCTCAAGGCGCATGAATTGCGCGAACTCGCGCACGCGGACACGGTCGCGATCCTTCCCGTCGCGTCGATCGAGCAGCACGGGCCGCATCTGCCGGTCATGACCGACACCAGGATTGGCCACGAAGTCGCCTGCCGCGCCGCGCGCAAGGCCTTTCAGCGGCGCGCGACAATCGTCACGCCAGTGGTATGGCAGGGGCTGTCTGAGCATCACATGCCGTTCGGCGGCACGCTGACGCTTGATCATGAAACCTTCTTCGCCGTGCTTCGGTGCCTGGTGCACAGCCTCAAGCGCCACGGTTTCCACAATGTCCTGATCTCAAACAGCCATGGCGGCAACATCATAGCGATGCAGACGGCGGCCGAGCGCCTCGCCATGGAATTCGCCATCACCATCGTCGCGACCACCTATGTCGCCGAAGCCGGCGGTGAACTCGCCAAACTGCTCAACAACCAGCCTCACATCATGCACGCCGGCGAGGGCGAGACGGCGATGATGCTAGCGCTGACACCGGAACTGGTCGATGCGAGCGAACTCGATAGTCTTGCAACCGCACGCGGTGCCGGGTTTTTGACGGCCGGCCAGGCCTCCTATCGCTGGCGCAGTTTCACGCACACGACCGCCAACGGCGTATCCGGCGACCCTGCCAATGCGACGGCGGAACAGGGCGAAGCCCTGCTCGAAGCCGCGGCCGAGGCTCTGGCTGAGCTCATTGCCGCCCCGGACACCTGGGCCGCAATGAAGGATTTGCGCAAAGAAGGGACCAAGGGCGTGCCGTTCCGCGACCGGGCCTAGAGCAACCTGTCTTTATTCGGAATCGGAACGATCCCGAATAAAGACAGAAAGTTACTCGCCTCTAAAGTAGCGGTCTCTATCGCCTAAAAATGCGTCTTCGGTGCGCTGCCGTGGCCCGCGATCTTGGTCCGGCGTTTCCCGGCAGGAACCAGCCCGCTCACGCGCCGAGCCGGTGATCGAACGGGTAGGTCGACAACCGTTCGCAGCCTGCGCTGGTGATCAGGAACTGATCCTCGAGCTTGACACCTTCGTGGCCGCCGAGCCGGCCGACATAGGACTCGACGCACATCACCATGCCCGGCTCCAGAAGCCCGTCGTAGCCGTTCGCCTGCCAGTCGGGATAATACGGGATTGTCGGGTATTCGTCGCACAGCCCGACGCCGTGGAACAGGCACGAATAGCGGTTCGGCAAGTAATCGTCGGGGAGTGACTTTGCGTTTCGCGCCAACTCCGCAAACGACACGCCCGGCCCGAGCAACTCCTGGTTGTGCCGGATCTGTTCGAGGGCGAGCTGATAGAGATGGCGCTGTTCGTTGCCGGCCCGGCCGTCACCGGCGAGCCACGTTCGGGAAATGTCGCAGCAAAAACCATAAGGACCGACGAGGTCGGTATCGAAAGCGACGATGTCACCGGCTTCGATGACGCGCGCTGATGATTCTTGAAACCACGGATTGGTGCGCGGGCCCGACGCCAGAAGCCGCGTTTCGATCCACTCGCCACCACGGCGAATGTTTTCTGCATGCAGAACGGCCCACAAGTCATTCTCGGTCATGCCCGGTTCAAGACGCGCTTCCATCTCGGCCATCGCCATCTCGCAGGCATGAATGGCGCGACGCATCGCCAAGATCTCGTCGGGCGATTTGACGGCGCGGGCTTGCTCCATCACGCCTTCGCCATAGATCACCTCGATACCCTGCGCCTGCAACGGCGCGATGCCGTGGCTGTCGATCTGATCGAACGCGATGCGCCTGTTGCCGGCGCCATGATCGCGGACAATGTCGGCGATGTCGCCGGCCCAGGTTGTGGCTTTCTCATCGCAGCGATCGCCGGCCATGAAGTAAAACCAGCTCTGGCTCGGCCGGACCTCATCGACGCCGGATGAGAAATCCGAAAGGTGCTCGCAATTGTGATAGTCAAACAGAATGACCCGCCCGTCAGCCGCCACGAACGCGGCACGCACGGGATTGTGCAAGACCCAGAGCTGCATGTTGGTCGTGTCCGTGGCATAGCGCACGTTCAGCGGATCGTAGAGGCAAATGCCGCCAAGGTCGTTTCGGGCCAATGCCTCCGTTATTCGTTCGCGCCGGTAGGCCCGCATTCGCTCGAGGTCGGGCGCAGCGATAGCGGCCGCTGCCCATTCCCCTTCGGCACGGTGTCCGTAGCCGATCACGTGTTGGTTGAGGGCGGCAGCCTTCGCGCGTGACCATGCGCTGAGATCCGACCTGTCCGCCGCCAAGCCGGGATGGGCCGGGATCGCGAATGGGCGGATTTTTCGCCGTGGCCGGGATCGCCCAGGTCTGGTGAGAGCAGCGGGTTCTGTCGTCATATGCGCTCCGGGGTTGCCGAGTGGCCGGGCCGTGAGCACACCGTTGATCGCCTGTGGGTTGATCGCGTGTGGGATGGCATGCCGTTGATCCGGTCCGTCAAGTCTTGCACGGTCAGCTCTTGCAAGATCAGCTCTTGCACGGCCAGCCTAACCCCTGCTGCCGGCGTCGGTCCTGTCAGAATCCGACATCGCCGGCGCGCGATTTGTTGTCCAGGCGCCAAGATCGATCACTTGCAGGCTCGCAGACACCGTGCGACGTTGCCGCTGCAATGACTTTGTGGCGGCTAGATCATCGTGCTTTAAGTTGGAACCGCTATTGCGGTTCCAACTTAAAGCACAAAGATGATCGCCACTTTAGAGGCGAGCAACTTTCTGCCTTTATTCGGGATCGTTCCGATTCCGAATAAAGGCAGGTTGCTCTAGCAACGGGAGTAACGCCATGCAGGACGGTGCAATCACAGCCCGGCCGATCGAGGGTGTTCCTTCATTTGCAACACCACCCCTGGCCCGGTCGCGCCCGCCGCGCTGCCCGCCCTACGTCGACATCACCGATCCTGATCAGTTGCTGCCCTATTTGGAGCATGTCGCCCAGCGCCCCTACAATCATGGCCTCAATGCGTGTTGGGAGCTGAAGGCGGGCGAGCGGGTGCTGCTGCGGGTCGACAACTGGCACAGCGATCTGGTTGTTCGGGCCTGCCAGAAGATCCTCGAAAGGTACAAGGTCAGATACGACATCAAGAGGATCGACCGTGGACCCATCCCGCATTGGGTCGGGGCCGATGAGGTCGACTACTATCTGTTCCGGACCAAGGAACTCGCCGAGTGGATGGACTGGTGGGAAGAGGAGGAAAAGAAACAGCAATACGACAAGATCTTGATGGGTTACGGCGGGCCGGTGCTGGCGGAACGTTATATCAAGATCCAGCGCATGCCGTTCATTACGCCGGAGATCCTGGCATCGCCGGCCCATGCAATGCCGATCGAAGTGCTCAACGCCATTGACCGCTGGACCTGGGAGCGGGTGCGCACCGCCAAGCGGGCACGCATCACCGACCCGGAGGGCACCGACCTCGAGTTTACCAATCACCCAGAATACTGGGACGCAAAGCGGGAGTATTATTGCCCGGATTTGACGGCGGCAACGTGGACGACCAACGAGCACTTCGGCAAACAGTATCTGCCCGGCCATATCACGGGCCGGCCGTGGATGTTCCATCCGACCAAGGAGGACGGCAACGGTATCGTCGCCGGCACCACCAATCATATTGCGCCGATGGACTGGACGCAGCTGGTCATCGAAAACTCCAAGGTCACCGCAATCCATGCCGGCGGCGAATTCGGCGACAAGTTGCGCGACGTCATGGAGCGCACGAAGGACATCCAGTATCCGACGTTTCCCGGCAAAGGCTTGATGTATTGGTGGGAGGCCTCGATTGGCACAAACCCGCACATTCACCGCCCGCGCAAAGACTTCCCGTCGGGCTTTGTCAACTGCCTTTACGAACGCGTGCGGTCCGGCGTCATCCACATTGGCTTCGGCACGATCATTTCATCGATGGCGGAGCGGTTGGCGGCCCGCGCCGGTCATCTCGTCGGGCACTGGCACGTGCACCTCTATTTCCCGACCTATACGGTCGAACGCGCGGGCGATAACGAAACAATTATCGAGAACGGCCGCCTCAAGGCGCTCGACGATCCGGAAATTCGAAAGCTTTGCGCCAAGTATGGCGATGTCGATCTGTGGCTCGATGAGTCCTGGAACCCGGCCGTGCCCGGCATCAACATGGCCGGCGACTATTGGGAGCACTATGCCAAGGACCCGCTGCACTGGGTCAAGACCGAACTCGAGGTGTGCCGCAACTATCATCCGATGTTCATGAAGATGGTCGGCGCCGATGACAAGTATTGCCACGGCCCGGGCGCCGACTGGTGGAAGGGGGGATGCTGCGCCCACAGCGGCCATCAGGCCAACGTGCTGCCCGGCAACTGCTGCGATTGACGCGCCGCGCCAGGCGCTGCATCACGCCAAACCTTATGGATTGGCGCGCTCGAAGACTTCGACCGACAGTATGGTTGGCAGATGACGGGCGATTTCCAGCCAGTTGTCGCCTTCATCGAAGCTTGCAAATACCGAGCCGGAGTTGGTGCCGAAATAGAGCCCGGCAGGCTCGCGTTCGTCGCCGGCCATGGCTTGGCGCAGGACGGTGAAATAGCAGTCGCGCTGCGGCAGGCCGTTGCGCAGCGCCTGCCAGCTTCCGCCGCCATCGCGCGAGCGCCACACCGCAGCAGCGCCATCGGGCGGAAAGCGGCCGATGCTGTCGCCATTGAGCGGTATCGTCCAAATCGTTTTGGGATCGCGCGGGTGCACCCGGATCGCAAACCCAAACGTCGACGGCAAACCGTCGGTCAGGTCATCCCAGCTGCGCCCGCCATCCGGCGATCGCCACACACCGTGATGGTTCTGCTGATAGAGCAGGTCAGCCTGGCCGGGAGCCCGCAACATGTTGTGCACGCAATGGCCGATTTCGCCGTCGCGGGGAGCGGCCGGGTGGTCGTGATGAGCGCACGCTTCGGCATTCGACAACCGGTTGCGGCGCTGCCACGTCTTGCCGCCGTCCTCCGTCGCAAAAACGCCGGCCGCTGAAATGCCGATCCAGAGCTTGTTTGCGTCATCGGGATCGAACACGATGGTGTGCAGCACCAGGCCGGCCGCCCCGGGGCTCCAACTGCTGGCGGAGGGATGGTCGCTCAGGCTTTGGACGCGCTGCCAGTGCGTACCGCCATCGTCACTGACCAGCAGCGTGGCCGGCTTGGTCCCGGCATAGAGCTTGCCGTGAGCGAAACCAAGCGACCAGATCTGTGAGAACTCATCGGTAAACGGTAGCGGCTCCGGCGACCAATCAATCATCTTGGCGAAGTCGGCGTCGTTGGCGGCCCAGGCGTCGATTATACCTTTCGTCAGGCGCACGACCTGCCAGTTCGCACCACCATCCTCCGAGCGCCAAACGCCGGCACCGTTCCAATCGCCGCCGCCGCCGGCCCAGAGCCGACCGGTTGTGCGATCGCCAATGACGTGATTGATCGGCCAGCCGTCGCAGTAAGGCCCGTCCACCGACCAGCCGTTGCGCTCACCGGTGCCCGCCAGAATAAACGCGCCCTTGGTTGTGCCAATCAGAATGGTCATACCGTGAGAAGACATTGGTCTGGTTCTCCTACTCGTGGGCACCGTGGTTGTTATAGCGGGCCGGCTGCCGCCGGCAATGTCCTATGCGCACAAGATCGAGGTTTCTGCGATGCTCTGAAATGGAATGGTGGATTTTCTCGGCCTCAGTGAAGCATCGCAGAACCTCGATCTTGCGCGGCGCTTGGGAATCGGTTCCGCTCAGCCGCTCAGTGCGGATCCGCAGATGCGTTGCAAACCAATCCGCTCATTGCCGCTGGGAGAGATCGATGCTCGACAAACCCGAAAAGACGGCGCGCTTGCTGGAAACGCTGCGATCCGCAGTGCCGTTCGAGGTCACGATCACGCCGCAAGTCATTTTCCTGCTTGCGCGACAGCAAAACCCAGTTGTCGTCAATGTGACCGAGATGGTGAAGGACGTCAGCTATGCCGGCGACGAAGGTGGCATTCTCTGCCACATCCAACCGGCGGAAACAAAAAGCGTGATTGTAACGTCTTTGACCCATGTCCGGGTCGCCCGCTCGCAGCCGTTCGCAGCGGCGGTCGTCGATTACCAGAAGCACCGCGTGAAAAAATTGCGGAAGCAAAACGCACGTTGGTAGATCATCAGTTGCCGGACGGGCCGTAGGCTCCCGACCGCGGCGCAGCTTAATGCATTTCAGAGTGATACCGCCCCAGCAGTGAATTGAGGCCTTTCACCGGCGCGGATTTTGAGCGCCAGCCGTGCGGGCAAGGCCGGCGCGGCAAGATCCGCTGCAGGCGGAAATCGCCGCGGTCCGACGGCTGGATCTCGATTTACAATAAGTTTTGCATAAACCAGTGGGCTGCCAAACCGATTGCCGCCAGTGCGGTCAGCATCTTGCTGTAATAGAACCATCCGCGATGACGTCGCCACTTGAATGTATTGCCGCTAACATCTGACATTATTGACCCCGCTACGTTCACTGCAATGCGGAGCTACAAGATGACAGTTTGACGATTCCGGCAACGTCAACCGTCATAAGGTTGTGGAGGATCGCGCAACGGTATGTTGGCAAGCTGTGGAGATGTTGTGGAGCTCTGAGATCAACCGACAACCGGCCGCTCGCGATGCCGCCATGATGCTGGGGCGCGGTTCCGGTGCGCGCCATGCACCGTCACGGCTTCATTTGCTCGATCAACAACCGCGCACCGGAACCCTCGGCGTTGCGCGACAGATCCTGAAGCGCGGCCCGTCCGCCGGCGGCATAAACCGCCACGGCCGACAACAACGCGCGCAGCTGATCGGCCGAGCCGTCGTCGAACCGGCAAAAGGCGCCTTTGGTCAAGCGGGCGATCTCTCGAAACGCGCGTTCGGCATCTTTGTTGTGGCCCTCCTGGAACACGAACACAGGAACGCCAAGCAGTGCCAGCTCTCCGGCGCGCGCGCACAACTGGTCGACCTCCTCCTCCATGCTGTCACCGACAAACACCAATGCGCCGACCTTGCGCGCCCCGGTTTCGCGACGCGCATGGGCCAAAACCTTACCGATTTGTGTGAGGCCTCCGGCGCAATGCACACGGGTCATCAACCCGGCCAGCGCCTGCGGGTCCGAGACCCATTTCGAGGCGCGACATTCGCCGGCGCCGCGGAAATAGATCAACTGAACATCAAGCCCGCCAACCGTTGCGACCGCGCCAAACATATCGGCCTGAAGTGCCAGCGCCATATCCCATGTCGGCTGCCGGCTCATTGTTGCATCCATCGCGAAAATCAACCGCCCGCGGGCCGGTCCCGTGCGCGCTGCAACCGCCTTCATCTGGGCAATAAACGCTTGAACGTCGCGATCCTGCGAGACGACGCCGGTCTCATCGTCGGGCGTCGCCGAAACGTTCCGGTGAGAGGAATTCGCAGCCGCCGGGCCGGCACTACGATGTTTGTCGTTCGGGTTGTTGGGCTTGTTGTTGGGCTTGTTCGGCTTGTTCATGACGCATCACTTCGGTTGTCATTCAGGACTGTTTGCCGGCGACGGCGATTGCTCCGATAGGCTGAGCAACTGCAGATTGCCGCCGGTCGCCGTGACATCCGTCGTTATCACCTGCTCGGTCGCGAACTGTGCAACATAGTGGGGCCCGCCCGCCTTCGGTCCGGTTCCCGACAGGCCGCGTCCGCCAAACGGCTGCACACCGACCACGGCGCCAATCTGATTGCGGTTGATATAGACGTTGCCGACGGACACGCGGGCGGCAATGGCTTCAGCCACGTGCTCGATCCGCGTGTGGATACCGAGTGTCAAACCGAAACCAGACGCGTTGATGGCCGCGCAGACCTTGTCGATATGACTGTGGGCGTATCTGACGACATGCAAGATCGGACCAAACACCTCGCGGTCGAGATCGGCCATCGCCTCGATCTCAAACAGTGCCGGCGTCACATAGGTGCCGTTGCGGCAGTCGTCCGGCAGCAAACAGTCCTTGATGAGCTTTGCCGATCGGTACATGCGCGCCTTGTGCGCATCAAGCATATCCTGCGCGGCGCCATCGATCACCGGCCCGACGTCCGTGCCATAGTCGATCGGATCACCGATCCGCAGCAGTTCGGCAGCCCCGGCGAGCATGTCAATCAGCCGGTCCGCGATGTCCGTTTGCACGAACAACACACGCGCAGCAGAACAACGCTGCCCGGCCGAGTCGAACGCCGAGGTCATGACGTCGCGCGTGACCTGCTCAAGCAGGGCCGATGAGTCGACGATCATCGCGTTGATGCCACCCGTTTCGGCGATGAACGGCACGATTTCGCCACGCCGATCGGCCAGCGCGCGTTGGATCAACCACGCGGTTTCGTTCGAACCGGTAAACGCCACGCCCCGAATTCGCGTGTCGGCAACCAGCCGCGCGCCGACCTCACCGTCGCCGGGCAACAGCTGCAACACTTCGCTCGGTACACCGGCCTCGTGAAACAGCTGCACGGCAGCAAACGCGGTCAATGGCGTTTGCTCGGCCGGCTTTGCCAGGACCGGGTTGCCCGCAGCCAGGGCGCCTGCGATCTGACCGGTGAAAATCGCCAGTGGGAAATTCCATGGCGATATGCACAAAAACGGTCCGCGGCCTTGCAGCATCAGCATATTGGTCTCGCCGGTGACACCGGCGAGCTGCTCGGGTCCGGCAAACAGCCGCCGCGCTTCGTTGGCGTAATACCTCAGGAAATCGACGGCCTCGCGGACATCGCCAAGGGCGTTGTCGAGCGTCTTGCCGGCCTCGCGCACGATGACGGCCATCAGGCGGGCACGATCGCGTTCATAAAGGTCGGCGACCTTTTCGAGAACCACGGCCCGGGCTTCACCGCCGCCGTTGCTCCAGTCCTTGGCAACCTTCGCCGCAGCGCTAAGCGCGGCTTCGATATCACTGCCATTGGCGCTCGTCACCAGCCCCATCCGCTGGCGCCGGTCGTGCGGACAAATTGCAAAAGTCGCGGTTTCGGTGCGGTGGTGTGACTGGCCATCGATAATCGGTGCCGCCGAGAAGCCGTCGCGCAAGGCCGAGCCGATGTCCGCCAACGTCGCATCGCGCACATGTGGTTCGCTGAGCGCCAAGCCCAAACTGTTGCGGCGCCTGTCTGCGAAGATCGCCGGTGGCCGCGGCAACGGCAACGCAGCGATCCCCTCGGACGATTGCCGCTCGTCCTCCGCCCGGCGCACAGGATCGGCAATGATCTCGGATATCGGCAGCTCATCGTCCGCGAGGCGGTTGACAAACGAGGTGTTGGCACCGTTCTCCAACAACCGGCGAACCAGATAGGCGAGCAGGTCTTCATGGCCGCCGACAGGCGCATAGATGCGACAGCTGCGGACGATGCCGGCATCGGCGATGACTTGGTCGTAGAGCGCCTCGCCCATGCCGTGCAGACGCTGGAGTTCATAGTCGACGTCGCGGCCGGACACCACCATCGTTGCCAGGGTATGAGCGTTGTGGGTCGCAAACTGCGGATAGAAGGCGTTCGGATCGGACAGCAACAGGCGCGCGCACGCCAGGTAGGAGACGTCAGTGTGCAGTTTGCGCGTGAACACGGGATAGTCCGCAAGCCCTCGTTCCTGCGCCCACTTGATCTCGCTGTCCCAATAGGCGCCCTTGACCAAGCGCACTGCAATGCGCCGTTGGCCCTCAAGCGCCAACTGCCGCAACCAGCGCAGCACCGGTATCGCGCGCTTGCCGTACGCCTGAACGGCGAGGCCGAGCCCGTTCCAACCCACCAACTCCGGTCGCATGAACAGCTCGCCAAACAGCCCCAGTGATAGATCCAAGCGGTCTTGCTCTTCGGCATCGATGGTGAGGCCGAGCCCTTGCTCGCGGGCCGCACTGGCGAGTTCAACGAGCCGTGGCAACAGTTCGGCGCTAAGCTGCGCCTCTTTGCCGGGCTCATAGCGCGGATGGATGGCCGACAGTTTCACCGATATGCTGGGCCGCGCAAAGATCGCGTCGCTGTGGGTTTCAAACAGCGGTCCGTTGAAGCGACCAACCGCCTCCAGGGCGGCCACATAGCGATCAAAATAGCGCTGTGCGTCGCGTTCGGTATAGGCTGCCTCGCCGAGCATATCGAATGAGAAGCGATAGCCCTTGTCCTGCAACCGCGCGGCACGTTTCAGTGCCTCCTGGACCGTACGGCCGAGAACAAACTGATCGCCCATGATGCGCATCGCCTGGCGCAGTGCGTTGCGGATCACCGGTTCACCGGACCGCTTCACCAGCCGATTGACCAGACTGCCCAGACCCAAGCCATCGCGCCGTTCGGAAAGCGCGACGATCCGGCCCGTGAGCATCAATCCCCAAGTCGACGCATTGACGAACAGCGAGTCTGAGCGGCCGAGATGATCCGCCCAGGCTCCGTCTGCGACCTTGTCGGCGATCAGTGCGTCGGCCGTTTCGGCATCCGGGATCCTGAGCAAAGCTTCGGCCAGGCACATCAAAATGACGCCTTCCTCGCTGGTAAAGCCGTACTCCTTCATGAACGCGTCAATGCCGCCGTGGCCGTCGTCACCCCTCCTCACGCCTTCGACCAAGCGCCGGGCAAGATCGGCCGTCTTGCGGCGATCGTCCGCGGTGTAAATCGCCCGTTCGATCAGCCCGCCCACCAGACGCAGTTCGTCGGCAATGTGATATTGGGCGAGCTCCGCGCGGCTCGGCAGCTTGCCTCCTGGTGAGGACCGCAATTGCGCTTCAACAAGCGTTGTCATGGCACCGATCTCCGGGGCACGGCTACGATTCGCCGACAGGCTATCATATGGTAAGGCTGGCGCCGATCCGGGAGTGAAGGCCTGCGCCAACGACGGTCCACCGCCAAACTCACTGGCCAAAAGCGGATGCTGATTGTTCGGTCCCGGTTGTGCTATGATCGCCGTCTCAGACCGGCTGCGCAACCGGCTGAGACCCGTCCAGACGGCAACGAGAGCACGACGTGAAGCAAGACACTTCTGACATGGCGACGGTGCCCGTTGTTGCGACCGTCTCGGAGCTGCGGGCGATTGTCGGGCGGTGGCGAGATGGCGGCGAGACGGTGGCGCTGTTGCCGACCATGGGGGCATTGCACGACGGCCATCTTGCGCTGGGGCGCACCGGCAAATCCCGCTGTGACCGGCTGATCACGTCGATTTTCGTCAATCCGACCCAGTTTGCCCCACAGGAAGATTTCTCAACCTATCCGCGCACGTTTGACGATGATCTTGCCCAACTCCGGGGCATCGGCTGCGACCTGGTCTGGGCCCCGACCGCGGAGGTCATGTATCCACCAGGCTTTGCAACCATGATCACGCCCGCGGGCGCTGCAGAGGGCCTTGAAAGCGATTATCGCCCGCACTTTTTTCAAGGCGTTGCAACCGTCTGTTGCAAGCTCTTTACGCAAACCCGGCCCGATATCGCACTGTTCGGTGAAAAGGACTACCAACAGCTATGCGTGATCCGCCAGATCGTGCGCGATCTTGATTTGGCGCTTGCCATTGTCGGTTGCGAAACGGTCCGCGAACCGGACGGCCTCGCCATGAGTTCGCGCAATGCCTACCTTGACGGCAACCAGCGCAAGGTTGCGACTGCCGTTTATGCCACACTGCGCCGGATCGCGGACGACCTCGGCGCCGGCGCTGACCCGGATCAAGCCTGCAGGCAGGCCGAGGCCGCCTTGTTGGGGGCTGGCTTTGATAAGGTTGATTACATTGCCGTGCGCAACGGCGAAGATTTGCAGCCCTTCGATCCGGCCGCGAACAAACCGGGCCGCATCCTTGTCGCCGCCTGGCTCGGCAACACCCGCCTGATCGACAACATTGCCTGTTGAGCAATAGCGCGCCTGTCTAGAGCAACCTGCCTTTATTCGGAATCGGAACGATTCCGAATAAAGGCAGAAAGTTGCTCGCCTCTAAAGTGGCGATCATCTTTGTGCTTTAAGTTGGAACCGCAATAGCGGTTCCAACTTAAAGCACGATGATCTAGCGGCCTGAGAATTCGGCTTTGCCGGCGCCAGTTGCGGCCACGCCACAGCTTGCAAAGCGGCCGGGCTCGTGTCACCAGAACGCTCAATCAACGCAAGAGATTCGCCGCGTCGGTGCCCGCTATCTCTGTTTCGCGTGACGGCAGGACGCGTTGTCTTGCGCCGTCGGTCGTTTGGATGAAACGGATGATGTGACATGGCCCGATCTGAGCGACAACCTCCGCAGCGCGATCTGTTCGCCAGACTACAGGATGCCATGACCCGAAAGCCCGCGGCACGTGCGCGTAAAACCATGGACGCCTCCGATGACTATACCGCTGCCGACATCGAGGTGCTCGAAGGCCTTGAACCGGTGCGCCGCCGACCCGGCATGTACATTGGCGGCACCGATGAAAAGGCGCTCCATCACCTGTTTGCCGAGGTTATCGACAACGCCATGGACGAAGCCGTCGCCGGTCACGCGACCTGGATCGACGTCCGTCTCGATGCCGACGGCACGCTCACCGTTGCCGACAACGGCCGCGGAATTCCGGTCGACCCGCATCCGAAGTACAAGACCAAGTCCGCCCTCGAAGTGATCATGACGATGCTGCATGCCGGCGGTAAATTCGACGGCAAGGCCTACAACACATCCGGCGGTTTGCACGGCGTGGGGGTCTCCGTCGTCAATGCACTGTCGGAATTCCTCGAGGTCGAGGTCGCGCGCGGCCAGCAGCTCTACCGCATGGTTTTCAGTCAAGGCGTCCCCGACGGCGGACTGCACAAGCTCGGTTCCATCATGAACCGGCGCGGCACCAAGGTGAGCTTCCGCCCGGATCCGGCGATCTTCGGCCACAACGACAGGTTCAAGCCGGCCCGCCTGTTTAAGATGGCACGGTCCAAGGCCTATCTGTTCGGTGGTGTCGAAATTCGCTGGTCCTGTGCGCCGGAACTGATCTCGGACGACACCCCGGCCGACGCGATCTTCCACTTTCCCGGCGGCCTTAGCGACTATCTCGAGGCGACCATCGCAGGCCAGACGATGGTCACCAAAACGCTGTTCACCGGACGCGTCGAGAAAGACGGCGGCCACGGCACGGTCGAGTGGGCCGTCGGCTGGGTTGTCAGCCACGACGGTTTTGTCAGTTCCTACTGCAACACCATTCCGACGCCCGACGGCGGCACTCACGAACTGGGTCTGCGCTCGGCCCTGATGCGCGGTCTCAAGGCCTATGGCGAGTTGGTTGGCAACAAGAAGGCCGGCCAGATCACCGGCGACGACGTCATCGCCACCGCCGCGGCGATGCTCTCTGTCTTCATCCGCGAGCCGGAGTTCCAGGGCCAGACCAAAGACAAACTCGCCACCCAGGAAGCCGGCCGCATTGTTGAAACAACAATCCGCGATGCCTTCGATCATTGGCTCGCCGATTCCCCGCAACAGGCCAACAAGCTGCTCGAATGGGCCATCGAACAAGCCGAAGATCGCCTGCGCCGACGCCGCGAGCGCGACATTTCCCGCCAGACCGCAACCCGCAAGTTGCGCTTGCCCGGCAAACTTGTCGACTGCTCCTCGAACTCCAAGATCGGCACCGAGATATTCATTGTTGAGGGCGACTCAGCGGGCGGCTCGGCCAAACAAGCGCGTGACCCGAAAACCCAAGCGGTCTTGCCACTGCGCGGCAAGATCCTGAATGTCGCCAACGCCTCCTCCCAGAAGCTCAGCCAGAACCAGATGCTGTCCGATCTGATCCAGTCGCTCGGCTGTGGTATTGGCAAGCATTTCCGGCTCGACGACCTGCGCTACGAGCGCGTTATCATCATGACGGATGCGGACGTCGATGGCGCTCATATCGCGTCGTTGCTGATCACCTTTTTCTATCAGGAGATGCCGGAACTGATCGCCGAGGGCCATCTCCATATCGCGGTTCCGCCGCTGTTCAAACTAACCCAGGGCAGCAAGACGCTCTATGCCCGCGATGACGACGAGCGCCGGACATTGCTCGAATCCGGTGCCTTCAAAGCCACTCAGAAGGTCGACATCAGCCGCTTCAAGGGCCTCGGTGAAATGAACGCCTCACAGCTGAAGGAAACCGCCATGAACCCGCAAAAGCGGACCATGCTGCGAGTCGAAATCGGGGCTGGTGAGCGCAGTGAGATCGGCAGCGCTATCAACGCCTTGATGGGTTCCAAGCCGGAGGCGCGATTTCGTTTCATTCAAGACCGGGCGGCGTTTGCGAAAGATCTCGATATCTAGATCATCGTGCTTTAAGTTGGAACCGCTATTGCGGTTCCAACTTAAAGCACAAAGATGATCGCCACTTTAGAGGCGAGCAACTTTCTGCCTTTATTCGGGATCGTTCCGATTCCGAATAAAGGCAGGTTGCTCTAGTGGTCTCAGGTTTCCAAAGGGCAGTGCCCTTTGGCGGGATCGTTAAGGGTGGAGCCCTTAACATATCGCCGCCAAGCGGCGATCCTTAAGGGGCTTTCAGCCCCTCAAACACCCCGACCAAGGGATGATCCCCTGGACCCCGGACTCATTCAGAGGTTGCCAGGACCGGAGCGGCCTCAGATCTCACATTCAAATCGGTCAGGCGCTCAGTTCCCTAGCCGGGTAATGCGCGCTGCGGCCTTGGCCTCGCCCAGTTCGGCGGCGCGCCGATACCAAGTCAAAGCCTGTTGCGCATCGCCCGGCAGGCCGACAATGCCGAGGTTCGACAGCTCATTGGGATCGAATGTTGCAGCCAAGGCCAGTGCCGCGGGGCCAAGGCCGAGGTCGGTCGCGCGGCGATAGAACCGGCGTGCAGCGCTGACATTGCCGCGCAGGAGGAACTGATGGCCGCGGCGCAGGTAATGGCGGGCTCGGATGATCGCCAGTGTCGATTGATCGGCTTTGTTCGCACGACGATCGGCGTTGACTGGCGCCGTTTCAGCAGATTTGCGTACCGCCGCTGCCGCACTACCCACCGCCAGGTTTGTCGTCGCCGACATCAGATCAGTGCCGCGTCTGCGTGTGTCACTGTCGCGTTTCTGGGTGCGGCTGACGCGGCGCGGCGGCGTTGGCGCTTGCAACCCGCCAACCAACTTGATCGTCCGTTCGGCATGAACAGTGCCGTCCAGTGACACGAGCACGATGTTGACGCTTGCCTGCGATGGTGCGCTCCTTGGATAGCGGATGCGCAATCGGTCCAAGCGCTCGAGCGGGATCGCCCAATGACCTGTGGAGACGCGATAGCCTTCGGTCAGTTTGGTGCCGGCCGGCAGGTTCTTGATGCGCAGAAAACTATGCTTGGGTGTATTGTTGCGCGCATCGTACTGAATTGGAAACGGACTCGTGGTGTCGGGCAGAACCAGGATCTGATCGGCGATGATCAGTTGCGGTTTGTCTTGGCCGCGCGCGGTTGACTGGATCGCGAGGACAACCACTATCACTGCACCAAATGCCAATAAACAATGCCCCCACTCGACACCGCCGGACCTTAAATTGGCGCCGCCTTGGCGCGGCGAATTTGGTCTAAGATCAACGGTGCCGGGCGCCGGAGCGGGCCGGCATGGCGGGTCCGCCTGGGGCGGAGATGGTTTGACGCGGGCACGCAACATTGCTGGTAATTGCATTCCGTCTGTGGTTGAGCGCAGCGCCGGCTTCGCAGATACGCATGCGCAGGTTTAGGGGTTGGCGGGGCGGCGTTGAACCCATTTGAGGAACTGGTGGAACAGCTTTTCTTGCTCTGCGGGACTGTTGGGGGCGGCTCTTGCCGCCTGTTGGCGGGCCAGTCCTTTGTCGATCTTGACGTCGGAATTTTCGATCTCGACACCGGTGGTTTGCAGGCGGCCGCGTGATGCGTTGCGATTGAGCCATTCCTGCGCCGGTTCGAAGCGCAACATGCCTCTGACCGTGGCGGCCAGATTTACGTTCTTCCACTTCGGCTGGCGCGGCGGCTTATGGAACTCATTGATCCGCTCGAAGAACGTCTCGATGAACCGAGCGACGCGCTGATAGCGCTCGGTCGTCTTCGTGTTCCAGTTGTAGACGCCGAGAATGGTTTGGGCTGCGACCGTGTTGATGCTTTGGCCGGCGGGGATGAGCTCGGGATAGTCCTTATGCGTGAGGAGGCCTGGATAGAAATCCTGCTCGAGCTCATCCGTATAGGGTACGGCGAGAAACTTAAAGCCTGAGTTCTTGCCGATCGCGCGCAGCGATCGCAACGGTTTGGCGCAGGTACAGGTGGTGGCATCAAGCTTGCCCTGGCGCATCAGTTCGAAAGCTTCTTCCTGTCCGACGTTGACCTCCTCGACGTTTATGCCCAGAGCCTGGAAGATCAGGCGCATCGAGATTTGCGTGCTGCTGCCCATGATCGAAAAGTTGACCCGCTTGCCGGCAAGGTCACGGACGTCCGCGATGGTGTCCTTAGCGAGGACGTGCAGTTCGTCGGAAAACAGCGTCGTGATGTAGGCGATCCGTCGTTCGATGTTCGGTCCAACTTCGCCCGTCCTCTGGAAGTGCCTGATGACGTGCGGATGCATGATGCCCATGTCGATGCCTTTCATATAGAGGACATCCTTGACATTTTGAGCACCACCTTTGCCGACAATCGGCATGACGCGAACGTTGCTCGTGCGTTCGAGAACGGCGGCAATGTCGTGGGCGGTGTAGAGAAATGAACCGTCGGGCCTGCCGGATACAAGCGTGACGACGTTGCGATTGGCAGCATCACGCATCTTGGTGTACTGGCTGACGGGCGGCGAACTCATGCGGGTCGCCGGTGCCGGCGGTTGGGCGTTGGCGAGCGCTGAGAGAAAGCTCGTCAAAGTGATCGTGGCCAACAGCAATAGCAGGCGGTACACCACAACTCTCTCCTCAACCCTCAAACCCCGTGCCGGCGGCTGGCGAACGCGCCAAACGGCATTGAGACTGCCCGCTTCACACACCCTGTTGCGCCATCTGTTTGCCATATTCCTCCCGAACCCGACAAACTTTAAGACAACATCCTGACAATTTGAGAACGCCCAGAATGCGGAAATTTAATGGCCGTCCGCAATTTGTCTGTTTTCTGAGGTTCCGGGCTTGGCCGGCGCGGCGCGGTGGTTTTTGGCGGATCACCTGATTTGCGGTGTCGGCCCGATTTGGGTCGGACAGAGAATAAATCTGGCGGGTGAACTGGTTTTCGCCACGATCGTACGTGATCTGGCTGACGCGAGCAAATCTGGGATCTTGCGCGGTGCGCCGACGCGGCTGTGTTGCGTGACGAGAGGTGAGTGATGGATCGGCGTCGTTTCATGACAGCGGCCGGGATGCTGTCGGCAGGTGTTGCAACGGGCGGACTGTCCGCACCGGCGTTGGCTGTCGGCGCCCGGGAAATTCGGCTGGTGACGACCTGGCCGCGCGGGTTTCCCGGCCTTGGCACCGGAGCCCAGCGCCTGGCCGACACGATTACGCGGGCCTCCGGCGGGCGATGGTCGGTCCGGTTGTTTGCGGCCGGGGAAATGGTGTCCGCGTTCGAGGCGTTTGATGCCGTCGCTCGTGGCGATGCGCAAATGTACCACGCCGCCGACTACTACTGGCAAAGCAAGCACCCGGCCTACAATTTTTTCACGTCTGTGCCGCTCGGTATGACCGCCCTTGAATTCGATGCCTGGATTCGTTTCGGCGGCGGTCAGGCGCTGTGGGATGAACTCTCGGCTCAATTCGGCATCAAGCCGTTGCTCGCCGGGAATACCGGCGTGCAGATGGGCGGTTGGTTCAAGACACCGATCCGGTCCATCGCTGATCTCAAGCAGCTCAAAATGCGGATTCCCGGTCTTGGCGGCGAGGTCGTGCGGCGGCTCGGCGGCCATGCCATCGTCATGCCGGGCGGCGAAATTCCGGACGCGTTGGCGAGCGGCAAAATCAATGCGGCCGAGTGGGTCGGGCCCTATAACGATCAGGCGTTCGGCCTGCACAAATATCTGAAACACTACATGTTCCCGGGTTTCCAGGAACCCGGTACCGGCGTTTGCCTCGGCGTCAATCGCGGCTTTTGGGAATCGCTGGATGACAGCGATCGAACGATAATCGAGATGGCCGCCGCAGCGGAAAATAATATCATGCTGGCTGAGTACAATGCCAACAATGGCAATGCGTTAGCCGAACTGCAGGGCAATGAAGGCGTAAAGCTGCATATCTATCCGCAGGTTGTGTGGCAGGAAATCGCAAAGATCTCGCGCGAAGTCGTCGAAGAGGTCGGCGGAACAGATGAACTCGGCAAGCGGATTTTGAGCAGCTTTAAACGGTTCGGCGAACGCGTATCCGAGTGGCAGAGGGTGTCGAACATCAGTTATGCCGCCTACCGTGCGATCACGCGGTAGCACGGCCGGGTTATGTCCGCTGTTCAAGCGGGACCGTATCGCCGGCCCCGGCCGCCGGCGCGCCCGCGCAGCGGATCGTGCTTGCGGTGGGCCGGACAAGTGGTCTGGTAGAGGCGGGCTGGTAGAGGCGGTTTGGTATAAGTGTTTCCGGTGCCGCCAGGTCGGCCCTATGGCGGGCTGATCGGGCGTTGAGCCGTTACGGCCAGCGACCGGTTTTCGCCGGTGGAGAATTTGCCTGCAACGCGTATTGACGGGTTGCGTTGCAGCGGTGGATTGCCTAGATCCCTGGGCTTGGCCGGCGTCGTTGGTGGCGACGTCTCCAACATCGCCTTGGACCAACACCGCCTTGGACCGCCCGCACCGCGTTGCCGCCGGCGGCAACGGTGCTGGCCATCTGACATCTTACCTGCTTGGTATGCAGCGAGTGAGAGGATTGCATTTTGGACTCGATATCCGTGACATTTCCCGACGGTGCGCAGCGCTCCTACAAGGCCGGAATCTCCGGCGCGGAGCTTGCTGCATCAATCTCCAAGTCGCTGGCCAAAAAGGCCGTCGCCATGACGGTGGACGGCGAACTTGCCGACCTCGCCGAAACCATCGAACACGATGCCGAAATCAAGATCCTGACGCGGGACGATGATGAGGCGCTCGAACTGATCCGCCACGATTGTGCACATGTTCTGGCCGAGGCGGTGCAGGAATTGTTTCCAGGCACCCAGGTCACGATCGGACCGGTGATCGAGAACGGCTTCTATTATGACTTCGCACGCGACGAACCGTTCCATCCCGACGATTTCGCGGCGATTGAGGCCAAGATGGCCGAGATCATCAAGCGCAATGCGCCGTTCACCAAGGAGGTCTGGAGCCGGGACGAGGCCAAGCGCTACTTTGCCGACAAGGGTGAGAGTTACAAAGTCGAGCTCGTCGATGCCATTGCCGCCGGCGAGGACGTCAAGATCTATCGGCAAGGCCAGTGGAGCGATCTGTGCCGCGGTCCGCACATGACATCGACGGGCCATGTCGGATCGGCGTTCAAGCTGATGAAGCTGGCGGGCGCTTACTGGCGCGGCGATTCCAACAATCCGATGCTGCAGCGGATCTACGGCACCGCCTGGGCCAGCGACAAGGCGCTCAAAGCTCACTTGCACCAGTTAGCGGAGGCGGAAAAGCGCGACCACCGCAAGCTCGGACGCGAGATGGATTTGTTCCATTTCCAGGAGGAGGGCCCGGGCGTCGTGTTCTGGCATCCGAAGGGCTGGGAACTGTTCCAGCGTCTGACCAACTACATGCGTCGGCGCCAGAATGATGCCGGCTATAGGGAGGTTAGTGCGCCGCAAATCCTCGATCGCGCGCTCTGGGAGGCGTCGGGTCATTGGGAGTGGTATCGCGAGAACATGTTCACTACCGAGACGGAGGATCAGCGCCAGTTCGCGATCAAACCGATGAACTGCCCGGGCCACGTGCAAATCTTCAAACACGGTTTGCGGTCCTATCGCGAGCTCCCCTACCGGATCAGTGAGTTTGGCTGTGTGCACCGTTACGAGCCGTCCGGGGCGCTGCACGGGCTGATGCGCGTGCGCGGCTTTACGCAGGATGATGCGCACGTCTTTTGCACCGAAGATCAGCTCGAGGAGGAGTGCCTCGCGATCAACGAGCTAATCCTGTCCGTCTACCGTGATTTCGGCTTTGAGGAATTTGTCGTCAAACTGTCGACCCGGCCGGACAAGCGGGTCGGTTCCGATGCCCAGTGGGACAAGGCCGAGAGCGTGATGGGCGATGTGCTCAAGCGCATCGAAGCCGAGGCGGACGGCAAGATCCGGGCCGCGATCAACCTCGGCGAAGGGGCCTTTTACGGGCCGAAGTTCGAATACATCCTGCGCGATGCGATCGGGCGGGAATGGCAGTGCGGCACCAATCAGGTCGATTTCAACCTGCCCGAGCGGTTCGATGCCTTCTACATCGACGCGGCCGGCAACAAGCAGCGCCCAGTCATGCTGCACCGCGCCATTCTGGGCTCGATGGAGCGCTTCCTCGGGGTGTTGATCGAGAGTTATGCCGGCCATTTCCCGCTGTGGATGGCACCAGTGCAGGCGATGGTTTGCACAATCATTTCGGAGGCGGACGATTATGCCGAAGAGGTGCGCGCGGCCTGTACCGGCGCCGGTCTCACCGTTGCGGTCGATGTGCGCAACGAGAAGATCAACTACAAGGTGCGTGAACATTCATTGAGCAAGGTGCCGGTGTTGTTGGTCGTCGGCAAGCGCGAAGCCGACGAGCGCACGGTTTCAATTCGTCGCCTCGGCAGCCACAAGCAATCGGTCGTCGGTCTCGATGAGGCGGTGGCGATGCTGGCACAAGAAGCTGTTGCACCAGACTTGCGGCGTGCGGCAGAATAATAACGTAGGTATTTGGACGGCTTCGCAAATGGGATGAGGTTTCCAGAGCTCACGTATGCTGCTGACGATGATCCGGCCGTCAAGCGTTTGATCATTCAATCGATTGAGCGCATGGCGGGGCGCGATTACTTTGTGCCGCTCTATGAAATCTGGCGCCGCGAGTACGTTGGCACCGACAAGCCGGTGATGCGCCCGGTGCTCGATCTCATTCGTGTCGACCTGGCTGTCAGGTCGGGCAGCTGGCCGCCGAAGCTTGATCCGAAGTCGCCGGTCATCATTGTCGCCAACCATCCGTTCGGCATTCTCGATGGCTTTGGCGCCTTGTCGTTGGCGGAGGAGCTTGGCCGGCCGTTCCGCGTACTGCTTCACAAGGATCTAACGAAGGTTCCCGAAATCAGGCCCTACGCGCTGCCGATTAACTTTGCCGATACCCGAGATGGGCAGGCGATGAATATCGCGACGCGCAAACAAGCGCTGCAGTTGCTGGCGCACGGCCATACCGTCGTGGTGTTTCCGTCGGGCGGCGTTGCAACGTCGCCAACGATGTTCGGTCGCGCGGTTGACCTGCCTTGGAAAGCCTTTACCGGGCGGATGATCCTGTCATCAAAGGCGCAGGTCCTGCCACTCTACTTCGAAGGCCAATGCTCGCCGTTGTTCCATCTGATCAGCAAGTTCAGTCTGACTATGCGATTGTCGCTGATGATCAGGGAGTTCCGCAACCGCGTTGGTAAACCGCTCGATGTGCATATCGGCGATGTCATACCGTTCGCGGAGCTGCAGGCGGTCGGCGACCGCAGGGCCTTGATGGATTTCCTTTATCACCGGGTGCATGCGATGTCCGATATGCCGGTCGCCGCCGCGCGCCAACGGGTCGAACAGCTGCCGATTTGGCTCAGGGTATAGTTTCGGCGCCGCGCGATCGTGTCTCAAAGTTAACCGGAATCATCGCGTTGCGCGGCCCGCCCGCCCAACGCCATGAGGTTGTGGATGGTGGCATGGCAGGATGGCGGCGGCCGGCGGCCGGGACTGTGCCGCCGCCTTAAGCGCCGGTGTTCTAACCGCGCCCGCGATAGGGTGGGACGCCCTGGTCGGGCAGCCAGACGCCGGGCGGGCAGCTGCCGGACTGCCAGAAGACATCGATCGGCATGCCGCCACGCGGATACCAGTAGCCGCCAAGGCGCAGGAACGTTGGCTCCAACAGCTCACACAGCCGTTTGCCGATGGCGACGGTGCAATCCTCGTGGAAGGCACCATGATTGCGGAATGATCCGAGATACAACTTGAGAGATTTGGATTCGACTAGCCAGGCGTCGGGAACGTAGTCGATCACCAAATGGGCAAAGTCGGGTTGACCCGTCACCGGGCACAACGAGGTGAACTCCGGCGCGGTAAAGCGGGCGACGTAGTGGGTGTCCGGATGCGGATTGGCCACGCGGTCGAGTACCGCTGCCTCGGGCGTTGCCGGGAGATCCGATGGGCGGCCCAGTTGCGGGTCGCGATCGCGGTCGTGGTCCATGGCGCGGCAACTCCGGTGCGGTTGGTGATGGTGGTTTAGGCCGAGGCCATGCCCATGCGGTCATCGCGGCGGCGCAGCCAGGCAACGAACGGCAGGGCGATGAGCACCATCCAGGCCTTGCCGACGATCTGGCCGAGCAGGTAGTCCAACGAGCCGAACGCAAGGTACAGGAACACCATGCTGTCGACCACCAGGCCGACAAAGCTGCTCGCCAGCACGGCCAAGACCAGGCGGCGGCGCTGCAGTGGCGTGTAAACCAGGAGGTCAGCGAACTCCGAAATGACAAACGCGACGACCGAGGCGATCACCAGGGCCGGCGGCGCAAACAGCGCCGACAACACGGCGCCGGCAAGGATCGCGATCACCGCCCATGTCAGGCCGAGGCGGCGCTGGACGAGATCGCGGAGCACCAGCGCCAGGCCGATCATGATAACCCCGCTCGGCGCCATCAGGCCGGGCGCGACCGGGATCATGCACGGGCCGTTGGCCACACACACGGTGCCAACCTTGAGGATCAGCCAGTTGGCCAGCGGAATGCAGGCGCCATAGGCGGCCAGAAAAATCAGGCCCTCCCATGTCCGCCTCGTCGTGACGGTTTGCTGCATTGCCGGCCGATCCTGTTCGTGGTGACGGGGTCAAGCCGGCACCTTTACTTGCTTTTTTGTTGTCCTCGCAAGGCCCTTGGGCAATTGACCCGATCTGGCGCGGGCGCCGGCCGGTGGCGCATTCACGGCCTAATAGGCACTGCCTAATAGGCCAGGACGGCCTTGATGGCGTTCAATTCATCATCGGGATTGGGCCAGGCCTCGTAGGCTTGGCCGCAGCGGCGGTACCAATAGCGCGCATTGCCCTCATCACCTTCGATTTTGTGCAGGACCGCGTGCAGCCAGTCGGCCGTGGTGTCGCCGGTCAGGCTCTGGCACAGGGTGTGGGCCTGATCCCAGTCACCGTTAATCGCGTGATCGACGGCCTTGATCAGTTGGCTGTGCGCGGTGGACATATGCGATCCTCATGTTCAAGGCTGCGATGACGGTGATGCGCGCACGCGCACCATTTCAGTCGCGCCGGAATAGGGCTACAACGCGCCGCATAGTCGTGCATCTCACAAGGCTATTCAAGGTATGCAAGGACAACAGCCATGACTGCGATCATCGATATCGTCGGACGGGAAATTCTTGACAGTCGCGGCAATCCAACCGTCGAGGTCGACGTCGTGTTGGAAGACGGTTCCATGGGCCGGGCCGGGGTGCCCTCCGGCGCATCAACCGGCGCCTACGAAGCTGTCGAGCTGCGTGACGGCGATGCGGCGCGCTATCTGGGCAAGGGCGTCGAGAATGCGGTCGCCGCGGTCAACGGCGAAATCTTCGGTGCGCTGCAGGGTATGGACGGCGAAGATCAGCGCCGAATCGATGCGGCGCTCGTGGCGCTCGATGGCACGGACAATAAGGAGCGGCTCGGGGCCAACGCCATCCTCGGCACATCGTTGGCGGTCGCAAGGGCGGCGGCGGATGCGTGCGGACTGCCGCTTTACCGGTATGTCGGTGGAGCATCGGCGCATGTCATGCCGGTGCCGATGATGAACATCCTCAACGGCGGCGCTCACGCCGACAATCCGATCGACATCCAGGAATTCATGATCATGCCGGTCGGGGCTGAGACGTGTCGCGAAGCTATTCGTGTTGGCGCCGAGGTGTTCCACACCTTGCGCCGGAAGCTGCACGAGGCCGGCCACAACACCAATGTCGGCGATGAGGGTGGTTTTGCGCCGAACCTCAGCTCGACCACCGCGGCCCTCGACTTCATCATGCGTTCGATCGAAGCGGCCGGTTACAAGGCCGGCGACGATGTGATGTTGGCGCTCGACTGTGCGGCGACCGAATTCTTCGCCGGCGGCAGTTACCAACTCAAAGGCGAAGGCCGCACTCTCGACAACGCCGGCATGGTCGACTACCTGGCAGGTCTCGTCGATGCCTACCCGATCATCTCGATCGAAGATGGCATGGCCGAGGATGATTGGGACGGCTGGGCGGCGCTGACCGCCAAAATCGGCGATCGCTGCCAGCTCGTCGGCGATGATCTGTTCGTGACCAATGTCAAGCGCTTGGCGCAGGGGATCACCCGGCGCACCGCCAATTCGATTTTGGTCAAGGTCAACCAGATCGGCACCTTGACGGAGACGCTCGACGCCGTCGCGTTAGCGCATTCGCGCAACTACACGGCGGTGATATCGCATCGATCCGGAGAGACGGAAGATGCAACCATTGCCGACCTCGCCGTTGCCACCAACGCCGGTCAAATCAAGACCGGGTCGCTGTCCCGGTCGGACCGACTTGCAAAGTATAATCAACTCATTCGCATCGAAGAAGAGCTGGGAGACGTTGCACGGTATGCAGGACGCGGCGTGGTTCCGGCCGGTCACAAGGCCTGACGGCAGGGTGATCTGCGGCATGCTGATTTACTTGGCATTAAGGACGAGCGGGTAGGGTGACGGCGTTCCTTTGTTAGGGAATCTGGATCGTGTTGCGTCCCACCACCCACAATCGGCGACTGAGGAAGGCACGGCAGCCTATCGTGGTTTTGCTTGGCTGCATGTTGTTAGTGGCATACTTCGGTCACCATGCGATTTACGGCCGGTACGGTCTTGAGGCTCAATCCAGACTGATCGAGCGTTCAGCGCAGCTGCAACGGGAAATCAGGGGCCTCGAGGCTGTACAGGCGCGTTTGCAGCGGCACGTGGATCTGCTCGACATCGAGACGCCGTCACGGGATTACGTGGAAGAACTGGCGCGCCGCGATCTCGGTTTTGCTTACCCGTCTGAACGCATTATGCGCTTTCGCTAGAGCAACCTGCCTTTATTCGGAATCGGAACGATCCCGAATAAAGGCAGGTTGCTCGCCTATAAAGTGGCGATCATCGTTGTCTGCTGCTGCAGTTGTGGCGGCCCGATGGGCCGGACCCGCCGGCGGCGAAAGTGATCTAACTGCTTGCCAGTGCAACCCATTGATCAATAACATTGGTCTGAAGTTGGTTGGCAGCTGCCCATCGGCTCGTGTAATCTCGGGCGCGTCAAGCCTTAAACACCATGCTGAACTCGCGAATAAGACGCGGAGCCCCTCCTGATGAATTTGACAACGACCGACAGATCGGTGCCGGAACTGAGCGCCGATCAAGAACTCAGTGCCTACCGCGACATGCTGCTTATCCGGCGCTTCGAGGAAAAGGCCGGGCAACTCTATGGCATGGGCTTCATTGGCGGTTTCTGCCATCTCTATATCGGTCAGGAGGCGGTTGTCGTCGGCTTGCAGATGTGTGCCGAGCAGGGTGACCAGGTGATCACGACCTATCGCGATCATGGCCACATGCTGGCGACCGGCATGGACCCGAAAGGGGTGATGGCGGAACTGACCGGGCGCCGGAGCGGATATTCCCGGGGCAAGGGCGGCTCAATGCACATGTTCTCGAAAGACAAAGGCTTCTACGGCGGTCATGGGATTGTTGGAGCATCGGTGCCGCTGGGGGCGGGGCTGGCGTTTGCCAATCGCTATCGCGACAACGACAGCGTCTGTTTCTGCTATTTCGGTGATGGTGCGGCAAATCAAGGCCAGGTCTACGAGACATTCAATATGGCCAAGCTCTGGAACCTGCCGATCGTGTTTGTGATCGAGAACAACAAATACGCGATGGGAACGTCGACGGAGCGGGCCGCGGCAACCACGGATTTTTCCCAGCGCGGGGCATCATTCGCGATTCCGGGCGAACAGGTCGACGGCATGGATGTCAGGGCGGTCAAGGCGGCCGGCGAGCGGGTGGTGCGTGGCATGCGCGACGGGCAGGGCCCCTACATCCTAGAAATGCTGACCTATCGGTATCGTGGCCACTCGATGTCCGATCCGGCCAAGTACCGGACCCGTGAAGAGGTCGACAAAGTCCGTACCGAGCAAGACCCGATCGCGCAGGTTCGCCAGCGGTTGCTGGCCGGCGGCCGTGCCGATGAAGATGAACTGAAGGCGATCGACCGCGAGATCCGGGCCATTGTCAACGCCGCCGCCGAGTTTGCCCAGAACGATCCGGAGCCCGATCAGGCGGAGCTTTGGACCGATGTCGTGTTGCCGGTGCCGGCTTGAGACGGCGGGCCCGGCTGTCGGCACGCCATTGATGAGGATTTGCAGCGCAGGGTCGCAAGGCCTCGCGCGTTGGATTGAAGGCTGAGAGACGAGAACATGCCGACACAGATTTTGATGCCTGCGCTGTCGCCGACGATGGAAGAGGGCAAACTCGCCAGGTGGCTGGTTGCAGAGGGCGATGAGATCACGTCGGGTATGGTGATCGCGGAAATTGAGACCGACAAGGCGACCATGGAGGTTGAGGCGGTCGACGAGGGCAAGCTGGCCCGGATCCTGGTACCGGAAGGCACGGAGGGGGTCAAGGTCAACACGCCGATCGCGCTGATCGACGGGCAGGGCGAGCCGGCTGACAGCACCGTCCCGAGCGCGCCATCGCCGCCGCCGTCAGCGCCGACAAACGGTGCGGCGGGACCGGTTGCGACCGCCGCCGTCGCCGAACCGGCGCCACCTCATACCGCGCCGCCGGTTGCCGTTGCGCCGGAGCCGGAGGTCGCAGCCGGCGCCGACATGGAAACGCTAACGATGCGTGAAGCGTTGCGCGATGGCATGGCCGAGGAGATGCGCCGGGACGGCGATGTGTTTTTGATGGGCGAGGAGGTTGGCGAATATCAGGGTGCCTACAAGGTCAGCCAGGGTCTGTTGGATGAGTTCGGTGCGAAACGGGTGATCGACACACCGATTACGGAACAGGGGTTTGCCGGGATCGGTGTCGGCGCGGCGATGGCCGGCCTCAGGCCGATCGTCGAGTTCATGACCTGGAACTTTGCCATGCAGGCGATCGATCAGATCATCAACTCGGCGGCTAAGACACTGTACATGTCGGGTGGACAGATGGGTTGCCCGATCGTGTTTCGCGGCCCGAACGGCGCGGCCGCGCGGGTCGCAGCGCAGCACTCCCAGTGTTATTCGGCCTGGTATGCACATTGCCCCGGCCTCAAGGTCGTGGCGCCCTCCAACCCGGCCGACGCCAAGGGTCTCATGAAGGCGGCGGTGCGCGACCCCAATCCGGTGCTCATTCTTGAGAACGAAATCCTGTACGGACAGTCGGGCGAGGTGCCCAAGATCGCGGACTGGATCGTGCCGATCGGGCGGGCGCGGGTGGTGCGGCCGGGCGATGATGTAACCATCGTGTCGTTTGCACGCGGCATGTCGTATGCCCTGGCCGCCGCCGATGAATTGGCCGACGCCGGCATCAATGCCGAGGTGATCGATTTAAGGACGCTGCGTCCGATTGATTGGGATACTGTTTTGGCGTCGGTGCGCAAAACCAATCGGATCGTGACGGTCGAGGAAGCTTGGCCGGTATGTTCGGTCGGCTCGGAAATTTGTGCACAGGTCGCGATCCAGGCGTTCGATGATCTCGATGCGCCGCCGGCCAAGGTCTCAGGTGCGGATGTGCCAATGCCGTATGCCGCCAATCTCGAGCGCCTGGCTTTGCCAACTGCCGCGCAGGTGGTCGCGGCGGCCAAATCGGTTTGTTATGTGTCCTAACCCGACGGTGGCAGCCAGATAATGACGGAAAGTGTCCGCTGATCGACGAACTGCTCCCATCGGGTGCGGTTGTTCAATGCAAAGGGTCTGCTAGCGATGCCGATTGAGATTTTGATGCCGGCGCTGTCTCCGACGATGGAGGAAGGCAAGCTCGCGCGATGGCTTGTCAAGGAAGGTGATGCTGTCAGCGCCGGGACGGTCATTGCAGAAATTGAGACCGACAAGGCAACGATGGAAGTCGAAGCGATCGATGACGGCACGGTCGGCAAGCTTCTTGTGGCCGAAGGGGCCGAAGGTGTGAAGATCAACACGCCGATTGCGGTGCTGCTCGAGGACGGCGAGGATGCCGGCGACATCGCCAGTGCGCCCGCGCCAGCTGTTGCGCCGGCGGCGGCAACAGCGGCGCCCGCTGCACAGCCGCCCGCATCTGCCGCACCAGCCCGTCCGGCGCCGGCCGCGCCCGCGCCGCCGCCAGCACCGGCCGCCGCCGCGCCGCCGCCAGCAACCGGTGGTGGCGCACCTGGCGCCGCCCCGGAACGCGTGCGCTCATCGCCATTGGCGCGCCGGTTAGCAAAATCAAACGGTATCGATATCACCCGGATCAGCGGCTCGGGGCCACGCGGACGGGTGATCAAGGCCGATATCGAGGCGGCCCTGCAAACTGGGGCCGGGCGCGCCAGTGCGACGGGCACCGCCCTCGCACCGGCACCGACGGCAACCGGGCCAGTGGCCGTCGCCGCCGTTTCCGCCATGCCCGATGACCAGGTTCTGGCGCTTTATGAGTCGGATACTTTTGAGCTTGTGCCGCACGATGGCATGCGCAAAATCATTGCGACGCGGCTCACCCAGTCCAAACAGACGATCCCGCATTTCTATCTGACGCTTGAGTGCGAGCTCGATGAGTTGCTGCGCGCGCGCAAGCGCATCAACGAGGCAGCGCCACAGGACGGCCCGCGCGCCTACAAGCTGTCGGTCAATGACTTCATCATCAAAGCGTTGGCCTTGGCCCTAAAGGACGTTCCAGCTGCCAATGCAACTTGGACCGACGGCGGGATGCTGGTCCATCGCCACTGCGATGTCGGCGTGGCTGTTGCCGTCGAAGGGGGATTGTTCACCCCGGTGATCCGGCATGCGGAACTCAAGACTCTCGGCGAAATCTCCAACGAGATGAAAGATCTCGCCGGGCGCGCAAGAAAACGGCGTCTCGCACCGCACGAGTATCAGGGCGGAACAACATCGATTTCGAACCTTGGAATGTACGGCATCAAGGCCTTCGATGCCGTGATCAATCCGCCGCACGCCACCATTCTTGCGGTTGGCGCGGGCGAGCAGCGGCCGGTTGTCGCCAATGGCGAGCTCAAAATTGCAACGGTGATGAGCTGTACGTTGTCGTGCGATCACCGCGTGGTTGATGGCGCGCTTGGCGCGGAATTGCTCAATGCTTTCAAACGCTTTATCGAGGACCCGGTGCGTATGCTCGTTTAGGTTGCCGAGAGCCACAAACGCTTCTAATACTCTTTGTAACAACTGATGTTGCGTTTGAGGCACATAATGTGAACTATTGGCGCCGTCGTCGCTCCAGAACCGATCTATCCACGCAATAGATGCCTTGGCGGGTTGCTGTGCCCGGGGACGACGGCAAGCATCGCGGCATCGGTAAAGTGATTCGTATTTGACAGGGGAGGCGCCAATGCGCGTCGGAGGATTGGGTGTGATTGTGGCTGCGGCAATGGCCGCCGCCGTCGGTGGCTGCGCAAGCGATGGCTCCAGCATGTTGACGACCGGCGCAGTCTCGCAGCAAAAAAAGGTTGTGGCCACGGCGGTTGACCCGGCATGTCTGGCTTTGCACAACCGCATTGAACTGCTGCGCAGCGAAGGCACGGTCGGCCGCGTCGAGAAGGCGGCAACGGGCAAGAGCAAAACCGTGGTGATCAAGCGCGCGGCGCTAACCAAGGTGAGCGAACTCAACCAGGCCAACGCCGAGTTCCAGCAGCGCTGCTCGACCTTGCCGAAAGCCGCACTGGCGCCGGCCAAGCCGAGCGCAGCGGCGCAAAAAGTTGCACGTTCGACCGCGACCTTGAAGCGGAAAGTTGTTCAAACGCAGCAGGCCGTGACGAACACCGTCAAACAGCAGTAGCGGGTCCGGGGACCGGCATTAGTTGTTGCAAATCAAGGGTCCGCAAATCCGCGCACCGTTACCGTGGATCGAACGTCGGATTGCCACAAACCGGATTGCAACCCGACGTCTGTCGCCTCATATGCGCCGGGCTTGAGCCGCGTTGCATCATCGTTGGTGCGACCTCCATGTCGGCCTGAGAGCAGCCTGGCATTGTCCGCGATCGCAACGATCGCGGACAATGCCAGGCTGTTTGCTGCCAAAGCGGTGATCATCGCGGTGCCTTGGTTCGGATTGCGCGCGGCGGCCGGGCGGGGGAACGGGATGGTGCCGGCGCAATCTCAAAGGCTATGGCGGGGCGCCAACGGTGCCGGGCGCAATTGCGATCCTGCATGATCAATCGGACGGGATGCGACATGCCCTGAGACGCGGTGGGTTGGTTGAAGCCGGGCAAGTTTCGCGTTATTCGGTTGCGATCGGGATGATAATGGCGATGTATTTTGAACGCTGGTCGGCGGGTTTTGTCGGAGTTGGTTGTGCGGTTGTCGTGCTGAGCGCCTGTGCTGGCGGACAGTCCGGCGTTGGTTCCGGGGCGGTGTCGAGCTGCAAGCAATTGAAGCGGGAATTGAGCCGCTACGAGGCCCGCGGCGTGCATATGCGCGCCGATGCAGCCGGGCGCGGCGCCAAGTTGTCTCAGAAACAGCGGCTCGAAGTGGCGCGCTATAACGGGCTTCTCAATTCCTATCTCGGTAACAAGTGCCACGTCTGATAGCGCCACAAGCCGGCCCGCAGGGTCGGGCGTTTTGAGCACCGGCTGCGTTGCGCGACGCCTATGGGACATGCACCATAAGCGCGGCGCGCGCCTTGCCGGCGCTTAAAAAAGTGCTCCGGTGACGGGCCCCAAGTCTTAAGTTGGGGCGGTATCCGACCGTGGCGGCAGGCTGGGATGGTTGCGCTTCACTGTCGAACGCCATGGCTGACACCGCAATGGCGCCCAGCGCAATCCACGATGACCCAACGACGACTTGATCCGGCAGGCATTTCATGTGCTTGTTGATGGTGATGATGTGCGCCCGGTTGCGGCCGGTGACACAGCGCTTGAAGCAATTGAGGAGTGCGGGCAATGCAGGCCTATGATGTGATCGTGATCGGCGCTGGGCCGGGCGGCTATGTGACGGCGATCCGTGCCGCGCAGCTCGGCTTTAGGACTGCGGTCGTCGAACGTGAGCATCTTGGCGGTATCTGCTTGAACTGGGGCTGCATTCCAACCAAGGCGCTGCTGCGCTCGGCCGAGATCCTGCATTACGCCGAGCACGCCCAGGACTACGGCCTGGTGTTGGAGGGAACGATCAACGCCGATCCTGCGGCCGTGGTCAAACGCTCGCGGCAAGTGTCGGCTCGCCTCAACGGCGGCGTCGGATTTCTGCTCAAGAAAAACAAGGTCGATGTCATCTGGGGCGAAGCGCACATCGAGCGGCCGGGCCAGGTCAGCGTTGCGCAATCGCAAAAACCGGTTGCCGAACCGCAGAACCCGGTGCCCAAGGGGGTGCTCGGTGCCGGCACGTACCAAGCCAAGCACATTGTCGTTGCCACCGGCGCGCGGCCGCGGGTGCTGCCGGGCATCGAACCGGACAGCGCGCTGATCTGGACCTATTTCGAGGCGATGGTGCCGACGGTCATACCCAAGTCATTGATCGTGATGGGATCGGGTGCGATCGGGATCGAGTTTGCGTCGTTTTATCGCACGATGGGCGCGGACGTCACCGTTGTTGAACTGTTGCCGCAGATCCTACCGGCAGAAGACGCCGAGATCGCCGGGTTGGCGCGCAAGGAGTTTGAAAGGCAGGGCATTCGGATTCTGACCGGCGCCAAGGTGAGTGCGGTCTCCAAGGCGGCCGACAGCGTCACCGCAACCGTCGAACTGGGTGATGGCAACAGCGAAACGATTTCGGCCGATCGGCTGATTTCAGCCGTTGGTGTGGTCGGCAACATCGAAGGACTGGGTCTTGAGGCGTTGGGTGTCAAGACGGATCGCGGCTGCATCGTCACCGACGGGCTGGGCCAGACTAACGTCGCCGGCGTTTATGCGATCGGCGATGTTGCCGGCCCGCCGATGCTCGCCCATAAGGCCGAGCATGAAGGCGTGATCTGTATCGAAGCGATCAAGGGTATGGCCGCCCATCCCCTGGTCAAGACCCGAATCCCGGGCTGCACGTACTGCCATCCACAGATCGCCTCGGTCGGCCTGACGGAGGCCGCAGCGACGGCGGCCGGTTACGAGATCAAAGTCGGCCGCTTTCCATTCCAAGGCAACGGCAAGGCGATCGCGCTCGGGGAACCGAACGGACTTATCAAGACGGTGTTCGATGCCGGCACCGGCCAGTTGCTCGGGGCGCACATGATCGGGGCCGAGGTCACCGAGCTCATCCAGGGCTACGTTGTGGCGATGCAACTCGAGACAACCGAAGACGAACTTATACACACTGTGTTTGCGCATCCAACGTTGTCGGAAATGATGCATGAAAGTGTGTTAGATGCTTATGGACGCGTGATTCACATGTGACGTCCGGCGGTCGTTGGCAAACCGGCCGGGCGCGGGCAGGGGACAAATGGATCAAAAAGCAATCATCGCAATGCTTATCATCGGACTGGCGGCCGGTTATCTGGCGTCTTTACTGATCGGATCGTCCGGCTCGGGGGTGATCAGCTATCTCGTAAGCGGCGTTCTTGGTGCGTTTGTCGGTGGTTTCCTACTTTCGGCTGGTGGTATCAATCTCGGCATCAAGAACGCGTTTCTGGCGCAGCTCGTGACCGCCACAATCGGCGCCATCGTGGTCGTGCTGCTGGCCAGGCTGATCGCCTAATCGCGCTGTCGGCGAAGGAGGGTTCATGGAACAGCTGGGGGCCTATGCGCCGTGGATTGTCATGGCGGTCAACGGCCTGATCGCCGGCTGGCTGGCCGGTTTGCTGCTCGGCGGCGGCGGACTGATCCGCACCGTTATCGTTGGAATTATTGGCGCCTTCATTGGCGGCGCGCTGGTGCAAAACGGGTTGTTGAACCTGCCGTTCGATCTCGGCCCCTGGGGCAATCAAATAGCAGTTTCGACCATTGGCGCGTTATTGGTCATTATCATCGCGCGCGTCATCGGTCGCTGAGGCCGAGTGCAAGACGCAGGACTAGATCATCGTGCTTTAAGTTGGAACCGCAATAGCGGTTCCAACTTAAAGCACGATGATCGCCACTTTAGAGGCGAGCAACTTTCTGCCTTTATTCGGGATCGTTCCGATTCCGAATAAGGCAGGTTGCTCTAGATAGAGTGCGCAGGCAGAATGGCGCCGCCGCAAACAGATGTGACATTTTCGTGCGGTTGCCGATGACTGGATCCAGAGTTACCTATTGGATCTCAAGCATGTCGCATAACATGCGCTTGGCATAGGGCAATTCTGGGTTCATACGCAGCGAGAATGGTTACATTGGTCGACACCAGAACGCGGCATCCGGAAAAGCAATCGCGGCCGGACACGCCGGTGCTGCGCAAGCCTGACTGGATTCGTGTCAAAGCGCCGGGCTCGCCAGAGTATGCGGCAACCCGTGATATCGTGCGCGCCAACAACCTTCACACGGTGTGCGAGGAAGCAGGCTGCCCCAACATCGGTGCGTGCTGGACGAGGCGGCACGCGACGATGATGATCATGGGTGATACCTGCACGCGAGCGTGCGCGTTTTGCAACGTGCGCACGGGGCTGCCGCAGCCGCTCGATGCAAGCGAGCCGGCAAATGTTGCAAACGCCGTTGCCCAGCTTGGCCTCGCCCATGTTGTCATCACATCGGTCGACCGTGACGATCTGGCCGACGGCGGGGCCCGACATTTTGCCGAGGTCATTGCGGCGATCCGGCTGGCCTCGCCGGGCACCACGGTGGAAGTCCTGACGCCGGATTTTCTGCGCAAGGACGACGCGCTCGAGATCGTCGTGGCGGCCGGGCCCGATGTTTTCAACCACAACCTGGAAACCGTCGCGTCGAAATATCTGTCGATCCGGCCCGGCGCGCGCTATTTCCATTCGCTGCGATTGCTGCACCGGGTCAAGGAACTCGACGCCGCCATTTTCACCAAGTCGGGGATTATGGTCGGGCTTGGTGAGACCCGGGACGAGGTTTTGCAGCTGATGGACGATTTGCGCTCGGCCAATGTCGATTTTCTGACCATTGGTCAATATCTGCAACCAACGCGCAAGCATGCTGCCGTCGAACGCTACATCACGCCGGCTGAGTTCAAGTCCTATGAGCGGATCGGATTGGCCAAGGGCTTCCTGTTGGTGTCATCCTCACCGCTGACGCGCTCATCGTATCACGCCGGCGATGACTTCGAGCGGCTGCGCAAGGCCCGTTTGCGCCAACACTCGGCGGCGATCGCCCAATCACCACAAGGTTAGGCATGCCCTCATTTCGAACGCGCCGGACGGTTCCCTTTTCACCGCAGCAGATGTTTGCGCTGGTTGGCGATATCGAACGCTATCCCGAATTTCTGCCGCTATGCGAAGACCTGGTCGTGCGGTCGCGCACCGTCGACGACAACGCCCGAGTGATCCTGACGGCGAACATGACATGCGGATACAAGGCGATACGCGAGAGCTTCATCTCTCGCGTGACGCTCGACCAAGATCGAGCGCGGATCGTGGTCGAATACATCGACGGGCCGTTTCGCCATCTTGAAAACACGTGGGCGTTCCACGATGCCGGCGGCCGGTGCGACGTTGACTTCGCGATTTCCTATGAGTTCAAGTCGCGCATGCTCGGCGTGCTGGTTGGTGGCTTGTTCGACCGGGCGTTTCGCAAGTTTGCCGACGCCTTCGAGCAACGCGCGGGCCAGGTCTACGGCCGCCGCGCGCAGGGCGGCGCGGACGACGACCTCGTCGCGCTCAGCGATCCACTAGCTCCCTGACCAGTTCGAGGGCCGTGCGCACGGTCTCGCAGCGTACGTTGGTGCGGCCAATGTCGCCATATCGGCATGCGCGATGGATGGTCGGCACGCCCTTGCGTGCGGCAGCAATATGGACCAGGCCGACAGGTTTGGCGGGCGTATCACCGCCGGGGCCGGCAATGCCGGTGACCGCCACGGCGATATCTGCATGTGAGTTGGCGATTGCACCGTCCGCCATCGCGCGGGCAACCTCGGCGCTGACAGCGCCGACGCGGTGGATCAGATCGGCGGGCACGCCGAGGCATTCGGTCTTTGCCTCGTTGGAGTAGGTCACGTAACCGCGTTCGACGACATCCGAGGAGCCGGGGATCTCGGTTAGCAGGCCGGCAATCAAGCCGCCAGTGCAACTTTCCGCGCTCGCAATGCGCAGCTGTTTCGATCGCATGTCGGCGAGCAGGCCTTCGGCGTCGCGGCGCAGGTCATCGGTGAACATGGCTTCGGTCCTGATGCAGTGACGACAACAGCACATCTCGACAATGTCCTGCCCAGTCAATGTCTTGTCCAGTCAATGTCCTGGCCAGTATATGACAAATGACCTCGGCTGGCAGCCAGGTTGTGGGACGTGCTGGCGCTGGAGCGCTTCAGAGTGCGCTCGTACGATCGCGCGCGCCGGGGAGGGGCAAGCTCGGGATACGTGTAATAGGTAGTCACTTTGCAGCGCGTTCAGAAAAACGAGCGTTTTTGTGAACCGTACCCAACCAGTGCGCCGCATCCCGTGATGACCACAGTTTCGGTACAGAAAACTGGTGCGCGAAATCAAAGTTCAGCTGACCGCGAAGTTCACGGGTTCATTGGCCTGCAATGCCCCTGACAGCGGACTTGATATGCTCAGCATTGAGCCTTTCGGCGTCGGGCCAACAACGGACTTGAGGTTGATCGACCTGAAACCAAACAGTGTAACTGCTCATCGTAAACCATGATCGGACTGTGTGTACCGTTTCATGTGTCGTGAATAATGAAACGCCGGGCTCAGCGCTCCCACAACCGTCCTGCGAAACTTGCTTCTTCGTTCCCGACAATCTGCAAATAGATCGTCGTCGTTTCTAAGTCGGCGGCCCATCCAACGTTGAACAAGCGGTAGAGGAATGTCCTTCATCATGGCATGGACCCCAAATCCATGCCTCAGTCCCTTCGGAGTTGCATGGGGACCTTTGATGCCGGCTATTTCCATCACTTCACAGACCCGGCGCCAACCCGTGCTCCGCGACCAGTCCCAGAGTTGACTGCCGGCTTTGCGACGTCTCTTCTGAACCAGCCTGATACCATGCACCAATTCTAGACTATCCAGATGATCAGGTGGAACGGGTACGGCTCGGGGGTGAAGCTTGCCTCGTTTCTTGAGCGACCGAAAAACGATGTGCCCTGCCGCCAAATCCACACGCCTATAGTTAAGCTCCAAGGCTTCTGAAATGCGGCAACCGGTGTGGGCCAAGGTTGAGCAGAATGTCCGCGCTGAGCGGTCAGGGTGACGTTTGGCGGCCGCTATGAAAGCCTGCCGTTCCTCTGGCGTCACGTATTTCCGTTCGCCGCTGCCGGTCAGGAGGTCGATCTTTTCTGACATTTGACACACTTCTCTAGAGAGAACTGTGTCAGATTCTGCATGAACCGTGCCGAACCAGAAATCGGCGTTAGTCGATGTGCAACGCCGTACCCAATTTTGTAACCGAACATGGGTTGCGATCTAAGTTTCCGCTTCGTTGCAATGGGCTATCAATTCAGCCATCGCCGAGCACGACGGCACAGCTCCATGGCGCTGCTCTTAGCCACCCGCCTAAGTCGTTGTCCGACCGTTCCTTACTAAGAACGATCAGACACTTCCCTTGAGGCAAAACAAACAATTTCACACTATCCTTCACGGTGGGTTTGTCCCGGAAGTTCTTGAGTTCTTGCGTAAAGAGCTTGTCGCCAACTCTAACAGACCTAAAATCGCGTGACCCGCTGCGCAATAGTGCCAGGTTCCCGGCCGCTGTTCGACCGCCGCTCTTCGTCACTTCGTAGTAGACGTACCCATTCAGTTGAAAGCGCGCAGCCCATTGTGCTTCCAGAAAAGCAGAGACTGACGGGATCAGGGACAGCATTACGCCAATCGCAGCAATTCCCGCGACAACCTTTGCGATGCTGTCCAAAAAAGACACCACCTTCGCAATCCATTTCGCCAATGCTCTCTTCATCTCAGCCATCCAAACTGGTCGGCGCATGCCACAACGACTTTACCTAATTTTGTAATAGGGGCTAACTGCCCGTCTTTATTTCTCTGGCTGCAAGCACCAGAAACCAAATCATTAGCGGCAAGAGGGCAACAATCATGAAGAAGGGATAGAGCACAAATACGCCGTAAGCGATTTGAGATGGCTGTTCGCCAAGCCGGGCCATGACCACAACAAAGTACGTTGCCAGTCCCGTGGGTGCCAATATTGAGAACAATTTCAACGGAACCGAGTTCGTCTTTGCCACCATCCACCAGAACCCGGCAAAGGCTACAGCTAAAACTACATCGATGAGCCAGATTGTTGTCAGGGGAGCACGTCCAGTTGCCACGATAACCGGCAATGCTATTGCAATGATCTTCACCAACAGATTCAAAATGCCACTGCACATGGAGTTGGGAGAGACAGATTTTGCCAGTCGCAGCAAACCAAAATAGCAACTGGTGAAGACCACAAAAATCAACCCGCCAATCACAGACTTAGCAATGAAGTCCACTGTCGTTACATCATCCAGGAATTTTAATAGCTCGACGCTCATGCGGTTGATTATGAACAGCTCGCATGACGGTCATGTGGCCAAGAAAGCGGTAATCCACAGCCAGGCGTGACCGGCTACCCCATTTTGTAGCACGAGCTGAGGGCTTCGTTGCAGCAATGGCTTGAAGGTTAGCCGCTGCTGAACGTCGGCTTCGGGTCACCAGCTGCCAAGTCATTGATGAGCATAGCACGGCAGAGCATACTTCCGGAGCGGACGCTCACTTGGCGGCCTCATAGCTGTGCTGAGCGGCAACCTTTTCGGGTAAGTTGCAGGCGTCGCCGACAAAGTGACTACCTATTACACGTATCCCGAGCTTACCCCGGGGAGGGCACCTCTGAATAAGTCCGAGGTCTCGGGAATGATCGCCTCATCGCGCAGTCGGGCGCTCACGCAGCCGGCCATCCCGATCCTCGGCGCATTGTTTTCAGGGCGTTGTCTTCAGGGCATTGTTTTCAGGTTAGCTGGTCGCGACCGACTGCTCGTCGACTTTGCGGCGCAGCCATGCCGCTGCCTCTCGCCCATCCTCAAACAGGACGCCCTGCAGCATCACCCTGTTGAGATAGACCAACCAACCGCTGTAGTGGCGCTGAGCGGCGATCTCCTGACCGCGATAGGACATCGACCAAAAGTCAGCCGACTCAGATACCGTCTGTGCCGTATTGCTCATGATTCGCTCCATAGCTGATCGTAGCTCGTTTTACGTTTGTTTTCAGTCACCAATGCACAATTTATCTCTTTTTGTCTGAACCGATGGTGAATGTGTCCATTCAGTCATAGTGGCCGATGGCTCGGGGCCGGGCGCCGCACCCGGCGCAGCTATCGGTTTGGTTGCCAAAGCGCGCGCCTGTGACGGGTCGGCCGGCGCCACGGCACGGTTCCGGTTCGGTCCGACATGCAACCGATAAGCCACCGGCAGGCCACATTTCAAATCGCTGACGGCAGCATTAGGTCACGAGAAAAAAAACATATGAAAACAATATATTACGACATAAACCCGGTGCCCTGCTGCAAGCTAATCGGACGATTGGGTGCGGCCACCGTTGCGGCTTTGCTCCCGACCGGAGGATTTTGTCGCGAACGTCAGGATTTGCGACAGTTTGAACTTTATGGCCGGCGTCTAGCGCACATCAGGGTCTTGCGCGTAGCAAAGCCAGCGTTAACTGACTGTTGCGGTGGAAAAGAGTGCCGCATTGACGTCGCCTGCCCGATCTGATCGGTACAGCGCACCAATGGTGATCGCGCGGTGATGATCGATTACTGGGCTGGGTTCAAATGCTGACACGGCGAAAATTTCTGCAGGGCGGCGGCAGCCTCGCCGTCGCCGGCACCGGCTTCGGGGGCTATGGTTTTGCGGTCGAGCCCTATCGTCTGCTGGTCCAGCACTACGACGTGCGGCCGCGGGCCTGGCCCAGCGGCATGCGGTTGCGCCTGGCAGCGCTCGCCGACCTGCATGCGTGCGAGCCGTGGATGCCGGTTGAACGGGTTCGCGAAATCGTTGCCAAGACGAACACCCTCGGAGCCGATATCGTGGTTCTGCTTGGTGATTTCGTCGGTGGCAGCAGGGTGGCTTGGGGCCACTATGACATGACCGAGTGGGCCGATGCCTTGGCCGGGCTCGAGGCGCCGCTTGGCGTGCACGCGGTGCTCGGCAATCATGACTGGTGGGCCGATCGCGAGGCCCAGCTGCGCGGTCGTGGCCCGATCGCCGTTCGCTTGGCCCTCGAGGCAGCCGGCATTGCCGTCTACGAGAACGATGCTGTCCGGCTCGCCAAATCCGGCAATCCGTTCTGGCTGTGCGGGCTTGGCTCCCAGTGGGCGCTTTATGGGCGGCCCGATCCCCGACGCCCGCATGCCAGGTTCAGATATACCGGTGTCGATGATCTCGATGCCACCATCGCAGCTATAACCGACGATGCGCCGGCCCTGATGATGGTGCATGAGCCCGATATTTTTGCCGAGATGCCGGCGCGCATTGCCGTGACGTTTGCCGGCCACACGCATGGCGGCCAGGTCCAAGCGTGGGGCTTTGCCCCGATTATTCCATCGCGGTTCGGGCGGCGCTTTCTCTATGGACATATTCAGGAAGATGACAAGCATCTCATCGTTTCCGGCGGCATCGGCGTTAGCGGCTTGCCGGTGAGATTTGGGCGCCCGCCCGAGGTGGTTGTGGTCGACATCGAAGGATAGCGGGTTGGAGACCAGCGATTGGCCGGATCTTGCCGGGCGGATTGTCAATGGTGACGATGGCCGGCAGCATATTCTTCCCGTCCGCGTCTATTTCGAAGACACCGACTTTTCCGGTGTGGTCTATCACGCCAGCTACCTGCGGTGGTGTGAACGCGGGCGCTCCGACTTCCTCCGGCTCACGGGCAATGACCACGAGGCCTTGTTCGGTGGTGCGGACGGGCGCGCGCCGGCGGCGTTTGTGGTCAGGCGGATGAATTTGGAGTTTCTCGGACCGGCGCGGATTGATGACGTTCTGGAAGTCGTGACGCGGGTCGGCGAGATTGGTGCTGCAACCTTGATGCTGCACCAAGAGATCCAGCGCGATGACCGGACGATTTTCGAAGCGAACGTGCTGGTTGTTCTCATCAGCCTGGCCGGAAAGCCCCAGCGCTTGACGCACCGCATCCGCTTATCCCTCAGCGGTTGACGCCGCAGCGCCATCGCCACACTTTTTCAAGTCATGAGTTCAACGCCTGCCAGCTGCGCCGAACGGCGGCGCATCCTTTGTCAAACGGGCCGCAGTTTGGTCATATTGGGCGGCAAAAAGCGGCGCTGAGATTAGTGCTCCCATCGTTGGATTGTCGTGTGCGCGGTGCGGGTTGGGGTGGCGACACGGTGTGAGCGGACATTGCAATGAAAACAGGTTTGGTGGGCATGCTCGCGGCGAACGGTGGAATGTCCTTTCTGGAACTCTTTGTGCAGGCCCACCTCGTCGTCCAGATCGTGATGGTGGGATTGGTGTTGGCCTCCGTCTGGTCATGGGCCATCATCATCGAAAAACTGTTCGCATTCCGCCGTGCCCGCCTCGAGGCGGACCGGTTCGAGAACATGTTCTGGTCAGGTCAATCGCTGGAGGAGTTGTATGCCACGTTGTCGCGCAGCGGGCGCACGATATCGATGGCGGCGTTGTTCGTGGCGGCGATGCGCGAGTGGAAGCGATCGGTCGAGGGCAGCATCCGGGCGCTCGGTGGCATCCAGCTCAGGGTCGAGAAGGTGATGGACGTTACGATCAGCCGCGAGATGGAGCGCCTCGAACGAAGATTGTTGTTTCTTGCCACCGTCGGCTCGACGGCACCGTTTGTCGGCCTGTTCGGAACGGTTTGGGGGATCATGACCAGTTTCCAGGCGATCGCCGTATCGAAAAACACCAGCCTGGCGGTGGTGGCGCCCGGCATTGCCGAGGCGTTGTTTGCGACGGCGATCGGGCTGGTGGCGGCGATCCCCGCGGTGATCTTCTACAACAAGTTTTCAGCCGACGCCGCCCGCCTCAATCAACGCCTGGAATCGTTTGCAGACGAGTTTTCTGCGATTGTCTCAAGACAGGTCGATTCGAGCGGTTGATTTTGCGATGGAGCAGCTGCGAAAGAGTGCAACATGGGCATGAGTATTAGATCCGGCGGGCGCGGCGGGCACAGACGGCGACGGGTTGGCGCCCACGCCCCGATGAGCGAGATCAACGTCACGCCGTTCGTCGATGTCATGCTGGTTTTGCTGATCATCTTCATGGTTGCCGCGCCGCTGTTGACGGCCGGCGTGCCGTTGGAGCTGCCGGCAGCACGGGGCAAGCAGTTGCAGGCGCAAAAACGCGAACCTGTGATCGTGTCGGTCAACCGCGATGGCCGGGTCTACCTCGGTGAGGAAAAGTCGACGCCATTGACGCTCGATCAGTTGGCTGACAAGTTGAAGGAGGTTGCCAAAGCGCGCGGGCGGAGCGATGAACCGGTGTTCGTGCGCGGCGACAAATCGGTGAGTTACGGTGCGGTTGCCAAAGTCATGGCACGCATCAAAGATGCAGGTTTCAACAAGCTGTCGCTGGTCACGCAGATCGAGAGCGGAGGCTAGGTTTGCACCTCGGACTGCCATTGTCGATCCTCATTCACGGCTGCCTGCTGGGCTGGGCATTGATGTCGTTCAAGGCAACTCCGCCGCTCAAAATACCGGAAATCCAGCCCGTCGAGGTGGCGCTGATCTCACCAGACGAGCTGGTGCGCCTGCGCCAGGGCGATCGCAGCTCCAAAAAGCTCGAGACACAGCAAGCGCAATCGCCGGACCAAGCCAAGCCGAAAAAGACGGCAAAAAAGCCGCCGCCGAAACGTGCGCTGGCGCCGCCGAAGGCAGAGCCGTTACCGGCCCAACCGATCGGGACGGTCGAGCCCAAACCGCCGCCGCAGCCCAAAGCCGACGAGATCGCCAAGAAGCTGGCGGCGCTCGAACCGCTTCCCAAACCGGGACCGACACCGCAAGAGGTCGCCAAGCTGGAGGCGGCCGCGCGCAAGGCCAAGGCGGCCGCGCGCAAGAAAGCCGAGGCGCGCAAGAAAGCCGAGGCCAAACGGAAGGCCGCAGCGAAGCGCAAGGCGCTCGCCAAAAAGCAACGCCTGGAGCGGGCACGCAAGCGCAAGCTTGCACAACAGCGCCGACGCGACAGGAACAAGAAGAAATTCGATCCCGACAAACTCGCCGCACTGCTCAATAAAATTCCCGACAAGGCGGCGCCGCCGAGCGGATCGCGCGATGTTCGACGACCGCAACGCCAGCTGCCGAAGGGCACGCGCGCAGGCGCGCGCGAGGGCAAAGATCAGCGTTTGACGGCTAGCCAGCGCGCGCTGCTCGGTGTGATGATGAAGCGCGCGGTTCGCGAATGCTGGCGCGTTCAAACAGGCATGACGGGGGCTGATCGGCTGGTTGTCGAGGTCGAGATCAGGTTGAATGAAGCAGGCCAGCTGAAAGGCCGGCCGCGGGTCCTCAACCATCGGTCGGATCCGGTGTTTCAGGATGCAGCAACCAATGCGATCCGTGCCCTCAAGCAGTGCGAGCCCTACGACCTGCCGCGCAAACTATACAAGGGAGGCTGGGACCACATGGTTGTGCGGTTTGATCCGCAGCGCATGTTCTAGGGTCCCTCCAAATCAGTCCGAGGTCCAGGGGACGATCCCCTGGTCGGGGAGCATGAGGGGCGGACAAGCCCCTCATCGATCGCCGCAAAGCGGCGATACGTTAGGGCTTTCAGCCCTAACAACCCGACCAAAGGGCTCAGCCCTTTGCAAACCCGTGACTTGTTCAGAGGTTCCTTAGAACACGTCCGCCGCAGGCGCGGCCACCGTGCCAGCTTGCTGCTCCGCCCGGCCACCGCCGATCAGTCATGCGATTGTCGGCTTCGGGTGACCGTGTCGGGCCAGGGAGCGGAGCGGTTCGCGCCAACAATGTCGAAAGGCTGTAGATCATCCTTGTGGCGTTATCCGAGATCGTTGCGGTGGCGAATAACGGCCGGTTGCTCGGGGCTCATTTGCAACGGTGTGGTCGGCGGCGCGTGAGTGAGTTTCCCTGAATAATGCCCAATTCTTGCGTCAAGCGGATGATTCTTGTGATATCGCCACACGCAGACAGTTGTCGGCGTTACAACGAGCAATCGCGATCGTGCTGCAGGGACCGGGTCCCGGGCTTTCAATCGCGACGACGATGATGTCGTGATCGGGGCTGTCCGTCAGGGGCTTGGTCGCGACGATTGGCTGGACCATTTCGGCCGCAGGTGGGTCTGCTTGTTTGCCCGCTCCTGCGCCCGCCCATGCCGGCACACCTTTGGGCGGCCGGGCCGGGCAGCGGCATGGTTCCGGCCAACTCTGCAAAGCTATAAGGGCTCGAAGCTTATGAAGCTGCCGCGCAATCCTCCCCATCTTGATCCGGATAAACCGTCCCGCCGTGCGTTCTTGACGCTTGCGGGCAGTGCTGCGATGACCAGCCTGGCGCCACCGGGCGTTGGTGCCCAGACGCGGGTGACGATCGACGAGGCCAACCTGCGGCCACGGCCGATCGCGATCCCCCACTTCTTCGGCGATGATCCGCGGCTCGGGGCGGCACTGGCCGATATCGTGCAGGCCGATCTCGAACGGTCCGGCCTGTTTCGCCCGATTGATCGGGCCGCCTTTCTTCAGCAGGTCAGGAAAATCGACGTTGCGCCGCGGTTTGGCGATTGGCGTGCGGTTGGTGCCGAGGCGATGGTGGTCGGGCGGACCGTCAAACTCAAAGACGGGCGGTTCCAGGCACAGTTCCGGCTGTGGGATGTCGTGCTGGGCAAACCGTTGACCGGCCAGCAGTTCGCCATCGCACCAAGGCATTGGCGCCGGCTCGGACATCTCATCGCCGATCAGGTTTATCAGAAGCTGACATTGGAACAGGGCTACTTTGATACCCGCATCGTATTTATCGATGAAACCGGACCAAAACAGCGCCGCCTGAAACGCTTGGCGATCATGGACCAGGACGGCTACAACGTCCAGATGTTGAGCGATGGCCGCGAGTTGGTGATTACGCCGCGCTTCAACCCCAAGCGCCAGGAAGTCACGTTTATGTCCTACGTCAACGGCCAGCCGCGGGTGTTGATGATGGATCTTACTTCCGGCCAGCGTCAGGTGGTCGGTGATTTCCCGGGCATGACGTTTGCGCCGCGGTTCTCGCCCGATGGCCGGCGCATTGTCATGAGTTTCCAGCAGGGCAGCAGTTCGTCGCTGGTCGAAATGGACCTGCACTCCCGGCGCTCGCGCCAACTGACACAGACCAACGCGATCGACACGGGACCGTGTTTCTCGCCCGATGGTCGCCAGATCGTATTCGAGTCCGACCGCGAAGGCGTACAGCAGCTCTATGTGATGAACAATGACGGTTCCGGCCAACAGCGGATCAGCTATGGCGATGGCCGTTATTCGACACCAGTGTGGTCGCCGCGCGGCGATTACATCGCCTTTACCAAGCAATATGCGGGCCGCTTTCTGATCGGCGTGCTCAAGCCGGACGGGTCCGGCGAGCGCATTCTGACGGAGGGCTATCACAATGAAGGGCCGACCTGGGCGCCCAACGGCCGTGTCTTGATGTTCTTCCGCGAAGCCCGGGGCGCCAACGCCGGTCCGAAAATCTATTCAATCGATCTGACCGGTTACAATGAGCGGTTGGTCAAAACGCCGGCGTTCGCATCCGATCCGGCATGGTCGCCGTTACTGCGCTAATGGTGCAATGATTAATAATCCGTTGACAGATATGCGAAGGCGAACCCGACGGCGGGCGCCGACACGCGCTTCAGCCCCCGCCCGTCACCGCCGCGGCCTCGGATCGCAAGCCCTAACGCGCTGATTCAGTGCACCAAAGTTTTATGCGTACACTGTATAAAACAACCGCTGCAACGCGATCGCGAGTGCTATTTTTGCACCAAATTTGGCGGAAATGTCACCCGCCGAGTTGTCTCAGGTTGCGTATTTCGGCGCGGCAAAGTAGGTCGGGATGGACGACGGCCGAACCAGAGACAGAGGGTCGATGGACGGCTGGAGTTTGACGAATTGTGCTGGTTAGGTTCGGCTAGGCCAGGGACAGCATAGGAGAGAAGATAATGAAGGGCGCTATCGTAATTACCGCAGTTATTGTTGCAGTTGCACTGGGCGCATGCCGCCGTACCGCACATCACGAGCCAATGAAGCTTGGTGCTGAAGTTCCGGCCGCTGCTCAGCAGGTCAAGGTCGTTAAGTAACGATTTGTGATGCGCTGCTCGCCAGCGCGCACGGTATTTGGTCACGATGCAAAGGTTGTGGAGCGGCGAGGCTCCACAACCTTTTGTTATTCGGTGTAACGGCCAGCGTATCGGCTCCTTGATGTTGCGGCCTGTTGGTGTCACAGCTTATTTTTGACATCTTTGCTGATTTCTTGGGGGCAACCGATCCGCCGTGGTTGAAATCCGTTTAAGCGGTCACATTTTCGCACGACATTGGGGCCTACAGCAGATGCGTAAGCTGTGTGCAGGATGACGGTGTGGGCAGGACGATGGGATAGCAGTTGGCGCCAGCAGTTCGATCAGAATACGGTTGAGCGGAGCGCCGGATTTTTGCCGCTCTTCAAGCAGGTTATGCGCGCCAGCCCGCTGGTTTGCCCGGCCACCGCCGAGAACACATGAGATCATGGCCGTCGGGCGGCCGGACGAGATAGCGACGAGATGGCGGGATGGTTCGAGTTCAGTCTGACAGGCTATAGGCGCGCTCAATTGCCGGAACGGTGCCGGGCAATGATGGTTTCGGGATCGCCACGGCAGCACGTTGACGAGCGCCACAGAAACAGGATAGTCTGATGAATATGCGCAATCTGGCAGCGAGCGGCTTGCGGGCCGTGGTCTTTGGTACCGCTGTCTTCGCGCTAGCGGCTTGTGCGCAAAAGCCTGCCGGGCCGGGCAGTGCACAGTTGACCGCCGGTGGGCAATCACCAGCAACACCGGGCTCGCGACGCGACTTTGCCCAGAATGTCGGAGATATCGTGTACTTCACCACCGACAGCTCGGATTTGACACCGGAAGCGCGCCAAACCCTGACCAAGCAGGTGCGATGGCTCAACCAGTATCGCAAGTACACGATTACGATTGAGGGCCATGCCGACGAGCGCGGAACGCGCGAATACAACATTGCGCTCGGTGCACGGCGGGCAACGACCGTGCGCCAGTTCCTATCGCGTTCGGGCGTGGATCCGCGCCGGGTCCGCACCGTATCATTCGGCAAAGAACGGCCGGTCGCGGTTTGCAACGACATTTCCTGTTGGTCGCAGAACCGGCGCGCCCAGACGGTTTTGAACAACCGGCGCCCCGGCAGTTGAGCCGCAACCGCCATCAGCGCTAAACGGGGGATGATCCCCAGACCTCGGATTTGGCCACAGGTTCTCTCACCTTGAAACGCCATTGGCGGGTCGAGACCGCCGGTGCGATTGCCGCGCGATGATCAACGTTCGGGACGCCGCCGGCACGGTCTGCAACGTTGCGTTGAGGCGATGTCTTCGAGCGCGCGCCAAAATCTTGCCATCTTGGGCGCTGGTGGGGCGGTACCAGCTCAGCTCGAACGATAATCTATGTTGTGTTCTCAATCTCAAATTTGCCCCAGTCGGTTACTATTCATAGTGCTGTGTGTGGGGGCAGGGGCCAAACCAACTGGTCGTCTGCGACAAATATGGCGGATTGATGCGCTTATCCTTGATAGGGCTTGTAACCGCAACCGTGTTAGTCTCGATGAGTGAGAGTACCCGGGCTGCCGACGCCTATGCTTGGTCACAGAGCGCTGATAGGGCCGGGCGTTCGGTTCATCTGGTCCAGTTCCGCCGCACCGGCCAAGCCCGCCACGACGATACCGAAGCAATCTTCGAAGAGGGCCAGTATGAGTTTGACGCCCGTGACTACAAGGCCGCCGAACGCGCTTTTCGGGTTGTCATCCAATTGCAGCCGGGTTCGAAGCTGGCCGCGCAATCACAAAAGTATCTCAATATCATTGCCGCCGAGCGCCATCGCGGCAGCCGCGCCGTGCTGCAGCCACGCCCGTCAAGCATGATCGTGGCGGCGCCATCGCCGCCAACACGGACGGGCCGGCCCGGGGCATCGCCACAAACCGTCGGGCGCAAAGTTTCGCGGGGCCGCCTGGTCCATGACCAACAGAAACAAAATGCATTCCTGTTGATGACCGGAGACCGGGTGTTCTTTTCGGTTCAAAGTGCGGCATTGGGCCGGAAAGCGCGCATCGCGCTGAACAAGCAGGCGCAGTGGCTTAAGCGGCAGGGCGACGTGCTGTTGCAGATCAACGGTCACGCCGATGATGGCGGGCGCGATGACGCGGCGTTGTCGCTGCGCCGCGCGCAGGCCGTCCGCGACCGGTTGGTGGCGGAAGGGATTGCGCCCGAGCAGATCGTGATCGTGGCCCGCGGCCGGCAGCAGCCAGTTGCAACCTGTCGCAGCGCGCTGTGTGCTGCACAGAACCGTCGGGTTGTGGTACGGTTGATGCGCCGGCTGGCCGAAAAGGCTGTGAGTGGAGACGCGGTTGCTGCGACGACGCGTTGACAAATGTCGTCGGTCCGTCGAAGCCTTTGAGCGGGTATTTCCGAGCTGGGTGGGAATTGTTATGGACACTGCTTTGCGATCGAGCGGCGGCATCGAGGCGCAGCGGGCCAGTCTGGGCCTCGCCGGCATTTGCACAGTTGTTATTCTCATGGGTGGAGTAGGATTGCCGGCGCAAGCCCAACAGGCAACCGCTGCAGCAGCGTCCGACCGATCGCAGGTCGCGCAGTTGCGCCGGCGCGTGGAACAGCTTGAAGAGCAGCTGGTCGACATTCAGGTGACCCTCGGAACATTGGAGAGCCTGGCCCGCGCGGGGGGCGGCTCCGGGGCGACACCCGGCGGATTGTCCGGCAGTGATGCCGGCCGCATTGCGGCGCTGGAGACGCAAGTGCGCGCCCTCACCGCACAACTGCAGCAACAAAGCCGGCCATCCGCTGGCGGCGGTGGCTCGACACCCAACACTGACGGCAATGGCTGGCGCGCGGGCAATGCGACGCAACCCTTTGCGACACCACCGTCGACAACCGGTTTCGGCTCGACGACCGTGCAGCCAAGCGCGCAGCCTGGCATCGGCAACTTCATTCGGCGCGACCAACAACAGCGCGCGGCGGTGGAGCGGGCGCCATTTGCCTCGGCCGGCGATGCCCAGGCTGACTACGAGACGGCCTACGGTCTGCTGTTGCAGCAGAACTATGGTGGTGCGGGCCAAGCATTTTCCGAGTTCGTCAAATCGTATCCGCGCCATGCGCTGGCCGGCAATGCTCAGTATTGGCTGGGTGAAACGTACTATGTGCAGGGTGATTACAAGAACGCTGCCGGTGCCTTCCTGACCGGGTACAGGACCTATAAGTCCAGCGCAAAAGCGCCGGACAGTTTGCTCAAGTTGGCGCTGTCGCTCGATCGCCTGGGCCAGCGCGCTGCGGCCTGTTCATCGCTCAACGAGCTTGGTGCGAAGTATCCGCAGGCGCCGCAGCACGTCAAACGGCGGGTTGATCAGGAACGCCGCCGGTTGCGTTGTTGAGCCGTGGACGCCAAGCCGCCGGATCAGGCTGCAGGGTTGGCTGAACGCTTCGGTCGGTTCGCTGATCTCGACACTGTCGTGCTTGCCGTGTCAGGCGGCTCCGACAGTCTCGCCTTGTTGCGGTTGTTTTGGTGCTGGCAACAGCGTTGCGCCCGGCGGCGCCCACGCGTGATCGTCGCAACCGTTGACCACGGCTTGCGATCGGGTTCGGCCGATGAAGCAAGGTTTGTGCGCACCGTGGCGCTCGGCTTGGGGCTTGAACATTGCACGCTGCGCTGGGTTGGGGCCAAGCCCGATAGCGGGCTTCAGGACGCAGCACGCGTTGCGCGCTACCGTCTCCTGTGTGGCCTTTGTGAACGGCTTGCCGGACGCACGGCGCTGTTGACCGGCCATACCCGTGATGACCAGGCCGAGACCGTATTGATGCGTCTGGCGCGCGGCAGCGGGCCCGACGGACTGGCTGGCATCGCGGCCGCCGGCAAGGTGTTCGGGACGGATGTGTTTCGGCCGCTGCTCGATCTCAGCCGCGCTGATCTCAGAACTCATTTGCAGGCCGGTGGACATCCGTGGATCGATGATCCGAGCAATGAGCTGACGATGTTTGAGCGGGTGCGGGTGCGTCACGCGCGGGCGGCTGGGACCGAGCTCGGACTGACCGATCGCGCCCTCGCGCGCACGGCGCAGCGGATGGCCCGCGCAGCTGCCGCGTTGGACCATTTCGCGGTCGCCGCACTCGAAGCGCTCGACACGCACGATGCGTGCCTGCGCCGGTTTGGCGTGGTCCGCTGGCCGCAATCGTTTTGGGATTTGCCGGAAGAGATCGCCATCCGCCTCGCCCGGCGCGTGCTGCACGCGGTTGGCGGCCAGGATGTGCAACCGGGCCTGGGCCAAACCGAACGGGTGGTTCGGGCAATGCGCGAAGCAGACTTTCGCGGCGTGACGCTCGCTGGCTGCCGCGTGCACTCAATCGGCGTGCACAACTTGGATGATATCGTGATTTTCCGGGAGAGCGGCCGCAACCTCCTCGAGGTGATCGCCGTCGCCCAGCCCGGCACGTTCATCTGGGACGGGCGATTTCGGATCTCGGTATCGCAGGCACTGCCGCAGGGATCGACCATTGCGCAGTTGGGCGCGCGCGGGCTTGGCTGGCTGTCGACAACAACAGCGGTCGCGTTGCCGCAATCCGTTCCCCGCGCAGCGCTTGCGGTTGTTCCAGCCGTGTGGTGCGGTGATGATGTTTTGGCCGTGCCGGCGCTCGCCTGGACGCGCGCGCCCACGATTAACGTGCAGGCGACATTCCTGACCTGCAAACTGCTGCACCGTCCGGCCGCCGCCAACCACTCATCCGATCGTGGCTAGAGCAACCTGCCTTTATTCGGAATCGGAACGATCCCGAATAAAGGCAGAAAGTTGCTCGCCTCTAAAGTGGCGATCATCTTTGTTCTTTAAGTTGGAACCGCAATAGCGGTTCCAACTTAAAGCACAAAGATGATCTATGGACCGCCGGGTGGGGAAGCGGACAGTTCCAGGTGAAATTATACAGTGGTCGAAGCCGGCGGCTGAAGCCGGTGGCTTGCCGCTACGGCCGAAAGCCGGATCGGTTGGCCAGAGGGCAGGCGGACTTGGCACCGGCAGAACTCTTTACGCCGTGTCATCGTGTCATCCCGGCGCCGGGGCCGGCACGTGCCGGTATGATGACCACCGGCGTCTCACGGACAGCGCTCTACCATTTTATCGAGACAAGACAGCTCAGCCCCTGCGGGACCGCTTAGCGTATATTTTTACATCAATCTGGGCGCTACCCTTGGCCGCATACATAACGGTCCAAACTCTTCCAGAAACGTCGTTGCAATGCAGAGAAGCTCCAGACAGGACGTGTTCGACTTTGGTGATGCTATCATCAGCAGTCCCTGTCTGACCTTGCATGCAGGTTCACGTTCCGAGGCCGCTATTTCTGCAGTTCGGCCAGGAGCTTTGGCGGCGACATCGGCAACGACGTCATGCGCTTGCCCGTCGCCATCTTGATGGCATTGGCGATGGCTGCCAACGGCGGCACGATCGGGACCTCGCCGACGCCGCGAATACCTTGCGGGTGCTTCTCGTTCGGGATCTCGAGGATCACGGAATCGATCAGCGGCAGGTCGGAGGCGACCGGCATGCGGTAGTCCAGGAAGCCGGCGTTCTCGAGCCTGCCATCGTTGTCGTAAATGTATTCCTCGTTGAGGGCCCAGCCGATGCCCTGGACGACGCCGCCCTCCATCTGACCTTCGACATAGGCCGGATGAATGGCGCGCCCGGCATCCTGGAACGAGGTGTAGCGCAGGATCTTGACGTGCCCCGTTTCCGGATCAACCTCGACATCGCAAATGTGGGTGGCAAAGCCACCGTCAGCACCGCTGGTGGTCAGCGACGTTCCCGATCCAATCGGGCCGCCGGTCGCACTGGCCTTGGCCGCCAAGTCGCCAAGGGTGAGCGGGTCGAACTCGCCGGCGTTGGAGCCGGCGGGGCTGGCTTCGCCGTTCTGCCAGGTCACGGCCTCGACATCGATGTTCCAGAGCTTGGCCGCGCGCTGACGCAATTGCGTGATCACCTTCTCGACCGAGTCGGTCACCACCTTGGCCGAAGCAAAGGTCACGCGGCTGCCGCCGGTTACAGCACTGAAGCCGACCGAATTCGTATCGCCGATCTCGACATTGACGTTGTCATAATCGATGCCGAACAGTTCCGCCGTAATGTTGGCGATCGCGGCGCGCGAACCGCCGATGTCGGGATGACCGGTAACGACCTGCACCGTGCCGTCTTCGGCAATGCGCACCTCGGCACTCGATTCGCCGCCGGCGTTAAACCAGAAACCGCTGGCAACGCCGCGGCCCTGGTTGGGCCCGAGCGGGGCCTGGTAGTGGGGATGATCAAGCGCGGCCGCGACGGATTCTGCATAACCGATCCGATCGAAGATCGGACCGTATGCGGCTTTGGTGCCCTTTTTGGCGGCGTTCTTGAGGCGGAACGCGAGCGGGTCCATGCCGATTGCGCCAGCGACTTCGTCAAGCACGGACTCCGATGAAAACGCGCCGATCGGGGCGCCCGGCGCGCGATAGGCGGCAACCTTGGAGCGATTGCACAGCACGTCGTAGCCAACCATGTGGACGTTTGCGATGTCGTAGGGGGCGAAGGCGCAGCCAACGGCGCCGCGGATCGGTGAGCCCGGAAAGGCGCCGGCCTGCAGATAGTAGGTGCCTTGCACAGCGGTAATCTTACCATCCTTCGTGGCGCCGATTTTGATGGTGCTTTTCGAACCTGAGGTCGGGCCGGTGGCGTGGAAAACCTCCTCGCGGCTCATCTGGATTTTGACCGGGCGGGCGCTCTTGCGCGACAGCGCCAACGCAACCGGCTCGAGGTAGACAATGGTCTTGCCGCCGAAGCCGCCGCCAATTTCAGCCGGGATCGCGAGAATATCGGTTTGCGGTATGCCCGACAGCCACGAACACATCGAGCGGACCATGAAGTGGCCTTGGCTCGATGACCAGATGGTCGCTTTGTTGTCGCCTGAAACGCTGACGACGCAGGCATGCGGTTCGATATAGCCCTGGTGAACGGGCCGCGTATCAAAACTCCTTTCGACAACGACGTCGGCTGCGGCAAATCCGGCTTCGACATCGCCCAGTTTGTGCTCGAGCCGGTTGGCGATGTTGGAGGGCTTGCCGGTATCATCACCCGGGGCGCGGACCTGGTCGTGAAGGATCGGCGCATCAGGTGCGATGGCGTCGTCAATCTCGATCGCGAAAGGCAGGACGTCGTAGTCGACCTCGACCAGTTTGGCAGCCTTTTTGGCGAGCGTTTTCGAGGTCGCCGCAACGGCTGCAACCGGATGGCCGACGAACAGCGCCTTGTCGCGCGCCATGACGTTGCGGCACATCCACCGCATATCCTGGATGCCGACCGGGATCGGTTTATCGAGCGGGATCTCGACAATGTCGGCGGCGGTGACGACAGCCTTGACGCCCGGCAGCGCCAGTGCCTTTTCGGCGTTGATCGATTTGATGCGCGCGTGCGGGTGCGGGCTCCTGACGATCGCGCCCCAGATCATCCCCGGCATGATGCCGTCGGCGGCATACTGGGCACGCCCGGTAACCTTGTCTGCACCATCCGGGCGAATGGTGCGTTTACCAATCCATTTGAAATCTGTGCCGTTGCCAGAACCATCTGCCGTCATCGCTTGTCGTCCCGTTCCGTTTGGTAACTCCAACCCAGGCCCGCACGACCGCCCGCACGTGGGCTGACCGCCGTCGGTTATCATCCGGAATTTAGCATCCGGCGGTCACGTTAGGAATAGATGCGGAACGCTTGGCTGTGCGCTTGAGCAAGCATCAGGGTGTGGATTGTCGGCGCTGGCAGATTGCGGTCAGCCAACCTCGACCCGGGCGCCGCGCGATCGCGCCGAGGCGTAGATTGCCTCGATCAGGGCAACGGCCCGGCGCCCTTCGCGACCGTCAACCATCGGCCGGCGGCCGGTGCGCAGCGCGTCGAGTACATCCTCGAAATTGCGTTGATGCCACGTAAAATCGATCGCCTTTGGATCGACCGCCCCGGCGCCCGCGGCGGCGCTGTCGAGGCCGTACTGCCGGCGCACCGCCCGATCCCGAGCATCTTCATCGCGGAACTCCCAGACCCGGAATTTGTCGTCGGTCAGAACGACCGATCCGCCGCTGCCGGAGATCTGGATTTCTGCCGGCAGCCCGGTGCGTGACCAGCACGCCGTCGAGCCCTGGACGATGCCGAGGGCACCGTTGGCAAACTCAAGCATGGCGACAGCGACATCCTCGACCTCGATGCGCTCGTGGGCCAGCAAAGCCGTTTCGGCGCGAACGGCTTTGACATCGCCCATCACATGCAGGAGGAGGTCGACGGTGTGGATTGATTGGTTCATCAGGGCGCCGCCACCGTCGAGGCGCCAGGTGCCGCGCCAGGCGCCGCTGTCGTAATACGTCTGATCGCGCCACCATTTGACAATGGCATCGGCAATGGCGAGGTGTCCGAAGCGCCCGTCATCGACGGCTTGCTTGAGGAGCGCGGTTGCCGGGTTGAACCGGCGCGGGAAAATGCCGGCAAGCATCACCTTGGCCTCGGCGCATGCGCCAATCATGCGGTCGACGCGTTCGGTGCTCACCTCCAGTGGTTTTTCGCAAATCACGTGCTTGCCTGCCGCGGCAGCCGCAGATGCCGGCTCGAGGTGGGCTCCGCTCGGCGTGCAGATCGTGACGATATCAAGCGGCTCATGCTCGAGAAAGCGGGCGAGATCCGAATAGGCCCGGCATTGGTTCCTGGCCGCAAATTCGTCTGCCGCCGCCTTGCGGCGCGCGAACACCGCGACCAGTTCGGCTCCGCTCATCGCGGCAATGGCCTGGGCGTGAAACTCGGCAATCATGCCGGCGCCGATGATACCGAATTTGGGGTTGTCGTTATTCACGTTGGGTCTCGCGCTCGGGTGTTCGGGTTCGGTGTCGCATGCAGGAGATGGTATCAGGCCGAGAACGTGAAGCCATCGTAGCCGGTATCGACCACCTCCCTGAGGCGTTCGGTATAGTTGTGGACGCCGCCGACGTAGGGCATGAAGACCTTGGGTTTGCCCGGGATGTTGACACCCATATACCATGAGTTGGCCAGCGGATAGAGCGTCGCGTTGCCGACTTCGGTGACGTGCTCGACCCATGCCGCTTGGGCTGCGGCGGTCGGCTCGATCACCGCTTGGTCATGGGCCTTCATATGCGCGATGCAGTTGGCGATAAAGTCGACGTGCTGTTCGCATGACAGGATCATCTGGCTCTTGACGCCCGGGCTTTGCGGGCCGGTGACCAAGAACATGTTCGGGAAGCCGTTGATCATCAGGCCCAGGTAGGTTTGCGGTCCGCCAGCCCAAGTCTCGTGGATCGACCGGCCGTCGCTGGTCTTGATGTCGATGTCCTTGATGGCGCCGGTCATGGCATCGAAGCCAATCGCAAAGGCAATGGCGTCGACGTCGTATTCGGCGTCGGTCGTGCGAATGCCGGTCGGTGTGATTTCCTCGATCGGGCTGTTGCGGACATTGACCAGCGTGACGTTATCGCGGTTGTAGGTTTCGTAATAGTTGGTATCGAGGATCAGGCGCTTCGTGCCGATCGGATGGTCGTTCGGGCACAACAGTTCGGCGACCTCGGGATCCTTGACCGTCGCGCGGATTTTGTCGCGCACGAAGTCGGAGGCGGTCTTGTTTGCTGCCGCGTTGGTGAGAAGGTCGGTATAGGAATACAGAAAACTGATGCTGCCGCCTTCCGCCCACTTCGCCTCGTATTGGGCGCGGCGCTCCTCGGCGGTTGCCGCCAATGCTGATTTTTCCGGCGGCGGATAACCGGCAATGCCGAAGGGGGTATCGTAGGCGGCCCTGCGACGGTCGACGTATTCCGATTTATGCTTGGCTTCGCGCTCCGGGTCCAGGGCAGCATTGCGGGCGGGAAGCGAGAAGTTGGCGGTGCGCTGGAAGACGTAGAGGTGCTCGGCTTGCGCGGCAATGTGCGGGATCATCTGCACACCGGAAGAACCGGTGCCAACAACGCCAACGCGCCGGCCGGTGAAGTCAACACCTTCGTGCGGCCAAAGGCCGGTGTGGTACCATTGGCCCTGAAAGCTATCGAGGCCTTTGAAGGGCGGCCTTTGCGGCGTCGACAGGTTGCCGGTGGCCATGATGCAAAACGGTGCGAGGATGGTTTCGCCGGCGGCCGTCTTGAGGGTCCAGGACTTTGCTTCACGATCGAACTGTGCGGATGTGATACGGGTGTTGAGTTCGATATCGCGCATCAGGTCGAAGCGCTCGGCAACGTGGTTGACGTACTTCAGGATTTCAGGCTGGGTGCCATAACGTTCCGGCCAGTGCCAGTCCTGCTGCAGGTCGTCTGAAAACGAATACGAATATTCGAGGCTTTCGACATCGCAGCGGCAGCCCGGATAACGGTTCCAGAACCAGGTGCCGCCGATGCCTGAACCGGCTTCGTAGGCCCTGACATGGAGGCCCAGCCGGCGCAGGCGGTGGATTGCGTAAAGACCGGCCACCCCGGCCCCGACAATTGCGACGTCGACTTGGCGTGCGCCCTCGGCACCATCTTTGGCCATCCTGATTGCCTCCTAACCGCTGAACACGTCACGGGTTTGCAAAGGGCATTGCCCTTTGGCGGGATCGTTAGCATCTGTCTCGCTTGTCAAGGCATTTTGGGGGCCCATTTTCGGTTTTCGAAGATCAGGGTGTTGGCGAGAATGATGAGTTTTCGCATGACGGCAACGAGCGCGACTTTGGCGGGCTTGGCGTTGGCTCGCAAACGTTCGTAGAAGGTTTGCAAGTCAGCATTCACGCCACGACCGACAGCAACCATGGCCGGCATGTAAAGCAGCTTACGCACTGCTGCTCGGCCGCCGCGAATGGCACGCCGCCCCCGCATTTCGCCGCTGTCCCAGTTCATCGGCGCGACGCCGACAAGGGCTGCGATTTCTTTATCGGTGCAGGTGCCGAGTTCGCTGAGCAGGCCGATCAACCCCATCGCCGTGATGTCAGCGATACCTGGAATTGAGACAAGAATATCATAACGTCGCATCAGCGCCTCATCGCTTGCGATGATCTTGCGGATCATCGCCTCGAGGCGCGCGATATGCTTGTCGACGGCCTTGAGCTGCCTGCCCAGTTCGCGCTTGAGGTTGGCACATTGGGCCGCACCATGGCGGTTTGAAACGGCCGTTCTGTCGCCAACGGCGGCGATGCGAGCTGAGATAAGCTCTGCCAGTTTCTGGATTTTTTCAGGAGCAGGGATGGTCGCGTTTGGCTGATGCAGGGCTGCCAACTGGGCCAGTGTCATCGCATCGATCGTATCGGTTTTGGCCAACTTACCTAAGATGTCGGCAAACTTGCGGGATCGATAAGGATTGATGACACAAACCGCAATACCGGCAGCGTGCAGAGCGGCGTGGCAAGAGCGATGGTGTTTTCCCGTTGCCTCACAAACCACAAGGCCGACCTGATACGTGGCAAGGCTGGCGAGCAATTGCTTGTGGCCTTTTTTGGTGTTGGCAAACCGGAACGTCACATTGGCCGGATAGATTGCGACATCGAGCCAGTTCTTGGCAACATCGATGCCGACATATACCATGTCAGAGTCGCTTCGTTTGACCTTGCCTTGCATCCGGGACTTGCTCCCAATCATCTGTTCAGGTGAAGCGATGGGCGGGCTGGCCTAGCTAACAAACGGTGCAAATCACCCAAGGGCAGCACGGCCCCAAACCCGCCCGATCCGGCAGGGTGGCCATCCTGCCGGATCAAGCCTGAACATCGCTGATTCGCAAGAAACAGGCTCAAGATTAAGATACAAAGGGCAGCGCCCTTAACATATCGCCGCTTGGCGGCGATCCTTGAGGGGCTTGTCAGCCCCTCAAACACCCCGACCAGGGGATCATCCCCTGGACCCTGGACTTATACTGCCCCAGCTATGCATTGCGGTTGGCACGCGTCAATCGGCGCTCCGAATCGCGGTGCGGTGTCCACCACCGCTTGCGGCCGGCACTTGCGTCCGGCGTGATCGGCGCTATATTCGCGCCTCCCGTTGCGCCGACCCGATCGGACTGGAACTGTCAAGCCGGGCTCAGGAGAGGTGGCCGAGTGGTTGAAGGCGCACGCCTGGAACGCGTGTAGGCGGGAAACCGTCTCGAGGGTTCGAATCCCTCTCTCTCCGCCAGAGTAAGCGCTCGTCACAAGTCCGGGGTCCAGGGGATGGGTCCCCTGGTCGGGGTGTTTGAGGGGCTGACAAGCCCCTCAAGGATCGCCGCCAAGCGGCGATTGGTCAAGGGCGCCGCCCTTTAGCAAACCCGTGACGTGTTCAGCGGTTCCGTCGTGCTTTTGCGCGGATTGAGTTCAGTTCGGATTTGTCTGCTCCAGCTTTTTAATCAGCCGGTAGACACTGCGCTCACTCATGCCGAGGCACTGTGCAATTTTGGCGCGGTGGCCCGAATACTTGCTCAACAGGGTCTTAAGATATTCCTGGGTCATCTCATCCAGCGTCGGTTCATGGTCGAATGTCAGCTTGACCCCGGCCGCGCGCATCGTGGTACGGTCCGACAATCCGAGATGCTTGGGATCGATGCGTGAACTCGTCCCCGATAGAATAACAGCTCGCTCAACGATATTGCGCAATTCACGAATGTTGCCGGGCCAATCGTATGTACTGAGCACATGCAGCGCGGAATCCGAGAACTTCTTCGAGATGCGGCGGGAGAAGTCGTGATTATTCAAAAAATATTCGGCAAGTTGTGGGATGTCACCGCGGCGTTCACGTAGCGGAGGGATGGTGATGACAAACGCGCTCAATCGGTAATAGAGGTCCAAACGGAAATCACCCGTTTGCGACAACTTCTCGAGATCTTGATTTGTTGCTGCAACGATGCGGGTGAGGCTCGATAGGTCCTTGAGCCCGCCGACCCGGCGAAACTGTCCCGTCTCGATCACGCGGAGGAGTTTGGCTTGCACCGAAGGCGAGATTTCGCCGATTTCGTCAAGAAACAACGTGCCGTGATGCGCTCCCTCGATCAATCCCCGCTTTTGTGACGTCGCGCCAGTGAACGCTCCTTTTTCGTGACCGAACAGCTCGGATTCAAACAGGTTCTCCTGCAACGTGCAGCAGTCCAATGCAACGAAGTTGGCCTCCTTGCGCGGACTATAGCGGTGGATCTCGCGCGCCACGAGTTCCTTGCCCACACCACTTTCACCATGGATCAGAACGGTTGCATCCGTCTGAGCCACTGCGCGAACCAAGTCGACAACCTCTTTCAAGGCCATGCTCGAGCCGACCATATAGGTCTTGCCGTCCGTCTGCTGCTGCCCCTTCACGAACTGGTAGTCGCGATGCAGCTCTGCGTTGCGTAGAGCGCGTTTGACCTCAAGTTCAAGCTCATCGATGTTGACAGGCTTGGAGAGATATTCGACGGCACCGTTTTTGATGGCATTGACCGCCGTTTCGATTGATCCGTAAGCGGTCAACACGATCAATGGATAGCTTCCGGCTAGTTCTGGAATTAGATCGCTACCGTCCGCATCCGGCAGACGCAGGTCCAGGAGAATGAGGCTTGGTTCATGCGAGGCAAGATACTGGCGTGCATCATGCCAAGTGGGAGCGCCGAAAACGTCGAACTGAAGTTCACCGAGTTGATCGACAATCAGCCGATTGAGAACTTGATCGTCTTCGATCACTAGGATCTGATGTTTGCTTTGGCTCTTGGTCATGCCTCGAACGCTGCCGGTAGTGTCACCTTGAATGCAGTACCCTTTCCGACTTCACTTTGGACTTCAATATCGCCGTGGTAGCGGCGGACGATGGCCCGACAAATCGTCAGACCCAGCCCCGTGCCTTGCAAACGATCGCCACGGTCGCTGTAGAATGGGTCGAAGATGCGATGGACCTTGTCCGCGCTGATGCCGACACCGGTGTCTGCAACATCAATGCGAACGTGGCCGTCACATTCAGAGCCGCTGACAGACAGCGTGCCACCCTCGGGCATGGCGTGGAACGCATTCTGTACGAGGTTGAGAATGAGCATGCGCATTTCGCTGTCGCGGCTCACTATTCTCAATTCACTATCGACCAATGTCGTGTTGACAGCGATGTTGCCCGCTTCCGCCTCATAGCGCAAAAGCGAAAGTACATCTGTTATGACCTCGCTCATCGAGACCAGTTGTACTTCACGGCTAGGCGGCATACTCAGGCTCAGAAGCCGTTTGGTGATCTCAATGCACTTGTCGACTTCCGCATCGACAATCCTGATGTAGTCTGCGCTCTGTTCATTAATGTCGGCGGTACCGCCTCGGTTGCGCAGCAGCGCCTGGAGGCCGAGTTTTACCGACGCCAAGGGATTGTAGATTTCGTGTGCCACACCGGCGGCGAGCTGGCCCAGTTCCGCCATCCTCTGCTCTTGCGAAAAGCGGGCTTGTTCGGTCAGATCCCGCATCGCCTCAACAATCAGGCGCTCGGGCTTGCCGTTAGTTTCCACAAGTAGGCGGCCGGCCGTTGTCTCAACGTAGTGCTCTCTGCCATTCATGCCGACGTGGCGGTGAATGTATTTTATCGTCGAACCATCATCATCAATCGCGTGGAACGGACAGGTGATGAGGGTTGCAGGACAGGGCTCTTCACGCCCGTGAATGTGATAGCACGGCTCGCCAATCAGGCTTGCCTGATCGGCTCCGACCATCTCACAGTAAGCGCGGTTAACGCGGACAACTCTGTAATTTTGATCTATCACACGGATGCCATCGGGTATCGAGTTGATCAAAGACTGAAGAAAGGCCTCCGCGGTTGTCACCGATTGAATTTTGCTCGACAGTTCCGCGGCCATCTCGTTGAACGACTCCGATAGCACACTGAGCTCATCGCGCCTCCGGCTACTGTACTTGACCCGCCTGTCGAGTTGCCCCGCCGCCAAAGCCTGGCTGGCGGCACTGATCTCCTCGACAGGGCGCAGAAAAAACGTTCGCAGAAAGAGCCAGGTCGCCGTGAGCGCCAGCACAACGATTGTCAAACCGACGGCAGCGAGTAGCGTGGACCCGCGAAACGCCCGGCTCGTGATCGCCGAGGCATCATGGTCAACGACCAAAATGCCGTTGATGGGAGACTTCTCGACCGGGCCGTGACACGTCTTACAGGCAGACTTGTTTCGGATCGGGTTGACACTGCGAAGGATGGACTGCCCGGACTGCGTCATGATAAACCGGCTTATCGCAGCCTGGCCGTTCAGTTCGTCAGTGCAATCAGCACAACCAAGGCTTTGCGGTGTTAGCGTTGTCCCGAGATCGCGTTCACGCGAAGCAAACCTGACGATGCGCTGTGGATTTGCAATCATGACGCGTTCGATACCCGGCTGCCGGTTCAAGCGGAGTATGATTTTTCGCAGGCCGGGCAGATCGCGTTTCAGCATGGCATTTTCGAGTGCCAGTTGGAGCAGGCGACTGATCTGGACCGAGGTGTGGCCGCGCTCGCGTGCCAACTCACGCCGGTAAAGCCCAACAAACAGGATGAGAAAGGCGAGCGAACTTCCGACCAGTGCAAGAAAGAGCAGCGCCAGCAGGCGCGTACTGAGGCGGTCCCGTAGTCTTATCGCAGTGTTGTCTGCCATCTGCCCTGATCAGGTTGCTCTGCCGCACCATGGCGAGTGGAGATCCGAGATTGCGGATCTGATCCGTGCCCTCTCAAAATCGTGCAGGCGAGAGGCGCAAACCCTCCCGGCCGCGATTCGGTCTTCAATCCAGAACCTGGAACAATCGGTTCCGCCCCCCGGTTCGCTGGCACGTTCCGCACAAGCTGCCGTCTGCGTCCGACTGTCGAGGGATCTGAAACCGAATACCGCAGCGTTTGCAGTGCGCGCTGACCAACTCGACCTGTGTCTGCACAACCTTAGCGCCGGGTTCGATTTCCACTGCAGCCCATGCACAAACATCGGAACAGATACCGCACCCCGTGCAGCTGTCAGCGGCAAGGCAGTAGCTCACACTCCCATCCAGGTCAGCTTCCTTGCGCAACGCGCCGTGCGGGCATAGCTCGGTGCAGGCATCGCAGGCTTGGCAGCGTGCCACGTCGATCCGAGGAACAAAGCGGGCAAGCTGCCCCACTCGATCGCGTGGCTCCGCCGCAGGGTTATCGTTCGTCAATTCCGTCAGGCCGCCTGTGAACACCCGCAAGAAGCTCCGCCGTTTCATGTCCGGCTCATCATCGCAGGGGCGAGAGGCGGCAAGCTCGCAATCCCATTGCCGCGCCGAAACATACCGCAGCTTCAGGCGCGGCCTTGCTCTTGCGGCCGCAATTGCATTGAAGCCTGCGATTGTGTGCTCCAGTCGGCTCGCACCCCCGCGCGGGCAGTCATCGCAGTTGTCCGTGGCCACTACCATCTCGCCTGCCGCCTGCCTCGACCAGCTTTCAAGATCCTCATGGCGAAATCCGTGGGCGCATGGAACCGTGCCTTGACCTGAACCTGTGCATGCACGCTCACAGGCGGCAAAGATCGCGCGGCCACCACCGGGCAGATCCCGCAGGAGCGCTGGCATCGCCAGTTCTATTGCTTGTTCCGGGCATACTGCCCGGCATAGACCGCACCCGTCGCAATTGCAAACATCGAGCGACAACTCGCCGAGTGTCAGTTGCCAGGCTTGCCACGGACAAATTACCACACATGCCTCGCACGAAGCGAGCGGGCTCAATGCATGGACGCAGGCTTCGCCTATCAGATGTGGTTTTGCCTGCCGACGCGCAAGTGGGACTGGAGGGGCTGCTGACACTTAATTTCCTTTTCCAGATGTAGCGTCGAATGCCCCTCACCAACTCGGTGCGACCCCGGGAACGTAGCCTGATGCCGGCATCTCAAGCGCGCCCGGTTCTGCCGTCTCAGGTTCGTCCGGTGCAGGTGCCGGACGAGCGAGCCCGGTGATTTGCGCAAGATGGTCGCGCAGCTCATCAAGATAAGCCGCGGTCATTCCTGCCAGGGCAGCATAGAAAGCTGGTGCTCGCGTTTCATTCAGCCGCTCCGCAAACCGTCCGATCCATCGACCGATATGCGCATCCAAAAAGCGCGCCGCCTCCTCAAGCGACCCTGGCGCGTCATCCAAGGTCAGCAGGTGAGCAACAAATTCCAGTTGGAGGACCAGGTGATCTTCAGGACGCTTCGCCCAGTCGCGAACGACGAGGTTGTGGTGTTGATACCATTGCTTGACCTGAAACATCGCCAACTGGCGCTCAAGTCCATCATCGTCGAACCAGACCGACTCGGTCGGCGAGGCCCGATATCGGAATGTCAAATAGATGTCTGCAAAGGCAACGGCGAGTTGGTCGATAACCCTTGCGTCTGGCTGGTCGGGAAGTTTCTGCAACTCGGCATCAAAGGCTTTGATGGCCGATTGGCCGGCCGCTGAGCCCGGCAGCAAGGCGAGCCGCATCTGGAACGGTTGCCCCTTCAGGCGTGAGAGCTGATGTTGTGATAACTCGCGATCATGCAAATGGGCGAGCAACCGCAAATCCCCTGCAACAGCCGCACGGAATGTCGCCAAATCAACTGCCTCACTGTCGTGACGGTTAGGGCTGTCGGTCACTTTACGACCCCCTTGCTATGGGGGACGAAAACGATAGACGGATTGGTCAATTCCGGATCGGCCATGTTCTTCACCTGGTTGGCGATGAAATCTTGCGGGCCGCGGGCCTTCGTTTCGTAGGTGCCATCCCTGAGCTTGTCGATTGGACCGATGTCGAGTACGCGCATCATGCATGCCATGACGCAGTAGGGCTTGCGTCCGGCATCGATTTCGTCAACGCACATGTTGCACTTGGAGACGATGTTTTGCTCGGGAATAAACTGCGGCGCTCCGTATGGGCAGGCAGCTTCGCATCGGCGGCATCCGATACACAAAGTCGAATCGATATCGACGATGCCATCCTTCTCCCGCTTGTAGATCGCACCGGTTGGGCAGGTCGGCAGACACGCCGGCTCCGCACAGTGATTGCATGACATGTTGACCTTGTAGGCATAGACCTCTGGATAGGTTCCGCCCTCGACGTACATCACGCGTCGGAACCGCGGTCCCGGAGCCAAACCGTTCTTGTCTTTGCAGGCGATTTCGCATGCCCTGCAGCCAATGCAATCGACATTGTGGTGGATGAAGCCGAGCTGTTCTTGCGGAGCAACCGGGTTGTAGACCGCCTCGTTGCGCCGCTTCACGGCTTCCTTCACGACCTGCTTGTCAAGTTTTTTTGCCATCACACCCTCACCTCAAAGATCGCGTCGGAAGACATGGCTGCGCGAAGTTGCGAGCCGATCCCAACCGGGTCTGTGATCCAGCGTCGTCTTCTTGATATCGACAAGTATCGTGTTGTAGGCGAAGGCGCCTGCCGGACTGGGATTGTCAAGCGTTAGGAAATCAGGGTTGCCGGCCCGGTCGACCCCGTCCTCGTCAAGGTCGAGCCAGGCGCCTTCGTAGACCACGGCAACGCCGGGCATACATCTTTCGGTGACGTAGGCCGGCACGATGATGCGCCCGCGTTCATTCCACACTTCGACCGTATCACCGGTTTTGATCTCCAATCGCGCGGCGTCGGCGGCATTGATCGTCGCTTCCTGCTCGTAGGTTTCACGCAGCCAGGGGATGTTGTTGAAGATCGAATGTGTGCGATGGCGCGGATGCGGTGTGATCAGATGAAACGGATAATCCACCGCCTTGGGGCTGTTGAGCGACTCCCATGGTTCGATCCATTTCGGTATCGCCGGGATCTCGTAGCCGTACTGGGTCTTGGTCCAGTCCGTGATTTGCCCGAGCTCGGACGAAAAGATCTCGATCCGCCCGGATGGCGTCTGGAACGGAATCCCGCGCTCGATGTTGTCCTGGAACGCCACGTGGGGACGCGCGAGCTTGAATTTGTAAACGCCGCGCTTCTTGAATTCCTGCCAGCTCATCGTCACGCCCTGGTGTCCCATGACGCGATTGTTCCACCACTGTAGGAGGTAGGCATCGTCGACTGCCGCGTTGTCGTCGAAGTAACTCCGGTCGGCCTTCGGATTGTAGCGCGGGCCAAAGCCCAACCGATAGGCGAGTTCGGTGAAAACCTGGAAATCCGTTTTTGACTCGCCGAGCGGTTCGATCACCTTAGGGCGATGAATGTAATAGTGGCCCTTGTACCAAGGCAGGGCTACGTCGTGCCGTTCAAAGTGCGTCGCGATCGGCAGCAGATAGTCTGCATACAAACCCGAGGGTGTTATCGTTGAATCCATACAAACGACAAGCTCGAGCTTGTTGATCGCCTGGATCTCCTTGTTGATGTTGGTGAGCTGATTGAACCAGTCGGAGCCGTGCCAGAAGATCGCCTTGATGTTGGGAACGACACCGTCGAGATTGTCGCTGCGTGGCCAGAGCCCGAGTTCCTCACGCCGGATATCAGGGTAGTTGAGAACGCAATGCGCCCAGCGGTCCGATTTGAGCGACGCGAACCATATGTTGGCATACTGGTCGTAAGGGTAGGCTGTGCCTTCGGCATGCCAAGCCTTGCCAACACCCTCCGCACAGCCGCCAAGAACGCCGACGTTGCCGGTCATGGCCTGCACGGCTGCTGCCATGCGGTTATATTGTTCGCCATAGGCATTACGCCCGGGCGCCCAGGAGGCTTTCAATGCCGCCGGTTTGGTCCTCGCATACATGTCCGCGAGCTTCTTGATATCCGCTGCCTTAACGCCGCAGATCGGCTCGGCCCATTCCGGTGTTTTGGGCTGACCGTCGGAGTTGCCGAGGATGTAGTCCTTGAAGTTCTCCCGGCCCTGCGCCCAGAACGGCATCGTGCCGGCATCCATGCCCTGACAGAAGCGGTTGATGAAGTTCTGGTCATGAAGGTTGTTGGTGAAAATGTAATGCGCCATTGCGGCCAGCATCGCCGCATCGGTGTTGGGCTTGATCGGGATCCACCAGGCATCATAGGCTGCCGCTGAATCGGTGTATTGCGGATCGACAACGACGAATTTGCAGCCGCGCTGCTTGGCAAGCCGCATGTAATAGAACGTGTTGCCGCCGTGGAACGTGTAGGCCGGGTTCCATCCCCACATGATGATGAGCTTGCAATGGGCAAACGCGTCATCCTCGTTGCCATCTTCGATGGTGCCGAACGTCATGCGCGAGGAGAACGTTGTTCCTTGATAGGACGGAACTGACCATGAGCTCGTCCTGCAGCCGAACATCCCGAGGAAACGGCCGAGCAGCCCTTCGATCTGGTCGGACTTGTGCAGGACACCGTAGGACGCGCCGGCGTAGGACTGGTCGAGGATCGCCGTCGGGCCGTAGTTCGCTTTCAACTCCTGCATCTTGGTGGCGATTTCGCCGAGCGCATCGTCCCAGCTAATGCGCTTGAACTTGCCCTCGCCGCGCTCACCGACCCGTTTCATCGGGTAGAGCAGGCGCTCCGGCGAATAGAGCCGCGATCGATAGGACCGGCCACGCAGGCATGCTCTGACCTGCGGTTCGGCTTCGGTGTCCTTGCCAACCGAACCATCCGCCTGGTAACGCCCGTCATCCGTCGAAAGTCGGACGATTACATCGCCCTTCTTGTGCGCGACAAGCATGTGCCGCGACCCACAATTGTGGGCACAACTCGTGACGACGGTGGTCAGCTCATCGTCCTTGGGATAAGGCTCGTATGCAAAGGCCTTGGCCTCATCGGCCTTGATCAACGGGCTCGCAGCGCCGATGACACCGGCCGCCGTCGCACCGCGGACAAATTCCCGCCGATTGACACGCAAGGCATTGCGCCAACTTCCGGTCGCCGTTGACTGACCGGATCGCTTATCCGTCATTTTGTTGCTCCATCGGCTGCCTTCGGAGAAACCCCGATTAGGTCGCGAGCTGCAGACTTTGTTGGACGCCCCTTGGCCCAGTCGGGAGTTTCCTCGGGCATGTCCGGCCATGCGTTTCGCGGATAGGGGTAGGAATTGCGATACCAGGCGCGACCGCCATGACAGCCGTGGCAGCTGTCGGAGCTTCCGGTCTTGGCAAGCTTTTCGATTGCCTTCGGTTTCAGGTAGTTTACTTGGTGCCGGTTCGTGCGCAGGCCGCCCGCCTCAGCATCGTGGCAAACCAGACAACCGTTCTTTGTCTCTTCATCTTCGAAATTGACGCGAGCCTTTGGCCAGGCTTCTTCCACCCCATCCATCACTTCGTGTGGGAACCTACCGTGACAGCGCAGGCAGCTCTTCGAAGGATTGACCATCTTGCGCAGCGCGAAGTCCCCCAACCCATCACCTGTCGTGGCAGAAGAGCCGGGCGCTTCTTCTCGGGGATCGTGGCCCTGGTGGCAGAAATTGCACTTTAGATCCATCACCTGACGAGCGAATTTGGAGGTCAGGTGACGGGCATGAAATGTTTCTTGAAGGCCCTTGTAAGTATCCACAAGCTGGTACCAGGCAACGCTGTCAAGCGCGACAACGCCAGCCGGCGACTTAGGGCGCACCTTGCTGCTCAGGATCTCTTTGTGGCAGGCCAGGCATTGCGCGTTGGTGGCTTGGTCAATGGCCGGTTTGAAATGGATGGGATCCCATTGCGCCTGCAAATAGGAGATCGCCTTGGTCTTGGCCAGCTCTGCGGATTTTGCCTCACCCGCTTGGGCGTTGTCGCTGCCCGGCCCCGTCGCGGCGGTCGAGCTCGGGGCTAGAGATGATGGCTGCGACCCAATGCTGTCGAAGCCGACAAATAGCCAGGTTGCAAACAACACAGCTGCGACAATGACGGCAATGCCAAGGTTCTCTTTCATTGCATCGCGTCCGGGTTTGCTGACGGCAGCAGTGCCGCCTCACATGACGACGGCACCAGCCATCACGGTGGTAAGATATCGATTGCACCGGGCCACTGAGCCCATGCGGCGCACGACTATTCCGGAAACAGGCCACCCCGTATCAAGGGTGGCCTGCAAGTTGTCGGTTTCAAACTACTTTTTCTTGGCGCCTGACATTCCGCCCATACCGGACATACCCTTCATTCCGGACATGCCGCCCATACCGGACATACCACCCATGCCTGACATGCCCGACATACCACCCATGCCGCCCATGCCGAGCATTCCGGTGCGCGACGTCCACTGAGTGCAAACCCAGCCTGGGCCAGGGCCGGCCATTCCGGCCATGCCGCTCATTCCGGACATTCCGCCCATACCGGACATGCCCTTCATTCCAGACATGCCTTGCATTCCGGACATGCCCTTCATTCCGGACATGCCACCCATGCCGGACATGCCGCCCATGCCGGACATTCCGCCCATACCGGACATTCCGCCCATACCGGACATGCCGCCCATGCCGGACATTCCGCCCATACCGGACATGCCGCCCATGCCGGACATTCCGCCCATACCGGACATGCCGCCCATACCGGACATGCCGCCCATACCGGACATTCCGCCCATGCCACCCATGCCCGCGGCACTAGCCCTGCTCCACTGCGTGCATACCCACGCACCGCCGCCGGCCATACCGGACATGCCAGCCATGCCGCCCATACCTGACATGCCGGACATTCCAGACATTCCGCCCATGCCACTCATACCTTTTTGCTGCGCGACAACCGGTGCCGACGCAACGGCTACCAGTGCTGCCACAGCAGCCGACCTCATCAGTGTTTTCATCGCTCTTCTCCCTTCTTGAGCTTCAGCTGTAGATCCCCACTCTGCACGTGCGGGCAGCTGACGTTTGCTCGCCACCCTCTGGTCGACGAGACTGTCGTGGACCGGCAGGAAAGTGGCGGTCCTGACCCCTTGAGTTCATTGTTTCTCCGTTCGCGGGTAGAGCCCGCGCAAGTCATACGGCGGCGGCATGTTTGGTCGGTTGAAGGGCGTGTACCAAGCGCCTTGATCCTTCAGGAAATTCAGGCTCTTCGGATGAGGTTTCTCAACCCCCCTCAGCGCGCGCGCTTGCCACTCTGCGGACGGTCGGTATTCAGTGATGACGGGCTTGCCGGCCGGCCGCTGATGCGGGGTCGAGCCTGCGACAAAGTCCTCGGCGAAAACCGGTGGCGCAATCAACAGAACCAATGCGCTTGCTGCCATTGACAGGCTGCGCCGAGCGTATCGCATCGCCAACCAACTCTCCCCTGAAACGGAGGCCTTAAGAACGTTGGTTAATGAGCTGCAAATCGTGTGCCAACATATGAAATTAAACAAAAAGTGTTTTATTTCAGAATGTTAGATCGCGCACTCAGTATCGGGAGGACTTGACGGGGGTAGGCGTTCATGACAATTTGTCAGGTGAAATCTACAATGTGACATAAACTCTTGATCCTGATGGATTTTTGATCTGCCATTTTGGCAGATGCAGCATCATCAGTTGTCATACGCAGGTTCCGGGAGGCTCGCCGGACAATGCGGGGCGGTTCAAGGCGTTCACTGCGCGCCGTCAAGCGCGCTGCATTTGATCAAGCGCCGACTTGTCACGCTATGCCGTACGGTTAGTCCAGCTCAATTGATCACTTGTTCTTCGCCGCCAGACCCTTGACAATTGTTGTTGAGAGTTTGCCCAACCCAACATGTGCGAGGTTGTCGATGTCCGAGCTGCCGCTTTCCCGCTTCAAGGTTCTCGATCTCACCGCTCACCGCGCCGGCCCGACGGCCGTACGCCAACTCGCCGATTGGGGCGCCGACGTCATCAAGATCGAACGCCCGCTCGCAGCCGACGGCAACGACGCCATGGGTGGTAAAATCAAGGGGCCCGATTATCAGAATCTGCACCGCAACAAGCGCAGCCTGACGCTCGACCTTAAAAGCGCGGAAGGCAAGGCGATCTTCGTCAAGCTTGCCGAGACCGCCGATGTGATCGTCGAGAACTTTCGCTCGGACGTGAAGACCCGCCTCGGCATCGACTATGATGCCGTCGCGCAGATCAACCCGCGCATCGTCTACGGCAGTATATCGGGCTTCGGCCAAACCGGTCCGGACGCCAAACGCCCCGGCGTCGACCAGATCGCGCAGGGCATGGGCGGCCTGATGTCGATCACCGGTCTGCCCGGCCAGGGTCCGGTCCGCGTCGGCATCGCCATTGCCGATCTCACCTCGGGCATGTTCCTCGCCCAGGCCATCATGATGGCACTGCTCCAGCGCGAGACCACCGGCCGGGGCCAATGGGTCCACACCTCGCTGTTGGAAGCCATGATCTTCATGCTCGACTTCCAGGCGGCGCGCTGGACGATGTCGGGCGAGGTGCCAGGCCAGGCCGGCAACAACCATCCGACATCCGTGCCGACCGGCGTCTTCGCGACCGCAGACGGTCACATCAACATTGCCGCAGCCGGCGACAACCTGTTCGCGCGCTGCTGCAATGCGCTGGGACTGCCGGAATTGATCGACGATCCGGATTACGCCACACCGCCCGCCCGATCGACAAACCGCGACGCCTTGAACGACAAGCTCGCCGCAGTCACCAAGACCAGGACCAGCGCAGAATTAATCGGCGCCATGACCAGGGCCGGCGTGCCGAGCGGTGCCATCAACACCATCGATCGGACCTTCGCCGAGCCGCAAGTCGAGCATCTCGGGATTGCAACCAAGGTCGTCCATTCTGAGCTGGGAGAATTCAACATCATCGGCCAACCGATCAACATGTCGACCACGCCGCGCGCAGGCGAACTTGCACCGGCCCCGAACCCCGGCCAGGACACAGACGCGATCCTTGCTGCGATCGGCTACGATACGGCACAGATCGATGCGCTGCGTCGGGCCGGCAAGGTTTAGGCCACCCGCGGATCAGCCGGCCGGCGGCGGGCCCGACTATTCGCCCTGCGGCGCCGTCCCCACTGAGATGCCGCGGATCGTGCGCCACCAGCCAGCCATGAACGGGCCGGCCAGACTGAGCAGGGTTAGCGCGAAGAACAACAGAACGATTGGGCGCTCCGCCATCGCCAGGACATTATTGTCATAGATGATCATCGACTGCGAGAACGTCTCCTCGACGATCTTGCCGAGGATCATGCCCATGATCAGTGGCGCCGGCCCGAAGCCGTAGCGCAGCATGAAAAAGCCGACGATGCCGGCAACCAGCATCACCCAGACATCGAAGAACGACGAGCTGGCGGCATAAGAGCCGATGATTGCAAACACCAGCACGGCCGGCCACAGGATCGTTCGCGGGATCAGGGTGATTTGCGAGAACACCTTCGCCCCGGCAAAACCGATCGCCAGAAACGCCAGATTGGCCACCAGCATCGCAGCAAAAATGGCATAGATGAACTCCGGCTGCTTTGAAAGCAAATGCGGCCCGGGCTTCAGGCCGTGCATCACAAGCGCCGCCATGATCAGCGCGGTCGAGGCACTGCCCGGAATTCCGAGTGCCAGCGTTGGCACCATCGCCCCGCCGGTTGCCGCGTTGTTGGCCGCCTCCGGCCCGGCGATGCCCTCCGGACAGCCGGTGCCGAATTCATCCTTGTTTTTCGACCACCGCTTGGCTTCGTTGTAACCCATAATCGCAGCCACGGTGGCACCTTCAGCCGGCAATATGCCAATGAAGGTTCCAAGTCCCGATGATCGCAGAACCGTGCCCCAAACGCGTTTGATGTCGGCCCAACCCGGCAGTTTCATCACGCCCGTTCGAATGCGCTCGACGACGTGTTGAACACTCTGGCTTTGGTTGAGCATTTCTGCGATTGCGAACAACCCGATCAGAACCGGTACGAAGTTGAGGCCTTCCGTCAGTTCGGGGATGTCGAAGGTGAAGCGCTCGATGCCGGTCGTAAGGTGCGTTCCGACCGTACTCAGCAACACGCCAATGCACCCTGCAATCAGGTTGCGCAAGGACGACTTGCCACTGATCGACGCCAGCATCGAAAGTGCGAAGATCGACAACGCGAAATATTCAGGCGGCGTGAAACGCAACGCGATCTGAGCCAGTGACGGTGCTGCAACTAGAAAAATAACGAGGCTGATGATACCGCCGACGACGCTGCTGAACGCGGCAAGCCCGAGCGCCCGCCCGGCCTCACCGCGCTTCGCCATCGGGTAGCCGTCCAGTGCGGTTGCCGCCGCCGGCGGTGCTCCCGGCGCGTTGATCAGAATCGCCGTGATCGATCCCCCGAACGTACCGGCACAATAAAGCGCCGCCATCATTGCGATCGCCGGGATCGGCTCAAGCGTAATTGAAAACGGCATCAGCAGGGAAATCGCCATCGGTGACGACAATCCCGGCAACGCGCCGACCACGACCCCGATCAAGACAGCAATGAAAATCAGAGCCAGATTGAACGGGTCGATCATCATCGACAGACCTTGGATGACGGCATCCATGTTCAACGTTCCTTGCCGGAGTTACAGCCCGAAGACCGCGGCGATAGATTTAGCAGAGAGATTGAAGATGCCCGGCTCGAAGAACACCCGCAGTACGACGTTGAACAGCCACGTCACCGCGAACGTAAAGATCACGGCGAACGCCAACACCAGCCACATCCGCCGCTCGCCCCACAGCAGGGGCAGGAACAAACAGACCAGAAACATCGTCAACATGGTGCCGAGATAAGGCGCTGCTGCGGTAACGAGCAAAGTGAACCCGATCGACAGCCAGGTCAGCATCTTCACCGAGTCGGCTTGGCCGTCCTTGATCTTTTGCCAGCGAGCCGGTTGCAGGCGCCGCTCCAACAGCATCAGTACGGCGAGAATCGCTATGATCGTCAGCACCAGCCGCGGAAAATCTGCCGGCCCGACATTGTCGCCCAATAGCGCCGAGGCTTGTTCGAAAGTCGTCGTGAGATAATAGAGATAGCCGCACACGGCGAGCAGCATGATTGAGACGATCAGATCACCACGATCGACGAGCCCCTGTTTCGTTGCCGGTTGCTTGGAAGCTTGATGGTCAGGTGAAGTCTGTGCCATTGGCTTGAAGCGGCCATACCGCGGCGAGCAAACCATACGCTTGCCCGTTGCAGCCGGCCCTCATAGCCCTCCTCTACTTCTTGACAATCCCGAGATCCGTCAGCGCTGACTTGGCCTTTGCAAACTCCTCCTGCAATTGCTCGGTCCACACCTTGGTGCCGGCAACGCTGTCGGCAGGATTGAGCCCGGCACCTTTCAGATACTGTGCGAACGTCGAATGCCTCATCGCCTTGGTCAAAGCCTTCGAGAGCATCTCGATCCGGTCCTGCGGCGTGCCAGCGCGCACCGCGTACCCCCGTGTCGTTGTCGTCGCCACCTTGTAGCCAAGCTCGTAGGTGGTCGGGATATCGGGGAAGTCCTTGAGCCGTTTCTTCGACATCACCGCCAGGGCGCGGAAGGTCCCTTCCTTGACCTGGTCTTTGCCCTCGGACACATTCGGGGTCGTGACGTCGATCGCACCCGACATCAGGTTCTGGACCATCTGCAAACCGGAACCCAGTGCGACCGGCTTATACTTGAAACCGCCGGCAGCCTTAGCAAGTTGTGCGATGCCGATGTGTTCGGTGTTCGCGATCTCGGCGACGCCCCAATTGAGCGCCTTTTGCTTTGATGCTTCGATCAGGTCCTTGAGCGTCTTGAACGGGCTGTCCTTGCGCACGGTGATGAAGGTCGGATCATCCATAGCGCGCGCCACGCCGACAAGATCGCCGATCTTCATTTTCGATTTGCCACGTGCCAGCGTGTAGAGATGGGTCTGGGTCAGTGCGATCAACGTGCATCCGTCCGCCGGTTGCGACAGCACGTAGTTCTGCGCCGCGGAACCCGAACCGCCGCGCTTGGCGACAACGTTCATGTCGACGCCCAGGATGCGCCGCGAGCGGATCATCATCATCCGCGCCGTCGTGTCGGTGCCGCCGCCATACTTGGCATGGATCACGACCTGAATATCGCAAGGGTACTTGTCCTGAGCCAGCGCTGGCCCGCTGGCGGCGAGGCCGCCGATTCCCACTAACGCACCTGCAGCAATGGCGCTGCCAAACCTTGCAACCAACGTCATGTGATCCTCCCGGGGGGTTTTCCAGTATCGCTCAAACTCCCGCCAAGTCTCAAGCGTGCCAGCTCCCGGAAGAAGTTCAAGCGAAAAATCACGTCGTGAGACGCTCGCAGCCGCATTAATCTCGGTTTCGATGGACATCCGCCAAGGGTTGGCAACAGCAATTGAGGCAATCGCATGAGTGCAACCGCGCAGGACTTCGCTGACGGCAAGATGTTGGCACATCGTCACGGTTCGATTGGCTACATGACGTTCAACCAACCGGAAAAACGCAATGCCGTTTCGCTTGAGATGTGGAATGGCGTGGCCGAGATTCTTGCAGCATTCGCATCGGACGACACGATCCGCATCGTTGTCGTCACCGGTGCCGGCGATGCGCGGTGAGTGCTGAAACGCTCAAAATAATCCTTCCTTGAAGCGCAGTTTGCCGTCAATCTTCAGGCCCTTGAGAATGGCTTCGCCGTCCGCGCCAACCGCAACCACGGCTTCAACGCGCTTATCACGCATCGCCTTTTCGACATCGTGACCGCGGCCCTCGGGTAGGAAATAACGCTCAATCCCATACGTCAGCTCAATCGTCGTATTACCATTGCCGAGACTATCATCAGGGCCGCGATGGCGCTGGTCACGCCCGCGTAACACGATCTCATCACTGCCGCGCGCTGTCGGCATATGGCGTGTGATCCGGCGGGCCTGCCAACGTCCGTCCGCATCGCGTGCCAGCGTCACGTAGTTCGTCGCGCCACCGTCTCTGGCGGCGGCCGCAGGCCCCTGCCTCAACTTGATCGGCAATCTCGAAAACGCATAGCTGAGAATCACGTAATCGCCGCGAAACAAGCTGCGAGGATCGACGGGCTCGACCGCCAACGTGATCTCTGTGCCATACGCCAGCAAAACTGCACGATCCCATATCATCGCACCCAAAGCCGCCGTTTGCGCCATCCCGACGACAATGGCTGCCAGCCAGTAGCGATTGAAACCGATCCTCATTTGACCTCAACTAAGAACTCTGCTCATCGCGCACCGCCGATCGGCGAACGGCCCAGACGATAGGCAATCAGCGCCAATCCAAGCACAAGAATGCCGGCCACGGCGAAGAACAGTGACGTATTCAGCAACGTCCCCAATGTCCGGAAATAAAGCAGTAAGAGCTCCAACGAGAACCCCACATACGCCACCCATAACACACCCAAATGGCCGATAAACCAGCCGAAAGTGATCGCCCCCACCAGCAACGCCAACGCGACAGCTGCCAATCCGACGAACTTCGCGAGCTCAGCTTCCATCATCAACAGTTGCGCCCCCAACAGGCCCCAAACCGCAACCGCCAATGCATAGGCCATGACCGCATCCGCCGTACGTTGATGCTCGCGCCAGATCATCCGCGCAGCCAATCCCGCAGCGAGCACCGCCACGCCAATCATGATGACAATCCAATGCTGCCTGAGGAACGGCGCGAAATCAGTGAAGTTGACAATCCAAATCGACAGCGCGATGGCGGCAAGGTGAAATCCTGGCCGCCATCGCTGCCAGGCAAAACACGCGCTGACAACCGCCCAACCAATCAAAAACGGCCAATGCACTTGGTTCAATTGCACCGTTTCCCAGCCGCTCCATAGGCCGACCAAAATCATTGCCGCCACCAGCGCCGGGTTGGATCGAAATGCGAGACCGGCCACCACGCCGCCGGCGGCCCACAACAGCACCGCATCGGAGGGATTGCCGCTGATGTGATACATCTGCGCAATCAACATGATGCTGGCACCGAACAGCGCCACACCGGCAAGAACGGCGGCATGAGCAAACACGTCGAGTTTGCGCACAAACAATGCGCCGGCGGCCACATAACTCGCCCACAGCCCACCGATCAGCACCGCGAGGCGCATCGCGCGTCCAAGCTCCTGCCAATTGGCAGCGACGAACGTCATCGCGGCAAAACCAATCAGTACCGCCGCCAAAACGGCGAGGGCACCGACCAGACCAAAACCAATCGAGCGGCCGCTGAGATCGGCGCGGATGGCCTTCGATCCCGCCTCCGTCACCCAGCCTCGTGCCTGCCAGCGCGCGAGATCAGCCTCGACGCGACTTTGGTAGCGCCACATGGACTTGCCCATTCGAACCCGACGTCATCGCGCCCAGATAGAGCACGCTCAACATCACCGGGCGTTAGATATCACCTGCCGTTACGCGATCCGACCAGCTTTCTTTTAAGCCGGCCCGATCGTGCGAGCCGTGCAGCAGTCTACAAAGTCCGACGGCCAGTTCAATTCAAATTCAGTCAACGTCGGTGGCGATGGCCGACCGAAGCATCGTAGCGCAGCCGCCGGTCCGGCGTGGCGCCGGACGCAGCTGCGACCGCGTTCGAGAACCCCGAACAGGACAAGGTTGACATGCCAATCCGGCAGCATCGCAACAACCGGCACCGCCTGTATGCCAGGCCCGGCAAGCGACGGCCGATCAGCCGAGATCATCGGCTGTGGGTGGCAGGCAGGCGAGGGGGGCAATGCGAGCCTGACTTGGAAGGCGATCGTGGTCCCATTACAAGGTGCGTCATACAACTTTCGATCTCGCAGTCCGTCGCTCCCGCGCGCGCTATCGCGCACGCGGGACCGCGGTTGTGGTGTTGTCTGGCTATCGCGGCTCGCTCGCCAAGCCTCGGACAATCGAATAGCAGATCAGCAACAAGACGATCGTGAATGGGAAGCCGGTCGAAACCGCCATTGCCTGCAATGCCGTCAGGCCGCCTCCCAGCAACAACGCGATTGCCACGAGCCCCTCAAATGTTGCCCAGAACACGCGTTGGGAGACCGGGGCGTTGACCTTGCCGCCGGCGGTAATCGTGTCGATCACGAGAGAGCCGGAATCCGACGAGGTCACGAAGAACACAATCACCAGCGCAATGCCGACAAACGAGGTGATCTGCGTCAGCGGCAGGGCGGCCAGCATCTGGAACAGCTTCAGTTCCAACGAGGCATCTGTAACCGCCTGGTAGTTGTCGTTGACGATCTGGCTGATGGCGGTGCCGCCAAAGGCGGTCATCCAGAGCACCGAAACCAAGGACGGAATGAGGAGCACGCAGATGATGAACTCTCGCACCGAGCGCCCGCGGCTGACGCGGGCAATGAACATGCCAACGAACGGCGACCACGAGATCCACCATGCCCAGTAGAAGGAGGTCCAGCCCTGGCTGAAGTTGGCGTCCTCACGTCCGAACGGATTGGATAGCGCCGGCAGATACTGCACATAGGCCAACAGGTTATCGAAGAAACCAGTAGCGATTGCCAGGGTTGGCCCGACGATAATGACGAACACCAGCAACAGCGCGGCCAACATCATGTTGATTTCCGATAGGCGCTTTACACCGGCATCAAGCCCGGCCAGAACAGAAACCAGCGCGACGGCCGTGATTGCAAGGATCAAAATGACTTTACTGGCGTCATTGACCGGGATCCCAAACAGGAAATTGAGGCCCGCATTCGCCTGCTCAGCCCCGATGCCCAGCGATGTCGCCAGCCCGAACAGCGTTGCGAATACGGCAAGCGTATCGATCACGTGCCCGGTCCAGCCCCAAACCCGCTCGCCAAAGATCGGATAGAAGGCCGATCGGATCGTCAGCGGCAGCCCCTTGTTATAGGAGAACAAGGCAAGTGCCAGGGCAACGACCGCATAGATGGCCCAGGGATGAAGCCCCCAGTGAAAGATCGTGGCCGCCATGCCGAGGCGCTGTGCTTCGACCTGATCACCGCTAGCCGCCCCCAAAGGCGCCCAGTCCGTGCGCAAGCCATCGGCCCCCGCCTTGATGCCACCAAGTGACGAGTTGAAATGGGAAATCGGCTCGGAAACGCCGTAGAACATCAGGCCGATGCCCATACCTGCTGCAAACAGCATCGCGAACCAACCGGTGTAGGAATAGTCCGGTCGCGCATCGCGTCCGCCGATCCGCACACTGCCGTAAGGCGACACGATCAGGAACAGGCAGAGCAGCACGAAGACGTTGCCGGCGAGCAGGAAGAACCAATCAAACGTGGCTGTCAGCCACTTGCGCAAGTCGCCGAAGATCGGGCCAACGCTATCCTTGAAGGCCAGCGTCAGGAACACAAACGCGACAATTGTCAGACCGGAAATGAGAAATACGGGGTTATGGATGTCGAGGCCGAACGGCCCGACCCGCGGCGTGATATTGTCCTGCCCGATTTCGTATTGGGTTTCGATAATGTCGGCTGGCCCTTCGGGAGAGCGCAAGGCTTCCGTATCGGTTTGCTCAGACATGTTTCCTCCAGGAGCCTATTGTTTAGTCGTGATTTGATTGCGCTGATCAGCGAACGAGAAAGACCGATGTTGCAGCGTGCGAGGCGATCTTGCCGCCGTTTGACGGCCAGATGTAATCGGCCAGGTTCGGCACGTGGGATGCCATGACCACCAGATCTGCACCGACGTCCGCGACCGCTTTAAGCAAAACGTCGTCAAGATCGGTCGCCGGGTCGGCGCTCGTATAGGCCTTTGCGCGGGACTGGTGTCCGTAAGACTTGCCCTGCTCGGCAGCAAACGCTGTGAGCTTGTCTGCAAATTCCGTCGGATTGTGCGCGACCTGCGTTGGGGCGGTCGGCCCGACGGCGACATAACACACCGGAATCTTGTAGTGCGCGGCGAGATCTGCCGCGGTACTGAGGGCCTTTCCGAGTTGGTCAAGATGGGCAAGATCAACCGGAACCATGATCTGCTTGTACATCACCGATCCTCCTAGTGGTCTCAATTACTTAGAATGGCGCATTGCGATTTGTTGCCGACCTCCCACCCGACACGACCATGAGCGTATCATCGCGCTGTCGCGCGGCCAAATCCTGTGCACCAATCGCGACCGGCGATGTTGATTTCGTCAGTGCTAATGTGCTTCTCATCCCTGACGGTTAGGGTCGCAAGCGACTTGAGAGGGATAAGCCGTCCGACCGTCTCTCCCTCGCGCGCGCCGCCTCAGTCGTTGCACACAGCGTTTGACACCGCGCGCGATCATCCGTCACGATGATCTAACGCGGTTCGACCACCGTCTGGCGCTGCTGACCGAGACCGTCAATGCCGAGCGTCATGGTATCGCCGACCTGCAAGAACACCGGCGGCTTCATGCCGAGACCGACACCCGGCGGCGTACCGGTGGTGACGACGTCACCGGGATCAAGCACCAGAAACTGTGAGATGTAGTGCAGCAGATACTGGATGGAAAAGACCATCGTCTTGGTGTTGCCTGACTGCATGCGCTTGCCGTTGACGTCCAGCCACATACCGAGATCCTGGACGTCCCCCAGTTCGTCCGGGGTCACCAGCCACGGCCCGAGCGGACCGGACGTCTCGAAGCATTTGCCCTTCATCCACTGGCCGCCGCGTTCGGCCTGGAAATAGCGCTCTGAGACATCATTGCAAATGCAAAAGCCGGCAATGTGGGACAGCGCGTCGGCTTGCGACACGTAGCGCGTCTGGGTGCCGATGACGAACGCGATTTCGATCTCCCAGTCGAGCTTTTTCGAACCGCGCGGCATGATGACATTGTCATTGGGGCCGCAAATCGCGTTTGCAAGCTTGTTGAAAAGAATTGGTTCCGTCGGAATCGGCGCACCGGTCTCCGCGGCATGATCAGCATAGTTGAGGCCGACGGCGATAAAGTTGCGCGTGCCGGCAATGGGTGCACCGAGCCGCACGCCATCGGGCGCCCGTGGCAAAGTCGAGACGTCGAGGCTGCGCAGTTTCTCCAACCCGTCCGGCGAAACCGATTGTCCCGTAATATCGTTGATGTGGCCCGACAGATCGCGAATATTGCCGTCGGCGTCGAGAATTCCCGGCTGTTCAGAACCAGCAGCGCCAAATCGTACGAGCTTCATCGGTGTTCCTCCTGTCGTTGATTTTTGCTGTTGGCGAAACGCTTACGCCGGCCGCGGGGCAACGTCCAGATCATTTCCGCCTCAGGCGGGTCCACCCAGCCGACCCGCTCTCCCGCCCGCTCACAACCCCGATCATCCGTGAGATCAGGGCCTTCGGAGGGCCGGGCCGCGGAACGGGATGGTTCGCGCCAACTCTGAAACGCCATAGGGCATCAACATGCCGCCGGCCAAAGATGCCCGCACACGCGCAATGCCGTGGTGGCGCCAGCTGGTTTGATCCCGCAGTGCAATACCTTATATCGCGCAGGCGCGCTCAGTCAGGCTCCTTGGCCGCCATTTCGCCGGCCAGCTCCAACCGTTTGGACAAAATCCGTTCAACCTCGTCCAGGCTGAAGGTATGGGGCGTTGTAAAAGCGAACGCGTAGACCTTGTCATCAATGGCTGGATCAACAATGTGCCAGCCGCCGGCCTGATGATCGGCCCGGCGGACCTGAAGGCCCAGGTTGTCCGCCAGGGCGCGAACATGTTCGACTTTCAGGTCTGCCGCTTGATCGCTCATCCAGGTTTGTCCTCCTGTGTCTCCGGCTGTGGTTTCGGCCTCACCGCATCGCTTGATCGTACACTGAAATCGATCAAACGCCATAGCTGACCGGCACGCTGATCGTGTCATTGGTTACGGACTTCACTCCGTCGATCTTTCTGACCTCAGCCAGCACTTCGCGGTAGGTGCCCGTGGACGATACCACGCCGTCGATCACAACATGACCGTGGCGAACGTTCACTCCGAGGCCGCCACCGATCGGTGAGTCTGACATCGTGGCATCCAGCGTGGTGCGCACACGCGCCTCGATAAGCTTGTCGAACAGGATCGAGCGCGACTCATCGGTCGCATCGTAGTGACCTGATTTCGCGAGCTGCTGGAGCACGGCCGTCGCCGGTTCAATCTCGACATGGGCCGTATTGATGACAATGTCGTAGCCGGTCGCGTCCTGCCAATCGGTTTGGAACTGGCGCTGCACCGAGCGTGCGTGGGCTTCATCGTTACGTTCAATCTCGCGGCGGACAACGTCGCCGTCCTCAACTCCGAGACGTTGCTTCATTTCCACAATCCGGTTCGACATCGGTGCACAAACGCGCACACACAGGACATGCGGGATATCACGCAACAGCTGCGCGGCGCCCCAACCGCGGATGAGCACGTTGCCGCGCGTTGCAAGTTCGAGGATCTCTTCGCCCGTGAAGCGCGATAAGCGGCGGCTATCTACATTCCATCGTTCCCAAAGTGAGGCTTCGCCTTCGAGAAAACGGTGCACGGCGCTCTCGGTCATGCTCAGACGATCAGCAAGATGGCGTTCGACGACTTCGTGGTGAACGATTTCGATGCCGAGCTTGTCGGCAAGGCTCGCTGCAATGTCCTTGCCTCTGGTTCCCATTTCACGAGTCATGGCAATGACGGTCATGGCTTTCTCCCATGTCATGCGCGACCCGGTGAGCGCAGGTTGAACCCATTTCCAATCTGCCGTTGGCCGCGCTCTGAGGAGACAGCTTGCGCCGAGCGATCACGGTGCGCAAGCTCTGAGTCGCCGGATCACGTGGTCGGCATTGACCGACGGATTGAGGGACATTCAGATCCGGCAAGGTTTTGAGCGAACACCCTCTGCTCGGCGCGCCCGACACGTCTCAGGCTTCCAAAGGGCAAATGCCCTTTGGCGGGATCGTTAGGGCAGCGCCCTTAACATATCGCCGCGTTGCGGCGATCCTTGAGGGGCTGTCAGCCCCTCAAACACCCCGACCAGGGGATCATCCCCTGGACCCCGAACTTGGTCAGAGGTTTCCTCCCTCGACAGGGCGATCATTGCCCGGCTGCGGCCACGTTCACAGGCCCCCATGGATGCTGACGACTTTGCCATGTTCGGGGGTTGTCAAATACTGATCGACGACAGCCAGGGCGCTATCGATGTCACGCGTCGCTGCAAAGGCGGCGGCATGCGTGCGAAGACGGTCCAAAACTTCCTGCTCACCGGGGCCAAGCCCGTTGTCATCCTGGGCTGCGTTCTCGAGCTCGGAAATGATCGACTTGAGGATGGCATCGTACTTGCCGCCCGGATACATCATGAATATCGGCAGCAGCTCAAAAATTTCGCGGTGGACCTGCGCAATCCGTTGTGCGGCTTCAGGGTTTCCACCGTGGCGGGTCAGCAGCAGATCGTTGGTCTGGCGCAGTCGCTCAACGGCCTCGTCCATCTCGTCGTCGAGCTTGCCGCCGATTGCCGGGACAGCATCGTCATCCGCCGTGATCCGTTCTACCGTGCGCCGGGCACTGACGGCCTGGCCGCCGGCTTGCCGTGCCAGCTCGAACAGCTGCGCGTCGACGTCGATGGCATACAGCATCTCGAGACGGATCTGCTCGTTGAAATTCGCTGGCAGGCGATCGGGCTGATCGCCACCTTGCCGGGCAGCGCCGTCACTGTCGATTGCGCTTGCATGTTGAAGCGTTGGTGCGGCTGCAAGGCGGCCGCCCGCAATCGCCGCCGCGCTCGTCAGCAGCCGTCCGCGCAGCCCCGTCAGCGCCTTGAAGAAATCGGCGTGAATAAAGTAGTGGTCGGAACTGTTCTTGACCCGCTGGACCCGTGCGTACGCGGTACCGGCGTTGAGGGCACTGCGCACGATCTTGCGATGTCCTGCGTCCACAACCTCATCGAGCTTGATCTCGGCCATGAAGCCGTGCTGTTCAAGCATCGGCTGCATATAGTCGAGAACAATGTCGGCGTTGGTGGCAACCTGCGGCAACAGCGCCGCCGTGACCGTTTTCTCCATTTCGGCCAGCTTTACGCGGTCGTTGTCCTTTTCATATTCGCGCTGGGCTGCAATCGAGAGATACTCGAAAAACTCCGATCTTACCTTATAGACCCGGTCGACGTTGTCGCCATGGCGAACGGCGCCAATCGAACTGCCCGCGTTCAAGACGCGCCTCAGATCGCCAGCGTGCGGGTCGCCATCTTCAACGGTGATCTCGGCGGTAAACCCTGCCTCCGGTGTAATTGGCCTGAGCTGGCCGAGGACCAACCGGGCGGTGTCGTAGGGATGCGGTTGCAGCGCCGTGTCGATGATTGCTTCGAGCTGCCGGGCCGTGCGTCCCTTATGGCTCGGGACGTCCGACAGTGGTGAACGCACAACGTTGGCGCCGAACAGGCCGGACATGAACACCAGGGCGTCGATGGCAATGGCGATGGCCAGCGCCAGGTAGGCCAGCTTGTTGCCATCACCGAAGGCATTGGTCGTGACCACGAAGCGGTGGGCCTTGTCGTCGCGATTGAGTTCGAGATAGTTGATCTGGGTGCGCAGCGCATCGGTGTCTTTGCTCGGCAGGCCGGCATCCTGCACGCATTTGCGCGCGAACGCGAACAGCCGGTCGGCGCCGCCGGTCTTCGGCAGCTTGTCGCCACCACTGCAGTTGGCGGCCAGAACCGCCAGCCCGGTGTTCAACGCAAAGACCCGGCCGGCGGCGGCGTTGGCTTCACCCGGATCGCAATCGAGCCGGCTGGACTGCGCCTTGAAGGTTGGCACGTTGACCATTACCGCGACCAGGGTTGCGCACAAATCCTGGACCTCGGCCAGGCGCTGGCGTGTCGGCTCTTGGCGAAATGCGATACGGGCGCGCTGCAGCCGGCGCAATCCGCTGATCGGGTCGAAGGCCGGCTTATCTCCGGCGTCGTTTTGGTTTGCCAGTTGGATCAATTGCGCGGCCGTGTGGGCGCGGCCCTGCAGGGTGGCGATCTCGCCCTGTGCCGTCGACAACTGCGCCTCGCCTTGCGAGACCCTGTCGCGGGCCGTGTTCAGGCGTTTGTCAAACTCGCGCAGTTGCAGCTCGAGGTTCTTCTTGTGCTCTGAGAGCACGCGCCGTTCGGCCATGATCTGGCGATACTGCGGGCCGCGCCCGCTCTTGGCTGTCACGCCGATGCCGCCGGCTTCCGCTTCCGCCTCTGCCGTCTTGGCGACGATCTCTTGGTCCTTGGCGAAAATCTTGCTCTTAAGGTCGCTCACGACCGGCGACAGCTGCGACACGATCGTGCGATTGCGGGCGATCTCCTCGTTGAGCAACTTGCTGCGCTGGTTGAGGCCAACCTGCTGACTTTCGGCCGCCGCCTTCTCTTCCTGGCGCTGGGCGACCAACTTCTGCTTGTCGCGCATCTTCTTTTCGAAGTAGGCACGTAGCGCTTGCGGGGCCTGTTGGGCGATCACCACCAATTGTTCCAGCATGTCGTCATAGCGCTGCCAGCCGTCGGTTTCAAACAGCAGGTCACGCTCCTCCAGCCGCCGGCGTGCGGCCAGTGCACCAATGTCGGTGATCACGCCGGCAACCTGGTTCTGCGCGCGCAGATCAGCCGCGCGAACCCGCTCCGACTGCGGGAAAATCGTCGAAAACAGCGAGTCGAAAGAAAAGAACACCGAGGTTGCCATGCAGGCCAGAAACATCACCCACAACACCGCGCTGCGCGCGATCACGCGGACGGCCTGCAGGTAGTTGGCGACAATATCGCTGCCGGAATTGAGGAGCAGCGTGAGCCCGAACAGGATGACGATGACGCCGACCAGCAGCCCGCTTGGCACCAACAACCAGGAGGCATTGGCCGCATCGGCTGAAAACTGATCCCTGCCACCTGCGAGATTGAGAACCAACAGAACCAGCGCAGCAAAAATCGCAACGCCAATCGCGGTGCCGGCGAACGGCTCCACAGCCCGGAAGGGTCTTGCACCCTGGTTATTGGTAGCCGCTGCAGCTGGACGGAAATTCATGCCGGTCGCAAAACTTTCGCCGATCAACCAGGCAACAATCAGCATGACGCCTTGAATGCCGAAGGTGATCATCAACGACAGCACGGGTTCCTGGGTGAAGTTGCGCATGCCGTCCCAGGTTGTCCACCCCGAAGCCAGCGACAGCACAATGCCGGTCGCCCCCAACAGTGCGAGGCGCCAGTTCGTAAACATTACGGTGTGCACCTGTTCGCGCAGGCGCCGACCTGTGCGCGACACAAACAGCAACGCAAAGACGATCGAAAACATCGCGATGGCGAGCAGCAACTGACTGTTTTCCAGCCCCGCGCCAATGCCATTTCCAATTGCAACCAAATCCATTCCGCGGTCCTCTGATCTCTCACCAACCAACGAAACTACGTTGCGCCTTGTCGCCAACGTTGATCGGTATGCTGACGGATCAGCACAATTCACCGGCGTCTGTTCAACCTTACGACCAAATCGAGCCAAAGTTCGGGAGGAAGTGTGGCTCTACTGCGACACGGCCGTCCTGTCTCGACCGGATCTCCAACGGCACCGATTTGGCCCTTGGCCCCCGTGAGCGCCAGTCCAAGCGACAGGTCAGTTGTCGGATCGATTCGACACGCGGTGCTGGTCGCCATACCCCGTTTGCGACGCCGCCGGGGACCGTGCAAGTCGCCACGATCGCTTCGGATGATACCGCGTTCGCGCCCGTTTGTCGGGTTAAAACGTCGTCATCCGGCACCAAATCGGGATCACATTATCATTATCCTGCAATTTTTCATTAACCTTCGGCAGGTTATCGATGAGCCACTCCGTTCAATAATTTTTTGCCGGGCCCGAGTAACCCGGCGTGGCGGTGATGGAATTGTCGCCCCGGTATGGGACCGCGACGTTTCGGGGCTCCAGCCCACGTCCGCCGAACGCGCGACCCGATGCGCGCCCGTGCCTGCCGGCCGCCGACGGCGGCGATCATCGCAGTCTGTCGCGGTATTCGGTATTATAGCATCTCGGCGGGAGCAGAAACCGTTCCGCCCACCGCCCGGGGCCTGTGCAACCCCAGCGATGGTGCGCTCTCAGCGATACTCGATGTGGGCATCGCGTTTGAGGTCCGCCAGATGCCGCCGCGCCATGACGTTGAACTCGCGTTGCTGCAACTGCCGGCGAACCTTCGCTTTCGCCGTCACCGCATCACGCCCGCACACGGCATAGAGCACGACGCCTTCACGCCGGGTCAGCGGCGGCAGCATCTCGCCGTCCTTGGCCTGCAGCAGCAGGCTGCGCTCCGGCTCCGACAGGCGCGATGACTTGACGACGCCGAGATCCTTGAATTGCGCGCCCTTGACCGAACTGCTCAGGATCTTGGTTGACTGGCAACCGGAAAACTTCGCCTGCAGCGCTTCGCCCTCGCGCAGCCGCGCCGCAACGCCCGCTTGCCCGAGCTTTCGCGGCAATGCCAATGTGATCTTGTGCAATTTGAGATTGACGGCACCGGTTTTGGCCGCCCCACTGGCGACATGTTGATCGATTTCCGCCATGTTGATGGAAATGAACTGCCCATACTTGCGTCGCACCACGCCCATCCAGGAAATCTGGGTCCGCAGCCGCTCTTTGAATGAGGCCGGATCAAGGCCGCTGCGACGAAGACTGCGGATGAACTGGTCGACCGTGACCTTGTTGCTCTTGGCCACATTGGCGAGCGCATTGTCGACCTCGACATCATCGACCAACACGTTCATGCGCTTAGCTGCCTGCAACTTAAGACGCTCCTCGATCAACTCCTGTTTTGCCCGCTGGCGCTGAGCCGGAACAAAACTGGCGCGCGCAGCGCTGATCGCTTGCTGCTGCAAGGATTTGGCAAATGCCTTTTTGCGCCGCTCGAAGATTGCCAGAATGTCCGCCCGCGAACGCCCCTGGTTTTCCGCGATCGTTTTATTGAGGATCGACCGCAACCGCTCATTTGTGGACTTTCGTTTGATCATCGCGTTGAAGTTGGCCTGCGCGCGCCGCCCAATGTTGCGATTTCGAGCCGCTAACAATCGCGCTCGCTGGCGGATCTCGTGATGCGTAATCGGCTCGTCGTTGACCAGGATTGCAACGCCGTGCTGGCGTCGTGATGTCGCTGCCCGCCGGCGCTTGCGCTTGCTCTTGCGCTGCTCGATTGCGGTTTTGCGCGTCTTGACCGGCCGCGACTGTTTTCTCGGTGCCGCCTGCGGCGGTGGCGAGCGCTGCAGCGCGGTACCCATAATCGGTGGCCGTACATGGCCGGGCCGATCCCCGGTCGTCGGGTTGGATGGCTCCGTCGGCGTCGAGACGATGAGGCCCGGAATCTGGCCATCGTCTGACTGCGCATTGGCGGTACCGGGAATACCCCCAAGTGTCGCTGCCGCCAGTGCTACGACAAGGCGCCGGGAAACGGTCGCGAACCGCCGGCGCGTCAGGCTTACCATGTTCATAGCGCGCTCCGAAATTAGTGGTCTCAATCACTTAAAATGGCGCATTGAGATGCGCTACCCTGGTTCGTGAGCAGGAAGGCGTGCGCAAGCATAGCGTGCGCTATGGTGAGCACGGCTGACGCCCTCACGAACCAGGACAGCGCACCGAAGGCGCTCAGATTTGGCCTGATGCCAGCGTTGCGGCGGCGTTGCGATGCGCCAGCATCACCGCGCCTTGGCACAGGCCAAATCTGAGCGTCTGAATACACCATCTTAAGTGATTGAGATCACTATGGTCTCAATCACTGTGCCCTGATTGATCAGACCGATTCACAATCTGCGAAATAATTGCGGCGCGAGCAAGCCGTCCGCCGCGGTTCACTGTGCATCGATGGGCCGGTAGGCGGTCGTCGGTGCCGTCGGGACCGCAGCATGTGCCGGTCAAGCCAGTGGACCACTGCCACGGTCGAGCAACACTGCCGGCGGCCTGCGACCCGAGCAACCTGCTGTGCACGGAAACAAAGTGTTTGCGATCAAGGGCGCAGCGCTGCTCGTCCCGGCAAAATGCGACCATCTATCTGGCTTTGGTCGGAACTGGCAGAACGGCTCCAGCGCAGCCGACGATGATGCATGGAAGATCTGGGGAAGATCTGGGGATGATCCGGGGTTGATCCCGGCACAGCCCCGCCGGCGAAGTTTGCGAAGCTTTGCTTAACGCTGCTCGTCACTGAACAGCCCGCCCAACTTGTCGGTCTGATAGTTGAACTCACCAATGTGTTTTAGTGCGAAGTACAACATAACCGTGCGATCTGCCGGCACGTCTTTCGTGCTGGTGTTCGTCTCGGTGTATGAGGCGGTCAGGATAAAGCACTCATCCGAATACTGCAGGCCCACCATGCTCGAGCGGAACGATGACGCATCAATATCGTAGCGCAGCGAGCCCAACAGGCTCCAATGCTCGGCAAGCTGCAACGTGCCGGTGTTCACGAGTTCCTGTTGATCTCGGGTGTCGTTGTTCAACGGGTCGCTGGCCGCAAACGTATAGAGCGTTTGCAAGGAGAGGGGACCGTAGCCGTAGCTCGCCGTCACGTCCGCGCGTCGCAACGTTAGGTCTTGGTGGTTCAGCCGCGCCTTGCCAACCAACAGGAATGACCGCCAGGGTGCAAGATAGGCGCCGACGACGTAGTCGGAGCGGTTTGTCGCCAGGCCGTTCCGTTCATTCAAAATATTGGGCGGGCAATTCTCGCGTTCCGAGGGTTCTAACTGGCAATTCGTGCCCGGGCTGGATGACGGCTCATTGCCGGACGGCTGGGCATAGATGTTCTCGCCACTGATATGGAAGCTTTGTCCCAGCAGCAGCCGTGCATAGCCACCTGAATTGGCCTGGAACGTATACTGCACGCCGACATTGGCCCGCGTCCCGGTCTCGATCCTGTCGAGCCCGGACGTCTTGGCGAGAGCGAACAGGTTGGTGTCATCGAACACGATGCTGCGCGCATCCTCGTTGGGCAGATTGGTCTGCCGCACTTTGCCGGTGCGGCCGATGATTTGAGCAATCGGCTCGACCACGTGCGAGGCGGTTTGGCTCCGCGCCAGCCACGGATAGGAGGCCAGAATGCCGGCGCTCGCGACCCCGCGCGTCACTGTCTCGTCGTTGATCAGGGTATTGCCGACCGGGTCAAACGCTTGATCATAACTCAAAGCATCCCCGCGCAGGTTGGCAAACGGCGTGTAGGTAATGCCGAACGGATCAATAAACCGCCGCCGCCAATTGACGTCCGCCACAACGCGGTTCGACTTGGTCATGACATCGTGGTCCACACCGCCGGCGTCTTTAAACGCCAGATCCCGCGACAGACTATAGGCGTTGACGTTCCAGCTGAGTTCGCCGCCCAGAACCGGTGCCCCGACCACGTAGTTCCAATCAACGATCGGGTGCACGCGGCTTTCCGCATGATCCGTATCAAGCGGCATCAACCCGCCGAAATGATAGCCCCTGACCTCGAAGAAATTGCGGTCGCTGAGCCCGGTCAAGAACACGGTGTTGACACGGTTGGTCGTGTTGATCGTGTCGAGCTTGTAGAAGCGGCGGAACGAATCATCGCTCTCGAATGTCACATCCCAACCAAAGCGCCACCACGATGCCAGAGAGAAGTCGCCGCGGGTTTGCACGCTGCCGCGCCAGCCGTCGAGACTTTCGTCCGGGTCTTCAACCCGAACCGAGTTGGGCAGATCTTCGTGCTTCTGATTGATCGCCGCGATCCTGAGATTGTATTCGCCGCGAATGCTGCCGAACGCCAGCTTCTGGCGCCAAAACCCCTTCCAGAGCACGCCCTGCTTGGCGGTATACATCGGGTGCAGCGTGAAGTCATAACTCGGCGACAGAGCGAAGTAGTATGGCACTTCGACGCCGTAGCCCAGGGTTTTCGAGCTGATCGTGCGTGGCAGCAAAAACCCGGACCGGCGCTTGACGGTCGGATCGGGCGTTTGCAGGTAGGGGAAGTAGAGCAGCGGCATACCCCAGACCTCGAACGCCGCATCCAGATACGTAATCGTGGTCGCTTCGCGATCGTGAATCACCCGCTCCGCTGAAATGCACCACAGCGGCGGCTTGCCCTCATCGTGTTTGCACGGGGTGAATTTGCCCTGCTCGAATTCCGTGACATTGCCATCGCGCCGCACCGCGCGGCGCGCGACAATGCGTGTCTCGTCCTTGCCAACAACGCTCAGCGATTGGATGAAGCCGTCGCGAAAGTCATCGGTCAGCGTCATGCGTTCGGTGCGCGTCACGCCACCGTTGGGATCGACCAGGACGACGTTGCCGGAGGCCGATAATGTGTTGGCAGATTGGTCGTAAACGACCTGGTCTGCCTTCAGCACGTAGTTGTTGAATGTAATCTCGACGTTGCCACGCGCCGTAACCCGCTCACCCTTTGAATCGTAAATCAGTTCGTCGCCTTGAAGGTACAGCGGTTGTTTGGTGTCGATGCCCGTGGCCGAGCCGACGATCGGCGGATCGGTCCGCCCAAACGGCGAACTCGAGCCCGATTGCGCGACCGTCCCTGACGGGTCTTGGGCCAAGGCAGCCGGGGCGAAAGCTACCGGGGTCCGGAACGACAACTGCAGCGCAGATATGGCGATGCCAACGGCAACGACGACGCCGAGGCGAACCAAGCGGTTCGCCAGGTCCCCGCCCGACTGCCGGCGATCCGATCGCTGTCGCTGCGCCTGACGCATTACCTCACCCATCCTCCTGATGCAGCAGTACGGTCAAGGACACGAGACATGCAGTTAGCACCGGGGCCCACACCGCCAGCCACGGCGCGATAAGCCCTGCAGCACCCACCTGTCGTGAGACCTCAGCCATCAGGAAGAATCCGATGCCCCCTATCATTCCGACCATCACCATAGTCTGAACCCCTCCGGATCGAAATGACCGCAACGACACAGTAGCCGCCAAAAGCACCATCGTCACCAGCAACACCGGGCGCGCCAACAACAACTGGTACTGAACTTGGTAGGAGGCCGCTGACAATCCCGCTTTTTCAACAACTTCAATGAGCCCCGGCAGGTCCCAAAACGACAGCGAGATAACTGAGCCCAGCGCATCCGTTACACGGGCAGGCGATAGGTATGTGCTCACAATGTAGCTATCGAACGGCTGCTCAACGCCGCCGGGCCGGGTAATCAGACCGCTTTTGAGTTCCCAGTAGCCATCGAACAGCCGCGCCGACTTGGCCGCGATCCGCGCGACAAATTTGTTGTCGCGATCGTACTGAAAGAGCTGCACGCTGATCAAACGCAAGCCGTTTTCGGAGACGGCGCTGGCGGCAATGACCGATGGCCCATCGACGCCGTTTTGGCGCAACCAGGGCAGGCCTGAAGACTGTGTCAAAAAATCCGATGTTTTTCCAAACGCCACCGCGTGCATGGCCTCGGCCGTGGCCCGGGCTTTCGCGGCCAATGGATTGTACACCGTCGTCGACAATACCCCGAGCACAAAGGCGACACCCAGACACGGCCATAGCAAGCCCCAAACGCTCATGCCGCCGGCTCGCATGACGGCCAGCTCGCTCTTTCTCGACAACGTCAAAAGCGCAGTCATGGTGCCGACCAGAACCGCAAAGGTCAGCAGAATTTCGGAGTAGGCCGGCAGCCTGAGAAGTGTCAATTGCACGAGCAGGCCGACGCCGATGCCTTTGCCGCCCTTGCCGGCCTGTCGCAACAGCTCGACAAAATCGATCATGAAGATGAGGCCGCCGCAGATCAGGAATGTGACGAACACCATCGCGAAAAATCTTCGCGCTATGTAGAGCTTCAGCGTCATGATCCGATCTATTCACCGGGTTGCACTGATGGCGGCGCCGGCCTGGTCCTGAACCGGGCCAATTGCCGTGCGTGCTGGTAGACATCGCCGGCCAGAATTTCGATCCGCTCGCTCACCGGCCACCCGCGCCGCGGCCGGGCATTCAGATGAATTTGCAGCAATGCCAGAGCAATGCCGCCGGCCGGCAACAGGTACATCAGCGGTGCCAATTCCGGATTGAGGACGGTTGCGTTGTTGACCACCAAACCACCGCCGCGCGCGCACGCGGCAACAACAAACGCCAGCACAATCTTCTGGTTGCGGTTCTGCCGCGTTGATTGTGCCTGACCAACGAACGCGACCGCAATTAGCGCAAACAAGAACGGGTAAAGAACATTTGAGAATCGCTCGTGCAATTCGGCAACGAAATGACCGTGCCGGTAGCCGTCTTTCTTCGCCGCTTCGTCGACGACCAACAGTTCGCCGAAATAGCGTTCCTGCGGCTTCCAGGTATGGGCGCCCTGCTTGCGCTCGAGCCTTTCGAGGTCGACGGCGTAGTTGTCGAAGCGCAGAATGCGTTGCGACGCCACACCGAACGGGCCGCGAACGACATGGCCGTTTTTCATCGCGAGGTACGATTCTTTACCGGTCTCGATGATCCGGCCCGATTCGGCAAGATAGGACAGATGGGCATTGTCATTGCGCATATCATATATCAGCAAGCCATAAAGCGTGCCGTCACGCGCGCGGTTGCGAATATGAACGACGACCCATGGTAGTGGCACCGAAAACTTGCCGGGGATCATCACCTGGGAGAGCAAATCAGCACGCACTTCGGTGATCTTCGCGCGAAACATGCGCAGCGACCACGGCATGGCGACATGATTGATAAACGCCGACAGCAGCGCCACGATAAGCGCCAGCGCCATCAGCGGCCGCAGCACCGTCCAGATCGTACCGCCGGCTGCCGTCACCACGATCAATTCACTGTCGCTGCTCAGCCGGTTCAACACGTGAATGACCGCAATCAGCAGTGCGATTGGCGCAACCACGGCCAGAAGTTTCGGGATCGCCAGCGTTGTGATCATGACGAAGGTCACGGCATCCTGACCACTCGACGTGACCAGTTTCAGCTGTTTGAGAGCAAGCGCGATCCAGACCACGCCGATCAGCGAAAAAAGGATCAGGGCCAGGGCGCTGAAAGCCTGCCGGAAAACATAACCTCCGAAAGTCGACATCGACGTTCGATCCCCAAACCCTGACGATGCTGATATGCACCGCAATGCGCAGTCCAGGCCATCTCATACCGGCCCGCGCCACAAACAGCGGTATCCATACCAGCATGGCCGAATTTCGGCGATTGCCGAGCACAATGGCAAATGCTCTATTTCATTGACGATTGTCTGCCTTTACTATGTCCTGAAAGCACCATTCTGGGTTTCTTCTGCAGCCGTAGCCGTCCTCAAGCGGTTTATCCGCAGCTCACACCAATCCGGCGGCGGCCACGTCACAGCTATGTGGCCACCGCACAGTCTCACCTCGCCGCGCACGGCGCCCCGTCCCTTGCAACCACCCTGTCAATGTCAGTAGAGCCATGCCACTTTCCCTTGCGATCAAATTTGCCAGCCTGACCTGCCAACCCGCCACCCACGCCGTGCTGCTGACAGCCGAAGGCCCCGAACTTGGCCAAGTCGGCCAGCGCCTCGACGGTCAATCCTCCGGCCAACTGACGCGGGCCATGGACATCGCCAGCTTCACCGGCAAATCCCACTCGGCCGTTTCGCTGCTGGCGCCGGCAGCAGAGCAGCTCCGCCACCTGATTGTGACGGGTGCCGGCGCTGCCTCCAACAATGACGAGCAGGCCTGGGCAACCATCGGCGGCCACGCGGCGGGCCAACTGGCCAGCGCCAAAACCGCGGATGCCGCCGTGATCATGGACTGTGCGGGATTGGCGGACCAACACTCGGGTGATGCAGCGGCGGCGGTCGCGATGGGTGCGTTGCTGCGCACCTACAACTTTGATCTCTATAAGACCCGCAAATCGGCGAGCGATAATCCGGACAATGGCGGCAAGCCGGACATCAAACTCTCGACCTTGACGATCCACACGGGCGACCCTGAAGGCGCTGAACGGGCATTGGCGCGGACCATGGCCATTGCCGAAGGCGTTGCCTTGGCCCGCGATCTTGTCAATGAACCCGCCAACATTCTCGGCCCGGTCGAGTTCGCCATTCGATGCGAGACGTTGCGCGAGGTTGGTGTGGATGTCGAAATCTTTGATGCAGAGCGCCTCGATGACATCGGCATGCACGCTCTGCTGGCGGTCGCGCAGGGCAGCGAACGTCCGGCCCGCGTTGCCGTCATGCAGTGGCACGGCGCCAAATCCAAACGCACCAAACCGCTGTGCTTTATTGGCAAGGGGGTTTGTTTCGACACCGGCGGCATTTCCATGAAACCGGCCGGCGGCATGGAGGACATGAAAGGCGACATGGGCGGTGCGGCCTGCGTCACCGGCCTGATCCACACCCTTGCCGCGCGCCAGGCCGGCGTCAATGCGATCGGCATCGTCGGGCTGGTCGAAAACATGCCGTCGGGCTCGGCCCAGCGCCCCGGCGACATCGTCCAATCGCTGTCCGGCCAAACCGTCGAAGTCCTCAACACCGATGCTGAAGGCCGCCTCGTTCTGGCGGATTTGCTCACTTATGCGCAAGCCGAGTTCAAGCCGCGATTCATGATCAACCTGGCGACGCTGACGGGCGCGATCATCATCGCCCTTGGCAAGGACCACGCCGGCATGTTTTCCAACAACGACCGCCTCGCCGACGACTTGACAAACTGCGGTCTCGCTGTCGGCGAGAAGGTCTGGCGCATGCCGCTCGGCAAAGCCTACGACAAGCTGATCGACACGCCGAACGCCGACATGAAGAACATTGGCGGGCGCTGGGGCGGATCGATCACGGCGGCGCAGTTCCTGCAGCGGTTTGTCGACGACACACCCTGGGCCCATCTCGACATCGCCGGCACCGCCATGGCCTCGGACAAAAGCGAGATCAGCCGCAGCTGGGCCTCGGGGTGGGGCGTGCGCTTACTGGATCGCCTGGTCTCGGAAAAATATGAACGCTGATACCGGCCAACGCGGTCGAGCGCGACTGGGCCGAAGTATCAGCCAACCAGAGTTGGCGAACCTTGGCCCAAGTTTGAGCACCAGGCGGGATTCCTGGCTCGGAGCGGTGTTGAGAACGAGGGGCAGAAATATCGCTGCGGATATCGGCGCCTCGCACCGGCCACAACAGGTCCTTCTCAATCAAAAAGTTCCATAATATTTATTATGCGAATGGAGAAGCGCATGTGCGAGCCGCAAGTGTCGCTTGAACCGAATAGCCGGCCGGGCCCTAATCCAACTGGGACTTGGATGGCCGCGCCCGATCATCGCCTTCGCCTGCTCGACGGCGGCGGCCGCGGCCGCCTTCAATGCGCAAACCGATCTCGACGATCGCCACCGACAGGATCGCCAGCGCGAACCCGATCAGCACGTTGATACTGACGACAACCGCCAGGACAGCGGCGAACGGCTCACCGACCACCCGCGCGCCGACGTCGACAATCATCGCATCGAGCAGCTGGCGAACGTTGAATGCGAGGTCGCTCAATTGCGCAATGCCGGGCCGTGCCGGCACATCGAACACCAGATCTTTCGCCAACGCGCTCATTGACGGCACGATCACAAGGCCAAGTGCCACGCTGGCCTGCACGCCGAGCGAGAACAGCACGCCGAGCGGCACTGCGAGACGATAGGAGCCCCATCGGCCGGGCCGCATTGCATAGCCGTGATAACCGCGGCGCAAAATACCAACGCCGATCACCAGACACATCGCCAGAACGAGCGCCAGGACGAAGCCGCGCCCGCCATCGCCGCCGGCGAACGTCAGAATGACGGCGGCCGCGGCGGCGAGCGCCTTGATCAGGCTTTCGCCAATACCGATGGCGGTGGCAACGACCAAGCGTATGCCGCGCACCGTGTCGAAATAGAACGGCAATTCATGGCGCTGCCTCGAGCGTTCGAAGGCGCAGCCGGCGACCACGATCATGATCGCCGACAGGCCTGCAAGCCACCACGGAGCGCGCCACGCCATCAACGCAACGGCGCCAATCAAGCCAAACTCAACGAGAACCGCCGCCAGGTTTCGAAAAATCTGTTGCACGGTTGCGTGTCCTTTTCAGCTTCGCTACCCATCGCAAGAAAATGCGACTCTGTTGCCGCGATCAAGCCGGCCACCGGCCCGGTCCCGACGTCGGGTCGTCAGTGCAGCGGGCGCCGGCAAGGTCCGGGCCAAGGTTCGGACCAAGATCCGGGCACGGCTCGGCCCGACAGCGCGCCCCAAAGGGTAAGATCGTGACGAACACCACAGATCCGAAGAACACCACAGATCCGAAGAACACCACAGATCCGAAGAACACCACAGATCCGACAAAGGCCACGGATGCGCTCAAATCCACAGGCGTGACAAAGGCCGTAGACCTGCAGGGCCTGGCCGACCTGCTCACTGTCATGGCCGCCCTGCGCACACCGCAAACCGGTTGCCCGTGGGATCTCGACCAAACCTTCGAGACGATCGCGCCCTATACGATCGAAGAGGCCTACGAGGTTGCCGACGCCATTGCCCGACACGATATTGGCGATCTCAAGGACGAACTCGGGGATCTGCTGCTGCAGGTCGTCTATCACGCACGCCTTGGCGAAGAGGCCGGTGCGTTCGACTTCGCCGACGTCGCCGCCGCCATCACGCGCAAAATGATCCGACGTCACCCGCATGTCTTCGGCACACCCGAGCAGCGTTCTGAAGGTGTCGAGGCCGGGTTCTGGGAGCGGATCAAGGCGCAAGAACAGGCCGAAAGGAACCGCGCGCGTGCCGCTGCCGGAGATCCTGCATCTGCGCGTGAGGCGAGCATCCTCGACGGCGTGCCCTTGAACCTGCCGGCCCTGACCCGGGCCATCAAGCTCCAGAATAAGGCGGCGAAAGTCGGCTTTGACTGGCCGTCATTGGCACCGGTTCTGGCCAAGATGCGCGAAGAACTGAGCGAGCTGGACGATGCCATCGATGCCGGCCAGAACCAGCACATCCGCGAGGAGTTCGGCGATCTGTTGTTCGTCGTCGTCAACGTCGCCCGCCATCTCGGTATCGATCCTGAGGCCAGTTTGCGATCGGCCAGCGCCAAGTTCGAACGCCGGTTCCGCGGCATCGAACAGGTCCTTGCCGGCCGCCACCAGCCGATCGCGACCGCCACACTCGAAGACATGGACGCGATCTGGACCGCCATCAAACGGGCTGAGAAGGAGGCCAAAGAGGAAAACTCAGGTGAGTAGTGGTCTCAATCACTTAGACCGTGAACGCATAAAATTAACCGATCCCGATGCGTCCGGACTTGTATAGGATGGTCCGAGGCCGACTGTCGGCACGGGGTCGAGCCTCGGCCGCCGCGCACCGACGTCCGAGAAACCTGCGCGGGAAGCCGGCGAAACGGCTGTGATGACGGATTGCGCGTCTACCGCACAGCGCCCTCGGCCGCCACAGCCGCAGCGGCGCCAGGCGCAGTGCGCGCAATGCCGGCGGCCTTGAGTTGGCCGTCGAGCCGGCCAAGCTTATCACCGGCAATCCTGAGGACGACCGCGACGTCACCCGCTTCCGTCGCCGCTTGCTCCAACACATGCGCGTTCTCATGCAGCCAATGCAGAACCCGCCCGGCGCTGCCCGGCAACACCAACCGCAAGTCAACGTCGCCGCCTCCGACCCAGGCGCTGATTGCCGCGCACAGTTCCTCACACCCCGCTCCGGTGTGAGCCGACGTCAGGACCGCCGCAGGCCCTTTGCGCACCGCCTCGAGCGCCAGGATCTCGCGGCGCTCTTGATCGACCAGATCGATCTTGTTCCAGACCTCGATTATCCGGCAATCCGGTCCGCTGGTCGCAACCTCGAGATCGGCCAGGATGTGCTCGACGTCGGCACACTGGGCTGCGGTTTGGGGATGGCTGATATCGCGCACGTGCAGGATGAGGTCGGCTGCCACGACCTCCTCCAGCGTCGCGCGGAACGCGGCGACCAGCATCGTCGGCAGGTCGGAAATAAAGCCGACCGTGTCGGACACGATAACGCGGCGACCGCCCTCCAGCACAAGCTCGCGCATGGTCGGGTCGAGGGTTGCAAAGACCTGGTCCTGGGCCAGCACACCGGCCCGCGTCAACCGATTGAATAACGTCGACTTGCCGGCATTGGTGTAGCCGACGATCGCAACCGTTGGATAGGGCACTTGGCGCCGGCCCTTGCGATGTAGGGCGCGGGTCGTTGTCACCTTGGCGAGATCGTGCTGGATTTTGGTGATCCGGTCCTGCAGCAGCCGCCGGTCCGTTTCGATCTGGGCTTCACCCGGTCCGCCGAGAAAGCCGAAGCCGCCACGCTGGCGTTCAAGGTGGGTCCAGCTGCGCACCAGGCGGCTGCGTTGAAACGTCAAGTGCGCGAGTTCGACCTGCAGTCGGCCCTCTTTGGTGCGCGCGCGCCGGCCGAAGATTTCGAGAATGAGGCCGGTCCGGTCCAGAACCTTTGTCTGCCAGTCGCGTTCAAGGTTGCGCTGTTGGACCGGACTCAGCCCAAGGTCCACGATGACCAGGGCGATATCGTCGCGTTTTACCAGTTGCGCAATTTCCTCGACCTTGCCGGAACCGAACAGCGTTGCCGGGCGAAGTCCGCCGAGCGCTACGATCATCTGATCGACAACATCGAGGTCGATCGCCCGCGCCAGCCCGACGGCTTCACTGAGGCGCTCGACCGGCGCATGCCGGTGTTGGCTGCCAGCCCAGCCCGCCGCCCGGCCCGGCCCGACGCCACGGCCGCGGACCACCGGTACGATGACGAGCGCCCGGGTCGGCGCGCCGGTGGAACTGCTCTCTGGGCGCCGTTCGCCGTTCAGCGGCTCACGTACTGTATCGTCGATGACCGAAACTCCGAGCCCTCCGAGCCCGACCTATTCCGCCTCTTCACCATCCATCAGATTGAGCGGTTGGCCGGGCATAATCGTTGAAATCGCATGCTTGTAGACCAATTGCGAATGCCCGTCTCTGCGCAGCAGTACACAGAAATTGTCGAACCAGGTTACGATTCCTTGAAGCTTGACGCCGTTGATCAGAAAGATCGTCAGCGGTGTCTTTTGTCGTCGCACATGATTGAGAAACTTGTCCTGAAGACTTTGGGGGCGCTCTGGCATTGTTGTTATCCGTTTGTTCGCTTTGCTCATTTGTGCTTGCCGCGATGCGTCTTCAACAGCACGGCCTTGTTGCTGGGTCACTATATTAGCTCAAGTCAATGACAATTTCAGTAACTGTTGAAAACAGTATACTGACTTTCTTAACATAAGACAGAGCCACACCCGCTCACAAGTCAGGGTTAGGGTGTTGTCGGCAGCTGGGGCGGCCCGCGCCGATGGTGTAAGCGCACCGCCTATGCCCCACACCGCCTATGCCCCACACCGCCTATGCCCCAGCCGTCTCGGCAACCTCGTGAAAGCGCGCTCTGAGAAGCTTGGTGACGGCGCCAGGTTGTCCGTCGGCGATCGCCTGTCCATCGATGCTCACGACCGGCATAACCAAATTCGACGCCGACGTAATGAACGCTTCTTTCGCCGCCAATGCCTCGGACGTGGTAAATGCGCGTTCACTCAACTGCAGGTGTTGCCGGGCCAGCACCTCGATCAGCGTCAGGCGCGTGACACCGCTCAAGATCTGGTTGTCGAGCGGCCGGGTCACCACCTCACCGGTGTGCGTTATGATCCAGGCATTGCTCGAACCACCTTCAAGCACACAGCCCTCGCGATCCACGAACCACGCTTCCTGCGCCCCGTTCCGTGCGGCTTGCTCTTTGGCCAGGCTTGCCGGCAGCAGCATAACCGTTTTGATGTCGCAACGCGCCCAGCGCATCTCCGGCAGCGTGATTACACCGATGCCTTGATGCGCGGCCCGGACCTGCTTGACCGGGTCAACCGCGCGCGCGAGGCACACCACGGTTGGCGGCGTGCGCACGCCGCCAAACAGAAAGTTGCGCGGCCCGGAACCGCGCGAAACCTGCAGATAGACCAGCCCGTCGCGCACCCGGTTGCGCCGAACGGTCTCGCGCAACACGCGGCGCCAGGCGCCGGCAGACAGCGGATTTTCGATCGCAATCGCCGCCAGCGAGCGATCAAGGCGGGCCATATGCCGGCCTTCATCGATCAGGCGACCGGCCCTGACCTCGAACACCTCATAAACTGCATCGCCAAACTGAAACCCGCGGTCTTCGGCGTGGATCTCGGCGCGATGGTAGGGTTGATAGCGCCCGTTGACGTATATGATCCGTGTCATTGTGCTATGCTGCCCCGCTTGCCATGTGCGACCGTTCCGGTCATCACCGCCATCTACACAACTTCAGAAATAGGCAGGGCTAACCCTGAACATCTGCTCGACTTCGCGGATATAATCGGCACGCGCAAACATCACCGCCCGGTCCCGCGGCCGCAGTTCCGTGCTGCCGTTGGGCGCGACGACCTCGCCGTCGCGCAGAATGACGCCGAACCGAACACCTTCCGAAATACCGAGATCTTTGATCGGCCGGCCGACGACCGGTGTTGTCGCCAAAGCTTCCGCTTCGATCACCTCACCGGCGCTGTTGTGGACCGCGTGGACGCCGCGGATCCGCCCGCGCCGCACGTACTGGAGAATGCGCGACACGGTCACCGCCCGCGGGTTGATTTGCGCGTCGATGCCGAACGAACGCACCATCGAGCTGTAGCCGGCGCTGTTGACAAGGCAGAGGCTGCGTCGGCATCCGAGGTTCTTGGCCAGCACCGAGGTCAGAATATTGGCCTGATCGTCGTTGGTGACGGCGACCAGTGTTTCGGCGGCCTGGATATCGGCCTCGCGCAGCAGCTCCTCCGACAGCGCCGAGCCGTGAAGGATGACCGTGCGCTCGAGCGTCTCGGCAATGGCAACGGCACGGTCGCGGCGGCTTTCGATGATCTTCACGCGAACGTTCGACTCGCGCTCTTCAATCGATCTGGCCACGTACTGGCCGATGTTGCCGCCGCCGGCAATGACAATGCGCCGGGCCTGGGTCTCTTCGTGACCGAAAATCTTGAGGGTGCGGGCGACCTGGGAGGCCGGCAAAATCAGATAGGCATCATCACCCTCCTGCAGCCGCTGATCGGCGTCAGGTAAAAACAGTTCGCCATTGCGAACGATGGCGACGACGGTCACCGGCAAATCGGGAAACAGCTCGCTCAGCTGCCGCAACGGTGTCTCGACGACCGGACAATCGGGTCCGCAATTGACCCCGATCGCGAGGACCTTGCCGTCGGCGAAACTTGCCGTCTCAAACGCGCCCGGCAATTCCAATCGGCGCAGGACGACGTTGCCGACCTCGACTTCCGGCGAGATGATGTAATCGATTGGCACGCCCTCGCTGGTGAACAGCTGCGACCAGTCCTTATCGAGATAGGTCTGGGCGCGGACCCGTGCAATCTTGGTCGGAATGGCAAACAGCGTCGAGGCCACCTGGCAGGCGACCATGTTGACTTCGTCATGGAAGGTCACTGCGATCAGCATATCGGCATCGCGGGCACCGGATCGCGCCAGAACATCGGGATGGGCACCGTTGCCCTGGATCGCGCGCACATCGAGAACGTCATTGGCCCGTTGCACCAGCTCGGGCGAGGAGTCGATGATTGAAACATCGTTGCCTTCGGCTGCAAGGCGCTCGGCAATGCCGAACCCGACCTGCCCGGCCCCGCATACGATCACGCGCATGTCGCCCGCTCCCTTTCGATCGTTTCACTGTCACGCAGCCAACCGCGCCTCAAGCGGACATGATCTCGCGCAACGCAATCGTCATCGCCAGAATTGTGGTGGCGATGACCAGCAGCAATTTGCTCGAATCCAAACTCGCGATCATCTTTGCACGTTCCTTTGGACCCACAACAGCGGTGCCGGCAAACGCACGACAATCCCGATCATTTTCGCCTAGATCATCGTGCTTTAAGTTGGAACCGCAATAGCGGTTCCAACTTAAAGCACGATGATCGCCACTTGAGAGGTGAGCAACCTGCCTTTATTCGGGATCGTTCCGATTCCGAATAAAGGCAGGTTGCTCTAAGGTGCGATCACCTCGCCGGCCCGCTTGCCAACCCGGCCGCCGGCAGATCGTGGGCTTTGGGTGGCCGGGACGCAGAGCGGGATGGTTCGGGCTGGCGCTGACAGGCGCTAACCGGTTTGCCCGCCCGAGCGCTGCTCGGAACTCACGCCCAGTGCGCGCAGCTTGCGATGCAACGCGGACCTTTCCATGCCAACGAATTCGGCGGTACGCGAGATATTTCCACCAAACCGGTTGATTTGCGAAAGCAGGTACTCGCGTTCGAAAATCTCCCGGGCCTCCCTCAGCGGCAGCGACATCAGCTGTTCCGCGCCGCTGTTGACGGGCAGCGGCACACCAGAGCCGATTTCATCCGGCAGCATCTCTGCGGTAATAGTTGCATCAGCACTGCCGCCCGCCAAGATCATCAGCCGTTCGATGTTGTTGCGCAACTCCCGCACATTGCCGGGCCAGTCATGGGCTTGCAGGACCGCGATTGCATCTTCACCAATCTTGCGCAGGGCCAGCCCGGACGACTCGGCGATCTGCTGCACGAAGTGCTCGACCAACAACGGAATATCCTCGCGTCGCTCGGCCAGGGCCGGCACGCGCAGTGGCACCACATTCAGTCGATGATAAAGATCTTCCCGGAACGTGCCTTCGGCCATCGCACGCTCTAGCTCGCGCGCCGTTGATGAAATGATCCGGACATCGACGGCCACCTTTTGCGTGCCACCGAGGCGCAGAAATTTCTGCTCGACCAGCACCCGCAGAATCTTGCCCTGGGTTTCCAGCGGCATATCCGCGACTTCGTCGATATAGAGCGTTCCACTATGCGCTTCTTCAAGGGCGCCGACCTTGCGCGGCCCCGCCGACGTCGCCTCGATGCCGAACAACTCTTCTTCGACGCGTTCCGGCGCCATCGCCGCCGCATTCAACACCACGAACGGCCCATCCGATCGCGCCGAGTTGTCATGCAGGAAGCGTGCGACAAGTTCCTTGCCGCTGCCCGAACCGCCACGAATCAGGATCCGGCTGTTGGTTGGTGCGACCTTCTCGATCTGGCCGCGCAACTGATTGATCGCAGGTGAGCGGCCGATGATGTCACTGGCCTGCGGCGAGCGCTCCTTGAGCTGGCGCACCTCGCGGCGCAGGTTCGATGCTTCGAGTGCCCGCGTCGTGACCAGCAGCAGTCGATCCGCCTTGAACGGCTTTTCGATGTAATCGTAGGCGCCGCGTTTGATGGCCGTCACCGCAGTTTCGATGTTGCCGTGCCCGGAAATGATCACAACTGGCAGATCGGGGTGAACCTTGCGAATGATCGACAACACTTCGAGGCCGTCGAGACGGCTGCCCTGCAGCCAGATATCAAGCACCACCAACTGCGGCTTGCGCGCTTCGATGGCAAGCAGCGCCTCATCGCTGTCGCGCGCCAGACGACAGGTGTGGCCTTCATCTTCCAAAATACCGGAAATCAATTCGCGAATATCGGTTTCATCGTCGACGACCAGGATGTCAGATGCCATCGAAGGGTCCTCTCGTTTGGCTGGCAAATGGTTCTAGATTAAAGCTATTCACTCGGAATGCTCCATGACTTTGGCGGCGGACAAATCGCCGGCCTGTTGATGTAACGGCAGCCTGACGCGCACCAGCGCGCCCCTTTCGGCCGGCTTCGGTGCGTCTTCGAGTTGCAGCGTGCCACCGTGCTGCTCGATAACCTTTTGCACGATTGCAAGACCGAGCCCGGTTCCTTTCGCCTTGGTCGTAACGTAGGGCTCAAGCAACCGCGCGCGGTGTTGTTTTGAGAGCCCCGTTCCATTGTCGATGACCTCGATGGTCGCCGACGTGCCGTCGCTTGTTATGCGAACGTCGACCCGACCGTGGAACTGACGCCCCTCTTCACATTGTTCAACCGCACCCTGAACCGCCTCGGCAGCGTTCTTCACGAGATTGGTCATCGCCTGAGAGATCAGCCGCCGGTCGAGCGATGCAACGACCTCTTCATCGGGAAAGTCCATTGTGAACTTGATACCCGACGCCGCCATCTGAAACAGCACAACCGCGTCCTTCACTGCCGCGCGCAAATCCTGCACCTCCATTTGCGCCTTCGGCATGCGCGCAAACGAGGAGAACTCATCGACCATCCGGGAAACATCACCGACCTGGCGAATGATCGTCTCGGTACACCTGTCGAAAATCTCGCGATCCTCGGTGATGACGCTGGCGTACTTGCGGCGGATCCGTTCGGCGGAAAGTTGTATCGGCGTCAGGGGGTTCTTGATCTCATGCGCAATCCGGCGCGCGACGTCGGCCCAGGCCGATGTGCGCTGGGCGCTGACCAGTTCGGTAATGTCATCGAAGGTCACGACCGCGCCGCCGGGGCTGTCGCCTTCCTCCTGCGTCAACCGCACCGCAAATGTGCGCTCTTCCTCATCGATCAGCAGCGTCACGTTTTTCTGCGGGCGTGAAGAACGGCTGGCGCTCTGCTCCAAACCGTGCACAGCTTCGGCAAGTTCCGGCACCGCATTGGCAAGAGACTGGCCGAGCAGTTGCGCGCCGTCCAACTGCAGCAGTTGTTCGGCTGATCGGTTGGCCAGCGTGATGTTACCGTCCTCATCCAAACCGAGCACACCGGCAGATACGCCCGACAGCACCGCTTCCATAAAGATCCGCCGGTCGATGAGCTGTTCGTTGGCCGCCACCAGCGCGTCGCGTTGCGCCTTTAACTCCGATGTCATGGTGTTGAACGTCATCGACAGCCGGCGCAAATCGCCCTCGCCGCGACGCTCGGGCACATGCACGTCAAGCCGGCCCGTTGAGACTTTCTGGGCGGCCCCGATCAGGCGCTGAATGGGTGACACGAAGCGGCTCGCAAACCACAAGCCCGCCCAGATTGCCGCCAGCACAGATGTCAGCGAGATCATGAAATACATCAGCGCGTGGGCGACATGCAGCCCGCCACGCCGGCGCCGCAGGCGCTGATATTCAGCAACCCCGGCCTGCGTCCGTCGCAAATGGCGCATCACCGTCGGGCTCACCCCGCGGGCGACGAACAAATATGCGTCCGGACGCTTGTTCAATTTGGCAACCGCCGCGACTCGATAGGCATCCGTCGGCTCCAACAACGGCACCCGCCCCCGGGCCGCCAGTTCAATGACCTTTTTCGGCGGCGGGCGATAGGGAATATTCTTGTTTTCGATGGCGGTCACCAACGGCTTGCCGGACCCGTCAATGACGTAGGCCACGGGCAGATCCCGCAGGCCCGCCTGAAAGAATACCCGATCGCGGAACTTGCCAGGATCATCGCCGTCGCGGGCGGCAGCGTCGTCGAGATCGCGCGCCATGTTGATCACGTCGGTGCGTATCACCTGGCCGTGCTCGGTCAGATAATCCTTGGTGATGTCGAGCGAGCTCTCGATGATCTGACGTGTGCGCACCGAAAACCAGCCATCCAGGGACCGTGAAAACGTCGTCGTCGCAGCGATCGCCAGGAGTATCGCGGGAATTGCGGCGATGATGCTGAACAGTGCGACGATGCGCACATGCAGGCGCGCGCCCGGCACCCGCGCCCGCCAGCCCTTCAACAGGCCGTTGATCGGCCAGGAAATCACGACAATCATGGCGATGATCATCGCAACATTGATAAACAGCGCCGTGAGCACAACGGAACTGCGCGGTACGATTGGCGTCAGCCCCGTCAGGATCAGATAGGTCGAAAGCCCGGAGATGACCGCCAACGTGACGACCACCAGGCCAATGCGAAACGCCGGACTGTCGGCCTCGGTCGGCGCGATATCATCGCCATCCCGAAATGGCTGACCAACACCGTCGTTGGCACCGAGCCTGAGCCGATAAAGTCCGGACTTGTGCACACACCATTGCCAGCACGCAGCCCCACGCCGCCGCGCTGCCGCCCAGATGACCCACAATGACTGCATGAAACGATCGATCTTCATTCGGATATGCCTGTTACACGTCGTTAAACGGTCACACTGAGGCGGAACGGTGACGTCTGCGCGAGCAACTCACATCTTCATGTGATATTTTTACGACCGGATGTGATGTGCTCGCTACCAGGCGTTGCAATGCCGGGCACCTTCACGCCAAGGGTGGCGATTTAACCACCTGGATACGTAACGTGCGAATGCGACTTCGCAGCGTATTGCGGTTGAGGCCGAGCAGCTCGGCCGCCTTGATCTGGTTGCCTCGCGTCGCAGCCAGGGCGGCCGTGATCAACGGCAGCTCCACGTCCCGAATGATCCGGTCGTAGAGCCCGCCGGGCGGCAGCTGATCGCCATATTGGGCGAAGTAGTGCGCCAGATAGCGCTCGACCATCTCACCCAGTTCGAGCGCTTCCGGTGCGGCTTTGAACGCGTCATCATCGCTCGATGTTTCGGTCAGTTCGCCCTCGATTACCGCCGCGCCGATCCGCTCCTGCGGGTAAATCGCGACGATCCGGCGCACGAGGTTTTCCAACTCCCGAACATTGCCGGGCCACAGGTGTTGCTTGAGCCGATCAAGTGCGGCCGTCTCAAACACCCGCTCTCCGAGACCGTCGCGGGCGGCAGCGCGCAGAAAGTGGCGGACGAGATCACCAATGTCGTCGGCCCGTTCGCGCAGCGACGGCAACCGCAATGGCACGACATTGAGCCGGTAGAACAGATCTTCGCGAAACAGGCCTTGCTGGATCTGGCTCTTCAGTTCGCGGTGGGTTGCCGCCACGATGCGAACGTTGGTTTTGATCGGCGTGCGCCCACCGACCGTGGTATATTCGCCTTCCTGCAGCACACGAAGCAAGCGGGTTTGCGCCTCCATCGGCATATCGCCAATTTCGTCGAGAAACAACGTGCCGCCTTCGGCCTGCTCGAAACGTCCGGCCAGGCGCGCCTGTGCGCCCGTGAACGCGCCCTTTTCGTGGCCGAACAGTTCACTCTCGATCAATTCGCGCGGAATCGCCGCCATATTGACTGCCACGAACGGCCCGTCACGGCGCTTGCCATGATCGTGCAGAACCCGGGCCACCAGCTCCTTGCCTGTGCCGGACTCACCGCTGATCATAATCGTCAGGTCGGTTTGAATGAGACGCGCTAGAACCCGGTAGATCTCCTGCATTGCCGGCGAGCGGCCAATGAGCGGCAAATCCTCGCCGTCGACGTCTTGGCCACGGGCCGCCCGCGGGCGTTTGGGCTCGGCCATGGCGCGGGCGACGACGGCGACCAGTTCGTTCAAGTCAAACGGCTTGGGCAGATATTCGAACGCGCCCCGTTCAGCCGCCGTCAGCGCGGTCATGAGCGTGTTTTGTGCACTCATGACGATCACCGGCAAATCCGGTCGGATGCGCGCAATCCGCGGCAACAGTTCAAACGCGTTCTCATCCGGCATCACCACGTCGGTGACGACAACATCACCTTCGCCGTGCTGCACCCATCGCCACAGCGTCGCCGCGTTGCTGGTGGTGCGCGGGATGTAACCGGCGCGTGCCAGCGCCTGGTTCAATACGGTTCGAATCGCACTGTCATCATCTGCAACCAATACGGTCCCCTTGGCCATGCAATTCCTCCGCGCTTGGTTTCACCCGCTATTCGTGTTCTGAACCAGGAGTACGCACGCTGCATCGCGACGTCCGAGTGTCCTCTATCGCCTAGATCATCGTGCTTTAAGTTGGAACCGCTATTGCGGTTCCAACTTAAAGCACGATGATCTCCACTTTAGAGGCGAGCAACTTTCTGCCTTTATTCGGGATCGTTCCGATTCCGAATAAAGGCAGGTTGCTCTAACATGGCGCATCGAAGGCGCGGTGATTGAGACCACGAGTTGATCGTCCGATAAGCCTTTCAACCTGAGCTCGAACCATCGCCCGCCCGGCCCGCGGCGGACGTGATTGCGTGCTGCGCTGCGCCTTCATGCAACGGCAACAACACGCGAAAGACCGTCTGTCCGCGCACCCGGTCGCATTCGATCGTGCCGCCGTGATCGCCGATGATCTTTGCAACCAGCGCCAGGCCGAGCCCGGCCCCCGCACGCTTCGACGACACGAACGGATCGAACAGATGTGCGCGCAGCGTGTCGGGAATGCCGGGACCGTTGTCGGCAATTTCGATCATCAACGGCAGCGCAACCCGCGCATCGGCGCCCGGCAGCGACAGGCGCACGCCCGGCCGAAACGCGGTTGTCAGCACGATCTTGCCGGTTTGGATGCCGGCCTCCGAAATCGCCTCGCAGGCATTCTTGACCAGGTTGAGAATTGCCTGGATCAGCTTGTCGCGCATGCCGGGGACCGGCGGCAGTGAGGGATCATATTCGGAAACGAACGCGATGCCGCGGCCAAAGCCGGCCCTGGCGACCTGCTTTACGTGGTCGAGCACGGTGTGAATATTGAGCGCTTCGTGCACGATCGGGCGTTCATCACCAAACACTTCCATGCGATCCAACAAGCCACGGATCCGGTCGGTTTCGGTGCAGATCAATTGCGTCAGCGCACGATCACTGTCGCCGACCTGCGGTTCGAGCAGCTGCGCTGCACCGCGAATGCCGGACAACGGGTTCTTGATCTCGTGGGCCAGCACCGCCGCCATCCCCGACACCGACCGCGCGGTTGAACGATGAGTTAGCTGGCGTTCGATCATTTGCGCCATGCTGCGCTGCTGCAAAAGCACGAGCAGGTGTGCGCTGTCCTCGCTCAGCGCGCCGGCATAGACGTCAACCAGATGGCTCGCCTGGGTTCGCGGCACGGTGATCTCGACGCCATATTCGTTGACGCTCGCGCCCGTCCGCCGCACTTGCTCGACCAGCGTCAGCAGTGGGCACCCGAAGGTCACCAGATCGCCAAAAACACCGCGTCGCAATACCGCCTGGCCGGCGCCAAAGAACAGCTCCGCCGGCGGGTTGACATAGTCGACCTCATCGTCGTCGCCGAGCACCAGCAAAGGATGCGGCACGGCCTCGAGAACCTGGCGATGGCTGATATCGTGCCGCCGCTGGTTGCGCGCCGCCGTTGCCGTGGTCATGGCGCCACCTCGGCCGCCGGAACCTCAACCGCCCGGAAATAGTCCCGCAGCCCGGCGAGGACGCGGTCGGCGCGCTCGTCCGTGCACAGGCGCCGTCGCCACCACTTGAGCTTGGCATGGTCCCGCGTGCCCTGCGCCAGATACCATCCGACATGCTTGCGCGCATTGCGCAGTCCCCGCGCGGTGCCGTAGTGGGACAGCATCATCTCGACATGTTCGATCGCGATGGCCGCGATCGCGGCCGGGCTCGGCCGGCCCCGATCACGGCCCGTTTGCCAGCGTTCGGCCAACCGACCCGGCAACCAAGGTGCCCCGTAGGCACCGCGCCCGATCATGACCCCGTCACATCCCGATAACGCCAAAGCCTTCACCATGTCTTCGAAACTGGCGATATCACCGTTGACGATGACCGGGATCGAGACCGCATCCTTGACCGCGCGCACGGCCGCCCAATCCGCAGCACCTTTGAAGAACTGGCAGCGGGTGCGGCCATGGACCGTGACCATGGCAATGCCGGCATCCGCGGCCAGCCGCGCCAACTGCGGTGCGTTCTGTGAGGCGCGGTCCCATCCCAACCGCATCTTGAGCGTCACGGGCACGCTGACCGCATCAATCACGGCTTCGATCAGGGACAAGGCGAACGCCGGATCCCGCATCAAGGCACTGCCGGATTGCTTGCCGGTGACCTCCTTGGCCGGGCAGCCCATATTGATGTCGATGACCGCCGCGCCGAGATCCTCAGACCGGCGCGCTGCCTCCGCCATCCAGTAGGGATCGCAACCGGCAAGTTGGATCACCAACGGCTGCAACCCACGGCCTTCGGCGCGACGCCTGATATCGCTGCGCCGGTCCTTGACCAGTTCGCCACTGGCAATCATCTCGGAGACGACCAGGCCGGCGCCGAGGCGATGCGCCAGGCTGCGAAACGGCAGGTCGGTCACACCCGACATCGGGGCCAGCACCACCGGCGCGTCGATTCTCAAATCGCCGATTATCAACGGCGCTGGCCGGCTCAGATTAGTTTGTGCGCAGATATTAGTCATTTTGCCGTATTGCCTAATTGATAATCGCAAATACCGCATTGCCTGGTCCGGGGCAAGTGTGCAATGCGGACACCCAGGTCCGCTTGGCTGGGCGCGCGATATCAGCGATGATCGGCGCCGCCCAGCCAACTGAGAACCAAATGAGCATTCGGTCTTGAAAAGCGTCGCACTGATCGTTGCCGCCGGCCGCGGCACCCGCGCCAGCGCCCACGCCAACCGGCCCAAACAGTACGTGAGGCTGGCCGGGCAAAGCCTGCTCGCCCATACGCTGGGCGTGTTTGCCGCGCATCCTGCAATCGACGGCATCAAGGTCGTCATCCATCCCGACGATGTCGAGCGCTATGCGCAATGCAGCGCCGGTTTCGGCCAGCAGCTGTTGCCGCCCGTCTTTGGTGGCAATACCCGGCAGGGTTCGGTCCGCCGCGGCCTCGACGCCCTCGCTGCGATTGCGCCCGACTATGTCCTGATCCACGACGCCGCTCGCCCGTTTGTATCGCCCGCGACCATCACCAACGTGCTCGATGCCTTGACCACGGCCGAAGGTGCGATCGCAGCCCATCCGTTGTCGGACACCATAAAGCGCGAGAGCTGTGAGAACGCCGGCCACATCGCCGCGACCCTCGAGCGCACCGGATTGTGGCGGGCCGCAACCCCGCAGGGGTTCAGGTTCGATACGATCCGGCGCGCCCACACCTTGCTGGCAAGTGATCCATCTGTGTTCACTGACGATGCCGCGATTGCCGAGCGCGCCGGTATCAATGTTGCGTTGGTGATGAGCAATCCGGACAACTTCAAAATCACGACGGCGGGAGATTTCACCTTGGCCGAACGATATTTGACACCGCCGGCAGCCGACGTGCGCACCGGCCAGGGTTTCGATGTTCACCGGTTTTGTGATGGCGACCATGTGTGGCTTGGCGGCATCAAGATCGCCCACACGCAGTCGCTGATGGGCCATTCCGATGCCGACGTCGCACTGCATGCCCTGACCGATGCCGTTCTCGGTGCGATCGGCGCCGGCGATATTGGCCAGCACTTTCCACCAAGCGACCCGCAATGGCGCGGCGCCGCCTCTGACATCTTTCTTGCCGACGCCGCCCAACGCGTGTCACGGCGCGGCGCGCGCATCACCAACGTTGATCTCACCATCATCTGCGAAACACCGAAAATCGACCCCCACCGCGATGCCATACGCGCCCGTCTGTCGGCGATCCTCGAACTCGCCCCAGAGCGCATCAACATCAAGGCAACGACGACCGAAACGCTGGGTTTTACAGGTCGCCGCGAGGGTATTGCAGCACTGGCGACGGCAACCGTCGTGTTGTAGTGCCCACAAAAATCCCTATTCAGCTGCTTGCGATTTCAAATTTTGCAAGTGCCGCCCGGTCGATCTCAATGCCAAGGCCGGGCCCGTCAGGAACGTTTACGGTGCCGCCGTCGTGTTCGACCGGCGTGACCAGTATGCCTTGCCGGAACGGATGCGGCGAACGATCGAACTCCAGCATCGGCTCGATCGGCGTGTGCCGCGGCGGCGTGTGGGGCAGCACAGCTAAGAGGTTGAGCGCTGCCGCCAGTCCGACGCCGGTGCCCCACACATGGGGTACGTAGCGCACACCGAACGCGGTCGCCATATCGGCGATTTTCTTGCACTCCGACAAGCCGCCGGCCGCGCAGGTGTCCGGTTGGACGATGTCGATCGCGCGCCGCATGAAGACCTCGCGGAACCCCCAGCGCGTAAACTCGCACTCCCCGCCGGCAACCGGGATTGGTTGGCGGTCGCGCACTTCGCAATAGCTGCCGAGGTCATCGGGCACCACCGGCTCCTCGAACCAGCCGATCTCCAGGTCAGCGACCTGATTGGCGTACTCCACGGCCTCGATGACGTCGTAGCCATGGTTGGCGTCGACCATGAGGCCGACGTTCGGGCCCAGCACATCACGCACCGCCTGGGTCAACGCCACATCTTCTGCGACCCCGAACCCGATCTTCAGCTTGACGGCGGCAAAGCCGTCGCTGGCATAGCCGGCGACCTCCTCGACAATATAATCGAGCGGATCACCGCTCCCGTGTCGGTAGGTTCCAGTTGCATAGGCCTGCACGGACGTTCTGATCGGACCACCCAGCAGCTGGTGGACGGGCGCCTCGAAATGGCGACCCTTGAGGTCCCACAGCGCGATATCAACGCCGCTCAAAGCGGTCACCACCAGGCCCTTCTGGCCCTGATCGCGGAAGGTGTTGTAGAGGGTCTGCCAGATCAGTTCCGTCGCCAGTCCGTCGCGGCCCACCAGCAACGGCTTGAAGGCGCCGATCACGGCGGCATTGAGTTGCGGCGGCCCGAAACACTCGCCCCACCCGGTCGTGCCGTCCTCGGCGATGATCTCGACCAAACAACCACCGCGCGCCTCGGCCCGATTGAACGACCACCAAAACGGTTCATCCAACTCGGCCTGCAGCACATGGGTTTTAACGTCCGCGATTCGCACCACCTTACCCCCGGTTATCGCACGTGAGCCAAGCCTACCACACGAACCTACCACACAACGCCAATGCAACTTGCCCCGCATCATAGAATCACGGCATCAGGCAACAGTGCCAGTGTGTCGCGTTGTGCACGCTTCAGGCCTGCCGATGAGGACTGCCGATGAATGTGATGACCCCGACACCGGTCTCGACAGCACCGGACATTTCAACCATAGCAGAAGAAACCTCCGGGGGTTGCCTGGCAACGCGCGTGCGCCAGCTCAGCCGCATCGTGACCCGCGTCTACGACGATGCTATGCGCCCGCTCGGGATCACCGGCAGTCAGTTCACGCTGCTCACCCAACTCGGCCAGCAGGACGGGATTACCGCCGTTGAGATCGGCTTTTCGCTCGACATCGAAAAGTCGACCCTGTCGCGCAATCTCAAACGCCTGCTGGCGCTCGGCCTGATCGAGATGGACCCGCCCGCCGGCCGACGCGGCCGCGGCCTTCACCTCACACCCAAGGGCCAGGGCGTTATCAAAGAGGCCTATCCGATCTGGAAGGAAGCCCAGCAACGCACGCAGGCGCTGTTGGGCCCGGATAGCCGCACGAGCCTGGATCAGCTGCTCCACAACGCCGAAAAATTGCCGCCGGCGCCAGAGCTCAGCACCCTCTGAACCAACGAAACTCTGAGCAGACGAGACGCCGCGACTAGATCATCGTGCTTTAAGTTGGAACCGCTATTGCGGTTCCAACTTAAAGCACGATGATCGCCACTTTAGAGGCGAGCAACTTTCTGCCTTTATTCGGGATCGTTCCGATTCCGAATAATGGCAGGTTGCTCTAGGGGTTGACCGCCCGGACCGTGAGACTTGTCTGGTGCCCGCCGAGGTCTCCTAAGGTCTCACAAGGTCTCCAGCGATCCGGTGTCGGTTTTGGCTTTGGGTTACAGCAACTTGGCCATGGCGACGGCGGTGTCGCTCATGCGGTTGGAAAAACCCCACTCATTGTCGTACCAGGACAGGACGCGGACCAGCTTGCCGGCGACGATCTGGGTCTGGGACAGGTCGAAGTTCGAGGAATAGGGTGAATGGTTGAAATCAATCGACACCAGATCCTCTGCCACGGTCGACAGCACGCCTTTCAGGTCCTGGGACGCGGCGGTTTCGACGGCGGCGTTGATCTCTTCAACCGACGTCTCGCGGTCGGGGATGATCTTGAGGTCGACCACCGACACGTTGGGTGTCGGAACCCGGATCGCGGTGCCGTCAAGCTTGCCGTTGAGCTCGGGAAGGACCAGGCCGACCGCCTTGGCCGCTCCGGTCGAGGTCGGAATCATACTCATGCCGGCAGCCCGCGCGCGACGCATATCGCCATGGGCTTGGTCGAGGATGCGTTGATCGCTGGTATAAGCGTGAATGGTGGTCATGAAGCCTGACTGGATACCGCAAAGGTCATGCAGCACCTTGGCAACGGGGGCGAGGCAGTTGGTTGTGCACGATGCGTTGGAGACGATCTTGTGGTCGGGCCGCAACTGGTCGTGATTGACGCCATAGACGACGGTCAGGTCAGCGCCCGCGGCGGGCGCTGAGACGAGAACGCGCTTGGCCCCGGCTGCAAGGTGCATGGCGGCCTTGTCCTTGCTTGTGAAGATGCCCGTGCACTCCATGACAATATCAACGTCAAGATCTTTCCAGGGCAATTTTGACGGGTCGCGCTCGGCCAGCACGCGGATCGGATTGCCGAGGCCGATGTCGAATGTATCGCCATCAACCGTCACCGCGCCGTGATAGGGCCCGTGGACCGAGTCATATTTGAACAGGTGAGCGTTGTCCTTGGCCGATGCGAGATCGTTGATCGCGACCACCCGGAGATCGGTGCGCTGCGCTTCTGCGATTGCTCTTAGAATGTTACGGCCAATTCGCCCAAATCCCGAAATTGCCACGTTGACTGCCATTAGATCATCTCCTCACGTCGCGAAGTGGTTCGCCGCCGCCGTGCCGGCAAACCGGAATACCGGTAGCGGCAGCTGCAATTTATCGGCGCAATTCATGTTCTGCTGCGGTTGGCCTGTCAATGCTGGCGGGCGCCGCAGTTGTGCTGGTGGAGACGAGTTTTACACTGGCAATTTTGTTCGGATGCGCTCTTTTCTTGACCATTGGGACCTGGACATTCATACGGTTAACCTCAGTTGGTTCTCAAATTGGTGGCACTTCGACCATCCAAACCCCCAGGGATAGCGGTTGCAATGGCGGCGCGCCAAAAGGCTGTGAGTTCGAAGTCCGGAGCGGCAAAACCGCGCCGCAAGTCCGGTGCGCCGGCAGCCAAGGGTCAATCAGCCGGCGTTGCTGTTGCGGATCTTCGTAAGGAGCGAAATCTGCTGCGCACGCAGTTGCAACGCGCGGAAGGCCGGGTTGAAGAACTTGAGGAACTGCTCGAGCAGGCCCTCAATCAGATTGATTGGGCGATAGATTCGCTGCAAACTGCGATTTCGGACGATCGCTGAGGGACGTTGCCGCCGATCGAGCGGACGCGATCAGCGGGGAGGATTGTGCGTGGCGCAGGTAACCATAACGCTCAACGGACAAACGTTTCGGCTGCGCTGCGCCGACGGACAAGAACAGCGCCTGCACCAGCTCGTCGATTATATCCGTTTCAAGGTCGATCACTTCGCCGAGCAGTTTGGTCAGGTCGGCCGTGAGCGGCTGCTGTTGATGGCCGCGATACTGATCGCAGACGAATTGTTCGACGCCCGTGATGCATCAGACCGCGGCCAAGCGGCTGCGACGATGGCCGCCGCCGAGCAGGTCGGCGGCGGCGATGCCGTTCCGGCCAACGCCTAGAGCAACCTGCCTTTATTCGGAATCGGAACGATCCCGAATAAAGGCAGAAAGTTGCTCGCCTCTAAAGCACGATGATCTAGAATTCCTTGAACCGCGCTAAAACGGAGCGCTGTCGCGCGCATTGAGTTTTGCCAGACTCCGCTTATGTTTGGCTGTGCTGCGGGGTTCGTTAGGAGCTTCTTTCCCCTGGGCCGTTACCAACCGCTCGGGAGCTGTCCCTGATCGGGGTCGTGGCCCCGATAACACGGCGCCCACCTACACGTGTAGGGACCTGGCGGGATGCATACGCTCCGACGGCCACCGCGGCATTCGCCGCTGCTTGCTGGATCGGCTGCTTGCTGGATCGGCTGCTTGCTGGATCGATTGTCATGACCATGAATGCGGATGGCCTTGATGCAGCAAAACGCGCGTTACGCAAACGCTCAGGCGCGGCTCGTGACGAGCTCGACGACGCCTTCCGCGCGACCGCCGCCGCGCGGTTGCCGCAATTTGCGGTGCAACTGACGCGGTTGTTGCCGGCTCAAGGCATCGTATCATCCTATCGTGCAATGGGCTCGGAGATTGATCCGTTGGCATTGGAGGGTGAGCTGCGTCGGCTGGGATGGACGACGGGATTGCCCGTCATTGTGCGAATGGGAGCGCCGTTGATCTTTCGCCACTGGGCGCCGGGACAACACCTGACGCCGCGCAAATGGGGCATTCTCGAGCCGGATGACGGGGCCGGAGAGGTGGTGCCGGACTTGCTGCTGGTGCCGTTGCTGGCTTTCGACGCTGAGGGCTGGCGGCTAGGCTATGGCGGCGGCTTTTATGATCGCACCCTGGAACGGCTCAAATCGGTTAAGGGCGCATTAGCCATAGGTGTTGGGTTCTGCGAGCAGGAGGTCGACGCAGTGCCGCGCGATGCCTATGACCAGAAGCTCGACTATGTGCTCACACCGGCCGGGTTGCGGTCTTTCGAAGGATCAGATCAGTAGATGCGCTTGTTGTTTCTCGGTGATGTCGTCGGTCGCTCCGGTCGCCGGGCAGTTCTGCAGCGACTGCCGGTGCTGCGCCGGCGCTGGCAGCTCGACTTCGTCGTCGTCAACGGTGAGAATGCAGCCGGCGGCTTCGGCATCACCGAACAGATCCTGCAGGACCTCATGGACGCCGGCGCCGATGTCGTGACGCTTGGCAACCACGCCTTCGATCAACGCGATGCGCTGGTCTTCATCAATCGCCAGGACCGGTTGATCCGTCCGTTGAACCTGCCCGAAGGAACGCCGGGCAAGGGCGCCGGGTTGTTCAAGGCCGCCAACGGCGCCGAGGTGCTGGTGATCAATGCGTTGGGCCGCGTATTTATGGCCGAGCAGGATTGTCCATTTCGCGCGATTGATCGCGAAGTGACGGCCTGTCCGCTCGGTGCCGGCGCCGATGTCATATTCGTTGACTTTCACGCCGAGGCGACCAGCGAAAAGCAGGCCATGGGCGTTTTTCTGGACGGGCGTGTGAGCTGTGTTGCCGGTTCGCACACACACAGCCCGACCTGCGACGAGCGCGTTTTGCCGAACGGCACCGCCTATCAATCCGATGTCGGCATGTGTGGCGATTACAATTCGGTGCTGGGCATGGCGGCGGCGGAACCGGTCAACCGGTTTGTGACCCGGATTCCGCGTGAACGGTTCGAGCCGGCGACCGGCGAAGCATCGCTCTGTGGTCTCGCCGTTGACATCGATGATGGCACTGGCCTGGCCCGAACCGTCGGCCTCGTCCGCGATGGCGGCGTGCTGTCGGCGATGTTGCCAACATTTTGGGACGAGGAGGGCACATCGGCGCGGTGAACGATCTATGCATGCCGGGCAAAGCGACCTATAACGCACAACTGGCAGGTCTTCCCACGACCGAGATCATCGTACCTTGAGTTGCAACCGCCGTTGCGGTTTCGCCTCAGGCACAAACACGATCGCCACTTTGGAGTCGAGCAGCTTTAGAATCGGGCAGCTTTAGAATCGGGCAGCTTTAGAACCGGGCAACTTTAGAATCGGGCAACTTTCTGGCGCTATTCGGGATCGTTCCATTTCCCACTAACGGCAGGCTGCTGCCAGTACGATCGAGACCAACCGGCCGCGCGATGCGGCGCGACATTGAGCCATGGCAGGACATTCACAATTCAAGAACATCATGCACCGCAAGGGGCGCCAGGATGCGGCCCGTTCCAAGCTGTTTTCGAAGCTTGCGAAGGAAATCACGGTCGCCGCAAAGATCGGCATGCCGGACCCGGATATGAACCCGCGGCTGCGCCTTGCCGTCCAGAACGCAAAATCGCAGTCGATGCCGAAGGACAATATCGAGCGGGCCATCAACAAGGCCTCGTCCGGGGATGACGATAACTTCGAAGAAGTGCGCTACGAGGGTTACGGGCCCGGCGGGGTGGCGGTCATCGTCGAGGCCTTGACGGACAATCGCAACCGGACCGGGGCGGCGGTGCGTGCGGCCTTTTCAAAGCACGGCGGCAATCTCGGGGCGACCGGCTCCGTCGGCCACATGTTCAACAAGGTCGGCGAAATCAGTTTTGCCGCGGCCATCGGCTCGCCCGACGATGTTTTGGAAGCGGCGATCGAGGCCGGCGCCGATGATGTGCAGTCAGACGAGAACGGTCATTTGGTGATCTGCGGGTTCGATTCGCTCGGCACTGTTGCAGGTGAAATTGAGACGTTGCTCGGCGAACCAGAGTCGGTCAAAGCGGTGTGGACGCCGACCATAACCTCGCAGGTCGATGAGGAGGCCGCGACGTCGATTATGAAACTCCTGGCCACGCTCGAAGATGACGATGATGTGCAGTCGGTATTCTCGAACTTCGAAGTCGACGATGAAACGATGAAACGGATGACGGCCGCCTAAGACCAGCCAGCTCAAACCCGTCAGACTTAGACCATCTCTGAACCAGTCCGGGGTCCAGGGGATAGATCCCCTGGTCGGGGAGTTTGAGGGGCTGAAAGCCCCTCAAGGATCGCCGCTTGGCGGCGATCTGATTGCGACCACTAGATCATCTTTGTGCTTTAAGTTGGAACCGCTATAGCGGTTCCAACTTAAAGCACAAAGATGATCGCCACTTTAGAGGCGAGCAACTTTCTGCCTTCATTCGGGATCGTTCCGATTCCGAATGAAGGCAGGTTGCTCTAGGGCCTGTTGAGTATCAGGCGCCATTGATGATTGCCGCCGCGGCGTAGATCATCGCGCTGAAGCTGGCGTCAGTTTTGTCGCTGCGCATAGCGATGCGCTTGAACTCTTTGAGTTTGCAGAAGAAATTCTCGATGAGATGACGCCACTTATAGATTTCGGCGTCAATCTCCAGCGGCGCAACGCGATGCGGCATTTGCGAAATGACGGCCTTGGCGCCGCGTTCGTTCAGCTCTTCGATGATCCAGTTCACATCGAACGCCTTATCGCCGAGCAAGGCATCGAACGCGACATCCTCAATGAGCGGCGCAACGCCAACCGTGTCGTGGCGATGGCCGGGCAGAAGTTCGAACCGCACGAGATTGCCGAGCGCGTCCGTGAGCGCCAGGATTTTGGTCGTCAGCCCGCCTCTCGACTTGCCGATAGCCTGGCTCCCGGTCCCCCTTTTGCGCCCTGTCCGTGGCGGTGGACCTTGACGATTGTTCCGTCGACCATCGCATATTCGATATCAGGATCGCCGGATAAAGCACCGAAAACGCGTTCAAAAACACCGAGCTTCACCCACTCTCGAAAGCGCTTGTAGACGCTGTTCCATTTGCCGAACTCTTCCGGTAGGTCGCGCCACGGACTGCCGGTCCGCACGATCCACAGGACGGCTTCCATGAACGTGCGGTTGTCGCTGCCCGTGCGGCCGGGGTCGGTTGGTTTGCCGAGGCAGTGCGGCGCCATCTTCTTCCACATACCGTCAGTGATCACACGCCGTGCAGCCATTCAAGCCTCCCTCCAAAAGGAAGCTTGAATCAGAAAACAACTGATTCGTGAATCGCTGATACTCAACAGGCCCTAGGCAGCGCGGTCGTTATCTTCGGCAACGCCGAAGTAGGCGTCGAAAGCGGCCCAAAAGCGGGTCCGGATGGTGTCGATTTCCTGTAGGATCTCGTGCTTGGCTTCCGGCAGCAGAATGCCGGTTCCGGTTTTGAGGCGGGCGGCGTAATCCTCGACCGCGCGGCTTGGTATGATAACGTCGTTGCCGGCCGCAAAAATCAGCACTGGGATTTTGATCCTGGCAAAGTAGTCGGGCCGATTGATCATCGCGAGCGACTTCAGGGCGGCGTTGAGCCAACCGATGGTTGGCGATCCGAGCAGGAGATGGGGGGCGGCCTTTTCCAGCATATAGTTGCGCTGATGGCGCTCGCGGTCGGACGTCAGAATGTTGGTTTCAAACTCGCCGATGGCGCTTTGGTCGGGGCTGCCGCCCTGGACGTAGGCGTGCTTGAAGCCGAACGCGGCTCCGAGCGCGGCATAGGCTTTGACCAGGACCATCGGGTAGCGCAACAAGGCCGGTGCGAATGCGATCATCGGCGCGACCAGGACGACGCGGTCAAACCAGCTGCCCGGCTTGATGATGTTTCTGAGCACGATGTGGCCACCCATCGAGTGCGCCAGCGCGGCGTAGGGCGGCGGACAGTCCGGCAGCACGATTTCGCGCATGAAGCAGACGATGTCCCGATCGTACTCGGCAAAATCGTCGATATGGCCTTTGCGCTGATCGTCGATCGGGCGGAATGAGCCGCCCTGGCCGCGCCAGTCGAAAATCGCGACGGCAAAGCCGCGCCGGCGCAGGTCCGCGATCGTCTCAAAATACTTCTCGATGTATTCGCTGCGCCCCGCAAACAGACAGATGGTGCCGCGCCGCGGCCCGACCGTGGCGCTCCAGCGCGCGAACCTCAGCGGCTCACCGTCATAGCCCTTGAACATGCCGACCGTGGCACCGTTCGGGGCGGGATTGCGCGCAATCGATACCAGGTTCATGGCTTCGCCTGTCAGACTGGGTTCGGTGGCCGTAGTGGGCCCGGCAGTGGGCCCATCCGCCCGCCGGCTCGGACCTGGACGCCCCCGGACCTGGACGCCATAGGCCATAGAACGCGTGATTAGCGCGAAAGTCCCGCCAATACCAGCCGGCGCAGATTGCAGTCGTACATGTGGCAATGCCGGCGGCCGTGGCAACGGCGGCGGGCAATACCAGCGCTGCACCGGCTACAGCGGCTGCCAACATGACCGCAAACCAACGCATGTTTCCTCAAACGCGCCGGTCCTGCCCGATATTCGTGTTGTAGATGGGATGCGTGGTTCTGGCTGCATGCCGGATCGCGTTCGCCACTGCGGAACGGCGTCGGATGGTTGGCAGGTTTTCCGGCGGCGGCGATTGCAAACCGACCGTCGGTAAAACAACACCAGCGAACGCGGCTGACACTGACAACAAATGCCTGCGGTGAGTTCTTGAAAGTCCGGAGACACCACCTAAATTTAGCACAGCAACCGCCGCGCGTGCGGGGTTGCATGATCATTGGCCCGGCCCGGGTGCGGGCGGGCCACATCGCTCGTTGCTTCATCAAGGAGGACATCCATGCGACATCACGATTTCAACTCCCTCTATCGCTCCACCGTTGGCTTCGATCGCCTGTTCAACCTGCTGGACGGGATTGGCAGCGTTGATGGCGATGCGCCGACCTATCCGCCCTACAACATCGAGCGCCGCGGCGACAACGAGTACCGCATCTCGATGGCAGTTGCCGGCTTTACCCGCGATGACCTTAAAGTCGACGTCAAGGAATCGACGTTGTCGGTACGCGGTGAGAGGAAGGCGGAAGACGAGGACACGAAGTATCTTCATCGCGGCATCGCCCAGCGCGGTTTTGAGCGCCGCTTCCAGCTCGCCGATCACGTCGAGGTGACCGGCGCCGATCTCGTCGACGGCCTGCTCCACATCGAACTGGTGCGCAACATTCCGGAAAGTCTGAAGCCCCGTTCGATTGAGATTGGCACCAGCGAATCAAAGCTGATCGAGGCCGCCGCCAAATAGCACGGCCCGACGATGGCGTAATCGAAACCGTTCAACAATGACGGTCGGGCCAGTCGTACTGCGCCCGGCCGTCGCGGGCTGGCGCGCCGATGCGATCAAGGCATTGGGCGAGGCATTCGGCAGGTTTAGAGCAACCTGCCTTTATTCGGAATCGGAACGATCCTGAATAAACGCAGAAAGTTGCTCGCCTCTAAAGCACGATGATCTAGCGCGGGCGCGGATTGGGCACCGGCAACGGCGGGAAGCCTTCGGGCGTATACTTGCGCAACGCTCGCGGACGATCCGCGGCCAAGCGACCAGGCTGGTTTGGCGCAAGCGCGGTGCGGATCACTGGTTTGGGTTCCGGGCGCGGCCACTCAATGTCATCGGCCCGGCCCGGGCGTGGCGTCAAACGCTCGCCTTTCGTCCAAACCTTGAAAAACGGCGACTGCGTTGGCGACAATCCCGCCCGTGGACCGGCGGCCGGCGCGCGACTGACGGGCGAGATCGAGCTCAGCAAAACGATGCCGCCGGGCAGTTCCGCGGCGACGCTGTCGCCCATGTCTGCCGCGCGGCTGTTCGATTGGCGCCTGGTCAGCAGCGTCAGAACCGTTGCCGGGATGGCCGGGCGCACGATCTCAACGGTTTGCGTTCGGGCGACACCATTAACGCGGGTGCGCAACGCAATCGTGCTGTTGTCGGCCTTCTGGTCCTTGATCCCCGGAGCCCGAACGATTGGCGCCGGCGCGCTCGACACGTTCGAGGCAATGCGCCTGGCCCTACGGCGCGGCGCAGCACCTGTCGGCGCGCGTGGCCGGCGAACTTGCGCCGAGCGCTGCGCTACGCGGGGCCGTATCCGACTTTGCTCCAGTTCGCTGCCGGCCAACGGAATTTTGCGTTCGGCAATCGCCTTGCGAAGATCGATTGAAATGCCACGCACGGCAAAATGGGCCAGCCTCTGATAGCCGGCGGATGTGAAGTAGACGCCATCGCGGGTCCGCAACCGCCGGATCTTGCCGCTCAGATCCGGACCGAACGCCTCGAAGTCGCCGTCTTCGTCGGCAAAGCCCGTATAGGCATCGATATACTTGATGCCATTGATGTAGGCGCGCTCGCGAAAGATCTCGTTGATGAACTGCGCACCATCGTTGCGGTCCTCGCGGCGCAAAACCGGTATCCCGATCCAGTAGACCGCGGCCCGTGTGCGCCGCAGCGCCTTCATCAGGCGGTCAACGCGCGGCACGTAGAAGTCCTTCCAGGCATCGCTGCCAAACGCCACGCGGCGCTTTCCCGGCACCCGCAGCGCCCCGATTTCGGCAGCGCCAAACATAACAACCGCAATTTCAAAGGGTGAACTGGCGATCGACGTCTCGACCGCGGCAATGACCTGGTCCCAACTCGCACGCCGCAATGTGCGCACCTGCAAGACATCTTCGTACGTTTTGAGTTGTGGCTCCTCGCTGAGCGCGGCCGCGACGGAGGCACGCAAACCGTCGGCAAACCAGTCACCGACCAGTTGCAGACGATAATACTCACCCGTGGGGAAAGGCTTGATGAAACTCGCCCCTTGCCCGGCAGTTTGCGCGTGGGCCGCAGTCAACCACGCGCACAGGCAAATCGCGGCTCCGAGCACGCGTCGTGGCCAAATTTGCCGCATCCGGCAGCCTCCCTGCGCGATGACCAGCCGCGATGATGATCTCGGCCTTATTGCCTTTCAGACTGGCTCGAGCCGGCCCGCGCTCCGGCTCGGTGATTACGCCTTGGGTAGAAATGATCTAACACGCATGACAGCGGCGTTCCAGACCGAAGCTAACCGCGGCGATTGGCGCGCATGTGGCGCAGCAATGGCGCGGACGGCCAGCAATCGACCCGCAGTCCATGCCCGACCTGGTAGCGGCCGATCTGGCTGCGCGTGTTGGCGCCGATCTTGCCGTCGATCTTGCTGATGGCGAAGCCGCGTTGTTTCAGCTGCCGTTGAATAGCGGCAATCTTAGTGGTGCGCAGCTGCCGGATGTTGCGCCATAGACCGGCAAAGTCGGTGCCGCCGGCGATGCGGTCGGCAAGGTGGCCGACAAACAGCGCATAGAGATCCGACGGATTGTAGCGTTTGAAGACCATGAAGTTTTCCAACACCAAAAAGGCCGGCCCCATACCGCCACCGGGCGTGAACAGGAATGCAATTTCGTCGCCGTAGCGGTTCGGGAAGGTCCGGTCACGGCTACGCATTACGCCAAGTCGGGCCCATGCGTTGATGGTGCGCGCGGCGCCGGGACCATCCATGGCACAGGTCACCCGCTTTGGCAGTTCGACCTCGAAGCCCCAGGTCTGACCGCTCTGCCAGCCCTTGTCGCGCAGCTGATTGGCGGCGGATGCCAATGCATCGCCCGGCGACCAGATGTCCTTGCGACCGTCGCGGTCGAGATCATAGGCAAGGTCGAAATACTCTGACGGCATGAACTGTGTCATGCCGATTGCACCGGCCCAGGACGATCGCAACTTGGCGCGTGTGGCGATGCCGTCCTCGATCAACTTCAAGGCATAGAGGAGTTCGCGGCGGAACACCGGGCGGCGGCGACCAATGTAGGCTTGCGTGGCGAGTGCCCGGATCGCATTGTGTGGCAGTCGATAACCGCCGAACGCGGTTTCACGCCCCCAGATCGCCAGCACCACTTCGGGCGCGACACCGAGTTCCCGGCGGATTTGCTCCAGTTGCCGGCGATGCTTGGTGTATAGGGCGCGGCCTCGGGCTGTGAGGCGGGCCAGCATGCGTGGATCGAGATAAGCCTGTGGCGGTTTGACGAATTCTGCCTGGCCGCGCGGCCGCGATGTTGGGTGATGCGGGACGGCGAGGTCCGGCAGGCTCAGATCGGGTTTGATACCGTCAAACGCCCGCGCGAAGGTCGCCGGCCCGATGCCAAAACGCAGTGCCTCAGCGCGAAAGTCCAGACGCCAGCGCGCAAACGACGGCTCGCTTGCCGGCGCGAGGTTGACCGGCGCAAACACGACGCCAACCAAAACGGCGCCGCCGACCAGCACGCCGATGGCCGGACGGAGCCCGGTTTTGATCGCGTTTGTCAGTGACTGTGTGCGCCAGCCAGCCAGCATGTTGGTTGTCGCCGATTGCCGTGATCGTTGCGAGCCGATGGCACGGCGCGCCGCGCCGACCCGAACTCTTCGATCCATGTAATTTGCGGCAACAGTGCGGCCGGTGGTCGATTGCGCCATACGCCAGGATCGCGCCATGCGCCAGTGTCGTGCGATGCACGGGCATCACGCCACTCCGGCGACATGGCGTTGCGCCAACCGGCTTAGCGCCGGCCGTCGGGTTGGTATGATATGCACGCCGGCCACGTCGCGGTCGTCAAGCTCGGGCGGCCAATCGAGGTGCGCGCGCAAGCTTGCGGAATTCGCCCCGACCGTCGCCTCGATCAATGCCGCAGGATTTGAACCGGTGTTCGGGTCTTGACCGAGCGGGCCGGCAACCGCGTCCGCCACAACGATGGCGCCCGCAGCGTCGATGTGTTAACGCATGCTTGATACTGGCGCATGTGCGGCGCCACGCCGATGAGTGTCGGTGTGTGCATCTTGCGTGCCGGTCTGTTCGATTATGTCAATTCTATCCGGTGAGATGGCTCACGTTGATTGAAGATTGAAGGAGGTGCGAGCCGGCGCTGGAGCGGGCCTCCGATCCAAAGGTCCCAACTGCAACATCAGTTTGCTCGTCTCGTGTCCGTCGTGAATGGGGACTGCGTGCGCACGGCGCTGCAGAGGCCGACAAACGCTCCAGCCGGGGCCCGAGTTGGCTTACTTGCAACGAATTTTGCCTGCATTAACCCGGGTTGGACAAGGTTACGACCTGGTGTGGTCGCAAACGCGATGAGTTCGAGTTTCAGGGAGACAAGTGAGTGGCGCGCAAAGACATTCGCAAGGCGGTGTTCCCGGTTGCCGGTTTGGGAACGCGGTTTCTTCCGGCAACAAAGGCGATGCCGAAAGAAATGTTAACCGTAGTCGATCGTCCGGTCATTCAGCACGTCGTCGATGAAGCGCGTGCCGCCGGCATCGAGCATTTCGTGTTTGTGACCGGGCGCAACAAGCTGTCGATCGAAGACCATTTCGACATTGCCTATGAGCTGGAGGACATGCTCGAGACGCGCGGCAAGGCGCAGGAGCTGGCGGCGTTGCAGCGCGAATTGCCCGGCCCCGGCCAAACGAGTTTCACACGCCAGCAGGCGCCGCTCGGTCTTGGCCACGCGGTCTGGTGCGCACGTGATATCGTCGGTGATGAACCGTTTGCACTGTTGTTGCCGGACATGCTGCACCATTCCGAGACACCCTGTCTGGCCGACATGCTCGCAGCCTATCACGAGTATGGTGGCAACCACGTCGCCGTTGCACCGGTGCCGCAAGACCAGACCCACAACTACGGCATCGTCGGTGTCGCTAATGCAGCTGCAAAGGTCTCGCAGATTTCGGTGATGGTCGAAAAGCCGGAACCGGGTACGGCACCATCGAACCTGCACATCACCGGTCGCTATATCCTGCAGCCGGAGATTTTTGATCTTCTGGGCCGGCAGGGACGCGGTGCGGGCAACGAAATCCAGTTGACCGATTCCATGTTGACGCTCATGGAACGGCCTGATCAGCCGTTCTTTGCCGTCCGCTTCGACGGCCGGATCTACGATTGCGGGTCAAAAATCGGCTTCCTCACGGCCAATGTCGCCTATGCTCTGGACCGCGAAGATCTCGCCGATGAGATGCGCAAGGAACTGCGCAAGCTGATCTAGATCAGCTTGGTGCGGGTTGGTACTAGTCTGGATCGTTTCGGTTCCGACTAGATCATCGTGCTTTAGAGGCGAGCAACTTTCTGTCTTTATTCGGGATCGTTCCGATTCCGAATAATGGCAGGTTGCTCTAAAGGCAGGTTGCTCCAGAAAACCTCTGATCAAGTCTCAGGTTTCCATAGGGCCCGGCCCGGTGGTTGGGTTGTTGGGGCTGAAAGCCTTGACGTATCGCCGTTTCACGGCGATCTATGAGGGGCTTGTCCGCCCCTCAAACGCCCCAACCAGGGGATGATCCCCTGGACCCCGGAACGTGATCGGCGGGTTCCTCGGCCGCCGTCACCGGCTTCGACGCACCGGCGGGATGTATATTTTCTTGGCCCGGCAGAGATGTTGGCGTCCGCCGCGTCCCGGCGCACATGCCCGGTAGCGGCCGCGCTTGTCGAAACAAATGCGCACCTCGCGCAGTTGATTGGTGTTGCCACGTCGGCAAACCAGCCGGATCATGGGCGCGCGCAACTTGGCATTGGCGGCGACAAAATCAGCGACCAATTCATCGGGTGTGCGCAGTTGCACCTCGTTGGGTGCGCGATATCGGTCAGGGATCCTGACGCGTTGGTAGATCAGCCGGCTCGCCTTGAAATAATCGGCCGGCGAATATCCGGAACAGGTCCCGTGCTTCTTGTATTGATGGATGATCAGGCCGCGGCTCGGCATGATGTCCATCATCTGGTCGATGACCTTGTTGGGCACGAACGGGCGCTGGCGGGTGCGGCAGAACTGGGGCCAACCGCGCCTATATTGCGGCCACAGGCCATGCAGGACGAAGGCATAGGGCCGGGCACGGCGTCGCCCGCACTGCGTATCGTTCGGACCGCGGCTGTTGTCCTGACAGTGGGTCGGGCTCCATGACAGGACCAGCTGATAATAGTCGAACTGTCCCGCAACATCCTGGGCTTTGGCCGCCGCTGCAAGCACCATCGGCGCTGCAACCAACGCACCGACTCCCAATCTGGAAAGCGTGTTCATGTTTGTCGATCTCCGTTTCGATGTCGGGCTGCGGCCAGCGATGCTGTCAGACGGCGGCCATGGCAGTTGGGAAGCCGGCCATCCGGGACACCACAAATTTATCTAGAGCAACCTGCCTTTATTCGGAATCGGAACGATCCCGAATAAAGGCAGAAAGTTGCTCGCCTCTAAAGTGGCGATCATCTTTGTGCTCTAAGTTGGAACCGCAATAGCGGTTCCAACTTAAAGCACGATGATCTAGTGGTCTTTATCACCTGACAAGTTCGCTTCGGTCATGCGACGCCAGCTCACATCCTAATGCCGGACAGCGCTTCAATAATGCGCACCCAGGAACGAGCGCCGTGCCTGAAGCTCGTCAGGTTGTATTTCTCATTCGGTGAATGAATGCGGTCATCATCGAGCCCGAAACCAACCAGCAGCGAGTCCAGTCCGAGGACGTCCTTGAACGAAGTGACAATCGGGATCGAGCCGCCACAGCCCATCAGGGCTGCCGGCGTGCCCCACTCCGTCGCCAGTGCTGCGGCCGCCGCGGATATGTGCGGTGCGTCCGTGTCGAAGCCGATCGCACTGCCGGTAAGGCGCCCGGCAAACGTGACCTTGGCATCCGGCGGCAGTTGGCCGCGGACATGGGCTTCGATCGCATCGAGCACGGCGTTCGGGTCTTGCGCCGGCACCAGGCGACAGGTGATCTTGACCGACGCCCGGGCCGGGATGATGGTTTTGGTGCCGACGCCCTGATAGCCGCCGGTGATGCCGTTGAATTCGAGGGTCGGACGGGCCCAAATCTGCTCGAGCGCAGACCGCCCGGTTTCACCGGCCGGGTGCTTGAGGCCGACAGCGCCCAGGAACGCATCGGCGTTGAATGCAAGAGCCTGCCATTGCGCGCGCTGCGTCTCTGAGGGCTCCTCCACACCATCATAGAAACCCGGCACCGTGACGCGGCCCTGATCGTCATGCAAACCGGCGATGACGTTGGCGAGCGCGCGGATCGGATTCAACGCCGGCCCGCCATACATGCCGGAGTGCAGATCGCAGCCCGGGCCGTCGAGCGTGAGTTCGATCGCCGCCAGGCCGCGCAGCATCGTGGTGATGGCCGGTGTTGCCTTGTCCCACTGACCGGTATCGCAAACCAGCGCAATGTCGCTTGCGAGCTGATCTTGCTCGGCGGCAAGGAATGCCGGCAGGCTCGGGCTACCGCTTTCTTCCTCACCTTCGAGCAGCACGGAGACGGCGACCGGGGTGTCACCCGTGGTCTCGCGCCAGGCGCGCAAGGCCTCGAACAGGGTCATCAGCTGCCCCTTGTTGTCCTGCGCCCCACGGGCGACGATCACCTTGCCATTGCCGGGCTCATCAACGAGCTGTGGCTCAAACGGATCAGACCGCCACAGCTCCAATGGATCGGGCGGTTGCACATCGTAATGACCGTAAACCAAAACATGCAGCATGCCCGCCGGCACGCGGTCGCGATCATGCGCCACAACCAACGGATGGCCGGGGGTGTCGTAGAGCCGCGCTTGTAGACCAATTTCGTTGAGCTGGTCGACGCACCAGTTGGCGGCTGCCCGGCATTCGGTCGCGAACGCGGGATCGGTTGAAATGCTCTTGATCCGCAGCAACTCAAACAGGCGTGCCAGCGCCGCCTCGTGATTGCGATCAACAGCGTCGAGGACGGCGTCAAGGTCAGCTTTCATTCGATTATCCGTCAATTGTGACCGAACCATTTTGCATATTGGTCGGATCTGCTGGGCATGTCTTGGCCCGATATCGCGTCCAATGGCGCAGAGACGCCACCACGGTTGCCATGTTACGTGCACATGATTCTGCCACTGCGGTGGTTGTCCAGCAAGATCCACGATGGGGAGCGAAGAAAATGACCGATCAGGCGGCTCATTCGGCGGCAAAGCTGGTCTATTTCTTTGGCAATGGCAGTGCCGATGGCGACGCCGGCATGCGTAATCTGCTGGGCGGCAAGGGCGCCAACCTGGCCGAGATGGCCAGCATTGGTCTGCCGGTTCCCCCCGGCTTTACGATTACGACGCAGGTCTGCACGGCCTACTACGCGAACAACCGGACCTACCCGGCCGGTCTCGAAGCCAGCGTTGCCGAGGCCGTGGACCGCGTCGGCGAGATCGTCGGTGCGCGCTTTGGTGATGCGGACAACCCGCTGCTGGTATCGGTCCGGTCCGGGGCCCGGGCTTCGATGCCCGGGATGATGGATACGATCCTCAATCTCGGCCTCAATGATGAAACAGTGGCCGGGCTTGCCAAGCGCTCAGACAACGAGCGGTTCGCCTACGACAGCTATCGCCGCTTCATTCAGATGTATTCCGATGTTGTGCTCGAAATCGATCATGGCGTGTTCGAAGATATTCTCGATAACCGCAAGAACGAAATCGGCGCGTTCTCCGATACCGATCTTTCAACCGACGATCTCAAGGCCATTGTTCAGCTCTATAAGCAAGCGGTCACGGACGAATACGGCGATGCCTTTCCCCAAGATACCAACGCGCAGCTGTGGGGGGCGATTTCGGCGGTGTTCGGCTCATGGCACAACGCCCGCGCCAACACCTACCGGCGCCTGCACGCCATTCCGGACAACTGGGGCACCGCCGTCACTGTGCAGGCCATGGTGTTCGGCAATATGGGCGACACCAGCGCGACCGGCGTGGCGTTCACGCGCGATCCGTCAACGGGGGCCAACGAAATCTACGGCGAGTTCCTGGTCAATGCGCAAGGCGAGGACGTCGTCGCCGGTATCCGCACGCCACAGCCTTTGACCGAAGCTGCACGCATGACCGCCGGCGAGATCGCAGCGTCCCTTGAAGCGCTGCTGCCCGAAACCTACCAGCAGCTTGCCGGCGTCTTCGAAACGCTTGAGACGCACTATCGCGATATGCAGGACATCGAGTTTACGATTCAGCATGGCCGCCTGTGGATATTGCAAACGCGGGCCGGAAAGCGAACCGCTGCCTCGGCGCTCAAAATTGCCGTCGATCTCGCCCGCGAGGGGCTGATTACGCCAGATGAAGCCGTGATGCGGATTGATCCGGCAGCCCTCGATCAGCTATTGCACCCAACCATCGATCCTGATGCCGACAAGGTGCTCGTTGCCGCCGGCCTGCCGGCCTCGCCCGGCGCTGCATCCGGAGAGATCGTCTTTAGTTCCGATGAGGCTGAAGCGCTCAAAGCCCAGGGCCGCGAGGTCATTCTCGTGCGCATCGAAACCAGTCCGGAAGACATTCACGGCATGCATGCCGCAGCCGGCATTCTGACGACCCGCGGCGGTATGACGAGCCACGCAGCCGTTGTCGCACGCGGCATGGGCCGGCCGTGCGTGTCGGGCGCCGGCGCGCTCAGGATCGACTACGTCGCGCAAACGATGTCGATCAAAGGCGACATCTACAAAAAAGGCGACGTCATCACCATCGACGGGTCATCGGGCGCGGTTCTCAAGGGTGCCGTCCGGATGCGCCAGCCGGAACTGTCCGGGGACTTCGGCGTGATTATGGAATGGGCCGACGCGGCCCGCCAAATTGGTGTGCGCACCAATGCCGACACGCCGCGCGATGCCAAACAAGCCCGCGAATTCGGGGCCGAAGGGATCGGCCTGTGTCGGACCGAGCACATGTTCTTCGATGAGGATCGCATTCTCGCGATGCGTGAGATGATCTGCGCCGCGGATGAGCCCGGCCGCCGGGCGGCACTTGCCAAGATCCTGCCAATGCAACGCCAGGACTTCATCGAGCTGTTCAAGATCATGGCCGGGCAGCCGGTCACCATCCGGTTGCTAGACCCGCCGTTGCACGAGTTTTTGCCGCACGGCGAACAGGAGCGCGAAGCGGTTGCCAAGGCGCTCGGTGTCACACCGCAGCGTCTGCACGAGCGGGTCACCGAACTGCACGAGTTCAACCCGATGCTGGGCTTCCGCGGCTGCCGGTTGGCATTGCGCTATCCGGAGATCACCGAAATGCAGGCGAGGGCGATTTTCGAAGCCTCGATCGCGGCGGCCAAGGCCACCGGTTCGCCGGCGATTGCCGAGGTGATGATCCCGCTCATCGCCTACCGAAAGGAATTCGACCTGCTCGCCGATGTGATCCGGCGCACCGCCAACGCCGTCGAAGCGGAAACCGGGGCGACGTTGACCTATCAGATCGGGACCATGGTCGAGTTGCCGCGCACCTGTCTCAAGGGTGATGAGATCGCAGCCGGCGACGACGGTGCCCAGTTCTTCTCGTTCGGGACCAACGACCTGACCCAGACCTGCCTCGGTCTGTCGCGGGATGACGCGGCACCCATTCTGTCCGACTACGAAGCCAAAGGCATATTTGATATCGACCCCTTTATCTCGATCGACCAGGATGGGGTCGGCGAGCTGGTCCGCATCGGTCTTGAGCGCGGGCGCCAGGCCAAAGCCGAACTCAAGATCGGCATTTGCGGCGAGCACGGCGGCGATCCGGCATCCGTCACGTTCTGCCACGAGATCGGCCTCGACTATGTCTCGTGCTCGCCCTATCGCGTGCCGGTTGCGCGCCTGGCCGCGGCACAGGCAGCGATTGCCGGCAGGTCCGGATCGCGCTAGTGGTCTCAATCACCTAAAGTGGCGATCCTTTGATCAAGTCACGGGTTTCCAAAGGGCTTGGCCCTTTGGCGGGATCGTTAAGGGCCGCGCCCTTAACTTATCGCCGCCAAGCGGCGATCCTTGAGGGGCTTTCAGCCCCTCAAACACCCCGACCAGGGGATCATCCCTTGGACCCGAAACTTATTCAAAGGTCTCCTAACGCAGGCTGATCGCGTGACGGCGCATGAGGCGCGGAATGCAGCGCGGGTGGGCCGTGTGGTCGAAGCAGTTTTCGAATTGGCGAAGCTGGCGGATGCGTCGACCGTAGGCGCTGGCAATGCAGCGCCGCCACATCCCGCATGCGTTGCGCTCGGCGAGCCAATACCGCTGGATGCGGCGCAAACGCCAACCGGCGCGCGGTGAGAGCATGGCGCGAACCTCATAGTACTTGGCCGACATCCGTCGATCGAGCATCGACAAATACCGCGACCGACAAATCGTGCGCTCGGCCGCGTTGTGGCCGCTCGTACGGCATTCGAAACTGGGCGAGCCGGCTGCAGCCGGCATTGCCAGAATAACCAGCGAAGCGATGGCGGCACCAGCTACGGGCAATGACTTCAAAGGCATGATGTTATCTCCCTGACTTCGGCTCTGCTCATGAAACAGCTCTATCAGGGCGGCGTTGAACGAACTGTGAGCCGGCCGTTCATGTCGTAGTCAGGTTGTACAGGCCGGGCGGGCAGACCGACGACGCAATCCGTTTGCCGCCGGCCTGCCTCGCGCCCCCGCCGCCGGCAACACCGGCCGGACGATTTTTGAGACGATTTTTGAGATGCAGTGTGCTGTTTCCTGCGGAACCGATCGTCGTATTGGCCGCGTCGGAGGCCGCGTCTGTCGTATAATTCCGCCCCGGCCGTGGGTGTTCTCCGCCACCCCCTTGCGGGTCGTTGTTCGCAGCGACCAACTTGTTGCCGGCGTGCGCTCAGCCGACGGTTGCCAACTGTCACGAGCCGCTCGTTTGAAGACAACGATCGGACCTGCTGCGCCGAGGGGCCGGCGCTGGCAGAGTGTTGAGGGGCGATCAAAAGCCAACGCCGGCGTGCCGGCGATTGCGAGGGCGCATTCGCCGGCACACCCCAGTTTGCACCAGGCATTTCTCAGACCACAAACAATCTTGATCGATATGGTTGATACATCGACAAGCGAGGCCGGCGATCATCGTGGCCGGGCGCCGCCTGATCAGGTGCCGGGTTTCAGGTGTTGGGTCTCAGGTGTTGGATCTCAGACGCTGGGTCTGTGTCCGGATCGCAACCGAGGCGCTGACTGATCCACCGGCTATCGACGATCGTGCGCAAACGTCGCGCTCGCCTCAACGCTCGTGAAAAAAATCATAGATCTTCTGCGCCATCTCGGCAGAGATGCCGGCGACGTCCTTGAGGTCGCCGACGGCGGCGCGGGAGACCGCCTTGGCGGAGCCGAAGTGCTTCAAGAGCGCGCGTTTGCGGGTTGGCCCGATACCGGCAATCTCGTCGAGCGGATTGGCCGAGATCTTCTTGGTGCGCTTGGCGCGGTGGGCGCCGATGGCGAAGCGATGGGCTTCGTCCCTGAGGCGTTGTATGAAATAGAGCACCGGATCGCGCGGCTCCAACATCAAGGGTCGGGTGCGGCCGGGAATGTGAAAGTGTTCGCGCCCGGCATCGCGGTCCGGCCCCTTGGCAACGCCGATAATGGCAACGTCGTCGATGCCGAGTTCGGCGGCGACCTCGCGGGCGACGCTGAGCTGGCCGGCGCCGCCGTCGACCAGGATGAGGTCGGGGCGATCCGGAAACACATCACGATCATCGTCCTCGGCCGCATCGGCTTCGGCGTCATCGGTGATTGGCGGATCGGGCGGCGCCGCTGCCGTGGCATCGGCCGGCAGCACACCGAAGGCAATGGCATCGGCGCCGCGCTCGGTAATCGACGGTGGCGCCGGCGCGGTGATGCGCGAGACATCGATGGCCAGCGTGTCCGATGACGGCATCTCCGAAGATGGCATCTCGGTTGAGGCAACCGACGCGCGATCCGCAGCCGCCGTGATGGCGGTTTCGCCAGGCTGATCATCGCTGCGCAGCGTGGCGTCGTTTGCGATCTCGTCGTCGTCGAGGGCCAGCCGTTTGAGACGGCGGGTCAGGACCTCGCGCATCATGGCGTAGTCGTCACCGGCGGTGATGTCGGCGGACTTGATGTTGAACTTGCGATAGGCGTGCTTGACCAGGCCCTCGGGCCCGGCGACGATCATCGCGCCAACCGCGTTCTCGCCCTGGATGTGCGAATTGTCATAGACCTCGATACGGCGCGGTGTGCGGGCGAGACCAAGGCGTTCGGCGGTGCCCTTCAGCAACGCGCGCTGCGAGGACGTCTCGGCCATCTTGCGGCCCAGTGCCTCCCGGGCGTTCTGGACGGCATGGGCCATCAAATCGGTCTTAGCGCCGCGTCGAGGAACGTTGACCGCGACCTTGCGGTCGGCCTTGGTCGAGAGCGCTTCGCCCAGCAGTGCACGGCTTGGGACATCGTGCGAGAGCAGGATCTCGCGCGGCACCGGCTTGTCGTCGTAGAACTGGGCGATGAAGCTTTCCAGAATGTCGGCGATCTCGAAACTCCTGTCCGCCTTCGGATAATAGGCGCGGTTGCCCCAGTTCTGACCGGAGCGGAAGAAGAACACCTGGATGCAGGTCTGGCCGCCATCCTGAAATGCCGCAAACACGTCCGCCTCCTCAACGGTGTCGGCATTGATCGACTGGTCGGAGGTGACATGCGCCAGCGCCCAGAGGCGATTGCGGTAGCTGGCGGCGCGCTCATATTCGAGCTGGGCGGCGGCGGCCTCCATCAAACGTTGGTACATCTCGCGCACGCTCTGACTTTCGCCCCTGAGGAACCGCACGGCCTCGTCGACCTGGGCGCCATACTCGGCCGCGGCGATCTCACCGGTGCAGGGCCCGGCGCAGCGTTTGATCTGGTACAGCAGGCAGGGCCGGGTGCGGCTGTCATAGACGCTGTCGGAACAGGTGCGCAGCAGGAACGCGCGTTGGAGCATGTTGATGGTGCGGTCGACGGCGCCGGCGGAGGCGAACGGGCCGAAAAAGTCGTCCCTGCCGGTGCGTGCGCCGCGATGCTTGAGGATGCGGGGCGCGGTGTGGTCGCGGGTGATGCGGATATAGGGAAACGACTTATCATCGCGCATCAAGACGTTGAAGCGCGGGCGGAAACGCTTGATCAGGTTTGCTTCCAGCAGCAGCGCCTCGGCTTCGGTGCGGACGGTGACGAACTCCATTGACGCGGTTGCCGAAATCATGCGCGCAATGCGATTGGTATGGCCGCCGAGACGGGCGTAGTTCGAGACCCGCGCCTTCAATGAGCGCGCCTTGCCGACATAGATGACATCGCCGTCGCCATTGATCATACGATAGACCCCCGGGGCGGCTGGCAGGGTCTTGAGATAACCGGCGACGACCTGCGGGCCGGTTGCCGGGGCGCCGGCTGCAGCGGTCTCGGCAGCGGTCTCGGCAGCGGTCTTGGCGCCCGCCCGTTGAGCCGGCACATCGCCTGCCGCCAGGCCGCCTTGGCCCGGCTCCTCGCCGCTCGGTCGTGGTTCATCGTTGGCCATGCGCCGAACATTGGCGCAACCGGTTGCGCCGTCAACCCGGACAACCGCCGGGCAAGGAAACCTCAAGTATAATCGTGCCGCTTTGTTGTGGATTGGCGCGGCTTTGGGTGGCCGGCTGAAGGCGCGCGATGGTGCCGGCGTTGCGGCGGCCTTATGATGCGCGGCATCACCCATCGCGCCTTGGGGCCAACCGCGCCTTGGCACAGACCAAATCTGAGCGTCTGACTACGCTATTTTAGGTGATTGAGACCCCTAGATCATCTTTGTGCTTTAAGTTGGAACCGCTATTGCGGTTCCAACTTAAAGCACAAAGATGATCGCCACTTTAGAGGCGAGCAACTTTCTGCCTTTATTCAGGATCGTTCCGATTCCGAATAAAGGCAGGTTGCTCTAGCCGCGCCCGACAAACGGCATTTTGGTGGCCATCACCGTCATGAAAAGAATGTTGGCATCCAATGGCAAGCTCGCCATGTGGACGACGGCGTCGGCAACGTGAGCAACGTCCATCACCGCTTCGGCCATGATCTCGCCGTGAGCCTGAGGCACGCCGTCCTTCATGCGCCCGCCCATTTCGGTATTGGCGTTGCCAATGTCGATTTGTCCGCAGGCGATGTCATACTTTCGACAGTCGAGCGAGATCGATTTGGTGAGCCCCGTGATCGCATGCTTGGTCGCGGTGTAGGCAACCGAATTGGGGCGCGGCGCGTAGGCCGAGATCGAGCCGTTGTTGATAATGCGCCCGCCGATCGGGGTCTGCGCCTTCATGATCTTGATTGCTTCCTGCGCGCAGATAAACGAACCGGTCAGATTGACGTCGACAACCTGGCGCCAGGTTTGATAGGGCAGGTCTTCGAGCTCGACAGGCGGAGCGCCCATACCGGCGTTGTTAAAGAGCACATCGCAACGCCCGAACGCGTCCCTGGTTCTGGCGAAAAGAGCAACCACCGCGGCATGATCGCCAACATCGGTCGGCACCGCCAGCATCTGGCCGCCGCCGGCGACGGCCATCGCTGCGGTGCTTTCAAGCTCCGCGCCACGACGCCCGGCGAGCACCACGTTAAAGCCGGCGCTTTGTAACGCGACGGCCGAAGCCCGCCCGATGCCGCTGCCGGCACCCGTAACGACTGCCACCTTGTCTGCCATATTATCCTCCCGGCCGTGATATCTGGGTGTTGTCGCCAGCATCATACATGGTGGCAAGCCGGCGCGACCAGTCCTTATACCAGCCCGCATAAATATTGATGCCGCCTCACCACCCTCGCGAAGATTTGCGCAAAGCGGCCGCAAGGCGACCGCATTCCTTAACGTTTTGTGTTATAGACCAACGCATTGCCCGGCGATTTCCGCGCTTCCAGCGGGCCCGTATCGCCGACCCTGAAGTGCCGGCCCAAAGCGTCGGCCCAAGAGCATCGGCCCAGGATCGCCGACCCGGAGCGCGGGATGGTTCGAGTTCAGTCTAAAAGGCGATGGGCCCGAGTGGGCCCTGCCGCAAACCACAGGACGATTGAGATGATGATGCGCACGCTGACCGCCGGTATTCTTGCAAGCCTGATCACCGCCGTTGCCGTATTGCCGGCGCAAGCAGGCGGGCGCCAGTCGCTCGAAACGTATGACCGCGCCGGTTATGTCGTCGCCGAAAGCGAGTACGGCAACGGCATCGTTCGTGGCCCGGTGCGCCACACCCGTCTCGGTCGCCAAGTGCGGCTGCCGGGCGGCAGCTGGGTCCATTGCGGGCGCTCGTGCACGGAGACGTTGCGCGTCAAGACGGTCGACTTCTGGCACAGCGAAGAAGGTGCAGGCCCGCGCAATGCGACCACCCATGACGGCGGCATTTTCGGCAAGCTGGGGATCCGCCGCAACTGGTAGGGCGCCATCACGCCGCGGTATTGGCGCCGGCGTGGACGTTGAACACGGCGCCGTCGTCGATGTCGCTGGGCCAGCCGTTGTTATCGTCGTGGGCTGCGTGCTGACGCGGACACCCGCCAGGCCGGCAACGTGATGGTCGCCGAACAGCGAGCGCGTGCAGCTGCCGACGGCGTGACCGGCGGCCGCCACCAGGGACTGGCACAAACCGCCACCGGGACTGGCACAAGAAGGCCTGACGGTTTGATCGCACTGCGACGATAAAACAGCCGATGGCTGTGATAAATCAGCAACCTTTACGTTGAAGTGTGGCGAATCATGCTGTGGATAGCGTGGAAAAGGCCTGCCCGCCACAGGCGCCGACCCGTCGCTGCCGCTTAGGCTTGACTTCAGCCTTTCACGTACCACTGCGGGGTTGAACATGTCTAAGGCACTGGCACTATCTTTCGGATTGAGCGTGGGCATGACGCTGGGCGCAGTCTTGTGGGCTGCAGCGCTGGCTCTGTATTACTGAAGCTCGCCATTACCGAAGCTCGTCAGGCGTTGAGTGAAGCTTTGATCTGCGCTGCCGTTGCGATATTGCGCGGATGATTGCCAATAATGCGCAGGCAAAGGTGCGTTGCACCGCCGTCAACGAAGCCGCGCAGCCACGCCAAGGCGCCCTCGGTGGCGCCACCATAACAGCCTTGATAGCGGCGGATGGCGGCGGCGGGCGCCATGTAATAACGTTCAAGATAGGAATCGAGTGCGGCGTTGGCGGCCGCCGCATCATCATCGAGTGACAATGTTAGATAGGCCGCGCCGATGACCGCATCGGCACTGCGCCCCGCCATCGGCAGGTGCCCGCGCAGTTCTGCAAACTGGTCGGCCCACACCCGGGCATCGGTTGGCCCGGACGGAAACCAGCCGTCGAAATTTTTGGCACACCGTTCCAGCGCCGCCGAGACGCTGCCGCTGGCCCAGATCGGCGGTCCACCCGGGCGATGAGGTTTGGGGCCGATCACGATGTCTTTGAGCCGCCAGCGCCCGTCGTGATTGACGGTCTCGCCGTTCCACAGCCGCTTCCACAGCCGGATGCCTTCCATCATCCGCCCGACCCGCTTTTCGAACGCCACACCGACGGCATCGAATTCGGCGCGCACGGCAGCGATGTCCTGGCCGATCCCGATCCCGACAATCAGGCGCCCTTCGCTGAGCTGATCGACGGTCGCCAGCTGCTGGGCGAGCACCACCGGGTTGCGCAGGATTGGCAGCAACACCGCCGTGCCGATCTCGACCTTGGTGGTGCGTGCGCCAATCGCCGCCATCATCGTCAGCGGATCGTGGCGCGGCTTGCCGGTTACCGAATCACCAAGCCAAACCGAATCGAGACCCGCCGCCTCGGCCTGCACCGCCAAATCGACAATCGGGCGCGCGGCGTGCCGGCCGTCCATGACACCCTCGCGCGTTGGCAGCAGATAACCGATCTTGATCGTCATGCGCAGACCTCCCCGAAACCGCCGGTTTTCTTTACTATCCCTAACGAACGCTCAATCCATAGCATGCAATTTGCGCAGCCTGCGCCAATTTCCGCCCCAATTCATCACCAACTATGCATAGGTTATAGAGCAGCACGACAGGCCGAGTGTTAGAGCAACCTGCCTTTATTCGGAATCGGAACGATCCCGAATAAAGGCAGAAAGTTGCTCGCCTCCAAAGTGGCGATCATCTTTGTGCTTTAAGTTGGAACCGCAATAGCGGTTCCAACTTAAAGCACAAAGATGATCTAGCCAGACAGTTCGAAACCGAAGCGCCGAGGCCGGTTCGCCGCGGTCGGTTGGAAAGCCACGACGATGTACTGGATCACGACGATAGCAATCATTGGTGGTGTGATGCTGGTGTTCGGACTTGCCGGGGCCGTCCTTGCCGGTATCAAGAACCGTGATATTTCGTTCTGGACCGCGTGGACCTTCCTGTTCCCGCCGTCAATCATCGTGCTGCTGTTCCTTAGCAAGCACAAAGGCCGGCGCCCGCGGCGCACGACGCTCGATGAAGAAGACACGATGATGGATCACATCTAGTGGTCTCAATCACTTAAAATGACGCATTGAGATGCGCTGCCCTGGTTCGTGAGCAGGAAGGCATGCCAAAGCATAGCGTGCGCTATGATGCGCACGGCTGCCGCCCTCAACGGGCCAGGGCGCACGCACCGACGGCGCTCAGATTTGGCTTGGTGCCAGCGTTGCGGCGGCCTTATGATACGCCAGCATCACTCACCGCGCCTTGGGGCCGTCGCGCCTTGGCACAGACCGCATCTGAGCGTCTGAATACGCTTTTTTTGGTGATTGAGACCACTGGGCTGGCCGTTGCCATGACCAATCATACCGACAGTGAGCCGCCGGATTACCTGATGCGCAAGCAACGCGCGCGCGCAGGCTTGCGCATCATTGACGGGCCGGCCGGAGGGCCAGCCGGATTGGTGGCGTCGGTCCGTGCTGGCGTCACTGCCCGACACGCCGGAACAAGCACGGCATTCGTCACATATGCTTCGTCACATATGAAATGATTGCCTTCGAATGGCTCGAGCGCGGCGACGCGCCCGGGTTCAAACACGGTCAACCGGTGCTTTAATAGCATCGAAGTTAGCGCCCGGGAGCACAGACATCATGCAGGACACTGCTAAAACCAAAGCCGGCTTCAAGTGGGATGACCCGTTTCTGCTCGAAGACCAGCTGACCGAAGAGGAACGCATGATCCGCGACACCGCGCACGACTATTGCCAGTCAAAGCTGCTGCCGCGGGTCAACAATGCCTATTTGAACGAGCACACAGACCGCGAAATCTTCAACGAAATGGGCGAACTGGGCTTGCTCGGCATCACCGTTCCCGAGGACTACGGCTGCGCCGGCGCCGGTTATGTCGCCTACGGCCTCGTCGCCCGCGAGATCGAGCGCGTCGATTCCGGTTATCGCTCGATGAACTCCGTGCAGTCGTCGTTGGTGATGTATCCGATCTTGACCTACGGCTCGGAACAGCAGCGCCGCAAGTTCCTGCCCAAGCTGGCGAGCGGTGAGTGGGTCGGTTGTTTCGGCCTGACCGAGCCTGACGCAGGTTCTGATCCCGGCAGTATGAAGACCCGCGCCGAGAAGGTTGCCGATGGCTATCGCCTGACCGGCTCGAAGATGTGGATCTCGAATTCGCCGATTGCTGACGTGTTCATCGTCTGGGCAAAGTCCGCCGCGCACGACAATCGCATTCGCGGTTTCATCCTGGAAAAGGGCATGGCCGGTCTCAGCGCCCCCAAAATCGACGGCAAGCTCAGTCTGCGCGCATCGATCACCGGCGAAATTGTAATGGACGGCGTCGTTGTTCCGGAGGCCAACCTGCTGGTGAACGCCAGTGGCCTGTCCGGTCCCTTCGGCTGCCTCAACCGTGCCCGCTACGGCATATCCTGGGGCGCGATGGGGGCGGCTGAGGACTGCTGGCATCGCGCGCGTCAATACACCCTGGAGCGCAATCAATTCGGTCGGCCGCTGGCGCAGACCCAGCTTGTCCAGAAGAAGCTGGCGGACATGCAAACCGAGATCGCACTCGGGTTGCAGAGCTCACTGCGGGTCGGCCGCTTGATGGACGAGCACCGCGAAGCGCCCGAGATGATCTCGATCGTCAAGCGCAATAACTGCGGCAAGGCGCTGGATATTGCCCGTCTCGCCAGGGATATGCACGGCGGCAACGGCATCCAGGCCGAGTACCACGTGATGCGCCATTTAACCAATCTGGAAACCGTCAACACCTACGAAGGCACGCACGACGTGCATGCGTTGATCCTGGGGCGCGCGCAAACCGGATTACAGGCCTTCTTCTGAGCCATAATCCGCGGCACCGAGCTCTGTCAGTTGCATGCACCACACGACGCTGTCACACGACGGCAAACACTTTTCTAACAGTTGCATGATAGTCCTCTACGCATAGATGGCGATGGCCGTCCGGCGGCAAGCGCTTGGCGGTTATTTAATTGTGTGTGCGTATGTGCTTGACCCACAGTGTTACTGCAGGATCCCAAGTGCACCAGGCTGGTGCTGAGGGCTCAGTGACCGTCGAGGCACGGTGTCCCGTGCCGGTCCCTCATCGCACCATCATGAGGGACCGGAATGACCCGTGCACCTGCGGCGCCAGCAACGGATGATGCGGCAAACGATGCAACCGGCAACCCCGGTGGTCAGATCCGATCGGTTATCGATCTGTGGTCCGTGCCACGGGTCCGGGAGGCGGCCGGCTATCTTCAGGTGAGCATACTGGCAACCGTCTTCGATGTTGCCGTCTTCACCGCGTTGATGTTCAGCGGTTTGGTCTCCAGCACCGTTGCCGGTTCCACCAGCTATCTCGTTGCACTGGTTGTTCACTATCTGATCGCCGTGCGCCTGGTATTCAAACCGGAGCGCACGGGAAAGAGCAGACGACGCCTCGCCATCGAATATATTGCCACCGGCTTTGTCGGCGTCTCAATCACGGCGGTTGCGATCTACACGCTGACGACCTATTTCGGCGTCTGGGCGTATGCGGCAAAGGCGGTCGGGATTGGCACCAGCTTTTTTGCGGTCTACGCGATGCGCTCGTTCCTGGTGTTTAAGCCGGATCCGGCAGCAGCAGCCGACGCCGACGCCCTGGCGGTGGCCGCGCAGGCCACATCGCGCGCGATGACCAATTACGAGTGCATTCGCCAGGAGCTCTCCAGCCGCAGCCACTTGAAGGTGACTAGCGGCCGCTCGATTGCCGTGTTGCTGCCTTGCCGTAATGAGGCAGCCGCGATCGCAGGCACGATTGCCGAATTCCGCAAGGCGCTGCCGACAGCGACGATCTACGTCTACGACAACAACTCCGAAGATCGCACGAGCGAGATCGCGCGAGCGGCCGGCGCCGTCGTCCGGTTTGAAAGCTACCACGGCAAAGGTAACGTGGTTCGTCGGATGCTGGCCGATATCGACGCCGACATCTACGTCCTCGCCGATGGTGATATGACGTACGATGCCTCGGCTGCGGGGTTCATGGTCGAACAGCTCGTCACCCAGAACCTCGACATGGTGGTCGGCACCCGCGTTGCCGAAACCGACGCTGCCTTCCCGACCGGTCACCGGTTCGGCAACCGCCTGTTCAACATTGTCGTCAAGAACCTGTTCGGCAACCAGTTCAGCGATATCCTATCCGGCTACCGCGTCCTCTCGCGCCGGTTCGCCAAATCATTCCCGGCAGCCTCCAGCGGCTTTGAAATCGAAACCGAATTGTCTGTCCACGCCCTCGACCTGCGTCTCCAGACCGTGGAGATCGCGCTGCATTACAAGGAGCGCCCGGCCAACACGGTGAGCAAGTTGCGCACCTATACCGACGGCATGCACATTCTGCTCACCATCGTCCGCATGTACCGCTGGCTCAGACCACGCCAATTCTACGGTAGCATTGGTGCGGTCTTCGCCATTGCATCGTTGGGGTTTGGTGCGATCGTCATCGTCGAATTCTGGATGACCGGCCGCGTGTCACGGCTGCCGACAGCGTTGCTCGCAACAGCACTCGGGCAACTGGCCATCCTCAGCCTGGCGATCGGCCTGATCCTCGAAGCAACCAGCCGTGGCCAGCGCGAAGTCCGGCGCATGCACTATCTCGATCTGCCAGCTCCGGCTGCTACCGAGGCGACAACCGGGCACGCCGCAGCGCACCCGTCCACCCCGACCGCCGCAGCATCCTGACAGGAGCCGACATGTCGACCGATTACGTTGATACTCGCTACTACGAAATCGCCCGGCCGCAATCACTCGCCGAGCGCATCGTGATCGCAGCCCGCGACCGCATCTACGATGATTTCATCGAGACCTGCCAGCCTGATGCAAGTTCGAAGATCCTCGACATTGGCGTGTCGGACGTCATCACTGATGCAGCCAACGTTCTTGAGCGCCGCTATGCCCATCGCGCCAACATCACGGCCGCCGGCCTTGGCTCCGCCAGCGATTTCAAACGCGCGTTCAAAGACGTTGATTACGTCCAGATCAGCGCCGGACAGCCGCTACCCTTTGTGGATCGAAGCTTCGACATCGCAACCTCTAATGCGGTTCTCGAACACGTCGGGAGTTGCGCTGCACAACGCCAGTTCATCGCCGAGCACATGCGTGTCGCTAAACGTGTTTTTATCACCGTCCCGCACCGCTTTTTCCCCGTCGAACACCACACGGCAATCCCGTTCTTGCACTGGACCGACACCAGCTTTGATCTGGCCTGCAGGGCGGCAGCCAAGACCAGCTGGGCCAATTCTGCCAATCTGATTTTGATGTCGCGCCGTCGCCTCCGGGACTGCGTTCCGCCGGGCGCCAATGCAGCAATCCGCTACACCGGCCTCAACCTTGGGCCCTTCAACTCGAATCTTGCGCTGATCATCGACCAAACCGAAAACGTCAAATAATAATGTACATGTCCCGCCTTGAACACGAACCCTGGACGCGAAATGCGTTGCTGTTCGCCGTTTCCGGCATTGCCTTGTTCTTGCCGATTATCGTGGGCATCTATTGGCCCGCCGCCGGCCTTGTCGATGTCACCGGCCATCCCCTCGGTCGTGACTTTATCAATGTCTGGATCGGCCCGCAGATCGCAACCGACGAAGGCATTCACGCGCTGTTTGATCGCAAGGGCTATGCCGAGGCACTTGGCACCTATTTCGGCACGCCGCTGCCGTTTCATAGTTGGGGCTATCCCCTGTTCGTCCTGCCGTTCTATTGGCCGTTTGCGCAACTGCCCTATGGCCTGGCCCTCGCAATATGGACCATGGTGTTCGGGGCAGTATTTCTCTGGGCCGCAGCATCCCCTGTCGAACGAGGTCGAACAGCGCCGGCCATGTTGCTGATCGCGGTATCGCCGGCTGCAATAATTAATACGGTCGGCGGGCAGAACGGATTTATAACCGCCGCATTGCTGCTTGGCGGCATGCTGCTGGTCGATCGCCGACCAATCGTGGCAGGCGTGTTGGTTGGACTGTTGATATTCAAACCCCACCTCGGTCTTTGCCTGCCCTTCGTTCTGATCGCACTTGGCGCTTGGCGCACATTCATTGCGGCCTCCGTCACGGCGGCGTTTCTATTGCTTTATACCCTGCCGTTTATCGGGCTTGATCCGTGGCTGGCATACTTCGACAAGGTTGGTTCCTATCAAGCGCTAGTGCTGAAGCACTTCGATGGCTTCTATCCCAATATGATGGTGTCGATCACGGCCGGGTTGCGCTCAATGGAGATCGCCTACACGCCGGCGCTGGCCGTCCAATCGATCGTCTCGCTCGGCGTTTTGGTGGCAACCGTTGCGGCCGTGCGCCAGACCGAGGACGCCCCAACCCGGGCCTTCGTGGTTGCCGCCGCGACACCGCTCATTACCCCATATGCGTTCAACTACGATCTGACCGCATTGACCGCCGCCATCGCCTGGTTGCTGCTTTCACATCCGAACATGACGCACAAAACCCGACTGCTGTTGCTGATGGTGTGGCTTGTTCCGGTGTTGGTGATGATCCCCGCGATCCGCTTCACGGGGTTCCCACAGCTACTGTTGTTGGCAGCCTTTACGCTGGCCGTCACGCGCGCCTACGCCGGCCAGCTTGGTGGCGACCGGCGTACCGGCCCGCTCGCCACAGCAATGCCGTAACGGCGCCTCGTCATTGCCGACCGGCTGCGGGCCTCGCCCACGTTCGCGCCGGCGCACTCACTGACGGCGCAGTTCCTGGGCGACAATCGCCTGCATGATGATCGCTTCGGCATCACGGTTGCTCAGTGCCGCCTGTCGTGGCGGTGGCGACATTGGCGCACCCCCATCACGTGGCGGCGGGCCGTAATTCGGGCTGAACGGTTCCCTGGGATCATCGGGCCCGCGGCCGCGGCGGCGCACTGGTGGTTGTTGGGCCGGTATTCCGTCGACCTCGATCTCGATCTTCGGAGGGCTCGCAACTGCAACCTGCATTTGCGCCTGATAAGTCCCGGAATAGGACGGATGGGTCGACGGCTTGGTCTGGGCACATGCGCCCAACATAAGCGCACTGACCACCATGACACGCGGCCACACACACCCATCGCCGTGCTTGCGCACCGCTGAACGCTGACAACTCATTTCACAAACTCCAACACGAGGTCCGAGATCATTTCCGCCGCAGCCGGGCCGACGCCGGTCCCGCGACAGCAGCAATGATCTCGACAAAGTTTGCGCGGCAGCTGTTAATTTGTCGTTTATAACCGTCGAAAAATAATACGTGGCGAAACCAATTCGTCATCATGAACGGTTGATGAACGGCCGCTTCAGCACCCGTTCAACGTTGCCGAGGCACTATCTATCAACCCTGAAATTCAACTCCCCCGGCGTGATCCCGGAAGGCGCAGTGCTCAGGGTCGCTGCGCCTTCACCCGGCCTCAGGCCGTCGACGCCGGATCAACACATCGATGCCCACCGGCCGCAGCCGGCGGCCTCGATCGACGGGTTCACGGTTCCGGCTGCGTTTGCCATAGCGAACACGCCTGCGATCCGCCAACGGCCGGTCATCGACCGATGCAGATGCGCCGCCGGCCAATCCCGACAAGTCCCATGCCAACGGACCCCGTTTGATCGGTCGGGCCTGCTGCCGCGGTATCGCCGCCGCGATCACGTCAGGGTTTGATTTCCCTCTACGGGAACATTAGGTTTGCCGCGACGGTTGCATGATCCATCAAAATCGACAAACCAGGAGGCAAGCCCATGGCATTCTCGCTGCCCGATCTTCCCTACGCCTACGACGCGTTGGCACCGCACATGTCCCAAGAAACACTCGAGTTCCACCACGACAAGCACCACAACGCGTATGTCGTGACCGGCAACGGCCTGATCGATGGTACCGAGTACGCCAACCTCAGCCTCACCAAGATCGTCAAGAAAGCGTACGCTGAAAAGCATCAGGCTTTGATCAATCAGGCCGGCCAGCACTACAATCACCTGCATTTCTGGAATTGGATGAGGTCCAACGGCGGCGGCAACAAGCTACCGGGCAAGGTCGAAGCACTGATCAACGGCTACGGTGGTTACGACAAGGTGCGCGAGGACTTCATCCAAGCCGGCGTGACACAATTCGGCTCCGGCTGGGCGTGGCTTGCCGTGCGTGACGGCAAGCTCGAAGTCACCAAAACGCCGAATGGCGAGAACCCGCTGATGCATGGTGCACAACCGATCCTCGGCTGCGATGTCTGGGAGCACAGCTATTACATTGATTATCGCAACCTGCGGCCCAAGTATCTCGAGGCGTTTTTCGATAACCTCGTCAACTGGGAGTATGTCGAAGGTATGTGCGATGGCGCCTGAACCGGCGATCTGCACCTATGGCGTTTCAGACCGGGCATAAACCTCTGAACAAGTCCGGGGTCCAGGGGTCCAACCCCTGGTCGGGGTGTTTGAGGGGCTGAAAGCCCCTCAAAGATCGCCGCTTGGCGGCGATATGTTAAGGGCTCTGCCCTTAACAATCCCGCCAAAGGGCGCGGCCCTTTGGAAACCCGTGACCTGGTCCGAGGATCCTTAACGCCTGCGCCGGCTTCTGCGCGCAACGGCCGGCAGCTTTCCCGACACATACGGTTTCAAGAAACGCACAGCCTCACGGCGCCGATTGATGGCGATCACCGGTGCCCCGATATGCACTTGCTCGTAGAGATGCATGACATCTTCGTTCAGCATCCTGATGCAGCCGTCGGATGCCGCGCGGCCGATTGATCTGCGGCGGGGCGTGCCGTGGATGCGCAGCAGCGACCAGTCCAGGTAAAGCGCCCGCTTGCCCAACGGATTGCCCGGCCGCCCGCCCAGATACGGTTGCCCGCCATCCACCGGAAACCACCACGGGTTCTTGCGTTTCAGGGATACGAAGGTGCGCCCGGTCCACAGCTCCCGGCCTTTGCCGACCGCCACGCGATAGCGCAGCGCCTTGCCATCACCCAAAACATAAAACAGGGCGCGTTCATTGTTGACAATCACAATCGTGCCGGCTGGATAGCCGAGATCAAACCGCACCGTCCGCGGCCGCGCCTCGGCGGGCCGCCATCCGCCGTCGAGCGCAATTACCATGACCAAGCAGGCCAAAATGCAACGCAATCCCATAAATCCAACTCCGGCCAGCGAGAAATCAACCCTACTCAGGCCGTACCATTGTGCAGGGCTTCATTGAACACATCGTTGCATCTGGTGACAGAACCGATTGCCCGGCCACCACAATCCACCGCCCGGTGTTGTCCCGGCGGCACAGTAGCTGGCGTCATTGTCAACCATCGCGGGATACCGTTTCTTCGGCGGACAGGCTAAACTGATGATGACACGCGCGATCGAACGATCCTGGCGCCCTGCCGCCGGGTCTCGATCGCGTTGCGACCTGACCATTGACCATGAGGCCCCGATATGAGCTTGCCGACCTCGGACCTCGACCTTGCCGCCGACTTCGAACAGGCAACCGAGGCGCAATGGCGCGCGCTGGTCAACACGGCGCTGAAAGGTGCTGACTTCGACCAGCGCCTGATCGCGCGGACAGCCGACGGCGTTGTCCTTCACCCGCTTTACATGCCGGCCAAATCCGGCCAACCGATCATAGCCGGCACCGCCGGCCGGCCGTGGACGATTGTCCAACGCATGGATCATCCCGAGCCCGCCGAAGCCAATGCCATGGCGTTGGCCGACCTTGAAGGCGGTAGCGGGGCGTTGACGATCGTGGCGCCGGACGCCGGTACCGCGTTCGGCTATGGCGTCAGGCTCAGCACCATCGATGATGTCGATCGGGCCCTCAACGGCATCGCACTTGACATGATCACCCTCCGCCTCGACCCGGCGACCTCGGGCAAGGCTCTCGCCGCCCTGATCGCGGCTTATGTCGCACGGGCCGGTGTTGCAGCCGCCACCGTCAACATCAACTTCGGTCTCGATCCGATTGCGACGCTGATGCGTCAGGGCGCGCTTGGTGCGACCTGGCCCGAAGTCGAACAGGATCTTGCGGCCACGGTGGGCGCATTGCGCAAGCACGGCTTTGCCGGCTCGCTGGTGGTGTGCGACATGCGGCCGATCCATCAGGCCGGCGGCTCGGAGGTCCAGGAACTTGGCGCAGCTCTCGCCGTCGGCGTTGCCTACCTCAAGGCATTGTCGGCAAACGGGTTTGCGCTTGAGCAAGCGACCGCCGCATTGTCGTGGGTCATCGCCGTCGACGGCGATCAATTCCTGAACCTTGCAAAGCTGCGGGCGCTGCGTCGGCTGTGGGCGCGCGTTGAGCAGGCGTCGGGCCTGACGACGCGCCCGATCAAGGTCCACGCCGAAACCGCCTGGCGCATGATGAGCCGGCGCGATCCCGCCGTTAACATGCTGCGTGCGACCATGGCAACGGCAACCGCCAGCATCGCCGGTGCCGACAGCATCCAGGTGCTGCCCCACACACTCGCCTTGGGCCTTCCGAACCAGTTTGCGCGCCGCGTTGCGCGCAACATCCAAACCGTACTCGCGGAAGAATCAAATCTTTGGCGCGTTGCTGACCCGGCTGCGGGATCGGGCGCCTACGAGGCGTTGACCAACGAACTTTGCGAACGGGCCTGGGCCGCATTCCAGGACATCGAGAGGGAGGGTGGCATTGTCGAAAGCCTTTGTGCCGGCAAACTGCAGGCCCGCGTCGCAGCCGTCCGCACCGCGCGCAACCAAGGCATTGCGCGCCGCAAAATCGCCCTGACCGGAACCAGCGCGTTTCCGAACCTGACCGAACGCGAGGAGACAGTTCTCGATGTTGCCCGTCCACTCGCGCAAACTTCGTCGGAACAGTACAGCAGCGACGTCACCATCCCGTTTGCGGACATGATCACCAGGTTTGCGGACGGCGCGATGATCCGCAACCTTTCATCTCCATCATCGGCGCGCATCACGGCCCCGGCGCTGCCTTCTCATCGTCTCAGCGAGCCCTACGAAGCGCTGCGCGACAGCGCCGACCGGCACACGGCGGCACGTGGCGCCCGGCCGACCGTGTTCCTTGCCAATCTCGGCACCCTTGCCGATTACGGCGTGCGTGCCACCTGGATCCGCAATCTGCTGGCCGCTGGCGGCATTGATGCGTCCGGCGATGATGGTTTCACAAACGCTGCCGACGTCGGCCACGCGTTTGCCGACAGCCCGGCCACTGTCGCCTGCATTTGCGGCACGGATGAAACATATGCGCAGCTTGCCCACGCCGTCGCCGCCCGCCTGAAGCAGGCCGGTGCTCGACGGATTTATGTTGCCGGCCGGGCAGGCGACCACGAACACCGCCTGCGCGCCGCCGGTGTCGACGAATTCCTGTTTGCAGGCGCGGATGTTCTCGATGCGCTTGCCAACCTGCACAGCGCGCTCGATATCGCAAGCTGATCAACGCACAGCGGTCCATCCCACCTAGGGAACCTCTGACCAAGTCCGGGGTCCAGGGGATCATCCCCTGGTCGGGGTGTTTGAGGGTCTGAAAGCCCCTCAAGGATCGCCGCTTGGCGGCGATATGTTAAGGGCGCGGCCCTTAACGATCCCGCCAAAGGGTATTGCCCTTTGGAAACCCGTGATTTGGTCCGAGGTTGCCTAGCCCCTCGACCGCCCCGATAGGGCGATGATCCCAGCTCATTCCGAAGGGCTGTAGCGCTCATTACATCCTATCGGACACGTTCTGTATTGCTTGTTTTTCGTCTTAGAAACAGCCCGTTATTGCCATAACTTAATCTATTTTATGTGACCATCTCCGGGCTGGGAGGTGCATGGATGTTCGGGGCAGCACAGTGAGATTGGATGGAGTTGACGATCGCCACGTTGTTACCGGCGCGGCACGCCTGGAACTCGAAGGTGCAATGATCCGCTTGGAAGAGCAAGCGGACGCCTTGCGCAGAGCGCTTGAGTCAAACAAGGAGGCCCGCCGTGCGCTGCTAGCCGTCTACAAGGCGCGATTTCCGAGTTGAGGAAACCGCCGCAAAGCGACCGTTTTGCAGAATTTGACGCACGCAACTCCGGACCGACCTCGATCAGACCGGCTGGATCAGAACACATCACGGCTTGGCAAAGGGCCGGCAAGAAGCGATTTTTTCATAGTGTCTTGGCTTGAAAATACCTTGGCAGAAAGTACCTTGGCAGAACGTACACTGAGGCCAAGCCGAAGCACGTTTTCACAGACAACGATACCGCGTCCGACGAAACCGCGTCGGGTCAACGGCGCACCTACGGCGCCGGACGCGATTGCGACCTTCTATGATTTATCCGGCCGGATGCGGCGTTAGGCTTCGACACGCTTTTCGCAAATCAGATCCCAGGCAACGTTGATCTGTTTGATCCGGCGCTCCCGAAGCTCGCGATCATCTTCGCCCTGTGCAAGATCGGGATGCCACGTCGCTCGCAGCGCATCAACCAACCGTTTCAAGATCTTTTCGCTTGCTTCCGGATTGGCGCCCAGAACTTCGTAGGCCTCCCGCTTGTCGCGCGGCAGATCGTCGGAAATGATCTTTGACGTCAGCGAGCGGCGCGCACCATCAGTGATGTCTTTCAGACGGATCAGGTCGGTGACGACGCGCTGCAGGCGCAGGCGCATCCGGCGCCAATCGCGCGGATCATCCGGCGCATTTTGCACGGTTGTTGCAAGGAATTGTTCCATCGAACGGACTTCGCGCATCAAGACCCGGCGCAACGGAGCCGCGCCCTGAATTTCATCGACGCGGGTGTGGATCTCGCCAATGAGGTTCTGGCCGGTCCGACAGAGCTCGCCGCACATCTGCGCGTCGGGCCTGGCAAGTTCCGTCACCTCGCGGCGCAGAATGACCTGATAGGGATCCGCCCGGCGGTTGCGGGCGCCCAACAATTGCTGGGTCGCAAACCAGCCGATGCCCGACAACAGACTTGTAATCAATGCCAGACCGAGGACGGTTGCAACGATCGACTGCTGCACGCTGTCGGGTGCCGTCGCACGCGCGCCTGCAGCATCCACCAGCGTCTCCGTCCACGACTTTGCGGCTTGCGGAACGGTCTTTGTCGCGGTCGCCAACTGCAGCTCGGCCTGTTGCGGCGCCGCCGCCTGGTTGGGTTGCAACACCGACGTGATGGCAGTGTCAGCGCTCCCGCTCGCCAACACCCGGCCGGACGCAATGCGCGTTGCCGCCGTTGGCTGTGGCATATTATCGATGGTATCAGACAGCTCACCCGGCAGCGCCATAGCAGCCTTTCGCTCTACGCGGGCGGCTTTGGCATTGGCGGATTTAATCGGACGTAGGCGTGCGACCAGCGGCGGCGCATCGGCAATGACTTGCGCGCCCAATTCGACCAGCGGCGCATATCCCTTCGGCAATCGAACAACCATCGCGGGCGTCGCCCGGTCGCGTCGGCAGGCCGACTTGAGTTCACGATCGCGGGATTTGCCAGCATCCGTTGGCTTGTCACACCTGACGTTAAAGGCGGCAAAGCCGCGGCGGCCAACGCGAAACGTCAACGCCCGATTGTTTGCGGAATGCTTGATCCGTCGTGCCGTCATGATGCGCCGGGCGATTTTGTCCCACGACGTTCGCCGACCATGACAATTGACATCAAACTTGTGGATCACCAATGGGCGACAACGGCGTTTGTCAGTTTGCGAACATATGGTGATGGTCTTGGTCTTGCGAGGACCGAGCACGCGGTAGTTGAAATTACCGGCGCGTGGCGCAGTGGTCTGAACACAATCAAGCGGACTTGCGACATATTCCGCACGCGGTTCCCCGAGCGGAATGAATACCAAACTAAGAGAGATTACTATACGACGCACCGATCTCCCCCTCGTCCAGAACGGCTGCAATAATCTTTGTGCTTCCAATTCCAGGCATCAGTGTGGCGAGTATTAAAAGTATGGCACGACGCACCCCGGTCTGCCACCCTGCAGTAGACGCGGCGTTGCTGCGTTTGGAAGTCACTGTTTCTCGATTTTGGTAACGATCCGAGATTGTCACCAACTTGGAGTAGCAAGTTACGCGTTTGCCGGGAGATGTTTGCCGCAGCCGCGTTGGCGGCCCGCCGCACCCCGGTTTATTGATTTGGCCTGCTTGAGCACAGTGATCGCGTGGATGATGGACACGGCGCCGGCACCACGCCCGTGATGCCGGTGCGATCGATGCACAACGTGCACGCGACATCTCAGGAACCTCGGATCACATCACGGGTTTCCAAAGGGCAATGTCCTTTGGCGGGATCGTTAAGGGCAGAGCCCTTAACATATCGCCGTTTCACGGCGATCAATGAGGGGCTTGTCAGCCCCTCAAACTCCCCGACCAGGGGATCATCCCCTGGACCCCAAGTGGTTCAGCGGTTTCCTCGGCCGGGCCTGGTGGCCGCTGCACTATTCGCGCTGCCGGGACCATTTGCGCACCGGCAGCCCGGCCCGGATCCAGCCGCGGTGCCGCCAGGTCCCGAACATGCCGCCAACGACATTGATGACGTTGTCCATGCCCGCCTTGTGCAGCGCTTTCTGCAACCGATGGGTCCGCCCGCCAGTCGCACAAATGAGCGCAACAGGCTTTCCGGGATTACCGCCGCGGGCCATCCGCAACGCCTGAATGAAATGCGCTGCCGGCTGATACATCGTGATGGTTTTGGCAACCGCTGCGATGCCGGACTGCGACCATTCCTTCGGCGCGCGAATATCAACCAGCACGATTTCGCCGCGCTTGACCCGCTCGTGGGCCTCATAAACGGTGATCTGCGTTGGTTCGCTTGCAACAGCTGCGCCGGCAAAGCCAAGCCAGACGGCACCAACAAGCAACAGCATGCGCGGTTCGGTGACCATCCTGATAAACTCCAGCACTCGTCTGCCGCCTCCTATGCCAGCAATTTCACCTGCCGTGCACTCACAACCAAGTGATGTGGCCGCTGTTTGATCAAGACCAATAGAACCTCTGATCAAGTCCCAGGTTTGCAAAGGACGTAGCCGTTTGGTCGGGTTGTTATACCGCCCCAGCTCAAGAAGTGACGCACTTCCAGCTATGAAGTGGCAAACTGCATGGGGCTTGCGGCGGCCGGGCGCTGTTGTGCGCCGGTGAAGTGTGTCACTTCTTGAGCTGGGGCGGTATGCGGGCTGAAAGCCCTGACTTGATCGCCGCATTGCAGCAATCCATGAGGAGCTTTCTTTCAGCCCCTCATACTCCCCAACCAGGGGATCATCCCCTGGACCCCGGTCGTTCGGACTTGTTCGGAAGTGTCCTAGAGCAACCTGCCTTTATTCGGAATCGGAACGATCCCGAATAAAGGCAGAAAGTTGCTCGCCTCTTAAGTGGCGATCATCATTGTGCTTTAAGTTGGAACCGCAATAGCGGTTCCAACTTAAAGCACAATGATCTAGTCCGCCGCACGGCGCTGCAGACGGTAGGCTACGGCCGCGATGACAACGCCGTATAAGAGACTGAACACAAAGATGCCGGCATCGCTGCCGAACGGGCGCGGCACAATCCATCCCGCGTAGGTCGCAAGCCACAACGCCGCGGCGCCGGCCAGGGCGGCTGCAAATCCTGCGATAATCAATTTCTGCCACTGGTCCGATCGCCAGCCCATGTAGAGGGCAACGGCGATCACAACCGGATTGGCGACGGCCAGCACCAGTAAGGTCAGCGGACTGGCATTGGGATCAAATCCGGGCATCGTTCCAAGGTGCTAACTGTTGTCGCCACCAATCTCTGCTTTCAGCTTTTCTTCTTCATATTGAATGAACCAGCCGATCATCTGCCGCCACAACGCTTCGCAAAGATCGGCCGGCACACCGACCGCGTCGGCCTTTGCCCGAACCCGGTCAATGACCTGCTGGTTGCGCCACGGCACATTCGCCGCCGCCTGTTCCGCGAGCTTGATCTGCCAGGCGCGCTCGACGTAGCCGAACCGTTCCCCGATCAGTTCGACCAGCGCCGTGTCGAGCCGATCGATTTCCGCGCGGACATCACTCATGTCCTGGCAGTCGGCGGGCAGCTTGTTCATATCGATTTCCTCCAGCGCAAACCATGTCCAGCGCGGGCGCCGTACGGCGGGCCGCAGTCGCGCCGGTGCGATATCGGGTCTTATTCGACCACCTTGGGCACAACAAAAAAATTGCTGTCGCTGACCGGCGCGTTGACGACCACCGCTTCGGCGTTGCCGGCATCCGTCACCAGGTCATCTCGCAGCGCCTGATCGATGGCGCTGACGCGCGTCATCGGCGCGACATTCTCGGTGTCGATTGCGCTGAGCTGTTCGACCCAATTCAAGATGTCGGTCAGCTCCGACTGCAACCGTCCGGCTTCATCATCCGATATCCGGATCCGAGCCAGTCTCGCAATCTGCAGCACGGTCTTGGTATCGACGTCCATTGCCCCACATCCAACACTTGATCCAGCACTTGGCGATCTCATCATAGCCCGCGCGCGATCATCCCTACGACAACAGCCCTATGACAACAGCGACGCCAAACTGCTATGATTGGATGCTCTATTCGCTCCGCGCACTTCACGCAAGCCGGCGCATCGACCGAGGACACCATGACCACCCCCGCCGCCGCATTAAAGACCGCCTCCGTTCGCGTCCAGGCTGCAGCCGACGCGCTCAACCTCGAGATTTGCGTACGCGCGTTGAGCCAGTCCACACGCACCGCCGAGGAAGCGGCAGCCGCCTGCAACTGCAACGTCGGACAAATCGTCAAATCCCTGGTGTTCCGGGGCGCAGACACCGGCAAACCGATCCTGTTGTTGGTCTCAGGCGCCAACCGTGTCAATGAAAAGCGGGCGCTTGAGTACTGCGGAGAAAAACTCAAACGCCCGGACGCGGCCGACGTTCGCCAAATCACCGGTTACGCGATCGGTGGCATACCGCCGATCGCGCATGCAACCACGCTCACCACATTCATTGACCGCGATCTCCTGCAATACGACGTCGTATGGGCCGCAGCCGGCACCCCCAACAGTATTTTTTCGGTCGACCCGGGCCAACTTGCCGACGCCGCAGCGGCCACCATCGTCGATCTCACCTGAGCCATCGCACGACCGCCGCCCGGCCACCGCAAGCCCATGATCTCGTGCGTGGTTGGGGCGGCCGGGCCGGGCAGCGAGCCGGGCCGGCCGCCCCGCCTCCGGCGGAAATCGTTTAGACTTCGAACGATTTGCCAAGGTCCGGCACGATGACGTTTTGCCCGGACATCGCATTGGCAAACTTGTCGGCGCTCTGGTCCAGGATCGGAAACGTGCCATAGTGGCACGGCACGACGGCATCGAAATTGAAGAACGTCTTGCAGGCATAGGCTGCGGTACGCGCGCCCATTGTGAAACGATCGCCGACCGGCACGATGCCCACGTCCGGCTGATAGAGGGTGTTGATCAGGTCCATGCCTGAAAACACATCCGTATCGCCCATGTGGTAGAGCGTCTTGCCGCCGGCCTTAGGCGTGATCACGAGGCCGCAGGCGGTTCCAAGATAAATGCCGCTTGACGACGAAGAATGCTGGGCGTGGGTGAGCGTAACGTCGAAGTCATCCGAACCAACCGTCCCACCTTGGCCCATCGGTTCCAGTTTTTCGACACCATTGGCGCCCATGTGCAGTGCAAGTTCGAAAATCGCAAAGACGGTTGCATCGAACGTCTTGGCGATCTCAGCCGTATCGCCAATGTGATCATCGTGACCGTGGGTCAATGCAATCTGCGTCGTGCCGGCGACGGCATCTTGCCATGCGAGGCCGGAGGCTTCGAATGTCGGATTACCTTTGAGAAACGGATCGATCAATAGAACGCTATCGCCAATCTCGACCCGAAACGTCGAATGGCCAAACCAAGTGAGTTTCATCGCGAACGTGCTCCTCTTGCTCGACTATCCCGCAGACGCCGCCTTTGCCGTATTCGTCTGCCCGGTTTAGGTTGTCGAACATATCTTACCAGGGCGCGACGCTGAAGCTCTTCAACGCAAATGGCACAACGACCAAGAGACCCCCACGCCGGCTGTGAACGCCCGTTCGAGATGGCGGATCAATTCTTTGCCGGACTGCCGTCGTCAGGCCGCCTCCTCGGCCTCGATCTCGGAACGAAGACGATCGGTCTCGCACTGTCCGACCTGTCACGCATGATCGCATCGCCGTTCGATACCATTCGGCGCACGAAGTTCACGATCGATGCCGACAAGCTGGTCGAAATCTGCGCGCGCCACCACGTTGTCGGTTTGGTGCTCGGCCTGCCCCGCAATCTCGATGGCAGCGAAGGCCCGCGGGCGCAGGCGACGAGGGCGTTCGCGCGAAATTTGTCCCGCAAGATCCGATTGGCCGAGATCACAATGCCGCTGTTGCTGTGGGATGAACGACTGACCACGGCAGCGGCAGAACGCGTCCTGCTGGACGCCGATACATCGCGCGCGCGCCGGGCCGAAGTCATTGACCAACTCGCCGCATCGCTGATCCTGCAAAACGTTCTCGATACGCGCACTGGCGGCGACGGCTGAAGTTCAAGTCACTCTGCGACCCGTCCTTGTTTAATGCGGAATTCCCGCGGGCTGGCGCCGAGATGCTGATTGGCCCAGCGGGTAAACGCGCTGCTTTCAGAAAACCCCAAACGCTGACTGATCTCATGCATGCGCAGCGACGAGCCGAGCAGCAGCTTCTTGGCCGTCTCCCGGCGCACATCTAAAACCAGGCGGTGGAACCTGACATCGCGTTGTGACAATTGCCATTGCAATGATCTGGCGTTGGTGTCCAGTCGACGCGCGATCGTATCGAGCCGCACCTCGATTTCACGTGCAAAACAATCGGTGATTGCGAGCCGGACCATGCCGACAAAATCGCTTTGGGCGCGATGCTCGTCCAACACCTTGTTGGCGGCAACACGAACCGTTTCGGCGAGGCCGGCCCAACTGCCCGGCATGCGCGCCGCAGCATCGTTGATGGCAACACCAATCGCCAGTTCGCTGGTGGTTTGCTCGATCTTGGGACCGAACAGATCCGCCAGCCGGTCCGCATTTGCGCTGGTTGACCGCGGCAGCCGGGCAAACAGTGGCACCCACTCATTGCCGAGCGACAGGCGCAGCCTCAAGACCAGGACAGCGGCGATCAGATCCATCAGCTGCCCGGTTGGAACATTGATGCTGAGCGGAAATCGCACGATCAATTCGACCTGATGACTCCTGGCATGAAATTCCGCCTCAATCGGAAACACCAGCACTTCGGCGTAACGCGCAACGAGTTGCAGCGCCTCCTTGACGGTCGCAGCAGACAGGATCAGGTGATCGAGCAGCCCCAATCTGCCAACCTCCAACCATTGCGCATAGTCCAATGCCAGACTTGAATTGCCGCTCTCGCGGGCCGCCAGCTGCAGGAGTTCGGCAACCGCCTCAAACGGTAGAAGGGCTTGCCCACCGCGCACCTGCTCTGGCTTGAAACCTGCCAGACCAATGACAGATCGCGCGTTAACCCCTTGTTTTGTCAGAAATTCCTCGAATTCAACAAAAGCCTCTGCTCGCAGTCTCGGTCCCTCGAACCCGTGTCCGCCTCGCATCGCAACACCTACACAAATATTGATTTAACTGAAGGTAGAGTGATTTGCTCACAGATAAACTTCACACACACTCCCCGCCTCAAACATCAACAAAAATGCCTAAACTGTCAATTTTTACAGTGATAACTGATTTACAGAAACACTGTTAACGATTTGACGGCAATCGGATTGACAGCGAGCGAACTTCCACTCCGTCATCACGGCGGCCGGCCAGATCGCATTTCTTCCAATCTTCCAAGTTCAAACAACAGAAACATGATACCAATGAAAAATAGCGCAACTGCACTTTCACAAGCTTCCGCCATTCATCTCCTGCATCGCGCCGGTCAGTGTGCGGATGATCTGTTCTCAGCCGAAATCGACAGTGCTCAACTGACGCCAAGGCAGTATATTGTCTTGAAGAGCGCATGGGATGCCGGCGAAGCAAGCCAAACGGCGCTTGTCGAGGCAACCGGCATTGACCGCTCGACGGTTGCCGATATCGTTCGCCGTTTGGTCGAGCGCGGCCTTTTGCAAAGGGAACGCACCAAACATGATGCGCGGATGTATGCTGTCCGCGTAACCACGGCCGGGCGCAATGCGCTGAAAGAGGCCGATCCCACGCGTCAGGAATGCGAAAACCGCCTGCTCCAGGCGATGCCGGCAAAGGATCGCGACACATTCCTGCGTTCGCTGCAGACGATCATCGACACATTCGGACCGATCAGCAGCGCTCAGGTAAAACCACGCCGTGATGCCAGCGCGAGTGAGCAAAAGTCATAGCGCCGCTAATCTTGTGCATCGCATCCGCTAACCTTCAGATATTGTCTAGTGCGCAAAGGTGTACGAGATTTAGCCAAAGACCAACAGCAACGCGCGCGTCCGTCGCGCGCGTTGTGCTATGTCGCGCACGATCGGTGCGCGCGCCAATCGCCCCCCTGATCGCCTTTCGGCCCGAGCCCGAACCACGCCGCTGCCCCGCCCGGCCACCCGCCGGCCACTCCAAGCCCATGATGGGGTCTGATCGGGATCTGTGTAAAAAAATATCATTGCCGAGCAGGTCTGCTTATTGAGGATGTTCCGGCGCGCTGTGTTCACGATGGGCTCTTCTCTCGCTGACCCGAAGTTGACCTGCGCCCTTTCGCCTGATCGATGATCACTTGTCCAGGATCTACCGGGTGGGCGAACCTCGAAAAGGCTGTGGAAATTCTCCCAATAGGTCGGAGGTGGTGCGCACGAATGCCATACTTGGCGTGCAGCTGCGTTGGAAGATGCAAACGACTGCGAGGGGAACTTTCGGAATGCTTCAATTCTTGCTTCGTCAACCCTTGGCAATCTTGACTGCACTCGCCGTCATTTCATTGCTCAGCGACATTGTTAGTATCCAGAAGAATGTCATGCAGGTGTGGGTCGCGTTCCAGACCGTCACGCACTGGCTTTGGCATCACGCACTCTCATTTCTGCCTCTCGGAAATGTTCCGGGTTGGCTGAAGGATTATCTCTCTCTGGGCTTCATAACAAGCGGGGCTGTGTTGCGAAGTGATATCGCAATGGACAACTGCCTACGCGAAAAGAAGCGTTTGATTCTTCTTACAGAACTTCGTCGTGGCGGTGCCATCTGGCGAGATGATGCCCCTCCAATCGTTGTTGAGCACCGAAGCTGGATCGTTTTCGCAGCGACGATATCCCTGTTGCTAGTCAAGTCGCTTTTTGTTTGACCCCTTGTTTGGACGAAGGAATGGTGGGGTGCTGGAAGCTCGGCCAAGAGGGTGGGACAATACGGTGTACGAATTCCAGACCCTGATTCGCTCATGAACGAATATGAGGATCTCCAAGCGTCGTTCGGACAGCTCAACCAAAGGAAGTCTGTGATATTCTTCAAGTTTGCTGTGTGGTCAGGCGTTCTTATTGCCTTTAGCTATGCGCTTTTGTTTTCAAGCTCTGTTTGAACTTGTTCCCCGGAGTTTCGAAGGCTGCAACTGGGTGTGTGCGCCCAGAGCATCTCCGCTGTGGCCCAAGGACGAAAAGCCGTCGCTGAGCATATCGGATCCGGTATCTGCGTAATTGTGAGCGTCGCGATGGCCGAGAAAGTATACCTTGCTGGAGGCCGAGCGGTGTTGTCGTGCGGCGTTGATTTTTCTCGACAATTCGCAGCGTCCGCCAGGCCCTTTTCTGGACCGTCAGCCGCCATGGCAACTTTTTACGCATATCCCGATCAGACCCCATGATCGCTTGTGTGGTTGCAGCGGCGACCCGGACCTGCTCGCGGCCACGTGCCGCCCGGTTTCACGGGTCCAGGGGATTCATCCCCTGGTCGGGGTGTTTGAGGGGCTGAAAGCCCCTCAAGGATCGCCGCTTGGCGGCGATATGTTAAGGGCTCTGCCGTTGCCGATCCCGCCAAAGGGCACTGCCCTTTGGAAACCTGTGGCTTGATCTCAGTCGCTTTGCGACCACGGTGCGGGCCATTGCCTCTCGGTCGGGCCGGTTAGCGGTTGGTGAGCTTGAGTTCGATGCGCCGGTTGCGCCGCAGGGCCGCTTCGCTGGTGCCCGTGTCCAGTGGCTGGAACTCACCGTAACCGGCGGCAACCAAACGCTCGGCAGGCACACCGCGGGAAATCAAGTAGCGCACGACCGAGATCGCGCGGGCCGTCGACAGCTCCCAGTTGGACGGGAATTCGGGACTGTTGATCGGGCGCACGTCGGTGTGACCGTCGACCTGCAGCGCCCACTCGATCTCGCCCGGTATGGCGCGGGCAAGCTCGGTAATAGCCCGTGCCAGTTCGTCCATTGCAGCGAGGCCTTCAACCGACATTTGCGCCTGGCCCGAGGGAAACAGAACCTCCGACTGGAAGACGAAGCGGTCGCCGACAACGCGAATATCTTTGCGTCCTTTGAGGAGTTCGCGCAGGCGCCCGAAAAAGTCCGACCGGTAGCGGCGCAGCTCCTGAACCTGCCGGGCGAGGGCGGCGTTGAGCCGCTTGCCGAGATCCTGGATCCTGGCCTTGGAGTCCTGGTCGCGCTTTTCAGATGCTTCGAGAGCATCGTTAAGCGCGCCGATCTGGCGGCGCAGCGCAAGCAGCTGCTGGTTCAACAGATCGACCTTGGCCAAGGCCTCGTTCGAGATATCCTTTTGCTCGTCCAAATTGCGCGTCAACGCCGAGATGCGCCCGGCAGCGGCGCCCGCCTTGGCCTCATTGGAACTGGCGGCACTCTGCAGTCGGGTGTTCTCGCCCTGCAATTCGACCAGTGTCGCGCGCAGTGCGGCAAGGTCATCCTGGGCGGATTTGCCCTTGCCCTTTTCCAGTGACAGCAGGTTCGTCAATTCCGCGATTTGGCGGTTGAGCCGGCGCAGCGCGGTGTCTTTGCCGCTCACCTCCTGGGTGACGAAATACTGGGCCAGCATGAAAATCGAGAGCAGAAACGTGAACACCAACAGCAACGTTGACAGCACGTCGACGTATCCCGGCCAGAACTCGCCGTATTCACCGCCGCGGCGGCCGCCCCGGGCGCGCGCCATGGCTACCTCCTGGCACCGGCGATCAGGTCGCGGATCGCGCCCATCACCTCGTGCTGCTGGTTGGCCTGCTCATCGGCCCACTGGCGGACAATTTCCTGTTCCCTGCGCATTTGGTTGACGAGTTGATTGACACCGTTTGCAAGCTCTTGCACGCCTTCATCAGAGCTGGCGCTGTCGCGCTCGGACTGCAGTTTGTCAGCAAGTTCCGACAGCGAGCGCTGGACCTCGAACATGGCGCCGTAGAGCTGGCGGTTGAGATGATCCGTGCTGTTCACTGCGGTTGCCGGCGTCAGTTCGGTTATGCCTGACAGCCATTCCTCGAGCTCGTTGTAAAAGCGGTTGTGGGCATGGTTGGCCTGCAATTCGAGGAAGCCGACGACCAGCGAGCCGGACAGGCCGAACAGCGAGGAGGCAAAAGCGGTGCCCATACCACGCAACGGTTCGGCGAGACCGGACTTCAGCTCCTGGAACATCAGCGCGCTGTCGCTGGCGCGTGTATCGAGTGCGCTGATCGTGCTGCCGACGGACTGGATCGTGTCGAGCAGCCCCCAGAACGTGCCGAGCAGGCCGAGAAAGACCAACAGACCAATCGTATAACGGCCGGTATCGCGCGCCTCATCGAGACGTGAACCGATCGAATCCATGATCGAGCGCATCGACGTTGTCGACAGCGACAGGGCGCCGGTGCGATCGCGCAGCATCGTTGCCATCGGCGCCAGCAGCACCGGTTCGTGCGAGATTGCAAGACCGGGGTCGGCAATGCGAAAGGCATTGACCCATCGGATCTCCGGATTGAGCCTGATGACCTGCCAGAACGTGAAGCCGATGCCCCACACAAGCACCAGGATAATCAGTGCGTTGAGGCCGGGGTTGGCCTGAAAGGCGGTCCAGAACTGCGGAAACAGAATTGCCGTGATCAGCCCGACAAAGATCAGGAAGATCAACATGCGCATAAGATAGACGCTGGGTGCGGACAGCGTCCGTGCCAACGGGGATTGCGCCGGGTCTGAACTGCGTTTGCGTGCCATTCGTCACTTCTCCGCCCATCCGATGGCCGGACCATAGTCAAACTCTGTGTCAGGGAAAACAGGCAACATCGTGTGCATTGGGCGGCGGCGGCTAGTTTTCAACTGATTGAACAGAACTCGACAAACACGGCTAATTTGCGCCAATCCTTTGGAGCAATGCGCGTTGAATGGCGGGCACGCCGGCAACCACCGTCCCTGTTTCCAGCATGTTATGGCCGCCCGCGAGGTCGGTTGCAATGCCGCCGGCCTCGCGGATGAGAACAATTCCAGCCGCCATATCCCAGGGTTCGATGCCGTGTTCCCAATAGGCATCGAACCGACCCGCCGCGGTCCAAGCCAGATCAACGGCGGCAGCACCGGTCCGCCGAATGCCGGTGGTTTCGGTTGTCAAGGTTCGCATTTCATCGCGAAAACGCTCGTGGCCGGAACGGCCTTTGTGGGGGATTGAGGTGGCAACGAGAGCATCGCCCAGCTGGCGCCGGGCGGAGACACGAATGCGGCGATCGTTGAGGAAGGCGCCTTTGCCCTTTTCGGCGGTGTAGAGTTCATCGAGAACCGGCAAATAGATGAGGCCGGCAACGAGCTGGCCGTCGCGCTCAAGGCCGAGCGAGATGCAAAACAGCGGTAGGCCGTGGAGAAAGTTGGTCGTACCGTCGAGCGGATCGACGATCCAACGGTGGGTCTTATCGGCACCGACCACCGCACCGCGCTCTTCCATCAAGAACTCGTAGTCTGGTCGCGCCTTCGAGAGTTCGTTGAAAATAATGTCCTCGGCGCGGTGGTCGGCGGCTGAGACAAAGTTTGCCGGACCCTTGACCGAGACCTGCAGGCGTTCGACTTCGCCGTAGTCCCGCGACAATGACCGGCCGGCCTTGCGCGCTGCATTGACCATTACATTCATCAGTGCCGAGGCGGGCATATCGTTGTTCTCCGGGCCGGGCAGGACTGCGCTGCGCCGGTCAGTAACCGGTTAGCCGGCCGACGGCAACCGAGGCGGCGGAAATGTCCGCCGCGATTGTTGCCAGGCTCTTCAACGCTACTGCACACTAACGCCGACCCGAACCTTGGCTGCAAACGCCTCGGCTTCGCGTTCCGCTTTCAGGCGGATCGCGCGCGGCTGTTTGGCGACAAGGGCATCGAGAGCTTTATCCGCGATGCCGTTCGCGCGCGCGATCAGGTGCCATTTCGCGGCTGCGACCGGATCGCGGGTGACGCCCTGAATACCGCTGGCATAAATCTGTGCGAGACGATTTTGCGCCCCGGCAATGCCGGCCCGGGCGGCACTGGTCAGATAGGCAATGATGTTGGGCTTGTCGGCGTTAAAGCCGCGTCCGGTCAAAATCGCGACGGCATATTCGAATTGTGCCGGCGGCATACCTTTGTCGGCCGCCCGCTTCAACCACGTTGCCGCCTTGTAGGCGTCGGCCGCGACCCCGTGACCGTTTTGATAGAGCGCGGCAAGATCGTACTGCGCAGCGGCGATGCCCTTCCGGGCCGCATATTCGAGGTGCATTGCGGCGCGGCGCGGGTTTTCGGGCTTGCCTTTGCCAGCCAGGAACAGCAATCCGAGATTATAATGGGCCAGTGCATGGCCCTTGCGGGCGGCCTGCTCGAACATCTGGGCGGCGCCAGCATAGTCTCGTTTGATCGCCTTGCCGGCGACCAGGATCACACCGAACGCGAACATCGCTTCGGTATCGCCGAGCTCGGCGCCGCGACGGTACCACCTGGCGGCGGCTACCTCATCACGAACGACGCCCAGCCCCTCGGCGTAGAGGCGGCCGAGCAGCGTGTGAGCTTGCGGATCGTCGGCTTTAGCGCGCTTTTCGGCAATGCGTTTTGCGGTCAGGTATTGACCCTGATCGAAAGCGATGTAGGCGGCGTCTTCACCGCTCGGCTGGACCAAGGTTTTGCCGAGCGGGCGGCGTTCGGCGAGGCGCTGCCGGCCTCGACCGGGCGCCCCGCGCGCCTTGTCCAACGCCGAGGCGGCAGATGGCAGCGCCGGCGCAACCGTTCGCTTTGAGCGCGGGCCGGTGCCGGTTTCGGCAACGAGCGTGTCGCTCGCAAACGCGATTGCCACGCATGATATTGTCAAACAAATTGCTGCGCGCATTAGGATTGCTCCGCTATCGCGGGGTCGGCCCGTTCGGAACCGGTTGTCGCGGCGGCGGCCAGGGCCGACAACAACGCCGCCGCGTCGGCTGCCGCAGCAGCGGGCGTTGAGCCGCCGGCGCTATCGCACGACACAAAGTCCGCACCAAGGGCTGCCACTTGTCGTGCTTCATCGATTGAACGGATGTCGAGGGCCACACACGGGACTTCGAACAGTTCAGCCCACCATTCAACCAGCGCATTGCGCGTGGTCCGTGCCTTCGTCTGATCCTGCAATGTCGGCGCGGCGCCGAACGCTATATAGTCAGCGCCTGCCTCAGCAAGGGTCATGGCGAGATGGCGGGATTTGCCGACCTCGACGCCGACAATCCCGGGGCTGGCGATAATCTCGCGGGCTTCCTCATAACGTCGCGCGATATCGCGGGTCATGCGAAGATGGCAGCCGTCGGCGCCCAAGGACCGGGCCAGGTGCGGATCGTTGTCTATCAAGGCCGCGCTATCATTGGCCTGCGCGAGTTCGACCAGCGGGTGGGCCTGGTCTGCGACAAGCGCAGTTTCGCCGGCGCCGCGGATCAGAACGGTCGGCATCGAATGGTGTGCGAGAACGGCGCGCAGTCGGTCGGCGGCCGCCGGATCGGCCTCGATGATCAGAAAAGGTGCGCATTGATGTTCGAGGACGTGGGTCATGGCGTTCCCTGTTGCGACGGACCGCGGCACCATGCCGGCACCGCCGCGGCTGGCAGAGGTCGATCAAACTGCTCGCCTGGCAGCGTTATTTACCGGCCGCCGACCCGGGCCCGATTGGCGTCAGGCGGCGGTTTCCAGTTCGCGCTGCCATTTGCCGAGTGCGGCCAGGCCGTTCATCTTGGCGCGGTGTGAAAACGCGCGCTGGGCGGCCGCCACGTTCTCGGACTTGCCGCTCCAGGCCTTTAGTGCGGCGGCCTGCAGTGCGCGGCCATAGGAAAACGTCAGCGCCCAAGGCAGATTGCCGATCTCGTTCATGAGCGAGAGGTGTTCGGTTGCCTGTTCATCCGATTGGCCGCCGGAAAGGAATGCAATTCCCGGCACGGCCGCGGGAACCGTGGACTTCAAACAGCGCACGGTTTTTTCGGCAACTTCGCCAGCGCTCGCCTGCCGCGCACAATTTTGCCCGGCAATGACCATGTTGGGCTTCAAGACGATGCCTTCCAGCATCACATCCGCGTCGGCCAATTCGGCAAAGGTCGCGCGCAGCATCGCAACGGTGACATCGTAACAACGGTCGATGTCGTGGGTCGAATGCGCGCCGTCCATCACAACCTCGGGCTCGACGATCGGTACGATGTTGGCCTCCTGGCACAACGCAGCATAGCGCGCCAAGCCATGCGCGTTGGCCTTGATGCAGTTGCGACTGGGGCAACCGTCGGCAATCGTTATGACGGAACGCCACTTCGCGAACCGGGCGCCAAGCTCGTAGTACTCATTGAGCCGATCACGCAGGCCGTCGAGGCCCTCGGTGACCTTTTCGATGCCGGCGCCGGCCAGGGCTTGCGCGCCCTTGTCGACTTTGATGCCGGGGACTGCATCGGCGGCCCTGATGAGATCGACCAGGGGGGTCCCATCGGCCGCCTTCTGGCGCAGCGTTTCATCAAACAGGATCACGCCGGAGACGTAGCTCGCCATCGCCTCCGAGGCGCGGAACAGCATCTCGCGATAGTCACGGCGATTGTCCTCGGTCGATTCAACGTTGATCGAATCAAATCGCTTTTTGATGGTACCCGTGCTTTCATCGGCGGCCAGAATGCCCTGGCCTGGCACAACCATCTTGTGCGCGACATCTTCCAGTTTTTCCGACATCCAATGTCCTCCAATATGGCGTTGCTGGTTCGATTTCGGCATGTCAATAGCGCGGTTTAGCCGGACTCGCCAGAGGCATGCGACATAAGTCGTTGGCGCTCATCCGCTGCGTGATGGCGGGCCGCGTCAGGCACAGCGGAGCACCAACATCGGAGGTCAATATGGCGCGGGACATCAACGTTGAAGATCTACGACAAATCGCCCGTAGCCGTCTACCAAAGGTTGTGTTTGATTTCATCGACGGCGGCGCGCAGGACGAACGTACGCTGGCCGCCAACTGCCGCGATTTGCAGGCCCTGACCCTCAGCCCGCGGGTCATGGTTGATGTCTCCCAACGCGACCTCAGTGTCGAGATCTTCGGCCAGACCTACGCATTTCCGATGATTTTGTCGCCAATCGGGTTGACCGGGCTGGCCTCACCCAAGGGCGAGCTCGACGCCGTGCGGGCCGCATCCCAAGCTGGCATTGGTTATTGTCTAAGCACCAACGCCTCATCCTCGATCGAGGAAGTCGCGGATCAAACAAGACGGCCGTTCTGGTTTCAGCTCTATGTCATGAAGGACAGAGGGCTGACGAGATCGCTGATCGAACGGGCCAAGCGGGCCGGCTGTTCGGCGCTGGTTATAACGGTCGATCTTGCCGCCCACGGCCGGCGCGAGCGCGATGCCCGCAACGGCTTTTCGGTGCCGCCGCGGCTCAGCCTCAAGGACGCCGTCAACGCCGCCCTGCACCCGGGCTGGATCTATCGCATGGCCACCGGGCCGCGCCTGACGTTCGCAAACTACCAAACCGCAGCCGACAAAGGCTTTCTGCAACTGTCCAAACACATTGCCGAGCAGTTCGACCCCGCCATCACCTGGGACGACATCGCGTGGGCCAAAGCGTTGTGGGGCGGGCCGTTGGTCGTCAAAGGGATCCTGCGGGCCGATGATGCCCGCCGGGCGGTTGATCATGGCGCCGACGGCATTAGTGTCTCGAACCACGGCGGGCGGCAACTGGACGGAGTGGCATCGGCAATTGCAGCGCTGCCGCGCGTGGTCGCGGCGGTGGGCGGGGACATTCCCGTGTTCATGGACGGCGGCGTGCGCCGCGGCGGCGATATTCTGCGCGCCCGGGCCTTGGGGGCGACTGCCTGCCTCGTCGGTCGGGCATTTGTCTACGGGCTTGCAGCTTTGGGACCAATCGGAGCCGCGCGCGCTATCGAAATCCTGCATGGCGAACTTGATAACACGATGGCGCTGATGGGGCTGACATCGATGCGCGCGGTCGATCGTGCGGTGTTGGACGTCGACTGATACCGCCGCAGCTATCCGTTGAGGCACTTCACCGGTTTCCAAAGGGCAGTGCCCTTTGGCGGGATCGGCAACGGCGGAGCCCTTAACATATCGCCGCCGTGCGGCGATCCTTGAGGGGCTTTCAGCCCCTCAAACACCCCGGCCAGGGGATGGATCCCCTGGACCCCGAACGTGTTGAGACCACTAGGTCTTGCCGTTTTGTTCCGGCGCGATCGCTTCTTCGTCGGCGTCTTGGCGATCGCTCCCGAACAACCCAAACTGCGGCGCACCGGAACGCTGCGGGCCGGCACGGCCGAGATGTTGATAGGCCTTTAGGGTCAGCATGCGCCCCCGCGGCGTGCGATTGATGAACCCCTTCTGCAGCAAATAGGGCTCGACGATGTCCTCCAGCGCATCGCGCGGTTCCGATAGCGCCGCTGAAAGTGTTTCGATACCGACCGGCCCGCCTTCGTAGTTGTCGGCGATGCAACCGAGATAGCGATGATCGAGCGCATCGAGGCCGGCGCTGTCGACTTCCAGCATTTCGAGGGCGCGATCGGCGACATCCGCAGAAATCGTCTCCGCGTTCTCAACCGCAGCAAAGTCGCGCACGCGGCGCAGCAAGCGACCCGCGATGCGCGGTGTGCCGCGCGAGCGCCGTGCGATCTCGCGCGCACCATCCGCTCGCATTGGCGCCCCCAGCACCCGGGCACCGCGTTCGACCACGAGGCAGAGTTCATCATCGGTATAGAAGTTCAGCCTGATCGGAATCCCGAAGCGGTCACGCAGCGGCGTCGTCAGCAGTCCCGTCCGCGTCGTCGCCCCGACCAACGTGAACTTGGCAAGGTCGATCCGCACCGACCGTGCCGCCGGACCCTCGCCGATAATCAGGTCGAGCTGAAAGTCCTCCATCGCCGGATAGAGGATTTCCTCCACCGCGGGATTGAGACGGTGAATTTCATCGATGAACAGCACGTCGCGTTCTTCGAGGTTAGTCAGGAGCGCCGCCAGATCGCCGGCCTTCGAAATCACGGGTCCGGATGTCGCCCGGAAGCCGACGCCCAGCTCCTTCGACATGATTTGCGCCAGTGTCGTCTTGCCGAGCCCCGGCGGCCCGGCAAACAGGACATGATCGAGCGCATCTCCGCGCGACTTCGCAGCCTCGATGAAAATCCGCAGGTTGGCCCTGGCCTGTTCCTGGCCGATGAAGTCATCGAGCGATTGCGGTCGCACCGAGCCCTCAGCGCCGTCAGTCTCGCGCGGCAGTGCAGATACCAGTCGGTCATCGTCGCTCATAACAGCTTGGTGACCCTATTCGCCGTCACCGTCAAGCCGGCACATCGGATCGCAATATGCCGGCGCGCACCGCGACAGCGCGACAGGCGATCGCCACGAGCCCGGCACCAACCGCGATATAGGCCAGCAATCCACCGTGTTCGAACGGCATGGCGATGGCAGCCAGCATGAAGCCGATAACGCCGGTCATCCCCGCAATCGCCCAGCCGGCCGGCCAACCGGCAGCCAGCACCACTGCAAACAGCAACCCGGCGAGCGCGGCCGGCACCGCCGACCAGATATAGGCTTGGATCGCCGTCATCGCCGCGGTTGCCATGATCTTGCCCGCCGACGGCGCGCCGACGCTTTCCAGAATGCCCCAGTTTTCTCCCGCGAACGGACCGACTTGGGCAGCCACGAGAACCGGCAGCGAAACAATTGTGCCGAACGCCGCGCCAAACGGCCCAAGCAATGTAAAGAACAAGACCGTCCAAAAGCCGCCCTGGAGATTTGTCATTGCGCCCTCCTCGCTCTCAGTGCCTACCTTGCCAGCGTCTTGGCCAGCGTTTTGAGGCCATGCCTGATCAGCACCGCGGTGTCGGCGTCCGCGCCATGTTCCTTGGCCGCCGCAGCCACGGCTTGCGATGCTTGCACCGGCTGATAGCCCAGGTTGCACAGGGCTGAGATGGCCTCGGCTGCGCCACTGTCATGGCCCGCCGGAGGTGTCGGCGCACCGCTTGCGAGCGCCGGCACGTTGAGCCCGGTAGCTGCAAGCGCCGGCGCCTTGTCCCTGAGCTCGGTCACGATCCGTTGCGCGATCTTCTTGCCGACGCCCGGCGTCCGACCGACGGCGGCCCAATCGCCAACGGCGATGGCGTTGGCAAGATCGGACGGTGCAAGAATGCCGAGGACGCCGAGCGCCACCTTCGCGCCGACCCCCTGCACACCTTGCAGCGTCCGGAACCAGTTGCGCTCGACCTCGCTGGCAAACCCGAACAGCCGGATCGCATCGTCACGAACGTGGGTATCAATGGTCAGCACGACTTCGGCACCGATCGTCATATCACGCAATGCCCGTGCCGAGGCCTGCACTTCATAGCCGACACCGTTGACGTCGATAATGCAGAATGCCTCGCCGACGGCATCCACCTTGCCACGCAGTTTGCCGATCACTTCGCCAACTCCTCAAGCACACGTGCCGCCTTGGCTTGTGGGCTCGAGCGCTGATTTGCATGACAAATCGCAATCGCCAACGCGTCGGCCTCATCGCCGTTGCCGAACTGGGCTTTCGGCAGCAGCATCTTGACCATCATCTGCACTTGCTGCTTTTCGGCGTGGCCAACGCCGGTGACGGTCTTCTTGATCAAGTTGGGGGGATATTCGGCAACCCGCACGCCGAGCAATGCCGGTGCCAACAGCGCCATGCCGCGCGCCTGGCCGAGCTTCAGCGTCGCCCGCGCGTTGTTGTTGACGAAAGTCTCCTCGACTGCGACTTCGCGCGGCTTGAAACTCTTCAAGACGCTGGAGATGCCCTCGAAGATCTCGCGCAGCCGATAGGCAAGCTGCGCGTCGCTGCTCGAAGTAACATAGCCCGACGCGACATAACCGAGGCGCACACCATCGGTCTCGATGACGCCCCAACCGGAGCGCCGCAGACCGGGGTCTATGCCAACTATCCGAATCGCTTTGCCGCTCATGACGACGCCATAGCACGCCTTGGAGCGCGTTCAACCGAAATAGACGCGGTTCTACCCCGCAATACCAGCCCGCAGACGCGATCGACGGAACTCTGCGCCCGACTGGCCTCAGGATCCTCTGAACAACTCACCGGTTTCCAAAGGGCTCAGCCCTTTGGCGGGATCGTTAAGGGCCGCGCCCTTAACATATCGCCGCCCGGCGGCGATCCTTGAGGGCTTGTCCGCCCCTCAAACACCCCGACCAGGGGACCATCCCCTGGACCTCGGACTCATTCAGAGGTGGCCTTAATCGTTGTTGGTTCCGTCACGCTCGTAGCGATAGTCGAAGTCGCAGTGGGAGGCGCCTTGCATGATCGTCTGGGTCCGCGTCAGCCTGAGGTTGGGATCATATCCCTCGCAGAACGTCCCGTCGCGCTGACACGACAGCAGATGGCCGATCTCGCCCAATCCCATGTCCCGGTACATCTCCGAATAACGACAACGGGTGACATTGAACCGGTATCGGTCGTCCGACTTCTCCTGCACGTCGATCTCGAGAGCACCGCCCATGGTCCACTGTCCCTGCCGGTCAATGAACGTCTGCATGGATGTGTTGCCGCCGACCTGCGCCGCCATCCCTTGCGCCTGCTCGATTGACGAGGCCTTGACCGCGTTGGCGACCGTCTGTTGAGCAACTTCATCTCCGTGGCTGGCTTTCAGCGTATCATAGACGTGCTTTAAGATCTGAGCTTCGATCCGCCGCCGTTCCAACATCGGCAGCAAAGCACCTGCATCGTCAGACATATTTGCCATCCTGATTCAAACTTCCCGACCATCGCGCCAACGATATTCGATCAAGCGCAGCGGCGCCAGCAACCGCAACGCACCATGCGCGGGCAATGGTTTCGGATCGGTCAAGGGCAACCCGAGTTCGCCCGGCGCCGCACCTTGCAGAGCCTGGGCAAACCGGCGCCCGAGCGCAACCGACAAGCCGACACCGCGGCCGTTACAGCCGACCCACGCATAGCCGCGCGGGCCCAGGCGATGGAACCTCGGCATAAAATCGCTGGTCATGCCGACATAGCCGTTCCAGAGATAGTCAAATGCCACATCGCCGAGTTCCGGAAAGATCCGCTGCAGACGCGCGCCCAGGCGCTGCTCAAGCCGGCTGCGGGCGTTGACCTTGACCATCAAGGCACCGCCGGTCACCAGCCGGTTGCGCGCATCATAGCGCATGAAATGCAGATCACCCTGCGTATCCGAGATCGCCTGGCGGCCGGGAATGATCCTGGTGCGCAAGTTGTCGCCAACCGGCCGCGTCGCCATTTGCCAGGACAACACCGGCACCACCTGCCGCGCAACATCCGGCATCAAGGCCGAGGAAAACTCATGGCTGTAGGCGTTGCTTGCAACCATCAGCCGATGCCCGCGCACCGTGCCGCGCGGTGTCACGACGACCCAGTCATCGCCATCGCGCGCGATCGAAGTTGCAGGTGTCCGCCCGTAAATGCGCGCACCGCTTGCGATCGCCACCCGCGCCATTTCGCGCGTCAGCGCCAGCGGATTGATATGACCGCCGGTCGGGTTCCACCAGCCGCCGTACCAGAATTCACTGCCGGTTTTCGCGATTATCGCATCGCGAGACAGTAACTCGACCGGTGCGCCGCGATGCGCCCATTGTGCAACGCGGCGTTCTGCAATCCTGATCCGACCTGGTGAGTGGACCGGCTGCACCCAGCCCGTTTGCTCTGCTTCAGCCGCCAAATCATGCTCGCGGACGAGTGCAAAGAGCTCATCTGCACAATCGCGCAGAATGGCAACGAACCGTTCGCCGACCACACCGAACCGCGCCGCTATATCATCCGGTTCCGGCCGCGTCAGCGTCGGGATCACTTGGCCGTTGTTGCGCCCGGACGCGCCCCAGCCCGGCGCCATCGCCTCCACCACGGCAACCTCGACGCCGTCACGCGCGAGATGGAGCGCGGTCGACAGCCCCGTAAAGCCGGCACCGATGACGACGGCGTCGACGTCGAGCGGACCATCCAGCGCCGGACAGTCCGGCGGCGGCGGTGCCGTTGCAGCCCAGATCGACTCCGGCCACGTAATGCTGGTTTGTTCAGTCATGATCTGGCGCCCCTTCGCACTCACGCAAGCCGGGTGACTGGCTCATTGCCGTCGTCGATCGTTGCCACCGAAGGCGGGGCCACCCGGCCGGGCGGGCCGCGGGATGGTTTGGGCCAACTCTCAAACGATCCGGTCCCAGGTTCCACTGTGGCACGAACCCGTTCCGCAACCGGCAATGGGGCGCAATGGCGAACGCCAAGTTGGTCATCGGACACCACACCCCCCCACTTGGCACCGCATCGCGCGGCAGGTCCAATCAAGCCAGCTGCAGATCCGCCAACCGCTGGTAGAGGCCGCCTTGCCGGCTCAGTTGATCGTGTCCACCTTGCCCGACAACCCGGCCGTCGTCGAGTACGATGATCCGATCCGCCGTTTGCGCGGTCGCCAGGCGATGCGTGATGATGATGGTCGTGCGCCCCTTCATCGCCTGTTCGAGGCCGGCCTGGATCGCGACCTCGCTTTCGGCATCAAGCGCGTTGGTGGCCTCATCCAAAAGCAGCACCGCCGGATCTCGCAGAACCGCACGGGCAATGGCCAGACGCTGGCGCTGACCGCCCGACAGGGTCACGCCCCGTTCGCCGAGCCGGGTGTCGTAGCCGTGCGCGAGGCCAACGATAAAATCATGTGCATGGGCAATCCGTGCCGCACGCTCGACATCGCCATCCGTGCAATGCGCAAAGCCGTAGCGAATGTTTTCCGCCACGGTATCGTCAAATACGGCGATGTCTTGTGGAACCAGCGCCAATCGGGTCCGCAACGCATCGAGGCGCACTTGCGAAATGTCGACGTCGTCGACCTTGATGGTGCCGGCCGCCGGATCATAGAACCGCAGTAAGAGATGGAAGATACTCGACTTGCCGGCGCCGGACGGCCCGACCAGCGCGATTTTCTGACCCGGCTCGGCCGTAAACGAGATGTCCTTGAGTGAAAACTGCTGCGGGCGCAGCGGATAGGCAAACGCCACACCTGTGAATTCGACCTTGCCGACCGCCGGCTGCGGCATCGCCACAGGATTGCTGACCTCGCGCACTTGTGGTTGTTCCTGGAGCAGTTCCGTCAGCCGACCGGCGGCGCCTGCGGCCTGCTGTACCTCACCCCAAACCTCGGACAGTTGGCTGAGCGCGCCGCCGACAAACACTGCATAGAGCACGAATTGACCGAGCCGTCCTTCGGTCATCGTGCCGGCAATCACCATCGCGGCGCCGATCCATAGGACGACGATAATACTGGTCATGATCAGAAACATCGCCAGACCGGTCAGCACCGCGCGCGATAACAGGCGGCGGCGTGCGGCGGCAAACGCGTTCTCGGCCGCTGTCGCAAAGCGCGCCGAAATCGCCGCCTCACTGGCGAACGCCTGCATGGTCCGCACCGCCGCCAGATTTTCAGACGCAAACGCGGATGCCGTGGCGAGGCTGTCCTGGGCACTGCGCGACAGTCGCCGCACCACCCGCCCATAGCCAATCAGCGGCACCAGAATGAGCGGGATGGTGATCAGGACCAGCGACGACAGCTGGATGCTGGTCACGACCATCATGATCAAGGCACCAACCGCCATGATCGTGGATCGCACCGCCTGGCTGAGAGCAGTTCCGGTCGCGGCCTTGATGTAAGTTGTATCAGCTGTCAGTCGGCTCATCACCTCACCGGAATGGGCCTGATCGAAAAACCCCGGCCCGAGCTGCGTCAAATGCCGGAACACATCCTTGCGCAGATCTGCAGCAACGCGTTCGCCGAGCCAGCTGACCAGGTAGAAGCGCGCCGCGCTGGCCGCGGCAAGCAGACCACCGATCGCGATCATAAGTAGAAAATAGTGGGAGATTTGGTCGCCGTGCCCGGATCGAAAACCGCCGTCGATCATGAGCCGGACGGCAATCGGGATCAACAGCATCATCGCCGCTGCAACCACGAGCGCGACGCCGGCCACAGCCAACACAGAGCGATACCGCAACACATAGGGCCTGAGGGCCGTGAGCGGGCCGAGACTGCCAAGACGCGGGCGCCGGACACGACTGCCCGCCGCCGCGGCAATCGCCTCCGGCCCGGTTGCGTCGGCAATATCAGCTTGCTCGTTCACAGTTGATTCCGAATTTCGCACTGACCGTTGGCCCTATCGATCCAGATCATGTCGACCTAAGGTGGCTCCACCCGGCCGGCCCGCTGCTGCGCCCGGCAGCCCCAGCCAGACATGAGATTGCGGCTTTGAGTGACCCGGCGCGGGAGCCGGATGGTACCAGTTAACTCTGAAACGATCTAACCGACTGCCAACCGATTGCAACCGTCCCTGTTCCTGCGGCAACTGCAAACTCTGGCCTTGCATTGTGAGGCAAAATTAAGTACCTGACGCTTTTCGAAATTCACGCAGCCGGCGCATCGCATTTGCTCGGCCTGGCGGCCAACACCTGACGAGACGAAAACCATGAAGCGCGATCGCGATCTCCACCCGGACTATCACCAGATCAGGGTCGTCATGACCGATGGCAGCGAATTCATCACGTATTCGACCTACGGCGAAGAAGGTGACACACTGACGCTTGACATTGATCCGAATTCACATCCGGCTTGGACCGGCGGTGACCAGCACCTGGTCGACCGTGGCGGACGACTATCCCGTTTCAAAAAGAAGTTCGAAGGCCTGTTCTAGAGCAACCTGCCTTTATTCGGAATCGGAACGATCCCGAATAAAGGCAGAAAGTTGCTCGCCTCTAAAGCACGATGATCTAGATAACCTCCGAGCAAGCCCGGGGTCCAGGGGCCAGCCCCTGGTCGGGGAGTATGACGGGCTGAAAGCCCTTCATGAATCGCCGTGAAACGGCGATTGGTTCAAGGGCGCTGCCATTTCGAAGCCTGAGACTTGATCGGCGGATCCCCAGATCATTTCCACCAACGGCGGTGTCGCCTTGGCGCTAGATCATCGTGCTTTAAGTTGGAACCGCCATTGCGGTTCCAACTTAAAGCACAAAGATGATCGCTACTTTAGAGGCGAGCAACTTTCTGTCTTTATTCGGGATCGTTCCGATTCCGAATAAAGACAGGTTGCTCTAGTGGTCTTAAGCCCGATGATCTTATGAGCGCTGTGGAAATTTGATCAGCTTGGCTTCCAGATGGCGCAACTGTTCATTGACCGGGTTCGACGATACCCTGGCCGCGGGCGCGTCGGTGGCGCGCAGGGCAAGATCCAGCTGACTGATCCGCTCGCCGAAGGCATGGCACCGCTCAATCAGATTGCGCAGGCCGGCCGGCAAACTCTGGAAATGCTTGATATGTTGGATACTGCTGCCGAACGACCGCAGCGATAGGCCTTCGCGCTTCGCGATCGCCTCTTCGAGCGTGATTTCGCCTTCTTTCAGCGCGCGCTGCACCAGCAGCCATGAAGCCATGTCGAGCAGCCGGGTCGTCAGCCGCATGCTTTCGGTGGCGTATGCGATGGACAGCGGCGGCACCAAGTGCTTGGACTGTTGACGCCCGGCACCGTCGAGATATTCCGCAGTTGTCTCAACCAGCTCCATGCCTTCCCGGAAAATCGCATCGAAGTGTTCCGACTTGGCAAAGTGCTGACCGAACGAAATTGTTACCCGATCCTGATCAACGACACGCGACACTGACATACTGCTACTCTCGACCTATCCCGACACGATGATTTACCAAAGCCGCCCACTCTCAGCAGGTACACTATACGCCCATGGTTAACAATTCGCCCCAAAATTGGATAATTTCGGGACGTGGGAACGCGTTGTCATAGCGCCCTGCAAAGAAAGAGCCGCTCTTGCCAGAGCGGCTCGAAAGTCCAAGGGGAGGTGTCAAACAACGTGGAACTGATGCCACTCAAAAAATCCAGAAGTCTGGATGTGAGCCAGCTTAGGACCCGAACCTTAACGCGCCCTTAATGGCAAACAAATGCCTAGCGATTGTCCCTTAACCCCGGCCGCGCATCGAAGCGGGCGAACCCGGTTAATCTTTGAATACCGCGGCGGCGGCGGCACCGATTTTCTGTTTGCGCGCGATCTCGGCTTCGACGCGCTCAATTTCGCTCCGCAGCGCTCGAACGCGATGCCTGAGTTCATCGATCGACACCCGTTCCAGATTGTCGCCGACAGCGATCTGAGCCGTGCCCGGCTTGGCTGCATCATCCCAATCCATTGTCTCCTCCCGGACCATAGCCTTTCAAATCTACGCAACCAAATCTACGCAACCTCTGACCAAGTCCTGAGGCCAGGGGATGATCCCCTGGTCGGGGTGTTTGAGGGGCGAACAGGCCCTCATGGATCGCCGTCAAACGGCGATTAAGTCAAGGGTTTGGCCCTCAACGATCCGGCCCAAGGGCCGGGCCCTTTCGAAGCCTGAGACTTAATCAGAGGTTGCCCGGATCCGTCGGGCGAGCATATGACAGGTCAGCCCGCTCTGCCAATCCGATGGTTACCAGGCCAGGGCCGTCATGGCGGCAACCGGTTTGGCGTCACCAAAGTCGGCAAACAGGTGTTCGAGAAGGTCCGGGCTCAACCCCCGGTCCGGCGCCACGTGGATGCGCGAGGCAATAAACACCGACCGGATCCCGGCGGCCGCAGCCCCGCGGATGTCGGTCTGCACGCCGTCGCCGATGGCAAGCACGCGATCTTTGGTAATCTCGCGCCCGACGCCGCGGTTGATGGTATCGCAGGCCATCTCGTAGATCGGCAAATACGGTTTGCCGCTGTAGATGACTTGACCACCGACGGCCTCATAGGCAGCCGCAAGCGCGCCGGCACAATAGACAATCGTATCACCGCGCTCGACCTTGAGATCCGGGTTAGCACACAGCATCACCAGGTTCCGCTTCTGAAACTGCTGCAGCGTGGTCGTATAGTCCTCAGGTGTTTCCGTCGTGTCGTCGATCAACCCCGTGCACACCACGACCTCGGCATCACACGGCGTCGAGAAGTGCACGTCGATGCCGTCAAAAATACCAAGATCACGTTCGGGTCCAATGTGATGCACGCGCCGACCCGCCCAAGCCTGGACCACGCCGCGCGTTACGTCGCCGGACGAGAGCACCGCATCGTAGGCATCGCGCGGCACACCGACTTGATCGAGGCGCACCATGACATCGCCTGCCGGTCGTGGCGCATTGGTCAACAGCACCACATAACCGCTATGCCGGCGAAACCGCTGACACGCCTTCACCGAGCTTTCGAACGCCCTCACGCCATTGTGCATCACGCCCCAAACATCGACCAGCCAAGCATCCGCCGTAGCGCCAAGTTCGCCGATCGACCCGACAATTGGCAGCCCGCGTTGATCACTCACCACCACAATTTAAGCCTTCTCCGGATTATCGATCGTTTCATTTGAGCGGCCAATGCGGTTCAAGCACAACCCACGAGACTGACCGGTCTTACGGTGTTGCCCAACCACGTCCCACAACGCCGTCGCCGCCGGCGCCCCAACCGGCTTCTGCATAACCAGATCTGTCTGCTGTTCCGCCTCCGGTCGGGCAAACGAATAGGCGTACCGCCGGGTGCCGGAGCCGCTCGACTGCGGCAGCCGCCGTCCCCAGCGCCAAAGCCATAATGGGCGATGTGCCTCAATCAGACAAGACCGGCGCTTGGGCGCGATCAACGTCGAAAGATGTCGTGCCCGGCGGCGCGACTGGTGGTGCACTTTGCGAACGCCGGCGCACCAACTCCGACTTGACCGGGCGCGGCCCGCCGAACACCGCGCCTTGGCCAAACAGTGCCCCAAAGCCGACAACTTCCGCGACCTGCTGCTGATTGGTCAAATGATGCACGACGAGGGTTAGGCCCGACTCGGCCAGGTGCCGACAAACATCGGCTGGTGGGATGATGATCTGGCCGGCCGGCAAGCCTGTGATGAAGACCTCGGCATCAAGTTTGGCAAACACGAAACCGCGCTGGCCCAACATCTCGAAGTCCATATCGAGATTGGTGATGTCGGCGATCGCAAATCTGAAGCCGAGACCGGCAAGCCGGTCAATCGAAGCCCACTGCACGGGCGTGAAACCGTGGACGTCGTCCTGGGCAAACGACAGCACCAGGCGTTCCGCCATCACCCCGTCGCGGCCGATGATGGTGGCCAGATCATCGCCGAACTCCGCGGCCGAGACAGACTGACCGTTGATCTGCGAAATCAAGGCACCCGACTGGCCGCGCCGGAGCAAGAACAAGCCGATGTCCTTGGCATGCGAGACCTTGAGGGCATCGATCAGCGGTAGCAACACGCTGCCTTGCGCCACGCTTGCATAGCCGGCGTCATCAACCTGCTCGCCGTCTTCCAGCGACAGGCGAATCGACACTTCATAGTGACGCGCCTTGCCGTCGGCAAAACCGTGGATTGCCTCAAGAAAGACGTCCAGCCGCTCGTTTCTGAGCGCCTCGGTAATCGCCGCAAGCTTGTCGGAGGCCTCTGATCCGGCGGCTTTACCGGCATCGCCGGCGCCGGCCGCGGGCGACGGCATCGCGGCAGCCTGCGGTTGCAGCTGGAAATCAAAGTCCTCTGCCGCCAGCGCCTTTGGCTCCGCTACGGCGCGATCTGCAACATCTCCCGGCGATGGCTCCGCCGTTCTGCGACCCGCCGAGATGTCCTCGGCAATACGTTGGAGGATGCCGTTGACGACTTCGGTTTCCGACTGCGCCGCGCGCGGATCGCCCGCCCCACCAGCACCGTTCTGCGGTGCGCGCGCCGGCGCCGGCCCGTCTGCTGCCGCCGCATCATCATTGCCGGCCCGGTGCCCGCTTGCCGATTCACCGTCTGCGGCAAGATCCCATCGCAGGTCGTGATCGACCCACCGCTCGCCGTGCTGATCCGCCGTGCCATCAGCGTCAGCATCAAACGAACCATAGGTTCTTTCAAGCTCCGCCTGCAGGCGGGCAAGCCGAGCCGCCCGCTGGACCAGCACGTGGCCCGCCGCCGCTATCGCGAAACCGGCGGTGCCGGCGGCAATCGCCGAAACTGGTTCAACATCAAACTCTAGAATCAACCCGACCGTTGCCGCGCAGGCCACAATCAGCATACACCCCAGAACCAGCAGGTCACTGGCATACGATCTGCGAGAAGCAGTTACTGACATCGCTTGTCCCGACCGCAAGTCGCCGCGGCCGCCCCGAATCACCCTACTCCGTTTGATCAAGCATTTTCGGGGTTTGCTCAACGACGCAACGCCTGCCGTCAGTGTATCACCAGGTTTCTCTGATTGTGGCAGGCAACATCACGCTCTAGTTGCAATCCAATCACATATCTGCGCACGGCGTGCATAACTAAAACCCATAGAAACATCACCGCCACAGCACAATCCCCGCGACGGCAAGACCTGTGGCAAGACATTCAGATTGTAAAATTCGGAGAGCCTGCCGACGGTTAGGCGACGGCCTTCAGAACTGCCTCGATGCGATCGCGGATATCGCCAATGTCATCTGCGCTTGCAATCAGAGGTGGTGCCACGATCAGCGTATCCATGGTCACCCGGCAATAGAGATCATGCTCGTGGTACATCCGCTCGATCGCTTCATAACCGCGCACGCCCGGCCGACCGTCGGCCGGATCAAGATCGATACCGCACAACAAACCGACCGGACGAATGTCGGCGACGTGCGGTGCCCCTTTCAGGCTCAGCATCGCATCGGAGAACGTCTCCTCCAGCGCGCGCGCACGCTCAAACAAGCCCTCCGTCTTGTAGAGCTCGAGCGCCGCCAGTCCGGCAGCAATCGCCAGCGGGTGACCCGAATAGGTATAGCCATGGAACAGCTCAATGACGTGTTCCGGCCCATCCATCTGCGCTTCATAAATGCCACTGCGCACCATCACGCCGGACATCGGCACAGCACCGTTTGTAACCCCTTTGGCAAAGGTGATCATGTCCGGGACAATGCCATAGCGTTCTGCAACGAACGCATGGCCCATGCGGCCGAAGCCCGTAATCACCTCATCGAAGATCAGCAAAATGCCATGTCTTTCGGTGATCTCGCGCAATCGCTTCAGATACCCCTTGGGCGGCGGCAAGCAGCCGGTGGAGCCGGCCACCGGCTCAACGATGACGGCCGCGATCGTCGAGGCGTCATGCAGACCAATAATGCGCTCAAGCTCATCTGCAAGATGGCCGCCCCACTCCGGTTCGCCATTTGAGAATGCTTGTTCGGCGCGGTTGTAGGTGGCTGGCAGATGGTCGACACCGGCCAGCATACTGCCAAACATCTTGCGGTTGGCAACCATGCCGCCAACCGATATGCCACCAAACCCGACGCCGTGATATCCGCGCTCGCGTCCGATCAGGCGCGTGCGGGCGCCCTCGCCGCGGCTGCGGTGATAAGCAAGCGCGACTTTGAGCGCCGTGTCGACGGCCTCACTACCTGAATTGGCATAAAGGACATAATCAAGATCGCCGGGCGCCATCAACGCGAGCTGCGATGACATCTTGAATTGCTCTGGATGACCGTATTGGAACGGTGGCGCATAGTCCAAGGTCGCGGCGGCGTCTTGGATGGCCTTGACAATCGGTTCGCGCCCGTGACCGGCGTTGACGCAAAACAGTCCGGATGACCCATCGATCACCTTCCTGCCATCGGGCGTCAGGAAGTGCATATCCTTTGCACCGGAAAACAGCCGTGGCCGCTTTTTAAACGATCGGTTCGCCGTGAACGGAAGCCAGTATGACTCAAGCTCGTTCGGCTTCATATCAAAAGGTGCCATTGTCTCCTCCCAGCGCCGCGATCTCACGGGCGCCATCTCCCTGCGGTGCCGCGGCTACCTTATCAACGCCGCGCCGGCAGGAAAAGCCGCCATCACCGTCCCGTGGCGCGACACCTTCGCCCTGGAGCGGCCCGTGTTTGCAATGCCATTTGTAATATCACGTCCGCTATCGCAGCCGCCCCGTCGCGGGCCAACCCTTTGGTTGGGTTGTTAGGGTTGAAAGCCCTCACTTAGTCGCCGCTGCGCGGCGATTTTTGAGGGGCTTGTCCGCCCCTCAATCTCCCCGACCAGGGGACCCATCCCCTGGACCCCAATCTGTTCGCAGGTTGCCGAACCCATCTGCAAATGCGCTCATCGACGACAAACGGCGGCTCGTGTTGAACCGCCGCATGGTATTGATCGATCCTGTAGAGGCGCAGACGATGCCGCCGCGCCGCGTTGCACCCCTGATCAGCTGCTACACTTTTTCAGTTCCAATGCACGCTTTCTCAGTTCCGACTGCCACTGCGTCGGGCCGACCGTCGCACACCACGCCGCGTGCGCCTTGACATCGGTGCCCCAACGCGGGCCCGTCATGCCACATTTTTTGTTGATGTTCTCCCTCACCTGCTTCAAGGCGAGCTTGCTGTAGATCTCGCAGTTCTGCTGTGCCTGAACGCCTGATGCCCAACCTGCAACTGCTGCTGCCGTTGCGACAGCGAGAATTGCGCCGGTGTGGATAATGCGGTTCATTTTGCCTCGTTCCTTTTGTTCGGGGCTCTGACCTGCGGCCCGCCACCGGTGCATCATCATCGCACTGCGATTAGCCGCCGCTCACGCTGTTGCACGCTGGTTCTGCTTCGCGCTGATCCAGTTCGTGGCCATGCGATTGGTTTGACAGCAAACTAACCGGGTCAAGATGAACTGCTCCTGAACACTATCATTGCCCGGTGTCGATTACAGCAGGTCAACCAAAATGCCGAAGTGTTGGTGTTTTCGCGTCACGGCGTGAACGGATCTCCAGATCGTTTGTCTTGCGCCCACAACATGATTTAGAATCTGTTAACCCTTCTGGCGGCCTGACCCGCATCCGTGAGAAACAGCCGTATTGCCATGCCACCAGCGCCCGAACATCGACGCGATCGCCCAACGCCGCCGCCGAGCGAGACCCAAAAGAGCGAACTTCAAGTGCGCGCGCCGCAAATGAGCGACGCCCAAACAATTCTGCTCAACCTGTTTGGTTATCGTGCGTTCCGCGGCCAGCAGGCCGAGATCATCGAGACCGTTTTGCGCGGCGACGATGCGCTCGTGCTGATGCCGACGGGTGGCGGCAAGTCGCTGTGTTATCAAATTCCAGCCCTCGCCCGTCGCGGCACCGGTATTGTCGTCTCACCGTTGATCGCGCTGATGCATGATCAGGTCGACGCGCTCGAACAACTGGGTGTGCGCGCCGCCTACCTCAATTCCAGCCTTGATCGCGATCAACAATCCGCCATCGAGGCGGCGCTGCGCGCCGGCGCCCTTGACATCGTCTATGTCGCCCCCGAGCGCCTGGTCCAGGACCGTACTTTGAACCTGCTGTCGCGCTGCGAGGTATCCCTGTTCGCCATCGACGAAGCCCACTGCGTGTCGCAATGGGGTCATGACTTTCGGCCCGAGTACCGGCAGCTGCGCCTGCTCGCTGAGCGATTTCCGGCGGTGCCGCGTATCGCCCTGACGGCGACCGCCGACCCGCGCACGCGCGAGGAGATTGCAACCGAGCTGTCGTTGGCGAGCGCGCCGCGCTTCATCTCAAGCTTTGATCGCCCGAACATTCGCTACACCATTGCCGAGACCGGTAACATGGCGGCACGCGAGCGGTTGTGGCAGTTCCTCGAAGCCGAACACCCCTCGGAGGCCGGCATCGTCTACTGCTTGTCACGGCGCGCCACCGAAGAGACCGCCGCCTGGCTCGCCGCGCGCGGCCGCAACGCCCTCGCCTATCATGCCGGCCTGCCACCACAGACCCGACGCACCGTTCAGGATCGCTTTCTGCGCGAAGATGGCTTGATCGTGGTTGCAACCATTGCCTTCGGCATGGGCATTGACAAACCCGATGTCCGCTTCGTCGCCCACCTCAACCTGCCGAAATCGGTCGAAGCCTATTATCAGGAGACCGGCCGGGCCGGGCGCGACGGTGAACCGGCCAACGCCTGGATGGCCTACGGCCTGCAAGACCTTGTGCAGCAACGCCAATGGATCAATCAGTCCGAGGGTGGTGCAACCTTCAAGCAGTTTCAACGCCGCCGCCTCGATGCGTTTATCGGTCTTTGCGAAAGCACGGGCTGCCGCCGCCGCGCCCTGCTTGCCTATTTTGGCGAGCATCTGGATAAGCCGTGCGGCAACTGCGACAATTGCCTGGACCCGCCGGCGACCACCGACGGCACGGTGCTCGCCCAAAAGGCGCTGTCGGCGGTCTACCGCACCGAGCAACGCTTCGGTGTGACCTACGTCATCGACGTCCTGCGCGGCAAACCGGACAAACGCATCCAGCACAATCGCCACGACCGGCTCTCGGTCTTCGGCATTGGCAAGGATCTCGACCAGAAGACCTGGCGAAGTCTGTTTCGCCAGCTGATCGCAGCCGGTTTCCTGACCCCTGACGCCGAGGGCTACGGCACGCTCGAACTGACCGAAACGGCGCGCCCGGTGTTGCGCGGTGAGCAGGCCGTCGAGATCAGACTGCCACCGGCAACAACGCCAAAGTCGCAGGCCTCACCGCGCGCAAGCACACAATTGAGTTCGCTGTCCGAAGATGAGCGCAAGCTCTTCGACGTCCTCAAGCTGGTGCGCAAGGAGCTTGCCGCCAAGGCCAAGGTGCCGCCATACGTCATTTGCCATGACCGCACGCTGGCCGAGCTCTCAATCAAGCGCCCGCAATCACTTGATGAACTGGCCGCCATCAACGGCTTGGGTGCAAAAAAGGTCGCGCGCTATGGCGACGTGCTGGTCGGGGCCATCGCGCCGTTCACGTCCGCACCAACGCGTGCCAACCGCATTTCGGCCAGCGCCAACCGATCACTGGCACTTCTTTTGGGCGGGCGTGATGTGAATGAAATCGCCAGCGAACGCGGCCTGGTCGTCAGTACCATCTACGGCCATCTCGCCGAAGCGATCGAAGCCGGCCTTGTCGAAACGCAAGCCGTCCTGTCAATCGATCAAACCGAGATCGAAGAGATCCTGGCCGCGTTCGAAGATACCGGCACGCTGGAAACCGGCCGTCTCGGCCCCGCCCACGCCGCACTCGAGGGCCGCTACGACTACGGTATCCTGCAGTGCGTTCTGGCCGAGATCGCCTGAGCGAGCCAGCCAATCCGGCCACCGCGCCCTCACGTGCTGCCGTGAGCCTGTTCCAAGCGCGACAACAGATCGTTTTCGATCGCCCGCGTCTGCGGCGACCACGAAATCGTTTTGGAAGCCACCAGATTGGCTTCGGATCGCAAGATGACGCCATCCTCGCCATCGAGGACGCGTAAGCCATTGGCCTTCAGCGTTGCCCCGGTACTGGTAATGTCGACGATCAGATCGGCGGCGTCGGCGGCCGGCGTTCCCTCCGTCGCACCGAGACTTTCGACAATCCGATAGTCACTCACTCCGAAGCGCGTGAAATGCCGCCGGGTGAGGTTCATGTACTTGGTCGCAACGCGCATGCGCCGCTGATGGCGGCGCCGGTAGGCCTGCGCTGCCGCATCGAGATCGCGCATGCGCCTGACATCGACCCAGCAATCCGGTACCGCAACGACGACGTCGGCATGGCCATAGCCGAGCGGCTTGAGAAACTGGACCCGGTCCTCGGCGTCCGTGATTTCTTCGCGCACCAGATCCTCGCCCGTGACGCCGATATGAATGCGACCGGTGCGCAACGCATTGGCCACCTGCGATGCCGAAATGAATGACACCTCGACGCCGTCAATGCCGCCGAGGACACCGTGATAGCCGCGCGCGCTGCCGGCCTTGCGAACCGCCAAACCTGCGCCCTCGAACAGCGCCACCGTGTCGTCCCTCAGCCGACCCTTGGACGGCATGCCGAGAACCAGTTTGCCGCTCATCCAGCGCCTCCCTGCACGGCATCCAACAGCCGTTCGGTGTGGATCATCGCGCCCACTGCAGGGACATCGACGGTCGCGCCGATAACCCGCATCAGCTTGTCGTAGCGCCCACCGCCGGCGACGGGGCTATCGCCGGGCAGATCTGGCGCCTGAACTTCGAACACAAAGCCGGTGTAGTATTCGAGATTGCGGCCGAACTCTGCCGAAAAGCTGAGCCGGCTCAGGTCGATACCCAGCGCCGCGAACGCCTTGAGGCGACGCTCGTATGCATCCAGCGGTCCGGACAGATCATAGTTGGTCGACTGAAGCAGATCCTTGAGACGCGCCCCCGATGCGCGCACCGGTGCATTCACCCCGAGGTAACCTTCGATCAGATCGAGCGTGGCCCGGTCCAGCGGGTCGGCGGAGGCATCTTCGACGACGGCACACAGATTGTCGGTAATCTCCGTCAACGAGCGCGCGCCGATCAGTTCAATGCCGTTGCGCTCCAGATAGCCGAACACAATCTGCTCGGCGTTTGCCGCCTTGGCGCCGCGCACTGCTTGCACAAGCTCGCCCGGTAGCCCATCGACAATCGCCGCCGGCCTGACCGACAACGCCTCGAGCTCGGCGCGAAACGCAGCCGGCCGCCAAAACTGCGCGCGCAACCGCTGACGCCAGCGCGCCGGCATATCGAGCACCCCGAGCAGCGCTTCAAAGATATTGAGATCACCGATCGTCACGCTGAAATCGTCAAGACCCGCACCTTCCAGCGCCTTCAGGATCAGTGCCAGAATTTCCGCTTCCGCCTGGGCATACTGACTGGTCCCGAAAAACTCGACGCCGGCCTGGCGAAACTCGCGGGGATGGGCCGCATCGCCACCGTCGGGCTGAAACCGGAACGCTGGCCCGTTGTAGCAATAGCGTCCAACGGCATCTGCCCGCGCATAACGTTCCCAGTGCAACCGGCAGGTTGGAATTGTCAGGTCCGGGCGCAGGCACAGCTCGGCGCCTTCCGGATCGGTAAAGACGTATGTGCGCCCGCGCAGGTCCTCGCCGACGACGTCAAGGAAGATCTCGGCCGGCTGCAGGATCGACGGTGCGACCGGCTCATAGCCCGCCGCACGAAACACGCCCAGGATACCGTGCGCCTGGTCCTCGAGCGCATGGAACTTTTTGGCCGTCTCAGCTGACATTGGCGCCCCTGGATCCGACCGGCCGCTGATAGCGTTCAAGCACTTGCTGCACGGCGCTGACGAGTTCGTCTTGCGGTACGGAAAATTGTGCCGGCCGACCGGTGCGCCATTGCGCGTGATCGGCAATGTTCTTTGCCAACTCGGAACCTTCGAAAAGGTCCTTGATCTGAACCTCGGCGCTGGCACGCTCGTCACTGCCCTGGATCACCACGCATGGCGCGCCGCGCTTGTCTGCGTATTTCATTTGCGCCTTCATACCCGACGTCCCAAGATACATTTCCGCGCGGATGCCGGCGGCGCGCAACTGCTGCACCATCGCCTGATAGCGCGCCTGCTGATCGCGATCCATAACCAGCACGACCACGGGGCCAAGCACCGGCGCCTGCGCATTGCTTTCAACCAGCATCAGCGCCGACAAAAGTCGCGACACACCGAGCGAAAACCCCGTCGCCGGAACCGCCTGGCCGGTAAACCGCGCCACCAGATCATCGTAGCGGCCGCCGCCGCCGACGGCGCCAAAACGCACGGTCTCGCCGTCTTCGTTCTTGACCTCGAAGGTCAGTTCCGCCTCGAACACGGGGCCGGTATAATAATCAAGCCCGCGCACCACCGAAGGGTCGACAACCACCCGGTCCTCACGGAAATCCGCTGCGCGCAGCAACTCGTCGATACCGCGCAGTTCCGCGATACCTTCAAGGCCGCGCGCATCGGCCCCGATCAGCTCTTGCAATGCACCGATCGTAGCGGCCCGCGATGCCGCACCGCTCTGCACAAACCGCAAGGCCAGGTCAATTGCCGGTGGTTCAAGTTCGGCACCGGTTGTGAAATCACCGGAGTCGTCCCGGCGTCCCGGCCCCAGCAACTGGCGCACGCCCTCGATGCCGAGCCGGTCGAGCTTGTCGAGCGCTCTCAATACAACCAGCCGCCGGCCGGCCTGATCCGGGCTGGCAGGATCGATGCCCATGCCGGCCAGCACCCCGTCCAGCACCTTCCTGTTGTTCACGCTTATAATGTAATCGCCGCGCGGAAAGCCGAGCCGTTCCATGGTGTCGGCAGCGAGCATGCAGATCTCGGCATCGGCGGCGATATTGGCCGTCCCGACGGTGTCGGCGTCGAACTGCAGGAACTGGCGATAGCGCCCCGGCCCGGGTTTCTCATTGCGCCAGACCGGCCCGGACGTGTAGCGGCGGTAGGGCTTGGCCAAGTGCTGATAGTGTTGCGCTACGTGCCGCGCCAGTGGCGCCGTCATGTCGTAGCGCAGCGACATCCACTGCTGGTCCTCATCCTGCAGCGAGAACACGCCCGCGTTCGGCCGGTCGGTGTCAGGCAGGAACTTGCCAAGGGCGTCGGTATATTCGAAGGCCGGTGTCTCCAGCGGTTCGAAGCCGTACGATTCATAGATATCCGAAATCTCCGCGAGCATCCGCTTCAGCCGCCGGGTCTCGTTGGCACCGATATCCCGGAAGCCCTTCGGCAGGCGGGCGCTGGGCCGCCATTGTTTCTGCTTGTTTGCCATTTTGCCCGATATTTGGTGCCGAGAACGATGTTCGTCAGCGGCAGCTTTTCGGCGCCTTATAGATCAATGCGCCCGCAGTGCAAGCCCGCGCGCGTTTCAGCCCGACACAGCCACCGCCCGCATCCCCTCCGAGCCGTCCCGTGGTTTGACCGCGCCGGTCGGTCGCGCTCAGCAACCAAATCGAGCGTCGATCTCAAACGTCGATGTAATCCTCGGCCGTCCGTCCCGGCGGTATTGGCACGTCGTTAATGTAGGATCCAAGCGCTTCGAGCCCGCGCGGAACCGGTCCGCCATAGGCCCAGTCCAGAAGTTCAACCGTGTGAACGATCGGAAACTCCATGCCATCCTTGAGATGCGCGATGCAACCAATGTTGCCGGCTGCCACCAGGTCCGGGTTGACGCTGCGGATATTGGTGGCCTTGCGGTCGCGCAGGTCACCGGCGATCTCGGGCTGCATAATGTTGTATGTGCCGGCCGAGCCGCAGCAAATATGGCCTTCGGGAACATCGACCACCGTGAAACCGGCTTTGCGCAACAGCGCTTTCGGCACATCCGTGATCTGCTGGCCGTGCTGCATCGAACACGCCGAATGATACGCGACCTTGAGTGACGACCAGCGCATTGGCGGTCCCAGGTCGTGTTGTGCCACAAACTCGGTCACATCCATCGCTTTGTCGACGATCGCCTGCGCCCTGTCCTCATAACCGGCGACATGCTTGAGCATATAGGCATAATCTTTGACCGTCGTACCGCAACCGGACGCATTGATGATGATCGCATCAACGTCTTCGCGCTGCATGGACTTCCACCACGCATCGACATTGCGCTTGGCAAACTCGATCGCGCGTTTCTCAAGCCCGATGTGATGAACCAGCGCACCGCAGCAGCCGGTCCCGGCAGAGACCTCGACGTCGACACCGCGCCGTGCCAGCAATCGGATCGTTGCATCATTGATCTCCGGGCGCAGCACCTGTTGCGCACAGCCGGCCAGCATCAACACCCGTGCCTGACGCTTGATCCGGCTCTCGGCCTTGCCCGGGCCATCGTATTTGGCACGTCTCAACACATCACGCGGCGCCAGGTCGACCATCGCTGCCAACTGCTTGAAGCCGAACCGGCGCATGATGTTGACCAACGGCCGCCCGAGCGGTGCGACGCGCAACGCCCATGCGAAACGGTGCGGATAGGGGACCACGGCGGCAAGGATCGCGCGGACGAGCCGCTCACGCCATGGCCGCGCGCCGTGCTCGTGGATATAAGCGCGGGCATGATCGACAAGATGCATGTAGTCGACGCCACCGGGGCAGGTGGTCATGCACGACAGACAGGACAAGCAGCGATCGACATGGTGCTGGACCTCGCCGCTGACGCCACGGTCGGCCTCAAACATGTCCTTCATCAGATAGATCCGACCGCGCGGGCTGTCGCGTTCATCACCGAGCAACACATAGGTCGAGCAGGTCGCCGTGCACAGCCCACAATGCACGCAGCGACGCAGGATACGGTTGACCTCGGCAAGCCTCGGGTCGGTGAGCTGTTCAGGCGAAAAGTTGGTTTGCATCGTCGTCCCTGCACCGGCAGCCCGGCTTATCACACGCGGCCCATTTGCCCGACACCGTCCGCAGCTTCAGCCGGCGCCACCGAGGCCAGCGCCAATTGCACCGGCACGCCATATTACACGTTCGAATACATGCGGCCGGGATTGAGAATGGCGGCGGGATCGAACACCTGCTTGAGGCTGCGGGTCAGACGTTCGTTGCCGTGATCCAAGGGATGAAACACATCGACGCTAAGGCGCACCGATGGATCCGCCCGGATCAGTGTTGCATGGCCGCCGTAGGAGGCGATGATGCGGCGAATGTCGGTGGCGCCGGCATCCGCCGCCTCCGGCACCGCCAGCCAAATCAGACCGCCGGACCAGTCGAACATCGCCTGCGCTGGCATGTATCTTTGAACATCTGCAACAAACTGCGCGCCCTTGTCCGGCACGGTCGAGATCCGCCACAGCTGTTCCGGACGATCGACAAACGGCGACAGTTCCCGCAGTTCCGACCAAAACGCAAGTGAGTCCTCATCGCCGGCGACATAAACATCACCGAACGCACCCAGGATGGTGCGCAACTGCTCTATCCTGCGCGGCAGGAACCGCGAAAAGTTCTCGATCCGCAATGCCGTGACGGCATCGCCGGCGCCGCAAAATTCAGGGTGTCGCATCCCGGCAACCAACGGCGCCTCAAGGTGAACGGTGCCCGAGATCTCGAACGGTGTACTCATCGCCGTGCACATCGCTTCGACCGCCAGCTCGCTCGATAACCCGATGATCACCATCGTCGCGGTTTCTTCCGGTTTCGGCAAGACCTTGAACGTCGCCTCGGTGATGACCGCGAGCGTGCCCCAGCTGCCCGCCACCACCCGCGCCAAATCATACCCCGTCACATCTTTCAGCACCCGTCCGCCGGACTTGAAAATTTCACCGGTCCCGGTCACCGCGCCAATGCCAAGTAGGTGATCGCGGCCGGCACCAACGGCAATCCGGCGGCTGCCCGCAATTCCGACCGCGAAGGCGCCGCCAATCGTGCCCTGCCCGCCCGTCTGGCCCAACACCGGTCCCAGGTCGACCGGCTCAAACGCGAGCATCTGACCGAATTGCGCCAGCTCGTGTTCGATATCGCTCAAGCGTGCACCGGCCTGTGCCGACATCACCAGTTCGCTCGGCTCGTAAAGCCGGATACCGCGCAACACGTGGGTGGACAGCACTGCGTCCGCCTGCGTCGTCCGCCCTGCCTGCCGTTTCGAACCACCGCCGACAATTTCGACCGACGTCCGGGCTGCGGCCGCCTCACGCAGAAAGCGGGCGAGCTCCCAATCAGCCGCCGGACGAACAATTGCGTTCAAGTTGGTCCCCCATCGTTGCCCGTGCCGTGTGCCATCGTGCGATCAACCTCAAACGCTGGCGTTTTGAGCCGCGACGGCCGCCAGCGGAAAAACCTTGCCCGGATTGAGCAGCCAGTGCGGATCCATCATTGTCTTGATCCGCATTTGCAAGGCCAATTCAGCCTGTCCGAACTGGATCGGCATGAGATCGCGTTTCTCGATGCCGACGCCGTGTTCGCCGGTCAGGCAGCCGCCCACCTCGACACACAATGTCAGGATCTCTGCGCCGGCCTGTTCGGCGCGGTGGGACTGCTCGGGATCGTTGGCGTCATAGAGGATCAAGGGATGGAGGTTGCCGTCGCCGGCATGAAAAATGTTGGCCACCCTGAGCTCGTGGCGACGGCAGATTTCCGAGATCCCCGCCAAAACGTCGGGCAGACGCCCCAACGGTATCGTGCCGTCCATGCAATAATATTCCGAGATCCGCCCGATCGCTCCGAACGCCGACTTGCGCCCGCGCCAGATCCGCGCGCTTTGCTCCGGGCCGTCGCTGACGACGACCGTCTGCGGGTTGAAGGCAGCTGCGATGTCCTTGATCCGCTCCAAGAGGATCGGGATCTCATCCTCGCTCCCCTCAACTTCGATGATCAGCAGCGCCTCGACATCGCGCGGATAGCCTGCTTTGGCAAAGTCTTCGCAAACATGGATCGCCGGTTTGTCCATGTATTCAATCGCCACCGGAACGATGCCGGCCGCGATCACGGCCGCAACGCACGCCCCGGCATCAACGCAGGACCCGAAGCCGATCATCATCGGCCGCGCGCCCTCCGCGGACCTGAGAATGCGCACTGTCGCCTCGGTCACGATCCCGAACTGGCCTTCCGAGCCGATCATCAAGCCGAGCAGATCGAGCCCGGGGGCATCGAGATGCGGCCCTCCCATCTCGACCACCTCGCCTTCGATGGTCACCATCTTGATGCCGAGGACGTTATTGAGCGTTACGCCGTACTTGAGACAGTGTGCACCTCCGGAGTTCATCGCGATGTTGCCGGCGATGGTACAGGCGAGCTGGCTTGACGGGTCCGGGGCATAGAAATACCCGCGTGCCTCCACCGCCTTTGAAATCCCAAGGTTGGTGATACCGGCCTCGACCCGCACGACGCGATTGGCGAAATCGGTCTCGAGCACCTTGCTCATTTTCGAAACGCAAATGACGATACCGTCCTCGGCCGGCAGCGCGCCGCCGCACAGCGACGTGCCGGCCCCGCGCGGAACCACCTTCAGGCGCCGCGCATGGCAATATCGCAACAGCTTGGCAACATCACCCGTCGAACGCGGCAGCACGACCGCCAAAGGCAGGCGCGTGTAGGCGGTCAACGCATCCGTTTCATAGGCACGCCGTCCGTCTTCGTCGGCAATGACCGCTTCCGACCCGACCAGATCGACCAGTTCACGGACGATGACAGCCCTCTGTTCCAGAACAACACTATTAGGGGTTGGCAAATCAATCGACATGATTTAGTCCCTCTTCTGAATAATTGTATTCGATTTGAGTGCCATTTTGTGCATATCTCGCCCTAATTGCAGTTCCCAATTCAACGATGCGGAAATTCACAAATGCCATAATGTCAACTGCTCGACACAACATCGACATCTGACCAATATTTCACACTTGGGAGTAACTCTTGCTTCCAAAACAGCTAATCTAAAGCGGGAGGTGACAGCAAGTGACTGCGATAAGCGACCTTGACATCTTTGCACGCGTTGCGCGTACCGGCAATATGTCAGCAGCCGGTCGTGAGATGGGGCTATCGCCAGCTGTCGTCTCAAAGCGCGTGAGCCTGCTCGAAGAGCGCCTCGGTGCGCGTCTGTTCCAGCGCACCACACGCCATCTGACGCTGACGGAAACCGGCGAGGGTTACTTCAAACGCGTCGTCGACATCCTCAGTCTCGTTGAAGAGGCCGAAGACTTCGTCGCCCGACGCAATACGACCCCGCGCGGCCTCCTCAAGATTACTGCGCCGACCACGTTCAGCCGTCTTCACATCGCGCCATATCTGTCGAAGTTCCTGGCGCTTTATCCTGAAATCGATCTCGATCTGCAGATCACCGACGACATGTTCGATATCATTCGCGATGGCTTCGATTTGGCGATCCGGATTGGCGAACTGGAAGACTCATCGCTGGTTGCGAAAAAGCTCGCCGTCGACACCCGCGTCATCTGTGCCGCGCCGAAATATCTCGACGACGCCGGCACACCGGCCAGTCTCGCTGATCTGCAGGGGCATAACTGTTTGTCGGCCGGAGCACAGGACATCTGGCGACTTGAAGGTCCGGATGGCCAGCATCAGTTGCGTCTTGGTGGAAACATTCGTTCCAACTCGGCGGAGTTCATGCGCGAGGCGATTTTGGCGGGCCTCGGCCTCGGGCTGCGCTCCACCTGGGACATCGGCAAGGAACTGCAAAGCGGTGAGCTGCAAATCGTGCTGCCACAATACCGCGGCTCATCCAAGGTCGCGATCTATGCGGTTTATCCGAGCCGCGAGTTCATGCCGTCCAAGGTCAACGTCTTCATCGACTTCTTGAGCGAACTTTATGGTCCGGAACCGTACTGGAACCAGGGCATCGATATTGCCGACCTCGGTGCGCGTGAAATCGCTCCGGCATAGATCATGTCCGCCGTGGGGCCCCCCTGAACACGTCCAGGTGAACACGTCCAGGATTTGGGCAGCGTTCGGACAGGGTCCGCACAAGGTCCGCACAAGGTCTGGGCGGGATCTTCCGGGCGGGGCCAGAGCAAGTTCTTCTGGTCGCAACGTTTGAGCAGCCGAGAGCCGGTCATCGATCGCCGTCGAACGGCGAAGCGTTGGGGCGTTCATCGCGATAGATCATCGTGCTTTAAGTTGGAACCGCTATTGCGGTTCCAACTTAAAGCACGATGATCGCCACTTTAGAGGCGAGCAACTTTCTGCCTTTATTCGGGATCGTTCCGATTCCGAACAAAGGCAGGTTGCTCTAGCGTTGCACAAGTTTGCCCCCTACCGTCCCGCTCCCCGCCGACGGGCCATGATCTCGTGGCGCACCAGACGGCAGCCGGGCGGCCGGGCAGCAGGATCGTTTGAGCTAATTGTGAAAGGCTATAGCGTACGACAAAGTACGACGTGTCGGGGTCACAACCCTACGGCCAGTTCCAATTTGCGTTTGACAATTTCATTGACCGCCTGCGGATTGGCCTTGCCACCCGTCGCCTTCATGACCTGGCCAACGAACCAACCGGCCAGTTTCGGATTGTCGCCAACTTTCGCAACCTGCGCCGGATTGGCTGCGATAACTTTGTCGACTTCGGCTTCAATCGCCGCTTTATCCGTCACCTGCTTCAAGCCGCGTTGATCGACAATGTCGGCCGGGTCACCGCCTTCGGACCAGATGATTTCGAACACGTCCTTGGCAATCTTGCCCGAGATCGTCCCATCGGCGATGAGATCGAGAACGCCTGCGAGCTGCGCGGCTGAAACCGGCGATGCCGCAATTTCGAGACCGTCCTTGTTGAGCCGGCCGAAAACCTCGTTGATCACCCAGTTGGCGGCCAGCTTGCCATCGCGGCCACGGGCGGCGGCCTCGAAATAATCAGCGCTTTCCTTCTCGGCGACCAACACCGCTGCGTCATAGGACGACAACCCGTACGCGTGCATCAGTCGTTGCAGCTTGGCGTCAGGTAGTTCCGGCAAATTGGCGGCCAAGTCATCGACAAAGGACTGCGTGAGTTCCAACGGCAGCAAATCCGGGTCCGGGAAATAACGATAGTCGTGCGCCTCCTCCTTGGAGCGCATTGCGCGGGTTTCGCCGGCATCGGGATCGAACAGCCGGGTTTCCTGTTCGATCGCCCCGCCGTCTTCCAGAATGTCGATCTGGCGGCGCGCCTCGACCTCGATCGCCTGGCCGATGAAGCGGATCGAGTTGACATTCTTGATTTCACAGCGGGTTCCGAGATCATTACCCGGGCGACGCACCGACACGTTGATGTCGGCGCGCAGATTGCCCTTCTCCATGTCGCCATCGCACGTGCCCAGATAGCGCATGATGGTGCGCAGCTTTGAGACATAGGCCTGGGCCTGCTTGGCCGAGCGCATATCGGGGCGCGATACGATTTCCATCAATGCGACGCCGGACCTGTTCAGGTCGAGATGGGAAGAGTCGGGGTGCAGGTCGTGAACCAGCTTGCCGGCATCCTGTTCCAAATGGAGCCGTTCAATCTCGATCGTGTGGGTTTTGCCATCGACCTCGACGTCAACAGCCCCTTCGCCGACAATCGGCTGCTTGAACTGCGAGATCTGATAGCCCTGCGGCAAATCCGGGTAGAAGTAGTTCTTACGGTCGAACACCGAAAACCGATTGATCCTGGCGTTCAATCCCAGTCCGGTGCGCACGGCTTGGGCAACGCATTCCTTGTTGATAACCGGCAGCATGCCGGGCATTGCGGCATCGACCAGCGAGACATGGGCGTTGGCGGCGGCGCCGAAATCCGTCGGCGCACCGGAAAACAGCTTCGCCTGCGAGTTGACCTGGGCATGGACTTCGAGACCGATGACCACCTCCCAGTCGCCGGTCGCCCCGGACATCAGATCGCAGGCCGGTGTCGACGGCGATTGACCGGTCATGGCATGTATCCCGAATAGCAGTTTTGGGCGCGCTTGTGCTTACCAAACCGGAACGGCGCCGGCAAACGATCAATCTCGGGAGCCTGTCGACCAATCCGAGGTCCAGGGGATCATCCCCTGGTCGGGGTGTTTGAGGGGCGGACAAGCCCCTCAAGGATCGCCGCCAAGCGGCGATTGGTTAAGGGCTCGACCCTTAACAATCCCGGCAAAGGGCCCGGCCCTTTGCAAACCCGTGACGTGATCGCAGGTTGGCGCCTACTTCGCTTTGCCCTTGTTGGCCCTGGGTTTGGCCTTGGGCTTGGCCTTGGGCTTGGCCTGGTCTGAACCGGGCTTTGGCAGCGCTATCTCTTTCGTTGCAATCGAAATCCCCGATACCCGCCAAATGCCGCCGACCGGTTGGTAGTTCAGTTGGAATTCAACCAAACGCGAGCCGCTGACGAACGTGCCTTTGAGCTGCAGGGTTCCGTGCTTGTCCAATGTCGGAGCCTCGGTGAGTTCCGGCATGACAATCGCAACCGGCAGCAGGTCGAGCTGACCCGTTCGCTGGGTCGCAAAAGCTGTGGCAAGACGGGCAGACGTATTGGTCCTGCGCAAATCGGGCGATCCGAGATCACGCAGGACCGTATAATTGCCCGCGACATTCGCGTATCGCGAACTGTCCCCTTGCCTAAAATTGCAGCATTGGCTCAAACCTCAAGCCAATCCGCTCTCATTCGGACGTCTTACAGCGCACCTCATCGCGGCCTTGCCGCGATGCAAGCAGGTATCTCTCAAACTTCCACAAGGTCTATGAACGTAGTTCAAGAGTGTTACGCACCATACCTGTATCGGCCGCGCCGATCACCGAATTTGGTCAACGCCAACATTGAGCACTCACCCTTTAGATTGTGTGTCTTCCATCGGAGTCGCCTAAATACAACCTATAGTTGTATTTTGGTGTGCCATTTCCATGGAACTGCGCGCATTCGTGCGTAAACTCCCGGCGTCGGGCAGCCCGCCCAATTCCGGCGCTATTTTGAGCTTACAGGCTCGACGGTGTAGGCTTACGGCGATGATAAGGGCGCCAGCTGGTGGCTGATGTGTGGCCGATGAACAATCGGATCGCGACAGTATCGGCAATCAATTTTCACGGTCGAACTGATTGTCTTGGAAGCTGATTATCTTGTTGGGAGCGCGCGATGACCTCGAACACCACGCTTGATCGTCGCGAGACTGAAGTTGAGGCAGCCGAAGTCGGCAATGCCAACGCAGCCAACCGCCACGCGCCACAGCCGAATTTGGTCGAGCTCGACGTTGATGCAGATCAGTCGGTGCTTCCGGCGGACGGCGAGCGCCGACGCGAAACGTTCATTCCCGTCACAACGTTTGCCCTTATGGATCGCCTGACCCGCCCGCAAGCCTGGGCGGCGGGCGAGGCTCGCGACGCCAAACGCTTCTTTCGCTATCTCGCCTATTGGCGCCAACAGCAATACCGCGCCGAAATCACCAAGCTCGACCATGCCTATGAGCCGTTCAACCCGGACAGCGATCTACTGATGACCCGCCAGTACACCGACGGTGAGCGCGCGGCGATGCAGAGCCGCGTTGTCGAGCGCATGAAATTCATCCTGGCACAGGCCAATTACACGCGGATCGATCCCTCCGAAGTCGAACTGATCCTGACCAGCGACAGCCACTACGGCCTCGACTTCCACGTCGATCTGGAGGCATTCGAAGAGCTCGAGATCTATTATCGCGGCGCCTCCCAGACCAAGGACCAAAGGCGAACGTTTCGCAAGTTCTTCCGCAAAGAAGAATTCGATGTGCCGATTTTCCAACGCCTGTTCATCCTGTTCAAACTGAAGTCCGAGGAACGGCGTGTCGAAGAGTTCATGCGCACACGACGCATCACCCGCAAGCAGGCCGAAAAGGCGATCCATGCCCGCACCAGACACATTCCCGATGGCGTCAATCGCGACCAGATCTATATGAAACTGTTTAAGAATCTGCCGCGTGCGGACGTCGAAATGATCTTTCCCAACACGCGCGTCAAGTTCCGATTGTTCGACAAGATCAAGCTCGGCGTCACCGGCGGCGGGGCGGTCGGCATGGGCCTGTTCGGGACGCTGAGCAAACTCGTGGCCGGCGGCGCCGCCATTCTGGCAAGCCCGATCGCGCTCGCAGGGATGATCTTCGCGCTCGGCGGCGTGCTGTTTCGCCAGGTTATGGGCTTCTTCAATACCCGTCAGCGCTACATGGTGGTGATGGCACAGAACCTCTACTTCCACTCGCTCGCCGACAATCGCGGCGTCATGATCATGCTGGCCGACCGCGCGGCGGAGGAGGATGTCAAGGAAGAAATTCTGCTTTACAGCGTCCTTGCCAAGGAAATCGTGCGACGTGGCGACCTGCCAGCCGTCGACGAAGCGATCGAGCAGTATTTGTGCTCGGCATTCGGCGTCAACGTCGATTTCGATCTCGAAGACGCGCTGTCGCGATTGTTTGATGACGGCCTCGTGACCGAGGGCGCCGACGGCACGCTGCACGCCCTGCAGCCGGCCCAGGCAGCCAAGCACATCGATGACAAATGGGATGTCTTCCTCGATTATTTGCCGGAAGCTGAGGAGATGGAAGGAACGGAGTTCGAAGGCGAGGCAGGCGGCGCGCTTACCGGGCCGGAATCACAACCCAAAGAGGTCCATCTGGAGACCTGATGGCACTGACGAAACTGGTTTCGCGCATTGGTGATCGCAGACGCGCCGGCCAGATTGCCGGCATCCTGGAGGAGGTCGGCGCGCCACCACCTGCAGCCGTCTCGATGTTCCAGGACGGCGATGGCTGGCTGGTGGAGGCGATCTACGATACAGCACCCGATAGCGCTCGGATTGCGCAAACCCTCGCCGCGCTGCTTGAGGGTGCCGAACCGCGCTTTGCGGTCGAGGACATTGCAGAGTGCAATTGGGTTGGCCTCAGCCAGGCGGCGCTGCCGCCGGTGGTCGCCGGCCGCTTCACGATATTCGGCGGCCACGATACCGACCGCGTCGCGCGCGGGCCACACAGTATTAGGATCGATGCCGGAGAAGCGTTCGGGACCGCCCATCACGCAACAACCTGTGGCTGTCTTGTGGCCATAGACCGACTGACGCGGCGCGCCAGGTTTCGCAACGTTTTGGACTTGGGAACCGGTTCCGGCGTGCTGGCAGTGGCATTGCGCCGGGCGCTGCCGACAGCTGCCATACTGGCAACCGATCTCGATCCGCGTTCGATCGAAATCGCACGGGAAAACGCCAGATTGAACGGGGCTCTGGCGCTCAATTGCGGGCCGCTCATATTCCGCGTTGCAACCGGTCTTGCCGACGCTGACGTGCGCGCCAGCCAGCCTTTCGATCTGATCGTCGCCAACATTCTGGCAGGACCGCTCGTCGACCTTGCCGGCGCCATCGCCGGTGCATTGGCAACGGGCGGCCGGGTGGTGTTGTCTGGTCTTTTGAATGACCAGGCCGGCACCGTGTCAGCCGCCTACGCAGCGCGCGGTTTTGCAACCGCACGCCATGACAAAATCGAGGGCTGGTCCGTGCTCACCCTGCGCAAACGAATTTAGCAAATCTCTGAACAAGTCCAGGGTCCAGGGAACCCATCCCCTGGTCGGGGTGTTTGAGGGGCTGAAAGCCCCTCAAGGATCGCCGCTTGGCGGCGATTGGTTAAGGGCCCGCCCCGGCACCGCGAGCGGCGCACGTTACAGGTCGCTATACTGCGGCAGACGGCCGGTGCTGCGCAGAACATTGATTTCATACGCGGTGTAGCCGATGTGGCGCAGGTGCTCGTCGCTCAACCCCAACAGGTACTGTGAAACGTGCCGTCGGGCTTCGCGTTCGCGCGCCGCCACAATGCCCTTGAAGAAACTGCCCCAGACGCCTGACCTGGTATCGTCCGCGGTGGCTTCGCGCGCAAATCCGCGCGACGCAGCTGTATGTGCGCTCATGATCATCTCCACTCTTTGCTCATGGGTTGCCGCAGTCTTGTTCGCGGCTTATGGCGCAAACATAGGTATATTTGCTGCGCTGCGGTAGAATTGATTTCGCAACGCAGTATTGCGGCTCGCGCATGAAGTGTTAATCGGTCGCAGGGATCACCTGTGCGATGCAATACGATGGTCATATTCGGCGATCTGCCACATACTCGAGGCGGCCGTGAACCCTGCAACCGGCAAGGGCGGATGCGAATGTATCAATCGTTTGAGGACACCAGTGCAACCGGCGAGGTTGCCGGTCGCATCGCGCGCTTGCGCCGGCTGTTGGACAGCCACAATATCGATGCCTTTCTGGTGCCGCGCGGCGATCAACATCGCGGCGAATATGTTGCCCCGTCATCGGAGCGCCTGGCCTGGATCAGCGGTTTTACGGGCTCGGCTGGATTTGCTGTGATCACCCGGACGCAGGCGGCGCTGTTTACGGATGGCCGCTACACCGTGCAGGCGCGGCTCCAGACGCCGGACCAACTGTTTACGCTGCTGCCGGTCCCCGACACTGACCCCTACGACTGGATTGGCGATCAAACCGCCGGCGAGGTGCGCACAATCGGTTTCGATCCGTGGCTGCATGCGCTGGCTGAAATCGAGCGGGCAACGGCAAAACTCAAGCCGAGGGGAATGCGCCTCAAGGCGATGAGGCGGAACCTTGTCGACAGCGTCTGGGGCGCCGACAGACCGGCCCCGCCGCGCGCGCCGGTCACCATCCAAGCCTTGTCGAAGGCCGGCAAAAGCGCCGCGCAAAAACTGAAGGATCTGCAAGACCAACTGGCCGAGGCCGGTCAAGATGCGACGGTCCTGACCGCACCGGATTCGATTTGCTGGCTGTTCAACATCCGCGGCAGCGATGTTGCCCACAATCCGGTGTGCTTGTGCTTTGCGATCATCCCGGCCACGGGCAAGGCGGAACTGATTATCGCACCGGACAGGCTCAACCAAGCGGTGCGCCGCCATCTCGATCCGGTCGCCGACGCTGTGCCGACCGGTGATTTCCAGGCGCGGTTGCGCGCATTGGGCAAACGCTGCACGGCGATCCGGCTTGATGCGGAGACCTGCCCGGTCTGGATTGCCCGCCAGATCGCCGGTGCGAAACGGATAGCGCGCGGAAGCGACCTGTGCGTTTTGCCGAAGGCGATCAAGAACGAAGTCGAAATCCGTGGCGCGCGCGCAGCCCACGCCCGCGATGGCGTTGCCGTCTGCCGCTTTCTGGCCTGGCTCGATCGCGAGGCCGTGTCCGGCAACGTCAGCGAGATCGGTGCAGCGCGCCAGCTCGAACGGTTTCGCGCGCAGACCAATCAGCTCAAGGAAATCAGCTTCGACACGATCTCTGGCAGTGGTCCAAACGGCGCCATCGTCCACTATCGGGTAACCACGGCCGGCAATCGTCAGCTCGGCGCGGGCGAGCTCTACCTGGTCGATTCCGGCGCGCAGTATCCGGACGGTACCACCGACATCACGCGGACCATCGCGATCGGGCGCGCAACAGAGGAAATGCGAGACCGTTTCACGCGCGTCCTCAAAGGACATATCGCGATCGCCACCGCGAACTTCCCGGAAGGCACGCGCGGCATCGACCTTGACCCATTTGCACGACGCGCCTTGTGGGACGCCGGCCTCGATTATAATCACGGAACCGGCCACGGCGTTGGCAGCTACCTGTCGGTGCATGAGGGACCGCAATCGATTTCCAGGCGCGGCATGGTCATCCTTAGGCCAGGCATGATCATCTCGAACGAGCCCGGCTATTACAACGAAGGCCGCTACGGTATTCGGATCGAGAACCTGGTGCTGGTGCGCGCGCCCAAGGACATCGAAAACGGCGATCGGCCGATGCTGAGTTTCGAAACCCTGACGCTGGCCCCGATCGACCGCAACCTTATCGATGTCAAGCTGTTGACCGCGAGCGAACGGCAATGGCTCAACGCTTACCACGCCCGTGTCATGCGCGAGATCGGGCCGCAGTTGGTTGGCGATGAACGCGCTTGGTTGCGGGCTGCCTGCGCGAAGATTTGAGGTTGTTTGAGAGTGCCCGTCATGGCGGCATCAAAGGTGCACAAAGTGCCAACGGAACTTTCCGGAACCGAGCTTGGCGCGTGGCTGCTCACCGCCGAGGGCGCGCAGTTCTGTGAGCGGTTTGGCGATCTCAACCGGCGCTACTGGCAGTTGCCGATCAGCGTCGCGTGGCAGGCTGAGCGCGGGCTCTATCGCGTATCGGACGTTGCCGGTACGCGACAACGACACGCGGCAACCAGCGATATCTCAATTGCCAGACGCGCGCGGATATTTCGCTATCGCCGCGGCGTTCACGATCGCATTGCGCGGCTCGCCGCCAAGTACTTTCTCGATCGCATTGACTTTGCCGCCGGCGATATCGCGATTGATTGCGGTGCCAATGTCGGGGAGGTCGGACTTTATCTGAGATCGCGGGCGAAGGTGCGGGTGATCGCGGTTGAGCCATCGCAACGTGAGGCCTGCGCTTGCGATGAAAACCTGTTTGGCGGCCGCCCCGAAACGCTGCGCTTAGCGCTTTGGCACAGCGCCGGCAGCCACAAGTTTTATGATGGCAACGACACTGGCGATAGCTCACTGATCGAACCCGCCAACGCCGCCGCACCGCCCTGTCAAATTCAAACCACAACACTTGCGGCACTTGTCGACGCGCACGCCGACGGTCCAATCAAGTTGCTCAAGATCGAGGGCGAAGGGGCGGAGCCGGAAATCCTTGCCGGCGGGCGCGAGATGCTCGAGACCATCGTCCACTGCTGCGTTGATTGCGGTCCAGAACGCGGGCTCAGCCAAGACCACGTTATCGCACCGGTCTGCAACCAGCTGTTCGCGGCCGGCTTCGAACTGGTCGACGTCAATCTCGAACGCCAGATTTTCTGGTTTCGCAATCCGGCGCTCGCATGAACGAGCTTTGAGCAGATGCCACGTTGGGACAACTCGGAACAAGTTCGCGATCCGGGCACGATCCCGTTGTCGGGAGGGGGCGGTATAAACTCTCCACCGATCAAGGCCGGTGGTTCCCCGTTACAGCTGAAGACCGTACCGGTCGACCCAGTGGCGAACTTGCCACCACCGGCAATCTTAACGCCGCGTCACCGCGGCGCGCATCGCCGGGCCCCGTCGTCCGACAAGTGCCGCGCCTGTCGGACAATGGGTGCCGGCAACACGTGCCGGCATGACATCTTTGATGTTGATCACTCGACCAGCGCGTGTGCCCCAATTCTTAAGCGGGGGCGGTAGTAAGTCAGGGCTTTCAGCCTTAACAATCCGACCAAAGGGCCGGGCCCTTTGGAAACCCGCGACCTGATCTGAGGTTCGTGCGATTGTTTCCGCATTGGGCGGACATGAGTCAACCGGTTGCCTGACAGAGGATTTCGACGTTGCGCGCGCCCATTACGCCATCGACCTCCGGCGCGCGGTTGTCGCGGACGGCAGCGGCGAAGTCCTCGATTTCGGCCTTGTAGCAATCAACGTAGGCGTAGTCATAGCGCCCGTCGTGGGTTGTGATCGTGCCCTCGCCGGTCGTCGACATCGTATCTTCGCTAACCGCGTAACCCTTGCTGCCGTAGAGTTCGAAGCGGGTCGGGCCCGAAAACACGACCGAGGCGCACAGATCCGCCGTGGCACCGTTTTCAAACTTCATGGCGATCAACGACGTCTCATCGTTGGCGCTGCCCCAGACCTGATTGGCGATGACGCTTTTAACCTCGACAATGTCGCCGCAGGTCGGTGTCATGTACCACAGGATCTGATCAAGGATGTGGGTGCCGACACCGGCCAGAGCCCACCACTTGCCGACGTCGGTGCGCGCGCGCCAGTTGCTGTCGTCGCCGGCCAGCGACGTCCACTGCACGCGCATGTGGCGCAGCTCGCCGAGCTTGCCGGCCTTGACGTCGTCGAACAGCCGCCGCTGGCCGCCGTGCCAGCGCAGATGGTAGGCAACGCCGAGTTTGACCCCGGCCGCTTGGCAGGCTGCAACCATGGCGTCGGCCTCCGCCGGCGAGGTTGCCATCGGCTTTTCGCAAAACACGTGCTTGCCGGCACGGGCGGCGGCAATGGCCTGGTCGGCGTGCAATTTGTCCGGTGTCGCGATCAGCACGGCGTCGAGTTGGGGATCGGCCAGCAGCGCCTCGATAGTGTCGTGGGCGGCGTTCGGGGCGGCGGCTCCGAACCTGGCTGCGGCGGCGCTGGCGCGGCCCTTGTCGCGGCTCATCACGCTCCACAGCTCGGCGCCTTCGGCGGCCTGCAGCGCCGGCAGCAGTTTTCGTTCAGCGATCCCGCCAGGACCAATCAATGCCATCTTGAGTGTCATCGGTGTGTTGCCTCCACGTCGACGCCGGTGTGCGGCGACGTCGTTGTTGGTTGATGTTGGAGCGGCGGACCCTGAATTGGACCCATTTTACCGCGGCGAATTTGACCCGAGATCAAGCGGGCCGGTGACATGCGTGGCAGCGCCACGGACGAGACGGGACGCGCAGAGGTCGGGTCGAATTGGCCCGGCCCGTCTTGGCGCAGCCACGCTCCGCTTGGACGGGTTTTCAATTTAAAGCTCGGCGCCCTGACCTCAAGCAAATGCCGGATCGGCGCGCGTCGTCGTCAAACCACGCCGGCGGCCCGCATGTCGGCGATGTCGGCGTCGGCGTAACCGGCCTCGGCGAGAATGTCGTCGGCATGTTGGCCGAGTTCGGCCGGCGGGCGCTCGACCGAGCCGCCGCCGTGGGCATACTTGAAGCCCGAGCCGATCAGTTTCATCGGTCCATAGGGGCCGTCAATCTCCTGAATGACGTCGCGGTGTGCGAGCTGAGGATGATTGACAGCGTCGGCCAACGAGTTGATGCGCGAGGCCGGCGCACCGGCTTCGGCGAGGCGGACTTCCCAGGTCTCGGCATCGGCTTCGGCAAACGCGGTCTCGATAATGTCGCGCAGCGCCGGCTCGTTGGCGATACGGGTCGGCCAGTCGACAAACCGCGGATCATCGAGAATGTCCTCACGACCAATGCACTTGAGCAGTTTCAAGAACTGGCCTTCGTTGTTGACGGCCAGCAGAATGTGGCCGCCCTTGACCTTGAACAGGTTGGCCGTCGGGATACGGCTCACGGCCTGGTTGCCGAACCGGCCCTGGCGGACGCCGGCGATGGTATATTCGCACACCGTCGGCGACAGGAAGGTCAGCGTCGCATCAAGCATGGCGACGTCGACCAGCTGGCCCTTGCCGGTATGCGTGCGCTGATAGATGGCGCTTGCCACGGCGAAGGCGGAAGTCATGCCGCTCAACGCATCACAGACCGCGAAACCGGCCCGTGTCGGCACGCTATCTTCGTGACCGGTGATCGACATGATGCCGGAGGTCGCCTGGATGCGGCCATCGTAGGACGGCGTATCCTTGTAGGGACCGTCCTGGCCGAAGCCTGAGACCGCGCAATAAATCAGCCTCGGGTTGATCCGGGAGAGCACGTCATAACCAATGCCGAGACGGTCCATAACACCGGGGCGGAAATTCTCGGCAACGACATCGGCCTTGGCCGCCAGTCGCTTGACGATCTCGATCGCCGTCGGATCCTTCAAATCCAGTGCGATGTTGCGTTTGTTGGCGTTGACGGCGGCCCAGGTTGGGGCGTAGGCGCGCTCGGCCCACACCTCGGAGCCCGGCGAAAAGCGCATGTGTTCGCCACCCTTGCGCTCGACCTTGATAACGTCGGCGCCAAGCAGCGCCAACTGGTAAGTCCCGAACGGGCCGGCAAACACCTGGGTGAAATCGAGCACACGAATGCCGGCGAAGGGTTTGGTCATTCGGCTGCCTCGACATTTGAATTGTCCTCGGCGCGCTTGGCCTTGGCAATTTCCTTCTGGCGGTTGAATTCTTGACGGCGCCGTTCAAGCTCCTCAGCCGGAATGCGTTCGACGTTGGAAAAATCAAGCTTCCAGTCCGGATTGCCCGACCAGCGAATTGGCGACTGGCGGGTTGTGCGCGGACCCGATGCCGTGGCGAGCACCTCGAGCGCCATCTCCAAAGTCGCAGCCTGCGAGGCTTCGTCATGGGGTTTGCCGGCGGCATTGCCGAGCGGGAAATCGGAGAACAAGAAGCGCGGCACGCCCGCGTGTTCAACGATGTCCTTGGCGCAGCCCATGATCACCGTTGGGATACCGTTGGCCTCGAGACAGCGCGCGGTCAAGCTGATGGACTGATGGCAAACGGGGCAGTTGGCCAGCAGCACGGCGACGTCGGCGCCGTCTTTGCGGACCCTTTCGAGGACGTCCGGGCCGTCCTGCTGGATGGTGGTCTTGTGGCTGCGATTGGTCGGCACGCCGTGGATGTGCGGTGCGACCGCGCCAATGCGGCCGTCCCTGGCGAGGCGCTGCATCTGGACGAGCGGGATCCAGGAATTCTTGTCGGTTGCCGTGGTGTGATCGCGGTCGATGCCGACGTGGGAAATTTTCAGATCCGGCTCGGGTTCGATCGGCAGGGAATAGGCCCGGTAGAATTTGGCCGCCGAATTGTAGGGCGCGCCGGGGCCCTGATCCCCACGGCCCGGCTGGTAGGGTGCGGCGGTGGTCAGAACCGCAACAGTGCTTTCGGACAACGGTTTGGTCAGCGGTGTAAACGGCACATCGGCATACTGCGCCCAGCGATAGGGCCGCGCATAGCCCAACGCCTGGTAATAGGTGCGCGTGCGATACATGTAAGGCACCGGCACATCGTGCGCCACCGCGAAACCCATCTCCCGATCGAGATTGTCCGGCAAGGTATCATTGGCAAGCTTGGTCATCGGCCCGTCTCCAGTCGCGGTTGGTGCTATAATCTCACGAACCGGCAGCGCACAAAAGCCCGCTGTCTGTCGCGAGCACGCAGACGGGTCGGGCTTTCAGGGTTGTGATTGCACCGCCACCCGTTGCGGCAGCGTAAAGGCCGTGACCGCGGGGGCGTCGCCGGTAAACTTCTCGACTTCAACCAGGGTTGTATGTGCGATCGGGCCCTGGCCCAGTTTCGACGTGCCCTTGTCGAGCGTCAGAACGTTGGGATTGCCGTGCTTGTCGGCGCCCCAAGCATCGCCCGAGCGGGCCGGGTCAAACCACGCCCCGGTCGGCAGTACGACGACGCCCGGCCTGACACTGTCCGAGATAGCCGCAGCGGCAAGGGTTTCACCGCGATCGTTGAACAGCCTGACGACATCGCCGTCGCTGATGCCACGTTTGGCGGCATCGGCAGGCGACAGCGTTGCAACCTCGCGGCCGCCGACCTTGGCCTCGCGACTGGGCCCAGCAAAGTCCAATTGCGAATGCAGCTTGGTGATCGGCTGGTTCGAGATCAAATGCAGCGGCAAGGCGTCCGCCTTGGCATCACCGAGCCACTCGGCCGGCTGCAGCCAGACCGGATGGCCGGGGCAGTCGTCATAGCCGAACGCAGCAATGGTTTCGGAGAAGATCTCGAGTTTGCCGGACGGTGTCGGCAGGCGCGCAACTGTGGGATCAGCGCGGTAATCGGCGTAGACGTTGTGGTCGGCCTCCGGCATCTTGGTTGCAACGTAGCCCCGCGCCCAGAACGTATCGAAATCCGGGATCTCGCCGGCGTCCGCTGACACTGTCTGGCGCGCGGTCTCATAGAGCGTGCGCAGCCAGTCCATCTCGCTGCGGCCCATGGCGAACGGCTGCTCGATATCGAGCCGTGCGGCCAGACCGCGGAAGATCTCGAAATCGTGGCGGGCCTCGCCCTGTGGCGCGATCGCCTGCTTCATGGCTATGACGAACCGGTCACGGGAGCTGGCGCCGATGTCATTGCGCTCCAACGTCGTCGTTGCCGGCAGCACGATGTCGGCAAACTTCGCAGTCGGCGTCCAGAACTGTTCGTTGACAATCACGGTGTCGGGCCGCCGCCAGCCATCGATCAGGCGATTGAGATCCTGATGATGGTGGAACGGGTTGCCGCCGCACCAGTAGATAATCTTGGTGTCGGGATAGTGGCGCCGCGCGCCATCGTAGTCGTAGGCTTGACCGGGGTTGAGCAGCAGGTCGGCGATGCGCGCGACCGGAATGAAACTGCCGGTTGGATTGTCACCGGCAGAGTGCGAGACCGGGAGCGCGGCGGCGACGGGATTGCCCTGGCCGTGCATGCTGCCGTAGCCGAAACCAAAACCGCCGCCCGGCAGACCGATCTGGCCGAGGATCGCGGCCAGGGTCATCGTCATCCAGAAGGTCTGTTCGCCATGATCGCCGCGCTGCAACGAGTAACTGGTTGCAATCATCGTGCGCTTTGCTGCCATGCGGCGCGCCAGCGACGTGACCCGGTCCGCATCGATTTCGGTGATGGCGGCCGCCCACGCAGCCGATTTCGGCTGGCCGTCGCTGTCGCCAAGCAGATAGGCGCGGAACCGTTCGAAACCGACGGTGTGGGACGCCAGAAACGCACGGTCGTGCAGGTTCTCGGTGACCAACGTGTGCGCCAGCCCGAGCATGACGGCGACATCGGTGTTGGGGCGTAAAGCCCACCACTCAGCATTCAGATAATCCGGCGTGTCGGACCGCAACGGTGTTACGCTGATCACCTCGACGCCCTTGTCGGCCAGTTCGCGCAGCCACGTCTCGGCGGAATGAGCACCCATGCCGCCGGGCTCGACTTGTGCATTGCGTGTTCCAACGCCGCCGAAGGCGATGAACAGTTCCGTCGCCGCGGCAATCGCATCCCACGAGGTCAGATTGCGCAGTGGCCGGTGGTCGCCGACGATGTGCGGCAGAATGGCGAGACCGGCGGCCAGCGAATAGCTGTACTTCTGGCCAGTATAGCCGCCAAAGCAATTCATGAAGCGCTGCAACTGGGTCTTGGCGTGGTGAAAGCGGCCAGCGCTCGACCAACCATAAGAGCCGGCAAAGATTGCCTCGTTGCCGTGCTCACGCTTGACCCGAGAAAGCTCCTCGGAAACGATGTCCAACGCTTCATCCCAGGGGACTTCGACGAAACGGCCTTGTCCACGCGCACGGTCGCGATGGCGCAGCCAGCCTTCGCGGATGCTCGGGCGGGCAACGCGCACCTCGTGATGAACCGCCTCGGGGATGGCCTTCAGGATTGGCGACGGTGTCGGATCATGTTCAAACGGACGGGCCTCGACGAGGCGGCCCTCTTCGACCACTGGTTCGAAAGCGCCCCAGTGGGAGCTGTGCAGAAGTGACATTGTAATCCGGCCTAATGATCGTGGAGGGGAAGTGGAAGCTCGTGGTCAGATCGGCGGTGCCCAGCGCCGCGGCATTTCACGGGCATCGCCGTAAGCTGCCTCAAATATCGGTGACGCCAAAATCGCACGGACGTGCAACTCATCCGCGCCGATATTCTCAAAGCCGTGCAGGAGACCAGCCGGCACAACGACCGACTGATGCGCGCTCAGTTCGCGCTGCGCCTCACCGGCCGTGACGCGGGCGCGACCGGCCAGCACGGTGAGGACTTCTTCGACCGCATGGACATGCAGCGGGGCGCCCGTGCCGGGCACACAGCGCTGCTCAAAGATGCAAAGCTGACGGCTGCCGACCTCGCCTGACACGTGCATGGTGGTGACGACTCCGGGCCGCCAGTCTTGCGATTTCTGAGATGCGTGATCGAGAACGGTGATTTCGGTCATGGCTCAGTTCAGACTTACGGCCTCGGACAGCGTCGGGCCGATTTCATCGTGGATAACGAAATCGGCCAACTCATCAAGTGGTGTCGCTTCGCGGTTGAGGATCACCAGGGTTGCACCGTTGCGTTTGGCGACCACGGGGAACGATGCTGCGGGATAGACGACCAACGATGAGCCGATCGCAACGAACAAATCGCAAGCCTGCGTCTCTTGCTCGGCGCGCTGCATTGGTTCGATCGGCATCGCCTGGCCAAAGGAGATCGTCGCGGTCTTGACGATGCCGCCACATTTGCGGCAACTCGGCAGTTCGTCGGTCCCGAGGAAGCTTTGCCTGATGACGTCGAGTTCGTGGCGCAGGTCACAGGCAAGGCAGGTCGCGTAGGTGGTGTTGCCGTGCAGTTCGATCACCTTGTCCGCCGGAACGCCGGAAGCCTGATGAAGATTGTCGATATTCTGCGTGATGACGGCCGCCACCGTGCCGCGGCGGACCAACTCGGCCACCGCGCGGTGGCCGAGATTGGGTGCGGCGGTGCGGAAGCTGTCATCCATCGCGAACTTGCGCCGCCAGGCCTCACGGCGCATCTCTTCGCTCGCCATGAAGTCCTGAAACTCGATGGGCGCCATCGTGGTCCAGATGCCGCCGGGACTGCGGAAGTCGGGAATGCCGGACTCGGTGGAAATTCCGGCACCGGTAAAGACCACCGCACGGGTGCAACCATCGAGCAATGCGCGCAATTTCGGTGCCGCAGACGGCATATGGTCAAGGTCCCTCATCATCACGCGCAGCAGTCGAGCACGTCATCGCCGTTCATGCAAACCGGAAACGACGTCTTGCAGCCGAAGCAGGCGCGAAAATCAGGCTGATGCGGTGAGGCGCCGCTGCCAGCGGGCAATCAGGCACCGCCACCCGCCATCGCCGACCGCCCGGCGATCGAATTTTTGCGCGCCGGTTAATGGTGGGCGGTACTGGGATTGAACCAGTGACCCCTACGATGTCAACGTAGTGCTCTACCGCTGAGCTAACCGCCCCAAGGCAATACATGTGCTGCAGGACCGCTTGCTATACTGTCAAGCTCGGCGCCTTGCAAGTATGAATTGGGCGCGCTCTGGCTTGCCGACAGCTGCGCGCGCACGCTGCCGCGCTGATCTCGACTCGCCCGGCGATTAGGCCGCGCAATCGGCGAGGAGGCGGTCAATCTCGGCGACCAGATCGCGCAGATGGAACGGCTTGGAGAGCACGCGGGCCTCTTTCGGCGGCTGCGGCTCGGTATTCAGAGTGACCGCGGCAAAGCCGGTGATGAACATGATTTTGAGCTGCGGATCTATGTCGCCGGCGCGGCGCGCCAGTTCGATGCCGTCAAGCTGCGGCATGACGATGTCCGTCAGCAGCAAGCTGAAGGGCTCTTCCAGGAGGCGCTCGTAGGCGTCCTGGCCGTTTGACAGGGCGACAACGGTGTAGCCGGCGCGGATCAGGGCCCGCTCCAGGAAACCGCGCATTGAATCATCGTCTTCGGCCAGCAGAATTCGGCCGGAAGTCTGGCGGGATGGTTGCGCGGTCATAACTTCATCCAGGCTCACAACTCTCGATCGATCGCGGAAACCCAACAGGTTGGCAGTCAATCTGACGCAAATTTGGTAAATGGTCGATGAACGCCGCATCATCGTGCGCCGCGTTGCGCCATTTTGAGATGGTTCCCGGGTGCTCAACACAGACATTATCGTTGCTGTGTGTAAGCCTGGCAAGAACCCGTCCGGCTTGCATTTACCCGATAGACACCGCCCTCAGCGGTTGGCACATTGTCGGCGCCGAACAACGAAACACTGCGCCGATGACAGAACGTGAACGCCTCTCAATCCTCGCGGAGCTCGCCCCGCCTTACGAAATTTGGCAGCCGCGCATGCAAACCGCACCAATCGTGTTTTGCTCGCCGCATTCCGGGCGGGTTTATCCCAGCGCATTCCTGGCTTCCTCACAGCTCGATGCCAAGACCCTGCGCAAGTCGGAAGACTGTTATGTCGATGAACTGTTCGCAGCCGTACCGCAATTCGGCGCGCCGTTGATCGCGGCGCGGTTTCCGCGCGCCTACCTCGATGTCAACCGCGAACCCTACGAACTGGATCCCGAACTGTTCGTTGAACCACTGCCACCCTACGCCAATGCGCAAACCATGCGGGTTGTCGGTGGTCTCGGCACGATCGCCAGAATCGTCTCCGACACGGAAGAGATCTATCGCGGTCAATTACCGCTCGACGTCGCGCACGAGCGCATCGAACGGCTCTATAAGCCGTTCCACGCCGCACTCGGCACGCTGATCGAGGCGACGCGTGACAGGTTCGGTTACGCGATTTTGATTGACTGCCATTCGATGCCGTCCGCCTCGAACAGCTATCCGGCCGCAACCCGCCCCGATTTCGTCCTTGGGGACCGTTTTGGAACCTCCTGCGATGTCGCCATCACGCGAACAATCAGAGACGTGCTCGGCGGCTCGCGGTTCAAAGTCCAGCTCAACCGGCCGTACGCCGGTGGCTTCATCACCGAATATTATGGTCAACCCAAAAACAACGTCCACGCGGTCCAGATCGAGATCAATCGTGGCCTGTATCTCGACGAGCACACGCTCAGCAAGTCACGCTGCTTCCGCGCATTCCAGCGCAAACTCAAGGGCCTGATCGCAAACGTTGTCGAGCGGCTGGCTGGCGAATTTGCCTACCGCGATGCGGCGGAGTGACGGCACCTGCTGTCGCCAGGCCGGCACGCCGGCGGGCTCGCGCCACGGTGTCTGCAAGATGGCGGCGCTGACCGGGAGTCCATTGCGCTAGAGCAACCTGCCTTTATTCGGAATCGGAACGATCCCGAATAAAGGCAGAAAGTTGCTCGCCTCTAAAGTAGCGATCATCTTTGTGCTTCAAGTTGGAACCGCAATGGCGGTTCCAACTTGAAGCACGATGATCTAGTGGTCTCAATCACTTAATCGCGGGCGCTGCAACCAAAAATTGCAGTCGATCCGACCCAATTTCGACCCACAGACCGACCGCCGGGCAAAAAAAGGGCCGCCCAACAGAGCGGCCCAAAGTCTAGGGAGGAAACGCCCAAGGAGGGCAGCGACGGGCAAGCAAGCTTGCTGATGTCGCAACGCACAATTAAGTTTGCATCGCACAATTTTCAACTGCAAAAATTGCAATGCTGGGCCAACGAAATCAAATGGCTCCCGGAAACATAGATGATCGATCGCGGTAGTGGCGTGGACACGATCGAGAAATCCATTTCGCACATGCAAAAAAGCCGCTGTAAACAGCGGCTATAGTCTGGGGAGGCAACGTTCGCGAGGTGGACGGCAACGTCGCCCGTGTGGCGCCCCGTGTGGCGCCCCATGTGGCGCCATGTCGCCGGTGTTAGATGGCCGTGTCAGCGTGGAATTCAATGTCCGGGTCGATTGTGGCGCAGCACAGTGCTGACAACACGTTGCAGCCGAGCCACACCCTCGGATCATCGACCAAAAAAAGAGGCCGTTCAGTCGAACGGCCCAAGTCTAGGGAGGAAACACCCGAAAGGGCGGCAGCCTGTGTGACGCACAAACTGCTCGTAAACTAGAGGCTGATTCGCGCGTTGTCTCAAGCGCTAAACTGGAGTTTGTCAAGTCCCTGCAATAGTGTCCCCCAGCGGCCACATCAAACCGCGCTGGAGGCCGCGCCAAGCCGCGCGGTGGCGGGGCGATTTGCGGTGCCGCGCACCGGGCCGGCACCGGCTGATCGTGACCGGCATGGCAAGCCCAAACATGGAGAGATCAGGCATGGACAGATCGGGCACGGCAACCAACCCTGACATTACGGCCACACTACACCGCGCCGCGGACGCCTCGGGGCAGGCCATTATGCCGTATTTCCGGGCCAGAACGGCGATCGAGAACAAGAGCCCGACGATTTACGATCCGGTCACCGCGGCAGACCGCGAAGCGGAACTGGCGATCCGGCGCATCATCGCGGATCATTTTCCCGATCACGGCATCATCGGCGAAGAATTTGGCCGTGAACGCGCCGATGCAGACATGCAATGGGTGATCGACCCGATCGACGGCACGCGCGCGTTTATCCAGGGGCTGCCGACCTGGGGCACGATCATCGGCGTCACCGAAGCCGGACGACCGCGGCTTGGCATGATGAACCAGCCGTTCACGCGAGAGCGCTACTGGAGCGACGGGACACAGGCGTTCTACCGCGGTCCGGATGGCGACACGGTGCAACTTAAAACCAGCGGATCGCAGTTGTCGCAGCTGCAGATGTCGACGACGGACCCCGGTCTGTTTGTCGAGCCCTACGAAGCCGCCGCCTATGGACGCTTGCGCGCGGCGGCGCGAACCTGCCGGTACGGTGCCGATTGCTATGCCTATTGCTTGCTCGCGGCCGGGCATATCGATGTCGTCCTGGAATCCGGATTGCACGTCTATGACATCGCCGGCCTCATTCCGATTGTCGAGCATGCCGGCGGCGTCGTGAGCACGTGGGACGGCGGCTCACCCGATCAGGGCGGGCGCATCCTGGCCTGTGGCGATCCGCAAGTGCATCGCGAGATCGTGGCCCTGCTGAACGCCGGCTGATGCTGCCGACCGGACATCACCGGCTATTCGTTGAAGCCGTCGCGCAAAAACTGCTGCCAGCGCTTTTCGCCAATCAGGCAGTCGTATTTGGCCGGTGCGTTCTGCAGCGGCGGGATCCACTGGACACGATCCACGATCCGGGCCGACCGGCGCGGCCGACGGCCGGCAATCTCCAACAGCAGCTTTTGCCGAATGGCGGTTGCAAACTTCGATTTTTCGCGCACCGCCAGAGCAAAGGCGCCCGGCCCGCCGATCACGCAATCACGATAATACCGATCAAGATTGGGGATCTCGAAATATCCGCCCCACGGGCCGACGGACTGCAGCATGATCGCCAGGCCGTTGATGGTGATCGCCGCCTTGAGTAGCTCATCGCGCGCGGTTTCGACGTGGGCACCGGAATTGTTGGGCCCGTCACCGGAGACGTCGACGACCTTGCGCAAGCCTTCAAAGCCGGACGTGGCGATCAGTTCGGCGCCGTAGCGCAGGCCGCCGGAAATCGACGTCATGCGCGCGCTCTGGATCGGTTTGGCGGCCAGTTCATCGGCAAACTTCCGGGCGCTCGCGCGGCCGTCGATCAGGCGCCAGGGCACCTGGCTGCCACGAATGCCGGCGCCGGCCCATTCGAAGTAGGTGACCGCGATTTTGCCTTGCGGGCCGGCCGCGACGGCCGCTGCCAGAGCCGGATCGCGAAAGGCCGCGACATAGCCGTTGCGCTGCAGTTGCTGCTCATCGACCTGCATCGACAGCGAAATATCGACGGCGAGAACCAGTTCAAGGTCGACGCGCACCTGTGCGGTGCCCGGCAACGGCCAGATCACCAGCGCAAGCGACATTAAACGGGCGCACCGCAACGGTGCCAACATCATCTTCATCTGCCGAGACCTAGATCATCGTGCTTTAAGTTGGAACCGCTATTGCGGTTCCAACTTAAAGCACAAAGATGATCGCCACTTTAGAGGCGAGCAACTTTCTGCCTTTATTCGGGATCGTTCCGATTCCGAATAAAGGCAGGTTGCTCTAAGCCTTTCAGACCGAACTCGAACCATCCCGCTCCCGCACCGCCGACGGCGCGGTGCAGCTCACTGCCGGCGGTTTGCCATCAACCCCGGCCGCGGCAAATGTTATCAGGCCAGCGTGTTCAATTGAAATAAAAGCACTGCCATTTCGCTGCCGACGCGGCGCCCCGGCAGACGGGCGATGTCGCGCGTGCGAGCCGGCGCCGGTCCGTTTGATCTCAGACCACATCGCGCCAGGTCAATCGGTTCGGCCCCGGTTGAGAACGCCGTCGAGCCACGGCCGACCCGCGTCGCAATCAAGCCGCGATGCAAATTAATCGTTTGAATGGTTGATTGCGCTCTTGCCCAACGTCTGCGGGCCACCTATAGACAAGGCTTTAATGACCAATGTGTTTGACCAGAATGGTCTGGGCTTCTCCCAGCGCCATCTTTTGACGTGCGAAGGGCTCACCGCCCGGGAAATCACGCACTTGCTCGATTTGGCCGACCGGGCCGCCGAGGCCAATCGTGCCATCCGCAAAAAGGCCGACACGCTGAGCGGGCGCACATTGATCAACCTGTTCTTCGAAGCCTCGACCCGGACCCAGGCCTCCTTCGAATTGGCCGGCAAGCGCCTTGGCGCCGACGTCATGAACATGAACGTGTCGACATCGTCAATGCAGAAGGGCGAAACCTTGATCGATACGGCGATGACGCTCAACGCCATGCGCCCCGACATCATCGTCGTGCGCCATTTCGCGGCCGGCGCTGTGCAGCTGTTGTCAGAGAAAGTCGATTGCTCGGTCGTCAATGCCGGCGATGGCTCACATCAACATCCAACGCAAGCGCTGCTCGATGCGCAGACAATTCGCCGGGAAAAGGGGCGGCTCGAGGGCCTGGTCATCGCGATTTGCGGTGATGTCCGACATTCCCGCGTGGCGCGCTCGAATATCAATGTCCTCAACGCGCTCGGCGCGATCGTACGAATTGTCGCGCCCTCAACATTGTTGCCACCACACGCGGACCGCCTTGGCGTTGAGGTCTTCACCAATATGAGCCAAGGCCTGCGCGGAGCGGACGTCGTGATGATGCTGCGCCTCCAGCGCGAACGCATGCAAGGCGCGTTCGTCCCCTCCAGCCGCGAATACTTCCACTTCTTCGGGCTCGATCATGAAAAACTGGCAAAAGCCAAACCAGATGCGCTCATCATGCATCCCGGCCCGATGAATCGCGGTGTCGAAATCGCCTCGACGGTTGCCGATCACCCGCGCAGCGTCATTCAAGAACAGGTCGAAATGGGCGTTGCCGTGCGCATGGCCGTGCTTGAGGCGCTGGCACGGCATTTGCCCAACCAATGAGGCCGGCCATGACCCCGCCAAACGGAACCCGGACCCAGCCCACGGTGTTCATCAACGCACGCTTGATTGACCCCGAGTCGCAGCGCGATGAGCATGGCGGCCTGCTGGTCGAAGATGGCAAAATTCTCGATCTCGGCTCCCACCTGAGACGTAATGCGCCGGATGGTTATGCCGTCTACGACTGCCAGGGCAATGTGTTGTGCCCGGGCCTGGTTGACATGCAGGTGTTCACCGGCGAACCGGGCCAGGAGCACCGTGAAACCCTAAAGACGGCAAGCCATGCGGCGGCGGCGGGCGGTGTCACCACGATCGTTGTCATGCCGGACACCGATCCGGTCATCGATGAGGTTGCCCTGGTTGATTACATTCAGCGCCGCTCACGTGACAACGCCATCGTCCACGTCCACACGATGGCAGCGATCACCAAGGATCTTGCCGGCAAAGAGATGACCGAGATCGGCCTCCTGAAGCGCGCCGGTGCGATTGCGTTCTCAAATGCCAAGAACGCGATCGTCAACACCAAGGTGATGAACCAGGTCCTGCTTTACTCCAAGGACTTCGATGCACTGATCGTCCACCACACCGAGGATCCCTATCTGTCGCACGGCACCAGCATGAACTCGGGAGAACTGTCCGTTCGTCTCGGCCTGCCGGGCGTCAGCCGCGTCGCCGAGACGATCGTGCTCGAACGTGACCTCAGGCTCGTTGAAATCACCGGCGCTCGCTACCACGCAGCGACCCTGTCGACGGCCGAGAGCATGGCCGTGGTTCGCGCGGCCCGCGCCCGCGGCCTCGAGCTGACCTGCGGTGTGTCGATCAATCACCTGACGCTCAACGAAAACGACATTGGCGCCTATCGAACATTCTTCAAGGTTCGCCCGCCACTGAGATCCGAAGACGACCGCCGCGCCATGGTCGCCGCCGTGGCGGACGGCACCATCGACGTGATCGTTTCCTCGCACGACCCGCAAGGCGCCGACGTCAAACGACTTCCGTTCGCCGAGGCGGCCGATGGCGCGATCGGATTGGAAACATTGTTGTCGGCAGCGCTTCGCCTGTACCACAACGGCGATGTTGATCTAACAACGTTGCTGCGCGCCATGACCTCGCGCCCGGCGCAGCTTCTCGATTTGCCGACCGGGCGCCTTGCCAAAGGTGCGCCGGCCGACATCATGGTCGCCGATCTTAACCAGCCGTGGGTTGTCAACCGTGATGAATTGCGGGCCAGATCCAAGAACTCGCCGTTTGATGAAAGCAAAATGCAAGGCCGGATTCTGCTGACCATGGTTGCAGGCGAGACCGTCTATCAGTACCCTTACCCTTCGCGCCAGTAACCCAAGGCGGACCGTCCGACCATTTCCCGTCCATGACTTAAAGCCCTTACAATAAAGCCCTTACAATCATGACCGCAGACCTGGCCATGCTCGCCGCCGCCGTCATCGGATATCTGCTCGGCGCAATTCCATCCGGTTTGCTGCTAACTCGCCTGGCCGGGCTCGGCGACATTCGCCAGATCGGCTCGGGAAACATTGGCGCCACAAACGTGTTGCGCACCGGCAGCAAGCCAATTGCAGCCCTCACCCTGATCTTCGACATCGCCAAGGGCGCCGGTGCAGTCCTGTTGGGCGGTCTGCTGTCTCAGTCGGATCTGTTCGGCATGTCATCGGCCCAAACCGCCGGCCTGTGCGCCTTTCTCGGCCACCTCTTTCCGATCTGGCTGGGATTTAAAGGCGGCAAAGGCGTTGCGACCTACATTGGTATCGCGCTCGGGCTGGTGTGGCCGGCAGCGCTCATCTTTTGCGGATGCTGGCTGTTGACGGCAGCCTTCTTTCGCTACTCATCGCTGTCGGCACTGACGGCCGCGGTCATCACGCCGGCGGCTGCGTTGTTGTGGTCACCGCCCGCCGTCGCAGGTCTGCTGGCGTTGTTAAGCCTGCTGTTGATCGCCAGACATCGTGATAACGTGCGGCGCTTGTCAACGGGCGAGGAGCCGAAGATTGGTGAGAATTCCTGACGACGCCAGCGACCTGGTTTGCCGGCCGCCATTGCCGACGGCCCAATTGAGTGATGCCGAACGCCTGGCCTGCCTGCGCCTGATCCGCTCCGAAAGTGTCGGGCCTGCGACCTTCCGGGCACTCATCAATCATTTTGGTGGCGCCCATGAGGCGCTGGCGGCGCTGCCGGAACTGTCGCGCCGTGGTGGGCGCAAGCGCGCCGTGCGCATCTGCCCCGAAGCCCGCGCCAGTGCCGAACTGGAACGCGCCCACAAAGCAAATGTCGAGATCATCTTCACCATCGAAACCGGCTACCCGGCAGCCCTCGCCGCGACCGATCATCCGCCGCCCCTGCTCTATGTCGCTGGCCACAACGAGTTTCTCAATCAGCCCACCGTCGCGATCGTTGGCTCGCGGAAATGTTCAGCCGCCGGCGCTGCCTTTGCCCGCCAGTTGGCGCACGAACTCGGCCGGCACGGCTATGCGATCGCATCCGGCTTGGCGCGCGGCATCGACGCCGCTGCCCATGAAGCCGCGCTTGCCTCGGGCACGGTTGGCGTCCTCGCCGGCGGCCTCGACAACGTCTACCCGCCCGAACACGTGGACCTGCAGGACCGGATCCGGCGTCTCGGCTGCCTGATCAGCGAACTGCCGCTCGGCTATACGCCGCGGGGGCCGGATTTCCCGCGCCGCAATCGCATTATTTCGGGCTTGTCCCATGCTGTCGTGGTGGTGGAAGCGGCCCGCCGTTCTGGCTCGCTGACGACGGCAAAACTGGCCGCCGAGCAGGGCCGCGACGTGTTCGCCGTTCCGGGCCATCCCCTCGACCCGCGCGCCGAAGGGACAAACGCCCTGTTGAAAAACGGTGCAAGTCTGGCAACGTCGGCTGAGGATATACTCGCAAGTTTACGGCCGCTCTTTCGCGACATCAGCCTGCCGGCCTACCGACCCCAAAGCGACGACCGCAGACCAGCGCCGGCACGGCCGCCGCCGCGCCCCGCCGATAGCGACCAGCAAACCGCCATTCTGTCGGCGTTGGGCCCGTCGCCGGTGACGATCGACGATATTGTCAGACTGACAGGCCTGCCGGTCGCGACCGTGCAAATGGTCTTGCTGGAACTGTCATTGGCCGGCCGCATAGACCATCACGGCCAGCAGATGGTGTCACTGCGAACTCCTACCCACAAGCATTGGCGCTCAGGCAACAAATAGACACGCCCGCGCGACTTGCAGCGGCCATAGCGGTCTGAACACGTCCGAGGTCCAGGGGATAATCCCCTGGTCGGAGTGTTTGAGGGGCTGAAAGCCCCTCAAGGATCGCCGCCAAGCGGCGATATGTTAAGGGCTCTGCCCTTAACGATCCCGCCAAAGGGCGTTGCCCTTTGGAAACCTGAGACTTGATCAGAGGATCGTCACTTGAGTAGCGAGCGCCTTGCTGCCATTGTTCGGGATCATTCCGAGTTCCGCATAAAGGCAGGTTGCCCTAGTCGCGGCCGCCTTCTGGCAGACACTCGCGTGCTTGCGTCGACGCCTTCCGCAACGACCGTGCCAATTGCGCACACTCCGCTTGGGTCGCTAAATACGACATCTCGTCCGACAGTTCAGCAACGTACTGTAAAATTTGATTGCGGCTCCAGGCCAGCTTTCGCCGCTCGTTTTGAGGATTGCCGTTCGTCATCTCACCATCCAAACCTAACGTAGAAAATTATAGCAAACACGGCATTATGGCCGCACACGAGAACTACAAATCCGCATGTCAGTAGAGTGAATAACTAGCAAAATCGCATTTCGTTCGCAAACGAAAAGATTCATGTGTTGCACAGAACTGATGTTTGACAGGCCGGCGGCCTTCCCACATCTTCCCGGCAAAATTCACATGTTGCTGGTGTCAACGACCGCTCCTTCTGGTAAATGGCCGGCGACCGCTCCACCCAAGGTCCACCCCAAGGCAAGTATTGCAGGCACTAATGAACGTCCTGATCGTCGAATCCGCTGCGAAGGCCAAGGCCATCAACAAGTATCTTGGCCCGTCCTACAAGGTCATCGCCTCATATGGTCATGTCCGCGATCTACCGTCGAAAAACGGATCGGTCGAACCGGACAACCAGTTTGCCATGCATTGGGACGTCGACAGCCGTTCGGCCAAGGTCGTCAAGGAAATTGCAGCAGCGGTCAAAAAAGCCGACAAACTCATTCTTGCAACCGACCCTGACCGTGAAGGCGAGGCCATATCCTGGCATTTGTTGCAGTTGCTCGAACAGCGGCGCGCATTGAAGAAGGGCTTGCCGGTCGAACGCGTGACATTTAACGCGGTCACCAAAAAGGCGGTGACGGAAGCCCTCAAGACGCCGCGCCAAATCGACCAGCCTCTGGTCGAGGCCTATCTCGCCCGCCGCGCTTTGGACTATCTCGTCGGCTTTACGCTGTCGCCCGTGCTGTGGCGCAAGTTGCCGGGCGCGCGCAGTGCGGGCCGTGTCCAATCGGTCGCGCTGCGCCTCGTTTGCGACCGCGAAGCTGAGATCGAAGCCTTTAAGTCGGAAGAGTTTTGGAGCATTGAGGCGGTCCTGCAAACCGCGGATGGTCAGGACATTCGCACCCGGCTTGTCGCAATCGACGGCGACACCTTGAAACGGCTCGATATCAAGGACGCCGACACCGCCAAGGCGATCAAGGCGGCGATAACGGGTGCGCAATTTAAAGTTCAGAGCGTCCAGAAGAAGGCGGTGCGGCGCAATCCGGCCACCCCCTTTACAACCTCGACCCTGCAGCAGGAAGCGTCCAGAAAACTCGGGTTTTCGGCCAAGCAGACGATGCAGGTCGCGCAACGACTTTACGAAGGCACCGACATCGACGGCGAAACCGTCGGCCTGATCACCTACATGCGAACCGATGGCGTGCAGATCATCCCGGAAGCGATCGCCGAAATCCGGAGGCTCATAGCCACCGATCACTCCCAGCGCTACCTGCCGCCCTTTGTTCGCGAATATAAAACCAAGGCCAAAAACGCCCAGGAAGCCCACGAAGCCGTCCGTCCGACCGACCCGAATAGGCGACCGAGCGCCGTTGCCAAGGTTCTCGCAAAGGACCAGGCCGCCCTCTACGACCTGATCTGGAAGCGATCGGTTGCCAGCCAGATGGCATCTGCGGAAGTCGAACAGACCACGGCCGAAATCAGTGTCGCCGGCAACGATGGCAGGACCTACGGCCTGCGCGCGACGGGATCCGTGATTGTGTTCGATGGCTTTCTGAAGCTCTACGAGGAAGGCCGCGACGACGACGAAGACGACAACGCGCGCCGCCTGCCGCCGCTCAAGGACGGTGACCGCCTCAATGACCAGAGCGTCGATGCCAAGCAGCATTTCACCGAACCACCGCCACGCTATACCGAGGCAACACTGGTCAAAAGGATGGAAGAGCTCGGCATTGGTCGCCCGTCGACCTATGCCTCAACCATGGCCGTGCTGCAGGAGCGCGACTACGTCACAATCGATCGCAAACGGTTGCTGCCTGAGGACAAAGGCCGCCTGGTCACCGCCTTCCTCGCCAACTTCTTCAAGCGCTATGTCGAATATGATTTCACCGCCAGCCTCGAGGAAAAGCTCGACCTGATTTCCGATGGCAAGCTTGATTGGCAACAGGTTCTGCAGGAATTCTGGCGCGACTTCACGGCGGCCATCGACGACACCAAGGAATTGCGCGTTGGCGATGTCCTTGAGGCCTTGAATGAGATTCTCGGCCCCCACATCTTCCCCGACAAAGAAGACGGCGGTGATCCGCGCCAGTGCCCGGCCTGCGCTACTGGCAGAATGAGCCTCAAGGTATCCGGCAAGTTCGGGGCGTTCATTGGCTGTTCCAACTACCCGGAATGCCGCTTCACCCGGCAGCTGTCCCAGCAGGTCGACGGCCCGGTCGAGGCCGCGCCAGCGGATGGCAAGCTGCTGGGTTACTGTCCGCAAACGGGTCTCGCGGTAACGCTGCGACGCGGTCGTTTCGGGCCCTATGTCCAGCTTGGCGAACCCGACGATGATGCCAAACCAAAACGCGCCTCCATCCCGCGCGGCGTCGACACCGAAAGCGTCGATCTGGAGTATGCACTGAAGCTCTTGTCATTGCCGCGAGAAGTCGGGTTTCATCCCGAGACCGGCAACATCATTTCGGCCGGCCTCGGGCGGTTCGGCCCGTTTGTCGTGCACGATGGAACCTATGCCAGCCTCGACAGCGTGGAGGACGTCTTCACCGTCGGCATCAACCGCGCCGTCACGCTGATTGCTGAGAAACTGGCCGGCGGAAAGGGGCGCTTCTCACGCCCGAAAGCCACCGTGTTGAAGGATCTCGGAGAACATCCCGACGGCGGCAAAATGGAAGTTCTCGACGGCCGCTACGGCCCTTACGTCAAGTACGGCAAGGTCAACGCAACTGTGCCGCGGGACCAAGACCCGGCCACACTCACGGCCGAACAAGCCGTCGAACTAATCGCCGCCCGGATCGCCAAAGCGCCGGCGAAAAGGGCGGCTGCAAAAAAGAAGCCTGCCACGAACAAGGCGGCGAAAAAGGCCGCGGCATCGACCAAATCGAAGGCGGCCAAGGCGCCGGTCAAGAAGACCGCGAACAAGAAGGCACCGGCAAAGAAGGCTGCTGCCAAGAAAGCGAATAATAGATCGAATAGAACGGCAAAGGCCGCCGCTGAATAACGTTGCAGGCGCACGCAACGGACAGGTTTTGGGGACGTGCCAAAACGCACCAACGCAAACAGTGATGCGGATCAAGCAACCGCCGCGCGGCTTCCGACCCGCGAGGACGTGCTTGCCTACCTCGCATCATCGAAGGTCAAGGTCGGCAAACGCGAACTGGCCCGCGCCTTCAAAATCAAAGGCTCCGACCGGCGCGCCTTCAAAGCGCTGCTGGACGCCATGACGCAAGAGGGGCTGTTGGCGGGCAACCGCAAGGAGTTTCGCAAGCCGGGCTCCTTGCCGCCGGTCACCGTCCTCGAGATTATCGGCTTTGACGAAGACGGCGAACTGGTCGGCGAGCCCGTCATATGGGATGGCGCGGACGGCCGCCGGCCTCGGGTGCGCATTCCGATTGCGCCGAGCCGGCAGACGCCACGCTCGGCTGGCCCGGACCGCCCGCCCGGGATTGGCGATCGCGTGCTTGCCCGCATCTCACCGGCACCCGACGCTGGCGACGGAGCAGTTCTGTTCGAGGCCGACATCATCAAACGCCTGCCGCGCGAAAAACGCCGCCTGCTCGGCATCTTCCATACCCATGCCGAGGGCGGCGGCACCATCACGCCGGTCGATCGCAAGAACGCCAGACAATGGCCGGTGCGCAACGGCGATGAAGGGGCTGCAGGCGATCGTGATCTCGTCCGTTTTGACATCGTGCGCAAGACCCGCACGGCCAACCCTCAGGCCCGCATCGTCGAGGTGCTCGGCAACCCTCACGATCAACGCCAAATCAGTCTGATCGCAGTCCACGCCCACGCCATTCCCGATCACTTTCCCGACAGCGTAACGGCCGAACTCGCGGACCTGCCGGCCGTTGCAGCAGACCAAAGAACAGATCTCAGACAGCTGCCGCTGTTAACGATCGATCCGGTTGATGCGCGCGACCACGATGATGCCGTTCACGCAGCCGCCGATACGAACCCGGCCAACGACGGCGGCTGGATCGTCACCGTCGCCATCGCCGACGTGGCCCATTACGTCCGGCCAGGCAGCCGTCTCGATCGCGAAGCACGCAACCGCGGCAATTCCGTTTACTTTCCCGATCGCGTCGTGCCGATGCTGCCGGAGGCGATCTCCAACGATCTGTGTTCGTTGCGCGAAACCGAGGACAGACCGTGCCTTGCCGTCGAGATGACATTCGACAAGGACGGCACGAAAATCCGTCATCGGTTCGTGCGCGGCCTGATGCGCTCAGCCGTGAAACTGAGTTACGAAGAAGCGCAAGCCGCCTTCGACGGCCGGCCCGGCCCGCGCGCTGCAGCCGTATTCGAGGACGCGTTAAGCCCGCTGTGGGCGGCCTATCAGGCGCTTGCCGCCGCCCGCGCGCGCCGCGCGCCGCTCGATCTCGATCTGCCCGAACGGCGTATTGAACTGAACGATCGCGGCGAGGTCGCGCGCATCTATGTGCCCGAACGCCTCGCAGCCCATCGCCTGATCGAAGAGTTCATGATTCAAGCCAATGTTGCTGCCGCCGAGACACTCGAGAAACAAAGCACTCCGTTGATCTATCGGGCCCACGACCAACCGTCCAAGGACAAGCTGAACGCGCTCCGCGATTTTCTCAACTCACTCGACTTGAAACTGCCCCACCAGGCGATGTTGCGGCCCGATGCGTTCAACCGGATTCTTGCCGAGACCCGCGCGACGCCGGTGGCCGACCTCGTCAGCGAAGTCGTCCTGCGCGCCCAGGCCCAGGCCGAATACACCAACGACAACTATGGACATTTCGGCCTCAACCTGCGCCGCTATGCCCACTTCACCTCGCCGATCCGCCGCTACGCAGACCTCGTCGTCCATCGCGCATTGATCCGTGGCCTGCGCCTCGGACGGGACGGCCTGCCCGACCAGGATGCCGACGAACTGGCCGACATTGCCGAACATATATCGCAAACCGAACGCCGCGCCATGGCCGCCGAGCGCGAGACCGCCGACCGCCTCGTTGCCGCCCATTTGGCGGATCGCGTCGGCGCCGCATTTGACGGCCGAATTTCCGGCGTGACGCGATCCGGTCTGTTTGTCCGTTTGAAGGAAACCGGCGCCGACGGGTTCGTGCCGGGTGCCAGCCTTCACGACGATTATTATCACTACATTGAAGAACGCCACGCCCTGGTCGGTGACAGCAACGGCCTGGTCTACCGCCTCGGCGACGACGTCGAGGTTCGCCTGGCAGACGCGATTCCGGTGGCCGGAGCGCTGCGCTTCGAAATGCTGAGCGCCGGCAAACGGGGCCACGTCTCCTTGATCAAGGGCGGGCGCGGAAATCGCCGGCCGCGGCGCCGGCGCCGCCGGCATTGAGCGAACCGGGACTTGGGCCTTGCCGGCAATGACGCTGCACCCGGCAGCCGGCCCGCGGCTATTTCCGCACTTGACCCCAATGCATCGAGCCGACCCTATAGCACAATGAGCATTGAACTCGCACCATCGCAGCCTGAGCGCTCCGGCTTGCCATCGCAGCCGCAGCGGTCGGTGATCTGCGCGATACGCCGCGGCGCGGCTCAACGCTGTCCGTGCTGCGGCCTCGGCAACATTTACGCGCGTTACTTGAAAATCGCCGATCACTGCCCGCAGTGCGCCGAAGCCCTGCATCACCACCGTGCCGATGATGCGCCTGCCTATTTCACCATCTTCATTGTCGGCCACGTGATTGTCGGTGCGGCGCTGGCGCTTGAGCAAGCTTATGCGCCACCGGTTTGGGTTCACTTGGCGCTGTGGTTGCCGCTCACAGTGCTGTCCTCTTTGGTGTTGCTGCCGCGCATCAAGGGAGCGCTGGTTGCCCTGCAATGGGCCCTGCGCATGCACGGCTTCGAAGGCGTGGTCGCCGACCAAGATGCTGGCGCAAACCGCGCCCGCGAACCGGCTCCACACGGGCGCCATTGACGGGAGGCAACCGTGGCAGACACGCCGCACATGGCTACACAATCCACAGCGTCCAAATCAATCCAAAGCCCGCGCGATGCGGCGACGTTGATCATTGTAGACGATACTGGTGCAACGCCGAAAATTCTGATGGGCAAACGACGCACCGACCAGGTCTTTATGCCGGGCAAATTTGTCTTCCCCGGCGGTCGTGTCGATGCAACCGACAAGGATGTCGAAAGCTTCGATGAACTGGCCGAGGCTGAAACCGAAAAGCTGCTCTACGACATGAAGGGGCACCCGAGCCGGGCCCGTGCCCGCGCCATTGCGCTGGCCGGCATTCGCGAAGTGTTCGAGGAAACCGGCATCCTGATTGGTGAAAGGGTCGACGCGGCGCGATCATCACACCTGCCCGGCTGGAAGGACTTTTTCAAGCACGGCTTCTTGCCCGGCCTGGGCAAGCTTTGTTTTTTTGCGCGCGCCATTACACCGCCAGGGCGACCGCGCCGCTACGACACCCGCTTTTTCTGTCTCAACGCCGACAGTGTCGGCCTCGACACCGGCAAACGTGACGAGGAGTTAAGCGAAATCGGCTGGTATACGATCGCAGAGAGCACCGATCTCGACTTGCCGCCGATCACCAGGGTCATCCTGGAAGACTTACACGATCAGCTGCAGGCCGGACCGCTGGGCCCGTCGCGTAACGCCGTCCCCTATTATCATCAGCGCCGCGGAACGTTCTTGCGAGATTTGATTGACGTGAAGGCCGGCGGCTGACGGCCGGCGCCGGTCAGCTTTACCGCTGCCACACCGCTTCCGTCAGATGGTCAGCGCCAATACCCATGGTCCGCGGGCGCTGCGCAATCGCCTTGACACCGCACCCCACCGGAGTAAATTCCCGCCACACACCGCCTTCATTCCGTGGTCAGGAGCAACAGATGGCCAAGCCTGTCACCCAAAAGATCAAACTGCTGTCAACCGCCGGCACCGGCTTCTACTACGTCACCAAGAAGAACCCGCGGAACACCACTGAAAAGCTGTCTTTCAAGAAATACGATCCGGTCGCGCGCAAGCACGTGGAATTCAAAGAAACCAAAATCAAATGACCGAGGCTCGTCAAGCCTCGGACTGTGTCACCAACTGGATCACCACTAGAGCAACCTGCCTTTATTCGGAATCGGAACGATCCCGAATAAAGGCACAAAGTTGCTCGCCTCTAAAGTGGCGATCATCTTTGTGCTTTAAGTTGGAACCGCAATAGCGGTTCCAACTTAAAGCACGATGATCTAACTTGCGCCCCGACCTGGCGGCCCCGACAGATGTTCAGTAAGCTGCGCTAGATTGACATCACAAACGTGTTGTTCACCACAACCCGGCGGCTAACAGTACCGCCGCAGCCCACCTTGAGCATAAATCGACGGTACCGGCCTGTTGATGCCGGGCCTCTACCTGCCCGGCTATGAATTGCCGCACTTCACCAGAGCGATTGTAGGCGCCGGCAAGGCGCGTGCCGCTGATCAAGCCTGGGGTCCAGGGGATGATCCCCTGGTCGGGGTGTTTGAGGGGCTGAAAGCCCCTCAAGGATCGCCGCCAAGCGGCGATATGTTAAGGGCTCTGCCCTTAACGATCCCGCCAAAGGGCATTGCCCTTTTGGAAACCCGTGACTTGATCAGAAGATCCTCAAATCATCGTGCTTTGGAACGAGCAACACCGAAACGCGACAGCGGGCTTACCGGCCAACATCCGAAAACAGAAACGGCCAGGAGGCGAAAACGACTTGGTAGCGGGGTATGTCCAAGTGGTGATCGCTTCCTGACCAAAAACCAAGCTCAGCGTCAAAGAGGGCGTTGACGAAGCGCCTGGCCGCCGAACGCCGCAGCCGCTTCCCGCACGAAACGAAAAGGCTACTCGTCCGGCACCGTGCCTTAGCCCAACAGGAGATGCGGCGGACCTGAAGACGCGTTTGGCACGTTCGAGTTCCAACCGTACGCCTTGTTTCAAACACACCAAGGCGTGCACCACTGCGATAACGTGTGCATGCACGGCTGCAATCTAAGTGTGAAATTACTCTGCCAGATCAAATCTGACTTGACAACCATTCGAGTCATTGCCTCAGAGGCACTATGGTCGAATTCTGGATCGTTATCTTTCAAGGCCTTAGCGCAATATCTGAGACTGGAGCAATTTAAGCCGTGTACGGAAAGACTGAGGTGCCTAATCAAACTCTTGATATACTGACACAATTAGGCCGCATCTGCGACGACGCGATTCCGACCGTCCCGCTTTGCGGCATAAAGAGCATTATCAGCTCTTTTGAATAAGAGTTTCGGTGTATCAACAGATGATTCGATTGTGGATAAACCCACACTGGCGGTCACGGCAATTGACAGCTCGGGCGAGGCACAAAACGGGCGTTGTGCAATTTCCGCCCTCAGGCGCTCGGCAATTGGGTAGGCGACGGTCATATCAACGTCCGGCATGACCAGGAGAAACTCTTCACCGCCGAGACGACAGACCAGGTCAACGCCGCGTGTGTTTTGGCGGAAGCGTTCGGCAAATTCGCGCAGCACGACGTCGCCAACATCATGGCCGTAGGTATCATTGATGCGCTTGAAGTGATCGATGTCGGCGACCAGCAACGAGAGCGGCCGGCCGCGTTCATGGGCATTGTCGACCAGGCCTTGCAGATGTGCCTCCATGTAGCGGCGGTTGTGCAGTCCGGTCAACGCATCCGTGATTGCAAACTCGACACTTTGCTCGATCCGGTTGCGCAGATAATCCGAATACCGCTTGCGCTTAATTTGTGTGCGCACACGGGCAAGCAGTTCGTTTTGGTCGATCGGGCGGACCAGGTAGTCGTTCACGCCCATCTCCATTCCACGTAACAGGCGCGCTTCGTCTCCGGATTCAACCAGTATGATGATCGGCAAATGTCTGATGCGCTCAAGCGAACGGATTTGACTACAAAGACGCAAGCCGTCAACACCCTGCAGATTGAGGCTCACGATGACAACATCGAACTCGGACTGCGTCAGGCGAAACAGCGACGCATCGAGGCTCACTTCGACCAGCGTCTCATGATTTGGAACCAGCGACGCATAGAGGCGCTCGGCAACACGTGAGCGATCTTCGATCAGCAGAATTCGGCCACGCTCCTGTTGTATTGCCGCCTCGATGCTGGCCCGTTCCCCCAACCCGAACTGGCTGTTGGTCAAGGCTCGCATGTTCATTTCATCGTTTAGCGTCTTCAGTCGTGCGAGGTTTTTCACCCGCGTCATCAGGGCAATGTCATCGACCGGCTTGGTCAGAAAGTCGTCCGCTCCGCAATCCAGGCCCTGCAGCTTGTCGGACGCTTGATCGAGCGCTGTCACCATAATGACCGGGATGTCCTGGGTGGTCGGGTTCTGCTTGAGGCGGCTGCAAACCTCATAGCCGTCCATGCCCGGCATCATGACGTCCAGCAGGACGACGTCGACACGGTCGGTTGCGCAGATGTCGAGAGCCTCCTGACCGTTGGAAGCCGTCAATACGTCAAAGTACTCCGCTTGAAGCCGGGCTTCCAACAGCTTGACGTTGGCCACAATATCATCAACGACCAATACTCGGGCGGTCATTACGCAACTACAGTCCTTCTCTTCCGCACCACGTTAAGCACCGCCGATGAATTCGCGAACCGTCTCGATAAAGTTCACAATGGAAATCGGCTTCGACAGATAGGCCTCGCAACCGCCCTGGCGAATTCTCTCCTCATCGCCCTTCATCGCAAACGCCGTTACGGCGACGACCGGAATGTCGCGCAGCTCATCATCATCCTTGAGCCACTTGGTCACTTCCAGTCCCGAAACTTCCGGCAGTTGAATGTCCATCAGGATCAGCGACGGGCGATGCTCGCGCGCGAGTTTGAGCGCGTCAAAGCCGCTTCGCGTTTGGATCGTCTTATAACCATGCGCATCGAGCAGATCATGAAACAGCTTCATGTTGAGCTCGTTGTCTTCCACGATCAACACTGACTTCGCACTGGCATTGACCATCGTCGGCGCCCGTTCAATCATTGCGGTTCGTTGTTGGTAGCTCACTTTAAGCCTGCGCCTTGAAACCGCTTGTTCATGCCCTGATTCGCCCCTGACAGCGCGGCACCACTTTGCAACATTAGCAGTAACCAACAAATTAAGTGGCCCACAGAAAGAACCATTGGTCCCGGATTGGAACATGAAACCGAAAGAGCTTAACCATGTTGATGCGCACGGCGCCGAACTGATCGCGCTTCAGGCGCTGGCATTCATCGCGTCCGACCCCGGCCAGCTTGGTCAGTTCATTGCCCAGACCGGTATTTCGCTCGACGATCTTCATCACCGGGCCGGCGACAGGGAGGTGCTGGCGGGCGTGCTCGGCGCGCTGTTGCGGGACGAATCTGCCCTCCTGATGTTCTGTGCAAACAACGCCATCGCCCCGCAAGACGTGCCGATAGCCGCACACGTCCTTGCGCAAGGCACAGACCGCTAGAGCAACCTGCCTTTATTCGGAATCGGAACGATCCCGAATAAAGGCAGGTTGCTCGCCTCTAAAGTGGCGATCATCTTTGTGCTTTAAGTCGGAACCGCAATAGCGGTTCCGACTTAAAGCACGATGATCTAGTGGTCTCAATCACTTCACCAGCCCGTGGTCGGATTACTGGTGCGAGGTTGCGACTGAGCGTGGTGCGGTAGCGCAACTGCACGGGATGAGAACTATGCTTCGGACACCTCGAACACGCATCGGCATCGACCTTGGCGGCACAAAGATTGCCGGCATCGCGCTGGCGGACGACGACAGTGTCATTGCCACTTTGCGCCGCCCGACACCGCGCCATGACTACGGTGCAACGTTAGCGGCCATCCGGGATCTTGTGGAAACCCTGACCGATGCCGCCGCAGCGCGCCATGCCGGCCGACCTGCGACAACCGTCGGCGTTGCCATGCCCGGTTCGCTGACCGCCGGCGACGGCCGGGTTCAGAACGCGAATTCAACCTGGCTCAACGGCCAACCTTTCGCGGCCGATCTCAAACACCTGCTCGGCCAGCCGGTGCGCTGCTCCAATGATGCCAATTGTTTTGCCCTGTCCGAGACTTACGATGGCGCTGCCCGAGGCTGCCGAACAGTTTTCGGTATCATACTCGGCACCGGCTGCGGCGGCGGCTTGATTGTCGACGGCGCCCTGATCAACGGCCCGCGCAATATTGGTGGTGAATGGGGGCACAATCCACTGCCGTGGCCGCGGCCGCAGGAACAGCCCGGTCCGGCGTGCTGGTGCGGGCGCCGCGGTTGCATTGAGACGTGGGTGTCCGGGCCGGCCATTGCTCTGGACCATGAACGCACCACTGGTCAAACGCTGACCAGTGCCGCAATCGCAGCCAACGCCAAGCGTGGCGATACCGACGCCAAGGCAACGCTTGCGCGCCACGCGGACCGGCTCGCCCGGGCTCTGGCGCCGGTTGTCAACATCTTCGATCCCGACACGATCGTGCTTGGTGGCGGCCTCTCGCAGCTCGATCATCTCTACGACGAACTACCCGGACAAGTTGCCCCGCACATTTTCGCTGATGACCCCGTGGTCAGCATCAAACCACCCAAATGGGGCGATGCCAGCGGCGTGCGCGGCGCCGCACGGCTTTGGCCGCGCAACAGTTAGTCCTTGCCTTGCCTTGCCTTGCCTTGCCTCGGCCTTGCATGACCGTGGCATCGGCGCCGCACTGCCGGCCGGCGTCATCGGCTGCACCGTTCCGCCTTTAACATTTCCAGCTTCGTCAGCCGGCCGCGAATCGCCAGATGCCCGTAGTCGATCAACAAACTGCGCGAGACGCCGTTCTCGAAAAACACAAACCCGATCTCATAGCTCGGCAGCGCATCAACGCGTCCGCTCGACTTTTCGAAGTAGCTCAACGAAACCGGCCAGGCGACAAGACCATCCAACGCGCCTGCATTCTCGGCACGCTCGAGCGTTGCATTGAAATCACGCGGCTTGGCGGCGCCGACAATGGCGGTCGTTGCATAAACCTTGGTGCCGTTCTCCGAGCCATCATACACATCCGACGTGAAAACCAACTTGCCCCGCATCGCCGCCTGCAGCAGTTCAACGGAATGCTGCACCGGAAACAGCACATTGTTGCCGACTTCGAACCGACGCAGTTTCGGCTTCGCCACGTGCACCGAGATGCGTTTGCCGTCCGCCATCCGCTGGGCGGACCCAACCGCCGCCTCTTCGAGCGTTTCGTTGCGAAACTGGTTGGTATCGAAGCGGAAAGTCCGCCCGGCGCCGTCCTCCCAGGACTTGGACCGCAGATCCATGGTCGACTGCCCGCCCTTGTTGTCCGTCGAGCGGGTTACGAACCGCATGTTCTGGGTATATCCCTTACACGCATCACCGGTCAGCTCGTAGACCATGCGTCCGGTGAGTTCGACTACGCCGGCGCCGGTTGCCGTGTGTGACAGCGTCATGTCATAAACCGCGCGGTGCGGAGCCAGTTTAACGCTTGCACCATAGGCGCTCACGTTGACTGCACCAACTGCGATCAGTGCCAGCCCACCGGCTGCCCCTGCCCGTACCAAGTTCACCACTGTCAAGGCGATATCGATCTTCATTCTTGCCCGGCCTTTTCTGCTACCCGACCAGCGGGAAATTTGCTGCATGATACGCGTTCAACAAGCATCTTTCGACAGATTTGATGTGAAAATGTCATTAACTTCATGCTTCAATGGCGCTTCGATGGAGCGTCAATGGAACTGCGATGGCGCTTTAATGGCGGCAGAATGAATTTCAACGGTTCGGGGCGAGACCTGGGGGAAGCCAGCGCAATGGCGAACGAAAGCGAGGCAGTAATCCAGGTCGTCGGATCGATGGCGGACATTCCGGCCGACAACTGGAATGCCTGCGCGCGGCCCGATCCTGCAACTGCCAACCCGTTCATCTCCCATGCGTTCCTGCAGGCGTTGGAGGACGCCGAAACCGTTCATCCGCGCGCCGGCTGGCAACCCCAACACCTGCTCCTCAGGGACCGAGATGACGTCATCCAGGCCTGCATGCCGGTCTACGCCAAATCGCACAGCAAGGGCGAATATGTGTTCGACTATGGCTGGGCCGACGCGTTCGAGCGTGCAGGCGGTCAATATTACCCCAAGCTCGTCGCAGCCGTTCCCTTCACCCCGGTGCCAGGGCCGCGGCTGCTGGTCAGGCCCGGGCCAAATGCGCGTGAGCGCGAACAGTTTCTACTGGCCGGCGCAATCGAGTTGTTGCAACGCTACGATGTATCATCCTTTCACATCAATTTTTTGACCGAAAGCGAATGGCTGCGCAGTCAAGACATGGGTTTCCTGCGCCGCATCGACCAGCAGTTCCACTGGCAGAACCAAGGTTACGATACGTTTGACGACTTTCTGGGAGACCTCGCCTCGCGCAAGCGCAAGACCATCCGCAAGGAGCGCCGACAGGCAACGAACGCAGGCCTTAAGGTTGCGTGGATCACAGGCTCCGACATCACCGAGGCCGACTGGGATGCGATCTATCGCTTCTACATGGACACCGGCAGCCGCAAATGGGGCCGCCCCTACCTCAACCGCACGTTTTTTTCGTTGCTCGGCGAAGCCATGGCCGACGATTGCCTGCTCATCATGGTTCACTGCGGCGGGCGGTGCATTGCCGGCGCCCTCAACATCATTGGCGGTGACTGCCTTTATGGGCGCTATTGGGGTGCCGTCGAATACCATCCCTGCCTGCATTTCGAAGTCTGCTATTATCAAGCCATCGAGTACGCGATTGCCCATCGACTTCAGCGCATCGAAGCCGGTGCCCAAGGCGATCACAAACTCGCGCGCGGCTACATGCCAACCCCCACCTACTCCGCCCATTACATCCCGAACCCGAGCTTTCGTCGCGCCGTCGCCGCATATCTGGAGGACGAGCGCGCCTACGTCGAGCGCACCACCGAAGCCTTGGCAGAATACGGTCCCTATCGCAAAGCGGCGAACGAAACCCATTGACACGATTGGGGCAATGTAAGTCCGGGGTCCAGGGGACCCATCCCCTGGTCGGGGTGTTTGAGGGGCTGAAAGCCCCTCAAAGATCGCCGCTTGGCGGCGATATGTTAAGGGCTCCGCCGTTGCCGATCCCGCCAAAGGGCATTGCCCTTTGGAAACCCGTGACGTGTTCGGTGGTTGCCTAGATCATGGCCGAAGGCGCAATCAGGTTGAACAATGAGCCGAGGAATTGATAAACGCCGGGACGCCACGTCGACGCGCCAGCCTGGGCACGGTATTGTGGCGCCTGTCGACAGGCCCAACGAGACCCGAGCCATTGCACATGAACCCTATCCGCCAACCCGGTTGTCGCGGCCGTGAACCGGCTTTGGCGCCGGACGACGCCTTCATTTGCAGGCGGGACGCCAGCGCCACGGGGGCAAAGTTGCCAGCGCAACAATCGCCTGACCCAAGGCGCGATCGGAGCGCGCTCGGATGACCGATGACGGCCTCCCGCCGCTGCGCGAAGTCATCAAGGCGCACGGTCTGACCGCCAAACGCAGCCTCGGGCAGAACTTCATTCTGGATTTGAACCTGACGCGGAAAATCGCTTCGCTGGGCGGCGATCTTGCCGGCAAGACGGTGGTCGAAGTCGGCCCCGGTCCCGGCGGTCTTACACGGGCCTTGCTCGGCGGTGGCGCGGGTCGCGTGATCGGCATCGAGCAGGACCCACGATGCTTGGCCGCGCTGACCGACATCGCGGCGCATTGGCCCGGTCAGTTGTTCGTGCACAATTGCGACGCGCTTGCGATGGACTGGTCTGCGCTGCTCGCCGAACACGGTCCCGCGCACCCGCATGATGTCGCGATTGTTGCCAACCTGCCGTACGGCGTTGCAACCAAACTGCTGATCGGCTGGTTGCAATCCGACCATTGGCCGCCGTGGTATGGGCGCATGGTGCTGATGTTTCAGCGCGAGGTTGCAGACCGCATTGTGGCGGCACCGGGCAGCAAAGCCTACGGGCGTTTATCCGTGATCTGCCAGTGGAGCGCCGACGTGCGGATCGCGCTGACGCTGCCGCCGGCCGCGTTTACGCCGCCGCCCAAGGTCGCCTCGGCGGTTGTGGTGTTTGTGCCCAAGGACCAACGCCATCCGCCGTGCTCGCCGCAAACGCTGGAGCGCATCACGGCGGCCGTCTTCGGGCAACGCCGCAAAATGCTGCGTTCCAGCCTCAAACAGCTCACCCCGTTCCCGGAACTGGTCCTGGACAAGGCTGAGATTGCACCGTCGTTGCGCGGTGAGGCCGTCGATGTCGCCGGCTTTGCGCGGCTTGCCAGGGCACTCGACGTCGACCCCTGACGGCGCCGCGCCGACGCTGCAACCGTGCGTCTAGAGCAACCTGCCTTTATTCGGAATCGGAACGATCCCGAATAAAGGCAGGTTGCTCGCCTCTCAAGTGGCGATCATCATCGTGCTTTCAGTTGGAACCGCAATAGCGGTTCCAACTGAAAGCACGATGATCTAGCGAGCGAGCCGGTCCTTGACGAGCTGACCGCCTTTCATGATCAGCGGCATGTGCCTGCCCTGGTTGGTCAACAGCGCGATGTCGGCGAGCGGATCACCGTCGACAACGATCAGGTCTGCGTGGGCGCCGACGGCCACGGCACCGAGCCGGCCCTCGAAGCCCAAGGCCTGCGCCGCATAGAGGGTTGCAGAACGAATGACCTCGATGCTCGGCAAGTAGCGCGCACGCAGCGTAAACTCATCCGACTGATATGGGTGCATGTCGCCAAGCAGGTCGGTGCCATAGGCCATCAGCACGCCGGCATCCGCCAGCGTCTCAAGCGCGGCAAGACCGGCGCTGCGCACATCCTCGATCTTGGCAACGGACTCCGCCGGCAGGCCCATTTCGGCACCGACCCTAGCCAGCACATCGAACGTGATGTTGGTTGGCACGACGTAGGCGCCGGCATCCCGCAGGAAGCCGGCCGTGGCGGCGGTTATGAGATTGCCGTGCTCGACCGACTTGACGCCGCAGTCCACCGCTCGGTAGATCGCTTCATCGGTGTAGAGATGGGCGGCCACGTACGTTTGCGCGTTGCGCGCCTCTTCGACAGCGGCCTCGGTTTCAGCGCGCGAGAAGCCGACAAACGCGATCGGATCGGTCGGAGAGGAAATGCCGCCGTTGGCCATCAGCTTGATGAATTCGGCGCCGCCCTTGATTTCTTCGCGCGCGACACGACGCACGCCATCGACGCCATCGACGACACGGCCAAGCGTGCCAGCCTTGTTGGCGTAATAGTCGACGTCTCTGTGATGAAAGCGGCCGCGGTAGTCGGTATGGCCGCCGGTTTGCGACAATGCCTTACCACAGATGATCAACCGCGGGCCGACGATGGTGCCCTCCTCAAGCGCCATCTTGAGGCCGATGTCGGCGCCGCCCAAATCGCGCACGGTCGTGAAACCGCGCATCAGCATGCCATGCATGATCCTGGCACAGCGCAGCGCAACCAGGGTGTTGGGCAGTTCCGCATTCGCCGTCAGATTGGCGAGCGTCGCAATGACATGGACGTGGCAGTCGATCAGGCCCGGCATCAACGTCTTGCCGGCAACATCGATAATGGTGGCACCATCCGTTGAGACGCGCTCGCCGGTGACGGCTGTAATCAAACCCGCTTCGACGACGACGTCCTGATCTGCAATGGCCTCATCCGCACGGCCATCGAGGACGCAGGCATTGCGCAATACGATCACGTTTTCTGACATGGCGTGCTCCTTCACGGGTGCCTGCTCCGGCGCGGCGGCCGTTGCCGTCGCCGTCACTGTGCCATAGACACCGGGCGGCAGGAAGCTGCCTGGACACCGGGCGGCTCGACCCAGTGGCGGATGCCGCGATCTCGCACGGCCATCATGCGCGCAGCGTTGCGTGTCCGGCCGCCGCGACCGCGGATGTCACCGCTGAAATCGCAGCGCGCCGACGCTAGAGCAACCTGCCTTTATTCGGAATCGGAACGATCCCGAATAAAGGCAGAAAGTTGCTCGCCTCTAAAGTGGCGATCATCTTTGTGCTTCAAGTTGGAACCGCAATAGCGGTTCCAACTTGAAGCACGATGATCTATCCTTTGCTTGCTGGCTCTTGGGCAGCGTGTCAGGACGTTGGCGGTCTTGTGCACCCAGCAGCGTTGCGCGACCGTTTTCAGCCAGATCTCGCCGAGTGCCTTGCAGACGCCAAGTACCCCGTCAGCGGCGGCACCCTGGTTGCGGACACGAGGCTGCCTGACGGCAACGGCGCCGATACCAGTCATCACCTGTCGCTCTGGCAGATGACCATGGCGTACAATCCTTTGATATCCGTCGGCGGTTTTGAGGTCGGAGAATTGGTCCAGGAACCCAGCAACCTCCGCTTCCACCGCTTGAGCCAGTAGAATGCGGGCGCCTTCACGTAAAATATCGGTGAGCGTGACTTTAAAGCTTCCTGGCTGAAGCAATTTTGAAACGTTATCATTGGACACGGCATATCGCTCCTTTGCAGAAATGAGGTCGTCAAGCAACCTCATGATATGCCGCCGTCACCGAGAAAAGCCGTCACCAAATTTTGCGTATAACTCTGCCTTGATTTAGGAGATGGTCTCTTGCCTTGCACCTGCTCGCAGCAATATTCTTAGTCTGTTAGCAGACGAAGTCGCCAAACGAATATGATGTATTCGGGCCGTTTGAAGTACCGCGCGTTGAAAGCCGGAGAGCCCGATTTACACCACCACCCGGGACGCTATCGATGCACAGCCTCATTACTCCTGACGGTGAGATCATCAGCGCCAGCCCTGACGTGCTGCGCCGCCGGTTCGGCAACGTTGTTTCTGATGCCGCTCTGGCCGGGTTCGCCATTCGCAATCTGGGTTACGCCGGCGTGGCGTGCGATCGCCAATCGCTTGCGCTGCGCATAACGCCCTCCCGCCTGAAACTTGCTGCGTTGCAGTGTCTGCACCGTGTCCTTGGCGAGCTTGCGCCCCGGCGCGTGTCGATATCTTGGTATGATGGGGCTTGGCATCATGAAGTGCTGCCCGGAGTAGTGGCAGCACGTTCGCGTTTGGGGCACCTCATTGCCAGTGCGCGCAAAGACGCCGGCCCCGCCAAATACATCGTCGAGCCGCGGGCGCTTTCATCCCTGCCGATGCAACACCCCTTCGCCGAGCTTGTTGGGCTTTGGCGCGCCCAGTCCAACCAGATCGATTTCGGCGCTCACCGGCACATTCTGGACGGGTCGATTGCGGGTCGCTACTCACTGATCGGCGTCGAACGAGCATCGGGGCAGGCCTACTTCCACCGGATCGGGCCTGGCTACGCGCTTTACAATCACGGCAGGGCGGAACGGCTGGCGGGCCTGCGGGTCGATGACCAACCGGATATCGTCTACGGGCGTGCCGTGTCCAACTGCTATCGGGTTGCCGCGGCCAGTGTCGCTCCGCAGATCAACGATGTCGACACCTACATCGTCGACCCAGCTGCCAACCGCGTCAGGCGCGGACGTTACCAACGCCTGGCGCTTCCCCTACCCTCGAGCGAAAACACCGCTTGGGTGCTAAGCGCGACGCTGCTCAGCGACAGTATCGACTTGCGCGCGCAGCTCTAGAAGCAGCTTCACTAATTCATCAACCAACTGCATTGCCGAGTTGTAGGCGATCGCAAACTCCAGATCACCATCCGGCTTGGTTGGGCAATTCGTGATGGTTGCGCCCGGCGTCAGGACCTGATGCATGCCGGTGCGACCGTGAAAGTCCTTCGCCATGTTGGCGGCTGATATCAGTCCAACCAACGTCTCAAAGCCCCAACGGCCCAGCGCGACCGCCCGCGTGATGCTTGTAATCAGACGAACGCGGCCGCGGCCGCGGTAATCGGGATGGCACCAAAGACTGCCAATGTAAGCACACCGTCCGGCGATCTCCGCGGCTTCCGACGCATGAACCGTGCACCGTTCGCCAGCCGCACGGGCAGGGGCAGGATCGGCATAGAACATGCGCAGGCTCTGCGCTTCATCCCTGAAATTCGTCTCGTACCATTCATAGAGGCGCACGGCGTGAGCGGTGACGGCGCGCCCGCCCGTATCGCGCCCAATCACAACAATGCCATTGTCATCACTCACGCCGCCAATGTCGTGGCGATAAGCGGTGTGCATTTCAAACCAGCTGTCCCGATTGGCGGCGTTGACGACCATCAGCTCTTCGAAGGTGCCGAACGTCATTCGCACCCCGTGCGATGCCATCGCGTCAACGGCCGCGACGATCACCATGCCCAGCAACTCGCGCGGCTCGTGAACAATATCGAGGCCTTCCAACAGCGATGGGGAAAAGCGGGACTCTGCTTGGCGAGTATTCGGCTGCTGTGACGCAAACATATAAATGGCTCCATCGTTTGGGTTTGGACGGAGCCAGCCTGTTCTCTTTGGGGTTGATTCTCCAGTTCGAGATGTTGCTTTTCCTCAGTGAGCACCTAACATCAAAGGCGAGATGCTATAATTGAGTTGTATTGAAAGTGGATCGCGGTGTTTGAAGAGGAAGGATCCCACACGGGACAAGGGGCGAGACGGGCGGGTGAACTCGATAACCTGATTGGCGCCCGGCTCCGCGCAAGACGACTGCTTGTCAAACTCAAGCAACACCAAGTAGCAAACCGCGTCGGGATCTCGCCGCAGCAATACTTCAAGTACGAAGCCGGCATCTCCAGACTGACAGTCGCACGACTGATCGCAATCGCCGACGTGATGGGTGCTCCGGTTGCCTCATTTCTCGAAGGGCTTGGCAGCCACACCGAAACCGGCGGGATCTATGGCGACCTGTTGGCCGATCCTGACTGTGTCGAAATGCTCGCCATCCTACAATCTTGCAAAACGGCTTACGCACGGGCAGGCATTCTGGCCATCGCACGACAACTCGCTGATTTCGAGGATGGTATTGCAGAACAGAGCGCCTAGATCATCGTGTTTTAAGTTGGAACCGCTATTGCGGTTCCAACTTAAAACACAAAGATGATCGCCACTTTAGAGGCGAGCAACTTTCTGCCTTTATTCGGGATCGTTCCGCTTCCGAATAAAGGCAGGTTGCTCTAGCGAAACTCTGAGCGCTTGTTCTTGCGCATGATGCGGCTGTCGGCATCGCTCAGATTGGTCTGGCGGTCGTTGCCGGGCGTGCTACTCGGCGGCTTTGGCGGACGTCCGGAACCACCGTGATCACGGTGCCTTGCAAGCTTTTCCTGATACGCCGGTTCAGCGGCTTCCGCCTCCGCCTTGGCTTCTGCCTCAAGACGTTCGATCGCAGCATCCATCTTGGCTTTGAGCACTTCGCGCCGGGCAATCTCGTCCGGCAGAGACTGCAGGTCGTCGTCACCGCTCACATCGGCGTTCTCCGCCTTCGCCACCAGTTCACTGATGTCGGCTGTCAATTTATCGCGCAATGCCTTCGCCCGGTCGTAGCGCACGCTCTTGTGCTTCGAGGCGTTTGCATCGATCTTAGTGCCATCGACGCTGACCGTGCCAACCTTGAGCAACTTGAGCTCGCGGGCAAGCAGCAGCACTTCGACAAACGCCGCCTTGAAGGCTGCTTCATTGCGCCGGCGAAACACCGCGATCGTGTCGTGGTCGGGATGCGTGTTGGCAGCAACGAAGCGCACCGCGACATCACGGTAGCTTGCCCGCTCGATGCGGCGCGACGAAGTGATGCCATTGGCGTAGCAGTAGATCAGCAGTGCCAGCAGCATGCGCGGATCGTACTGCGGCGAGCCGCTGCCGCGCGTATTGATCGCGAACGCGCTCATGTCGACGCGCTGGACGGCCTCTATAACGAAGTGGCAAAGATCATCTTCCGGCACCCAGTCGCGCATGTCGGACGGCAAAAGGAACGTCTGGCGCGGTCCGCGTTCACGAATCGGGTCATACGCAATGCGTTTAACTGATTTGCTAGCTAAAGTCCGACAGACTGATAGGCGAGGTTTTTCAGTAAAGTGCTACAGCGTTGACTGCAGCGTGCGCACAAAGTCGGCCAGGCCGACATTGCGGTCCTTGCGCGTGCGCTCAGCGATCAGGATCGCGCGAACCGCCTCGGTGCTGCGGGCAATGTCATCGTTGATAATGACGTAGTCGTATTCGCCCCAGTGGCTGAGTTCTTCGGCGGCGCGCGCCATGCGCTGGGCGACCACCGGTGCACTGTCCTGGGCGCGATCACGCAGGCGCTGCTCAAGTGTCGGTCCCGACGGCGGCAGCACGAACACCCTGACAAGATCTTGCGGAATTTGCTCGGCGAGCTGTTGGGCACCCTGCCAGTCGATGTCGAACAGCACGTCGTGTCCGCCCGCGAGCAGATCCTCGACCGCCTGGCGCGGGGTCCCGTAGAGATTGCCGAACACTTCGGCCCACTCGAGAAGTTCACCGCCATCGCGCCGGCGCAGAAATTCGTCGCGGTCGATGAACCAATAGTCCTTACCATCGATCTCACCGTCACGCCGCGGTCTGGTGGTGACGGAGATGGACAGGCGCAGGTTGTCATCGCTCTGAAGCAACCGACGCGCCAGCGTCGTCTTGCCGGCACCGGATGGTGAGGACAGAAGCAGTATCAGGGCACGGCGTTCGGGCGGCTTGGGCGTGGTCATGAGATCGCTACGCTATTCGATATTTTGGACCTGTTCGCGAAGCTGGTCGATTGCCGTCTTCATTTGCAGTCCAATGCGGGTGATATCGATGTGGTTTGATTTTGAACACAGCGTGTTGGCCTCGCGGTTCAATTCTTGCACCAGAAATTCGAGTTTGCGCCCCGCCGGTGACCCGGTGGCGAGGATCTCGCGGGCCGCCGCGACATGGGCGGTGAGGCGGTCCAGTTCCTCGGCAATGTCTGCCTTGGTGGCCAGCAGGACGGCTTCCTGATGCAGGCGATCGGCGTTGAGTTGTAGATCGGGATCGCCGGTGAGCCGGGCAATCTGGCCGCGCAGCTTTTCGCCAATTGCCTGCGGTGTGCGGACCTCGGACGTCTGCGCCTCACGGGTCAGGCATGCGACTTCATCGACATAGCGAGCGAGGTTGCCCGCGAGCACCTTGCCCTCGGCAGCGCGCGCCGATTGCAGGCTGGCAACGGCGGTGCGCAGATCGCCAAGGATGGCCTCGGTGCGCCGCTGGCGGGTGGTCTCATCGTCGGCGGCCTCGGTTGCCTCCAGGACACCGCGGGCGTTCAGGATGGCGTCAACGGTGATGCCGGGTGAGCCAACTCGGGTGTTGATCTGCTCGGCCGCGCGCACGACCTGTTCGAGATTTTCCTGGTTGATCTGAATTGACGTGCGCAGGCTGCGCGATTGGAAATTGAGGGTGGCGGAGACATTGCCGCGGGCCAGGCCGTGCGCGATTTCGCCACGCGCCTTTTGCTCCATCGCCTCCATGCCCGGGGGCAGGCGCAAGCGGATGTCAAGGCCGCGGCCGTTGACGCTGCGCAGCTCCCAGTACCAGCGCTCGTCGTCCAATTGACCTTGCGTTCGCGCAAATCCGGTCATGCTGTTGATTGCCATCGCGCACCCACTCTCGGCGTCAATCACACCGCCTCGATGATCAAGATCATTGCCGCCTCAGGCCGGTCTGTCGCGCCGGCCCACCGCCTCGCCCCGGCCGCGCGCACCGGCGTGCCACTGCCTGCCAGCGGTACGGCGCCAGCCAACTCAAGGTACGCCGATCGCCGCTGTGGATGCGAGCACCGTTCTGGGCCCTGTTCGGCATCGTCCTGATTCCGAATTAAAGGCTGGTTGCTCTATAGATCATCGCGGCCCCGGTTGGAAGTGCACGCGAGCACGCCGCCGCGACGCGCAACGCTGTTCGATCATCGTGCTTTCAGTTGGAACCGCTATTGCGGTTCCAACTGAAAGCACAAAGATGATCGCCACTTAAGAGGCGAGCAACTTTCTGCCTTTATTCGGGATCGGAACGATCTCGAATAAAGGCAGGTTGCTCTAGCGCGATACCAATGCAACACCTCAACGGTTGTCGGTTCGCGGCGTCCCGGGTCCAATCATGACATCGTGCGCGCGCTTTGAGCGGGATGGTTCGGGTTCGGTCGGCAAGGCCGGAGCAGGTTGCTCCCGGGCGATTGGGCGGCTGTGATCCGGTTCGCCATCACCCGGCTGCGGCAACGGGTTGGGCCAATCCGCGCCGTGCCGTCGCGCCGGTCTGGCGCCGGTCGGTGCTGCTCATCGGCGCGGACGGCGACTTGGCAGCGGCGTCCCGTCGGGAGCTTGGAGTACGGGTTGTGTGGCCGCTTCGGCCGGTTTTGCCGTTTCCGAGGTATTGGCCGCGGCCGCTGGCGATGTTGCCGCAACGGCGGCCTGTTGTGCCGCCCTTTGCTGTTGGACCTTGCGAATGCGTTTCTCGATCTTGCGCCATTCGGCAACGGCACGATTGTGCTGCTCGACGGTTTCGGAAAAGACATGGCCACCGCGGCCGTCGGCGACAAAGTAGAGATCGCGGGTTGGCGCCGGATTGAGCGCTGCCTTGAGCGATGCCCGCCCGGGATTGCAGATCGGCGTCGGCGGAAGTCCGTCGATCTGGTAGGTGTTGTGTGAGGTCTTTTTCTGAATGTCGGAGCGATAAATGGTACTGCCCCATGCGACCTTGGTGCCGAACTTGCCATAGAGGATCGTCGGGTCGGATTGCAGCCGCATGCCCTTGCGCAGGCGGTTGACGAACACACCCGCAATCCGAGCCGGGTCATCGTTCGGACCGGTTTCCTTTTCGATGATGGATGCCAGGATCAGCGCCTCGCTGATGTCCTTGTAGGGCAGGTTCGGTTGGCGCTCGGACCAGATATCGCGCAAATATTTGCGCTGTTCCTTGGCCATGATTTGCAGAATGTCCTGGCGGGTCGCACTGCGCCGCACGCGGTAGGTGTCCGGCATCAGGAAGCCTTCGGGCGGGACCTCGACGATGTCGCCGGTCAGTGACGTGTTTTGGCGCAGGCGGGTGACGATTTGATAGCTGGTCAAACCCTCTGGAATTGAAATGGAGATAAGATCCGACTTGCCGCTGCGGATCAAATTGGCTACTTCGCGCACACTCGCGCCCGACTTGATGCGGTAATCGCCCGCCTTGAGCGGCGCGGGTTTGCGCCTGTGGAGACGCTCCCAGACACGATAGGAAAGCTGGTGTGCCAGGAACAGGTGGCGGCTGACAATCGCGCCCTTCTGCTCAAGGATTTCGGCAATCGCACGCTCGCCCTTCCCGGGTGAGATCGTGATCAGTTCGTCTTGGGTCAGCGGGCCGGCGACCGTGACCTGATGGTTGAACCAGGCAAGGCCGCCTGCGACCATCAGCATCACGAACAGCAAGGTTGTCAGAACACCGTTAAGCCAGCGCATCATCGGACTCATCGCTCGTGTTTTTCTGCGCCGCCCGCCCGGTGGTCGCGTTGGCGCCCGGGTCGGCTCGATCGCCTCCATCGGGCTGATCGGCCGGAGGCTCGGCAAATTGCGGAACTCGTGCTCGTGATGATGTCGCTGCATCGCGCTATTACCCTGAATGAGTCGTTTACGCGAACAATGATGCGAAAGTCCTCAACCCCGTTTCGGGCTTCGCAAACTGAATATAGAATTCGACGCGACACTAGAGCAACCTGCCCCTATTCGAAATCGTTGCGATCCCGAACTAAGGGCAGGTTGCTCGATTCTAAAGTTGCGATAGGGGCGATCATCTTTGTGCCTTGACTTGGAACCGCAACGGCGATTCTGACTTAAGGCACGATGATCTAGCGAAAAATGTGGCAAAAGCAGGCACTTGCCTCGATTGTTGATGCACTGCTTGCCGGCCGTTGGGGATTTGGCAATCAGCCTATCCGACACGACGCATGATCAGCGACGCATTGGTGCCACCAAACCCGAACGAGTTCGACAGAATCGTATCAATCTGCATGTTTTTGGCGGTGTGGGGGACCAGATCAATCTCGGTTTCCACGGATGGATTGTCGAGATTCAGGGTCGGCGGGGCGATGTTGTCGCGAAGAGCCAAAATCGAGAAGATCGCCTCGACCGAGCCTGCAGCGCCCAACAGATGGCCGATCGCCGACTTCGTCGACGACATCGCCAGATTGGCAGCGCGATTGCCAAACAAGCGTTCAACGGCGCCAAGTTCGATCTCATCGCCCATCGGCGTCGATGTGCCGTGGGCATTGATGTAGTCAATCTCGTCCACCGCGATCCCGGCGCGTTTGATCGCCGCCTGCATGCAGCGATAGGCCCCGTCGCCATCGGCGGCGGGGGCGGTGATGTGATAGGCATCACCGGACAGGCCGTAACCGATCACCTCGGCATAAATCTTGGCGCCGCGGGCCCTGGCGCGCTCATACTCCTCCAACACCACGACCCCCGCACCCTCGCCCATCACAAAGCCGTCGCGGCCTTCATCATAGGGCCGCGAGGCCTTGGTCGGGGTATCGTTGTAAGACGTCGACAGCGCGCGACAGGCGGCAAAACCGGCCAGGGCGATGCGGCAAATCGGGCTTTCCGTGCCGCCGGCGACCATGACGTCGGCATCACCCAGCGCAACCAGACGGGCGGCATCGCCAATCGCATGTGCGCCGGTCGAACAGGCGGTCACAACCGCATGGTTGGGGCCCTTCAAACGGTGTTTGATCGAGACATAGCCGGAGGCAAGGTTAATCAGTCGACCGGGGATAAAGAACGGGCTGACCCGGCGCGGGCCCTTGCTGTCGAGCAGTAGTGACGTCTCGGCGATGCCCTGCAAACCACCAATGCCCGAACCGATCAGAACGCCGGTCATTTCCCGTTCTTCATCGGTTGTCACAATGTCGCCGGCATCGGCAATGGCCTGATCGGCGGCAGCAATGGCATAGACGATAAAATCATCGACCTTGCGCTGCTCCTTTGGTTCCATCCAATCGCTGGGATTGAAGGTTCCGTTGGCGCCGTCACCGCGCGGAATAAACGCTGCGATCTGAGCCGAAAGGTCGGAGACTTCGAACTCCTCGACGCGGCGCGCGCCACTGCGGCCCTCCAGTAATGCCTGCCAGGTCGTCTCGATGCCGCAACCCAGAGGCGTGACCAATCCAAGGCCGGTTACTACCACACGTCGCATCGCCATTCCGGATCACTGATTGTGCGCAGGGCAAGCCACCGCTGCGCCGCTGAACTGACGCCGCCCGGTCGACGAGCGGGCGGCACCGAACCAAGGTGAAGCCGAGCGCTCGCTCACACTAGGATGCGCTGGCGTTCTTTTCCAGGAACTTGACGGCATCACCGACCGTCAGGATGTGCTCAGCCGCATCGTCCGGGATCTCACAGCCAAACTCCTCTTCAAAGGCCATGACCAGTTCGACGGTATCGAGGCTGTCGGCGCCCAAATCGTCGATGAAGGAAGCGTTGTCGCTCACCTTGTCTGCTTCGACGCCCAAATGCTCGACGACGATTTTCTTCACGCGCTCAGCGACATCGCTCATCTTTCGTGTCCCCTCATTACGGTTTGTTCGTGCTTCTACATTTTGCCTGCGATCGGCTCTCGCGTGAAGCAGGGCCTGCCACCACTCAAACCGGCCGGTTGGAATTTTCTGATGAGGCGAGAAATCCACGCCTGCCGTGCAGCCGTTCCCACCCGCATGCGCATCACAACCGGCGCCAGTTAACATACTTCATGTAGGTTGACCAGCGTCGCGAGCCTGCCTAATCCACCGTCTTTCGGGCCAATACGACGATTAGGCTGCGACATGAACAACCATTTGCTCATACCATGACCATGCCGCCGTTCACGTGCAGGGTCTGGCCCGTCATGTATCGTGCTTCCGCGCTGGCAAGATAGAGGGCTGCCGCGGCAATGTCGTCCGGGGTGCCGAAGGTCTTGGCCGGGATCGCGTCCATGATGCCGGCAACCTGCTTGTCGTTGAGGACCTCGGTCATGGCGGTCTTGATGAAACCCGGGGCAATGCAGTTCGCGGTGATGCCGCGCGCGGCGGCTTCGCGGGCCAGCGACTTGGTCATGCCGATCATGCCCGCCTTGGAAGCAGCGTAGTTGGCCTGCCCGGGATTGCCGATAATGCCGCTGACCGACGACACGTTGATAATGCGCCCGTAGCCGCTCTTGGCGCGCATCATGGCACGGGCGGCGGCGCGCATCAGCATGAATGTCGATGTCAGATTGACGCCGATCACGTCATCCCACTGGTCGTCCTTCATCACCATGAACAGGTTGTCCTTGGTGAGGCCGGCGTTGTTGACCAGGATGTCGAGCGAGCCCATGGCGGCAATGGCATCATCGACGAGCCTGGCTACTTGGTCCTTGACGGCGAGATCGCACACCAGGACGTGGGCGCGCTCGCCGAGGGCTGCAGCCAACTCGTGCAGCTTGTCCTGGCGCCGTCCCGAGATTGCGACGGTTGCACCGCGGCCATGGAAGGTGCGCGCAATCGCCTCGCCGATCCCGCCCGTGGCGCCGGTGATAAGTGCGTTTTTACCGGTCAGATCAAACATCGCATTTCCTCGGACACTGGCCTGCAAACCCCACTGTCGTGGCTCACAAGCTCACATAAAATCTAGGCCTTAAGCGCGGCGGCGACGGCGGCGATGTCCTGCGGCGTTGCAACTGGGTGCGATCGGGCACCCTTGTCGATACGCCCGACCAGACCCGATAGCACCTTACCGCTGCCGATCTCGTAAAACGTGCTGACACCAGCGCTGATCATCGCCAGAACACATTCACGCCAGCGCACCGTGCCGGTAACCTGTTCGATAAGGCAGCGGCGGATCTGTGCCGGCTCCGAGACCGGCGTCGCGGAGACGTTGGCAACAACCGGCACGGCCGGCGCTTGCATGTCGACTTTGGCGAGTTCCGCGGCCATCACGTCGGCCGCCGGCTGCATCAGCGCACAGTGGAAGGGGGCGCTGACCGGCAGCGGCATGGCACGGCGCACGCCGTGGGCTTTGCCGATCTCAGGCACGCGATCGATTGCCGCCTTGGCGCCGGAGAGCACGACCTGGGTCGGATCATTGTCGTTTGCAACCTGGCAGACCTCGCCCTGAGCGGCTTCTTCGGCAACCTTCTCGGCGACATCCATTCCGACGCCGAGCAGGGCCGCCATCGCGCCCTCGCCGACCGGCACCGCCTTCTGCATGGCACTGCCGCGAGCGCGCAGCAGGCGGGCGGCATCGGCTATCGAAAAGGTTCGCGCGGCGGTCAGCGCGGAATACTCGCCAAGCGAGTGACCGGCGACGAACTTTACGGTATCGGCCAGCTTGAGGCCGTGTTCAACCTCGAGCACGCGGGCAGCGGCGACCGACACCGCCATCAGGGCGGGCTGCGCGTTCTCGGTCAGGGTCAGGGTGTCTTTCGGGCCGTCCCACATGATCTGCGTGAGTTTCTGGCCCAACGCGTCGTCGACTTCGCTGAAGACCTCGCGGGCACAGGCAAAGCTATCGGCAAGATCTTTGCCCATGCCGACGTCCTGGCTGCCCTGGCCTGGAAAAATGAATGCGCGCGCCATAATGCAATCCACTCCACTCGTGCACGTTGGTCGCCAACGGTCAAGGATCACTGTGGCGTATACGCATGCAGGCGGTCGACCTGTCAAGGCGATGCGACCGATGGCGCTGGCGAAAGCGGTGATGTTTTGATTGCTCGGGGCAGAATTTCGCGTATAAAGACGGCTTCATCCCGGTTGAAGGCTGAACAGGATGGGCCCCGCTCCCGCGGCAGGGTTTGCAGGCTTATTGCCCTGGTCTCCTGGTGTCTTCGCGCTTCTGGGTCGTGCTTTGGGCCTTTCCGTTGCCAGCAATGGCGATTTCCGGGCCCACAAGTGGCTATGCGCCGGGATCGGATATGGTGCAAAGGAAAGGTGTTCGCATGCCGCTTTATGAGCATGTCTATCTCGCCCGCCAGGATGTGTCGCAACAGCAGGTCGACACGTTGACGTCGGAATTGAAGCAGGTCATCGTCGAGGGTGGCGGTGCCGTTGGCAAGACCGAATACTGGGGCGTTAAGTCTCTGACTTATAAAATTAAAAAGAACCGCAAGGCGCACTTCACACTGATGAATATCGATGCCCCGGCGCCGGCTGTTGCGGAAATGGAACGGCGGATGGGCCTGTCGACGGACATCATCCGGTTCATGACCATCCGCGTTGATCAGCACGATACCGAGCCGTCGGCTCAAATGCGCAAGAACGATCGCGATGATCGCCGCGGCCCGCGTGGCGATCGCGGTGGTGCGCGCGGTGACCGCGGCCCGCGCGGCGCCGATCGTGACCGTGATCGTGATCGTGACGGATCGACGTTCCGAGCGCGGCCGCAGCAGCAGGCAAGCGGCACTGGCGGCAACTCAGGACAGGGAGCTTAAGCGATGGCTGGACCTGCCGGTGGGGCGCGACGCCCGTTTCATCGTCGCCGCAAGACCTGCCCGTTTTCCGGGGATAGTGCGCCGAAGATCGACTACAAGGACGTGAGGCTGTTGGGCCGCTACGTATCCGAGCGGGGCAAGATCGTGCCGAGCCGGATTACGGCCGTTTCCGCCAAGAAACAGCGCGAGTTGTCGAAGGCGATCAAGCGGGCGCGCTTCCTCGGCCTTCTGCCTTACGTGATCAAGTAACCGTCGCGGCCGGGCTCGTGATTGCGAATGTGATCGCGAACGCGGCCACTCGAATTGGATACGCAATCTGTCGTTGGTTGGGGGCTCACCTTGTTCGGTGCAGCCCTCTAACCGCCCGAGAGCGGGACAGCTGGACATGCGCAACGGACTGTTTATTGGGCTGAGTGCCGGCATTGTTTCGGCACTGGTGTTGGTTGCCGCCGCGAAGGGATCGCTGTTCGGGCTGTTCCTGTTGATATTCCTGGCGCCGCTGCCGATCATCATGTCCGGTCTCGGCTGGGGCTGGATGGCGGCTGCGGTTGGCGCGGTTGCGGCCGGCGGCGTGATGGCCTTGCTGACGCAGCCCAAGGCGGCGGCGTTGCACTTTTGTGCAATTGGCCTGCCGATGGCGACCTTCGCTTACTTGTTGATGCTGAACCGGCATACCGGCACCGTCGACGGCCATGGCAACCCGGTTGTCGAATGGTACCCGCCGGGCCGCGTGCTTGGCATTGCCGCGCTGGTGGCCGGCGTACTCGCCACGCTGTCGATCTTTTCGGTGGCGACCGACATGGCAGGGCTCGAGGCGGAAGTGCGCAAGACCTTGGAGCGCTTCACCAAGACCGTGACCGGCGCCGGCGAGACGACGGGACGGCCCGCGCCGCGCGGCTGGACCTTCAAGCCCGGCGGCAAAGCGCCGACGGAACAGGACATCGCGGCATTCGCCAAAGTGCTCACGCACAGTTTCGCGGCCGCCGTCGCCACGTTCTGGATGGCACTTGCATGCCTCAATTTGTGGCTCGGCGGGCTGATCACCAAGGCATCGGGGCGCCTGCACCGACCGTGGCCCGATCTGTCGTTACTCGCCTTGCCGCCGGCAACGCCGCTGCTGTTTGCCGCCATTGTCGGGCTGTCGTTTGTGCCCGGCTATCCAGGTTTGATTGCGTCGGGTTTTGCCAGTGCCTTGTTCTTTGCCTATCTCCTCGTCGGGCTCGCGATCATCCATAATCTGACGCAGGGTAACGCTGCCCGGCCGTTCATCTTGTTCGGCGTTTATCTGGCACTGTTCATCCTCAACCCGTTCAGCGGCATCATCATCGCCATGATCGGAATTGGCGAGCCGATCTTGCCGTTCAAGCGATCATTCAATTCTCCGCCGGGCCCGTCGATGGGCGGCTGAGGTTATTTAATTTCAAGTTGCATCTCACACACTAAGGAGGACGAGCTCGAAATGGATGTGATTCTTTTGGAGCGCATCGGCGCACTGGGCCAGATGGGCGACATCGTCAAAGTGAAGGACGGTTATGCGCGCAACTTTCTGTTGCCGCAGGGCAAGGCGTTGCGCGCGACGGATGCCAACAAGGCGGAGTTCGAACAGCAGCGAGTTCAACTGGAAGCCCGCAACCTCGAGGCCAGGCAGGAGGCCGCATCGGTCGGCGAGCGCCTTGAAGGCGAGCAGTTCATCGCGATCCGGCAAGCCGGCGACACCGGCCAGCTTTACGGCTCGGTTTCGACCCGCGACATTGGCGAACTGGTAACCGTCGGCGGTTTCAGCATCGATCGCCGGCAGGTCGAACTCAGCCAGCCGATCAAGGCGCTGGGCGTTCATCCGGTCAAGATCGTACTGCACCCGGAAGTGATAATCGAGATCACGGTCAACGTCGCGCGCTCTGAAGAAGAGGCCGAGCGCCAGGCGCGCGGGGAAGATGTCACCGTGCTTCAGGACGAGGCGCTGGAGCTTGAGACCTTTGATCCCGATGCCGAATTCACCGGCGATGCGGACCAGCGCGCGCACGATGGCGCAGCGCCGGCCGAGGACGATGAAACCGCGGCCGGGTGATCGTGCTGCAAGGCTTGATTCGGGCGGTGCGGCAATGGCCGCTGACCCGACATGTGCATAGCGGGGAGGGTCGGTTGAGAAGCCGGCGGTGGATGCAACGTTGCTGGACGTGAATCATCTAAGATCGCGGCCATGACAGAACCAGCCACATCCCTCACGCGCAGCGATCAGCTCAAGGCCCAGGCGGCAGCCGACGAGCCGCTCAGCTACCGCCAGCCACCGCACAACATCGATGCCGAGCAGGCGCTGCTCGGAGCCATCCTGGTCAACAACGAGGCGCTTGATCGGGTATCGGGCTTTCTCGACGGCGTTCATTTTTATGAACCACTGCACCAGGAAATCTATGACGTTGCCGCCAAGCTTATACACGCCGGCAAGCAGGCAACGCCGATTACCCTGCGCACGTTTTTCGAGCACGCCGAGCCCGTCGCCGATGATCTGACGGTTCCGCAATATCTGGTGCGCCTGGCGGCCAGTGCGACAACCATCATCAACGCCGCCGATTACGGCCGCACGGTCTATGATTTGGCGATGCGCCGGGCCCTGATCGTGCTCGGTGAAGACATGGTCACGGTCGCCTACGATTCGCCCGTCGATGCACCACCGCAGCAGCAAATCGAAGACGCCGAAAACCGGCTCTACACGCTGGCGGAAAGCGGCAAGTACGGCCAGGGTTTTGTCGACTTCGGGGCGGCGTTGACGCAAGCCGTCGACATGGCAAACAGCGCCTATATGCGCGACGGCCATCTCTCAGGCCTGTCGACGGGCCTGCGCGATCTCGACGCCCGCACGGGCGGGCTGCAACCGTCCGACCTGATCATTCTTGCCGGCCGTCCGTCGATGGGCAAGACGGCGCTGGTCACCAACATCGCCTACCATGTCGCCAAGAACCGCCGGGTCGAAGAACAGCCCGACGGGACCGTCAAAACCGTCGATGGCGGCTGCGTTGGCTTCTTCTCGCTGGAAATGTCGGCCGAACAGCTCGCCACCAGGGTGCTGTCCGAGCAGACTGAAATACCGTCGGAAAAAATCCGTCGCGGCATGATCAACGAAGACCAGTTTCGCAAGCTCGTCGAGGTTTCCCAGGTGATGGCCGAGGCACCGCTGTTTATCGACCAGACCGGCGGCATTTCGATTGCGCAACTGGCAGCGCGCGCGCGCAAGCTCAAGCGCCAGCGCGGGCTCGACCTGTTGATTGTTGACTATCTGCAGCTGCTCTCCGGCGGCAAACGAGCAGGCGAAGGCCGGGTACAGGAAATCACCGAGATCACAACCGGCCTGAAAGCGCTTGCCAAGGAACTGGAAGTGCCGATTATCGCGCTGTCGCAACTGTCGCGTCAGGTCGAACAGCGCGAGGACAAACGCCCACAGCTGTCGGACCTTCGCGAATCGGGTTCGATCGAGCAGGACGCTGACGTGGTCATGTTTGTGTTTCGCGAAGAGTATTATGTCGAACGCCTCAAACCGAGTGAAGGCACGCCGGAGTTCGCGGATTGGCAACACAAGATGATCCAGGTCGCCGGCAAGGCGGAAGTGATCGTTGGTAAGCAGCGCCACGGACCCGTCGGCACCGTTCAACTCGCGTTTGAGAGCCAGTTTACGCGCTTTGCCAATCTCGCGCGTGAGGACCGCTTACCCGAACGCCTGGAGTAGATGTTGAGAGCGAGCACCGAGCCCCTGATGACCACGACGACGGCCAAGAGAGCGATACCGAAGGCGCCGGCACACGCCCGCGCCGTGCTTGAGATTGATCTCGATGCGTTGCGGCGCAACTGGGCCAAACTCAACGTCGCGGCAGGGCGGGCGGAATGCGCCGGCGTGGTCAAGGCGGATGCCTACGGCCTGGGTCTTGAGGAAATAACGACAGCGTTAGTTGCAGAGGGCTGCGAAACCTTTTTTGTCGCGACGTTGGCCGAAGGGCGTCGGGTCCGCTCGATTGCACCGGGTGCCACGATTTACATCCTCGATGGGCTGCTGCCGGGTGCCGGCGCCCACTACACCGGGTTCGATCTGCGGCCGGTGCTCTCGAGCATACCGGAAATCGAAGAGTGGGCCGCGATTTGCCGGCAGGCCAACCGACGCTATCCGGCAGCGGTCCATGTCGACACCGGCATGCACCGTCTCGGCGTTCCCGGCGATGAATTCGAGCGCCTGGTTGGTGAGGATGGCGCGATCGAGGCGTTCGAGCTGGCCGTCTTCATGAGCCACCTTGCCTGCGCCGATCAGCACGACCACCCCCTCAATCGCGACCAGCGCGCGGCATTTGAAACGTTGCGTGCGCTGGTCCCGCATGCGCCCGCCAGCCTCTCCAACTCGGGCGGCACCTTTCTTGGACCGGATTTCCACTACGATCTCGTGCGCCCCGGGATTGCGCTTTACGGCGGCCGTGCCTTCGAGGGTGGCGCCAATCCGATGGATACGGTTGTCAGGCTTTATGCGCGCATCCTCCAGGTCCAATCAGCGGACAAGGGCGCCAGCGTCGGCTACGGGGCAAGCCATCATTGCACGCGACGCTCGCGGATTGCGACAATTGCGTGCGGCTATGCGGACGGCTTTCTGCGCGCCCTCGGCGGCGATGATGCCCGGCCCGGCCCGGTCGGCTATGTCGGCGATCACGAGGTCCGGATCGTCGGCCGCGTATCGATGGATCTGATATCCCTCGACGTCACCGACGTGCCGGAGCATCTTGTGCACCGCGGCGGCTGGGTCGAGGTGATGGGCGATCGCGTCAGTGTCGATGATCTGACCGACCGGGCCGGAACGATCGGCTATGAACTGCTGTCGCGGTTGAGCCGGCGGGTCCACCGCGAGTACGTCGAACGGAGCCCTTAGATCATTGCCGCCGCAGGCGGGGCCGGCGGGCCGGTCTCGGCTAGATCATCTTTGTGCTTTAAGTTGGAACCGCCATTGCGGTTCCAACTTAAAGCACAAAGATGATCGCTACTTTAGAGGCGAGCAACTTTCTGTCTTTATTCGGGATCGTTCCGATTCCGAATAAAGACAGGTCGCTCTAACACTGAAAGGCGAGAGGATGGCGCGGCCACAACGGGCAGCCTACGTTTGTCAGGCCTGCGGAGCAGTTGCCACGCGATGGGCCGGCAAATGTGCCGGCTGCGGGGCCTGGAACTCCCTGGTTGAGGAGACCGATGCCGGCCCGCCGCCGGGCAGCGGGCTGCCGGCAAAGGGCCGCATCGGGCGCGCGGTCGAATTGGAACCGTTGAACAAGCGCGAGGGCCCCAGCGCGCGGTTGGCGACGGGACTTGACGAACTCGACCGTGTCAGCGGCGGCGGCATCGTACCCGGCTCGGCCGTGCTCATCGGCGGTGAACCCGGCATCGGAAAGTCGACGCTGCTGTTGCAGCTGGCTGCAGCGGTCGCCCGCCAGGGCCGCCGCGCGATCTACTTTTGCGGTGAGGAAGCAACGGCGCAGGTGCGGATGCGGGCGACGCGGCTTGGTCTTCTCGCAGCACCGGTCGAACTGGCTTCCGAGACCAATCTTGGCAACATCATGGCAACGCTCAGCGATGGCGCACCGGCGGATCTGGTGATTGTCGATTCGATCCAGACCCTGTGGGCGGACAGCGTCGAGGCTGCGCCGGGCACGGTGAGCCAGGTTCGTGCGGCCTCACAGAGCCTGATCCGGTTTGCCAAGCAAGCCGGCAGTGCGTTGGTGCTGGTTGGCCATGTCACCAAGGACGGCCAGATTGCCGGGCCGAAGGTGGTCGAGCACATGGTCGACACGGTGCTTTATTTCGAAGGTGACCGCGGCATGCCGTTCCGCCTGCTGCGGGCGGTCAAGAACCGCTTCGGGGCGACCGACGAAATCGGCGTTTTTGAGATGTCGTCGACTGGTCTGCGGGAAGTGAAGAACCCGTCTGAGCTGTTTCTGGGCGAGCGTGATGCTTTGGCACCGGGCGCGGCAGTGTTTGCAGGCGTCGAAGGGACGCGGCCGATTTTAGTGGAAATTCAAGCGCTTGTTGCGAAATCGTCGTTGGGCACGCCGCGTCGCGCCGTGGTTGGATGGGATGCGAGCCGACTGGCGATGTTGCTTGCCGTGCTCGATGCGCGCTGCGGCATTAGCTTTGCGCAACATGACGTTTACCTCAATGTGGCAGGCGGCTTGAAGATCACCGAGCCAGCGGCTGATCTGGCCGCCGCCGCTGCCCTTGTGTCGTCCCTTTCCGGTGCTCCTGTTGCGCAGCATTATGTCCATTTCGGAGAAATCAGCCTGTCCGGTTCCGTGCGCGCGTCTGCTCACATGACGACGCGGTTGCGCGAGGCGCAAAAGCTTGGTTTCAAACAGGCCGTGTTGCCGGCTGCAGGAGAGTTGGAGGTGCGTGGTTTGCAAATGACATTGCAGCGCATAAAACATCTCAAAGACCTTGCGACCGCGGCCGGCTCATGCCAGTGAACCGAGGACATTGCGCTTTTGACCTGCGGTTGCTCCGAGGATTGAACTAGACAATGATTGGCCCGCTCACGTATCTGGATGTCGGATTGCTCGCGATCGCGCTCCTGTCAGGCCTGCTGGCCATGTACCGGGGGCTGACGCGCGAGGTGCTGTCGATCTTGTCTTGGCTGGTGGCCGGCGGCGCGGTCGTTTATTTCATTTTCTTCCAGAAGGCGATCGCCGAGGACTTTGCGCAAACAATCGGCACCAAACCGGCGATCGCACAAATCGCGATGGGCGGTATAATCTTTCTGATCGTGCTGGTGATCGTGCATCTCATCACGTCGCGCATTTCCGATTCGATTCTCGACAGCCGTATCGGCATGATCGACCGCACGCTGGGCCTCGTTTTCGGGCTCGTGCGCGGCTTCCTGCTGGTCGTCATCCCCTACATGTTCTTCATCGGCTTTCTATATCCGCAGTACGCCGAGACCCAGCCGTGGGTGAAAGACTCGATTTCGAAGCCCTATATCGAAGGTTCCGGCAACGCGCTCCGCGCCTTTATCGAGCGGGTGCTGCCGGAAGATCTCGATCTGTCCCGAAGATCTGGCGATCAGCAAAGTTGATGGCGCCGGGCGTCGTCGGACCGCGCTAGATCATCGTGCTTTAGAGGCGAGCAACTTTCTGCCTTTATTCGGGATCGTTCCGATTCCGAATAAAGGCAGGTTGCTCTAATGCGATCGCGAACGGATGTGATTGACATCCCGTCGGCCACGGTGCGGTGGTGAGCTGTTGATGCGCGAATTTTGCGCTGGCTATTGGGCAACTGCTTCAGATATGTGTCACGAAGCGGCTCAGCCGGAGAATTGTGGCGACAATTCAGTGATTCTTCGGTATATGCGTGGCAACACGGCGCAGGGCATCTGGAGGCTTCGATGGCCGGGATCGGGCAACTGCGAGATTGCGGTTCTGCAAACTGCGACGGGGATGATGACGAGCCCGGGATCTGGCGTGGGAGCTGGTCCGATATCCGGTCCGGAATCTGGCCCGGAATCTGGGATGACCGGTTGCGGGAAGAATGCGGCGTGTTCGGCGTGTTTGGCAGCCGCGACGCCGCCGCACTGACCGCGCTTGGGCTGCATGCATTGCAGCATCGCGGCCAAGAGGCCTGCGGGATCGTGACCTTCGACGGGCAACGGTTTCATTCCGAGCGACGGTTGGGACTGGTTGGCGACGGGCTCAACGAGCAAGATGTTATCGAACGCCTCAAGGGTGATGTCGCGATTGGCCATGTGCGCTATTCGACAACTGGTGAGCCGGCATTGCGCAATGTCCAGCCGCTGTTTGCAGATCTCTACAGCGGCGGGTTTGCGGTTGCCCACAACGGCAACATTACAAACGCGCTGACGGTGCGCGATGATCTGATCCGCACCGGTGCGATCTGCCAGTCAACATCGGATACCGAGATTTTGCTGCACCTCATGGCGCGGTCGCAAAAACTGCGATTGGTCGAACGCTTCATCGACGGCTTGCGGCAACTGGAAGGTGCCTATGCGCTGGTTTGCATGACCGACGGGATGTTGATCGGCGCACGGGATCCGATCGGCATCCGGCCGCTGGTGATCGGCAAGCTGGATGGGGCTTATATTCTCGCCTCCGAAACCTGTGCGCTCGATATCGTCGGGGCGACGTTCGTTCGTGAAGTCGACAACGGCGAAATCGTCGTGATCACGGCACAGGGCCTGCAAAGCCACCGCCCGTTTCCCCAGCGCCCGGCGCGGCCGTGCATTTTTGAATACATCTATTTCGCCCGTCCCGACTCCGTTGTCGGCGGCATGAACGTCTATCAAGTTCGCAAGTCGATGGGCCATCAACTGGCCGGCGAAGCGCCCTGTGATGTCGACGTGGTCGTGCCGATCCCCGACTCAGGTGTGCCATCGGCATTGGGGTTCTCGGAATTGGCCGGGATTCCGTTCGAATTCGGCATTGTCCGAAATCACTATGTCGGGCGGACGTTCATCGAACCCGAACAGCGCATCCGGCAGCTCGGTGTCCGCCTCAAGCATTCCGCCAATGCGGCGGTGATCCGCGGTCGCCGCATCGTGCTGATCGACGATAGTGTCGTGCGCGGCACAACGTCGAAGAAGCTGGTCTCGATGATGCGCGATGCCGGCGCCAGGGAGGTGCATATGCGCATCGCCTGCCCCGAGATCAAATTCGGCGACTATTACGGCATCGATACGCCGAAACGGACCGAATTGCTGGCCGCAACGATGAGCACTGAGGAAATGTGCCGCTTCATGGGCGCCGACAGCTTGGCGTTCCTGAGTGTCGACGGACTGTATCGGGCGATGGGGTTCGACAAGCGCGATGCAATGCGTCCGCAGTTTACCGACCACTGCTTTACCGGCGATTATCCAACCGACCTGACCGACCAAACTGGCGGCACCAGCCCGCAACAGCTGTCGTTGTTGGCGGAAGTGAACTAAGGATCCTCTGATTGAATCACGGGTTTGCAAAGGGCCATGCCCTTTGCCGGGATCGTTAAGGGCGGAGCCCTTGACCAATCGCCGCGTTGCGGCGATCCATGAGGGGCTTGTCCGCCCCTCAATCTCCCCAACCAGGGGATAATCCCCTGGACCCCAAACTTGTTCAGAGGGTCCTTAGAGCAACTTTCTGCCTTTCGTGTTGACGCCGCACGGCTTGCATTGCACGTTCGAATTGGTGGAGGAAATCCCATGCGTTGGTGGAGCGTTTTTGCCGCTGGATGTTTGATGGTCCCGGGGCTCGGTTGCGCGAGCGCATCGGGCGAGCAAATCCACACCGCCGGGGTGACCGGGGCCTACCACTCGGTGTTTTGCCCTTTGGTCAAGCAACGGCTCGGCGACCTTGGAGCCCAATACAACTGCATGACGTCGCCGGGCTCGGCGGCCAATGTCGAGCGGATTGCACGACAACCATCCCATTTCGCATTTTCTCAACTGGACGTGTTCGCGCTCGAAAGCCCGCGCTTTGGCGGGCCTTCGCGGTTTCAGATCGTGCGCTCCGGCGACGTGCGTGAATGCGTTTTCGCGGTGTCGCGCAACAAATCCGTGACCAATTTCGGTCAGATCGCGGTCAATGCCGACCGGCTCAAGTTCGTGCTGCCGCCGGTCGATTCGGGCAGCGCGCGGACGTTTCGGTTTTTGCAGGATCTCGATCCCGAGGGCTTGGCGCGCGCGCGCGACATTGTTCATACGCTCGATACGGACGATGCCATTCGCTCGGCGCTATCCGATAAGTCGGTGGTCGCCTTCTTTGTGCAGTTTCCCGACCCGGACAACGAGCGCTTCAAGATGGTGCGCCGGCTCGGGTTGCATATCATTCCTGTCATCGATCAGCGCCTGTTCGCGCGCAAGATTGGCGGTCGGAATGTGTACTTTGCCCAGCGCACCCGCATTCGCCAGGCACAATGGCTGCGCGTTGGACCGCGCGTGGTCACTGCCTGCACGCCGTTGATCCTGTTCACAGGTGCCGAGCGCCGCGTGCGCTCGTTGTCGGGCCGAGCCGAGCAACGCGAGGCGGTCGCTCGACTGAAGGGGCTCGCAGCCCAACAGTTTGTCCCGGCAACCGGGCCGTTCGCGCGATTGGTGAAGGAGACGGGCGCACTTTCCACGCAGGCCCTCGGCCACTTCCTGCGCATATCAAATGATGCCCGCGAGCGCGCACTGCCGTTCGTCGAACGCGCCTATCGCAGTGCGCGGCGCGGTATTCGCGAAATGATCCTCAAGGCGCGCCCACAGCAGTAGTCCTGATCGGGTGGCTCGGTTCATGCCGATTGCCTTTTGCCATCGGGTCATGGGTGGTGGTAGTGCAGAGCGATTGCAATCCAGATTTTGATGAGGGATCGATGGCAGGCGGTAAACTGGCGGACAGACTGGCGTTGGTCACCGGCGCATCCCGCGGCATTGGCCGTGCGGCAGCGGTGGCTCTGGCACGCGAAGGTGCACACGTCATCGCAGCGGCGCGGCGGGTCGGCGCGCTGGAAGATCTCGATGACGAAATTCGTGCGCTCGGTGGTTCGGCAACCCTCGTTCAGATCGATCTCACCAACCCGGAAAAGGTCGACGTTCTCGGACCGACGATTTTCGAGCGGTGGGGAAAGCTCGATATCGTGGTCGCCAATGCCGGAATCCTCGGAACTTTGTCGCCGCTGGCCCACATTACCAACGATTCGTGGGAGGCCGTGTTGACCACCAATCTCTCAGCGAATTGGCGCCTGATCAGGTCTATTGACCCCGTTTTGCGCAAATCGGATGCCGGGCGCGGGGTTTTTGTGACGTCGGGCGCGGCAAGCGGGCAGCATGCCTATTGGGGACCATATGCGGTCTCGAAGGCCGGCCTCGAGGCGCTGGTGAAGACATATGCGCAGGAACTGGCCAACACCAATGCCAACGTCAACCTCCTCAATCCGGGGCCGGTTCGAACGGAAATGCGGGCCAAGGCGTTTCCGGGCGAGGACCCGATGACGCTTCCGAGCCCCGCCGAGGTCGCGCCGCTGTTGGTTGAACTTTGTGACCCTGAGCTTAGCGCCAACGGCCAGCTCTTTACGTTCAAGCGAGGCCGCAAATGAGCCTTGTCGAAGCCTTGACGCCGCCCGCAGCACTTTTGACAAGTCTCAGGTTTCCAAAGGGCAAGGCCCTTTGGCGGGATCGTTAAGGGCGGAGCCCTTAACATATCGCCGCGTTGCGGCGATCGATGAGGGGCTTTCAGCCCCTCAAACACCCCGACCAGGGGATCTATCCCCTGGACCTAACCGTAGGGCCGGGCGGCGACGTCGCGCGCGCCGGCGAACTTACGCAATGCTGCGAGACGATCCGCCATTGCCGGATGGGTCGACAGCAGCCCGCCAATGCGTGAGCGCACCGGGTTCTCAATAAAGAACGCCTCCATGCGCGAGGGCACGTCGAATTCGGCGCGTTTCGAAATCTTGGTCAGTGCCCGCACCAGCGCATCGGGGTCTTTGGTAAGTTCGACGGCGCCGGCATCGGCCAGATATTCCCGCGTGCGCGACAACGCCAATCGGATCAGCACCGACACCCCCCACGAAATCACGATGATCGCAACGGCGACCAAGATTGCGATGATCGCGCCGGCAGCCCCACCCGTTGACTTGCCGTCATTGTAGGAAAAGCCACCGCTTTGGCGCCGGTCAACGCGATCCGGTTCGTGCCATCCATCCGACGTGCGCCAGTTGTCGTGCGGATTGGGTTTGCCGACCGGCGACAGCCCATAGGGAAAGTCCCAATCGCGAATCAACAGGTCGCCGACAAACGCAAAAATGCCGGCAAAGATCGTCGCAATCACCATCAGCTGTGTATCGCGGTTGCGGATGTGTGTGAGCTCGTGCGCCAGCACGGCTGCAAGTTCATCACGCTCGAGCGCATTGAGCAGCCCGCGCGTCACGGTCACGGTATAACTCGTGTCCGAAATGCCCGACGCAAACGCATTGAGCGCCGGCGTCTCGATAATCTGCAGTTTCGGTGTTGTGATGCCGCGCGATATGCACAGCGTCTCGAGCGTATTGTAGAGTTCGGGCTCGTCCGTGCGGCTGATGCTGTGGGCGCCGACCGCGGTGTTGATCAGGTTCTGATAGGTCCTGTAGGCGACCGCAAACCAAAGCCCTGCTGCAATCAGGCCCAGGTACCAGGACCGCCCGTAACGCGCGATGGCGCGCGTCATGATATCGCTGAACGCGCCGCCGCTGAAGGTCTCGGCAATGATCAAGAACGACAGGAAAAGCGCCTGCAACAGCAGCACAAACCCGAACAGCAAAAGCAGCGAGCGCAGCCGATTGGCCCGGATGTGCGTATAAAGTCCATAGGCGTGTAACATGGGCGCGACGCCATCATACCAAGTTGGAAGGTGGTGCAATCCGGAACAGATGAACACCGCGATGTTGCAAAGATCAACCTCCGGTAAACAACAGATTGAATCGCCAACCGACGTTTCATTGCAGCGCCATCGTATCCGTTTTGCACGATGGGCTTGCCCTGTTGCCGCGCGCTCAACATACTGGCGGCATCAACGTCGAAGGTATCGGTCGGTGCAGCGTGCATGGGACGCCAAGTTGAGGATCCTCTGGACAAGTCTCAGGCCTCCAAAGGGCAGTGCCCTTTGGCGGGATCGGCAACGGTCGAGCCCGTAACATATCGCCGCGTTGCGGCGATCCTTGAGGGGCTTTCAGCCCCTCAAACTCCCCGACCAGGGGATCATCCCCTGGACCCTGGACTTGTTCAGAGGTTCGTTAGCAACCTTGTCGTTATGCGGTTGGATTGCGCTTGATCGGAGAAAGCAGCGGGCAATGGTGAAGGTTGACTATGCGGGTTGGCATTGAGGTTGGTGGCACGTTCACAGATCTGGTGGTCGTGCGCGACGGTCGGATTGACATTGCCAAAGTCCCGAGCACGCCAGGCCAGCCCGACATCGGTGCCTTGCAGGCGGTAGCTAATGCCGGTCTGGCGGTGTCATCGATCGACACTCTCGCCCATGGTTCGACCGTCGCAACCAACGCCGTCCTGGAGCGCAAAGGCGGCCGCGTCGGACTGATCCTCACCGAGGGAACGCGCGATCTCTTCGCCCTGCAACGCCAAAACCGCAGAGCAATTTACGATCTCCATTATCGCAAACCGGCACCTGTCGTTGCCAGCGACGACATCTTGGAGGTGCGCGAACGTTTGGCGCCCGACGGCACGGTTGTTATGGCGCTCGATGAGGCGCCGTCACGCCGCCGGCTGGAGGCCTTTCTCGCCGACCGCCAGTTCGATGCCATCGCGATTTGTCTGCTGCACAGTTTTGCCAATCCGGAACACGAGCGGCGCATCGCCGACATTGTGCAATATCTGCGCCCGGCGTTGCCGGTGACATGTTCGTGCGATATCTCGCCGGAGTTCAGAGAGTTTGAACGGGCCTCGACGACCGCGCTTTCAGCCTACGTGCAGCCGGTCATCGCCGGTTACATCGATCGCTTTGTCCGCCGACTTGACGCTGACCAGTTTACCGGCCAGTTCAGCATCATGCAGTCCAATGGCGGACGCATGCCGGCATCGGCGATGGCGCGCAATGCGATTGCCGCCTTGTTCTCAGGACCTGCCGCCGGCGTTGTCGGGGCCATCGCCATGGCCGCACGATCCGGTTTCACGGATCTGATTACGTTGGATATGGGAGGCACCAGCACCGACGTCTCGCTGATTGAGAATGGGCGCGCGAAGCTCGCACCACAAACCCTCATCGACGGCCTGCCGGTCCGCACCCCGGTCATCGACATTGCAACCGTCGGCGCCGGCGGCGGATCGATCGCCTGGGTCGATGACGGCGGGCTGTTGCGGGTCGGACCGCAATCCTCCGGTGCCTCGCCCGGTCCGGCTTGCTATTTGCGCGGCGGCGAGCAGCCGACGGTCACCGATGCCCATCTGATCCGGGGAACGTTGCAGCCCGGCTCGTTCCTGCGCGGCACGATGACGGTCGACCGAGATGCTGCCCTCACCGCTTACACCCCGCTGGCTGCAACTCTCGATATGACCGTCGCGGCAACGGCCGACAGCGCCATCCGGGTGGCCGAAAACAACATCGTTCGTGCAATCCAACGGGTCTCGACCGAACAGGGGCTCGATCCACGCGGTTTTGTCCTGGTCCCGTTTGGCGGCGCCGGTCCGCTGCACGCCGCGCGGGTTGCCGAAGAACTCGCCATCACAACCATACTCGTTCCCGTCAACGCCGGCGTCCTGTCGGCCGCCGGCCTGCTGATGGCGGACTATCTACACTACCGCTCGCGCACCGAACGCCAGGCGCTGAGCGCCGACGCACTGCCAAGAGTGAGAGAGATCCTGCGCGCCTTGTCGGACAGCGCCAACGCCTATCTCGACGAAGTCGGTGTCGGCGGCGAACGGTCGACGGAATACGTGCTCGAGATGCGCTATGTCGGCCAGGCCTTCGAGCTTTCCGTGCCGCTCGGCGGCGACCTCGATGAGCTCACCGTCGCAGCGCTTTCCGAGGCGTTTCGCGCAACCCATCACCGCATTTTCGAATTTTCCAAGCCCCCCGACGATGCCGCCGAAATCATTTCATACCGGGTTGGCGTGGCCGCGCGCGCTGAACGTTTTCCGTTCAACGCCGGGCCAGCCGGCACGTCATCGGCGACCGCGCGCGATGTTGATCGAGAGCGGCGCAGCATCGAGATTGTTGAGGGCGGACAGGTGACGGCCTGCGCGTTAATCGCGCGGGGTGCAATTGGCGAACGCACCATCGAAGGTGCCGCACTGATCGAGGATGGCACCTCGACCATCTATGTCCCGCCGGGCTGGCGGGCGCATTGCGATGTCACCGGCAACCTGATTGTCCGGAACGGAGGTTGAGACGATGAGCGCACCGCGTGACCGCCTAACAGAAGTCGACCATGCCGTCATCAACCGGGCACTGGTGGCGGCCGCACACGAGATGGGCATCAAGCTGATCCGTTCCGCCCACTCGCCGATCGTGCGCGAGGCGGAGGACTGTTCGGCGGCGATCACCAACCGACGCGGCGAGGTCGTCGCCCAGGCCGAACTGATTGCCATTCAACTCGGCTCCATCGCCCAGACGATTGCGCCGTGCCTCGCCCTTTATCCGCCGGAAACGCTGCGCGAAGGTGATTTCTTTATCAACAACGATCCCTACAACGGCGGTCAGCACATCCCGGACATCTTTCTGTTTTCGCCGATCTTTTATGCTGGAGAGTTGATCGGCTTCAGCGCCACGGTGGTGCATCACATCGACCTTGGCGGCGGTGCGGCCGGCATGAACCCTAACGCCGGCGACGTGCACCAGGAAGGCTTGATCTTTCCGCCAACCAAATACAACCTCGAACGGGATTGGAACGGCGGACCGTTGGAACGCCTGGTCGCGGCCAACGTGCGCATGCCCGAGGCCACGATCGGCGATATCAACGCCCAGTTCGCGGCCAATGCAATCGGCGCCAAGCGCCTCTGTGCGCTGGCCCACAAGTATGGCGCCGATCTGCTCGATCAGGCCATGGCGGAAATGCTCGACTATTCCGAGCGCCGTCTGCGATCGGCGATCCGGGACCTGCCGGACGGGACCTTCACGGCGCAAGCCGCGATCGATGATGATGGCGTTGGCACGACACCGATCGTTATCCGCACCCAGGTCAGGATCGCCGATGATCAGGTTTCGGTTCACTTCGATGGAACCGATGACCAGGTCGCAACCTTCATCAACAATCCGTTTGCATCGACGATGGCGTCGGCCGTGGCCTGCGTCAAGTCGGTGCTGACGGATCCGGACATCCCGTTTAATGACGGTGTCACGCGGGTCATCAAGGTCGATGCACCATTGGGCTCAATCCTCAATCCCAAACCGCCGGCGGCGGTGCGCGCGCGGTTGCTGCCATCCAATCGCGTGTTCAATGCCGTCATGAAGGCGCTCGCCCAGGTCGCCCCGGAACGGGTGATCGCAGAGGGCTTCGATACGACCACACCGGTGTGCCTCAGTCACCTCGACGAGACCGGCTACAACATCTACCTGGAAATCCTGGGCGGCGGTTATGGTGCCGGCTGCGCCAATGACGGCGCCGACGGCATTGACTGCCCGTTGTCCAATTGCGCGAACATTCCGATTGAAGCGCTCGAAATGGACTACGCGTTTCTGCGCGTCGAGACCTATCGTTTGCGTCAAGGCTCCGGCGGGCGCGGCAGCCATCGCGGCGGTCACGGTCTGGAGCGATGCTATCGCATTCTGTCAGACAACGTGCAGTTTGCCTCCTATTCCGATCGTTTTCGCAGCCCTGCGGAAGGCCTGTTCGGCGGCGCTGCCGGGATCACTGCCGAAATCGTCGTGACGCGCGGCAATGAGCAAATTCAGCTACCCTCCAAAACCGCGACAACGCTGCAACGGGGTGACTTGCTGGCGGTGCGCACCGGCGGTGGCGGCGGCTACGGACCGGCGCCGAAAACCTCGCGTGCGTGAGCCGGCCACGATCGCGGCTATTCGCCGAACGCCGACGTCGGCCTCAGCGGCGTGACTTGGGAGGGCCGGGCCGGCAAGCAGCATGGTTCGGGCTAACTCTGACAGGCGAGATCATCGTGCTTTAAGTTGGAACCGCTATTGCGGTTCCAACTTAAAACACAAAGATAATCGCCACTTTAGAGGCGAGCAACTTTCTGCCTTTATTCGGGATCGTTCCGATTCCGAATAAAGGCAGGTTGCTCTATCGACCATGCAAAACCCGGCATCAGGCCGTGACGCGGGCCGTGGCGTAGCCCGAGACGACCACGTCGCCGTTCTGGTTGGTCGTCGTCACCGTGAGATCGACCAGTGTCTCGCCATCTTCCTCGCGCACCGCCTCGACCACGGCTTTGCCGGTCAGATCATCGCCCGGCCAGACCTGGTTGGTAAAGCGCACGCCGAACCTCTTGACGTTCTCGGCGCCGAACCGGTCGGTGATGAGGCGGCCGGTCATGCCCATGGTCAGCATGCCATGGGCGAAGACGCCTGGGTATCCGGCGGCCTCGCGACAATAGACATCGTCGGTGTGCAGCGGATTGTAATCTCCGGAGGTGCCGGAATACATCACCAGCTGCGTCCGTTTCAGGTCCTCGACAAGAACGTCTTCGTAGGTATCTCCGACCGAGATTTCGCTGGCTTTCAGCGCCATGATCCGTCTCCTTAACTCTGATCAACCGGGCGTTCGGTGGTGACCCGAACGGAGCGTGACGTGCAAACCAGTTCGCCGGCGGGATCGCGGTAGTCCATGATGAATTCTTCAAACAGCAGCCGGCCTGCGCGTTTGCTTTCCTTTTGCCAGGTCTTGCCGGGCCTTTGCGTGACGGTCAGCAAGTCGCCGGGCTTGATCGGGCGGACAAACTCGAAGTGCTGTTCGGCATGAAGGCCGCCGGAAGAGCCCGGCTTACTCTCGACACCGGACGGGTTCTTGCCGGACCCGAACCAGGCTTCGCCCGGCTTGATGCGCAGGAAATAGTGCGGGTCGAACTGGGCGACCGCGCGCGGAAAGGTCGGCGGTGCGGCGGCATCCTCCAGACCGGTATCCGGCACCGAGTAGTCGCCGATGGACCTGCGAAACATCATGATGTGCGTTGCCTCGACAGGAAATTTGATCTCTGCGTCTCCCGACATTTTACAGTAAACCCCTTTCATTCACGTCCGTCTCGACTGCGAGCCTATTCGGTTGGCTAGATCATCGTGCTTTAAGTTGGAACCGCCATTGCGGTTCCAACTTAAAGCACAAAGATGATCGCCACTTTAGAGGCGAGCAACTTTCTACCTTTATTCGGGATCGTTCCGATTCCGAATAAAGGCAGGTTGCTAGTGATTGAAACCACTAGTGGTCTGTATCACTTAAAATGGTGTATTCAGACGCTCAGATTTGGTCTGTGCCAAGGCGCGGTGGCCGTGGTGATGCTGGCGCATCATAAGGCCGTCGCAACGCCGGCATCAGGCCAAATCTGAGCGTCTCCGGTGCGCTGCCCTGGCCCGTGAGGGCGTCAGCCGTGCTCACCATAGCCCACGCTATGCTTTCACACGCCTTCCTGCTCACGAACCAGGGCAGCGCATCTGAATGCGCCATTTTAAGTGATACAGACCACTAGGCCGTAAACTCATAAATCCGGGCACATTGGTGCCGATTTGACCAAAACATGCAAGGCGCGGCACCGACAATCGGCTGGTTGCCGATTCCAGTGGTGCAACGCTTGAGATCGCAGTGCCAAATCGGCGTCCCCAGAATATCGCCAATTTGCTGCGCTGCGGTACGCCAAGGATTTGCAAATGGACCGCATCGGGCCAACGGCGCAACGCTCCCGAGGGGGCTGCCAGGACCGATGAAGCGGGTCAATATTTATGCCGGCTGGTATCAGATCGTGGCCGTTGGGCGGCCCGGCGCGAGAGCGCGGTGGGGCGGGATGAAAGGCTACAAGGCGGACATGATCTAATCAGCCAGAGCTCCAGGATGGACCGTGTGGCGAGACTTTCCTTCGAAGAAACAGCCTGCGTCCAACTGCAACTCACTGTGATAGATGTCGCCGAACACGCGGCAGGACGATCTCAGAAACAGCAAGTGGGCAAAGACATTGCCCTCGACGGTCCCGGCCACGTCCGCCTCCTGGGCAACAATATCGCCGGTGATGGTTGCGTCCGAATGCACCTCCGCGCGGCGACACGTCAGGCGACCTTTAACGTGTCCAAAAACGATCACATCGCAATCGGCAACGACGCCCCCGTAAATTTGAACGTGGCTATGGATCACAAATGGTTCTTGGCTCAAATGCCCTGCCCCCCCGACGACAATCTCAATCATTCGACCGTTAGCGCCAATCATTGGCCAGACTTTGATGGAACAGGCCAGCGCCCTTCACCAATCGCTGCGTGGCGGCGATCCTTGCCGGGCTGGTCCGCCCCTCAAACACCCCGACCAGGGGATCGGTCCCCTGGCCCCAAACCTGTTCAGAGGGTCCTTAGCCCGACTTGCCCGCGATCACCGCTAGGATTTCGAACACCATTTGGGCGGCGACGTGGGCTGTGTTGGTGGTGGCGTCATACTGTGGTGCGACCTCGACAACATCACCGCCGACGACGTCGAGGCCGATGGCACCGCGCACCAGTTCGAGGGCTTCGCGCGATGTCAGCCCGCCGATCTCCGGCGTTCCGGTGCCGGGTGCAAAGGTCGGATCGAGCGCGTCGACATCAAACGAGATATAGACCGGCCCGTCGCCGACCACCTCCCGCATTCTCGCAATCGTTGCCTCGACACCGAGCCGCATGAACTCTTCGGCATGGATCACCGTCATGCCGCTCTCATAGGAAAACTCCCACAGATATTCCGTCATGCCGCGAATCCCGATCTGGATCGTTCGTTCCGGATCGAGCACGCCATCGAGCACCGCCTGGCGGAATGGCCCGCCGTGGTGGAACTTCGAGCCCTCGAACGCGGCCCCCGTATCGCAGTGCGCATCGATGTGGATCATGCCGACCGCGCGCGCGCCGCCAACCGCCTTGAGGATCGGCTGGCTGATCGAGTGATCGCCGCCGATCGAGAGCGGCTTGACGCCGGCATCCACCACCCGACGCATGAACGCCAAGATATCTTCGTGGCTCTGCTCCAGATCGAAGCGCGATTGAAACCCGACATCGCCAATATCCGCCACCGTCAACGATGCCTGGGGGACCGTGCGATGAACGTGATGATAAGGCCCGACCCGCTCGATGGCGCGCACCGCCCGCGGCCCGAACCGCGAGCCCGGCCGGTTGGTGACACCGAGATCCATCGGCACCCCGATCAAGCCGACGTCGAGCCCGGCAAGATCGGCACTGTTGCGCAGCGGCAGATCCAAAAACGTCGACACGCCTTCATAGGGCTTGGCCCGCCGCGCACCGCCGGAGAACATCAGATCCGCGGCCCGGCGAAACTCCGGGTCCTGGATGTCGGCGCCGCCCTCGCCGCTGTAGCGTTGGCGCAGTTCTTCTAACTTTGACTTGTCCATCCTGTTCACTCACTCTCGCTTACGCATGCGCGCGCCCCCGGCATCGAAGGCCGGCGCATCGATCACCAGTCCGGCACATCGGTCTCCTGCGATATCAATGTCAACCATGTCAGGCGCATGCGTTCCCGGTTCGAACCTGAGATCGGCCAGCGCAATCGGCTTGCCGACCCGATAGCCGAACGCCGCCGACGTCGTCTTGCCGACAATCGTGCCGTTGGCATAGACCGGTTCGTTGCCGAGCGGAACCGCGTCGACGTCATTGAGCACGATCGTGCGCATGCGTGAGACCTCACCGGCGTCGCGCTGGCGGATCAGCGCCTCACGACCAATAAAGTCGGTCTGCCAGGCGACCGCGAACGCCAACCCCGCTTGGATCGGCGAGATGTCGGTATCGAGATCGTGACCGTAGGCGAGGAAACGCTTTTCGATCCGCATCGATGTCTGTGCGAACAGCCCCGCAGGCCGAGCGCCGGCCGAATAGAACACATCGTAAAGCTTGGCGGCGCCGCCGGCGCGGCAGGTGAATTCCCAGCCAGTTTCCCCGACATAGGACAACCGCACCGCCAGCGCTTCGATGCCGGCGATCTCGACCGGCGCGGCGCGAAAGTATCCAAGCGCGTTGAGATCGCCGCAACCAACTGCGTTGGCTATCGCCGGCGCGTTCGGGCCCATCAATCCGATCACGGCATAGTCTTCGGTGACATCCGCCAGCGCCACCTCGAAACCATCGCCGTGGCGCCGCAGCCAGCCGATGTCGCGCCGGACGGCCGCGGTCGCGACATACATGCGATAGTGCTGCTCAGCGAGACGCACCACGGTGAGATCGCTCTCGATGCCGCCGCGGGCGTTCAGCATCGCCGTATAGATCGCCCGGCCGACGGGTTGGTCGATCTGATTGGCACACACCCGGTTGAGGAAGGCGGCGGCATCGCGCCCGGTGACATCGATCTTGCCGAATGTCGATTGGTCGAAAACGGCCGCTGCTTCATGGGCCAGTTTGACTTCTGCGCCGACTTGATCGAACCAGGCCGGCTTCCCGAATGTTGGTTCGGGATCGCCCTTGCTGCCGAAATAGAGCGCCCGCTCCCACCCGTACACCTGGCCGAAATGGGCCTTGGCATCACACCACGCCCGATGGAGCGGGCTCTGGCGTAGCCCCCGCGCCGTCCTCCATTGACGGCCCGGATACGTGATTTCGTAGTGCTTGCCGAGCACTTCGGGGGCGCGATCGGTCAGGGCTGCGACTGAGTTCAGGCAAGCCGGAAACCGGTTTGGCTCGACCTCGCCAAGATCAGCTGGCGGTGCGCCATTGACGATCCAGTGGGCCAGCGCCATCCCGGCCCCGCCGGCCGTCGCCACCCCGACCGAGTTCATGCCGCAGCCAAGATAGAGACCGCGCGTTTCGGCGGTTTCTCCCAACAGGAATGAACCGTCCGGCGTAAAGCTTTCCGGCCCGTTGAGCAGCAGTTTGACCTCGGCCGCTTCGAGCACCGGCAGGCGATGCAGCGCATTGATCATCATCGGCTCGAAGTGATCCCAGTCCTCCGCCAACAACCGGAAGGCAAAGTCTTCGCCGAGGACGTCCGGATCGATCGGCTTGGCCATCGGCTCGAAACACCCGACCAGCAGACCGCCGGACTCATCGCGAATGTAGAGATGTCCGTCGTGATCCGAGAGCGATGGCACATTGCCCGTGAGCCCGGCAACCGGTTTGGTCAGAAGGTAGAAATGTTCGCAGGGCCAGACCGGAACCGTCGCCGCCGCCATCGCCGCCAGTTTCCGGCTCCACAGCCCTGTACAGATGGCAAGGCTATCGCAGCCAACCGATCCCTGTAACGTCTCCACCCCGACGATCCTGCCGGCGTTGGTAACGATCCCGGTCACGGCAGTGTCTTCGAATACCTTCACGCCCCGGCTGCGTGCGCCTTTGACCAACGCCGCGCACAGATCCGAAGGGCTGACCCGGCCATCATCAGGCGACCAAACCGCGCCAATGACGTCGTCGGCGTTCATCAAGGGCCAGCGCTCTTTGGCTTCGCCCGCCGAAATCGATTGCGCTCTGACACCGAACAGGTGTGCGAGCGCGGCCTGGCGCTTGATATGGATCAGCCGGTCTTTGTTGGTCGCGATTGACAGCGAGCCCTTGTTGATCCAGCCGGTCGCCTGACCGGTTTCGTCCTCGAGTTGTGAATAAAGTGCAACTGAATAGCGAATAAGATCGGTGAGGTTGCGCGTTGAGCGCAGCGCCCGGACCTGCGCGGCCGAATGCCAGGTCGTGCCCGATGTCAGCTTGTTGCGTTCGAGCAAGATCGCATCGCTCGCACCATGTTTGGCGAGATGATAAAGCGTCGAACAGCCCATGATCCCGCCGCCAATGACGACGACGGAGGCATGCGCGGGCAGGCTGGTATGAGCCATGGCGCTCCTCTGAAGCGCGGTTGAAATCAACCATCAGCCCGCCAACGCTTACAGGAATGCCAACAACAGGCAAGCGCAAACCTCGCTGGCCGTGCGCTGCCAAAAGATATTAGGCCATAAACCGGCCCGTGAGCAGGGCTTGGCGATCAGATATCGAAGCCGCCGCCCCAATCATCGCCGCCGCCCCAGTCATCGAAAAAGCCGTCGCCTTGGTCGCCGTCATCGAACGATGCATCCTGCATCGCGTCATCGTCGGCCTGTTCGTTGCCGGCCGCGGTGGTGTCGGCAGCCTGCTGGTCCGTAGCACTATTTTGCGCGGCGTTATCCGGCGCGGCAGCCGCGCTCGTATCCGTTGCCGCCTGTGCGGTGCCCGAGCCGGTGCTAAACAGGCTCGAAATTCCGCTCGCCAACAACATGCCGCCGGCCACGCCTGCGGCCGTCGTCATCGCCTGCGCCATAAACCCACCGCCGGCACCGCCACCGCGGTCCTGGCGGCGTCCGCCCATCGGTGCCTGGCGATCGCCATGCGCACCGCTTTGCCAGGGTGCGCGGCCGGCAGCGGCAACAGCCGAGGCCTGAGCGACCGGCGGAACGGCTGATGCTTGACTACTGCCGCCAAAACCAGCGGACGTCCGCGCCGCCACACCGGCGCCGTTGCCAGCCGGCCGGCCCGGTAAAGCCGCATCTCCAGCCGCGCGCGCCTCAAGCTTGCCTTCGAGTTCGCGAATGCGCTCTTCGGCGCGTTGCAGGGCCTGCTCCTGCACGAGTACGGATTGGACCAGCAAATACGGGGAATCCGCGTTGCCGCGCATCGAGTCGTGGATCAGCGCTTCGGCATCGCGATCCTTGTCCAGTGGCCCGACACCGCGCATGCGCTCAAAAAGACCTTCGATCAACTGGCGATCGTCCGCGTTCATGGATGCTTCATCCTCAAAAAGTTGCCGATGGCCAGCATGTAGGTTGATATCGCCGCGATGCAAGGGGACCGGACGGCGTTTCGGACGGCGCTGGAAGCAACCCGCTAGATCATCTTTGTGCTTTAAGTTGGAACCGCTATTGCGGTTCCAACTTAAAGCACAAAGATGATCACCACTTTAGAGGCGAGCAACTTTCTGCCTTTATTCGGGATCGTTCCGATTCCGAATAAAGGCAGGTTGCTCTGGCGAACCGGGCCGGCCCGCTCAGGGATTGGCGGGATCCGGCCTGTCGGGATCAGGCCGTGCCGCCGCCGGCTCGGCGCTGCGACCGTTGCGGTGCATACTTTTGACAATCGAGGCATACATCTGCTTGCCCGCAATCCCGATGCTGCCCAGTGGCAGGTAGGGCGCTTTCGGTGCATCGACGCGCGAGCGCACGGACATGCGCAACAGTGTAAATGCGGCCAGCCCGGCCGTCACCGCGCCAATCCAGTAAAACAAGCCCTCGGGCCCGAACCAGCCCATCAGTTGCGCCGACGCGATCGGTCCGGCGATCGCGCCAATCCCGAATGCGACAAGCAATCCCGACGCAACTTGCACCAGCTTGTCGCGATCGGCCATATCGTTGAGCTGGGCACACGACAGCGGATAAATCGTGAACGAAAATCCGCCGTATATGGCCGCCAGTGCGAACAACGGCCAGCCGCCATCGCTGGCGATGCGATCGATGCTGAGGGCAAAGGCACACGCAGCCAGCGTCACGATCAGCAGGGTGGTGCGCCGGTCGATAACGTCGGACAGCCGCCCGATTGGAAACTGCAAAAACATGCCGCCGAGAATGATCGCGGTCATGAACAGCGAGACCCCGGCGACACTCAAGCCGCGGTCGACCGCATAAAGCGCCGCCAGGCTGTTGACAGAGGCATTGCACAATCCGGCCGAGATCGTACCGACCACACCCACAGGCGAAATCTTGAACAGTCCTGTAAGCGACATCCGCTCCGGGGTCACCGGTTTCGGGCTGCTCGCCCGCGTCAGCAGCACCGGCACCAGCGCCACGGAAAAGATGATCGATGCGATGACGAAAAGTTGAAACTCTTCCGGCTTGGCGATGTTGAGCAGCAACTGGCCGGAGCCCGAGCCCATGTAGTTGGTCACCATGTAGAGCGACAGGATCGTGCCGCGCGTTTTGTTCTCGGCGCGTTCATTGATCCAGCTCTCGGTGACCATCACCATGCCGGCCATGCAAAAGCCGGCCGCGATACGCAACACCAGCCAGAACAGCGGCTCGATCCACAGCAAATGCATCAGCACCGCCGTCGACATGATCGAGGCGAACGCCGCGAACGCGCGGATGTGGCCGACGTTCGCGACCACGCGCACGGCATAGAGCGCGCCGAGCAGCAGGCCCAGCGAATACCCGGCCATGATCAGGCCGGTCATTTCCGTCGAAAAGCCTTCGTGTTTGCTTCTGAGCCCGAGCAACGTGCCAAACAGGCCGTTGGCCATCAACAACAGCCCGAAACTCAGCAGCAGGGATCGGATTGACCGGAGTGTTTCCCACACGCGCAGTTACTCCCGACCCTGCCGATTACGGCAATCCAACACGGCATTGAAACTGGGTGACGGCGGTTGTTTGTCGTTGGCTTCGCGTTGCCGGCGCCTGGCGACGTCGACGCTTCGACGTCTGACCCGGCACCGCCGGTCATCACATCAAAAGATGCAACCGCGCGCCGCCACCGGCCACAGGGCTTCTACGCGCGCTTTCTCGGTGTGCATAGCCCTCACGCACACATACCAGTCATGCAGATTGACGGTAGGATCGCAGTGGCCGGGCACCAGCAGGAGCTTGTCGCCGGCCTCGGCATTGCCCGCGCAGTCGGCCAGATCGATCGCCCCGTGCTCGTCTGACGGGCGCGAATAGGCCGCCCCCGGAAAACCCCAGACATCGGGAAATCCGGAATCGTTGGCGAGCGCCTTGTGGCCGGCATCGACCACCAGCTTGTCGGCGGCGGGCTTGCTCATCGCGGTGACCAGCACGAACAGCGCATGACGGAAATCGCGAACCGGTTGACCGTCGCCGGCCCGGTTCTTGGCATAATCGGCATCCATGAAGATGTAGGAGCCGGCCTGCAGTTCGTTCCACACACCAGTGCCGGCCTCGAGAGCATAGGTGCCGGTGCCGGCGCCGCCGACGATCTCGCAGTCAAGACCTTCCCCTTCCAACAGCGCGACGCTCGCCCGGACAATGTCCGCCGCCCCGCCGATCGCTGCTTCGCGTTCCTGCAGCGAGCGTTTGTGCTGGGCCGAGCCGTGGTAGGCCTGGAGGCCGCCGAAGCGCAGCCCGTCCGCGGCCCGGATCGCTTGCGCCAGCTCCAACGCCGCGGCCGGCGTCGCCACCCCGCAGCGGCGGGCCCCGACATCGATCTCGACCAGCACGTTGAGCACCGCGCCGGCCCGCGTTGCCGCCGCCGCCAGGTCGGCGATGTTGCGGCGGTCATCGACGCACACCGAGAGGCGGGCATGGCGTGCCAGCCCGGCCAGCCGGTCGAGCTTGCGCCGCCCCCAGATCTCGTTGGAGACCAGCACATCCTCGATCCCGGCCGCGACCAGCACCTCCGCCTCGCTGACCTTCTGGCAGCACTGCCCGACCGCGCCGAGCGCCATCTGCTTGCGCGCGATGATCGGCGACTTGTGGGTCTTGGCGTGCGGGCGCAGGCGCACACCGGCATTGGCGACAAACCCCGCCATGGTTGCGAGATTGGCCTCAAACGCATCGAGGTCGACGACCAGCGCCGGCGTGTCGATCTCAGCAAACGGAATTCCGGCTTCGGCAGGCGGGCGTAGCGGCATCTGGCAAGGCTCCCGATCTCGGCCGCTGAGACGCGCGGCCCGGCGCTCTGACTATAACGCGCCAATCAACGGCGAAACAATCATGGGTTTCCAAAGGGCCTTGCCCTTTGGTCGGGTTGTTAGGGCTGAAAGCCCTAACGTATCGCCGCTGCGCGGCGATCCATGAGGGGCTTTCAGCCCCTCAAACTCCTCGACCAGGTAAGGCTTCCCTGGACCTGAGGTGAAAGCAGCAACGACGGCGCCGGATTGGGCAAGGGTCATGTCCGGAGGTGACGGTGCTGCAGGCATGCACCAGGTGGCCGCGATCCGACTTGACTGATCCGGGGAAATTTCAGGTCAATTCCAACACCAGCCCGATCGAGTAGCGTCTTCGGCAATATCGCAAGAATACAAGCAAATCTGATATGACGGCTTCCGATTTGACGTCAAGGACGAGGTTCGACTGGTGTTTGACAGCGACCTACCACTCAAAACCAATTGGTTTTGCACCAGTCAACTATATTATCCTTGTCTTCCCATAATAGGAGCCAAATCCTGTACATATTGCTCGAGGAATTGCGCCCTTCGATGCCAAGCTCCTTTACTTTTCTGTTCCAGTGATAATGATACAGCACCGGCTTCTCAGATCGCTTGATTAGCCCGATGCCGTTGACGTAGATATACAGATCGTGTTTTCCCTCCGGAGTATTAGGAGCGGTCCCCGCAACAACTTCATGATCATAAAAAGAGATCGCTCGATCACGATCGATCAACACGTGACCATCGGGCCGTTTCAAGGCGATGTTTGCGTCCGCACCGACACGAGGAGAAGACACACTGGCCAGGCCGATATGCAAACCGTTAGGCAATCGGGCGCACTCATGTCGGCTAGCAAATTCGAAGAATCCGGCAAAGACAAAGCCAAGCAAAAAGAGCCACGCAACAACCGTAACAGTTCGTTTAATCAAGCGAATGAAAAACGCGCCAAGTCTATGCAAAATTGCTGTTCGTTCCATCCTATCGGACCTTTGCGCTTGCCGTTCCGCTCCAGTTGTCAACGATGGCATAGATCGTGCTGCCCGGCAGTTCGCGTATATCTTTTCTATCCGGCACGAATGTGCCGCGCTGATATGCACTTTTGGCGCGTGGCAACATAAGACGGCGTACGCGATCTTCAATATGGTCCCGCAACGACCGCGATATCTGGCCGATTTTGTCGGTGATGACCGAAAGAACAAAGTCAACCGGATCGGCATCTCCAACACGGCGTAGAGCATCGGCAATGTGTTCGTCAATGCGCGCAATAAACTCGGCACGCTCTTCACCTAAAATCTTATTTAACACTCTCCCTATGTCAACCGGATCGCGAAACTCATCGCGCAAATAGAACTCCAGCGATCCATCGATTTCAAGCCAGCCGAGGTCATGTTTGCATCGGCCGCTGAACCGCCCGCCGATGGTCGTATTGCCGAGACTAAAGACGATGTCTCGCATGGGGTACGTGCGTTTGAACTTGTAGTCAAAATGCCGATTGATGTGTTTGCGTGCTGCGTTTGCGATCTGAGCGGGTAGCACCGTTGGATCGTCGACGGCGACACGGCGGTATTCGGCAACGACGTTTCTGAGGTGGCCGGTTTCGCGAACCGCAACTGCTTCGCCATTGCCGAAGAAGTAGTGCCTGACAAAATCTTCCGACGACCACGCGTGTCCACTGTCGGAAACGCCGTGCATGGCAATACTGAAAAATTCAGCACCATCAGGATTATACGGTTCGGCCCTGCAACGGCAGCCAAAGTCCTCGCCAGGGTGGCCGGTCGGCGGCGGACTATCCCAGGCAAAGACTTTGCCATCATTGTCGGCATGGCTCGGTCGCACCTTCCCGTCACGCCGGGTGCGCCATACATAGTGCGTTGTCGTCCGAGATTTGGTTGCGGACGGATTGGCCGCCCGCAGCGAATGTTCTAACGGAACACCCTTGCGAATGTATGCTTCAAACGCTCACTTGTATTCAGTCGCGCCAACATCCATCGCGGTATCCTTATAGGTGCATAGCGCTACAACTATAAACACATCTGACAGACGGGGATAACTTGCGCTAACATTGATGCATACGTTTGCGCACGACGCGGATAGATCCGAGCGTTCATTTGGTCTTGAACGCAACGTGCCTGTTGTAAGGGCCACTGCGAGCGCAACATCGGCCTGACGACAATCCAGTAAGACACCCCATCCAATGTCGCCCTTCTCTGCACAACAGCCACCCCCAAAAACTTATCCCCCCGCACCAACCGCACCGTAGACTTCCTTGCACCCGCCCCGTTCAGGATCGTTGGTCCGGAAGGCGTTCCTTATTCAGCGAGGGGTGGCCAGGAGCTGCAGGCACTGGTTGACGCAACCATCTGCGGCGGTGCCCGACTGTGTTTGTGTCCTGTCGGCTTTGCGGCGCGCGAGGTCACACTCGGCGACCCTCAAAATCTGCGGATGTTGGCGAGCCCATGATCCCCAGGCCCACAGTCACCCAGTGATGCGGAGAGGGAGCAACACCGCGTAGGGAAACCCCCGTTCCCTATAGACCGGCGCGGGGCGTGATGTGCGCCTCACTTAATCATAGACGCTCACAATCGCCAATCTCCGCGGCCCCCGGCCGGCGGAGCCATTGGCGCAGACCCCACCCTCTCAACTGTCATCCCGTGGCTCGTCCACGGGACCCATTTCGCCGCTGGCGCCGAGATATCGGCAAGCAGCGCCCTCGCGCCGAACGCCGCATTGGCGAACGCTGCCGCGCGATGGATCCCGGTGACGAGCACCGGGATGACAGATGTGGAGTTTCGTCTTGGAGCAACGCTTCGGCAACGGGCAAACCCCTCCGCTGTCATCCCGTGGCTTGGCCACGGGACCCATTTCACCGCTGGCGCCGAGATATTGGCAAGCAGCGCCCTCGCGCCGAACGCCGCATCGGCGGTCCCGGCCGCGCGATGGATCCCGGTGACGAGCACCGGGATGACAGTCGTGGAGTTTGGTCTTGGGGCAACGCCTCGGCTACGGGCAAACCCCTCAGCTGTCATCCCGTGGCTCGTCCACGGGACCCATTTCGCCGCTGGCGCCGCGCCGCCGGCAAGCCGCACCGCCGCGCCGAGCGCCGCATTGGCGAATGCTGCCGGGCGATGGATCCCGGTGACGAGCACCGGGATGACAGTCGTGGAGTTTGGTCTTGGAGCAGCACCTCGGCAACGGGTAAACCTCTCAACTGTCATCCCGTGGCTCGTCCACGGGACCCATTTCGCCGCAGGTGCCGCGCGGCCGGCAAGCCGCGCCGCCGCGCCGAACGCCGCATTGGCGGTCCCGGCCGGGCGATGGATCCCGGTGACGAGCACCGGGATGACAGTCGTGGAGTTTCGTCTTGGAGCAGCACCTCGGCAACAGGTAAACCCCTCCGCTGTCATCCCGTGGCTTGGCCGCGGGACCCATTTCACCGCTGGCGCCGAGATATCGGCAAGCCGCACCGCCGCGCCGAACGCCGCACCGGCGAACGCTGCCCGGCGATGGATCCCGGTGACGAGCACCGGGATGACAGTCGTGGAGTTTGGTCTTGGAGCAGCACCTCGGCAACAGGTAAACCCCTCCGCTGTCATCCCGTGGCTCGTCCACGGGACCCATTTCGCCGCTGGCGCCGCGCCGCCGGCAAGCCGCACCGCCGCGCCGAACGCCGCATTGGCGAACGCTGCCGCGCGATGGATCCCGGTGACGAGCACCGGGATGACAGTCGTGGAGTTTGGTCTTGGAGCAACGCCTCGGCAACGGGTAAACCCCTCAGCTGTCATCCCGTGGCTTGTCCACGGGACCCATTTCCCCGCTTGCGCTAAGATGTCGGCAAGCAGCACCGCCGCGCCGAACGCCGCATCGGCGGTCCCGGCCGCGCGATGGATCCCGGTGACGAGCACCGGGATGACAGTCGTGGAGTTTCGTGTTGGAGCAACGCTTCGGCAACGGGTAAATCTCTCAACTGTCATCCCGTGGCTTGGCCACGGGACCCATTTCGCCGCTGGCGCCGAGATATTGGCAAGCAGCGCCCTCGCGCCGAACGCCGCATTGGCGAACGCTGCCGGACGATGGATCCCGGTGACGAGCACCGGGATGACAATTGTGGGGTTTCGTGTTGGAGCAGCGCCGCCGCAGTGCACACCGTGTCGGCGAACGGTGCGGCGCCGACGGTTGTAGGCATGACTGAAAGCACAAGGATGGCCAGCACATGACGCCGATTGATGACTATTTGTCGATTACCAAGTTCTACGGCTCGGACTGGGCCGCGATGGTGTTTTCCTTCCTGCAGATCTACCTGTTGGGCAACAAGCGGCCGAGCGGTTTCATCTTTGGCATGCTAGCCAATCTGTGCTGGGCGGCCTTTGGCCTGATGGTCGCCAGCATCGCCAACCCGGTTGCCAATGTCGTGTTTTTCATCCTCAACGTCAGAGGCTATCGTAATTGGAAACGGGCGGCGGCGGAGCAGCCTTGAACCCGCACCGCCGGCGAACGGGCACGCCGTCGATCAGGCCGCGTTCCAGCCCATCACCGACTTGGTCTCGAGGTATTCCTCAATGCCCGCCTCGCCCCACTCGCGGCCGTTGCCCGACTGTTTGGTGCCGCCGAACGGCGCAAACGGGTCCGCGGCCGCCATGTTGATGTGGACCATACCGGCATTGAGCGCACGGGCCACGCGCCGCGCCCGCTCCGCATCGCCGGAAGCGACGTAGGCGGCGAGACCGAACGGCGAGTCGTTGGCCTGGGCCACGGCGTCGGCCTCGTCTGCATAGCCGATAATCGCCAGCACCGGCCCGAAGATTTCCTCCTGCGCGATGGTCATGTCATTCTTGACGTCGGCAAACACCGTCGGCTTGACGTAGAAACCGGTGTCGAGGCCGTCGGGGCGTCCTTCGCCGCCGGTAACCAGTGTTGCGCCTTCGCAGATGCCCTTGGCGATGTAGCCCTGGATCTTGTTCCACTGGCGCTCGGAGACAACCGGCCCCATGGTGGTGTTGGCATTGGCGGGATCGCCGACGACAAACTTGGCGGCCGCGGCTTTGGCAACCGCCGCGGCTTCACCGATGCGCGCTGCCGGCACCAGCATCCGCGTCGGCGCGTTACAGGACTGGCCGGCATTGCGGAAGCAAAGATCAACGCCCTTGGCCACTTCCGCGGCGAAATCGCAGTCATCCAGCAGCACGTTGGCCGACTTGCCGCCAAGCTCCTGGCCGACCCGTTTGACCGTCGGTGCCGCCTTGATCGCAACATCGATACCGGCCGCCGTCGAGCCGGTAAATGAGATCGCATCGATGTCGGGATGCGCCGCCATCGCCGGCCCGACACCGTGGCCATCGCCATTGACAAGATTGAACACACCCTTGGGAACGCCGGCTTCTGCCAGGATCTCGGCCAGCAGCAGTGCCGACAACGGCGCCACTTCGGATGGTTTCAAGACCATCGTGCAACCGGCCGCCAGCGCGCCGGCAATCTTGCAGGACATTTGGTTCGCCGGCCAGTTCCACGGCGTAATCATGCCGATCACGCCAATCGGCTCGCGCACGATCGCGGTTGATCCACGGTCTTCGTGGAAGGCAAACGTCTCAAGTACCTTGGCGGCGGTGCGGTAGTGGCCCATGCCGGCGCCGGCCTGAAAGCGGGTCGCAAAGCTGATCGGTGCGCCCATCTCCAGCGAGATCGTCTCGCCCATTTCGGCAAAGCGGGCCTTATAGGCGGCCGCGACCTCGTTCAGGAGCGCGATGCGCTCTTGGCGCGTCGTCTTTGAATAGGACGCAAAAGCCGCCCGCGCCGCTGCAACCGCGTTGTTAACGTCGTTCTCGTCGCCGAGACTGACCTTGCAGATGATTTGTTCGGTGGCCGGATTGACGACGTCCAGCATCGCACGATCACTGGCGTCGACCCACGCTCCGTTGATGTAGAATTGATTGGCTCTCTCGGCGATCATGGCCCACTCCCGGTTCCAACTCATTGGCTGCGACTATGCAGCCGGACCGCCCGGCAGCAACAAAAAAAGGCAGCCGCAGCTGCCTCACATGGTCTCAAAATGTCAAAATGAACGAACAAACAAAACAAAGGGCCGCAGAACGCGGCCCTTTGAGTGCCTAACTAGGCGGCCTTGACACTTGGAGCGGGCAACTTCTTATCCTCCGTTGCACTTGCCCCAGAACGAAGTGCGATACCAATGTAGCGCACGCGACCTGCGATTTTTGCTTTTTGAACGCCGAGATCACCAAACTCGCGACCAAATGTTGGAAGTGCGAGTGGCTCCTTTTCCTGTTCATCACACCATGCACAATAATCTTCGTACAGAGCGGTTGCTGTCAGGCTAGAGCCATCCTGGTTCTTGACGTTTTCCTTGTGGTAGCGCTCCACATCGTTGTCTGGAGCGACAGGTTCAGGTGCCAACGTTCGCTTGTCGTTGTTGGTATTGTCATTGGTGTTGTCATTGGCACCGACACGCGGTTCTTCAACCGCAATGGCAACCGGTTCAGCGGTTACAACAGGCAGCGGTTCGGTGAGCGTCTTCGGTGCTGCCGCCGCTACGGCAGGCTTGCGACGATCATGAACACGCCATTGGCTAAAGGCAATGTACATGCCAAGTCCGGATCCGACTTCAAGCAGCAGCGCGATGAAGATCACCAGCGCGGTTTGGATGTGTTCCAGCTTGACGCCGGGCACGAAAATGCCGGCCAAATCAGTCAAGACGGCTGCTTGGGGATCGGCGGACGAATGGCTGACAGTGCCACTTCGCCCTTCCAGTTTCACGTTGATCTGCGCGATCCTGGCTTCGAGCCTCGCCGCCTCGTTGGCAGACGCGAGCTCCGCTTGCAAGCCCGTGAAGGTGTCACAGAACCGGCGATTGGTCCTGCCCCTGGCCGATGTACAGCCTTTGGTCCACTTCCACTGTCGCTTGAGTTTGAGGCCGTTGATCTCACTTTGGACCGTCGCCGCCGGCCGATGCTGGGGAACCCAGCCGAGCTGGGCTGTCGCCCGCCCAAGGTCAGCGCGCAGATCCTTGTAAGTCTGGACCTCCGTGGCACGCGATCCCGCCGTATCCTGGCGGTTCAGCGCGGCGTGGCCGAGTGCAGACGTCAACGAATAAACCGTGACGACCGTCCAGACCACCAGCGATGCGAACGCTTGCGCCCACATCTTGTTGCGAACTGCGGCGAATATGAAGAATGGAACCAGCGCCTTCATACAGTCGGCAGCCGCACTGGCTGAACCGTATATGATGCCATCGAACTCGGTGGTCCCGAGCTGATAGCCAAAGCGCCAGTTCATGGCTGCGGATACGAATAGCAATACCCCCGCCGCCAGAACGCCCAGCACACCCAGAGCATGTCTCATAGGATTGCCCTCTCTGAGATCGAGCACCAACACTCTGAGAGACATACGAAAAACGAACCTGCCTCACGCCGCTACGCGGAGTTTTGTGAGCCCGAATGTTTAATGCTGAGGGAATACCTGCTGCAGGATTGGAGACGTCCGCAATCGGATTGAGCGTTGCATCCGTTCGGCTTGAGCTGCCCGACTTTTCCCCAAAAGCCGCGCAACCGACCGGCGCTCAGTCCGTCGTGAAGGTCTGCATCTTATCCCGCATTCGCCGATTGATTGCCGCAATATGGACTTCGCCGCTAGAAGCGCATATGTGGAAATCTCTCTATCGAACACCCAACTAAACATTCCGAGTTTCACTCCGGAATGCCCCCTCACCGAGGGAGATTAAGCGATTCGTTAAGATTTGCTAATCGATTCAGCACCATAACCGTCAATGATCGAGATCCTGCAGACTTATCAGGTGTCTAGGTCGCGATCGAATTTTCCACAAAATTCATCTCTCGCCCACGTTTATCCACGGTTGCAAATTGTGATCGGCCCTCAGGCAGTGGCCGCGGCCCAGACGACCGCGAACGCGACACTCGCACGGCACGCTGCGCAACAGGACGCCGTGACCCTGCTAGAACCTCGAGCGCCGGCGAGCGCAATTTCAAGTCGCCGTTCTTTGCAGAGCGCCGGTTTTCAGGTTACAAGGGTCAAGCAGACCTGTTGAATTGACTTTGCATATCGCGTTTATACTGAAGTCGTTATTTATGCCGCCGTGGGCGGTAAGGAGTATGAGTTGGGCTATGTTTAGGTGGATTGCGTCAGGGCTTGGATGCCTGGCAGCCGTCGGTGTTGGTTATATTGCACTCTTACACATGGACGTGGCGCCCAGTCAGCCCAACAAGTTGAAGGACTTTGCACTGCCGCTTGCGCCAACCAATGCAGTTGCGGTGCAGCGCGATCGGCGCCAGTCGACCTTTGCGCAGGCGCCAAACGTGCCGCAACCAAGACCGACGCCCAGTGCAATTGCAACGCCCAGTGCAATTGCAACGCCCAGCGCAATCGCAACGCCCAACGCAATCACAACACTCGGTGCCAAAGCGCCAAGCGAAGGTCGCGTGGTCGTCAGCGCGCAACCGCGCGCACGCTGGTCATGGCGCATTGTCAGATCACGCGATACCGAACGCGCGCCGTCGGCCTCGCCCGGAACAGATCAAACCGCAATCGCCAACCTGGCCCGGGACATCCAAAGGGAGCTGCGACGGGTCGGATGCGGCAATGTCGAGGCCACCGGCTACTGGAACAGCCGCACCCGTGCCGCCTTGAGCCGGTTCGTGGCCAACAGCAATGCATCCTTGCCCGTCGACCGACCGGATAATGCCCTATTGTCGCTGCTGCGCAATTATCAATCCCGTCAGTGTGGGCTGCAGTGTATTGGTCGTTCTTGCGGTGCCGGCGAAAGCGCCAATCCGCGACCGACGGTACGGCTCATCGAGTCGCCATCGTTGATAACACGCGACCGGCGGACCTCGGTGGTGTCCGGCTGGACGACGACCATGTCGCCCTCCGTCCCCCGATTTGCCGACACTATGAACAAGCCCGCCAGCCGCACCAAACCGATCGCGACTGCGACCATCGCCGCCAACACGGGCCAAGGCTTGCCAACGGTCAGCTCTGGCATGCGCGGCACCCGCATGGGGTTGGGCGCACGCCCCCCAGTAACGGCGCCAGAATTACCGAACCCGCCATCGGCTTCCGCGGCGCCCGTCGTGCGTTATCTCGACGGCGGTGATCCATCAAACGCGTATCGGGCCGGCACGGCGGCACGACGCGCTGCAAGGATCCGTGCTCAACTGCTGCGCGCGCATCAGACTGATGTCCGTCGCAGCGCGCGACAACGGGCCCGCTACTATCGCTCGCGGCAAGCGCGCGCGCGCTGGAAGAAGCGCGCATTTGCGACCGAGCGGTAAACATCGCAATCCACCCCGGCCATCGACGCGGTCATTGCACGGATCGTTCAATGAATGTGCGTGCGCGGGCTCATTCGCCGTCGTTGGGGCGCCCGATGCTGTCGTAGATCAAGCCGGCAGCCCTGGCATCACCGGCAGGAAAGATGTTGCGCAGGTCGACCAGGGTTCGCCCGCGCATGGCCCGTTTCATGGCCGCCAGATCGATGGCTCTGAATTCGTTCCATTCCGTCAAAACGACAACCAGATCGGCCCCTTCACAGGCCGCAATCGCACTGGAAGCCCACTCCACCCCCGCCAGCAGCGCCTCACCGTGCGTGCGCCCTTGCGGATCATAGACACGAACATGCGCACCGCGTTCCTGCAATAGCGGCACAATCGTCAGGCTCGGCGCCTCGCGCATATCGTCAGTGTTCGGCTTAAACGTGACGCCGAGCACCGCCACGACCTTGCCGCGCAGTTTGCCGCCGGCGGCACGCTCGATGCGGCCACCCATAGCGATCTTGCGTTCGTCGTTGACGGCCTGCACCTGTTCGATGATCGACAGCGGTGCCCGCGCCTCGCGTGCGGTGCGGATCAGCGCGGAGACGTCTTTGGGGAAACACGAGCCACCATATCCGGGTCCGGGATGAAGGAATTTCTCGCCGATCCGCCCATCTCTGCCGATGGCGCCCGCCACCTCCTGCACGTTGGCCCCCACCATTTCGCACAAATCGGCCATCTCATTGATAAAACTGATCTTTAGGGCAAGGAATGCGTTGGCTGCATATTTCGCCAGCTCCGCCGACTCCCGTTCGACGAAAATCAACGGTGCATTGCGCAGTGCCAGCGGCTTGTAGAGCCGTTCCATGATTGACCGCGCCCGCTCATCATCGGCACCGACCAAGATGCGATCAGGATGCATGAAGTCGCGAATGGCCGAGCCTTCACGCAAGAACTCCGGATTTGAGCAAACCGCAAAATCGGCATCAGCTCTCAATTCGCGCAACCGTCGCTCAATCTCACGGCTGGTGCCGACCGGTACGGTCGACTTTGTCGTAATCACTTTGAAACCGTTGATATGCGGCGCCAGTTCCTCGACGGCGGCATAGATATAGGACAGATCCGCATAGCCATCGCCGCGCCGCATTGGCGTGCCGACGGCAAGAAAGATCAGATCGGCGGCGGCCACGGCGCTGGCCAGATCCGAGCTGAATGAAATGCGCCCGGCGGCGATGTTGCGCGCCAGCAGATCGTCAAGGCCGGGCTCGTAGATCGGCACCTCACCACGATCGAGGGCAGCGACCCGTTCTTGATCCTTGTCGACACACGCCACCTGCCAGCCAAACTCGGAAAAGCAGGCCGCCGACACCAGGCCGACATAACCGGCGCCAATCATGCAAATATTCATCGCATTCCTCCTTCGACCGGCACGGCCGAACCTGCTACCAATTTGCGCACTAGGACAGTGCCGGACCCGGCCCCCTGCTATGAGACCACCGCTGCACGAGATCAAGCACAACATGCCGCTACATAATGAACAAATCAGCGCGATCGGCGAGTGCATGGTCGAACTCGCACGGCGCGCTGACGGCGCGTTCTCTCTCGCCGTTGGCGGTGATACCTATAATACCGCGATTTACTTGGCGCGGCTGTCCGCCAAGGTCGCCTATCTGACCGCAGTCGGCGATGATCCCTACAGCGAGCTGATCATTGCCAATGCCCGCAGGGAAGGTGTCGAGACCGGCCTCATCCGGCAACTGCCGGGACGGACGCCGGGCCTCTATCTGATCGAGACCCGCGACGGTGAGCGCACATTCTGGTACTGGCGCGAGACGTCTCCGGCGCGCCAACTGCTCGAATTGCCAAGCGCCGATGCCACACTGAACGAACTCAGGGCGGCGCGGTGGATCTATCTGTCTGGCATCACGTTGTCGATCTACGGTGCGCAATCGCGCGACCGACTTGCCGCCTGTCTCACCGCGGCCAAGCAGGCCGGTACCAGGGTCGTGATGGACAGCAACTTCCGCCGGCGCGGATGGCACGGCGATCTTGCCGCAGTGCAGGACGTTTACAAGCGCTTCTGGTCGCTTGCCGACATCGCCCTGCCGACATTCGAAGACGAGCAGCTGCTGTGGGGCGACGGCAATCCGGGCGACACGCTCCGGCGCCTGGTCGGGCTCGGCGTCAATGAAATCTGCATCAAGAACGGGCAATCGCCGGCCACGGTCTTGTGGCGCGGGCTCGCAAGCGAAATACCCTGCGAAACGGACGTCAGGCCGATCGACACCACGGCGGCGGGCGATTCGTTCAATGCCGCCTACCTCGGCGCGCGCATCGCCGGGCGCACACCGGACGAGGCCGCCCGCGCCGGCCACAAGCTCGCCGCCGTGGTCATTCGCCACCGCGGCGCGATTGCACCGGTCGCAGCGATGCCCGATCTCGGTTTCTAGTGATCTTTCAACAAGTTGTTCACTCGGGCTGAACGAGGCTCGCGGCGCCCTCGGCCAAGGCCGTGATCGCGGCCCAATCGCCGGCCTCGATAATCGCGTTCGGTGCAACCCACCCACCGCCGACGGCGATGACGTTTTGCAAATTGAGATAGGCGCGCGCGGTACCGGCATCGATACCACCGGTCGGACAAAACCTGATATCAGGCAATGGCGAGGCGAGCGCTTCGAGGGCGGCCGTTCCGCCGCTCGGTTCAGCCGGAAAAAACTTCAGGATCGAATAGCCGAGATCAGCGAGCGCCATCGCCTCGGAGGCGGTTGTCGCACCCGGCAAGAACGGTACCGGCCAATGTTGGGCGGCCGCCACGAGCCGCGGTGTCATGCCCGGTGAGACGACGAACTCGGCGCCGGCCTTTATGGCCGCGGCGGCCTGCTCAGGCGACCGCACGGTTCCGGCCCCGACATTCACTTGGCCCAACCCGGCGGCAATCGCACTGATCGCGCTCAGCGCTACCGGCGTGCGCAACGTAACCTCGATCGTTGTCAGCCCGCCGTGCGCCAACGCCCGTGCCAGCGGCAGCGCCTGTTCGATGCGCGACACTGTCAGAACCGGAATCACGCCCGGCCGCATCAATCTTTCCAGCTGCGTTCGACATTCTGCCCTTTGCACGCGCCGCCCCGTTCTCACCTACGTTCCGAGTTTGTGGATCGGAGGCCGGTTTGCGCCCCGATCCACCTCAGAAACTCCCGTGCCCCGCCATCGACGCGCACGATCAACGCCGCCGGCACGTCATAAGGGTGCAGCTCTTCGATCGATGCGATGACCTTCTCAGCCATCTGCCGGCGGGTCTTAACCAGCATTCCGACTTCTTCATCACGTTGCAATTGTCCTTGCCAAGAATAGATCGATACAATCTGCGGCAGGATGTTGACACAGGCGGATTGACCGCGTTCAACCAGCGCACGGCCAATTTGCTCGGCAACTGCAAGCGACGGACACGTCGAATAAATCAAAACCACCTTGTCGTTGTGCTCCAACTGCTTCAGCCTCCGCGATGCCGCCGTTTCGCCCGACCCACAAACAATATCTGCAGCCGAGCATAGTGCCCCAGACCGACGTTAGAAACATGAACCAGTTCCAAAAAATCGCGTTTGTTGCAAGCGACAATGCTGAGGCCGTCGAAGCTCTGGAGCGTCTTCAGGCGCGTTATGCCCACACCACACCCGACGAGGCCGACGTCATCATTGCTCTGGGCGGCGACGGACTGATGCTGCAAACGCTGCACACCCACCTGCACGAGCGTCGGCCGATCTATGGTATGAACCGCGGCTCCGTCGGCTTTTTGATGAACGAGTTCGAAGAGGACGGCCTGCTCGAACGTCTCGCCGGCGCCGAACGCACGTGCATTCACCCGCTCGCCATGGTCGCAACCGATACCGCCGGCATGCCCCACAAGCGCCTTGCGATCAACGAGGTTTCGCTGTTTCGCGCGCGCCATCAGGCAGCCAAACTGCGCATCTCCGTCGATCGCAAGGTGCGCATGCGGGAATTGATCAGCGACGGCGTCCTGGTGGCGACACCGGCCGGCTCGACGGCCTATAATTTGTCGGCTCAAGGCCCAATCCTGCCAATCGAGGCGCCGCTGTTGGCGTTAACCCCGATCAGTCCGTTCCGGCCGCGGCGCTGGCGCGGTGCCCTGCTGTCCAACCAGGCGCATATCGATGTCGACGTTTTAGAACCGGACAAACGCCCCGTCAGTGCCGTTGCGGATCACGACGAAGTCCGCAATGTTCGCCATGTCAGCATCGAAGAAGCCCAGGACATCAGTTTGTTCATGCTGTTTGATCCGGGCCATAATCTCGATGAGCGGATCCTGTCCGAACAGTTTCTTTATTAGCCGACAAACGAACACTAAAGCGGAGGCGACAAACTGGTATGGCAGGTCTGTATTTTGAAGAGTTCGAAGTGGGGCAAACCTTCGAACACGCAATCACGCGAACGGTCACGGAAATGGACAACTTCATGTTCACCGCGATGACCCACAATCCACAACCGCTCCATCTCGACTATCACTTCGCTGAACAGACGGAATGGGGCAAACCGCTCGTCAATAGCCTGTTCACGCTGGGTCTCGTGATCGGCGTTTCGGTGCATGAGACGACGCTTGGCACGACCATCGGTAATCTCGGCATGACCGATGTGCGCTTCCCCAACCCGGTGTTTCACGGCGATACGATCCGCACGGTCACCGAGGTTGCTGCAAAGCGTGAAAGCAGATCGCGCCCAACGGCCGGCATCGTCGAGTTTATCCATCGCGGCTACAATCAGCGTGACCTGCTGGTGGCCGAATGCAAACGCCAGGCTTTCATGCGCAAGCGGCCGGAGCCGCGGCCCGAGCCAAAGTAGTCCGATCAACCCCCTGCCCGGAAAGATGTCGCAATGCGCTCCATGCTCTTTGTACCCGGCGACAGCGAACGAAAGTTCGTGAAGTCGCTCGCAACCGGTGTCGACGCAATCATCCTCGACCTGGAGGACTCCGTGGCCGCCGCCAACAAGCTCGATGCGCGCCGGACGACGGCCGAGTTTCTCAACCGGGCACGCGCCAACCACAACCATCCGGGCCTCTGGGTCCGCATCAACGCACTCGATACCGAGCTTTGGATGGGCGATCTGGCCGCCGTGATCCCGGCCCGCCCGGACGGCCTGATCGTGCCCAAGCCACGCTGCGGTGGTGATGTGGCGCGCCTGTCAGTCGCGCTCGATCAGGCTGAAGCGACCGCAGGCCTGCCGATCGGCCACACCCGGCTGCTGCCGATCATCACTGAAACTGCGGTTTCGGTCATTCAAATGCACACGTACATCGGTTGCTCGGACCGCATCGAGGCGATGTCATGGGGGGCAGAGGATCTGCCGGCCGACATTGGCGCCGCCTCAAACCGCGACGACAACGGCGATCTGACCAGTGTTTACAAGCTGGCGCGCGATCTGTGCTTGCTGACCAGTGTCGCCGCCGGCGTACAACCGATGGACACCGTGTTTACCAACTTCCGCGATCAAGCAGGTCTCGCAATCGAGTGTCGGTTTGCCGCCCGCGATGGCTTTACCGGCAAGATCGCGATCCATCCGGACCAAGTCGACACCATCAACCGCGCGTTCACGCCAACCGCAGATCAGATCGCCCACGCACGGCGCGTGATCGAGGTGTTTGCCGCCACACCGGGAACCGGAGTGGCGGCCCTTGATGGCGAAATGCTGGACCGGCCGCATTTGACGCGCGCCGAAAAGCTGATTGCCCGCGCCGATGCCGCGCTGGCCCGCAATCCGGACTGATCGCACGGCGCAAACCTAATCCGGTCCGGCGTGGGCTGCAACCAGCAGGATATCAAGAAAAATTTGTAACGAACTGGAATAATTTCACTTCCAAGTCCGACGCAATCGAACACGCTGCGCCAGTCAGGCCGCCCGACGGTTGCGGTAGAGACCGACCATCAAGACCGTGACACCCGATGCCAGGGGCAAGGTTCACGAGCCAGAAAACCGGCCGCGGTGCGAACGTCCAACATCACGTCGAGCAGGTCGTCCAGCTGAGGCAGCGTCATCCTGGCACGGTGTTTCGACACGGACCGGTCGGCGTGTCGTGATCACCGGCCAGAGGCACTGATACGATAAAGTGATCGTCATCTGACTTGTTTTTTTCCTCAGTTTGCGCACATTGAGTGCGCATCCTGGGCCATAAATTCGCCCCTGGACGCACAAATGAAGCGTGCGGAGTCCTGGTTCATTATACCAAACGCACGATGCTGATCCAGTGAGGTGGATCACAGGTTCGTTGAACGCGTACGGCGGGCTCTGTAGCGAACGCATGATCCGAAAGCCTGGCGCGCAACATTGATTTGCTTGGGTCCATCTCGAACCGGGGGTTTGCCCGGAGTTGCCAAGGGTGACGGGCTCTCGGGCCAAGACACGAGATCATTTCCGCCTAAAGCGGGCCCGCATCGCGGTTCGAGCCAAGCCTGAAAGGCTTAACAGGGCAGCCGATGACGTTTGTCGGTCATATCGAGGCTGCCAGCCGGACTTGCAGGAGCCGGGACAGAAAACCGGATCTGGCCGAATGTCGATCGAACGTGACTCGGAGGATTGGCTGACAGTGACGAACGAGGCGAAGCCCGGCGCGCGGTCAGACGGTAAAGCGCAAACACCGGTCGCACCACAAGGTGCCGGGCCCGTCCTCAACCTTGACGACGAAGCCGTCAGATCAACGGACGCCATCGTCGGCCGGCGGCTGCGCCTTCGCCGCGAAATGCTCGGCCTGCGCCAAGTCGATCTCGCCGGGCTCTGCAATATGTCGCCGCAACAGATCCACAAATACGAAAACGGCGACAGCAGAGCGAGTTCAACGCGGCTCGTTCAGCTGGCCAAGGTGCTCGACGTCCGCGTCGGTTGGCTATTTGGTGAGGACACGATCACCAGTGACGAACCAAACGCCTTCATCAGCTTGTTGTACGAACGCGTTCACCTGGAAATCCTGTGCAATCTTGAACGCATCACTTCGCCGAAACGCAAGGAGTTGATCGCCCAAGTCGTACGCACGCTGAGTGAAGACGTGCTCGCCGAACACAATCCATCACCGCCCTTTACCGGATCAGGCTCGACCAAGCCGCAGCAGGACTGATCAAATCATGTCCGCCTTAGGGGACCTCTGAACAAGTCATCGGTTTCCAAAGGGCAATGCCCTTTGGCGGGATTGTTAGCATCTGTCTCGCTTGTCAAGGCATTTTGGGGGCCCATTTTCGGTTTTCGAAGATCAGGGTGTTGGCGAGAATGATGAGTTTTCGCATGACGGCAACGAGCGCGACTTTGGCGGGCTTGGCGTTGGCTCGCAAACGTTCGTAGAAGGTTTGCAAGTCAGCATTCACGCCACGACCGACAGCAACCATGGCCGGCATGTAAAGCAGCTTACGCACTGCTGCTCGGCCGCCGCGAATGGCACGCCGCCCCCGCATTTCGCCGCTGTCCCAGTTCATCGGCGCGACGCCGACAAGGGCTGCGATTTCTTTATCGGTGCAGGTGCCGAGTTCGCTGAGCAGGCCGATCAACCCCATCGCCGTGATGTCAGCGATACCTGGAATTGAGACAAGAATATCATAACGTCGCATCAGCGCCTCATCGCTTGCGATGATCTTGCGGATCATCGCCTCGAGGCGCGCGATATGCTTGTCGACGGCCTTGAGCTGCCTGCCCAGTTCGCGCTTGAGGTTGGCACATTGGGCCGCACCATGGCGGTTTGAAACGGCCGTTCTGTCGCCAACGGCGGCGATGCGAGCTGAGATAAGCTCTGCCAGTTTCTGGATTTTTTCAGGAGCAGGGATGGTCGCGTTTGGCTGATGCAGGGCTGCCAACTGGGCCAGTGTCATCGCATCGATCGTATCGGTTTTGGCCAACTTACCTAAGATGTCGGCAAACTTGCGGGATCGATAAGGATTGATGACACAAACCGCAATACCGGCAGCGTGCAGAGCGGCGTGGCAAGAGCGATGGTGTTTTCCCGTTGCCTCACAAACCACAAGGCCGACCTGATACGTGGCAAGGCTGGCGAGCAATTGCTTGTGGCCTTTTTTGGTGTTGGCAAACCGGAACGTCACATTGGCCGGATAGATTGCGACATCGAGCCAGTTCTTGGCAACATCGATGCCGACATATACCATGTCAGAGTCGCTTCGTTTGACCTTGCCTTGCATCCGGGACTTGCTCCCAATCATCTGTTCAGGTGAAGCGATGGGCGGGCTGGCCTAGCTAACAAACGGTGCAAATCACCCAAGGGCAGCACGGCCCCAAACCCGCCCGATCCGGCAGGGTGGCCATCCTGCCGGATCAAGCCTGAACATCGCTGATTCGCAAGAAACAGGCTCAAGATTAAGATACAAAGGGCCGCGCCCTAACAAATCGCCGCTGTGCGGCGATCTATGAGGGGCTTTCAGCCCCTCAAACACCCCGACCAGGGGATAGGTCCCCTGGACCTCGGACTTATTCAGAGGTTGCTTAGAGCATCGGCGCGCAGCTCATCGTGTTGGGGCAAGCGGCGGCAGGCCGAGCACGACGCCATCCTGGAGAACCTGCGGATCGTAGGCTTTGCGGGCAAACACCGCGCGCAGCAGCGGCTCGAAATGCGCCAGCGGGCGGCTCGCAAAGTCCGGATCGAAAGACGCCTGGTCCCATCGTTCACAAAACTCAGAGCAACTCGCAAAGCAGGGATGGTCACGAAACCGTTCACGCGCGTTGCGGTCCCAACCGTAATGATGGCCGTAATAGAGCATTTGGAAGATGCCGTGGTGCGCGACGACCCAGCTCACCTCCCAGCGCACAAACGGACGGAGCACTTCCGCCGACATGCGATCGTGGTTTTGCGGCGCGAGCCCGTCGCCAACGTCATGCAGGAGTGCGCCGATCACCCAGTCGGCATCGGCCCCGTCCTGCTCGGCACGGGTCGCCGACTGCAGGCCATGCTCGAGCCGTGTGATTTTGTAGCCCGCAAGCGTCTGCTGGCCCTGCCGTCGCAGTTCGTCGAGAACGCGGTCCGCCGTCAGCGCGACAAACGGCTTTTCGAGTTCGTGAAGAAGCACATAGTCTGCTTTTGAACCGTCCTTCATTTGCGTGAAAGACACCGTCCTGCCATCAGACATTGCTCGTCTCCACGGTTGTCTGCGCCGGCGTTTCAAACACCCGCCCTGGCGGCTACTCTGCGGCCTGCGATGTGACGAGGTTGCCCTGATCATCGACGCTCGGCCGGTGGATCGTAAATATCGTCTGCGGCGTTACGAGCGAATAGTCCATGTAACCCATGCGCGCGATCGGACGCATGGCGCCGGTATCGACCATGCCATCGTCGATCACCCGGTCGTCGATATGAATCCCAACGACCAAGCCGATGATCGCGGAATTGCCCGGCCGTCCGCCCGGCTCCGCGGCGGGCAGATCAATGGTGCGCCAATGCCGGCATTCAAATGCCGCCGGGCTTTCCTTGACCCGCGGCGGCTTAACGAGGCGCGATGCGGTCGCCGTCAGGTTGGCAAGCGGGTATTCATCGACACCACGTGGAACCGGCGCCGACGTGACGTTCATCTCCTCGCGCAGGTCCCAGGTTGCCAGCGAACAGGTGAACTCGCCGGTCTGTTCGATGTTGGCCAGCGTGTCCTTACGTCCGGCCGAGCCAATCACGACGTAGTGCGGCTTTTCACTGATCGCGTTAAAAAAACTGTACGGTGCGATGTTGCAAACACCGTCGTTGCCGAGCGTGGTGATCCAACCGATCGGCCGCGGCGTGATCAACGCCTTGAACGGATCGTGTCGCAACCCATGCTGGTTGGCCAGCGTCTCATAGAACATATCAAACTCCTCGTCCCCACCTCTTCGTCCCAAACTCCTGGTCGTTATGCTCGCCGTCGACCTGATCAACCGTTATCAACCGTTCCAGCGGCTCACGATGTCCGTCAAATCCGGCCTGGCACGATCCGGCTGCTGTTCTTGCGCCGTCCCGATATAGATAAAGCCGGCAATTGTTTCATCTTCTCCAAGACCAATGACGTCGCGCATGCCCGGCGAAAACGCATACCATTCGGTGATCCAGCTCGTCCCGAAACCCAGGGCGTTGGCGGCGAGACACAGATTGAAGGCCGCAGCACCGGCCGACAGGATTTGCTCGACCTCGGGCACGCCACGAGAGCGCTCGATCCGGCTGACGACCGCAATCACCACCGGCGCGCGCAGGAAACGGCCGCGCTCGGTGTCCAGGCGCACCTGCGAGAGCGGCTCGCTGCCTTCGCGCTGGCAGACCTGCGCAAGCCTGTCGCCGAAGCGCGCTCGTGCCTCACCTTCGAACACGATAAACCGCCAGGGCACTAGCTTCTTGTGGTCCGGCACCCGCGCAGCGGCGCTCAGAATGGCGTTCAACTGCGTTTCGGTCGGTCCGGGCTCGCTCAGCATTGCCGGCCGCGAAGATCGTCGCGCCAGCAAAAACTCAACAATTGCCTCACTCACCAGCGAACTCCCATCTGTACAGCATTCGGTATCGCATCCGCGTAGCGGTTTATGTATTCTGGCGCAAGTTTACCGGCCCGCAACGACGCCGAGTTTTGCGCGCCGAGTTCAACCCGTTCAACTGACCAGTGAGGCGATCCTGAAACTGTATGAATGATCAGATGACAGCACGCATTGATTGTGCAGCCACGACCCACCTCGCCCGGAGCGTGTCGCGGGCCGCCGTTTACCGGCTTGCCGCTGCGCTTCTCGGTGGACTTGCGGCCGGTCTGAGTGCGCTGGCCGCCGGTCCGAACCCGGCGATGGCTCAACAGCGGCCTTCAACCATGATCGTGTTCGATGGTTCGGGTTCGATGTGGGGCCGGCTCGCCGGCAGTGATACATCGAAGTATGCCGCCGCCCGGCAGTTGCTCATGGCCGAATTGGGCGCACTATCATCAAAGCCAAATGTCGGTGTTGTCGTATTCGGTCAAAAGTCGCAAGGCGGCTGCACGTCAAGCGAGGTACTGCTGCAACCGACCCCTTACGATGGGGCCAAACTCGCCGACGCCCTCGGCCGATTGAACCCGCAGGGCCGTGGCCCCCTGGTGCGCGGCCTTGAAACCGCCGTACAAGCCCTCGCCGCCGCTCCGGGCCAGCACAACATTATCGTGATTCATGACGATCCCGACAACTGTGATCGCAACGTCTGTCAAGCCGTTCGGGGCCTGCAACAGACCCTGCCGGATCTGCGAATTTCGACCCTGTCATTGATGCCCAAGGACCAAGACCGGGGCGCCATGGCATGCCTTGCCAAGGCCACGAACGGTAAGGTGTTTGAGGTCGACAGCCTCGATGAGGCAGCGGCCGCCGTTCGGTTCATGGTCGCAGCCCTGGAGCCGACCGCGCATCAACGCGTGCGTCCGGTTCAGCCAAGGCCGGCCGCCGGTCCGCAGACCACCCCGACAACGCGGCCGGGTCCGGCGGCGATATCGCCATCCCTCGCCCACCCCTCACCCGGCCTGATGTTGTCGGCAACGCTGGCGCCAAACGGGCAACCGTTACGGCACGGCCTGATCTGGAAGATTGAACGCTTGGGCGACAACCGGCCTGAACTTGTCCACCAAACGACCAAGCCGTCTCCTGCGGTCAAATTGCGGCCCGGTCGGTACGCCGTTGCGCTTTATGCAACCGGTGTCAGCGAGCGCTTCGAGATCGAGGTCGCACAAGGCCAGGCAACGCGCAAGCAGGTCATCCTAAACCGCGCCGCAATCCGGCTTGCCGCTGTGCTCGATGACGGCGGTGCAGTCGTTGAGGACACACACTTCGAAATCAGCACAGTGCACGACACATCGTCGGGACCGATTTGGGCCGGCCTTGCGCCGCGCGCACCATTGCTGCTGCCGGCCGGCGATTACAAGTTCGTTGCCACCGCCGGACGGACAAAGCGCAGCGGCAGCTTCAGGGCCGATGTCGGCCGGACCACTGCTGTCACAGTGCCGCTGAAGGCAGGTTACCTCAACGTCAGGACCGGCCTGCAGGCGCAACACGCCGAACGAACCCCGGTAATCAAAGTCGAGACCGACGCCCCCGGGAGTGCCTCGGGCCGCAGGACGGTTGCGCTGACGGCGCTGACCGATCCCAACTTTTTGCTGCCTGCCGGCACCTACTACGTCAACGTCGACAACGGCCATTCGCAAACCGAGCGACTGGTCGCCGTTGCCGCCGGTAAGGTTGTCGAGGCGCGGTTCGCGGTGACGACAATGCAACTGGGCTTTGTTGCAAAGCTGCGCGGTGCTGAAGCTGTGCTCACCAGCGGTGTTCGCTATCGGATCTGGTCGTTGCGCGCCAACGCCACACCGCCGCTCACCAGCAACGTGGCCCAGCCCGAGTTCGCGCTGACGCCCGGTCACTATCGCGTTGAATGCCGAATCGGCAATCAAAACGCCGTGGTCGTACGAGATTTCGAAGTTGGCTCGGCACCGAAAGGCCGAATCACCCTTGAATTCGACGTCGGAACCGTGTCCTTGACGGTCGACGACCAGACCAACGACGTCTATTGGCAGATCCGCGACCAAACCGGACGGACAGTCTGGCGCAGCGTCGAGCCCGCTCCAAAAATGGCCTTGAAATCAGGACATTATACCGTCATTGCCGAAATTGGCAACGATCGGACCCAGAGCCAGATCAGCGTCGAAAGTGGACAACACATTGCTATCGAGTTGCAACGCAAGTAATGATCGTCGGCGCGGCTGCTGCTCGTTTTTGGGCGGTTGGCGCAATCTGCCCGCACCTTGGAGCGTCACGATGTCGGCCATTGCTACGGCACGAGTTGCTCTGATCGCAATCACCGCTGCCACGGCGGCATTACCGGCAATCACGGCCGGCGCGCGCGCGCAGACCACATCCGAACGGTCTGCCCCAACGACAAGCGCGCCATTTCTAACGCTACCAACGATTTCAAACACCGACCTCTTTTCGCAGCCCTCACCAACTGCCAACACGCCCCTCTCCGCCCAGACCGGCAGTGTCCAACTCACCGCGTTCCTGACCGATGTCGGCCCCGAGCTCAGTCGCGGCATCGTCTGGCGCGTGTTCGCACTGGCCCCGGACAACAACCAGCCGACGCTCATTAGCGAACATCGCAACCCGTCGCCGACACTATCGCTGCCGCCGGGAACCTATGCCATCAACGTCGCCTTCGGCCTTGCTCATCTGACCAAGACCTTGAAGGTCACCAGTGGCGTAAGGTTGCGCGAGAAATTCGTGATCAATGCCGGTGGGCTGAAAATCGTCACCCGCACCGCCGCGAACAACCTCATCGGCGCGATGAATGCGGCCTATGACCTGCTCACCGACGAGCGCGATCAGTTTGGCAAGCGCCGCAAGATCCTCTCCAATATGCGGCCCGGCCGCATCACCCGTCTCAACTCGGGCATCTACCAAATCGTCTCGCGGCTCGGAGACGCCAACGCCATCGTTGCATCCGAGGTCACGGTTGAGGCCGGCAAACTGACCGAGGCAACCGTCATCCACGAAGCTGCAAAGGTTACCTTCAAGCTGGTGCAGCGCACGGGCGGTGAGGCACTTGCCGATGCTCAGTGGATCATCATGTCGGGCACCGGGCAAGTCATCAAGGAAACCGCTGGCGCGCTGCCGACACATGTCCTCGCGCCAGGCGCCTACACCATTTCCGCGCGCTGGGGCGGCCGGCTCCACACACGATCATTTGCCGTGCGTTCGGGTGACAATGTCGAGGTCGAAATCGTCATTCAGTGAAGCCTGCCTATCTGGCACACAGTTGCAACACATCACCGGTTTCCAAAGGGCCGCGCCCTTTGGCGGGATCGTTAGCATCTGTCTCGCTTGTCAAGGCATTTTGGGGGCCCATTTTCGGTTTTCGAAGATCAGGGTGTTGGCGAGAATGATGAGTTTTCGCATGATGGCAACGAGCGCGACTTTGGCGGGCTTGGCGTTGGCTCGCAAACGTTCGTAGAAGGTTTGCAAGTCAGCATTCACGCCACGACCGACAGCAACCATGGCCACCATGGCCGGCATGTAAAGCAGCTTACGCACTGCTGCTCGGCCGCCGCGAATGGCACGCCGCCCCCGCATTTCGCCGCTGTCCCAGTTCATCGGCGCGACGCCGACAAGGGCTGCGATTTCTTTGTCGGTGCAGGTGCCGAGTTCGCTGAGCAGGCCGATCAGCCCCATCGCCGTGATGTCAGCGATACCTGGAATTGAGACAAGAATATCATAACGTCGCATCAGCGCCTCATCGCTTGCGATGATCTTGCGGATCATCGCCTCGAGGCGCGCGATATGCTTGTCGACGGCCTTGAGCTGCCTGCCCAGTTCGCGCTTGAGGTTGGCACATTGGGCCGCACCATGGCGGTTTGAAACGGCCGTTCTGTCGCCAACGGCGGCGATGCGAGCTGAGATAAGCTCTGCCAGTTTCTGGATTTTTTCAGGAGCAGGGATGGTCGCGTTTGGCTGATGCAGGGCTGCCAACTGGGCCAGTGTCATCGCATCGATCGTATCGGTTTTGGCCAACTTACCTAAGATGTCGGCAAACTTGCGGGATCGATAAGGATTGATGACACAAACCGCAATACCGGCAGCGTGCAGAGCGGCGTGGCAAGAGCGATGGTGTTTTCCCGTTGCCTCACAAACCACAAGGCCGACCTGATACGTGGCAAGGCTGGCGAGCAATTGCTTGTGGCCTTTTTTGGTGTTGGCAAACCGGAACGTCACATTGGCCGGATAGATTGCGACATCGAGCCAGTTCTTGGCAACATCGATGCCGACATATACCATGTCAGAGTCGCTTCGTTTGACCTTGCCTTGCATCCGGGACTTGCTCCCAATCATCTGTTCAGGTGAAGCGATGGGCGGGCTGGCCTAGCTAACAAACGGTGCAAATCACCCAAGGGCAGCACGGCCCCAAACCCGCCCGATCCGGCAGGGTGGCCATCCTGCCGGATCAAGCCTGAACATCGCTGATTCGCAAGAAACAGGCTCAAGATTAAGATACAAAGGGCAGAGCCCTAACATATCGCCGCCGTGCGGCGATCCTTGAGGGACTTTCAGCCCCTCAAACTCCCCGACCAGGGGATGATCCCCTGGACCTCGAACTTGATCAGCGGATCCCTAGCGCGCCTTGTCTGCCACCATGGCCGAAGTTCAAGCGCCGCGCTGACCGGGTCGGGTCCAGCTGACGTCCTCATCGAGGGGATAAACCGGCCGCGGCAGATGGTGCCATTGGCGGCGCTCGAGAACCGGCGATGTCAGACCTTCGGTATCGACCTCATAAACCCGATCCGGAGAAAACCAGGGCAAAAATCCGGCCCGGAAATGGCCTCGCGACTTAACGACAACAGTATGCGCAGCGCCAATATCAAGGTCGAATATTTCAAAAAACATCGGATCGGCGGTTTGCGATCTGTCTGAAATGACAATGACGGTAATGCCGCCAATGCGCAGCGCAGCACTTGGTCCAAGATGCAAGGCACGCCCGGCCAGAAGACCCAAGCGACCGACAACATCGCCGTCATGCACACCGACGACTTCGGCTTCGACCTTGATCGGCCGGTCGTAGGGTGTCCCGGGCTCGGTATTGAATTCAGCCGTAAACGCATTGCCAACACCGGCTGTGTGCGCCGCCAACGCCAATGGCGGGTCGAAGAAACTGCCGTAATAGACGCCGTCCGGCCGGGCTTCGAGGAGGGCTTCGAGCAGCTCGCTCGTCCGGCCGCTGCCGCCGCCGCCGGGATTGTCGCCAGAGTCCGCAAAAATCACCGGTGCTCGCTGCCGTTCGAGCGCCAGTTGCACGGCATCCGCCAGCGGCGTCAATGGCTTGCGGAAACTCGCTCGGCTCGACCAGCCAAACTCCGCCAGTTCCTCCGCCAGCTGCCGGGCAACGTCCGGATCTTCGCGGGCCGTGACGCAAATCGCAAGACCATTATCGGGCGTGTCGGAAAACACGAAGCCGCCAAAAATCGACACATTGAGAATGGCGCCGCCATGTTCGGCCTGGCGCCGTTGACCCAGATCGATCATCGCGCCATAGGGACCGCTCGCTGTCAGAAGATTGACCGATGCGGGGGTCAGCGGCAGGCGCACGACATGCATCTTGGCGACCGGCTTGGCGGCGAGCCGGTGAGCAAGCAGGCGCCGCATCGTGACGGCAGCTTCCTCGCCGCGCTCGATCATGTCGACGTGGGGATTGGTGCGATAGCCGATGATGGTGTCCACCGCCGCCGCCATTTGATCGGAAATGTTGGCGTGCAAATCCAGCGTCGTCACGATCGGGACCGCCTCGCCGACTTGCCGACGCACGGCCGCCATCAGGTCACCGTCGGGATCATGGCTGTCCGTCGCCACCATGGCGCCGTGGTTGGCGATATAGACACCGTCGATCGCCCCGGCAGACCGCAACCCGTTGATGATCTTGTCAATGAAGCCGCGCATCACCGCCCCGTCGACGGGGCCGTGGGGATGGCAGCTGGCGATCAGTAGCGGCACCGGCTGCCAATCACCGGTTGCATCCATCAATTTGACGAACGATGCGGCCTCCGGCGCAATCACCGATCGTTCGGCCCGGGCCGCATCCAGCAGCGCCTGGCCTTCAAGCACGTAGTGGCTCTCGAAATCCGCCAGTGTTGCCACCGGCGACTGCCGATTGCTCTCGAGGATGACGCCAAGGAGGGCAATGCGAGGGTTTGACATGGACGGCTGCACCGACGCTGGTTGACGAAAACTGATGGGACCGCGCTGATGATACCCCGTCCGCCATGTGAGTTGCGAGTTTTCTCATCAGCCACGTGAAGGCTTTCGCAACGGGCCCGGCCGCCATCTGCGCGCAGCGGTTTCGCGAGATCCAATTCCGGCGTTAGCCCACCCGGCCCGAACGGCGTCTATGACGCCTGCCGGGACTTGAGCTGCGGCTTGGCCGGCCCGCTACGCTTGATCAGCGGCCGGCCGGCGTCCGGCTTTCGCAGTTGGTCGAAATATGCGATCAGGTCATCGATTTCGCGCCGGCTCAGGTAGATGTTCGGCATTGGCGCATGCGGCTTGATCAGCGCACTTGCGATGTTTTTGGCGGTTTGCGCTTTGCGGTTTGCGATTTCGTGGAAGGTCGGGACGCCGGCGACAACGCGGCCGCCCGGCGCAGTTGCAATCAGATGGCAGGTCGCGCAGACTTTTTCTGCCAAGACCCGGCCGCGCTGCGCATCCGCGACCGTCGGATTGGCATCCCCGGCGCTGCCCGCGGCCGCCGACAACACCAATGACAGACCTAGAAACACCATTATCGTCAATCTATTGCGCATTCGAACCCTCATCATTATCGGGCGTCGCAGTCGCTTGCGAACACTGCCTGAAGATGTCGATATTCGGGCAAAAGTCGGGAACGGCTTCGAGCGAGGTTTCGTGTTCGAGCCACGCCAGACACTTTGCACCATGTCGACAATCAAGGCAGTTCTGCAACACCTCGTCGTAGGCCTCTCCTCTACGCAACCGCACAAGCTCCAGGGCATCGGTGCCCAGTCGCCGCATCATATCCTGCGTCCGCCGGGCCCGCCCCTCGACATGGCGAACCATCGGCCATCGTGTACGCCGCTCTGTCATAGTCGCCACCTCAACCGTTCAAATGTTGCTTGCGTGCGGTCGGGCCGGCACTCGTTGAGGAGTTGGCCCGACATCACGACGGGCGGTCTCGATGCGTCTCACCTCTTCGGGCGGTCGGGCGTGAAACCATTGCGCATGTAGGCGATGATGCGCCAGATATCCGCTCTCGGCAACGTGTCCTTGAAAGCGGGCATCGCGGTTTGAAAGGCGGCGCCGCCGTCCGCAATCGCCCACAGTAGATATTCATCAGCGGCGATCGGGCGTTTGATCATGTAGGCCAGCAGCGCCGGTGACGGCGTCAGAGACAGCCCCGACTGGCCGTTGCCGAGCCCCTTTGGGCCGTGACAGCTTGCACAATGCGTATTGTAGAGCTGGGCGCCCGACAATAGTTCGCGGCCGGTCGCAGCGATGGTTGGCCGCGCCCGGGCGTAGGTTGCCGGCACGCCATGATTGACGTAGGTCCAATGGCGCAGCATGCGCACCTGCATGCCCTTCGGCATCCGACCCGGCCCCCACAACTCCCGCTGCATCCACTGTGGCTGCCAATAATCGACCCGCCCACGCCAGTCCTCCTGCTGCTGCTGCGGCGGCGGCGGCGCAGTGTTCTGCGCCTGCACCGAACCAACGCCCGCGCCGGCGACTATCCACAAGCTGACCATCACTTGTTTGACCATCAGTAATGCGATCATTGAGCACCGATACCGAGCCGGTTCAGCCGCTGCCTTGATTCGCCCGCGGGTGTCGCAGGTCTCGCATCTGACGCCCGGACCGCTACCGGCCATTCTGTTTCTCCTATGTAAACCAGCTGGTAAGCCAGCCGGCAGACCAACTCGCTTTGACCTTAATCCGATCCTGGTACGCAGCCTTGATCAGCATCAAACGAGGCCGCCCGCGCCGCCGCCTGCGACCAAAGTCCGGTGCGATCCGTTGGCATTGACCAGCCACTGTTGATCCAGGTCAATGTTTGTGACAATGGCCAAACCGATCTTCTCAGCGGCGTGGCGTTGAACACGCATCACGGTGTCCGGCATTGGGACTGGGAGGGTCACAATTCATGACTTCGATTGTCGAGGGTCGGCAGGCGTTTTCTGACGTTCTCGCCGTCTTGGGCTGTGCCATTGGGATCACTCTTGGCGGAACTCTCGCCGTCGGGTCGCAGGACCCGGCCATGGCCTTTCACGGCGTACTGCTGACGCTCGCAGGGCTGATTGGCCTCGCCTATGTGCTCAAGGACGCCTTTGGAACCGGCGGTCCGATCGTGCCCGCCAGCGGCTACTTTGACGGGCCGGTCAAGGTTGCAACCATTGCCGCCATCTTTTGGGGTGTCGCCGGATTTATCGTCGGCGACGTGATCGCCTGGCAAATGGCATTTCCGTGGCTCAATCTCGACTTGCCGTGGACGAGTTTCGGTCGATTGCGACCGCTCCATACATCGGCCGTGATCTTCGCCTTCGGCGGCAACGTGCTGATTGGCACATCGCTCTATGTCGTGCAGCGCACCTGCCAGGCCCGCCTGGCGGGTCGTTGGTCTCCATACTTTGTGGTGTGGGGCTATAACCTGTTCATTCTGATTGCCGGCACCGGCTACATTCTCGGTGTAACGCAGTCGAAGGAATATGCCGAACCGGAGTGGTACGCAGATCTGTGGCTAACCATCGTCTGGGTGGTCTATCTGCTGGTCTTCCTCGGCACCATCTGGAAGCGCAAGGAACCGCACATCTACGTTGCCAACTGGTTCTACCTCGGCTTCATCGTCACCGTTGCGATGCTCCACATCGTCAACAACCTCGCGATCCCGGTGTCGCTGACGGAGGCCAAGAGCTATTCGCTGTTTGCCGGCGTTCAAGATGCGATGACGCAATGGTGGTATGGCCACAACGCCGTCGGCTTCTTCCTGACCGCCGGCTTTCTCGGCATCATGTACTACTTCATCCCGAAACGAGTGGAGCGACCGGTGTACTCCTACCGGCTGTCGATCGTTCACTTCTGGACGCTGATCTTCCTCTACATTTGGGCCGGCCCGCACCATCTTCACTACACGGCACTGCCGGACTGGGCGCAAGCCCTCGGCATGACGTTTTCGATCATGCTGTGGATGCCCTCCTGGGGCGGTATGATCAACGGCCTCATGACGCTCTCAGGCGCGTGGGACAAGCTCAGAACCGACGCTGTCGTGCGCCTGCTCGTCGTCTCGGTGGCGTTCTACGGCATGAGCACCTTTGAAGGCCCACTGATGAGCATCAAGGCCGTCAACTCGCTCAGCCACTATACCGACTGGACCATCGGTCACGTCCACTCAGGTGCCCTGGGCTGGGTTGCGATGGTTTCCTTCGGCGCCATCTACTGCCTGGTGCCGTGGCTGTGGCAGCGTCAGGCGCTCTATTCGCTGCGCCTGGTCGAGTGGCACTTCTGGATCTCGACGATCGGCATCCTGATCTACATCACCGCGATGTGGGTCTCCGGCATCATGCAGGGCCTGATGTGGCGCGCCTACGACAACCTTGGCTTCCTGCAGTATTCCTTCGTCGAGTCGGTCGAGGCGATGCATCCCTTCTACATCCTGCGTGCGATTGGCGGCAGCCTGTTCGTGCTCGGGTCCTTCATCATGGTCTACAACGTCTGGATGACGATCCGTGGCGCCGAACCTGTCGACGCATCCGATCAACCACGCATTGCGGCGGCGCCGGAACTCCGGCCGGAACCGGCCGAATAGGAGAGCTTGGCCATGAACCATGGAACTCTGGAGCGCCATTCGCTGCTGCTGACCGTTGCGATCCTGATCGTCGTCTCGATCGGCGGCATCGTCCAGATCGCGCCACTCTACTGGGTCGAAAGTACGATCGAGAAGGTCAAGGGCATGCGGCCTTATACGCCGCTCGAATTGGCCGGCCGTGACATCTACATTCGCGAGGGCTGCTACACCTGCCACAGCCAGATGATCCGTACGTTGCGCGATGAGGTCGAACGTTACGGCCACTACAGCCTTGCCGCCGAAAGCATGTATGACCACCCTTTTCAGTGGGGCTCGAAGCGGACCGGTCCGGACCTCGCCCGCGTTGGCGGCAAGTACTCCAACCAGTGGCACGTGGAGCACCTGATCAATCCGCGCGCGCTGGTGCCGGAAAGCATCATGCCGGGCTATCCCTGGCTCGCCCAACGTAAGCTCGATGCCGACAAAATCGGCGCCAACCTCAAGGCACTCAAACTCGCCGGCGTTCCCTATACGGCCGATCACATCAAGTTTGCCGCCGCCGACCTGAAGGCACAGATCGAGCCTGATGGCGACGGCGAGGATGCCCTCAAGAAGCGCTATGGCGATAACGTCCAAATCGCAAACTTCGACGGCCAGCCGGGCAATGAACCGACCGAAATGGATGCGCTCGTCGCCTACCTGCAGATGCTCGGCACGCTGGTTGACTTTGCCAGCTTCGATGCGGCCGGGCCGAACCTCAGATAAGGAGCGCCAAGCATGAGCTACGAAACCGTCGCAACCGTTTCCCAGGTGACGTCGCTGCTGTTCTTTATCGGCTGCTTCTTCGCCGTGCTGGCCTACGTTTTCTGGCCCGGCAACAAGCGTCGCTTCGACGAGGCCCAGGCCCGCGCGCTCGATCTTGCAACCAAACCCGCACGCCGACGGGTCGATGGCGGAGGCCGGTCATGAGCGAGCGAGAAATCGACGACGTCACCGGCATCGAAACCACTGGCCACGAGTGGGACGGTATCAAGGAATTGAACAAGCCGCTGCCCAGGTGGTGGCTCTGGACTTTTTATGTCACCATCATTTGGTCCATCGTCTATTTCGTTCTCTACCCGTCATGGCCGACCCTCAACGGTTATACCAAGGGCATCATGGGCTACAGCCAGCGCGCGACGGTGGCGGCCGAAGTGAAGGCCGGCAAAGACGCCCAGGCAGCCAAGCGCAAGGAAATCGCCGACACGCCACTGGCAGAGATTGCCAACAAACCGGAGCTGTTGCGCTTCGCACTGGGCGCGGCCAAAACGCCGTTCGCGGAGAACTGCGCGCCGTGTCACGGCCGCGGCGCGCAAGGCAGCGTCGGCTACCCGAACCTGGCCGACGATGAGTGGATCTGGGGCGGCAAAATCACCGACATCCACGACACCATTCGCTATGGTATTCGTTGGACCCACGATGAGACGCGGGCCAGCGATATGCCGAGGTTCGGCCGTGATGAGCTCCTGGAACCCGCACAAATCAACGACGTTGCGGAATACGTCCTCGCTCTCACCAACCGTGCAACGGACGAAGCCGCCGCCGAACGCGGCAAGGTTGTATTTGCCGAGCAGTGCGCGGCCTGCCATGGCGAGGACGGCCGCGGCAACCTGGAGCTGGGCTCACCCAACCTGACCGATCAGGTCTGGCTCTACGGCAGCGACAAAGCCCAGATTGTGACGTCGATCCAGACCGGTCGCGGCGGCAAGATGCCAAACTGGGACGGCCGCCTCGACCCGGTGACGATTAAAGCCTTGAGCGTATATGTTCACTCCCTCGGCGGCGGCAAGTGAGCCGGCACCTCAACCGGTATCCGACGGCAACAGTTTCACGGCGGTGCAGCAGCCATGACGGTGATCGGCAAAGTCAAATCCGCGGATGCCTTCATCACCCCCGGCGAGGCCGCTCCGGGGGTTATTGCCGTCGATGTTGAAGCGGTCAACGCCAAGGCCAGGCGTGAGCTTTATGCGACCCGCCAGAAGATCCATCCACGCCGCGCGCACGGCACGTTTCGCTATCTCAAATGGCTTGTCATGATCGCCACGCTCGGCGTCTACTATGCCGTGCCATGGATCCGGTGGCCACGCGGCGAAGGCCTTCCCGATCAAGCCTTTCTGATCGACGTTGCCAATGGCCGCTTGTTTCTCGGCCCGATCGAGATTTGGCCGCAGGAACTCTACTACGTCACCGGCATTTTGATCATTTCCGCGCTGGCGCTGTTTCTGGCTACTTCCGTTGCGGGCCGGGTTTGGTGCGGCTACACCTGCCCGCAAACGGTCTGGACGGATCTGATGATCGCCGTCGAGCGCTTCTGGCAGGGTGATCGCAGCGCCCGCATCCGCCTCGACAAAGAGCCGTGGCAGCTGGCCAAGATCTACAAAAAGACCATGACCCATCTCACGTGGGCGCTGATTGGTCTGCTGACGGGCGGCGTCTTGGTCTTCTATTTTCGCGACGCGCCAACCCTCGCCCAAGAACTTGTGACCGGAACGGCGCCGGCGATCGCCTATCTGTTTCTCGGCATCTTTGCGTTCACGACCTACCTGCTCGGCGGCCTCGCGCGCGAACAGGTCTGCATCTACATGTGCCCGTGGCCGCGCATCCAGGGCGCCATGACCGACCGCCACACGTTGCTGGTCGGCTACCGTTCGGAGCGCGGTGAGCCGCGCGGGCCGAAGCGCCGCGATCAGAGTTGGGAGGAGCGCGGCGACTGTATCGACTGCAAGGCCTGTGTCGTTGTCTGCCCGGCCGGCATCGACATCCGCGATGGGTCGCAGCTCGAGTGCATCCAATGCGCCTTATGCATCGATGCCTGCAACGAGATCATGAACAAGATCGGGCGCCCGCCCAATCTCATCGCCTACGATACCGTTGCCCGCCGCGATGCCAGCGCCAAAGGTGAACACGAACCTTTCAAACTCGTGCGCACGCGCACGCTGCTCTATGCCGGCTTGATCGGTTTGGTCGGCCTGATCATGCTGGTTGCATTTGCCAACCGCACGACGCTGGATGTCGCCGTGCTGCGTGACCGCGCCGCGATGTTCGTCAAGCTCTCCGACGGCGGTATTCGCAACGGTTACACGATCAAGCTGCTGAACAAGGAACATGCGCCAAGAACGTTCAAGATCTCGACAACCGGCCTGCAAGGCGCCAAGCTGCGGATCCTGGGCATCAATGACGCCGATGCGGTCGCAGTTGCGAGCGATGATCTGCGCGAGATCAGAGTGTTCGTCACCGTCGAAGCAACCGGCGCCAGGTCGCTAACCTCGCCGTCGACGCCATTTCGCTTTGTGATCACCGACACGGCGACAAACCGAGTAAGCCTGCACCGCACCGCGTTTCAGAGCCCGGCCCGTTAACCCGCGCAGTGCAGCGCGAGGAGACCGCCATGACCACGCATCACGCCGCCAGCGAAAACGGGACCATCAAAGGGTGGCACGTGCTGGCCGCCGTGCTGTTGTTTTTCGGCGTAATTTTCGCCGTCAACGGCGCCTTCCTGTACGCCGCCTTGATGACGCACACCGGCGTTGTGGCCAAGCAGCCCTACCGCAAGGGGCTGGATTATAACCAGCGCATCGCAGCCGACGCCCAACAGCGCCAACGCGGCTGGTCGCACACCATTTCGGTCGACGGTGCCAGGGCTCAGATCAAGGTCGTGCTGGCCGACCGCAACAATCGCCCGGTGGCGGGCCTGTCCTTGAGCGGCTTCCTGGGCCGCCCGTCGACGCAGCAACATGACGTTGCGCTGCAGTTTTCAGAATCATCGTCACCCGGAACCTATGTCGCCAAATTGGACACCATCGCAGATGGCAACTGGTTGGTGCAGGCGCAGGCGAGCCGGCTGACATCGACAGGCACGGAAGTGGTCTATCGTCTGAGGAACCGTCTGTGGTTGAAACGCTGACACTCGCCAACGCCGGCGATACCGGCGGCGTCGATCGACGCCAAGCCGGCCGCGTTGAGCCGGATCGACGCCACACCACGCTGGTTGTCGACAACATGGTGTGCGGCGGTTGCATGCGCAAAATCGAAAGCGCCTTGTGCGACGTTGCCGGCGTGATGAGCGTTCGCGCCAACCTTTCGGCCAGGCGCGTGATGGTTGTCGGCGCCGCCGACCGCGCGGATCCGCAAGCGCTGATCGATGCCCTTGCCAATATTGGGTTTCGCGCCGCCGAGCTCCATGACGACACTCCTGCCGATACGGCAATCCACGAGCGCGATCTCCAGCGCCGACTTGCCGTTGCCGGTTTTGCGGCCGCCAACATCATGCTGTTCTCGGTTTCGGTTTGGTCCAGCAGCGCCGGCGACATGGGCGAAACCGTCCGCCAGTTGTTTCATTGGCTCTCCGCCACCATCGCGCTGCCGACCGTCGCCTATGCCGGCCAGCCGTTCTTCCGCTCCGCCGTTGCCGCGCTGCGCTCGCGCCGCCTCAACATGGACGTGCCGATCTCGCTCGGCGTCCTGTTGGCGACCGCCATGAGCGTTTATCAAACAACACGAGGCAGCGAACAGATCTACTTTGATGCCGCCGTCACCCTGCTTTTCTTTTTGCTGCTCGGCCGCTTCCTCGATGCCCGCATGCGCAAGCGCACCCAGGGTGCAGCTGCAAACCTGCTTGGTCTGCGTGCGATGGCGGCCAACGTCATTGGGCCCAACGGCGGCGTCGAAACCATCGCCGCGCGCGCTTTGGAGCCGGGCATGCGGATCCTCGTCGCCACCGGTGAGCGGATCGCGGCAGATGGCCGGGTAGTGCAGGGCGACAGCGCCGTCGATGAAGCGATCATAACCGGCGAAACCGTACCACGCCCGGTCACAGCCGGCAGCGACGTCTATGCCGGCAGCATCAATACCGGCCAATCACTGGTCGTTGCAGCCAAGGCAACTGACGACAATACCCTGCTGGCCGAAATCGGCCGCCTGATGAGTGCCGCCGAACAAGGCCGCGGTCGCTATCTGAGACTGGCCGATCGCGCCGCCGCCATCTATGCCCCTGCCGTCCACGTTCTGGGCCTGGCAACGTTCATTGCCTGGCTGGCTTTGGGGGCAAGCTGGCAGGCTGCTCTGACGGCTGCCATTGCGGTGCTGATCGTGACCTGCCCCTGTGCACTGGCGCTCGCCGTCCCGGCCGTTCAAGTTGCAGCTGCAGGCCGTCTTTTCGATCGCGGCGTTATCGTCAAGGCGGCCGACGGCTTGGAGCGCCTTGCCGAAATCGATACCGTCGTATTCGACAAGACCGGCACATTGACCCTCGGCCGGCCGCGCCTTGCCGATATCATCGACGGCGACGAGCACGATCTCGCCGCGGCCGCGGCCTTGGCTGTTGCCTCTCGCCATCCCTATGCCCGTGCCGTGGTCGCTGCCGCCAACGCCAATTCTGTCGACATCAAACCGGCGGCGAACGTTCGGGAAACGCCTGGTCGGGGGCTGTCGGTTGAAGCACCGGACGGCAGCGTCGTCCGGCTTGGCTCATCGCGCTGGTGCAATATCCAGGCGCCCGGGAACGTGGCCAAGGCTGCGCTTTGGCTGTGTCGACCTGGGCGCGACGCTGTCGGGTTCGCATTTGAGGACGCATTGCGTCCAGACGCCGACACGGTCGTTCGTCGGCTCGTCGATGCCGGCTTCATGGTCGAAATGCTGTCCGGCGATCGCATCACGGCGGTTGGCGACGTCGCTGCACAACTGGCGCTAAAGCGTTGGCGCGGACACCAGAGCCCGGCCGACAAAATCGCGCGGATCAACGCCCTCAAAGAGCACGGGCGCAAGGTTCTCATGGTCGGCGATGGCCTCAATGATGCACCGGCTCTCGCTGCCGCCAATGCATCCCTGTCACCGGCGACCGCTGCCGACATTAGCCAGACCACCGCCGATGCGATCTTCCAGGGCGACGAACTTGACGCGGTTGTGGAGACCATTGCCGTCGCCCGAGCCTGTCGCAACATGGCATTGCAGAACTTCGCGATTGCACTGGCCTACAATGCCGTGTTCGTTCCATTGGCGATGGCCGGCGTTGTCACGCCCTTGCTTGCTGCAATTGCAATGTCGGCCTCTTCGATCGCCGTCACCGCCAACGCTTTGCGGCTGAGGGTGCAGACCTTGAGGATTTAACGGTTATGACGGCACTTGCCTGGCTTATTCCCGCCGCACTCGGCCTCGGACTGATCGGCCTCCTGGCGTTCCTGTGGGCGCTGAATTCAGGTCAGTTCGAAGATCTCGACGGCGCCGCCTGGAGAGCCTTGGAGGACCGCGATCCGGACTGATCTTGTAACCTCTATCGCCCGCTCCAATGCCATTGGCAGACCAGCAGTTTGGCGCCCGGCGCTGCCGACATCGCCGAGCCATAGGCCATGTCTGATACCATCCCAGCTATGAAACCAACGGCGGTCCTTGGCGCGAAACGGCTAGAGCAACCTGCCTTTATTCGGAATCGGAACGATCCCGAATAAAGGCAGGTTGCTCGCCTCTAAAGTAGCGATCATCTTTGTGCTTTAAGTTGGAACCGCAATGGCGGTTCCAACTTAAAGCACAAAGATGATCTAGTGTTGGCAATGTCGATTGCGCAGCCCTAAACGCACCGCAAACTTCGGCTACGACCCGTGATCTATCGTGTATTAGATTTCACTCGCAATGAGCGATTCGCAACGGATCAGTTGCAATGAACGAATTGCAGCGAACGAGTTGCAACGAAGGAATTGCAATGCGCGGGCCAGCGCGAAAGGTTTCCGGTGTTCTTGACCGCTAAACGGATTTTCGCCGGATGCTTTTTGACGGCCGCCGCCACCATCGTCGGCGGCCCACCATCACGACTGAGCGCTAACGATGAGGCCGCGCGCGCCATTGCCTTCTACAATATCCATACCAAAGAGACATTGAGGATCATCTATAAGCGCCGCGGCCGCTATCAAACCGCCGCCCTCAAACGCATTGACTGGGTGCTGCGCGACTGGCGCGCCGACAAAGCCGCCCGCATGGACCCCAAACTCATCGACCTTGCATGGGAAATTCACAAGGAGCTCGGCAGCCGCGAACCGATCCATATCATTTCCGGATACCGCTCGCCGAAGACCAATACCATGCTGCGCAAGACCCGCGGCGGACAGGCACGCCGCAGCCTTCATCTGCGCGGTAAAGCCCTCGACATGCACTTCCCGGACGTTCCGATTCGCCGCTTGCGGTATGCCGGCCTGATCAGGGAACGCGGCGGCGTCGGCTACTATCCGACCTCCGGAATTCCGTTCGTCCACATCGATACCGGTCGCGTCCGGCATTGGCCGCGCATGGGCCGTGATGAGCTTGCACTACTGTTCCCCAACGGCCGCACACGGCACCGGCCGCGCCGCGGCGGCCCGTTAACGCGAGCGGACACCAAGATCGCCCGACGCAAACGCCCAAGTCTGGCGCAACAAATTGCAGCCTATCATCGCGATCGCCGTGACGGGCGCACCCACACGATGATCGCGGCCGCCCGCACCCCGGCCATCGGCCCGTTCCAGACGTCGGTCACCCGCGTCGAACCACCACGACCGCGCATCGCATCGCGCCCACCAATGCTGCGCGCACCAGCGCGGCTCATCGACCGGCCCTCACGTTTAGCGCCGACCCCGAGCCTCAGCGATCGTCAGGCACTAACCCGCCTGGCCGCATTCGCATCGCGCTACAACCCTCAGGCCCGCGAGCAAGCGTCTGCAACACAGGTACCTTCGGACATGGCTCTCCGGCCGCCGGCTCCGGTTCCTGTTGCGGCACCGCCACCAAGATTGCAGGGGCGCCTGGCTGCCGCGCGGTCCGGCTCCGATCGAACCGCGGTCGCGCCGCCGTCGGTGCAGCCGACCTCATGGATCGCTGCGCCAAGCTACGATGAGGAACATCCCGAGGAGATGTCATACCGGCCGTTCCCAGTGTTGCCGTTCCTCACGGCAACGGCATCGCCGCACGACCCGGCCCTGATCCACATGGTCCACCCGGACGCTTCGCGAACGTTGGAACTGCTCGATCATGAAGGTTCGGTGCCACCGTTGAGATTACGCCCCGGCGTCCTGACGGCCCGCCTGTGGTGGAACCGCAGCTTCAGCGGCAAGGCCATCGACCTCAGCTTCCTGACGCGTACACCGCCGGTGCAGCCGCGCTTTGGTTCGCGCCGATCACCGCTGGCACGGCGCCAGGTTCACACGACCAGGTAGCACAGCACCGGCACGGTTCACTCAGCCGCCTCGGCCGGCGCCGCCAACCCGGACGTATCAATCATGCCCAAGGCATGCATATATGTCTGAAGGATCGCCTCTTCTTCGTCGCGGTCATCCTTTGACTTCTTGCGCAATCTCAGGATGTGGCGCAAGGCTTTGACATCGAAGCCAACGGCCTTGGCCTCTGCCAGCTTGTCACGGATGTCATCCGCGATCGCTTTCTTTTCCGCTTCGAGCCGTTCGATCTGTTCAACAAACTGGCGAAGTTGCGCCTGCGCCGCACCATGTAGAGTTGTCATTCCACGTCCCCGACAAAACCAAAATCAAAGCCCGTCCTGCGGACGGCACCGCCGCGCCGCGCGGCCCCTCAAGCCAGTGACAATACAGCCACGCCGGGCGGATATGCTCGCCCGGCAGCACCGCGATTGCCGAGGCCGCCGGCTGCCGCAGTCCGCAAGCGCCACAGGCCCTCTCATCCGAGCCCGCGACGACAGCTACCCCTGGGTTGCCTCACCATCAAGGATCATGGCGATGCTGTCCCGAACTTTCCCCGCAACCCTCACGGCCGCCGAAATCGCAATCTGCAAGCTTGACAACGTCAGGATCAGTGATTCTCGGGTTTGGCGGCCGCGAACGCGGCCTTCTGGGCGGGCGTTGCCGCGGTCTGGTATTTGGCCTTCCACTCACTGTACGGCATGCCGTAGACGATCTCGCGGGCCTCGTCCTTACTGATCGCCTGTCCGTGTTCGTCGGCTGCCTCGGCATACCAGTTCGACAGGCAGTTTCGGCAGAAACCGGCCAAGTTCATCAGATCGATATTCTGCACATCCGTGCGCGATCTGAGATGGCCGACGAGGCGCCGAAAGGCTGCTGCTTCAAGTTCGGTTTTGGTGGTCTGGTTGTCACTCATGTCGCATCCTTTCCGACTTGCGTTAAACTTTTGCGCCGACGACATCCGGCACTGGCCATGGCCTTGAAAGATCCTCGCGGTTGGGCGCTGTTGCCAGGATAGCCGACACAATGCGCAGCAATCGCTCGCCCCATGCATCCTGCCCCGCCTGATCGCGGATCAGGTCCTGGCGAACCTCGATGATGGCGTGGGCAAGGCCGCGCATCGTACCGTGCTGCCACATCGTGTCACCCCTAAGGTTGCCGCGATACGGCTCGTTATCTCCGACAATCAGATCGCCTTCCCGATAAAGCGCATCAAGCAACAGCCGTGCGAGCCGGTCGTCGCGATCCCACAAAATTCCGACATGCCAGGGCCGCGCTACATCTTTCCAGCTTTCGGTGAAAGAGTGGACCGAAATCAGAACCGGCGGCAATCCGGTCGCAAGGCACGCATCAATTGTGCGGTCAATGGCATCGTGATAGGGCCGGTAGTACCTGGCGATCCGGCGCGAACGTTCGCCACTGTCGATGTCGCGATTGCCCGGCACGATCGCGCCGTCAGAGAGGCGCATGATCAAGGTTGGATCGTCTTCACCCCGATTGGGGTCGATCAGCAGGCGGGAATAGTGCGTCAGCAGCGCCGGCGCATCGAGGCCGCGCGCCACGGCCCTGGTCAGGGCCGCTGCACCAATGTCGTAGGCAATGTGACGGGCGAGTTCTCTGTGCGGCAAGCCCAGCGTGTCGTATCCGCCCGGCAACGCGTTTGCGGCATGATCGCAAATGACGATCACACCCGCATCAGCTGCGCCCCCGACGACCTCGAAACTGTCTTCGGCATGATCCGGCACCCTCGGCGATGACGGCCCGTTTGGGTTGTTGGCGTTGGTCATGCGCTCCTATAGCCTTTCAGACTGGGCCCGCACCATCCCGCTTGCCCGCCTGGCCGTCCAACGGCCACGATCTCCTGTGTGATTGGCGAGTGACCGGGCCGGGAGCGGGCCGGCGACGCGGATCCGCCTCCGGCGGGTGGGCCCACTTCAGGCGGAGACGATCTAATGGCCCGTCGCCGTGCTCCAGACAAGGGCCATGACCCACGCAACCACCCAACAGGCGACGATCTGCCGTGGATTTGACCGCAAAAACCCATCCACGCCCTTGTCCGGACCGGGCCATGAATAGTATTGGAGGTGAGCCGCAACGATGCGGTGCTGCGCAAGCAAGGGCCTGCAATGAAGTTTGTCCTGCCGCAACAAGTGCTGTCCATTCCCGCCCTGGTGGTCGGCCTCGTACTGGGCGGGCCGGCAGCCCTTGCCGAACTGAAGCTTTGCAACGCCACCCCCAGCCGCATTGGTGTTGCCATTGGCTACCGGGATGAGCGCGGGCCGGCCACCGAAGGCTGGTGGAGCATTGGCGCGCAAACCTGCGAGCGCCTGCTCAAGGGCCCCGCCCCCAGCCGATATCTATACATTTATGCCATTGACTACGAGCGCGGCGGTGAATGGGCGGGCACTCTTCCGATGTGCGTGGGGATCAAGTCGTTTTTGATCCGCGATGTCAACAACTGCGAGCAGCGTGGCCATCGCGCCGTCAAATTTTTCGAAGTCGACACTGGCAACGCCACCAATTGGACTATTCGCCTGGCCGACCCCGAGGACATCAAAGCGGAGCCGCAATAAGGCGCTGCCCGCTCATTCATCACGTCTGCGAGCGATCACCGCAGTCAGGAGACGTGAACTTGAATGACACCAGTGGTCTCTATCACGTAAAATGGCGCATTCAGACGCTCAGATTTGGCCAAGATTAAGCAAGGCACGGCACCGAGAACGGGCTGGTTATCCATTCCAGTGGTGCAACGCTTGAGATCGCAGTACCAAATCGGCGTCCGCAGGATATGGCCTATGTGCCCAGATTTATGCGTTTGCGGCCTAGATGCCGCGTCCTTCGACTTTGCGCTTGAGGTCCTTGAAGGCTTTGGCGGCCTTGGGCCAGTTCGGATTGACCTCGATCAGACGCTTGTAGACTTCAAATGCGCCGGCCTCATCCCCCGTCTCCTGTAGGATCGTCCCAAGACCGTCAAGTGCGCGAAAGTGATTGGGATCCAATGCGAGTACCCGCCGCAGGTCTCCCGCCGCGCGGTGCAGGTCACGTTGCTTGTAGAGGGCATAGGCGCGCCGGTTCCAGCCTTCGGCATAGTCGGGTGCAAGTTCCGTCACGGCCGTCAAATGCTCGGTTCCGAGTTTGTATTTCTTGCTCTTGACGGCTTTGATCCCACGCTTCAAGAGCAGGTCTATGGTCGGGCTGCCGGAGGTCAGATAGACGCGCTCCAGCGCCTGACTGATCCGCTTTGCCGCTTTCTCGTCCGCTGCGGTTGCAAGCAGGGCATAGAGGCTGTCGCGAACGCGCGCGCGCTGGTGCGCATTGGTCGGAATACCATCCTTCAAGACGGCTTCAAGCGGCGTACGCGGCTTCGCCCGCGCAACATCGCGCTCGCTCAGCCGCGGCTTGGCCTGCGGCTTTTCAGGCTGCCTCGGCGTTGCCGCCGGATCGTCCTTGTCAGTTGGCGGCACAACCGATTGCGCCGACAGGTTGCTGCCGGCCATCAACATAATGCTGGCGCAGACGACTGCGACAAACGTTCTCACGGGCTCAAAGCACATCATGGCGCCCAGCCTAGTTTGCAATTGCGGCAACGTCAAAACGTTGTGGCAGCGGGCGCCGCACTGTGAACCGGCCCGCCAATTACGCCGCCGGCGGCAACCGAATGCGTCCAACCCAGGCGCCCTTTTGAGTTGCGCAAGTCACGCGATGCCAAAGGGCAGCCCTTGGTCGGGTTGCAAGCGCCAGTGCGCTGAAGTTGCGCTAGAGCAACCTGCCTTTATTCGGAATCGGAACGATCCCGAATAAAGGCAGAAAGTTGCTCGCCTCTAAAGTGGCGATCATCTTTGTGCTTTAAGTTGGAACCGCAATAGCGGTTCCAACTTAAAGCACGATGATCTAGCCCTGACGGGCCTTGAAGCGGCGTTGGGTCTTGTTGATGACGTAGAGGCGACCGCGCCGCCGCACGATGCGACTGTCGCGATGGCGCACCTTCAATGCCTTGAGCGAGTTCTTAACCTTCATCAGACGATGCCCGTATCCTGGCTGCCGCAAATCCGTCAACGCCCGAGCGAACAGGCGCGGTGCGGCGGTGAATTCCATTGGGAAGGACGTGTTATCGGCCTTTTGGACCCGTTAGTCAACCAGCACGCACCGGAACCACCTGCCGCCCGTTGGCGCGGGCCCCGGGCGCAATTCCCTGAGCCCATGACAGTTAAGCATTGGTCATGCGCTGCGATATCGCTAGCATACCCCAAATTTCCTCACGTTATCGCGAGCCCGTCATGAAACACACAAGTGTTGGCATCGTTGGCGCCGGGCCGGCCGGTCTGTTACTGGCGCGGCTCTTGAACCAGGCCGGTATCGACTGCCTGATCTTAGAGCAACGCGATCGTGCCTACGTCGAGGGCCGGATCCGAGCCGGGGTCCTTGAACAAGGCACCGTTGACGTCCTGCGCGCGGCCGAAGTCGCAGATCGCCTCGACCGCGAAGGCCTGATCCACGATGGCATCAACCTGTCGCTCAACGGCGATCGCCGCCGTATCGATCTTCGAACGCTGAGCGCCGGCAAAACGGTCACGGTCTACGGTCAAACCGAGGTCACACGCGACTTGATTGCCGCCAACCTCGCAGCCGGTGTCGAAATCATCTTTGCGGCCGCCGACGTCGACGTTCACGCAATCGACAGCGATCGCGCGCAACTGAGCTACGTTGTCAATGGCGCAGCAGCCACGGTGAGCTGCGACTTCATCGCCGGTTGCGATGGCTACCATGGCGTCTGCCGCCGTCGCATTCCCAACGACAAGATCCGTTGCTTTGAGCGTTCCTACCCGTTTGCCTGGCTTGGCATTCTGGCCGAGGCGCCACCGGCCGACAAAGAGCTGATCTATGCCCGGCACGACAATGGCTTTGCCCTCTACTCGATGCGCTCGCCGACCCGGTCGCGGAACTATATCCAGTGTCGCCCGGATGAAGACCTTGAAAACTGGCCCGATGATCGTGTCTGGCAGGAGCTTCAGCGCCGCCTCGGCCCGGCCCACGCCGGCGCGCTGCCCGAAGGCCCCGTCATCGAAAAATCAATTGCGCCAATGCGCAGTTTTATGGCCGAGCCGATGCAATACGGGCGCCTGTTTCTAGCTGGCGACGCCGCCCATATCGTGCCGCCGACCGGCGCCAAGGGCCTCAACCTCGCGGTCTCCGACGTCCACTATCTGTCCGAAGGCCTAAAGGCATTCTATGCCAACGGCTCAGCCGCGCTGCTCGATGGCTATTCGGCAACGGCGCTCGCCCGGATTTGGAAAACCCAGCGCTTTTCGTGGTGGATGACGTCGCTGTTGCATCGCTTCGAGGACGACGACGCGTTCGGTGACCGTATTCGCGCGGCCGATCTGTCCTACGTGCTCAGTTCCGAAGCGGCCCAGACAACCTTGGCTGAAAACTATGTCGGCCTGGCGTTCTGACGCCCGGCCTCTGACCGCTCTGCTATGGTCAGCAACATTGCCGCCTGAGGCGGAACCACCGTGCCGGGATGGTTCGGGCTCGGTCTGAAAGGGTGTAGAACACATGGACAAACGTTTGCGCCCACAATCCGTGACTGCATCCAAGACGACGTCCATGACTGCCGGCGGTGCCTTGCTCGCCCGCCTCAAAGCGCTGGGCGTCGACTATATCTTCGCCAATTCCGGCACAGATTTCCCGCCCATCATCGAGGGCCTGGCCGAAGCAGCGTCCGGCGGCTGGCCGACGCCCGAAGCGCTGGTCATTCCGCATGAGCACACCGCCATGGGTATGGCCCATGGCTACACTCTTGAGACCGGCAAACCGCAAGCGGTCATGCTGCACACCAACGTCGGTCTCGCCAATGGCGCGATTGGCGCCATCAACGCGGCGACCGACAACATTCCGATGATTTTGATGTCGGGTCGCACCCCGACAACTGAGAAGGGTCGGTTCGGCGCGCGCACCGTTCCGATTGGATGGGGCCAGGAGATGCGCGATCAGACCGCCCTCGTCCGCGAGGCGGTCAAATGGGACTATGAACTGCGATATCCGGAGCAGATCACCGAGATCATCGATCGCGGCGCTGCCATCGCCAAGTCCTGCCCGCAAGGCCCGGTCTATATCGCATTGCCGCGCGAGGTCCTGTGCGAGCCGTGCCCAACCGCCGATCTTGGCCAACCGCCGACCATGGCCCCGACCGCCCCGTCCACGCCCGACGATGCCCTCAAGCTTGCCGCGCGCTGGTTGGGTGATGCCGAGCGTCCTTTGATCATTGCCCAGCGCGGCGCCGGCACGGCGGCAGGCTTCGCGGCACTTGCCGAGCTGGCCGAGGATTGGGCCGTTCCCGTCTGCCAATATTGGGCCACGGCGCTTGCGATCGCGGCGGATCATCCCTCCTACGTCGGCATGGACCCGGCCGCATGGGTGGCCTGGGCCGACGTCATTATCGTTGTGGACAGCCTCGCGCCGTGGTCGCCGGACTGTCACCAGCCGGCGCCAGACGCCAAAATCGTTCACCTTGGCCCGGATCCCTTGCAGGTCCGCTGTCCAATTCGCAACTTTCGCTCCGATCTCTCGGTTGCATGCGACACCGGGGCGGGCCTCGTGCGCCTACTGCGCGCGATGCCCAAGGCGACCCGAAAACGCCAACGCCAGATCGAACGCCGCCGCCCGTCGGTTGTCGAAGCCGCCCGCCACAACCGCGCCGCCATCGAACAACTTGTCGGCCGGCCCGAAGACGCGCGCATGACCAAGGCATGGGTCGCGCATTGCATTGGCGCAGCGGTTGCCGGTCACGACGCGACGGTTTTGTCCGAGCTTGGTGCCCCGTTGGCGCCGATCAACCTAAAGGACCACGGCAGCTGGCGCCAGGAACCGTGTTCCGGCGGCCTCGGCTGGAGCTTTCCGTGCGCCATCGGCATGAAACTGGCCGCCCCCGGTAAACTCATTGTCGCAACCATGGGCGATGGATCGTACATGTTTGCCAATCCCGTCGCCTGCCACCAGGTCGCCGAAGCCTATCAAGTTCCGATCGTGGTCGTGATCCTCAACAATTCGGAATGGGCTGCGGTCCGCCATTCCGTCCTCGGCCTCTATCCCGACGGCCACGCCGCCAAAGCCAATACCATGCCGTTGACGGCGCTATCACCGAGCCCCGACTTCGCAGCGATCGCACGGGCAAGCCGCGCCCACGCAGAAACCGTTGACAAGCCGGATCAGCTCGCCGATGCCCTGCGCCGCGCCATCGATGTCGCGCAGCACGACCGCAGACTAGCGTTGCTCGATGTCCGCATTGTACCCTGAAACGGGCAACGCCCTTAACATATCGCCGCTTTGCGGCGATCCTTGAGGGGCTTTCAGCCCCTCAAACACCCCGACCAGGGGATGGATCCCCTGGACCCGAAACTTGTAGCGCCCCCGCTATGGCTTGACACACGTCTTCGAGCTTGAGGCAGGCCCGGTCGGCAGCGCGATGACTTCGGTTGCACGATGACCGCGACGACGTTGAGCTGCGACGCCTTCGACCTCGTGCACCACCGGCGTTACCGAGATGCGACAGAGCCTGCTTGATTGGCCCGATGGCAGCATTGTGATGAGCTGATAGCGACGAGACTACACTATATCATATAGCGTTACGGAATATTGCGTTACAACGTGCGCCCGAACCATCCCGCCGCCGCCCGACCATCCTAAGGCCACGATCGCATTGGTGGTCCCGGGAGAGGAGCGGGGAACGGGCGCAGAACCGGCCGGCACGGTGAACCCGCCGTGGGCAGGCATGATTTAGGATTGATTGCGGCGTCGGCCCGATGCCCGCGTGATTGGCTGCGAGCAATGGTCCAGCGCCGACCTGCGCCGGACGACTGATATCAGCACGAACCGAATGTGTATGACGAAGGAGAGGATCATGGGACGTGGGACCAAATTGCAGCGGCTCGTCATCGGTTTGACCGTCATAATTGCGGCCGTCGCTGCCCGCGGCCCGGCCAATGCTCAATCCTGGTGGGGCGGTGATAACTCGGTTTATGACACGAGCGTCGTCAGCTTCAGCAAGAAATACCGGCGCGGCGAAATTGTCGTCAGTTTTGGCGATCGGCGCCTTTACCATGTCATCCGACCGGGCCAGGCGGTCAGCTATCCAATCGCGGTGCCGAGGCGGCGCAGCCGCTGGCATGGCGTGCTGCGCATCTCGCAAAAGCGCGTTAACCCGGCCTGGACGCCAACCGCTAATATGCGCCGCGAAAACCCGAAACTGCCAGTTTTCGTGCCCGGCGGCCACCCCAGGAACCCGTTGGGCGTGCGCGCATTGTACCTTGGCAGTTCGCTCTATCGCATTCACGGAACCGACGCGCCCTGGACGATCGGCAAGAACGTCTCGAAGGGATGCGTGCGCATGCACAACGAACACGTCATCGAACTTTTCCGGCGCGTTGGAATAGGCACCAAGGTTACGGCCACCTGGAAGAAGTTCCGCACCACCACGTTTGCCTCCTCATCCGGTGCCAGGGAAGAGGACTGGAGACCCTGGTAGCCTGCCGGCCGCGCGCTGTTCCTCGCGTCTCGAGCGTTGGTTCTCTCTAGATCATTGTACTTTAAGTTGGAACCGCTATTGCGGTTCCAACTTAAAGTACAATGATGATCGCCACTTTAGAGGCGAGCAACCTGCCTTCATTCGGGATCGTTCCGATTCCGAATGAAGGCAGGTTGCTCTAGCCAAATCCAGCTCCGCACGTGCACTGTTAATGTCGTCAGCTTTGCGCGACGGATGGGTCTATATGGCTTGCCACGGCAGGGCTTGGTCAAGCGTGGGCGAGAATATTGACAAGGCGCCCGTGCGGATCGCGAACGCAAAAGCGGCGCACCCCCCACGGCTCGACTTGCGGTCCATACGCGATCGCAATATCAGCGTCGCGCATTCGTTCAAGCGCTGCATCCAGATCGTCAACTTCGATCGACAGGTCCGGAACCGGCAGGCCGGAACCACCATCGCTTGCAACACTGACCTGCGCCGGCATTAGCTCGGAGGAGGCAAAGGTCACAATCCATCCGAGATCCATGACCACGTCCAGACCCAGCACATCACCATAAAAATGGCGCGCCTGCTCAACCCGCGAGGTGGCGAGATTTGCAACGATCCGCTTCACGATCATGGCAACATTCCAGCTTGCTCCAGGACCCTGGCGATCCTATCGACCGTCGCGGCGCAACCGCCAGGCCTCTTCACCGATCCGGATGTCGGCGAGGATCCGTTCGAGCAGCAGGCAGGTCCGATCAAACAGCGCCGACCCATCCCGGTAATCGGCCGGCGCGTAGAAATCGCAACGTTGGGCGTCAAACAGCTTGACGCACTTCGCCTTGGACTGGCCCGGCGGATAGACCGCGAACGCATAGCCACCGTTCTTGCGCATCACTGCCATCGACGGCACGTCGGTATCACCGTCACCGAAATAGACCATGTTCGAGAACGGCACCGGACGCTCGCCTTCGGGCATATGCTCGTTAATACTCTCGCCCAGATCCTCGACACCCTTGTTGATGCGAAACAGATACTGCGTCTTGCCGGTATCCGTGATCACCCGCTTCGGGTACGGCAGATCGTAAGCTTCGAACCAGTATTCCGACGCGAATACGTTGTAGAAGCGATCATAGATCCGGGTACCCTCAATGATCTCGGTGAGACCGGATGAAATCAGATAGTGGCGCAGTTCGACATCCGGGCCGGCGGCATGGTTGGCGATGAACCGTTCGATCGCACCGAACCAGCCTTCGACGCCCGGAAAGAACACGACATCGCGGCCTTGGGCAACCAGGTCGTCACGGTCGATACGCACGCCCTTGTCTTTCGCCTTCTTGTAAAGCAGGTGCATATAGGTGATCAGCGGGTCGGCCTGCTGCTGCTTTGCGATCCGATTGCTTTCCGCCCAAAATGACGCCGGGTCGACCCCGAGCTTCGGCAGAAATGCGTACTCCTGCATGGGCCGCGGCGACAGGGTCCCGTCAAAGTCATAGACCAGGGCGATCGTCTTCTTGTCGAATGCGGGACGTTTGGCCTTTGCAACGGTTGTGCGCGGCACCGGCTGCTTGGCCTTGCTGCCGCCCCGACGGGCGACCTTCGGCCGATTGCTCGGCGATGCCCGCATCGTCCGTTCCGCCATACCCAAGACTCCCGAAGTTCAACTGCCAAATACCAACCGCCAACTGCCAGGTTGCATTGGCGTGCTGTTAACTGATTCGGGGGCGAGACCAAGGCAATCGGCCGGATTGTCCGGGAACTTGGCTCAATCACCGGCGGGCGTTCGAGACCGGACTTGCCTCCCTGCGTTGTCTGCGCCAAGTTGCAAACGTTGATCCTGGGAGACACTGGTGGGCGAGTACTCTGCGTTCTCATTGCTGCGCAATGCTTTCAGCGCCAATAAGCGCTGGCCGCGCGCCTGGCGCGATCCTCATCCAAAACCCGAATATGATGTCGTTATCGTCGGCGGTGGCGGGCACGGGCTGGCGACGGCATTCTACCTCGCCAAGGAGCACGGAATTCGCAATGTCGCGGTGCTCGAGAAGGGTTGGCTCGGCGGCGGTAACACCGGGCGCAACACGACGATCGTGCGTTCAAATTACATGATCGATGGCAACACCGCCCTCTACGAACGCTCCTTGAAGCTATGGGAGAACTTGTCCCACGAGCTCAATTTCAATGTCATGTTCTCGCAGCGCGGCCAGTTCAACCTGATCCACTCGCAAGCCGCGCTCGATGCCAGCCGCCTGCGCGGTAACATCATGCGCGCCAACGGCATTGACGCCGAACTTTTCGACCGGGCCGACCTGCAACGTCACCTGCCCTATCTTGATTATTCTGCCAACGCGCGGTTTCCGATCATCGGCGCGTTGTTCCAGGGCCGGGCGGGAACCGCCCGCCACGACGCCGTCGCCTGGGGCTTTGCGCGCGGCGCCGACCGACGGGGCGTCGACATCATTCAACAATGTGAGGTCACCGGTTTCTTGCGCGACGACAATCGCATCATCGGCGTTGAAACGTCCCGCGGCCCGATCAAGGCGGCAAAGGTCGGCCTCGCTGTCGCCGGCCATTCAAGTCACCTCGCCCGCAAAGCCGGTCTGGTCTTGCCGATCGAAACCCATGCGCTGCAAGCCTACGTGTCCGAGCCCCTCAAACCGATGATCGACACCGTTATCTCCTATGCTGCAGCCCACTTTTACATCAGCCAGTCGGACAAGGGCGGCCTGGTGTTCGGCGGCGACATCGACGGCTACAATAGCTACGCCCAGCGTGGCGGCCTGCCGACCATCGAGCACGTTGCAGCGGCCGCCAAATCGCTGATCCCGTCGGTCTCGCGATTGCGCGTCCTGAGGCAGTGGGCCGGCGTCATGGACATGACGATGGACGGCTCACCGTTCATCTGCAAAACCCCGCTCGACGGCCTCTATCTCAACGGCGGCTGGTGCTACGGCGGCTTCAAAGCGACACCCGGTTCCGGCTGGTGCTTTGCCTGGACGATTGCGAAGGACGCCCCCCACGACGACAACGCCAAGCTGACGCTCGACCGATTCCAGCGCGGCATCCACATTGATGAGAAGGGTGTGGGGCCGACGCCCCACCTGCACTGAGGCTGCCGTGATACGACTAGATTGCCCCGTTTGCGGACTGCGCGATGAGACCGAATTTGCGTTCGGAGGCGATGCATCGGCGACCCCGCCGGATATCGGCGAGACCAATGCAGCGGTCTGGCACGACTATGTCTTCTTGCGCGCCAACCCCCGCGGGCCACACCGCGAGTTCTGGCACCACGTCCACGGTTGCCGGCAGATCCTAATTGTCGAGCGCAACACTGTGACCCACGAGATCATCTCCTGCCGCCTGGCCAAGGAGGAGCAGCCGTGAGCCAACAGCCCCATCGTCTCGCCGCCGGCGGGCGCATCGATCGCTCCAGGGTTAACATCGTAACCTTCGACGGCCGCCAACTTCTCGCCCATCCAGGTGACACCCTGGCCTCGGCCATTCTTGCCAGCGAGGAGCGCATCGTCGGGCGCAGCTTCAAGTATCACCGACCGCGCGGCGTGTTCTCGGCCGGCGCCGAAGAGCCCAACGCCCTGGTGACGCTCCGCCACGACGGGCGGCGCGAACCGAACGTGCCTGCAACTCAGATCGAGGCCTATGACGGCTTGATCGCGGCAGCGCAGAACGGCTGGCCGAACGTGCGTTTCGATGTCGGCGCCGTCAACCAGCTGCTGTCGCCGGTTCTGTCGGCCGGGTTCTACTACAAGACATTTATGGGGCCGGTGCTGGGCCCGCTCAAAGGCACGCGGTTGTGGATGTTTTGCGAGCATTTCATTCGCCGCGCCGCCGGCATGGGCATTGCCGCGACCAAACCGGACCCTGACCACTACGACAAGGTCCACGCTTATTGCGATGTGCTGGTGGTCGGATCCGGCCCGGCCGGCCTGGCCGCCGCCGCCGCGGCGGCCGAACAGGGCGCCAAAGTCATCGTGTGCGAACAGGACTTTGAACTCGGCGGCGCACTGCTCGCCACTCCGGTCGGCTCGCCATTGGAGGCCTGGCGCCAAGAACTCACCGCAAAACTGGAAGCGGCCGACAATGTCGAGATCCTGACCAGGACGACCGCGTTCGGGGCCTACGACGGCAATGTCTTCGGACTGTTGGAACGGTGTTGGGATCATGTCGCAACGCCGCCGGCCGATCAGCCGCGCCAGCGCTATTGGCAGGCACGCGCCACCCAGGTGATCTATGCGACGGGTGCGCTCGAGCGCCCGCTGGTGTTTGCGGGCAACGACCGGCCGGGTGTCATGCTTGCCGGCGCGCTGCAGCAGTACGTCAATCGCTACGCGGTGATGCCGGGCCGTGATATCGTGCTCGTCACCAACAACGACAGCGCCTACGCCGTGGCCGTTGATGCAGCCGACGCCGGCGCCCGCGTGACGTTGCTCGACGTCCGCCGCAACCCTCTTCAATCCCTCGCCGAGACGGCCCGGGCCGCCGGCGTCATCGTGCGCCCGGCAACCGCCGTGCTGAGGACCAATGGTTCAGCCGCCGGCCTCAGATCGCCGATCGCCACCGTGCGCATTGGCGATGTCGACAGCCACGGCCGCATCACCGACCAAGGCGAGACCTTGTACTGTAGCGCGCTTGGCGTTGCCGGCGGCTGGTCACCGGTCATCCATCTGTGGAGCCAGCCAGGCCGCAAACCCGTCTACGACAACCATCGAGATTGCTTTGTGGCAGGCGAGCCGCAGATTTCCGGTGGCCAGCTGGTCGGGGCGGCGACCGGCGCTGCGCTCCTTGAAGACGCGGTTGCACAAGGCTGGAGGGCTGGTGTTCAGGCCGCACAACTGGCCGCGCCGGCCGGCCGGTACGGACAACCGGGCGCACCGCCGCCAATCCCCGACACCATGATGGTGGATTGGACGCGCGATATCGCCAAGGTCCGAGCGTTCACCAATACCCGGCAGCACTCGCCCGGCAAGGCGTTCGTTGACCTGCAGCATGACGTGACCGCATCCGATATCGCCCAGGCTCATAGCGAAGGTTACGTTTCAGTCGAGCATCTCAAGCGCTACACCACGGCCGGCATGGCAACCGATCAAGGCAAGACATCAAACGTCCTTGCCCTGGCCGCGATGGCGGATCTGCGCGGCATCGGCATCGATGACGTTGGCACCACCACGTTCCGACCACCCTTCACGCCGGTCTCCATTGGTGCTCTAGCCAATCACCATTGTGGTCGCTTGCTGGTGCCAACGAGGCGCACCGCCCTTCACGATTGGCATGAACAGAACGGGGCCGTCTTCACGGAGGCCGGTCCGTGGCTGCGCCCGCAATATTACCGGCAGGGCAACGAGGACATCGACGCCGCTTACCGGCGCGAGGCCGCGCACGTGCGCCAACACGTTGGCATTGTCGATGTTTCAACCCTCGGCAAAATCGCCGTGCAGGGTCCCGACGCGGCGGAGTTCCTCAACCGGGTCTACGTCAACGGCTGGAACACGCTTGCCATCGGACGGCTGCGCTACGCCATTATGCTCCGCGCCGACGGGTTTGTGTTCGATGACGGTGCCACCGCGCGGCTCGGCGAGCACGACTATCTGATGTCGACCACAACCACCAATGCCGGCCCGGTCATGGCCCACCTTGAATATCTGCTGCAAACCGTCTGGCCGGAACTCAAGGTCCACGTCACGTCCGTAACCGACCAGTGGGCCGCGATCGCCGTTGCCGGTCCGAAATCTCGAAACCTGCTGCAGGCAGCCGATGCGCGCGCCGATCTCAGCCGCGGCGCACTTGCAAACAACCATTTCACCTATGCCACGTTGGCCGGTGCAAAGGTCAGGGTTCACCGGATGAGCTATTCCGGCGAACTCGCCTACGAGGTCTTTGTGCGCCAAGGCCATGCCATGACCGTGTGGACGCATCTGCTTGAGGTTGGCGCTGCTCACAACGTCATCGCCTACGGCACGGAAGCGATGGGCACGTTGAGAATAGAAAAGGGCCATGTCGCCGGACCGGAGCTCGATGGCCGCACCACCCTCAAAGACCTGTCCCTGGAAAACTTTGCCAGTTCGAAAAAGCCGTTCATTGGTGGCGTCCTGCGCCACCGCGAAGCGCTGGCAGACACCAGCCGGCCGTCGCTCGTCGGTTTGGAAATTGCTGGCGACGTCGGGGCCAAGGCGGGAATGCTGCTGTTTCCGCGAACCGGTCCCACCACCGGCTTTGGCGATGGCCACGTCACGTCAACGACCTATTCACCGGCGCTCGGCAAGTTCATTGCTCTCGGCCTGCTGTCGCGAGGCCCGCAGCGCCAGGGCGAGATCATCCGCTGCATCGATTTCCTCAAGGACCAAACCGTGGAGGCAAAGGTCGTCTCCCATCATTTCTATGATCCGGAAGGGGCGCGTCAAAATGGTTAAATTACGCAGCCCGCTGGCCCGGCACTTTGCAGCAACGTCCGCTCCGTCGACCGCCGCCGGCCAAGCCAACGTGACGATCGGCGAGATCGCGATCGCGGCGCTTTACCAGCTCGCTGGATGGCCGGCGACCTTTCGCCAATCGGCGGAGCCGGTGCTTGCCGCATTGGGCTTGACCGGTCTGGGCAACTACAGCGAGGCGCGCACGACGGACAAGTGCACCGCCTTCAGAATTGCACCGGACCGTCTGCTCATCCAATCGACCAGCCTCGGATCATGGTCTGAAGCCGCCGGCCTGATCGACCCGTCCGAATTGGTCGTGCTCGATCTGTCTCACGCACGCACGGCCTTGTCGGTCGGCGGCACGCAGTCCGAACACCTCATGACACGCCTGGTGTCGATCAATGTTGCAATCGAGCGTTTCGCGGTAGGCGAGTTCAGGCAAACCGGCATCCATGACATTGCGGTGCTCATCCATCGCACCGCGGCCGACACGTTCGTTGTTTACACCCCGGCGACATGGAGCGGCGCCGTGTTCGACTACATTACTGAATGTGCACGCCCCCTTGGCCCCGTTATCAGATCATGTCCGCCCGAGATGGCACATGGTCTGATCACGGACCCGTAACATCGGTACGCGACGGCTTCGACGACGTGCGCGCATCGGCTTGTTCGAGATCATCGATCATGCGCGAGATCATCGATAGACCCTTGTGCCAGAATTCCGGCTTCGCGGCATCGAGCCCGAACGGCGCCAACAGCTCGCTGTGATGTTTTGAACCGCCGGCAGACAACAAATCGAAATACTTGTTGACAAAGTCGGGATGCGCCTCCTCGTAAAGCGCATAAAGCGAATTGACGAGACAATCACCGAAGGCGTAAGCGTAGACATAGAACGGTACCCGGATGAAGTGCCCGATGTAGGCCCAGAAGACTTCATAACCGGGTTTGAACGCGATTGCCGGACCGAGACTTTCCGCCTGCACGCTCATCCACAACTCATTGATGGCGTCACTTGTCAGCTCACCGTCGCGACGCGCCAAATGCACCTTCCGTTCAAACTCGTAGAACGCGATCTGGCGCACCACGGTGTTGAGCATGTCCTCGACCTTGCCGGCGACCAGAGCCTTGCGCTCCTTCGGCTCGGTCGCGTCTTTCAACAGCGCCTTGAACGTCAGCATTTCACCAAACACCGAGGCCGTCTCCGCCAGCGTCAACGGCGTTTGCGACAGCAGCACGCCCTGTTGGGCGGCCAGCACCTGATGAACACCATGGCCCAGTTCGTGCGCGAGCGTCATGACATCGCGGGACTTGCCCATATAGTTGAGCAGCACATAAGGATGCGCCGACGGCGTTACCGGATGGGCGAACGCCCCGGGCGCCTTGCCCGGCCGCGCCGGCGCGTCAATCCAGCGCTTGTCGAAAAAGTCACGCGCGATATTTGCCAGGCGCGGCGAGAACCCCGAATAGGCATCGAGCACGATTTCGCGCGCTTCCGGCCATTTGACGGAGCGTTCGGGTTTTTCCGGCAACGGCGCATTGCGGTCCCAATGTGCCATCACGTCCTTGCCGAGCCACTTTGCCTTCATTTTGTAGTAGCGATGGGCCAGGTTGGGATAGTTTGAGCGCACCGCATCGACCAGTGCCTCGACCACCGGGCCTTCGACGCGGTTGGCCAGATGCCGGCTGTCGGCAATGTCCTTGAAGCCGCGCCAGCGATCCGAGATCTCCTTGTCCTTGGCGAGCGTATTGGTGATCAGCGTGAACACCTGAATGTTGTCGGCAAAGGCTCGGGCGAGCGCCTCGGCACCGGCCCGGCGACGCGCCTCGGAGGCGTCCAACATCAGATTGAGTGTCGGCTCGAGGCTGAGCTGCTCGCCATCGACAACGAACCGCATGGCCGTGATCGTGTCTGAAAACAAGCGATTGAACGCGGCGCCGGACGTCAGCGACTTTTCATTGAACAACAGCTCGATTTTCTCGTCGAGCTGGTAGGGCTTTTCCTTCCTCAGATCATCCAGCCACGGCTTGTAGCGGGCCAGATCGGCGTTCTGCAGTGCCACGGCCAGTTGCTCGTCGGGAATCTGATTGAGTTCAAGCTCGAAGAAGATGAACGCGTTGGAAATATCGGTCAGCTTTGCCTGAACGTCGCCGAACAGCTTGGCGCGGGCCGGGTCCTGCTGGTCGCCTGCATAGTTGAGGAAGGCAAAGGTGCCAATGCGCCCGAGAAGATCGGAGGCGGTCTCATAATCGCGGATCGCAGACGCCAGAAACGCCCCGTCATATCCCTTCTTGATGAGTTCACCCTTAAAGCGGCCCTCAAACACCTTGGCATCGGCCTCGGCGGTTGCGATTGCCTGCTTTAGTTCCTCGCTGTCCGGACCTGGAAACAGATCGCTCAGGTCCCACTCCGGCATCTGGCCGAGATCGACATCCGCCCGGGCGCTCGCATCGGCTCGCGCGAAAACCAAGGGTGCCGTTGTTTCAAGCTTCATTTCAAGCTTCTGCATCTTGTTCTCCCATGCGTGAGCCGGCTCGTGTTCTCACCCCGACACCTCATACCCGAAGCATCTGCGCCCGAACACGAGCCAAGTCGTTGGTTGTGTCCTCGACCAACAAACGTTGCGCCACGGATCAGCGCTGGCAAGCCTGCGATCCACAACACCGGCCGAGCAGTTCGACGGGGCCGCGCACCACGCCGCAATCTGGCGTGTCTGCGGGCAAGGTTCAAGCGCGCGAACGCGCGACGGCAAGGTAGCAGACGGCCGGTTCAAGCTCTCGCAACTGCTAGATCATCGTGCTTTAAGTTGGAACCGCAATAGCGGTTCCAACTTAAAGCACGATGATCTCCACTTTAGAGGCGAGCAACCTGCCTTTATTCGGGATCGTTCCGATTCCGAATAAAGGCAGGTTGCTCTAGCCGGTGTTGCGCCCTGAACCGCTGATTTGGCGCAAATGTTACCGTGGTGCACAAATATTACCCAGCTTGAGGCTGTCGCTAACCGCTCATTTACCTCGATGGTGCAAGTTGGGCACCTGTCAGTGGCCGCTGCAAGCATTGTGTTTGCAAATCAGCCCGTCGCTGGCGGTCAAGTGTGGTAATTGCGTGAGTTAGAGTTCCATGCCCAAGCGCGTCCTTATCGTCGACGACGATCCCGCCCAGCGCCGCATTCTCGAAGAAGTCACTAAGAGATTAGGCTACGACACCAAGGCTGCGGCTTCTGGTGATCAGGCTATCGACATTTTGTCGAACGCCGACAGCGGTACGATCTCGCTCGTTCTCCTCGATCTGGTTATGCCCGGCACCGATGGTTGGGCGGTTCTTGAGCAGGTTGCCGATAAGCCTGGCATGCCCCCGATCATAGTTGAAACGGCCAACGGCTCGATCGATGCCGCAATCAGTGCCATGCGCGCTGGTGCGGTCGATTTTGTCGTCAAACCCGCCTCCCCCGAACGCCTCGAGTGCTCCATCAAAAACGCCCTCAAAATGGAGGCGCTCGCCGGTGAAATCAAGCGCATCAAGAAGCGCCAGCAGGGCACGTTGACCTTCCAAGATCTGATCGTGCGCAGTGATACCATGCAGCGCGTCATATCGCTTGGACAACGTTCGGCGATTTCCAACATTCCGGTGCTGATCGAAGGCGAATCAGGTGTCGGCAAGGAAGTCATCGCCCGCGCCGTCCAGGGCGAAAGCGAGCGTGCCGGCAAGCCGTTCATCGTCGTCAACTGCGGCGCATTACCGGAAAATCTCGTTGAAAGCATCCTGTTCGGCCATGAGAAGGGATCGTTCACCGGCGCCCTCGACAAGCGCATCGGCAAGTTCCAGGAAGCCGACGGCGGCACGCTGTTCTTGGATGAGATTGGCGAACTGCCGCTCGATGCCCAGGTCAAGCTGCTGCGGGCCTTGCAGGACGGTGAAATCGACCCGGTCGGTGCGAAACGTCCGGTCAAGGTCAATTTCCGGCTGATTTCGGCAACCAACCGCGACATGATCGAGATGGTCAAGGACGGCTCCTTCCGAGAAGACCTCTACTACCGGCTCAACGTGTTCCCGATCTGGGTGCCGCCGTTGCGCGATCGCCTCGAGGACGTGCCGGAACTCGCTCAGCATTTTCTGGCCAGGTTTGCCGCTGAAGAAGGCAAACGCATCGCTGCCATCAACGAGAGCGCCTTGAAGCTCCTGACCAGCTACACCTGGCCCGGCAACGTACGTCAGCTTGAGAACACCATTTTCAGGGCCGTAGTACTCGCCGACGGCGACGAGTTGACAACTGCGGATTTCCCCCAGGTCGCAGCGCATGTCGAAGGCTTTGAAGCCGAGGTTCCGGCGGCACCGGCGCCGATTGCCAGCCGGCCTGTGTTCGACGGACCGGCCTTGATCGGCGCCGACGATCGCGTGCCCAAAACCGTGTCGATGCGCGATGGCAACGGCACCAGCTCAATCGGCATCCCGGCGGTCGGCGAAGGTGGCGACATTCGCCGCCTCGACGCCATCGAAGCGGATATGATCCGCCTCGCCCTCGGTCGCTATCGCGGCCACATGACCGAAGTCGCCAAGCGCCTCGGCATTGGACGGTCCACACTCTACCGCAAGATGCAGGAATACGGTCTCGAACAGCGCCCCCACTGAACCGGCACCGCTGCGAGCTGATGCCGAGCGAGGCCGGCAGCAGTTTGGTTGCGGTTTGCCGCCCTGGCGATGATCGTTGCGCCGGGGTCAAATTATTGACAATTTCGCAACACTCGATACCGCGCTGATCGCTGCTCACGTCAAAATGACGACAGCGTGTTTGGCAACCCGTGATGCTCGGTCATATAAGGTCCAAAACGGTCTTCGGAGGTCTCTAGATGTTGCGACTGTTACAGGTGTTATTGGCAGGGCTGGTCGCGGTGACGTACGCTGCCGTGCATGCCGCGGCGATCGAACCCGATGCCCCGACACACTTGCTGACACAGGAAGAAGCGCTGGCCGTTGCCGTTCGCCGGCGCCTGGACCAGCTCAGCGTTGACGTTCACAATGGCGAAGATGCAGATCGCGCGGCTTTGGCCGCCTACTACGCCGACCTCAACGGGCCGCTCTTGTGGGTCGATGAGAGCGGCCTCAAAGCGTCCGTCGCCAAGATCGTGGCCGAATTCAAGAACGCCGAGCAATGGGGCCTGAACCCGGATGATTTCGACATTGGCGACATCGCGCAGCCGGCCGCCGCCAACGCCGACTTGGTGACCGCGGAAATGCAGATCGGCCTGGCGGTGCTGAAATACGCACGCCATGCCCGCGGTGGCCGCATGGACCCCAAGCAATTGTCGCTCGACATCGATCGCACACCGCCGCTTGAAGATCCACGTGTGGTCCTCGACACCGTGCGCAACGCCGATGATCCGGCCGCCTATTTGCGCGGCCTCCACCCGACGCACGAGCAGTTCGGAAAACTGCGCCTTGCCTATCTCAAGGCGTTGGAACAAGAACGTAACGGTATACAGCCGGAGGCGGCAGCCGCGGTCGATCGCAATAACAAAGCAAGGCGCAAGACACGGCGCGGCAAGCCGCGCACCAAGCTGTCGAAGCGCCTGCTCTACAATATGGAAATGTGGCGCTGGATGCCGCGTGACTTGGGCCAGAAATTCGTCTGGGCAAATATTCCGGAGTTCCTCGTTCGCGTTGTCAAGGCCGGCCAAGTCGTTCACCGCGAACGCATCGTCACCGGCAAAGTCGCCAACAAGACGCCGATTTTCTCCGACGAGATGGAATCGGTCGTGTTCCATCCGTTCTGGGGAGTTCCGAACTCGATCAAAGTCAAAGAGATCCTGCCGAGCCTGGTCCGCGGCGGCAACATCCTGGAAAAACAGAACCTCAAGATCTCCTATGGCGGTCGCCCGGTTGATCCTTACTCGATCGACTGGTCACGCCAGGACATCCGCAATTTCCATGTCTTCCAGCCACCTGGTCGGCGCAACGCTCTCGGGGTCGTGAAGTTCCTATTTCCGAACAAGCATGCCGTTTACATGCACGACACGCCATCGAAGCATTTGTTCAAGCGCACCGTGCGCGCCTACAGCCACGGCTGCGTGCGTGTGCGCGACCCGCTCCGCCTGGCGGAGGTCTTGCTTGGCCACGACAAGGGTTGGGGCCGATCGAAAATCGATGCCCTCGTGCGCAGCGGCCCGAAGAACAATCAGATCTCGCTGGACCGGAAAATTCCGGTCCACGTCACCTATTTCACCGCCCGCATCAACGCAGCCGGCAAGCCGGTTCTCGTCAAGGACATTTACGGTCACGAGCGGCGCATTCAGATGGGCTTCGATGGCAAGGCCCACCTGATCGTCAAACGCAAGGTCAATCTCGACGCCGCGCGCAAGAAGGTGGTCGACTCTATCTCGCCGTACGCCAACCGATCACGCGACGACAGTTGGATGCGCCAGATCCTGGGCAACTGAGCCATCTCCGTCCCAGGCGGATCCGCGATGCCGGCCGGCTGCCAGGCCCGGCCGGCCGTCGAGAGCACATCGGATCATGGCCTTCGGGTGACCGGGCCAGGAAGCGAGATAATCGCCACTTAAGAGGCGAGCAACCTGCGAATTGTACCAGCCCGCATAAACATTGACCCGCTTCCTTCATGGCTCCTGGCGGCTCACTCGGCCAGGCGCGGGATCATGCACCACCGCGGGCGCGCCGCGCCTGCCAGGCCCGGCCGCCCGAAGCTCATGGAGTGTGTCAATTCATAGCTGGGGTGGTATGAAAGGCCATGGTTGCCACGCGAGCGGGGACGGCGCATGCAAGAACAAGGCTTTCCCGTTTGGGCGTTCGTGGCCTTCATAGTCGGGTTTCCGCTGTTCTGGATCGCGGTAGTCTATGCCGTTGCGTTCTTCAGCGGATGGTCGGCATTAGCGCAGAGATTTCCCGCAACCTCACCCGCCACCGGCCAGACGTTCGGTTGGACGTCGGCCAAGCTGTCGATGTTTTCCAACTACAATCGCTGCCTCAAGGTGACGGTTTCGGCACGCGGCATTGACGTCGTACCGCAGATCTTTTTTCGAATCGGTCACGACCCGATTTTCATTCCATGGTCGAAGGTGGTCGGACGTCAGCGCCGGCGCATGATCTTTGCGACATCCGTCGTGATTGCCTTGGCTGAGCCCATCGACAGAGTGATAACCTTCTACGGCAAAGGCCTGGCTGATGCGATCGACGAGTACGCACCAACCCCGCCGGCCGCAACCGCCGCATGATGGCACGGCGATCCAGCTATTACGCTTCAGAGTAATACCGCCCTCGCCTGAAGCGAACATGATCGAGTCTCAGGTTTCCAAAGGGCAATGCCCTTTGGCGGGGTTGTTAGGGGCAGAGCCCCTAACATATCGCCGCTTGGCGGCGATCTTTGAGGGGCTTTCAGCCCCTCAAACTCCCCGACCAGGGGATCAACCCCTGGACCCCGGATTTATCAGTTTGCGGCCTACAGTTGGCGCGCACTGAAGGTATCACAGTCTTGCATGCGGCCGGATTGGAAACCCTTGCGGAACCATCGAACGCGTTGCGCGGATGATCCGTGCGTAAACGCATCCGGGACAACGCGCCCGGTCGTTCGGCGCTGGATCATATCATCGCCAATCGCACTGGCGGCATTCAGGCCCTCTTCGATGTCGCCGGGTTCAAGACGGTTGTGCAATTGGTTGTTGAGGTTGGCCCACACGCCCGACAGGCAGTCGGCCTGCAGCTCCATGCGAACCTGGATCTGGTTCGCCGAACTTGGATAACGTTGCTTCATCTGCTGGACCTTGCCGGCGATGCCCAGCAGGGTTTGGACGTGATGGCCAACTTCGTGGGCGATGACGTAGGCCTGGGCGAAATCACCCGGCGCTTTGAACCGGCGGCGCAGCTCTTGGTAGAACGTCAGATCGATGTAGATCTTTTGATCGAGCGGACAATAGAACGGTCCCATTGCCGCTTGGCCGGTGCCGCAGGCCGTCCGGGTGTAGTTCGAAAACAGCACCAGCACAGGTTCGCGGTAATCCTTACCGAACGTGCGGAAAACCCTCTTCCAGACGTCCTCGGTATCGGCGAGGACACGGATGGTAAAGCGCTTGAGCGCGTCGCTGTCGGCCGCGGTCCCGCGCCCCGCGTTGGGCAGATTGAAGGGATTGTTGGTCTGGCGCGGCTGCGTCGTACGGTCGAACTGCGGCATCCGCGGGACTTGGCTCAGATCCGGCAGGCCGCCGCCACCGCCGGTCAGAAGCTTGAGCGGATTGATGCCGAAAAACAGCATGATGGCGCCAATGATCAACAGTGCGGTCAGACTGAGCCCGCCGCGTCGGCCGCCACCGCCGCGGCCGATCGGAAACGGAATGCGTATGCGCCGTCCGCCGCCCATGCCGCCAGGAAACCTGAAGCCGCCGCCTTGACCGCGCCGATCTTCGACATTGGAACTTTCCCGATCGCTGTCATCGTAGCGCATAACGCAGCTGTCCTCTCAATCGGTGATGGCTCTCACGCGCCATTTCAATATTCCTCGGCATTGTGCATGTCGCAGGAGTGCATTCAAGATGTGCCGTAATTCATGCCTATTTGGCGCAAATGCTATTCCGTTTGAGCAACATCGTTTGCGGGGCCCGTCTCGTTGTCGCGATCGATGGCGGTTTGTTGCGGCTCCGGTGGCTGACCGGCGTTGTCGGTCGGTTCGGATCGCGATCTTGGTTTGGCCCTGACCATCGCGCGCACGGTTCGCGAAGCAGCGATCGTGCCGTCGTTGGCGAAGGCTTCATGATTGCGCTCGATGTCGCTCAAGACGTAGAGGTAGTTGACCATCAGGCCGTGCCCCTGGGCCAGCCCGCGCGGTGACATGTCGGCCGGCCAATTGATGCGTTCCAAGCGGGCGCCGTTGCCGAGATGGAAGCGGGCGACGGGATCGATCGGCACGCCGCGGCGGGTCTTTTCGTTGAGGAAATACCTCGCCGCCAGGGCCTGAACCGACGACGCCAGAGCCTGTGTTGCAGGGGCATCACCAATCCAGTCATCGGTGCGCACCGCCGTGATCGCGGCGCGGCTGCCCTCGTCCAACTGATCACTGTCGGGGGCTTGGGCAATGGTGTTGAGCCACTCGGCAAAGGCCGGCGCCGGAGACAGCGTGACGAAGGTCCGCAGCGACGGACATTCGCGTGAGAGTTCCTCGACGACCTGCTTGATCAGGAAATTGCCGAATGAGATCCCGCGCAAGCCGGTTTGGCAGTTGGAAATCGAATAGAACACGGCGGTCGTCGGCGCCCGCTCCTCGGCCAGCGGCGGGGCGTCCATTTCCAGGACGCTGGCAATGTCGCCGGGCATGTCGTTCATCAGTGCGACCTGCACGAAAATCAACGGTTCATCGACCAGCGATGGATGAAAAAAGGCAAAACAACACCGATCCGCCGGGTCGAGCCGGCGTCGCAGATCGTCCCAGCCATCGATCTCGTGGACCGCTTCATAGGCAATGATCTTATCGAGAATGGTCGCCGGCGTGTGCCAATCAATCCGGCGCAGGACCAGAAAACCGCGATTGAACCAGGATTGCAGAAGGTGCTCTAAATCCTGGTCGATCGACTGTAGCGATTGCGATGCTGGATCGGTGCGCATGAACGTCAAGAGGTCTTCGCGCATGCGCACGATTTCGGCCGTGCCACCCGGCGCCATATTGAGGCGGCGGAAAAATTCCTGCGTCGGGCTCGCAACGGACTGCTGTAGTTTTGCAAGATTGGCGGCGCCTGGTGCCGCGATGTAGCGCTGCGCTGCCGCGCTGACCTGTTGGGCATCGGGCTGCAAGGTCTCGCAAATATAGCGAAAGAAGGCGCGCCGCAGATCGGCGTCGAGAAGTTGATAGTGGCGCAGGATCTGCCGGGCGATGGCCACGCCCGATGCTTCGCCCAGGCCCGACATCAGCGCGCGCACGAGCGCTTGCAGGCCCTGTTCGGGATCGCCGCGGAATATCGACTTGGGCAGCAGGGCGCGGCTCTGGTCGGCGACCGTGTTGAGAAGTTCCTGGAGGAAGGTAAAATTGCTCATGGGCATCGGACCGGTCGTGTCGTTTCCGGGCTCATAGCGGCCCTGGAACATGATAAACCTGAAATGTGATCATTTGGCTCTATGCTGTGATTGGCGCTCGACCTCAAGGTTAAAATGGCGATCATCGGTCACTGCGGCAACAAACGGTTGCCGGCTTCGCTAACGTGAACGTTGCGATTTGGCGAGCCGGTTGCTGCGTGCCGGGCCGTCGGTCAGGCTGGAGTGAACCGCTGATCCATCGTGGTCAATAGCAAAGAGTCGATAGGTCGGACATGGAGACCTGCGAAACGGAGACCTGCGAAACGGAAAGCTGCGAAATGGAAACCTACGAAATTCTGGCGCTGAAGTACGGCTGGAACCCGAACCGGACGCGCCACGAAAACTTCATGCACGACGACGATCATGCCGCCCCCGGACCAATAGCCTATTTCGTCTGGGTGGTGCGCAACGCCAACCGCACGGTGCTGGTCGACACCGGCTTTGATACCAAGGAAGCAACCCGGCGCGGGCGCAAGATCGACCATGAACCGCACCAGATGCTGCAACAGGTCGGCGTCGATGCCGCCCGCCTCGATACCGTTATCGTCTCGCACCTACATTTCGACCATGCCGGCACGCTGCACGATTTCCCCAATGCCCGGTTCCATTTGCAGGAAGCGGAAATGGCGTATGCAACGGGCAAATGCATGTGCGAACCGGCCATGCAGCTGCCGTTCACGGCTGATCATGTGTGCGACATGGTCCGCCATGTTTACTCGGGCCGCGTTCAGTTTCACGACGGCGATGGCTGTGTCGCACCCGGCATTACGGTGCACCATGTGCCGGGCCACTCGAAGGGATTGCAGTGTGTTCGGGTGATGACCGAACAGGGGCCGGTGGTGCTCGCCAGCGATGCGACGCACTTCTATGAGAATTTCGAGCAGCGCAAACCGTTTTCGATCACCATCGACATGGATGCGACACTGCGCAGCTACACCAAGCTTGGCGAACTGGCGCTGACACCACGCCGAGTGGTGCCGGGCCACGATCCCCTGGTGCTGGAGCGCTACCCGGCCTGGAAGCCCGAAACGCAGGGCATGGTCCATCGCCTTGATCTCGCCCGGCTCGACGGCTGATCAAACCTTGCGGGCCGCGCTGCAACCATGCCGCGCCCCGGCGTTTGCGGTCGTGCTCTGTCGGTGGCGCCATCGCGGACCGCAGACGATGAGTGGATTGTTGGCACCGCGACCGATCGCCGGCCCCGAGACAATCGCCGCGGCTCAGGCGAGATTGGCCGCAATGCGCTTGAAGGTCATAACCTTCTTGTCGGCCGTCCACGGCGCGGAGATGGTCTCGAAGTGCGCAAAGTGCGCGGTCTCCAGATGAGCCTTGAAGGCGGCTTCATCATCGTAGATTTCATAGAGGAAAAACTGCGTCGGATCGTTCGGGTCGTGGGCGACATCGAACTGGCGACAGCCCGGCTCGTTGTCGACCGAGGCCTTGGCATTGACCTTGATGGCATCGTGAAACTCGGCGACATGGCCGGCCCTGGCTGCAAAGAAAACGATGACGACAAACATGGTTGATCTCCTGCGGTATCGGCTGGCGTGCGCGTCTCAGATCAGGCCGGCGGCGCGCATCTCCCCGAGCTCATCGGCGGTGAGGCCCAATAGCTCGGAATAGACTTCTGCCGTGTGCTGGCCGACGGTTGGTCCCGTCCAGCGGATCTGGGCGTCGCGATCCTGGCCTTCGACCATCGGAACCACACCCGGATGCAACAGATCGCCATGCTGGGGATCATGGACGGTCGTTACCATCTTGCGGTCGCGGTACTGGGTATCGTGCGCAATGTCGGCAGCCGTATAAATCTTGCTCGAGGGGATGTTGGCGTCTTCGAGCCTGGCGAGGACATCATCGGCTGCGAGGCCTGCAACCCAGGCGCCGATGGTGGTATCGAGCGAATCATTGTGCGCGAGCCGCGCCTGGTTGGAGCTGTAACGCGGATCATCGGCCAACTGCGGCTGACCCATGGCGTTGGCCAGCGATCGAAACAGCGGGTCGGAGTTGCCGGCCACGAGGACCCAGTGCCCGTCCTTGGACCGATAGGCATTCGACGGCGAGGCGACGGGAATGCGCGAACCGGTGGGTTGGCGGATGACGCCGTGGCGCCCGTACTCGGGTAAAATGCCTTCGAGCAAGGTGACGACCGACTCACCCAGCGCCACGTCGAGAACCCGGATCGCACGATTGGCGCTGGCGCGTTGATCGATCACCGCGGCAAGGGCACCAAGCGCGCCGTAGAGGCCCGACAAGCTGTCGCCGAACGATACGCCGGCACGCACCGATGGTAGATCGCTGACCTGCGGCGGATGGGCACACAGATAGCGAATGCCGCCCTTGGCCTCGCCGATCACGCCGAAGCCGGCACGTTTGGCCTCAGGCCCGGTCTGGCCGTAGCCCGATATGCGCACCAGCACGATACCCGCTCGTGCCTGCTCGAAAGCGGCCGGTGTCAGGCCCCACTTTTCGAGCTGGCCGGGTTTGTAGTTTTCGACCACCACATCGCATCGGGCGGCCAAGCGCAAGACAATGTCGCGCGCGCGCGGCTCGCGCAGGTTGAGCGTCACGCTGCGCTTGTTGCGACCGTGGACACTCCACCACAACGAACCGCCGCCCGCTTCCTGCCGGCCCCACTGGCGCACGGGATCGCCCGTGCCCGGCGGCTCGACCTTGATGACGTCGGCGCCGAGATCGGCCAAGGTCCGTGTGGCGAACGGCGCAGCAATGTAGTGGCCGAGTTCAAGGACGCGCAGGGATCGCAAAAGCGGTTCGATGGAGGATGGGGTCATCGCAGTGGCTCTCGAGGCAATTGTCTCACTATCCGGTCGTTCGCGGATGCCGTCGCGGCGTTGCCGTCAAACGGCGCGGCAAAAACCAAAGTCGGCGCCCTCGGGGGCCTGCAGGACGTTGTCGCGGAACATGCGATCGTAGCCGCGATGGGCGCTCAGATCAGCAGCTGGCGGCCGCGCCTTGCGGCGCTGATCAAGTTCGCCTTGGTCGACCAGCAGATCGATCGATTTGTTCGCGACGCTGAGGCGGATACGGTCGCCATCGCGCACCAGACCCAGCGGACCGCCGGCGGCCGCTTCCGGCGCTACATGCAGCACGATCGTGCCGTAGGCGGTGCCGCTCATGCGCGCATCCGAAATGCGGACCATGTCGGTGACGCCGGCTGCGAGGAGCTTTTTGGGGATCGGCAGGAAGCCTGCTTCCGGCATGGCATAGTCCGATCGCGGCCCGGCATTCTGGAGGATCAGGAAATCATCGGCCGTGACATCGAGATCCGGATCATCGATGCGCCGGGCAAGATCATCCAGCGATGAAAACACGACCGCCCGGCCTTCCTTTTCGAACAGCTCAGGCGTCGCGGCCGAACGCTTGATGATGCAGCCGTCCGGCGCCAGCGATCCGAACAAGGCGACCAGGCCGCCGTGCGGTTCGAGCGGCGCCGCGGCCGGCATGATGACGCGCCGGTCGACATAGTGATCAGCCTCCTCATCCAGGCGTTGGCCGAGGGTCTCGCCGGTAATCGTCATGCAGTCGAGGTGAAGCAGTGGTCTCAGTTCGCGCAACACGGCGCCAATGCCGCCGGCTGCAAAGAAGTCCTCCATGTAGAAGTCGCTGCCGACAGGTTTGACGGCGGTGAGAACCGGTGTCGTATCGGACAGCGCGTTGAGCCGCTTCAGATCCAGTTTGATGCCGGCGCGGCCGGCGATGGCGGCCAGGTGGATGACGCCGTTGGTCGAGCCGCCAATGGCAAGGAGGACACGCAGGGCGTTTTCGATCGATCGTTCGGTTACGATGGCGCCGGGCGCGACATCGTTCATGACGATACGCACGGCCTGCCGGCCCGAGGCTTCGGCGGCGCGCAGGCGGTCGGCGTGGACGGCCGGGATGGCGGCCGTGCCCGGCAGCGTCATCCCCAACGTTTCGGCGATGGCGGCCATGGTCGAGGCGGTGCCCATCACGGCGCAGGTGCCGGCGGTGGTGACGAGGCGGCCTTCGACGGCCTCGATCTCGCGGTCGTCAAGGTCACCGGCACGATAGCGCATCCAGAACTTGCGGCAGTCCGTGCAGGCGCCAACGCGGTCGTCCTTGTAGCGCGATGTCATTTGCGGGCCGCCGATGAGTTGTATGGCCGGCTTGCCGGCGCTGATCGCGCCCATCAACTGCGCCGGCACCGTCTTGTCGCAGCCACCCATCAAGACCACGCCATCCATCGGCTGGGCGCGGATCATTTCCTCGGTATCCATCGCCATCAAATTGCGGAACTTCATGGAATTGGGCGCCAGGGTCGATTCATGCAGCGAGGTTGTCGGAAACTCCATGGCGATGCCGCCGGCGCTGGCAACGCCGCGTTTGACGGCCTCCAACAACTCGGGGAAATGGCGGTGGCAGGGATTGAAGCGGGAATGGGTGTAGGCGATCCCGACAACCGGTTGCTTTAATTCATCGCTCGACCAGCCCTGTGATTTGGCAAATGCGCGACGCATATAAATCGAAAAGTCGCGATCGCCGTAGGACTGGAGCCCGCGCAGGAAGCCCCGTTTGCCGTCGCCGTTTTGATCGGACACCTGTCCCTCCCGAATTCCTTGACTTTGCGCCTATGCCTAACGAGTCCTAAACGCTCCGCGCGCAAAGTGCGATTAAGTTTTCATTATCTGACATGCTTGGAGTTCCCCCGTTTCGGTGGACAGTTAAGGGCTAGTAGTTTCTAGCGTGCCATGGGTGCTCCTTTCATAGTTGATGGGGGAACGATATCCGAGAGCGGAGTGACGCCGTGCGGGATTGTACCAGCCCTCGATGAACTGGAAGATGGCCATGCGCTCCTCGGCCTTTGTCTTGAACTTGCGCCGATTGAGCAGTTCGCATTCGAGCGTGGCAAAGAAGCTCTCGCACATCGCGTTATCGTAGGCGTCACCAACCGATCCCATTGATGGCCTGACGTCTGCCTCCTTACATCGAAGCCCGAAGGCAACAGAGGTATATTGCGAGCCCTGGTCGGAATGGTGGATCACGTTTGCCGACTTGCGTTGTGTGATCGCCATGTTCATTGCGTCGATGACAAGCTGGGCTTTCAAGGTGGTGGCCATGGCCCAGCCGACAATGCGTCGCGAGAAGGCATCCAGGACCACTGCGAGATACAGGTTTTGGGCGCGATATTTCACGGTTTGTGATTTTGTCGCTCCAGAAGGTGACCGCTGGTTCCAAGACTTGATTGTCTGTCGAAAATAGACATCAAAGTTCGTACGCGATCGTCCTGCACCTGTACATTGTACAGGTGCTTTGGACGTTGCGTCTCTTGCAAAGTTGGCGAGGCATAGGTCACGCGATGACTATCACAACTCCGCTTCTGCCGCATAGTCGAATGCGATACCGAGCACGCCGGCATTGTTCTGCTGCAGCGAGAATCCTTTGTCGCTTAGTCCCAATACGCCTGTGAAACTAAAGTCGTTCAGCCAGGCTTGGTTGTTGTAGGCGGCGACGCGGTTGGCGTTGGCGGCGCCGTCGCGGATCGTGATGGTCGGCTTGACGCGCATGAGTGTGGGCAAGCGCACCGCCGCGACGGAGCCTGAGGACGGGTGGGCAAAGGCATAAATCGAGCCGTAGCCGGCGCCCGGGGCGTATGTGGCCGGGTTCTGTCCGAAAGGGGCACTGGCTTGGAAGTAGCGCTGGCACAGCGCGTACTCCGCCGGAAAAAGGCGTGCACGCCAGGCGGTCGCCACCGAGCCGAGCTCCAGTTTAACGCGGGCAAAAGTCACGCTGCCAGGCGCCGCGGCTGTCATCTTGAGGGGCAGGTCTCCAACGTCACCGGCGGCGGGAACAAGCATCACGGACTGCCGGCCGGTGCCTGCCCGTATGGTGCCGCTGGTTGAGCCCACGATGACGGTGACATCCGCGCTCGGATCTTCGAGCGAGATCGTGACGGCAATGTTCGCGAAGCTGGTGACGCCGGCCATGACCGGTTCGACAACCTGGACCAGCGTGCCGCTGTTGAGTGTCATGGTGTAACCAGATAACGAGACATCGGCGCCGACCGTACCCGCCTTCCAGCGGTCAAAGCCGTAGGTGTTGGCAGCCATAGCGCCGTTGGCAAAACCGCGCTGATTGATCTGGAAGTCGCCGTTGATGAGAAGATTTTCGTTGCTGACGCCGGTGGTGGCTGGAAGCTTAGCCGCACCTGTCGCCTGGTCAATCACGAGTGCATCGATGAACGTGTTGCCATCCCGAGAAACCTTGATGTGGAAATCGTCATCGCCGGTCAAGCCGAATTCCGCACGCCCTGAAAATCCCGTCTGGAACATTACGCTCGCCGTGTCGCCGGTGGCATTCTTGTTTACCTTGAGCCGGTGACTGTCACCTTCATGGTTGAACAGCGAGGCCGGTGCGTTCACGCTTAAGCGGTTTGTGGTGTCGGCAACCGCATTGACGCCAACCAGCGGTGTCGGGTTGACATCCGCGATGCCGTTCGAGACCCACGCCGTCCCGTTCCAGATCACGATCACGCTTTCTGGGACAACCCAGGCGCACCAGCCCGGCTTGGGCCCGTAAAAGGCCCAAGCCCCGTCCTGCCAGGCTGCGATCGCCTGATCATTGCCGGCCCATGTGCCAGTGGCATTGGCGGCAACGATGTAACGATCGCCATCGTTGGGTGCCGGTGGCGGCGCCGTCAGTGTGCGATCGAGGACGGACATCTGGACGAGCACGTCCAGCGCACTGATTGATTCGTTGTGCGAAATGTGCTTCTGTGCCTGATCAGCCAGGATATAGGGCAATGATAGGTTCGGCGTGACGGTCATTTCGGCCTCTCTGTACGTGCTGCTTTTCCGATGGCCTAGTATGTGCAGTGATCGAGCGACGGGGATTGTTCGATCTGAATTTCGGCCAGGAATTCTCTACATCGTTAATCGTCAAGCCAAATGAACTGCCGATGCAAGCCCGCAGCTCTCATCAGACGCTCAACCCGCTTGCGCCCCACTGACAGATCTTCATCGGCAAGTTCAGCATGAATGCGTGGTGCACCATAGGTCTCTTTCGAGGCGGCATGGATCCTTTTAATCCGCTCCGGCAATGTGAGGCTGCCGTGCAGCCAGCCCGTGCTCACGCCGCGTGAAAGTTGCAAGGATGAGCACTGACGGGTTCTCAGAACGAATGGCCCTTACAAACGGCGCAGATCAGTCGCTTCTTGTTAACTATTCATTAAGATGAATTATCTCTAGTTAACTCGCTACTCCGTACTAACGGGGGTAGGTAGCTTCCAGTATTTAAACAGCTCTGGAGCCGGTCTTCAAATAACGACGGTTTGCGGCGAGCTGTTACAAAGGTGTTAGGACTTTCAGCTCAGATAGAATCTGGAATCCTAACAGTCAGATAATATGACGTGAAATCAGCACCTTAAGAGACGCGCCGTCCACATATGACTTAATATGACTTAGGTGTTGATTAACTTTTCATTAGCATTCCGTGAGGGTGAACCATGGCGCTCATGTCTGATATGGCCGGCCGACGCACGACATCGACGTTGAACGACGTCAAGAACGATACCGGGCGCATCGCGTTCTGCGGACCTTACGTCATTTCGGCGGTGACCGGCTGGTCGATTTCGAAGGTCGAGGATGAAATCCGGCGCATCCGCGCGTTGCCCGATGCTGCCAAACCGGCCGTGCGCGGCACCTACACGGATGAAGTTGAGATGACGCTGGCGGCCTTTGGCTATCGGATGCTCGCCGTCGAGAGCTATATGCACCTGGCGCGCAAGGAGCGGCCGACGCTGTGGTCATGGATGCAGAAGCCGCGCAACGCCTGGGCCCACTACATTCTCGCCATTCACAAGGGCAAGGACGGACACTGGATCCTGATCAAGGGCGTCAAGATGTGTGACACCTTTACGGAAGGGCGCTGGGAGTTCGTGTGCGATGGGCCGCATCGCGGTGCCCGGATCATGGAGGTGTTCGAGGTCAAGCGCCGGCTCCTCTAACCAAGACCCGCCGCCGGCCTCGCGGCGATTGCCGGTTTGGATCACGGCGGTCGCCATGCTATGAGCCTCGCCGGATGTGGGAGGTCGATTGTATGTCTTCATCGAAACCTGTTGTGGCGCTCGCCATGGGTGATCCCGGCGGCATCAGTTCGGAGTTGACCGCGAAACTGCTGAGCGATCGGGAAACGCGCGCGGCGGCCCGCTATGTCGTGATTGGTGATCGGCGCATGCTGGCGGCGGGTGAACGGATTGCCGGCGTCGGCCTTGATATTCCGGTTTGGCGGCCGGGCGACAACCGGTTCGATCTGTCGGGCGGCGCGGTGTTCGTCGATCTCGGCCACCTTGATCCCGATCACGCAGCACTTGGTGAGGCAACCCGAAACGGCGGCCAGTATGCGCTGACGAATTTCCGATGTGCGCTGCGCCTCAGTGCCCGCGGGGCTGCGGACGCCACCGCCTTCACACCGTTCAACAAATACGCCATGCGTCAGGCGCTGCCCGCCTACGATGATGAGATCGCGATCATTTCGCAGGAAACCGGCCAGGCTACCGCGGGGCGGGAGTTCAACATTCTCGATCGGCTGTGGAATGCGCGGATTACCTCGCACGTGCCGATCAGCGGCGTCGCCGAACTGATCACGAAGGAGGCCGTCGTCAATGGTATCAGGCTGACCGACCGGTGCATGCGCGAAGCCGGCTATGCTACGCCGCGGATTGCCGTTGCAGGCCTCAACCCGCACGCCGGTGATGGCGGCAACTTCGGCCGCGAGGAAATCGATATCATCGCACCCGCCGTGGCCGAGGCGCGGGCCGCCGGCATCACCGTCGAAGGCCCTTATCCCTCCGACACGGTCTTTCTGCGCGCGCAACGCGGCGACTTCGATGCGGTTCAGACCATGTATCATGATCAGGGCCAGATCGCGATGAAGCTGATGGGCTTCGACAAGGGCGTGACCCTGATTGGCGGCTACGCCTTTCCGGTGTGCACGCCGGCCCATGGCACCGCCTACGATATTGCCGGCCAGGGCGTTGCCAACCTCGGAGCCACGCGCAATGCCATGACGATTGCCGCCAGCATGGCGCAGCCCGCCGACATCAGTGAGGAAGAGCGTGCGGCCATTGTCGGCGATGTCATTGCTGCGGCGATGGCTGATACCGCCTGAGGCGTTTGGCGGTCGAACCGGAGCATCAGGCATGAGCGGCGATGACGATCTCGCAATCATCGATGCCCACCACCACTTCTGGGACCCGGTGAAGAACTATCATCCGTGGCTCAGCGATGAGCCGATGATCCCGTTTCGCTACGGCGATTATTCCGCGATCCGCAAACCGTTTTTGCCGGCCGACTACAGCGCCATCACGGGGCCGCACAATGTTGTCGCCAACATCACCATGGAAGGCGAGTGGGACGCCGCCGATCCGGTTTCAGAATCGCGGTGGATGAGCGAGCTGGCCGAGGCGTTCGGACAGCCGGTTGCGCATGTCGCCCGCGCCTTTCTGGATCGCGACGATATTGCCGATGTGCTGCACGGCCATACTGCCTGGCCGTTGGTGCGCGGTATTCGTCATAAGCCGGCAACAGCCGGTTCTGGTGATACCATCGAGAAGGGCCGACCCGGAGGGCTGAGTGATCCGGCCTGGCAGAACGGTTTTCGGATGCTGGCTGGCTTTGGGCTGCACTTTGAACTGCAGGCGCCGTGGTGGCATGTTGATGAACTCATTGCACTGGTCGATCGCTATCCCGATGTCGCGGTTGTCATCAATCATGGGTTCATGCCGCTCGACCGCAGCCGGGACGGGTTGGCAAAGTGGAAGAAAGCTGTGCGCCGCGCCGCGGAAATTCCGCACGCAACGATGAAGATCTCCGGCATCGGCATTGCCGGGCGGGCATGGAACATCGACGATCACCGCAGTGTGATCTACACGCTGCTGGAGGCATTCGATGTCGAGCGGGCGATGTTTGCATCCAACTTTCCCGTCGATGGGATCTGCGGCGCATTCGAGACGATCTATGCCGGCTACAAGGATGCGGTCAGCGATCTCACGCATGAACAAAAACTGAAACTGTTCCACGACAACGCCGTGCGGGTCTATCGATTAGACATCGCGCCACTTGCCGGTTGAGCCAATTCCGGTTTGGTCGGGCATGGCCTCATTGGTCGACACGCCGTCGACACGCAAATCTCCACCGATGCGTGGTACGCCCGCGCGCGGTCGTGCTGCTATCGCCGGCAGCTGCGTTGGCTGGAACCAATCCCGTTCGCCGAACAGCCGTCCGCGTGCGGCTTCAGGATCAATCTTGTTCGTCGCGTGCGGTTATTTCGGACTGCATGGTGTCGAGCCGCGCGATCGCGTCCGCCAGCTGATCGGTCAACGCCTGCGCCTGTCCGTGCAGCGCCGTCAGATTGGCATGAAGCTGGCGAAATTCGGCTTCCAGCGAATATTCGGCTGGTCCCGGGCCGCGACCGGTGAGCAACCATGATAACGAGACGTTCGTCATCGCCGCAAGCACGACCAGGCGGTTGGCGCGCGGTTCGGCGCGGCCGGTTTCCCAGCCGGACAGGGTCGCGGTGTTGATCGCCATGCGGCGGGCCAGTTGCGCCGTACTCAGTTCCTGGGATTCGCGCGCCTTGACGATGCGCTGTCCAAGCGTTTCGGGCTGGTCCGGCTGAGGGGCGGGCATGCTGGGGTAACCTCCGTCGGCAGTGTCGCGCTGGCGAGCTGCCAGCGGCTCATTTCAGTTTTAAGGTTTCGGCGTAAGCGAGAATGGCGTCGACATCCTGAACGGTGATGGGGATCGGCTGTGCGTTGGGGGGCAGGTGTGCCAGCAGCCGCGGCAGACCCTTTATCTCGACAAAGGCTGGATGTGGCCGGCGAGCATAGAACGTCTTGAAGCGCGCCTTATAGTCCTTGAAGTTCCTGACCAGCAATTGAAAGGACGGCGTCGAGCCGATCCCGCCAAACCTGTTGTAGTTGCCGACAACATGACAGCGTGCGCAGTGGCGCTCGGCCATGGCCTTGCCGCGGGCGAGGTCAGTGGCGCTGGCCGGGCGCACGGGCGATGAGCTCAACAGCACGCAGATGACAATAAAATAACCGATGTGGTGAAAGGTGATACGCAACGCCTCCTGTCTATAGCCCTTCAGGCTTGGCTCCGACCATCCCGCTGCCCTGCTCGCCGGCGCCATGCGCTGATCTCGCATCCGCTCTGACCAAGGCGCGCCGACGAAAGAGATCATCGACGTGCCGCGGCAAACTGACGACTGACCAAGTTGCCGCACGTCTCGACCGGCCTTCAGATGCTCAGATCAAGCAGGTTATAGTCGTGCATGTCAGCTTTGGCTGCCGCATCCCAGACCAAGGCCTTGCCGGCACGCGCATGTGGCTCGTAGACGAACGGGGTCTCGGCCGGGAAGTGCTGACGGCGCGCGTCGATCGCATAGCCGATGACGCGGGAGCGCCTTTCAAGGCGCGCTTCATCGAACACGGCGGGTGCTGCATGGATGCCGCCGCCGGCGACGTTCAGCACGGACTTTCTGCGGTGGAAACCATAATTCAGCGTGACCCGCCAGTTCGGGCTGTTGTTGGCAAACGAGCCGTGAACGGCCTGGCGGTTGGTGATGGCGACATCGCCCGGATTGGCGATGATCGGCACGGCGTCGGGCAAACGCTCGCTGCCTGCCGCCGCCACCATGGCCTTGATATCCGCTTTGCCGTGCTTGTGGCTTGCCGGCACGACCCAGACACCGTTTGCAGCGGTACAGCCATAGAGCTGCAGCATGGTGTTATAGCCGTGGATGCCTTCGTCCCAGTCCGGATTGTCCCAATGGGTGACGCCATCCTGATGCCAGGCAACCGAGGCGCCGAGACCCGGCTCCTTGATAAAGATCGCCTCGTTGAACGGCACGAAATCGGCGCCATTGATCGCGGCCGCGATGGCGAGGATTGTCGGATGGGCATAGCTGCGCATTACCGCTTCGGAGAACTGCAGCGAACCAAGGATGAGATAGACGATTTCCTTCGGGGCATCAGCAGCCGGGGTCGGCTCTGCCATCTTGACCGGGTGACGCCCGTTGGCAAGGTCGGTGCCACCGAACGGATCGGCCAGCGGTTTGGACCAGAACAGCGTCGGTGCTGTGCAATCGGCAGCCAGGGCGGGGCGGCCCTTGGCGTCGACGGTAGCACCCTGCGCGCAGGGAAGGCGATCCATGATGCTCTTGAGGTCGGCCTCGATTTCATCAAGCTCCGGTTGCCCGACGACGCCTTCAAACACGTAAAACCCGCAGCGCCAGTAGGCATCGAGGATATCCTCGGCAAGGCGGCCGTCGTCATCGAATATCGCCGGGCCGCGATTGCCGAGCCGCATTGCGCGCGCTTCGCCATCGCGCAAATAACGATCCATATCGGCCTGGTCGGGGCGACTGCCGAGATCGCGGGTGGTCCGACCGGTTGTTGAGTGGTGGTCAACAGATGCCATGCTCGCCTCCGCTTCGGTTTCGACTTAAAGCACAAAGATGATCGCCACCTTAGAATTGAGCAACTTTCCGCCTTCAGACGGATTCTTCCGATTCCGACTGAAGGCGGGTTGCCCTAGCTTTGGACAGTCGGCAATGCTATCGGGTTCACGATCAACAATCCAGATGTCGGCGGCGAAACCATTTGCGGGCGGGTCGGGAGGCCGGAATGCGGATTATCGATCTGACCATGCCGATCATCACGGATCACGTGCGATGGGCGAGCGAGCGCACCGTCGCCGGCGATCTGGCGGCCGGTGATACCGCGCAGGTGACGACGGTCAAGGTGTCGTGCCATGCGTTCACCCACGTCGATGCGCGTCGTCATTATTTCGCGGACGGCGATACGATCGAGCAAACACCGCTCGACGCGCTGGTCGGCGATGCCGCCGTTGTCAATTTGATGGACATCGAACCCAACGAAGCCATCGGCGCGGAGCGGCTCGCGGCACGGGCCGGCCATGTTCGACGCCGAGATCGCGTCGTTCTGAAGTCCGGCTGGCATCGCCATCGTCACTTCAATTCTCGTGAATTCTGGACCGATGCGCCCTATCTGACCGCCGACGGCGCCGGCTGGCTGCTCGATCGTGGGATCTGCACAATCTGCTATGACTTTCCGCAGGACTATGTCATCCGCCTGCTGCTCGATGGGATCCAAAGTCCGCTGCCGGAGCATGTCACACACGATATCCTGCTGCGCAACGGCGTGCACATGGTCGAATATCTGACCAATACCGCGCAGATCTCCCAGGATCGCGTGTTTCTGTCGGCAGCGCCGCTGAAGATTCCCGAGGCCGACGGCGCCCCCGCGCGCGTCTATGTGGTCGAAGGTCTATCGGACGGGCGCAAAGCGACCTGAGCGTCCTCTGAACGGGTCCAGGGGATGATCCCCTGGTCGGGGTGTTTGAGGGGCTGAAAGCCCCTCAAGGATCGCCGCAACGCGGCGATTGGTTAAGGGCTCTGCCCTTAACGATCCCGCCAAAGGGCATTGCCCTTTGGAAACCCGGAACTTGATCAGAGGTTCCCTAGTGATCTGTATCACTTAAAATGGCGCATTCAGATGCGCTGCCCTGGTTCGTGAGCAGGAAGGCGTGCGAAAGCATAGCGTGGGCTATGGTGAGCACGGCTGACGCCCTCACGGGCCAGGGCAGCGCACCGAAGGCGCTCAGATTTGGCCTGATGCCAGCGTTGCGGCGGCCTCATGATGCGCCGCATCACCACGGCCACCGCGCCTTGGCACAAACCAAATCTGAGCGTCTGAATACGCCATTTTAAGTGATGCAGACCACTACAGCCCGCCCTCGCCCCGCGCAATGGCTGCAATGCCGGTGCGGGAGACTTCGACCAGGCCGAGGCCGGCCATGATGTTAATGAAGCGCTCGATATCGATTGGCCGGCCGGTGAGTTGAAAGACAAAATGCTCGGTTGAAGCGTCGATAACCTTGGCTTCGAAAATTTCCGCAAGACGCAAGGATTCGATGCGCTCTTCGCCCTTGCCGGCAACTTTGATCAAGGCCAGTTCGCGTTCCAATGAATCGCTTTCGATCGTCAGATCAACAACCCGGTGAACGGGAACCATACGCTCCAGCTGATGTTTGATTTGTTCAATCACCGCGGCCGTACCGCGCGTTACAATGGTAATGCGCGAGAGGTGCTTTTCGTGTTCGGTTTCGGTCACCGTCAACGAGTCGATGTTGTAGCCGCGGCCGGAAAACAAGCCGATAACGCGCGCGAGCACGCCCGGCTCGTTGTCGACGAGAATGGCGAGGGTGCGCTGGACAACGTTCTGGTCGGTGACCGGGTCGGGGTAGTGCGATTGGGACGGTGACATCGATTGGCCTTTGAGTGGTCGTTTGGGTGGGACGAGGGCGGTGGCCTGAGCCAACGCACCTCGGGCTCAAGATGGGGTGTGCTGGCGCAGGGTGACCGCTGCTTGTTCGTCGATTTCGTCGCTGGGCACGATCCAGGTTTCCTCGAGAGCTTGGTCGCGCCACGCACGATAGGGGGGGTAGGTGAGCACGGCGTCCATGTAGCTGCGCGATTGCGGCGTGACGTCGAAGTCGTAGGTATCAAGGCGTGTGACTACCGGCGCGTACATGGCGTCAGCGGCACTGAAGGCACCGTAAAGAAACGGGCCATCGCCGTTGCCACCGAACCTGTCGCGCGCCTCCGACCAGATCGCCTCAATGCGCTCGACGTCGCCGGCGACCTCGGACCCGCGCTCACGTCGGTAAAAGCGTTTGCCGAGGTTCATGGGGCAGGCCGCGCGCAACGCTGAAAACCCGGCATGCATCTCTGATGCGACGGCGCGGGCATGGGCGCGTGCCGCGGTTGCCTGCGGCCAGACATGCTTATCAGGATGGCGCTCGTGCAGGTATTCTGCAATCGCCAGACTTTCCCACACCTTGATGTCGCCATCGACCAGAACGGGGACGCGGCCGGCCGCCGAAATCGCCGCGATGGCTGATCTCGTGTCCGGCTGATCGAGCGGAATCACCGTTTCGTCGAACGCAATGTCGAGCGCTCTGAGCAGCAACCAGGCGCGAAGCGACCACGACGAATAGCATTTGTTGCCAATATAAAGATGCATTGGTCAGATCCTTGCTGTGCTTGACGATCCATGCGCCTCGACGCGCGGCCGGGGCATTGCCGGGCGGCGGCCCGGCGCGCGATGTTCGCCCGCAAACGCATTAGTCCGGGCCCATTGACGCCGATTTGGTGCGCTGCCCTGCGCCAAGGATTTCAATACGAACCACATTGTCTGCCGCCTCGCGCCTAGGGAACCTCTGATTAAGTCCAGAGTCCAGGGGATGATCCCCTGGTCGGGGAGATTGAGGGGTTGAAAGCCCCTCAAGGATCGCCGCACGGCGGCGATTGGTTAAGGGCGCGGCCCTTAACGATCCCGCCAAAGGGCGTTGCCCTTTGGAAACCTGAGACTTGATCAGAGGTTTCCTAGAGCAACCTGCCTTTATTCGGAATCGGAACGATCCCGAATAAAGGCAGAAAGTTGCTCGCCTCTAAAGCACGATGATCTAGCAGCGCAGCAAATTGACCAATACCGATGCGTCTCGCCCATGCCTCCAGACGAACTCTTGGCTCAGGAAGGACACTCGTAAGTCTATTAAGTCTATGTTGTTTTTGAGGTTTTTTATCAGAAGGTCGTCACACCACCTACTGCACTCATTGAACGAACTTCTGATTGAGACCACTAGTGGTCTCAATCACCTAAAATGGCGCATTGAGATGCGCTGCCCTGGTTCGTGAGCAGGAAGGCGTGCGCAAGCATAGCGTGTGCTATGGTGAGCACGGCTGACGCCCTCACGGGCCAGGGCAGCGCACCGAAGGCGCTCAGATTTGGCCTGATGCCAGCGTTGCGGCGGCCTCATGATGCGCCACATCACCACGGCCACCCGCGCCTTGGCACAGACCAAATCTGAGCGTCTGAATACGCCATTTTAGGTGATTGAGACCACTAGACCAAGGTTTTGCCTTCCGCGCCGATGGCTGTGCCGATGTCGTCGTCTGAGACCTCCTCGCCAAGCAGCATTTCGTTGTGGGCTTTGCCGGACGGGATCATCGGGAAGCAGTTGGCGAGGTTGGCAACACGGCAATCAAACAGCACCGGGCCCGGCGTGTTGATCATCGTCATAATGGCCGCGTCGAGATCTGCGGGGTTGTCGCAAATCAGACCGCTGGCACCATAGGCCTCGGCGAGTTTGACGAAGTCGGGTAACGACTCGGTATAGCTCTCCGAATAGCGGTTGCCGTGCAGCAGTTGCTGCCATTGACGGACCATGCCCATGTACTGGTTGTTGAGAATGAAGACCTTGACCGGCAGCCCGTACTGGATCGCGGTCGACATCTCCTGAATGTTCATCAGGATCGAGGCATCGCCGGCAACGTCGATGACAAGGGCCTGGGGATGCGCCAGCTGAACGCCGATGGCGGCCGGCAGGCCATAGCCCATCGTGCCAAGGCCGCCGGACGTCATCCAGCGGTTGGGCTGCTCGAAGTGCATGAACTGGGCCGCCCACATCTGATGCTGGCCGACTTCGGTGGTAATGTAGGTATCCTGATCCTTGGTCAGTTCATAGAGCCGCTCGATCGCCTGCTGCGGCATGATGAACCGGTCCGACGTCTTGTAGGCGAGCGACTTGCGGCGCCGCCAACCGTTGATCTCCTTCCACCAGGCTTTGAGGGCGGACTTGTCGACGCCCGGGGCTTTCGACTTCCAGACTTTGATCATGTCCTCCAGCGCATAGGCGCTATCGGCGATGATGGGAATGTCAGCCCGCACATTCTTGTTGATCGACGAAGGGTCGATGTCGATGTGGATGCGTTTCGAATAGGGCGCAAAGGCATCGAGCCGGCCGGTGATGCGATCATCAAAGCGGGCGCCAATCGCGATCATGACATCGCAATCGTGCATCGCCATGTTGGCCTCGTAGGTGCCGTGCATGCCGAGCATGCCGAGCCATTCCTTGCCGCTCGCCGGGAAGGCGCCGAGCCCCATCAGGGTCGAGGTGATCGGGAAACCGGTGAGTTTGACGAATTGCCTGAGCAGCTGTGAGGCCTTTGGTCCGGAGTTGATCACGCCGCCGCCCGTATAAAAGATCGGACGCTTGGCGCTGACGATCAGGTCGACGGCAGCGGCGATGCTTGCCGCCGCGGGCTTCAGGCTCGGACGATAGGTTTTGTGCTGAATGTTGGACGGGCCGACATAGTTGCCGCTGGCAAACTGAACATCCTTCGGAATATCGATGACGACCGGGCCGGGCCGCCCGGAGCGAGCAACATAAAACGCTTCGTGCAGGACGCGGGCGAGGTCGTCGGGGCTCTTGACCAGATAATTGTGCTTGGTGCAGGAGCGCGTGATGCCGACGGTATCGCATTCCTGGAATGCATCGGAGCCGATCAGATGGGTCGGCACCTGGCCGGTAATGCAAACCACCGGGATTGAATCCATCAGGGCGTCGGTCAAGCCGGTAACCGCGTTGGTTGCACCTGGCCCCGAGGTGACGAGAACAACGCCAACTTTGCCGGTCGAGCGGGCGTAGCCTTCGGCGGCATGAACGGCGCCGCCCTCCTGGCGCACGAGGATGTGGCGCACCTTGTCCTGTTGAAAGATTTCATCATAGATCGGCAGGACGGCACCGCCCGGATAGCCGAAAATCAGCTCAACACCCTGGTCGATCAAGGCCTGGGTGACCATTTCGGCGCCGGTCATCGTGCGTGGCATGCTTATACTCCGGTTTCAGGTCCGAGCCGTCGGCTGCGCAGCGCCAATGGCGCCGGTCCGCTGCAGGATCAGCTCTCCTCGGTTTGTGCTTCGATCGCACGGATGCACCATCCGCCCGCCATCCGCCACCGCCCGACGCGGTCGCCAGCCAACGATAAGTCACGGCGAGCGAAGCAGAAGGTTTGGTATTGCGATCCGCCGTGCGCTTCAAGCTCTATTTTATATTTGGAAAAATATTGGCCGAGAAACTTTTCATTTGTTTCGTATTAAGTCGCTTCCACGACATCATATTGCGATTCAACCAGGTGAGCTGGCGTTTGATGTAATTCCTAGTCTCGGTTTTGGTGGCCTCGATTGCCGTCGCCAGGTCGATCTGGCGGCGGAGATGGCTGATCAAGGGCTGGACCCCCAAAGCGCGCATGATGGGCAGCGACTGGTCGAGGTTTTTGGCCGCCAGTTGCGCCACTTCGGCCAGCGCACCGTCGGCAATCATAGTCTCGAGGCGCTGCTCGCACTTACCATAGAGTTCTTCGCGCGGCGTATCGATGACAATGCGGATCGTCCCCGCCTGGGGTAACACGGGAACGCCGGGGATGCGCTGCCACTCGGCCAGGGATTGGCCCGTTGCATCGAGAACTTCCAGGGCGCGCACAATGCGTTGCGGGTCCGTGGGCTGCAGGCGGACGGCCATTTTGGGATCACGGTTGGCAAGCAGCCCGTGCAATTGTTCCGGGCCGAGCCGGTTCGCCTCCGCGCGCCAGTGATTGCGGATTGGCAACGGGATTGGCGGGATTGGCGAAAGCCCATCGAGCAAGGCCTTGAAGTAGAGCCCCGTACCGCCGACGAGGATTGGGACCTGGCCGGCGTCGGCGCATTCTGCGATTGCCGCTTCGGCATCGCTGACGTAGCGGCCAACCGAATAAGCCTGATGGCCGGGCACAAATCCGTAAAGGCGATGCGGGACGATCGCCAGATCCGCGAGCGGCGGTCTGGCCGTCAGAACCGACAGGTCTTCATAGACCTGCATGCTGTCGGCATTGATAATGACCCCGTCGACCTTGGCGGCAATGTCCAGGGCAAGTTGGGACTTGCCGCTGGCGGTGGGACCTGCGATGAGGATTGCCCGGTAATTCGACATGTCCAAGTTCCGGAGGCGTCGGCCGACTGCTGAACCGCACTTAATCTACGGGATGAATAGAATCTCACCATGCAAAAATTTGCACTGGTACTCACGTGTTCGCCTGTCAATCCGATCATGTCGGATCAATGGCTGGAAAATCTCGGCATTTCTGAATTGGTCCAGCACTCTGACCAACACTCTGACCAACACTCTGAAACGAGGTGGCTGGGTGACGGTGTTTCATCTGAAACATTAATCTGCTGTGAACCTTCTGTCGTATCTGATCTGCTAAACGAGGTTCGCCAGCGCATTGGCGGCGCCCCGGTCGACGCGAATATCGTTGCGCAGGATGGCTTTCGCCGCAAGAGGCTGCTGATCGCAGATATGGATTCAACCATAATCGCACAGGAATGCATTGACGAGCTCGCCGAGCTGGCCGGCGCCGGCGCCTATGTGCGCGCCATCACGGAACGCGCCATGCGCGGCGAGCTAGCGTTTGAAGATGCCTTGCGGCAGCGGGTCTCGGCGCTCAGAGGCTTGACCGAACAGCAGTTACAAAATGTGCTAGATACGCATATTACTCTGACGCCAGGCGCCAAGACGTTGGTTGGCACCATGCGCGCGCATGGTGCGCACTGCGCGTTGGTCTCGGGCGGCTTCACCTGGTTTACCCGCGCGATTAGCGAACGGGTCGGGTTCTGCGATAACCAGGCCAATGAGCTCGTTATCTGCAACGGCATCGTCACCGGCCGCGTCGGCGAGCCGATTCTCGGCCGCGAGGCAAAGCTAGAGGCGCTGCTGACCTATCTCAAGGCGCTGCGGCTTCCGGCTGACGCCAGCATCGCCGTCGGCGATGGCGCCAATGATCTCGCGATGATCCGCCATGCCGGCCTCGGCGTTGCTTTCCGGGCAAAGCCGGTGGTTGGCGAACAAGCTGCGGCGTCTGTTGTTCACGGCGACCTCACGGCACTGCTGTTCCTCCAGGGTTACACGCAAAAGGAGTTTCAAGCCAACGCGCCTTGAACATCGTCGGCGTTTCGATATCTGCCAACAAGGACAGGATTTCGATGGCGTTTCGCAGTGAGCTCGAACCCTCCCGCCAGTGCGCAAGGGCACGTGTGCGGGGCGGCGGGCGGGGCGGAATGGGTCGGGCTCTGTCTGAGAGGCGATAGCGAGGGGATCAGACGTTCGCTGACGTCAGCGCCTGCGGGCTCTGTCACGAACATGTGATCCGAACGCCTCACGCGCAACATCGATTTGCTCGTGTCCTTCCTGAACCAGGGGTCGGCCTGAACCAGGGGTTGGTCCAGAGGATGCTGCAAAGGATCGCGAACTCTCAGGTCAGGACACGAGGAGTGGGCGGTGGATCCCGTCACGGCAATTTTGGTTGGGTTTGGCCTGCTCGTTATGGGCGGCGAATTACTTGTCCGCGGCGCCGTGCGCGCGGCGCAATGTTTCGGCATTTCGCCGTTGATGATCGGCATCGTGTTGGTCGGTTTCGGCACCTCGGCACCGGAAATGGCGATTTCCGTTTATGCCGCGTTGCAGGCATCGCCCGGCATCGCGGTCGGAAACATTGTCGGCTCGAGCATCTCCAACATTCTCCTGATCCTCGGCTTGTCGGCGATGATCATGCCGATCGCCGTGAGCTCCAAGGCGCTGTCGCGCGACGGCGTTGTCGTTCTTGCAAGCGCGGTCGGGTTTGCCATGCTCGGACTGGTTCATCCACTTGACCGCCCGATTGGCGCCCTGTTTCTGGTCGGCCTCGTCGGCTACCTGACCTACGCTTGGCGCCAGGAACGGACTTCACCGTCACAGGATTTGACCAGCGCGCAGATTCGTGCCGAAGCGCAGGATCAACTGCGCCACGTGAATTTTAGCGCGCGCCTGGTGGCCGGGGTGCGCGCGGGGATGCCGCTCGGCGTCGCGCTGGTTATGGCCACTGCCGGGCTCGCCGTTCTGATCTTCGGCGGACAGGTGCTCGTCGACGGTGCTGTCGCACTGGCGCGATCCTACGATGTCAGCGAAGAGGTTATCGGCCTGACGATCGTGGCCGTTGGCACATCGATGCCGGAGCTGGTGACGTCCCTGGTCGCCGCTCTGCGTCGCCAGCCCGCCGTGGCGGTCGGAAACATTCTCGGCTCCAACATCTACAACGTCCTGGGCGTCGGCGGTCTGACCGGACTGCTGGCGCCAACCGTGGTGCCCGAGCAAATCGCGATGTTCGACAATTTTGTTATGGTTGCAGCCGGCATTGCCCTGATGTTCTTTGCCTGGTCGGGCATGCGCATTTCCAGGCTGGAGGGGGCAACCTTGTTTGTCGCCTACGGCGTCTATCTGTGGTCGTTGCTACCCGCCAACCTGACTGCCGGGTAACGTTGCCGACGGCCCGCCGGGCAGGTTGCAGGCCCTGTCGCCGTGCCACCGAGCCAGACCCGGCCCGCGCTGCCCACCGCCCGGACGCCAAAAGGCGCGCTTTGCGCCTCAGCCGGCGTCGTAGCTGTCGCGCCGGCGCACCCAGGCCATCGGGAACGCCAGTGCACTCTCATCACGCCCCTTCGGGCACAGATCGAGCAACTGATAGGCCGTGTTCATCATATCAAGGCCGCGCGCAAAGCAAGAATAGGTGTGAAAGATTGCGCCGCCTTCGTCGCGATAGAAAACGCTGATCCCGGGCGCTTCGTGCATCGGGAACGGACCCGTCCTGTAGTTGTAGGTGACTTGATCGGTCGCCACCGCCTCGTCCGTGAACGAAACCTCGAAGTCGAAATTAAAGTCCGACTTGAGCGAAGAGACCCAGGGAAACGTCCATCCCATGCGCGCCTTGTAGGCTTCGAGCTTTGCAAGCGGGGCCCGCGAGATCGCGGCGAACGCAACATCCCGGGCGGCCAAATGAACGAGCATCGGACCATAGCCGTCAGCCCAGAACGAACAGGCCGGACAGCCCTCATCCCAATCCGGCCCGAACATGAAGTGCGACACCACGAGCTGGCTGTGCCGCGCGAACAGATCACCGAGCGACCTGTCGCCATCACTGCTCTGAAATACATAGGGCTTGTCAACCCTGACCCAAGGCAGCGACTGACGCTCGCGTGCCAACGCATCACGCGCGCGGGTGAAGGCCTTTTCCTGCGCCAGCAATTGCCGGCGCGCCGCGATCCATTGATCACGCGTGACAACGTTGTTTGGGTCCATTTGATCCTCCCGATCCCGGTTCGAATTATTTGCGCTCACGCTTGGTCGTCGCTGCGCTCGGCGCTCCGCAGGGGCGGCGCAATGCGCCGGATCGCTGTGCTCCCCATGAGCGTGTCCCCATGAGCGTGTCCACGTGAACGTGTCCAATTCAGTTGAACACGCTTTAGCGGTGGGTGACGACCAAATGCAGACTTCAGCATTTGGCAAACAAGCCAGCGCCTAGTCCTTGCTGTAGGGGCAGTTCGCCATCTCAAGGAGCCGCTGGTTGTAGGCCTCAACATTGCCAAATCCCGTTAGATGCCCGCCCATGCGCCGCGCCCAATTGGTAGCAAATCCGGCAAAGATGTCGGCCACCGAGAACGTGTTTTCGATCAGAAACTCGTTCGCTGCAAAGTGCGCATCGAGCGGTGCGAGCGCGCGCTTCAATTCCATGGCGTTTTGTGCGTGCACGGCTTCGATGCGCTGATCTTCCGGATAAAGGAAGGAATTGCGCGCCGAACTCCATAAATGCGCCTCGACCTCGGTCATGATGTAAGCGCACCATTGGTCGTGCAGCGCCCGCGCCCAGGTCCCCGACGGCGCAATCAGTCCCTTTTCCGGATGGCTGTCGGCGAGCCATGTGCAGATCGCAGCCGATTCAAACAGCGCCCGCCCGTTGTCCGTAATGGCGGGAAGCTTGCCGAGCGGATGCACCTTCTTCAATTCATCCGAGCCGATCAATGCGCGATCATCCCGGCTCTCGTGGGCGAGCCCGAGTTCGGTGAGCGTCCAGCGCACACGCTGCGACCGGGTTGGGCCAAACTCATAGTGGACGATCGTCATGTCGGTATCCTTTCGCATCTAGTGGTCTGTATCACTTGAGTTGTGAAATCTTCGCCGCGAGGCGATCGAGGCAGGCGGTCCAGCCCATGCTGTGTCGGTCGCGCGCCTGTTCGTCGGCGAACTGCTCGTGCCGCAATTGCAGCCGGGTTGCACCTTCGTGATAGCCAAGCGTGACGGTCACTTGCGAAACCCGCTCGGGCGTCGTTTCCCAGAACCAGGAAAACACCAGCCGCTCATTCTCGATGACTTCGCGGTAGGCGCCCGAAACACAATGGCGTTCGCCGTCGGGGCCCAGCATCACGATCCTGAAACGGCCGCCAACACGCACATCGCATTCAGGTACTTCACATGCAAAACCGTCGGCGGGAGCGAACCATTGCGCCATTTTCACCGGATCGGTCCAGGCCGCATAAACGGCCGCGACCGGCGCGCGAAGGGTGCGGTTTATCGTCAGGCTCGGTGCTGTGCTCGCAACCATACTCAGTCCTTCTTTCGGCGCTTGGCGGAAACCTTGCGGGTTGATCTGCGCGTCGGCTGCGATGGCGAACCGTCGCTGGCCTGATCACTCTCGGCCTCGACGAATTCAGCCAGTGCATCGAGACGCACCGACCAAAACGCCTGCATGTCTTCAAGCCACGCCATGGCCTGGCCCATCGGTTCGGGGTTGAGGCGGCAGAACACCGTGCGGCCCTGCTTCGCGCGGATCACGAGACCGGCACCTTCCAACACCGACAAATGCTTAATGACGGCCGGCAGCGACATGTCGAACGGCTCGGCCAGCTCACTCACCGTACACGTCTCACCATGCTTCAGGCGGGCAACCATCGCGCGCCTGGTCGGATCGGCCAACGCACCAAAAGCCCTGTCGAGTTCGGATCTGTCGGTCACGGCCTGCACCATCAATTAACTAATCGGTTAAGTATTATAATCCGGCCCGGCTGTCAATCCACAACCCGCGCTCTCCGACATTGGCTTGTCGGCGCAGCGTCGGCGATGGCGCCCAAATGGCAGCACGGCGACCAATCGCGACGCCCGGGTTGACGGGCGGGCGCAATGACGTCATTGCGCTGTTTGTGCACGCAACCACGCCCGGCACAGGAGAGACAACCTTGGCCCGTTCCGAATATAATTTCTTTCATCGGTTCCGCATCCGGTATTCCGAAATCGACGGCCAGGGCATTGTCTTCAACGCCCACTATCTAACGTTCTACGATACGGCGATTACCGAGTACCTGCGCACACTGCCTTACGACTACAAGTTGGAAACCGGACGCACCGGCATCGACTTTCACACCGTACGGACCGTCGTCGAATACACCGCCCCGGTCTACTTCGACGAACAAATCGACGTGTGCGTCAAGGTCGGCCGCATTGGCCGCTCTTCGGTCCGCTTCGACTTCGAGGTGCACGCCAAGGACGTCGAGGATCTGCGCACCACCGGCGAAGTCATCTGGGTCTACACCAATCAGCAAACCCACAACACCGAAGCGGTCGACGACCGGCTGGTCGACCTGATCGTCGCCCGCGAAGGGGCCGCCATCCGCAGTTAGACGTGAACTGTCTGGGCGGGATCCATGCGGCCCGGGTCGGCAACGCTAAAGGGAGGCATTGACGGCGATGATTGCAAGTTTGCCGATGTACTATCATCCGCGGTTGGCGGACGCCTATCGACGCTATTGGGCGCTCATCCGCCGCAACTTGTGCGACGGCGGCATCGATGCGCCCGCTGCACTGACCTGCGACAGTGACCGCTATGCGGTCTGGCTAAGTCCCGATTTGCTGCTGAGCCAGACCTGTGGCCTGCCCTATCGCACCCGCCTCCACGGCCACGTGCAACTGGTCGCCACACCGGATTTCGGGGTCGAGGGCTGCCGGCCGGGTTACTATCACAGCGTGCTGGTTGTGCGCGCAGACGAGCCGCGCACGGCGGTGTCTGATTTCGCCGGGTCCGTGTTGGCCTACAATGGTGCCGATTCGCAGTCCGGCTACGCGGCACCGTTTCACCATGCCGAACGCCGCGGGTTCCGATTTCAGAACTTGCTGCACTCCGGCCAACATTTGGCCTCGGCCGAGCTGGTGGCTAGAGGTGCCGCCGACATCGCCGCCCTCGATGTCGTGACGTGGCGCATCATCGCCGCCCATGAACCGGTCGCAGCGGCGCTTCGCATCCTTGAGACGACCGCTGAGACCCCCGGCCTGCCCTACATCACCTCGCTCGGCCAAGATCGCGGGATCATCTTCGATGCGCTCGATCAGGCAATTGAACGGCTCGATGCCGGCGATCGCCGACAGCTGGGCCTCAAAGGCGTTGTGAAAATCCCGGTTGAAGACTACCTGGCCGTGCCCAACCCGGCGCCAATCGATCGGCAACGGGCGTGAGGTTGCGCAGACAAATTGCAAACAAGAACGATGGTCGAAGCGGCAAGATCTGACCTCACGCGCCACAGTCCCGCTTGGTCGGGCAGCCAACCTCGAACACCTCCGGGGGCCCGGGGAACCCATCCCCTGCTCGCGGTGTTTGCGGGGCGTTGTCGGGTATCTCACCTCGGCACCACTGTGGCCGGGCGGGGCCGCGGCATGGTTCGAGCGAACTGTGAATGGCCATAGCATCCTGCCGGCGCGATAACCCATTGCTGACGGCCGGCCTCATAGCTTATCCTCGATACGATCCATCGGCCAACCAAGGTGATGCCTGTGAGCAAATCGATTAAAGTGTGGGGGCGGCGCAACTCAATCAATGTCCAGAAAGTTCTATGGACGCTCGCCGAACTCGACATCGAGCACGAACGGATCGACGCCGGTTTGGCATTCGGTGTTGTCGATGAAGATTGGTTCGCAGAGCTCAATCCAAATCGAACCGTGCCGGTCCTGCAGGATGGCGAGACGGTAATCTGGGAGTCGAATGCGATTGTGCGCTATCTTGCGACCAAGTTCGGTCTCGGGCGCCTTATGCCCGACGACCCGGAGATGCGCGCGCGGGCCGACATGTGGATGGACTGGCAGCAAACAACGATCATGCCATGGCTTGGACCGGTCTTCCTCGGCCTCGTGCGCACCCCGGAGAACGAGCGTGACAGCGAGGCTATCCGAGTTGCAGCTGATCACGTTCGTCAACGACTGTCGATTCTTGATGCCCACCTGCGCGGCTCGAGCTATCTGACCGGCAACCAACTTTGCGCTGCTGATATCCCGCTTGGCTGTGTCGCGTATCGGTGGTTTGCATTACCTGTTGAACATGGCGCATTGCCGAACGTTCGGGCATGGTATGCCAGACTGACCGAGCGGCCGCACTATGGCGAGCACGTGATGTTGGCGCTGACATAGGGGGCTCGGCCGGGATCGTTCAGAATGAAGCTTCTCGTCACCGGGGCAACCGGACAAGTCGGCAGGGAACTCGTACGACAAGCCGCCGAGCAAGGCCATGGCGTGACCGCGGTGAGCCGTTCGGCGAAGCCCGAGAACGGATCTCACTCCCAGGCCAACGTCCGCTGGGTGGCTTGCGATCTATCCGATCCCGCGGCAGTGGGCCAGCTTGCTGATAAGCACCCAATCGACTGCTGCATTCACGGCGCCGCAGTTTCGAATGAGGCTTATGCGCGTCCCGATCCGCTCGGTGCGATCAACAGTAACGTGCTGGCAACGGCGAACCTGCTCGAAACCGCGCGCGTGCGGAACTGGCGCCGTATGTTGCTGATTGGTACGGGCTCGGTGTTTCAATGCAGGAGGGCTCTGGCAACACCGATTAGGGAAGACGAAACGCCAGTCCCGCAAAACATTTACAGCACGACCAAGTTCAATGCTGAAATGCTGATGCGGATGTACCGAAGTGAGTTTGACCTGTCGGCGGCGACCGTCCGGATCTCCTGGGTCTATGGGCCGCCGGTCGTGGCTGATGCGCCAACCCGAGGCCCGGTGCCCTCCTTTCTGCTGCGCGCCATGCGCGGAATTGCGATCAAGGAGCCGGGCGGGGACTTTGCGGCCAGTTTTACATTCGTGGGCGATGTCGCCGCTGGCCTGCTTGCCGCCATCGCGGCAGAACAACTCAACCACGACATTTACCACCTTGGTCCGGGTCGGAATTTCAGCGCGCATGACGTCGCAGATGCTGTCCGAGCAGCTGTTCCCGCGGCGAAGATCGAGCTGAGCGCCGGAACGCAACCGTGGACCACGTACACCGCAATGCGCGCACCGCTTGTCGGTGAACGGCTGTTCGTTGATACCGGCTTTGCATTACAATATTCGTTGTCGCAGGGTATCGCAGCCTATGCCGACTGGATGCGGGCCAACCTTCGGGCATGGCAACAATGAACGTCGGGCTGCGGTCAGCCGGGCTCAATATCCGCAGCGAGCAGATCGTACTGTTCACGTGTCACTTCGGGCCGGGTTCCGAACCACAACTCGAAACCACGAACCGCCTGATGCAACAGCATATCCAAGCCGTTAGACGTCACCAGGCCGCGTGCCTCGGCGGCGGTGAGCAGCGGCGTCTTGAGCGGAACGTAAACGATATCGGCAACGATGGCGCCGACCGGCAAGCCATCAATGTCAATATCGAGCGGCTCGTGACCATGCATACCAAGCGACGTGGCGTTGCACAGCAGTTGCGCCGTTGCCAGCAATTCGGGGACATCGTCCCAGCTTGCCGGATGCACCGTCTCACCAAACCGATCACGCAACGCAAAAGCCTTTTCACGCGTACGATTGACGAGATGGATCCGGTCAATGCCTCGCTCGATCAGACCGTAGACCACGGCGCGCCCGGCACCGCCGGCGCCGAGGACGACGGCATCGGTGGTTCGCTGTTGCCAACCCGGCGAGGAAGCATCAAGCGAGCCAACGAACCCTTCAACGTCTGTGTTGGTCGAGCGCAGCGTCCCATCGTCAAGCCACAGCGTGTTGGCCGCCTCAATAGCCTTGGCGCGCGCGTCCGGCTCGGACAGCTCGAATGCAACGTCCTTGTACGGCATTGTTACATTGGCGCCGACATAGCCGTGGTCGGCGAGATTGTCGATGAACTCAACGATGTCGTCCGGCGACACTTCTTCGGCGCGATAATCGGCATCAAGGCCATAGCGATTGATCCAATAACCGTGAAGCTTGGGCGATCGAGAGTGTTTGGCTGGATATCCGATAACGCAAGCGGCACGTGGTGTCGTTGCCATGTCGACGCCCTCTATTTCATCATGTCGCCAATGTGCACGGGCTGGCCCGATTTGGCCGACTCGGTGATCGCCAATGTGGCGGCCAGTGTCATCGTGCCGTTGCGCCCGGACAACACCGGCTCCTCGGTACCGCGGATGACAGCAGCAAAGTTGCGCATTTGCTCGTAATAGGGATCTGCCGGTTCGACAGGTTCGCGGCGCTGGATCAGGGGCTTGAACCAGTCTTCTTCACCGGCTTCATGCCATCTTAGATCGAGCGACGGCACCGCCAGCGATCCCCTTGTGCCGCCGATCAGGATGCTATCCTGACCGGACTTGGGATACTTCGGGTTCTCGCCGGAAGTGGTCTCCCAGGCCCACGGGCTCGACACCGTATCTGAAACCAACAAGGTTCCGAGAGCGCCTGATTTGAACCGCAAGATGGCAGCAGCGGTATCCTCAACGGCAAAGCCTCGCGTCGCGTTGGAAGCGATCGCCTGGACCGTGTCGATGTCACCGCAAAGCATGCGCAGGCAATCAATTTCATGGACGGCATTGATCAGAACCGGGCCCCCTCCCGGTTCGCGACGCCAGGCAAGATCATGATAGCCTTCGGGCTTGTGCGACAGCCAGATGCTGGTTACCGCTACGACCTTGCCGACGGCGCCGTCGCGGATGAGTTCGCCGGCGCGCTTCATGATCGGATTATGTCGGCGATGGTGTCCCGTCAGCGTCGCCACATTGGCGGCTTCGGCGGCTTCGACGAGCTTGAGGGCGTCGCCCACCGTGTCGGCAACAGGTTTTTCAATGATGATGGGAATGCCGCGCTCAATACATGCAAGCCCGGCCGCAACATGAAGCTGATTGGGGACGGCAACAACCGCACCATCGGGCTTGGCATCGTCGATCAGCTCCGCGATGGTCGAATAGCAGTTGTAGCCAAGCTCCTGTGCTTGTGCTTGCGCTGCAGGTGAAGGATCGGCGACCCCGGCGAGGGTGTACTCGGCCCGACCGGAACGCAAGACCTCGATATGTTTGCGGCCGATGAGACCGGCGCCAATGACGCCAATACGCACTTGTGCCATGCAATACCTTTCGCGTTGCCGCCCGGACCGGGTGTTTGATCAAGTAAAGTGGGCTGGCGACATGATAGCGGGATCCGTCGCAATGTGCGGTTTGAATTTCATGCGGTCGATGACGTCGGCCTTAACGTCCACGCCCGGTGCAACTTCCGTCAGGACGAGGCCATCGGCTGTGAGTTGGAACACGGCGCGCTCTGTCACATAGACAACGTTCTGGCCACACCTCAACGCTTCTGTGCCGGAAAAGGTGATCTGCTCGACGTCCTCAACCAGTTTGGTAATCTCGCCGTGCCGGACGATGTCGAGCCTGCCGTCACCAATATCATATTTGGCCCCTTTGGCATCGAAAGTGCCGCAGAAAACCACCTTCCGCGCGTTTTGAGCGATGTCGATAAAGCCGCCCGGACCGACGGTGACGCCGCCGAGCTTTGAAACGTTGACGTGACCGAATTGATCGATCTCACCGAAGCCGAGAAAAGCGATATCGAGACCACCACCGCAATAGAAGTCAAACTGCGAAGGGCCATCAATCATCGCTGTTGCATTGCGCGCATAACCGAATGACGTTCCATCGAGCAGTTCGCCGCCATACGTGCCGTGCTCGATGGTGATGTAGTAGTTGCTCGAGCGACCACGCGCGGCGATCAGCTTGGCGACACCGTCGGGAATGCCGAAGCCGAAGTTGAGCACTGCACCTTCGCGCAGCTCATCGCCGCAGCGTCGTGCGATTGTCTGGCGGACGTCAAGCCGGCCGAGCTGCGGCGGTGTGGGCGGCGACTTGATCTCACCCGACAGTGTTGGATCGTAGACGACATCATAGCCCATCGACTGATTGGGATCGACGACGACGGCATCGACGATCGCGCTTGGCACGCGCACGGAACGGGCCGGCAGCGCACCGACGTCAACGGCCGTTCGGACCTGGACTATGACCTTGCCGCCAGAGTTGTGTGCGGCAAGAGCGGCGGCATAGATGTCGACGTTCGCGGGTTCCTGATCGAGGCTGATGTTGCCGTGCGCATCCGCAAACGAGCCTCTGATCACCGCGATGTCGATCGGAAACGACTTGTAAAGGAGCAGCTCCTTGCCGCGGACCGTTATGACTTCGACCAGATCATCACCGGCTGCACTATTCATTCGCCCGCCATCCTGACGCGGGTCAACGAACGTGCCAAGCCCGACATGGGTCAGCAATCCGGGCCGGCCGGCACCGATCTCGCGGAACAGCTGCATCGCAACGCCACCCGGCAGTACGTAAGCTTCAATCTTGTCATCCTTGGCCAGCTGTTGCATGCGCGGCGACCAGACCCAGTGCCCGCCAATCACGCGCCGCACCATGCCTTCATGCGCGAACCGGTTCATGCCCCGCTGCTGACGATCGCCAATGCCAAGCGAATGGATGACCGTCAGGTTTCTCGGAGCACCGGTTTCGAGAAAGCGGCTCTCGATTGCAGCATGCAGACATGTCGCCTCGACCAATCCGCCGCCGCCGCCGATTAGCGCAACGCTATCGCCATCATTGATCAGCTTCGCAGCTTCCCGAGCCGACATAAACTTGTTGATTGTCACAACTTCTGCCTCTTGCGTTCCCCAAGACCATATCGGCGGCGGCGGCCACTCGCCTCGCGTCCGGCAGCGCATCTGAATACGCTTTTTTTAAGTGATTGAGACCGCGAGGCCGCAACCGCTAAAGCGCAAGCCGGTAGGTGCGAGATTGAAACCCGATCTCATTTGTTCTTGACCCACTTCAGGATATGGGTTGCCACGGCGACCAGCGTGCCATCTTGATTGGTGATCCTGATATCACCGGTCGAGCGGCGCCGTTCCGCGTCGATTGCGCTAATCCGGTAATCGACGGTGACGGTATCGCCAAAGTAGACGGGTGCGAGAAAACGAATGCGGTCATAGCCCAGCGAGACCGGCGTTTCGTCGGCATCATCCCGGGTCTTCTCGAGCGCATATGTCGAAGCCGTCGACATATACCCAACCAACAGTGCACCATGTGCCTGCAACCGGCCATAGCTCGACTTTTCCATATAAGCTAGGTTGACGTGATTGGGAGAGAAATCACCCGTTATGCCGGCAAAACCATAGACGTCGTATTCGCCGACAGTCTTTGAGAATTTGGCACCGTCTCGGACCTTGACGTAGAACTCACTCACACGTGTCGCTCCTGGCCCACGGCCCGTTCGCTGATTGCGTTTCCGCGCTATCGACCCGTCCACCTAGAGCAACCTGCCTTTATTCGGAATCGGAACGATCCCGAATAAAGGCAGAAAGTTGCTCGCCTCTAAAGTGGCGATCATCTTTGTGCTTTAAGTTGGAACCGCAATAGCGGTTCCAACTTAAAGCACGATGATCTAGGCTGGCGTTTTTCAATGAATGCGCGTTGACCTTCAATCGCATCTTCGCTTGTCAACATGCGCTCCGCGGCCTCATAGCGATGTCTGATCGCCGTCTCCAAGTCGGGAAATTGTCGGCTCTCCAACATCACGCGCTTCGACGCGGCAACCGCCAGAGGGGAACCGCAAATGATCATGTCCGCCAATTCACTCGCACGCTGTTCCAACTGCGCCGCCGGCACAACCTCGTTGATCAGACCGATCCGTTGCGCTTCCTGCGCCGAGAAACGCCGCCCGGTTAACACAAGGTCCATCGCGTGCTTCAGTGGAATTTCGCGAGCCAGGCGCTGCAGGCCTCCGCCACCGAGTGCTGCCAGGCCGACCCGTGGTTCAGGCAGCGCGAACTGTGCATGATCGGCTGCAATGGCAAGGTCGCAGGCCGCGACGATTTCCACCCCGCCACCAATCGCGAGACCGTTGACGACAGCAATCACTGGCTTCGCCAGTTCAAATCGATGGGTCAGACCGGCAAAGCCGGTTTGTGGATGATCGTCGGCATTGGTCTTTGCGCGTGCCTTCAAATCGCTACCAACGCAAAAGGCGCGCTTACCGCAACCCGTCAAGACGGCCACGCGCAATTCGCTTTTGGCTTCAAATTCATCGAGCGCATTGGCAATCGCGCGATGTAAAGCGGGATCAAGTGCATTCAGCACATCCGGCCGATTGATCCTGATCCAGAGGATGGCGCCATCGCGTTCCGTCGAGCAACCTTCGCTGATCATCGTTTGATGCCTCAAGCAGAGTCGTCGGCAATGAGTGCAGCCATGGCCTCCACGGCCAACGGATAGCCGTTTACACCAAGCCCACACATCATCCCCGTTGCGGCACACGTGACATATGAGAAATGGCGGAATGACTCGCGCCGGTGCGGGTTTGAAATGTGGAGTTCGATAATCGGGCACTTCACCATCTTCAATGCGTCGAGGATCGCCAGCGACGTGTGGGTGAAGGCAGCCGGATTTATGATGATGCCTGATGCGCCGGTGATGGCGCCGTGGATCCAATCGATGATCTGCGCTTCGCTATTGGATTGGTGAAACGAGATTGTATGCCCGAGCTTTTCAGCGCGAACCCGACACATCTCCTCGACCTGATCGAGGGATGTTGAGCCGTAAATGTCCGGCTCGCGGGTGCCGAGTAAGTTGAGATTTGGTCCGTTGATGATGATGATGGGTTTGTTCATGAGGCATTCCTTTGGGCGATAAAATTTCTGGTCGCTTGTGCCAACGATGTCAGGCGTTGGGCCACGGTTCGCGAAGGCTGTGACGTGTAGAGCGACACTTCCACGCCGATCGGCACACCGTCAGGCAGTAGGTCAATCAACGACCACAGCGCGAATTCGCCGTTGCCCGGCAATTGTCTGTTCAACCGTGCCTCGGCCACCAGATCGTCCGGTGCCAGCGCCGGGCCGTCACAGATCTGGAAACTGCCGAGCAGGCCCGGATCGATGCGATGCAGGTCGTCGAGAGAGCTCCCGGAACGATGGAAGTGAAGAGCATCGAGCAGAATGTGTGCATTGTCGCGGTTGGCACCGGCAACGACTTCCATCGCGTCTTTGAGCGATGCGACGCCACGATAGGGCATGAACTCGATGTCGACGCTTAGTTTGAAGTCCGCGGCCAGGTCGCAGATTTCCGCCATGCGTTGTCCGATAACCTTCAAGTCCTTGCCATCACCGGCAACGGCAACGCGGCTGGCGCCAATGGACCTGCCAATCCGAAACATGTCCTTGTAGTCCGATGCACGGGTGCCCTCGGCCAGGGTGATCAGCTCGATGTACAGCACTTCGACACCGGTTTCAGACAGGCGCTCGCAAACCGCGTCCTGCTCGGCCTCGCTCGACAGGGTATAGACCGGCCCGCCTGGCGATGCTGGTGAGGTGCGCAGGCCGATCGACGCAAAACCGCCGGTAGCCGCGGCATCGATCAATGCCAGGGGCGGTGTTTCAATTTCACTCAAATGGGCCAGCGATAGCGGTATGCCCGTTGGAATTTTCACCTGCCTAACCCTTCAGTATGTCGCCCGGCCGCCGGTGACATCAAACGTAAACCCGGTCGTAAACGAACATTCGTCACTGGCAACCCAGGCAACGAGATTGGCAATTTCCTCAACCGTGCAGAACCGGCCCATCGGAATTTTCCGGCGCCGGCTCTCGATGTAGTCGGGTGTCATTTCGGCCAACAGTTCGGTTTCAGCAATCGCCGGCGCGACCGCATTGACCGTGATGCCGGCATCGACGAGTTCCTGAGCCAATGACTTGGTCAGACCGATCACGCCTGCCTTGGCTGCGCAGTAGGCGCAATTGAGCGGGTTTCCTTCCTTCCCCGCGATTGAGGAAATGTTGATGATGCGCCCGCTGCCTCTGTTGCGCATATGCGGCGAGACAACCTTGCAACAATGAAAGACGCCCGTGAGATCGACGTTAAGAACGCGGTGCCAATCTTCAGTCGGGTAGTCCCAAAGCGGCAATGAAGGCCCGTTAACGCCAGCGTTATTGACAAGGATATCTATGCAGCCGAACTCGGACAATGCGGCGTTGAATGCTTTGTCCACAGACTGCAGCGACGTGACGTCCACAATTTCCGAGATCGCGCCGGCTCGCAACGCGGGGCCGTGCTCGAGATCCCAGATGACGAGGTTTGCACCCGCACTTGCCAGCCGTTCCGCGATCCCACGCCCGATACCGCGCGCACCACCGGTCACGATCGCCGTTTTTCCTGATAGTGCTACTGGCATGCGAAACTTTCGGTTCGTTGGTCGACTTTTCGTTGGTCGACTTTTCGTTGGTCGACTTTAAGTCAGGTGCAACTTGACAGGCGCGAAATCCGCCACCCGAACGACCAGCGTTTGGCCGACCCGCAACGGGGTCGGCAGTGTCAATGATCCCGTCATCAAGCACATGCCGGGCTCAAACGAGATCCCCCTCGCGGCCAGGTCGTTGATCGTCTCTGCGACGATGTCCACGGGGTCTCGCCGAAATGCGCCTGAGAAAGCCTGAATGGGAGGGCTCTCATCTATGCGCGAGTCCAGCGGCAGCGTTTCAAACTGCAAGCCCTGCCAGTCCTCGACGGCCTCGCCAAGAACGACAGCCCCGCTCGTACCGTTGTCGGCAATGCCATCGTAAGTCGTTGCGGCGCGATTGCCGGTGCCGGGCGCATACCTCGTTGCCGACAATTCTATGGCCGGATGAAAGGTCAACTTGTCGACCAGATCACCTCGCGCGATCGGCCCATCTTCGGGCAGCGGCTTGGTTAAGATGAAGGCAAATTCGGTTTCGATTTTTGCGCCGTGAAAGCGTGACGACGGCAGCGATGCCGCCAATCTAAAACACCGATCAGCAAATATCCGACCGGGCAGCGGGCCATCGTGTCCTTCAAACATCTGTACCGCCGGCACACTGGCACCAACCTTCCAACCGACGACCGGCTGGCCGACGATGTTCGCCATGCGATCCTGAATGGCGTATGCATCACTGCGCGTCGCTGGAGCTGCCTCTGCCGGGGGCAGTGGAATGGTCGTCCCTGCGGTCCAGGCCGCGGCCAGGCGCGCTGCCAAATCTTCGAAGTGTTCAACCATTGGTGCTGGCTCCGGTGACGAATTTCAGCGACTTTACACCTCAGCACACCTCAGCACACCTCAGCGATATCTGAGGTTTTCCTTGGTGATGATCTCAATTGGAATGTTGGCGTCGCCCGCCATGTCGTTAGGCGCGACAAGCCTGCTCATGGCCGCCTCGGCAATCCGCGCCATGTCTTGGTGAATTACGGCATCAATCGTTCCCGACAGCAGGAAGGGTCGCGTTTCGGCGTTGCAATTGTGGCCGATCACTACGATCCGATCAGCCAGCCCGGCGCCCTCGACCGCCTCGGCAATGCCGCGCTGGCCACCACCCAGGCTATAGACGCCTCGCAGGTCGGGATGACGCTTCAGCGCCGCACTGAAGCGCGAAAAGCTAACCTCATCGTCGTCGTTTCCGTCGATGTCCTCGACAATTTCAAGTTCGGGGAATTCACTGCGCAGAACGGCGCGAAATCCACTTTCGCGCTCTTCATGGCTGCGATAGAGGGCGCCGCCCCAGATCACAATGACCTTGCCGGGCTCCCAACACAGCCGACCCAGCAGCCAACCACTGGCGCGGCCCGCAGCCCGGTTGTCGAGGCCGACATAGCTCGTCCGGCTGCTGCCGGGCAGGTCGGTACACAGCGTCACAACCGGAATATCGTTGGCCTTGAGCCGGGTCAGTTCCTCGCGAACGAGCGGATGGTCCATGGCCTGCAGCGCGATGCCGTCGGTTCCCTCACGCAATGCATTGGCGATATGGCTCGCGATGGCGTCGGGGTTGTAGCGCTCGACAAACGACGCTCGCACCGAGACGTTGTATTGCGCGCCGGCATTGTTGATTTCCTGTTCGAGCACCTTCATGGCCCGCGCCGTTTCCCGGGGAAGAAAGATGTCAAAGGTGCGCTCGCTCCGAGCGCTAGCCGGCACCCCGCCCGGTCTGCAGGCAATTGTTTGCAACGCCTGCTCGACCTTCGCCGCTGTTGCCGGATGAACTCCCCCGCGGGCGTTGATGACACGATCAACTGTCGCCGTGCTGACGCCAGCCATGGCCGCAACTACGGAGACTTTCGGGCGACGCCCAAGCAACTTCGCTACTCCAAACCCCAATATTCGGATTGAATTCAATCAGTCATATTCCATCATGCCGATAGTTCTGCTGGGATGACAACATCAAATATGCATGGTTTGCATCAACGAATGATTGACTGTGATTGAGCGACGGGCAACGCAGCAATCAGGGTCGTGAGTGCGGACCATGACCGGCGCTGCTACACCATACCTCGGGGCACAGACGGCTCTCCCTCAACCAATCGACACCCCGTTCGGCTCGAGGGTGTCACCCATGTCTTAGGAACGATCTGTTACCTATGTCTCCGGGTCGGACAGTGTGAGAATGGTCGGAGCGGCAGGATTTGAACCTGCGACCCCCTCGTCCCGAACGAGGTGCGCTACCAGACTGCGCTACGCTCCGAGCCGGCAATTTGGGTGGGCGCCGCGCGAGAACCGCCTGCCCTTATTCGCAATCGGAATGATCCCGAATACCGGCCGACAGGTGCTCGCTTCGCAAGTGGCGACCATTGCCGCAGAACGCGCCTTATACCGCTCCGGCCGGCTTGCCGCAAGCGCGATTGTCGCGCACGACTTGCGCTGGCCCAAGTTCGTCGCTATCCGGTTGGCATGTTGAGCAGGGTCAATGGCGCCGTCCTTGAACTTCTCTGGCTGATCTGGAAGGCCGTCAGCTGGGTCGTATGGTTGTTGCTGGCGGTCATCCGGCCGGCCGTCAGGTTTGTCAGTGCGGTTTTGCTGATTGCTGCAATCATGACATTGACCGCCGACGTCACGCGCTGGCAAACCGGCGAATGGGAGCCGCTGTTCCATTCGCTGGCGCAACAAATGCAATTGGCGGCGCCGGCGACATTCAAGGGCTTTGCACGCTCCGTTAGCCAGGCCCTGCACCCGCTGGTTTGGACCTATGGTGTGCTGCCGGTTCTGCTGCTGCCGGCGTGGCTGTTGTTTGCCGTTCTCGCCGTTCTGGTCGCTTTGAGCGGGCGCGAGCCGAAGCGCGTCAACGTCTTTATTAACTGAGATCGCCGATCCCGTCTCGGCCGATCCCGTCTGCAGCGCATTGCCGGTCAGCGGCACGGGCGCCGCCGGCGAGCGCGCAGGGCCAGCTGGTGCCGGGTTTGGCCGGAGCATGATACCGCCGCAGCTCTGATTTGAGGCCCTTCACCGCAGCACAACAGCGCCCGGCCCTGCGGGTGGGGCAATATTTATGCGGGCTGGTATTACTGCCGGCCGGCCTGTGCGCCCTGTATGAAGCTGTTGCGGCCGCGTTCGCCGGTGTTGGTCGTTTCACGCATGAGATCATTGATGATGCCGAGGACCAGCAGCACTGTCAGCGCCACGACCAGGATGGTCAGAAACGAATTGTGCTGTTTGTTGAGCTCGGCCACTTCCGGCTCAGCGCCGTCCTCGGCCCGATCGGTCAGGCCGAACATGCGGCGATGGAACTCGCGCATGATGTTGCCGCGATCGACAAGGTCGACGCCCGCACGCCCGGCAATCTGGCGCGCGATGGTCGGGAACGGGAACTTTGGATCATCGTCCCTTTCGTTGGTGCGCCCGAGCGGTATGCGCTCGCCGGACTTGGTGATAATGCGCACCGTGCGCATCATCATCGGCGCATAACGCCCGCCAAAGATCTCGCGCCGGGTTTCGACACTTTCGATCTCATCGTAGGGAATGTCGCGCACGTCATAGAGCAGCCAAGGCACGGCACCGCCGCCGCCCGACGGCAACGTGAAAGAGACCGAACCGTCACCGAGCTCCAATTCGGCGCGCAGTGAAAAAATCATCTCGAAGACGATCAAGACCATGACAATCGTAAACAGCACCGCCAGGATCATCAGTTGCCAGGTGTCGACCCAAAGCGCGTTGCTGATGCGCTGATAAAGCATCACCGGCAGGCTGACGAAAAACGGCAGCAGGACGACGAACGCAACACAAAAGAAGGTCTTTCTGCCGGGACCGCAGTCGTAGTAGGTCCGTTCCGGTCTGTTATCGGCGGCGGCGGGCGGAGTTGGCGCGGTCGGGCTGGCGGGCCGGGCGGCGGCTGGTGTCCTCTCGGCCATGGCGATGTTTCCTCTTCTATGCATGGCCCGGACCGCGGGGCGACGGGCCAATGATTAGAACAACTCACCTGTCGATCTTGCCGCCAATGCGGCGGGCCGGGCCATAGTAGTATCGAGAGCGCGATGATGCACGCCTAGATCATCGTGCTTTAGAGGCGAGCAACTTTCTGCCTTTATTCGGGATCGTTCCGATTCCGAATAAAGGCAGGTTGCTCTAGTCCGAAACTCTGGGCAGCCTCTGATGAAGTCCGAGGTCCAGGGGACAATCCCCTGGTCGGGGTGTTTGAGGGGCTGAAAGCCCCTCAAGGATCGCCGCCAAGCGGCGATATGCTAAAGGCGGCGACTTTACTGATCGAAAAGCTGTTGAAGTGGCGCGCGCATGGCCGTTGCCGTCAAATCCATCGACAACGGTGTTACCGAGACATAACCGTTGTAGACGGCCCATAGATCGGCGTCCTGCGGCGGGTTCGAGAGCTTACGGCTAAACCCGAGCCAGTAGTAGGGATGACCCCAGCTGTCCTTGCGTTCATCGACCCCCAACGTCGCCTGATCTCGTCGCCCCTGCCGCGTTATTCTAACCCCGTTGACGTCTGCCGGCAGGCAATCCGGGAAATTGACGTTCATGAGCACACCGGCCGGCCAATCGATTTTCAACAGCTTGCGCACCAGTGCCGGACCGTGGTGCTGCGCGGTCTGCCACAGCGGTGCTGTGGCATCGCGGAAGCCGAACGCCTGGCTCATCGCGATCGACCGGATGCCAATCAACGTGCCTTCGAAGCAGGCTGCCACCGTGCCGGAATAGGTGACGTCCTCGGCCAGGTTCTGGCCCATGTTCACGCCGGACAAGATCAGGTCGGGACGTTTGTCCAACAACACCCGACGCACCGCCATGATGACGCAATCCGTCGGCGTCCCGTCAACCGCAAACCTGCGCTCGCCGATCTGGCGCATTCGGATCGGATCGCGCAACGACAGTGAGTGGCCGGCACCGGAGTGGTTGGTCTGCGGCGCCACCACCCAGACATCATCGCTCAATTCGGCCGCGATCGCCGTCAGTGCGGTGAGGCCTGGAGCTTCGATCCCATCGTCGTTGGTGATGAGAATGCGCATAGGAACTCCTTTAAGCGGGCCGCCGGACCCGCATCACGAAGCGTGGGTCAAGCGTGTGATGCCGCCCATGTAAGGGTGCAGCACCTGCGGAATTGTGACAGAACCGTCAGACTGTTGATAGTTCTCCAAGACCGCGATCAAGGTCCGCCCGACCGCCAGCCCCGAACCATTGAGGGTCGAGCAATAGCGCACCTCCTTGGTGTTGGCGACACGGTAGCGCGCGCCCATGCGCCGGGCCTGGAAATCACCGCACACCGAACAACTCGAGATCTCACGATAGGTGTTCTGGCCGGGCAGCCAAACCTCGATATCGTAGGTCTTGCGTGACGCAAACCCCATGTCACCGGTACACAATAGCATTGTGCGGTAGGCCAGGCCGAGGCGATTTAGGATCTCTTCGGCGCAGCCGGTCATGCGTTCGTGTTCGGCCATGGCCTGATCTTCCGTGGTGATCGACACCAGCTCAACCTTGGCAAACTGATGCTGCCGGATCATGCCCCTGACGTCGCGGCCGGCCGATCCTGCTTCCGAACGAAAGCATGGCGTCCAAGCCGTGTAGCGGTGCGGCAGATCGCCATCGGAGTGGATGGTCTCACGCGCCAGATTGGTCAGCGCAACCTCAGCCGTCGGGATCAACCAATAGCCATCCTCGGTGTGGAACAGATCCTCGGCAAATTTCGGCAGGTTCGCCGTGCCATAGGCGGCGTGATCGCGGACCAACAACGGCGGGTTCACCTCCGTGTAGCCGAACTCGTTGGTGTGTATATCGAGCATGAACAGCGCCAACGCGCGTTCCAGGCGCGCCAGCCCGCCTTTGAGAACGACAAACCGGGCGCCCGAAATCTTTGCCGCCGTGTCGAAATCCATCAAACCCAGCGCCTCACCGATCTCGAAATGCTCTTTCGGCTCGAAGTCGAATTGCGGCGGCTCACCGACGGTGCGCACGAGCGCATTGTCGTTTTCATCAACCCCGTCCGGCACGTCGTCGAGCGGCAGGTTCGCAATCGCGGCCAGTTCGCGCGTGATCTTGTCGTCCTGCTCGCGCCGGAGCTGCTCGCCATCCTGGATGAACTCCTTGAGTTCACTGACCTCGGCCATTAGCTTGTCGGCGGTTCGTTCATCGCGCTGCGCCTTGGCCTTGCCAATCTCCTTGGACGCGGCATTGCGGCGTGACTGGGCCTCCTGCAGCTTGGTCAAATGCCGCCGGCGCTCTTCATCCATCGCAATGAGACGCGCGGACATTGCCTCAAGCCCGCGTCTCGCGAGCCCTCGATCAAAAGCCTCTGGATTGTCACGGATCCATCTGATGTCGAACATTGGTCTCATCCTTCGACTGCCCGAATGCGCCCGGCACCGGCGTCCACAGGCCCCAACAAAACGCGCACAGCTATAGGCATGTTCGGGGGAGCCGGTCCAGGCGACAGAGCTACGCTGCTCAATCGTTCTCGGAAGCGGATGATGAGCCGCCGGTGTTGGCTGCAGCCTGCTTCTCGACGTACATGACGGCGAAGATCGAGAGTTCGTAAAGGGCCAATGTTGGCAACGCCATGGCGATCTGACTGATCGGATCCGGCGGCGTCAGAATGGCAGCCGCAACAAACACTCCGAGGATCGCCCAGCGCCGCTTCTCGCGCAACGTCGTGGCGGTAATCAAACCGGCGCGCGCCAGCAAGGTCACCACAACCGGAAGCTGGAAGCAAATTCCGAAGCCGAGGATCAGCGTCATGATCAAAGACAGATATTCGCTGACCTTCGGCAACAATTCGATCGTCGCCTGACCATTGCCCCCCTGCTGCTGAAAGCCGATCGAAAACTGCACCAGCAGCGGCATCGCAATGAAATAGACAACGCACGCCCCGATCAAGAACAGGACCGGCGTCGCGATCAGATATGGCCGAAACGCCTCGCGCTCATTGCGGTAAAGACCGGGCGCGACGAACTTGTAGATCTGAATGGCAACGAACGGAAACGACAGGAAGGCGGCGCCGAACAGCCCCAATTTGACCTCGGTGAAGAACTTTTCCAGCAAATGCGTGTAGATGGTCTTGGCACTATCCGGCCCAACGACGGTGACGAGCGGCCACAGCAAAATGTTGAAGATCGTCCCGGCAAACGCAAAGCACAAAACGAACGTCACGAAGAACGCGATCACGGCATAGATCAAGCGCTGACGCAGCTCGATCAGGTGCTCCATCAGCGGCGCCTTGGACGCTTCGACCTCGTCGTGTTGGCCGTGATAACCGGGTGCGTCGGTCACGTTGCTGCTCCGGCCTTTTCAACAGCCTTCGGCATATCGCTGCCGGGTGCAGCCGGTTCGACTTCGCCATCACCGTCGCTGGCGCCGGGGTCATCGATGTCGGCAACACTGGTCGAACCGTTGGCACTGGCGTGCTGTTCTGCTGCCAACACCGCCTGGTTGTGATCATCCATCCACCGGCTCTCGACGCCGTCGTCCGGGCCAGCCTCGTCATTGCTGCCGACCGCCTGCGCGGCGCGAGCGCCCGCACCGTCGTCGGTCTGCGCATTCAGCTGTCGTTCGATATCCCGGCTGACGTCATCGAGATCCTTGAACTCGTCCTCGATATCCTTTGCCGCATCGCGCACCGTCGCCGTAGCGTCCGACTTGATGTTCTCAAAGTCGCGACGAACCTGCTCGAACTCGGTGTCCTTGATGGCCTCATCGAACTGCGACCTGAACTCGTTGGCCTGGCGACGGATCATTTTCACGAACTTACCGATCGTGCGCAGCATCCCCGGCAGCTCCTTCGGGCCGACAACAATGAGCGCCACGACTGCGACGACCAGAAGTTCGCTCCAGCCAAGATCCAGCATCAGTTCGTTCCGTATACCGGTTGTTTCACGACGTTCACTGCCCGCAATGGCGCACCGGTTAGCGTGCCATCAACAAGGCGCGCCGACTTGCCAGAGCAGCCGGCCCAGAGCCGCCGGCCACCACAGCCCTCAGCTCGCCTTGGTCGTCTCGGACGTCGTCTGATCGATCGTCTTTTTCTCGTTGGCGCCATCAATCGCCTTGGGCTCTTCGGCTGCGACTTTGTCCTCATCGGACATGCCCTTCTTGAAGTTCTTGATGCCCCTGGCAACATCACCCATCAACTCCGGAATGCGACCGCGACCGAACAACAAAACGACGATCGCCAAGACGATCAACCAGTGCCAAACGCTGAATGTACCCATCAGCCTACGTCTCCTTAACGCCGATCATTTCCACAAATCGACTTGCGATGCATTGATGATTGCATACCGCCCGGTCTCCGCGCCGCCGAGTGCCGGCCGCCCGACACGGTAGCGCGAAACGAAATAACCGATCGTTGCTTTGGCGCAACTATTGCAGAACACCCGCGGCGGGGCAACAGCGCCGGCGATTACAAATTGGTAGGGTTTGGCATTGATCGAATTGCTTATCCCTCTGAGTCGTCTTCGAAAATCAGGGTGCCGGCGGGGTCAACGCTGATCACGACATCATCCCCGACCTTGGGTGCCAGCGCTTCGCGAACAAGACTGGTGAGCGGTTGATCAATGCCCGAAACGCCAATCGTGAGGTGCGCGAGGTCGCCTTGAAACACCGTCGCAAGCACCCGGCCGAGGACGCCTTCACCGCGATTTCGCGGCCGCACCGCGCGCCGGCGCACGCACAGCACGACCTTGGTCCCGTCCGCAAAGCCGTCAGCGCCGAAGCGCCCGAACGGCATTTCGATTGCGCCGCCGCTGACGATCGTCGGGATCTCATTGATCTCCGAGAACATTCGGGCAACGAACAAGTTCGCTGGATGATGATAGAGATGATCCGGGAGCCCGACCTGCAAAATGCGGCCGTGCTGCATGACGGCAATGCGATCGGCAAGTTGCATGGCTTCATGCGGATCGTGGGTTACGATCAACCCGGTTGAACGCGTTTCACGCAACAAATCGCGGGTCGTGGCGCGCAACGTTTCGCGCAAATACGCATCGAGGCCCGAGAACGGTTCATCCATGAGGATCACGGCCGGCCGCGGCACGATGGCCCGGGCCAGGGCAACACGCTGTTGCTCGCCGCCGGAGAGAATATGCGGATAATCGCGCGCGTAACGGCCAAGCCCGACGCGAACCAGCGCAGCGTAGGCCTCCTGCGCTGCCAACTGCCGACCGAACCCCTTGAGGCCGAAGGCGACGTTTTCAAGAACCGTGAGATGCGGAAACAGCGCAAAATCCTGAAACATCAGACCGACGTTGCGCTGTTCGGGCGGCACGAAGCGGTTCGGTCCGGCAACTTCGCTGTCGTTGATCAGGATCCGGCCGGCGGTCGGCACTTCGATGCCGGAGGCCAGCCGCAGTAATGTCGTCTTACCGCAACCCGACGGACCAAGCAGGCAAACCAGCTCCCCCGGTTCGATACGCAGAGTGACATCGCGCACGGCAGTTGCCTGATCGTAGCGCCGCACAACACGCTCGAATTCGAGGCTCGCGGCAAACGAGACGGCCGCGCGCTGACCGGGCACCACGGTGTCGACCGGCGCAACGGCGGCAACGCCGCTCACGCCGCCAAGCCTTTTGAGGAAATCAAACGCCATGGGCAGACGAACAGCCCTTTCGATCTAACCTCGGTGCGCTCGGCCGCTGTCTTCGCCATCATCGTCGTCAGCAGCGACGTCTTCTTCAAACGCCAAGTCTACCTGGTCCTCATCGTCGTCTTCAAGGGCGAGTTCGTCCGGCATCAGCGCGGCCAGCTCCTGGGGCTGCGGCACACGGAAGTCTGCGGGCAGATTGGCATCCAGCAAACCGGCACCCTCGAGTTCTGCAAGTCCCGGCAGATCCCTGAGCGAATCGATGCCAAAATGGACCAGGAACGCCTCGGTAGTGCCATACGTGACGGGCTTACCGGGCGCGCGTCGGCGTCCGCGCGGCCTCACCCAGCCAACCTCCATTAGCGCATCAAGCGTGCCGCGCGACGTCGTCACCCCGCGGACTTCTTCGATTTCAGCCCGGGTTGCCGGCTGATGATAGGCGATGATCGCCAGCGTCTCGAGTGCGGCCCGCGACAGTCGGCGCTCTTCAACGGCGTGGCGCTCGAGCAGGTAGGACAGATCCGATGCCGTGCGGAACATCCATTTGCCACCGACCCGAACCAGATTGACACCGCGCTGCGCGTAGGCCTCCTGCAAAGCCTCCAGCACGGCGTCAATATCGCTCGAGTCCGGCAGTTGGTCAGCCAGTTGCGCCGCCGACAGCGCCTTGTCCGTCGCAAACAAAACGGCCTCGACAATGCGCATATCGCCCTGCAGTTGCACGTCGCCCACACGCTGCTCGTCAAGCGCGCGCTGGCGATTGTCATGCGTCTTATCATCGATCGCTTGGCGCGCCAGATCCGCTGCGACTTTGCGCAACGTCTCGACGGCCTCCTCCGGCTGCGTGCCGCCGTCCGTGGCGGCGCGATCCACCGCGGAATCTGAGTGCTCGACCATCGCCTCGTCCTCGCTCGGATTACCGTCGCTCACGTGCGCACTCGTTGCCACAATGCACCGGCCTCACGACGGCGCATGAAAATCGGCCCGAACGGCTTATCCTGACGCAGGTCCACCAAACCTTCACGTGCCATTTCGAGCGCCGCCCCAAAGGAACTGGCGACGATCGTCCGGCTGTCCTCCCCGGCACCGAGAAACTCCTTCAAACATGCATCAAGCTGCAGCCAGCTGCCACTGACACGCCCGACCAGACGTTCAAGCCGGATACGGGCATCCTTGATCGACCACACCCGGCGCCTGCTGACGACGTGCACGCGCGGCAGCGTTCGCTTGCGCAAAGTTGCATAGGCCCGCAAGAGGTCGAACAGATCCGCCTTGATGTCGGTGTCGCGGTGGGCCTTTACAGCTTCCGGCTGCCCCCGCGCAAACACGTCGCGCCCGAGCCGATCACGGGTCAACAACCGTGCCGATGCCTCACGCATCGCCTCCAGTCGCATCAGCCGAAACGCGAGACGCTGCGCCAACTCCTCACCGCTCGGCTCGTCATCATCACCGTCATCACGCGGCAGCAGCAGGCGCGATTTCAGATACGTCAGCCACGCCGCCATCACCAGATAATCGGCCGCAAGTTCGAGCCGTAACCGCTTTGCTTCGGCAATGAAGGCCAGGTACTGTTCGGCCAACGCCAGAACCGACAAACTTGCCAAATCGACCTGTTGCGTGCGCGCCATCGCCAGCAACAGATCCAGCGGACCTTCGTATCCGGCCACATCGACGACGAAATCGTCGGCGCCTGCGGCATGAACCGCACGCACCGGCCGCTCCCAGGCCTCGCGCGAGACCGCCTCGCTGGCACTTTCATCATTCATCGTCAACCGGCGTGTTTTGCGGTGTTGAACAAACTGACGGCAGCATCAGGCCAGTCTATCTCCAGAATCAGCCACGGCCGTCATGTGATCTGCCAATAGGGTTTCTGCAGCCGCGATATCGAGTGGATAAGCCTCACGTGTGGCAACCGAAACACAAGCTTGAAATCGCCGCAAGGCATCATCTTCAAGCCACGGCACGCCGGCAGCGACCGCCTCCATCTCGGCGAGGTTGCCGTTGCAATGCAGCGCGATATCGCAGCCGGCCCTGATCGCCCCGTTGGCGCGATCGGTCATCGTGCCCTGCAGGGCATGCATCGCCAGATCGTCGGTCATCAAGAGACCGTCGAAGCCGATCTCTCCGCGTACGATATCGGCAATAACGGGCGCCGACAGGGTCGCCGGTCGCAGCTCATCGATCGCCGCATAGACGACGTGGCCGGTCATGGCGGCCGGCAAATGGCGCAAGGCACGAAACGTTGCAAAATCCGTCCTTGACAGTTCATCGCGCGGCGTCGATACGACCGGCACGGCCCAATGACTGTCGACCGCGGCGCGGCCGTGGCCGGGAATATGTTTCATGACCGGCAGCACACCCATGGCTACCGAGCTCTCTGCCACCAGCCGCGCCAGCCGAATGATGGTTGCGACGTCGCTGCCGTAGGCGCGCGTGCCGATGACATCGTGCGAGCCACTGACCGGGACATCGAGACACGGCACGCAATTGACGTTGATACCGACGGCCTTGAGATCATGCGCCGCCAACAGCGTCGCTTGGCGGATGGCCGTTTCGCTTGCCGATGGCGCGCCGGCATACCGACTTGCAAACGACGCCGCCGCCGGCAGCGACCGCCAGTGTGGCGGGCACAAGCGTTGCACCTTGCCGCCCTCCTGATCGACGAGAACCAAAACGTCCGATCCGGCGCCGATCGCGATCCGAGCCGCCGCGATCAGCGCTGACAACTGCTGCGGTGTGTCGATATTGCGCTTGAAGACAATCACTCCCGCCGGCCGTTGCCGCTCCAGAAACCGCGCCTCATCGCGACCCAGGTGCAACCCCGCGAGCCCGGTAATCAATGCCTTCCGTTTCATTTCCGGAGTATCCGCAATCCGATCCGGGACTTGGCCAGGTCAATAAGGTGCCACCCAGCAACCGGAATAGCCGGCTGTCTTAAGGCGCGTGCACAGCCGTGCTGCGACCTGTCGCGAGCCCGGCGGTCCAACCACCGCACGATACATCACGCCGAGACCGCGCGAGCTCAAATCAGCGCGCCGCACATCCGGAACTTTGGCACTGAGAATGCCGCCATAGCGCTGCTGCAGGTCGGCAAAACTCGTGAGCGCATCGATCCGGCTGCGTTTCGTCGACAGCACCGCAACATAGCCGTTGCCGGCCCCGGCCGCGACCGCGCCGTCAGTCGCGCCCGACGTCGCCGCCGGCGAGCCTGTTGCTGCGACGGCGGGCCGTTCGTTCACACGCGGAACCACCTGACGCACATTCGCCTGCGGCGTCTGGACCACAGGTTGTGCGACGGCCGGGCTGACGACCGGTTTTGCGATGCCGGAGCGAACCGGCAATGGCGGATACTTGCTGTTGCGACGGCGCACAGGCGCTGTTTGGGTTGGCGCTACAGCTGGTAGTGGTGGTGACCTGGACGCGACCACCGCCGCTGCGGCCGGTCGTTTGGCCGGCCGCAGCGGCGGCGTTGTCGGCGCGCCGGCACCCGCCTGCGGTTGCGCCTGCGGCACAGCCGGCTGCGCTGCCGGTTGGACCGAGCCGAGGCCGCCTTGTATCGTCATACCCGGAATTGGAACCGTATCCGCCACGACCGGCTGCACCGGACCCGGCGCGGCAGCGGTCGGTGCTGGCGCAGTCTTTTCCGTCGCGGGTATGATCATGCGGCCGTCACGACCAAACTGTATCGACCGCACCTTGCGCACCCGGCCGGCGCTGCCGGCCTGCGCATCGGCCTGCCCGCGGTTGCCGATCTTGTCCAAAACCTTGCTGTCTTGATTGACGAACTTGCGCCCACCGGGCTCAACCGGCTGGATCTTCGCCGGCGCCTTCTTGGCCTTGACGACCGGCGCCGCCGACTGGTCCGGGGCGCTGGCAAACAACACGTTATAGCCGTACGCAAACCCGCCGCCGACGACGATCGTGCTGACGAGCGCGGCCGCGATGATGAACTTACGCGTGCCGCCGCCACCGTCCTCCTCGAACTCATCGTAGTCCTCGTACTCATCCTCGTCGCCGTAACCATCATCATGCTGGGTTACGGCGCCGTGACCAGACTGATCGGGATAGGCCGGCAGCGAACCGGCTGGATCATTGAAACCGGGGCCGACGCCCGCGGGATCGTCCGGGTATGGGCCGGGCGTGTTGTGGGTCCAGTCCTGGCCCGGCATATAACCCGGCTCACCAAATGCGGGGCGCCGGTCGGGTTGTCCGGCCGGTTTGTAGTTGCCGAGGTCATAGTGCTGGTGCTGGTGCTGGTGCTGGTGCTCGTGATGCGGGTGCTGATACCGACCTTCGCCAGCCTGCCAGTGCTGTTCGCCGCCGTGCTGCCAGTATTGCTGATCACCGTGTGGCTGCGATCCAAATCCCGGATCCGCCGGCTGTGGCTCTTGGCCCGACGGGTGCAGTTGCGCCTGTTCGAAGCGTTCGCTCAGACTGGGCGGCTGGGGATAGGCATGTTGGTGATGCGGTTCGGTCGGTGGTACGTCGTAGTTTGGCGGCGCCTGGCCGCCATATCGATCGCCCGCCTGATGGTCCGCATAACCGTACCCGTGCGGTTGTTGCGGGAACGGAAATCCGTCGCCCTGTGGCGGCGGCACATCGCGATGCGCGCCGCCGTCCGGCGGCACCGGGTGCGGAAAGACATTACCGAAGTTCACACCTTCAGCCGGCCCCTGCGGAAACGCCGGCGGCGGTTCTTGAGCGTGCAACACGTTCGGGTCGAGGCCGGGCTGCGGCGGCTGGCCAGGCCAGTCGAAATGGTGATCCGCACCATGGGATTGCGAAGGATTGTCGTCCGGCTGCCGCCACGTCTGTGACTGGTCAAATGGATTTTTCGACCGCGTCATTCGCTACACCCCAATATCCCATCTCACGAATCACCATGCTAGCGCATCTCCAACGGTGCATATACGCCAAGGATCGCCAACCCGGTCGCAATGACCTGCTGGGTGGCCGCCACCAGCGCTAGCCGCGCAGTCGTGAGTGCAATGTCATCTGGCTGGCTAAACCTCAAATGTGGCGAATCATTGCCACGCGCCCATTGATGATGAAAAGCAGAAGCAAGATCATAGAGATAAAATGGCAAACGGTGGGGCTCACGATCCCGTGCCGCACCCTCAACAACGCGCGCAAATCGCGCCAGCTCCCGCATTAAGACGCGCTCGCCAGGATCCTCAAGACGGCTGAGATCGGCGCCGGCGGTGCGCACGGCTTGCAGTGTCAGCTCGGGAAATGCTGCGCGTGCCGTGCGCAACACCGATTGTGCTCTGGCGTGGGCATACTGGACGTAGAACACCGGATTGTCCTTCGACTGCTCGACCACGCGGGCGAGATCGAAGTCCAAAGCCGAGTCGTGCTTGCGCATCATCATCATGAAACGCACCGGATCGCATCCCACTTCTTCAACGACATCACGCAGAGCAACAAACGTTCCCGCGCGTTTCGACATGCGAACCGGTTGGCCATCGCGCAACACTCTAACAAGCTGAGTAACCGGCGTTTCAAATTTGGCCGCCCCGTCCGACAGCGCACTCACGATCGCCTTCAGCCGCGGAATGTATCCGACGTGGTCGGCGCCTAAAACGTTAAGGTATTCATCAAAGCCGCGTTCGAGCTTGTTGCGATGATAGGCAACATCGTTCGCGAAATAGGTATAGCTGCCGTCCGATTTCATCAGCGCCCGATCAACATCGTCACCGAACTCCGTTGATCTAAACAGCGTTTGCTCGCGGTCTTCCCAGTCATCATCGTCATGCCCGAGCGGCTTCGGCAGCCGACCCTCATAGATCAATCCGCGCGCGCGCAGATCCGCGATCGCCGCAGCCACCTGATCACGACCGCCGGCCGTCAAAGACAGTTCCGAGAAGAACACGTCATGGCGAACATTGAGCGCCGCCAGATCGCCCTTGATTTCGTCGAGCAGCGCCGCCACCGCGGCCGCGCGCGCAAGAATGATCGCATCGGCGGTGTCCATGTCGCGCAACCGGGAGCCGAATTTCTCAGCCAGCGCCTTGCCAATCGGCTTCATATACTCGCCCGGATAAAGCCCCTCGGGGATCTCGCCGACCTCTTCACCGAGCACTTCGCGGTACCGCAGCAAGGCCGAACGACCAAGTTTGTCGACCTGTGCGCCGGCATCGTTGACATAATATTCGCGCGTGACGTCGTAGCCGGCAAATGCCAACAGATTGGACAGCGTGTCGCCGAAGACGGCGCCGCGGCAATGGCCGATATGCATTGGCCCGGTCGGGTTTGCCGAAACGTATTCGACGTGCACGCGACGCCCGTCGCCAAGATCGGCGCGGCCGTAGTCTGCGCCCAGCTCCAGAACCCTGGCGAGCAGGCGCTGCCACACCGCATCCGCAAGTGTCATGTTGATAAAACCCGGCCCGGCCACCTCGACCCTGGCGAGATCCTCATCGCAGCCCAAGCGCGCGACAATCTCATGTGCAAGATCACGCGGCTTTCGCCCGGCCCGCTTGGCCAGCGCCATTGCGGCATTGGATGCCAGGTCGCCGTGCGCCGCATCACGCGGTTCCTGGATCTCGATGCCCTTGAAATCCAATTCACTCGGCAGTTCGCCGTCGGCTTGCATGGCCGCCAGCACGGCAGTGACCTTGTCGCCAACTTGCGTGAAAATGTTCATGGGCTGCAGACCTGAGGGTTGTGGCAGATGGCGCCGATGTTGCCAGCGCGCGGCGACCCGGCCATCGAAATTTCCGCGCATTGTCCTGCGCCGGCGCGGGTTAGCGCAGTTCCGGGGTATCGTCAAATAGGCGGCGATGATGCGCAATCGCATAGCGATCTGTCATGCCGGCGATAAAGTCACCGACCCGGCGCAAGCGGTCTCGCTCATCGAGGCTTTCGATGCCCGCCTGCCACTCCTGCGGCAGCGCTTCGGGGCGGGCAACAAAGTAGTCGACGAGATCGCGCACAACCCGCTCAGCATCATCCATGATCGCCAGCACGAACCGGTGCCGATAGAGGTTTGCAAACAGAAACCGGCGTAACTCGGCGAGTTCGTCCTGCATCGACGGCGAAAACATCACCAGTGTTTGGTTGGCGTGGCGGATGTCATCGGGGTGTTGGGGCCGCAATTGCTTCAGCCTGGCGCGCGCTTCGGTGACCGCATCGGCAATGATCACGGTGATCAGGCGCCGGGTGATCGCGTAGACATCGCGTCCGCCATCACCGTTTGCACCAACCGCGATGCCATCCACAATCCGGCGCACGACCGCGACGTCGAAGAGATCGCCAATCGAGATCAGTCCGGCGCGCAAGCCATCGTCGATATCGTGAGTATGCCAGGCGATGTCATCGGCGATCGCCGCGGCCTGCGCTTCGCCGGAGGCGAAACTGGCGAGGCAAAGATCCATTCGGCGCTGGAAATTCCTGACCGCATGAACAAATCTGCGATCGCCAGGCGTGGCGCCAAGCGCCGGCGGCCCGTTGTGCTTGGCCAGCCCCTCGAGCGTCTCCCACGACAGATTGAGACCGTCGAAGTCTGCGTATGTACGCTCCAGAGCGGTGACCAGTCTGAAACTCTGAACATTGTGATCAAACCCGCCGGTGTCGGCCAGACAGCTATCCAGCGCCCGCTCGCCGGCGTGGCCGAACGGCGGGTGGCCGAGATCGTGGCCAAGAGCAATCGATTCTGCCAGGTCCTCATCGAGGCACAGTTGGCGCGCAATCGTCCGTGCGATCTGGGCGACCTCGAGGCTGTGGGTCAACCGCGTCCGGTAGTGATCGCCCTCATGGTAAATAAACATTTGCGTCTTGTACGTGAGCCGACGAAACGCTGTTGAATGCAGAATGCGATCGCGATCACGCTGCAAGTGATTTCGCGTCGGGCACGCAGGCTCAGGCGACACTCGCCCCCGGCTGGGCACGGCGCTGGCCGCATAGCCGGCCAGTTCGCGTTCACCCGGGCGCAGCGCTTCGCCGAAATCAAGCGGCCGCGCCGAATGCGCCATCGTCACGAGTGTCATCTGGTCCTGCCTGCGCTACGAGAGTGTGGCGTTGCGAGATGTCGCGCGAACGCCGCCGCGCTTCAACACTTGGCCGCACGCCGCCAGCCGACTACATTACGACCCGAACCGGCGAATCCGATCATGTGATTCGTTATACTATGGTGCAATGACAGATTGTTACCCAACCGGACGAATTGATGAATGAGCGATACCATGCTTGAAACCGCCGAAGCCGTGACCCTGTCAGGGCGCGCGGCCCGCCGCATCAACGAGATTACCAAAGACGAACCGATCAACAAGATGTTGCGGGTGAGCGTCGAAGGCGGCGGTTGCTCGGGCTTCCAGTACAAATTCGACCTGGTCCCGGCCGCCAACGATGACGACCTGGTGGTCAGAAATGACGGTGCAACCCTGCTGGTTGATGCCGTCTCATTACCGTTTCTGGCCGGATCCGAAGTTGATTTCGTCGATGAACTGATCGGCGCCATGTTCCAGGTCAAAAACCCCAACGCCGCGGCCTCCTGCGGCTGCGGCACGAGTTTCACGATCTGATGTCGCCAATCAAGATCGCAACCTGGAACATCAACGGCGTCAAGGCGCGCCTCACCGTCGTCCAGCAATGGCTCGAAGAGGCCAAGCCGGACATTGCATGTCTGCAGGAGATTAAAAGCGTCGACGAAGCGTTCCCGGCCGACGTGTTTGAGGCGCTCGGCTACAATGTCGAGGTTCATGGCCAAAAGGGTTTCAACGGCGTCGCGATATTTTCACGCTTTCCGTTTGAAGAGGTCAGCCGCCGCCTGCCGGGCGATGAGGCCGACGTGCAGGCCCGCTATATCGAAGCCGTTGTCGCAACGCCCATGGGGCCGGTCCGCGTCGCCTCGATCTACCTGCCGAACGGCAATCCGGTCGAGACCGAAAAGTTCCCCTATAAGCTTGCCTGGATGGAGCGATTGGAGCGGCACGCATCGCACCTCCTGGAGGAGGAACAACCGCTGGTGCTGGCCGGCGATTACAATGTCATCCCGGAACCGCAGGACTGCTACGATGCGGCCACCTGGGCCGACGATGCACTCTTTCAACCGGCCAGCCGGGATGCCTTTAAACGCTTAAAGAACATCGGCTTTGTCGAAGCCCTTCGGGCCTGTGATGCGGCGGACAATGTTTTCACATTCTGGGACTACCAAGCCGGCGCCTGGCAGAAAAACAACGGCATCCGGATTGATCATCTACTGCTCTCACCGCAGGCGGCCGACCTCCTCGTGGCGGTCGGCATCGACAAGCACACGCGCAGCTGGGAAAAGCCGTCCGATCATGTGCCCGTCTACGCCGAGTTCGGCGCGCCGGCCGCTTAGAGCAACCTGCCTTTATTCGGAATCGGAACGATCCCGAATAAAGGCAGAAAGTTGCTCGCCTCTAAAGTGGCGATCATCTTTGTGCTTTAAGTTGGAACCGCAATGGCGGTTCCAACTTAAAGCACGATGATCTAGAGCGTGTTCGGGGTCCAGGGGATGATCTCCTGGTCGGGGTGTTTGAGGGGCTGAAAGCCCCTCAAGGATCGCCGCAACGCGGCGATATGTTAAGGGCTCTGCCCTTAACGATCCCGCCAAAGGGCAATGCCCTTTGGAAACCTGAAACTTGATCAGAGCCTGGTCGGCGCGGTCGGCAGCGCGATGCAGGGCATAGAGCAAGCGGGGCAACGCATCGGGCGGCCGCCTCAAGCCGACCCGCAGGGCCGGGCGCTTTTGAGCGCCGGCTGCGTTGCGCACCTGTGAAGTGCCTCAATTCATAGCTGGGGCGGTATAAGGCAACCTGCAGGAACGATCAGCTTTAAGAACAATCGCCAGCTTTGGGCGGATCGTGACGTCATCGGCGCAGCCGCTTGCGGCGACCTCCTGGGTGGAGCGCGTCGCCGGTGTTGCCATAGTTGAACTTGATATCCGCCCCGGGGCGGCCAGGCGGCGGTGTCGTCTTGTTGTCGGCAACGCCCTTATCGTCAGCGACATCCATCGGCGCAAGGCGCTGTACGGGCGTGCCGTCGGCGCACGTGCGCTGCGGTCCGACATTCAAGGACAGGAACAGGTCGCCGGCGTCCGATCGCGTGCTCCGCGCGTATTTGCGCCGCCAATTGGCAACCATCCCACTCGCAGCATGCTTGTTTCCCTGCTTGGCCCCGCAAACAATGTTCTGATGGATGTCCTCGATCCAGATCCGGTCTTCCTGCGGTGCATTTTCAAGCGCCAGCGTGATCAGCACCAATGCGCGGATCGGATTGCGCGTCGTGTACTTGCCGCGCCAGTTGAGATCCGCCAAAAAGGCCTGCGCGCCGGGATGGCCCTTCTGCGAAAGCACGCTCAGCCAATGCAGGGCAACGCGCGCATTGCGGCGGATGCCGTCGCCGGTAAGCCGCAGCTTGGCCAGTTCAAATTGCGCATCATCGTCATTGAATTCGGTTGCGGCGAGTTCCAGAAACCGAACCGCACGAGCATGGTCCGCCGGCAGGTTGATCTGCGGCACGCCCTGCAGCAAATAGCGGGCCAGCCGCGTCATCGCGCGGCTGACCATCGGCGCCCGGCGATAGTCGGCCGAATCAGTCTGACCATGGAGCTTGATAAACCGATAGAGCAGCTCGAACGCCTTGCCGTGGTCGGTCAACGGGCTGTTGTTGTCGGCATAGACCCTGGCAAGGTAGTAGTGTGCCGGGAAAACATCGCGTTTGGCTGCAAACTCAAGGGCCGGGATGGCAATTTCGAGATTGCCCGACCGCAGCGCCGCGATGCCCTGCTGAAGGGCTGCGCGCGGGTCATGGAACCGAACCTCGCTGAGCGCCTGCGTCGTTGAGAAAACAACGCTCCAGACGGCGAACAAAGCCGCAAATGTGCCGGCCCGTAGCATACTGTATCGAGATGTTTGCGCCAACGCGTCCACCCTTTCCGAAGTGAGCCGACAGGTCCTGACGTGCGCCGCCACTACGGCTGCGCCGACCGTCCTCACCGCTCGCGTCTGCTCTTCAGCAACCTGCAATGAAGCCGGGATCACAGCGATCCTCGCCTCACCGCCCAAACTCACTGGCCAGACTCACCGCCAAGACTCACCGCCAAGACACACCACCCAAACTCACCGCCAAGACTCACCGGCTTCGAGCGGTTGCAGCGTTGTCCTGCGGCTGGCATCGGCGAACCGCCGATCGCTGCGATAGGACCCTGAATAAGCCCTCTTTAAATCAACGCATTTTGTGGCTCAAAAGAGGCGTGAGAATCCGAATTCGTTGCTAAGAAGCAACTGGTTAGCGAAACCTTGCCGGTTCAGCTTCGCGACCGCTAACAGTGCCATTGGTGCTGTCGAATACCGATCGAGCCGCCGCGATAATGAACCCGTTCGATCAACCCGAACGACAGCCGCGACCGGCGACCTCGGGCGCCGGTCAACGGCATCAATGCGTTGACATAGCAATTTGTCAGTGGCGACTAAAAAACGTGGCACAGCCGCAACATCAAGTTGCGCCCCAACCGTGACAAATGCCAAATCATTACCCGTTGGCCAAACGAACCTGTTAACTGCGGTGATGCATGTTCAGTCCGGGAAACATTTTCGGTTAGCGAAAGAGTGGTTCGGTTTAGAGAAACAGTGATTCCGTTAGAGAAACAGTGGGCAGGTGGGAAATGGTACATTCTCAGTCGCGCACGGCTCCGCCGTCAAACGAAGACAGTTTGAGCCTGTCCTGGCAGGGCCCGGCCGGTCTCTTCAGTTTGTCGCTTGCGAACATGTTGTTGCGCGTGCTGACGCTCGGCATCTACCATTTCTGGGCCAAGACCGAAGTGCGCAAACGCATTTGGTCGGCGATTCGCCTGAACGGCGAACCGCTCGCTTATACCGGCCGCGGGCTTGAGTTGTTCGTTGGTTTTGTGATCGTCTTCTTTGTCATCTTGCTGCCGCTGATGCTGGTGTACTTCGCCCTGGCATTGCAACTCGGGCCGCACCACCGCGCCCTCGATGTGGTGGGAGTGACCGCTTACGTGCTGTTGGCCTATTTGTTCGGCATCGCCAGCTACCGCGCGCAGCGCTATCGGCTTGCCCGCACGCGCTGGCGCGGCATTCGCGGCTCCCTGGAAGGCAGCCCCATGCGTTATGCCTGGATCTACTTCTGGACCCTTATGCTGATCCCGTTCACGCTGGGCTGGATCATGCCCTGGCGAACCACGATACTGCAGTCGATCATCACCAACAACGTGCGCTTCGGCAACCGTCCGCTGCGCTTCGATGGCAAATCCGGACCGCTTTACGGACCGTTTGCGCTCCTCTGGTTCGGCAGCATCGTCCTTTATCTCGGATTGATTGGCGGGCTGGCGGCCTACTATGCGGCAAAGTTCCGGACCGCGCCGACAAGCCGCTTCTACTGGCCGGATCAAGCCGACGTCATTGTGGTCGTCCTGGCCGTGCTGGTGGCGGCATTGCTGTTTGCCTTGATCAGCTCCTGGTACCAGGCGCGCATCGTCAACCACTTCGCCCGGCACACCCACTTTGAGAATGCCACCTTCGACGGCCACCTCACGGCCGGCGGGTTAATCTGGCTGAACTTTACCAACTTCCTCATCCTGCTCGCCGGTGTCGTCGTACTCGGCGCCGTCATAGCCGTCCTGGCAGCGCCGTTTTTTGATTTCCAGAACCTGCGCGCGCCGGAGGGCCGCGCCGTCATGCAAGTCCTCATGGTCGCTCTGCCATTTGCCGTTATCCTTGGGTTCACCTTGTTCTCGCCAATTGTTCAAGCGCGATCGGCCGGCTACATTGTTCGCAATCTGGCGATCACTGGAACCGCTCCTTTGGCTGAGATCACTCAGGCCGCCGGTGCGGACTTGAAATACGGCGAAGGACTTGCGGAGGCATTTGACGTTGACGCCTTCTGACACCGTCGGACGAACGTGGACGGCAAGCTTTGCGGATGGCCAGTCGGCGCGCGGCTGGCCGTGCCGTGTTCGGCTGGGCGAGCGCGGCCTGCTGATCAACCGCGGCGAAGGCCACGACGAGCTGATCTGGCCCTATGGTGCCCTGCTCACACCCCACCCAATATCCAAGGGCGAAGACGAAGCATTGGTCACCTACTCCCACATGCCGGGCGCCCAGCTCTACGTTAAGGACAGCGAATTCGTCGCCGCACTAGCACGCCGGGCCCCGGCGCTGACGACAATGGCGCAACGCTGGCGGTGGGCGCGGCCGTTGATCGGCCTGGCCGCGCTGATTGGCGCCGTGGTTGGCGTTGTCTGGTTTCTGGAACTGCGTCCGGCCCGAACAATTGCCGGCGTGCTTCCCGTTCAGTCGCGCCAAACGGTCGGCCAAAACGTCATCAACAGCTTTGTCTCAAAACACAAGGTCTGCAATGCGCCGGCTGGTCGTGCGGCATTGGACAAGCTGGTCGACCGGCTGTTGCGCGGAAGTGAGCGGCCCAACTATTTCCGCCTGACGGTGGTCGACTGGTCCTTGATCAATGCGTTCGCAGCACCCGGCGGACAAATGATGCTGACCAGTGGTGTCATTCGGGCAGCCCGGACACCGGAAGAGGTTGCCGGCGTCCTCGCGCACGAGATCGGCCACGGCATCGAGCTGCATCCGGAAACCGGCCTGGTTCGCGCGGTCGGACTGTCGGCACTGGTCGAATTGTTGACCGGCGGGTCGTCCGGCACGTTGTCAAATGTCGGTGCAATTCTCGTGCAAACCAGTTACGTGCGCCAGGACGAGCGGGCCGCCGATCAGCAGGCGCTGCGGTTGTTGAAAGAGGCCGGCATTTCTCAGAACGGATTGGCCGAGTTCTTCGAGCGCCTTGGCACCAAGTCGACATCCACAAGCGGCAAGAACCGCGCCGGTTCATTCGGGGCATTTGATCTGCTGCGCACGCATCCGTTCCCGGCCGAACGCGCCCAATTGGTGCGTCAAGCACAGCCCTACCCGACAACCCCGGCGCTGACGCGAGCAGAATGGCGCGCGTTGAAGGCGATCTGTTCCGGGTGAAGACGCGATCGCAATCGGGTGCCGGCAGCAGCGAGGCACCACAAATTCGGACCCAAATGTGGATCGACCGGCCGGCCGACCAAATCCCGATATCGCAGACGACACAAATTTGTCATGCAACCAACGTGCCGTGACCAGAATTACATGCGACGTCGATATCGGTTGAACAGGCGCTTCACGGAAGGGTCACCGCATGGGCAGCCTGGTGCGTATATTTTTGGCGCTGGTATGTCTGTCAGTTGCCGCACTCTATGTTGCCGCGCCGTTCTGGGCGGCGTGGACCATTCGTGAAGCCGTCAAGACAGGTGATGTCGAAACGCTTCGCAACAAGGTCGTATGGCATAGCGTCCGCGACAGCCTGCGCCGGTCGATCGTCCGGCACGCCCAGCTGTTGCCGGCGCTCATTGAGGAAGGCCGCCGCATCCGCCCGACACTGTGGCAGCGCGTCAAGTCGATGTTCGGTGCCAGCATGCTCGACCGGTTCATGGACCGCTACATTGCGGCCGACGGCCTGCCGCAGCTTTACCGACTGAGGAACGCCTATCAAACACGCATTCAGGGCTTGCCGGATGAGCGCCTGTTGCCAACGCAAGATCGCATCGTCGCGCTGCTGCGGCGGGTCAAACGCGCCGAGTTCCTGTCGATGGCCGAGGTCGAGATCGAGATTGAGGACCGCTATAATCCCGAGCGCCGCGTCATCGGCACCATGAAAATCGTCGGCCTCGACTGGAAACTGACCGATTTGGTCGTGATCTCCGCGCCGGCATCGACGCCGAAGGCTAAATCCGAACGAGCCGGTTTCAGCGCTTTCAACGCCGATGACGAAGACGACGAAGACGAAGAAGCCAGACAACATGCCGACGATGTCAGACAGGGCCGGCTGCTAGAGCAACCTGCCTTTATTCGGAATCGGAACGATCCCGAATAAAGGCAGAAAGTTGCTCGCCTCTAAAGTAGCGATCATCTTTGTGCTTTAAGTTGGAACCGCAATAGCGGTTCCAACTTAAAGCACGATGATCTAGCGACCCGCCGGCACGGCAGCTGATCCGCCGCAACGCCATTTGAGCCTGCCGGCCACACCGCTTGATCTCGGACCAAATCCCGCTCGGTAGAATGGTTCTATTTCAGTTGAACACGCTTCTAGGGAACCTCTGGACACGTTTGGGGTCCAGGGGATGATCCCCTGGTCGGGGTGTTTGAGGGGATGAAAGCCCCTCAAGGATCGCCGCCAAGCAGCGATATGTTAAGGGCGCGGCCCTTACCTTAACGATCCCGCCAAAGGGCGCTGGCCTTTGGAAACCTGAGACTTGTTCAGAGGTTGCTTAGATCGAGTTCGCGCGCCACGGCATCGCCAAGCTCGTCCGCGCGCTCGCCGCCGACCTGACGCAGCCCGGCAACGACCCCGGCGCGATCGGCCTTCGGCTTGTTCTGGCTCATCTTGAGCTTGCCCTCCAACCGCGTGATCGTCAAACGCAGGCCGACAATACCGCGCAGCATAACTTTGATGAACTCCTGCGGTGCGTCACTGACCGACCAAGGCACCGCCTGGCCGCGTTCCTGCTGGTCGGTGAGGGCTGCAACATGACGGTGCAACCACGCTTCGTCGTTGACGATCTCGACGGTGCCGTAAGCGTGGACGCAGGCGTAGTTCCAGGTCGGCACGACCTTGCCGGTCTCGCTTTTGCTCGGAAACCATCCGGGATGGATGTAGCCGTGCGGGCCTGAGAAAATCATCAGCGCTTCGCCGCCGCCGGCGAACTGCTGCCAGTGCAGGTTGGGCCGGGCGACGTGCGCCTCGATCACCCCCAATGCGCCGGGTTCACACGTCAACAGCGTCGGCAAATGCGTTGCAACGAGCCCCTGAGCTGCATCGCACCCAACAAGGATGGCGAACGGATGGGCGCGCATCAAAGCGCGGCACTGATCGACCTCGCCGGCCTTATAGTGGTCAGGGACATACATGGCTCACCCTTGATCGCAGGCCTGGTCGCGGCGATCACCCGACCATGCCAACCTGAAGTTTTAGGCCGCGGCTTCCAAACGCTTGAGGGCGGCTTCGAAACGCAAAACCTGACCCTCGAAGTCGACCTTGCGCTCGCGGTTCTCCTCGACAACGGCCTCCGGCGCGCGCTGCACGAAATTCGGATTGGCCAGCTTCGAATCGATTTTCGCGATTTCGGAGCGCGCCCTTTCGATTTCCTTGTTGAGGCGCGCGCGTTCGGCCGCCATATCGATAACGCCGGCCAACGGCAACGCCGCCGTCGTCTCATCGAACACGATCACCGCAGCCCCCGATGATGACGCCTCGACAAATGCGATCCGGTTCAAGCGTGCCATGCGCTCAATCGTGTCCCGGTGAGTTGCAACGCGGGCCCGCTCGATGTCGCTGCCATCGACAATCTCGAGCGCAATCCTGGCGCCGGCCGGCACGTTCATTTCCGAACGCACCGAACGAACTTCGCTGACCAGGCCAATGACCCAGCCGATTTCACCGGCGGCATCGGCATCGAACAGCCCGTCATGGTCGGGCCACCGGGTGAGCGTCAAAAGCGTGCCGCGATCGGATCCGTATTCCGCCACCCGCGCCCACAACTCCTCCGTCACAAATGGCATGAACGGATGTAGGAGCTTGAGGATTTCATCCCGCACCCAGGCGACCATCGCGCGGGTTTCAACAATTGCCGCGGCATCATCGCCGTTGAGAATCGGCTTGATCAGTTCGAGATACCAGTCACAGAACACGCCCCAGACAAACTCGTAGGCGGCACTCGCGGCGTCGTTGAACCGGTAGGCCTCCAGTGCACCTGTGACGGCCCTGGCCGCGCTTTCGGTCTCGCCCGCGATCCATCGATTGACGGTTTGCTTGGCGCTCGAGGGATCAAAACCGTCGACCGTCGCGCACTCGTTCATTTCGGCGAACCTCGCCGCATTCCAAAGCTTTGTCGCGAAATTACGATAGCCTTCGACCCGGCTTTCCGTCAGCTTGACGTCGCGGCCTTGCGTTGTCAGCGCGGTGAGCGTAAAGCGCAGCGCATCGGCACCGTACTTGTCGATAAGCTCCAGCGGATCGATGACGTTGCCGATCGACTTCGACATCTTGCGGCCCTTCGCATCGCGCACTAGGCCGTGAATGTAGACATCGCGGAACGGCACGTCGTCCATGTAATGCAGGGACTGCATCATCATGCGCGCAACCCAGAAGAAGATGATGTCAAAACCGGTGACCAGGCAACTGGTCGGGTAATAGCGCTTGAGCTCCGGCGATTGATCCGGCCAGCCGAGCGTCGAGAACGCCCACAGTCCGGACGAGAACCAGGTGTCGAGAACATCATCGTCGCGCTTGAGCTCGGTCCGATCGCCGTAGTGTGCCGCCGCCGCCGCTGCAGCCGCCGTCTCATCGACGGCGACAAACACATGACCATCCGGCCCGTACCAGGCCGGAATGCGATGCCCCCACCACAGTTGACGCGAGATACACCAGGGCTGGATGTTCTCGAGCCAGCGGAAATAATCGGCGGCATACTTGTCGGGATGAAACCTGGTACGTCCGGCTCTGACCGCCTCCAGCGCCGGCTTGGCCAGCGTTGCGGCATCGACGTACCATTGGTCCGTCAGCCACGGCTCGACGATGGCATCACCGCGTTGGGCGTGCGGCACGGCGTGGGTATGCGGTTCCACCCTTTCCAACAGCCCGAGCCCGGCCAGGTCGGCAACAACTTGCTTGCGCGCGGCAAAGCGATCGAGACCGCGGTAGGCCTGCGGTGCATTGCCGTTCAGTTTGCCGCCGGCATTGAAAATGTTGATGACCTCAAGACCGGCGCGCAGGCCGACGTCCCAGTCATTGAAATCGTGCGCCGGCGTGATTTTGACCGCGCCCGTGCCCTTTTCGGGATCGGCGTAGGTGTCACCGAACACCGGGATCGTGCGATCGGTCAACGGCAGGGCGACCTGCTGACCGATCAGATCTCCGATCGTCTCGTTTTCGGGGTGAATGGCAACGCCGGTATCGCCGAGCATGGTTTCCGGCCGCGTGGTTCCGACGACCAGGTAGGTGGTCTCGTTGTCTGCATCATAGGCGGTGCCGGCCAATGGATAACGGATGTAGTACATGTGGCCGCTGGGGTCGCGGTCGAGTTGCTGGTTGAGGGCGGCACCATCGAACGCAACCGGCACGCCCGCCTTGTCGACGTCGCCCATCGCCCACTTGTAGTTGCCGGTATGGTCGCGCGCTTCGACCTCGAGATCTGAGACCGCCGATTGGAACTCCGGGTCCCAGTTGACCAGTCGCTTAGCCTTGTAGATCAGGCCGTCATTGTAGAGATCGACAAACACCTTGAGCACGGCCGTCGACAAGCCGTCATCCATGGTAAACCGCTCGCGCGACCAGTCGCACGACGCACCGAGGCGCCGCAGCTGATTGGCGATCGTGTCGCCCGATTGGGCCTTCCAATTCCAGACTTCTTCGATAAACGCTTCGCGCCCGAGATCGCGGTAGTTGATCTGGCGCTCGGCCAGCTGCCGCGTGACGACCAGCTGCGTTGCAATGCCGGCATGATCGGTGCCCGGCTGCCACAGCACATCGCGCCCGCGCATGCGCTCGAAACGGCACAGAACATCCTGCAGCGTATTGTTGAGGGCGTGGCCCATGTGCAGCGAACCGGTCACGTTCGGCGGCGGGATCACGATGGAATAGGGCTCGGCGTCCTTGCGTTCAGGCCGCCCGCAACGAAACGCCTCCGCTTGCTGCCAACGCTCATCGATCCGCGCTTCAATATCAGCGGGCTGATAGGTTTTTTCTAACATCGAAAGTCCGGATCTCGCACTGTCAATCGGATCGGATCTGGTAAGCCCGCGCCGCCATCGCTGTCAACCTTGGCCGCGCAGACGGCCCAAGCCGCCGGCCTGGGCGGCAGATTTTTAGACAATCAGCCAGGCGACCAGCCAGGCAACCAGCCAGGCAATCAGAATGTCGATTGGCGTTATCCGTTGTCGCGCTGGCGATCGGCTTGTGCCCGTTCGCGCGCGGCGATCAGCGCCGGAACATTTTCCTCCAGCCACTTTGTCACGATCGGGCGAAGCAACTCGGTCAGCGCACTCTCGATCGCACCGCTGTTGGGGTCGGGTGTGGTATTGGACTGATGCTCGGTGACGGTTGCTGCAGCCGCCGTCGCCGATTGCGCCGCCGCCGAAACGACAGCCAACGACGGCTCGTCTTCGCCAGGCTCGTCTTCGCCAGGCCTGTGTTCGCGTGGCGCGGCTACCGGTTGCACCTGTTGCACCGACATCTCCGGGATTATCGCCGTGACAGGCATGCCCGCCCGGCCCTCGGCGGCCTGCGCTTGATCGTCTGTCGGATCGCCCGACGACGTGGTTTGACGGGCCGAACCGGCATCGACCGCCAACGGCGAGGCTTGGACCACAGCTGCTGCCACAGCGGCATCATCATCGTCAGCGCGCATATGCGGCAACGGTGCGGGCACATCATCGACGCGCGATGGGCGACCGCCGCGCGCGGCCTCGAAGACCTCCGGCTGGCCGCCAACATCGGCCTCAGAAGCCGTGCTATCACCAGACGCCGGTTCCGGCCGCGCTTCACCGACACCCTTGCGGGGTGCAGCCGAGACCGTGCCTGCAGGTGGTGAAAGCCCGAGCTCTTCGATTGGCTTGAGGCCCTGACTGGAAGCGACATCCGCGGTGTTTGCGGCGATTGGTTGGGCGGCCGGGCCGGTCGCTGCCGGAGCGCTATCCGCGGCCTGCGTCGGGGCGCTCTCGGTCGCCTGATCAGCGCCGGCGGCGGTCGCCTCGCCAGCCCCGTTCGCAGGTGCCGGCGTGTCCGTCACCGGTTGCCGCGGGCTGCTGTCCAATGATCCAAACCGGGAACTTGGCGACGGCTCAAACCCTCGCAATCTTGCGACGAGATTGTTTTCAAAGTTTTCTGCCGGCGCCGCCGGCGGTGTCTCAGCCGGCGGGCTGACCGCTGCCAAGTCGGCAATACTGTCAGCAAGACTTGAAGTAGCTGAGACCGAGGCTGGACCCGGTTCCGAGCCGGCCGCATCTGCCGGCACGACCTCAGTCGCGGCGGCCGGTTCCGTTGGCTCAGGTGTTGGAGGCTCGGGTGCTGGGGGCTCGAGTGTTGAGGGCTTGGCTTGCGCAGCAGGCGGCGCGGGGGCTTGAGGCGCGGCTCGCGCAGCAGACGGCGTGGGGGCCAGCGAAACATCTGATGATAGCCGCCAATCGGCAGCGGGCGCGGACGTGGCTGGCGCGTCTTGGACCGGCACGGGATCTTGCCGCGGCGGCGCCGGGCCCGGAGTTTCGGGCGGCGGGTCTGCCAGCAGCTCCGACAAGTCGGCCAACGGCGGCGCGGCCGAGCCTGCTGGCGCCGGTTGCGGATCTGGCGCGCCGGCGCGGGCTGGAGGTTCCTCTGCGATAATCTTGCGAATGGACGCCAGTATCTCTTCCATGCTTGGCTCGGTTTGCTTTTCTGGCTTGTGCATTCCCGAAGACTCCCCGATCATTCCAACGGCACCTGTGAACGCATCATCACATTCTGGTCGCAATCTAGCCGCGCCCCGAGACTCAGTCCACACGAGCACTCAACGGTCCACGACAAACGCGCCCGATACGCAGATACGACGGTCATATCGCATCTTTCAGCACTCGAGCGCGGCAAGGTTGAGGCAGCACACAGACGAATCTTTAGCGACGCTGCCGGTTGCCGGCCGCTGAGGCTCGCCCCAGGCGCAACATCGGCTGCGATCCGCGGCTTATCGGCGTTGCCCGGGACCAGCGATGAGCGTGGTTCAGTCCTTCAGGGACCGATCCCGAGCCTGGAAATGCTCACGCCGACCATCACGATGCGTGATGCTGATGCCGTGCCAACGGCGGCGCACGTCGTGATAGTGCGCTTCCGGATCATAGATTTTGGACGCTAGTCTGAGATCCTGAACCGTCAGCCGCCCTGTCGATGACAGCACCTTGTAGGTGTTGACGACCAAATCTCTCCGGTTCGAGACCAGCGAAACCTGGGAATTCAACAATTCCTGCTCGGCATCGAGAACGTCCAGCAGCGTCCGCTGGCCGACCTTTTCCTCTTCACGCACCCCCGATAGCGCGATCCGGTTTGCTTCAACTTGAGACGTCGTCGAGCGCAACTGTGCCCGTGACGCATTGAGCTGCGCCCATGCTGAAATCAGCGTCTCCCGGGCTTTCGTGCGGGCCTGCTCGACCAACTGCATGGCGCGCACATGGAGATGCTTGGCCTGGCGAACCCGCGAACTGACCGCGCCGCGCTGATAGAACGGTACGCTCAAGGTCCCGGTAATGATGCCGGCTTCCGTTTGCCGCGTCGGCAGATCGCCGCCGCCGGTGAAGCGGTTTGAATATGATGCATCAATGTTGAACGTCGGCAGCCGCTCGCCGGCTATTTCATCGACACTGTAGCGCGCCGCCTGCTCATTGTAGAGGGCTGCCACGACACTTGGACTTTCCTGTTCAGCGCGCCGGCGTGCCTCGCTCAACGCCCTTGGCAGCATCCCGAACGGCGGCTTTGGTTCGCGCAAGCGGCCCGGCATATGGCCGACCACCTGCTGGTAGTTGGCACGGCTCGACTTCAAGTTTGCCCGCGCCAGATCGAGATCCGAAACGGCCTGCGCACGCCGCGCCCGCGACTGCGCAACATCCGTCCGCGTCACTTCACCAACCGAGAACCGGTCCTGCGTGGCCTTGAGATCGCGTGACAGAACACGCACATTGTTCTCGCGCAGGCGCACAATGGCGGTATCGCGCACCACGTTCATGTAGGCGGTCACAGTGCTCAACAGGACCGTCTGTTCGGTGTCTCGCAGCGTCTCGCGACCGGCCCGTACCGTCGCTTCGGCGGCACTGACGGCGTTCTGCGTGCGAAATCCGCGAAAAATCGGCTGATTGAAGTTGATGGAGACGCCGCGCGGATACGATTTTCCATCGCCGGTGCTGCTGCCTGGCGGCGGATCAGGCGTAACTTCGGTGCGCTGCACCGAGACGTCGGCCGAAGCGCCAATCGCGGGGCGGTAGTTTGACAGGGCCTGCGGCACCGTTTCATCGGTCGCACGCAGATTGGCGCGCTCAGCATCGAGCTGCGGATTGTGCCGATAGGCCGATCGCAGGGCATCGTTCAACGTTTCAGCCCGCACCCCGGTTGCAGAACCGGAAATCACCGACACCAATGCCCAGGCCAGCGCAACTCCGAGATGTGTCAGTTGACGCCAGCGCGATGTCACGGCCGTCTTTGAGTATCCAAACACCATATACTCCTGACAATGGATGCTCGCGCAACGAAATGTCGACGCCAATCCAGCCTTGCCGCCCTCACCTGCACCTGCACTCACACGCGGCAAAGACAGTCATCTTAACGATTTCAACAGCTAAGCAAGCCACTTCCGATTCGAAAAGGTATTGTCATCCGCCGCCAGGACTTTGAACAATCAATTGTGGCGGCGATCACACATATCGACAGCTCGCAGCACGATCGCCGCTCGGCCATTATAGCCTCTTTTGCCAGCCCGCATAAATATTGACCCGCTTCACGGGTTTCCAAAGGGCCGGCCCTTTGGTCGGGTTGTTAGGGTTGAAAACCCTAACGTATCGCCGCTTGGCGGCGATCGATGAGGGGCTTTCAGCCCCTCAAACTCCCCGACCAGAGGCTCGCCCCTGGACCCCAGGCTTGCTCGGCGGTTGCCGCCGCGGCGGCGGCGCTGCGATGCCGTCAAAACACGAACACGGGCGCTCGTTCGAAACCCGGCAAGACATCGGCTGCGGCATCAAAAACGGTCCGGGCATCGAAATGCGCATCGAACCTTCGCCACTGCTTGACCCGGCCGTATCCCTCTTCGATGTGCACCGCAACCAACCGGCCGCCATCCTTCAACTGATCGAGCAGCTGCGGCGCCAGATCATGCACGGCACCGTTGACCAGGATCGCATCGTATGGCCCTTCGGCCTGATAGCCGGCCGCGAGCAGGCCGGTGACAATCACCGCATTGTCGATCTCGGCAGCCTCAATCGCCGCTGCCGCCTGCTGTGCGAGCCGATCGTCGACTTCGAGGCCGACGACGGTCTGGGCGATATGGGCAAGCACCGCCGTGCTGTAACCGGTCGCACAGCCGATATCCAACACCAGATCCTCATCGCCGAGTTCGAGATGCTGGATCATCTTTGCCAGCACCCGCGGCGCCAGCAGCGCGCGCGCGCCGTCAAGCCGGATGGTGTCGTCCATATAGGCGATCGCGCGTTGCGCCTCGGGCACGAACAATTCACGCGCAACCGCGCGCATCGCTACCGGAATGCGGCGGTCGACGACATCGCTCGGGCGCACCTGACTTTCGACCATGTTGAAGCGCTGCAGCGCCGTATCGACCATGTCCCGTCCCTTCGTCGCGATCCTTTTGTTGCCGCTGCGCCGGCAACCGATCACATAGTGCACGAACCATTTGCGCAATCAACGCGACGTGTGATACATGGCGCCTTCGCTGCACGCCAACCCACAAGTCAGGCCGGTTGCGCTGCAGCAACGCCGCGGCGGCAGTGATTGGCGCGGGCGTCAGGACGGCCACGTGGCGGAGTGGTGACGCAGCGGACTGCAAATCCGTATACCCCGGTTCGATTCCGGGCGTGGCCTCCAAGAAAAATCAAACGGTTAGATGATCGCCACTTTAGAGGCGAGCAACTTTCTGCCTTTATTCGGGATCGTTCCGATTCCGAATAAAGGCAGGTTGCTCTAAAACACTTGGGCAACGGTTGCGCGCATTGTGCTTGGCTCTTCGGGCTCATTGTCGGACAGCAGGCCGGGTCGCGCCCCGTCTGAAAAGCTTTCGCCCGTTATTCGGAGTTCGGTCCGCCTTCAAACAACGCCTGGCCGGTCTAATCCCGCCACTTGTTGCGCGGCGTAAAACCGGAAGCGGTGGCGGCGCGCGGCTCCGACACCCACAACGCGCGATCGGGATGCATGCCGCCGCCCTGGGTCGCCGGCACCGCCGAACGGCGCATGCGGTTGAGCAGGCGGGTATCGGCCTTTCCGCACGCCGGATGGATGCCGCCGTTGGCGCCGACCTCGGCCTCCCAGGCCTGTTTGCGCTTGGCTAGGATCGCCGCATCTTGGAGCACCGGGGCGCTGATCTCGTTGGTGTTGAGATCGATGACGATCTCATCACCGTCCGCGATGAACGCGATCGGCCCGCCCAGGGCTGCTTCCGGCCCGACATGACCAACCACCAGGCCGACCGAGCCGCCGGAGAAACGTGCATCCGTCATCAGGGCGACGACAATGTCGCGTTCCCGGCACAGCGCCGTGATGCGCGATGTCGGGTCGAGTATCTCCGGCATCCCCGGCGCCCCGCTCGGGCCTTCGTAGCGCACGATCACCATGTCGTTGTTGTTGAAACTGTCGGGTTGGTTGGACAGCGCATCGAGCAGGCGCTGCTCGCCTTCGAACACCCGCGCCGTGCCGCGGAACACGTTGTTTTCGAGCCCGGCTTCAACGCCGGCCAGCTTGAGGATCGCGCTGAACTCGGGCGACAGGTTGCCGCCCAGCACCCTGAGACCGCCGGTCGGCTTGTAGGGTGCTTTGACCGGATAGATGACCTTGCCGTCCGCCGCCGGCGGGCCCAGCCGCGCGATCTGGCCGGCCAGTGTTTCACCGGTACAGGTCGCCACATCACCGTTGATGAGGCCGGCCTCCATCAGTTCGCGCGCAATCACCTGGACCCCGCCGACCTCGTCGATGTCGATCATGGAGTAGAGCCCGTAAGGCCGCGCATCGGTCAACACCGGCACGACCTGCTGCGAGAGGTGATTGAACTCCTCCGGCGTCATGATGTCGGCCCAGAAATTGCCGTAACCCGCCGCCCGCGCAATTTCCGGAGCATGCAGGACGACATTGGTCGAGCCGCCGATCGCCATCGCCACGATCACGGCATTGCGGATCGAATCGCGCCCGACGATGTCGCGCGGCCGCGTCCCGCTGTCGATCATGCCCTTGAGATAATCGATCAGCTGGTCGGGAAACTGTTGCAGTCGGCGCTGGTCATCGGACGCCGGTGAGACCATATCGAGCGGTTCCATGCCGAGCACGCCGATGAACGTCTGCATCGTGTTGTAGGTGAACATGCCACCGCAACTGCCAATCCCAGGGCAGGCCGAGCACGCGATCCGTTCGCGATGCGCGGGATCGGGATGGCCGGCCGCCTGAAACGCCGAGACGATGTCCAGCGGTTCGTTCGAGGCCGGATCGCTGCCCGGCCGGATCGGACCATCGGACATGATGATCGCCGGCCGGTTGTGTTCGAGCAGCGCTGCCAGCGTACCGACCGGCGGCTTGTCGCAGGCAACCACCGCGATCACACCTTCCAGGCCGCTGGCGCTCAGATGCTCGCACAGGCTGTCGTGGGTCACTTCGCGCCCGATCAGCGAATAGCGCATCTCGCGCGTGCCGTTGCGCATGCCATCGGAGGTCGCGATCGTATACTCGGGTTGCACCAGCCGCATCGGGATCTGACCGGCCTTGCGTCCCATGCGCTGGCGCAGGCGCTCGTGGATCGCTTCGACCTTCGCCTGCACACCGAGATAGCATTGGCTGTCGCCCTTGTTGCCGACAACGCCGATCGACGGTTCGTGAATGAGATCGGTGTCAGTACCGATTTCCCGGGCGATGCCAAAGGTCTGGGCACTGCGTCCGGGGTGATTGTCGATCAGGACGGTTGGTGAATTCGGCACCGGCAGGATCTCCTCAAGAGTTCAAAAGCGGTTGTGAGTGAGTGTGGTTGGCGGGATCGACCCGGCGCGGTCCAAATGCTCAACCAGCTGGGCGATCGCGACGCCAATAGACACCGGATCGCAGCGTTCGGCAATACGCCGGCCGGCGACCGGCGCCATCACGACCGACCGCCGGCAACCATCAGCTGCGGGTCAAGCTCGGTGCGGGCCGCCGCATCGTTGACATAGCGCGTGATGGCATCCGACAGAACCGGCAGATCAAGGCCATAGCGCGTACTCATGATCACAAAGTCGCAGCCCATCAGGTCGCGGCAGCGCGCCATCGCCTTGAGCGCCCGCGCGTTGGCATGCGCCGGCGCGATGTCGAGCGCATTGGCGTCGGCCACGGCCAGCAGCAGCACCGGGTTCGAATGGAACTCGGCTTCAACCACGGCGGTGATCTCGCCCCAAGGAATCCGCGCCCGCCATCCGCGTTCGGCGATTGTCAGATGGTGCGGGTCGAACTGCAAATGGCCAACCGGCCACCACCCCAACACCGCCCCGACCAGCAGCCCGCCGCCGATCATGGCAACGCCGCCGGCCAGCAGCTGAAACAGCAGCGGATAACTCTGTCCAAACACGACAAGGACGATACCGAGCAGCATCAGCCAGCCGCCGATGACCAGCACCACCCGTCGCTGCGGTCGGATTGGCACACCGCCGACCACGTCGACCCGATCGGCACGATAGCGCCGATACCGCAGCTTCCTGACGACGGTCCCGCCCAACACGACAAGGCAGCTGCCGGACAAGGCGAGCGTGACAATGCCGACGTCAGGGCTGCTCGGCAGCACCATCACGCCCACCACGACAAGCGCAACGTTGAGCACCAAAACCAACCATTCGAACAGGCTTGGCCGCGCAAACCGTGTCGGTTGCTTGAACATACCGGTATCAATACATGGCAAAGCGCGGATGCAAAGTGGCTTCGAACCGCGGCACCGTGCCGGCGCTGCCGGGCGGTCCTGTCGCGGCAGTACCCTTGCGCGCGCGCCCGCACCGGGCCTCCCCACCGGGCCTCTCCGGCGGGCTCCGGGGCACCGACGACTGCGCATCGCGCGGGCGCAGACGATTTCCGCCCGGATCAAAATCAGATCGCAAGCCGACGCCGATCAGGACGCCAACGTCACCTGCGGATCTTGGCCGTTGGCCAATGCCGGCGCCGTCGTCTCGTTCGAGATGCGCCGCGGCCCGAAGATGTTGCCCGACACTTCGCCGCCGGCCGCAATCGCGATCTGCCCGTAGGTTAGATTGCCGTCAACGCGTCCGCTTGAGTGCACGTCGAGCAGACCGTCGACCTGCAGTTCGCCGGTGACGACCCCGTGGATCTCGGCTTCAACGGTCTGCACGCTCCCGGAAATCACACCGCCCTCGCGGATCGTGACCCGCTTTGCCGTGACGTTGCCCTCAAGCTCGCCTTGAACTTCGATGCTCGTGCAATCGTGAATCTCACCGACCACGCGTGTGCCGCGACCAATGAGAATTGCACCATCGCCCTCAACTCCTTCCAGAACTGAAAATCGACGACCTTCGCCATCCCGATCCATTTTTCGATCATCCCCTTTATCTGGCGCATAGTAAGAAATTTCCGGCTTCGCCTGATTAACCACCTTGCTGGTTCGACTGAACATAACCTTCCCCCGATAAGGACCATCGCTCGCCGACAACCGGCGATCTGGCCGGCTCGGCCCAACAATCGCAAACATTCGCAGGCGACCGACCTAGCAACAACAGACGCCTACTGATCGACTGTATACTCACAATGTCAACATGTAACTCTATCTATATGAAAATTAACCATAATTTATTGCATCCAATTTGCACCGTTCACGACCGGGCGGGCCGCAAAAAACGGGGCCGGATGGTGCCTCTTGGACCTAATGTCGCACCCCACTGTGCTTGGGAAACCGCAGGCGCAACCACAATCTGCGGCGGTCGCGCCAGGACCTCCCGCAGCACACCGCCATCGCCGCCGTGCCGCTTCGGCGTTTGGCTGCAGCGTCGGCGACAGCTACGACAACGCGCTCGCCGAGACCATCAACGGGCTCTATAAAACCGAAGTCGTCCACCGGCGCGGGCCATGGCGGTCGTTCGAGGCGGTCGAGTTCGCAACACTAGAATGGGTCAACTGGTTCAACAACCGCCGCCTGCTCTCATCGATCGGCAATATCCCGCCGGCCGAAGCAGAGGCCAACGACGACGCCAGCATGGAGGAGCTGAAGATCGCCGCCTGACTCAAACAAAACAGCCTCCGGTGTTTCCGGGTCGGTTCACACCGGCACTTTGCCGTGTCATTGGACTGCGCGCAGTCCAATGACACGTTCGCGCTTATGAAGGGTTGATCAGACGGCAATCTCAAGGACGTTCTTGTCCGCATCCAACCGAGCAATGCATCCCAGTGGAACAGTCACGGGGGCATGACCATAACCAATGGGCAAACCACCCAACACGGGAACTGCGAGTTGTCCAAAGTGTTCCCTCAGCAAATCGAGAACGCCAGTTGGGGGATTGAAGTTGCACTTCTCAAATTGGCCTATGACCACACCCTTCACGTCCCGAAGGTGTCCACCTCGCCGTAGCATCTGCAGAGTTCGGTCGACCAGGCCAGGGCCCATATCGATGGCTTCGACAAGAAGAACTGCCCCGCTTAGATCGGGCAGCAGCCATCCAGCAGATGTGCCAATGATGCTGAGATTGCCGCCCAACAAACGCCCCTGCACGGTACCAGTAGTGGTTAGGGCTGACGTCGGTTCCTGAGCGCGTGGCACGACACAAAATGGTCTGTTCTCCATGAGGGCGCAACGTAACGTCTCTTGGGTTTCATCAGATACATGACCACCAAACAGTCCACCATGAAGGGTAACAACTCGGCATTGCTTCCAGATGGCGAAGTGTAGTGCAGTGATATCACTGAACCCGACCAAGTACTTCGGGTCCTCACGTAACGCTGAATAGTCGAGCTGATCTACGATGCGATATGAACCCTTGCCGCCACGTGTTGCAACAATCGCCCGCACCTTGGGATCGCGGATTGCATCGTTGATGTCAGAGGCCCGATCGGCATCTGTTCCAGCTAAAAATCCGTGCACATCGTGCACGTGCTTTCCGTATTCAACCCTTAACCCCCAACTCTCAATGATCTTGGCTTGGCGACTTAGCTGGGACATGTCCGGCGTGCTTGCGGGAGAGACAAAACGGATCGTATCACCGATCTTCAGCGGGGTTGGTCGAAGCTCCATATGCGAATTTTATCAAAAGCAATCCGACACCACAAAAGATCCATGAAACCTATGAACACAATTCCCCTACTTATCATTTCTGGCCCGGTCGGCGTTGGGAAAACTTCCTCGGCAGAACAGGTAAGCAACATCTTAGTGGAACAATCGGTGCCCCACACATTACTCGATCTTGATTGCCTGGCCGAAACCTACCCACGCGCGCCAGGAGATCGATTTGGATCAAGCCTAATGCTGGCCAATCTCAAGGTAGTATGGCGCAACTGCTTTGCAGCTGGATCAAAGAACCTTGTTCTGGCACGGGTAATTGAAACCGAAGCTGAGAAGGAGAGCATTGTTGCGTGCGTTCCCGATGCTTTGCCGGTAGTTTGTCAGTTGCGCGCGAACCAAGACACTCTTGTTGCCAGGATAAGCAAGCGGGAAATTGGTACCGGCGCGGCATGGCACGAACAACGTTCGCTCGAACTGGCGGCCTCGTTGCAAGGTGCACCGGTTGACTTTGAAGTCGACACAGAATGCAGGTCTATCATTGCGATCGCTGAGGAGATCGTCGGCCAAATATCCTGGCAACGCTAACGAGATTATTCTGCGAGACGGCCGATACCCTGCTTAAATATTGGCGCATCAACATGACCCGCTTCGGAGATCGTCTGTAAAGTCCAACCAAGTTCTACGCGGCAGCTATTGGATGGGCGACAACGTCGTTTGTGATCTCCAGCCCATCCTTGAACGTGGCACCGTGGACGACTTTCGGCAACTGATTTTGACCATCGAGCCGGCGCCAACTTTTGTGAGCAGCCTCGACCAGCCTGAACACCATGGCCAATGCCGTCTCGTTCGATAGGCAGCCTTTCGAGCGGATGGTGCGGTGGCGCACGGTGGCAAACGTGCGCTCGATCGGATTGGTCGTCCTCAGATGCTTCCAGTGCTCGGCCGGGAAGTCGTAGAACGCCAGCAATGCATCACGATCTTTGTCCAGGCAGTGCGCTGCCTTTTCGTATTTCAATGCGCAGGCTTCGGTGAAAGCATCAAATGCGGTTTCCGCTTCACGCCGTGTTTCGGCCATCCAGATATCATGCAGGGATCGCTTAGATCATCGTGCTTTAAGTTGGAACCGCCATTGCGGTTCCAACTTAAAGCACGATGATCGCCACTTAAGAGGCGAGCAACTTTCTGCCTTTATTCGGGATCGTTCCGATTCCGAATAAAGGCAGGTTGCTTTAGAACAGCCTTGACACGCGTTGTAAGATTATGCTGGCATACCGGTATGTCAGTTCAGACAACATTTCAACGAGACTGCGCCTACGAGAAGCTTCTCTCCTTAATTGTTGAAGGACATCTGCTTCCCGGCCAGCCAATTTCAGAGCGCCAGATCGCGGCGAACCTGGGCATTGGTCGCACGCCGGTTCGCGAGGCGATGCGTGCATTGGCACAGGATGGCCTACTTGAAATCATCCCGGCGCGCGGAACATTTGTTCGCGGCATTTCTGACGATCAGCTGCGCGAGCTCTACGAAGTCCGTCAGGCTCTGGAAGGGCAGGCTGCTGAGCTTGCAGCGCGCAACGGACCTACGACGGAGCTGCTTGATTTCGTCGCGAGGCTGGAAGGCAGTCGAGCTGCGCAAACCGACAAGGAACTGGGTGAGACCTACGAAATCGGGGCTCAATTCCACGTCGAGGTCTTCCGCTGCGCCAACAACTCGATCCTTACTGAACTGTATCTTCCAATCCGGAACCGCTTCCGCGTCACAATCAGCCTTGGGCGGTACTATGACCGTGATTGGGTTATCGATGGAATCGACCAGCATCTCGATATTCTAAGTGCGATTGTGGAACGAAAGCACACCAAAGCGGGACGACTGATGCGCGCGCATTTGCACGAGAGCTGGCTCTCAAAGACGCGCATTCTTTCTCGACTTAATCGTGGCCAGGACAATGAGCCTCGAATGGCGTCGTAGTGCAACGACTTCAATCCAAGCCCAAGGAGGAGGAGCGAGATGAAAGAGTTTAAGTTCGGTGTCTTAACGGGCGCCGCTATCGCCATGACATTGACAATGGCCGGTGGCGTTGCCGCTGCTGACGGGCCGACATTGGCGAAGGTAAAGCAGCGTGGCGAAGTGCTGTGCGGTGTCCACCAGGGCCGCTACGGCTTTGCAATTGCCGATAGTCAGGGCAAGTGGAAAGGGCTCGACGTCGACTTCTGCCGGGCCGTTGCTGCAGCAGTTCTCGGCGACTCGGAGAAGGTGAAGTACCTACCGATGAGCAGCGTGCAACGTTTTCCTGCTCTGCAGTCCGGTGAAATCGATATGCTGTCGCGCACAACGACGGTCACTTTGACCCGCGACGCGTCTCTCGGCCTCAACTTCGGGCCAACGACCTTCTACACCGGCACCGGCTTCATGGTGCGCAAGTCAACCGGCGCCAAGAAGGTCGATGACCTTAATGGCGCGACGGTTTGTGTGCTGCCCGGCTCGACGACGGAAAAGAACATCGCAGCGCTGTTCAAGTCGAAGGGTATCACCTACCAACCGGTGGTCATCGAAAACCAGAAAGCCATGGTGGGTGCTTATTTCTCCGGACGCTGTGATGTCATGTCGATGGACCAGGCGGGACTTCCAGGACATCGCCAGTTCGATGCCAAGAAGCCTGAGGATCACGTCATCCTGGATGGCGTGTTCTCGAAAGAACCGCTTGCTATCGGTGTGCGCCAGGGCGACGACCAGTGGTACGACATCATCAAATGGGTGACCTACGTTACCTTCAATGCTGAAGAGATGGGTTTGACGACAAAGAATGTCGATGAAATGCGCAAGTCATCGAAAAACCCGGACATTCGGCGCCTGATCCGCAAGGACTCAAAGATCGGCGCCAAGCTTGGCCTAGACAGCGAATGGGCGTATCGCGTCATCAAGCAGGTCGGCAGCTACAAGGAAATCTACGACCGCAACTTCGGCAAAGATTCCCCGCTGCAGCTGCCGCGTGGCATCAACAAGCTTTGGACCGAAGGTGGACTGATTTACGGCTATCCGATCAAGTAGTCGGCTGGCAAGTAGTTGGCCGGCGAGAATCAAGCTCGGCGCTGCTCTGGCGCCGAGCTGCGTAGCTGAACCTGGGAATTGCGCATGGCCGAGCAGACGATACCTGGTGGCGAGTTTGAAAGGCCCAGGCTAAGCCTTAGCGGAGTGCTCTATTCTCAGGCAATACGTGGTATTGCGTACCAGGTGCTGCTTGGTATCGCGGTGATATTATGCGGCTACTATCTCTACACCAATGTCAGTGAAAACCTGTCCCGGCAGGGCATCGCGACAGGGTTCAAGTTTCTGACAGAAGCGGCTGGCTTCGATATCGGACAATCCGTGGTCCCGTTCGATTCAGAAGACAGCTACGGCCGTGCCTTGTGGGTCGGCATTCTCAATACGCTAACGGTTGCGGCATGTGGTATCGTACTGGCAACGATACTTGGCGTTGTCGTCGGGATCGCGCGCGTTTCCACGAATTGGTTTGCCGCCAAGTTCTCATCGGCGTACGTCGAGCTCGTGCGCAACGTACCTGTCGTCCTGCACGTGATTTTCTGGGCGGCGTTTCTTCGAAATCTACCGGGTCCGAAGCAGTCGTGGAGCCCGTTTGAAGGTCTCTATCTCAACAATCGAGGGCTAATTTTTGCCGTCCCAACATCGAACCCCGTTTACGTCTGGGTCGGACTGGCAGCCATCGCTGCAGTGATTGCCGCATTTCTGTTTACCCGATGGGCCCGCCTGCGTCGTGAAAGAACAGGGAATTTCACGCCGACGCTGTGGCCGGTCATCGCCATGGTGCTCGGCCTGCCAGCGCTCACCTGGCTTGTCGGTGGCGCGCCGCTCGTCTGGAACATGCCAGTTTTCCGAGGGTTCAATTTCGCAGGCGGTGCCTCGCTGACACCCGAGTTCGTCGGATTGTTGATCGGTATTACTGTCTACACTGCAGCCTTCATTGCTGAGATTGTGCGAGCCGGCATCCAGTCCGTCGCTTCCGGACAAATCGAGGCCGCGCGATCGCTCGGTCTCAAGCCCGGTTGGATCATGCGATACGTGACGCTGCCGCAGGCGCTGCGTGTCATCGTGCCCCCAACAACGAGCCAGTATCTCAGTCTGACGAAGAACTCTTCGCTCGGGGTCTTGATCGGCTATCCCGACCTCGTGAACGTCGGCAACACGACTCTCAACCAGACCGGGCAGGCGGTTGAGGCGATTTCAATCATGATGCTGGTCTACCTCATCATTTCTCTGACCATCTCGACATTCATGAATATTTACAACCGTTCGATTGTCCTGACGGAGCGCTGACGTCATGACACAGACGGACATGGCGATGGGCAACGCGGCGACCAAGATCAGCGACGAGCCGCCCCCGATGGAAAAGATCCCGCTGCTGCGCTGGCTCCGGCGCAACTTCTTCGGCTCGATTTCATCAACGCTGATCACCGTTGCGTTTATTGCCGTCCTCGCCTATCTGCTGCCCGGTTTCATTAAGTGGGGCCTAATAGATGCCGTTTGGGGCAAAGCGAGCCATGAAGAATGCCGCGCGGCAACCGGCGCGTGTTGGGCGGCGGTCGTTGAAAAACACCGGCCAATGCTGTTCGGGGTCTACCCTTACGAAGAGCATTGGCGTTTGGTGCTGGCGCTGGCGTTGTACCTTGGCGCCGTTCTAATCACCGTGCAGCGCCGGTTCTGGAAACCGCTTCTGCTGCTGCCATTGTGGGCGTTCTCATTTGCGGCAATCGGCATTCTTCTCTGGGGCGGCGTGTTTGGCTTGACGTTTGTTGATTCAAGCCAGTGGGGCGGCCTGCCGCTCACAATGGTATTGTTCACCGGTACGGTCGTAATGGGATTGCCGATCGCGGTTCTATTGGCGCTTGGCCGCCAGTCAACTTTGCCGCTCGTCAAGGCGGTCTCAGTAACGTTGATTGAATGCCTCAGAGGTGTACCGCTCATCACGATCCTGTTCGTTGCCGTCAACGTCTTCCCGCTGTTCTTGCCCTCTGGCCTGGAGATCAACAAATTACTGCGCGTCATGGTCGGCATGGCGATCTTCTTTGCCTGCTATCAGGCCGAGGTAATACGTGGCGGTCTGCAAGCCGTCGCCAAGGGGCAGAAAGAGGCAGCCGAGTCGCTCGGGCTGACGTACTGGCAGACGACCAGCCGTATCATCCTGCCTCAGGCGCTTCGGATTTGCCTGCCGGGGATGGTCAACCACATCATCGCAGCGCTCAAGAACACCTCGTTCGTTCTGATCATTGGCTTGTTCGACATTCTGACGGCAACGACGGCTGTGATGGAAGATCCGCTTTGGCGCCGGTTCTTCGTTGAGGCCTACTTGTTCGTTGCCTTGATCTACTTCGTCATGTGTTTCGCATTGTCGAAATACAGCCAACGCCTGGAACGCTGGCTCAATGAAGGCCGCCGCTACTGAATTAGTCACTACCGCGAAGGTTCGAAGTGTATGCAGGATGTAACTCACGAACGCGAGCAGGCCGACACAGACGGCGCCTCCCTGCCCGTCATCCAACTGGTTGAGGTGTCGAAGTGGTACGGCAGTTTTCAAGCGCTGCGCGGCATCAACCTCGAGATCTCCAAAGGCGAACGCGTTGTTGTCTGTGGTCCGTCAGGTTCAGGCAAATCGACCATGATTCGCTGCATCAATCGCCTCGAAGTGCATCAGCGTGGACGGATCATCGTCGATGGCGTCGAACTCACAGACAACCTCAAGAACATCGAGGCTGTTCGCCGTGACGTTGGTATGGTGTTTCAGTCGTTCAATTTATTTCCGCACATGCGCGTTATCGACAATCTTACGCTCGCCCCGATGCTGGTGCGCCGAATGACCAAAGAGAAAGCCGAAGAAATGGCACTGGGCTATCTGGAGCGCGTCCAAATCGCTGACCAAGCCTACAAATATCCCGGCCAATTGTCCGGTGGGCAGCAGCAACGTGTTGCGATTGCGCGCTCCCTTTGTATGCAGCCGCGTATCATGCTTTTCGACGAGCCGACATCGGCTCTTGATCCTGAAATGATCAAGGAAGTGCTCGACGTGATGGTCGAACTTGCGAGCGAAGGTATGACCATGGTCGTTGTCTCCCACGAAATGGGATTTGCCAAAACCGTCGCAGACAAAATGGTGTTTATGGATCAATCCGAGATCGTCGAAGTTGCACCGCCTTCGGAATTCTTTGATGCGCCGAAGAGCGATCGTACCAAACTCTTCCTAAGCCAGATCCTGACCCACTAATATGGTGAAACAATATGTCTGTCGTTACGGATAGATCGAGGGCTGCATCTGATGCGCCGGATTGGCGGGCACTGCGCGCAAAGTTCCCGCTTCTTGGCAAATGGACCTATCTCGATCTCGGACGGAAGGCGCCATTGCCTGTCTATGCCCAACAAGCCGCCAATGCGTGGTTTGAAGACACGTTCGAAACAGCAGGCGCAGCAGCGTTCTCGATGTCCGAGGTTGAAAAAACACGATCTGCTGTTGCGGACACGTTTGGTGCACCCGTCGACAAGGTCGCACTTATCAAGAATACTGCGGAGGGTATCAATATTGTGGCTGCCGGCTTCCCATGGGCACCGGGCGACAATGTCGTGATCTCTCAACACGAGCATGAAAACAATACTTTCCCCTGGCGTTATCTGGCCGACAAAGGTGTCGAGGTTCGCTTCGCCGAACCTGATGAAGATGGATGCGTGCGTCCATCCTCTTATGAGCGAGCCGTAGACGACCGAACCCGCATCATCGCCGTTGCGTGGGTGACCTACGGCAACGGCTATCGAGCCGATATTCCCGCACTCGGACGGTTCTGCAAGTCGCGCAATATCAAGCTCGTTGTTGACGCCATTCAAGCCGTCGGTGTCTTATCAGATCGCGTTGATGCGCTCGGCGCCGACGTCGTGGTTGCCGGCGGTCACAAAGCGCAATTCAGCCTGACCGGCGCGGGGTTCATGTACCTCACACTTGAGATGATCAAGTTGCTCCGCCCGCCCTATGGCGCAAAGTTCTCGTTCACATCCAACGATCGCCATCAGGCGGCACCGAAGCTGCAGGACAATGCCCGACGGTTCGAGTATGGCAACCCCAATTTCATGGGGCTTGCCGTTCAGAGGCGGTCAGCTGCATTCATTTCTGAAATAGGTCTTGGAAACATCGAGACTCGGGTCAAAGCGCTGTCGACCTATTTGATCGATGAGGCCAAGGCGCGCCAGATGAAGGTGCTCACACCAATTGATTGGAACGAGCGTGCCGGCATCGTGGCGATCGCCGTTAACGGTGATGCCGATGAAGTCGAGGCGAGGCTTAACGACAACCACGTGCGCATCGCGGCCAAGGACGGCCATCTGCGCGCTGGCATTCACTTCTATAACAACCAAGAAGACATCGATCGATTTCTCATTTCATTGACGGCAATTCAGTAGGCCGTTTTGAGATTCTGAAGGTGACGTCAGCTAACGCGTCTAGGCAAGGGGGCCCGAATGATTTCCGATGCAGACGACGAATTCTTCGCTCCGCGGATGGCCCGTTTTGGTGCATCACAAACGACTGGCATGAGCAATCGAGCGCGCGCGTTGGCTTACGCTGGAATCGATATCATTGCGCTTAGTTCCGGTGAGCCTGATTTCGAGACACCCGATCATATCCGCGAAGCAGCCAAGGCAGCGATCGATGCCGGCCGTTCGAAGTACACCAACACAGATGGGATGCCGGAACTCAAGGAAGCCGTGGTTCGCAAGTTTCGACGCGACAATGGTATCGTGTGCTCAACAGATCAGATTACAGTTGGCACCGGTGCAAAGCAGGTCATCTTCAACGCTCTGCTGACAACGGTCAGCGCTGGAGACGAAGTCATCATTCCGGCGCCCTACTGGGTCTCTTACCCTGCGATGGTGGCTCTAGCTGGCGGCAAACCTGTAGAGGTCGCAACCCGTGCAGAACGTGGCTTCGTCCTCGATGCGGGTGATTTGGAGCGAGCCATAACCAGCCGCACAAAGTGGCTCATCATAAACAACCCCTGCAATCCTTCAGGCGCAGTATGGGATGGCGAGAGCCTGCGCCAGATCGCGGCCGTTCTTGTCCGCCATCCTCATGTCCGAATACTAACCGATGACATTTACGAGCACCTTGTCTACGACAATGCGGTTGTTGAAGCCTTTGGCGCCATTGCACCTGAACTGTCTGAACGGATCATCACGGTGAACGGACTATCGAAAGGCTACTGTATGACAGGTTGGCGAATTGGGTTTGCCGCCGGTCCAGTCCCGTTGATCACAGCCATGCGAAAACTGCAGTCCCAGTCGACCTCCAATCCGAACACGGTTGCACAACACGCCGCCGTTGCGGCATTGGACGGCCCAAAGGATTTCATGGCCGCAAACCGTGAACGGTTCAAGCGACGCCGAGACGCCGTGGTTACACGCATCAACGCTATGGCGCGCCTGAATTGCCGAACGCCTCGCGGCGCGTTTTATGCCTTTGTCGATTGTTCTGAAGCCATCGGCAGCCGAACGCCGCAAGGTAAAGTCATCCGCTCCGATACAATGCTTTGCGAGCACCTACTGGACGAACACCACATTGCGCTCGTGCCGGGCTCTGCATTCGGCACCCCTGAACATATTCGCATCTCGTATGCAGCTTCCGATAAAGAATTGGAACGAGCCTGCGACCGACTCGAAGCAGCGATGTCATCGTTGAGTAGTTGAATTCACCTAGCCCAAGTTGAACCGCAAAGTCCTAGCTACGAGGTTAGAGGGCCAACGGTGAGCGTCGTGAACCGACCCGGAAACACCGGAGGTCGTTTTGTTTGAGTCAGGCGGCGATGCACAGCTCCTCCATGCTGGCGTCGTCGTTGGCCTCTGCTCCGGCCGGCGGGATATTGCCGATCGATGAGAGCAGGCGGCGGTTGTTGAACCAGTTGACCCATTCTAGTGTTGCGAACTCGACCGCCTCGAACGACCGCCATGGCCCGCGCCGGTGGACGACTTCGGTTTTATAGAGCCCGTTGATGATCTAGCCTCCTGCGAACACCTTGTCAGCCGGTTGCAGAAGGATGCGTCCCTCGCCCTGGCGGCGTGTGAACTTTTGCCTGTCGAAATACTCCAGCACTTCAATCGCCATGTTGCGACCAATGCCGCTCGCGTCGCGGAACTCGGTCACCATGACGAGGCCATCGTCTGCCTTGCGGCATAGATCTTCAGCAATCGCGGCGAGCTCGGCAAGCATCTCTCGCGTCGCATAGCGGGTCTTAGAGATCCGCGCGATCAGACCCAGGCGACCCGCGCGACCGAGAAAGCCTTCCAACTTCCGGATATCATGTCCGAGATCCGCGGCCAGTTCGCGCACCGTAAACGGGCGCAGCTCACCGCGACGGAAGGTTTTCCCGAACGTGGCCCAGAGCTCGGCGTCCTCGCCTTGCAGACGTGCTTCGTAGTGCGGCAGGCGCACGCCGAAATCACCGCGCACGATCACCTCATCCCGCACCAGCTGAGCCGCAATCGCCGCGGCAAGTGAGCGTGTCACTTTGATCTTGCTGCCGTCCAGAACACGGTTGTCGCCGATCCCGGCGGCGTCCGGGTTCGCCGTGTGCCAAGCCTCCAGACGCGCCACGACGGCGTTGGTGACATTGGCCCACCGGGCTCGCGAAAATGCAATGTCGCCCTGGTCGGTCGGGATGCATATCGCCTTTACGCCGTCCACCACGGCGCTGAGTTCAGCCGCGGTCAGATTGCGGTTTAGCCCGAAATTGTCCAGCATCACGCCGGCTTCACTGATCGCTAACAGCCGCACCAGCGCGGATCGAGGGTCGTGCGCGCTCATCGCCCTGATCCACGCGATCCGCTCCGGTTTGGCGCGTCCGCGGCGCGGCGCAAAGAGATCGATAACCCTGCCGCCGCCTATGGTTCTTTGGGCGGATTGATCGCGGATAATCAGCCGGTCGCCAAACACGGCCCCGAGCGGGTGGTCCAGGATCAGCTGCGCCAGCCCGCTTGTTCCCGGTGCCAAGGATTTTTCTTCGAGCAACGCCACCCGGCCGGTGGTCTCGGCGGCCCCGCCATGGACGTGAACCGGGGTCCAGTGGGAACATGCCTTCCGTTCGCTTGCCAGAATTGTGATCTCAGCGTCGATCTTTTGGACCGGCGGTGGGGCTGGGCCGGCGACGATCCAGTCACCGCGGCCGATCCGATCCTTGCGCAGTTCGGGTCCGGCCAGGTTGAGGGCGCACCTTTGGCCGGCCGTACCGCGCGACGCCTTGGCGTTCTGGGCATGGATGTCGCGGACCCGCAATTTCATTTCGGCGCCCAACACCTCGACGCTGTCGCCGACGTTAACCTGGCCGGAAAAGACCGTACCCGTGACCACCATGCCGGCGCCGGCAACGTCGAATTTGCGGTCGACGGCAAGGCGAAAGTTGTGGCCTTGATAGCGGCGGCTGGGCTCGCTTGAAGCCTGCACGAGATGATCGCGTAACGCTTCGATGCCATCACCGGTCAGCGCGGAAACCGGGAAAACGGGCGCGCCACCGAGCGCCGTTCCGTCGAGTAAGGCGCTGATTTCGCTTGCAACTTCCTGCTGCCGCGCTGCATCCGCGCGATCGATCTTGGTCAACGCGACACAGCCGCGATCGACGCCGAGCAGGTCCACGATCGCAAGGTGTTCGCGGGTTTGCGGCATCGGACCATCGTCGCCGGCGATGATCAGCAGCACAAAGTCAGTGCCCGCTAGACCGCAAAGCGCGTTGCGAACGAACTTCTCGTGGCCCGGTACGTCAACAAAACCGATTGTTGCGCCAGCATCCGTCGGCAGGTATGCAAATCCAAGGTCGATGGTGAGGCCGCGCCGCTTTTCGTCGGGCAGCCGGTCGGTGTCGACACCGGTGAGCGCCTTGACCAGAAGTGTCTTGCCATGGTCCACATGACCGGCCGTTGCGATGATCATTGGATGGCTTCCAACCCTCTCAGTTGGTCGAGGAACGGTTGACGGTCATCGATTGCGAGACATCGCAGGTCCATCACAAACGCATCATCCTGAATGCGCCCGATAACCGGGACCGGCAGTCGCCGAAACGCTGCGCTCAGCCGCTGGAGGCGGCGACCAACGCCACTTGAGGCCGCCGGACGCACGGCGATGGCGAAACTGGCGACGGTGCGGGTTGGCAGCGCGCCCGAGCCGATCTCACTTTCGCAGGCAACGATGGCGACGTGCCAGTCGCCGCCCAACACCGTCTCGATTGCCGGTGCCAGGTCTTCGGCGAATGTCTTGATGTCCTGCGCCTTGCGTGTCAGCGTCGCGATCACCGGGTGGTGCTCGGGCAAGCGATCGGGATCGCGGTAAAGTTTAAGAACGGCTGCAAGTGCCGCGATCGTCATCTTGTCGCAGCGCAACGCCCGCTTCATCGGATTGGCCTTGATTTGTGCGATGAAGTCCCGGCGACCGACAATCAGGCCGCTTTGCGGACCTCCCAACAGCTTGTCGCCGGAAAATGTGACGACGTCGGCGCCATCGCGCAACGCATCCATCGGCGTCGGTTCGTGCGGCAGACCATAGTCGTCGAGATTGGCAAGCGTACCGCTGCCGAGATCGTTGACAAAGGGAATGCCGTTGGCGGCGCACAATTTGGCGAGTTCCGGTTCCGGGACTGCCGCCGTGAAGCCGGCGATGACATAATTGCTGGTGTGAACCTTCATGATCATGGCGAGGTCGGGGCCGAGCGCGTTGGCGAAATCCTCAAGATGCGTGCGATTGGTGGTGCCAACCTCGACCAGTTCGCATCCGGAGCGGGCCATGATGTCGGGGATCCGGAACGAACCGCCGATCTCGACCAGTTCGCCTCTCGACACGGCGACCTGACGACCGAGCGCCAATGTGTTCAGCACCAGCATTACCGCGGCGGCGTTGTTGTTGACGACGGTTGCGGCCTCGGCGCCGGTGATCGCGGCGATCTGGCGTTCAACGTGATCGTCGCGATCGCCGCGGCGGCCGGCTTCCAGGTCGTACTCGAGGTTGCTTGCCCCGCGCGCGATGCGGGCAACGGCTGCGACCGCGGCTTCCGGCAGGAATGCCCGGCCAAGGTTGGTATGGAGCACGGTTCCGGTCAGATTGAAGACGGGCCGCAGTGATGGCGCGTTGTCCTTTGCCAGCCGCGCTTCGGCATCGGCGAGTATCGCCGCGGCGGAAACGTCGACCGTCTCGGCGTCAACCAGTCGGTCGCGGCGCTGTTGCAGCACGGTCCTCAGGCAGGCGGTCACGGCTTTGCGACCGTAGGCTGAAATGAGCCCGGCCCCGTGCCGGCTTTCCAGCAGCCGGCTCATGGCAGGTAGATCGGACGGGCGAAGCGCAGACTTGTCTTGCATAATTGCCGAAGACTACAGCGCCGCGCACCGCGGCGCCAACATCAATGAACTCCGGCCCGATCAATTCATCGCTGCCGAGTTGAGCCGCGGCGATGGCGGGCCTGGCCCTGTGGTGGGATTGTTAGGGTGAGGCTCTTAACCAATCGCCGCGTTGCGGCGATCCTTGAGGGGCTTTCAGCCCCTCAAACTCCCCGACCAGGGGATGATCCCTGGACCTCGGACTTGTTCGGAGATTGCCTAGCCCCAGACCTTGTCGGTCAGCGGCAGACCTTGGATATCATCCGCCGTAACGGTGGTTGGCGGCGCAACGCCGGTTTCAGCAAGCAGCGCGGCAACTTGCCGGACATGCTGCGTTGAATGCCAGACGGTCCGCTCCAGCATCTCGTGACGGCTGGTTGCGCCGAAATAGGTCGGGACCTGGCCTGAGAAATCTTCACCACGAGTGTTGTCGGCCCACAGCCGGAACCGGTCCCGCACGCCCCTGCCAAACGCGGCGATCTGCGCCGACGTCGTCATGTCGTCCGGCGGCGGTGCAACCAGCCCTTCATAGATCAGCGTCTCGCCGGTGTCTTCCATATCGAGATATGCCACCGCGATCTGAAACACGTGATGCATCAGCACCCGCCACGACCGTGGCCGGTTGGGCAACATGTTTTCCAGCTTGTCGTCCGGCATCGCCTCGGTCACCGCGATGGCCTTGTCCAGGATGCGATCATAACGCGCCTTCAATTGGTCCGGCGTGAGCTGCGGCGCGGTATCATCGTTGAGCCCGAGGAAGTCCACCACGTCCTTGATGACCTGGGCGAACACGAACTTGTCGCCGCGCGATACGATTGGCACGGTGCGCGCGCCAAGCCGGCGAAGTTCTGCCATGCCGGATTGGTCGGCCATGACATTGATCGATTCAAACTCGATCGCACGGACCGAGAGGTACTCCTTGACCCTGAGGCAGCTGGTTCAATGCGGCTGCCAGAAAACTTTGATCGGTTCGGACATGCCTCAGTCCTTTCGCACTCGATACACTCAGCCGAGTGTTCCGTCACCGACGGATGCTAGCCATCCGTCGCCGCCGGAAAACTAGGCTAACCCTTTGTTTGTGTTGCACAGTAACAGACGCTTGACGAGTTCCACCCGGGAACCAAGCGTTTGATCCAGACCACTAGTGGTCTGGATCACTAGCTCTTCGGTTTTGCCTTCTCAGCGATCTCGCCCATCAGTTTGCCGAGCTCTTGGGCTTGCTCGCCGTAGGCCTTCATCGACTTTTCGGTATGGCGCGACTGGATCTCCATATACTCCTTGAGATCCTTGGCCCTTGACAATTCCTCGAAGAAATCAAACCCGGCGGACATGTTCTGCTGGGCATAGGTCAGGGCCTTCGCCTGGACATCACGGGCGGCTTGGACAGCCTCACCCGATGATTGATTAATCATGTCCTGAGCCTTTCGCGCCATGTCCATGAACTGGTCGTAGGCGCCGCGCGCTTGTTCGACATTTTTCTCGGCCATTTGACGCACGGATTCAGGAACTTCGAAATCTTCTGGCCTTGGCATGTTCAACCCCTTGTACAGTGTCGTAAAGTTGAGTGTGGCAAAGACTGCAATGGATGTACACCTTGCGTTACGGCTTTGCCATGTTTCGATCATGCCGGACTGACACCATACGACCATCCAGCATGCAGTCAACGGAGTAGTTTTGGCGAACATACCCCGACATACGACCAACAACGAGACAAATGTGGCGGTTTCAGCGTCCGACGGCAGATCAGATGAGCTTGCCGAACTGCGTCGGTTGGCGCACGAATTGCGCACACCAATCGGCGCCGTGATTTCGCGGGCCGAGGTGTTGCGCAACGAGAGCTACGGCCCGCTTGGCCACGACAGCTATCGCGAATATGCCGATGAGATACTCGCAAGCGCCAGTCACGCCCTCAACGCACTGATGCACACGTTCGACAGTCTGTCGCATCAATACCAACGTCCACACCACGCTTCGAGCCCTGGTTCCGACCCGAGCCCCGTCAATCTGCTCGATACGGCACGCCTGGCAATCGAAATCACCGCCGCTCTTGCCGCTGATGCCGGTGTCAATGTCGCAATCGATCAGCGGGCGCAGCCTTGCTCGACCATGGCCCGATCGGCGGCGGTGCAGCGGATCGCGCTCAATCTTCTGACCAACGCTATCAAGTTCACTCCTGTCGGCGGCACCGTCCAAGTTCACGTTGGCGAGCGTGGTGATAAAGCTGTGCTGCAGATTGTCGACCATGGCATTGGCATGGGCCCGGCGGCGTTGCAGCAAATCAATCAGGCTGGCTCGTTGCACGGACTGGGCTACGACGTCATCCATTTTCTGGTGCGAGCCTGCGGCGCCAGTATCGAGGTGGAGAGCGAACGGGGCCGCGGCACCACCGTCACGGTCGAGTTCCCGAGCACTCGCGACCTTGCCGAATGACAGACGAGAGCAACCTGCCTTTATTCGGGACCGGAACGATCCCGAATAAAGGCAGGAAGTTGCTCGCCTCTAAAGTGGCGATAATCTTTGTGCTTTAAGGATTGGTGCCCGGCGGGTGGACGACGGGGCCGGGCCCTGACGGGCGCGGCCGATTGGCCGCTGGTTCGGCCCGCGTGAAAAGTTCCTGCGCTCGGCTGTCCTGTTCGAGGTTGACGATTAAGCGAACATCAAATCTTAGGCCGCAGCCCGGCGATTTGACTTTTGCCTGATCCTGAAACTCCAGGAAAAGAGCAAATTGGCTCGGCCGGGCCGCCGCAAGGAGCACGGGCTCTGCGGGTCAATATCTATGCGGGCTGGTATTACGGTGCCCCGGTCGAAGCCGCGGGTGTGTCGGCCGGCGCCGGCGGCTCTGGTTTGCGGCCCGGCGGCGGCACGCGAATGCCCAACGGCAATCCTTCCAACAGCGCCGTGATGCGATCATTCAGCTTGGCGCTGTTTGCGGCCCAGAATTCCGCGTCATGGCGGACCCCCCGTGGCAGGTGCTGGGCCGAGGTCGGCAGGAATGGCGCCAGATCCGTGCCCAGGAGTTGGTGTGATCCGACCATCGCGACGGCCGACTTGCGCATGGGACCGTACGGCCAAAGCCGCGACTGGGCGGCGAGATATTCGGGCGACGTTGCCAGCGCAATAAAGGTCTTGCCGAGCTGCGGGGCGCGTGCCGTTGCCGACAGCGCCCAGGAACTGAAGTGATAAACGTGGGCATCCCAGACCGGCGCGACATTGCCGACCACGATCGTGCGAAACGCCCGCCCGCTGTAGGTCATTGCAATCTTGACATCACCGGCGCTGAGCTTCGCCATTGCCGCGCGTGGACCATCGACCCAGACGATGTCTGGCAACATCCGGTTCAGACTTGCGATCACCTTGTCCAACTGTTTGCGATCTCGCAGCGCCTGGTAAACGCCGTCAACCGGTGCACCGTTAGCAACCGCAAGCAGTTCGAACAGATTCTCGGCGCGCCGAATGAACGCCCGCTTTCCGGGAAATTCGCGTGTGTTGACAACATCGCTCAACGTTCTCGGAGCGCCCTTCTTGAAGCGGTCGCGATCGATGACGAACAGGCTCGACCAGGCAAAACTTGCAACCCCGCAATCACTCAAACTGCCGCTCAGAAAGTCCGTTGCGGCGCTCTCGCCCTGAAGGCCGGGCTTGAGGGTGATTGTGCTGATCTTGGCGAAACTGCCGTTCTTGCAACCTTTAATCAGATCGCCCTGGCTAACCTCGTATAAATCGGCCTGCCTTGCAGCACCGTTGGCCGGAGAACTTTCGATCTTAACCCGCAGCTGTTTGGCGACGGGATCGAGAATCGCTCTTTGTTGGGCTGCGCCATAGGCACCGCCCCAGGTCGCAATGCGCAACTTCGGCGGCGACTCGACGGACGTCGGCTCGCCTGCAACCGGAACCACCAAACCGACGGTGGCGATCATGGCGATGGACAGTGACAAACTCTTCGGATCCACGCTCGAAACCTCGTTGCCTGGTTGGGAGGACAGACCACCGCATGGACCGGAACGCGTTGTCGGCCAAACGGTTTGCAGATGGCAGGGCACTTGTGACTCAGATCGGGCGATCACTCAACTTTTTGCGACATGGTTTGCTTGGTTGCGCGCAAATTTCCCTGTCGTTGCGACGATAGATCATCGTGCTTTAAGTTGGAACCGCTATTGCGGTTCCAACTTAAAGCACAAAGATGATCGCCACTTTAGAGGCAAGCAACTTTCTGCCTTTATTCGGGATCGTTCCGATTCCGAATAAAGGCAGGTTGCTCTAGTCGCCTGTTCATTCACCGTTTTTGGATGGAGTTGCTGCGCGCCCGAACCGGCGGTCGAGGCGCCGGCCCGCGATCGTCTCGGGCGACATGCAGTGCGCAACTGCGGCGCTTACTGCTGCGCTTTGTCGAGCGGCTCAGCCTTGAGGCCATTGATCAGCGCCGAACGAAGACCTCTGACGTCGTAAGAGGTCACGGTCGGGCCAAGCAAACTCCCGGAAACAGATACCCGACGCGCCGTTATAAGGCCATCGCGTGGTTCGTTGAGTTCGCCAACTTTGCGGGCCGGATGGTCGTAGATCAGTGCGCGCAGATCCATTTGCCGGTCGGCGAAACCGATCCGGCCAGCGATCTTGGCGACTTTGCCACCCATACCGGCATCAAAGCGTACGCATTCGGCGACACCGTTAGAGATATTCAAAGCGACTTCAAGGCGATCAATCTGCGTCGTGCCCTGCAGTGCTGCGCCCAACCGGATCTTCGACTCGCTTAAATTCTTTTGGCCGGCGTTGGCCGCCAACGGTCGCACAAATGCCCCGACGTCGAGGCCAACAACCCCGGGCTCTGCGAGGCTGACCTGAAGTTTGCCGGTCAGTCCGCTCATCATCGGTCGTAGTTCGCTGCCCTGCGATTCAAGGTCGAGCGTAACGTTTGCCCGCCCTTCGATCCTGCGCACTCCAAGCAGCGCACTCGACAAATCGCCGAGCGGCACGCCCTGAACCCTGCCGCGGATCAGTGCCCGTGGCAGCAGATCGTTGAAATTCATCGTCAGCTGACCGTCACCGGTGCCGCCATCGAACTCCAGCTTGGCCAATTGCGCGGACAGCTTGCCATTGCGCAGCGAAACGGTTGCCGCCGCCTTGCCGAGCTCGGCATCGCCAACCACCACCTCGTTCGCCGAAATTCGTAAGTCGGCATCAAAGAACTTTGCGACCGGAATGGTCCAGATACTGGTTATCGCATCCCACCAACCGGTCGGCAGCCGGCTATCATCACGAGACTTGTCATTCTTGACCGTCGTCAGGCTAAGCCGGTCGAACGCCAGTGTTCCGGAGATCAGCGAATGTCGATTCGCGCGAGTGCCTGTGGTGCGTTTGATTGTCAAAGCACCGGTCGCATCGTTGTTGTCGAGTTCGACGTTTGCCTTCTTGAACGCGATGCCGTTGTCGCTCCAGTCCATTTCGCCGGACAGGCTGACAGCCGACGTGCTGAACAGCGACGGCCATGAGATAAACTGCGCGCTGGCGAATGCCTTGACGTCGCTGATCGTAATCGATGTCTTGCCTTCGAGGCGCAGGCCGCTCTGGCGTTTCAGCGTACCCGTGAAGCTGACCAGGATACTGCGCCCGCGCATCTTGAAAATGATCGGCATTGCGCCTTCTTCGGGACGCACTCTGCCGGTATCGACTTCGATCGCAACCGCCTGACCACGCCAGGTCGCCGTTCCCCGTATTGAAACTGCGTGCTGATCGCGACCGATGACCAGCAGTTCAGCGTTGCTCAAACGTTCCTCGAAGCCGCCCGGAAACAGCGCCTTGATGCGCCCCTTGCCGATGTTGAGTTCGAGAAACTTCAGCTCGCGCAATGCGGCGACAAGCGGCGGTGGAACCGCCCTGTAGCGCGGGTAGGGCGCGGCATCAAAACCGTTCACCGGGTCGCCAATGTTGAGTTCTGCATTCTGCAAGGCAAGGCGCGCCGTTCCGTTCTGCAGGCTGGATCGGGCCTCTTTGCCACTCATTTCGCGGCCTGGCGGTTTGACCTGGATCAGACGACCTGACGTTACAACGGTGCGCGAAAACTCGTGCACGGGCAACGGCGCGCCGATCTCATATCGATCGTGCGGCGCAGCCACGACGCCCGCTGGTTCAAAGTCGAACGCGATCCTATCGGACTTGAACACCAGCGGCACGGCGAGCCCGGCAAACAATCCCGCCAGTAGGATCGGCAGAATCACGAATCTTCGTTTGCGTGGCATGCTGCGTGTCATTAGCCCAACAAGAACAGTTGATTGAGACTGGTACGTGCACAGTTCGGCTAGCGAAACTGACTGCCAGGGGTATGGCGCGCCGCCGCGATCGTTGATAGGCGCCATCTACGATGTAGGCAAGGCAGTAAAGTCAGACCTGTTGCCTCGCCGCACTTGACAGTCGTCTCGTTCGAATCAGTTGTAGCTTGATCGCCGCGCGAAAGCGAGAGCCTTGCAAAACCAAATTGTGCGCGGGCGCCAGCGATCTGCAATTTGATCGCCGGACGACATTGGCCGGCCCGACGACAAATCGCTCACAGCAAATCAATGGGTTGCGGCCTGCCATTGCCGCATCGCACGGCAACCGAACAGGTTTCGCCCTTTAGCATGGCCGGCAACTCGCCGGTCTTGCCAGCCGCCTCGCTCACCAGCAACGCCTTGACACCCGGCAATCGGTCGATCAAGCCCAATCCGACCTCTCTGGCCGATCTCAGCAGCGGCCAGTCCCGGGCGAAAATCCGGTTGATGGCGTCATAGGCGCCGGCCGATGTCGCGGAATCGAAGCGCCGCCACCGCTGATAGCGCTCCAACAGCGTGAAGTTGCCCAGATCGAGGCCGACGCATGCACCATCGACAAGGCATTCGGTCAAGGCGGCGATATCGCGCAACGCCAGATTAAAGCCCTGACCGGCGATTGGGTGCACGCCGTGCGCGGCGTCACCGATAACCGCAAATCTGTCGGCCACGAATGACCGTGCAATATGCGTGGCGAGCGGAAAATGCGCGCGCTGTCCGACGACCGAGAGCGGTCCCAGTTTGCCGCCGAAGCGCTTCTCGACCTCGATCAGGAACGCGTCATCGCCGAGTGCCAGGATCCGTTGCGCTTCGCGATCGTCCTCGCTCCACGTGATGCAGCTGCGATTGCCCTTGAGCGGAAGGATGGCAAACGGTCCGGCGGGCAGAAAGTGTTGAACCGCCGTGCCGTGGTGAGGGCGGGCATGGGCGATGGTGGCGACAATGCCGGTTTGGGCGTGCTGCCAGGCGATGGCATCGAGGCCGGCCGCCGTTCGCAGTTTGTCGGCGCGCCCCTCGGCGCAGACCAGCAGGCTCGCCGCCAGTTCGCGATTGCAATCCAACCTGCCGCAAATGCGCGCTTCGCACCAATCAAGATCATCGATACGTGCTGCGATGACGGTCACATTGTGGGCCGCGGTCAGACGGGCTAACAGCGCTTTACCGATGGCAGCAGCAGGAACGATGTAAGACGCAGGTTCGCCCGTCGCAAGATGATTGTCATACGTCAAGAGCACCGGTCGGACACCGGCTTCCAGTGGTGAGTCGGTCAGTTCGATTGTCTTAACTGGTTGACAATCCTCGACAATTTCCGGCCAAATGCCAATGACGTCAAACAATGCCCGCGAGGCGGCGGAAATTGCGAACGCTCGTGGACTGTCGCGCGCGATGGCCGATGCCTGACCGGGGCCCACCAAGGCAATGGCGATTTCACCGCCGAACGCGTGATCGAGCGCAAGCGCCAGCGACACGCCGGCAAAGCCGTCACCGCAGATCACAATATCAAAGAATTGCCGGCTGGCTTGGTTCATGCTGCAGCTGCCGTCCGTGTCCCGCGCTCTACATACGCAGTCCTACATATGGATTAAGGTTGACTAGTTTCATAGCCCTTCAAGCAACGCCGGCGAGGACCTGCAATGACACAGACGCCCCCTTCATCCGACAGCGCACTGGAGAGTTTGCTGCGACTACTCGATCTTGAGCGCCTCGAGATCAATTTGTTTCGTGGTGTGAGCCCGCAAATCGGATGGCAGCGCGTCTACGGCGGCCAGGTCTTGGGCCAGGCCCTGGTAGCGGCGGCCCGCACGGTCGAAGACCAACGGCTCGCGCACTCGCTGCATGCTTATTTTCTGATTGGCGGCGACCCCGGCCACCCGATCATCTACGATGTCGAGCGCATTCGCGACGGTGGCAGCTTCACCACCCGTCGCGTCAGGGCGATCCAGCACGGTAGGCCGATTTTTGCCATGAGCGTGTCTTTCCAAAAGGCGGAGAAGGCGTTCGACCACCAGGCTGAAATGCCGGATGTTGCGATGCCGGAAGCGCTGCCCTCCGAGCGTGAGCTGCGCGCCAGGATCGTTGATCGCTTGCCGGACAATATGCGCGCCTATTGGGACCACGAGCGTCCGATTGAACTGCGCCCGGTCGAAATAACGCGTTACGTCGAGCGCACCGTCGCCGAGCCCAAACAGCACATCTGGATGCGCGCCAACGGTCGCCTTCCCGATGACCCGCGCCTGCACCAATGCATCTTGGCGTATGCCTCCGATTTTACACTGTTGGACACCGCCCTGATTGCGCACGGCAAGCTGCTGTTCGACGGCGATGTTCAGCTCGCCAGTTTGGACCATGCGATGTGGCTGCACCGGCCGTTTCGGGCCGATGAGTGGCTGCTCTACGTCCAAGACAGTCCATCGGCCTATGGCGCCCGCGGGTTCTGCCGCGGCAGTGTGTTTACCCGCGATGGCGTTCTCGTCGCATCAACGACCCAGGAGGGACTGATGCGCAATTTGACAACTGCCCAATAAATATCCATCAAAATTATATAGCATAAATTTTAGGCAGAAATTCATGAGCCGAGCAAAGACAGAATGCGATGATTGCACAATAATATCATATATATCAACGATTTAAGTATTTTTCTCGGAATTGGCACACGACTTGACTCTCGAATTGCGTAACCCGTCGGACATCCTTGTTTCCGGCGCAGACGTGAAGAGCGGTGAGCCTGCAACGCCGGCCGGCCGCTGCAAACCGGGGATCAGGCATGAAACCTGTCACAGCCATTACCAGGCCCGTCAAGCTCGCCATCACGCCCGCCCGGCCCGGCGCCGTGCGCCAACCGCTCACCGCGATCGGCATTGAGGGCGTGACGGATTGCGACGTTGAGGGCGACCGCAAAATCTTTGCTGCCGCCGTTGAACACACGGTCCGCATCCGCACGGGTGCAACCGACGCCAGCGCGATTTAACCTCGGAGGTCAATCCAAACGATGAAATACACAACATCACTGGCATATGGAGCAACCGCCCTTGCCGCGTCGTTGGCGCTGCTCGGCCCGGTCCTTGCCGACGACGCCAAGGCGGTCACCGCGGAAGCTCTGCAACGGGAAACCCGCTACGTTTTCAATACGTTGCTATTCCTCATCGGCGGCTTCCTGGTGATGTGGATGGCCGCCGGTTTTGCAATGCTGGAAGCCGGCATGGTCCGCAGCAAAAACGTCGCCATGCAGTGCACCAAGAACATCGCGCTCTATTCGATCGCCGGCCTCGCCTTTTGGGTCGTCGGCTATAACCTGATGTATCCGGGCGACGGCAACTGGATGGCCGCGGACGTGATTGGCAGGATCGCACCGGTGACCATGCCGCAACCGGCGACCGACACCGGCAATGCTTACGCGACCGGGTCCGACTGGTTCTTCCAGATGGTGTTTTGTGCGACGGCGGCCTCGATCGTGTCCGGCACGCTGGCCGAGCGCATCAAGCTGTGGCCGTTCCTGGTGTTCGTATTTGTGCTTTGCGGCATCATCTATCCGATCCAGGGTTCCTGGGAATGGGGCACGGGCTGGCTCGACGATATCGGCTTTTCCGACTTCGCCGGCTCAACCCTGGTGCACTCGACCGGTGGCTGGGCGGCACTTGTCGGTGCCATCGTGATTGGTGCGCGCCAGGGCAAGTACGGTGCGAACGGTGAGGTCAACGCCATGCCGGGCTCCAACATGGCGCTGGCAACGCTCGGCACGTTCATCCTGTGGCTCGGTTGGTTCGGCTTCAATGGTGCCTCACAGTTGGCAATGGGCACGATTGCCGACGCCTCGTCCGTCGCCAAGATCTTTGTCAACACCAACCTGGCGGCCGCCGGCGGCGTGGTTGCAGCGATTGTTCTCAATCAGATCTTCTACGGCAAGGTTGATCTGACCATGGCTCTCAACGGGGCGTTGGCGGGCCTCGTCTCGATCACGGCGGAGCCGTTGACGCCGGCGATCTGGCAGGCCGTGACGATTGGCGCCGTTGGCGGCGTGATCGTGGTGTTCGCAGTACCCCTACTCGACAGGTTCAAGATTGACGACGTCGTCGGTGCGATCCCGGTTCACCTGTTCGCCGGCATCTGGGGCACGCTGGTGGTCGCCTGGACCAATGCGGAAGTGTCAATCGGCGCGCAGTTCGTCGGTGTCGTTGCGATCGGTCTGTTCGTGGCGGTTGCAAGCCTCGTGGTCTGGCTGGTCCTGGCCGCCACAATCGGTCTGCGGCCGAGCGAAGAGCAGGAATTCGAAGGCCTGGACAAAGCAGAAATCGGTCTTGAGGCTTATCCGGAATTCGGCACGGGTTCGGGCCGCCTCTGACCACAATCGCAGCGCCGCGCATCAAGCCGGCCCCACCACTGTCCGGCTTGATGCTCGCCTATGTCAGACCAGCCCGCATAAATATAAAATTGACCCGCTGCGCGGGTCCTGGCGGCCCATCGCGTGCGTTGCGCCGCCTGCCGGTTAGAGCAACTTTCTGTCTTTATTCGGAATCGGAACGATCCTGAATAAAGGCACAAAGTTGCTCGCCTCTAAAGTGGCGATCATCTTTGTGCTTTAAGTTGGAACCGCAATAGCGGTTCCAACTTAAAGCACGATGATCTAGTGGTGGAACGCCACGCCGTCTAGATGTCCGGTCCCTCATTGTTGCAGCCGCTCAACCGAGAATACGCATATGGGTTCGCGCGCTGATTTTCGAGAGCACCGTGCGCAGATCCCGGGCACGCAACGCCACGCAGCCCGCGGTCGGCTTGAGCCGTCCGTCACAACTTTGATCGGCGATATGCACAAAGATAGCACTCCCACCACCCTGAACCCGCGGCCGATCATTGTGGCCGAGAACAATGACGAGATCGTAGAGCGCATCGTCTCGCCACAGATGTTCGGCGCTGGTGGGATAGGGATGCGTGACTGGTCGGTTATAGTTGCCGTCCCCGACGCCATCACACCAGCCGTCGCTGCGCTTTGTCGGTCTCGCGATGCCCACCGCATGCCCTGGCGGATGGCGCAGCGGACCGCGCTTGTCGGCGCGAAAATAGATCTTTCGAAGCGGCCAGCGGCCGATCGGCGTTATGCCGTCGCCTTCGCGTTTGCGGTGGCCGCGACCGCTTCGACCGAGCGCGCACGGAAACATCAGCGTGCCGCACTGCAGGGTGCCCGTGACGGACGTCGCGCACAGGCCGCGTACGACAAGATCCGGAGTTTGGCTTGGAACCGACATAATCGTCACCAACAAACAGGCAACAGCTCGCCCTATTTTGACGCCTGATGACTTAACGATCACTTCGTCTTGTGGTTATTTTATTGGCATTGAACCGAGATCTTCCCAATTTCGTTATTTTGGGGTGAGCTGTCATTCAGTTTGGCGGCGACATCCACAGTCAGGCGGAGGTGCAATGCGGTGCTGGGGCTGGTTTGGGGCATGACGCGCTTGGTGTTAGCTTCATGAAATCATTTGATTCTTCTAAGGTGGAGATACTGCTATGACTACTGCACGCAAGCTTCTCATCGTTGATGACGACGAGGACCTTCGTGAACCACTGCGAGACCAGCTCGCGCTGCACGATGAATTCGACGTGTCGACCGCTGACACGGCAGCGATGGCGCTGGAACATGTCAAGAACGAACGCTACGACCTGATGATTCTCGACGTCGGCCTGCCGGACATGGATGGTCGCGAAGCGTGCAAGATCTTGCGCAAATCGGGCTTCAAGGCGCCAATCATCATGCTCACGGGCAATGATTCGGATGCCGATATGATTCTCGGGCTTGATGCGGGCGCCAATGATTACGTAACCAAGCCGTTCAAGTTTGCGGTGCTTCTCGCGCGCATTCGCGCCCAGCTGCGTCAACACGAACAAAGCGAAGACGCGGTGTTTACGCTTGGCCACTACACGTTCAAACCAGCATCGAAGTTGCTGGTCGATGCGGGCGGCAGCAAAGTGCGACTGACGGAGAAGGAAACGTCCATTCTCAAATTCCTGTATCGCGCGGGCGAAAAGGTCGTGACCCGCGATGTCCTGCTGCATGAGGTCTGGGGCTATAATGCCGGCGTCACCACGCATACGCTGGAAACCCATATCTATCGTCTTCGCCAGAAAATCGAACGCGACCCATCCAATGCCGAGATCCTCGTGACCGAGACCGGTGGCTACAAGCTCGTGCCTTGATCGCGAACCCCGCACCAGGCAGCACCGGAAACCCGATCGCACCGCAGCAAGCGCTAGAGCAACCTGCCTTTCATTCGGGATCGTACCGATTCCGAATAAAGGCAGAAAGTTGCTCGCCTCTAAAGTGGCGATCATCGTGCTTTAAGTTGGAACCGCTATTGCGGTTCCAACTTAAAGCACGATGATCTAGCCGCCGGCCGGCGGTTCTGGCCGAGTAAGTGCGCGCGAGGGCGGGTGGTCAGCGGCGCCTGAGCCGGCGGCCGGGCGACGTTTGTGGTGTAGGTAAATCTGGGACAACGTCCGTCCGGGTGTTGGACGATAACCGAGAATCACGTGAGATGGCGTTCGTGCCCTCACTGTATTGCGTCGACGGGCAGCCACAATCAGTGCCTGCAGCGCCGTTGCGCTCGCGCGCCATACGGGGTTTTGAGATGACGCACAACATTCTCGCACAACAGATGCGCGCCGCCGATATCTTTGACGGCCTGCGCTCCGATCAGCTTGTTGAGATCGCGATGCGCGCCGGGCGGCGGCTGTTCCGGGAGGGTGACTGCATAGCGAAAAAGGGGGCGCGGTGCGCGCACGCCATCATCATCGTCGATGGCACGTTTCGTTGTACGGAGGGAGTTGGTGCCGGCCGCGACTATGTCGAAGGCCAGTGCGGTACCGTGATTGGCGAAATGGCGATGTTCCTTGATGACTTCGAACATGCCGCGACATATGTCGCAGCCAGCCGGCTGCGGGCCATGCAGGTCGATCGCGAGACGATGCTGGCCCTGATGGCCCGGGATCCCGATATGGCACGGCGCCTCGTCGACAAGGTTGCCTCGCGGTTGCGCGCGATGACGGACACCTTGGGCGCCATTCGAAACTTCGGACGAGCAACCGCCGCGCAGTCGCTTGACCGGCCAAGCGCCCCGTTGAGCCCTTGATTTCAGCCTCACCCCGGCGCGGCGCCGGCGCCCGTTTGTCGACAAGCGTCGGATTTGCGGGATCGCCTATTGGACCAGGAAACCTCTGAACAAGTCCGGGGTCCAGGGGACCCATCCCCTGGTCAGGGTGTTTGAGGGGCTGAAAGCCCCTCAAGGATCGCCGTGAAACGGCGATATGTTAAGGGCGCTGCCGTTGCCGATCCCGCCAAAGGGCCAAACCCTTTGGAAACCCGTGGCTTGTTCAGAGGATCCCTAGATGTTCTCGCCGGCCGCGTTTTGCAGTGCGGCCGACACTTCGTCGGCCGTGATTGCGCCATCGGGCTGCAGGAACACATCGAGCTTGCCCGCAGCCGCAGAGATCGCCAGCGCCCGTTGCTCGTTGCCGCCCGGTGCACCGTCGCCATCCAGGCGCTTGAGATCATCACGGACCGTTGCCAGCACGTCATGTGTCACGACCGCGAGTTGCAGATCGGTCGTCGGGATCTGCGTCAACGGATAGCTGGTTGTGGCATCGACCGTCCAGGTTTGGGTAATTGCCTCACTGGCCCGCAACACGTCCTGCGCAATCTCCGCGCGCCGGCTCGCCACATGGTTGCCGATGACGGGCCAGGCCGCATAAACATCTTCCAGTGCCTCGTTCAGCCGCCGCCCGCCTTTGACGATTTTCTCAATCACCGGACTTGCCGACGGGTTGATGCGCGCGCCCTCACACAGGCTGCGAATGTAAAGTTCGCGGCTCTCAGGCACCGGTAACAGTTTCGTATCCCCGGCGGCGGCCGGCGGTTGCAGCGGCCGGCCGTCGGCTTGCCGCTCAAGCTCTTGGCCCGGATCATTGAGCACCGCCAGCAGCGGCGTCAAACCTTCCCGGTCAGCCAGTTTGAAGATCTCGACATCCGTCCGCGCCTGTTCGCTCCATTGCGCGATTTCCAATGCTCTTTCCGCCTTGGAAAACAGCCCATGATTACGCTGGTGCACTTTCAGATCGCCGCCCGCGCTGCTGCCCTGTTTCTGCCGCCACCTTTCGCGGTAGGGCGTAAGGTCGGTGTAGCTGCCGCGCTCCTCGTCCTTGCCGAGCGCCTTGAGCTGTCGCGTCCCGAGGATGCTGACGAGACCGAGATCACTCAACACGCCGGCCAGCTGGTTCATCGCCAACGCCCGTTCCTTCTCGCCGGGCCGTCCCGTGTCGCAACTGTAAACGTTCGGGATAATGAAATAAGACATCGTCTTGTGATGGATGAAGTGCTGGCGCACCCACTCCCAGCTGGCATCGGGCGCCCGCTTGATAGCGGTGCGAATGGCATCGACGATCTGCCGCTTCAAGGGTCCGGGCAGTTGCCGGCTGGGCGGTGTTTGCGGCGGGTTCAACGCGGTTAGAACAAAGAGGCCGAGGTCGATCCCGAGCGTCGCCAGAAACGCGATCAGATCGCGCCCGCCAATCGTTTCGCCGGCGGCCGTCGTAGTGCCGCCGCTGCCACCGCCGCTGGTGATGTATGCGAATAGGCCGGAGGAGAACGTGCCGATATTCGACCACAGGTTCTTGACCGCATTGGCAACACCTGCCGGCCCTTCGCTGAACGCTGCATCTCTGAGATTGAGAACCGCCGGTTGCGCTGCCTGTGACGCGGCCGAGCGCAAACGTTGCGCCAGCGTCGGATCATAACAGGAAAACCCGGACCCGCCGGGCTTCACTGAAACGGAAGCGGCCAAGGCGCGCATTTCAGACGCCGTTGATTGTCCGAGCTGGTTGCTGCGCGCTGCAATGCTGCGCGCGCTGCCGCGGATGGTGCGCGCCATCGCCTCGAAGCTCTTTTGGCGCTCTGCGACGGTCGCCCCCTCAAGCGATGAAACGGCCGACTGCAGCGTATCGAGATCGGCCTGCACCGGATTGAGCCACGAGACCTTGACGCTGTCGCGCAGACTGCTGATCGAGTCCCGCACGCTGCGCCGCGCATTGTAGAGCGGTCCACGGCCGGCGCCGGACGACACACCGCAACTGCCGCCGCTCGCTTCCTCGCGGGCCATCTGGCCGTCTGACCACTGCACGACACTGTCGAGCTGCACCTTCACGGCTTCAAGGCGCGCTGCAACGACTGCACCGGCATCTCGCGCGTCTTCTTGAAGACCGGAAAGCCCCGTCCGGGTTGCTTCTTCGCCGGCAATCAAACTCCACCAGAAACCGTAGCCAAAGCCGATCGACCACAAGGCCAGAAACACATAAAGCGGAAACGTCAGGAACCGATCTCTGAGCCGCCGCCCGAATGCGAACGATTCGCGCAGCGCCAACCACATTAGGAATGTCAAAGCAACCACGATCGAAATGACCAGCAGGCTGTTCGAGACCGACAACCCGCCAACGATCTCGCGCCCTCGCACGGCCGCCGGCGACGTCGAAACACCGACGATGAAGTCGTTCATCCCGCTCCAGGTTGCATAGCCCGAAATGGCAAGCAGCATCAGCGAGGCAAGACCGATGAGCGCGTTGCGCCCGAAAAGATAATCAATCACGCGCCCGATCAGCGAGGGCGCATGAATGCCACCCCGCGCTTCACCGAATTCCGCAGCGCCGTCGTTGACCATAACTCTCAAGTCCCCTTAGCGCGTACGAGATCCCCGCTTGCAACGACGCCGGTCCACAGATGAAACGGTGGGAGGCGATCTCCCACAAATGAGCGAATTAACGGAAATTTGTGCTCAAGTCCTCACATTTCCATGGTCCCCGACCAACCGCTCAGACAACGCTGCTTTACGGCAACGTTGAAAATGCGCCTCAGCGCACGACATTCAATGCATGTTGACACGCTTTGACTGGACAACGCCCGGCAAGACAGGCGTTGCCAGGCCGTAAAGTCATAAATCCGGGCACATTGGTATGAGTCAACTTGCTTCGCTGCTGGACACGAGGATGCAGACAATGTGGTTCATTTTCAAATCCTTGGCGTATCGCAGCGAAGCAAATTGGCGATATCCTGCGGACGCCGATTTGGCACTGCGATCTGCAGCGTTGCACCACTGGAATGGGCAACCAGCCCATTCTGCGTGCCGCGCCTTGCATATCTTGGCCAAATCAGCGCCAATGTGCCCGGATTTATGACTTTACGGCCTGGCACACAATGAACCATCAAAGGTTTACGATACTTTCATGAATACTAAGCCACCACTACAAGCACAGATTGCGCTGTCGATTGGCGTTGCAATTGCCATTCTCATATTCAAGCTCGGCCCGGCCACCGCCGGCTCAAACTCCGCAAAGGTCGCCTACGGCAAAAGCGCCGATGTCATCCTTGCCAAGCAACTTTGGACGGCACTTCTAAAGCGCGGCGTCGTCGGCAGGAACCGCATTCATGTCCATGCTTTCAAGGGCAAACAACCTCACGGCGCGATCCAGCAGCTCTATGCGACGACCGTCACTGTGAACGGTCATCGCGGCCGCGCAATCGTCAAGGCCAACCACACCGCCAAAGGTGCGACCGTCCACAGCGTTTACGACCAGCCGAACAAGTTCCTGTCGAGCTACACGGTGATGTTTGCCAACAAACCCGGCTATGACCCGGAAAACAGCAACTGGTTTTGGGTGCGATACTGGAAAGACGGGCGCATCACACGCACTGACACCGGAACCGCGGTTGCCGGGCGCGTCGGTAAGATCTCGCCGATCGGATGCATTGGCTGCCATCGCAAGGTTGGCGGTCAAGATCTTGAGGCTCTGACCAGCCGCTAGGCCTTGCGTCGCGCCGCCATTGGGCCGCGATGCGACACCTGCAACGGGCTCGATCTCGGGCCCGATTTGGTCAATACTGCGAGTTCGATCGTCGAGCGATGGATTGCGAGTTCGGGAGGCAGCCGGCGCCATGGTATTCGTCCAGGCCATCATGAGCGTGGTGCACCGCTACCTGGAACGCGTTCCCCGCAACATCCGCTACTGGATCATCTCGGTCTGCGGTTTTGTCGCGCTGGCAACACCCTTGGCACTTTGGATATCCATGACCGTGTGGGGTATGCGCCTCGTCCTCATTATCTTTGCCGTCGCGATATGCCTGATTTGTCTGATGGTTTGGTCTTCGCCCGATGAAAGGATCTAGGGATCCTCCGATCACATCTCAAGTTTCCAAAGGGCATTGCCCTTTGGCGGGATCGTTAAGGGCCGCGCCCTTAACCAATCGCCGCCAAGCAGCGATCCTTGAGGGGCTTGTCCGCCCCTCAAACACCCCGACCAGGGGATCATCCCCTGGTCCCGGGACTTGTTCAGAGGCTTCCTAAGCCGTAAACGCATAAATGGCGCAACCGCGAGCCGGCGCGGCCCAGGTAGCATTGAAACGCTACGGGCAACGATCATTCGTGATCGATGTGGCGCCGCCCCGGTGTTGGTGACGATTGCTTGACAGCCACGATCGATTGCGTTCGCATTTGATCGAACGCGCAAATCCAACAACAGTCCGCCGCACGCGGGCGCACCAGGAGGAATGCCATGAAAGGCCTTGTGTTCACGGGCAGCCGGCAACTTGAACTCCAGGACTTCGATGATCCGACGCCGGCATCGGGCGAAGTCGTGATCGAGATCAAGGCCTCCGGCATGTGCGGTTCCGACCTTCACATCTATCGCTCGCCCGGCGGCGGGCCCGGCGTCGCAGCCGCGCTCGGCCTTGGCGGTGACGGCAAACCCAAAATCGGCGGCCACGAGCCGTGCGGCGTCATTGTTGCTCGCGGCGAGGGCGTACCCAAGCATCTCGCGCCCGATGATGCGCGCGTCATGGTTCACCATTACTCCGGCTGCGAAACCTGTCCTGACTGCAAGAGCGGCTGGCCGCAAATGTGCACGTCGACCAAGAAGCAGGTCTATGGCGTCACCGGCCACGGCGCCCACACCAAGTACATGGCGATTCCGTACTACACCCTCGTCGGCCTGCCGGAAGAGCTGTCGTTCTCGACCGGCGCGGCAATCTCGTGCGGCACGGGCACCGCCTATGGCGCTTTGCGACGCATGGCCATGAACGGCGGCAAGACGCTGGCCGTGTTTGGCCAAGGCCCGGTCGGCATCAGCGGCACCATCCTCGGCAAAGCAATGGGCATGGAGGTGATCGGCCTCGACGTTTCGGATCAACGCCTGGCCCTCGCCCAGCAGTGCGGCGCCGACCACACGGTCAACGTCGGCACGCGCGACGGCATCGAGGAGCTCAAGAAGCTGACCGGCGGCAAAGGCGTTCACTACGCACTCGAGACCTCGGCCAATCCGGATGCCCGCGCGGCCGCCGTTCGCGGCACGCGACCGTGGGGTACGGTTTGCTATGTCGGTGAAGGCGGAACGCTGACCCTCGAAGTCAGCCCCGACATGATCCGGCGCCAGGTCACCCTGATCGGCTCCTGGACGTTCTCGACGCATATCCAGGACGAATGCACCAAATTCATCGCCGACAACGGCGTCGACATCGACCGCCAAATCACCGATCAGTTCAAGTTGTCGGAAGCCGCCGCCGCCTATCAAAAATTCGACCAGCAACAGATGGGTAAGGGCATGATCGTGCCGGATTGATCGGTATGAACCGGAGTTGGCACAGCGAAGGACAACTGACCGCCGCGGGCGGCGACCGGCTGTCTGTCCTGAGTTCCGGCGATCCCTATCCACATGTCGTGCGCGTTAGATCATCGTGCTTTAAGTTGGAACCGCTATTGCGGTTCCAACTTAAAGCACAAAGATGATCGCCACTTTAGAGGCGAGCAACTTTCTGCCTTTATTCGGGATCGTTCCGATTCCGAATAAAGGCAGGTTGCTCTAGCAGTTTGCTGAAATCCCTCGCATTGGCTTGGATTGGATGGTTCACTGTTTTGGTGAGGTTGGCTCGGCCGCAGGGCAAGATGGGGACGATTTCGAGCCCGGATCATTGCCGCCTAAGGCGAAGGCGAAAGCGACCTGGATAAAAGCAATCTGGATAACTGTCGGAAATTGAGGTGGAAGGCATGGCCGATCGTCCGGAAGATCTACTCGAAGGCAAACTGCGCCCGTTCACCGGTGCCGAATATCTTGCATCATTGCGCGATGGGCGTGAGGTCTACATCTACGGCGAACGCATCAAGGACATCACCGCCCACCCGGCGCTGCGCAACGGTGCTCGGTCGATTGCGAAGCTTTACGATGCACTCCATGCCGAGACGACCAAAGCGACGCTGACCGCACCGACCGACACCGGTTCCGGCGGCTACACGCATCGCTTCTTTCAGACCGCACACACGCGGGACGATCTGATCGCGCAGCGCGATGCCATCGCGGCGTGGGCCCGCATCAGCTACGGTTGGCTGGGCCGCAGCCCGGACTACAAGGCCGCCTTTCTCAATACGCTTGGCGCCAATGCCGAGTTCTACGGCGACTACGCCGCCAACGCCCGCGCCTGGTATTCGCGCGCGCAGGAAGCCGTGCTGTTTCTCAACCACGCCCTGATCAATCCGCCCATCGATCGCAACAAAGCCGCCGAAGACGTCAAAGACGTCTACATTACCGTCACCAAGGAAACCGATGCTGGGCTCTTCGTTTCCGGGGCAAAGGTGGTTGCGACCAACTCGGCGCTGACCCACTACAACTTCCTTGGCCAGAACATGGGGCAAGACATCAACGATCCCAACATGGTTGTGATGTTCATTGCACCCATGGACACGGCCGGTGTCAAACTCATCTGCCGGCCCTCCTACGAAATGGCGGCGGCCGCGAGCGGTTCACCATGGGACTATCCGTTGACCAGCCGGTTTGATGAGAACGATGCGATTTTCATTTTCGACAATGCGTTCATTCCCTGGGAAAACGTCTTCATCTACCGTGACGTCGACCGCCTCAAGGCGTTTTACCCGCAATCAGGATTTGCCAACGGCCTGACGTTTCAGGGCTGCACGCGGCTGGCGGTCAAACTCGATTTCATTTCGGGCCTGCTCTACAAGGCTGCGCGGGCAACCGGTGTCGAAGCGTTTCGCGGTGTGCAGGCGCAGATCGGCGAAGTGCTTGGCTGGCGCAATCTGTTCTGGGCGTTGTCCGATACGATGGCACATGCGCCCGACGCCTGGGTCAACGAAGCGGTTCTGCCGAATATTCGGGCCGGCATTTCCTACCGCATATTCGCGACCGAGGCCTATCCGGCGGTGCGATCGATTATTGAAAAGGTCATTGCATCCGGCCTCATCTATTTGCCCAGTCACGCCCGCGATCTCAAAAACCCGGAGATTGAGAAGTATCTGGCAAAATACGTGCGCGGTTCAAACGGCATTGACTACAAGGAGCGCATCAAAACCATGAAACTGCTTTGGGATGCGGTGGGCTCTGAGTTTGGCGCACGACACGAACTTTATGAAATCAACTATGCCGGTAATCATGAGCTTGTGCGCATGTTCGCGCTGCATCATGCAGCAGGGTCTGGCGATCTGCAGAAAATGCAGGCGTTTGTCGAAACCTGCATGGCCGACTACGATGTCGACGGCTGGCTCGATGACGATTACTTCGACAATGCCGACACCTTTGTCGAACCTTCGCGGTAGGCTGATCTGTTCACCCGTACGCGCCCGGCTCACCCTGACCATGGCCACCTCAAGGAGCAATGTTTCCGTAGGGCCTTGGCCAAACGTACAGCAAGGCGAAGCCGAAGGACTTAGACCAGCCCGCATAAAACTTGATCCGCTTCACCGGAGCGATTTTTGTCGCCAGTGAGGCGGATGTCGTGCCGTAGTCCATGGACCACAAGCGGTGCTCAACGCAGCTGGCGGCAACAAGCGCCCGGCCCTCAGGGGTGGGTCCTGGCGGCCGATCGGGGCGTTGCGCCCAATGCCCGATGGCAAGCATCGCGCCGCACGCCGCGCCTGCCCACGTGAGCCGCCGGGACCCACGAAACGGGTCACTATTTATGCGGGCTGGTATTAACTCGGCGTCACCCCGGCGCTCGTCGCCGGGGCCCATCGTCCGACACGTGCCGCGCCTGCGGGACGATGGATACCGGCAACACGTGCCGGTATGACATCTTTGATGTTGATCACTCGACCAGCGCGCGTGCGCCGATTCATAGTTCGGGCGGTAAGATACCAGCCCGCATAAATAGTGACGCACTTCACCAAAGCGATTTTGCGCCGGCTGCGTTGCCCACCGCTTGTGGGACATGCACCACCGCCCGGCACAGCCTTCTTCCGGCGCATGCTCAAGCCGGTTCAACGTCGATTTGGTCACCCCGGCGCTCGTCGCCGGAGCCCATCGTCCGACACGTGCCGCGCCTGCGGGACGATGGATACCGGCAACACGTGCCGGTATGACATCTTTGATGTTGATCACTCGACCAGCGCACGTGCGCCGATTCATAGTCCGGGCGGCAAGATACCAGCCCGCATAAATAGTGACGCACTTCACCGGAGCGATTTTGCGCGCCGGCTGCGTTGCCCACCGCTTGTGGGACATGCACCACCGCCAGGCACAGCCTTCTTCCGGCGCATGCTCAAGCCGGTTCAACGTCGATTTGGTCACCCCGGCGCTCGTCGCCGGGGCCCATCGTCCGACACGTGCCGCGCCTGCGGGACGATGGGGCCCGGCAACGCGTGCCGGTATGACATCTTTGATGTTGATCACTCGACCAGCGCGTGTGCGCCGATTCATATGTGATCCGGCCGCCATCGAACCGGGCCTCAGTCTTGCGCCCGCACAGCCTTCCAAACTCAAAGGGATCCTGATGACACTGTGGCGGCATCGGGCACCTCTTTCTCCTTCCCGCCCCTTCAGATGACGTCGTTCAGGCAAAACAACTTATCCTCGTTCGAGGCCCCGAAGCGCTCAACATCGGTGAGAACGGCGGGCTGGCAGATCTCCAGGTCGGCTTCCATGCGGTGATTTTCTGGTTGCGCGTTTTGCAGAACTCTGATCCTGATCCGTCATTTGTTGCAGCGGACAATGGCCGAGTGTGAAGGAGGGATCAGCTATGCTTACTGTGATCGGCCGATTGCTGCTCGTTCCGTTCGCATTCGTCATCGCCGTTCTGGTCAGCTTTTTCGTACTTGTTACGCTGGGTTCGGAGCGCATTTCGCATGCGCTCGCCGGTCGGGAAGATGTATCGCTGACAGCCGCGATGGAACTGTTTGGCCAGGCTGTGTTACTGACGTCAGCGCTGACAATCGTGCCGGCGTTGGTGTTGGTCATCGTTGGTGAAGTGGCACGAATTCGGTCAATCATCTATTATGTCGTGGGTGGCGGGTTGGCGCTGGTCGCGGTACCTGTGGCTGCCCAGTTGGGGCAAACCGGCGCCGTGGCTGCGCCGAGCAACACGATCTGGCATGTTTTTGCTACCGCGGGTTTCCTGGGCGGCTTCGCGTACTGGCTCATCGCCGGGCGAAGTGCATGAGTTCATGAGCTCATGAGCTATTGCCGCAGGGCGGCGTTGTTTGCACACTGAATTAAGCAAGCCATGGCGAATTGCGTTGAAGGCACCGGCATGCAGGCGTAAGACAAACTTTAATTGAACAGAGTGGCAACTGAGGCCATGTTGGGATTTCTCGGTATCCTCATTCGTGTGACTGTTGGTTTCGTCCTGGCTTGCCTGGCGGCCGGCGCGGTCAAGGTGCTGTTCGCCGTCACGCCGTCAGAGTTGATCGATGCAAGCACCCAGTACTGGCAGCAGAGCGGCATCTGGACGCTCTATTCATCCACGATGATCGCGATGTTTGCGGCGCCGTTTGCCATCATTTCCGCGATTTTCAGCGAGTGGCAGGGTATTCGCAGTTTCGCTTATCACGGCTTCATCGGTATCGCGATCGCCGTTGCAGGCTTCGCGCTCATTGCGACCGGTGAAAGCCCGGATGCACCAAGCATTGTCAATAGCTATGCCATGGCCGCATTCCTGACGACCGGCCTGGTGTCCGGGTTTGTCTACTGGCTGTTTTCGGGCCGGTTTGCCTATCGCGGCATGGTTGTAGACGCCGCCAACACGCTGGTCGGCAAAAACCCGGTCGACAAGCGCCAGACAATCTCACAGCCAACGGCCACGAGCGCCGATGCCGCATTGCCAGCGCAGCCGGTCAAACCGGCGCCGAGCACAGACCGGCAACCGGCCGGCGATGCAGCGCAAGACGCAGACAAGAAGCCGGCGGCACAACCGGCTTTGAACGCAGATCGGCGGCCATCGACCGGAACGGTTCCGGCGACCGGCCCGAAACCACCGCGGGCTATAGACGCTTGAGATTTGATCGTGGCGCCGAGCCGCGACCGGCCGGCGGCCGCATTGTGCTGCATTCGGCCACGCGGGCGTCATCGTGTGTAGCAAGATTGCATCGGCTGAGGGATGATCGCCGCCGCAGCCGGTTTGGAGCCGTCCAATGTACCAAATGCACGTGCAGATAATGGGAATTATGGCTGACGCTGCAACCAGCTATGCCCATGCCGTCTCGACGTTCTGGGACATCCAAGCAAAGACTTGGGCCGACTTGGCGCCGGCAACCGCAACACGGCCCGCTGCCGCGTCCGAAGTCGACAATCCGTTCTCGCTACCGGAAATACCGCGCAATCCCGGATCCTGGTATCGCCGGCCGTATGACAATCCGTTGTTGGGCTACTGGGATCAGATGCTGCGATCATGGCACACCACCACGCCGTCCGGGCCCTTCTACTGGCCCGGGCCGCTGGGCATCGTCAACCCGGCCGATGGCGTGTCCGGCCCGTGGGCAGCAATGAACGTTTGGCCCTCGGTTCTCGCCGCAGCGGCTCTGTCGCAATGGTGGGCCCCGACGGCGCATTGGTCGACATCGCCCACCAACTGGCTGGCCAACGGCCGTGATGCCAACCTGATACTGGCCAAGGTTGTGTTTCCCGACAAAACCGAAGTGACGTTCACCTTTCCCGCGCTTCCTCCGGCCGTGATCAATACCAAAGCCTGATCGAGCTGTGATCCTGTCATTTGGGGCCGCGATAAGCGGCAACCATTGGCGGACGGGCGCGCGTGGCCGGCCGTGCACACCGACCGCGCGTCCGGTCGCCCTTAAGATTTGGCCGGAAGCTCACTGCCCGCCCATGGCAAAAACGGGAACTGGTCGGCGCAACCACTAAACACGTCCCAGGCTTTCAAAGGACACCGCCTTGCGGCGATCCTTGAGGGGCTTTCAGTCCCTCAAACACCCCGACCAGGGGATGGGTCCCCTGGACCCCGGGCTTGCTCACAGGCTGCCTCGGCCGATCATCTCACCTTTGATGGATTTTCATTTGGGCCCGGCTTGCACCCGGCCATGTCGTTGTCCATCGTTGCCTATCGCAAACGTTGTGAGGATGACATGGTCGGCGCGCATTTGGCGGATATCACCGTGCTTGAACTGGGATCGAGCCTTGCCGGTCCCTACGCGACGCGGCTGCTCGGCGATTTCGGGGCCGAAGTGATCAAGGTCGAGGCGCCGGGCGTTGGCGACCCAACCCGGTCGTGGGGCCTGCACAGGCTTGACGGCGTCAGCCCGACATTCCAGGCACTTAACAACGGCAAGCGTTCAATCGTGGTCGATTTCGCCGACGGTGACGATGTTGATGCCCTCAAAGGTCTGATCGCCGACCGGGTCGACATCATCGTACAGAACCTGCGCCCCGGCGTGGCTGACAAGTTCGGCATTGGCCCCGGCGCTGCTTTAGCGCTCAATCCGCGGCTTATCTACTGCAACATCTCCGCCTTCGGAGGGACCGGACCAATGCGCCGCAAGCCCGGCTACGATCCGTTGATACAGGCGTTCAGCGGGATTGTTGATCTGACCGGACCGGCCGACGGCGATCCTGCCAGGGTCGGCGTGCCGATCATCGACTTTGGAACCGGAATGTGGGCGGCGATCGGTGCCCTCGTGGCACTTCATGATCGTGACCGCACGGGCAAAGGCACGATCATCGATGCAGCAATGCTCGATGCGGCGATGGCCTGGCAGACACTGTCGGTGGCAACGATTGCCGCCGGCGCACCGGTGCCACGGCGAGCCGGTTTGCGCGGCCCGTTGATCGTGCCCAACGCCGGTTACCAGACGGCAGACGGTATTCTCATCATCACCATCGGCACCGATCGCCAGTTCGCCAAACTCTGCGATGCGATCGGTCAGCCGGAACTTGCTGGCGATCCCCGGTTCCTGACGAACGATGATCGCCACAACAACGAAGTGCAGCTACGGATTGAGCTCGAAGCAGCGTTTGGTACTCGAACACGCGCCCACTGGAGCACCGTTCTCAATGATGCGGATATCCCCAATGCTCCCATTCAAACCGTGCAAGAGGTTCTGGCTCATGACCAAACGATCGCCAGTGGCATTGCCAAAGCCGCGCCCGACGGCGGCTATGCGATCATCGCCAATGCGCTCAAATTCGATGGCGAGCGGCCGGGTTTCCAGGCCCTGGCACCGGAGCTCGGCGAGGGCGACACAGAGATCCTGGCACCCTATCGTGCGCCGGCGAAGCAAACCTAGATGCAAGCGACAGGTCGGTCGGCCCTCATCCGTTGAGCCGGAAGCCTTGGTAGCCGTTGGCAGCCACATCGTTGCAGATCTGGCGGTACTTATCCATGCCGCCGGCATAGGGCATGAACACGCGCGGCTTGCCTGGAACGTTGGCACCGAGATACCAGGAGTGGCCGACCTGTGGCAGTAATGTTTCGTTGGCGGCCGCGTTGGCGTGGGCGACCCAGCGCTCGACGGCGGTCTCGCTCGCCTCGATCGTGGCGACACCGTTGCAGCGCAAATGTTCGATGCAGTCGGTGATCCACTCGACGTGTTGTTCGATTGCGACCGGCATGTTGCACAACACCGAGGGACTGCCCGGCCCGGTGATCGTAAACAGATTGGGAAAGCCTGCAACCTGCAGACCGAGATAGGTGCGCGGGCCCGCCCGCCAGGCTTCGGCAAGCTTGAGGCCGTCGCGCCCCTCAATGTCTATGCTCAGCAACGGGCCCGTCATCGCATCGAAACCGGTTGCAAAAACGATAATGTCGACGGCGTATTCCCGTGCCCCGGTGCGCACACCGTTCTCGGTAATTGCCGTGATCGGGTCGGCGCGAACGTCGACGAGTTCGACGTTGTCACGGTTATAGGCTTCGAAATAGAACGTGTCGATCGGCGGGCGTTTGGCGGCGTAGGGATGGTCGATGTTGGCAAGCTTTTCCGCAGTTTCGGGGTCCTTGACGATTGCGCGGATCTTGTTCTTGATGAACTCGGCAGCGGTATCGTTGGCCGCCTTGTTGCTGAGCAGATCTTCGAAACAGGCGCGAAACTGCAGACCGCCCCTGGCCCAGGCGGCTTCATAGATTTTCTGGCGCTCGTCCGCCGTCACGTCGAACACGGAGCGTTGTTCAATCAAGAACGGATGACCGTTCGTTGCCTGATGCATGGTTGTGCGAATGTCATCGAAGTTGGCGCGGATGTAGGCCTTGAACTCGTCGCTCAAAGGACCGTTGTGGGCCGGCACACTGTAGTTCGGCGTGCGCTGGAAGACGGTCAGGTGGGCGGCTTCAGAGGCAATCACGGGCACCGCCTGAATGCCGGTCGAGCCGGTGCCGATCTGGCCCACCCGCTTGCCGGCAAAGTCGACGCCGTCATGCGGCCACTGGCCGGTGTGATACCACTCGCCCTTGAAGCGATCGAGACCGGGAATGTCCGGAATGTTGGCCGTCGACAGGCAGCCGACGGCGGTGATCAGAAATTGCGCGGACAATTGCTCGCCGGCTTCGGTCATCACCCACCACAGGTTCTGTGCCCCCTCGTAGCGGGCGCTGACGACGCGGGTCGCAAACTGGATGTCGCGCTTGAGGTCGAGGCGATCGGCCACGAAATTGAGATAGCGCATGATCTCGGGCTGCTCTGGATAGCGCTCGGACCATTCCCAGTTCCGGATCAGGTCATCGCTGAAGGCATAGCAGTAGGAGTGGCTTTCCGAGTCGCAGCGCGCACCGGGATAGCGGTTCCAGTACCAGGTGCCGCCGACGCCGTCGGCGGTTTCCAGGATGCGGGCCTTGAGGCCGAGGCGGTCACGCAGGCAGTGAAGCTGGTAGAGGCCTGAAAAGCCGGCGCCGACAATCAGTGCATCGTAGGGCCCGGCACCGCCGTTATGCGGCGCAGACGCGTCGGTCGGGTTCTTCTGCATGTCCATTCCTCGATGTTTCCGCCGCCGTCTGCATCAAAGGTGTGATGACGGAACTGAGCCGCAGGTTTGCTCCGCTCATTACCAAATTTGCCTCGGCCCCGACAACATCGCGCGAACACGGATAGGATTGATGTGCGGCTGGTCAATCATATCGCAGTTTATTGTGCGATGGCGGTTGCCGCGCCGGGGCCGTGAGCAATAGCATCAACTGGCAAGCCTTTGTGTCTGGTGGGAGATTGCAATGGTCAACATAACTGACATCGCACAAGCATACGATCGAGACGGTTTCGTGTTTCCTATCGATGTCGTCAGCGCTGCGGAGGCGCACGAAATCCGCGCCGATCTTGAGGCCGCGGAAGCGGAGCTGGCCGATGATCCTGAGCGTCTGGCGCTGCTCGGCTCCTATCCGGATCGCCTGCTGCCATCGTTCGACAATCTGGTGCGCAATGACACACTGATTGCGGCCGCATCGCAAGTGCTCGGCCCCGACCTGATGGTCTGGAGCGCGCAGTTGTTCATCAAGGAGGCCAACTCACCGAAAATCGTGTCCTGGCATCAGGACCTGACCTATTGGGGGCTCGACAAGTCGGAGGAGACGACGAGCTGGGTGGCGCTGTCGCCGGCCAACGAGCACAGCGGATGCATGAAGTTCGTGCCCGGCAGCCATAAGCAGCCCATCATCGCGCACAATGATACGTTCGATGACAACAATCTGCTGACGCGCGGGCAGGAAGTGATGGTCGAGGTCAATGAGGAAGACGGCGTTTTTGCTGCGCTCAAGCCCGGCCAGGCCTCCATGCACCATGGCCATCTCATTCATGCGTCGGGGCCGAATACGACCAACGACCGACGGATCGGGTGTGCCATTCGCTATATCAAGCCGTCGATGAGGCAACGAACTGGCGACAAATCCCTCGTGGCGCTGGTCAGTGGCAGGGACGACTTCGGCCACTTTACGATTGCCGAACCGCCGCGGGGCCGTTTGACGGAGGCGGATTTCGCGCAATGTCGCCGCGACTCCGCCATCAAACGCAATATTCTTTATGAAGGCGCAGCTTCCTCAAAGGGCAAGCGCTACTAGAGCAACCTGCCTTTAATCGGAATCGGAATGATCCCGATTAAAGGCACAAAGTTGCTCGCCTCTAAAGTGGCGATCATCTTTGTGCTTTAAGTTGGAACCGCAATTGCGGTTCCAACTTAAAGCACGATGATCTAGTGGTCTGTATCACTTAAAATGGTGTATTCAGACGCTCAGATTTGGTCTGTGCCAAGGCGCGGTGGGCCCAAGGCGCGATGGGTGATGCTGGCGCATCATAAGGCCGCCGCAACGCCGGCATCAGGCCAAATCTGAGCGCCTTCGGTGCGCTGCCCTGGCCCGTGAGGGCGTCAACCGTGCTCACCATAGCACACGCTATGCTTGCGCACGCCTTCCTGCTCACGAACCAGGGCAGCGCATCTGAATGCGCCATTTTAAGTGATAGAGACCACTAGTGTTTGCGACGAAGCAGTGGGCGAGGAGCCGGGGAGGTAGCCTTGAGACTAACCGATGAAGAGGAGGCCATGCTCGCCGGCGAGCTGGGAGAACCCAGGCGCTGGGCCATCGATCACATGATCAAAGTCGGCGCGATGTTCGATGCAGCTGACCTGGTTCCGGTTTCGCAAGCCCACATGATGGCGGATACCGAATCGCTTGGCGCCGCCGGTGTGGCATTCCTGGAAGGCCTGGCAGCGCAGCCGCCGGAGCACTGCCGGGTCAAGGTGCCGATGATCACCGACCCGCGCGGCGTCGATCTCAACTGCTATCGCCGCTTGGGCCAGACCGAGGCAATGGCCGATCTGGAACGGCGCACGATCGCTGCCTGTCGCAAGATGGGCATCCTGATGACGGACACCTGCATCAACTATCAAACGATCATGCCGCCGGTGCGCGGCGAACATGTCGCCTACGGCGATACCGGCGTCGTCATCTACTCCAACAGCGTGCTTGGCGCCTATTCGAACTTCGAGGGCGGACCGTCGGCGTTGGCGGCGGGGCTGACCGGGCGGACACCGCGCTATGGTCTGCATTTGCAGGAGCACCGGAAAGCGACCAAGCGATTTATTGTGCGCCGGCAGCCCGGCGAGTTAACGGAGTGGGGGGTGCTCGGCGGTCTGATCGGCCGGCTGTGCGGGTCTTATTGGGAGGTGCCGGTCATCGAGGGCATCGAGGCGGTGCCGACGTCGGACGCGCTGAAACATTTCGGAGCGGCGATGGCAAGTTTTGGTTCCTCGCCCTTGTTCCACATCGTCGGGGTGACGCCCGAGGCGCCAACGCTGGCGGACGTGTGCGAGGGTGTGCCGCCTGCGGCGCAGGAGATCGGGGCATCGGATCTCGACGGCTTGCGCAGCCAGTTTGGCGGGCGCGGCGACAAAGTCGATGTGGTCGTGTTCGCAGCCCCGCAACTCTCGCACGTCGAGATGCAACAGGTTGCCGATCTGCTGGACGGCAAGACGATCCACCGCCACACCGCACTGATCGTGTGCACTGCGCCGACGGTCGCCGCCGATTGCGATCGCTTCGGCATCACTGAACGGATCGAGCAATCCGGTGCGGTGGTGCTGCGCGGCACCTGTTTCTATAACCAGTACGCCCGCGAGATCGGCGAGGCCAATGGTTGGAAGCGGTTGCTTTCCAATTCAACGAAAATCGTGAACATCATTTCCGGTTACGGATATGAACCCGCGCTGGCCAGTATGGAAGACTGCGTGGCCGCAGCGGTTGCAGGAGAAATCGTATGACGATCGAACTGACGTGCCATGTCGGCATCGGGCCGGTCGTCGCGGGCGAGGCCCTGGTTGCCAAGGACAATTTCTCCGCGCGTTATGATCTCGACCGAATCAAGGGTGTGTTCTCGCGTCCGCAGCACCAGCTGGTTGGCCAATCCTATGTCGATAAAATCCTAGTCTTGAATACGGCGAAGGGCGGTGTTGCATCGGCGTGGATGCTGCATGAGATGGTATCGCGGGGTATCGCGCCGCGGGCGATCCTGTTTAATAGCGCCAACACGATCCTGGCCCAGGGGGCCGCGTTGGCGGACATGGCGATGTGCGATCGTTTCACTGACGGCGACGTCACCAGCCTGGTGCGGACCGGAGACCGCCTCAAGGTCGAGCCGGCGCGCGGACGTGTGATGATCCTCAACCGCTAAAGCAACCGGCCTTTGGTCGGAATCGGAACGATCCCGACAAAGGGGAGAAAGTTGCTCGATTTTAGGGAGGCGATCATCTTTGTACCTTTTGGTGGAACCGCGATGTCCGGTTCCACCAAAAGGCACGATGATCTGGGGCCGACTGAGGAGGGGCGATGAGCCGGATCGCACATTTTTTCGCGACAACGATCTATCAGGCGCGGCTTGGCGACGGCGACTTGACGGCGTTTCTTGATCAGTTGCGGATCGCGTGCCGGGCCATCGCACAGCAAGACGTCGCCGGGCAAGCGTGGTCTTACGATGCCGGTTATCTCGGCTACACATCCTATGGCTCGATCGCGGATTTGGCCGATGAGGAGGCTGTGTTTGGCGTATTGAGTGATCGTTTGGTGCCGCATTTGCAGGCATTTTCCGACGCCGTCGAGTTTGATTTGCGCGGCTGCCATTGGCAGGTCGATTCCATGTGGATCAATGTTCTCGAAGAGGGCGCAAGCCATACCGGCCACATCCACGCCAACAGTGCGATTTCCGGCACGCTCTACGTGGATGTTCCGGAAGGTGCCAGCGCGATCCGCTTCGAGGATCCACGTCTGGCCATGATGATCGCCGCGCCGCCGCGCCTGCCGGCCGCCGACCCACGCAATCGTCAATTCGTTTCGATCGCGCCGGCTGCAGGCGATGTGGTGTTGTGGGAAAGCTGGCTGCGCCACGAGGTGCCCGTCAATCGCGCCACTGAGGACCGGATCTCGATCAGCTTCAACGCGGTTTTGGCCTAGACCGCCTTTCTCACCGGTGGCAGCGGCTGGTTCTCGATCGGCTGACAAGTTGCGGGCATCAACGACATAGCCTTGATATCCGATCATCCAGAACAGGGAGCCGGCGCGGTCGATAACATCGGGCAAGGCCCATCGGTAATCGAAATTCTTTATCTTGAGCGCTTCGCTGACTTGGTTGGATTTACTTTTCCCGGTCCGCGTGGAAATGCCGAAATACCCGCACAGATCCGCATTCCTGATATGAGGATTGCTATCCTTGTCGAACAGAAAATTCATGTGCCCGAGCGCATAAAGCACGCCACATGCCCATGTGCCGGGCCTGCCGGAACGCAATGGATTTGGCCGTTTTCGGCACAGCGCGGCAACGGCACGGCGTGCCAGCTCGGCATAGCCATCGTTCAGATGTTCGGCGCAGAACGCGTCGGTCAACTCCGTTAATCGGTCGTAGATCTCGCGCTGCGATTTGGGAACGCTGGTCGGCTGATTGGACACTGCCATCTGCTGAGCCCCGAATAGAATCACAGCTCAATGTTAAATGATTTCGCAACTGATTGCCGCAAATGGCGTCATTCATCCACACCAGCGATGCCTTGGCTTGAACAAGAACAACCTCTTGCGACTTCACATCTCAGGAACCTCTCGAATAAGTCCAAGGTCCAGGGCCCATCCCCTGGTCGCGGAGTTTGAGGGGCGGACAAGCCCCTCGAGGGATCGCCGCCAAGCGGCGATTGATGCGGGGCACCCGAACGTCATTTTGGGCAAACTTAGCCGCCAGCACGCGACAGCCGTAGCGCTTGGCTTGCCGGCCGGCGCATTGAGCTGGTTGCGCAAGTTTGCGTGCCGGTCATTGCGGCGCACACTTCAATCAGTACATGGCATAGACGAAATCCGGGACATCATCGACAAACTCGTCCTGATCCGCCTGTTCGATCAATCTGGAGCCGACGTCCAAGAGCTTGACCACAACCGGCTTTAATTCGTCGGTGGCCGCGGTTGGTTGCCAGTATCGAAGAATGCTGCTGGCCATCTCTTCAGGTACATACCTGGCGCCATCCAGTTCGGATGGGATTTCAAATATCTGACTTGTCGCCGATTTGGGCACTTCATTCCATGTTGATTTGGCGTTGGTCATGGTCAGTGCGATTCGGCCGGGAAACGCCGTCGAGATTTTAGCTGCAGCGGGCAAGAAATCTTGGTGAAAGATCTTTGACAGCGCATCACGCTCCTTGCCATCGATGCCACCACCGGCGCCGGCCGGACGGTCTCTTTCCAGATGCCCCTTTGCTTCCGGCCAAGGCGGTTGGTCCTCTTTCAACAGAATATGATTGTTCAGAACCAGCACGTCCATTTCCGTTCGCATAAAACATCTATAAGCATCGAACGGTGTGCAAACAATTGGTTCACCGCGCACATTGAATGACGTATTAACAATCACGCCATAGCCCGTCAGCTGCTCGAAAGCTTTAATCACGTCGTAGTAGTTGCGATGCTCCAGGCTGTTCACCGTCTGCACGCGTGCGGAATAGTCGACATGCGTCACCGCCGGAATATCGCTTCTTGGCTGGCGTACAATGTCGAGCAGATCCTGTCCGTCGATGCGCTCCTGAGGCCGGCACCGCGCTTTGTTCACCGGGGCAACGAGCAGCATGTACGGGCTTTCTCCTTCCATTTCGAAGTATTTGCTCACGCTTTCTGCCAACACCGACGGTGCAAACGGACGAAACGATTCTCGGTATTTGATTTTGAGATTGATGGCGGTCTGCGTTTCTTCGTTTGTCGCATCGCCGAGGATCGACCGTCCGCCAAGGGCACGTGGGCCATACTCCATTCGGCCTGAAAAGAAACCGACGACCCGGCCCTCGCTTATATGGCGCGCCACGGTGGCCGCCTTCTCGTTTTTGCTCAAGGTCCGGTGCGGATAGCCGAACGTGTCCAAAAACGCCTTGATTTCGTTGTCGTGGTAACTCGGCCCCAAATATGACGCGCCTTGAATCGAACGGTGCGCCGCAGCCATGGGGCGCGGCCCGTTAAAGTAATTGTGCCAAACATCCAGCGCCGCGCCCAATGCGCAACCGGAATCGCCCGCGGCGGGCTGAATCCAAATATTTTCAAAAGGCCCTTCACGCAAAAGCCTGCCATTTGCGACGCAGTTCAATGCCACACCACCGGCAATGCAAAGGTATTTTTCAGCGGTTAATTGATACGCATGCTGCGCCATTCGCAACACAATATCTTCGGTCACCACCTGGATCGACCGAGAAATATCCATTTCACGCTGAGTAATCAAATCCTCTTCTTGACGCCCGGGTCCGCCAAAAAGATCGGCAAATTTTTCATTGGTCATTCTCGCTCCCAACAAAAACGAGAAATATTCCATGTTAAGCTCAACCGAACCGTCGTCTTTCAAATCCACGAGGTGCTTGTAAATCAGGTCAACATATTTGGGCTCGCCATAGGGCGCCAATCCCATCATCTTGTATTCGCCGTCATTGACCTTGAACCCAACGAACTGAGTAAACGCCGAATAGAGCATGCCCAGTGAATTCGGGAAATCCATCTCCTTGATCAATGATATCTCGCGGCCGTGGCCAACGCCGATCGACGCCGTCGCCCATTCGCCGACGCCATCAATCGTCACAATCGCGGCCCGATCAAAGGGTGAAGGATAAAATGCACTTGCTGCATGCGAGCGATGGTGTTCGGTGTGCAGGACGTTGCCGCCATAGTTCAAATTGCGCCGGATGAGAGACGGAATTATCAGCTTTTGGCGCAGCCATGATGGCAAAACACGCATCCACGAGTCTTCACCGGAACGACCAATCGCCACCTGCGTCCAGATCAATCGTTCAAACGTCAGATAGGCGTTGTCATAATAGACCACGGCATCCAGATCGGTTTGCTGGATACCTGCTTCCTCCATGCAATAATTAATCGCGCGATGCGGGAAGTTGCGGTCGTTCTTGACCCGTGTAAATCGCTCCTCTTCGGCCGCGGCAACAATGTCGCCGTCGCTGATGAGGCAAGCTGCTGAATTATGATAGAAGCAGGATATGCCGAGAACGAGCTTGCTTGGTTGCGCTTTTCGGCTCTGACGAGAAGCCGAATTTGCGATGGTTTTGCCGCACATTTTCGGTTCGGGCAGAAGATTTCGGCTCACGATCTCGCGTGCAACAATATCCGCCATCTGCCGGTTGCCGAAGGGAGAGAAGTGGGCATCGTGCTCAAAGGTCATCCGCATTCGATCCGCTGGCGCCAGCTGCTTGAGCTTGGATGTGACATCGGCAACGTGGATCCGGCAGTGGTTGTTTTCCAGTGCCTCGAATCTCGCCTGATAAACAGGTTCCAGGGGGTCGGGCCGAAAAAAATAGTTCGATGGAATGGGTATAATCAAAACTGGCGTTGACGTGATCTGGTTGGTGAACCGTTGCAGGATCGCCTTCATCAACTGCCAGCCGTAACTGTCTTCGCTCAAATAGTCGGGATAAGGCTGATAGTTGGCCGTTCGCAGAAACTTATGCCGGAGCGCCGGTGACAGGATCGTGTCCTGAAGGTACTTGGTCACCGGCCTGATCTTGGGATTATAGTACAACTGTCGAAGCCGATCGACAATTTGCACGCGCGCCGGCGCTCCATCATTGTCGTTATTGACAAAATTTTCAGGGGCGGTTTCAGGACGGGCTAACGGAACTGGTGAATGATGGAGAACGAGTTGGTCGTCCTCGAGGTTGAAATAAGGCTTTGGCGTAAAAACATACCGGCCGGTATACCGGTCAATCGTTTTATGGTGGGTTCTGAGATTTCGCTCGATATTCTCCACAAATACGCCAAACACGATAAGATCCGCTTCGACATTGGCAGCAAAGTGTTCGTAAATGAGAAGTTGCTGATCGGTCCCGGTTCCCGTGACGGCGTAATTGTAGACTTCCGCGTCGAGAGACTGGCCGACGAGGTCGGAAAAGCGATCGCCATTGCTGACCCAAAACCCGGCCGTATAAGAGTCACCCAGAAATACGATCCGTGGTCGCCCGCTACGCTCGCCACAAAACTCGACGTCGGAGCGAAAACCCGAGGAGTTGGTTCTAATATAGTATCCACCCAGTTCATTCGGCACTCTGGCATTGATGCCGGGGACATACCGCTGACCAATAACCGGATCGTACTGAAGAACCATTCGGTGCAGTGCGTTTCTGCTTCTGAGAAAATGTGGTGTTGTAGCAAACTTGCTCATTGCATCACAATTCCATTGATACATTCGCGCGAGCTGGTGTTCCCGATCAAACGCATGATTTCCGGGTTGAGCTCGTCAAGCGTTTGTCGCTGCGAAACACTAAGGAACCTATGATAAAATCACGGGTTTCCAAAGGGCAATGCCCTTTGGCGGGATCGTTAAGGGCGGCGCCCTTAACATATCGCCGTTTCACGGCGATCCTTGAGGGGCTTTCAGCCCCTCAAACACCCCGACCAGGGGATCATCCCCTGGACCCCAAACTTGTTCAGAAGGTTCCCTGCCTGTCGCCGGGCCTGCCTTCGGGTCCAAACCCTAGCATTGAGATACGTACCTCACAAGAAAGCACCAAAAGTATTGTTTATTTACTTTAATTTGTATCAGTATCCCAACTGTCAAGTTAAGCCACTGGCCGAGAGCCCTGACCAATTCAACGGTTTCTCGGACGGAAATGGCGTTGCATCCGCGTCAGTCAAACGCGCTGCGATCGTCTACGCGCAAAGCACCGGGTCGGGTCGCTGTCCAGCCACGGCGGGGCGGCGATGTCGACGCCGGCCAAGCGGCGCAATGCCGCCTGCTCGACAAGTGGTAGCGACAGCGCCATCGGGCCGAAGTAGCGGCGCAAGAGGTTGTGCAGTTGGCCGCCGCGCAAGAGCTGGTCGGTCTGCCGGCGGGCAAACTTGATCAGCTTCTGTGCGGCGGGTAACCGCGTGCTCGAATAGCGCGACTGGGCCTCCCCGGTCGACATCAGAAAAGCCAGCCAAGCGGCATCTTCAATGCCGAGGTTCATGCCGTGGGCGCCGACCGGCGAGTGGATATGGGCCGCATCACCGACCAAAAAAATGCCGCCGCGGCTCATTGCTTGGACGTGGCGAAAGCTGACATGATATTCCGACTGCCAAAGGATTTCATTGCCGGACCGACGCTGGCGGACCAACGCAACGATCTCTTCCGACGTAGCGAGGTAGCGAACTGTCCTGTCGTCGATCGGGACGGACACAACGGCGCCGTTAGCAAACAGTTCGATCGTGGCCGATGATGGCGCGCGGGGCAGTTGATAGCGGATGTCGGCGAGGGCGAATGCGACCGGGTACGGCCTGCCGGCGAGTTCGAAGCCGGCGAGCCGACGCGTGGAGCTGTGGGCGCCATCGGCGCCAATCAGCACGTCGAACCTGCGGTATTCAATGTCATCAGCGTTGGCGATCGCCGCCAACGGCTTATTGCCACGCAACTCCAATTCCATCAGCTCGCTATTCCACTCGATGTCGATGCCGAGATCGCTGGCTGCTTCGGTCAACAGTCTCTCGGTCTGTGATTGCGGTACAATCAATATGAAGGGATAGCGATGTTTGAGGTTTTCGATGCGGATCGTGACCACGTTGACCCCGTTCTCGACCACGTAAACACGGCCGACCCGGTTGCCCCGACTGAGGAGCTGCGGTGTCACCCCGGACGGCTCGAGAATTTCAAGCGTGCGCGGATTGATACCTAGTGCGCCGGACTGCGCGGTCGGTCCCGGTGCCTTGTCGATCACCCGCGGTCGAAAGCCGCGACGTGCGAGTTCGAGCGCGGCGGTCAGCCCGGTCGGACCTGCGCCGACGATCAGTATCTGGGGTTGGCCTGCGGCCATCACCCGGCTCCTCCGCAACGTGCAACACGCACGTGTTTACACTGCGCGACAACTGCGATTTTGCGGACGAGTGTAATGGAAAAGTTCGACCGACATTCCAGCTATTCTCGCAAAACTCCATTGCCAATTGTTGCGAATAACAATTGGGTTTTGCGCGATGGCGGCACGAACCGCAGCGGACTATGAATTGAAAACTATAACAGACACAAACAATCAAATTGATATTGCGCCAAAGAACCGAGAGCGCGCAGCGCAACTTTTGATAGAAACTGCGAGCTTTCGGTCCCCAAAATACAGGTTATGGTTGTTAAGTCGGTTAAAGCTGTTAAACCGATCAGAACCTCAGGCGCCGTCTTCGTGACCACGAATGAAGCGAATGATGCTGGAAAAGTCGGTGTCACCCGCGCCCGTACTCATATAGAGGCGATAAAGGTGTGCGGCCTCTGCGCCCATCGGCGTTGTGGCGCCGGCGGCCAATGCAGCGTTTTGGGCGAGTGTCAGATCCTTGGCCATCAAGGCGGTCGCGAAACCGGGCTTGAAGTCGTTGTTGGCCGGTGATGCCGGCACCGGGCCGGGGACCGGGCAATAGTTGGTGATCGCCCAACAGCTTGCCGTTGCCGTCGAGACGACGTCGAACAGGGCTTGATGGGTGAGGCCGAGCCGTTCACCGAGGCAGAAGCCCTCGGCGACGCCGATCATGGTGACCGCCAGGATCATGTTGTTACAAATCTTTGCGGATTGGCCGGCGCCGCCGTCGCCGCAGTGGACGATCCTTTTGCCCATGGCCTCGAGAATCGGCCGGGCTGCCGCGAAGGCTTCGACCGCGCCGCCGGCCATAAAGGTCAGCGTTGCTCCCTGGGCGCCGCCAACGCCGCCGGAGACGGGCGCATCGAGCGACAGCATGCCGCTGGCGGCCGCCATGGCATGGGCCGCGCGCGCGTCGGCGACATCGATCGTCGAGCAATCGATGAACAGCGTGCCTCGGGCGGCCGCATCGAGCAGACCGCCGCCGAGCACATCGAGGACATGACTGCCCGCCGGCAGCATCGTGATGACAACATCTGCGCCCGGTGCAACATCATTGGCCGAGGCGGCGCCGTCAACGCCATCCCGTTGGGCGGCTTCAATGTTGGCAGCCACGATGTCGAATGCCCGGACGGTGTGGCCGGCCTTGACGAGATTGCCCGCCATGGGCAGCCCCATATTACCCAGTCCGATAAAGCCGATTGTCGCCATGCGTATTCTCCCGCCTGTCATTTGCGATTTGATCGCCGTCAGATTAGCGGTCTGTGCGCCCGGCCCGCAAGGCTGGCGCCTGGCCCAGCCGAGCAATTCCGCCGACGCCGGAAATGATCTAAGGTCGCAATGACCGTTTCCAACCGCCCAAAACCAGGAGAAGACGTACCATGGCCTATGCCCCGATTGCGCCGGCACCAAACGCGCCGCCAATCCGCATCAATCTCTATTCCGATACGCAAACCAGACCGACCGCTGCAATGAAAGAGATGATGATGGCAGCCGAGGTCGGTGATGAGCAACATGGCGATGATCCGACCGTGCATGCGCTTTGTGATCGCGTTGCCGAGCTGCTTGGCAAAGAGGCGGCCGTCTTCCTACCATCCGGCACGATGTGCAATGTTGTGGCGATCCTTGTGCATTCACGGCCAGGCCAGGAGGTCGTCGCGCACGAGACCAGCCACATCCTGACCAGCGAGGGTGGCGCCCATGCGGCGCTGTCCGGCGTCCAGATTATGCCGCTTAAGGGGCCGCGCGGGATGTTCAGTGCCGAGACCTTGGAGGCGGCAATGCGACCGTTGACCAGGCACGCGCCGCAACAAAGCCTGCTGTCGCTTGAGCAGACGGCCAACATTGGCGGCGGTGCCGTTTGGCCGCTGGACCAGCTCAACAGTGTGGCAACCCTGGCCAGGGAGCGGGACTGGGCGGTGCACATGGACGGTGCCCGACTGATGAACGCTGCGGTTGCAGCTGGTGTGGCGGCAAAGAACTTTGCGCACAACTGCGATTCCGTGTGGATCGACTTTACCAAGGGCCTGGGCGCGCCGCTGGGAGCCGCCCTTGCCGGGCACCGTGAATTCATTGATCAGGCCTGGCGTTGGAAGCAACGCCTCGGTGGTGCGATGCGGCAGGCCGGGCTTTGCGCTGCCGGGTGCATTCATGCATTGGACCATCACGTCGCGCGGCTCGCAGACGATCATGCCAACGCCAAGCGGTTGGCCGGCGGTTTGCGCGCGATCGCCGGCATCGATGTTGAGGAGCCGGACACCAACCTGATTTACTTTGACCCGTCCGGAGCTGGGACTTCGGCCGCTGATCTGGTCTCGCAGCTGCGTCATCGCGGTGTGCACATGTCCATGCTGGCCGGGCGGATCCGGGCTTGCACGCATCTCGATGTCAACGCGGCGATGATTGATGAGGTCGTGGCATTGATCGGTGAAATCGTCGATCGGCGATGATGCTGAGCGATCGACAATGGCGTTCAACGACCGTAACGGCGGGCCGTGTTAGGCCCGGGAGGAAGGGCAGACATGACCAATAGGACGGCGGCGACGACATCGATGAAGGGCGGCGGCTATTACAGCCAGGCAACGCGCGGCGCCAAGGACGTTATCGACAATGCTTCGGGCATGCTGACGGATGCCGTCGCCGCGGTGCCCGAGCCGCCTTCAGCGCGCGCGGTTCAGATCGCCGACTACGGCGCTGCCGACGGCGGCACATCGAAGCGAGCGATACGCAATGCGGTCGCAGCCTTGCGCGCGCGGTTTCCTGCACGCCAGATCCTGGTCACTTACACGGATCTCGCCAGCAATGATTTTTCGACGCTCTTCAAGTCGATGCAGGGGCTCGACGGTGAGACCGAGGATACCTACTACAACGAATTCGACGGCGTGTTCGTGCATGCCTGTGGGATCGGGTTTCATCGCCAGCTGTTGCCGGATGAAACACTCGACGTCGGCTTTTCGGCAACAGCCATGCATTACATCTCGGAAAAGCCGTGCGAGATCCCCGATCACGTTCACATGGTCGGTGCCAGCGGCGATGTGCTGGCGGCCTATGCCGCGCGCGCGGCGCAGGACTGGGAAAACATTCTGCTGGCGCGAGCCAAGGAGCTGGCGCCCGGCGGGCGCCTGGTATTCATGAACTTTGGCAAGGACGAACAGGGCCGCTATCTCGGCAACACCGGCGGCGTCAATATGTTCGACACGTTCGAGCGGCACTGGCGCGGGCTGGCGGCGGAAGGCAAGATCTCAAACCAAGAATACATCGATGCCAGCTTTGCCCAGTTCTATCGGACCAAAGCTGAATTCTCGGCACCATTGGTCGATGTCGGTTGCGCCGTCCATCAGGCCGGATTGCGATTGATCTCGGCGCACACCGGCGTGGTGCGTTGTCCGTTTCGTGCCGCATTCGAAGAGGCCGACGGCGCCATGAGCGCGCGCGAATTTGCGGTCTCGTATATCCCGACGCTCAGGTCGTGGAGCGAGACGGTGTTTGCCAATGCGCTTGATCCAGCCCGACCGGCCGATCAGCGCGCCGAACTCATTGATCTGTTCTACCAGCGCTATGAAGATCAAGTTGCCGACAACCCGGACGGTCACGCAATGGACTACGTGCATTGCTATCTGGCGATCGAAAAGACGATGTGATCGCCCGCGGCCAATCCTGAGCGCCGTCGGTGCGTGTGCCCCGGCCCCTTGAGGGCGTCAGCCGTGCTCACCATAGCGCACGCTATGCTTGCGCACGCCTTCCCGCTCACGAACCAGGGCAGCGGATCTCAATGCACCATTTTAAGTGATTGAGACCACTAGTGAAACACGCGACCGGAATCGATCACGAGGGTCTGACCGGTGGTCGTATCACTCTTGCAGAAGGCGACTACCTGGTTGGCGCAATCGTCTTTGTCGGCGGGTCTTTCAAGGATGGCGGCGGCGGCCGCCTTGTCGATCTGGTCTTGCAAGAGATTGGCGGTTGCGCGGGTGCCTTCGATCAGGCCCGGGGCCACGCAGTTGACGGTGATCTCAGGGGCAAGCGCGACGGCCATGCACTTTGTCAGGTGATTGAGGCCGGCCTTCGAGACAGCATAGGCAATCGACGAGCCGATCGGTTGGAGGCCGGCCACTGAAGAAATGTTGACGATCCGGCCGCCGCCTTGGCGCTTCATGTATGGCGCGACGGCCTTGCACAACAGCATCGGCCCGGTGAGGTTGATGGACAGGATCTTGGTCCAGATTTCGAGCGTGAGTTCATCGAGGTTCTGGTACGGGATGGCTTTGTTGAAGGCGGCGTCGTTGATCAGAATGTCGAGGCGGCCGAAGTGCTCGCCTACACGTTCAACGAGCGCGTTGACGCTCGCTTCATCGGCAACATCGCAGGCCATGGCGCAGGCGTTGACCTGGTAGTCGCGGCGCATGGTGTCGGCGACGGTTCCGGCCTCGTCGGAGCTGCGGGCATAGACGACGGCGATGTGGCAACCCTCGCGCGCAAGCGCATGACAGATACGCTGGCCGAGGCCGCCGTTGCCGCCCGTCACGACGGCGACTTTGTCCTTGAGATGCATGTGGACCCCCTCATCAACCCTCATCAAGACGTCATCTGTTGATCGCAAGCATAGCGCTGGACCGGACGTGTCCGGAAGCTGCTGTTAACTCCTTCGCACGCCAGCCATGTCGGCGGCACCGGGTTGCTACTTGCCCTGCCAACTGGGCTTGCGCTTGGCGAAGAAGGCTTCAATGCCCTCCTTGAGGTCGGCGCTGGCATAGACCTGTGAGATGACGTCGTGGTCGTCGATCGGTGCGATTTGACGGCGCATGCGGCGCAGGATTTCCTTGGTAGCGCGCATGGTCAACGGCGCGTTGGCCTTGATGCGGGTTGCCAGTTCCCAGGCCCGGGCGCGGACGGCGGCATTGTCTTCAACCACTTCATTGACCAGGCCGCAGGCGAGCGCCTCGTCGGCTGCCATCAGGCGCGATGTCAGGATCAGGTCGAGCACCTTGGCTTCGCCGAGCAGGCCTTTGAGGCGGCCGAGGGTCGCAGCCGAAAGGCAGTTGCCGAGCGTGCGCGCGATCGGAAAGCCAAACTTCATATCGCGTGAGGCGATGCGCAGATCGCAAACCGAGGCGATGCCGGCGCCGCCGCCAGTGCAGGCGCCGGAAATGGCGGCGATGGTCGGCACCGGGCACATTTCCATGCGCGCGAAGTTAAGATCTCCGCTGCGCTCATACTGAATGCCTTTGTCGGCGCTGAAATCGCGAAAGATCGAGATGTCCGTGCCGGCGGCAAAGGCCTTATCGCCGGCACCGGTGATAACGATGACCTTGACGGAGCCGTCGGTTGGCGCGCCTTCGAGGATGTCGGCGATCTGGCCGTACATCTCGAGTTTCAGCGCGTTGCGCGCCTGCGGCCGGTTGATGGTGATGAGACCAATCTCGTCGGTAACGTCGTAGCGGAGCTCTTCGGAGGGACTTGTCGACATCGGGTTATGGCTTTCTGTCCTGGTTTGCTGCCGGCGCTGTATCCGACAAGTAGTCCATCGCGACCTGAACGCCGCCTTTGCTGTGCGGTACACCGGCGAGTTGCAGGCTCATTTCGACGCCCGAGAGTGTGGCAATCAGGGTGAGATCGTTGATGTCGCCGAGATGACCAATGCGAAACACCTTGCCGGCAACCTTGGACAAGCCGGTACCGAGCGACATGTCGAAATTGTCGAGCACGACGTTGCGGAAGCTATCGGCGTTATGGCCGGCCGGCATGACGACCGCGGTCAGCACGGGTGAGAAATACTTCCGGTTGGTGATGAGGTTCTCAAACCCCCAGGCAGCGACTGCTCGGCGCGTCGCTTCGCCATGGCGGACGTGGCGGGCAAAGACCTTATCGAGGCCTTCCTCGTGCAGCATATCGATTGCTTCAGCGAGGCCGTAGAGCAGGTTGGTCGCCGGCGTATAGGGGAAAAAGCCGTTGGCATTGTTGGCCAGCATTTCTTCCCACGACCAGAACAGTTTTGGCAGTTTGGCGGTTTTCGATGCCTGCAATGCTTTGTCGGAGATGGCATTGAACGAAATGCCGGGCGGCAGCATCAGGCCCTTTTGCGATCCCGACACGGTCACGTCGACGCCCCATTCATCGTGGCGATAGTCGGCCGAGGCGAGACCCGAAATCGTGTCGACCATCAACAGGGCCGGATGGCCGGTGTTGTCGATCGCCTGGCGAACCTCGTCGATGCGTGACATGGCGCCGGTGGAGGTTTCATTGTGGACGACGCAGACGGCCTTCAGTTCGTGGTTGGTATCGGCCTGCAGGCGCGCCGCGATGCGGTCGGCCTCGGCGCCCGAGCGCCAGTCGGTCTCGATGAATTCCGGCACCAGACCAAGTTTCAGCGCCATGTTTTTCCACAGCGTTGCAAAGTGACCGGTCTCATACATCAGCACCTTGTCACCGGGCGACATGGTGTTGATGAGGGCGGCTTCCCACGCGCCGGTTCCTGACGCCGGGTAGATGATGACCGGTTTCTCGGTTTTGAAGATGGTTTTGATGCCGGCCAGAACCCGGTGGCCAAGCTTTTGGAATTGCGGCCCGCGGTGGTCGATCACGGGCATCGCCATCGCTTTCAAGATGCGGTCGGGGACCGGTGAAGGTCCCGGGATCTGCAGGAAGTGACGGCCTGCAATGCGCGGTTCGTTCGATCCTGCCATGACGACGTCTCCCTTGCGGCCAGCAGCCACGTCCTGTCATACGGCCAGCAGCCACGGCCTATCATGCGCCGACCTGTTTGCCGGTTTCGTTCACCGATCGCGGCAGTCCCAGATCTTTCAACCGACGCCTTCATAAATTGTATACAATATACAATGTCCCATAGAATTCCGGCGAGATCAAGCCACATTTTTTGGCGCTTCGGTCGGTCGTGAAGCTTCAACAGCTTGTCCGCGGTCAGCTCGAGGCGGCGGATTGACGTTGACGGCCTCGCTGCAGTCTCACAACATCGACTGCTCGCGCCCGGCCCGCGCGGACAACCTCCTGAAAGTTCACATCAGCTGCCAATACCACGTCGCTGCCGCCGCTCTCGCATTTGTTCAGGGTCCGGGATTGGCGTCGCTGCCAGCAAATCAATTGTGTAGTTTTGTTGCGGGTTATTGAAGATCTGATCGACCGAGCCCTGCTCGACGATCTTGCCGGATTTCATGACGATCACACGATCAGCCAACTCCTTCACAACCGGCAGGTCATGCGCAATGAAAAGGTAGGACAAGCCAAAGCTATCGCGCAGTTCGCCCAGCAGCGAGACGATTTGCGCCTGTATCGATACATCGAGCGCCGAAACCGCTTCATCGCAAATGATGATCTCGGGTTGCAGTGCGAGCGCGCGCGCAATGGCGATGCGCTGGCGCTGGCCACCCGAAAACTCGTGCGGGTGCCGCTCGGCGTGGTCCGGTGCCATGCCGACGCTTTCGAGAAGCTCGACGACACGGTCGCGATGCCTTTCTTTGGCTATGACATCGCGATGGATCAGCCATGGCTCGGAAATAATCTCGAACACACTCATGGTTGGATTGAGTGACGCGAAGGGATCCTGGAACACGGCTTGAAAACGCCGTCTAAAGTGCATGAGCTCATCGCCGGAGAGGCCGAAAATGTCCTTGCCGCCATACGTGGCGGAGCCGCTTGTCGGCTCAACCAGGCGCAGCAGAAGATGAGATACAGTTGTCTTGCCGGAACCGGATTCACCCACAATGCCCACGGTTTCGCCGGCATAAAGATCGAAACTGACACCGTCACACGCCTTCACGACCTCGCCCGACCAAACGGAGAAGAGCCCACTTTGAACCTGGTAGTGCTTCGTCAACTCCTGAACACGCAGGATCGGTTGCCGATCGTCTCCGGGCTCGTTGTCCTGGCGGTCCTTACCGGCCGCACCAAGGCTGGGAATGGCACTTATCAGCCGCTTGGTGTAAGCATGTTCCGGATCGGCAAAAACTTTCTGAACCGGTCCTTCTTCAACGATCTCGCCGGCATTCATGACGACGATCCGGTCTGCGACTTCGGCAGCAACGCCGAGATCATGGGTGATCAGGATCAGGCCCATACCGCGTTCATTGCGCAGCTCCATAAGCAGATCCAGAATTTGCGCCTGTACCGTGACATCCAGCGCCGTTGTCGGCTCATCGGCAATCAAAATGTCGGGCTCCAGTGCCAAGGCCATGGCAATCATGATGCGCTGGCGCTGGCCGCCGGAAAACTGATGCGGATAATCTTTCGCCCGCCGCGCGCCATCTGGGATACGCACGCGATCCAAAAGGTCGACGGCACGCGTCCACGCCTCTCGTCGGCCGAGACCACGATGAATACGAAAGCATTCAGCGATCTGCCAGCCGACAGTGAACACCGGATTGAGGTGCGCTAGGGTGTCCTGAAAGATCATCGCGATCTTTTCACCCATGAGGTTACGTCGCCGGGTGTTCGGCAACTCCAGGATGTTGATACCATCAAGGTAGACCTCACCGCTGCGCACAAAGCCGGGCGGACTATCGAGAATGCCCATGACGACAGACGCACTGACGCTTTTGCCGGAACCGCTTTCACCGAGGATCGCGAGCGTTTCTCCACGCTGAAGATCAAAGCTGATGCCGTTGACCGCATCAACATCACCGCCGCTTGTGTGAAATGAGACGGCCAGATCGCGCACATCAAGCAATGGTTGCGATTGCTCAACCATTTTTGCTCCCCGGGATTTCCAAACGCCATCGTTGAATCGGATCAAGCGCAATGCGCAGCCAGCTTGAAAGCAGATTGAGGGACAGCGTGGTGAGCATGATCATCAGCCCTGGAAAAAAGGCCAGCCACCAAGCTGTCTGTAGATAGTTGCGGCCCTGGGCCACCATCAGTCCCCAGGTGATCTCTGGCGGTTGGATGCCGATGCCGAGGAAACTGAGCGCCGATTCGCCCAGCATGACGAAAGCAAACTCCAGGGTTGCGATCGTCATCAATGTCGGCAGGACAAGCGGAGTTATGTGGCGGCGAACGATCCGCGAGGTGCTGGCTCCCATAACATGCGCCGCCGACACAAACAGTCTTTCGCGGATCTCGAGAACCTCCGCCCGCGCGGTACGCATGTAAATCGGCATGCGCGTGAAGCCGAGCACCAGGATAAGATTGGCGACGTGCGGCTCGAACATGTAGAGCACCACGACGGCGATGAGCAGCGAGGGAAAGCTCATGATGACATCGGCGAGACGCATGATGATGCTGCCGATCCAACCGCCCGCATAACCTGCGATCAGACCGAGCGTACCGCCGATGACCATCGAAAAGGCAACGGCGCTGGCTGCAATTGCCATCGTGTTTTGGCTGGCGACAAGCAACCGGGCGAGCATGCTGCGACCAAGTGAGTCCGCGCCAAGCAAATACAGCCACCCATGCTCAAATGTAAATGGTGGTAAATTTCTGAGCCGCAGGTTCATCTTTGTTGCAACGTCGCCGAGCAACCACGGCCCGATGACTGCACAAACAAACACGATTGTGAGAAACGCGGCGGAGCAAAATGCAAACTTGTCATTCCACAACAACGTGATGATGCGTCGACGTCTGCCCGCTCGCCTGGCCAATTCGATCGATGCATTGGTCTTGTCGGTCGCTTGGGTCATGTCAATTGTGCCTGATCCGGGGATCGAGCACCGCATAAGCAATGTCGACAACGATATTGATCGACAAGATGACGATCGCCGTAACAAGAATCGAAGCTTGCACGACCGCAAAATCACGTTGAATGATGGAGTCGATCATCAGCTTACCAATGCCCGGCCAGCCGAATATCGTTTCCACGATGACCGCCCCGTTCGCGATGCTCGCCGCCTGATCACCGGCGACGGTTATGACCGGAAGCATTGCGTTACGCAGGGAATGAACGAAAATTACAGAGCTCTCCCGGACGCCCTTTGCACGCGCCGTCTTTACGAATGCTGAACTGAGAACGGTCAGCATCGAAGCCCGCACGACCTGCACCATGAGGCCGAAGGGACGAATGACCAGTACGCCAATCGGCATGATCCAGTATGGCAGGCCGCCTATCCCGGACGTCGGCAACCACTCAAGAGTGACGGAAAACAGCAAGATGGCAGTTATGGCCACCCAGAAGTCTGGTGCACTGGCACTGATCAAAGAGGCGATGCTGGACATGCGATCGAACATGCCGCCCGGCCTATAGGCTGCGAGCGCACCGACGATGATGGCGCCAACCATTGCAATTGTCATTGCTACGGCGGCCAGCCACAGCGTCACCGGGATGGCTTCGAGCACGACGTCAATTGCTGGACGCTGCTTGCGGATCGATTGACCAAGCTCACCCTGCACCAGGTCGGACACGTACCGGCCGAATTGGACGTATGTCGGATCGTCAAATCCGTGCTTCTTGGTGAACTCCTGTCGGGCTTCAAGCGTGGCATCGATGGGCAGATACAAATTGCCCGGGTCGCCGGTCAAACGCACAAGAAAGAATACAAGGATCAGCAATCCAGCAAGTGAGAAGAAGCTGTGTATCGTCCGCTTGAGGAGATAAGCATGCATCGCGAGCAGACCTGCATCAAACTCGCCTCCGGCGGGTGGACTGCCCGCCGGAGGCGCTTACAAGGTGCAACTATATCGCGAATATCGCGATTATCGGAATTTGACCTGCGAAAGCTGCAGCTCGCTGTTCGTCGAGATCGAAGGTGTGAAGTTCAACCGGCTGGAAACTCGTGAAAAGCCGACCATATGGAACATCTGCACATCGGGAACGATGTCCTGATGCAACCGTCGGAAGACTTCCTGCCAGAGCTTGCGACGCTTGTCACCGGTTGCTGCACTTGCCGCGGTAATTCCTTCATCGACCTGCTTGTCACATATTGTCGACTGCGGTCCCTCGCAAGCATATTTGAAGAACACCGAGAACACGGCATCACCGTTGTTGTTATCGTGCTGGCTTTGTTGCAAAACAGGTCCGCGATCCTCGGCATAAGGTTTGGTGAAGATCTTCACCCACTGGCTGACTTCCATCATTTTCAGTTTCACTTTGAAGCCCACGTCGGTCAGCATCGCGTGCATTGCTTCCATGGCCTCAGTCGCGTTGGGATACATGCCAAGGCGGCCGACTATCAGAATTTCCTTGTCGACGGGAACGCCGGCCGCCTTGGCCTGCGCGAGAAGTTTCCTGGCCTTGACCGGATCATAGGGCCATGGCTTGAGCGCCGGGTTGTGCCCGTTGATGCTCGGCACGACGATTTGCGTCATCGGCACGACGTCCTTACTGAAGATGCTTCCCTGCAGGGCATCGCGATCGATGGCGTAGTTCATGGCCTTTCGAACACGGATATCATCAAGCGGTGCCCGCGTTACATCAATCCGAAGGCGTGAAGTTTCGGAGTTGAAGTAACTGAAATCCAATTTCGGATCGGTTGCATCCTGCAAGGCGATATTCGGTGCGATGTCGGCTTCGCCCTTCTTCACCATCGCGGCGCGCACGGCCGACTCGCTGCGCCAGATATAGCGAGCGCCGGTGACTGGCGGTTTGCCCCCCCAGTAGCCGTCAAATCGCACCAAGCGCACGTCCTGTCCCGGTGTCCAGCTCGCGAACTTGTATGGACCGGTCCCGACCGGATTGCGCGTGCCCTTGTTCGGCTGGGTTTTCGGCCCGGATATCACCATCGTGCCCATCAGCGCCGGCAGGATCGGTTGAGGCTTTTCGGTCTTGACCTCAAGCGTTTCGGCATCCACGGTGGTCGCCGTAAGCTTGATGTTGCCGAAAAATTTCAGACGGATTTCACAGTCCTGCGTCGGGTCGAGGTTGCGCTTGATCGCGATAACGGCGGCTGCCGCGTTGAAATCTGAACCGTCGTGGAATTTAACACCTTTGCGCAGTTTGAAACGCCAGGTCAGTTTGTCGACCTGGCTCCAGGCTGTTGCAAGACGCGGCGTGATGCTTCCGTCCTTCGGATCAATCTCAACCAGTGTCTCGGCGATATTCTGCTTTACAATACGACCGACATTGGATCGGGTCGCTTCGCACGGATCGATAACATCCGGCTCCTCAGACAGTACCACCGTTATCTCTTTGGCCTGTGCAAACGTTGGCGCAGCAAGTGTACATGCCAACAGGCATACTGAGAGATATCGCATTCCTCGTGCTCCCTGAATTTGCGGCTGTCGAATGGCCGCTGCTGCCACGTTCGTGTCGTCAACGGGGACACCGGGGCTGTGATCGATGTCGGTCCACGGAAGACGTCCAGCGGTGGCCACGCTGGCTTATTTTGTTGTTATCTAAGTTGTCTGACAAGTTTTACACTCTGTCAAGACATGCTCAATTTGTTTCGAACTCGCGCTTCACGCGGTCGAAGCCGTGGATGGAACACGCGTTCATGATCCCAAAGGCAAAATAATATCATTTATTTCAATAAATTAACTTGGAAGTCGGTCAGTAGATCACAAGCCATCTTGCTTCAGAGATGATGCGTCGAGGTCGATCAGAACACGATCAATGGAGAGCTTGACAAAGCGAGTATGTGTAGAGAAGTTGTCAAATAAGATGTATGATTTCCGCGTTAACGCAATGTGGGAGTAGACCGCTGATCTCAGTGCTCGTCCTAAGCAACCTGTGAATACGTCCGAGGTCCAGGGGATGATCCCCTGGTCGGGGTGTTTGAGGGGCTTTCAGCCCCTCATCGATCGCCGTTAAACGGCGCTGCGGGACGACACGAATGAAGGCAATCCGCGATTAGCTGCACATGGTCGAATTAAATCTGAAGATTGCGAAGCGCGAACGACTTGCGGACCAACTTTATGGTCAGCTCTTGGAGGCAATCGTCTCCGGTCATCTCAAAGAGGGTGACAAGCTGCCATCCGAAAACCAGATATCGCGGACTTACGAAGTTTCACGTCCCGTAACCAGGGAAGCACTGTTACGGCTTCAAGCGGACGGTTTGGTATACACGCGACAGGGTTCGGGAACCTTTGTCAAATCACGGCCGCCCGAGGGGCTGATCCAGTTTGCCGAACCAGCCGATGTCGCGGGGCTGCTGAGATGCTTCGAGGCCCGGCTGCCATTCGAGGGTGCCGCCGCCAGTCTCGCTGCGCAACGCGCAACACCAGAACACATTGAGCGCATAGAAGCGACGCTCAGCGAGCTGGAGGAGGCTCTGCAGCGCCGCGACCTGGCGGACAAGGCCGACTATGATTTTCACATCGCAATTGCCCAGGCGACCGGCAATGATTTCTTCGTGAGTATCTTGTCCTCGCTCAACTCGGCAATTCAGTCAGGCATGCGAGTGGCGCTCAGCATATCAAAACGTGGCTCTCAAGAGCGTATCCGGAAAATTAGCGAAGAACACCGTGCCATCGTCGATGCCATTTCGACAGGAGACCCGGTTGGGGCGGATCTGTCGATGCGCTATCACATCCATCGTGCCCGGTCCCGGGTGACCGACCATCTGCGTGATCAATGAGCAGCGTCGGCAGCATGCTGCCCCGGATCACGGCAAACCGGAGGTTTCACCGTCCGAACGGATAACCTTCGATATTGATGACAACTTGTAACAGGGGCAACACGCGCCATGACATTACGGCAGGTGACAAGAGAGCAGCTGAAACGGGTCAGCACCGCGACGATCTGCACAGCGCTGTTCAAGCGCGGTTTTCGCAACCAAATGATACAGAATGTGCAACCGCTCTCACGCCTCACCGGGTCCATGGTCGGCGAGGCGTTCACGTTGCGCTACATACCGGCTCGCGAAGACCTCAATTCTATCGAGGTCTTCCGTGACCGCTCCCATCCTCAACGAAAGGCCGTCGAAGAATGCCCGCCGGGTGCCGTCTTCGTCATCGACAGCCGCAAGGACGCCCGCGCCGCCTCGGCCGGATCAATCCTGGTCACGCGTCTCTTGAAGCGCGGCGTGGCCGGTGTCGTAACCGATGGTGGATTTCGGGATGCGGTCGAGATTGCAAACCTCGCAATCCCCTCGTTCCACCAACGCCCCTCCGCACCAACGAATTTAACCTGTCATCAGGCGCTCGATATCAATGTTCCGATCGGCTGCGGTGATGCTCCAGTGTTTCCCGGCGACGTTGTGGTCGGCGATAACGATGGTGTGGTTATCATACCGGCCCACCTTGCAAGTGAGATTGCCACTGAAGCAACGGAAATGACGGCGTTCGAAGATTTCGTCACCGAAAAGGTCCACGAAGGTCAATCGATCCTGGGCCTCTATCCTGCGACGGACGACCAGACACTTGTGGCATATGAAAAGTGGCGCAATGAAAAGGAGCGCTGACGGCGGCATTATATCAGCCCGCAATGCGGATCTGTGGATCGTGCCACGCAAGCCTCGGTTATTCAGATGTTCGAATATAAAGCTGGAACATGCTGGCGCATTGCGGTCTATGGGGCCTCCGCGCTCCACCCGTCGCAACAACCGCCGGTAAAGCGGCATGAAATGGAAAACCAGATGGTCGTCTCAAGCTAAAGATGGTCCGAACAACCCGGCAGGGACCAGATCGTCGAAGCCGCCGTAAACAGCAGTTTTCCATAGTGCCTTGGGAAAAGCACACCAAGGCGAAGCCGAAGGACCTTTTCACAGGCGACGCGCTGTTGTCTTTTTATATCAGATTCTGGCGGCGGCAGCGAACGGGCGGCGCCCTGAAGGTTCACATCCAATCCCAACGTCGGGCGCGCCGCCCTATCCCGCTTTGCCCGCGATTTTGAGCGCAAAGGCAAACTCGACGGCGGCTTCGCGCAGGGCTTCGAAGCGGCCCGAGGCTCCGCCATGGCCGGCGTCCATATTGGTCTTGAGCAGGATGAGATTGTCGCTGGTCGAAAACTCGCGCAGTTTGGCAACCCACTTGGCCGGTTCCCAGTAGGTCACGCGCGGATCGGTCAGACCGGCGAGCGCGAAGATGTGCGGATAGGCCTTCGCCTCGACGTTGTCGTAGGGCGAATAGGACTGGATCGTGTTGAAATCGTCCGCCGAGACAATCGGATTGCCCCATTCCGGCCATTCCATCGGAGTGAGCGGCAAGTCCTTGTCGAGGATGGTATTGAGCGTGTCGACAAACGGAACGTTGGCAATGATGCCGAGAAACAGATCGGGTGCCATGTTGGCGATCGCGCCCATCAACAGACCGCCGGCAGAGCCGCCATTTGCGACAATGCGGCCGCGCCGGGTATAGCCGCGTTCGACCAGAAACTCGGCGCAGTCGATAAAATCGGTGAAGGTGTTGGGCTTGTGTTGGCGTTTGCCGTCGGTGTACCAGCGGTAGCCCATGTCCTTGCCGCCGCGAACATGGGCGATGGCGTAAACAAAGCCGCGGTCGACAAGGCTGAGGCGCGCGGTGGAAAAACTTGCCGGGATTGAAATACCGTAGCTGCCATAGCCGTAAAGCAGCGTTGGTGCGGAGCCGTCGAGGGCGGTATCCTTGTGGTAGAGGATGGTAACCGGCACGTCCTTGCCGTCCCTGGCTTTGGCAAACAGCCGATCGGTGACGTAGTCGGCCGGATCGTGACCACTCGGCACTTCCTGGGTTTTGCGCAACACCCGCGCGCGGCTGTCCATGTCGTAGTCGAACACCTGCGTCGGCGTCGTCATCGAGGAATAGGTGAAGCGGATCGCGGTCGTGTCAAACTCGTATCCGGCCGACATACCCAGACCATAAGCTGCTTCTTCGAACGCGATTTCGTGTTCCTGATTATCGGCGAGACGGCGAATGACGATCCGCGGCAGTGACCGACATCGTTCAAGGCGCACCATGTGACCGGCGAGCATGACGAGGCTCAGGATCAGCGTGCCGGCATTGTGCGGGATCAGCTCGCGCCAGTTTTCGAACTTCGGATCGTCGACCGGTGCGGTGCAGACACGGAAATCCTCTGCCCCGTTCGAGTTGGTGAGAAAGTAGAGCGTATCGCCGTGATGTTCGACGGCATACTGATGCTTGTCCATGCGCGGCAAGATCAGGCGCGGCGTGGCTTTGGCATCGTCGGCATCGAGCAGATAGACCTCGCTGGTCTCATGATCGGACACATCGATCAGGATGAAGGCGCCGGACTGGGTTTCGCCGAGATGGAGATAGTAGCCGCCATCGTCCTGGTGAAAGACGAGCTCATCGTCTTTCGGTGATGTGCCAATGACATGGCGAAAGATGTCGAGCGGTCGGTGATTGTCATCAAGGCGGGTGTAGTAGAACGTCTTGCTGTCGCGCGCCCACACGACACCGCCGCCGGTGCCGGTGATTTCGTCTGCAAGTTCGCCGCCGGTCTCAAGGTCGCGAACGCGGATGGTGTAGTATTCCGAACCGTTGGTGTCGGTGCCATAGGCCAGCCATTTGTGATCGGGACTGTGGTCGGCGCCGCCCAACTGCCAGTAAGCCTGTCCCTCGGCCTCCTTGTTGCCATCGAGCAGCACGACCTGATCGCCGCCGTCGCGCGGTTGGCGGCACAGCAGAGGATACTGGCCGCCGGTCACGAACCTCGTGGAGTAGGCCCATGGACCATCGGGCGCGGGAACCGAACTGTCGTCTTCCTTGATCCGCGCCTTCATTTCCTGGAATAGCGTTTCCTGGAGCGCGTCCGTATCCGCCATCACCGACTTGGTGTAGGCGTTCTCGGCTTCGAGATGGGCGCGGATGTCGGCCGGCAAGGTCGCCGGGTCGCGCATTGCGTCCTGCCAGTTAGCCGCGCGCAACCAGTGATAGTTGTCGGTGAGTTCAATGCCGTGCCAGGTCGACGTCACGGGGACCTTGCGGGCAACGGGCGGTTGGCTGGCAGCTAGCGACATAACGGCTCCGTGCAGGGGTTTCAATGGCGTCTATGACGTCTACGACGTCTATGACTTCTATCATAAAGTTGATCTCAGGAAGTTGATCTCAGGCTTGGCGAGCAATGTCGTGAGATGGTGCGGCACGGCGCACAAACCAGATCATCGTGCTTTAAGTTGGAACCGCTATTGCGGTTCCAACTTAAAGCACGAAGATGATCGCCACTTTAGAGGCGAGCAACTTTCTGCCTTTATTCGGGATCGTTCCGATTCCGAATAAAGGCAGGTTGCTCTAGTCGCGGCCGCGGCCGCGCCAATTCGCAGCACAACGGCTGATCTTTCCATGTTCTGCACCCCCAGAACGTGCCGACCGATCCCGACCCGCGCCCGTTACGACTGCAACGATCGATTTGCGATCATCGCCGCCGCATCACGAGCGAACCGTTCGATCGTGTTCCGGACGAACAAGCGTTGCTCCACCTCTCACCAGGGACATATGTCTGGTCCGGAACACGAGATCATTTCACGTTGCGCTGGAGCCTTCCCGCTCCCCCGTCCGACCACTCACAGGCAGGATCTGATGGTGGTCGGGCGAAGGCCCGGAGCACAACGGGCCGGCCGATGCACACCCGCCCAAGGCGGCATTGGCTTAGAGCATTTTTCGTTTATACGGTATCACGAAAAGTGCTCTATCTGTTTGTTTTCACGCATATTCTTATCCAAAAAGTGCGCGCACTTTTCGGGAATATGCTCTAGCCGGCACCCTTGTAGGACGCGGCGAGAGATTTCGCTTTCGACATCGCCGACATCGCTTCTGACGACGTCATCAGTTTGGTTGTGGCGCCGCCGGACATCGCACCCGATGCACCGAGCACCAAGGAGCAGGCGGCTATGGTCGTGTCATCCGGTGCCTCGATGATCGCCACGACGTCATCGCTACCGAAACTGAAGTAGAACTGGACCAGCTTGCCGCCGGCCGCCTCTACAAACTCGCGCGCCGCCGTCTCGCGATCCTGGGGGTTTTCAACCATGGCTTTCAATGAGCCTGTCGCATAACGTCCCTGAAACATGTAATACGCCATCACTTTACTCCTCATCAATCGTTGAGCAGTTCGTGCCACCACGTTGCGCGGATGGCAGATCCGGAGCTTAGAGCGAGTTCAACTGAAATAGAAGCATTTCTATTGCGCAAGCGGCCGCGGCCCGGGGTCTCGCGCGGCGGGTGCGCGGCCCCGGTTGGCGCCGACGACGAGCGGCAGACCAAACCGGACGCAACCAGCGGGCCTCGTCACGCCGCCTCGAACTCCAGCACTATGCCATTGATGCAATAGCGCCTGCCGGTTGGCGGCGGTCCGTCAGGAAAGACGTGGCCGAGATGGGCCTCGCAGGTCGCGCAGCGCACTTCGGTGCGGCGCATAAACAATGACCGATCATCGTGTTCGGTGACGGCGGCTTCGTCAATCGGGCGGGTGTAGCTTGGCCAGCCGGAGCCGGAATCGAATTTGTCATCGGACTTGAACAGGGCGGCACCGCAGCCAACGCACTTGAACATGCCCGGACGTTTCTCATCGTTGAGGGGGCTTGTGAAGGCGCGCTCGGTGCCGTGCTCGCGGGCGACGTAGTACTGTTCCGGGGTCAGCACCTGGCGCCACTGGGCTTCAGATTTTTGAACCTGTGGCCGCGATGTGGTGTTGCTCATAATCGCCTCCTCGAACATCTAGTGGTCGGCATCGGAACGATCCCAAATATAGGCAGAAGATTGCGCGATGCCAAAGTGGCGATCACCCTTGTGTCGTAAGTGGGAACCGCTAAACAAGTCACCGGTTGCCAAAGGGCAATGCCCTTTGGCGGGATTGTTAAGGGCCGAGCCCTTAACATATCGCCGCGTTGCGGCGATCTTTGAGGGGCTTGTCCGCCCCTCAAACACCCCGACCAGGGGTTGGACCCCTGGACCTCGGACTCATTCAGAGGTTCCCTCGGTTCGTGTGCGATATTTGGTTCTGCGGCGGCGATCGCACCTGATGCCGTGGATTTCAACGGTGCGCCCGGGCCGGCGGGTCGATACCCGTTACCGGAAATAGAACAGGATCAGATATCCGCCGAGCATAACCGTCGCCCAAAACGCCATTGTGCCGGTTGGCCAGGTCCGTCCCAGCACGCTGTCGGTCGAGTGATGCTCGTTCAACCAGCGCTCGAACTGACCGGCGAGGCCGGCCACCGATGCCGACACCGTCGCCCACGCCTGGGCGGCGAGCAGCATCACGGTGGCGCCGACGTTGTAGGCCAGTTTGCGGTAGAACCAGTCGGTGTCGAGATTGGTGGATTTCAGTTCCGGCGGGTAGATGCCGGTGCGCATCAGAACCGTAAACGCGAGCGCCGAAAAGATCAGCAACTGCAGCTGGGTGACGACGTGCTCCAGGGTGTAGGGTGCGTATTTCACCTTGTACGGCAGAATCGCATAGAGCGCATCGGAATAGACGCCGATGCCAATGCACAGTGCAGCGGCAATGCCCATTGCGACCAACATGTTGAGCGGCGCTTCCTTGCACCGTTTGCCGCTGTCGTGGGCGAAGAAGGCGAAGTACGGGATCTTGATGCCCGAATGGTGGAAGACGCCGGCGCTGGCGAACAGCAGCACCAGCCAGGTCCAGAAATACTCGCCCTTGAGCGCTTCGGTCATGATCAGCGATTTCGAGACGAAACCGGAGAACAACGGGAACGCCGAGATCGAGGCGGCGCCGACCATGCAGAAGCCGGCGGTCCACGGCATAGAGCGATAAAGCCCGCCGAGTTCGGAGCCTTTGACGGTGCCGACGCGATAGAGGACCGCGCCCATCGACATAAACAGCAGCGCCTTGTAGATGATGTGGCAGAACGCGTGGGCCGCAGCGCCGTTGACCGCCATCTCGGTGCCGATACCGATACCGACGACCATAAAGCCCAACTGGTTGTTGAGCGAATAGGCCAGGACGCGGCGTAAATCGTTCTCGATCACGGCGTAAAAGATCGGAAACGCGGTCATGGTGGCGCCGATCGGGATCAGAATATCGGTGCCGGCATAACCGCGGGCGAGCGCATAAACCGCCAGCTTGGTGGTGAATGCAGACAACATCACGGTGCCGGTCACCGTTGCTTCGGGGTATGAATCCTGCAGCCAGTTGTGCAACAGCGGAAATGCGCACTTGATGCCGAATGCGACCAAAATAATCTGGCCCGCGAGCGTCTCAATGCCGATCGCATTGAAGGCGATAGAGCCGCTCTCTCGATAGTACATCAAAATGCCGGCGAGCAGGATGACGCCGGAGCCGATCTGAATGATCAAATAGCGCTGGCCGGAGCGGTAGGCCTGGTCGGTGCGGGAGGCCCATATCAGGAACACCGAGGCGATCGCGGTTAGTTCCCAGAACACAAACAGGGTGACGAGATCGCCGGCAAAGGCCGCGCCAACCGCGCTGCCAGCGTAAATCATACCGGCGGTGTGCTGGACCCAGTCGCCGACGTGCAGGGCATAAATCACGCCCAGAAAAGTGGCGATCAGGAAGATGTATCCAAAAACCAGGCTCAACTTGTCGACCCGTGTGGTGATCAGGGCCAGATCGAACAGCTGAATTTGACCGAGTTCGCCGATCGGCAGGCCGAGCAAATGAACGAACGCGGCAATCGGCACGGCAAGCATGTAAACGCTGCGCACAACGCCCGCCAGCAGCGGGATCAGCAGCGCGCCGACGATAAGGATGATGCCGGGGTTCAACTCACTGATCATAGTAGTTCTCTGGCTTCATCAATAGGACCCGCAGCATTTTGGCCGCGATCACCAGCCCGACGCAGGCGACAAACCCGTAGAATGCGTAGAAGCCCCAGACATGCTCGATCGCGAACGGCCCGTGCTTGTGGACAAAGGGATCGATCACGACGAGCAGCGCGCACAGCGCATAAAGCGCGTAGACAATGCGGTCGACGTTCTTGGGATCATCAATCCAGGTGCGCTCGTGCGCCGGCGTCACGAACGCCCCGTGCGCATCATCGCCCCCGTGGGCATCGTGGGCAGCGTTGCTGTGGTTGTCATCGGCCATGGACAAGGCCTCCTTCGACAAGACTTGTCTTGAGCAGCGCGGACGGTGCCTCGGCGGCGGCCGGCGGTTTCAAATCAATGAGCGCTGCGAGTTCGTAGACGTGACCGCCAAACAAGAACAACAGCAAGCAGCCGAAAGCTGTGAGGCAAATCGGAATGACGCAGGCGATCGGGGCTTCTGCGATCTTCACCGGCGTGGCATCGTCGGTCCCGGGCAGCGGCTTGAAGAACGCCCGCGACACGATCGGCAAGAGGTAGGCGACGTTCAACAACGATGAGATCATGAACACCGCGACGGCGAATTGGTAGCCGGCATCGAGCGCGCCGATCGCCAGGAACCATTTGCTCCAGGTGCCGCCGAAGGGCGGTAGTCCGATGATACTGAGCGAGGCGATCAGGAAGGCAAACATCGTGACCGGCATCAAGCGGCCAATGCCGTCCAGTTCGTCGACCTCGGTTTTGTGGTGGGCGACGTAGATGGCGCCGGCGCACATGAACAGCGTGATTTTGCCAGCCGCATGCATGACGATATGCATGGCCCCGCCGGTGACGCTCGCCGCCGTAGCAAGCGCCGCGCCGAGCACGATGTAGGCGAGCTGGCTGACCGTGGAATAGGCAAGCCGTGCCTTCAGATTGTTCTGGTTCATGGCGACGACGGAGGCGGCGATCAGGCAGAACGACGAGAAATAGACGAGCCACTCGGTCTGGCCGCTGGCCGCGAGAAAATCGATGCCGAAGGTATAGACGATCACCTTGAGCACGGTGAAGACCCCGGCCTTGACGACCGCAACGGCATGCAACAGCGCGCTGACCGGTGTTGGCGCAACCATCGCCGAGGGCAGCCAGAAGTGGAACGGCATCAAGGCGGCCTTGCCAATGCCGAAGGCGAACAGGGCGAGCAGCAAGGCCAACGGCGCGCCGTCAACCTTGCCGGCGAGGATGCCGCCCGCTGTGAAGTCCAGCGTGCCTGCAAGGGCATAGGTGATGATGATCGCCGGCAACAGCAGCACCATCGACGTGCCAAGCAGGAGGAGGATGTAGGTGCGGGCGCCGTGCCTGGCTTCCTCGTTACCCTTGTGTGCGACCAGCGGGTAGGTCGAAAGCGTCAGGATTTCGTAGAAGATAAAGAGCGTAAAGAGGTTCTTCGAGAATGCGAGGCCAATCGTGCTGGAAATGGCAACCGCAAAGCAAACATAGAACGATGTCTGGCGTGGCTCGTTGTGGCCGCGCATATAGCCGATCGAATAGATCGAATTGATGATCCACAAGGTCGAGGCAACCAGGCCGAACAGCAAGCCGAGCGGTTCGACCCTGAAGGCGATGCCAAATCCCGCGACGATGTCGAAACTGATGCTCTCAGGCCGCTCGCCATTGATAATGTGCGGCGTGAGATCAAGCACCATCAACCACAGCAGCGCCGCGGCGCCGAGCGTCACCGTCTCGCGCAAATTCGGGACGCGGTGGAACACCGGGATCACAAACGCAGCCGCGAGCGGGATGACAATGGCTGCCAAAATCAGATCGGACGGTGTGAGGCCGGTGAGGTTCATTGCTTGAGGCCTCCCAGCAACTGCTCGGCGGCCTTGCCTGCGACGTCACCGGTCCAACTCGTTTCGAGACCGAAGTAGATCGTCGCGCCGGCAAGGATCAGCGTCGGCACCAACATGCTGAGCGGCGGCTCTTCGGCATTGGCGCAGGCTTCGCTGACCGGGCGGAAATACGCAACTTCGATCACGCGGCCGATGTAGATCACCGAGACCAATGAACTTGCCATCATTGCCAGCACCACCGGCCACCAGTTGTGCGCGATGGCGCCAACGCCGAGATACCATTTCGACACAAAGCCGACGGTGCCCGGCACGCCGATAATACTGAGCCCGCCGATCACGAACGCCGCCATCGTCAAAGGCATCTTCTGACCAAGGCCACCGAGCTGGCTGAGCCGGCTCGTGCCAATGCGGTAGACGACGGCGCCAATGGCGGCAAACAAGGCTGCTTTCATCACGCCGTGGTTCAGAATGTGGACGATGGAGCCGGTCAGCCCGGACTGGTTGGCGATGGCGACGCCGAGTGTGATGTAGCCGATCTGCGCCACGGACGAGTAGGCCAGCATGCGCTCGATGCTGTCTTCATAGACGGCCAGAACCGAGGCGATAAACATGGCCGCAAGCGACAGGGCAAGCAAGACTTCCGTTACCGGCAGCTGTGTCAGCGTGATCGCTGCGCCGAACACCGAGAAGTACAAGCGCAGCAGGATATAGATTGCAACTTTGGTTGCCGTTGCCGCCAGAAAGATCGTCGCAAACGATGGCGCGAAGGCATAGGCGTTCGGCAACCAGACATGCAGCGGGAAGAGTGCCAGCTTGAGGCTGATGCCGACCAGGATGAAGGCCAAGCCGGCCATAATCGGCCGCGCCTGATCTTCGAAGGCGGGACCAATGCGGTCCGCGATGTCGACCAGATTGAGGGAGCCGGTGACGACGTAAAGCAGGCCGACACCCAACACGTAGAGGGTCGCACCAATGGTGCCCATGATCAGATACTGATAGGCCGACAACAGCGCGCGCTTGGCGCGTCCCATGGCAATCAACACATAGGTCGCCAGCGAGGAGACCTCCATAAACACGAAAATGTTGAAGGCATCGCCGGTCACCGCCATGCCAAGAAGGCCGCACAGGCACAGCAAGTAAATGCAATAGAACCAGGGCTGATTGTGGTCCTCGATCTCCTGTTCGACGGAGCGCAAGGCATAGGGCATAACCACCGCGCCGATGCCGGAGACCAGCAGCAGCACGAACGCATTGACGATGTCGACGCGGTATTCGATGCCGTAGGGCGGCTGCCAGCCACCCAGCGCATAGGAGATCGTACCGCCGTCGACAACCTTGATCAGTAGCATCGCCGAGAATACCGGCAGGCTCCAGGCGACGATCAGCGAAAACGCCCAGGCTGCCCGGCTGTGGCGCAACAACGCGACGAGCGATGACGCAATCAACGGCGTGACGACGATCACGGCCGGCAAGTGCTCGGCGAGTACGAAGTGCCCCCCACTCGCGCTCATTGATCTTCGGTCCTTTCGAAGATCTCATCCTCTTCGATCGTGCCGTAGGCTTCGTAGATGCGGGCAACGAGGGCGAGGCCGAGCGCCAGCGTAGCAACGCCAACGACAATCGCGGTCAGCATCAGGACGTGGGGCAGCGGGTTTGAGTAGACGGTGTAGCTGTCGTCGATGATCGGTGCAGTGCCGCCGACGATTTTGCCGGGCGAAATGTAGAGCAGATAGACCGACGTCTGGAACATCGACAGGCCAACCAGCTTTTTGACCATGTTGCCACGGGCAATGACGATGTAGAGGCCGGAGATCATCAGCAGGATGGTGACGGCATAGTTGTAGTGCGGTGCAATGGCATCGAGGATCTGCATTAGCGCTTCCTCTCGACGAACGCATAGAAGATGGCGGTCATGGTACTTGCTACCGTGATGATGACGCCGGCCTCGACCAGTAGAATTCCGAGATGGTGAGCGTGCTTGGGATCGTGCGCCAGGGCGGTATAGTCCATGTAGTTGAGGCCATAGATGAACGAGAACGCGCCGGTGCCCGAATAGATCAGGACGCCAAGCGGCACCAACAGCGCAACGAACCATTGCGGAACGACACGTTGGGCCGCCTGAACACCAAAGATGATGGCATAAAGGATCACCGCCCCGGCCGCGATGACACCGGCCTGGAAGCCGCCGCCCGGACCATAGTCTCCGTGAAAGTGAACGTAGAGGGCGAAGATCAAAATGAACGGGATAATCATTTTGGTGACGACCCGGAATATGACGTCCAGCCTCACGACTTGCCTCCCGTGTCCCTGTCGGACGCCTTCCTGTTGCGTCGCAGCAGCAGCATGATGCCAATACCGGCGGTAAAAATCACCGTCGTCTCGCCCAGCGTGTCAAAGCTTCGGAAGTTGGCCAACACCGTCGTCACAACATTCGGTACCCCCATCTTGGGCACGCTTTGCTCGAGATAGTAAGGGGCGACATGCACATGGATCGGCGCATCGGCAATGCCGAATGCCGGCAGACCATAGGTCCCCCAGACCAATATCGCACCGGTCGCCGCGGCGATCGCCAAGGGCAGCGAAGTCGGGCGGACCGGGCGCATTTCCATCGAGCCGGTGATGTGCAACGTGCCGATCAGGACGACGGTCGAGACGCCGGCACCGACGGCGGCCTCGGTCATGGCAACGTCGACGGCATCGAGTACGATCATGACGCTTGCCATCAGAAAGCTATAGATGCCGGCGAGGACGACGACGCCAAACAAACTGCGCTGGCGCACGATGGCGATCGTTACGATCACCAACAGCGTCAACAGCGCCATGTTGATGTAGGATTCCGTCATGCCTCCTCATCACCCGTTGATTCTGCAGATCGGGCAGCAGCGGCCGGTTGCTCGCGCCGGTCTTCGGCGAGTTCCGGCTCGATGCCGTAGGTCAGAGCGGCCTGGGCGAGGGCGTGCGTCGCAACAGGTGCGGTCAGAAAGAAGATGGCGAGCACGAACAACAGCTTCAGCGTCAGCAGGCTGAAGCCGGCCTGAAGCATCAAGCCGACCAGCAATAGCCCGGCGCCCGCGGTTTCGGTGACACTGGTCGCGTGCATCCGCGTGAAAACGTCCGGCATTCTGACCAGACCAATGGCGCCGACCAGCACGAAAAACGCACCGGAGACGATCAGCACGCCGCTGACGATGTGAATAATCTGGTCGACTAAAGACTGTTCCATCATTGCGGGCCGTCCTCATCCGGATCGTAAGCCAGATCACCGTGCCGGAAGTACTTGAGGATGGCGAGCGTGGCAATCAGATTGAGCAACGCATAGGTGAGCCCGATGTCGATCCATTCGGGTCGACCGTTCAAGAAGCCAACGACAATCAACAGCAGAATGGCCAAGCTGCCAACCGCATTGCCAGCCAGGACGCGGTCGAAAATCGTCGGTCCCCGGACGGCGCGGATGACGGCGAGGATCAGCGCCACAATGACTGCGATGGTAGCCGTGGTGAACATCAGTCATGTCCCTCGAATGCGGTCACCTTGCGGTCCATACCGCCGGCTTCCAGGTCATCGGCACCGTCCTTGACAATGGCATGGACGGTCAGGTTGTGGCCGGAGACCTCGGTTGTGATGGTGCCGGGCGTCAGGGTGATGGAGTTGGCATAGGTGACGATGCCGACCGGTGTTTTCTGGGTCGAACGAACGCGCGTCATGGTCGGGCTGATGGGGAGGCGCGGATCAATAATGATGCGCGTGACATTCCAGGCCGACTTCAGGATTTCGACAATGAGCCACGGGAAATACGCCAGGGCGCCGAGCACCAGATGAATCGGGTGGCCTTCGCCGTCATCGGAGCCCGTTCGGCGCGCAAACACAACAATCAAAACGGTTGAGATGACACCGACGGTTACCAGAAAAGAATTGTAATGGCCTGACAATGCCAGCCAGAACAAAAGCAGTATTATTGCGAGGGAGAGGCTACGGAGCATTGTTGGCGCGCGTGGTGCGGGTCCTGTTCAGTTCGGAAGACGCTCTGATCGGCGAGGTTCGCAATCAAGGCCGACCAGCGTGCGCCCTGCGTTCGAGAACCGCTCGTCCAGCCAGGACGCTTGCTCGCCCGGGAGGAACGCAAACCTACGCGCACTTGGGGTACGTCTGTCAAGATTGATCGGCACTATTCGCACTTTCTTCAGAATGAATTTGAAGGGAGATGCCCGCAACACCCGCAGCAGCTGCCGGCAATGCAATTCTCAACTTGAGTCTCAACGCGATGTTTTTCGCCCGCCCGCACGTGAACTGCCGGTGTCGGCAAAGTCGACCGCGCACCGCTTCGATTTGTTGGTAGTCAAACAACCGAATGGTGTTGAACCTATCAAGTATTGATAGCTGATCGACATTGACGTCGTTGGCCTTGGACTTGTAAGAATTTGTTTTACCAAGTCTTCATGATCTGAGCCTGGATAAGTCCATCAATCCAGGCAGCACGGGGCAGCCACAACAACAGGCGTAGGTTCGCTGAGATGTTGCCGAGCAATTGCGGCGACGTCCTCGGCGGCCAAGGAGGTGTTTAAGATGTCAGATGAAACGTCCAAAGCGGCTCTGATCGAACAAACGACACGGATCGTTGCTGCCTACGTCTCCAAGAACGCGGTTGATGCCAAAGATCTTGCGAACCTGATCACGGACGTTCATCGCGCCTTGGTCAAGACCTCAGGCGATCAACCGCCATCCGAGGCCGAGGAATTGCGACCGGCCGTCAACAAAAATAAATCGGTATTTCCGGACTATATCATCTGCCTCGAAGATGGCGAAAAGTTCAAATCGCTCAAGCGCCACCTGCGCACCAAGTACAATCTGACGCCCGAAGAGTACCGCAAGAAGTGGCAGCTTGCGCAGGACTACCCGATGGTGGCGCCCAACTATGCGCGTGAACGTTCGGAGCTTGCCAAGAAAATGGGGCTCGGGACGCGCCGCAACCGTTAACCGCGACGATCAGCACGGCGACGTGGCCGGGCGTGCCGGTTGCATCGATATCGCTGCATCCGCGAACCGCGTGCGGATCTTGACCGTACGAGTTTGGGGCGGCGCGGGGATAAGTCCCGCTCGTTGACCACATTGGCACGGTTCTGGTCGCCTGTGCGCCGTGCCGAGCCCGCCATCATGCCGAAACCGGATAGTGTGCACACGCCCCGTCGATCGCGCGTCGGCACTTTTGCTTGACAGCCCAGTTTATCCCCGCCGTTCACCTTGCATGTAGCCTTTGGCACCAGTTGCGGTAGCTACTGAATAATCTTTGTATCGACCAGTACGCGCATTCTCGCCTGGTGAGATCGCTGAGATGCCCGTTCCAATCGGCACCTTGGTCCGCAATGCAAATTGGTTCTCAACACGAGGATTCCACGCATCTGGTCTGTTGATCGGGCAAAGCAAGGAATGACCAAATGAAGACAAGTGTTGAACAAGCGGCAGCAGGTCGATCACGGCGCCGGATCAGTCGACCTGAGTTCGAGAGCATCGGCTGCACCATGCCGGGTTCTGGTTGCATCGACACGCGTGAGGATATGAAGCAATTCCTGTTGCAGGCGGTGGCGTGTGCATTTGAGGTCGATGAATCCCACTTGCTTACCCCGACCCGGGGATTTGCGCCAATCGCGCGCGCGCGTCAGGTTCTGATGTATCTCGCCCATGTCGCGTGCGGTTTGACCATGACCGATGTCGGGCGCTTGTTTCGGCGCGACCGTACGACCGTGGCTCACGCCTGCAACGTTGTCGAAGAATGCCGCGAAGATATTGCCTTCGATCGGGCACTGGAATTGCTCGAATGCTCGGTGGTTCTCGTGCAGGGTGCGCCGCGCAACGGAAGGTCGGCATGAGCCGGCCCAGGACGGGAGCGCTCGACTGGCTGCGTGAACGCCGGGATAAGGCGGGGCGAGCACTTTTGTCAGATGACGAGTTTGCGGCCGGCGATCGCCTGCGCCGCGATTTTGTACGCGCCGGATTGATGCCGCGGGTGACGATGTCGTGGTCAAGTGCCGGCGGGCAACTTGGCCGGCGGCGCCTGCCACCCGATCACGAGGCGACGTTTGGGCAGCACACGTTGGCTGCGCAAGAGCGGGTTCGCAAAGCGATCGCCGCCGTCCAGCCTGAGTATGCCAACCTGCTGATCGATGTGTGCTGTCTCGAGCACAAACTATCCGATGTCGAACGGCGGTCTGGGTGGCCCCAGAGAGCCGGCAAAGTGGTGTTGCAAATGGCGTTGCGGCAACTGGCACGCCACTACGGTATGGTCGTTGACAAACCGACCGCGGGCGATGGCGCGCACGCTATACGCCACTGGGCCAGTGACGGTTACCGACCGCCGCTGGAGCGACCCGCTGGTGATTGCAAAGCGACTGCTTCCGACTAATTCCAGCGCGCATAAATATCGAGCCGCTGCCCCGCCCGCCCGCTCGACAGTCGGGTGTTGCGAGCGGCCGGGCGTTGTTGGTGAACGATTGCTGTGCGATGCGCGGACCGCTCCAACCGCAATCTCCGATCATCACCGCGGTGTTGCAGCGCGTCAGTCAGACTGACGGTTCGCGCGATGCCCGGTGTGCGGATACCGCCGCCCGCGCCTCGGCCTGGATGCGCTGGATCATCGATTTTAGACCGTTTGAGCGCTGCGGTGTGAGGTGTTCGATCAGGCCCAGTTCGCCGAACACCGACTGTGCGTCGGTTGCTTGGATGTCGGCGGCGGTTCGCCCGCTGTAGACCGCGAGAAGGATCGCAATCAAGCCCTGCACGATCATCGCATCGCTTTCGCCGCGAAAGCTGAGAATGGGCTCCGGCGCGCAGCCGGAAGCCTCGTGCTCGGTGACCAACCAGACCTGACTGGCGCAGCCGCGGACCTTGTTCGCTGCAGTTTTTTCGCTCGCATCGAGCGGCGCAAGCTGGCGCCCGAGTTCGATGACGTAACGGTAACGGTCCTCCCACTCATCCAGAAACTCGAAGTCGGCTTTGATGCTGTCGATCGACATGTGCGGCTCGCGTCAAACAGTTGCGGTGCGATCTATTATAGCGTTTCAGAGCTAGCCCGCACCATCCCGGCTGGCCGTCCAAAACCCGTGATCGCATCGGTTTTCGCGGCGTGAAGGCCGTGCTGTGCGGCGCTCATCGTTTGACACCGCCAGTCCCGGTTAACAGAGCGTTAACGCATCCAAGCCATCATCATCATGGATATCTACGGGGGAACGTTGAATGCGAGCAACTGGTTTGCGCCTATTCACGGGCCTGTGTCTCAGTCTTACGGCCGGTGTTTTTGTCAATGTCCTGGTGCTGCAGGACACCGGGCACCGCGCGGCTCGGTCGGCTGACCAGACGACCGCCGACGTCATGTGGCCGGCACACTTTCCAAGCCTTGATCAACCGCGCAGCGCTGCGTCGGCACAGCCGCAGCTGAACCCGCAGGCGCCGCGTCAGCTGGTCAAGGCCGTTCAGCGCGAGCTCGCCATGCGCGACTATTATCATGGCCACAGCGATGGCCGACTGACGCTGCTGACGCGGGCCGCGATCATGGCCTACGAGGCCGACAACGGTCTGGCGTTGACCGGCGAGGCGAGCGAAACGGTGTTGCACGCGATTTTACTTGGAGCCGCCTATCAGAAACCGAAAACGGCTCGCCCGATCGGGCCGGAAGCCAAGGCCATAATCGTGCAGGTGCAATCGCTGCTGATTTTGGCTGGTCACACTGACGTTGACAGAAGCGGTAGGCTGGATGGGGCCACGCAACGTGCGATCATGGCCTTTGAACGCGCCAACCGGATGCCGCCGAAAGGACGCATATCGGCGCGATTGCTGCAACGGTTGAAGGCCAAGATCAAGCGCGGCTGATGGCGGGCGGTTTGCCGCCTCGCCGTGTCGAATGTTTCGGCAGCAGGCGCACGCGCGATGTCATCGGCAGGCGGATGGTCAAGGCGGGGATCACGGATGCGTCTTCGGGCTGAGATATGGGTTAAAGCCTACGTGAGAACGTGTTCGGTGGCAGCCGTTCCGGCGGTCGTCGTCAAGCACGGGGATGACGATGCCGGCGCCGTTTACATCAAGGTGACCAGGCGCGATGGCACGGCACGATTGTTCGGCCCCGCACCCGTCGGCTTAGACGGCCCGGTCGATGGTCAAAGATGGGTGGCACATCTCGACGGGCCTGACGTCACCGAACACAAGGTTGATCAGTTTCTGCGCGAACAGACACGGTTCGATCCCGACCTCTGGGTCGTTGAGATTGAGGACCCGAAAGGGCGTCACTTTCTCGGCGACTGGTTGCTGCGCAGCGGCCCGATCGGTGGGGATGACTGAGGCAGTAGGGGCACACAATCTGTTGTTTTTGTACGAATTTGGAATTTATTGACCCAAATCAGCCCCAATTGCTTTAGTGTTTTGTCAGCACGATTTGGTCTTGCGGACGTGCGCAAGCGGCCCATCAGCGCATATTAACGGGACCAGATAATGTGCACGATTCTCAAATTCGATCCACAACCGCACGCAAACCCGTCGCAACAAGGTTGTGGAGAAAGTCGATCACAAGCCGAGATCGTCATTTTTCCAGGCGTGCGCTATCTGCGTAGCAACGCGAATGCGCCGACCGCACCGGAGTGTCCTGCTGGCCGGACAACGCGAGATTTTTTGATTCTTTGATTTGGTCTGTGCACCTTCTTCTCCGGCAAAGGGCAAATTGACGACTAGTCGTCTCAATCACCTGAAAACTGACAGACCGCATGATCCACAGGGTTGGCGAGGCGGGGCGACCGGGGCGGCCAGACCATCGCGGCTTTGGAGCCGAGCAATTCGCGGCCGGTCTTCGGGTTCGTTCCGATGCGGTATCAAAGACCGGTTGCGCTAAATCATGTCGGCCTCAGGCGGACATGATCTCATCGTTGGCTTGGTGCACTTCGATGATGTTGCCGACGGGATCGTAGAAAAAGATCTGCTGCCAAGACGCCATGAACGAATTGCCGAAGTCGGCATAGGGCACGCCCTTCTCATCGAGGCGTTTCTTGAAGGCTTCGATATCGTCGGTGCGGAATGCAAGATGTCCGCGCTCCAGTGGATTGATCGCCTTGCCGGTACGAAAGGCAACGCTTCGGTCGGCCTGAGAATGGTGGAACTGGATGTTGCCGTCGGTCTGAAATGCAACGCCGCCATCATAGCCCCGATCACTATTGCGAACTCTGAGCGCCGCCATTGTCGGTGCGGGTTTCAGGTCGAGCACGTCGGCGTAGAACTCAGCGAGTTCAGGCACGTCGTGGGTGCAAATGTTGATATGGTGAAACGCGAGCTTCATGGCGCAATTCCTCTTTCGATACCCGATATCCGTTTGGCAATTTCACTGCTCGTTATACGATGACAGCAGATCGCAGGCCGGTGCACGCGGCACTGGCGCCAGGGTAACGCTTGCAACAGGATAAGCAAAATCGAGGAGGCGCACATGCGACTGGACGGCAAGACGGCGCTGGTGACGGGCGCGGCAGGCGGCATGGGAGCTGCGACGGCACGGCTTTTTGCGCAGGAGGGCGCGATGGTCGCGATTGGCGATGTGCTCGACGCCGAGGTCGCCGGCGTGTGCGATGAGATCAAAGCGGCCGGCGGCGTTTGTGAGGCCCACCGGCTCGACATTTCGGATGAACGCAACTGGCGCCACGTCGTCGGCAGCATTGTTGCCGGTTTCGGGCGGATCGACATCCTGATCAACAATGCCGGCGTCAGCGGCTCCGACCCCAACCTTCTGAGCCGCGAGATCTGGGATCAGCAAATGTCGATCAACGCAACCGGCACCTTCCTTGGCATGCGCACCACCATCCCGGAAATGCAGAAGACCAACGGCGGCGCCATCGTCAATATTTCCTCGATTTCCGGAGTGACCGGGCAGTCGTTCGTGCACATGGGCTACAACGCCTCGAAGGGGGCGGTGCGAACCATGACCAAAGCCGCCGCAGTGCAGTTTGCGAAGGATGGCATCCGGGTCAATTCCGTGCATCCGGGGCTGATGCCGGCCATGCGCACGTCAAAGCTCACCGCAGATCCCGAGATCCGGGCAAAGATGCTCGAAAGCGTACCCATGCGCCGCGCCGGGAGGATCGAAGAAGTTGCCGCCGCCAACCTGTTCCTGGCAAGCGATGAGGCATCCTACATCACCGGCGTCGAACTGCCGGTTGATGGCGGCTTCCTGGCGCTTTGACGACCTTATGCCAACCCGCGGAAATATTAACCCGCTTCATGGGTCCTGGCGGCTCACTCGGGCCGGCGCGGGCGGGCAGCGCCGTTGATCAATCGCCGCGGCGCAGCGATCCTTGAGGGGCTTGTCCGCCCCTCAAACACCCCGACCAGGGGATCGGTCCCCTGGACCCCCAGCTGGTTCAGAGGTTGCTCTAGGGCCTGTTGAGTATCAGCGATTCACGAATCAGTTGTTTTCTGATTCAAGCTTCCTTTTGGAGGGAGGCTTGAATGGCTGCACGGCGTGTGATCACTGACGGTATGTGGAAGAAGATGGCGCCGCACTGCCTCGGCAAGCCAACCGACCCCGGCCGCACGGGCAGCGACAACCGCACGTTCATGGAAGCCGTCCTGTGGATCGTGCGGACCGGCAGTCCGTGGCGCGACCTACCGGAAGAGTTCGGCAAATGGAACAGCGTCTACAAGCGCTTTCGAGAGTGGGTGAAGCTCGGTGTTTTTGAACGCGTTTTCGGTGCTTTATCCGGCGATCCTGATATCGAATATGCGATGGTCGACGGAACAATCGTCAAGGTCCACCGCCACGGACAGGGCGCAAAAGGGGGACCGGGAGCCAGGCTATCGGCAAGTCGAGAGGCGGGCTGACGACCAAAATCCTGGCGCTCACGGACGCGCTCGGCAATCTCGTGCGGTTCGAACTTCTGCCCGGCCATCGCCACGACACGGTTGGCGTTGCGCCGCTCATTGAGGATGTCGCGTTCGATGCCTTGCTCGGTGACAAGGCGTTCGATGTGAACTGGATCATCGAAGAGCTGAACGAACGCGGCGCCAAGGCCGTCATTTCGCAAATGCCGCATCGCGTTGCGCCGCTGGAGATTGACGCCGAAATCTATAAGTGGCGTCATCTCATCGAGAATTTCTTCTGCAAACTCAAAGAGTTCAAGCGCATCGCTATGCGCAGCGACAAAACTGACGCCAGCTTCAGCGCGATGATCTACGCCGCGGCGGCAATCATCAATGGCGCCTGATACTCAACAGGCCCTAGAGCAACCTGCCTTTATTCGGAATCGGAACGATCCCGAATAAAGGCAGAAAGTTGCTCGCCTCTAAAGTGGCGATCATCTTTGTGCTTTAAGTTGGAACCGCAATAGCGGTTCCAACTTAAAGCACGATGATCTAGCCGTACTTGCTTTGGTAATTCGTTGAAACGAAAACGTAAGCGCGCCCGACAGCAAACCAGAAGACCAGTGCGATTATGCCGGCCAGGAGACACATCAGGGCAAGGTTCAATGCTTGTTCCACCGAGCGGTAACGCATTTGCTTGAAACGGTTCCAGCTCTCGGCCCTCTCGTCAGGGGTCTTCAACAGATCGATCGCCGCCTTGACGTCGGGATTGTTGCCGAAGAACTTCTGATGGGCGGCAGCAACCTCGGATCGGTACTCCAGATAGTTGGTTGCAGCTGCAATCGCGCAGATCAGACTGAGGCCGACAAAGGCGGCGGCAACCGCCAGGCCAATGCGGTTGAAACCCTGCTGGATCGTCACTGGCAGCCCTCCCTCAGGACACAAAGATGATTGCCTCTTTAGAACCGAGCAACTTTCTGCCTTTGGTCGAGATCGTTCCGATCTCGACCAAAGGCAGGTTGGGCCAGTGGTCTCAATCACCTAGAATGGCGCATTCAGACGCTCAGATTTGGTCTGTGCCAAGGCGCGGTGGGTGATGCGGCGCATCATAAGGCCGCTGCAACGCCGGCACCAGGCCAAATCTGAGCGCCTCCGGTGCGCTGGGCGGCACCTTGTCATGTCCGCAGCCAAGCGTACTCCGAACGGTCGGCTTCGAACGATGATATATCGGCTGCATGCTGCATTGTCAGGCCGATATCGTCGAGCCCCTCGAGCATGCGCTGCTTGTCGAAGGCGGCAATCTCAAACTTGAACGTCGTGCCGTTGAGTGCCGTGACGGTCTGGGCGTTGAGGTCAATTGCGATCTCGGCACCCGGCGCCTCATGCAAATGAGCCCGTAGCTTGTCGCAATCCTCGCGTGAAAGGCGCACCGGCAACACCCCGTACTTCATGCAGTTGTTGTAGTGGATGTCGCCGAAGCTGGGCGCGATGACGGCGCGAATGCCGTTGGCAACCAGCGCGTTGACGGCATTTTCGCGTGATGAACCGCAACCCCAGTTGACGTCCGCAACGATGATCTTGGCGTCGCGGTACGGCGCCTGGTTCATGACGAAGTCAGACCGTTCGCTGCCATCGTCATTGAAGCGCAAATCATGAAACAGAAAGCGGTCATAGCCGGGCGTCTCGCCCGGGCGGTGGCGCAGGAAGCGTGCCGGAATGATCTGATCAGTATCGCAGTTGGCAATGTCCACGGGCATGGCCATGGACTTGAAGGAGGTGAAGGCTTCCATAAGACGTTGCTCCGTCGTTGTGCGGCAGCCGGCAAGCCGTGGTTGGCTGCCACAGCGCGACTTGTTCGATCGCGCCCGGGCCGCCGCCCGCCGGTCGGGTTGCTCACTGTTCCATCAGTTTGCGGACATCGGCGAATTTGCCGGTCACGGCGGCGGCAGCCGCCATCGCCGGACTGACCAGATGCGTGCGGCTGCCCGGTCCCTGGCGGCCGCGGAAGTTGCGATTGGAGGTCGACGCTGAGCGCTCGCCCGGCTTTAGCGTGTCGCCGTTCATGCCAACACACATCGAACAGCCCTGGAGCCGCCACTCGAAGCCGGCATCCACGAAGATCTTGTCAAGGCCCTCGGCCTCGGCCTGTTTGCGCACCAACCCCGAACCCGGCACCACCATCGACGGGACCACGGCCTTGCGTCCCTTGGCGACGGCGGCGGCGGCGCGCAGATCCTCAATGCGGGCGTTGGTGCAGGCCCCGATGAAGACCCGGTCGACGGCAATGTCGGTGACCGGCATACCGGGCGTGAGATTCATGTAGTCGTAGGCGGCGCGCATGGCGGCCCGGCGATCGGCATCGGCCTCGGCGTCCGGGTCCGGCAGCAGCTCGGTGACCTGGACCGCCTCCTGTGGCGAGTTCCCCCACGTGACCATCGGCGCAATGGCGCCCGCATCGACGGTTTCCTCGCGATCGAACACGGCATCCGGATCGGACGGCAGGGCACGCCAGAACCGGACCGCCTGATCCCAGGCCTCACCCGTCGGCGCAAAGGGGCGGCCTTCGATGTATGAAAGCGTCGTCTCATCCGGCGAGATCATGCCAAAGCGCCCGCCGGCTTCAATTGTCATGTTGCACACCGTCAGGCGGCCTTCCATCGACATGTCGCGGATCGCCGAGCCGGCAAATTCGATGGCGTAGCCAGTGCCGCCGGCCGCTCCGATCTGGCGGATGACGGCGAGGATGACGTCTTTGCCGGTGACGCTGAAACCGAGCGTGCCTTCGACATTGATGCGCATCGTCCGCGGGCGCCGTTGCCAGATCGTCTGCGTCGCCATGACATGGGTGACTTCCGATGAGCCAATGCCGAACGAGATGCAGCCCAATGCGCCGTGGGTCGAGGTATGACTGTCGCCACACACCAGGGTGATGCCCGGCAGCGTGATGCCCTGCTCCGGCCCGACGACATGGGCAATGCCTTGGCGCTCATCACCCCACGGGAACACCGTGATGCCGAATTCCTTGCTGTTGGCCTCGATGACGGTCGCGATTTCCTTGGCCTTGGGATCGGCCAAGGCATCGAGATCGGCGGTGTGGGTCGGCGTATAGTGATCCGGCGTCGCGAAGGTCTGCTGCGGGCGCCTGACCGTCAGGCCGGCTTCGCGCAGGCGTGCGAATGCGGCTGCCGAGCCGTCATGACACAGGTGCCGGTCGATATAGAGCAATGTCTGGCCCTGCTGTTCGGTGACGACATGGCGGTCCCAGATCTTCTCAAAAAGTGTCTTGCCAGGCATTGGATGTTTCCTCTCGCGCGGCCGGCGCTTACTCGGCGGCTTCGCCGGTCGGCTGATGGCCGATCGAATCTGCATATTTCTCGAGTTCTTCCTCGCCGAGAAACGCCTTCTCCCAGGCCATCACCTGATCGAACCCCGCGAACGTGTGCAGGTCGCCCATCGGATGGTCCTTATAGGCGTCATTGAAGCGCTTTTCAGCGATCGGGCCATTGTCGCGCAGCTCGACGGCGAGATCGTAGATCGCCATCATCGTGGCGCGGAACGTGGCGCCGGGCGTGATCGTGATCGCGATGCCGAGGTCATTGAGATCCTCGCGCGTGAAACGCGGCGACACCCCGGTCTGATTGTAGAGGATCGGGCCCTTGACCTCGGAACATATCCGCTTGACCTCGTCGACGTCGGTCGGGCCTTCAACGAAGGCGACATCGGCGCCGGCTTCGAGATAGGCATTGGCGCGGGTAATCGCATCATCGAGCGTGCCGCCATGGGCGCCGCGGGCGTCGGTGCGGGCAATCAGAACGAAGTCGGGGTCGATTTCCTTGCGCGCATAATCGGCTGCACGATACTTGCCAACGGCCTCGTCGATGGGAATAACGCGACGCCCGGCGACATGGCCGCAGCGCTTCGGGATAACCTGATCCTCGATGTGGATCGCGGCAACCCCGGTGTGAATGTATTCCTTGACGGTGCGAATGGTATTGATCGCATTGCCATAACCGTTGTCGGCATCTGCAATTACCGGCACATCGACGGCATTGGCGATGTAGCGGGCGTTCATGTGCATCTCGGTCATGGTCGCGAGGCCGGCATCGGGCATACCGAGCAATGATAGCGACGTGCCGTAGCCGGTCATGTAGATTGCCGGAAAGCCGACCTTGTCGAGCACGCGTGCGCTCATTGCGTTGTAACATCCCGGCACGAAGATGGCCTCGCCGGCGTTGATCATCTGGCGCAGCTTTGTCGTGTTCTTCATCGGCGCAGCCTCCCGGGTCGAATTGGCCGTTAAGATTGCCGGCAAACTAGGCCGCGGCCGGTCGGCCGGCAAGCCGGCCCCGGTGAAATCGGGCAGGTGATGGGGCGCCAAGTCAGGCCGCGGCCGGTCGGCACCTGCCCCTTTCCAATCCCGTAGAGGTTGACATGCCGCCGGAGGTTCCAAGCCAAGTTGCAAGGCTGCTCGACGAATTGAACATCAAGGATGTCGTCGAGAGGCCGGAACCGTAGCAGGGTCAAACGCCGGTCCGGCCGGTTCCCGGTCTGCGCCACCGGTTTATGACGACAGTGCCAAAAATTGTTACTCACTGCAGGGCGATTGAACTTGATATTGGTGGCGCTTTTGCGAGAGGGTGTAATCAGTGACAGTTGCAACGAGGGTTCCCGAATGAGTATGACCGGCAACGAACCAAGTTTCCGCCAATCCGTCGACACGATGTTTGCGAGAGCCGTCGCGATCGCCGACCTGCCGCCTGGGCTGGCCGAGAAAATTCGCGTTTGCAACTCGACTTACGTGGTCAGGTTCGGGGTGCGTCTGCGTGGGCAGATGCACACGTTTACCGGCTACCGATCGGTTCATTCCGAGCACGTCGAGCCGGTCAAGGGCGGCATCCGTTATGCACCCAGCGTCAATCAGGACGAGGTCGAGGCGTTGGCTGCGCTGATGACCTACAAGTGCGCGCTGGTCGAGACGCCATTCGGCGGTGCGAAGGGCGGGCTGACGCTCGATCCGAAGGAATGGGATGTCCACGAACTTGAACGGATCACGCGCCGCTTTACCTACGAACTGGTCAAGCGCAGCCTCATTCATCCGGCACAAAACGTGCCGGCGCCGGATATGGGAACCGGCGAACGTGAGATGGCCTGGATTGCCGATGAGTTTCGCCGCCTCAATACAACCGAGATCGACAGCCGGGCATGCGTCACCGGCAAGCCGCGCGAGGCCGGCGGCATTGCCGGGCGGACCGAGGCAACCGGACGCGGCGTGCAGTTCGCGCTGCGGGAGTTTTTCCGCAACCGTGAAGACCTCGCGCGGGCGACGCTGGACGGCAGCCTTGACGGCAAGCGGGTCGTGATCCAGGGGCTCGGCAATGTTGGATATCACGCGGCGAAATTCCTGGACGAAGAGGATGGTTGCAAGGTTGTCGGTATCATTGAAGCCGACGGCGCCATCATTGACGACGGCGGCCTGCCGGTCGAGCGGGTCAAGCAGCATATTCTCGAATCCGGTGGTGTCAGGGGCTTCCCGGGCGCCCAGTTCATCGCCGACGGACCACGCGTGCTCGAGACCGATTGCGACATCCTCATTCCGGCCGCGATGGAAAGTGTGATCAACCTGACCAATGCCGAGCGCATCGCTGCGCCGCTGATCATCGAGGCGGCCAACGGTCCGATCACGGCAGCGGCCGACGAGATCCTCAACAAGAAGGGTTGCGTGATCATCCCCGACCTCTATGCCAATGCCGGCGGGGTGACGGTGTCCTATTTCGAGTGGGTTAAAAACCTGTCCCATATCCGCTTCGGGCGCATGCAACGACGCCAAGAGGAGGGCAGGCACCACATGCTGATCAGCGAACTGGAGCGTGCGATCGGACAAGAACTGCCGGAAACGTTCAAGGAACAGTATCTTCAGGGCGCCGATGAAATCGACCTGGTGCGGTCCGGTCTCGACGATACGATGCGCGCCTCCTATCAGGCGATGCGAGAGATCTGGTATGGCCGCGATGAAGTTCGCACCTTGCGCGTGGCAGCCTATCTGGTCGCCATCAATCGGGTCGCCGCCAGCTATCAATCGATGGGTCTCTAGATCATCGTGCTTTAAGTTGGAACCGCTATTGCGGTTCCAACTTAAAGCACAAAGATGATCGCCACTTTAGAGGCGAGCAACTTTGTGCCTTTATTCGGGATCGTTCCGATTCCGAATAAAGGCAGGTTGCTCTAGGAAACCTCTGCACAAGTCCTGGGTCCAGGGGACCCATCCCCTGGTCGGGGAGTATGAGGGGCGGACAAGCCCCTCATCGATCGCCGCACAGCGGCGATTGGTTGAGAACTCCACCCTTAACAATCCCACCAAAGGGCGTTGCCCTTTGGACGCTTGAGACTTGAGTAAGAGGTTCCCGAGTGCATCGCCGGCCTGCGCGGCCATCCGCAGCCACGATCTGAGGGGACCGGGCCGAGGAGCGGGATGGTTTGCGCCAACTCTGAAAGGCGATAGTTGGCCCAGATCTGGACCGTTACGTTAACGGGCTGGCTCCGTTGTCGAATTCTGTGAATTGACAGCCGGTGGATTGCGCTCGCCGCTGGTCCGAACAGAATCATAATACCACAGCATCGCGACAGCGGTTGCAACGATAACAGCGCCGATGATCGCGCCAACCGCGCCGCCGCTGTCGCGGTGGCTTGGTGGCCTGTTGTGAGATTGGCGGTCGCGACCCGCCACACCGCGATCAGTGCCGACTTTGGCCTGCGCTGCCACGGTGTTTCCGGCCACGCCCACAGGTTTGAGCTCCATCGTTAGCTCGGGCGCGTCTACATGGCCGCCATCCGGCGGCGCCGGCGACGCCAATGGATCAAACCGATTGCACACCCGCACGACCATCACCGTGGTGTTGTCCTGGTTCGCAACACCTTTGCGCTCGACGCCCTGCAGCAACGCCCGCGCGGTCGCCGTCGGAGAACTTCCGGTGACGTCCCCGCGCAATAAGATGTCTGCTATCTCATCACCGCTGAGAGCCTCGAGCCCGTCGCTTGCAAGTATCACCCAATCGCCGGGTTGCAACTTGAACGGCTGTTGCGGATTGTCTCTCAGCGCAATGTGTTTGCCAATCAGGGCGGACCGCAACGATCGCCGCTGCCGGCTGTTCCTTGCCTGCTCCTCGGATATGATTTTGGCGGCGGCCTGGCGGTCCAAGATGTTGCCGAGCGAATGGTCTTCGTTGAGCCGGAAGAGCCGCCCTCGGCGATAGTACAAGAGCGCCGAGTCGCCAACGCTCATCCAACGCATTCCAGTTTGATCGAGAAAGGCTGCCAGCAGCGTGCAACCCATACCTTCCAGTTTCGGATCCCTGGCAACGGCCGCACCGATGGCAGCATTGCTCTCGACCAACGCATCGTTGAGGCGCTGATTGATGGCACCGCTCAGCGAGGCGAAGACATCGATGTATGTCTGGCAGGCGATCCGGCTCGCGACCTCGCCGGCGACATGTCCTCCCATACCGTCGGACAACACCGCCAGCAGTGGCGCCGACAGCTGCGACCCGCCATCGGCCTTGGACCGCTGGAAGTGGCAATAGTCCTGCTGATGGGCACGCCCACCCTGAATGGCCTCGTAGCCGATCTCAAAGTCAAGACTGGGCTGGTTCATCGCCGCCTTCGTCCGTTGCTGACCAATCCAATGCCCCGCCGCAAAGGGCGCGGACCAGCGACGACGCTGTCTTGATGTGCGATCATCTTGGTCGAGCCGGGGTGACTGTTGGTGGTATCATCGCCGTCGGCGCCGTCACTGCCGGAGTGGGTCATAGCGCGTCTCCTGCCGATCCAGGCTCAACCACCGTCACACCGCTTGCACCGGATGGCGCTGCCATCAAACTATCCCTCGCCCAGGCCCGGACGCGATTGAAGGTTCTGGGGTCGATTGCCGCCTGCACGTCGCAGACGCAGGCGCGACGAATTTCGTTGCAGCGCACGGCAATTGCATCGCCCGTGTCGGCAGCCGTCGATGCTTGGATGTTGGCAAGGACATCGTCGGCATCGACGAGATGGTCGAGGATTGGCTGGCGATGGCCCGTGCAGGCCGCTTGTTTATGGGCGCCATCACAGGGGCCGCACCGGTTCGGGAAATGGAGCCGGGCCGCATTGATCTGGGCGCCGAGGCGCGCGCGGATGCGCACAAAGTCCAGGAACTGCAAGGGCTGCAACTGGGCGCGGGCCTGGGTTGTCAGATGTTCTAGAACTTCGGCCGTCAGCGCAATGCAGGTTTGCGACCACGCAATGATATGATCCGCGTGATGGAGACGCAGCTGCCGGCGGTTGAGGCGCTGTTGACGCGACAACACCCGGAGCGCCAGCAACAGCGCGGCAAGCGACAGGATGGCGGCAATGGCCGGGCTGATGGCGGCCGGCACCTCGACCTTGGCGACGTTGTCCAGGGCAGCAATGATCACAGAAAAAATGTCAAGCCAGTCCATGCCGCGCTGTCATGTCCTCAAAAGAATCACTACCGCAACCTGCCGTTCTTCGGCATCGTCACAATCCCGAACTCAAGGCAGAAAGTTGTGCGATTCTGAAGCGGCGATCATGTCCGCCTAAGGCGGGTCCATCGCGCCGGCCCGCTAACCCTGAAACGCAACAGACATCGCAACAGCGCCATAGCGATGCGGCAGTTTGATGGCGCCGATCGAGACGAGTTGCACCATCAACTGCGCCAAAACTCCGGGCGCAACAGCACCAGGACGGTGAAGAGTTCGAGCCGACCAAGCAACATTGCAAACGCAAGCACCCATTTCGCGGTCGCCGGCAGCGCCGAATAGTTACCGGCCGGCCCGATGATGTCGCCAAGTCCCGGGCCGACGTTGCCGACCGCGCTGGTGGCCGCCGACAACGACGTCGTCAGGTCGAGATCCAGGGCCGAAAGGATGACCGTAAACACACCGACCGTCGTCATATAGATGGCCAGAAAGGCGACCACCGAGAACGGCACGTCGTCCGGCAGGCGACGACGATTATAGGTCAGCGTGACGACCCGGTTGGGACTGATAAGGTGCAGGAAGTGGCTGCGCGACAGCATGCCGGCAACCTGCAGGCGATAGATCTTGATACCGCCGCATGTTGAACCCGAACAGCCACCGACGAACATCAACAAAAAGAACAGACCCGTCGCAAACGGCCCCCAACTCGTATAGTCGCCAGCGGAGTACCCGGTTGTCGTCACGATCGAGGTGATGTTGAACGTCGCCATCCGAAACGCCTCGCCCAACGGCAGGTTGCGGGCCGCCGACAGCCACAACGACACAGCAATGCAGATGGTGACCAGGAAAAACGCAAAGCCGCGCACCTGAGCATCGCGCCACAGCGCCGCCGGCTCGCCGCGCAACATGCGAATGAAGACAACAAACGGCAGGGCGCCGAGAATCATGAACACGATGCACACCCATTGCAGCGCCGGTGAGGCAAAGAATCCGAAACTCTTGTCATGGGTGGAAAAGCCCGCCGTCGATACCGTCGTCAGGGCATGGCTGATGGCATCGAAGGCGGTCATGCCGAACGCCAGGTAGGCGCCGGTGCACAGGATGATGAGGCCGGCATAAATGCCAGCCGTCGCGGTGACCAGCTCCAATGCGCGCGGCAGCACCTTTTCGGAACGGTCCGAACTTTCGGTCTGGAACAGCTGCATGCCGCCAACGCGCAGAAACGGCAGCATGATCAGCGCCGTGACGACGATGCCAAGACCACCGAGCCCCTGCAGCAGCGAACGCCATAACAAAATACCGCGCGGTAACAAGTCGAGCTTCACCAAAACAGTTGAGCCGGTGGTCGTGAGGCCCGACATCGATTCGAAAAACGCATCGGTATAGGGCAGGCCCAGCCCCACGAACGGTATGGCCGCAAAGGCTGCCACGAACACCCACGTCACCGTGGTCAGAACGAAACCTTCCTTGAGGCCGAGTTGCATCGGCTTGTCATTGTAGGCCACCAACAACATCAGGCCGCCGATGAAGAACGTAAACACCGACGAGGCGAGAAACACGCGCCAGCCCGGCTGACCATCGGCAATGTCGACGATTGCAGGCAGAACCATCGCCGCTGCGATCGCACACAGCACGAGCCCAAGCGTCAGCACAATTGGTCGGATCTGAACCACGGGGTGCTCGAGGGTGTTCCTGTTGTCGAGGGACGCTGTACGATCGTCTACCCGCCCCTATATCGCAAGGCGCGCGGCAACTGCTGCAACGCGGACAAAAGTGGTGAATGCAACGCGACTCTGAGTCACCTGGATCACAACATAGCTCGATTAACACACTGTAAACTATGTTTTTTCTCCCGCAACACGAGCCCTTTCGACGTCGCGTCCCTTGGACGCATTTGTCCGCACGCCGGCGATCGTCGAGTTGCATCGCGAAGTGCACCGGTTGAAGATGGCGTGTTCGATTGTCGTTGCCGTTGTGGCCTTGCATCAGTCCGGGGAGCTGCCATGAAAATCACCGATCTACGCGTCGTGCAATACCGCCGTCCCGCCAGCGCTGGCGGCACCGATTACAGTGCAGAGATCCAGATTGTCGAAATCGAGACAAGTTCGGGTCTCACCGGGGTTGGATTTGCAAGTGCACCTTCGAAGACCGGCGCGATCATCACGCAGATGATCAACGGGCTCCTGAAACCCAAGCTGATGGGCCAAAACCCGCATTTAACAGACGCGATCTGGCAGTCGCTCTACTGGGATGCGGCGCCGCGGCGCGGCGGTGACGGGTTGATGCGAGTGGCAATCGCAGCCGTCGACTTTGCGTTGTGGGATCTCAAGGGCAAGGCCGCCGGTGTGCCGGTTGCACAACTCCTCGGCCACACCCGTGACGAGATCGCGACCTATGCCAATTGCGCCCATCACATGGCGCCGGAAGAGCTTGCCCAACGTGCTGGTGGTTATGTCGCCGCCGGCCACAAAGCCCTGAAGATCCGCGGCTCGCGCACATTCGTGACACTGGCAGAGGCCACGGATCGGGTCCGGCACGTGCGCGCTGCGATCGGCGATGATGTGCGCCTGATGGTCGACGTCAACGGCACCTGGGATGTCGATACCGCGGTCCAGCAGCTCAAAGCATGGGAGCCCTACAATGTTTACTGGCTCGAAGAGCCGGTGCCGCCGAGCGATATCGCCGGTTACGCCCGCGTTCGGGCACGGGCCGGCAACACCTACATCGTCGGCGGCGAACAAAATGTCGGATTGACCGAATTTGATGCCCTGATCAATACCGGGGTCGATATCGTGCAACCGAATGCCATGGTCGCCGGCGGCATTACGCCCTGGCTCGCGATCCATGGCCTCGCCACCGCCAGAAGCGTGCCCGTCAGTCCGTGGAACCTGCAGCTCGTCCATCTGCACATGGCCGCCGGCCTCGCCAACGTTCAGTGGATCGAATACTTCATGGCCGACAACGCCCTGCTTGCCTTCCAGGGTGAATTGTTCGCCAACACGATAGAAGAAACCGTCCGTGCTGACGGCATCTATCTCAAGGCACCAACCGCGCCCGGTCTCGGTCTGATGCTCAACGCGGATTTCGCCGCAACGTGCCGGGTATCGTGATCCACGCCGTGAACGTCGTTGCGGAGCCGTTGCGGGGACATCGAGACGACAGCTGCGACACCGAGGATGACCATGCCGACACGATCGAACGATCCGCTGCTGCAGCCGTTCCGCCTCAAACACCTCGAGCTGCGCAACCGCATTATGAGCACCAGCCATGCCTGCGGCCTCGAAGACGGCGGCATGCCGCGCGATCGCTATCAGGCCTATTACGAAGAAAAAGCCAAGGGCGGCATCGGGCTGGCGATGTTTGGCGGCTCCTCCAACGTCGCAATCGACTCGCCGTCCGTGTTCCAGCAGCTCAACGTCGGCGTCGACGAGGTCATTCCGCATTTGCAGAAACTGTCGGCGCGCGTGCACGCCCATGGCGCCGCGCTGATGTGCCAGATCACGCACCTCGGCCGCCGCGGCGAAAGCAACAAGGGCGCATTTCTGCCGACCATCGCCCCGTCCGTCGTTCGCGAAACGCTGCACCGCAGCATCCCTAAGGAAATGGAGGCGCATGACTTCGCACGCGTTCGCCAGGCCTTTGCGGCGGCGGCCAAGCGCTGCCGGGACGGTGGACTGGACGGCATCGAAACGCTGTCCGGTGCGCATCTGATCGGCCAGTTCCTGTCGCCGGCAACCAACCGGCGCACGGACCGGTATGGCGGCTCGCTGGCAAACCGTTGCCGCTTCGGCCTCGAAGTCTTCGAAGCCATCCGCAAGGCGGTGGGCGATGACTTTCTGGTCGGCTTTCGTTTCATCGTTGATGAAGGCCACGATGCCGGGCTCAACTTCGAAGACTGCGTGGCGATTGCCAAGATCTTCCAGTCATCCGGCATGGTCGACTTCTTCAATGCCATCTATGGGCGCATGGACACCCAGATCAGCCTCGCGGTCGACAACATGCCGGGCATGTCGATGCCGATCGCCCCGTGGCTCGAAAAGGCCGGCCGGTTTCGCCAGGAGGTATCGCTGCCGGTCTTTCATGCCGCACGCATCACTGATATCGCAACGGCGCGGCACGCCATTCGCGACGGTCTTCTCGATCTCGTCGGCATGACGCGGGCGCAGATTGCCGACCCCTATCTCGTCCACAAACTCGCCGCCGGCGAAGAGCACCGGATCCGGCCGTGTGTCGGGGCAACGCAGTGCATGAGCGAACTGCGCCCGACCTGTCTGCACAATCCGGCAACCGGTCACGAAGCCGTTCTCAACCAGCAGATTGCACCGGCCGACAGCAAACGCCGGGTGATTATCGTCGGCGCCGGGCCGGCCGGCCTCGAAGCGGCGCGGGTGTGTGGCGAACGCGGCCACGACGTGGTGCTGTTCGAAGCTGCCGACAAACCCGGCGGGCAAGTGCTGCTGGCGGCCGAAGCCGGTTGGCGCCGCGACATCATCGGGATTGTCGATTGGCGGGTTGGCGAGGCTCGGCGGCTCGGCGTCGATCTGAGAACAAACACGCTTGCCGAAGCCGAAGATGTCGTGCGGCAAAATCCCGAGCTGGTGATTATCGCCAGCGGCGGTGTGCCAAATCTCGACTGGCTGGCGGGCCATGAACACATCACCAGCAGCTGGGATATTCTGAGCGGCACGGTGGCGCCGGCCGACGACATCCTGGTTGTCGACGGTACGGGCCGGCATGCCGCCCTCAGTGCGGCCGAATACTGCCACCGCAAGGGCGCCAGGGTCCGGTTCGTCACGATCGATGAAACGCTGGCGGCCGAGCAGGCCTATGCGGAGCGCGTCGTGTGGCGCAAGTGGGCGCGCGAGACCGGGCTGGCGGTCGGCTATGAAGAACAACTGCGTGGTGTCGCGCCCGACGGCAACCGGCTGAGCGCCACCCTGGAGAACGAACTGACCGGCGCAATCACGACAATTGCCGCCGATCAGGTGGTGTTCGAATACGGCACGACGCCGGCGGCCAATGTGTTCTTCGATTTGCAGACCCGATCGATCAACGGCGGCGTAACCGACCTCGAAGCCATGGCCGCCGGCTTCGGACAGGCGACCGGCGCTGCGACACAGTCAGCGGATGGCGCGTTCGAGTTGCATCGCATTGGCGATGCCGTGTCGAGCCGCAACATCCACGCCGCGGTCCTCGATGCGTTGCGGCTCTGTCAGCATTGCTGAGGGCCGGGCCGCAAAACCGAACTGGATGGGCCCCAAGCTAAGGTTTACTGACACCATGCTGTCAGGAGCTTGCCCTTAGACTGCACCGCGTTGTCAGCAAACAGGCGGACTTGTCTATGCACGATCTCATGCACTACCTCCCGGCAATTCTTCTTGCCCACACGGCCTTCCTTCTATCGATCCTGAGCCCCGGCCCCAACATTCTTGCGATCATGGGCACATCGATGAGCATCGGTCGGCAAAGTGGGCTTGCACTTGCCTGCGGCGTTGCAACGGGCTCATGGGTGTGGGCGCTGCTGACGGCAATCGGACTGACGGCGCTGGTCACCTCGGTTGCGTTTGCGTTAGTCGCGATCAAGATCGTCGGCGGGCTCTATCTCCTGTGGTTGGCCTACAAGGCCTGCCGTGCAGCCATGTCGGACCAAGATCTGAACGCCGAGGCGTTGCCCGGCGACATCCTGTCGGCAACGGGTTACTTCCGGCGTGGCCTGACAATCCAGCTGACCAACCCGAAAGCGGCCTTGGCCTGGATCGCCATCATGTCTCTCGGCGTCGGCACGCAATCACCGTGGTGGGTTGCGGCCATAATCGTTGTCGGCACAACAACATTGTCTTTTGCGATTCACGCACTTTATGCCGTCGCCTTTTCAACCAACCCGATGGTTCGCCTCTACGGCCACTGTCGGCGCTATGTCCAATGTGCGCTGGGCGCCTTCTTCGCCTATGCCGGCTTCCGGCTTCTCACAAGTCGAACCTGAGCACGCAATGCGCCTGGTCGCCTGGAACTGCAACATGGCGCTGCATCGCAAGTTCGAGGCGCTGCTCGATCTCGCGCCCGACATCGCGATCGTCAGCGAGACAGCCAATCCAGCCATTCTCGCTGAGCGCTCGCCCAATAAGTGGTTCAAACACGATCCGGTCTGGATGGGCGACAATCCGCACAAGGGCCTCGGCATTTTTGCGTTCGGGGACTACTGGCTGTCGCCCGCCTTCAAGGCCGGCAAACGTCAACGCTACATCGCACCGGTCGCGGTGGGTGGACCGGCGGCATTTAATCTGTTGGGCGTCTGGGCGCAAAACGCGAGCGCGGGGATCACCCGCAAACATCAACCCGGGCCGCTGCGCATTGCGCTCAACCGTTACAAAGACTTTCTGGCAGAACGCGACAGCGTCGTTGCCGGTGACTGGAACAGCAACGCAATATGGGACAAACCCGGCTGGCGCATCAACCACATGGCCAAGGTGCGCGCGCTCGAAGCTCTCGGGCTGACGAGCATCTACCACGAGCGCTACGGCGAGGCGCACGGCGCAGAATCAATTCCGACACATTATTGGCGCGATCGACGCGAAGACGGGCCCACCTACCATATCGATTTTGCCTTCATACCGCGAACCTGGCTGCCGCGCGTGAAACACTGCAACGTCGGCGCGTTCGCCGATTGGTGCGGCAACCGCCTGAGCGATCACGTGCCGATCGTGGTCGAGGTCGATCTCTAGAGCAACCTGCCTTTATTCGGAATCGGAACGATCCTGAATAAAGGCAGAAAGTTGCTCGCCTCTAAAGTGGCGATCATCTTTGTGCTTTAAGTTGGAACCGCAATAGCGGTTCCAACTTAAAGCACGATGATCTAGGCAACGGTTGTCGGCAACGCCAGTCGATCTCGGCGCCGCTGCCGCCATCATGCATAGATGCACAACAAGCATAACCTATCGCGGTTTGACAGCGATCCAAGCGGAGCGGTCGGCGCTGCCACCCCGACCAGGCGATCGCCCCGGACCCGGGACGTGCTCGATTCGGAAATGGCGATCATCGTGCCCGAGTTCATTTCGGCCGCGGGCAGGGTGACCGTTCTGGCCCACTGCCGCGCCCAGCCGCAACGGACGGCAAGATCGTTGCCAACCGGCACAACGGCGGTTGCTCACGCCGTCAACGATGGCTGCTAACATGGCGCCTGGAACTGCGCTGCAAAGCCAAAAAACCCAGGCGACATGCCGTCTTAGGCAATAATCTCGGCGCCCGGTCCCGGCAAATTTTCACATGATTGAACAAACCCACTCGACGAATACGGTCATGCGACGCTAGACTATAGTTGTGCACGATCCGTACGTTCGCCTGAAGCGCGGGCGAACGCGAGCTACAACTATGCACATAACAAACCGAAAAACACGTGGGAGGAATCCAACCGTGAAAAGTTTGAAATTTACGCTCCTCGCAAGTGCCGGCGCACTTGCACTTGCTGGCCCGGTGACGTTTACAACTGCCGCCGGCGCGCAAGACGTCAAGGGACCGAAGGTCAACTGGAAGCTGTCGCTGTGGGGCAAGCGCCGCGCATTCACCGAAGGCATGGAATTTGTCTCGGCTGAAGTTGCCAAGCGCACCGGCGGCAACTTCACGATCAAGCTGTTCTATGGTGAGCAACTCTCCAAGAGCAAGCAGAACCTCGACAACCTGAGCATTGGGGCGTTCGAAGCTGCAACGTTCTGCGCTGCCTATCACCCGGGCAAGAACGCACCGCTGAACGTGCTCGACTTGCCGTTCCTGCCGCTCGCCGACTTCGGTGTGATGCGCAAGGTCCACGACGCCGTCTATGCGCACCCTGCATCGAAGAAGGCTCTGGCCAAGTGGAAGGCCCACATTTACATGTCCAATATTCTTCCTCAGTATGAATATATGGGCAAGGGCAAGGCCCCGCAGGCCGTGTCCGACTTCAAAGGCAAGCGTCTGCGCGCGCTCGGTGGAATGGGTGCTGCCGCCCGCCTGATCGGCGCAACACCATCGACGATGCCGGCATCGGAAACCTACACCGCACTACAGCGCGGCACGGTTGATGCGATCGGCTTCCCCTATAGCTACACCTTCGCCGCCTACAAGCTCGACGAAGTCGCCGACTGGGTGACCACCAACATGAAGCTCGGCACCGTCAACTGCCCGACGGCATTCAACACGGATGCTTATGCCAAGCTTCCTGACCAGTATAAGAAGCTGCTGGAAGACCTGAAGGACGGTGCCTATAAGGCGATCAACGATGCCTACGTCGAAAAGGACAAGAAAAACGAAGCAAAGTGGGGCGCTTCGGACAGCCGCGTCAAGATGATCAAGATCCCTGAAGACCAGATGACCGAGTTCCGCAAGATTGCAGGCAAGCCGGTTTGGGATAAGTGGGTTGCCGACAACAAGGGCAAGATCCCGTCCCAGGAGCTGCTCGACTTGGTCATGAAGACCGCCGGCGTCAACTAGGCGGTCAAATCCCCTGGTGTTCTGGATCACCCGCTTGCGTCCAGTGCCAAGTTCCAGGATCAAGTGGAGCAATCTTTGTTGCTTCAGAACACACACAAAAGCTCAGCTGGTGTTCCGGCGGAGACGCTTGGAAACCAGGTGTTGGTGAAGGAACACCGGCATCGGGCCAACCGGCAGGTCTGGCCCGATGACTCATCTGACATCTACAAAATCAAATCGGCTCGGGTCGTATGAACAGCTCTCCTGAACTGTCGCCTGGCGCGCGCATGCTCAAAGGCGTCGACGAGACCTTCTTTCGGTTGGAGAAATTCCTCAATCTGATCGCAGCCCTCGTCATTCTTGCGATTATGCTGATTGGCACCTACCAGGTGTTCGGCCGCAAGTTGCTCAACACACCGGTCCCGGGCTATGTGGACTGGATCGAAATGATCATGACGGTGTTTGCCTTCGTGGCGATCTCGTACACGCAGCGGCTTGGCGGCCATGTGCGGATGGAAATCATCCTCGGTCGCATGCAGGGCCGCTTGCTTTACTTTTTCGAGATTTTCGGGACGCTCTGTGCGATCTTCATTGTCGCTGTGCTCGGCTACTATGGTTACGAGCACTTCCTGCGCGCCTTCGAAATCGGCGATAGTACGATCGACATCGAGCTGCCGGTGTGGCCATCGAAACTGCTGGTCCCGTTTGCCTTCGGTGTCCTGCTCATCCGCCTGTTTATTCAGCTCATCGGTTTTGTTCGGCTGTTCCTCGATCCTGACGCGGAACCGATCGGCGTGCCAAAAATCGAGACCGTCGATGAACAGGCACAACATGAAATCGATGCCGGTCTTGCCGGTGAAGAAGAGAAGATCGATCTTCTCGGCAAGAAGGAAGGGGGGGCGTGATGGACGAGTTTACCGTTGGATTGCTCGTAACTAGCGGCCTGCTTGTTGCGGTTTTCCTTGGCGTGCGGGTCTATGTTGCCGCATCGCTTGCCGGCCTCATTGGACTGATCGCGCTGCGCCTTGCAGGCGGTGAGTCGTTCGAAGATGCCTGGCGTATTGGCGGCGGGATTGTCGGTACGATCCCGCACGGCAAGTCGGTCAACTACGTGTTGAGCGTGCTGCCGATGTTCATCCTGATCGGCTTTATCGCCTACCACGCCGGCCTGACCCACGACCTGTTCAACGCGGCGAAGGCTTGGTTTGGATGGGTGCCCGGCGGTCTGGCGGTTGCCAGCGTGTTTGCGACCGCCGGCTTTGCTGCGGTCTCCGGGGCCAGTACGGCGACGGCGGCCGTGTTCAGCCGGGTCGCCATACCGCACATGCTCGAGAACGGTTATGACCGAAGACTGGCAGCAGGGGTCGTCGCCGCCGGCGGCACGCTAGCATCGCTGATCCCGCCAAGCGCGATCTTGGTGATCTATGCGATCATCGTCGAAGAGTCGGTGGGAACACTCATTCTGGCGGGCTTTCTGCCGGGGATCGTGTCGGCAATCATCTATGCCTTGCTGATCATCGGGCAGTGCTCCTGGAACCCTAAGTTGGGCCCGGCCATTGCTGCTCCGCCGATTGTCGAGCGGTTCGCAACGCTGCCCGGCACAATACCGATCTTTGCGGTTGTCGCGATCATCTTCTCGGCGATGGCGATGGGTTGGGCAACGCCGACCGAAGCCGGCGCGCTCGGCGCCTTCGTGGTGCTGCTGATCGCCCTTTATCGCGGCATGAAGTGGGCTTCGCTGCAGGAAGCCCTGCTGGAAACCGCGAAATTGACGGTGATGATCTTTGCGCTGATTTGGGGTGTTTTGATCTTCGTGCGGTTCTTGGGCTTTGCCGGTCTGCCGGAAGCGTTCGCAAACTGGATCATCTCGCTGCCCTATCCGCCGGTGGTGATTATGATCATGATCTTGCTTGGCTATGCCGTGCTGGGCATGTTCATGGACGCCATCGGGATGCTGTTGCTGACCTTGCCGGTGGTCTATCCGGCTGTGATCGCACTGGGCTATGATCCGATCTGGTTCGGCATCATCGTCGTCAAGATGTGCGAGGTCTGCCTCATTACGCCGCCGGTTGGCCTCAACTGCTACGTGGTCTCGGCGGTCAGACCCGACATACCGTTGGGCGACGTGTTCCGCGGCATCTTCCCGTTCTTCCTGGCCGATGCGGCAACCGTTGCGCTGTTCCTGGCATTCCCGGAAATCGTCACCTGGTTGCCGAACTACGTCAATTCACTTGGTTAGTGGTCTCGATCACTAGAAACCGCTGAACCAGCTTGGGGTCCAGGGGCCCCAGCCCCTGGTCGGGGTGTTTGAGGGGCGGACAGCCCCTCAAGGATCGCCGCAACGCGGCGATTGTAAGGGCGCTGCCCTCGACAATCCCGCCAAAGGCGGCCGGTTCGAGCTAACTCTGTAACGCCCCAGATCATCGCGCCTGTCCTCGTCTCGAACCGAAGCGGTGCCAATTGGCGCCGCTTCAGTTTGTATATGCATATACTTGAAACAACTGGTTAAGCTCTCGTTCAACTAAGACGCTTACTTTTACAAACCAGCGCGATGTGTTTCGAGGTCTCGCGATGGCGTTTGATTGGTTTGTAGTAGAAAATGATCCCGCACCGAAATTCGGATTTCGCTGTTCAGTGTGCGACGAGTTCCACAACGGCTCACCGTCGTTTGGATATGAGCACCCCCACTATTTTTACGCCGTTCCCGAGGCTGAACGCGCGCGACGGATCCTCAGCGACGAAGACAGCTGCATCATCGACGGTCGGCTGTTCCTGATCCGGACAGTTCTTGAAATCCCGATTGCCGGGGTCGACGAACCGTTTACCTGGGGCGTCTGGGTTACGCAAAGCGAGGCCAGTTTCACGCGTTACTGCGAGACCTTCGACCAGGATCAAAGCGGATTGAAGAGCTTCGGTTGGCTTCCCGTTGTGCTGCCGAGCTACACCGTTGACGTTGACCGTCCCGATCTGCTGGCCTGCGACGTCATTTGGGGCGCAACCGGTCAGCGCCCGACGCTCAAGCTCCATCCCGCCAATAACATGCTTTATGAAGATCAACGCTACGGCATCACTTGGACGCGCGCCATGTGGTTGGCATGCCACACGTTGCATGGCATCTGAGCGCCGATTGAGCCTCGACAGCGGGGCGCTGGACACGTGCCGGCCATCATGCCTCTTGAAGCCTCTTGCCAAGCCTTGCGCACAATGGTCGGATGGGTTGAGACCAACGGCAGTCGAGTTCTCATCCATCATGGCAGTCCCACATATGATCGCAACCGGCGGCAAATCGATTTACAGCGCGAGCGTTGGCATTTTGATGCTTGATGCCAAGATTCCGCGCATTCTCGGCGACACAGGCAACGCGCTCACCTGGCCGTTTCCGGTGCACTACAAGATCGTCCGTGAGGCAACGCCAGAACGGGTGGTGTTGTGCCAAGCGGCAGGGACGCTCGACGCGTTCATCGATGCAGCGCGCGAGATGGTGGATGACGGTGTTGAGGGCATAACGACGACATGCGGTTTCCTATCGTTGATCCAGGACGAACTGCAGGCAGCCGTGCCGGTGCCGGTTGCCGCGTCATCCTTGATGCAGGTGGCGCTGGTCGCGGCGACGCTGCCGGCCGGCAAGCATCCGTCGGTGTTGACGATCTCTGCGGCATCGCTCACCGAGGCCCATCTCGCCGGTGCCGGCGCGCCGCTCGATACGCCGGTTGGCGGCGTCGATCCCAACGGCGAGTTTGCAACCAAAATCCTCCGCAACCACGAGACCCTGGATGTCACACGCTCACGCGAAGAGCTGATTGCCGGCGCCAAGGCCGTAGTCGAGCGCTATCCCAACACCGGCGCCTTGATTCTCGAGTGCACCAACATGGTGCCCTACGCGGCCGCGGTCCGTGCGGCGATCGGCATTCCGGTCTACAGCATTTACAGTTTTGTTATCTGGTTCCAGGCCGGCCTCGCGCCGCGCCAGTTCACTGCATAGCCTGTCAAACCACGGCAAGCGCCAACCAAGGTGCGGGTTTCCAAAGGGCAATGCCCTTTGGCGGGATCGGCAACGGCGGCGCCCTTAACATATCGCCGCCCTGCGGCGATCTATGAGGGGCTTTCAGCCCCTCAAACTCCCCGACCAGGGGACCCATCCCCTGGACTTGTTTAGGGTCCTCAGCCCTGACATTCAGCGCATTGCCTGCTCGGCGCGGCCATGGAGCAGGGCCGCACGCGCTAAAATGTAGAGCAGCGTGGCGTTGAGAACGTGCCAGATGAAATGGCTGCCGATCATGCCGGTGGCTGCACAAATGTCGCGGTCGATGGTGCGGGCGGTGAGCGATACGGCAAAGATCACGCCGGCGCCCAACACGCTCCAGCCGGCCGCATGCTGGCGCCAGATAAGCCAGGCGCCAATGATGACGAGCGCGGTAAATGCCGGGAAATAGGCGAGCGAGCCATTGAAGCATGGGCCGCCGTCACAGCGCGCGACGCTGGTCTGCCAGAGCGAGATGAAGAAGGCTGCGAGAACCACGAACGTCAACACCCATCCGAGGCCGACGTAGCGGCGCAAGGCATAGCCCAGATACGAGACCATAAAGATGCCGATCGGAACCACGTCGGCGATTGCCGACCAGGGTTCCGCAAAGGTGTGGAACAGGAAGCTGCCAATGCCCATGGCGTAAATCAGCAGCACCAGGAAACCTTCGAACATGCCGCGCTGGCCGGGCGCTGCCTGCAGCCACAGACGGGTCGCGAGGACGGCGGCGATGATGAACGCCGCGTTGGTGACGGCGTTTAGCGGTTCGGCCCAGAATGTCGGGTCCTGAGCACGCTCACAGTAGGCGAAGATCTTCTGAAACATCACCCATCACTCCCACCATTGCCGGGCTCAAACGGCCACCCGCCGCGCGGATCAGCCGGTCTTTGCGGCGGCCGCTGAAATTCTGAGGCCGAGTTCGCGCAACTGCGAGGGGGCAACTTCGCTTGGCGCGCCCATCAGAAGGTCGCTTGCCTGTTGGTTCATCGGAAACAGCGACACCTCACGCAGGTTCTTGGCGCCGACCAGCAGCATCACGATGCGGTCGATGCCGGCCGCCATACCACCGTGCGGCGGGGCGCCGTACTGAAACGCACGGTACATGCCACCGAAACGTTCCTGGAGGATGCTTTCCTCGTAGCCGGCGATGGCGAAGGCCTTGACCATGACGTCCGGCAAGTGGTTGCGGATGGCACCTGACGCGATCTCGAAGCCGTTGCACACGAAGTCGTACTGATAGGCTTTGAGCGCGATCCGCTCTTGATCGGTTTGAGCGCCCTCCAGTGCCGCGAGACCGCCTTGCGGCATCGAGAAGGGGTTGTGGGAGAAATCGATCTTGTTGTCGTCCTCGTTCCACTCATACATTGGAAAATCGACGATCCAGGCCAGTTCAAACCGATCCGTGTCGATCAGTTCCAGTTCCGTGCCAATGCGCGCGCGCGCATCGCCGGCGAACTTGGCGAAGTTTTCGGGCCGGCCGGCGGCGAAGAACACGGCATCGCCGTCCTTCAGGCCGAGTTGGGCGGCGACTGCAGCGGTGCGTTCCGGTCCAATGTTCTTGGCAATGGGCCCGGCACCTTCGCCGTCGCGCCAAAAGATGTAGCCGAGGCCGGGCTGGCCTTCACCCTGCGCCCAGTTGTTCATGCGATCGCAGAACGCGCGGCTGCCGCCGGTCGGTGCCGGAATGGCGCGCACGCGGACCTTGTCATCGCTCTCGATCATGCCGGCAAAGATCTTGAAACCGGAGCCGCGGAAGTGCTCGGTGACATCCTGCATTTCGATCGGGTTTCTGAGGTCCGGCTTGTCGGTACCGTACTTGACCATGGCCTCCTCGAACGAGATCAACGGGATCTCCTCGCTGACCGTCTTGGCGCCCGCGAACTCCTTGAAGACATCGCGCAGGATCGGCCCCATGGTCGCAAACACCTCGGCCTGCTCGACAAAGCTCATCTCGACGTCGAGTTGGTAGAATTCGCCCGGCAAGCGGTCGGCACGAGGGTCTTCATCGCGAAAGCACGGGGCGATCTGAAAATAACGATCAAAGCCCGACATCATGACGAGTTGCTTATACTGCTGAGGAGCCTGCGGCAGTGCATAGAACCGGCCCTGATGGATGCGGCTCGGCACCAGAAAGTCGCGCGCGCCCTCCGGCGAGGAAGCGGTCAGGATCGGCGTCGCAAACTCGAAAAAGCCGGCCTCGTTCATGCGCTCGCGGATCGATTTTACGATCGCGATACGGCGCATGATGTTGGCGTGGAGACTATCGCGTCTAAGATCGAGAAAGCGGTATTGCAGGCGCAGATCTTCCGGATAGTCCGGCTCGCCGAACACCGGAACAGGCAGTTCCTTGGCGGCCGAGAGGACCTCGATTTCGCTTGCAAAGAGCTCGACTTCGCCGGTCGGCAGGTCCGGGTTGACAGTGCCGTCCGGGCGCTCGCGGACGCGGCCGTCGACGCGGATCACCCACTCCGAGCGCACCTCTTCCGCAGCCGCAAAGGCGCCGCTGTCAGGGTCTGCCACCACCTGTGTAATGCCGTAGTGATCTCGCAAATCGATAAACAGCACGCCGCCGTGGTCGCGCACGCGATGAACCCAGCCCGACAGGCGGGCGTTGTCGCCAATGTCGTCGACGCGCAAGGCGCCGCAGGTGTGGGATCGGTATCGGTGCATGGTGTTACCGTTCTGTTCTGCCGTGTCCAGATTGATTTGGCCGCACTGCGACGCCCCGACCGCCACCTCAATACGGCAACGGCGCGGGTTGCGGGCAAATGCGCACGGGAGAAGCGCACGCAGGCCAGGCGATGTCAAGGCGACAGCGCCGTCGTCACCATATCAGCGGCTGCGATGCGATATAGCAGCGTTGGAGGGCGACAGGCCCGAAAACGTGATGTATAGGCAGGTTATGCGTTTCATCATCGATTCGGAACAACTTGAGGCGGTTTGCGAGACGCTGTCTCAGCAGGAATTCGTCACGGTCGACACCGAGTTCCTCCGAGAGCAGACTTTCTGGCCGCAGCTTTGCCTCATTCAGATGGCGGCGCCGGGTAAGGAGGTCGTTGTCGATCCACTCGCGGACAACATCGATCTCGACCCGTTTTACCGGCTGATGGCGAATCCCGGGGTGACCAAAGTTTTCCATGCCGGACGCCAGGATATCGAGATCGTCTACGCTGCGGCCGGAATCATTCCGGCACCGTTGTTCGATACGCAGGTAGCAGCGATGGTGTGCGGCTTTGGCGAGTCGATCGGCTACGTCAACCTTGTCAAGAAAGTTCTCGGCACGGATCTCGATAAGGGCGCGCGGTTTACCGATTGGAGCCGTCGACCATTGAGCGACAAGCAGCTCAGCTATGCCTTGGCCGACGTCACGTACCTGCGCGACATTTACGGCTTTCTGGTGGAACAACTCGAGGCGTCCGGCCGCTCGCATTGGCTATCGGAAGAAATGGCGACGCTGACGTCGCCCGACACCTACCGCGCCGAACCGGCCGATGCCTGGAAGCGGTTGAAAATGCGGGTCAAGAACAAGCGCTCGCTGGCCGTGCTGATGGAATTGGCAGCATGGCGGGAGGTTACCGCACAATCCCAGAACGTGCCGCGCAGCCGCGTGCTCAGGGATGAAGCGCTCTACGACATCGCAAACCAGGCGCCGGCCAGTATCGAGCGGCTCGGGACGCTGCGCACGCTAAGCCAGGGTTTCGCCAGGTCGGCCCGCGCGCACGCGATCATTGCAGCCGTCAAGCGCGGGCGCGAACGCGATCTAAGCGATGTTCCCGCGATGCCCAATGGCCGGCAACTTTCAGCCCAAGCATCGGCGTTTGTTGATTTGTTGCGCGTGCTTCTCAAAGCCAATGCAGCGCGCCACGGTGTCGCTCCCAAACTGATTGCCGACTCGAGCGACCTTGAGGCGATCGCCACCTCGGACGAGCCGGACGTTGCAGCGCTCAAAGGATGGCGGCGGGAGCTGTTCGGGGAGGATGCAATGCGCCTCAAGCAGGGCCTCACCGCACTGACCGTTGAGAAGGGCGGCGTCGTCGCAGTCGAACGGTAGTCTGTCGCAACCAGTGCCTCGGCCGGGCCCCGGTATCGTTTTCCACGTTGACGAATGAGGCAAAATCAAATCTCGGGCGCGCGCGGGATGGTTCGGGCCAACTCTGAAACGCCATACATCTGAAACGCTGTAAGCCTGAAACGCTGTAAGTCTGAAACACTATAGATCAGAGTTGTTGCTCTAAGACTGTTTCTTGCGCGGATCGTAAGGGTTTGATTGCACCCATTCCGACAGGAAATAGGCGAGGCTGTCATCGATCCGATCCGGCAGGACTATCGCCACCGTGACGATCTGATCGCCGGTGGTGCCGGTGGTTGTGTTTTTCACACCCTTGCCGCGCAGACGAAACTTGCGCCCGGAATTGGTCCCCTTCGGGATCGTCAGGTTGACTGGGCCTGAGATCGTCGGAACCTCGATTTTGGCACCAAGCACGGCTTCGTGAATCCCGATCGGCAGGTTGTAGAGAATGTTGTCGCCGTCGCGCGCATAGTCGGCGTGTGAGCGGACCCTGATCTCGACATGCGCATCGCCCGGCGGGCCCCCGACCGGGCTGGCCTTGCCCTTGCCTTTCAAACGCAGAATACGGCCGTCCTCGACGCCTTCGGGCACGCTCAGATCAAGGACGGTTCGATCCGGCAGCGTAACCCTTTTGCGCGCGCCGTTGACAGCCTCGAGAAAATCCACATCCAGGGTGTAGCGTACATCCTGCCCGCGATTGTTCACGGGCCCATGGAAACGACCACCCGGCCCGCGCACGCCGCCGAAGAGATCTGAAAAAACATCGCCAAAACCAAAGTCATCGGCGGGGCCGGTTTGGCGGCGGTGCCCGTCAAATCTGCCGAACGGCCCGCCTGCCCCGGTGAAGGCGTGGCGCGGTTCGCCGGCAGCATCAATTTCACCGCGATCGAACTTCTTGCGCTTTTCGGAATCGCCGACAACATCGTAGGCGAGTGAGAGCTTCTTGAAGCGCTCGGCGGCGGCCTCATTGTCCGGGTTGACGTCCGGGTGCAGATCCTTGGCCAGCCGACGAAACGCCCGACGAATTTCGCCGTCCGTCGCGCTCGGACTGACGCCTAGAACAGTATAGGGATTTTCGGCCATCGTCGTGATGAACAAACCTCTTTACCGCGGCTTTCATATTGCGTTTGATTGGCTCATCTGGCGCCCAGCACGGGCCGACATCAACCAACCAACAGCCATCTAAGCCGCCCCAAGCCCAACCTCGCGTCACCATCGCAAATCAAGGATTTCGCGAGCGATTCCCACGTTTTATCGCAACAGACAGGGATGCAACAATCTCGTGGTGATTACGGCGAAATGACGACACCGCCGCGCCACTGCCCGGCAACGTGCAAGAGTTGGAATTGCTCACAACTTGAGCATCTGAACGAACCGTGATCGGGCGACCGGGACAACTGCCGCTACGCCTCGATGACAATGCTTGTCGACTTCAATTCCAACAGCGTGGCAAGCGCACCAAGCCGGCGGCGCAGACGTTCACCGTCAAAATCTGCAAACGCGGCTGGAATATGCAGCCTGAGGTCGCCACGTTCAACACTGACGCCAATGTCGTCGAGAATGCCGGGCAGACCGATCGACAGCATATGGGCCGTGCGCACCGCCGCTGCAAGCACCTTGGCCAGAAACATCAATCGCTTTGGCGCGTGCTTGCGAAGCTCGGTCGACGGTTCATCGCCACGTGATTCACCGCGCCCGGCGTGGCGAAAGTAGGCGGCCAGCGAGATAAAGTGGCGATCATCGTGATCAAGCCCCGCGGCCGGTGCGTGCGCCAGAACATAAAGTGACAACTCGCCGCGATGGTCGGGTTGCGCGCGCCACTCGATGTCGGAGACCAAACAGGCGGCATGGCGCAACCGGCGTTCGTGCTCGGTTTCGACCAGACCGAGCGATGCATACAACCGATCAGTCCACGCACAAAGTTCGACGGCATGGTCATAGGATCGCGACCGCAGCCGGGCATAGTCCTCGCAGAATGCGAGCAGCGGATCGCGCGCGCGCTCGGCCGGCGCAAGGTAGCTGAACAGCAAGCCTTCGCGAATGCCGTAGATGGAGAACCTGACCTCGCTCGGGCGCACCTTCTGGAGCAGCTGCCGCAAGACCAGTGCGCCGTAGGGCATGGTCTCGCGCCGTGATTTCGAAACGCGTTTGAAGGCTGCAATTCGCGCCATGATGCGCTCGTCAGCAACGTCTTCGCAAAACGCAATCAACTCATTGCGCCTGATGCTGTAGCCGTGCGTGACACGCAACGGCGCGTTGGTCACCTCCATGTGGAGCTTGGCAAGCGCCCGCCAGGTGCCGCCGATGGCATAAAACCTGCGCCCGCGGCCTTCTTTGAGCCAGGCAACCTTGGCGAAATCTTCGCTGATCAATTTGCGCGCGACGTCCGCGCGCCCCGCGGCCCGATCAATCAGGCGCAAACCTCCCAGTGGAAGGGTCACAGCATCTTCAAGATCTGCATCGACAAGATTGATCAGTTCAAGGCTGCCGCCGCCAAGATCACCGCACAATCCATCCGGCGCCTGGAAGCCCATGCGGATGCCGTTGGCTGCGAGTTCGGCCTCACGCTCGCCGGACAGCACCTGGATGTCGGCGCCGATCAAGTCCTCGGCCCGGCGAATGAACGCGGCACCGTCGCGCGCCTCGCGAACCGCGGCGGTCGCAATCGCCATGATGTTCTTGGCGCCAAGCGACCGGCAGATGACGCGAAAGCGGCGCAGGGCGGCAAACGCGCGCTCCGTGCTTTTGCCGGACAGGCGCCCGTCCGTCGTCAAGGACCGACCGAGACCACAGAGCAGCTTTTCATTGAACAGCGGGAAGGGGGCCCGAACCGCGCCCTCATAGACGACGAGGCGAACGGAGTTCGAGCCAATGTCGACCACGGCGATTGGCTCAAGCTCCCGGAACCGGCCCAGCTCAAATGGGCGTTCAGACATGGCGCGGGACGTTCCTCGTAGTCTCGACAGTTCCAGAATTCAATCTGCTTATATGCAATTGTCGCGCGGTTATGAAGTGATTCCGCACGCCTGTAATCCACCGACATCGTGACGCGCCTCGTCCTGGCCCGCCGTCACTGCTCGGTCGGTCGGGGTCCAGGGGTCCAACCCCTGGTCGGGGTGTATGAGGGGCGGACAAGCCCCTCAAAAATCGCCGCCAAGCGGCGATATGTCAGGGCTTTCAGCCCTAACAACCCGACCAAAGGGCCTGCCCTTTGGAAACCTGCACCTTGTTTACGAAGTTGCCTGAGGCGGCGATAATCTAGATCTTGAGGCGTGGCGGCTTGTCCTGCTCGATTGCCTGGCCACGACCCGACAGGCTCGGGTTGTTCATGAAATAGTCGTGCGCATTGAAGTTGCGGGTGTCCTGCGGCGGCTCGATACGCTCGTGTGAACCGTCGCTCAAGATCCGCCAGCTTTGCTGATTGTCGCGCATGTTGGCGCCCATCACTTGATCGAGGATCTGTTCGTGGACCGTTGCATTGACAATCGGCACCATTGCTTCGACCCGGCGATCGAGATTGCGCTGCATCATATCGGCGGAACTGATGTAGACGGCCGCGCGCCGCGAGGGCAGACCATGACCCTGTCCGAAACAGTAAATCCGCGAATGCTCCAGGAAGCGGCCGATGACGCTCTTGACCCGGATGTTCTGCGACAGCCCCGCAATCCCGGGACGCAGGCAGCAGATACCGCGGATCACGAGATCGATCTGCACGCCGCCGTTACTGGCCTCATAGAGCTTTTCGATGATGCCGGGATCGACAAGCGAATTGAGCTTCCACCAAATCGCCGCCGATCTCCCGGCCTTGGCATGGGCGATCTCGGCATCGATGTGCTCGACGATCCGTTGGCGAATGCCGCCCGGGCTGGCCGCCATTTTCGCAAGCTTGGCCGGTTTGCCGTAGCCGGTGACGTAATTGAAGATCCGCGACACATCGCGGGCGATGTCGGGATCATCGGTGAAGTACGACAGATCGGTGTAAATCCGCGCCGTCTGCGGGTGATAGTTGCCCGTGCCGATGTGGCAGTAGGTGATCGTCTTGCTGCCCTCCGTGCGCACAACCATGCCCAGTTTGGCGTGGGTTTTGAGCTGCTGGAAACCGTAGACGATGTGGACGCCGGCCTTCTCAAGCTCGCGGGCGACATTGATGTTGGCGCTTTCATCAAAGCGGGCCTTGAGTTCGACGACGGCGGTGACGGATTTGCCGAGTTCTGCAGCCTCTTTCAGAGCCTCGACGATCGGGCTGTTTTCCTTCGAGGTGCGATAGAGGGTCCATTTGATGGCGTGGACGTCCGGATCCTGCACCGCCTGGCGGAGATAGCGCAGCACGACTTCGAACGACTCATAGGGATGGTGGACGACAAAGTCCTTGCCCCGGATCGCAGCAAACACGTTGCCGCCCAATTCCTCGACGCGCTCGGGAAAGCGTGGGTTGAAGGGCGGAAACAAATGCTCAGGGCGATCGTTAACGATCAGCTTCGAAATGTCGGCCATACCGAGGATTGCGTTCTTGATAAACACCGCCTCTGATTTGACGTTGAGGCGGTCGATCACGAACTGGCGCAAGGCCGGGCGCATGTCGGATTGCACTTCGAGGCGAATAACGTTGCCCTGGCGGCGGCGCTTGAGCAGCGCCTCGTAGGCCTTGGTCAGGTCCTCAGCCTCCTCCTGGTACTCGATGTCGCTGTCACGCAGCACGCGAAACGTGCCGTGATGACGAATTGCAAACGACGGAAACAGCTCGTGGAGGAACAGGCCGATGATCGCTTCGATGCTGACGAAACGAATTGCGTTTTGCCCGCTGTCTGCGGATGGCAGGCGGAAGAAGCGCTCCAGGCTCGGCGGTATCGGAATGAGACCGGTCATGGACTTGTCGTCGTTGTCGACCATGTCAACGGCAATCGTCAGGCCGCGGTTCGATATGAACGGGAAGGGATGCGACGGGTCGACGTTGAGCGGTGTCAGGATCGGGAAAATATCGTCGAGAAACTTGGTCTCGAGCAGCGCCCGTTCATCGGCCGCCAAATCCGCGGCATCGACAAGGCGGATGCCGGCCCGTTCGAGTTCGTCCTTGATGCTCGTCCACAGCCGCGATTTTTCCTCGACGAGTTCAGCCGCGAAGGCATTGATGGCCCGCAATTGCTGCGCCGGTGTCTTACCATCAACGCTGACTTCGTTAACGCTGTTGAGCAGCTGGCCGTAAATACCGGCCGCACGCACCATGTAGAATTCATCGAGGTTGGAAGCTGAGATCGACAGAAAGCGCAAGCGCTCCAACAGCGGATGATTGCGATTGTCGGCCTCCTCGAGGACCCGCTTGTTGAACTGCAGCCAGGACAGTTCACGGTTGTAAAACCGGTTAGGGCCAACCGGAACGTCGCCCGGTTGGGCACCCTTTGATCCGTTGCGCTTTGTTGCCGGTTTGGGCCTTGCCACCTTCGCGCTGCCTTTGGCTTTGCCCTTGCCCTGTACCTTCGCGAGTGCCATCAGATGTCGATCTCCGAAAATAGCCGCCGGTGCCACCGGCCAACCTCATCCAGCGGCAATCCGTGCCGATGATGTATTTTTAACTCGTGCCGGGACCCAGCTAGCCCGCCGATATGTGTTCGCATGCGCACACTATCCGAGATTGCCGCAACTTGAGAATGGCAAGGTTAATCAATTTCGTACGAATCTTAGTGTATTACTGGAAAAAGTTTACAAATTACTTGGCGAGCCAAATGCTTTGTGACCCGTCGTTGGGCCGACAGCGAGGCCCGGTCGATCTCGGTGACGAGCCGCACCGCAGCCTCCGCAGATCGCTCCATATGGTTGAGGAGATAGCCGACAGTTGCAGGCTCAACGCGCAATTGGCGATCCATGAACAACTTGACGAGCAGGCCCTGCAGGAGCGTGTCGTCGGGCGGAGCGATCGCTGCCACCGGCAACGCGCGCAGGCGCGATCTGAGATCGGGTAATGTCACGTCGAGTTCACCAGGTGGAAGCCGTGTCGTCAGCAGGATCGCGCGCTGCCTTTCGCGAGCAATGTTGAGGAGATGAAACAGCGCCCGCTCGCTCGCCAGACCACGATCGATATCTTCTATCGCCAGGCTGGGGGCCGACGCCAATTCGCCCGCCAGCTCGTCACTCAGTTCGTCGGCCCGGATCAACCTGGCGGCGCTGCGCTGGCGCCAGACGTTGACGAGATGGCTCTTGCCGACACCGGCCGGGCCGCAGATGATCGCGCCGACATTGAGCCACTGAGGCCACGAACCGACCAGGTCCACAGCCGCCCGGTTCGATGCCGAGACCAGAAAATCTTCGGCATCCTGCGAGGTCAAATGCGGAAGGTCGAACACCAGCTGCTCAGGCATATCCGAACGCTCTTTTGGCCGAACCGGGAACCTTAACTGACATAGCAATTGGGCTATGGACGGGCGCTACGTCGGCTCATTGCTGCCGTCTCCTTTGTAGATCGGGCTCTTCAGGTAGAGTTCCAGGGCAAACCGGATCAACACACCGATGGCGGCCGCGACGGGCACGGCCACGAGCACGCCGACAAACCCAAACAGATAACTGAACACGAACAGGGAGAAAATAAGGGCAACCGGATGCAAACCGACCTTTGGCCCGACCACGCGCGGGGCCAGGATCCCGGCATCGAGCGCCTGGCCCGCGGCAAATATCGCGATCACCATGAGCAGCAGCGACAGGTCCGGCCAACCCTGCACGATGGCAAGGATCGACGCCGTGATCAGCCCCAGCGCCGAGCCGACGACCGGCACGAACGTGAGGAGGCCCGTGAAGATGCCGACGAACAGACCGTAGCGCAAACCGATGGCCGTCAATGCGACGGTGTAGAGGGTGCCAAGGATCAGACATACCAGGCCCTGACCGCGTATGAACGCCGACAGCGCCGCGTCCATGTCGGCGAACACGCGGCGAATGGTTGCCTCATGATCGCGCGGCAACCACTCTCCGAGACGCCTTAACATGGCCGGCCAATCGACCAGCAAATAGAACACGACAACCGGCGTGATCAGGAGCACAGCAAGAAAATCAACGATCGCCCAGCCGCGGTCCCAGGCGCCCTGCGCGACGGACCGGGCAATGCCGGCCCAGTTTTTCTCGAGCTCGTCGAGGCCGAACTGCAACGCTGTGCGGACGGCATCGAAGCGGCTGCCGAAGGTGTCCTTGAGCCAGGTTTCCAACGCCGGACGGATCGACTGCAAATCCTGCGGCAGCGAGGCTGCAAGTTGTTGGCCTTGTTGCAGCAGCAGCGGCACGAGGACCAGCAATACGAGCACGAACACGACCACCAATAAAACGACCGTCAGCGCCGATGCTGCCACGCGACCAATGCCGAGGTACTCCAGGCGATCGGTGATCGGATTGAGAGCATAGGCCAGCACCATGCCTGCAACGAACGGCAACAGGATGTCTTGGAGAATGAGAATGAAAATCACAAAAGCGATCGCGATGATCGACCAGAACAGGACCTGACGCTGCTGGCGAATGCTCTGGTTTGGCGACGGTTCGCCCATGCTGCCACGTCTCCTGTTGGCGGTTGTTGCCCTTAACCGCCCGGCGCGACGATACCATTGATCGGGAGTTGGAACATCTGCCATTTCCGCCTGCGGCGGGTCGCGCTCACCTGCTCGCTGCCGCGGGCGCGACGCGCCGGCTACCGCTTATCTGAGGATCCAAGTGTCGTTATAGGGGGTCAGCGTCACGCCCTGCGATGCGAGTGCGGCGCGAAGTTGGTCGCCGCCGCCCGGGTAGCGCAGCACGACGCTGGCACCGTCGGCCGACAGCCCGCCGGTCTGCAAGTCTTCGACCCCCGGCAACCGTTCCAAGGTCTGCTGATGGCGGCGCCACTCGGCGAGATTGGCGAACTCCACCCATATCTGCACGCTCTGCAGTGGCCCGGCGGCATAACCGCCGGCGGTGACCGGCGCCTTTACCGCCTTCCATCGCCCTTCGACAATGCCGAGCGACACGACGGCAGCAAGTTCGAGCGCGTAGGCAAAATCGGCGGGATCGAGGCGATAACGACGCACCAGCCTGAAAGCGCCAACCGCATCGCGTCCGGTGATCACGACGCTCAAACGTTTGGCGGCCAGATCTGGTTCGGCCACGGCGAGCAGGACCTGCTCATTTTGATACTGGCCGGTCACGATGCGCAGGCCTGAGAAGTCGCCAACACGGAGCTGGGCTACCGTGTCGGCCTGCAACTGCTTGGCCGGCCGGCGCATGCGGACCGGCGTGACCGAATTGGACAAGTCGAGATCCGCCCAAATACCGGTCCACAGCGATTGGCCGTTGCGCGCCGACATCTCAGCCGTGCTGGCGGCGGCGTTCGGCGGAGCCCGGTAGATCGGCACCAACACCGTCGGCGGCGCCGGATTGTCGACGAACGGGACGGCTCGGCGCTTGAGTTCGGCGCGCACGGCATTGGCCAGAAACGTATAGTCAAGGCTTGCAACGTAACGCGTCTGGGAACTGCGCTCCGACTTGACGGCGACGCTCTTGATGAACGGGCTCGGGTCCAACGCCTTGACGGACTTCAAGCGCTGATAGGCGGTCACCGGCACGATCCGCTTGAGCAGCGATCTAAAGGCCGCCGCCCGCCCATCATTGATCGCCATGCGTTTGGCGGCCACCGCATTCTTGGCGGTTGCTTCGACCGGATAATTGCCGATCGTATAGACCCGGTCGGTCGCGGCCACGGCGTGCGAGGCGATTACCGCCACCGCCGCCAAGGTGGCGACCACGGCGCAGATTGCCGGCACCGGATCGCGAACCGCTCTACACATTCGGTGCAATCGCTTTCTCCTCAACTTAGCGATGACCATGGATTGCTGAACTTTGCCAAAATCTGCTACTTGCAAGCAAGGTCAAGCGCCGCTTACCACGGCCAAGCTTTGGGGCGAAAGTTGGATTGCGTCAATCCGTTGCGCGCGCGAGAGCTGGCCGTTGCGCGTGAGAGCCGCGTTGCACACAGATCATTGGCCGCTCCGTTTCTGCGATGCGCGGCGGCGGCGATCAGCCAGGAGAAACTCGCTTGCCGCAACCTCCGTCCCGCCCCAACACACCGGTGACCTACCGCGATGCCGGCGTTGATATCGACGCCGGACATCGGTTGGTCGAGACCATTAAGCCGATGGCCAAGGCAACGCGCAGGCCCGGGGCCGAGGCCGACCTTGGTGGATTTGGCGGCGTGTTTGATTTGCAGGCGGCCGGGTTCAAGGACCCGATCCTGGTGGCGGCCAACGACGGCGTCGGCACCAAACTCAAAATCGCGATCGCTACCGGCAAGCATGACACGATCGGCATCGATCTGGTTGCAATGTGCGTCAACGATCTGATCGTCCAGGGGGCTGAACCCCTGTTCTTCCTCGATTATTTCTCCTGCGGCCAGCTCGACACCGCGGTCGCTGGCGCCGTGATCTCAGGAGTTGCCGCCGGCTGCCAACAGGCCGGTTGCGCGCTCATTGGCGGCGAGACCGCCGAGATGGCCGGCATGTACGAGGACGGCGACTATGATCTCGCCGGGTTCGCCGTTGGCGCCGCAGAGCGCGGGCAACTGCTGCCGCGGGACGGGATCGAGGCCGGCGATTTGGTCATTGGCCTGGCTGCGTCGGGCGTTCATTCGAACGGCTATTCCCTGGTCCGACGGCTGATCGACGACAGCGGCCTTGCCTGGGACAGTGCGGCCCCATTCGACCGCCAGACGTCGCTGGCACAGGCGCTGCTGACGCCAACCCGGATCTACGTCAAACCGCTGCTTGCCGCGATGCGCGGTTCACCCGGCCTGCGGGCGCTCGCACATATCACGGGCGGCGGTCTGACGGACAACATTCCGCGGGTGCTGCCCGCGCACCTCGCCGTGATGATCGACCTCGCGGCTTGGTCGCCGGCCCCCGTGTTTGGCTGGCTCCAGCAGACAGCACGGATCGATGACCATGAAATGCTGCGCACATTCAACTGCGGCATCGGCATGATCGTCATTGCGCAACCGGCGGCCCACGACGACATCTTACAATTGCTCGCCGAGCAAGGCGAAACCGGGATTGTGATCGGGCGTGTTGAAGAGCGCGGCGGCGCGGCGCCGGTCAGGTTCAGCGGGCGGCTGACATGAGCACGTCGCTGTCGGGCCGCGAGCCAGCCAAGAAACGCGTCGCCATCCTGATCTCAGGACGCGGCACCAACATGATGGCGCTTGTCGCAGCGGCGCGGGCCGACCACTATCCGGCCCGGATCGTTGCCGTGATCTCGAACCGACCGCAGGCAGCAGGCGTTGCCTGGGCCGAGAGCCAGGCCATTCCGACCTCGGTGATCGATCACACCACCTATGAAACACGCGCCCAATTCGATGCAGACGTGCACAAGACGCTGCTCGCCAGCGGCGCCGAACTCGTTGTTCTGGCCGGATACATGCGGATCATGACCGCTGAGTTCGTGCGCAACTGGGAAGGCCGGATGATCAACATCCATCCGTCCCTGCTGCCGTTGTTCACCGGCCTTCATACACACGCCAAGGCGATCGAGGCCGGCATGAAGATCGCCGGTTGCACGGTGCATTACGTCATCCCGGAGCTGGATGCCGGCCCGATTATCGCCCAGGCCGCGGTGCCGGTGCTGCCGGATGACACGCCCGACAGTCTGGCGGCGCGGATACTCAAGGTTGAACACCAGCTCTACCCCGAAGCCCTGGCCCTGGTGGCCGGCGGCGATGCCCGGCTGGTCGATGGCAGGGTTGCGCTGACCGCACACCAAGACGAAACGCAAACGCTTATTTCGCTTGCGATTTCAAGCGATTAAGCAAACCGTTAACCAAGCTTCCGCGCGATCTCGTTTCACGCGATAAATTGTAGCGATTTCAATTCACTATCTGGACTCATTTCGCAAACAGGCGATATTGCGTGCAATGGCATACGGGCTTTGGCGCGTGCGACATTTCTATCGCGGTCGCGAGTCCGTTCAGGACATTATCGAGTTGCAATTGACTTGGTCGATCCCAGATCAGCATAAGCTATCGAATCAGTGCGCTTAGTAACGAGCGAAACGATTGCCAGTTACCGGATCCGATGGAACGCCGGCGATATCCGCCGGCCAACCTAGATCATCGTGCTTTAAGTTGGAACCAACCGCTATTGCGGTTCCAACTTAAAGCACAAAGATGATCGCCACTTGAGAGGCGAGCAACTTTCTGCCTTTATTCGGGATCGTTCCGATTCCGAATAAAGGCAGGTTGCTCTAGTGCAGCGGCCCGATCGACAAGCCGGCGATCCTTCCGCAAGTTCAGCGCCAGCACCGCGAAGCGAGCACCAAAACCATGAGCACAGCAGCCGCCGCAGCCACACCGACATCGCCTCCGGCCCACACCCAGGGGCTCGGTGATGAATCCTCAATCTGGTTCAAATTAACACCACTGCTCAAGGGGCCTGAGAACCCGCTGACCGTGCTGATGGACATGACCAAGCGCTACGGCAGTCCGTTGCGCTTCAACCTCGCCAACCAGCACATCGTGCTGCTGTCCGAGCCGGAACACTTCAAACGTGTGCTGGTGTCCAATGCAGCCAACTACGAAAAGTATTTCGATGGCCTGAAACCGATTTTCGGCAAGTCGATGATCACCCACGACGGCGCGCTGTGGCAGAAAATCCGCATGCCGCAGCAGCCGGCGTTTCATCCGGACATGTTTGTCGACTACGTCCCCTATTTCGTCGAGGCGATCAACCAGAAGATGGCCAACTGGGCGGAGATGGCCAGGACCGGCGAAGAGTTCGAGATGGTCGAGCAGACCTGGACACTGGCCGCCGACATGATCTGCAAGGCGTTGTTCGACCGCGACATGCCGTTCAACCCGCACTTTGTTTTCAAGTGCGTCAAGACCTACACCGACGTCATGAACCACAAGTCGATCCGGCTCAAGAAGGTGGCCGGCGAGACGTTTGATCTGACGGAGGAGAATGCAGCCAAGGCGATGGAGACCTGGGCGGGCGTGCCTGATCTCGTCATGGCATCGAACCCGCGCGAGCATCGCGAGAAAACGCTTTTGAAGATGATCGAGGCGGCCGTCGCCGACCCCGACGTGCCGGAGTTTGACCATCAACAGGCGGTCGATGAATTCAAGCAGTATCTTTGGGCCGGCACCGAGACGACAGCGCTGACGCTGGCCTGGGCGATGTATCTGACATCGATCCATCCGGATGCGGCCGACCGCATCCGCCAGGAAGGCGAGGAGGTGCTCGGCGCGCGCGAGCCGACGGCGGCGGATTATTCACAGCTCGTCTATACGCGGGCGGTGATCCAGGAGACGATGCGGATCTATCCGCCGATCTGGGGTCTCATTCGGGTCGCGGCCGGCGCAGATGAGATCGACGGCAAAAAGATCGAGCCCGGCGACCGCGTCGTGATGTTTGCTTACGGGGCCCACCACGATGAGCGCTTCTGGGAGGCACCGGAAGAGTTCCGCCCCGAACGCTGGATGGGCGAGACCAAGAAAAAGCAGCAGAAGTATACCTACCTGCCGTTCGGCGGCGGCCGGCGCTCGTGCATTGGCGGCGCGATGAGCCAGGTCGAGAACACGCTGGCGCTGTCGATCCTGCTGCGCCGCTTCCGCCCGCAATATACCGGCGTCAACCCGCCCGGCATCTCCGGCACCGTGACGCTGACACCGCGCCGCGGGCTGATGTTCAAGGTGCATGAGCGCTAAGGTAACCGCTAAACAAATTCGGGGTCCAGGGGATGGATCCCCTGGTCGGGGAGTTTGAGGGGCTGAAAGCCCCTCATCGATCGCCGCAAAGCGGCGATTGGTTCAGAGCGCCGCCCTTTGCAAGCCTGAGACTTGATCAGAAGTTTCCTATGCGTCCTCGCCGACGTTGGCCAGAAACTCTTCGATAAGGTTGGCGGGCGCTTCGATGACGTGCTCCGGCGCCGGGAAGCGGTTGGCGCGCACGTCGTCGACGAACTCGCGAAAGCCCGCGACGCGTTCGCGCTGCATATCCTCTTTCATCCGATAGAGGCTGCGATACTGCTTCGAGTGGCGCGGGTAAGGCGGCGGGTTGTTGCCCAGGACGTCCTCGGCGAACAGGAACTGAATATCGCCGCCGCTGCCGGCGCCAATCGACGAGGTCATCAAGGTCGTGCGCTTCGAGATCTCGGCAAGAAGCTGTTCGGGGATCACTTCCACTTCAACGGCGTAGGCACCGGCCGCTTCGAGCGCCTTGATTTCGCGATAAACCCACAGCGCCTCGTCGATGGTTTTGCCGACCGCACGCAAACCGCCGGTCCAGGTCGACTTGCGCGGCACGAGGCCGGCGTGGCCTTGAATTGGAATGCCGGCTTCGGCCGCCGCGCGCACAAATTTCGGGCTCCATTGGCACATGATCGCGTCGGCGCCAAGCTTCATCGCATCAAAGCCAAGCCGCACGGCCTCGGCCTCGCTGGCGGCGGCGACCAGCGGTACGGAGAACGCCATGAACGTGTTGGGCGCAGCCTTGCGAATGGCCGCCGCCGGTTCGGGTTGGGCCGGGTCGAAACGCACCTTCATCGTATCGATCCCGGCTTCTTCGGCAGCCGCGGCCTCTTCCGGCGAAAACGGCAGGGTTTCAACCAGTACGCGCTTGCCCTTCTGCTCGCGCAAGCCTTTGACGGTGTAGTTGCGCGTGCCGTACGCGCCGCCCAATGTCATGATCCGGGTCAGGCCGCGCTGCATCGCATCCCGCGGCGGAATTCCGCCATCCCCTGTTGCATGGCTCGCCATCTGCGTGTTCCTCCTGTGTAGTTGTCAATCAATACGATCGAGATCGATGCGCGCGGTCGCGCTCGCGGCGGCAATGGCATTTCGCACATCTAACCCGAGGGTTTGTCATCGAAACCGGTGATGCCGAAGTGCTTGCGGATGACACAGTAAATCGAGCAATCGTGGCTGGCGCGTCCCCACGGGGCGATAATCGCCACGCTCAACGCACCTCCGACAACAATGATGAACAGGAAGAACAAGGTGGCAGCCCAAATTGTCTTGAGCGCGTCCTTCCACAACGGCTCTCCAAACGTCGTGACCTTGTTGAGACCGCCGGCCGACGCCGCATTCGCCGCTGAAGGATCTCGCTGATCAGGGTTGTTTTCGTCGGTCATGGACGTGTCGCTCGCTGGTTGACCGCGCTCTCGTTCACAGAATAGACGCCAACGCAGAACCCGTCGATCGCTGTTTGTGACGGCCACAAACTATGCGAACCGCGCCCAGTTCCGTGCTGCTGCGCCAATTCCAACTGCCGCTATCACCCTTCGCCTACCTTCGCCTTGGCCCTGATTGGTGCACTCATTAACGCTTGTTTCACCTGTCCGGTGCACAATAATGGCGCGCAAAGACCCCTAGCGCAGTCCACTTCGAGCCCTCCTTTCGGCTCGATTTGAGTGAAGCCGTTCGCAACGTTCTCAACGCGTAGTTCGGCCCAATTCTAATACGGTTCGTACGCGTGACGTGGCCTGCAATCTAGGTGGTTGATCAGTGATAGAGCTAAAGCGTTGTCTACAACGTCGGGGTTTGGCGTGGGCGTGCATCACGGCTGTTGCGATGGCCGGCTGCGCATCACGAGCGCCGACGCCATGGAAGACCAGCCTGGCGCTGCCAGCGCCGGCCTCAAACATCTCAAACGTCTCAAACATCTCAAGCAAGGATATGGGGTGGCAGACACAGCCGCCCGTTAGCGCCGCACCGTCGTCCAATTGGCCGCCGGCGACAGTCGCGTCCTGGCAAGGCGATCCGGGTCGCAGTCTATTGGACAGCGGCATCCAGGAAAGCAATGCCGTCAAGTCAGCCGAGGCCAACGTCAAGGCCGGCCGCCACACGGTCGAGCAAGCCTACTCGCGGTTCCTGCCGCGCGCCACAGTGGGCGCCGACTGGCAACGCGTGTCGTCATCGGAAATCGGAAATTCAATCCGTTCGGAGGAACGAACGCGGGATCGCGAACTCAGTGTCGATCTCACCATCCCGGTGTTTGCCAGCGGCGAAAACTATTACACGGTCAAACAGGCGCGCAGTGAACGCCTCGCCCGCGATTTCGATCTCGACGGTACCGTGCAGAATGTCGAGCTCAACGTCATTGACGCAGCCCTTTCCATTGTCCGGGACCGCAGGGTCGTCGCGCTGCAGAAATCAGCGATCGCCAGGCTGCGCAAATTGGAACGGACAATCAAGGCACAATACAAAGGTGGCGTCGCAGCGCGCGGTGACATCGCTTTCATTCGCAGCCGCATTCTGTCGGACAAGGCCAACCTGGAGACCTTCAAGGCGCGGCTGCTGGCAGAAAAAGTTCGCTACGAGAAATTGACGGGCCGCAACGGCGATGGCCGCATCCCGCTGCCCAAAACGGCCTGCAATGTACCGGCGAGCCTGGAGGAAACGTATGCCGCCGCGCTGGCGGTCGACCCCAGTCTGCGAGCCGCACGGGAACGGGCAAAGGGTGCGAAGTACAATGTTCGCGCAACGGTTGGTCAGTATGGCCCGAAGGTAAACTTGGTCGGGCGCTTCAGCAAGGAGGTGACGTGGGAGCCAAGCGATGTGAGGCAGCGCGAGATCGTCTACGGCCTCAATGTCCAGTTGCCCTTGAACCCTGCTTCCATTCCCGATGTCCGAGAAAAGCGCGCGCTCGCCGAGAAAACCAGATACGATGCGCTGGATACCGAAGTGGCAACGCGCATCGAAGTCGGGCGGATCTGGCACAACTATGTCGGCGCACGCCGGCGCAAACAGGAAATTGGTTCCCAGATCGCGCAGTTGAGGGAAGCCGTTCGCGGATTTCAGAAGCAATTCGATGCCGGCTTCGTCAGTGTCAGCGACCTTGCAAATGCCGAACGCGACAAGATCGCCGCCGAGATCAATCTGGCGACCGTCAAATATGAGTTCGCAATTGCCAGGCTGCGGCTCCTGTCATTGGCCAATGGCGGACTATCGGCGTGCACGGATTAGGGCCTGTTGAGTATCAGGCGCCATTGATGATTGCCGCCGCGGCGTAGATCATCGCGCTGAAGCTGGCGTCAGTTTTGTCGCTGCGCATGGCGATGCGCTTGAACTCTTTGAGTTTGCAGAAGAAATTCTCGATGAGATGACGCCACTTATAGATTTCGGCGTCAATCTCCAGCGGCGCAACGCGATGCGGCATTTGCGAAATGACGGCCTTGGCGCCGCGTTCGTTCAGCTCTTCGATGATCCAGTTCACATCGAACGCCTTATCGCCGAGCAAGGCATCGAACGCGACATCCTCAATGAGCGGCGCAACGCCAACCGTGTCGTGGCGATGGCCGGGCAGAAGTTCGAACCGCACGAGATTGCCGAGCGCGTCCGTGAGCGCCAGGATTTTGGTCGTCAGCCCGCCTCTCGACTTGCCGATAGCCTGGCTCCCGGTCCCCCTTTTGCGCCCTGTCCGTGGCGGTGGACCTTGACGATTGTTCCGTCGACCATCGCATATTCGATATCAGGATCGCCGGATAAAGCACCGAAAACGCGTTCAAAAACACCGAGCTTCACCCACTCTCGAAAGCGCTTGTAGACGCTGTTCCATTTGCCGAACTCTTCCGGTAGGTCGCGCCACGGACTGCCGGTCCGCACGATCCACAGGACGGCTTCCATGAACGTGCGGTTGTCGCTGCCCGTGCGGCCGGGGTCGGTTGGCTTGCCGAGGCAGTGCGGCGCCATCTTCTTCCACATACCGTCAGTGATCACACGCCGTGCAGCCATTCAAGCCTCCCTCCAAAAGGAAGCTTGAATCAGAAAACAACTGATTCGTGAATCGCTGATACTCAACAGGCCCTAGAGCAACCTGCCTTTATTCGGAATCGGAACGATCCCGAATAAAGGCAGAAAGTTGCTTGCCTCTAAAGTGGCGATCATCGTGCTTTAAGTTGGAACCGCAATAGCGGTTCCAACTTAAAGCACGATGATCTAGCCCGCATAAAACTTGACCCGCTTCGTGGGTCTTGGCGGCTCACTCCGGTAGGCGCGAGGTGCCGCGCGATACGGTGATCGGGCCAGAGATCCGAGCACCGATCATGCAAACGCATCCTTTGCGGACTCGTGGGTCAAGAACAACGAGATGGTGTAGCGGACCCCGAACGTGATCGGCGTAACGCCGTGCAGATAGCCCTTGGTGCCCGGGAAGAATGCCAGCATGCCTGGAATGATCGGCGGTTTGAGACCGTGCTGCGGGAAGTAAATCTCGCCGCCGCCGAAGTCATTGTTGAGATAGATGATGCAGGCGAACTGTCGCCACGGAAACGGATGCGGTTGCCCGTCGGTGTTTTCGCTGTCGGCGTGCGGTGCTTGATCGTGCCCGACGCGCCAGCGGTTTATGCTCAGGCTGTCAGCAAACAGCGGCCTGTCCAATCCATAGGCGGCCCTAACGGTATCGAGAACGCGCCGTCGTATGTCGGTCAGGCCGGCTCTCAGCGTTTGATCGCTGATCATGTCGTACTGCACGATACGATCGGACCAGATGTCGTTTGTTTTACGCCACCGCGCATCTTGGGACCTGCAAAAGTCGAGGACCATCCGGCGCTCCGGACCGGTTATGAAATCCTGCACAATCCCGACGCCTTGCGGTGATGGCCCGCTGGCTTTGACGCTGTCGCAGAAGGCATCGACGCCGTGCAGATAGCGCCGTGCCGGGTGCCTATCTGTGCGATCGAGAATGTGATCTGCCGCGACGCTGCCGGCACTCCGTGGTGCAAGGTCGACTGCCACCTCTCGTGCACCGGCCTGGCCACTTTCGGCTAATCTCGCCGGATCATCTGAACTATTTGCGTGGTCATTGTTCATCCGATACGTCGGCACGCTGCCGGCAACGGTGCTGGCGGTTCCGCCGACGGTGATCAACCGGCCTTCGGTGGCGGTACTGTCCCGCCCCGACGACAACTCCGCCGCAGCGTTCCTGGCAGGCTCGACGGCCGGCACGCCGGCATCCTGGTTATGTGCGGGAGGATTTTCTGAACGGTTCTGGGACATTGGGCAGCCACTTACATTGGTTGGTGCAGGATAGCTCTTTAGCTTCTTTTGATGATCTTCAAATTTGTTGCCAAAGACATCTTCGCCATGCAAATACCGGCGACCAGCGGCCGACGGTTTTTCCGGGTCGATGTTTTCACGCTCAAATGCAAAAATCCGACCGGCCTCGCGCTCATGCTCGATAGTTTGGTAATCGATCACATGCTGCGCTGGGACGACATGGAACTTGTCAATATAGTGCCGCGGATACGGCATCACACAGCCAATCGGTGTTCCGGCCGGAATTCTTATAATATGGTTCGGACGCGTGATTTTGAGATTGAACGTAAAGTCTCGCCGAAGGTTATCGGTTTCGACGACGGCCGTGAGATGCATAATGCCGTCGATATAGTAGTTCGGCGGGTTTATGCACATGAGATTGACGCCCGGAGGTGTGCGGAACACCCATGGGTTCTGAATGGTCAGAATGCCGGTTCCGAAATGCGAGGAGACGAGCTGGATGTTGAGATGTTCGGGTTTTTCAGCATATTTTACGATTTTGAGGGCGTCCAGGCTATCGCCGCCATCCCACATCACTTCAACATCATAGAGACTGTTTACGATGAAGCCGTGTTGGCTGCCCATGGTTAACGGCAGACAAAGGTAGGAATGCTTGTTGAGCCACGGCCGGAACTTTTTACCGTTTAAGGGTTCGATGAGCTGCGCCGGCAGATCGTCGAGCTCCCGGCTTTGAGCAATCGTTATTATGGTGTTATCGGGAACCGAAACGCCGTCCGGTATGTTTTCCTTGTTGTAGGACTCAGGTGTCAAAACCTCGGTTTTTGTTTGCATTTGAGTCACCTTTTTCGCTCACTTACACGTGCCATTCTAATACCGAGCAGATGAGTTCCACGACAGATGTTTTTTAGAACGCTGTTGAGATCGGGTTTCTGCGACGTTTCAGAGTCAGGTTTCAAAGTCATTCGGAACCATCCCGCTGCCTGGTTCCGACCAGCCACAGGCGATGACCTCATGAGTTCTCAAGGGGCGCGGAAGCGGGCCGCACGGGTTGACCCGCGCTTGGCGGAGATGATTTCGTCAAAGAGGACAAACCCCTCTCCATTACGCCTTGAGACCAATGTCATAGGCGAACCGGCCTGCGCGTCTCCAGCCTTGCACATTGAGGTTAATTTGCGGCGAGGCGAAAATCAAATCGTTGCATCGCAAGACCAATAGTCGGCTGTGGTAATGAGACGGGGCGGAAGTGGCATTCACTTCCGCCCCGTCGTTTGTGCCGTGCGACTTTTTACTCTGCAAGGCAGCGGCGGTCTTGATTAAGCGGCCTCGGTCTCGTGTTGGACGAGGTCACTCATGCCGTTGGCGACTTCGTTTGCATCAAGGCCGCCATCGTCGATCTTCTGGCCGGCCGCGAACCAGACGTCTTCCGTGAGGATTTCCTCACCAGACCTGGTCGTTGCCGTTGAGACCATATGCATCTTGCCGTCGGCTCCGATCTCTTCGGTCATCTCGACCGACAGCTTTTTGATGCCGGCCTTGCGCAGCCCGTGCAATTCGCCCCTTTCGAGTACGGCGTCGCCGTCATCGATCCAGACCTTGAGGCCTTTGAGCTCCTTGCGCTTGAGGACCCCGTCGCCATTGGCGTCGCGTTCGGCAAGTTTCTCGTAACCGTTGGCAAAGCCATCGGTAGCGCCGAACAAGGCAGAGCCGTCAATGTCCCACTGACCTTTGCCGACCTTGGTGATCTTGCTGGTATCGACGAGGATGCCGTCACCTGTGCCCTCGACCCACTCGATGGCGTCGAGATCACCGTCGGCATCGATGTCGAACAGCACGACGCGGCCAAGTTCGGCATCGGGGTCCTTGTGAACGGACGAGGTCTCGCCGGTGACTTCGATTTCCCCTGAACCATCCAGGTCGATAACAATCGGCGTATAGCCCTTCTGGGCAAACCAAACGTTATCGATCACGAACTTACACGTCGTTGAGGCGCCGTGTTGATCCCGGGCGGTAAAGCTGAAGTTACCAGCAGACAGGAAGTTGGTCAGAGCAGGATCTGCAGTGCCGCCGCCGCCGCCCGGAATGGACGGATCGACAGGGAAATCCCAGCTTGAACCACCAGCTTGGACGAACAACTGCAGCTGTCCTGTCGACTGATTGAAGCTCTGCACACGATAACCCTGATAGTCGATGGGCGCGCCGGCGTGAACATCACCGAACCATGAATATGGGAAGTTCAAGCTAAAGGTCAGCGGACCACCTTCCGGATCATAGACATAGCTTGCAAGGTTGATGTTGAGATACGCACCGTTTGCCGCCGAGGTTACTTCAAAATGCGGCTCCTGCGTGCACACCGGCCTTTGATTTGTCGGCGGCGGCGGTGGCGGTGGAGGCGGCGGAGGCGGTGGCGGAGGCGGAGGCGGCGGCGGCGGAGGTGCCGCACCTTGAACGCCCGCGTCCACGTACCTGATGTGCTGACCTTGGTTCAACGTGAACCAAGCCGTGCCGCCGTGTGAGTAAGCGACGTCACTGTTCATGCCATTGCTCACCCCACCACTGTTTTGCGTGAAGCTGTAGCCGTTCGGCAGGGTGAACACGACGCCGTAGGTACCCGCATCGAGGTTTGTAAACAGGTACGTTCCATTGCTGGTGTACTGCGTCGCAACCGGCGTGCCGGTGGACACCGCCTGATTGTACAGCTCGACCTTGACCTGCTCACCGAAGTTTGCCTCATGGCCATCCTGATAGCCGTCGCGGTCCGCATCGAGCCAAATCCGGTCACCAATCGAGCCCTTCTGTGCCGGAGGAGGAGGCGGCGGAGGAGGCGGCGGAGGCGGCGGTGGCGGAGGCGGCGGAGGCGGCGGCGGCGGAGGCGCCTCAACCAAACCGGCATCGACCGTGAGATCGCTTTGCCCTTCCGCAAGGGTGATCCTGTGGCTGTTGCCGTTGGTGGTGTTGGCATCGCTGTCCAGATCGTCGCCGCCGACATTGCGGACGGTGAATTCGAGACCGTCCGGCTTGACGAACTTGACCCTGTAGTCGCCAGCATCGAGGTCGCTGAACAAGTAGTTGCCGTCGGCATCGGTGACCTGTTCATCGCCGGTCAGCACGAACCTGGTTCCGTTGTGCTTCAACAGCTTGACCGTAACACCCTGGACACCGCCTTCGCCGGCATCCTGGACGCCATCACCGTCGACATCCAGCCATACACGATCACCAATCGAGCCCTTCTCCGGCGGCGGAGGTGGAGGCGGCGGCGGAGGTGGAGGCGGCGGCGGCGGCGGCGGAGGAGGAGGAGGCGGTGGCGGTGGCGGAGGAGGCGGAGGCGCCGCCTCAACCAGACCGGCATCGACCGTGAGATCGTTTTGCCCTTCCGCAAGGGTGATCCTGTGGCTGTTGCCATTGGTTGTATCGGCATCGCTGTCCAGATCATCGCCGCCGACATTGCGGACGGTGAATTCGTGACCGTCGGGCTTGACGAAATCAACCCTGTAGTCGCCGGCATCAAGGTCGCTGAACAAGTAGTTGCCGTCGGCATCGGTGACCTGTTCATCGCCGGTCAGCACGAACCTGGTTCCGTTGTGCTTCAACAGCTTGACCGTAACACCCTGGACACCGCCTTCGCCGGCATCCTGGACGCCATCACCGTCGACATCCAGCCATACACGATCACCAATCGAGCCCTTCTCCGGCGGCGGAGGTGGAGGCGGCGGCGGAGGTGGAGGCGGCGGCGGCGGCGGCGGAGGAGGAGGAGGCGGTGGCGGTGGCGGAGGAGGCGGAGGCGCCGCCTCAACCAGACCGGCATCGACCGTGAGATCGTTTTGCCCTTCCGCAAGGGTGATCCTGTGGCTGTTGCCATTGGTTGTATCGGCATCGCTGTCCAGATCATCGCCGCCGACATTGCGGACGGTGAATTCGTGACCGTCGGGCTTGACGAAATCAACCCTGTAGTCGCCGGCATCAAGGTCGCTGAACAAGTAGTTGCCGTCGGCATCGGTGACCTGTTCATCGCCGGTCAGCACGAACCTGGTTCCGTTGTGCTTCAACAGCTTGACCGTAACACCCTGGACACCGCCTTCGCCGGCATCCTGGACGCCATCACCGTCGACATCCAGCCATACACGATCACCAATCGAGCCCTTCTCCGGCGGCGGAGGTGGCGGCGGCGGCGGAGGTGGAGGCGGCGGCGGAGGAGGAGGTGGCGGCGGTGGAGGAGGAGGTGGCGGCGGAGGAGGCGGAGGCGCCGCCTCAACCAGACCGGCATCGACCGTGAGATCGTTTTGCCCTTCCGCAAGGGTGATCCTGTGGCTGTTGCCGTTGGTGGTATCAGCATCGCTGTCCAGATCATCGCCGCCGACATTGCGGACGGTGAATTCGTGACCGTCGGGCTTGACGAAATCAACCCTGTAGTCGCCGGCATCAAGGTCGCTGAACAAGTAGTTGCCGTCGGCATCGGTGATCTGTTCATCACCGGTCAGCACGAACTCGGTTCCGTTGTGCTTCAGCAGCTTGACCGTAACGCCCTGGACACCGCCTTCGCCGGCATCCTGGACGCCGTCACCGTCGCCATCCAACCACACACGATCACCAATCGAGCCCTTCTCCGGCGGCGGCGGAGGAGGAGGTGGTGGAGGCGGCGGTGGAGGAGGAGGTGGCGGCGGCGGCGGAGGCGCCGCCTCAACCAGACCGGCATCGACCGTGAGATCGTTTTGCCCTTCCGCAAGGGTGATCCTGTGGCTGTTGCCATTGGTGGTGTCGGCATCGCTGTCCAGATCATCGCCGCCGACATTGCGGACGGTGAATTCGTGACCGTCGGGCCTGACGAAATCAACCCTGTAGTCGCCGGCATCAAGATCGCTGAACAAGTAGTTGCCGTCGGCATCGGTGATCTGTTCATCACCGGTCAGCACGAACTCGGTTCCGTTGTGCTTCAAGAGCTTGACCGTAACACCCTGGACACCGACTTCGCCGGCATCCTGGACGCCGTCACCGTCGCCATCCAGCCAAACACGATCACCAATCGAGCCCTTCTCCGGCGGCGGAGGAGGTGGCGGAGGCGGAGGAGGCGGCGGAGGCGGAGGAGGAGGTGGCGGAGGAGGAGGCGGCGCTGTCGCGACCAAACCGGCATCGACCGTGAGATCGCTTTGCCCGTCCGCGAGGGTGATCCTGTGGGTCCTGCCGTTTTTGGTGTTGGCATCGCTGTCCAGATCGTCGCCGCCGACATTGCGGACGGTGAATTCGTGATCGTCCGGCTTGACGAACTTGACCTTGTAGTCGCCGGCATCGAGGCCGCTGAACAAGTAGTTGCCGTCGGCATCGGTGACCTGTTCATCACCGGTCAGCACGAACTTGGTTCCGTTGTGCTTCAAGAGCTTGACCGTAACACCCTGGACACCGACTTCGCCGGCATCCTGGACGCCGTCACCGTCGCCATCCAGCCAAACACGATCACCAATCGAGCCCTTCTCTGGCGGAGGTGGCGGCGGAGGAGGAGGAGGTGGTGGCGGAGGAGGCGGCGCTGTCGCGACCAAACCAGCATCGACCGTGAGATCGCTTTGCCCTTCCGCGAGGGTGATCCTGTGAGTCTTGCCGTTTTTGGTGTTGGCATCGCTGTCCAGGTCATCGCCGCCGACATTGCGGACGGTAAATTCGTGATCGTCGGGCTTGACGAACTTGACCTTGTAGTCGCCGGCATCGAGGCCGCTGAACAAGTAGTTGCCGTCGGCATCGGTGACCTGTTCATCACCGGTCAGCACGAACTTGGTTCCGTTGTGCTTCAAGAGCTTGACCGTAACACCCTGGACGCCGCCTTCGCCGGCATCCTGGACGCCATCACCGTCGCCATCCAGCCATACACGATCACCAATCGAGCCTTTGGTCGGTGGTCCACTACCCTTGTTGAGGCCGATATCAACGTTTCTGACATTCGGATTGCTTGTGGTCAGGATAACCGGACCTGACGTCAGTGTGGTGGTATCGATATCGCTGTCTACGTCATCATCGCCGCCCTGATCCTTGTTGGACAGCTGATAGCCGGTCGGCAATTCGACCTTGACCAGATATGTGCCAAGCGGCAGGTCGTCGAAGCTGTAGGCTCCATCCGGACCCGACAGCGTTTCCGCGATCTGGACGCCGTCTTTGTCGCACAGGATCACGCGAACACCTTCGAGGCCGACCTCGTCGCCATCTTGGATGCCGTCGCCATCCCGATCGAACCAGACGAAGTCACCAATCGAGCCCTTGTTGATCGCACAAAGCCCGATGTCGACCGTATCGTTGTCGGGATTGGCAGAGGTGATTTCGACCAGGCCAGTGCGCGCCTGCTGATTGGCGTCATTGTCTTTGGTATCATCGCCGCCCTGGTTGGTTGGCGAAATTGCAAAGCCGTTCGGTACGTCAAGCGCAACGTAATAGCGCTGGTTCAACGCCAGATTGTCAAACAGATAACTGCCGTCTGACTGGGTCTGCTGTTGCGCGATCAGGTTGTCGTTTTCGTCGTAGAGATAGACCGTAACGTCGCCAATGCCGTTCTCGCCGGGATCCTGAATGCCGTCTTGAGAGGCGTCGTCCCAAACGAAATTGCCAATCGAACCCGTCTCTGGCGGAGGAGGAGGAGGAGGAGGCGGTGGTGGCGGAGGAGGCGGAGGAGGCGGAGGAGGCGGAGCAGCCTCGACCAGGCCGGCATCGACGGTATCGTCATCCTCGCCTTCGCCAAGAACGATCTCATGGGACAGGCCGGTGGCCTGGTCGGCATCGCTGTCATTGGCGTCGTCGGTTGCATCCTGTGTCGCAAAGTCATGGCCGTTGGGGCGGACGAACTGCACCTTATAGTTGCCGGCATCCAGATCATCGAACAGGTAGTTGCCGTTCGCATCGGTAACGACTTCATCGCCGGTCAGGCTGAAGTCCGTGCCGTCGAACTTGAGCAGCTTGACCGTGACGCCAGCAGCACCGTTTTCGCCGGCGTCCTGGACACCGTCGCCATCGCTGTCGAGCCAGACCCGGTCGCCAATCGAACCCTTGGCAGGTGGCTGTGACTTTTGGCACAGCCCGATGTCGACCGACCTGTCGGTATTGCCGCCCGAGATCGCAATAATGTCGGACATACGGATGTTCGGGTCGATGTCACTATCGCGATCATCGTCGCTGCCCTGGTTGGCATCGGTGTAGTCATAACCGGACGGCAGCTCGACCGACACGCGGTAGTGGTTATCGCCGAGTTCGGAAAACTCGTAATAGCCGTTTTCATCCGTCGTGGTCGAACGGATGAAGTTGCCGTCCTTGTCCAGGAGATTGACGGTGACGCCGGCAATGCCGCTTTCACCGGCGTCCTGGATGCCGTTTTTGGAGGCGTTATCGAGCCATACGTAATCGCCAATCGTGCCTTTCTGAACGCACAGGCCAATGTCGACCGACCTGTCGGTGTTACCGCCGGAGATCGTTATAATGTCGGACATTCTGGTGTCCGGGTCGACGTCGCTGTCGCGTTCATCGTCGCTGCCCCGGTTGGCATAGGTGTAGCCATGCCCCCACGGCATATCGACCGACACGCGGTATTGGTCATCGCCGAGCCCGGAAAACTCGTAATAGCCGTTTTCATCCGTCGTGGTCGAACGGATGAAGTTGCCGTCCTTGTCCAGGAGATTGACGGTGACGTTGGCAATGCCGTTTTCGTCGGTGTCCTGGACGCCGTTTTCAGGACTTCTATCAAGCCATACGTAGTCGCCGATCGTGCCCTTGCGATCGCACAGGCCGATATCGATTGAGAGGTTTTTCTCACCATCCGCGATCGAGAACACGTCGGTTACGCCGGTGTCCTGGTTGACATCGCTGTCTCTGCCATCCCTCACGGCATTGGCGTAGGTGAACGCATACCCGCTCGGTAGGTCGACGACGGCGACTTTGTAATCACCGGCCGGCACGTTGGTAAATTTGTAGACGCCATTGGCGTTCGTCACGCACTCGGCGATGACGTTGTCAGAGCTGTCGAGAAGTTGCACGGTGATACCGGCAACGCCCACTTCCTCTACGTCCTTTCGTCCATCTTCGTTTGCATCCAACCAGACCTTGTTACCGATTGTTGCTGTTCCACCGCCAACAGAAGTTGCCATTTGCTCTTACTCCCAACTCAGAAACCGGCAATTGAGAAGCTGCCAAAAATCGGCAGCGCTCCTAAACGCCCCAAACGCATTTGGACGACCCAAATGTGAAGCTAAAGCACTTGTTGATCCGGGGCCGAAAATTGTCAATAAATACGTGTCAAAAATCGTTTAAATTGATAGGACTAGGTTAAGAAACTAATACATTACTTTAACTTAATGGGAAACCATCGCCAATCGCTTTGGGACATGAAATGCAGCTTCAAATATTCTTTGAAACCCCTCAGCACCTTTTCCAAAAAAGAAAAAAGAAAACAAAATCTTCAGAATTCGCAAATGCGGCAGTTATTGAAGCAGCTCTGCAAAGTCTGCAGACATTTATTGGCACCTTTCGAGAGGCAGCATTTGCTCACCACCGGTCTCAGGTGTGAATAGCCTTGCAAATACTCGGCCAATGACGCAGCGCCGCGACATCGACGTCGGGCACGGTGACATTTTTGTGCACACTGGAGAGCGACCGATGTCGACCGGCCTGACAGCATCCCCCTGCGGGTAAGGTCCCTACCCGGCGCTGGCATTCTGGCTCAGACACTTCGCATCCGAAGTGTCTGAGCCAGAAAACTAGTGGTCGGTCTGAATAGTCGGTTGTGTCTATTGCACGAGTGAGCTTCTGTCTGGCGCCATGAGCAGGCATTTTTGCCCGTGGAAGATCGACCCGGGCATGATGACGGCGCTGCTGCTCCACGACGAGAACAACCTGACAAAACTCGCCTACGGCGGCCTCAACCAGCTATCGCCAATCAACCCGTCCAGACCTTATGTGGACGGGCTCCGAAGGAACCGCTGAACAACTTTGGGGTCCAGGGGATGATCCCCTGGTCGGGGTGTTTGAGGGGCTGAAAGCCCCTCAAGGATCGCCGCAGGGCAGCGATATGTTAAGGGCTCTGCCCTTAACGATCCCGGCAAAGGGCCCGGCCCTTTGCAAACCTGCGACTTAATCAGAGGCTGCCTAGTTCTGTTCAGGCTTCTTAGCTGCTTCGCGGGCCTTGTCGATCGCCTGCTGGGTTGCCTCTTTGGCCTTTTCGTAAGCTTTGCCGGCTTGCGTGCGCGCCTTTTCCAGGGCGGGGGTGACGTTCTTTTTGGCCTTCTCGTAGGCATCCTTGGTGGTTTCGCTGGTCTTGGCAGCCAACTCCTTGGCCCGCTCCGTTACACCCTGAAGAAACGACTTGGGCGGGCGCGCGCGCTTGTAAGGCGGCACGGCTTTGATGACGGCCTTGGTCGCTGCGGGAAGTGACACAATGGTCTTGCCGCCATCCTCCTCGAACTGCAGCGCGCTGTAGTTCACGCCAATACGCTTTTCGCCAAGTCCAAGAAAACCGCCGACACCGACAATGACACCGACAACCTGATTGTTTTCGTTCATAATCAGGTCTTCAACATCGCCGAAAATCTTGCCGTCGGCGCCATGCACCTTGGCTTTCAACAAAACGTCCGTGGCCAGATATTGGTCCGGCTTCTGGGCGTTGACAAAGATGCCCTCCGGGATCTGGGCAAGTGCGGCTGAACTGACGGTGGCGAGGGCGATTGCTGCCGCCAGCAGCACGGCAAGACGGTTGATCATGGTCTTCCCCATCAATTTTAGGTGGTGATGACAACTGACAAAATAAGTCACGCGTTCGCTGTCCGCGACTGCCGCGGATCTAGGAACAGTATGTGTTGATAACAAGTCCGTTATTGGGCGGGCTGCGACCTGAACCGGGTTATCCCTCATAAGACCTTCAAAAACTTGGGAAGAGTGCGGGGATTGCCATTTGTCACGGGGGTGGTGAATGGTGCCGCCCAAGTCCACAAGGTATAGTCGCTTGAGCGAATCTTCCTGGCCCGGACGCGCCCCGTTTCGCGCCGTTCCGGGCGCCGTTGAAGACTGACAAGGTTGGAGACTGACAAGAACGTGTCCGATCACGATAAACCCGGGCCGCCGCACGACGGTGAGCCAAGCGATGTCCGCGGTATCTCCATTACCGATGAGATGAAGCGATCCTATCTCGATTATGCGATGAGCGTGATCGTCAGCCGCGCGTTGCCGGATGTCTGCGACGGCCTCAAGCCGGTGCACCGGCGCATCCTTTATGCGATGCACGAGGCCGCCAATCGGCACGACCGGGCGTACCGGAAGTCGGCCAAGACGGTCGGTGAGGTGATGGGCAACTTCCACCCGCATGGCGACAGCGCGATTTACGATGCGCTGGTGCGCATGGCGCAGGACTTCTCGCTCAGGGTGCCGTTGATCGACGGACAGGGCAACTTCGGGTCGGTTGACGGCGATCCGCCGGCGGCAATGCGCTATACGGAAAGCCGACTCGCAAAGGTCTCGCAGTTTTTGCTCGATGATCTCGACAAGGACACGGTCGACTATCAGGACAGTTATGATGGTTCGATGAAGGAGCCGGTGCAGCTGCCGGCGAAGTTCCCGAACCTGCTCGTCAACGGCGCCGGCGGGATTGCCGTCGGCATGGCGACCAATATTCCGCCGCACAATCTCGGCGAAGTCATCGATGCCTGCACCGCCTACTATGAGGATCCGGAAATTTCGATCGAACGGCTTTGCGAGATCGTCAAAGGTCCTGATTTTCCCACCGGCGCAACGATCCTCGGCCGCGGCGGCATCCTCAATGCCTATCACAAGGGTCGCGGTTCGATCGTGATGCGCTCCAAGGTCGACGTCGAGGAGATCCGCAAGGACCGCTATGCGCTCGTGGTCAGCGCCATCCCCTATCAGGTCAACAAGCGAGTGTTGATCGAACGGATTGCCGATCTCGTTCGCGACAAGCGCGTCGAGGGCATCTCGGACATTTGGGATGAGTCGAACCGCGAGGGCATGCGGATCGTGATCGAGCTCAAACGCGACGCCAACACCGATGTGATCCTCAACCGGCTGTGGCGCTATTCCGACTTGCAGACCTCGTTTGGCGCCAACATGCTGGCGCTCAACGGCGGCCGGCCGGAGCAAATGAACCTGCGCGACATGATCGTGGCGTTCTGCCAGTTTCGCGAGATCGTTGTCAGCCGCCGCATCAAGTATCTGCTGCGCCGGGCCCGCGAACGCGCGCACTTGCTGGTCGGTCTCGCCATCGCCGTTGCCAACATTGACGAAGTCATCAATCTCATCCGTCGGGCGCCGACACCGGCGGATGCGCGCGAGCAACTGATGGCGCGCGACTGGCCGGCCAAAGACATCGCGCCGATGATTGAGTTGATTGCCGATCCACGCCACCGGCTGAGCGACGAGGGCACCGTGCGCCTCAGCCATGAGCAGGCGCAGGGGATCCTGGATCTCAGACTGCAACGCCTGACGGCGCTCGGGCGCGATGAAATCGGCGAAGATCTCGAAAAGCTGGCGCGCGAGATCGAGGGCTACCTTGAAACGCTGTCGAGCCGGCGCAAGATTATCGACATCATCACCGCTGAACTGGCGGCCGTGCGCGATGAATTTGCAACGCCGCGCAAAACCGAGATCATTGATGCCGTCGGTGAATTCGACGATGAAGATCTCATCCAGCGCGAGGACGTGGTCGTCACGGTCACACATCGCGGCTATATCAAGCGCGTGCCGCTCGCGACCTATCGCGCACAGCGCCGCGGCGGCAAGGGGCGGTCCGGTCTGACGACACGAGACGAGGACTTCGTCACGCAAATTTTCATCGCGTCGACCCACACGCCGGTGTTGTTCTTTTCATCGCGCGGGATGTGCTATCGCATGAAGGTGTGGCGACTGCCGGCGGCCAATCCGCAGTCGGTCGGCAAGGCGCTGATAAACCTGTTGCCGTTGCAGCAGGACGAGGTGATCACGACGATCCTGCCGCTGCCGGAAGATGACGACAGCTGGGCGGCGTTGGAGTTGATGTTCGCGACCCGCTCCGGCGGCGTGCGCCGCAACAGCCTTGCGGATTTCGAGAGTATCAATCGCAACGGCAAGATTGCCATGAAGCTCGATGATGATGATCAAATCATCAATGTCGCGATCTGTACACCGCATGATGATGTGCTGTTAACCTCGTCGAGAGGGCAGTGCATCCGGTTTCCGGTGACCGACGTGCGGGTCTTCAAAGGGCGCGATTCAACCGGCGTTCGCGGCATTCGTCTCGATCGTGGCGACAGCGTCATATCGATGGCCGTCCTAACCCACGTAGATGCTGAACCGGCGGAGCGTGCCGCCTATCTCAAGCAGGCGGCGGCACTGCGAAAGGCGCAAAATGGTGAAGACGGCGACGACCTCGGCGAAATCGAGTTCGATGCCGATGAAGAGGTTGGTGAGGGCGAGATCACGTCGGAGCGCTTCGCCGAACTCTCGGGCAAGGAGCAGTTCATTCTGGCGTTGTCGGAACGCGGATACGGCAAGCGCAGTTCAGCCTACGACTACCGCGTGTCGGGCCGCGGCGGCAAGGGGATCGCCGCGATGGTGACCAACGAGCGCAACGGTGCCCTGGTCGCCGCCTTCCCGATCGAAGAAGGTGATCAGATCATGCTGGTGACCAATGGCGGCCAGCTGATCCGTTGCCCGGTGCACGATGTCAGAATTGCATCGCGCAATACGCAGGGTGTTCGGATCTTCCGAACCGGTGAGGAAGAACGGGTGGTGTCCGTCGAACGCATCCCGGAAGAGGCTGCCGAGGACGTGGATGGCGAGGATGGCGTTGGCGAGGATGGCGAGGATGATGCTGGCGACGGCGGACCGCAGACACCGCCGGCAAGTCCGTCACCCGAGGGCGGTCCGCAAGCCTGATGCGCGATTGGCGCGATCGCCCCGGCTGCTTGTAATTCGCAGCCGACGGTATAGGCTCGATCGCCGCCAACAGTTTGAGAACGGATGCTCATGCCTCTGATTGGGTTCTACTCCGGGTCGTTCGACCCGATCACGCTCGGCCACAGCGATGTCATTGCCCGGGCCTTGACGATTGTCGATGAGCTCGTCATCGGTGTCGGCGTGCACGATGGCAAGGTGCCGATGTTCACGGCCGATGAACGCATTGCCATGATCCAACACGATTGCGGCGATCTGGCCGTCAAGCACGGGGCCGAGATCCGGGTGGTCACGTTCGACAATCTCGCCGTCGACGCCGCCAGGGAACAGGGTGCAAGTATAATCGTGCGTGGTCTCCGGGACGGTACCGACTTCGATTATGAAATGCAGATGGCCGGCATGAACGGCGAAATGGCGCCGCAAATTCAAACAGTGTTTCTGGCAGCATCGCCGGCGGTGCGGCACATTGCTGCCAATCTCGTGCGCCAGATCGCAAAGATGAAGGGCGATGTTTCCCAATTTGTCTCGCACGACGTTGCGGCCCGGTTGAAAGCGAAGGCTGACGGTTGAGGGCCCGGGGGGCCGGGCCGTTTCCGCCTGCGGCGGGTCCACCGTACCGGCCCGCCCGGCCGCCTCCCTCGGCACCGCGAACAGCCATGAGGTCATGGGCCTTGGCTGGCCCGGCGGGGCAGCGGGTTGAATCGGGCGCACTCTGAAGCGCAAGAGCCGCGCCAGCGCGGTTGATCAATTTGGATGTCACCTTATTGGATGTCACCGTGATGGATGTCACTGCATTAGATGTCACCGTGCGCAAGCTGCTTGAAATGTGTTGTATTGGCGCCCGATTGGCGCCACAACGGCGCAGTCATCGGAGGCGAGTGAGCCTCCTGAATGTTATCGAAGGAGATTGGTCGTGAAGCTGTTTCGCGCTGTTGCCCTGTTGGCAATGACCTTTGTGCTGGCACTGTCCGCGACGGCGGCGGACCCGGACGATACCCTCGTCCTCCGGCTGTCAACCGGTGAGGTCCGTGTCGAACTGCTGGCGCGGCTCGCGCCGGGTCACGTTGAGCGGGTCAAAAAGCTGGCACGGGAGAAGTTTTATGACGGCATCATTTTTCACCGTGTGATCCCGAATTTCATGGCGCAGTCCGGCGATCCGACCGGCACGGGCAGGGGTGGATCGAAGTATCCGGATCTCAAGGCCGAGTTCTCCAGTTATTCGTTTCGGCGCGGGACGGTTGGTGCGGCGCGGACCAGCGATCCGAACTCGGCCAACAGCCAGTTCTTCATCTGCTTCGGGCCGGGCTGCAGTCATCTGACCGGTCAGTACACCGTCTGGGGCCAGGTGATCGCCGGCATGGAAAACGTCGACAAGATCAACCCGGGCCAGCCCGCTGCCAATCCCGGCCGCATTCTTGAAGCTTATATCCTGGCCGACAAACCCTGACCCTCACAACGACCCTCACAACCACAATCCCAATCGCTGGAGGCGCGCGCCATGGCCGTTATCAAAGATCCCGAAAACACGCTGATCATGGAGACGACCAAAGGGCAGGTCGTGATCGAGATGCGCCCTGATCTAGCACCAAAGCATGTCGAGCGGATCAAGCTTCTGGCCCGCGAGTCCTTCTATGACGGCGTTGTCTTCCACCGGGTGATCGATGGCTTCATGGCGCAGGCCGGCTGTCCGCACGGCACCGGCACCGGCGGCTCGGACCATCCCGATCTCGCGCAGGAGTTTAATGACGAACCGCATGTGCGCGGCGTCTGCTCGATGGCCCGGGCTACCAGCCCAAACAGCGCCAACAGCCAGTTCTTCATCTGTTTCGACGATGCCACCTTCCTCGACAACCAGTACACCGCATGGGGCAACGTGACCGCGGGAATGGACGTTGTTGACAAGATCAAGCGCGGTGAGCCGGTGCGCGATCCCGACAGCATCGTGACGATGCGCGTGGCAGCGGACGTTGCTTGATCCTGAAGCGACAATCGTCTCGATGCCTTAGGCTCGACCCACCATTTCGGGTCCAGGGGTGATCCCCTGGTCGGGGTGTTTGAGGGGCTGAAAGCCCCTCAAGGATCGCCGCAGGGCGGCGATATGTTAAGGGCTCGGCCCTTAACGATCCCGGCAATGGGCCCGGCCCTTTGCAAACCCGTACCTTGTTTTTAAGGTTTCTTGGCTCGAACCGCTCCGCTGCTCCGCCCTGCCACCCAAAGCCCGTGATCTCGTGTGCGGTTGGCAGCGGGCCGGCAGGCGGGGCCCGCTTGAAGAGCGGCAATGATCTGAAACGGCATGCGCACAGACCAGTTTGATTTTGAACTGCCAGCGGATCTGATCGCCCTGCGGCCGGCTGAGCCGCGCGATAGCGCGCGCCTCCTGGTTGTGCATGGCGATGGCCTGCGCGACCGCACGGTCCGCGATTTGCCGGACGAACTGACACCCGGCGACGTCCTGGTCTTCAATGACACGCGGGTCATTCCGGCGGCGCTGACGGGGGTGCGGCTCAGGGGCCCGGCGCGTGCGCGGGTGCGGGCCAATCTCCACCGGCGCGAGAGCGACAATTGTTGGCGCGCCTTCGTGCGCCCGGCGCGCAAACTTGATGTCGGCGACCGGTTGCGGTTTGGCGACGGCAACGCATTATGTCTGATGGGCGCACTTGATGCCACGGTGTGCGCCAAGTTCGATGACGGTGAGGTGACGCTTGCCTTCGACCTCGCAGGGCCGGCGCTCGATGCGGCCATTGCCGTCGTCGGCGCGATGCCGTTGCCGCCCTATATCGCGGCACGGCGTCCTGCCGACCTTGCCGACGTTGCCGACTATCAAACCGTCTATGCGCGCAACGACGGGGCGGTGGCAGCGCCGACGGCGGGCCTTCATTTTACCGAACGCTTGCTCGATGGGCTCAGTGCCCGCGGGATTGGCGCCCAGTTTCTCACGCTGCATGTTGGGGCCGGCACATTTCTGCCGGTCAAGTCCGACGCTATCGAAGCGCACCGCATGCACGCGGAATGGGGCGAGATCACACCGGCGGCAGCCGCGCACCTCAATGCGGTGCGCCAGCGCGGTAAACGGATCATCGCGGTCGGGACAACGGTGACGCGGCTGCTCGAAACGGCCGTCGATCAGCACGGCGTAATCCAGCCGTTTGCCGGCAAAACCGATATCTTCCTCAAGCCCGGTCATCGGTTTCGTGCGATCGATGGCTTGATGACCAACTTTCATCTGCCGAAATCAACTTTGTTGATGCTGGTGTCGGCATTTGCCGGCTGGCGACGCATGCGGCAGGCTTATGCGCACGCGATTGCGGGCAGCTACCGCTTCTATTCCTATGGCGATTCAAGTCTGCTATGGCCGGGCGACAATGACGAACGATAATTTTTCATTCCGGATTGGCGCGACCAGCGGGCCAGCGCGCACCGGCACGATCACGACGCCGCGCGGCACGATCAGGACGCCGGCGTTCATGCCGGTCGGCACTGCTGCAACCGTCAAGGCGCTATACGTCGATCAGGTTCGCCAGGCCGGCGCCGATATCATCCTCGCCAATACCTATCACCTGATGCTGCGCCCGGGGGCCGAGCGTGTCGCCCGGCTCGGGGGCTTGCATCCGTTCATGCGCTGGGACGGTCCGATCCTGACCGACAGCGGCGGTTTTCAGGTGATGTCGCTGGCCGGTCTGCGCAAGATCACGGAGCAGGGCGTTACCTTTCAGAGCCATCTCGACGGCTCGCGGCATGTGCTGAGCCCCGAGCGCGCGATCGAAATCCAATGTCTGCTCGGCGCCGATATTCAGATGCAGCTTGATGAGTGCATCGCGTTGCCGGCGGACTACGCCGATGTCGAGCGCGCCATGGAATTGTCGATCCGTTGGGCGCAACGCTCGAAGGCGGCGTTTGAAGCGCAGCGGCGCCACGGCGGCGCGGGGCCGGGTCAGGCGCTGTTCGCGATTGTCCAGGGCGGCACGCAAGCGGACCTGCGGCGGCGCTCGGCGGCAGCCCTGGTCGGCCTCGACTTTGCCGGCTACGCGATCGGCGGCCTCGCGGTCGGGGAGGGCCACGACGTGATGCTTGCCACGCTTGATGAAACCGTGCCGCATTTGCCGACCCATAAGCCGCGCTATCTGATGGGTGTCGGGACACCGGTCGATCTGATCGAAGCGGTGCGCCGCGGTATCGACATGTTCGACTGCGTGATGCCGACGCGGTCCGGCCGCCACGGGCAGGCCTTCACCTGGTCCGGCAAGATCAATCTGCGCAATGCCAGGCATGCTGATGATCCGCGGCCGCTCGATCCGGCGAGTTCGTGTCCGGCGGCGCGGGATTATTCGCGCGCCTATTTGCACCATCTCCACCGTTCCGGTGAGTATCTCGGGGCGATGCTGACATCGTGGTCGAACACCTGGTTCTATCAGGAACTGATGGCGGCGATGCGCGCGGCGATCACGGCCGGGCGCTTTGCCGATTTCGTTGCCGAGCACAAAGCCCGGATCGGCCGAGCAAACCCTGTAGACGCCTGACTTTTTGCCGAGCGTCAGCGTGTAGTTTGGCTGTTTGAGCTTCGCACGCGGCATCTTCAAACGTTGCCTTGCGAGCGCGTTGATGATGCGCTACACCCCTTGGAATTCCGTTCTCGTTTGAGATATGCGCAGAGGAACTCAATCAGTCGTTCACTGCAGAACTCAAATTTTTCGTTGTGAAACAGCAAATTGCTGCCGTAGCTCAGGGGTAGAGCACTCCCTTGGTAAGGGAGAGGTCAAGAGTTCAAATCTCTTCGGCAGCACCAGAAAACAAATCAAACCAGGCGGCTCTTCACTGAACGGGCTCTTCGTCGAAAACGGGGCTCTTCGCGGCTCGTCGCTGAATGCGGGGGCTAAGGTCTATTTGTCAGTTGGGCTTGCGACGTTTGGGTATCAGGCGGTGAGCGATCTTTCGATTGGTTCCTCGGATCATTTGCAGGTCCACAAATAGCCCCGGTCGAAATGGAAATGGTCATGATGGGCGGCGTTGAAATCAGGGCTGAGGCTCACGCGGAAATACCGGCACGCGCGCTGATGAACGGCGCGCAGGAATTGCGACTTGCGCCGCTCACCGTTCTAGTCTCGCTTGACGCTGATGCGCGTGCCGTTCGCCAAGCGAAAGCCCGAGATGTCAATCGCATTGGCGGTTGCGTGCTCGCTGCGGCGGCTCCTCCAGAACCGTGAACCGATGATGTTGCGGCAGGAATAAGTGCCGAAGTTTTCCATCGCCGATACCCTGTGCCCGAAAATCTTCTCAGCCAGCGGCTGCACGTCGTGCGTGACCCACAGCGCAAATGCCGCGGCAACTTCACACGACACCCGGCTGACGCCAATGCGCGCGCCACCAAACTGGCTGGCTCTAACCGCATTGGTCCAACCACATCCGTTCTTCAACGGCCGCGGTGCGATCTGCCTGGCGTGCAGGTTTCGCGAAGCCGCCACGACACGCGCGCACAAACCACGATCATGCTTCAGCTCGGCCAGCTGCCAGTCGATCAGCAAGGCAAACGGGCGATCAATGTTCAAGGGTGGCAGCGGCGTATAGCGCGCCGGGAACCAGCCCTGCCGGAAGGCCGTTGCAAGTCCGAGACACGCAATCACCACCACTACCGCGGTGGCAACACGGCCCATGCGTCGGGGCATGGCTGGCCCTCCGTGATTGCCCCAGTCAGAGCAGCCGACCCGCTGTCACGCTGCACAGTCAAGAGCCGGTCCCTTTGGTGCCCTGCATTAACAAGGCGGTGAATTTCGAGGTCAAGAACGACAATTGTGATCAACTCGAGCTGTGATCAACGTGAGCCGTGATCGACATGACATGACAATCGCATCTCGGCTCCATCTCGCAGGACGGACCGATGTCTGCGCCGACGTCTGCTCCGACAACCTCCGGGCTGCTCTGCGATCACGTTGCCGCTTGCCGTTCCCGGCCCGCCAGCCCGACCGCGCCGTTGATGTTCGAACCCGGCGAACATCAACGCATAGGATTCCATGCCAGTGCGGTTGCGGCAATGGCGCGGGCGATGCGGTGAACGGATAGGCAATGGGCGGCACGGTCTGGCGCCGGCGGCCCGCACGGGCGGCTGCCGGCGCCGCTGCGCGTGATCACGGTGATTGTCGATGCGGCAGCGCACACCTTGAAGATTGACGGGATCACTGCTTTAGTCTCGGAGTGCGGCGCCGGCCATCGCCAATCGATGGCCGTCAAAAACAGGGAGTGGCATCGCAAGTGAGTGTCAGTGTGACGTTTGCCGGGTCGGGTGATGCCTTCGGGTCAGGCGGGCGGTTCAACACCTGCATCCTCGTTGACGCGCCCGGACTTCGATTTGCCATCGACTTCGGCGCATCGAGCCTGATTGCGCTCAACGCGCTCGGAATTGCGCACAACAGCATCGATCTGATCTTGCTGACGCACATTCACGGCGATCATTGCGGCGGTGTGCCGGCGATGCTGGTGGACGCGATGCTCGGCGCCAAGCGGCAAACGCCTCTGACCATTGCCGGGCCGGTGGACACCACAGCGCGCCTGAGGGAGGTGGCTGAGGCCCTGTTTCCCGGTATGCACGCGATGACGCCGAAGTTTGAGCTGACCACGATTGAAATGGAGACCTTACAACAACATGCGATCGGTGATCTCAAAGTCACCACCTATCCGGCCATCCACACGGCTGAGACCAATCCGACCTCGATGCGCGTCGAGGTTGCCGGCAAGACCATCGCCTATACCGGCGACAGCGCCTGGACGGAACATATTCCGACGCTGGCCCGTGATGCCGACCTGTTCATTACCGAGTGTTATTTTCACACCAAATCGGTACCGTTCCACATGAACTACGCGGATATCGCAGCGCACCGTGATGAGCTCTCGGCCAAGCGGATCATACTAACGCATATGGGCCCGGAAATGCTGGAACGCCAGCACCAGGTTGGCGAACTGTGCGCCTACGACGGCTTGCAGGTCGAGATCTAGTGGTCTCAATCATTAGAGCAACCTGCCTTTATTCGGAATCGGAACGATCCCGAATAAAGGCAGGTTGCTCGCCTCTAAAGTGGCGATCATCTTCGTGCTTTAAGTTGAAACCGCAATAGCGGTTCCAACTTAAAGCACGAAGATCTAGTGGTCTGCATCACTTAAAATGGTGCATTCAGACGCTCAGATTTGGTCTGTGCCAAGGCGCGGTGGGCGTGGTGATGCTGGCGCATCATAAGGCCGCCGCAACGCCGGCATCAGGCCAAATCTGAGCGCCTTCGGTGCGTTGCCCTGGCCCGTGAGGGCGTCAGCCGTGCTCACCATAGCGCACGCTATGCTTTCGCACGCCTTCCTGCTCACGAACCAGGGCAGCGCATCTGAATGCGCCATTTTAAGTGATACAGACCACTAGTCCGCCGCTGGCGCGGCCTTGAGCCCGAGCGCACCGGCAAACGCGTTCAATGCCGCCAGCTTTCCCGCGTCCGTCGCGAACGCCTTTCGCGCATCGCCCAGGGCCGCGGCAGCTTTCGCGTCGTCACCGAGGACAGTCAAGGCGCGGATCAGGCGCTGCCAGTCTTCGAGTTTGCCGCCGTCAGCCGCGAGACGGCTGGCGAGACCGTCGACCATCGAGCGGATCTGCTTTTGGCGCTCGTCCGGCGACAATCGCGCCATCTGTTGGCGCGCTGCCAATGACGGCGCCGCGCCGCGTCCGACTTGATGATTTGGTGCTGTTGCGGCCACGTCACCGCTGCCAACGGCGGCCAAGCGCTCACGCAGCAGTTGCCGCATCTCAGGTGACAGTTCCGCTCGTGCAAGCAGTTTGCGATAGGCCTGTTCGGCGGCTTTGCTCTCGCCCCGTTGCTCGTGGCCGACGGCGAGCCAGAAATGCGCCGGCCAATAGTTCGGCCGCAGCGCGAGAAGGCGCTCGTACGCGGTCTTTACGACATTGGTCACCCGGCCGTTGGTCGCACCCAGCACGGCTTCCGCGAGCTGAGCCAGGCGCCGGTCGCTTTCGCCATTGAGACGAATGGCCTGCTGATAGGCCCGCGCTGCTTTGACGTAGTCTTTGCGCTTGAGATAAATTGGCGCGATAACATCCCAGCCGCGAGCATCATCGGGATTTGCGCGAAGGCGCGCTTCAACGCGCGCGATCATTTCGCCGATGGGCAGCGTGCGAACATCGGCCTTGAGGCGCTGGGCATGCGGCAAGCCGGGCAGGCCGGGGCTGCCCAGGATCAGATAGCAACCGAGTGAGAGGCCAACAACCGTGCCGGCGATGGCGATCGCCAACCATTGATGGCTGGATTTCGGCACGCCGCGAACTTGAACCGCAGATGAAACGTCATCGCTGTCGGCAACGGCCAGCAGCCGGCGTGAGATCTCGGTCCTGGCCGCCGTCGCCTCTTCCCGATTGACCAGACCTCGGTCGAGATCCCTTTCGATTTCGTCGAGCTGATCCTTGTAGATCGCAATGTTTGCCCGCCCGGGCGCAGCTTCATTAAGCCGCGACTGTGCAAGCGGGCGCAGCAACACGGCAATTCCGGCTGCCGTCACCAGCGCGCATATTATCCAGAAGATCATGTGTTCTGCTTCAATTTTGCGGGCAATGCTGCAACCGACACTCCAGGACCGAACCGCGCCTCGACGGGACCATCGCAATGCCGGTACAGCACGTCAAGACCGACAAAATTGCCAGATCCAGACGTCCATTCTAACCCGCGTTATTCATGGCAGGTTCGAATATGATGCCAGCCCGCACAAATATTGATCCGTTTGACCGGAGCGATTTTTGGCGCCAGTGAGGCGGGTGTCGGGCCGCGGGACACGGACCACAAGCGGGCCCCAACGCAGCCGGCGGCGAAAAGCGCCCGGTCCTACCGGTGGTTCCTGGCGGGTGGGTCCCGGCGGCCGTTCGGCGCGACAATTCACGCTCAACTCACGCTCAATTCACTCTCAATGCCGGTGTTGCGTTGGCGAAATGGCCAAACGTTCATCTGCGCGTGAGGGCGCCTGCAATCCAAATGGCAATGCGTCGACCTATCTACATTCGCTGGCCGGTGGTGCGCGTGCAAGCGCAAGTTCCGAGGGTGAAGTCAATTGCACGCCTGGCGATATCTGCGAGGCAGCACCAGCCATGGAGACGGCATCACTTTATTTTGCTGTGCTGGCGAGCCGTGATGTGCTAAGAGATATCAATCGACTTTGGCCGGACAATCAGGCCGTTTCGCCATAAGCACAGCTGGGCGCGCGATCTAGACCATCCCCATACTCGACGAAATGAGGCGGCTCGCACGGTGCGTGCCGTCCGTGCAAGCACTTGCAAAGGCAAACTCAAATGCAAACTGGAATCGTAAAATTCTTTAATACATCAAAGGGCTATGGCTTCATCCAGCCAGATGATGGCAGCAAGGATGTGTTCGTACACATATCGGCGCTTGAAAGAGCCGGTATTCATAGCCTTGGTGAAGGTCAGAAGGTTTCCTTCGACACCGAAGTCGACCAACGCAATGGAAAGACAGCGGTCTCCAACATCCAAGCGGAATAGGATCGCCAAGTTCAATTGCTGGGTCCGCGGGCTGAGCCTGCGGTCTGATTGTTAAAACAGGAACATGGGGGAAGGAACGCACTCTCGAATGCAAATTCGGCTTCGAGGGCACGATGACGAATGGGGGCCGTACGTCGGTGCGTGCCTCAAGAGTTCCGGAAAGGAACAGCAATGTCTCGTTACGCCATTGGTCTCGCAGCTGTTGCATGTATAGCGATCCTTCCTCTCCCAGCCCTGGCTGGCTCGGGCGAGGTCCCGCCAAACGCCCGCGCCAGGACCTCAGGTTCGGGTTGGGAATGCTTGCCCGGCTATTTGCAAGCCGAAAACAAGTGCAACCCAATTAAGCTGCCGAAGAACGCATATTTGACCGGTGACACTTACGGCAGCGGATGGGCCTGTCGACGCGGTTATCGCGAGGCTCAAGGGGGGTGCCAACCGATCGCGGTGGCGGCAAATGCGCACTTGACCGCGAGCACCTACGGAGCAGGTTGGGCCTGCGAGCGCGGCTATCGCAAGGCTGGCGAGAAGTGCAATTTGATACGGCTGCCAGCCAATGCATTTCTGACCAACGATGCCTACGCAAGAGCCTGGGACTGCTTGCGAGGATTTCGCCCAAGGGGTGACAATTGCGCAAAGATAAACGTTCCACCTCACGGCTTCCTCACCGAAGGTCGTTACGGGAAAGGCTGGGAGTGTGAGCGCGGCTTCCGTGAAACAGAGAATGCCTGTCGCGAGATTGAGGTCCCGAAGAATGCCTATCTGACAAGTGTTACATCGGACCGACCCTGGGCGTGCCGGCGAGGTTTTCGCTCCACGGGTGAGCAGTGTGTCGCCATTGCCGTTCCCACGAATGCCTATCTGACCGACACGCGTTATGGCAGAGGCTGGAATTGTGAGAGAGGCTATCGAGCGGTCGACACGAACTGCGTCGCAATCGCCATTCCCACCAATGGTTATCTTGATGCAAGCGGTAAAGCCTGGCGCTGTGAGCGCGGCTTCAAGAAGGCTGGCCAAGAGTGCATCAAGATCAATCTACCCGAGCATGCATTCATTGATGACACTGGCAATGACTGGACGTGCGAGCTCCCGTACCGACGGCGCCTCGACAAATGCGTCTCTACATAGAAGCGAAGACAGGAGTGAATTTGCATGTCGAAGATCAACGCGCGCGGCGAAAAACGCAAATGCCAGAACGATGAATGCGATGCCTCGTTCTATGATTTAAACCGCAAGGAGTTCGATTGCCCGATCTGCGGCACAGCGTTTGATCATGAGGCTCATGCGGCTTGCCTCGAAGAACAGCGTGCCGCAGTGCCTAACCACATCCGACGACGACAAGCGCGCACCTTGCCGATTGTCCCTGCAGGTGATGCTGGCGCCCAGAGCACCAATGACAATGCAGCTCTGGTTGAGGATGAAGCAAGTGACGGTGAAGTCGTCGCCGACGACGACGCAGCCGCTGCAGAAACCGCGAATATTATTCCTGAAGAGGATGAAGACACGCGGGATCCACGCGTGAATGGCGTGCCTCTGTCCGACGCGGACAACGAGAACAATTAAGGCAGTTCTTACTGTGTTCGGGAGCAGCCATATTGTTCGTGGTATAGCCTCCTTCCACAACCAAGACCGACGACAACCGACGACAGTTGCGAGTAAAGCTCCATGCATCCTGGGTTCTTTGAAACGGCGGGACCGTTCTCGGCCGATGAGATCGCCGAGCGCATCAATGCGTCTGTTGTACACAGAACGGATCAGGCCGTGCTTTACGCAGGCGTCAAACCGCTCGGCTCGGCAACCGCGACGGACATCTCGTTCTTGTCCAACCGCCGGTACGTGAGCCAGTTGGCGAACACGTCAGCCGGTGCCTGCATCTTGTCGGCCCTCGATTGCGAACTTGCTCCGCCGACAGCCACGATTCTACAGACCGATAACCCCTACGAGGCCTTCGCCAAAGCGATGCGGTTGTTCTACGGCGATGCGTTGCGCAGCAAAACTGCTGCTGCAAACCAGTCCCCCGACACGACCCTCATCCATCCCACAGCCCAGATTGCCGACGGTGCCGACATTGAAATTGGTGCAATTGTCGGACGGGAGGCGACGATCGGTCGTGGAACAACCATTTCGGCCGGTGCTGTGATCGGATACCGCACGGTCATTGGCCAAGACAGTTACGTCGGCGCAGCAGCAAGCGTGACCCACGCCATCGTTGGTAGCGATGTCATCATCCATGCAGGAGCACGGATCGGCCAGGACGGCTTCGGATTTGCCATGGGCAGGAACGGCCATAGTAAAATTCCGCAGATCGGCTCGGTCATTATTGAAGACGACGTGGAGATCGGCGCCAATTCTACCATCGACCGTGGCACGCTGGGTGACACCCGGATTGGCGAAGGCACCAAAATCGACAACCTCGTCCAGATCGCTCACAACGTTCTGATCGGACGCCACTGCGTGATTGTTGCGCAGAGCGGAATTGCCGGTTCCGCCGAGCTTGGGGACTTTGTCGTGATGGGGGCGCAATCCGGTGTTCTCGGTCACGTGAAGGTCGGAAGCGGCGCTCAAATCGCCGGCATGGCTCACGTCAAGGATGACGTTGCACCGGGTGCCCGCATGGGTGGGACGCCGGCAAAGCCGTTCAAGGAATGGGCGCGTGAAGTCGCCGTGTTACGCGCACTTGGCAAAAACCGGCGCAATTCCTGACCGCAAAGAAACTCATTCTGCGGCCTAAGTGCTTTGATCAAATCTCAGGTTTCCAAAGGGCCCGGCCCTTTGGCGGGATCGTTAAGGGCGGAGCCCTTAACATATCGCCGTTTCACGGCGATCCTTGAGGGGCTTGTCCACCCCTCAAACACCCCGACCAGAAGACCCATCCCCTGGACCTCGGACCTATTTAGAGGTTCCTTAAGTCTCGCGGTAGCGATCGATAATCTCGCGCCATTTGAGGACGTCCTCGGCTGACGTCACCATCGCTGGCAAGCCGGCCATCGGCGTGATCGGCACCAACACCCGGTCGACGCCGAGTTGGGCGAGACCGGGAATGTCATCCGGGGACGGCGGCATGCCGATCGTGATCTCGAGGGCATCGGGATCGCGACCGCTCTCCCGCGCGGTCTGCCGGGCCAGCTCAAACAGCTCCGTCGGCACCCCGCGGGCCGGGAAAAACCCGTCGCCGAGCCGACCGGCACGCCGGGCTGCTGCCTTCGAATGACCGCCGACGATGATCGGCACATCCTTGTTGACCGGTTGCGGTCGACAATAGGCCTCTTTGAAGGCGACGAACTCGCCATCGTAACTCGGCGCATCGGAGCGCCACAGTTCGCGCATGGCATGGACATAATCGTCCGCGCGTTTGCCGCGGCGCGCGAACGGCACGCCGAGGGCGTTGAACTCCTCCTCGAGCCAGCCAACGCCGATGCCGAGCAGAACGCGACCGCCGCTCATGTAATCCAGCGTCGCAACCTGCTTGGCCTTCACCACCGGGTTGTGCTGGGGCAGGATGATGACCCCGGTCGCCAACTTGATCCGGTGCGTTACCGCTGCAACGTACGTCATCCAGATGATCGGGTCCGGCAGCATGACCGCATCGTTGCCCTCGGCGATGCGACCGCTGGCGGCATAGGGATAAACCGACTCATAACCGCCGGGAATGACCGTGTGCTCGACCGTCCAAAGCGACTCAAATCCTGCTTCCTCGCCGGCCTGGGCCAATTCGATGGCGCGCTGCGGATCGACATAGCGGCCGGTGTTACAATAGCGCAGTCCGAATTTCATGCCTCATATCCTCCAGAGCATCGCCCACCAGCATCTATTCGGATCAACAACCGCGAAGCAAGCATCATGGTGATGAGTTCCGACTTGCAGGATGCGCGGTAAGTGGGCGATGCTTCGCTGGCATGCGAGCGAGCAACAGATCCGGCCCGCCGCCATCGCTACGCCAACGACGGAGAACGATCCATGAGCAATGACAACGAATACGTGCCGCCAAAGGTTTGGACGTGGCAATCGCAGAACGGCGGCGCGTTCGCCAATATCAACCGGCCGATCGCCGGTGCGACGCATGACCACGACTTGCCGCGCGGCAAACACCCGCTGCAACTCTATTCGCTGGCAACGCCCAATGGCGTCAAAGTCACGGTGATGCTGGAGGAACTGCTTGCCGCCGGACACGCCGGCGCCGAGTACGATGCCTATGTGATCAACATTCGCGACGGCGAGCAGTTCGCCAGCGGCTTTGTTGCCATCAATCCGAATTCCAAGATCCCGGCGCTGATGGATTATTCAACGCCACAGCCGACGCGGGTGTTCGAATCGGGTGCAATCCTGCTGTACCTGGCCGAAAAGTTCGACGGCGCCTTTTTGCCCGCCAACCCGGCCGCCAAGCCCGAGTGCCTGTCCTGGCTGTTTTGGCAGATGGGCAGCGCGCCCTATCTCGGCGGCGGCTTTGGCCATTTCTACAAATACGCACCAATGAACATTGAATACTGCATCGATCGCTTCACCATGGAGGTCAAGCGCCAGCTCGACGTGCTCGACCGCCATCTGGCCGATAACCGGTTCATGTGTGCGCACGACTATACCATCGCCGACATGGCGATCTGGCCCTGGTATGGCGCCGTCGTCGCAAACACCGTCTATGAGGCTGCCGAGTTTCTCGATGCAGCCTCCTACCGCCACGTCAATCGCTGGGCCAAGGAGATTGCGGCGCGGCCGGCCGTCAAACGCGGGCGCATGGTCAACCGCATTTCGGGCCCGCTTGAAAAACAATTGCGTGAGCGCCATGACGCCAGCGACTTCGAGAACCGCACCCAGGACAAACTCGAGGCCGCGGAGTAGTTCGGTCTGTCAGGACCAATCCACAGGCCACATCGCCACGCGCCCGGCCGCGCCTGGTGAGCGCTCAAACCACGCTCGGTGACAAGCCGCCCGGCACCAACCCCTATCCGAAGGGAAATTTGCAATGGCCGTCCTCGAAACCGAAACCCATGGCCAGATCCTGATCCTGCGCATGAACCGGCCGCAGCGGCTCAACGCTCTCAACACCGAGCTGCGCCAGAGCCTGGCCGAAACGTGGACCATGTTCCGCGACAGTCCGGACCTGGAAGTTGCGATCCTGACCGGAACGGGGCGTGGGTTTTGCGCGGGCGAGGACATGAAGGAAACGCTCGACCATGGCACGCCGGGCGGCAAGAAGCTCGCCATCGAGGACCCATTTCGCACCGGCAACGTGGCAAAGCCAGTGATCGCTGCAATCAACGGCTTTGCCATGGGCGGCGGCTTCATGCTGGTCGAGGCCACCGATTTGCGGGTCGCCGTTCCGGGCGCGATTTTCGAGATCAGTGAGGCCAAGCGCTGGCTGCTCGGCGGCTACAATCACGGCCATATCGCCAATCTGCCCTATCCGATCGCGATGGAGATGGCGCTCGGCTTTCGTTTTACGGCTGAACGCTTCTACGAACTGGGCTTTATCAATCGGCTTGCCGCGCCGGACGCGCTGATCCCGACCGCGATCGAAATGGCCGAACACCTGCTCACCCTGCCGCCGGCCGCGCGCGTCAATACCGTGCACATGATGCGCCAGATGCGCCCGACCGTGGCACCACCAATGCAGACCCTCGCCGCCGCGCTGCACGAGCACGGTGCGAAATCCGATTTGATGGAGTCGCGCGCGGCCTTCGCCGAGCGGCGCAAACCCCAGTTCAAAGGCTGGGATGATCCGGCGGATCGATATCGACTGCCGAAAACCGAGGACTGAGCTGCGCTACTTGCCCCAACGCAGGGCGACGAGGTCGTAGTGCTTGGCGAGATTGAGAAGTCCTGCGCGCGTTGCCGGATCGAGTTGCGGCATCGGGTGGCGGACATGATCGGACTGGATGACGCCGCCGGCCATCATCACGGTCTTGCAGGCGCGCAGTCCGCACTGGCGGTTCTCGTAGTTGATCAGCGGTAAAATCTTGGCATAGGCCGCCGCCGCATCGGCGTAGCGGCCGCCAGCATGGGCCTCGACCACGGGCGTGACGAGATCGGGTAGCAGGGCGGACGTCATGGTGCCGGTTGCGCCGGCGTCGAGGTCGGCGAGCAACGTGATGCCCTCCTCGCCGTCGAACGGGCCTTCAATCGCCGCACCGCCCGCCGCGATGAGGCCGCGTAACTTGGCTGCCGCCTGCGGTGTTTCGATCTTGAAATAGGAAACGTGTTCGATTTCACGTGCCATTCTCGCAAGCAGTTCAACCGGCAGGTCAACCCCCGACAACGGCGCATCCTGGACCATCAGCGGCAGGCCGACATCGGACGCGCGCTGGAATTGCTCAAAGGTGCCGGCCGGTGATCCTTTCAGGGCGGCGCCATGGTAGGGCGGCATGAGCATGATCATGGCGGCGCCCAGTTCTCTGGCGCGCGTGCAGCGTTCAACGACGATCTGGGTCGAGAAGTGCGAGCAGGTCACGATCACGGGGACACGGCCGGCGACGTGCTCGAGGCACAGCCGCATGAGCAGGTCGCGTTCATCGTCGGACAAGAGAAACTGCTCCGAATAGTTGGCGAGGATGCAAATGCCGTCGACGCCCTGATCGATCATGCAATCGAGTACCCGCCGCATGCCTTCGCCATCAAGCGCACCCTCGTCCGTGAACGGGGTTGGGGCGACCGGCCACACGCCGCGGTAAGGTCTGCTCATCGGTTCCTCCGCACAATTGCTGGGGTGTGTCTGCCATAGGTCGCAGACAGGTAACAGGCAAAATGCTTGACCACGGGGCATTTGCCAACATGCTTGAACGGAACAGCTGGAGCCGCCGCGCCGTTCAATGCTATAGCGTTTCGGAGTGGGCGGGTGCCATCGCGCTCCGCCGCCGGCTGACATCGGCCGGCCGTCGGCCTGGTACGGGATGGTCCCAGTTCGGTCTCAACGGCTGTCATCGGTTGCGGGCCGTCGCAATGGCGAGGGTATCGGAATAATGCATCGCGTCGGGATCATACCGTTTGACCTGTGCAATGGCGCGATACGGGTGCTGTTCGTAACATCGCGGACCCGGGGGCGGTGGATTTTGCCGAAAGGCAAACTCGAAACCGGTGAGCGCCACGTCGATGCATGCCATCGCGAAGGTTTCGAGGAAGCCGGTGTGCGCGGCCACGTGCTGGAAGATTTTCCATCGACGGTTTTGATCGACCGGCTGACGGCCAACGGTCTCGAGAAGGTGCCGGTGACCTACTATCCCTATCTGGTCACCCAGCAACTGCCGGTCTGGCCGGAACAGGCGTTGCGCCGTCGGCAATGGTCCCCGCTCGAGGACGCCTTTGAGATGGCGCACCGCGACGACTACGCCGACCTGCTCCAGCAGTTTGACGCGCTCCGCGCTTGGATCCTCGACGCTGCAACTCGGCTCAGACACGACGCTCTGCCGTAAGCAAGCTCTGCGCCAGTGACGAGTTTCCAAAGGGCTGTGCGGTTTGGTCGGGTGACGCCTTAACTCAATCGCCGCGTTGCGGCGATCTTTGAGGGGCTTTCAGCCCCTCAAACTCCCCGACCAGGGGATCTATCCCCTGGACCCCAAACTTGTTCAGAGGTTCCCTGAGGGACCTGCCTTTATTCGGGATCGGAACGATCCCGAATAAAGGCACGAAGCTCTAATCCTCACGGAACGCGCGGCTGAACTGATCGGTAATCGGCTTTGCGATGTAGGAGAACGCTGTGCGCGTACCGGTCGACACGAAGATCTCCACCGGCATCCCCGGCAGCAGCTTGAGATCCTTGAGAGCCGTTCTGGCATCTGCATGAAGCTCGATCCGGCCGAGGTAAAACTGCTGCGACGTCTTCGGGTCGGTTGACACATCGGCTGAAACCTGGATCACGCGGCCGCCCACTTGCGGTGTCGTGCGCTGATTGAACGCTGAAAATCGGAGCCGCGCTTCGCGGCCAACGATAATCTGGTCGATATCGACCGGTGCAAACCGTCCCTCGACAATCAATCGCTCATTGTCCGGTACGATCACCATGACCGTTTCCGCCGACGTCACGACGCCGCCGATGGTATGGACGGCAAGTTCGTGGACGATGCCGGTTTGCGGCGCAAACAGCTTCGTGCGCTTCAATTTGTCGGCCGCTGCCAACTCTCTTTCGACCAGCTCCGCGATTTTCGCCTCGGTATTGCGCAGATCACGTTGCGCCTCAAGTTTCGCCGCCTGCGCGATCGACAAAATTTGCACGCGAACTTCGCTGATCTTGCCCTTCGTGCGCGCAATCTGGGCGACCAGCCCGCCCAACTCGCCGCTCAGGCGCTTGGCCTCACGCTGCAACGAATAAAGGCGCGTTATTGACGTCAGCTTCTTCTCGAACAATTTCGACAGCTGTTCGAGTTCCATCCGAATGATCGAAAGCTGGCCTTCCTTGGCGGATTTCTGCGCCTTGATGCCGGCGATTTCCTCCTCCATCTGCCCGACCTGAAGCTCAAGTTGCCGGATCTGACCGGCCAGGTTGTCGCGCCCGACCTGAAACAGGCGGCGTTCGCCCCGTGCAATTAACCGGGCCTGCTCGCTTTGTTGTTCAAAGCCCTCCGGCAGCCGCATCTGGCCGGCATCGCTGACCTCGGCAGCAAGCCGTGCCTTCCGCGCCGTCAGCTCCAGAAGTTGTCCGCGAACAACGCCCAGTTCAGCACGGATCTGAGTGTCGTCGAGTTCAATCAAAACATCGCCGGCATCAACCGTGTCGCCGTTCTTGATGTTGATGGTGGCGACAATGCCGCCGTCGCGGTGCTGGACCTTCTTGACATTCCTATCGACAACAACCTTGCCGGGCGCCATTACCGCACCAGTGAGCTGCGCAGTGGTCGCCCATGCACCGATCCCGATCGTCAGCGCTGCGATGACCGCTGCACCGAATATCACCCTGCTGGCGATCCTGAGCTGCGCATCTGCCCGACGCTCAGGAGCTTTGGCCGGTTCCGGGAGCCGGCTTAGGATCTGCTCTCGGGTCTGCTCTTGCATACCGCGCTTACCTCATGGAACCTTTCGGACTTGGCGCAAACCGTCGCGTTCGCCATCGATCTCGTAGTTCTGGTGCACCGAACCGTCGGATCAGAGATCCTGCCGCCGGGCCGTACCCATTGACAATGACAATGCCACTGCCGCACCTCGCCGCTACGCCGCCGGTGCCGAACCGGAACGCCGCGGCTGGCCCGTCCGCGCCGTCGCGTGGTGCGGTGTTGATGTTGCAGCATTCAAGCTGCCGACAATTTCATCCTTCGGCCCGAACGCGACCAGGCGACCACTCTTGATCACACCCACCAGATCGCACGCCGCGATCGCTGACGGCCGGTGTGCCACGACGATGACAATGCCGCCACGCGCCTTAACAGCCTCGATTGCGGCATTGAGCGCCGTTTCGCCTTCGAAATCGAGATTGGAATTGGGTTCGTCCAGCACCACCAGGAAGGGGTCGTCATAAAGCGCCCGCGCGAGAGCGATCCGTTGCCGCTGACCGGCCGAAAGGGATGCCCCTTGCGGTCCCAGTTCGCTTTGATAACCATCTGGCAGCCGTACGATCATTTCGTGGACATCTGCCGCACGGGCAGCAGCCAGGATCTTGTCGCCGTCAGGTAGCGGATCAAGCCGACAGATGTTGTCCGCGATCGTTGCATCAAATAGCGCCACGTCCTGCGGAAGATAGCCGATGTGCTGGCCGATCGCGTCAGCGTCCCACTGCATCATGTCGGCATCATCAAGACGCACATGCCCGCGCACCAGCGGCCACACGCCCGTAATCGCGCGCACCAAAGTCGACTTGCCGCCGCCCGACGGGCCGATCAGGCCGAGCGCCTGGCCGGCTTTGAGCTCGAACCCGACATCCGCAAGCACGACCTCGCCGCGGCCTGGCGCAGCCACCGCTATCGCTTCGACCTTCAGGCTGTCCTTCGGCTCCGGCAGTTGCACCTGCCGCGCTTCGTCGTCCGTAGCGTTCAGTGTTTCGCAGAGCCGCGCGTAACTGCGCCGGGCAGCGACCAGGCCTTTCCATTGACCAATCGCCAGATCGACCGGCGCCAGCGCCCGTGCCGCAGCGACCGAGGCAGCAATGATCGCCCCGGCCGTCAGCTCACCTTGAATGACGAAGAATGCGCCGAGACCGAGCACTGCCGATTGCAACATCATGCGCAGGACCTTTGCCACGCCGCCGAGCGAGCCGGCCACGTCGCTGGTCATCGTCTGCAGCTGGAGATGCTCTTCATTGAGCTTCTCGAACCTTGCGATCGCCCGCCCGGCAAAACCCATGGCCCGGATGACCTCGGCGTTCCGGGTATGGGTGTCTGCCATGTTCGAGCGCATCACTTCGGCGCGATGGGTTGTGCGGGCCTTGTCCCTTGTCAGCAGTTCGGTGATCAGCGTCAAGGCTGCCAGCACAACGCCGCCAACGATCGCGAGAATCCCGAGCCACGGGTGCAGAAAGTAAACGAACGCGACGTACAGCGGTATCCATGGCAGGTCAAACAGCGCGTGCGGCCCTTGCCCGGACATAAACTGGCGAATGGTATCGACATCACGCCCGCGATCCTTCGCTTCTGCCGTCGAATAGCCGTAGCGCGGCATATCGATTGTTACCTTGTGCGCCAGCGGTGCCACCTTGGCATCGAACTGCGCGCCCAATCGCAGCAGGATTTGCGACCGCGTAATGTCCAGCAGGCCGTAGCAGAAATAGAGGCCGATCGCGAGCAGCGACAGGGCGAGCAGCGTCGGCACACTCTGACTGGTCAATGCGCGATCATAAATCTGCAGCATATAGATTGCACCGGTCAGTGCCAGCAGGTTCAGGACACCTGAAAGAACAAACAAAAAGCCGGCGGTCGCGCGCAGATGCGACAGACAATCCGTGGGCGAAACCCGATTTGGCGTGCCGCTGATCGTCGTCCGGCTCCTTTTCATTATTGGTCTCCCAGAACGCGTTACAGGATTTGGCTTCCAATTTGTTCTAATTTACGTTGATCGTTGCCACGGGCAAAGGCTTTGTTCCCCTGGAAGCTGGGAATTCGAGGTCTCCGGCACCGCGTCCCATCAAGTCCCGAAGTCAGATCGGTCGAGACTGGTCATCGCACGCCCTCGCCCCCCGCCGTCGTTCCCCGCCCTCGAATTGCAAAATCGGTCCGCAAAATAGGCCTGCAAAATCGGTGCCATCGATGTCGTCCACGTCATCCGCGATCAACAGATCCTCGCCATCCGTGCCCTGTGGCCGGGTTGTAAGGCCTGAAAGACCTAACTTAATCGTTGCTGTGCGGCGAACCATGCGGCGCTTTCAGCCTCGTAAACACCTCGATAGGGGGGTCATCCCCTCGACCCCGAACCGCGTCGGAGGCGCCCTCGGTCCGATCCCGCCGGCACCACTTGCAGCACACCACCCGATAGCCCATTCTATAGGGCGAATTCACCGCGCGGCGCGGTGCAACTAACAACAGAATTGTGTGGGCTTTCCGACATGAACACCCGAGCCTTGCCCCCAGCCTTGCCCCAAGCCTTGCCGGAGACGCAGTTGGCGCAGACGCAGCCGGCCGAAATGATCGATCCGTTTGGCCGTCACGTTAGCTATCTGCGTGTCTCGGTGACCGACCGGTGCGATTTTCGCTGCGTTTACTGCATGGCCGAGAACATGACGTTCCTGCCCAAGCGCGACCTGCTGACGCTTGAGGAATTGGACCGGGTGTGTACGGCGTTCGTGGACAAGGGCGTGCGCAAACTGCGCATTACCGGCGGCGAGCCGCTCGTGCGGCGCAATGTCATGCAGCTGTTCCGCGATCTTGGCCGCCATCTCGCGACCGGCGCCCTCGACGAGCTCACGGTCACAACCAACGGCAGCCAGCTCACCAAATACGCCGACGAGCTGTTCGACTGCGGCGTGCGCCGCATCAACGTGTCGATCGACACGCTTGATCACGCCAAGTTCAAACAGATCACCCGGTGGGGAGATCTGACCAAAGTCCTGGATGGTCTCGAAGCAGCCAGGCGCGCCGGCCTGCAGATCAAAATCAACGCCGTTGCCCTCAAGGGTGTCAACGACACCGAGATCGACGACCTCATCCGGTTTGCCCATGGCCAGGGTTTCGACCTGACGCTGATCGAGACCATGCCGATGGGTGACATCGATGGCGACCGGACCGATCAGTACCTGCCGCTGTCGATGGTCCGCGCCGACCTCGACGAACGCTGGACGCTGGTGGACATTGCCTACAAGACCGGCGGCCCGGCCCGCTATGTCGAAATCCGGGAGACCGGCGGCCGGTTGGGCTTCATCACGCCGATGACCCACAATTTCTGCGAGAGCTGTAACCGCGTCCGGCTCACCTGCACTGGTACGCTTTACATGTGCCTCGGCCAGAACGACGCTGCCGACCTCAGAACACCGTTGCGCACCAGCCCTGACCAGGACGCCCTTTATGCGGCCATCGATGAAGCGATCGCTCGCAAACCCAAAGGTCACGATTTCATTATCGATCGGCGCACCAAGCGCCCTGCCGTACCACGCCATATGAGCGTCACGGGTGGCTGACGACCGGGACCGCCGGGATCCGGCCGCGCCGGGTGCCGGAGAGACCGCTGGTGCCGACCCGTCAAAGACCGATCAGTCAACGAAGTCCGCCAACCTGCGTGGTATCGTCCTTGTCATCGTTGCCATGGGCGCGTTCGTTCTGAACGACACCTTGACCAAGACGACATCGGGCGAGCTGCCGCTTGGCCAAATCATTGCAATTCGCGGTGTTTTCGCCAGTCTTTTGATGGCCACCATCGTTGTTTTCGGGATCGGCTTTGGCGCCGTCCTGCGCGCTTACTCGGTGCCCATTCTCATTCGCAACATTGCCGAGATCGCCTCGGTGATGCTGTTTTTGAGTGCTCTTTTCCGACTGCCGTTGGCGAATGTTACCGCGATCATGCAGACACTGCCGCTGACGATGACCGCGGCTGCGGCATTCTTTCTGAACGAACGTGTCGGTTGGCGGCGTTGGAGTGCTGCCGGCGTTGGTCTGATCGGGGTTGTGCTGGTCGTGCGCCCGGGCACAGCCGACTTTTCCTGGTGGTACCTGTCAGCGGTCGTCTGCGTCGTGTCGGTAACGGCGCGCGATATCGCAACGCGCTTCATCGCCAAATCAACGCCCTCGATCGCGGTCACGTTCATAACCGCCTTTGTCGTCATGCTTGCGGGCTGCGGTCTCGGCCTGACCGAAACCTGGGCCGTCCCCTCCGTGGCGGGCGTGCTGCGCCTCGCCGGTGCCGCCGTGTTCGTCCTGATTGGCTATTACGCCTTGATAGAATGCTGGCGCGAAACGGAAATTTCGGTCATCGCGCCGTTCCGCTACAGCGTTGTCCTGTGGGCCATTGTGTTCGGCTATCTGTTTCTCGGCGAGGTTCCGAGCGTTTGGGCGCTGACCGGCTCGGCGATCGTCGTGCTCGCCGGCCTCTACACGTTCCACCGCGAGCAGACCCTTATCAAAAGATGATCGCCTGACCCACTATGGTTCGGGCGATCACAGCTCATCGTATTGTGATGAACCGCCTGCGGCTCGCGGCTGGTGCGTTGCTTCGAAAAATGTTTGTCTGATCAACAACGTCTAATCTCGGAGAACACTCATGCTGAGAACGGCAACGATCGCGGCCGCTATCGCCGGCATCACAGCGACAACGACCACAGCACCGGCGCAGGCCAAAATAAGATGCAAGGACGGCTTCCAAATCGTCCGCGGTGCAGGGCTGATTTCAACGCCCTACTGCGAGTACAAATATCTCGCCCAAGTCGCCCGCCGCGGCTACGGCATGTCGACAACCTTTACAAAGCTGCGCAATAACGTCTCGGAGCGCGAGCACGTCTGCCAGGCCATCGGCCACGATCACCGGATTTACGAGACCTGTCAGCCCTACCGCAACGAAAGCAGACGGATCTGGAGACGATAGCGTGTTCAACCGACATGGCGCCGTTCTACCGAGCGCGATGGTCCGGGTTCAGTCTGAAACGCCATAAAGCCGATGGCACGGCCGAACGCCGCGCCTGCCCGAGTGAGCCGCCAGCAGCCATGAAGCGGATCGCTATTTATGCGGGCTGGTATTGTTGCTGATCTTGTTGGGCCACGAGAGCGTGGCGCGGACGGCCCGGGCGATGTTCGACATGGCGCTCTGCGATGGCCTGGCACGCGAGGCCGCAGTTGTGTTCATTGAATGGCCGGGAGGTGAACAACCGGTATTGCCGAGCTGCAACTCGACCGGCCTGGAATGAAGCGGAACTCGAAAAACATATCGTGGCCGCCCAACGTTGCCCGAGGTTGCCCGGTGCTGCGCGCCGGCCGGCTTGACGGCGTGCCAAATTCTCGCTCCGGTCTGCGCCTATAATATTTCAGAGCTAGTTTGTTTCCGCCCGAGGCGGATCCAGCCGGCCCACTGCCGCACCCGGCCGGTACGTCAAACCCGGCTGCGGCGGAAACGGCAAGGAGCCAATGATCATGGGGTAACGCGATGCTGCACAGGATATTGATTGGCTGCATCCTCCCTGCAGCGTTGCTTGGCTGGCCGGCGACGGCATCGGCCCAAACCAACGAAACCGTCATTCGAACCGTCGGTGCGAACTTGGCGGCCGGTCAACGGGTCGAGAATTTTCCGCGCTCAGATCCGGCCTATTTGGCCTTTCGCCTGAGGGTCAGGTCCGGCCCGATCGCCATCAACCGCATCACGTTCCTGTTTTGGAACGGCCAGCGCGTCGTGGTGAACCGGCGATTCGTGCTGCGGCGCGGCCAGTCGACCCCGCTTCTGGCCCGATTGGCGGTCGGTCGCAAGCTGCGGCGGCTGACGATCGCGTATGACCGTCAGGCCGGCGGCACGGCGCTTATGGCGCTGCGCGGCGTGCCGCTCCGGGTGATCGTGCCGCCGCCGCCCGACAGAGATCGGGTCACGGATGATCGTCACGAACGGCGCATGCGCCGCTACCGACGACGACCAGGAGGCGATCTGACCCGCCGCCGCGGATACCGAACGTTATCAACCCGCCCACCGCGCGTCGGGGCCCGACCGCGACCGCGTGGGCCGGTCGGGCGGCGGGGACAGCCGGATTGCGTTACGCGCGGCAAATGCACTCCGGTGCGGGTATTTTTTGCAACCAACCGCCAGCGCGACCGCCAACGCGAAGCCGAGTTCAAGCGCATCAGCTTTGGCGGTCATCGCAATCAGGCCGCATCGATCGAGGACGAGCTGACCCTCGGCCGAGCAATCGTAACGGTGCCGCGGGTCAAGCGCCGGCTCGGCTCGATCAACACCCCGGGTTGGCTCGAACAGAGCTGGCTGTGGCTGACCGGTCGCTCGCCCGACGGTGACCCGGACAAACACTTCGTCATCTACGGCAAGGGCTACAGACTGTTCACGTCCGAAGCCGGGTTCCTGGCAGAAGTTGCCAAACACAGGGCTGAGGCCGGCCGCTACAAGGACCACGCCTTTGTGTTCGTTCACGGCTACAACACGTCATTTGATCTGGCCTTGATGCGCACCGCTCAGATCGCCTACGACCTCGGCGAAGCCGGCGTCGGGAGCAAGCCGATCAAACCGTTCGGAACGCCGTTTTTGTTCAGTTGGCCCTCGGCCGGCGGAAAGTTTTGGTCGAACCTGCTCTATGCCTACGATCAGGAAAGCTCGCGTTTCGCCGTCGAGCATTTCAAGCATTTCCTCAAGCTCGTAATCGAGAAAACCGGCGCCAAGAAGGTGCACCTGATCGCCCACAGCATGGGCAATGTAGCGATGATGAACGCGCTTGCCGGCCTCAGCGATTGGGCGGCCGGCAAGACCGTTGTCGAACAGGTCATCTTGGCATCGCCCGATATCGACATTGGTGAATTCAAGCGGCTCGCCGCCCGGGTCAAGCCGCTGGTCAAGGGTTTGACGATGTATGCCTCTTCGAACGACGCGGCGATGGAGCTGTCGAAACAAGTGCACAACGGTGTGGCGCGCGCCGGCGACGTCCCGAAACTCGGCCCGACAGTTGTTGCAGGCGTTCATTCGATCGACATTTCGGCGATTACAACCTGCTATTTCTGCACCGGTCATAGCGAATACGTCGACCAGAAGGACCTCCTCAATGACATCACGGTGTTGCTCAGGCGGGATTTGATCCCACCACCGCATGAGCGCACGGCGCAGCTGCGGCCCGCCGAAGTCGCCGGTGTCGGCAAGTTCTGGCGCTACGAGCAGCCATAACGCATCGGTTTCGGGCAAAGTCGGCAATGATCAGCCGGCGGCCAGACAAATCGGGTCGCACGGTGTATGAATGCATACCGTTGAAATGAGATCCGTCAGGACGCCCACCGTGAGTACACTATTGCTGACCCATTCCGCGTTTGTCGGGCACGATACCGGTTTTGGCCATCCCGAGCGTGCCGAGCGAATGCGCGCGCTCGACAAGGTCTTCGCACACGAGACGTTCGCTGATCTCGTGCGTGAAGAGGCGCCGTTGCGCGATGACCTGGAAACCGCCATTGTCCGCGCCCACCCGCAGGCCTATTACGATGCCATCGCGCAGCTCAGGCCGGACCCTGATGGCGCCGAGACGGTCCGCCTCGACGGCGATACCGTGATGTCGCCCGGCTCCTGGCAGGCCGTTTGTCGGGCCGTTGGTGCGGGCCTCAGGGCGGTGGATCGTGTCATGGCACCTGACGATGCCATCAAGAATGCCTTTTGCCAGGTGCGCCCGCCGGGCCACCATGCCGAGCTCCAGCGCGCGATGGGATTTTGTGTTTTCAACAGTATTGCAATCGCTGCGATGCATGCGCGGGCCCGGCACGGCGCCGAGCGTGTCGCGGTTGTCGATTTCGACGTCCATCACGGTAACGGCACTCAGGATATCTTCTGGTCGGACAAGGATCTGTTCTTTGCCTCGACCCACCAGATGCCGCTATTTCCGGGCACCGGTGCCGTCGCGGAAACCGGTGTTGGAAACATCTGCAACGCGCCGCTGCGGCCAAATGATGATGGTGGTCCGTTCCGCGACGCGTTCGAATCGCGCATTCTCCAGGCGTTGGAAGCCTTCCGCCCGGACCTGGTGATGGTCTCGGCCGGCTTCGATGCCCATGAGGCCGACCCGCTGGCCAACCTGCGTTTGGTCGAGGCGGATTTCGCATGGGCGACCGAAAAGTTGCTCGACGTCGCAGCCCGTCATTGCGAAGGCCGCGTCGTATCGATGCTGGAGGGCGGTTACGACTTGGCGGGCCTGGCGAAATCAGCTGGCGTGCACGTCAAGACGCTGATGGATGCCTGATCGCATCGCCGGTGAAGGAATGTGATCACGACAATGGACATGAACATGGCACGCACGGCGCACAAGCATAGCGATATCAAGGAACTGAGTTTTGAGCGGGCCCTAAAGGAACTCGAAGTCATTGTCGGGCGCCTGGAGCGCGGCGATGTGGATCTTGAGGAAAGCATCGTCATTTATGAGCGCGGCGAAGCGCTGCGCGAGCATTGCGACAAACTTCTTAAGCAGGCCGAAGCAAAGGTCGAAAAGCTGACGCTGACCGGCGATGGCGTGCCCACGGGCAGCGAACCACTCGAATCTCAATAGGAGAAGAGGTTCCGCCAATGATCCGCCAGCTGATCCCTGGCAGATCGCCAAGCGGGGCAACGGCTCATATTCGATCTGCCTCGATGCGCCGCATTTGATCATGCTCGCCGACGAAAGACTGCCAACCGCTTTGCGCGGGCAGGTTCGACCGGCTAGCCAGGAGCGCACCAACCAGGACAGCCAACACGATAACGCGCATGATCGCTCCTTCGCCGTTCTGCAAATGACTGCCTTGGATCATCGCGCTTCTGGTTGGAACCACCATGGCGGTTCCAACCGGAGGGCGCGACGATGATCGCCACCGTGGCGCCGAGCAGCTGTCGGCCCTTATTCGGGATCGCTGCGTTGCCGAATGACGGCAGGTTGCTCCAGACGCCCGACCGCACGATGAGCCGTCACCGCCAGCACTCGTCCAAGCAAATTTTTGCCTGATGCCCCATTAACTGGTGGGATTGGTTAAAGTTGCGTGAACATCGTTGCATTTCAGCGACATGCGCGATGTTTCGACGCTTTCATCATGGCACAATCGAATTTAGGATTGGCCCTTAAACGCGCACGTCCCATTTACGTAAAGCCGTCAGCTCACTCGTTCTCCACACCAGCTGCGCAAAAAGGTGATCCTGTTAGTTCCATGACCAACACACCGTTGCTTGACACCATCCACACGCCTCATGATTTGCGCGCCCTGCAGTCGCAGCAGTTGCGCCAGGTCGCCGATGAACTCCGCCAGGAGACGATCAGCGCCGTTTCCGTGACCGGCGGTCATCTCGGCGCCGGTTTGGGAGTCGTGGAGCTGACGGTTGCGTTGCATTGGGTGTTTAATACGCCCGATGACCGCCTGATCTGGGACGTCGGCCACCAGTGCTATCCGCACAAGATCCTGACCGCTCGCCGCGATCGGATCAGGACGCTGCGCCAGGGCGACGGACTGTCGGGGTTCACCAAGCGCTCCGAAAGCGAGTACGACCCGTTCGGCGCCGCACATTCCTCGACGTCGATCTCGGCCGGCCTCGGCATGGCCGTGGCCCGGGATCTCGACGGCCGCAACAACCATGTGGTGGCCGTCATCGGCGACGGCGCAATGAGTGCCGGCATGGCCTATGAGGCGATTAACAATGCCGGTGCGCGCAATGAGCGTCTGGTCGTCATTCTCAACGACAATGACATGTCGATTGCGCCGCCGACCGGTGCGCTGTCGCACTATCTCGCCCGGACGACCTCCAGCGGTCCCTATCTCTACGTGCGCGATATTGCCAAGCAGCTTGCAAAGCGATTGCCGAAAAGCTGGGAGCGCCGCGCCGCGCGTATGGAGGAATACACCCGCCATCTGTGGCAGGGCGGGGCTTGGTTCGAGGAGCTTGGCTTCTACTACGTCGGCCCGATCGACGGCCACGACCTCGACCAGCTGGTACCGATCCTGCGCAACGTCCGCGATGCCAATCAGGGCCCGATCCTGGTTCATGTCGTCACCAAGAAGGGCAAGGGTTATCCGCCGGCGGAAAACTCTGAAGACAAGTATCACGGCGTCAGCAGGTTCAACGTTGTCACCGGCGACCAGGTCAAGCCGGCCGGCAACGCGCCGAGCTATACCAAGGTCTTTGCCGAGAGCCTGATCAAGGAAGCGCGCAAGGACGACAAAATCGTCGCAGTTACGGCTGCCATGCCGTCCGGTACGGGCCTCGATCTGTTTGGCCGCGAATTTCCCGAACGCATGTTCGATGTCGGCATTGCTGAGCAGCATGGCGTGACCTTTGCCGCCGGCCTCGCGAGCGAAGGCTATCGGCCGTTCGCCGCGATTTACTCCACCTTCCTGCAACGCGCTTACGACCAGGTTGTCCACGACGTGGCGATCCAGAAACTGCCGGTGCGCTTTGCGATTGACCGGGCCGGCCTGGTTGGTGCCGATGGCCCGACCCACGCCGGCTCCTTTGATATTGCCTATCTCGGCTGCCTGCCGAATTTCGTGGTGATGGCAGCAGCCGATGAAGCTGAGTTGTGCCACATGGTGGCAACCGCAGCCGCTATCGATGATCGTCCGAGCGCCTTTCGTTATGCCCGCGGCGAGGGCGTCGGCACCGACATGCCGGAAGCAGGGGTGCCGCTCGAGATCGGCAAAGGTCGGATCGTGCGCGAGGGCGGCAAGGTTGCGATCCTGACACTCGGCACCCGCCTTCAGGAAGCGTTGTCGGCCGCCGATCAGCTGGCCGCCATGGGGCTGCCGGCAACCGTTGCGGACGCCCGCTTTGCCAAACCACTCGACACCGACTTGATCGAACAACTGGCGCGCCATCATGAGGTGCTTGTCACCGTCGAGGAAGGTTCAATCGGCGGCTTTGGTTCATATGTGCTAGGCCATCTCGCATCCGCCGGACTGCTGGACCATGGTCTCAAGGTGCGCACGATGACGCTGCCGGACATCTTCATCGAGCATGACAAGCCGGAAAGGATGTACGACCTGGCTGGGCTCAATGCCGGCCAGATCACCAACCGCGTGTTGGGAACGCTTGGCCAGGATGAGGTGGCCGACGGAGCCCATCGCGCATAGGCTCGGCGATAACGCATTTGATCGCCGATGGCGCAGGCCCGATCGTGCAGCAAGCATCGAAGATGAGACTGGATCAGGCACTCGTCGCCCGTGGCTTGGTGGCAAGCCGTTCACGGGCGCGCGATATCATTGCCCGCGGCTTCGTGCGCGTCGACGGCGTTATGCACGTCAAGCCGTCGGCCATGATCCGACCGCAAGCACAGCTTTGCCTGAGTGAGGATGCGCCGGGGTTTGTCTCGCGCGGCGGCGAAAAGCTGGCGCCGGCGCTGGCTCAGTTCGGTTTTGATGCTCGCGGCCGGCGTGCACTCGACATTGGCGCATCGACCGGCGGCTTCACCGAAGTCCTGCTGCGCGCCGGGGCCAAACCCGTATATGCCGTCGATGTCGGACACGGCCAGCTGGCACCCGAACTCAAGGGTTGCCCGGGCGTCGTCAATCTCGAAGGGACCGACGCCAGAGGTCTGACGCGCGCCCGGATTGGTGGACCCGTGCATGCCATCGTCGCCGATGTTAGCTTCATTTCACTTCTCAAGGTGCTGCCCGCCGTGCTGGCGTTGGCGGCGCCGGGATGCTGGCTCACTGCGCTGATCAAGCCACAGTTCGAGGTGGGTCGCGATCGCGTTGGCAAAGGCGGGATCGTGTCCGATGCGGCCGCGCGCGCGCACGCCGTGGATGCGGTCGAGCAATGGTTGGGCGCCCGGCCGGGCTGGTCGGTCATCGGTGTCATCCCGTCCCCGATTGCCGGCGGCGGTGGTAACCAGGAATATCTGATCGGGGCATTGTTTGAGAACGAGACCGCGCCTTGAGCCTCGAAACAGTCAAAGTTCAATCCCTCGGTGCCCGCGGCGACGGCATCGCCGTGGTTGACGGCGAACGAGTGTTCATCGCCGGCGCATTGCCGGGTGAAACCTGGCAGCGCGGACCCGACGGTCAATACCGTTGCCTGATCCCATCGCCGCGACGTGCAACCCCGCCATGCAAGCATTTCGGCCAGTGCGGCGGATGCTTGATGCAACATGCCGGCCCGGACGAATATAGTCGTTGGAAGATCGGCCTCATTGAGCGCGCCTGTCATCAGCACGCCGTTGTGACCCCGCCGATCGCGCTCGCGCACGTCACGGCCGGCTCGCGCAGGCGCTGTGTTTTCGGCATCGAGAAAGATGGCGAAGGTCAGGTCCGGCTCGGCTATTATCGCCTGCGCAGTCACGACCTGATCGCGATCGATACCTGCCTGGTTCTCGCCCCTCAAATCGTCACAGCCCTGCCGGCGCTGCGTGAGCTTGCCGCGTTGGTTCTCGCGCCGGGCGGCAGCGCCCGTCTGACGGTCCTGGCCTGCGACCAGGGCCTCGACATCGATATCGACCGCCGCGGCCTGGTTCAGGATCCGGAGCGGCGGGCGGCGATGGCCGGGTTGGCTGAGCGGCACGGGCTGGTGCGGTTGTCGGAGGCCGGCGAGGCCATTGTGATGCGCGCGCAGCCGACGGTTCGTCTCGCCGGCGTTGGCGTGCCGGTGCCGGCCGCCGACATTTTCCTGCAAGCAGTGCCAGAGGCGGAAGCGAAGATAACCGCCTTGGTCACGGAGGCCGCGGCGGGTGCAAAGCGGGTTGTCGATCTGTTCGGCGGCATTGGCACATTGTCGTTCGCCGTGGCGCGAACCGCGCGCGTCCTGACTGTCGACAGCGACCGTCGCGCGCTCGATGCACTGCGCGCCGGGCGCGATCGCGCACGTGGGCGCAAGCAGATTGACACACTGGTACGGGATCTCTTTCGCGAACCGCTGTCGCGCACGGAATTGGCGCCGTTCGATTGCGCGATCTTTGACCCGCCGCGTGCCGGCGCCGAAGCCCAGGCCAAAATGCTGGCCAGGTCGTCAATCCCTGTTCTGATCGCAGTTTCGTGCAATCCCGGGACCCTGGCGCGGGATGCGCGCATTGTTCTCGACCGCGGCTATGACCTGACCGCCATCACCGCCATTGACCAGTTCCTCTACACCAATCACGTCGAGTGCGTCGCCGTCTTCAAGCGCCCCGCAACACGCAAGACCATGGCCTAGCGGGAGGGAGACAGATTGAACGCAAAACCTCTATCAAATCACAGATTTCCAAAGGGCACTGCCCTTTGGTCGGGTTGTTAGGGGCGACGCCCCTGACAAATCGCCGTGAAACGGCGATCCATGAGGGCCGTTCCGCCCCTCAAACTCCCCGACCAGGGGATTTTCCCCTGGACCCCGGACTTGGCCAGAGGCTCCCTAAATTTGAAAGGCGCTGGCTGCAACGGCGCAACGTCAGGTCCGGCGTTGTCCTTCCATCAGGCGCCGGTCGCCGCGCAACGCCTTGGCCAGAAAGTCGGACAGCGCCGACACCTTTGCAGCGGATTTGAGATCGCGATGGGTCAAGACCCACAGCCCGGTGTCGAGTTCATGGATCGGATCGCCAATGCGGCACAGATCGGGACACTGATCTCCGAGGCAGCATGGCAGCACGGCGGCGCCGGCGCCGGTTCGCACCAACTCGCGAATGGCGGCAAACGAGTCCGCCCGCATCACGATCCGCTCCATCGGGATGTGATCATTGGACCAGCCGTCGACCGGCGAGTTCCGTAACTCGTTATCAATGCCAATCCAGCGCACGATATCTTTCATCGACCGTGGCCGATCGCCCGTTGCGGTGTAGACGGCAAAGGCCAATCCGCAAACGCGTCGCCCGACGAGCGCCTCGGGTGGGTTTTGTGACGGCCGGACGCTGACCTCGGCATCGAGCCGGGCGATATCCAACCGTCGGTTGGTTATTGTCAGGTGGACAATGATGTCAGGATGTTTCGCTTGGAATTTCTGCAGATGCTGGCCGAGACCTGCAGCGATGATCGTATCGGTCGTGGTCAGCCGAACGCTGCCGCTCAGCCGCTCGTCTTGGCCCAGCAACGACCGCTGGATGTCCTCGACCGTCGCGTGCATCACTCGGGTTGCTTGCAACAGCGCACGGCCGGCCGCAGTCGCACGGTAGCCGGTCGCATGGCGTTCGAACAGCCTGACACCCTGGGCCTTCTCGAATGCCGACACGCGCCGCAGGATGGTGGCATGATTGACGCCAAGCGCGGTCGCGGCGGCGCTGGCCGAACCGCACTCCGCCACCGCCTTTACAATCTGTAGATCATCCCATCGAATCCTGTGCATCACTGCAGAGTAGTACACGATTTTTATCAGTTCTGCATTCTCGCTGCACTGTGTATTTACTCATAATCTTAGTGCGTTGTTCTTCAGGGAGCCTGCTCGATGAGAAAAGCTGTACTTTTATCTGTTCTGCTCGGCGCGGCGGCTGCGTACGTCCAACCCGCGTTGGCCGATCCCGAGGCTGCTATCAAGGCCCGCCGCTCCTATTTTCAGCTCGTCAAGTTCAATGCCGGCCCGCTGTTTGGCATGGCCAAGGGCAAAGTCGCCTATGACGCGACAGCGGCTGCGACATTCGCCAACAACCTGAAGGCGCTCGCATCGATGAAGAACGCTGCGATGTGGACCAAAGGCTCCGACAACCAAGCGATGGCGGGCAAGACCCGCGCGCTGCCGGCGATCTGGGCCGAAGGCTCCAAGATTGGCGAGACCTTGAAAGCCTTCAAGACGGCCGTTGCGGATCTGGCGAATGTCGCCGGCAACGGTCTCGACGGCCTGAGGCCGGCCGTCGGGGCACTGGGCGAATCGTGCGGCGGTTGCCACAAGCCGTTCCGCGCCAAAGAGTTCTAGGCATCCTCCGAACAAGCCATAGGTTTCCAAAGGGCAGTGCCCTTTGGCGGGATCGTTAAGGGCAGAGCCCTTAACATATCGCCGCTGTGCGGCGATTCTTGAGGGGCTTTCAGCCCCTCAAACACCCCGACCAGGGGACCCATCCCCTGGACCCCAAACATGTTTGGAGGTTCCTGCGGCCGTCGACGCATAGGTCCGGACACATTGGCGCCGGTTTGCTGCGCTGCGCCAAGGACTTGAAAATCAACCGGTGCCTCGAAAAAGAGGCCCTCGGCTCCGCGCCAGTGCCCTTTTCCACGTTGACGATTAAGGCAAAATCAAATCTCGAGGCGCGCGGCCCGGCGCGACAGCCGGGTAGCGGGATGGTACGGTGAACCTGCCTGAGGTGGAAACCATGTCGGAACACCAGCGGGTGGTAGACAGAGTGGCGGACCGGCCGGCAATGATCACCGCCTCGATTGGTGAGGCGAGGCCGTAGGGGCAAGGGGCGAGGTGCGAGATGCCCAATACCAAGGGACCCGATGTGGCCGAGCCCAAACGTGTCGCGTTGTCGGAGTTTCTCGACGGGCTCGACAGCGACGCAGCCGAGGCCGCACAAACAGCAGCGGATGAAATTGACGCACTCGAAAACCGAGCAAAAAAGGTCAACGGCATCGAGCGCCAGCTGGAGCCGGTGTTCTATTTGGCGGTGCTGGCGTTCATCGTCGGCGCGTGCCGGTTTGTCGGCGGTGAGGACTTCATGTTCGGGTTGCTCGGGTGGATCGACGGGCTCGGTATCTCACTGCTGCTCGGTGCGTTGCCGGCGCTCGGCTTTTACTACGCCTTCAAAGTCCGCTGGCGCACGCGTGCGGACGCCAAGTCATTCGAACTCAATCAAAGCCATTTCATGCCCCACGGCGGCATCTATTTCCCGGCAACCGAGCCCGAGGACAACGCCAGCGTCGTGTTGATTGATCAATCGGCGGGCTACAAACCCAGACCGTCGAAATACGACAAGGTCAAGCCCGGCTGGATGTGGTAATTCGGGCGCCACCTCCATCCGCCCGAAAGTGATCTGGAGCGCCGAACGATATGCAGCCGAACCGAACCTATTTGTTCGCCCCTGGCAATCATCCGCGCAAAGTCGGCAAGGTCTTCGACGCCGGCGCCGACGCGGTGATCCTCGATCTGGAGGATGCCGTTGCGATCTCCGAAAAGGTGGCCACCCGCGCGGTCGTGGTCGAGGCGCTGCAGGCACCGCGCAAATGCCGCGGCTACGTGCGCGTCAACGCGCTCGACACCGAGTTCACCTTTGGCGATATCGACGCGGTCGTCGCGCCGGGCGTCGACGGCATTGTTCTGCCGAAGGTCGACCGCCCGGCCGACCTGCAAATGGTCGACTGGATGATCACCAGCCTCGAACGCCAGCGTGGTCTGGCTGCCGGCGGCATCGATCTCATGCCAATCATTGAAACCGGCCAAGGTATCGCCAATGCACGCGACATTGGCGCCGCCGGCGGCCGTCTGAAGCGGATGTCCTTCGGCGCCGGCGACTACACCCGTGACATGGGAATGGAATGGACGATGCAGGAGGGCGAACTGGCGCACGCGCGCGCGGAAGTGGTGCTCGCCTCGCGCATCAACGAACTGGAACCGCCAATCGATACGGTCTTCATCCATATTCGTGACAACGAGCACTTCGGGAACTCGGCGGACCTCGGGCGCCAAATGGGGTTCCAGGGCAAACTGTGCATCCACCCCGATCAGGTGCCGATTGCCAATGCCGCATTCACGCCGAGCGCGGAAGAGGTGGCCTGGTCGCGCAATGTAATCGCCGCCTTTGCAGCCGCCGAAGCCGCCGGCTCGGCCTCGATCCAGGTCGACGGCTATTTCGTCGACTATCCGATCGTGGTCAAGGCCAAGCGTGTTGTGGCACTCGCCGAAGCGGTGGCCGCGGCACCGCCCGGTTCGTGATGCTGACTGTCGCCGACCGTGAGCGCCCAACGCGGTCTGCGACGCGACCGAAGCCCGAGCCGGCACCGGCGCCACCGGCCAGGTCGCGATCCGCGCCGCCGGGCGCACCGCACTCCTCAACCGCTCACCCCACGCCGCCGCCAACGCCGGCATCACCGGGCCGACCGCGTTCCACGCACCAACGCCGATCCGCCTGACCGCCAACGGCGGCACTCACAGGCGGCAAGGTCCGCATCACAATCCACTACCTGCTGGGTATCGTGCCAACAACCTGAGCCGGAGGCTGCGTGATGGCCGAGCCCGTCAAACTCCACCGACACGATTGAGACGCAGCGAGGCCCGAGCGATTCCTCGATGCGCGCGGTTGTCTAGCCCACCTCCTGGCCGAGCTGCGCCATCTGCCCGCCCGTCTCGACCGCGACCGCGAGAGCCAGCGCGCACCCGAGTTCCTCAACATCGACGGCAGCGCCGCCCTGCTCGGCGTTTCACGGCGCACCGCCGACCGCCTCTGGACCACAATCGAAGTCCGCCAATGGGTCGGCCGCCAGCGGGATGGTCAGGAGGATGGTATGAATGCGGGAGCGCGGAAGGAGGGAACATTGGTGGGTTCATCACCGCGGTACGATGGTCGGCCCAATGTCGCGGTCACACTACCTCCGCTAGTGTTCTGGATCAGACGCTTGATCCCCGGGTGGAACTCGTCAAGCGTCTGATCCAGAACACAAACAAAAGGTTAGCCTAGTTTTCCGGCGGAAACGGATGGGTCGCATCCGTCGCAGTCGGGACACTGGCGGACATTGGGCGTTCAACGCGAACGGCCGATTGCGGAACTGCCTAGTGTCGCACATGGAGCTGAATGGCGTTGTTTTCACACGTTCAGATATTGGATCAGCGGTGGCGTTTCGAGCAGCCGTGACACGGTATTCAAACCGCGCCAAACTCGCTCCGGATCTGGTTCGTGACTAAGGCAAAGCCGAATGGCTTCTTCGGGTGCTTGGCTTTGATCGACTGCGAAGGCTCGAGCCTCTGAAACAAGAACACCATTTTTTTCCGCGACGAGGCGAAAGGCCTCGGCCTGCCATCCCTTTGGCAGCGTGAGCCATAGGTGAAGCCCATGCGTGTCGGCAATCGTCTGATGGACCTTGAGAGCGGACCGCGCCAAACGCTGGCGGCTCACAGCGTTTGCCCGTTGCGCTTTGATGAGCGCCTCTGCCTCCCCATCGAGGATCAGCCGAGATGTGACTTCAGCCGTCATGGGTGGAGGCATCCATACGCTTAGGTTTACAGCTTGTCGAAGGACCGGAGCCAGTTTGGGAGAGGCGCGGAGAAACCCGACGCGCAGGCCGGGTGCGAGGCACTTGGAGACACTGGTGACATAGATGACATGCTCCGGATCGTGCGCTGCGATCGGAGCCGGGCGGTCCGGCTTTAGGAGCCCAAAAACGTCGTCCTCAATGACAAGTACGTTGTGACGACGCGTCACCTCCAAAATCGCGGCACGCCGATCCGCCGACAGCGTTCGTGTCGTTGGCACATGAAGCGTCGGGATGAGATAGAGCGCCTTGGGCGCTGCCGTAGCGCATTGGCGCGCAAGGTCGTCCGGGCAAAGGCCGCCGTCATCCATCGACACCGCGGCTGTCTTAAGGCCAAGGCGTTTTGCCATGGCGACAACAGGTGTGTAGCTGAGCGTCTCCATGAGCAGCAAATCGCCTGGCTGGAAAAGGGCCATGAGCGTGCAGAACAGCCCATGTTGTGCTCCGCTCGTCATAACGATCTCGTCCGGCTCGGAAGCGAGGCCACACAACGCGAGCCAGCGGATGGCAGCCTCAACATGACGGGAGAGATCAACGTCAACCTGATAGTCGAGCAGGGACGGCAATCTTTGACCGTGTCCGACAGCTTCAAGAACGGAGCGAATGTAGGATTCTGCAAGACCAGGTAGCGGCAAGTTCCGAGAGAGGTCAATCGGACCGGATGAGGAGCGACGCAGATCACCGACCACACCGTCATCGAGGCCAGGTGCGGTTGCGCGCACAAAGGTTCCGCGACCAACTTCACCACGTAGCAGCGCGCGCTTTACCCCTTCCGCATACGCCCGGCTGGTCGTGTTTGGTGACAGTTCAAGCTGGTAGGCGAGTTCGCGATGGGGCGGGAGCATTGTCCCAACCGCGAGCCGGCCGCTTGCGATGTCGTCAGCCATCGCTTCGACGATTTGCAGATATTTCGGCCCACGACGACCGGCGAGATTGGGTACCCAAATTGCCATCAGAGCAATGTTTTCCTTGCGGGATCATTGAGTATCAATGCAATTTTCAAAGCAATAGATGCAATAGAAAAGAAAGCAATGCAATGTTGGGAGCGACGGCATCACGAGGCATCGCATTCGCAGTTGTGTGCCTCGTCCTACTCGGGACCATGCCCGTCATCTCCAACAGTCGGCCGGGCGGCGTGGACGCCTTAACGTTTGCGGTCGCGCTGTCAATTTGGCAGGTCATTTTCGCCGGACCGGTGTTCGCCTTGGAATTGCGCGGGACCGAGAGGGGCATTTTTGCAGTTGACTTTCCACCCCGCGAAAAACGGCGAATGTTGACGATCGCGCTATTGACTGGCGTGATGTTCGGCCTGTCGACCTATCTGTATGTCCTCGGTGTGAAGAGAGCCGGAGCCGCCAACGCGGCGATCGCAATCCAGGCGTATCCGCTGTTTGCCATTCTCTGGGAGAGCCTCTTTCTTGGGCGGCGGAAAACAAAGGTTGAACTGGGCCTGACGGTGGTGCTGGTGCTGGCGCTTATCTTTCTCGGGACCGGTGGCACGATGAGCATGTCCGGACTGTCGATCTGGTTTATCGCAGCACTCGGTGTGCCATTTCTGTGGAGCATCGCGCACGTCATCATCAAGGAAGAGCTCGGTCGAACGCCAGTGACACCCGCTCAGGTGACCTTTTTCCGAGTTGCAATATCTACCGTTTTTCTCCTAGCCGTCCTCGCCGCGTCCGGCCAGCAGGACACCCTGAGTGATGTCGCCGAAGTCATCCTCCAACCAACCTCAATCGTCATGGGGCTCGTGTATTTTCTGGAGCTGATCATCTGGTTCTATGCGGTCCGACACATTGATGTGTCGCTCGCGAGTTCAATCACCACGCCGTGGCCGGCACTTACCATGATGCTTGCCGCCGTCTTTCTCGGCGACACAATCGAAGTATACCAGATTGGCGCTTTGATCGTCGTTATTCTGTGTATTTACGGGCTTACCTGGACTGGTCTTCGCAACGAAGCTCGGGCGTAGGGGCACTGGCCGCTGGTCCGAGTTGGATCATTTTCCGTCTTTGAAGGGGCTGTCACTTCGGCAGAAATGCTCTCAGCCGGGGCCTGAACGAACGGGCTGGTATTACGCGGTCTGCGAGCCGTGCCACCCGCAACCCGAAGTTCCGACTGCTGACATTGGTGAGACGTCCACGACGCCGATACGAAGCACAAACGGTCGCAATGGCAACCGCCCGTCTTCGATGCTTCTGGATTTCGGAGGCGAGGCAGAAACGGGCCTAGAGCGTGTTCAATTGAAATAGAAGCAATTCTATTTCTCAAGCGGCGCGCCGAGCCAGCAGGAGGGCGATGCAGCCCGTAGCGGCGCTACGGGCAAATCGCACGACGCACTGGGCGGCCGCCGCTTGGAAACCCGGAGGGCCGGCGGGATTTGCCCCGATCTCTGCGCGTCCCGTCTCATCCGTAGCGCCGCTATGCATTTCACCGGTCCGCTTGATCTCGGATCAAATCCCGCTCGGTAGAATGGTTCTATTTCAATTGAACACGCTCTAGATCATCGTGCTTTAAGTTGGAACCGCCATTGCGGTTCCAACTTAAAGCACAAAGATGATCGCCACTTTAGAGGCGAGCAACTTTCTGCCTTTATTCAGGATCGTTCCGATTCCGAATAAAGGCAGGTTGCTCTAGCTCAGACCCAGCGGAAAACACCGTACGCGTAGATTAAAGAAACTACCAACGCTCCCCACAGCGGTGTTCCGAGCAGGCCGAGCCAGGCAAGATGGATGAACGCGCTGCCGAGCAGCGATATGAAAAGTCGATCCCCGCGCGTCGTGTCAATCGCCAGGATACCGCGCCGCGGATTGCCGCCAGGCGCCCGCAGCTCCCAGATCGTCATGATCGCCAGAAACAGTGCGATCAAGCCGAAGAACACCGCCGTCTCCCACGTCCAAGCCATCCAGCTAAGGCCCATGATGATCTCCCCGGACTGAGCGCGCCCGACCTAGACGCGGCCGAGCGCGAAGCCCTTTGCGATGTAGTTGCGCACGAAGTAGATGACGATCGCACCCGGCACGATTGTGAGTGTCCCGGCGGCGGCAAGTAGTCCCAGTTCGTATCCCGACGTACTTGCTGTGCGGGTCATGGTTGCAGCGATCGGCTTGGCGGCCACCGACGTCAGGGTCTTTGCAAGCAGGAGTTCAACCCACGAGAACATAAAGCAGAAGAACGCGGCAACGCCGATGCCGGCGGCGATGGTCGGGATGAAGATCTTAATGAAAAAGCCCCAGAACCCGTAGCCATCGACGTACGCGGTCTCATCCAGTTCTTTCGGCACGCTTGACATGAAGCCCTCGAGGATCCAGACGGCTAGCGGGATATTGAACAAACAGTGTGCGAGCGCGACGGCGACGTGCGTGTCGAACAGGCCAATTGCGGAGTAGAGCTGAAAAAACGGCAAGGCAAAAACCGCGGCCGGCGCCATGCGGTTGGTGAGCAGCCAGAAGAACAGGTGCTTGTCGCCGATGAAGCGATAGCGCGAGAACGCATAGGCCGCAGGCAGCGCCACCGCGACCGAGAGCACGGTGTTGATCGACACATAGATCAGCGAGTTGATGTAGCCATTGTACCAGGTGGGATCGGTGAAGATCTTGATGTAATTGTCGAGCGTGAACTCGTTCGGCCACAACGTGAAGCTTCCTAAGATCTCGTTCGTGGTTTTGAACGACATGTTGATGAGCCAATAAATCGGCAACATCAGAAAGAAGATGTAGAGCGTCGGAACGATCCAGGTCAGCCGCCGCATCACTGCTCCTCCCCGCGTGTCATGACGGTGTAGAATATCCAACTCAAAGCCAGAATGATCAGGAAGTAGATGATTGACATCGCTGCCGCCGGTCCGAGATCGAACTGCCCGAGCGCAACTTTGACGAGGTCGATCGACAGCAGTGTCGTCGAGTTGCCGGGCCCGCCGCCGGTGAGCACGAACGGTTCCGTGTAGATGTTGAAACTGTCCATAAAGCGCAGCAGTACGGCGATCGTCAAAACGCGCTTCATTTTCGGCAGCTGGATATAGCGGAACACCGCCCACGACGAGGCGCCGTCGATACGCGCTGCCTGATAGTAGGCGTCGGGAATGGAACTGAGACCGGCGTAGGCGAGCAGCACGACCAGCGATGTCCAATGCCAGACGTCCATCGCAATGAGTGTCGCCCAGGCCGCAACCGGCTGGCGCGTAAAATTGTAGTCGATGCCGAGGCTATTGAGCGTCTTGCCGAGCAAACCGATGTCGGGCAGCGCGAAAATGTTCCACATCGCACCGACAACGTTCCATGGGATCAACAAGGGCAGAGCCATCAGGACCAGGCATACCGACACCCAAGGTCCCTTGCGTGGCATTGCCAGTGCAATTGCGACACCGAGTGGAATCTCGATGAGTAGGATCGTGAACGTGAACAAAAGCTGGCGCCCAAGCGCGGCATGGAAGCGCTCGGACTGCAGCACCTGCTCGAACCACTTCACGCCTTCGAAGAAGAAAATGTTGTCGCCAAACGTTTCCTGCACCGAATAATTGACGACCGTCATCAGCGGAATGATCGCGTTGAATGCAACCAGCACGACAACAGGCAGAACAAAGAGCCAGCCCTTTTGATTTTCGACCTTCGTGGTCATGACCTGCTCCTCAGGAAACCAACCAACCATCGGCGTAAAGCCGCGTCTGGGCCGGATCAAACGCGAGTTTCACGTCATCAACTGGAACCGCGTCATCATCGCCGATCAGGAGGTTGATCCGATGATCGCCGTGGCGCGCGTCGACGATGCGATAGCGTCCCGCATCGGAGATCTTCTCGATTTGGACGGGTATGCCGTCTCTATCGAAACGAACGAACTCTGGGCGCACCCCTAATTCGAGCGTCTTACTGCTCAGATCCTGACCCGTCGCATTGTCGATCGCCAGTCGACGTCCACCAAACACGGCGCTGCCGTTTTCGAATGTGCACGGCAAAACGTTCATGCCCGGCGAACCGATGAAGTGGCCAACGAACGTGTGTTGCGGTTGCTCAAACAGCTCTTCCGGCGTGCCGATCTGAACGACCTCGCCGTCGTGCATCACGACCACCTGATCGGCGAACGTCAGTGCCTCAGTCTGGTCGTGCGTCACGTAGATCATTGTGGTTTGAATACGATGGTGCAGCTCCTTGAGTTTCGAGCGCAGTTGCCATTTCAAATGTGGGTCGATGACGGTCAGCGGTTCATCGAACATGATCACGTTAACATCATCGCGCACGAGGCCGCGACCCAGCGAGATCTTTTGTTTGCCATCGGCCGTCAAACCGGATGCCCGCCGCGGCAGCATTTCGGTGAGATCCGTCATTTCCGCAATCGCGGCCACGCGCACCTGCACGTCGGCCTCCGGCACGCCGCGGTTGCGCAGGGGAAAAGCGAGATTGTCGAACACGCTCATCGTGTCGTAGACCACCGGAAACTGGAAAACTTGCGCGATATTGCGCTCATCCGGCGCCAGCTCCGTTACGTCGCGATCGTCGAACAGAACCCGTCCCTGGCTCGCGCGGACGAGACCGGAGACAATGTTGAGCAAGGTGGTCTTGCCGCAACCGGACGGACCCAGCAGCGCATAAGCACCACCATCGTCGACCGACAGATCCATTTGTTTGAGCGCAAAGTCGTCAGCAGTCGTGGGGTTGGCCAGGTAGCTATGGCGTAGATTGTCAATCGTGATCCGGGCCATCACATGCCTCCCCGGCCATCGATGCGTTGGCCGTTCGGCGTAAAGTATAGGCACTTGCCCGCATCAAAGTGAAAAGACGCCTCGTCGCCGACTTCGATGGCATGCAGTCCATGCGACTGCGAAACCCAGTCCACGCCAGCGTGCTCGAAATGGACGACACTTTCGGAGCCACTGAGTTCGGTAATCATCACGCGACCAGTGATCTGCACGGCATTTTGATCGCCGGCAACCGGTGTCACGAAATGCGGTCTGATGCCGACAATGTAGGAACCGTCGCTCATCGCAGCAGTACCACCATCGGCCGGCCAGCCGACATCATCGCTCAGGCGAAACTCGCCGTTGGATTTGGTGACAGCGATCGCGTTGATTGGCGGCTCCGAAAACACCTGTGCCGTGATGAGGCGCTTCGGGTTCCGATAAATTTCGCCGGACGGGCCGAACTCGACCATGCGACCCTGATGTAGAGCGGCGGTATGACCGCCAAGCAACAGCGCCTCGCTCGGTTCCGTCGTCGCGTAGACGACGGTGCACTTGCGGTCGGCGAACAGCTTTGGCAACTCATCGCGCAGTTCTTCACGAAGCTTGAAATCGAGGTTCGCCAGCGGTTCATCCAGCAGCACCAGATCTGCGTCCTTGACCAGAGCGCGCGCTATTGCTGTGCGCTGCTGCTGGCCGCCGGAAAGTTCGGATGGCTTGCGCCCGAGCATCGGTGTCAGCTTCAGGAGTTCGGCCATAGCCTCGACGCGGTTGTCAATCTGAGCACGTGGTAGGCGGGCGACGCGCAACGGCGAGGCGATGTTCTCGAAGACGGTCAGGTTCGGATAGTTGATGAACTGCTGGTAGACCATTGAGACGTTGCGTTTCTGGACCGGCGTGCCGGTTACATCGCGGCCTGCGAACCAGACCTCACCTTCCGTCGGCTTCAGAATGCCGGCCATCAGCTGCATCAACGTGGTCTTGCCAGAAAGTGTCGTACCAAGCAGCGTGTTGAACTGGCCTTCGATGAGCTCGACATCCGTCGGAAAAATATGGGTGTCGCCAGCAACCCGATAGGTAATGTTCTTGAGTTCGAGTGACACGGCCGAGCCCCGTTCGAATCCGATCGAAGGCGTGTCTGCCTCCGGCTTCACTACAGTGAAATTCGACCTAAAGAATTCGCGCTTTCCGGGTCGAGAGCAAGCCCTTAGCTCAACGAAGTGCGCATTAAGGCCGCAAACGCATAAATCCGGGCACATTGATTAGATCATTGTGCTTTAAGTTGGAACCGCTATTGCGGTTCCAACTTAAAGCACAAAGATGATCGCCACTTTAGAGGCAAGCAACTTTCTGCCTTTATTCGGGATCGTTCCGATTCCGAATAAAGGCAGGTTGCTCTAGCGCCGATTTGGCCAGGATTAAGCAAGGCGCGGCACCGGCGACGGGCTGGTTGCCCGGTTGCGCGGCGCAACGCTTGAGATCGCGACGCCAAACCGGCGTCCGCAGGAGATCGCCAATTGGCTTGGCTGCGGTGTGCCAAGGATTTGAAAATGAACCACATCGTCTCTATCCTCGCGTCGAGCAGCGCAGCGAATTACCCGATAGCAACGGGCCCGGATTGTTTAGGAGTTTGCCGCCTCGTGAGAGTGTCAGGCGCACGAGTGCGGCGCCTAACACTGGTTGTCGATGTCAGCCCTTTTTCCAACGCTTGACGAGTTCGTCGTATGACACGGTCTCGCCCTTGGGCTTCTCGTTGACCTTGGCCTTGGCGCCGCCCTTGCCGATCCATTCCTTGGGATCTTTTTCCTGGTTGAGGCGCGGGCCGCAGCCACCATAGATCTTGGCACGCTCATCAGCCCTTTGCATGCGGGCCATCACCTGATCCATTTCGTTGGCCAACCGATCCATCGCCTGTTGCGGCGTGAAGGTGCCCGAGTTGACGTCGCCGATGTTCTGCCACCAGAGCTGCGCCAGCTTCGGATAGTCCGGCACGTTGACGCCGGTCGGTGTCCAGTTCACGCGGTCAGGAGAGCGATAGAACTCGACCAGGCCGCCGAGCTTCGGTGCCCGCTTGGTGAAGCTGTCGTGGCGCACGGTGCTGTCGCGCACGAAGGTCAAACCAACGTGGCTCTTTTTGACGTCGACCGTTTTGGAGACCACGAACTGGGCGTAGAGCCAGGCTGCCTTGCGCCGCTCGACGGGCGTTGACTTGAAGAGCGTCCAGGAGCCGGCGTCCTGATAACCAAGCTTCTGGCCTTTGACCCAATACGGACCGTGTGGAGACGGCGCCATCCGCCACAATGGATTGCCATCGTTGTCGACGGTGTTGTTGCCATCGCTTTTCGACTTGACCATCGATGCGGTGAAGGCTGTGTACCAGAAGATCTGCTGGGCGACATTGCCTTGGCTGAGCGCCGGCAGTGACTGATAGAAATCGTAATCCGCGGCACCCGGAGGCGCATAGTTGCGCAGCCACTCGTCCCACTTGCGGATCGCGTAGACGGCCGCCGGACCGTTGGTCCCGCCACCGCGCGACACCGACGCGCCGGCAGGGTTACAAGAACCGGCTTCCATGCGGATACCCCATTCGTCGATCGGACGACCGTTCGGCAAGCCCTTGGAGCCGGCACCGGCCATCGACAACCAGGCATCGGTCATGCGCCATCCAAGGTCCGGCGCGCGCTTGCCGTAGTCCATGTGCCCATATACCCGGACGCCGTCGATCGTTTTGACGTGAACGGAGAAGAACTCGGCAATGTCTTCGTAAGCCGACCAATTGACCGGCACGCCCAACTCGTAGCCATACTTGGCCTTGAACTTCGCTTTCAGGTCTGGGCGATCGAACCAGTCCTTGCGGAACCAGTAGAGGTTGGCGAACTGTTGATCGGGCAACTGGTAGAGTTTGCCGTCAGGGCCGGTCGTGAACGATTTACCGATGAAGTCTTTGACGTCGAGCATTGGGTTCGTGACGTCTTTGCCCTCGCCGTTCATCCAATCGGTCAAATTGACGGCGAGTTGAAGGCGCGAGTGCGTGCCAATCAGATCCGAGTCGTTGATGTAGGCATCGTAGAGGTTGCGCTTGGTCTGCATCTGCGTTTGCACGGCCTGCACAACTTCGCCTTCGCCAAGCAGCTGGTGATTGACCTTGATGCCGGTAATTTCCTCGAACGCCTTGGTCAGCGTTTTCGATTCGTATTCATGTGTCGGGATCGTTTCAGACAACACGTTGATCTCGAGGCCCTGGAAGGGTGCAGCCGCCGTGACGAACCACTCCATTTCCTTGAGCTGCTGCTGTTTGGAAAGGGTCGAGGGCTGGAATTCCTCATCAATCCATTTCTTCGCTTCTTCCATGCCGGCCAACGTTGGCGCTGATGCAACGGCCAACGCAATCGCCGACACGGCAGCGAGGAGTTGCTTCCTCATCGCGTATCCTCCGGGTTATGACTAGATCTTGATGCTACAATCGAAGAAAAATGAATGTCAATCGAAAATTATTGCGTCTCTCACTTTTCTTTTCGGGACGATTGCGGCAATAATCGTGCAGCCCCATGGGGTTAGCCGCTAGAGATATTGAGAGAGATGATGATGATGCTGACGCCGCGCCAAGCCGATATCGCCGCGCTTGCAAAGTCAGAGGGCCGCGTCACGGTTGACGATCTGGCCGAGCGCTTTTCCGTCACTCCGCAGACGATCCGAAAGGATCTCAATGAACTCTGCGATAGCGGCGTCCTAAATCGTTATCACGGCGGTGCCGTGCCGACGTCGGGTACCGCCAACTACGACTACGAAGCTCGGCGGCGACTGGCGCCGGACGAGAAGCGTGCAATCGGACTCGTGGCGGCAGGACTAATCCCAGACGGGGCTTCGATACTGATCAATATCGGCACCACAACGGAGCAGGTCGCGTATGCTCTGCGCGGCCGTAAGAGATTGATGGCCATTACAAATAACATCAATGTCGCGAACATCCTGCAGGGCCAAGAAGGGATCGAGATCGTTGTTGCAGGCGGGGTTCTGCGCCATTCCGACGGCGGCATCGTCGGCGAGGCGGCTGTCGATTTCATTCGCCAGTTCAAGGTGGATTATGCCGTGGTCGGCACGTCCGCTATCGATCGCGATGGCACGTTGCTCGATTTCGACTATCGCGAGGTGAGGGCTGCCAAGGCGATCATGAACTGCGCGCGCAAATCCATCCTGGTCGCCGATGCCATGAAGTTCGAGCGCACCGCGCCGGTCCGCATTGGACACCTCTCAGAGCTTGATTTCTTTGTTACCGACCAGCCCCTGCACCCCACTCTGGATCAAATCTGTCGCGAACATGATGTTCGCGTGGAGGTAACAGCGAACGCTTGACGTTTCGAAAGATTTCGATATTTTTTCGTTTCGGCGCAGTTTCGAATGGCTAATACGTTAGCCATCATCCGGCTGGAACGCGAGCTATGTACGATCTTGCAATCATCGGCGGCGGCATAAACGGTTGCGGCATTGCCCGCGATGCGGCCGGGCGGGGCTACTCCGTGTTTCTTGCCGAGAAGGGTGATCTCGCGTCCGGCACGTCATCGGGTTCAACCAAGTTGATCCATGGCGGTCTGCGCTATTTGGAGCACTACGAGTTCCGCCTGGTGCGCGAGTCGCTCAGGGAGCGCGAGGTGCTGTGGGCGATGGCCCCTCACATTATCTGGCCGTTACGCTTCGTTCTGCCTCACACAAAGGGGCTGCGGCCGAGCTGGTTGTTGCGGCTGGGCTTGTTGATCTACGATCACGTTGGTGGTCGGCGGCATCTGCCCGCGACCCGTGATCTGGATCTCAGACAAGACATTGCGGGTAAGCCACTCAAACCGGGTTTCTCCAGAGCGTTCGAATATTCCGATTGCTGGGTCGACGATGCACGGTTGGTCGCCCTCAATGCCGTTGATGCAGCAAACCGCGGTGCAGTGATCAAGACCCGCACTACCGTAACGGGGATCACCCGCGATGGCGAACATTGGCGTGTCGCGACCAAGGAAATGGATCGTGGCCGCGACACTGAGGTTCGGGCACGCATGGTCATCAATGCGGCTGGGCCCTGGGTCGATGCTGTCCTGAGCAAGGTTGTCGGTCGAAACGATGCACGCAACGTGCGCCTGGTCCAAGGCAGCCACGTCGTGCTCGACAAACTCTATGACCACGATCGCTGTTACCTCTTTCAAAACCCGGACGGTCGCATCTTCTTCGCTATCCCCTATGAAGAAGACTTCACGCTGGTCGGGACCACCGATCAGGACTTTCAAGGCGAGTTGGACGACGTTCGCATTTCCCAGGCGGAGATCGACTATATTTGCCGGGCCGCATCGGAATATTTTCGCGAGGCCGTGACGCCGGACCGTGTCGTGTGGTCCTACTCCGCGGTTCGCCCGTTGTTCGATAGCGGCGCCGGCAAAGCTCAGGAGGCCACCCGCGACTATGTCCTGAAAGTAGATGGCAAGCCGGACCAGGCCAAACTGCTGAATATTTTCGGCGGCAAGATCACCACGTACCGACGACTTGCTGAAGCGGTTATGGACCGTGTCGACAAAGCTTTGTCGCACAGCACCAAACCCTGGACCGGCACACAAGTGTTGCCGGGCGGCGATTTCGCGTTTGACGGTTACGAAGCAGAGGTTGCCGAACTTGCCAAGACCTACCCGTTTCTTGATCGCAGGACCGCGCGGCGCCTTGTCCGATCTTATGGTACGATCGCGACTAAATTTCTCGGCAGCGCCGCGACCTGGGCAGATCTCGGACAGTCGTTCGGCGCCGGACTGACCCAGCGTGAGGTTGAGTATCTGCAGCACCACGAATGGGCCGCGACCGCCGATGACGTTCTTTGGCGCAGAACCAAACTCGGGCTGCGGATGACACCTGAAGAACAGGCGGCGCTGACCGATTGGATGTCGGCCCACTAGATCATCGTGCTTTAAGTTGGAACCGCTATTGCGGTTCCAACTTAAAGCACAAAGATGATCGCCACTTTAGAGGCGAGCAACTTTCTGCCTTTATTCGGGATCGTTCCGATTCCGAATAAAGGCAGGTTGCTCTAGAACCTCTGATCAAGTCTTGGGTTTCCAAAGGGCCATGCCCTTTGGCGGGATCGTTAAGGGCGGAGCCCTAACATATCGCCGCCAAGCGGCGATCCTTGAGGGGCTTTCAGCCCCTCAAACACCCCGACCAGGGGACCCATCCCCTGGACCCCGGGCTTGTTCAGAGGTTTCCTCGTTCAACCAAAGTTGGCCTAACGCTGTGATGTTCGCCAGGCAGGATTGATCCAGGGATCGGCGTTGTCAGGTGGTAGCGGCTGACGTGCCAGGATGTGATCCGATGCCTTTTCGCCAACCATTATCGACGGTGCATTGAGGTTGCCGTTGGTGATGCGCGGGAATATTGAGCTGTCGGCCACGCGCAAAGCTCTAACGCCAATCACACGCGTCTCGTTGTCGACAACGGCGGCAGGATCGCTCGGTCGTCCCATGCGTACCGTGCCGCAGGGATGATAGGCGCTCTCGACGTTGCTGCGCACGAAGTCATCGAGTTCGTCGTCCGATTGCACCTGATTGCCAGGTTGGATCTCGTGCCTGATGAACGCCTTGAACGCGTCCTGCGCAAAGATTTCACGGGTCAGGCGAATGCAGTTGCGCCACTCTGGCCAATCCTTCGTATCCGACATGTAGTTGAACAGGATGCGTGGTGGATCGTGAGGCTCGGCCGAGCGCAGGGTCACACTCCCACGTGACAGGCTGCGCATTGGCCCGACGTGGGCCTGAAAGCCATGCCCCTCGGCGGCGACGGCACCATCGTAGCGAACCGCGAGCGGAAGAAAGTGGTATTGGATATCGGGATAGGCGACGCCGGCACTGCTGCGGACGAATGCGGCGCTCTCGAACTGATTGCTTGCGCCAGGGCCGGACCTGGTCAACAGCCAGCGCGCGGCGACATAGGCCTTGCCCAAGGGGTTCCAGTAGCGGAACAGCGTGACGGGTTGGGATGCCGCCATCTGGATATAGAGTTCAAGATGATCCTGCAGGTTCTGGCCAACCCCGGGACGGTCCGCCACAATCGCAATGCCGTGTTCGGCAAGATGAGCGGCCGGCCCGATCCCGGACAGCAGGAGCAGTTTCGGTGAATTGATCGATGAGGCTGCCAGGATCACCTCGCGCTCGGCCCGGATGAGTTCAACGTTGCCGCCGCGCTCGATCTCTACGCCGACCGCGCGGCCGTCTTCGATGACGATTTTGCACGCAAATGCCCTGACAAGATCGCAGTTTGGCGACTGCAAAGCAGGTCGCAAATAGGCATTGGCAGCCGACCACCGTTGCCCCTTCCATACCGTCATATCGAACGGACCGAAGCCTTCCTGCTGGCGGCCGTTGTAATCGTCCGTCACGGCATAGCCGGCCTGGCGCCCGGCTTCGACGAATGCACGGACAAGCGGGTTGTCACGCTTGCCCCGCGTCACATGCAAAGGACCACCGCGTCCACGCCAATCGGGATCACCGCCGTGACCGCCATCGTGCCAATCTTCCATCCTCTTGAAGTAGGGCAGGACATCGGAATAGCCCCATCCGTCGGCACCGCACTCGCGCCAATAGTCATAATCATGGGCGTGGCCGCGCACATAGATCATGCCATTGATCGACGACGATCCACCGATAACCTTGCCGCGCGGCGTTGCTAAGCGGCGTCCGCCAAGATGGGGCTCCGGCTCCGTCTGATAACGCCAATCGTACCGGGACATGTTCATCGGGTAGCTGAGAGCGCCGGGCATTTGGATGAGCGGGCCGCGATCACTGCCGCCGTGTTCTATGACGAGCACGCGTCGGCCTGCCGCGGCCAAACGATAGGCGATTGCACATCCCGCACTGCCGGCCCCGACAATGACGAACTCTGCTTGCATCGCGTGTTACCTCTCTGCGCCCTCGGGATAACATTGAGCATCTTCGAGAACGTTGAGCATCTTCGAGAACGTTGAGATCCTTATGATCGCGCGTCTTATACCAGCCCGCGGCACAGCAGTTGCAGAACCGCACGGAGCGTTTGGCGAGACGCTGCCGGTTTGGCGTGTGAGGCCGGTCGACGGGCCCGTCGGGCAATAATGTTCCGGTCGGTCGGTTGGTCTACCATGAAGATGAGAATGTTCACTCTCGAACATCCTACATTCGGCAACTTTATTCCGGAACTTTGGCCTTGCAGAATCGAAGAAGCGGAGCCAAGCCCGGCTCCGCTTCGATGGCCAGATTCAGGAAGAGACCGGATCGCCGCTACTTAACCCACGTGTCGACGGTCGCCTTGTTCGCCTTGACCCAGGCTTCGGCAACGTCTTGCGGGTCCTTCTTATCGCGGCCAATGGCGAGGATCCACTGGTTGACCACGGTCGGATCGAGCTTGATTTGGCTCAGGAACTTGGCGACCGGCGGATTGCGCTTTTCGAGTGACTTGGAATAGGCGACGTAGATCTTTGCATCCTGTGCCGCACACGCAAATTTTGAGACCTCCAGCCAATCTTCCTTGTCGAGCTTTACGACTTCACATCCCGGCGTCCATGCCGGTTCCTGGATCGGCGTAATCTTGTAGGCAGCATGCACCCACTCCGGCGTCCAATAGTAGAACAGGATCGGCTTTTGACGCTGATATGCGGTTTTGAGTTGTGCCTTGAACGTGGCGTCAGGGAGAATTTCCGGCTCCCAAAGTTCGGAGAGGCCATAGCTCTTGAACTTTACCTGCCACATCCGCGTCGACTTCCAGCCGGCATCGCCTGCCCAATATTCGCCCTTGCCATTGCCGTTCTTGTCAAACAGCGCGGCAATTTCCGGCTTCTTCAAGTCTTCAACCGATTTGACTTTATCGGCCATGTAAGAGGGCACGTACATCATTTGTGTGCCTAGATATGGCTGGTTTACGCCAACGGTCTTGGCGCCGTCCACGTACTTGTCCCAGATGCCTTTGCGGTTTGGCATCCAAAGATCGGTGTAGACATCCGCAGACCCGTCACCCTTGTCCATACCGGCAGCAATGACGGTGCCGTCAGACAGGCCCTTCTTGATTTCGGCTTCGGAACCGAGCGGTCCCTCGATAACCGCCTTGATGACGTGGCCGATGGCCTTTGCACCCGTCCAGGTCAGATCACCAATCACGACCTTGGCACCTTCAGCATGTCCGACCGATGATGCAGCGATCATTATGGTAGCGCTGGCTGCAAGTGTTCTGATAAGTTTCATTCGCTTCTCCCTTCGCGCTCCCGTCCCGAGACAGACCCATTCCGTTTCTTCGAGAGCAGTCAGTACTTGATCTTGTTGGCTTTCTGGACGACGCGGTCGATCATCATTGCAAGCAACGCAATGCCTAGTCCTGCGAGCAGCCCGCGCCCGGCTTCAGCATTGGTGAGAGCTTCAGTGACGATGTAGCCCATACCTTCCGCGCCGATCAGTGCTGCGATCACGACCATCGACAGGCTCATCATCACGACTTGGTTGATCCCGGCCATGATCGATGGCAGGGCCAGCGGCAGCTCAACTTTGGTGAGTAACTGGCGTGGATTGGCACCAAACGCCAACGCGGCTTCCTTGGTGCTTTCAGGGACCTGGCGAATACCCAACGCCGTCAGGCGCACCATTGGCGGCATTGAGAATATAACCGTTGCCAAGATGCCGGGTGGCTTGCCTATCGAAAAGAACGCAATCGCCGGTAACAAATATACAAATGACGGGATGGTTTGCATGACGTCGAGGATCGGCGTCACGATTGCCTGTCCCCGCTTGGATTTGCCGACCCAGATCCCGACCGGTAGTCCGACCACGACACAAATGATCGAGGCGGCGACCACGAGTGACATCGTATCCATCGCGGTATGCCAGAATCCGAACAGCGCCAGGTAAATCAGAGAGGCTCCAACAAAGATCGCGGTTCGAGCCCCTGCGACCTGGAAAGCGGTAAACAACAATACGCCCATCGTGATTGGCCACGGCGTGCCGACGAACACTGCTGAAATGGCACTCAACATGCCCCTTAGAAACTTAGTAATGCCGTCAAAGACATAGCCATAAAACACGGTCAGATACGCAATGCCATCATCGATGGTTTGCGACATGAACGTATTCAGATTGACGGGCGGGGAGCCTTTGCTGGCAGGTGTCCGCTTGATGATGCGATGCCCGTCATCACCGCGTGGATATGTAATCTCGTCGGGCCGATCAATCCAGAACAGCGTCGGAAACTCGCTGATGACGAAGCAATCGAAGCGCTCCTTCAACGAGACGGACTTACCCTTCGCGATAGCGCGGTCCTGCTTCACACAAGTTCTGGCATCGGGTGCGAACTGGCTAGCGCGATAAAGCAGCAGTGGAACAATCAAGGCTGCAATAAGCCCTGCAATCGCGAGGCGTTCGGTCGAAAGACCACTGTTTGTGGTTCGATTGACGCGCCATCGGTTGTACTGATTGAAGTAGAGGCGGTCGGCAAGCCAGGCAAACAACAACCGGCCCAGAATGAGTGCCAACAGGAGGCCGACAAAATGCAGTGAGGCCCAGCCCTCATATCGTTCGACGAGATAAGCCTTGCTGGCATTGGCGGCTGCAGCGCTTGTGTATTTGTAGACCAGAGCCGCATTGACGGCGGCAATGAGATCGAGCACGAACCCGATCACGAACAAGGCCCAGTTGCCCCTGAGCGCTGCCCAGACAAAACCGCCGAACAATGCTGACCAATTGATGTGGAAGCGTGACAAGGTCGCTTTCTGGATGTTGAGGAACACATCCGCATAGTACTCGCCGCCGGCGCCGGCGAATTCCTTGAACGGCCGTCGGATATCGACTTCGTCTCTCATGTCGTCATGCCTCGCCTTGAATTCCGCGCAGCAGTGCGTCTTTCGTTACGACGCCGACCGGATTTCCATCGCTGATGATGACAATCGGATTGTCCTGGTCGACTGACAGGCCGACGAGCGTATCAAGATCGTCTTCCGGTCCGGCGTGTGGGCAATCGCTTAGCGGCGGCAGTTTGCGGTCGTTGCCTTCAAACGTGTTGATGCTTTCCATAACGGTGTGCGCATAGACGAGCTTCAGCTTGGAGATGCCGGCGACGAAATCGGCGACGTAGTCGTCGGCCGGCTGCGTGACGATAACTTCCGGCGTCCCGGTTTGAACGATTTCACCGTCCTTCATGATCGCGATGCGTGTTCCCATGCGGATAGCTTCATCAAGGTCATGTGTGATGAAGAGCGTCGTCTTTTTCATGGTCGCGGAGAGTTCGAGAAACTCATCCTGAAGTCCGCGACGGATCAGCGGGTCCAGCGCGGAGAAAGGTTCATCCATCAGCAGGATGTCCGGATTGGCGGCCAAGGCACGCGCAAGTCCGACCCGCTGCTGCATGCCGCCGGACAATTCCGACGGCATGCGGTCGGAATATCCCTGGAGGTGTACCGTTTCGATGACTTCGTCGGCGACCTGCGCGCGCGTGAACGCATCGACATTGCGCAGCTCCAGAGCAAAGGCGATGTTGTCGCGGACCGTCCGGTGGGGCAGGAGCGCCATGTTCTGGAACACCATGCCGATCTTGTCAGCGCGCATCGCACGCAGTTCTTCCGGTGCCAGCTGTCCGACATCAACACCGTTGATGAAGATCTCGCCGCTCGTCGGCTCGATTAAACGATTGATGTGGCGGACCAGGGTCGACTTGCCGGAACCGGACAGCCCCATGATGCAGAAAATTTCACCCTCGCCGACGTTTATCGAAACGTCGCGCACCCCGATCACCGCGTTGAATTTTTCAAGGACTTCGGCCTTGGAGAGGTTGTCGCGCTCGACGGCCGTGCGCGCTTCGTCGGCCCGGTCGCCGAAGATCTTCCAGACATTGCGGGTGACGACAACATCCTGTCGGGTAGCTTGCGTCATGCTCTTAACTTACTCCCGGTTGGGATCAACGACCGGCAACGTCGTCACTTGACGGGGCAGACGCGTCATGCGGCCGTCAAGCCGACCGACTTTGCGCTTCGTGCCTGCGTCCGCGTTGTCAACGGCGATGCGCGCCATCGCCGTCGCGCTGCTCCAGTTCCGCACCCACCTCGCGGGCATCAAACGCTGAGCTATCGATCAGTTGCGCCGCGATGTCAGCCAAACCGAGCCGCGCGGCTGTGAAGTTGCGATCGCCATCGCTATGCGCCGTCAGAAGAAGTGGGTTGCCGCCATCGACATTCGTTCTTGAGATGATGTCGCCGGCTTTAACCGGCAAACGCCGAGCCTTGCCGCAGGATATGGCGAATTGCTCTTGATAGGGAGCTTTGACACCGCAATAGCGCACACGCTCGATCCGAGCGGAACTTGTGTCAATCACTTCGCTGAAGCCCTGCATGCATGCTTCTCCGAGACGCGTGCTTGAGGCCACATAGCTTGCGCAACGGGCATATGTAACCGGTTACATAAAATCCTTGCAAACTTCGCAAGTCAATCCCAACGTCAAGGTGGACTTGGTGCGACCGGGTTCAAATTGGGCGAAGCGAAGATGTAGGAATGTCAAAAAGAGTAGGCAGCATTCGCGACGTGGCGCGTGCAACAGGGCTTTCAACCGCCACTGTTTCGCGGGTTATGAACGGCGCGCAAAACGTCAACCCTGAGACGCGTGAACGCGTACTGCGGGCAGCCCAACGTCTCAATTACCTGCCCAATCCTGCTGCTCGAATTCTCTCGACCAGCCGGTCGAAGACGATTGCCGCGATCGTACCAACCCTCGAATACTCAATCTTTGCCAAGTACCTGACCGCGATCGAGCAAAGCCTGGCCAAACGCGGCTATGCACTTGTGATCGCACTATCGAACTTTGACGAGGAGGAAGAACTAGCCGCCGCCCGCAAGCTCCTGGGTATGGGTGCCGAAGCGTTCATTTTGTCCGGCACCGAACACAGCCGGTCACTGGTCGAACTGTTCAAACGGCGCGCTATCCCGCACGCCTACACATCGGTTTGGCAGCCGAACAGCGCCATACCGACAATCGGCTATGACAATGCCGCGTTGGCCAAGTCGGCGATAAACTATCTCTACGAACACGGGCATCGCAAGATTGCTGTCGTGCACGGACCGCTGCAAAACAGTGATCGAACCAGGGCCCGAAAGGCAGGCGCACTATCAGCGCGCCATCGCCAGCTCTCGCTCAATTTCCGTGAGACAGAGTTGAACGTCGGTGGCGGCAAAGCAGCGATGGCTTCCATTCTGGCAGCGCGGGAAAGTTGCACTGCTGTCCTGTGCTTTTCCGATGTTCTGGCACTCGGCAGCTACTTTGCACTATTTGAGGCTGGGGTGAGGATTCCGGATGCTGTCTCGGTGATGGGTTTCGACAATATGGACTGGACCGGCGATGTAACGCCGGCGCTGACAACCACCAATCTGCCCACCGTTGAAATGGGCGAGAGCGTTGCCCGTCAACTCATGGATCATCTCGAGTTAGGTGAGCCGATCGTGCCCGAACTGCTCGTTGGCCACATTGTTGAGAGAGCATCGGTGGCGAAATCTGCAAGGGCGTGAGAGCCGCCTGCGATTGCCAGTCTCGATCGCTGTTCCCGGCACACAACAGCGCCCGGCCCCTGCGGGTCGGCTTGTTGCCGCCGGCTGTGTTGGGCACCGCTTGTGGTCCCATGGACCACGGCACGACACCCGCCTCACTGGCGACAAAAATCGCCCCGGTGAAACGGATCAACATTTATGCGGGCTGGTATTAGGTCACGACAAATTCGAAGCTGGAGTTGGGGTTTCCGAGTGCATGCTCAACCGGTTGAAGCTGGTGGCGGAATGCACCTGTTAGTCACGGGCGTCTTGCACCACCTGCGCGCGAGTGTGAGACGTCCGGCAATGCGTTGCTGAACCGTCGGTTTGGAGCGTAAACTCCGCTCGTATGCGAGAGCTGATGGCGAAGGAGCGCGCGATGCCTACTTCGGGAGCAATTAATGCGCTGAACACCGGCCAAACCAGCGTCAACGAGGACGGCATGCGGTTGCTGCCGGAGCCGGTTGCGCGGCAGGTCGCGGCAACGTTCGACCTCGCAAATCTGCCGGCCGCGTTCTACGCGGATCCTTACCCGACTTACCATGCGCTACGAATGTATGATCCCGTGCGCCCGATGCCGGACGGATCCTACTTCGTTTCGCGCCATCGCGATCTTGAGATGATCTACAAGGACACGACGACGTTCTCATCCGACAAGAAGGTGGAGTTTCGTCCGAAGTTCGGCGATGGCCACCTGTTCAAGCATCACACGACCAGTCTGGTTTTCAATGATCCGCCATTGCACACCCGCGTTCGCAGGATTATTGCCGGTGCGCTGACGCCGCGGGCGATCGCGGACATGGAAGCGCCGGTGACGGCGCTGGTCGATCGCTTGCTGGATCGTATGGCGGCCAAGGGCGATGCTGATCTCATTGCCGACTTTGCCGCTGCCATACCGGTTGAAGTGATCGGCAATATGCTGGATGTGCCGCGCGCGGAACGCGGGCCGCTCAGGGATTGGTCGCTGGCCATTCTCGGTGCGCTCGAACCGGTTTTGAGCGCGGCGCAATTCGAAGCCGGTGAAACCGCGGTCAGGGATTTCACAGCCTATCTCGAAGACCTCGTGGCGCGTCGGCGGCGGACGCCGGGCGATCCCGCCACGGACGTGTTGACCCGCTTGATCGAAGGCGAGGCCGACGGCGGCCGGCTTACGGAAAATGAACTGCTTCAGAACGTCATCTTCATTCTCAATGCCGGCCATGAAACGACCACCAATCTGATCGGCAACGGTCTTTATGCCCTCACCGAGTGGCCCGGCGAGCGCGATCGCCTGGTGCAGGAGCCGCAGTTGATCAAGTCGGCCGTTGAAGAGTTTCTCAGATTCGAAAGTTCGAACCAGCTCGGCAACCGCATCACGACGGCGCCAACCGATGTCGGCGGTGTCGAGATGGCGGCCGGCACGCGTATAACGCTCAGTATCGGCGGCGCCAATCGCGACCCGGAGAAATTCGAAAGGCCGGACGTGCTCGATGTCGCACGTCGGCCAAACCGACATCTGGCGTTTGCATCTGGCGCGCACCAATGTGTCGGAATGAACGTTGCGCGGCTGGAAGGGCGGATTGCGATCGGTCGGTTTCTCGCACGGTTCCCGCATTATCAACGCGCCGGTGCTGGTGTGCGTGGTGGCCGGGCTAGGTTCCGCGGGTTCCTGTCGATCCCGATCGCGCTCGGCTGACAATTCGGCTTGGCGACGCGGCAATACCAGCCCGTATAAGACGGGAGAACGGTACGCATGCACTTGCTGTTCCGTCATCCCGCCTCGGACAGAGAACGCTATCACTCATCTCTGACCGACGCGATTGAACCGCGAAAGCGTTTCGAATTTACGAACGTGGAGAAGAAATGCTCAACGCTCCGTGTCACCGATCGCAACCCAATCGCGCAGGTAGGCATCGAGCCAGTCGCGAACGATGGGGGCGTGGACATGGTGATCGTTGAGCTGCAAGGGGCGTTGCTGGGCGCCGGGCAGCTTCATGCGATGGGCACTGTTGGCGCTCCAGCGGTTGACCTGGACGAAGCTGATTTCCGGATGGAACTGCATCGCGACGGCACTACCCAGTTGAAACGCCTGATTGGGATATGGCCCGTCGGCGGATGCCAGCAGTTCGGCGCCGGCCGGCAGATCAAAGCCATCACGGTGCCATTGATAGACCTTGCTTGGCCAGTTGACACCATTGGCCGGAGGGGCGTGGGGCTTGATGTCGTGATAGCCGATCTCGGCGCGGGCGTAGGGATCGCGGAAGACCCGCGCGCCAAGGAAATTGGCGAGCATCTGGGCGCCGAGGCAGATGCCCAGGAACGGCTTGTTCTCCTTGAGAGCAACACCGATCCAATCTGTTTCGCGGCAGATAAAGTCGTTGGTATCATTGGCGCACATCGGACCGCCGAAGATGACGGCGCCGTCGTGGCCTGCCAAGGTTTCCGGTAGCGGATCACCGAACCGTGGTTTGCGGATATCGAGGCGATGGCCGTGCTGGCGCAAGGTGTGGCCGACATGGGAGGGGGTCGAGCGCTCCTGATGCAGCACGACGAGGATCGGCTTCGGCGAGCGCTGCCGGCGCGCCGTGAAGCCTGTGTGCGGGACGTGCTGTTCGACCGAGCTTTCCTCGGCTCTTGCTTCAAACATCTCGGCTGGGATCCCCGGGGTTCAAGAGAAACGCGATGACCGGAATGATCAGAAATCCCGGCAAGAAACCGAGGGCGACGGACAGTGCCAAGTTGAGCGTGCCGGGAACGATCAGAACGCGACCGGTGCCATACCAGAATATGGTCGATTTGGCGACATTCGCGGCCGTGAACGATGGTAAAAAGCGACGATAGAACGCGTGTTCGGCGTCCATCTTGGCGTGAAAGGCGGTCTCGACGGGACCGGGTAGGACGCACGTGATCGTGACACCCATGCCGCGATATTCGTGGGCAAGCGCCCTAGTCAGCGAGACGACATAGGCCTTGCTGGCATAGTAGGCTGCCTGGTAGGGCCCGGGTGTCAGGCCGCCCAGGGAGGCGATGTTGATAATGCCGCCGCTGCCGCGCTCAACCATGGCTGGCAACACCGCGTGCGTCAGACGGGTCAACGCGGTGATATTAAGGTCGAGCAAGTGGGCCACGTCGGCGGCAGCGGCATCGAGGAACCGGCCCGACAATCCGATGCCGGCGTTGTTGACCAGTTCGTGGGCGTGCAGGCGATGCTCGGCGAGCGCCGCCAGCAGCGCGTCGGCAGCTTGCGGCTGAGTGATGTCGAGGGCCAGGGTGATGATTTCGGCCGAGCCCTCAATTTGCGCCGTCGCGCGCGCCAGCCCGGCCGGGTCGCGGGCGATCAGGACAATCACCGCACGCTGTTTGGCAAACTGGCGGGCCAGCTCCAGTCCGATCCCGGCCGAGCCGCCGGTAATGATGGTTGCCGGACGGGTCGCCTGGCGTTGTCCCTGATCGGATGCGCGCGCACGCCAGCGCCTGCGCCGCCAAAGATCGCGCAGTGAATTCATGCGACGTGTTCTGCCCAGTTGGGCACGAGCGAAAGCCCGGGTGCCGATTGCGCGAAGCCGAACCGCGCGGCAAAGTCAGCGCGAATGTGGTGGGCAAGGGCGTGGCCCAGTTCGCTGGGGCCGGATTTCGGCAAGTACAGATTAATGCCGAACTCAGGCAATGGCGGCAGACCGCATGACGGCGACAGCTCGGCAAGCGCATCCGGGATATTGTCGCGCAACATCGCGGTTACGGCCAAACCAGCGGCAACCGTTGCATTAACGGCTTCCTGATTGGTGACCTCCAGCACGACGCGCCAATCGATGCCGGCATCACCCAAGGCGTCGAGCACAACCGGGCGAAAGCGGCAGCTTCTGCCACCGATCGAAATCGGCAGCGGACGGGCGAGGTGGGCGTCGGTATCGTGGGCGCCGACCCAGACAAGGCGGTCGCAGCGCAGCGTCTCACACGCGCGCTGCGGTTCGAGATCGGTGGTGAGTGTCAGGTCGATCTCGCCGGCATCAAGTTCGTCCAACAATTCCTTGGAGTTGCCGACCTGCAGGCTGACATGGACGTGCGGCCAGGCATTGTTGAAGCGGCGCAGAATCGCCGGTGTGTAGCGCGCGACAATGTCGATCGGAACGCCGAGGCGGACCTCACCGCGGTAGTTGGGCGTGGTCATCATGCCCCAGGTCTCATCGTTGTGGCGCAGAATTTTGTGGGCCTGGACCAACAGGCGTTCACCGTCCGCGGCAAGCGTGAGACGCTTGTGTTCGCGGGCAAACAATTCAACGCCGAACAATTCTTCGAGGCGCTTGATTTGCTGCGACACGGCGGCCTGGGTTCGGTTCAACAGCCGCGCCGTGCCGGTCACGCTGCCGGTTTCCGTCACCGCCACGAAGGCGCGAAGCAGGGATATATCGATGTCTCGGGGCATGGGTCGATTTGCATAATAGTTGTTTATGATGTCGATTAGATATATTCGATTTTCTTATGCTATGGCAACACCTACATCTGTCTCATAGCCAAACGGCCACGGTTTCTAACACTCCGGAGGTTGAGATGAGAACGAGCGTCCCAAGCATTGCTTACATTCCGAGCAGCGGCACGACCGCCCCGTTTCGCCTGGCCACGTTGTGGCAGCGGGTCAAGCTTATGTGGCAGGTGAGAAAGGAGCGTAACGCGCTTCAGTCACTGGATGCCGATCGACTGCACGACATTGGCATCGATCTGCACAAGGCGGCGGCAGAAGCCAAGCGGTCATTTTTCGATGTGCCCGACAACCGTTTCTGAGCGATCGGCGCGGATTGCGCGAAACCCTGAGCACGTTCGAAAATTTTCAGCCATAGCGGCGTCGGAGGTTGATCTGCGGCGCCGCTTTGCGTTGCCGGGTCGACCAACGATCGGCGCGCCAGCCCCAATCGCCGTTTGACGGCGACTTATGAGGGCTTGTCCGCCCCTCAAACACCCCGACCAGGGGAACCATCCCTGGACGCCGAACTAGAGCAACCTGCCTTTATTCGGAATCGGAACGATCCCGAATAAAGCCAGAAAGTTGCTCGCCTCTAAAGTGGCGATCATCTTTGTGCTTTAAGTTGGAACCGCGATAGCGGTTCCAACTTAAAGCACGATGATCTAGTGCCGGCCGTGGCAATGCTTGTACTTCTTGCCCGAACCGCAGGGGCACCGGGCGTTGCGCGCGACCTTGCCCCAGGTTGCCGGATCATTTGGATCGAGCTCGCCGCTTCTTTGGCGGGTGCGCAACGGCGCCGGGCGCGCAGCGTCGGCCTCGGCGTAGGCCAGTGCCCGCTCTTCGTTGGCAAGTGCCGCCTCGGCCAAGGCATAGTCGCCGAATGCCGGGGCGGCATCGTGATGCGCTTCAAATTCGGGCAGATCCGCTTCGGTTCCGTAGAGATCGTCAATATTGTTGTCACTCTCGAGATTGAAGGTCATCAGCTGGGTGGTGACGACTTCACGGAGTTTGACGAGCAGGTTTTCGAACAGCATGAACGCTTCCGATTTGTACTCGTTCAATGGATCACGCTGGCCGTAGGCGCGAAAGCCGATCACCTCGCGCAGATGCTCAAGCATCACAATGTGCTCGCGCCAGAGATGATCGAGGGTTTGCAGCAGCACCGACTTTTCGATGTAGCGCATGCGTTCGTGACCGAGCGCGGACGCCGACTTGTCGGCCGCCCCATCGACCTCGTCCGTGAGCTGACGCGCTTCGATGAAATCGGTAAAGAACTGATAGCCGATCATGCCGGCCTGCGCCTCGGCATCTTCCTGGGAAATGCCGTTCAGGCGCACTTCACCGTCGCCGGAATTGAGCAGCAACCGGCCGATCTGTTCGAGGTTCTCCTCCGGGCTGTCGACCATTGAGGACAGCGCCTCGTGGCCGTTGACAAAGCCGACGAGTTCTTTGGCGCTGTCATAGTTGTCAAGCATCGCTCGGCCGATCTCGGCCATCTTCTGTTCGGCCTTGTCGTCGGCGGCCGCGATCAGGCGCTCGCGGATTTCCTCGTCGGCGATGCCTTCTTCTGCAGCCCACTCAGCAACCGGCAGCTCGATCCCGAACATCGCTGCAAAAGTCGTTGCCAGCCCGTCGACATCCCACTGTTCGGCATAGGCGTTTTCCGGAATGTGTTGCGCGACCATCGCGGCGATGACGTCGTGGCGCATATCGGTGACGATCTCGTTGACATCGTCGGACGACATGAACTCAAGGCGCTGCTCAAACACGACCTTGCGCTGGTCGTTCATGACGTCGTCATACTTGAGGATGTGCTTGCGCATGTCGAAGTTGCGCGCTTCGACCTTCTTCTGCGCCATTTCCAAGGATTTGTTCATCCATGGATGGATGATCGCTTCGCCTTCACGCAAGCCGAGCGTCTTGAGAACGCTGTCCATCTTGTCGGACCCGAAGATCCGCATCAAATCGTCCTGCAGTGACAGGTAGAATTTGGAACGGCCGGGGTCGCCCTGGCGGCCGGACCGGCCACGCAGCTGATTGTCAATGCGTCGGCTTTCGTGGCGTTCGGTGCCGATCACGTAGAGGCCGCCCGGCTTTTCGACGGTCTTTGCCGGCTTGTTTGCCCGGGCCGGTTCGATCTCGACATTGGCGATGGCGTTGAGGACCTCATCACGGGCCTGTTGGATTTCGCCACGAATGCGCCGGACGTTGGCCTCGTAGTCCGGTTGATCCGGTTCACCGGCTTCCTCCAGTATGCGCATGTCGGCGTTGCCGCCGAGCTGAATGTCAGTGCCGCGACCGGCCATGTTGGTTGCGATGGTCACCGTCCCCGGAACACCGGCTTGCGCGATAATCTTGGCTTCCTGCTCATGATAGCGGGCATTAAGAACCTGGTGTTCGACCTTCCTTTGCGTCAGAAGCGACGAGAGATGTTCGCTCTTCTCAATCGAGGCGGTGCCAACGAGACAGGGCTGGCCGCGCTGTTGCGCATCCTCGATCTCCATAATGATGGCCTGCCATTTTTCATCCTCGGTGCGATAGATCTCGTCGTCTTCGTCGAGACGGCCAACCGGTTGGTTGGTTGGGATCTCGAGGACATCGAGGCCATAGATGTCGAGGAATTCCGAAGCTTCGGTGGCAGCTGTTCCGGTCATGCCGGCAAGCTTCTCATAGAGGCGGAAATAATTCTGGAAGGTGATTGATGCCAGGGTTTGGTTTTCCGGCTGGATCGCAACGCTTTCCTTGGCTTCGAGCGCCTGGTGGAGACCTTCCGAATAGCGCCGGCCGGGCATCATGCGGCCGGTAAACTCGTCGATGATGACGACTTCGTTGTTGCGGACGATGTAGTCCTTGTCACGCGTGAAGAGCGTGTGCGCCTTCAAGGCCTGATTGATGTGATGGACGATGGTAACGTTCTCGATATCATACATCGTGCCGGTGAGCAGGTCGGCGTGGCCGAGTTTTTCCTCGACCCACTGGTTGCCAAGCTCCGTCAGGGAGACTTGCCGCTGTTTTTCGTCAAGTTCGAAACGCTCGGGATCCTCGATCAAATCCGGCATATAGGAGTCGATCGTGTTGTAAAGCTCCGCGCGGTCTTCGACCGGACCGGAAATGATCAGCGGGGTTCGCGCTTCGTCAATCAGAATCGAATCGACTTCATCGACAATCGCGAAGTAATGGCCGCGCTGCACCATCTCCGCCTTCGACATCTTCATGTTATCGCGCAGATAGTCGAAGCCGAATTCGTTGTTGGTGCCGTAGGTGACGTCGGCGGCGTACTGCTCGCGACGATCCTCATCTTCGAGTTCGTTGACAATGCAGCCGACCGACAGGCCCAGGAACTCGTAGATCTGACCCATCCACGCCGCATCACGCTTGGCCAGATAGTCGTTGACGGTGACGACATGGACGCCGCGCTCGGTTAGCGCGTTGAGATAGACGGCGAGGGTTGCGACCAGCGTTTTGCCCTCGCCGGTCTTCATCTCGGCAATTTTGCCTTCGTGCAAGGCCATGCCGCCGATCAGCTGAACATCGAAATGGCGCTGGCCGAGTGTCCGTTTGGCGGCCTCGCGGACCGTTGCGAAAGCCGGGATGACGAGATCCTCAAGTTTGCGACCGGCGCGCAGCTCCTGTCTGAAACTCGCCGTGCGTTGGCGCAGTTGTTCATCCGACAGCGCTTCGACTTCGGCCTCGACGGCGTTGATGGCTTCGACGCGGCTGCCGTACCCGCGCACGCGGCGCTCATTGGATGAGCCGAATATCTTCGATGCGAACCGCTCGAAAGAGATCATAGCTGTCGAATTCCCTGCCGTTTGTTGTTCGCCGCCAACGTCATCTCGGGCCGCATCGCGATCGATCGGCGGCGCCATCACACCGTTATGCCTGCTGGACGCGCGTCTTTCCAGGATGAAACGCGGCTGATCTGCAGCGCTGCGCACCAGAGATAGGAATCCAAGTGGGACAATGTCAATTCGACACCCTGCTAGCCTTGATTTTGCCCGAATTGAAGCCGCACCACTTGCACGCGCGCTTTAGGGCTCGAGGCAGCCGTGATTGGCGGATGCCGGGCCGGAAGCGACGGCGATGACGAAGCGTTCGGTTGGGCTCATCGGTATCGCCCGTGAGCAATTGTCACTCCAAAAACGGGGTTCTACCGGTGAACTTATCCCAATTCTCAATGGTGGTCGGGGCGATTTGGCGCGGACCAGCAATGTTGCTGGTCGTGATTGGCGCGGTCTTGTGCAGCGGCGCGGCAGGTGCGCAAGAGGCGGTCGTTGCGACCGTGAACGGCAGGCCGATCACGGAGGCAGACGTTCGCCTGGCGACGGCTGAAATCAGCGGCGATCTGCAGAACTATCCGGCTGCGACCCGACGCCGCGTCGTGATCGAATTTCTCATTCAGAATGAACTGTTCGCGGAGGCGGCCGCGAACAACAATGTCGCAGCCTCCACCGTGTTTAAGGAACGCAAGCACTACTGGGACCGGCGCAGTCTGCGCGATGCCTACTTCGAGACGCAGATCCGCGGCACGATTACGGATGCGCAAGCGCGCGCGTTCTACCAGCAGCAGATCAAGACCTATCCGTCGGGCGAGCAGGTTCGGGCCAGCCACATCCTGGTCAAGTCCGAGGATCAAGCCAAGGCGATCTTCGAACAGATCGCACACGACGGCGATTTCGGTGAACTGGCCAAGCAGCATTCGATTGATCCCGGCTCGAAGGTCAAGGGCGGTGATCTTGGCTATTTCGGCCGCGGGCGCATGGTGGCGGCGTTCGAAAAGGCGGCGTTCGCGCTGCCGGTTGGCGAGGTTTCACTACCCGTTCAATCGCAGTTTGGATGGCACATTATCAAAGTCACCGACAAGCGCACCGGCAAGCCGCCCGCCTTTGCCGCCGTCAAGGAGCGGATCGTTGCCAAACTGGTGCACGACAAAGCGCGCGCGATGGCCGAGACCCTGCGAAGCAAAGCAAAGATCGAATATCTTGACGCTGGCGCAAAACAGCAGTGATGTTTGGTGACCGAAAGTTGTGGCTGATGGGTTCAGCCAACACCAACCAGAGCACAGGCCGCCATGTCCCACGATACGGAAATTTCCCCCTTTGCGCCCGCTGTCCTGCCCGTAATGCCAGCCGTCGGCGGCGTGCGCTTGGCCGCTGTCGAAGCCGGCATTAAGTACAAGGGGCGCAAGGACTTGATGCTCGCGATCCTTGATGAAGGCACCGTCGCAGGCGGAGTGCTGACGACCTCGCGGACGTGCTCGGCGCCGGTGCTGTGGTGCCGGGAGCAACTGAAGCACGGCCGCGCGCGCGCCGTGGTCGTCAACGCCGGCAATGCCAACGCTTTCACCGGCCGCAAAGGCGAAGACGCCGTCCGGATCACAGCCAATGCGGCCGCGGCCGCGGTCGGCTGTGATGCCGCAGACGTCTACCTCGCATCGACCGGCGTCATCGGCGAGCCGCTTGAGGCCGACGGCTTTGCCCACCTGCTCCAGGACATGGCCGGTGCGGCAACGACTGCGGCCTGGCACGATGCGGCCGCGGCAATCATGACGACGGATACGTTTGCCAAGCTCGCAACGCGCACCATCGAGATCGACGGGCGGGCCATTTCGATATCCGGTATCGTGAAGGGTTCGGGCATGATCGCACCGGACATGGCGACCATGCTCGGCTTCGTGTTCACCGACGCGGCCGTCGATCAGGCGTTGCTGCAGCAGATGACCTCGCAGATCGCCGACAAGACGTTCAACTGCATCACCGTCGACGGCGATACATCAACGAGTGACACGGTTCTGGTGTTTGCGACGGGGGCGGGCGGCGGTGATAAAATCACCTCGGACAAGGATGCGGCGGGACAAGCTTTCCGCCGCGCCCTGCACGAGGTGATGCACGATCTTGCAATGCTGGTCGTCAAGGACGGCGAGGGAATTTCCAAGTTCATCACCATCAATGTGTCGGGCGGCGAAAGCGACCGCTCGGCGCACCGCATCGCGATGTCGATGGCAAATTCGCCATTGCTCAAGACGGCGATCGCCGGCGAAGACGCCAACTGGGGCCGCATCGTGATGGCGGTCGGCAAGGCCGGAGAGCCGGCTGACAGAGACAAGCTACAAATTCGGTTCGGTCCTCATCTCCTCGCCGACAAGGGGCTGAGATCGCCCGACTACAGCGAGGATCTGTCATCGGCCTATATGAAGAATTCGCAAATCGAGATCAGCGTTGATGTCGGTGTCGGTCACGGCAGGGCGACGGTTTGGACCTGCGATCTGACGCACGGCTACATCTCGATCAATGCGGACTATCGCAGCTAGATCATCGTGCTTTAAGTTGGAACCGCTATTGCGGTTCCAACTTAAAGCACGAAGATGATCGCCACTTTAGAGGCGAGCAACTTTCTGCCTTTATTCGGGATCGTTCCGATTCCGAATAAAGGCCGGTTGCTCTAGGCCGAGTTGTCATCGGCCCCTGTCTTGTGTCTTTAGTATCTGGCGGGCGCTGACTGGAGCGGGTCATGGAGCACGATTTCTGGCATCAGCGATGGGCGTCGGGGCAACTCGGGTTTCATCAGCCTGAAACCAACCAAGCGCTTGTTTCGCATTGGCGCGAGATGGAGCAGTCGGGCGATGCGACGGTGTTCGTGCCGCTGTGCGGCAAGAGCCTCGACATGCTGTGGCTTCGTGATCAAGGCCACGCCGTTGTCGGCAACGAGCTCAGCGACAAAGCGGTTGGAGATTTCTTCGCCGACAACGGTCTGGCCGCCACCACCGGCGCGGACAGCGGCTTCAAGGTGCTGCGCACGGCGGGGATCGAGATCTGGTGTGGTGATTTCTTCGCGCTGCCGGCTGCGGCGGTCGATGGTGTGGCTGCCGTCTACGATCGCGGAAGTCTGGTCGCGCTGCCGCCGGACATGCGCAAGCGCTACGCCAAGCGACTGCGCGCGCTGGCGCCGCAAGCGGCAATGTTTCTGTTGTGCGTCGAATACGATCAGAGCGAGATGAGTGGCCCGCCGTTCTCGGTCGCCAACGCGGAGATCGAACACCACTATGGCGAGAAGTACACGATCCGGCAGGTTTTCGCAGATGAGCGCGCCGAGATACCCGAACGGTTTCGCGCGCGCGGCCTGACGGCGCTGAGTTCCAAGGCCTACATTCTGCAGCCGCGCGAAGCAGCAGCATGAGCAAACCGATCCTCATCGTGGCGGCCGCGGCGCTGGTTGACGCCGACAACCGGGTGTTGATCGCGAAGCGGCCCGCGGGCAAGAGCATGGCCGGGCTGTGGGAGTTTCCCGGCGGCAAGGTTGATGCCGGTGAAACACCGGAAGACGCGCTGATCCGGGAGCTGCGTGAGGAACTCGGCATCGAAGTCTGCGATACCTGCGTGGCACCGTTCACGTTTGCCTCACACGGCTACGATGCGTTTCATCTATTGATGCCGCTCTATTTGTGCCGCACCTGGGAGGGCGAGATTACCCCGCGCGAGGGCCAGCACGTGGCCTGGGTCCGCGCTATGCGGTTGGCCGACTACCCGATGCCGCCGGCGGACCTTCCCTTGATCCCATGGCTCAGGGATTTGCTCGGCTGATACGTGTGCGAACCGTGAGCATGGTGATGGACCGGTGCTCGGACTTCAACGCTTCACCGGGTTTTCGATGGCATCGCCACTGCATCACCGGCGCCGTGTTCCTTAACGCCGAGTGCATCGGCGAGCTTGGCAGCAGCCGATCCGGGACGTCATACCAGCCCGCACAAATATTGATCCGTTTCACCGGAGCGATTTTTGTCGCCAGGGAGGCGGGTGTCGTGCCGTGGTATGCGTACCACAAGCGGCGCCCAACGCAGCTGGCGGCAAAAAGCGCCCGGCGCTCAGGGGTGGGTCCTGGCGGCCCATCGGGTGCGTTGCAACGTTTGCCCGATGCACCGCATCGCGCGGCACGCCGCGCCTGCCCGAGTGCGCCGCCAGGACCCATGAAGCGGGTCAATATTTATGCGGGCTGGTATAAGGGTTGCTGTTGGCTTCGGTGCGGTGCCCAACCGGTCATGGTCAGGATCTCGAAGGTTGCCGGAATGCGCCCGTCGGGGCCGGCAAACTGCGCCGTGTAAACCTCGGCGATCTTGACCAGCAACGCACGGGTTGCCGGCCGCCGGCTGCGCTCGGCCAGGGCGTTGCCGGCGCCCATGGCCTTCAACTCGCGCATCAGCTCCAACGGGTTAGCATAGGTGACAGTGACAACGTCACTGTCGGCGACGGGCAGCGCGAAGCCGGCGCGCTGAAGCAGGCCACCAAGGTCGCGAACGTCGGCAAACGGGGCCACGCGCGGCGAAGCACCACCATGGATCTCGGTTTCGGCGGCGAGCGTTGCCTGGCGCAATTCGGTCAGCGATTGACCGCCGATCAGCGCGCCGAGAAATAGCCCGTCCGGTTTGAGGGTTTGGCGGACCTGCGTCAGGACGCCCGGCAGATCGTTGGCGAATTGCAGGGTCAGCGCCGACACGATGAGATCGAATGAGGACGGTGCAAACGGGAGCGCTTCCTCATCGGCAACAACTGCGGGCGGCGGCAGTCGGCCGGCCAGCGCGCTGGACACTTCGGTTGACACAACCGTGTCGATGCCGGGCTGTTGTTGCAGGGCGGTTACCAGAGCACCTGTGGCGGCCGAAAGGTTCAGCGCATCGGGAAAGCGGCGCTTGATGACAGCGAGCCGTTCGGCAAAGTCTTCACCAACGCGGGCCAGCAGGAAGTCCGGGATGGTCGTGGCCGACGCCGCGCGTTCACGGTTTTGCGCGTGCAACTTGCGATCGAAGATACGTGGCGCCGGCGCGTTCGTCATGGCGGTTTGGCTTCCGTGGACTGCGGCAAATCAGTTGTCTGAGTTTTGTGTCTGGTCTAGTGGTCTCAATCACCTAAAAAAGCGTATTCAGACGCTCAGATTTGGTCTGTGCCAAGGCGCGGTGGGTGATGCTGGTGCAGCATAAGGGTGCCGCAACGCCGGTACCAGGCCAAATCTGAGCGCCTTCGGTGCGTGTGCCCCGGCCCGTGACGGCGTCAGCCGTGCGCACCATCGCCCACGCTATGCTTTGGCATAGCCTTCCTGCTCACGAACCTGGCCTGCTCACGAACTAGAGCAGCGCATCTGAACACGCTTTTTTTAGGTGATTGAGACCACTAGCCTGAGGTTCCTTTGAAGTCTTTGAGGGTGAGCTGATAACACCGCACGTAAGGATAGTGGCGTGATCAGGACAAACGAAGCAATGGTGTTTGCCAGGCGCCAGGTCAACCGATTGGCGGTCGGCCTGCGATCAACGGGCTCGGTTGATCGCCTTGCGGCGATCACGGCAAGCGTGACGTCGCCGGCGCTGGTCTTGGGAAAAACCATTGCACTCAAATGCGCCGACGTCCTGATGCCGGCGTTGTGTGTGTCCTGCCACCAGCCGCTTGCCACGCATGACAGCCTGTGTGCTGCCTGTTGGCGGAACGTGCGGTTTCTCTCGCATCCGCTGTGCGACAAACTTGGCATACCGTTGCCATTCGATCCGGGCGGCGGGCCGATCGTATCGGCGGCAGCGGTCGCAGACCCTCCCGTCTACGACCGGGCACGAGCGGCAATGCATTTTTCCGGCGTCGGGCGCGAGCTCGTCCATCGCTTCAAATACGGCGATCAACACACGCCGCGATGGCTATTCCGGCGATTGCTGATCCATGCATCGCGCGAGTTGGCGGCTGACTGCGACGTCGTGATGCCGGTGCCGCTGCATCATCGCCGGTTGTGGGCGCGACGCTTTAACCAGTCGGCAATTCTCGCCGGCGATCTGGCTGTCGAGCTCGATCTCGACTACTGGCCGCAGACGCTTGTCCGGCAGCGGGCGACGGCCGCGCAAGTCGGGCTCACGCGTGATCAACGGCAGCGCAATCTGCGCGGTGCATTTGCTGTGCACGCGGACCGGACGGCAGAGGTGTTCGGGCGCAGCGTGCTGTTGGTTGACGATGTCATTACAACCGGAACCACCGCACAGGCATGCGCACGCGTCTTGAAGCGGGCCGGTGCGCGTCGGGTCGACGTCGTCGCGCTTGCAATGGTGACCGACGACAGCCGCATCAACCCCTGACAGCGGCCATCGCAGCTGATCGCCCATCGCCAGGATAATTGAAACATCAAGCGTTTGTCGCTGATTTGGGTTCTGGTATAGTCACGTTGTCAACTCATAAATCCGGACGCATTGGGAGCGGTTGATCTGCTGAGTTGCCGGACGCGAGGATGCAGACAATGTGGTTCATTTTCAAAGCCTTGGTGCCGCGCAGCGCAGCCAATTGGCGATTTGCCGAGGCCGCCGGTTTGGCCCGACGATCTCGAGCGTTGGGCGATGCGAACGGGCAACCGGCCGCTGCGCGATGCCGCGCCTTGCATATCCTAGCCATATCGGCGCCAATGGGCCCGGATCTATGAGTTTACCGCCCAAACCGACCTGCCTTTGTTCGGCGGCGGAACAATCGCGAACAAAACACAAAGTTGCTCGCTTCACATCACTGCCTCGAGTCCCCATATCAGCCGCTCTGAGTTGATCGCGCCCGAACCCGGATATCTCAACGCCATGGCGAAAATCACGATCTACACGACAATGCTGTGTCCCTACTGCGTTATGGCCAAGCGGCTGTTGAAACAGAAGGGTGCCGAGTTCGAGGAAATCAACGTCGGCGTGAGTTCTTCCAAACGGGCTGAGATGCGGCAGCGTGCCGGCGGTGGCCACACGGTTCCGCAAATCTTTATCGATGAACGCTACATTGGCGGCTGTGACGAGTTGTATGCGCTCGATCGCCAGGGTGATCTCGATCCATTGCTGGCGATCTGAGCGATGACCGGGGCAAGCAAATTTCGCGCAGCTCTCGTGCAAACGTGCAGCGGTTGCGATGTCGGCGAAAACATCGAGGTTGTGTCCGGCTTGATCCGGGAGGCTGCCGCCGATGGCGCTCAGTATGTGCAGACGCCGGAGGTGACAACGCTGATCGAGGCCGCAGGCAAGGCACAGTTCGAAAAGTCGCAGGCGGATGACGACAACAACGGCGCCGTCACGGCGTTCGGGCAGCTGGCTCGGGAACTCGGCATCTGGCTGCACATCGGCTCCATGGCCGTGCGCAAAAGCGAAGACAAGCTTGCAAACCGGGCATTTTTGTTCAAACCCGACGGCATGGTGGCGGCGCGCTACGACAAGATCCACATGTTCGACGTCGACGTTGACGGCGACAACCGCTTCAATGAAAGCCGGCGATACGAGGCCGGCGAACATGCCGTGATAACGCCGTTGCCGTGGGGCAACCTAGGCGTCACGATTTGTTATGACATGCGGTTTCCCTATCTTTACCGCGCTCTTGCCAAGGCCGGCGCGCACATGCTGGCCGTGCCGTCGGCGTTCACGGTGCCAACGGGACAGGCGCACTGGCACGTACTGCTGCGCGCGCGTGCGATCGAGACGGAGTGCTTCGTGTTGGCTGCGGCCCAGGCCGGCACGCATCAATCGGGGCGCAAATCCTACGGCCACAGCATAATTGTTTCGCCGTGGGGCGAGATCCTGGCCGAGGCGGATGGCCTGCAAACCGGGGTCATCAGTGCCGATATTGACCTGGAAGCCGTGAGTGAGGCTCGCCGGCGGGTGCCCTCCCTCAACCATGACCGCAAATACGAGATACTTCGATAGAATGATCCGCTACCAACTGCAGTGCGACAAAGAGCACACTTTCGAGGCCTGGTTTGCAAACAGCGCTGCTTACGACAAGCAGGCCAAACGCAAGCTCGTGATCTGTCCCGAATGTGGTTCGACTAAGGTTGCCAAAGCGATCATGGCACCGAACATCGCCATCAAAGGCAACAAGAAAAACGCGGCCGCGGCCGCCGCCGAACGGGCTGGCGGCGTGATGACGACGCCCAGCGGACCGGTCGACCCGAAAGTGGCCGCGGCGCGGCGTGAGGTCATGACCGCGTTGCGCAAGGTTCGCGAGATCGTCGAGAAAAACGCCGAGTACGTCGGACCGAAGTTTGCCGAAGAAGCACGCAAAATCCACTATAAGGAAGCCGAAGAAAAGGGCATCTACGGAGAGGCGACACCCGGCGAGGTCAAGGACCTACTCGAAGAAGGCGTTGATATTCATCCCCTGCCGGTGCTGCCGGAAGACCAGAATTGAGCCGGGTGGGGCCTGTCAGCGGCGCTGTTTCGCGACCTTCTTTTTGTTTGACTTCCGCTCGAAGCGGTAAAGCTTGTGGCAGGCTGAACAGGTCTCACTGATTCGTACCAGAACCTGTTTGGCCAGAACCTGTTTGGCCAGAACCTGTTTGGCCAGAACCTGTTTGGCGGCGCCGCCGCTGCGGTCCGCGGCGACCTCCAGCTCAGCGGCGAGCGCGCCGAACTCCCTGATCCGTCGTTTGAAGTCCGGCCATTGGCGCCAGATCAAGGGCCGGGCATCGGACGGCTTTTCGAGACTGCCTTTGGGAAACAGTTTGACCATGTTCTTCGCGCGCTTTTTTGAAGTCAACCGCAATGCGTTTGGTTGCCGCCCGGTCTTAAGCTGCCTTTCCCGCGATGAAATCTTTGAGCGATCTCAGCGCATCTCCGATTTCCTCCATGGCCATCATGCGGTCTATGACGACACCGGTGGCGCCCTTGTGGGCGACAACGAGGGTGGTCGATCCGGTGACGACGAGGACCAAGACCACAGTGAGTGGCGTGAGGTGATAGAGACGACGCATCGGGTCAACTCCTCATGCGCGGTATCGGGCCGGGCGCGGCAGCGGCATGGTCCGGGCCCAGCTGGTCAATTCGGGGCGAGGGTCGCCATCCCGTGGTCGGCGCGTTCGAGGGGCGGACAAGCCCCGCAAGGATCGCCGTCAAACGGCGATCAAGTCAGGCCTTCGGCCCTGACAACCCGACCTAAAGGACGTCGCCCTGTGCAAACCCGTGACCAGCTTGACCCGAGAATCCTTAAAGCCTTTCAGTTGATGCCGTTTGCGCGCTGCACTTCACGGATGAAACCGACAATCTTGGCAACATCGCCCTGCGATACGCCGGGGACCGGCGGCATGTCTCCAAATCGCCAATGGTGGGCGCGCACGCCATTTTGCGCGGCCCGCTGGAATGAGATGTCGGCGTGATGACCCGGTTCGTAGATTTTGTGGATCAACGGCGGCGCGATGCCGTCGCGGCCGGCGGCATTCTTGCCGTGGCACCGTGCACAGTTGAGCTCGAACAGCTCTGCCCCCTGTTTCGCCGTTTGACTGAGTTCAGGCACGACGACCTTGACCATCGCCGCCTGGTGGCCCGCTTCAGGTGGTTGCGGCCTGAACGACCAAAGGACGTAAGTGGCCAGTGTCAAGCCTAGGACAAGTGCGAGTAAGATTTTGTTTTTCATAGTCATTTCGATAGATCGTCCAGGATTGGGCATTGCGGGCGCTGGTCGCCGCGACAGGACGTGACCAGGTGTTCGAGGGTTTGGCGTAGGCCCTGCAGTTCCGCAATTTTGGTTTCGATGCGGATCAGATGCTCAAGCGCGATGGCCTTGACGTCGCTGCTTGCCCGCGACCGATCTTCGTAAAGTGAGAGCAGTTGGCGGCACTCATCCAAGGTGAAGCCGAGACTGCGGCTGCGCTGCAGAAAACGAAGCTTGTGAACCTGTTGATCGTCGTAATGGCGATAACCGTTGGCGGCACGGCTCGGATTGACCAAGCCGAGTTCTTCATAGAAGCGGATGGTTTTTGCCGGTAAACCGGATGCGCTCGCCGCCTGACCGATATTCATCGTGAGACACCTTCGGATTTGACCGCTGCTCGCCCGTATAAAGGTTCCATCTCATGGAAGGTCAAGGCGGCAAGCGATGCAAATGTCGTCCTAAGCCACCTGCGTCGATGACCTGTCTGCGCACCCTCATGGTCGAAACGCGAAACCACCCGCGCGAGGTTGCCGCCTAGAGCAACCTGCCTTTATTCGGAATCGGAACGATCCGGAATAAAGGCAGAAAGTTGCTCGCCTCTCAAGTGGCGATCATCTTTGTGCTTTAAGTTGGAACCGCAATAGCGGTTCCAACTTAAAGCACGATGATCTAGACATCACGTCGGCGCGGGTTGTTGCGCGAGCCGGGCAATCCGCTTGCCGATCACATCGCGGTGAGGCGGCGCACTCGCGTGCGCGATCGCTCTTTGAGTTTTGGTTCGGACCGGCTGGCGGAAAAGAGTGGGAATCGAACCCACCAGGGACGTCTCACGCCCCCCACCGGTTTTGAAGACCGGGCGCCCCACCAGGGTGCGATTCCTTTCCATGCCATTGCGTTTCCATGCCATTGCATCGCCGGCTAGGGAACCTCTGATTAAGTCCAGAGTCCAGGGGATGATCCCCTTATCGGGGAGATTGAGAAGCTGAACACCCCTCAAAAGTCACCGCGCAGCGGCGATACGTTGGCGTTTTCAGCCCCCACAACCGACCAAAGGGCCGGGCCCTTTGCAAGCCCGTGACTTTAGATCAGAGGTTCCCTAGCTCATCGTGCTTTAAGTTGGAACCGCTATTGCGGTTCCAACTTAAAGCACAAAGATGATCGCCACTTTAGAGGCGAGCAACTTTCTGCCTTTATTCGGGATCGTTCCGATTCCGAATAAAGGCAGGTTGCTCTAAAGCCTTCCGTCTGGAAGACGGAGGATCTAACCCACGGCATGGAAATCAGAATCATACCTGCGTGATCGTGGCCGCAGTGATGGCTTGGCCTAGTGCCAGACCGCCGTCATTGGCTGGCACTTGCTTGTGGGTCAATACGTGAAGGCCGTGGCCTGTCAGTTTGTCAAACAGCCCGTCGGCGAGGATCTGATTCTGCATCACGCCGCCGGAGAGGACGATGCGCTTCGTATTGTGGGTTGCGGCAATTGACCGGGCCGCTTCTACAATTGATGCAATCAGGCTCCAATGGAAGCGAGCCGCGATGTGCCCGCATTCAACGCCTGCCTTGAGATCGCGAATGAGAGCTGCCCACATGGGTTCCCATGAGAAAATGTAGTGATCGTTGATCGCGGTGTTTGCCACGTAACCGCATTCGTCCTTCATGTAGGGCCGAGCCAAAGCCTCCAATAACATGCCGGTCTGGCCCTCAAAACTTTGGCTGGAAACGCAGAATCCCAAGATCGCGGCCGCTGCATCAAACAGGCGGCCGGCCGACGATGCCAAGGGGCAGTTTATGCCGCCCGTAATTGCCTGATGAACAATTCCGAGTTGCTTGGTTTTGAGGAATTCGGCCAAAGCCAATCCTTCGAGCAGGGCCATATAGTCAGGCCCGAAGGCAGTATGCAGGTGAGCCACGGCATTACGCCAAGGTTCGCGCATGGCGAATTCACCACCTGGTAGTGCAATCGGCAAAAAATGTCCCACCCGCTCGTAATCTCGATAACCTCCGACCAGAAGCTCGCCCCCCCACACTGTTCCATCTGCGCCAAGTCCGAGACCGTCCAGGATGATACCGACAGCGAGGTCGTCGTCCGGTGAGACAAGATTGTCTGCGAGGCAGGCCGACATATGTGCATGGTGGTGCTGAATTCTTACAATTCGGGCGTCCCAATCCTGAGCAAGCTTTTCACCCCATCTCGTGGACAGATAGTCCGGGTGCTGATCCACGGCGATAACTGTTGGGGTGAAGTCAAAAGCCTCGCGATAGAGTTCCATCGAATTGCGGTAGTCGGAATAGACAGCGGCATCCTCAAGGTCGCCGATGTACTGTGAGACAATGGCTTGGCCATGCCGCAAAAGGCAGAATGTAGATTTGAGCTCTCCTCCCATAGCGAGTACGTCGGGCACGTCATGAAACGCCTCAGCCAGTCGTACTGGCTGGGGAGCAAGGCCGCGGGCGCGGCGCAAAACTGCCGGCCCCGAAACGTCCAGGCGCATCACTGAGTCGTCGAGACGATTGATGATCTTTCGGTCATGGGTGAGCCACATGTCGGCGACGGATGCAAGGCGAGCCCGGGCGTCGGCGTTGCTGGTAACCTGCGGTTCGTCAGAGAGGTTTCCCGATGTCATGACGATCGGCGCATCGAGTTCGCGCATCAGGAGATGGTGCAGCGGTGTGTAGGGGAGCATGATCCCAATGCGATCCTGGCCGGGCGCAACGCTCGCAGCAAGACCATTATCTGCAATGGCATCGAGAAGAACAATCGGCGCGGCGATCGATGTCAGCAGTTCGGCTTCGTCATCGTCGATATGCGAGTAACTTCGCACGGCCTCGAGATCGCGCATCATCAACGCCAGCGGCTTGTCCGGTCTGCGCTTTCGTCGCCGCAATTCACCGACAACGGTCTCATTGGTTGCATCGCAGGCCAGATGAAAACCGCCGATGCCCTTGATGGCGATGATAGCTCCTTCCCTGATCTGTTTCACGGTTTGCCGAAGTGGATCGTCACAAGCGATGGGGCCATGATGGTCTTCCAGCCAGATGTTAGGCCCGCAAACAGGACATGCATTTGGCTGTGCATGGAAGCGTCTGTTTTCAGGACTGTCATATTCGCTCTGACACTGCGAACACATTGTGAAATCAGCCATCGACGTCAGCGCCCGGTCGTAGGGAATTCCCGTCACGATCGAAAGGCGCGGACCGCAATGGGTGCAATTCGTGAACGGGTAGCGATAGCGGCGGTCGTGCGGGGAAAAAACTTCGTCGATACATGCCCGGCAGGTTGCAGCGTCGGCGACTATGCCCGTGGCAACGGCCCCCACACGGCTTTGCGCAATCCGAAATGGCGGTCTCGCCGGCCTGCCGGAAAGGTTCTCGACAGAGATGCCATCGATGCGCGACAGCGGCGGTGCATCAGGCTTGATCGATTTGACGAAAGCATCGAGTTCACTCTCAGGACCCCAGACTTCGATCGTGACGCCCTGGCTGTCGTTCAGGACGTGACCAGCCAGCCCGAGTTCGCTTGCCAGGCGCCAGATGTAGGGGCGAAAGCCGACGCCCTGCACGAGCCCTGAAATACGGACAATGCGCCCAGCATGTTCTGGTCGTACTGCGGCCATGGCACGGCTAGTGGTCTCAATCACTTAAATTGGCGCATCTGAATACGCCATTATAAGTGATTGAGACCCCTAGTGCACCGTGCAAACAAGGCACGGATCAAACGAGCGTACGATGTGCTGAACAGCAACCGGCTCGATTTCTCCAGGGCGGATGGGGGCGCCCTCAAGCGCGCGTTCAAGTGCTCCCGGATTGCCGTCTGCATCACGCGGTGAGAAGTTCCAGGTTGTCGGCGCGATGATCTGATAGTTGGCGATCTTGCCAGCCTCGACCCTGATCCAGTGTCCGAGCGAGCCGCGAGCGGCCTCCGTCAATCCGATGCCTGTTACATCATCGGGCGTTCGGGCATGTCGGCAGAATGGTTGGTCGGGTTCCAGTTCTCGCACCCAGTGCTCCATCGCGACAACCACCAAAGCGATCTCCAACAGTCGGGCAACGACACGTGCATGCACATTTCCGTGCCCACCCTTGATCAAATCAAGGATGAGTGGATGTTGAGCAACGGCCTGACGGGCAAGCGCGCCAACCTCGATCACCTCGCCGTCGAGCCGAGGAGCTTTGCACCAGGTGTAGCCGTCGCTCTGGTCTGCATCAGGTCTTGTTTCGCCATCGATCGGTTTGCGCCGGGGCGCTGAGTCAACGTACCAGGCATGGCTAGAGTCCTCAGCAATCAATTCGGCATCGAACTCGCTGACGGTCCCGCGACGGAAGATCCCGCGAGCGAACAACGGTGTGCCGTCTCCACCGTAGGCACCATAGCTCAGAAATCGCTCGCCCGCGCGCCCAAGGTCACCCAGGTTCAAGTGTCGTGATATGCTGAGGAAGTGACGGAAGTCGCTGCTGACTGCGTGCTGCTCATCAGCCCAGGCAACCAGCTCGTCGCAAGATGAAAGTCCGATAATGCGCTCCAATTCATCGCCAAACAGTGTCCGCTGAAGAAAACCGCGGAACGCGGTGAGGATGCCAGCCATGCGCGCCACTTCGTTGCCCGTGATCGCTCGGGTCGAACCTCCCGGACGAATGCCCAGAGTGTGTGGCCACTTCCCGGTCAGTATCCCCATCACGTGCATGAACTGGGCCCGTGCCGGCAAGACCTCCTGACTGGCCCTTCCCTTTATGGCCTGAAAGCGAGCGACGGCGGCATCGTGCCAACGCTCTTCGGCATAAACCTCGCGGGCGAAGTCCGGCATGAAGAATAGATAGAAATGGGTCAAGTGATCGGCAACGTTTTCGGCAGCGTGAACCAGGTTGACCGAATGGCGACCGTTGCTCGGCATTGATATTCCTTGTGCATTGGCCAGCGCTTGAGCTGCGGCAACGGACTGCGAGACAGAGCAGATACCGCAGATCCTGGGTGCGAAGACGAGCGCGTCATCAGGCGCCTTGCCAACCAGTATCCTCTCGAAGCCCCGATAAAGCGGGGAGGTGACATGCGCCTGGCGGACGTACCCGTCCGAGACATCGAGTTTGACCTCAAGGTCACCCTCCACCCGATTGAAGGGCCCGACAACAAGGCGGCTCATCCCCGTTTCTTCCTTCTGTCGGCCGGCGGTTCGGTCAGGTGGGCTGCAACCGCGTTCCTTTTGAGACGTGTCGGCGTGGCTGCCTTTGACAGCGAAGCAAGAGCGACAAACCACGCTTTCGGCATGTCGGTCGGCAGCCCGATAGGAATGCCGGCGATCTTTGGCGTGCGGGTGAAAGAGTGACCAGGCTCTTCAAATTCAGGCGCCGTGCAATTGATGCAGGGATAGCCGCCGTCAATGCATGAGCCACTCCCATTCCAGGCGCGAATGTTGCAGTCTGCACGGGCCTGAGTGCCCTTGCAGCCGAGGTTTTCCATCATACACCCAAGATCGCACAGCGCTTCAGCACTTGCTTTGAACTCATAAAATTCATTGCGTGAGCAGCCGTGATGGACAAGGTGCATGGTGTAAGCGAGTGGCCGGTTCCATTCATCAATGTTCGCAGCTGAAAATCGGCCGGACGCGATCTGATGCAACGCTTCGGTCAGCCAATTGGGATGGATAGGACAGCCGGCAATATTGACCACCGGCAACCCTGAACGAGAGCGAAAGTCAGCACCCAGCAAACCGCCAGCACGCTCACCATCGTAAGAGAGCCCGCACGCTTCGACCTCGTTGGCACCGGCCGCTGTGATGCCGCCAAATGCTGCACAACTTCCCACCGCCACGACATGCTGTGCCTGATGGGCAAGGTCCCTGATCCAGTCCATAACCGGTCGGTCGGTTCCCGACATCATGTGGAAGCGGCCTGTTCCGTTGGGGCCCTGCATAACGGACCCTTCCAGGCATAGGATGTCAAGCGTCTGATGACCATCGCAGATTGCCTGCATAAGTTCGACAACACCCCGTCCGCTAAGCTCGCTTAGTGATGGATGCCATAGAACTTCAATGTTGGCCGCTTCGAAAGACGTCAGCAAATCCGGCCCTTCAGCCCCCATAAGCGAGAGCGAGCAGCCGCCACAGCCACCCGACTGCAACCACAAAAGCCGAAATGGTTTCCGGCTGCTCTTTGCCTTCACCGGGTTACTTAGCATCGGCCGGAATCCTCAAAGTAAAAACCGCCCCATTTGGCAGTTGGTTGGTCGCAGTGAGATCGCCGCCGAGCTTCTGGGCGATGCCGTAACTTACGTATAGACCGAGGCCGGTCCCCTGTCCGATGGGCTTAGTCGTGAAGAAGGGCTCGAAAATCTTATCCATATTCTGCAATGGCAGACCGGCACCGTTGTCTACCACTTCTATCAGGACATCGTCATCGCTTCGCCAACACCGAATGAAAATTTCGGAGTTATCGGTGTCCGCTACGGCATCGACGGCATTCTGGACGAGATTGACCAGAACCTGATGCAGCTGTCCCTTGCGGCCGACAACATCAAGGCGTTCCGGCATGTCGAACCGTATCTGAGGCTTGTTTCGCTCTGCCTTGACCACCCAGTCAGCCGATGTGCGCACCACTCTTGACAAGTTGAAGTGCTCGACCGGTTCTTCCTGGTTGCTTGAGAACCGCCTGAGGCCCTGAACGATATCGCTGACCCGATCCGCTCCTTCCGTAGTGCCTTCCAGAAGCGGCCCGATATCCTTCAATATCCTGTCAATCTTCAAGTCTTCTCGAAGTTCCTCCATCTCTCCGTGCGCACGTCCCGAACGGCACGCATCCAGGAACTCACCGATAGAAGCAGCATACCGTTTCAGGGCATGCATGTTGCCCAGAATAAAACTGATCGGGTTGTTGAGTTCATGGGCAACCCCGGCAACCAGCCGGCCGAGAGCCGCCATCTTTTCAGAAACGACAAGTTGCTGCTGGGTTTGTTTCAGCCGGTGATGAGCTTCATCGAGTTCGCGATAAGCTTTGCGCAGCTCCCCGATCGGACGGCCGACCAGAACCATGCCGACAAGCCGGCCACGACGATCGCGCCGAGTGGTGCAGTTCATTGCAAGGGGGGCGGATTGCCCGTCGGCATCGAGAAGCATGAGCTCACAATCGGTGATTTGACCGAGATGCTGAATGCGCGTCTTCAAATCAGTGATGGATGTTTCACAGTTCTGAGCAAATACGCTTTCCAGCGGCATCCCTCGCAATTTCGCCTCTGAGAGACCGGTCAGTTCTTCGAGAGCACGGTTGACACGTTGAATGCGGCACTCGGTATCGCAAACGATCAGCACATCCGTCATGGCCGCCAAAACCGAACTGACGAAGGCCTGCGTTTCTTCTAACCGGGCGTTTTGCGATTCAATCTGGGTCTGCGACTGGACCAGGTCGGCGTAGACCTCATCCATCTTCTGGATGACTTCAATCCAGGCGGTCTCGCCGGCGCTCGGCAATTCCTGCGAATCGGCCCCAATTTGCGGGTCAATCTCATTCTCGCTCGGTTGTGGAGACATATCTTCCGCAATCAGGAGTTTACGACTTTGCGGGCCGGCAGAGGTTTCACATTTTCAAGGCCATAGCGCTCCAACTTGCTGCGCAAACCAACACGTGACAAGCCCAGCTCACGGGCAGCCTGCGACTTGTTCCATCGATGGCGTATGAGGGTTTCCTTGATGATCCGGGATTCAAGGATGCTAATGCGGTCTTTCAAGGTTCCCTCGAATTCAGCGATTGCGTCCATATCATCATCACCCTCGTCGGCCATGGCCGGTGCCGCACGAAGTATGTGACGTGATAACAGATCAGCGCCCAGCTCCCGGCCGTCGCCACATATGACCAGCATGTGCTGGATTTCATTTTGAAGCTCGCGGACATTGCCTGGCCAGGAGTAGTTCTGCATGCATGCAATCGCTTCGTCCGATATTCCCGCCACCGATTTGCCGAGCTTTTCCTCTGTCTGCTTGAGAAGCGCACGTGTCAGCACGGGAATATCTTCGCGGCGATCCTTTAGATCAGGCAGCCGCACGACCATTCCCGCAAGCCGGTAGTAGAAATCGGCGCGAAAGCGACCGGCCCTGACCTCCTCGTCAAGATCGCGATTTGTTGCAGCAATCACCCGAACATCAACCGAACGGGTCTTGCCGCTGCCGACCGGGCGAATTTCGCCCTCTTGAAGTACCCGGAGCAGCTTGACCTGAAATGCCGGCGAAACCTCGCCGATTTCATCGAGGAGCACCGTGCCACCACTGGCGCGTTCGAACAGGCCGACATGATCTTCAACAGCGCCGGTGAAGGCCCCACGCCGATGGCCGAACAATTCACTTTCCAGGAGTTCGTCGGGCAGCGCCCCGCAATTCTCTACGACGAATGGCTTGTTCCATCGCAGAGAGCCATAGTGAAGTGCGCGGGCCGCCAACTCCTTGCCCGTGCCTGATGCACCTGTCAGAAGCACCGGCACGTCGTAGGGCGCCACCTGGCGAAGAGTTTCGCAAACCGCATTCATCGGGCTGTCTTCGGCTCGGATTATTCCATCATCGAAGTCATAGTTCTTACGCAAAGATTGACGCCGGTCCGTCATCAGCTTCTTGGCTTTCGCCGGCGACATCTTCATTTCGATTGCAAGAAGTTCGTTCTCTCGCTGCAAGGCATAGAGCTGCGTGGCGTTCTGCAAAGTGAGGATCAACTGATCCGGCTGCCAGGGCTTGGTAATGTATTGATAGATGCCGGCTTCATTAACGCCATCGATTATATCGTGCGCGTCAGTATAGCCCGAAATGATCATGCGAACGATGTCGGGCCACCGCGCCCGCACGTTCTTGAGAAACTCGACTCCGGTCTGCTCGGGCATGCGCTGATCGCACAAGACCACCTGCACCCACTCGTTTTCCAGGAACTTTTCGGCTTCGGAGATTGTCGCGGCGGTCCGCACATCAAAGTCATCGTGCAAAATCCGCTGCAATGCCTCCAACGAGCGTACCTCATCATCGATAATCAGAATGGTCGGCAGTTCAGTCATGATGCAACCTTCCCGGCATGAGCGGCCTCGAGCCGCCTGTCACGATGTTTCGCGATCGTTATCGGCGTACGTGACTTGGGGATTTTGTGAACGAAATTGGAGCGCGCGATATGATAGCTCGGATCGAACCCGTAGAAGTTTTTCTTCATGCGCAGAAGCTCCTCAGACCGATAGGCCGAAAGCGACTTTAGTGCTTCATCGCGGGCCCGCCGCTCGGCCTTGGCCTTGATGCGGCCAATGAGGCTGTCACAGTTTGCGAGCTCAGCTGCCAACGCTCGGACGGTGGCACAAAATTGGTCGCCATTGCCTTCAAAGGTTCTGTCGGCCAGGCCCAGTTCAAGTGCTTCGCTCGCGCCGATTGGCAATCTCGCCTCGGTTAGTCTGCGGGCATTTTCGTCACCGGCATGATGAGGCAGCAGATAGGTCCACAGCTCTGATCCGTAAAGATTGCCCATGTCCTTGTAGTGAGGGTTGAGTGTCACGCCGCTGCGCAGCCAGACCTCATCGCCAGCGCGCGCGAGGAACACTCCACCTGCTCCGGCATTGCCGCCAACTGCCGAGATTACCAGTCTGTCGGTCGTTTCAACAATGGATTGGGTAAGGTCGTCGATCGCATTGATATTGCGCCAGGACTCATCTGCGGCACTGCTTGCTGCCTCAATGAGGTTCAAGTCGAGCCCGTTGGACCAGAAATCCGGCCCCCCCATGAGAACGAGCACACGTGTCGGGCGGGCAATCGCCGTTCGGTAGGCCGTCAGCAGCCGCTCGCAGGCATCTGTCCCCATGGCGCCGTTGTAGAATGGAAAATAGAGGTATCCGACGCCAGCCTGCTCCTCGTAAGAGATTTCTTGATAGCCATCGAGTTCGGGAAGCGGCTGGGTCTGCTCGCAGAATACGCGCGTGGCTGGAAGTTTGATGGCCTGCTTGCTGTTTGCCAGACGGACCCGACCGATCCAGACGGCGCCATCCACGGTTGCGCGCGCAATTGCCGGGCCGGAACGCGCGATGACGGTGCCGGGCTCATTCGATGCAAGTCCCGAAGCACGCGATGCATCAAACAGAAAGACCGCTTGGCCGAACAGGCAATCCCTGCAACCCGGCATGCCATCTGCGGACGCGATCTTGCGCAACACCGTTTCAGTCTCGTCGCGCTGCCAGTCGATGGTCCGATCCGATTGTCTGACGGCGTTACGCCATCGCGGGCGAACATCAGCAAAGGTCTCCAACGGTTCCGGGGCAAAGTCCGTAGCCCGGAACTTATCGACAGCCTCCAGGACCGCGCTGGCTGCAGCCTGGCTCACCTCATTGCGATAGAGGCTCGATTTCGTGCCCTTGCGCATCGCAAACTTGCGATGCGCCCAGATCGGACCGGCGTCTAATTCTTCGACGGCCTGGAGAACCGTGACGCCCCATTCGGTTTCACCCCCAAGTACAGCCCAATCGAGAGCCGCCGGTCCACGATCGCCGATCGGACCGGGGTGAACGACCAGACAGACGTGGCGTTGCCAAACAGCACGAGGGATTGCGCGCTTCAGGTACGGTGCAATAATCAAGTCCGGAGCAAACAGTTCAACCGCTTCCAGAGTAATGCTGTCGTTGATATCGAGCTCCACCGACACGTCATGTCCGAGTGCGCGCAACTCGACAAACAGCCGTTGGCTGAGTGAGTTGAACCCATGGCACAAGAGGAGAATGCGCAGCATTGTTCAGCAAATCCTCGGCAATTGCTCTCCTGCCAACCAATCAACGATGCGGGCACCGCCGAAGCCTGTTCGCATCTGGACCATGCAATGCTCATCCTCCGTTACCGTGCCGACAACTGCCGCCGATCTCCCAAGCGGATCGTCACGCATTACCGCGAGAATGCGGTCTGCATCTTTCTGATCGCAAATGCAGATCAGCTTGCCTTCGTTTGCAACATTGAGCGGGTCGAGCCCCAGGAGCTCACAAGCGGCCGCAACATCCCGCTGGATCGGTATCGCTGCCTCCTCCAGCATCATGCCGACACCGGACTGGTTGGCAATTTCGTTGAGCGTTGCCGCAAGACCGCCGCGTGTCGGGTCGCGCAGTACCGAGATGCCTGGAACCATCTCAACCATTTTTGCGACAAGCAGATGGAGGGCCGCCGAATCAGAACGGATCTCGGTTTCGAACTCGAGATTCTCGCGCTTCGACAGAATTGCGACGCCATGGTCGCCGATCGTTCCAGAAACGATGATCGATTGGCCAGGCTCAGCGTTGTTGCCTGACACATTGACCCCGCCGGGCACAACTCCCAATCCGGTGGTCGTAATGAACACACCGTCACCATGGCCCTTCTCAACGACCTTGGTGTCGCCGGTGACAACGGGAACGCCCGCCTGGAGGCTGGCATCTGCCATCGACACGACGATACGCTCCAGATCGGCCAGCGGAAATCCCTCTTCCAGGATGAACCCTGCCGTCAGGTAGAGGGGGCGAGCGCCGGACATGGCGATGTCGTTGAGAGTGCCGTGCACTGCCAGCGATCCAATGTCACCGCCCGGAAAGAACAGGGGCGATATGACGTGACCATCGGTTGACATCACAAGGCGGCCATCGGGCACTTCGAAGCAAGCTGTATCGTTGCCCTGTGCCAAGAGGTCGTTGGCAAGGTGCCGATGGAACAGGTCGGAAATCAACGCGGACATCGCACGGCCACCGCCGCCATGTGTCATGTCCACTGAGCCCGGTCGGGCGACCGGTCGTGTGATGGTGTCGATCATGTTCATGCCGCTTTGCCCTCGGTTTGCGAAGACGGATGACGCTGGCGGCCGTAGGACCAGTAGGCAGCGCATGCGCCTTCAGACGACACCATGCACGAGCCCATGGGACTGTCCGGCGTGCACACTGTCCCGAACAGCTTGCAATCGGTCGGCTTCTTGACGCCGCGAAGAATCGCCGGGCATTCGCACGACTTGACCTCGCGCGATTTCTTTTCTGTCAGTTGGAAGCGCTGTTCGGCATCGTAGTGAGCATAAGTCTCTCGGATGCGAAGGGCGCTGTAAGGGACCGATCCCAAACCACGCCATTCGAATTTCGGCCGCAGTTCAAGAACATCGGCGACCGTTGATTGAGCTTTCAGATTGCCCTCACGCGTCACAACCCGTGTGTACTGGTTTTCGACGTCATAGCGCCCGTCATTGATCTGGCGAATGAGCATGAGTGTCGATTGCATGACGTCGAGCGGCTCGAAACCGGCGATGACGACAGGCTTCTGAAACTCCTCAGCGAAAAATTCGTAGGGCTCAGAACCAATGACGGAACTGACGTGAGAGGGGCCGAGGAAGCCATCGATTTTCACGTTGCCCAGCTCGCGCACCTCTGGCGACTGCAGAATGTGCTGGATAGCGGCCGGGGTTAGGACATGATTGCAAAAGACAGAAAAGTTCTCCAATCCTTCAGCTTCTGCCTGTCGGATTGCAACAGCGGTTGCAGGTGTCGTCGTTTCGAACCCGATAGCAAAAAAGACCACCTGACGTTCAGGGTTGTCGCGTGCAATTCTCAGAGCATCAAGCGTAGAATAAACCATCCTGATGTCGGCACCGTCGGCCTTGGCACGGATCAGGCTGCGCTGTTTTGTTCCCGGCACACGCATCATGTCGCCGTAGGAGCACAAAATGGCATCGTGGCGTTCCGCAATCTCCACGGCGTCGTCCAGCCGGCGAACCGGGAGCACACAGACCGGGCAGCCGGGACCATGTACGAACTGGACGTTCTTCGGCATCAGGTCTTGAACGCCATAGCGGAAGATGGCGTGGGTGTGGCCGCCACAAAACTCCATGAAGTGGTAGCTGCGCTCCGGATCGACTTCCTTAGCAATTGCGCCGGTCAGCTTTTGCGCAAGCTCCCGGTCGCGAAACTCATCGATGTATTTCATGCCGCGCCCTCCGAGATCTCATCCAGCTCTTCTGCCAGGACACCGGCTTCTGCCATCAGGCTGAGTGTTCGCGCAGCTTCTTCGGGACTGACCTTGTGCAGCGCGAATCCCACGTGCACGAGAACGTAGTCGCCAAGTGAGATGTCTTCGACAAGCGCCAAAGAGATCTTCTTTCTGATGCCTTCGAGCGCTACGGTTGCCATGTCGTCATCGCCCAATTCGATGACTTTGGCGGGAATTGCCAGACACATAACGCCAGATGCTCCTTAGTTCTGAGATGCTATTGGATGACCTGTCAGGATAATGGTGCGGGCGGCGGTCAGCCATTGCAGCCACGCATCGAAACCTTCACCGGTTCGCGCCGAGACCTTCAACACCTTGATTGCCGGATTGACTTTGCGGGCGTTGGCGATCGCTTCGTCAACGTTAAAGTCGAGGTGAGGCAAGAGATCGATTTTGTTGACCAAAACCAGATCTGCAACGGCAAACATGTCCGGGTACTTGAGAGGCTTGTCTTCTCCTTCGGTCACAGACAGGATCGCAACCTTGTGGGCCTCTCCGAGGTCAAAAGACGCGGGGCAGACGAGATTGCCAACGTTCTCGATGAAAACAATGCTACCGTCGTCAGGGGCAAGATGCTCGACGGCGTGTCCGACCATATGCCCATCAAGGTGACAGCCTTTGCCGGTGTTGATCTGAACGGCCGGAGCACCTGTCGCACGAATACGGTCGGCATCGGCTGTGGTCTGCTGATCACCTTCAATGACATAGACCGTTTGCGCTCCTGCCAGTTGCTCGATCGTACGAACCAGCAAAAACGTCTTGCCTGAGCCCGGACTGGAAACGAGGTTGAGCGCCAGAATGCCATGCTCTGAAAAGTATTGCCGGTTTGCGCCTGCGTAGGCGTTGTTCTTGGCCAGGATGTCTTGTTCGATCTGGATCATCCGTGACTGGCTCATTCCTGGCACGGCAGCACCAGCAGGGCCAGAGCCATAGTCGTGGGTATGGCCCACGCCGTGGTCGTGATGATGGTGGTGGTGGTGATCATGGCTACGAGCGTGGTCATGGTGATGGTCATGACCGTGATGATGAGCATGGCAGTGTCCGTCACCATGTGCGTGACTGTGCGAGTGGACGTGCTCGTTGCCGTGGCTATGACTGCGCCCCACCGTAGCGTTCCCGCTCTTTCCTTCGATGCGGACTTCGCCATGGCCGCAACCGCATACATTGCACATCAGTTGACCTCCAGTTCCTTGATCCGCAGCTCTTCACCGCTCGTGATCTGGAGCTGATGTGAGCCGCAATCTTTACAGGCATCGAAACGCTGGCTTATGGGCACCGTTTTGGCGCATTGCATGCACCAGGCCTGGGCATGACACCGATGAATTTCCAATCGTGCACCCTCGGCTACCGAATTGCGCATGACCACATCCCAGCCGAATTCAAGCGCGCCGATCTCCACTCCCGCCAGCGGCCCGATTTCAAGGCATACCCGTTCGACGCGGTTAAACTTCTGTTCCTGCGCTTGCTGCTGGATGATACTCAGTATGCTTTCGCAAATGGCCATTTCATGCATCAGTGCACCCTCACTTCGTGAGCAACGCACGGGTCAATTGTATTCACAAGCAAATTGGCTTGGTACAGCCGGCTATCATCATCGATGCCATCGATTTTCATCAGACAGCGATTGGCGACACCCTCGGGATCGAAATTCCAGCGCGTCGGCGGCAAGATGCGATAATTGGCGATGACACCATTCTTCAATTCCACTGCATGCACGAGCAAACCGCGCGCGGCTTCCACCGCGGACCAGCCCACCCCGTCGCAGCCAACTGACGATGGCACAGCATCATTGCGCTCGCCGATGAAGTCACGCAACTCACCGGGCAGCCGCGCCAGCTCGACAAGCCGTGCTACAAGACGCGGCCCGAGGCCGCTGCCGGGCAGCATCGTGACAACCGGATCATCCGAGCGGCGCGAATAAAGTGTTGCTTCGGGTATTGGCACTCGATCGCCGCCGGGAAGAGCGTCGTTGTCACTGGCGGTGCCAACAAGCCAATCACGGATCATGGGAGCGGGCAGTGTTGAGATGCTGACAGCAGGCGTGTCGCCGACATCGGACCATCCCTCTTGCATAATCCGATCTATGAGCAGAGCGGCGATCGTTGTGTTGTTGCGTGCCCAGTCAGCAACCCCGCCGTCACGACCACGAGCCAGCCACTGCTCGGTGGGCTCTGCGAAGATTTCATCTGCCAGCAACCCTTCCGCCTCGTCGATGACCGTCAGTGCTGCTTTTCGGTCGGGCGCTGCCTCAAGCCCGATACAAAACCCCGTCTCCTTGCCAAACAAAGTACGCGTGAGTTTCGCGACCATTGCCATGATCAGACGCACGTTCGCACCCCGCGGGGCCTGCCCAACGAACCCCGGCCAGTCAAGTGCGATCCGCAGCAGATGCTCGCGCGTTGTCTCCATGCCGGTCAGAGCCTGCCGGGCTGCCGTTGTCTGTGGTGATACGTTAACGCCTGTCGCCCGCTCAAGAGCGACGACCGCGGCATGCGCCTGGGCTGTTGCACAAACCGAATAGATCACTGGGAGAAGTCGCAAAGCGACATCGGGATCTCGGCCTCGCAACACGCTGTTGATGTCACCAGGTCGCGAAAATTCGACCCTCACTGGCAAACCTTTCGCCCGAGGCAGGTCGATCCTGACATGGCCTTCCAGGTTCACGCGCTTGCTTCCCTTGTTGTTCCGCTGAGGAAAGCGCGACGACTGAGTTCCGGGCCTTCTGGGTCATCGCTTCCTGCGGCACTCGATCGGGCATCGTCGTTGCGCGGCGTCTTTCCAGGTCCGGTCTCGGGTTTCGGCAAGTCGCCTTGCCAAACCATGGCCATTTCCCTTTGCTTCTCGGTCGCCTCTTCGGCCTCCCCGAGCATGGCGTCCAAAGCGGCTTCGGCGGCGGCCTCGGCTGCCTCCTGATCAGCAAACTCCAGGACCGGTGAAAACAGTGAACACATCCAATAAGCACCGATCGCCGGTTCGTCACCACGAATGAACTCAAACTGACCGGCGGGGAAGGCAAAGTCCTGCTTGGTGCCAACTTGCACCGGCTCTGGTTCTTCGTTGTCCGGACCGGTGCCACCCGGCAATAACATTGCGTTCATAAACCATGGTGTCAGCAATACACACAACCAGTAGCCCTGCCATTCACGCATGCCGATGGCGCCGACACGAAGCGACTGATTGAGGATTGGAATACCCTCCATGCGCTCCTTTTCGATATCGGCAAAGCAGCGTTCCAAGCGCTCTTTGATGGTTGTCGCAGTTTCCATGATCAGTCTTCTGTCACCACCATGAAGTCGTCCTTGGCGCCATCGCAATTCGGGCATGTCCAATGGTCCGGCAGAAGACCGAAAGGTGTGCCGGGCGGGATCTGCCAATAGTCATCGCCGACCGCAGGATCGTAGACGGTCCAACAGATCTTGCATTCCAGCTTGGTTGTCGGACCGATCTTTGTGACATCACCGCCAAAAGATCCGCCAAAGAACGACTCGTTCATTCGTAGACCTCCAGGATCTCAGACAAGCGCTCCGCAGAATCTGCAATATCTTCTGATGCCGCCTTTGCAACCTCAGGCAATGAGGTCACTTCGATCGAATTCAGAATGAGCGTGTCTTGGGAGTTGTAGAATTGAACCCACCAGACGTTGAGGGTTGCTGTCGATGTAATGCGGCAGTTGCCGTACCCCCGGGACAGAATGGTCATGCCGCCGCGACCGAGCAGGTCGTTGAGGCACCCGAGATCCTCCTCGGTGTGGGGCAGCAGGGACAGGTTGATTGCGTGCGGCGCCCGTCCTTCGGCAACCTTTGGAATATTGTCGTTGATCTCGGCTAGCAGTGCAGGCGTGTTGAAGATGTTCGGCCCGAAACTTTCCGGGATCCGGATTTCCGGTTGGGCGTCTTGGAAAGCAGTTGTCAGCGCCGTGTCCGGGAAGCTCGCGACCTCGATAAGGTCGCGCTGTAGGCGGCCATCCGTGCCGGTAACGCGCACGCGCCATACGCCTGCGAGAACGGCTTCTTGTGCCTGTATCGAATCGCCCGCGACGATGGCAACCTCGCCTTCACCGAGAACCTGATCAATCAGCTTCAGGTTGGCCTCGTCCAGTTCGCCGAGTTCGATCAGGTTTCCTGGGCGGTCGCCATCATATGAATTGAGGAGTTGGAGAACCTCATCGAGCAGCGCCTTGCCCTGGTTCAACCCTTCAATGTCTTCAGGTTCCGGAAGGTCCGCAGCTGAGAATGTCATCATTCCCGATGGCATCTGCATATAGTCAAGCTGGGCACCGTCTTCATCACCGGGCTGGCTTCCCGGGCCTGTGAACAGGCCAGTTGTCGGTTTGATCATGACGTCCTCAAATTCCGTTATCAATTGACCGTAGGGACTGCGCCAACGCCGCAACCGTCGGGCAATTTGAACGGCGGCGGCTCTGTTGGCTCGGATGTGAGGATGGCCCTGATGTCGCGGATGTAGTCAGCCCAGTCCTGGATGCGTTGAATGGTTCCAAGGTATTGGCCCCGACGCAGGAAGACCAACGATGGAAACGCGTTGAACCGATAACGCCGCTGCAGTTCCCGCTCGCTTTCACGCGCAACTATTGCCGGTGTAATTGTGCCGGCGAATGCCTTGTCCAGTTCCGGCAGAACGACAGCAACATCATTGCTTTCAGCGAGCCGTTCGGCGTCACCGGCAAAGAATAAAACAACGTGCTCGCGGTCTTGTGCGAATTGATCCAGCTGCTGGTGGTTGACCACTTCGTAGCCGTGTCGCTCGATGATGGATTGCAGCAGGGGTGAAAACATCTGGTCCAGCCTTCACGGTTGTTAGGTTTTCGACATGGTCTGTGCGCGCAGGAATTCCGGCAGTTGCGGCTCGCGATCAATCAGGTCCGCAAACAGATGCTCAAAATTCGTTTCGCCGCGTGCCACCATCGCCAGTGCTTCGAGTGCGTTCGATGCTTTGATAGCTTCATCTTCGGTAATGATGTCACGGGCCGCACCCAAAAAGACCATCAGCCAGGTTCCCGGTTCGATGTCACCAACGAGGCTTGTGTCTATTTCATGGTTTCCGTCTTGCGCCCGGCATAAAGCGAAACCGGAAGCTGTCTCGATAACCTGCATCGGGATGCCAACACACATTACTGAGCCCCCGGTGTGCGGCTGACGAGCTGCTCCATTTCAGCCTCGAAATCGGTTGGCCCCTGCCAGTCGTCGCTGCTCAGGATACGCTCGTCGCCATGGCGCATGGCGGCTTTCTCATCGGGACGCTCACCTTCGTAGCGGGCAAGCACCATCTCATTCGACACAATGGTGTCGGCCTCACTAAGCGGCGTTGACCGGCGACTGCCGGTAACGCCGAATTTCGCAAGGTACGACAGTGCATGCGCGATGGATGGCTTGATTTGAGCCTTGACGTCAGGGCGAAGACTTCCGCCGTAGTCGTCCAACTCGACAGGCTGCACACCGATCAACAGGAGATGAGAGGGATAGTCTCCCATCATTTCGGCCATGGCCAGGACTTCCTGGAACCCGGTTTGATGCAGCGAAACTTTTCTGGCGCCGAGAAATTTCGGAACCTCCTCGCCCTCCACCAGTTTCAACGTGCCCGGTGGCAATCCGTAATCGACGGCATCGAAGACAACGAGAACGTCTGCTTCGCGAACATGCTGGACGAGATAGATGCCCTGAGTGCCGCCATCCATCAGGCGGACGTTGCCTGGAAAATCAAAGGTGCGGTGCAGTTCTTCTACCGCCCGCACCCCAAAGCCTTCGTCGGCCCACAATAGATTGCCGATCCCCAGTACCAGCACCGATGGCTCGCTACACACCACGGCATCCTCCCAGACGCCTGCCTCAACGACGTTTACTATCGGCGACATTTGTTGCGCCTTGGATTGGTTAACAGCAAGTTGCGTGCCACATTGGTGCGCGACTAAATTGCCTGCAGAATCCGATCGTTCAGATGCAACGGCTGAAGCCAACTTGGAAATATTCATTTCAAATTGGTCTTGTTCCGGAAGAATAGTATCCATGCAGAGGTTCGGGGCCGCACAGTCAATATCGGCGATGGAAACTGCACTTTCGTGCCGGCAACCAAACGATCACTTTGTGGCGAAGATCGTTTGTGCAGCAATGCTGACGGCTTCCTCCGGGGGCATCACCATCGCGTCGAGTTCGGCGTTGCCCCCAAAATAAAAGGGGCCGCAAAGCCCCCTCAGGTGAGGCCTGTTGGCCGGAGCGGGCCGGCGAAAACTCAGTGCCTGTCGTCCTTGAACGTTCGCCAGCCTGAGAACATTGAGGAAATGATCGACTGACGGGACATGATGTCTTCGCGGATGGCGGCATAGATATGGATGATCGCAAAGCAGATAATCACCCACATGCCGAGATGATGCCAGGTGTGCACATCCTGGCTTTGCCCGAACAACGGGATGACCCAACTGGAGAACCAGTTATACTGCCAAGATCCCATGCCGGTGCCTTCGCCATAGAGCGCCAAGCCGGTGATGATCATGAACATAGTCCCCCAAACGAACATCACGTGCATGACGAGCGTGGCCAGCGGATTGTGCCCGGCATATTTCTCAGGCTCCGAGGTCACCATTGCATACCATTTTATCTCGTGGAGCATGCCGCTCCAGAAATCCGGCCGCCATATTGGTGGAAGGAAGATTTCCCTGGCGTGACTGTTGCCAACAAAGGCCCAGTAGATCCGTCCCAGGAAGCCAACGATCACGATGTATGCTGAAGCGAAGTGAAGATAGCGGATCCAGCCGAACAGGAATGAAGCGCTCGCCTCACCGCCAACCGACGGTGGCGGGCTTGCGATCAGGTAACCGGTGATGCACAGCATCAGAATACATAGAGCATTGATCCAGTGCCAGATCCGGACCGGCGCCTCATAGACATATATCGCCTCTTCCTTGCGCGATGTCGCCGTATCAGTGGACATCTGTCTTCCTCTCGTTGTCGCCAGGCCGGGCCGGACCATTTGTTGAGCGTGAAGATGTCTGCGCCAACCGGAAGCCGACGGCTACAGCGATAGCGATCACTGCAAGCAGGGCAAGACCGGCCAAGTGAGCCGGATCTGCATTTGCACCGTGCTCCAAGTGCACATGCGGGACGCCGGCACCCGAATGGGCCGATGCCGGCGTGGCTAGAAGCGTCAGACCAATGGCTGTTGCAAAAGTCAGTTTCATCGTGCGTCTCCCCATCAGCCTACTTTGACCTTGGCCAGCTCTTTGCCGTCAGGCCCCATCACATGGGTCGAGCAGGCCAGACACGGATCGAAACTATGAATGGTCCGTAGGATTTCGACAGGTTCTTCGGCTCGTTCCACCTTGGTGTTAATCAACGAGGCTTCAAAAGCACCGATGTTGCCTTCATTGTCGCGCGGCGAGCCGTTCCAGGTGGTCGGCACAACGCACTGGTAGTTGTCGATTTTCGTGTCTTTGATCTTGATCCAGTGGGCCAACGCACCACGTGGTGCCTCGGTGAACCCGACCCCCTTGACGTCCTTTGGCCAGGTCGACGGATCGAACTTTTCAACGTTTGCTGTCGCTGTGTCGCCCGCTTTGATGTTGGCAATCAGCTTGTCCATGAAATACCGCTGTTTGCGGGTGGCCCACTGAGCTTCCAGTGCCCGCGCTGCGGTACGCCCGAGGGTTGAGAACAGCGCTTCAACCGGTGCCTCGAGCGCGCTGAGCGTGCTCTTGATTTGTTCGGTGAACTCTTCGTGGCCCTGCGCATAGCCAACGACGTAGCGAGCGAGCGGGCCGACTTCCATTGCGTGTCCACGCCAGCGCGGCGCCTTGATCCAGGAGTATTTCGCAGCCTCGTCCAGCTGCTCGATGTTGGTTTTCGTGCCCTTGGCGTTGGGGCCCAATTCGTAGTGCGGCTCCGTAACGCCATCCCACGGGTGCAACCCCTTCTTGTCATCATCGTACTTGTACCAGGAGTGCGGTACGAATTCCTGAATCTGCTGAGGATCGCGCAGATCGACAGGATGCACTTCCTTCAGGTTCCCGTTGATAATGGCACCCATAGGCATCATCAGGTTTTCCGGCGAATAGTCGTTGGCCTTATCAGGAATGTCGCCATAAGCCAGCACGCTCTTGCCGGACAGGCCGCCACCATAGAGCCAGCCCTTGTAGAGCTTGCCGATCGCGATAATGTCGGGGATGTAGACGTTCTCGACGAATTCAATCGAGCGGTCGACAATGCTGTTGACGTAGTTGAGCCGATCCATATTGATCGGCGCTCCGGCCGCTAGGTTGCCATCAATGTTGATGGCACACGGCACCCCTCCGACAAGCCAGTTGGGATGCGTATCCTTGCCGCCGAAGATCGTGCGGGTGGTCATGATCTCCTTCTGGAAGTCCAGCGCTTCCAGATAGTGCGTCACGGCCATGAGGTCGGCTTCGGGCGGCAGGATGTAGGCGGGATTAGTCCAGTAGCCGTTTTTGAAGGGACCAAGCTGTCCGGACTCCACGAACTTCTTGAGCCGGTTCTGGATATCCCGGAAGTAACCTGGCGAAGACTTCGGATGCTTGGGCGACGTCGCGATCTGCAGAGCCGAAGTGGCCTTTGGGTCAGCCCTCAACGCGTTGATCGGGTTGACCCAGTCGAGCGCGTGCAGGTGATAGAAGTGCACCAGATGGTCGTGGATCTGCAGCGAAAGCTGCATGATGTTCCGGATCGAGTTGGCGTTCTCCGGCACCTCGATCTTGAGCGCATCTTCGACCGCGCGCACTGACGTCAGGGCATGCGTGCCAGTGCACACGCCGCAAATGCGCTGAGTAAACGCCCACGCGTCTCGCGGATCGCGCCCCTTCAAGATGACCTCGAGGCCGCGCCACATCGTGCCAGTGGATACCGCATTGCGAATGATGTTGTTTTCATCGACGTTCACTTCGCAGCGCATATGACCTTCGATCCGCGTTACCGGGTCGACGACGACACGCTGGCCGGAGGTGTCGAGATTAAAACCGTTGGGTGTTTGGATGGTAGCCATCAGCCCTCACCTCCCTCTGCATTTGCCGAGTTCTTGCTTACGATCCGCTTGACCACGCTAACGGCGGCATGGGCTGCTGCTGCGCCACCGACGATCGTTGCAGCCGTTGCGCCGAGTTCATCGGCATCGCCTTCAACGCCGAAACCGTGAATGTCGGTCAGCCGATCGTAGAAGCTTCCTTTGTCCCAGAAGCCGTCCTCGGAACAACCAAAGCAGGGATGGCCCGCCTGGATCGGGAAGGACAGGCCACCGTTCCAGCGCACAGTCGAACAGGCATTGTAGGTGGTCGGGCCTTTGCATCCGACTTTGTAGAGGCAATAACCTTTGCGGGCTCCTTCATCATCAAACGCCTCGACGAACTGCCCAGCATCGAAGTGCGGGCGCCGGTAGCACTTGTCGTGGATGCGCTGCGAGTAGAACATCTTTGGCCGGCCTTGGCGGTCAAGTTCCGGAAACCGATCAAAGGTCACGATATAAGTGATGACGGACGTCATCACTTCCGCGATCGGCGGACAGCCCGGCACTTTGATAATCGGCTTGGCTGCAAGGCCTGGCACTTTGTGGATCGGCGTGGCTTGAGTCGGGTTGGGGCGCGCGGCTTGGACACACCCCCAAGAGGCGCACGAGCCCCAGGAGATGATCGCTTTGCAATGGTTGGCGACATGCTTCAGCTGTTCGAGATACGGGCGCCCGGCAATGATGCAGGACATTCCGTCCTGGTTGAGTGGCGGATTGCCCTCGCAGGCAAGGATATAATTGCCGTCGTACTTTTGGATTGTCTCTTCGATGATCGCTTCGGCCTGAGTTCCGGCCGCCGCCATGATCGTGTCGTCATAGTCAAGCGATATCATCGACAGGATGACATCCTTGGCGAGCGGATGAGCCGACCTGATGAAACTCTCTGAGCAACAGGTGCATTCAAGCCCGTGCAACCACAAAACCGGTATGCGTGGCTTCGTTTCCATCGCTTCGGCGATTTTCGGCGCAAAGCTCGGACCCAGCCCCAATGCTGCTGCAGTCAGACTGCAATATTTCAAGAAGCTACGGCGCGTAATCCCCTGCCGCCGCATCACCTCGTAAAATGTTTCCGTCATTGTTGGCCGCTCCTCCTCTCGCTCCACCGGCGCCTCCTGACAAAGGGTCGAGCAGCCGGAATGGTTAACACGAGGCAAATTTCGTGCCATAATATTTTATCTTTTAAAATCAATATGCTGTGGTGCTTTTTTTTGACTGCGCAACGCTCAGTCGCAAAGCAACAGCGGTAACTTTTCAGCCGTTATGGCAGGCGACCTTCCAGAGCGGTCATGCAATCAATGGGGGATCCTATTGACCATTCTTCGAGCGCTGTTCGCGGGGGCAATACGGCCCATTGGTTCAACTGTGTTCTAGGCAGGTGCGCTCAACCGACATCATTGCCTCAACGAAGATCAGGTCTCTCTGTCTTCGTACGTCGGAACCACATGGTGCTAGAGCAACCTGCCTTTATTCGGAATCGGAACGATCCGGAATAAAGCACGATGATCTAGCCGCCAGATCGAGTGACCGCTCTGTAGATGGAGTAGATGGTTCCTGCTCCACCGGCGTCGTAATGCGCCAAACTGCAGGCATGCTGGGCCTTGTCGCCGCGAAGCTGATGGCACGCGATGTCGAGGTCCTGTGCAATGCCGGGCGCCCACGAACGCACGGGCGAGCGCACCAACGATCGCACCGCGCTCAGCAGTGTCGGCAAGAACGACAAGTCCATCGCGATCGCAGCACTCGGGACAGCTTTCGATGTCGCCAGCCTCGGGGCTGCAAAGGAACAATGGGGCAAGCTGATCGAGGCGTTCACGCCGCGCCGTGCCAAGCGCGCCGAATTGATGGTAAGCGCCGAGGACGATGTGCTCGCCTAGAAGTCCTTGCCGAGGCCGCACTGGCAACAGATCCACGCCACCAACCCACTGGAGCGATTGAACAACGAGATCAAACGGCGCACCAACGTGGTCGCCATCTTCTCCAACGAGGCTACCGTCATGCGGCTGGTTGGCGCTCTGATGCTTGAGCAAAACGACGCGTGGGCCGTCACACGGTGCGACATGAGCCTGGAAACCGTCCGCGACGTCTGCCAAGATGCAACCATGGATGCCGCACAGATCGCATCCCTTTGCATCGGCTCAGATCAAAGCCGAAGAGCCCGATTTACACCACCTCCCGGGACGCTATCCACGCTCAGATCTGGTCTGTGCCAAGGCGCGGTGGCCCCAAGGCGCGATGGGTGATGCTGGCGCATCGCAACGCCGCCGCAACGCCGGCACCAGGCCAAATCTGAGCGCCTTCGGTGCGTGTGCGCTAGCCCCTTGAGGGTGTCAGCCGTGCTCACCATAGCGCACGCTATTGCTTGCCCACGCCTTCCTGCCCACGAACCAGGGCAGCGCATCTGAATACGCCTATTTAAGTGATTGAGACCAGTAAGTATCCGCCGGCAAAGCCGGGGGCTTTAGTTCATGAACCGCTCAAAGCGGATTGACGGGGTCGCTTCGCGGTCCCTTTGGCTTTGATGGCCTGAAGGCCGAATGATCAGCGCCACAAATTCATTTGGTCAAGCCGGGCATCTTCTTTTTCCTGGTTGCGTATGTAGTCTCGGATCATTTCTTCGTCGCGACCAACGGTGGAAACGAAATACCCCCTGGCCCAGAAGTGTTGCCCGACGAAATTGCGCTTACGCTCCCCGTAGACGCGCGCCAGATGAATGGCACTCTTTGCCTTTGATGTAACCGACCACCTGCGAAACGGTGTACTGGGGCGGGATCGAGATCATCATGTGAACGTGGTCGACCATCAAATCGCCTTCCTCGATCCGGCTTTCCCGCTGCGAGGCCAGTTGATGGAAGACTTCACCGAGGTGTTGCCGCAGTTGTAGATAAAGTGTCTTCCTCCGGCATTTCGGGATGAAGACGACGTGGTATTTGCAGTCCCATCGGCTGTGACTTAGGCTCCCGTGCTTGTCCATCGTTGGAATTCCTTTCGCATGCGTGGTTGCTCACGATTGAAATTCCCTCGATGGACTGCCGGAAACGTCAAACTGTTACTGCCGCCCCGGCAAAGCCGGAGGGCCTCCTGCAGTAGGCTTGTAAGTCATTGAAATCATTGGCGCTCCCTAGGGGAATCGAACCCCTCTTTCCAGATTGAAAATCTGGCGTCCTAACCGATAGACGAAGGGAGCGCAGGCCGGCTGATATACGTGGCTTTGAGGCAAGATGCAAGGGTCTGGCGAGCCCGGGCCGACCACGTGCAGAGCCCGACGCGGCGCACCGCCAGATAGGGCGCATCACCAGACAGCAGGGACCGCCCGGTGCAGCGCGCAATCCGACCGGTCCGGCAACTGCGGGGCTCACCCTTGCGCGCGCGGGTCGGCCGCATCATCGATAAATACTTCGAGCTTGTCGCGCCCGCCCCAGCTGTCACGACGCAGGCTGCCGGCTACATGAATCGGCAGGCCGCCGCTGTTCAAGAGCAACTGGCCGAGCGGCTGGTCGGCGGCGCGAAATGCGATGGCATCGAGACGGGCGCCGTCGGCGCCCTGCAGCGCACACCGGACATGGTTGGCGCCGACCACCTTGGCGAACTTCACGTGATGGGCGCCGAACGCGAACCGCGGCTGCGGGTTACCCTGCCCGTAGGGGCCGGCGCGCTCGATCAGCGCCATCAGATCCTGCGTCACCGCCCGCGGCGTCAACGCGCCATCGAGTTCGAGCGCGGCGGTATCGCGGGCACTTTGCGCCGCTGCACGCAGCCGCTCGTCGAAGAACCGGCGCAGATCGTCGAGCTGGTCGCGCGCGACGGTGAGACCGGCCGCCATCGCGTGGCCGCCACCCTTGACGACATGGCCTGCCGCCGCCGCCGCCCGCACCGCGCCGCCAATATCGACGCCGGCGACCGATCGGAGCGAACCGGTGCCCTGGCCCCCGCCATCCCAGGCAATCACGCACGATGGCCGGCGGAACCGCTCGGCCAACCGGCTGGCCACCAGACCGACGACGCCCTTGTGCCAGTGTTCGGAGCCGAGCAGGACGATCGCTGCTTCCGGGTCGCAATCGACCAGCGCCTCGCCCTCGGCCATCGCCGCGGCGACCATCTCGGTCTCGATTGCCTTGCGTTCGCGATTGAGTTTGTCGAGGAGGACGGCAATGCGCGCCGCCTCGGCCGCATCCGCGGTCGACAGCAATTTCGCCCCGAGGCCGGAATCGCCAATCCGCCCGCCGGCATTGATGCGCGGGCCGAGTATGAAGCCGAGATGGTAGGGCGTCGGTGCCTGATCGAGGCCGGCAGCATCGAACAACGCTTTGAGGCCGGTGTTGCGACGGCGATGCATGACCTGCAGCCCCTTGGTCACATAGGCCCGGTTGAGCCCCGTCAACGGCACCACATCGCAGACCGTTGCAAGGGCCACCAGATCGAGCAGGCCGAGCAGATCAGGCGGTGATGCGCGATAGTGGCCGCGCCGGCGCAGTTCGCGGCTGACGGCGACGAGCATCAGGAACACAACGCCGGCCGCACACAACTGGCCAAGGCCCGACAGATCGTCCTGCCGGTTCGGATTGACAACGCCAACAGCCGCCGGCAGCGTCTCGTCGGCCTGGTGATGATCGACGACGATCACGTCGACGCCGCGCGCCTTGGCGACGTCGAGCGATTCGAAGCTGGTCGTCCCGCAATCGACCGTAATGATCAGCGTCGCACCATCATCCGCCAGCATCTCGATCGCAGCCGGATTGGGCCCATATCCTTCGTGCAGGCGGTCGGGAATATAGATCCGGCAGCCGAGATCATGGTGGCCGAAGAACAATTGCATGAGCGCCGATGAGCACGCACCGTCGACATCATAGTCGCCGAACACCGCGATCTTTTCGCGCCGCTCGATCGCATCGCCAATGCGCGCCGCGGCCACGTCCATGTCGCGGACGCTGCTTGGATCCGGCATCAGTTTGCGCACGCTCGGGTCGAGGAACACGTCGACGTCGTCGAGGCCGACATCCCTGGCCGCCAGCACGCGTCCGAGCAGATCAGGTAGACCAAACCGCTGCGCAATGGCGACGGCCAGATTGCGCTGCCCGGGCTGCAAACGCTCGCGCCAGCGATACCCGCGCGCCGATCGGGTGACGCCGAGGAACGGCGCCGAGCCGTCGGTGTCCGGCCACGACATGTCGCTGGTCTGCGCAAGTGCTGCCATCATCAACCCCATCCTTGACCGGATGAGATGTAGATCGATTCCGTCGCCGGCGTCTGCGGTGGCGAACTGCCGGCTGTGGAGAGCCGGCCTGAGGCGAACACCGCGCGCTGAGCAACGGGCCGCATTCGTGCGGCGGCGGTGGCCGCGCTCAGCTTGGCACGACCGACCGGCCGAGCGAACGCCATGCGGCTTTTTTTTGAACTTCGCTCAAGCCGACCAGGCAGCGTTGCGGCAAGCTCGGCAACGGCGCATAACACCGCGTTAAGTGCATTGACAAATAAAATGATGACCAGCGTGGATTCCGCCACAATCACGTTAATATATTGAATTACAATGGTAAAATATAAATCGAACGACCTGGGATGTGGCCGAATTACAGATATGGCGACCCTGAGATGGTCCCTCGGCGATGCCGGGAGTTGACGAGCCGAGAATCCGATGCTGCACTGCACCCATAGCAGGATGCATTGCAGCATCGTCATTGGAAAGCCGAAACATGAAGTATCACGCCTACGAACTGGCCCACGCTCTCGTTTCACCAATGCGCTTGTTTGCCAAGGGCTTACGCTTTCAAATTGACTTTCCGCTTAATCCGATTTCGGCAACACCATTCGGCAAAACTATTTCTGCGGCCTGTCAGGTCTTCGAAGATGTCACCCGACGCTACGGCAAACCGGATTGGGACATCAACGCCACGTCGGTCAACGGTCGCGCCGTTCCCGTTGAAATCGAACAGGCCCTGTTCAAACCGTTTTGCGAACTGATCCACTTCAAGCGTCAATTGCCGGTCAGCCATCACCGCCGGGACCCGAAAGTGCTGATTGTCGCGCCAATGTCGGGCCACTACGCAACTTTGCTGCGCGGCACGGTCAACGCGATGCTGCCGGAACATGACGTCTATGTCACCGACTGGATCGACGCCCGCGAGGTACCGGTGTTCCAGGGCCGCTTCGACCTCGACGACTTTATCGATTACGTCATCGAATTCTGCGAATTCCTCGGACCCCACACCCATGTCATAGCGGTTTGCCAACCGGCCGTGCCGGTGCTGGCGGCAACGGCGCTGATGGCCTCACGTGATCACGCCGCCCAACCGGCATCCCTGACCTTGATGGGTGGGCCGATCGATACCCGCCGCAACCCGACGGTGGTCAACGATCTGGCCGCAACGCGACCAATCGAGTGGTTCGAGCGCAACGTCATTTCCTCGGTGCCCTGGCCCAACGCCGGCATGCTGCGCCGGGTCTATCCCGGTTTCATCCAGCTGACCGGCTTCATGACCATGAACCTCGACCGGCACCGCAAGGCGCACTGGGAATTGTTCGACAATCTCGTCAAGGGCGACTGCGATTCGGTGGCCCAGCACCGCAAGTTCTATGACGAGTATCTCGCCGTGATGGATCTGCCGGCCGAATTTTACCTGCACACCGTACGCACCGCCTTCCAGGAACACGCGCTGCCGAAGGGCGAGATGCGCCATCGCGGTGAACGCGTCGATTGTGGCGCGATCACCAAGACCGCGCTGATGACGGTTGAAGGTGAAAACGACGATATTTGCGGGCTCGGCCAAACCCAGGCCGCACACGACCTCTGTATCAACGTTCCCGAGGACGAACACTTCCACTATGTGCAGCCGGGTGTCGGCCATTACGGCGTCTTCAACGGCACCCGCTGGCGCACGGAAATTCAACCGCGCATTCGCGATATGATCCGCTCGATCGACCAAAAGCGGCGCCGCGAACAAGCCATCGAGCCGATCATCCAGGCGGCAACAGGCATGCACGCCACGACACCGGTCGCCCTGCCGAGCAGCAGCCTGCATTGATCGCCAACGTCGCCGGCGTTTGCCAATCTGCGAGTTTTGAGCAGCCTGGGTCCGCAAAGTCGGCTAGAGCAACCTGCCTTTATTCGGAATCGGAACGATCCCGAATAAAGGCAGAAAGTTGCTCGCCTCTAAAGTGGCGATCATCTTTGTGCTTTAAGTTGGAACCGCAATAGCGGTTCCAACTTAAAGCACGATGATCTAGATCATTGCCGCATGAGGCGGGTCGACCCAGCCGGTCCACTGCCCGGCCCGGCCGCCTCGGGCAAGCCTGGCCTCGGGTGGCCAACAGTGGCCGGGCGGGAAAGCGGGCTGGTTCGAGCGAACTCTGAAGGCGATAAAGTTGGCGGCCGTTCTTGAATTACATCGCTGTGAGCGTGCCGCCCCAGCATCGGTTGATTGATTTGGACAAGGTTGTACTCGTCACCGGCGGTTCTTCCGGCATTGGCCGCGCCACCTGCCGGCTGTTGGTCGATCAGGGCTGGCGCGTCTACGGTGCGAGCCGCCGCGCGATACCGGAGGTCGCCGGGCCAAAAGTCGCCAGGACGGAGGTTACCTGGCGCCATCTCACGATGGACGTCACGGATGAGGCCGCCATCGCAGCGGCGATGACAACACTCAGCGATGAGGCCGGCCGCCTCGATGCCGTCGTCCACTGCGCCGGCGAGAGTTTCGTTGCGCCGATCGAAGAGGCATCGATCGCGGAGGTCCAACGCCATTTCGACCTGAACGTATTCGGCACGGTCCGCGTTCTCCAGGCGGTGTTGCCGGTCATGCGCGCCCAGCGCCATGGCAAACTGATCGTCATCGGCTCGATTGGCGGCCTGATCGGGCTGCCGTTCCACGGCTATTACTCGGCCGGCAAGTTCGCGCTCGACGGCCTGATCGAGGCGTTGCGCCCCGAGATCAAGCCCTTCGGCATCGATGCGACCGTGCTGCATCCGGGCGACATCGACACCGAAATCGGCCAGAACCGTGTCGCAACGGCCCAAACCGATGCCGGTTCGCCTTATCACGCGGCCTACCAGCGAGCCGTCGCCTCCTACGCCGCCGCCGAGCAGGCCGGCAGCCACCCCGATCTCGTCGCCAAGGAAATCGCGCGCCTGCTGGCCAAACCGCACATGCCGGTCCGCGCGCTGGCCGGCAAGTCGATCGAAAAACTCGGCGTCGTCGCCAAACGTCTGCTGCCGTCGCGCCAGTTCGAATACGTCATGGCCCGCGCCTACGGACCGGGCACCAAAGACAAAGACTGACGCGATGCCGGCTGGCGGCTCGCAGAATTTTCCGGCAGAATTTTCCGACGGTGTCGCATTCACCGCGCGAAGCCGTCACCGCGCGGCATCATCGTGCGCACGGGCAGCAGCCAGCAGCGCCTCGGGATCGGAAACGCCGTAGTCCGTGCGCGCCGCCGCAATCGTCACGTAACCATCGAGCAGGTCACGGCCGATCGCCGCCGGCGCCCTGTTGCGGGCCGCGCCGAAGCCGCCGGCGCCCGGGGTCACGAGATCGACCACCGAACCACCCGGAACATCGAACGCCCCCTTCGAGGGCAGCGCCCGCGACTTGCCGTCCGGCGTGTTGAGGATCACCGTTGCCGGCGCGCCGGCCTTGCCGCCCTGCAAACCGAACGGCGGTGAGGTCATGCGCTCCATACACAACGAGCCGACCGCCTCGGCCGCCGCCAATAGCCGCCAGATCCGTCGCGCCGCGCATCCGCCGCGATATTGCCCGGCGCCGCCGCTGTCCGGCACGATCTCATAGCGTTCGACACGCAGCGGAAACGCCATCTCGATCACCTCGATCGGCGTGTTCATGGTGTTGGAGATCGCGCTTGCAATAACGTTGATGCCGTCCTTGTTGGGCCGCGCGCCGAAACCACCCTTGATGGTCTCGTAGGACACGTAGCGCCGGTTGGTGCGCGGATCGAGACCGCCGAATGTCAGGATTGCCGACGTGCCCTGGCTACAGGCCATCACCTGGTCCGGCCAGAACTCGGCGAGTGCGCCCATCACCATATCGGCGGTGCGATGCGACATCTCATGGTTCGAATAGACCACCGGCGAGGGATATTCGGCATTGACCACCGTACCCGTGGGCGCCGTCACCTTGATCGTGCGCCAGCAACCGGAGTTGGGCGGGATCAGGCTGTTGGGATCGATCGCGGTTTTAAGGCCGCAGTAGACCCCCGATGCGGTGACCGACAGCGCCGCGTTCATCGGACCCCGGACCTGCGGATCGGTGCCGGCAAAATCAACGGTGATGCCGTCGCCCTTCTTGCTGACCTTCATGCGGATCCAGAACGGCGCGTCGTTGCCGGCATCGTCATCGGCGATCCCATCGCCGTCGCAGAAATCCTCAAAGCGGCCCTCACCGTCCGGCAGGTCCGACAGCATCGCGCGCATCAGGCGCTCGGAATAATCCATCACTTCGGCCATGTAGGCCTTGAGCCGCTGGGCGCCGTGCTGGGCGGCAAGGCTTTGCAGGCGCTCCGTCGCGCGCAGCGTGGCGGCGAGTTGCGCGCCGAGATCGCCCTTGCGTTCATCCGGCGTGCGCACGTTGGCGAGGATCACCTTCTCGAGGTCTTCGTTCATTTGCCCACCGGCGATCAGGCGCAGCGGCGGCAGGCGCAGGCCTTCGCCGTAGATCTCCGTGACGGCACCATAGCTGCCGGGCGTCGCCGAGCCGATATCGGGCCAATGCGCGCGCAGACATGAAAAGCCGAGCAGCGTGCCGTCGTAGAACGCCGGGCGAATGACATTGACGTCGGGCAGATGACTGCCGCCGAAATAGGGATCGTTGTGGATGAACACATCACCGTCATGCACATCCTCACCGAACGCCTTGACGATCGCACGCACTGCATCGGGCATCGAACCGAGATGGATCGGCAGATCCGGCCCCTGGGCCACCATCTCACCTCGATCGTCGAACACGCCGCAAGAATAATCGCCCGCCGACTTCAGGATTGGCGAATAGGCGGTCTTGGCCAGCACCACGCGCATTTCCTCGGCGATCTTGTAAAGCGAGTTCTTGACGATTTCGAACGCGGCCGGGTCGACGCTGTGTGCTGGTTCTGACATGAGACCTTCTCACTCCAAGGAAACGGACGCTAGATCATCGTGCTTTAAGTTGGAACCGCAATAGCGGTTCCAACTTAAAGCACAAAGATGATCGCCACTTTAGAGGCGAGCAACTTTCTGCCTTTATTCGGGATCGTTCCGATTCCGAATAAAGGCAGGTTGCTCAAGCCCTTCAGAGCCAACGCGAGCCATCCCGCTCGCCCGGCGGGGCGGACCGGCCCGATGCGGCAATGATCCAATACCACCCCAGCTCAAGAATTGACACACGTCATCGGCTTGCGGCGGCCGCGCCCGGCAGGCGCGTCAGGTGGACGAAACCGTCGCCGTCGATCACCGCTGACCAGCCGGGCGGTACGAGGATGGTCGACTCGAGCGATTCGATAATACCCGGCCCCGGCAGCTGATAGTCGGCCGGCATCAGCGCCCGGTCGAGGACCGGCGCTGCAACCTCTCCGCAGGTCCGAAACCAGACCCGGCGATGCGCCTTGACCGGATCGCTCGCCGCGGCGGCCGGCTGCTGGCGGATCGTCAGCGTTGGAATTTCACCAACCGCGACGGCCCTTACGTTGACGAGTTGTACCGGCTCGGCACGGTTGTCGTGACCGTAGGTGACGCGATGGCGTTCATGAAACATCGCTGCGATCTTTTCGATCGTTGCAGCGCAAACATCGCCGGCATCGACGGGCACGGAAATCTCGTAGGATTGGCGCGCATAGCGCACATCTACGGAGCGTTCGATGCGCCGCCGGCCGGCCGCCACACCGGCACGCTCGAGCATTGCCAAACCCTGCGCCTCCAAGTCTTCGAAGGCGGCCTGCATCGCCGCCGGCTCGACAACATCGCTGGTCATGTAGAACGTGCGCACATAATCGCGCTTGAGGTCGGTGCCAACCAGACCGAGCGCGGAAAAGGCGCCCGGGATCGGCGGGCAGATGACCGCGGCAACGGCCAGTTCGCCGGCCAGCGCCGCCGCATGCAACGGCCCGGCCCCGCCGAATGCAGCGAGGGTGAAATCACGCGGGTCGTGGCCGCGCTGCACGGAAACGATCTTGAGCGCTTCGCCCATCGCATTGTTGACGACGTCGATGACGGCCGCCGCCGCGGTGCGCACATCGACACCAAGTGGCCCGGCCAACCGTTCCTCGACCGCCGCCCGCGCCGCGCCAATGTCGATCGGCAGGTCGCCGGCCAACAGCGAAGCGGCATCGAGATACCCGAGCAGCAGATTGCAGTCCGTCACCGTCGGTTCGCTGCCGCCGCGGTTGTAGCAGACCGGACCCGGTGACGCGCCCGCACTGTGCGGTCCGACACGCAGCGCGCCGGCTCGGTCGACCCAGGCAATGGAGCCGCCGCCGGCCGAAACCTCCGCCAGGTCGATCACCGGCACCCGGATCGGATGCCCGGTGCCGTTCATCCAACGGTTCATGCTGGAGCCGCCGCCGACCTCGTATTCAGGCGTCGTCTCGTAGTGGCCGTCGCGGATCAGGCTGGCTTTGGCCGTCGTTCCGCCCATATCGAAGGACAACAGGTTCAACCGACCGGTTTGGCGCGCTGCGACGGCGGCGGCGACGACGCCGGCCGCCGGACCGGATTCAACCGCCATCGCCGGCATCGTCCGGCCTTCGCCGGCTTCGAACACGCCACCGTTCGAGCCCATCACGTAGAGCGGCGGCAATCCCAGTTCCCCGACCGCCTGTTCGAGGTGCGACAGATACCGGGTCAGGATCGGTCCGACATAGGCACATACCGAGGTTGTACTGGTGCGCTCGAACTCGCGGATCTCCGGCAGAACCTCCGACGACAGAAACACCGGCACGTCCGGCAACGCATCGCGCAAGCGCGCGCCAAGGCGTTGTTCATGGTCGCGATTGAGAAAACTGAACAGCAGCGACACGGCGACCGCCTCGACCCGATGCGCGCGCAGACACTCGATCAAGCCGTCGATCTCGCTCTCATCAAGCGGCGTCACGACGGCGCCGTCCGCACCAATGCGCTCGGTGATCTCGAAGCGCCGACGCCGCGGGATCAAAACCGCGGGCGGGTCCTGGAACAGATCATAAAGATCGGCGCGCGCCGCCCGCCGCATTTCGAGAACATCGCGAAATCCCCGCGTCGAGATGAGCGCCGCCCGCGCACCCTTTTCCTCCAGGATCGCGTTGGTCACGACGGTCGTTGCATGCGAGAGAAGGCTGACGTCTGCCGCATCGATCTGATAGCGGGCCATGGCCGTGCGCAAACCTTCGAGCACGCCGTCGGCGAAGTTCGCAACCGTGGTCGTCACCTTGGCAACGCCGATTGTTCCACTGTCTTCGTCGACCAACGCGACATCCGTAAACGTCCCGCCAATATCAACACCAATGCGCCACGCCATCGTCGACTGTCCCCTATGATCGGTCCAACGTTATCCCTGAGGCGCCCTCGGTTGAAAGTGACGCTTGAGCAGAGATTACACTACGGATGGGTTGGTGGCGCGCCCAGCGTTCAGCCGTCGAGCCATGGCCCGCTCACCGCCGCGTGCGCGCGCTCCGTTGCCGATCCCGATCGCGGTTTAGTTTGGGTGCGCAATGCTCGCGCGCGATGCTATTTCGCCGGCGGCGCGTCGGGCTCGCCAAGGCAGGCATCATCGACCGGCACACCGGAACGCGCGATGCAGCGCGACAGCTGCTTGATGTCGTCCGGCGAGTGATAGGTCGCATAAGGGGCGATCAGCACGCGGTTCTCGCCGCCTTCGAGATTGCCGAACCGATCGATCTTGCCGGCCAGTTGCGGGCGCTGCTTGAGGATCGCCGAGCGCAAACTTTCGCCGTCGATGAAATCGTCCGGCAGTTGATCGAACGGGCCATCGAAATAATTGTTCAACTCGATGTTGCCGCCGAATACGCCAATCAACGCTTTGCGGCCACGATCGGCTTTGTCGATGTGGAACAAGAAGCCGGTTCGCCGCCCGATCAGGATTCGGGTGCTGGCTTGCGATGGCGAAAACTGTTCGGCGACGTCGGATGTCTCGTCGAGTGTGAAAAGAAACACGTTGCGCTTATCATCGAACGACAGAAAGAACCGGAGGCCCGATTCATCGAAGACCGGGCCGATGAACCGCTCGTTCGGCCCGAGGTGGCCCGCGGGCGGGCGCACGTTCGAAAGATCATTGAGTTCGAACACCACCTTCCGGCGAGCGAAGCCGACCTGCCATATCAACGGCGCGACTTGGCTGACCTCGACGCCGTCGTCGGGCCCGAGCAAGGCACGTTGGCCGCGCCCGTCTGAATGCTGCATGGTCGCCGAGCGAAAGTAGGTGAAGTAGACCAGGCCGCGTTTGCGCGCCTGGGCATCGAGGCGCATGTTTCCGGCATACCTGACGCCGGCGTGATGAAACGAGAAATAATAGTAACCCTCGGTCGGATAGACTTTGACGCGGTCGGGAAGCGCGTTGAGGACAGCCGCGAAGACCGCCTTCGGATCTTGGATCTTGAGGCCACGGTTTTGCTGCAGGGCCTCGACATAGGCTTGGTTGGTCCGCAGCCCGCCCACGATATCGCCGGCGCTCGCCGATGCTGCGCTGAACGTCAAACCGAGCCAGGCAACGAGACCGATCGCGCGCATGACATCACCTCGCCCGTCCAAATGACCACTGGTGGTCTCAATCACTAGCAACCTGTCTTTATTCGGAATCGGAACGATCCCGAATAAAGACAGAAAGTTGCTCGCCTCTAAAGTAGCGATCATCTTTGTGCTTTAAGTTGGAACCGCAATGGCGGTTCCAACTTAAAGCACGATGATCTAGAGACATAGAGAAAGGAAAGCGCGCGGTTGCACGCTTTCCCGAGTTCAGTCGTTGTTCGGCTGATTACCAGCGACGGCTGCGCCAGCGCCGGTGCCAACCCCACCGACGGCTGCGCCAGCGGCGATGGTAGCCGCCGCGACGGCTGCGCCAGCGCCGATGCCAGCCCCACCGACGGCTGCGCCAGCGGCGATGGTAGCCGCCATCGCGCCAACGCCGCCGACCGCACGCATCCGAATGACGGTGGCCGCGGCGCCATCCACAATGCCAACCGTGAGTCTTTTGCACCAGGCCTTCGGCGCCTGCATCGACGATCTTGCCGGCGATCGCGGCTGCCGGCATCGGTGCAGCTTGGGCGCCGCCGCCGGCAAAGAATGTCGCAACGGCCAACGCCATCGCTCCCAAAATGTTTGTCAGCTTACTCATCAGGCTTAACCTTTCTTGTCAGATCCCGGTTCAAAAAACCGACCGAACGCCACCAGATTACACATCGGCAATGAACAAAGCTTGGCCGGCGCATTCATTCCCAGTTCATCGGTGCCCGACCGGTTGGTCCGACCCGGGAGCAGCCTACGGTTTGCGCACCTTGGAGGCCGGCCGTTGACAGACGTTGCCGCCGCCCGGCTCGCGGTTCTGGCGCGCGCGCAGCGATGAAACCGTGCATGCTGAAATGGCGAAAATTGTGGCCTTTCGTCACAGCCGAAGGCGGGCTGTGCACGCCGGCAGGAATTCATCTGGGTATCAAACCTCTGCGTATCATAGCGACGCTTGTTGCCGTTCGGCGATCGCATGGCGCGGTTTGGCCAGCAGGCATCAGGTAGGCATCGAGTGCCCGATCGGCGGCGGGCTGGGTGTCGGCGCGATCGCAGTGGGGTCTGCGCGCCGGCGCAAAGAGCGTGGCAGCGATCGTGTTTGTGTTCGCCAACGGTCTCGGTCACACCGCGCCGGGTGGACATCTGCCTTGGCTGGTGGGCGACTTGGCTGGCGGGCGAAGGCTGCGGCCACCAAGCGGCTAAGCCGGCGCACGAAATACGTACTGCGAGATAACTGAACTACGGGATAACTGTGGGATAACTGCGCTGCGAGATAACCGAGCGCCGGCGCGTTCGCACAGAACGGCAAAGAACGTATGAAGCGGATAAGATGCCAGACGGACACCGGGCGCAAGGCATCGTCTTGGCGTGTCCGTCTGGCGCCGTCAGCGAGCGGGGAACGCTGTGGCACAAGTATGTTGGTCCGGCGTTGTGGTGGACGTGGGGCATGATCGTGATATTTGTAGGGCAACTGAATTGGCGGGCGGTGTTCGCACGTCAGTGGCCGGGGTTGTGGCCGAAGCGGCTTGATCGGGCCTCACCCGACATCCGGGCCTCATCTGACATCAACGGAACAACCTGTGGAGGAGGTAGCAATGTCCGGTTTGCTCGACGGCAAGACGGCCTTGATCACGGGCGGCGCGCGCGGCATCGGGCGGGCGAGCGCAGTTCTGTTCGCCACGGAAGGCGCCAACGTTGCCGTGTCGGATGTCGCCTCTGACGGGGCTGCGCAAACCGTCGAGCTGATCAACCAAGCCGGCGGCCAGGCGGTGGCGATCGCAGGCGATGTGACCAAGGCATCTGATGTCGAGGCGATGGTCGCGACGACGGTGTCGACATTCGGTCGATTGGATTGTGCTTTCAACAACGCCGGCATCGCGCCCTATCAGGTCGATGCGGCCGGTCTCAACACGGCGGATTGGTCGGAGGCCTCGTTCGACCGCATGATCGAAATCAACCTCAAGGGCGTGTGGCTGTGCATGCGCGCCGAGATCAAGCACATGGAAGCAAACGGTGGCGGCGCCATCGTCAATACGGCATCGGTTGCAGGCCTTGCTGCGATCCGCACATCGTCAGCCTATACGGCCGCGAAACACGGTGTGGTCGGTCTCACCAAAACCGCCGGTGTTGAATATGCGCGCGCCGGCATCCGCGTCAACTCGGTCTGTCCGGGATACATTGAAACGGATATGACGCGCACGGTGATGCAAACGCGCGGCGATGAAATCCTGTCGATGGTTCCCTATCGCCGGATGGGCACGGCGGAGGAGATTGCCGAGATGGTGTGCTGGTTGTGCTCTGATCGCGCGCGCTATGTCACCGGTGCCAACTACAACGTCGACGGCGGCTATATCGCACAGTGAGTATCTGCCGGCAAAGCCGCTGGCATCGCATGACGGCGTAACGCCGGATCGTCCCGCCATGCGGCGGACCCGGCATCGCCGAAGTGCTTATACGCCGTGTCGGCCCAGCACCCAACGCCCAACGCCGGTCCGACGTCGTTGATTTGGTGCACGCTGTCACCAGTCCAGGCCCGATGTTCGATGCCGTATCGCCGTCCCGTGCCGCGACAGGTCGTGGGGTTTGCGGGTCCCCTGTCGCGAACGCCAAAGTGGCCGGCATATGCGATCGTCGAACGCTGCCGACCGGACCCTATCGAGCGGCTGGCTTGGGGTTGGCGGCAACCGTCAAGTTGACGTCGAAAACATGGTCGTTCGTGATCGACAGAGTGCGCTTGGCAATGGTTTTGCCGCCCGCATCCCTGACCTCGACACGATAACCGCCGGCCGGCAGGTTATCGACACGATAGTAGCCGAACGCGTTGGTCTCGCTCTCGCCTGCCAGTTTGCCGGCGCCGTCAACGATCGCGATCTGCAGCCCGGAAACGCCATCGCCGCCACGCGTTGTCACTCGACCGGCGGCACCGTAGAGAACCACGGTATGGAAGGTCAGGTTGGTGACGGCGCCGGGGGCAACGGCTGCCACGAGGCTGCGCTTCTTGGCAACATGTTCCAGCGGCAGCGAATCTTCTTCGATCTCGACAAGGTGATTGCCGTTGGCCACACCCGCAACGAAGAACGAACCGTCCGATGCGGTCTTGGTGCGATACCTGCCATCGACAATGATTGGAATGCCGCTGAGATCGTTGCCGCGCGCCGATGGCGCAACAACGCCGGCGAGATTGCCGACGTCCGGCCGCACTCTGCCAAAGGCGGCCTTGGCAAACGTGCCGTCGGCGTAGGCCAAATCAAAGCTCAACCCGAACCGCATGCGCAAGTCGTCGCGATCGCCAAAGATGGTGCCGACGCGATTTCGCCGGCGATGGCTGTTGGCGATATCAACATAGCCATAGACACCGTCCCAAAGCTTGCGGCGCAGGGACAGTTCGCCGCCGATATCCAGTTCGCTGGTGGTGTAGAGCGCGACCCGCCAGCTCAGTTCCATGCCGAACAGCTGGCTGGCGGCAAACGCCAAGCGCAGATCAGGATCCTTCTCGTCGTAGTCGTAGCCGGCGCGCACGGACAGCCGCAGGCCGTGCTCGAAATAGTGCGTGAAAGTCAGCGATGCATATTCATAGTCGGCGGACAGGGTGAAGGTATCGCGCGGCGTCATGCGGTAGATCGCATCAAGGTCGTAGTCGCCGCTGCGGTCGGGCCTGATGCGCAGCGTCGACTTGTCGTCGGGCGACCAGTACACATAGGGCAAGATGTAGCCGATGCCCTCGTCGCGTTGGTGGCGGGCGAACAGGCCGAACTCGAGTGTGGGGCTGTAGGTATAGCCGAGATGACCGGTATGTATCGGCGACCTCGATCTGGCCGCACCGCGTCTGGAAGCACTTCTCAGGGCCTTGAAGGAGCCCAGCATCGCCGACCAGCGCCCGTTCTTTGCCGACAGTTCGGCATCATATCCAAATCCGCCGTTGTGGTTGCTGGCGAGCGACACACCGCCGACGACGCCGGTCCACAGTTCGGCGACGACGCCTGCCATTGCGCGCTGGTCGTCTTTGTTGGCGTCGACTGCGGCCTCCAACGTGAGGCGCTCACTGACCCCCCAGCGCGCAATGGCAAAGCCGGCGATGCCGCCACCGTAGCCGGTATTTTCACCGAACACATCGAACGCATTGCCCCTGAGACCGGCCCCGCTCAGGACCGTTTTCTGCCCCGCCTCCAACAACAGTTCGGATAGGTCTATGGTTTCACGGATCACCTCGGTCGGCGTGTTTGGCTGCAGGTGATCATAGATCCTGATCTCGACGCGGGCCTGGCGGCTGGGAAACGGGATGTCGTTGAACGCGTAGGTCCCGTCGAGCTTGATGTCGCGCCGGCTGATAAGCAGTCCGTCAAACCACAGCTCCGCCCAACCTCCGACCGGGCCGCGTCCGGCAAACGTGCGCTGGCGCTGACCGTGTCGGCTAAGCAGCGCGCCGGGATAAAAGTCGGTGGAACTCATTATGATCGGCCGTGACGACCAGGCATACTGGACACCGGTCAATTCTTGCAGGCTCAACAGCGGATGCAGTGCAATGGACTGATGGCCGACCTGGATCAACGTGTTGTCGCTGAGCTGACGCATCCAGATCGCGTCACGAATGATCCGGTTTCGCACCAGATCGTCCTCGTAGGCGATTTGCCAGACGCCGCCGCCGGCAAAGCCGGTCATGCGAAAGATGTTGTCGTAAACGTTGCCGCCCTGCTTGCTGGCCTGATAGCTGAGGCTGCCATGAACGGTCGCAATGCCGTAATTCGGCGGTATGGCATCGGGCTTGAGGTCGCTGTAATCGGGCGGTTCCGGATCGGCGCGGCTGCGTCTGTTCCACGGCACGATCACGACCAGCGCCGACTGCTCGGGGCGCGGTGTGATCGCAAAATTCATGGTGTCGATGAGGTATTTGCTGTCGACGTAGGCGATCCCGGCGTAGGTGTGGACGGCGCTTTGTGGAAACGTCGTATCGCCGAACGGCGTCGTCACCGTTCGGGCGGCGGAGCCGGCCGCCCTATCGACCTTCATCCTGGTCAGTTTTGCGAATTCAACGATCGGCAACCACGCCCGGCCGTCGCGGCGCAAAACCAACAGCGTCGCAACCTCGTGTTTGCCAATGACGATGCCGACGAGATCCTCGACGGGCTTTGCCCGGGCCTGCACTCGAGCGCTGCGCGTCCACGTCTCGCTCAACAATATTATCAGCGCCGCCAGCAGCACCGCTGCAAAGCCGCGGCCAAAGCGCCGGCGACACGAACCGACGGTTGCTGATGGGCATGGTATGGAGCGCCGCGCCGCCATCACGGCACCCGAACTTCTGTTTCGACGGTGGCGAAGTAGCGGCCGGAGAGCGGCAAAATGCCGACCGCGATCGTGAGAACGGCGCTGCCCTCGATAATGTGATGCGAGGCGTTCCGGCAGACGATGCGCGGCGCCCGCGGGACAATACGAACATGCAGTCTCGCCTCACTGCGGCTTTCATGGCGCATGTTGTGCGGGTCGGCGCCAACCAAGCGGTGGCGCACGATCAACGAACGCGGGCTGACGGAGCGCGCAACGCGGATCCGCCACAGCCGCTCCAAGCTTCGCGCGACATGGCGGGCGTGCAATTCGGGCGGGCGCCTTGACCTGGCGCTGTCGTGCTCGGCCTGCTGCTCGCTTGGCGAACCAAAGGCATCGCCGGCACGCACCCTGTCGGGTATGACGGTGCGCGCCTCCTCGACCTGATTGAGCGGCAACGAGACGAGGGCGCCCTGACAATCAGTGAATGCCAGTGCCGGCACGCCGGCCACCAGAGACCACGCCGAGAGTGCGGTGAGGCAAACAATAGCGCGCACAAGGCCGCCAGCGACCAATCCATCCAGGCTTACAGAACGCATCGCCACCGGCGAGGCGCAACGATTGTTGCTCATCACGCACCGCCTGGTTACTTGATATCGAGCGGAAGGACTTTCGCGAAGCCGACTTCCCCGGCTTTACCTACGGTCACAATCCGGTAGGAGCCTGCCGGCAACTGCCGATGCCAACCGTTCGTGACCGTGCGCCGATAGCCCGGCAACACCGGGTAGGCCGGTAGCGGACCCGAGACCAGTGCGCCGGCGACCGCCTTCTTGCGCTTGATCAAGGCATTGCTGTTCCTGACCGCAGCCAGGGCCCGTTTGTCACCGGGATAGGTCTTGACCGGCCAAATCCCGTACATGCCATTGATGCGGCTGTGGGCATTGCCGAGGCTCTCGACATCCAACGACAGGCCGGACTTCGACACTGAAATGCCGTGCAGCCTGGATTTGACGCGCTTTGGGTCGGCGTAGGCATAGACAACCACGCCAATCCGATAAGCCAGGTTCAGCTGATCGGGGGACTTATCATTGCGCACATCGTTCTGCTCGAGAAAGATGACGGCGCGATGCTCGCCCGGCGTCGGCCTCGCCAACGGGCGAATCGCGAACCGGATCGTTGCCGTCTTTCCAGGCTTTATGTTCAGCTTGAGCGGACGAACAATCAACCATTGATCGAGAGACTGCCGCGTTGGTGCAATCTCGCGTACTTTGTTTTGTTCATCGAGATCAAAGTGGGCAACCCGGACGGCGACCGTCGTCGGCTTCGATCCGTAATTGATGACCTTGATCGTTCTCGTTTTCGGACGCGTCGTCAGCGTTTCTTCGACGCGCGCAGGCGAAACTGCAATCGTAAAAGCCAAGGCGGTTTGGATATAAAATAAAAGAAATGAGATTAATCCAAACGCGACCATAAATGATTTATACGCCACGATACTTGCCCTCCGTAATCCAGGCCGCGCACAATGCAGCCTCAGCGGACTACCCATCCGCTAAAGACGGCACGCCCTGATTACGCGAGGGGGAGCCCGGGAGACGTTGGTCCCGGGCGCAGTATCCCGTTTGTTACGGTAGGGCGGCCGACACAATCATTTTATTTCCGCCACCGGTCATTGCGAATTTGCCCGGCGCATTAATGCTCGACAGGTCAAGACCCATCGCAACATCGATCGGGACCAGCGTCCCGAGCGAAATAGCCGTCGAGGTCGGCGACGGGGTGTAGCTCGTTACCGAGATCTCATTGCCTACACCCGGGCCGATGAGCTTTGCCAAACCGGTATTGCCGACACTGATGGAAACGTTGCCGCCGGCCAGTCCGCGAACGGCGCAAACGTTGTTGAGGTTGAGCGTTGCCGTGCTGAGCCCGCCGCCATCGGTGAGGGCGTCGGCGTCGAGGTTGACATCGAGGGTGGTGCCGCCCACGGACGTCGCCGACTTGGTTATGGTACCGAGAATCGTGGCATCGCCGTCCTCGGCATCCGGTCCGCCGCCGACGATCGTCGTCGTCGCGGCCGAACCGATAATGCTGGCCAACGCTGCGCCCGGCACGACGACGCTTACGGTGCTGTAGCAGTACAGCAGCAGCAGCTGCGGCAGATCGATATCGACGTCCACGGTCACCTGCGCTGCGTTGGCGCTGTTTGGCGTTGCTGCGGCGAGCGCGAAAACGGCACATGCCATCTGCAGGAACTTCTTCATGAGGCATCCCATCCGAATGATTAATTCTACCAACATGTTCGGACTCTAGTCGCAAGTGGTTAGCAAATACTTGTCCACAAATTGGCTTAATTTTGCCAATTCTTTCAACACAATCCACTCTTCACTTAACTGTACTTTGAAACGTCATATAACTGCATAATTACGGTGCAACCGCCGTGACAGTAAACGTGCCCGCCGTACCACTTGTGTGGAGACCGGGTCGCGAGGCCTGCTCAATATCGAATTCCAGCTCGACATCGACCGTGAACCGACCGCCAAGGTTGAACCACAGCGCCCGCCAGTTGACACCGAACTGCGGCGCGAAACGGCCGTTGGAGTAACCGGGGCGGGTATGGACCCTGGTCACGCGCACGCGCGAGCCCGCCGGGCCGTCGAGCCACGTGTTGCTGGTCAACGCTGTCGACACGGTATAGTTGCCGACCTGCAGCGTTAGAGCGCGAACCGTGCAGATGTCATAGGCCTGTTTCGTGAGACGCCAGCCGCGGACGTCGGTTTGCAAGCCGGTGATGGTGACGTTCCAGTCCGACCCGCTGCCAACCAACGAGGTTGATGTCGCCGGCGACGAAATCCCCTGATCGCCAGTGCCACTGCCAACGAGCGTTTGGGCAACCTCGCCCGCCGTCACCTTAACGGAGACGCGATCATCGCATGACAGCGATATGGCGCTGTCAACATCGACGACCAGGCCGCTACCGGTGCCCTGCGCCTGGGCGCGATGTGTGCCCAGCCCGACCAAGCCGGCACACGCCGCCAGCAAAAGCACCGTACAAATGCCGAGCCGACAGGGCTGATGCTGGTTCCGACACATTATATCCGACGCATTATAGAATAGACGGCCCGCCCGAACTGTTGTGTGAGCAGTGCAACAAAAACAAGGAATCACACAAGCTCGCATAATTATTGACCCGTTTCACCTAAGCGATTTTTGTCGCCAGTGAGGCCGGTGTCGTGCCGTGGTTCACGGACCACAAGCGGTAGCCAACACAGCTGGCGGCAAAAAAAGCGCCCGGCCCTACGGGTGGGTCAATAATCATGCGGGCTGGTCTCAGGTCGCAACCCGCCAGATTAAACCCATTGCACGACGAAAGTTACCGCCGAGATAGCCGTGAATATGCGAGGCCTGCCAACCGCGATCAACAAGCAATTGTGTAACTGTTGGTAAGTCGCTGTGCTTGTTGCAGTCGGCGAGATAGCGTGACGGAATATCTTCACCGAAAATCCGGTTAAAACGGTTGATCCCCTGCCAGCGGCGCCAGTGGCCGCGTTCGTGCGCCATGGTGGCATAATCGGCGCCGGTCGCAAGGTCGGTTCCGAAGCCGACGTGTTCGATGCCGGCGAGCTCGACAAGATAGTCGAGATGGCGGCAGAAATCGTCCAAGGTCGGCTTGCGTTTAGGGTTCTGATCCCAGCACATCGGCCCATAGATGCTGGCGCCGATAACACCGCCCTTTGCGGCCACGAGCTTGATGATGTCATCGGTTTTGTTGCGCTCGAGGTTGGCGAGCGCGCGGGCATTGGCGTGAGTGATCAGGACCGGTTGTTGTGAGGCCTCGATCACGTCCAGCATCGTCTTGTGGCCAACGTGGCTGAGATCAATGGCGATACCGATCTCGTTCATGATGCGAACCGCATCGCGGCCGAGCAGCGTCAAACCGGCCTCCTCCGGTTCGAGGCAACCATCGCCGAACTGGTTGCGATAGTTGTAGGTCAACTGCATGACCCTCAGGCCCAACCTGCGAAAGAAGTGAAAGCGATCCAAGTCATCGCCAACCGGCCGGCAGTTCTGCCAGCCCATGATCAGGCCGATCTTGCCGGCCTCGCGGGCGTGGTCGAAATCGTCTTCGGTTTCGATTTGGTGCCACGGCGCGGCCGCTGCCTTGAGTAAGCCGTGCCAGCGCGCAATCTCGGCGCAGGCCTCGGGAAAATCCGCCTCGAAATGGCAGGTCGTGATGTTGACGGCGTCGATGCCGCCGGCCTTGAGATCGCTGACATCACCGTCGCAATGATAGACGAGGCCGTCGATCACGAGCGCGTCCCTGTGCAGTGCCAATGCGTCCGTCATGCCATTCTCCCGTTGCCGTGTTGGCAATCAGGGTGTCAATTCGGCGAACGGCGCGCAAGACGTGGCCGGCACGCGGTCAATTCCATCACGCTGGTGCTTTTGCAATAGCCAACGGCGGCCGATTGACGTTGGAGCAACCTGCCTTTATTCGGAATCGGAACGATCCCGAATAAAGGCAGAAAGTTGCTCGCCTCTAAAGTGGCGATCATCTTTGTGCTTTAAGTTGGAACCGCAATAGCGGTTCCAACTTAAAGCACAATGATCTAGTCTGGTGGGCCGACACCGATAGGGCTGGCGATAGGATTACGGGGAGGAAAGAGCCAATGAAGGCTGCCGTTCTGTACGAAGTCAACAAGCCGCTGGCGATCGAGGACATCACGACCCGCAAGCCCGGCGCCCATGAGGTGTTGCTCAATACCGCCTTTGCCGGGCTCTGCCATTCCGACCTGCACTTCATCGAGGGCCTTTATCCGCATCCACTGCCGGTCGTCCTCGGCCACGAGTCGGCCGGCATCGTCGAGCAGGTCGGCGCCGAGGTCAAATACGTCAAGCCCGGTGATCATGTCATCACCTGTCTGTCGGTTTTCTGTGGCACCTGTGAGCAATGCACGGCCGGACGCACGGTGATTTGCACCAACACGGACGTCAAAATGCTGCCCGGTCAGTCCGAACGACTGGCGTGGCAAAAGCCGGAGCGCATCCATCAGTTCATCAACATGTCGTCGTTTGCAGAGCAGATGCTCGTGCATGAAAACGCCGTCGTCAAAATCCGCGAGGACATGCCGCTCGACCGCGCCGCGTTGATTGGTTGCGGCGTGATGACGGGCTTCGGCGCCGTCGTCAATACGGCCAATGTCCGGTTCGGTGAAACGGTTGCCGTGATCGGCTGCGGCGGCGTTGGGATGGCGGCAATCAATGGTGCGCACGTTGCCGGTGCCGGCCGTGTTATTGCCGTCGATACCAATCCGGTCAAGCTGCAGCTTGCAACCAAGCTCGGCGCCACCGATCTGGTCAATCCCAACGACGGCGACCCGGTCGAGCAGATCAAACAGCTAACCAAGGGTGGGGTTGATCACGGCATCGAGTGTCTCGGCCTCAAGAAAACCGCCGAGCAGGCGTTCGAAATGCTGCGGGTCGGCGGCACCGCAACCATTGTCGGGATGGTGCCGTTCGGCGAAAAGATCGAACTGCACGGCTTCGATTTCCTGCGCGAACGCAAGATCCAAGGTTCATCGATGGGCTCCAACCGGTTCCGCACCGACATGCCGCGCCTGATCGAACTTTATTTGCAGGGCCGTCTGCATCTCGACGACTGGATCTCCGACAGGATCACACTCGAGGAGATCAACGACGGCTTCAAGGCGATGAAGGAAGGCCGTGCGATCCGCTCACTGATCGATTTCGGGATCGCATCGTAAGCGCCGGTTGCGCGCGCGTGCGCTCCCACGATCGGCCGGGCCACTGGGCCGGCGTGGGCGTGGGCGCGGCAACGCGCAGGCGCTATGGGCAAACGTCGGCGCTATAGGGAGACGTCGGCCTTCAAGTCCTTCAGCTTGCCGCCGCTTTCTGCCGTTCGCCGCAACAACTCCGCAGGCCGCCAACGCTCGCCAAAGCGTTGATGCCAGGCGGCGATCTGGTTGTAGATCGCCATTGCCCCGACGGTGTCAGCCCAATACATCGGACCGCCGCGATAGCGCGGGAAACCGAAACCGTTGAGCCACATGACGTCGGCGTCGCTGGCGCGAATCGCCTTGCCTTCCTCGAGGATCTTGCAGATCTCGTTGATCGATGAAAACAGCAGGCGATGGAGGATTTCCTCGTCGGTGAACGCGGTCTGCACGAAGCCTTGCTCCGCCGCCACCTGCTTGATGATGTCGTGCACCTGCGGGTCGACATGGGGAGTGCGGTCACCGGGCTCATAACGATACCAGCCGGCACCGGTCTTCTGGCCTTTGCGGCCGAGCTCGACCAGGCGGTCGGCAATCGGCAGGCCGCGGTAATTGGGATCGGCGGCGGCCCGGCGCTTGCGCGTGTCGTAGCTGACATCGAGGCCGGACATGTCGTTAACCGCAAACGGGCCGACCGGATAGCCGAAGTCGACCATCACCCGGTCGACCTGCTCGGGCAGCGCGCCCTCCTCGACCATCAGGCCCTGCTCGATATTGAACGGTGCGCGCGAGCGGTTGGCGACAAAGCCGTCGCAATTGCCGGCGTAGCCCGAGATCTTGTTGATGTCCCGGCCGAGCTTCATGGCGGCTGCGAGCGTCGTGCGCGACGTCTTGGTGCCGTTTACGACCTCGAACAATTTCATGACATTGGCCGGTACGAAGTAATGCGTGCCTGCAACCATCTCAGGACGCTTGGTAACGGCGGCGATCTCGTCGATGTCGAGGGCCGACGTGTTCGTGAACAGCAATGCTTCCGGCTTCATAACGTCGTCGAGCTTGGCGAAGATCTCCTTTTTCACCGGCATACGCTCGAACACCGCTTCGATAACGGCGTCGGCATCGCCGATCTCCGCGAGCGATTCGACTGGGTGAATGCGGCCGAGGCGCGCGTCCATCTCGTCCTGTGAGATACTGCCGCGCTGCACCGACTTGGCATAGTTGTCGCGAATGCGCCCGATGCCGCGCGCCAGCGTCTCGGCATCGGCGTCGACAATCTTGACCGGCATGCCGGCGTCGGCGAAGCTCATCGCGATACCGCCGCCCATGGTGCCGGCCCCGACGACCGCCACGGTGTTGATCTGCGGCAGTTCGAGATCCCTTGGCAGGCCGGGCAGCTTGGCAATTTCGCGTTCGGCAAAAAAGGCATAGCGCAATGCGCCGGCCTCCGGTGAGGTCTCAAGCTCGTTGAACAGCCGGCGTTCGTTGGCGATGGCGGCGTCGAAATCCATGCTCATGGCGCCCTCGACGGCCCGGATCGCGTTTTCGATGGCCGGCTGGCCGCGGGCTTTGCGCGCGATCGCCTTGCGCTTGGCGGCAAACAGTTCCGGTGTGGCCTCGGCGAGGCGCTGATTGTTGTCGCGCACGCGCGGGATCGGGCGGACATCGGCGATGGACTTGGCATAGGCGATGGCGGCAGCGCGCAGGTCCTCGCCGCTATCGCCGTCGACGACGGCATCGATAATGCCGAGGTCCTTGGCTTCTTCGGCCGGCACATGACGGCCGGTCAGGATCAGGTCGAGGCCCTTGTCGGGCCCGACCAGCCGCGGCAGGCGCTGCGTGCCGCCGCCGCCCGGGATGACACCGATCAACGTCTCCGGCAGGCCGACTTTGGCACTGGCCAGGGCGATGCGGTAGTGGCAGGCGAGGGCGTGTTCAAGACCGCCGCCGAGCGCGAAGCCGTGGATTGCGGCGACCGCCGGCTTAGTTGCAGCATCGAGCACATCATAGGCGCGCCGCTTCGCCACCGGCCGGCCTTTGCCAAAGCCGCGAATATCGGCACCGGCAATGAACGTGCGGCCCCGGCCGATCATGATGAAGGCCTTGACGTTCGGATCTGCTTCACCTTGGTCCAACGCCGCGACAATGCCATCGACGACACCCGGGCCAAGCGCGTTCACGGGCGGATAGTCGATGGTGATGACGCCAATGCCGTCCTCGACATCGAAGTGGACAACTTTGTCGGTCTGCTCGTTCATGTCGGTGTCCTGCCATACTGCTGTTTGGGCCAGACTAGCAGGGATGGCGCCAGAGCGGCAGGGGTGGCGGGCAATCACGTGGGCCGCGCTCCGACGGCGACAGCCCGGCTTCCTCATGCTAGAGTCGCGCAAGGGCACGGAGAGATAATGATAAATGGCACCAAAATCTGGTCGCAAAGCTGATAGTCGGGGGGCGAGAGCTTTGCCACAGCGCAAACGCGAAGAGTTGCTGAAGTCAGGCAAAGTCATTGGCAATGCGGCCCGACCCGGCGTTCGCGGGCTACGCCGCCGCGAGCCGAAGGTCTACGGCAAGATCGGTGCGCTGGAGGTTAGGCTGGCGCGTTCGCGGTCCGAATTGCGGCTGGCGCAGCGCCTGCGCTACAAAGTGTTCTACGAGGAGATGTCGGCGACACCGAGCCTGCGCGCCCGCTTGCGCCGTCGAGATCAGGATGTCTACGACAAGTTTTGCGACCATCTGCTGGTCTATGACGGCCAGCCTGCACAGGCGCTTGACAAGCACGGGCCAGCTACGTCGCAAGTCGTTGGAACTTATCGGGTTCTTCGCCAGGATATGCCGGTCGGGCCGCGCGGCTTCTACACCCAGTCCGAGTACGACATCGAGCCGCTGATCTCGGCAAAGTCTCCGCGCTATCGGTTCATGGAGCTCGGCCGCTCGTGTGTTTTAAAGCCATACCGGAACAAGCGCACTGTCGAGCTGCTGTGGCAGGGGTTGTGGTCCTACGTCCGGGAACACGATATCGACGTGATGATCGGGTGCGCGAGTTTTGAGGGAACGGACCCGGAACAACACGCGCAGGCATTGAGTTTCCTCTATCATGATCGTCTCGCCCCGTCAGACTGGTATGTCCGCGCCCATGACGATCTGTTTGTGGATATGAACCGCGTGCCGGCCGGTGCGGTCGACACCAAGGGTGCATTGCGCGCGTTGCCGCCGCTGATCAAGGGATATCTGCGGCTCGGGGCCTATATCGGCGATGGCGCCGTTATCGATCACCAGTTCGGGACAACCGATGTGCTGATCATTCTGCCGGTGGAAAAAATCGAACCGCGCTATTTCGAGCATTTCGGCGCCCCCAACGAGAGACAGGCGCGGGTCGCGCAGGGCTTGCCGATCAGCTAGATCATCGTGCTTTAAGTTGGAACCGCCATTGCGGTTCCAACTTAAAGCACAAAGATGATCGCCACTTTAGAGGCGAGCAACTTTCTGTCTTTATTCGGGATCGTTCCGATTCCGAATAAAGACAGGTTGCTCTAGCGCCAAGGCCAACTCACAACGGTCGCGCCCACGGGTGCCCTCACGGCGTACCGACGGGCCCCTCACGGCGCGCTCAACACGTGCTCGCAGAGTTGTTGGTTGTGCGTGAGCTGGACGCTCGGGCACCATGCAACCACACCAATGTGCCACATAAGCTCGGGTAGGAAGATTATGACTGACCGCCTCGACGTTCGCGCTCCACTGGCCGTTCTGGCCATCATCGTTTCAGCCGCGCTGACCCTGTCCTCGGTCGGCGCTGCCGACGCCAAGTCACCCATCAATACCATTGCCACGCCGGGCGTTGCCATCAAGGGCTATGATCCGGTTGCCTATTTCGAACAGGGCGGCCCGCGGCAGGGCCAGGCACGATACGCACTCACGCACAAGGGCGTGACGTGGCGCTTTTCATCGGCCGCAAACAAAGCGAAGTTTGCAGCCGATCCGGCCAAATACGAACCGGCCTACGGCGGATATTGCGCCTACGGCGTTGCCCGGGGCTACTTGGTCAAGATTGAACCGGATGCCTGGACGATCATCGATGGCAAACTCTATCTCAACTACGATCGCAGCGTGCAGCGCCGCTGGGAAAAGAAGACGGCAGCCTACATTCGTCAGGCCAACGCCAAGTTTCCACGATTGATCAAGCGCTAATGGTCTCAATTACCTACAGTGACGCATTGAGATGCGCGGCGCTGGTTCGTGAGCAGGCCCGGTTCGTGAGCAGGCCCCGTTCGTGAGCAGGCCCCGTTCGTGAACAGGCCCGGTTCGTGAACAGGAAAGCATGCGAAAGCATCGCTGCGCTACGGTGAGCGCGACTGACGCCCTCAAGGGGCCGGGGCACACGCACCGAAGGCGCTCGGATTTGGCCTGGTGCCGGCGTTGCGGCGACCTTATGATGCGCCGGCATCACCACCGCCACCACGCCTTGGGGCCGCCGCGCCTTGGCACAGACCAAATCTGAGCGTCTGAATGCGCTTTTTTTAGGTGATTGAGACCACGTAGCCGTAAACGCATAAATCAGAGGACATTGATCGCGTGAGGCAGCCGAGGTGCACTCCCAAATGACCAAACCGCCGCAGGCCGGCAAACGGCAACGGGACATCCGCCTCGACTTCTTTCGTGGCGTCTGCCTGGTGATCATATTCATCGCCCACATGATCGGCAATCCCTGGGCCGACTGGATCCCGGCCAAGTTCGGTTTCTCGGATGCGACCGAAATCTTTGTGTTTTGCTCCGGCATGGCCTCCGCCATCGCGTTCGGCGCCGCCTTCCGCAATCATGGCTATGTCGTTGGCTGCGGCCGCATCCTCTATCGAATCTGGCAGGTTTACTGGGCCCACATTAGCGTTTTCATGGTCAACCTTGCGATCATGATCGTCATCGATTGGCATCTCGGCGGTGACAATTACATTCGCGGCCTCATGATGCAGCATTTCTTCAACGACAATGCCGATGCCGCCATCGTCGGCCTGCTGACGCTGCAATTCGTGCCGCCCTACTTCGACATTCTGCCAATGTACCTGGTTATTCTCGTCCTGGTGCCGGTGGTTGTGATGCTGGCCCGTTTCGGCCGCCTCTACGTCGCACTGTTTGTGGTCGGGCTGTGGCTCGTTTCGAACTTCAATCTCACCCATTTGCCGCGCGAACCGTGGGGTGATGACGTCTGGTTTTTTAATCCGTTTGCCTGGCAGTTGATCTTTTTCAGCGGCTTTGCGTTCATGAGCGGATGGCTGCCGGCACCGCCCGTCGACCGGCGCCTCCTGATCGCATCGATTGTCGTCCTGGCCGCGTGTGTCCCGTTTGACTGGGCACCGCTGCTCAACAACTTCCAGATCCTGCAAGACGGCCGCGAAGCACTCGCACCGGTTATCAACAAAACCAATTTCGGCATCCTCCGGTTCATCCATTTTCTGGCGTTGGCTTATGTCTCCTACGTCGCCGTCGGCGCCGGCGGCCGCTACCTCAAGGGCCCGATTGTCAGGGTCATCAGCAAGGTCGGCCAGCAGTCGCTGGGGATTTTCATCGCCGGGCTGACATTGTCGTTCGTGATGGCGACGTTCCTGAACATTGCCGGCAAGACCTATCTGACGGTGCCGCTGGCCAACCTCGGCGGCTTTGCGATTCTGATCGCCATTGCCTATGCCGTCGGCTGGTTCAGGTCCGCGCCCTGGTCGAGGCCCGCACCGCCGCAACCCGCCGCGATGGTGGCGGCGCCATCCAAAACGGCGACCGGTTGGCGCCAAAAGCCCAGCCCGGCGGAATAGCGCGTGGCCAGCCAAAATCGACCCAAAATCAACGCTGGTCCGTTTCGCCGGCAGCGCGCCGGCAAGCCACGGGCTTTGGCTGATGAAGAATGCCAGGTCGGTCATCCGAGCATGGCAACGAGCCGCGGTGCCCGGGCGCCGCCGGGCCGCCGCCAGGCCGCCTGCAGCGTTGGCGGACGGCCGCGCCCATCGACACCATCAATCCGGGATCAGTCCGCCATCGATGTTGAAACTTTGACCGGTAATGTTGCGCGCACCGGCCGACGCCAGAAACACGGCGATATCGCCAATGTCTTCTGGTTCGTTGGCCCGTTTGAGGGGCACAGTCGCAAGGGCCGCTTGCTCGATGTCTTCGACAGCCTTGCCGGTCCGTTCGGCATCGCGCGCGACAATCGCCCTGTAGATCTCGGTGCGCGTGATCCCCGGACAGATTGAATTGACGTTGATGTTGTGACGGCCAAGTTGCTGCGCCGCCGTCTTGGTCATCGCCAGCACCGCGCCTTTGCTGGCGGCGTAGATTGCATTCGATGTGCCGATGTAGCCCTTGCCGGCAATCGACGCGATATTGATGATGCGGCCGGATTTTTGCTTGATCATCTCGGTGGCGGCGCGCTGCATGCAGAAGAACACGCCCTTGGAATTGACACGGTGGATGCGGTCCCAATCGGCCTCGGTGAGTTCCATGATGTCGGCACGCCGTGTGACGCCGGCATTGTTGACGATGATGTCGAGCCGAGCGAACCGCAACATCGTTGCCTCAACCATCCGGTTGATTTCGCCAACTTCGCCGAGGTCGGCGGTGACGGCCAGCGCCTGCCGCCCGACAAGCTCCGCGGCCTGCGCGGTCCCGGCCGCCGTCTCACCGTTGATATCGGCTGCAACGATATTCGCCCCGGCCGCTGCGAGCTTCAGTGCGCAAGCGCGACCAATGCCGCGGCCGGCGCCGGTAATGAGCGCAGTCTGGCCTGCAAGTTCCATAGCCACCTCCTCCCGACCGCCGTCTTCAATTGGCAGCCATAATAGAATGGATTAAGCCTGTCATGAAAGTTTAGGCCTAGAGCAACCTGCCTTTATTCGGAATCGGAACGATCCCGAATAAAGGCAGAAAGTTGCTCGCCTCTAAAGTGGCGATCATCTTTGTGCTTTAAGTTGGAACCGCAATAGCGACTCCAACTTATAGCACGATGATCTAGAACCCGGCGAGGACCAGCGTCCCATGACCAAGCAACTGCATTTCGAGGTGTCGGAATTTGAAGCCCGCCGTGCGGCGCTGTGCGCGAAGCTCAAGGATCAGGGCTTCGACGCGCTTTTGATGTTCCGCCAGGAGTCGATGTACTATCTCACCGGCTATGACACGTTCGGTTATGTCTTCTTCCAATGCCTTGTCATCACGGCGGACGGGCGCTGTGTGTTGTTGACCCGGGCGCCTGATTTGCGCCAGGCCCTGTTCACCTCAACTCTGGAGGATGTGCGGGTGTGGAAGGATGGCGTCGATGCGAGACCCGCCGATGAGCTGCGCGCGGTGCTCGAAGAGCTGGATCTGCGCCGGGGCAGGATCGCCATTGAACTCGAGGCCCAGGGGCTGACGGGCGACAAATACATCGCCGTGCGCGAGGCGCTCGACGGCTTTTGCAATCTCGTTGATGCTTCGCGGCTCGTCTCGGGCCTGCGTCTCATCAAGAGCGAGGCGGAGATCGCCTATGTTCGCACCGCCGCCACGCTCGGCGATGCCGCCTATGACGCGGCTGTCAGCGCGGCCCGGCCCGGCGTCAGCGAGGCCGACATCCTGGCCGACATGCACAGTGCGATCTTCCGGGCCGGCGGCGATGATCCGGCCAACGAGTTCATCATCGGGTCGGGACCAGGTGCGATGATGTGCCGGTATTATTCCGGCCGCCGGCACCTGTCGGAGCAGGATCAACTGACATTGGAATTCGCCGGCACCTACCGCCATTACCATTCGGCCTTGATGCGCACGTTCGCGATCGGGTCGGCGCCGGACCGCCAGCGGTTTCTCTATTCCGCGGCAACCGATGCCCTGCTCGCATGCGAAGCAACGCTGCAGCCGGGCCGCACGGTCGGCGAGGTGTTCAAGGCGCATGCCGATACACTGGATGGCGCCGGCCTCAACGCCTATCGGCTCAATGCCTGCGGCTATTCGCTGGGCACCACCTATGCGCCGTGCTGGATGGACTGGCCGATGATCTATGAAGGCAACCCGGTCGTGATCGAACCCGGCATGGTGTTCTTCCTCCACATGATCATCTTCGACGATGACGCCGGCCTTGCCGCCACCAACGGGCGCACGAGCCTGGTCACTGCCACCGGCGCCGAACCTCTCAGCACCGCGCCATTGGAACTCGTCGTCAATTGACGGGCACCGCCACCGTGATCACATCCGAACCGGATTGCGCGGGCGTTGCCGCTGCACCGAACGTTCTTGACGACCGCTTGAGCGCGCGCCATGCCGGCGATAGCGAAGCTCTCGCAAACACCTTCCATGTCCCGCACGACCATCCGACCGCAAATGGCCCGCAGCCTGGCGTTCAAGTTTCGCTAACTAGCTTCATCAATCGGCTGTTAACAGTCCTGCGCCGTATACTATAGCCGATGACCGCCAGCGCCGGCCAGTGGCCGGGCGGTCGCTAATGACATCGCATAAACGAAGTTAAACTGCAGTTGTAAAACCATGTCTGGTCGCAGAAGCTCGGCATCTGATCAGTACGGTTCGCCAGCCGGCGAGCTGCACACTGACGCGTTTGCCCGACCGGCAAACCAGGTCGATCGCGCCCCCGGAAAATTGACCAAGGTGCAAGATTATGCCGACAGGGTGGGGCGTCTGCGCACGGCCGCAGAGGTTACCGCGCAGGGTGTGGATCAGGGCATTGGTTTGTCGGCACAAGCCGCACAAACGCCGCAGCTCCAAAGGGATATTGAAGCGTTGCATACAAACGATCCCGAGTGCCGGGATGCCGCGCGGCGGCGGGTTCTGAAAGCCGGCGTGGTGTGCTTCAACAATCGTCACTCGACGTTGCCGTGCACGGTGCGCGATCTTTCACCGGAGGGCGCCAAACTGCAGCTCTCAGGCTCGATCAATGCGCCGGATACCTTCGAACTCTACATTGAATTGGACGGCAGCTGGGCCGAATGTCACGTCGTCTGGCGCTGTGATGACCTGATCGGCGTCAGGTTTGCGGCGCCGATTGCAGTTGCCAATCCCATCCGCAAGCAAGTTATCAATCCAGTTGGACCCACGGAAAAACCATCACTGCGGCGTCGAAAATGAGAATTTCATCATCATTGATAATCTCGACCCGTGACGTCTTATGCAACGGTGGGAAATGGAAAATTAACCGACTCTTTCCCGGTTATTATTCCGGAAACTATAGAGTGGTTGTCGATTTTGAAGGGTTGGGCTCCGGACAACGACATTATGGCTAGCGCAATGAACAGGCTATCGGATATGCGGTCAGATCACCACCACACGGACATTGATCCGGAAGCGGAACCGGCGGAAACGCGCACCGCTCCGAAACTGTTGCTGCATCGCCGCTCCGAGCACCGCTTCCCCGTCCGCATTCGCGGCTTGCTCTATCACGGCGGCATCTATCAAACCACGATGATCGAGAACCTGTCGACCAAGGGCGCAGGTCTCAGAGGCGCCTCAGGCATCGCACCCGGCGACAGCATTGCCATTCAGCTGCTCGACGGGCGCGAGTTGACGGGTGAAGTCAGATGGTGGCTTGCCGGTCGCTGCGGCATCGAGTTCCACACACCCATTCAAGCGGATGATCCGCTCTTCAAGCGACAGCGTGTGACGCTGGATTGAGCCACCGAACGTCGCAACCTAGAAGCACCGTGCATCATGAACCGGGCCAAGATCAAGTCCGGGGTCCAGGGGATCATCCCCTGGTCGGGGTGTTTGAGGGGCTGAAAGCCCCTCAAGGATCGCCGCCAAGCGGCGATTGGCCAACCCCATCCCGCACGGCGGCCCGCTCGGCCACCCGGCCACCCGGCCGGCCACCCAAAGCCCATGAGATTTACGGGCTCCCCTGTCGCGACATTAGAGCAACCTGCCTTTATTCGGAATCGGAACGATCCCGAATAAAGGCAGAAAGTTGCTCGCCTCTAAAGTGGCGATCATCTTTGTGCTTTAAGTTGGAACCGCAATAGCGGTTCCAACTCAAGCCGCGATGATCTAAGTCTGACAGGCCCTGACGAGCAAATTACGGAGGATCGTTATGGACTGGACCGCCGTTACGAGCGAACTCGAAGCGCTGCTGAAACTGCGCTCGATACCGTTTGCGATGAAGATGTTCGAGAAGCGCGAAGACATGGAGGCCATTGCCCGGATCCGACGCCCGGATGCGGTCCACACCCTCGATCAAATTGTCGCTCAAGCCTCGCGCCTCGGGCGCACCGTCGGCATTACCTCGGAAGATCTGGTTGGCGCGCAATGCCGCGCCGTCGTCGGTCTCGGTCATGCCAAGGATCCGGCCTGGAAGTCCGGCCAGCACATGGTCGGCGTCTGGTTCGCGGACGACGACGGGGCAGCCGAGCACCAAGCGGCGATGCATTGCGTCGAAGACGGCATCTACGAGGCCTTGGCCGTTTCGCCGCTGTCTTCCGGTCGTCTCGATCCACCGGACATCGTGCTGTTTTATGCAACGCCCGGCGCCATGATCTACTTCATCAACGGCCTGCAATGGTCGGGATACAAGCGCTTCGACTGGTCGGTTGTTGGCGAGTCGGCCTGTGCCGACAGCTGGGGCCGGGCCCTGAAGCTGCGCGAGCCGTCGCTGTCGATCCCGTGCTTTGCCGAACGGCGCTACGGCGGCGTACTTGACGATGAAATGCTGATGGCACTACCGCCGGCTGATCTCGAGCGCGCGATTGCCGGCATGAAGGCACTGGCCAAGAACGGATTTCGCTATCCCTTCCCGCAATACGGCATCCAGCAGGATGTGCGCGCGGGCCTCGCCGTGAGCTATGGTGAGCGCAAGTAGGAGCCGTTTTCCAGGAGCCCCGCCATGAGTGAACCAAAGTTGTTCCCGGTCGCCTCGTCTCTCGGATTGGCGACGGCCGACAGGATCGCTGACGGCGCCATCGCAGCGGCAGGCGATGCCGGCCTGCTGCCGGTGACCATCGCCGTGGTCGACGCCGGCGGCCAACTGGTTGTTCTCAAGCGTCAAGACGGCTGCGGGATCGTGCGCGGCGAGATCGCCATCGCGAAAGCATGTGCCGCCCTCGGAATGGGCCAGTCCAGTCGAACACTTGGCGACCGGCTGGACCAACGCCCGGCCTTCCAGGCGGCCATCTCGGCGGCGTCCGGCGGCCGTTTTGCCGCCGTTCCGGGCGGCGTCCTGATCCTCGATGATGCCGGCGCGGCGGTCGGTGCGGTCGGCATCAGCGGTGATGCATCGGATCGCGACGAATACGCGGCGATCATCGCCATCCAGGGCGCCGGCTTGGCCAGCGCACCGGCCGAACCGGTCACCAACTGGCAGGACGCCGGGTTGTGAGCGGCGCCCGGATGCTCGCTCGCCGATGGCGGCGATGCCGGCGCCGGTCTGATCGCGCATCGGGGCGCATCACAGAGCCGTTTCATGAATATGAAGCCAGGTCAGCTGACCGTTGCCCGGTTCGATCTTGAACAGCACCGATGATATGCGCTGGTTGTCGGCCGGCTCGGTATTGCGTGCACCGGTCTGGTGTTCGACATAGGTCGCAACAATCAGCCGGGCCCGCGGGTCGTAACTGCGCACATCAACGCGGCTGATCCGAATGCGGAAATCCGGGTTCCGGCCATGTGCGCGGCGGATCGGTTCCAGTAAATCGCCCGCGAACAGCAACGCACCGCTCGGTTGAATGTTCCAGAACTCCGGCGCAAGGCGGTTGGCAAGCCCGTTGTCAAATTGCGCCTGATCGTTGGCGACCTCGCCGCGAAACCAGGCCGCAATGAAATCGTGCACGGCGATGACCTCCCGTTCGACGATGCCGTGCAAGCGTTGACGTTCTGCCATCTGCCGCCTTTCATTGTCGATCCCCGC